>CP097466.1:0-4800000 GCA_041874725.1 Duganella sp. BuS-21 | reverse complement strand
GCGGCGTCAAGACCATCGTCTGGACCGACACCCTGCAAACCACCGGCATGGTGCTGGGCCTGGTGATCTGCGCCGGCTGGCTGCTGCACGAGATGAACCTCGGCCCGCTCGACAGCATCACCCAGATGCAGGCCCACGGCCTGACCCGCGTGGTCACCACCTCGGTCGACAGTCCCGCGTATTGCTGGAAGCAGGTGCTGGCCGGCTTCTTCATCGTGCTGGCCATGACCGGCATGGACCAGGAGACCATGCAGAAGAATATCTCCGTGCGCACCCTGCGCGATGCGCAAAAGAACATGCTGCTGCTGACCGCTGTACTGACGGCTGTGCTGGTCCTGTTCATGTTCCTCGGCGGGCTGCTGTACCTGTACGCGCCCACGGTCGGTGTAGCGGCCACCGGCGACAAGCTGTTCCCGGCCGTGGTGATGGGGCAGATGCCGGCCGCGCTGCAGCTGATCTTCTTCATCGGCCTGATCTCGGCGCTGTTCCCCAGCGCCGACGGCGCCATGACCGCGTTGACGTCCTCGTTCAGCATCGACATCCTGGGCGTGCAGCGCCGCACCGATATGACGGAAGCGGCCAAGGTCAGCTTGCGCCACCGCGTGCACCTGGCGTTCTGCGCCATCTTCCTGATGCTGGTGCTGCTGTTTAAATGGGTGGACAACGCCAGCATGGTCGGCCTGGTGCTGAAACTGACCGGCTATACCTACGGCCCGCTGCTTGGCCTGTTCGCCTTTGGCATCCTGACCCGCCGCGCGCTGCGCGACCGCTGGGTGCCGGCTGTGGCGTTGGCGGGACCATTGCTATGCTATGTTATTGATTGCAATCAGGAAATGCTGTTTGGGACCTACCGCATGGGGCTGGAGCTGCTAGTCTTGAATGGATTACTGGTTTTTGCCGGGCTACTGCTGATCTCAAAAACGCAGTATCATCATTGCAAATAACGCAACCACTGGAGTGTTGATGAGCCAATCACCGTTTTCGTATATCCGTAGGGGCTTCGCCTTTTTCTGGCGCGCGCTGGACGCCGGCCGCCGCACGGTTCTGAACCTGATCTTCCTGATTATTGTACTGGTGCTGCTGTACGCGATGTTCGGCGGCGGCGCGAAGCCCCTGCAGCCCAAGACCACGCTGGTGCTGGACCTGAAGGGCCAACTGGTCGAGCAGTCGAGCGTCAGCGCGCGCGATGCGCTGGTGACCAATCTGCGCGGCGGCGAAGTACACAAGATGATCCAGCTGCGCGACGTGCTGTCGGTGCTGGAAGCGGCCGCCAAGGATCCCGACGTCGGCGCCGCCGTGCTGCTGACCGACGAGCTGCAGGGCGCGGGCCAGGCGTCGCTGCGCGAAGTGGCCAGCGCCATCGACCGCTTCAAGGCCTCCGGCAAGCCGGTGGTGGCCTGGGGTTCGAGCTACGACCAGCGCCAGTACCTGCTGGCCGCGCATGCCAACGAAGTCTATCTGCACCCGATGGGCATGGTGCTGATCGAGGGTTTCGGCCGTTATCGCAACTACTACCGCGACGCGTTGGACAAGCTGGGCGTGACGGTTAACCTGCTGCGCGTCGGCACCTACAAGAGCTTCGCCGAGCCCTACATCGCCAATGGCCCGTCGCAGGCCGCCAGCGAGGCCGATTCCTACCTGAACAATGCGCTGTGGGCTTCGTACACCGATAATGTGGAAAAGGCGCGCAAGCTACCGCAGGGGCAGATCATGAAGACCATCGACGATCTGCCGGTGCAGGTTGCGGCGGTCAACGGCGACCTGGCCAAGCTGTCGTTGTCGGCCAAGTTTGTCGACGGCCTGAAAACCAAGGACGAACTGCGCCAGATGATGACCAAGCGCGGCGCCGCCGACCAGGAGGGCAAGAGCTTCCGCCAGGTCAGCTTCGATGACTACCTGGCCCGCGTGCCGCGCAAGCACACCGGCGACGCCGTCGGCGTGATCGTGGCGCAGGGTGAGATCAGCGACGGCAGCGCAGGTCCGGGTGCGATCGGCGGCGATTCGACCTCCAAGCTGATACGCCTCGCGCGCGAGGATGACAATATCAAGGCGCTGGTGCTGCGCGTTGATTCGCCAGGCGGCAGCGCGTTCGCCTCGGAGCTGATCCGCCGCGAGCTGGAACTGACGCGCGCCGCCGGCAAGCCGGTGGTGGTCTCGATGGGCAACGTGGCCGCTTCCGGCGGCTACTGGATTTCGATGTCGTCCGATGAAGTGATCGCCGAGCCGAACACCATCACCGGTTCGATCGGCGTGTTCGCCATCCTGCCGACCGCCGACAAGGTGATCGACAAGCTGGGCATCCACACCGCCGGCCAGCCGACCACCTGGCTGGGCGACGCCGGCAATCCGCTGCGTCCACTGGACCCGCGTCTTGGTCAGCTGATCCAGGGCAGCATCAATCATATTTATGCGGAGTTCACCACCAAGGCTGCCGCTGCGCGCAAGACCACACCGGCCAAGATCGATGAAGTGGCGCAGGGCCGCGTGTGGACCGGTACACAAGCCAAGGAGCGCGGGCTGGTGGATCGCCTGGGCAGCTATGGCGATGCGCTGAAGTCGGCCGCCACGCGCGCCAAGCTGGCGCCGGATTATCGCGTGGTGTATGTGGAGCGTGAGATCAGCAAGTTCGATCGTTTCGTCGACATGCTGGGCGGCGGCACGGCCAAGGCGGCCATGCAGTCGGTGGTGCAGGAGGTGGCGACGCAGCTGAAGCTGGGCGCCGCCATCACCACCGGCCTGCCGCCAAGCGCGGCCAGCGGCATTGCGCATGACATGGGCTGGTTGTCGGAAGTGACGGCGCAGCGCAAGCCGTTCACCGCCATCACCCACTGCCTGTGCGAATCGCCTTAACCTGCCTCCCCCGTCGTTCCCGCGCAAGCGGGAATCCATGCACTGCATGAATTCCCCCCATGCTGAGCAAGCGTTCCATGGGCTCCCGCCTGCGCGGGAGCGACGGTAATTGGCGGGAGCGACGGTAGTTGGCGGGAGCGATGGTAGCTGGCGGCGGCGACGTTACATCAGCGGCAGCGTCACTTCGAAGCAGCTGCGCCCATCTTTCATCAGGGTGCAGCGCGCTTCGCCGCCGTGCCGGCGGGCGATCTGGCGCACCAGCGCCAGGCCAAGTCCGGCGCCGGTGTTGTCCAGCGTGCCGCGCCGGCGGAAGAAGGGCTCGAACACCCGCTCGAATTCCGGATCCGGCACGCCCGGCCCCTTATCCCATACCCGCAACGTCGCCACGCCATCGGCGCATGTGATCTGCACGTTCGCCGGCGGCACGCCGTGGCGGTGCGCGTTCTCCAGCAGGTTGCGCAGCAGTCGGCGCAGCAGGCGAGGATCGCCTTGTACCACGGCCGATTCGCCATCCAGATCGGTGTCGTCGTAGCGCGCGCATTCCTCCGCCGCCAGCGCCAGCAGGTCCAGTTCCTCCGTGTCCGTGTTCTCCTGCAGCGCGCCCAGGCGGCTGGCCAGCAGGATTTCGTCCAACAGGTCGTTCAGTTCCGCGATGTCCTGCTCCAGGCCCGCGCGCCGTTTCGGATCGATGCCTTCCGGGATCAGCTCCAGCGCCAGGCGGATGCGCGCCAGCGGCGTGCGCAGTTCGTGCGAGGCGTTGGCCAGCAGCGTCTTGTGCGCGCCCACCAATTGCTCGATCTGGTCGGCCGCGCGGTTGAAGCTTTGCGCCAGGCGCGCTACTTCGTCCTTGCCTTCGACCGGCACACGCGCGGTCAGGTCGCCCGCGCCCAGCTTTTCCACGCCGTGTTGCAGGCGTTCCAGCCGCTTGGTCAAATGCCGCACCAGCGGGAAGGCCGCCACGCCGATACCGATCGCCAGCATCAGCAAGGCGTTGTGCAGCATGGCCTTGGGCCGGGTGAAGCCCAGCGGTTCGCTCGACAGCAGGCGGCGGCCGTCCGGCAGCCGCACATAGGATTCCGGCGGCGGGCCGGTCACGCCCTGGCGCCGCCAGTGGCGCGCGGGGATCTGTTCACCGACCACGGCCAGCGGCCGCCAGTCGCGCGTGTACAGCGTCATGTGCGCATTCAGGCCTTCGGCCACGCGGGCCAGCGCGGCCTGCTGCATGTCCGGCGGCGCATCGATCGGCGCCAGCACGTTCTGAATCACCTGCGCCAGCGTGTTGTTGGAGCGCTCCAGCGGGCTGCCGCTGCGGTTCCAGATCATGATCACCGCAAAGACGAACAGCACCAGGATGAACAGCAGCGCCACGTAGAAGCGGAAGTAGAGGCGCGGCAGCCCCATGCTGAAGCGGCCCATCAGTCCTGCACCTTGGCGAACAGGTAGCCGGCGCCGCGCACGGTGATGATGCGGCGCGGCTTTTTCGGGTCGTCCTCCACGGCCGCGCGGATGCGCGACATATGGACGTCGATCGAGCGGTCGAAGGCTTCCAGCGGTTCGCCCTTGAGCAGGTCCATCAGCGCATCGCGCGACAGCACGCGGCCGGCGTGTTTGGCCAGCACCAGCAGCAGGTCGAACTGGTAGGCCGTCAGTTCACACGGCACGCCGTCGAGGCGGGCGGCGTGGGCGGCCGGATCGATCTCCAGGCGGCCAAAACGCAGGAATTCGTCGGCGGCGCGCGCGCTGCCGGCGCTGCGCGGCGTATCGAGGTGACGCACGTCGACCCGGCGGCGCAGGATGGCGCGCAGGCGGGCCAGCAGTTCGCGCGGCTCGAACGGCTTGGGCAGATAGTCGTCGGCGCCGATCTCCAGGCCGACGATGCGGTCGATGGCGTCGCCGCGCGCGGTCAGCATCAGCACCGGCACGTCTGAACTGGTGCGCAGCTTGCGGCAGACATCCAGGCCGTCCATGTCGGGCAGCATCAGGTCGAGGATCACGGCGTCGATCTCGGCGGCGGCGATGTGGGTCATCGCGGCGGCGCCGGTCGGCGCGTGGGTAACGCGAAAGCCCGCCTGGCTTAGATACTCGATGAGCATTTCGGCCAGGCGGGGATCGTCTTCTACCAGCAAAATACGGTCTACAGGATTCATGCGGTCATTCTATTACATGGCGCGGAATCGGCGCCCGCGGCTCAGGTGCTCGACCAGCTTGCCGCGCTGTTCCGGCGTCAGCGTGTCGCCGATGTCGGCCACCAGCTGCAGCAGGCGTTTCGACCCCTGGTCGGCCAGCGCCAGGCCTTGCTGGCGCGATGCTTCCAGCGCGGCGCGGTCGATGACCGGTGCGCCGGCTTGCTGGAGTAGCTGTTTATGCAACTGGTGCAGCTGTTCGTGCAGCGGCTTGAGGTCGGCCATGGCGGCTTTCACCAGCGGGTCGATCTTGGCTTTCTGCGCATCGCTGGCCTGTACTTCGGCATACAGGCGGCTGATATGCGAGTGGCCGCCGTGGTGACGCTCGACGGCAAAGGCGCCGACACCCACGGCCAGCGTGGAGCCCAGCAGAAAAGCGGCGATGGTTTGGCGGTTGAAGAACTTCATGATGTGGTCCTCGGTAAGGTGACAGTGAATTCAGTATGCGCAGCTTGCGTTGAGGAGCGATGTCGCGCCGGTAAAGATATGTAAAGCTAGATTAACGCGCGGTTGGCAAAGTCCTTGATTTGTAGCG
Source organism: Duganella sp. BuS-21 (assembly GCA_041874725.1). Taxonomy (GTDB): domain Bacteria; phylum Pseudomonadota; class Gammaproteobacteria; order Burkholderiales; family Burkholderiaceae_D; genus Rugamonas. The sequence continues at coordinate 4,794,432 of CP097466.1, read as the reverse complement.
AGTTTGTATCCGCCGCGCCCAGACCCACAGACATCGCCAAATCTCTATGCTAGAGTCCACGCATTGAGGCCATGGCGCACTTGCCATGGACACGCACGTCTACAAAAAAAAGGACCACGATGGATGCACCAGCCAAGCCGACTTTGAACGCCAACCCGCCAAAACGCAGCCGTAAATTGCTCGGCAGTGTGATCGCCGTCGCCGCCATGGCGGGGCTGGGCGGCCTGGCCTGGTATCTGACCCATCAACCGCCGGCCACCGGCGGCGCCAGCGCACAAGGCGCTGGCGGCCCCGGTCCCGGCGGCCCCGGCGGGCCGGGAGGCGCGGGCGGCGGCCGGCGCAACGCGGCCACCACGGTGGGCGTGGCCACGGCCGAGAAGCTCGATATTCCAGTGACGCTGGAAGCGCTGGGCACCGTCACCGCTGCAGCCACCACCACGGTGCGCCCGCAAGTGTCGGGCATCCTGCAAAAGGTGCTGTTCAAGGAAGGACAGATGGTCAAGGCCGGCCAGGTGCTGGCGCAGATCGATCCGCGCCAATTCGAAATGTCGTTGATGCAGGCCAGCGGCACCCGTCAGCGCGATGAAGCACAGCTGGAAAACGCCAAGCTGACGCTGAACCGCTACCGTACCCTGTTGGGCCAGGACTCGATCGCGCGCCAGGACGTCGACACCCAGGCGGCGCTGGTCAAGCAGCTGGAGGGCACGGTCATGACCGACAAGGCATCCGAGGGCACGGCCAGGCTCAATCTGGGCTACACCAAAGTAGTGGCGCCGATTTCCGGCCGCGTGGGTCTGCGCGCGGTCGATATCGGCAACCTGGTGGGGTCGGGCGACACCACCGGCATCGCCACCATCACGCAGCTGTCGCCGATCGACGTCGAGTTCTCGATTCCGCAGGATAGCGTGCCGGAAGTGGCGCAGCGCGTGAACGACGGCGCCAGCCTGCCGGCGCTGGCGCTGGACCGTACCCGCGTCAATACGCTCGACAGCGGCAAGTTCTATGCGCTGGACAACCAGATCGATACCCAGACCGGCACCGTCAAGGCCAAGGCGCGCTTCGCCAACGCCAAGGCGACGCTGTTCCCCAGCCAGTTCGTCAACGTGCGGCTGGAACTGCGCACCATCAAGGATGCGGTGATGGTGCCGGTGACGGCGGTCCGTCACGGTAACAGCGGCGATTTCGTGTATGTGCTGAAGGAAGACAAAACGGTCACGGTGCGCGCGGTCAAGCGCGGCGCCTCCACGGCGGACAAGGTGCAGATCAGCGAAGGCCTGAAACTGGGCGAGCAGGTGATTACCGAAGGCGCCGACCGCCTGAAGGAAGGCGCGAAAGTGACGCTGCCGGGGCAGGGCGGTCAGGGCAAGCGCGAAGGCGCTGGCGCAGCCGCAGCCGGAGCGGGCGAAGCGCCGGCCGGTGAACATCGCCGCCGCAACAAGGAAGGCGCGGCCAAGCAATGAGTCCATCCGCACCATTCATCCAGCGCCCGGTAGCGACTTCGCTGCTGATGCTGGCGATCGTCCTGGCGGGCATAGTCGGCTTCAAGTTCCTGCCGTTGTCGGCGCTGCCGCAGGTAGACTTCCCGACCATCCAGGTGCAGACGCTGTACCCGGGCGGCAGCCCGGAAGTGATGGCGCAGACCGTGACCGCGCCGCTGGAGCGCCAGTTCGGCGCGATGGCCGGCCTGTCGCGCATGAGCTCCACCAGCGCCGCCGGCGTCTCCATCATCACCCTGCAGTTCGGCCTGGGCCAGTCGCTGGACGTGGCCGAGCAGGAAGTGCAGGCCGCGATCAACGCCGGCAACTCGTTGCTGCCGACCGACCTGCCGGCGCCGCCGGTGTACGCCAAGGTCAATCCGGCCGACGCGCCGGTGCTGACGCTGGCGATCACCTCGGACTCGATGCCGCTGACCGAAGTACAGAACATCGTCAACACCCGCCTGGCGCTGAAGATCAGCCAGGTGTCCGGCGTCGGCCTGGTGACGCTGAGCGGCGGCCAGCGGCCGGCCGTGCGCATCCAGGCCGACACCAACGCGCTGGCCTCGTATGGCCTCGGCCTCGACACGCTGCGCACCGCCATCACGGCGGCCAACGCCAACGGCGCCAAGGGCAGCTTCGACGGCCCGACCCGCGCCTACAGCATCAACGCCAACGACCAGCTGGTGACCGCCAAGGATTACAAGGAACTGATCCTGGCCTACAAGAACGGCGCCCCGGTGCGCCTGACCGACGTGGCGCAAGTGGTCGACAGCGCCGAGAACGTGGAGCTGGGCGCCTGGGCCAACACCAGGCAGGCCATCATCCTCAACGTGCAGCGCCAACCCGGCGCCAACGTCATCGCCACCGTGGACGGCATCAAGGCACGCCTGCCGGAACTGCAGGCCGGCCTGCCGGGCGCCATGCACGTGGAAGTGCTGAGCGACCGCACCACCGGCATCCGCGCCTCGGTGGAACACGTGGAGATCGAACTGCTGCTGGCCGTGGTGCTGGTGGTGCTGGTGATCTTCGCCTTCCTGCACAGTATTCGCGCCACCGTGATCGCCAGCCTGTCGGTGCCGATTTCGCTGATCGGCACCTGCGGCGTGATGTATTTGCTCGGCTATAGCCTGAATAATCTGTCCCTGATGGCGCTGACCATCGCTACCGGCTTCGTGGTTGACGACGCCATCGTCATGATCGAGAACATCGCCCGCTACATCGAGGAGGGCGAGACGCCGATGGCCGCCGCGCTGAAAGGCGCCAAGCAGATCGGCTTCACCATCATCTCGCTGACAGTGTCGCTGATCGCGGTGTTGATCCCGCTGCTGTTCATGGGCGACGTGGTGGGCCGCTTGTTCCGCGAATTCGCGATCTCACTGGCGATCACCATCCTGATTTCCGCCGTGGTGTCGCTGACGCTGGTGCCGATGATGTCGGCGCGTTGGCTGAAGAGCCACGCCGACGAAAAGCAGAGCCGTTTCGCGCGGCGCTTCCAGCAGTTCTTCGATTGGGTGATTGGCCACTACGACACCTCGCTGACCTGGGTCATCAAGCATAGCGGCCTGACCTTGCTGGTGGCGCTGGGCACCTTGCTGCTGACGGTGCTGCTGTACGTGGTGATCCCGAAAGGCCTGTTTCCGACCCAGGACACGGGCCAGCTGCAAGCGCGCCTGGAAACCGGCAAGGCCATCTCTTACGCCAAAATGGCGGAGCTGCAGCAGCAGGCGGCCAAGGTCATCCTGGAAGACCCGGACGTCAACAACCTCAGTTCCGTGGTCGGCGTGGATGCGGCCCACAACACCATGCTGCATACCGGCAGCATGCTGATCAACCTGAAGCACGAGCGCATCGGCAGCCAGCAGGAAACCATCGACCGCCTGCGCAACCGCGTGGCCGAGATTCCGGGCCTGACCTTGTACCTGCAACCGACGCAGGACTTGACCATCGACGCCGAAAGCGGTCCGACCCAGTTCCGCGTGTCGATCGAAGGCGCGGACAACGCCACCGTCAATGAATGGGCGGCCAAGCTGGCCAACCAGATGCGCACCAAGCACGAAGTGCGCAACGTGGTGTCGGACGTGGGCGCCAGCGCCAACGCGGCCTACGTCACCATCGACCGCGACACGGCCTCGCGCCTGTCGGTCACCGCCGCCTCCATCGACGACGCTTTGTACAGCGCCTTCGGCCAGCGCATCGTCTCCACCATCTTCACCGAGACCAACCAGTACCGCGTGATCCTGGAAGCGCGCCGCGACGACATCACCACCCCGGCCGACCTGGGCAACCTGCAGTTGAAGACCGGTTCCGGCAAGCCTACGCCGCTGTCGGCCGTGGCCACCGTGACCGAACGCCAGGCGCCGCTGCAGATCACCCACGTGGCGCAGTACCCGGCCACCACGCTGGGCTTCGACACCGCCGCCGGCGTTTCGCTCGGCACGGCGGTGGACAGCATCCGCGACGCGGCGGCGGAAATCAAGCTGCCGGCGTCCGTGACGCTGACCTTCCTCGGCGCGGCCGGCGCGTATCAGAACTCGCTGTCGAACCAATTGTGGCTGATCCTGGCCGCCGTCATCTGCGTCTACATCGTGCTGGGCGTGCTGTATGAAAGCTATATCCATCCGCTGACCATCCTGTCGACGCTGCCGTCGGCCGGCGTCGGCGCCTTGCTGGCGCTGCTGGTCACGGGGCAGGGACTGGGCGTGATCGGCATCATCGGCATCATCCTGCTGATCGGTATCGTCAAGAAGAACGCCATCATGATGATCGACTTCGCCATCGAAGCCGAGCGCGATGGCGGCAAGTCGCCGCGCGAGGCGATTCACCAGGCCGCGCTGCTGCGCTTCCGCCCGATCCTGATGACGACCCTGGCCGCGCTGTTCGCCGCCGTGCCGCTGATGTTCGGCTGGGGCGAAGGCTCGGAGCTGCGCCGTCCACTGGGCCTGGCCATCTTCGGCGGCTTGATCGTCAGCCAGATGCTGACGCTGTACACCACGCCGGTAATCTACCTGGGCTTCGACAGCCTGGCGCGCCGCCTGCGCGGCAAGACTGCGCCGGCGGCGGCACAATCACAGGCACCGGCTGAAGGCGGTGCGCTGTGAACCTGTCGTCGCCCTTCGTCAAGCGCCCGATCGCCACCGTCCTGTTGACGATAGGGGTGGCGCTGGCCGGCATCGGCGCCTTCTTCGTGCTGCCGGTGGCGCCGTTGCCGCAGGTGGACTTCCCGGTCATCAGCGTCAATGCCACGCTGCCGGGCGCCAGTCCGTCCACCATGGCCACCAGCGTGTCGACGCCGCTGGAGCGCCACCTCGGCACCATCGCCGGCGTCAACGAGATGACCTCGCAATCGAGCACCAGCAGCTCCAACGTGACCCTGCAGTTCGACTTGAACCGCAACGTCGACGCCGTGGCGCGCGAGGTGCAGGCGGCCATCAACGCCAGCCGCGCCGATCTGCCGTCCACGCTGCGCAGCAATCCGACTTACCGCAAGGCCAATACCTCCGGCGCACCCATTATCATCCTGGCGCTGACCTCCAAGACCCGCACGCCGGGCCAGATTTACGATTCGGTATCCAACATCGTGCTGCAACGCATGTCGCAGGTGAGCGGTGTCGGTGACGTGGAGTTGGGCGGCAGCTCGCTGCCGGCCGTGCGCGTGGAGCTCAATCCCTATGCGCTGAACCAGCAAGGCCTGGCGATGGAGGACGTGCGCGCCGCCATCCAGGCCGCCAACGCCAACCGCCCGCGCGGCGCGATCCAGGGGGACGGCCGCCGCCTGCAGATTTATACCGAATCGGCCAACGCCAGCGGCGGCCGCAGCGCTGCCGACTACCGCCGCCTGATCGTCGGTTTCCGCAACGGCACGCCGATCCGCTTGCAGGACGTGGCGGAAGTGGTGGACGGCGTGGAAGACCAGAACAATCTTGGCCTGTTCAACGGTCAGCCGGCCATCATCGTGCTGCTGCGTTCCCAGGCCGGCGCCAACGTGATCGAGACTGTGGACAGCGTGCGTGCGCAACTGCCCACTTTGCAGGCGCAGTTGCCGCCGGATGTGACCATCCAGGTGGCCAGCGACAGCACCAACTCGATCCGCTCCTCGCTGCACGAGATCGAAGTGACGCTGATCATTTCTATATTGCTGGTGGTGCTGGTGGTGAGCGTCTTCTTGCGCAATGTGCGGGCCACCATCGTGCCGGCGGTGGCCACCGTGGTGTCGCTGCTGGGCACCTTCGGCGTGATGTATCTGCTGGGTTTCAGCCTGAACAACCTGTCGTTGATGGCGTTGACGGTGGCCACCGGCTTCGTGGTCGACGATGCCATCGTGGTGCTGGAAAATACCACCCGCCACATCGAGGCCGGCATGGACCGCTTCGAGGCGGCGCTGCTGGGCGCGCGCGAGGTGGGCTTCACCGTGCTGTCGATCAGCCTTTCGCTGATCGCCGTGTTCATTCCGCTGCTGTTCATGGGCGGCCAGTTCGGCGCACTGTTCAAGGAATTTGCCATCACGCTGTCGGCGGCGGTGATGATTTCGCTGGTGATCTCGCTGACCACCACGCCGATGATGTGCGCCTGGCTGCTGTCGCCGAACGCGCACAACGCCAAACCGCCGGGCCGCATCGCGCGCTTCTTCGAGCGCGGTTTCGACATCGTCCTGAAAGGCTATGAGCATAGCCTGGACTGGGCGCTGGGCAGCGTGTGGCTGGTGATGCTGAGCCTGGTGTTCGTGATCGGCCTGAATGTCTACCTGTTCTCGGCCATTCCGAAGGGCGGCTTCCCGCAGCAGGACACCGGCCAGATCAACGGCGGCATCCGCGCCGACCAGAGCATTTCGTTCCAGGCCATGCAGGGCAAGTTGCGCCAACTGGTCAACATCATCAAGGAAGATCCCGACGTGGCGACGGTGGTGGGCTTCACCGGCGGGCGGCGCGCCGGCGGCGGTTTCATGTTCATCAACCTGAAGCCGGCCAGTCAGCGTTCCGTGGCCGGGCAGGCGGTGATTGCGCGCCTGCGGCCCAAGCTGGCCAAGGTCACCGGCGTGAGCCTGTTCCTCAGTCCCGTGCAGGATTTGCGTTCGGGCGGCCGTTCGGCCAACGCCAACTACCAGTACACGCTCAAAAGCGATAACCAGGCCGACCTGAAAAAATGGGCGACCCGGCTGGCCGAGGCGATGAAGGGCCAGAAGTCGCTGATCGACGTCGATTCCGACCAGGCCGAGAATGGCGTCGAGACCTTTGTCACCATCGACAAGCAAAGCGCGGCGCGCCTGGGCGTCTCCGCCAGGGACGTCGACAATGCGCTGTACAACAGCTTCGGCCAGCGCCAGGTGGCGACCATTTACGATGAGCTGAACCAGTATAAGGTCATCATGGAAGTGCCGCGCGGCTTCGCCAAGAGCCCGAATGCGCTGAACGATGTGTATGTGCCGTCGAAGGGCTTGCCGTCGCCGTCCGCCACCAATCCGAGCGGAGCGCCGACGGCGACCACCACCGGCACCACCGGAACCACCGGCAGCACTGCCGCCAACGTCGCCGCGCCGGCGGTCAAGGATGCCTCGTCCGGATCGGCGCTGAGCACCGCAGCCACCACCATGGTGCCGTTGTCAACGCTGGCGACGTTTGCCGAAAGCTCGGCCGCCACCTCGATCAACCACCAGGACGGCGAACTGGCCACCACCATCGCCTTCAACCTGGCTGAAGGCGCCAGCCTGTCCGACGCGGCGGAACAGATCAAGGCGGCCGAGGCGGAAATCGCCATGCCGAACAATGTGCGCGGCAGTTTCGCCGGCGCCGCCAAGGCTGCGCAGGACAGCAACAAGTCGCTGCCGCTGCTGATCCTGGCGGCCATCGTGGTGATCTACATCGTGCTGGGCATCCTGTACGAAAGCCTGGTGCACCCGGTGACGGTGCTGACCACGCTGCCGTCGGCCGGCGTCGGCGCGGTGCTGGCGCTGCTGGTATTTAAGATGGAGTTTTCGACGATAGCGCTGATCGGCATTTTCCTGCTGATCGGTATCGTCAAGAAAAACGCCATCCTGATCATCGACTTCGCGCTGGAGGCCGAGCGTTCGCGCGGGCTGTCGCCGCGCGAGGCCGTGCGCGAGGCTTGCATGCTGCGCTTCCGCCCGATCCTGATGACCACCCTGGCCGCCGCGCTCGGCGCGCTGCCGCTGGCGATCGGTTTCGGCGAAGGCTCGGAACTGCGCCAGCCGTTGGGCGTCGCCATCATCGGCGGCTTGATCGCCAGCCAGTGCCTGACACTCCTGACCACCCCTGTGGTCTACATCCTGATGGACAAGCTGCGCCGCCGCAGCCCCTCCGAACAACAATTGAGCCGTATCCAAGGCGGCGAGTCGCCGATTACACCATGAGCCCACACATAGCACCCCCCCGTTATCCACTGATCGCGCTGGCCGTGGCGTCCGCGCTGCTGACCGCGTGCTCGGTCACGCCGACCTACAACACGCCCGCCACGGCGCAGCCGGCGGCCTACAAGGAAACGCCGAGCGACGCCGACAAGGCGGCCGCCGGCTGGACCGCCGCCGCGCCGGCCGATACGCTGGAACGCGGCCCGTGGTGGCAGCTGTTTTCCGATCCCATCCTGAACCAGCTGGCCGACACGGTGGAGGTGAACAACCAGAACGTGGCCGCCGCCGTGGCCGCGTACGCGCAGGCGAGGGCGCTGGTGGCCGAGCAGCGCGCCGCGCTGTTCCCCAGCGTGGACCTGAACGGCAGCGCCACCCGCTCCGGCGGTGGCGGCAACACGCCGACGCAGAGCCAGTACCGCGCCAACATTGGCGCCAGCTGGGAGCCGGACGTGTGGGGCCGGCTGCGCGCCGGCGCCGGCAGCGCCAACGCCAACCTGCAGGCCAGCGGCGCCGAACTGGCCGCCGCGCGTCTGTCGGCGCAGGGCGAGCTGGCCACCAACTACTTCTCGCTGCGCCAGACCGATGCCGAAAAAGCGCTGCTCGACGCCACCGTGGAAGGCTACCAGCGCGTGCTGCAGATTACCCAGAACCGCTTCGACGCCGGCATCGCCGCCAAGTCCGACCTGCTGCAGGCGCAAACCCAGTTGGCCAACGCCCGCATCGACCAGATCTCGCTGGTGCGTCAGCGCGCCACGCTGGAACACGCCATCGCGGTCCTGCTGGGCAAGGCGGCCGGCGAGTTCACGCTGGCGCCGGCCGCCTGGAGCATCGTGGTGCCGGACGTGCCGACCGGCGTGCCGTCCACGCTGCTGCAGCGCCGGCCCGACATCGCCGCCGCCGAGCGCCGCGTGGCCGCCGCCAATGAGCAGATCGGCATCGCCCGCAGCGCCTATTTCCCGAGCCTGAATCTGAGCGGTTCCTTCGGCTACGGCGCCGCCGCCGGCGGCGGCTTGTTCAACGCCTCCAACAATCTGTGGTCGCTCGGCCTGTCGGCGGCGCAGACGCTGTTCGACGCCGGCGCCACCAAGGCCCGCGTCAGCGGCGCCGAGGCTGGGCGCGACCAGGCCATCGCCGCCTATCGCCAGACCGTTCTGAGCGCGTTTGCCGACGTCGAGAACCAACTGGCCGCCACCCGCACACTGGCGCAGCAGCAGGATCTGCGCCGCTCCGCCTCCGAGGCGGCCGACCAGGTCGAGGTGCAGATGCTCAACCGCTACCGTGCCGGCCAGGTCAGCTACACGGAGGTGGTGACGGCGCAGCAGACCGCGCTGAGCGCGCGCCGTTCGCTGGTGCAGGCGCAGGTCGACCGCCAGACCACGGCGATTGCGCTGATCCAGTCGCTGGGCGGCGGTTGGCACGCGGACGTGCGCTAGGCACCGTGCTTGGTTTTTGCTGTGCTCCTTTGTATAATCGGCTGGCAAGCTGTAGATACAACCCACTTCTTCCATCCTAGAGCGCTGGTGGTCGCGCCCAGATGAGCAAACGTCGCGCCGTTGCAGTACCTGTAGCCGAGGCAGCGATTCCTGTGGTCGGCATCGCTGCGTCCGCCGGCGGCCCCGTTCCGATTTGCGTATACCTGTCGGCGGGGGCGGACTGACATGGTGCGCCGGCCGCTCCCCGAACCGGACGCGGACGCCATGCGTGCCGCCGCCGAGAGCACCGTCACGCTGCCGGGCATGGGCGGCGAGGCGGCGCGGCGGCGCGCCTTCGAGGTGCTGGACAATATCAATGAGGGCGTGCTGGTGTGCGACGCCGACCAGCGCATAGTCGCGGTCAACCCGGCCTTCACGCGGCTGACCGGCTATGCGGTGGAGGAATCGCTGGGCCGCAATCCGCGCTTCCTCGGCCGCCGCGAGGCGCACCCGGTCGGCTACCACGCCGAAGCCATGCGCTGCCTGCGCAGCAACGGCAAGTGGGAGGGCACGGTACACAACCGCCGGCGCGACGGCACGCTCTACGTGGCGTCGATGTCGCTGTCGGTGATGCGCAATACCGACGGCGCCATTACCCATTACATCGGCGTGTTCTCCGACATTACCGCGCGCCTGCGCGCCGAGTCGGACCTGCTGGCGTTGTCGCGCGAGCTCGATGCGCGGGTGGTGGCGCGCACCGCCGAGCTGACCGAGACCAACCGCCGACTGCTGCAGGAGGCGGCCGAGCGCATCCGCGTGGAAGCGGAGTTGCGCGCCTCGCGCGAACAGCTGCGCAAGCTGGCCGAGCACCTGGAGACAGTCAAGGAGCAAGAGCGCCACCGCATCGCGCGCGACATCCACGACGAGCTGGGGCAAAACCTGCTGGCGCTGCGCATCGATGTCGGCATGCTGCGCGACCGCACCCGCAGCCACCACGCGCGCCTGCACCAGCGCACCGAACTGGCGCTGGAAAACCTTGACGCCACGATCCGCAGCGTGCGCGGCATCATGAACGAACTGCGGCCGGCGGTGCTGGACCTGGGCCTGGCGGCGGCGCTGGAGTGGCAGGGGGCCGAGTTCCGCAAGCGCAGCGGCCTGGCCTGCACGCTGGCGCTGGCCGACGAGGCGGCGCTGGCCGGGGTGTCGCCGCAGTTGGCCACGGTGCTGTTCCGCGCCGTGCAGGAGGCGCTCAGCAACGTGCGCCGCCATGCCGGCGCGCGGCAGGTCGAGATCGCGCTGGCGGTGCGCGAAGGCCGGCTGGCGCTGAGCGTGACCGACGACGGCGTGGGCATGGCGCCGGCGCAACGCGACAAGCCGGACTCGTTCGGCCTGATCGGCATGGCGCAGCGGGTGGCGGCGCTGGGCGGGCGGCTCGATATCGCCAGCCCGGCGGCCGGCGGCTGTAGGCTGACGCTGAGCTTCGATCTATAATATCGGCGCTGAATTCAACCTGGGGCCATATCTTGTTAACTTTGTTAAAACACTTAGTCATGCCAGCCGCGCTGCTGTGCGTCACGAGCGCACACGCCGACGAAGGCCAATGGCAGCCGTACCAGCTGCCGCAACTGAAATCCGAACTGAAGCGCGTCGGCATCGCCATCCCGGCGGAAAAGCTGGCCGACCTGTCCAAGCACCCGATGAGCGCCATCGTCTCGCTGGGCGGCTGCTCGGCCTCGTTCGTCTCGGACGCCGGCCTGGTGGTCACCAATCACCACTGCGCCTACGGCGCCATCCAGCGCAACTCGACCCCGGAACACAATTACATCGCCAACGGCTTCCTGGCCAAGACCCGCGCCCAGGAACTGCCGGGCGGCCCGAACACGCTGGTGTACGTGACCGACAAGGTGGAGAACGTCACCGCCCGCGTGCTGAAGGATATCGCACCGTCCATGAGCGGCAAGCAGCGCAGCGAAGCGGTGGAAAAATCGATCAAGGCGCTGATCGCCGAATGCGAGAGCGACAAGTTCTACCGCTGCTCGGTGCCGGCCTTCCATCGCGGCCTTGAGTACTACCGCATCCGCCAGATGATGATCCGCGACGTGCGCCTGGTGTATGCGCCGGCCAATTCGCTGGGCGACTTCGGCGGCGACATCGACAACTACGAGTGGCCGCGTCACGTGGGCGATTACTCCTTCCTGCGCGCCTATGTCGGCAAGGATGGCCGCCCGGCCGATCCGTCGCCGGACAACGTGCCCTACAAGTCCAGGGACTTCCTGGTGGTGTCGGCCGAAGGCCTGAAGAACGGCGATCCGGTGCTGCTGGCCGGCTATCCGGGCCGCACCAGCCGCTACAAGCTGCCGTCGGAAATCCGTTACGCGCGCGACGCCGCCTATCCGGCCAAGGCGTCGGAGATCCAGTCCGACCTGGACGTGATCGCCGCCAGCACCAAGGACAGCGAAGCCGCCGCCGTGCGTTACGCCAGCGTGGTCAAGAGCCTCAACAACGTGATGAAGAAAACCCGGGGCCTGATGGACGGCTTCGCGCGCAAGGACATCGCCGCCATCAAGGATGTGCAGGACGCCGAGTTCCGCGCCTGGTACGGCAAGCAGGCCGGCGTGTCGAAGACACTGCTGGCCGAGCTGGATGCGGTGATCGCCGCCGACATCGCCCTGAGCGATGAGGAATTCGGCTACGGCGTCGCCACCACCGGCGACCTGCTGAAGTCCGGCGCCACCTTGTACCGCCTGGCGCAGGAAAGCGCCAAGCCGGACGCCGAACGCGAAAGCGGCTATCAGCAACGCGACCTGGCCTTCATCAAGGCGCGCCTGAACCGCCTGGAGCAGTCGTATGTGGCCGGTGTCGACCAGGCCCGCTTGGCGGCGGCCCTGCAGCGCTACGCCAGGCTGCCGAAGTCCATGCACGTGGCGGAGCTGGACGCGCTGCTGCCGGCGGCGGACGCCGTGCCGGCGCTGTACGCGCAGTCGCAACTGGGCGACACCGCCCAGCGCCTGGGGTGGGTCGGCAAGGACGCCGACGCCGTGCGCGCATCGGACGACGCCTTCCTCAAGCTGGCGGTGAAGATCGACGGCGTGGCGCAGTCGCTCAAGGAGCGCCGCAAGGAGTTGGACGGCAACCTGGAACGCGTGATCCCGCAATACATGGCGGCCGTGATCGCGTACAAAAAGTCGCAGGGCAAGCCGGTGTATCCTGATGCGAATTCGACGCTGCGCGTGACCTATGGCACCGTGTCGCCGTACTCGCCGAAGGACGGCATCACCAAGGGTCCGTTCACCACCATCGAAGGCATCGTCGAGAAGAACACCGGCAAGGAACCGTTCAACGCGCCGGCCAATCTGCTGGAAGCCATCAAGGCCAAGCGCTACGGCCAGTTCAAGGACCCTATCCTGGGCACGGTGCCGGTCGACTTCCTGACCAGCGCCGACACCACCGGCGGCAATTCCGGTTCGGCGGTGATGAATAAGCGCGGTGAGCTGATCGGCCTGAATTTCGATTCGACCTACGAGTCGATCACCAAGGACTGGTACTTCGACCGCGATATCACCCGCGCCATCCATCTGGATATCCGGTATATGCTGTGGGTGATGGCGGAAGTCGACCATGCCGACAATCTGCTCAAAGAAATGACCATCAAGTACCCGAAAAAATGACGATGCTGCCGCTCCTGCCGGTCCTGTTAAGTTACGCGAATATGCCTTTGCACCTGGCAGTATTTGCCACGACTCCGCTGGAGCTGCTGTCGTTCATGCTGTCGGTGGCGACGGTGTGGTTCAACATCCGCCAGAGCCATTGGGGCTGGCTGTTCGCAATCATCTCGTCGGCCACCTACGGCCTGGTGTTTTATGGTTCGCGCCTGTACGGCGACATGGGCCTGCAACTGGTGTTCATTGCCGTCTCGATCTTCGGCTGGTATCAATGGCTGCACGGCGACGATAGCCATGACCGGCTGCCGGTCACCTCGCTGACGGCGCGCGGCCGCTGGAGCGCCGCCGCCGCGTGGCTGGGCGGCTTCGTGGTGCTGGCCTGGTTCCTCAAGACTTACACCGATACCGATGTGCCGCATTCGGACGGTTTCCTGACGGCCGGTTCGCTGGTCGGCCAGTTGCTGCTGTCGCGTAAAAAGATCGAGAACTGGCATGTCTGGATCGTCGTCGACGTGCTGTACGTGGGCCTGTACCTGCACAAGAACCTGATTTTGACCGCGATCCTGTACGGCGTCTTCGTCGGCATGGCGGTGGTGGGCCTGCGCGCATGGAGCGGCGACACCGGCACCGGCGGCCGCCGTCTGGCGCTGGAATGAAACGGGTCGCGATACTCGGCACGGCGTCTTCCGGCAAGACCACGCTGGCCGCCGCGCTGGCGCAGCGCTACGGCACCGTGTGGGTGCCGGAATACCTGAGGGAGTTCGTGGACGCCTCCGGCCGCGTGCCGGTGGCGGTCGACCAGATCCACATCGCCCGCACCCAGCGCGCACGCGAGGAGGCCGCCGCGCCGCGCGCGCACGGCTTTCTGTTCTGCGACACCACGCCGTTGATGACGGCGGTCTACAGCCGCCATTACTTCGGCGGCATAGACGATCAACTGGCCGTCCTGGCCGATGCGCATGCAAGCGATTACGACATCACGCTGGTGACGGCGTCCGACATCCCGTGGGTGGCGGACGGCCTGCAGCGAGAAGATGAAGCAGTGAGCATCACCATCAACCGCATGCTGCTGGAAGAACTGGCGGCACGCGGCATTTCCTACCTGCCGGTGAGCGGCAGCGTCGAACAGCGCGTCGCCACGGTGGCGAGCGCGCTGGCCCAACTTTAAAGGTCGAACTGCGCCGACACGCGGAAGGTGCGCGAGGCGCCCGGCATCAAATAGCCGCCCAGGTCCGGCGTGACATCGCGCCAGTAGAACTTGTCGAAGGCGTTGTCGATGCCGGCGCGGAAAGTCGTGCCGACGTTGCCGATGCGGGTGGCGTAGGATGCGCTCAGGTTCGCCACATGGTAGTTCGGCACGAACACGGTATTGGCCGCGTCGAAGGCTTTCTTGCCGGAGTAGAGCCAGTTGGCGCCGACCTTCAGGCCCATCACCTGCGGCACCGCGTAATCCGCATACACCGAAGACTTGAACGCGGCGACGTCGGTCACGCGCTTGCCGTCCAGTTTCGCCGAGCCGGTGCCGCGCTGCTGCGTGTTGAGCGCGGTGGCCGAGAAGCCCACCGTCAGCTCGCGCGTGGCGCGGCCGTTCAGCGCCAGTTCGAGGCCGCGGTTCTGCGCCTCGCCGTTGCGCACATAGTATTTGTCGGCGTCGATGTATTCCAGGCCCTTGCGAATTTCGAACAGGGCCACGGTGGCGCTCAGGTCCTGACGCAGGTCGGCTTTAACGCCCACTTCCACCTGCTTCGATTTGCTTGGCGCCAGCGCGCGGTGCTTGTTCTCGGTGCCCAGCGGCGCCACGCCGCCATGCTCCAGGCCCTGCGCGTAGGAGGCGTACATGGCGACGTTGGGACGCACGTTGTACACCAGCGCCAGGTTCGGCAGCCAGAAGCCGATGTCGGTGTGGGCGTAAGGCGGCGGCACAAGCTCGTCTTCGTCCGGTTCCACATATTCGTCGCGCTTGAGCTGGACGTAGCGGGCGCCCGCGTGCAGCTTGAGCTGCGCGGTCAGGCTGACGATGTCCTGCGCGAACAGGGCGCGTTCGTTGTCGCGGCGGCGCTCGGCCACCGGACCGCTGTCGCCCGTGGCAGGCGCCACCACCACCGGATGATAGATATTGCTGGTGCCGGAATAGTCGTACAGGTAGTCGCCCCATTTCTCGCTGTTCTTGAAGAACGACGCGCCGACGGTGAGTTCATGCTTGACGGCGCCGGTGGCGAAGCGGCCCTGCAGCAGCGCCTGCGCCGTCAGCGGCGATTTCTTCTCGCCCTTGCTGATGTAGTTGTAGACGTCGTAGTCGCCATTGCCGCAGTAGCCCGGATACAGGTCTTGCGCGCCGCAGCCGTAAGGGAAGGCGGTGTAGTCGTCGCGCTTGAAGTGGTGCTGGTTGGCGCTGAGGGTGGCGCTCCACTCGGGCGAGAACTGGTACTCGAAGCGCACGCCGATATTGCTGCTGGTGGTTTCAACGGGACGGGTCCACGGCTGGTCGTTGAGCAGCACGTCGGCGTCGACCAGCGGCAGGGTGGCGTTGTTGAGCAGCTGGTAGCCCGGCGCCGTGATTTGCGATTTGCGCTGGTAGTCGGCGTCGATCTGCAACAGCGCCTGCGGCGAAATGCGCCAGTCGAAGGCGCCCGAGACGAACTTGCGGTTGCCGTCCGCGCCCTTGATGTAGGAGCGCAGGCGCTCGCCGGCGGCGTTGATGCGGTAGCCGAAATCGCTGTTCTCGAAGCGGCCGCCCAGATCGACGGCGCCGTACAGCGTGCCGCGTTCACGCGCTTCCAGCACCACGCTGCGCAGCGGCGTGTCGGTCGGGCGCTTGGTGACGAAGTTGATCATGCCGCCCGGCGCGCTGACGCCGGCCTGCAGGCCGGACAGGCCCTTGAGCACTTCCAGGCGTTCCTTGTTCTCCAGCGGGATCTGGGTGTCGCCGGCGATGGCGGTGCCGTCCTTGCGGTAGCTGGAGGCGTTGTCCAGCTTGAAGCCGCGGATCGAGAACTGCTCGGCGTAGCCGACCGCGTTGTAGGCGTCGCTCAGGCTGGCGTCGAATTTGGCGGCGTCGGTGGTGGAGCGGATCTGCAGGTCCAGCATCTGCTGGGCCGTGATCACGCTGACCGAGGCCGGGGTCTCCAGCAGCGGCGCAGTGGAAAAACCGGCCACGGAGGCCGAGGCGGCGCGGGTCTTGGTGGCGGTGACGACGACTTCCTGCATCGTCTGGTCGGCCTCTTCGGCGGCGGCGGAAGTCATCTGTAACACCGCCAACGAGATGGCGGATACTGCAAGGTTTGGTTTGGACATATCGGCTCTCTACTTGTTCGGCTGGGAGCCGCGAAGAGAGCCATCAAAGGAGGGGAGAACCACATTTGCGCTTTCCTTCGCTGGCATTATCCAGATCAGGTACGAAGGGTATCTCTCACCCGGAAACGACGTTCCAGGACCCCTAGCGAGGCGCCAGTGTAACACAGTTGTCATCGGGGACGGAGGCGTGCGCCGCGTTTTGCGCGCTCTGGCTACACTGCGGACTTGCGCCGCCGGCGCCGATGAAAGGGTGTGAATGAAGCAGTCGTATCAAGAGGGGAGCTGGTTTGCCGTGCCTTTGCTGGACGGCGGCTACGGATGGGGTCTGGTGGCGCGACTGTCGCCCGGCAGCAAAATCATGCTCGCGTACCTGTTCGGTCCCAAACTGGCGCGCTTGCCGTCGGCGCAGGAGTTGAACACCCTGCGCCCGCAGGACGCCGTCAAGGTGCTGCGGTGCGGCGACATGGCGCTGGCCAGCGGCCACTGGCGCGTGCTGGGCGATATCGCGCAGTGGGATCCCGCCATGTGGCCGGTGCCGCAATTCCTGCGCCGCGCCGATGCCCTCAAGCGCGCCTGGCGCGTGACCTACGCCGATGCCGATCCGAGCCGCTCGGAGCGCGAGGAATCCGTGTCCTACGAAACCCAGGGCCTGGAGACCGATTCGCTGTACGGCTACGGCTCGACCGAGCTATTGCTGACCAAGCTGCTGGAAGCGCCCGAGCACCCGATCAACCATTAAAGTCCATTGCAGCTGACGTTCCACGCCGCGTATTCGCCGCGATGCTTGCGCACGGCGACGCGCACGTGCGTCTCGCGGTCGCTCTCGAAGACCATGCCCACCATCGCCGCTGCGCCGTTGGCCGGCGCCGCCGGTTCGATGGCGTTCAGGCGGAAGGTGAGGGCGCGCTGGCGCGCGCAGCCGGAATGGCCGGCGAAGAGCAGGCGCGCGCGCAGCAGCAGTTCGCGGTGCTGGCGCAGCAGCGCCGTGGCGTCCTCGTTGCTGACCGCCGGGTCCATGCGCACCGTGTACTGGGCGGCGGTGCAGATGACTTTGGGCGTGGCCAGCCAGACGTACCATTCCGGCGCTGCGGCCGATGGCACCCAGCGCTGGCCTTGCGGCGCCTTGGCGTCGTAGATGTAGCTGGTGCGGACCTGGCGGCATAGCTCCGGCGAGTGGTGGCGCGGCGAGGAATCCACGCGCGCAATCACCTGCCACGCTTGGCCGCGCCGGCGCGAGATGTCGAACATGGGCGCGAACAGCGACGGCCCGCCGCTGACGCGCACCGGCACTTGCTCGCGGTAGTAGTCGTCGAAGGAGCTGCGCTCCTCGTCGGTAGGTTCGCGCGTTTGCACGGCGGATGCGGCCGGCGCGGAAGCCTTCGGTGCGGCGGCGGGGCCACCGGCGTGGGCCGGCACCGCAGCGGCGATGACGGCGACCAGCCTGGCGCAACGTAAAGCACGCCGCATCACAGCGCCTTCATCATGATCACGATCTGCAAGCCGCCGCCTTCGCGGTTGCGCACCTGCAGTTCGGCGTTGTGGCGGATCAACACACGGTCGACGATGGCCAGTCCCAGGCCGGCGCCGTTGGCCTGGCCGCGCGCGGCGTCGAGCCGCGTGAAGGGCTTGAGCAGTTGCTCGATCTGGTCCGCCGGCACGCCGTTGCCGTGGTCCTGCACCTCGATCACCACCCGCTTGACCGCATGCACCACCTTGACGCTGCACTTGATATCGATCTCGGTGACGTCGCCGTCCGGCGTCTTGCCGTAGCGGCGCGCGTTCTCGATCAGGTTGTTGATGACGCGCTTGATGTCGGTGGCGTTGCCCATCGCATGCGCGCCGGGCTCGATGTCGGTGTCGATCCGTACATCGGGTAGGCGCGACACCTCGTGCGCGGTGTCGCTCAGCAGCTCGCTGATGTCGATGTTGATGAAGCTCGACGCCTCGGTCGGCTTGGCGTAGTCGAGGAACTGGCCGATGATGGCGTCCATCTGGCCGATGTCGGACTGCATGCCTTCGCGCGCCTCGGTCGACAGGTTGGCCATCTCCAGCTCCAGCTGCATGCGCGCCAGCGGCGTGCGCAGGTCGTGCGAAATGCCGGCCAGGATCACCGCGCGGTCCGACTCCACCTGCTGCAATTCATCCACCATCTGGTTGAAGCTGCGGTTGGCCTCCATGATTTCAAGCGGCCCTTTTTCCGGCAGCGGCGCCGGGCGCTTGCCCTGTGCGAAGTCGCGCGTGGCCTGTGTCAGCCGGCGCAGCGGCAGGTTGATCAGGCTGGAGATGAAGGCCGCACCCACCAGCGACACCACCGACACCACGCTGGCCCAGCCCAGCCACTGGATGCCGGTCAGGCCGCGTATGCGTTCGCGCTCCAGCATCAGCCAGTAGGCGTCGTCGTCGATCTTGAAACTGACCCAGAAGCCGGACACGCCATTGACTTTGGACGAGAAGCGCGTGTCGGCGCCCAGCTTGGCCTTGACCAGCTGTTCGATGTCGGGCATCAGGGCATTGCTGGCCGGCGGTTCGACCTTATCGTCCTCTTCCAGCGGGAACACGCGGATGCCCTCGTTGGACACCAGCTCGAACAGCAGCTCGCGCCGCAGTTCCGGCGCCGAGTGAGTGAGGGCGGCATGCGTGATGGTGACCACCGAGATCACCTGCGAGGAGATCTGCTGCACTTGCGGCTCGTGCTGCACCGCGCTGATCATGCCGACCCACGCGGTCATGCTGGTGGTGGTCAGGGCGCCCAGCAGGAAGAAGGTGCGCCAGAATAAGCCGCTTTTCAGGCTGGCCAGGCGGAGGGAGAACAACGACTTCATGTACGCACCCGCACCTTAGCGCGGTTGGCCCTCCGGGATGAACACATAGCCCAGGCCCCACACCGTCTGGATGTACAGCGGGCTCGATGGATCAGGCTCGATCAGCTTGCGCAGGCGCGAAATCTGCACGTCCAGGCTGCGGTCGAACACTTCGTACTCGCGGCCGCGCGCCAGTTCCATCAGCTTTTCGCGCGACAGCGGCTGGCGCGCATGGCGCGCGAACACCTTCAGCACCGAGAATTCGCCGGTGGTCAGCGGCACCGTTTCGCCGTTTTTCTTCAGCGTGCGGGTGCCCAGGTCCAGCACGAACTGGCCGAACTCGAAGGTCTGCGGGGTTTCCGACGGTGCGCCGGGGATTTCGTCCGGGCCGCGGCGGCGCAGCACGGCGCCGATGCGGGCCACCAGCTCGCGCGGGTTGAAAGGCTTGGGCAGGTAGTCGTCGGCGCCCATTTCCAGGCCGACGATGCGGTCGACGTCCTCGCCTTTGGCGGTCAGCATGATGATCGGCGTCTGGTCGCCGGCGCCGCGCAGGCGGCGGCAGATCGACAGGCCGTCTTCGCCGGGCAGCATCAGGTCCAGCACCAGCAGGTCGTAGCGTTCGCGCAGCCACAGCTTGTTCATGGCGGTCGCGCTTTCGGCGGTGAAGACGTTGAAGCCTTGTTCGGTGAGGTAGCGGCGCAGCAGGTCGCGCAGGCGCACATCGTCGTCGACCACCATGATCTTGGCCGCGTGCCCGTTGGAATTGGCGGCGGTGTTGTTGGATTCAGTCGTTGTGCTAGTCATTTGATGGCCGGATTTGTCTTATTCATGTTGCTATGGTAACGTCATATTCGTCCTGCGAAAACGCGCGCAGGACGACCCATTACAAATTATTACAAACTTTACCCAATTCGCCTTACCCCCTCGGTCAAAGCATCATACACTGCGGGCATAGATTCAGCTCTTTAGGAACGCCATGTTCATCGATCACAAAAAAATATTCGCGGCAGCAAGCGCATCTTTTTGCGTTCGGTCTTCCGTGGCCTCCGCGTTGGTGTGTTGCGGCCTGTTGGCCGGCGCCGTGGCGCATGCCGACGGCGGCGACGGCCCGCAGCGGCGCGAGCAGCAGCAGCAGCAGGGCCAGCGTGACCAGCGTGACCAGCAACGTCCGGCCGACGGCCGCCAGCTCGATCCGCGCAGCTACGAGGCGCGCGCCGAAGAGCAGCGCCGCGCCATGCAGGAAGCGACCCGCAACGCCGAGATGAATCGCCGCGTCGGCCGCATGACCCCCGACGAGCGCCGCGACCTGCGCCGCCAGATCAACGAAGTCAGCCAGGATTTGTACGCCAATCCCCCACGGCGCTGACCTTGCGCTGACCTTTGCTTGGTTAGTAGACAATTAAAACTGTCAAAATCGCACAATTGTTATTTTTATTGTATTGATGTGTATCAATAAATTCACAGTTGTGCCGTTTTCGCCGCCAAAATTCCTTTCCTTCCGTTAGTGTGCGTGTAATATAAATTAATTACACGCAACGCCTTTCGGCCCATGCGTGCCGTTTGGAGGAAGACCGTGGTTCAAGAAGTTGCTGCTCCGGTTCCGAGCTTGCCGATAGGCGTGGATAGTCGCGCCGACGGGATTTACATCGATCTGGGCATGAGCAAGCCAGCGCTGCTGGCGGCGCTCACGCACGTGTTTCAGGCGGGCTGGTACTTCGTCGGCCTCGATTATCCGGCGCTGCTGAAGGCCTTGTACGATGTGGGGCCGGAGGTCGGCGACGTGCAGGCGCTGCGCCTGGCCGATGCGGTGCGCGTGTTCGACGCTAACCGCCTGGCGCTGTACAAGGCGCCCAAGATGAGCGTGTCCTATGCCGAATACTACTTCCAGCAGCTGTACCAGGAAGAGATGACGCTGCCCGACGGTACCGTGATTCCCGAACGCCCGGTGCAGCTCGACATCGACGAATTCATCGCCGACATGTGGAACAAGGGCATCCGCTTCGGCATCGACGTGGCGGCCGTGAAAGCGGCCATGGTGTCGACCAAGCCTGACCGCATCACCTTCGCCACCGACCTCGAGCCCGAGCCGGGCCAGGACGCCACCGTGGTCGAAGTGTCGTCCGACCTGCATCGCAGCGATGCGCCCAAGGCGCGCGCCGACGGCCGCATCGATCTGCAAAGCTTCCAGAACCGCTTCCCGCAGATCAAGGCCGAGATGCGGCTGCTGAAAAAGCTGCCGCCGGTGCCCGGCCTGCCGGGCTTCGACCTGGCCGGCCGCAAGACCGATCCCGAGCCGCCCAAGGATCTGACGCTGCGCTTCCTGGCCGGCGACGGCACCGATGCCAGGACCTTCGAGGACGGCGAGTACCTGGTCTCCACGCGCGAGGGTTTTCTGAGCGTGGACGCCAAGTCCAACCGCATTTCCATCAACGATAAAATCGTCAGCCTGGACGGCGTCAGCGGCCGCACCACCGGCAACCTGCAGCTGGCCGGCGCCTATGAAGAATACGGCGACGTGCAGGAACAGCGCGACGTCACCGGCGGCGACATCACGGTGCACGGCAACGTTTACGGCAATATCCACTCGCGCGGCGGCGCCGTGGTGCTGGACAAAAACCTGGTAAGCGGCAGCGTGCACAACGCGGCGGGGAATATCGACATCGCCGGCGTCGCCTCCAATGCGATGATCTATGCGGCCAACGGCGCCGTCACCATCGGCCGTGCCGAGAACTGTGTCATCTCGGGCAGCCGGGTCAAGGTGGGCGAGGCTTCCAACTGCGAGATCATCGCCGACGAACTGCTGATCGAAGTGGCAGAGGGCTGCGCCGTGGCCGGCCGCAACGTGGAGATGGAAAACGCCGGCCCGCGCCGCCGCACCGAGATGATGATCTACGTGCTGGTGAAGGACGTGACCCAGTTCGACCAGGAGATCGCCGAGCTGGATCTGCGCGTGGCCGCCTTTGCGCAGGCCAACCAGGCCAGCCAGGAGGAGATCGACCGCCTGTCGGCATTGCCGGACGTGCGGCGCTACTTGGCGCTGGCCGCCAAGCTGCGCACGCAGGAACTGGTGCTGACGCCGGAGCAGGGCCAGTTCCTGCGCAAGATCGCCAGCGCGGTGGCGGAGGAAGTGAAGACTTTGCAGAAGCTGCAGCAGGACCTGCAGGTGGGCCAGACGCAGCACAAGCTGCTGGAGGACCGGCTGGCGCGCGTGATCGAGCAGAAGGTGGAGGCGTCCGGCATTGCGCGCTGCGGCCTGCACATGGTCAGCGGCGAAACCATGGTGCGCACCATGCCGTTCGCCGCAGCCGATACCGCCGCGTTGCGCCAGCTGCCGCCCAAGGATCTGAAGGCGCGCCTGCGCGGCACGCCGAACGGCGGCGAGCTGTTGTTCGCCGACAGCGCCGGTTCGCTGGACTGGCATTTGAATCCGCGCCTGCGGACCGCGCCGCCTTGAAGCGGGTGGCGCAAGCCCGGCGTAACATGCTAATCTTGGGCTAACATCAAAAAGTGAAGGGCCTCCGCCGTGGCGGGCCGGCCCGACGTACATCTTCCTGGGGATTCACTGTGTCAGACGACGCGACGGCGCTGGAACAAACTGCGGAAGGCGATCTGCCTGCAGCGATCGTCAAGCGGACGGACGGCGTCTATTTTTGCGCCGATGCCAGCGCTGTGGCGTGCCTGGCGGCGGTCAGCCAGGTGTTCCTCAGCAGCGCCTATTTCGCCGGCCTCGATTATGCGGTTTTCGGCAGAATGCTTTACAACGTCGGCCCCGAGCTGCCGGAGCGCCTGCGCGACAAGCCGCTGCTGCGTTTCGCCGACAGCATCGAACCGTTTCACGCCGCCCGCCGCGCCCTGTACAAGACCGTCAAGATCATCAACGGCGAGGCCGAGTACTACTTCGAGCCGGTGTTCTTTGACGTACCGGACATGCCGCCGCAGCAGGCGCGCCTGAACTTCGACGAATTCGTTTCCGACATGTGGGTCAAGGGCATCCGCTTCGGCGTCGATGCGCCGGCGGTGCGCGACGCCATCGCCAGCGGACGGCTGGCGCGCATCATTGTGGCGCGGCGCCTGAATGCGATGCCGGGCAAGGACGCCGCCATCGTCGAAGTCTCGCAGGACATCCACCGCAGCGACGCGCCGAAGGAAAAGGCCGACGGCAAGATCGATTGGCAAACCTTCCAGAACCGTTTCCCGCAGGTGAAACCGCACGTCAAGCTGCTGCGCAAGGTGCCGCGCACGGCCGGTGTGCGCGGCTATGAACTTTCCGGCCTGGTGCTGGAGCCGCCGGTGCCGCGCGATATCGAACTGGTGAGCGTGGCCGGCGAAGGCACGGTGATCGAGAACCTGCGCGGCGGCGAGTTCCTGGTGTCGGCGGTGGAAGGCTTCCTCAGCGTCGACCCGGGCAGCAAGCGGCTGTCGGTCGGCCCCAAGATCATCAGCCGCGAGGGCGTCAGCGCGCGCACCACCGGCAACCTGCAGCTGACCGGCGAGTACGAGGAATTCGGCGACGTGCAGGAGCAGCGCGTGGTGGAGGGCGGCAGTATCACCATCCACGGCGACGTGTTCGGCAACATCGTCTCGCGCGGCGGCGACGTTGTGCTGAGCAAGAACCTGATGGGCGGCAGCGTCACCAGCGCCGACGGCGCGATCCGCGTGCAGGGCGTCGCTTCCGGCGCCGTGCTGCAGACCAAACGTGGCGAGATTGTGCTGGCGCGCGCGGAAAGCTGCATCATCTCCGGCACCCGCGTGGTGATCGGGGAGGCCAGCAACTGCGAGATCATGGCCGAGGAAGTGGTGATCAAGGTGGCCGAGGGCTGCGCCATCGCCGCGCGCAAGATCGAGATCGTCCATGCGGGACCGCGCAAGCAGAACGAGATGCTGCTGCACGTGCTGGTGCCGGACACCGCCAAATTCGACAAGAAGATCGCCGAGCTGCAGCCTCGCGTGCAGTACGCCGCGCGCGATGCCGATGCGCGCAAGGCGGAGATGGACGCGATCACCGGCCAGACCGAGGTGCGCAACTACCTGACCTTGGCCACCCGCGTGCGCAAGCGCGAGGTGACGCTGACGCCGGACCAGGAGCCCTTGTTCCAGAAGATGGCCGAGGCGGTGGGACCGCTGCTGCGGCAGGTGGCCAAGGTGTCGCTGGCCTTGAAGGCGGCGCAGGTGCAACAGGAACAGGCGCAGGCGGAAGTGGACCAGGTGCAGCGCCAGAAGAGCGCCGTGCAGCGCGGCTCGCGCTGCGCGGTGGAGCTGCTGACCGGCGACGTGCTGGTGCGGACCATGACTTTCGTGCCCGGCGAGCCGGCGCCGTACGATCGGCCGGCCAAGGAAATCAAGGTCAAGGTGCGCACCGCCGTGCCGGGCATGACGGTGCTGCATAGCGGCCATATCGCGCCGATCAACTGGGCCCCGCGCGTCGACGACTAGCGGCGCAAGGCGTCCGCCAACGCGCGGGCGTAGCCGGGTAGCGCAGCGGCGTCGCGCATGCACACCAGCAGCTTGCGGTCAGCCCAGGCATCGCTCAATTTCACGATACGCAAATGGTCCGGGCTGCGGCGCGCCGCCGTTGCCGGCACGATGGCAAGGCCGGCGCCACCGGCCGCCATGCGGCAGATGGCTTCGAAACTGCGCAGCCGGATCTTGCAATGCATGCGACGTCCCAGCCTGGACGCCTGTCCGGCCACATGCTGCTGCAAGGCGCTGTCTCCCGCCAGCCCGATGAAGTCGTGCGCCAGCGCCTCGGCAAAGGCGATGCGGCGCTGGTGGCC
The DNA here is from genome assembly GCA_041874725.1 of Duganella sp. BuS-21. GTDB lineage: Bacteria > Pseudomonadota > Gammaproteobacteria > Burkholderiales > Burkholderiaceae_D > Rugamonas. The sequence goes on along the minus strand of CP097466.1, from coordinate 4,769,650 downwards.
GAGGCTATGCGCCAGCGGATGGCCGCGCGCCATCACCAGCACCAGCGGATCGTCGCGGAAGGGGAAGGTTTGCAGCGCTGCGTGGTCCACCGCGTCGGTGATGATGCCGATGTCGGCGGCGCCGTCGGCCACGGCCTGCACGATATCGCGGCTGGGGCGTTCTTCCAGATCGATGCTGAGCTGCGGATGCGCGTTCAAGAAAGCGGCCAGCGCGTCCGGCAGAAACTCGGTCATGGCGGAGGTATTGCACAGCAGCCGCACCTGGCCCTGCAGGCCGGTAGCGAATTGCGCCAGGTCGGCATGCATGTCCTCCACCTGGCGCAGGATGCCACGCGCGTGCTGCAACAGCGCGCGGCCGGCTTCCGTCGGCTCGGCGCCGCGCCGGCCGCGTTGCAGCAGCGGCGCGTCGAGCGCCTGCTCCATGCCGCGCACCCGCGCGCTGGCGGACGGCAGCGCCAGATGCGTCAGTTGCGCGCCGGCGGTAATGCTGCCGCTTTCCGCGATATGGACGAACAGTTTGAGGTCGGTGAGGTCGTAGCGCATAGCCTATGGTTTATCCGAAGTCTGACTCAGTATATTCCAGATTTTCAGCGGCGGCGCGGCAGGGCAGAATGCGCTGCATGGATACGTTTTTTATTGCCCTGGTTTTCGTGCTGGCCGGCCTGGTGAAAGGCGTCACCGGCATGGGCCTGCCGACGGTGGCGGTGGCCTTGCTGACGCTGCGCATGCCGCCCCTGGAGGCGGCCGCGCTGCTGATCCTGCCTTCGGCAATCACGAATGTATGGCAGCTGTCTGCGGGGCCGGCGTTGTATCCGCTGTGGCGGCGCTTCCGGCTGCTGCTGCTGGCGGTCTGCGTGGGCACCGCCTGCGCGCCGCTGCTGGGCGCCGCCGCCTGGAGCGGCACGGTGCTTGGGCTGGCGCTGGCGGGCTACGGCGTGCTGGGGCTGACCGGCTGGCGCATGCGGGTGGCGCCGCGCGCACAGCGTTGGGCCGGACCGCTGGCCGGCGCCGCCACCGGCGTCATGGCCGGCGTCACCGGCGTGTTCGTGATGCCGGTCGCGCCCTATTTGCAGGCGCTCGATCTGGACCAGGATGACCTGATCCAGGCCATGGGCCTGGCCTTCACCGTCTCCACGCTGGCGCTGGCGGCGATGCTGACTGTCGGTGGCGCGTGGCATGTGGCGGCGGCCGGCGCTTCGCTGCTGGCGCTGATCCCGGCCATGGCCGGCATGCAGCTGGGCCAGCGGCTGCGCGGCAGAATGCGGCCGGCCGTGTTCCGCCGCTGCTTCTTCATCGCACTGCTGGCGCTGGGCGCGCACCAGCTGTTTATAAAGTGACCTTGCCGCGCATTTGCTTGCGTTCGCCGTCCTTGGCCTTGCCTTCGAGGCGGCGGCGCTGTGAGCTGTAGGTCGGCTTGGTGGCGCGGCGCACGGTGGGCAGCACGGCCACGCCGTCGACCATTTCCTGCAGCCGGCGCAGCGCATCTTCCTTGTTCGCCTCCAGGCTGCGCGATTGCTGCGCCTTCAGCACCACCACGCCTTCGCGCGTGATGCGGCTGTCGCGCAGTGCCAGCAGGCGCTCCTTGATGTGCTCCGGCAGCGACGAGGCGCCGATGTTGAAACGCGCGTGGATGGCGTTCGATACCTTGTTCACGTTCTGCCCGCCCGGCCCCTGGGCGCGGATGGCGATGAATTCCACTTCGTGCGGATTGATGATGTTCATGCCGAGATTGTAGCAAACACGCGCCATTGCGCGACGGCGCCGGTGAAGGTTGACGTTAGTCAACGTCGGCGCCGGTGTGCGCGGTTAGGATGGCATTTGCTGTTCTCCGAACGAAAGGAACATCATGTCTTCTTCGATAACGCAGGCCGCCGCCGGCGAGGCGCGCCAGTACCTGGTATTCCGGCTGGGCGGACTCGATTATGCGTTGGATTTCGCTAAGGTGCAGGAGCTGCGGCCCTTGCAGGCGCTGGAGCGCTTTTCGTCGGATGGGGAAATCGTCAGCGGCGTGGTGGTGTCGCGCGGGGTGATCATGCCGATCGTCGACATGCGCATCGCCTTCGGGCCACGGCCGGCGCGGCACGATCCGCTGACGGATGTGATCATCCTCAAGCTGTCGAGCTGCGTGATGGGGATGGTGGTGGATGGGGTGACCGATATCGTCGCCCTGAAGCCGGAACAGATCGCGCCGATCGCCGGCGCGGCGGCGGTGGATTATCTGGTCGGTCTTGGTGAAGCGGAAGGGCGCCGCCTGATCGTGGTGGACATCGACAAGCTGATGTCCATCCGCAAAATCCAGTTCGGCGCCCGCCAGGCGGCCTAGTTCAGACCAACGCTTCCATCTGCTCGTTGAGCTCCAGCCACTGGGCTTCCAGCTCGCCCAGGTCCTTGGTGAAGAAACTCTGGTCGGCCAGCAGCTGTTTCAGCCTGGCCTTGTTGGCGGCATCGTAGATTGACTCCTCGCCCAGCTTCGCATCCACTTCGGCCTTCTGCGCCGTGCGCTTGGCGATCTGCTCGTCCAGGCGCTTGATCTTCTGTTCCAGCGGCTTGCGCAGCGCGGACAGGCGCTGGCGGTCTTCCGCTTCCTTGCGCTTCTGTTCCTTGGTGTTGACCACCGGCGCCGGCGCAGGCGGAGCGATCGGCGAGGCCACCGGGAAGGCGGTCTTGTTTTCCTTGCCCGCCGCCGGCAGCACGTCGGTGCCTTTACCCAGCTTGGTCTGGAACAGCCAATCCTTGTAGTCGTCCAGGTCACCGTCGAACGGCTGCAGCTTGCCGTCGGCGACGATGATGAACTGGTCGGTGGTGGCGCGCAGCAGGTGGCGATCGTGCGATACCACCACCAGCGTGCCTTCGAACTGCGCCAGCGCTTCGGTCAGCGCTTCGCGGGTTTCCAGGTCCAGGTGATTGGTCGGTTCATCGAGCAGCAGCAGGTTGGGGCGCTGCCAGACGATCAGGGCCAGCGCCAGGCGCGCCTTCTCACCGCCGGAGAACGGCGCGATCGAGCTGGTGACCATGGTGCCCGGGAAGTTGAAGCCGCCCAGGAAGTTGCGCAGTTCCTGCTCGCGCACGGTCGGGGCGATTTTCGCCAAGTGCCACAGCGGCGATTCGTCGTGACGCAGCATCTCCACCTGGTGCTGGGCGAAGTAGCCGATGTTGAGGCCCTTGCCGGTGGTCGACTCACCGGTCAGCGGCGCGATCTCGCCGGCGATGGTCTTGATCAGCGTCGATTTGCCGGCGCCGTTCACGCCCAGCAGGCCGATGCGCTGGCCGATCTGCAGCGAGAAGTTGATGTTGTTGACGATGGTCTTGTGGCTGATGTCGCCGGTGGCCTGGTCTTCGATCTTGTAGCCGGCGTCGACGTCTTCCATCACCAGCAGCGGGTTCGGTGCGCTCAGCGGCTCGCGGAATTCGAACGAGAATTCGGCGGCGGCGCGCAGCGGCGCCAGTTCTTCCATCTTGGCCAGCGCCTTCATGCGGCTTTGCGCCTGACGGGCCTTGGAGGCTTGCGCCTTGAAGCGGTTGACGAACGATTCCAGGTGGGCGCGTTTGCGCTGCTGCTTTTCCAGCGCGCCCGCGGCCAGGATCATCTGCGCCGCGCGCTGACGTTCGAAGGCCGAGTAGTTGCCCGAGTAGCGTTTCAGCTTGCGCTCGTCGATGTGCACGATGACGTTGACGATTTCGTCGAGGAAGTCGCGATCGTGGGAGATGATGAGCAGGGTGCCGGCGTAGCGTTTCAGCCAGTCTTCCAGCCAGATGATGGCGTCCAGATCCAGGTGATTGGTTGGTTCGTCAAGCAGCAGCAGGTCGGAAGGACACATCAGCGCCTGCGCCAGATTCAGGCGCATGCGCCAGCCGCCGGAGAAGCTGGCCACCGGCTGCTGCATCTGGTCCAGCGAGAAGCCGAGGCCCAGCAGCAGCTGTTCGCCGCGCGACTGCACGGTGTAGGCGTCGGCGTCGGCCAGCGCGCTGTAGACTTCACCGATGGCGATGCCGTTCTCGGTGGTTTCCGGTTCGGATTCCAGACGCGCCAGATCCGCTTCCAGCTTGCGCAGATTGACGTCGCCGTCGATGGCGTAGTCGAGCGCCGCGCGGTCCAGCGGCGGGGTTTCCTGCGCCACGTAGGCGACACGCCACTTGGCCGGGAAATCGATGTCGCCCTGGTCCGGGTGCAGCTCGCCGCGCATCATGGCGAACAGGCTGGATTTGCCGGCACCATTGGCGCCGATCAGACCGATCTTGTCGCCGGGATTGAGGGTGACGTCGACTTGTTCGAGCAGCGGCTTTATGCCGCGCATCAGGCTTACTTGGTTGAAGCGGATCATTCGTAATCTTTCGTGCCGTCGTCCCCGCGCACGCGGGGATCCATGCTCAGCATGGGCTCCCGCCTGCGCGGGAGCGACGTGGTGTTTAAAGTTTCAGTTGGTCTGCGGTGAGCAGGAAGACCATGTCGTCGCCGTTGCTGGTGGTGAGCCAGGTCAGGCCGAGTTCACCGAAGGCCGCTTCCGCAAATTCTTTTTCATTGCCGATTTCGACGATCAGCAGGCCGTCGTCGGTCAAGCGCTCGGCGGCGCCGGCCACGATGCGGCGCACGATGTCCATGCCGTCCTTGCCGCCGTCCAGCGCCAGTTCCGGCTCGGCGCGGTATTCCATCGGCAGCTTGCTCATCGAGCCCGAATTGACGTACGGCGGGTTGGTGATGATCAGGTCATACTTTTTACCGGCAGGGACGTTGGCGTACAGGTCGGACGCGATCAGCGTCAAACGCTGTTCCAGTTCGTAGGTGGCGACGTTGCGCTTGGCCACTTCCAGCGCGTCGGCCGAGATGTCGACCGCGTCCACTTGCGCGTCGGGGAAGGCGTCGGCCATCATGATCGCCAGGCAGCCGGAGCCCGTGCACAGTTCCAGAATGTTCGAGACGTTTTCCGGCTCGTTGACCCACGGCGCGAAGTAGTCGGGAATCAGCTCGGCGATGAAGGAGCGCGGCACGATGGTGCGCTCGTCGACGTAGAACTTGTAGGTGCCGAGGAAGGCTTCGTTGGTGATGTAGGCGGCAGGCACGCGGTCGTTGACGCGGCGCTCGATCACGGCCAGTACCGACGCCACTTCTTCCGGCAGCAGCTTCGCATCCAGGAAGGGATCGAGCAGGTCCAGCGGCAGCTTGAGCGTGTGCAGGATCAGGTAGGCCGCTTCGTCATACGCTTCGGTGCTGCCATGGCCGAAAAATAGCTTGGCGGTGTTGAAGCGGCTGACGGCGTAGCGCAGCAGGTCGCGCGGCGTGGTGAAAAGAGTCGTGGTCATGGCTATCTCGGTATAACAGTTGTTGGCGCACGCCGCCGCCGCGCGTCGTGCCCGCGAAAGTGGGCATCCATGCGGCGCCGGCCAGGGCGCTCGGCATGGGACCCGCCTGCGCGGGTACGACGTCAGGTCAACAAATTCTCCAGCGTGCGGCGATAGATATTCTTCAGCGGATCGACAAATCGCAGCTCGATATGCTCATCGATCTTGTGGATACTTGCGTTGGGAGGACCGAATTCTATCACCTGAGGGCAGATCTGAGCGATAAAGCGCCCGTCCGAGGTGCCGCCGGTGGTCGATAATTCCGTTTCGACGCCGGTTTCCGACTTGATGGCGGCGGCCAGCGCATCGCTCAGGGTGCCGCGCGGGGTCAGGAACGGCAGGCCGCTCAGCGCCCATTTCAGGTCGTAGTGCAGATGGTGCTTGTCCAGGATGGCGTGCACGCGGCGCTTCAGCTCTTCGTGCGTGCTGGCGGTGGAGAAGCGGAAGTTGAAGTCCACCACCATGTCGCCCGGGATAACGTTGTTGGCGCCGGTGCCGGCGTGGATGTTCGACATCTGCCAGGAAGTCGGCAGGTAGTACTCGTTACCGTGGTCCCAGACTTCGGCCGCCAGTTCGGCCAGCGCCGGCGCACCCAGGTGGATCGGATTCTTGGCCAGCTGCGGGTAGGCGATATGGCCCTGCACGCCCTTGATCGTCAATTTGCCGGACAGCGAGCCGCGGCGGCCGTTCTTGATCATGTCGCCCAGCGTTTCGTCCGAGGTCGGCTCGCCGACGATGCAGTAGTCCAGCGTTTCGCCGCGTTCCTTGAGCATATTGCAGACGATGACGGTGCCGTCGGTGGCCGGGCCTTCTTCGTCGCTGGTGATCAGGAAGGCGATCGAGCCTTGATGGTCGGCGTGCTTGGCGATGAACTCTTCGCAGGCCACCACGAAGGCGGCGATCGAGGTTTTCATGTCGGCCGCGCCACGGCCATACAGCTTGCCGTCGCGATGGGTCGGCGTGAAGGGCTGCGAGCGCCATTGTTCGACCGGACCGGTGGGCACCACGTCGGTGTGGCCGGCGAACACCATCAGCGGGGCGGTGCTGCCGCGCCGCGCCCACAGATTGGTTACGCCGTTGGACTCGATGGTTTCGCAGGCGAAGCCCAATGGGGTCAGCAGGTCGATCAGGTGCTGCTGGCAGCCCTTGTCGTCGGGGGTGACGGAGGACAGGGAGATCAGCTTTTCGGTCAGCGCCAGGGTCTTGGATGGAGTCATATCAGCTATTGAAGATTTGTTGGTACTGCGCGTCGGAGAAGCCGACGGAGTAGGCGCCGTTGTTGTCGAGCACCGGGCGCTTGATGACGGAGGGATTTTCCAGCATCAGGGCGATGGCCGCTTCATCGTCGACGATGGCCGCCTTGCGCTCATCGGACAGCGCGCGCCAGGTGGTGCCCTTGCGGTTCACCAGCACATCGCGCGACAGGTGCTGGAGCCAAGCGGCGACGATGTCGCGCGTCAGGCCCTGCTTTTTAAAATCGTGGAAGACAAAATCCTGCTGCTGGTCGGCCAGCCAGGTGCGTGCTTTTTTAACGGTATCGCAGTTCGGGATGCCGTAGACGGTAATGGTCATGATAGGTCGGGAAAGTTAGACCCGGTAGGATACCACGCCCGGCGGCGCTGCTCATAGGCGCAGGCTATTCATCAAACGTGCCGGGCATGAATTATCAAATGGCTATTTTTATAAGAGTGACGATACTGATAGGGTTGTTCCCTGAGATCACTGGAGGAGATAAGAATGAAAACAAAAGCAACCATACTCGCGGGGCTGGCATGCCTGGCGACCGCTCTTTGCGCGCCGGCCGCTTACGGTGCGGTGCTGGACTTCGATGGCGACGCGGTGTGCGCGGGGAGTAGCGATGCCACCGGCAACGGCGCCATCAGTTCCTGCGTTAATTATGCCTTCCTCGCGCAATCCTATGGCGACATGGCCGGCGTGATCGACGTGCACTATGCCGCGCCGCGGCTGTCCGAGACCTCGATGCGCTGGTGGGCCGACCAGTACAACGACTTGCACGGCGTGGCGTGGGCCGACAGCAGCGATAGCGACTCCAAGGCACGCATCGACCTCAAGCCGCTCAACGGCCAGGGGGTGATGCTGACGCACTTCGACCTCGGCTCCTATCCGGGCGGCACGCGCAACACCACCGTCACCATCTCGGACCTGAGCGGCAATGTGCTGATGACGTACAGCGGCGCGGTGGGGGAGGCCGGCAATCTCGCCACCGCCTTCAACGGCAGCTGGAGCGGGCAAAGCGGGATCCGCATCGAGTGGGAGGACAACGCCTACAACGTCGGCATCGACAACATCACCTATAGCATGGCGCCTGTGCCGGAACCTGCGACCTACGCCATGCTGGGCGCGGGCCTGGCGATATTGGGGCTGTACGCGCGTCGCCGCAAGGCCCGGGCCTAGGCTGGCGGCAGCCAGTGGTCCCAGCCGCAGTGCGGCAACTGCCCTTGGTCGATGCGTATGCCGCCATGAACAGCAAGTTCTTGGCGGCGGCGCGGTCGCGTGGCAGGTCGGACATACTGGAAAAGTTTGTCCCGCACAACATGCTTTATGGAAAAGTATCAAATCGATAACCCGGCTGACCACAGCACATGGCATGACTAAACAGATTTCGGTGGCGATACGAAGCGTTCTTCGACAGTCTGTCGGTATCGTCGGAACTGGAACTGAAGGGCGATTATTATTTTGGCTCGGGCTGCATGCCGCATGCGTGCAGTATCGAGGAATCGGGGTTCGCCATCAATAAAGCGACCGGCGAGGTGCTGGTGGCGCGGCTGATCGAAGGGAAGGAAGTCCGATCCTACGGCTTTAATGCGAATGGCGGCGAGGCGCCGGAACCGTTCCACGTTTGGTACAAGGAACGCACCGTGCAAAACTAAAGGGCACCTCGAAAAACTGTCATTCCCGCGCAGGCGGGAATCCATAAGTCGCATGTTTGCTGGCCCGGCATGGGTTCCCGCCTGCGCGGGAACGACAAATTCAGGTTTTTAGCGCTCGCCTAAAGTCTAGGTGTTGAGGGTGAACTCGGTGAACGAGGTTTCGCTGCTTGGCGCTTTCGCTTCCGGCTCGTCGGCTTTGGCGGTTTTGCTGTCCGGGCCGTTGTTCAGGAGCCAGAGCAGGTTGGTGGCGGAATCGGCGTTGGCCAGGGCCTCGTCCTGGCTGATCTGTTGGTCCTGCACCAGCTTGAGCAAGGCCTGCTCGAACGATTGCGAGCCGGGTGACATGCTCTTTTCCATCGCTTCCTTGATCTGGCCGATTTCGCCTTTCTCGATCAGGTCCGCGATGTAGCGCGTGTTGACCATCACCTCCACGGCCGCCGAGCGCGTGCCGCCGTTGAGCGAGCGCACCAGCCGTTGCGAAACGATCGCCTTCACGGTGCTCGACAAATCCTGCAGCAATGCCGCGCGGTTCTCGATCGGATAGAAGCTGATGATGCGATTCAGCGCGTTGTAGCTGTTATTCGCGTGCAGCGTGGCCAGCACCAGGTGGCCCGACTGCGCGTAGGCCAGTGCAGCGGCCATGGTTTCCTTGTCGCGGATTTCGCCGATCAGGATGCAATCCGGCGCCTGGCGCATGGAGTTGCGCAGCGCGGTGTAAAAGTCCTTGGCGTCGCTGCCGATCTCGCGCTGGTTGACGATGGATTTCTTGTTACGGAACAGGTACTCGATCGGATCTTCCAGCGTCAGGATATGGCCGGAGCGCAGTTCGTTGCGGTGATCGAGCATCGAGGCGATGGTGGTCGATTTGCCGGAGCCGGTGGAACCCACCAGCAGCAGCAGGCCGCGCTTTTCCATGATCAGGTCCGCCAATACGGGCGGCAGCTGCAGGTCGGCCAATACGGGTATGGTGGCGGGGACGAAGCGGAACACGGCGGAGATGCTGCCGCGCTGCTTGAACGCCGACAGGCGGAAGCGGCCCAGGTTGGGGACCGACACGCCCATGTTCAATTCATTGGTGGCGGCCAGTTCGTCCATCTGCTCCGGCGTGGCGATTTCGGCCAGCAGGGCGTGGATGTTTTCCGGCTCCAGCTTTTGCTGGTTGATCGGAATCAGGTTGCCGTTGATTTTGATGTGAACCGGAGAGTTCACCGCGAAGAACATATCCGACGCGTTCTTTTCCTTCATCAGCTGGAACAGGCGGTCCATTGCCATGGTGCTCTCCTCAGTTTTACCCCAGAACCCTGCCGGCCCCTGCCCATGCCTTAGCCGTTAGCTGCGGATATGCCGCAGGGTCGGACCCCGAAGGGGTCTGACCCAGGTTGGCCCTGCGGTTTAAATACCGCGCAGCAGTTCGTTGATGCCGGTCTTCGAGCGGGTCTGCGCATCGACGCGCTTGACGATCACCGCGCAGTACAGCGAGTACTTGCCGTCTTCCGAAGGCAGCGAGCCCGATACCACCACCGAACCGGAAGGCACGCGGCCGTAGGTCACTTCGCCGGTGGTGCGGTCGTAGATCTTGGTCGACTGGCCGATGTACACGCCCATCGAGATCACCGAGTTCTCTTCCACGATCACGCCTTCAACGATCTCCGAACGCGCGCCGATGAAGCAGTTGTCTTCGATGATGGTTGGATTGGCCTGCATCGGCTCCAGCACGCCGCCGATGCCGACGCCGCCCGACAGGTGGACGTTCTTGCCGATCTGCGCGCACGAACCGACGGTGGCCCAGGTGTCGACCATTGCGCCTTCATCGACATACGCGCCGATGTTGACGTAGGAAGGCATCAGCACCACGTTCTTGGCGATGAAGGAACCGCGACGCGCCACGGCCGGCGGCACCACGCGGAAGCCGCCCTTGGCGAAATCGTCGGCGGTGTAGTTGGCGAACTTGGTCGGCACCTTGTCGTAGAACTGCATGGTGCCGTCCGAAGGCAGGACCACGTTGTTCTCCAGGCGGAACGACAGCAGCACGGCCTTCTTGACCCACTGGTTCACTACCCAGGTGCCGGTAGCTTTGTCGGCCACGCGGATGGTGCCGTTGTCCAGGCCTGCCAGCACGTGGTTGACGGCGTCGCGCAGTTCGGCGGAACCGTTGGCCGGGTTGATGTTCGCGCGGTCTTCCCAGGCGGTTTCGATGATGTTCTGGAGTTGTTGGGTCATGATCTTCAGCTTTATTTGTTAAGGGACTTGCAGAATTGGACGATGCGCTGCGCCGCTTCCAGGCCTTCCGCCGTTTCGGCGACCAGCGCCATGCGGATGCGGTTGCGGCCCGGATTGATGCCGTGCGCCTCGCGCGCCAGATAACTACCCGGCAGGACGGTGACATTATATTCCGCGTACAGGCGCTGGGCGAAGTCGGTGTCGGTCAGGCCGGTGCGGCTGACGTCGGCCCACAGGTAGAAGCCGGCGTCCGGCAGTTCCACGTCCAGCACTTCCTGCAGCAGCGGGGTGATGGCGTTGAACTTGGCGCGGTATTGTTCGCGGTTTTGTTCGACATGGGTTTCGTCGTTCCAGGCCGCGATCGACGCAGCTTGCACGGAGAGGCTCATGGCGCCGCCGTGATAGGTGCGGTACAACAGGAATTTTTTCAGTACCTCGGCATCGCCGGCCACAAAGCCCGAACGCATGCCCGGCACGTTGGAGCGCTTCGACAGGCTGCTGAACACCACCAGGCGCGCATACGGCCGGTCGATGGTGGCCAGGCCAAGTTGATGGGCCGCTTCCATGGCGCCCAGCGGCGGTTGCTCGCCGTGGTAGATTTCGGAGTAGCACTCGTCGGCGGCGATCACGAAGTTGTAGCGCTCCGACAGGGCGAACAGGTTTTCCCAGTCGGTCAGCGACAGCACGGCGCCGGTCGGATTGCCCGGCGAGCAGACGAACAGCAAGGCCACGCGCTTCCAGACTTCTTCCGGAATGCTGTCGTAGTCGCAGCCGAAATTGCGGGCCGGATCGGAGTTGACGAAATAGGGTTCGGCGCCGGCCAGATAAGCCGCGCCTTCGTAAATTTGATAGAACGGATTTGGGCTGACCACGATCGACTTGGCGTCCTTGTCGATGACCGCCTGCGCCAGCGCGAACAGCGCCTCGCGCGAGCCGTTCACCGGCAGCACCTGGGTGGCCGGGTTCAGCTTGGGCAGGTTGTAGCGGCGTTCCAGCCAGCCGGCGATGGCCGCGCGCATTTCGGGCGAGCCGATGGTGGTCGGGTACACTGCCAGGCCGGCCAGATTGTCGGCCAGCGCCTGTTCGATGAATTTCGGCGTAGGATGCTTGGGTTCACCCATGCCCAGGCTGATGGCTTTGTGCTGCGGGCTGGCGGTGACTTGCTCAAACAGCAGGCGCAGTTTTTCAAACGGGTAAGGGTGGAGCTTGTCGAGAAGTGGATTCATAGTCTTCGATTATAGCGCCCTTACGCGTGCCCGGTCATCCATGCTAAATTATTAAAATAATCGAATAGACAATCAAGGGCGCGGCAATGGAGCAGAACGAGATCGCACTGGAAGCGCAGGTCAGCCGCAAGGTGATGGCGGCGCGGCTGGTCATTGGGCTGGTGCAGGGATTGCTGCTGTACTTGCTCTACGCCGCCGCGCGCGACGTCGCGTGGCCCGCCACCGCGCCTTATCTGATGGGCCCTCTGGTCACCGTGCTGCTGATCCTGCCGGTGCTGCTGATCTCCAGCCTGGGCCACCTGGCGCCACGAAAGGTGGCCGCGTGGCTGTCGGCGGCGCTGGCCGTGCTGCTGGTGATGTCGCTGCACGATGTGTGGCGCGGCCTGCACACGAATTCCTTGCTCAGCAACTGGGACCGCAATCCCTACTATGCGCCGTCCGTGCTGCTGGTGGTCTACAGCGTCGTGCTGTTCTTCATCGCCCACACGCTGGTGCTGGCCGGCGCGCAGGAGGGCAGGCGCATCGCCGGCTACAATGCGTACTTCGAAACGGCGTGGAAGCTGGCTATACAACTGTTGTTTTCCGCCTTCTTCGTCGGCGCGCTGTTCGTCGTGCTGTTCATGGGCGCGGAGTTGTTCATGCTGGTCAAGCTGCGCTTCCTGCGCGAGCTGCTGCGGGAATCCTGGTTCAACGTGCCGGTGATTTGCGCCGCTTTTTCCTGCGCCATGCACGTGACGGACGTGCGCCCGGCCATCGTGCGCGGCATCCGCACCTTGCTGCTGGTGCTGATGTCGTGGATTCTGCCGGTGGCCGTGGTGCTGGTGACGGGCTTCCTGTGTGCGCTGCCGTTCACCGGACTGACTGCGCTGTGGGAGACGCGTCACGCCACCTCGGTGTTGCTGGCGACGGCGGCGCTGCTGCTGGTGCTCATCAACGCCGCCTTCCAGAACGGCGAGGCACTGGTGGCGCTGCCGCTGCGCGTGGGCGCGCGCACCGCCGCGATACTGATCCTGCCGGTGACGCTGGTTGGCATCTATGCGCTCGGGCTGCGGGTGATGCAGTATGGCTGGACCTCGGACCGGGTGATCGCCGCCGCCTGCCTGCTGGTGGCCTTGTTTTACGCCGCCGGTTATCTGTGGGCGGCCTATCAGTACGACACCTGGCTCAAGCCGGTCAGCATGGTCAATGTGTGGGGTGCATTCCTGGTGATGGCGGTGCTGCTGGCGCTGTTCACGCCGATCGCCGATCCGGCGCGCATCGGCGTGAACAGCCAGATGGCGCGGCTGACCCAGGGCAAGACCGCCGCCGCCGATGTCGATTTCCGCTATCTGCGCTTTGAGGGCGGGCGTTATGGTCGCGCGGCGCTGGAAGAGCTCAAGCAGCGCAGTACCGGCACGGATGCAGCGCTGCTGCAGCGCGAAGCCGCCGCCATGCTGGCGCTGGCCGACAAGGACCGCTGGCAGCCATCCCAACGCGCCACCGCGCCGGTAGCCGTGGCCGACAACCTGACCGCGTGGCCGGCCGGCGCGCAGGTGCCGGCCAGTTTCCTGGCGCAGAAATGGGAGACGGTGCCGGATCTTCAGAAGCTCGATTGCCTGAGCCGGAAGGAGGGCAAGTGCGACGCGTTTGTGATCGACGCCGATGGCGACGGCAAGCCGGAGGTGCTGTTGCTCGACAAGGGTGAGATCGGCGCCGGCCAGTTGTACGCCGAAGGCGCCGATGGCGTCTGGAGCGTCGCCGCCGTTATCGGGTATCGTCACGCGACCTGTAAGCCGCTGCTGGAAAAACTGCGCAAGGGCGAGTTCGCGCTGGCGGCGCCGCGCTTCAAGGACTTGCTGGTGAGTGGCGTGCGGGTGGAATTTGAGCGCAGGGCCCCGGCGAAGGAGGCGTGCGATCAGCTCAAGTTAGACGTGAGTGCGCGGCAGTGACAGCGACGGTCAGGCGGCTTTGGCCAGCGCCTGCGGGCTGCTCCACACCTGCTGCGCCACGCGCATCATGTTGCGGCCCAGGACCAGCGCCACGTCGGTGTCGTTCATGCCGGTGCGGCGCAGCGCGGCCGGCAGGTCGCGCCAGACTTCGGGCGGCGTGAAGCTGGGCGGGCGGTTCATGTCGTAGCCGGCCGAGGCGGGCCACCAGTGCGACGGATCGAAGACGCCGGGCGGCGTGTCGTCCAGGCCGGGCTGCTGGAAGCAGATGTCCAGGCCTATGCCCACGTGCTTGACGCCCACCAGCTCCGCCACATAGGCCGCATGGCGCGCGACGTCGTCGGCGCACGGTTGCGCGCTGTCGAGGAAGAAGGACAGGCCGGAGATGCACACCACGCCGCCGGTGGTGGCGCAGGCGCGGATCTGCTCATCGGTGACGTTGCGGCCATGCTGCACCAGCGCGTAAGGATTGGCGTGGCTGAAGATCACCGGCTGCGACGACGCGCTCATGATCTCCAGGCTGCACAGGCGCCCGGTGTGCGAACAGTCCATCAGGATGCCGTTGTCGTTGAGCGCCGCCACCATGCGATGGCCGAGCGGCGTCAGGCCGCGCGCGGCGTCATGGCAGCCGTCGGCCACGCTGTTGTTGCGGTTGTAGGCGAAGTGGATCTGGCGCACGCCCAGCTGGGCGTACAGCGCCACCATGTCCGGCTGGTCCAGCAGCGGCAGGGCGCCTTCAAGGTCGAAGCTGAGCGCCATGCGGCCATCGGCGGCGGCCTGGATGATGTCGTCCACGCTGGACACCAGCACATAGCGCGCCGGATCGGCCGCGATGGTGGCGCGGTAGCCGGCGATCACCGACATCACTTGCGAGATCGGGTTCATGTCCGCCCCCACGTTGAGCGAGACATAATTGACGCCGGCGGCGTGCAGCCGGTCCACCGGCGTGAAGTCGGCCAGCGGGTGTTGTGGCAGGCAGGCGTGGGCGTCCCAATTGATCATGATCGTCAGCGTAGTTGAAAAGCCTATGTTCCCATGAATGGCTGCGGAGGGCAATTCCGGCGCATGCTTTATACTCACTTCTTTTCACCCGTATTACGAAGGCCGACATGTCTTTTTCTTCGCTGGGCCTCGCACCCTCGCTGCTTAACGCTATTACCGAAATCGGTTATCTGGAGCCCACCGCCATCCAGCGCGCCGCCATTCCCGCCATCCTGCGCGGTGAGGACGTGCTGGGCGCCGCGCAAACCGGTTCCGGCAAAACCGCCGCGTTCGCGCTGCCGTTGCTGCATGCGCTGCTCGATAAGCGCGGCAGCCAGCGCCAGGTGCACGGCCTGATCCTGGTGCCGACGCGCGAGCTGGCGGCGCAGGTGGCCGATTCGGTGCGCACGCTGGTGTCGCATTTGCCGACCACGCTCAAGGTGCAGGTGGTGTTCGGCGGCGTGTCGATCAACCCGCAGATGATGGCGCTGCGCGGCGGCACGGACATCCTGATCGCCACGCCCGGCCGCCTGCTGGACCTGATCGACCACAATGCGGTGAAGCTGTCGCAGACCGCCATGCTGGTGCTGGACGAGGCCGACCGCCTGCTGGACCTGGGCTTCAGCGAGGAGCTGAACCGCATCCTGGAACTGCTGCCGCAGCAGCGTCAGAACCTGTTTTTCTCGGCGACTTTCCCGCCGGCGGTGCAGAAGCTGGCCGACACCATCCTGAACCAGCCGACCCGCGTCGAGGTGTTGTCCGCGCCGGCCGACCAGCCCAACATCGCGCAGCGCGCCATCGAAGTCGATGTGGCTCGCCGCACCATGCTGCTCAAGCACCTGATTCTTGAGCACAAGTGGCCGGCGGTGATGGTGTTTGTCGCCACCAAGTACGCTTCGGACCATGTGGCCGATAAACTCAATCGCAACGGCATCCACGCCGCCTCTTTCCACGGAGAGCTGAGCCAGGGCGCGCGCACCGAGACGCTGACCGATTTCCGCTCCGGCCATCTGCAGGTGCTGGTGGCAACCGACATGGCGGCGCGCGGCATCGATATCGCCCGGCTGCCGGCCGTGGTCAACTACGATTTGCCGCGTTCGGCCGTCGATTACACGCACCGCATCGGCCGCACCGGCCGCGCCGGCGAGAGTGGCGTGGCGATCAGCTTCGTCACCGCCGAGGCGGAGCCGCATTTCCGCCTGATCGAAAAACGTCAGGCGCAGCGCGTGCCGCGCGAGGTTGTCGCCGGTTTCGAACGCACCGATGAAGCGCCGGTGGTCAGCGCCGTCACCGACACCGTCAACGGCGGCATCAAGGGTAAGCGCAAGAGCAAGAAGGACAAGCTGCGGGAAGCCGCAGCCGCCGCAGGCGAATAGTCCCGGAGTTCAGGGTGTCGCAGGCCGGTACAGCTTGCGGTAGGCGGACGGCGAGGTGCGCAAGGTCGCCTGGAAGTGCTGGCGCAGCGACAGCGCCGAACCGAAGCCCGCCTCCTGCGCCACCATCTCGATCGATACGTCGCTGCTTTCCAGCAGCCGTTGCGCGTGCGTCACGCGCTGGTTCAGCAGCCATTGCTTGAACGAGGTGCCGGTGGCGTCGCGGAAGTGGCGCGTGAAATTGCGCCGGCTCATGGCGGCCCGCGCCGCCAGCGCGTCGATGCTGTGATTCTCGGCCAGGTGCTGGTTCACCCATTCCAATACTTGCGCAAAACGGTCGTCGCTGCCGCTCACCGGCACCGGGCGCTCGATGAACTGCGCCTGCCCGCCTTGCCGGTGCGGCGCCACCACCAGTTGCCGCGCCACGTGGTTGGCCGCCTCCGCGCCGCATAGCTGGCGCAGCAGGTGCAGGCAGCAATCCAGTCCCGCCGCCACGCCGGCGGAAGTCAACACGCCATCATCCACATACAGCACTTCGCGGTCGACGACGACGGTGGGATGGCGCTCGGCCAGCGCATCGGCGAAGGACCAGTGGGTGGTGGCGCTGCGGCCGTCGAGCAGACCCGCTTCGGCCAGCGGAAAGGCGCCCAGGCACAGGCCGACGATGCGCGCGCCGCGCCGGTGTGCGCGCTTGAGCGCCTCCAGCAGTACCGCCGGCGCCGGGCGGCAGTCGTCGTGCCAGGTCGGCAGGATGACGATGTCGGCGCGGCTCAGCGCCTGCAGGCCATGCCGCACGCTGATGTCGAAGCCGCCCGTGGTGCGCAGCGGCGACGGATCGGCCGAGCAGATCGTGATATCGAAGGCGGCGTCGCGGAACACCATGCCCGGCACGGACAGGTGGAAGGGCGTGATGCCGTCGAACGCGATCACGGCGATGCGGTAGCTGTAGGCAGAGGGAGTGTGCATGGCCCAATTATATCGTTTGTATGCCTTCGGGCCACTGTCGCACCGGCGCGCGCAAGCGCACAATGTCGCTCATCGTCACCCAATCCAGTAACTCAACACAGGAGAAACACCATGCGCCGCGCCCTGATCGTCATCGACGTACAAAACGAATACTTCACCGGTAATATGAAAATCGAGTACCCACCTGTGGCCGTGAGCCTGCCGAATATCACCCGCGCCATGGACGCCGCGCGCGCCGCCGGGATTCCGGTGGTGATGGTGCAGCACGACGCGCCGGAGCAGTCGCCGATCTTCGCCAAGGGCTCGCCGTCCTGGCAGCTGCACGACGAGGTGGCCAAGCGCGGTTCCAGCCACCATATCAACAAGACCTACGCCAGCGTGTTTACCGGCACCGACCTGGCGCAGTGGGTGGCCGACAACGCCATCGACACGCTGACCATCGTCGGCTACATGACGCACAACTGCGATGCCGCGACCATCTACGAGGCGGCGCACAAGGGACTGTCGGTGGAGTTTTTGTCGGATGCCAGCGGTTCGCCGTCATACGAGAATGCGGCCGGCAAGGCCAGCGCGGAAGAGATCCACCGCGTTTTCAGCACGGTGTTCCATACCGGCTTTGCGGCGGTGGCCAGCACCGCGCAATGGCTGGGCGCCGTGGCTGAGGGCAAGGCGCTGGAGCGCGACAATATCTATCTGTCGGTCCAGCGCACCCTGAAGGCGACCGCGTAAGGCTAGCCGCCCACGCGTTTCGGTTTGTGGCCGAGCTTTGTCAGCTCGGCCATCACGCGTTCGCAATGGTCGCCCTGAATTTCAAGCACACCATCCTTGGCGGTGCCGCCGGAACCGCAGGCTGTGCGCAGCTGTTTGCCCAGTGCGGCCAGCGCGTCGGCGTCGAGCGGCAGGCCGCGCACCAGCGTGACGGTCTTGCCGCCGCGTCCCTTGGATTCGCGCGAAACCTTGAGGTTGCCGTCGCCCGCCGGCTTGGCTTTGGCGGCGCTCCTGCAGCTGCAGTCGGTGAGCGGTTTGCGGCAGTCCGGGCACATGCGGCCCGTTTCGGTGGAGTAGACGAGGGCCATAGTTAGTCCTTCAGCAGTCGCGGCATCATGATGTCGAAGAAGCGCTGCCGGTCCGAGGCCAGGCACACTTGCGCGTTCGGTTTGCCGGGAAGTTCGCGCGTGTAGCCTTCGTTGTCGACCACGATGCGCATTGGCGCGGTGGGGCAGACGGTTGGATCGATCAGCCAGGCTACCGGCACCACGTCGAACAGCGACGGCATGTTGCTGGACCATGGCTGGTAGGCGTCGATCCATTGATGGTAGAGCAGGGCCAGCGCGTCGGTGACCGGCGAGCCGTGGCCCAGCAGGGCGTTGCGTTCCACTTCATCGAGGCGGATTTGG
The DNA here is from genome assembly GCA_041874725.1 of Duganella sp. BuS-21. Taxonomy (GTDB): domain Bacteria; phylum Pseudomonadota; class Gammaproteobacteria; order Burkholderiales; family Burkholderiaceae_D; genus Rugamonas. The sequence goes on along the minus strand of CP097466.1, from coordinate 4,751,334 downwards.
GTCGAGTCGAGCGGCATCATGACGATCGGCACGCTGGAGGTGAACAGCTTTTGCGCGGCCGGGATGTCGGAGACGATGTTGTATTCCTTATCCACCGGGCGTGACGGCACGTACTGCGATTTGCGGTAGCCAACGCGCACCGAGCCGCCCATCATGGCGACCTGTTTGAGTTTGCCGAATGTGGCGGCGTCGCGTGTGATGGCGGCGCCGATATTGGTCAGCGGGCCGAGGGCCACCAGTGTGATCTGGCCGGGCTGGCGTTTGATCTGGTCCAGCATGAAATCCACCGCGTCCAGTTTCGCCGGCAGCTTGCCGCGCTGGGCGTAGCGTGCTTGCGTGAGCGGTTGTGGATTGCCGGTGGTGGCGATGCCTTGCGCGACCGGGATCTGGCCGTGGCCTGTTTCGCGCAGCAGGCGTTCCAGCAGTTGCGCGCGCAGGGCGGTGTCGCCCCAAGCGGTGGTGATGCCGATGATGTCCAGCTCGGGGCTTTGCAGCAGCAGGCCGAGGGCGAAGGCGTCGTCGATGTCGTCGCCGATGTCCATGTCGACGATGACTTTATACGGCGCGGCCTGCGTAGGTGCGGCAATTACTGCGCACGACAGCGCCAGTGCGGTGAATAGCCCGCGCAGCGGCCGGGAGAGGGAGTAGGCCATGTAAATCCTTGATTCGGTGGAAGCAGGATTTTACAGGAAGCCGGCAGGCCTCATTTCAGCGTCTTTATTTCCGCGTGTTTGCCGGCGACGATATCGATGCGGCGCTTGATGCGCTGGGCTTCGGCGCTGTCACCGGCTTGTTCGGCGCGCATGGCTTGCACGCCGAGCCAGGCCAGTAGCGGCCGCCGCCAGCCTTGGGCGGAGGCGGTTTCCACCGCGTCGGCCAGCAGTAGCGGGCTGGCTTTGCCGGCGCGCAGCAGCACGCCGCTGGCAACCAGCCTGGAAAGCGGGTCGGCGATGGCTTGCACGGCGCCGGCGTCGGCTGCCGCTGCGGTGCTGGCCGTGATGGCGGCGATGGGCTGGTGTTGGGTCGGCAGCAGGGGGGTGTCGGTGGTGGTGGCGCGGCCGGCCAGGTAGGCGGCGTAGGCGCGGTCGGTCGGGCCGGCGTCTTGCGCCAGCTTGTCGTAGCCGGCGCAGTCCTCGAACACCAGTGAGGCCACGCGCGCCGCGCACTGGACCAGCTCCGCGCGGATGATCAGGTCTATCTTGCCGGTGCTGGCCAGCGCCTCGCGTGCGCGTTTGGCTTCAGCCGCTTCCACGCGCGAGTTGCCGGACATGTAGGCCGAAGTGGCGCGCTCGATGCTGCTATGCGCATTCATCTGCCAGTCCGGCACCGGAGGATTGTTGCCGCAGCCGGCCAGTAAGGTGGTGGCGACGCTGGCGATAGCGATAGCGATAGTCTTCTTCATGGCAGCTTGATCTCCGTATCGCGCTTGAACGGCCATTTGCGGTTGATTTCATTCACCAGTTGCTCCACCCGCCGCAAGCTGCTTTCCACTTCGCCGCGCAGCGTGCCCAGATCGGCGGTGGCCTCCTTGGTGTTGGAGGCCACCGCCTGCGCCTCCACCAGCACCGCATCCATTTTCTTGAGCGAGTTGCGCGCGTCCGCCAGCAGACCGTTAAGCTGGACAATGGTGGCCTGCGCATCCGTCACCACGCCTTTCTCACCAAATACCCGTTCGTCGGCATGGCCGATCAAGCTGTCGGCCTTCACCGCCAGCGCGTTCACGCTCACCAGCAGCTTGTTGGCGCGCTCGGTCAACTGCTGTGCGTTCTTGTCGTCGCCGGCAATCAAGCCCATGGCGCCGTGCGGGCCATTGAGTTTGCCGGTGACGCCGGCCACGTTGGCCAGGCTGGCGGCCAAGGCCGAATTCTCCGCCGTCAGCTGGTTCAGGTTTTGCAGCAGATCGCGCGCGGCCGACAGCAGACGCGGAATCTCGGCGCCGGGATCGCCCACCAGCAGCGTGCGTGCCGCACCGTCTTCCAGCGCCGGATCGGTCGGAATACCGCTGAAGGCGCGCAGCTTGGCGCCGCCCACCAGCCCGCGCTCCAGCGTGAAGATGCTGGAGCTGCGCAGCCAGTGTGCATCCTTGCGCGGCACGTCGACCACCACGCGCGCCTTGCCTTCCTGGCTTAACTCGATGCGCCGCACGCGGCCGATCGGGAAGCCGGCAAAGGTAACGTCCATGCCGACCACCACGCCCTCCGAATCGTCGGCCTGCAGGATCAGCGTCTGGGTGGTCTCGAACGCGCCACGCGCGTACAGCAGGTAGAGCGCCGATCCCAGCACCAGCGCCACCATCAGCGCCAGCAGCATGGCGGCCTTGAATTCGGCGTTGCGCACCGGCGCGGCTTCGTTGTTTTGTTCTGTCATATCAGTAGTAATTACCCATGAGCGAGGCGACTTCGATGAGGAGCATCACGGCAAACAGCCGCACCATGTCCGACAGGCCGCGCGACACCTTGGCGAGGCCGGAGTAAAAGGAGGACGCCATCGGTATCAGCCCGACGGCAAAGCTGAAGAACACGATCTTCAGCACCAGGATCAAGGTGACTGCGGGGTTGAACACTTGCCCGACCACGCGCGTGTAGCCGGCCAGCGCCCATGGCGTGAAGCCGTAGAGCGTCACGTAGGCCAGGAATAGCGTCAGCACACAGCTGACCGCCGCCAGCAGCCAGACGGCGAAAATGCCGGCCACCACGCGCGGGAAAAACTCGCCGTTCAGCTCCTCGTCCGTGGCGGCGGCCATGTTGCGCTTCTGCGCGAATTCAAGGCCGGCGGGCAGGGTGGTGCGCAGGGCGACAAAGGCGGCGGCGGTGAGCGGGATCAGTTCCAACACCAGCACGCGCACCACCATCTCCAGCGCGAAGCGCGACAGGCCGTAGCTTTGCGACGTCACCACCACGATGCGGATCAGCACCAGGCTGACCAGGGCGGACAGCACGCCGTACCAGGCCAGGTTGGGGGCGGTGTCCGCCACCAGATGGCGCGCGAGGACAGGCCGACGGTCGCCGCCATAGCTGGAGGGAGTGAGCGCGAGGGAAAACATCAGCACCGCGAAATGCAGCAGGCGCCACCAGCTGTGCATCCAGGCGACAGCGCCTTGATGCAGTCTTTGCAGGATGCCCAGTGTGGATGCTTGCGTATTCATCTTGGCATATTAGCACCGCCGCGCCCGGGGCAGGCGTACAGTTACTGGTCGGGGAAGCTGGCGATGATGGCGTCGGCCGCCGCCCGCACGCGCGCGCTGCGGCTCAAATCGGCGTGCATCACCAGCCAGACGTCGTAGTGGTCGACCCGCTCCGGCCAGATGCGCACCAGGCGCTTGTCGCCGTCGGCCATGTGGCAGGGCAGTTCGGTCACGCCCATGCCCAGCCGCGCCGCCTCGATCATCGCCAGCCCGCTGTTGACCTCCATCGCCACGCGCGCATTGTGTACCGGCTCAAAACAGATCTTTTCCTGGTGGCGCGGCGCCACCGAGGCTTGATAGATCACGATGTCGTGTCCCGCCAGGCCGTTGCCCGGTTGCGGCATGCCGCGCGCCTTCAGATAGGCCGGCGTGGCGTAGAGACCCATGCTGCGGCGGGTCAGGTGGCGCGAGATCAGGTCCGGGCTGGTGGGCTTGAGCGTGCGCACCGCCAGGTCGGCCTCACGCCGCGTCAGACTGGTGATGCCGGTGCTGGTACTGAGCACGATGCGGATGTCGGGATGCTGCAGGTGCAGCCGCTGCATGGCGCCGATGACGAAGTGCGCGGCCATGGTGTCGGAGGTGGTGACGCGCACCACGCCGGACAGGCGGTTATCGATGCCCTGCATCTCGCGCTGGAACTGCAGTGCGGCGTGTTCCATCTTCTCGGCCGCGCTGACGGCCAGTTCGCCGGCCGGCGTGGCCATGTAGCCGGACGGCGTGCGCAGGAACAGGCGCGCGCCGAGCGAGGATTCGAGCGCGTTGAGGCGGCGGCCCACGGTGGCCTGGTCGATGTCGAGCAGGGCGGCGGCCGAGCGCAGCGTGCCCTTGCGGTAGATGGCGAGGAAAATCCGCGCGTTGTCCCAGTCCATGACGGTCCCCAGCGTGATGCATTTTTGCATCGAGGTGCTGATGTTATGCGTATTTACTGCATCAGGCAAGCGGCCTACCATGACGCCATGAATACCTCCACCATTGCGGCGCCAGCGCGCCAGGTTCCTCCCTTGTTGATGCTGATGACGCTGGCCATCGGCTTTGTGATGGCGATGATCGACGTCACCGCCGTCAATACCGCGCTGTCGGACATCGCGCTCAACCTGTCGGTGCCGCTCACCGGGCTGGTTTGGGTGGTGGACGGCTACACCTTGACCTTTGCCGCGCTGCTGCTGGCCGGCGGTGCGCTGGCGGATCGTTTCGGTCCCAAGCATGTGTATCAGGGCGGCTTGAGTGTGTTTATTCTCGGTTCTATCCTGTGTGCGCTGGCGCCGAGCGGCCATGCGCTGGTGGCGGCGCGTTTGCTGCAGGGCGCGGGGGCGGCGCTGTTCATGCCGAGTTCTCTCAGCTTATTGACACACGCTTATGAAGACCAGGCGACGCGGGCGCGCATGCTGGGGACGTGGTCGGCGATTGTCGGTTGTGCGTCGGCGGCCGGGCCGCTGGTGGGCGGGCTGCTGGTCCATGAATTCGGCTGGCGCAGCGTGTTTTGGGTGAATGTGCCGATTGGTGTGTTGGGCATCGTGCTGACGCAGGTGCTGGCGCCGGCCACGGCGCGGCATGAACGTCATTTGTCGATGTTGAGTCATGTGCTGGGCATGGTGGCGCTGGCGGCGTTGAGCTTCGTGTTGATCGAAGGGCCGGCGCTGGGCTGGACTTCGGCTGGGGTGCTGTTGGCTGGCGTGGCTGCGGTGGCGGCGGCTGTGCTGCTGGTGCGGCGCGAGAGATCCGGGGCGCATCCCTTGCTGCCCAAGGCGCTGTTCGAGACGCCGGCTTTTGCTGCGGCCAATGGTGTTGGCTTCCTGATTAACTTTGCGGTGTTCGGGCAGTTGTTTTTGTTGAGTTTATTTATACAGCAGGGTGGGGCGGATGCGTTGCAGACCGGCGTTAGGCTGATACCGATGATGGCCGCTTTCGCGGTTGGTAATCTGACTTCGGGGCGGATGACGGCGCGTGTTGGTACGCGGCCGCCGATGATGTACGGTTTGCTGGTGGGGCTGGTGATGGCGGTGCTGATGTTGGTTGGCCTGCGTGCGGATACGCCTTATTGCTTGCTGGCGGCCGCTGCGGTGGTGATGAATGTGGCGATCGGCATTGCGATTCCTGGCATGACGGCCAGCGTGATGCTGGTGGCGGGCAAGGCGAATGCCAACAGCGCTGCGGCGGCGTTGAACGCCAATCGGCAGATTGGCGCGTTGGTCGGTGTGGCGATGATGGGGACTGTGATGCATGTGGCGCCGCAGTGGGGGCTGCGGTTGCCGTTGGCTTTCAGCTTGATTGCGGCGGCGTATGCAGGCGCTTTGCTGCTGGTGTATCGCTACATCAAACCCGCAGGGCCACGCGGGGTTGCTGACCCTTCGGGTCCGACCCCTAAGTGGTCGCGTTGGCGTTTAGGCTAAAGCGCGCGGGCTTGACGCCACTCGATCATCTCGGCGAAGCGTTCGATTTCTACCCCGCGCATTCACACACCTATCATCGTGGCCATGGTCTGCACGGTCATTTCGCGCAGGTGGCTGGCAGGCTGCGTTAACCGCACATCTTCTTTTATCCCGTCCCGAAGACGTTGTTGCGTCCCGCCGGACGGCGGGCCGGAGGATTCTAGCCCAATTTAAGGATTTCAGTGTAAGGTAGCTGTTCTCTTACATATCTTGCATTCGGAATGAAGCTGATTACCTTGCGTATCCTGTCCGGCGCTGCACTTCTGGCGTGTACTTTCCCGGCGCTTGCCGACGCACCATCGCCACTGAAGCTGAGCGACCAGATTCCGGTCGGACCGCAGGTAAAAGTTGGCAAACTGTCTAATGGACTGACTTACTACATCCAGAAGAACGGCCGCCCCGAGAACAAGCTGGAGCTGCGGCTGGTGGTGAAAGCCGGCTCCATTCTCGAAGACGACGACCAGCAAGGCTTGGCGCACTTCACCGAACACATGGCGTTCAACGGGTCCACCCATTTCAAGCGCAACGAGATGGTGTCCTACCTGCAGTCGATCGGCGTGAAGTTCGGCGCGGATCTCAACGCCTATACCAGCTTCGACGAAACCGTCTACATCCTGCCGATACCGACCGATAAAAAAGATGTGGTCGAACAGGGCTTCCAGGGATTGGAAGACTGGGCCCACGGCCTGTCCTTCAACGCCGCCGATATCGACAGCGAACGCGGTATCGTGCTTGAAGAACTGCGCCTCGGTAAAGGCGTGGACGACCGCATGAACAAGGTGGTGCTGCCGAAGGTGCTGAACGGCTCGCGCTACGCCGAGCGCATGCCGATCGGGAAAGAAGATATCCTCAAGACCTTCAAGTACGACGCCATCAAGCGCTTTTACCGCGATTGGTATCGCCCCGACCTGATGGCGGTGGTGGCGGTCGGCGATATCGAGCCGGCCGAGGCCCAGCGCCTGATCGAACACCACTTCGGCAAGTTGAAGAATCCGGCCAAGCCGCGTCCGCGCGAATACGCGAAGATCCCGGAGCGCGAGGAGTCCGAAGGCGTGGTCTTCACCGATAAGGAAGTCAGCGCCAACACGGTCTACATCCGTTATCCGATTCAATCCTGGCCGGCCGGCGAGACCATCGCCGACTATCGCCAGAAGCTGATCGAAGGGATGTACAGTTTCATCCTCAGTCAGCGCATGTACGAATTGACGCAGCAGGCCAATCCGCCGTTCCTGCAAGGCGGCAGCGGCATGAACAAGATCGTGCGCGGCTACCGTTCCTTCGGCGCCGGCGCGGTGCTGGGCAAGGGCGGCGCCACGCCGGCCATCAACGCGCTGGTGCAGGAAGACCAGCGCGCGCGCCAGTACGGCTTCAGCGCCTCGGAAGTGGAGCGCGCAAAGAAAGGCATGCTGCGCAACTATGAGCGCATCTACAACGAACGCGAAAAGTCCGATTCGTCCGGCTATGCGGCGGAATACATCCGCAACTTCCTGGAGAACGAATCGATACCCGGCACCGCCGCCGAATACCGCTACGCCACCGAGCTGATACCGGGCATCACGCTGCAGGAGGTGAACGCCGCCGTGCGCGCCGCCATCCCCGTCAACCAGAACAAGCTGGTGATCTATACCGGCGTCGACAAGCCGGGCGCGCCGCCACCCAAGGCCGACGAGCTGCTGGCCACCGCCGGCGCGGCCGAGAAGATCGAGGTCAAGCCGCTGGAGGACAAGCAGTATGCCTCGCAGCTGATGCCGACCTTGCCCAAGGCCGGCAGCATCGTCAGCCAGACCGTCAACCAAAAGATCGGCGCCACGGAACTGGTGCTGAGCAACGGCGTGAAGGTGGTGCTCAAGCCGACCGACTTCAATAACGACCAGGTGATCCTGGGCGGCCTGCGTTACGGCGGCTGGTCGCTACTGCCTGACAGCGACGTCTTCGCTGCCCACTATGCGAGCAGTATCGTCGGCCAGATGGGGGTGTTGAATTACACGCCCAACGATCTGGTGAAGGTTTTGGCCGGCAAGAGCGTCAGCTCCAGCGCCAGCGTCAGTTCGCTCAACGAATCGGTGGGGGGCAGCTCCGGCAGTACGGACGTGGAAGCCATGCTGCAACTGGTCTATCTGCAGATGACCCAGCCGCGCAAGGACGCCGCCATCTACAGCGCCTATGTCGATCGTCAGCGCGAGCTGGCGCAGAACAATCTGGCGCGGCCGGAATCGGTGTTCTATGACACCGTGACCGCCACGCTGTACAACAACAGCCCACGCGTGCTGCGTGCCGCGCGGCCGGCCGATTTCGACCAGCTGGCGCTGGACCGCGTGCTCGATATCTACAACAGCCGCATGTCCAGCGCGCGCGATTTCACCTTCTTCATCGTCGGCAGCTTCGACGTCGAGAAGATCAAGCCGCTGATCGCCACGTATATCGCCAGCCTGCCGGTGGGCGATATTCCGGTGGCCTTCAAGGATGAAGGCGTGCGGCCGATCAAGGGCGTGGTCAAGAAGGAAGTGCGCGCCGGCTTGGAGCCCAAGAGTACCATTTCGCTGTCGTTCACCGGCGAGGTGGAATACTCGCGCGCGGCGCGCATGCGCTTGCAGGCGCTGGTGGAAGTCATGAACATCAAGCTGATCGAAACCTTGCGCGAGAAGATGGGCGCAATGTATAGCGGCGGCATGAGCGCTTCCATGAACCGCATCCCGTACGGTAACTACTCGATCAACGCCAGCCTGCCGTGCGCGCCGGAGAACGTCGACAAGGTGCTGGCGGCCACCTTTGCCGAAATCGGCAAGATTCAGCAGAACGGCGTGGAAGAAGCGGACTTGAACAAGGTCAAGGCGTCGTGGATCAAGAGCTACCGCAAAGGCATGCGCGAAAACGGTTACTGGATGGCGTCACTGCAGAACGCCTTCTTTAACAATAACAATCCAGAGGATATACTGACGTACGAGTCGCGCGTAAACGGGTTGACCGTAGCGGACCTCAAGCAGGCCGCGCAGCGTTACTTTGACACGAATAACTACCTGCAGGTAGTGTTATACCCTGAGAAGTAAGGAGTCATCATGGCAAAGAAAAAAGAAGAGCTGGATCCGGAAACCCTGGAACTGATTAACTGGTGTATCGAAGTCGAGGGCTTTTTAGTCAAGGGCGGCGCCACCGTGCAGGAGGCGCAGGATCATATTGAAGAGCAGGTCGAATGGTTCACCGACCAGTTCTACGATGGCTTGACGCCCGAAGAAGCGGCCAAGGAAGCGCTGGCCTAGTCGCTTTCATTCAATCGGCTGTGCTTCGTGGCACACGACGCACAGCTTGTTCCCCTCCGGGTCGCGGAAGTAGGCGCCGTAGTAGTTGGCGTGATACTGCGGCCGCAATCCAGGCGCGCCCTCGCAGACGCCGCCATGCTCGCGCGCCGTCGCATAGGCGCGGTCCACCATTTCCCTTGACGTCGCCATCAACGCCAGCATCTGGCCGTTGCCGCACGCCGCCGGCTGGTTGTCGTAGGGCGCGCCGATGATGAACAGCGGCCGCGCGCCTTCGGCCGGCTGCCACGCGGCCCAGGGCCGGTGGGTATCGATAAAACGCTGGCGCGCGCCCAGCGCCGCCATCAGGGCGGCGTAGAACGGCAGCGCCTCTTCGAAGTTGTTAATTCCCACATAAACGTGCGACAGCATTGCGTCCTCCCGCGAGTGAGTATATCGTCAACATTCGGAGACATAGTGTACGCGGAGACGAGCACGGTATGGAAAAAAACACGATCGAATTAGCCCAGCGCATGGCGCCCGGCATGGCGCCGCTGCGCCGCATAGCCGACCTGCCGGGGCCGAAGGCGCGGCCGCTGTTCGGCAATGTGCGCGAGATCCGCGCCCAGCCCTTTCACCGCGTGCTGGAAGGCTGGGGACGCGAGTACGGGCCGTTGTACCGTTTCCGCATCATGCGCAAGGAGATGCTGGCCACTGCCGACCGCGAGTTGATCGCGGCGCTGCTGCGCGACCGGCCGGGCATGATGCGCCGTTCCAGCCGCACGGCGGAGATGCTCGACGAGATCGGCACGCGCGGCCTGTTCACCGCCGAAGGCGAGGACTGGCGCCGCCAGCGCAAGCTGGTGATGCGGGCGCTGACGCCGGAGGTGATCCATAACTTCTTCCCCACCTTGGCGGCGATGACCGAGCGCCTGCGGCTGCGTTGGGAGAGCGCCATCGAAGCCGGCCGCCCGGTCGATCTGCTGCGCGACTTAAAGGCGTACACGCTGGACGTGACCATCGGCCTGGCGATGGGACGGGATATCAACACGCTGGAGCTGGAAGAACACCCGCTGCAGCGCGATATCGAATTTTTGTTCAAGCTGGTGGCGCGGCGCCTGACCACGCCGTTCACCTACTGGCGCGTGGCGGTGCTCAAGCGCGCGCAGGACCACGAGGCCACAGCGGCGGCGGCGCGCATCCAGCAAGCCATCGCCGGCTTCATCGCGGACGCGCGCCAGCGCATGGAGCAGAATCCGGCGCTGCGCCAGAAGCCCTCCAACATGCTGGAGGCGCTGATCGTGGCGCGCGACGAGCCGGGCTCCGGCCTGACCGACGAAACAGTGGTGGGCAACGCCATCACCATGGTGTTCGCCGGCGAAGACACCACCTCCAACACCATGGCGTGGCTGCTGGAATTCCTGGCCGACCATCCGCACGCCGCCGCGCGCATGCAGGACGAGGCGCGGCAGGTGCTGGGCGCTGACGCGGTGCTGACCGACTATCACCTGCTGGAGCAGCTCAAATACATCGACGCCGCCACGCGCGAAGCCATGCGCCTCAAGCCGGTGGCGCCGTTCATGGCGGCCGAAGCCAATCACGATACGGTGCTGGGCGACCTGGCGGTGCCGGCGGGGACGGTGATCTTCCTGCTGCTGCGCCATGCGTCCGAGCGCGAATGCGACCTGGCGCAGCCGGAACGCTTCATGCCGGAGCGCTGGCTTGATGGCGCCAACGGCCAGGGCGACGATCCGGGCCGCAAGCTGTTCCCGTTCGGCGGCGGGCCGCGTTTCTGTCCCGGGCGCTACCTCGCCATGGCGGAGATCAAGATGGTGATGTCGATGCTGGCGCGGCATTTTGCGCTCAAGCGCGTGGTCGGCGCGCCGGCCGCGAAAGAGTGTTTTACCTTTACCATGACGCCGGACGCCTTGCCGGTGGAGCTGGTCAAACCGTTGCATACTTAGAGGGGAAAGCCGTGTTCAAGAAAATCATCATCGGCCTGGCGGTATTGATACTGATCGTGCTGGCGGCCGCCGCTTTGCAGCCGGCCAGCTACAGCGTCACGCGCAGCGTCGCCATCAAGGCGTCGCCGGAGAAGATCCAGCCGCTGATCGGCGATTTTCATCAATGGGTGCAGTGGTCACCGTGGGAGCAACTCGACCCAGGCATGACGCGCACCTTCAGTGGTGCGCCCAAGGATCTGGGCGCTGTCTATGCATGGCAGGGCAACCGCGAGGTGGGCGCCGGCCGCATGGAGGTGATCAGCCTGACGCCTTTGAAAGTCGGCATCAAGCTGGATTTCTACGTGCCGGTGGAATCGTCTTCGCTGACGGATTTCGTGCTGGAGCCGAAAGGCGACACCACCCAAGTTACCTGGACCATGTCCGGTAATTCGGATTTTATGACCAAGTTGATGGGTGTCTTCGTCAGCATGGACAAGATGATCGGACCGGACTTTGAACGCGGCCTGGCCCAGATGAAAACGGCGGCGGAAAAATAAGCGCAGGTGTGCGCCGATCGCCGCCTGCAGCGCTGCATCGGCCCATTCATCCGCGTGCGCCGCCGCTCGACTCAAACGTGGCCTAATTGTTGCGGTAAGCGCCGGGGTTCACGCCGCTCCATTCCTTGAAGGCGTGGTTGAACGCGCTCTGCTCCTGATAGCCGAGCAGGAAAGCGATGTCGATCAGGCTTAGTTCCGGGCGCCGCAGATAATCCTTGGCCAGCGCGAAGCGGGCCTGGTCCAGCAGCTGCTGGAAGGTGGCGCCGGCTTCGCTCAATTTGCGCTGCAAGGTGCGCGGCGACAGTGTCAGTGCATCGGCCACGGAGGCCAGCCGCACCTGGCCGTGCGCCAGGTTGGCGACGATGGCGGCATGCACCTGCTGCGTGATCGACGGCGCCGAGGCGTGACCGGCGGCGCGCTGTTGCAGCAGTTGTTCGGCGTGCTGCTGCAGCACCGGATACATGCTGACATCCGCGTTCGGCACCGGCCATGTCAGCATGGCGGCGTTCAGGCTGGCGACATTGGCTTCAGCGCCGAACACCGGCATGTCGCCCAGCACACGCACGTACTCGTCGCGCAAGGCGGGCGGGCCGCCATCGTGCGTGAGTCGCAGTTCGTTGGCCGGCAGCGTGATCCCGGCCAGCCAGTTGCTGAACACGCGAATGCCGGAGAACACGCTGTCGGCCAGGTGGCGGTGTGCGTTGCTGTAGTTGCTGTGCCAGGTGTAGTGGGCGGTGTCGCCTTCGATGCCGATGTGGGAGCGCCCCAGGTCGTGAGCCAGCTGCTCGTAGCGCATGGTCTGTTCGAAGACCTGGCCGAAATCGCGGCAGCTCAACAGAATCAGGCCGTACACGGTGTAGGTGCCGAGTTTGACGCACTGGCCCACGTGCAGGCCGAAATGGGGATCGCCGGCCAGCTCGGCGCCGATGTCGAGCAGGCGCACGTAGTCGGCGGCGGGCAGCGATTCCGGTAGCGGCTCCAGCGTGCCGGCCGGCAGCCGGGCCGCTTGTTCCAGTGCGCGCGCCGTGACGCCGCGCCGGGCGGCCGCTTCCAGCAAGGGCTGAAGATAGGAGCCGGCGACGCGGTTGGCATGATCGAACAAGGCTGATGTCATGAATGCGCAATACCGGGGCGCGGCATTGATTTAATCTCAAGTCGTGAATAATCGGTGCGCGCCAGTATAGCAAGCGCTCCATCAGGGAGATAGAAAAACAATGAGACGCTGGAACGGTTGGGGTGATGAGTCGGTGGAGTTCGCGCTGAACGAGGACGCGCTGGCATTTCTCGCGCTACGCATCGGCGCGGGCAAGCCGGCGGCGGACGCCGGCTTTGCGCAGGCTTGCGCGCAGATCGCGCCATCGCGCCTGCCGGCGCATCGCTTGATCGATACCTCGCCCGAGGTCCGGCTGCGCAATGCGCTGGGTCAGAGCCTGCCGGACTGGCTGCGCCTGCGCTACGGCGTGATCGGCGCGGCGCCGGATGGCGTGGCCTTTCCGGAAAGCGCGCAGGATGTGCGCGACCTGCTCGATTATGCGCAGCAGTTCGGCGTGGCCTTGATTCCGCAGGGCGGCGGCACCAGCGTGGCGGGGCATCTGACCGCGCCGGGCGGCGTGCCGTCGCTGACGGTGAACATGACGCGCATGCGGCAGCTGGTTTATCTGGATACCGAGTCGCAGCTGGCGACCTTCGGCGCGGGCGTGCTGGGGCCGGACCTGGAGGCGCAGCTGCGCGCGCGCGGCTATACGCTGGGGCATTTCCCGCAGTCGTTCGAGTATTCCACCTTGGGCGGCTGGGTTGCCACGCGCTCGTCGGGACAGCAGTCCTTGCGCTATGGGCGCATCGAGCAGATGTTCCGTGGCGGTTCGGTGGAGACGCCGTCCGGCACACTGCATTTGCCGACCTTCCCGGCGTCGGCGGCGGGGCCGGATCTGCGCGAGATGGTGCTCGGCTCCGAGGGGCGGATCGGCATCCTGACCGAGGCCACGGTGCGCGTGACGGCGGCGCCGGCGTACGAGGCGTTCCATGCGGTGTTCTTCCCCGATTGGACGGCGGCCGAGACGGCGGTGCGGCAGATCGTGCAGGCCGGCTTGTCGCTGTCCATGCTGCGCTTGTCGAATACGCTGGAGACCACCACCATGCTGGCGCTGGCCGGCCACAAGAAATTGATCTCGGTGCTGGAAGGGTATCTGTCGCTGCGCGGCTGCAAGGAGCACAAGTGCATGCTGATGATCGGCGTGAGCGGGCGCAAGTCGCTGGCGCGGACGGCGTTGCGCGAGGCGCTGGTGCTGGCTTTGCCGCATGGCGGCGTGCATGTGGGGCGCTACATGGGCGAGAAGTGGAAGCAGAACCGCTTCCGCAATGTCTATTTGCGCAATGCGGCGTGGGGGCATGGTTATGCCATCGATACGGTGGAAACGGCGGTCGACTGGCCGCGCGTGGAAATCATGATGCGGGCGGTGGAGGCGGCGGCGAAGGCGGCGCTGGGATCGCATGGAGAGCAGGTGCACGCGTACACGCACCTGTCGCATTTATATGCGCAGGGAGCCAGTGTTTACACGACGTTTGTGTACCGGCTGGCCGGCGACTACGAGTCGGATCTGGCGCGCTGGAAGTCTTTGAAAAAGGCGGCCAGCATGGCGATCGTCGAGAACGGCGGGACGATCAGCCATCAGCATGGTGTCGGCAGCGATCATGCGCCGTATCTGGCGGCGGAGAAGGGGCGGCTCGGGATGTCGTCGTTGCAGGCTTGGTTCGACCACGTGGACCCGCAGGGGATCATGAATCCCGGGAAGCTGCTGCCATGAGCGCACGTGATGCGCTGGCCGGGCCGTGGGATGTAATCGTGATCGGCGGCGGTATCACCGGCGCGGGGATCTTGCTGGAGTCCGCGCGGCGTGGTTTGAAGGCGCTCTTGGTGGAGCAGCGCGATTTTGCCTGGGGCACGTCGAGCAGGTCTTCAAAGCTGGTGCATGGCGGTTTGCGGTATTTGAAGGAAGGTCAGTTTGCGCTGACGCGGGAATCGGTGCATGAGCGGGAACACTTGCTGCGGCAGGCGGCCGGGCTGGTGGAGCCGCAGAGTTTCGCGTTTGGCGATTATGTCGGGCGCAAGCCGGGCAAGCGGGCGTTTCTGCTTGGGCTGGCGATTTATGATCGGATGGCGGGGCAGCGCGGGCGGCACTATTTTTCCCGCGATGAGTTTGTGGCGATGGCGCCGAATGTGGCCGTCGACGGTCTTCAGGGCGGAATGGTCTACAACGATGCCAAGACGGACGACGCGCGGCTGGTGCTGCGCGTGCTGCAGGAGGCACGCCGGCATGGCGGCGTCGCCGTGAACTACATGGCCGTCGATTCGCTGCTGCACGAGCGCGATGCGGTAGGCGAGGCGGCCGGCGAGGTGCGTGGCGTGCGGCTGCTCGATGGCCTGGACGGCACGCGCCAGGAGGTGCGCGCGCGGCTGGTCATCAACGCGACCGGCGCCTGGGCCGACCGGCTGAGCGCGCGCCCATCCGGCGCGGGTCATCGTTTGCGGCCTTTGCGCGGCAGTCATCTGGTGCTGCCGGCCTGGCGCTTGCCGCTGGCGCAGGCGATCAGCTTGATGCATCCTGTCGATGGCCGTCCGGTGTTCGCCTATCCCTGGGAGGGCGTCACCCTGGTCGGCACCACGGACGTCGACCACAGGGACGACCTGTCGCGCGAAGCGGCCATTACCCGCGCCGAATGCGACTATCTGATGGCCGCCTTGCACGCCCAATTCCCGCAACTGAACCTGACCGATGACGACATCATCGCCAGCTACGCCGGCGTGCGGCCGGTCGTCGACAGTGGCCAAGCCGATCCATCGAAGGAAACGCGCGACCACGCCATCAGCCTGGATCACGGCCTGCTCACCATCACCGGCGGCAAGCTGACCACCTTCCGCGTGATCGCGCTCGACGCGCTCAAGCTGGCGGCCACGAAGCTGCCGGAACTGCAAGGCCGCCTGACGCCGCAGCCGGTCTTCGTCGCCACGCCACCGCTGCGCTACACGCCCGACCTCCCGCCCGGCCAGGCACTGCGCCTGCAAGGTCGCTACGGCGCCGCGGCGCAAGCGCTGATCGATGCCGCCCAGCCGGGCGAACTGGAGGTCATTCCCGGCACGGAAACCATCTGGGCGCAACTGCGCTGGGGGGCGCGCGGAGAAGACGTCTGCAAGCTGGAAGACCTGCTGCTGCGCCGCACCCGCCTCGGCATCCAGCTGCGCGGCGGCGGCGCTGGCATCCTGGCGCGCATACGCGCCATCTGCCAGCCGGAACTCGGCTGGAGCGACCAGCGCTGGGAAGCCGAGCAAGCCTACTACCTGGCGCTGTGGGCCGCGCACTACAATCCACCAAAACAATAACGATAAAGCGAGACACCATGGCGGATCAATACCTGCTTTCCATCGACAATGGCACGCAGAGCGTACGCGCGCTGCTGTTCGACTTGAACGGCAACCTCGCCGCCAAATCGCAAATCCACCTGCAAGCCTACTACTCCGTGCATCCCGGCTGGGCCGAGCACGACGCCGACGGCTACTGGGACGCGGTGGCGGCCGCCTGCCAGCAGCTATGGCGCTCCACCGACATTCCGCGCAGCGCCGTCAAGGGCGTGGCGGTAACCACCCAGCGTGGTACCGTCGTCAACCTGGACCGAGACGGCAACGTGCTGCGACCGGCTATCACCTGGCTGGACCAGCGCCGAATAGGCAAGCAAAAGCCATTGAGCTGGTGGTGGCGCGCCGCCTTCAAAGCGGCCCGCGTGGAAGGCACCATTGAATACTTCCGGCGTGAAGCGGAGATCAACTGGATCGCCGAGCACCAGCCGGAGATCTGGAAGCAGACGCACAAGTACCTGCTGCTATCCGGCTTCCTCAACTACCGCCTGTGCGGACGGTATATCGACTCGACCGGATCGCAGGTCGCCTACCTGCCGTTCGACTACAAGCGCCACCAATGGGCCGGTGCGCGCGACTGGAAATGGGAAGCGCTCAAGGTGCGGCCGGACATGCTGTCCGAGCTGGCGCCGCCGGGTACCGTGATCGGCGCCATCACGGCCGCCGCCGCCGTCGCCACCGGCATCCCGGAAGGTACGCCGCTGGTGGCCGCCGCCGCCGACAAGGCCTGCGAAGTGATCGGCGCCGGCAGCCTGGAACCGCACATCGCCTGTCTGAGTTACGGCACTACGGCCACCATCAACACCACCAGCAAGAAGTATCTCGAGGTGACGCCGTTCATCCCGCCGTACCCGGCTGCGGTGCCGGGCGCCTATAGCACCGAAGTGCAGATCTTCCGTGGCTACTGGATGGTCAACTGGTTCAAGGAGCAGTTCGGGCACCTGGAGCAGATGGCGGGTGCGGAACAGGGCATGGCGCCGGAAGCCATGTTCGACCAGCTGGTCAACGACGTGCCGCCCGGTTCCCTGGGGCTGATGCTGCAGCCATACTGGAGTCCCGGCATCCGCATACCGGGACCGGAAGCCAAGGGCGCCATGATCGGCTTCGGCGACGTCCACACGCGCGCGCACATGTACCGCGCGATACTGGAAGGGCTGGCCTACGCGCTCAGGGAAGGCAAGGAGCGCATTGAAAGACGCAGCGGCGTGCCGGTGACGGAATTGCGCATCGCCGGCGGCGGCTCGCAAAGCGACGCCGCCATGCAGCTGACGGCCGACATCTTCGGCCTGCCGGCGGCGCGCCCCCACGTCTACGAAACGTCGGGATTGGGCGCGGCGATCGCCATCGCGGCGGGACTCGGTCTGCACCAGGACTTCGACACGGCCACGCACGCCATGACGCGTCCCGGCCGCATCTTCCACCCGATCGCCGCCAACCACCAGATCTACGACCAGCTATACCGCCGCGTCTACCTCAAGATGTACCGCCAGCTGCAACCGATGTACCAGCAAATTGCCGACATCACCGGCTACCCGGAGCAGCTCTAGCTACGCATCACCAGGGCTTTGACGGCGGCCAGTGAGGCGCTGCCGGTTTTGGTGGCTTGCACCTGATTGCGGCCGCCTTCCTTGGCCGCGTACATGGCGCGGTCGGCGGCGACGAACAGCGATTCGGTGTTGTCCAGCTGATGCGGGTGGATAGTCGCCACGCCGATGCTCACCGTCAGCCAGGCCGATGTCGTCGAGCGTGGATGCGGAAGCTGCAGCGATTCGATGTGCGCGCGGATCGACTCGGCCAGCTGGTAGGCCGCGTCGCCGTCCGTTTCCGCGAACAGCAGCACGAATTCCTCGCCACCGTAGCGCGCCGCCAGGTCCGTCGGCCGCAAGGCGTGCGAGGCGATCGCCTGTGCCACTTGCTGCAGGCAGGCGTCGCCCGCCGGGTGGCCCAACGTGTCGTTGTATAGCTTGAAGTGGTCGACGTCCAGTACCACCAGCGATAGCGGTTGGCCGCTGCGCATCGCGCGCTGCCACTCCTTTTCCAGGAAGGTGTCGAAGTGGCGGCGGTTGGCGATCTTGGTCAGCGGGTCCACCATGGCCGCGCGCTGCAGCGCGTCTTCCGATTGCTTGTGGTGCGTGATGTCGTGCAGCAGGCCGATGAATAGCGGCTGGCGCAAATACATCGGCGTCAGCGTCAGGTCCATGCACACCGAGCTGCCGTTGCGGTGGCGGATGATGACTTCACGCGTGCCGTTGCTGTGCGCCGTCTGCGGCGAGGCGGCATAGCGCGCGAAGTAATCCAGGTATTCCTGCGCCACCATGGGGTTGAGCAGGTCGTTGATGCTACGGCCCGCCAGTTGCTCGACCTGGTAGCCCAGATATTTGTCGCAGGCCGGGTTGGTGAACTGGATACGGCCGTCCGCCTCGATGATCAGCAGGCCTTCGGCCATGTTGTTGACGATGGTGCGCAGACGCTCGGCCTGTTCCTCGTGCGTTTCGCTGCGACTGCGGATCTGTAGCTGTGTGCGCACCCGTGCGCACACTTCCGCCATGCGCAGCGGCTTGCTGATGTAGTCGACCGCGCCGATGTCGAAACCGGCCACCACGTCTTCCGTGTCGGTGCGCGCGCTCATGAAGATGACAGGGATGCGCTGCGTTGCCGCCTGGTTCTTGAGCTGGCGGCAGGTTTCGTAGCCGTCCATGCCCGGCATCATGATGTCGAGCAGGATCAGGTCTGGATGCACGCGGCGCGCGATTTTGAGCGCCCGCTCGCCGGTGGTGGCGACATAGGTCTGATAGCCCTGCTGGACCATCAGCTTGCGCAGCGCGCCGAGCGTTTCGGGCGCGTCGTCAACGATTAATATCGAGGCATCGCGCCGCGTTGCAATGCTCAGACTTCCAGAATTCATTGGTGATCGCCTTTAACCTGGTGGGTCGTGGTGGCGTGTTTCAGCAGTTGCGCGGGTCGGCAACGGCGGGTGCAAGCGGGAGTGATCGGTGCGCGTTTCAACAAAGGCCAGCCTGATTTGAAAGTGACTATCCGTTCAAATCATACCGCTTCGCAATGCTTGCCGGGTGAAAATATTCTGTGGATTTTGGAGTATTGCTTCAGTTGCATCAGACCGCAGCCAGTCTGGCGCCTAATGGTGTAAGTAATGTTGGCGGGATGTTAAAGCTTTCGGCGATTTTTGTTACTTTTGGTGATAAAGTTACTGCCGGTGTGTTGTATTTTTGTGGGCGGCGAGCGCCGCCCACGGAGGGTGTTGCAGCAGCTTAGATTTTGGCGGCGATCAGCTTGCCGAGGATCTCAATGCCGTGACGGATGCGTTCCGGCGGCACCGTCACGAATGACAGGCGCAGGGTGTTGGTTTCCGGCTCGTTGGCGTAGAACGGCGAACCCGGTACGAAGGCCACTTTCTGGGCGATCGCTTCGTCCAGCAGTTTCATGGCGTCGATGTGCTTCGGCAGCGTGACCCAGATGAACATGCCGCCTTCCGGCTTGGTCCATTCCACGCCGGCCGGGAAGTACTGGGCCATGGCGTCGAGCATGACCTGGCACTGGTCGCCGTACAAGGCGCGGATTTTCGGAATGTGCTGGTCCAGGAAGCCGTCCTTGATCACTTCGTGCACCACCATCTGGGTCAGCTGCGAAGTGTGCAGGTCGGCCGCCTGCTTGGCCAGTTCCAGGCGGCGCGCCAGCGGCAGCGGGGCCACCACGTAGCCGAGGCGGATGCCGGGGGTCAGCACCTTGGAGAAGGAGCCCATGTAGATCACGCCGTCCGGGTTCATCGACACCATCTTCGGCGCCGGCTCGCCCTTGTAGCTCAGGGCGCCGTAAGGATCATCCTCGATCAGCGGCAGGCCGAGGCGGGCGCAGGTTTCCACCAGCTCCTGGCGGCGCGCGACCGACATGCTGCGGCCGGTCGGGTTCTGGAAGTTAGGCAGCGAGTACAGCATGCGCGCGCCTTCGGCCACTTTGTCGATCGACGACGGCACCAGGCCGTGGTCGTCGGTTTCCACCGATTTGAATTCCGGCAGGTAGACCGAGAACGCCTGCAGCGCGCCCAGGTAGGACGGGGTCTCGACCAGCACGCGGCTGCCTTCGTCGATCAGCACTTTGCCCAGCAGGTCCAGCGCCTGCTGCGAGCCGGAGGTCATCAGCACCTGTTCCGGCACGATCTTGGCGCCGCCGGTCGACAGCGAGTCGGCGATCCATTGACGCAGCGGGGTGTAGCCGTCGGTCGGGCCGTATTGCAGGGCCACTTTGCCGTTGGTGCTCAGGACCTTGTCGTAGGCCGCTTTCATTTCGTCGACCGGGAAGGTCAGCGGCGACGGCAGGCCGCCGGCGAAGGAGATGATTTCCGGCTGCTGCGTGATCTTCAGGATTTCGCGGATGAACGACGCCTGCAGTTGCTCGGCGCGCTCAGCGAAGCGCCACTGGATCGGGTTTGGATTTTCGATTTTCATTCTTGTCTCACACTTTTATTTACGTAACTTATTTACGTAACTTATTTACGTAACTTATTTACGTAACTTAATTAAGCCACTTCGGCGATCAATTCGATTTCGACGCAGGCGCCGAGCGGGATCTGGGCCACGCCGAAGGCCGAGCGAGCGTGCTTGCCGGCGTCGCCGAAGACTTCGCCCAGCAGCTCGGAGGCGCCGTTGGTGACCAGATGCTGTTCGGTGTAGTCCGGGGTGGAGTTCACCAGGCTCATGACCTTGACGATGCGCTTGACGCGGGTCAGGTCGCCGCCGACGGCCGCCTGCAGGGTGCCGATCAGGTCGATGGCGATGGCGCGCGCAGCCGCCTTGCCTTCCGCAGTGTCGATGTTCTTGCCCAGTTGGCCCACCCATACGCTGCCGTCGGCGCGCTTGGCGATGTGGCCCGACAAAAAGACCAGATTGCCGGTTTGGGCGTACATAACGTAGGCGGCGGCTGGCGTGGCCGGCGCTGCCAGGGTGATATCGAGCGCTTTGAGTTTTTCGTAAACAGACATGTGCTTATCCAGTGATTAAGGTTTGTTGCGTGTAGTCAGACCGTTATTGTACGTCTTGCCGCCCTTGCTGCCCACAATTGAGGCAAAATCAAGATACTGTATGGCGTCAGGCGCGTTTTACCTGCATTTTGCGGCCCGCGCCCACCACAGCGATGACGGCGATTGCGAAAACCACGGTTTGCCAGTCCAGCGTTTCGCCCAGCACGGCGGTGGCGCCCAGTACAGAGAGAAAGGGCTGGACCAACTGTACTTGCCCGACCCGCGCCACGCCGCCCAGCGCCATGCCGCGATACCAGAAGAAAAATCCGATGAACATCGAGAACACGGAAACATAGGCGAAGCCGGTCCAGGCGGCGACGCCGGCGTGGGCGATCTGCGCGCCTTCCCGCCACGCCAGCCAGCCGACCACCGGCAGCAGCAGCGGCGCGGCCAGTACCAGGGCCCAGCAGATGGTTTGCTGTCCGCCCAGCGTTTGCGACAGGCCGCCGCCGGCGGCGTAGCCCATGGCGGCCAGCAGCACGGCCAGGAACATCGCCAAATCGGCCGCGTGCAGAGTGCCGCCGCTCTGGCGCAGCGCAAAACCGACTACCAGTAGCGAGCCTAAGATCGCCATGATCCAGAATCCCAGCGATGGCTTCTCGCCGCCCAGCAGGGCCGCGAACATGGCGGTGGCCAGCGGCAGCACGCCGACCAGCACGGCGCCATGGGCGGCCGGCAGGGTGCGCATGGCAACGGAGGTCAGCCAGGGGAAGCCGATCACGCAGCCGACGGCGACCATGGCCAGCGCGGGCAGGGCGGCGCGCGGCGGCAGCGGGGCGCGCTTCCATGCCAGCCAGGCGCCGGCCAGTACCGCCGCAGCCAGGGCGCGGCCAAGGGCGACGAACATCGGGGACAGGCCGGCATCGATGCTGGCCGCAGCGCCGCCGACCGCCAGCCGGGTGAAGGGCAAGGTCAGGCTGAAGATGGCGACGCCGATCAGGCCGAGCAACATGCCGGTGGATTCGTCGCTCAGGCGCCTCGTCGCTCCCGCGCAGGCGGGAGTCCATTCGGCGGCGGCCGGCACGGGACGTATGGATTCCCGCTTGCGCGGAAACGACGGTGGGCTGGTCGGTTTGTTCATGGTTTAATCGTACGTGACAAAACCAGTACAGTGCCAGTACACTTAGAAACATAATTTCTTATACTGTGACGGTAAAATGACCAATACACGACCACGCACTTCCTTGTTGGGCGCCGTTGCAGCGGCGGCGGCGGAGGCGGTCAACGAGGCGCTGGCCGCCGCCGACGCGCGCGCCATGGCCGCACAAGCGCCTGGCCCGGCGGTCGCCCGGGTGCCCATGCCTGCCCATGCGCCGACACCGACAGCTGCACGCAAAAACGCAGCCGGCCCGCTGTTCGGACTGCTACTGCGGGAGTCGGGTGAGACGCTGATCGACCAGATTGTGCGCTCGGTGGCCGCCCGCATCGACGACCGCTTGCTGCGCGGCGGTGCGCGCATGCCGTCGATCCGCGCCTTCGCCGCTTCGCACAGCGTGTCGGCCTTCACCGTGGTGGCGGCCTACGACAAGCTGGTGGCCACCGGCTATCTTGAATCGCGCCGTGGTGCCGGCTTCTTCGTCCGTGAACGCCCGGCCATGGCGCTGAACGCAAACGACGGCGCACCGCCCTTGGCCACACCTCTGCGTGGCATGCCATCGGGCTTCGATCACAAGCCGATCGACGTGGTCTGGCTGGTGCGGAACATGTTCCGCCAGATGCCGCACCAGCAGATGCCCGGCTCCGGCGTACTGCCGCCCGAGTGGCTGGACGGGCCGGCCATCGCCAATGCGCTGCGTGCCGTCAGCCGCCAGAATCCCAACCTGCTGCTCAGCTATGGCGTGCCGCAAGGCTTCCTGCCGCTGCGCCAGCAGTTGCAGCACAAGCTGGCGGAGCTGGAAATCGCCGCCGCGCCCGAGCAAATCCTCACCACTGCCGGCGTCACGCAGGCGCTGGACCTGGTGGCGCGCGAATTCACCCGCCCCGGCGACACCATCTTCGTCGACGACCCGGCATGGTTCCTGATGTTCGGCTCCTTCGCCGCGCTGGGCGCCAAAGTGGTGGGTATCCCGCGCCTGGCCGACGGCCCGGACATCGCCCGCCTGGCCGAACTGGCGGCGCTGCACAAGCCCAAGCTGTACATCATCAACTCGGTGCTGCACAACCCGAGCTCCACCTCGCTGTCGGCGGCCAAGGCCTTCCAGGTGCTGCGGCTGTCGGAAGAGTACGACTTCCTGATCGTGGAAGACGATATCTACTGCGACCTGCATCCCGGCAGTGCGGTGCAGCCGGCCACGCGCCTGGCCGCGCTGGACCAGCTGCAGCGGGTGATCTACCTGGGCGGCTTCTCGAAAACCATGGCGGCCAATCTGCGCGTCGGCTACATCGCCACCTCGGTGGAGCGCGCCGAGCGCCTGGCCGACCGCAAGATGCTGTCCACGCTCACCACCAGCGACATCGGCGAGCGCGTGGTCTATAAAGTGCTGTCCGAGGGCTCCTACCGCAAGCACGCCGACCGCGTGCGCGCGCGGCTGGACGGCATCCGCGCCAAGACCTTGCGCCAGATGGAGCGCGTCGGCCTGAAGGTGGACGGCTCGCCGCCGGCCGGCATGTTCGTCTGGGCCGACGCCGGCTGCGACACCAACCTGCTGACCGAGCGCGCCATGGCCCACAACCTGCTGCTGGCGCCGGGCAGCCTGTTCTCGCCCAAGCAGTTACCCTCGACCCGCATGCGCCTGAACGTGGCGGCCATGCAGGAGCCGGCCGTGTGGCGCTTCCTGGAGCGGGAGTTGGGTCGCTCTTGAAAACCCCCTTATAATCCCCATCTTCTTGAAATCTTAACCAAAAGACTATTTAAAAATGGCACACACCGAAAAGCAAACCCTTGGATTCCAGGCCGAAGTGAAGCAGCTGCTGCAGCTGATGATCCACTCCCTGTATTCGAACAAAGAAATCTTCCTGCGCGAATTGATCTCCAACGCCTCCGACGCCGCCGATAAGCTGCGCTTCGAAGCGATCAACAACGACGCCCTGTACGGCAACGACCATGAACTGAAGATCAAGGTCAGCTTCGACAAGGCCGCGCGCACCATCACCATATCCGACAACGGCATCGGCATGAGCCGCGACGAGGCGATTTCGCACCTCGGCACCATCGCCAAATCCGGCACCAAGGAATTCTTCGGCAAATTGTCGGGCGACCAGCAGCAGGACGCGGCCCTGATCGGCCAGTTCGGCGTGGGCTTCTATTCGGGCTTCATCGTCGCCGACAAGATCACCGTCGAATCGCGCCGCGCCGGCGCCGGCGCTTCCGAGGGCGTGCGCTGGGAATCGGGCGGCGAGGGCGATTACTCGGTCGAGCAGATCGAGAAAATCAGCCGCGGCACCGACATCACCCTGCACCTGCGCGAAGGCGAGGACGAGCTGCTGTCGTCGTGGAAGATCAAATCCATCATCCGCAAATACTCGGACCACATCTCGCTGCCGATCGTAATGCAGAAGGAAGAGTGGGACGCCGAGAAGAGCGAAACGGTGCTCAAGGATGAACTGGAAACGGTCAACCAGGCCAGCGCCCTGTGGGCCCGCAGCAAATCCGACATCACGCCGGAACAGTACGAAGAATTCTACAAGCACGTCTCGCACGACTTCGCGGCGCCGCTGACTTACACGCACAACCGCGTTGAAGGCCGCAGCGAATACACGCAGCTGTTGTACATCCCGGCCAAGGCGCCGTTCGACCTGTGGGACCGCAACAAGCGCGGCGGCATCAAGCTGTATGTCAAGCGCGTGTTCATCATGGACGATGCCGAACAGCTGATGCCGACCTACCTGCGCTTCGTCAAAGGCGTGATCGACTCGGCCGACCTGCCGCTGAACGTCTCGCGCGAAATCCTGCAGGAGTCGCGCGACGTCAAGGTGATCCGCGATGGTTCGACCAAGCGCGTGATCGGCATGCTGGAAGAACTGGCGAACGCCGACGAGCAGGAAAAGAAAGACAAGTACCAGGCCTTCTGGACCGAATTCGGCCAAGTGCTGAAAGAAGGCGTTGGCGAAGACGCGACCAACAAGGACCGTCTGGCCAAGTTGCTGCGCTTCGCGTCGACCGCCAACGAGAATGATCAGCAAACCACGTCGCTGGAGCAGTACCTGTCGCGCGCCAAGGAAGGCCAGGACAAGATCTACTACGTGACCGCCGATAATTACGTGGCAGCGAAGAACAGCCCGCACCTGGAAATCTTCCGCAAAAAGGGCGTGGAAGTGCTGCTGCTGACCGACCGCGTGGACGAATGGATGCTGTCCTTCCTGACCGAGTTCGAAGGCAAGGAGCTGGTTTCGGTCGCCAAGGGCGGCCTGGATCTGGGCGCGCTGGAAGACGAAGCCGAGAAGAAGGAACATGAAGAGACCGAAACCTCGTACAAGGATTTGGTCGGCAAGATGAAGCAAGCCCTGGCTGACAAGGCCAAGGACGTGCGCGTCACCTTCCGCCTGACCGATTCGCCGGCCTGCCTGGTGGCGGACGAGAACGAGCTGTCGGGTAACTTGCTGCGCATGTTGAAGGCCGCAGGCCAGGCCGCTCCGGAGTCGCTGCCTATCCTGGAGATCAATCCCGATCACCCGCTGGTGCAGCGCCTGAAGAACGAAGACGTGGCAAGTTCGTTCAGCGACTGGTCGAACATCCTGTTCGATCAAGCGTTGCTGGCCGAGGGCGGCTCGCTGAGCGACCCGGCTTCCTTCGTCAAACGCCTGAACGAGCTGCTGTTGGCG
Source organism: Duganella sp. BuS-21 (assembly GCA_041874725.1). GTDB lineage: Bacteria > Pseudomonadota > Gammaproteobacteria > Burkholderiales > Burkholderiaceae_D > Rugamonas. The sequence goes on along the minus strand of CP097466.1, from coordinate 4,725,781 downwards.
AAATAAGCAGTCGCCGCCCCGGAAGCTTGTGATACTTTATCGGTTCACAATCTTCCGGGGAAGTTATGAAGAAATCCGCTCTTGCGCTGGCCGTCCTGGCCAGCGTTTTCCTGTGCGCGCACGCGCAAAATTCCCTCCCCAGCGAAACACCGGCCGATTTCAAGGCGCCTGTCGACAGCTTTGACTACGTCAAGCGCGCGGTGATGATACCGATGCGCGATGGTGTCAAACTCCATACCGTCATCGTCCTGCCGCGCAAGGCCCGCAATGCGCCCATGCTGCTCACGCGCACGCCGTATAACGCCGACGATATGACCAGCCACGCCGAAAGCGCGCAGATGGAATCCATCCTGCAGGGCTACGACAACGAGGCCGACATCATTGTGAAGGGCGGGTATATCCGCGTGGTGCAGGACGTGCGCGGCAAGTATGGCTCCGAGGGCGACTACGTGATGAACCGGCCTATGGCCGCCACCGCCCTGAATCCGACGGCGGTCGATCACTCCACCGACGCCTGGGACACCATCGAGTGGCTGAGCAAGAACGTGCCCGAGTCGAACGGCAAGGTCGGCATCATCGGCGGCTCGTATGACGGCTTCCTGCCGCTGATCGCGCTGGTCAATCCGCATCCGGCGCTGAAGGTGGCCGTGCCCATGAATCCGATGGTCGACGGCTGGCGCGGCGACGACTGGTTTCACAACGGCGCTTTCCGGCAGATCAATCTGAGCTACATCCTGGAGCAGACCGCCACGCGGCGCAACGACGCGCGCTGGTTCGGCAGCCACTACGACGACTACGATATATTCCTGCGCGCCGGTTCGGCCGGCGAGCTGGCGCGTCAGCGCGGCCTGGAGCAGAGCGGTTTCTGGCGCAAGCTGGTGGCGCATCCGGCCTATGACGAGTTTTGGCAGGGCCAGGCGGTCGACAAGCTGCTGGCCAGCCAGCCGGTGACCGTGCCGACCCTGTTGGTGCACAGTCTGTGGGATGCGGAGGATATCTACGGCGCTGTCGCGGTCTACAAGGCCATCAAGCCGAACGACAAGGACAACAAGGTGTTTTTGGTGATGGGACCGTGGAACCACGGCGGCCAGAGCGGCGACGGCGACAAGCTGGGCGCAATCAAGTTCCATAGCTCCACCGGGCTGTACTTCCGTGAAACGATATTGCGGCCTTTCCTGGACCGCTACCTGAAGGATGACGAACCGGCGGTATCAACGACGCCAGCCACGCCAGCCACGCCAATCGCGCCGGTGACGGCCTTCGAGACCGGCACCAACAAATGGCGCTCGTTGAACCAGTGGCCGGCCGGCTGCGTCAGCGGTTGCTTCGTCGCCCCGGCGACCCTGCGGCTGGCCGCCAACGCGCGCCTGAACCTTAGCAACGCCGCGCCTGTGCCGCTCGGCACGCCGGCGCAGAAGGCCGGCTTCGACGAATACGTGTCCGATCCGGCCAAGCCGGTGCCGTATCGCGCACGCCCGATCATGGCGGTAGGCTACGACGAAGCCAAGGGCCAGACCTGGCCGCGCTGGCTGGTGGACGACCAGCGCGAAGCCTCCGGCCGCACCGACGTGCTGACCTACACCACCGGCGTGCTGAGCGCGCCGGTGAAGATCAGCGGCGAGCCGATCGCCCATCTGCTGGCCGCCACCAGCGGCACCGATGCCGACTGGGTGGTCAAGCTGATCGACGTGTATCCAGACCAGGTGGCCGCGCAGCCGGAGATGGGCGGCTATCAGTTGATGATCTCGGCCGACATCTTCCGTGGTCGCTACCGCGAAAGCCTGTCGGCGGCCAAGCCGCTGGCCGCCAATACGGCGCTGCCGTACCGCTTCGCGCTGCCGACGGCCAACCACGTGTTCCTGCCGGGGCACCGTATCATGGTGCAGATCCAGTCCAGCTGGTTCCCGCTGTACGACCGCAATCCGCAGACCTTCGTGCCAAATATCTTCAACGCGCAGCCGGCCGATTACAAGAAGGCCACCCAGCGCGTCTACCATGACAGCTATATCGAGCTGCCGCTGGTAGGCGCGAGCGTCAAATAGTCAAATCGCCGGGCCGGACTTGCGGCGGCGCGCCAGCAGCAACACCGCCGGCAGCCCCAGGCCCAGCATGGCGAAGCCGGCCGGCTCCGGCACGGGCGTGGCCAGCGCCAGGAAGCCGCGGATCTCGCCGCCAGGGTATAGCGTGCTGTGGATGTTGAGGTAGGCGCGGCCCGAATTCAGTCCCGCCAGCAGGGCCGCCTCGGCGCCGGTGGTGCTGCCGCCGTTGGCGCTCAGGAAGGCAGGATTCCAGCTTGATGTCAGCGAGGTATCGTAGATGTGGTGGTAGGCGCCGGTCTGCACGCCCAGCGGGAAGTCGCTGAAGGTCGGCGTTTCCGTGGCCACGCCGGCCAAGCCCGCGCCGGGCGCGGTGGTGCAGCAGTGGATGTGGGCAGCACTGCTTTCGCCCAGCAGGCCGGCAAAGGCGGCGCCGACTTCCAGCACGTGGGTGGTCGGATCGTACTTGACGGAGGCTGCGCCGATGCCGGGCGAGGTGTTGGCCGGGTCTTCCTTGGGGCCGGTGAGGATGGCGGTGTAGGTGGCGGCGCTGGCGGCGTTGAATGCCGCCATGCCGGCGCAGAGCAGCGCCGCTGCCGCCACCCATTGACGAGTGCGTGGTTTCATGATCCCTCCCTGGTTGATGTCTAGCTTAGAGAGGGGCCGCGCGCGCAAGTTCCGTCGTTCCCGCGAAAGCGGGAGCCCATAGCAGGTCTGCGCTGCAGATGGCGCATGGGTTCCCGCTTTCGCGGGAATGACGAGGAATGCGTAACTTAGCGCGCTTCAGAGCGCCGTGCGTAGTGCGAATAGTTCCGGGAACAGCACGACGTCCAGCATCTTGCGCAGGTAGCTGACGCCGGCCGTGCCGCCGGTGCCGGTCTTGAAGCCGATGATGCGCTCGACCGTGGTGACGTGGCGGAAGCGCCAGAAGCGGAACGCCGTCTCCATGTCCACCAGCTTTTCGGCCAGTTCGTACAGCGCCCAGTAGCGGGTCGGGTCGCGGTACACCTCCAGCCAGGCGTTCTGCACCGATTCGTCGGCAACGGTCGGCAGGCTCGGGTCGGCATTCAGGCGCTCGGCCGAGATCGGCAGGCCGTTGCGCGCCAGCAGGCGGATCGCCTCGTCGTAGATCGACGGCGTGTTCAGCGCTTCCTGCAGCAACGGGAATTCCGGCGTGGTGGCATGCACGTTGAGCAGGGCACCGTTCTTGTTGCCGAGGATGAACTCGATCTCGCGGTACTGGTAGGACTGGAAGCCCGACGAAGCGCCCAGATACGGGCGGATGGCGGTGTATTCCGGCGGCGTCATGGTGGCCAGTACGTCCCAGGCGTGAACCAGCTGGTCCATGATGCGGGCCACGCGCGCCAGCATCTTGAAGGCCGGCGGCAGGTCGTCCGCGCGCAGATGGGTGCGCACGGCGCGCATTTCGTGCAGCATCAGCTTCATCCACAGTTCGCTGGTCTGGTGCTGGATGATGAACAGCATCTCGTTGTGGTTGGGCGACAGCGGGTGCTGGGCTTGCAGGATCTGGTTCAGGCCCAGGTAGTCGCCATAACTCATGGCGTTGCTGAAGTCCATTTGGGCGCCGTGCCATTCTTTATCGGCGGCGGCGGCGTGCATCGGGCAGCCGGATGGTGGGTTTTCGTTCATATTGTTTATCTCGTGGTCGGGGCGCTGCTTCAGGTAACTGCGTCGCGCTTGGCGTCGACGTTGTAGTCCTGGCGGTCCAGGATGTCGCGCAGGATTTCCACTGCGTCCCAGACATCGGCGTAGCTGGTGTACAGCGGCGTGAAGCCGAAGCGCATGATGGCCGGTTCGCGGTAGTCGCCGATCACGCCGCGCGCGATCAGGGCCTGCATTACGGCGTAGCCGTGCGGATGGGTGAAGCTGACGTGGCTGCCGCGTTGCGCATGGTCGCGCGGCGTCACCAGGCCCAGGGGATGGGCGGCGCAGCGCGCTTCCACCAGTTCGATGAAGAGGTCGGTCAGCGCCAGCGACTTGGTGCGGATGGCCGCCATATCGGTCTTGCGGTGCAGGTCCAGGCCGCACTCGACCAGGGCCAGCGAGACGATCGGCTGGGTGCCGCACAGTGCGCGGGCGATGCCGTCGGCAGGCTTGAAGTCGGGCACCATGGCGAATGGCGCGGCGTGGCCCCACCAGCCGGACAGCGGCTGGCGGAAGCTTTCCTGGTGGCGTTTCGGCACCCAGATGAAGGCTGGCGCGCCGGGGCCGCCGTTCAGGTATTTATAGGTGCAGCCCACCGCCAGGTCGGCGCCGTCGGCGTTCAGCGCCACCGGCACCGCGCCGGCCGAGTGCGCCAGATCCCAGACCATCAGGGCACCGGCGGCGTGGGCGAGGGCGCTGGTGGCCTGCATGTCGTATTGATAACCGCTGCGGTAGTTGACGTGGGTCAGCATGACCACGGCGGTTTCGCCATCGACCACGGACCTCAGTTGGTCCGGGCTGTCGATCAGGCGCAGGCTGTAACCCCGGTCGAGCCAGCTGGTCAGGCCCTGGGCCATGTAGATATCGGTCGGGAAGTTCGAGCGTTCGGTGACGATCACGCGGCGGCCGGTGCGTTTCGGGTCGGTGGCCTGCATGGTGAGGGCGGCGGCCAGGGCCTTGAACAGGTTGACCGAGGTGGTGTCGGTGACCACGACTTCGCCGTCGGCGGCGCCGATCAGCGGGGCCAGCAGGTTACCCAGGCGTTTGGGCATCTCGAACCAGCCGGCGCTGTTCCAGCTGCGGATCAGGTCATGGCCCCATTCCTGGGCCATGACCTGTTGGGCGCGGGCGAGGGCGGCTTTCGGGCGGGCGCCCAAAGAGTTGCCATCTAAATAAATAACGCCGGCGGGCAGGTCGAATTCATCACGGAGGACGGCGAGCGGATCTTGCGCGTCGCGTTCCAGGCAGTCGGTACGAGTGGTCATCGGGATAACTGTTTGAAGTGTAAAGCAGTAGTGTAACCCGGAAAACCTGGGTCAGACCCCGTACGGGGGGCGCTCCGAGAGGAGCGCCGGACGCAGTCCTGCCCGGGCCACTCGCGGCCCAAACCCGCATGGATACGCGCTCTCAGGGGCTTTGAAAAAATTTTCGATTTTTTTTAAAAAAACCCTAAAGTTCCCCAAAACCCTGCCGTTACCAGTCTTAAGATGGGCGGGAAACCGTCATCCCGGGAAGTTGGAGTGATACGAAAAAAAATCAAAAATTTTTCGTCAGAACCCTAAAGTTCTCCAAAGAACTGCCGTTACCGGATTAGATGTCGCAAAAAAGAGTCGTTTCACCGTCTTATTTTTCGATTTGAAACAGGGCTTTTCTTGGAACTTGTATCCAGCAAGAAACCTACGCCGCAAGGGCGTAGATGAGTGATCTGCGAGTGTTTGTCAGACAAACACCGACAGGTCGCGGTCGTCATTTCCCGGTAAGAAATACGGAAGAGCACCTCTTCCCGGCTTTTTGTTGCTCAAGCAGAATGTATCTCAACGGAAACGCAAATATGTTCCGAGAGAGAAAAACCTGTGAGGAGTGGGAAAATGACCGCAAACGATATGATGGCTGAAATTCGCGACGCCAACCTGAGCTACCTGATGCTGGCTCAGCAGATGATCCGCGCCGATAAAGTCACCGCGATCTTCCGCCTTGGCATCGCCGCTGAAATCGCCGACCTGATCGAAGGCATGAGCAACGCCCAAATCCTGAAGCTCGCAGGCGGCAATATGATGCTGGCCCGCTTCCGCTTCGACGACAGCGCCATCCTGTCGATGCTGACCAACTACAACAAAGACCGCGTACTGGCCCAGTCGCACGCCGCCATCCTGATGGCCGGCCAGCCAGTCGAAGAAATCGTTTAATCGCGTCAGCACCGGAGCACAGATCATGGCCACCAAGAAAAGCGTCGTATCGGAAGCCCAGGAAATCCAGCTGGCCATCGAACTGATCCAACTGGGCGCGCGCCTGCAATTGCTGGAGTCGGAAGTGTCGCTGTCGCGCGAACGTCTGCTCAAGCTGTACAAGGAGCTCAAGGGTGTGTCGCCGCCGAAGGGCATGTTGCCGTTCTCGACCGACTGGTTCCTGACCTGGCAACCGAACATCCATTCTTCGCTGTTCATCAACATCCACAGCTTCCTGGTGACCCACGCCGGCGCCATCGGCGTCGAAGCGGTGATGAAGGCCTACAAGCTCTACCTCGAACAAATGCCGCCGGAACCGGGCGAAGAACCACTGCTGTCGCTGACCCGCGCCTGGACCCTGGTGCGCTTCTTCAGCAGCAGGATGCTGGATACCGCGCCATGCACCAAGTGCCAGGGCAAATACGTGGTCAACGCCATGGACCTGCACGGCAGCTATGTCTGCGGCCTGTGCCACATGCCTTCGCGTGCCGGCAAGACCAAGAAATCGCGCGAAGCCGAAGCACTGGCCGCCTGAAACGCGGCATAATGCCGGCGTGACCTTAGCTCCTTATTTCCAACGCCTTGCCCGCGCGCCCGCCGTGCAGGCGATGCTGATCCAGTGCGGCGCCGTGCCGCTCATGCTGGCCATCATTTACCTGATGGCCAGTTTTCGTTTCCCCGTCGATTATCTGAGCGTGGCCGTGGTGCAGGGCCTGCTGGCGGCCGGCCTGACCTGGAAGTTCGGGCTGGCGCGCTGGTGGCGGGCCATCCAGCTGCTGTTCCCGCTGGCGGTGCTGGCCGCGTTGGCGCTGCAACTGCCGTCCTGGCTGTTCGGCGCGGCCTTCCTGCTGCTGCTCGGCTGGTACTGGTCGACCTTCCGCACCCAGGTGCCGTACTACCCGTCCGGCCCGGTCGTGTGGGACGCTGTGCGCCAATTGCTACCTCAGGACAAGGCGCCGCGCGTGATCGATATCGGCAGCGGCCTTGGCGGCCTGGTGCTGTACTTGGCACACAGCCGGCCGGACGCCGAGGTGTCCGGCATCGAACTGGCGCCATTGCCATATATATATAGTTGGCTGCGCGCCAGACGGCGCGGCAGTCGCGCCCGTTTCCTGCTGGGCGACTATGAAAAACTCGATTTCAGCCGCTACGACCTGGTGTTTGCCTACCTGTCGCCGGCCGCCATGCCGGCGCTGTGGCGCAAGGCGGCCGCCGAAATGTGTCCTGGCTCCATGCTTGCAAGCTATGAATTTATCATTCCCGAGCGCGCGCCGGATCGCATCGTCCATGCCACAGAGGGCGACGTTCCCCTCTACATATGGTACTTTTAAGCATCATTTGGCGTTATTCTCTTGCCCGGCCACCCCGACTCAGGCTATTGTAGTTCTATATGTAAATTATTGAAAAACCGGCCGCGCCTGGACACAATTCGGCCGGTTTTCGCTCTGGGGAGTCAGTACACTTGTTAGTCATCATTGGATATGTAGTGGTCTGCGTCGGCGTGTTCGGCGGCTTCGCCATGAATGGCGGGCATCTTGCCGCGCTGATGCAGCCGCTGGAAGTGGTCATGATCGGCGGCGGTGCCCTCGGTGCCTTCCTGGTCGGCAACAACGCCAAGACCATCAAGGCGACCATGGCGTCCATCCCGACGCTGTTCAAGGGCTCGCGCTACACCAAGGATCTCTACATGGAGATGATGTCCTTGCTGTTCGACGTGCTGTCCAAGGTGCGCAAGGAAGGCCTGATGTCGATCGAAGGCGATATCGACAGCCCGGAGCAGAGCCCGCTGTTCAGCAAGTACCCGAGCGTGCTGGAAGACCACCACATCGTCGAATTCATAACCGATTACCTGCGCCTCATGGTGTCGGGCAATATGGACGCCTTCCAGATCGAAAACCTGATGGACATCGAGATCGAGACCCACCACCACGAGGGGGCCGCGCCGGCCCACGCCATCGCCAAGCTGGGCGACGGCCTGCCGGCGTTCGGTATCGTGGCGGCGGTGATGGGCGTGGTGCACACCATGGAATCGGTGGGCTTGCCGCCGGCCGAGCTGGGCATCCTGATTGCGCACGCGCTGGTCGGTACCTTCCTTGGTATTCTGCTGGCCTACGGTTTCGTCGGTCCGCTGTCGAGCCTGCTGGAACAGAAGCTGGAAGAGTCGACCAAGATGTACCAGTGCGTCAAGGTCACGCTGCTGGCCAGCCTGAACGGCTATGCGCCGGCGCTGGCGGTGGAATTCGGCCGCAAGGTGCTGTACTCGACCGAACGTCCGTCGTTTGCCGAACTGGAAGACCATATCAAGAAATCGAAGTCGAAGTAAGCCATGCGGTGCACTGTCATTATGTTAGGGAAGAATCATGGCTGAAGAGGGCTTGCGGCCTATTATCGTCAAGCGCATCAAGAAGGGCGGCGGCGGCCACCACGGCGGCGCCTGGAAGATTGCGTATGCCGACTTCGTGACGGCGATGATGGCCTTCTTCCTGCTGATGTGGCTGCTCGGTTCCACCACCAAGGGCGACCTCAACGGGATTTCCGAATACTTCAAGACGCCGCTCAAGGTCGCCATGCAAGGCGGCTCGGGCAGTGGCGACAGCTCGTCCATCATCAAGGGCGGCGGCAAGGACTTGACCCGCAGCGACGGCCAGGTCAAGGCCAGCGACGACCCGACCGTCAAGAAAACCTTCAACCTGACCGCCGCCAAGGCCGCCATGGAGGCGGAAGAAAACCAGCGCCTGAAAGCACTGAAGGAAAAGATCGAAAACAAGATCGACGCCAATCCGCTACTGAAGAAATACAAGGAACAGCTGCTGCTCGACATCACCAACGACGGCCTGCGGATCCAGATCGTGGACGAGCAGAACCGGCCGATGTTCGCGCTGGCCAAGGCCGACCTGCAGCCCTACACCAAGGACATCCTGCACGAGATCGGCTTTGTGCTGAACGACGTGCCGAACCGCATCGGCCTGTCCGGCCACACCGATTCCACGCCGTATATGAGCGAGACCGGATACAGCAACTGGGAGCTGTCGGCCGACCGCGCCAACGCCTCGCGCCGCGAGCTGATCGTCGGCGGCATGCAGGATTCGAAGGTGCTGCGCGTGGTGGGGCTGGCCTCGGCCGTCAACCTCGACAAGGCCGACCCGTTTAATCCGGTCAACCGCCGCATCAGCATCGTGGTCATGAACAAGCGGGCCGAGGAAAGCGTGCTGCGCGACGGCCGCCAGATCGAGGTCGGCGCGGAAGAGGCTGCGGCTGCCGCGGCGGCGGCCGGTGCGCCATTGCCGGCGGCGGTATCGCCATCGGGTCCGCCAGTGCGCAAGTAACGTAGCTAGTGTAGCTGGTGTAGCTAGTGTAGGTAGTGTAGGTAGTGTAGGTAGTACAACGAGACTGTTATGACGAGAAAAAAAATTCTGGGTTCCCACGTCAAGCGCCTGCTGTCAGGCGTGTCTGACCACGGTCGCCGGCATCTGACCGAAGTCGAGACCGATCTGATCCAGACAGGCCTGTTGCTGGAGGAGGCGATCGAAAAGCTGTCCTTCAACTTCATGGCGATCCACCAGACGGTGGAGGCCGAGCGCGCCACCATCCAGCTGCTGCTGGACGGCGGCCAGCCGACGCCCGAACAGCGGGTGCAGCTCGAAGCGCTGCAAGGCCAGGTCGGCACGTACGTGAACGCCGCCATCACCAGCCTGCAGTTCCAGGACATGACCAGCCAGCTGCTGGACCGCACCCTCAAGCGCGTGACCGGCTTGCGCGAGTTCCTCGGCACGCTGGGTGCGCATGGATCGGAAATGCTGCCCGACAGCGACAACGAGCAGATCGTCGAGCTGCTGGGCAAGGTCAGCATGGCGCTGGCGATACAAAGTTTGGAGTTGCGCAGCGTGTTGCGCAAGGCTGTCAGTCAGCAACACCTGGAGAGCGGCGACATCGAGCTGTTCTAACTAACAAAACAATTTGATTTACTGAGTGAGAAGAAGATGGCTAAGACTATACTTGCGGTTGATGATTCCAGTTCCCTGCGCCAGATGGTGGCCTTCAGCCTGAAGGCTGCCGGCTATCAGGTGGTGGAAGCGGTGGACGGCATGGACGGCCTGGAGAAAGCCAAGCAGCAGAACGTCGACATGGTGCTGACCGACCAGAACATGCCGCGCATGGACGGCCTGGAACTGATCAAGCTGCTGCGCGAGTTGCCCAGCTACGCCAAGACCCCCATCCTGATGCTGACCACCGAATCGTCCGACGAAATGAAAGCCAAGGGCCGCGCCGCCGGCGCCAATGGCTGGCTGGTCAAGCCTTTCGATCCGCAGCGGCTTATCGAGGTAGTCAAGAAGGTCATCGGCTGATATTAGAGAGCGCGCAATGATGCTGCCTGTACTTAGCGTACTACTAAGCGGAGTCTCACCATGACCATCGATATAAGCCAGTTTTACCAGGTCTTTTTCGATGAGGCCGAGGAGCTGCTGGCTGAAATGGAGCGGCTGCTGCTGGCCGTAAACATCGAGTCGCCCGACGCCGAGGATCTGAATGCGATCTTCCGCACCGCCCATTCCGTCAAGGGCGGCGCCTCCACGTTCGGCGTGACCGACATGACCGAAGTCACGCACGTGCTGGAGACCCTGCTCGACCGCATCCGCAAGGGTGAAATGGCGCTGACCGCCGAGCACGTGGACGCCTTCCTGGCGGCCAAGGACATCCTCAAGATGCAGTTGGACGGTCACCGTCTCGGCAGCGAGGTGGACCAGGACGCCGTCGCCAATGTGCGCATGATGCTGCAATCGCTGGCGCAGGACGTGCCGATGGCGGCGCTGGCGCCGGTGGCGCCGGGCTTCAACACCGGCGAGACCAAGGTGGTCGACCACAGCGGCGGCCGCCGCTACCGGCTCGAATTGCCGGCCATGGCGCACCGCGAAGTGCAGGCCCTGGGCGATGAGCTGGGCCTGATGGGCCACGTCTCCATCACGCCGCTGGACAAGGACCGCAACGCCATGGTCGTCACTACGCATGAAAGCCTGGACGACATCATCGCCATCTGCTCCTTCGTGCTCAATCCGGAAGAAATGAAGATCAGCGAGCTGCCGGCGCTGAACGACGACCAGGCCAAGCGCGAGCACGACGCCCGCGCCAAGGTCGAAGAAGAGCTGGGCTACGGCTTCTTCGATATGACCGAGCTCAAGCCGGCGGCTGCCGGCGCGACCGGCGGCCAGGGCTATGGCTTCTTCCAGCCACTCGACGAAATCCGCGCCAACGCCGTCGCGGCGGGCGAGGATGCGCAGGGCTACGGTTTCTTCCAGCCGGTCGAACAGATCCGCGCCGCCGCCGGCATCGTGATCGACACGCCGCCGGAAGAAGAAAAGAAAGTCGCCAAGAAGGAAGAGAAGGAAAAAGAGAAAGCGCCGCAGGGCGCCGAATCGTCCTCGATCCGGGTGTCGATCGAAAAGGTCGACCAGCTGATCAACCTGGTGGGCGAACTGGTGATCACGCAGGCCATGATCGAGCAGCGCGTCGATACGCTGGACCCGATGGTGCACCAGCGCCTGTTGAACAGCGTCAGCCAGCTGACCCGCAACACCCGCGACCTGCAGGAAGCGGTGATGTCGATCCGCATGATGCCGATGGACTTCGTGTTCTCGCGCTTCCCGCGCATGGTGCGCGACCTCGCCACCAAGCTGGGCAAGAAGGTCGACTTCATCACCAACGGCGCCGCCACCGAACTGGACAAGGGCCTGATCGAGCGCATCGTCGATCCGCTGACCCACCTGGTGCGCAACTCGATCGACCACGGCATCGAAATGCCGGAGGTGCGGCGCGCCGGCGGCAAGAGCGATTCCGGCCGCCTGTTCCTGTCGGCCTCGCACCAGGGCGGCAACATCATCATCGAAGTATCGGACGACGGCGGTGGCCTCAACCGCGAGAAAATCCTCGCCAAGGCGCAGCAGAACGGCTTGCCGCTGACCGACAATATGAGCGACGCCGAAGTCTGGCAGCTGATCTTCGCGCCGGGCTTCTCGACCGCCGACGTGGTCACCGACGTCTCCGGGCGCGGCGTCGGCATGGACGTCGTCAAGCGCAACATCACCGCCATGGGCGGGGTGGTGGACGTCCGTTCGGCCAAGGGCTTCGGCACCACCATCTCGATTTCGCTGCCGCTGACCTTGGCGATTTTGGACGGCATGTCGATCCGGGTCGGCGAGGAAGTGTACATCCTGCCGCTGGGCTTTGTGATCGAATCGCTGCAGCCGACGCCGGAAGACGTCAAGGAAATCAGCGGCAAGGGCCGCGTCATCAAGGTGCGCGGCGAATACCTGCCGCTGGTGCCGCTGTACCAGATGTTCGACATCGCGCCGCGGTTTACCGATCCGTGCCAGGGTATCGTCATCATCGTCGAGACCGACGGCCGCAAGGCCGGCCTGTTCGTCGATGAGCTGGTCGGCCAGCAGCAGGTGGTGGTCAAGAACCTGGAGTCCAATTACCGCAAGGTGGCCGGCATTTCCGGCGCAACGATTTTGGGCGACGGCGGCGTGTCGCTGATTCTGGACGTCGCCGCGTTGATACGCTCTTCGCGTCAGCTCGCTGACGAGTCGATTTTTTCTTCATAGGGGGCCAACATGGCAGAGATACATAGCGCGGCAGCCAGCGACATCGCTGGACACGAATACCTGGCCTTCAAGCTGGGCGCCGAGGAATACGGCATCGATATCCTGAAGGTCCAGGAGATTCGCGGCTACGAGGCGGTGACCCGTATCGCCAACGCACCGGACTTCATCAAGGGCGTGATCAACTTGCGCGGGATTATTATTCCGGTGGTCGACATGCGCATCAAGTTCAACCTGGGCTCGCCGGTGTATGATCAGTTCACCGTGGTCATCATCCTGAACATTGCCGGCCGCATCGTCGGCATGGTGGTCGACTCGGTGTCCGACGTCACCACCCTGACGGCCGACCAGGTGAAGCCGGCGCCGGAAATGGGCACCGCCTTCAGCAGCGATTACATGATCGGCCTGGGCACCATCGATGAGCGTATGCTGATCCTGGTGAACATCGACAAATTAATGTCCAGCCCGGAAATGGGCTTGATAGAACAACTGGCGGCCTGACCGGCCCGCTCCGCCGGCGCCCCGATCCCGCGCCGGCGTCGAAGTATACGGACGTGTCCCGAAGAGAAGGACGCGCCGCCCACCACGATGCAGTACACACAGAGGGGAGATTCTCATGAATTTACGCGACTTTAAAATCGGTGCCAGGCTGCGTATCGGTTTCGGCATCATCTTGCTGATCTTGGTCGCCATCGTCTTGCTGACCAACTATCTTAACTACAGTAATAAAGGCAAGTTGACCACGGGACTGGAAACGGCCACCAGCAAAAATCTCCAGGCGGGCGCGATGAAGAGCGCCATGCTGGAGACCGGTATCGCCATGCGCAACATCGGCCTGCAATCGGACGTCAGCCTGATGCAGAAGGAAGAGCAGAAGGTCAAGGACCAGCGCGCGCGCTACGACAAGGCGCTGAACGCGCTCAAGGCCCAGGGCCTGAACGACGCCGAGAAGAAGGTGCTGGGCGAACTGGCGGCGCTGGAAACCGACACCGACGCGGCCTTCAAGGAAGCCATCGGCCAGATCCTGGCGTTCAATAGCGAAGGCGGCGCCAAGGTCATTTCCGGCCGCATCGATCCGCTCAACAGCCGGACCCTGGTGCTGATCAACAAGCTGGTCGACATGCAACAGGCCGCCGCCAAGGAAGTGCTGGACGGCTCGGTGTCGTCCGACCGCAGCCTGATGGTGATGCTGTTCGTGCTGGGCGGCGTGGCCGTGGCGCTGGGCGTGGTGTGCGCCGCCGTCATCACCCGCTCGATCACCGGGCCGCTGTCGGGCGCGGTCAGCGTGGCGCAGAAAGTGGCGGCCGGCGAACTGACCTCGACCGTCTACGTCGAAGGCAAGGACGAAACCAGCGAGCTGCTGCAGGCGCTCAAGGACATGAACGAGAGCCTGGCCAAGACCGTCGGCGACGTGCGTACCGGCACCGAGCTGATTTCCACCGCCTCGCAGGAAATCGCTTCCGGCAATGCCGACCTGTCGGCCCGCACCGAATCGCAGGCCAGCTCGCTGGAACAAACCGCGTCCTCGATGGAGGAGCTGACCAGCACCGTCAAGCAGAACGCCGACAATGCGCGCCAGGCCAACCAGCTGGCGGTATCGGCGTCGTCGGTGGCGCAGAAGGGCGGCACCGTGGTGTCGCAAGTGGTGCAGACCATGGGTTCGATCACCGAATCGTCGCGCAAGATCGCCGACATTATCTCGGTCATCGACGGCATCGCCTTTCAGACCAACATCCTGGCGCTGAACGCAGCGGTGGAAGCGGCGCGCGCGGGCGAACAGGGTCGCGGCTTCGCGGTGGTGGCGTCCGAAGTGCGCAACCTGGCGCAACGTTCGGCCGGCGCAGCCAAGGAGATCAAGGAATTGATCAGCGACTCGGTGGAGAAAGTCGACGCCGGCAGCAAGCTGGTCGATGAAGCCGGCCAGACCATGGACCTGATCGTGACCTCGATCCGCCAGGTGGCCGACATCATGGGCGAGATCACGGCCGCCACCCAGGAACAGAGCAACGGCATCGAGGAAGTCAACCAGGCCATCACGCAGATGGATGAAATGACCCAGCAGAATGCCGCGCTGGTGGAACAGGCCGCCGCTGCGGCGGAGAGCATGCAGGAGCAGGCCGAGCTGCTGTCGCAGGCGGTCAGCATCTTCAAGCTGTCGCATGACGAGGGCGTACGTCGTGGCGCACCGGCACCGGCAAGGCATCGCGCCGTGGCCCCGGCGCCTGCCGCCAAGCCGGCGATCGCCGCGCCGCGCGCCGCCGCCCCGGCCCGTCCGGCAGCACCGAAAAAAGCCCCGGCCGCCTCATCGGGTGCCGACGAGTGGGAAGAGTTTTAGCCCTACCGTCGCTCCCGCGTTCGCGGGAATGACGCTTTGCTTTAAAGGATAGATATGCCGCAATCAAAAGACACGGTCAAGGAATTTGACTTCAACGCCAAGGATTTCGAGCGCGTTCGCGGCTTGATCTACAAGCGTGCCGGCATTTCGCTGGCCGACAGCAAGCAGGAGATGGTTTACAGCCGCCTGGCGCGCCGCTTGCGCGCCACCGGCATCGGCTCGTTCGCCAAATACCTGGACGATCTGGAAGCAGGGCGCCTGGGCGAGGAATGGGAGTCGTTCACCAACGCCCTGACCACCAACCTGACCTCGTTCTTCCGCGAAGCCCACCACTTCCCGCTGCTGGCCGAGCACATCAAGAACAAGCGCGAGCCGCTCACCATCTGGTGCTCGGCCGCCTCCACCGGCGAGGAGCCGTACTCGATCGCCATGACGGTGTGCGAAGCGTTCAACACGCTCACGCCGAACTGCCAGATCATTGCCACCGACATCGACACCAACGTGCTGGCCCACGGCGCCCAGGGCGTCTACACCATGGACCGGCTGGACAAGATGCTGCCCGAGCGACAGCGCCGCTTTTTCCAGAAGGGCAAGGGCGACCGCGAGGGCATGGCGCGGGTGCGCCCGGAATTGCGTAATATGATTACGTTCAAACAGCTGAACCTGCTGGGCGACAGCTGGCCGATCAGCGGCCAGTTCGATGTGATCTTTTGCCGCAACGTGATGATTTATTTCGACAAGGCGACCCAGCGCAAGATCCTGTCGCGCTTTGTCCCGCTGATGAAACCGGATGCCCTGTTGTTCGCCGGGCACTCGGAGAATTTCCTGTATGTCTCGGAGTCGTTGAAACTGCGCGGCAAAACCGTCTACGAACTGGACGACAACGCTGCGGCCCGCAAAGCACCGCAACGCACATGAGAATAAAACATGGACTTAGAACAATTTGCCACGAACGTTTATTACGATAGAACGTTCGACTGCCAGGCCGCCAAGATCTTGCCCGGTGAGTATTTTCACACCAACAAGGACATGCTGATCGTCACCGTGCTCGGCTCCTGCGTGTCGGCCTGCATCCGCGACCGCGTCACCGGCCTGGGCGGCATGAACCACTTCATGCTGCCCGACGGCGGCGGCGACGGCAGCCCGGTGTCGGCCTCGGCGCGCTACGGCACCTACGCCATGGAAATTCTGATCAACGATTTGCTCAAGGCCGGCGCGCGGCGCGAGAACCTGGAAGCCAAGGTGTTCGGCGGCGGCGCGGTGCTCAAGGGTTTTACCGCCATCAACGTCGGCGAACGCAACGCGGCCTTCGTGCTGAATTTCCTGAAGGTGGAAAAAATCCGCCTGGTGGCGGAAGATCTGAACGACATTTATCCGCGCAAGGTCTACTTCTTCCCGCGCACCGGCAAAGTGCTGGTCAAGAAGTTGATGCAAAGCCATAACGACACCCTGGTCAAACGCGAGATCGAATACGCCAGTCGCCTCAAGGTGGCGCCGGTGGGTGGCGAGATCGATCTGTTTTAAATAATAAGAAGGTAGCATTTTATGAAGACCAAAGTCCTGGTGTGCGACGACTCCGCACTGATCCGCAGCGTGATGACCGAGATCATCAATTCCCAGCCCGACATGGAAGTGGTGGGCGTGGCCCCCGATCCGCTGGTCGCACGCGAACTGATCAAGCAAACCAATCCCGACGTGCTGACGCTCGACGTCGAAATGCCGAAGATGGACGGCCTCGATTTCCTGGAAAAACTGATGCGTCTGCGGCCGATGCCGGTGGTGATGGTGTCGTCGCTGACCGAGCGCGGCTCCGAGATCACCATGCGTGCGCTGGAATTGGGCGCGGTCGATTTCGTCACCAAGCCGAAGATCTCGATCCAGGCCGGGATGCGCGAATACACCGAGCTGATCACCGACAAGATCCGCGCCGCCTCCAAGGCGCGCGTGCAGGCGCGCCGCCTGCCGCAGGCCGGCGCCGAGGGCGGCCATACCGCCACGCCGCTGTCGGCGCTGCGCAATCCGCTGCTGTCGTCGGAGAAGCTGATCATCATCGGCGCCTCCACCGGCGGCACCGAGGCGATCCGCGAGTTCCTGATGCAGATGCCGTCCGACTGTCCGGGCATCCTGATCACCCAGCATATGCCGGAAGGCTTCACGCGCTCGTTCGCCAAGCGGCTCGACTCGCTGTGCAAGATCTCGGTGCAGGAGGCGCAGGGCAACGAGCGCGTGCTGCCGGGCCACGCCTACATCGCGCCCGGCCACTCGCACCTCTACCTGACCCGCAGCGGCGCCAACTACATGACCCGCATCGACCAGGCCGAGCCGGTCAACCGCCACCGTCCTTCGGTCGATGTGTTGTTCCGTTCCGCTGCGCAGTGCGCCGGTAAAAACGCGGTTGGGGTTATCCTGACCGGGATGGGCAAGGACGGCGCGGCCGGCATGCTGGAGATGCGCAACGCCGGGGCGTATAATTTCGCCCAGGATGAAGCCAGTTGTGTGGTGTTCGGCATGCCGCGCGAGGCGATCGCGGTGGGCGCGGCGCACGAAATCGGCGCCTTGCAGGCCTTGCCGGGCATGGTGCTCGGTTACCTGGCGCAGCACGGTATGCGCGCGCTGCGTGTTTAATTCTATAACTGTGACGTTTTACTGCTACTTTGTTCGCCTTCAAGCAACGAAAATGCTATCCTACAACTTGTTGCCTATTGTAGGCACTATTAACAACCGCGTGAGAATCAACGGAGCAATTCATGGCTGATCCAAAGATGAAATTTTTAGTTGTTGACGATTTTTCGACGATGCGTCGCATCGTCCGGAATCTGTTAAAAGAACTGGGTTATGCCAATGTCGACGAGGCAGAAGACGGCGTGATGGCGCTGGCCAAGCTGCGTGCAGAGACGTTCGACTTCGTCGTGTCCGACTGGAACATGCCGAATATGGACGGCCTGACCATGTTGCAAAACATCCGTGCTGATCCAGCCCTGGCCAAACTGCCAGTGTTGATGGTGACTGCAGAAGCGAAGAAGGAAAACATCATCGCGGCGGCCCAGGCCGGCGCCAACGGCTATGTGGTGAAGCCTTTCACCGCCGCCACGCTGGACGAAAAACTGAACAAGATCTTCGAAAAACTCGGAGCTTGATATCGTTGAGCAATAGAGCAGGGCTGCGGGCCTTATATTGAGACAGTGCCATGCACCAGACCAACTTTCTCGTCCGCGAACCTCTGCTTGACCCAAAACAACGGGTCGTAGGCTACGAATTAACGTGGCAACAGGCTTCGGCCGGTGTCTCCACGCTTGATGCGCTGGAGTCGCTGGTCGGCTTTGTGGCCAGCCAGGTCCTCGACGAGGATGACGGCTGGCTGCTTCGCGACAAAACCCTTTTCCTTGAAGCTGTCCCCGCCATGCTGTCGACCGACGCGCTGCACGCGTTGCCGCCGGAGCGCACCGTGCTGTCCATCCGCGCGGCCGAGCTGGCCAATGCGGACACCATGGCGGCGGTGCAGGGCTTGCGCGCCGGCGGCGTCGGCGTGCTGCTGCGCGAGGCCGACCTGACGCGCATCGGCAGCCGCTTGCCGACCATGGCCTCGTATGTCGAGATGCGCTTCTCCGGCGCGGACGTGGGCACGCAGGCGCGCACCTATGCGGCCTTGAAACAATCGACGGTGGGCATGATCGCGCGTCCGGTCAGCAACTGGGCCGATTTCGACGCCTGCGCGGCGCTGGGGCTGAACGCCTTCGTCGGCAAGCTGCATCTGACGCCGCGTCCCTCGACCGATAGCAAGGGCCTGAATCCGGCCCAGACCATCATCATGCAGCTGATGCAGATGGTGCGGCAGAACGCCGACATCGCGCAGCTGGAGGCGGTGCTCAAGCGCGACGCCACGCTGTCGTACAAGCTGCTGCGGTTTATCAATTCGGCCGGCTTCGGCGCGGGCAGGGAAGTGCAGTCCTTGCGCCAGGCGCTGACCTTGCTGGGTTATACGCCGCTGTATCGTTGGCTGACCTTGCTGCTGGCCACGGCCAGCACCTCGGGCTATTCGCCGGTGCTGCTGGAGACGGCGGTGGTGCGCGGCCGCCTGGCCGAGCTGCTGGCGCAGCCGGCGCTGGGCAAGAGCGAGGCGGAGAACGTGTTCGTGGCGGGCATGTTCTCGCTGCTGGACCGGCTGCTGGGTATTCCCATGCAGGAAGTGCTGGCCAATATCCAGTTGTCCGAGGATGTGGTGGCGGCGCTGCTGACGCGCAGCGGCAAATACGGTCCTTATCTCGCGCTAGCCGAGGCCTGCGAGCTGAACTCGGACCTTGTGGCCTCGCTGGCCGCATCCTTGAAGTTGAGCCCGCTGGACGTCAACAAGGCGCACCTGTCGGCGCTCGCCTGGGCCCAGAACGTCGCCGCCTGATCCGCATCAAACACCGTTCGCACCATCGTTGACGCCCCGGATTGCGCGGCGCAAGATGGATACATGAACGCGAATTCCGACAAAGAGTATATCGACAACAAGGTGGACGGTGTGCAGTCCTCCGTTGATGTCCTGCGCACGTCTGTCGACGACATGCGCGCGTCCAACAATGACTTTCGCGCAACGATAAACGACCGCTTTAATGCGATCGGTGACAAGATTGATAGCACGGTTGCGAAGGCGGTTTCCGAGCTGGTCAAATGGATCGCCGGGCTGTTTATCACGATAATTGGTCTGTTCGTCGCGACGGCTGGCCTCATCATCAGTATGAGCAGGCCGCCTCCTGCCGCACCTGCCGCGCCGGTGGCGGCGGCGGTTCAGCCCATCAGCACGCCGTCCGTCATCATCCAGCTATCGCCGGCAGGCGCGGCCGTGTTGCCGGCGGCGCCTGCGACGGGCAAGCCTTAGATTTCCAGGTTGTCGATCAGGCGGGTCGAGCCCAGCTTGGCGGCGGCCAGCACCACCAGTTGCGCGCCTTGCGCCAGGTCGCCGGCGCTTGGCGGCTGCAGGTCGTTGCGCTTGCGGATCGAAATGTAGTCCGGCTTCCAGCCGCGCTTGGCCAGATCGTCCATCGCCTTGTGCTCCAGCTGGAACACGTCCAGATGGCCCGAACGCATCTCATTGGCGACGAAGTTCAAGGTCTGATACAGCGCCGGCGCTTCCGCACGTTCCGTCTCCGATAAATACATATTGCGCGACGACAGCGCCAGGCCATCGTCTGCACGCCAGGTCTCGGCCGCGATGATCTCGGTCGGCATGGCGAACTGGCGCGTCATGTTCCGCACGATCATCAGCTGCTGATAATCCTTCTTGCCGAACACGGCCACGCGCGGCTGCACGCACGAAAACAGCTTGGTTACCACCGTGCACACGCCGTTGAAGAAGCCCGGACGGAACTCACCTTCCAGCGTATTGCCCAAGCCATCCGGCGGCTGCACGCGGTACTCCTGCGGCTCTGGATAAAGATCCTTCTCGGTCGGCGCGAACAGCACGTACACGCCTTCCTTCTCCAATTTCTCCACGTCGGCCTGGAAGGTGCGCGGATATTTGTCGAAGTCCTCGTTCGGGCCGAACTGCAGGCGGTTGACGAAGATCGACGCCACCACCGGGTCGCCGTGCTTGCGCGCCAGGCGCATCAGCGACAGGTGGCCTTCGTGCAGATTGCCCATGGTCGGGACGAACGCCGTGCGCAGCTGGCCGCTTAGTTGGTCGCGCAGTTCTTCAATGGAGGTGATGATTTTCATGTTGTTTGCTCTTCTTGTGGCCGGCTTACGCCGGCGAATAGGCCAGGCGCACGTAGATCGGTGCGAACGGTTCGGCCTGGGTAATTTCAATCAGGGTTTCCTTGGCCAGCTCCAGCAGCGCCACGAAGTTCACCACCACCACCGGCACGCCGCCGCCGATGTCGAACAGGTCGGCGAACTCGACGAAGCGGCTCGATTGCAGGCGCCGCAGGATGCCGGTCATGTGCTCGCGCACCGACAGCTCCTCGCGGCTGATCTTGTGGTGCTGGGTCAGCTTGGCGCGCTTCATCACGTCCATCCAGGCCTGCTGCAGGTCGATCGGCGCCACTTCCGGCCAGGTCGGGATCAGGCTTTGCTCGATGAAGATCTGGGTGCGCACGAAATCGCGGTCGACCTGCGGAATCGTGTTCAGGTCGTAGGCGGCCAGCTTGATCTGTTCGTATTCCAGCAGGCGGCGCACCAGTTCGGCGCGCGGATCGTCAGCTTCGACATCGAGATCGACCTGGCGCTGCGGCAGCAGCATGCGCGATTTGATCTCGATCAGCATGGCCGCCATCAGCAGATACTCGGCGGCCAGCTCCAGGTTGGACAGGCGGATCTGGTCGACGTACTTCAGGTATTGCAGCGTCAGCTGCGCCATCGGAATGTCGAGGATGTTGAAGTTTTGCTTGC
Source organism: Duganella sp. BuS-21 (assembly GCA_041874725.1). Taxonomy (GTDB): domain Bacteria; phylum Pseudomonadota; class Gammaproteobacteria; order Burkholderiales; family Burkholderiaceae_D; genus Rugamonas. The sequence continues at coordinate 4,704,552 of CP097466.1, read as the reverse complement.
GGATCAGGTACAGCAACAGATCCAGCGGGCCTTCAAACGCGTCGAGGAAGATTTCCAGCGCATCGGGCGGGATGTACAGGTCGGTCGGCAGCTTGAGCAGCGGCTCGCCGTACAGGCGCGCCAGGCTGGAAACTTCGGCGGTGACGGCTGCCGCTTCGGCCACTGCGGCCTCAACCGCCGCAGGTTCGCCTGCTCCAGCGTCGCCAGCTTCAGCGAGCGGATTGGCGCCGTCGTCCGGCGTGCCGGCGTCGGCTACCGGTACCGGCTCCAGGTCGGCCGTATCGTCTGGCAACATCCTTGCCGCCCAGGGTGCTTAGAGCTTGTTCTGGTAGACGTAAGCTTGTTGCTTCACAGCCGACTCCAGCTGACGCTGTTGCTCATCCAGCGAAATCGGTGGACGATCCCACAGCAGCGCGCGGCCTTGTTGCTGGCCAGCTTCCATGCCTGGATTCTTTTCCTTCAACGCCTTGATGAACAGGGTGTGGTCGGATTCGTACATCGAATGTTGTTTAGAAAGTTTCATATTATCTAAGAGGGTGGATCAGCAACGGCTATTTTACCGCGCCGTGGCGCTCCAGCGCTATTTGTATCGCTCGCGGCCCGGCCGGATCGGGTATGCTCTAGCGGATAATGTTGCACGAATCACAAAGATAACGTCCATGACCACGCGCCTCTCGCCCAAAACCGTTTTCCTGCTAACCCTGCCGCCGCTGCTGTGGGCCGGCAACGCCATCGTCGGTCGCCTGCTGCACGACATGCTGCCGCCGGTGCTGCTGAATTTCCTGCGCTGGGGCATCGCCTTCCTGATCCTGCTGCCGCTGGCCGGCCCGGTGTTCCGGCGTGAGGCAGGACTGTGGCAACATTGGAAGACTTACGCCATGCTCGGGCTGCTGGGCATCGGCATGTACAACGCGCTGCAATACATGGCGCTGCAAAGCTCCACGCCGATCAACGTCACGCTGGTGGCGTCCGGCATGCCGGTATGGATGATGCTCACCGGCTGGCTGTTCTTCGACGTGCCGGTCAGCCGCAAGCAGGTGGCCGGCGCCGTGCTGTCGATCGCCGGCGTGCTGCTGGTGCTGGCGCGCGGCGAATGGCGACACGTGCTGGAACTGCGGCTGGTGGCGGGCGACCTGTTCATGATCCTGGCGACCATCGCCTGGTCGCTGTACAGCTGGATGCTGTTGCGCACCAAGGAGCCGGCCGGCGTGCGCGCCAACTGGGCCAGCTTCCTCTTGGCGCAGGTGGCGTTCGGCGTGCTGTGGTCGGGCGGCTTTGCCTTGGGCGAGCAGGCGCTGGGCGCGATACCGGTGCAGTGGAGCTGGACGCTGGCGGCGGCGCTGGCCTACGTCGCGGTCGGGCCGGCGGTGATCGCTTTCCGTTGCTGGGGCGCCGGCGTGCAGGCGGCCGGGCCGTCTGTGGGCGCGTTTTTCGTCAACTTGACGCCGCTGTTCACCGCCGTGCTGTCGGCCGCCTTCCTCGGCGAGGCGCCGCACGGCTACCACGCCGCCGCTTTTGCGCTGATCGTCGGCGGTATCCTCGTCTCCGCGAGCCGGCGCTAGCCGCCGGTGGCCGCCTTCAGTGCGTCAATGAATACGCGCACTTTCTGCGGCAGGTGGGCGCTGGCCGGATAGACCGCGTGGATGTCGCTTTCGGGCAGCGACCATTCGGGCAGCAGGCGTACCAGCCGTCCGGCCGCCACATCGTCCTTCACCGAGAACACGGTGGCGCGCAGGATGCCGTCGCCGGCGAGCGCCGCTGCCCGTGTGGCATAGGCCGTGTTCGATGAAAACACCGTGTTCTGCATGCGTACTTCGACCTGGTTGCCGCCGCAGTCGACCAGCGTGAATTGCGCCGGCTGCGCCAGCACCGACAGCGACACGTAAGGCAGTTGCGGCAAATCTTCCGGGCTGGCCGGCAGGCCGTGGCGGGCGATGAACGCCGGGCTGGCCACCAGCCAGCGGCCCAGCGTGTCGACGCGCGAGGCCATGTGGCCCGAATCGGCCAGCTTGCCCAGCCGTACCGTAACATCGATGCCCTCGGCGATCAGGTCGATCAGGTGGTCGCCGCAAGTCAGATCGATCTTCAGCGCCGGGTAGCGCTCCCGCAACTGCGCCAGAACCGGCATCACCACGATCACGCCGTAGTCGATGGGCGAGGCGACCCGCAGCGTGCCTTGCGGCGTGTCGCGGCCGCTGCGTGCCTGCTCGATCGCTTGCTCGGCCGCCTGTAGTACCTGCCTGCTGGCTTCGTAGAAGCTGCGGCCGGCCTCGGTCAGGCTCAGCTTGCGCGTTGAGCGCAGCAGCAGGCCGACACCGATTTCCTTTTCCAGCAGCTGCATATGCTTGCTGACCATGGACTTGGCCAGTCCCAGGCGCTCGGCGGCGGCCGTGAGCGAACCGGCCTCCACCACGGCAACAAAGGTGGTCAGGCGGTTGAGATTGATGGTGCTGAGATCGATCATGATCTGATTGTACACTTTAAGTGGAAAGTGATTCCCGTATTGTCCGGCTTATCAGAACCTCATGCGCTGCCTATACTTGCTTCATCCACTCACCCAGCAAGGAATCATCATGAAGCTCTACGGCGTCCCACTCTCCGGCCACACCCACCGCGCAGAACTGTTCCTCAACCTGTTGCAGCTGCCGCACGAATATGTGACGGTCGACCTGAAAAACGGCGAGAACCGCAAGCCACCCTTCCTGGGCATGAACAGCTTCGGCGAAATTCCAGTGCTGCAGGACGGCGATGTGACCCTGGCCGATTCCAACGCCATCCTGGTCTACCTGGCCTGCAAATATGATGACAGTGGCCGCTGGCTGCCACGCGATCCGGTGGCCGCTGCGAACGTGCAACGCTGGCTGGCGGTAGCCGCCGGCAAAATTGCCGGTGGTCCCGCCACTGCCCGCCTGGTCACCGTGTTCGGCATGCCGCGCGATCATGAGTCCGCCAAAGCCACGGCCGTGCGTTTGTTCGATGTGATGGAGCAGGAACTGCATGGACGCAACTGGCTGGTGGGCGAGCACGCCACCATTGCCGATATCGCCTGCTACACCTACATCGCCCATGCGCCGGAAGGCGGCGTGTCGCTGAAACCGTATCCGAACATGCGTGCCTGGCTGGACAAGGTCCGCGCGCTGCCGGGCTTTGTTTCGATGCCTGCCACTGTGGCAGGCCTGGCTCCCGAGGAGGCCTAATCATGACGCCGTTCCATGCCGGTGAATTAGCCATTCAGGAGCGCGTTGGTGTGCGCGATCAGATGGCTGGCGCGGCGCCTTATATTCGCGACTTCATGCCCGAGCAGCATCGCCAGTTTTACGCACAACTGCCGTTCTTTTTCCTTGGCGCGCTGGATGGTGCAGGGCAGCCGTGGGCCACCATGTTGGCCGCAGCTCCCGGCTTCGTCAGCTCGCCTGACGAACGCACCTTGCACTTCAACGGTGGCGTGCTGGCCGGCGATCCGCTGGAAGGCCAGTTGCACGCCGGTGGCCATATCGGCGGACTGGGCCTGGAGCCAACCACGCGCCGTCGCAACCGCGTCAACGGTGAGATTGTCTCCGCCGGCGAGGATGGCCTGCGCGTGGCCGTGACGCAAAGCTTCGGCAACTGCCCGCAATACATCCAGCACCGCCTGCACAGCGACGTGTCCGTCGAGGGCCGCAAGGTGCAGGTAGTGCGCGGCGTGGCGCTGACGGCGGCCGACCGCGAGCTGATTGCGCGCGCCGATACCTTCTTTATCGCCAGCGCGAATATGGCGCCGGACGCGGGACGCGGTCGCGGTGTTGATGTCTCACATCGTGGCGGCCGGCCCGGCTTTGTGCGTGTCGACGACGAGTACACGCTGACCTCGCCCGAGTTCGTCGGTAATTTCTTCTTTAACACGCAAGGCAATCTGGCCCTGTATCCACGCGCCGGCTTGCTGTTCATCGACTTCGAGCGCGGCGACATGCTGCACATCGCGGTGGAGGCTGAAATTATCTGGGACGGCCCGCAGCTGCAAGCCTTCGCCGGCGCCGAGCGCCTGCTGCGTTTTCACGTGCGTGAAGTGGTGCGCAACGTTGCTGCGCTGCCGTTGCGCTGGACCGCGCCGCAGCCGGCCATGCAGATCGCCCGCACCGGCAGCTGGAACGAAGCCGATCGCGCACAGTCGGCCGCAGGGCTAACCGAACGGTGGCGTCAATTCACGGTGACCGATGTGGTGCGGGAAAGCGGCGACGTGCGCTCATTCTATCTGGAGCCGGCCGACGGACTGGGCGTGGCGCCGCACGCGCCGGGCCAGTTCGTGATGCTGCGGGTGCCGGAATGGGCCACGGGCGGCGCGGCGTCGCAAGTGCGCAGCTACACCATCTCCGATGCGGCCGATGGACGCCGTTACCGGATCTCGGTCAAGCGCGATGGCCTGGTGTCGGGTTGGTTGCATGCGCATCTGGCGCCGGGAGCGCTGATCGAATTGATGGGGCCGGGCGGGGACTTTATATTTGAGGAGGGCACGCAGCGGCCAGCGGTGTTCTTGTCGGCCGGCATAGGCATCACGCCGATGGTGGCCATGCTCAACAGCTTGCTGGTGAACGGCAGCCGCACCCGGCACAAGCATCCGATCCACTTCATTCACGGTGCGCGCGAAGTGGTGCATGCGTTTGCCGTGCATGTGCAGCAGCTGGCGGCAGGGCATAGCAATTTGCTGGTGCACGTGCAGGCCAAGCGAATCGACGTGGCGCGGCTGCGGGAGTTGCTGCCGGTCGGCGACTGCGATGTGTACGTGTGCGGTCCGGCAGGCTTCATGGAAGACATGTACCAAGCCTTGCGTAAACTGGGCGTGCCGGACCAACGCATTCGATTCGAGTCATTCGGTCCGGCCAGCCTGCAGCGCCCGCTGACATAGGCGCTGTAAAACTTAGCGCTTGGCTTTGACTTCCTTGTCCGTGCACGGCGCATGCGCCGGCGCGGTGGCGTTACCGTCGGTGTGAGCCGTGTTGCAATCGGTCTTGCTGGCTTTGTCCTTCTTCGCCATTTTCAGTTCCTTGGCGGTTTTGGGCGGCGTGGTGTTTTGCATATTGCTGTTGTTCTGCATGGTGGTGGCGTTTTGCTCGCCGCTGGTGGTGGCGCTTTGGCCTTGAGTCGGCGTGCCGGTGTTGCTGGTGCCTGCGGTTTGGGCCATGGCGGCGGTGCTCAGACAGGCGGCTGCGACGAGGGCGATCAATTTGCTATGCATGTGGGTCTCCTTTGGTTGGACGTTTAACGTCCGGATTGGCGGTGGTTGGGGCGGCGTTTGGCGAGGAGGCCTTGCCGTTGTCCTTGCCGCAGCCGGCGGCGGCTTTGGCCTGGCCGGTCTTGGCTTGGGCGTCGATGCTTTCCGCGCCACTGGCGTCCACGCCGCCTTGCATGCTGCTGCACGCGGCTTTGCTGGATTTTTTAGCCGGAGATGTCTTGCCGTTCGCAGTCTTCGCCGCCGGATCGGATTCGGGCTGATGCGCCCAGGCGCCAGCGCCTGAACCCAGGCACGCGGCCATTACATAAAATGCGAGTAGCTTGTTCATCGGTTGCCTCCTTGGAATGCAACCATTGTTCCATGCTAAGCACGGCTGGCGCGTAGGAGCACTGCCCGTGTCGAAGTCAGAATTTTGCGGGGCCTTAGTGGCGCAGGGAGCGGCGCATCACCAGCGGCGCCGGCTCCATGGGATTGGCGTGGGTATATTCCAGCTCTTCGGCCAGCTCGAACTCAAAGGCCGTGTAAAAATCGATGAGCTTGGGCTGGTCGGCGCGTACGGCGAGGCGGACTTCCTCCACGCCGGTGGCCAGGCCGTGATGAATCACCGCTTCCAGCAGATGCTGGGACAGGTTGCTGCCCCGGTACGCCGGCAGCACGCCCATGCGGCACACTTCCCACACATCCGACTCCGAATCGAGCGGCAGCCAGCGCACCGAACCCACCGGCAGATTGTCGACCTCCAAAACAAAACCGCCGCCATCGCGCAGGTGCTCTGCAACGATGACGGCGGTTTCGCGGTGGCCACTCGAAGTGACGCTTACCTTGCCGGCCCACGCGGCACGCGTGAGACCGGCGATCAGCTTGGCATCGTCCTTTGTCGCTTCCCTGACTACAAGGTTCATGCCGTGGTCCTTAACTGATGCGCATGCCTGGCTCAGCGCCCGGCCATGGGTTCAAGATATAGATGCCCGGCTTGGTCTTTTCATCGACCGCCGACGCGGCCATGACCATGCCTTCCGACACGCCGAACTTCATCTTGCGCGGCGCCAGGTTGGCCACCAGCACGGTCAGCTTGCCGATCAGGTCTTCCGGCTGGTACATCGACTTAATGCCCGAGAAGACGTTGCGCAGGCGGCCTTCGCCGGCGTCCAGCGTCAGGCGCAGCAGCTTGTCCGAGCCTTCCACATGTTCGCAGTTGACGATCTTGGCGATGCGCAGGTCGACCTTGAAGAAGTCGTCGACCGAGATTTCCGGTGCGATGACTTCGATGCCGGTTTCGGAGACGGCGACCGCCGGTGCGGCCTTGGCCTTGGCCGGCTTCTCGGCCTTGACGGCCGGTGCGGCCGGGGCTGCGGCGCCGGCGGCAGGCGCGTCGAACAGTTCTTCGATCATCTTTGGATCGACGCGGGTCATCAGGTGCGCGTAGGCGCCGATGGTGCGGCCCAGCATCGCGCTCGACACGACGCCGCTGGCGACGTTGGTATCGGCCCACACCAGTTGCTCGTCGTTGAGGAATTTGGCGACGTTGGCGGCCACACCCGGCAGTACCGGCGACAGCAGCAAAGTCAGCTGGCGGAACAGGATCAGCGCGGTGGTGCAGACGTCGTGCAGCTCGGCCAGCTTGCTGTCATCCTTGGCCAGGATCCATGGCTTGTTCTCATCCACGTACTGGTTGGTGATGTCGGCGATTTCCATGATCTCGCGCAGCGCCTTGCCGAACTCGCGCGACTCGAAATTGGCGGCGATATTGGCCTGGCGTTCCACGCCTTCCGGCGTCACCAGGGCGCGCCTGATCCACGCTTGCGCGTTGTCCGACAGGCTGGAAGCCAGCTTGCCGTCGAACTTCTTGGCGATGAAGCCGGCGCAGCGCGAAGCGATGTTGACGTATTTGCCGATCAGGTCCGAATTCACGCGGGCCACGAAGTCGTCGCCGGTGAAGTCCAGGTCTTCCACCTTGGAGTTGAGCTTGAAGGCGATGTAGTAACGCAGCCATTCCGGATTCATGCCCAGGTTCAGGTAGCGCAGCGGCGAGATGCCGGTGCCGCGCGACTTGGACATTTTCTCGTTGTTCACGGTCAAGTGGCCGTGTACGGCCACGCGCATGCGCTCGATGGTCGGGTGGTCGGCGAACTTCAGCATGGCCGGCCAGAACAGCAGGTGGAAGGAGACGATGTCCTTGCCGATGAAGTGAATCTGCTCGGCTTCAGGATCGTTCAGGAAGGCGTCGTAGTCGATGCCTTGCTTGCCGAAGTAGTTCTTCAGCGAAGCCAGGTAGCCGACCGGGGCGTCCAGCCAGACGTAGAAGTACTTGCCCGGCGCGTCGGGAATCGGGATGCCGAAGTAGGGTGCATCGCGCGAGATATCCCAGTCGGCCAGCTTTTCGCCGGCTTCGCCCAGCCATTCGGAAACCTTGTTGACCATCTCAGGCTGCAAGCGGCCCGGCGTGTTCAGCCATTCCTTGAGGAATTCGTAGCAGCGCTTGTCCGACAGCTTGAAGAAATATTGTTCCGACGGCTTCAGCACTGGCGTGGCGTTGGTGAACACCGAGAACGGATTCACCAGGTCGGTCGGCTGGTAGGCCGCGCCGCACACTTCGCAGTTGTCGCCGTACTGGTCCTTGGCGCCGCATTTCGGGCACTCGCCTTTGATGTTGCGGTCGGCCAGGAACATGCCTTTGACCGGATCGAAGAAGCGGTCGACGGTTTTGGTCTGGATCAGGCCGGCATCGCGCAGCTTGCGGTAGATGCCCTGCGACAGTTCGACGTTTTCCGGCGAATCGGTCGAGTACCAGTTATCGAAGGCGATGTGGAAGCCGTCCAGGTACTGGGCGCGGCCGGCGGCGATCTTGGCCACGAACTCCTGCGGCGTGATGCCTTCCTTCTCGGCGGCGATCATGATCGGCGTGCCGTGCGTGTCGTCGGCGCCCACAAAGTGGACTTCGCGTGCAGCACCATTGTCACGCTGCATTCGCTGGAACCGGACCCAGATGTCGGCCTGGATGTACTCCATCATGTGGCCAATATGGAAAGCGGCGTTTGCGTAGGGCAGGGCAGTGGTGACGAACAGCTTGCGAGTCATGGTTGTTGCACTTTGTGGGTGGAAAAGGAGCATTTTAACAGCGGATGCGGCTAGTGCGCATGTTGCGCTAGAATGAAGGTCTATTTATCGGAGAGTTACATGAGCATTGCTGTAGAAGACGTCAAGGCCGCACTGTCGAAAATCGTTGATCCAAATACAATGAAAGACTTTGTGAGCGGGAGGTCGGTCAAGAATTTGAAAGTCGACGGCGACGAGGTTTCGCTCGACATCGAGCTCGGTTATCCGGCCAACAGCCAGATCGATGCCATCCGCAGCAGCGTGATCGCCGGCCTGAAAACCCTGCCGGGCGTGGGCAACATCAGCGTCAGCGTGTATAGCAAGATCATCGCCCACACTGTGCAGCGCGGCCTGAAGCCGATGGTCAACGTCAAGAATATCATTGCCGTGGCCTCGGGCAAGGGCGGGGTCGGCAAATCGACCACCGCCGTCAATCTGGCATTGGCGCTGGCTGCCGAGGGCGCCTCGGTCGGCCTGCTGGATGCCGATATCTACGGCCCGTCGCAGCCGATGATGCTGGGCGTGTCTGGCCGTCCGGAAACCAAGGACGGCAAATCGATGGAGCCGCTGGAAAACTACGGCGTGCAGGTGTCTTCGATCGGTTTCCTGATCGATCCGGACGAGCCGATGGTGTGGCGCGGCCCGATGGTCACGCAGGCGTTGCAACAGCTCCTGGAGCAGACCAACTGGCGCGACTTGGATTACCTGATCGTCGACATGCCGCCGGGCACCGGCGACATCCAGCTGACGCTGTCGCAAAAAGTGCCGGTGACTGGTGCGGTGATCGTCACCACGCCGCAGGACATCGCGCTGTTGGACGCACGCAAGGGCTTGAAGATGTTCGAAAAAGTCGGCATCCCGATCCTGGGCGTGGTGGAGAATATGAGCGTGCACATCTGCACCAACTGCGGTCATGCGGAAGAAATCTTCGGCCACGGCGGCGGTGAAAAAATCTGCAAGGACTTCGGCGTGGACTTCCTCGGCGCACTGCCGCTGACCATGGCGATCCGTGAGCAGGCCGACGCCGGCAAGCCGACCGTGGTGGCCGATCCTGACGGCACAGTGGCGCAGATCTACAAGCAGATCGCCCGCAAGGTGGCAATTCAGGTGGCCGACAAGGCCAAGGATATGACCAGCAAGTTCCCTACCATCGTCGTCAAGAACGACTAAACAGGAGCATCATCATGATGAGACCGGTATTGGCTGCAATTCTGATGACGCTGAGTGCCGGCGTGTTGGCCCAGCAGTCGGTATCGTTCGTGGAGCCGGCCAATGGCGCGTCGGTCAGCAGTCCGTTCAAGGTGAAGTTCGCCGTGAGCGGCATGGACGTCAAGCCGGCCGGCGACATGACGGCGAATACCGGTCATCATCATTTGCTGGTCAACGCTGCGCCGGTCAAGGCCGGTGAGGTGATTCCTGCCGACGACAAGCACATCCACTTCGGCAAAGGCCAGACCGAAACCGAGCTGACCCTGCCGCCCGGAAACTACACCTTAACCATGCAGTTCGCCAATGGCCTGCACCAGGCCTACGGCCCCGGCATGAACAAGGAAATCAAGATTGCCGTCAAATGATGCCTGGCGCCTTGGTGGATCTGGAAACCCCGGCGCTGTTGCTGGATGAGGCGCGCATGCAGCGCAATGTGGAGCGCATGCAGTCGCGCATGGATCAGCTGGGCGTGGCGTTCCGGCCACATGTGAAGACCAGTAAATGCGTGGAAGTGGTGAGGCGGCAGATGGCGGCCGGCGCGCGCGGCATTACTGTCTCCACGCTGAAGGAGGCGGAGGAGTTCTTCCGCGCGGGTATTGACGACATTCTGTATGCGGTCGGTATCGTGCCAAATAAACTGCTGCACGCGCTGAGTTTGATGCGCGAAGGCCTGCGCCTGACCTTGCTGCTGGAGTCCGTAGCGATGGCGGAGCAGGTGGCGCGGCATGGCGCGGAGCACGGCGTCTGCTATGAGGTGATGATCGAAATCGATACCGACGGCCATCGCTCGGGCGTCAAGCCCGACGATCCCGTGCTGCTGGACATTGCCGCTGCGCTGCAGGGCGGCGCCCGCCTGAAAGGCGTGATGACGCACGCCGGCGCATCCTACGATCTGAATACACCCGAAGCACTGGCCGCCATGGCCGAACAGGAACGCTCGCGCTGCGTGGCTGCCGCTACGTTGCTGCGCGACGGCGGCCACACTTGCGACGTGGTCAGCGTCGGCTCGACGCCGACCGCGCTCAGCGCCCGCCATCTGGAAGGCGTGACCGAGGTGCGCGCTGGCGTGTATATATTCTTTGACATGGTGATGGCCGACGTGGGCGTCTGCACTACCGACGACATCGCCATCAGCGTGCTCTGCACGGTCATTGGTCATCAGGCCGACCAGGGCTGGGTCATCACCGACGGCGGCTGGATGGCGATGAGTCGCGACCTCGGCCACGACGCGCACGGTTACGGCCTCGTGTGCGACGCCGATGGCCGGCCGTTGCCGGAGCTCGACTTCGGTAAAGCCAACCAGGAGCACGGCATATTGCAATGGCAGGGCGACGCCGGCGTGGACATCGCCGGCCGCTTCCCGGTCGGCAGCAGTCTGCGCATCCTGCCCAACCACGCCTGCGCCACGGCCGCGCAACATGGCCAGTACCACGTGATTGCGCAACATGGCGACGATATGCCGGTCTGGCCGCGCTTCTGCGGCTGGTAATTGGCGGCAAAGCGTCGCCGACGCGGTAAAATAGCGCTTTTATATCTCAGCTTTTTACTTCGATGACGAATGTTCCATCCCCGGCGCCAGCCAAGCCAGTCCGCACCCGTTTCGCACCCAGCCCGACCGGCTACCTCCACTTAGGCGGCGCCCGCACGGCGCTGTACTCGTGGGCCTTCGCCCGTCACTTCGGCGGCACCTTTGTGCTGCGCATTGAAGACACCGACCTGGAGCGCTCGACCCCGGAAGCCGTGCAGGCCATCATCGAAGGCATGGCCTGGCTCGGTTTGAACCACGACGAAGGCCCGTTCTACCAAATGCAGCGTATGGACCGCTACCGCGAAGTGGTGGGCCAGATGCTGGAAGCCGGCACCGCTTATCACTGCTACTCATCGCAGGAAGAAGTGCAGGCCATGCGCGACAAAGCCACGGCCGCCGGCGAAAAGCCGCGCTACGACGGCACCTGGCGCCCGGAAGCGGGCAAGACCCTGCCGGCCATTCCCGAAGGCCGCAAGCCGGTGGTGCGCTTCAAGAACCCGCTCGACGGCGAAGTGACCTGGAACGATTTCGTCAAAGGCCCTATCACCATCGGCAATAAAGAGCTGGACGACCTGGTGATCGCGCGCCCGGACGGCACGCCGACGTATAACTTCTGCGTCGCCATCGACGACCTGGACATGGAAATCAGCCATGTCCTGCGCGGCGACGACCACGTCAACAACACGCCGCGCCAGATCAACATCCTGCGCGCCATCGGTGCGCCGCTGCCGGAATACGGCCACCTGCCGATGATCCTCGGTTCGGACGGCGCCAAGATGTCCAAGCGCAAGGACGCGGTCAACGTCATGCAATACCCGGCCGAAGGCTATCTGCCGGAAGCCATCCTGAACTATCTGGCGCGCCTGGGCTGGAGCCACGGTGACGACGAAGTGTTCTCGATGGAGCAGGTCTGCGCCTGGTTCGACGGCACCCACCTGACCAACTCGGCGGCGCAGTTCAACATCGAAAAACTGAACTGGCTGAACAACCACTATATAAAGCAGGCCGACAACCAACGCCTGGCCGAGCTGGCCAAGGCGCGCATGCTGGCCAACGGCGCCGTGCTGGACGGCGCGCCGTCGCTGGCGGTGGTGCTGGGCCTGATGAAGGAGCGCGTCAACACGGTCAATGAACTGGCGGACGCCGCCATGCTGTTCTTCCGCGAGCCGCAGCCGGACGCCGCGCTGCTGACCCAGCACGTGACCGACGCCGTCAAGCCGGCGCTGGCCGATTTCGCCGAGCGTTGCAAAACGGTGGAGTGGAACAAGGCTGCACTGGCCGCCATGATTAAAGAAGTGCTGGCAGCGCACGGTTTGAAGATGCCGCAGATCGCCATGCCGCTGCGCTTGTTTACAACGGGTCAGCTGCAGACGCCGGCGATTGACGCGGTGCTGGAAATTTTCGGCCGCGACACCGTTGTGGCGCGCGTGGCCAAGTTCCTCTAATTTTTTCATTGAAGCAGGGGCAAAGTTGCAAAAGGGTATTTGCATAATACGGAGCCTCTGCTATACTCTTGTCTCTCGCGCAAACGGGGGTATAGCTCAGCTGGGAGAGCGCTTGCATGGCATGCAAGAGGTCAGCGGTTCGATCCCGCTTACCTCCACCAAGTTTGCAGAGTTTGTAGTGCCGTAGTGCCAAGGTCCCCATCGTCTAGAGGCCTAGGACATCACCCTTTCACGGTGAGTACGGGGGTTCGAATCCCCCTGGGGACGCCAGCTTCGCCAGGGCTGGTAAGTAGTGAGTAGTAAAATTTTCTGTGCCAGAGGGGGTATAGCTCAGCTGGGAGAGCGCTTGCATGGCATGCAAGAGGTCAGCGGTTCGATCCCGCTTACCTCCACCAAGCACGGAAGATGATTGTAGTGCCGTAGTGCCGTAGTTCCGAGGTCCCCATCGTCTAGAGGCCTAGGACATCACCCTTTCACGGTGAGTACGGGGGTTCGAATCCCCCTGGGGACGCCAAAAATGATGAAGCCGCCATTGAGCGGCTTTTTTGTTTTCTGCGCACAGCTGCCCCTCCGTATATTTTCGTCTTTCCCACGTGTGACAAAGTACGCATATTTTCGTTGCGGCAAGATGTTAAGCTCACCGCCATCGAGATTTTTTATAATCTGCTACGAGCACCACATGAGAAATTTTTTCGTCTTCAATTTCTGGTTTGTCGTTCACATATTCATCATCGGTGCGTTGGCCGGATTTTGGGTGCACCTTGACGGCAGCACGCTAACGGATTCAGAGCTCGGGCAACGCATCGGTCATCTGTTGGGATTCTGGGCGCTCGGACTTCCCTGGTTCGCTACTTTTTTGGTTGGCACTTTGGCTGGTTGCCATTTTTTAAAAGAACGCGCGGGCAGCCAAACTCTCCATCATCCGGTGAGTTGTAGGCAGCAAACGGCCAGGAGCAGACGTTTCGGGTTTTACCGTTAAAAGAAATACATAACTCAATCCTTGTTGGCCATGGAGTCTCATCAATGCCTGTCTTTACGCCTGATCAACTAATCACCGAGGTCAACAAGGTGGAGGGTGCCACCGTCCCGAATCAAACACTCTGGATTAGTGAGACTGGAGAGCTTTCGCAGTTCGGATCGTTCATTGAGATCCTTCAGCCTGGCTGCAGATCCTCGATCAAGCATTGGCATAGCGCTGAGGACGAGATGGTCTATGTCCTTGAGGGTGAGATCACAGTGGTCGAAGGAACGTCCGAGATACTGATGAGAGCTGGTGACGTAGCAACTTTCCGTGCCGGAGTTCCGGTAGGACACTATCTAGAGAATCGAAGTACTTCTCCGACGCGTTGCCTGGTGGTCGGAACCCGCGCGCCGATCGATCATATTACTTATCCAGAGCATGATCGGATTTGTTTGCGAGACCGGTCGCTGCCAGACGACATATGGAGTGACTTGGCTGGGCGGCCTGCATCCAGCCCTTACTAGCAGGTTTATGTGAGAACAAAGAAGCCCATCCTTTCATCGAGTGGGTTCCACGTATCAATCGCGTCGCTATAGAGAGGTTTTATAGAACTAATTTTAGCGGGTTCCCTACCACGTACGGTTGAGGCAACGTCGCCACCGTCACCAACCGGCCAATAGCCGTCGCCCCTCGCTTCGGAATCCATCTGATGATTGTTGTTGCGGTCATTAATGAAAAATTTTTAAGGGATATGATGAAAGTTGCTTTATCGTGGCCGCTAGCGGCGTTGTTAGTGACTGGTGCAGCCCACTCAGCGACACCAGACAATGCCACGTTGTTCTTCTGCGCAAGGGCGGCGTTGTTCGCAGAAAGTTTTACCGAAGGGACAGATGCAAACAAATCCCGGCAGGAAAGTGTTACCGCAGCAGTAGCTCTCCTGAACTCAACCTTCAAGGATAAAGTTGATGAAGCTACGTTGAAATTGTTGTTTCCATGGGCTGTCGTCGCCGATAAGCTTCCTGGGTACAAACCCTACACCAAAGGTAGCTACGTTGCCGTGTCCTGCATTGGGGCCCTTAGCGAGGCAGTATATGTTCCGTTCCAAAAGCCCGAGGTCCCGCCCCAGGTCCGGAGTTTTCTTGATACCTGTGAGGCGAAGGGCTCTCGTGAAGCGGTTGGTCAATGCATCAAGAGCGGATTTACGTCCCTTCCGTTGGAAAAACTGGATAAGTAGCCTTGGCACTCGTTTAAACGGAATGTATGACGTATTACGGCCAGAAGCAGACTGTCGAATAAATTTAAGGAGATGTGATTGAGACGATTAGTGGCCCTCACTTTTTTTACTTGCGTTTCAGCATGGGCTCAGGACACTCCATTGCCCGAGACTGAAAAGTCAGCGATTGAATATAAATCTATCCCCGAAGCACTGGCTGGGCTGCGTGCAAAGCCAGGCACAGAAATAAGTAATCAAGGCGGTTGGACAATTGCAATTGAACCCGACACGAAGGTGATTTGGTCCTTTGCTCCTGAAAGCCATCCTGCCTATCCTGCTTTGGTAAAGCGAGCCGTCGTTTCACAAAATGGAAGTGTATTCGTAAAAATGGACGTAAAGTGTCAGGCCAGCAAGTCGGCTTGCGATGCCTTAGTGCGTGAATTTATACAACTGAACGAAAAAATGCGTTCATCATTCCAATCTAAAGAAAATAAGCAAGAATAGCCGCATCCGGCCAATAGCTGACATTGAAAATTTGGTGAAGGGTTTATGAAAAAAATTATCTTTGTGATTGCTATGCTGTCCCTACTAAATGCTAGTGCTCGCGCATGCAGCTGTCAGTTCACTCCGTTGGCTCAGCGTATCAGTGAAGCAGACGAGATTTTCTTCGCGACCCTTCAACGTGCTGAAATCAAGCCTGGAGATTATCCTGAAAAATGGTCATATATTGAAGGTACATTTCAGAGTCGTAGTGTATTGAAGGGGACTGTCAGCACCAAGGAAGTTGTGCTCTCGACCGGAACTGGAAATAGTGGCTGTAATGTCCCCATGTTTGTCTCAGCGAAATATATCGTCTTCAAAACGAAAGATCAGCAGAGCATTGAAACCTGCAGTGGCTCTAGCGTTATAGAAGATTTTCAGGAAGATGAAATCGCGGCCAAGATTAGATCTGAAATCAAACGTCAGCGAGCCAAGTCTGAAAAGAGGTAGGCGACGAAGTCTGTAACCGGCCACTACCGGACGCTCGGAATAAATAATTTTGGGGTAAAAATGGAGGAGTTTTGGGGGTTACTGCATGACGGTGGAATTGAGTCCATCGCAGGAAAAATTCCTGGTACTGTTTCACTAGAGGTCTCCATCCGCTACTTGCGACAGCAATTCCCCGGCGCAGGCATAGGATTCAAAGTCGTCTTGTCTGAATGTGACCAGTTCGTTTATCAAGAGTACGATTCGTCGCCGGTCGAAGATTTTGATGAGATAGTTGGGCTGGAGCCTGAAATAGTGGGCGTTGAAAAAGGTACTTATCCGGTCGTTGTAAACTGCGTCATGGGTTCGCTCAAAGTATCCTACAGAGCTGTGTCGATTTATCTCGATTCGGGTGATCCGGTGTCACTCGATGAGCTTGCCGCAGCTAGTAAAACGTATTGGGATGCGTGGGCAGCGAGCATTCCTCAGCGCCGATAACGGCCAGCAGCGGACCTTGAATTTTTATGGAACTGAACGGACTAATGAAATGCGACTGTAAGGCGATGCCTGACTGCCTGAACTACGGCGAAGAGCATGTCTTTGTAAAGAATTTTGAGCTGGTCGCTAGTCGCGACTGGCTGAGGCTTTACCATTGCCGTTTGTGCGGAACACATTGGCAACTTGATGTTGACGATAGGTCCGATTGGGCAATTAGGGTTTTGAAGCCAGCAGACTGGGAGTCGTTTGATGACAGACCATTGCGTCGTGCGTTCATTGTGCGAATCCACGGCGGCGAAGGCGATGAAATGTGCATCTGGGCAGGATGTAAAAATCACGTTCTAAAAAATATGGCAATTTGTGTGGACCATGCGTTCCCTGAGTTCTCGTAGGCGCTTACGGTCTGAAATCGGCCAAAAGCTGCCGGAAATGTGCGAAGTTGAATTAATTGAAAATTAGGAAAAATTGTGCTTGCTCGTTATAAAAAGATAGGAAATGCCGCGGTCGGAGTATCGGCTGTTTGTTTTGCAACCATACTTGTACTTGGTAAAAACTCATCTACTGGAAATGTGTGGGGGCCTGGTGGCGCGCCGCCCATTTTAATGTATGCGGAAGTCATGGCCATCTTTGGCGCATTTTGGGCCTATGCAAAATCCAAAGGCTATGCCGGTTGGCTTGGCGTTGTTCTTTTGTTTTTAAATGTAGTAGGGCTGATTGTTTTGCTGAAACTCCGGGATAAACATCCTAATATTTCTGAATCAAACGATGCATCCTCTCTACCCCCGACCAAGAAATTGGTACTCGCCATATTTATTGTTGTTGGATTGGTAGCATTTGCGTATGTTTTTACTGAAATTAGAAAAGCTAGTTCCTAAAATCTATAGCCTTGGTACAACTATTGTGCAGCCGAAAACGGCCAGGAACGGACAGCGTAGTCATACAAAATTTTATGAAGTCGAAACTAACATGAACAAAAAATTTCTTGTGAGCGTACCTGTTGGTGCCGGTATTGGAACTGCAATCTACCAACTGTTGATGGATGGTCCATCTCATGCCGACTGGTATAGGGTTGCAACCGTGACGCTAGTTACTTTTATTGTCGTATTGCCTATAGTTCACTTTTCTCAGAAGAAGTAGGGGACCGTATTCGGCCAATAGCGGACTATTGAATATAAAAAGAGATTTCTAGTCGATGGGACAGATACAATTTATTTTTCAACCACGTTGGAAAGAGCAGTTGGTATGTCAGTGAAATCTAAATTCGGGGTCAGCTCTGTCATTTGGACAGCCAGTTCAGATCTTTGATCTCTATCAATACGTGAAAATGCTGGAATTAACGTATTGAGATAAATCAAACAATTGGTTCGGATGTCCGAATGACAGAGCTGACCCCGAATCGGGTCCTGGATCGTTTTTACCGGCCAAGCCCAGAAGGCATGAGAGCCCGTCATTCCCGCGAAAGCGGAAATCCATGCTGAACCAACACGTCGCTGACTTATGGGTTCCCGCTTTCGCGGGAACGACGACCGGCGGCTATGGGGCGTAAGCCGCCGTCCGGGCAACGTTGCAGCGATGCTAATCTTGCGGCAATTTTCTGCAAAAACAATGACTTGCTATTGCGTTCGTGGAATTACACTGATATAGTACGCGCCTTGGAAATGTCCCCATCGTCTAGAGGCCTAGGACATCACCCTTTCACGGTGAGTACGGGGGTTCGAATCCCCCTGGGGACGCCATGCGACATTTCCAATCGGCCAGTACGGACAGTTTCTGTCCCCATCGTCTAGAGGCCTAGGACATCACCCTTTCACGGTGAGTACCGGGGTTCGAATCCCCGTGGGGACGCCAAATCAGCAAAAAGCCGCCTTGTGCGGCTTTTTGCATTTCCTGACCTACCACGCGATCGGCGCGTAGCCCATCGGCTGACGGTAGTACTGCATCGCGCCCAGTATGAACGGATCGTATATGGAGGCCGGCGCCGACATCGGTGACATCATCGAACCCATCATCGGCGAGACTAGCTGCTGCGGCTGGATTGCCACCCGGGCGCCCGCCGGGTGCAACCCCACCGCCAGCAGCGTATCCGGCAAGCCAAAGCCGATGCGGCTCTGGTCGCCGAGGCTGACCTTGTGCGCGCTGGCGCGAATGATCTGGAACAGCCGTTCGACCCGCTCGGTGCCGCGCGCTTTGTACTGCTGCGTCTGGAAGTCCGGGTGGTGGGCCAGACACAGCGCGGCCAGCCCTGTCACGTGCGGCGTTGCCATCGAGGTGCCGTCCCATGCGGCGTAGTTATTCGGCGGCACGCAGGAGGTGATGGCCACGCCCGGCGCGCACACGCTCACTTGCGGCCCGAAGCAGCTGAACTTGGCCGTGAAGTAGCCATAGGCGTCGACGTTCGAGTCCAGCGTTTGCGCGTGGTAGCTGTCGGCCGGGAATTCGTCGAGCTTGCCGATGGCGGCCACCGCCAGCACGTTCGGTGACGAAGCCGGATACTGCACCGGGCCACCCGAGTTGCCGGCCGCGACAATGCACGCCACGCCGGCCCGCCTGGCGCGGATGATCTGCTGCTCCAACGCTTCCGAGACTTCGGCGCCACCCAGGCTGAGATTGACCACGTCGATCTGCTGGTCGATGCAGTATTCGAGCGCGTCGATCAATTGGCTGACCTGGCCGCCGGGGAACAGCTTGCAGGCGTGCACTTCGGCGTCGGGCGCGAAGCCGCGTATGCCGGAGGCGATGTCGACCGCCGCGATCACGCCGGCGCAGTGGGTGCCGTGCCCCAACGTGTCCTGGTTCCAGCCGTCGGGATTGGTTTTTTTGTTGAGCACGTCGAAGCCGGCGCGTATGTCATGCAGGTTGTCATGCGTGGTGGCCGCGCCGGAGTCGATGATGGCGATCTTCACGCCCTGGCCGCGATAGTTGCCCGGCAGTTGGTCGAGCCGCATGGCTTTCTGGCCCCAGCCGTAGGCGCGTTGGCGCTGGAAGCCGGCCAGCGCCGGCTGGTCCGACAGCGCGCGCAGCACCACCACGTTGGGCTCTTCGCTGCTGATGTCGGGATCGCGCTGGTAGAAGCTCCAGTAGTCGGCCTTGGGTTTGACGTACAGGCCGCTTACGGTCTCCGGGGTTTCGCCGAACAGCGACAGGGTGACGCGGCCGTTGGCGTCGGTTACGCCGCTGGCCGGCAGCATGCTGCCGAACAGGGACACTTCCGCATTGGCTTGCGGCGCACCGTCCTTGTCGACTACGCTGATGACGGCGTTGAGCACCGGCCCACCGGCATTGGTGGGCGTGACGCCGGTGACCATGGCGGGCAGACGCAGTGTCGGGTCCATCAGTGCCAGGTGCTGGTCGCGCTCGACCAGTAGGCGGCCCTGGCCCTGCTGGTGCAGGGCGGCGGCTTTTTGTTCGGACATGCGCGCCACCAGCACGCCTTGCGCCGCGCCGCTGCCGTCCGTCAACGCGCTCAGCACCGAGCGCGGGCCGACCTTGTCGATCACTTCGATTTCGCTGCTGTTGCGCAGCGCCTGTTCCAGCGCGTCGAACTGCAAAGGCTGGAAGCCCAGCGCCTGCAAGCCTTCCGGTGGGTGGCGCGGGGCGATGACGAATTGTTTTTTGCGCGCGCCGATGTTGCGGCCGCCGCTAGTCTGGCCGTTGGTGTGCGGCGTGGCTTCGCCGTCGGCGCCGTCAACGCTGGAGGCGGCATCGACAGTGCGGGCGTCGCCGCCATTGGGATTCTTAGGCATGATGTTCCTTTCAAAAGGGATTGAACCCGCCGTTGTCGAACATGGACAGCGGCCGGTCCGGCTCTATCGTCAATTGGTGCGAGGGTGTGCCGGTAACGCGAAAGTGCTGCTCCAGCTGTAGCGCCTTGTCGTGGCTGATTTCCACCACCGCCGTGTGCGGCCGGTCGCGCGGGCCGATCACGTCGACCACGTTGATGCCGGGATCGATGGCGGCAACCGCGAGGAAGTCGGTCAGCGGCGCACCGCTGGCGGCGTGAATGAGGAAGCGCGCCTTGTCTGGCAAGGGCTCGGTGGCGTTGGTAGTGCTAGACATGAATGTCCTCCTTAAAGCACGGCACCTCCGGCAGTCGGGCCGCCGGAGGGTGGGATGCGATCGCCCGAAGGCGTGCCGTCAGTGCAGGGTTTGCTGGCCGTACAGGGCGGTGTTGCCTTGCTGGGCCGCCAGTTGTGCCAGTTGGGCCTGCTGTGCGTAGGCTGCCGTCAACGGATCGACGCCGAACGGCAGCATGCCGCCCAGTTGGCCGGCGATGCCGCCGATGGTGTTGCCCAGGCCGGCGTTACCGAAGGCGCCGCCGATCGCGCCCCCCAGTGGCTGGGCCACGCTCTTGATGATGTTGCCGAACCAGCCTTGGGGAGCCAGTTGGGCCTGTTGCAACAGCTGTTGTTGCTGCGCTTGTTGTGCGTAGGCTGCCGCAACCGGGTCCACGCCGAACGGCAGCAAGCCGCCGCCGATGCCGCCAGCTGCCTGGCCGATTTGACGGCCCAGATTGGCGTTACCGAACAGGCCGCCGATGCCGCGCCCGATCAGTCCGCCGAGCGGGGCGCCGATCAGTCCGCCGAGAAAACCTTGCGGTGCGAGTTCGCTCAGTTGCTGGGGGGCGAATTGCTGTCCATAGTATTGTTGATACTCATTCATGACATCTCCTTGTGGTGGTGGTAGTACAGCGCACGGTCTACGCGCGCCGTCACATTTGGACTGGGAGGTGCGGGGGAAGTTTTGGTATTCTTGGTTCCCCGCTTGCGTTAATCAGGTATCATCCAGCCTCATTCTTTCGGGGTAAGCCGGGTGCCTGGTCGTTGGGCTGGAACAGGTTTGCTGTTGTTCGTACCCCGAACGAAAGGGTCCGACCCCGGGGCGGGATAGGGGGCTGCGCCCCGCCGGTCCGATGGACCGGCCCTTGGCTGCAGCGGTGTGCGGGTTCCGTTGGTGCCGCATATTTTTTAAGCGGCAGGCAACTTCAACCCCTTAACCCGTGAATTTTTTGCTTTCTCCTCTCATGAAATTTTTCCGCCGCCTGGACCTGTTTTGCCGTGTTGTCGACAACTATGGCGATATCGGTATCTGCTGGCGGCTGGCGCGGCAACTGGTGCGGGAGCATGGCCTTGAGGTCACGCTGTACGTGGATGACCTGGCCAGCTTCCGGCGCATCTGCCCACCGGTGGCGCCCGAGGTCGAACGCCAGCAGCTCGACGGCGTGACCGTGCGCCACTGGCGCAACCAGGACGGCGTCTACACGCCGGATGAGGTGGCCGATATCGTGATCGAATTCTTCGCCGTCGATATCCCGCCCGGCTACATCGACGCCATGGCGCAATGCGAGTCGCGTCCGGTGTGGTTCAACCTGGAAGGCTTGACGGCGGAAGAGTGGGTCGAGGGCTGCCACCGCCTGTCGTCGATGCAGCCGCGCGGCTTGACCAAGCATTTCTTCTTCCCCGGCTTTACCGAAAAAACCGGCGGCCTGCTGCGCGAGGCGGCGCTGGAGCAGCAGCGCCTGCAGTTCGCGCCGTCGCCGTTCCTGGCGCAGTTGGGCCTGTCGCCGGCCGAGATGGCGGCCGCCAAGGTGTCGCTGTTCTGCTATCCGCACGCGCCGGTCTCGGCCCTGTTCGAGGCCTGGCAAAACGGCGGCCGGCCGATCGCCTGCCTGGTGCCGGAAGGCGTGGCGGCCGACGCCGTGCGCGCCTTCACCGGCGGCGAGGGCGGGGCGGGCAGCGTGGCCACGCGCGGCGCGCTGACGGTGCGCGTGCTGCCCTTCGTGCCGCAGCCGGACTACGACAAGCTGCTGTGGGCCTGCGACCTGAACTTCGTACGCGGCGAGGATTCCTTCGTGCGCGCACAGTGGGCAGGCAAGCCCTTCATCTGGCACATCTATCCGCAGGATGAAAACCTGCACCATAAAAAGCTGCGCGCCTTCCTGGAGCGCTACGCCGGCGCCT
The DNA here is from genome assembly GCA_041874725.1 of Duganella sp. BuS-21. GTDB lineage: Bacteria > Pseudomonadota > Gammaproteobacteria > Burkholderiales > Burkholderiaceae_D > Rugamonas. The sequence continues at coordinate 4,682,470 of CP097466.1, read as the reverse complement.
TGCCCGGGCTGGCCGATTTCTCGCTGCGCTGGAACGGCGCCGCCGCGCACGGCGAAACGGAGAACTGGCCAGAGCTCTGGGCCGGACTGGAACGCGAAGCTGCCGCCGCCACCGAGCGCGCTGCGGCATGGCAACAACAAATGCTTGGGAACGGCGATCTGGCGACCAATATGCTGTCGTTTGCCGCTACGCTGAGATAGGCGCTGCCGGAAAAACAAGGTACAATGCCGGGTTAATCCTGTATGACGCATTTTTTACCCGATCAAGCGTAAGCCTGCGTGGCGACGATGATCTTTACGCAACCACCTTATTAAGTAGAATCGCTATGAAACCTGCAAAAGAAATTCGTGTTGGCAATATCATCATGGTTGACGGCAAGCCATTCATCGTACTGCGCTCCGACGTTAACGGTTCGAGCCGCACGGGCTTCACCTACAAGTGGAAGATGAAGAATCTTCTGACCAACAGCCCATTGGAAAACGTCTTCCGTGGCGACGACAAGTTCGACGTCGTGGTTCTGGACAAGAAGCCAGTGACCTACTCGTACTTCGCCGATCCGCTGTACGTGTTCATGGATGCTGAGTACGAACAATACGAAATCGAAGAAGAGAACCTGGGCGACGCACTGAACTACCTGAAAGACGGTATGGAATGCGAAGCCGTGTTCTACGATGGCAAAGCCATCTCGGTTGAACTGCCAACCACCATCCAGCGTCAGATCGTGTACTCGGAGCCTGCAGTCAAGGGCAACACTTCGGGCAACGTCCTGAAAGAAGCGCGTATCGAAAACGCCATCGAATCGAAGCAGTTCATCGTGCAGGTGCCACTGTTCGTGTCGCAAGACGACATGATCGAGATCGACACCCGCACCAACGAATACAAGAAAATCGTCCGTAACTAAGCCGATTTCTTCCTAAGGAGCACGCTCGCGCAAGCTGGCGTGCTTTTTTTTTATCAATTTCTGTGGTGGAACTGTCAACCTGCTGATATATTTATGCGACGCAACAAATTCGGCGCATTGGTGATTACCTCGGGGATGGCATGGATCGCAGGGATTTCGTAAAAATCGGCTTGGCGGCTGGCGCTGCTTCGAGCTCCGTATCGGCCAGAGCGCTGGGCACCGGCGGCATCCTCGACGGCGGTGTGTGGGAGCAGCAGAAGCTGATGGCGGCAGGCAAGCTCACCTCGCATTCGCTCACCTCGCAGTACCTGGCCCGTATCAAGACCATCGACAAGTCCGGCCCGCGCCTGAACTCCATCATCGAAATCAATCCTGAAGCGCTGAAGATCGCGCTGGAGATGGATCGCGAGCGCCACCTGAAACGCGTGCGCGGCCCGCTGCACGGCATTCCGGTTCTACTCAAAGACAATATCGCCACCGGCGACCGCATGAGCACCACGGCCGGTTCGCTGGCGCTGTCCGGCGTGCGCGCCGCGCGCGATGCGCATGTGACGGCGCAGTTGCGCGCGGCCGGCGCGGTCATCATCGGCAAGACCAACTTGAGCGAGTGGGCGAATATGCGCTCGACCCATTCCGTCAGCGGCTGGAGCGCGCGCGGCGGCTTGACCTTGAATCCGTATTCGCTGGACCGCAACTGCAGCGGTTCCAGTTCCGGTTCCGGCGCGGCCATTGCCGCCGGGCTGGCGACGCTGGCGGTGGGCACCGAGACCGATGGCTCCATCGTGTCTCCGGCCTGTATCTGCGGCCTGGTGGGCATCAAGCCGACCGTGGGACTGGTGAGTCGCAGCGGCATCATCCCGATCGCGCATTCGCAGGACACCGCAGGACCGATGGCGCGCAGCGTTGCCGATGCGGCCCTGATGCTGTCCGCCATGGCCGGTATCGATCCGAAAGATCCGGTGACGCAGGAGAGCGCGGGCAAGGCCGGGGATTATCGCGGCGCTTTGACCAAAGGCGGCCTGCAGGGCGCGCGCATCGGTGTGGCGCGCAATTACTTCGGCAAGCATCCGGATCGCGATGCGGTGATCGAAAAGGCGCTGCTGGAGTTGAAGTCGCAGGGCGCGGTGTTGGTGGAGACGCAGTTGCCCAACGCCGGCAAGTACCGCGACAGCGAGACCGAGGTGCTGCTGTACGAGTTCAAGGCCGACCTGGCGGCGTATCTGCGCGAGTACGCGCCGAACGCGCCGGTGTCGAACATGTCCGATCTGATCGCGTTCAATCAGCAGCACCAGCAGAAGGAGTTGCCGTACTTCGGCCAGGAGTATCTGGAACAGGCGCAGGCCAAGGGTGGGCTGGAGTCGCAGGCGTACAAGGATGCGCTGGCCAACAACCAGCGCTATTCGCGCGCCGAAGGCATCGACCAGGTGATGAAGGAACACCAGCTTGATGCGCTGGTGGCGCCGACCGGCGGCCCGGCGTGGCTGACGGACTTCGTCAATGGCGATCACTTCAACGGTGGTTTTTCGTCGCCTGCAGCGGTGGCGGGCTACCCGCATATCACGGTGCCGGCGGGTTATGTGCACGGGCTGCCGGTGGGCTTGTCGTTTGTCGGCGCGGCGTATAGTGAAGCGGCCTTGATCCGCATGGCCTACTCGTATGAACAGGCCACGCTGCACCGCCGCCCGCCGCAGTTCCCTGCCAGCGTGTCGCTGGCGGTGCGCTAGTTTTTCAGGACGTGGCGGAAGGTGGGCTCGATGCCCATCGCGTGCAGGTGCCTGACGATGTCTTCCAGCGTGGCGTCTTTGAGCAGCAGCTCTGCGGGCGTGGTTGCGTTGCGCGCGGCGGCGGCCGGCGTTGGCGCTACTACTGCTGCCAGTGCGTTTGCTGCGGCCTCGTGCTTGCGGTGCAGCGTGGCCAGCGCCTGCGCGTATTCTTCCGCGCTAATGCTATTCAGTCGCTCCAGAAACGCTGCCTGCGCATTGTCGTTGGGCGGCATCTCCAGGCCCAGGTCTTCAGCTAGCGCGCCGCCCATGCCGGGATTGATGAACGCCGCCCACAGGCCGGTAGGCTTGTGCAGGCAAGGCGGCAGCTCGACCGTGCTGCGACCCAGATCGATCTGCTCATCTTCAAAGTAAGCCTTATGCAGCAAGGCCAGGAACTGGCTGGCCTGCGCCGCTGCAATCGGCTGCGCCAACGACAACCACAAACGATAGCACTCTCCACCGGACACGCTGACCGCCGGCGCCGGCAAGCCGAGCTCCGTTTGCAAGGCATTGGCGACATCGCACAGGCGCAGCCAGTGCTGCTCATCTGCCGTCTTGTGGAAGTCGATGACCAGCGTGCGCACCATGCCGTCGGCGCTGACCACATCAATCGCCGGCGCTTGCGCGTCGTAGGCCTGGCCGCCGAACAGGTAAAGTCTTTGTAGTTCAGATGATAATTTTTGCATGGTTCCATTGTACTATCACCACGTCGCAGCCGTGGAGCTGCATCACCTGAGGAGTCTTGATGCGTAACGCTGTTTTTGCAGTACTGGCTTTGAGTGCAGGTTGGACCATGGCGAGCGAGTTCGCTGTGCCGCATCGTTTCGATGTCGGTGGCGGCCGCAAGATGAATATGTACTGCAGCGGCAAAGGGCCGGTGACCGTGGTATTCGACGCGCCGTCCGGCGATGCCGGCTGGTCGTGGCATCGCGTGCAGCCGGAAGTGGCCAAGCATGCGCGCGCCTGCGTATTTGACCGCGCAGGCCTGGGCTTCAGCGATCCGGCTAGAGCGCCTAATACTTCCGAAAGCGTGGCGGCCGATCTGCACAAACTGCTGGCCGCTGCCGGCGAACAAGCGCCCTACGTTTTGGTCGGCAATTCGCTGGGCGGCGCCAATGTGCAGGTCTACACCTACCGCTATCCCACCGAAGTAAAAGGGCTGGTGCTGGTCGAGGCGCAGCATGAAGATGAAACGGCGCGCCTGAGCAAGGTCACCGACGGCAAGATCAAGCAGATCTACGCCATGGTCGCGGGACAGAATCAATACTGCATGGCGGCGGCAAAAAAAGGCTTTGCCAAGGATGTGGAAGCGCAGAAAAACTGTATCGGCGAACCGCTGCAAACCTTCGGTCCTGAGCTTGGCGCAGCCATGCTGGCATCCCAAACCAAGCTGTCCTACTGGCGTGCCAATGTGGCGGAATATGCGGCCATGCCGGTCAGCGATAAGCAGCTGCGCAAGCTGCGTCGCCCGCTCGGCGACATGCCGCTGCTTGTGTTGACGCGCGGCGTGAGCCCATACGCGGTGCCGGACCAGCCGCAAAGCGCCATGAACAAGGCCACCGAGGATGAAAACTTCGCGGTGCAGAAGGAGTTCACCAAGCTGTCCACGCGCAGCAAGCAGCGCATCGTGCCCGGCGCCGGCCACGTGATCCAGGCCGACAAGCCGGAAGCCGTGGTCGATGCCGTGCTGGAAGTGCTGAAGCAGGTCACACCGTAACGCCAAGCTCCTGCAGGATCTGCTCCTTCATCTGCTGCAGCTCGGGATGCGAGAGCTTGCGCGGATGCGGGTGCGGCACTTCAAATACCGCCTGGATACGTGCGGGACGCGGCGACAGCACCAGTACGCGGTCGGCCATGAACAGGGCTTCCTCCACATCGTGCGTAATCAGCAGCACGGTGTGGCGCTCCTCGCCCAGGATGCGTAGCAGCTCATTGCGCATCTTCAGGTTCATCAGCGCGTCCAGCGCGGAGAAGGGTTCGTCCATGTACAGGATCTCGGGCTTGACCACCAGCGCCCGCGCGATCTCCACGCGTTTCAGCATGCCGCCCGAGAGTTCGTGCGGATAGCTGTTTTCAAAACCCTTCAGACCCACCATGTCGGCATAATGATCGGCCAGCGCCGCCTTGTCGCCATGGCTGTCGCCGTTCAGGCCGAACATCAGGTTCTGCTGCACGGTCAGCCAAGGGAACACGGAGCCGTGCTGCGAGATGGCGATGCCTTTCGGGCTGGGGCCGTGGCGCACCACGCCGTCGATGCGGATCTCGCCCTCGCTCGGCGGTTCGAAACCGGCGATGATCTTCATCAGCGTCGATTTGCCGCAGCCGGACGGACCGACGATGGCGACGAATTCGCCATCCTTGACGGACAGGTTGACGCCATCCACCACCGGCAGATCCTTGAATTGCTTCTTGATGTTGTTGACGACGATCTTAGCGTCCATAGCGCCACCTTACCGATTTGAGTCCTTCGAGCTTGCGCATTACCGCGTCCAGTATCAGGCCGATGATGCCGATGATGACCATGCCGGCGATCACCAGGTCGTAGCGGTTGCCGGCGTTGCGCGAGTCCATGATCAGGTAGCCGAGGCCGGAGCGCAGCGCGATCATCTCCGCCGCCACCACCACCAGCCAGGCCACGCCGAGCGCGATGCGCATGCCGACGATAATCTCCGGCAGCACGGCGGGAATGATCACCTGGCGGAACAGCACATAGCGCGACACGCCGAAGTTGTCCGCCGCGCGCAGGTAGCGCTTTTCGATGGTGTGTACGCCGGCCGCCGTCTGCACGATCATCGGGAACACCGAGGCGATGAAGATCAGGAACACCGGCGACAGGTTGCCGACGCCGAACCACAGGATCGCCAGCGGAATCCAGGCGATCGGCGAAATCGGGCGCAGGATCTGGAAGATGGGATTGAGCGTGATGTAGGCCGCGTCGACGCGGCCCATCCACAAGCCGAGCGGAATGGCGACCAGCGCGGCGAGGCCGAAGCCACAGCCGACGCGGAACAGCGAGGCGCCGATGTGTTCCCACAGCGTGCCGTCTTCCACCAGCTCCATGGTGCCGCTGACGACCTGGCCCGGCGTGGGGAAGATTACGCTTTCCGTTTGCACCACGACCAGCCACCACAGGGCGATCAGCGCTAGCAGCACCGCCAGCGGCGGCAGGATGGTTTTGAGTTTTTCCATGTCGTTCCTGTTTATGTAGACTGCATACGCTTCCACGCGCGGGCAGCTCGCCACCGCAGGCGCGGCCAGCCCACTGCGGGCATGGCGTTCACGATCACCCGCATTTGTCCGCTGGCGTGCGCGGTGCAGGCGAATTCGTTGACGGAGACGGTTTCAAACGGCAGCCGGAAACTCTGGCCTGGCATGATGAGCACTGGGCCGAAGATCTGCGGCACCTTGTCCAGGTTGCGCAGCAGGAGCACGTCGTTGGCGCCTTGGGTCAGGTGGATTTCGGCGGGCAGGATGTCGACCTTGTCGCCCGCCATGCGGCGCGCGAAGGTGCCGGCCGGGATTTCAAACAGTTCGTCGCGCGAGGGCAGCGTGATCGGCGCCAGTGCCGCCCAGGCGACCAATGCGCACAAGGCGCCGACGCCCAGCATGAGGAGAGAGCGCAGCGCCTTCAATTCTTCAACAGCAGTTTGACGTCGTGCAGCACGTCGTCGGCGCTACGGCCGTAGGGCAGCAGGGCGCGCAGATTGCCTTTGCGGTCGACGAAGTACAGATAGGACGAGTGGCCGACGATGTAGTCCTTGCTGCCCTCGATCGGTTTTTTGGTGGCGGTGATGCCGTAGTCCTGGCGCACCTTGGCCATTTGCTGCGGCGTGCCGGTGGCGCCGATGAAGCTTGGGTCGAAGGCGCGCAGGTAGTTGCGCATGCGCTCCTCGGTATCGCGCTCTGGATCGACGGTGACGTAGATGACTTGCAGCTGGTCGGCCAGCGCGCCAAGCTGCTTGCGCGCATTGGCCAGCATCGCCAGCGATACAGGGCACACGTCGACGCAGGAGGTGTAGCCGAATTCCAGCAGCACCAGCTTGCCGCGATACTGGCTGAGTTTCAGCGGCTTGCCGTCCGAGCCTTTGACCGTGAAGTCGGGCGCCATGCGCGGCGGGTCGAAGGAGCCGGCTTTCAGGCCGAGGTTGTCGGCGGCGCCGGCGAAATTGGCCGCAGTCAGCAGCAGTGTGGCGATAACGGTTTTCACAGACTGATTGCTACCGGTTTGATGGCCCTGACGAAGCTTTCGTCGACGTAGTTTTCGTAGGCGATAGGGCGTTTGATGGTGCCGGCTTCAATCGACAGCTGCATCAATTCGTCGAACTCCGCGCGGATCATGCGCAGGTCGCCGTAGGTGACGCGGTCGGCGGGATTCTGCATCACGAAGCGCAGCACGTTCGGGTCCTGGTTGAAGTACTTGCGGCCGGCGGCGATGGTGACGGCTTTCTCGCGACTGGCCGGCCCGGAGTCCAGCCAGTTGCCGGCGGCCTGCACGTAGTTGACCAGTTCCTGCACCAGCGGGCGGTTTTCCTTGATCAGTTCTTCGCGCACGGTCAGCACGCAGCAGATGTAGTTGCGCCATTCGTCGCGCGTCATCGCCAGCGGGCGGGCGTAGCCGGCGCGTTGCGCGGCGGCGCCGAACGGCTCGCCGGTGCAATAGCCGTCGACGGCCTTGGCGTATAGCGCGGCCGGCATGTCCGGCGGCGCCATCTCGACGATCTCGATATCCTTGGGCGACATTTTTTCGCGCGCCAGCATTTTGCGCAGGAACAGGAAGTCGACCGCAAAGCGGCTCGGGATGGCGATGCGCTTGCCTTTCAGGTCGGCGAATTTGCGGTAGGCGGAATCGGTGCGCACCATGATGACGGCGCCCGAGCGGTGGCCCAGGGAGACGATCTTGACCGGGATGCGCTTGTCCGCCAGGTCCATCACCAGCGGCGCCAGCATGTAGGCGGCCTGGATACGGCCGGTCATCAGCGATTCCTTGACCTCGGGCCAGCCATTGTATTTGCTGTACTCGAAACCCTGCGCCAGCACCCCGGGCTTGCCGACGGCGGCGGCCTTGGCCACGGCGGCGATCGGCAGGGTGAGGTTGCAGGTGACGGGCAGGCCGCCGACCTGGATCGGGGATTCGGCGGCGCCGGCGCTGGAAGACATGATCAGCGGCAGCGCCGGCACGGCGGCGGACAGCAGACCGCCCAGCAGCTGGCGGCGCAGAGGCGAGTCTACAACTGTATCGGTACTGTTTGCATCGTTGTGCATGGTGTGTCTCATCACCGTTGGGTACCGGCAATTGTACTACATGGGATTACGTAACAGTACAGCATCCGGCCTGTATAGACCCGGAGCCATGCGCTTCAGGTTCTCCACCTTGGGTAGTTCGTTGTAAACGATATACGGTTCGGTTGGATGCAGTGTCATGTAGTTCTGGTGATATGCCTCGGCCTGATAGAACTTAGCGCCGGTCTCAATTTTGGTCGCCAGCGGTTTCCTGTAGGCGTGCGAAGCGTTCAGCTGGGCGATGTACTGTTCCGCGACCGCGCGTTGCGCCGGGGATTGCGGGAAGACGGCGGAGCGATACTGGGTGCCGGTGTCCGGCCCCTGGCGGTTTAGCTGCGTCGGGTCGTGCGCGACCGAAAAGTAGATATGCAGCAGCTTGCCGTAGCTGATTTGCGCTGGATCGTAGGTGATCTTCACCGACTCCGCGTGGCCGGTGGCGCCGCTCGATACGGTTTCGTAACTAGCGCTGCGGGCATCGCCGCCGGCATAGCCGGATACCGCGTTGGTGACGCCCTTCACATGCTGGAACACGCCTTGCATGCCCCAGAAGCAGCCTCCGGCGAAGACGGCGGTGGCGCTGGTTTCCCCGTTGGCCGGGACATCATCGGTGGGCGGCGCGATGACGACTGCGGTTTCCGCCGCCGTAGCGGCGTGCTGTTGGTAGGCGAGGGCGCAGAGCAGGGTCAGTGGCGCCCCAAGTTTAAGTGCGAGATTTTTCATAGTGATTCTCCAGTGTGCAGGTCAGGTCGCGCCGGCGACGAAGTTGAGCGCTACGCCGTCGATGCAGTAGCGCAGGCCGGTCGGTTCCGGGCCGTCGTCGAACACGTCGCCCAGGTGACTGCCGCAGCGGCGGCACACCACCTCCACGCCGTACATGCCCAGCGATGTGGTGCGGCTGGTGTTGACGCCGCGATCCAGCGGCTTCCAGAAGCTGGGCCAGCCGGTGCCGCTATCGAACTTGTTTTTTGAGGTGAATAGCGGATTGTCGCAACCGGCGCAGAAGAATTTACCGGCGCGGTGTTCCTTGTAGAGCGGGCTGCTGAACGGCCGTTCGGTGCCGTGCTTGCGCAGCACCTCGTACTGGGCGGCGGTGAGCCTGGCGCGCCATTCGGCGTCGGTGCGCGTCACTTCCCATGCCGCGGCGGGAGCGGCCTGGGTGGCGCGGAAGGCGATGCCGGCCAGCAGGGCGGCGCCGCTGGTGAGGATGAAAGAGCGTCTGGATGTCATGGTGGTCTCGGTAAGTGGAATAACGATGGCGCCATTCTGAGCCCTTAGTGATGACAAAGTCCTCACGTAAACTTAAACTAATTGTGATACTTTTCAGCGCCAGAATCCTGCACAATGACGATCATGGAACCCGCTAAACGAGTATTAATCGTCGAAGACGACATGCATATCGCAGACCTGCTACGCCTGCATCTCCAGGACGAGGGCTATCAGGTCACGCACTGCGCCGACGGCACGCGAGGCCTGGCGCAGGTGCGCACCGGCGGTTGGGATGCGTTGATCCTCGACATCATGCTGCCCGGCGTGGATGGCCTGGAAATCTGCCGCCAGGCGCGCGCCATGACCACCTACACGCCCATCATCATCACCAGCGCGCGCTCCAGCGAAGTGCATCGCATTCTGGGGCTCGAGCTGGGCGCGGATGACTACCTACCCAAGCCTTTTTCCGTGCTTGAACTGGTGGCGCGCGTAAAAGCCCTGCTGCGCCGCGCCAGCGCCATGTCGCGCAATCAGGCGGCTGCCGGCGGCCTGTTGGAGCTGAACGGCGTGCGCGTCGATCCGCTGACGCGGCAGGCGCACCTGAACGGCGGTGCGCTGGACCTGACGCCGCGCGAATTCGATCTGCTGTACTTCTTCATCAAGCATCCCGAAAAAGTGTTCTCGCGGCTGGATCTGCTGAACCAGGTGTGGGGCTATCAGCACGACGGCTACGAACACACGGTCAACACCCACATCAACCGCTTGCGCGCCAAGATAGAAGCCGATCCTGCCGATCCGGTGCGCATCCTCACGGTATGGGGCAAGGGCTATCGCTATGCAGGACAGCCTTCATGAACCTGACGCTGTCGCAACGCCTGTCGCTGGCGTTTTGCCTGCTACTGCTGGTGTGCTGCGGCGCTTCCGCATGGCTGCAGGTGCGCGCCAACATCATGCACGAGAAGGAAGTGGTGCAAGGCCTGTCGCGCGGACTGGCGCGCAGCATCGCGCTCGACGCGCAGCTGATGCAGGCCGATGAGGAAGGCGAGGGCAAAGACGACAAGGGCGGCGAAGGCCTGGGGCCGGCGGCCGTGCGCCGCCTGTTCAACAAGCTGATGACGGTGAATCCCAGCGTGGAAGTCTACTTGCTGAACAATGAAGGCCGCGTCGTCGGTCACGCCGCGCCGGCCGGCCACCTGATGCGAGACCACGTCAACCTGGAGCCGATCCGTCGCCTGCTTAACAACGAAACTTTGCCGATCCAGGGCGACGACCCGCGCAGCGAGCGTGGTCGCAAGGTGTTCAGCGCCGCCATCCTGCGCTCGGGCGAGCAGAAAATCGGCTACATCTACGTCATCCTGCAAAGCGAGGAGCATGACAGGCTGGCGGCGCGCGCCTCGGCCAGCTCGGTGCTGCGCACCACCTTGTGGTCCATGGCGGTGGTGGCGGGGCTGGTGCTGGTGGCCGGCCTGATCGCCTTCCGCCTGATCACGCGGCCTTTGCGGCGCCTCACCACCACTATGCAGCAACTCGACACCAAGGCGGAGCTGCTGGCGCTGCCGGAGCCGCAACGCGGCGGCCCGCGCGACGAGATCGCGATTCTGGAGCAGTCCTTCGCCGACATGGGGGCGCGCATCAACGAGCAGTGGAACACCATGCGCCAGCTGGATAACGACCGGCGCGAAGTGGTGGCCAATATCTCGCACGACCTGCGCACGCCGCTAGGTTCCTTGCACGGCTATCTGGAAACGCTGTCGCTCAAGGACGAGATGCTGACTGCGGCGGAGCGCCAGCACTACCTCGGCATCGCTCTGTCGCAGAGCCAAAAGGTAGGCCGTCTGGCGCAAGCCTTGTTCGAACTGGCGCGCCTGGAACACGGTGCGGTGCAGCCGGAGCTGGAACCGTTCTCGCTGTCGGACCTGATTCAGGACGTGTTCCAGAAATTCGAACTGCAAGCCGCCGAGCGCAATGTGCGGCTGATGGCCACGTTGCCGCATCCCGCGCCCATGGTGCGCGCGGACCTGGGCATGATAGAACGGGTGCTGACCAATTTGCTCGACAACGCGATCCGCCACACGCCGGCCGGCGGCGAAGTGGAAATTACGCTCAAACCGGCGGCGGCAGGCCAGGTGGAAGTGACGCTGACCGACACCGGCCCCGGCGTGCCGGCGGCCCTGCGTGAAAACCTGTTTCGCCGTCCGGTGGCGCTGCAAGGCGAATACCGGGTCGGCGGCCTTGGCCTGCTGACCGTCAACCGCATCCTGCAACTTCATCGCTGCAAGATAGAACTGGTGAGTCCACCGGAGCAGGGCGCCGTGTTCCGCTTTACTCTGTACGCAGCATAGGCGGCTGGCGCTGGCCTGCCGGCGCGGACCAGGTCATCGAGCCGCGCAGGATGTCGTCGAGCGGTGTGCCGTCGGCCATGTGGGCCCACAGCAGGTCGATATGGTCGGTGTTCATGCGGTTGAGGCTTTCTTCCACCGCGCGCACCAGGTTCTTGCGGTTGTTGCCGGTGCGCCGGCCGAAATGCATGTATTTCAAGGTTGCCTCCTATGTCTTTCTGATCATAGGAGGATGAGGGGCGGGGCGCCTTCCACGAAAGTGTTAGCTAGCCCTAAACGAAAGGGACAGACCCCGTACGGGGTCTGTCCCTGGGCCGCAGCGGTGTGCGGGGTGAGACGGTGCCGCGCGCTTTTACGGCGGCAGGCAACGTCAACCCCGAATTACGCTTCGATGAAGCGCATCTTGAAGTTGCGGCCCTTGAAAGCGCCGAAGTCGCCGCCCAGCGGGTTGCCTTCGCTCAGGCGCGCATAGGCGTCATACGCGACGCGGCGGTCGAGCGCCACGTAGGTCTGGAACTCCGTGACGTTGATCTTGCCGACTTGTTCTTTGCTCAGGCCTGCGTCGCCGGTCAGCGCGCCCAACACGTCGCCCGGACGCAGCTTGTCCTTTTTACCGCCCGAGATCACCAGCGTCATCATCGGCGCCGGGTCGACGCCGTATTCGTTGTCGTCCAGGCTTTTCAGGTCGAACCATTCCACCGGCTGGCCCTGATATTCCTCGATCAGCTTGACCCACTTCTTCTCGTTCGGCGCGCACAGCGACAGCGCCAGGCCCTGTTCATTGCCACGGCCGGTGCGGCCCACGCGGTGGATGTGGACTTCCGTATCCTTGGAAACGTCGACGTTGATCACCGCTTCCAGGTTCGGGATGTCCAGGCCGCGCGCGGCAACGTCGGTTGCCACCAGCACCGAGCAGCTGCGATTGGAGAACAGGATCAGGATCTCGTCGCGCTCGCGCTGTTCCAGTTCGCCGTACAGCGCCATGGCCGAGAAGCCTTTTTCCTGCAGCGACTCGACCAGCTCGCGGCACTGCACCTTGGTGTTGCAGAAGGCGATGGCCGATACCGGCTTGTAGTGGCCCAGCAGGCGCGCCACCGCCTCGTTGCGCTGGTCGAAGCCGATTTCGAAGAACAGCTGTTCGATCTGGCTGTTGTCGTGCTGCGCTTCCACCGTCACTTCGACCGGATCGACCAGGAAGTCGTCGGTGGCGCGGCGGATATCGTCCGGGTAGGTGGCCGAGAACAGCAGGGTTTGACGGCGTTTCGGGCAGGCGCTGACAATCCCGGCGATTTCGTCGTAAAAGCCCATGTCGGTCATGCGATCCGCTTCATCCAGCACCAGGGTGCCGACTTTGGACAGGTCCAGCGTGTTGCGGCCCAGGTGGTCGCGCACGCGGCCCGGCGTGCCGACGATGATGTGGGCGCCGTGTTCCAGCGAGGCGATCTGCGGGCGCATCGGCGAGCCGCCGGTCAGTACCAGCACCTTGACGTTGCCGGTGGAGCGCGCCAGCCGGCGCAGTTCGCCGGCCACCTGGTCGGCCAGTTCGCGGGTCGGGCACAGCACCAGCGCCTGCACGGCGAACCAGGCGGGATTGAGCTTGTGCAGGATGCCGATGCCGAAGGCGGCGGTCTTGCCGCTGCCGGTCTTGGCCTGGGCGATCAGGTCGCGGCCTTCCAGCACCGACGGCAGGCTTTGCGCCTGGATCGTCGTCATTTCCGTGTAGCCGAGCGAGTCGAGGTTGTCGAGGAAGGCGGTGTCCAGCGGCAGGCTGGAAAAGGCGGTAGAAGTCATGGCGGCGGACCTGTTAAAAAGAGGCGTGGACACAGTCTAACAGGCGTGTAGCCGTCACTGTGCAGGAAGTGATTGAGAGATGTGCCGGTGTTGTACCGGCGTTGTTTCAGCGTTTGTACCGGCTCAATCCCGTTTCCATACCGGTAAACCGGTCAGGTCGAGATTGTCGTCGCGCACCCAGACCGGCAGACCGGAGTTGTCGGTCGGTTCCAGCAGTTCCAGCTGCTCTTGCTTGAGCGCGGGACGTTTGGAGCGTAACGGGGGCGGGCGCTTCGCTTCCGGTTCGAGCGGCGCGGCGGGAAAAAAGCCCGGCAGGTCGAACGTAGCGTTATCTTTTTTATCTCTCATCGGGGAAAAAACAAAAGCCCGGCTGATGTAGTCGGGCTTCGTTAGCTTACAGAATTGCGCGCAGTTTAACACAAAGCGCAAACTCAACGGAAGCTCAGGGCCCCCGTCAGGTCGCCCGGCGGCGCGGCGTGGCGCGCCGCGAAGGCCTCGTTGCGCGTCTTCAGGCCCTCCAGCAGCGGCAGGCCGTGCAGGCGGGTGATGAAGCGCATGATCGAGGTGGTGTCGTAGAAGCTGTGGTCGACATGGCCTTTTTTCGCGTGCGGCGAAATGATGATGGCCGGGATGCGCGAGCCCGGGCCCCAGCGGTCGCCCTTGGGCGGCGCCACGTGGTCCCACCAGCCGCCGTTTTCGTCGAAGGTGATCACCACCAGCATGTTCTTGAACTGCGGGGACTTCTTCAGATGCTCGATCACGTTGGTGATGTGGGCGTCGCCCGATTCGATGTCCGAGTAGCCGGCGTGCAGGTTGAGGTTACCCTGCGGCTTGTAGAAGGTCACGGCCGGCAGCTTGCCGGCCACCGCGTCGGCGATGAATTTATTCGAGATCGGGCTGTCGCCCAGGCCGCCGTCGCGCAGGTGCTGGTCGCGCGCCTTGCTGCCCGGCGCGAACTGCTTGAAGTAGTTGAACGGCTGGTGGTGGTACTGGAAGTTGGGCTTCTCGCCGCCGCCGCGCGCATCGATGGCGGCCTGCCACGCGCCGCCGTACCACGCCCAGCTGACGCCTTTGCGCGACAGCAGGTCGCCGATGGTGTCGTAGGTCTGCGGCGGCAGGGTGCCGGCGTCCTTGGGATCGGCGTGCAGCGGATCGCCGTCGAAAGCCGGGCGGATGTAGCTGGGCTGGTAGGGTGGGGCCATGGTGTTGACCGCGTAGCCGTCCGGCGTGATGGCGCCGTTGTTGACGAAGTGCGGGTGGCCGTCCATCGCCGACGCCGGGCTGTCCTTGGTGACGGACAGGCGGAAGCCGGTCGGGCCGTCGTCCAGCACGGCGATTTTCTTTTTCGCGGCGGTGTCCTTGGCGTCGAAGTATTCGGGCACGCGGCCGGTGATCAGGAACTGGTGGTTCAGGTAGGAGCCGCCGAAGGCCGCCATAAAGAAGTTATCGCACAGCGTGTACTGTTCGGCGATCTTCCACAGGCCGAGGTTTTTATCGGTCTCGCCGTAGTAGCCCATGACCATGCCGCCGGTGTTGCCCCAGGCGGCGTAGCCGTCGTTCTTGCCGCCGTTGATCTGCATCTGGTTCTGGTAGAACAGGTGCCACAGGTCGCGCGTGATGACCGCTTCCGGCAGCGGCTTGCCGTCGGTGTCGACCAGCTTGAACGGCGCGTTCGGCAGGCCCTTGACATCGTCTTCCTTGACCACGTATTTTTTGCCGCCGATGTCCTGGGTATTCGGCACCATGCCGCCCCAGATTTTCGGCAGGGTAGGCAGGACCGCGCCGTCGCGATCGCGCTGCGCGCAGGCGGCGGCCGGCATGGCCGACAATGGGCTGGCGGTGCCGGGGAAGTTGGCGAACAGATTGTTGAAGCTGCGGTTTTCGAGGTAGATCACTACCACGTTCTTGATGTTGGCCTGGAGCTTATGATCGAGCGAGCCTTTGGCGGCGGCTTTCGCCGGCGCCGCCTCGGTCAGGGCCGGCAGCGAGGTAGCCAGGCCGGCAGCACCGGCCGCCTGGAAAATACGGCGGCGGGAAGGGTTGGCCGGAGCGTCCTGTTCTTGTTGTTCTGCTGCTGGTACTTGATCTTTCACGCGCGCCTCCAGGCTAAGCTAAAAGGGCGATTGTGACAGCTTTGTGACGAATTTGGTATGGCACTAGATTGATATGGCTGCTTGCTTGCGCGAGATATCTGACGTGGCGTGGAGATTCGGATCGGAAGCTGACGGAGGCGATTGACGGCACGACAGCGATAGCGATCAGCGCGATTGTGGCCGCAGAGTTGTATATTGGATATCGCATAACTGGACCATCTGAACCCCTCAGGGTTGATCGACAAACGGCCGGCAGTCGACCGGGATGTCGATCATGATGGTGGTGCCGATTTCGGCGGAGCTGTCCACGGTGACGCTGCCGCCGTGGCTTTCGGCCACGCTTTTCACGAAGGGCAGGCCGATGCCCCAACCGCGCTTGTCCTTGGCGCTGCCGTCGCGCCACAGGTATTCGAAGATCTGGCCGTAATGGTCCGGGCTGATCGGGTTGCCGGTGTTATGCACCGACATCAGCATGCGGCCGTGCGTTTCGCCGACCTTGATTTTCACGCCCTTGCCGTCGCCGTACTTGATGGCGTTGATCACCAGGTTTTCCAGCGCGCGGCGCAGGGAGTTCTCGCACCAGTAGCCGACCACCGGGCTGCCGATGACCGAGCACGCGGAGGCATCGCTGACGCTGGTGTTTTCGCACACGTTGGCGGCCAGTTCCAGCGCGTCGAACTGCGACAGCCGCAGCGGCAGTTTTTCGCCGCGCCCCAGGCTCAGCGCGTCCAGCAGCTCTTCGATCATGCGGCCCAGGCGCTGGCTGTTGTCGAGTATGCGCTTGGCGATGGCCGGCATGCGCTCGGCACTGGCGCCGATGGTAAGCAGGTGCGCGGAACTGACCACCACCGACAGCGGATTGCGCATGTCGTGCGACAGCGAGGCGGCCATTTTGTTGCGGAACGAGTCGTGCATGGCGGTGAACTGGCGGATCGATTCGCGCACGGCGCTGTCGATCGAGCTGTTGACGATGCCCCATTCGGCGCGGCTCAGCGTCACGCCCTGTTCGTCGGCGATGCGCGAAAACGCATCGCGGAACAGTTGGTATTCGTGGACGATCTGCTCGGGCTCGTACGCCGTCATGCGGGCGCGCTCGTCGCCATGCGTGGCGGCGACGTTGTTGCTGCTGGTGGCTTCATCGCGTGGATGATTCGGCGTGAGCGCTTCAGCAATATTGTCGTAAAAGATAGGCAGGGTGTTGAGCAGCGTCGGGTGCAGGATGTGTTTGGCGCTGTCGATCTGCGCGCGCACGTCGCGCTCCCAGGCGGCAAATACCGCCTCGCGCATGGCCAGCACTTGGATCGAGGTGGCCGACAGGCCCTTGTGGTTCATTTTTTGATCTGACGCCAGCATGCTTGGCCTTCCTCGCAGACGGTGCTGATTTATTTGGAGAGTGAGCTAGCGGACGAGGATTGGGGCCACCAGGCGATTCTGTTCGGTCATGATACAGACTTGACGCGCATCGCACCAGCAATAGCAAAAAGCCGTTGATTCCATTTTGAAATCAACGGCTTAGCGTATTCTGGTTGCGGGGACAGGATTTGAACCTGTGACCTTCGGGTTATGAGCCCGACGAGCTGCCAGACTGCTCCACCCCGCGTCTGAGGCAATGATTATATACAAGCCGATCGCATTGCGCAAGGGCTTATATTTTATTGCTTATTTATTGCTTATTTATTGCTTATTTATTGCTTATGCTGCAGCCAATTTCCACAGCGATGTCACCTCGGCGGCGCGGGCGGCGTGCAGGGGATCGGTGGCGTCGGCGGCGCGCGGATGGGTCGGGCGCACGTCGATGCGGTCGACCACTTTCAGGCCGCCGGCGGCGATCCATTCGAGCAGTTGTTCGCGCGGACGCAGGCCCAGATGTTCGGCCAGGTCGGACAGAATCAGCCAGCCTTCGCCGCCCGGCGTCAGGTGGGCCGACAGGCCGGCCAGGAAGCCGCGCAGCATGCGGCTGTCCGGATCGTAGACCGCGTATTCGATCGGCGAGCTCGGACGCGCCGGCACCCACGGCGGATTACACACCACCAGCGGCGCGCGGCCTTCCGGGAACATGTCGACAACCTGCAGCTCGACCTTGTCGTCCACGTTCAGCAGCAACAGGTTTTCGCGGGCGCAGCTCAGCGCGCGCGGGTCCTGGTCGGTGGCGATCACGCGCGCCACGCCGCGCTTGGCCAGCACCGCCGACAGCACGCCGGTGCCGACGCCGATGTCGAACGCCAGCCCGGCGTTTTTCGGCAGCGGCGCGTCAGCCACCATTTGCACGTATTCACCGCGCACGGGCGAGAACACGCCGTAGTGCGGATGGATGCGCGCGTCCAGCGCCGGAATCTCGACGCCGGTGCGGCGCCATTCGTGCGCGCCGATCAGGCCAAGCAGCTCGCGCATCGAGGCGATGAACGGTTCTTCGTAGCGGCCGTAGGCTTCGTTACAGGCCAGCTTCACGTCCGGCGCGCGGCGCAGCGGAATGATGTAATCGGCGTCGAAAGGAATCAGCAGCATGGCCAGCGTGCGGGCGCGCTGGGATTGGGCCTGGCGATGCAGGTGGAAGGCTTCCGTCGGTGTAGCGGGCGCTTTGGCCGGCTTGGCTTTCTTGGCCGGCTTGCCTTTGTGGTCCGCGCGGCGGGCCAGGGCTTGCAGCAGCTGGCGCGCGTTCTGGAAGTCGCCGCGCCACAGCAGGGCCGTGCCTTCGCAGGCCAGGCGGTAGGCGACATCGGCGTTGGTGCGGTCGTCGGCGATGACCACGCGTTTCGGCGGCGGCATGCCGGCTTCCGAACGCCAGCGCGCGGTGTGCTGAACGCCGTTTTCCTCCCAGTGGATTTGCATAGGGGCGGAGGCGGAGGAAGTTTGTACGGACATGTTGGGGCAATCGACAGGGAATAGGGACGCGCTACGCGAGGCCGCGTAGCGGAAAGTGTCGCTATTATACCGGGCGCCGGGAAGCCCGCCCCGGTGTGCCTAAGCCGATTAGGTTTCGGACGGCGACACCGGCGTGTCGGCGGTGGTGTTGGCGGGCGCCGAGACTGCGCCGGGCTGCACGTCTGGCACCGGCGTTTGCGTGACCGCAGGCGCTGGCGCATCGGTGGCGCTGGCCGCTGCCTTGGCCTTGTCGGCTGCGGTCGGGGCGGCGTAGGTGTTGGCGTCTTTGCTGTCGACCAGGTTGAGCAGTCGTAGCGACAGGCTGCGCAGGGTGTTGCGGTCGATGCCGTCGCCGGTCTTGCGGTCGTTGTCGTTGCTGCTGGCGAGCGCGGTTTGCAGATCGCGGCCGATCAGTTTGAACAGGTCCGCCAGCGTGCCCGGGAAGTCGATGTTCGGCAGCTGTACGGTCGGCAGATCGCTGGTGGACGGTTGGTTGGCATCCAGGTCCTGCGCTGGTTGCGGGGCCGCGCCGCTGCTGCGGCTGGCGCCGACATCGAGATCGTAGTTGTACTGGACTTCCACTTCAAAATCGAACTTGCGGCCGTCGGCGGTGGTGATGGTGCCCTTGCCGATGAAGTGCGAGCTATCCGACAGGCTGAAGGCCCCGGCTTCGGAGACGCCGTTGGCGCCTTCGCTGCGCTGGTAGCCGACCGCGTAGCTGGAGGAGGTTTCCAGGCTGGCCGAGTCGAAGTCGATCACCGCGCCCTTGGCCGCATCGCCGAACAGCGCCTGCGTGAAGCTGCTGACGAAATCCTGCGCAAAATCCACCGTCGCGTTACCGACCGAGGCGACGCGACTTTCCAGATCCAGCGGGTTGCCGGATTTGACGGCCGGCGCGAGCCCCTGGGTTTTCTGTAAAGCCGAGGTTTTGGCGTCGGTAGGCTGGGCGCCGGTATATAAAGAAGGCCAGCGGCTGTTCAGATTCGAGATGGAGGACATGATGGATTCCGTTTTTCGATAATACTTCTACAACTCTATAACGGTATCCTATCCGATTACTTGAGGGCGCGGCGCAAATTAGTGGTGGTGGGTCCAGCCTTCCGGCGCGGCCAGATAGGAGGCCACGGCGTCTTTCTGGCCGATGGCGTGGTGGCGCACTTCGCCGCACGCGCAAACGCCCAGGTAAGGCTGGATGTGCGAGCAGGCCGATACTTTTTGCAGGCGAACCTGAACGGCTTTGGCGCACTTGGCGCATTTGAAGGTGAGGGTGCGTGGTGCTTTTAACATGGTTGCTTTATTGGCTAAGGGCTGAAAAGTCGAGGGCGCGATTTTAACATTCAGGCGTAGAGATCCAATGTCGGCGCGGCCGATGGTTCGGCGGTGTAGGCCCGCTGGGCGATTTCCGCGCGCGCCTGCGCCTCCATTTGCTGTGCTTGGGCCGCCACGGCGCGATCCGGGCCGGATGGTTCGGCCGGCGCCAGGGCGGCGGCCTGGATGGTGCGGGCGCGTTGCACGGTTTCCTCGGGCGTGGCGCCGGGCGAGGTGTCGATGCCGACTTCGCCGCCGATGGCGTAGTTGATGCCGTTCGGGCCGCGCTGGTAGGTGTAGCTGGTGCCGGAAGTAGCCAAGCCGCCGGCGGCGGCCAGGTGGGCCTGTTCGTGCTGGCGTACTTCGAGGTCGCGCGCCTTGAGCTGGTCGATCATGGCCAGCGCTTCGGACGATAGTTGGGTGGACGAGGACGGCGTGATGGCCGGTGCCGGCGCGGCCGAAGGCTCACGCACCGGCGGCGTTTCGCGCGCCGGCGTTGGATTGATGGAACTCGGTGATATGGCGCCGATGCTCATGGTGTGCCTCGTGGGAGACTAAATCATAGCACCGGCGCGGTTTACATGACGCTGATCGTACTGCGGCCGCCGGCGGACGGCTGCACCAGTATCTTGGCCGAGATCCGTTCCGTCATCTCCTGCACGTGGGAGATGACGCCGACCTTGCGGCCCATGGCTTGCAGGCCGTCCAGGGCATCCATGGCCACGCGCAGCGTTTCGGCGTCCAGGCTGCCGAAGCCTTCGTCGATGAACAGCGATTCGACGCGCACGCGGTTGGACGAGAGAGAGGCCAGGCCCAGCGCCAGCGCCAGCGAGACCAGGAACGATTCGCCGCCCGAGAGCGAGTGTACCGAGCGCATTTCGCCGCCCATGTCCAGGTCGCGCACCAGCAGGGCGAGCGAGGGAGCGCCGTGATTCTGGATGCGTTCCAGTTGGTAGCGGCGCGACAGGTGGTTGAGGTGCGCGTTGGCGTAGCCGAGCAGCACGTCCAGCGTGAACTGCTGGGCGTAGTTGCGGAACCGTTTGCCGTCGGCGGAACCGATCAGGTCATCCATGCGCGCCCAGCGTTGGGAGATGGTTTCCTGCTGTTCGATTTCGACCAGCATGGCGTGCGAGCGGCGGCGTTTGTCGTCGTCCTGCGCCAGCGCCAGATGCAAGGCGGCGGCATGGTCGCTGGCGGTTTTGCGTTCGGCCAGCAAGGCGTTCAGCGCGGTGACGATGGCGGCAATGGCCGATTCGGCTGCCGCTTGCTGCTCAGGCTCGGCGGCGCTGATGCGGGACGGCGGTTCGGTGAGCTGGTGTTGTTCGCGCTGGCGTTGACGCTCCTGCAGGACGGTGTTGGCCTGGTCGGCGGCGCGCGCCAATGCTTGCAGCGCGCTGCGCTCGGCGTTGATGTCCTCGGACGAATGGGCCAGTAGCGCGTGCAACTGCGCCAGGTCGTGCAGGCCGGCGTCCGGCTGGCGCTGCTGGAATGCGGCCAGCCAATCGGTCAGGCGCGCTGCGGCGATGGTGGCGGCGCTTTGCAACGCCGCCTGCTGCTTGCCTGCTTGCGCCAAAGCTTCGTCGTAGCGCACGCGGGCCTGCGCCGCTTGCTGGGCGGCGGTTTGCGCAGCCGCGTGGCGCACCTTGGCCGCATCGATGGCCGCCTGCAGCGCGGCCTCCACGTCACGCACTTCCTTGCCGCCCCACATGGACATGCGCTGGTCCTGGCTGGCCTTCAATGCAGCATCCGCAACGGTGTAGGCATTGCGGACGGCGAGGGCGTCCTGGCCGGTTTTGGCCAGTGCGTCGCCCAAGGCTTTCAGCTCAACCTCGAAGCCGCTCAGCGCCGCAAGACGTTCATCGTAGGCAGTGCGATGCGTCAGCCATTGCTTGCTTTCCGCCTGGCGCGCTTCGTAGAACCGCGCCGGCCCGGATTTCCAGTCTTCCTTCCATTCCTCGCTCGGAATGTCGCCGCCGCTGAAAGCCGCGTCCAGATCGGACAGCAGGCCGCTCAGTGTCAGCGCGACTTCGATGCGCTGGTCTTCCAGCGCTTTGAATTCGGCGCTCGATTGCGCCAGCGCCGTGCGCGCCGACGAAGCCACGGCCTGAAGACGCGTGTGTTCGGCGGCCGCGCGATCGTAGGCAGTTTGCGCCTGATCGCGTGCGACGCGCGCCGCGTGCAGCGCGCGTTCCTGCTGTTCGGTGGTTTGCAAGGCCTGCCCGGTTGCCGCCAGTTGTGCGACCAACCATTCCGTGCGTTCCGCCTCGGACGGCAGCGCGCCGTCGGCAACCAATGCGTGGGCGCACCACGCGCCGGTGACGCGCTCCAACGACTGCTGCACCGCGCGCTGCTCGGCCGCCAGCACGTTGAGCTGTTCGGCGCTGGTTTGCGCCGTGGCGCGGTACGTGGCCTGCTGGTTGACGTTGTCTTTCATCTGCTGCTGGCACTTCGCCACGTCGGCGCGGAACTCGCTCAGCATGTTTTGCAGGCTATCGTCGTTGTGACGGTATGGATGGTCGGGTGCGCCGCAGACCGGGCAAGGCGTGTCGTCTTCCAGCGTCTGGCGCAGCGATTCCACGCTGGCCGTACATGCGGCTTCGGCCAGCTTGAGCGCGCGTTCGGCCTGCGAGAACGCCGCCATGATCGCCAGGCCTTCCTGTGACGATACCGCCAGTTGCGCTTCGGCGGCAGCCATGGCCTGCCGCAGTTGCGTGGACTTGGCTTCGATCTGGCCGTGGCGTGCCTGGCGCGATTCCAGTTCCAGCCAGATCTTCTCGGCGCCGGCCAGCAGGTCGCGCCGCTGTTCGTGGCTGCTGCGGGATGCCTGCAACTGCTCGGCCGAATACGCCGCCATGGCCTGTGTGGCTTGCTGGCGCTGGAGGTCCAGCGATTGCAAGGCGGCGACTGCGGCAGCCAGCTTGGCGCTGGCGTCGGCTTCTTCATCGCGGTGCGCCTGTGCGTTGCGCTGCACGCGCGACAGGCCCGACGCCAGCCGCTCCGCATGCGCGGCTTGCTGGCCGGCCTGCACGAACAGCACGTCCCAGCGTTCCCATTGCAGCGCCAGCGCTTTCCAGTGCTTGTGCTGCTGCAGCCAGGCCACGCCGGCCTGCTGTTGTGCCGCCAGGCGGCCTTGCTCGACCTGGCGCGCTTGCAGCGCGGCCTTTGCGCTGGAATCGGCCTGCTCGGCTTTCTCGCAAGCGGCGGCGACCTGGCGATAGGCGGGCAGCATGGCCTCGATGCGCGCATCCAGTGCCTTGGCCTGGTCCAGCTGCGGCGCGGCCGCACGTTGCGCCGCCTCGGCTTCGTGCTGGTTGGCGGTCGATTGCGTGAGGATGGCGTTGGCATGATCCAGCGCTTGCGCGGCCTGCTGCATGTTCCGCATGCTGGCGGCGATGGCCGCCTGCGTGCCGGCGATGTCGGCGTCGATGCGACGGATGTCTTCGGCCAGCGGACGGGCGGGTTGCACGGCGTCGAGCAGGGTCAGCGCCGCATGACGCGGCGCGGCTGCTTCCACGGCGGCTTGCGTTTCCAACAGCGCGTGCCGCGCGGTCTGCTCTTCCTGCTGCAGCTTTTCCGCTTGCTGGTGCCAGCGCAGTTCCTGTTCCAGTTCCGCCTTCTGCTGGTCCAGCGCTTGCAGTGCGATGCCGGCGTCGGCGCTTTTCGATTCGATCTCGGCGCGCTGTTCGGCGGTCAGCGGCCGCTGGTCGGCCAGGCGCAGGTTCAGTTTTTGCAACGCGGCCTGTTCCAGCTTGTTGCGCTCGAAGGCGCGCACCGAAATCTCGGAGTAGATGGTGCTGCCGGTCAGCGTCTCCAGCAGCTCGCCGCGCTCGTTGTCCTCGGCCTTCAGGAAGGCTGAAAACTCGTTCTGCGCCAGCAGCACCGCGCGCGTGAACTGCTCGAACGTCAGGCCGATGCGCTTTTCGATTTCCGCCTTGACCTCGGTTTTGGTGCCGCCGATGGCCTGCAATGCCGGCAGCAGATGCAGTTGCATGGTGGTCGGTTGCAGCGCGCCTTCGGCTTTGGTGCGCGCACGCCGTACATTCCAGCGCGCGCGGTAGGAGGCGCCGTCGCTGCCGACGAAGTCCACTTCGGCGTACCCCTCGGCCGTACCGCGCCGCAGCAGCGTGCGCGGGTCTTGGGTGGAGACGGTCTCGTTGCCGACGTCGGCCAGCAGGCTACGGCCGGCCACGCGCAGCAGGCGCGGGGTGGCGTCGTACAGGGCCAGGCACAGGGCATCCAGCAAGGTGCTCTTGCCGGCGCCGGTCGGGCCGCTGATGGCGAACAGCCCGGTCGAAGCCAATGGTTCCGCTTCGAAATTGACGCTGAATTCCTCGGCCAGCGAGGCCAGGTTTTTGCCGCTGATTTTCAGGATTCTCATGGCAGCATCAACTCCGCGAAAGCGCTCAGTTGATCGGCCGGCGCTTCATTGCCGAAGCGCTGTTGGTAGAGCTGCTTGAAGATGTCGTCGGGCTTGAGCTTTTCCAGCTGGTCCAGCGTCAGCACTTCCTTGTCGATGGACAAATCGCGCGCGGCGGTCGAGGTTTCGATTTTCGCCAGCCGCACCGGCTTGCCCTCCAGCGCCGCTTCGATGCGCGCGCGCAGGCCGGGCTCCGGCTGCTCCAGCAGCACGCGCACTTCCAGGTAGGGCTGTTGCTCGGCCGGGGCCTCCGGCGGCGACAGCGCCGCCAGTTCTTCCAGCACTTGCGGCAGCGGCGCGGGCTTGGACGGCACGCGTAGCAGCTCCACCGCGCGCGGCACCGGCACCGGCGCGATCTCGCGCACCATCGGCACCATAGCGCCATCGAGATCGATGCGCAGGATCTGGTGTGCGTAGTTCAGTTCCGCGAACGACAGCGGCAGCGGGCTGCCGCAATAGCGGATGTGCTCCTGCTTGCCGACGCTTTGCGCCAGGTGCAAATGTCCGAGCGCGGCGTAGGCGATGGCCGGATCGAAGATCCCGGTCGGTAGCATCTCGGTGCCGCCGATGATGATGCGGCGCTCGGAATCGTTGGACATCTGGCCGTCCACCATGTGGCAATGGCCCATGGCGATGATGGCCTGGCCGTCCTGTTGTTTGCTTTTCGCCAGTTCAAATGCTTGCTGGTAGAGCAGGGCGATGCCGGCCAGGTAGGGATCGGCGGCGGGGGCGGTGGCCGGCGGAGGGCCGAGGTCGGGATCGGCACGCTCGGGCGGCGCGATGCGCGGCACGTCGCCGGGACGCAGGAAGGGCACGGCCAGGCACCAGGCCTCCACCTGGCCGCTGCGGCCCGTCAGCGGCAGTACCATCGATTCCACGTCGATCTCGCCGTCGGCGTTGCGCGGCACGGCGCCGATCACCCGCGTGCCGTGCGCTTCCAGCAGGGGACCCGGCGCATCGAGCCGGCCCGGCGAATCGTGGTTGCCGGCGATGATGATCAAATTCAGGTGCGGTGCGCGCTCTTTGGCCTGCCGCAGGAACCGGTACAACTGCTTTTGCGACGCCGCCGAGGGATTGGCGTTGTCGTAAACATCGCCGGCGATCAGCAGCGCGTCGGCCTGTTCGGCGACGATGGCGTCCAGCAGCCAGTCGAGAAACCGCTGGTGCTCGTAGTGACGCTCGAAATTATGCAGGGATTGGCCGAGATGCCAGTCGGAGGTGTGCAGCAAACGCATGGGAAAAAAGTCGAAACAGCCGGAAAGCGCTCAATATAGCGCAAGCCGGCGCCCGCCGGTTTGATTTATGCCGCGCTTTGTGCAGCGATTCAGGCCGCATTGCTGGCCGGCGGCAGCAGCGCCGGCCCGGCGCGGAAGGTGTTGCGGCCGGCCTGCTTGGCCTCGTACAGCAGGATGTCGGCGCGGTTGAGCAGTTCGGCCGGGCTCATCTCCTCGTTGCGGTAGAAGGTCAGGCCGATGCTGGTCGAGATCGACACCACCGTGCCGTTCAAGTCGAACTCCCCCTGCATGGCGGCGACGATCTTGGCTGCCAGCGCCGTCGCGTCGTCGATGCGGTGGATGCGCTCCATGACGATGGTAAATTCGTCGCCGCCCAGCCGCGCGATGGTGTCGCTGGCACGCATGGTGTGGGTCAGGCGTGCCGAGAAGGCCTTCAGCAGCGCATCGCCGACGGCATGACCGAAGGTGTCGTTGACCGGCTTGAAGCGGTCGATATCCATGTACATCACCGCCATCATGCTGGTGTTCGAACGCGCCGTGATCATCGCGTCGTGCAGTTTTTGCAGGAAGCCGGCGCGGTTGGTCAGACCGGTCAGCGCGTCCACCTGCGACAGCCGCAGCAGCCGCTGTTTTTCGCGCTTCTGGGTGGTGATGTCCTGCCGCATGACGTGGAAGCCGATCACGTCCAGGCCTTCTTCATCCATCTGCGGGATGTACACCACTTCATAGGTGCGGTCGAAGGCGCCGCTGCCGTCGTCTTCCTCGAAGGTCAGGGTCTCGCCGGACAGCGCGCGCAGCACATAGGGTTCGAGGAAGGCGTAGCGCTCCTCGCCCATGGTGTCGCGGATGGTGCGGCCCAGCACCGCCATGTCGGTGCGGTTGAATTCCCGCTCGTAGGCGACGTTGTGGAAGCGGTAGACCTGCTCGGCGTCGATGTAGGCCACCATGGCCGGCAGCGTGTCGGCGATGGTGCGCAGGCGCGCCTCGCTCTCGCGCAGCGCCATCACGGATTTGCGGATGTGGGTGATGTCGTCCACCGTGCCGACAAAGCCGTAGATTTTCCCGTCCACCACCATGGCGGCGATCTTGAACGATACCCAGACGATCATGCCGTCCGGGTGCACGCAGCGCAGCGTGTCCTGGTAGGGCGCGCGCGTGACGGCCATGTGGCTGAGCGCGGCCTTGAGTACGGCGCGGTCGTGCGGGTGGACCGCGCGCAGCCAGGCGTCGCCCAGCGCTTCGTCGCGCGTCAGGCCGGTGATCAGTTCAAAGGTGCGGTTGACGTAGGTGCAGTGGCCGGTGGCGTCGGCGCGCAGCAAGCCAAGCGGCGAAGCGTCGTTCACCGCCGCCAGCTCCGCCTGGTTCTGGCGCGCGGCCAGTTCGGTTTCCTTGCGCGTGGTGATGTCGCGCACGGTGATGGCCACGCCGTCGGTGATCGGCACGATCTGGTGGTGCAGCCAGTGCAGGTCGCGGTTGGGCAGGAAGTCGACTTCAAATTCCTCTTCCAGCGGCTGGCGCGATTCCAGCACGTTGCGGTACTTTTCCATGAAGCCTTCGGTGTGCAGCGCCGGCATCACTTCGATCAGGCGCTTGCCCTTGATTTCCTCGCTGGTAAACCCCAGCAGCTGGGCGCCGCGCTCATTCAGGTCGGCGATGGTGAAGTCGAGGATCTCGCGCCGCATGCCGTTCATGCGGCAGGCCTTGAACAGAAACACCGAATCGAGGCTGGCGTCGGCGGCGGCGCGCAGCATCAGCTGGGCGTCGATCACCATGCGCGCGCTGCGCCGCAGACGGTGCGCCTGCTGCATCAGCAGGCCGATGAACAGCAGCACCAGCAGCGAGGCCACCAGGTTGGCGCTGTAGTACACTATGCGGCGGCGCTCGAAGCGCGCCATCGCTGCTGCCTCCGGGATGCCGACCACCGCCATCAGCAGGAAGCGCGGCATCTCGGTGTAGCCGTAGATGCGCGTCGTGGCGTCGAAGGGGCGCTTGAGCAGCATCTCTTCGCCTCCTTGCATGCCGTTCTGGGCGACGCTGAAATCGATGCTGTCGCTGATCATCACCTGGTCGTCGATGCGTGCGGTGGACATGCCGTTCTCGCGACTGATCAGCATCACCGCGCCGCCCGGATCGACGTTCAGGCGGTCGTAGTCTTCAACGAAATAGGTCGGGTCCATCATCACCAGCACGGCGCCGGCGAAGCTGCCGTCTGCGTGGTTGAGGCGGCGCGAAATCTGGATCTGCCATTTCTTGGTGCGGACGTCGACCACCGGCGTCGACACCTGCGCGGTATCGGCGGCATTGGCGACGTGGCCTCTGAAGAAAGCCGTGTCCTTCAGGTCGGGCGCGAAGTAGCCGTTCATGCTGTCGATCACGCGG
The DNA here is from genome assembly GCA_041874725.1 of Duganella sp. BuS-21. Taxonomy (GTDB): domain Bacteria; phylum Pseudomonadota; class Gammaproteobacteria; order Burkholderiales; family Burkholderiaceae_D; genus Rugamonas. Next base: position 4,654,896 of record CP097466.1, on the reverse strand, counting down.
CCCTGGTGGTTCAACAGCGCCATCGGCAGATCGAGCTTGGTCGGCAGCAGCGAGTCGAGCAGGCCATTCTTGCGGGCGAATTCGGCCAGCCGCAGCTGGCCGCCGGTTTCCTCGTATTTGAGCTTGAACAGCTGGGTGGCGTGGTCGGTCTGGCGCAGCAGGTGGTTGGTGTGTTCGGCCAGCGTGCGCGCCAGCGACTGGCTGTGCAGCACCGCCTCGTGGCGGGCGGTGATTTCCTCCTGCCGCACCTGGTAGATCAGCGCCGCCCACATGAAGGCCAGCAGCACGACGCCGAAGGCGGGCAGCAGCATGGCGCGGTACAGGCGGCGTAGAAAATCGAACATCGGATCACGGTCCTCTTCGGTGGTCGGAAGGCGCTGCGTTTATTCTGCACGGAAATGCCGCTGTTGGCATGCAAGGGCTAAAAAATATTCCAATCCGTTCACAGGCAATGTTGATTTCTTTATTAGAATAGCGGCATGACCGAACCGATATTGAGCTTGTCCGCCGCCCGGGCGCTGCATCTGGCGGCGCAGGGCCTGCTGCAGCCGCGCCGCCGCAAGGCGCGCCAGGAGGATCTGCTGGCGGCGATCCGCCAGATGGGCGTGCTGCAGATCGACACCATCCATGTGGTGGCGCGCAGCCCCTATCTGGTATTGTGGAGCCGCCTGGGCGACTATCCGCAGCCGTGGCTGGAGCAGGCGTTGGCCGGCGGCGCATTGTTCGAATACTGGGCGCACGAGGCCTGTTTCGTGCCGGTCGAGGATTATGGCCTGTACCGGCACCGCATGCTGGAACCGGAAACCATGGGCTGGAAATATTCGGCGACCTGGATGAGCGAGCGCCGCGCCGAGGTGGACGCGGTGCTGGAACATATCCGCCACAACGGCCCGACGCGCTCTTCGGACTTCGAGCGCACCGATGGCCAGGGCGGCGGCTGGTGGAGCTGGAAGCCGGAGAAGCGCTCGCTGGAGGTGCTGTTCACCACCGGCGCGCTGATGATCAGCGCGCGCCACAATTTTCAACGCATCTACGACCTGGCCGAACGCGTGCTGCCGCACTGGGACGACCGCCAGTTGCGCAGCAAGGATGTCGTGCAGCGCGAACTGGTGCTGAAAGCCGTCAAGGCCATGGGCGTCGCCCGCGCGCCCTGGATCAGCGACTACTTCCGCACCCGGCCGCCGCGCCTCGATCCGGCCGAGCTGGTGGAGCAGGGCGCCCTGCTGCGTGCCTGGGTCGACGACTGGGACGACCCGATCTACGTCCATCCCGACCACGCGCAATTGCTGGCCGACGCCGACGCCGGCGCGCTGGCGCCGACGCTGACCACCATCCTGTCGCCTTTCGATCCGGTGGTGTGGGACCGCCGCCGCGCCCAGGAACTGTTCGACTTCGACTACCGGCTGGAGTGCTACACGCCGGCCGAGAAGCGCAAATACGGCTACTTCACCTTGCCCATCCTGCGCCGTGGTGCGCTGGTCGGCCGCCTGGACGCCAAGGCGCACCGGCGCGAGGGCCTGTTCGAGGTGAAGTCGCTGGTGCTGGAGCCGTCCGCGCGCGTCAGCCAGCGCTTCACGCGCGACGTCGCCGGCGCCGTGCAGCGGCTGGCCGATTGGCACGGCTGCCCGCGCGTCCAGATCACCCAGGCGACGCCGGCCAACTTCGGCACACTATTGAACAGATTATTGCAACAGGAAGTCGCATGACCTTGCCCGCCGCCCCCGCCAGCCTGCTGGCCGCAGACGGACAGCCGCTGTTCGGACGCTACGCCGGCCAGGTCGGCACTATCGACTGGAGCCTGCTGGCCAAGCCCTTCGCCCGCAATCCGCTGTGGCGACGGTTCCACCACAAGCGCTGGCATTACGTGGCGCTGTGCACGGAGCAGGTGTTCTGCGCGGTCGCCATCGTCGACCTGGGCTGGATCAGCACCGCCTTCGCCTACGCCTTCGACCGCCGCGACGGCGACATGCTGGCCAATTTTTCGCAGGACGGCTTGCCGCTGGTGTCGGCCAAACTGGCCAACCACGCAGGCGGATCGAGCCGCTTCAAGGCCAAGGGCGCGCACATCGCCATCGATGCCAATGGCGACGGCAGTTATCGCCTGATGCTGGACTGCGACTACCTGGAGATCGATGCCAGCTTCGGTCCCGGCCCGTCGCCGCTGCTGCTGGCCACCGGCCCGATCGACAAAGGCTCGGTGCACGCCACCCAGAAGTCGTCGGCCATGCCGCTGAGCGGCGAGGTGCGGACCTGGCGCGAAGACTACAAGCTCGATGGCGGCGTGGCCAGCTTCGACTATTCCAACGGCCTGTTGGCGCGCAATACCGCGTGGCGCTGGGCCTCGGCGCACAATCTGGAGCTGGGCTTCAATCTGCAAGCCGGGTATTTCGGCGCCCATGAAAACGCCTTGTGGCTGGACGGCGACCTGATTGCGCTGGCGCCGGCCCACTTCCTGTACGATAAAAAGGATGCGCTGTCGCAGTGGCATATTTTCACCGAAGACGATATGCTGGACCTGATCTTCACGCCGGAGGGCGCGCGCCGCGACAACAAGAAAATGGTGGTGGCGGCCAGCCGTTACCTGCAACCGATCGGCACGTTCAGTGGCTGGGTGCGCGCCGCGCCGGACCAGCCCAAACGCATGGTCACGCAGTTGATGGGCGTGACCGAAGACCATTCCTCCCGCTGGTAGCAGCCCTGGGCAAATGAGCATATGAGCATCCGCAATCTCGACCGTCTGTTCCAACCGCGCTCGGTGGCCGTGATCGGCGCGTCGGACAATCCGCAGCGCATCGGCACGCGGGTGCTGGCCAACCTGCTGGACGGCGAATTCACGCGTGGCGGCGCGCAACTGTGGCCGGTCAATCCCAAGCATGACAGCTTGCGCGGCCTGCCGTGCTACGCCCGCGTAGGCGCCTTGCCGGCGGCGGCCGACCTGGCCATCATCTGCACGCCGCCGGCCACGGTGGCGGGCCTGATCAATGAATTGGGCCAGAACGGCACCAGGGCCGCCATCGTGATGACGGCCGATCCCGCCCATGGCGGCGGCCGCGGCCTGCGCGAGCCGATGCTGCAGGCGGCCAAGCCGCATCTGTTGCGCATCCTCGGCCCGGGTAGCGTCGGTCTGCAGTCGCCGGCGCTGGGCTTGAACGCCAGCTTCACGCAAATGGCGGCCGGCGCCGGCAAGCTGGCTTTCGTCTCGCAATCCGGCGCGCTGGCGACGGCGGTGCTCGATTGGGCGGGCCAGCGCGGCATCGGCTTCTCGCGCTTTGTCGCCATGGGCGATGGCGTGGATGTGGACTTCGGCGACCTGCTCGACTACCTGGCGGCCGATGCCGCCACCGAGGCGATCCTGCTCTGCATAGAAAAGCTCAGCTGTGCGCGCAAGTTCATGTCGGCCGGGCGGCTGGCAGCGCGCGGCAAACCGGTCATCGTGTTGAAAGTCGGACGCGACGCGGCGCCCGGTGCGGACCTGGTGTTCGACGCGGCGATCCGCCGCGCCGGTATGCTGCGTGTGTACTCCACCGAAGATTTGTTCGACGCCGTGGAAACGCTGGCGCGGCGCCGTCCGCAACGCGGCGAGCGGCTGGCCGTGCTGACCAACGGCGGCGGCCTGGGCCTGATCGCCGCCGATGCGCTGGCATGTAGTGGCGCCCAACTGGCGCCACTCTCGCCCGAAACACTGAAGCGGCTGGTTCAGGCCGGTGCGCCGCCGACCAATCCGCTCGACTTTTTAGCCGACGTGCCGGTCGCGCATTATACCGGCGCGGTGGCAGCGCTGCTGCGCGAGCCGCAGGCCGATGCGCTGCTGTTCCTGCACGCGCCCACGGCCATGGTGGCGAGCGAGCTGATCGCCGCCGCTGTCGCGCCGCTGATGCAGGCGGCCAACAAGAACGTGCTGTCGTGCTGGCTGGGCGGCGGCTCGGTGGCGCAGGCACGGAAGGTGTTTGCCGATGCCGGCTTGCCGACTTACGACACGCCGGAAAAAGCCGTCAACGGTTTCCTGCAGATCGCCCAGTACCGCCGCAACCAGGAACTGCTGATGGAAGTGCCGACCGGCGCACCGTCCACCGGCGCCGGCGAGCGCGCGGCCGCGCGGGCGCTGGTGAAGGCCGCGCTCGACGCCGGCCGCAGCGACTTGTCCGACGGCGATGCGCGCGCCTTGATGGCGGCCTACGGCCTGGCGCTGGCGACGCCGCAGCAGGCCGCGCTGACCGGAGCCACGCTGGCGGCGGCGCGCATCCAGATCAGTCACGATCCTGTGTTCGGGCCGGTGGTGTTCTTCGGCCAGGGCGGCATCGCCGCCGACGTCGCGGCCGACCGCGCGGCCGGGCTGCCGCCGCTGAACATGGCGCTGGCGCGCGACATGGTGAGCCGCACGCGCGTGTCGCGCCTGCTGGCGCAGAGCCAGACGCCGGCCGACGCCGAAGCGCTGATCCGCACGCTGGTGCAGGTGGCCGACATGGTGGCCGACCTGCCGGAACTGACCGAGCTCGATCTCAATCCGCTGCTGACGATGGGCGGCAGCACGGTGGCGCTGGGCGCGCGCATGCAGCTGGCCAAGGCGCGCGCGCGCCGCACCGAACTGGCGATCCGCCCGTATCCGCAGGAGCTGGAGGAGCGGGTGGATTGGGGCGGCGGCCAGATCCTGCTGCGCCCGATCCGGCCGGAGGACGGCGCGCAGCACCAGGTGTTCTTCAGTGCACTGGATGCGGACGATATCCGCCTGCGGTTTTTCTCGGCCATGCGCGAGCTGCCACCGGCACAGTTGGCGCGGTTGACGCAAATCGATTACGACCGCGCCATGGCCTTTATTGCCACGCGGCCCGACGCCGACGGCCAGCCGGAAACGCTGGGCGTGGTGCGCGCGGTGCTCGATCCCGACAATCAGTCTGCTGAATTTGCGATCATCGTGCGTTCCGATTTGAAAGGACGCGGACTCGGCTATATTTTGTTCCAAAAACTCGTCGATTATTTCCGCGCGCGCGGCACGCGCGAGATCGTCGGCGACGCCTTGTCGGAGAATACCGGCGTGCAAAAACTCATCCGTCACTTCGGCGGCGTGGTATTGCCGCATCCTGAAGCAGGAATGGTGCGTCTCCAACTGCCTTTGCGATAGCATTCGCGTTAAGCTTGCTATATATTTGAAGCTTAAGAGACAACAGCGGGTTTGTGCTACATCAAAGAGACGCTGTCGGAAATCTTTACACTTTTACTTCCACCCTACAAGTCTTGGGAGTCAGAAGAATGTTGACTGCTACATATACTCTGGTCGCACTATCCGTCGAACAGGCCAGCGTTCGCGTGAGTCTGCTATCGTTTCAAAAGTATATGCGCAGCACGCTCATGCAGCAGAACCGCATGACCTTGTCGCAACTTGAGTACGCGTGCGAAAACCTCAATACCCTGTATCAAGCCTGCCATTGGCGCAAGACCGAGATGTATCTGATCCCGGCGCTGCGCGACGCCACCGAGCGCGCCGATCAGCTGCTTGACGAACTCAACCGCTTAAACCAGTCGGCGCTGCTGTCGATCCGCCGGCTGCAGGAAAAGCTGGGCGCGCTGGCCGATGTGCGCGACGAGCAGGTCAGCGAAGTGTGCGACAGCATCGACACCTTCTGCAGCGCGCTGCTCAAGCGCCTGGAAAAAGAAGAACAGGAATTGTTTGCGCTGGCGCGCAACGCCATCGCCGGCGAAACCTGGTTTGCCATCGCCAACCAGTTGATGATGCACGATAAACATCTCGATGAAATGAAACGCTCCGGCCTGCCGCCGGCCGAAGCGGCGCAAGTGACGGCGCGTCGCCGCGCGCTGCCCGGGACGGAAATGGACGACGGCCAGATTTCGATTCCCGGCTTGGCGGTACTGCCCATCGTGACGCTCGATGAGTTGCCGGAGCAGCCGGTACGCCGGGCTGTGCGGCAGGCGCCGCGCGATGATGTCACCATGAAATAACCACCCTATAGCGCACTCGCAGGGCAAATCCCTCCCGCTTTGCTATGATGGTGGTTTTACCCCATCACCATAGCGCACCATGTTCGATTTCCTCTTTAAGCGTGCCACCGAAACTTCGGCCATTCCTTCCTCGCCAGCGGCTGTGCCGGCGCAGGACGCGGCCGCCTCCGCCACCGCCGGGCGCCGCGACGAGCAGGCGCAGCGCGCCGCCGCCCTCAACGGCGACGAAGCGGCCGCCGTCACCCTGATCCTGGAGAGTGAATTTGCCAGCGTGCGCCAGGCCGCCGCCGAGCATGTGCACACGCCCGCTGCGCTGGAGCAAGTGATGCTGGCGGTGCGCAACTCCGATCGCCGTGTCGCCAAGCTGATGCAGGGCCGCCTGGACGCGATCCGCTACCAGCTGGCCGAGCATCAAAAGGCCCAGGCTTGCCTGGATCTGGCGCAACGTTTGTTGCAGGATGAAAAGTTGACGCCTAACCAGGTGGCCGAGCTGGATCGTCAATGGCAGATCGTCTCCGAGGTGCCGGCGCTGGCCGAAGCCTACGCCTCGGCGCGCGCGGCGCTGGCGGCGCGGCTGGAAACGCAGGTGAATTTGCAGCGCAAGATCATCGATGCGATGGCGGCCGTGCGCAAACTGCCGCAGGCTGGTGTGCCGGCGGCGCAGGCATTGTCGGCGCTCGACGGCTACGCCGCCGAGCTAAGCGTCTATCAGGAAGCGCCGGAGCACAATGCGCTGCCGCGCCACTTGTTGAGCGACTACGCCCAAGCGCTCGAGCAGACGCGCGCCGCGCTGGCGAAGCCGGTCAAGGCGGTCGCCGCCGAGCCGGTAGCGCTGCCGGCCGTTGTCGCCGCGCCCGCCGCCACGGCGGCGGATGCCCCGGCCGATGCGGCCTCAACTGCTCCGGCCTCGCCTGTCGAGGCCGCGCCGGCCAAAGCGCCTAAACTGCCCAAGCCTGCGCCGAAAGAAACCGACAAGAAATTCCTGGAAACGCTGGACGCCCTGGAAGCCGCGCTGGAACTCGGCCAACTGCACATCGCCGCTGAGCACGATAAATGGCTGCGCGAGCACAAAACCCGCCTGAGCCACGCCCAGACCGAACACCTGAACCACGTGCGCGCCGAGCTGAAGCGCCTGGGCGACTGGGCGCGCTGGGGCGGCAACGTCTCGCGCGAGGAACTGGTCAAGGCCGTTGAGGAACTGCCGGCCCAGAAGTTGGCCATGAGCGAACTGGCCAAAAAAGTCGGCAGCATGCGCGACCGCTGGAAGCAACTGGACGCTGTTTCCGGCCACGCGCCGAAAAGCCTGTGGGAACGCTTCGACAACGCTTGCACCAACGCCTATGCGCCGGCCGCCGCCCACTTCAAGCAACTGGCCGATGAACGCCACGCCAACGCCGCCAAGGCGCAGGCCCTGATTGAAGAAACCCAGGCCCTGGCCGCCTCCGTCGCCAACGGCGCCGACCTGAAAAACGTCGCCGCCGCCGGCCAGCGCCTGCGCCAGATGTGGGGCCGCCTGGGCACCATCGACCGCAAGGAAAAGCGCAAGCTCGACCAGACCTTCGACAAGGTGCTGGCCAATATGCTGGCGCCGCTGTCCGAGCAGCGCAAGGTCGAAGCTGCCAAGCGCGAAGAATTGATCGCCGAAGCCGAAGCGCTGGACCCGACCGACCGTCACACGCTGGACAAGGTGCGCCGCCTGCAGGAACGCTGGCAGGAGCACGCCAAGGCGCTGCCGCTGGACCGCAAGATCGAGCAGGCGTTGTGGCAGCGTTTCCGCGCCGCCTGCGACGCCATCTTCGCCCAGCGCAAGGAAAGCGCCCATGCCGCCGATCACGAGCGCAAAGCCCACCTGCACGCGCGTGAAGCAGTCTGCAAGGAACTGGAAGAGGCCAGCTTCAGCGGCGAGGACAAGGCGCAGCTGGCCGCCATCGCCAAGGCGCTGAAAGACGCCGCCGGCGCCTGGCACGCCACCGGCGTGGTGCCGCGCGCGGCCGAGGCGCGCATCAGCCAGCGTTATCACAACGCCGTTGGCAAGGTGCAAGCGCAGGCGGAGGCCATCAAGCGCCGCGCCGGCGCCGCCCAGGCCAACGCCCTGCGTGACAAGCTGCGCCTGTGCCAGGCGCTGGAGAACGCGATCGCCAATGAAGGCGAGGCCATCGACGCCGCCGCGTGGCAGGCCCAGTGGGCGGCGTTGCCGTCGCTGGGCAACGACTACGAACGTGCGCTGGCGGGGCGCTTCAACGCCGCCGTGGCCGCCATCGACGGCAACCGTGCCGCCTGCGCCCAGGAACTGGAGCGCAACCGCGGCAAACTGCTGGACGAAGTGCTGCGCCTGGAAATCGTGGCCGGCGTCGACAGCGGCGCCGAATTCGCGCGCGAGCGCCTGAAGATGCAGGTGGAAGTGTTGCAGTCGTCGCTGAAATCGGGCCAGAAGCCGCAGTCCGCCTCGGCCGCCTACCTGCAACTGTGCGCGCTGCCGGCCCTGGCCGACGCCCGCACGGCCAGCCGCATCGAGCAACTGTTCCGCCGCATCGGCGTGGTGGAGCGCGCGTGAGCTTGAGCGAAGTCCGTATCCAGACCGAAGATTTCGATCTGACCACGGAAATCGCCCGGCTGCGCGCTGGCCATCCCAAGGTCGGCGGCGTGGTCAGCTTTGTCGGCACGGTGCGCGACCTGAACGAGGGCGCGGCCGTCTCGGCGATGGAACTGGAGCACTATCCCGGCATGACCGAGCAGTCGATCAGCGACGTGATCGACCGCGCCAAACAGCGCTGGCCCATCGTCAGCGCGCTGGTAATCCACCGTGTCGGGCCATTGTTGCCCAAGGATCAGATCGTGCTGGTGGCCGTGACCTCGGCCCACCGGGGCGAAGCCTTCGCCGCCAGCGAGTTCATCATTGACTATTTGAAAACCGAGGCGCCGTTCTGGAAGAAAGAGCAGACGCCCGACGGCGCGCGCTGGGTCGACGCCCGCGTCAGCGACGACGCCGCGTTGGAGAAGTGGGAATCGCCGCTAACCGGTCATGAGGGATGGTGTCCTCGCCCCCGAGCATGAAAGCCCGGCGAGGAGGAAAATGGTGGTGACGCACAAGGCACCCAAAGTCGTCAAACGAATGGCGGCCCGACCCCGAGCACTAACCAGACTTGACCGAACTGGCCCGCACCCCCGACTGTCGCGTGGCAGACGATGCCACAGCACGAACGGTAAAGAGACCCGGTCCGATTGCGGCATGAGGCGTTTTCCAGTTCATCGATGCCTTGTGCGTCCCTTCATTCTAATCAAGGGAGCATCATCATGGAAGGACTGGAACCACTGCGCCGGCGGGTCGCCGGCATCGACGTGCACCGGATGCTGCATGTCGTCACCGTTGTCGTCGAAGATCCGGACGGCGGCATCGAATATGTCAGCCGGGAATTTGGCGGTTTCAAGCGCGATCTTGCGCTTGCTACTTGGAGCTTTCACGGTAACGTAGCGGATTCCTGCGTTGTCGCAAGGCCGTACTGAGCGTGTTCGTTAAAGTGCTTTCCTGACTCATTCAAACTGAGAAAGGACAGCCGACATGGCCGGCCGCTTGACGAAGACAGAACCGCCACCGATGACGGCTGGTCCACAGGGACATGCGCTGAAACTTGTGTATGCACCGTCGTCCGGAGCGTTACTGCAGGCTCAAGAGGGAAGAGTTACCACGATCATTGGCTCATACAACAATGACATGCGCGCGGTGCTGAATGAGCTGGACGCCGATGCTGGGCCCCGACCAGGTGGTTTCAACGTCTTGAATATCCCTGATGAGTTCTATAGCTCGCCGAGACAATTCTGGAACGACTACAATCAACCCTGGTTGTCACAGGCAATCGCACGGGGTGATTGTTTCCTGATCGCTACCCTTCCAGCATTCGATGTCTTCGATGTGCGGACTGGTTTCAGCGTATTGGCACGCCCAAATCCGGCGACGGGGAAAATGGAACTGAGCGGATTTGGCCGCGAGTACCTGATGATGCGGCGCGCTGGATACTCCTGCAACCATGGCGTGATGGAGGATAAAGACCATGTTTAATCTGAAACACCTGGTTCATGAAAATATGGCGGATCTGATTTCGGCGTATGAATTACATGCCACGGAAATCTCGGAAAACGAGGTGCTTCTACAGTCGCAAACTTACTTTATCGATGTGATTGCGGAAAAAGACGGCGTGAGCATGGTCTACTTTGATACGTCGTCAAAGCCGGCAAATGGGTACAATGTTTTTTTGTTTCTGTTTAGTAAGCGTCGCAGTTCTCTGGTTTTTTTAAAAAATGCACTGCCAAGCGGGACATTTACAGAGTTTGTCGATGCACAACTGGGGCTGTTAGCCCAGCATCTTCGTAGCGCCGCACGAGACATCCTGGCGGGAGAGCGAGGATGGATGAAGGAATATTCCTGGCCAACCGTGCGCCCTGACGAAAATTTATTGAAGACCGCAGAATCACAGCGCGCCTTGAAAAGCGAGGGAACAACCCTATCTGTGCGATAAGTTAAATTTATCGGAGCAATACCATGCGGCAAGACAAACTCACTACCAAACTCCAGGAAGCCCTGTCGGACTCGCAGAGTCTGGCCGTGGGCAGTGACAACCAATACATCGAACCCGTGCACTTGCTGACGGCCCTGTTGAATCAGGACGACGGCAGTGCCCGGTCGTTGCTGCAGCGCGCCGGCGTCAATGTCGGCGGCCTGACCAAGGCGCTGACCGGCGCGCTGGAGCGCCTGCCTAAAGTGTCGGGGGCCGGCGGCAACGTGCAAGCCAGCCGTGAGCTGGTGTCGATGCTCAACCTGGCCGACAAGGAATCGCAGAAGCGCGCCGACCAGTTCATTACCAGCGAGATGGTGCTGCTGGCGCTGACCGAGGACAAGTCCGACGCCGGCACCCTGGCACGTGAAAGCGGCCTGACCCGCAAGTCGCTGGAAAGCGCCATCGACACGCTGCGCGGCGGCGCCAAGGTGGATTCGCAGGAGGCCGAAGGCCAGCGCGAAGCCTTGAAAAAATACACTCTCGACCTGACCGAGCGCGCCCGCATGGGCAAGCTGGACCCGGTGATCGGCCGCGATGACGAAATCCGTCGCGCCATCCAGGTGCTGCAACGTCGTTCCAAGAACAATCCGGTGCTGATCGGCGAACCTGGCGTCGGCAAGACCGCCATCGTCGAAGGCCTGGCGCAGCGCATCGTCAACAACGAGGTGCCCGATTCGCTCAAGGGCAAGCGCGTGCTGGCGCTGGACATGGCCGCACTGATCGCCGGCGCCAAGTATCGCGGCGAGTTCGAGGAGCGCCTGAAAGCCGTGCTGAAAGAGCTGGCCATGGACGAAGGCCAGACCATCGTCTTCATCGATGAGATGCACACCATGGTCGGCGCCGGCAAAGGCGAGGGCGCCATGGACGCCGGCAATATGTTGAAGCCGGCCCTGGCGCGCGGCGAGCTGCATTGCGTCGGCGCCACCACGCTGGACGAGTACCGCAAATACATCGAGAAGGATGCCGCGCTGGAGCGTCGCTTCCAGAAGATCCTGGTCGACGAGCCGACCGTGGAGGCCACCATCGCCATCCTGCGCGGCTTGCAGGACAAGTATGAGCTGCACCACAAGGTTGCCATCTCCGATGCCGCGATTATTGCTGCGGCCGAGCTGTCGCACCGTTACATCACCGACCGTTTCCTGCCCGACAAGGCGATCGACCTGATCGACGAGGCGGCGGCCAAGATCAAGATCGAGATCGACTCCAAGCCCGAAGTCATGGACAAGCTCGAGCGTCGCCTGATCCAGCTGAAGATCGAGAGGGAAGCCGTCAAGAAGGAAAAGGACGAGGGCTCGCGCAAGCGCCTGGAACTGATCGAGGAAGAAATCGTGCGCCTGACGCGCGAGCTCAACGACTTTGAGGAAATTCTCAAGGCTGAAAAAGCCGTGGTGCAGGGCAGTACCCACATCAAGGAAGAGATCGAACGCACCAAGCAGCAGATGGAGCAGGCCACACGCGAGAGCAACTGGCAGCGCGTCTCGGAGCTGCAATACGGCCGCCTGCCGCAGCTGGAAGCCGAGTTGAAGCAAGCCGAAGCCGCATCGGCCAAGGGCGTGTCGCTGGAAAAGAACACGCCGCCCAAGCAACGTCTGCTGCGCACCGAAGTCGGCGCCGAGGAAATTGCCGAGGTGGTGTCGCGCGCCACCGGCATCCCGGTCTCGCGCATGATGCAGGGCGAGCGCGAGAAACTGCTGCACATCGAGGACAAGCTGCACGAGCGCGTGATCGGCCAGGACGAGGCGATTTCGGCCGTGGCCGACGCCATCCGCCGTTCGCGCGCCGGTCTGGGCGATCCGAATCGGCCGTATGGTTCCTTCATGTTCCTGGGACCGACCGGCGTCGGCAAGACCGAGCTGACCAAGGCGCTGGCCGGTTTCCTGTTCGATACGGAAGAATCGATGATCCGCATCGACATGAGCGAGTTCATGGAGAAGCATTCGGTGGCCCGCCTGATCGGCGCGCCGCCCGGCTATGTGGGCTACGACGAGGGCGGCTACCTGACCGAGGCCGTGCGCCGCAAGCCGTACAGCGTGATTTTGCTGGACGAGGTGGAGAAGGCGCATCCAGACGTGTTCAACGTGCTGCTGCAGGCGCTGGACGACGGCCGCATGACCGACGGCCAGGGCCGCACGGTGGATTTCAAGAACACCGTCATCATCATGACCTCGAATCTCGGTTCACATAAGATCCAGTCGATGGAGGACTCGGATCCTGGCGTGGTCAAGCTGGCGGTGATGGCCGAGGTGCGGTCGCACTTCCGCCCGGAGTTTATCAACCGGATCGACGAGATCGTGGTGTTCCATGGCCTGGATGAGAAGAACATCGGTGCCATTGCCCGCATTCAACTGGCGATTCTGGAACGACGCCTGGGCAAGCTGGAGATCGGCCTGACCGTGACCGAGGCGGCGCTGCACAAGATCGCCGAGGCTGGATACGATCCGGTGTATGGCGCGCGGCCGCTGAAGCGCGCGATCCAGCAGCAGATCGAAAATCCGCTGTCCAAGCTGATCCTGCAAGGGAAGTTCGGGCCGAAGGACACGATCCACGTCGATGTGGCCAATGGCGAGCTGAGCTTCGCGTAAAGCGCGTCGCTCAGTGGCGGACGATGCGGTTGCGGCCGTCGCGTTTGGCGCGGTACAGCGCGTCGTCCGCCCGTTTCAGCACGTCCTCATAGGAGGCGTCGCCGGCGCTCATTTCGCTCAGGCCGCCGCTGATGGTGGCGCCGCGTCCCAGCGTGCCCGGTTCGCGCAACGCCTCCGCAATCTTGATCCGTAAGCGTTCCGCAATCGCCAGTGCCGGCTCGATGCCGGTGTGCGGCATCAGCACCACGAATTCATCGCCGCCCAGCCGCGCCGGAAAATCGGCCGCGCGCAGCGCGTGCCGGCAAACCTCGGCGGTCACCATGATGGCCTTGTCGCCGGCCATGTGACCGTACTCGTCGTTGATGCCCTTGAAGTAGTCGATATCGAAAATCAGTACCGAGGTTGGCGTGCGGTAGCGGACGAACAGCTCGAAATGTTCGGTCAGTCCGCCGATCAACTTGCGGCGGTTGGGCAGGCCAGTCAGCGCATCGGTCTCGCTCTGCATGCGCAGCAAGGCCTCCAGTTTTTTGCTGGCGGTGATATTGCTGGCCACCCACAACACCGCATCCTCCCCCAGCACCGGATAGCCCAGCGGCTGCACCCGTCCTTCAAACCAGATCGGTTCGGCCGGTCCGTCGTCGCCCACGCCTTTGACGTCGTCCGCCGCCAGCGTGTACTCGACCACATGCAGACCTTGGGCCGCCAGCGCGACGGCGATCTGCGCCTGGAACCACGTCGCCTTTTGGGGCTGCAGCACGTCGGTTAGCGACTTGCCGACCAGCCCGCTGCCGTCATGGTAGTAGCGGCTGTCGGTGCCGCCGAAAATCGCCGCGTAGCGGCCGCTGCGGGTGAGGATGAATGCGGGGTCCGGCAGCGCCGACAGCAGCGCCGCGATTTGCTCGTTCGAGAAGAGGGACAGGTCCGCCATTTGGTATATCGTTTTGGTTTGATGAGTTTCCACTAATGTAGCGTACTTTGCTCCAAGCACACGTTATCGGCATCAAAAAGGAAAACTTAACTATCCATTATTATTTTTCGCTATTAAAGAAAGTTGAAGGCGAGCAGCCGAAGCTTTTACGGAACATGGCCGAGAACGCGGACTGGCTGGCGTAGCCCAGTTCGGCCGCCACCTGCGACAGCGGCATCCCGCGCGAAATCAGCGGCGCGGCGTGCGCCAGCCTTACCTGCTGGCGCCAGTGGCCGAAGCCCATGCCCAGTTCGCGTTCGAACAGGCGCGTCAGCGTGCGCTCGGAAGCGCCCACTTGCGCGGCCCAGCCGGCCAGCGTCAGTTCGGCGCCGGGATCGGCGAGCAGGGCGTCGCACAGGGCTTTCAGGCGTTTGTCGGTCGGCAGCGGGACGCGCACGGGACGCTCGGCGCAGCGCGGCAGCTCGTCGAGCAGCATCTCGCCCAGCAGGTGTTCGCGGTGCGATGCTTCGTGCTGGTCGTGCTGTTCCAACGCCGCCAGCAGCTCGCGCAGCAAGCTGGACACTTCCAGCACGCGGCATTCGCTGCCCGGGAAGGGCGTGCGGCTGGCGTGCACGCACAGCGGGCGCAGTCGGGTGCGCTCCAACACGGTCACGCCATGCACCATGTCCGGCGGAATCCAGATGGCGCGCTGCGGCGGCACGATCCAGCTGCTCTGGTTGGCATCCACCCTGATCACGCCTTGCATGGCGTAGGTGAACTGGCCCCAGGGATGGTGGTGCGGCAGCAGCACAGTGGTGGCTTCCAGGTCGCGCCCGGACATGGTCACCGGGCAAGCCTCGGTGGGAAAGTTGCTGTCCCAGTTGAACTGGGTGTGGTTGACGACGGCGACGGGCATGGCGGATATGCGATAAATTTTGTCTTTCTATCTTAAATCAGACTGCGCCAAATTGCTTAAACTTCAGCACATACTTTGGAGAGCAGCATGACCGACAACACTTTACTGCGCCAGGACGCCCGCGTAATCACGCTGGTGGGGCTGGCACACGGCACTTCCCACTTCTATCACCTGATCCTGGCGGCGCTGATCCCCTGGCTTAAGCCCGAGTTCGGCCTCAGCTATTCGGAGCTGGGCCTGCTGATGACGGTATTCTTCGTGGTCTCCGGTGTCGGCCAGGCCATGGCCGGTTTCGTGGTCGACCGCTTCGGCGCGCGTGCCGTGCTGTTCAGCGGCATCGGGCTGCTGGGGTTGTCGGCGGTGCTGCTGTCGAGCGCGCACAGCTATGTGCAGCTGATGCTGGGCGCCTTCCTGGCCGGCTGCGGCAACAGCGTGTTCCATCCAGCCGATTACACCTTGCTGAACCAGCGTGTGTCCAAGGCGCGGCTGGCGCACGGCTTCTCGGTGCACGGCATCAGCGGCAATATCGGCTGGGCGCTGTCGCCGCTGTTCCTGACCTTTGTCGCCGGCCGTTCCGGCTGGCGCGTGGCCATGCTCGCGGCCTCGTCGGTGGCGCTGGCGGTGCTGGTGCTGCTGGTGTTGAATCGCCATGCGCTGCGTCCCGACCCGATCGCCGCTGCACCGGCAAGCAGCGGCAAGGCTGGCGCCGCGCCCGGCGGCGCCTTCGGCTTCCTGCGTCTAAAGGTGGTGTGGCTGTGCTTTGCCTTCTTCCTGATTTCGGCCATCGCGCTGGCCGGCATCCAGACCTTCGCCGCCACCAGCCTGGTGAGCCTGTACGGCATGTCGCTGGCGACCGCCACCTCGGCCTATACCTGCTATATGTTCGCGTCGGCGCTGGGCATGGTGTACGGCGGCTTCCTCGGTGCGGGCAGCCGCAACCACGACCGCATCATCATGATCGCCTTCGGCGTGGCGGCGCTGCTGGCACTGGTGGTGGCGGCGGCCGTGGTGCCGGCCTGGATGGCGGTGGTGCTGATGGGCCTGATCGGCCTGGTGACCGGCATCTCCGGCCCCTCGCGCGACCTGATGATCCGCAGCGCGGCGCCGGCCAACGCCACCGGGCGCGTGTTCGGCGTCGTGTATTCCGGGCTGGACAGCGGCCTGGCGCTGGGCGCCATCCTGTTCGGCGTGCTGATGGATGCACAGCAGCCGGCCGGCGTGTTCATCGTGATCGGCATCTTCCAGGCGCTGGTGATCCTGACGGCGCTGGGCGTCGGCAACAATCGCCGCGTAGCCGCCTTGCCTGAAACCGCATAGAATTAAGCCCAGTTTAACGATGCCAGAGGGACGAGGATGAGCTTTGCTACCACCGATTTATGCGACGACAACGCCAATCTGCTGGATGACGGCCGCCTGGCGGTGCTGCCGCCGGTCTTTCGCCACTACGGCCAGCGCGTGCGCTTTTCCGGCCGCGTGGTCACGCTCAAGGTGCATGAGGACAATGCTTTGGTGCGGTCCGTGCTGGAAACGCCGGGCGACGGCAATGTGCTGGTGGTGGATGGCGGCGGCAGCCTGCGCCGCGCGCTGGTCGGCGGTCAACTGGGCTTGCTGGCGCAGGACAATGGCTGGGCCGGCATCATCGTCGACGGCTGTATCCGCGATACCGATGAAATCAATGCCTGCGAC
Organism: Duganella sp. BuS-21; assembly: GCA_041874725.1. Lineage (GTDB taxonomy): Bacteria > Pseudomonadota > Gammaproteobacteria > Burkholderiales > Burkholderiaceae_D > Rugamonas. The sequence goes on along the minus strand of CP097466.1, from coordinate 4,638,297 downwards.
ATCGGCGTGCGCGCGCTGGCGGCCCATCCGCAGAAAAGCAGCAAGAAGGGCGCGGGCGAACGCAATCTGCGCGTGCATATCGCCGGCGTGCCGGTGAATCCTGGGGACTGGGTGTATGCCGATGCCGACGGCATCCTGATCGCGCAGCAGAAACTGGCGTGATTTCGCATGGCGGAATTTCGCTTCCGCATCGTGAAATTCAGTATGGAATCGCCACTTTAAAATCTTCCGTTCTGAGAAATTTCTTTCCGCATCATGGAATGCGTAAGTTAAGTATATGATTTTTATGACTTTAAACTTGCTGGTTTGTCTTATATAAGACTGGTGGCGTGGAAGACAGAAGCGCTATCATTTAGCCATAGCAGGGCAGGCTACACTTGCTTGTGCTAGGAGCGGCAGCGACAAAATCGCTGCCGCTTTGCCGTTTACGGCGTCTGCTGTTGCTGATGCTGCTGCAGGTGGCGGCGCAGGCGTTGTTGGAACTCATCGACATCGTCCACCGTGCTCAGGTCGTCGTCGACGTCGACCATGTGGGTGGCGTGGCCGGCCGCGAACGACACGGTTGCCTCCACACCATCCTTCTGCTCCGTCAAGTTGTGTCCCTGAACGGCGCCCAGCACGTTGCCGTGCACATCCGTTACGATGGTCATCTTCATGACATGCCTCCGCCTTGCAAGTTGTGGAAGCAACCGCCGACGCCCTGGTTATGGATGTTGACGAAGTAGGTTGCGTTGCCGTTGTTGTCTTTGCGCTTGCGCTGCTGGTCGGCCATGTGGACGGCGCCCTGGTTGGGCGTCTTCACATCGGCCGATGCAAACTGGGTGCCGTGGTCGGACCCGTAGCTGTAATTCCAGAACGCCGTTTGACCGGGCGCCAGGAAGGTTAGCGGCCCTACATTGTTGAAAGCCATGATCTCCTCCATGAAAGAATGCCGCGCGCGCGGATGCGCACCCGGCAGTTCCATCTTAGCCAGCGCAGATGCACACACTTTGATCCAGATGAAGTGCGGGCTTTTTTGGCCGCTTGCGCTTTCTGAGAGATAATGTCGGATTGAATCAATCAGGATCACCAGCTTATGTTCTCATACCGCCACGCCTTCCACGCGGGTAACCATGCCGACGTGCTCAAGCACTTCATCACCATTCAGTTGCTCCAGTACCTGAATCAGAAAGATGTGGCCTATAGCTACATCGACACGCACTCGGGCGCCGGCGTGTATGAACTCGATGGCGCTTTCGCCTCCAAGAACGCCGAGTACGATACCGGCATCGGCCCGCTGTGGAACCTGACCGACATGCCGGAAGAGCTCAAGGAATACGTCGACCTGATCCGCGGCATGAACCCGAGCGGCAAGATGCGCTATTACCCGGGCTCACCGTTCATCGCCGACAAGGTGGCGCGCGAGCACGACCGCCTGCGCCTGTTCGAGCTGCATCCGGCCGACTCCAAGCTGCTGGCCGATAACTTCCGCAAGCTCGACGAGCACGCCGCGCAACAGGGCATTCGTTCGACCGTGCGCGGCAAGCGCGTGCTGGTCACACGTGGCGACGGCTTTGCCGCGTTGAAAGCACTGCTGCCGCCGCCGTCGCGCCGCGCGCTGGTGCTGATCGACCCGCCGTACGAAGACAAGCAAGACTACAAAAAGACCAAGGACGTGCTGGCCGAAGCGCTGGGCCGCTTCCCGACCGGCACCTACGCGGTCTGGTATCCGCTGCTGCAGCGCATGGAATCGCGCCAGTTCGCGGACAAGCTCAAGCAACTGCCGGCCGCCAACTGGCTCAATGTCGTGCTGACCATCAAGACGCCGATGCCGGACGGTATCGGCGGCCTGCACAGCAGCGGCATGTTCATCCTGAATCCGCCGTACACGCTGGAACCGATGCTCAAGAAAGTCATGCCGTGGCTGGTGAAGGCGCTGGGTCAGGACGCCGGCGCCCGCTTCATTCTTGAAAGCGGCACGCCAACGACGGCTGGACGCAACAGTAGCGAGCGCCGTCCGCCGATACGGCAGAAAAATATTGTCAAGAGTACATAATCGGGTATAGGCTGGTGACAAGCATATCAATGGGAGCGCCCCATGATGTTAGCCTCGTCACCTGCACCATCCCAGTTAGCTGACAATTTCTTTCTGGCGCGCCAGCCCATCCTCAATCGGGGACAGCGGCTGGTGGCCTACGAACTGCTGTTCCGCGACGCCGGCACCAGCGACGCCGCCCACGTCACCGACGACGCCGAAGCCACCGCCACGGTCATCGCCCATGCCTCCGAGCTGGGCATGGGGCAGGTGGTGGGCGACCAGCTGGCCTTCTTCAACGTCGACGCGGTGGGGCTGATGAGCGACTTTATCCGCTTCCTGCCACATGACAAGGTCATTCTCGAAATCCTCGAAACGGTCAAGGCGACGCCGGAAATCCTGGCGCGCATCGGCGAGCTCAAGCAAGCCGGCTTCAAGTTCGCGCTGGACGATGTGATCGGCCAGTCGGAGGACGTGCAGAAATTCATGCCGCTGTGCGACGTCATCAAGGTCGACATCAAGGACATGCAGCCGGGCACACTTCCAGCGCTGTCGCGCGTGCTGAAGAACCCCGGGCAAAAGCTGCTGGCCGAGAAAGTGGAAACGGCCGAGGAGTTCCAGCAGTGCATGGAGCTGGGCTTCGAATACTTCCAGGGCTATTATTTTGCGCGGCCGGTGATCCTGAGCGGCAAGAAGATCTCGCCATCGCAGATGAGCGTGCTGAACCTGCTGGCGTTGCTGGACCGCGACGCCAGCAACACGGAAATCGAGCGCAGCGTCAAGCACGACGCGCTCATCACGCTGAACCTGCTGCGGCTGGTGAACACGCCGTCGGTGGGCGCGCGCCAGCGCATCAACTCGGTGGGCCATGCCTTGATGGTGCTGGGGCGCCGACAGCTGCGGCGCTGGCTGCAGATCCTGCTGTACGTGAAGCATGGCGGCACGCAGGAATTCACCTCGCCGCTATTGCAGTTGGCGACCACGCGCGGCAAGACTCTGGAGCTGATGGTCGAACACCGCAAGCCGGGGCAGCGGGTCAGTGCGGACATCGGCTTCACGGTGGGCGTGATGTCGCTGATGGATACCTTGTTCTCGATCCACATGCGCGACGTGCTGGAAAGCGTCAACGTGCTGGACGAAGTGCGCGGCGCGCTGCTGCACCGCAGTGGCGACTACGGCAGCATGCTGAGCCTGATCGAACACATCGAAAAAGGCCGCGGCGGCCGGGTGCTGGCGCAGATGCTGCACCAGCTGGAGCTCAAGCCGTCCCAGCTCTACGCCATCCAGCTGGCCGCCATCGAATGGGTCACCGACTACACCCGCAGCATCTAATCGTCATTCCAGGACGGCGTTCCATGGGTCCCCGCTTGCGCGAGGACGACGGCTTACTGACCCAGCAGCAGGAAGACGGTGGGCTTTTTGTGGAAGTCCGGCGCAGGGGCGGTTTTCCATAGCGCTGCCGTGGTCGTGCGGATGGTTTCGCTTGGCAGGCTGAGGTCGGTCGCTACGCATACCAGCGTGCCCGGCGCGCAGGAGGCGATCAGCGCTTCCAGCATGGCGGCGTTGCGGTATGGCGTTTCGATGAACAGCTGCGTCTGCTTTTCCTTGCGCGAACGCAGTTCCAGTTCCTTGATGCGGGCCGCGCGCTGCGCCGCGTCGGTCGGCAGGTAGCCGTTGAAGGCGAAGCTTTGGCCGTTCAGGCCGCTCGCCATCACCGCCAGCAACAGCGACGACGGACCGACCAGCGGCCGCACCGCGATCTTGTGCTGGTGCGCCAGGCGGACCAGGTCGGCGCCCGGGTCGGCCACCGCCGGCACGCCGGCCTCCGACACCAGGCCGCCATCCCGGCCCGCCAGCAGCGGCGCCAGCAGGTCGGCCAGCGCGGCCGCCGGGGTGTTCACGTTCAATTCGGCAATCTGGATTTCCTGCATCGGCTTGCACAGCGGGTGCTGCGCGCCGACCAGTTTCAGGAAGGCGCGCGCGGTCTTGGCGTTTTCCGCCACGAAGTAGTCGAGTTGAGAGGTGATGTGCTGCACCTGCTCGGGCAGGACGCTGGCGAGCGTTTCGGTGTCGCCCAGGGTGTTCGGTATTAAGAAGAGGGTGCCGGTCATATTAGTTCTTGAAGAAGGTGACGCCAATGGCGCGCAGCATGCCTGTCAGGGCGATTAATGGCAAGCCGGTGAGGGCGGTCGGGTCGCTGCTGTCGATGCGTTCCAGGATGGCGATGCCCAAGGCTTCGTTCTTGGCGCTGCCGGCGCAGTCGTAGGGTTGCTCGATGCGCAGGTAGGCATCCAGCTCGGCGTCCGGCAAATCGCGGAACTTCACCACGGTCTGGATGTCTTCCACTTGGGCGGTGCCGTTGCGGCCATCCCACACGCACAGCGCGGTGTGGAAGATCACTTCGCGGCCGCGCATTTTCTGCAATTGCGCCAGTGCCTTGGCGTGGTTGCCGGGCTTGCCGATCTGCTCGCCGTCCAGCGTAGCGACCTGATCGGAGCCGATGACGATGGCGCCGGGCATCCTGGCGGCCACGGCGGCGGCCTTTTCGCGGGCCAGGCGCAGCGCGGTGGCGCTTGGCGTTTCGCCCGGCTGCGGGGTTTCGTCGATGTCGGGCACGGCCACCTCGAAAGGCAGCTGCAGGCGCGACAGGAGTTCTTTGCGGTAGGCGGAGCTGGACGCGAGTACGAGTAAACTTGATGTCATGAGGGGTTTGTTATATGCTTTGTCGCCGGCAATATTGCGACAGGAAATACGCAAAAAATCGCGAAGGCTTTGACTTAATGTCGAAAACCCTGCTATTATCGCAGGTTTTCCGGGGAACCTCTGTAATGAGTGCTTTTGTGATCGACACCTTTGAATTCTGTCGAATCAACGGTAAGCAGGATGGCGTGACGCCTGTCGCTGAAATGACCCGCCTGGCCAAGGAGTGCGCGGACGCCTCCGGCGAGATTACCTGGAAAGTGGCAGGAAGCGCCAGCAAGATGGGCTTCCCCCAGTTGACGCTGTCGGTAGATGGCACCGTCCAGCTGGTTTGCCAGCGCTGCCTGAAGCCTTATGCTCACCACCTCGCCTCGTCGACTGTGCTGATGCTGGGTAAGGACGATGAACAGGCAGATGAAATTGAAGCGATGATTGCCGATGAATCGATCGATGTGATCGTCGGCAGCCGCAGCATGGAGCTGATGTATCTGGTGGAAGACGAAGCGCTGCTGGCCATGCCGCACACGCCGAAACACGATGTCTGCCCCGATGATTCCCTGCTGGACAAGGCAAAAAGCGAGAAGATATCGCCATTCGACGCCCTGAAGGGCCTCAAATCCGAATAAGTAGCAACGAGGTTCGCCTCAAGTAAAGGACGTGTCAAAACGCGTGTCATCGAGTCTTGGCAAGTTTGCAGTGCAATGTAGTAGGGCTCGATTCGCATGTTTTATGCAGGTCGATTGTGTTAGAATTTTAGAACTTATGTATTAGGAGTCATTAACATGGCAGTTCAGCAGAACAAAAAATCCCCATCGAAGCGCGGTATGCACCGTTCGCACGATTTCCTGGTTGCTCCACAACTGGGCATCGAGCCAACCACCGGTGAAACCCACCTGCGTCACCACATCAGCCCTAACGGCTTTTACCGTGGTCGCAAAGTCCTGAAAACCAAAAACGACGAGTAATCGACGTTTTTGCTGGACCAGAAACAGGCGGTGCTGACTTGTGTAGCATCGCTTTTTCTTTTTTCATCGGCTGCAATTTGGTTTTGCACACCGTCATGTTCCAACGCGGATTCCGGCTGTCGCGGTTCTGCCGCTTGCTAAAACAATGACAATCAAAATTTCTATCGACTGCATGGGTGGCGATCACGGCCCCTCAGTCACTATCCCCGCAGCTATTTCCTTCGTCAAACGCGAATCTGATGCCGAGCTGATCCTTGTCGGTCTCGAAGACGTCATCCGCGCCGAACTGAAAAAGCACCACGCCGACGCCCACCCGCGCCTGAGCGTGGTGCATGCCTCCGAACAAGTCACCATGGACGATCCGCTCGAAGTGGCCCTGCGCCGCAAGAAGGATTCGTCGATGCGCGTCGCCATCGAGCAGGTCAAGGACGGCAAGGCGCAAGCCTCCGTCTCGGCCGGCAACACCGGCGCGCTGATGGCCGTGGCCCGCTACGTGCTCAAGACCATGAGCGGCGTCGACCGTCCGGCGATCTGCTCCATCATGCCGAATCAAAAAGGCGGCCCGACCTATATGCTGGACTTGGGCGCCAACGTCGACTGCGAGCCGCACCACCTGCACCAGTTCGCCATCATGGGTTCGGTGCTGGTATCGGCCATGGAAAACGTCGAGCGCCCGACCATCGGCCTGCTCAACGTCGGCACCGAGGACATCAAGGGCAACGACGTGGTCAAGGCCACCAGCAAGCTGCTGCAGGCCGACCACGAACGCGGCGCCCTGAATTTCTTCGGCAACGTCGAAGGCAACGACATCTTCAAGGGCACCACCGATCTGGTGGTGTGCGACGGCTTTACCGGCAACGTCACCCTGAAGGCGGTGGAGGGCGTAGCGCGCTTCTTCGCCGACACCGTCAAGTCCGAATTCACCCGCAATCCGCTGACTATCCTGAGCGCGCTGATCGGTCGCGGCGCCTTGAGCAACATCAAGAAACGGCTGTCGCCGTCGCGTTACAACGGCGCCAGCCTGCTGGGTTTGCGCGGCTTGGTGTTCAAGAGCCATGGCGGCGCCGATGCATATTCCTTTGAATGGGCGATCAAGCGAGCGTATGATGCTGCAAAAAATGACGTGTTGCCGCACATTTCGACGCTGATCACCGAGCTGATGCCGCGTAACACCGAAGCCCCGGAAGTACCCACCTCAACGACATAGTGGACGGTAGAACGGCATGACTTTGTATAGCAAAATTATGGGCACCGGCAGTTATCTGCCGGCAAAGCGGGTGAGCAACCAGGAACTGGCTGATCAACTCGCTGCCAAAGGCATCGAGACCTCGGACGAGTGGATCACGACCCGTAGCGGCATCGCTGCGCGCCACTTTGCCGCGCCTGACGAAAAGTCGTCCGACCTGGCGGTCAAGGCCGCCAGGAATGCGCTGGCGATGGCCGGCCTGCAGCCCAACGATATCGACCTGATCATCGTTGCCAGCTCGACCCCGGATTTCTTCGGCAGCTTCCCCAGCACCGCCTGCATCGTGCAGCAAAAGCTGGGCATCACCAACCACGGCGCCGCCGTCGACGTGCAGGCCGTGTGCAGCGGCTTCGTCTACGCGCTGTCGACCGCCGACGCCTTTATCCGCGCTGGCGTGCACCAGAACGTGCTGGTGATCGGTTCCGAAGTATTTTCCCGCATCCTCGATTTCACCGACCGCAGCACCTGCGTGCTGTTCGGCGACGGCGCCGGCGCCGTGGTGCTGAGCGCGTCGCAAGAGCCCGGCATCCTGGCCACCGCCCTGCACGCGGACGGCAGTCACTCCGACATCCTGTGCATGCCCAACACCTTCAGCGGCGCCACCGCCGGCGAAGCCTACCTGTACATGGACGGCCCGGCGGTATTCAAGCTGGCCGTGTCGGTACTGGCCAAGGTGGCCGACGAAGCGCTGGAAAAAGCCGGCATGCAGGCGCAGCAGATCGATTGGCTGATCCCGCACCAGGCCAACCTGCGCATCATGAGCAGCACTGCCAAGAAGCTGGGCCTGCCGATGGAAAAAATGGTGGTCACCGTCGACCAGCATGGCAATACCTCGGCCGCCTCGATCCCGCTGGCGCTGGACGCCGCCGTGCGCGATGGCCGCGTGCAGCGTGGCCACAACATCCTGCTGGAAGGCGTCGGTGGTGGCTTCACTTGGGGCGCCGTGCTCGCGCGTTTTTGACCCTGAATTAGAATTAGAGTTCTAACGGGCTCAACAGTAGCAGAGCCGTCATGTTTGCATGATAGCTTTGCTGCCAATAATAAAAGAGATGGATGAAGTCATGACTAAATTTGCTTTTGTATTCCCAGGCCAAGGTTCGCAAGCAATTGCGATGATGGACGGCTTTGCCGGCAATCCGGTGGTCGCCCAGACCATCGCCGAAGCCTCCGACGCGCTGCAATTCGACCTCGGCAAGCTGATGGCCGAAGGCCCGAAAGAAGCGCTGGACCTGACCACCAACACCCAGCCGGTGATGCTGACCGCCGGCGTGGCCGCCTACCGTGCGTGGATCGCCGCCGGTGGCGCCGTGCCTGCCGTCGTCGCCGGCCACAGCCTGGGCGAATATTCGGCCCTGGTGGCCGCCGGCGTGATTGCCTTCAAGGACGCCGTGCCGCTGGTGCGCTTCCGCGCGCAAGCCATGCAGGAAGCCGTGCCGGTCGGGCAGGGCACCATGGCCGTGGTGCTGGGCCTGTCGGACGACGACGTGCGCGCCGCCTGCGCCGAAGCCGCCGCCGCTGGTGGCGTGGTCGAAGCCGTCAACTTCAACGCCCCGGCGCAAGTGGTGATCGCCGGCGAAACCGCCGCTGTCGAGCGCGCCTGCGAAATCGCCAAGGCCAAGGGCGCCAAGCGCGCCATGCGCCTGCCGGTCTCGGCGCCGTTCCACTCGTCGCTGCTGAAGCCGGCCTCGGACCGCCTGCGCGACTACCTGGAAAACATCACCTTCTCGGCGCCGCAGATCCAGCTGATCAACAACGTCGACGTCGCTGTGCTGAACGATCCGGCCGCCATCAAGGATGCGCTGGTGCGCCAGGCCGCCGCGCCGGTGCGCTGGGTGGAAACGGTGCAGAAGATCGGCGCCGAAGGCATCACCAGGCTGGTCGAGTGCGGCCCGGGCAAAGTGCTGATGGGTCTGACCAAGCGCATCGACGCCAATCTGGTGGGCGACGCGGTTTACGATCAGGCCACGCTGGAACGCGTATTGAGCGAGCTCAAATAAGCGTTTGCGCATGCAGGCACACTCCGTATTTACTGTAGAAGGACAATCATGACTTTAGCAAATCAAGTCGCCCTGGTTACGGGCGCATCGCGCGGCATCGGCAAGGCCATCGCGCAAGAGTTGGCGCGCCAGGGTGCGCGCGTGGTCGGCACCGCCACCACTGAAGCGGGCGCCGAAGCGATCTCCGCCTACCTGGCCGAGATCGGCGCCGAAGCCGGCAAGGGCATGGTGCTGAACGTCACCAACGCCGAAGCCTGCGCCGCCGTCATCGACGAGATCACCAAGACTTACGGCGCGGTCGCCATCCTGGTCAACAATGCCGGCATCACCCAGGATAACCTGGCCATGCGCATGAAGGACGAGGAGTGGGATAGCGTCATCGCCACCAATCTGAGCGCGGTTGGCCGCCTGTCGCGCGCCGTGCTGCGCGGCATGATGAAGGCCAAGGCCGGCCGCATCATCAATATCACCTCGGTGGTGGCCTCGTCCGGCAATCCGGGCCAGATGAACTACGCCGCCGCCAAGGCCGGCGTGGAAGGCATGACCCGCGCGCTGGCGCGCGAGATCGGCAGCCGCAACATCACCGTCAACAGCGTGGCGCCGGGCTTTATCGATACCGACATGACCAAGTCGCTGGGCGAAGAGCAGCACGCCGCCTTGCTGACGCAAATTCCCCTGGCGCGCCTCGGCAAGCCGGAGGATATCGCTGCAGCGGTCGCCTTCCTGGCGTCGCCGCAAGCCGCTTATATTACCGGTACCACCCTCCACGTGAATGGCGGTATGTATATGAACTGATGGGGAACGGCGCACGAATAAAGCCGTTTCAAATCTTTTAGTAGTAATTTCGGTATATTTAGCAGCAGACACCGAAATTAGTTTTTCAGTGCGCAAACCTGATAAAATGCGCGCTTTCCGTAACAAACAAAATGGAGCCATAACATGTCGGATATCGAACAACGCGTTAAGAAAATCGTCGCTGAACAACTGGGCGTCGCCGAAGCAGACATCAAAACCGAATCGTCGTTCGTCGATGATCTGGGTGCTGACTCGCTGGACACCGTTGAACTGGTGATGGCACTGGAAGACGAGTTCGAAATGGAAATCCCGGACGAACAAGCAGAAAAAATCACCACCGTGCAGCAAGCGATCGACTACGCTACCGCGCACGTCAAGGCGTAATATCTGCCCGATCGACTTTAGGAGAATCGCTTGAGAGGTTCTAAAAACCGTCGTGTTGTCATTACCGGCCTGGGCGCCGTCACTCCGATCGGCAATAATATTGCCGACTCGTGGGCAGCGGCCACCGAGGGCAAATCCGGGATTGCCACCATCACCAAGTTTGACGCATCTGCTTTCAGCACCCGTTTTGCCGGCGAGGTCAAAGGCTTCAACATCGAGGAGTACATCTCCGCGAAAGAAGCGCGCCACATGGATACCTTTATCCACTACGGCATGGCGGCCGGCATCCAGGCTGTGCAGGACTCCGGCGTGGTTGTCACCGAAGAAAACGCCGACCGCATCGGCGTGATCGTCGGTTCCGGCATCGGCGGCCTGCCGATGATCGAAGAGCAGAAGGAAGATTACGACAAGCGCGGTCCGCGCCGTATCTCGCCGTTCTTCGTGCCGGCCTCGATCATCAATATGATCTCGGGCAACCTGTCGATCAAGTACGGCATGCGTGGTCCTAACCTGTCGATCGTCACGGCTTGTACTACCGGCCTGCACTGCATCGGCGCCGCCGCTCGTTTGATCGAGTACGGCGATGCCGACGTGATGATCGCCGGTGGCGCTGAATCGACCGTGTCGCCGCTGGGCCTGGGCGGTTTCGCCTCGGCCAAGGCGCTGTCGGCCCGCAACGACGATCCAGCGACCGCATCCCGTCCATGGGATACGGACCGCGACGGTTTCGTGCTGGGCGAAGGCGCGGGCGTGATGGTGCTCGAAGAGTACGAACACGCCAAGGCGCGCGGCGCCAAGATCTACGCGGAAGTGGTGGGCTTCGGCATGAGCGCCGATGCTTATCACATGACCTCGCCTCTGGAAGATGGCAGCGGTGGCAGCAAATCGGCGCAAGCCGCCTTGCGCAACGCCGGCATCAACCCGGACCAGGTGCAGTACGTGAATGCGCACGGCACCTCGACGCCGCAGGGCGACGTGGCTGAAGTGCAGGGCATCAAGCGCACCTTCGGCGACCACGCCAAGAAGCTGGTGGTCAATTCGACCAAGTCGATGACCGGCCACCTGCTGGGTGGCGCAGGCGGCCTGGAGGCAGTGTTTACGGTGTTGGCGATCCACCATCAGGTGTCGCCTCCGACCATCAACATCTTCAACCAGGACCCGAACTGCGACCTGGACTTCTGCGCCAATGTGGCCCGCGACATGAAGATCGAGTATGCAGTCAAAAACTCGTTCGGCTTTGGCGGCACCAACGGTAGTTTGGTCTTTGGCAAAGTCTAAAAAAGTTTGAACCAATTCTCGCCTCATCCTGTCCAACCAGGGTGAGCGAGAATTCGGCGCCGGCTCCCACCGGCGCCTGAATTGCCCGGCCATCGCGCCGGCGCTTCCACGTGGTATCCCCCGTTTTAATGCATGTGTTGTTTGGTGCTGCCCTCATGTCGATTGCGGTGTCCGTCATTGTCCGCCCCTCGTGCGGCCTGCGCATCGCGCATGCCGGCCTGTGCTGTTGCGTGTTGGCGTCCGCCGCCGCGTGTCCCGGCGTCGCTGCGCCGTGCTTGTGCTTGCTGATGGGCGTGCTGGGTTGGCTGTTCGGGCGTCCATCCGCTATTGCGCGACAGCTTGATATATCCGGTGTCGGCCGCGTGCGGCTGGCGGTATACCAGCACAACGACAGTGCGTTATGCCGGCTGGATGGCGCGACGCTGTGGCCGCGCCTGCTGTTACTGCGTCTGCGCGATGCCTCGGGCGGCGTACGGACGCTGGCGGTGCTGCCGGACAGCGTAAGGCGGCACGAGTGGCGCGCTCTGGCGCTGGCATGCCGTGCCGCCACGCGCGCCCAAATAAACACGCCGGCAGCGTGAACTTCTTGCAGCGAGCTAACTCTATAGCATATGCGGTATCGCATACGGTTGGACGAAGTGGCAGCGCTGCAGACCACCGAGGAATGCAGGAGTGACGACAGAACGCGAGTGCGACCAGTTGCTGGTCGAGCGGGTCCGCGATGGCGACAAACAGGCTTTTGATTTGCTGGTGGCGAAATATCAGCGCCGGCTCATGCGCCTGTTGTCGCGCATCGTGCACGACCCTGCGGAGGCGGAGGACGTGGTGCAGGAAACCTTCATCAAGGCATACCGGGCGTTGCGGCATTTTCGTGGCGATTCGGCTTTCTACACCTGGCTGTACCGCATCGGCATCAACACCGCCAAGAATTCCCTGGCGACGCAGGGGCGGCGCACGCCCACGTTTGCCGACGCCGACGCCGAGCAAGCGGAGGGCTTGAACGATGGTGAGTATTTGCGCGACATCAACACCCCGGAATCCATGCTGGCCAGCAAGCAGATTGCCCAGACCGTCAACGCCGCCATGGACGCCTTGCCGGTGGACTTGCGCACCGCGATTGCCCTGCGCGAGATCGACGGGCTCAGCTATGAGGAAATTTCCGACATCATGGCCTGCCCGATCGGCACGGTACGCAGCCGCATTTTCCGCGCGCGCGAGGTGATCGCCGACCAACTGCGGCCCTTGCTCGACATGCCGGTTGACAAGCGCTGGTAAGGCGGCAATGATGGCATAGCTGTTGGCGTCCGGCAAAACAGCGGACTTGGTTTCGAGATGGCGAGATACGCGATGGATACCCAAAAAAGACTGCACGAACACATCTCGGCGCTGGCCGACGGTGAGCTGCCGGACAGCGAACGGGAGCTGGCTCTGGCCGCGCTCGGCACGCTGGAAGGACGCGCCGCCTGGCGCGCCTATCACCTGAGCGGGGACGTGCTGCGCAGCACGCCGGGCGGCGAACTAAGCGAGGGTTTCGGCGCGCGCCTGGCCGCCGCGCTGGCGGCCGAACCGGACTACACGTCATCGCAGCCGGGTCTTGAAGTTCAGGCGCCCGCCATTACCTTGCCCTGAGCACATACCTTTATAATCTTTTTCGCGCATCCGGTATGGCGATTTTGGCTTACCATGTGCTAGCCTCACGTCGCGCGCCTACCGCGTCGACGGGGCGAGCGCCTGCATCCCGAACTTTATAGAGACCGATACTTTCCATGAAAAATAACTTCTCTGCTGGTAGTAAAACGCTGTCCGCGCTGGTCCTTGGCGCAAGCTTATGGATGTCGCTGGGAATGTCGACGGCGACGGCGGCGGCCGCCGTCACCGGCGCCGTGATCGGCCTGCCGGACTTCGCCGACCTGGTCGACCGCGTCGGCCCGGCCGTGGTGAATATCCGCACCACCGAACGGCCCAAACAGACGCCGCGCGTCAACGGCCTGCCGGCCGACGACGAGATGCAGGAACTGCTGCGCCGCTTCTTTGGCGGCAATGTCCCGGCGCCGCAAGGCCGCACGCCGCGCCGCCAGGCACCGTCCGACGAGCCGGTGCAGCGCGGCGTCGGTTCCGGTTTCATTTTGTCGGCCGACGGCTATGTCCTGACCAATGCCCACGTGGTCGACGGCGCCGACGAAGTGTTCGTCACGCTGACCGACAAGCGCGAATTCAAGGCCAAGGTGCTGGGCGCCGATGCCCGCACCGACGTGGCCGTGCTGAAGATCGACGGCGCGCAGCTGCCGTTCCTGCTGATGGGCGATTCGGACAAGATCCGCGCCGGCGAATGGGTGATCGCCATCGGCTCGCCGTTCAACCTGGAAAACACCGTCACTGCCGGCATCATCTCGGCCAAGGCGCGCGACACCGGCGAATACTTGCCGCTGATCCAGAGCGATGTGGCGGTCAATCCCGGCAACTCGGGCGGCCCGCTGATCAATATGCGCGGCGAGGTGATCGGCATCAATTCGCAGATCGCCACGCTGTCGGGCGGCTCGAACGGCATTTCGTTTGCCGTGCCGATCAATGAAGCGATCCGCGTGTCGGACCAGCTGAAGAAGAGTGGCAAGGTTACCCGTGGCCGCATCGGCGTGCAGATCGGCGAAGTCAACAAGGAAGTGGCGGAATCGCTGGGCCTGAAGAATGCGCAGGGCGCCGAAGTGTCGCTGGTGGAGCCGGGCGGTCCTGCCGAGAAGGCCGGCGTCAAGGCGGGCGACATCATCCTCAAGTTCAACGGCAAGCCGGTGAACCGTTCCAGCGACCTGCCGCGCCTGGTGGGCGAGACCGCACTGGACAGCAAAGCCACCGTCACCGTGTGGCGCAAGGGCGCCGAGCTGACCTTGCCGGTCACTGTGGCCGAGCTTGATGCCGAGAAGCCCGCCAAGGGCGGCAAAGGCAAGGGCAAGGCCGAGCCGGAACCGGCCAAGGCCAATGTGCTGGGCTTGAAGGTCAGCGACCTGAGCGCCGACCAGAAGAAGGCGCTGAGCATCGCCGGCGGCGTGGTGGTCGATGATGTGGAAGGCGTGGCCGCCAGCGCCCAGTTGGAACAGGGCGATGTGCTGCTGCAGCTGAATAACACCGAGATCAAGGACGCCAAGCAGTTCAACGCGGCGGCGGCCAAGCTCGATCCGAAGAAGCCGGCCGTGCTGCTGGTGCTGCGCGACGGCGCCTCGCGCCACATCCTGCTGCGCCCGACGGCCAAGTAAAACGTCGTCCTCGCGTAAGCGGGGACCCATGCCGAGTATGCTCAGCATGGGTTCCCGCCTGCGCGGGGATGACGGAGTGTCTATGCACTTCACCTTATATTCCCGCGACTATTGTCATTTGTGCCACGATATGCTGGAGGCCTTGTTGCGCCTGCAAACGCCGCAGCGGCCTTTCACCGTGGACGTGATCGACATCGACCAGGCCGGCGACCCGGAGCTGCTGGCGCGCTACGATGAACTGGTGCCGGTCCTGTTCGCCGACCTGTCGCAGCCGGAACTCTGCCATTACTTCCTCGACCAAGCCCAAGTACTTGCACTTCTCGTGCCATAAATCGGGCTTTCCGCTCTGAAATCCGGTAAAATGCCCGGGCATAGCATATTTCCACAAGGCGCTCGCCAGGGCATCGCCCAGCTCGGAGCGCTTTTTTTGTATTGTGCGCCCGTCGTTTCAACACCGTTTTTGAATATTTGTTAATGAACAACATACGTAACTTCTCCATCATCGCCCACATCGACCACGGTAAATCGACCCTGGCCGACCGCATCATCCAGCTGTGCGGCGGCTTGTCCGACCGCGAGATGGAGGCGCAAGTGCTCGATTCGATGGATCTGGAGCGCGAACGCGGCATTACGATCAAAGCGCAAACCGCCGCCCTGCAATACAAGGCCCGCGACGGCCAGATTTACAACCTGAACCTGATCGATACTCCGGGCCACGTCGACTTCTCGTATGAAGTGTCGCGCTCGCTGTCGGCCTGCGAAGGCGCGCTGCTGGTGGTCGATGCCTCGCAAGGCGTGGAAGCCCAGACCGTGGCCAACTGCTACACCGCGCTCGACCTGGGCGTGGAAGTGGTGCCGGTCCTGAACAAGATCGACTTGCCGAACGCCGATCCACCGAACGCCATCTCGGAAATCGAAGACGTGATCGGCATCGAAGCCGGCGACGCCGTCCACTGCTCGGCCAAGACCGGCCTGGGCGTGGAAGACGTGCTGGAATCGATCATCGCCAAGGTGCCGCCACCGAAGGGCGATCCGAACGCGCCGCTGCAGGCGCTGATCGTCGACTCCTGGTACGACGCCTACGTCGGCGTGGTGATGCTGGTACGCGTGGTCAACGGCACGCTGAAACCGAAAGAAAAAATCAAGCTGATGGCGACCGACTCGGTGCAGCTGACGGAAGACGTGGGCGTGTTCTCGCCGCGTTCGTTCTCGCTGCCGCAGTTGTCGGCCGGCCAGGTCGGCTTCGTCATCGCCGGCATCAAGGAACTGAAGGCCGCCAAAGTGGGCGACACCATCACCCACGCGCTCAATGGCGCGGCGGCGCCGCTGCCGGGCTTCAAGGAAGTCCAGCCGCAGGTGTTCGCCGGCCTGTTCCCGGTGGAAGCCAACCAGTACGATTCGCTGCGCGACGCGCTGGAAAAGCTGAAGCTGAACGATGCCGCCCTGATGTACGAGCCGGAAGTGTCGCAGGCGCTGGGCTTCGGCTTCCGCTGCGGCTTCCTGGGCCTGCTGCACATGGAAATCGTGCAAGAGCGCCTGGAACGCGAATTCGACCAGGACCTGATCACCACCGCACCGACCGTGGTGTATGAAGTCGAGATGCGTGACGGTTCCGTCATCAAGGTGGACAACCCATCGCGCATGCCGGAAACCACCAAGTACAACGAAATCCGCGAACCGATCGTGACCGTCAACCTGTACATGCCGCAAGAGTACGTGGGTTCGGTGATCACCCTGTGCATCAGCAAGCGCGGCGTGCAGATGGACATGAGCTACCACGGCCGCCAGGTCAAGCTGATCTATGAAATGCCGATGGGCGAGATCGTGCTGGACTTCTTCGACAAGCTGAAATCCACCTCGCGCGGCTACGCCTCGATGGACTACGAGTTCAAGGAATACCGCACCTCGGACGTGGTCAAGGTCGACATGCTGATCAACGGCGACAAGGTCGATGCGCTGGCGATTATCGTCCACCGCTCCAACTCGGCCTATCGCGGCCGCCAGGTGGCCGCCAAGATGCGCGAACTGATTCCGCGCCAGATGTTCGACGTGGCCATCCAGGCCGCCATCGGCGTCAACGTGATCTCGCGTGAAAACGTCAAGGCGCTGCGCAAGAACGTGCTGGCCAAGTGCTACGGCGGTGACGTCAGCCGTAAGAAGAAACTGCTGGAGAAACAAAAAGCCGGTAAAAAACGCATGAAGCAAGTGGGCTCGGTCGAGATTCCACAAGAAGCGTTCCTGGCCATCTTACAAGTGGACGATAAATGAACCTGCAAGTCATCTTAGGTAACTTTGCATTAATCCTGTTCGTGCTGATGGTGATCACGGGCGTGATCTGGTTTTTCGACGTGTTCTACCTGGCCAAGCAGCGCCGCGCGGCCGCCGACCGCGCGCTGGCCGATTACGACGCCCGCAACGCCAAGCTGAGCGCCGACGGCATCAAGGTCGACAACAGCGGCAATCGCGCCCAGCTGGAGGCAGGCATCCTGCGCCAGCCGACCTGGATCGAATACTCGGGCAGCTTTTTCCCGGTGATCGCGCTGGTGTTTTTCCTGCGCTCGTTCCTGTATGAGCCGTTCAAGATTCCATCGTCGTCGATGGTGCCGACCCTGCTGGTGGGCGACCTGATCCTGGTGAACAAGTTCACCTACGGCATCCGTCTGCCGGTCATCAACAAGAAGATCGTGCAGATCAACGACCCGCAGCGCGGCGATGTGATGGTGTTCAAATATCCGATGGATATGAGCCAGGATTACATCAAACGCGTGGTTGGCGTGCCGGGTGATAAAATCACGTATGAAAACAAGCGCTTAACCGTCAACGGCGTGGAGGTGAAGTATGTCCAGCTGGACGACTACCTCGGCGACGAGCGCATGGTGTACAACAAGCAGTTCGAGGAAAACCTGAGCGGCGTGAGCCACCGGATCCTGAACGACGAAGGCAAGCCGACCTACAGCCGCGAGAGCGTGTTCCCGTTCCCGCAGAGCGAGAATTGCAGCTATCGTTATGAAGGGTTCACCTGCGTGGTTCCGGCAGGCAACTACTTCATGATGGGCGACAACCGCGACAACAGCCTCGACAGCCGCTATTGGGGCTTTGTTCCAGATAAGAACATTGTTGGAAAAGCATTTTTCGTTTGGATGAATCTCGGTAATCTGCGCCGCATCGGCAGCATCCGTTAATCCTGTACGCAGGCGCGAAAGGGTCTAAGATGCACAAACGGCAGCAGGGTATTTCGCTGGTGGGGCTGATCGTGGTGCTGGGCATGCTGGGCATGGTGCTGGTGCTGGCGCTGAAAATCGTGCCGACCTACACCGAATACCGGGCAATCCAGAACGCCATCGTCACGGCCAAGTCGGCCGGGTCGGTGGTGGAGATCCAGAAATCCTTCGACGCCAGCGCCGTGGCCGGTTACATCAGCTCGATCAACGGCCGCGACCTGATCATCGAAAAAGTGAACGGCGAAACGGAAATCAGCTTCGCCTACGAAAAGAAAATCCCGCTGGTCGGGCCGGCCAGCCTGCTGCTGGAATACGAAGGCAGCACCGCCAAAGGCGCTGCCCAACCCGCAAAAACCGAATAAAGAATCCGACAGATAATGAATCTCCCGTTATTGCAAACTCGTTTAGGCTACACGTTCCAGGATGCTGGTCTTTTACAGCAGGCCCTGACGCACCGTAGCCATAGCAGTGTGCATAACGAACGGCTGGAGTTCCTGGGCGATTCGATTTTGAACTGCGTGGTGGCGTCCATCCTGTACGACCGCTATCTGCTGATCGACGAGGGCGACCTGTCGCGCCTGCGCGCCAACCTGGTCAAGCAGCAGTCGCTGTTTGAAATCGCGCAGAAGCTGGAACTGTCGCAATTCCTGCGCCTGGGCGAGGGTGAACTGAAATCGGGCGGTTTCCGCCGTCCGTCCATCCTGGCCGACACGCTGGAAGCGCTGCTGGGCGCGATCTACCTGGATGGCGGCTTCAACGAAGCGCGTGATGTGATCCGTTCCTTCTACATACCGATCCTGGACACCGTCGATCCGCAAACCTTGGGCAAGGATGCCAAGACGCTGCTGCAGGAATTCCTGCAAGCGAAGAAAATCTCCCTGCCGCTGTACAACGTGATCGCCACCCATGGCGCCGCGCACAGTCAGGAATTTGAAATTGAATGCCTGGTGCCCAAGCTCGGCATCCAGGTGTTCGGCCGCGGCGGCAGCCGTCGCGCCGGCGAACAGGCGGCCGCCAAGCTGGCCCTGGCCGCCGCCGAACAGGCCGTGCAGAAAGCGCCGGCCGCCACCCGCAAGTCCAAGCCGCGTGCCGCCCAGCTCAAGCTGGCCGGCATCGCCACCGTGCAGGACCAGCCGACGTCGTCGGCCAAGGCAGCAAATAAATAACACGAGAACACCATGACGACCGAAACGACCTCCGCCAGCAACTTCCGTTGCGGCTACATCGCTATTGTGGGCCGCCCGAACGTCGGCAAGTCCACGCTGATGAACGCCCTGATTGGGGCCAAGGTCAGCATCACCTCGCGCAAGGCGCAGACCACGCGCCACCGCATCACCGGCATTCAGACCTATGACGATGCGCAGTTCATCTACGTCGACACGCCGGGCTTCCAGACCCGTCACGCCAACGCGCTGAACAAGACGCTGAACAAGACCGTCACCAACACCCTGATCTCGTCGGACCTGATCCTGTTCGTGATCGAGGCCGGCACCTTCGGCCCGGCCGACCAGCAAGTGCTGGACCTGCTGCCGACCGAAGTGCCGGTGATTTTGGTGATCAACAAGTCGGACCGCGTCAAGGACAAGGTCGCGCTGATGCCGTTCGCACAGCAGGTCGCGTCCAAGTTCAACTTCGCCGCCATCGTGCCGGTATCGGCCAAGCTGCGCTTCCAGCTCGACGGCCTGGAAAAGGAATTGAAAAAACTGCTGCCCGAGAACGAAGCGATTTTCGGACCGGACGACATCACCGACCGCAGCGAGAAGTTCATGGCCTCGGAAATCGTGCGCGAGAAGCTGTTCCGCTTTGTCGGCGACGAGCTGCCTTACACCAGCACCGTGCTGATCGAGAAGTTTGAGCAAGAGGGCGATTTGCGCCGCGTGTTCGCCGCCATCCTGGTCGAGCGCGACACGCACAAGTCCATGATCATCGGCAACAAGGGCGCGCGCCTCAAGGAAGTGTCGACGCAAGCGCGTCTCGACATGGAAAAACTGTTCGGCGGCCCGGTGTACCTGGAGATCTGGGTCAAGGTCAAATCCGGCTGGGCCGACAACGAAGCGGGCCTGCGCGCTTACGGTTACGAGTAATCCCTCACCAGCATGTCCACCACGCTCGATGCCGACACCCCAGCTGCGCCGCCGGCGCCGCTGGAGGCGAGCGTGCCTGCCGCAGCGGTTGCCGCATCGGCGCCTGCGCCTGTCAAGCGCCCACGCGCGCCATCGCGCGAGCGCACCGTCGGCACCAAGGTCGCCGGCCAGCCGGCCTTCGTGCTGCACAGCTACCCCTACAAAGAAACCAGCCTGATCATCGACCTGTTCACGCGTGACTTCGGCCGCGTGGCCTTGATCGCCAAGGGCGCCAAGCGGCCGCACTCGCAGCTGCGCGGCGTGCTGCAGACCTTCCAGCCGCTGTCTTCCAGCTGGGTCGGCAAATCCGAACTGCGTACGCTGACCGACGCCGAATGGGTGGGCGGTATGCTGCCGCTGGAGAAAACCGCGCTGCTGTGCGGCTTCTACCTCAACGAACTGCTGGTCAAGCTGCTGGCGCGCGACGACGCGCACCCGGCGCTGTTCGACCACTACGTCGCCACGCTCAACCAGCTGGCGCACAATGAACCGGCTTCCATCGTCTTGAGAAAGTTCGAACGGGCCTTACTTAAAGAGACGGGCGTGGCCGCCGACTTGACGCGCTGCGTCGAGACGCGCGGCGTGGTGCAGGCCGGCGTCACCTACGTGGTCGATCCCGAGCGCGGCCCGCGTCCCGAACGCGCCTCCGACCCGTGGCCGCGCGTAGCCGGCAAGACGCTGCTCGACATGGAATCCGAGAATTACGAAGACGCCGCCACGCAGTCCCAAAGCAAGCAGCTGATGCGCTTCCTGGTCGCGCACCACCTGAACGGCGCGCCGTTGAACACCCGCCAGATACTGATCGATCTTAGTCAGCTATAGACCCAGTGATAAATAACGAGATAACACCATGAGCTTCCTGCAACCTAGCGGCACCATCATCGACCTTGGCGTGAACATCGACCACGTCGCCACCCTGCGCAACGCGCGCGGCACCCGCTATCCTGACCCGATCCGCGCCGCGCTGCTGGCCGAGCAGGCCGGCGCCGACTGCATCACGCTGCACCTGCGTGAAGACCGCCGTCACATCAAGGACGCCGACGTCGTCGCGCTGGCGCCGCAGCTGCTCACCCGTATGAACCTGGAAGCCGCCGTGACGCAGGAAATGATCGACTTCGCCTGCAAGATCAAGCCGGCCGACGTTTGCCTGGTGCCGGAGAAGCGCACCGAAGTCACCACCGAAGGCGGCCTCGATGTCGCCGGCAACTACAACGCCGTCGAGCGCGCGGTGAGGCAGCTGCAGGCCGAGGGCATCCGCGTCAGCCTGTTCATCGACGCCGACGAGGCGCAGATGGACGCCACCGCCGCCGTCGGCGCGCCGGTGATCGAACTGCACACCGGCCGCTATGCGGATACCGAAGGCGCCGAACAGGCGGTCGAACTGGAACGCATCCATCGCGGCGTGCTGTATGGCGTGGGCAAGGGCCTGAAGGTCAACGCCGGCCACGGCCTGCACTACACCAACGTGCAGGCAATTGCCGCCATTGCGGAAATCGCGGAACTGAACATCGGCCACGCCATCGTCGCCCACTCGGTGTTCGTGGGCTGGGAAAACGCCGTGCGCGAAATGAAGGCCATCATGGTCTCGACCCGCCTGGGCGCGCGAAAATGATTTACGGGATCGGCACCGACATCTGCAAAATCCCGCGCATCGAAGCCGCGCTGGAGCGGCATGGTGACCGCTTCGCTAAAAAGATTCTCGGCCCGCAGGAGTTCGAGAAGTATTTGGCGCGCAAAGCCAGGCACCCGGTGCGCGGTATCCGCTTCGTGGCGACGCGCTTCGCCGCCAAGGAAGCCTTCGCCAAGGCCATCGGCCTGGGCATCCGCATGCCGATGACGTGGC
Source organism: Duganella sp. BuS-21 (assembly GCA_041874725.1). GTDB lineage: Bacteria > Pseudomonadota > Gammaproteobacteria > Burkholderiales > Burkholderiaceae_D > Rugamonas. The sequence goes on along the minus strand of CP097466.1, from coordinate 4,616,483 downwards.
CGGCCGCGCAGATGCTGAATCATCCGAGCGGCAAGCCGATGATCGTGTGCAGCGGCGTGCTGAAAGAATTCATGGAAAAGAACAAGCTGTCGGCACAGGTGACCGTCAGCGACGAAGAGGACTACGCGGTCGCCTTCGTCATCGTCGAACAAGCCCATTAAACGTCGTTCCCGCGCAGGCGGGAACCCATAGAACGCCGGCTCAGCATGGATTCCCGCTTGCGCGGGAACGACGGCGCGCCGGCCAGAGGTGAAAATTGACTGAAGAAGTAAGCGATCCGCGCGAACAAGTACTAGCCACCGTCGCCAAGCTGCCCAACCTGCCGGGCGTGTACCGTTATTTCGACGCCGACGACAAAGTGCTCTACGTCGGCAAGGCGCGCGACCTGAAAAAGCGGGTGTCGAGCTACTTCCAGAAAACCCTGGCCAGCCCGCGCATCGCCATGATGGTCGAACGCATCGCGCGGCTGGAAACCACCGTCACCCACAGCGAAGCCGAAGCGCTGATCCTTGAAAATAACCTGATCAAGGCGCTCAGCCCGCGCTTCAACATCCTGTTCCGCGATGATAAATCCTACCCCTACCTGAAGATCACCGGCGGTGATGCGCCGCGCATGGTCTACTATCGCGGCGCGGTGGACAAGAAGAACCAGTACTTCGGTCCTTTTCCCAGCTCGTGGGCGGTCAAGGAATCGATGCAGATTTTGCAGAAGGTGTTCCAGATCCGCACCTGCGAGGACAGCGTGTATTCCAACCGCACGCGCCCCTGCCTGCTGAACCAGATCGGCCGCTGCAGCGGTCCTTGCGTGGACCTGATCAGCAAGGAAGACTACCAGCTCGACGTGGAAAACGCCGCGCGCTTCCTGCGCGGCCGCCAGTCCGAAGTGCTGGCCGATCTGGAAAAGAAAATGCACGCCTATGCCGGCGAACTCAAATTCGAGCAGGCGGCGGCGGTGCGCAACCAGATCCAGTCGCTGTCGCGCGTGCTGCACCAGCAAAGCATGGAAACCACCGGCGACGCCGACGTCGACATCATCGCCGTGCTGGTGCAGGGCGGACGCGCCTGCGTCAACCTGGCCATGGTGCGCGGCGGCCGCCACCTGGGCGACCGCGCCTATTTCCCGACCCACGTCAGCGACGCCGAGGCCATCGCCGAGGAGTCGATCGAGGTCGAAGTGCTGGCCGCTTTCCTGGCGCAGCACTACGCCGACAAGTTCATCCCCGGCACGCTGATCCTCAACATCGAGTTCAATCATCCGGCGCTGATCCAGGCCTTGCAGGAGCAGTGCGGCCACCGCATCAACCTGATCTTCCAGCCGCAGGACCAGCGCCGCAAATGGCTGGAGCTGGCGCAGAAGGGCGCCGAGATCTCGCTGGCGCGCTTGCTGTCGGAGCAGGGCTCGCAGCAATCGCGCACGCGGGCGCTGGTCGAGGCCTTGCAGCTGGAGCCGGAGGATATCGACGCGCTGCGCGTCGAGTGCTTCGACATCTCGCACACGCAGGGCGAGGCCACGCAGGCTTCGTGCGTGGTGTTCCATCACCACCAGATGCAGAACGGCGAATACCGCCGCTACAACATCAACGACATCACGCCGGGCGACGATTACGCCGCCATGCGCCAGGTGCTGTTCCGTCGCTACGAAAAGGTCGCCAACGGCGACGGCGTGATGCCGGACGTGGTGCTGATCGACGGCGGCAAGGGCCAGATCGAAATGGCGCGCCAGGTGTTCGCCGAACTTGGGTTGGACATCAGCCTGATCGTCGGCGTGGCGAAAGGGGAAGGGCGGCGCGTCGGCCTGGAGACCTTGATGTTCGTCGATGGCCGGCCGGCGCAGGAACTGGGCAAGGAATCCGCAGCGCTGATGCTGGTGGCGCAGATCCGCGACGAAGCCCACCGCTTCGCCATCACCGGCATGCGCGCCAAGCGTGCCAAGACGCGCCAGACCTCGCGCCTGGAGGAGATCGAAGGCATCGGCGCCAAGCGGCGACAGCGCCTGCTGGCCCGCTTCGGCGGCCTGCGCGGGGTGGTCAACGCCAGCGTCGAAGACCTGAAGACGGTGGAGGGCATCTCCAGCGCCCTGGCCGAGGAAATCTACAAGCAGTTGCATTGAGGGTGTCCCCTACAACGGTGCTGGTTTAAAGCGCAAGGGCAAGGTAGACTAGCGGCGCATTACACATTTTCCTGGCCGCACTTTATCTTGAGCTTATGCCTTTTAATATTCCGATTCTGTTAACCTGGTTGCGCGTTGCGCTGATTCCGCTGGTGGTGGGCGTTTACTACCTTCCGACCACCATGCTGCCGGTGGCGGATCAGAATCTGGCGGCCACGCTGGTCTTCATCATCGCCGCCATCACCGACTGGTTCGATGGCTTCCTGGCGCGGCGCTGGAACCAGACCTCGGCCTTCGGCGCCTTCCTCGACCCGGTGGCGGACAAGCTGATGGTGGCCGGCGCCTTGCTGGTGCTGGTGCAGCTCGATCGCGCCAATGCCGTCATGTCCTTCATCATCATCGGCCGCGAGATCGCCATCTCGGCGCTGCGCGAGTGGATGGCGCAGATCGGCGCCTCGAAATCGGTGGCGGTCAGCTCGCTGGGCAAGATCAAGACCACGGCGCAGATGACGGCGATTCCGCTGCTGCTGTTCCATGACGTGCTGTTCGGCGCGGTCGACACCCAGTTCTGGGGCGCGCGCCTGCTGGAAATTGCGGCGGTGCTGACGGTGTGGTCGATGTTCTACTACCTGCGTCTGGCGTGGCCGTTGATCAAGGAAAAAGCGGGTCAACTGTCACCCTAAACCGTTAGCCCCAACAGCGCGTCCCGATAGCGCCGGCAATCACCCCGCACAACGCGGACCACCGGGGACGGACCCTTGGGTCCGTCCCCTCTGTCGCCGTGCGGGGTAAAAATCTAACCGTATAAACAATATTTTCATTGAGCATTGACAGCCGCCACAGATCCTCTATAATGCTGGCCTGTTGTTGATGACGACGAAGCAAAGCGGGAGTAGCTCAGTTGGTAGAGCGCAACCTTGCCAAGGTTGAGGTCGAGAGTTCGAGACTCTTCTCCCGCTCCAAACAAAGTTGTCGATAACAAGTAGTACTAGCAAAAACAGCAGCATGCTGCTAAGATGCTGGACTCCAAATGCGGGAGTAGCTCAGTTGGTAGAGCGCAACCTTGCCAAGGTTGAGGTCGAGAGTTCGAGACTCTTCTCCCGCTCCAGTTTCAACGGAAGCTGGCTGGCGTAGTAAAAAATGTAACTCCAATGCGGGAGTAGCTCAGTTGGTAGAGCGCAACCTTGCCAAGGTTGAGGTCGAGAGTTCGAGACTCTTCTCCCGCTCCAGAATTCTGGATCACAGCGCGTAACCCCGCTGTGATCTTGCAGTAAAAAGTTTCCTCTGGCGAGGTAGCAAAGCGGTTATGCAGCGGCCTGCAAAGCCGTCTAGGTCGGTTCGACTCCGATCCTCGCCTCCATAAATTCAAAGACTTACGTTCATTTGAGCTGTCTCAAGCGCAGTGTAAACCACACAAAAACTGTGGTTAACCACACGTGAGACGGCCTTTTTGCCGTTGATGAATGGCCTCTCGGGCTTTATGCTCGGCGCATGGCCTCCTTCAAACATCTCGCCTCCGGCGGCGTCCAGATCCGCATCACCAACCGTCTGTTGCCGAAGACCCTCTGGGCAACCTTCGACACCGAAACGCAGGCGCGCGCCTATGCCGACCACCTCGAAGCGCTGCTGGCGCAAGGCATCGTCCCGACGGCGCTGCTTGACAGCATGCAGCCCAAGCGCGAGGTGTGGTTGGTGACGCGTTGCATCGCCGAATACCGGCGGGCCAATGTGGTGCCGCGATCCGACGTCAAGCTGCTCGATACGGTGGAAATGCGGCTCCCGCCTAAACTGTCCACGGACATGTTGAACTACGATTGGGCGGAGGCCTGGATCACCGGCATGAAGCGCAAAGACAATCTGGCGCCATCGACGATCCGCCATCGCCATGGCGCGCTCTCACGTTGTCTGGACTGGATGGTGCGAAAGCATTCTGCGATTCTGCCGACCAATCCGCTGCGCTTGCTTAAGCGGGGCTTTGCCGCATACACAGCACAAGATGCGCAGCTGCTCGCCGACTGCGGCAAGGCGCCGAAAATCGACGAGGAGCGTGATCGCCGCGTGCTGCCGCACGAGGAGAAGTGTATCCGGCATGTGCTACTGCCGCGCGCAGACGATCACGCTTTCTTTACCACGGCGCTCGAATCGGGCATGAGGATGCGCGAGTGCTACACGCTGGAGCTGCCGCAGGTGAGCTTCGAACACCGCACCTTCTTCTTGCAGCGCACTAAGAACGGCGACCGCCGGCAGGTGCCGATGAGCACCCTGGTGGTCGCCGGCCTGTCCGAATACATCCGTCAACACTACGCAGCGATTCAGAGACGCGGCGGCCGGCTGTTCCCGTACTGGAGCGGGGAGCGTGACGACGCGGTGTTGGAGCAGGTCACGCGCGACGTGTCGCGTTTGTTCGCGGACGCTTTCGCGGAAGCGGGGTTGGGCGAGATTCATTTCCATGACCTGCGTCATGAATTCATCTGCAGACTATACGAGCGGACCAAGCTGACGGACGTGCAGATCGCGAGAATTACTGGTCACCGTGATCCGCGCCAGCTCAAACGCTATGCGAGCCTGCGCGGCAGCGACCTGGCGCCGCACCTATGGTGAACGGCGGCTTTTAGGGCGAGGCGGCGCAGGTGGTTTCGGCAGCGAGGAACCACGTCGCGAGCTTGGTGCCGGCACGACGACTTCTGCGGGGCGCGGCGCCATCACGGCATGCTGTTTGCGTTGGCCAGTGTCAGCGCGGATGCGTTCCTGCCCGAAGGTCGGCAGATCGGCGCGCGGAAAGACCGGAGACGGTAGCGCGTGCGTGACTGGTACCAGAGGTTCATTGTATATTTTTAGCAACGAAAATAATGCTAATAATTGCAATAAAAATACGGTGATCGTTATACTGGTCTGCATCTGGCAGCCGTTATCGCGGACAGTGAAAAGCCTGCTCACGTGTTCCCGATGGTCGCCCGCGTACCCTCCCGCGCAACACTGCATACCTGTGAAAGGATGAAAAGTGCCAGTTCAACAGCCTCCTGTCAGTCTGGATCGGAACACGCCGGCGCTTGCGCTGTCCGGTGGCGGTTTCCGGGCCACGCTGTACCATTGCGGTGCCCTGAAGCGCTTAAACGAGATGGGCATGTTAAGCAAGATCACGCGCATTTCCAGTGTGTCCGGTGGTTCGATCGCCAGCGGTATGCTGGCCGCCAAGTGGCCGAAACTCGCGCTGGCCAACGGGGTGTTCACCAATCTCGACGCGGAGGTGATTGAACCGCTGCGTGAGTTTTGTCGACGCGATATCGACCAAGCGGCCGTGGGCTGGGGCTCGATCCTCCCCGGCAAAACGATCGGCGATGTGTTGGCCGATGCTTATGATGAACATCTGTTCGGCGGCAAGTCGTTGCAGGATTTGCCGGACAGCCCGCAATTCGTGTTCAATGCCACCAACCTGCAAACCGGGCGATTGGTACGGATGCAGAAAAGCCGGCTGGTGGAGTACACACTGGGCCGCATTCACGCCCCCGACATCCGCCTTGCCGTGGCGGTGGCGGCATCGAGCGCGTTCCCACCGGTGCTGTCACCGGTTACCCTGAAGGTCAACCCGGCGCTGTGGCAAGACATGCCTGGCACCCGCCATTTCGGCGACCCGCAATACAATCACACGTTGTCGCTAACCGATGGCGGTGCGTACGACAACCTGGGACTGGAGACGGTTGATGATTTCAATCCAGTGATTGTCAGCGACGCTGGTGCGCCATTCGGCGCGGAAGCCTCGGCGTCATCGCTGTGGCCTAAACAGGCCTTGCGCGCGCTGGATATCGCCACTGACCAGTCGCGTGGTCTGCGCAAGCGGTTGTTGTTCGCAGAGGCTACCGCCAGTGGCCGGAAAATCGCGTTCGCCGCCATTAATGGCGATCCCGTGCAGTTCAGCGCCGCCCATGCGCTGCCGGTGTCGCCAGCCATAGTGGAGCCGCTGGCGGCAATTCGAACACGACTGAACACCTTCAACGCGATGGAGCAGGGCAGGCTGATCAACTGGGGATGGTGGATGATGGATGTGGCCATGCGCGGCCACCTGCTGCCGGAATCGCCGGCGCCAACCAAGTGGCCGGTATCGGATTTCCCGCTGTCTTAACGCCTGACATCGCAGTGTGCGCGCGACAGATGCGAGCGTGCCGCAAATACAGAACTCACTGGAGGAACGTCATTGGCTGAATCCCACTACATACTGGCCGCAGGCGATCCGCAGCGCGCGTGCGGCACGGTGTACCTGGCCCCGCAAGGTGTCGACGATCCGGCGACGCATGTGCTGGTGATCGGGGTGGCTGCCTATCTTTCGCTGGACTTCCCCGATCTGCTGCGGACCGCGTCCTTATCGGCGCGCAAGTTTGCCGACTGGTTCATCGGGCAGGAGGAACGGAGTTATACCAATCGTCATGCCGATCTCGGCAGTCTGGCGATGGTATTGTCCGAGACGCGCGATGATTTGCCGTCGCAGTACGCCGGCGGCCCGGTGCCACGGGCAAATTTCGGTAGTGTTCGCACGGCGGTTCGGCAGTGGGCGACGCGCGCCAGCTCGCACCAGGACAATCTGGCGATTCTGTATATTGTCGGCCACGGTGAAAGCTTCATGAACCGCACCGCGTTTCTGCTGGACGATTACGGTATGGACGAGCAGGATGCGACAGCCGGCATGGCGGAAGTGGAACAATTAATCAGTTCGCTCGAAAACCTCCGCGCTACCCGGCAACTGTTGTTCTTCGACTGCTGCCGCAATCCGACCGCTGAACAGCTGCCATGGAACGAGCCATTCGGCACCAAATTGATCTCGCTGGCGCGCAAACCCGAGGACCACACGGAGCCGCGCAAGCAATGGGCCGTCTGTTCCACTTCGCTGCGCGAATACGCCTACGGTGCACTCAACGGGCCGACCTATTTCAACAATTGTTTGATGGAAGGCTTCGGCGGTGTCGCCAGCGACGTCGCTACCGCAGACTGGCCGGTGATGCCGGGCGCTTTGGTCGATCGCATCGATCAGTTGCTGGCATTGTATCGTTTGCCGGACGAAAAGCAGCAGACCCCCGCCGGACGCCTGGCTGGCACGTTCCCCATCAACTATGTCGGCGAGTTCGACAACATCGCGGTCTACGTGTCGTTGAGCCGCGCGGAGGCATGGGAAGGCTGCCAGCTCGATTTCACGCTCGACGGGGTGGCTTACGGTTCCCGCAAATGCGAGGCGGGACAACCGCCGTTCCACCGGTTTACTGCGCGCGAGGGACAGAAGATTACCGCCAAGGCCAGCCGCGATGGCGAGCTACTCGGGGAATCGACGGTGACGGTGCGGCCGCCGGTGTGTTTTTTGAAGATCGAAACCGGCACGCCGCGAGTCACTGTTTCATCGGCGCCGCTGCCGGCGGCGCGCGCGTTGGGCGGTGGGTCACGCATCGAGGTACTTGCGGCTAGTCCCTTTCATATCAAGAATGGTGCGGTGGTACGCGTGTTGCCGCTGCCCGAACCTGTCCGTGCGCTCAACCAAGATCCGGGGCACTCCGCTGACGAATTCGGTGTTAACGCCGTCGCAGATGAGCATCGCCCGATCGACCTGGGAGGCGGTTTCGACTTTGATGCCGCCCCGGGCGATTACCGCCTTATCCTGCAAACGCCCGATGGGCGAACCCAGAGCAAGGATATCAGCGTGCTTCCAGGGATGAGTTCGACGGTCAACTTCGCAACGCGGCAAGCGCCGCATGCCTGGATGACGGCGGCTGTGATCGGCGGCAGGTTGAATCCCGGGGTACCTGCCGCCGGAACGGATAATATCGCGGGATCCGACCCGTTGCCGTGGAAGATGCCGGCACCACCGCTTATATCGCCGGCAGGCACGGTGCCGCCGCCAGCGCTAGCGGATGGGCACGTAAGGGGTGGCGGTACGCCTTCACTACTGTTGAAAAGTCCCTTCGTCTTGAATGAGGGGCAGGACGTTTGGGCGCGGTTTGGCGATCGGGAACGCAACCCCTTCTCTGTCGGAATCTTTGCGGGAGTGACCTTCAACGACAAGGTGGATGGACGCGTGCAAAGCGCGAGACCAGTGCGGCTACTGCCCGGCGAACGGGATCCGCGCTACGAGCGGTTGAACGTCCAGGACGAAACCCCGTCGCGCTTTTTGCCAGAACTTAGGCCCGCCAACTCGATGCCGTTTTTTCCAGTGGCGCACCGGTCCGCATGGGCGCCGCCGTTGTTTGCATGCTTCCGTTACGACAATGGGCGACAAGAACTTGCGGCGCTGCCCAGCCTAGGCTTCGATGGCAATGGCGATGCATGGCAGCCCTATTTTATCGTCGACGGGCAGGCTGCAGATGACGAATACATGACCGCTGTGGTGGTCGATTCACCGAGATGGACGAGCCTACTAGGTTTCCTGGGCGCCCGCAATTTCGACGCGGGGGCGCTGTTGCTTCAGTCGGGCTTGCAACAATCGGCGATGGCCGCGATGCAGGAAAAGACCAGCAATCCGTTGGCCGCGATCGCCGGCGCACTGATCGCCATCGCGTCGGCCGACCCCAAGGTACAACAAAAATGGGATCAGTACCTGCTGAATATCGCTAACTGGTTCCCTGACATCCCCGACGGCCCGATCTTGCTTGGACGACGCCTGTTGCAGCGCGCGACCAGCGACGAGGACATCGCTCACGCCCACGCTTGGTTGAGCGAGGGATATCAACGCGGCGTTCCCGTGTATTCGCTGTCGCTGGAATGGTTGGCGCGTGGGCTGGAAAGCTTGCCCGACGGGGTGCCCGAATTGCCGGCACAACGCGCGCGCGCACGCCATATCGCCAGCCGCGTCGATCCGCGCCATCCCTTCACCGTATTACGATTGACTTGACCGAGGAGCGCCATGCCGACCACCTTTCAGCTAACGATGCATCCGGCTTCGGAGGGCGACGCGCTGCAGCTGGCGTGGGGGCAGGGAGGACAGCATCACCATGCATGGATTGATCTGGGGCGCACGCGCGACTACAAGCAGCTGCGTGCACACCTGCATGAATTGGGTACGCTGGCGTTGCTGGTGTTTTCGCATATCGATGCCGACCATATCGAAGGTGCGGTCGCCCTATTCAAGGATGCGGAGCTGCCGTTCGACGCGGAGCGGGTCTGGTTCAACGCGCGGCTGCAGCACGAGCAGGCGTACCAACGCCGGGGCGGCAACAACGTGCCCCTATCCAGCAACCAAGCGGAGAAGGTGACCGCCGGGTTGCTTCGCACCGGGTGGCCATTGAATGGCGCATTCCCGAGCGGCATTGTGTCGGTAGAAAGCCTGCCGTCAGGCGCTGCAATTCCGATTGCCAGTGGCTTGCAGGTGCGGCTGCTGTCGCCGTCGGACCACAAGCTCGGGCAATTGCTGCCCGAGTGGGATGACACCCTGAAAGCCGCCAAAGTGCGCACGACCGATCCCGACGCGGTAGCAAGCGCGATCGCTGATGGTCGAGTTCGGTTAGGTAGATTGGACGTGCAGCAGTTGGCCACCGCACCGTTCAAACGCGACGACACGAAACCGAACGGGGCCAGCATCGCTTTCATCGCCGAGTTCGAGGGAAAACGGGTGCTGCTGGGTGCAGATGCCCATCCGGACATTCTGGAGGAGTCGCTACGCACGCTCGGCGCCAGCAAGCAGTCCCGCTATCACCTGGACTGCTATAAGGTTTCTCATCATGGAAGCAAGGCCAATACCTCGCCCGAATTGCTCTCCCTGATTGACTGCACACGGTTTGCCTTTTCCACCGACGGCAGCCGTCACCAGCACCCGGACCCGGAGACCATCGCGCGCATCCTCACGGCCGATCCATACCGCGCGAAAACCCTGTACTTCAATTCGCGCCATTATGAGGCGCAGTTGTGGAATAACAAGCCGCTGATGGACAAGTGGAACTATACCTGCGTTTATCCCGCCAAGGGAAGCAGTGGCCTGACCATCGATATCTGACCGCCGGGAACGGCGATGTCCCTTGGGAGCGCAAAGATGTCGCTGGGCGGTTTTGGGCATAGCAGGGCGGTCTTGATCGCTGTGGATCAGTACAGCAACGGTATTCCTCCATTGCTCACACCGGTGGCGGATGCAACCGCGCTCGCCTGTTTGCTGCGCGATGCGCACGGTTACGAGGTTGAGCTGCTGACGGATGCCGCAGCGACGCTGCAGGGAATACGGACCTTCATGGAACGGTTCACGGCCCGGATCTATCCCGATGACCGCGTGCTGTTTTACTTCGCCGGGCACGGCATCGCCACCGACAGCAGCGATGGTCCGCGTGGTTACGTCTTGCCGCACGACGCTAGAAAGGATGGCGATGCGGAGGTGAGCTTTCTGCCCATGGTGGAGCTGGAAGAAATGCTCGCGTCGATTAACTGCCACCATATGTTCGTCATTCTCGACTGCTGTTTCGCTGGGGCGCTGCGTTGGTCCAGTACTCGCCACGCGGTGGTGACGCCGGGACCGCTGCATCAGGAACGCCTCACATGGTATGTGCAGGATCCGGCGTGGCAAGCGCTGGCCTCGGCGGCACACGATCAGAGAGCGCTCGATGTCGCTGCTGAACGACCACTGGGCAAACGAGATGACGCGCAGGCGCATTCGCCGTTCGCGGCCGCATTGATCAAGGGGTTGGAAGGCGAGGCTGACCTGCCGACGGAAGATGGTCGGGGCGATGGAGTAATTACGGCCACGGAATTGTATCTGTATATCGATGGGGCGCTACGGCAGTCGGCGATTGGCAATGGCGCGCGCCAGACGCCGATTCTCTGGCCAATGCGCAAACACGACAAGGGCCAGTACATATTCCAAACGCCGAATAGCATTGTTTCGCTGCCGTCCGCGCCTCCATTGAATAGCGGCGATAATCCCTGGCGCGGCTTGGAGGCCTACCATGAACAGCACCAACGTCTCTTCTTCGGCCGCGCCGCTTCCATCCGCCGCTTGACCGAACGATGGACGGCGTCTGCAACAGACTCGACCGCGTCGGTGCAACTGCTGGTGGTGATCGGCCCCTCTGGCATTGGCAAGTCAAGCCTGGTCGGTGCCGGGGTCATACCCAGGTTGCGCGAAAAAGGTTGTCGCGTGATACAGGTGCGCCCGGGCGTCCCGAGCAGTTCGCCATTCGTCAACCTGGCCGCGGCTTTGGCCGAGCAGTCCAGCGGAATTCCGGTTGGCGCAGAGCAGCTTCAAGCATATCCATCCGCATTGGCAACGTGGGCAAACGGAGCGCAGGCGCCGTTGGTGTTGGTGGTCGATCAGGCCGAGGAAATGATTACGCTTCAAGCCGAAGGCGATCTCGGGCAGCGTTTCCTAGAGCTGATCGAATATGCGCTCACGCACAGCAAGCTGCAAGTGGTGATGACGTTGCGTTCGGAATACGAGCCACAGTTGTCCCAATCCGCTTTGCGTGACCGCTGGGCGGCCGCGCGTTTCCTGGTGCCGCGCATGACGCAGGATGATTTCCGACGGGTGATCGAGGCGCCAGTCGCGGTCCGGGTAATGCGCTTTGAGTCCGATGAGCTAGTTGATCAACTCATCAATGACGTGATCAACATGCCAGGCGCGCTACCGTTGCTATCGTTCGCGCTGAGTCAGATGTATCTGCACTTTCTGCGGCGCCGCAGCGGTGACAGAACGTTGACGCGCGCCGACTATGACAGTTTGCAGGGTGGCGTTACCGGTGCGCTGCGCGTCACCGCGAATGCGATTGTCGATGGCGGCGATGACAAGTATGCTGATACGGCCCGCAGAGTCTTGCTGCGCTTCGTCGCGATCGAGCGTGGTGAATTTTCGCGACGGCGGGTGGCGAAGTGGGAGCTGACGGTGCTGGACGTTGAGGAGCAACGGCGCATTAATGCGCTGTTACTCGCTCTCACGGGGGCGGCGCTGATCATCAGCGACTCGACGCCGCTCGTTGCCGGAGGCGTGCGCGACGAAGGTGGTCAGCATGTGTACTACGAGCTGGCGCATGATGCGCTGATCCTCGGATGGGAGCGATTGAACCACTGGATCCGTGAAGATACGACAAAGGTTCTTGCATTGCGCAAGCTGACACAGGCGGCGGCGGAGTGGGAGCATACCAACCACCTGCAGGATGAGCTATTGTGGGCGGATCCGCTCAGGTCCAAACTGGTCCAGCAGTTCAGCCAGGAATATGCAGCGGATGCCAATGCCGTGGAGGCGCAATTTATCGCGGCTAGCCTGCGCCGCCAGACCAGTAACCGGCGTCGACGCCGCGCCGCGCTGGCGGCGGCGGCCATCGTGATGGTGGGGCTGCTGAGTGCCTTGTCGGCAGCATGGGTGCAGTTCGGTAATAAACAAGTTGCGCAGTCCCTGAAGCTCGCGAACGTGTCGGCGCAGCTGGCTGACAAGAGTGATTACGCCAGGGCTGCACTGGTGGCCGCCGCAGCCTTGCCTCGGCCGCCGCTAGTGGGCGAAGCGGAGGCCATCCCCGAAGTCGAAGACGCGCTATATACAGCGGTGTCGAACCTGGTCCAACGCCATGTCTTGAGCGGGCATCTGGGACCGGTTAACTCGGCGCGACTCAGCGTGGATGAAAAGCGTCTTATCACGGGCTCACGCGATACTACGGTGAAGCTGTGGTCACTGAAGGGCGGCCCACCCCTATGGTCGGTCAAGCTTGATGCGGAGGTGTTGGCGGTATCTGGCGAACAGCGCGGTGTTGTCAGGGCGGTGACAAAAAAAGGGACCATCGTTGAACTCGCTCTCGCCGACGGCACCCTGAAAGTGCTAAAGACGCTACCTGGCGAATGGCGCAATGCGGAATTTTCGCGCTCCGGCGAGGCGGTGATGATGGCCGAAAACGCAGGCGGAAAGGCGCGGCTGGCGGTTCTACGGGGAGCTGCACTGGATCGGTCGCTGGTCCTTGGGCTAGAGAGCGAGATTTCGACCCACCAGTGGCACGCCAAGGACGATGTGCTAGCCATTGCGCTGAGTGACGGCATTGTGAATTTGCTGGATGCCACTAACCAAGTTCGTCGATTTAACCCTGGTGGCGAAACAGGCAAGCAACTGAAGTTTTTGGAGGCGCGCCACGCGTTACTCGTGAACGTTCAGGAGGGATACTGGGAGTGGCGTTACGCAAGTAACACCAAGCCAGTATTTCACCGGATGGCTTTGCCCGGCTGGCCGTTGGCCGTTTCAGCGGATGGAGAGCAGTTGGCGACCGGACATATCGATGGCTGCGTGCGCATCTGGCAAATGACGCTTATGCCCGAGCTGGTCGCCACCCTCAATACACCCTGCAAAGGTGTCGGCGAGTACATGTTGACGCCGGCGACTGCGGAGTTCGTTTCCGAAGACGAGGTGCTGGTGTCGTCGATGGATCGTACCGCATCGATCTGGGGGTTACCGCTCGGTATCCGGCAACAGCTCTTTGCCACGCACAATGCTCGGATCGGGCAGACTTTGTATAGTCGAAAGGAACAATTGATCGTCACCATCGCAAGTGACAGTTCGGCTGCCCACGATGTGTATGTCTGGAAAAGCACGCCATTGCTGATACCGCAATCATTGACAATAAGAAAAAAAGATGACATCGGTGTTATCGGCTTATCGGAAGATGGACGCCTGCTTGGGGCTGTTACCACAAACGGCGTAGCGCGCATCTGGGCGCTGGACAGCCAAGCGTCGTTCGAGATCCCGGCACCGAGGGATCCGGTCGCATTGAATTTTTCAGATGATAACCAGAGTGTGGTTATTCGCAGTGGCGAGCGCGTGGTGGTGGGGCGACCATCCGCTGGCGTGGTTTACGAAGGGCCCAGCTTGGACTCGGGCCTCCATTCTGACTGGATACGACCCGCGTGCATCGTCGCTCCGAGCCGTGCTTGGCAACGCTTCGATGTTATCCGTCTGTCCGATGGTCAGCGTATCCGGCCACCTACCGTGGCACTTGGCCTGCTGCTGGGCGCGGCGGAGGCCAGCCCGGGATGCAAGAAGGTCGCCTTCACCGACGGCGCCTGGCTATACGTTCAGGATCTGACCGCACCCTTCCGATATGCTGCGTGGAGACTCCCTGAAGCCATCAGGGCGGTGGCATGGTCGCCGTCGTCCCGCCAGTTGTTTGCGATGACGGCCTCATACGTGTACATTTTCCAGCGGGAGTCGGGCAAGCTCCGTGGCATTGCCTTCGGCAACGTGGAACAATTGGTGTTTAGCAGTGATGGACGGCACGCGGCCCTCCGGAATAGCTCGGATTGGATGACTGTTGACCTTCAGGCGACAACGGCTGGGGTGGTTACAGCATTTTTCGACCCGGCAACTCCCAGTGCGCCGCACTCCGACGCTGTTACTGATATCCGTTTTTCCCCGGATGGCGAGTATATCGTCACTGCCGCAGGGGATTTCACGGCAAAAATATGGGAAACCGCAACGGGCAAGCACGTTCGAACTTTTCGAGGGCACGGCGACTACCTTACAAACGCGAGATTTAGCCCCGATGGTCGTAAGTTGCTGACTACGACGGGTATTTCTGAAATGGGATTGGAACGACAGAATCCGGGAATTTACGAATCCCAGGTCATGCTGTGGGATGTCGCAAGCGGCAAACCGATTGCTCGCATGGAAACCCGTGCTATCCCGATTACTCAAGCATTGTTTGCTCGCGACGGGCGCACTATTTTTTCAGCAAGTTTCGTCAAGGATGAGGTGCGCGGTTGGCGCGTTTTCGATTCGGTCGACCAGTTGCGCGATTTTGCGTGCGAACATATCGATGCGCGATTGAGTCATGTGGAAACCCTGACCCTGATCGGCGCCGATGTGAAGCAGAATGCGGGGTGTGTCGAGCGCATCGCAAAGCCATGACCATTTTGTTGGAGTGCCCCAATGTTGCTGAACTCGTATGTACGGAGGCAGGTTCTCCAGGCAATGCCTTCGGCCCGATCTGTTTGTCTCGCCGCGATATTCAGTAATTTGAACTCCTAGTTGTATAGGCCGGTAGAAAAACTTAGTCCATCGCGTGCCTTTCCCTACGTGGCACGGCGTTGCAGAATGCGGAAGTCAGGCGCGTGACGCCGCGTTGCTCGGCGGGATCGTTAACAAGTCTGGTGAGTAGGGCGACCCGGTATTCATTCGTGGCATCAGTTGTCAGCAGCTTTCATCGGACCGATTTTTGACGGTGAGACGCTCTAGCTTTGCTTAGACTGGATGATGCGAAAACATTCCGCGATTCTACCCACCAATTCGCTGCGCTTCGTCAAGCGGGGTTTGCCGCCTGTCCACCCGAAGATGAGCAGCGGCTCGCCGATCGCGGTAAGCCGCCGAAAAACGATGACGAGGATGATCGCCGCGTGCTGCCGCGTGAGGAGTAGTGCATACCCCATGTACCATTACCGCGCGCGGACGACCACGTTTCTCCACCACGGCGCTTGAATCGCATGCGGATGCGCGGGTGCTATACGCTGGAGCTGCCGCAGGTGAGCTTCGAGCTTCTTCTTCTTCTTCTTCTTCTTCTTCTTGCGGTGCACGAAGAATGCCGACCGCCGGCAGGTGCCGATCAACAGCCTGGTGGTCGCCGGCCCGATCGGGTGCATCCGCTAACACCATGCAAGCGATTCAGAGATGGGGCGGGCGGCTGTTTCCGTGCGTGAGCAATGGAGCTTGACGACGCGGTGTTGGAGTAGGCCACGTGCGACTTGTCGTGGTTGTCTACGTACGTTTTCGCGAAGCGGGGCTGGGCAGGATCCGGTCCCACGATCTGCGCCATGAATTCAATTGTCGGCTATACGAGCGCACCAAGCGGACGGACGTGCGGATCCGAGAACTACCGGCCACCGCAATCCGCGCCAGCTCAAACGTTATGCGAGCTTGCGCGGCAGCGATCTGGCGCCGCATCTATGGTGATGGCGGGCGCTTGCGGCCGCGCGGGCGCTGCGTGTCGGGAAGTGTGGGAAGCGTTGGCAGTTTGGTGCGCCGGTGATGCTGAGGGGAGGTAACAGCGACTGCAACAGCGGCATGCGTAGCGGCGGCCACCTGCTTGCGCCGCGCGGTGTCCGCCTCAATGCGTAGCTTCAGGTAGTCGAGCACATTCGAACGTAAGAATACCCAAGACTTGCCGATCTTGGTGCCTGGTAGTTCCCCTCGGCGCGCCACGTTAAGCACGGTCTCCCGATCAGCATGCAACATCGCCGCCGCCTGATCCACATCCAAGGTAACATCCGTCTCCATGATTGCACGCGAAGATCATTATTTCAGTGGAAAAACATTTAAAAGGTCTGTTGTAATTCGGCTCCGCACGCGGGAGTAGCTCAGTTGGTAGAGCGCAACCTTGCCAAGGTTGAGGTCGAGAGTTCGAGACTCTTCTCCCGCTCCAAAATCCTTACTCGCGGCGACGTGCTTCGCGAACCCAGCGTATCCAAGTGTCCTGAATTCATTATAGATTGTTGTTTTGCCAACGCCCTGCGCTTGCTCAACCCTTGTTCGTTTGCGTCTCGTCAGCTTTTTCCGGCTCCATCCGTTTTCTCGGCGGCCTTCGGCAGGCGTGGAGCTTTGATCCTTTCCAATGCCGACATGGCGCCGCGCAGCTTGGCGCTTTCCTCCCGGGCATTGGCTAGTTCCGCGCCCAGTGCGCGTTCTTGCTCAGCGGCGTTGAGGCGAACCTGTTCGAGCAGGTTGCGTGTTGCATCCATTTCTTGAGCATGGGCTTGCCGCAGTTGGGCCGCATCCCTGTTGGCGCTCTTAAGCGCATCGTAGATGCGTTGTCGTTCTTCGCGCGCGGCGGCAAGTTCCATGTTGCGAGCCCGTTCCTGCTGAGCTGCGCGCCGGCGCAGCTGTTCCGACAGCTCCTGCGCTCGATTCAAATCATGGGCGTGGGATGCCCGCTGCGAGGCCGAATCCTCGGTGGCCCTGTCGAGTGCAGCGTATAAGCGCTCCCGCTCCCGCTGCAGGTCCTCGCAGCGCTTTTCCATTTCGCGTAGCTTAATGTGCGTCTGCTCGGCCGATGCCGTGATTACGCGGCATTGCTGAACAACTCATCAATCTGTTGCTGGTCCGCCTATAGCTGGATTGCCAGATCAGATGCTTCGGTTTGCACCGTGGTCAGCAACGAGCCTGTCGGCCACCGTGAGGATTCGTTCTTGTGCGACGGGATTAAGTTCCATTATATCGGCCCCGTAAGAAGATTTAGGTAATAAGAAGAACGATAAAGCCGCACCGCCGCACTGCTTTGCGCGGTGTCTAAAGTTGTGTAAGAGGCGACGTTAGTAAAGCCGGTAATGCGGTAGTATTGATAAGAATAAAGGGGGAGGTTACTTTTGAGGTTGTAGAGACCCCATTCGGGAACACCCCGCGGGTGTTCGCATGGTGGCCTGATCGCTTCCCACAGTTCGGCCTTTGTCCTGATTCTCGATAACCTTGCGCCGCTATCGAACGTCCGTCGATACGTTTACATTCGTTGGAACGGTTTTAGCTTGCACTGCGCCTTCGCAGATCAACCTACATGCGATTCCGTTTTCGATTGATCTTTAAGATAAGGGTAGGCGGGCAATATCGCTGCCAGCGCCGAGCGCTTTTTTGTAACACTACTTGCACGTAACGTGGGAAGATACTCAGGCAAAAATTGGAATTGCGATCAAAGTAATTTACTTAGGGTGTTGCGTACTTTTTGCAAATTATTTGCTTGGGAGGAAGATTTGTAGCAAACGCTGATGCTATTGAGGGACTACTTTCACATACTCTACGTTGACCATCCCCGGTTTTTGTATTACTGTTAACAAAAATAACCTAGGGGTAATACGTGAAGGCAAACAAGCGGTTGGTGAAGTATTATGATCTGAATGTGCGTGCGCACGCACGCGATCGCCTGGTGGGTTCAATCGATCTTCCTGCTCGTCCTTTTTCCGAACTTATAGGGAAGTTAAAGAACTACTTGGCAGTGAGTCCATGCAATCGGACGAACCGTAGCAAGACCGAAACGTGGCATATCGCAGATATCGAATTCGCCCCAGATCAATCTTCCGTTTCCATTCTTGTAACTCGGTCAGATAAATTGTCGGCTGATCAAGCGATTTCTGACCCCGTAACACAGCACTTTCAGGTGGCAACAAAGGTCAACAATCAAGGGAACGCATTTTCTGCGCATGTGGTAGTGAAATTAGCTCCGTTCGCTAACAATACATATACTGCTTTAGTCGAGGATGCTATTGGTATCGGAAGTGGAGACATAGCGATGCTACTCAAGCTAGTAACAAAAGCTGCTACTCGTGCCGACCGTGAATTTTTTATGTGCAACGATGCAAGCGGAGATCCAGGTCTGCGACGATTGAGCGAGTACACTTACGAATTCCGCGCCCATCCATCGAATGAATTTGAGGACGAGCTGAACAACGGTAAGTTGAAAGGTATAGAGCTGGTTCAGGTATTTCCTGGTATGCCCCAGTTCGACGGGATAGCAGGTACGCAAGAAAAGAAAAAGGTAGTGCATTTGACGATGCAAGATGCACCTGTTCCTATGTTTACTAGAATTGGAGAAATTGCGCGCTCTGCAGTACGGCAACAAGTCGGACATTTGCGTGTGATTTTTAACGATACAGCCGACTTTCGCAGAACAGTTGAACTTGATGCGATCACGATGAACTTAGTGAACGAGGACAAATACGTTCGCAAGGTAAAGCTCGAAGGGTTCGCTCAGAAGTTAAACACGGGCTATGAACGTGTACACCCGGAGACGGTAGCGAAATTGCGCGCATTACTCTGAGGACATCATGCTTTTCTATCAGCTGTTCCGCCCATTTGCTTATATATTTATTAGGCACCCAGTAAAACGAAAGGTTGATTGGTATCTTCCGATCGGACTCACGTTGATCTCTCTAATATTAATTTGGCCAATGCGAGAGGACATGAATGTATGGGCAGGCAGTGGACTTGTAGCGTCGGCACAAGGATTTGTGCAAGGGTTGCCTGGATTCTATATAGCAGCTTTGGCTGCGGTGGCTACGTTTGGGCAACAGACAGGGTTAGATCGAATTGTTCCAGCTCCAACCCCAACACTCCATACCAACTACTCGGGACAGTGGGTAGACATGAAGCTGACCCGTCGCCGTTTCCTATGCCTTTTATTCGCATATTTAACTGCCCTTAGTATAGCTCTTAGTCTTTTTGCCTATTATGCCCAAGCGATCGCACTTCCTGCGCGCAAGCTTTTTATAGGATCCGTTGTGGACGCAGTATCGGCAATCGCTCTTGCGGTGTATGTGCTTTTTCTTTTTCAGCTATTCGTCATTACCTTGTGGGGCCTATATTATCTAGCAGATAAGATGCATGAGCCTGATCCCTATAATACCCCAGTGCCGTAGAAACTGCGCTTTTACAATACTACTGACTATGCGCCAAGCTGCACGTCTCGTTACTCTTCACACTTATAATAGCTGATGGAATCACATCGCAATAGCGAAAAAGAACACGGTTCAAGCCCAGCCTCTAGAGGACCTGCCGGCGCGTATATTGAAGGTGAACTCGGTGCTCTCTATTTGCTGGCCTTATTAACGGGTAACCGGGCGCCGGGCATGCCAGATGCACGGATTGTCAGCATCCGATTTCAAGGCACCGAGCAAGGGTTTAAGCTTGATGACCTGATCGCTTCGGGCCTGGGACCGTCCGGCGACGTCGTCCTCGAAATTCAGTCGAAACGGGATATCACTTTTTCACCGCAGGATAGCGTCTATCGAGACGTTGCCTCCCAGATAGCGCGGAGCGTGGTGGGTTCCGTTCCTGCGGATCGACACTTTCTCGGCATAGCGACGCAGCGGACCAGCCGCAAGATTTCCGGTGCTTATCAGGATGTGCTCAAATGGGCTCAGACAATGGAGAACGCGGCAGCGTTCTTTACTAGGCTAGGCGCCAAGGGCATTGCGAGCAAAGACATGCGGGATTTCGTTGCGACGACGCGAAAGCATCTTGTTGCAAGCGGGGTCGTCGATGAAGACAATGCGATCTGGGCGCTACTGCGGCGGATGCTCATCCTCGAGTTCGATTTCGAAGCGACATCACCGATCGCCCGAACGTATGGGCAGGCACTCGCACGGATGGCACTAGCCGACGAGGACGTTGGCCGCGCTGGTGCGCTATGGAGCCGGCTGGTCGACTTGTCAATAAAGACTGGGACCACCGGTGGTGAAATCGACCAAGCTGCCCTCGTGGCCAATCTCGCCGAGGCGGGGTTCCGGCTTGCTGGTGGCCGCGAATATGGTCCGGCACGCGTCAGACTTGCCGAGCTCGCGCGGAACACCCTTGCCCATATCGGCACGAGCGTGGCGGGGGTGACCTTGCCGCGGCTGGAAGCAGTGGCTGCTGTCGACGAGGCATCCGAAGCGCATCGTTTCGTCGAGGTCTGTGGGGATCCTGGCGTCGGCAAATCCTGGGTCCTTCGCCATTTCGCCGAGCGTGTTGCGCGCCAGGCACCGATCATCGTCCTCGACCGGGATGCGACGCCGCCAGGAGGCTGGCTGCCGTTTTCAAACGCTCTCGGCATCCCAGGATCCGCAGCCGAGTTTCTGACAGATCTCGCCGCAAGCGGTGGTGCGATGCTTTTCATCGATGGCCTGGACATGTTCGACGATATTGGTCGCCAGCGCACTATCGCCGAGCTCATGAGGGCAGCGAGCGCAATCCCGGACTTCAAGGTGATCGCCACCACGCGGACGGCCGGCAACATCAACATCGAACTCTGGCTCGACGATCAGATCGTTGCTGCAATGGGTGGCGCGTATCCGATACAAGTCGGGCCCCTATCGGACGATGAGGTCGCGCTCCTTGTCGATCAAGCGCCGGATCTCCAATCGCTGTTGTACCCGAAACATCCGGCCGCTGGACTTGCCCGAAATCTCTACCGATTGTCCCGGCTGCTGAAGGTTCCTAGCGCTACCGGAATCCGGACCGAAGCTGAGATGGCTGGTTTCTGGTGGAAGAGTGCGGATGGCGCTCCTGCAAAAGACATCCGTGCCGCGCAGCGGCTGATAGCCGCGCTCGCGGCAAGCGCATTGAGAGGCGAAGGAGGACTCGAAATTGTAGAAGATTCAGCCGCGCGTTCGCATTTGCTCGGGGCGATGACGTTCAGGGAGGTACGTCGCGACCGTCTCGACTTCTATCACGACGTGTTGCGTGACTGGGCGATAGGCAGTTATATCGCTGAGCACCCCCGGCATTTGGCTGCTCTGGACATGACCGTGCCGGTCTCACCGCGCGTTGCCCGCGGTATCGAGTTCGCCTCCCGCCTCGCGCTGGAGGCGGGTGCCGACTGCATCGGCTGGACCCAGCTGCTCGGGCAGTTCTCGGTCATCGAGGCACATGGGTCCTGGCGGCGTCAGGCGATCCTAGGCCTGTCGCGTTCGGAGGCCGGATACGAACTTCTTGAAAAGTGCAGCTCCAGATTGCTTGAGGACGGGGCGGCTCTCTTCATCGAATTGTGCACGACGATTGCCGCAGTCGAAACCGTAGCGACTTCCGACCTGGTGAGGATGCCGGATGATACCAAGATCGATATACCACGTTCCCATCGGACCGATGTCACCGGCTCCGCCATCGTGGTGCTGCGATGGGTACTGGCGCATGTGGCCGAGATATCGATATCCGCGATCGGCGCGGTGGTCGAACTGGTCAAAATACAGCTCTATCTACTCCACCATCTTCAGCCGTTCGCCCAACAAATTAGTCACATGTTGTTCGGCTGGCTACGGCAGCTCGATGTCCGTGACGCCGCAGTGACGATCCCGAACGATCAGTACGCTGGGAGGACAGCGAGCGGCGGGCGAAGCAGCATGATCAAGCAACTTCGCCTGATGGCTATCTTGCTCGGCAAATTCGCGCCTGATGAGCTAAAGGCCTATTTGAGGGAGGTCGGCAATGAGCGCAACACCTACAAGGTCGAGGCGATCCGGCAGTTTTCTATAGTGATTGCCCCGATTGCGCCCGCCGAGCTGGCTGAACTCGTGTTAGCGAGCCTCCTCCAGACAGGGGATCGGCGAGGCCGCCGTGGCCGCACAATGGAGCGGGCCTTCACTTTTGCCGACAGCAACTATTTGCCGGCCTCGCCGGCGCAGCCCCCATTCCTCGATCTTCTGAAGTCCGCGCCCGCCAAAGGGTTAGAGCTGATCCGAACACTGGTTGCGGAAGCGATTGCCTTTAGCACCGACGCTCACGCGTCCGTAGATCCAGGCTTCACCGTCGATTTCGGCGATGGTCCACGCTTTTTCCCCAGGACCGACAGCTATCTCTGGTCGAGGGATCAATGCCGCAGTTATGCGGCGGCCTCCGGACTCAAGGCGCTGGAAGCCTGGAGCCAACAAAGGCTTGACGATGGTGCCCCGGTCGATGAAGTGCTTGCCGATATTCTCGGGCCCGACGGCAGCTGTGCGGCGTACCTCCTGATTGCGATCGATACTCTGCTGTCGCATTTCGACGTAGCGCGCGATGAGCTGGCGCCGTTGATCGCTGATCCCGAGTTGCTGGCCACCGACCGCATGCGCCGAGATCATGATCAACTTGGATCGGGGCCTGAGCAGTTTGCGATCGGGAAGGAACCGGACGCCAAGGTAAGGCTCGCTGACTTGAAGGGCCGCCCGTCGCGACGCATGACCTTGTTCGATGTGGTGCACTTTTATCTGAGAGACGATCCCGTGGCGGACCGCCTGCGCGAGCAGCTGGGGGCTAGGGTAGCGAGCCTTGAGCCCATTCAATCCCATTCGAATTGGAGTGACGCGCGGCTCATCGCACGCGTCGCCAACAATATGCTGCAGCGATCGAACTGGATCGATGTCGGAGACGGAAAACTAGGATATCGACCGCCAACGGAAGAGGCTGCGCATCTTGAAATGATGGAGCAGCAGCGGATCGCATTCATTCGCTCGACCCAGATTGAATCCTGCATCAATTTGGCGATCGAGGGCGGAAGCGAATATGCCACTGCCGCGACAGCGCGCGATGCGGTTGTCTATGCGGGCGGCGAGCTCCCCGACGATAGCGATACCGATGTCCTAAAGTCGCGCTCAACCCGACTAATCATGACCGCCTTGCTAGTGGCTCGCGACGGTGACGACGCTCTGCTTTCTAGCGAAGAGGACTGGGTTCGCCAGGTGATTGCGATAGCGCTCGAAGAGCATTCAGATCGCGATATCGGATCTGCGGGTACGCTGCGCTTCAATCGACCCGCAATTGCCATCCTTGCTTTGATCCATCTCTGGGCTCGGAAGGGTGGTGAGACGGACCGGAACGTGCTGGTCCGGCTCGCGACGCGCGAGGATCGCAGTGCGGCGCCGGCATACTCAGCCGGACTCTCGCCGATCCTAAAAATCGAGCCCAAGCTCTTCAAGGCAGCAATGCGCGCTGCATTCGCAAGCGTGGTTTGGCGCTGGAAAAGCTACGATGAACGGGACGAGGCTGAGCATGCGCGCTTTTGCGCTGAGCGGACTGCGGCTGTTGATACTGCAGTCGCGGCCGAGATCTCTTGGCTGGGTGGCGAGGCCGAACCTCAATGGCCGGCATGGCCCATTGAATCCCCGTTTCTGCGGCGCGGTTCACGCCTCCAAGTACCTGAACTCATCACATCGTCAGAGTGCGGGGAAGAAGAGACGATCAAGTCTGCGGTCGCCGAGCCATCGTCGATCATCCACGTCAACAGTAACGCGGCAGCGCAATGGCTGGAGATGGTCCAGGCCGCGCCCTTGGGGGCAATCGATTGGAGGCAGGAAGTGGTCGAGGCCTATGTCGACTGGACCGCACGGATGAACGGGCTAGGTCTGCCTGTAGATGTCGAGATCGATCGCGATCCGCACGAGTGGAATATGCACTACTACGCGCTGTTCGCCGAGCGGCTGCTCGACTCCACCGATGCGTCGTTCGAAGCTGATCTGAAACTCGTGACGGATCTGCCAGATGAGCCATTCGGCAAGGTCGCTCAAACTGTCATCCACTCGGCCGACGCGCTTTATTTCAATGATCCTCAGCGCACGGCGGCACGGCCTGCCCATTTGCGTACCCGCTTAGCGCAGCGCGTGATGACACTCCATAGGTGGCGATATGCCGATGACCCGGATAGTTCACGGATCGACATGCAGAGCGGTGGGATCGTCGCAAAGCTAATGCTCAGCACTTACAACCCGTTTAACGGGACGCAGAGCTATCTGCCTCCCGTGTTGTTTGACCGCGTCGACCCGCTCCTCCCAGCGATAAGACCGCTGCTGTCAGCCGGTCCGACGGCCTTCGTGGCGTTGTGCACGATGAACTTGCTCCTAGTTGCGACGCGCGTGCGTCATCTCGATTTATTGCTCGAAGCGACCGAGGCTTGGTTTGGTCGCACACAGTCGCCCGGGCTGTGGATCGACATGGGCATCGGAGGAAAGGTTGTTCAATGGCTGGAAGCGGCAATCGTCCAGGAGCCGGGATTGCTCGCTCCGTCGCATCCCTTACGCGCCCGTCTCGACCGCGCGCTCGGGCGACTAGTCGGCGTTGGCGTTGCTGAGGCCCATGAGCTCGAACTGAGAGTCGAGGCTGCGAATGAAGCGTTTAAGGGATAGAGCCAACTTTTTCAGTATGTCCATTAACCAGCCCTTTAGATCCGCATGTTGTGTCCATCAGGGCGGTGGTCCAAGGCCGACAACCGGCCACGTCTGTAACTCGTGAACGCCGTTAGCAGACAAAGCTAAACAAACGCTAATGGCGTTACTCACCATTTATGAAATGTACGCTGCGTCCCTACAGATGCGGTCGGTTCGACACCAGTACCCGTAACCGATATGTATACGCCGGAGCGTGCGGTGAGCTGGGATCCTAACGGCGTAGTCGTTGAGGCGTCAGGTCGAGCGCAGGTTTATTTTGCGCATAAGATATGCGGGTGCTTTGTTTGAATATATGTTCGCAAGCCGATGTTGCCCGTCAGTGGGTCATATTCTTTAATCAGCGCTTGGATATCTACTTCTTCAATAGGGTCTGGCTTTGTCTTCGACCAAGACGCGAAACAGTAAATGATGATGGCCGAACGCGGCTCTATTCCTGAAATTCGCTCCGGCGGTGGTGCCTCGTCAAAGTACGAAGTTTGGCGAATAGCGCGCATATCTAAGCAAATGTATATCTGATGGCGCCAGAATTCTTCGTGCTCTTCGCAGAGTGATCGATGGAGATTGGTCTTAATTAGTTTCTTCAGCATCTTGTAGGCTTCAATGTGCCGAGCACAAGTTAGCCAGTTCAAGCGATTTGCAAGGGGGGGGTGAACGTTCTGCCCATTGTTCGACAAAGCTATATAAGCACGTTCTAGCGAAAGCACCGCCTGGCTCAATAGCTCGTGGTTCTGCTGAAGGCGCCAAGGGAAGTAAATGGCCGCAGCCGCGACCAAGGCTGATACTCCAGCGAAAATTGCTGATGCGATCGTTGCAATATCGTTAGGTTGCATAGAGAGAAGCTGAGACATAGCGTTAGACGTACAGTATCATAAGCAGTGCTTGGTGCAGCATGTAACATGCATCCTGCGTGATTTCGTCCTCTACAGCGACGGAGATTATCTCAAAAATCAAATACAGAGGATAACAAATTGACAGAAATCGGCGGGCCAACGACCCAGGCAGGCATCAGGTATCAAGACCGAATAGTCGCACTATATCTCGGGCGAATGGTTGATGTGCGCCAGCGCCACAGCCGTGATCGTCCAATTGAGGTGCGAATCGAGTCGCCAGACAGGGTAGACGATTTCGTCGTTCGCTTTGATGATGGATCCCGCCAGTTTTTTCAGGTAAAGATGGCCTTGCAACGGACGGGAGATGCCTGGGTTTCTCTTTGGGCGTCGATGCACCGCCAGCCGCTATCCCCAGACGACTCACTGTCGTTAGTTCTGGGCGAACCGTCTACTACAGCTAGCGACCTTCGAGCATTAAGCGACCGAACTGATGGCGCTGATACTGAAGAATGGTTTGCGAGGCTGACTAGTACGCAGCAACACCTTGCAACCTCCATTGCGCGTGCGATAAATGCTGGAACAACGGAAGTATTTCAGCTTTTCAAACGGATTGAAATCAAGGTTATGCCTGCGGCAGAACTCGACCGAGACTACGTCCCCATTTGGGTACCAGAATCCTCTGTGACCACAGCTCGGCTATTTGAGACACTGACCCAAATTGCATGGGAGGGCGCAGAGACGCGTAGTCGCTTTCACAGCGCAGGACTTCGAGATCGGCTAAATAGCCAATTTGAAATTACCATTACAACGCCGTCGAGCTGGGGATTGGCATCGTATCTTTCTGTCGTAGGTTCGTTAGCGACCATCGAAGTGCCAGGCACAGATTTCCGACCAGCGCAAGGTACGGAATTCCTCTGGCCACGCGGCCTACGATTCGACCGAAATAAACGTGTCGACTTTGACGACGATCTGCCTCGGTGGCGCGATTTCATGGATAGTGAGGAAATCGATCTTCGGAACTTCCCGAGCAATGGGTTAAATGCAACGGTGGTGATCGCCGGACCTGGTTTTGGCAAGTCAACCTTAGTGCACGCAATCGCTCGGAAAATCTCCGCAGGTGGTCTTATACCAGCAATCATACAAGTCACCAGCTTTTCTGATTCAGGGCTTACGATTGGTGACTTTCTCCAACAGAATGTGAATCGCGAATTCGGTGTTCAGATAGATTGGAAAGCGGCTGCAGCGACGGGAGCATTGGTTCTATTCGTTGATGGTCTTGATGAGGTTTCGAGCGAGAAGCGCACGCTTGTCATAGAACGACTAAAAGTATATTGTGCGGCACACTCAGGAATCCGATGGATGCTCACCGTGCGGGATGCCGCCGCATTGCCTCCGTTTCACGGAGCAACGATGATAGAGCTTTCTCCGTTGCGCGATACCGAAATTCGACAGTATGTCGCATTTTATCGAGCAGGAGAGCCGACGCTGGCTGACGCTATATTGAGGAGAATCGCTTCCCGGACCGATCTTGCACATTTAGTTCGCATCCCAATTTTCTTGGCCCTCATGCTGGTAATGCGACTCGAGTCCGAAGATTTGCGACGCAGCGACCTGCTGGAGTCGTATATCGAGACGCTTTTCAGGCCATTCGAATTCAAGCGCACGGAGAGTGACTCACTTGATGTCGAGACCCTAAGAAGAATTGTTGAACGGGCGGCGTTCAAGGCACTAGAAACAGACTCTGTCGGCGTATCGAAGCAGTTGTTCTCGACTTGCTCTAAAGATGTGGGACCTTCTATTTCGCCGGACGTCGCACGAGAAGCCCTAATCCGGCGCGGTGTATTGCGGCGCACAGGCCTAGTACGGCTTTCATTTCCGTTCCCGATCGTTCAAGAGTATCTCGCCTCGAGAGAACTGCTCGAGCTGCCAGACGACCACCTAGCCCAACGACTCAAAATGATGTTTAAGCGGCCTTGGGCACAAGCACTTCAGTTCGCTTTTGAGCGACATCCTGATTCCACTCCAATTGTTGCCCAGATACTCGCTCAGGACGACGATGCATTCTATACAGGACTTCGGCTTATTGGGCGGTGTCTAGCCAATGGCATGCTTGTGACTCCTGCGCAATGGGAGGAAATTGGCCATCGTCTTGCAACCATTTGGGGAACCAACTCCTGGCAAACTAATAGGCTGGTCGACGGAATTATTGTAGATGTTTTCTCGAGGCCACTTCATAGCGCGATCCGCGCAAAACTCAGCAATCGCTCTCTGCTCCACAATGGAGCAGGTACTATCGTGGCGTTAAACCGAGACAGTACGCTTTCCATTTCGGTCCTTCGAGAACTCGTCGCTGGCAACATCAACAACCTACTACATATATCGGATCTTCAAGACGAGGTTGATCGCCTCGGAACCGAAGCGTTTGTTCTGTATATCGAACGATATAAGTCCGGGTCAAGAGATGGCGAAGAGGCAGATGCGATCAGCTGCCTGATAGGCCACATGAAATTCGGATGCATAGACGGCGATACTGCTTATAGCGTCGCGATGGACGATGTAATGCCATTGCAAATAAGACTCGCCGCCTGGAGCAAGTCCGGGCGCAGTCTCGACAGCATCATAGAGCGCCTTATCATCGAAGGCTTAACTGCAGAGGATCATCACCGTAGGTCAACAGCAGCTTGTGCCTTAGCATGCTCAACTGTCGACGCCCGCACAGTAGTGCGTTTATTGAGTGATAAGGATTTGCCGACCGCCGGCGCACAGAAGGGACTCGGATATTTGATTTCGGACTGGTGCAAATCGAACAATCGTGATCGCATTCAAAACCTACTCGCCCTGGATCAGCTCACCGGACCACTTCGCAACATCACGCTTCTTTATTCTATGAGTGTTGGAGATATAGGTGCGTTTGAGGAGCTACTTAGCCAATTCGACGTTCTAGAGGCTGAATTTGTGTGCGCCACATTGACATTGCTAGGGCACTTTCCGGAGCGAGGCCCGGTCGATAGAGCTGTCGCAGCAATTACAAACCGTCCTTGGACTGCGAAGGACCGGGTGGCCATCACTAGTGCGCTAGCGATCGGACTAACTCACCGCATATCGAGATTTAGTTTAACCGCCAGTTCTATCGAATCCACCCCGTTTCATCATGGACGAGCAGCATGTCACGAGCTATTTAACACTTGGCTCATGCACGAGGATTACGAGGCAATCGACCGACTTCGGCTAGTATTAGACGCCATTCTATTGGGCTTCGAAAGCGATCAGCAATTGCTACGCCGTGCGCTTGATGCAGCATTGGAGGCCGGTGCCGGTAGCGATACCAACGATTCAGCTCTTGCGGGGCGGGCACTTGGAATTCTTCAAGTAAATGGAGAAGGACTAAGCGAAGACGAGCTTGAAACGTTCGTTAAAAATAGCTCTTACAACCTTGCGGCCACCGCCGTTGTTCTAATCGCAGCGCACAGTACCCAAGAAGCATTGAATCTGTTGACACGGCTTTATCAGGAAACCGATTCAGCATGGCTCCAACAAGACATAATTACTAATTTGGAACCACTTGCCAGTCGCCTTGGCTACCGCATTATGCGAACTGGTAATACGCTTTTTTCCGCGCCGGCTTAGAGATACTTTCGACCTGTAAGTTTGGGCTTAGTTCGGCGAAACCGTCGTGGGTCGGTTTATCTTGTGAAGTCCAGAACCCCAATGCGCAATAAACTGTACCTCGCCGATGTAGACGCCGAATCCTATGCGCTGGTGTCGATTTGACGCAATGCCGGTGTACATTGTGCGTCATGCCGCCGCTGTCCCCGTCTGAGCTCCCAGACCATGTTCCAACGTCTTGACCGGACATTGATGCAAGACAAGGCCCTCCAAAATCTGAAACTCCTGCTGATCAAGATGGACAGCACATCGGGGTGAGCGGTAATCCCTTAGTTTAAAGATATATATGCCTTCTGCCGCAGATATGGAAATTCTGCGTTTTCAATTTAAGGCGAACGGCTGAGATGGGGTGGGGACAGCACTTCGGCACCAAATTGTTAGTTGCCATTCTCGGATTCTATGGAAACTGCCCAAATTCGCCCGTAGTTATGGGCGTTCCGCAGCCGGTACTAGACACCATCGATTTGTTCTCGGCTCCGGTTACCTTAAACAGAATAGTTGACGTCACTGGACTATTATCGAGATCTTGCCTTCGAAAAACGACGGGCGTTGATCTGGATCAGAAGTTGCATAGTGCGTCTGTGCCACACTTGAAATCTGTGGTGCGTCGCGAGCTTTTTCCCGCAATGCTCAGTCGCTACTTGAGGGGGCGTTTATGTTCAGCTTGGTCATTGTCGTGCCGTTTATGTTAGGTATCTGGGCGAGTGTTGTTGCCGATATCACAACCGTCAAGCGGTGCAATCCAATTGTGAAAACTTTTGTCCTTTTAAATATGACGTGCTTTTGTTTCATGATTATTGCGCTAGCATTGTCAGGAGCAAGCCTGCTCGCATCACTACGGAACTGGCTCGACGCAAATATGCCGCACTCGTCAATGCCCACTGCGGATCTTTTACTGGTTCATACGTTTGTGATTGCGTTTGCCCAGATCGCGTACTTGATCATTCCTGGTTGGATTGCCGCAAAGTGCGTATTCCGGTCAACGTGACCGCTGATTCCGGCCTATCGTGACCGCTGCGCATTCGATGATGTTACGCGTTCAAATTGTAATGGCTGCGGTCACGATAGGTCGATATTTCTCTCCTTTCTGCTGGATTTAGGTCGTTGGGCACGCAGTGAGTCGCCGGTCAGGGTGAAGCGATGATTGCGCTGCATGATGCGGTCGAGGATAGCGTCGGCGATGGTGGCGTCGCCGATCCAGGCATGCCAGTGTTCGACCGGCAGCTGGCTGGTGATGTTCGTCGCCTTGTTGCCGGCCCGGTCGTCAATGACCTCCAACAGATCCGAACGCGTCGTGCTGTCGATGGCACCCATGCCCCAATCATCGAGCACCAACACTTCGGTCTTCGCCATCTGGAGCAGCCATTTTCCGAATGCCCCGCTGCCGTGCCGGATGCGCAGTTCTTCCTGCAAGCGGGGTACACGCTGATAGATCGCGCTGTAGCCACGCCGGCAGGCGTACTGCGCCAGTGCACAAGCCAACCACGACTTGCCGGCGCCGGTTGGCCCGGTAATCAGGACGCTGTGGCCAGCGCTGACCCACTCACCTAGCGCCAGGCTCATCACCTCGCGGCGGTCGATGCCGCGACCTGCGCGCGCATCAATGTCCTCGATCGCAGCCTGCCCGTACTTGAGGTGCGCGTTCTTCAGCAGTCGCACCAGCTTGCGGTCGTTGCGTGCGTGGACCTCGCGGTCGATCAACAGCGCCACGCGCTCCTCGAAGCTCAATGCAGCCATGCCGGGTTGTGCCAGTTGTTCTTCAAGGCCGGCCGCCAGGCCGTCCAGCTTCAGCGAGCGCAGTTGCGCCAGGGTGGTGTGCATCATCATCTCGTCGTTCCTCATTGGTAGTAGCCAGGGCCACGGACGTGGACATGGTCTGGGCTGACCCACTCACCGGCGGCGGCCGGTTTGCTTTGATCGCGGTTGTTTTTCAGGATGTCGTTCACATGGCGGTACTGGCAGGCGCCGATCTGCAGGGCCAGCATGCAGGCTGCCTCCAGCCGAACCTTGCCGTAGCGCTTGGCCAGCGACAGCAAGCCAAGGCAGGCACGGTAGCCGTGTTCTGGATGTTTGTTCTCCGCCATCAGCCGCGTCACTGCTTCGGCGGTCGCCGGCCCGATACTCGCGCCCCAATGAATGAGGCGGGTCGGCGTCCACTCCATGTGCGCACGATGCGCGGCCGGCATGTGGGCGGTGACCGTGGTGAATCCGCCCTGGCGGCTATTGCGGGCATGGCTGGCCACGCGCTGGCCGCAATGCATCAGTTCCACCACCGCCGCCGTAATGCGCGCTTCTATCGTCTGCCCGACCAGCGCGTGCGGTACGCTGTAGCGGTGGCGTTCGACCTCGACGTGATAGTCGATATGCACCTTGACGGTCTTGAAGTGGGCCATTTCGTAACGCTGCAGCGGCAACGGCAGCAAGGCCGGTGCGTCGATTTCGGCGAAGGTGCTGGCGCGGCTGCCGGGCAGTTTTTGGAACAGCTTCTCATTGAGGCGTGTGAGCAACGGCACCATA
This sequence comes from Duganella sp. BuS-21, assembly GCA_041874725.1. Lineage (GTDB taxonomy): Bacteria > Pseudomonadota > Gammaproteobacteria > Burkholderiales > Burkholderiaceae_D > Rugamonas. The sequence goes on along the minus strand of CP097466.1, from coordinate 4,584,782 downwards.
GCCTGATTGACCTCGTGCACATTGGCGAACTGCTGATGGCGCAGGCGCACCATGATCCAGCGCTCGACGATTTGCACTGCTGATTCGGCTTTGGCCTTGTCCTGCGGATGGCGTGGACGTGCTGGCAGAATGGAGGTGCCGTAGTGCCGCACGAAGTCGAGCACAGTGTCGTTGCTGCGTGGCTCGTAGCGGTTGGCGTCGGCGATCATCGCCTTCGGATTGTCCGGCACGATGAGTTGCGGCACACCACCGATAAAGGCCAGCGCGCGCGCCGTAGATTCGAGCCAATCGGCCATCGTCTCGCGCGGCGTGGCGCAGGCATAGGTGTAGCTTGACGCTCCCAGCGCAGCCACGAAAATGTGCGCACGCGTGCCGTCGGTGAGCGCTATCGTCGGGCCGGCGTAGTCGATGAACAGCTTCTCGCCGGCGCGGTGGACTTGGCGCATTGAACGCTTAAGTTGCTTGGCGAAGCGGCGGTAATTTTCACAGAACTGGGAGTCGCTGTAGGTCTGGACATCCGCGTAGTCGGCACGGTGTTCTTCCCACAGTAGCATCAACGTCATACCCTTGCGGCGCAGTTCCTGATGCAGGCGGCCATAGTCTGGCTGTACGTGGTCGCGTGGCTGCTCTGGAGCGGCCAGGAGACGTCGTTCGAGGGCGCCTTCGTCGGCGCCTTGCACGGACGTCCAATCCAGGCCGGCGGCAACGGCCAAGCCAACATACTTGGTGACGACGCCCTTCGAAATCCCCAGCGCGGTGGCGATCTGTTGGTGCGACATCTTGGCGTCCAACTTCAAACGCAATACGTCTTTTATCTTACGCATATTGATCCTTGGTACCGGCACGCTATCTCCAGACAAAAAGCTGGCAGCGTAACCGGTCGGTTGCTATATGCGTAACATCATTTCGGTACTGTACGACACCATTCTGGCATCATGACCGCTGATTCCGGTATCGTGACCGTCGATTCCGGTGGCCGCCGAAATCGGTCACGATAGACCGGAATGGGTGGTCACGATGGACCGGAATGAGCGGTCACGATAGACCGGAATCACTGGTCACGATGGGCCGGAATACCCAGCAAAGGTTAGAGCCGGGTTCGGCCCGGCCGAAAAAGGTGTATGACCGCGGCCTAAACCAGCGTTTAGCTCGGGGCCTCATTTGGGGGGGGCTGGGCAAGGTGGTCGACCACCTTGTGGGGAGCTTTTCAGGCGTGAGCGATAGGAGCGTTTATGGGCGATGCGATGTTTGATTACTTCTCTGAGGCAGTCCTTGTCACGATTCGATGGTTGATGTTGTTGGCCGCTGTAACGGTGATAGGCTGGGCGCTGATTGGCAAGGACAGCGACTAATGCTGGGTGCCATCCTGCCGGCGACTTTGCTGCCTAACGTGCTCTCCTCACCTGCTGTTCGGGTGTGGGATGGCCGATGCGTTGCGGCTGTCCGCCGTCCGAGTGTTGAACAGGCGCGGTGCGGTCGTGATCAGGATGCGTTTGCGGACGGAGGAACTCCCTGGCATTGTCCAGAGAGATGACGTGCCAGTCGTTGCGATGAGTGGCTACGCTTGTGCGCTTGCCGGTAGTGTTGCCACTGTCGTCGCGTTCCGGACCCGTGATCGTTACACCGCGCCGTCCATATTGCGCCAGCACGATGCCTTCGCCGATATCGGTGCCGCTTTCAGTGATGGCCCGCGCCAGGTCGATGCCCCAGATGGTCTCCCGGCCGTCCGGCGTCTCCAGCGTCACGAAGTAATTCAAATCGTTGTCCCGATCATGATGGTAGCGTGCTTCGCCGTGTTCAAGCAGCTTTCCGAAATGGGTACGGTGCTTGGCCAATTCTTCGGCGGCGAGCTGGCAGGTCATGCCGATCGCTGTTTCGCTGTCGCCGCGCTGGCGCAGGAACCTCTCCAGCTGCTTGACCGCGCGCCGGTGTTGCGGGTTTTTATTTGCGCGTCCGGCGTCTTTCTTCGGGGAGGGGTTATTTTGTTTTCGTTGTCGGACGGGTTTGGCGTCCGGCGTTGCGGCTTGCTGCTTTTGCTCCGGTTTTTCTTCGATTTCGTTGAATTGCGCAGACTGCGTGGGATTGAGTTCGCGTGCTGCCAGACGTTCCGCGAGCCTCGCCTTATCCAGTGGCGTCGGGCGATACCCGGACATCTGCATGCCGCGCTCGGCGCCTGCGAGCCAGGCCTCGCGCTTGAATGCTTCGGATCCTCGCAACTTTGGATGGGTCCATCCTTTAGCCAGCGCCAGCTCTACCATCGATGCCGCGATCTCGGCTTCATCATGGCGGGTCCGTATTTTGCTGCCCATGTCTTCAAATGCCAGGCCGTGGTCTCCATCACGGAAATAGTAGTTCCGGTTGGCGTCGATCACATAGCGGTTGCGCAGGTATTCAGGGACCTGCGTCTCCTGGCTCTCTCTGACGGGACCTGGTGCCTTGGGACTCGTATCGCCGACTTGGGGTGCAGATTCGTTGATGGAAGGTGCGTTTTCGGCGTCGTCGCGCTGCAGGCGCTCGCCGCTCTCATGGCCGGACGAGGCGCCTTGGCGTGCGAAACCCAGGCGCCTGGCGAGCGTGCGCAGTAGCGAATCGCCGTGCGCCGGGTTCGCTGGACTCAATAGGTCTGCATTGTTGACAGTATCGCGGGACTCGGCATGGTGCTTCCCCAGTTCCGGGCTTTGCTGGTTGGCGCCGTCCAGGCCGGGCAGGGCAAGTTGTGCGCTCACTTCCCGCTTGCGTCGGCTTGGCCCCGAACCTGTAGTGTCAGCGGTCGCGTCATCGGGGTTTTCAATGCTATTCATGGCTTGCTCCTTTGCGTGGCTGCGGTTTCGTCTGATATGGCTGGGACGGCAGCGATGAATGCGATTTCGACGCGGCGGTTGCGTGCGCGTCCGGCGACGGTGCGGTTGTCGGCGACGAAATCGCCGGCCGCAAGGTGTCCGGTTTCAATCGTGGCAGGCGGCACGCCCCGGCCGACGAGGTAGTCGCGCGCGAGTGCCGCCCGCCTCGCGGCCAGCTTGTCGTTAAGCGGGTCGGCTTGCCAGGCATCCGTCCTGCCGCGAACTTCAATACGGCGGCTCGCAGCCGCTTCGGTGAGCACCAGCGCTTCGAGACTGGGACCTGGTTGGAACGTCGCCTGGCCGATCGGATGCATCATGCGCACAATCAGACCTCCCGGGCGATGCTCGACTTCCGCACCGTCTACCAGCTGGACGCGCGGCGGTTCCTTGTCAGCCATCTTTTTGCCTGGTGCGCGGCTCCGGCCTTCCAATTCGGTCACCCTTTGTCGCAGCACATGGACTTCCTGTTCCAGCGCCGGCACGCGGTCGGACGGCAAGCCGATGCCGGTGACGTTCGATGGGCGCGCTGTCGCCTGGTATTGCGCCATCGCGGTCGCGCTGTTGACGGGAATACGCTCTCGCCCATCAGGCGATTTTGCGTTCGGCGGACTGCCGCAGGCACATAGCGCCAATAGCAGTGTCGGGATGGTGAATATGGTGCGGGACATGTGGCCTCCTATTCAGCGGTCCAGTGCGGACAGGTCGATATCCAGGGACGTTGCGTGGCTCGTGGTTTGGCACGGCACCGCTCGTCCAGGTGTGGACTGGTCGTGGGAGCGCGGCGGCGCGGGGCCGATTGAATTGGGGCCACTGGCCGGTCGCTTGGTCTTGTTCTGCGTCGTTGCGGGATCGAACAGTGGGAGCTGCGCGAAGAAGGCGTCGACGATGGCGTCCGCTTCCGCCGGCGTCGGTGCCTCGGCATTTTTAAAGCGCGGCAGCTTCGGCGCCGACGGTTTGGTGCGCTCTCCTGGGGCGTGCGTTACTGCCTCCGGCTGTTTCGCTGTTGGAGCGGGGCCGGGAATATCGTGGTCGAACATCGGAAGCTGGGCGAAAAACGCATCAACGATGGCGCGGGCCTCTTCGGGTGTTGGCGCTGCGGCTTCCCTGAACTTCGGCAGCACAGGCATCGGCACGGACCTGTTACTGGGCGGCGTCGCCATTCCCGACACCGGATCCGAAGCCGAATCGGTCCCCAGATTCAGCTCCAGCTGCAGTTTGACTGAAGGTACGACGGTCATGTCGATGCGTGGCAATTCGATGCTGAGCTCCCGCAGCACATAGGCCGCGTGCTTCATCTGTTCCTCCGATGGCACCGAACCGGGCGCGATTGAACACAATAGCTGCGGCAATCTACCGCGCCAGCCTTGGCGATCCAGGGCAGCCAGCATCGGGCTCACGGACTTGAGACGATCGATGAAGCGATGGTCCTCGTAGTAGCGCGCCTTATCGCACAGGATGGGGCGACAGTAACGTGCCAGAACGATTTGCTGGCGGCGATCCATGTACGCCAGCTCCTGCGGCAGCATCAATGCCCGCGCATGCTCGCTGGTGCTTTCCGATCTGTTGCTGCCGCCAGTACCGCCCGTGCTGTTGCTGGTGCTCGTGACCTTCTGGGTCAGGTAGCCCAGGGAGCGACTGAGTTCTTCGGCTTCCGCCTGGTCCGCCGGCGGGAAGGCGATCTTGATCGTATGGTCGGCCAACAGCGTGCGGGCGTCGGCGTCTCCGTAATGGGCGACTGCTTGAGCCACGCTTTGCAGGATGGTCAGCAGACGCAATTTGTAGGCGCGGATGTAGAAATTGGATTTGGCCAGCGCACGTAGCTTGCCGATGGCGGCCAGTTCGTCGAGAGCAAGCAAACATTCATATCGCAAGGATCGATCATTGTCCGGCAATTCCTTGGTGTTCAAATCGATCAATTGCGAGAAGAAGATGTTGACCAGGACGCCGGCATCGGCGAGCCGGTGGGGCGGGATCCCCAGGTAGATCGACATGCGCTGCCGGCGTACCTGCGTGATGTCGAAATCGGACGTGCTGGTGGAGGCATCGACTAGCGGATTGGCGAAGATCAGCAGCGGAGCGTTGAAAGTGGAGATGATGTTGCCCACCGACTCGCTGGAGGCGGACTGGAAACGGTGGAAGGCATCGACGCACTCGCGGCTCAAGGCGCGGCTGCCCGCCTTGCGACTCGCCAGGATGTCTTCGATGTGCTGCTTGACCGGCTTGCCGCCGCCGGACGATTGGCGGAATACTTCACCGAGCGTGCAGGGGAGTTCGGGCGTCTCCATCAAATACAGGACTAGGCCGAGAAACAGGTTGCGGGCGTTGTCGTTCCAGTATTTGTCCCTCGGATGGCAGTCGCTGGGGTAGAAGGCCTGGGCGATGGCCAGCACGTCGCCGATCCGGAATACCGAGTTGCGGTCGATGGCGTCGAGCATGTTCCAGCGGTGGGTCTTGCCATCCTCGGCAAACGGCGCCCACAGGTAGACCTGTTGGCCGCAGCGCTGCCGGTACAGCGAGGTGTAGCGAAAGTTCTCCAGCTTTGGATCGAGCACGGCCACCGAGTCCGGGTAGTTGAGAAGGTTGGGGAGCATGACCGATACGCCTTTCTCGGCGCCGGTCGGCGCCGCGACCAGCACGAACTGCTGGTCCTTGGCGGTGAGGTAGCGGCCCTGGTAGCGGCCGACGATGATGTCGCTCATAGCAGCCCCGCGTCGTCGATATCCCTGCGAGTTGCCCAGCGGGCGTCGCCGTGCAGCGAACGCGGGGTCGGCCGGAGTGCTAACAGTACAGCCGCAATGACCGCGATCAGCGGTATCGCCACGGATACCAGCAACCGGATGCGCTGCTGCGGATGGTCGCCGTACGCTTTCCAGTACATCCACCAGGTACCGAGTTCGATATGGGAGGGAGTCGCCTTATTGAGCAGGAAGTACACGTAGCCGGCCGCGTACAGGCAGCACGCAAGCACGCCGGTGGCCAAGGCGCAAACCACTAGCATCAGCACGATCTTACGCGCGGTCATGGCAAGCCTCTTGTGTGTAAGAGGCTGGCGGCACCAAAGCGGTGGTTGAGTTTGGCGACCGGATCGTAGCTGACCTCTGCCACATAGCGTTCCTTGCGCAAGGGTTGGCCATCCTCGGCATATTGAAGATCGACCTTGATATGCACGATGACGTCGATGGTCAAGCCCACCAAGCGGCGCAAGGCTTCGGCGTCGTAGATGGCGGCCTGGCTGTGCTCCTTGCACATCAGGATGTAGCGCTCGACGGCCAGTGCGCAGGACTCTGCGTGAAAGCTGGTGAGCGAGCCGCTGTGGCCCGTGGTCAGCAGCTTGAGGAAGTCGAACGCCTCACCGCCGCGCAGTTCCGCCAGTAGCACACGGTCGGGTTTCATGCGCATATTGGTGGCGATCAGGTCGGCCGGTGACACCGATGCCATGCCTTGCGTGGGGCGGCTGTACAGCATGTGCACCCGGTTGGCGTGTTTGGGCAGGAACAGCTCACGCACGTCCTCGATGGTGATCAGGCGTTCTTCGGCGGGAATGTACTGGCAGGCGGCCTTCATCAACGAGGTCTTGCCGGAGCCGGTATCGCCGACGAAAGCGATGTTGAGCTTGTGGCGTACGGCGATCCGCAGGAAGTCGGCCAAAGCGCCGGCCTGGAGGCAATTTATCAACCTCAGTTGTACCTGATCGAGGTCCTGGCTTCGATTGCCGAGTTTGGACGGCTGCGGCCACATGAAGCGGCTGAAGAAGCCCTGCGCCTCGTACTCGTCGAAACTGCGGACCTGGGCGTCGGGGATGCGAATGGTCATGGCCACCGTGTGCTCCTCGACAGCAGGGGGCACGGCGATCTGGATCCGCTGCAGGCCCGGCAACTGCGCACCGAGCAGCGGCGCCATGCTGTCGACGCGCTGGTTGGCGTAGGAGGCGATGGCAGTCGCCATGCTCCAGCAGCGCTCCAGCGTCAGCTCCGGCGCTTCGAAGCGGGTCCAGTGCGGGCCCGCTTCGACGAAGACTTCGCCTGGACGGTTGACCGCGATCTCGGTGACGCCGGGGATGTCCAGGTAGGGTGCGAGCGGCCGGAATAGCTCGCGTACCGAGGTATCCAGGGGCAGCGGTTTATTTGGTGCGCAGGGCATAGACACTCCCGAAGTCAAGGTCACGGGCGACGGTGATGGATGCGCGGTCGCCCTGTTGCTTGAAAATGGTGGGGTTGATGTTGATGGTGCTGGCGAGGATTTGCTCCGCCAACCGGCTGCCGGCCTGGCTGGTGTTGGGGAAGACGGCGATGCCGCCATTGCCGTTGCCATCGCCCGCGCTGGCGCGTGCCGTCTGATAAGCGATGGTGTCCTGCACTGTGGAGAGCAGGGCGGCGGCGCCGATGCGCTCGGCCCAGCGGTTGTCGACGTAGCCTTCCACTCCAGAGGTGCCCAACGCATCGGACGCGGGTGAGGCAAGTTCGATGACCACGCCACTCGGGGTTTTCAAGCGGTTCCAGATGATGAACAGTCGGCGTTGGCCTTGTGCGGCGAGGGCGAGATAGTCGCCGGTGGCGACGGATCCCGGTTCCGCCAGCACCGCGACGCCGGTGTCTCCATACACGTAGGACGACAACACGCAAACCGCCATGCCGGCGACTTCGCTCACTACACGCAGCGAGAGGTTGCAATCGATGGTGCGGCTTTGCGGCAGCAGCATGTCGCGGTTTTCAAGTAGTTGCGCGCGTACAGCGCTGATGCGCGCCGGACGCAGTAGCGCGTGCAAGCTGCCTGCCGCAGCCTGGCCTGGGCCTGCGTCCTGATCCTTGCCGAGAGCAGGTAATGTTTCGTCATGTTTGCTTCCAATGGCTGGCGCCGATGTTGCAACTACCGCTGGTGTACTGCCTGCGGCAAGTTCGCCGGAAGCCGATGGCAGCACTATGTCGCCGCCGTAGCGGTCGGCGCGTGCATGGGGCGTTTTCGTGGCGCCTGCCGAGGCGGGAACACCAGTAGCTGCCGCGGCCTGCGCTTGGCGGTTTCCGGCAACAGCCGGCTCGGGCCATGGTGGAATCAGCATCTGCCCGTTACGGCAAATCCGTATGGGCTGGCCTGCCGGGGCCAGCATCACTTTTCCATCCAATCCAGTCATCGGTTCGCCCGGCATACCATCGTCGCAACGGCGCTCGCTGGGCGCCGGCAACGGCAGGCCCACCTCGGCACCCGGTTGTGCGCGCGGGACAGTGGCGGGAGGCGAAGCGGCGAGTGGGAAGGTGCGGCGGGATGGATCGTTGTCCGATCTTGCTGCCTGCCTTTTCGCTTTCGTCTGATCGCTCTCGGCTGCACTAGCCCGCGCGCGCCAGTTGTTAATGCTGGCCATCACTGAGACTGCCAGCAATGCCGCGATGATGGTGGCCCACAGTGCCCTCCGCCACAAAGGCTGCTTGGCGCCGCCGTAGTCGTTTACCGAGACGATGCGTTCCTGGGCATTCCCGAAGTCGTTCGCTTCACTGGTCGTCATGATGTTGGTCCTTAACGCATTACACGTTTCAAGCCGTCGATCGTGGTGCCGTCGACCGGCCCCTCGGCGTCGGGATCGAAGGCATCGTTCCAGATGCCGATGACGGCGCCGCCAAGCCGCAAGATGAACTGGAGCCCCATGCGCTCGACCACGATCAGGCCTGAGTCGTGCTGATCGACGTGGAAGTTGACACGGCCCTCTTCGCCGGCGGGGGAAACGAAATAAATCGTCGGCACCTCGCGATTGGCGGGGAAGCGGAAGTAGGTAAAGCGGCCGTCATCGAACACCAGGGACGGTACGATGTCGTCCGAGCCAGGCAGCGGCTGCATGGAGTAGCGCCAGTTACGTGGGTGGGGGCGTGCCGCGTTGACCACTTCGGCAACGGTGCGGACCGAAGGCGCGCCTTGGGACGCCGGTACCGCTTTTGGTACGGCAGCGTAGCGAAAAACCACGCGGTACGTAGCTTGGTCGTTAGCCGGCATGACCTTGTTTTGCTGCTTGCGCTGCGCGCTGTCGTCGATCACATCGAAGCGGAAACTGTAGTCGCGTTTGTCAGTACGCAATTCGAGGTTATTGAATCGTGCACCGGATTTGGGGCGCACCAGCATGTAATTCATCCCGGCGTCGGCCCGCATGCACCACTCATCGTCCGCCTTGCGGCAGTCTGCTGAAAATCCGGTCGCTGCGCCGTCGCGCGAGATTCGTTCGTCTTCCGCCAGGACGATGCGGGTGGCCGTGCCGCGCTGCACGCGGACCGATGTTACGGCGTCAGCGTGGTAGTCGACGTAGCGCACCCGAGGCTCTGTTCCTGTGGAAAACGGCAGATCGGCCGATGCGCAGCCGACCGAGTAGAACAGGAGGAAAATAAGATAAAGCGTTTTCATATCATTCTCCTGTGTCGCCCGCAGCTTTTTCCGGCTTGCTCACAGTCGGCGCCAGCTCGTTGGCCACGCGATAGACCGATACTTTGAAACCAAGAGGGTTGCGGATCAGTGCGATTTCCTTGGCAAACATACTTGGCTGGTAGCGGTAGCCGATGGTGGCAATGGCGAATTGCACGGGTTCCGTTGTGTTGCTGTCGAGGTGGCGCGTGGTTTTGCTGAAGCGTACGGAGGCCTGCTGGCCGACCCCGTTGGAAAAGAGCTGGATGCTGACGATCTTGACCTGGACCTCCACATTGGCGCCGTAGCGCTTGTCGCGTGCGTCGGTCCCCTCGTATTCACGCATGTAGTCCGTTCTGGCCTGGCCCTCGCTGAGTTCCAGCGTGGTGTCGTAGTCTTCCTGCAGCAGCCTGTAAAAGTAGGATGTGCGGGAGGAGACGTAGCGCTGCACCCAGTACTTGTCGACCAGCTCCTGATAGCCTTTGACGGTGCGGTCGTCTATCGCGCCGATCACCTCGACGTTGCCGTTCACCCGGTCCATTCCCAGCAGGAAGGGAATATAGCGGCGGTAAGGCGCCAGCATGGCCAGCGCGACGATGGCCGTCAGTGCGATGATGCTGGCCACTCCCGCTACCCACCAGGCGCGGCGCTCAGACCGCAGTAGAAGTTCATCAATCTTGACTTCCCAAGGCGGAAAATTTTCGTCCGCCTTGATTCGCGCAGCTGGAACTTGCGGTGGCAGGTTAGACATGGTGTGCTCCGGTTTCGCTTTAGGGCCCTACTTCATCGGAACGAATTTGAACGATTCGGTACCGTCCGTATGCAGCGACAGGCTGTGCAGGTATTTTTCGCGCACCGACTGTTCCGCCGCCCGGTCGGCGGCATCGGACAGGCTGCGCATCAGGAGTAGCCGGTTGGCGTCGTTCGCGACCTGGGTGGTCTCGGCTTGAAGCCGCGCTTGCAGTTCGGCGATGGACTTGGGATCACTGGTGGCATTGATCTTGTCCTGCAATGCCTGTATTTGCGTCGTGCGGATGCCGGTCAGTGTCAGGGCCTGCTGCAGCAGCGCCTGCTGCTGCGAGAGGTTGTTCAACAGCTGCTCGCAGGTAATGCGGTCGGTGCCTTTACGGTCTTCACAATTGTAGATTTTGAGTTTTTCGCGAATGGCCTTGGCGGCTCCGGTCAGGCCTTGCGCGCCCTGATTTTGCATCGCGCCGTAGATCTGTAGCAGTTCAGGCGGCACGGTCCCTTGCAGCAAGGGGTTGTTGGAAAAATTGCCCAGCCCGCGCGAGCCGGTGATCGAGGCGTATTCCTGCTGCAGCTGCTTGTGCTGGTCGCTCATTTGCTTGTACTGCTTGGCCCAAGCTTCCACTTCCTTGATGGCTTGGGTCAGATTGGCGACGTCGATGACCGCGAACTGGGCGTGTGCCTCGAAGCTTGCGCAGAGTGCCGCGACGGCGACTAATTTGATGAACTTGACTCTCATGCCGTTCTCCTTGATTGATGCCGCTGGAGGTTGCTCAACGCATGGCGCTGATACATCGGGTTGCGATTGCTGATGGTGTTGTCGTGCCGACTGGCCAGCCCCGGTCCCGGTCGGGTCGAGTTGTTGGAACGTGGCTGGCGACCGCCCGAGTGACGGGAGCGACCAGGTTGCAGGTTGTGCAGCGCTTGTTGCGTCAAGGTTCGGCCTATGCCAGCCACTGATGCACCGCCGAACAAGGCGCTGGACAGTCGTGGCAGACTGAGCATGACGATAGCCAGCGCGATGCAGGCTATCAGGAGCGCGCACGAGCTGCGGGCGACGTTAATCGCATCAACTGTTTTTGGCATGCTTTCCGCAAACTGACTAGCGAATGAAGTCAGCATGACAATCGCGCAGGTGACCAGTACCTTGAGGAAGACGAAGTTTAACGTTTGTCCCACCCAGTTTTCCGCATACTTCTGCGTTGAAGGCCAGATCGCGCACAGGATGAACGCCGGTCCTACCGCCATGGTCAGCGTAACGGATATCTTTGCCAGCAAATAAAAGCCTATCCCGATAGAGAACAAAAAGATTTGGGTCAGGGCGACAATCGCTGCGGCGAAAAGTAGTCCTACATGCGGGAAGACGCCCGTGGTTGCCTGGCTCCACAAGCTGTCGCCAAGGGCCGCAAAAGGCTCTGCCAAATTATCTAATTGCGCCGCGAAGCCTGTCTTACCTGAGACTGCAAAGATAAACGCAACCCCGATGCCTTCGAAGCTGGCGACAATATACATTTGATAGATACCCGCGCTCAGGGCCATCATGAGAATAAAGCTGGTACGCTGCAGCCGGAACAGCTCGTCCTTGACTGGTTCATGACTTTGGCCGCGCGCGATCGAAAGTCCAACCTGAATGAAGTGGATGGTTAGCGCGCAGAGTGCGATCGGCGTAAGGATGCTGCAGACTGCAGTACTCTTGTCCACGATATAATTGTTCAGCAGCAGATCGGCAGCTGCATCAAGCTCTTGCGCGATTCCCATGACGCCTCCCAAGTGACACTTTGGTGATTACTTCTGCGAACGCCGATCTGCTTGCTTAGGCGGTGTTGTATTCTTTCCTGGGAAGGCTGGATACTTCGGGTGATTTGGGTCGTACTTAAAGTTTTCCGTCCCGTCCTTCTGGGACTCGAGGTTCATCTTTTTATCGTTGTTGCATGCCGTCATCGCAAGGGCGGCGGCGACAATGAAGACAGGAATAAGCTTGGTTTTCATGATCAGTTTTTCCTTTCCTTGCTGATTGATCGACGTAGCGTTATCCGTTCCTGCAGTATCGGTTCCCAAATCTCCGGATCGTCACCGAACTGTTCGCGGATGTCGTCCAGCAGCATGACGTTGTCAAGCGAACCGGAGAGAATGTTCAGCATGTCCGGCATGCCGCCCAAGTCGTACTTCAGGATGGCGGACTGATGTCCCTGCTTGACCAGCATCAGACGGCTGTTTTCGTTCATGTTGCGGATCAGAGTGAACTCCTGTTCGCTCAGCTTGAAGCCGTTAACGTAGTCGTCATGGTCGGCCGCCGGGTTGGGCAGGAAAATTTTGGTCGCGCATTGTTCAACGATGGTTCTGCTGATCTTGTGCTGCAGGGCGTCGTTCGCAGATGGCGTGACATATAGGCCGATCCCGAACAGCTTGCGGATGGTGTTCTGCTTGTCCTCGACCGCGCTGGCGAAGTGCTGGTTCTTCAAATACTTCCAGAATTCCTCCATGTAATAGATGAAGGGATTGCCGTTAATTAGTTCGGTGCTGATATGCAGCAGCAGGTCCACCACCGGCGCGCACAGTTCCGGATCGTCCAGGATGTCGGTGCAGTCGTAGCCGTAGATCGTCACCCCGTTCAGGTTCAGGTCGTGGGTATGAAGAGGGTTGTCGAACGCCCATCCAAGTTGGCCTTGCGCCGTCCATTTATACAGGCGGTCGCGCAGGCTGTTGCCACCTTGGTGCACTTTCAGGTTTTGCCAGACTGTCGACAGTCGCCGCAATGCGAAGGGAATCGCATCGCTCATGACGGTGCGCACGGCATGGCTGACTTCCTGTTCCTCTTGGGTGGCGAGACCTGCCTGTGGCGGGCCAGCCAGCAGCTGCAGCCAACGCTCGCAGAAGGCTATATTTGTTTCGGTCGGCGGCAGCTGGTAAGGATTGAGCCCGGTCGGCTCACCGCGTTTGAAAGAGGTGTAATGGCCACCCATGCGGCGTATGAAAATTTCGGTACCACGCTTATTGTCGAAGACCATACAGCGCAGACCCACATATTTCTGCGCCAGTGCGATCAAGCCGCTGACCAGCGCGGTCTTGCCGACGCCGGTCTGGCCGATGATGATGGTGTTGCCCGGACGCTTGACATCCGTCGAGTCGTCATCGGCGGGCGATGCATGGAAGTTGAAGAAGTAGGGCTGGCCGCTAGGTGTGTTCATCAAGGCCAGCGCTTCGCCCCACGGGTTGCCGTGACGTTTGCCCTGCGCGAAATTATGCAGCGGCGCCAGGCTGGTAAAGTTTTTGCTGCTGATGGATGCCTGGCGCGGGCGCATCTTCCAGTTCCCCGGTATCTGGGCGAACCACGCGCATTCCGGGATGGCATCAACCACCGTCATTTTGAATCCGGGGCCGTCCATCAGGGCCGCGCGGGCGGCGGCCATGTGGCGCGCGACCTCTTTGGGCGAGTCGCCGAACACGGCCAGCGAATAGTGGTATTCCCCCATCTGGATGTCGCCGCTGTTGACGTCGGCCATGGCCTGATCCATCTGTTCGATCTCGCTGGTTGATGGATCTTCGGCCGCGTAGAGGTGACCGGCCTGGCGCCTGAGCGCTGCGAGGGCATCGTGCTTGCCGAGCATGGAAAAGCTCTGGGTTTCGATGTATTCGTAGTCGCTGTACAGGATGGCATTGTTCATGCCCGGCTCCGACTGCGCCGGATAATCCCGGAAATCCAGCAGACCGGCAAAGCGTCGCGCTTGCGGATGCCAGATCTCCACCATGCCGTTGCTGTCGCCGAAGTGCAGGCGGGACACCGGCAGGTGCTCGGCCAGACGGACATCACGGTATGGAACATCCTCCCATACCCCGTTGATCAGGAAGCCATAGAAGGCCGCTTGTTCGGAATAGGTCGCTGCGCCGCGCTGGAACAGGCTGAGGCGCTCGGGACCATATGGCTGCAAGCTGTGTTCGAGCCTGGCCGCCAGCTCTTCCAGTGCGTCGAGATTGCTTTGCTGGGTGTCGTACAGCTGCGCGGTCGAAGAGCCGCCCAGCTTTTGCCGCAGGCTGCGTTTGTTTCCGGGTGCGCGGTAAATCAATGACAGGTAAAGCTCCGTCACCATTTGCCGATGGCCGGGTATGTCGGGGGCGCCGGCCAGGCTGGCGTTGTAGCGTTCGGTAAATGCGCGGGCGAACGCATTGTCCGGTTTTCCTCCTGGTACGACGCGGACTGCGCGGCGCACCTTGTGCGCCCAGATCGCGCAGCGCCCGCCGCCCATGGCGTTCCACAGATTGTGCAACGTGCGTTTGCGGTCGCCGATGTATTGGATGTCTGCGGTCTCGAACGAGATGCCTGCTACGCGCCAGGTTGCCAGCAGATCGCCGTTGTGCCGGAGACGAACCACGTCGGGTGTGATCCATCCGCCCAGCGGAACATGCTCGGCGATCGGCGGCTCGTGGTTGACGAATGGTGGGCGTGCAAACAGAGGGCGCATGTCAGCTCCTTGTCATGCTGGGAAGAGGTAAGTCGATCCGGTTGCTTTTTGCCTGACCGGGGATTTTTCTTTGTTCAGTCGCGCGAGCGCCGCCTCGCACAATGCGCTGGACGTGTAGCGCTGCGGGCTATAGGAGTACGCTCCCCAACGCCGCCGCGTCAGCGAGAGGCCGATGCGCATCCGTGCACGCAAGAACAGCTGGTGCAGACGTTGGTCGTCTTCCCTGGTGACGGCGCGCATGCCGAGGATCAGCGGCACATAAACGACCCCCGCGACCAGCAGCGTGTAACCGCTGACGAGAAAGGCCGTCCACGCACCGACCAGCGCGAACGACGCAGTGGTGAGCAGCATCGGCATCAGCGGCACGCCCAACAACATCGCCGGTCGGGTGCAGCCCCGGAAGAAGGGATCTTCGAACGTGTCCATGGCTTAGTTATAAGTGATGGCGGCGATGACGGCGGCCGCGCCCGAAATTCCTGCGCCGACCAGGATGTGCCAAACATCCAGCAGTTGCTTTTTGCGCGAAGCTATTTCGATGCCCGCGAAAATCGTTAGCCCGGTGAAAACAATCAACGCCGCGCTGATCAAAATTGCCTTGGCCCAGTTAAGGTTTTGAGTGACCTTGAATTCTCCGTCTTGGGCCAACGCGTGGTCACAAATTACAAGCAGGAGGACAGCAAGCATCCATTTTGTCTTGGACTGTTTGACTGGCGTCGATGGCGGAGCACAAGCGGCTAAGGGTGTAGAAGTACGCATGATGTTCTCCTGTGAAGAGTAATTTTCGAACTAGAAAAAATTGATTGCAATTAACTTTGGTTATAGGTTTACTAATCATGTTTAAACATTACGTCTAGCCTCCCTACTCTGCAATTGCGATTCAGCGCCCGCTTGATCTTTCGCTAATCGCGTGCATTTTTGCGCTACAAGTCGCCCTTGGTTTGATCTGCGTCAGTGCAGGGCGACGCCCGCAACGGCGGTCGCTAACGTCGTCCCGCTTGATCTGCCTCATTGGGCGCGTGCGGCGTTGAGGTACAACGGAAGAGGTGACGGTCTTGCGTGGAGATGGCGATGGCGGCGGTCGTGGCGGTAGCGAACCAGAAAGGAGGCGTCGGCAAGACCTTCGTGGCCTGCCAGCTGTCGTTCTACACTGCGCGGGCCGGTGCACGGACCTTGTTGCTGGAGCTGGACCAGCAGATGAATGCTTCGCGCAGCCTGATACGTGGCGGGCGGGTCGCAGTGGCGGGATTCACGATGCTGGACGTGTTGGAAGGCCGTGAGGGCGTGCTGCCCGAGGGCGATCTGGTGCTGGTGCCGGGCCACGGTGGTCTGGGCGCCTTGGAGCGTCAGCCGGCGCGCCACAATGATTTCGTCAATGCCTTGCAGCGCTTCCTGGCCGCTGTCGGCAAGGACTTTGCCGTGTGCGTGATGGACACCAATCCCAGCCCCGATGTGCGTTATGCAGCGGCGCTGGCCACCGCCGACTTTTTGCTCGCGCCGGTTCAGCTGAACCAGGAGGCGATCGACGGTATCGAGAGCCTGATGCTGCATAAGCGCTACGGATTCTTTCGCATGCGCGAGTTGTTGAACCCCAAGCTCGAACTGATCGGCATTCTGCCCAACCTGGTCGAGGCGACACCGTTCCAGCGCGCCAACCTGCAGCAGCTGGTGCTGCGCCATCCTGGCCTGCTGATCCCGGTCGTGCGCGGTCAAGCCGCCGGCTATGCCTATGTGCCGACGCGCACCGCTATCGCCGAAGCACAAGCAGCCGGCGTCCCCTTGTGGGAGCTACGTCAGACCTCGCCGGCCGAGGCGAGTCCATGCGACGGTGTGGAGGGCAAGGTTTTGCAGGGCAGGTCGGCCATGCCGCTGCGCAGCGCGGCGCGCGATGCGTGGCGCGAGATCCGGCCATCGTTCGACGCCATCACGGCGCGGCTGCTGAGGGAGGTGTGAGATGGTGCTGGACCTGTCGCGGCTCGATGCCTGTCTGCCGGCGGTCTCGCTCGCGGTACCGCCGATGGCGCGCATCACCATGTTCGAGGAGGATCCGGCGCAGCCGCGCATTGAGTTTGCCGACGATGCTCAGTTCGCGGCGTTCGCGGCCGATATCGCGGCGCGCGGCGTGCTGCAGCCCATCGTGGTGCGTCGTCAGGAAGACGGCCGGTTGCGGATACGCTTTGGCGCGCGCCGATATCGTGCGGCCTTGCGCGCCGGCCTGGAGACGCTGCCGTATGTCGAAACGGAAGACGAGCGCCAGCTCGACGACTATTCGCAGGTTGCGGAGAACCAGTACCACCTGCGGTTGCAGCCGCTGGAGCTAGGGCGTTTCGTGCTGCGCAAGCTTGCTGCGGGCGAGACCCGGCGCGCGGTGGCGGCCAAGCTGCATATCGATCCGAGCGCCGTCACGCATTTGCTGGCCTTGGCGCACGAACCGCCGCCGCTGCTGCTGGAGCTTTATCACGGACATCGCTGCCGCGCGCCGTACACGCTCTACCTGTTGCGCAAGCTGATACGCAGGAATGCTGCTTTGGTTGAGCAGATCGTGGCCGAGGCGGCAGTGGTTGACCTGGCGCTGATCGGAGAGCTGACGGCGCGGCTGACGTCGGTGCGCGTGGGTGAGGGCGCTGCCTGCGCGCCTGACGCGGTGGTGGATGCAGGCGCGATTGCCGGCCCTTCTCTTGCACTGCTACCTGGCCCGGTTCCTGTCACAGTTCCTGCCACATTGGCCGGCGGCGCTGCCGGCCCAAGCGTCCGCGCGGCGCTCAAGGCCCAGTCGCCGCGACGGCAGACAGCCGCGGTAGGCGTCGGCCAAGCCGAGGAGTGGTGCCTGCTGGGATTGCATTCTGGTCGGGCCGTGGAGCTGTTGCTGTCGCACTGCGAAGCGCACGGTGCGGCTTGGGTGCGTTATCAGGACGACGGCGCGCGGCGCCAGATTCCTTTGGCCGATCTTCAGCTCACCGAGCTGCGTCGGCGCTGATGGGCCAGCGCGCGGAGCGCGGCCGGCGCATCAGGAGACAGGACCAGATTTCTGGTCTGGGGCGGCGCCATCGGCCGGCGCGTTCGCGTGAACGTGCTCTTCCTGCATGGCGGTCAATGCGTCTTTCAGCGTTTGCCTGGCCTGGTCAAAGGTCGGGTGGAAATCGAGGGCATCGATCGCATCGAACTGCTGTTTCAGCTGGCTGTATCGCTGGTCCAACTGCAGGAATACTGCCGCCGCATGCCGGATGATGAAGCCGCGCGCTGCCATCAGCGCCTCGGGTTCGCGCGCCGCGATCAGGGCAAAGTCGAAGATGTCGCGTCCCGTGATGCGGTCGCCACGGTGCCACATTTTTTTAGCGATGATTTCCGCCGAGGTTTCGACCCGTACCTGGTGACCCAGGATGGTTTCGATGGTAAATCCCGGCGAGGTCAGGTTGGGCGCGGCCACGAAGTCGATCTCACCCTCGGGCAGATACAGCTTCACGTAAGCGGCGCCTTCCACGTAGTTGGCCGTGATGGCATCGACGACATCGCTCAGCCTGGGTGTGACGAAGCCGAGCGACTGCGGATCTGGGACAAAGATGTCGATGTCCTTGCTGAAGCGGTGGCCGTAACGCAGCATCAGAACGGTACCGCCACCCAAGGTCCAGAAGGGATCATCGCGACCGTGACTGGCAATCTCTCCGATCACCGTCAGCGCCTGGGAGAACAGCGTTTCCCAGGCCGGCGGAATACCTGGCATGCCCGCCATTACCAGACCGTTCTGCACACTTTCCATTGTTTCGCCCATTGGCTGAGGTTTTTCATAATTTTTTTTGCCGGCACGTCGGCCGTGGCTGCCTCGGCGACCGCCTTGACGACGACCGGCAACGGCGTCTCGTCAAGCAAGGCCATCAAGTGGGGCTGGAACCGTTCCGGCGCCTGGCCGGAGCGCAACATCATTGACAGCATGTCCGGCGTGAGCATGTCCCGATAGCTGGTGCTGACGCTGCGGGCGGCGGTCGCCAGCGCGCTGTTCAGACCCGCGTGTTGCACCGTCTTCATATCCAGCCCCAGCACGTCCATCACCGATTTGAGCTTGGTATAGCCGAGGTCCTTCAATGTGCCGTTTTCCAATTGATTGATCGTTACGCGGGACAGTCCGGCGAATTTGGCCACCTGCTCCTGCAGCAAGCCGGCCTGAATACGCTGGGTGTAAATCTCTCCGCCGACTTGGGCCAGGTTCATGGTCGCTTTCATTTAATGTTAAGTATATTTAACATTTTAGCGCGCGTTGACCATTTTACAAGGAGTTTTTGTTGCGGGGTTTCCAGGACAATATGGGCGGTTCCTATGTAGCTCCCGGCTGCATTGCTTGGCCGTTGTCGTGGCACGGAATCATTTTGCCGCCACCGCACCGAGCAATACCTGCGGATTTCGCAGGCCTCGCACGACAAAATTTGCGGTACGTGTTCCGAGTATCTGCCCTGTGCTGGCGGTGCCGTAGCCCTTGCTGCGTGCGATCGATAACCTTGGTGTGATGTGGTACCGGATGAGGCCACTTGCCAATTTTCCCCGGATGGCAGATACTGTATATTCATACAGTATTAAGTTGGCAATTAAAGTTATAGGTTCTCAGATGCTTTCCCCTCCGCTCCCCATCACCGATGCCGCCGTCCAGGCGGGTGCGCTTGCGATGCGCAACGTGTGGCGCGCCAGCGAGCTCGCCATATCACGCGATACCACGCGGCCCACCGGTCACGCGACGCTCGACGCCGAGCTGCCCGGCGCGGGCTGGCCGCGCTCGGTCTTGGTCGAACTGCTGGTGCAGCAACATGGCATCGGCGAGATGCAGTTGTTGAAGCCGGCGTTGGCCGCGCTGTCGGCGCGGCAGCGCGTCGCCCTGATCCAGCCGCCGTTCCTGCCGAATTCGATGACGTGCCGAGCCTGGCGCGTGGATGAACGCAGCGTCTACTGGGTCAGGCCGGCCAGCTCGGCCGACGCCTTGTGGGCGGCCGAGCAGATGCTCAAGAGCGGCGCGTTCGGGGCGGTGGTGTTGTGGCAGTCGAATGTACGTCCCGAGGCGCTGCGCCGGCTTAACCTCGCCGCCCAAGGGACGGAGACCTGGCTGTGGCTGGTGCGCCCGCTGGCGGCGGCCTCGGATCCGTCGCCGTCGCCGCTCAGGCTGGCGCTGCGGCCGGCGTTTGGCGGCGTCTCGGTCGATATCATCAAGCGTAAAGGCCCGCACTGCGAGCATCCTGTTTTTGTCACACTTAACGAAATTCCCGCCGGCCGCCAGCCGGACAACGACCATGAAGCTCCTGCTCAACGTGTATTTGCCACTGCTGCCGCTCGAAGCGCTGTGCCCGCGCTGGTGTGATCCGGCGCCCCGCGTCGTGATCGACCAAGGGCGGGTGTTGGCGATGTCGCGGGAAGCCGCGCGCGCCGGTGTGCGCCACGGCATGCGTGCAACCGGCGTACTGGCGATCACGCCGGAGACGCTGTTCCTGGAGCGCAGCCCCGACAAGGAAGCCGCTGCGCTGGAGGCGATCGCCACCGCCCTGATGCGCTACACGCCGGAAGTTGCGTTCGAGGAGGATTTTTCCATCCTGCTCGATGTCAGCGCCAGTCTGCGGCTGTTCGGCGGTCCGCATGCGCTGGCCCTGGGCGTGCACCGCAGCGTGACCGCGCTCGGCTTCACCGTGCAGCTGGGCGCCGCGCCCACCGCCTACGGCGCCTGGCTGCTGTCGCGTAGCAGGCGGCTGAAAGGGCAGCTCCTGCGCCGCCGCGTGCTGTCCATGGCCTCTTTGACCAGACGCCTGGGCCTGCTGCCGTGCGGGCTGGTGCCGGCGGCCGTGCCGTTCGACGCCTGGCTCAACGACGTCGGCGCCAGGAACCTCGGTGCGCTCAGGCGCTTGCCGCGCGCCGGGCTGCTGCGCCGCACCAGCAAGCCGCTGCTGGCGGCGCTCGACCGCGCCTATGGCGAAGCACCGGAGATGTTCGAATGGCTGCGGCCGCCGCTGCAGTTCAGCGCACGCATCGAAACCTTCGAGCGGGTCGAGCACGCGGAAGCGCTGTTGCACGGCGCCGCCGGCCTGGTGCTGCAGCTCGTCGGCTGGCTGGCCGCCGTCCAGCAGAGCGTACGCATGCTGGCGTTTTACCTGGAGCACGAGCGCGGCCATGCCGCCGTGCCGCCCACCCTGCTCGAAATACGGCTCGGCGAGCCGAGCTGGCGCGAAGAGCATATGATGCGCTTGCTCAAGGAACGGCTGGCGAAGGTAGCGTTGTCGGCTCCCGTGATCGCCTTGCGGCTGGCGGCGCCCGAGGTCGAGCCGATGGCGCCGCCCAACGCGACGCTGTTTCCCGAGCCCGGCGGCGCGCCGGAGGACTTCGCCCGCCTGCTCGAATTGCTGAGCGCGAGGCTCGGCGCCGAGTATGTGCTGGTGATCGAGGACGTGGACGACCACCGTCCCGAGGTGTGCAACGCCTGGGTGCCGGCCACCGCCAGGCAGGCGCGCAGCCAGGTCGAGGAGATTCTCGACGGCCGGCCATTCTGGCTGTTCCCGAAGCCGATCAAGCTGATCTTGCGCGACAACCGGCCTTTCTACGGCGGCAGCATGCTGAAGATCGTAGCCGGTCCCGAGCGGCTGGAGGCGGGCTGGTGGAGCGACCAGACCGAGGCGCGCGACTACTACAAGGCGCAGGGCAGCGAAGGCGCCTGCTATTGGATCTACCTTGAGCGGGTCAGCGGCGACCTGCGCTGGTACGCGCACGGACTGTTCGGCTGAGCCATGTATCCCGCTACCCAGAATCCCGGCCAGCCGCCGGCCTCGCTGCCCGACTACGCCGAGCTGCAGTGCTACAGCCACTTCTCGTTCTTGCGCGGCGCCTCGGCGCCGGAGCTGCTGGTCGCGCGCGCCCACCAGCTAGGCTACCAGGCGCTGGCCGTCACCGACGAGTGCTCGCTGGCCGGCGTGGTGCGCGCCCACGTCACCGCCAAGGAGCTGGGCATCAAGCTGGTCATCGGCGCCCAGATGACCATCACGCCCGAGGGGCCGAGCGCGCCGTTCCGGCTGATCATCCTGGCCACGAACAAGAACGGCTACGGCAATCTGAGCGAGTTGATCACGGTCGGCAGGATGCGCGCGGAAAAGGGCGCCTACCTAGTCCATCCGCGCGACATCGCGGCGCCGGTTGGCGACCTGGTGCATCTGCGCGGGCTGCCCGATTGCCAGTTCATCCTGGCGCCCAGCTACTGCGGACGGTACCAGGACGTCGAACAGCAGGCGGCTTGGCTGGTGCAGTGCGCGCCGGGACGCGCGCGCATCTCGCTGGCCCTGCATCACCGCAACAAGGATGCCGCGCACCGCCAACTGGTGCAGGACATCTCCGACGAGTTCAGCCTGCCCATCGTGGCCACCGGCGACGTCGCCATGCACGTGCGTTCCTACAAGCCGATCCACGACACCATGACGGCGATCCGCCACGGCCTGCCGGTGGCGCAGTGCGGCTACAAACTGCCGTCCAACGCCGAGCAGCATCTGCGCTCGCGCCTGCGGCTCGGCAACCTGTATCCGCGCGCGGCGCTCGACGAGACCGTGCGCCTGGCGCGGTTGTGCGACTTTTCGCTGGACGAGTTGCGCTACGAATATCCCCATGAGCTGGTGCCGGAGGGATATACGGCCGCCAGCTACCTGCGCCAGCAAGCTTATATCGGCGCCCACTGGCGTTATCCCCGTGGCATCCCGGACAACGTGCAGGAGCAGCTCGAGCACGAACTCGGCATCATCGCCGCGCTGCAGTTCGAGGCGTATTTTCTCACCGTCTACGACATCGTGCGCTTCGCACGGTCGCAACACATCCTATGCCAGGGGCGGGGCTCGGCCGCCAACTCGGCGGTCTGCTATTGCCTCGGCGTCACCGAGGTCGATCCCTCGCGCGGCACGTTGCTGTTTGAGCGCTTCATGTCCAAGGAGCGCAACGAGCCGCCCGATATCGACATCGATTTCGAGCACCAGCGGCGCGAGGAGGTGCTGCAATATGTGTACCGCAAGTACGGCCGCATGCGCGCGGCGCTGACGGCGGTGGTGATCTCCTACCGCCCCAAGTCGGTGCTGCGCGACGTCGGCAAGGCGCTCGGCGTCGACCTCGGCATCGTCGATAAGGTGGCCAAGGCCGGCAGCGGCTGGGGCGGCAGGGCCGATCTGGAGCAGCGGCTGCTCGATTGCGGTTTCGATCCGCAGGCCGCGATCGCGCAGAAGTGGAACGATCTCGCCGAAGCGCTGATGAGCGTGCCGCGCCATCTGTCGCAGCATCCGGGCGGCTTCGTGATCTCGCACACCAAGCTGTCCAGATTGGTGCCGATCGAGAACGCCGCCATGGCCGAGCGCAGCGTGGTGCAGTGGGACAAGGACGACCTCGACGCCGTCGGCCTGCTGAAGATCGACTTGCTGGCGCTGGGCATGCTGTCCTGCATCCGGCGCGCGCTAGCGCTGGTGTCCGAGCAGCGCGGCGCGCGCTTTGAACTGGGCGATATCCCGGCGGAGGACCCGGCGACTTACCAGATGATCTGCGAGGCCGACACGGTGGGCGTGTTCCAGATCGAGTCGCGCGCGCAGATGTCGATGTTGCCGCGCCTGCAGCCGCGCACCTTCTACGACCTGGTGATCGAGGTGGCTATCATCCGTCCGGGGCCGATCCAGGGCGGCATGATCCATCCCTACCTGCGGCGCCGGCAGGGCATCGATCCGGTCACCTATCCCAGCGCGGCAATTCAGGATGTGCTGGAGCGCACCCTCGGCGTTCCGATCTTCCAGGAGCAGGTGATGAGCATCGCCATGGTGGCGGCCGGCTTCTCGGCCGGCAAGGCCGACGCTCTGCGGCGCGCCATGGCGGCATGGAAGAAGAAGGGCAATCTCGAACAGTTCGAGATCGACCTGCTGAGCGGCATGACCGAGCGCGGCTACACGATGGACTTCGCGCAGTCGATCGTCGGCCAGATCCGCGGCTTCGCGGAATACGGTTTTCCGGAGTCGCACGCTTCCTCGTTCGCGTTGCTGGCCTACGCGTCGAGCTGGCTGAAGTGTCATGAGCCGGCCGCGTTCCTGGCGGCGCTGCTCAACAGCGCTCCGATGGGCTTTTATTCGCCGTCGCAGCTAGTGCAGGACGCGCGCCGCCACGGCGTGGCGGTACACCCGGTCGACGTCTGTGTGAGCGGCTGGGAGGCGTCACTGGAGCCGGTGGGCGAGCGCGTGCAGCCGGCGGTGCGGCTCGGAATGAACAATGTCAAGGGCATGGAGCGCGAGGCGGCCTGGCGCATCGAAGAGGCGCGCGCCGTGGCCGGCTTCGCCGGCACCGCCGACCTGGCGGCCCGGGCCAACCTGAACGCCGGCCATATGAACGCGCTGGCCAGCGCCAATGCGCTGGCGGCGCTGTCGGGCAACCGGCGCCAGGCGATGTGGCAGGCGCGGGCCAGCGTGCCGGACAAGGGGCTGCTGCGGCCGGCGGACATCGTCGAGGAGGAGTTGGTGCTGCCGAGTCCGACCGAAGCGGAGGACGTGGTGGCCGACTATCGTTACATGGGCTTGACCTTGGGGCGCCATCCGCTGTCGTTTCTGCGCGAGCGGCTGTCCAAGCTGCGCTTTATTCCATCGGACGTGCTGGCCGGGTTTGACAACGGCCAGCTTGCCAGGGGCTGCGGCATCGTCACGGTGCGCCAGCGCCCCGGCACCGCCAACGGCGTGGTGTTCCTGACCTTGGAGGACGAGGCCGGGACAGTGAATGTAATTTGCTGGCCCAGCCTGGTCGAGCAATTCCGGCGCGAGGTGATGGGCGCGCAGCTGCTCGGGGTGTACGGCGTGTGGCAATCCGAGAGCAACGTCAGGCACCTGGTGGCGAAGCGCTTGGTCGATCTGAGTCATCTGCTGGGCGAGCTGGACACGCGCTCGCGCGATTTTCACTAAATGCTATCAATTCGCGGCCAGCTCTATAGACACTTCAATTTTGATCACATTTCCCTGAGATGTCCTTCGCAGCGACTCTTCTTTTCTCAACCGCTTGGGTGACAAAAGAAACCAACCAATCCTGAAACGAAGGGACCCAAATGCCGTTGTGTCCATCCAGAATCGCCCCATCTGTTCTTGCTACTAAAAAAGGATTTCCTGGCTGAGCGACATGATTCATTCGGCTGAGACACAAGTTATTTGTACAGAAGTCGTCGTACCAAGTACACGCGGATATATTGTGGTCTTCTCGATCGCGCAATACAAGGCGATGGCTGATATATTCGTCATAATTCCCCAACGTCGTACGTTCACGTTCATCAATGCGAAACCCTATGGTCTGACCGACAGGGAACGCCAACTTGGTAGCGAAATCGTTTGATGTCGAAATGGTCAACAACAAGGGTTGCTGCGAAAAATTGAATTTTTCTTGCCAGCGCCGCGTGGCGTCAAACGCCGAATATCTCGAAGCTTCAAATGCCGGGTTCAGAAGTAGAGTGAGATCCACAACGCCATCGATTTTGCCATAACTTCCTCCTCTTATTCCTGGGTGCCGCACCTGCATTTCGTGGAGCAGCAAAGGGGATACAGCAGAGAACAGTATTCTCGCTCCAAAACTGTGGCCAATCGATAAAATAAAATCTTGGTTGTTTTTCCTCTGAGATTTTATGCTTGCGACCGAACTTATCAATTTGGATACATTTGCGACAGCACTGGCTCGGTCTGCGGCACTTTTCCTGCTCCAAAATGTCAGGTTGTCTACCATTGGTACTGTAGTAGATGAGCCTGGCCATGAGATATAAATACCGATAACATCCGATTTATCTTTGAAGTTAGGTAAATCGTTTAAGCGTTTGATGAAATCGCTGAAATGGGCAAGGTCGGTATCATCTTTGGAGGCATTGTGCTTCCAACCATGGATGTAAAAAACTACAAATTTAGGGCGGTCAATCAAAGGATTTTTTTTGTAATTACCTTGTACTTCATAGAGCACATCGCTCCACTGGCACCGATCGACCAATTCGCCATTGTCCGTCAAATCCAGAATTTTCAATGCGGGACGTCCCGACGGTCTGTTTTCGGTTTCCGGATCAAATTTAATGTTGGAATTTCGATAGGTTGCAGCGAAATAACCACACTCATGATTCGTGTCGGCCTTGTTCGCCAAATGTGTGCAACCGCTAAAAATAATTGCGAAAAAAATGAAAAAAATATTTCGAAAAAAAGATATAGCTGAGTATGTCATATGCAGTCCCTGAAAAATTTTTAATTCTAAAAAAGCATCACTCGTGCTGAGAACTGAGAAAACTATTTTAGTAAAATTAAACGGTTTGGTTCGGTGAGAGAGGGACGTGACCAGCTGAGGACGTGGGCACTAGAGTAGCATGTTGTCGATCTGAAAAGATAGCCGTAAGAGGTCTAAATTCTTGGAATTGGAGATATAGCATTCGCCAATATTGCGTGCCTTCTCAGCAAGCGCAGCCTTGGCATCGAAGCAATGTAGGCGGCCTAAGGAAGTGCGGTCATCGCCGATCAATCTTGCACGGGTATGCGATAAAATCCATTCCTATCACCATCAAGGAGCGCCCATGTGTGTCAACTACATCACTGTCGGCCGACAGATTTGCTTCGACTGGTTCAAGACGCCGATGGAGGTCGACGAGGCGTGGCGGGACGACATCAACCAGGATTACCGCGCGCCGTTCATCATCCACGATGAGCGCGGACAGCGACGCGGCCAGGTGGGCACGTATGGTTTCGTGCCGCAGCGGCACCGGCCGTACAAAAAGCTGACCCCGGCGGAAGAGCAGGCGGTTGAAGAGGGCAGGGAGGTGAAGCGCAAACGCATCCCAATGCACACCATGAATGCGCGCGCGGAGGAAGTCGGCAGCAAGGTCACCTATAAGCGTTTCTGGCTGCAGCAGCAGTTATGCATCGTGCCTGCGCTGGGGGTGTTCGAGCCCAACTGGGAGACCGGTCAGCACGAGCGCTGGCTCATCAAGCTCGCCAGCGGGGAGCCTTTCGGTCTGCCGGGCATGTGGCGCACGTGGGAGGAGGAGGACGGTACGGTCGTCCATACGTTCAACCATTTCACCCTCAACGCCAATGAGCACCCGCTGCTGAAGCGGTTCCACTCCGATGAGGAAAAGCGCGGCGTGGCGATACTCAGGCCCGAGCATTACGATGATTGGCTGGGCTCGAATAACCCGGAATTTGCGCGTGCGCTCATCGGGTTGTATCCGGCGCAGGAACTGAGCGCGGCGCCGGCGCCAAGACCTCCTCGACAAAAGGAGGTGAGCGAGGCCGTCGATTCGGCGCCTCCTGTTCAGGCGGATTTGTTCTGATCACGTCTGCCGGTTCTAAGCCACGCCGGCTGGTAGCTTAGCCGTGGTGATCCCACGCTACATGGGCAGGCTTGCCGATGAGGGCGGACGGTCTGGAGTGCTGCGGACGGGCCGGCATGCAACGGAGGTCATATTGCTTTGTCGGCGTGCTACGGGACGCGCGATTTCATCTTTCCTTTGTCGCTGTTTGTGCGCCCAATCTCCTATCCGCATGTCTGACACGACTTGCTTCCCGCATAGGCTCGCCGGCATTGCTCGTGACCGGGATGGGTTGGGCTTTCCTTCCTTTCCAGCGCGGTTGGTCTGGCCAGGCATGGCGAATGCATGCCCGCAGTGAGGCGCACGGGCGCCTGGTCGGCGGGACCGCCGCTGTGCTGTGCCCATTGCTCCAATTACCGCTTGTTTCTCTACGACCGCAACTATTCTGGCCTTGCGGCTGCTGCGTGCATGTCCGGCCCCGTGCGGCGTCATGCCGACGGTGGCATCCGGGCGAGGCCCTGCGGGCCCGTCCTCCTTGCGGGTCGCTGCGCTCCGTCCCTGCGGGACCGGGCCTGCGGCCCGCCTCCAGTCCTCCTCTCGCAACTTCCTGAACGGCCGGGAGCAGCTGCGCTCCTCCCGGAGGACGACACCATGGCGGAACGCTGCGCGTACCGCAAGGTCCAGGGCGCACGGCCTGAAATGAGGACAGGAGGCTTTCAAAGGCCACGCCAGCGATAAGGCCGCTGTCATGGCCTTTGAGCCGCCGCTGCGCTATGAGGCCGGCCGCCTCCTTTCCCGGGGCACCTTCGGCGCAACCCCCACGAGGGGCAGCACGGGCCGCGGGCCACCCATTGCGACAATCCCCCCACAAGTCCCCCCAGCTGAGGTGAGGGGGACTTGTGGGGGGATAAGCGCACGCAATGGGACGAAGTCGCGTCCCGTTCCTCGCTGCCTGCAAACCACCCATCCAACCTTCCCTGAGGGAAGGCTTTCGCCACCCCCCGCCCGCCCCGGCGGGAGCGAGAGAGTCCATGCAAGAGGATGAGCAATCACGCCACCTCGGTTTGCAACCTTTCTTAGGAGAACAACATGGACAAGTCACACGATGGGGCGGCGCTTGCCGTTGGCGCGGACCGTGCAGCCATCGCCGCCGGTGCTGCGGCAGATGGCGGTGCCGAGGCGGCGGCGATCACGGCGACGCTGGTCGGACAGCACGAGCGGCTGGGTTTCCTGCCGCGCCAGTTCGGGCCCTTGTTTCTGCTGGCGGAGAACGTGGTGTACGACACCATGGGCCGCCTGTGCCCGCATTACACCAGCGGCTACTGGGATTTTTTCAGTCTTTCCAACGGCGGCGCCTTTCTGGCTCCGCGCGGTGTCCCGGCCTTCCGACTCGTTCGCGATGGCGAAGGTTTCGACGGCTGGTTCGACGCCGAGACGGCTGGCATCGGGGTGACCGCCGTTGCCCTGTGCAAGCTGTCGTTTGGACGCGACGGCGCGCGCTTTGCCGAGTCGTATTACCGCCTGCGCGACTTCATCGATGAGCATCCCGAGTCGCGCCGGTTGTATGCCCTGCTCGACTGAGCGGCGGCGGCAATGGGCCGCCGCCGTGGCGGCCCTGTTGATTGTTTCATTCACAGGAGGATATATGTCGGAACTTGAACAGGTAGCAAACGATGGCGATGGTGCCGTTGCATTGGGGAACGCCGTGCAGCGGTCGTCGGAGGCGATACTGGCCCATGCGACCTTGGGTACGGCGGCGCACGCGCGCATGGTGCGCAGCAAGGCCAATACCCGCAAGAAGGCGCGGGACTTGAGCGAACTGAAAGCCTTGGTGCGCGCCAACGGGGTGTTGCAGAATCTGGTGTGCTTCGCCCAGCAGCAGGATGGAGAGCCCACCGGACTGCTGGAGGTGGCGGCAGGCGACGGTCGATGGCAAGTGGTGGGCGAACTGATCGCCGAGGGCGACCTGCCCGAGGACTACCAGCTCCCGTATATGCTGGTGGCCGAGCACGAGGCGGTATTGGTCAGTCTGGCCGAGAATCTCGGGCGTGCACCCATGCATCCGGCCGATATCTTCGATGCCATGCTGACCTTGGCGCAGCAGCAGCGCAGCGTGGCCGATATCGCGTTGGCCTTCGGGGTCAGCGAATTGACGGTGCGGCGTCGCCTCAAGCTCGCCAATGTCGCGCCGCGCCTGTTCGCCTTGTACCGTGCCGATCAGGCCAGTTACGAGCAGATGGCGGCCTTGGCGGTCAGCGACGACCACGCGGCGCAGCTGGCCGCGTGGGACGGCTTGGCGCAATGGGAGCGTCAGCCGCAGCGCCTGCGGCGCTTGCTGACCGCGCACTGTGTGAGCGTCCGTAGCGACCGGGTGGTGCGCTATGTCGGCGTCAAGACCTATGAAAAAACGGGCGGCACGGTGGCGCGCGATCTGTTCAGCGAGGACAACGACGGCTATATCGAGGATGTGGCGCTGCTCGACCGGCTGGCGAATGACCGGCTGCAGCGGGTGGCTGCGCGGCTGCACGGCGAAGGCTGGCTATGGATCGATGTCCGCTGCCGCATGGATGCCGCCGAACTGGCGGTCTATGGGCGGGTGCGCACCGAGGTGTTGGCCCCCAACGCCGAGCAGCAGGCCAAGCTGGACCAACTGGCGCGGCGCGCTGCGGCGCTGGCCGCAGAAACCGCCGCCGGAGCCGAGGATGCGGTTGAGGATGGAGCGGCGTTGCGCGAACTGGCCGCGATCGAACTCGAGCAGGGCCGCATCGCCAATGAGCTGCGCCAACCGGACCGCGCCGACCGCGCGCTGGCCGGTACTCTGGTGACCTTGGACGACAAGGGCAAGCCGAGTGTGCTGCGCGGGCTGATCCGGCCGCAGGACAAGGCGCGCATGGCGAAGGCCGCCGCGGGCGCGGAGGGCGGCGGTCCACGGGCGCGCCAGCGCGGGCCGCACAGCGAGCGCCTGACCGAACTGCTGTCGGCGCAGCGTACCTTGGCGCTGCGCGCGGAGCTGGTGCGCCAGCCCGAGGTAGCGCTGCGTGTCCTGGCCCACCACCTGATCCGCAGTGTGTTCTATGCCGATGCCGACGGCAGCGCGGTGCAGATCGCGCTGCGGCTGCCGCAGCTTCCGGGCGACGCCGAGCACGGCCCGGCATGGGAGGCGTGGGAAGCGCAGCGCGGTGCGCTGGTCGGCCTGTTGCCTGCCCACGGCGACAGCGTCGGGCTGATGGAGTGGCTGACACGGCAGCCGCGCAGCATACTGGACGACTGCATCGCATTCTGCACCGCCTGCGCGGTCAACGGCGTGCAGCAGCGCGAGCAGCCGCGTCCGGCGGTGGAGACGCTGGCGCGCACCGTGCGGCTCGACATGCACCGCTGGTGGAAGCCGACCGCACAGGACTACTTCGCCCACGTGCGCAAGGAGCAGATGCTGGCGGTGGTGGCGCAGGCGGTCTCGCCCGCCAAGGCGGTGCCGCTGGAAAAGCTGCGCAAGGACGCGGCGGCCGAGGCGGCGGCGCTGGCGGTGGCCGATAGCGGCTGGCTGCCGCCCCTGCTGGCCGGGGTGCTGGCGGCCAGCGAGGCGGTGCAGGAGGATGCTGACGATGAGCAAGCTTGATGTTTGACAAGGAAGGCTGTGCCCCGGCCGCCGATACTGGTGGTCGGGGCATGGAGCAAGGGGAGGGGACGATGCCGGACGAGATTGGGATAGTGGTGCTGGAGCGGTGCATCAACGGCTGGTTGCGGCGCTGTCCACCGGTCGATGGCGAGCTGTCGGCGGAGGTCGAGGATCTGGCAACGCTGTATGGGCAGTTGATTTGCGCGGGTCGGCGCACGGTCAGCGAGCGGGAGGTGCGGCCAGCGGTGTGGCGCTTGATTGTCGAGGCGATGACGATGCCTGAGGGCTTAGAGGGGGATGGCGGGTCTTGGGCGCGATGCTGCTTTATTGCCGAGGTCGGTGATTTGGGAAGCCGCTGCAAGGGCTGATGTTGCTGCGCTTGCTTGAGCCGTTGTGGTACGGAGGAGTCTGCTTTGAGGACGCACGCGTAAAAAGCTTGAAATTTTCAAGCTTTTTATTATTTGGTTGATTAATGCAGGATAGGCTGACGCCGATCAATGTGCTCCACTGTAGGTGGCGTACATTGAAGTCATGCAGGACCGCGATCGAGCGAGACCATCATGACCAGCAGACCGAACCGCATCAATATCGACCTGGGCGCCTACAAGCAGCGCTGGCTCGACTATTGCCATGCCCATCAGGTGACGCCGAGCGCGGCGTTCCGGCAAGTGGTCGCCAAGCTCACCGAGGCGCAGTTGGTGGACGATGCGAATGGAACCGATGCTGTCAGCCAAAATAAAAACAGCAAGCAACAAGGGACACGAGAACCGGTCCGTAAAATCCGGCGCCAACTGCTGCTGACGGTGGACGAAGCCGAGTTCATCCGCATGGCCGCGCGGCACCAGGGATTGTCCGAGCTTCGCTGGATGATCGCGCTGTTGAGGTCCGTGATGCATGGCGGGCCACAGCTGGGACCCATCGAAATGGAAGCGCTGGGCAAGTCCAATCTTGCGCTGCTGAGCATCGGACGCAACCTGAACCAGATTGCGCGCGCGCTCAACGCCCAGCAAGCGGTGGAGCATGTGGCTCTGATTGCCGTGCTCGGCGCGCTGAGGGTGCAGTTCACCACGCATATCGACGAGGTGGCGGTGGTCCTGAGCCGCAATGCCGCGCGGTGGAGCCGATCGTGAAGCCGAGCCAAGTCGACGCCTATCTGAAGCAATGGGATGCCGACGGTTTCAACCAGAGGCAGATCCGACGCGTCTACGGCAAGTCCACCGGCGCGCTCAAGCTGTACGCGCGGCCGCGCAGCGCCGACGCGGTCCGCAGCCGCCTGCAGGGCATTGTACGGCGCAGTCCCCAGGCAATGGTGCGTATTTCGGGCGGCGGCCGTGGCATGGGGCGTATCCGCGCCCATCTGGCCTATATATCCCGGCATGGCCGGTTGGAGATCGAGGATCAGGACGGAGAACGCTACCACGGCAAGGAGGACCTGGCATGGCTGGGCTACGCGTGGCAGTGCGGCGGCATGCCGATCGCCGAAGACTCTTGGCGGCGCGAGGCCTTGAATATCGTGCTCTCGATGCCGGCAGGAACCGACTCGCAGTCATTGCGCCGTGCAGTGCGCGCCTTTGCCCAAGACGAATTCAGCGGGCACCAATATGCGATGGCCTTGCACAGCTACGACTCAGATCCGGGCAAGGATCCGTCGCCGCATCCGCATGTGCACTTGTGCGTCAAGATGGCCGGCGCGGATGGGAGACGGCTCAACCCGCGCAAGCAGGATTTTCGCCGCTGGCGCGAACGCTTCGCCGAGCGCCTGCGGGAGCATGGCATCGACGCTGCGGCCACGAGCCGGCTGGAACGGTTCCAGCCCCGACGGGGCCGGAAGCAAAGCGTGCGCCACATGCTGGAGCGGGGCGCTGCATTGCGCCAAGTGGTCGATCAAGGTGAGCGTCAGCAGCGGCGTGAACGCGCGCAGCGGCGCGAGCAGGAAATGTTGCTGCGCTACGGCAAAGTGGCCGAGGTGCTCGCCTTATCGGATGAACCAAGCGACCGTTCGCTGGCGGTGGGCATCGCCGGCCTCGCCGAACGATGGCGTGACAGGGATGTTGTACGCGCGCCCGAACGTTAGTCCTCATTGCAGGAATTGGAACATGAAAAAAGACAGCTTTGCCGACGACAGCACGCACCTGGAGTGTCTGCGCGCCGCCGCGTTTGCACTCGCGCTCGATTGTATTGCGATGGTCTGGCGCATACTGTTGTGGCCGTTTGCGTTGTGGCGCATCTTGGTTGCCATCGGCGCCGGCACATTACGAACAACGGCAAAGATATTGTTCGGCTTACTCGGCATGGTTTTGCTAGGCAATTTCCTGTTCGGCATGATTTATGTGCTGGCCTATCCTTGGCTGCGTTGAGGCCCGCCAACTTTGTTAGCTGCAGTGATGGCCAGGCGGCATGAATCTGCGAAGATAACGCTGTCGTTTCCTTGCGCCACGTGTCGGTATGGTCTAGGTTGAAAGGACCGTCCGCTCCTTGCGTCCGGCAGCACGCGGGAGGGAAAGTGGCCCAGCCAGGAATTGAGCACGGGACAGGGGTAGCGATCATGGCAGCGGCTTATGCACGAGCCTCGACCGCTGCCCAGTCGCAGTCACCGCAAGCACAGATCGAATTATTGCAGTGCTATGCGGATGCGCACGGCATGCGGATCGATCAAACATATATCGACGAAGCGTGCAGCGGACTGCTGGGGGACAAACGTTCGGGATTTCGGCGGTTGATGGCGGATGTCATCAGCGGCGAAGCTGCGTTCACGGTTCTTCTGGTGTATGACGTCAGCCGGTGGGGACGCTTTCAGAACGTCGATGATGCCGGCTTCTACGAATTCCAATGTCGGCGCGCCGGCATCAGCGTCCTGTATTGCGCAGAACCGTTCATCAATGATGGTGCGCCCATTTCCCAGCTGACGAAAAGCATCAAGCGCAGCATGGCGGCGGAATACAGCAGAGAGTTGTCGGCCAAGGTGTTTGCCGGCCAGCGGCGCCTGGCGCTGCTGGGGTTCAAACAGGGCGGGGCGGCGACCTATGGCATGCGCAGGGTGGCTGTCACGGCCCAAGGTCAAATGGTCCGGGTATTGGCCGATGGCGAGCGCAAGCCGCATGCGACGGACCGGGTGCGCCTTACACCGGGCGATGATGCCGAGGTCGAAGTCGTACGCCGTATCTTCCGTCTCTACATTCAGGAGTGGCAAAGCGTCAGTGCGATCGCGCGGCAGCTCAATTTCGAGCGCGTTCCGTGCGGCGCGAGGCAGTGGAGTGCATATCTGGTTTCGTCTGTGCTTAGTCGATCCCAGTACTGGGGCGTGCAAAGCTACAATCGGGTCACCCAGCGGCTGCGTAGTCCAATCACGACCAACCCTCCAGAACAGTGGATATGCAGCTCGCAGGCGCTGAAGTCTATCGTCACGCCTGCAGAAGGCGCGGCGGCCTTGCAAATACGGGCCATGCGCAACGGACAGGACCGAGCAGGCGTTCTGGACCTGCTGCGGCGCCTGTACGCCGAGCATGGGCAAATCACCATGGCGTTGCTGGCTAGCCTTCCTGGAATGCCGGGCGCTCGCAGGTTGCGGCACATGTTCGGATCGGTTGCGGGTGCTTGCCGGGAGGCCGGCATCGTGCAGGCTTTTCCGCACGCGCGTCGTTTGCAAGCCGGCGATCAAGCCGCACGGCTCGCCGCGCTGAGCGAGCAGGTCGCGCTGGCCGCGCGGCTGGCGGGCGGAGAGGCCGAACCGCTGAACAAGCGGGGCAACCGGCTGCTGATCAATGGCACCATTCGCGTGCGGGTGGTGTTGCTGTGTTGCGGGGCCGATAGCCGGCAGGTCTGGCGCTTGCGGGTGCGGTCCGCTGTCGCTTGTGACTTCGTGCTGGCAGGACTGCTTGATGTGGATAACCAGCGTATTGCCCGTTATGCTTTGGTCAGCAATGCCGCCGAGGGCCGGGAAATCATCTATATCAAAAGCGGACGCTCCGGCAAAGTAGGACAATTGATGTATCCAAGCTTGGAGGCGGTGTTCGGTCTGGCGGCAGGCGTCTGCAACGCTGCTAGTTTTGACAAGGATCCAGCAGGGCCGCCGCAGGTCTGCGCCGCCGCGTACGTGCGGATGTCGACGGACCGGCAGGATCAGTCGATCGGCCAGCAGATCGACTATCTTTCACGTTACGCCGCGTCGGCTGGATTCGCACTCGGGCGAATCTATAAGGATGAAGGCAAGAGCGGGCTTACAGCGCGCCGCCGAGATGGCATGCAGCAATTGCTGCTTGATATCGCCAGCGGGGCGGCCGGGTTCACGGTGCTGCTGGTCTACGACGTGAGCCGCCTGGGACGATTTCAGGATGTAGACGAGAGTGCGTATTACGAAGTGGTGTGCCGGCGCGCCGGCGTGCGGGTGGTGTATTGTGCGGAGCCTTTTGCCGCAGAGGAAGCGCCGCTGACTCACGTGATGAAAGATGTGAAACGCCTGATGGCCGCCGAGTACAGCCGGCAGCTTTCGGAGAAGGTCATTGCATCGCACGCCTATATGCTGGCGAGCGGATACAAGGCAGGCGGCGCCGCCGGGTTTGGTTTGCGGCGCGCCGGTGTGCGCAGCGACGGGACGCTGCGACGCATCCTGGAAAACGGTGAACGCAAGAGTGCTCCCGACGACCATGTCGTGCTAGTGCCGGGGCCGCCGGACGAGGTGGCAACGGTACGGCGCATCTTCGCACTGTATTTGGAGCAAGCGCTAAGCTTCAGCGCGCTCGCCCGCCGTTTGAACGATGACGGGGTGGCGTTCACCGCAGGCGGTCTCTGGAGCGATGTTCGTGTGCGCGCAATTCTCACCAACGAAAAATATTGTGGCAACCTGATATACAACCGCACCAGCAAACAGCTAGGCAACGAGAGAATGGTCAATGGTACAGACCAATGGCTAAGAGCGCTAGGTGCGCACGAGGCCCTGGTCAGCGCCGAGGATTTTGCGCGTGCTCAGCAGCTAGGCCGCGTCAAGCGAGGGCAGGCCCCCGACGCAGTGCTCGTTAAGCTGCGGGAGTTGCATGCACGTCACGGGCGCTTGAGCTACCGTCTGATCGAGGCCGAGCCGGACTTGCCGCATGCGGCACTGATCAAGAAAACATTTGGGAGCCTGCACCATGCTTACACTCTGGCGGTACCTGGATTGACGCAATCTGGTCGCGCGCTAAATCCGAATGTTTTTACATGGAGCTTGAGGGATGAGCTTTCCTCGCGAGTACGGCGCTATATTGTCATGGCGGGGCATACGGTAGAAACTGTCAATTCAAACGGCCTGCTGCGCATCGACGACAAGGTGATATTGCAATTGTCGCTGCTTCATCCTTGCAGAAAGAAGCGCAGCATCGGATGGCGGGTGCCGGCGGCGAAGGCGAACGCTGATTTTCTTTTGGCCGAATTGGCGGTGCACGATACTACCTTGTCTAGCAGGTATTTGCTAATTCAACCGCAGCACTTCGACCAGCAGGAATTGTGGGTCACCAATGATTACCGATCACAGGTAGATGTTTTGGAAGCTGACGAACTTCATGCTTTGTTTGGATTGGAGCAGAGCTAGCCGCGAGGCTTTTGCGTTCCAATCAAAGTTCGGAGAACTGAGTTACTACACGAATTCTTAGCGCAATCGGCTGGTTCGCGGAGATAGTGCGGCTGTAACGGGGAAGTAAGCCGTAGAAAAATGGACGGTGCCATTTGTGGTAGCGAAATGTTTCGCGACAATACATAACCGTGTCGATGCCGTTTACTTTTGATCGCGAAACAGACGCTTCCTGAACGCTATTGCTCTGTTAAATCGATACCTATCGTGAGTGACTGTTATGTAAATTCAACACAGTCCTTCTGAACAAATTCACTGCTCGTTAGCACTCGGCCAGGGGGAGGCCTCCAGATCGGTATACGCGTTGAAACGACTGAAGACAATTCGGGCGGTGGGGTCTTAATGTCGCTCCGCCACGCCACGGTTTTCTCCTTCTCGCGTCGCATACGCGTCGATACCTAGAACTTCAAGCTGATGTGACGTGAGCTCATCCGGCCGCCGCACGGCGACCCAAATGAAGCGTGATCAGCTTATTGACCAACAAATGAATTCAACGGAGGCCAGAACGGCTAAGGAGCCAATTTAAACTTCGGAAAGTCTTTTATAGAATAACAAACCGTTGTTTTTTATTTGCCATGAAGTTGCACTAGGTTATTGCATTGTGTAAGATCGCAATGGTTTTATTAATTTCTTTCTAACTATGGATTGTTGCAGTCACCGGTGAGTTCCTGTCAAGGGGCATGTTGCTGGCAGTCTGGCTCTGACGATGAAATCACCAATCTTTTCTTTTTGCTCGTTCCATGTCGCGCGGCTGTGGCGTGTACAACCGGTCACATTCCTCGCATTTCTCGCGTCACTGTTGGCAGTGATCTCGTGCGCACTCGTCTATTTCCAGCAATGCCGAGAAGCGGAGGATGCATCGGTCAAATTGCAAATGCTCGTTGCCGAGGTTCGCCGCAAACCTGCCTCAGTCTCTCCCAACGTCCCGCGCCAAATTGCGCCGCAGCTGCCGGTATTTTCCAGCGCGGAGCTGGTAGATGCCGTCAACCGAATCGCCACCAGCGCGGGCATTCCGTTCGACGAGGTGTCCTACCACCTGGAAGCGGCGGCGAGTGCTCCTTATTTGCGCTATCGCGTGACATTTTCAACTGCGGCCAAATATCCGTTGATTCGCCGGTTTATCGATCAAATGGCGATGAATTTGCCGCACACCACCCTCGATGAAATCAGCTGTTCGCGGGATGATATTCCGGCCGCAGCCTTGAACTGCGACCTCTCGTTCTCCGCTTTTTTCCAAAAGGACGGTCATGGATAAAGGGACAAAGATACGTTGGGCTGTTTTGCTAACTGCCCTCGCAGCTACGCTGATCGCGATGTTCTACCCGATCGATGAGGGGAAATCGCCGACCGCAATGCCGTCGGCCCTGCCAAAGCCGGTTATTAGCCTGACTTCTGTGATAGCCAAGGCCAGCGTCGAGGAAGATGAGCCTGCGGACCTCGATCCATTCGCTCCTCGTGGTTGGCAGGCGCCACCGCCTGCGCCGGCCTTACCCGCTATTGCTTCCCCGGTAGCTGCTGGGCCAACCGTTCTCGCACCGCCGCCTGGGCCACCTCCGTTGCCGTTCCGCTTTGTCGGCAGTTTGAAGGATGGCTCCGAGCTTTTGGTGTATCTGGCGCGAGGCGACGAAACCATGATCGCTCGCCCAGGAGAGGTGCTGGAAGGCACCTACAAAGTAAACAGCGTCACCACCAGCCAGATGGAGCTTGAACATATACCCACCGGCCAGAAGCAGGCACTGGTGTTCCCCGTACGTGAAAACTGAACCATGCGCCAATTGATGACTATCCGTTTTTGTATTTTCCATGCCGTGCTGTTGCTGTGCGTGTTATTGAGCGGTTGTGAGGCCAGCCTGAAACATCGCGATGGCATGATCGCCATGGAGCGACGTGATTATGTCGCGGCGGTCAAACAACTCGCAGAAGCCACGGAGATGAAACCGGGCGACCATGAATACCGCAAGGACTGGCTGCGCGGTCGTGAACTGGCCACTGGCAAATTGCTGGAAGAAGCGAATAATGCTGTGCTCGATCAAAAAATCCCGCAAGCAGAGCGTGCTTATCGCGCCGTTCTGGCGTACGACCGCGATAACGCGCGCGCGTTGGCTGGACTTGAAAAGTTGGAGCGCATAGGTCGCGCGAACGACGAGGCAGCCCAAGCTGCCGAAGCACTCAAGCGCGGTGAAATCGCTCAGGCCAACGAGTTGCTGGCGCGGGCATTGAAAAACGCGCCAAGTCATGCGGGCGCCAGCGCGCTCAAGCGCGAGATGGAAAGTCTACAGGCGCAGGAGTTGCTGATCGTTCCTAGCCTGGGCGCAATGTACAAAAAACCGATCAACCTGGAGTTCCGCGATGCCAGTATCAAGATGGTGTTTGATGCATTATCGCGGACAACCGGCATCAACTTCATCTTTGACCGCGAGGTGAAGGGCGACCAACGCACTACCGTGTTCCTGAAGCAGACCACGCTGGACGACGCTATCGACGTGATTCTGTCGACCGGGCAGTTGGACAAGAAAATTCTGAATGCCAGCAGCGTGCTGATTTATCCGAATACGCCGGCGAAAAACCGTGAGTACCAGGACCTGATCGTCAAGGCCTTCTATCTGTCCAATGTGGAAGCAAAGCAGGCTGCGAACTTGTTGAA
The DNA here is from genome assembly GCA_041874725.1 of Duganella sp. BuS-21. Lineage (GTDB taxonomy): Bacteria > Pseudomonadota > Gammaproteobacteria > Burkholderiales > Burkholderiaceae_D > Rugamonas. The sequence continues at coordinate 4,546,215 of CP097466.1, read as the reverse complement.
GACCGTGTTGAAAATCAAGGACGTGTTCGTCGACGACAAGTACAACATGCTGGTGATGCGCGAAAATCCCGAAACCGTTATCCTGGCTGAAAAGCTTATTGCGTTGCATGACTTGGAAGAGCCGGAGGTAATGCTGGACGTCGAAGTGTTGGAAATCAACCGCTCGCGTCTGCTTAACCTGGGTGTGCAATGGCCGAACCAGCTCACCATTGCACCGCTGACCAACTCGGGTACTTTGCCTGGGACTGGTACCAGCGGCAGCTCCGCGATGAAGTACAGCGATCTGAAGGCGTTGAACCTCGATACGCTGGGCATTAGCATGCCGAGCGCGACGATCAATCTGCAAAAGACGGATGGCGATGCCAACCTGCTTGCGAATCCGCGCATCCGGGTACGCGACCGGGAGAAGGCCAAGATCCTGATTGGCGACAAAGTGCCGGTCGTTACCACCACCAGCAGCGGCACCTTCGTGACCGAAAACATCCAGTACCTGGACGTCGGCCTCAAATTGGAAGTAGAACCGGACATTCATCTGCGCGACGAAATCGGGTTGAAAGTGGCGCTGGAGGTGAGCTCGCTGGTGTCAAGCATCAAGACTAACAACGGTTCCTCCGCCTACCAGATCGGTACGCGCAATTTCAATAGTGCGTTGCGCCTGCGTGATGGCGAGACCCAGGTGCTGGGCGGGCTGATCAGCGACGAGGACCGTTCTTCCGCGAACCGGATACCGTTGGTGGGCGAGTTGCCTATCCTGGGGCGCCTGTTTGGCAGCCAGAACGACAATCGCCAGAAGACCGAGATTGTGTTATCGATCACCCCGCATTTGATACGCAATATCCGACGCAAGGATGCGGCGTCCGAATCATTCTGGTCCGGCACCGAGGCCAGTTTGCATAGTCGTCCTTTGCAACTGCGTAATTTTGACGCGGTGGCCGGCGTCGCCGCTAAGCCTGCCCAGCCCGCTGCGGCTGAGGTCACCGTAGCCGTTACGGCCCCACCAGTCGGAACGCCTGCCGTACCGGCTCCGGCAAGTTCGCCCGATGCGCCGAAATTCACTTGGGCCGGCCCAGCCCAGGCCAAGGTAGGCGAGGTCGTGACGCTGACTTTGAATATGGACAGTCCAGAATTGCTACGTGCTGTTTCGCTGCAGTTTGGATTCAATCCGGCGCAATTCGAATTGCTTGCGGTGCAGGAGGGCGACTATTTCAGTAAAGCAGGTAAAGCCAGTTTCAGCCAGGCGATCGACAACCCCGGCGGGCGGGCCTCGGTGGGTAGCAGCGCCGGAGATCAGTCAGGAGCCAAAGGCGCCGGGCGCATTGTCACCGTGACGGCCAGAGCGCTGGCGCCTTCGCAGGACGCGGGTATCAGCCTCATCAGCATGACCCCGGTAGGTAGCCAGCGCGCGATCAGCCGCCCGGCCTTGCCTCAGGTGCATCGTGTGACGGTAGAGCGCTAAGCACGATGACATCGACATCATTGCACCGTCACCGCAACACTGGCTTCAGTTTGCTGGAGCTACTGGCCGCCGCCGCCATTATCGGCCTGCTAGCCAGCGTGGCGGTGCCCTTCGTTGAAACGACGGTCAAGCGCCAAAAGGAGCGTGAGTTGAAGACCGCCTTGCGTGATATCCGACAAGCGATTGATGCCTACAAGCAGGCGGTGGCGACAGGGCATATCGCCACTAAGTTGGAGCTGAGCGGCTACCCGCCCAGCTTGATCGAGCTGGCCGGCGGCGTTGAGGACTTGGCCAACAAAACCGGCCCAAAGCTTTATTTCTTGCGACGTATTCCCCGTGACCCGTTTGCGGCCGATGCCAGTGCGGCCGCCATCGATACCTGGGGTACGCGCAGCTTTGCGTCCGAGCCGGCAAATCCGGTCGCCGGCGATGATGTCTTCGACGTTTATTCTCTGTCTGACCGGACGGGACTGAACGGCGTGCCGTATAGGGAGTGGTGAGATGCGCAAACGTGGATTCACCATGATAGAGCTGCTGGTCACGCTGGCGATTGTCTCGATGATATTGACCTTGGCCGTGCCGCGCTATTTCGGCAATGTCGACCGTACCAAAGAAGACGTGCTCAGGGAGGACCTGTTCATTTTGCGGGACGCGATCGACAAGTATTACGCCGACAGGAACCGTTATCCCAACGAGCTGAAGGACCTTGTGACGGAAAAATATCTGCGCGCCATCCCGGTGGACCCGTTTACCCAGAGTGCGTTCAGCTGGGTGGTGGTGCCGGCCGAAGATCCGGAGTTGGGCGCGGTCGCCAATGTGCACAGCGCCGCCCCGAATACGGGACGTGACGGCACATGGCTGAAGGATTGGTAGAGATGCGCAGGCAGCAAGGGTTCAGCTATGTGATTGTGATGTTTCTGGTGGCGATAGTGTCGCTTATCTCGGTGCGGGCCATGGAAAATACGCGAATGACCTTGCGCAGAGAAAAGGAAGCTGAACTGTTGATGGTCGGCCAGGCTTACCGGAACGCCATCCGCAGCTATTACGAAAATTCGCCCGGAACAGCAAAGACCTTTCCGCATAAAGTCGATGGATTGAGCGTTCTGATCAATGATAGTGGGCGAGCTAGTCGGCCGCAGCGCCACCTGCGCCAGTTGTGGCGCGACCCGATCACAGGTAGAAAAGATTGGGGGGTAGTATATTCCGGTGACGACTTGATCGGTGTTTATTCGCTGTCGAGCCAGGAGCCGATCAAGAAGGATGGGTTCCCTCCGGAACTGGCCAGTTTCAAGGGCGCGAAAACTTATTCCGGGTGGCAGTTTGTCTATCAGCCGGCACCACAAGTTACCCCAGCTATCTCACCATGATGAAGGCTTCTACATTGACGCGGTCTATCCGCAGGCGCGTTATGCTGAACGGATTCACGCTGCTTGAGCTGCTTGTGGTGATCGTCATCATCGGACTTCTGGCGGCTTTTGTGGCGCCCAGGTATTTCAATCAAATCGGCCGTTCCAAGGCGCAGATTGCGCTGGCGCAGATCGAATCCTTTGATAAGGCCCTGGAGCAGTTCCGATTGGATACCGGGCACTATCCGAATAGCGAAGTGGGCCTGTCCGCCCTGTTTATCGAGCCGGTGGATGAGCCTATGTGGCATGGCGCCTACTTGAAAAAAAGTTTGCCGCTTGATCCTTGGGATCATCCCTACGTGTATCGCATGCCGGGGACGAACGGCCGTGATTTTGAAGTGTTGTCACTTGGCGGCGATGGCAAGGCAGGGGGAGCTGGCGAAGATGCCGACATCACTAACTGAATTCAGGCAGAGAGGCCGATAGTGCAATTCCAAGGCAAGATACTCAACAGCAGCATGCAGGTTGAGACAGTCGATGTTGACGCAACCAATCTTGAGGAGGCGCGCAGAGTGCTGGCCGCGTCTGGCGCCCGCGTTCTGGATCTGCGCGTCGCGCGCGCGGGGCTGAAGCGGCGTTCCTCGCAGAAGGCGTTCGACCTCTCCATTTTTAACCAGCAGCTGTATTCCCTGCTGGAAGCGGGCCAGACCGTGGTCGATGCGATTGATGTGCTTGGGCGGAACGACAAGCGGGGCCGCCACCGTGCGGTCTACGACACCGTGCTGCAGGGCCTGCAGCACGGACACCAACTGTCTCACGCCATGGCTGGTTTGCCTTCCATATTTCCGCCGCTGTACGTGGCAATGGTGCGCGCCAGCGAGACCACGGGCACTGTGCGCTCGGCCATCCGCCGGTTCATGCAATACCAGCGTCAGGTTGATGAAATACGGGGTAAGGTCGCCGCTGCGGCGACCTATCCTGCGATCTTGCTGGGCGTGGGCTTTCTCGTCATTTCCTTCCTGATGCTGTACGTGTTGCCGCGCTTCAGCGCGGTTTATGACGATGCCGGTTCGGCGCATCGCGGCGATGCGGGATTTGTGCAATGGTGGGGCAGCTTTGTACGGGAGAACACCACCATGGCGTGGTCCATGCTTTTCTTGTTCTGTGCTGCTGTGGTGACCTTGTTCGTCCATCCAGGTGTACGCACTGCGTTGTACCGTCGCGTGCTGGTCATGCCCTGGATAGGGGAGCGGGTTTGGATACTGCAACTGGCGCGTCTATATCGTACCTTGGGAATGCTGCTCAGTAGCGGCATCAGCGTATTGGCGGCAATGCGGATGACGCAGGCTTCGCTTCCTGTCGCGATGCAGTCGGATTTGCAGAAGGCTGTGCAATCGGTCAGTGAGGGACGGGCCATGTCTTCAGTCATGATCGAATGCAATCTGAGCACCGAGATTGCGCAGCGGCTGCTGTTGGCGGGAGAGTCGTCCGGCAACCTGGACGAGATGATGGAACGGATCGCGGATTTCTATGACCAGGAAACCACCATATGGATCGATACGGCAGGGCGTTTGATCGAACCTGCGCTAATGCTGGGCATTGGACTGATTGTCGGCGCCATCGTGCTGATGTTGTACAGCCCTATTTTTGATTTGGCAAATATTGTATGAGTACCGCATGCTGACTGTAAAACTGATTTCCGAAGCGCGCTGCCAGGCGGCACCCGCTGCGGCCTGGCTATCACGGCTGGTTGAACAAATTGATTTGCCACGCGCGTCCGCCTTGGCCGCCGTAGCGGACCTGCTATCCTATCCGGCGCTCAATGCCGACAAGGTGGCGGCACTGCTTCCCGCGTTTGAACTCGCCAGCTACGCCGAGATGGCGAACCGTCTGCTGGTGCTGGGCGTCGATGACAGCGGCAAGCTGGTTGCCGCGCTGGGCTTGCCATTGGATCCGCATGTGGGGGCTTGGTTGGCGCGCCTTCCCGTCACGGAAATTTACTTTGCCGATCCGGTCGCGGTGCAGGAGAAGCTGGAATCGCACGAGTCGGGCTTCAGCGCGGTGGCGGATGCGGTAGGTGTCGATGAGACCATCGACATAGCGCGCGATGCCAGTTCTGACCTCACGCTGACTTCTATCCAAGGCGAAGCCAGTCCGGCGGTTCGCCTGATCAATTCGACGGTGTTTGATGCGCTGCGTTTCGAGGCCAGCGATATCCATCTGGAGTCGCTGCCGCAAGGGCTGGTCATCAAGTTTCGTATCGATGGTGTGCTGAATCGCATCGCAACCGTCAACAATCCGGCGTTGGCGGAGCAGGCGATTGCACGTATCAAGGTGCTGGCCGAGCTTGATATCGGCGAAAAGCGCATCCCGCAGGATGGCCGCTTCCGCGTCGCCGCCAAGGGACGCGACATCGATATCCGCGTGTCCATCATGCCCAGCATCCATGGCGAAGATGCGGTGCTGCGCGTCCTCGACAAGAAAGCCTTGATCGACAGCGTGCAGCGCCTGACGCTCGATTCGCTGGGTTTCGATAGCCAGACCATACAACTTCTGCGACGGCTTGCTGCGGAGCCTTACGGCATGATGCTGGTGACCGGCCCTACCGGTAGCGGCAAGACCACCACCTTGTATGCCGCGCTTACAGAGATCAATCATGGCGAAGATAAGTTCATCACGATTGAAGATCCGGTCGAGTATCAACTGCCCGGCGTGTTGCAAATTCCTGTGAATGAGAAAAAAGGGCTGACGTTCGCCGTCGGCCTGCGTTCCATATTGCGTCACGATCCCGACAAGATATTGGTCGGCGAAATCCGCGACCCCGAGACGGCCCAGATCGCCGTGCAGTCGGCGCTGACCGGCCACATGGTGTTCACCTCGGTCCACGCGAACAACACTTTCGATGTGATCGGACGCTTTATGCACATGGGCGTCGATCCGTACAACTTCGTGTCTTCGCTGACCGGGGTGGTGGCCCAGCGCTTGCTTCGCCAAAACTGCCCGCACTGCAACGCGCCGACGGAGCTTGATGCGATATTGTTGTTGGAGTCGGGTATTCGAGATCCGGAGACCTACCGTTTTCATGCCGGTCGTGGATGCGCACAGTGTCGCAACACCGGCTATAAAGGACGCCGTGCGATCGCTGAGGTTTTGCGCCTGACCGATGAAATCCGCGAAATGATTGTGGCCCGTGCGTCAATTCGGGCATTGAAGGAGCAGGCGCGCAAGGAAGGTACGCGTTTTTTGCGCGATGTCGCGCTTGATCTCGTGCGCTCCGGCCACACCACGTTACAGGAGGTTAACCGTGTTACGTTTGTGGCCTGAAACCCTGCAAGCAGGCTTGTTCTCCGGCGGCTGCTGGCTGCGTCGTGGTGCGGCCGACTTGCTGATGCCTGAAGTTACGCGGCTTGAGTCGGCCGACAGCGATCTGTTGGTGTCGTTGGCGGCCATGCTGGCGGCGCATGCCCCGACTCTGCGCAAAGGCAGCCGCATCGACGTGCTCGTTTCTGACAGTGTCGCGATGCTTGCCGTCCTGCCGTGGCAGGAGCAGCTCAGCACTCCCTCTGAACTGCATGGCTATGCGCTGGCGTGCTTTGAACAACAGAGTATAGAACTCACCGATGGCTGGACATTGCAAACTGCCTTTCGCCATCATCGTGCTGCGGGCTTGGCCTACGCGGTGCGAACCGACTGGATAAGTCAACTGCTGGTGATCTTGCAGACCGCAGACCTAAGCCTGCGGTCGGTCTTGCCGATATCCGCAGCGGCCTATTTGCGTCACCGGCCGCCATCGCCCAATAAACCGAGCACGCTGTTGCTCAGCGAGGCTAAACGGATCACTGCCCTTAGCTACGGCGGCCGCTGTTTGCACAGCGTGGATGTCGAGCCCCTTACAACCGGTGCTGGCGCTGGTCTGCGCCTGGTCAAACGATTGGCCGCTTCGTCAGGCCTGGCGTCGCAAGTGTCTCTCTGGGATGCCGGGAAGGGCGAATTGGGTGCCGATGTCTCCACGTGGCTGCCCGACGTCGAACTGGCAGTACTACCGCGTGATTGCTGGAGCCATGATTGAAAAACCTTTCTGACTACTTGAAACCGCGAGCGCGCTATGTCGGACCGTTTATTTGTTGCTGCCTTGCCTTGTTAGGCGCCGCAACCTGGCTTGCTGTCGAGGCTGTACTTCAGCATCAGCAGCTCGCGCGCACCGCTCTGCGCTACGACGCGCTGAGGGCCTCGTTGGTTGTCCCGCCGCCCCCCAAGCTGAAGCCATCTGAATTGGAAAATCAAAAGCGCTGGTCCGCGTTGCGTCTGGAGCGGGAATTTTCGTGGGATGCCATCTTTGTGGCGATAGAGCGGGCCAGTTCAACTGAGATTGAACTACTTGAGTTTAAGCCCGCAAAATTGGATCTCACGCTATCGCTGCGCGGTGAGGCGAGAGACGCTGATGCGTTGATTGAGTTCCTTGCTGCATTGTCCAGACAGCCCGCACTCCAAGCTGTTCATCTTACGCGTCAGAAAAGGAAGCCGCACGGACAGTTGGAAACTATCGAGTTTGAGGTTCGGATGAGGATTGCTCGATAGAAGCGTGCGCCATAAGTGTTGTTCTGTAATACTATTTATTGTCATTTGTGACAATGTGTGTATTTTCTGAAATTTTTCCTGTCGGATAATGTTAGTTGGCATTCCATGAACATGATCTAGCTTTCTAGATCAGGTTTGCCTAATTGATACCACCGCTGACAGAAAAATAACGATGCAAAAAATCACGCAAATAATTCGACTCATCCTTCCCTTTTTTGCATCATTTGCCCATGGACGTAACGCCACCGTATCAGCCAGCGTGATGGCACGTCTGCAGATTCGCGAGCTGATGCTGGTGTTGCATGCACTTTGTATAACGGGCTTAGTAAGCGTCCCCCAATTCGCGCAAGCTCAAACGAACGGCGGTGCGATTTTTTCGCATATGGTAGCTCCGCCATTAACGGGAACGGTTGGTACAGACGGACTTCTACGCGTTCGAGTGCGGGGGAGCGTTATTGCGGTGGATAATTGGCCTACGCCCACAATCCTTTCGGCCACGTTGATGGCGAATGCAGTCAGCCACGATGGCGTTGAATGGCCTCGACAAATGGGAAACGATGGAGAGTCTGCCATCAACTCGGTTCGAAGCTTTGACCTAGGTGCCGTTCTCGGACCTGGTGTGTACGACTTGGTGGTGAAGACCTATACGGACGGTGGCGTCGCTGGGTACTCGCCTACTTACCGAGTTAATGTCGCGGGACCTCCGGCGCAGGATGGCGCCACCTACGTTTCAGGTAGCCTATCCATGCCCGCGCAAATTGTTGTAGGCGCACAATATACCGCAAACCTCAACATGACGAATTCGGGAACGTCCACTTGGGACGGTTCTTATTGGTTGGGGTTGATAGGAGATAACGCGTGGGGAACTACGAGAGTCGATGCCGCCGGGCTAGCGCCTGGTCAGACGCGAATGTTTTCTATTCCGATCACCGCGACGACCACGGCCGGCACCTATAATTTCCGTTGGCAAATGTATCATAATGGTGTGGCGTTCGGTGCGACGTCCCCCGCGACGGCAACGCCCGTCATCGGCATTCCCCCTCCCACAGTCAATTTAACTTCCACAGGCAATGGTAGGCACCATGCGGAGGATTTTGCATATGTGGCATTTGTTGGTGGCGCAACCGCTGGCACTGGTACAGCGGTGACGTCGTTAGACCTGATTGAGGTTTTGCCCAGCTCCAGCGCGACACCAATAATCAAGTCTTGGTCTCCACAAACAAATATAAATGAAACCCTAACAATAACCCGTACAGCTACTCCACCCAGCAGCCGTACGTTTAGGTTGCGGGCGATCGACGCACGTGGACAGTCGTCGCTGAGCTCCGCAGTCACAATATACTTCGACCCATCAGCGCCGACAGTTTCATTGAGCAAGCCAGCAAATGGCTCCGTGTTCATTTTGCCTGTGGGAGCCAGTTCCATCAGCGTTCAAGTCCAGGGGAGCGCTGCGGCTACTGCAGGACAAAACTTAAGTAAGCTCGACCTGAAGGTAGATGGCGCGCTGGTTCCGACTCCGCTAACAGGTTCCGTCAATAAGATGGTGCAGTTGACCGGAGGCAACCATACGATCACATTGACGGCGAGCGATAGCGGCAGCGTTGAACCTGTTACCGCCTCTGTGAGCGTTAGTGTTGTTCCAGCCGGATCGGCCGCAGTATTTTCCAATCTAACATTAATTAAGTCTACCGGAGTAATTACAGCTGGCCAGAAATTTTATACCGGTATAAACGGGTTTGTAAAAGCAACTGCATTTGGCGATATGGTCAACCGGGTTGAGCTTCGTGAAGGAAATTCTGTTTTAAATGCTGTCGACTTTCCATTTGAAATGAGTAATGACGGCGAGAATCCTGTAAACACAGAGCGTAACTTTTATAACTTAACTGGCGGATTGTCCGGCGGAGTTCACGATATATATGTCCGAGCTTTGACGCTTCGTGACGGATACGTAGACTCTCCAAAATATCAAGTTACGGTAACAGTCAAGGCGCCACCAAGCGTGACATTCACGCCGCCCCAGAGCTTATATGCAGTGCCTTACGGCACTACCGCTGCTGTGCGGGTTTCTGGTGTCGCCACGGATTCCGATGGGACTGTTTCTAGGATTGAGGTTATCGATGGGACTGCAGTAATAGATACTGCCCAGGGCGGCGCCATCGATAAGTTGATACCATTGGGTGTCGGACCACACACCTTAAAACTACGTGCTATCGATGGCGATGATTTGCCGGGGGAAAGTTCGGCTTATCAAATAAACGTTACGGCAATCGTTACTGACCCTCAAGTGTCGTTTACCGCGCCTACAGCGACAAGTTTCACTACCGTCAATGGTACGGCAACCGTTTCGATCGCTGGTGTTGCTGCCGTGGCAAGTGGTAGAACCGTTCAAGCGCTCGAACTCTATGACGGCGTTTATCCCAATAAGACTGTAGCCACGACGACGATCAACGACTCTCGATCTTACGCTCCGGGAAATTACACGTTGGGGCTACGTATTACCGATAGTGCAAATGCGTCATCCGTGAAAGAGTTACCGATCACCGTGGTAGCGGCTGATCCGATCGTCTCGTTTACGTTGCCAACGGAAACAACTTTCACAGCAACCAATGGCAAAGCGACAGTGTCGATAGCCGGGATTGCCAAGGTGGCCAGCGGTAGAACCGTTGCTTCGTTGGAATTGTCCGATGGCGTAAACCCCAATAAGACGGTCACTACTACGAGTATTGAGGACACTCGAACTTACGCCCCGGGAAACTATACGCTAACCCTGCGTGTACTCGACAGCAATAATCGGTCGACCTTCTCAGAGTTGCCTATCACTGTGATAACGGCTAGTTCCAAAGTTAAATTTATTTGGCCGCAAGAAACGAACTTCATTACTACCGGCGATATTGCGACTGCGACAGCGACGGTGCCGATTCTGGGCGAGGCATTCCCCGCTGAAGGTAGGTACGTAAAGAAGCTTGAATTTCAGGACGGAGTGAATCCAAATTTAGTATTAACAGGCGGCTTCTGGTCAATCAGCGACACAAGAAATTACAAGCCTGGCAGTTATACGCTACGCTTGCGCATGACTGATAGCAGCGACGAGTTGTCTGTCGCAGAGCTGCCGATCACTGTAACCGCGCCCGACCCTACCGTCGCGTTTAAAGCGCCGACTATGAAGAGCTTTACAGTCTCCCGGACTAAGGGCACCGCGACCGTGTTGATAAACGGTGAGGCAACTATACCAAGCGGTCGGACCGTTAAAACGCTTGAGTTATACGACGGTCGAAATCCTAACAAGACAGTAACAACGTCCACAATCAGCGACTCTCGGAAATACCCGCCGGGCAATTATAAACTCGGACTCCGCATAATCGACAGTAGCGACAGATCATCCGTTACCGAATTCCCGATCACCGTAGTTACTACTGATCCCAAGGTGTCGTTCGATGCGCCGACGGTAACGAGTTTCACCAGCAATAATGGTTTGGCGACTGTGTCTATTGCGGGAACAGCATCGGTATACGGCAGCAGGACAATAAAGAAATTGGAATTGTTCGACGGCGTAAATGCCAATAAAAGCGTGACGACCCCGACCATCAGCGATACCAGGTCATATGCTCCGGGAACTCACTTGCTTCGACTCCGTGTGATCGACAGTGAGGACGAGACTGCTATCGCGGAATTGTCTATTACAGTGTTCGCGCAAGGTGACGCTTCAACTGTCGTTTCGGAATCGACCCCACCTCCTAAATTGCAAGTCCGACAACCGTACACGATAGGTGTCGCGTTTAAAAATACTGGCATTACAACATGGAACAGTGGAAGCTACCGTCTCAGCTCCCAAAACCCACTTGGCAATCGCACTTGGGTAGATACGGCGACAATTCAGGTGCCTCAATCGGTCGCCCCAGGAGAAACAATCACATTCAACATTCCGGTTACCGCCCCTAGAATGCCTGGAATCTACACCATGCAGTGGCAAATGTTGTCTGGAGCAACTCCTTTTGGCGCCGCGACCCAACTGCGCTCGATTGCTGTTGAGCAAGGCGTGGGGCCAACTGCGACGCTTAGTACAAGTTACCAATCAGGTAAGATTTCGCCAGTCAACTGGAGCTTTACTGCGGTCGGTACCGCATCTACTTCAACAACGCCGTTAAAAAAATTGGAAATATTCCGCGACGATTCTGATGGCAAAGGTTATTTAAGCGTCGCGAGCATCAATCAAACGTCAAACACCTATACGTGGACACCCACCTTATCGTTCGGCGCAGGCATTCACCTGTTTAAGTTGAGGGTGACTGATGCGACAGACGCTTCTACAGATAGCGAACCTGTCGTCGTGTCGGTCGAAGCTTCTTCGTCGATAAGTGGCGTCGTGCAGGAAATACGCTCTGGGGAGGACAAAAAACTTGAGTTACGCGCATATGCGTGCGAGGCTGGGATAGCCGCTCCGCTAGCCTATGAGCTTCTTGTCGGTGCCCCGAGCATTACGACGGGCGGAACGGTACTGAAATCCGGCATCGCTAACGAGAAAACTGACTCAGACGACGGAAGCGAGTCTTGTACCCCACGCTACAAAGCGCACGGGTTGGTCATCGACATAAAGCCTTATCAACATCAGTACGCTGGTCAACCACTTTTCGTAGTCGCTAAGACGATGGCTGGGAATGGTAGATGGGTTTTGACTTGCTCCTCCTATACCTGCGTCATGCCGAGCGCGGCACGGATTGGCCTTGCCACACCAACCACTGGTGATCGGTATGTTGGACCTGCAGCAGTCTTCATGCGTGGAGTAATTACTGGTCTCCCCCCGGAGGCAGAGGACTTGGTGGAATTCTCTGTGGATGGTGGGCCATGGTCGGCCGGCCGTATCGACGGTAGGGATAGCTACTCGTTGATCCAATCATCGATAGCGGGCCGCTCGGACCAGTATTCTGTGCAAGCGCGCTTGCGAAGGGGTAACACTACGGTCTACTCCGCCAAATCGTTCATCACGGTCGGTGCCACTGTCCCAGTAACGGCAGCATTGATCGCACCGCTCGAAGGAAGCACGTTTTTGACATCGACAACGCTGCCTTTGATGGCAAGAGTAAGCGGCGAAGTCAGCGCGATTAGCAGCGTTAAATTTTATGCTAACGGCAATTTGATAGCGTCAGGGTCAAATAGTAACGCGGAGTGGAATACGTGGACTGCTTATTGGCTGAATCAATCTGTCGGAAATTATACTATCGTCGCCAAAGCTTACGACGCTAGCGGCGTGCTTTTGGCAACTACCTCTTCCGTTACTATGTCTGTAACTGGCGCTGCGACCTCAAGCACACCCATCGCGGTAACGCTGGACGTCCCCGAGCTCCTCCTTCCGGATGCCGGCACATTGGACGGGGAGTTGGGCGTCAACGGTGACGGCGAAGCGACCTATGCTGTTGCCTTGGAACTGCCACCTGGCACAGGCGGACTGACTCCCGAGCTCTCGCTCAGCTACAGTGGTGCTGGAACCAACAGCTTTATCGGCTTGGGCTGGAACCTCAATGGGCTATCTAGCATCCATCGTTGTGGAAAGACTATCGCACAAGACAACGTGAATCGTGCGGTTAGTTTTGAAGTGTCGGACCGGCTGTGTCTCGACGGCCAGAGGCTAGTTCGTGTGAATGGTCCGGCTCCAGCAGACACTAGCGCGGCAAGCCTCGACATCGCCTATTGGTCAGTTAATGGGGAATATCGAACGGAGACGGACACGTTTAACCGGATCACATCCGTTCCCGGCCCGACAATCGCCGGTGTGGCCAGTACGATAGCATTTAAAGTGGAGACAAAAGAAGGCGCCGTCCGATACTACGGCTGTGATGTTACCTCAATGGCCGGGTGCGCCTCGACCAACGTTTCCAACAGTTATGTTGCTGTCGCTTCATCCAGATTGTTCCCTCAGGATTTGGTCAATAACGTGCCTGATACCAGGAAGCTGGGTCAGGCTGTTTCATGGGGTTTGTCAGCCATTGTCGATGAATCAGGCAATTACATCGATTTCCTTTACAAGCTCGACCCCAATACGGGCGAACACTTGCCGTTGCAAGTTCGCTACGGCGGAAACTTCCTGGCGCCACAGTCACCTCACAGCGCAGTGCGGTTTGCTTATCAGGGCAGACCGGACGCTTGGAAAAAATACCGCGCTGACGCGCGTAGCGATCTCCGTAGTCGGCTTACCTCAATCAATACATTCGTGAGTACCGGCGGCAGTTCTAGCATGACGAGCGGAACGCAAGTGCGCAACTATGAACTTCTATATCAGACTAGTCCTACTAGTGGCCGCAGTTTGCTATTAAGCCTACAGGTTTGCCCCGGCAGCGCGACCAGCGCGACGAACGCAGCCTGCTTGGACAAGACCGAATTCGCTTGGGGGGAACCAAATCCGGATACTGCGAAGGCGTTTGTTAACAGAACACCCGGCAAAGGCTGGGGAGGCAGCAGCGCTGGTCAATGCGCTGACGGCGTTAACGCTGCTCCATGCTTGCTAACTTTTGGTGCGGTGCCACTGTCCGTGTCTAAAGGGGGAGTAACGCATTCAGATTATTTTAGTTTCGCAGACTTCGAAAATAATGGGCGGACCAGTGTGATGGAAACTCGCGTTGCGGACGTTTCTTTAGGCCTGCCGTATGGATCAATTTCCGAAGCAGAGTTCATTGCCGACGTTATGTCCAATCCCAAGCATCGATACGGGACTTTGCAGCGTGGTTACCGATACTTTCATAGCACTGGCAGTGGCTTTACGCAGTATTCGTATAGCCTGAGCAGTGGCGAATACTTCGCAGTGCTGTCGACATCGGATTTTAATGGAGATGGCTTCCCTGATGTACTTGCATTGACCAGTACGAACGCTGATCCTGGCGGCACGGGGGCCGGAGTGCCTCGGATATGTTTATCTACTCTGAAGGAGGGACTCCCGACAGCTGGCGCCAATATTGTGTTTGACTGCAGTGGCTCGCTAAAGGCTGTAGGAGAGAATTCGCTTCAAGGCATGCCAACCGTGGTCGATGTCGTTGGGGATGGGCGAAACGCGATATACGGGCCGACCACTTGGAACTACTCAGGCGTGTCTTCCGCCAGTTTGTGCATCCAAGACAAGTGCTATGAGAACGTGACTGATCTTCCGCCTGTGCTGGCATTGAAGAATGTCCCCTCTATCTTCATGGATTCGTATGGCCGGGCTCTCTTCCAAAGCAGCTACGAACAGTCGATTGATTACAGCGGCACCGGAAAGGCAGAGTTGGCGCAATGGTCGTTGCCGACGCGGGTGCCAACGTGCATCGGTCGGGACTGCGCTTGCGATCCGCGAGTAAGCGTTTGTTACCGGTGGAATAATACCGTCCCTACCGTCCGCGTGAATGCATTCGTCCCCCCTGGCGCCGTGCCGCCTCCGATCTTGAAGTTTGTGTCTAACGAAGCCTATTCGGACGTCCCTTACGCCCCGTACGGTTTTGACAAGCCGCTCAACTTAGGTACTCTGGCAGGCGACTTCAATGCTAGTGGTTATAGCGGTTTGGTGTTCGGCCTCGGTCTTACTGGACAGTTGAGCGGCAGTGCCGATGTGATCGCCCGCAAATTCCAGCTGATCCAATGCTTGTCTACTGGGGCCCATCTAGATTGCGCTCCAATAAATGCGCTTAGTTATGATATGACGGTCGCGGGGAGTAAATACATGAAGCCGTTGGCTGTTGCCGATTTTGATGGTGACGGGCAAGTGGACCTGCTGATGATTGAAGCTGAGCCTAAAGGGACCGCCATCGGTGATCAACTTCAAGTATGCCAGTTCACCAGTGATGCAAATGTCAAATGCAACACTTGGAGGACTCCTGATATCACCCCCGCACAACTGCGAGCAGCGATCAACGTCACTGGTCCAAGCGATGTTCGTGACCAACTGTATGTTGTGGATGTCGAGGGAACTGGACGATCACAGTTAGTGTATTACCATGCTGGACGCTATTCGTGCGATTGCCCCGATTGGCAATGGCTTGAGGACGGGCGTTGGGAGGTGTTGAGCCCGACTGACCCCGCCATGCCAAAACAAGCATTAGATAAAATTTATTCCGTAAAAAATGGGTTGGGCGCAGTTAGTTCAGTTGTGTATGAGGATGGTCTTGTTTCAGGCACCGTCAGCTACACAGCGAATGCGTTGAAATATCCTCAACGGCAAACTGCTCGCGTTGGCAAGATTGTCAGCACGCTACTTACTGGAAACGGTGCATTTGCGGCCAGGAAGACCACTTATAAATATCAGAATCCTGCTACGGACGTGGCTGGGCGAGGGGCATTGGGATTCGGAAGTATTGCGGTCACCGACGACAAAAACTCTACAATCACGACGCAATATTTGCAGCAATGGCCGTTTCACGGCATGGTGGGGCAGATTTCGGTGACCCATGCCGGCAGCAAGACAATGGAAACCATAAACACGCCAGAACAACGTTCTGTAGCTCAAGTTAACGGCTCGGTGATTTCCTTCCCATATATCGGTAAAAGTATCGTGACCCGATGGGATTTAACAGGCGCGGAGCTTGGTAAAACCACTACAGTCAACAAATTCACTGATGACGGCTTCGGCAATCTGAAGAATCAAATTGTCACCGTAGAGGGAGCCGGGGAAACCTTTACAACGGAGACAGTAAATCTTTATCAACCGGTAACAAACAATAGTTGGAAAATAGGCCTGAAAACATCGGTTCAAACGACAAAAACGGTTGCCGGTAGCACTGTCTCCCGGACAGTGGGTTATGGATATGACACCCTGGGGCGCAAGGCCTCGGAAACCGTCGAGCCTGGTGTGCAGACATACCAAGTCCGCACCTCGTTTGATCGGACGCCGGTAACCGGAGCGAAGGCATTTGGGTTGATTCGCTTTAAGAATCAAACCTGGTACGACCCTGTTTCCCGTACTTCCCTATCTCGTTTCCTGAACGAGTTCGAATACGACGCTCTTGGTCGCTACCCGACGGCGGTCAAAAATGCGGTGGGGCACAAAGAAACGCTATTTTCAGATTCTGGTACAGGGGCGCTCACGAAAGTGATCGATGCGAATCAACTGGTAACTACGTGGGATTTCGATGGATTAGGACGTGTGAAGTCTGAGTCCCGACCGGACAAGACACAGTTGCGCTCGTATTTCAAAAAATGCGACAGCAGCTGCCCGCTCAAAGCCGCTACTGTTACTATCAAAGAATTGTTTAGCTTGGATGCCCTCAACGGTGGGCGTGTTCGCCCACCGACCTTGGTCTTCAGCGACAGCGCCGGTCATGTGCTTCGCACTCAAACTTGGAGCGCCGATGGGAAAGCAACGTCCGTGGATCAGAACTACGACGAGTTCGGGCGTCTGACTGAAATACTTCAACCCGCTTACACGACGCCGGGCCATTTGGCCACTGGTTACACGTATGATGACTTTGATCGGATAACCAGTGTAAGTTCTTTGGATACGAACGGTGAGCGGGTGTTCAGCTCCACTGAATTCGACGGTTATCGTAGAACTTTGCGTAACCCGTTAGGGCAGGAAATGCTCGAAAGGCGAAATGCATTGGGACAGTTGGTCGGAGTCTCGGATGCCTACGGCCAATCAACGAGTTTTAGATACGACAGTTTTGGCAATTTGGTTGAAACGGTTGACCCAGCGCTGAACAAAGTGTCGATAGTTTACGACAACTGGGGACGGCGAACGCAGCTGGTAGATCCCGACTTGGGGAAAATTTGTTATTACGTCGATCCTTTGGGCCGAGTATTTAAACGTAGTAACCCATTGCTTCGGAAAGGAGCGGTCGACTGTGCGGCGAATGGCTTGGGCTTGGGCGTCTCGCTGAGCTATGACAATTTGGATCGGCTTACTGCCCAGTTGGAGCCTGAGCAGAAGAGTTATTGGGTCTACGATCCGACAAATGCAAAAGGAAAGCTTGGCGAGGCCTATATCGGAACTCTCGAAGCTAAGACCTACAGCCGATCGCATATATATGACGCGTTAGGGCGTCCGTTGCAGGTGTCGACCCAGCTTTTTGACGGTACCTATGTTGACGCCATTGAGTACGACGCTTGGAGTAGGGTTGCTCGGCACGTGTACAAACGCAGCGGGGATGCGGACAAAGTATTTGACCGGCGGTATAACGCGTTTGGTGCCATGTATCGAACGGAACGAAACGGTTTGGCTTTGAAAGAAGTGCGTCAATGGGATGCTGCGGGAAAACCAGTAAGCGTTGAGTTTGGGAATGGTGTACGTGAGACCAAGATGTTTAATCCATACTCGGGCCGCCTTGATAGCGGTTCGCTGATCGGACCAACCGGAACTCCTCTTTTAACCGAAGGCTATCTGTACGATAAAATTGGAAACGTCACTCAGCGGACAATTAGTCGAGACGACGATGATTATTGGGAAGGTTTTACTTACGACAAACTCAATAGACTAGAAACGAGTAGTGTCGCAGACCAAACTCTGAGCTATAAATATAATGCGATTGGGAATATTGTTCGAAAATCGGGAGTGGGTAGCTATACTTACAACGAAGGTATTAGCGTGAAACGTCCCCACGCCGTTATTGGTTTCAATGGAGAGCGAAACTTTACGTACGATGATAACGGAAACTTGACGAACGACGGTGTACGATCACTTAGTTGGACCACGTTCAACATGCCACAGCGAATTTCCAAAGGAAGTAAGTCCTTTGATTTTGTGTACGGGCCGGAGCACCAGCGGACTCGGCAGAGGTTTACCGGCGACAGCGGAGTTGTCTATGCGGGCGCCCAGGAGGTGGTAAAGTATGGCACTGCGGCGACTGTCAAAACTTATTGGCCAGATGGTGTAGGCGTCGAAATTGTACGACCTGACGCAGCCTCTACGGAGATGAGTTGGATCCATACTGATCACTTAGGAAGCGTAGTAGGATTGACGGATGAACTAGGCCGTTATCGTGAAGGTGGTCGTCTGGAGTACGATTCATGGGGAAAGCGAAGGAGTCCTGCGGACCATTCGTCCACGAGCGATGCATTGGATGCTGCGATCGATAATCGAGGATTCACCGGGCACGAAATGCTTGACCAGGTGGACCTAGTTCATATGAATGGGAGGGTGTATGATCCCCGTTCAGGCAGATTCTTGTCAGCCGATCCATTTGTTCAGGACCCATCGAACCCTCAGTCGTTGAATCGGTACAGTTATGTATTTAATAATCCTACCAATTTAACCGATCCGACTGGATTTTTAACTGAGGTAGTAATTAAAGGTAGCTACGCTGAAGCCGAAGCCGCCCGGCGTTCGCGTGAATCCGTGATGAGGCTAATAGCGGAGGCGAAGAGGCTAGATGCGGTTTCCAAGACAGATGCAAAGAACTGGAAGGGAAAAATTTCCTTTACCAGACTAGGTGTCTGGATAACGGCGATGGCTACCTCCCAGAATTGGTTACAGACGGGTTGCCTAGGAGGGGATTTGTGTGCCATAGATCCACTTACGGGAGAATTGACTCATTTAGCATATGTTGAAAAATACATACTGCCTCTAGCCAGCGGCGATCAAGGGAAAGATACTGTAGCGGCTCTAAGCGACGGTGTAGAGCCTAAGAAGGAAAAAAGCGAGGATGACGAAAAAAAGGGGAGCAAGGAACGGGAGCCGCTCAAAGTCATCAAGAAAATGCCGAATGATGAATTTTTACGTTATCCTAAGGACCGCGGGACGGCCCCGATTGGAGCGGATGGATATTCGATAGAACTGCACCATATAACGCAGGAAGATGATAGTCCCTTGATAGAGATGACGCGCACCAACCATAGATTGGGTAAAAATTTTAAGGAAAACCACACAAATACCGGTCAAGAGAAATCGAAAATTGGTCGTGACTTATTTAAAAAGAAACAAAGGGATTACTGGAAAAGCGAGTGGGATAATGGACGTTTTAACAAATAATGATATTGAATTTTTTGATAAAGAAACGGAATTGATTCTCGTTATTTCGGATGATGGACGAGTCGCATATGCATACTTATTAGGGGCTGAGGATCAAATCCTCGGTGACGTATGGCTTTACAACCATATTCCTACTCCAGCTTCTCCTGAGTGGACGGATTCGGAAAATATGCCATTCGCGAATTCCGCAGATTATGTGCGCACTGATATAAAAGTTGAGCTGCCCGTTTATCAAAATGATGTGTCTGTACGTTGGCTTGATCGCAATGGGCGGCGCGTAGCTCAAATATTCTTTGCTGAGAATTTGTTTGCAGAGCTAACTGAAGGGGCGAAGCCCGGGTGGTGTCGAATGGCCAAAAAGGACGGGCCAGTGGCTAAGGTATTGGAAAAGGAATGACGACAATCACAGAAGCTTACGGTGCTAAATTTGACGGCACAACGGCGACGCCATCGGAGATTGAGACACTGAAAAGGAAGTTCTCGACTATAGGATTTCCTGTTTGGCTTGAGAAGATGATTTCTGAGCACAGGATATGCGGCACGTACTTTTCGCTCTCCGAGGAACATGATCTGTCAAAGATGGAAGTCATAATGATATGGTTGTCGCCAAGCTTTATGCTTGAAGAAGCGTTCGAGGCGTATCCGGGAATCACGGCAGTTCGACTAGGTTTCTTACCAATAGGCGAGTGCGCTCAAGGCACCGGCGACCCTTACTTCTTGGATTTGAGAAATCCCAACGACGACGATCCTCCGCTAGTACGGATCGTGCACGAGTTCGGAGATGCCGAGGATGCACTTTTTCTTTCGGAAGGCGTGGAATTAGTCGCTCATCATCTGAGTGATTTTTTTCGCGATGCAGTTGTTCTTTAAGTTGTTGTCGAATAAGCTAAAGTCACTTTCCTAAAGTTTTTTCCGTTGTGTTTGAGGTGATTCTATTAAGTTAGCGATATTTTTTAGCTCATGAATGTTGTTCGTATTCGGCGTGACTTACTACGCGACGGCAACGGACTGAGTCGGGCATCGCCAGAGTTGTGCGTGATCTTGCTGGAAAAGGAGTCCTTCCAGCCGATGTGGTTCCAGTAATCGACATGTTCTGACAGGACCACTGCACCGTCGTTGCGTAAACCGCTGACAAATCGGTCTGTCAGAGGACAGCTGCTACAGCCTTCCGACGTGTACAGCTCCAGTAACGCTATTCGGTAACTCGGGCTATGCAGACTGCAGCTGTTGGCGGCTAGTGTTACAGGCAGGTTCAGCGCCGCGGCGGCCGCAAGACTAAAAATGAGGGGTTTCACGACGGCTCCGAAAATTGAACTCCACGTTGGTCGTGTTCAACGGCCTAAAACTTACATCAGCCCAGCAGATTTTTTCTCCAGGCCGTTGTAACCACTCAGCGCCTAATGCCGAATTAGTTCATGGGCGTCGTGACGCGCTGCTAACGTTTGCGATCGCGTCGTGAACATTGCGCGACTATTTCGACGCTCTGCCACCGTGCCGCGGCACTTCACTGCATCGCAATTAAGGATTAGGTATGCAAAAAAAGTTCCAAGGAAACGTTGATGACCGATGGTGTTCGGCTACGCCCGACCTGAGCAGCCGGCGCTTCTAATCTGCGGCCTAAGCCGCACTTTCTTCCGTTCGAATGTCCCTAGAGAGCGGCCTTCGATAATCATCCTGAAGACCTGTGGCGCAACCACGGTCTAGGGACGTCATAATCTCGCAACTTATCTCTCGCTATGTCAGACCTTCACCTTTCTTCCCTCCTTGAAGAGCTTGGCGCTCTTCGCCCACAGTTTATACGCTTCGCAGTTCTTCAGCTACGCAATCACTCGCAGGCGGAAGACGCCGCGGTGGTGGTCAGACGCACCAGCCAGTCGGCAATGACCTCGTTCTCCGCGTTCAGCTTGGCTTCGTAGCGATAGCAGGTTTGGCTGATGCCAAAGGCCAGGCAAGCGACCTTGACCCTCATGCGGTCGGCCTCAACGTAGTGACGCGCCATCTCACGTCGGCGAGATGGCGTCACCACTTTTTGCCAGGGCCTCCGCAACGATCTCGGCCTTCAGACGCGCCTCCGCGGACATCTTTTTCAAGCGACGATTTTCATCTTCCAGCTCCTTCATGCGGGCCATCAGCTGGCGGGGATTACCCCTGCAGCTCAACGTAACGTGCGTTAGTTGAGTAATTATCCGCGTTTTTTACAGTTTCTAACATTGTTGTGACTATCTGTGAAAATTACCTTTGAGAATTATGCTATACCTGAATTTCAACTAACAGCCAAGGTGCGTGCGATGGAGTACATGTTTCGGGTAAAGTATGATGCTGGAGCCAAAGATTTTGATGGGCTAGATATGTACTACGGTGCTAAGTCACTTGGTGCTATATCAGAGTTTCTTTTATTATCTATTCACGCTTTTATAAATGAAGAAATCATCCTACAAGCCCCGTCAGCAAAGGGTTTCAAAATCGTAATGCAAAGAGCATCTATTGGCTCATACGACCAAATAATACAAATGGTAATCACAGATCCGCATGCCATCTCCATAATGGAGGATTTGGGAAAAAATGCGTTTTATGATCTCCTGAAATATATGGTATGCAGTCTACTGGGAATACCTTTTCTGTTGAAAAATAGAAAGGCAAAGAAAAAGATAATTGCCCTCATGCAGCAGAATGATGATCTACACAAAAGGCTAGAGAATTCGTTGATGGCAGCTCACTTACCTGTTAAGCATCAAGGGTATTCGACAATACTTCTTCTTGGGCATACCCCAATCATTAAGTTTGATGAGACTACTCTCAGTTATCTTGAAACAGAAATTATAGAATCTGGAAGTGAAATAGTTGCAGTCGCAGTCAGCAGGTTTAACGCAAGAACTGGAACCGGTAGGTTTATCGACGACATTGATGCAATTTCACACAGTTTTTCTCCGATTGAAGGTGCCATTGGCGCTGATGAAAAATCACTCATGGCCGATAACCTTGGTAAAGTAGCAAGGGGAGAATTTTCTCCCTTAAACGCGATAGTAACTAAAGTAACATCAAAAGATGGAAGGCTGAAGCGATACCAATTATTAGGCGTGAGTGATGCTTAATATTCTGTCACTCAGGCATGGGGGGGCATTAGACCCTATATGTAGCGCCTATCAAACCTACTCAAGCCAGTACATCGAGAGCGTTTGCACCTGTTAACTAGCCCAACGACGTAATATGAATTCGGAATTGAAAACTAGTTTTGTAATTTCGCCTTTTGGCGAGCCATTTGATACCTACTTTTCACACATCATCAAGCCTGCATTGGAAGACTGCGGCCTTTTTGCTGTGAGGGGTGACAGCCTGTACAGGCCGACTACAATCGTTGACGATATTTGGCAGGGAATCCGTGAAGCAGACTTGCTTATCGCTGAGTTGACTGATCGTAATCCCAACGTCTTCTACGAACTTGGACTTGCGCATGCTATCTCGAAGCCAGTGATACTTATTTCAAAGTCGATTGAAGATGTTCCATTCGATCTACGCTCTATCCGAGTACTCCTGTACGATAAAGATCATCCTGAGTGGGGTAATAAGTTAAAAGCATCACTCACTAAAGCGATACGCGAGGTTCTTCAAAATCCTTTAAGTGCGATACCTACAACCTTCAAGTCTGTAGTAAAGACCAACGCACCTGAAGAATCGGAAACACTTCTGAGATTGGAGGTCTTGGAGTCACTAGTCCAACGTATCGCGGATACGGGTGGGCAAACTTACTTCGATCTTTACAAGGAGGAGAATGAAGCCGCGACACAACAGCGTTTACTAAAGCTAAATGAGGGGCAACTTGTTTATCACGAAAAGTTCGGCAACGGCGTAGTAGTTGGATTCCAAGATGAAAAGCGGACACGGGCACAAGTGAATTTTGAGCACTCCGGAATGAAGCTTCTAGATGTCACATTAGCCAAGCTCAAATTGCTGCCGAACTGATTGCTAAGAACCACTATATACGATATAAATTGTTTATATTAATAAGGAATTAGATCTGGCCTTCCCCCAGCGTGATGGACACTTTCGATAAGTATGATGTCACTATCGGAGGTATTACATGGCACGTGAACGACGTTTGTTTTCTGAAGAGTTTAAACGCGAAGCAGTCAAGCTGGTAGGCCAGCCTGGCGCAAGTAAGGCCGGTATCGCCCGCGACCTTGGTGTTGGCGCTAATTTGTTGGAGCGCTGGTGTCGAGAGGCCAATGTGAACGGCCAAGTGGGCGGCGGAGAGAAGGTTTGTGCCCAGGAGTATGAGCGCATGCGGCGTGAACTGGCAAAGGTTGAGACGGAGCGTGACATATTAGAAAAAGCGCTCGGCTACTTCGCAGCCGACCTCAAGTGAAGTACGGCTTCATTGCCAAACATCGAAGGATATGGCCTACGCGTACCATGTGCCGGCTGCTCGGCGTGTCCACCAGCGGTTTCTATGGCTGGCTCGACCGACCGATGAGCCCGCACGAGCGTGAGAACGCTCAGCGGCTGTAGGCCATCAAGCACAGCCACGAAGCCAGCGATGGCACATACGGCTCTCCACGCGTAGTGCGTGACCTTATGGATGCTGGCTTCGCATGCAGCGAGAATCGCGTGGCTCGGCTGATGAAGGTCGCCGGTATCCAGGCACGGCACAAGCGCCGTCGCATATCGAGCGCGCTCATTCCGGACCTGCGTGACAAGTGGCGGGAAGGGTGTAACTCAATGAACACTTGGGCCGATGATATCGATGATGGCTTTCTGCTGGAGCTGAGCTAATGGAGAAATAATGGATGCGACGGTCTGGTACTTACTAAAAATTTTCGATGATGAACGATGGGCCGATGCGTTCATGCGTGGCGAGTTACGCCTAAACCGGCTGCGGCACTTTAAGAAAATCGAGGACAAGGAATACGCTGACGATGCGCGGCCAGATGAACATGAAGCCGCTTCGCATTGGTGGCAGCCCGACAAAGTGCGAATTAAGCTGAATATTCATGGTGCCGGCGAGCTTGATATAACCGAAGACCTTGCGGGACCCGTGGTCACCTCGTATTCGCACCATGAAAATCTCCATGTGCTTTGTCTGTACGCTATTCGCACGTTTGGAATCTTAATACAAGGTGAGACATTTTCGATAAGCGAGGAAGACGCCGGCCGAGTCCGCGAGCGGTTATTCGTCAGCGAGAAAGTTGCAAAGTTTGGCAGACACGGCGTGCTGATTGACGCTGCGACGTTTATAGAAAAAATGAAGACGGCATTGAGGACCCGTGGAGTTGGATTCGCGAGCAACCTAGTCGAGTATTACGACGACGAAACGTTTAATGGCGAAATCAAAGTGGACCGCATACCATTTTCCAGGCGTAAGAGGTTTAGTTTTCAGAACGAGTACAGATTTGTCGTCAACACTAAGACCGAAGGCGACGACCATCTTCAACTCGAGCTTGGCGACATTTCAGATATTTGCAGAAAAGTGGACCCACTCGAACTGAACGATATGTTCAAATTTGAAAAAGTCGAAATGCCCCTACACTGAATAAAAATTGACTCTTGGCGACCGGCGGCTTAGGGGTGGATTCGGGCTTAGGGCAGGGGGCGTAAGCTTTTGGTTGCTATTGTTAGACAAACGCTACGATTTATTGCTGAGTTTTGACCGAACTCAAAACGCCGAAAAAAGGCGAGCTGGTGCGGTGTTAAATGCGGTATAACCGTAAGTTTTTGATTTTTAAAGGTGGAATACGGCCTGCAAAGCCGTCTAGGTCGGTTCGACTCCGATCCTCGCCTCCATAAATTCAAAGACTTACGTTCATTTGAGCTGTCTCAAGCGCAGTATATACCACACCAAATTTGTGGTAAACCACACGTGAGACGGCCTTTTTGCCGTTGATGAATCGCGCCGCGAGTTCTATGCCCGCGCCATGTCCTCCTTCAAAAAACTCCCCCAAGACCGTGTGCAGATGCGCATCGTGCATCACCTGCTGCCCAAGCCGCTTTATGCGACGTTTGACGGCGATGACCAGGCGCGCCACCGGCCATCTGACGTACGGCTGGGCCGAAGCCTGGATCGCCGGCATGAAGCGCGACGACCACCTGGCTCCGAGCACGATACGCCACCGCCACGGCGCGCCGGCGTGGTGCTTTGACTGGATAATGCGCAGGCATGCGGACATCCTGCCGCAAAATCCCCTGCGGCTGCTCAAGCGTGGTTTTGCACGCTACAACGAGGACGACCGGCGGCGGTTTGCGGAGCAAGGCAGGCGGAATTGAAGGACCTCATCCGCGAGGATTACCACGCCATCCCAAAGCGCGGCCATCGGCATGCAGCATGGCTGCCGCTTGATGGATATCCAGGGTGTCGGGGGAGTCCATGTTGATGTCTCTGTGTAAGTTTTTCTGGAAAATGTTTTGGAAGGTCTGCTATAATTCGGCTCCGCATGCGGGAGTAGCTCAGTTGGTAGAGCGCAACCTTGCCAAGGTTGAGGTCGAGAGTTCGAGACTCTTCTCCCGCTCCAATTTCCCAAATTGGCGCATGTCGGTCAGTAAGATCACTCCAAGCGGGAGTAGCTCAGTTGGTAGAGCGCAACCTTGCCAAGGTTGAGGTCGAGAGTTCGAGACTCTTCTCCCGCTCCAGTTTTTCTCTTCTCCATATCCCATTTCAGTTTGCTGTGCCGACGCACTTCGATCCTGCGCCTGCTTCGTTGTGATTTCGTGGCCATGTCATGGCATGGACCAGGTACGCATCAACAGGGCAACTTCTGAATGACCGAGACCCCTTAGCCGCTAAAGCGCACCTTGGCGCTTTGTACCAATCCTTTGATGCGGATCAATACGTGTCGCCGAGACGATGTGACCCTGGGCACAGGCGCGTCAACGCGCGCATAGGAGCGGCGGCCATGGCATGGATTTTTTAGTTTCCCAAGATGCCCCGGGCACGGCCGGAGCAGGATAGGCACCCACCGTTGGACGGCCTGCAGCATCCCTGGCGCGAGTTGTGGGAGAACCCGATCACCCAAGCTTTCTTTCGCCTGTTTATCGCCTTCGTCGCGGGTACCTGGCCTGCGCTACGGTGGTTCGTTTGGGTGGATTTATTCATCCAATTTTGCGATTCGCCTTTATCGGCGGACTGACTGGCTTCGGCGCTTTGCGGCACATTCTTGTCATCGGCGTCTTGGCCTATCTGGTGGTGCGTGTGCCGCCTCTGTCACGCCAATGAGCGGGATCGAGAGAGGGCAGAGGCGGTGGAAAAGGTAACGTCGTGGCAGGCAAAGTGCAATTGCTGGCGGCAGAAGCGGCGCGTGGCGGGCCGATCAGAGGGTTGCTATGGCACAGGATAGCGAGTCGCATCGCAGTGAGTCGGTGCTGGTGATCGCCAGCACTGCCGGGGGCGACCGAGGGCCCCACCGAACAAGCCGGTCCGGCCTGGTAGGTGAACCCGGTGCTGGCGGTGCGGCACCAAGGAACGGCGGGGCGCCTGCTAGTGCGCCGGCGTCCCTCCGCCGTGGGCCAGGCCTGGATGCGCTACGACGACGATTGCGGGCTGGCCGAGGTGGAGCTCGCTGATCTTGAGCTGGTGGCGCTGATGGAAGGCTGACGGATGCATCCTGGCGGAATACTGTTGTTTACACTGTAGCTGGCCTGACGAATGAGAACAAGTGATTACAATGAGCGGTATAATTGGGACACAAGTCGACACGACCGACGAGTTTGACGACTGGCTTGGGGCTCTGCAAAACCAGATTGCAAAGGCCGCCATCACCGAGCGGATCGAACGGTTAAGAAAAGGACTAGTCGGGGACGCCCATCCGGTTACCGGTATGTCCGGCCTCTACGAGAGGCGCATCGACGTCGGCCAGGGTTACCGCGTGTACTTTATCAAGGTCGGAAAACAGATCATCTTGCTGCTGATTGGCGGTGACAAGAGTACGCAGAAAGCCGATATCCCGGCTGCCAAAAACATGGGCCGCGAAATCGTGAAGAAAGCCACAGAGGCCAAGACGAAGCGGGAAGAGGAGGAGCGTCAGGCAGAAAAAGCGACCGAGAAATCCCACCGCTCCACTAAATTGAAGAGGAAATGAGCGATGAACGACACCAGCGAATTGACGCTTGACGATCTGAATGGCATTGAAGGTCTGGACGGTCTCGAGGGCGTCGACGGCATCAAAGCATTCGACTCTGCCAAGCACCTGAACAGCAAAGAAGCGATCGCCGCATTCCTTTCGTTCGCCGTCCGCTCCGGCGACGTCGAGCACTTCAAAGAGGCGATCAAGATCGCGGCCCGCGCCGAGAAGATGTCTAGGATCGCAGAGCGCGCCGGCCTCACTCGCGAGGGCGCTTACAAGGCACTCAAGCCGGGCAGCAAGCCGCAGATGCAAACCATCGTCAGCCTGCTCGACGCTCTGGGCATGGCACTGCAGATCGTTCCGAAAGAAACAGTGAGCGACAATAGCCAAGCGCTCGCCGCCTGAGTTAAGCCATTACGGCTTCTATTCGCTTCTGCCGCCAGCTTATCCAGGCCGCGCGGGATGCTACCGATGGCGTGCAAGTGCCGAGGCAATAAATGCGCCATTGACACCAGGACTGGCAAGTAAAGCTTCTAAACGTTCGTCTACGGCGCTGGGTAGGAGCTGCAGCGCGGCCGCCGCGCGAACGGCCGCCGTATGCGCTTCCAGCACGTCGGTGGATGTGATGTCGTAGCCGTGGTCAACGTGAGCCGCTTTGCTTGCGGACTTTCATGCCTGGCTCCCGCTTGGCAGACTCGCCCAAATACCCACGTACGGATATTTCATTGTGAATCCGTATTCCGGCAGGAGAACGGGTAAATGAAGAGGCAACTGCGTCGGCTACTGAGGTACAGGTGGCAAAACCTGCGATAAAACCAGCAGCAAAAACAGGGATCGAAAGGGTGCCACCAGCACGGGTTAGCTCTTCGGCACTGAAAAAGAAGGCGGATGCGAAGCCTGCCGCAAAGGTGTCGGCTAAGCCAGCAACAAAGCCAACAGCCAAGCCGGCTGTGAAGAGGCCAACTGCGGCAAAGTCGCGCTTGGCAAACGCATAATTTAATGCATCGTTCACCGGAACGTCGCAACGTGCGGCAACGACCGGGGGGCATGTTTCGGGCTGACCTTTTTTCGGTCTTCTGATGTTATTCGGATATCATCCCCCCATACCAATAAAAGGGGAGACACATGAAGTTTCAGAAGACTGCTATCGCCGCCGCAGTAGCGCAAATGACCAAAGGTTCTATCGGCGTTGCCGTTGCGCTGACGGTGCTGGCCGCCGGCGGCGGCGGATCGAACGCATCGACGCTTCCCGCGAGCGGCAGCGGCACCACCGCCACGGCATCGACCGCCACCTGCGCCGCCGCCTACAAGCCGCCCGTGGCGACGCCGCCGGCGGGAACCATGTTCTGCACCAAGCTGTCCACCGCGCCCGACGCCAGCGGCAATGGACTTGAAAACGGCAAAACCTGCCGCGCACGTACGGCCGTCGACATCGTCAAGGACATGGGGCAGGGCTGGAATCTCGGCAATACGCTGGACGCTTTCGGCAACACCGCCAACCCGCTCGCCGACGAAACCTACTGGGGCAACCCGAAGACGACCAAGGCCATGATGGACACCGTGCGCAAGGCCGGCTTTACCACCTTGCGCCTGCCGGTCAGCTGGGACGACCACATGAACGGCGCCGCGCGCACCGTCGATCCGGCCTGGATGAACCGGGTCGAGGAAGTGGCAAAGTACGCGCTCGACAACGGCATGGGGGTGATCGTCAATATCCACCACAACAACGGCTGGCAAGCGCCGACGCTCGCCAACGAGGCCGGCGCCAAGGACACGCTGGCCAAGCTGTGGACGCAGATCGGCCAGCGCTTCAATAAATATGACCATCACATCACGTTCGAGGTGATGAACGAGCCGCGCGTGGCGCCCGGCGGCGTTGACGACTGGACCGGCAAGGCCGAGTACTACGACGTGCTGAACCGCCTGAATGCCACGGCATTGGCCGCGATCCGCGCCACCGGCGGCAACAACGCGCGCCGGCTGGTGATGATCCCATCGTACGCGGCGGCGCCGGACGACGCCCAACTTAACCTGCTGGTGCTGCCGTCCGACCCGATGATCGCGCTGTCCAGCCACGCTTACCGCCCGTGGAACTTCGCCGGCGACCAGAAAGGCACCGGCACTTTCACCGGCCAGGCCGAATTCGACCAGCTGTTCAACCGCCTGAACACCAAATACGTGGCGCAGGGTATTCCGGTGGTGATCGGCGAATGGGCGTCGACAGACAAGGGCAACGCTGCCGAGCGCGTCAAGCACGCCCTGGCTTTCGTCCAGGGCGCGACCAAGTACGGCATACCGACCGTGTGGTGGGACAACGGCAACAATACGCGGTCGGCGACCTCGATCGACGTGATGGCGCTGCTGGACCGCGCGAACAACACCTGGCCGCACCAGGACATCAACGACGCCATCTTCTGCGCGGCGCAACGCTGACGGGCACAGCGCTATTGCCACCGAGCACTTGCTTGCCGGGACCGAGTGCCTTGCTGTAAGCTATTGTCTTTTAGTTATCCCCCTGGCTTGCATGGTTTTTCGTCGAAACAGAGCGCTGGCAGTGCTGTCGCATTTGCGCCTGAGCGTGGCCCTGACGATGGGCGCGCTGGGCGCCGCATGGTGCTGCCCATCGGCCTACGCCGTCGAGCCGCTGCCGTTCTGGCAGTCCAGTCTGTCGCACACGGCCTGGACCAAGCGCGACGGCGCACCGTCCGATCCCAGCGCCATGGTGCAGGACCGCACCGGCATGCTGTGGTTTGGCGCCACCAACGGCTTGTTCCGCTTCGATGGCGTGCGTTTCGAGCGTGTCGACGACTTCGGCGGCCATGCGCTGAAGTCGCCCAATGTCCATGCGCTGGCCCTGTTCGGCGACGCCTTGTGGGTGGGCTACGAACACGGCGGCATCAGCGTCTTCGAGCACGGCGCGGTGCGGCACTACGGCGAGGCCGACGGCGTGCCGCCGAGCGCCATCCTGCAAATGGGGAAGACCGCCGACGGCACGCGGTGGTTCTCCAGCTCCGCCGGCATCTACCGGCTGGACGGCGCGCGCTGGCGGCAGGTGCTGCCGGCCGATGGACTGCCGGCCGGCGACCAGCCCACGCTCAATGTGTTGCCCGATGGCGGCCTGCTGGTCACGCAGATGGCCGGCCTGTATCGCAACGTGCCGGGCACACATCGCTTCCGCCGGGTCGGCGATTTCGGCAGCATGCAGCGCAGCCAGGTAAGCGCCGACGGCCGGGTAATCATCTTCAAATTCGGCGAGACGCCCCGGCTGTTCGATCCGGTCACGGAAAGCCTGTCGCTGCTGCCTCTGCCCGACAAGGGTGTAACGCCCTACAGCGTCCATCAGGACCGGCGCGGCGCCTGGTGGGTCGGCCCCGGCGACGGCATGCGGCTCTACACGCCGGACTGGCGGCTGAAGAAAGAACTGCCGGCGCCGTACGAGTTCAGCGCCGTGCGCGTTTTCAGGGCGCCTTTCGACGACCGCGAGGGCAATCTCTGGTTCATGAGCGAAAACGGGGTCGACCGGATACGGGAAACCCGGCTGTCGGTGCAGGATATGCCGCCCGGTAATACTGACTTCAGCATCACGGCCGGTCCCGAAGGCGAGATCTGGATTAGCAGCCATTCATCGCGCGACCCGGTCTCGCCGCCGACCTTCGCCATCGCCACCGACGGCAGCCGCATTCCCAGCGATATGTTGTCGGCCACGGCCGGCACACTCGGTCCCGACGGCACGCTCTGGTTTGGCGACCCGCACTGGGTATGGAGCCGGCGCAGCGGCCAGGTGAAGACCTGGATGTTGCCGCCATCCTTGCAGGCGCAACCGGCGCAGGCGATGGCGGTGGCGGACGATGGCCGGCTGTGGATCTCGCTGGCGCGGCGCGGCGTGCACACCTTCGTGGACGGCCTGTGGCAGGCCGGCGGCGGTCATGCCGCGCTGGCGCCACGCACCGCGCTGTCGCTGCACGCCGACGCCGAGGGGCGACTGTGGTTCGGTTACACCGGCAACACGATGGCGATGCTGCAGCAGGGGAAAATCCGCCAATTCGGCGCGGCCGACGGCCTGGCGGTCGGTAATGTGTTGACCATGTTCAGCCGGCGCGGCACGCTGTGGGTCGGCGGCGACCAAGGCCTGGCGCGCTATCATCAAGGCCGCTTCGTCATGCTC
Organism: Duganella sp. BuS-21; assembly: GCA_041874725.1. Taxonomy (GTDB): domain Bacteria; phylum Pseudomonadota; class Gammaproteobacteria; order Burkholderiales; family Burkholderiaceae_D; genus Rugamonas. Next base: position 4,514,699 of record CP097466.1, on the reverse strand, counting down.
AACGACAGTGCCGGCCGGCCGCTGGCCGGCATCGCCGGCATCGTCCACACGGCGCAGGGCGAATTATGGCTGCAAGGCGTGGACGGCCTGATTCGGATCGGCGCGGCCGAGCTGGCCGGCGTACTGAACGGCGGTGCCGACCGGGTCGTCGCCGAGCGCTTCGATTTCCTTGACGGCTACGCCGGTGCAGCGCAGCAGCTGCGTCCGCTCAACACCCTGGCCGAGGCCGGCGACGGCCGCCTGTGGTACGCCACCTCCAGCAGCGTCGGCGTGATCGATCCGCGCAGGATCGTGCGCAATCCGGTGGCGCCGACGCCGCTGATCACCTGGCTCAACACCGACCAACGGCGCTACCGCGTGGCCAATGGCATCGAACTGCCCAAGCATACCCACAATGTGCGCATCGATTTCACGGCCGCCGTGCTGTCGATCCCGGAGCGTGCGCGCTTCCGCATCCGCCTCATCGGCCAGGACCACGAGTGGCGCGACGCCGGCGCCTTGCGCCAGGCCTTTTACACCAACCTCGGTCCCGGCGACTACCGCTTCGAGGTGATGGCCGCCAACGAGGACGGCGTGTGGAGCGCGGCGCCGGCCAGCCTGAGCTTCCATGTGGCGCCGGCGTTTTACCAGACCGTCTGGTACAAGCTGGCCTGCGCGGGCCTGCTGGCCGGCGGCCTGTACCTGCTGTACCTGTGGCGCATGGCACAGGTGACGGCGCGCGTGGTCGAGCGCATGCGCGGCCGCATGGACGAACGCGCACGCATCGCGCGCACGCTGCACGACACCTTCCTGCAAAGCGTGCAGGCGTTAATCCTGCACTTCCACAGCATCAAGTCGGTGCTGCCGCGCGAGGACAAGGTGCAGCGGCAAATCGACGCCGCCCTGCACGCGGCCGACGTGGTGGTCGAAGAAGGGCGCGAACAATTGATGGACCTGCGCGGCAACCAGGGCGCTCGCGGCGACCTGGCGCTGGCGCTGGACGCGGCCGGGGTGGCGGCCGCCGCGCAGCATGGCGTCAGGTTCACGCTGCACGAGCAGGGCGCGCGGCGCGCGCTGCGGCCCGAGGTCCAGGATGAATTGCTGGCCATCGCCAGGGAGGCCATCGCCAACGCCCTGCGGCACTCCGGCAGCGCCGACGTGGTGGGGCGCCTGGGCTACGGCACCGGCGTCCTGACGCTGGCGGTGCAGGACCACGGCAGCGGCATGGACGACGCCGTGCTCAGGGCCGGCCAGCGCGAGCGGCACTGGGGGCTGACCGGCATGCGCGAGCGCGCCGCCCGCGTCAACGCCAAGCTGGAAATCCACAGCGCGCCGGGCGCCGGCACCGTGGTGGTAGTCACCCTGCGCGCCGGCTTGGCTTACAGTTGATCGGGTGTCACACCGACGTCATGTAGCGTCGATATAGTGTGTGTAGATTGAATCAACTCTCGAATCAAATCTTTTCCTGCCTCTGTCCGAGGCAGTTTTTTTATGGGGTGGGGTAGCACAGATGAACTCAGCGATTGTTTCGTTTTTCCGGGGCGAGGGTGGCGTCGAGATGCTGCTTAGCGTGGGCGGCACCGTGGTGGCGCGCAGCCATAGCCCGGAATCCATCATGCTGGAGCTTCAGATCCGCGCCGTGCGTGAGCTGTGGCTTGAAGACAAGTTCTCGACGATCCTGCCGACCTCGCCTAGGACGCTGACGTCTGCGGCCGAAGTGGACTTTGCCGAGCCCATGGCGGCGCTCAAGCTGATCGCCGCCTGCTCGGCCATGGGCGAGGTGCCCACCTTTCCTATGCCCGAGCGGCGCGCCCGGCCACGGGCCGAGACGCCCTTGCGCGAATTGGCTGCCTAGTCGGCCGGCAGGCGCAGACGGAGGTAGGCGTAGCTGGCGATTCTAGTGCACAATGACGCCGTTCCCGCTGACTTCCAAGATTGATGACTTCCCTGCACAGCAACACCGCCGAGGATCCCGGCGTCTACCGCACCTTGCTTGAATCGACCCGCGCCATTCCGTGGCGCATCGACTGGGCCAGCATGCAATTTACCTACATCGGCCCGCAAATCGAGGCTCTGCTCGGCTGGAAGCAAGCCAGCTGGCGGTCGGTCAACGATTGGGCCGAGCGCATCCATGAGGAAGACCGCCAGAAGACGGTGGACTTCTGTGTAGCGCAGTCGCAGCAGGGCATCGACCACGAGGCCGACTACCGCGCCCTGAGCGCCGACGGCGACGATGTCTGGATCCGCGACGTGGTGCACGTGGTGCGCCGCGAGGACGGCAGCGTCGAGGCGCTGGTCGGCTTCATGTTCGACATCACCGCGCGCAAGCAGGCCGAGGACAAGATCCTGCAGCTGCAGCGCGAGCTGGAAGTGCTGTCCTACCGCGACAGCCTGACCGGCGTGGCCAACCGCCGCATGTTCGATACCTTGTATCCGGTCGAGTGGGCCAAGGCCCGCGTCACGGGCGAGCCGCTGTCGCTGGTGGTGATCGACATCGACTACTTCAAACAATACAACGACCATTACGGCCACGTTCAGGGCGACGAGTGCCTGCGCCGCGTGGCCCAGGCGCTCGACACCGGCGCTTCCCGCGCGCGCGATCTGTGCGCCCGTTTTGGTGGCGAGGAATTTATACTGCTGCTGCCGGCAACGGATGAGCACGCCGCCCGCAACGTGGCCGAACGCTGTCGCAAGCTGCTGGCGCAGAAGGAACTGCCGCACGCCCGGTCCGGCGTCGGCCGCATGGTCACGGTGAGCATCGGCATCGGTACCGTCGTGCCCGGCGCCCACGACGACGCCTATGTATTCCTCGACCGCGTCGACCGCCGTCTGTATCAGGCCAAGTCGGCCGGACGCGACCGCGTATGCGAAACTGAAGCTTGAACCCCCTTTATTGAAAGACTACATGAAACATCTGCTTACCTCGTGCGTGATCGGCCTGACCCTGAGTGTGACCCTGGCCGGCTGCGACCGCGCCAAAACGCCGACGACTGAATCGCCATCGGCTTCGGCCGCCGCCGCCGCTGCCCCGCTGCAAAAAATCGACACCCAGGTCGGCACCGGCAAGGAAGCCGTGGCGGGCACCCAGGCCGTGGTCAACTACACCGGCTGGCTGTATGAGCCGAAAGCGCCGCAGCAACATGGCGCGCAGTTCGATTCCTCGGTGGGACGCGAGCCGTTCAGCTTCCAGCTAGGCGCCGGACAGGTGATTCCAGGTTGGGACGAAGGCGTGCAAGGCATGAAGATCGGCGGCAAGCGCACCCTGATCGTACCGGCCCACATGGGCTATGGTGAACGCGGCGCCGGCCCGATTCCGCCGAACTCCACCCTGATCTTCGACGTCGAACTGCTCGACGTGAAGTAATCGTTCAACTCACAAGGCCAGCACCAGCCGGCCCGGCGGGCCGGCCCACGACACGCAGGTGCACATGCCGCCTGCGCGCATGGCCGGCGTCAGGCACAGGTCGCGGTGCAGGGGCTGACCTTCCAGCACCTCCGTATAGCAATTGCCGCATTCGCCGCGCTTGCACTCATACGAGACAAACACGTCGGCCGCGATCAGCGCATCGAGGATCGAGGTGCCGGGCGCGACGTCCACCGTGATTTCCGACAGCGACAGTTCCACCGTCAGCGCCACGTCGCCGGCTTGCGCGCGGCCGCCGAAGCTTTCGAAACGCAGGGCGGCGGCGGGCCAGCCTTGCCGCTGGCCGGCTACGACCAGCGCCTGCAGCAGCGGCGTCGGTCCGCAGGCGTACAGCATGTCGCCCATCTGATACGGCCCCAGCATGACCGCCAGGTCGGCATGTCCGTGTAGCGCCGACAGATGCGGCAGCACGGTTGCCGACGTCGCCGTGCGCAGCTCGTCCAGCAATTGCAGGCGGTCGGCGTTGCGCGCCAGGTAGTGCAGGGTGTAGGGCTTGCCGTCGAGGCCCAGCGCGTGCGCCATGGAAATCAGCGGCGTGATGCCGATGCCGCCGGCCACCAGCAGCACGCGTCCGGCGCCGCTGGTGTCGAGTGGGAAGCCGTCGTGCGGGCCGTCGACGTCGATCAGCATGCCGGTGCGCAGCTCGTCGTGCAGGCTGCGCGAGCCGCCTTTGCCGTTGGCCTCGCGCTGCACGGCGATGCGGTAGACCTCGGCCGCGCCGGGCACGCCCACCAGTGAATAGTGGCGTTCGTAGCGGCAACCGCTGGCGGCGCGGAAGCGCAGCATGATGTGCGATCCGGGCCGCCACGGCGCCAGTGCGCCGCCGTCCAGCCGACGCAACTGGAATTCCTTAACGCCGGTGCCGCGATCGATGATGTCGGAGATCAGATAGTCCATCACGGCCTCAAGGAATCGGCGGGTTGAAGGGCGAGGCGTCCAGGTATTCCCATTCCAGCGCCTGCGGAATGTCGCGCAAGATCCAGCGTTCGACCTTGAATTCCCAGAAACGCTTGGTGCCGCCGGTCTGGTTGGCGGCGTCGTCCTGGTGCCAGTGGATGGCGACCGTGCCGGTCAACTGCAGCAACTGGTTGTTGGGGAAGTCTGGAATGGCCAGGCCGCCGCGCGGATCGACATGCCAGTTGCCCAAGGTGTTGAACAGGCTGTTGCCGTGGAAGTCCGGGATGCGCAGCGTGGTCTCGTTCAACTGCTGCACGAAGCCGGCCGTGCCGCCCCGGTGCGAGGCGTCTGCGCCCATCTCCACATGGCGGCTGGCGACGAACACGGTGTCGGCCTGGCGCAGGATGTCCTCGACCATGCCGCGCAGCACCGTGCCTTGCGCGCTCTGCACCGGCAAGCGCACCTCGCCCTGCTGGCGCAGATGGCGCCGTTGAATGTACTTGGGGCAGTTGGGATAGGCTTCGCGAATCGCAACTTCGATGCCCTGAGGATTGAGATTCGCCAGCGTGCCGTTGACGCGGTAGCGCCGGCGCGAGCCGAGTTCGATGAACAGCATGCCGATGTCGGGATTTTGCGCGATATTGGCCCACAGCGGATCGGACAGGTCGCGGTCCTTGTCCGGCACGTCGACCAGGATCGAGCGGCCGCTGTCGGTGTGCAGGAAGCCGGGCTTGCCGAATAACAGCGACGACCACACCCGTCCTTCGGCGTCGATGCTGGCCAGCACCCCCATGAATTGCTTGGAGATGAAGGGGCGGGCGCCGGCCAGTACGGTGTCGCTGAGTACGGAGATATTCCGGTCGGCGATGGCCGTTTCGCCGGCCGAGTGCTGCATGGCACGCTCGCCGGCGTGGAATCCTTCCTGCTTGTCCATCGCGGTTCTCCCGAAGTTAATTGCTGGTCTCGGTATTTTGCGAAATAATGGACCAAACAAGAATACCCGCCAAACGTAAGTCAGTATTTCGCCAGGAGTAATGAATGGATCAACTGCACCTGATGACGATGTTCATTTGCGTCGGCGAGGAGGAGCGTTTCGCCGCCGCCGCGCGCCGCCCCGACTTGTCGCCGGCGGCGGTGACGCGCCATCTCCGGGCTGGCGCAGCATCTGGGCGTGAAACTGCTGTTGCGCACCACCCGTAATGTCCGCCTGACCTGCGCGCGCACTCCGATCTCAGCCCCGGTTAGCATTTCTCCGAGCGAAACAATGAATTGATCTGTGCATTATTTCGCTCATTCTCCTCAATGCCTAGAATGGACTCACCATCCAACCTGAAGGAGAACGAGCATGAAAGCAGCCATCATCATCCTGTCCGATCCCAAAGCCGGCGAAGAAGCCCTGGGCCGTGTATTCAACGCATTGGCGGCAGCCTATGACTTTCAGCAGAAGGGCACGGAAGTCGGCATCTACTTCCAGGGCACGGGCACCCGTTGGCCCGGCGTACTGGCCGACACCGCGCATCCGGTACACGCGCTGTACAAGGCGGTGGAAGTCTCCGTGGTCGGCATTTCCTGCGGCTGCGCCGATGTGTTCGGCGCGCGGGAAGAGGCCGAGAAATCGGGCTTCGACCTGATTACCGATAACAGCGTGCCGGGTACCTCGGGTCTGCCGAGCATCGCTCAGATCGCCGCCGACGGCTATACCGTGTTCAACTTCTAAGCGAGCGCCATCATGAAAACCTCCACCCTCCTGATGCAATCCGTGGCCGCGCTGGCGGTCAGCGTGTCGCTGTCGTTCTTCGTGCCGGCAATGGCTGCGCCGGCCGCCGCGCCGAATGTCGCCAACACCGCCGCCGTCAGCTATCGCACCGTGAACATCGACGGCGTCAACGTTTTCTATCGCGAGGCCGGTCCGAAGAATGCACCGACGCTGTTGCTGCTGCACGGCTTCCCGACTTCGTCGCAGATGTTCCGCAACCTGATTCCCCTGCTGGCCGACCGCTACCACGTGATCGCGCCCGACTATCCCGGTTACGGCCAGAGCGACATGCCGCCGATGGACAAATTCACCTACAGCTTCGATAACCTGGCCAAGGTGATCGACAAATTCACCGTCGCGGTCGGCGCATCGAAATACGCGCTGTATGTGCAAGACTACGGCGCGCCGATCGGCTACCGTCTGGCCGCCGCCCATCCCGAGCGCGTGACCGCCATCGTGGTCCAGAACGGCAATGCCTACGACGAGGGCCTGGCCAATGAATTCTGGGCGCCGGTGAAGGTGTACTGGGGCGAGAAAACGGAAGCCAACGGTTCCAAGCTGCGGCCGCTGCTGGAGCTGTCCGGCACCAAGTGGCAGTACACAGAAGGCGCGCATGATGTCTCGCGCATCAGTCCGGATGCCTGGACCGTCGACCAGGCTTATCTGGACCGTCCCGGCAACAAGGACATCCAGATCGAGATGTTCCACAGCTACGGCACCAATCCGCCGCACTATCCGGAATGGCAGGCCTACTTCCGCAAGCACCAGCCGCCGATGCTGATCGTCTGGGGCAAGGGCGACAAAATCTTCCCACCGGCCGGCGCCCATCCCTACCTGCGCGACTTGCCGAAAGCGGAACTGCACATACTCGACACCGGCCACTTCGCGCTGGAAGAAGAGAGCGCGAAGATCGGCTCACTGATGCGCACCTTCCTCGGCCGCACACTCAAGTAAGCAAGCCAAGGGCAGCCAAGGCTGCCCTTTTTGTACCGCAGCGGCTTAGCAGCGGCTTAGCAGCGGCTTAGTCGAGCGGCTTGGCCGGATCGCGCACGGCGTCGTAGCGGTCGATCTCGGTGGCGGCGTAGTGGCCGTCGGCCTGCTTGTCGATGCGGCGGATGTAGATGGTCTGCACGATATCCCTGGTCTTGTCGTCGATGCTGACTGTGCCGCGAGGACTGTCGGCGCGGTAGCCTTTCAACGCAGCCATGAACGCCTCGCCACCGGCGTCGCCCTTGGTCCGCTGCAGGGCAGCGGCGATCAGCGCCATGCCGTCATACGCGGCCACCGCCTGGAAGTTGGGCTTGAAACGCTGGCCGACGGTTTTCGCAAACGCCGCCGTGAACGCGGCATTGTCCGCACCCTGCCGCGAGAAGGTATAGAAGCCGGCAGTGTAGATGCCCTGCATCGAGGCGCCGGCCGCATTCAGCACATCCTCGTCGGCCCAGCCCTCGCCACCCAGGAAGCGGATGCCGGCCTTGTCCAATCCCTTTTCTTTGTAGCTCTTCATGAACGATACCATCGGCTGGCCGTTGGGCAGGAACACGTGGATGGCGTCCGGCCTGGCGTCCTTGATGCGCTGCAGGTAGGCGCTGAAATCGACGGTGGACAAGGGCACCTTCACGCTATCGACAATGACGCCGCCCTTGGCGGTGAAGCTGCTGCTGAACCAGGTGTGCGCTTCCTGGCCCGGCACGTAGTCGGCCACGATGGAGAACACGCGGCGCGAGCCAGTCTTGTAAGCCCATTCGGCCAACGGCTGCACCGACTGGGCGATGGTGTACGAAGTCCGCGTGACGTACGGCGAGCGCGCCGTGATGGCGGAAGCGGCGGCGTTCATGATCACCAGCGGTTTCCTGGCGCGGTCGGCCACGCCGGCCGCCGCCACCGCGTTGGGCGTGAAGACAAAGCCGGCCAGCACGTCGACCTGTTCGCGGCCGATCAGCTCTCCCGCCAGGCGCTTGGCCACCTCCGGCTGCGCGCCGGTGTCGTCCTTGTAAATCACCTGCAGCTTGCGGCCGCCGGCGCCGTCGCCATGCATGCGCAGCCAGGTGTCGATGCCGGCCTTCATCTGCTCTCCGCTCTGCGCGGCCACGCCGCTCAGCGAGGTGATGACGCCGATGCGCACCGGCGGTGCATCGGCCGCCTGCACGTTGATGAAGAGGATGGATAGCAGGGCGCCTGCGGCCGCCCGTTGGAACTTGCGCATGGTTGTCTCCGTGATGATGGTTGTTGTTGTAACTGCTGTCCAACCATCATCCGGCATGGCAAATTATTTGAAAATACAATTTACCGCATAACGTTTATTCGAATTTTTAATTCTCGGCGTGCTTGTGGATCAGGGTATCCATCTGTTCCTCGTCCGCGCTCGACATCACGGTCAGCACCAGCGCCTCGTCGCAGCCTTCGGCGGTGAGGTAGGCGTGGCCCATGCTGGAATCGAAGTAGATCGACTGCCCCTCGTGCAGCACCACCGGGTCGTAGAACTCGGTGGTGACCACCACGCTGCCCTTCAGCACATACGAAAACTCTTCCCCTGAATGATGCGCCAGATTGCCGAACTGCTTGGCGGTCTTGGCGCGCACCTTGGCGATCACCGGGATCATGCGCTTGCGGCGCAACTCGGCGCACAGGTAGTGGTAGTCGTAGTTCGGCGTTTCCACCCGCACCGCGTGCGACAGGTCGCCCAGGCTGCGGCGCGCGGTCGGCGTCACCGCGTCCTCGCTTTCTTCCGCAAACAGTTCCGACATTCTTAGCCCCAGCCGCTGGGCCAGTTGGTACAGCTTTTCGTAGGTCAGGGTCAGGCGATCGTGTTCGACCTTCGACAAGGTCGAGACCGGGATGCCACTTTCCGCACTCATTTGTTTCAGCGTCCAGCCCTTCCGGCTGCGCAGGCCGCGCATGAGCGCGCCCAAGGTAGGCGAATTAAGAGACATTTTCAATTTCCAAATATTGACAAATTATCCGATCAGGATCAAAGTGTCCTGATTAGAGAATTTTTAACCGTTTCAGCAAAGTGCATTCTATCGCGTGATGTAGTCCATAGCAAATACACAATCGAGAGGGAGAGGTCCATGGTTTTCCGACGGGCAATACTAGTAGGGGCGTTGTATCTGGCAGCGGGTAGCGCGGTGGCTCAGCAGGGCCTCACCAAGGAAAATGTCGACGGCTGGCTGGACGGCTATATGCCCTACGCGCTGAACACCGGCGACATTCCGGGCGCCGTCGTGGTGGTGGTCAAGGACGGCCAGATCCTCACCGCGCGCGGCTTCGGCTACGCCGATGTGGAAAAGCGCAAGCCGGTCGATCCCGAGCGCACGTTGTTCCGTCCCGGCTCGGTCTCCAAGCTGGTGACCTGGACCGCCGTGATGCAGATGGTGGAGCAGGGCAAGCTGGACCTGGATGCCGACATCAACACCTACCTCGACTTCAAGATTCCTGCACTGGACGGCGCTCCCATCACGCTGCGCCAGGTGATGACCCACACGGCCGGCTTCGAGGAAGCGGCCAAGGAGATCATCGACTACTTCCCGGCCAAGACGCCCAAGCTGGGCGACCTGCTGAAAGCCTGGGTGCCGCACCGCATCTACGCCGCCGGCACCACGCCGGCCTATTCCAACTACGCCACCGCGCTGGCCGGCTATGTGGTTGAACGCTTATCGGGCCTGTCGTTCGACGATTACGTCGAGCAGAAGATCTTCAAGCCGCTGGACATGCGCACGGCCAGCTTCCGTCAGCCGCTGCCGGCCGCGCTGGAGCCGCATATGTCGCGCGGTTACGCCAAGGTCGGCGAGCCGGCGGAGCCGTTCGAGATCGTCGGCCCGGCGCCGGCCGGTTCGCTGTCCGCCTCCGGCACCGACATGGGCCGCTTCATGCTGGCCAACCTGCGTTACGGCGAACTCGATGGCCAACGCATCCTGTCGCAGGCCACCGCCAGCACCATGCTGGACAGCCCGCTGGCCAAGGTCAATCCGAAATCGCTGGTCGGTCCGCTCAACCGCATGGAACTGGGCTTCTTTGAAACCAATATCAACGGCCGCTCCGTGGTCGGCCACCTGGGCGACACCGAAGCCTTCCACACCTCGCTGCACCTGTACATGAAGGAGGGTGTCGGCTTCTACGTGTCCTTCAACAGCGCCGGCAAGGGCGGCGCCGCCGGCACGCTGCGCACCGCGCTGTTCCACGACTTCTCTGACCGTTATTTCGCCTACGAAGGCGCGCCGGACGGCAAGGTCGACGACAAAACCGCCGCCGAACACGCGAAGCTGATGAGCGGCACCTGGCAGAACAGCCGCCGCTCGGCATCGAGCTTCTTCTCCATCCTCGGCTTCATCGGCCAGACCAAGGTCACCGTCAACGAGAAAGGCGAGCTGCTGATTCCCGACCTGGTGGGCCGCAACCATCGCCCGCGCGAGTGGGTGGAGATCGCGCCGTTCATCTGGCGCGACCGCAACGGCCACGACCGCATCGCCGCGCAAGTGGTGGACGGCAAGCCGGTACGCTGGAGCATGGACTTCATGTCGCCGTTCATGGTGTTCGACCGCGTGCCGGCCTCGCAGTCCGGCGCCTGGCTGATGCCGGCCCTGATGGTGGCGCTGCCGGTCCTGCTGTTGACCTTCCTGGCGCTGCCGGTGGGCTGGTTCTGCCGCCGCAAATACGGCGTGGCGCCGCTGCCGGCCGGTAAGGCGCGCACTGCCGCCCGCGCCACGCAGATCGCTGCGGGCCTCAGCATCGGCGTGCTGCTGGGCTGGACCGGCATGTTCGCGGCCATGCTGAGCAGCCTGAAATACGCCACCTCGCTCAGCGATCCATATCTGTGGCTGCTGCAGGCGGTGGGCCTGGTGGTGTTCGTCGGCGCGGTGCTGCTCAGCGCACGCAATCTGCAACTGGCCTTGACCGATGGCCGCAGCCGGCTGCGCAAGCTGTGGAGCGTGCTGGTGCTGGTGTCCAGCCTCGTGCTGCTGTGGGTGGCATTCAGCTTCGGCCTGCTGGCCTTCACGGTGAATTACTGATGGCACGCCTGACGCTCACCGTGACGTCGGAACAGCTGCAACTGCGGCAGCCGTTCCGTATCTCCGGCTATCTGTTCGAGCATTTCAACGTGGTGGTGGTCAAGCTCAGTGATGGCCGCTTCGAAGGACGCGGCGAGGGCGGCGGCGTCTACTACCTGGGCGACGACGCGCCGCACATGCTGGCCGAACTGGAACGCGCGCGCGACACCATCGAGGCCGATCCCAGCCGCGACGAGCTGCGCGGTTTAATGCCGCCCGGCGGCGCCCGCAATGCGGTCGATTGCGCGCTGTGGGAGCTGGAGGCCGCGCGCCATGGCATGCCGGTGTGGCAGCTGGCCGGCCAGACGGCGCCGCGCGCCTTGCGCACCACCTTCACGCTGGGCGCGGACGAACCGTTGCGCATGGCGCAGGCGGCGCGGGAATGCGCCCAGGCGCGCGCCATCAAGGTCAAGCTGACCGGGGAGCTTGAGCTCGACCTGGCGCGGGTAGCGTCGATCCGCGCCGCCCGGCCGGACGTGTGGCTGGGCGTGGACGGCAACCAGGGCTTTGGTGCGGACGATCTGGATGCGCTGGTGGCCGGCCTGTCGACCTATCGGGTGGCGCTGCTGGAGCAGCCGCTGGCGCGTGGACAGGAGGCGCATCTGCAGGGTTATCGTTCGGCGATTCCGATCGCCGGCGACGAAAGCATCCTGACATTGGACGACGTGCCGTCGGCGCTGGGCCGCTTCGATGTGGTAAACATCAAGCTGGATAAGTGCGGCGGCCTGACCGAAGGGCTGATGATGGCGGCCGAGGCCCGGCGGCTCGGCCTGCGCGTCATGGTCGGCAATATGGGCGGGTCCAGCCTGGCGATGGCGCCGAGCTTTGTACTTGGACAAAGCTGCGACATCGTTGACCTGGACGGTCCGACCTTCCTCGCCAACGACCGCCAGCCCGGCGTCGACTACGTGCACGGCAACGTGTGGTCGTCGTCGGCGGTGTGGGGAGCTGGCGTCGGCATCGGCGTCGGCGCGCGGGTGATGCCATGACGACCGGGGCCACGTGGTTCGGCCATCCGCGTGGCCTGACGGTGCTGTTCCTCACGAATATGTGGGAACAGTTTTCCTACTACGGCATGCGCGCGCTGCTGGTCTACTTCATGACGCGGCAGCTGATGCTGGGCCAGGCGCATGCCTCCTACATCTACGGCGCCTACACCGCCTGCGCCTACTTTACGCCCATCATCGGCGGCATGATGGTGGACCGCTTCCTGGGCAAACGGCGCGCCATCATCATCGGCGCGTCGGTAATGGCGGCGGGGCACTTCATGATGGCGTTCGAGCCGCTGTTCTACCTGGCGCTGATCACCATCGCACTGGGTAACGGCTTGTTCCTGCCGACTTTGCCGAGCCAGGTGGGCGACCTGTACCGCCGCGACGATCCGCGCCGTGGCTGGGCCTATAACGTCTACTACGTCGGCATCAACATCGGCGGCTTCCTGGCGCCGCTGCTGTGCGGGACCATCGGCGAAGTCTATGGCTGGCACTACGGCTTCGGGCTGGCCGGCGTCGGCATGCTGGCGGGCCTGGCGATCTACCTGAACGGCCAGCGCTGGTTGCCGCCGGAGCCGGAGCGCATCGCGTCTGCCGCAGCAGCAACCGCAGCGGCGCCGCGCGGCTTCGACCGTCGCACCGTGCTCACGCTGGTCGCCATCGGCGTCGCGGTGACGGTGTTCCGCTCCGCCTACGAGCAGGTCGGCAACACCGTGGCCCTGTGGGCGGACAGCGGCCTGGATCGCCAGGCCGGCAACTGGCTGATTCCCATGACCTGGTTCCAGTCGCTCAACCCGCTTTTCGTGATGTTGATGACGCCACCGCTGCTGGCCTGGTGGCGGCGCCGCGCCGACGCCGGCCACGACCAGCCGCCGGCACGCCGCATGGCACTGGGCGCGCTGATCGTCGGCGCCGCCTACCTGCTGCTGGCGCTGGTGGCCTGGCAGGCCGGCGGCAAACCGGCAGGCTGGATGTGGCTGGCACTGTTCTTCCTGATCTTCACCTTCGGCGAGCTGTTCATCCTGCCGACCGGCCTGGGCCTGTTCGCGCGGCTTGCGCCGCCCCGGCTGGGCACCACCACGGTGGGCGCCTGGTTCCTGATCATCTTCACCGGCAGCCTGAGCGCCGGTGTCGTCGGCAGCCTGTGGAGCCGCTGCGAACCGGCCTCCTTCTTCGCGCTGCTGGCGGGACTGGCGTCGCTCGCAGCCGCGCTGCTGTGGCTGTTGCATCCTGCGACACAAAAAATAAATCAAACCCACCAAAACACCAATTAACACACCTGACGGGAGAAGCACATGTTGAAGAGCTTATTGTTGACGTCGATGGCGCTGGCAGTCGCTAGCGCTTACGCGGCCGAGCCGGAAGTCCAGCAGGTATTGATCACCGCGCAAAAGCGCACGCAGACCACGCTGGACGTGGCGCAATCGGTGTCTGTCATCAGCGGCGAAACGCTGGAACGCGAACAGGCCAGCACCTTTGCCGACTACCTGAAACTGGTGCCCAGCCTGCAGCTGGTGCAAAGCACGCCGGGCGAAGGGCGGCTGGTGCTGCGCGGCCTGGACACCGGCGGCGTCGCCTCCACCGTCGCCGTGTATCTCGATGAAACGCCGTTCGGCTCCAGCAGTGGCCTGGTCAACGGCGCCGTGCTGGCCGGCGACTTCGACACCTTCGACATGGCGCGCGTGGAAGTGCTGCGCGGTCCGCAGGGCGCGGTGTACGGCGCCAGCTCGCTGGGCGGCCTGCTGAAATTCGTCACCAACGCACCCGATACCGAGAACTTCGTGCTGCGCGCCCGCGCCGGCGCAGCCACGGTGGAAGGCGGCAAGCTGGCCTACCGCTCCAACCTGGTGGTGAATACGCCGATCAGCGACACGCTGGCCTTCCGCGCCTCCGGCTCGTACACCAAAGAGCCGGGCTTCATCGACTCCATCGGCACGGAGGGCTCGGATCGCGCCAACGACATCAACGGCTCGCGCAACTACGGCGGCCGCGCCTCGCTGCTGTACGCACCGAACAAAGACTTCTCGCTGCGGCTGTCGGCGGTGGCGCAGAACATCGAGGTCGATTCCTCCAGCGTGGTCGAAAGCGATCCAGAGACGCTGGCCACGCTGCACGGCCGCCAGTCGTCGTCGCAGTTCGTGCCGCAGCTCCACGACGTGAACTACCGCGTCTACAACGCCACCCTGAACTGGAACATGGGCTGGGCCGCGCTGACTTCCTCCACCAGCGCCGCGCGCCAGAAGCAGACCTACCGCGACGACGCCACCTACAACCTGAGCGCGCTGATCGCCAGCATCTTCGAGACGCCCAACGAACTTTACCTGGCGCAGAACACCAACCTGAAGAAGTTCACGCAGGAAGTGCGCCTCAGCTCCAATCCGGGCGGCGCGTTCGATTGGCTGGCCGGCGTCTACTACACCGACGAGGAAGGGCTGATCAAGCAGCGCTATGCGCCCGTGAACCCCGGCACCCTGACGCCGATCACCGCCTTGCCGCTGTTGGCGCGGGTGGAACTGGCCTCCAAGTACAAGGAATACGCGGCCTTCGCCAACACCACCTTCCACTTCGGCCCGCGCTACGATCTCGATCTGGGCGCCCGCTATAGCCACAACAAGCAAGACGCGCAGCAGGCGCAGGACGGCGCGCTGGTGGGCGGTCCATCCGATCTGACGGCCGAGTCGTCGGAGCACGTGTTCACCTACGCGGTCGCGCCGAAGTTCAAGATCGACGATCGCAACTCGCTGTATGCGCGCGCTGCCAAGGGCTTCCGTCCGGGCGGCCCGAATGTGCTGCCGCCGAACGCGCCGGCCGGCACGCCGACCACCTACGCTTCCGATTCGGTGATGAGCTACGAGATCGGTTACAAGTCGCTCAGCGCCGACGGCAAGCTGTCGTTTGAAGTGGCGGCCTTCCATATCGAATGGAAAGACATCCAGCTGCTGGCTGTGGTCAACGGCTTCGGCGTCAACACCAACGGCGTCGGCGCGACTTCCAACGGTCTGGAATTCAACGCCACCCTGCGGCCGCTGCAGGGCCTGCGCCTGTCGGCCAACGGCTCTTACAACAAGGCCCGACTGGATGGCGACACCGATCCGCTGGTGGGCGGCGTCAAGGGCGACCGGCTGCCGTTCTCGCCCAAGTTAAGCATGGCCCTGATGGCCGACTACCGCTGGGCCGTGGGCGACACCACGCAGGCGTTTGCGGGCGCCTCGGTGCGGCACCTTTCGGACCAGTCGGCGTCGTTCGACGGCGCTTACCGCACGGCCCACGGCCGCCAGCGCGAAGTGCCGTCGTATAACGTGGTCGACGCTCACGTCGGCCTTGAAATGGGCACGTGGACGCTGGAAGCTTACGGCAAAAACCTCGGCAACAGCCACGGCAAGGTGTCCACCGGCGCGCAGACCGCCAACGGCATGAACGTCGCACCGGGCGGCGCCATCAACACGGGCGTGATCGCGCCGCGTACGTTGGGCGTCACCCTGACCAAGGAGTTTTAATGACTGTGGAAACCACTTTGGGCCGCTACCTGCTGTTCCTCGGCGATACCGTGGAGCCGGGCTACGCCAAGACCGCCTTCGGCCTGCGCGACTGGGCCGGCGAGCGCTGTGTCGGCGAACTGGCTTTGCCGGCGGCCACCGTCAGCACCGGCCTGCCGTCGTTATCGCCGCAACAGGCGCAGGCGCAGGGCGCGACGGCGCTGGTGATCGGCGTGGCCGCGCCGGGCGGACTGATACCCGAAAGCTGGGTGCCGGCGTTGCTGGACGGCCTGGAGGCGGGGCTGGACCTGGTCTCCGGCATGCACGTCAAGCTGGCGCAGGTCGAGCCGCTGCGGGCGGCGGCCGAGCGGCTGGGCCGGCGCCTGATCGATATCCGCACGCCGCCGGTCAATATTCCAGTGGCCAGCGGCCGGCGTCGTTCCGGCAAACGGCTGCTGACGGTGGGCACCGACTGTGCGCTGGGTAAAAAGTACACGGCGCTGGCGCTGGCCCGCGCCTTGCGCGCACGCGGCGTGGATGCGGACTTCCGCGCCAGCGGCCAGACCGGCATCCTGATCGCCGGCGGCGGCATGCCCATCGACGCCGTGGTGTCGGACTTCGTGGCCGGCGCGGCGGAGATGCTCAGCCCCGCCGCCGCGCCGCATCACCTCGACGTGATCGAAGGGCAGGGCTCGTTGTTCCATCCTGCGTATGCGGGCGTGTCGCTCGGTCTGCTGCACGGCAGCCAGCCGGATTTATTTGTGGTCTGCCACGATCCGGGCCGCACCCACATCCTCGGTTTCGGCGACACGCCGCTGCCGTCGGTTGAAGCGGTGATCGCGCAGACCGTGGCGCTGGGGCGCGTCACCAATCCCGCCATCGCTTGCGCCGGCGTGGCGCTGAATACCTCGGCCATGGAAGCGGATGTGGCGCAAGCTGTCATCGACGCACTGTCGCAACGCCTTGGCCTGCCCGTCGCCGATCCGATGCGCGGCGGCGCCGCTTTCGATCAACTGCTCAATCATATTCAGGAGCGCGTATGAACAAGATCATCATGGCGCAGGCCGTGGCCGCGCTCTTACTCGCCGTCGCCGGCCTGGCGCACGCCGCGCCGCCGGCGCGCTTCGATGCCCGCGTCGAGGCCTTGCGCCAGCAGATCGGCGTGCCGGGCCTGGCGATTGCCATCGTCGAAAACGGCAAGACCACGCTGGCGCGCGGCTACGGCGTGCGCCAGCTGGGCGCACCGGCCAAGGTCGATGCGGACACGCTGTTCCCGATCGGCTCCACCAGCAAAGCCGTCACCGTCGCCGCGCTGGCGACGCTGGTGGACGCCGGCAAAATAAAATGGGACGACCGCGTGATCGACCACCTGCCGGGCTTTCAGATGTACGATCCGTGGGTGACGCGCGAGATGACCATCCGCGACCTGCTGGTGCATCGCAGCGGCATCGGCTACGGCACCGGCGACCTGCTGTTTGTCCCCCGCAGCAACGTCTCGCGCGCCGAGGTGGTGCGGCGCCTGCGCTACTTCAAGCCGGCCACCAGCTTCCGCACCACCTTTGCCTATTCCAATCTGATGTACGTGGTGGCGGGACAACTGATCGAAACCGTCAGCGGCCAAAGCTGGGAGGAGTACACACGCCAGCACGTGCTGCAGGCGGCCGGCATGCGCAATTCGACCAGCGACAATGAGCGCAATTTCGCCACCGAGAACCGCGCCTATCCGCACGCGCGCATGAACGGCGGCCTGCGCGGCGCCGGCGACCAGGAGCGGCTCGACGAACGCGATGACCTGGGCCGCAACGCCGCGCCGGCCGGCGGCATCGCCAGCAGCGCCAACGACCTGGCCAAATGGCTGCAGGTGCAACTGAGCGGCGGCGCCATGGCCGACGGCAAACGCATGTTCAGCGCCGCCAGCCACGCGCAAATGTGGACCCCGGTGGTGCAGATGCCGATCGGCCAGATGCCGCCTGAACTCAAGCCCTTGCAGTCGCAGTTCTCCAGCTACGCGCTGGGCTGGGACGTGGTCGACTATCGCGGCGTGCGCGTGGTGTGGCACGGCGGCGCGGTATTCGGCTTCAAGACGGCGGTGGTGATGCTGCCGGAGCAGAAGGTCGGCTTCGCCATCACCATCAACAGCGAAGACGGCGCCATCATCCGTGGCCTGATGTATGAGCTGATGGACCACTACCTCGGCCTGCCCGCCAACGACTGGCCGGCCAAATACGCGGCCTTCAGCCAGAAGCAGGTGGCGCAGGGACTGGAGGCGCTGAGGGCCGGGCAAAGCACGCCGGCCAAGGTGGGGCCGTCGGTGCCGGCGGCCGCGCTGGTCGGAACCTACAGCGATCCGTGGTACGGCAATATCGAGATTGCGGCGACGGCGGACGGCCCGCGCATCGACTTCAAATCCACGCCGCGCATGGGCGGCAAGCTGGAACACTGGCAGTACGACACCTACGTCACCCGCTTCGACGACAAGACTATCGAGCCGGCATATGTTACCTTTGCGCTGGACGCTGAGGGCAAGGTGGCGCGCATCGCGATGAAAGCCGCGTCGCCGATCGCCGACTTCAGCTGGGATTATCAGGATCTGGACTTCACTCCCGTAAAGGCGGATAAATGAATCGATTAGCAGGAATCGCCGCAGCGCTGGCGCCCTTGACGCTGACGCTGGCGGCGTGCAGCAGCGCGCCGGCCTTGCCGGATGCGGCGCACACGAAGCTGTTCACGCTCGACACGCACCTGGACAGCGCGGTGCACTTCACCCGTCCCGGCTGGAGCTTCGGCGACCGCCACGACCCGGCCGCCGAGATGGCGCAGCTGGACCTGCCGCGCATGGCGGACGGCAATCTGGACGGCGGCTTCTTCGCCATCTTCACGCCGCAAGGGCCGCTTACGCCGGAAGGCTATGCCGCCGCCGGCAAGGCGGCGCAGCGGCGCTCGGCCGAAATCGACCTCATGCTGGCGCGCTTCAGCGACCGCATCGGCGCCGCCCGCAGCGCCGACGAAGCGGTGGCGCTGAACGCACGCGCCAAGCTGGTGGGATTCAAGAGCATCGAGAACAGCTATCCGCTGGGCGAGAGCGTGGCCGCGCTGTCGACCTACCAGAAGGAGGGCGTGCGACTGGTGGGCGTGGTTCACACGCAAAACAATCAGTTCGCCGATTCGTCCACCGACCAGCCGCGCTGGAACGGCCTCAGTCCCCTCGGCCGCGACTGGGTGCGCGAGATGAACCGGCTGGGCATGGTGATCGACGCCAGCCACGCCTCCGACGCCGCCTTCGACCAGATGGTGGCGCAGTCGGCCACGCCCATCCTGTTGTCGCACTCGGGCTCGCGCGCCGTCTTCGACCACCCGCGCAACCTCGATGACGAACGCCTGCGCAAGCTGGCCGCTTCGGGCGGCGCGCTGTGCTTCTCCACCATCTACCTCAGCAACATCGACATGGGGCCGGAGCGCGAGGCGCTGTTCGACAAGAGCGAACGGATGGCCAACCTGAGCCCGGCCGAGCAAGACATCGTCAGCGCGCGCTGGCTGGCGATGAACCGGACCGCGCCGCTGTGGAGCAGCACCTTCGAGCAGTACATGGCCGGCCTGCTGCACGTGATTAAAGTGGCGGGGCCGGAGCATGTCTGCTTCGGCGCCGACTTCGACGGCGGCGGCGGCATCACCGGCCTGGCCGACGTGTCCGACCTGCCGCGCATCACGCTGGCGTTGAAAGCAGCCGGCTACAGCGACGGCGACCTGGAGAAAATGTGGAGCGGTAACGTGCTGCGCATCCTGCGCGCGGCCCAGGCCCAGGCCCAGGCCCAGGCCGCGCCGGCGCCGCGCTAGCGGCGGCAAGTGCCGCGGCCGGCGATTGGCGCTGGCCGGCCAAGTCTGGCAATATGGTTGCTTTTCGCAGCGCAGGTCATCCATGCTAGACATCCTCGCCATCACCGGCCCGATCTACCTTGTTGTGCTGGCGGGCTACCTGGCTACACGCTTTGGCCTGTTCGCCCGCACCGACATGCAGGTGTTCGGCAAATTCGTACTCAACCTGGCGCTGCCGGCGCTGATCTTCAACGCGCTGGCGCAACGCCGCATCGGCGATATTCTGCATCCGGCCTATCTGCTGTCCTATCTGGCCGGCTCGCTGCTGATGCTGACGCTGGCCTACGTGGCGGGTCGCCGCCTCGGCGGTTTGAGCCGCACCCGCAGCACCTTCCTGGCGATGGGCGTCTCCTGCTCCAACAGCAGCTTCATCGGCTTTCCCATCCTGCTGCTGATGGTGGCGCCGGTAGCCGGCGTGGCGCTGGGCCTGAACGTCATCGTGGAAAACCTGGTGATGCTGCCACTGCTGCTGGCAATGGCGGAAAACGCCCGTGACGGCGGCAGCGGCCGGTCCTGGCTGCAGGCGGTGCGCCAGTCGCTCAAGCGCCTGGCGCGCAACCCGCTGGTGCTGGCGGTGACGGCGGGGCTGGTCATCAGCCTGGCGGAAATCAAACTGCCGCCGCCGGTGGTGCGCAGCGTGAACCTGTTTGCGCAGGCCAGCGGCAGCGTCTCGCTGTTCGCCATCGGCGGCACGCTGTTCGGGCTGTCCCTGACCAGCGGCTGGCAGCGTGTGATACCGCTGGTGGCGGCCAAGCTGGTCGGCCATCCGCTGGCGGTGCTGCTGGTGGCGTCGCTGTTGCCGCTGGTGGGCATCGCGCCGATGGCGCCGCAATTGCACGCGGCGGCGCTGCTGATGGCGGCCATGCCCATGCTGAGCATCTATCCGATTCTGGCGCAAGCCTACGGCGAGGGCGACCGCAGCGCTGCGGCACTGCTGATCTGCATGGTCGCTTCCTTCTTTACGCTGAGCGCCTGGATGTGGGTGGTGCATCCGGGCTGAGTTTCAGCTTACGTTTCAGCATCAGTTTCAGATTAAACGGCGATCATCATCCGCCGCTGCCGCTTCCTCCACCAGCGCGATGTCGATGGCGTAGTCGAGCGGCGCAGTGATGCTGCGGATCAGCGCCGCGAGCAGGCCGATCACGAAGACCTGGCTGGATTTGATGGAGATATTGTTCAGCATGCGTATTCCTGGGTGGCTTGAGCCGGCAGGAATTCTAGGTTCGCTGGTCGAATTAAAGACCCCACTTTAAAGACCCCACTTAAGTATGGCGCGGCTTGCTAGTCGTTGTTGCGCTCCGGTTTAGGCAGGCTGCCGTTGAGCATCTGCGACAGGTATTGCGGCGTGATCTCCAGGAACGAGGCGATCACCTTTTGCGAGATGCGTTCCTCCAGACCGGGAAAGTCGGCGCGGAAGCTGGCCAGGCGGTCGGTGGCGCAGGCGGCGATATGGGTGTAGCTGCGGCGCGCTTCCTGCTGCAGCAGATACTCCAATACCTTGGTGTGGTAGATGCGCAGCGACTTTTCGGTCTCCAGCAGCATCTGCAGCCGTTCCCATTCCAGGCGAAAGCCTTCGATGGCGGTTTCGGCCATCACGAAATAGCGCGCCGGGCTGCCCTGGCTGGCGGCCAGCAGGTCGTGGTAAGGCGGCGCCGAGTAGCTTTCGGTGGAAAACGAGATGGTGATTTCGGTGCCGGTGCTGGTGGTGTAGCCGCTGCGCGCGACGCCGTCGGTGACCCAGTACAGGTAGCGCGAGATTTCGCCGGCGTGCTGCAGGTATTCGCCCTTGCGGCGGACTACCGGCAGGGCGATCGGCGCCAGCAGTTCGGTGACGGCGGCGTAGGTGGCGGCGTCCACGCCGTAACGGGCACACACCAGCGTTTCATATCTGTTGCGCTGGGCGATGAATGCGTTGTGGTGAATAAGCATGATGTCAAAAGGGTGAGGGGGGCGGCAAACGCTGCGTGGCAGGGCTCAGAAGGCGGCGCTCGCGCGCACGCGGTTGCGGCCGGCGCGTTTGGCTTCGTACAAGGCGCTGTCGGCGGCCTGCACCAGTTGCGTATGGCCGATCTGGGCGCGGGGGCCGTAGCTGGCCGCGCCGACGCTGACGCTGACGGTGTCGCCGTCGGCCGAACGCACGTGCGGCAGGCGCAGCGCCAGCACGCTGGCGCGCACGCTCTCGGCCACTTCGATGGCGTCCGCCGGGCGGGTGCCCGGCAGCAGCGCGCAGAACTCTTCGCCGCCGTAGCGGAACAGCATGTCTTCCGGCCGCCGCAGCGCCTTGCGCATGGCGGCCGCCACCAACTGCAGGCACAGGTCGCCCTGCTGGTGGCCGTAGTGGTCGTTGTAGGGCTTGAAGAAATCGACGTCGATCATCAGCAGCGACAGCGGCTTGCCGTTGCGCTTGGCCGCGCGCCATTCCTTATCGAGGCACAGGTCGAAGTGGCGGCGGTTGCCGACGCCGGTCAGGCCGTCGGACAGCGACTGCGACAGCAGCACGTGGGCCTGCTCGCGCAGCAGCGCCTCGCGCCGCACGGCCGTGCTGACATCGTTAATCTGAATCATGCAGTGGCGCTCATCGCCGCCAAGCGGGGTGATGGTGATGGCCTGGCTGATGCGCTGGCCCGGTTCGCTCGGGTCGGCAAACAGCGGGAACGGCGAGCGGTGCAGCGATTGCGACAGCAGCGACGGCAGGTTGTGGCAAATCGCCTGGTGGATGGCGACGCCCACGCGGTGGTGTTGCAGGTCGGGGAAGACTTCAAAGAAATCCTGGCCCAGCGCCTCGGCGGCGCTGCGGCCGGTATGCGCGGCCAGCCAGACGTTCCACAAGGTGATGCGGTAGCGGGCGTCCACCACCAGCACGCCCAGGTTCAGGGAGCCGAATGCATCGTGCAACAGATTATCTTTCATGGCGAATGGTATCCATCGATGGCGTTTCCGGAGAAGCGCTTCAGGTAAAGGTTGATTTGTTCACGCAGGTCGGACAGGGCCGACATGTCCAGGATGAAGGCCAGGTAGCCTTCGATTTGTTGGCGTTCCAGCGAAAAATCGATGCGCAGCATGAGCACCACCGGATCGCTGCTGTCGTGCGTGGGGTTGAGGATTTGCTCGCTGCTGCCGACGCGGTACACCGGCAGCGAGCCGTGCAGCTCCTTCTGGAACAGATTGGCCAGGGTGCCGACGCAGGCGTTGAGCACGATGTTGCCGATCTCGCTCATGGCTTCGCGCTCCATCTCGCCCAACTCGTCGATGGGGACCAGGTCGCCGACCATCATGCGCACGATCTCGAAGCTGGCCGCCTCCGGAAACATCAGGATGGCCTCGGTGGCGTAGGCGCCCTGGAACTGCTGGCTGATGCCGCACAGGGACAGGCCGTCGCCCAGCTCGCCGGCCGCCTGGGAGCGGCTGGTGAACTGCAGGGCCGGCACCGACATCCGCACTTCCTCATGGACGATGGAACTCATCGCCGCGGCCGCGTGGCCGACGCCGATGTTGAAGATCTCGACCAGGCTGTCGACTTCCAATTCGCTCAGGTTGCGCAGTTCGATCATGGCCGTGGCTCCAGGCTGTTGAGCATGGCGTGGATCTGCGGCTCCAGGATGGGCTTGCCCAGGAAGCCCAGGCCGAGCCGCTCGGCCACCGAGCGCACGGCGTCCTGGACGTTGGCGGTCAGCAGCACGATGTGCATGTCGGGGGCGGCGCGCCGCAGTTCCACGGCGGCGGCCAGGCCGCCCATGCCGGGCATGTTGACGTCCAGCAGGATCAGCCACGGCCGCCGCAGCGCCGCCTTCTCGATGGCCTGCTCGCCGGTGGCGGCTTCCTCGATCTGCCAGTCCGGATGCAGGCTGAGCACGTACTGCTTTGAAATCATGCGCGACAAACGGCTGTCATCGACGATGAGTATATTTTTAGACATGTTTTCTTCCGCTTTGTGATATTGGCAGTCGGCGGGGATAGGGCCAAGCTGTGGGAGGTGTAGGGATATTTCTGGATGGAATCTTATGTTTTCCGTTGGAAGTAATCGCCCTACTAAAGTATGGAATAGGGCCTTACGTGGGCTGGTGATGCCTTAAAGTATTATTAATTAATCAATTGAAATGGATGCAAGGGATTTTAAGATTGCGTCCACATCGGCACATTCAACTGCCTGAAGAATCGGGGAGAAAGCGCTATTGCTTGGGGAGCAAGCCGGCCAGCCGCGCGTTGAACACGGCCTGGCTGCGGTTGCCGGCGTCGAGCTTGCGGAAGATCTGGGCCATATGCCATTTCACGGTATTTACCGAAAGAAATAGCGCATCGCCGATTTCCTTGTTGGTCTTGCCGTGCGCCACCATGGTCAGCAGCGCGCATTCGGTCTGGGTCAGGTCTTCCTGCGGCGCGCCGGTGGTGGCCGGCGCCGCCTGCAGGCCGAGCAGATGGTCGAGGTGGGTCAGCGCCGCCGCGCTCAGCACGTGGCGGGCCTTGGCCTGCATGGCCTGCATCAGCGCCAGCGCCGCCGCGCCTTCGTCCAGGAAGCAGCGCACCAGTCCCGACAGCGCGGCTTGTTCCAGCGCCGGCGCCAGCGCCTGTTCGGCCTGTTGCTTGTGGCCCGCGCGTTCCAGCGCGATCGCCAGCAGCAGCCCGAGCTTGGCGGCGCGCCAGCGGCGCTGGCCGGCATGGGCATGGGCCAGCAGCTGCTGCAGGCGCGTCACCGCTTCGGCCACGCGGCCGGTGTAGATCATCAAGCGCGCCTGGGCGATGCCGCCGCCGTCGATTTCATTGCAGGGCAGCAGATGCTGCTCGGCGCCGGCGCCGTCGCCGAGCAGCTGCGCGTAGCCGGCCATGGCGGCGGGCGTGTCGAGTTGGGTGCTCAGGCGCGACAGCTCGGTTTCCAGCACCTTGCGCACCGGCGCAGGCAGCGCGCCGGTGACGCCCATCACTTGCTCCTGCAGCCACTGGCGCGCGGCCGGCGCGCCGTGTTCGGCGCCGATGACGCGCGACTGCACCAGCAGGATGCCGCTGTGCGCTTCCCACGGCAGGCCGATCATGATCAGGCCGTGGGCGATCTGCAACTGGCCGGCGATGGTGTCGAGCTGGTTGCGTTCGTACGTGATCAGCATGGCCAGGCCGGCGCTGAACAGGTGCAGCAGCACCGGCGGAATTTCCTCGCGGTATAGACTGGCGATCTTGTCGAGCGCCGCCAGCTGCCGCTCGGCGTCGTCGAGGTCGCCCTTGATGGCGACCAGCAGGGCGTGCATGAAGCAGCCGATGGCCATGCCCATCACCGCGTTGGCCTGGCCGCAGGCGCGCTGGGCTACGATCAGCAGGCGCTCGGCCTCGTCCAGGTCGCCGCGCCACAGGCAGCTGTAGATGATGCTGTAGGACAGCGACAGGCGGTCGAACACATTGGAATCCTGCTGCAGCGGCCAATAGGCGTAGGCCAGGCGGTGACAGGCGTCGAGGTCGCCCTCGAGAAAGGCCAGGGTGGGTTCGAGCCCGCGCAGCGCTTCGCCATACAGGCGGTCGGCGTAGGGCAGGGCCTGCTGCTGGCGGCAGTACTGCAGCCAGTCGGCCAGGTCCTGGCGGCGGTTGGTGTAGACCAGGCCGGCGATGATGGTGGCGGCCAGCAACGGCCGCGCCTCCAGCACCGCGCGCGGCAGACGGTCGCAGATCTGTACCACGGTCGAGATCTGGCCGCGCGAGCGCAGCGCCCGCGCCATCGATTCGAGCAGGTCGGCGGCGCGCTCGGCGCGGCCGCCCTTGATCAGGTAGTCGATGGATTCCAGCGCATGGTCGTGCTCGGCCAGCCACGCGGCGGCGCGCAGGTACAGCGCCGGCGCCGGCGGGTGCTGCTGCGCGACATGCTCGGCAAACAGCGGGTGATAGCGGAACCAGCGGCCTTCAAGCGGCTGGATCGGCAGGCCGGCGGCGCGGATCGCGGCGATCAGCGCGGCGCTGTCGTGCGCGCCGCGGGCGGCGTCGGCCAGCTCGGCGTTGAAGGACTGCAGCGGCGCCGTGGCGATCAGGAAGGACTGGATGGCGGCCGGCTGCGCCTCGAACACTTCATCGGCCAGGTAGTCGCCCAGGTCCTTCAGGCTGTGCAGGCTGGGCAGGGCGATGCCGCTGCGGCCCTGCAGGCGTTTCCAGGCCAGGGCGATCAGCTCGATGGCGGCCGGCCAGCCCTCGGCGGCGCGCTGCAGCAGGTCGAGGTTGTTGCTCGGCAGGTCGAGCCGGGCGTTGCGCAGGTAGGCCACGGTTTCGTCGGCGCTGAACTGCAGGTCCTGCATGTCGAGTTCGCGCAGTGCGCCCTTGGCCTTGAGGCTGGCGATACTGAAGTCGTGCAGGTTGCGGGCGCCGAGGTAGACGCACAGGCGGCGCGGGAAGACCTGGGTAATCAGCGAAAACAGCAGCTCGATGGCGGCCGCATCGAGACGCTCTACGTCGTCGAGAAACAGGTGGGTGACGCTGGACCCGGACAATTCGTCGTAGTTGTCGCCGGCCGGCGCGCCGGCGTCGAGCAGGGCGGCGCGCAGGCCGAGCATCAGGCGGGCCGGATCATTGTCCGCGCTGTCCAGCGTCAGCCAGGCGGGACGGAACGGCGCCTGGCTGGCATTGGCGTGGATCATGCGCAGCAGGGAGGTTTTGCCGTAACCGGCCGGCGCGCGCAGCAGGATGATCTTGAATTCGCCGTCGCTGGTCAGCTTGCCAAGCAGCTGCTCCCGCGCCATCAGGGGCAGGGCGGTCGACGGTGGGGTCAATTTCAGCGCTGTCAGGCTCACAGGGTCTCCTGGCCGGGGTTGCGAAGTATGACCGATTCTGACACGGATGCCATGCTCAGGCAACTCTGGCATCCGTGGCGCGCGGCGGCGCCGTCAGAACAGCGAGCGCACCCCCAGCCCGAAAGTTTCGACCTCGGCGATGTTGACGCTGCGGTTGACCCACGAGGTGACGGCATTCGCGGCCGACTTGTCGCCATAGCCGTTGGGACGCTTTTGCAGCGCGCAGTAAGGCGAGCTGTCGCCGCTCTGGTAGCAGGCCGTCTGGAACGCGGCGGTGGAGCCGGAGACCGTGGTGATGGCGTCCGAGATCTTGTCGCGCGAGCGGGTGGCGCGCAGGCGCAGCGTATCGAGCACGCTCCAGTCCATGCCCACCTTCCACATCACGTAATTGCCGCTGGTGTTGTACCAGGTGGCGTGGCGCCCCAGGCCAGGCCGGCGTTGGATTTCTTGGCGTCGCCTTGTTCGGAAACGCCGTAGCTGGCGTCGGGAAATATCCACCGCGTGGCTTTGGACGAAACCGCGAATCACTGGCACTTTTTAGATCGGCGGCACGCATTTCCTATTGCTTGACCAGCTCCACGCGGCGGTTTTTCTCGCGGCCGGCTTCGGCGTCGTTGGAGGCCACCGGCGCCCAGGAGGCGACGCCTTTGGCGCTTAGGCGCTTGCCGTCTATCTTATAGTCGGCGGCCAGCGCCTTCACCACGGCTTCGGCGCGCTTCTGCGACAGCTCGGCATTGCGCGCCGGCGCGCCCTGGCTGTCGGTGTGGCCGACCACGTACACCTTCAGCTGCGCGTCCTGCTGTAACAGCTTGGCCATTTCGCCCAACGCCGCCTTGGATTCAGGCTTGATGTCGCTCTTGTCGGTGTCGAAGTAGACGCCGTACACCACGGCCTTGCCTTCGGCAGCGATGCCCTTGGCCATGTCGGCCGCGTTCAGGTTGGCACTGACCTTGCCGCCTTCCATCGGCTTGCTCTCGACCACTTGCTGATAAATGCCGCCTTCCTTGCCGTCCACCGGCGCTACCACATAGATGGCGACGTGGACCTGGGTGCCGTCGGCGGTGGCGCCCTTGGCCAGCAGGTAGCGCCCGTCGTTGCGGCCGTGGTTGAACGGCGACCAATACTCGCTGCTGCCCTGGATGAAGTTGTTGCCCACGTGTTTATCCAGGAAATAGGCGCCGAACTCCGGGCCGCAGGCTTCCTTTACGCAGGCGAACACGGTCTTCAGGCCGGCCTTGTCCAGCGCCGCCTGGTAGTTGCGCATCACCTCCACGGCGGAACGCGCCTTCGGATAGTTGTAGGCGATGCGCGTGTACTTGCCCTCCAGCGCCAGGGCTTCCTGGAACGCCGGCTGCTTGTTCTTGTCAGCGATGCGCTTACCGGCCGGCAGCGTCACTTCGTCGAACTCCTTGATGTCATAGCCAACCAGCTTGGCTTCGGCAAAGCGCGACAGCAAAGGATGGTCCTTGCCTTTGGCGGTGTCTTTCGGCGGCATCTGCGCGTGGGCCAGCGTGGCGCTGGCGGACAACGTGCAAAACAAGAGGAGGGCGGCTCGCATCGGTATTCCCTGGGTGGTTGAGGATGGGCGATTATAAAAAGTTTAACGGTGCGACGGCGCACAATCGGCGCCACGGCCTCGCTCTACAATACGCGAAACAACCACCGGGATACGGACCATGAAACAGTTAATGCTGGCCTTCGGCGTGGTCCACGCCGCGATCGCCCTATTATTTACCGCCGGGGCGCTGATGCTGATCTTTGTCGGCGCCCAGGTGGGCTGGCACGCGCTGCAGGCCGATTCTGGCCTGACCGCCGCGCAGGAGGTGATCGAGGCGATCGGCATCCTGGCCGCCGCCGTGGTGGCGCTGCAGATCGCTGAAACCATCATCGAGGAAGAAGTGGTGCGCGACGCCGACATCAGCGCGCCGACCCGCGTGCGCCGGTTTTTGTCGCGCTTCTTCGTGGTGGTGGTCGTGGCGCTGGCGATCGAATGCCTGGTCGCCACCTTCCGCGCGGTGCACGACGACGCCAGCGAATTGTTGTACGTGGCCGCGCTGGTGGCCGGCGTCGGTGTGCTGCTGGCCGCGTGGGGCGTGTTCATCCACCTGAACCGCTCGGCCGAGGAACTGGAGCCTGCCGCCATGCAGGAGGCCCAGGCCGAGGATGAAAAGCTCAAGCCCTGAGTATTCCTCGTCATTCCCGCGAAGGCGGGTATCCATACGGCGTCTGACGGCTGCCGAGTTGAATGCGACAGAAACATAGTCGCTCTTGGTGATTTTCGTAATTGATATTTCGAAAATGAAGAAGCACAATGCGGGGACACATCTCCAACCTAAGAGAGGCTTATGAGACAGCTCGCCCCAACGCCGGTATGCACCGCGCTCGCTACGATTTTCGCAATGTCCACTTCCGCTTTCGCCGCACCCATCGCCACCCTGGACCGTGACGGCGCCTTCGTCTCGATCGAGGCCTATGGCCCGAACGTGGTGCATGTGACCATCGCGGTCGATAAGGGCGAGGTGCTGAAAGGCCCCGGCTACGGCATTTTGCCCAAAAACAGCGACAACGGCGCCTTCCGCCATGAAGGCGGCAAGGGCGGCGACGTCTTCCAGTCGGCCGCCATGACGGTGCGCGTCAATCCATCGCCGCCGCCATCGGTGCCGACCCAGGGCCAGAAATATTTCGCGCCATCGCTGGCGCCGGTCGGCCTGCAGGTGCTGAACGCCAAAGGCGAGCAGATCGTCAGCATGAATGGCTGGGAGATGTCGCCGCAGACCGTCAACACCGAAAAAACCTTCCAGGTCGGCGCCAGCTTCTCGGTCGCCCGCGATGAGCACTACTACGGCATGGGACAGAACCAGGAATCGCTCGGCGCGCTCGACCTGCGCGGCCGCGTGCTCGATTGCAAGCACTGGTACGACGCCCCGGCCGGCGAAAGCGTGTGCGTGCCGTTCATGGTCTCGTCCAAGGGCTACGGCATCGTCTGGGACAACCCGTCGGCCACGCGCTTTGTCGCCGGCGTCAACGGCCGCACCTCGTTCCAGTCCAATGTGGGCGAGCGCGTGAGCTTCTTCGTCATCACCGGCAGCACGCCAGAGGAAATCTACTCCGGCTACGCGCGCGTCACCGGCAAGACCCCGATCCCGCCGAAGTCGGCGTTCGGCCTGATTCAATCCAAGGCCCGCTACGACAGCCAGCAGGAGCTGATGCGCGTGGCCAGGACCTACCGCGAGAAGAAATACCCGCTCGACGTGATGGTGCTCGACTGGTTCTACTGGACCCGCATGGGCCAGATGGACATCGACCCGGCGCAGTTCCCCGACCCTAAAGGGATGAACAAAGAGCTGCACGACATGGGCATGGAGTCCATCATCTCGATCTGGCCGCGCTACGAAACCTCGGGCCGCTATTTCAATGAGCTGGACTCGAAGGGCTACTTGCTCAAGGATAAGGACGGCAAGACCGTCGACGGCCTGCCGTTCCGTTCCGACCGCACCGGCGGCCTGATCGATCCGACCAACCCGGCCGCCCGCAAGTGGTTCTGGGAAAAAGCGCGCGACAACATCCTGTCGCAGGGCTTCGACTACCCGTGGCTGGACGAAACCGAGCCGGACCTGGTGCCGGACGGCTTCTTCTATGCGATCGGCTCGGGCGACCGCTACCACAACCTGTTCCCGCTGATGCACGTCGAAGGCGTGGCCGACAATATGCGCGCCTGGAAGCCGAATAAGCGCGTGCTGATCCTGTCGCGCGCCGCCTACCTCGGCTCGCAGCGCAGCGGTGCGCTGTTCTGGTCGTCCGACATCCAGCCGACCTGGGATGCGCTGGCGCGCCAGATTCCGACCGGCCTGAACATGACCGCCTCGGGCATCGCCTACTGGGGCAACGACATCGGCGGCTGGCAGAAGCTGGCGCCGACCACCTCGGCCGTGAAAGCGCCGCTGCTCGATCCGTCGGACGCCCGCGCCGTGGTCGGCAACTATCACGACTATCCGGAACTGATGACGCGCTGGTTCCAGTACGGCACCTTCCTGCCGACCCTGCGCCTGCACGGCGACCGCAAGGAAGCCGAGATCTGGTCCTTCGGCAAGCAGGCCGAGGCGGTGATGGCGCGCTTCAACAAGCTGCGTTATCAGCTGATTCCGTATATGTACTCGCAGGCCAAGTACACCCACGACACCGGCGCGCCGTTCATGCGTCCGCTGTGGATGGACTTCCCGAACGATCCTAACGTGGCCGACATCGGCACCCAGTACATGTTCGGCCCGGCCTTCCTGGTGGCGCCGGTGACGGAGCAGGGCCAGACCGAGAAGGAGGTCTACCTGCCGGCCGGCGCCGACTGGTATAACTTCTGGACCAATGAAAAGCTGGCCGGCGGCCGCTGGGTGAAAGTGGCCGCGCCGATCGACCAGCTGCCGGTGTTCGTGAAAGCCGGCTCGGTGCTGCCGATCGGCGCCGAGGTGCAGTCGACCGCCACCAGGCAGGCCATCGCCGCCATCCATGTCTATCCGGGCAAGAGCGGCGAGTTCCGCCTGTATGACGACGATGGCGTGAGCTACGACTACGAGAAGGGCAAGTCGACCGTCACCCAGCTCAAGTGGGATGACGCGGCGGGCAAGCTCAGCGCCAGCGGCGGCGATGCCGGCCTGGTCAAGTCGGCGGCAGGGCTGGTCAAGGTGATCGGCAAGTAAATTTGAAGGAAACACGCTGGATGGTGGCATTGTCCAGGACAGACGATTGAAACTGCGTTCACCTAGTCTTTGCTCTGAAGTAAAATTGTGCGTACTCAGAGATCAAGGATGACGATGCAGCAGAATGCCCTGTCCAGCGTGGATGCGATTGAAGCGGAACGGTTCCGCCAGTTCATCATGGGCGTCACCGATTACGCCATCTACATGCTCTCGCCCGAGGGCGTGGTGGTCACGTGGAATGCCGGGGCGCAACGCTTCAAGGGCTACCACCCCGATGAAATCATCGGCCGCCATTTCTCCATGTTCTATACCGACGAAGACCGCGCCCAAGGCCGCCCGGTGCTGGCGTTGGAACTGGCGCGCACCACCGGCAAGTTCGAGGACGAAGGCTGGCGCGTGCGCAAGGATGGCAGCCGCTTCTGGGCCAACGTGGTGATCGATCCGATCCTCGATCCCAACGGCGAGTTGATGGGCTTTGCCAAGATTACCCGCGACATCACCGAGCGCCGCGTGGCCGCCGAGCAGCTGGAGCGGGCGCGCGAAGCGCTGTTCCAGTCGCAGAAGCTGGAGGCGATCGGCAAGCTCACCGGCGGCATCGCGCACGACTTCAACAATCTGCTGAGCGTCATCATGAACGGCCTGGAGCTGCTGCGCATGTCCAAGGACCAGGCCACGATCGCCAAATCGGTCGACACCATGTCGCGTGCCGCCCAGCGCGGCGCTTCGCTGACGCAACAATTGCTGGCCTTCGCCCGCCAGCAGCCCTTGCGCCAGGAGTCGCACGACGTGGCCCGCGTGATCCGCTCGTTCGAGGCGGTGCTGCGGCGCGCGCTGCCGGACGAGATGCATATGTACCTGCAGGTCCAGGCCGACCTGCCGAACGCCATGATCGATCCCACCCAGTTCGAATCGGGCCTGCTCAATTTGGTGGTCAACGCCCGCGATGCCATGGGCGATGGCGGCGAAGTGCTGGTCGAGCTGGATACCGTGCTGCTGGCCGAGCACGAGGTGGAGCGCTTGCCCGCCGGCGGTTACGTGCGCGTGATGGTCAGGGACAATGGCGCGGGCATGCCGCCCGATACCATCCTGCGCGCGGTCGAGCCGTTCTTCACCACCAAGGAAGTCGGCAAGGGCACCGGCCTCGGCCTGAGCCAGGTATACGGCATGGTGCAGCAATGCCAGGGCGCGCTGACCATCGATTCGGCATTGGGTAAAGGTACGGCGGTGGCGATGTATTTTCCGGCCCTGGAGCGGGAGCTGGCCGGCGCTGAGGACGGCGCGCTGGCGAGCGCCGAAAAAGTCCTGCTGGTGGACGACCAGCTCGAGGTGCTGGAGACGGCCATCAGCCTGTTCTCGCATCTCGGTTATGAAGTGCTGTCGGCCGATAACGCCACGCAGGCGCTGGAGACGCTGCGCCAGCACCCGGACATCGGCATCCTGTTCAGCGACGTGGTCATGCCGGGCATGAACGGCGTGGACCTG
The DNA here is from genome assembly GCA_041874725.1 of Duganella sp. BuS-21. Classification (GTDB taxonomy): domain Bacteria; phylum Pseudomonadota; class Gammaproteobacteria; order Burkholderiales; family Burkholderiaceae_D; genus Rugamonas. The sequence continues at coordinate 4,482,323 of CP097466.1, read as the reverse complement.
GGCAAGGCCGCGCGCGCCGCCTTCCCGGACCTGAAGATTGTGCTGGCGTCGGGCTACGTCAAGGCCGCGCTGCGCGACCAGATGCCGGACATCGGCAACTTCGAGATGATCGCCAAGCCTTATCGTTTAAGCGACTTGATCCGCGTATTAAAGGTCCTATAAGTTCGCTGGCGCACATCGTTGCCGTTTGCGCTCCGGCAGTATGAGGGTTTGAGGAGCTTTTGTGACCCCGTACCACATCCCCGCCGCGCAACAGCAAGCCCTGCTTGCATTGGGCGCCGCCTTGCGCGCCCGCCAATACCAGTTTTCCACGGTCACGCCGGCCACCCAGGCCCGCGTGCTGGCGCGCGCGGCCGATCCGCAGACGGCGACCTTGCGCGACATCTTCGGCTGGAGCCGGCCGTTCGCCGTCGACGCGGTGGACGGTACGCTGCTGGCGCTGATGCGGGCGGCCGGCGTGGTGGCGGAGCAGGGCGAGCAGCTGCGTAGCACGCTCAGGGTGTCGACGCTGGCGGGCGAATGGCTGTACCACTCGGCGTATCCGACCACGCAGGCGGACGCCGTCTTCTTCGGCCCCGACACCTGCCGCTTCGTGCGCGCCATGGCGCACACGCCGGCGCCAGCGGGCGGTCCTGCGCGCATCGTTGAAATCTGCTGCGGCAGCGGCGCAGCCGCGATTGCGCTGGCACGCCGTTTCCCGCAGGCCGAAGTGATCGCCGCCGATATCAACGCCCGCGCGCTGGCGCTGGCCGACATCAATATGCGTCTGGCCGGCGTGTCCAACGCCCGCAGCTGCTACAGCAACCTGCTGAACCAGCTCGACGGGAAGTTCGACCTGATCGTCGCCAATCCGCCCTACCTGCTGGACCCGTCCGAGCGCGCCTATCGCCACGGCGGCGGTGAGCTCGGCATCGGCCTGTCGCTGCAGATCGTGCGCGCCGCCATCGAGCGGCTGGCGCCCGGCGGCGCCTTGTGGCTCTACACCGGCGTCGCCATGACCGACGGCGACGACCGATTCCTGCGCCACGCCGCCGCGCTGCTGGACCAAGCAGGTCTGCGCTGGCGCTACCAAGAAATCGATCCCGACGTCTTCGGTGAAGAGCTGGAAACGCCGGCCTACGCCGGCTCCGAGCGCATCGCCGCCGTGTGGCTGGTCGCCACCAAGGGGCCCTGAGGATGCGCATCGTGCAACAGCGCCTGCTGCGTGGCGCCAACCTGTACAGCCGCACCACCTGCATCGTGGCCGTGATCGAATCGACGCAGCCCGACGCCGGAGCGCAACTGGCTTACACCGCGCTTTATCTGCAGCAGGCCTGCGGCGAACCGGTGGAGTTCACGCACGCCGAGCCGGCCGCCCAGCCGCATGGCGGTCAGTCCCAAGGCGGCGCACCCGCGCAGTGGCGCGTGGTGGTGCAGTACGCGCTCGAACATTTGGGCCAGGCCGCGCTGGCCGCCGCCGCCGAACTGATCTCGGCCACCGAGCGCGGCGAAACCCCCGACGTTGCCGCAGCGGTGAGCTCCCTGCGTGCCCTGGCGGCCGGCATGCAATTGCCGCTTGCCGCCAGTGCCATCGCACGTGCAGCGGCGGCGATGGGTATTCCGGTCCAGCGCATCAGCGAACATGGCGGCCTGATACGGCTAGGCTGGGGCAAGCGCCAATGGCGCTACGTCGATCACGCCGGCGACGACAACCGCCTGCTCAGCAACACCCTGCTGCACGACCGCCAGATGATGCGCTCCCTGCTGATCGAAGCGCAACTGCAAGTACCCGCCGAAGACTTCCACGCTCCGCAGCGGCAGCCCGGCGAACGCCTGCGCGTGCAGGTCATGGACGGCGTGGCGCAACATCCCGACGCCGATGCCGCTGACGTCAGCGAACGCGCCGCCGCCACCCTCGGGCTGGCGCACGCCCAGGTCGATTTGCTGCCTGGACGGCGCGGCTACAAGGTGGACGCCGTGCTGGGCGCGGTCCCGCCCAGCCACGAACAGCGCATGCTGCAGCGCCAACTGCACGCCGACACGGCGCAGGCGCGCATCCCGGTGATCGGCGTCACCGGTACCAACGGCAAGACCACCACCACGCTGATGATCGCACATGCGGTCAAGCTGGCGGGCTACCGCACCGGCTGCGCCAGCACCCAGGGCATTGCGCTGGACGGCCGGCTGTACGCCGACGGCGACTGCACCGGCTACTGGTCGCACCGCAGCGTGCTCAGTTCTCCGCAGACCGAATTTGCCGTACTGGAAACCGCGCGCGGCGGCCTGCTCAAGCGCGGTCTGGCCTATGACCGCTGCAGCGTCGGCGTCATGCTCAACGTCTCCGACGATCACCTGGGCCTGGATGGCGTGGAGACGGTGGAGCAGCTGGCGCGCGTGAAATCGCTGGTGGTGGCGGCGGCCGCCACGGCCGTGCTGAACGCGGACGACGCGCACTGCGTGGCGGCGCGCGCGCGCCTGGCGCCGGGGGCGCGCGCCATGTATTTCTCGATGAAGCCCGACAATCCCGTGCTGGTTGCGCACCTGGAGCAGGGCGGCGACGCCGTCTGGCTGGAGAGCGACACCATCATGCTGAGCCAGCGCCAGGTGCGCCAGCGCGTGATCAAGGCGGCGCACATCCCGGCCACTTGCGGCGGGCTGGCGCGCTACAACATCGCCAACAGCATGGCGGCCGTGGCGGCGCTGGCGGCGTGTAGTTTCAGCGTGGCGCAGATTGCGGCGGGGCTGTCGAGCTTTGAATCGGACGCCTCCACCAATCCCTTGCGTTCCAATGTGTTTGAACTGGGGCCGATGCGCATCGTGCTTGATTATGCGCACAACCCGGCGGCGTATGCGGCGCTGGCGACCTTGGCGCGCGGGTTGGCGCAAGGGCAGGGCCAGAGCAAGGCGACGGGATGGGATGCGGGCCGGGTGCTGGCCGTGGTGACCTCGCCCGGCGACCGCCGCGACGCGGACCTCGCACGCACCGGCGCCACCTGCGCCGCGCACTTCGACCAGTTGTTCGTGTATGAATCGCAGGGACGCGGACGCGCGGCGGGCGCTTCGGCGGAATTGATAGCGGCCGGCGCGCGGTCGGTGGGTGGCGGCGTGGAGGTGGCGACGTTTACGGGGGCGGATGTGGCGGTGCAAGCTGCCTACCGCGCTTGCCGCCCGGGGGATGTGCTGGTGTTCGCCTGCGGCACGGAAGTGGCGACCCTGATCGAAGCGATCAGGGTCATCGACGCATCCGCAGCCGAAAAGCTTGCGCAGCAGGTATAGAGCGGGGTGGACGTTGTTTGCCGCTTTGGCGGCGCGCGGCACCCTTTAAACCCGCACACCGCGACGGCTCAGGGTGCTTTAAAAGATCGCAGGACGAGCGTCACGAGGGGCTCGTCCCGCGTACCCCTTAAACCAGCGTCGCGTCGATGCGCGCTGCGTTGACCGGGTCGACCGGGCGCAGCGCATCCACCAGTTCCGATACCGACGAGCCGCAGGCATACACCAGCACATCGCCTTCGCGGCACTGGCTCAACCCCATGCGCAACGCCTGCGCCGGGTCGATTTCCAGCAGCACGTTGGCGCCGATGCCAACCCCGCTCTCGCGTGCCGCCGCCCGCATGATCGCCGCCCGCTCGCCGCGCGCGCGGCCGCGGTCTTCGCTCGGCCACTCGTAGAACACCGCCGTGTCGAAGCCGCCGCACACGTGCCCGATCTGCCGGAACGCCTGTTCGCTGCGGTCGCCCGGCGATGTCGCCACCACCACCGTGCGTCCGCTGGTCATGGCGCGGGCGGTGTCGGCCAGCGCCGCGAATGCCGCCGGGTTGTGCGCGAAGTCGACTATCACCTGCACACCATTGATGTCATACAGGTTGCCGCGCACCGGGTTGTTGCGCGCGTCCGACACAAAGGTGCGCAGACCGGCCGCAATCGCGCCGTTGCCGACGTCGCAGGCCATCAGCGCTGCCGCTGCGGCCAAGCCGTTGGCGATGTTGTGGCGCGCACAGCCGCCCATGGTCGAGGGCATGGCGGTCGCCGCCAGCAGCGGCAGCGGCTGGCCCGCGCCGTCCGATACCATCAACGCGCCGTCCTGCAGCCAGGCCGCGCGTCCACCGGCCTGCAAGTGCTGCAACAGCGCCGGATGGTGGGCGTCGCAGCTGAAGTAGATGCGTTCCACTTGATCGTCCAGCGCCTTGCCGACCGTCAGACAACGGTGGTCCTCGATGTTCAACACCACGGCGCTGCCGGCCGCCTGCGCCACCACCGCCTTGACGGCCATCAGTTCATCCAGCGTCTCCACGCCATCCATGCCGAGATGGTCTTCGCTGATGTTGAGCAGCACCGCGACGTCGCAGCGGTCAAAGGCCAGGCCGCGCTTGATGATGCCGCCGCGCGCCGTTTCCAGCACCGCGAATTCCACCTCGGGCGCCGATAGCACCGTGCGCGCCGACCAGTAGCCGCTGCAATCGCCGCGGGTGACGGTCTGGCCGTTGATGAAGACGCCCTCGCTGGTGGTGCAGCCGGTGCCGATGCCGGCCTGGCGCAGCACGTGCTCGATCATCAGCGTGGTGGTGGTCTTGCCGTTGGTGCCGGTGACGGCGATCACCGGGATGCGGCCGTCCTGCTGGCCGAACATCGATTCGACGATGGCCGCGCCGGCGTCGCGCGGCACGCCGGCGCTCGGGTATTCATGCATGCGGATGCCCGGCGCGGCGTTGATCTCGATGACGGCGCCGTTGCGGCCATCCAGCGGCGTGGCGATGTCTTCGCACACCAGGTCGATGCCCGCCACGTCCAGCCCGATCTTGCGGGCGGCGCGCACACACATGGCCAACGTGGCCGGCGGCAGGCGGTCGGTAACGTCTTCCGCCGTGCCGCCGCTCGACAGGTTGGCGTTGCCGCGCATCAGCACACGGCGGCCTGCATCCGGCACGCTGTCGACACTCAGTCCCTGCGCCGCCAGCGTGGTCTCGGCATGGCCGTCGAGTGGAATACGGGTCAGGATGTTGGTGTGGCCTTCGCCGCGCGCCGGATTGCGGTTTTCAAGTTCCACCAGCGCGCGCACGGTCGAGGCGCCGTCGCCGGTGACGGAAGCGGGACGGCGGCGCGCGGCCGCGACCACCCGTTCGCCGGCCACCAGGATGCGGTAATCGTCGCCGGGAATGTAGCGTTCAACGATGATGGTGCGGCCATGCTCGCGCGCGCGTCCGAATGCCAGCGCCACTTCGTCCGGCGTGCCGCAGCGCGTGGTGACGCCGCGCCCGTGGTTGCCGTCCAGCGGCTTGATGGTGACCAGGCCCGCCAGATCGCGCGCGGCGCGCTGCGCCTGCTCCAGCGTGCGCACGCTGATGCCTTCCGGCACCGGCACGCCGGCCTCCTGCAGCAGGGCCTTGGTCAGTTGCTTGTCCGAGGCGATGCCGACCGCGATGTGGCCGGTGTCGCCGGTGATGGTCGCCTGCAGGCGCTTTTGCTGCGTGCCCCAGCCCAGCAGAAACAGGTTGGCGTCCTCGGTCAAACGCCGATACGGAATGTTTTGACGCGCCGTCGCGCGCAGGATGGCGCCGGTGCTGGTGCCGATGGCGTGGCGTTCGGCCGTCTCGCGCAGGGCGGTCAGGCCTTCTTCCAGCAGGCCGGTGACATGCTGCGTGCCGTCAACCATGGCGCGCACCAGTGACAGCGCCAGATCGCAGGCCTCGATCGCCACCTGCTCCAGCTCGTACGAACACACCACGCGGTACTGGCCGGGTGCGCCCGCCACCTCGTGCGTGCGGCCCAGATAGGTCGGCGTGCCGGCCAGGCATTGCAGCGCGATGCTCACATGCTCCACCACGTGCGCCAGGTTGGCGCCCTGGCGCAGCGCCTGCACGAAGCCGCCGTACTGTCCGGCCGAGCAGCGGTGGTCGTACAGCGACGGCAGCAGCTCCAGCAGACGCGGGTTGAAGCCGTCCATGGCGGCGGTGTCGCGGTCGCGCAGCGCTTGCAGGTCGATCAGGGTCAGCAGGCAAGGCTGGCGCGAGTACAGATTCGGTCCGCGCAGTACGTGTTGTTTAACGATGATCATGCTATTCAATTCCTGTCGGTAAGATATGAGATGAAATCGGCCAGGGGGGCGTCGTCCCCGGCGGTGCTGAAATGTGAGCCGGCCGGCAGCAGATGCAGGCGCACGTCCAGCATTTCCGGCACGGCGCCGGCCCGGATGTCGGCGACGTTGGTGCGCGAGCGGCGGCAGTCCACCACCGTCACATTGCCCGTGCCGGCCACTTCGATACCGTCGTCGCGCACGATCAGCGCCGTGTCTTCGTCGATACCGGCGCCCAGCAGAAACGGACTCTGCGCGATGGCGCTGAGCAGGCGGTTGATGCGGTGGCGCTGCGAAAAGTGCTGGTCGATGATGACGCGGCTGACAAAGCCCAGCCCTGCAGCCAGCCGCGCCGCGCCTTTTTCCGGTGCCAGTTCGGCCTTGCCCTCCGATAGCATGTGCGTACACAGCGCCGAGGCGCCGGCGCTGGTGCCGGCGATGCAGGCGCCGCCATCCAGATACGCCTGGCGCATGGCGCGCTCCAGCTGCGTGCCGCCCAGGGTGGCGGCCAGGCGCCTCTGGTCGCCGCCGGTCATGAAGATGCCGCGCGCTTGCGCCACGCGGTGCGCCAGCATGTCGTCCTCCGCCTCGGCGCGGCGTTCGATGCGCACATGGGTGGCGCCGGGCACGCCCAGTTCAGCGAAGGCCTTGGCGTACATGCCCCAGACGTCGTCCGGCACGGTGCTGGCGGCGGTGATCACGGCGATCGGCTGCGTTGGCCCACCGGCCAGTTCGACGAAGCGCTTCAACACATCCATGCTGCCGGTGCGGTCCTCGCCGCCGCCGATAATCATCAGGGTTCCGTTCATGGGCTCAGTCGATCAGTTGGCGGTATATGCGGGTGGCCATCAGTCCCAGCGGACGATGGTGCTGGGCCGGCGACATCAGTTCCAGCAGCAGCGTCATGGCGGCCTGCTTGCTGCCCAGCGTGGCGACCTGCTGTTCCAGCCGGTGCAGCGGGCTGGCGTCTTCTGCATCACCGGCATGGTGGCGCACGATGCCGCGCAGCGGCCCGCGTCGCTGGGCGTGGTGCAGGCCCAGGGAATCGAGGGAGCGCTGGCGGGCGCGGAAGCTCGGCACCCGCGCCGGCGTCACGATCCAGTCGCGCAGCAGCTGCTGTTCGTAGGCGCTGAAAACGCCGAACATCTCGGCGCGTTCGCTCTGGATCAGGCGCCAGAAGCGGCTGTTTTCGGGCGCTTGGCCGCGCTGGATCCAGCCGGCGCTTTCCAGCTCGGTGAGCATGGCGGGGATCTGCTGCGGATCGCTCAGCCATTCATTGATGCCGCGACCGGCCAGGCGGCAGTAGTCGGAATGCATGGTGCAGCCGGCGTAGCTCTTGGCCGCCATGATCTCGACCAGTTCCGTTTCCAGGTCGAAACCGTCGATCACCGAAGTGGTGCACGCGCCCAGGTCGTTGAGGCGGTAGCCGTCCTGCACGCGCTGCCAGACGGCGGCGCTGTCGCCCAGGCGCGGCAGCAACTGCAGCAGCTGCAGCAGCGCTTGCACGGCCTTGTGCGCGTGGCCGGTGCTGCCGTTGTCGACCGTGATGTGGAGCGTGAAGTAATACGGATCGATGCCCAGCTCGTTCAGTTCGTAGGCGCTGATGAGCAGGTGCAGCGGTAGCTGCTCGTAGCCGAGGTTGTAGCCGATAATTTCCGGCAGGAAGTGTTCGGCATCATAGGCCAGCGCCAGCTGGATCGCGCCCTGTTCGAAATACGTGTCCGGCAAGTCGTGCCAGTTGTCGCAGTCGTGCGCCGCCAGCAGCTTTTTGTAAAGCAACACGTGATTCTTTTCGGGGACACCGTCGCCCAGCTCTTCCAGGTAGGTCTGGATCAGCGGACGGAAGTCGGGATCGTCCCAGCGTTCGAGCAGACCGAACAGCCAGGCGCCGTCCACCAGCTTGGTCGGCGCCACGTGCTTGAGGAAATACAGGGCGTGCGACTGGTTGCTGAAGTAGCGGCGCGGCGCGCCTTCGCGACGGCCCTGCAGGTAGGCCTGGTATTCCATGCCGACCGTGAACGCGCGGCTGGCCACCCATGGCCCCAGTTGCGCCGGCGCGGCCGGCAGGTCGCAGCGCAGCTGGCGCGCGGCTTGCAGGCGTTGCAGCAGGAAGGCGCGGCCCTGGGCCAGGGTGGACGCGTCCGGGCGGCCGCCGTTCAGCGCGTGGTAGATTGCTGCGGCGTTGGTGGCGGCCGCCACGGTGGCGGGTGCTGCGTGATCGAGTAACATAAGAGTCCTGTGCGTGAGGCGTATCGTGGTGCACCGATTATCAATGGTGCAAACGCCGCCCCACATCGGTGCGTCTCTTGTGTTCACGTAAGAGTAGGCTGACAGACTGGGCAGATCACCCGGCCGGTTTAACCGGCTTTTACAGCACGCGCCTCGCTGACCCGCTCGGCCGCCTTCTTCCCGGCCAGGAAGGCGTGGTCCGAGTTGTAGTACTCCCACTCGCTGTAGCGCCCGGCCAGAACGATGTCGTGCCGCTCCATCCACTCGCGCACCGTGGCCACATTGCGCGCACGCGCGTGGTCGTACACCACGTAGGCATACGGCATGTCGACCTGGTTGGTGGTGACGATCTCGTCGTCCGCACGAATGAAGCCGACCTTGATGCAGTCTGCAATGCAGCGCGCGATCAGCGCCGCGCCATCCACCGGCAGCGGTTTCCACGGCGAATACGAGATCTCGCAGGTGAAGCCGAAGCCGCCCGGTGCGTTGCAGTCCAGGCTGGCGTTGCCCTGTACGAAGATGCGGTGGAAGATGCTGTCCTCGGGATAGTAAATCCAGTGCTTGTCGCTGACGCCGGTGCGGTTGACGCCGATGTTCACGCAGCGGATCGAGACGTGCTTGAGCCCTTGCGCCGCCTTGCGCACCGGCTCCGGCACGTCGTTGCCGCACAGCTGCACCAGCTGCGGCAGCGGCATGGTGCTGATCAGCTGGCCGTAGGCGAGGCGGCGGCCGTCGGCCAGCACCACCGTGTGGTCCTGCGGCAGCACCTGCACCACGCTGGCGTTCAGTTCCAGCTTGCCGCGGAGATGCGGCAGGAAGCCGTTCATCAGCGCCTGGAAGCCGCCCTTGAGCGGATAGCCGGAACGCGCGTTCGGCCCCATCGGCTTGGCCACCGGTTCCAGCGCGCCCTCGATGATCTGGCCCAGGTCCGGCAGCGGCACGCGGCCGCCCAGCCACGAGGTTTCCATGTCCTTCAGCGGCACGGTCCAGATCTTCTTGTTGTAGGGGATGGCGAAGTGCCTGGCGATGCCGGCGCCCCACACGCCGAGGTGCGCCTGCTGCACAACGGCGTGCTGCTGGCGGCCGACCGTTATCTGCTGGTGGGGCAGGAGGCCAACCGCAAGATCGTGCTGTCCGATCCCGGCATCGACGATTCGCGCAACGACCTGCTGTGGAGCCCCGAGCGTCCGACCCTGCTCGATGCCGAGCTGCGCCTGTACTGCGACGATGTATTGGTCGACAGCGTGCGCTCATACACGGCCTTGCGTTCGGTGGCCATCAACCGCGACCGCTTCATGCTCAACGGTCGCCCGTATCCGCTGCGGCTGGTGCTGGACCAGGGCTACTGGCCCGGCACCCTGATGACGGCGCCGTCCGACGACGCCTTGCGGCGCGACGTGGAGCTGGCCAAGGCCATGGGCTTCAACGGCGTGCGCAAGCACCAGAAGGTGGAAGACCCGCGCTACCTGTATTGGGCCGACAAGCTGGGACTACTGGTGTGGGGCGAAATGCCGTCGGCCTACGCCTTCAGCGCGCGCTCGATGACGCGCCTGATCAAGGAATGGACCGAAGTGATCGAGCGTGATTACAGCCATCCGTGCGTGATCGTGTGGGTGCCTTTCAACGAGTCGTGGGGCGTGCCGAACCTGACCTCGACCCAGGCGCACCGCAATGCGGTGGAGGCGCTATACCACCTGACGCGCATGCTCGACGCCACGCGGCCGGTGATCGGCAACGACGGCTGGGAAGCGTCGGCCACCGACATCCTCGGCATCCACGATTACGACGGCGATCCGGAAAAGCTGGGCGGGCGCTATGCGGTGACCGACCAGGTGCGCACGCTGTTCGACCAGCGCCGCCCCGGCGGCCGCATCCTGACGCTGGACGGCTTCCCGCATCGCGGCCAGCCCATCGTGCTGACGGAATTCGGCGGCATCGCCTACGATCCGAACGCGCCGGCAGGCCACACCTGGGGCTATTCGCGCGCCGGCGACGCCGATGCCTACCTGCGCCTATACACGGCGCTGCTGAAGGTGGTCAACGAGACCATCATGTTCAGCGGTTTTTGCTACACACAATTTGCCGACACCTGGCAGGAGACCAACGGCCTGCTCAACGCCGACCGCTCGCCCAAGGTGCCGCTGGAGCGCATCAGCGCGGCCACGCGCAATGTGCCGCAACAGCCGCTTTAGCGGCGGGCGGGCGCGGCGCGTTGCCTGCACACGGGGCATGGGTTCCCGCGTGCGCGGGAACGAGGGGTCAGCTGATTTCGAGGTTGGCGCGGATCTGCGCCAACAGGATCTGCAACTGCGCCAGCTGGTCGGCGCTCATGCCGGCCACCGCCGCGTTGGATGCCTGCGCGCCCAGGTCGTGCAGGTGCTTGAAGATGCGCTGGCCTTCGGCGCTCAGGCTCAGGCGCGTGATGCGGCGGTCGCTGTCGTCGGCCACCGCGTCCAGCAGCCCCTTGTCGCGCAAGCCTTTCAGCAGGCGCGCCAGCTGCGCCTTGTCGCGGCCCGAATGCGCCACCAGGTCGCCCTGCGTGGCGCCGGGGCGGCGCGAGAAAAATCCCAAGGCCTTGTATTCCATGTGGGTCAACTCATGCGGGTTGTCGCGCATGCCTTGCAGCTGGCGCGCCCGGTACAGATGCATGATCGAATGGATGGCGTCGAAGACCGTATCTGATTGGTTGACTTTATTAACTTGTTTGGTCATAATAGGTGACATTATCAACTAATAGGTGCGTGATGAGCAATCGAATTCAGCGTGTGCGGCATGAACTCAAGCGTCGGGAACTGCAAGTGGTCGACGTGCGGCATCTGACGCCCGACTATGTCAGCGTAACATTCAAAGGCGAGACCTTACACGATTTCGTCTCGTCCTCCTACGACGACCATCTGAAATTTCTGATCAGCGACGAGGAGCGGCGCGATTTTACGCCGCGCAGCTACAACAACGAAAAGCGCGAGCTGACCATCGAATTCGCGCTGCACGCCACCGGCGCGGCATCCGACTGGGCGCGCCAGGCGGCGCCGGGGCAGAGCGCCCTGGTCGCCGGCCCGCGCGGCTCGATGATCATTCCGATGGACTACGCCTGGCACGTGCTGGCCGGCGACGCCAGCGCGCTGCCGGCGATCCGCCGCCGGCTGGAGGAACTGCCGGCCGAGGCGCAGGTGCAGGTGCTGGTGGCTGGGCCGGAAGCGGCCGCGCTGAGCTTCGACAGCGCGGCGCAGGTATCACTGCAGCGCTACGACGACGGGCAGGCGCTGCTGACGGCAATCCGCGCCATGGCGCTGCCGGCCGGGGTAGGCTTTTTCTGGTTTGCGGGGGAAGCGTCGGTGGCCGCGCAGGTGCGCGACGCGGTGTTCGGCGACAAGGGCCACCCGCGCGAGGCGGCCCGTATCTCCGCGTACTGGAAGCAGGGCGCTTCCGGCCACCATGAAGATCTTTAAAGCTTACAAGCCATGGCCGGCCGGCCTGAAATACATCGACTGAGGTGCTGTCGCAGGCAAGTCAGCGGCTGGTCACGGTGCGCGTGGGGGGCAGCAACTGTTGGATCGCCGCCGCTACGATGTCGGGCGACGTCAACGCCATCTGGTGACTGGAGTCGGCGCTCACCTTGGTCGCCTTTGGATAGAGCGCGCGCACGGTGTCCTGGGTCGCCTTGTCCGTCCTGAAGGCGCCGAAGTCGACGGCGATGGCGGTGCTCGATGTGGGCTGATTCATCAGCCGCACGATGGGCTTGTCGTCGATGCCCGGCAGCGCCAGGATCATTTCGCCGGTGTCGTCGATCTGTTCGATCTCGCGCCACACCGAGCGGGAAAACGCCAGTTGGCCGGCCAGACGTGTCGACAGCGGAAAGTCCTGTGCTTTCTTGATCATGCGCGGGTAGATGGAATCGACCAGCACCAGGCCTTTCACTTCAGCCGGATACATTCTGGCGAACAGCTGCATGTATAAACCGCCCAGGGAGTGGCCGACCAGCACATACGGTGGTCGCAGACCCTTGTGACGCAGCACGCCGCGTAGTTCCTCGACGATGGTGCGGCCGTCGCGCGGCGTGGTGGCGATCTCGCTGTTGCCGTAGCCCGGCCGGTTGTAGACGAACACCGACGCATCCGAGGCGATTCGTTCCGGCACCGTTCCCCATTTATCGATCGTATTGCGCGAGCCGCCTTCGAATACCACCAGGTCTTCCGAAGTCGGGTGGCGGATGGTCAACGACTCCACCTGACGCCCGTTGATAGCTTCAATAAGCGGCGCGGCAAACGCCGGCATGGTGAGCATTAGGATGAACAGGATCGATGCAGGCTTGAACATTGGCGGCTCCATGAAAGAAAACGCCAGCATGGCCCAAGGCGCGCAAAGGCGCACGCCCTATGCGACGAATCGACAGCGGATGCGACGGATGGCAAGCCGGCGTCGCCGGCTACATGGCCTTGAACAGGTGAACGAAGGCGCGGCTGACCGGCAATTCGCCTGCATGCTCGCGTATGCGCAGGAACAGGCGGCTGGCCGCATCGCGCCGCGTGCCATCCAGCCAGGCCAGATTGACCAGGGTGGAGCGGTGCACCTGCCAGAACTGATCGGGATCGAGTTGCGCGGCCAGTTCCGTGATCGTGGTGCGGATCAGGAATTCGCCGCCTGTGCTGGCGACCACGGTGTACTTGTCGTCCGCCCGGAAGAAGCGCACGTTGGCGATGTCGATATGGTGCGTGCGTTCGCCCTGCGAGGCGATGATATAGCGTAGCGGGGCGACGCCGTGCGGGGCAGTGGAGGCCGTCAACTGCCGCAAGGCCTGCGCCATCGCAGGGCCGGACGGCGGCGTCGCGGGAGCGGCACGCAGGCGTGCTACGGTGCGCGCCAGGCGTTCGGTGCTGACCGGCTTGAGCACATAGTCCAGCGCCGCGTGTTCGAACGCCTGCAGCGCGAATTCGTCGAAGGCGGTGACGAAGACGACGCGCGTGTTGCCCTCGATGCCCTGCGCCACCTCGAGGCCGGAAAGCCCCGGCATCTGGATATCGAGGAAGGCCAGGTCCGGCTCCAGTTCGACGATGCAGGCAGCGGCTTCCACGCCGTCGCGCGCGATATGTATGATGTCGAGCTCTGGCCAAAGGAGCATTAGCTGGTCGCGCAGGTAGCGCGCCAGATGCGGTTCGTCGTCGGCGATCAGCGCGCGCGTCATGCGGCCTCCATTGTCGGTGCGGTGGCGCGGCGCAGGTAGGGCAGGTCGAGCACCGCCTCCACGCCGCTTTCAAGTTGGCGCAGCGTCAGGCTGGCATTGGCACCGAACTGGGTGTGCAGGCGTGACCGCAGATTGGCAAGCGCCATGCCGGCGCCGGCCTGTTTGCTGCGGCCGTGCGCATCCAGGCCGACGCCATCGTCCACCACGCGCACTTGCAGGCGGCCTGCGCGCACAGTGGCATCGACCAGCACACTGCCGCCATCACGCTTGGGCGCGAGGCCGTGATTGATCGCGTTCTCGACCAACGGTTGCAGCATCAGCGTCGGCATGACGGCCAGCCGCGCTTCGTCAGTGGCGTCGATGTGGTAGCGCAGCCGTTCGTCCATGCGGATCTGCAGCAGCGAGAGGTAATTGCCCGCCATGTCCAGTTCCGCCTCCAGCGTGCTGTCGGTCTGGCGCAGTTGCGACAGGCTGGCGCGCAGGTAGCTGGAGAAAGTCTCTATCATTTGCTTGGCGCGCGGGGGATCGTAGTCCATCAGGCTTTGGATATTCGCCAATGTGTTGAACAACAGGTGCGGCTCGATCTGGCCCTGCAACAGGCGCAGGCGGGCCTCGGTCGCTTCGTTCTGCAACCGCTGTTGGCGCAGGCGCGAACGCCACCACGCCCAATTGACCGCCATCACGAACAGGATAAACACCGCGAACTTGGTCAGTGCGGCCGGCAGGGAAATGAACATGCCCCACACATTGAAGCCGACCAGGAAGGGGACGATGGTGAAGCCGATGGTCATGCCCAGTATGATGCCGCCCAGTGCCACAGCGCTCAGCGCCATGCCGGCGCGGATATCGCGCACGTTCGACATGCGCTCGACGAGCGGCTGCGGCAGCAAGCGCTCCGCCAGCCGTAGCACGCCGAACATCGTATGCACGATGCACAGGCAGATGCAGATGTTGGGCAGCATTGAGGTCCACCACCAGCCCGGCCGGTCCACGCGACCAAACACCGCGACGAAGGACATCAATCCGAGCGCCAGCGCGATGGCGATCAGGGAAGCCATCAGCAGCCGCGCGGCGGTGGACGCGTCATGATGCGGGCGAAGCTCCCAGAGAGAGCGCCAGCCCTGGAGCAGGGTTGTTTTGGTCAACATGGCGCGTAGTGTACCGGCTAGTTGCCAAGGTGGCCATATTCTGAAGATGTTGCGCGACTTTGATCCGGCTCATCAAGTGCCCCGACCTTCGCCAGTACTGTGACATGCGGCGATATGCCGATCACTCTGACGCGTCATGACCATCGCTAAACCCACGCCTTCTTTTTTGGACGCTTGCGACAAACTCTATACTCAGCGTGGGAGACAGATATGGGCGAGCAAGGATAGAGAGCGTTACTATACTTGGGACGCGTTGCATGGAGAAATCGAAGGCTTCGACAGTAGAGTCCGTCATCTGGGAGCGTTTGATGCTATCTCAGGTAAGCAAACCAAAGAAGCAGTGCGGGGGAGGAAAATCAATGTCTAAGGTCGCGAGCTTTATTGATCTATGCCTTCAGGGCGCTGCTTCGCCAGAGCAGATCGACTCGTACGTATCTCGATGGCATGAGGGTAATATTGCGCTGGATATTGGTCTGCGCGATTTTTTGGGAATGAACCGTCAGGAATATGCCGAATGGCTGCGGGACGCCAATGCGCTGCACGCTATCATCGCAGCACGCAAACTCCGGCCGATAGGCAACCACGCGTGATTTCCTATCGGATTTAACTACGTCAGCCGATGGCGGCGCCAGTCTGGCGGCGGCGACGTCAAGGCCGGCAGCCAGCGCGGCAACCGTGTAGCGGATGTTGTCAAAGAAAAGGCCATTGCCTTCCGTGCCGATCACAAGCGAGATCGACGTTACCGGCTTGTCGAAGAAAACGCCGAAGAACTTGCGCTCGCCGAGGCCGGTGTCGCACCATGATCCGGCGCAGGTAAAGGAAAGGTCGCTCCAGCTCCAGGTATTGTAAGTCGCGTATAAAATGTAACTCATGGTTTTTATACGTGCAATGTGTTGTCATGTTCTGTGCCGTAGCGCCTCCACTACCAGCTGAAACGCCTGCGACGATTGCCTGCGGCTCGGGTAGTACAGGTGGTAGCCCTGGTACGCCGGGCACCATTCGCGCAACACGCGTACCAGCGTGCCTTCTTTCAGGTGCTCGGTCACCATGTCTTCCGGCACGCAGGCCAGGCCATAAGCTGCCAGCGCCGCGCGCAAGCGGGGCGTGGTGCTGTTGAACACCCACTGGCCTTCAACGCGCACGTTCAGCGGCGTGCCGTTCTTCTCGAATTCCCACACCATCGGATTGCCGTGCGTAGGCAGGCGCAGGTTGATGCAGCTGTGTTTCTGCAGATCGTGCGGCGTGCGCGGCTTCGGATGACGGGAAAAATATTCCGGCGTGCCGACCACCGCCATGCGCAGGTCCGGCCCGATGCGCACGGCGATCATGTCCTTCTCCACCTGATCGCCCAAGCGCAAACCCGCGTCAAAACGCTGCGACACAATGTTGGTCATGCTGTAGTCGACGTTGATGTCGATTTTTACGTCCGGATAGTCGTGCATGAGGGCGGAGAGCTTGGGCCACAGCACGCTGTTGGCCGCATGTTCGGCGGCGGTGATGCGGATGGTGCCGGCCGGCTTGTCGCGTAAGTCATTGAGCGACGCCAGCTCCTGCGTGATTTCATCGAAGCGCGGTGCGGCGGTGTTGAGCAGGCGCAGGCCGGCTTCCGTCGGGCTGACGCTGCGGGTGGTGCGGGTCAGCAACCGGATGCCGAGACGCGTCTCCAGCCCGCGTATGGTGTGGCTCAGCGCCGACTGCGACACGCCGAGCTGCCTGGCGGCCCTGGTGAAGCTGCCTTCCCGCGCCACGGCCACGAAGGCCAGCAAGTCGTTGAAATTTTCGTATTCCATTGATGAATCCTGCTCATAAACCCATGTTAATTATAGCCTCTTATCAATGGCTCGCGCGACGCTTACACTGTGCGGCATACCTCCACAAAGGACACCAGCATATGGAACAAGTACAAATTACCCGCGCCGGCACGCAAGCTTCAGCCACCGGCCCCGCCGACTACTTCGCCGGCCGCGTGCGTATCGACGCGCCATTCCAGGGCAGCGGCGACGCCCGTATCGGCGGCGCCGTCGTCACCTTCGAGCCGGGTGCGCGCACCCATTGGCATACTCACCCGCTGGGGCAGACGCTGCTCGTCACCGCCGGCGCCGGCCTGGTGCAGCATTGGGGCGGTGCGCCGCAGGAGATCCGCCAGGGCGACACGGTCTGGATACCGCCCGGCGTCAAGCACTGGCATGGCGCGTCGGACGACACCGCCATGTCGCACATCGCCATTGCAGAAAACCTGAACGGCAGAGTGGTGGATTGGCTGGAGCCTGTATGAACAGGCGCGCCATCCTGGCCATCATCCTGGTCAGCTACGTAATGATCGTGCTCGACACCTCGGTGCTGTTGACCGGCCTGCCGAAGATTCATCAGGAGCTGGGCTTCAGCGACAGCGGCCTGGCCTGGGCGCACAGCGCCTACACGCTGACCTTCGGCGGCTTCCTGTTGCTGGCCGCGCGCGGCGGCGACATCGTCGGCCGCCGCCGCATGCTGGTGGCGGGGCTGGCGTTGTTCACGCTGGCGTCGCTGGCGATAGGTGCCGCTCCATCACCTGCATGGCTGGTCGGTGCGCGCGCCGTGCAAGGACTGGGCGCGGCGATCCTGGCGCCGTCCACGCTGGCGCTACTGCAAACCACGTTCGTGGAAGGTGCACAGCGCACGCGTGCCGTGTCCCTGTACAGCGCCACGGCGGGCATCGCCGCCAGTGCGGGGTTGGTGCTGGGCGGCCTGCTGGCCGAATGGATGTCTTGGCGGGTCGGCTTTTTTATCAACCTGCCGATCGGTGTCGCGATGATCTGGGCGGCGCTGCGCTACATTCCCGACAGTCCGCCCAGCGGCGGGCGTTTCGACCTGGCTGGCGCGCTGACCTCCACCGCCGGCATGAGCGCGCTGGTGTACGCCTTCATCCGCTCGGCCGGCGCCGGCTGGTCCGATCCGCTGACACTGGGCATGCTGGCCGCCGGCCTGTTGCTGCTAGCGGCCTTCGTGGCAGGACAGCGCCGGGCCGCACAGCCCATTATGCCGCTGCGCCTGTTCGCCGATCGCCAGCGCGCTTCGGCTTATGCCGCGCGGGTGCTGTTCCTGGGCGCGATGATCGGCTTCTTTTTCTTCACTACGCAGTACCTGCAGACGGTGCTGAACTATTCGCCTTCATTAACCGGCATGGCCTTCCTGCCCATGACGCTGGTGAATTTTGCGGTGGCTTTGCAGATGCCGCGCCTGACGCGCCGCTATGGCAATCCGCTGCTGCTGGCCTGCGGCCTGGCGGTAGGCCTGGCCGGCATGGCGTGGCTGAGCCGCGTGACGCCGGACGGCGGCTATTGGCTGACGGTGGCGCTGCCGATGGTGCTGATCGGCGCGGGACAGGGGATGACGCTCAGCCCCCTGACGGCGGCCGGCATCGCCGGCGTGGCGGCGCAGGACGCCGGCGCCGCCTCGGGCGTGGTGAATGTGGCGCACCAGTTGGGAAATTCGCTGGGACTGGCGGTACTGGTGGCGCTGGCCGGCGCCGCGCCGTTGGCGCAGCGCCTCACCACCGCGCTCACCGCGTCGAGCGTGATGCTGGCGCTGGCCTTGCTGCTCATGGCGCTGGCGGTGCAGCGAAGATCAGGTGTCGCGGCTTCAGGCCTTGCGGATGAATAGTGCCGACAGCATGCCGATCACGCACACCGCCATCACGTAGTAGGCCGGGCCGAGCGGGTCGTTCTTCAGCATCAGCGTGACCACCACCGGCGTCAGGCCGCCGAAGATGGCGTACGACATATTGTAGGAGAACGACAGGCCCGAAAAGCGCACCTGCGGCGGGAAGGCCTGCACCAGCGCGCACGGCACGGCGCCGACCACGCCGACGCAGAAGCCGGTCAGGCCGTACAACGGCAGCAGCAATTCCGGCTGCGTGCGCAGGGTGGTGTAGAACACCCAGGTACACACCGCCAGCAGCAGCGCGCCGACGAACAGCACCGGCTTGACGCCCAGCCGGTCGGCCAGCACGCCGTAGAACATGCAGCCGAACATCAGGCACAGGGTGGCGACGGTGTTGGCCACCAGCGCGGTGCGGGCGTCGATGTGGTAGACCTTTTGCAGCAGCGTCGGCGTCATCAGGATCACCACCACGATGCCGGCCGACAGCATCCACGTCAGCAGCATCGACACGGCCACCGCGCCGCGATGGCTGCGCAGCACGGTCTTCAGCGGCATCTCGGCGGCCAGCGCCTTGCGCTGCGCCATCTCCGCGAACACCGGTGTTTCATGCAGCCAGCGGCGCAGGTACATCGCGCCCAGGCCGAACACGCCGCCCAGCAGGAACGGCATGCGCCAGGCGCCGGCCAGCACTTCTTCCGGCTGGTAGGCGGTATTCAGCCCGGTCGCCACCAGCGAGCCAAGCAGGATGCCGAAGGTCAGGCCGGCCGTCAGCGTGCCGCAGGCGTAGCCGGTGCGGCGCGCCGGCACGTGCTCGGCGACGAACACCCAGGCGCCCGGCACTTCGCCGCCCACCGCCGCGCCCTGGAACACGCGCATCAACAGCAGCAGCAGCGGTGCGGCCAGGCCGATGTTGGCGTAGGTCGGCAGCAGACCGATGGCCAGCGTCGGCACGGCCATCATCAGGATCGACAGCGTGAACATGCGTTTGCGGCCCAACAGATCGCCGAAGTGCGCCATGACGATGCCGCCCAACGGACGCACCACGTAGCCGGCCGCAAAGATGCCGAAGGTTTGCAGGGTGCGCAGCCAGTCCGGCATCTCGGGCGGGAAGAACAGCTGGCCGATGGCGTTGGCGAAGAAGACGAAGATGATGAAGTCGTAGAACTCCAGCGCGCCGCCCAAGGCGGCCAGCGCCAGGGTTTTGTAATCCTGGCCTGTCAGCGGACGGGCGGTCTCGGTGTTGTGCATGGTCTTGTTGTTGTAAGTTGAACAGGGTCGGGCAGCCGTAGCATAGCACCGGCTGTGTGGCTTTTGTACCGCAGCTTATGCTGCGCCGCACCAGATGTGCTGAGGCCGTAGCGCCAGCCATACAAACCACTGAGTTTTTCGTTGCGGCGCAGCATGGATATCGCTTTACAAATTCCCCCGGTAAGCTAAAGTCATCAAAAATGATAACGCTATCTTGGCGCCGG
This sequence comes from Duganella sp. BuS-21, assembly GCA_041874725.1. Lineage (GTDB taxonomy): Bacteria > Pseudomonadota > Gammaproteobacteria > Burkholderiales > Burkholderiaceae_D > Rugamonas. The sequence continues at coordinate 4,462,601 of CP097466.1, read as the reverse complement.
CGCGAACTGCCCCCCAATATTTCACCGAAAGATGCAGCGGTGGTGCATCGATTTTTCGCGGAGGGTATGTTAGCGCTAACTAAACTTGGAGACTTGGATGCAGACTAACCGTTGGGTGGTGATGGGCGTCAGCGGCTGCGGCAAAAGCACGGTGGGGCAGACGTTGGCGACAGCAACCGGCGTGCCCTTCGTTGAAGGCGACCAGTTCCACCCGCCGGCCAATGTCGCCAAGATGTCCGCCGGCGTCGCGCTGAACGACGACGACCGCGCCGACTGGCTGTTGGCGCTGCAGACGCAGATCCGGGCGGCGCGGCTGCGCGGCGAGGGCCTGGTCATCTCGTGCTCCTCGCTCAAGCGGCGTTACCGCGACCTGCTGCGCGAGGGCGATCCGGCGCTGCGTTTCGCGCACCTGGACGGCCCGAAGGAATTGATCGCCGCGCGCATGCAGGCGCGCACCAATCACTATATGCCGACCTCACTGCTAGACAGCCAGTTCCGCGACCTGGAACCGCTGCAGCCGGACGAAGCGGGCATCACCCTCGATATCGACACACCGCCGGACGACCTGGTGAACCAGATCCGGGCACGGTAGCAATCAGTAGACACCACAAAAACTAGAAGGAGACTCACATGACGACACAGACTACCCGCAATACCATCATGCGCCTGGCCGTGGCCAGCGCCTGTAGCTGGCTGGCCGTATCTGCGGCCCACGCGCAGCAGGCTACCGCCGCCGATGCCGACGCCAAGGGCACCGCCGCATCGGCTGCACCAGCCGCACCGGCCGCAGCGACCGAAGCCGAAGCCAAGGTCGACAACGTGGTGACCGTGTCCGGCTCGCGCATCTCCGCGCGCGGCTTCACGCTGCCAACGCCGACTACCTCGCTCGGCGCCGAAGACCTGGCCAAGACCGCCAAACCGAATTTGTTCAACGCCATCGCCGAACTGCCAGCACTGCAGGGCAGCACCGGCCGCACCACCAGCACCAACAGCACCAGCAGCGGCATCCAGGGCCTGAGCTCCCTGAGTCTGCGCGGCCTGGGTCCGATCCGCACCCTGACGCTGCTGGACGGCCAGCGCGTGGTCGGCGCCAACGTCACCGGCGTCACCGACGTCAGCCAGTTCCCGCAACTGCTGGTCAAGCGCGTGGACGTGGTCACCGGCGGCGCTTCGGCATCCTACGGCTCGGACGCCATCGGCGGCGTGGTCAACTTCGTCACCGACAAGAAGTTCGAAGGCTTCAAGGCCAGCGCCGAAGGCGGCCAGACCACCTACCACGACGACAAGAACGGCTCGCTGCGCGCCGCCTGGGGCAAGGCCTTCATGGACGACCGCCTGCACGTGACGGCCAGCCTGGAGTACGGCCGCGAGAAGGGCATCGAGTCGCCGGGCTTCGGCGAAGTCGGTCCGAACGGCCGTAGCTGGTACAAGAATCCGGCCTACCAGGTTCGCCCGTTAAGCGCGACCAATGACGGCAAGCCGCAGTACACCGTGATCCAACACGCGCAGCAATACCAGTACGCTAAATACGGCCTGATCACCAACGGCCCGCTGCAAGGCACGGCGTTCGGCGCCAATGGCCAGCCTTACCCGTTCCAGTACGGCTCCGGCGGCGTGCCGACCGGCACCGGCGCGGTCACCGGCTGCGTCAATCCCTTCTGCGTCGGCGGTGACTTGAGCGGCAGCGTCGGCGCCGGCACCAACCTGGCGATGGACCTGACGCGCCAGGTCGGCTACACCCGCGTGGGCTTTGATATCAACCCGGACCACGAGATCTACTTCACCGCCAACTTCGGCAAGGTGAAGTCGGCGTTCTCGCCGAACCCCGGTGCGGCCAAGAACGCCAATCTGACCATCCAGTGCTCGAATCCTTACCTGCCGGCGTCGATCGCGGCGGCCTGCGCGGCCAACAATATCACCAGCTTCCAGTACGGCACCGCCAACGCCATCTTCCCGGAGAATATCAACGTTCATCCGACCCGCGAGATGCGCCGCGCCGTGTTGGGCGCCAACGGACGGTTCCCGCTGCTGGGCAAGGAATGGTCGTATGACGCGTATGTCACGCGCGGCATCAACTTCACCGACATCATCGTCCACGACATGACGCTGAACGCGCGCTACAACGCCGCCATCGACGCCGTGCGCCTGGCCGACGGCAGCATCGCCTGCCGCAGCGAAGCGGCGCGCGCATCGGGCTGCGTCCCGCTCAACATCATTGGCAACAACCCGGTCAGCGCCGCCACCTGGGGGTATGTGGCGCCGGCCAACGGCCCGCAGCAGCACACCCGCCAGCAGCAGGACGTGGGCAGCTTCAACGTCAACGGCGAAGCGTTCGAATCGTGGGCCGGCCCGGTGGCCGTGGCGACCGGCGCCGAGTGGCGCCGCGAGAGCTACCGCGTCAGCGGCGACCCATACGGCAACGGCGTCTGGCCCGATAGCCCGAACACCGCCGCCTATCCGGCCGATCCGCTGCTGAACTCCACCGTCGGCAACAACTGGTACGCCGGTAACTACCACAACGCATCGGGCACCTACAACGTGCGCGAAGCCTATGTGGAGTTGAACGTGCCGGTGCTGAAGTCGGCCACCTGGGGCGAGGCCAACGTCAACATCGCCGACCGTCACACCCACTACAGCACCTCGGGCCACGTGGAAAGCTGGAAGCTGGGCGGCAACTGGAAGACCGGCATCGACGGCATCCGCCTGCGCGCGGTCACCTCGAAGGACGTGCGCGCGCCGAACTTGAGCGAGCTGTATGCGGCCGCCGTGGTGGTCAACAACATCGTCCAGTACCAGGGCAATACCGTCACCATCCAGCAGCGCACCGTGGGCAACACCCGCCTGCGTCCCGAGATCGCCCGCAACAACATCTTCGGCGTGGTGCTGGATCGGCCGTCGTGGGCGCCAGGCTTCAGCGCCTCGATCGACTACTTCGACATCAAGGTCGATGGCGTGATCTCGTCGTTGACGGCGCAGCAGGAAGTCGATCTGTGCGTGGCCGGCAACCAGGAAATCTGCGGCGCCATGTCGCTGAATAATCCGGTGGCGACCAATAACTACGTGACGGTGCAGGCGTTCAACCTGGCTTCGCTGCACAGCAAGGGCTACGACCTGGAAGCGTCGTACCGCAAGAACCTGAAGGACTGGAACCTGCCGGGCCGCTTCACGCTGCGTGGCCTGGTGACGCGCAACATCAGCTTCATCACCGATCCGGGCGTGGTGGGTACCATTCCGTCGGAAGGCGCCGGCAACAACCTGGGCAACACGCCGCGCTGGAAAGGATTGTTGTCGCAATCGTGGGACACCGACAAGTACGGCCTGACGCTGACCCAGCGCTGGATCAGCAGCGGCAAGTACAGCAACGAGTTCATCGAGTGCCAGACCAACTGCCCGGTATCGACGGTGATCCACCCGACCATCGCCAACAACCACATGAAGGGCGCCTTCTACGTGGACCTGGGCGGCACCTGGAAGCTCGCGGATAAAACCACGGCCTTCTTCAAGATCGACAATATCGGCAACGTCGATCCGGTGGCCGCGCCGCAGACCAACCTGAGTTACGGTATCAACCCGGCGCTCTACGATGTCATCGGCCGCGTGTACCGCGCCGGCGTGCGGTACAACTTCTAAGCACGCCTCGCGCGATGACTATCATTAGTCCGCTGGCGGCGCTCTTCGGCGTGACGCCGGCCGCGTGGGCCTTGATCGCCGTCGGCATCGCCGTCGGTTCGCTCACGCTGTTGATCGCCTGGGCCAAGGTCCAGCCACTGCTGGCGTTCGTCGCGGCCGCGCTGGCCGCCGCGCTCTTGCTCGGCATGCCGCTAGAGAGCATCCCCAAATCCATCGACAAGGGGATAGGCGACCTGCTTGGTTCGCTGATCGTGATCGTCTGCCTGGGGGCGGTGTTCGGCAAGCTGATTGCCGACAGCGGCGCCGCGCAACGCATCGCCAGCTACCTGATCGGCGTCTTCGGCTCCGCGCGCATGCCGGTGGCGTTGACGCTGACCGGCTTCGTGGCCGGCATTCCGCTTTATTACAACGTCGGCTTCGTGCTGCTGGTGCCGCTGGTGTTCTCGCTGGTGTACCAGAGCGGACGACCGGCGGTGGCGCTGGCGATTCCGCTGTTGTGCGGACTGTCGATCGCGCACGGCTTCCTGCCGCCGCATCCGTCGCCGACCGCGCTGGTGGCGCAGTTTCATGCCGATATGGGGCGCACGCTGTTCTACGGCTTGATCGTCGCGGTGCCGACGCTGATCATCGCCGGTCCCTTGTTCGCCATGACACTCAAGCGCATCAACGCCGAACCGGCGCCGATGTTCCGCAGCGGTTTGCGTGACGAGGCCGAGCTGCCGGGCGTGTTCAACAGCTTTGCCACGGCGCTGCTGCCGGTCTGGCTGCTGGCCGCCGCCACCGGAGCGTCCATGCTGCCGATCGCCGACCCGGCGCTCAAGTCGCTGGTGCTGTTCCTGGCCAATCCCATGATCGTGATGCTGCTGGCGTTGCTGGTGGCGGTGACCACGCTGGGACTGGCGCGCGGGCAGAAGCCGGCGCTGCTGATGGCCGGCGCGCAGGACGCCTTGCGCGACATTGCGCCGATCCTGCTGGTGATCGCCGGCGCCGGTGCGCTCAAGCAGGTGCTGGTCGATTCCGGCGTCAGCGCGCAACTGGGCACGCAACTGAGCGCGCTGCCGGTGCCGCCGCTGGTGCTGGGCTGGAGCGTGGCGACGCTGATCCGCATCTGCCTCGGTTCGGCCACGGTGGCCGGGCTGACGGCGGCCGGCATCGTGGCGCCGGTGGTGCAGGCGTCGGGCGTCGATCCGAGCCTGATGGTGCTGGCCATCGGCGCGGGCAGTTTGATGTGCAGCCATGTGAACGATTCCGGCTTCTGGATGTTCAAGGAGTACTTCGGACTGTCGTTGAAAGATACCTTCCGTTCGTGGACGCTGATGGAAACGCTGGTTGGCGTGTTCGGGCTCATTTTCGTACTGATTCTTTCTTCCTTTGTGGGATAAAAACAGATGAAACCAATGTTGAATGTGCTGGCGCTAGCCGCTGTGGCTGCGACCGTGGCTGCGACCGTGGCGATGCCTTCGCTAGCCCAGGCGGCTTCCCGCGCGGCCTCGATCTCCGCCTACCAGACCATGCCGGACGATCCGCGCGCGGTGAAAGTGAAAGCCGTGGGCGACGGCCGCGCCGACGACAGCGCGGCCATCCAGGCGGCGCTGGACGCCGCCGCCAACCAGGGCGAGGGCGGGGTGGTGTTCCTGCCGTCCGGCCGTTACCGCATCACGCGCTCGCTGCTGGTGCCGCTGGCGGTGCGCCTGTACGGCGTCGGGCCGACGCGGCCGGTGCTGGTGCTGGGCGCGAATACGCCCGGCTACCAGAAGGGCGTGGCGAATATGGTGGTGTTCACCGGCGGCGACCAGTACACGGTCGGCAAGGTGCCGGTGCCGGTGAAGAGCGCGGTGCCGTTTAGCGAGCATGTGCACGACGCCAATTCGTCGACCTTTTATTCCGCCATGAGCAATGTGGATATCGAGATCGGCGACGGCAATCCGGCCGCCGCCGCCGTGCGCCTGCGCACCGCGCAGCACTCGTATCTGAGCCACATGGATTTCGATATCGGTTCCGGCCTGGCGGGCGTATACATGGTCGGCAACCAGAGTTTCGACTTGAAATTCTACGGTGGCCGTTACGGTATCCTGACCGAGAAGACTTCGCCGGCGTGGCAGTACACGCTGATGGATTCCACTTTCGACGGCCAGCGCGAGGCGGCCATACGCGGCCACGAGGCCGGGCTGACGCTGGTGAACACCACCATCCGCAATACGCCGGTGGGCATCGAGATCAGCAAGGGTTATGGCGATTGGCTGTGGGGCAAGGATGTGCGCTTCGAGAACGTCTCCAAGGCGGCGGTAGTCATCAGCAATGAGGATAATGTTTACACGCAGGTCGGCTTCGATAACGCCACCGCCAAGAACGTGCCGGTGTTTGCGCGCTTTCGCGACAGCGGCAAGACGGTGCCGGGCTATGGCCCGACGTATCAGGTCACTGAATTCAACTACGGCCTGATGCTGCCGGGATTGGGCAGCGTTGGCAAGTTCGGCACCCACGTCAAGGGTGCGGCGCTGAAGGCCATGCCGGCACCGCGCGCGCCGGTGATGCGCACTTTGCCGGCCACCACGCAGTGGGCCAGCGTGCGCGATTTCGGCGCGGCTGGTGATGGCGTGACCGACGATACGGCGGCCGTGCAGAAGGCCATCGACAGCAAGCGCGTGGTGTATCTGCCGCAGGGCTTTTATATGGTGCAGGATAGCATCCGCATGAAGCCCGATACGGTGTTGATAGGCTTGCATCCGGGTGTGACCCAGCTGGTGCTGCCGAATGGCGCGGCGGCGTATGCCGGCGCGGATGGTCCGAAGGCGCTGCTGGAAAGCGCCAGGGGCGGCGATGCGATCATCACCGGTTTCGGCCTGGCCACCGGCGAGGTCAATCCGCGTGCGACGGCCTTGTTGTGGAAGGCCGGCGCGGATTCGCTGGTGGACGATATCCGCATTCAGGGCGGCCACGGTACGCGCCTGTATGACGGCAAGCGCCGCGATCCATATCAGAGGACCGGCAACTTCGATCCGACCGCGCATTGGGATCGCCAGTATCCGAGCATCTGGGTGACCGATGGCGGCGGCGGCACGTTTGTGGGAGTATGGTCGCCGAGTACCTTTGCGCAGGCAGGCTTCTATGTGTCCGATACCAAGACGCCGGGCAAGGTGTATGAGCTGTCGGCCGAACACCATATCCGCGCCGAGATCGTGCTTGATAATGTGGAGAACTGGGAGTTCCTGGCGCCGCAGACGGAGCAGGAAGTCCGCGACGGCATGGATGCGGTGTCGCTGGAGATACGCAATTCGCGCAATATCACGTTTGCCAACTACCACTCGTATCGCGTGACGCGCTCGATCAAGCCGGCCGTGGCGGCGGTGAAGATGACGAATTCGGAGAATATCCGCTTCCGCAATGTGCATGTGAATGGCGAGAGTGGCTACGCCACGTGCGACGACAACGGCTGCGCCACCTATCTGCGGGCCAGCAAGTATCCGTTCGAGAATTCGCTGCTCGATCTGACGCGCAAGCAGGTAGTGCGCGAGCATGAATTTGCGGTGCTGGACATCGGCGTCGGCAAGGGCGGCTATGCGCCGGTACCGGCGCCGGACGGCCCGTTTGCGGCGGCCAAGGTCGAGAAGCTGGAAGGCGACTTCTATTCCATCGCCGGCGCGGCGGTGGATGCGAAGGGCAAGCTGTATTTTGCCGACCGCCGTTTCAACCGCATCTATAGCTGGTCGAAAGAGGGCGGGCTGGCGGTGGTGCGCGATGCGCCGCTCGATCCGGTCAACCTGGCCATCGACAGCAGCGGCTCGGTGCTGGTGCTGTCCTCGGCCGGCGCGGAAGGCACGGTGTATTCGTTCAATCCGAACCAGCCGGCCGGCCCGGTCACGGTCGTCAAGCCGACGCCGGTGCAGAGCCATGCTGCTGCCAGCACGCTGGTGCCGGTCAACTTCTGGCAGAACGGCGAGTTCCGCGATCAGCTCAACTACGACACCTATGAATTCACCACGCTGGCCGAGATGTTCGCGCGCGACGTGGCGTTGCCGAAGCAGCGTGAATACGTCTCGCCGGACGGCAGCCTGGTACTGCCAGCCTTCCGCGTGCTGCGCCAGGGCCCGGCCGACCATCTGGGCTGGCGCTGGTCCGACACGCTGCAAACCAACGGCCTGGTTAAAGCCGGCGCCGACGGCCGCGTGGTATTCACCAACGGCTCCGAGAACCGCACCTTCAGCGGCGTGATCGGCGCTGGCGGCGCCATCACGGACCTGAAGCTGGCCGCCAACCGCGGCGGCGAAAGCGCAGCGGTGGACCAGCATGGTAATGTCTACGTGGCCAACGGCCAGGTGTTCGTCTACTCGCCGGAAGGCAAGGAGATCGGCCGCATCGACGTACCCGAGCGCCCGCTGCAGCTGATCTTCGGCGGCGCCGATGGCCGCACGCTGTTCATCCTCACCCATCACTCGCTGTACGCAACAGGAGGCTTCCATGCGCAATAAATCCACCACTATGCGCTCCCTGGCGCTGGCGTTGACGCTGCTGGCCGTCCAGGCGGGCGTGCAGGCGCAGACGCCGGCGGCGGCCCCGGCGCAGCTTCGCCTGTGGCCGGACGGCGCTCCCGGCGCCGAGAAGCGCCACAACGAGCCGGAGAAGAACGACAACTCCTACCTCAGCAATATTCACGATCCGTCGCTGACGCTGATGCGCGCCAACCCGCGCCACGCCAACGGCGCGGCCGTCATCATCGTGCCCGGCGGCGGCCACCGCATCCTGGTGTTCCAGAACGAAGGCGTGGTGGCGGCCAAGTCGCTCAACCGCGTTGGCGTCACCGCCTTCGTGCTGAAGTACCGCCTGGCGCGCGACCCCGGCTCGACCTATTCGATCGAGAACGACGCCGCCGCCGACCTGCGCCGCGCCGTGCGCTGGGTGCGCGCGCACGCCGGCGAGTACGGCGTCGATCCGCAGCGGCTCGGCATCATGGGCTTCTCGGCCGGCGGCGAGCTGGTCTCGCTGGTGGCTGACAACCCGGAACCGTCGCCGCCCGCGCGGCAGGACGCGGTCGACAAACTCAGCGCGCGGCCGGACTTCCAGATCCTGGTGTATCCCGGCCCGCTGGGTTCGCCTGCGAAATCGGCACAGAACGCGCCACCGGCTTTCATCGTGGCAGGCTCCAACGACAAATGCTGCATGCCGCCGGCGCTGAGCTTGTACCAGCAGCTGGTCGGCGCCGGCGTCTCGGCCGAGCTGCACCTGTACGCCGACACCGACCACGCCTTCAATATGGGCCAACGCTCCGAGCGCCTGTCCGATGTGCACTGGCCGGACCGCCTGGCCGACTGGCTCAGCGACGGCGGCTGGCTGATTCCGCACAACGGCCAAGCGCCGCAGGGTGTGCCCGCACCCTAAAAAAGTTGCCTGTTGAGTTGCGCGGCGGCCACGGGAGTGCGTTACCGCACTGCGGCCGCTGCTGTAGAATCCGAGAATTGGACATTGTCCACATTCCAGGAGACAGCAATGTCCACCACACATACTTTCCGCCCCGACTATCAATCCTCCGACGTCGTGGAAGCCGGCATTGAACGCGCCGACCGCCTGGGCCCGGAGAGTGCGGCCGAATACCTGAGCCATCGCGGCGTGCTGGAAAGCGTGATCAAGCGCGTGGTGTCGGAACCGGAGCACCGCCGCAATCCTGGCCGCCTGCGCTCGCGCGACGAACGCCAGCATGAGGAAAGTTCGCGGCTGACCAAGTTCATGCCTTAAGGCAATTCCAGTGAACGTAGGACCAAGCTGACAAAATGTTATGTGCATAACCTACATTGGGCGTGTAGGTGCTCCTATAAGCAAGCGCACATAGCAGGGATATAGTGCTCTTCATCCAATCCCAATTGATGAGGCACGATATGTACGCAGCTAACCAGACTTCCACTTCCGCCAGCATCCCTCGCGCCATGCAGCAAACCGCTGCACCCGTCATCAGCCTGACCGGCGCGCAACAGAACGAACTGCTGCGTGCCCTGTCCCGGGAAGAACTGGTGGATCTGTTCGTGCATCTCGACCTGGTGCCGCTGGAAGCGGGCAAGCGCCTGTTCGACAGCGGCGACAACATGGAATACGCCTACTTCCCAACCAACGCCATCGTCTCGCTGCAATACGTGACCGAAGAAGGCGGCGCCGCCGAGGTGGCGGTGGTGGGTCGCGAAGGCGTGGTCGGCGTGTCGATGTACGAAAACGAGCGCGCCAACTGTTGCGCCGTGGTGCAAACCGCCGGCTACGGCTACCGTATCAAGTCGGCCGTGCTGCGCCAGTCCTTCTTCAGCGGCGGCGCGCTGGCCCAGCAACTGATGCGCCACACCAGCTCGCTGTTTGCGCAACTGGCGCAAACCGTCGCCGGCGTGCGTCACGGCAGCATCGAGCAGCGCCTGTGCCGCTGGCTGCTGGAGCGCCTGGACCGCTCGCTGTCGAATGAATTGAAAGTGACGCAGGAAATGATCGCCAATATGCTGGGCGTGCGTCGCGAATCGATTACCTGCTGCGCCGGCAAGCTGCAGGAAGAGGGCCTGATCGAATACCGTCGCGGCACCGTCATCGTGCTGGACCGCCACGGCATGGAGCGCCGCGCCGGCGGCTGCTACTCGCCGGCCTAATGTAGATAGCGCGGCGCGTGCTGGAGTTGATCCAGCTTGCGCTGCACCAGTTGGTACCAGGCCTGCGCCCAGCGGGCCGCTCTTTGTGACTCTTCCACCGTATCGGCGGACATGGTCCGCCGCACCGCCCGCATTTGCCGCTGCATCGCATAGGCTGCCGGGTGAAATTTCCTTACTTGGCGATTTGTCGTTTGCGTATCCATGTAGGTGATTCTGAGCGACGCACAGCGATGCGGCTGTACGCTGCCTCACCTACACGGTCTTTCCCGCGCAAGCGGGAACCCATGCTGAACCAGCAATCACGCGCCCTATGGATTCCCGCTTGCGCGGGAATGACGCTTTTTTGCGCGAGAATGACGCTTTTTTGCGCGGGAATGACGCTTTTATTTGCCCGGATCCTTCTGATTGGCGAACTGGTCGAACTCTACGTTATAGACCTCGTTGCCGATCTTCTCCACCTTGCGTACATATACCGTCTGCACCACGTCGCGGGTGGCCGGATCGATGGCGATCGGGCCGCGCGGGCTGTTCAGCTTGATGGTCTTCAGCACTTCCATGGCCTTGTCGCCGTCAATCTTGCCGTTCAACTTGCGCGCCACTTCGTAGATCGCCGCCATGCCGTCGTAGGCGGCAACCGCCATGAAGTTAGGCCGGCCGCCGTCCGGATTGGTGGCGGCAAAGCTCTTCAGGAAGGCCGCGTTCTCCGGCGACTTGTGCGCCGCCGAGTAGTGGAAGGTAGTGATCACGCCCAGCGTGGCGTCGCCCATGGCCGGCAGCACATGGTCGTCGGTCAGGTCGCCGGTGGCGATGACCTTGATGCCGGCTTCGGCCAGGCCGCGCTCGCGATAGCCCTTCATGAAGGCGATGCTCTGTTCGCCGGCCGGCACGAAGATGAACACCGCATCCGGCTTGGCGTCCTTGATGCGCTGGATGAACGGTGCGAATTCAGGATTGCGCAGCGGCACGCGGATCGACTCCGTCACCGTGCCGCCACCCTTGATCAGTTCATTCTTGAACGCCGTTTCCGCATCGATGCCGGGGCCGTAGTCGGCCACCAGGGTCACCACTTTCCTGATCTTGTTCTTGACCGCCCAGGTTGCCATCGGCGCGGAGATCTGCGGCAGCGTCATCGAGAAGCGCGCGATGTAGTTGGACTTGGTGGTGATGATCGAGGTGGCCGCGTTCATGATGATCATCGGCTTCTTGGCCTGTTCGGCGATCGGCGCCACCGCCAACGCTTCCGGTGTCAGGCCGAAGCCGGCCAGGAAATCGACCTTGTCGCGCACCACGAGTTCCTGCGCCAGGCGCTTGGCCACTTCCGGCGCCGGGCCGGTGGTGTCCTTGATGATGATCTGGATTTTTTTGCCGGCCACGCTGTCGCCGTATTGCGCCATATACGCTTTGATGCCGCCCTCCATCTGCTTGCCGTAATCGGCGAAGGGACCGGAGAAGGCGGCGATGACGCCGACCTTGATGGTGTCCTGGGCCCATGCGGCCGGCACGGCGGCCAGTGCAAATGCTGCAAGTGTCGCTATTTTCACTACTTTTTTCATGCTCATGGCGGTCTCCTGTGTGGTTCTGTTTTCGGTGATTGACAATATACCGTGACAACCATAGTATCCAATCTATGTGCGATTAACAACCCAATGTTCGATAATCGCACAACATTAAAACAATAGGAGATACGTAATGAGAAACACCATTCGTGGCGCAGTCGCGCTGCTGTGCGCAGTTGGCGCATCGAGCGCGCTGGCCCAGAGCAACGTCACCATCTATGGCCTGGTCGATACCGGCCTGGCGCACGTCACCAACGTCAACGCCGCCGGCGACAGCGTGACCCGCATGCCGTCGCTGACCGGCTCCTTCCCGTCGCGCGTGGGCTTCCGTGGCACCGAGGACCTGGGCGGCGGCCTGTCGGCCATCTTCACGCTGGAAGCGGGCCTGGCGCTCGACACCGGCACCATGGGGCAGGGCAATCGCCTGTTCGGTCGTCAAGCCAGTGTCGGCTTGAAAGGTGCCTTCGGCACCGTGACCCTGGGCCGTCAGGTCAACATGACGTATATCGCCAGCCTGAAGTCGGACGTGATGGGTCCTAATCTGTTTGCCATCGGCAGCATCGATGCCTACCTGCCGAATGCGCGCAGCGACAATGCGATCGGCTACTTCGGCAACTTCAACAATTTCGTGATCGGCGCCACCTACAGCACGGGCCGCGACAGCTCGGCGGCGGGCGGTCCTGCGGCCACCGGCTGCCCTGGCGAAACACCGGGCAATTCCAAGGCTTGCCGTCAGGTGACCGGCATGTTCGGTTACGAGACGCCGGCGTATGGCCTGAATGCTTCGTATGACATCTTGTACGGCAACACCGGCGCCGCCGGCGGCCTGACCAGCAGCAACAACAGCGACAAGCGCGTGACCGCCAATGCCTATGTGAAGGTAGGCGAAGGCAAGCTGGCCGGCGGCGTGGTCGATCGCACCACGCGCGCGGTTACCGGCCTGACCGAGTCGGACCTGTACTTCTTTGGCGTGAGCTACCCGGTGACGCCGTTCACCACGCTGGATGCGCAGGTGGCCAAGAAGGATGTGAAAAACAGCGCCGACGACGCCACCATGCTGGTGGCCCGCCTGACCTACTACTTCTCGAAACGTACCGCCGCGTATGGCGCCTTGGGCCGCATGAAGAACTCGGGCCTGTCGGCGGTGGCGCTGGATGCAGGGGGGAGTGTGGGCGCAGGCAAGACGCAGAACGGCGTCATGGCCGGCCTGCGCCACTCGTTCTAAGCGAGTGACTTAAGGCAGCAGCACCGACAGTTCCTGCGCGCCGCGTTGCAGCACGGGCAGGAACTCGTGCTGCAGCTGCTGCACGCTGACCCGCGCCGCCTGCGCGCCGACGTTCAATGCCGCCAGCACCGTGCCGGACGCGCCGCGCACCGGCACCGCGATCGAGCGCAATCCCAGCTCCAGCTCTTCATCGTTGATGGCGTAGCCGTCGCGGCGCACGCCGGCCAGGATCTCGCGCAGGCGCTTGGGATTGACTACGGTATTCACCGTCATCGGCCGCAAACGGGTGTGCTCCAGATAGGCGTCCAGCTCATCGGCCGGCAAATGCGCCAGCATCACCCGGCCCAGCGAGGTGCAGTAGGCGGGCAGGCGGCTGCCGGTGTTGAGCGCCACCGACATCACCCGCGAGGTCGCGGCGCGCGCCACGTACAACACTTCGCCATCCTCCAGCACCGCCAGCGAACTCGATTCATTGAGCGCGCGGCTGATGTGGTTCAGGTAGGGCTGGGCCGACACCGTCAGCGGCGTCGACGACAGGTAGGAGTAGCCGAGCGTGAGCACCTTGGGCCGCAGCGAGAAGTTGTTGAGCTCCGCGTCCACGTAGCCGAGCTCGCGCAAGGTGTGCAGGCAGCGTCGCACGGCCGCGCGCGGGATGCCGGTCTTCTGGCTGACGCTGGCGATGGTCTGCGGCTTGCGCGCATCGCTGAAGGCGCGCAGCACCGCCAGGCCGCGCGCCAGCGAGGTCATGAAACTGGGATCGGTCATCGCGTCGATCTGTTCGGCGATGGTCGGTTCGCGGTCGTCGTCCGCTGGTATCGGGGCAGTGGCTTTAGGCATGGCGTGATTTTAATGCAGGCGTTGAATTCAATCGGCGTTTTTTTCTTGACCCGGACCACCGCAAGTTCTACACTGGGTGTGCGGTAATCAATCATTAGTTCGATTATCGCACAACTTGCAACGAAAGCAGACTATGATCGATAAAACTTTTGAATCACTGGAACGGGCGGTTGCCGACATCCATGACGGCGCCACCGTCATGATCGGCGGCTTCGGCAATGCCGGCATGCCGTCGGCGCTGATCGACGCGCTGATCGCGCAGGGGGCCAAGGAACTCACCATCGTCAATAATAACGCCGGCAACGGCGAAACCGGGCTGGCGGCGCTGCTCAAGGCCAAGCGGGTGCGCAAGATCATCTGCTCCTTCCCGCGTCAGGCCGACTCCCATCACTTCGACGCCCTGTACCGTGCCGGCGAGATCGCGCTGGAACTGACGCCGCAGGGCAACCTGGCCGAGCGCATCCGCGCCGCCGGCGCCGGCATCGGCGGCTTCTTCACGCCGACCGGCTACGGCACCCTGCTGGCCGAGGGCAAGGAAACGCGTCTGATCAATGGCCGCCACTATGTGCTGGAGTCGCCGATCCACGCCGACTTCGCGCTGATCAAGGCGCTCCAGGGCGACCGCTGGGGCAACCTGGTGTACCGCAAGACGGCGCGCAATTTCGGTCCTATCATGGCGATGGCGGCCAAGGTCACCATCGCCCAGGTGCGCGACGTGGTGGCGTTGGGCGAACTCGATCCGGAAGTGATCGTCACGCCCGGCATCTTCGTACAACGCGTGGTGAAGGAAGCAGCATGACCAACCAAAATGCGCGATATACCCGCGACCAGATCGCCGCCCGCGTGGCCCAGGACATCCCTGAAGGGGCCTACGTCAACCTCGGCATCGGCCTGCCGACCAAGGTGGCCAACTACCTGCCGACCGACCGTGAAGTGTTCCTCCATTCCGAGAACGGCTTGCTGGGCATGGGGCCGGCGCCGGCGCCCGGCGAAGAGGACGAAGACCTGATCAACGCCGGCAAGCAGCCGGTGACGCTGCTGACCGGCGGCGCCTACTTCCACCACGGCGACTCGTTCGCCATGATGCGCGGCGGCCATCTGGACGTCTGCGTGCTGGGGGCCTTCCAGGTCTCGGCCAAGGGCGACCTGGCCAACTGGCATACCGGCGCGCCGGATGCGATTCCGGCGGTCGGCGGCGCCATGGACCTGGCGCTGGGCGCCAAGCAGGTATTTGTGATGATGGACCACCAGACCAAGACCGGTGAAAGTAAAATCGTCAGCGCCTGCAGCTATCCGCTGACCGGCGTGGCGTGCGTCAACCGCATCTACACCGATATGGCGGTGCTCGATGTCACGCCGGACGGCCTGGCCGTGCGCGAAATGGCGCCGGGGATGACGTTTGAAGCATTGCAGGCCGCCACCGGTGCGCCACTGTTAAAAGGATGAACAATATGAACGAAGCATTTATCTGCGATGCGATCCGCACGCCCATCGGTCGTTACGGCGGCGCGCTGAAAGACGTGCGCGCCGACGACCTGGGCGCCATTCCGCTGCGCGCGCTGGTCGAGCGCAATCCCGGCGTGCAGTGGAATCAGGTGGACGACGTGATCTACGGCTGCGCCAACCAGGCCGGCGAAGACAACCGCAACGTGGCGCGCATGTCGACGCTGCTGGCCGGCCTGCCGCAGGAAATTCCGGGCACCACCGTCAACCGCCTGTGCGGCTCCGGCATGGACGCCATCGGCACGGCCGCGCGCGCGATCCAGGCCGGCGACGCCAGCCTGATGATCGCCGGCGGCGTCGAGTCGATGACGCGCGCGCCTTTCGTCATGGGCAAGGCCGATTCGGCGTTCTCGCGCAGCGCGCAGCTGCAGGACACCACCATGGGCTGGCGCTTCGTCAACAAGGCGCTGAAGGAAGTCTACGGCACTGAGACCATGCCGGAAACGGCGGAGAACGTCGCCGCCGATTATGGCGTCAGCCGCGCCGACCAGGACGCGTTTGCGCTGGCCAGCCAGAACAAGACCGCCGCCGCCATCGCCGCCGGCGTGTTCACGCAGGAGATCGTACCGGTATCGCTGGTTCAGAAAAAAGGCGATCCGGTGGTGTTCGCGCAGGACGAGCACCCGCGCGCCACCACCATCGAAGCGCTGGCCAAATTGAAGGGTGTGGTGCGCGCGGACGGCAGCGTCACCGCCGGCAATGCGTCGGGCATCAACGACGGCGCCTGCGCGCTACTGATCGCCAGCGGCGAAGCGGCCAAGCAGCACGGCTTGAAGCCGTTGGCGCGCATCGTCGGCATGGCAACGGCCGGCGTGGCGCCGCGCGTGATGGGCATCGGCCCGGTGCCGGCGGTGCAAAAGCTGCTGCGCCAGACCGGCCTGACGCTGGAGCAGATGGACCTGATCGAATTGAATGAAGCGTTCGCGGCGCAAGGCCTGGCCGTGCTGCGTGAACTGGGCCTGAAGGACGACGACGCGCGCGTCAACCCGAACGGCGGTGCGATTGCGCTCGGCCATCCGCTCGGCATGAGCGGTGCGCGCCTGGTGACGGCGGCCACCTACCAGCTGCATCGCAGTGGCGGGCGTTACGCGCTGTGCACCATGTGCATCGGCGTGGGGCAGGGCATCGCCATGATCATCGAACGCGTGTAACAGGTTTTTTTTGGAAGTAGTGGAGACAAAATGAAAATACAAAATCAATCCAGGAGGCAGCCATGCTAGCCAACTTTGCCGGAGTCCTGTTCGACGGCATTGCCTATGGCAGCCTGCTGTTCCTGATCAGTGTCGGCCTGTCGGTCACGATGGGCATGATGAACTTCATCAACCTGGCGCACGGCGCCTTCGCCATGCTGGGCGGGTATGTCAGCGTAACGCTGCTGTCGCGCTTCGGCGTGCCGTTCCTGGCCTCGCTGCCGCTGGCCTTCATCGCTTCGGCGCTGGTGGGACTGGTGCTGGAGCGCTTGCTGTACCGCCGCCTGTACAAGGCGTCGCACCTGGACCAGGTGCTGTTCTCGATCGGCCTGACCTTCATGTCGGTCGCCGCCGCGACGTACTTCTACGGCCCGACCCAGCAGCCGGTGCTGCTGCCGGACTGGCTGCGCGGCCAGATCTCGCTGCTGGGCCTCGACGTCGGCGCCTACCGCGTGTTCCTGATCGGCGTGGTGGTGCTGGTGACGGTGGCCTTGGGCCTGCTGATCGAACGTACCCGCTTCGGCGCGCAGATCCGCGCCTCGGTCGACAACCAGACCGCCGCTGCGGGCCTGGGCGTCAACGTCAGCCTGGTGTTCAGCCTGACCTTCGCGCTGGGCTCCGGCCTGGCGGGTCTGGGTGGCGGCCTCGGTATCGACGTACTGGGCCTCGACCCGACCTTCCCGGTCAAGTACATGGTCTACTTCCTGCTGGTGGTGGCGGTGGGCGGCGCCGGCACCATCAAGGGGCCGCTGCTGGCGGCCATCATCCTCGGCGTGTTCGACGTGGCCGGTAAATACTATGTGCCGGAAATCGGCGCCTTCGTGATCTACGCACTGATGGTGGTGCTGCTGATCCTGTTCCCTGCTGGCCTGATGCGGAGGAAAGCATGAACGCTTTTGTCGAGAATGAAACCAAGCCTGTAGTCCAGGTGGCGCGCATGCTGCCCAAGCCGAAGCTGCCGAACGACCGCTGGCAACCGCTGGAAATCGTCTTCTGGCTGCTGCCGGTGGCCGCCTACTTCGCCTTCCCCGGTTATCTGGTGCTGATCAGCCAGATCATGATCATCGGCCTGTTCGCGGTGTCGCTCGATCTGATCCTCGGTTATGCGGGCATCGTCTCGCTGGGCCACGCCGCCTTCTTCGGGCTGGGCGCCTACACCGCCGGCCTGCTGGCGGTGCATGGCTGGGGCGAGCCGCTGAGCGGCCTGCTGGCGGCCGGCCTGGTGGCCGGCGTGTGTGGCCTGCTGACCGGCTTCCTGGTGGTGCGCGGCCAGGACTTGACGCGCTTGATGGTCACGCTGGGCATCGGCCTGATGCTGTTTGAAGCGGCCAACAAGGCCGCCTTCATCACCGGCGGCGTGGACGGCTTGTCCGGCATGATGGTCGGTAAGCTGTTCGGCGTGTTCGAGTTCGACCTGAATGGCAACGTCGCCTTCTGGTACAGCTTTGCCGTGTTGCTGCTGGTGTTCGTGGTGCTGCGCCGGGTGGTGAAGTCGCCGTTCGGTTTGAGCCTGATCGGCATCCGCGAAGGCGTGCGCCGCATGCCATCGCTGGGCGTGAATGTCAATCGCCGCCTGGTGGCCATCTTCACGGTGGGCGCTGCGGTGGCCGGTGTGGCCGGTGCGCTGCTGGCGCAGACCACGCAGTTCGTCGGCCTCGATTCGCTGGGCTTCCCGCGTTCGGCGGAGCTGGTGATCATCCTGGTGCTGGGCGGGACCGGGCGTTTGTACGGTGGCCTGATCGGCGCGGCGGTGTTCATGCTGGCGCAGGATTACATCGCCGGCCTGAATCCGGCCTACTGGCAGTTCTATATCGGCCTGCTGCTGGTGCTGATCGTGCTATTCGCGCGCGGCGGCATCATGGGCGGCATGGAGCGCTTGTATCGTATGGTGAAACCTGAACGCAAGGAGCAGCCATGAGCCGCGACATCACATTACGCACCGAAGGCCTGAGCAAGCGCTGGGGCGCTTTCGTCGCCAACAGCGACGTCTCGCTGACCTTCCAGCCGGGCGCGCGCCACGCGCTGATCGGTCCCAACGGCGCCGGCAAGACCACCTTCATCAACCTGCTGACGGGTGCTTTCAGCCCGAGCAGCGGCAAGGTGTACCTGGGTGGCGAGGACATCACGCACCTGCCGCAGCATGAGCGGGTCCACAGCGGCATGACGCGCACCTTCCAGCTCAACACCCTGTTCGCCGGCATGACGGTGCTGGAGTCGGTGGCGCTGGCCATCAGCGAGCGGCGCGGCCTGCGGCACGTCTGGTGGAAGACGGTGGAGAATCATCCGGAAGTGATCGAAGAAGCGCTGGAGCTTTTGGCGACGCTGAAGCTGAGCGATCAGGCCAACAGCATCACGCGCAGCATGGCCTACGGCAAACAGCGCCTGGTGGAGATCGCGCTGGCGCTGGCGACCAAGCCGCGCATCCTGCTGCTGGATGAACCGGCGGCCGGTATTCCGCAAGCCGAGAGCAAGGAGCTGTTCGAAGTGCTGACGCAGCTGCCGCGCGACGTGACGGTGCTGTTCATCGAGCACGATATGAGCCTGGTGTTCCGTTTCGCCGACCGCATCACGGTGCTGGTGGGCGGCAAGGTACTGACCGAGGGAACGCCGGCGGAAATCGCCGCCGATCCGCGCGTCAAGGAAGTCTATTTGGGGGAGTCGGAGCATGACTGAGCTGCTGGTATTGGATAAGGTCACCGCCGGCTATGGCGAGTCGATCGTGCTGGAGGAAGTGTCGTTCGCGCTGAAGGAGGGCGATTCGCTGGCGCTGCTGGGTCGTAACGGCGTCGGCAAAACCAGTTTGCTGGTGACGCTGATGGGCCTGACGCGCCTGCACGGCGGCGGCATCCGCTGGGCCGGCGGCGACATCTCGCGCATGTCCACGCACAAGCGTGCACGCGCGGGGCTGGGCTGGGTGCCGCAGGAGCGGCACATGTTCCCGTCGCTGACGGTGGAGGAGCACTTGACGGTGGTGGCGCGTCCGGGACCGTGGAATCTGCAGAAGGTGTACCAGATCTTCCCGCGCCTGTTCGAGCGCCGCAACAACATGGGCAATCAGTTGTCGGGCGGCGAGCAGCAGATGGTGGCGATCGCGCGCGCGCTGATGACCAACCCGCGCATCCTGCTGCTGGACGAACCGATGGAAGGCCTGGCGCCGATCATCGTGCAGGAGCTGGTGCGGGTGATCCGCAAGCTGGTGCAGGAAGAGGGCATGTCGGTGATCGTGGTGGAACAGCACGCGCGCCTGGCGCTATCGCTGACCCAGCGCGCGATAGTGCTGGACCGCGGCCGCATCGTCCACGACTCCGACAGCGCCAGCTTGCTGGCCGACGGCGACAAACTCGATAAGCTGGTCGCCGTCGCCTAATAACCCCGGGTTTTATTTGCGGGTGTAGATGCCGACGCCAACGAAATATTTGTCGTCGGCTTTTTTTACATACGAGGACTTCGGTTCCAGCGCCTTGCTCACCGGGTTGACCCACACATAATCCACCCATCCGGTCTTGCCCGACATGGCCAGGTCGCGCATGTCTTTCGAGAAGTACTTGCCGTTGGCGTCGCGCAGCTGCATCATGTCCTTGTTGTTCAACTTGGCGTTGGTGCCGTGGCATTTCATGACCACGGTGGCATCCTGGACGAACACATACAGCTCGCCGTCGATATAGCCCGCTTTCGGATCGGCGAAGTCCTTGCACGCTTC
This sequence comes from Duganella sp. BuS-21, assembly GCA_041874725.1. Lineage (GTDB taxonomy): Bacteria > Pseudomonadota > Gammaproteobacteria > Burkholderiales > Burkholderiaceae_D > Rugamonas. The sequence continues at coordinate 4,442,346 of CP097466.1, read as the reverse complement.
GTCGATGCCTTTCTTCTGGATGTTCGTCACCGCCTTGTCGACCAGCGCGATGGCTTCCGCCTTGCCATTCTGCGCGAACGCCGGCAGCGCAGCGGCCAGCACCACGGCGGCCGTGAGATGAGTGAGTTTCATTGCGTCTCCTGTCTTGTTTTTCCGGGTATCCGGCGAGATCATGCTAGCGCACCGCGTCGCGCGGCGCCAGCGGTGCGCGGCTTTGTTCGTTGTTTTCCTGTACCAGTTTGGTCAGCAGTTCCATGAATTGCAGCTGCTCGGCGCTGCTCAGCGGCGCCAGGATGCGACGCCGCAGGCGCTGCGATCCGGGAATCAGCGATTCCAGCAGCTGCTCGCCGGCCGCCGTGATGGTCAGCGCGCGCTGGCGGCGGTTGGTCGGGATCACCTTGCGCTCCAGCAGGCCTTTCTCCTCCAGCCGCGCGCACACCGTGGCGCCGGTCGAGGTGTCGATGCCGCTCAGCGCCGACAGCGATACCTGGTCCACGCCAGGCTGCGCGGCCAGGTTGCGCAGCATGGCGTACTGCACCGGCGTCAGCTCCGATCCCATTTCGTCGTAAAAAATCGAGACCGAGATCTGCTGCGCGCGGCGCAGCAAGTGGCCCGGGTGTTCGTAGAGGTTGATCAGCTTGCTTTCGGTTTCTGGCATGGTGGTCTCGGTTGTGCGCTGCCGCATCTAAAGTGGTTTACTTCGCGTCGTTACTGTACTACATTCAGTGTACTGAATATTAAAGCGTAAGGAGACAGAATGTTCCCGAAAAACACCTGGTATGTGGCCTGTACGCCGGACGAGATCGACGGCAAGCCGCTGGGTCGCACCATCTGCGGCGAGAAGATCGTGTTCTACCGCGCCGCCGAAGGCAAGGTGGCGGCGGTGGAGGATTTCTGCCCGCATCGCGGCGCGCCGCTGTCGCTGGGCTTGGTGCGCGACGGCCAGCTGGTATGTGGTTATCACGGCCTGGAGATGGGCTGCGATGGCAAGGTGGTGGCCATGCCGGGCCAGCGCGTGCGCGGCTTCCCGTGCATCCGCAGCTATCCGGTCGAGGAGCGCTATGGCTTTATCTGGGTCTGGACCGGCGACAAGGAGAAGGCCGATCCGGCGCTGATCCATCACCTGGAATGGGCCGAGCATCCTGAATGGGCCTATGGTGGTGGCCTGTATCACATCAACTGCGAGTACCGCCTGATGATCGATAATCTGATGGACCTGACGCACGAGACCTATGTGCATGCGTCCAGCATCGGCCAGAAGGAGATCGATGAGGCGCCGGTGAATACACGTGTGGAGGGCGAGCAGGTGGTCACCAGCCGTTATATGGAGAACATCATGGCGCCGCCGTTCTGGCGCGCGGCCTTGCGCGGCAATGGGCTGGACGACGATGTGCCGGTGGATCGCTGGCAGATCTGCCGCTTCTCGCCGCCCAGCCATGTGATGATCGAGGTCGGCGTGGCCCATGCGGGCAAGGGCGGTTACGATGCGGCGCCGGAGCACAAGGCGTCCAGCATCGTGGTGGATTTCATTACGCCGGAGACCGAGACCTCGCACTGGTACTTCTGGGGCATGGCGCGCAATTTCAAGCCGCAGGATCAGGCGCTGACCGACACCATCCGCGAAGGGCAGGGCAAGATCTTCAGCGAGGACCGCGAGATGCTGGAGCTGCAGCAGCAGAATATCCTGCGCCATCCGGAGCGCAAGCTGCTGATGCTGAATATCGACGCCGGCGGCGTGCAGTCGCGCCGCGTCCTCGATCAGTGGCTGCAGAAGGAACAGGAGCCGCAGCCATGAGCGCCGCAATCCTGGACGACGGCTTGCTCACGGTGCGCGTCGAGCGGCGCGCGCACGAGGCGGAGGGCATTTGCAGCTACGAGCTGGTAAGCGCCGACGGCGCAGCGCTGCCGGCCTTCACCGCCGGCGCCCATATCGACGTCCACGTGGCGCCTGGGCTGGTGCGCCAGTATTCTCTCTGCAACCCACCGCACGAAACGCAGCGCTACCTGATCGGCGTGCTGCGCGACCCGGCCTCGCGCGGCGGCTCACAGGCCATGCACGAGCAGATCCACGCCGGCGCCACGCTGGTCATCAGCGCGCCGCGCAATCATTTCCCGCTGGTGGACGCGCCGCGCAGCGTGCTGCTGGCCGGCGGCATCGGCGTGACGCCGCTGCTGGCGATGGCGGAAACGCTGTCGGCGACAGGCGCGCAATTCGAGATGCACTACTGTACCCGCTCGCCCGAGCGCACCGCCTTCCGCGAGCGCATCGAACGCGCGCCGTTCGCCGCGCAAGTGAGCTTCCACCACGATAGCGTGCAGTCGCTCGACCTGCCGGCGCTGCTGGTCCGGTTGCGGCAGCAGGAACCCGGCACGCACATTTACTTCTGCGGCCCGGAAGGCTTCATCAACCACGTCAAGGCCAGCGCCGCAACACTGGGCTGGCCGGAGCATCAGCTGCACCTTGAATACTTCGGCGCCGCCGCCGCCACCGCGCCGGCCGCCGGCGACCAGCCGTTCGACGTCAAGCTGGCCTCCAGCGGCGCGTGCCATACGGTGCCGGTCGGCGCGACAGTCCTGCAGGTGCTGAGCGCGGCCGGCGTGTTCGTGCCGGCGTCCTGCGAGCAGGGCGTGTGCGGCACCTGCCTGACGCGCGTGCTGGACGGCGTGCCGGACCACCGCGACCTGTATCTGACCGAGGCCGAACAAGCCGCCAACGATATTTTCACCCCTTGCTGTTCGCGTTCCAGAAGCGCCACGCTGCTGCTGGATTTATAAAAAGAGAAGAGGAGACACCATGAAAGAAAATATCAACAGTCAGCGCCGCCACATCCTGCTGGGCGCCGCCGCCTTGTCGGCCGGCGTGCTGCCGGCCATCGCTCCTGGCGTGGCGGCGGCCGCTGCGGCCGAGCCGCTCAAGGTCGGCCTGATCCTGCCGATGTCCGGCCCGTTCGCCTCCACCGGCCGCCAGATCGAGGCGGCCGTCAAGCTGTACATGCAGCAGTACGGCGCGGTGGCCGGCGGCCGCGCGGTCGAGATCCTGCTCAAGGACGACGGCGGCGTTTCGCCCGATGTCACCAAGCGCCTGGCGCAGGAGCTGGTCGCGCGCGACAAGGTGCAGGTGCTGGCCGGCTTCGGCCTGACGCCGTTGGCCTTCGCCGTCGCGCCGGTGGCCACCCAGGCCAAGGTGCCGATGATCGTGATGGCCGCCGCCACCTCGGTGATTCCGCAGCGCTCGCCGTATATCGTGCGCACCGGCTTCACGCTGGCGCAGGTGACGGCGCCGATGGCGCAATGGGCCGGCAAGAACAAGATCAAGACGGTGGTGACCTTCGTCAGCGATTACGGTCCTGGCCTCGATGCGGAGAAGGTGTTCGTCAAAGGCTTTACAGAGGGCGGCGGCAAGGTGGTCGACAGTCTGCGCGCGCCGCTGCGCAATCCCGACTACGCGCCGTTCCTGGCGCGCGTGAAGGACTTGAAGCCGGACGCGTTGTTCGTGTTCGTGCCGTCGGGCGAGGGCGCGGCATTGCTCAAGCAGTTCACCGATCGTGGCCTGGCCGCCGCCGGCGTGCGCCTGATCTGCACCGGCGATGTGCTGGACGACGACCTGATGGCCAGCATCGGCCCGGCGGCGGCGGGTGTGGTCAGCAGCCATCACTATTCGGCGGCCCATCCGTCGGCGGAGAACAAGGCCTATGTCGAGGCCTTCGGCAAAGCCAACAAAGGCATGCGCCCCAACTTCCATTCGGTCGGCGCCTACGACGGCATGCACCTGCTGTACCAGGCGCTCAAGCAGACCGCCGGCGACAGCAATGGCGACAAGCTGCTGGCGGCGATGAAGGGCATGGCCTGGACCAGTGTGCGCGGTCCGGTGAGCATCGACGCCGCCACGCGCGACATCGTGCAGACCGTGTATATCCGCAAGGCGGAAGCCGTCGGCGGCGCGTGGTTCAACGTGGAGTTCGACCAGGTGGAGAAGGTGCGCGATCCCGGCGTGTAATCGGTATCGGCGTGTGGTGGAATACATACGTAAGCATCGCGCCACGCCTGTGTGGCGCGATTTTTTTTAGCGCTCAACAAAGAATCTATTTGAAGTTAACTATCTAGTTAGTGCAATGTCTGTTCAGGATCAAAAAAATAACATCAACTGACGGAGACAACAGAATGAAACAGTATCGCAAAGGCGCTTGGCGCGACTTCGCCCTGAAGAGCAGCGTGCTCGGTTTTAGCGTGGTGGTGGGCGCCCAGGCGCAGACCACGGCGGAGGCGCCGCCGGCAGCGCCGCCTGTGGCGGCCGCCGAAGAAGCGCCGAAGATGGAGTCGGTGGTCATTACCGGTTCGCGCATCGCCACCCGTAACTACACTTCGCCCAGCCCCATCGTCGCCACCGGCAAGGAGGTGCTGCAGGAAAGCGGCAACGTCACGCTGGAGGCGACGCTGAACCAGCTGCCGCAGTTCACGCCGTCCGGCACCGCCGCCACCGGCGGCCAGGGCACCGGCGCACGCGCCACGCTGGACTTGCGCGGCCTGGGCGACAACCGCAACCTGGTGCTGCTCGACGGCCGCCGCCTGCCGCTGGCCAGCGCCTTCGGCCAGGTCGACGTCAACACCGTGCCGCAGGCCGTGATCGACGGCATCGAGACCATCAGCGGCGGCGCTTCCGCCGTCTACGGCTCGGACGCGATGTCGGGCGTGATCAACTTCAAGTCGCTGCGCAAGATGAAGGGCGTGGTGTTCGATGTCCAGTACGGCAATTCGCAGAAGGGCGACCTGCGCAAGGTCAGCCCGTCGCTGACGGTCGGCACCGAGTTCGATGAAGGCAAGGGCTTCTCGCTGTTCTCGGCCAGCTACGACGACCGCGAAAGCCTGCCGGGCAGGGCGCGGCCGTTCTTCAAGCTGGGCGTGCCGTCCAGCTACCTGGGCACCAGCACCTATCTGCCGGCCGCCAACAACCTGCCGACGCAGGCCGCCGTCAACAGCGTGTTTTCCAAGTACGGCGTGACGGCCACCGTCCCGCGCACCAATAACCTGGGCTTCAACGACAACGGCACCTTGTTCAGCCAGACCGGCGCCGTCAACTACCTGGGCGCGACCAGCGGCCCTTACGCCCTCGTCGGCGGCAATGTGCGCATGCCGGTGCTGATCCAGAATGATTTGCTCAATGGCCTGCGCCGCGAGAGCCTGTTCGAGAAGCTGGACTACCGCTTCATGCCGGAGCTGACCGGTTACGCCCAGTTCCTGCATACGCGCTCGGTGGCGCACACCAATTCCGGCGGCACGCTGACCCAGTTCGGGCAGGGCGCCAATACGCTGGTGCCCTTGTCGCATCCCTTCGTGCCGGCCGACCTGAAAACCATCCTGGCGTCGCGCCCGGACGCTGCCGCGCCGTTCCTGTGGAATACCCGCTTCGTCGGCGTGCCGAACAAGCAGTGGGACGAGGCCTACACGGTCGACCAGATCATCGTCGGCGCGCGCGGCGAGCTGCCGTTCCGCGACTGGAGCTGGGACGCCTACGTGTCGGCCGACCGCACGGTGCACGACCAGACCCAGTACAACGCGGTGCTGACTTCGCGGGTGCAGGAGCTGCTCAATGCGCCCGATGGCGGCAAGACCTTGTGCGCGGGCGGCTTCAATCCCTTCGGCGACGCCAATTCGCGCGCGCTGTCGGATGCCTGCCGCAACTACATCTCGACCAATGCGCTGAGCCGCGAGACGCTGTCGCAGCGCATCGCCGAGGCCAGCCTGCAAGGCACGCTGGTGACGCTGCCGGCCGGCGACATGCAGTTCTCGGCCTCGGCCAACTACCGCAAGAACACCTACGATTACGTGCCCGATTCGCAGCTGGCGGCGCAGAACATCGAGGCGGTGATCGCTTCGCAGCGCTCGTCGGGCCGGACCTCGGTGAAGGAAGTGGCGCTGGAGCTGCGCATTCCGCTGCTGGCCGATGCGCCGTTCGCCAAGTCGCTGGGCATCACGCCGGGCTACCGCCGCTCCAACTACGACACCGGCGTCAACGCCGGCACCTACAAGGTGGAGCTGGAGTGGACGCCGGTGAAGAACTGGCTGGTGCGCGGCGGCCTGCAGCACGCCATCCGCGCGCCGAACATCGGCGAGCTGTATAGCGCCGCCAGCGGCAACCAGGTGCAGTTCGGCAGCCCGCCGAACGGCGGCGAGCCGTGCGACGTGCGCACCGCCGCCCGCGCCGGCGCCAACGCGGCCCAGCTGCGCGCGCTGTGCATCGCCACCGGCGTGCCGTCCAACGTGGTCGACACCTACACCTTCCCGACCGTGGCCACGTCCACCGTCTCGTCCGGCAACGCCAACCTGCGTCCGGAAGTGGCGGACACCCGCACCCTGGGCCTGGTGTTCACGCCGCAGCTGCCTTGGCCGTTGTTCTCGCAGCTGAGCGGTTCGGTCGACTACTACACCATCAAGATCAAGGACACGATTTCGGCGGTGCCGGCGGCGTCGGCGCTCAACAAGTGCTACAACCTCGATGGCTCGAATCCGAGCTACTCGGCGGCCAACGCCTTCTGCCAGCTGATTTCGCGCGACGCCAACGGCTTGCTGACGCAGGTGTCGGCGCCGTACCTGAACCTCGGCCTGCTGAAGACCTCCGGCGTCGACCTGCAGCTGGACTGGCGCTTCCCGCTGTCGGCCGTCGGCCTGTCCCCGGACGCCGGCAACTTCAACATCAACACCGCCGTCAGCTTCACCAACAGCTATCAGTCGCAGGCGCTGCCGGGCGACGCCATCAAGGAGTTCAAGGGCACGGTGGATACCGTGATCCGTCCGGCGTGGCAGTCCACCGTCACCTTCCGTTATGACCTGGGCGCCTTCTCGACCAATCTGCGCTGGCGCCATATCCCGGCGATGGACGACGTCACCACCGTCACCCGTCCCGCCAGCCCGACCGCCGGCGTGGCCAAGTACGACATCTTCGACCTGGGCCTGCGTTATACGCTCAACAAGAACGTGACGCTGCGCGCCGGCATCAACAACCTGTTCAACCGCGATCCGGCCTATGTGCCGGGCAACCAGAACCTGACGCTGGCGTCGACCTACGACATCATCGGCCGCTCGTACTACCTCGGCCTGCGCACCAAGTTCTGATCATGGGAGAGACGATGAAACTATCCAGACTGGCGGCGTTGCTGGCCGCCTGCACGCTGCTGCCGGCCATGGCGCAGTCGACGCCGAGCCGGCAAATTACGGTGGACGCCGGCGGCACGGCGCATGTGCGCGAGGCGGACATCGGGCTGTCCAACATCCTGAGTCCCGAGTCGCAGGCCATCATCCGGCGCAGCCGGCCGACCGAGGGGCCGGGCGCGGCGCGGCCGCCGGAGAGCACCGACATGGCGGAGCTGCGCCAGGCCATGAACGCCACGCTGGCGCCGAATGTGGCGCACATGCGCGAGGTGTTTCCGGTCGACGTGGAGGAGACCACCATCAACGGCATTTCGGTCGCCATCGTCACGCCCAAGGACGGCGTGCCGGAGGCGAACCACAACCGCGTGATGATCAACGCGCCCGGCGGCGGCTTCCGCACCGGCATCCGCGCCAACGGTTTGCTGATCAGCATTCCGGTGGCGGCGGTGGGGCGCTTCAAGGTGATTTCGCTGCTGTACCGCCAGGGGCCGGAGTATCGCTTCCCGGCCGCCACCGAGGATTTCACCAAGGTGTATCAGGCCGTGCTGAAGGACTACAAGCCGGCCAATGTCGGCCTGGTGGGCTGCTCGGCCGGCGGCGCGCTGGTGGCGCAGAGCGTGGCCTCGTTCCAGCAGGCCGGCCTGCCGGCGCCGGGCGTGATCGGCGTGTACTGCGCCGGCCTTGGCGCGCGCTTCATGGAGGGCGATTCGGCGGTGTTCGCGGGGCTGGCGACGGGCGCGAATATCGCCATGCCGCCGGGACCGGGATACCTGGACAACGTCAGCCTGGACGATCCGGCGGTGACGCCGGCCAACGACCTGGCGGCGCTGGCCAAGTTCCCGCCGACCATCTTCGCCACCGGCACGCGCGATTTCGCCATGAGTTCCGCCGCCTACGGGCACCGGCGCCTGCTCAAGGCGGGCGTGGCGTCCGAGCTGCTGATCTACGATGGCCTGGGGCACGGCTTCATGACCAATCCTGACTATCCGGAGGCGCGCGACCTGTACCAGATCGCGGCCAAGTTCTACGACCGGTATCTGGGCCGATGAGGCATGGCCCGCGGGTGCGCTTCGGTTAGAATAATGGCATGAAAGCTAAAACCATCGCACCCGCAGCCGCTGTCGCAAAAAAGCCGGCACCACGCAAGAAGGCCGCTCCTGCTCCGGCAGCGGCCGACGAAGACGGCACCCGTAGCCGCATCCTCAACGTCGCCATCCAGGAGTTTTCGCGCCTGGGCCTGAGCGGCGCGCGCATCGACGAGATCGCGGCGGAGACGGGCGCCAACAAGGGCATGATCTACTACTACTTCGGCAACAAGGAAGGCTTGTACGTGGCGGCGCTGGAGGAGAGCTATACGCGCTTCCGCCAGATCGAGCACGGCTTCCACCTGGACCAGCTGCCGCCGGTGCCGGCGCTGCGCGCGCTGGTCGGCTCGACCTTCGACTACCACGCCCAGCACCCGGAGTTCATCCGCATGGTGATGACCGAGAACATCCACAACGGTGAGTACATCCGCAAGATCCCGACACTGAAGGCCATCAACAAGCCGGCCATCGGCCTGCTCGAAGGCCTGTGCGCGCGCGGCGTGGCCGAGGGCGTGTTCCGTCCGGACGTCGACCCGGTCGACCTGCACATGTCGATCAGCGCGCTGTCGTTCTACAACGTCTCCAACCAGCATACCTTCAGTTTCATTTTCGGCCGCGACCTCAAGGCGGCCGAGGTCCACGCCAAGCGCCGCGAGGCGGTGGTGGACATGATCCTGCGCTACGTGCGCGCTTCCTGAAAAAGCTTCCTGAAAGATGTCGCAAAACAGCCGAAATCCGGTTGTTTTTCGCTTGATATTAACTAACTGGTTAGTGTAGTATCGGTTCAATACTTAAAAGATTGAACGGAACCACTATGTCGCTTACCGCACCACGTCGAATTTTGCTGGGCCTGATCGGCGCCGGCATCGGCCGCTCGCTGACGCCGGCCATGCACGAGCGCGAAGCCGCCGCCCACGGCATGCATTGCCTGTACCAGTTGCTGGACCTGGACCGCCTGGGTCTGACCGTGGAGCAGCTGCCGCAATTGCTGGACGCGGCCGAGCTGCTGGGCTTCTCCGGAGTGAACGTCACCTATCCGGCCAAGCAGCACGTGATCCCGCTGCTCGACGACCTGTGCGACGACGCGCGCGCCATCGGCGCCGTCAACACCGTGGTGTTCAAGGACGGCCAGCGCATCGGCTACAACACCGACTGGTGGGGCTTCGCCGAAAGCTTCAAGGCCAGCCTGCCGGATGTGGCCATGGGCGAGGTGGTGCAGCTGGGCGCCGGCGGCGCCGGCGCCGCCACCGCGCACGCGGCGCTGATGATGGGCACGCAGACGCTGCGCTTGGTCGACGCCGACGCCGGCCGCGCCGCGCAGCTGGCGCAGTCGCTGTGCGCCCGCTTCGGCGCGGGCCGCGCCGTCGCCTGCACCGAGCTGGAAGCGGCCATGCGCGTGGCCGATGGCCTGATCCACGCCACGCCGACCGGCATGGCCAAGCATCCGGGCCTGCCGCTGCCGGCCGAGCTGCTGCGGCCCGGCCAGTGGGTGTCCGAGATCGTCTACTTCCCGCTGCAGACGGCGCTGCTGCAGGCGGCGCAGGCCAAGGGCTGCCGCACCATGACCGGCGGCGGCATGGCCGTGTTCCAGGCCGTCAAGGCGTTCGAACTGTTCACCGGCGTGCGGCCCGATGCGGCGCGCATGCAACTGCACTTCAAGGAGCTGCAAGCGCTATGAAAACCCAGGAAAACAATCCGTTGCCGAGCAATCCGCTCGGCCTCGATGGCATCGAATTTGTCGAATACGCGACCTCGGAGCCGCTGGCGCTAGGCGCGGTGCTGGAGACCATGGGCTTCGTGCAGGTCGGCCGCCATCGCTCGCGCGAGGTGGTGCTGTACCGGCAGGGCGGCATGAACGTGGTGGTCAACGCCGATCCGGTGGCGTGGGCGGTGGCCGATGCGGAGCGCGGCTCGACCACCTTGTCGGCGATCGCCTTCCGCGTGCGCGACGCCGGCGCCGCCTACCAGCACGCGTTGGCGCGCGGCGCCTGGGCCATACCGACCCGCGCCGGCGCCATGGAATTGAACATCCCCGGCGTGCACGGCGCCGGCGATTCGGTGCTGTACTTCGTCGACCGCTATCAGGATTTTTCGATCTACGACGTCGATTTCAAGATCAGCGAGCAGCCGCTGCCCAAGCCGGTGGTGGAGGATCTGGCCTTCTTCGGCGTGGTGCAGGCGATCCGCCGCGACCGCACCGCCGAGTGGATCGACTTCTATCAGCACCTGATGAGCTTCCGCGTGGTGCCGCAAGGCGTGGTGCAGGGCGTGCTGCCGAACGGGACGCTGCTGGAAAGCCCGTGCAAGCGCTTCTACCTGCAGCTGATCGAACCGCCGGCCGGCAGCGACGACGGCCACTGGGACGAGGAATTGATCCGCGTCGGCTTCGGCACGCGCAACGTGATGGCGGCGGTGCGCACCTTGCAGGCGCGCGGCGTGACCTTTGTCGACAGCGCGCCGGTGTCGCCGTGCGCGAAGGGCGCGTTGACCCAGCTGTTCAAGGGCAGCGTCAGTTTTGAACTGGTGCACAGCGAGGGCGTATGAACCTGACCAACTTCGGCATGGACACGATCACGCTGGCCGGCACCCTGGAGATGAAGCTGGAGGCGTCGCGCAGCGCCGGCTTCTCGCAGCTGATGTTGTGGGCCAAGGACCTGGTCAACTATCCGGGCGGGCTCGATGCGGCGGTGAAGCTGGTGCGCGCGAGCGGCGTGCGCGTCACCGGGATCCAGGTGATGCGCGACTTCGAGGGCTTGAGCGGCACCCTGCACGAGTACAAGATCGACATCGCCAAGAGCATGCTGCGGATCTGCCAGGCGGTGGGCTCGCCGCTGCTGATGGTGTGCTCGTCGACCTCCAAGCACGCCAGCGGGGACCTGGACAAGATCGCGCGCGACCTCGCCAAGCTGGCCACGCTGGCCGTGCCGCTGGGCGTGCGGGTCGGCTTCGAGGCGCTGTCCTGGGGCCGCAATGTGAGCGAGTACGAGGTGGCGTGGGAGGCGGTGGAGCGCGCCGATCACGCGAATCTGGGCGTGGTGATCGACTCCTTCCACATGCTGGCCAACGGCGCTTCGTATGACACGGTGGACCTGATCCCGTGGAGTAAAATCGCCATGGTGCAGCTGTCGGACTTCATGTGGCGCGAGATCCGTTCCTCGGAAGAGCGGCTGGAGACGGCGCGCCACATGCGCGTGTTTCCGGGCGAGGGCGAGCATTCAGTGGAGTTGTCGGACCTGGTGCGCCGGCTGGACCGCGCCGGCTATCGCGGCGACTACAGCTTCGAAGTGTTCAACGACGACTACCTGCAGATGGCGCCAGAGCTGGTGGCCCAACGCGCGCGCCGCTCGGCCAAGTGGGTGACCGACCAGGTACTGCGCCGCAGCCTGCAAATCCGCGAAGGCCACCCCGGCGCCGCTGCGGCGCTTTAACCGCCGGGTCCTTTCAGCCAGTCGCGCGCGTCGTCGAGCATGATGCGTCCCCACATGCAGTAATCGTGGCCGGAGGGATAGGCGGTGAAGGTGGCGCTGCCGCCGTGCGCGACGATATCTTCCGTCAGCCGTCGCGCGGTGTGGCGGAACGCCGGTTCGAGGTCGCCGGCCGATACGTAAAAGCGTGCCGATGGCCGTGCTTCATCATGTTGCGCCGGCGGTATGCCGGGCGACATGACAAAGGCCGCGCCAAACACGCCGGGATTGCGCAGGGCCATCGACGCCGACCACACGCCGCCGTTTGAGGCGCCGCCGATCGCGCGCAGGCGCTGTTCGGGTGGCGCGCCGTACCTGGCCTCGATCGCCGGTATCACGGTATGCAGCAGGAAGCGTTCGTGCGCTAAGAATTCGGGCGCCAGCGGACCGCTCGGTGCGCCGACATAGTTCTGCATGCGGCAATCCGGCGTCTCCTGTTCCGCCAGCTCCTCGGTGCAGTAGTCCACGCCGACCACGATCAACGGCGGCAGTTCGCCACGGCGGATCGGCTCCGTCAGCCATGCACCGGGGCTGGTCCAGCCGCCATCGGCAAGGTAGAGGATAGGATAGCGCAGGCCGGCGCGATAGCCGGGCGGCAGCCATACCCTGGCCGCCGGCAGCGACTGGCCGAAGCTGATGGCCTGCTCCTTGATGTCGCCGTCGCTCAGGATCGCAAACGCGTTCGGGCCAACCAACTCGGTCGCTTGCGGGGTGATGTCCGTTTTGCCGTCGCGCGTTACGGAAAACCGCAGTTGCACGCGCGTTTGCTGGGATTTTTGGTACTGGATGATGGACTGGAACAGGCCCGGGGCCACGCGCGGCATCGGCCGCGCGAACGGGATATTCCCGGCCACCAGTACCTTGTCCGCCTCGCCCACCCACGAAATCACCAGCCTGTTGTCGCTCACCCATGCCGCCGCCCCCGCTGCGGGCAGGTGCGAGCGATCGGGCGCGTCACCCTCGATCAGGCAGGCCTCGGGATCGGCCGGGCCGGTGCATGTCGTGATGCTTTTCGAATCGGCATGGGCGCGGCAAGCCATCAGGACTAGCATGGCCGCGCCGGCGCTGCGGCCGAGAAAACGCGCAGACCATTTTCCAAACGCTTCAATTGACATAGGGACCTGGAGGAATTTTCGGTTCAGGCAGGATAGCAGCTCGCCAATCGGTAAAACTCACGCATTCTCACTCAACGCCCGGGTTCTTTTGCGGCCGATCGGTGTACGCCAAGGTCGAAGACGAACAAATCATCTGCGATGGCCTGCCGATCACGCCATCACGGTTCGCCAATGGGCGCGGCTGCGGCACGCGCAATGCCTGGAAATCCGTCTGGCTGCGCTTTCCAAACAATAAGCGATGGGAGCTCGCGGCCCGATGCCGCGATGCGCAGATACGGGCGTAATTCAGCTAGTCGACTTGCCACGCGTTGACAGCGCCACGATGGCGGCGCCTGCGGCCACGATCAGCGCATCCTCAATCAGGCCGCTGCGCGTCTGGCCCATGCTGGCCATGGCCTTCTTGCGGGCCGAGAGCGTGAGATAGGCCAGCGGCACGGCGGTGGCGACGGCGACCGCCGCTCCCGCCTGCTCGCGGCCATGGGGCGCCAGTGCAGCGCCGGCGATCCCCGCGCTCATCACGCGGGCCAGCAGGCCGAGGAAAACGGTGCGATCCGGCGCAGTCTTCATCTTGTCGCCGAACAGCTCTCCCACGCCCATGGCCATGGCGCCGTATTTGAACACCGGACGATCCAGCAGGAACAACTCTCCGGGCGTGCCACGGTCGGCAAGACGCGCCGTGGCGATGGTGGCCATCGGCGTCATCGAGCGCGCGCTGGCGACGGCGCCGATCAGGGCAGAGGACAGCAGGCTGGGAATCTTCATCGTATAACCCCTAAGTGGAAAACTGAATGTATTCCCACTTTAAGAACTATTTTTCTGCCTGTCTGTTAGTTGGAGCATATAGCCCGCCACCGCCGCCCGCAGCGCCAGCAGGTAGCTCTCCGCGCCGAAGCCGCAAATCTGGCCCTTGACGATATCGGCAAACACCGACACATGGCGGAACGGCTCGCGCGCATGGACGTTGGACATGTGCAGCTCCACGATGGGCGCCTTCAAAATCGCCAGCGCGTCGCGGATGCCGTAGCTGTAGTGCGTCCACGCGCCGGCGTTGATCAGCACCGCGTCGAACGCCTCCTCATGCGCGCGGTGGATGCGCTCGCACATCTCGCCCTCGAAGTTGGTCTGGTAGCAGCTCACCTCCGCGCCAAGCTCGCGGCCCAGCGCCTGCACGCGCGCCTCGATTTCGGCCAAGGTCACGGTGCCGTACTGCGCCGGATCGCGCTTGCCGAACATATTCAGGTTGATCCCGTTGAGCAGCAAGATCTTCATCAATCCTCCTTGAGTTGAACGCGTTTCACATCGCCGACCACGAACACGTAAGCCAGCAAGCCCGCCACGGCGGCCGCGCACACATACACCAGCGCATAGAAGAACGAGCCGGTGGCGCTGATGATGAAGCCGATCACCAGCGGCGTGACGATGCCCGCCAGGTTGGAGCAGGTGTTGAAGATGCCGCCGGTGAGCCCCATCAAATGCTTGGGCGCGACGTCCGAGATCAAGGTCCAGCCCAGGCCCACCATGCCCTGGCCGAAGAAGGCGAACGACAGGATCGCGATCACGGCGGCGTCGCTGTCGACGTAGTTGGCGCCGATGATGCTGGCCGCGCCCACCAGGCCGCAGATGATCGGCAGCTTGCGCGCGACGTTGGCCGAGCCGGTGCGCTTGAGCAGCCAGTCCGACACCCAGCCGCCGAACATCACGCCCACCGCCGCCGCCAGGAACGGCAGCACCGAGAAGAAGCCGACCTTGAGCCAGCCCATTTGCCGCTCGGTGGCGAGGTAGGTCGGGAACCAGGTCAGGAAGAACACCAGCGTGGTGTTGCCGGCGAATTGCCCAAGGCTGGCGCCCCAGATCTGGCGCACCCGCAGCAGCCTGGTGACGTCGCTCCAGGCGAACTTGGTCTTCTCGGTCTTGGGCGCTTCCAACCCGCCGCCGGCGGCGATGTAATCGAGTTCGGCCTGGTTGACGGTGGTCGAGTCCTTCGGCTCGCGGTACACGCGCCACCACACCAGCGCGAACACCACGCCCACCGCGCCGACCACGAAGAACAGCGAACGCCAACCGAAATGGTGCATCACCCAGAACAGGCTGGGGGCGAAGCAGGCCAGGCCCAGATACTCGCCGACCGTATAGATGCCGGTGGCGCGCGCCCGTTCGTGCTGCGGGAACCAGGTCGCCACTACGCGGCTGTTGACCGGGAAGCAGGGCGCTTCGGTGATGCCCAGCCCGAAGCGCACCAGCAGCAGCGACTTCAAGCCCACCGCCGCGCCCTGCAGGCCGGTGAAGATGGACCAGAAGGTCAGCGCCAGGAAGTAGGTCAGCTTGCTGCCGAAGCGGTCGAGGAAAACGCCGCCCGGTATCTGCGCCAGCGCGTAGGTCCACGAAAAGGCCGAGAACACCAATCCCATCACGGCGGCGTTGATCTGCAGGTCCTGCGTCATCAGCGGCGCGGCGATGCCGAGCACCGTGCGGTCCATGTAGTTGATCAGGGTGCCCACGGCCAGCAGGGCGAGCATGGTGAAGCGGGTGCGGGTGCGGGCGGCGGGATTGCCCGCGCAGGTCGCCGTGGTGTGATTCATGCTGCTGTCTCCGTTTTTATCATGATCAGTCGCGCGTCATGCGCGGCAGCGGCGAACCGCCCGGCGCGATGTTGACGGGCTGGTTCTGGAAATCCATCTGTGCCGCATCTTCTGATTGCACGGTCACGCTGTCGCCGAATTCCAGGTATTGTGCACTGTCGGCGCGCCACCGTGGCCACGGCGTGGCCGGCGTCGCCGGATCGCCGCTGCGGGCAAAGGCCAGCAGGCTGTCCATCATGCGCCGCGACAGCGCGCGGTCGTAGGGCTGCCAGTTGCGCGTGGGGCGGAACATATTGAGCGCGTCCTGGGTCTGGAACCAGTAGGGCACGTCGGACGTATGGTAGGCGCCCTGCGGATTGTCCTTCAGCCGCACGGCCGGATTGAACGGCTGCACGCGCGCGAACATGAACATGTAGAACGGCGCTTTGCCGCCGGCCTGCTGCGCCTGGGTGTGCGCCAGGGCCAGCGCCCGCGTGCCTTTCTCGATCATGGCCTGGCGGCTGTACAGGCGGCCCATGCGCACTGCCTCGGTATCGGTGGCGGCCGGATACAGGTCGAAGAACTGCTGCACGCGGTCGCCGTACATATGGGCCGCCGTGGCGCGGAACTGCTCCAGCGTCGCCACCGCGCGCAGCGGGCTGAAACTGATATCGTCGGCGGTGAAGCCGGCCATCACCGGCACGTCGTTCTGCTTGCCGGCGGCGTAGAGGTTGGGGATGGTGTCCGGCAGGACGTAGCCGTCGATATTCGGCTTGACCGTCACCGAGCCGGATTCGCCGAACTGGAAGTCGCGCTGCACGGCGAACACCCGGTCGGCCGGCAGCTGGCGCATCTCGTCGAGCGAGGCCGCACCGACCGCCTTCTGCACTTCCAGCCCGGTCTTCTCCGACTCCGCCAGCGACGGCGCCTGGTTGCTGACGCCCGCGCCGCTCATCAGCACCGCGCGCTGGAACAGGCCCTTGGCCAGCGGGCTGGCCAGCAGGGTGCCGACCGAGGCCGCGCCGGCGGACTGGCCGGAGATGGTCACGCGCGCCGGATCACCGCCGAAGCGCGCGATATTCTTCTGTATCCATTGCAGCGCCGCGATCTGGTCGAGGAAGCCGTAGTTGCCCGACGCGCGATGCGGCGATTCGGCCGTCAGCTCCGGGTGCGCCATATAGCCCAGGATGCCGAGCCGGTAGTTCATGTTAACGAAGATGGCGTCGCCGCGCGCGGCCACGTTCTCGCCGCCGTACAGCGCCATGCCGCTGGAGCCGACCGTGAAGCCGCCGCCGTGGATGAACACGATCACCGGCAGCTTGTTTGCCGCCGACGCCGACGCCGATGCCGATGCCGGCGCCTTGTCCTTGGCCGGCGCCCACACGTTGAGATACAGGCAATCCTCGCTGGTGGCTTCCTCACCGAAGTAGTGATTGATATCCTTGCGGCGCAGCAGCTGGATGCATTCCGGCCCCTTGCGGTCGGCATGGAACACGCCGCGCCACGGCGCCACCGGCTGCGGCGCGCGCCAGCGCAGCTCGCGCACCGGCGGCGCGGCAAAGGGCACGCCCAGCCAGGCGCGCACGCCGGAGGGCAGGGTCGTGCCCTCGATCTTGCCGCCATCCACCGCGATCATGGTTTGCGCCGTTGCGCCGCCCGCCGCCATGCCTACCACCGTGCCCATCACCGCCATGCCGGCGATTGCCAGATATTTCATGCGCGTCTCCTTTTTAGGTTTTCAAATATATTACACTAACTATTTAGTTAATGCGCGTACAGAATCCGCATAAGGAAGCGCGTTTTCATTCGTTTTCAGCGATTTCGGCCCTGCATATACTCGGCCTCAGGAGAGTCATATGCACACCTGGTTAGATATCGCGCAGAAAACCGAAGTAAGCACCGAGCGTTCGCGCCCGCTATGGCGCGCCGAGTGGCCGACCTGGCTGCTGATCGTGGGGATCCACGGCGGCTGGCTCGCCACCCTGGCCGTCTGGCCGCTGCTGGGCGCCATGCCGGCCACGCTGCTGATGGTGTGGTGGTGCGCCTGGTACATGTCGCTCCAGCATGAGCTGATCCACGGCCATCCGACGCGCTGGCCGTGGCTGAACCGCCTGTTCGGCTACGCACCGCTGGCCGTCTGGTATCCGTACCAGATCTACCGCGCAAGCCACCTGCGCCACCACAACGACTTCGACCTGACCCTGCCCGAGCTGGACGCCGAAAGCACCTATGTCTCGCCGGCCGAATGGGCCGTCATGAGCCGTCCGCTGCGCGCCCTGCGCTGGCTGAACAAAACTTTCTGGGGACGGCTGGCGATCGGCCCGGCGCTGGCCATCGCATCGACCTGGGGCGCCGCCGCGCGCCAGCTGGCCCGGGGCGACCTGCGCGACGTCGGCGTCTGGCTGCGTCACCTCGCCATGCTGGCAGCGCTGCTGTGGTGGATCGAGTCCAGCTTCGGGGTCTCGGCGCTGTGGTACGTGCTGGCGATTTCCTATCCGGCGCAATCGCTGGCGATGATCCGCTCCTACTATGAACACCGCCCGGCCGAGGACCACAAGCAGCGCATCGTGCTGAATAACGCCGGCCTGGTGTTCCGCATCCTGTTCCTGAACAACAACCTGCACCTGGTGCACCACGACCTGCCGTCGCTGCCGTGGTACCTGCTGCCGCGCGTGTACGGCGCCCGGCGCGACGCTTATAATGCCCGCAGCGGCGGCTTCCAGATCGACGGCTACGGAGAACTGATGCGCCGCTACGGCTTCCGCCCCATCGACGCACCTGTACACCCGCGCATGCCATGAACTGGACTGTCTCCCTGCCGATGTATAACGTTTCGCCGCGCCTGCAGCGGGAGTACGAACGCATGCTGGCCTGCGTGCTGGCCGATGCCGGCGTGCGTGACGAGGTTCAATTGCTGTCCGAGCCGGAGCTGCCGGCCGTGTGGCGCCGCGCAGACCTGTTACTGTCGCAGACCTGCGGCTATCCTTACGTGAACGCACTGCGTGGTTTGGTGACGCTGCTGGCAACGCCGTGTTTCGACTTTCCCGGCTGCGAGGGTAGCGACTATTCCAGTGTGATTGTCACCCGCGCGCTTGACGGCGTCGCGTCGCTGGCCGAGGCGCGCGGACTCACCGCCGCTGCCAACGACCTGCATTCCAACAGCGGCATGAACGCGCTGCGCCACGCCGTCGCTCCGCTGGCGCGCGAGGGCCGCTTTTTCGGCAAGGTGAAATGGACCGGTAGTCATGCGGCCAGCGTGCGCGCGGTGCGAGAGGGCGAGGCGGACATCGCCGCCATCGACTGCGTCACCTTCGGCTATCTGCAGCAAGAATGGCCTGAGCGGGTGGAGGGTATCAGCATATTGCAGTATTCGGCATCCGCGCCTGGCCTGCCGTTGGTGACTGCGCGCGGCGTGCCGGAAGAGGTGCAGGCGTGCCTGCGTCAAGCGCTGCTGGAGCCAGGCCCGCAACTGCGTGCCCACATGCGCGCGCTGCGCATCAAGGCCTTCCAGCACCGCGAGGATGCAGACTACCGGCGCATCGAACGCCTGGAAGCCGACGCTGTGCGCACCGGCTATCCCGCGTTGGCCTAACGCTCGCGCTTAGCGCACGCGCCAGAGCGGCACGGCGGTGGCGTCCAGTTTGCGCGGCAACAGGCCTTCGCCATAGAAGGCATCGGCAATGCGTTGCTGCTCGCCCAGCGCCTCTTTCACCACCAGGCGCACGTCGTAGCTGCGGCGGCTGTTCGCCAGCTCCACCGTCTTCGCATCCAGTCCCCAGGCCGGCGCCAGCAACTCGGCCGCTTCGCGTGGCGACTGCTTCACCCATTTGCCGGTCTTGCGCAGCGATTCGAACACCACCGCCAGCACATCCGGCCGCGCCTCCGCATATGCGGTTGAAGCCAGGTAGTAGCGCTGATAGTCCGCGACATTGCGGCCATCGGCCAGGATGCGCACCTGCGACTGATTCTGCACGCCCGCCAAGTAGGGATCCCAGGTCACCCACGCCGCCACGCTACCGCGCTCGAACGCCGCGCGACCATCGGCCGGCGTCAGATAAGCAGGCTCGATGTCCTTGAAGCGCAGTCCCGCCTTGTCCAGCGCGGAGATCAGCAGGTAATGGCTGCCGGCCGCCTTGGTCACCGCCACCTTCTTGCCCTTCAAATCCGCCACGCTGGTGATCGGCGAATCGCTGCGCACCACGATGGCCTGCGCCGTCGGCGAAGGCGCCTCCTGCGCGAAGTAGGTCAGCTGCGCGCCGGCCGCCTGCGCAAACACCGGCACCGTATCGGCCACGTCCGCGCTCAAATCCACACCGCCGACGTTGAGCGCCTCCAGCAGCGGCAGGCCGCTGGAAAACTCATGCCACGTGACCTTGACGCCCAGCGGCGCCAGGTCCTGCTCCAGCTGCCCGCGCACCTTCAAAATCGTCAGCAGCGTGGACGACTTCTGATAGCCGATGCGCAGCGTGGAAGAGGGTTTCTGTGCCCAGGAAGCCAGTGGCAGCAGGGATAACAAGGACAACAAGGTACGACGTTGCATGATCGACTCCTGAATGGTTATCTGCCGATGGTACGACGCCGCCAAGCGCGTGGAAACGAATGGTTTCGCGTTTGAATATAGCGCCAACAGATAAGCAAATTTGCACGCGCGGCGTGGTAATCTAAGCCGCGTAAGGAGAAGAAAGATGAGCGAAACACGACAACTGGAACTGCCGCAACGCCTGCAACAATTCATCGGCGCGCTGGACAAGCTGGTGGAGAAAAGCGAGCCGGAAATCGTCGAGCAAGGTTCGGCCCTGCTGCGCGACCTGCTGCGGCACGACGACTGGCTGCCGCCGGAAGCGGCCACGCCGCACCCGCAGTTCTACCGCCAGTATTTGCTGTACCGCGACCCCGCCGCACGGTTCTCGGTGCTCAGCTTTGTGTGGGGGGCGGGCCAGTCCACACCCATCCACGACCACACCGTATGGGGCCTGATCGGCCTGCTGCGCGGGGCCGAGATATCGCAAGGCTTCCACCGTCGCGACGACGGCAAGCTGGCACCCGACGGCGAACCTCAGCGCTTGGGTACCGGCGCCGTGGCGGCGGTCTCGCCATCGCTCGGCGATATCCACCAAGTCCACAACGCCTATAGCGACCGCGTATCGATCGGCATCCATGTCTACGGCGCCGACATCGGCGCGGTGGACCGCAGCGGGTACACGCTGGACGGCCAGGTCCAGCCCTTCCGCTCGGGCTACGCGCCGCAGTTCCCGCACCGCAGCTACCAGCAGGTGAGGGCGGAACTGCTGGCCGGCCGCGAGATCGCGCTGCTCGACGTGCGCGAAGAAGATCCGCACGCGCAGGCGCACCCGCTGTTCGCCGCCAACTTCCCCTACGGCCGCATCGAGCTTGACGCCTACGCCAAACTGCCGCGCCGCGACGTGCCCATCGTGGTGCTGGACGACGGCGAAGGCCTGGCGCTGCCGTCGGCGCTGCGCCTGCACCAAATGGGCTATACCGAAGTATCGCTGCTGGAAGGCGGGGTGTCCGGCTGGCGCGAGGCCGGCGGTGAACTGTTCCGCGATGTGAATGTGCCCAGCAAATCCTTCGGCGAACTGGTGGAGCACGAGCGCCACACGCCGTCGCTGTCGGCGCCGGAGGTGCAGGCGCTGATCGACAACGGCGACAACATCGTCATCCTCGACGCGCGCCGCTACGACGAATACCAGACCATGAGCATCCCCGGCAGCATCAACGTGCCGGGCGCGGAGCTGGCCTTGCGCGCGCGCGAGCTGGCGCCCGATCCGTCCACCCGCATCATTGTCAACTGCGCCGGACGCACGCGCAGCATCATCGGCACGCAATCGCTGATCAACGCCGGCGTGCCGAATCCCGCGGCCGCGCTGCGCAACGGCACCATCGGCTGGACGCTGGCGCGGCAGCAGCTCGAACACGGCCAGTCGCGCAGCTATCCGCCGGCGTCGGAAGCCAACCGCCATGCAGCGGCGCGCGACGCCCGCGAGCTGGCCGACCGCGCCGGTGTGGCCCGCGTCGAGCGTGCGCAGTTAAAGGGCCTGCACGCCGACCGCACGCGCAGCTATTACTTCTTCGACGTCCGCAGCCCCGGCGAGTATGCCGACGGCAGGCTGCCGCACTTCCGCTCCGCACCCGGCGGGCAGCTGGTGCAGGAAACCGAGCAGTTCGCGCCGGTGCGCGGCGCGCGCCTCGTGCTGGCCGACAGCGACGGCGTGCGCGCCAACCTCACGGCGCACTGGCTGCGGCAGATGAACCACGACGTCTGCGTGGTGGACGGTTTGCGCGCGGAACACTTCAGCGCCTCCGGCGCGTGGCAGGAAGAACTGCCGCCGCAGCCGCAGGCTGAGGAGGTGGACGTGGAGACGCTGTCGCAATGGCTGGCAGAAGCCGACGGGCCGCAGCGCACGGCGGTGCTGGACCTGTCCTCCGGCGTCAATTATCAGAAGCGGCATCTACCCGGCGCCTGGTTTGCGCTGCGCTCGCAACTGGCGGTCGCGCTGGCGCAACTGCCGGCTGGCGTGGAACGCTATGCGCTCACCTGCGGCAGCGGCCTATTGGCGCGCTACGCGGCGGCCGACCTGCGCGCGCTGACCGCGTTGCCGGTGCTGGTGCTGGCCGGCGGCACCACGGCGTGGGCGTGCGCCGGCAAGCCGCTGGAGTCGGGCGCCACGCGTCTGGCCTCGCCGCTGATCGACCGTTACCGCCGTCCCTACGAGGGCACCGACAACCGCGCGGAGGCCATGCAAGCCTATCTGGATTGGGAATTCGGCCTGGTGGCGCAGCTGGCGCGCGACGGCACGCACGGCTTCCATGTGATCTGATTGCCA
Source organism: Duganella sp. BuS-21 (assembly GCA_041874725.1). Taxonomy (GTDB): domain Bacteria; phylum Pseudomonadota; class Gammaproteobacteria; order Burkholderiales; family Burkholderiaceae_D; genus Rugamonas. The sequence continues at coordinate 4,420,133 of CP097466.1, read as the reverse complement.
TTGTTACGTTGCGTTTTAGTTGCAGTGCAATGTAAATTCATTTTTTTGCTTACTCGGCGGTAATACTGTTCCGTTATACTTTGAGGCTGGCCTCAGCAAGACGGCCGCCTCACTTCCACTTCTATGAGAATAGTAACGATGACCATTACCAAGCGACTGATGTTGACCTTGTCGTTGGCGCTGCTGGCGCTGATTTTTGTCGGCGTCGCCGGCCTGACCCAGTTGTCGCGCGCCCAGCAGCGACTGGATATGGTGCAGAGCAACCTGGTTCCCAGCATCGCCGGATTGAACATGGCCAAGGGCTATCTGGCCGACAGCCGCCTGGCCGGTTATCGCCTGTCGGTGTTCTCCAACCTGGCCGACAAGAGCGCGCTGGATAAAGCCTACAACGACGCTCACGCCAAGTTCGACGAAGTGGTGGCGCAGTACGAGAAAAATAACATCTTCGACGACACCGACCGCAAGATGCTGGAAGCCGACAAGGCGGCGATGGCGGCGTACCGCCAGGCGCTGGTGCCCTTCATCGCCGGCGCGCATGCCGGCGACATGGATGCGGTGCGCGCCACGCTGCAAGCGGGCACGCCGCTCGCCACCTCGGCCGCCGGCGTGAAGAAAGCCTTTGACGACCACATCGCCTACAACAACAAGCTCAGTGAAGACGTGCGCGCCGAAAGCGTGGCCGCCTACACCTTCGCCTTCCGCCTGCTGGTGACGGTGATCGTGGTGGCGGTGCTGGTGACCGGCGCGCTGGCCTGGCAGCTGTACATCATCATCAAGGGCAGCCTGGCGTCGATTCGCGGCACGCTGGAAGATGTGAGCCAGTCGCTGGACCTGACGCACCAGATCAAGGTCGAACGCATGGACGAAATCGGCCACACGGCCGTGGCCTTCAACAAGCTGCTGGAGCAGATCGCCGGCGTGATCGACACCGTGCGCGCCTCGACCAACGCGGTGGGCGCGGCTTCGCAGCAGATCGCGGCGGGCACCGGCGACCTGTCGCAGCGCACCTCGTCGCAGGCGGCGGCGCTGGAGCAGACCGCAGCCAGCATGGAGCAGCTGACGTCCACCGTCGGCCAGAATGCCGACAACGCGCGCCAGGCCAACCAGCTGGCGCGGTCGGCGTCGGAAGTGGCGACGCAGGGCGGCTCGGTAGTGGAGCAGGTGGTGGTCACCATGGGCTCGATCAATGAATCGTCGCGCAAGATCGTGGACATCATTTCGGTCATCGACGGCATCGCGTTCCAGACCAACATCCTGGCGCTGAATGCGGCGGTGGAAGCGGCGCGCGCGGGTGAGCAGGGCCGTGGCTTCGCCGTCGTGGCGACCGAAGTGCGCAACCTGGCGCAGCGCTCGGCCGCCGCCGCCAAGGAAATCAAGGCGCTGATCGATGACTCGGTGGAGAAGGTCGGTTCGGGCACCAAGCTGGTGGAGCAGGCTGGTTCGACCATGCACGAAGTGGTCTCCAGCATCAAGCAGGTGACCGACATCGTCGGCGAGATCAGCGCGGCGACGCAGGAACAGAACGACGGCATCGCGCAGGTGCACCGCGCGGTGACGGAGATGGACCAGACCACGCAGCAGAATTCCGCACTGGTGGAGCAGACCGCAGCGGCGGCAGCCACGCTGCGCGATCAGGCGGACAAGCTGGAGCAGGTAGTCAGCGCGTTCAAGATCAACGCCTCGCAAGCGGCCTACACGCCGCCGGCACCGCGTCGCGCCACGGTGACCGCGCTGCCGAAGGCCGCGCGTCCGGCGGCGACCAAGCCAGCCGCCAAACCGGCACCGCAAAAACTGAAAGCTGCATCCTCGTCGTCGTCTTCCAAGGGCGAATGGGAAGAGTTCTAAGCCGCCGCGCTCGGACTGACTCTGTTCATCCACTCGGCAATGGACGCGGGCGCCGCACCGCGCTCATTGCGGCGGTCATATACTACATCTGCCTTGATCTGCACACGGCACAATGTGAACGCGTGCCTGGGCTCGCGGCTGTTGTCGACCATGATCGTCGTGTCCGCGACGCTGGCCGCGTAGCTGATCGCCTTCTGCGTTTTCGGAAAACGGCTCAGCAGCTTGGACGTGCTGACCGTATGCCCGCCATGCGCTGCGCGGGTGGCCACGCGCGCAATCTTTGCGTGCTGCAATAGCCTAGAACTTCCTGGTCAGCGTCGCCCGCAGCGAGCGCGATTCGATGGGGTGGAAGTGGAGGCCTTCGACGGCCGCTGCTTCGCCCTTCAGCTGCGAAGCGTAGTAGTAGTCGATCGCCGAATCGCGGCGGTTGGCCAGGTTGAAGGCTTCCAGCTCCAGCGACAACTGTTTGCTGATCTTCCAGCCGAAGCGACCGTTCAGCGTCATGCTCGATGCCGAGCGCACGCTGTTATCCTCGGCCAGCGGACGCGGACCAAAGTAGCGCAGCTTGAGCGAGGCCGAATAGGGCCCGCCATCGTCCACCGTCAGCGCCAGTTGGCCGGTGCCTTCGATTGCGCCGGGGATGTAGTGGCCAACCTGCAGCGCGCCGCGCGAGCGTGCGCGCGCATAGGCCAGGTCCAGATCGACCGCCAGCCATTTCAGCGGCTTGTAATAGTTGGAGAACTCCACGCCATGACGGCGACTTGGCGGTCCCGCCTCGGTGGCGCCGGCGTCGCCGATGTAGACCAGCTCCGAATCGAAATCCAGCCGGTACAGCGACAGCGATGTTTGCAGGCCTGGCAGCCACGCTGTGCGCGTACCAATCTCCATGCCGCGCGAGCGCACCAAAGGCGTCACCTTGTCCGCCGCCAGCCCGGTCTTCGGATCGACGGCGATGGTGGCGCCGCGCGCGTCGTTGCTGTGGAAGCCGCTGCCGATATTGGCGTACACCTCGGCCGTTTGCCACGGGCCGTAAATCACACTCAGGCTCGGGCTTACCAGATGATCGTCCGCCTTGCCCGAGTTGGCGGCCAGGTCGCTGCGCACGTCGAAGCGATAGCTGTCCAGCCGCGCGCCAAGCACCGTGCGCAAGGCCGCAGTCCAGCGCGTGTTGTTCTCGACGTACAGGCCGGCGCTGGACTCGACAATGTGATCCTGCCGCGTCACCGACAGCGTGCGCCGCGCCTGCGTATTGAGCAGGGCGTTGAAGATATTGTCGTTCTGGAGCTGCACGCCCACCGTGGTTTCGCTGCTGGCGCTCTCGGTGTGATGGTGCCAGCTGTGCGACGCATTCACGCCGCTGGTGACGCGCCGGTCCGGCTGTGCGAACTGGTCGCCACGCACCGGATCGTCCATGAAGTAAGTGAAGTTGGACCACAGGGCCAGCTGGTTGGCGATGATATAGGCGTTGACCTTGGATGCGCTGTCGTCCGCCGTGCGCCGCCAAGCGCTGGAAATGCTGTAGCGGTGCGCCTTGCCACCGTCGGTGCTGTCGATGGCGTCGTTGCGGCCGATGCGGCCATCCTGCACCGCGCGCAGCGGAATCTGGTCGGTTGAATTCCAGTCGGCCTGGTACGCCATCAGGCTGACGTTGAAGCCGTTGTTGGCATAGCCCTCGCTGTAGCGCAGCACCGCGTTCAGCTTGCGGTAGTCGTCCGGATTGGTGAACGGGCCGTCGTTGTGGACCGCCTCGACGGCGTACAGCAGACTGCCGCGTTGCGTCTCCACCGAGTCGGCCAGCAGCGCGCGGCGGTAGCCGTTCTGTCCCGCCGAGACGCTGGCCACGCCCTGCAGCAGGCGGTTGGCGTACACCACGGAGGCCGTGCCGGCCGAAGCGAAATCGCCTTCCTCGGCGGAGTAGGGGCCTTTCCGGTAGTCGAGCCGCACCGCCAGTTCCGGAATCAGGAAATTCAAATCGGTCCAGCCCTGGCCATGCGCGTGGCTGCGCTGGTTGACCGGCATGCCATCGACGATGGTGCGCAGGTCGGTGCCGTGATCGAGATTGAAGCCGCGCAGGTAGAACTGGTTGGCCTTGCCCTCGCCGCTATGCTGGCTGACCACCAGGCCCGGCACCGCCTCCAGCACCTCGCCGGGACGATACACGGTGCGTGCAGCCAGCTCCGCCTGCGTAACGACGCCGGCGCTGGCGGCATCGGCCACGCCCAGCTGGTTGGTGCGCGAGCCTTCCACCAGCACCCTTTGCAGGAGCTGGTCGTCCGCCTGCGCGGAACCGAAGGCCAACAGCACCGCGTAGCTAAGGGATAGTTTGATCGATGCTGCGTTGATCGAAGAGGAAGGTCTTGGTGTTGCCATCGGTTTGCAGATTGACTGTGTTCTTTTGCGAAGGCAGGAAGTCTATCAGCAAAGCGTTGTGTATGCGGCTGCCTTGTGCCAGTTTTACACCGGGGATTTCCTGGTAGATGACGACGCTGTCGGCATCCACCTTCACGCCCACCCATTGCAACGGCAGGCGGCGCTGTGCGGCGTCCTCGATGAAGAACTGCTTCTCCACGTAGCGTCGCAGCGGCCCTTCGCTGTCGGCGCGGCCCAGGTCGAACTGCTGGCCGTACAGATTGGCCAGCAGCGTGGCGACATCGTGTCCCGTGTAGGTGTGCACGATCTCGGTGCCGCCGGTGCGCTCGTTGTAGCTGATGTCCGCTATGCCCATGTGGAAGTTGTGGGCGTGCGCCGCACCGCCCAGCATGAGCAGGGCGGCAGCGGCAGCGGCAGCGACAATGCGCAAGATGCGGATCACTTCCTCTCGTCCTTCTTCAGCGGCGTATTGAAGTCGCGCATCAGATTGTTCTTGTCACGCTCGGTCTTGAACAGCTCCAGGCGCGACTGCGTCACCTTGCGCGGCCAGGCGTTGTTGGACGTATCGATATCGGCGGTTTCCCAGTACGGGTCTTGGGTCAGGCCCACCATCGGCTCGTCGGTCACAATCAGTTTGGTAATCTTCTTCGCGTTATAACGCCAGATTTCCGCCGGCACGCGCTCGAGGTACTTTTTTCCGCTCTTGAGCTGAATCTCCAGAATCAGCGGCATCACCATGCCGCCCTGATTCGAGAAATCCACCAGGTACAGGTGCTTGCCCTGATCCAGCAGCTTCTTCTCCCACGGCTCCAGCTTCTCGATCGCTTCGGCGTAGCCGTTGCGGTCCTTGTTGGTGACGGTGAACTCGTCGTGCTCGTTGTAGAAGTCCTTCAGCTCCGGATGCGCGTCCAGGCGCTTCGGCAGGGCCTTGTTGCGCTGTTCGGAAACGGAGATCGGCTGCGCATCCTTCTGCGCCTTCTTCCATGCCTTTTCCTTTTCCGGGTCTTTGGTGTTCACACCGTACTCGTTGATGCCATCGATGCTGATGTCGACTGGATCGGTGGTGTAGAACCAGCCGCGCCAGAACCAGTCCAGGTCCGTGCCGGAAGCGTCTTCCATGGTGCGGAAGAAATCAGCCGGGGTAGGTCGTTTGAATTTCCAGCGCTGCGCATATTCGCGGAAGGCGTAGTCGAACAGCTCGCGGCCCAGGATGGTCTCGCGCAGGATGTTCAAACCGGTGGCCGGCTTGGCGTAGGCGTTGTTCCCCACCTGGAGCAGCGATTCCGAGTTGGTCATGATCGGCACCTGGTTCTGGCTGCGCATGTAGTCGACGATGTTGCGCGGCTCGCCGCGGCGCGATGGATAGCCGTCTTCCCATTCCTGCTCGGCCAGATACTGCACGAAGGTGTTCAGGCCTTCATCCATCCAGGTCCACTGGCGCTCGTCCGAGTTGATGATCATCGGGTAGTAGTTGTGGCCCACCTCGTGGATGATCACGCCGATCAGGCCATACTTGGTCTGCTGAGACCAGGTCAGCGCGCCGGTCTTTTTGTCCTTGGCAGGACGCGGGCCGTTGAACGAGATCATCGGATACTCCATGCCGCCCACCGGACCGTTGACCGAAATCGCGGTTGGATACGGATAGTCGAAGCTGTACTTGTTGTACTTGTCGATGGTGTGGATGATGGCCTGGGTGCTGTACTTGCCCCACAGCGGGTTGCCTTCCTTCGGATAGTAGGACATCGCCATCACGTCGGTGGAATCCTTCTTGTAGCCCTGCGCATCCCAGATGAACTTGCGGCTCGACGCCCAGGCGAAATCGCGCACATTGGCGGCCTTGAAGTGCCAGGTCTTGGTGGCGCTGCTGCGCGACTTCTCGGCGCGGGTGGCTTCCTCCTGGGTGACGATGACCACCGGCGCGGTCGCGGTCTTGGCCTTTTCCAGGCGGTCGCGCTGGGCGGCGCTCAACACATCGGCGGGATTCTGCAGCGCGCCGGTGGAGGCCACCACGTGATCGGCCGGCACGGTCAGCTGCACGTCGTAGTCGCCGAATTCCAGCGTGAACTCGCCGGTGCCGACGAACTGCTTGTGCTGCCAGCCGTAGACGTCGTAGTAGGCCGCCATACGCGGGAACCATTGGGCGATTTCGAACAAGTCGTTCTTGTCGTCGTCGAAGTGCTCGTAGCCGGAGCGGCCGCCCAGCACCAGCTGTTCGTTGATGTTGTAGGACCAGTCGATATTGAAGGCGAACTTCTCGCCCGGCTTCAACGGCGTCGGCAGGTCGATGCGCATCATGGTGCGGTTGATGACGAACTTCAGCGGTTGGCCATTGGCGCCTACGCTTTTGATATTGAAACCGCCGTCGAACTCGCGGCCCGCCAGCACGCCGCGCATGCCTTCGAACTTGTAGCCATCATCCGGCGACGATGGCTTGATCCAGGCTTCCCGCGAAGGCTGGGTGAGCATCATGCGCGCGTCGGAATCCTTCTTATAGATATTCTGGTCCAGCTGCACCCACAGATAACTGAGCGTATCGGGCGAGTTGTTGTGGTAGGTGATCTGTTCGCTGCCGGTGATGGCGCGCCTGGCTTCATCCAGCGAGGCGCTGATGGTGTAGTCGGCGCGCTGCTGCCAGTAGGCGTGGCCCGGCGCGCCGGAGGCGGTGCGGTAGCTGTTCGGTGTCGGCAGGCTTTCGTCAAGCTGACGGAATTTGTCGTCGAATGGTTCCGTCGCGTAGGCGGACACCGTCAGGCAAAGGGCCAGTAAGCCGATTTTTTTGCGCATGGGGTTTGTTCCTCTGGATAAGAGGATAAATTGTATAGCAGGTTTTCATATGATTACCTGTCGATACAATAAAATACAAACCGGTTCTTCAACTGCCTTTACTTTCGCACCTGCGTTTCGTGGAACCGCATATGTTCGTCGTCGGCAGCGACAATCACCTTGGATGGTGTGCCCAGGCGCATCAGCAGCGTGCCGCCTTCCAGGCGCACTTGCGGCCACTCCGGCAGGGCATAACCGTTGGGCGCTCCGGTCTTGATGAAGTTGGCGAAGTAGTTCTGCATTTGCGCCGACAGATCGCGATCGTCCTGGGTCCACTCATATACCTTGTTGCTTGCCAGGTTGCCGAGTGCGTATTCGATTTCCGCAGAATGGGTGGCGCCACTTTGGCCTGGACGTGGACGGGTGTAGTAGTAGCGGAACACCGGCTTGCCACTGGTGCGAGCGTGACTGTCGATCCATTTCCAGGTGCTGTAGCCGATAAAGCGGTCGCTGGCCAATTCGGTCGCGGACTGCACGACGTCGCCGCGATAGACTTGTTTAGCGGTGGCCGCCTGGTCCCCGTACATTTTTTCCAGCGCGGCGCTGAAGTTGGCGTCGTTGGGAGCGGCATCGCCGAGGATTTGCTTGTAGCTGCCTTCTTCCGAATTCCAGCCGGCCAGCAAAGGTATTTTCGCCTGCTCGCCAGCGGCGTACATATCGACCGGCGGACGCGGAATCACGTAACCGTCCTGGATCGCGGAGAACCAGGTGCCGGGCTTCTTGGTCGTCTCCAGCAGCAGCTGCGCCGGCATGGCGCGCAGTTCGGCCAGCGTGGGTGCGCCGGCGGCTTGCGTGAAGTCGGCGCCGATTTTTTCCGCGTGGCTCAACGGGGCGAGTCCCATCAGCCCAAGCAGCGATCCGCTCTCGCCGATGGCGCCGGCGATCAGGCCCTTGGCCTGCGGATTGATCATCTGCGCGCTGACCGAGAACGAGCCGGCCGACTCGCCGGCGATGGTCACGCGCGAAGGATCGCCGCCGAAGGCCGCGATATTCTTGCGCACCCACTGCAGCGCCGCCGCCTGGTCCATCAGACCGTAATTGCCGGAGGCGCGGTTCGGCGACTCCGTGGTTAGCTCGGGATGAGCCAGGAAGCCGAAGATGTTCAAGCGGTAGTTGATGGTCAGCGTGACGACGCCCTTGGCCGCCATGCTCGCACCATCGTAACGCGGCTCGGAGCCGTCGCCCGCCGCGAAACCACCGCCGTAGAAGTACACCAGCACCGGCAGCTTTTCTTTTGCCGACTTGGCCGGCGTCCAGACATTGAGGTACAAGCAGTCTTCGCTGACGCCGTCGGAGCGGAACACCATGTCGGAAAACAGCGGCAGCTGCATGCAGCGCGCCGCGAAGTGATCGGCCTTGCGCACGCCTTTCCACTTGGTCGCCGCTTGCGGCGCCGCCCAGCGCAGTTTGCCGACCGGCGCCGCCGCGTAGGGTATGCCCTTGAACGACTTCACGCCGGTAGCCTCCCGCATGCCGGTCACCACGCCAGTGGCGGTGGTGGCGCGCGGCGCAGCGGTTGCTGCGACGGCAGCGGTGGAAACGATGCAGGAGGTGGCGAGCAGCAGACCGGCAGTCTTCATGGCGTAGTCTCTATAGTTTTTGGAAACGCCAACTATATCGTAAAACCGCCGGGCCGCGTTGCGTCGTTATTTGACCTTGCCGGCGATCTTGGTTGAAGGACGCAGGCGCGGTGCGGCGTCGGACTGGCGGCGGATCAGGCGGTGCGCCATCAGCACGTGGTCCGGCTCCTCCGGCGTGCCGTTGCGCTGGGCGCGGATCTGCCGCACCAGGAACTGCACGGCCGCTTCCGCCATCTCGGTGATCGGCTGGCGCACGGTGGTCAGCTCGGGCCAGATGGTGGTGGCCAGCGCGGTGTCATCGAAGCCTGCCACCGTCAGGTCGCCCGGCACGTCCAGGCCGAGGCGGTGGGCGATCGCCACCACGGCGGCGGCCATGTCGTCGTTGCTGGCGAAGATGGCGGTGGGGCGGTGCTCAAGCCCGAGCAGCAGCTCCGCCGCATCCAGGCCGGAACGGTAGGTGAACTGGCCCTGCACGATCAGCTCCGGCGCGCTTTGCGCATGCTTTTCCGCGATGGCGGCCTTGAAGCCGGCCAGGCGGCGCGCACTGGCGCTCTGGTTCGGATGGCCGATGACGAAGCCGATGCGTTGGTGGCCCAGCGCGATCAGATGGCAGGTCATGGCGTAGGCGGCCTGGTAGTCGTCGATGCTGACGCCGCCCACGCGCTGGTCGGGCTGGCCGCAGGCCACCGTGACGGCCGGCGTGCCGGAAGCGGCGATCAGGTCGATCAGGTTGCGCGTGTCGCACAGCGGCGGCGGCAGGATGATGCCGTCCACGCCGTTGGCGATCAGGCGGCGCGCCTGTTCGACGCCGTGTTCATCGGCCTCGCACTTTTCCACCACCAGCTGCACGTTGTTCGGGCTGGCCTGGTTCAACAGGCCGACCAGGAATTCGCTCAGGTAGCCCGCGCTCGGATTGCTATACAAGAAGCCGACGCGGATCGGGCGCGAGCCGGCGAGGCGGCGCGCAGCCTGATTGGGCACGTAATTGAGGGCGGCGACGGCCGCATCGACGCGGTTGCGGGTTTTTTCGCGGACATTGGTATCGCCGTTCATCACGCGCGACACCGTCATCGGGGATACGCCTGCCAGTTTGGCCACGTCGGCCATGGTCGGCGCTTGCGAGCGGCTCTGCACGGCCGGAACAGGCGCCGGTTTCACCTTTGTTTTTGTCATCTGCCTAGGGTACTGCGTTAAAAATATGAAGGTATGCTCAGCGTCAGACTTTACCACAAGCGACTGCCTGCCGGGGCAGGGAATGCCGCCGGCCGGCGGGATTTAGCCGCGTCCCGGCGAGTAGGGATAGCGCAAGGCCTTGTAGTAGTCCAGCGTGTGCGCCGGCGGCTGCACGCCGGCCGGCAAGGGCAGGCCGGAAACCGATTGGAAATACGCGATGCAGGCGTCGCGCCACAGCACCGCGTTGTCGATCTGGCGCGCCAGTCGCTGGTCGACTTCGGCGTAGCGGCGCGCGTCGATCAGCGGCTTGAGCGCGCTCCAGCGGGTGCGCAGCGACTTGGCATCGGCCACGCCTTTGTCGTATCGCGCCAACAGTTCGGCCCACAAGGTGCGGCCTGAAGGCATGGCGTAATCCCATGGCAGATGATGGAACCACAGCAGCAGCTGTTGCGGCGTGGTGCGCGGATCGGCGTACTGGCGCGCGATCTCCGGCGCGTACTGCTCCAGCGCGTTGCTGCCGCTGGCGGTGCGGTCGAAGCCGATGCCGTTGCGGTCCGCGCGGTGGTAGTAGACGGGATTCCAGTCCGGCCGTTCGAGGTTGTCCACCCATGGCGCCGGGCCGTGGTGGTGGCTGGTGCCCATGATGTGGTGCAGGCCGAGTGGCGTCATGTAATCCACCACGGCTTCGCGCGAGATCATCATCATGTCGACGATGGGATCGGCGACGCGGCGGTCCGGGCCGAAGGTGAGGGCGGCCCATTCGGCGGCGATGTTGCGGGCCTTGGCCTGCGGGTCCCAGGCCATGCGGCCGTAGGCGTACCAGTTGGCCTGGTCGAAGTGCGAGCCGGCCCAATTGCGGTCGCTGCCGATATTGGCCACGCCAGCCATGCCGCTCAGAGTCTGCGCCACGGTGCCGGCGGACTTGGTGTCGCTCTCCAGCGTTTCCTCGAACATGGTGCCGAGGTAGGCCAGGTCGGTGGCGTAGCCCAGGTACTCCTTGGTGATCTGGAACTCCATCATCAGCGGCGTTTTCGCCATGGCGCCGAACAGCGGGTGGAACGGTTCGCGCGGCTGGAAATCGATGGCGCCGTTCTTCACCTGCACCAGCACATTGGCGGCGAAGGCGCCGTCGAGCGGCTTGAACTCTTCGTAAGCCTGGCGCGCGCGGTCGTCGGCGCGGTGCGATCCCTTGGGCGCGTAGACGAAGGCGCGCCACATCACGATGCCCTTGTGCGGCGCCACGGCGGCGGCCAGCATATTGGCGCCTTCGGCGTGGTTGCGCTGATAGTCCTGCGGGCCGGGCTGGCCTTCGGAATTGGCTTTGACCAGGAAGCCGCCGAAGTCCGGAATGGACTTGTAGATTTCATCGGCCTTGCGCTGCCACCATGCGCGCACTTCCGGCGACAGTGGATCGGCGGTGGCTGTTTCGTGCAGCTCCAGCGGTGTCGAGAAGCGCGCCGACAAGTAGACCTTGATGCCGTAAGGACGCAGCACGTCGGCCACGGCGGCGGCCTTGGCGATGAAGGGCGCGGTCAGCACCTCTGGCTTGGAGTTGACGTTGTTGAGCACCGTGCCGTTGATGCCCAGCGAAGCGTTGGCGCGGGCGTAGTCGGTGTAGTGCTGGTCGAGGATGTCCGGCAGCGCCCACCAGTCCCAGATCGACTGGCCGGAATAGCCGCGTTCCACCGTGCGGTCCAGATTATCCCAATGGTTCAGCAATCGCAGTTGCAGCTTGGGCGCGGACGACACGTCGCGTGCTGGCGCGCCGATGGCCGCTTCGCGCAGCCAGGCGTAGGCGCCGTAGAGCAGGCCGATGTCGCTATTGGCGGCGATCAGCGTCACCTTGTGGCCCTGGATGCGGGTCTGGCGCAGCAGGTAGCCCCCGCCGCCCAGCGCGGCCAGGTCGGCGCGCAGCGGTGAGTTGACGGCGGCCAGCTCCGGCAGGCGTTCGGGCGTGGCGAGCAGCAGGGCGCCGTCGCCGATGCGCGCGGCCTTCTGCGGCGCCTGTCCCAGCATGCCGGCCAGGCCTCTGTTCAGCTCCGCCAGGGCAGCCTCGGTGGTCGGCGTGGCGGCGCCGGGGATGACGATGGCGCGGGCTTGCGCCTTCACCGTCGCCTGTGCGGCGCGCTCCAGCGGCCGGTAGCGCAACCACAGCTCGTAGCCGTCTTCGTCCGCAGCGAAAACCGTGGCCGCAAGTGACAGCAATAGCCCTGTGAGGGCCGCAGAAAGGAAAAATCGCATGGTGTCTCCGTTTTTATGGTAGCGTAACCATTTCATTATGCCACGATGTTAATAAACAATTCCAATAAGGAGACAGACAATATGAAAATATCTCGACGCAGCTTTTTGGCCGCCATGGCCGCCGGTGCGGCATCGACCCACGCAACCGCGTTGCTGGCGGCCGACTTGCCGGAATCCCTGAAGGTCTTGGGCAAGCGCAAAGGCCTCAATGTGGGCAATGCGATAGGCGGCCGTTATTTCAGCGATCCTGCCTACAAGGCCTTGATGGCGCGCGAGTGCAATATGCTGGTGGCCGAGAATGAAGGCAAGTGGCAAGCGCTCGAGCCACGCCAGGGCCAGTACAACTTCGGCCCTGCCGATGCGATGTATGCGTGGGCCAGGGAGCAGGGCATGCTGGTGCGCGGGCATAACCTGGTCTGGCAGGAGGCCAAGTGGCTGCCGAAGTGGGTCAACGAATTCGATTTCGGCGCGCAGCCGTCGAAGGCGGCGGAAGCGCTGCTGCGCAAGCATATCGTGACCGTGTGCTCGCACTTCGGCGATGCGATTCATAGTTACGATGTGGTGAACGAGGCGGTCGATCCGAAGACCGGCGGCTTGCGCGCCAACGTGTTCACCGAGCGCATGGGGGCGCTGGAGCAGATCGATCTGTCGTTCCGCTTGGCCAAGGAGCACGCGCCGAAGGCGCAGCTGGTCTACAACGACTACATGCGCGGGGATGAGGGCAGCGCCAAGCATCGGGAAGGTGTGCTGAAGCTGCTGCATGATTTGAAATCGCGCGGGACGCCGGTGCATGCGCTGGGTTTGCAAAGCCATATCGGGTCGTGGGATGACGTCAGTAACGGCTCAAAGGGGCAGCGCGAGTGGCGCAAGTTCCTCGATGAGGTGACCGGCATGGGGCTGGATCTGCTGATTACGGAGTTCGACGTGAACGACCGCAAGCTGCCCGCCGATGTGGCGACGCGCGACGCGGGCGTGGCGGCGCTGGCCAAGGATTATCTGGATGTGACGCTCAGCTACAAGCAGTGCAAGGACTTTTTGCTGTGGGGGATGGCGGACCACACCAGCTGGCTGCAGGAGTGGAAGGAAGCGCCGCGCACGGATGGACAGAAAATGCGGCCTACGCCGTTTGATGATCAGCTGCGCGCGAAGCCGTTGCGGGATGCGATTGCGGCGGCGATTAAGGCGGCGCCGGTGCGTTCTTAACCCGCACTACCATGTGGGGTCGGACCCTGTGGGTCCGACCCCTAAGTGGTGATGCTGGCGTATCGCTTAGGTTGCGGGTTAGCGGCGAGGACTTTCAGGCGGCCCGAGATAACTCGGCTTTTGCCCCCCGGCGTTCACCGTCAGCTTTTGCAGCACCAGCCCGGAATCCACGACCCAGAACTTCAGGGTGTGGGGGCCGGGTTTGTCGATCTGGTGCTGAGAGCTCAGCACCGTCGCCCCATCCGACACCGTACGTTCCCACGCCTTTTCACTCGCATCCGCATGCACGTTGATGATCTGCGGCGCCTCATCATCAAACGACACCGCATAGCGCAGGCCTGCCCCCGGCTGGAACTTCTGGGTCGGCGCCAGCGTGGCCTGCACCTCGACCTTGCCAGCGCTGAATAACTGCATCGCATACTCAAGCCGCATCGCCGGCGCCTGGTCCGCCGGCGCATCCACCGGCTGCACCGTCATGCCCGACAACGTGCGCCCATGGTCCGGCACCTTCAGCCACGTCCTCTGACCCGCCGCCACCGCGCGCGTATAGTGCTCCGCCTCCATTGCCACCACGCCGCCGGTCTCGATGAAGCCTTTCATCGCCGCCGCACCACTAGGCTTGTGCAAGGGGACTTTCACCGTCGTCTTGCCGCCCGCGCCGCTGATGGTCAGCGTCGCGCTACTCACACCATCCGGCACCTCAGCCCAACGCGCATTCACCGCCACGCGCTGATCGCGCGTCACTTTGCCGGACGGTTTGTCCAACGTGATCCACGGCTCGCTGGCCGCCACCTTGTACTCGAACGGCGCCTGGCCGCGATTGAAGATATCGATAAAGCGCGCCCGCTGCTCAAACACATCCAGCGCCGGCAGCGACAAGCCGTCGCCGGCCGGTCCAGGCCAGACGTTCTCGCTGCCTTCCACCGCCACACCCATGTCGGCCGCTGTCGGCACCTGCATTTCTGTCACCGGCGGCATCACATTGCGCGGCGGCTGGTTCCAGTAGGTATAGCCCAGGTGCGTTTGCGACATCATATGGTTCCACTTGCCGCCGCTGATGTCCTGGTGATAGCGGCGCACCAGCGCCGCATCCTCCGCGAACAGCGCACGTGTCCGCGCCGCCAGGTCATTGGTGGCGGCGCGCCCCTGCAAGCCATACAAGCGGTTCATGCCCGCCGTGACATATAACTCGTTCACCACCGCACCGGCCTTGACCGGATACAGCACCAACTGATAAAACGCATCGCGCCTGGCCGCCGGCAGCGCCGCCGAGATCTTCTCCGCCCGCGCCGCAATCGACTTGTACTCGGCGACGATGCGTTCGGCCTCGTTGTAGTTCACCAGGCTATAAGTGTTCGGCTCCAGCATCTCCGGCTTGCGGCGGCCGTTGTACTTGGCGTACTTGGCCACGATGTCGGCGATATCGTCCGCATGCTCAGGCCCGAATTCGCGCGTCGCCCACAGCTTCAGGTAATCCGGCAGACGCTCCGCCGGCCATGCCGCCGGGTTCCATGCATAGGTGAGGAAGAACTCGATCGGCACTTCCATCGGTTTTAAATCGCCCACATTTACGATCCACATGCGGTTGGCCTGGTACTGCCACGCCAGATGCATCTGTTCCCACACCTTGGGCAGCGGCGTTACGTTGATCCACTTGTAGGAGCGCGGACCGCCGACGTAATCGAAGTGATAGTAGACGCCGGCGCCACCGGCGCGCTTGCGCTCATCCTGCGTCGGCAGGCGGCGGATATTGCCCCAGTTGTCGTCGCACCACAGCAGCATGACGTCGTCCGGCACGCGCATGCCTTTTTCGTAGTAGTCCTGCACTTCCTTGTACAAGGCCCATACCTGCGGCACCTTGGTCACGTCCGGATCGATCTCCCTGGCGATGATGCTGCGCTGGTCGGTGACAATGCGCTCCAGCAGCGACACGTTGGAATCGCGCGACATCGGCTCGTCGCCGTCGCCGCGCATGCCCAGGGTGATCAGCTTTTCCTGCCCCTTAGTGACGCGCAGGCCCTGCGTCCAGAATTCGCGCAGGGCTTCGCCGCTGCGGTTGTAGTCCCAGTGCTGGGCGGCGCCGTAGCGGCGCCATTCGTCGTGCGCGCGCATCATCGGCTCGTGGTGCGAGGTGCCGATGACGACGCCGTAATCGTCGGCGGTCTTGCCGTTCAACTTGTCATCGTCGTAGAACGCTTCGCCCCACATGGCCGGCCAAAGGTAGTTGCCGCGCATGCGCAGGATCAGTTCAAACACCTTGGAGTAGAACTTGTGATTGAAGTCGCCGTAGTGCTGCTTGACCCAGCCGGTCAGCGCCGGCGCTTCGTCGTTCAGGAAGATGCCGCGGTACTGCACCGCCGGCGCATCGCTCACCGCAGCGCCGGCCGCCGCGTAAATGCTGGCGTGCTTTGCCGCCGGCACGTCGGCCCACCAGTTCCATGGCGAGACGCCGATCTGCTCGGACATCTCGTAGATGCCGTAGATGGTGCCGCGCTTGTCGCTGCCGGCGATCACCAGTGCGCGCTCAACGCCGGGCAGCGGCTGGTTCAGCGTTTGCACCTGCCAGCCTTCCCATTTGCCCTTGATGGCCGAAACATCGAGCTTGCCGGTGGCAACCAGTTGGTCGATCAATGCGCTTTTGCCGATGGTGCCGATGATCACCACATCCGCGCCCGCCGGCTTGCCGTCCGCGGTCAGCACCGGCCTGGCGCCGCTGACGCGGGCGATGTCCGCCTGCAGGTCACCGGCGGCACGCACCACGCCGACGTGGTCGGCGCCGTCCACATACAGCCGGGCGGCTTTGCCGTTGTTCGCCAGCGTCACCGCGCCGGATGGAGGCTGGTCGAACCACGCCAGTTTTTTCTGGCCCAGTGCGTGCGCGGGGAGGGCGTGCGCAAGCAGGGCCGCCAACAGGGCCCCGGTTGCCAGGAGTCGTTGTCTCATATCGTTTTATTCATATCGTTTTATTTTTCCAGTGCCTGGTAGTCGAACCATGCAAAATCTGCGGCAGGCATGGCTTGCTGCCGGGCGCCTTCCGCATACATGCCGATAAAGACGCCGGTGAATCCACCCGCCGATTCGGATGACAGCGGTGCGGTGGGTACGGTGCCGACCAGCTTGAGCGGCGCGTTGGCGCCGCCGGCGCTGTAGCTGTAGCTGAACTCATAGCGGTTGGCCCACGATTCAACCTGCAACTGCACCGGGCCGTTCCCCGGCGGCAGCTTCGCCGTGGCTTGCAGCGACGTCACGCCGCCCGAGCGCGCTAGCAGTTCAAGGCGGCGCTGCGGCATGCCGGTGATGCGCAGTTCGTAGTAGTTGTTTTCGTTCTGACGCAGCACCAAGCCGGCGGCGTGCGTGGCGGCCGACGGCTGGAACTCCACCTCCGTCGATGCGCGCATGCGCATGTGCTCCTGGCGGCGGGCGATGAAGGCCGGTTGGGCGATGTCATTCATGGTGACGCTGCTGCCTTTCAGGCGCAGGTAGCCGGGACGTTCGCTCAACGACCACAGGCCGTCGCCGCGACCGCGCAGCTGCGTCCATTGCAGGCCAAGCTTGGACAGAATGAAGTCGTCGCGTACCGGTTCGGTGGGCCACGGTGCGAACGGCGGCAGGCCTTCGGCGGACATTTCGGTCGCCAGCGGTTTGCCCTTGTTCACGGTGAGCCAGCCCTCGCTGTTCCACTCGACGGGCGTCAGCAGCGTTTCGCGGCCGAGGTGATGGCGGTTGGCGATCGGGCGTATGCCCAGTAGCGGCATCCACCATTTGCCTTCCGGCGTTTGTACCAGGTCGCCGTGGCCGGTGGCCTGCAGCGGCAGCTCCGGGTGTCCGCGATGCGTCAGGATCGGATTGGCGGGATTGGCCGTGTATGGACCGCCCGGCGTTGCCGAACGCGCCATCGTCAGGCTGTGGTTGTAGGAGGTGCCGCCTTCGGAGATCAGCAGGTAGTACAAACCGTCCTGCTTGTATAAGTGCGGGCCTTCCGGCCACACGCCGCCGGTGCCGGACCAGATCAGGCGCGGTTGCTCCAGCAGCTTGCCGGCCTTGACGTCGATTTCCGCCTGATACACGCCGCCATGTTCACCGCCGCCGTGGCGCGTGTAATAGACCTTGCCGTCGTCGTCGAAGAACAGCGACGGGTCCATGCCCCAGGTTTTATCGTTGAGCCACACGGGTTCCGACCATTCGCCGGCCGGGTCCTTGGTGTGGACGTAGAAGGCGCCGCCGCCCTCCATATTGGTGGTGACCATATAGAACACGCCGTCGTGGCAGCGCAGGGTTGGGGCGTAGATGCCTTGCGAGCTACGGGTGTTGGTCAGCTTCAACTGGCTGGCGCGCGTGAGCGCGTGGCCGATCTGGCGCCAGTGGACCAGGTCCTTGCTGTGGTAGATCGGCACGCCGGGGAAGTATTCGAAGCTGCTGGTGGCGAGGTAGTAGTCGCCGCCCACGCGGCACACGCTCGGATCGGCGTGGAAGCCGCTCAGCACGGGATTGGTGTAGCTGGCCGCCGCCGCCGGCAGCAGTGTCGCCGCCATCAGTGCGGAGAGCATGGACGATATGGTACGCGCGCCCATCATTTGGCGGCTCCGCATTGTTTGCGCAACGCGGCCAGCGGCACGGCATCGGCCAGGGCGCGGTAGCCTGCGGAGGATGGATGCAGATGGTCGCCGGAGTCATACTCCGCCTTCATGCGGTCGGCCTTGGCCGGGTCGCGCAGCGCGGCGTCGAAATCGGCCACCGCGTCGAACACGCCGGAATGGCGTATCCACTGGTTCAATTCCTGGCGGTCCGCCTCGTTTTCAGTCTCGGGGTGATAGTAGTCGCTGCCCACATAAGGCGTCAGCGTGGCGCCGATCAGGCACACGCCATGTGCGCGGGCGCGTTCGGCCAGCTGGCGGTGCGCCAGTTTGAGGTCGGCCAGCATCTGCTGGCGGTCGGCCGGCGTTTCCTGCGTATTGCGGTGCTGGCCGCCCAGGTCATTCACGCCGATCATCACCAGTGCGTGGGTGACGCCGGCGCGCGACAGCACTTCGCGGTCGAAGCGCGCCGCCACGTTCGGTCCCAGGCCGTCGCGTAGCATGCGGCCGCCGCCGATGCCGGCGTTGACCACGCCCAGCGATTGCTTGGCCCCGCGCAGGCGCGCGGCCAGCATGTCCGGCCAGCGGGTGTTGGTGTCGGCCGCAACGCCGTAACCGTCGGTGATCGAATCGCCCACCGCCACCAGCGCGCCGGTGCTGCGCGGGGCGCGCACCTCGACGTCGCTCAGCGCATACCAGCGCGTGACGGTGGTGGCGTCGTCCCATTCCGCCTCGCTCACGCGGTTGCCTTTGGCGAGGAAAGTGGTGGCGCGGGCGCCGGGATGGCCGGTCTGGCGTGCCGGCGCTTCGCTGAAATACAACGATATGGCCAAATCGGCGGCCGGTTTCAGCTCCATCTCCACAACATCGCTGTAGTATTCCGCGCCGGCCGGAATCATGACCGTGGCGCTGCCGTCGAAGGTCAGGGGGCGCAAGCTAGAGGCGGCGATGCCGGCTTTGCCGGGCGTTGGCGCCAGCGCTACGCTGGCTGCCTGCAGCATCAATGGTGCAGTGCCGTATGCGTTGCTGACGCGCACCCGGAACTGCTTGCCGCCCAGAGTGAGATGGACGATCTGGCGGAGGCTGCCATCGCGCCAGTTTTCGACTGGGAGTTGATTCTCCGGCTCGGGAATTTGCTGCGCTGCACCCCAGCTGGCTACCCAGTGTGAAGGTGGTTCCGCAGCCGTCGCGTTCATCATAAAGGCCGTCAGGACGGCACCGAAACAGCTGGGGATAAACTGCTGTAAAGCGTGTTGACTTGGTCGCATAATTCCTTCACACTCATAAAATGTTAGCGCTATTCATTTTAGGGTAAAGAGATGGTACATGCAACAAAAACGCCGGAGGCTGGCAGTCCGGTGATAACGGAGATGCAAGTAGTACCAGTGGCGGGTCACGATAGCATGCTGCTCAATCTTTGCGGCGCTCATTCGCCGTACTTCACCCGGAATTTAGTACTGTTAAAAGATAGCGCCGGCCACACCGGCATGGGCGAGGTTCCCGGCGGCGCCGGCATCCTGCGCGCGCTGCAAAACGCCGTGCCGATGGTCGTCGGCGCCCAGGTCGGCCGCTACAACCGCACCCTGAACGCCATCCGCGCGTCCATCGGCGGTTTCCATCAGGTGACCGACGACGCCGAAGCGGAAATACTGAAGCAACCGCACGAAATCAATCTGCGCCTTGAGAACGTGGTCACCGCCGTCGAAGCGGCGTTGCTCGACCTGCTGGGGCAGCACCTGAACGTGCCGGTCTGCGAACTGCTCGGCGCCGGCCAACAGCGCGACAGCGTGCCGATGCTGGCCTATCTGTTCTACATCGGCGACCGTCGCCGCACCGACCTGCCATACCTGAGCGGCGAGGGCGCCTCCGACTGGTACGCGCGCCGCAACCAGGAAGCCGTCACGCCGGCCGCCATCGTCGAACTGGCCGAAGCCACCGTCGCCAAATACGGCTTCCGCGACTTCAAGCTGAAAGGCGGCGTGATGCGCGGCGCCGAAGAGATGGAAGCCATCGCCGCCATCAAGGCCCGCTTCCCCGATTCGCGCGTGACGCTGGACCCGAACGGCGCCTGGTCGCTGCGCGAAGCGGTGGGCCTGTGCCGTGGCCAGGGCCATCTGATGGCCTACGCCGAAGACCCGTGCGGTGCGGAGGACGGCTACTCGGGCCGCGAAATCATGGCCGAGTTCCGCCGCGCCACCGGCATCCCCACCGCCACCAATATGATCGCCACCGACTGGCGCCAGATGGCGCACTCGCATCTGCTGGGCGCCGTCGACATTCCGCTGGCCGATCCGCACTTCTGGACCATGCAGGGTTCGGTGCGGCTGGCGCAGTTGTGCCACGATTGGGGGCTGACCTGGGGTTCGCACTCCAACAATCACTTCGACGTGTCGCTGGCGATGTTTACCCACGCCGCCGCCGCCGCGCCGGGCAGGATCACCGCCATCGACACCCACTGGATCTGGCAGGAAGGTCAGGAACGCCTGACGCGCGAGCCGCTGCAAATCATCGGCGGCGAGGTCAAGGTGCCACAAGCACCGGGCCTGGGCATAGAACCAGACATGGACCGCATTGAAGCGGCCCATGAGCTGTATAAGAAGGTAGCCACCACGGCGCGCGACGACGCGATGGCGATGCGGTATTTGGTACCCGGCTGGACATATTCCCCTAACAAACCGAGCCTCGGGCGTTGATAAGCACTGAAGCTGAAAATCGAGACAAAGGACATCCCATGAAAAACAATCTGAAACACGCGCCGGTATCGGCCCACCTGCCGGTCGACCTGCCGGACGCACTGCTGGTAGGCCGCGTATGGCGCGCCGACGTCAACGGCCCAAGCGTGGTCGTGGTGCGCAACGGCGAAGTATTCGACATCACTGCGCTGGCGCCGACCATGTCGGACCTGCTGGAGCGCGACGACCTGGTGGCTTTCGCCCACTCGGCGCAAGGTGAATCGCTGGGCCGCGCCGAGGCGCTGGTGGAAGCGGCGCTGGGCAACGGCGGCCCTCACGCAGAGGCGGCGGTGCGCCTGCTGGCGCCGTGCGACGTGCAAGCCATCAAGGCTTGCGGCGTGACCTTCGCCGTCAGCCTGCTGGAACGCGTGATCGAAGAGCAGGCCGGCGGCAATCCGGCCAAGGCCGACGAGCTGCGCGCCTCGCTGCTCAAGGACATTGGCGCCGACCTGTCGGCCATCAAGCCAGGTTCGCCGGAAGCGGAAAAGCTCAAGCAAGAATTCATCGCGCGCGGCGCCTGGTCGCAGTACATGGAAGTGGGCATCGGCCCTTACGCCGAAGTGTTCTCCAAGTCGCAGCCGATGTCGGCGGTCGGTTTCGGCGCCGACGTCGGCCTGAACTCGGCATCGAAATGGAACAACCCTGAACCGGAAATCGTGTTGGCCGTGAACAGCCGCGCCCAGACCGTCGGCGCCACCCTGGGCAACGACGTCAACCTGCGCGACATCGAAGGCCGCAGCGCGCTGCTGCTGGGTAAAGCCAAGGACAACAACGCCTCCTGCGGCATCGGCCCGTTCATCCGCCTGTTCGACGAACGCTTCACCATCGACACCGTACGCAATGCGGAACTGCGCCTGGCGATCGAAGGCGCCGAAGACGGCTTCCGCCTGGACGGCGAAAGCCGCATGCGCCAGATCAGCCGCGATCCGCTGGACCTGGTGTCGCAAACCAGCGGCCCGCACCACCAGTATCCGGACGGCTTCATGCTCTTCCTCGGCACCATGTTCTCGCCGATCAAGGACCGTGGCGCACCGGGCGCCGGCTTCACCCACAAGCTGGGTGACCGCGTCAGCATCAGCAGCCCGTCGCTCGGCATGCTGGTCAACCACGTCTACCTGAGCGAAGAAGTCGCACCGTGGACCTTCGGCGTGCGCGCGCTGTACCGCAATCTGGCCCAACGCGGCCTGCTCAACTAAAAACAAAACGCAAACATAACTGCATCTCTGGAGAGAATAAATGGTTCAACCCCTGGTCTACGCTACCTACCCGGACCTCGCTGGCAAGCGGGTCCTGATTACTGGCGGCGGAACCGGCATCGGCGCCGGCATCGTGGACGCATTCGTCAAACAAGGCGCGCAAGTGTTCTTCGTCGACATCGCCGTCGAAGCCTCGCGCGAGCTGGCCGACAGTATGAAGGGCGCCAAAATCCCGCCGGTCTTCTTCCCCTGCGACCTGACCGACCTGGACGCCTTGTCCAACGTGTTCGCGCAGATCGAAAAGGATCACGGGGCGATTGAAGTCCTGATCAACAACGCCGCCAACGACAACCGTCACCAGATTGAAGACGTCACCGGCAAGTATTGGGACGACAGCCTGGCCGTCAACCTGCGCCACCAGTTCTTCTGCGCGCAGGCCGTGGCGCCCGGCATGAAGAAGGCCGGCAGCGGCGTGATCCTGAACTTCGGTTCGATCTCGTGGCACCTGGCGCTGCCGGACCTGACCCTGTACATGACCGCCAAGGCGGCCATCGAAGGACTGACCCGCGGCCTGGCGCGCGACCTGGGACGTGACGGCATCCGCGTCAACTGCGTGATTCCCGGTTCGGTGCGCACCGCGCGCCAGATGGCGCTGTGGCACACGCCGGAAGGCGAGCAGGAGATCCTCAACGCGCAGTGCCTGCACGAGCGCGTGGAGCCGGAAGACATCGCCGCCATGGCGCTGTTCCTGTCCTCGGACAATGCACGACGCTGCTCCGGCCGCGATTACTTCGTAGACGCCGGATGGTATGGTGCATGAACCTCTACCAGCCTGAGTGCATCTGGCCGCTGGGGGCGACCCTCGGTGAAGGCCCGGTATGGCATTCTGAAGACAAGATGCTGTACTTCGTCGACATCAAGCAGCGCGCCATCCACCGCTGCGCGGAAGACGGCGGCCGCCGCCAGAGCTGGACGCTGACGTCCGAAGTGGGCTTCGCCTTGCCGATCCACGGCGGCGACTTCGTGTGCGGCCTGCCGGGCCGCATCGAGCGCTTCTCGTTCGAGACCGGTGCGCTGAGCACTATCCAGGAACTGGAAGCCGAGCTGCCGGGCAATCGCCTCAACGACGGCTATGTGGACCGCCACGGCGCGCTGTGGTTCGGCTCCATGGACAACGCCGAAGTGGCGCCCAGCGGTTCGCTGTTCCGTCTCGGTGCGGGCCAGGGCCTGCAGCACAAGGACGGCGGCTACGTCATCACCAACGGTCCGTGCGTCAGCCCGGACGGCCGCACCTTCTACCACACGGACACGCTGGAGAAGACCATTTACGCCTTCGACCTGGACGAACAGGGCGCGCTGTCCAACAAGCGCGTGTTCGTCAAGATCGCCGGCGCCGGCTACCCGGACGGCACGGCGGTGGATGCCGACGGCGCGTTGTGGGTCGGCCTGTTCGCCGGCGCCCGCATCGAGCGGTATGCGGCATCGGGGGAACTGCTGGACACAATCCCCATGCCGTGTTCGAATGTCACCAAGGTCGCCTTCGGGGGCGAGGATCTGCGCACCGTGTTCGTGACCACGGCCCGCAAGGGACTGACGGACGAAGAATTGCGCCGGGAACCGCTGGCGGGAGGCGTATTCAGCTTCCGCGTGGCGACACCGGGACAACTGCAGCATTCGTATTTACCAGAATATTTATCAGAATAGGCACCTCCATGAGCACCCAATCGCGTCGCTACCGTTCGCAGGACTGGTTTGATAATCCAGACCATATCGATATGACCGCGCTCTATCTCGAGCGCTTCATGAACTACGGGATCACGCCGGAGGAACTGCGTTCCGGCCGCCCGATCATCGGCATTGCACAAAGCGGCAGCGACATCAGCCCGTGCAACCGCATCCACCTGGAGCTGGCCCAGCGCGTGCGCGACGGTATCCGTGATGCCGGCGGCATCGCGATGGAATTCCCGCTGCACCCGATCTTCGAGAACTGCCGCCGCCCGACCGCCGCCATCGACCGCAACCTGGCGTATATGGGCCTGGTCGAAATCCTGCACGGCTATCCGATCGACGCCGTGGTGCTGACCACCGGCTGCGACAAGACCACGCCGTCGCAGCTGATGGCCGCTGCCACGGTCGACATTCCCGCCATCGTGCTGTCCGGCGGCCCGATGCTGGACGGCTGGTTCGAGGGTGAACTGGCCGGTTCCGGCGCCGCCATCTGGAAAGGCCGCCGTCAACTGGCCGCAGGCAAGATCGACAACGAGAAGTTCCTGCAGATCGCCGCCGCTTCGGCGCCGTCGGCCGGCCACTGCAACACCATGGGCACCGCATCGACCATGAACGCCATCGCCGAAGCGCTGGGCATGTCGCTGACCGGGTGCTCGGCGATTCCCGCGCCGTACCGCGAACGCGGACAGATGGCCTACGAAACCGGCAAGCGCATCGTCGAGATGGCGAAGCAGGACCTCCGTCCTTCGGCCATCCTGAACCGCGACGCCTTCCTGGACGCGATCGTGGTTAACGCCGCCATCGGCGGATCCACCAACGCCCAGCAGCACATCGTCGCCATGGCGCGTCACGCCGGCGTCGAGCTGAAGTCGAGCGACTGGATGGAATACGGCCACAAGGTGCCGTTGCTGCTGAACATGCAGCCGTCCGGTAAATTCCTGGGCGAGCGCTTCCACCGCGCCGGCGGCGTGCCTGCCGTGATGTGGGAACTGGAACAGCAGGGCAAGCTGCGCTCCAAGCGCCTCACCGTCACCGGCAAGACCATGGCGGAGAATCTGCTCGGTCGCGAGACCGTCGACCGCGAAGTGATCTATCCATTCAGCGCGCCGCTGAAGGAAGACGCCGGTTTCTTCGTCCTGAAGGGCAACCTGTTCGACTTCGCCATCATGAAGACCAGCGTGATTTCGCCGGAGTTCCGCGCGCGCTACCTGAGCAAGCCGGGCGCCGAGAACGTGTTCGAATCGCGCGCCATCGTGTTCGACGGTTCGGGCGACTACCACGACCGCATCAACGACCCGTCGCTGAACATCGACGAGGACTGCATGCTGGTGATTCGCGGCGCCGGCCCGATCGGCTGGCCCGGCTCGGCGGAAGTCGTCAACATGCAACCGCCCGATGCGCTGATCAAGCGCGGCGTCAACTGGCTGCCGACGCTGGGCGACGGCCGCCAGTCCGGCACCTCGGACAGCCCGTCGATCCTGAACGCCTCGCCGGAAAGCGCGGTAGGCGGCGGCCTGGCCTACATCCGCACCGGCGACACCGTGCGCGTGGACCTGAATGAAGGCAGTTGCAATATGCTGATCAGCGACGAGGAACTGGTCAAGCGCAAGGCCGAAGGCATTCCAGCCATTCCGGCCAGCCAGACGCCATGGCAGGAGTTGTACCGCTCCACCGTGGGCCAGATGGAGACCGGCGCCTGCATGGAACTGGCGCTCGAATACAAGGAAGTGGGCCAGACCCTGGCACGCCACAACCACTGATCAGTGCCGTCATTCCGGCGCCAGCCGGAATCCATGGAACGACTGCGACGACGCATATTCGGCATGGATTCCGGCCTGCGCCGGAATGACGGTTTGACGAATGCAATTTACGGAGACACAAAAAAAATGAAGAAGATTGTAGTAAGCGCCGTGTTGGGCGCCATGATGGCCCTGGGCGCCGGCAGCGCCATGGCCGACGCCAAGAACCCGAAGATCGGTTTTTCGATCGACGACCTGCGCCTGGAACGCTGGGCGCGCGACCGTGAGTACTTCACCGCCGAAGCCGAAAAGCTGGGCGCCAAGGTGTTCGTGCAATCGGCCGACGCCAGCGAGCAGCGCCAGATTTCGCAGATCGAGAACCTGATCGCGCGCGGCGTGGATGTGCTGGTCATCGTGCCGTACAACGCCACGGTGTTGAACAACGCCATCCGTGAAGCCAAGAAGGCCAAGATCAAAGTGGTGTCCTACGACCGCCTGATCCTGAATGCCGACATCGACGCCTACATCTCCTTCGACAACGCCAAGGTCGGCGAATTGCAGGCCGGCAGCCTGGTCGCCATCAAACCGAAAGGTAACTACTACCTGCTGGGCGGCGCGCCGACCGACAACAACGCCAAGGTCCTGCGCGAAGGCCAGATGAAAGTGCTGCAGCCGCTGATCGACAAGGGCGACATCAAGGTCGTGGGCAAGCAGTGGACCAAGGACTGGAGCGCCTCCGAAGCCTTGTCCATCGTGGAGAACGCGCTGACCGCCAACGGCAACAAGATCGACGCCGTGGTCGCATCCAACGACGCCACCGCCGGCGGTGCGATCCAGGCGCTGGCCGCGCAGAAGATGGCCGGCAAAGTGCCGGTCTCCGGCCAGGACGCCGACCTGGCGGCCGTCAAGCGCGTCATCGCCGGCACCCAGGCCATGACCGTCTACAAGCCGCTCAAGCTGATCGCCACCGAAGCCGCACGCCTGTCGATCAAGCTGGTACGCAACGAAGCGCCGGCCTACAACGCCAGCTATCCGAATGGTACGAAGAACGTCAGCACGCTGCTGCTGGCGCCGATCGCCCTGACCAAGGCGAACGTGAACATACTGTCTGACGACGGCTTCTACACCAAGGCTCAACTGACCGCCAACTAAGGGATTCAGGATGGCCGAATATCTTCTGGAAATGCGCAACATCGTCAAGGAGTTTGGCGGCGTGCGCGCTTTGAACGGCATCGACATCAAGCTCAAGGCCGGCGAATGCGCCGGCCTTTGTGGCGAGAACGGCGCCGGTAAATCGACTTTGATGAAAGTGCTGTCCGCCGTGTACCCGCACGGCACCTGGGACGGCGAGATTATCTGGGACGGCAAGCCTTTGCAGGCGCAGTCCATCCGTGAAACCGAGGCCGCCGGCATCGTCATCATCCACCAGGAACTGATGCTGGTGCCGGAGCTGTCGGTGGCGGAGAATATCTTCCTCGGCAACGAAATCACGCTGCCGGGCGGCCGCATGGACTATGCGGCCATGAACCGCCGCGCCGAGCTGCTGCTGAAGGAACTGAACATCAACGACGTCAACGTGGTGCTGCCGGTGAAGCAGTACGGCGGCGGCCACCAGCAGCTGATCGAGATCGCCAAGGCGCTCAACAAGAACGCGCGCCTGCTGATCCTGGACGAGCCATCGTCCTCGCTGACGGCGTCCGAGATCAAGGTGCTGCTGGCGATTATCCATTCGCTGAAAGCCAAGGGCGTCACCTGCGTCTACATCTCGCACAAGCTGGATGAGGTGGCCGACATCTGCGACACCATCGTCACCATCCGCGACGGCCAGCATATCGCCACCACGCCGATGTCGGAGATGAATATCGACCGCATCATCGCGCAGATGGTCGGCCGCGAAATGACGCAGCTGTATCCGCAGCGCGAACATACGCCGGGCGAGGTGATTTTCGAAGCGCGCAACGTCACTTGCTTCGACCCGGATAATCCGGAGCGCAAGCGGGTGGACGACATCTCCTTCAAGCTGCGCAAGGGCGAGATCCTCGGCATCGCCGGCCTGGTGGGAGCAGGGCGCACCGAACTGGTGTCCGCCATCTTCGGCGCGTATCCGGGCGAGAGCCAGGCGGAAG
This sequence comes from Duganella sp. BuS-21, assembly GCA_041874725.1. Lineage (GTDB taxonomy): Bacteria > Pseudomonadota > Gammaproteobacteria > Burkholderiales > Burkholderiaceae_D > Rugamonas. Next base: position 4,392,803 of record CP097466.1, on the reverse strand, counting down.
TCTGGCTGAACGGCCGCAAGCTCGATACCAGTACGCCGGTGAAGTCGATCCGCAACGGCCTGGCCATGGTGCCGGAAGACCGCAAGCACCACGGCATCGTGCCGGACCTCGGCGTCGGCCACAACATGACGCTGGCGGTGCTGAACGACTTCGTGCGCGCCACCCGCATCGACCAGGATGCCGAACTGGCGACCATCCGCCAGGAGATCAAGAGCGTCAAGCTGAAGACCTCCAGCCCCTTCCTGCCGATCACCGGCCTTTCCGGCGGCAACCAGCAGAAGGCGGTGCTGTCCAAGATGCTGCTGACCAAACCGAAGATCCTGATCCTTGACGAACCGACGCGCGGCGTCGATGTCGGCGCCAAGTTCGAGATCTATCAGCTGATCTTCAATCTGGCCAAGGAGGGCATGTCGATCATCATGGTGTCGTCGGAACTGGCCGAAGTGCTGGGCATTTCGGACCGGGTGCTGGTGATCGGCGAGGGCAAGCTACGCGGCGATTTCGTCAACGACAATCTGAGCCAGGAAACCGTGCTGGCTGCGGCGCTGGACGCGCATTGAACCAGGATTAAAAATGAAAAGTATGAATATCAAGCAGTTGTTCACGCAGTATAAGATGCTGGCGTTGTTGATCGCGGTGGCATTGATCTGGGCCTTCTTCAGCTACCACACCGAAGGTGGCTTCGTCACGCCGCGCAACCTGTCCAACCTGATGCGCCAGATGGCCATCACCGGCATCGTCGCCTGCGGCATGTCGCTGGTGATCATCGCCGGCGAGATCGACCTCTCGGTCGGCTCGCTGCTTGGACTGTTGGGCGGCATCGCGGCGGTGCTGGACGTGACGCACCATTTGCCCTTGCCCATGACACTGATCGCAGTGCTGGTGGTGGGCCTGATCATCGGCCTGTTCAACGGCTACCTGACCGCCTACCTGGGCATTCCGTCCTTCATCGTCGGCCTGGGCGGCATGCTGGCTTATCGCGGCATTGTGCTGGGCGTAACCGGCGGCACCACCATCGCGCCGGTATCGGACGACATGGTCTACATCGGCCAGGCCTACCTGTCGCCGGTGCTGGGCATCGCGCTGGGCTTCCTGTTGTTCGCGGTGGCGATCTACCTGATCTTCGCGCAGCGCCGCAGCCGCGTCGTACACAAGCTGGACATTGCGCCGGTATGGCGCGACGCCGCCAAGCTGGCCATGCTGGGCGTGGTGCTGGCGGCTTTCGTCATCACCTTCAACTCCTACGAAGGCATCCCGCTGCCGGTGCTGCTGTTGCTGGCGTTGCTGGGCGTGTTCAGCTACGTCACCACGCAGACGGTGTTCGGCCGCCGCGTGTACTCGGTCGGTTCGAACATGGAGGCGACCCGCCTGTCGGGCATCAACGTCAAGTCGATCAAGCTGTGGATCTTCGGGATCATGGGCCTGATGTGCGCACTGGCCGGCATCGTCAACACCGCGCGCCTGGCGGCCGGTTCGCCATCGGCCGGCACCTCGGGCGAGCTGGATGCGATTGCGGCCTGCTTCATCGGCGGCACCTCGATGCGCGGCGGCTCGGGCACCGTACACGGGGCGCTGATCGGCGCGCTGGTCATGGCGTCGCTGGACAACGGCATGTCGATGCTGGACGTGGACACGTACTGGCAAATGATCGTCAAGGGCGCGATTCTGACGCTCGCCGTGTGGGTCGACGTCAGCACCCGTGCAGGCAAGCGCTAATACCTATAAAAATCAAGGAGACAATCGCATGACCAATCATCGCAGGCAGTTCCTCACGTCCGTGTCCGGCCTGGCCGGCCTGACCGTGTTGCCATCGTTTGCCGCTGCCGCGCAAGCGCCTTACAAGGACGCCGCGCTGCCGCTGGAAAAACGCGTCGACGATCTGCTGGGGCGCATGACGCTGGACGAGAAGATCGCCCAAATGATCTGCACCTGGCAGCAGAAGACCGAGATCCAGGACGCCAAGGGCGAGTTCTCGGCCGCCAAGGCGCAGAAGGTCTGGCCGCACGGCCTGGGCATGATCGGTCGCCCGTCCGACCGCCGCGTGGCCCAGGGCGGGGCCGCCGGCGACTCCGGCGAGCAGAAAAATCGCAACGCGCTGGAAACCGCCACCTACGTCAACGCTGCGCAGAAGTGGGCGGTCGAGCAGACCCGCCTCGGCATCCCGATGTTCATGCACGAGGAAGCATTGCACGGCTACGTGGCGCGCGACGCCACCTGCTTCCCGCAGGCGATCGGCATTGCCTCGTCGTTCGATCCGGAACTGACGACGAAAATCTTCAGCGTCGCGGCGCGCGAGATGCGCGTGCGCGGCGCCAACCTGGCGCTGGCGCCGGTGGTGGACGTGGCGCGCGAACCGCGCTGGGGCCGGATTGAGGAAACCTACGGCGAAGACCCTTACCTGTGCGGCGAAATCGGCAAGGCCGCCATCATCGGCTTTGCCGGCACCGACGCCAAGCTGGCCAAGGACAAGGTGTTTGTCACCCTCAAGCACATGACCGGCCACGGCCAGCCCGAGAACGGCACCAACATCGGCCCGGCGGAAGTCAGCGAGCGCACCCTGCGCGAAGACTTCTTCCCGCCGTTTGAAAAAGCCATCCGTGAAACCAACGTCGGTTGCGTTATGCCGTCGTATAACGAAATCGGCGGCGTGCCGTCGCACGCCAGCCACTGGCTGCTGCACAAGGTGCTGCGCGAGGAGTGGGGCTTCAAGGGCATCACCGTGTCGGACTACTTCGGCATCAATGAACTGATCACCCGCCACAAGCTGGTAGCGACGCCGAAGGAAGCCGCCTACCGCGCCATCAAGGCCGGCGTCGATGTGGAAACCCCGGACGGCCTGGCCTACAAGGAGCTGGGCGCGCTGGTGAAGGAAAAGCGCGTCTCGGAAGCCGAGATCGACGTCGTGGTGCGCCGCATCCTGACCATGAAATTCCAATCGGGCCTGTTCGAGCAGCCATATGTCGACGCCAAGGTGGCCGACAGCCTGACCGCCACGCCGGACGCCATTGCGCTGGCGCGGCTGTCGGCGACCCGCACGCCGGTGCTGCTGAAGAACGACAAGGGCGTGCTGCCGCTGGACGGCAAGAAGGTCGGCAAGCTGCTGCTGGTCGGCACCCACGCCAAGGACACGCCGATCGGCGGCTACTCGGACATTCCGCGCCACGTGGTGTCGATCTACGACGGCTTGCGGGCCGAAGCCAAGGCGCAGGGCTTCTCGCTGTCGTACTCGGAAGGCGTGCGCATCACCGAAAGCCGCTTGTGGGGCGCCGACGAGATCAAGTTCACGCCGCCGGAAGTCAACGCCAAGCTGATCGCCGCCGCCGTGGAAGCGGCCAAGGCGGCCGACACCATCGTGATGGTCCTTGGCGACAACGAACAGACCAGCCGCGAAGCGTGGGCCGACACCCACCTGGGCGATCGCGAAACGCTGGACCTGATGGGCCAGCAAAACGACCTGGCGCGCGCGATTTTCGCGCTCGGCAAGCCGACCGTGGTGTTCCTGCTGAACGGCCGACCGCTGTCGATCAACCTGCTGGCGGAGAAAGCCGACGCCATCATCGAAGGCTGGTACATGGGCCAGGAGACCGGCTACGCCGCCGCCGACCTGTTGTTCGGCCGCGCCAATCCGGGCGGTAAGTTGCCGGTGTCGATAGCGCGCAGCGTGGGCCAGCTGCCGATCTTCTACAACCACAAGCCATCGGCACGCCGTGGCTACATTGACGGTTCGACCAAGCCCCTGTATCCGTTCGGCTTCGGCTTGAGCTACACCACCTTTGCGATCTCCGAGCCGCGCCTGGCCAAGGCCAGCATCGGCGTCAGCGAATCGACCAAGGTCGAAGTGGACGTGACCAACACCGGCAAGCGCGCCGGCGACGAAGTGGTGCAGATCTATATCCGCGACGACGTCAGCTCGGTTACCCGTCCGGTACTGGAATTGAAGGCCTTCAAGCGCGTGACGCTGCAGCCGGGCGAGAAGCGCACTTTGAGCTTCGACATCAAACCGTCCGACCTGTGGTTCCACAACACCGAGATGCAGCGCGTAGTGGAGCCGGGCAGCTTCACCATACACGCCGGTCCGGACAGCGTGAACCTGAAGTCGGTCAAGCTGATGGTGAGTTAGCGTTAGCGCCCGCGCGTGCCGCGCGGCGCGCTGTTTCAAAAACGCGACGCACCGGCCAACTCCGTTGTGAAACGAACTCCATAGTGTTGGAATTGCAATAGTATCGGAGATACGCACGTATCTCCGTGCATATTGGGAGTTGGTCATGAGAAAAATAGTGCTTGCGTTCGCCCTTGTCGCCGGGTTCTCCACTGCTGCCTTTGCGCAAGCGCCTGCGGCGCCTGCCGTCACTGCTGTCTGCAAGGATGGGACGCCGTACAGTGGCGCCACGCTGAAGGGGGCATGCCGCGGACATGGCGGCGTCGACAAGAAAGCTGGCGCTGCCGCTGCTGCTGCCGCTGCCGCGCCTGCGCCTGCCCCAGCCGCCGCCCCGGCAGCTGCACCCGCACCTGCTCCCGCAGCGGCGAGAGCCGCTCCTGTAGCCGCACCGGCGAAAGCCGCACCCAAAGCAACTGCGGCCGGCGGCGGTGCCGGTAAGGTATGGGTCAACTCATCGACCAAGGTCTATCATTGCGAAGGCGGCCGCTGGTACGGTAAGACCAAGAGCGGCGAGTACATGAGCGAGGCGGATGCGCTAGCCAAGGGCTTCCGCGCAGACCACGGCAAGGCTTGCTCGTAGTCATTGACGTGGCCATCGCTTCGACGACCAAGGGCGCATTGTGCGCCCTGATTTCTTTCCATGGCTAATACTGTAATCTTAGTGTTTTGATTTCTATTTGGCGACAATATGGAGGCACTAATGAATAAAAATACCATCTGCCTGTGGTACGACCACGACGCGGAAGCAGCCGCGAACTTCTATGCCGGTGTGTTCCCGGACAGCGCCGTGACCGCCGTCCACCGCGCGCCCGCCAATTTCCCCGGCGGGAAAAAGGACCAGGTCCTGACCGTCGAATTCACCGTGCTCGGCATCCCTTGCCTGGGCCTGAACGGCGGCAGCGCCTTCAAGCAAAGCGAAGCGTTTTCATTCCAGATCGCCACCGACGACCAGGCCGAGACCGACCGCTATTGGAACGCCATCATCGGCAACGACGGCACCCCCAGCGCCTGCGGCTGGTGCAAGGACAAATGGGGCCTGTCGTGGCAAATCACCCCGCGCGTGCTGACCGAGGCCATGGCCCAGGGCGGCGCAGTGGCCGAACGCGCCTTCAAGGCCATGATGGAGATGGGCAAGATCGACGTGGCGAAAATCGAAGCCGCCGTGCGCGCTGAGGGTTAAGGTGCGCTGTCGAACATACGGCTAGCTCGGCCGTTGCTACGATGGCCTTACAAATCCCAACAACGTGAGGTATATCATGGCAAGCGCAAAACAGGTACTGGTGGTGGACGATAACTTCGAGATGGTGGAATCGCTGTCGGCGCTGCTGCAGTGCCAAGGCTACGAAACCGCCTCGGCCCACAACGGTTATGAAGCCTGCGACTGGGTGCGCGACGGCATGCCGCGCGCGATCATCATGGACCTCGGCATGCCGTGGATGGACGGCTTCGGCGCCGTGCGCGCCATCCGTCGCATGCCCGGCGCGCAGAGCGTGCCGATTATTGCGCTGAGCGGCTCGGCCGACCAGGATTCCGTGAAGAAGGCCGTCGCGGCCGGTTTCACCCAGCACTTTTCCAAGCCGCTCAACTTCGAGCACCTGAATCAGTACTTGAATAACCTGAGCTGAATCAGCGCAGCGTCTCGACCAGCACGCGGCCTTCCGCGCCTGCTGGCGGACGTAGTTGCAGCAGCTTGGCCAAGGTCGGCGCGATGTCGACCACTTCGGCATACTGGCCGTAGGCGCCCGGCTTGATCCAGCGCTTCCCCATGATCATCAGCGGTACGTTGGTGTCGTAGGCATACGGTGAGCCATGCGAGGTGCCGCTGTTGGTGCTGCTGCTGGCGAAATACCAGTACGGCTTGGTGATCACCATCAGGTCGCCCGACGACTGGCGATTCCAGGCGCGGCGCATCAGCGTGTTGATGCGCGTGCCTTGCACCGCGCCGCTTTCGAACTGGGTGCGCGTAAAGGTGTCGGCGATGCCGTTCTGCGCCAGCAGGAATCGCGCGGCGGTGTTTTCCAGCGTCTCGCGGCTGATCTTCTGCTGCGCCGCCAGCGCGTAGTCCAGATGGATGTTCGGCAGCGACGCCGCCTGCACCAGCTTGGCCACCCCAAATTTTTCCGCCAGATGCGCATCCAGCGCATCGATCAGCTTGGCGCCGTCCAGGCGCTGTGCATCGAAGTGCTGCGTTTGCGCGAACTCCGGCGTGTTGGCGAAGCCGTGATCGGCGGTCAGCACCACCAGCACATTGTCCATCCCCACGCGCTTGTCCAGATAGGTGAAGAACTCGCCCAGCATGCGGTCCAGCCGCTGCAGGTGGTCGTGCGACAGTTTGCTCTCCGGGCCGAACGCATGGTTGACGTAGTCGTGCGCCGACAGGCTTACGCCCAGCAGGTCCGGCACGCCGGCCGGATTGCGGCCGAGGTTTTCACCGTCCACCGCCGCGCGCGCGAAGTCCAGCGTCAGCTGGTCCAGGAACGGGCCGACCCGCAGGCTGGCGTAGTAGCCGCTGTCGGTCTTGCCGCTCTCGCTGTAGTAGGTGTAGGGCAGGCGGTTGTGCGAGCCTGGCTTGGGCGCGTTCAGCTCTTCCGGCGCATCGGCGGCGTAGGCCGCTTCCGGCAGCAGGGTGGACCAGGTCTTGCCGTAGTAGCGGTCCTGCGGCTTGGTGGCCAGGTATTTGGTGGCCCATTCCGGATGCTGCTTCATGTAATAGGTGCTGCTGGCGAAGTTGCCGCTTTCGTCCATATACATATAGGCGGTGCCGGTTTTGCCGGCCAACAGAATCGCGCCGCGATCCTTGCCCGATACGGTGATGACCTTGCTGCGGCTGCCGGTGGCGTAGCGCAGTTCGTCGCCCAGCGTGTTGACTTTCAGCTTGGCCGGCGAGGTGCCGTCGCTCGGCTTGGTCTCTTCGCCGATGTAGGTGTAGTTGCTGTCTTCGGTGCAGTAGACGGACTTCTTGGTGACCGGATCGATCCAGTTGTTGCCGATCACGCCATGCACATAAGGATAGGCGCCGGTCAGTATCGCGCTGTGGCCGATGGCGGTGACGGTGACGCCGTGTGCCTGGTGTGCGTTGCTGAAGGACGCGCCCTGGTCGAGCATGCGCCGCAAGCCGCCCTGGTTGCCGTCACCGAACTGGTCGCGATAGCGCTGCACCTGTTCGTTCGGCAGGCCGTCCACCACCAGCACGACGACGAGCTTGGGCATGGTGGAGGCGGTGGTCGCCGCCGGCGCGGCTTGGCCGCTGGACAGGGCGAGGCAGGATGCGGCCAGTACGATGGCGCGCAAGGACATAGTCTTCGTCATAAAAATCGTCGTCAGGTTGAGTGGGATAACACATCATGTTATCCCATTCTTGTGACGAAACGATGACGTTTCTTATGGCTGCGGATTCCAGCCCACGCCGGCGCCATACGCGGCGAACACCTTGGCGCGGTCGGCGAAGCCGGCCGCAACGTCGCTGGCGCTCAGCTGGAAGCCGCCGACGCGCGCCGCCAGGTTGATCGGATCGCCTGCCAGCGTGGTGCTGCCGTATTCGCGCCAGCCACTGGCGGCGCTGGCCATAGCAGGATTGGACGCCGGCTGGCCGTTCACGCCCGGCCCCGCCCAGCCGACCGTGGCGATGTGCGCATCCATTTTGGTGTTGATGAAGGCGACGTTGTCCCAGTAGGCCGGATTGCCGGCGCTGCGGGCCAGGTAGGTGGCGCCGGCCGGCACGTCGCCGTGCAGCGGGCCGGGACCGGGACCGTGCGTCAGGCGACTGTTCAGGAAGACGTAGCCCTTGTCGCCGGCGTTGGCCGCGCGCGCCTGCAAGATGTAGCCGCCGCTGCTGGCGTTGCTGGTGTCGCCCACCGAGCGGATCTCGCTTTCCTCGAACAGGGCGGCGCGGCTGCCGCCCCAGATGAAGTCCACATTGCCGGCCACCAGCGAGCGCCAGAACCAGGCGTAGCCCTTCAGGTTGAGCGTATCCTGCTCGCTGTAGAAGTTGGCGTTGCGGGCGATCAGGCGGCCGTTGTCGTTGTTGAAGTACAGCGTCTCCGCCTGTGCCGAGATGGCCGATGAGCGCAGCGTGGTGTTCTTCAAGGTCAGCGTATCGAGCACCAGCATGTCCGACGCTTCCGCCAGCAGCAGCGAGCGGCCGCCCGCCGCCGCTGCATCCGGGTTGCCCTGGCTGGCGCCGGAGCCGGTGTTGAGCGTGTCATGGTTGGTGTACTGGATGATGGCGCCGTCGCGGCTTTCGCCCACCAGCGTGACGTTGTCCTTGCCGCGGAGGTAGAGCAGCTCGGTGTAGACGCCGTTGCGCACGTGGATGGTCACCGGATCGGCCACGCCCAGCGTCTGCATGGCGAAATTCAGCGCGCCTTGCACGGTGCTGAAATCTGCATCGGCCCTGTCGCCCACGGTCAGGCTGGCGGCGGAAGCCGGCGCACCGGCGCGGGTGGTGAACGACCAGTCGCCCAGCACGCCGATGCCGGCGAACGGCACGCCGCCCAGCGTGGCGCCGTTGAACACACCGTCGGAAATGGCGACATAGTATTCGGTGCCATAGGCCAGCTTGTTGGCGTGCGGCTTGATGGTGACCGTGTTGCCGCTGATGGTGACCGGTGTGGTGTTCACCTTGCGCAGATTGGCCTGGCCCGGATAGCCGAGGATATCGGTCTCGCCAGATAAGCGGATCACGTCCACCAGCGCGTTGTCGGCCTTGCGGAAGATGCGGATGCTGCCGCCCGAGCCCAGCGTCGGCGGACCGTCGAAGGTCAGCTTGAGCGAGGCGTCGACGTGGCTGCCGTCCGCGTGCGCGGCGGGCAGGGTGGCGCCGCCCAATGCATAGGTTGGTGTCGGCTGCACGAACTGTGGCGCGATGGTGGCCGCGATGGTGCGCATCAGGGTGGGATCGGAGTCGCTGGTGACGGTGATGGCGGCGTTGCCCGCGCCGACTGCCGTCACGCTCAGGGAGGCGCCGTTGATGGACACCGCCGCCACCGCCGGATTGCTGGACGATGCGCTGAAGCTGTCCAGCGTGCCATCCGGCTTGACGGCGGTGACGTTGACGTTGAGCGGCGCGTCGCCCACTTCCGCCGCGTAGCTCAGGGCGGAGGGATTGAGCGTCAGCTGCGACGGCTTGAGCGCCGGGTCGCCGATGCGCACATCATCGATCTGGAACGACTTGTTGGTGGTGTACAGTCCCACCAGCCCGCGCTCGGCGAAGCTGGCATCGGTGACGGAGCCCAGCGCTTCGCCGTCCAGGTAGACGGTCAGCGTGGTTCCCTTCATTTCAAAGCGCACGGTGTAGAACTGTGCATCCATCTGGATCGGCTTCTTCACCTGCTTGGGCCGCGTCAGCGTACCGGCCAGCATGCGGGCGATCTCCACCTGGGTGCTGGTGGTGGCGGCTTGCACATTCAGGCCGGCGCCGTACCAGTTGCTAGCGTCCTTGTAGCGCGTGAGCAGGTACAGCAGCTTGTTGCTGGTGGTGCTGTTGGTCATGGGCTTGATGCGGGCCTCGACGTAGTAGTCGCCCGCCGGCACGCCGGCCATGGCCGACGGCTTGAGCGTGGCCAGCACGCCGCCTGTGACGGCGGCGGTGTATTGCATCACGATGTTGGCCGCGCCGATGGCTTCGGCCTTGACGCTGAAGCTGCCGTTCGCGCCGGGCACCTGCAGCAGGCTCCAGTTGCCCATGCTGCTGTTCTGGAAATCGTCGCAGAAGTACAGGCCCGAAGCAGGGCAGGTCAGCGTGATGGTGGTGTCGGGCGTGACGTTGCCGCTGCCGCTGATGGTCGACACCAGCTTGCCGCCACCGGCCTGCGCCAGCAGGTTGGGCTTGACCAGCGCCACCGGACGCGCGCTGTAGGCATACGGCGCGCTGTAGGCCACGCTGGATGGTGTCGAGCATCCGGCCAGCGCGGCGCCGTTCAGCACCGAGCCGCCGTCCCGGAAGGCGCCGGCCACGGTGCCGCCGATCGGCGTCACCACCTGGTCGCAGCGCGTCACGCCGGCGATCTCGAACACGTTGTTGTTGGATAGGATCTGCGCCGCATGGCCCACGCCCACCGTGTATTCATAGCCGTAGGCCGAATGCGCCTTGCTGCCGACGAAGTAGTTGTTGAACAGGTGGACCTGGCCGTAACGCACGCGCGGCGCGCGGCTGACGATATCGCGGAAGATGTTGTTGCTGAAGGTGATGTGCAGCTTGCCGCTGTCCGCCGCCGCGCTGTCGCTGGAGCCGATCAGGTTGTTCTTGCGGTGCTGGCCGAAGACGTTGTACGACACCGTCACCAAGTCCGATGCGTTGGTGATGTCGAGCGCTCCGTCGTGGCATTGCTTGACCTGGCCGTTCTCGGTCGGCAGCAGGTCGTCGCTCATGGCGCCGTCGGTGAAGGTGACGTGGTCCACCCACACGTGGTCCGAGCCGGAGACGCCGATGCCGTCGAAGGCCGCGTTCCAGTTACCGAGCGCGCCGTCGTTCGGATCCCAGATCGGGCCGACATCGCAAGGGTTCACGATCTTCAGGTTGCGGATGATGATCTGCGAGACGTTGGCCACCACGATATGCCCGTTGACGATGCCGGCATTGCCGTCCGCACCGATCAGCGTGGTATTGGCAGGCAGGCGTATCAGGCCGCGTATGGCCTGGTCGCCGGTGTTCGCATAGGGCACGCCTTCGGTCATGTCGATGGTGCCGGCCAGCTTGATGATCTTGGGATTGACGCCGCCGCGCTGCAATGCCGCCAGCAATTGCGGGCGCGTGGCCACGGTGTAGATCTGCGATGTGGGCGCTGCGGCACCGCCCACGGTGCCGGCGCCGAAGCCGTCCGCCGGCGCGGTTTGCAGCGCCGGGTCGATGGCGGCCGCGTGCAGGGCTGTGGTTAAACCGAGCAGGCCAAGCGCCGCCCTGAAACGTGTGAGTTTCATCTGATGCTCCTTGAATTGTGGGTGGGCGCTTAGCTGCTGCGGCGCGCGTGGAGTGCGATGCCGAGCAGGCCGGCCGTCAGCATCAGCAGCGTCGATGGTTCCGGCACCGCCTGCAGCGTGATGGCCGTTTGCAGCGGGCTGTAATCGCCGTTCCATTCCACCGCACTCAGGTTGATGCTGATGGTGTGGGCGTCGATCACGGTCAGCACCGGCGTGCCGCCATTCAGACCGGCGTCGGAGAGGCTGAAGTCCTTGATGGCCTTGCTCAGCGACGTGCCGAAGTCGAAGGTGGCGATGTAGGCGCCGGCTGCGACCGGGCCTGGCACGGGCAGGTTGTTGTAGATGGTGAGCTGGCCGTCGGCGGCGAAATCGAAACCGAACAGCGCGTCGGCGGTGAAGAATTCCACGCTGGTGTTGAACGGATCGAGTCCGCTGACGGCACTGCCGGCGTAGTCGTCGCCGATGCTCAGCACCGCGCCGGCGCTGTAGTTGGCGCTAATGACGGCGTGTTGCAGCGGATCGGCTGCATGGGCAGTTTGTGTAACGGCGGCGGCGCACAGCAGGCATGCGGCCGCTGCGGCTTTGCGTAAGGTGAGGTGCATTGTGTCTCCAGATAGTTTGAGTGCGGCGGCGCCGGTCTGTGCCGGTCGCCGTTCGACACACCTCGCGTGTGCCGTGCCACCGAGAGGAGGGCCTTGCCGTTTGAAGGCCGAGCTCGCGGGTGGTCAAAAACTGGTTGACCAATTCTACGGTGGTCTGACCAGTTTGGCAACGCATTGACAGCCGATTTATTGTATGAAAGTCACTGAATTGCGCACAAATCTATCAGAACAGAATGGCAATTAGTTTTTCCAATCAAGAAGATGTTGTAAGGAAAGTTTATTTGAGGAAAAGAGTGCTTTTTTGCAGGAGATGCGGTCACGAAATGGTAACTCTTGCCAAAACGCTGATAGAATTGTGGAGGTGAGGAATCTTCTTGCAGGAGTCAATTATGATTACATTGAACAATATTGGTGGTGCCACCCTGTCTGCAGCCCTGGTTGCGGACAAGGCGCTTGCGCCTGTCAAATCGTCGGAGCAGGAACAGAGCACGAATACGGACCTGAGCTCGTCTTTGGCCGCGTATCTCTCGCTGCCCGGCTTCAACGCAAGCAGCCCCCTGCAGGCTGATACCAGCAACGCGACCAGCGCCGGCGATAGCGCCGACCAGGCTTACGCACTGGTCAAGGCGGTGTCGGAAGACGAGACCTTGAGAACCGCGCTGCAGCAATTCGACGAGGGTCTGAAGAAGCTGACCGAGCGTCCGGAGACCCAGATCTTCCAGGCCCGCTTCAGCAACGAAGCCGCTGCCCCTGTGGAAACGCCGGCCCAATCGCTGCTGTCGCCTGAGCCGCTGCCTGGCGTGGGCGAAGATGGCGTGCTGGGCGTGCCGCCGCCGGAAACCAAACTGGGCGCGGACGCCAACCATGACGGCAAGATCAGCGAAGACGAACGCATCCGTTACGAAGCGCCGCTGACCTACCGCAACCTGACCCATAGTGAAGTGGTCGCGGCCGATGCGCAGACCAACGGTCCCAACGCTTTCTCGCTGACCGAAGTCAACCGTGCCTATGGCGCCGTGGCTACGCCGGAACTGGCATGATTCAGTAAGACATAAGCATCCCGAAGCGGGCTTTGCCAGAAATGGCAAAGCCCTTTTTTTTACCCCGAACGGAAGGGTCGGACCCCGTACGGGGTCCGACCCTGCGCCGCTGCGGTGTGCGTGGTGGCGTGGTGCGGCATGGTTTCAGGCGGCCGGCAACGGCAATCCCATTTTTTCATCTGCCTAGGGCAATAAGCCACACTGGAGCGTTAAAAAATGCGATTATGTTATTTAATCTATATTACTTGACCTTTGTTGGTGCAGGAGACTGTAGTGAAAAAGAAGATTTTCACAGCGGCACTGATCGCCGCTGGCTTGGGTGGCTGCGCGCTCGGCCCGGATTTCAAGCGTCCTGCGGCGCCGGCCGGCCCCAGCGATAGTTACACCCCCACGCCGCTTGCGCAGCAGACTGCCTCCGCACCCGGCATCGGCGGCGCCGCGCAGCGGTTCGCGTTCGGGCAGGAGATTCCGGCGCAATGGTGGGCCCTGTTCCGCTCGCCGGCGCTCGACCAGCTGATCCGCAGTGCGCTGGCGCAGAATCCGAACATGGCGGCGGCCGAAGCGGTGCTGCGCCAGGTCCAGGAAAACTATAATGCGCAGGCGGGCAGCCTGGTCTACCCGTCGCTGAACGGCCAGCTCGGCGCCGCGCGGCAGAAGACCAGTGTCGCCTCGTCCGGCGGCGCGGCCGGCGTCTTCACGCTGTATAACGCTGCCGTTAATGTGGCCTACACGCCGGACGTTTTCGGCGCCACGCGCCGCACGCTGGAGGGCGCCCAGGCCGCCGTCGATTACCAGCGCTTTCAGGTGGAGGCGACCTATCTGGCGCTGAGCGCCAACGTGGTCACCACGGCCATCCAGGAAGCCTCGCTGCGGGCGCAGTTGCAGGCCACGCGCGAGGTGCTTGATGCGCTGACGCGCCAGCTCAACGTGATCGAGAAGCAGTTCGAATATGGCGCCATCCCGCGTACCACGGTGCTCAGCCAGCGCAACCAGGTGGCGCAGATCGCCGCCACCGTGGCGCCGCTGGAGAAAGCGCTGGCGGCGGCGCGTCACCAGCTGTCCGTGCTGGCGGGCAGGCTGCCGGGCGAGGGCGGCATGCCGGAGTTCGCGCTGGAGTCGCTCACCTTGCCGGAGCAGTTGCCGGTGTCGCTGCCGTCGGCGCTGGTGCGCCAGCGGCCCGACATCCGCGCCAGCGAGGAACAGCTGCATCAGGCCAGCGCCGCGATCGGCGTGGCCACGGCCGCGCAGTATCCGCAGATTACGCTGAGCGGCAGTTTTGGCTCGGCCAGCCAGACCTTCGGCAAGCTGTTTGAGTCGAACACCAATGCCTGGAGCCTGGCGGCCGGCCTGACGCAGCCCGTCTTCAACGGCGGCGCCCTGAGCGCCCGGCGGCGCGCGGCCGAAGCGGCCTATGACGCGGCGGCCGCGCAGTATCGCGCCACCGTGCTGACCGCGTTCCAGAATGTCGCCGACGCTTTGCGCGCACTGGACGCCGACGCCGCCGCGCTGCGTGCGCAGGCTGAAGCGGAAACCCTGGCCAGGGAAACGCTGACGCTGGCCGAGCAGCAGTACAAGCTGGGTGGCATCAGCTACCTGGTGCTGCTCGATGCGCAGCGCAGTTATCAGCAGAGCCATATCAGCCTGGTGCAGGCGCAGGCGGCGCGCTATGCCGATACGGCGGCGCTGTTCCAGGCGCTCGGTGGCGGCTGGTGGAATCGTCAAAATCAATAATCGAAAAAAGCAGGAGATAGCGTTATGACCAAGCGTATGCTCATCATGGCAGGATGCGTGCTGTTACTGATCGCGGTGCTGGCCTTCGGGAAGTACATGCAGATCCAGAAGATGATCGCCAGCGCCCCCAAGCCGGGCGCCCAGGTGGTCACCGCCGTCAAGGCGCAGACGGCAGATTGGCAGCCGCAGCTCACCTCCGTGGGCACGCTGGCGCCGGTGCGCGGCGTCGACGTCACCACCGAGATCGCGGGCCTGGTGCGCGCGGTGCGCTTCAAGTCCGGCGACGAAGTGAAGGCGGGCCAGGTGCTGTTCGAGCTGAATGCCGATGCCGACGTCGCGCAGTTGCGCGCGTTGCAGGCGGCGGCCGACCTGTCGGGCACCACCCTCAAGCGCGATAAGCTGCAGCTGTCGGCGCAGGCCATCAGCCAGGCGCAGGTCGACAGCGACGAGGCGGACCTGAAGAGCAAGCAGGCGCTGGTCGCGCAGCAGAAGGCGCTGGTCGACAAGAAGACCATCCGGGCGCCGTTCGCCGGCAAGCTGGGGATCACCGCCATCAATCCGGGCCAGTACCTGAACCCCGGCGACAAGCTGGTGACGTTGCAGACCATCGACACCGTGTACGTCGATTTCTACGTGCCGCAGAAGCAACTGGCCAGCCTGTCCATCGGCCAGAAGCTGAACCTGGGCAGCGACGCTTATCCCGGCGTGGGCTTCCCGGCCAAGGTCACCTCGATCAGCCCGAAAGTCGATGCCGCCACGCGTAATGTGCAGGTTCAGGCCACGGTGCCGAATGCCAAGCGCCAGCTGTTACCCGGCATGTTCGCCAACGTCAGCCTGGAGCAGGGCGCGTTGAAGAAGTACCTGACCTTGCCGCAGACCGCCATCACCTACAACCCGTATGGCTCCACCGTGTTCGTGCTGGCGCCGCCGGCGGCCAACGCCAAGGATACGCTCAAGGACGACAAGGGCCAGGCCTACCTGGTGGCGCAGCAGGTGTTCGTCACCACCGGTCCCACGCGCGGCGACCAGGTGGCCATCCTCACCGGCTTGAAGGAAGGCCAGACCGTGGTCACCAGCGGCCAGCTGAAGCTGAAGAACGGCACGCCGGCCACCATCGACAACAAGGTGCAACCGGCCAACAGCCCGAATCCGACGCCGCAGGAACACTGAGGATCACGCGCATGAACTTTACCGACATCTTCATCAAACGGCCGGTGCTGGCCAGCGTGATCAGCTTACTGATCGTGGTGTTGGGGCTGCGCTCCCTATTCAGCCTTCCGATCAACCAGTATCCGAAGACGCAGAACGCGGTGGTCACCATCTCCACCACCTACTATGGCGCCGATGCGGCCACGGTGGCGGGCTTCATCACGCAGCCGCTGGAGTCGGCCATCGCGCAGGCGCAGGGCATCGATTACCTGTCGTCGTCGTCCAACAGCGGCGTGTCGACCATCACCGCCACGCTGCGCCTGAACTACGATTCCAACCGCGCGCTGACCGAGATCACCACCCAGGTCAACTCGGTGCGCAACCAACTGCCGCAACAGGCGCAGCAACCGGTGTTGACGGTGCAGACCGGCCAGACTACGGACGCCATGTATATGGGCTTCTACAGCGACACGCTGCCGACCAATAATGTGACCGACTTCCTGGCGCGCGTAGTCAAGCCCAAGCTCGATTCCATCCAGGGCGTGCAGACCGCCGAGCTGCTGGGCGCGCGCCAGTTCGCCTTGCGCGCCTGGCTGGACGCCGGCAAGATGGCGGCCCACGGCGTCACCGCCACCGAGGTCAGCGCCGCGCTGGCCGCCAACAACTACCTGGCCGGACTGGGTTCGACCAAGGGCCAGATGGTGACCGTGCCGCTGACCGCCGGCACCGACCTGCACACGGTGGAGGAATTCAAGCAGCTGGCCGTCAAGCAGGCCGGCGGCGCCATCGTGCGGCTGGAGGATGTCGCCACCGTCACGCTGGGATCGGAGAACTATGACTTTAACGTCGCCTTCAGCGGCGTGCGTTCGGTGTTCATCGGTATCAAGGTAGCGCCCGAGGCCAACATCCTGGACGTGGCCAAGCGCGTAAGGCTAGCCTTTCCCGCTATCCGCGACCAGCTGCCTTCGGGCCTGACTGGCGAAATCGTCTACGACTCCACGGAGTTCATCAACACCTCGATCGATGAAGTGGTGAAGACGCTGGTGGAAGCGCTGATCATCGTCACGGTGGTGATCTACCTGTTCCTGGGCAGCTTCCGCGCGGTGATCGTGCCGGTGGTGGCCATGCCGCTGTCGCTGATCGGCACCTTCTTCGTGATGCTGATGTTCGGCTATTCGATCAACCTGCTGACGCTTCTGGCGATTGTGCTGGCGATCGGCCTGGTGGTCGATGACGCCATCATCGTGGTGGAAAACGTCGACCGCCACATGAAGGCGGGCATGACGCCGTTCGACGCCTCGATCGTCGCCGCGCGCGAGTTGGGCAGCCCTATCCTGGCGATGACGGTGGTGCTGATCGCGGTGTATGTGCCGATCGGCTTCCAGGGCGGACTGACCGGCGCGCTGTTCACCGAGTTCGCCTTCACGCTGGCCGGCGCGGTGGCGGTGTCCGGCATCGTGGCGCTGACGCTGTCGCCGATGATGTGCGCGCAGTTCTTCGATCACTCGCAGGATGAGGGCAAGTTCGTCAAGGCCATCGACAGGGTGTTCGACAAGGTGCACAACGGCTACCTGCGCTTGCTTCATAGCCTGCTCAACACCTGGGCCGTGCTGATCGCGTTCGGCGTGGTGGTGTTCCTGCTATTGATCCTGATGTTCAAGATGTCGCAGTCCGAACTGGCGCCGGAGGAAGACCAGGGCATCGTGCTGTCGCAGGTGGTGGGTGCGCCCACCGCCACTTCGGACCAGATGCAGGCCTACGCCAAGCAGATTTTCGAGGTCGCCAAATCGTTGCCGGAATATGAGCAGATGTTCCAGATCACCGGCGTGCCGACCACCAATTCCGGCATTGGCGGCGTGCTGTTCAAATCGTGGGACAAGCGCACCCGTTCGGCGCACGAGATCCAGCAGGAACTGCAGGCCAAGTGGAACGGCATCGCCGGCGGCCGCGTGGCGGCGTTCCAGTTTCCGGCGCTGCCGGGCAGCTCCGGCCTGCCGGTGCAGTTCGTGATCACCACCACCGAACCGTTCGAGAACCTGAACACCGTGGCGCACGCGGTGCTGGATAAGGCGCAGAAGGACAACAAATTCTACTTCGCCGACGTCGACTTGAAGATCGATACGCCGCAGGCGCGCGTCGACGTCGACCGCGACAAGCTGGCCACGCTGGGCCTGACGCAGCAGGACTTCGGCACCGCCATGGGCGCGGCGCTGGGCGGCGGCTACGTCAACTACTTCTCGATCGCGGGCCGCTCGTACAAGGTGATCCCTCAAGTGCAGCAGGTGGACCGCCTGAACCCGGACGACGTGCTGGACTTCTACATCAAGACGCCGAGCGGCGACATGATCCCGGCCAGCACCGTCGCCACCATCAAGTACAGCGTGCAGCCGGAGTCGATCACCCGCTTCCAGCAGCTGAACTCCGCCACCATCTCCGGCGTGACCGGTTCGTCGCAGGGCGAGATCCAGCAGTACCTGCGCGAC
This sequence comes from Duganella sp. BuS-21, assembly GCA_041874725.1. Lineage (GTDB taxonomy): Bacteria > Pseudomonadota > Gammaproteobacteria > Burkholderiales > Burkholderiaceae_D > Rugamonas. The sequence continues at coordinate 4,374,721 of CP097466.1, read as the reverse complement.
GCCTTGAAGGAAGTGGCGCCGTCGGGCTATTCGGCCGATTTTTCGGGCGAGTCGCGCCAGTATGCGGCGGAGTCGGGCGGCTTCCTGGTGACCATGCTGTTCGCCGTGATCATCGTGTTCCTGGCGCTGGCGGCGCAGTTCGAGAGCTTCCGCGATCCTATCGTCATCCTGTTCTCGGTGCCGATGGCGCTGTTCGGCGCGATGACGTTTATTTTTCTCGGCTTCGCCTCGATCAACATCTACACCCAGGTGGGGCTGGTGACGCTGATGGGCCTCATCTCCAAGCACGGCATCCTGATCGTGGAGGTGGCGAATCACCTGCGCGAGGCCGGCAAGTCCAAGCGCGAGGCGATCGAGGAAGCGGCGGCCACACGCCTGCGCCCGATCCTGATGACGACGGCGGCCATGGTGTTCGGCGTGGTGCCGCTGGTGATCGCCTCGGGCGCCGGCGCGGCCGGCCGCCACGCCATGGGGCTGGTGATCTTCACCGGCCTGTCGATCGGCACCTTGTTTACGCTGTTCGTGGTGCCCGCCATGTATATGTTGCTGGCGGGCGAACACAGGGCGGAGGCCAAGCCGGCCGATGTGGCTGGGCTGCCCGGAGCCGCCAGCGCGCCGGGCCGCCACTGAGCGCCGCCATGAAGAGCACCGACAAAACAGGTGCCGGTCGCTGGCGCTGGCTGTCGGGAGGGCGCCAGCGCCGTCAGGAGGAAGTGATCCTGATGCTGCTGTGCGCCCTGAGTATCCCCAGCATCCTGCCGTTCGGTATCTACCGCATGGTGGAGGGCAGCTGGGCGTCGGCGGTGGTGGACATGGCGCTGGTGCTGGCCATGTCGGCGGTGATCATCGACGTCTGGCGCACCGGTCGTTACAAAGCGGCCAGCCTGGGTGTGACCATCTTCTACACCGGCGGCATGCTGGCCACCGTCTATCTACGCGGCGTGTCGCTGGTGTACTGGGTCTATCCGACCATGATCGCGGCCTATTTTGTATTGCGGCCGTCGTTGGCGCTGGCCATCAACAGCGTCGGCGTGCTGGTGCTGGTGGCCATCCTGGTGGGACAACTGCAAGTGGTCAATCTGCTGACCATCGTCGTCACCATCGGGCTGGTGAACCTGTTCGCCTACATCTTCGCCTACCGTACCGGCCTGCAGACCAAGAAGCTGCACACGGCGGTGGAGCTGGACTTCCTGACCAGCGTCGGCAACCGCCGCGCGCTGGACCGCAAGCTGGCCGACTATGCGCAGGAGCGCAGGCCGCATGCGGAATCGTGCCTGCTGTTGCTGGACCTGGACCACTTCAAACAGGTCAACGACCAGCATGGTCATGCGGCCGGCGACAAGGTGCTGATACGGTTGGCGGAACTGATGCGGCGCCACACGCGCACCTCCGACCGCATCTTCCGCTACGGCGGCGAGGAATTCGCTATCATTGCCAGCGGCGCGGGCCTGAACGCGGCGGCGGTACTGGCCGAAGGCCTGCGCGCGGCGGTGGCATCCGCCACGCTGCTGGAGCAACACCCGATTACGATTTCAATCGGTGTGGCTTACATGGACAAGGCGGGCACGCCGGCCGGCTGGCTGGCGCAAGCCGACAAACTGCTGTACGCTGCCAAGCAGGGTGGCCGCAACGCGGTGCGCGTGGAAGGGGAGTGACGAAGTGGTACGCGCGATGATCTTCGCAATGTTGTTGGCGGCGCCTGCGTGCGCGCTGGCCGCCTCCGCCTCCGGCACACCGCAGGCCGTGCCGGCCGACGTGCTGTCGGCGCCGGCCGCGCCGGTGCTCAGCGATGAAATGATCAGGAAGGCGGTGCGGGAAACGATCGCCGAAGATCCGCGTCCCGCGCCGGTTGCCGGCGCGCCGGCCGGTGTCCTGCGCGCCAACACGGCGCATGCCCGCATGAGCGCCGCGTTCGACGAGGCCAAGGTGCCGGACTGCCTGCACGACGACGCGCTCAAGCTGCAGCCGGCCAAACTAGGCCCGGTGAATGTGGTTGGACCGTTGTCGCTGCCGTGGATCGTCGCCGCCGTGGTGCGCGGCAAGTGCCGCTAGGCGATACCGAGTGCGATCAGCAGGGGCAGGCGCTTTTCGTTGAAGATATCCGCCTGCTCCTTCAGGTGGCGCAGCATCTCGGCGTCGTCCATGATCGGCGCGCCATCCTTCAGCACGCGCTGCTGCTGCGCCTTGAGCAGCCGGTCTGTAAACAGCGCCCACTCATGCGGCGCAGGCATGTCGTTGGCGCGCGCCAACAGGAATAGCTGGTGGAAGCGCGAGACGGCCACGCCGCCACCGAGCACCGGGCTGGCAAGGAAACCGATGTCGGAGCTGCTGCGCGCCTGGGAGATCAGGGTGCGGTTCAAACTCTCGGTGCGTGGGCGGCACAGGGCGATCGCCGCGTCGTCCTGGGCCAGCGCCAATGCGCCTTTTTCCATCAATACCAACGTCGCCTGCTGTAAATGCGCCAGGGTGATCTCGCTGCTGCGCAGATCTTTCTCCAATTGCCCCAGGCTGCGTGGCTGGTGGTCCGCCAGTGCGTCCAGCAGTGGCGTGTAGATTTTTTCGGTCATGGTGGTCCGGCCCAGGACGCAGTCCAGCGTGAGCGTGACTTCATCGCGCGGGGCCACCAGGATGATGCGTTGTGCGCGCAGTTGTTCGGTGTAGGCCAGGGCGTTGAGGGGGCGCGGTCCCTTGACCCAGTAGTCGCGGCGGAACTGCTGGTTGACGATGAAGTCACGTACGCTCTGGCGGAACGTCTCATCCGGCAATTCCTTGAGCAGCGCAATCTGCTCGGCCGTCATCTGCGTTTCGGCCACGTGTTCGATCGGCGAGGCGGAGCAGGCGAAATCCACCTTGGCGCTTTCCAGGCAGCCGGCCATGTCGGCGAACGACATCGGCACCCAGTCGCGGTTGAAGTATTCGTGCGCGACATAATGGTGGTCCTGCGCCGCGATGGTGGCCAGCCGCTCGCCCAGGCGGGGATGGGCGCGGGCGTAGGCCGGGTTGGTGGCCCACAGCTTGCGCGCGAAGGCGACCGCGCTTTCCACTTTGGCCGCCGGGCCGGCGCCGGGGGCGGTCATGATTTCCGCGTGCCGCGCCAGCAGGTGGCGCACCGGGACCATGGCGGTCCAGCCGGGCAGGGTGTTGTAGCTGATGTAAAGCACCCCGCCGACTTTGAGTTTGCGGCGCACGAAATCGACAATGGTGGCGCGGTTCTGGTCCGAGATCCAGCTCCAGATGCCGTGCAGGGCGATGTAGTCGAAGTCTGGAAGGTCCGTGCGTGCGCAGAATTCGGCGAAGGACTGGTCGTACAGTTTGGCCCCATCGGCATAGCTGCCGGCCAATTGCTGGGCGAAGCCGGCCTGCGATGGATTGAAGTCGGTGCCGTACCAGTCGAGCGGGCTGGCCGCCGAGTGCGCGTTGACGCTGACGCCCTGACCGAAACCGAGTTCGCAGGCGGCGCCCAGCGCCGGCAACGCCAGCCTGGCGCTCAGCAGCATGAACCTGGCGCGCAGGGGATTCAGTTCGTTGTAGTAGCCGAAGGTGTAACCGATATCTGCAACGTAACCGCTGGTCCAGTCAGGCATATGCGCCTCCATTCGATGGGATTGTCAATTATTCTATAATCAGCCATCGTGCGGCGCACGCATTCCTTTATCGGGTTGTCGTTAAAACGGACGCACGCCGATCAGCGGGCCATGCAGCCACAGTGCGAACACCAGTGCGCCGGCGATGCCGGCGACGATGGTGAGCGCGGTGGCGCCGCCGCTGCCGTCCAGGTAGACCGTGCCGGCGGCGCGGTCGCGTTGGCGCGATGCGCGGAACAGCAGCACCGCCCACACCAGGAAGGAAGCAAACAGCAGGATGTCGTGCAGCGTGCCGTTGCACAGCAGGTGCGCCAGCGCCCAGGTTTTTACGCCCAGCGTCATGGGATGGTGGAGCTTGGCCTTGATGCCGTTGCGCGGAATGTAGGCGGCGGCCAGGAATATGAATGCGATCACGGCCAGCAGTGCGGACAGGTGGCGGGTGAAGGGCGGCGGCGTCCACACCACCACCGGCGCCTGCCGCGCCAGGCTGTAGCCCCAGACGATGAGCACTAAGCCCAGTACCGAGATCACCGAGTATAGGCCTTTCCAGGCGTTTTCGCCGAGGCGCGCGCGGGTGGCGTTGCGCCAGTCTTCGACGAAGATGCGCACGGAGTGCAGTCCGAGGAAGATGATCAGGCCCAGTATCAGTATCGTCATTGCGCTTCCCTATGGTGGTGTGTGGCGTGACGATACACCGGGACGCCGGCTAACGCAATCGCCCGGCCAGGTGCAGCGCGTCGCCGCTGCCGGCCAGGCGCACGGCGCGCCAGCCGTCGGCGTCGGCCGAGGTTTCCGGCGCCACCTGGACCGACAGCGCGCTGCACGGCAGCGCCACCGGCTTGACGAAGCGGACGTCGATTTCGTCGAAGCGCACGCCTTGGCGCGATAGCTGCTCGTAGCTGCGCACCAGGCTGCCGAAGCCGTGCAGCACCATGCCGCCAAACACCGAGCGCCGCGCCAGCGGGCCGCACCAGTGGATGGGATTGAAGTCGCCGGTCAGCAGCGCGAAGCGCAGGCCGTCCTGCGCGTCGGCGTGCCACAGGCCGGCGGTGATCCAGTTCGGCTCGGGGCCGCGCTGCTGTACCGGCTTCGGCGCGCGCGGTCTGGGCAGCAGGAAACTCATGTGCAGCCGCGCCTCCACCAGCGCCGGCTGCTGCGCGGTGCCGGTGACCACCGCCACCACCACCTTGATGCGGCCTGGCGCTTGCGTGATCTCTTCGACGGCGGCACTGACGTGCAGCGGTGTGTTGCGCGGCAGCGGGCCCCGCGCGCGCAAGGTCACGCCCTGGTTGATGACGGCGGTGAGGCGGTAGGGCATTGGCAGCAGCAGCTCGCCCACCAGCGGCAAGCTCCATTGCGACACCATGTGCGGCGGCAGCAGGCCGTCGTAGCAGCCGGCTGCGCCGGCCCAGGCGATGTACTGTTCCACCAGATCCTGCGGCGGCGCGGCGATGACACGTTCAATGCGTTCAATGCGCTTGGCGTGGGCGGGGCGCAGCAGGTTCCGCAGCGTGTGGCCAAGCACGCGCGCGCCGGTCAGCAGCATCGGGCCCTGATGGCGCAGCAGGCCGTACGGCACGGCGCCGCTCATGGCCGCAGCGCTTTCACCACCGCCGCCACTAGGGCCTGCGGCTGGTACAGCAGGCGGTGCGGCGTCAGGCCCAGGCGCACCACCACCAGCTGCTGCGACGGGATGATGGCGATGCTCTGGCCGTCGTGGCCTTCCATCCAGTAGGTGTCGGCCGGCAGTTGGAAGCGCGTGTCCGGATTCTGGCCTTCGGGCGTGTCGCCGGACGGGCCCCAGCGCCACAGCTGCCCTTGGCCGTATTGGCCGCCGGAGGCAGGCACCGCTTGCTGCATGGCTTCGACGAAGCCTTCCGGCAGCATGCGCTTGCCTTGCCACACGCCGTCCTGCAGCAGGAACTGGCCGAAGCGCGCCCAGTCCAGCGTGGTGGCGTACATATAGCTGGAGCCGACCAGATTGCCGCGCGCGTCGGCCTCGATCACCGCGCTGTTCATGCCCAGCGGCGCGAACAGGCGGTTGTGCGGCAGCGCCAGGGTGAGCGCCGAGGTGGCGCCCGGCGTGGCGCCGTTGCTGGCGCTGGCGTCGGCGGCGCCGCTCTCGCCGGCGGCGGCGCGCTGCCAGAGGCGCGACAGCAGCACCGTGGTGCCGCTCGAATAATTCCATTGGCTGCCCGGCGCATGCTCCAGCGTTTGCGCCGCCGTGAACGCCGCCATGTCCGGCTCCAGGTACAGCATGCGCGTGACGTCGGAAACGTCGCCATAGCCTTCGTTGTAGCGCAAGCCGCTGCTCATCGACATCAGCTGCGCCAGGGTGATGCCGGCACGCTGGTCCTGCGCGCCGGTCCAGAAGCCGCTCTGTTGCAAGGACAGCTTGCCGTCCGCGATCTGCATGCCCACCAGCGCCGCAGTGACGGTCTTGGTCATCGACCATCCCAGCAGTGGCGTGGCGGCGTTGAAGCCGGTGGCGTAGCGCTGCGCCACCAGACGGCCGCGATGAATCACCGCCATGCCGCGCATGCCGGGACCGGCCAGCGCTTCCTGCTCGAGCAAGGCCTGCACCGTAGGGTTATTCTCCGCCTGCGATCCGGTAGGCCACGGCACATTGGGCGAAGGCGCCCAGATCTTGATCGGATTGAATTGGTATTGCGCGGCCCGCGCCACGTCGCCGTCGGGCACCGCAGCGCAGCCGGTGCCGGGACGGTAGACGGCCATGCCGTCGCCCATGAAGCCCAGGAACTGTGCGCGCACCGTCTTGCGCTCCTGGTCCACGCGCACATCCAGGTGTTTGAGCACCGGATTTCCGGGCGCCTGCACATCGTCGGCCAGTACGGCCTGCGCATCGCGCCCGGCGATAAACACATTGGAACAAACGATCTTGGCGCCGTAGTTGGCGCCGACCTTCAACAACTCCGGCGGACGGATCGCCAGCGTCGCCGCACCGCCTGCCGCAACCGCCAATACTGCCGCAGCAGCCAGTACGAGTTTTGACGTCATTTACATGCTAGCCCTGAATTCGACGCCGATTGCGCGCGGCGGCGTGATGTAGGCATACGGCGCGCCATATTGTTCGGTTTGACCGCCCAGCGAGTGGATGTAGCGCTGGTCGAACACATTATTGACGATTAACGCCACGCCGTAGCGCGAGCTTGGGCTGTCCCAGCCGACGCGCAGATCGAACTTGCTCTGGGCGGTGCCGGTTTTCAGCTTGCCGGTGTTCAGACAGCTCAGATCCGCGTTGTCGCTGTTGCAGCGGCTGGCGGTGGCATGCGTGCCCTGGAAGTTGACGCTGGCGCGGCCATCGGCCATTTCCCAATTCAGGTTGACGCCGGCCATGGCGGTCAGGCGCGGCGTGCCTACCGGCTGGCCGCCCAGGTCCAGCGTCACATGGCCTGCGGCGTCCAGCCGCTGGTAGCGGGTGTAGGTCTGATTGATGTATTCGAAGCCGCCGAACAGCGTCACGCGCGGCGTCACGCGGATGCGGCCATCGACGTCCAGACCGTGCGCCTTCTGGTCGCTGGAGATCACGTTGTAGGTCGGGATGGCGCCGACACTGTACAACTGGATGTCCTGCAGGTTCTTGAACTTATAGGCGAACAGCGAAGCGTTGATGGTGGCGCGCAGTTCGGGCAGCACCATCTTCATGCCGGCTTCGAAGTTGGTCATTTTCTCCGGTTCGAAGCTCGGGTCCTGGCCGGCCCGGGTGGTCGACGCCGGATTCGGCGGCGTGAAGATGTTGAAGCCGCCGGCCTGGTAGCCGCGCGACAGGGACGTGAACAGCATGGTGTCCTTGTTCAGCTTATGGTCCAGCACCAGGCGCGGGCTGAAGTCGGTCCAATCCTTTTCACGCGAGACCGGGGACGCGGCCAGGCGCGCGGCGGTGTCGAAGACCACGTTTGACGGGAACGACGCCGCATTCAGGCCGGCCAGGGGACCGAAGCGATTCAGGAAATCGTCCAGCTGCGGCGACACGCGGCCCGGCACGTGCCAGGTCATGCGCTTCTTGTCCTTGGTGTAGCGCAGGCCGACGGTGGCGTTGGTCTGCGGCGTCAGGTGCCAGATGGTATCGCCGTAGACCGAGGCGGAGCGGGTGCGCACGTCGCTGTAATGCGTTTCATCCCACGAGAACACGCTGTCCGGACGGATGCCCGGCAGGCCGGCCGCCGCCAGGCCGCCGAACAGCATGGCGAAATTGGGATCGCCACCGCCGAACTGGCTCAGGGTGTCGAGCGTGCCGGTGGTGACGTAGGCGCCGGCATCCTGGTGCTCGTTGTTGTGATAGAAGCTGACGCCGGCGATCCAGTCCAACTGGTCGGTTTTGCCCGACAGCTTGAACTCTTGCTGGAAGCTGCGCGCAGCCTTGGCGTCCTGCGTGGTCAGGTGCAGGTCGGCGCGCGCGCCGCCGTCGTTGTCGGTCAGGTTGTGGGTCTTGAAGCGGCGGTAGGCGGTGATGGAATTGAAGGTCATGCCGGCCAGCGGCGTCTCGAAGCGCAAGGTGGCGCCGTCGAACTCGCGGCCTTCGCTGCCCGGTTGGTCGTTGGCCAGCGGCGCGTCGAAGGGATTGACGAAGTTGGCGGTGTAGGCGGCATCGTACACGCCGCGATATCCGCCCAGCGGCAGCGCCGGATTCTTGATCACGCCGAAGGCGGGGCGGCCGTACTGCTCCATGTTCTCGTGCTCCAACGAGAACACCAGCTTGGCGGCGTCGAAGTCCTTGCGCAGCGAAACGCGGGTCGCCCAGTCCTTGTCGCCGCCCGACTTCTTGCCGGTGGCGGTGTTTTCCACCCAGCCTTCGCTGCCCGAGCGCACTACGACGATACGGGTGGCGAAGGTATCGGTGATGGGGAGATTCAGCATCACGTCGGCGTTGGCGCGGCCGAAGCGGCCCAGCTTTACGTGGGCGGCGGCGTCCACTTCCTTGCCCGGCTCATTGGCGGTGATGGAAATGGCGCCGGCCGCGCTGTTGCGGCCGAACAGCGTGCCCTGCGGACCCTTGACCACTTCGATGCGCTGCACGTCGATGAAGTTCATCAGGGCGCCGCCGGTCTTGCCGGTGTAGACGCCGTCGACGTAAATGCCGACCGGCGAATCGGTGGCGATGCCGAAGTCGCCCGCCTGCACGCCACGGATGCCGAACGACGGTTGGGTGGGTTCGACCGCGTCCACCGTCAGGCCGGGGATGTAGCCGTTCAGGTCCGCCAGATCCTTGGCGCCCACGGCTTCGATGTCCTTGCCGGTCAGGACTTGCATCGTCATCGGCACGTCCTGCACTAGCTGCTTGCGCGACTGGGCGGTGACCACCACGGACTGGACTTCGTCGGCGGCCCATGCTGGCGGAACGAAGAAGGCTGCCGCCAGGCTGGCGGCGATAACGGTGCGATGCGTTTTCATGCTGTCTCCCATTGATGTGTTTTTATATTTTTTTCCAACCATACAGCGGCGCCCAGAGCGAGCACCAACACCGCCGCCCGCAACGGCAACGGTGCTTCGTATCCAAACCAGTCCGGCAGCAGGGCGAAGGCCAGGCCCATGAAGGCGCCGCGCGCCTGTTCGATGCGGGCGCCGAGGCGGCGGCCTTCCAGCAGCGCGCCCAGGCCCAGCGTGCCGGCCACGATCAATACCGCGTATAGCACCAGCGACACGGCCGGCAGTGACGGCCCCACCGCGATAAGGTGCATGATGCAGGGTGCCAGCAGGGCGAATTGCAGCACGCAGTAGGGCACTGCCGGCGGCGGCGTGTTGGGCCGGTAGGGCTGGAACTGCGCGCCGTCGAAATGGGCCAGCGTCTCGCCGGTCCATGCGCCGGGGGCGCCCAGCCAGACGTGCATTTTCTTGCGCAGGCCGCGCGCCTGGCCGGTGCAGCGCCACAGGTCGGCGTAGTAGTGGACGTTGGCCCACAGCGGATTGAGGCTGCGCAGCGGCGAGCGCACGCCGTAGATGATTTTTTCGTCGTCGCGTTCATCGGCGAAGGTGCCGAACCAACGGTCCCACAGGATCAGGATGCCGCCGTAGTTACGGTCGATGCAGTAATCGTTCTGACCGTGGTGCACGCGGTGGTTGGACGGCGTGACGAACACGCGGTCCAGCCAACCGAGGCGGCCGACCATTTCGGTGTGCACCCAGTACTGGTAGAGCAGGTCGATCAGGCCCACGCCCACCATCACGATCGGCGGCACGCCGGCCAGCGCCATCGGCAGGTAGAAGATCCAGCCGAACAGCCAGCCGCTGGAGGTCTGGCGCAGCGCGGTCGACAGGTTGTAGTACTCGGACGAGTGATGCACCACGTGCGCGGCCCACAGCACCCCGACCTCGTGGCCCATGCGGTGCGCCCAGTAGTAGCAGAAGTCATACGCCAGGAGGGCGCCGGCCCAGACCCACACGCTGCTGATGGGCAGGGTGGCGAGGCGGTATTGTTCGAACACGGCGACATAAATGCCCAGCGTGGCCAGCTTGGCGAACAGGCCGGTGATCTGGCTCAGCACTCCCAGGTGCAGGCTGGTGAGGGCGTCGGCGGCATCGTAGGCCTTCAGTCCACGGCGGCGCGCTACCCACACTTCCAGCAGGATGGAAGCCATGAAGACGGGGATGGCGAAGACGATAGGGTTCACAAAAGGGCACGATCGTTCAGGTCGATCGATTATGCCTACAACAATGCCAGATACTCAAGAATTAACGGCCCGTGTGACGCATTCCAAACACAAATGCGAACACAAACGGGCCGTAAGAGGACTAGCGTTAAGCTAGTTGAAGGACAAGCGTGGACTCAGGCGTGATAGGGCGTGTAGTAGATGCCGTTTTCGGTCACGCCGACCAGCGCGGCGACGTTCTCCGTGCTTTCGCTGAAGCTGCGCAGGGCATCGGCGGCGGTGATGCGGTGCTGGTCCAGCAGCTCGAGCCAGTAGGCGGCGCCGGCGGCGTCGGGCGCGCGGTGCAGCACGTTCTGGTACAGGTGGTTGACCAGTTCCGTGTTGCTTGGCGCGGCGCCATACAGCGTCTTGAATTCGCCCGACTGCACGAAGCCTTGCGCCACTTCGATCAGCGACACGCCGCCGTCCATCACGCCGATCCAGTAACCGAGACCGGCGCGGTCCGGCGTGCGGTCGAATGCGGCCTGGTACAGGCGGTAGGCCTGGCCGGCGATACCGCCGGTGGTGTCGAGGGCGATCACGCCGTCGCTGAATTCCAGGCGCTCGATGCCGCTCAACTGGTCCGCGCCTTCATCACCGCTTTTGGCCTTGACGCTATAGCCGGTCGTGGTTTTCGCGATGGTGTAGCCGGCGCTGGCGTGCAGGAAGGCGGCGGTATCGAGTCCGGCGCCGCCGCGCAGGATGTCGTTGCCGCCCATGCCGTGCAAGGTGCCGCCGATAGCATTGGCGATGATAGTGTCGTTGCCGTCGCCGCCGAAGGCGTTGCGGATGGTGGTGCCGGCGGCGATGGTCAGCTTGCCGTCATTCAGGATCGAGGCGGTCACGCCGCTCAGGTCGATGTAGTTGTCGGCGCCCAGCGCGGCGGTGTTGATGGTGTTGTTGCCGCCGTCGCTGTCGGTCAGGATGGCGCGCGCCGGGTCGTTCTTCAACAGCGCCGCGAAGTCGTTGGTGTAGACGTAGGTATCGTCCTTGCTGGCCGCGTGGCCGATCAGGTCCAGCGTCCAGTCGGTGAAGGTGCCGGTGATGAGGGTTTCCAGGTCCATCACGTTCAGCGACCATTTGCCGGTAGCGGTTTCGCCCCAATTGAGCACCGTGTCGAAGGTGAAGTGCACGTCGTCCTGGCTGGAGCCGTAGGCGCTCAACGCGCCTTGCGATGGACGCACCATGAGGTAGCTGGTGGTGCCGGAGGGCGAGGTCAGGGCGATCTGCAAATCGCCGATGTAGGAGTGGCTGATGTTGATGCCGACGTCGACCCGCTCGACCACCATGTCGCTGGTGATTTCGATGACGCTGGTGACGCCGGTGGTCGAATCGTCCGGGATCGCCTGGGCGACCTTTTGCGAAGCCGTCACTTCAACCGTGTTGGCCACCGTCCTGGCCGCAGTGCCCCAGCTAGCCGCCAGACGCACGGCCGCCAGCGCATCAACCTGGCCAAAGCCGGTGGTCTGCGTGCCGTAGATGTATTGCAGGCCGCCGCCGTTCCAGTCGCCGGCGCCATTGGCGACGACGTAGCCGCTGCTGTAGTCGGTCTGGTGGGCGGTGTAAGCCAGGATCTGCTGCACGTCGCGATAGCCGAGGTGCGGGTTCACCTCAAGCATCATCGCCACGATGCCGGAAACGACGGGCGCGGCAAACGAGGTGCCGTCGGCAAAGGCGAAATCATTGCCGCTCTCGCCGGCCTGGCCGGAGCGGTCGGTGGTGATGATGCTGGCGTAGTTGTGGTCACCCGCTCCGCCCGGTGCGGACACGAGGATGGAGGCGCCGGTGGTGCTGAAGTAGGACGAGCTGCTGGCGTAGTCGGTGGAACCGACGGTGATGATGTAGCGGCTGTTCTGGAAGTTGTGCAGATTGGTGTCGTCGCCGTAGTCGTAGCCGTTGCCGGCCGACTGCACCACCACTGTCCCCAGGCCGTGGCGGCCCTCGGCGGCCAGGTCGCGCAAGGCCTTGAAGGCCGGCGCGAAAGCGGGCGAGTTGGCGTTGTCGTAGAAAGCCCATTCGGTGCCGGCGGTGAGCAGGTTGCCGTAGCCCCAGGAGTTGTTGAGCACGTCGAGGTTTTTCGCGTACTGGAAGGCGTTGGCGATCTCGGTCGGCAGTTGTGCGTTGATCTTGCTGGCGCTGTAGATCGACACCAGTTGTGCGTCGTAGGCCACGCCGACGGCGCCCTTGCCGTCGCGCGCGGCGGCGATCACGCCGGCCACCAGCGTGCCGTGGTTGTCGGTGGTGGTCACCGGGGCGCCGCCGGCCGTGAGGGTCAGGGCGGTGCGGCCGAGGTCAGTGCGGAGGTTGGCGACCAGATCGGGGTGGGTCGCGTCGATGCCATTGTCCAGCACTCCCACTTTCACGCCCTTGCCGGTGGCCTTCTCCCAGGCGAATTCGGTGCGGGTGGTGTACAAGTACCACTCCAGGTCGGCGAAGCCGTCGGTCGGCAAGGGGTAGCCGTCTTCGTCGTCGTCCGTGATGTAGCCGATCGCGCTGCGGTCGCTGCCCGTGGTGCTGCCGTTGACGAGCGGGCCGAGCGTAACGTCGAAGACGCGCGACGGTTGAAAGTCTTCATTGCCGTAGATTGGCACCGAGACGGTGAGCGAGGTTTGGCCGGGCGAGAATACCACGCTCTTGTGCACGCCTTCGTAGTCGATACCTTCCAAGGCTGTCTGGTCGTTGGTATCGAAGCGGGTGGCGGTGTACATGGGCGTTGCTTCAGACAGCTTCAGCGTGAACACCATGAACTTGCTGCCGTTGTCGCCTTCCAGGACCGATTGCGATTCGATGCTGACGGTCGGCTGGACGATGTCCCGGGTGCCGACATTTCCGGTGCTGCTGACGGTCATCCATTTCAAAAAAGCGTCACTATCCCGAACTTCGTAGCCGTTATCGACGCTCAAGTCTTTCCCGGTGTATTCGGTCACCACAATCGAGACGTAGTAAGTTCCGCTCGGCGGTGCACTGAAATTCACGGTCCGGTCGATATTGAGTAATTCTTGACCGGATGTCAGAGCACCATTGCCTGGCAATAGCGCCACGGTCGCCATTCTATAGCCATCTTTGACCGAACTCTCACTCCACGGAAAACTGGTCGCCCACAGTTCTAGCCGCACTGTGCCGGTGCCGTAGGTGAACAGATTCTTGACTTCGTCGGCGGTGATCCGGATCGTGCCGGGCTGGGTGTCGAAGTAGTAATGGGATTTGCCGATCAAATCTAAATTGCTCATGAATTCTGCCTGTGGGAAAGATTTTGGCATTGTAGTATTTATGGCAATTTAAAATCAACAATATTTCTTAACCGCAGCTAAAATTGCTCCCAGGATGGCGCCGATGAGGTGGGATTGCCACACCACGACCACGTCGGACGGCAGGTCGGACCAGCCGGCGGCGTAGCCCAGCGCCTCGGCGGCGATCTTGGCGGCCAGCGCGGCGCCCAGCAGGACCAGCGCGACGCGGGCGCGCGGGCAGGCGCGCGGCCACAGCGTGCCGGCGGCCAGCACCACCAGCAGCACGGCGAGGCCGGACGCGCCCCGGTAGTACAGGCAGTCCGGCGCCAGCAGCAGAAGGCCGGTGGCGATCAGCGGCGCGGTCAGCGCCAGGATCAGGCACAATCGCCGCCAGCCGAGGGCGGGCAGCGCCACCGCGCCTGCAGCGGCCGCAGTGGCGAAATCGATCAGCGCATGCTGCGCCGAGTAGTGCACCAGATGGCAGCTCCACAGGCGCCAGACCTCGCCGGCGAGGATGGCGTGGCGGTCGTACTCCAGCAGCTCAGACGCGGCGTCGAACGGCATAGGCGATGCCACCCAGCAGGGCCGCCAGCGCAAGGCTGATCCAGCCCATGCCGCCGCCGCCCTTGTAGCCGGCCTTGTTCTCGACCTGGTAGTTGGTGTGGTCGTTCTTCACGCGTTCGCGGAAGCCGTCCAGCTGCGCCTGCAGTTGCGGCACCAGGTCGTCGACGGCGCGCTGGTAGCCGGCGTCCTGCGCGGCGCGGGCTTTTTCGGTGAAGCCGGCCGCCGTGGCGCTGCCTTTTACCCGGCTTACGCCCGGCGCGCGGAACAGCAGCTTGCGGCTGGCCACGTCGAACACCGAGGCGTCGAGCATGGTCTGGATGTCGTACTGGTCGCCATTGATGACGTAGGCGCCGACGATGGTCCAGTACAGCACCGACAGCGCATTGCTGTCGTTGAACTGCACCTGGTCGTAGGACAGCAGGGCGATCACTTCGACGTCGAACATGCGGCCCACCTGCTGCAGGTTGTCGAAGCCGCCCTTGGCGCGCAGGTACTGGCTCGGGATGATGTCGATCTTGCCGATGTAGTCGTGGCGGGCGAAGGACGCGCGCACGCTCTCCAGCAATTTCATCTTGCCCGCTTCCGGCATGGCGCTGTAGCCGCTGCCGGGCACGAAGGCGATGCCCACCTTGACCGGCGGCCGCAGTTTGACCACGGACGGCGCCAGCGACGGTGCGCTCCTGGCGTCCGGGTAGAGGTAGTCGACCACGCTGCCGGTGCGCTGCTGCGTGCGCGGGTTGTTCCAGAAGGCGCAGCCGCCCAGGCTTGCGGCCACCATCAACAGCATCAGGGTTTTAAGATAACGCATGCTCGGCTTCCTCTGGATTCGACATCTTGATCAACTGCTGGGTGGTGATGGCGTTCGTTAGCGGCAGTACGATGTGGATCACCATCAGCCACCACAGGCTGCCGCTGAGCACATAGCCGGCCGCGAACAGCAGCGCCGAGAGAATGCTGAGCGAGAACTGCATGGGACTCTTGTAGCCGTGGGCGGCGCCGTAGGCCAGGCCGGACAACAATACCGTCGGCCAGACGCCGATGTAGGGCGTCAGCGCCAGCACCAGGAAGCCGCGATAGAGCAGCTCCCAGCCGGCGCCGATGAACAGCACCAGCAAGCCGAACAGGCGCAGCGCCGACGGCGTGGTGGGCATGCCGCCGTCGCGCGAGCGCTGCAGCAGGGTGGCGCGTTTGTCGGACGCCATTCTGCGCGTGGAGAGGTAGTTGGCGATCAGTAGCGCAGCCATGGTGGCGCTGGCGGCCAGTAGGCACCACAGCGGCACGCCGGCGGCGGGCAGGGCGAGGCCCATGTCGGCGGCGTCGTAGCCCTTGCGCCAGCAGATGAACAGGAGCGCCAGCAGCATCAGGCCGATGTCGCGCATCGAGAGCAGGTAGCGCTGCTCGATAGTGCGCTTGGGGCCTACGCGCGGGCGGATGCTGCCGTATAAACGTTGGGTCGGGAGGACCAGGACCAGATAGAACGCCAGCGCGAGATCGAGCATAGGAGAATAATCGTTATGACAAGAATTTCCGATTATACGTTACGAAATTATCAATCCCCAAGCGCCGGCGTTGCGGGTACTAGCTGATGCTGCACGCGGTATCGTCGCACTGCACCTGCGGCTGCGGCCCGGCGGCTTCCGCCACCAGCTGGCCGATCAGGGCGCCGACCTGCATGTCCTCGGCGCGGCCGAAGTGACTGAACCGCAGCCGGCCCTGGCGATCGATCAGTAGCAGCGTCGGTGTGCCGCGCAGCTGGTACTGCTCCATCGTCAGCGGGATCGGACCGTGGGCCGACGGCTGGTCTATCGCCACCGGGAAGTCGATGCGGTACTCGTGGACAAAGGCTTCCAGCGCCGCGCGGTTCATCACCGCATGGTGCTCGAATACCGAGTGCAGGCCGAGTACCGCCACGTCCTTGGCGTCGAAGCTGGCGCGGATGCTCTTGGCCTGCGGGATGCCGTGTGATACGCAACCGGGGCACAGCATCTGGAAGGCGTAGATGGCCACGACCTTGCCGCGCAGCTGTTGCAGCGACAGCGGTTTGGCGCTGTTCAGCCATTCCGCGACCTGGAGTTCGGGGGCGATAGGGAACATGTCGGCTCCTTATTTCGCGCGCAGTTTGACCGACGGGAAGTCGACCGGCACCTTGAACGCCACGTTCACGTAGTTGGTGAACAGGTTGAGCGCCACGTGGGCCAGGATCTCGACGATTTCCTCGTCGTTGAAGCCGGCGTCGCGCAGGGCGATCACTTCGTCGTCGGCGACCTGGGCGCGGTTGTTGACCACGGCGACGGCGAAGCGCAGGGCGGCGGCGGTTTTCGGATCGGCCGACTGGCCGGCTTGGGCTGCGCTCATCTCTTCGGCGCTGGCGCCGGCCTTGCGACCGAGCGCGGTGTGCGCGGCCAGGCAGTATTCGCAGTCGTTGCGGTCGGCGATGGCGACGGCGATCTGTTCGCCGAGCTTGGCGTTGATGACGCCACCACCCAAGGCGCCGAACGCGCCCCACATGCTTTTCAGCGCGGCGGTTGAATTGGCGACGGCCTTGAACATATTCGGCGTGGCGCCGAAGGCGCCCTGGATCTGGGCCAGCAGCTGCTGGCGTTCGCCGCTGGTGTTGGCAGGGGTGACGAGGGTGACGCGGGCTGCTTGGGATGCGGTAGACATAATAGGACTCCTAATTAAATTAATTAAAAAAAAGGTGAAAGAAATTACGCAAACACTTTCCAGTTGCGCGCCTTGGCGACCGGATCGGCCGGTTCGTGTTCAAGGCAATCCATGCGCAACAGCGGCACCGATAGCGGCGCATTCACCAGATTGCAGTGATGCGGGGCCGGCTTGCCTGGATGCGCGTTCGGTTCGAAGAACCGGCACGACAGGCAGGCACGCATTTCGGGGAAGCGTTCCGTCTTTTGCAACTGCGCGATCAGTTTGAACAAACCGGTGAGCAGCTCCGCCTGTTGCGACGCAGGCAAAGCGGCTGCGGCTTGCTCGGCAAAATCCAGAGCACTGCCGATACGGGCCGCCATCACCGCACCTTCCGCCGTCAGGAAGAGTGCAGTGGCGCGGCCGTCATCTTCCGCCCGCGCCTTGTACAGCAAACCCTTGGACACCAGCGCCGATACCGAATCGCTGGCACTGGCCGCGCTGATCGACAACTGCGACGCCAGCCAGGACAAGCGCACCCCGTGCTTGCGACCCTGCAGCAGCTGCAGCATCTCGGCCTGGGTAGGATTGAGGTTTTCGGCGGTGGCGAACTCCCACATACCGGAGCGCATTACACTGGCGATGCGTCCGATCGAGGTGACGATGCGCGCCGAAACATCCGGCGTATCGTGCCACTGCTTGTTGGTTTTGGTGTCCATGCTGCGTATTATACGCGGCTTTTTTTAATTAGCAAGGACTCCTAATGATATTTCAGTGCGGCTGATTTAAATAGGAGTCGCCGACCAGGCCGCGTCGCGTGGCCAGCACCACCGCATGGGTGCGCGCGGTGGCGCCCAGCTTGTCGAACAGGCCCTTGACGTGGGTCTTGACGGTGCCGACGCCGATGCCGAGTTCACGCGCGATCGACTTGTTGCACTGGCCCTGAGCCAGCAGTTGCAGCACGTCGGTTTCGCGGCTGGTCAGGCCGATGCGGGTGAAGCTGTCGGCCACGCAGCGGCTCAGTTCCGAGCTCAGATAGCGCATGCCACGGCTTAGCGTGCGCACGGCGGTGAGCAGCTGTTCGGAATCGGCGTTCTGCAGCAGGTAGCCGTGCACGCCGGCCATCATCGCCGTGCGTACTTCCCATTCACGTTCGAGCTGGGTGACGATCAGCACGCGCGGCTGGTCGCTGTGGTGCGGGGCGTGGGCGCTGCGGCGCATGTGTTCCAGGCCGCTGCGGTGGTCGACGACGATGACGTCGGCGTTCGCATGGCTGGCCGGATCGGCGCCGACCGTGGCGATGTGCATGTCGCCGTGGGCGCCGAGCAGCGTGGCCAGGCCGGCGCTGACGATGGGGTCCGCATGCGCGACCAGCACGCGGACCTGGTCACCCTGCTGGATGCCGGCGTCGTTACCGGTACCGGTGCCGATACCGGCGATGGGGGCCTGTGGCCAGGAACGGTTATCCACTCGCATGTGTCTCTCCTAAAAATGAAAACTGCATCAATCGCTATCGATCGGGTTCGATGGTACGATCAGACGGCGCCGCCCGAACAGGCGCGCGTCCACCGAATAAGCCCCTGCGTCCAACAGCGCCAGCGCAATCGCCGTCACCGTGGCGATCATCAGCAGCGCGGCATGCGGCCAGTCGGCATGCACCAGGCATGCCACTTGAAACGCGGCGCCGGCCAGCGAGGCCACCGGGGTCAGGGTGCCCGTGATCAGCGCCAGCACCAGTAACGCCACCAGCACCGCCAGCCACCAGGGCGTGACGCCGCCGCAGCCGCTCTCCATCAGTAGCTGCAGACTTACGGCTGCCCTTAACATCAAGAGACCGACTCCCGCACTCCCGCGCGGGAAACTGGATGTAAATCCTCGCATAAGCATAAGATTAAGGTTTTCGCACGCTTTTGCCACGCCCCGATCCGGGAGTACCTCCCTACCCAGATGGAGGTATAGGCAAAAGCTTGCACTTGTGGCATGCTGGCTGGCAGATGTCAGAACTTTATTCGCGAGTAGCCCCATGAACCCGTCGCCCATCACCATCCTGAGCGTGGATGACCACCCCATGTTCCGCGAAGGCATAGCCAGCGTCATCGCCGACGAGAGCGATATGCGCGTGGTGGAAGAGGCCACCAACGGCGTGCAGGCGGTGGAAGCCTATCGGCGCCTGCAGCCGGACGTCACGCTGATGGATATCCAGATGCCCGACATGAATGGCATTGATGCGACCATCGCCATCCGCAGGGAATTCCCCGGCGCCCGCATCGTGGTGCTCACCACCTACGAGGGCGACGTGCTGGCGCAGCGCGCGATCACGGCCGGCGCCTGCGGCTATCTGTTGAAGAGCATGCTGCGCAAGGAGCTGCTGGCGACCATCCGCTGCGTGCACGAGGGACGGCGCAGCATACCGGCGGCGGTGGCCAGCGGCATCGCCGAGCATTGGCACGAGGGAGCGCTCAGCAAGCGCGAGGTGGAGGTGCTGCAGCTGGTGGCCGGAGGCCAGAGCAACAAGCGCATCGGCATGCACCTGGCGATTTCCGAGGAGACGGTCAAGGTACACATGAAGAGCATCCTGTCCAAGCTGAACGCCAGTGACCGCACCCACGCGGTGACCATGGCGATCGAACGCGGCATCCTCGACCTGCATTCCTGCGGCCTGGTGCAGTAGTTCTGGCGGTTTTGGTGTTGCTGGTGTCTTAGGCCGCTTCGCGCATCAGCCAGCGGCGTAGCGCGCCGCGCCGGCGTTCATATACCGACCCTGCGGGAGCGCGCAGCTCCACCACAGTGCCCATGCTCGGGCGGCACCAGAGGGCCAGCGTGGCGTCGATCTTGGTCGCCCGTTCGCGCATGCCGATCAGGCCCCAGTGGCCGGGCAGTTCGCCTGCGGCCAATACTTCTTCCGGTATGCCTCCGCCGTCGTCGCGCACCTGCAGCGTGAAGGTGTCCTGCGCGTAGCCCAGTTCCAGCTCGATGCGGCAGGCGCCGGCGTGGCGGAAGGCGTTCAGCAGCGCCTCGCGGCCGATGTGGTACAGGTGTTCGCCGGCAGGTTCCTTCAACGCCGCCAGCTGGCCGGTGACGATCAGCGCGAAATCGGCCGCTTGTTCCTCGCGCAGCTGCTGTCCCAGTTCGCTGAACAAACGTGGCAGGTCGTGCTGGTACAGCGTGACGGTGCGCAGGCCGCTGACCTGGTTGCGGCCTTCGGCCAGCACCGTGTCGGCCTGGTTCAGTATTTTCTCCACCAGCTTATACGCTTCGCCGTCGGCCGGCAGGCGCTTGAGCAGCGTCTGCACGCGCAGCATCAGCCCTTGCACGCTTTGCAGGAAGGTGTCGTGCAGCGCGCGGGCGATGCGCTCGCGTTCATCGGCGCGGTCTTCCAGCCGGCGGCGCAGCTGCATGGTCACCTGCTGCAGGCGCCAGCGGTAGGCCGCCCACAGCAACAGGCCGGCCGCGACCGCGCACAGCAGCTTGAACCACATGGTTTCGATGAAGGTGGGCGGAATGCTGAAGGATAGCTCCGCTTCCTGCGGGTTCCAGACGCCGTCCTCGTTGGCCGCCATCACGCGGAAGCGGTACTGGCCGGGATCGAGATTGGTGTAGAAGGCCTGGCGTCGCGCGCCGGGATCCTGCCAGTCGCTGTCGACGCCGTCGAGGCGGTAGCGGAAGCGCACGCGTTCCGGCACGCTCAGGCTCAATGCCGTGTAGTCGATGCGCAGGTTGTTGGTGGATTTGGGCAGCGTCAGGCCGGGCAGGGGGCTGAAGTGCTGCTCGCCGATCGCCAGTCCCTGCACCAGCACCGCCGGCGGCACCGGATTGCGCACGATGCGCGACGGGTCGATCCAGTTGATGCGGTTGGCGGTGGCCATCCATAGCAGGCCGTCGTCGCCCAGCACTAGCGACGGCATGGGTCGTAGCTGCGAGGCAGCGCCCAGTAAACCATCGTGGGCATCGAAGCGTTCGAAATCGACTTCGTGGTGGTGCTGACGCTGGATCAGCGCCACTTGTTCCGCGCTGACGCGGCTAAGGCCCTCGGTGCCGAACAGCCACAGGTCGCCGCGCGCGCTGCGGACGATGCCGGACACGCCGCGGAAGGTTTCGCCCTTGCGGCCGTGCAGCGGCACGAAGCGCTCGCCGTCGAACCAGGCCACACCGCGCTCGCCGCCGGCCCACATCTGGCCGTTGTGGCGGTACATGGTCAGCACATTGCCCAGCTCTACGCCTTGCTCCGCGCCGTAGGTAACGACCTTGTCGCCGGCGATGCGCACGATGTGGTTGCGGATATAGCCGGCCCACAGCACGCCGTTGCCACCGTCCGCCAGGCAAATGGGGAAGGGATCGGCCATGCCGGGCATGTTCGCCGGCAGGGCGGGCTGGCGGCGCCACTGGCCGTCCTTCAATAGATACAAACCTTCGCGCACGATGGAGACCCACAAGCCGCCGTCGGGCGCGCGGCTCATGGCCTGCACTTCGTAGCTGCGCGCTTCCGGCGGCAGCGGATAGCGTTCGATGCGGTCCTTGGCGAAATTGCGGTCGTTGCGGTCGTTACGCTTGCTGCTGACGCTCCACACCTCGTCGTCGTTACCGGCCCAGAGCACGCCGTCCGGATCGCGGTACAGCGCCGAGATATCGCCCGACAGCACGCTGCGGCGCTCGCCCTCCGGTCCCAGCGCATGCAGCGCGCCGCTGCGGTCGCCGGCCCAGACCCCGCCGCCGGCCGCCGGCGCGATGGCCGGATGATTGAAAATGGTTTGCAGCGGAAGGGTCAGCAGGCGGTTGCGGCGGAAGCGATTCAGGCCGGCCGAGGTGCCGATCCAGACGTTGCCTTCGCGGTCCTGGAAAAAGCTCTGCGGCAGGCCGCCGTTGAGATCCTGCTGCAGTCCGGCCTCGCTGCTGCCGGCGTTGCGCCGCTCCATGCCGCCGGCGCGGAACAGCCACATATTGCCATCGCGGTCGTAGTGCATATTGCTGCCGGCCAGCGCCGGCCGCGCCGCCGCGTCGCCTTCGGGCGCGTCCGGCTGCATGCGGTAGTAGCTGTCGATGTCGGAGGCCCATACCGAACCATCCGGCGCCAGCGACAGCCCGCTCAAGTCGCCGTGCGGCCACGCCGGCCGGAACGGCGAAGCGGCGTCGGCGCGGCTGTAGGCGCCGCCCTGCATGGCCACCCATTGCCGCCCGCTGCGGTCGAACAGCACCTGGCGCGCACGCCGTTTCGGCAGGCCGGCTTCGGCGCCGACGGTGACGAAACGGTCGCCGTCGAAGCGCGCCAGGCCGTCGCGCGCGGCCACCCACAGCTTGCCGTCGGGCGCGCGCGCGATGCTGGTGACGGCGCCGGACGGCAGGCCGTTGCCGGCGGCGTAGTGGCGCGCCTGGCCGTGGTGGAAGTAGCTGATGCCGCCGCCGGTGCGGTAGCCGACCCACAGGCCGCCTTCGGGCGGCGCATACAGCGTGCGGACGTTGGAGGACAGCAGGGCGTGGCCGCCGACACTGTCCATGCGCTCGTAGCGGCGGCCGTCGAAGCGGTACAAGCCGGTGCCGGTGGCGAGCCACAGCCAGCCGTCGCTGGTTTGCGCGATATTCAGGATGTCGACCGGCGCGCTATCGAGCGCGCTCCAGGCGGTGTGGGTGTATTGTTCCTGCAGGCGGGGCGCCGGCTGCTGCGCGGCCGCCGGGACACACGGCATCAGGCCGAGCACCAGCAGGCCGCACCAGGCAGCGGCATGCAGTAGCAGGGTCGCGCGTGCAGTCGTCATCTGGTCATTTTAGCATTGATGCAACACCTATTGAAGCGCAAGTTGGGATCCCCCAAAAGGGAGGGAAGCACCCGATCAATACCGGTGATGCCGGAAGCCGGCGACCTCTTTACACTATGGGTACGATTCACCTACCGGAGCTATGCCCAATCATGAAAATGTATATCGTATCGGTGGCCGTCGGTTTGCTGGTGGGCCTGATCTACGGATTTCTGAACGTGCGTTCGCCTGCGCCGCCGGTGATCGCGCTGGTCGGCCTGCTCGGCATGCTGCTCGGCGAGCAGCTGCCGCCGCTGCTGCGTCAATTGTGGCAGCCCGAAGCGCCTAAAGTATCGTGGCTCAAAGACCACGTAAAACCACACTGTTTCGGTCAGCTGCCGTCCGCGCAGAAGTCCGATGAAACCAGGAGCACCTGATGCAACAAACGCCCGACCTGATTCTCCACCGTGGCCTGTTCGCCACGCTGGACCGCAGCAACCCACATGCCGAAGCGGTCGCCATCAAGGATGGCAAATTCACCCACGTCGGCCGCGCCAACGAGATCATGGCGCTGGCCGGGGCCAACACCAAAATCATCGACCTGCAGGGCAAGCGCGTGCTGCCAGGACTGATCGACAACCACTGCCACATCATCCGTGGCGGCCTGAATTTCAATCTGGAGCTGCGCTGGGACGGCGTGCGTTCGCTGGCCGATGCCATGGCCATGCTCAAGGCGCAGGTGGCGATCACGCCGGCGCCGCAGTGGGTGCGCGTGGTGGGCGGCTTCACCGAACACCAGTTCGCCGAGAAACGCCTGCCGACCATCGAGGAACTGAACGCCGTGGCGCCCGATACGCCGGTGTTCATCCTGCACCTGTATGACCGCGCGCTGCTGAACGGCGCCGCCTTGCGCGCCGTCGGCTACACCAAGGACACGCCGGAGCCGCCGGGCGGCCAGATCTTGCGCGACGGTTCCGGCAATCCCACCGGCCTGCTGCTGGCCAAGCCGAATGCCGCCATCCTCTACTCGACGCTGTCGAAAGGCCCGAAACTGCCGCTGGAATACCAGGTCAACTCGACCCGTCATTTCATGCGCGAGCTGAATCGTCTTGGCGTCACCGGCGTGATCGACGCCGGCGGCGGCTTCCAGAATTATCCTGAGGACTACCAGGTGGTGCAGCAGCTGGCCGACGCCAACCAGCTGACTATCCGCATGGCCTACAACCTGTTCACGCAGAAGCCCAAGCAGGAGAAGGAAGACTTCCTGAACTGGACGCAGGCCGTGAAGTACCAGCAGGGCGACGATTACTTCCGCCACAACGGCGCGGGCGAAATGCTGACCTTCTCGGCGGCCGACTTCGAAGACTTCCGCCAGCCGCGTCCCGACATGCCGGAATCGATGGAGGACGACCTGGAAGGCGTGGTGCGCGTGCTGGCGCAGAACCGCTGGCCATGGCGCATGCATGCCACCTACGACGAAACCATCAGCCGCGCGCTGGATGTGTTTGAGCGCGTGAACCAGGATATCCCGCTGGAAGGGCTGAACTGGTTCTTCGACCACGCTGAAACCATCTCCGACCGCTCGATCGACCGCATCGCCGCGCTGGGCGGAGGCGTCGCCGTGCAGCACCGCATGGCCTACCAGGGTGAATACTTCATCGAGCGTTACGGCCACGGCGCGGCCGAGGCCACGCCGCCGATCAAGAAGATCATCGAAGCGGGCGTGAAAACCTCGGCCGGCACCGACGCCACCCGCGTGGCTTCCTATAATCCGTGGGTGTCGCTGGCCTGGATGATTACCGGTAAAACCGTCGGTGGCGCGCAGCTCTACCCGCGCGCCAACTGCCTGGACCGCGAAGCGGCGCTGCGCATGTGGACCGAGAACACCACCTGGTTCTCCAACGAAGAGGGCAAAAAGGGCCGCATCCAGGTGGGCCAGCTGGCCGACATGATCGTGCCCGACAAGGATTACTACGCCTGCGCTGAAAGCGAGATCTGGGACTTGAGTTCCGACCTGACCATCGTCGGCGGCAAGGTGGTGTACGCGGCCGGCGCCTTCGCCAGCCACGATACGCCGCCGCCGCCGGCCATGCCGGATTGGTCGCCGGTGCGCCGTTTCGGCGGCTATGCCGGATGGGGCGAGAAGCAGGGCACCAGCCGCGCCGCGCTCAAGGAACTGGAAAAGCGCCAGTTGCAGCAGAAGCGTGAACGCGAACAGCAGGCCGCCGCCTGCGGCTGCGCCAACAACTGCAATGTGCATGGCCACCAGCACGCCAACTCGTGGGGCAGCAAGGCGCCGGTGTCGGACCTGAAGAGCTTCTGGGGCGCGCTGGGCTGTGCCTGCTGGGCGGTATAGACAACGTCATTCCGCCCATTGGGCGAAATGACTTCCCGCGTACGCGGGAATCCATGCTGAGTATGGGCTCCCGCCTGCGCGGGAGCGACGCGCAAACGGAGACCGAATGAATCGAAATATATTATCTGCGCCATGGATCCGCTGGGTATGCCTGCTGCTGCTGTGCGCTGCGTATCTGCAGGGCGGCATCAACAAGCTGACCGACTTCAACTCGGCGGTCGGCGAGATGCAGCATTTCGGCCTGTCGCCGGCGGGGCCGCTGGCCGCGCTGGTGATCGCGCTGGAACTGGGCGCGTCGCTGGCCATCCTCAGCGGCTATTACCGCTGGCTGGGCGCCGGTTTCCTCGGCGTGTTTACGTTGTTGGCGACCTTCGTCGCCAACCGGTTTTGGGAGATGTCCGGCATGGAGCGCTTCATGGCGGCCAACAGCTTTTTCGAACATCTGGGTCTTACCGGCGCTTTCCTGCTGGTGGCCTGGCTGGATTTACAAAAGGGTAGTAATGGAACGCGGTGATATCAAACAAGGCGTGGCGCTGGGCTTCCTGGCCGGCTACGTCGACACGCTGGGCTTTGTCGGGTTATTCGGCTTGTTCACGGCCCACGTGACAGGCAACTTCGTGCTGATCGGCCGCGCGCTGATCGAGCCTACGCAGGCGATCATCATCAAGCTGATGGTGTTCCCGGTGTTTATTCTGTTTGTCGCGCTGGCGCGGCTGGCGATATTGCATTGGGACCGCAACGGCGGCAAGACCCTGCGCAACAGCTTCCTGTTCCAGCTGTTCATGATGCTGGCGACGGTGGTGTGCGCGTGGCAGGCGGCGCCCGTGGTGGAAGCCTCGGCGCCATTGACGCTGCTGACCGGCGCGCTGTGCGCCGGCGCCATGGCGGTGCAAAACGCCTACGGCAAGCTTTTGCTGGGCAAGACGGCGGCCACCACCGTCATGACCGGGAATGTGACGACGCTGGTGATCGAGCTGGTGGATTCGCTGCGCGGCGACAAAGACGCCATCGGCCGCTGCAAGAAGCTCACCTGGCCGGTGCTGTCGTTTGCCGCCGGCTGCATGTGCGGCGGCGTGGCGTTTGTGCTGACCGGCTTCCACGGCTTGCTGCTGCCGTGCGCGATGCTGGTGGCGCTGGCTGCCACCGCAAGGGACTAAATGGTAATAATGCCGCGCTTGAGGGCGATCGTCACCGCATGGGTGCGATCGTTCGCGGCCAGCTTGGCCAGCACATTCTTCATGTGCGCCTTCACGGTTTCCTCGGAAATCGACAGGCGCTCGGCGATGCGGCGATTCGAGTTGCCGCTCGCCGCATGATTCAACACTTCCATCTCGCGCGAACTTAACGGACCCTGGCCCATGTGCTGGGCCAGTTCCATCGCAATCTCCGGCGGGATGCGGCGCTGTCCCATGTGGACGCCGCGCACGGTGTCCAGCAAATCCTTGCGCAAGGTGCTCTTCAACAGGAACCCGGCGGCGCCGCCCTGGACCGCGCGCAGGATCTGCGCATCGCCCTTGTAGGTGGTGAGCATGACGACGCGGGCGTTGTTATGCTCGCGCCGGATCTCGTGCAGGGCCGCCACGCCGTCCATCTCCGGCATGGCGATATCCATGATGGTGACGTCCGGCCGCAGGCGCTGGTAGGCGTCGATGGCTTCGCGGCCATTGCATGCTTCGCCGATCAGCGCCATGTCGCCCTGGGAGGAGATAGCCTCGCCCAGGCCGGCACGCAGCAGCGGGTGGTCGTCGACAACCAGCACGGAGATGGGGCGAGGGGAGGTACTCATACCGTTCATTGTGGCCATGTTTGCTGACACCAAACTGACTAGCGCAACTGGCTGTAGGCCACCGGCACCCACTGATACCCCTTGCCGTTGCTGCGCAAGTGCCCCAGGCCCGGGAAGGACAGGTGGGCCGCGCCCACCAGCGTGCCGTCCTTGGCCAGCGCCTGGAACACCTTGGCGCGCGCGGCGGCGGCGGCTTTGGCGTCGCTGTCGAAGCCGATCGTCACTTCCGGATGGTCTAGCTGCACGGCGGCGACGTGGATCAGGTCACCGGCCAGCACCAGCTTCTTGCCCTTGCTTTCCACCGTGTAGATGGTGTGGCCCGGCGTATGGCCGTAGCTGGAGGTGGCGCGTACGCCGGCCGCCAGTTCGGTGTCGCCGCTGAAGGGCTTCAGGCGCTGGGCGGTGGCGTATGGCGACAGCGAGGCGACCGCGCCCTGGAAGAAGCCCTTGCTGTCGGCCGGCGCCTTGTCCTGGTTGGCCTGGCTGAGCCAGAAATCGGTGTCGCGCTTGTCGGCGCGAACCACGGCGTTGGGGAACACGGTCTGGCTGTTGGCCGCCAGGCCGCCCACGTGGTCCGGATGCAGGTGGGTCAGGTAGATTTCATCGATCTGCTCCGGCTGATAGCCAGAAGCCTTGAGATTGGCCAGCAGCTTACCGAGGGTAGGGCCGAACAGGCTGCCGGCGCCGGCGTCCACCAGTATCAGCTTGGCGCCGGTGTTGACCAGGAAGCCGTTGACCGAGGCTTCGGTCGGCGCGCTCTGAAAGTTGCGCTCAAGCGCCTTGACGGTGACGGCGGCCGGCTGGTGCAGCAGTTTGTCGAAGGGCAGGTCGACCGTGCCGTCGCTGATGGCGGTCACTTCAAAGTCGCCCAGCATGATGCGGTGGAAGCCCGGCGCATTGGTGCCGGCCAGCGGCGCGGCGGCGTAGCTTGGGACGGCTGCGGCGAAGGCCAATGCAGCCAATAATGGTGTAATTTTCATGATGGTGTCCTGAACAATTGGTCGATGAACCGCAGTATGCAGCTTTGCAAAAAATGGCACAATACGCAAAAAGGCAAATGCTCTTTGCAGATATCGCAAACATGGGAAAAAAATGATCGATGGCTTGAAGTGTTTTATCACGGTGGTGGAACTGGGCAGTTTGTCGAAGGCGGCGGTGCAGCTTGAGATGGCCGTGTCCTCGGTGTCGCGCCGGATCGATGGACTGGAGCAGGAACTCGGTGCGCGCCTGCTGCTGCGCAGTTCACGCCAGGTGATCGTGACCGACGCCGGCGAGCGTTTTTTGCCGAGGGCCCGCAATATACTGGCCGAACTGGCGGACGGCAAGAGCGCGGTGCAGGAACTGGACAGCGAACCGCGCGGCCTGCTGACGGTGACCGCGCCGGCCGCCTTCGGCCGCCTGCATGTGGCGCCGGCCATTGCCGCGTTCCTGCAGCAGCATCCGTTGATCGAGGTGGATCTGCACGTGAGCGATGAGGTGGTGGATTTGTCCGCCCGTCGCGTCGATGTGGCGGTACGCGCCGGCGTGCTGCCGGCCAGCGACCTGGTGGCGACGCATCTGGCGGGCATGAACCGCGTGGTCAGCGCCAGTCCGGCGTATCTTGCACGGCATGGCTGGCCGACGTCTCCCGAGGATCTGCTCAACCATCAATGCCTGACGGTGAACGGGCGCGTGCCGCCGCGCGGCTGGTGGCGTTTCGAAGGGGTGAATGGCAACCAGCCCTTGCCGGTAAAAGGCAAGCTGCGTTGCGACGATACCGACTCGCTGCTGCACGCCGCCATCTGCGGCGCCGGCATAGTCCACCTGGCGAACTGGCTGGCGAGTGACGCCATCGTCTCTGGTCAATTGGTGCCGGTGTTCCCCATGCTGCCGGTGGAGCGCGGGCCACACGCGCTGCGCCGCGATCCGGGCGAGCCGGCGATCCACGCGGTGCACATGCCCGGCCGATCCAATCAGGCCAAAGCCCAGCTATTGATACGTCATTTGAAGGCGTATTTCGGTAGTCCCGCGTACTGGGACCTGGCAATGGAGATTGCCGGGGCGGGCCAGCGCCGCGCCCCGTGAGGTGTTCAGGTGGCCGGGATCAGTCCCAGTCGCCGCCACCGCCACCGCTGTCGCCGCCGCCGCCGCCGCCGCCGCCGGCATCATCCCAGCCGCCGCTGACGCCGAAGTCGTTGCCGCCCATGTCATCGCGGCGCAGCAGTTCATTTTGCGCTGCCGGATCGTCGTAGACGACGTCGTTGCGCGGCTGGTCCTGATTGGAGGAGCCGTGGTTGCCGGTGAATTGGCGGGCCAGCGCTTCAGCGGCCACAAAGCCGGCACCTACCGCTGCACCCGTCGCCAGGCCGCCCATGATGCGCGAACCCATGCCCGGTTGTCCCGGCTGCGGATAACCCGGTTGGCCGTAGCCAGGCTGGCCGTAGCCTTGCTGCTGCGGGTAGCCGCCGCCTGGCGGATAACCGGGCGTCGTGCCCGGGTTATAGCCGGCCGGGTCGAAGCCGCCGTTAGACGCCTGCTGCTGGCGGCGCTGCATGAAGCGGGTCGCCAGCCAGATGAAGCCGGCCAGGCCGGCGCCGATGATCAGGATGCTGCCCCATGAGAAGCCGCTGCTCTGCGGCGCATTGGCATAGCCGCCGTTGCCGTAGTTGGCGCCGCCGTTGCTATTGGCCGCGCGCGGCTGCTGCTGGGAATAGTTGACCTTCTGGCCTTCCGCCAGCAGGGTGCGCAGCTTGGCCAGCGCTTCAGGTTTCACCTTCGGCAGGCCGGGCGACAGCTGTTCGGCTTTGGCCAGCGAGGCCTGGGCGGCTACGAACTGGCCTTGCTTGGCCTGCAGTTCGGCTTCGACAAAATACGCGGTGGCGCTGTTGGGGTGCGCTTTCAGCACCTGGTCCATCATCGTCTGCGCCTCAGCGTACTTGCCTGCTTCGGCCGCGACATACACGTCGTGGATGGTCGGCTCGGCGGCAAAGGCCGGCGACGCCAACGCCAGGGCGGCGGCCAGCATGGTGGTGCGGACGATGGTTAGTGCCTTAAATTGATGGTTCATGTCATACCTCCAGGTCGAGACAGGGCCTCAGATGATGCCAGTTTATGCCATTTTCAAGGGAGTGGCCGTGCGTTGCAACACAGAGTCGCGCGACGCGGCGATACTGGCAGCCACCATCTCGGCGGTGGCGGCGCACAGCGTCCAGCCGAGATGACCGTGGCCCGTGTTGTAGTAGACGCCGGGCGCCTTGCCGGGGCCGACGCGCGGCATCAGGTCCGGCATCATCGGGCGCAGGCCGGCCCATGGCGTGAGCGCGCGCGTGCTGACCTCCGGGAAGTTCTGTTGCACCCATGTGGTCAGCGGCGCGATGCGGTCGGCGCGGATGTCGCGGTTATAGCCGTGGAACTCGGCCGTGCCGGCCACGCGCAGGCGGTCTTCGCCGAGGCGGCTGCAGACCAGCTTCACCGTGTCGTCGACCAGGCTCACTTGCGGTGCGGCGGCGCGGCTGGTGTCGTCCTCCAGGTGGACCGTGACGGAATAGCCCTTGACTGGATAGACGTTGACGCTGTCACCCAGATGCGCGGCCAGCGTGCGGCTGGCGGCGCCGGCGCAGATCACCACGGCGTCGTAATCGGTGACGACGGCGCTGTCGTTATGCAGCACGGTCACGCTAACGCCGGCGCCTGATTTGGTATCGCGGCTGAGTTGCACCACCTCCTGGTTGAAGCGCAGCTGCGCGCCGAGGCGCTGCGCGGCGTGCGCCAGGCCGGTGGTGAATTTGTGGATATCGCCGCTGCTGTCGCTTTCGGTGTAATGGCCGCCGTAGTAGCGCCCTTGGAGCGCCGGCTCCAGCGCGCGGATCTCTTCCGGCGTTACCGCGCGGCGCGGCACGCCGCCCCGGGCCAACAACTTGCTGACCGCGACCGCATGGTCGAACTCCGCGCGGTCGCGGTGCAGGTGCAGGATGCCCTTGCGGTGCAGATCGAACTGGATGCCTTCATCGGCGGCCCATTGGAACAGGTGCTCGCGCGCGGCGACGGCCATGCGGGCGAGGGCGATGGTGTTGTCGTGATACTGCGGCATGGCGCCGATAAATTCGGCGAACCAGGACAATTTATGCCAGGTTGGCAGCGGGTGCACCAGCAGCGGCGCGTCGCGGCGCAGCATCCACTGCAAAGCCTTGGCGATATTGGCGCGGTGGTTCCACACCTCGGCATTGGAGGCGGACAGCTGGCCGCCGTTGGCGTATGAGGTTTCCATCGCCGCATAGCGATGGCGTTCCAGCAGGGTGACGGCGAAGCCGCGCTTGGCGAGGGCATAGGCGGTGGTCACCCCGGTGACCCCGCCGCCGATAATGGCGATGGTTTTCATGATTTACATGGCAAGCTTACAAGAAAACCATCGCCGTATAAACGACTTTTTATGCTTTCTGTTGTTTGCCGCGCTGCGCGGCGATGTAGCGGTCGATCACGGTCGGCAGCACGGTGAGCGGAACGCCGCAGCTGGTGACCAGCGCGTCGTTGAAACCGGCCAGGTCGAACTTGCCGCCCAGCGCGGCCTTGGCGCGCTCGCGCTGGCGCAGTATCTCGTTGTGGCCGACCTTGTAGCCGCAGGCCTGCCCCGGCGATACCGAGTAGCGATCGATCTCGCTGGTCATGGCCTGCTGGCCGCGACCGGTGTTCTCGACCAGGAAGCGGATCGCCTGTTCGCGCGTCCACTGCATGGCGTGCATGCCGGTGTCCACCACCAGGCGGCAGGCGCGGAACTGCTGCGCCTGGAGATAGCCGATCTGGCTGAACGGGTCGTTGGCGTACAGGCCGAATTCATCGACCAGCTGTTCCGCATACAGCGCCCAGCCTTCGATGAAGGCGTTGAAGCCGATCAGGGAAGAGATCAGCGGCAGCTTCTCGTGGTGTTCGGCCAGGTAGGCGCCTTGCCAGGCGTGGCCGGGCAGGCCTTCGTGCGCGGTCAGCGTGGCGATTTCCGACTTCGGCCACAGCGTGGTCGACTTCAGGTTGATGTAGTAGATGGCCGGACGCGAACCGTCCAGCGAGGCGAAGTTCATATAGCCGAGCGGTGCGCCGGCTTCGATATCGGTCGGTACGCGCTTGATCAGCAGCGGCACCTTCAGGTCCAGGCGCGAAATTTGCGGCATCAGCTTGCGCACCGCCTGTACGCGGTCGTTGCAGTAGGCGATCAGCTCTTCGCGGCCCTTGTTGTTGTCGGCGTAGAAGCGCTGCGGGTCTTTCGATAAGGCCAACAGGCGCTGGCCCACGGTGCCGTTGGTGATGCCTTGTTTTTTCAGGATGGCGTCGATGCGCGACTGCAGCTGCTGGTTCTGTTCCAGGCCGATGGCGTGGATCGCTTTCGCGCTGCGAGTGGTCGAGGTGCCGAGGCGCAGCGCCCACTCGTAGTAGGCCGCGCCGTCCGGCAGGCGGTGCACGCCGGCCACGTTGGTGGCCTTGGCCGAGGCCTTGTCGAACGCCGCGATCTGGCGCTCCAGCGCCGGATAGACCGAGCCCTCCACCAATTTCAGTGCGCGGCCGTGCCAGTCGCCGGCGATGTTCTGCTTTTGCGTGCGCTCGGTGATCGACGACACCAGCTTCTGCTCGGCCGCCGCGGTCTTGCGGAAGTCCTGCAATTGCGCCAGCGCGGTGCGGCAGATGAAGTCCGGCGGCGCGATGCCTTGGCCGGCTTGCTCGGCAATGCGCGCGGTTTCCTGGTCCATCATGCGGGCCAGGGCGGCCACGCGTTCCAGATAGGCTTCCGCATCGGCGGCGTTGGCGATCTGGTGCTGCGAGTCGAGGAATTCCGGGATGCGGGTCAGCGCGCCGTCCTGCTGCGTGACCGGGAACGGCGCAGTGCCGCCATAAAAACCGCTGGCCGCGCCGCCGAACGGGAAGCGCAGGCCGGCGATGCCCGATTCGGCAGCGTAGGCGACCGAGTCGTACAGAGTCTGCGACTCGGCGCTCAGGGCTTTGCGGTCGATGGTGCGCAGGCGCGCGTGGATGGATTTGACTTCGGCGGCCCATGCTTCGTCGCCGGCCTTCGACTGGTCTTCCAGCTGCGACTTCAGCCCGGCGCGGGCATCCTTGTCAAGACCGAGGCCGGTGGCGGAGGTCGGCGACAGGCGCAGGATTTCTTCGGCGATATCGGTCAGCAGTGTTGAGAAATTGGCGTCGGCGGGGTTGCTGGTGGCGGCGATGGCCAGGCCGGGCAGCGCGCCCACGGTGGAGGCGGCGAGGGTGGCCAGCAGGAAGTCGCGGCGGTTGTGAGTCATGGCATCCTTTGTATAGGTAGGGTAAAGAATCAGCGCGTCGCCGACCTTAGCCTGTCCCTCGCCGGGATGTCAATGTCTTTCAGCTGTCGCTGCCGAACCTGAGCTTGAAGCGGGCCGTCAGTTCCTGCAGCACGTCCACCTCCTGGCGCGGCAGGGCCAGCGCGATGTGCATGTCGGGCCGCACGAGGTAAGCCGCGTCCTGCAGCAGGCCCGCGTGCGCGGCCGCTTCGCTCCAGGGCCAGGCGTGCAGCGGTAGCTTGAGGGCCTGGGCGGCGGCGGCCAGCGGCGCATCGGTCTGGCCGTAGACGTGCAGCTGCCAGTCCAGCGATCGCAGGGGAGCGAAGTTATCGAAGGGCAGCCACGGCAGCCGGTCGCCGCCGATGATTTCGCCGGCGCGGCCGGCGCTGAGCAGGCTGTCGGGATAATGGATCATCACCTGCGACAAGGTCTTGAACAGCGTGCGCCGCGCCGCCGCGAAGCCGCTCAGCACCGGGAACACATGCGGCAGCAGCCAGCTGCGCAACAGCTGCCCGCCGGTGCCCTGCGATACCAGCAGGCGGAAACCGCGGTCGGTGGTGGCCACCAGCTTGCGCGCGAAGACGATGCGTTCCGTTTCGTAGGTGTCGAGCAGCGCGGTATCGGCGCGGCCCTGCAGCACGTGCGCCAGCTTCCATGCGAGGTTGATGGCGTCGCCGATGCCGGTGTTCATGCCCTGACCGCCGGCGGGGCTGTGGATGTGGGCGGCATCGCCGGCCAGGAAGCAGCGGTCGATGCGGAAGTGCGAGGCCACGCGGTGGTGCACGCGGTAGGTCGAGAACCAGTTCACCTGTTCGACCCGTATGCCCAGCAGCGGCTCCAGCACCGGGCGCACGGCTTCGAAGTCGGGATCGGGCGGTGCGTCGTCCGGCAGGATGCCGATCAGGCGCTGCATGCCGCGCGAGCGCACCGGCAGCATCAGGGCGAAGGTGTTGGCGCCCAGGTGGCCGATCAGGTCCTGGTTGGGCGGGCCGGAGGTCTGCACGTCGGCCACGTAGTACAGATGGTCGTAGGTGCCGCCGGCGAATTCCACCCTGAGCGACTCGCGCACGCGGCTGCGGGCGCCGTCGCAGCCGCACAGATAGCTGCTGCTGCTGGCGTGGCGCTCGCCGTCATGCTCCAGCACCGCGCGCACGCCCCATTCGTCCTGGGTGAAGGATTCCAGCTCGGTGTTCCACTCCACTTCCACGCCTTCAGCCTTGAGCTGGGCCACCAGGAAGCGTTCGTGGTCGTCCTGCGGATAGGCCAACACGAAAGGATAGGGACTGAGGCCGGCGCCGATGTCCTTGAGTGGCAGCACGGCGATGTCTTCGCCGTGCTCGCGCAAATGGATGGTTTCTATCTTGATGCCCTGCTTGAGCACCGCGTCGGCAAAGCCCAGTTGGCGGTAGAACTCCAGCGTGCGCGCATGCACGGCCATGGCGCGCGAGGCCTGGCCCGGCGCGCTGCTGGTATCGATGATGCGGACGGCAATGCCCCGTCTCGCCAGCGCAATGGCAAGCACCAAGCCGGTGGGTCCGGCGCCGACGATGAGTACCTGGGTAACCATGAAAACAGTCTACAACCGGAGCCGAATGCGGTGCGCGCAATTGGTGGCCACGGATTTTCTGGCGCTGGTATGATGTGTTACTCTTTACTTAACTGTTATTCATAGCCGATGAGCGATTTCACAACCCGTCGCGCGCTGATGCTGGCGCTGGTGTCCACTCCCTTTGCCCGCGCTGCGGAGTTGCTGGACCAGGCGCCCGGCGCGCCGGTCCCGACGCCGACCGCGCTGCTGGCCGCGCTGGAGAAACAGTCGGGCGGGCGGCTGGGCGTGGCGGCGCTGAATATGGCCGACGGCCGCCAACTGCTGCACCGCGCCGACGAGCGCTTCCCCTTGTGCAGCACCTTCAAGATACTGTTGTCCGCTGCGGTGCTGGCGCGCGAGCCGGCGTTGCTGAAGAAGCGTATCCGCTACACAAAGAAGGATCTGGTACCGCATTCGCCCGTCACCGAACAGCACCTGGACAAGGGCATGACCGTGTCCGCCTTGTGCGAAGCGACCCTGCAGTACAGCGACAACGCGGCCGCCAATCTGTTGATGAAGCAGATCGGTGGGCCCGCCGCAGTAAAGGCGTATGCGCGTTCGATCGGCGATGCGGAATTCCGCCTGGAGCGCTGGGAGACGGAGTTGAACAGCGCGATACCGGGCGATCCGCGCGACACCACCACGCCGCTGGCGATGGCGAAGTCGCTGCACAAGCTGGTGCTGGGCGAAGGCTTGCCTGCCGCGCCGCGCAAGCAGTTGAAAGACTGGATGCTGGGGAACACCACCGGCGACACGCGCATCCGCGCCGGCGTGCCGGCCGGTTGGCCGGTGGCCGACAAGACCGGCGGCGGCAGCTACGGCACGATCAACGACATCGCCGTGATCTGGCCGCCGGGGAAGGCGCCCATCGTGCTGGCGGTGTATCTCACGCAGCCGGGCAAGGACGATAAGTGGCGTCCCGAGTTTCACGGCGAAGTCGCCAAGCTCGTGATCGACGCCTTCCGATGAAAGAACTCAGGTTCGACATCTTCGGCGCGCACATCCTGGTGACCGGCGCGCCGGGCGCATGGCGTGCATTCTACTTCGGCAGCGAAGGCAAGCGCCGCCCGGCGGACTTCGTCATTCCCGGCGATGTGCCGGAGCCGGAGCTGTGCGAATACCTGGCCGACCTGTTCCATGAAAACGCCACGCCGCGCAACAGCACAGCTATCCAGCTATGACAGTACGCGATTACACGACAGCGGATTTCGCGGCGGTTTGCCGCATCTACATGGATGCCAAGCCGGCGGAGTTGAAGTTTGAGGCCGGGGCGTTCACGTTCACGCCGCTGGAGGATGATGCTGGCATACAGACGGCGTTTAATGAATCCTTAGTGTCGGTTTATGACGATGGCGAGGTGCAGGGATTCGCTGCGGTGTTTGATGGTCAGCTGCGCGCGATGTTCGTTCAGGGCAGTGCGCGCGGCAAGGGCGTGGGGCAGGCATTGCTGAATGCTGTGCTGGTGGAAGGCATGTCGCTCAACGTGGCGCGTTCCAACATGGGCGCGATCCGCTTCTACGAGAAGAACGGCTTCGTGATTGTCGGCTCTGCGACGCGGCAATACAGCGGCATCGACGTGCTGTATGCGCAAATGCGCCGTCCCGGTGTGGTCGTGCGTTACATCGGTGAAGACGACTGGCAGGAGCTGAAGCGCATCCGCCTCGCCGCCTTGCTGGATGCGCCGACGGCGTTTGGCGTCAGCTACGCCAGCGCCGCCGCCTACACGGATGCAGCATGGCGCGACCGCGCGGCCGGCCGTGGTCCCGCGCGATACATCCTCGCATTTGAAGGCGACGAAGCAGTCGGCATCGTCGCCCATGTGCCGGATGCAAATCACGAATTGAACCTGATCGCCATGTGGGTAGCGCCATCGCAGCGCGGCACGCCAACTGCCGCGAGACTGGTTGGCGCGGTCAAAGCCCACGCCATGGCGCAAGGATGCAAGCGCCTGCTGCTCGACGTGTCGCCAACCAATCTGCGCGCCACGCGCTTCTACCGGAATCAGGGCTTCGTCTTCCTGCCGGAATGGGAGGCGCTTGAAAGTCATCCCGACATCCAGCTCCAGAAAATGGCGTGGATGACAGGCCTGTCCCCGGTTGGCTAGTCGTCCAGCCCTTTGCCGTCGAGGATGCGCTGGACGTTTTTTTCGATGCGCGCTTCGCGGGTCTTCTGCTGTTTAGCCGATGAGAAGTGCAGCAGGTAGGCGCGCTGGCGGCCCGGTGTCAGTTCCTCAAAGGCGGTGCGCAGGGCGGGGAGCTCGTCCATCTTGCGCTCCAGCTCCTCGGGGAAGGAGAACTCGGTGGTCTTTTTCATCTCCACCTTGGCGCCCGACTTTTCCAGTGCGATGGCGTCCTTGACGTAGCTTTTCAGGACTTTTTCCTGCCGCTTGATGTCAGCCAGACCCTTGAAACGGATCTGGCGTGCGGCCTGCACGTTTTCGGTCTGCTGGATCAGCAGGTTTTTCGGATCCTTCATCAGCGCGCCCTTGAAGAACAGCAGTGCGCAGTATTCCTTGAAGCCGTGCATCAGCACGATGTTGTGGCCGTCCAGCGTGTAGCAGGGCTGGCCCCATTTGAGATCTTCGGTCAGGTCGCTGTCGGTGATGATGGCGCGCAGGGCTTCAAATTCTTCCCGCCAGTTCTTGGCGCGTTCCAAGAAGGCGTCTACTTTGTCGGTGCTCATGCGGTTCCTTTCACTGCCAGTCGAGATGGACGATCTTGTAGCCTTTGTCTTTCAATACCTTCAGCAGCGCCGGCAGCGCCTTGGCGGTCGGTCCGTTCGCATCGTGCATCAGGATGATGCCGCTGCCGGCTTTGTCGAGGCTATCGCTCAGGCGCTGGGCGAGGATGGCGGTGGTGTCTTCCGGGATCCAGTCGTTGATGGCCAGGTCGATCGAGGCGACCGTGATGTTGGCTTCCTTGAGTGCCTTCAGCAAAGTCGGCGTCTCTTCCAGAAAGGGGAAGCGGTAGGCCGGCGTTTCCATGCCGAAGACGGTCTTGTACGCTGCGCGGCTGCGCTGCAAGTCCTCCAGTTGCTGCTCGGCGCTGAGCGCGGCCATGTGCGGATGCGTGTCGCTGTGGATGCCGGCGCTGTGGCCCGCGCTGACGACGCGGCGCGCCAGATCCGGTTGCTGTGCGATGTGCTGG
Organism: Duganella sp. BuS-21; assembly: GCA_041874725.1. Taxonomy (GTDB): domain Bacteria; phylum Pseudomonadota; class Gammaproteobacteria; order Burkholderiales; family Burkholderiaceae_D; genus Rugamonas. The sequence goes on along the minus strand of CP097466.1, from coordinate 4,337,164 downwards.
CCGATCATGAGGAAGGTGGCCTTGGCGCATTGCTCGGACAGGGCCTTGAGCACCATCGGCGTGTATTCCGGTGATGGGCCGTCGTCGAAGGTCAAGACTACTTCGCCTTTATTCAGCGGCAGCGCGCCGTGCTGATTGGTGCCGTAGGCCGCGCCTTCGCGCTTGAGGATGATGGTGCGGGCGGTGTTCAGTTTGTCCGGGCCGCAGTCTGCGGCGTGCGCCGTCACCGTTGTCACCATGGCTGCCAGTATCAGTGCTGGAACTCTCATGCGCTTTTGTCTCCAATGTGGATGTGCCCGAGCAGGCCGGTTGCCGGCAGGGCCAGCGATATGGAGCGACCGGAAAGGTCGGCTTGCCATTCGCTGATTTCTTGTGCGTGGTATTTTAACGCGGCTTCGCGTTGTGTCCATGCTTGTGTAAAAGCGTTGGGCAGATCGATGGCGGTTTGCAGTGTGGCGACGACGCGCGGGCCGAGGTAGTCGCGTGCGACTGCTTGCCAGTCCGGGATGGTTTGCACGCGCATCAGGTCCGCACCGATGGGGCCATGCAGGTTGAAGGCGGCCAGTGCGTAGCCGTCGTCGTGGCTGAAGGAGCAGCCGATTCGGCTTTTATGGCCGGCTAGCAGGATGTGTGGGGGGCTGCCGGGCGTCGCGGCGACGGTGATTTCGTCGATGGCCACGCGCAGTACGGCTGCCAGCGCTTCGCAAGCGGCGGCGCGCAGTTGGCGCCTCGCGGCATCACGCTGCGAGTCCGCGCCGATCTGGATCAGAATTGCGAACAGGCCGTCCTGCGGCACCGGCGGTGGGCCGGGCCAGAGCTGGACGGCCAGCGCGCTCATGGACGCGCCGGTGCGGCGGGGCAGCCGGCCCAGTTGCCGTTGGCCGGGATATGCTCGCCTTTCATCACCAACGTCAACGCGCCGAGACGGGCATTGTCGCCCACGGCGGCGCTGTACAACACCGACGCGCGCGGTCCCATATAAACCCGCTCGCCGATGGTCACATGATCGATCTTCATCACGCGGTCCTCGAACAAGTGCGTCTGCGGGCAGGTGAGGGCATTCAGCTCGCTGTGATCGCCGATCTGCACGCAGTCGAACTCCGTGATATCGGTGGTATCCATGTAGACGCCTTTGCCGATGCGCGTGCCGAGCAGGTTGAACGCCAGCGGCAGCCACGGCGTGCCGCGCAGGTAGCGCAGGAAGTTCGGCACGGCGATGCCTTCGTACAGATTGGTCACGCCCTCGGACAACCACACGAACGGCGTCCACATCGGCTCCGATTGTTTGCGATAGCGGCCGATCAGCAGCCACTTGAGCGCGACCACGAACAAATAATTACCCACCCCGTAGGCCAGCCCCGCCAGCGCCATATCCCACACCACCTCCGCCCAGCGGCCCGCGCCGGCGGCCGGCATCACGTCCAGCACCAGCGTGTAGCCCACCGCGATCACCAGCGCATGCGGCGCGACGATGCGGAACGCCTCGATCAGCCCACGCCCGAGACGGCGCAGCGGCGATGGATGGAAGGTCAGCGATTCCGGATAGCCGCTGGTCTGCTCGCGCGCCGGCAGGTTGATCGGCGGAGAACCCAGCCACGTATCCCCGCTGCGCATTTGCAAGTTTTCCGGCGCGCGCGAGTGCACGCCGATCAATACTTGTTCCGGCAGCACCGTGCCGTCCGGGATGTAGGCGCCGTTGCCGACGAAGCTGCGGTGCGAAATGACCGTCGGCTGCATCACCATCCAGCCGCCGTCGATTTCCTCATCGCCCAGCATGACGGCATCGGCGATGAAGGTTTCGTCGCCGAGGGTCAGCATGTCCGGCACCACGCCCAGTGCAGTGGAGATCTCCGCATCCTTGCCGACTTTTGCGCCCAGCAGGCGATACCAGTATGGCGCAAAGACCGTCGCGTAAATCCCGTGCAAAACATTCAGGCTCGATTCCTGGATCTGGCTCACCAGCCATTTGGCACAGTAGGTATTACCGTGAACCGGGAACTGGCCCGGCTTCAGGCGCGGCAGCACGCTCCAGCGGATGCCTGCCGACAGCAGCGCGGTCAGTACGATCAGCACCGCGCTGGCGGGGAAGGCCAGCAGGAAGTAGCGCAGCAGCTGCACGCGCATATCGTCGCCCTGTATCCACGGCAGCCAACCCGCTTCATCGAACCAGTCGATCAAAACGAAGGTCGGAAACACCGGCATGAAGAATAGCGTGACGATCAGCAGGATGCCGAAGATGAAAAACAGGGCCTCGCCGGCGCGGCGCGCGGCCGTCACCGGTGGACGTGGTGGCAGCTTGCGCTCGAACGCGCCGATGTCGCGCGCGGGCGAGCCGGACCAGATACGGCCCGCCGGCACCACGCCGCCATCGCTCAATGCCGATTGGCCTTCCAGGTGACCCAGCGCTTCAACGCGCGTGTTCCCTTCCATGATGGCGAACGAGCTGACGCAGGCATCCCGCTCCAGGGTGATCCGGCCCAGATGCAGCTGTCCGCGCTCGACGCGGGCGTTCTCGAAATTGACGGCGTTGCCGATGCTGACCTGGTCGCCGATGTCCAGCAGATCGGGCGCACGCAGGCTCATGGAGCCGATGATGACTTCCTTGCCCACTGTGGCGCCGAGCGCGCGCAGCCACCAGCCGTTGAGCGACGAGCCGCTGAGCAGGTAGGCGGGGGCGGCTTCCACCAGGCGGTCGGCCAGCCACCAGCGGTAATAGGTGAGGCCCCATAGCGGATACACGCCGGCCTTCAGGCGGCCGGCGATGAGCCACTTGCCGGCAATCGCAATCACGAATTCGCCGATGGTCGCCAACAGAAACACGCCGACCGACGCTGCAATGGCGCGCGCCACCGAGTCGCCCGGATCGCCGGTGAAGAAGTGATAGGTGAAGAAGGGCGCCAGCCACTGCGCCATGCGCAGGGTGACCAGCGGCGGCAATGCGGCCGCCTGGGCCGCGCCGCAGATCCAGCGTTTTAGCGTGGACGGCGGCGTCCAGGCTTTTTCCTTCGCGCCGGCGGCCGGGGCCTCTGCCAGTACCTGCGCGATTTTTCCGACCTGGCGCTGCTGGTAGATGTCGCGCACCGTGACGTGGGCGTAGCGCGGATCGGTGCGCAGCGAGGATGCCAGGCGGGCGGCAAAGAAGGAGTGCCCGCCCAAATCGGTAAAGAAGTCGGCGTTGCGCAAGATGGGCTGGCCGGGGAAAAGGGATGCCAGCGCGGCGAACAAGGCTTCTTCGGCCGGCGTTTCGGGCAGATCTGACGCCTCGGCGCTGCCGGCCGGCGGTGCGCTGAGCGGCGCGGCCTTCAGCGTCTTGCGGTCGATTTTGCCGGAGGTCAGGCGCGGCATGGCGTCGAGCATTTCGTAACGGCCCGGGACCATATAAGGCGGCAGCTTGGCGGCGAGGGCGGCGCGCAGTGCGCGCGGGTCCAGCGCCGCCGCGCCTTCCTGCACGATGTAGGCCACCAGTTGGTCGATCTCGTCGTCCTTGCGCAGCAGGACGGCGACGGTGCCCACGCCAGGCTGCTGCGCCAGCAGGGCTTCGATCTCGCCCAGCTCCACGCGGAAGCCGCGGATTTTCACCTGGTCGTCGGCGCGGCCGAGGCAAGTGACTTCGCCGTCGGCGCCGATGCGGGCCAGGTCACCGGTGCGGTAGAGACGCGCGTCGTGCGGGCCGCTGGCCCAGGGATTGGGCAGGAACTTCTCGGCCGTCAGGTCGGGCCGGCCGAGGTAACCGGCGGCCAGGCCTGGGCCGGTGATGCATAATTCGCCCACTTCACCGTGCGCCAGCAAGCGCAGGACCGGGCCGACATTGGCGTCGATCACCAGCAAGCCGTAGTTCGGCAGCGGCTTGCCGATGGTGACCGGATGGCCGGGGCGCAAACGCGCCAGGCTGGCCGAGACGGTGGCCTCGGTCGGGCCGTAGGTGTTGAACATCTGCCGGCCCTCGCGTGACCAGCGCTGCACCAGCGATTCAGGGCAGGCTTCGCCGCCGAGGTTAATCAGCCGCAGGCTCGGGACTTCCTGATTGAATAGCGCCAGCAGCGTCGGCACCGCGTGCAGAACAGTCACGCCGTTTTGTTCCAGCATGCGCGGCAGGGTCTCGGGATCGCCGCTGATTTCCTTGGGGCCGATCCACAGCGTGGCGCCGACCAGGTAGGAAATCCAGATCTCTTCGAACGACATGTCGAAGGCCACGGAAAATCCTTGATAAACCTTGTCGTCGCCGCTGACGCCGAGCACTTCGTTCTCGCTGCGCAGGAAGTGGCAGATGCTGCGCTGGGTGATCAGAATGCCTTTCGGCTTGCCGGTGGAGCCGGAGGTGTAGATGACGTAGGCCGGCACGTCGGGCGATACCGCACCGCGCCGGGGCAGCATCGCACCATCGGCGGGAGGGGCCAGCAGCGCTTCGGCGGTCCACACGACGCGGCCGCCGGCGGCGACATCGGCCAGGCGCGGCGCCAAGGCGGCGCAAGTGAGCACGCCGGCGCCGCTGGCATCGTCGAGACAAACCTGCAGGCGCTCGACCGGCGTGTCCTCGTCCACCGGCAGCCAGGCCGCGCCGGCTTTGGCGATCCCGGCCTGCAGCACCAGCAGCTCGATCCCGCGCGGCAGCCACAGGCCGACGATCTGGCCCGGCTGCACGCCGGCGTCGATCAGCCGCGCCGCCACCAGGTCGGCCTGCGCATCCAGTTCCCGGTACGTCAGCTGGCGATCGCCGAAGATCAGCGCGATGCGGTCGGGATGGCGCGCGGCACTGGCCTCCAGCAGATCGGCCAGGATTTCCTCCCGCAGCAGACTTTCCTGCTGCGGGCCGAAAAGGAGATCTGGGATGGGCTGTGGTGCTGGATGATTCATGCTGGAGCTTTGTGTGGTGTCAGAGCGCCATTGTACGGTACGCGAATTGCTTTCTACAGAGGGAGAATGCAAGTTCTGCTTACAGCCTTTACAATAGGAAATACGAGTCGACAACGAAAGGAGCCGCATGTCTACAAATCATCGCCCATTCATCGCCCCCATGCAGTTTGACGACGCCCAATTGGCCTACGATCAGGTGCTGGCCATCTACGACACCAACATCGCCTTCCTGCGCGATGCCATGAAGCGCTTTGTCGCCGGTGAGGACATCGGTGAGCATGTGCGGGCCTGCTACCCGTTTGTACGGGTCCATACGGACACCGTGGCCCGCGCCGATTCGCGGCTGGCCTTTGGCTTTGTGGCCGGTCCCGGCACCTACGAAACCACGCTGACGCGGCCGGACCTGTTCGCGCGCTACTACCTCCAGCAATTCAAGCTGCTGCTGAAGAACCATGGCAGCCACCACGTCAAGATCGAAGTCGGCGTCAGCGCGCAGCCGATTCCGATTCACTTCTCGTTTGCCGAGCATGAACACATCGAAGGCAGCATGACCGCCGAGCGCCGCCTGCTGATGCGCGACGTCTTCGACTTGCCCAACCTGGCCGCGATGGACGACGGCATCGCCAACGGCACGCACGAAGTGCCGATGGGCGAAGCGCAGCCACTGTCGCTGTTCACGGCACCGCGCGTGGATTATTCGCTGCAGCGGCTGCGGCACTACACCGGCACCTCGTGCGAACATTTTCAGAAGTTCGTCCTGTTCACGAACTACCAGTTCTACATCGACGAATTCATTAAGCTGGGGCACGAGTTGATGGCCAATCCGTCCGATGCGCCGGACGACGACTACATCGCCTTCGTCGAACCGGGCAACCTGGTCACGCGCCGGGTGGGGCAATCGGTGCAGCCGGGCGACGCGCTGGGCGCCGCGCCGCCGCGCATGCCGCAGATGCCGGGCTATCATTTGATCCGCGCCGACGGCACCGGCATCTCGATGGTCAACATCGGCGTCGGCCCGGCCAACGCCAAGACCATCACCGACCACATTGCGGTGCTGCGCCCGCACGCCTGGCTGATGTTGGGCCACTGCGCCGGCCTGCGCAACACGCAGGAACTGGGCGACTACGTATTGGCCCATGGCTATGTGCGCGAGGATCATGTGCTGGATGAAGATCTGCCGTTGTGGGTGCCGATCCCGCCGCTGGCCGAGGTGCAGGTGGCGATTGAAGCGGCAGTGGCCGAAGTCACGCAGCTGACCGGGCATGACCTCAAGCGCGTGATGCGCACCGGGACCGTGGCCAGCACCGACAACCGCAACTGGGAACTGATGCCGCAGCGGACGCCGGAGCGCCGTTTCAGCCAAAGCAGGGCGATTGCGCTGGACATGGAAAGCGCGACCATCGCCGCCAACGGCTTCCGCTTCCGCGTGCCGTACGGCACCTTGCTGTGCGTGAGCGACAAGCCGATGCACGGCGAAATCAAGCTGCCGGGCATGGCCAACCAGTTCTACCGCGACCGCGTCGACCAGCATCTACGCATCGGCATCCGCGCCATGGAACTGCTGAGGGCGCTGGGCGTAGACAAGCTCCACAGCCGCAAACTGCGCAGCTTCACGGAAGTCGCCTTCCAATAAGACGAAGACCGCAACCGCAGCTTGAGCCGCACCGCCGGCAATAAAGTTGGGGTCTGTCCCCGAACGGGGCCAGACCCCTGCTCGCCGCAGTGCGGGGTGATAATCCGTGATTTTCCCATCGAAGCAACATGCTATCCTGCTCGAAAACAAAACAAGTCGCCGGGCATCCTGCGGAAATGCTTGGGGGGTATTTAGCGACGCCATAGTAACTGCTCGAAGCATGAATGAATTGGAGCCGCATGTTTATTAAGGTATTGGCTAGCGTCGCCGCGCTTGTTGCCGCGCTTGTCGCCGCCCTCGTTGTCGCCGGATCGACCGGACTCAGCTTTTACGTCTGGCCGACCGGCTTCCATGATCAGAAATTGGCCATCACACCGGAGGTCATGCAGCGCTTGCGCAGTTTGCAGTCCGAGCAAAAGTTTGGCCCGGATCCCTCCACTTTCTATCCGGGGGCGGTAAATGAAGAGCAGAGGGCGGTGGCGCAGGCGTTGGTCGATGCGGCTATCCAAACGCTGATTGCCGAGCTGCCTGCACGACCACAACGTTCGACGGTACTCCGCGCAATCAAAGTGACACTGGCCGATGTCGATACGTCGGAGTCCGAGGAACGCGACCAGATTTTGCTGTATCTCGACAAAGTTATGGCAATCTGTGGTGTGCAAAGTTCCGACCAGCTATTCAATGTCTGGCGGTATGGGTTTCCGTATGGGTGGTTCTTCTAACATTCTGGGCATTGATGAGTTGCACATCGGGGTCAGCTCTGTCATTTGGACAGTTGATACAATTCTTTGATATTTCTCAATACGGCTAATTAGGGTTGTCATATTCGTCTTGGGGCGTGGCGCATAGTTCTCGGCGATCACTTTGATATTTCGCAAAGAATAGTCGTCCGTGTCCAAATGACAGAGCTGACCCCGATTTGGATTTGCGACAATAAGGATCGACGATGGCACGCTTTAAAAAATCCGTGTTCCTGCTCCTTGCGGCCTTGACGCTGCCCGCCATTGCGGCCGGCGACGACCAGCGCAACGCGGAACTGTTTGCGCAGGTCGACCGGATCTTCGCGGACTATGCGCTTGATCAGCATGTGCCCGGTCTGGTGTACGGCATCGTGGCGGATGGCCAGCTGGCCTATGTGCGCGGCATGGGGGTGCAGGATCTGGTGTCGAGGCGACCGGTGACGCCCGATAGCCTGTTCCGCATCGCCTCCATGACCAAGGCCTTCACGGCGCTGACCATCCTGAAGCTGCGCGACGACGGTAAGCTGCAGCTGGAGGCGCCGGCGGAGAATTATGTCCCGGAGATGAAGAACTGGACCTATCCGACCCAGGATGCACCGCGCATCCGCGTGCGCGACCTGCTCAACCATACCGGAGGGCTGGTGACGGACGACCCATGGGGCGATCGCCAGACGCCGCTGCCCGATGCGGCGTTCACCGACCTGCTGCGCGGCGGCGTGCCGTTCAGTCATGCGCCCGGCATCACCATGGAGTATTCCAACCTTGGCTACGCGGTGCTGGGACGCATCATCACCAACGTCTCCGGCCGGCCGTATGCGGAAACCATTTCGTCCACCTTGATGCAGCCGCTGGGTATGGCATCGACGGGCTTCCTGGCCGACGCGGCGCCGCAAGAGCGTCGCGCCCAAGGCTATCACTGGGCCGACAACAGCTGGAACCAGGTGCAAACCATGGGCCACGGCGCTTTCGGCGCGATGGGCGGCGTGCAGACCAGCGCGGTGGACTACGCTAAATGGATGGGCTACCTGCTGTCGGCGTGGCCGGCGCGCGATGGTGCCGATGCCGGTCCGGTCAAGCGCGCCACGGTGCGCGAACTGGCGCAAGGCTCCAATTTCCCCGCATTGCGCCAGCGCTTCGGCCATACCGGCGCAGCCAGTTGCCGCCAGGCGTCGGCCTACGCCATGGGCTTGATCGTGGCGACCGATTGCGAACTGGGACTGACACTCAGCCATGGCGGCGGTTATCCCGGCTACGGTTCGCACGTGTTGCTGCTGCCGGAATACGGCGTGGGCGTATTCGCGTTCACCAACCGCAGTTATTCCGGCTCGTCCGCAGCGGTGTGGGATGCGGCGCTGACGCTGAGCCGTGGCGGCTTCCTCAAACCGCGCAGCGTCGCGGTCGGGCCGGCGCTGGCGACAGCGTATCGGACCGCCGGCACGATTTATCAGCAGGGCGATGTCGGCGTGGCGGGCGATCAGCTGGCGATGAATTTTCTGATGGACCGCGACGCCGCCGGCTGGCGCCGCGACCTGGCGAAGCTGAAACAAGCCGTCGGCGACTGCGACACCTCGGCCGCCATCGTCCCCAATGGCGCGCTGGGCGGCGACTTCACCTGGCGCTGCGCGACCGGCCGCGTAACAGGCCAGCTGCTGCTCGCCCCGACAACGCCGCCACGCATCCAGACGCTGATGCTGCAACCGAAGTCGCCTTAAACGAATTGGTCTGTGCCCTCATGGGAAGCTCAAGTCCATGCCGAGCATCCTGATAAGGAGGAAGGTGACCAGCCCCAGGCCCAGCAGCGATAGCACGAAGATCGCGGCTATCTTGCCGCTCGCGCGTAGCACTGCGCGCTTTTCCTTCCCTTTCTTCCCTTGGTCGTAATGCCACTTGACGGCGAAGAACATGCCCGTGCCGAGCACGAGAAACTTGAACATTACGAAGACTACCGGAATCCATTCGATCATTTTGAGTATTTCCTGGCTCACTTAACTTTATCTATGAGGCATACTACTTTAAAGCAATTTCCATACATCGAGACAAAATGTCCCAGCTGAAAGCCGTACAAGACGAGAGTTTGCCACGCTGGCTGCCGCGATTGGCCGGGAACAAGGGGCCACGGTTTTTGCAGATTGCGGATGCCTTGCAGGCCGCAGTGGTGGATGGATCGCTGAAACCGGGTGACCGGCTACCGCCGCAACGCCAGTTGGCGGCCCATCTGGCCCTGGACCTGACGACGATCACGCGCGCCTACGACGAAGCCCGCCGCCGCAACTTGCTGGTGGGGCGCGGCGCCCGAGGCACGTATGTCGCCGCGCCGAAAGTCGAATTGACGTCTATCCTCGACCTGAGCATGAATACGCCGCCACCGCCGGACGGTGTGGACTTCGACGACCTGTTGAAGCAAGGCTTGTCCCAAGTGCTGATGCGGACGGATAACGACTTGCTGATGAATTACCACCTGGCCGGCGGCAGCGACTCCGACCGCAAAGCTGGCGCCCAATGGCTAGAACCGATGTTTGGACAGCTGGATGCTGGCCAGCTGCTGGTCTGTCCGGGTGCGCAAGCGGCGATCGCCGCGTTGATCCTTGCGCTGACGGCGCCGGGCGATGTGATCCTGGCCGAGCCCATGAGTTATCCCGGCTTGCGTGCCGCAGCGACCCAATTCGGCCGGCGCGTCATTGCGGTGGAGGCGGACCAGCACGGGATGGTGTCCGAGCTGCTCGAGGAAGCCTGCCGCCGGCACAAGCCCGCGCTGGTCTACCTCAATCCGACTTTACAGAATCCGACCGCCGTCACCATGCCGGAGCGCCGGCGCAAGGAACTCGCCCGCATCGCGAAGCGCTGCAATGTACGCATCGTCGAGGACGATCCGTACTGGCTGCTGGCCGACGCGCCGCCACCACCGATCGCCATGTTCGCCCCGGAACAGGTGGTCTACATCTCAACCCTGTCGAAGTGCCTGACGCCCGGCTTGCGTGTCGCCTTCGTGTTGATACGCGATCCGGACGAGCGCGAACGTTTCCTGGTCGCGCTAAGATCATTCGCGTTGATGGTCGCTCCGCTGACGGCCGCACTGGCCACACAGTGGATCGTCGACGGTTCGGCTGATGGATTAATGGAAGGCGTACGCAAGGAGGCGCGCCTGCGCCATCGGATGGCGCGCGATATCCTGGCGGGACGGTACAGCGGCGCCGGAGACGGCTTGCATGTATGGCTGGAGTTGCCGGCTTATTGGAACTCATCGGAGTTTGCGCGGGCAGCCGACGGCGAGGGCATCGCCGTCACGCCGGCGGAGGCATTCGCCACCGGCGGCGGCACCGTGAATGCCATTCGGATCTCTTTAGGCAGCATCAAAGATAGGGGACACTTGCAGGCGGGTCTTCAACGGCTGTCTCATCTGCTTGCGCAGCAGCGTTTCCCTAGAGAACCTTGTTGTGTGTGAGAGACAAAATTGCCAACCCAAGTGTAAATTTCCTGCAGTGGGCACCTGGTTTTGCGTGATTTACAGCCACCGATACCTTTTCCGATATCAAAAACCGCCAAAAATTGATTGGTTAGTTTTTTCTCCAGCACCTAAGATTTGTGACAGGAAGCTGATATGACTCAGCTTTCTAAAAAAACAGACAACACTGGAGACTTATGAAACACACAGTATCCGGGGCTTTCGAGTCCCAGGCAAAGCATCGCCTCGTCCTGAAATCCGGCGTCGCCGTCCTGGCCGCCGCTGGCCTGTTGAGCACCTTCCCAGTTCTGGCACAAGTAGCCCCAGAGGCAAGCGATGCCGCCCAGCCTACGACCGAGTCGACCGTTGTCGTGACCGGTGTGCGCCGCGCTGCGCAAAGTGCGCAAAAGATTAAAAAGGATTCCGATAACGTTATCGATTCCATCGTCGCCGACGATATCGGCAAGTTCCCGGACACGAACGTGGCCCAGACCTTGGCCCGCGTCACCGGCGTGCAGGTCCGCCGCGACGGCGGCGAAGCCAACACGGTGCTGATCCGCGGCTTGCCCGGCATCGCCACCATGCTGAATGGCCGCGAACTGTTCACCACCACCGGCCGCTATATCCAGCTGGCCGACATTCCATCGACCATGCTGCAACGCGTGGATGTGTACAAATCGCAGAGCGCGGACCTGATCGAAGGCGGCATCGCCGGCGTGATCGATGTGCGCACCAACCGTCCGCTGGACTTCAAGGGCTTTACCGCCGTGGTCAATGGCGGCGCCACCAATAATTCGCTGGCCGACCGCACCGATCCTAACCTGAGCGGCATGATCTCCAATCGCTGGAAGACCGACCTCGGTGAATTCGGCGCGCTGTTCGGCGTGTCCTATGTGCGCAACCACTACGGTGAAGAGCGCACCTTCAACACCAAGCCGGTCGACAAGGGCTGGCTGCTGCCTAACCTGATGGGTCCTGATCTGATGGGTCTGCAGAACGTGGGCGGCGACCGTCGCCGCACCGCCGGCAACTACGCCTTCCAGTGGAAGCCGAACAAGGATGTGGAACTGTATGCCGAAGGCCTGGGCACGCATTACCTGAACAACTTCGAGACCGACTTCTTCGTGGCGCTGCCATGGTGGGGCCCTGGCGACAAGATGACCGCCACCAAGGTCCCTGGCACCAATCAGCTGCAGTCGCTGACTTCGCACGACGTCAACACCATCATGTCGACACAGGCCAACCGCGCCAACAACGTGACCCAGCAGCACGCCATTGGCGGCCGTTGGAACGCCGCGCCGGGCCTGCGCCTGAGCTCCGAGGTGTCGCGCACGCTGTCGAGCTACGACTGGCAAAACCCGATTCTCGATACGCTGGCTGTGGTGCCGAATGCCACCGTTACGCCGAATCTGGGCGGCAGCGCCAACGTCGCCTACGGCGGCATGAACCTGAACGATCCAAGCAAGTACGTGTTCAACGCGCTGTTCGACCGCTATGGCCGCGACACCGGTTCTTCGACCGACTGGCGCGCGGACGGTACCTACACGCTGCAGGACGAGAGCATCCTCAAGGATCTGGCGTTCGGCGTGCGCACTTCCCAGCGCAAGGCGGAATCGATCAAATCCTTCGAAGGTTCGGTCGGCGCGCTGCCGGGCGTGAGCGCGAGCTCGGTGCCAGGCCTGAACTGCAGCGCCGAAATGAAGAACGATTGGGGCACCAAGTCGTGGTACACGCCTTGCGCCAGCTACCTGATCTCCAACACCGGCGACGTGCGCAAGGCCGTTACCGGTTCGAGCGCGGCGAAAGCGCTCGATCCAGGATCGTACTTCGCCGACGAAGAGAAGAACTACGCCTTGTATGGCAAGGCTCACGTGGGCTGGGATGTCGCCGGCATGCCGCTGGACGGCGTGATTGGCATGCGCATCACCAAGACCGATTCGGACCTGCTGGGTAATTCGATGGACGGCACGACCTACGTGCGGACCTCGAAGGAGAGCAGCGACACCAGCTATCTGCCAAGCGCCAACTTCAAGCTGCAGGTGCGCGACGACGTGATCGCCCGCTTCTCGGCCACCAAGACGCTGACCCGTCCGAACTTCGCGGACCTCAATCCAGGCACCGCCTACATCAATTCGGGCGTGACCGTGCAGGCGACTGCATCGGGCGGCAACCCTGAACTGAAGCCTTTCACTGCGCGTAACTACGACGGTTCGCTGGAGTGGTACTTCAATTCGACCGGCATGGCCAGCGTTGCGCTGTTCCGCCACGAGTTCAAGGGCTACATCATGAGCAAGGTGGCCAAGGAGACTTATAACGGCGTGGTCTACGACGTTACCCGCCCATTCAACACCGATGACGGCTATTTGCAGGGCGCCGAAGTGGCTTACCGCCAGTTCTTCGACAAGCTGCCGGGCTGGATGAACGGCTTCGGCATGGAGGCGAATGCCACCTACACCGAAGGCAAGACCACCTCGGCTTCTGTCGCAACCCTGAGCGGCAAGCCGTTCGCGGGCATGTCGAAATGGTCTTACAACGTGGTGGCGCTGTATGAGAAGTTTGGCATCTCGGGCCGCCTGGCGTATAACTGGCGTTCGAAGTTCACTCAGTTGTACAACGACGGCGGTCCAGGCCTGGATTTGATCGCGTCGCCGATGTCGTCGCTGGATGGTTCGCTGGGCTACAAGATCAACGAGAATACGTCGATCACGCTGACCGGCACCAATCTCGGCAACTTCAAGTACACCGACTACTGGACCAACAAAGGCCTGTATCCACGCGATACGCGCAAGTATGATCGTTCGGTGGGCCTGTTCCTGAACTGGAAGATCTAAACTTAAGCAACACCCCGTCATTCCCGCGAAAGCGGGAATCCATGCTGAGCCAAATAGGATGCCCAGCATGGATTCCCGCCGACGCGGGAATGACGTCATTGAAAGAGGCAATTATGGCGGCGAATCAAAAAATGTCGGTGCTTGAGAAAATCGGTTTCGGCGCCGGCGATATGGCGCTGAATGTGGTGATCTCGTCGATGATGTTGATCATTACCTTCTTCTACACCGATATCTACGGCTTGAAGACCACCGACCTGGCGCTGCTGTTCGTGCTGGTCAAGATCGTCGGCGCCGTCAGCGATCTCGTGATGGGCCAGATCACCGACCGCGTGCTGACGCGCTGGGGACGTTACCGTCCGTGGCTGCTGTTCCTGGCCGTGCCGTACGGCCTTTCCGTCTTCTTCGTATTCTCGACGCCGGACTGGGGCTACAGCGCCAAGCTGGTTTGGGCCTATTCGACCTACATCATCATGACCATCATGACTTCCGGTGTGGGCGTGTCGTATATCTCGCTGCCTAGCGCGCTGTCCAACGATCCGCAGCAGACGCTGTCGGCCAACGGCTACCGCCTGTTCTTCGCCAAGATCGGCGCCTTCATGGTCACCGTGATCGTGCCGCTGCTGTCCGAGCGCTGGGGCGGCGGCAACGCGGCCACCGGCTACCAGGCGGCGATGGCGGTGATGGCGGTGATGGGCGTGCTGCTGTTCCTGTTCTGCTTCTTCACCACCAAGGAACGCGTGGTGCACAAGGTGCAGCGCCAGTCGCTGGGCGAGCAGATCTCGGTGCTGATGAAAAACGACCAGTGGCTGGTCCTGTGCGCGGTCTGCGTGACCGGCACCATCGGCTACGTGGTGCGCGGCTCGGTCGCCATCTACTACGCCAAGTATTTCCTCGGCGCGGACGCGGCCACCGTGTCGGCCTTCCTGTCGACCGGCGTGGCGGCCGCCATCCTGTCGATGATCGCATCGACCTGGATCACCAAGTTCTATAGCAAGGTCAAACTGTTCCGCTGGACGCAGATCGGCGTGGGCGTGATCAGCGCCGCCATGTACTTCTTCATCGGTCCCGGCGACATGATGCTGGCCTTCGTGCTGTACTTCCTGCTGTCCTTCGTGGTGGACCTGCATGCGCCGGTGTTCTGGTCGGCCATCGCGGAAGCCATTGACTACGGTACCGTCAAGACCGGCCAGCGCGTGTCGGGATTCGCCTTCGGCGGCATCTCCGTGTGCCAGAAGGCCGGCATGGGCATCGCCGGCGCCTTGGTTGGTTTGCTGCTGACGTATTTCGAATACCAGCCGAACCACGAGCAAACCGCTTTCGCGTTGCACGGCATCGTGCTGATGCTGACTCTGATTCCGGGCTTCTTCCACACTGTGATGGGACTGTTGATGTTCAAGTACCGTATCGACGACGAGTACTACACGCAGGTCAAGGCGCAGATGGGAGTCAAAGGCTATGTGGCAGTCTAATTTTTTGGAAATCGAAATGGAAAATATCCTCACTCCCCTGATCGAGCAACGCGCCGATCCGCACATCTACCGTCACACCGACGGCTATTATTATTTCACCGCCTCGGTGCCGCAGTACGATCGCATTGAACTGCGCCGCGCGACAACCATCGCCGGCCTGGTGGACGCCGAGAAGGTCGACGTCTGGCACAAGCCGGACACCGGCGCCTACAGCGAACTGGTTTGGGCGCCGGAGCTGCACTACAACGACGGCGCCTGGTACGTCTACTTCGCCGCTGCGCCTAGCCGCGAGATCAAGTTCAAGCTGTTCCAGCACCGCATGTACGCGATCCGCAACACCAACGCCAATCCATTGGAAGGCGAGTGGGAGTTCATGGGCCAGATCGACACCGGCATCGACACCTTCTGCCTGGACGCCACCACCTTTACCCACAAGGGCCAGCTGTACTACGTGTGGGCGCAGAAGGACAACGCCATCGAAGGCAATTCGAACATCTACATCGCGCCGATGAAAACGCCGTGGCAGCTGGGCGGTGCGCCGGTCATGCTGAGCAAGCCGGAGTTCGATTGGGAGATACGCGGTTTCTGGGTCAACGAAGGTCCGTCCATCCTGAAAAAGAACGGCAAGATCTTCATCAGCTATTCGGCCAGCGCCACCGACGAAAACTACGCCATGGGCCTGCTGTGGGCCGACGAAAACGCCGATGTCATGGACCCGGCTTCGTGGACCAAGTTGAAGGAACCGGTGCTGCAAACCTGCTTCGAGCACAAGGTGTATGGCCCCGGTCATAACAGTTTTACCATCGCGGACGATGGCGAAACCGTCATGTTGGTTTATCATGCACGCACCTACACCGAGATTATCGGCGACCCGCTGTGGAATCCGGACCGTCACACCTTCGTAAAACCGTTGAAGTGGGACGAGCAGGGCATGCCCGTATTCGGAAAACCGTCGATCGCGTAACACAGCGCGACCGCACCACCTTCCGGCGGCCGAGCAGGGTAACTCCTCTCGGCCGCCTTGTCTTTAGAGAGCACTATGCAAGCAACGATCACTGAATCTTCCTTTGGCAAACTGCCGGACGGCCGCGAGGCCACGCTGTACACCCTGACCAACGCCAACGGCATGATCGCGAAAATCAGCAATCTGGGCGGCGTTATCGTCGAGTTGCACGTGCCGGACCGCGATGGCGTGCTGGCCGATGTCTGCCACGGCTACGACAATCTGGACGCCTATCTGGGCGAATCGCAGTATTTCGGCGCGCTGATCGGCCGTTACGGCAATCGCATCGCCAACGGCCGCTTCACGCTGGACGGTGAAACCGTGCAGCTGGACGTGAACAACGGCGTCAATCACCTGCACGGCGGCGCCGATGGTTTCCACCGCCGGCTGTGGGATGCCGAAATGTTCAACACGCCGAAGTCGGTGGGCCTGATCCTGACGCTGGTCAGCCCGGACGGCGACCAGGGTTATCCCGGCACCGCCGAAGTCACCGCCATCTACGAACTGCGCGAGCATAATGAGTTGCGCATTGCCTTCCACGCGGTGGCTGATAAGGCTACGCCGATGAACCTGACCAACCACGCCTATTTCAACCTGGCCGGCCAGGGCGATATCCTGAGCCACGAGCTGACCATTCCGGCCGAATCGTACACGCCGGTCGACAGCGGCCTGATTCCGGTCGGTGCGCCGGCGCCGGTGGTCGGCACGCCGTTCGACTTCCGCACGCCGCAAGCGATCGGCGCGCGCATCGGCCAACAGGATGCGCAATTGGGCTACGGGGAAGGGTACGATCACAACTTCGTGCTGACGAAATCCGCCGACAAGGCGATGGAAGTGTCAGCCCGCGTGGTCGATCCGTCGTCCGGTCGAGTGTTGGAAGTGCTGTCGCAGGAGCCAGGCATCCAGTTCTACAGCGGTAACTTCCTTAATGATCAGGTAGCCGGAAAAGGGCGCATCTACGGCTATCGCAGCGGCTTCTGCCTGGAACCGCAACACTTCCCGGATTCGCCGAATCGGCCGGACTTCCCGTCGACTATCCTGCGTCCGAACGAGGAATATGCGACCGTGATGGCTTACCGTTTCAGCACCGTCTAGGTATATCGATTTTGATATCGATATCGATAAACAATTTATTGGAAAGTTATCTCAGTACATCTTAGTATGCTTTATCGATGCGGGGGCATGACATTCACGTTCCCGCACAGGAAAATACTGAGGAGAAATGCATGTCTGAGAATGACAAAAAGGTGAAGCTGCGCTCCGCCGAATGGTTTGGCACCCAAGATAAAAATGGCTTCATGTATCGTAGCTGGATGAAGAATCAGGGCATTCCTGATCACGAATTCGAAGGCAAGCCGATCATCGGCATCTGCAACACCTGGTCCGAACTGACCCCCTGCAACGCCCACTTCCGCAAACTGGCGGAACACGTCAAGCGCGGCATCTACGAAGCCGGCGGCTTCCCGGTCGAGTTCCCGGTCTTCTCCAACGGCGAATCGAACCTGCGTCCGACTGCGATGCTGACCCGTAACCTGGCCTCGATGGACGTGGAAGAATCGATCCGCGGCAATCCGATGGACGGCGTGGTCTTGCTGGTCGGCTGCGATAAAACCACCCCGGCGTTGCTGATGGGCGCCGCCTCGGTCGACATCCCGACCATCGTCGTTACCGGCGGCCCGATGCTGAACGGTAAACTGAACGGCAAGAACATCGGCTCCGGCACCGCCGTCTGGCAGTTGCACGAGCAGGTCAAGGCCGGCGAAATCTCCATGCATGACTTCATCGGCGCCGAAGCGGGCCACTCGCGTTCCGCCGGCACTTGCAACACCATGGGCACCGCATCGACCATGGCTTGCATGGCCGAATCGCTGGGCACTTCGCTGCCGCACAACGCCGCCATCCCTGCCGTCGACGCGCGCCGCTACGTGCTGGCCCATATGTCGGGCATCCGCATCGTCGAGATGGTGAAGCAGGACCTGAAGCTGTCCAAGATCCTGACCAAAGAGAATTTTGAAAACGCGATCCGCGTCAACGCCGCCATCGGCGGTTCGACCAACGCCGTGATCCACCTGAAGGCCATCGCCGGCCGTATCGGTGTCGATCTGGAGCTGGAAGACTGGACCCGCGTGGGCCGTGGCATGCCGACCATCGTCGATCTGCTGCCATCGGGCCGCTTCCTGATGGAAGAGTTTTACTACGCCGGCGGCCTGCCTGCGGTGATCCGCCGCATGGGCGAGGGTAATCTGCTGCCCAACCCGAACGCGCTGACCGTCAACGGCAAGACCATCTGGGAAAACTGCCACGATGCGCCGATCTGCGACGAAGAAGTGATCCGCACGCTGGACAACCCGATCCGCAAGGACGGAGGCATCTGCATCCTGCGCGGCAACCTGGCGCCACGCGGCGCGGTGCTGAAGCCATCGGCCGCCACGCCGGAGTTGATGCAGCATCGCGGCAAGGCCGTGGTGTTCGAAGACTTCGAGCACTATAAATCACGCATCATGGATCCCGACCTGGACGTGACCAAGGATTCGATCCTGGTGATGAAGAACTGCGGCCCGAAAGGTTATCCGGGCATGGCGGAAGTGGGCAATATGGGTCTGCCACCGAAACTGCTGGCGGCCGGCGTGAAAGACATGGTGCGTATTTCGGATGCGCGCATGAGCGGTACCGCCTACGGTACCGTGGTGCTGCACGTGGCGCCGGAAGCCATGGCCGGCGGCCCGCTGGGCATCGTCAAGGATGGCGATTACATTACGCTGGATTGCGCCGGCGGCAAGCTGGATCTGGAGATCTCGGACGAAGAGATGGCGGCACGCCAGGCGGTTCGCGTGACGGGCAGCGCGCCTGGTCCGAAGACCGGCTACCAGCAACTGTATATCGAGCACGTGCTGCAGGCCGATGAAGGCTGCGACTTCGACTTCCTGGTCGGTAATCGCGGTTCCGCCGTGCCGCGTCACTCGCACTAACCGTCGTTCCCGCGAAAGCGGGAACCCATACTGAGCATGCGTTCTATGGATTCCCGCTCATGCGGGAATGACGACGCTTAGGAGACTCACCATGCTACTCGTACAATTCAAGAATGAACAAGGCGCGCGCAAGATCGGCGTGCTGGAACAGAACACCATCCGCATCATCGACGGCTACAGCACCACCTATGCGCTGGCCCAGGATGCGATCCGCAAATCGACCGGGCTGGCCGCGCTGGCTGAAAAAGCCATCGGCGCGCAAACCACCGCGTTTGACGCGGTGGCCGCCGCCGGCCGCCTGCTGTCGCCGCTCGATCACAGCGACGACGCCCACACCTACGTCACCGGCACCGGCCTGACCCACCTGGGTTCCGCCGACACCCGCGACGCCATGCACAAGAAAATCGGCGGCGACGTCGAATCGCTGAGTGACTCCATGAAGATGTTCCGCATGGGCGTGGAAGGCGGCAAGCCGGCCGCCGGCGAAGCGGGCGTGCAGCCGGAATGGTTCTATAAGGGCGACGGCTCCATCGTGGCCGCCAGCGGCCAGGACCTGAACATGCCGGACTTCGCGCTCGACGGCGGCGAGGAGCCTGAAGTGGCGGGCCTGTATGTCATCGGCGACGATGGCCAGCCTTACCGCGTCGGCTTCGCTATCGGTAACGAATTTTCCGACCACGTGACCGAGCGCCAGAACTACCTGTACCTGGCGCACTCCAAACTGCGCGTCTGCGGCCTGGGCCCGGCGTTGCTGGTGGGCGAAGCACCGGCCAGCATCGAAGGCACCTCGCGCATCTACGACAAGGAAGGCAAAGTACGCTGGGAGAAGCCATTCTTCAGCGGCGAACAGAATATGTCGCACACCATCGCCAACCTGGAGCACCACCACTTCAAGTATTCGCTGTTCAAGCGTCCGGGCGACGTACACGTGCACTTCTTCGGCACCGCGACCCTGAGCGTGGCCGATAACATCTCGGTGCAGCCTGGCGAAACCTTCGAGATCGAGTCGGCGCAGTTCGGCCCGGCCCTGCGCAACAAGCTGGCCGTGTACAAAACCGAAGTCGCCAAGGTGAAGGCATTATGATCATCACCGGCGATGCACTGATCGGCGGTAAAGACGTCAAGGGCACGGGCGCGGGCGTACGCGCCTACAACCCGGCGCTGGGCCAGGTTATCGATCCTGAGTTCCGCACCGTGGACGCGGCGCAGATCGACCAGGCTTGCCGCCTGGCCGACGAAGCCTTCGACACCTTTCGCGCGCTGAGCGACGAACAGCGCGCCGTCTTCCTCGAAACCATCGGCGACCAGATCATGGCACTGGGCGATGTGCTGGTCGAGCGCGTGATGGCCGAAACCAGCCTGCCGCGCCCGCGCGTGGAAGGCGAGCGTGCCCGCACCGTCGGTCAGCTGAAACTGTTTGCCAACTTGCTGCGCGAAGGCTCGTGGCACGATGTGCGCTTTGACAAAGCTCTGCCGGATCGGACGCCGCCGCGTCCCGACCTGCGCATGCGCATGATCGGCCTGGGTCCTGTAGCGGTTTTCGCTGCCAGTAACTTCCCGTTGGCTTTTTCTGTAGCAGGCGGCGACACCGCGTCGGCGCTGGCTGCCGGTTGCCCGGTGGTGCTGAAGGCGCACTTCGCGCATCCAGGCACCTCGGAGCTGGTCGGTCGCGCCGTCGTTAAAGCGGTGGAGATCTGCGGCCTGCCGCCCGGCGTTTTCTCGCTGCTGACCGGCGTGGGTAATGAGTTGGGCATTGAGCTGGTGCGCCATCCCGCCATCAAGGCGGTCGGCTTCACCGGTTCCCGCGGTGGCGGCCTGGCGCTGATGGCCGCTGCGGCTGCGCGTCCGGTGCCGATTCCGGTGTATGCCGAAATGAGTTCGATCAATCCTGTATTCCTGCTGCCGGAAGCGCTGAAGAACCGCGCAGAAGATATCGCCGCCGGTTTCGCCGCCTCGCTGACGCTGGGCGTGGGCCAGATGTGCACCAATCCGGGCCTGGTGCTGGCCTTGGCCGGCCCTGAGCTGGACCGTTTCACCGCCGCCGCGTCGCAAGCATTGGTGGGTGGCGCCGCGTGCTCGATGCTGTCGCCGGGGATCGCCGGTAACTTCGCACGTGGCGTGACGCAGCTGGCCGAACACGCCGAGGTGAAGACATTGGCGCTGGCGCCGCAGGCGGAAGGCAAGGGCGCTCCAGCCTTGTTCGTATCGTCGGCTGCTTCGTTCCTGTCGCAGCACGCGCTGCAGGAAGAGATCTTCGGACCGGCTTCCCTGGTGGTGGCCTGCAAGGACGTGGCGGAACTGCGCCAGGTGGCGGACAAGCTGGAAGGCCAGCTGACCGCCACGCTGCAAATGGACGAAGGCGACCTGGAAGCCGCGCAAGCGCTGCTGCCGGTTCTGGAACGTAAAGTGGGCCGCATCCTGGCCAACGGCTACCCAACCGGCGTGGAAGTTTGCAGCGCCATGGTGCACGGTGGCCCGTTCCCGTCGACTTCGGACGGCCGCACGACGTCGGTCGGCACGGGTGCGATCGCGCGCTTCCTGCGTCCGGTGTGCTACCAGAACCTGTCGCAAGCCTTGCTGCCGGAAGTCCTGCGCGACAACGGCTCGGCCAAATGGCTGCGCCGCGAAGGCGAATTGACCCGCAACTAAAAACGACGTCGCTCCCGCGCAGGCGGGAGTCCATGCTGAGCAAGCACTCGATGGACCCCCGCTTTCGCGGGGGTGACGCATATAACGGAGACTGTATGACCCAACTGGCCAAGTTCGGCAGCCTGCGCGGCAAGCGCGTATTCATTACCGGCGGCGGCACCGGCATCGGTGAAGCGATGGTGATTTCCTTCGCCGAGCAAGGCGCACAAGTCGCCTTCGTCGACATTGCCCGTGACGCCAGCCTCGCGCTGATCCGCCGCGTGAAGGAAGCCGGCTATCCCGAACCGCTGTTCCGCCAGTGCGACATCACCGACATCCCGGCGCTGCAAGCCACCATCACCGAACTCTCAGGCCTGATCGGCGACTTCGACATCCTCGTCAACAACGCCGCCAACGACCAGCGTCACGACACCGCAGACGTCACGCCCGAATTCTGGGACAAATGCATCGACATCAACCAGCGCCCGATGTTCTTCACCTGCCAGGCCGTCCTGGAAGGCATGAAGAAAAAAGGCGCCGGCTCCATCATCAACGTCGGCTCGATCTCCTGGCACGTCAAGAACGCAGGCTATCCGGTGTACGCCACCACCAAGGCGGCAGTGCATGGCCTGACGCGCGGCCTGGCGCGTGAATTCGGCGCCCACGGCATTCGCGTCAACACCGTCACGCCGGGCTGGGTGATGACCCAGCGCCAGATCGACCTGTGGCTGGACGACGCCGGTGAGCAGGACATCAAGCGCAACCAGTGCATGCCGACCAAGTTGATGCCGCAGCACGTGGCATCCATGGTCTTGTTCCTGGCCGCCGACGACGGCGCCATGTGCACCGCGCAGGAATTTATCGTCGACGCAGGCTGGGTATAAACCGCCTGTTGTAGCACCGTTCGCCCCCGGAGACACCGCACATCGATGCGGCGGGGTATAGCAACCATAGAAATGGTAGGAACATGCTGAAAACAACCGCAATCACGGCGCTGACCTGCGCCGTCGCATCCCTCGCAGTGACGCCTGCGGTTAGCGCCGCAAACGCTGCTAGCGCTACCTCGATCGCCGCCCAGCTGCGCAGCCCTGACAATCACATCGCCGTCACCGTCAATATGGCGGACGGCAAGCTGACCTACACCATCGCGCGCGACGGCAAGCCTGTACTGCTGGCCTCCGACCTTGGCCTGCAACTCGCAGGCGCGGACCTGAGCAACGACCTGACGCTGACCGCAAGCAGCGCGCCGCGCATCGTTGAAGACAGCTACCATATGGCCGTTGGCAAACGCAAGGACATCACCTACCGCGCCAACGAGCAAACCTGGTCGCTGCAAAACGCCAAACGGCAGAAGATCGACGTCGTGTTCCGTGTCTCAAACGACGGCGTGGCGTTTCGTTACATCGTCGCCGAACCGTCGCTGCCACTGAAAAAACTGGTTCAGGAGCGCACCACCTTCGCGCTGCCGCAAGGCGCCAAGGCGTGGATGCAGCCGATGTCGGTCGCACAAACAGGCTGGAGCAACACCAATCCATCCTACGAAGAGCACTACCAGATGGAGATACCGGCCGGGACTAAATCGCCGACGATGGCCGGCTGGGTGTTCCCTGCGCTGTTCCGCACCGGCGCCACCTGGCTCGCCATTTCGGAAGCGAATATGGATGGTAGCTGGCAAGCCTCGCGCCTGGCGCAGGACTCCAGCGGCGGTAAATACAGCATCGGCAATCCGATGCCGGCAGAGGTGTACACCAACGGTGGCCTGATGGCGGAAGTGGAAGGCACGCTGACCTCTCCATGGCGCCTGATCGCACTGGGTTCGCTGGCCACGGTCACCAACTCCACGCTGGGCACCGACCTCGCCGCGCCGGCCATCGCTTTCGATAAAGCCCTGGTCAAGCCGGGCCACGCGTCCTGGAGCTGGGGCATCCTCAAGGATGACGCTACCGTCTACGATGTGCAAAAGCAGTTCATCGACTACGCGGCCGACATGCAGTGGGACTACACGCTGATCGACGCCGACTGGGATCGCAAGATCGGCTACGAGAAGATCAAGCAACTGGCCGACTACGCCGCCACCAGGAACATAGGTCTCATCCTCTGGTACAACTCGTCCGGCGCCTGGAATAAAACCGAATACTCGCCCAAGAGCCAGTTGCTGACGCACGAACAGCGCAGCAAGGAATTCAAGCGCCTGCGCGAGATCGGCATCAAGGGGCTGAAGATCGACTTCTTCGCCGGCGATGGCCAGTCGATGATCGCCTACTATCTCGACATCCTGCGCGATGCCGCCGATGCCGGCCTGCTGATCAACTTCCACGGCGCCACGCTGCCGCGCGGCTGGCAGCGCACCTGGCCAAATCTGATGACGATGGAATCCATCAAAGGCTTCGAGTTCACCACCTTCGCGCAGGCGGACCAGGACAAAATGCCGAGCCATGCGGCCATGCTGCCGTTCACGCGCAATCTGTACGATCCGATGGACTTCACGCCGGTGGTGTTCGGCGACATCCCCAACATCAAGCGTGCCAGCACCAACGGTTTCGAGTTGGCGACGTCGGTGCTGTACCTGTCCGGCATCCAGCATTTCGTTGAGATCCCGGCCGGCATGGCCACGGTTCCAGCTTATATCAAGAAGTTCATGCAGGACTTGCCGCGCAGCTGGGACGACAGCCGCCTGGTGGAAGGCTATCCCGGCAAATACGCCGTGATTGCGCGCCGCTCCGGCGACACCTGGTTCATCGCCGGCATCAACGGCTCCGGTCAGGAAAAGACGCTGGCGCTGGACCTGTCCTTCGTCGGCAAGAAGCAGGGCGTCATCTTCACCGATGGCGACCAGCCGCGCAGTTTCAGCCAGCGCAGCATCGCTGCCGGTAAAAAAGTCGTAGTAACGGTTAAGCCGCATGGCGGCTTCGTCATTCAATTATAAAAAGGAGACTGAAATGAACCCAATTAAACGAGCTGTCCTTACCATGTGCATGCTGGCTTCGGGCGGCGTGTTCGCGGCCGAAGTCACTATCGATATCGCCAAGCCGGGTGCCGTCATCAACAAGGATGTCTACGGCCAGTTCGCCGAGCACTTGGGCACCGGTATCTATGAAGGCATCTGGGTCGGTCCGAAATCCAAGACGCCCAACACCAAGGGCTGGCGCAACGACGTGGTCGGCGCGCTGAAGGACATCAAGGTGCCGCTGGTGCGCTGGCCGGGCGGCTGTTTCGCCGATGAATACCACTGGCGCGACGGTATCGGCGCGCGCGAGAAGCGCCCTGTCAAGGTCAACACCAACTGGGGCGGCGTAGACGAATCCAACGCCGTCGGCACGCACGAATTCTTCGACCTGGTCGACCTGCTGGGTGCCGACGCCTACGTCAACGGCAACCTGGGCACCGGCAGCGCGCAAGAGATGTCGGAGTGGGTCGAGTATATGACCTCCGACAGCAAGTCCACGCTGGCCAACATGCGCCGCAAGAACGGCCGCGACAAACCGTTTAAGGTGGCGTACTTCGCCGTCGGTAATGAAGCCTGGGGCTGCGGCGGCAATATGAGCCCGCAGTACTACACGGATCTGTACAAGCAGGTCGAGACTTTCCTGCGCGCGCCGAAGCAGTATCGTCCTAAAATCGTCGCCAGCGGCGGCAACGACAATGACGTCATCTGGTCCGAAGTGCTGAGCAAGGAACTGAAGAAGCAGACCGACGGCATCAGCTTCCACTACTACACCATCCCGACCGGTAAGTGGGAAGTCAAGGGCGCGTCGACCGCCTTCCAGGAAAACGAGTGGATCTCCACCTTGTCCAACACGCTGCGCATGGAAAGCCATATCCAGAAGAACAGCGCGGCCATGGACAAGCATGACCCTGAGAAGAAACTGGGCCTGTTCGTCGATGAATGGGGCACCTGGTACGACGTCGAGAAGGGCACCAATCCCGGCTTCCTGTTCCAGCAGAATACCCTGCGCGATGCGGTTGTCGCTGCGCTGAACTTCAACATCTTCCATGCCCATGCGGAACGCGTGCGCATGACGAACATCGCGCAGATGGTCAACGTGTTACAGGCGATGATCCTGACCGACAAGGACAAGATGGTGCTGACGCCGACCTACTACGCTTACCAGATGTACGTGCCGTTCCAGGGCGCGACCTCGCTGCCGATCACGCTGAAGGATAATCCAGACTACACCGTCGGCAATGTGAAGGTGCCTGAGATCAGCGCATCGGCCGCGCGCGGCACGGACGGCAAGCTGTATCTGGCGCTGGTGAACACCAATCCGAACAAGGCTGCCGATGTGGCGGTGAATATTCCTGGCCAGAGCGTGAAGGCTGTCAAAGGCCGCGTGCTGACCGCTGCCGCGATGGATGCGCATAATACCTTCACGGCGCCGCAAGCGATCAAGCCGGTGCCGTTCAGCGCCGCTGCCGGCGCCGATGGCAAGCTGACCGTCAAGGTGCCGGCCAAGGCCGTAATCGTGGTAGCGGTGGAGTAAGCACATGGACGATATTAAAATCACGCGCCGCAAGGTGATTACCGCTGGTGGCGTCGCGCTGATGCTGGCCGGCTGCGGCGGGGGAGGAGGTGGCGCCACCCCTGCTCCAACGCCTGCTCCGACGCCGACGCCGACGCCGACGCCAACGCCAACGCCGACGCCGACGCCAACGCCAACGCCCACACCGACGCCAACGCCAACCAGCATCACGTTTGCGGAAGCCTCCGTACACGATCCGTCCGTTATCAAGGTGGACGGCACCTTCTACTTGTTCGGCTCGCACCTGGCAGCCGCCAAGTCGACGGACCTGATGAACTGGACCAAGATCGCCGACAACGTCACGGCATCCAATCCACTGTTCAACAACGTAGTGACCTCGCTGGCCGACACCTTCGCCTGGGCACAGGTGACGGACCTGTGGGCGCCGGACGTAGTGAAGCTCGCCGACGGCAAGTTCTATCACTACTACTGCGCCTGCAAAGGCGATTCCCCGCGCTCGGCGCTGGGTCTCGCGGTGGCGGACAAGGTGGAAGGCCCGTACGTCAACAAGCAGATCTTGCTAAAGTCTGGCATGTGGGGTCTGCCGGGCGAAGACGGCAAGACCATCTACGACGCGCTGACCATGCCGAACGTAGTGGACCCGAACACCTTCTTCGACCAGCAGGGCAAGCTGTGGATGATTTACGGTTCCTACTCGGGCGGTATCTTCATCCTGGAGATGGACACCACTACCGGCCTGCAGAAACCGGGGCAGGGCTACGGCAAGCATCTGCTCGGCGGTAACCACAGCCGCATCGAAGGCGCGTATGTGATGTACAGCCCGCAGTCGAAGTTCTATTACATGTTCACCTCCTTCGGCGGGCTGGATGCGAACGGCGCGTACAACATGCGCGTATCGCGTTCGGTGAATCCGGACGGTCCGTATCTGGACGCGAAGGGCAACGACATGGCCAACGTCAAGTCGAATCCCGCGCTGCCGCTGTTCGACGACGCGACCATCGCGCCGTTCGGCCAGAAGATCATGGGCAATCACCAGTTCGCGCTGGCTGCCGGCGAGACTGGGACGGCACTGGGCTATGTTTCGGCGGGCCACAACTCGGCGTACTATGAGGCCGCGACCGGACAGTACTTCCTGATCTTCCATACCCGCTTCCCGGGCATGGGCGAGCAGCACCAGATCCGCGTGCATGAGATGTTCATCAATGCGGACGGCTGGCCGGTGGTGGCGCCGTTCCGTTATGCGCCGCTCAGCAAGAACGCGACGGCTTTGTCGGCAGAGGTGACTGCGGCGGATGTGGCGGGATCGTACAAGATGATCAACCACGGCAAGGACATCTCGACGGCGATCAAGGCGTCGCAGAATGTGGTGCTGGCGGCGGATGGTACGGTCTCGGGTACGGCGAGCGGTACGTGGAAGCACGACGGCAGCAACAAGATCACCATCGCGCTGGGTGCGACTGGTACTTTTGCTGGCGTGCTGTCGCGCCAGTGGAATACCAACGCCAGCGCGTTTGTGGTGACGTGGACGGCGCAATCGGTGGACGGCGTGTCCATCTGGGGCGCCCGTACAGGCAACTAGGAAGAGGTTCGCAATGAAGTACGTTTTATCGATGGTGGCGCTTGCGCTAGCGGCTGCGGGTAGCACTGCCAAAGAAGTCAGTGTGCACGATCCGGTGATGGCCAAGGAAGGCGATACCTACTATGTGTTCAGCACAGGGCCGGGTATCACTTTCTACAGCTCGAAGGACATGAAGAACTGGACGACGGAGGGCCGCGTGTTCAAGGGCCAGCCGGTGTGGGCGAAGCAAGCCGCACCGACGTTTGACGACCATATCTGGGCGCCGGACATCCAGTTCCATAACGGCCGATACTATTTATATTACTCCGTGTCCGGATTCGGCAAGAACACCTCCGGCATCGGCGTCACCGTCAATAAAACGCTGAACCCGCGCTCTGCCGATTATCGTTGGGAGGACAAGGGCATGGTGCTGCAGTCCGTGCCTAATCGTGACGATTGGAACGCCATCGATCCGAACGTGATCGAAGACAGCAAGGGCAATGCCTGGATGGCGTTCGGCTCGTTCTGGAGCGGCTTGAAAATGGTCAAGTTGAACAAGGAATGGACCGGCCTGGCCGAGCCGCAGGAATGGCACGCCATCGCCAGCCGCAGCAACGGCGCGGCCGGCTCCGGCGAAAGCGCTGGTGTGGGCGAGATCGAGGCGCCTTACATTTTCAAGAAGGGCGACTACTACTATCAGTTTGCGTCCTTCGGCCTTTGCTGCAAGAAGGCTGACAGTACCTATCATCTGGTGGTCGGCCGCTCGAAGGAAGTGACCGGGCCATACGTGGACAAGAACGGCGTCGACATGATGAAGGGGGGCGGCTCGCTGCTCATCGCCGGCGACAAGGACTGGAAAGGCTTGGGCCACAACAGCGCCTACACCTTCGATGGCAAGGACTATCTGGTGCTGCACGCTTACGAAACCGCTGACAAGTATCTGCAAAAGCTGAAGATCATGGAAATGAAGTTTGACGACGCCGGCTGGCCGAGTGTCGACCAGGCGGACCTGAACAAGTACCGCAGCAACCAGCTGCCGGCGCAGTAATGGCGGCCGCGCGCACGTCTGACGCGCAGGCCTCCCGCCGCCGCGCACTAAAACTGGCCGCCGGCGCGGCCGCCACCGTCGCGTCCAGCGGTGCGCTCGGTGCCGCCACGTCACGCGGTGCGCTCACCGACGGCGCGACCTCCCTGTTCCCGCTCAGCGCCGTGCGCCTAGGCCCCAGTCCCTTCCTGGAAGCTCAACAGACCGACCTGCGCTATATCCTCTCGCTTGACGTGGACCGCCTGCTGGCGCCATTCCTGCGCGAAGCCGGCCTTCCGTTAAAGAAGCCGACCTACGGCAACTGGGAATCCACCGGCCTCGATGGCCACATGGGCGGCCACTATCTGACCGCGCTGGCCCTGATGCTGGCTGCCACCGGCGACAAGCAAATCGAACAGCGCCTGAACTACTTCGTCGCTGAACTCAAGCGCTGCCAGCAAGCCAACGGCAACGGCTACATCGGCGGCATCCCCGGCGGCGCGGCCGCATGGCAGGACATCGCCAACGGCAAACTCCACGCCGACAATTTCTCGGTGAACGGCAAGTGGGTCCCGTGGTACAACCTGCACAAAACCTACGCCGGTCTGCGCGACGCCTACCTCTACGCCGACAACGCCGACGCCCGAACCATGCTGATTGCGCTGTGCGACTGGACCATCGGGCTGACCGCACAATTGAACGAAGAACAGATGCAATCCATGCTGCGCAGCGAGCATGGTGGCATGAACGAAGTACTGGCCGACGTCTATCAAATCACCGGCCAACAGAAATACATGGACCTGGCGATCCGCTTCTCCCACCAGGCCATCCTGCGCCCGCTTGAAGAAGGCAAGGACCAACTCACCGGCTTGCACGCCAACACGCAGATCCCGAAAGTCATCGGCTTCAAGCGCATCGGCGACATCACCGGCCGCCGCGACTGGCAACGCGCGGCGCAGTTCTTCTGGCAGACCGTGCACGATCACCGCACCGTCGCTATCGGCGGCAACAGCGTGAAAGAGCACTTCCACGACGATAAAGACTACACGTCCATGCTCGAAGAAGTGGAAGGCCCGGAAACCTGCAACACCTACAATATGCTCAAGCTCACCGAGCTGCTGTTCCTCGGTGACGCCAAAGGCAGCTACGCCGATTACTACGAGCGCGCGGTGTACAACCACATCCTGTCCTCGCAGCGGCCCGACAGCGGCGGCTTCGTGTACTTCACGCCGATGCGGCCCAACCACTACCGCATGTACTCGCAGCCGCAGCAGGCCATGTGGTGCTGCGTCGGCTCCGGCATCGAAAGCCACGCCAAATACGGTGAATTCATCTACGCGCATCGCGGCGACCGCCTGTACGTCAACCTGTTCATCCCGTCGACGCTGGATTGGCGCGAGCAGGGCGTGCAGATTCGCCAGTCCAACCGCTTCCCGGATGAAGACCGCAGCACTATCACCGTCAAGGGCAACAAGACCTTCACGATGAAGATCCGCTATCCGGAATGGGTGGAGCAGGGTGCTTTGCGCATCGCCGTCAACGGCAAGCCGGTGACTGTAGCCGTCGGTGCGGACCGCTATGCCAACGTGCGTCGTGCGTGGCGCGACGGCGACAAGGTGGAAATCCGTCTGCCGATGAAAACACGCCTGGAGCAGATGCCCGACAAGTCGGCCTGGTACGCCGTACTGTACGGCCCTCTGGTGCTGGCCGCTAAAACCAATCCATTCCCCGGCGAGCGCCTCAACTATCTTGCCGACGATAGCCGCATGGGCCACATCGCCAGCGGCCCTGTATGTCCGCTGGACCAGGCGCCGGTGCTGGTGAGCGACAACCTGGCCTTCGCCGACCGCTTCCGTCCCGTTCCCGGCCGTCCGCTGACGTTTACCGCGCCGGGACTGGTGCAGGCCCCGCAGAGCGGGCCGACCACCTTCGTGCCGTTCTTCCGTGTCCATGATGCGCGCTACGTCGTTTACTGGCCGTATTCGACGCCGGGCGATCTAGCCGAGCGCCGCGCCAAGGCGGCTGAAGATGAGAAGGAGCGCCTTGCGCTCGATGCGCATACCATCGACCAGGTGGCGCCGGGCGAGCAGCAGCCCGAGTCCGACCACTTCTTCAAGGCCGAAGGCGCGGACGCCGGCGTCTACAAGGGCAAGCACTGGCGCCACGCGACCGGATGGTTCAGCTACGAGCTGACCGACCGCAAAGGCGAGGCGCGCGCGCTGCGGCTGACATATTCAAAACTCGACGCCGGTCGCCGTTTCGATATCCTTATCAACGACAAGCTGCTGGCCGAAGTGCGCCTCGATGCCAGTGCCGCGCAGGAGCTTTACAGCCGCGATTACGCGATTGCGCCCGGCGCCACAGAGGGCGGCAAGCTGGTGGTCAAGTTCGTCGCGCGCGACGGCTCGGTCGCCGGCGGCTTGTACGGCCTCCGGCTGCTGCGTTGACATATCAAAATTGATATTGCAGGATGCGAAAATATCATTGGATAGATATTTGTGTTTCTCATAGTATTGATCTGGAAAACACATAAAAAAAACTTATCAGGAGACTAAACCATGACGAATCGCCGTACCGTACTGGCCACTGCTTTGGCCGCCGCCATCACCCTTAGCATGCCCGCATTCGCCGCCAAACCGCTGGTGATCGGTTTTTCGCAGGTCGGCGCCGAAAGCGAATGGCGCACCGCGAACACCGTTTCGATCAAGGACGCCGCCAAGAAGGAGGGTGTCACCCTCAAATTCGCCGACGCGCAGCAGAAGCAGGAAAACCAGGTCAAGGCGATCCGCTCGTTCATCGCCCAGCGCGTGGACGTGATCGCGTTTTCGCCGGTGGTGGAATCGGGCTGGGATACCGTGCTGCGCGAAGCCAAGCGCGCCAATATTCCGGTGATCCTGACCGACCGCGCCGTCAATGTCAGCGATCCTTCGCTGTATGTGAGCTTCCTCGGTTCGGACTTCGTTGAAGAAGGCCGCCGCGCCGGCCGCTGGCTGGTGGAGCGTCAGAAGAAGACGCCTGATGCCGTTTTGAATATCGTTGAATTGCAAGGCACCGTCGGTTCGGCGCCTGCGCTGGACCGCAAGAAGGGCTTCGAGGAAGTCATCGCCGGCAATGCGAAGTTGAAGGTGCTGCGTTCGCAGACCGGCGACTTTACGCGCGCCAAGGGCAAGGAAGTGATGGAAGCGTTCCTGAAGGCCGAGGGCAAGAAGATCAATGTGCTGTATGCGCACAATGACGATATGGCGATTGGCGCGATCCAGGCGATCGAGGAAGCCGGCCTGAAACCGGGCAAGGATATCCTGGTGATTTCGATCGACGGTGTGAAGGGCGCATTCGAGGCCATGATCGCCGGTAAGCTGAACGTGACGGTGGAATGCAATCCGCTGCTCGGCCCTCAGCTGATGCAGATCGCCAAGGATGTCGTGGCCGGCAAGCCTGTGCCTAAACGCGTTGTGACGCAGGAAGGCGTGTTCCCGGCCGAAGTCGCGGCCAAGGAATTCCCGAACCGTAAATACTGATCGCGATGACGAATATCTCTTCTGCGCCCGTGCCGGTGCTGGAGCTGCGCGGCATCAGCAAGGCTTTCACCGGCGTGCAGGCCTTGAATGGCGTGTCGCTCAAGCTTTATCCAGGCGAAGTGCATACGCTGATGGGCCAGAACGGCGCCGGCAAGTCGACGCTGATCAAGGTGCTGACCGGTGTTTACACGCCGGACCTTGGTCAGATTCTGCTGGCCGGGCAGGCGATACAGCCGCAGTCCACGCTGGAGGCGCAGAACCTTGGCATCAGCACTGTTTATCAGGAAGTGAATCTCTGCCCGAATTTGTCGGTGGCGGAGAATATCTTTATTGGTCGCTATCCGCGCAAGCTGGGACGCATCGATTGGGCAGGCATGGCGAAGCAGGCGACCGCGCTGCTGGAGCGCATGCAGGTGCGGATCGATGTGACCAAGCCGCTGGCGCATTATCCTCTGGCGATTCAGCAGATGGTGGCCATTTCGCGCGCGCTGCTGGTGTCGGCCAAGGTGCTGATTCTCGATGAGCCGACTTCCTCGCTGGATGAGAAGGAAGTGGATTTGCTGTTCAGCGTTTTGCGTGGCCTGCGCGAGCAGGGCATGGCGATTCTGTTTGTAACGCACTTCCTGGATCAGACCTATGCGATTTCGGATCGTATTACCGTGATGCGCAATGGCGAGCGGGAAGGCGAGTACCTTGCCGCCGACCTGTCGCGCGTTGAGTTGGTCAACAAGATGGTCGGCGCACCAGCCGCCACCGGTGCCGCCGCCAACGCAGGCGCGCCGGCCGCCGCCATCGTGCCGGGTGGTGCGGGTGGGCGCTTCAAGTCGTTTCTGCGCGCCGTCGGCTTGAGCCGAAAGGGCGCGCTGTTGCCGATGGATCTGGAGATCCGCGAGGGCGAGCTGCTGGGCCTTGCCGGCCTGCTGGGCTCCGGCCGCACGGAGGCCGCACGCCTGCTGTTCGGCGCGGACAAAGCCGATAGCGGCACCATCACCATCGACGGCAAGGAACGCAACCTGTCGACGCCGCGCGACGCCATCGCCGCCGGCATCGGCTTCTGCTCCGAAGACCGCAAGCATGAAGGTGCCATCCTCGACCTGTCGGTGCGCGAAAACCTGATCCTCGCCCTACAAGCCCGCAGTGGCATCATGCGCGCCATCCCGCTCAAACGTCAGCAGCAACTGGCGGAAGAATACGTCAAAGCGCTCGGCATCAAGACCGCCAGCATCGAAACCCCTATCGGCTCGCTCTCCGGCGGCAACCAGCAGAAAGTCCTGCTGGCGCGCTGGCTGGTCACCGATCCCAAACTGCTGATCCTGGACGAACCAACGCGCGGCATCGACGTGCGCGCCAAGCAGGAAATCATGGACTACGTCTCGGCGCTGTGCCGCAAGGGCATGTCCATCCTGTTCATTTCGTCCGAACTGCCCGAAGTGCTGCGCGTGAGCGACCGCATCGTCGTCATGCGCGACCGTAAAGCCGGAGGCGAATACCCGCGCGGCGCGCTCGATGAAACCACCGTGCTGCACGTGATTGCCGCTGGAGATGTACATGCATAAGCTGTTGCACCACCCCTTGTTCCGTCCACTGGCAGCGCTGGCGATCCTGCTGCTGGTCGACCTGTTCATGATTCCCGGCTTCTTTCACCTGGAGATAAAGGACGGCCACCTGTACGGCAGCCTGATCGACATCGCCAACCGCGCCGCACCGCTGATCCTGGCGGCCATCGGCATGACGCTGGTGATCGCCACGCGCGGCATCGACATCTCGGTCGGCGCCACTGTCGCCATCAGCGGCACCGTCGCTGCGATGCTCATCGGCGGCACCATGGTGATGGAAAACGGCGTGCCTTCCTACGTCGCCAACACGCCGATGTGGATCGCACTGGCCGTCGCCATGGGCGCCGCGCTGCTGTGCGGCGCATGGAACGGCGTGCTGGTGGCAGGCCTGGGCCTGCAGCCCATCGTCGCCACCCTGATCCTGATGGTCGCGGGACGCGGCCTGGCGCAGCTGTTCACCGACGGTCAGATCGTCACCGTCTACTACCAGCCGTTCTTCTTCCTCGGCAGCGGCTATTTGTTTGGCCTGCCGTTCTCGCTGTTCATCGTGGCCGCGGTGTTCATCGTCACCGCGCTGCTGCTGCGGAAGACGGCACTGGGCCTGTTCATCCAGTCGGTCGGCATCAACCCGGTGGCCGCGCGGCTGGCCGGCTTGAAGACCGCCTCGTTAATCTTCTTCGTCTACGTGTTCTGCGCGGCGTGCGCCGGCGTGGCCGGGCTGATGATCACCTCCAACATCAAGAGCGCGGACGCCAACAACGCCGGTCTGCTGCTGGAGCTGGACGCCATCCTGGCCGTCACGCTGGGCGGCACTTCGCTGGCCGGCGGCAAATTCAGCCTGGCCGGCAGCGTGATCGGTGCGCTGATCATTCAGACGCTGACCTACACCATCTATTCCATCGGCCTGCCGCCGGAAGTCAACATGGTCGTGAAATCCGTCGTGGTGTTCCTGGTCTGCGTGTCGCAGTCCTCGGAGTTCAAGACCATCTGGCGGCGCGCATTCTCGGCCAGCGTGAAAGGTAACGCATAATGCGCTCGTTCACATCATCGCCGTATTTCACTTCGCTGATTACAGTGTTCCTGCTGATCGTCCTGCTGGGCGCGGGCGGCGCGGCCTATCCGGGCTTCCTGTCGCTGCAGGTGCTGTTCAACCTCTTGATCGATAACGCCTTCTTGCTGGTGATTGCGGTCGGCATGAGCTTCGTCATCCTGTCCGGCGGCATCGATCTGTCGGTCGGCTCGGTGCTGGCCCTGACCACCATGATCTGCGCCTGGATGCTACAAACCTGGCATTGGCCGCCGGTGCTGGTGATCGCCATTTCACTGGCCATCGGCACGCTGTTCGGCGCCGCCATGGGTGCGATGATCCACTACTTCAAGCTGCAGCCCTTCATCGTTACGTTGGCCGGCATGTTCCTGGCGCGCGGCCTGTGCTACCTGATCAGCATTAACTCGATCACCATCGAAGATCCGCTCTTCGTCGCCATGTCGCAAGCGCAGTTGTCGATCGCCGATTGCTTTATTTCGCCGGGCGCACTGATCGCGGTGGGCACGCTGGCAGTTGCCATTTACGTTGCGCACTGCACGCCGTTCGGTCGCGCCATCTACGCCATCGGTGGCAACGAGCAATCGGCGCTGATGATGGGCCTGCGCGTGGCGCGCACCAAGGTGCTGATCTACGCCTTCTCCGGCTTCTGCGCGGCGCTCGCGGGTGTACTGTTCTCGTTCTATATGTTGTCCGGCTATGGCCTGCATGCACAGGGCACGGAGCTGGACGCCATCGCGGCGGTGGTCATCGGCGGCACGCTGCTGAGCGGTGGTTACGGTTATGTGGCGGGAGCGCTGACGGGCGTGCTGGTGCTGGGCTCCATCCAGACGCTGATCGCCTTCGACGGCACCCTCAGCTCTTGGTGGACCAAGATCGTGATCGGCGGTCTGCTGTTTGTATTCTGTGTCGTTCAGCGCGTGATGACAATGCGCGGCAATAAAAAATAAATATAAAAATCCCCCTCACTCTGGAGAGTAACGTGAAAAAAACTTTGATGTTCGCTGCGGCGAGCGTGTTGGCTTGCGCCGCGCACGCGGCCAACCCGATCTTGCCTGGCCTGTTTACCGCCGACCCTGCGGCCTTCGTTGAAAACGGCACCGTCTACCTGTACGTCGGTCACGACCAGGCCTCGGCCACCGACAAGGACTACGTCATGAAGGAATGGCGCATGTACAGCAGCTGCGACATGAAGAACTGGATCGACCGCGGTTCGCCGATCCAGCCGTCCGCCTTCAAATGGGCGATCGGCAAGGTGGACGCATGGGCCGCCGACATCACCAAGCGCGATGGTAAATACTACTTCTACGCCACCGTCGATCACGCCAGCATTCCTGGCCGCGCCATCGGCGTGGCCGTGTCGGACAAGCCGGAAGGCCCGTTCGTGGACGCGCGCGGCTCGGCGCTCATCACCAACAACATGACGCTGGAAGCGCCGATCGCCTGGGACGATATCGATCCCGGCATCTTCCAGGACGACGACGGCCAGGTCTATCTGTACTGGGGCAACACGGTGCTGAAGTATGCCAAGCTCAAATCCAATATGACCGAACTGGATGGCCCGATCCACACGGTGGGCATGGACCGCTTCACCGAAGCGCCGTACATGCACAAGCATAATGGCACCTACTACCTGTCGTACTCGCGCGATTTCCCCGAGGAGACCGCGTACATGACCGGTCCGAGCCCGGTCGGTCCGTGGAAATTCCAGGGCGTGATCATGGCGAAAAACGCCAAGGTGAAAACCATCCACCAGGCCATCGTGGAATTCAACGGTAAAAACTACATCTTCTACCACAACGCCAAACTGCCGGGCGGCGCCGAGTTCCGCCGTTCGGTGGCGGTGGAGGAGTTCGCGTACAACGCCGACGGCACCATCCCGTTCATCAAGCAGACCAAGGAAGGCCCTGCGGCCAATCCTGGTTCGGCTTGCAAGTGATATCGATAAATGCGATATTGTTCTTTGTTCAATATCGAACATGATATCATCGAATGATGGAAACTAACCCTAACTGGTTCCTGCGCGCGCGCCTGAAAACGCGCCAGCTGTTGCTGCTGATCGCGCTGGACGAACAACGCAATATCCACCGTGCCTCCGAAGAGCTGCACATGACGCAGCCGGCCGCGTCCAAGCAGTTGAAGGACCTGGAGGAGATGCTGGGCGTGCAGCTCTTCGATCGTCTGCCGCGCGGCATGGAGCCCACCATCTACGGCGAGACGATGATCCGTCACGCCCGCATGGCGCTTACCAGCCTGTCGCTGGCGCACGAGGATATCGTCGCCATCAAGGCCGGCTTGAGCGGCCAGGTGGACATCGGCACCATCATGACGCCGGGGATCGCGCTGCTGCCGCAGGCGATCACGCGCACCAAGCAGACCGCGCCCAAGCTACGCATCGGCGTCGAGATGGAGCAGTCGAACGTGCTGCTGGAGCAGCTACAGCGCGGCCGTCTCGATTTCATGATCGGCCGTATTCCCGAGCGTGAGAGCGCTGCGGGCCTCAGCTACGAGGAACTGGGCGACGAGCCGGCATGTGCGGTGGTGCGGGTTGGCCATCCACTGCTGAAGGCGAAAAGTCTGCAACTGCGCGACATCTCCAGTCAGCCGTGGATCCTGCCGCCGCAAGGCAGCATCCTGCGTGCGCGCTGCGAATTGATGTTCCGTCGCGCCGGCCTGGAAGTGCCGGTCAACGTGGTCGATACCACGGCGGTGCTGCTGATTAAGCCGCTGCTGCAGCAGACCGACGCGCTCAACGTCATGCCGATCGCGGTGGCGCAGTATTACGAAGCACAGGGCGTGCTGAACATCCTGCCGATCGAGCTGCCGTGCCGGATGGACGCCTTCGGCATCATCAAGGTCGATGGCCACATCCTGTCGCCGGGCGCCGAGCTGCTGCTGAAGTCCGTGCGCGAGGTGGCGCGCGAGATCTACTAGCCGTTTTTCTGCGCGGGTGCCGGCCCGCCGAACGATTCAAAGGCTTCCAGCAGGATTTTTGCACGGAAGGGTTTGAGGATCACGCGGTTGACCTGGCGCTCTCGCAGCTCGCGCATCAGGTCCGCCGTGGCCTGGTCCACCATCACCGCTATCGGTATCGTCGCGGCGCTGGCCGACAGGCCGTTGCGCACTTTGTCCAGCAATGCCAGATTGTAGAGGCAATCACCGTGGGCGCCGCAATCGATCGAAATCACCGCACCGTGAAACTTCTGCTCGCGCAGCATGCGTTCGGCCGCCTGGATGGTGGCCGCTTCGTGTACCGTGCCCAGGCCGAGCGAGCGCGCCGTCAGCGAGACCGTCTTGCGCAGCAGGCTTTGCTCTTCCACCAGCAGCATGTCCAGGTGTTTGTTCGTGGCCTCAGGCATGGGGCGCCTCCGCCGGGTTGCTCAGTTCCTCCACCAGCAAATCTCGCAGCGTGGTGAGGATGGCCAATTCGGTGGCGTCCAGTTGGCGCGGCTCGTGGTCGATCAGGCACAAGGTGCCGATGGTGTAGCCGGACGACATGCGCAGCGGCGCACCGGCGTAGAAGATCACATGCGGTTCATCGACCACCAGCGGATTGTCGGCGAAGCGCTCGTCGGCGCGGGAATCGGGAATGATGAAGATGTCGCCCTGCAGGATGGCGTGTCCGCAGAAGGACACGTCGCGTGCCGTTTCGCAGACATCCAAGCCCACGCGTGCCTTGAGCCATTGGCGGTTCTCGTCGATGAGCGAGATCAGCGCGATCGGCACGTCGAATTCCTGCGCGGCGAATTGCACCACTTTGTCGAAGCGTTCCTCCGGCGGCGTGTCGAGGATCAGCATTTCGCGCAGGGCGGCGAGCCGCTCCTGGTCGTAGTCGGGGATCGGTGCAGCTAACATGGCAAGAGGCGGCGGTGGCCGTATGGTCGTGTTGTTTCGACTGTAGCACACTGAAGGCGACCGCTTGCCGACTCGGTCAGCAATGTGTCGCAAAATCGCCGCGTGCATGAAATACGCCCAACCTTTTGTGTTGCGCGCGCAGCGTCCCGGCGACATGGACCGGTGCATACGTTCGGTAAGGACATGGTCAACCAGACCTGGGAAATGGATCTTTAACGCTAATCCATAGCCCGCGTCAAGTAGTTGGTTGCCCGCGCTCCCTCTCTCTGGCAGTATGCCCAATTGACGATTTTTATCATGGGGATGGTATGCAGAAAAACCGGGTGCTGGTGTGGTCCAGGCGCGTATTGATCGCGGCGGTGCTGTTGCTGCTGCTGGCGGTGGTCACCGCATGGCTGTATTTGCGCGGCAGCCTGGCGCAGCTCGAAGGTTCACGTCAGGCCGCAGGGTTGGAGACCACGGCCAGCGTGGCGCGTGACGCGCACGGCGTGCCGCTGATCAGCGGCGGCAGCCGGGGCGACGTGGCCTACGCCACCGGTTTCGTGCACGCCCAGGAGCGCTACTTCCAGATGGATCTGCTGCGTCGCGTGGCGGCCGGCGAGCTGTCCGAGTTGTTCGGCGAGCGCGCGCTGCAGGTCGACAAAGCGCACCGCCTGCATCGCTTCCGCGCACGCGCCGAGCTGGCGGTGAAGGCCATGCCGGCGGCCGACCGCGCGCTGCTGGACCGCTACGTCGCCGGCGTCAACGACGGCTTGAAGGGCTTGAGCGCGCAGCCGTTCGAATACGCGCTGGTCGGCCTGGCGCCGCGCGCCTGGGCGCCTGCCGACACCATGCTGGTGATCTGGGCCATGTATTTCGATCTGCAGGGCAGCCAGGAACCGCGTGAACTGGCGCGCGGCTGGTTCAAGGAGCATGCCACCGAAGAGCAGCGCGCCTTTCTGGCGCCTGAGTCCACGCCCTGGGATGCGCCGCTGGATGCGAGAACCATCGGCGCCGCCGATGTGCTGATTCCCTCCGCTCCGCCCGCGTGGTGGGGGCAGCCGACGGCCGGCGATGCGCCGGTGCCGGCCAAGGTGGCGGCGGCCGAATTTCTCAACACCGTGGGCAGCAACAACTGGGCCGTCGCGGGCAGCCGCAGCGACAACGGCGCGGCCATCGTCGCCGATGACATGCACCTCGGAATACAGCTGCCGGCCACGTGGTATCGCGTCGCGCTGCAGTTCCCGGACGGGAAGGGCGGCCAGCGCCGCATGGTCGGCGTCACGCTGCCGGGCGCTCCGTTTGTGGTGGTGGGCAGCAATGGCCACGTGGCATGGGGCTTCACCAACAGCTACGGCGACTACATGGACTTCATCGCGCTGGAAAGCGATCCGTCCAAGCCGGGCCAGGTGCGCACGCAAGCCGGTTGGGAAACCCCGGTGGCGCATGAGGAAACGATTTTGATCAAGGGCGCGCCGGCGG
This sequence comes from Duganella sp. BuS-21, assembly GCA_041874725.1. Classification (GTDB taxonomy): domain Bacteria; phylum Pseudomonadota; class Gammaproteobacteria; order Burkholderiales; family Burkholderiaceae_D; genus Rugamonas. Next base: position 4,297,097 of record CP097466.1, on the reverse strand, counting down.
CGAAATACATCGTGCGCGAAACCTCGCTCGGCCCGATCCGCGAGGCGACGGGCCGCAGCTATGCACTGCGCTGGACCGCGCATGCGCCGGTGGCGGTCAACTTCAATGCCGGCAAGCTGGAAATGGCGGACACGCTGGAGCAGGCGCTGGCGATCGCGCCGACCGCCGGCATCCCGGCGCAGAATTTCGTCGGCGGCGACGACAAGGGCAATATCGGCTGGACCATCGCCGGTCCGCTGCCGCGCCGGGCATCGGCATCGGCCGGTGTGGCGTCTACTTATCCGTTGGGCGTGGACGATGCGGCCGGCGTGTGGCAAGGCTGGCTGTCGCCGGCCGAGTATCCGAAGGTGATGAATCCGGCCGACGGCCATCTCGCCACGGCCAACAGCCGCCAGCTGGCAGCCGCCGGCGCGGAACTGCTGGGCGATGGCGGCTTCGATCTTGGCGCACGCACGCATCAGGTGCGCGACGACCTGGCGGCACTGGGGCCGAAGACGGATGTGAAGAAGGTTTACGCCATCGGTCTCGATGACCGCGCCGTGTTCCTGACCGCGTGGCGCGAGCGCGCCGTCGCCGCGCTGGATGCCAAGGCGGTGGTCGGCAATCCGGCGCGCACCGAGGCGCTGGCGCTGTTGAAGGACGGCTGGACCGGCAAAGCCAGCGTGGATTCGGTCGGCTATCGCATCACGCGCGGCTTCATGTATGCGGTATACGACATCGTCTACGAAAGCGCGAACGCCCAGCTGGCGCAGGTCGATCCCAAGGCCAGCATGGCTGCCGTCAGCTCGCGCTGGCCGGTGGTGCTGGCGCGTCTGCTGGACCAGCAGCCTGCGGCCTGGCTGCCGTCGCAGTATGCGGATTGGCAGGCCTTGCAGTTGGCGGCGCTGGATCGCGTGATCAAGGACTTGACCAAGGACGGCCAGCCATTGTCGGCCGCCACCTGGGGCCAGCGCAACACGGCGGCCAGTGCGCATCCGATGGCGTCGGCGATTCCGGTACTGGGCAAGTACCTGAAGGTGGCGCCGGACATGCTGGCCGGCGACCAGCATATGCCGCGCGTGGCCGGTCCTACGTTCGGCCAGTCCGAGCGCATGAGCGTATCGCCGGGCCGCGAAGACAAGGGCATCTTCAACATGCCGGCCGGGCAGAGCGGCCATCCGTTGTCGCCATGGTTCCTCGACGGCCGCACCGACTGGCTTACCGGCCGGGAGTCGCCGCTGCTGCCGGGACCTGCGCAACATACGCTGACGTTTGTGAAGTAAGCGGTCCCAATCCGAACAGTGGGCGCAACACGGCGATGCGGCGCACCATTTCAAACACGGTGAAGCTGATGGCGAAGGTCAGTACGATCAGGAACACGCCTTCGATGGTTGGCGCCAGCTTGACCGGTTTCATCCAGTGCGCCATGGTGACGATCAGCGTCTGGTGCAGGATGTAGACCGGGAACACGGCTTCGGTCAGGTAGCGGCGCTTGGCGCTGTCGAAGTTCAGGTGGCGGTGTCCGAAGCCGCAGACGGTCAGGATAGGCGCCCATTGACACAGGCAGTAGATGGTGCGCATCAGCGGTTTCCATTGCTGGACTTCGGGCGCGTTGGCCAGCGCCTCAGGGATCGACCAGTAGCAGACGATCAGTGCCCAGCTGGCAAGCCACAGGCCAAGGCTGGTGAAACGCAACGCTTCGATGCGTGCCCACAGCGCGTTTTGCATCGCCAGCAGGGCGCCCAATGCGAACAGGAAGAAGTACTGGGCGTGGCTGTACCAGTCGTCGACCAGGGCGTGGGTGGTGGGGAAGCGGTCGACCAGCGCGAAGCGCGCCACCGCTAGTATCGCCACCGGCAGCACGATAATCTTCCAACCGGTGAGCAGGCGGCCCAGCGTATTTGAGATGGCGCTGAAGCGCGCACCGAGCAGCCAGACCATCAAGCCGCCGATCATGGTGTAGGCCCACAGATAGGCCACGAACCACAGGTGGTTCCAGGTCGGCATGCGCAGGCAGTCCGTTCCTCGGCAGAAGCCTTGATAGCTGGTGACGTACAAGTCCATGAACTCCGTGTAGCTGCCTTGGTAGGCCACTTTCTCCACTACTTCAAAGTAGGCCTGCGGCGGCACGATCACGAACATGCCGAACACCAGCGGCACCAACAGGCGCCAGCTGCGCTGCTTAAGCAGCACGCCGACTTTGAACTTCTTCAGCATGAAGGCGGTGGCCACGCCGGAGATCATGAACAGCAGGCCGAGACGCCACGGCGAGGACAGGATCATCAGCGGCTCGATGGCGTCGCTGGCGTAAGGGCTTTTCACGTGCCAGTCCCAGGTGACGTAGTACATGCCGGTGTGGTACAGGATCAGCACGAAGAAGGCGAGGATGCGGATCCAGTCGAGGAAAAACAGGCGTTGATTAGTCATTGCAAGCTCCTTTTGGTTGATGCCAGATTAACCATGGAGCGGGCAGGCGTCGAGCGGCGTGGGGCGAGCCGGGCGCCGGCTGGGGCGAATCGGAGGCTTGCGGTCTACAGCCGCGCCATGACATCGGCGCGGCATTGGCGGCTGCACGGTACGCGGGCGCCGTTGTGGAGTATCAGCTCACCGTCGCCCTTGTCGAGATTGACGATGCTGGCGATCCAGCTCAGTTGCACGGCGGCGCGGCGGTGGCAACGCACGAAGCGCGGGCCGAGTTTTTCCAGCAGGCCGGCCAGCGTCTGGCGCATCAGCGGCTCGCCGTCATCGGTATGCAGGATGACGTAGTTGTCGGCCGTTTCTATCCACTGAATCTGGTCTACCTTCACCACCCGTGTGCCGCTGCGTTCCGGGACCAGCAACTGCGTCACGGCTGGCAGCTCCGGCATGGCGGCTTGCTGCGGCGGGCGTTGCAGGGCCAGGCGTTCGCGCACCCGCTGCAGCGCGCGTTGCAGGCGTGGCTGGTCGTAGGGCTTGAGCAGGTAGTCGATGGCGTTGGCGTCGAAGGCGCGGATGGCGTATTCGTCGTAGGCGGTGACGAACACCACCAGCGGCGCCGGCGAAGGCAGTGAGGCGGCGACATCGAGGCCGGTAATCTCCGGCATCTGGATATCCAGCAGCAGTACATCCGGCGCGAAGGCGGCCAGCAGCTCCAGCGCCTCCACACCGTCGCGCGCTTCTTCGATGGCGTCGATGCCCGGCTCGGATTCGAGCATGCGGCGCAGCTTGTCGCGCGCCGGCCGCTCGTCGTCAACGATCAGGACGCGCATGGCAGCCGCACCTCGGCCCGCACGCCGGCGGGCTCCAATGGAACCAGCTCGAAGCCGGCCCGCTTGCCGTACAAAGCCGCCAGGCGCGCGCGCAGATTGCGCACGCCGATGCCATTTGTCCGATTGTCGGAACTGACCCCGACGTTGGGGGACAGCGTGCCGCTGTCATCTTCGAGGCGTAGCAGCAGAGTGTCCCGCTGGCGCTGGACCGCGATGTGGATGGCGGTGGGCTGGCGGCGCTTTTCGACGGTGTGCTTGAAGATGTTTTCCAATAGCGGCTGCATGCTCATCACCGGAACTTCGCATGCCAGCAGCGTTTCGTCGATGTCCCATGTGATGGTGACGCGATCTGAAAAGCGTTCGGCCATCAGCGCGGCGTAACCGCGCAGGATGCGCAATTCGGTCTCCAGCGGCACCAGGTGGCGTTCGCCCACGTCCAGCGTGGCGCGCAATACGTCGGACAGCTGGATCAGCATGGCGTCGGCGCGCGCCACGTCGCTGTACATCAGCGACGATATCGTGTTCAGCGCGTTGAACAGGAAATGCGGCTGCATCTGCTGGCTCAGTCGCAGCAGCTGCGCTTCGCGCAGCGAGGCGTTGGCGCGCTCCACGCGGACTTTTTCGTCCAGCATGGCGTGGAAGGACAGCACGCCGAAGGTGATGGTGGCGAAGATGCAGAAGAACACCGTCATCTTGATGTCTTCGTACAGGTAAACTTCGGCCCAGCCTTCGTGGGTGTAGGTGTCGCCCATCCATGAATAGACGATGTGGCGCAGGCCGAAGGCGATCGGCACGAAGGCGATCCAGTACACCGGCAACCAGGCCAGCTGGCGCAGGAACCAGCGCACCGGCGTGGCGATCAGGGCATCGTACCTGCGCGTGGTGTGGCGTTGCGCCAGCAGCAGCAGGGTGCCGGTCAGCGCCGATGATGTCTCCCACAGGATCGGCTTCCAGATCCCGTGGTCATGGCCGCGCAGGTATTCCTGCACCGAGGTCGATACCATGAGCACCCAGAACAAAATCCAGGCGATGGCGATGATGGTCCGGGTCCTTTGCATGGGCTTAGCGATAGCGCGCTTCCATCAGGTCGATTTCACGCACCAGCTTGCGCGAGATCGCGTCGGAGATGTGATCGTGCCGCGCCAGCTCCCAGACGGTGCGGCGCTCGGCATCCAGTGCCGCCAGGCGCAATTCCTTTTCGGCGGAGTCGGTCTTGCGCCAGGCCGTCTCGCTGGCGGGATCGACTTCCTTGAGCTTGTGCTCATAGAAGGCGATCACGCGCGCCGCCGCCTGCGGATAGACTTCCGGATCGACGCAGGCGTCCGACTCCATCAGCGCGATTTGCGTTTTTTCGATGGCGCTGATCGCGGCGTTGGCCGCCGCCCGCCTTGCCAGGTCTTCTTCCTGCTGCGCCTCGGGTTCGGCGGGGAAGGTGACGCCGGCCAGCAGGCGTGGCAGGGCGATGCTGGCCACCAGCAGCGAGATCAGGATCACCGAGCAGGCCAGGAAGATGGTCAGTGCGCGCGCCGGGAAGGGCGAGCCGTCCGGCAGCACCAACGGCAACGTGAGTACGCCGGCCAGGGTGATGGTGCCGCGTGCGCCGGCCAGCGTGGTCGCCAGCAGCAGGCGCGGATTGATTTTGTGGCGCGGCAGATGGCGCACCTTCTGCTTGAAGATGGTCAGCCGCAGCGAGGCCCAGACCCAGGCCATGCGCAGCGTCAGCAAGCCGCCGGTGATGGCGAAGGCGTACACCACCAGCCACCAGCGGTTGACATGGCCGCTTTCTTCGAGCGAGGCGCCGGCCAGGCGGAAGATGTCGGGCAGCTGTTCGCCGAGCAGCACGAACATCACGCCGTTGAGCGCGAACTGCACCGTGTCCCAGACCGCCGAGCGCTGGATGCGGGTGTTGGCGTGCGCGTGGCCGCTCAGTTCCACGTAGCTCATGGTGACGCCGGCCGCCACCGCCGCCAGGATGCCGGAGGCGTGCAGGCGTTCGGCCACCAGGTAGGCGCCGAAGGGGATCAGCAGGTTGACCAGGATCGGTGAGCCGGCAGGTTCGCCGAAGTGACGCACCAGCCAGCGCTGCACCCAGGTGATCAGCAGCGTCAGGCCGACGCCGGCCGCGATGCCTGCCACCACCAGCCAGACGAAGGTGAGGGCGGCGGTTTGCAGCGAGAAGGCGCCGGTCATGGCCGCCGCCACCGCGAAGCGGAAGCACACCAGGCCGGAAGCGTCGTTCAGCAGCGATTCGCCTTCCAGGATGTGCATCAGGCGTTTCGGGATCGGCGTGCTGGAGGCGATCGAGCTGACCGCGATCGGGTCGGTCGGCGAGACGATGGCCGCCAGCGCGAACGCCACCGGCAGCGGCATGGCGGGAATCATCCAGTGAATCAGGAAGCCGGCGCCCACCACCGTAAACACGACCAAACCGAAAGCCAGTTCCAGGATGGTGCCTTTGTCGCGTAGCAGGCCGCTCTTGGGGATGCGCCAGCCGTCGAGGAACAGCAGCGGCGGCAGGAAGACCAGGAAGAACAGGTCCGGCTCGAGGTCGACGCCATGACTCGATTTGGCGGCGATCAGCGCGCCGAGGGCGATCTGCACCAGCGGCAGCGGGATGGAGCGCGGCAGCACCCTGCGGATGTAGGCGCTGGCCACCACCGCCAGCAGCATGATCAGCACAACTTCGATGGAATCCATTCCTGCTCTTCTCCGTGGGCAAACGAGGCTAAGCTTACACTATTGGAAGAACGGTAAAAAGTTGGGCAGAGGTACTGGCGGAAGGAAAATCTTTCTGTCATAATATTGCCTTCTGCGGGAGTAGCTCAGTTGGTAGAGCGCAACCTTGCCAAGGTTGAGGTCGAGAGTTCGAGACTCTTCTCCCGCTCCAGAATTCGTACTTCGTTAAAGTACATGTAAAAAGGAAGCCTGCGGGCTTCCTTTTTTTGTTGTTTATCGTTCTCCAACACAACATCTTCCTCTTGCAAACGTTATACTGCCTTAGGACCACCGAAGGAGACGATATCCATGAAATCTGTTCAGCAGGAAGTTGATGAGCGCAGTAACTTAACCAACTCCAACAAGTTCGAATTGCTTCTGTTCCGTCTGGGCGGCGACGCCAACGGCGAACACTCGGAGTTGTTCGGCATTAACGTCTTCAAAATCCGCGAGATCGTGGCGATGCCTGAAGTGACTGCTGTGGCCGGATCCCCGCCACACATGCTCGGCGTTGTGAATCTGCGCGGACAAATCATCACGGTGCTGGATTTGCCAGGCATTGTCGGTGTGACCCCAAAAACCGGTCTGAATATCATGTTGGTCACCGAGTTCGCGCGTACCACGCAGGCGTTCGCGGTGGAATCTGTGGATGAAATCGTGCGCCTGGACTGGAGCCAGGTGCTGACCGCCGAAGGCACGGCCGGCGGCAAGGTTACCAGTATTGCCCGCGTTGACGGCGACGTGCAGAATACCCGCCTGGCCCAGGTGCTGGACGTGGAAACCATTCTGCGCGAATTGGTGCCGCCGGAGCGCGACGACATCGATCCGGAAACCATCGGCCCGAAAGTGATACTCAAGCCGGGTTCGGTCGTGCTGGCCGCCGACGATTCGGTGGTGGCGCGCAATCTGATCGAAAAAGGCCTGGAGGCAATGGGCGTGCACTTCATCATGACCAAGTCGGGCAAGGAAGCCTGGGACCGTCTGCAATCGATCGCCGAAGGCGCCAAGGCCGAAGGCCTGCCGATCACTGATCGCGTGGCGATGGTGCTGACCGACCTGGAAATGCCGGAGATGGATGGCTTTACGCTGACCCGTCTGATCAAGCAGGATCCGCGCTTCGGCAAGATTCCGGTGGTGATCCATTCTTCGCTGTCGGGCAAGACCAACGAGGATCACGTCAAGGGCGTGGGCGCGGATGCGTATGTAGCGAAGTTCTCGGCCGAAGATCTGGCGGGTACCATACGCGCCGTGCTGGGCAAGGCCGCGAGCGCCGCCTGAGCGTTTTAGCCGCGTGGTATCGAGGGGCCGCAATGGTGACGTTGCGGCCTTTTTCTATTTAAACACCTGCTTCAGCGTTTTCGCCTCCGGCAGCGCATCGCCCCATGCTTCCAACTGCGCCAGGCTGGCCCTGACCAATTTTTTCCTGGTGGTCTCCGAGAGCGGCCCGAAGCGACGCGTGAGCTGACGTTCCAACACCGCAACAGCGCCTTCCTTCCAGTAATGCCGTTAAGTTAAGCTGAAAATAGGCTTCGTCATTCCCGCGAATGCGGGAATCCATGAGGTGCATGCCCGGCTAACTCAGCATGGATCCCGGCTTTCGCCGGGACGACATCGCTTAACTTAACGGCATTACCTTCCTTCCAGACCTTTTTCCAGACCTCCCTCCCAGCCTTCCTTTCGGCCTTCTCGCAAGCCCTTCTTCAGGCCTTCTTCCCGCCCTTTGTCCATGAAGGACTGCTCCAATGGGGAAGCCATGCCATTTTATGCTCCTTTTCCAAACTTCTGATAGCTTGCCAATAGCGCTCTTGATATGAGGAAGGCAAGGCCATCATCCAGTTAAGCACTTTGAATAACACGATTATGCGCGGTTTACTCCAGCGATGCTGATACAGCCCGGCCATGGCGAAGGCAAACCTCGACCAGTTTGTCGGCAACCATGACGTTGGGGGCGTCGCCGAAGCCGATGCTTGCCAGTTCTTTGTCGTGGAAGCGGGCACGCTTATTCCAGTCGATCTGCTCGCTGAGTTCGGCAAAGAAGAATGACATGAATGCGCGGAACGCGTGTGTCAGCGCGGTTTTCCACGGTAGGTCGTAGCGGGCGGGTGGGGCAGTGGCTGGCATCGGGCCAGTTTACGGCGGCGTTGTGGCGGGGCGTGTGAGGAAATGCAAACATGGTGCAAACGGGGTAGTATCGTTGGACCGGAACGACAATGTTGCGGCCCTTTTAACTTTCAGGAAAGGATACACCGTGGCTGCGAAGAAGATACTGTTTTTGACGGGCGATTTTGCGGAAGATTATGAGACCATGGTGCCGTTCCAGGCGCTGCTGGCGGTCGGCCATACGGTGCATGCCGTTTGCCCCGACAAGAAGGCCGGCGACACCATCAAGACCGCCATCCATGATTTCGAAGGCGACCAGACCTATTCCGAAAAGCCCGGTCATCTGTTCAAGCTGAACGCCAGCTTCGCCGATGCCGATGTCGGCAACTACGATGCGCTGATGATCGCCGGCGGCCGCGCGCCGGAATACCTGCGCCTGAATCCGCGCGTGATCGAATTGGTCCAGCAGTTCGCGGCCGCCAACAAGCCGATTGCCGCCATCTGCCACGGCGCCCAGTTGCTGGCCGCCGCCGAAGTCATCAGCGGCAAGACCATCTCCGCCTATCCCGCATGCTCGCCCGAAGTCAGGCTGGCCGGCGGCAAATATGCCGACATCGCGGTCGATCAGGCGGTGACCGACGGCATTTTCGTCACCGCGCCGGCCTGGCCTGCGCATCCGGCGTGGATCGCCCAGTTCCTGACCAAGCTGGGCACGGAAATCAAGCTGTAGCGAGATTGCGCGCGTGGAAGCGCAGGTGGTCCTCCACGAAGGTCTCGATAAAGTAGTAGCCGTGATCGTAGCCTTCATGCCGGCGCAGGGTCAGCGGCTGCGCCGCGCGTGCGCAGGCCGCTTCGAATGCCTCGGGATACAGTTGCTCTTTCAGGAACTTGTCGCCCAGGCCCTGGTCGATCAGGATGCCTGCCGGGAAGGGCGTGCTGGCGTTGGCCATCAGCAGGCTGGCGTCATGCGCGCCCCATGTCGCCTTGTCGTCGCCGAGGTAGCCGCTGAAGGCTTTCACACCCCACGGGCATTGCGACGGCGCGGCAATCGGTGCAAACGCGGACACCGACTTGAACACGTCGGGACGCTTGAGCGCCATGGTCAGCGCGCCGTGCCCGCCCATCGAATGGCCGAAGATGCCGATGCGCTGCGCATCGACCGGCAATTCGCGCGTCACCAGTTCGCGCAGCTCATGGATGTAGCTGTACATGCGGTAGTGCTTGGCCCACGCAAGCTCGGTGGCGTCGAGATAAAAGCCGGCGCCGACGCCGAAATCCCAGCTGTCGGTTTCGCCTGGTACATTGGCGCCGCGCGGGCTGGTGTCTGGCGCGATCAGCACCAGGCCCAGTTCGGCCGCCACGCGCTGCGCGCCGGCCTTGATCGGGAAGGTCTCTTCGCTGCAGGTCAGGCCTGCCAGATAGAACAGCGCCGGCAGCGGCCTCTGCGCAGCCTGCGGCGGTATGAACACCGAGAAACGCATCGGCAAGCCGATTTCGCGCGATGCGTGACGATAGAAGCGCTGCACGCCCCCGAAGCAAGCGTGTTCACTGACAAGTTCCAGCATAGTTGTTTCCTTATGTTCCTTGGCGCACAGTGAAAACCGTGCGAATAGTCCAGAATTGTACAAGTATCTTTATAAAGGAGAAGTACATGCCGGATATTCAGGTCATTTTGGCCGATCTGGGCTGGCCACTGGCGATTGCCGTGGCATGGCTCTCGGGGGAATTCGTGCATCGCTGGACGCGCTTGCCGCGCATCAGTGTTTACGGTTTGGTTGGATTTTTATTGGCACAGGCATTTCCGGAAGCACTGAGCAGCGGCGCATCGAGCAATGTGACCATCCTCGCCAATCTGGCGTTTGGCTTGATCCTGTTTGAATTTGGTTATCGCATCAATCTGCACTGGTTGCGGATTAATCCCTGGATTGCCGTCAGCGGCCTGGTGGAGTCGGCCGCGACCTTTGGCGTGGTCTACCTGATCTCGCACCTGAGCGGCATGCCCTCGCTGACTTCGCTGCTGCTGGCCTCGCTGGCCATGTCCACCTCGCCGGCCGGTGTGCTGCGCGTGATTAATGAAGAAAACAGTTCCGGTCAGGTGACCGAGCGCGTGCTGCACCTGGTGGCGATCAACAGCGTCGTGGCGCTGTTTGTGTTCAAGGTGGTGGTGGGCTTCTGGGTGTTCCAGACTTCCGGCAGCCTGACGCAGGCCATTTCGCACAGCGGCATCGAGCTGCTGGTGTCGGCCGCCATGGGCGCGATTATGGGCTTCATCGTGCCGCTGCTGCTGCGCCGCCTGGGCGCGCTGGCGCAGGATGGCACCATCGCGTTTGCGCTCGGCGTGATCCTGCTGGTGGCTGCCTCGCGCGCGCTCGACGTCTCGCCGGTGCTGGCGACGCTGACCTTCGGCCTGGCCGCGCGCCACAAGCGCGTCGCCTTCAGCCGCACCGAGCGTAACTTCGGCGGCATCGGCGAACTACTGACCGTGCTGCTGTTCGTGTTCGCCGTCTCCACGTTGGAGTGGGAACGTGTGGTCGATGGCGCGGCGCTGGCCGCCGTGCTGCTGCTGGCGCGCTTCGTGGTCAAGGCCGCCAGCGTGGCCGCGTTCGCGCACGTCGGCGGCATCTCCTGGCGCAAGGGATTGTTGACCGGCATCGCGCTGTCGCCGATGTCGGTGTTCGTCACGCTGCTGCTGGAGCAGACCAAATATATGGGGATCGTGCTGGTCGACGAACTGGCGGCGCTGGCCGCGATGACGCTGCTGCTGGAAGTGGTCGGCCCCGTCATCACCCAGCGCGCGCTGGTGTGGGCCAATGAAACCCCGGGCAAGGAGAAACCATAATGGCATTGGAAGAATTCAAATCATCGAAGGCGCTCACCATGGGCGTGGAGCTGGAGCTGCAACTGGTCAGCCTGTCGGACTTCGACCTGACGGCGTCCAGCCCGGACCTGCTGCACCTATTGAGCCGCAAGCCTTTCCCCGGCAACGTCACGCCGGAAATTACCGAGAGCATGATCGAGATTAACAGCGACGTGCACACCAACCACACGGAACTGGTGGCGCAGTTGCAGGTGATCCGCGATACGCTGGTGCAGGCCGGCGAGCAGCTCAACATCGGCATCTGCGGCGGCGGCACGCACCCATTCCAGAAATGGTCGGAGCGGCGCATCTTTTCCAAGCCGCGCTTCAAGGAAGTGTCGGAGCTGTATGGCTACCTGGCCAAGCAGTTCACCATCTTCGGCCAGCACGTGCATATCGGCTGCGAATCCGGCGACGATGCGTTGTTCCTGCTGCATTCGCTGAGCCGCTATGTGCCGCACTTCATCGCGCTGTCGTCCTCGTCGCCCTACGTGCAGGGCAACGACACGCTGTTTAACTCCGCGCGCCTGAACTCGGTGTTCGCGTTTCCGATGAGCGGCCGTGCGCCGTTCACGCAAAGCTGGCACACCTTCGAGCACGAGTATTTCGCCAAGATGGAACACACGGGCGTGATCAAGAGCATGAAAGACTTCTACTGGGATATCCGTCCCAAGCCGGAATTCGGCACCATCGAACTGCGCGTGTGCGACACACCGCTGACGGTGGAACGCGCCGCCGCGCTGGCCGTGTATCTGCAGGCGCTGTGCCGCTATCTGCTGGAGCGCCGCGAAGAACCGCCGGCCGAAGACGATTACCTGGTCTACAACTACAACCGTTTCCAAGCCTGCCGCTTCGGCCTGGACGGCACGGTGGTGCATCCGAAAACCTACGAGAGCGTCTCGCTGCGCGAAGACATCCTGACCACGCTGCGCAAGATGGAGCCGCACGCCGCCGCGCTGGGCAGCACGGCCGGCCTGCAGCACCTGGTGCGCATCACGCACGAGGGCAGCGACGCGCACTACCTGCGCCAGCAGTTCGACAGCAGCGGCAGCGTGGAAGGCGTGGTGGACGCCGCCATCCAACGCTTCCGTGGTCGCTGATTACTTGAAGGTGATTGCCTTGTTGAGGCGGTTGATGAGGTCGTCCGGCACGGCCTTGCTGCACATGATGTGACGGTCGCCGCCGCGCGGCATGTCCTTCAGTTGCAGCAGGCGCAGGTTGGCCACGTGCTCGCCCGCTTCGTGCTTGAGGATGTAGGCGCCCTCATCTTCGGAGACGAACATCACGTCCACCGAGCCCTTGGCCACCGACTGCACCATCTTGACGGTGGAAGCGGTCGATACCGCCACCACCGGATGCCACTTATCGATGAACTTGTCGAGGCCGCCGTACGAGTAATTGTCCTTGACCAGCACCCGGATATCGCGCTGGCTGGCCAGTTCGTCCATGGTGGTGATGCCGCGCGCCTCGAAGGCGGGATTGGCCAGCAGTGCCCAGCTTTTATCGCGATAGATCGGTTTGGTGTATTTGGCGTAGGCCATGCGCTCCGGCACGGCGAACCAGCCGATGGTGCAATTCATCCCTTGCGGATCTTTGATCATCGCCAGTTGACGGTTGCTCGGCACCTTGTGCCACTGCACCGCGATGCCGGCGGCTTTGAAGGCCGCCGCCGCCGGGGCGCCAGTCAGGCCGGCCGGGGAACCGTCGGGCAGCGGCAGCAGGTAGGGCGGACGCTCGCTATAGGCGACGTGGATGAGTTCCTCGGCCGGGCAGGTCAGCGGGGCCAGCAGCAGGCTGGTTGCGATCACGGCGGTGCTGCGCAGGCGTCTCATGGAGTTCATCCGGCTATTGCGAAGATCGCCAGTCTACACCCGCTGATGGCACCAAACCAAAATACATTTATTTATGGCATTGTTGTTTTGACTAGAAACGTGTCTCGCGCGCCACGCGCAGGAAGGTGTCGAGGATGCCCGTGCAATCGAGCAGTTCGACGCCGCCGGCGCGGTGGAATTCCGGGTGCCACTGCAGGCCCATGACGAAAGGCGCCTTGCGGTAGCGGATCGCTTCGATCATATTGTCGGGCACGGAGAGCGCCTCCACCGACATATCGCGTCCCAGCGTCTTTACGGCCTGGTGGTGGATGGAGTTGACCAGGCCGGTCTGCACACCCTTGAACAGGCGCGCCAGCGAGGAGCCGGCCGGGAAGCTGATTTCATGGCGGTTGCGGTCGTATTCATCGTTGACGTGGGCCAGCGACTCCGGCACGTCGGTGGCGATGTCCTGGTACAGCGTGCCGCCGAAGGCGACATTGATCAGCTGGCAGCCACGGCAAATGCCGAGCACCGGCTTGCCCGCTTCGACGAATTCATGCAGCAGCTCCAGTTCGTACATATCGCGCGCGCGGTCGCCGCCCCACTCGGGCTTGGTCGGCATTTCGGAGTAGCTTTGCGGCGAGACGTCGGCGCCGCCTTGCAGCACCAGGCCGTCGAGGTGCTTGGCATAGTCGCGCAGGCGGATGTTGGACGGATGCAGCAGCCCCTCCGTATTCACGGTGGGGATCATGAACACCAGCACATCGCGCGACATGACCCATTGCGCGATCGACTCTTCGAGATATTGCAGATTTTTGCTGCGCAGGCCGGTGGCGCCGGGTTCGGGATGGAAGATGCGGGCGGAAACGCCGATGTGCAGCGGACGCTGGATGATGTGGCGCGTGGCCGCTGCCGCAACGCGCCGGTAGCGCGCCATGATGACACGGCCCCACAGGCTGAACACGGTGTCGCCGGGATCGAGATAGCGTGGGGTGCCGGTGTCCTGTTGCTTGCGGGCTTGCTGGCGGCGCTCGCCTTGATCGCTGGCGCGGCGCTGCGGATTGTTTGGGTGGTCTTGTTCGTCTTCGGGTCCCGCGCTCATGCTGATTCCTGTCTGTCTCGGATGGCAATAGTGTGCCATACGTCGACGTCGGCAGTCGCCCGGTTCAGCTGGCGAGCGTGAGGGCGCCCATATAGCGCCCTCGCGCCTGCCGCACTTACTTGGACTTGGCGGACGACTTGCCGGCGGAAGTGCCCGACTTGCTGCCGCTGCTGCTGCCACTGCCGGTGGCCTGGCTGTTGCCTTTGCCGGCGCTGCTGGCGTTGCCGCTGCTGGCCGTGCTCGACGACTTGCTGCCTTTTGCTTCTTGAACGCTGCTATTGCCGCCGTTTTTGCCAGCTTGGGTCGGTTTGCTCATGATCATCTCCTTGTGATTGCGCGCCTCGGTAGCGCGCTGTAGTTCATCCTACCGTGCATGAGGAAACTCTTGTGTAGGATCGCCGCTTGTGCGGCTGTAGGCAGACGCTGCGAAACCGCTGGGCTGAGCCATATGTGACCTCGGGTCGAAACAAGCAAGGATAGTCCTACGTCACGACGGGCGTACGGCTCTACATGCACTGCCGCGTTGGCCTTACGATGGCCTTTCCCTGGCGCGTCCGCGTCAGGATTTTTTCACAATCAAGGAGACCTATCATGGCCAACTCGAAACAAGGTAATCAAGGCAACCAAGGTAACCAAGGTAACCAAGGTAACGGAGGCAACCAAGGTGGCAAAAGCCAACAAAGCGGCGACACCAGCAATCGCGGCTTCGCATCGATGGATCCAGAGCGTCAACGTGAGATTGCGTCCGAAGGCGGCCGCGCCGCCCATGCATCGGGCAACGCGCACGAATTCACTTCCGAAGAAGCACGCAAGGCTGGCAGCATGAGCCACAAGAATGATGGCAACCAGCAAAGCGGCAGCTCCTCGGGATCGAGTGGCGGCGGCAGCGGTACGCGCGGCGGCACGCCCGAGCAGCATGCTGAAGCCGGGCGTCAAAGCCATAAAAACGACAAGTAATCGTTGTTGATGTAACGTTAGAGCGCGTACATTCTGTGCGCGCCTGGCTGTAGTACTTTGGAGGCTCATTGCAAGGAGCCTCCATGTTTGACTTGAGTTTGCCGTGGTGGGAATTCATCCTGCGCGGCGTGATCGTCTATTGCGCGCTGCTGGTGCTGGTGCGCGTCTCCGGCAAACGTACTGTTGGCCAATTTACTCCATTCGATTTGCTGGTCGTGATGCTGCTGAGCGAAGCCGTGTCCAACTCTCTGTCCGGGGGCGATGACTCCGTGGCTGGCGGCCTGCTGCTGGCATGCACGCTGATTGCGCTCAATATGGCGCTGGCCTGGCTGTCTTCGCACAGCCGCATAGTGGCCAAGGTGATTGACGGCGAAAGCGTCTTGCTCGGCCGCGACGGCCGCATCTATATCGACGTGCTGAAAAAAAACCGGGTCGCCGAAAGCGACGTCCAGCAAGCGCTGCGCGAAGCGGACGTCGAACTCGCTCAGGCGCGCTGCATCTTCCTTGAAGCTGATGGCAAGATTACGGTGCTGGAGAAGAAGGGCTAGCCAGCTTTTCCACCAGCGCATCGGCAAAGTCTCGCACCAGGGGATCGGCCTCGCGGCGGGTTGCCAGGCCGACGGTGGTTTGTAGCCGGCCTTGGGCCAATGCGACGAAGCGCACGCCGGCTGGCGCTGTCAGGCGCATGCACTCGGGAACGATGGCAATGCCCAGGCCCGCTTCGATCAAGTTCAGCTGCGAAGACTTGCGCGACAGGGCGCGCGCGGGCTTGGGAAAGAAACCTTGTTCCAGGCACAGATTGGCCACCAGGTAGCTCAGGCCGCCCCGGTCCTTGTGCGGTATCGAGATGAAGGCTTGCTCGCTCAGGTCGGCCAGTTCAAGATTGTCGCGCGCCGCCAGAGGCGAGTGCTGCGGCACCGCCACCATCAGGCGCTCGCTGCCGATCTCGCGCACGTGGATGTGCGGATGGCGGCGCAGCGTGGGTAGGCGCAGCAAGCCGATGTCGGCGCGGCCTTCTTCGATTTCCAGCGTCTGGTTTTCCGATGGCAGCATGGAGACGTCCAGCGTTATGCCGGGATGCTCTTCCAGCGTCTGCGCCAGTGCGTGGCTGATGCGCGGTGTGAGGATGACCGAACTTGAGTGCTGCAGGCGGATCAGGCCTTGCGCGCCTTTGCCCACGTGGCGCGCTTGCAGCAGCGTGTCGTCGATGTCTTCAAGGATGCGCTTGCCGCGTTCGAAGAACAGTTGGCCAGCCGGCGTCAGCTCGAACTGGCGGGCGTCGCGCACCAGCAGCGGCGTTTGCAGTTCGTCTTCCAGCTCCTTGATTTGCCGGCTCAGGGCCGACTGCGCCACGTACAATTTTTCGGCCGCGCGGGAATAGCTGCCGGCTTCCACGATCTCTATGAAATATTTGAACTGTTTAAGCGAAATCACCGTTATGCCGTTTCGAGATAGATGGCCGCCGTATTTGATATTGGATTCAAATCGGCTGCGCCGTTAAAGTGAAGCGTCTCTTCTTCATTTACGGAACCTGCCATGTTGGAACTAATCGGCGTCATCGGCGTGGTGTTGAGTATTGCAGTAAAAACGATCTTCGTCCAGATCGCCAGAAACAGCGGAGTCGACGAACGGGAGGATTAGGCGTCATAATCAGGCATGACCAGACGCTACCTTGTGTTCGCCGCCATGCTGCTTGGCTCTCTCTTACTGTCCGTATTGGCTGCATGGGGTGCCGGAGCGCTATGGTTCCAGCTGCCTGCCGCTGATCTCGCGCGCAAGCTGGTGGTGGGCGCGTGGATCGCCGGCAGCGTTGTGGTGCTGGTGTATTTCTGGCGCGGCGGCTACCGTCCGCTGCGCGTGTGGCTGGTGCTGTGGATCGCGATGGTGGCATGGTGGTCGACGATTCAACCGAGCCACCAGCGCATATGGGCGGACGACGTATCGCGCATGGTGACCGGCAAGGTGGAGGGCAGCGTGGTCACGCTCGACCAGGTGCGCAATTTCGACTGGCGCAGCGACACCGATTACTCTGCGCGCTGGGAACCGCGCCAGTACAACCTCGATCAACTGCGCTCGGTGGACGTGGCGCTGTCTTACTGGATGGGGCCGGCCATCGCGCACACGCTGGTATCCTTCGGCTTCAGCGACGGCCGCTACCTGACTTTTTCCATTGAAATCCGCAAGGAGCGCGGCGAGAGCTTCGACGCGCTGGCCGGCTTCTTCAAGCGCTACGAGACGGTGTTGATTGCGGCCGACGAACGCGACATCCTGCGCGTGCGCACCAATGCGCGCGGCGAGGACATGTGGCTGTACCGTCTGCGCATGCCGCCGGCGACCATGCGCTCGCTGTTCATGGCGTATCTGGACGAAGGCGTACAACTCAAACGCGAACCGCGCTTCTACAACACCCTGACCGGCAACTGCACCACCATCGTCTACCAGATGGCGCGGCGCGTCACGTCTGGCCTGCCGCTGGATTGGCGCCTGCTGGCGTCGGGATATCTGGATCGCTACCTGTACGACATCGGCGCGCTGGCCGGGCATGGCGATTTCGACACCTTGCGGCAAAAAGCCCACATCACCGCCAAGGCCCGCGCGGCGGATCAGGCGGAGGGTTTCTCCGCCCGCATTCGCGATTAGCTAGAGCTCTGTTAACACAAAGAAAAAATTTCTTGAGAAATTTTTGAGTGGCTCAATGCTTTTATCTGTGCATGCTTTTAAAAACATCGCTAAACAAATAGCCCCTTCACGTTGCAGACCGGCTACATCTACAGCATAGAAGTCAGCGCCGCCATTCAGTCCGATGAATTCTCCCCTGAAAAGTTCGATTTCAGGATCAAAAACAATAACTGCCTGATGGCTAATGCCGTTAAGTTAAGCTGAAAATAGGCTTCGTCATTCCCGCGAATGCGGGAATCCATGAGGCGCATGCCCGGCTAACTCAGCATGGATCCCGGCTTTCGCCGGGACGACATCGCTTAACTTAACGGCATTACTGCCTGATGGCCGTTTATTTTCATTACGTTGTTCATGGTCCCCTCCGTGTCGGGCGGGAAAAATGGCGCTGCAGGGTAGGCTTTCATATATTGTAGTACCAATTTCTAGTATTGCATGAAAGCAACGCACGGGCTGAGATGGTCGACTAGGCCTTGATGTCGATCAGCGTGCCGAGATTCTGGTCGGCGGCTTGGATGACCTTCGCCGACAGGTCGAATTGGGCCTTGTAGACCAGCGAGTTGGTGGTTTCCATCGCCAGATTGGTGGCACTGGGCGCGTCCGTTTGCAGCAGTTGTTGGCCGCGCATGGAGATGGACACGCCGCTGCCGGCCGGCGCGCTTTCCTGGAAAAGGGCCTGCGACGGCTGGAAGCCTTGCGTGCCGATGTTGGCGATCGCGTGCGCGCTGTTGCCCAACGCGCGTTCGGCGGCGTTGAGACCAGTAACTCCAGAGCTAAGCGCGGCAATCGCCATGATATTTCCCTTCGGCAAGAAGACTCCAGTGTACACCGGCTTCCGCGTGATTGCACGGATCTGATTAAATTATAGGCAGATCCTGTTGCTACCTTGTCGCACAGCAATTGTACTTGTGCTATTCTCTCGCCCGATATTGTTTATAAGAAACACCGATGAGGGAAAATCGCATGGCTTTGTTGGACTTTTTAGAGAAGGAACGCACCGTTGCCGGTGTCGGTTTCAATCGTTGGCTGGTGCCGCCTGCGGCGCTGGCGATTCATTTGTGCATCGGCATGGCCTATGGCTTTTCGGTGTTCTGGCTGCCGCTGTCGCGCGCCATCGGCATCAAGGAAGCGCTGGCTTGCCCGGTTGATATGGGCGTGCTGGAGCGCATCCTGTCGTCCAGCTGCGACTGGCAGATTTCCATGCTGGGCTGGATGTACACCATGTTCTTCGTATTCCTGGGTCTGTCGGCGTGGCTGTTCGGCGGCTGGCTGGAACATGCCGGTCCGCGCAAGGCGGGCGTGGTGTCGGCCGTGTGCTGGTGCGGCGGCCTGGTGATTTCGGCGCTGGGCGTCTATCACCACCAGATCTGGCTGATGTGGCTCGGTTCGGGCGTGATCGGCGGTATCGGCCTGGGTCTCGGCTACATCTCGCCGGTGTCGACCCTGATCAAGTGGTTCCCGGATCGTCGCGGCATGGCGACCGGCATGGCCATCATGGGCTTCGGTGGCGGTGCCATGATCGGCGCGCCGTTGGCCGACAAGTTGATGAAGTACTTCGCCACGCCTGACGCGGTCGGCGTGTGGCAAACCTTCCTGGTAATGGCGGCGATCTATTTCGTCTTCATGATGGCCGGCGCCTTGTCCTACCGCGTGCCGCCTACCGGCTGGAAACCGGCCGGTTGGACGCCGCCCGCCAGCAACGCCAATGCCATGATCACCACCCGTCACGTGCATGCCAGCAAAGTCTGGGGCATTCCGCAGTTCTGGCTGGTGTGGTGGGTGCTGTGCCTGAATGTGACGGCCGGTATCGGCATCCTCGGCATGGCCTCGCCGCTGCTGCAGGAAATCTTCGGCGGCCAGTTGCTGGGTGTGGCGGTGACCTTCAATGAATTGACCATCGCGCAGAAAGGCCAGATCGCGGCCATTGCCGCCGGCTTCACCGGCCTGCTGTCGCTGTTCAATATCGGCGGCCGCTTCGTGTGGGCGTCGTGCTCGGACTTCCTGGGCCGCAAGCTTACCTACGGCATCTTCTTCGTGCTGGGCTTCGCCCTGTATGCGTCGATTCCATCGATGGCGCATGGCGGCCACCTGGCGCTGTTCGTCGGCTTCTTCTGCATCATCCTGTCGATGTACGGTGGCGGTTTTGCCACCGTGCCGGCCTACTTGGCCGACCTGTTCGGCACCCAGATGGTGGGCGCCATCCACGGCCGCCTGTTGACGGCATGGGCGGCGGCCGGCGTGTTCGGTCCTATCCTGGTCAACTACGTGCGCGAATATCAGATCGCCAACGGCGTGCCGAAAGCGCAGGCCTACGACATCACCATGTACGTGCTGGCGGGCTTGCTGGTGATTGGCCTGATGTGCAACCTGCTGGTGCGTCCGGTGGCGGGCAAGCACTTCATGACCGACGCCGAACTGGCGGCCGAGAAGAAGCTGGCGCATGAGCGAGATGCAGCGGCATCGAGCGGCACGGCGGCGGCCTCCAACGGTGTGACCAGTCCTGCGGCTGTGGCCTTCGGCTGGCTGGCCGTGGGCATCCCCTTGGCGATCGGCATTGCCATTACGGTGCAGAAGGCGGCGGTGCTGTTTAAGTAGGAAAATTCGGGTATGGACGCACGTTTGATCCAGATCAAACGTGCCCGGAGTGGGTAACGTAGCCTTGACGTTCGCGCTGCAGTCGCAGCGTGGACCATCCCAGGCTCTCAACTATAGAGGTAACTATGTACCCTTTTTCCCAAACGCCCACCCCCGCAGCGAAAAACCATATGGAAGCCCAATTGTCGTTCTTCAACGACATGTCGAAATCCCTTTTTCGTACCGTCCAGCAGTACAGCGACCTGAACATCCAATTGGCGCAGACCTTGCTGGAAGAAACCACCCAGGCGGGCCAGCAAGTGCTGATGGCTCACCGTCCGATCGAGGTGCTGGCGCTTGCTGCGGACCGCGCACAGTCGGGCGCCGATAAGCTGCGTTCGTATCAGCAGCATCTGTCGCACATTGCCGCCGGCACCCAGGCCGACCTGTCCAAAGTGGCGCAAGAACATGCGCAGGAAACCAGCCGCACCGCCAGGGAGTTGGCCGATGAAGTGGCGCGCGTTACCAACGAAGAAACGGAAAAGACCCTGCGCAGCCATCGCGAGGCGGTGGACCGCTTCACCGATCCGTTCTCCTTCGGCACCGACGGTACACAACGTTCGTCGCGCGGCAACGACGGGCGCGGCAGCCAAACGCTGCAGAGCGGTCAGAACGGCACGGAAAGCCGTGAGGCGAGTCATCTGCAGGGCGGTCAGGCCACCTCGGCACAGACCGCCGCAGCGCAAAGCGCCGGCCAGGCCGGCAAGCAGACCGGCGCACGCAAAGAAACCTGATTATTTGCCGCAGCAGTAGTTCATCGATGGGCCGTGTACGCGAAACGCCGCGTGCGCGGCATTTTTTTCGTTCATCGATTATCATGCTCAGCTTGATGTTCTGGAGGTCATGATGAGCAATACCGCGTCCGCGCAGCCCGAGTCGCTGCATATCGTTTGCCCACATTGCGATGCGGTGAATCGCGTACCGTCCGCCAAGCTGGCGGCGCAGCCGGTGTGCGGCAAATGTCAGAAAGAATTGTTCACCGGTGCGCCGGTGGATTTGACCAGCGCGCGCTTCCTCAAGCACATTGAGCGCAGCGATATTCCGGTGCTGGTGGATTTCTGGGCGCCTTGGTGCGGCCCGTGCCGCACGATGGCGCCGTTCTATGCGCAGGCCGCGCAGCGCCTGGAGCCGCAGTTCCGGGTGCTGAAGGTTGATACCGAGCAGGCGCAGGACCTGGCCTCGCGCTACGCGATTCGCAGCATTCCCACACTGGCTCTGTTCAAGGGCGGCCGCGAAGTGGCGCGCCAGCCGGGCGCGATGGATGCGCAGAACATCATGGCGTGGGCGACGCAGAACAATCGCTGATCAGTCCTCGGTGGCACGCTCCAGCCAGCGGCGTATGCCGTCCAGCGTGCGGAAGTCGGCCACCGAGCGGGTGTTGATGTGCGGCTGGCGGTTTTGCAGCATGCGCGCGAGGGCATTGCCGGGGCCGAGCTCTAGCGCCACGGTGATGCCTGCTTCGGCGGCGGCGTCCATGCAGGCCAGCCAGCGGATCTTTTGTACCAGCTGCTGCGAGAGCGTTTCTATGGCGCGGAGCTTGTCGGTGACCGGATTCGCGTCGATGCCCGCCAGCACCGGCGCCCGCGCGGCATGAAAGTTTGCTGCCTGTAGCGCTGCGGCGAAGGGTGCGACGGCGTCTTGCATGTAGCCGGTGTGCGATGCTACCTCCACCGGCAGGCGCTTGCTGCGCGCGCCGGCCGCTTCAACTGCTTGCTGCAGCTCTCCGGCCCGCGCGGCAGGGCCGCCGACTATGCAGCTGTCTTCCCCCGTTTCGATGCTGATCTCGTAGCCGTGGCTGGCGGCCAGCATGCTGGCGCTGCTCAGCGACATTCCGGTGATGGTGAGCAGCGCCTGGCCTGGCCTTGAGCGCTGGCAGTTATCCATCAACTGCGCGCGCCGGGCCGCCAGTGCCACGGCTGTTTCGGGTTGGATGGCGCCGGCCACGCTGTGCGCCGACAGTTCTCCTATGCTGTAGCCGGCCACCAGCGCCGGCGGTGGAGCGAAGTCGCGGATGGCTTGCCACATGCCCAGCGTTGCGGTCACGATCAGTGGCTGGGCGGTGCGGTTGGCGTAGATGTCGGCGTTGTCGGTGTTTGGCTGGGTGGCGAGCTGGGTGTCGATGAGCGCTGCGGCAGCAGGATCTGTGCGCGCCAGCGTGAACATGTCGGGATGCTGGTCGCCCTGGCCGGGGCAGAGCAGCAGCAGACGTGAGCGGCTCATTTGTTCTCCAGCGCTGCGATGGATTGCACCAGGCAGCAGGCGGCCAGCAGGTCGGCCGCGCCGCCGGGGGACAGACGGTGCTGCATGAAGACGTGGTGGCTGGCGACGGCAGTGGCGCGCCAGTTGAAGTTGACGGTGCCGCCTTGGGCGAGGAAATGTTCGGCGTGCTCGCGCACGATTTGTGCGCCTTGCGGACCGGCGCGGTGGTAGACGTTGCTGTCGCTGATGTGCGCCATCAGCGTGTAGAGCGTGTCGATGCGTTCTTCGGTGACGGTGGCGCCGCGCGCCCGGGCGGCCAGCAGGGCGGGGATGCCCACTTCAAATACAGATGGCAGTCCAAGCGCGCCTTCTTCGCGCGCGCCGCTGACGGCGTAGCGCGCCGCTACGCGCAAGCCGTTGCTCAAGGCGTCGCGCTTTGCCGCCTTGCCGGCATGGCCGGCGAGTTCTTCGCCCCAGCGGATCAGCATTGCGGCGCGCAGGGCTGCCGGCGTCATCGGGGTGCCTTGCGCGCGTGCGCGGCCAGCGGTGGCGCACAGCATGCCCAGGCTGAAGATGGCGCCGCGATGCGTGTTGACGCCGCGCGTGGCGTTCAGCATGGCCGCTTCGGCGGCGATTCCGAGCTGCTTGAGCTGCGCAAACGGCGCATCGTTCCATCCTGCCAGGCAGATTTTCCTGAAGTAGTGACGCAGTGCGAACATGCTGCGCATGAAGGTGCCGGCGTCCATGTCGTCGTGGCTGCCATTGTCCACCGGTGACACCAGGCCTGGCTTCGGGTACAGGCATAACTCGGCGTGCAGGCTGCGCACAGCCAGCCGCGCCATTTCGCGCGCAAATGCGGTTTTCTCCGCGTGGCCGTCGGCAAGTGCTCCCGCTACTGCCGATATGCCGGACGTGCGCGATGCGGAATGGATGGCGGTGCGCATTACAGCATCTCCAGCATCGGTTGCGGCGCCAACGTGGCCAGCAGCGATGCGGTGTCGGCCAGGCGCACAGTGTGCATTTCCTTCACCAAGACCTTGGCTGGATGCGTCATTGCCAGGCGCCACTCCTTCCACGACACGGCGCCGCCGCCGGGGAAAACGATCTCGCCATCGAGCGGCAGGTGCTGCGCGTGCCTCGCCAGCAGCGCCACGCCATCGTCCAGTTGCCGTCGGCAGACCGGCTGGAATAGCAGGTCCACGTCCGAAGTTGGCGAAACATACTGTAAGCCGGTCAGCGCCTGCATCGCCAGCGATCCGAACACGCGCAAATCCGATGCCTCCGCCTCATCACACAACGCCGACAGACGCCCGCGCCAAGCACCGGACGAGCGCACCGTCGAGCGCAGTACCACCGCGCGACTCACTTTTGCCACATCGTCCAGCCGCGCGCTCAGCGCCAGCCGCACCTTGCGGCCGTTGGCATCCGGCGGCAGCGGTAGGCCGAGGCACACCACGTCGGCATCCACGTTTGCATCCATGCGCCGCACCACCGCAGGCCAGTCCTGTGCAGCCCATTGCAGCAGCGCCGCCTCGTGCTGCGGCTGTGCCGCGACGGCTGCGCGCCAGCCGGCTTGATTCAGCCAGACCAGCATGTGCCGCTCAAAGTCTTTAGACGCGTTGAACATGGCTGCCCGAGACCACCGCATCGATCACCGGTTGCGCCAGGCGCCGCCCACCGCGCTGCAATCCCAGCGCGCTGCGCTGGTCGCCGTCGGTCTGCTGCGTCAGCGCAGCGCGTAAGTGTGCTGCCAGATCGCCATGCCAGATTGACTCCAGCCCGCCCATGCGCAGGTAGTTCTCCGGGCCGGGGGCGAACACCGGATTGCTCTGCGCCAGTTCCGTCAGCAATTCTTCCGGCACCTTGGTGATACGCGCCATCGCGGGCAAGCCCATCACGCGGATGGTCGCTTCGGGCAGCGCGTGGCAGGCGTCGGCCATCAATCCGCTGGTGATGAAGCCGCCCGACAGCGCCTGGTCGTACACCAGGCCGATAATCTTGTGGCCCTTGCGGCGCGCCAGATCTACGCACTTGCCCAAGTGCGCCATATAGCTGTTGATGCCCAACATCTCATCGCGACGCCGCAGGCGCTGGCCTTGGGTATCGATCAGCATCAGGATCGGCATGCCAGGATAGTCGCGCACCGTGCGCAGGATGGCCTGCGCCTGGGCCAGCGCAATCTCCACACCGATCGGCGTGTGGTTGGTGGTGCCGATGACCGCGATCGGCTGGCCATCGACCTGCGCGCTGCCGCACAGGAATTCGTTCTCCTCGACGATCGCGCACCCTTCGGGGAACAGCGTGTCCGCCAGTTTTTTCCAATCCATCTCACACTCCCTGGCGGCGCGTTGCCGACGCCGCGATAAAACTATCTACATCCAGCATCGGAATATTTTCCGCATCCGGCATCTGCATCGCGCGCCAGATGTCGACCGGGTCGTCCAGCTTGCCGAAGGTATCGAGGCGCGTTGCCAGCATTTGCTGTTCCGCTTCCAGCGCCTCCAGCGTCAGGCCGGTGGCAGCGCCGGCCAGGCCGGCCACTGCTTCCCGGGCCGCCGTGCGGAAGGCCGCCATGTCGTCCGCTACGATGCGCTGGCAGTCGCCCATCAGGTAGCGGTGTTTGCCGCCTGACGTGCGCCACACCAGCGCGCGGTCGCGCGAATCGAATTCCTCCACGCCGTTGGCGGTCTCGATCACTTCGGGGCCGGACATCGCCAGCCGGCCTTCTTCCGACATCACCACCGCGTTCGCACAGCGGGTCACGATGCCCATGCCGCCGAAGGCGCCGTTGGCGCCGCCGACCAGCGCAATCACGGCCACGCCGGCATCGCGCGCATCGAGCAGGGCGCGCATCACTTCCGATACCGCGATCAAGCCGGCATTGGCTTCGTGCAGTCGCACGCCGCCCGATTCCACCAGCAGCACCACGGCCGCCACCTTTTCCACGACCGCTTTGCGCAGCAGGCCGACCAGTTTGGCGCCGTGTACCTCGCCGACCGCGCCGCCCATGAACGCTCCCTCTTGTGCCGCCACGTACACCGGCACGCCGCCCAGCAGTGCGCGGCCGATGGCCACGCCGTCGTCGAACGCCACCGGCGCGTTCAACTGCGCCAGGTGCGGGCTGATGATGCGCGCCGAGGGTGGAATGAATTCTTCAAAGCTGTTGGTATCGAAAAGCTGCTGTAGCCGTTCGCGCGCGGTCGCTTCCTGGTAGCTGATGGCGCGGTTCATCAGGCGTCTCCCAGCATGGTTTGCACGGCCTGGTCGAGGCGCAGGCTGACGACGGCGGGCGTGGCACCCATGTCGTTGATGGAGATGCGGGTATCGGCTAGCAGCCAGCGCGCGTGGAAGTCGCGCATGACGGCTTCCCAGATGCGGCCGAAGCCGACGGCAGCGGTGTTGATCTCGATGGTGCAGGCGCCGTTCAGCGCAGCCGGTTCGATCAGCACTTCCAGATTGCCCGAGCCGACCACGCCCACCACTTCCGGTGCGGCGTTCAGCCGGCGCGTGCCTTGTTCAAATCGATAATTCAATGTTTCCATTTGTAGACTCCTAACTCAGCCCCCGTCATTCCCGCGAAAGCGGGAATCCATGCTGAGTATGGGTTCCCGCCTTCGCGGGAACGACGGCTTGGGTCACCAGTTGCGGAAACGCTTGGGCGGGTTGTACAAACCGCCCGATGCGCGCACCAGGTCTTTCATGTTGCGGGCCGCCAGCAGGTCGCGCGTGGCGAGCCGCTTGTCGATGCCCAGGTCCTCGGCGCGGGTGATGATGCCACGGTCGCGCAGGTTTTCCACCATGCGCTGATCGCGCCCCAGGCCCACCGGCGTGTAACCGGCCACGCCGCGTATCGCCTGTTCGCGTTCCTCGTCGGTGCGGCACAGCAGCAGGTTGGCGATGCCTTCCTCGGTCAGGATGTGGCTGACGTCATCGCCGTAGATCATCACCGGCGGAATCGCCATCTTGGCCTGTTCCATCAGCTCCCACGCATCGAGCCTTTCAACGAAGGCCGGCTGCATGTGCTCGCGGAAGGTCTCCACCATCTGCACCACCAGCTTCTGGCCGCGCGGGATGGTGTTGCGGCCGGCGCGCGCCTGCTCGCCGGCTTTCAGCCACGCCGGGCTGGCGTGGCGTCGTCCGCGCGCATCGGCGCCCATATTGGAGGCGCCGCCGAAGCCGGAAATGCGGCCCGCCGTGGCGGTCGATGAATTGCCCTGCAAGTCGATCTGCAAGGTCGACCCGATGAACATGTCACACGCGTAGTGGCCGGCCGCCTGGCACATGGCGCGGTTGCTGCGCATGCTGCCGTCCGGGCCGACCGCGAACACGTCCGGCCGCGCATGGATGTAGTCCTCCATGCCCAGTTCCGATCCAAACGAATGAATAGAACTGACGAAGCCAGCTTCGATCGCTGGAATCAGCGCCGGATGCGGATTGAGCGCCCAATGCTTGCCGATCTTGCCGCGCAAGCCCAGCGACTCGGCATAGGTCGGCAGCAGCAGCTCGATCGCCGCCGTGTCGAAGCCGATGCCGTGGTTCAGGCGCTGCACTTCGTATTCGGCGTAGATACCTTTGATGGCCATCATCGCCATCAGCACCTGGATCTCCGAGATCTGCGCCGGATCGCGCGTAAACAAAGGCTCGATGTAGTAGGGCCGTGGCGACTGCACCACGAAGTCCACCCAGTCGCCCGGCACGTCCACGCGCGGCACCTTGTCCACTAGTTTGTTCACCTGGACGATGACGATGCCTTGCTTGAAGGCCGTCGCTTCCACAATGGCCGGCGTGTCCTCGGTATTCGGCCCGGTGTACAGGTTGCCGTGGCGGTCCGCCGATTCCGCCGCGATCAGGCACACGCGCGGCGGCAGGTCGATGAAGTAGCGGCTGAACAGCTCCAGGTAGGTGTGGATGGCGCCGATATTCAGCTTGCCGGTGGAAGCCAGCCGCGCCACCCGCGCCGCCTGCGGGCCGGAGAAGGAAAAGTCCAGCCGCGAGGCGACGCCGCGCTCGAAGACATCCAGATGCTCGGGCAGCGCCAGCACCGACTGCAGCATGTGCAGGTTGTTGACGCGTTCTGGATTCAGGTTGGCCAGCGCATGACCGAGAAAATCGGCCTGCTTCTGGTTGTTCCCTTCGAGGCAGACGCGGTCACCGCATTCGATGACCGCATGCAGCAAGTCCGCGATGTTCGCCGCCGGCACGCTCTTGCCGTCCAGCGTATTGCCCAGCGCCGTGCGCGCACGCTGCAATCGCCCATCGCGATTTTGCTGCAAGGTGTTCCAGGACATTTTATTTTGCTCCCATAATCATGTCAGGCAGGCCGGTTGCGATGGACGGGAAGACGCACAGCAGCACGACCGCCACCACCATCAGCAACAGGAAGGGAAACACGCCCCAGACCACATCCTTGAGCGGAATGTCCGGTGCGATGTTCTTGATGACGAATATATTCAGCCCCACCGGCGGATGGATCAACCCCATCTCCATCACCACCGTCATGACGATGCCGAACCAGATCAAATCGAAACCGGCTTCGCGCAGCGGCGGCAGGATGATCGGCGCCGTCATCAGGATAATCGATACCGGCGGCAGGAAGAAGCCGAACACGATCACCATCAGCAGGATCACCGCTAGCAGCACCCACTTCGACAGGTGCAGGCCGACCACCCAAGCCGCCGCCGACTGGCTGATGTGCAGGTAGCTCATCACGTAGGAATACAGCAGCGACATGCCGATGATCAGCAACAGCATGGTCGATTCGCGGATCGATGAACCGAGTATCGGCGACAGGTCTTTCGGCTTCCACACGCCGTAGATCACCGCCAGCAGCGCCAGCGCCAGCAGCGCGCCCAGGCCCGCCGTTTCGGACGGGGTGGCGAAGCCGCCGTACAAGGCGACCATGACACCGATCAGCAGCACGATAAAGGGTAGCACGCGCGGCAGCATCTCGACCTTCTCTTTGAGGGTAAAGTGCTCGTCCTCCAGATAGGCGGACTTCTCGCCGCCCTTCTGGTAGATCTCCAGCGCCATGCGGTATTCCTTGCGGGCGCGGTAGACGGCGTAGCCGGCGAACAGCAGCACCAGCAGGATGCCGGGGCCGATCCCGGCCAGGAACAAGCGACCCAGCGATTGCTCGGCGGCCACCGCGTACAGGATCATGGTGATCGACGGCGGCAGCAGGATGCCCAGCGTGCCGCCGGCGGCGATGATGCCGGCCGCGAAACCCGGCGAGTAGCCGCGCTTGCGCATCTCCGGAATGCCGGCCGAACCGATGGCCGAGCAGGTGGCGGGCGAGGAGCCGGCCATGGCGGCGAACAGCGCGCAGGCGAACACGTTGGCGATACCCAGGCCGCCCGGCACCTTGTGCATCCAGGTGTGGATGGCGGAGTACAGGTCTTTGCCGGCCGGCGATTTGCCGATCGCTGCCCCCTTCAAAATAAACAGAGGAATCGATAACAGCGTGATCGACGCCATCTCTTCGTAGACGTTCTGGGTGATGGTGTCCAGCGACGACGACGGCATGAAGAAGTACATGAAGCCGGTGGCCACGACGCCGAGCGCGAATGCGATCGGCATCCCGGAGAACATCACCACCAGCGTGACGGCGCCGTACAAAGCGCCCAAGGTCAGTTCACTCATGCTGCATGCTCCGGTTTATTGGTGATGCGCGCCAGCGTTTGCAGCAGCAGCTGCAGCGTCAGCAGGGTCATGCCGGCGGCCATCATGGAGTAGGGTATCCACAGCGGCGGCGCAAACGTGGAGGAGGTGGTCTGGCCGTCGACCCAGGCTTCGTGGAACAGCAGCCACGATTTCCAGGTGAAGAAGCCGACGAACAGCGTCGACACCAGATCGACCACAAATAGTCTGATCGCATTCACGCGGCGCGGCAGCAGGCCGGCAATGGCTTCAATGCCGATATGGCCGCGATGGTGCTGGACGTAGGCGGTGCAGAAGAATGTCACGCCGACCAGCATGAACACCGATGCTTCGTCCTGCCAGTCGGTGGGCGCGTGGAAGAAGTAGCGCGACACCACCGAGTAGGTCAGCACCAGCGCCGTCAGCACCAGCGCGATCATGGATAGGGCCATGAGGCCGCGATTGACCTTGTCGAGGCCTGCCTGCAGCGCCGCGATGACGGCGTTGTCCGGCGGCGCCGGTCCGCGCGGCGGCGTGAGTTCAACGCCGTGGCTCATAGCGTCTTCTCCGCCAGTTTCAGCAGATTGGCGCAGCTGGCGTTTTTCTCTGCATAGTCTTTCCAGGCCGTGGCCTTGGCGATGGTCTGCCATTTTTGCAGCGCGCCTGGATTCATGTCGACCACCTTGGCCCCGGCTTTCTGATAGACAGAGGCGACCTGCTGGTCGTCTTCCTTGGACGATTTCAGCGCGAAGGCTTCCAGCTCCGCGCCCACGTTCAGCAAGATCTGCTGCTGGTCTTTCGGCAGCTTGTCGAAGATGGAGCGCGACATCATCAGCGGCTCCAGCATGAACCAGTAGGAGCCGGCGCGCGCGGTGGTCAGCGCTTTCGATACTTCCTCAAGACGGAACGAGATCAGGGAAGTGGAGGAGGTCAGGGCGGCTTCCATGGCGCCGGTCTGCATGGCGGCGTAGATTTCGTTCGATGGCAGCGTCACCACGGCGGCGCCGGCGGCTTTCAGCATCAGGTCCATTTCGCGTGAGCCGCCGCGTATCTTCATGCCCTTGGCGTCGTCCGGATCGACCACCGGCTTGCCGCGCGAGGCCATGCCGCCGCCTTGCCAGATCCAGCTGAGCATCACGATGCCCTTGTCGTACAGGATGCGCGCCAGTTCCTTGCCGACTTCCGCGTTCTTCCAGCCGTAGGCCTGATCGTAGGAAGTGACCAGGCCGGGCATCAGGCCGATGTTCACTTCCGGGACTTCGCCGCCGGCGTAGGACAGCGGCACCAGCGACAGGTCGAGCGCGCCCTTGCGCATGGCGGAGAACTGGGCGTTGGTCTTCATCAGCGACGAGCCGGGATAAATCGCGAATTTCATTGCACCCTTGGAGCGCTTCTCCACTTCAGCGGCAAACATGCGTGTCAGGCGGTCGCGGAAATCGCCTTCGGTCAGGGTGCCGCCGGGGAACTGGTGGGAGATCTTGAGCGCGGTTTGGGCCCAGGCCGGTTGCGACAACAGCGGGGTAGCGGCCAGGGCACCGAGAGTAACCAGAGCGGATCTGCGGGTGTAAGCGGTCATACGTCCTCCAAGGGTTGATGTCAGAAAATATTATTGTTGCTACATTTAATATGCAACATTCGTCTTTGTGTATACAAGAATAGCGGTTGCGAATACATTGTCAAGCGATATAATGCGTACATGACCACCCATTCCGCCACCCTCCGGGAACAAATCGAAGAAATGATCGCTGTCGGCGAACTGAAGCCCGGCCAGCATCTGGACGAGACCGAGTTGGCTACGCGCTTTGGCGTCTCGCGCACGCCGATCCGGGAAACCTTGATACAGCTGGCATCGATGGGACTGGTGGTGATCCGGCCACGGCGCGGCGCCATCGTGGCGGAGCTGGGGCCGCAGCAGTTGGTGGAAATGTTTGAAGTGATGTCCGAGCTGGAGTCGACCTGCGGTCGCCTGGCGGCGCGGCGCATGACGCTGGAAGAGCAACAGGCCTTGCTGGCGGCGCATCAGGCTTGCCAGGACGCGCTGGAGGCGCAGGAGCCGGATGAGTATTACTACAAGAACGAAGTGTTCCACGAGGCCATCTATGCCGGCAGCCACAATCAATTCCTGATCGAGCAGACCCGGGCCTTATACCGACGCCTGCGTCCCTATCGCCGCCTGCAACTGCGGGTGCGCAACCGGCTGGCCACCTCCTACCATGAGCACGATGGCGTAGTCAAAGCCATCATCGACGGCGACGGCGAACTGGCTGCGCAACTGCTGCGCGAACACGTGATGATCCAGGGGCAGCGCTTCTCGGATCTGATGGCCTCCCTGCCGCAGTTGCGGCAGGATGCGGCATAAGCGAAACTACGAATTAGCGGTTGGACGCATTGCGCATGATGCGCACTGGTTTGGTTTGCGATGCGACCGGATCGGCGGGCAGCATGTCGGCCAGCGTTTGCTGGTCCAGCACGGCCAGGAAGGCGCGGGTGGCGTCGTTCAGCGTGTGTTTCAGCTTGCAGTCGTTGGTCAGCGGGCAGGTGTCGGCGGCGCGGTCGAAGCATTCGGCCATGAAGAAATCGGTCTCCGTGCTGCGTACCAGTGCGCCGATATTGATGTCTTTCGGCTCCTTGGCCAGCCGCAGCCCGCCATTGCGGCCACGTACCGTCTCCACCAGGCCCGACAGGCCAAGCTGGTACACCACTTTCATCAGGTGATTTTTTGATATCACATGCAAATCGGCGATATCCTGGATGGTTACCAGTCGATCTCGATTGGCTGCCAGAAACAACAGCGTGCGCAGCGAGTAATCGGTAAATGAAGTGAGGCGCATTCGGTGAATGAGGCGGAGAGCGGTTTAATCCGTCATTTTACATGCTAGTGAGTTATCTTGCGTACCGACGCTGCGGCCGCCTTGGCCCAAGCTGACACAAAGAGGAGGTCGTATGGATAACGAAGAAGAGCGTCGTAAATTTATCAGCGAATTATGGCAGCGGTTCGAGCAGTTGCAGGCGTGGGCCGTGGAGAATTGGCCTGACAAGGAAAACCCGCTATCGAGCGCGGACTTCGTCGAATCGCGTAAGGAGATGCTGGGCCTGCGCAATCCGGCGCAGACGCCGGCCGGCCAGCCCGTGGACCGCGAGCCTGAGCAAGGCGGAGCGCAGTATGTCGACCTGAATCCCGCGCCCTGGCCGTGATCAGTCGTGCACCACCGGCTTGCCGGCCTGCGCCAGCAGCCAGGCGATCACGCTCAGGATCAGGCTGGCCAGCACCCCCCACGCCAGGTTCAGCGCGCTGTCGAACAGCAGCGGCGCCACGAGTCCCGACACCAGCGCGAACAGCAGCATCTGGATGAAGGACTGCATCGACGCCGCCAGTCCGCTATTGTTCGGGAAGTATTCCAGCGCGATCAGCGACAGCGGCGTCATGGCCAGCGCCAGGCCGAAGGAGTAGATAAACAGCGGCATCACGGCCCAAGGCACGGCGGCCACGAAGAACAGGTTGTAGGCGACGTTGATGATGCCGGCGCCGATCATCACCGCAAAGCCGAGCCACACCTGCGCCTTGCGCGAGAACTTGAGCGCGAATTTGCCGGACAGCGCGGAGCCGATCACCATGCCGCTGATCAGCGGCACGAACATCCAGGCGAAGGCCGTCTCCGGCAGGTGCAGGATGTTCATTACAAAGTAGGCAGCCGAGCCGATATACAGCGCCACGCCCGCAAAGCACATGCCGACAGCCACCGACAGCAGCAGGAATTGGTGATGGCGCAGCACCATCCAGTAGTTCTTCGCGATCACGCCCAAGTGAAAGGGATGGCGGTCCTTGACGGCCAGGCTTTCCGGCAGCGCGCGATACACGGCCACTAGCATCAGCACGCCGAAGGCGCTGAGGAACCAGAAGATCGAACGCCAGCCGAAGCTCACCTGCAGCCAGCCGCCCAACACCGGTGCGATCGCGGGCGCCAGGCCGAACACCATCATGATGTGCGACAGGATTTTCTGCGCGGCGGCACCGGAGAAACGGTCCTGCACGATGGCGCGGCCCACCACCGAGCCGGCGCCTGCCGCCAGGCCCTGCACGATGCGGCATGCCAGCAGCACGCCGATCGACGGCGCCATGGCCGCCACCACCGAGGCCGCGATGTATAACACCAGCGAGACAATAATCACCGGCCGCCGGCCGAACGAGTCGGACAGCGTGCCGTAAAACAGCATCATGAAGGCGAAGCAGAACAGGAACATCGACAACGTCTGCTGCACCAGGAGCGGGCTGGCGTCGAAGGCTAGCGTAATGGCCGGGAAAGACGGCAGATAAGTGTCGATGGCCAGTGGACCGACCATGGAAAGGCCTGCCAGCAGCAGCGTCAGCAAAATATTCATGAATAGCGTATTGTTCGTTGGACCCGGCATTTTACGCGATATGCGCGTGCCGCATAAGAATGGCTGAAATCCTTCGTTTGCCTGTAGTGCGCGACTGGTTATGCTGCAAAGTGGGCGACTACGCCCCTGTTTTTCGAATTCGAGACAATAATGACTATAGATATATTTGACGGCACCTCCGTCAAGCCCTCGCACTGGAACCTGGGCAGTGTGATCGAACAGCTGCGCGTATCGCGCGAAGCGACGCACAACATCCGCCACCATGGCCGCGTGCGCGAACTGCCATCGCGCGAGGCGCTCACCACCATCGTCAACGGCCTGCAGGCGGTGCTGTTCCCGACCCACTACGGGCGTCCCAATCTGACCGACGAAAGCATCGACTTCTTCGTCGGCGACACGCTCAACACCACCTTGAACCGCCTGGCCGAGCAGGTGCGGCGCGGTTTGCAGTTCTCGTCGGAAGAAGCGATCCCCGACGAAGAAGCGCTGACGCTGCAGGCGCACGACATCACGCGCCGCTTCGCGGCCAGCCTGCCGGAAGTGCGTGCCTTGCTGGTGTCCGACGTGCAGGCGGCGTTTTCGGGCGACCCGGCGGCAACCTCGGTGGCCGAGATCATGCTGTGTTATCCGGGCACCATCGCGATTTTGTATTACCGGCTGGCGCACAGCCTGCACCGTCTCGGTTCGCCTTTCCTGGCGCGGCTGATTTCGGACATTGCGCATTCGCTGACCGGGATCGACATCCACCCGGCGGCGCAGATCGGCGGCAGCTTCTTCATCGATCACGGCACGGGCGTGGTGATCGGCGAAACGGCCGTCATTGGCCAGCGTGTGCGTCTGTACCAGCACGTCACGCTGGGCGCCAAGCGCTTCCCGGCGGACGAGCTGGGCGCCTTGATCAAAGGCGTGCCGCGCCATCCTATCGTGGAAGACGACGTGGTGATCTACGCCGGCGCCACGGTGCTGGGCCGCATCACCATCGGCGCCGGCTCCACCATCGGCGGCAATGTGTGGCTGACGCAAAGCGTGCCGCCGGCCAGCAACGTCTCGCAAGCGCAGATGCGCAACGACTAAAAACCTGATCCTGTTCACTCGGGCCGCTGACGAAAGTGCACATCGGATGGATGCGCGACGGTTCCGCGTACACGCCGCGCTCCTTGTCGTTGATCACGGCGTCGTCATCCCAGCTTTTCTCCCACAGCTTGTTGACCACGTCCATGTATTCATCGGCCAGGTCGTAGCGCTCGTCGTGGCTGAGCTGCCGGTTCAGGCCAAGGTTGCGCACGAAGTTTTACGGATGCTCATACGTCAGCGCGCACGTCACGCCGAAGCCCAGGTGCTTGGTGGCCTGCGACATCAGCGGCGCCAGCGCCAGCGGATCGTTCAACGGCGCCTGCACCGCGTGCCGCAAGGCCGCGCTCCAGCAGTTGCGCCAGCTCGATCCAGTGATCGGGATCGGTGTAGCGGTGGCTGTTGTCGCGCGGGTGCGTCCACAGTCCTGGGGACTGGTGGCTCACCGTGTTCATTTGAAAGGCGTTGAAGCGTATGCGTTTCGGCATTACTTTTCGAGTGCGAGCTGGTAATCGGTCTTGGCGTAGTCGGCGAAGTGCTTGTTGGTCACGGCGAGGAATTCGCGCGAGCGGTAGGCGGCGGCGATGTCCTTGGCGAATTGCTTGTCCTTGTCGGCCGTGCGCACAGCGACCAGGTTGGCGTAGGAAGGCGAGATCTTTTCGGTGATCAGCGCGTCCTTTAGCTTCAGGCCCGAGGCCAGCGCGTAGTTACCGTTGACGAAGGAGTAGTCGACGTCCTGCAGGGAACGCGGCAGCTGCGCGGCTTCCAGCGGCAGCAGCTTGATTTTCTTGATATTGACGGCGACGTCTTTTTCCGATGCCTTGAGCGGATCGGTTTTTTCACGCAGCTTGATCCAGCCCAGTTGGTCCAGCAGCACCAGCGCGCGGGCCTGGTTGGTCGGGTCGTTTGGCAGGGCCACGGTAGTGCCTTCCTTTACCTCGTTCAGTGTTTTGTGCTTTTTGCTGTAGATGGCGATTGGCGCGGTCGGGATCTTGATCAGTTCCGACAGCGGCAGCTTGTGATCGGCCGAGAACTTGGTCAGGTAAATAATCTGCTGGAAGATGTTGGCATCCAATGAGCCTTCGGCCAGCGCGTAGTTGGGCTGGATGTAGTCATTGAATTCCACCAGCTTGACCTTGTAGCCTTGTTTTTCCAGGATAGGCTTGATGCCCAGCTTGACCTGGTCGGCATATGGGCCGGCGCTGGTGCCGATCACGACTTCCTTCGGGTCCTTGGCGTGGGCGGTGAAGCTGATTGCGGCGACGACGACGGCCAGCAGCAGTTTGCGGCAAGTGTTCATATTGCTTCCTTTTAGCGTTTGTCTATGCTTTTGGCGATGCGGTTGCCGGTGAATTGGATTGCCTGCACCATGAAGATCAAGATGGCGACCGTGGCGACCATGATGTCGGTTTCGAAGCGGTAGTAGCCGTAGCGGATGGCTAGGTCGCCAATGCCGCCGCCGCCTACCACGCCGGCCACGGCGGAGTAGGACAGGAAGCTGATCGACAGCACCGTGAGCGCCAGCACCAGGCCGGAACGCGCTTCCACCAGCAACACGCGCAGGATGATTTGCAGTTCCGATGCGCCCATGGCGTGGGCGGCCTCAATCACGCCGCGCGGCACTTCGCGCAGGTTCTGCTCGACCAGCCGTGCGAAATACGGGATGGCGGCGAACGACAGTGGCACGGCGGCGGCCAGCGGGCCGATGGAGGTACCGGCGATGATGCGCGTGAACGGCACCAGTGCTACCAGCAGGATGATGAAGGGGAAGGAGCGTACCGTGTTCACCAGCCAGCCGAGTACCAGTGCGGCAGGGCGGTGTTGCAGCGATTGGCCGTCGGCCACCAGGAACAGCAGGATGCCGAGCGGGCCGCCGACCAGGATGGCGGCCGACAGGCCGATGGCGAGCATGGTCAGCGTCTGGCCCAGTGCTTCCCACATTTCCGGCAGCATGGTGTAGATGGCGCTGGCGGAAACGGCCAGCGAGGAGATGAGTTCAGACATGCAGTGTCTCCTGGTTGGTCGCGGCAGCCGGCGGCCGCGCGGCGTGGGCCAGATGCGCGAGGTGTGGCGCGGGAACCGGCGAGCGGCTGGCGACGGCGGCGGCCAGTTCGCGACCCAGCGCGGTCTGGCGTGGCGCGACCAGGCTGGCCGTGTCGTCCAACGCGAACTGTTCGGCGATCACGCCGTTCTCGATGACCGCAACGCGATTGCAGATCTCGCCGATTACGTCCAGCTCATGGCTGACGATCACGATGGTGACGCCCAGCCGCTGGTTGATGTCCTTCAACGTGGCCAGCAGCGCGCGCGTGGTTTCCGCGTCGAGCGCGGATGTCGGCTCGTCGCATAGCATCACCGCCGGCCCGCTGGCCAACGCGCGGGCGATGCCGACACGCTGCTTCTGGCCGCCCGACAGCTGCGCCGGATAGCTGTCGCTCTTGTCGCTCAGCTCCACCAGCGCCAGGCAGTCCGCCACGCGCGCGGTGATCTGCTGCGTCGTTTGGCCGCCGTGGATGCGCAAGGGGAAGGCCACGTTCTCGAACACGGTGGCGTTTTGCAGCAGATTAAACTGCTGGAAGATCATACCGATGTTGGCGCGCGCATCGCGCAGGTCGCGCTTGGAGAGTGAAGTCAACTCGCGGCCATCGACGGTAATCGCGCCTGCGTCCGGACGCTCCAGGAGATTAATCAAGCGCAGCAGCGTCGACTTGCCCGCGCCGCTCTTGCCGATCAGGCCAAAGATGTCGCCTTGGCCGACGTCCAGCGATACATCGCGCACCGCATCAAAGTCGCCGAACGATTTGCTCGCATGTTCAATACGAATCAGGGGAGTAGTCATCACGAGTAAGCGCTAGGTTCAGGTAGCGTGCCGTCGAGCGCATAGCGTCCGAGGTCGCGAATTTTATAGTCGACCGGATCGTGCAGGCTATGCACCCGCACATTGCGCCAGTAGCGGTCAAAGCCGAATTTGGCGGAGGTCGAACGGGCGCCGGTCAGTTCGAAGATCTCGCTGCTGACGTCCACGCCGGCGGCATGCGCCAGCACCTTGGCTTCGGCCACGGATACCGCCAACTCGCCGCGCTGCTGCGCGGTGACCGCAGCGCCAAGGCGGAACAACCGTTCCAGCGCCTGCGCCGCATGATCGGCCAGCACCGAGGCGGGCCGCAACTTGAGCCACAATTTGCCGAAGCGATGCTGCACCAGCGGATCGGCGCCGGCCGCCGCCACGCCGGAGGCGAACCACGGACGCGCTTCCTGCGCGATATACGAACGTGCCGCTTCAAATGCGCCTTCGCCGATGCCCAGGTAGAGATTCACCAGAATCAGCTGCGCAAGCTGCGAACGCAAGGTCGCTTGCGCCGTCGGCTTGATGCCCGGCGCTTGCAGCACTTGCGTGGACGGCAGCGACACCTGATTGAAATGCACATTGCCGCTGTCGGTCTGCTTCTGGCCGAAGGCATCCCAGTCGGCCTGCACCGACACGCCCAGCTGGCGCGTCGGCACCACGCCGATCAGCGCGGACTGCGTCTCCTCGTGCCAGGCCGAGATGGTCAGCCAGTCCGAACCCACCGACCCGGATGAAAAACTCTTCACACCGTCGATCTGGAAACCGTAATCGGCTTCGGTGGCGGCGGTGCGCTTGTCCAGCGGGTTGAGGGCATTGCCCCAGAACAGATTCTGCTCCACGGTCTGCGTCAGGAAGCGGCGTTGCTGTTGCGTCGTGCCATACAGCTGTATGCCGGCCAGTTGCAGGTGATGGAAACCGAAGATGTGCGCCAGCGCGCTGTCGGCGCGGGCCAGGATGCGGATCACCTGGTAGACGGTCGGCCAGTCCGCGCCCTGGCCGCCGTACGCGCTTGGGATGGACAGGGTAAGCAGGCCGGATTCGCGAATCCACTCGCGCTCCTGGGCGGCGTGGCCGCCGGCCTGGTCGCGGGCATTGGCGGTGGTGGCAAGGCGCAGCGCCAGTTCGGTTGCGATCTGGAGCGGATCCCGAAGCAGGTCGCCCGCACGGTCGCGCGGCGTTTTTAACAGTGCATTAGACATGGTATGTCCATTAGATAGAGGAGTCGGTGCCGCCAGTATGCCGACGCTTCTTAGTGCGGCAAACGAAGAAATCCGGGTTTTGATATGCAAAAAAATCATGCTTTAGTTTTCGCATATCAAAACCTAAAACTATTCGTTTTGATTTCTATCGCGTGGATTTATTCTGGCTTCCACAATTTTCACCATTAAAAGACAGGGGATGGAACATGAGCATTCTTCTACTCGGCGGCAGTCCGGCAGCACCCTCCAGCACCGGACGCCTGCTGGACCATGTAGGCGACAAACTGGCCGCGCTCGGCCACCGCAACACCAAATTGAATGTGCGCGACCTGCCGGCCAAAGCCCTGCTGCACGCCGATTTCGCCGACCTGGCACTGAAGCGCGCCATCGACGCCGTCGCCGAAGCCGATGCCATCGTGATCGCAACGCCTATCTATAAAGCCTCCTACACCGGCGTGCTGAAAGCCTTCCTCGACCTGCTGCCGCAAGACGGCTTGAAGGACAAGCTGGTACTGCCCCTGGCGACCGGCGGCAGCCAGTCGCACATGCTGGCGCTCGACTACGCGCTGCGGCCGGTGCTGCACGCGCTCGATGCGCGCCAGGTATTCACCAGTATTTACGCCACCTCGCAGCAGCTCACCTGGAGCGATGTCAGTGGCTTGGCCGTGGACACAGCCATCGCCTGGCGCGTGCAGGCCGGCGTAGACGCCTTGTCGGCCGCGCTGAACGCCCTGCGCCAGCAGCCGGAAGATGTATTTGTCGCCAGCGCACAGCCAGTGCGCCTGGCACGCTAAGGAGAAAGTAATGAGTATCGAGCAGAAACGCGCAGCGCGCCGCCATACATTGGGGCTGTTGTTCGCGGCCGGCGTGATGGCGGCCAGCGGCGGTCAAGCACACGCCCAGGCGCAAGCGCCGGCCAAGCAGGAAGTCCGCATCGGCTATCAGAAGTACGGCACGCTCACCCTGCTGAAGGGACGCGGCACGCTGGAGCAGCGCCTGGCGCAGCGTAATGTCACGGTCAAGTGGACCGAATTCCCGGCCGGCCCGCAACTGCTGGAAGGCCTGAATGTGGGCAGCGTCGATTTTGGCACCGTCGGTGAAGCACCGCCGATCTTCGCGCAGGCGGCCGGCGCCAACCTGGTTTATGTCGGCAACGAGCCGCCGTCGCCGGGCAGCGAAGCGATTGTCGTGCCCAAGGATTCCGCGCTGCGCAGCCTGGCCGATTTGAAGGGTAAGAAGGTCGCACTGAACAAAGGCTCCAACGTGCACTACCTGCTGGTGAAGGCGCTGGAGAAGGCCGGCATCGGCTACAAGGATATCAATGTGATCTATCTGCCGCCGGCCGATGCGCGCGCGGCGTTCGAACGCGGCGCGGTGGACGCCTGGGTGATCTGGGATCCGTTCCTGGCCGCCGCCGAGAAGCAGCTGGGTGCGCGCGTGCTGGCCGACGGCAAAGGCCTGGTCGCGAACCACCAGTTTTACCTGGCCGCCCGTCCATACGCCGAGAAGAACAGCGACATCGTTCGCATCCTGCTGGAGGAAATCGCCAAGGTCGACGAGTGGGGCGCGAAGAATCCGAAGGACGTGGCACAGATCCTGGCCGCGCAGACCGGTCTTGATGTCGACATCGTGGCGCTGGCTGCTTCGCGCTATTCCTACGGCGTCAAGCCGATCACCGCCGAAGTGCTGGAGCAGCAGCAAAAGCTTGCCGATGCTTTCGCCAACCTGAAACTGATCCCGAAACCCATCGCCGTCAAAGATGCACAGCTCTCGTCGAAGCAGCTGGCAGCGCAATAAGGAATTAAGATGTCTCTCAATGTTTTCTGGTTTATCCCTACGCACGGCGACAGCCGCTACCTCGGTACTTCGAAGGGTTCGCGTCCGATCGACGCCAATTATCTGAAACAGGTGGCGGTGGCCGCCGATACGCTGGGCTATGACGGCGTGCTGCTGCCGACCGGCCGCTCGTGCGAAGATGCATGGGTGGTGGCATCGTCGCTGATCCACGTGACGCAAAACCTTAAGTTCCTGGTGGCGATCCGCCCGGGCCTGACCACGCCGGGCCTGGCGGTGCGCATGGCGTCGACCTTCGACCGCCTGTCCAACGGCCGCCTGCTGATCAACGTCGTCACCGGCGGTGACCAGGGCGAGCTGGAAGCGGACGGCCTGTACGCCGACCACGCCAAGCGTTACGAAATATCGGATGAATTCATCCGCGTGTGGCGCGCGTCGCTGGCGGGCGAGGGCGGCGACAAGGGCTATGACTTCGACGGCAAGCATATCAAGGTCAAAGGAGCCAAGACGCTGTACCCGCCGGTGCAGAAGCCGTATCCGCCGCTGTACTTCGGCGGTTCCTCGGAGCCGGCGCACGAACTGGCGGCCGAGCAGATGGACGTCTACCTGACCTGGGGCGAGCCGCCGGCCGCCGTGGCGGCAAAGCTGGACGACATCCGCTTGCGCGCCGCCAGGCATGGCCGCAAGGTGAAGTTTGGCATTCGTCTGCACGTCATCGTGCGCGAAACGAACGAAGAGGCATGGCGCGCCGCCGATGAGCTGATCAGCCATCTGGACGATGAAACCATCGCCAAGGCGCAGGCGGCGTTTTCGAAAATGGATTCCGTTGGACAGCAGCGCATGGCGGCCCTGCACGGTGGCCG
The DNA here is from genome assembly GCA_041874725.1 of Duganella sp. BuS-21. Lineage (GTDB taxonomy): Bacteria > Pseudomonadota > Gammaproteobacteria > Burkholderiales > Burkholderiaceae_D > Rugamonas. The sequence continues at coordinate 4,256,028 of CP097466.1, read as the reverse complement.
TCGCGACAAGCTGGAAGTATCGCCCAACCTCTGGGCCGGCGTGGGACTGGTGCGTGGTGGCGCCGGGACCGCGCTGGTGGGCGACCCCGAAACCGTGGCCGCGCGCATCAAGGAGTACCAGGAGATCGGCATCGAGACCTTCATCTTCTCCGGCTATCCACACCTGGAAGAGTCGTACCGCTTCGCCGAGTTGGTATTCCCGCTGCTGGGCAAGGGCAAGGACCACGGCGAGCAATCGCTGAGCGGACCGTTCGGCGAGATCATGGCCAGCGATATCGTGCCGAAGAAGAAGGCCGCGTGATATGAGCCAGGTAAAACAGCGCCAAAGCGCGTTCACACCTTGGGTGCTGCCGGTGTTGCTGATCGCGGTGTGGCAGGCATCGTCGCAACTGGGCTGGCTGTCGAGCCGCATCCTGCCCGAGCCCTGGGCCGTGGCGAAGGCCTTCTGGTCGCTGGCGGTATCGGGCGAGCTGTGGGTACACCTGCGTACCAGCTTGTGGCGCGCCATCAGCGGCTTCGCCATCGGCGCCGGCCTGGGCCTGCTGCTTGGGCTGCTGACCGGCAGCTTCCGCCGCGCCGAAACGCTGCTCGACACCACGCTGCAAATGATCCGCAACATCCCCGCGCTGGCGCTGATTCCTTTGGTGATCCTGTGGTTCGGCATCGATGAAACGGCCAAGCTGTTCCTGCTGGCGGTGGGCGTGTTCTTCCCGGTGTATCTCAATACCTTCCACGGCATCCGCTCGGCGGACCAGGGCTTGATCGAGATGGCGCGCAGCTATGGTGTGTCAGGCTGGCCGCTGTACCGCGACGTGATCCTGCCGGCGGCGCTGCCTTCCATCCTGGTCGGCGTACGTTTCTCGCTTGGACTGGTGTGGGTGCTGCTGATCGTGGCCGAGACCATTTCGGCGCAAGCCGGCATCGGCTACATGACCATGAACGCCCGCGAGTTCCTGCAGACCGACGTGGTGCTGGTGGGAATCTTGTTGTACGCCTTGCTGGGCAAATTGGCCGACCTGGTATCGCGCGGGATGGAGAAGCATTTCCTGCGCTGGAACCCCGCATACCGTTAAGGAGCAAGCATGTTTATATCCAACGCATTATTCGACGCCGGCGCGCTGCCGCGCGAAAGCGCCACCTGGACGTCGTCGCCGCCGCCGCGTCGACAGGGTGTGTCGCTCAACTTGGACGGCGTGAACAAATCCTTCGGCTCGCGCCAGGTGCTGCACGACGTGCAGTTGGAGCTGCAGCCGGGCGAGTTTGTCGCCGTGGTGGGACGCAGTGGTTGCGGCAAGAGTACACTGCTGCGCGCGGTCGCCGGTCTGGAGACGGTGGAGCAGGGTAGCATCAAGATCGGGCAGGGCGCGATCGCCGCCAGTATCCGCATCATGTTCCAGGAGGCGCGACTGCTGCCGTGGAAATCGGTGCTGGAGAATGTGGCGCTGGGTTTGCCGCGTTCGTTGAATGCGGCTGCGGCCACGCTGGCCACGGTGGGTCTGGCGGAACGCGCGAATGATTGGCCGGCGGAGCTGTCCGGCGGCCAGCGTCAGCGCGTGGCACTGGCGCGCGCCTTGCTGCATGAGCCGCAGTTGCTGCTGCTCGACGAGCCGCTCGGCGCGCTGGATGCGCTGACGCGGATCGAGATGCAGCAGTTGATCGAGTCGCTGTGGCTGGCGCGCGGCTTCACGGCGGTGCTGGTGACGCATGATGTGCAGGAGGCGATCGCGCTGGCTGATCGCGTGGTGCTGATCGAGGATGGACGCATCACGCTCGACCTGAAAGTCGACCTGCCACGTCCGCGCGCACGCGGCAATGCGGCCTTCGCCGCGCTGGAACAGCGCCTGCTGAACCGGATACTGAAGCAAACGCCTGTCACCGACGCTGCGATCGCGGCGTAATATACTCAGCATGGGTTCCCGCTTTCGCGGGAACGACGGTCTGTCATTTCCGCTTGCGCGGGAACGACGGTCTGTCATTTCCGCTTGCGCGGGAACGACGGTCTGTCATTTCCGCTTGCGCGGGAACGACGGTCTGTCATTCCCGCGCACGCGGGAATCCATACGCAGCTACCCTGCCGGGTAAGCCTGCTACATCCCTTAAGGCAGATACCCAAAGCCCAGCGTTCCGTTATGATAACGGCACGCTGTATGATCGATTTTATCGATAGTAAAGCGGTAAATTTTTCGTTTTACAACTTTAGATGTCGCGAGCATAATCGTCCTCACTCGAACAATCTTGTTCACCACATTAGGAGTTTCCAAATGAAAAAAATTATTGCCCTGCTGCTCGCCGCCGGTGTTTCCCTGTCCGCATTTGCCGCTCCTGAGAGCTTCACCTCGGACGCCAACCACACCTTCTCCAGCTTCAGCTACAGCCACTTCGGCTACTCGAACCAGACCAGCCGTTTCAACAACACCACCGCCAAGATCACGCTGGACCGCGCCGCCAAGACCGGCTCGGTAGAAGCCACCATCGACACCAAATCGGTCGACACCGGCTCGAAACTGTTCGACGGCCACATCCAGGGCGAAGACTTCCTCGACACCGCCAAGTTCCCAACCATCACCTACAAGTCGACCAAGGTCAACTTCAAGGGCGACGTGCCATCGACGGTTGAAGGCAACCTGACCATCAAGGGCGTGACCAAGCCAGTGACCCTGACCATCACCCACTTCCAGTGCATGGACCACCCAATGATGAAGAAACTGGCTTGCGGCGCCAACGCTTCGACCACCATTAAGCGCACCGAATTCAACGCCGGTAAATACGCTCCACACGTGGGCGACGACGTCACCCTGACCTTCGCCGTAGAAGCCATCAAGGACTAAACCACGGGAACTGAGCTCGCTCAATTCTCTGACCACCACGGCGCTGCAGCGATATTTATCGGGTCAGCGCCGGTTTTATTTTTCAGGAGTAGTTCATGAAATTGACGCAGCTTGCATACGCGGCGGCCATCGCCTGCGCGTTCACCGCCAACGCGCACGCCACCGATCTGATCATCACCAACGGCAAGGTCGCCACCATGACCAAAGAGGGCGCTTATGTGCAAGCCCTCGCTATCAAGGACGGCAAGATTGAAGCTGTGGGCAGCAACGCCCAGATCCTGAAACTCAAATCCTCCAGTACGCAAGTCATCGACGCCGCCGGCAAGACCGTCATCCCCGGCCTGAACGACTCGCACCTGCACGTTATCCGCCAGGGGCTGAACTACAACGCGGAACTGCGCTGGGACGGCGTGACCTCGCTGAAGAAAGCCCTTCAAATGCTGAAGGAGCAGGCCGCGCGCACGCCGGACGGCGCCTGGGTCAAGGTGGTGGGCGGCTGGAACGAATTCCAGTTCGAAGAGAAGCGCCTGCCGACCCTGGACGAAATCAACGAAGCGGTGCCGGACAAGCCGGTGTTCCTGCTGTATCTCTACGGCCTGGGCTTCCTGAATAAAAAAGGCATCGAAACGCTGCGCTACAACGCCGACACCAAGTACAAGGACGGCGTGGTCGAGCTGGGCGCGGACGGCAAGCCGACCGGCAAGCTGATCGCCAAGCCGAACGCCATGATCCTGTACACCACGCTGGCCAAGACCAATGTGCTGCCGCGTGAGCAGCAACTGAATTCCACCTTGCAGTATTACACCGAGCTGAACCGCCTCGGCCTGACCAGCGCCATCGACGCCGGCGGCGGCGGCCAGGCCTATCCCGACGACTACGCGGTCAGCCTGGAGCTGGCCAAGAATGGCAAGCTGACGGTGCGCACGTCCTATTATCTGTTCGCACAAAAGCCGGGCAAGGAGCTGGAGGATTACCAGCGCTGGCTGTCCATCACCAAGCCGGACAAGAACGACCACCTGTTCTACGCCAACGGCTACAACACCGAGGGCGGCGGCGAGAACCTGGTGTGGAGCGCGGCCGACTTCGAGAACTTCCTGGAGCCGCGTCCCGACATGCCGGCGCACATGGAAAGCGAGCTGGAGCCGGTGCTGCGCCTGCTGATCAAAAACCGCTGGCCGTTCCGCATCCACGCCACCTATGACGAAAGCATCGACCGCGACCTGGCGGTGATCGAGAAGATCAACAAAGAACTGCCGCTGAACGGACTGCGCTGGTTCTTCGACCATGCCGAGACCATCAGCGACAAGCAGCTGATGCGCGTCAAGGCGCTGGGTGGCGGCATCGCGGTGCAGGACCGCATGTACTTCCAGGGTGAGCTGTACTGGAAGCAGTATGGCGAGCAGACCCGCCAGATGCCGCCGATTAAGAAGATGCTGGAGATGAAGATTCCGGTTGGCCTGGGTACGGACGGCACGCGCGTGTCGAGTTATGGTCCGTGGCCCTCGATCTACTGGGCGGTGAGCGGCAAGACCGCCGGCGGTTTGAAGATATGGCAGGACCAGGATGTGCTGAGCCGTTATCAGGCGCTGAAGCTGATGACGTCGGGCAGCGCCTGGATGAGCGGTGAGGAGAAGCTGAAAGGCACGCTGGCCAAAGGCCAGTATGCCGACGTGGTGATCCTGCCGCAGGATTACTTCACGATGGACGTGGAGAAGATCAAGAACCTCGAGGCGAGCGTGACCATCGTCAACGGCAAGGTGGTGTATGCGGCGCCGGAGTATCAGCAGTTTGCGCCGGAGGGGCTGCGGGTTGAGCCTGACTGGAGCCCGGTCAAGTACTACGGTGGGTACCAGAACAGGTAACCCGCACTGCGGCGGCTAACCGGGGGCAGCTGCGCAAGGAGCTGCGGGGCGCAGCCCCTCCCCAGACTCTGGGTCCGCCCCCTCTGGCTTGAGGGGTAAGCTTACGCCGGCAGAAACCACCCGGCCAGCGCACCCCCGGCCAGCAGCCACAGCAGGTGGATACGCGTGCGCCAGATCAGTAGTCCTGCCACCCCGGCCACCGCCCACAACGGCCAATCCGTCGCCGGATTGCCGTTGGCGGTCGCCAGGATCACGCCTACCGACACCATCAACCCCACCACCACCGGCGCCATGCCCTGCTTGAAGGCGCGCACGCCCAGCAGCTCCCGGTTCCTGTGCCCCCAGCGCGCCGCCAGATAGGTCAGCGTGGTGCTCGGAATCAAAATCCCCAGCATCGTGACCGCCACGCCGCCAAACGCCGCTGCATAGCTGCCCGCATTCAAACCGACATTCCATCCCATCAGCGCCACGAACAGCACGTTCGGCCCCGGCGCCGCCTGCGCTATCGCAATCGCATTATTGAACTGCGCCTGCGTCAGCCAGTGGTGCTCCTCCACCAGATAACGGTGCATCTCGGTCGAGGTTGAAATCGCGCCGCCGATCGACATCAGCGACAGCAGCATGTAATGCCCGAACAAACTCAGCCAGTCCGTGAAGCTGAGCACGATATGAAGTGGCGCTTGGTTCATGCCGGCGGCCCTTTCAGCTTGCGGTAAGTTAGCGCAAAGCCCAGCCCGCCCAGGATCAGCAGCGTGTACGCCAAAGGCATGCGCAGGCCCAGCACAAAGCCCACACAGGCCAGCGAGATCAGCGTGGTCTGCCAGCGCGGCAGCGGGTGCGTGCGCAAGGCCGAGGCCAGCTTGAGTCCGGTCGCGGCGATCATGCCGGCGGTCACCGCCGCCATGCCGCGCAGCGCGCCGGCCACGCCCGGATGGCTGCCGTATTGCGCGTACAGCAGCGCCAGGCACAGCACCACCAGCAAGGGCACGCACAGCATGCCGGCCAGCGCCGCCAGCGCGCCGCGCAGGCCGAAATAGCGGTCGCCGATCATCAGCGACAGATTGACCACGTTGGGACCGGGCATGATCTGCGCGACCGCCCAGTCTTCAATGAATTCCTCCGGCGTCAGCCACTTCTTGCGCTCGACCATTTCCCGCTGGACGACCGCCAGCACGCCGCCGAAACCTTGCAGCGCAAGGAGCGTGAAAGACACGAATAAATCCATCAGGGAAGAGGGGCGGGGGCGGGGTGCTTCTGGGCTCATGCCACATTATAGAACGACGGAACTTTAATTGCGGAATGATAGGAGGCTGCCATTGACTTTGCCACCCGGTCGACCATACTCCTTGTGCGCATCAACGATCGGGCGGCAGCCCTCAACTTTTAACCGGGATCATGATGAACGTTACGCAACTTCAAAGCCTCGAATCGGCTCCGCAAAGCATGTTGTTCCAGTCGCGCCACGACGAAGAAAGCAGGGCTGTGGTGGAGCGCGGTATCACGGTGCAGTCGAGTTTCAACACTGTGTGCGCGATCGAATACATGAAATCGCACAACGTCGATCCGAAAGTGATCGAACGGGTGCTATTGCACCCCGAACAGCGCCGAAAATCAACGCACTGATTTGGCCCCGATAGACGCCCGCTGCGTTTACTTATGCACAAATCATGTTGGCAAGAATTTTTTTGAAAATTTTTCGCGTGACAATCAGTGATATTCTAAGTCTTTGATTTTAAAGCCTAATATTTTTGCCTGTTGGATGGGCAGTTTGTAGGAAACCGTGCCGTTACAGGCTGTACACGTTGTCAATGGGGGTCTGTCCACATAGATATCCACAGCTTGTGTGGATATCCCTAAAAAGGCTTATGGATCCGTAACTTAAGCGAAACTTAAAGCGGCTTCTTGAGCGCCTGCAACACGCTGCCGACGATGATGGCGCCGCCCTGATCGCCGGTGGCGGTGATGCGCAGGCGAACTTCCTGGCCATCGCGCCGCCAGCCGGTGACGACGTCGGTCCAGGCTTCGCCATCCTTCAGCGCCTGCAAAGCGTCGGCCAGTTGGTCCTGCGGGTAGGACGAGGGATGCAGCAGACGGAGATCCGCGCCGGTCAATTCCTCGCGGCTGAACTGGAAGGCCGCGCATAACTTGTCGTTGACCGTCGCGATGCGGCCGTGCTCATCGAGCGTCATCAGCACCGCGTGTTGATCCACCGCCGCCAGCAGGCGTTGCGCCTGCTCCAGCTCCCCTTGCAGGCTCAGCGTGCGGCAATGTGCCTCTTCCAGGCCCGCATAGGCGCGCAGCGACGAAATCACCGTGGTGAATAGCTTGCGCGTGGTGAGGTCGGTCTTGCACCAGAAATCGTTGATGTCGTAGTCGAGGATGATGCTGTGTTCCAGCGCCTGTCCGGGCTGGCCGGTGCGCAGCACGATGCGCACCAGGTTGTTGTGCAGCTGGTCGCGGATCTGCCGTGCCACATGCAGGCCGGCGTCGCTGGTCTCCATGATGACGTCCAGCAGCACCAGGGCGATGTCCGGCGTATTGCGCAACACGTTGAGCGCTTCTTCGCCGCTGTAGGCGTGCAGGAAACTGAGGCGCCGCCCCAGGAAGCAGGCATTGCTGAGCGAGAATTTGGTGACCACGTGGACATCGACATCGTCATCCACGATCAGTACGCGCCACGGCGGCGGCCCCGACGCGCCGGCGCCGGCGTTGCGCAGCTGGCTGCCCGGCTGCGCTTCGTCTTCTATCATCCAATCGGTATCGTCGTCGTTCTGATTCATGCATCAAGTCCCAGGTAAGTCGAAGAGTCCGAACTCCAGAGTGACACTATTCCTCGCCAGCACTTTTGTCAAAGAATTCGCAGTGCGGCGAAACAACGGTGTCACTATACCCACTTATGCACACAAAAATATTTTTCAAGAAGCCCAGAAGTCGCCGTGCGGCGACTTTTTAATTTTTGTAAGTCTTTGATTTTAAAAGGTTTAAAATCTGCCTGTGGATTAGGCAATTTGTTATAACGCCCGTCGTTAAAGGCGTTCTCGGCTGTCAAGTGGCGCTTATTCACACCCTTATCCACAGTTGATGTGGATATCTGCAAAAACCGCTTTAGATACGCCGACTTATCTCTGATTGGTGAGAAAATTGTCGTGGATTAAATTCCTGACAACAGCCTGCGCACCGCGCCGTGGGCCATCACCAGTTCCGGGCCGTCGTGCAGCAGGGCGTTGTACTTGGCGCGGAAGGCCTGGTCGCCTTCCTCGCACGGTCCGATCAGCATTTCCAGGGCCTGGCGGAAGGCCTTGGCTTCGGCGCTGCTGATTTCCTCCGGCTCGTCGAGGCGCTCGTCGATTTGCGTCATCAGGCCGGACAGCTTTTGCAGCCAGGCGAAATGCGGGTGGTTGGTGATCAGCTGCAAATGCTCCAGCGGGCTGCCGACGGCGCCGAAATACTGGGTCTCCAGATTGATCAATTGCTTGTGCAGGTCGCGCAGGGCGCGGGTCAGTTCGGTCAGTTGTTTTTTCATGGTGAACCTATCTTAGCAGAGGCCGGGTGAGTGGAAAGCCTACATTTAGGTGAGTAGTATTTCACCGTTGCGCGACCTAAGATGATGGTTCCTTTTACACCCAATGGAACCCATCATGAGCAATCCTAAATTAGAAGTCCTGACCCCGAAAAACAGCCAGCTGATCTTCATCGATCATCAGCCGCAGATGGCGTTCGGCGTACAGTCGATCGACCGTCAGGTGCTGAAGAATAATACCGTGGGTCTGGCCAAGGCCGCCAAGGTATTCAACATTCCAACCACCATCACCACCGTCGAAACCGAAGCCTTCTCGGGCCACACCTATCCTGAACTGCTGGACGTGTTCCCGGACCAGGAAATCCTGGAGCGTTCGTCGATGAACTCCTGGGACGACCAGAAAGTACGCGATGCGCTGAAAGCCAACGGCAGGAAGAAAGTGATCGTGGCCGGTCTGTGGACCGAAGTCTGCAACACCACCTTCGCCCTGTGCGCCATGCTGGAAGGCGACTACGAAATCTACATGGTGGCCGACGCCTCCGGCGGCACCTCGAAGGAGGCGCACGATCAGGCCATGGCGCGCATGGTGCAGGCCGGCGTGGTGCCGGTGACCTGGCAGCAAGTGCTGCTGGAATGGCAGCGCGACTGGGCGCACCGCGAAACCTACGATGCCGTGATGGCCATCGTGCGCGAACACTCGGGCGCCTACGGCATGGGCGTGGACTACGCCTACACCATGGTGCACAAGGCGCCGGAACGTACCAGCAGCACCCACAAGGTGTTGGCGCCGGTGCCAGCGAAATAATCAGAACACGCTGAGCAGGCCGCGCCGGGCCGCCACGGTGGCGGCTTCGGTGCGGCTTGCAACATTGAGCTTGGCCAGGATGTTATTGACGTGGAATTTCACGGTGCCGACTTCGATGTCGGCGCTGCGCGCGATCATCTTGTTGCTTTTGCCGGTGGCGAGATGGGCCAGGATTTCCAGCTCGCGTCGCGACAGCTGGCTGCCGGCCTTGCGTTCGGCCAGCTTGCTGGCGACGGCGGCAGGCAGGTATTGCTGGCCGCTGGCCACGGTGCGCAGGCAATCGACCAACTGGTCGGTGGCGCCGTCCTTCAGCAGATAGGCCTTGGCGCCCGCGCGCAGGCCACGGTAGACGTCCTCATCGCCCTGGTGGGTGGTGAGAATGACGACGCTGGCGCTGGCGTCCTCGGCGCGGATCTGCTCGATGGCGTCGACGCCGTTCAGGTGCGGCATGCCGAGGTCCATGATGACCACGTCCGGGCGGTGCTGGCGGTACAGCGCCACCGCCTGCAGGCCGTCGGTCGCTTGCGCCACCAGGCGGAATTCCGGCATGGCGCCGAGCAGCGTGCTCAAGCCGGCCAGTATCAGGGGGTGATCGTCCGCGATCAGGATCGAGATGGGGTCCATAAGGTGTACTCCTTGAAGCTGAGGTGAAAAGCTGTGCCGTGGTGATCCGACGTGTGCCATAGGCGCCCGCCATGGGCCTGGACGATGCTGTTGCAGATCGCCAGGCCCATGCCGGTGCCGTCCGGCCGTGTCGAGAACCACGGTGCGTAGATGCGTTCCGTCAGCGCTGCCGGTATGCCGGGGCCCTTGTCTTCCACGCTGATGTGCGCGGCGCCATCGACCAGCGCCGTGCGCAGCGTGATGGCGCGTCGATCGGCGTCGACCTCCTTCAACGCCTCGATGGCGTTCATCAGCAAATTCATCATGACCTGCATCAGCTGTACGCGGTCGGCTTGCAGCTGGACGCTGTCGAGCGTCAACTGCTCGTGGAGGGCGAGGCCGTGCTGGCGCAGCTCGCCGCGCAGCAGTTGCAGCACGTCGCGCACGGCATCGTCGAGGAAGAAGGTGGTGCGCAGAGGTGCGCGCTGGCAGGCCATGCTTTGCAGGCTGCGGACCATATCGCCGGCCGCCACGCTGGCCAGCAACACCACGCGCAAGGCGGCGCACGCCTCGCTGATGCGGGGCGGATCGCGTTCCAGCAGCTTCATGCAGGCTTCGGCGTTGAGCTTGACGGCCGCCAGCGGCTGCTTCACTTCATGGGCGATGGAGGCGGCGAATTCGCCCAGCGCATTGATGCGGGCCGGGCGTAGGTCGGGATGGTGAGCAAGGCTGGCCATATGGCTATCCACGATGGTGTTAGGTCAGCACGCATCATGCAGCATAGGGCCAGCGGGGAAAATCCGGCATAGTTGCAGGTGCCGGATTACCCTATAGGGTTACTTCGACTGCAGGAAATCCAGCAGGTCGGCGTTCAACTGGTCCTTGTGGGTGGTCGGCAGGCCGTGCGGCGCACCTTCGTACACTTTCAGCGTGGCGTTCTTCACCAGCTTGACGGCGGCATGGGCCGAAGCGCCGATCGGCACGATCTGGTCGTCGCCGCCATGCACGATCAGGGTCGGCACGTCGATCTTCTTCAGGTCTTCGGTGAAGTCGGTCTCGGAGAATTGCTTGATGCAGTCATACGCGTTCTTGATGCCGCACTGCATGCCTTGCAGCCAGAAGGTATCGCGTACGCCTTGCGACTCTTTGGCGCCCGGACGGTTGTAGCCGTAGAACGGGATGGTCAGGTCCTTGAAGAACTGCGAGCGGTCCTTCAGCACGCCTTCGCGGATGCCGTCGAACACCGCCAGCGGCAGGCCGTCCGGATTCGTTTCCGTCTTGAGCATCTGCGGCGGCACGGCGCCCACCAGCACTGCCTTGGCCACGCGCGCGGTGCCGTGACGGCCGATGTAACGCGCCACTTCGCCGCCGCCGGTGGAGTGGCCGACCAGGGTGGCTTGCTTGATGTCGAGGGCGTTGAGCAGGGTGGCCAGGTCGTCGGCGTAGGTATCCATGTCGTTGCCCTTCCATGGCTGGCTCGACAGGCCGTGACCGCGGCGGTCGTGGGCGATCACGCGGTAGCCTTTGCTGGCCAGGAAGATCATCTGGTCTTCCCAGGCGTCGCCCTGCAGCGGCCAGCCGTGGCTGAAGACGACGGCCGGGCCGCTGCCCCAGTCTTTAAAGTGGATGCGGGTGCCGTCTTCGGTGGTGACGCTGTCGACCTTCAGTTTGCTATGGGACATTGGGTGCTCCTGTATGGGTGAATGGATGCTGCGAGTGCAGTGTAAGCAGCGCACGATAGGAAGGCTCCTGCCAAAAGGCTAGCTCTTACTTAAGGCTGAGGCGATGGTGACTCGTCATGGTTAAGCGGCAGCCATTGGTACTCGCCCTGGCGCTGGCGGAATATGCCCGAAGCCTGGGAAAGCGATGTGCGCAGCGGCGATGATCCAGTGCTGCGCCGCCTGTTGCAGCAGCTGGGCACGGGTAGCCTGGGCGCTGGTTGCGCTGCTGTCGTACTTGACGGTGGCCGCAGGGTGCGCAAGCTGGAATGGCGCGAAGAAGGTGCACAGGGCCGATGTTAGCGAAAGGCGTAGCGCGGCGCCCCCGCCTGAAGATAAGCCGGCCGTGTTTAATTCAGATGCACCAGGCCGCGCTTGGCCGCCACCATGGCCGCTTCCGTGCGGGTGCAGACGTTGAGTTTGGCCATGATGCTCTTGACGTGGAACTTGACCGTGCCGACGCCGATGTCGGCGGCGCGCGCAATCAGCTTGTTGCTCATGCCGCTGGCCAGGTACACCAGGATATCGCGTTCGCGCGGCGTCAACTGGTTGCCGTGGATGCGGCTGGCGAGTTTGAGCGCCAGTTCCGGCATCATGAACTTGCGGCCTTGCAGCACCGCGTGGATGCAGGTCATCAGGTCGGCCAGCGCAGCGTTTTTCAGCATGTAGGCGTGGGCGCCGGCACGCATGCTGCGGTCGACATCATCCTCGCCGTCGTGGCCGCTGAGGATGATGACCTTGGCGTGCGGCTGACGGGCGCGTATGCGGCCGATGGCTTCGACGCCGTCGCAATCGGGCATGTTCAGGTCCATCAGTAGCAGATCGGGCTGCAGGCGCTCGCACATCTCGACCGCCTGGCTGCCGTTGCTGGCCTGGCCGAGCAGCGTGAACTTGCCATCGGATTCAATCAGGGAGGCCATGCCGGCGCGGATCAGCGGGTGAACATCGGCGATGACGATAGAGGCGGTATGCATGGTCGGGCTCCAGATGAGGTTGATGAATGCATTCTCGTCAACCTCGCCCGATTCGTATAGTTATACGAAGGTATAGGAAGTGGGTCAGCTGCAGCGCTTCTTGCCCACGCGGTTGCCGGTGCTTGGTTCTTCGGTGGTGCAGGAGACGGTGGTGGTCGAGCTTTGCGGCGGGACAGGGATGTCGGCGCAGCCGGCGATGGCGGAGGCAAGGAGGACGGCAGCAAGTATACGGTGACGCATGGGGTTCCTTAAATGGGGGCGAGCTTCGAGGCAAACATGATTGCAGGAACGTCGCCTGAATTAGAAGTTAATTTTAGTAAATGATTGTAAAGGCGGGATTATGATACCTGCGTTTTCAGTCTGTCGAGCTGTTCCAGAAAGCGGCGGGCGGCGAGGGCGGGCGGCCATGGTTCCCAGGCAGTGCCGCCGTAGATGGCGTGCAACGGGTCGTCGCTCAGCGGCGGTACGGTGATCTTCAAGGTTTGCTGGACTTCCTGCGCCGACCAGCCGGCCACGTGCACCGCCTCGCTGGCGGCGGCCAGGCGGTCGGCCAGTTTGTGGGCGGCGTGCTCCTTGGGCGTCCAGCGCGGCAGGCCGTAGCGCAGGAACACGGCGGCTTCCAGTTTTAATGTCAGGGCGCTAAAGGCGTCGCCCATGAAGGGTTTCAGCGGCGACAGGCAGTCGAAGCCGAGCAGGCCTTCTTCGGCGTCGTGCAGCAGTTCGCGCAGGGCGGAGATGGGCGATAGCGTGAGGCCGGCGGCGGCGCAGGCTGCAGCGCGCACGTGCATCACGGTGAGCGAATGCTGCGCCACCGATAGCGGCAATGGCCAGGCGGAATGTCCGCCCCAGCGGTAGGTGCGGGCGAGGCCGAGCGCGAGATCGCTGTCGTCCCAGTCGAAAGGCGTGGGATCGAGCAGGTCCAGCCGGCGGCCGGATGGCATGCGCACCCAGGCGCGGTGTTCAGGTTGTGATCGGGCCATGAGACATTTTACACCGGCAGTTGTTTGTGAAAAAAGGTCGTGCCGCAGTAGGCGCCGTCCGGCATCAGTGCAAAATTGGGCACCACGCCGACCAACTGCCAACCGGCGCGCTGGTACAGCCGCTCGGCATCGCTGCCGGTGACGGTGTCGAGCACCAGCACGGTTTTTTTCTCCGCGCGCGCGGCCTGGTCGACGGCGGTCAGCAACTGTGCGGCTACGCCTTGGCGGCGGGCGTCGCGGTGCACCAGCATCTTGGCGACGTCGGCGCGGTGCGGCTGATTGTCCGGTTGGGCGGTGACCAGTTGCACGGTACCGACGATGCGGCCGTCTCCGGTTTCCGCCACCAGCAGCACACGCTCGCCGCGCGCTGCGCCTTCCAGCGCGCCGCGCCAGAACGCCAGCGCATGTGTGCGCGGCAGCGGCAGCATGAAGCTGACCGAGGCGCCGCCTTCCACGCAGTTGATCAGGATGTCGGTGAGTGCGGCGGCCAGCGGCTCGCCGCGCGTGGCGTCATGCAGGGCTTCTTCCGCGCTGACGCGGCGCACGGTAATGGAGGACGTGGCGGTCATGGGTTTCTCCGGTTCGCCGGCATGGCTTGCGTAGTCAGCGCGACCAGGTAGCGCGCCTGTCGGCCCGTGGGATTGCGATAGACGATGTGACGGTCGAGGCGCATGGCCAGCGTATCGCCGGCCTCCAGGCGCCAGTGCTGTTCGCCGACGCTGATGTCCATCGTGCCTTCGATCATCCACACCTGCTGATGAATGTCGGCATTGTGCGGCACGCTGTCATAAGCTACCCGCTGGCCGGCGGGGAACACCACGTCCACCAGTTGCAGCGGAGAAGGCACGGCCGGCGACAGGCTGCGGCGCATGTAGCCGGAGGCCGGATCGGTCCACACCGGCTGCTCGGCCACGCGCGCGAGCGGCGAGGGCGCGTCTTGCGGCGCACCCTTGTCCTCGAACAGCGCGGCCAGCGCCACGCCGAGCGCGCTGGCCAGTTTATCCAGCACGGCGGCGGTGGGGCTGCTCTCGCCGCGTTCGATCAGCGAGATATTGGAGCGGCTGACGCCGCTGCGCGTCGCCAGGGCGTCAAGCGAGAGGCCCTGGTTATCGCGTAGTTCCCGCACACGGCGGGCAATCAAAAGGTTGATGTCCATGGATTTCCATTTTACAGGAAATCCATGTCCAGTAAACTGGAATCAGCTTTTGTCGGAGCGATTGTTGTCGGTGTAGCTGTCGCCGCGTGCGCCGGCATTCTTGTCGCGATGCGTGGCGGCGGTGGCGGCAGCGGCAGCGCTTTGCTGGTTGCGCAGATCGGCGCGGCCCTGGTTATCCTGGCGCAGCGCCTGTTCGGACTGGGCTGGCTGGTCGTCTTTCAGCACTTGCTGTTGGTTCCCCGGCGTGTCGTTGGCGACGTCGCCGGTGGCGTGGTTGCCGCTTTGCGACATGCCTTGGCGCTGCGGATCGTAGCCCTCCCTCGGCATGTTGGCGCCGGGCTTGAAGCCTTTTTCGCTGGGTTTGTTTGGTTGGCTCATGATGGGTCTCCTTATGAAGTTTGTAGACACATGCTAAGCCGTCCCAGCGGCGGAGAAAGTAGGCGCACGCGCCGTGGCCTTGTAGGAGCGTGCGATGACAGGCATCAGAAAAGGGCAGGCGCCGGCGCCGCTCGGCCGGGACGAATTTCATCTGCAATTCATGTAATTCGTGATTCGGGGTCAGTTCCGACATTCGGACATTTCGCACGCGAAATGTCCGAATGTCGGAACTGACCCCGAATCAGGCGGCGCTGCGCAGGTCGGTGCAGGCTTTGTCGAGAGCGGCTTCGACGTCCGGCAGCATGGCGTTCACTTGCGTCAGGTCGCCCGAGGTGGCGGCCGCTTCCATCGCGTGGCAGAGCGAGTGCAGGTGCGTCGAGTTGAGGTAGCCGGCGCTGCCTTTGAGTGCGTGGATGGCCGCCGCCGCCGCGCCGCTGTTGCCGGCCACGACCGCCGCACGCGCCGTCTCCAGCCGCCGTGGCGCTTCGTCCAGGAAGGCTTGCGTGATGCGCTGCATGTGTTTGTGCGATAGCCCGGCCAGCGGCATGATGTGCACCGCATCCGGCGCCGGTCGCGTGCCCGCCGTCGCCGGCGCCGAATCTACGCCGAATTGCTGGTCCAGCGCGTCCATGCGCGCCGTCGCCAGCCGCGTGGCGTCGGTTGGGCGCAGCTGGCGGCCACGGCTCAGGTGCTGGGCAATCACTTTTTCCACCTGGTCGTACAACAGCCGTTCATCCACCGGCTTGCTGAGGAAGCCGTCCATCCCCACCGCCAGGTAACGCGCGCGGTCATGATCGCTGGCGTTGGCCGTCAGCGCGATGATCGGGATGCCCGGATCGAGCACGCGATAGTCTTCGCTGCCGCCGGCGCGGATCAGGCGCGCGGCCTGCTCGCCGTCCATCATCGGCATGCGTCCGTCCATCAGCACCAGGTCGTAGGCGGCGCTGCTCAAGGCGTGCAAGGCCTGCAGGCCGTTTTCGACGATGCGGATGTCGTGCCCCATGCCCTCCAGCAGCGTGCTGACGATGATCTGGTTGGTGCGCACGTCCTCCGCGCACAACACCCGCAGGCGGTAGGCGTGATGGTCCTTGCGCGGTAGCTGCGAAGGATCGATGGCCGGCGCGATGCCGAGCGACAGCGGCAGCGTGAAGCTGAAGGTGGAGCCGGCGCCGACCCGGCTCTCGGCCGCGATCGAGCCGCCCATCAGCTCCACCAGCTCCTTGCAGATGGCCAGTCCCAGCCCGGTACCGCCGTAGCGGCGCGTGGTCGAGTGGTCGGCTTGCTCGAATTTGCGGAACAGGCGTGGCAGCGTTTCAGGCGGGATGCCGGGACCGGTGTCGCTGATGTCGAAGCTGACGCTGGTGCGCCCGTCCGCAGCCTGCAGCGCGGCGGCGTCCAGCCGCACCTCGCCACGGTCGGTGAACTTGATGGCGTTGCCCAGCAGGTTAAGCAGGATCTGGCGCAGGCGGGTCGGATCGCCGCGTACATAACGCGGCAGGTCCAGCGCCAGCTCGTAGCGCAGCAGCAGGCTCTTGGCGTCGGCCTGCTGCTGCAGGATGCCGATGGCGTCGTCGATCAGCGCGATCAGGTCGAAGTCCACGGTTTCCACCGTGAGCCGGCCGGCGTCGATCTTGGAGAAGTCCAGGATGTCGTTGAGGATGGCCAGCAGCGACTCGCCGTTGTGCAGGCCGATGCGCAGGTATTCCTGCGTGCGCCCTTGCAATAATTGGTCGCGCATGGCGAACTTGATCATGCCGATCACCCCGGCCAGCGGCGTGCGGATGTCGTGACTCATCGCCGACAGGAAGTCGATGCGATGGCGGCTGACGATTTCCGCGTGCTCCTTGGCCTCCGTCAGCTCCGCCGTGCGTTCGTTGACGCGCTGTTCGAGGTTGTTGCGCAACAGTCGGATCTGGTCGGCGAGGGCGAACGCCAGCAGCACGCCGTCCAGCGTGCCGCCCAATAGCGTGAACAGCTGCGCATTGGCCACCACGGCCGGTATCAGGCCCACGTTGGCGGGCAGGATCAACAGGCCCGGCACCATCAGCGCCACGAAGCCCAGCACGAAGAAGCGCGCCGGGTAGTAGCCGCGCCGCCAGACCACGATGCCGCTGGTGAGCGCCATCACCATCCAGATCGTGATCACCACCGTGGCGATGGTGTGGGCATAGCTGAGCGCGATGAAGCAGCTGGGCAGCATCAACAGTGGCAGCACCAGGTTGATGCGGCTTAGCTTGTGCAGCAGCGGCGCGGTTTCCTTCAGGCGCAGGAAGGTCGCGTAGAACAGCGTGCTCAGTACCGGCAGCAGGAAGAACGGCACGTAGTGCCAGTGCAGGTTGTGCCAGCCGAACAAGTCGGCCGACACGTGGAAGGTCATGCCCCACGCGACGGCATAGCACAGCACATACAGCGAGTAGTACAGCGACGAACGCTCGCGCGTGATCGAGTAGATGAAGAAGTTGAACACGGTGAGCGCCAGCAGTGCGCCGATGGAGCCGATAATCAGCACGTTTTCGTTCGCCACCAGTTGCTGGTAGGCGGGCCGCTGCAGCACCGAGAACACCGGCGAGCGCGCATAGTAGGGACTGGAGAAGCGTATCAGCACGTGATAGCGCTGGCCCGGCTGCAGGTCGATGTCGCGGCCGTAGTGCAGCATGTAGGCGTGCGGCTGGCGGTAACCGGTCAGCATCTGGTGGATGCTGCCATCTTCACCGTAGACCTGGATGTCGACGATGTCGATCAGCGTGTCGTTCGGGTCGATCACCCAGTGCGGCTGCGGGCCGTCGTTGCGCAGTTCCGCATACAGCCAGTAGCTGCCGCCCAGCAGGTCGACGCCCGATGCAGGCTTCAGCTTTGCAAGCATACCCGGGAGGCCGGTGGCATCGAGCGGATAGGGCTCGCCGCCATCGACATACAGTTGGCCGGCCTTGGCGAGATCGATACCCGGCCCGGTGAGGGCGACTGGTGCCGCGCCGGCATCGATGCAGATGGCCAGCAGCAGTAGCAGAACGTAGCGATGCAGGTTCGCGGTGAGGCTGTGGATCATGCTCGCTGGCTCATTCGTGACGGTGCTGATCATTTTAAACGAGAACTTAACCGTTTGGTATGATGGCGGCTTTGCGCCATAGGAAATCATTTTGCTAATCTCACCAGAACAGTTCATAGGATTTCTCAGCGCCGCGCTGCTGATCACGATTTCGCCCGGCCCCGATAATCTGATGGTGCTCAGCGTCGGCATGTCGCGCGGGCGGCGCCAGGGCATGATGTTTGGCCTGGGCTGTGCGTTGGGCTGCCTGAGTCACACCGTGCTGGCGACGCTGGGCGTGGGGGCGTTGATCAAAGCCTCGCCGATGGCGTTTGGCGCCTTGAAGATATTGGGCGGCCTGTATCTGATCTGGCTCGGATACGGCGCCTTGCGCAGCCGTGGCGGCGCGCGCGTGGAAGGTGCCGGCTTGCCCGATGAAAGTTTGCTCAAGTTGTTCACCAAAGGCCTGTTCGCGAATGCGATCAATCCGAAGGTGGTGTTGTTCTTCCTGTCGTTCCTGCCGCAGTTCGTGGTGGCGGAGCGCGGTGACGCCGGCTGGCAAACCGCGCAACTGGGCTTGCTGTTCACGGCGCAGGCAGTGGTGCTGTTTGGTTTGCTGGGCTACTTCTCGGGCGCCGTTGGGACGTGGATCAACCGCACGCCAAGCGCCGGCAAGTGGATGGATCGCGTGGCCGGTACGATCTTCGTGGGTCTCGGCCTGCGCCTGATTTTCGTACGCTGAGCTTCGCGCGCTAAAATTTTTTTTCGTGAGGGGGCGATGTCATCATCGCGTCATGCATGGCTGCGATACTGGCTTTGCTCTTTCAAGTCTCTCCCGATTTGAAACCTTCCGCCCGCAGCACTTACAAAGTGCAGCGGGTTTTTTTTTGGTTCATCGCGGTTGGCGGGGGAAGACGGGGTTGACGTTGCTTGTCGCTTTAAAAGCACGCGGCACTAACCCAACCCGCACACCGCTGCGGCCAGGGTCAGACCCCCTCGGGGTGACCCTTTCGTCCGGGGTGCTGTTAAAGGCGACTGTTGCGTCGCCAACTAAGCATCCCAAACCGCGTTGCCCGATAGCCCGTGAAGAACCTTTTTCTATTTGGCCTTCAGGTCGAAGCGCAATTCCAGTTGGTCTTGCACGGACAAAGCGCCGGCCATGACGGAGAATGGGGCGATGCCAAAGTCGCTTTGCTTCAGGGTGAATGCGCCCTTGACCGCCACTGTACCGTTTTCCTCGCGCAGATCGACGGGAACCGACAGCGTGCGCGTGACGCCGTGCAGCGTGATGGCGACTTGCAGCGGCTGGCCGGCGGCGCTGCGCTTCGCCTGCACGCTTACCAGCGGATAGCGTTCCGCGTCCAGCACCTTGGTCAGCATGTTTTGCCGCGTTCCAGCGATGGCGTCCGCCGATGGCTGCTTCTCCAGGCCTGCGACCTGGCGTAGGTCAGCTTCATCGATTTTCATCTGGTCGAGACGGAAGGTGAAATCGGCGCGGTTTTGCGATGGCGAGACCGTGCCGGTGATCGCATGGCTGGCCACTACGTGGTCATGGCCCAGCCGCGCCAGCATGCCGCTGCGCCGCACCGTGACGACGATCAGCGAACCGGCGCTGTCGATCTGCAGCTGCTTGCCCGTGGCTGGTGCGGCAGGCACCGCTGCGGGTGCAGGCGGTTTTGCCAGTGCGAGCGTTCGTGCCGGCGTCTGCGTCCGTGTGGCCGGCGTAGCGACTGGCGTGGTGGTCGACGCAGTTTCAGGCGCAGTTTCAGGTGCCGATGCCGGCAGCTGCGAACAGGCGCCCAGCAGCAGGCTGGCGATGGTGAAAACGATAAATTTTGTGTGCGTCATTTGGCCGTCATATTGTCCATTTATTATCGCCTGCGCTGGCGACAGCATGCTTTACCTGGCCCCGCGCCCAAGATGGTACGGGAATCCATGAAGCATAGCTCAGCAGGCTGGCCGGTGGCCTGAAACACCGGCACCAATCCCTCCTGAACCCGCCGTTAAGCTTTTTTAATGAAGTTCTAAGCCTGTACTTGTCGATCAATGGCAAAGTACATCCCATAGCGCGAGGTTAAAGCCAGCGCCCGGTTGCCGGACCGTAAAGCCCGGCACAAATTCAGTTCAGACGACACCCAAGAAAAACAAACGTCGCCGGACAACCGAACATCCCCACGCTCTCGAGCGTTTTGCAACCAGCACCATCTCACGATGATGCTGGTTTTTTTTGCCTAGCCGCCGTGCTGCCCATGTTTCGCCAGCCATGCGTCGATCTGCCGCAGGCGCTTGCTGCGCACCTTGATGCGGTATTCGATCGCGGCGATGGCGGTCTTGGCGTCGCCTTGCGCCTCCGCCGGCAGGTACTGTTTGGCGTATGCCCGCAGCTTGCCCACCATGGCCGGATCGGCGGATCGTCCGCCCAGTCCCGGGAAATAACGGCTGCGCGAACCGCTGTCGATCTTCTTGTCGATCTGCTCGCGATGGGCAACTGCGAAGTCGAATGCCAGATCCGGATGGCTGTCTGCCACATGGCTGACGATGGAAGCGCTGGCGGTGGCGCCGGGTTGCTCGGTCAACGCCAGTTCCAGCGCGCGCTGCGCCAGCGCCTTGTCCCTGGCGGCGCCCAGCAGGTCATACAGCTCGGCCTTGATCATGCTGGACTGCTCGGCCTCGGCGCTGGCGCGCAGCTGCTCCCAGGTCGCGGCATCGGCGCTGGCGGCGATCACCGCCAGGATAGGGCGGCGTAACGCCGCCGGCATCGCATCCTTGTCGGTGGACGATGCGGCGTAGCGGCGGCGCGCTTCGGCGAGCACGCCTTCGTCGCCGACCTTGCCCAAGGCGCTGATCAGCGTCTCGCGCAGATTGGCCACCGGCGCCGCTTCGTCCTTGCCCGCGTTCCAACCGATGCGGGCCAGCACCGGCGCCAGGCGCGCACGCGCGTAGCGGTCCAGCGCCGCGCGTTGTTCCGGCTTGGCTTCATAACTGTCGTGCAGGTCGGACAGCACCACCGCAATGCGCTGCCACACTTGCGGTGCGGCGTCCTGTGGCGTGCTGTCGGCCAGCGCCATAAAGCTCGACGCCGGCATCAGGCCGGCCAGGCCCAAGGTCCAGCTGTCTGCCAGCAGACCCAGTTGGTCGATGGCGGGCAGCGTGGCGAAACCGTTCGCCAACGCTGCGAAGGCCTTGGGCGCGTACAGCGTGCGGTAGTAGCCGCTCTGGCCGGCGTTGACCAGCACCGCGCCGCAACCGGGCAGCGTCATGCCGGCCTTGCCGCCGTTGACCACCGTGCGCACCTCGGCGCCGCCGACGGTCTTCGCGATCACCGGCACGCGCCAGCTCAGCGGTTTTTTGCTTTCCTGGTCCTTGCTGTATTCGCCCTGCGTCAGCTGGACGCTGGTCTTGCCGTTCTTGCAGACTGCGTCCGCCACGCGGATCAGCGGCACGCCCGGCTGCAGCGTGAAGTCGTGCGCGATCGCGGTCACCGGTTTGTGCGCGGCTTTCTCCACTTCGCGCCACAAGTCGTCGGAGACCGTGTTGCCGTAGGCGTGCTTGGCGATGTAGCTGCGTACGCCGTTGCGCCAGGCCTCTTCGCCGACATAGTTTTCCAGCATGCGGATTACTGCTTCGCCCTTGCTGTAGGTGATCGAGTCGAAGGCCTGGCTGGCCTGCTCCACAGTGGCGATGCGCTGCACTACCGGGTGGGTGGTGGCCAGCGCATCGCGCTCCATCGCGCTTTCGCGCGTGTCGACGGCGCGCAGTCCCCAATTCCATTCAGGGTGCAGGCGTGCCGTGGTGCGGGACTCCATCCAGGAGGCGAAGCCTTCGTTCAGCCACAAGTCGTCCCACCAGGACATGGTGACCAGATTGCCGAACCATTGGTGGGCGATTTCGTGACCGGCCACCAGGAAGGAGGTTTCCTTGTCCGATTGCGTGGCGGTACGCGGATCGAGCAGCATGGCGTATTCGAAGGTGAAGATGGCTCCCCAGTTTTCCATCGCGCCGAAGAACTGGCTGCGGCCCGGCGCGGCGACGTTGTCCAGCTTCGGCAGCGGGTATTTCACGCCGAAGTAGTGGTTGTACTCGCGTAGCACGTCGCGCGAGGAGTCGAGCGCGAACTGCGCCTGGTTCAGCGCACCTTTTTGCGTGACCACGCCCAGTTCCACGCCGTCCACCATCGTGGTGGCGCGCTCGAATTCGCCGAGGCCGAAGAACAGCAGATAGGTCGACATCTTCGGCGAGGTGGCGAAGCGCACCAGTTCGCGGCCGTCGGCCAGCTTGGTGGTGGAAGTGAGCGGCATGTTGGACACCGCCATCTGGCCGGCCGGGATGGTCGCTTCCAGCGCGAAGGTGGCTTTGTAGAACGGCTCATCCCACGACGGGATCACGCGGCGCGCATCCGAGTTTTCAAACTGGGTGTACAGGGCGCGCTTGTTGGCGCCGCCGTTCTGGTAGTCCAGCGAGAACAGGCCGGCGGCCTGGGTGCCGATCACGCCGGTGTAATCGAGTTTCAGCTGGTAGTGGCCCGGCTTGAGCGTGTCGGCGAAATGGAAGGTGGCGGTTTGCTTGTCCGCGTCCACCGCGATCCTGGCGGCCGCGCGCGGCGCCTGGCCCGGACCGGCGCTGATGGCGGCGACACTGAATTTCAGGTCGGCGGCATGCAGCGTCAGGCTGCTGGTGGCTTGCTTGACATCGAGCGCGATCGTGGCGCTGGCGCTGAAGCTGCTGTTGGCCGCGTCGGGTGTCAGCGATACGGCGTAGTGCGTCGGCACGGCGTTGCGCGGCAGCTGGGTGGTTTGCTCGGCCTTGGCGGCGGCAAGGGTAGGGGCTGTGACGGATAATCCCAGCGCCGCGATGATGGCGAGCGAAATCAAGCTGCGTTTCATGCATATCCTTTTTGATGTGTGGCCTTGTGGGCAAGAGAGCAATCTACGGTGTCGTGCCGGCGCTGTCAAATCCCAAATACGGATATGATCGTGCTACGCCCATAAAAAGCAAAGGCTGAGACATGATCGATCTTTACACGGCCGCCACGCCCAACGGCCATAAAATCTCCATCGCGCTGGAGGAGCTGGAACTGGTCTATACGCTGCACGTGCTGGACCTGGCCGCCGGCGAACAGAAGGAGCCGTGGTTCCTGGCGCTGAATCCCAACGGCCGCATTCCGGCGATCGTCGACCGCTCGGAGGACAACTTCGCGGTGTTCGAGTCGGGCGCCATTCTGGTCTACCTGGCGGAGAAGACCGGTGAGCTGATGCCCACCGATTTCAAGGGCCGCTCGCAGGTGATGCAGTGGCTGATGTTCCAGATGGGCGGCATCGGTCCGATGATGGGCCAGGCCAACGTCTTCCATCGCTACTTCCCGGAGAAGATCCAGCCGGCCATCGACCGCTATCAGGGCGAGAGCAAGCGCCTGTTCCGCGTGCTGGATGCGCATCTGGCCTGGCACGAATACCTGGCCGGCGATTACTCGATCGCCGACATCGCCAACTGGGCCTGGGTGCAGACGCATAACTGGTCGGGCGTCACGGTGGACGACCTGCCGCATCTGCAGCGCTGGATCGCGGCCATCGCCGAACGGCCGGCGGTCAAGCGCGGCATCATCCTGCCGCCGCGCGCCGAGCGTCCCGATCCCACCACCGCGCGCACCATGCTGGAGACGGGACAATCGCGATGAAACTCTACACTTCCCTGCGGGCGCCGAATCCGCGCCGCGTCTCTATGTTCATTGCCGAGAAAGGCCTGGCCGAGATTGAACAGGTGGTGATCGATCTGGGCGGCGGCGAGCATCGCAGCGCCGAGTACCTGGCCCGCAATCCCTTCGGCCGCGTGCCGGCGCTGGAACTTGATGATGGCCGCATCCTGTGCGAAACGCGCGCCATCTGCAGCTGGCTGGAAGGCTATGCGCCGGAGCCGAACCTGATGGGCGAGGGTTACGACGAACGCGCTTTCATCGAAATGGCCGACCGCCGCGTGGAGCTGCATCTGTTCTATGGCATCGCCAATTGTGTGCGGCATACGCATCCGGGTTTGGCGGCGCTGGAACAGCCGCAGTTTCCCGAGTATGGCGCGGTGCAGGGCGAGAGGATGCGCGAGACCGCGCGCTGGCTGGATCAGACGCTGGCAGCGCAGCCCTTTGTGGCCGGGCAGCGTTTCACGATTGCCGACATCACGGCGTTTTGCGCGCTGGAGTTCGGGCGCGGGCTGATGAAGTTCCGGCCCGGGCAGGAGGGTATGCCGCACCTTCAGGCGTGGCGCGACCGCATCGCCGAACGCCCCAGCGCGGCCGGGTAGTCGCCACCGTCATTCCGCATCGGCGGACCGCCGCGAAAGCGGGAATGACAGGTTTTCAGGCGATGCGCTTGTACCAGGTCTGGTGCGCCAGCAGCGGTTTGTAGTGGCGCGACAGCGGGTCGTGGTCGTCCAGCGGCTGGTCCAGCGCCAGCGTGCCGAAGGGGACCAGGCTGTCGTCGAACAGCTGCAGCACGCGCCGGTGCAGCGCCGGGCCGAAGTCCGGCAATGCGCGATGACCCAAAATCATCTGGAACTCATTGAACGAGGCATCCGTCACCAGATTGTATTGCGCCCACGTGATGCGGCTGTTCAGGTGCGGCTTGAGCACCGCATGCAGCCCGTCCTCGCTGACCTCGAAATAATCGATCAACTTGCCGACGCCGCCGCTGCGGATGTAGTTCGCCTGCAGCTCGCTCAGCCGCGTCATCGGCAGGCTGGCCTGCTGCGCCTCGGACAGCATGGCGTCGCTGGCCACGGTGGCGTAGATTTCCGTGCGCGGCGCCAGCTGCTCCTGTTCCAGCAGGATGGCCAGGGTCCAGGCCTGCTGCGCGCCGGCGCAATCTGCCAGCCAGACGCGCGGCAGGGCGGCGCCGTGCAAACACACGCCTAGCGACAGGCGCAGCATCGACACCTCCTGCGCGTCGTCGAACATCAGCGCCGGCTTGACGTAGAGCGCGCGCAGCAGGGCGTTGTAGGTCTCGTCGTCATGCAGCACGCGCGACTGCAGGGCCGAGATTGTGGGCAGCTCCAGCTCCGCGCGTAGCGCCTGCACCTTGGCCGCCACCACGGAACGCTCGTAGCCGCGAAAATCGTAGCCATGGCACTGGAACAAGGCCTCCAGCAGCAGCTCCAGTTCCAGTTCCTCGACCGAGGATGGCGAGTGACGGCGCACGGCGGCATCGGTGGAGACGCCGACCGGCGCCGGCGGCGTGGTCTGATCGGGTGGCGGTTGCGCGGACGGTTCGCCCGACAGCGCAGCCCTGATGGAAGCGAAAATCGACGACATCAGTGCAGCCACACGCGCATCAGCGACAGCAACTGCGCCACATCGACCGGCTTGGTGATGTAGTCCGACGCGCCGGCCGCGATACATTTATCGCGGTCGCCCTTCATTGCCTTGGCCGTCAGCGTAATGATGGGCAGCGACTTGAATTTCGGGATGCGGCGAATCGCCCGCATCGTATCGTAGCCGTCCATCTCCGGCATCATGATGTCCATCAGGACGATCTCGATGGTCGGATCGCGCTCCAGCACCTCGATGCCGTCGCGGCCGTTTTCGGCGAACAGCACCTGCATCTGCTGGCGCTCCAGCAGCGAGGACAGGGCGAAAATATTGCGCAAGTCATCATCGACGATCAGCACCTTGCGTCCGGCCAGGCCGCCTTCGGCCGCATGGATCTCTTCCAGCATGCGGCGCTGCGCTTCCGGCAGGCTGGCCTGCGAGCGGTGCAGGAACAGCGCCGTCTCGTCCAGCAGGCGCTCCGGCGAGCGCGCATCCTTGATCACGATGGTCTTGGCGTAGCGCTTGAGCTTTGCCACTTCCTTGCGGTTCAAGTCCTTGGCCGTGTTGATCACGATCGGCAGGTCGCGCAGCGAGCCGTCCTTGCCGATGATGTCCAGCAGGTCGAAGCCGGAGATGTCGGGCAGCGTCAGGTCCAGCACCATGCAGTCGAAGTGCTGTTCGCGCAGCATTTCCAGCGCGGCCTGGCCGGTTTCCACCGCCACGATATGGATGTCCACGTCGCCGATCAGGGCGATGATGGAATCGCGCTGCGCCGCTTCGTCATCGACCACCAGCAGGCTGCGTTTGCCGCCCAACAGGAACTTCTGTATGCGGCTGAATTCTTCCTGCAGTGCTTCCCTGCTGACCGGCTTATTCAGGTATGAGATGGCGCCCAGGCGCAGCGCGCGCTCACGCTCGCGCAAGCTGGACATCACGTGCACCGGAATGTGACGCGTGCTCGGATCGCGTTTCAGGCGGTCCAGCACCGTGAAGCCGTCGATATCGGGCAGGTCCAGGTCCAGGAAGATGGCCGACGGCAGGTAGTCGCGCGCCAGGCTCAGGGCCGAATCGCCCTGCATGGTGATGATGCCCTTGAAGTTCTTCTCGCGCGCGAAGCCCAGCACGATCTGCGAGAAGCGCTCGTCGTCCTCGATGATCAGCACCGACGGATCCCCCGGCGCCACCAGTCCGCGGTCGTCGCTGCCGTTGTATTCATTGAGATCGGCATCCAGTTCGCTGACGCTGGCAAGCGTGTCGTGTTCGGCGTGCGGCGGCGGCGTGTACACCACTTGCGGCGCCGGCGTCGGCAGGCGCACTTGCGGCGCGCGCACCATGTCGTAGTTGATGAAGCCTGCGCGGTTGTATGGCAGGAACAGGGTGAAGGTCGAGCCGCTGCCGACCACCGATTCCACCCGTATCTCGCCGCCCAGCAGACGCGCCAGCTCGCGCGAAATCGACAGGCCCAAGCCCGTGCCGCCGTACTTGCGCGCGGTGGAACCGTCGGCCTGCTGGAACGCTTCGAAAATCAGCTGCAGCTTGTCGGCGGCGATGCCGACTCCGGTGTCGCTGACGGCGAAGGACAGCACCGCGTCCGCATGCAACAGGTTGGGGTGGTCGCTGGTGAAGCCGCTGTTCACCAGGCTGATGGCCAGCGACACCTGGCCGTGCGTGGTGAACTTGAATGCGTTCGACAGCAGGTTTTTCAGCACCTGCTGCAGGCGCGTGGTATCGGTCATCATGGCGGTCGGCAGGCTGTCCTTCAGCTCCACGAAGAAGCCCAGGTGCTTGGCCTCGGCCATGTGGCGGAAGGTGCGGTCGACGTAGTTGCGCAGGTTCTGGAAGCGGTACTCGGAGACGTCCAGCGTCACGGTACCGGATTCGATCTTCGACAAGTCCAGAATATCGTTAATCAGCGTCAGCAAGTCCGAACCGGAGCCGTGGATGGTCTTGGCAAATTCCACCTGCTTGTTGGACAGGTTGCCGTCCGGGTTGTCGCCCAGTTGCTGCGCCAGGATCAGCAGCGAGTTCAGAGGCGTGCGCAGCTCGTGCGACATATTCGCCAGGAACTCGGATTTGTACTTGGAGGACAGCGCCAGCTGGGTGGCTTTTTCTTCCAGCGCCAGCTTCGCTTGCTCCACTTCGCGGTTCTTGCGTTCCACCTCGATGTTTTGCTCGGACAGCAGGCGGGCTTTTTCGGCCAGCTCCTGGTTGGTCTGTTGCAGTTCTTGCGCCAGCGACTGCGATTGCGTCAGCAGCGACTCGGTACGGCTGTTCGCCTCGATGGTGTTCAGCACCACGCCGATGGATTCCATCAACTGGTCAAGGAAGGACAGGTGGGTTTCGGTGAAGCGGTCCAGCGAGGCGATCTCGATCACCGCCTTCACCTGCTGCTCGAACAGGATCGGCAGCACCACGATATTGGTCGGCGGCGCCGCGCCCAGGCCGGACGACACCACGATGTAATCGCGCGGCACGTCGGTCAGCCAGATGCGCACCTTCTCCAGCGCGCACTGGCCGACCAGGCCTTCACCGGGCAGGAAGGAGGTCGGCAGCTTGCGGCTGGAACGGTAGCCGTAGCTGGCGATCATGCGCAGGCGCGCATCGGTGTCGCCGGAATCCATCATGTAGAACACGCCGTGGTGAGCGGACACCAGCGGCGCCAGTTCCGACAGAATCAGCTTGGTCACGGCCTGCAAGTCGCGCTGGCCTTGCAGCAGACGAGTGAAGCGCGCCAGATTGGTCTTCAGCCAATCCTGCTGCGCATTCTTCTGCGTGGTCTCTTTCAGGTTGCGGATCATCTCGTTGATGTTGTCCTTCAGGTAGGACACCTCGCCGCGCGCCTCCACCTGAATGGAGCGCGACAAGTCGCCGCGCGTCACGGCAGTCGCCACCTCCGCAATCGCCCGCACCTGGTTGGTCAGGTTGGCCGCCAGCTGGTTGACGTTCTCGGTCAAGTCTTTCCATGTACCGGCCACGCCGGACACGTTGGCCTGCCCGCCCAGCTTACCTTCCGTACCCACCTCGCGCGCCACCCGCGTCACTTCGGATGCGAAGGAAGATAATTGGTCCACCATCACGTTGATGGTGTCTTTCAGTTCCAGAATTTCGCCCTTCACGTCCACCGTGATTTTCTTGGACAAGTCACCACGCGCCACCGCCGTCGTCACCGCCGCGATGTTACGCACCTGGCCCGTCAAGTTGGATGCCATGAAGTTGACGTTATCGGTCAAGTCCTTCCAGGTGCCGCCGACGCCCGGTACATACGCCTGGCCGCCCAGCTTACCCTCCGTACCCACCTCCCGCGCCACCCGCGTCACCTCGGATGCGAAGGAGGACAATTGATCCACCATCACGTTGATGGTGTTTTTCAGTTCGAGAATCTCGCCCTTCACGTCCACCGTAATTTTCTTCGACAAGTCGCCGTTGGCCACCGCCGTCGTCACGTCCGCGATGTTACGCACCTGGCCCGTCAAGTTGGACGCCATGAAGTTCACGTTATCGGTCAAGTCTTTCCAGGTGCCGGCCACGCCGGACACGTTCGCCTGGCCGCCCAGCTTACCCTCCGTGCCCACCTCACGCGCCACGCGCGTCACCTCGGATGCGAAGGAGTTCAATTGGTCGACCATCACGTTGATGGTGTTTTTCAGTTCGAGAATCTCACCCTTCACGTCGACCGTAATCTTCTTGGACAAGTCACCGTTCGCCACGGCGGTGGTCACCTCCGCGATGTTACGCACCTGGCCCGTCAAGTTACCCGCCATCGAGTTCACCGAGTCGGTCAAGTCTTTCCACGTACCGCCCACGCCTTTCACCTGCGCCTGGCCGCCCAGCTTACCTTCCGTACCCACCTCGCGCGCCACCCGCG
Source organism: Duganella sp. BuS-21 (assembly GCA_041874725.1). GTDB lineage: Bacteria > Pseudomonadota > Gammaproteobacteria > Burkholderiales > Burkholderiaceae_D > Rugamonas. The sequence goes on along the minus strand of CP097466.1, from coordinate 4,227,020 downwards.
TCACTTCCGATGCGAAGGAGGACAATTGGTCCACCATCACGTTGATGGTGTTCTTCAGTTCCAGAATCTCGCCCTTCACGTCCACCGTGATTTTCTTCGACAAGTCGCCGTTCGCCACCGCCGTCGTCACCGCCGCGATGTTACGCACCTGGCCCGTCAAGTTGGACGCCATGAAGTTCACGTTGTCGGTCAAGTCCTTCCACGTGCCGCCCACGCCCGGCACATACGCCTGCCCGCCCAGTTTGCCTTCCGTACCCACCTCGCGCGCCACGCGCGTCACCTCGGATGCGAAGGACCGCAGCTGGTCCACCATCACGTTGATGGTGTCTTTCAGTTGCAGAATCTCGCCGCGCACGTCCACCGTGATTTTCTTGGACAAGTCGCCGTTGGCCACGGCGGTGGTCACCTCGGCGATGTTACGCACCTGCGACGTCAGGTTACCCGCCATCGAGTTCACCGAGTCGGTCAAGTCCTTCCAGGTGCCGGCCACGCCTTTCACCTGCGCCTGACCACCGAGCTTGCCTTCGGTACCCACTTCACGCGCCACGCGCGTTACTTCGGACGAGAAGGACGACAGCTGTTCCACCATGGTGTTGGCGGTCATCGCCGCGCGCAGGTACTGACCCTTCAGCGGGTGACCGTCCACCTCCAGCGACATGGTCTGCGACAGGTCGCCTTTCGCCACGGCGCCGATCACGCGCGCCATTTCGGAAGTCGGTCGCACCAGGTCGTCGATCAGGGTGTTGACGGAGCTGATGATGGTGGCCCAGCCACCCACCGTGTTCGGCATTTCCGCGCGCTGCGTCAGGCGGCCTTCGCGGCCCACCACGCGGCTCACCTCCGTCACCTCGCGCACCATGCGCGCCTTGGTGTCGATGATGTCGTTCAGGGTGTCGGCGATCTTGCCGGCCATGCCCACCCAGTCGGAGGGCATGCGCACGGAGAAGTCGCCTTTTTTCAGCGCCATCAGCGTGGACAGCAGCACTTTGGCGTCCAGTTGTTCACCCAGGTCGGTCATATTGTTCATCGCTTATTCCTCATTGCTTAGGAGGGGAGGTGAGTCGGTATGTTTGGAGTATCGATGTTCGATTCGGCGCCGCTGTTCTGCTCCAGCAGGCCGGCCGCCGGCAGCGGCGGATAGAACAGGGCGCCCTGGCAGGTATGGCAGCCCAGTTCCTGCAGCACTTCCAGTTGCTGCCGCGTTTCCACGCCCAGCGCCACCACGCGCATGGAGAGCGCCCGCGCCAGATGGATCACGGCGGCCACGATATCGGTGCCGCCTTCGTGGTTGCCGATGCCGTGTACGAAGCTGCGGTCTATCTTCAAGGTGTTCAGCTGCCAGCGCTTGCAGGCGGCCAGCGAGGAGCGCGCGCTGCCGAAATCGTCCAGGGCGATGCGCACGCCGGTGCTTTGCATCTGGGTCAGCATTTGCGCCAGGGCGTCGCCCGGGCCGAACAGCAGATTTTCATTGAGCTCGATGCCGATGCTACCCGGCGCCAGGCCGTGCTTGCGCATGGCGGGCAGCAGCACTTGCAGCAATTCGGGATGCAGCTGCGGCGTGGCCAGGTTGAGCCAGATGCACAGCGGCGCGGCCGATGCCGCCGACGCAGTTGCGTTCATGCTTTGCCACAGTGCGACCTGCGAGCAGCACTGCGCAATCACCCAGGCGTCGATGCGGTCCAGCAGCGCGCGTTCCTGCACCATCGGCAGGAACTGCGCCGCTTCGATGGGACCATGCACCGCATGCCGCCAGTACAGCAGCGCCTCGGCGCCGATGATGCGGCCGGTATGCAGGTCTACCTGCGGCTCGTAGCGCAGTTCCAACTGGCCGGCGGCCAGTGCCTTGCGCAGCTCCAGGGTCCAGCGCTCGCGCTCGCGTTCGCGCACGTTCAGCTCTTCGTGGAAGAACTGCACCGGCGTGGAGCCGTTCTCCTTGGCGTGGTACATGGCGGTGTCGGCGTTCTTCATCAACGCCTGGGCGTCGGCGCCGTCCTGCGGATACAGGGCGATGCCGATGCTGGCTGCCGTCTTCAGGCGGTGGCTGCCGATATCGAACGGCAGGGCGCAGGCCATTTCGATCTTGCGGCCCACGCGCGCGGCGTTGGCCGATGCCGCCTTGCCTTCGATGATGACGACGAATTCATCGCCGCCGAGCCGCGCCACGGTGTCGGCCACGCGCACCGCTGCCGTCAGCCGCGCCGCCACCTGGCGCAGCAACTCGTCGCCGGCCTCGTGGCCGTAGGTGTCGTTGATCGGCTTGAATTTGTCGAGGTCGAGGAACAGCAGCGCGAAGCCGATGCCGTTGCGGTCCGAAGTGGCGACGGCGTGTTCCAGCTGCTGGATCAGGGCGCGGCGGTTGTGCAGGTTGGTCAGGGCGTCGCGGGTGGACAGCTCGTGGGCGCGCTGCTCCGCCTGTTTGCGTTCCTTGATTTCCTGTTCCAGTTCGGCGTTGATGCGCTCCAGGTCCTGCAGGCGCTGAACGCGCAAATCCTGGTTCAGCCGCGCCAGCGCCTCGGTCTTGATGCGCAGTTCGATATTCCGCTGCGACATTTCCACAAACACCGCCACCTTGGCCTGCAGGATTTGCGGTATCACCGGTGTAAACAAGTAATCGGCCGCGCCTTTTTGGTAGGCCTTGAGGCGGTTGATTTCGTCGGCGTAGTGGGCTGTGATGAAGATGATCGGCGTGCCGGCCGAGCGCGGATGCGAGTGGATCGCCTCGGCCGTCTCGAAACCATCCATGCCGGGCATGCTGACGTCAAGCAGGATCACGGCGAATTCGTGCAACAACACATGGCGCAACGCCTCCTTGCCCGAGCTGGCGGTCATCAGTTCGTACACCTGTTGATCGGCGGCTTCCAGCAACAGGCTTTCCAGCGCATATAGGCTGGCCTGGTCGTCGTTTACGAGAAGGACTTTGGGGATTTGCACGGCAGGTGTCGAAGGTAGCGTTATGGAAGGTAAAGATACTCTTGTGGGTGGTCGAGTCAAGCAAAATTGTGCGTTGCGACATCTTTGCGACGCGCGCTATTTTATCTTTTTAATAACGCAAATCCTAGTTTTTCTCGCGAGAAAAATATTATCGGAACTAAATTTTCCTACGCGCACGATTGGAGCCAATTCTCACCAATTCTTCCACTGGTTTCAGCGGAGCATTAATAGTATGCTGCTGTGATGCAAATAATTTCGTATTCAAGTGATACTGCATGCTGAAAACAGCTAACAGGAGGAAATTCGTCACCCGTTCACGCCTGGTATTTTGGGCGATGGGCTGCGCCTTGGCGGCTGGGATTGGTGCGCTGCTCTATGGCGTGGCCGCGCGCACGGTTGATGACGACGCCGCCCGGCGCTTTGAAAACCTGGCACGCAGCACGCAGTACGGCATCTCGGCGCGCATCAAGTCCTATTCGGACCTGACGCGCGGCATGGCGGCGCTGTTTCAAACCAGCGACGCCATTTCCCGCAAACAGTTCAATCAGTACGTCGCCAGTCTCGATATCCCGCGCTATTTTCCCGCCATCGAAGCGCTGACCTGGGCGCCGCTGGTGCTGGATGCGCAACGCGACGCCTTCGTCAACGGCGTGCGCGCCGAAGGCTTTCCCGAATTCGACATCAAGCCCGCCGGCCGCCGCGAACAGTACGCGGTGCTGACCTATCTTGAGCCGTCCTCCATGCTGGAAGAACGGCACGGCGTCGACATCGCCGCCAATCCGGCCATCGCCCGCATGCTGGCGTCCTCGCGCGACAGCGGCCAGGTGTCCGCTTCCGGCCAGCCTATCGTGGTCAAGCTGCCGACGCCGCATTTCGGCCTGGGCGTGCGGCTGCCGGTCTACCGGCGCGGTCTGCCGACCGGCACCGTGGCCGAGCGCCGCTCTGCCTATCTGGGCTCGGTGGGCGCGGGCTTCAGCGTGCCCCGGCTGGTGCAGGGCGCGATCGACGAGATGACGGTGCGGCAAGTGCATCTGACCTTGTACGCCGACGGCAGCGCCGACGTTGAGCAGCGCCGCTTGGTGATCGAGCCGACCGACCGTCTGCTGTACAACGACAACGGCGCGCTGGTCGCCACGCCGCTGGCGGCCGCCGAGCGTGAAGATTATTTTGAAACCGTGCTGCCGATCGATTTCAACGGCAGCCTGTGGAAGGCGCAGTTCCAGGTGCGCAAGGAGGCGCTGCTGACCGGCTTCGATCTCTACTTCCCGTGGATCGCCGCGCTGACCGGCTTTGCCGGCACGCTGCTGTTGTATAGCTATGTCTTCGTGCTGTACGCCTCGCGCCGGCGCGCCATCAAGCAGGGCGTCATGCTCGACACGGTGCTCAACAACGTCGACGCCCACGTCTACATGAAGGATCGTAATCGCCGCTACATCTACGTCAACGCGCGCATGGCCGCCTGCATGGGATTGCCGGCCAGGGACATCGTCGGCAAGCTCGATCGGGAATTGATGGACCCGGCGACGGCGGACGCCCAGTGGGCCCTGGAGCGGCCCGTATTCGCCGACAACGCCAAGCGTTCCGGCGAGACCGCCTTCGTCGGCAGCGACGGCGTGGTGCAGCACCAGTGGACCGTGAAGGTGCCGGTGGAGCTGGGCGGCTCGGTGACGGCGGTGATCGGCCTGTCGACCGACATCACGGAGCTGCACAAGCTGAAGGAGGAAGCCGACGCCGCCAACCAGGCCAAGAGCGACTTCCTGTCCAATATGAGCCACGAGATCCGCACGCCGATGAACTCCATCATCGGCATGGCGCACCTGGCGCTGAAATCGGTCACGCATCCCAAGCAGCGCGACTATCTGCAGAAGATTTACCACTCCGGCCAGCACCTGCTGGGCATCATCAACGACATCCTGGACTTCTCCAAGATCGAAGCGGGCAAGATGGACCTGGAGGTGCTGGACTTCACGCTCGATACGCTGCTGTCGAATATCTCCAGCCAATTGGGCGAAAGCGCGCAGGCCAAGGGGCTGGAGCTGGTGTACGAAATCTGGCCCGGCCTGTCGCACCAACTGCGCGGCGATCCGCTGCGGCTGGAGCAGGTGCTGCTGAACTTCGCCAGCAACGCGATCAAGTTCTCCGAAAACGGTAAGGTGGTCATCCGCGCGCGGCCGCTGGAGGAGCGCGACAGCCACGTGATGGTGCGTTTCGAAGTGGTGGACCACGGCATCGGCATGACGCAGGACCAGGTGGCGCAGCTGTTCCAGTCCTTCCACCAGGCCGACACTTCGACCACGCGCCGCTACGGCGGCACCGGCCTGGGGCTGGTGATCAGCAAGCAGCTGGCGGAGCTGATGGGCGGCGGCGTCGGCGTCGACAGCGCGCCGGGCAAGGGCAGCACGTTCTGGTTCACCGCGCGCCTGGTCAAGGGCGTGCGCTTCCTGCAAAGCGGCGACGATGCGGTGCAGCCGGATGTGCTGGACAGCATACGCGGCGCCTCCATCCTGCTGGTGGAGGACAATATCTTCAGCCAGCAGGTGGGGCAAGAGCTGCTGGAGGACGCCGGCGCCACCGTTTGCGTGGCCAACAACGGCAAGGAAGCCATCGACCTGCTGCTCAAGGAGCGCTTCGACTGCGTGCTGATGGACGTGCAGATGCCGGTGATGGACGGTTACGAAGCCACGCGCCTGATCCGCGCCCACCCCAAGCTGTCGGCGACGCTGATCATCGCCATGACCGCCAACGCCGGGCGCGGCGACCAACAGCGCTGCCTGGACGCCGGCATGGACGAATTTGTCACCAAGCCGATCGCGCCCAAGCTGCTGTTCAATATGCTGTCGAAGTGGATGAGCCAGCGGGCCAGGACGCCAAGCGAGATGGCGCGCAAGCCGGTGCCGCCGCCGCCGTCGTATTTCTCGGCGCCGATCGAGGTGGCGGTGCTGCCGTCGCCACCGGTGTTCGTGCCGCGCCAGATGGCGCCTGCCGCGCCGCCGGCGCCGCCGCCGCCGCCGCCGCCGGTATCCGCCGCGCCGGCGATCCCGGCGATCCCGGCCATGCCGGTGATCGCCACCGCGCCGCAGGACGACCAGGCAACTGCCGAGCTGTTCGACCTGGCGGCGCTGGCCTCCACCTTCAGCGGCAAGCCGGACAAGATGCGCAAATACGCGCTGCTGTTCCTGACTTCCGCCCGCGACGGCCTGGTGGAGATCGACCAGGCGCTGGCCCGGGACGATCTGGTCCAGCTGTCCGAACTGGGGCACCGCATCAAATCGGCGGCGCGCGCGGTGGGCGCCATGCAGTTCGGGAACCTGTGCTATGCGCTGGAACAGGTGCGCAACGACGCCGACAGCGACAACGCCCGCCGGCTGGTGCAGCAGTTGCACGCCATGCTGGCCGTGCTGGACCTGCATATCGAACAGGAACTGCTGGCATACGATCCGGGCTAGAGCGATAATAGGGCTTCGATCATACAGAACAGCCCTATGCACCCTGGCATCACCCCCGGCCTGCTGATTTTGCACGGCAACCAGATGGAACAGCTGCGCGCCGCCGTCTTCCAATGGCTGAGAAACCATCCGCTCGGGGCGCTGGAATCGGAAATCTTCCTGGTGCAGTCGAACGGCGTGGCCGAGTGGCTGAAGATCGCGCTGGCCGAGGAAGTCGGCATCTGCGCCGCCGCCCGCGTGGCGCTGCCGGCGCGCTTCCTGTGGGACGCCTATCGCGGCATGCTGGGGCGCGAACGCGTGCCGCCCATCTCCGCCTTCGACAAAGGACCGCTGACCTGGCGCCTGATGCGTCTTCTGCCTACCTTGCTGGCCGATCCCGTGTTCACGCCGCTGCGCCATTTCCTGGCCGACGGCGAGGCCGAACGCCGCCTGCAACTGGCCGAGCGGCTGGCCGACTTGTTCGACCAATACCAGGTCTACCGGGCGGACTGGCTGGACGACTGGGCCGCCGGCCGCGACCAGCTGCGCAATGCGCGCGGCGACGTCACGCCGCTGCCGGAAGACCAGCGCTGGCAGGGCCAGTTGTGGCGTACCGTGATCGCCGACGTGGCGCCGCAGGAGCGTGACCTGGGCCGCGCCACGGTGCACACGGAATTCGTGCGCGCCAGCGCCGCCGGCGAGGAAGCACTGGGCCGCCTGCCGCGCCGGGTGGTGATCTTCGGCGTGTCGGCGCTGCCGTTCCAGACCTTGCAGGCGCTGGCTTCGCTGGCGCGTTACACCCAGGTGCTGCTGGCCGTGCCCAATCCCTGCCAGTACTACTGGGGCGACATCATCGAAGGGCGCGACCTGCTGCGCAGCGCGCACCGCCGCCAGCAACTGCGCAACGGCCAGGACCTGGGTCAGATTCCGCTGGAAGAACTGCACGCCCACAGCCACCCGCTGCTGGCCAGCTGGGGGCGACAGGGCCGCGACTTCGTGCGCATGCTCGATGAATTCGACGAAGCGGCGCAAGCTGCTGCCGCTGAAAATGAAGACGCCGCTGCACCGCTGCGGGTGGACCTGTTCAGCGAAGGGGAGGGCGACACGCTGCTGGCGCAGGTGCAGGCTGCCGTGCGCGAACTGCTGCCGCTGTCCGAGCACCCGCACGCGGCGCCGGCGGCGGACGACCGCTCGATTGAATTCCATATCGCCCACAGCGTGCAGCGCGAGGTCGAGGTGCTGCACGACCAGCTGCTGCAAATGTTTGCCGACGCCCAGCGCAGCGGCCGCCCGCTGCGCCCGCGCGACGTGGTGGTGATGGTGCCCGACATCGATACCTTCTCCGCTGCCATCCATGCGGTATTCGCCCAGCATCGCCGCAACGATGCGCGCTATATTCCGTTCGAAATCGGCGACGTCAACGACCGCAGCGTCAATCCGCTGTTGGTGGCGCTGGAATGGTTGCTGCGCTTGCCGCAGCAACGCTGTCGCCAGAGCGAGGTGCGCGACCTGCTGGACGTGCCGGCGCTGGCCGCGCGCTTCGGCCTGCATGACGACGACCTGCCGACGCTGGGCCGCTGGATCGAAGGCGCCGGCGTGCGCTGGGGGCTGGATCAGGAACACCGCAGCGGTCTCGGTCTCGGCCCGGCCGGCGAGCAGAATGCCTGGATCTTCGGCGTTCGCCGCATGTTGCTCGGTTATGCCAGTGGCGCGAGTGGTGCGAATGGGCAGGGCGGCGCCAGCTTCGCCGGCATTGAACCGTATGCGGAAGTCGGCGGGCTCGATGCCGCGCTGGCCGGCTCCTTGGCCCAACTGGTGGAAGCGCTGCTGCACTGGCGCGCCGTGCTGGCCGAATCGCGCTCGCCGGCCGAGTGGGGCGTGCAGGCGCGCGCGCTGCTGGCGGCCTTTTTCAAGGCCGGCGAGGAGGGCGACCGCCTGACCCTGGCCCTGCTGGACGACGCCCTGAACCAATGGCTGGACACCTGCGAAGGCGCGGCCTACGAAGAAGCCGTGCCGCTGGCCGTGTTGCGCGAGGCCTGGCTGGGATTGATGGACGAGCCGACGCTGAACCACCAGTTCGTATCGGGTGGCGTCACCTTCTGCACGCTGATGCCGATGCGCGCCGTGCCGTTCCGCGTGGTCTGCCTGCTCGGCATGAACGACGGCGATTTCCCGCGCCGCGCGCCCAAGGCCGACTTCGACCTGCTGGCGCAGCCGGGCATGGCCCGTCCGGGCGACCGTTCGCGCCGCGACGACGACCGCTACCTGATGCTGGAAGCGCTGCTGGCCGCGCGCGACAAGCTGTATATCAGCTGGGTCGGACGCAATGTGCGCGACAACAGCGAGCAGCCGCCGTCGGTGCTGGTGTCGCAGTTGCGCGACTACCTGGTCAGCGGCTGGGATCTCAACGAGGAAGATCTGCACGCGCGCACCACCGAGCATGCGCTGCAACCCTTCAGCCGTCGCTATTTCGAAGCCGGCGGCCTGCTGACCTACGCGCGCGAATGGCGCGAGGCGCACGGTGAGGATGCCGCCAGCGCCGAAGCGGCGGTGCTGCCGCCGTTCGACATCGACGACAAGTTCCGCCTCAAGCTGGCCAGCCTGCACAACTTCCTGCGCCAGCCGGTGCGCTTCTTCTTCCGCCAGCGCCTGGGCGTGATGTTCGTTGAATCCGCGCTGGTGGGCGAGGACGAGGAACCGTTCTCGCTCAACGCGCTGGAACGCTACCTGCTGGAAGACACCCTGCTCGATGACGCCGAAACGCCGGAGGAAATCGACCAGGTCTACGACAAACTGACCCAGCGCGCCGGCCGCCTGGCGCGCGAAGGCGTGCTGCCGATCGGCCTGATCGGCCAGCAGTATCAGGACCAGCTGGTGCAGGCGCTGGTGCCGGTGCGCTGCGCGTGGCTGACGCTGCGCCAGCACTACGAACTGCCGGCGCCCAAGGTGGCGCTGAATCTGGTGCTGGCCGGCGTGCCGCTGGACGACTGGATCGATCAGCTGCGCAGCAACGGCAGCGACACCGTGTGGCTGGCGCAGATGTCCTCGCGCGTGGCCGACAAGCAGGGCAAGCCGCGCGGCGACAAACTGATCGCCATGTGGCTGCGCCAGCTGGCCATATCGGCCACCGGCATGCAGGTCACCGGTTACCTGGTGGCGCGCGACGCCATCGTCACCATGACGCCGCTGGACCCGGTGCAGGCGCAGCAAGCCCTGCGCGAACTGGTGTGCCTGTGGCGCGACGGCATGAACCGGCCCTTGCCGACCGCCTGCAAGACGGCGCTGGCACTGGTGCAGGAAGGCGATCCACGGGCCGTGTACGACGGCGGCTTCGACATCGGCGGCGAGAACCAGGACCTGTGCCTGGCGCGTTTGTGGCCGGACTTCGCCGCCCTCAGCGTGGAGGACGATTTCGACGATGTATCGCGCGCCCTGTATGGCCCGCTGGCGGAATGGATGGAACACTTTATTACGGTCGAGCAGATCGACGGCGAGGGCTCGGCATGAACAACGCAGCAAATCAACTCGCGCCGCTGACCTTTCCGCTGCACGGCTCGCGCCTGATCGAGGCCAGCGCCGGCACCGGCAAAACCTGGACCATCGCCGCGCTGTACGTGCGCCTGGTGCTGGGCCACGGCGACGACAACGCCTACCAGCGTCCCTTGCTGCCGGCCGATATCCTGGTGATGACCTTCACCCGCGCCGCCACGCGCGAGCTGTCCAACCGGGTGCGCGAGCGGCTGGTGGAGGCGGCCGCCTACTTCCGCGCCACCGAGCCGCAGCCAAAGCGCGATGAATACCTGGACGAGATCCTGGTATCCTATCCCGACCGCGGTGCGCAGCAGCAAGCCGCGCACCGCTTGCAGCTGGCCGCCGAGACCATGGACGAAGCCGCTATTTTCACCATCGACGCCTGGTGCCAGCGCATGCTGCGCGAGCACGCCTTCGACAGCGGCAGCCTGTTCGACGAAGAACTGGTCAGCGACGAACAAGCGCTGTTCGAAGACGCCGCGCACGATTACTGGCGCCAGCAAGTGTATCCGCTGAACGCGGTCTCGTTGGAAGCGCTGCTGTCCTGCTGGAGCGAGGTCGGCGCATTGAAAAAATCGATCCGCGACTTGGTCAAGCGCGCCGACATCATCGGCGATGCCGCCGGTCGCGGCGAATCGCTGGGCGCGCTGATCGCCGGCGTGCAACGGCAGCAGCAGGCGCAGCTCGCGCAACTGAAGGCAGGCTGGTACCAGCGCGCCACCCGCATGGAACAATGGATCGCCCAACACCGCGCGGTCGATCCCAAGTGCTTCAACGGTAACAAGATGCGGCCCGACTCGCTGGTGGCCTGGTTCAACGGCCTGCGCGCATGGGCGCAAAATCCGGCCAGCGTCATGCCCGATATTTCGGAGACCGCCTGGAACCGCCTTGCCACGGAAGGCATCGAAGACGCGTTCTCGAAAAACTTCAGCACCGCCATACCCGAGGATTTCGAAGAAACGCAAGCGCTGAAAAACGCGCTGCTGGAAATCGAACCGCTGTCGCACGCGCTGTACCGGCACGCGGCCGCAGCGGTGGCCGAGCGCATGGCGGAATTGAAGAAGCGCAGCCGCCAATTCGGCTTTGCCGACATGCTGGACCGTCTGAACGCGGCGCTGCAAGGCGAAAACGGCGCCGCGCTGCGCAAGCGCATCACCGACCAGTACCCGGTGGCGCTGGTCGACGAATTCCAGGACACGGCGCCCAACCAGTACCAGATCTTCAATGAACTGTATCGCGTGGCGGACAACGATCCGGCGACGGGGCTGTTCCTGATCGGCGATCCGAAACAATCGATCTACGGTTTCCGTGGCGCGGACATTCACAGCTACCTGTCGGCACGTCGGGCCACGGCCGGCCGGCACTACCAACTGGGCACCAACTACCGCTCCACGAAAGCGGTGGTGGACGCCGTCAACCACCTGTTCATGCACGCCGAAAGTCGCGCTGCGGACCAGGGCTTCCCGCGCGGCGCTTTCCGCTTCCGCGACATCGTCACGCGCGAAAATCCGCTGCCATTCGAAGCCGTCGGCGCCAAGGGCCGCGATGAACGCATGGTCGACGCGGCCGGCGACCTGCCGGCGTTGGTGCTCGCCTGCAGTGCAGCCCAGGATCTCAAGGCCGACAGCTATCGCGAATTCTTTGCGCATCACTGTGCCGAGGACATCGTCGCCAAACTGAATGCACAGCGTGTCGGCTTTGATGATGGCAAAGACTTCAAGCGCCTGCAGCCGGCCGACATCGCCGTGCTGGTGCGGGACCGCAAGGAAGCGGCGGCCATCCGCCGCGCGCTGCAACGGCGCGGCGTGCCTAGCGTCTACCTCTCCGACAAGGACTCCGTCACCGACAGCGAGGAAGCGGCCGACGTGCTGCGCTGGTTGTCGGCGGTCGCCAATCCGCTCGACGGCGCGCTGGCGCGCACCGCCTACGCCACGCGCACCGCAGGCTTGGCGCTGGCCGAACTGGCGCGCCTGTCGTCGGACGAACTGGCGTGGGAGGAGCGCGTCGAACAACTGAAAACGCTGCACATCATCTGGCAGCGCCAGGGCGTGCTGGCCATGCTGCGCCGCTTCATCCACCAACTGCGCTTGCCGGCCACCCTGTTGCAGCAGGCCGGCGGCGAGCGTCGCCTGACCAACCTGCTGCACCTGGCCGAACTGCTGCAATCGGCCAGCCGCCAGCTGGACGGCGAGCAGGCGTTGATACGCTGGCTGGCCGAGCAGATCGAAGGCGGCGAGGGCGCCGGCGACGAACGCGTGCTGCGTCTGGAAAGCGACGCCGAGCTGGTGAAGGTGGTCACGGTCCACAAATCCAAAGGCCTGGAATATCCGCTGGTGTACCTGCCGTTCGCCGTCACCGCGCGCAAGGTCGAGCGGCGCAACCGCAGCTTCTTTGAATTCAGCGACGACGACGGCGTGCGCCGCATCGACATGGCCTTGAGCGACACCGCCATGGAACTGGTCGAGCGCGCGCGCCTGCAAGAGGATCTGCGCCTGATGTACGTGGCGCTGACGCGCGCGCGCCACTTCCTGTGGCTGGGCGTGACGGCGCTGTCGGCACGCAAGGCCGGCGATAACACGCTGCACGAATCAGCGCTCGGCTATTTGCTGACCGGCGGGGTACCGCTGCCGTCGGACCTGATGATGGAACGCTGGCACCACGCCTGCCAGGGCTGCGATCCGATCAGCATCGCCACGCTGCCGATGGGCGCGCAGCCGGCCACGCACCTTAGCCGCGTCGAGCAACGCCCGCCGTTGCTGGAGCCGCAGCATTACGGCGGACGCTTTGAACGCGACTGGTCGGTCGGCAGTTTCAGCTCGCTGGCGCGGCGCACCGGACCGACAGGCGCCATCAGCGCCGCCGGCCTGGTGCCGCGCGACGGCTTGCAGGAAAAGCTGCTGGAGGAGGGCGAGTCGCCATCCATGGTTTTGCCGGGGCGGGTGGAGGACGCGCCGTGGCACCGTTTCCCGCGCGGTTCGGTGCCCGGCAACTTCCTGCACGAGCAACTGGAGTGGATGGGGCAGGAGGGCTTTGCCGTCATCGACAGCGAACATTTCGAGACGCGCCTGACGCGCCGCGTGCAGCGCGCCGGCTGGGGCAACCGCCTGGACGACACGCTGGCGTGGCTGCGCGTGATCGCCGGCACGCCGCTGCCGTATCTGGACGCTCCGCTGAGCAGCATCGCCGAACCGCTGCCGGAAATGGAGTTCTGGTTCCCGAGCGAGCGTCTGGTGACCAGCGCGCTGGACCGGCTGTGCGCCGCGCATCTGCTGGGCGGCGTCGCGCGCCCGGCGCTGCCGGAGCGCGAGCTGCACGGTATGCTGAAAGGCTTCTGCGACCTGGTGTTCGAGCACCAGGGCCGTTATTGGGTGCTGGACTACAAATCGAACGCGCTGGGCGGCGGCGATGCGGCCTATCACGAAGCGGCGCTGATCGGCGCCATGGCCGAGCATCGCTACGACATCCAGGGCGCCATCTACATGCTGGCGCTGCACCGGCTGCTGCAAAGCCGCCTGGGCGACGCCTATGATCCCGCTGTTCAGCTGGGCGGGGCGATTTTCATGTTCCTGCGCGGTATCGGCAACCCGCAAACGCGCGGCTGCTATCTGATGGCGCCGGATCCCGAATTGCTGGAAGGGCTGGACAGCCTGTTGGGTGCATCTCATGAGTAACGCATTTTTCGCGCAGGTCGACGCGCTGACCGAAGCCGGCCAGTTGCGCCGCCTGAGTGGCGCTTTCGCACGCTTTATCGGCTCGGTGGGCGACAATTCGCCGCAATTGATGGCCGCCTGCGTGCTGTTGTCCGAACTGGAGGGACGCGGCCACAGCTGCCTGATGCTGAGCGAGCTGAACGGCGACCCGGCCGCGCTGCTGGGCTGGAGCGGCGACGAATGGCGCGAATTGCGCACCGCCGTCGGCGACTGGCCGCAACACGAGGCCGCCTGGCGATCCTTGCTGGCCGAGTGCCGTCAGGTGTGGCCGGTGGGCGGCGAGCAGGCCAACCAGCCGTTGGTGCTGGACGGCGACCGCCTTTACCTGCGCCGTTACTGGCAGGATGAAACCCACGTTGCCGGCGCGGTACGCTTGCGCGCCTTGGGCGGCGTGCTGGCGGCCGACGCCGATGCGGAAACGGCCGACATCCGGCGCTGGCTAGACATCCTGTTCCCGCACCCGACGCGCGGCGGCGGCCCGGACTGGCAAAAGGTCGCCTGCGCGGTGGCCATGCGCGGCAAGCTCGGCATCATCACCGGCGGTCCAGGCACGGGCAAGACCTACACCGTGGCGCGGCTGCTGGCTTTGCTGTTCGCCACCGCCGGCGAGCGGCGGTCCGGCTTGCGCGTGGCGCTGGCCGCACCCACCGGTAAGGCGGCGGCGCGGCTCAAGCAATCGATCGATATCGCGCTGGACGAACTGGCTGAAAAGGTCGGATCGGCCCTGCCGCTGCGCGAGCTGGCGGCGCGCATGGGCGCGGCGCGGACCTTGCACAGCTTGCTGGGCGCGCGTCCCGATACCCGGGCGTTCCAGTACCACGCCGGCAATCAGCTCGATGTGGATGTGCTGATTGTTGATGAGGCGTCAATGATTCACCTGGAAATGATGTCGGCACTGCTGGCGGCCTTGCCGGAGCGCGCCACGTTGATCTTGCTGGGTGACAAGGATCAACTGGCGTCGGTAGAGGCAGGCGCGGTGTTGGGCGACCTGTGCCACAAGGCCGAGGCCGGGGACTACCTGCCGGAAACGCTATCTTATGTGCAGGCGAGCACGGGCCAGCAAATCCCGGAGTCGTACATTGGAGATGGCGGACCGATCGCGCAGCAGACGGTGATGCTGCGCGAAAGCCGCCGTTTCAGCGGACCGATCGGCGCGCTGGCGCTGGCCGTGAACGCGGGCGACGCGGCCAGAACGATCGAGGTATTGCGTTCGGGCGGCGACGGCAAGGTGGTCTGGACCGACCTGGCGCAGTCTGCGGACTTGCTGCAGCTGGCGTTGACGGGCTATCGCGGCTATTTGCAATTAATCAAGAATTTGCCGGAACATGCCGAGGACATCGTACGACTTGATATTTTGAAAAGCTTCGAAAGCTTTCGGATTTTGTGCGCGGTGCGGGAAGGCGAGTGGGGCGTGTCGGGCTTGAATGATGCAATTGAACAAAGATTGCAATCGGCTGGCTTGCTCAAGAAAACCGGCGAATGGTATCTCGGCCGGCCGGTGATGGTGACGCGTAACGACTATGCGACGGGGGTGTTCAACGGCGATATCGGCCTGACCTTGCCGGACCCGCTGCGGCCGGGCGCATTGCGGGTGTACTTCTCGGAAGGCGAAACGGTGCGCAGCGTACTTGCCACAAGATTAAGAAATGTGGAAACGGCGTTCGCCATGACGGTGCACAAATCGCAGGGATCGGAGTTTGCGCACACGGCCATGGTGTTGCCGAAAGATGGCGGAGGGATGTTGGCCAGGGAGTTGATCTACACCGGCATCACGCGGGCGCGCGACTACTTTACGTTACTCACCCCGAACGGACAGGTGTTGCTGGATGCGATAGGCCAGCGGACCCAAAGAGCAAGCGGTCTGAGGGAGTTGCTGGGCGGGGTTTAAACCAAAACTTGGCGTGTTGCAGCCAGAATCTGGTCCTACCCCGTGCGCGTTTGCCTCTGCGCCAGCGTGACTACTTAGGGGTCGGACCCCGTACGGGGTCCGACCCCGCGTGGCGGTGCGGGGTAGCGAGCATCACATCGCCCGACGCGTACGCTTGGCCTGTTTGACAGCCTTTTTCTTGCTCTTGACCGAAGCTTTCAATACTTTCGGTTTCTCATTCGGACCCGCAACGAAGCGACGAATATTGGCCGCATCCATCAAGCGGGCCGAGTTCGCCTTGGCGTTCAGCAACACCAGCGTGGCATCCTTACCGGCCGACTTGAAGCGCATGATCAGGCAACGGCCGGCCTCTTCGGTGTAACCCGTCTTGGACAGCCCCACATCCCAACCCTTGGCCCCGACCAGGCGATTGGTGTTGTGATACTCCACCTTGCGGCCCTTGATGTCGATGATGTCCTTGGTGTCGGTGGTGATGCGGCGGATCTCGGGATAGCTTCCGGCAGCCGCCGCCATCTTGACCAGATCGGTCGCGGTCGACATATTCTGCGGCGACAAACCGGTCGGTTCCTCGATCACGGTCTGGGTCAGACCCAGCGTGCGGATCTTCTGCCGGACTGCCAGCTTGAAGCCGGCCAGGCCACCGGGAAAGGTGCGCGCCAGCGATGCGGCGGCACGGTTGTCTGATGACATCAGCGCCAGCTGCAACACATCGCCGCGCGAAATTTCCGCACCGACCGGCACGCGCGAGGTGCTGTGTTTCAACATATCCACGTCCGCACGGTCGATGGCGATCTTTTCGTTCATGTCCAGTTTGGCGTCCAGCACCACCATGGCCGTCATCAGCTTGGTCAACGAGGCGATCGGCACCTGGGTATTGGCGTTCTTTTCCAGCAGCACTTTGCCGGTGGCGTCTTCGACCACCAGCACGGACTGCGAGCCGAGCGGTACTGCGGCAAATGCGGCCGCAGTAAACGATGTCAGCAGTACAGCAACAATTTTCTTGAGCATATCGGTATTCAATAAGGAAAGAGGAGTCCATCGGACACGTCTGGGGGACGTGGCGCGCGCAAATAGTCTAGCTATACGGCAATATTCTCTAAGGATAGACAATATCATTAAAGTGGGTTCTCGTCTATTGTGCGTAAGTCCCGGATTCTTATATTTTTTTTAGGTTTACGATGAAAAAAGCCCCGAGGCGCGAGCGCCTCGGGGCTTGTGATGGATGACGGCAATTACTTCTGATAGATCTTGTCGAATTCGCCGCCGTCGTCGAAGAACTTCTTCTGGGCCGCTTTCCAGCCGCCGAACACCTCATCCACCGAGAACAAGGCGACCTGGCGGAAGTTGGCGTTGTACTTCTTGAAGGCCTTTTCCGAGCGTGGGCGCAGCGAATGCTTGGCGATGATTTCCTGAGCTTCCTCGGTGTACAGGTAGTTCAGGTAGCCGGTGGCCTGCTTGCGCAGGTTGCGGCGGTCCACCACCTTGTCGACCACGGCCACCGGCGATTCGGCCAGGATGGAAGTGGTCGGGTAGACCACGTCGAACTTGTCGCCGAACTCGGTGCGCACCAGGTTGACTTCGTTTTCGAAGGTGATCAGCACGTCGCCGATTTCACGCTGGGTGAAGGTGGTGGTGGCGCCACGGCCGCCGGCGTCCAGGATCGGCACGTTCTTGATGATCTTGCCCACCAGCTCGCGCGCCTGGGCTTCGCTGCCGCCTTTTTTCAGTACCGAACCCCACGCGGCCAGGAAGGTGTAGCGACCGTTGCCCGAGGTTTTAGGATTCGGAATGATGACTTGCACGCCAGGCTTGGCCAGGTCGTCCCAGTTCTTTAACTGTTTTGGATTGCCCTTGCGCACCAGATAGACTACGGTGGAGTAGAAGGGCGAGGCGCCGTTCGGGAATTTCTTGGCCCAGTCGGCCGTCACCACGCCACGATCGACCAGAATGTCGATGTCGTTGGCCTGGTTCATGGTCACCACGGCCGCTTCCATGCCGTCGGCCACCGAGCGGGCCTGCTTGGACGAGCCGCCGTGCGACTGGTTGACGCTGACGGTTTCGCCGGTGGTTTTCTTCCAGTAGTCGACGAAGGCCGGGTTGATGTCCTTGAACAGCTCGCGCGTCACGTCATAGGACGCGTTCAGCAGCACAGGGTCGGCGGCCTGGGCTTGCAACGGCAGGCCCAGCAAGGTGGCCGAAGCGGCCAGGAAGGAGGCGATGACGATGCGGCGAGCAGATTTTTGCTTGGTCATAATGAGCTTTCGTAATAACAAGTGTCCATAGTGTAAAATTTCGCGCGGAAAAGATACGAATTTTTCGTAATATGCTTAGAAGTTCGCTATAAAACGTATATGGATTTTTGAAAACATTAGTGGGCAAATACGGAGCCACCCTCTAGTCTGGCAGCATCGGACGGCCTTACCCGGCTTGGTGTATAGTCGTAATTAGTAATGTTTTGTGAGCATACATGAGTCTTGAAATTCGTATTGCTGCTTCGACGGATGCGGAGGCAGCATGCAATGTATTGCGCCGGTCTATCAAGGAATGCTGCGAACTGGATCATCAGAACGATCCCGCCATCCTCGATGCCTGGCTAGGCAATAAAACTCCGCAGATGGTGGCGAACTGGTTCAGCTCGCCCACCAATTTTTCGCTGGTGGCTATCAGCGAAGGCGCCGTCGTCGGCGTCGCATTGCTCACCGGCGCCGGCAAGCTGGCGCTGTGCTATCTGCTGCCGGAGGTGCGCGGTCAGGGACTCGGCAAGGCGCTGCTCAAGCGCGTGGAGGAGCAGGCTTGCGGCTGGGGCGTGAAAGCGCTGCAACTGCACAGCACGGCCACCGGCCAGGAATTTTTCGCCCGCCTCGGCTATACCGACGCCGGCAAGGTGCGTTCGCCCTACGGTGTGGAAACGGTGTTCTTCTGGAAGCAGCTGGACGAGGACGCCACCTGTCCGGACGCCCCCAAGCGCAAGCGCTTCTGCAACTGCAATACGGTTTAGTCAGTTAAGCGGAGTCGTTCCCGCGAAAGCGGGGACCCATGCTGACTATGCGGGCAGGCGTTCTATGGATTCCCGCTTGCGCGGGAATGACGAGGTGTGGTTTGCTTCCAGCGGCCATTCTTCTGCCACCACCACTTCAGCACTCACTTCGACGCCGCCGGCGAACAGTTTCAGTTCGCCTGCCGTAAAACGCGTCCATTGCTCGTTGGACGTCAGCGGCGCGGTGGCGATCACGGCGATGCGGTCGTCCAGATGGTTGTGGCGACTGAAATCTATGCTCATTTCGCAATCAATCAGATGCGCCACCGAGAACGGATAGGCGCGCACCACCACGTGCAGCTCGGTGCTGCAATGGGCGAACAGCAGGTCGCCGTTCGACAGTATGAAATTGAACGTGCCATAGTCGGCGATTTCGGCGGCCAGTTCGGCCAGCGCCGCGTACAGCACGTGGCGCTCGGGCTGCACGTCGAAGCGCTGGGCCAGGCCGGACAGCATGTGGCAGAACGCGCGTTCGCTGTCGGTGTCGCCCCAGGGCGTGTACAGGCTGGCGTCGGGCGCGAACAGCTTCAGGTCGCCATTGTGGGCGAAGGACCAGGTTTGGCCCCACAGTTCGCGCGTGAACGGATGGCTGTTTTCCAGCGACACGCGGCCCTGCGTGGCCTTGCGGATGTGCGCCACCACGCTGCGCGCCTTGATCGGGCTTTGCTTGAACTGCGCCGCCAGCGGCGATTCGATCGACGGCAGGTAGTCGGTGTACAGGCGGCAGCCGGTCGGCGTGTGCAGGGCGATGCCCCAGCCGTCGCGGTGCTCGCCGGTGCGGCCGCCGCGTTCGACAAAACCGGTGAACGAAAAGTCCATGGCGGCGGGCTGGTTGCTGCTCATTGCGAGGAGTTGGCACATGCGGGTCTACCTGGTTAAACGATGACCTCACGATAACGGCCGCACCGCAAGGGCGGAACGAATGTTTTGGCATATCCATAGGCGAAAGCATTCGTTCTGCTTTCCCGCGCCCGGGCATACGCTGACGACTTTTGGTAGCCCAAGGAGTTTCAATGTCTTATCCCATCCTGCAAAAGTATCTGGCGCGTCTATCCGACGCCACCAGCGCTGCTTCCAGCATCTGGCTCGATCACGAGGGCAAGGCGCAAGGGCGGTTTTTCAATTGCACCATGAGCAGCGCGTTCCAGCCTATCCGGCAACTGGACGGCGGGTCGGTGCTGGCCTACGAGGGACTGGCGCGCAGCGTGTCGGCGCAGGACCAGGGGCTGTCGCTGTGGAAACTGCTGGACCACGCGGCCAGCGACGACGAATCCATCGAGCTCGATCGCCTGTGCCGCATGTTGCACGCGATTAATTTCTTCCGCCAGGCAGATAGCGCTCCCAACGCCAAGGCCGATCTTTACCTGAATGTGCACGACCGCCTGCTGAGCGCGGTCAGCAGCAACCACGGTCATGCCTTCCGCCGCATCCTCGATGCGCTGGAGCTGCCGTTGGAACGGGTGGTGCTGCAATTGCCGGCGGCGACGCCACAGCAAGGCTGGCTATTGAACTATGTGTCGGACAATTATCGCCGCAATGGCTTCCGCTTCGCGGTCAATGTGCAGAGCGCGCGGGATGGCAAGGGCGTGCTTGATCGCTTGCGGCCGGACGTGTTCAAGCTTGACGCGCGCGAACTGCAGGATGTGGCAGGTTTGACGGAGTTGCTCCAGCGTTGCGCCGGCTCCGATGTGGCCGTGGTGTTCAAACGGCTGGAAACGCCGCAACACCAGGCGGCTTTGCGCGAATTGAGCGCGGCCGCCGGTGTATCATTGCTCGTGCAAGGGTATCTGCTCGATGAGCCGCGCTCGGTGTTGCTTGGGGAACCGGCGCGGCGCGCTGCTTAAACAGCATCGATTAGTTCAGAACCCAGTTGTATTGCACTTGTGCCCAGACTGGTTCTGCGCCGTTCGATGCTGGCTTGAACTTGCAGCTGGTGCTGGCGCGCAGCGATGCTTTGTCCAGGGCGAAGTGGCCGCTCGACGAGATCACTTTGGTGTCTTGCACGTTGCCTTTGGCATCGACCAGAACGGCGACTTTGACGTTGCCGGCCAGTTCGTCGTCCTGCCACGAGTTGCGGTAGTTAGGGGCGCCGCAATCGGCGTTGTTCAGGCGTTCAGCGGCAACGGCGGCGCTGGCAGGGTTGATGGTCGACAGCAGCATCAGGGACAGGGCGGCGATAGAACGAGTAATCATGTCAGGCTCCAGTAGGTAGTTAGTTAGATCGGAAAACAAATCAGGTACAACTGAACTATACTGCGGCGCGTCATATATGAATACTTTATTGTTGGAATGCCAGCCATAAACGAATCGCATAACTTGCGCTGTAAAAACATTTCCGATACGGAATTTTTGTATCGTTGAGGCAGCTGTATCATTTCTCAAACGTAAGATGTGGCAGTTTTTCTTTCCCTCCGCATAAGCTATAGTAACAATATTGCTTTTTTACGTAATGGGTGGAGTTATGGCGTCGCGCAGGGAGTTTTTGGGAGTGACCGCAGCGAGTTTCTTGTCTGTGCCGCTGATAGGGTGTGCAACTAGCACGCCGGTGCGGCAAGCCTCGGCGGCCAAGCCCGCAACCAATCCGACCACCAAGCCTGCGCCGGCGGTGGTGCACAACACCATGCCGCGCGCCGCGGAACAGCTGGCGCCGTCCGGCATCGGCCGCGGCGAGATGGCGCCGCCGCCCGATATCTTCGACGCCCAGGCGCTGGATCTGGAATTCTGGCTGCGCCCGCGCACCATCGAGGTCACCCGCCCCGCCAGCAAGGAGCGCGCCAAGCTACTGTACTGGAAAGACGGCGAGATCATCGAATCGGCCTACCAGGACCTGTGCCATCTGATGCGCGACGTCAACGGCGGCAACGAGACCCGCAAGATCGATCCCAAGTTATTTGAAACCCTGTGGGGCACGCAAGCCTTCGTGCAGCGCTACGGCATCGAGTCGCCGGTGGAAATCCTGTCCGGCTACCGCACCGCAGCATCCAACAATAAATTGCGCGAAGATGGCGTGCCCGCGGCGCGCCAATCGCTGCACATCAGCGGCCGCGCGGCCGATATCCGCCTGGCCAACCTGAACGCGGAAGTGTTGGGCAGCCTGGTGAAGAGTTTCCGTCAGGGCGGCGTCGGCTTCTACTACCGCTCCGGCCCGCGCGGTGGCTGGATCCATGCCGACACCGGACTGCAACGAAGCTGGAAGGGTTGACCCCCGGCCTGGCCCGCTCTAGGCTAAACTGGCGGCTGGGCAAGACAACAGGATTCAACGATGCAAGACAATCAAGAGCCGCCGCGCTTCCGCCCGGTGCCATGGAGCGGGCTGGAAACGCCGGCCGACGTGGAGCTGTGGATCGAAGAGCATAACCAGGCTCTGCAGCAGCACATCGGCAAGAATGAAACCGGCTACGGCGTGTGCTTCACCCTGGCTGAAGGCGGCGAAATCTACCTGCAGACCACGCAGGACGGCCACATCATGCTGGACCTGACGGAAGAAGCGGAATGGATCGCGCCGCTGATCATGGCGGCCGCCCGCGTGAGCGAAGCGCCGGCCGGCCGCATGTGGGTGCTGCCCGATGATAAGCTGGTGCAGTTGATGATAGGACTGAGCGGTCTGATCGCCAGTTCGATACTGGTCGTGGGCCATCATTTCGGCCTGCGCCGCCGTATGGGCGCCTGGTAGCGCCCGCCAAATAGGAATCTCATGCTCAAACGTCATTTCATCCTGGTGCTGGCCGCTGCGCTGGCTTTGCCGACCCTGGCTTCGGCGGCCGACCTGCTGGCCACCGTCAAGGAGCGCGGCACGCTCAAGGTCGCGCTGGAGGGCACCTACCCGCCGTTCAACTACAAGGAGAAGAACGGCGAACTGGCCGGCTACGACGTCGACGTCGCCAAGCTGCTGGGTTCACGCCTAGGCGTGAAGGTGGAATTCGTCAGCAGCGAGTGGGCCAGCATCCTGGCCGGGCTGGCGGCCAATAAATACGATGTCATCATTTCGCAGGTGGGCATCAATCCCAAGCGCGAGCAGGCCTTCGATTTTTCCCAGCCCTACATCTACTCGATGCCGCAGCTCATCGTCCGCAATAACGAGACGGCCGGGTACAAAACCCTGGCCGACCTGAAGGGCAAGAAGCTGGGCGTGGGGCAGGGCAGCGTCTACGAGCAGCAGGCCAAGGCGGTGCCGGGCGTCGAGGTGCGCAGCTACGCGGCCGCGCCGGACACCATGTCGGACCTGGCCTCGGGCCGCATCGACGCCGCGCTCAACGACAGCCTGATGTCGGCCTACCTGCTGAAGATCTCCAAACTGCCGATCAAGGCCGGCGCGCAGGTCGGCGCGGTGGAGCGCATGGGCATTCCGTTCAAGAAGGGCAATCCCGCATTCAAGCAGGCGCTCAACCAGGCGCTGGCCGCAGTGGCCGCCGACGGCAGCCTGAAAGCCATTTCCGTGAAATGGTTCGGCGTCGACGTCAGCAAGGCGCCGTAAGCGATGGAGTGGCTGGATCTGCTGCGCGAAGCCGCGCCGGTGATGCTGCGCGGCGCCGGTTATACCGTGCTGTTCGCGCTGGCGGCGATGGTCGGCGGCCTGCTGATCGGTTTCCCGGTGGCGGTACTGCGCATGCTGCCGTACCGCGTGCTGGCCTGGCCGGCCAACCTCTACGTCAGCCTGATGCGCGGCACGCCGCTGCTGGTGCAGATGTTCGTGATTTATTACGGCCTGCCCAGCGTCGGCATCGAGTTTTCGCCGGTCACGGCCGGCATCCTGGCGCTCAGCCTGAACTCGGGCGCCTTCCTGTCCGAAAGCCTGCGCGGTGCCATCGCCTCGATCAGCAAGGGCCAGTGGGATGCCAGTTTCAGCCTGGGCCTCGGCTATTGGCGCACGCTATACCACATCGTGCTGCCGCAGGCGCTGCGGGTGGCGGTGCCGGCCATGAGCAACACGCTGATCAGCCTGATCAAGGATACCTCGCTGGTGTCGGTCATTACGCTGACTGAATTGATGCTGTCGACCAAGGAAGTCATCGCCACTACCTTCCAGCCCTTGCCGCTGTATCTGGCCGCCGCCGCCATCTATTGGGCCCTCAGCCTGCTGTTTGAAGCGCTGCAGCGGCGCGCCGAACAACGCTTGAATCGCGCACACCGTTCCCGCTAAGCGCGGCACTCGACATACCGGCCCCTAAATGTTAGTCTGAAAACATCAAAACAAGGGGGTGTATGGAGAAGACTATGCACGCTGAGCTGCCCGGCCTGGCGACCCTCACCGACGAGGCCGCTCGGGAGGTATATGGCGACCTGGACAGCGGTGCCGAGCACGCTTATTTCAATGACATCTACCTGCTGGCGCCGGTCGGCTATTTCGTGCTGTCCTACGACACCACGATCGTGCAGATGAACGTGGTCGGCGCCGACCTGCTCGGCGTGCCGCGCAACAACCCCGCGCGCATCGCCTTCCGCCAGTTTATCGCCCCGCGCTTCCTGGAAGACTTCGACCGTTTCCTGCGGCGCGCCATCAACTCCAGCCAGCCCGAGCAGTGCAACCTGCAAATGCTGCGCAGCCGCAACCAGCAGGGCTTTCCCGTGTCGCTGCGCGCTAGCGTCGACAGCAACAGGCAGGGTATCCGCATGGTGCTGGAACTGGCCGAGGGCAAGCTGGCGGCGCTGGAGCGCAGCGAGGAACGTTTCCGCCGCATCGTCCACAACGCCGAGGAAGGCATCTGGGAAATCGACGCCTCATCCCGCACCAGTTTCGTCAATCCCAAGATGGCGCAGATGCTGGGCTACAGCATCGAGGAAATGCTGGAGCAGCCGCTGGTGGCGTTCATGGACGAGGAAGGGCGCATCATCCTCGAACGCAATATCGCCCAGCGCCAGCGCGGGATCTCGGAGCGCCATGAGTTCAAGTTTATCCGCAAGGACGGCCTCGACCTGTGGGCCACGTTGGCCACCAATCCCATCTTCGACGCCGACGGCACGTATCGCGGCGCGCTGGCGCTGGTAACCGACGTCACCGCCAGCCGCGCCTCGGCCGAGCTGGTGTGGCACCAGGCCAATTTCGACGAGCTGACGGCGCTGCCCAACCGCCATATGTTCAACGACCGCCTGGGCCAGGAAATCAAGAAGGCGCGGCGCGAAGGTTCGCAACTGGCGCTGCTGTTCATCGACCTGGACGATTTCAAGCAGGTCAACGACACCTTGGGCCACCATCAGGGCGACGCCGTGTTGGTGGAGGCGGCGCGCCGCATCGGCCTGTGCGTGCGCAGCTCGGACACGGTGGCGCGGCTGGGCGGCGACGAATTCACGGTGATCCTGTCCGGGCTGGACCAGCCGGACGGCGTCGACCGCATCGCCGCCGGCATGCTGGCGCTGCTGGGCCGGCCGGTGGCCCTGGATACGGCCTCGCCGTCGGTCTCGGCCAGCGTCGGCATCGCCCTGTATCCAGCCGACGCCGCCACTGCCGAAGACTTGCTGCGCAGTGCCGACCAGGCCATGTACGCCGCCAAGCAGAGCGGGCGCAACCGCTACAGCTATTTCACGCGCGACCTGCAACTGGCGGCGCAGGCACGCCAGCAGGTGACGCTGGATCTGCGCCAGGCGCTGGCGCAGGAGCAGTTCGTGCTGCACTACCAGCCCATCGTCAGCCTGCAAAGCGGCAAGATCGAGCGCGCCGAAGCGCTGCTGCGCTGGCGCCATCCGGCGCGCGGCCTGCTGGCCCCGGCCGAGTTCCTGCCGCTGGCCGAAGCCGGCGGCATGATGCTGGAAATCGGCGACTGGGTGTTCCGCCAGGCCGTGCAGCAGGCGCGGCTATGGCAGGATGAACTGGGCCGCAACTTCCAGATCAGCATCAACCAGTCGGCGGCGCAGCTGCGCGGCGACAGCGCGCTGTACCTGGAATGGCTGAGGATGGCGTCGCGGCTGGGCCTGCCGCCGCGCAGCATCGTGCTGGAAATCACCGAAGGCGTGCTGCTGGACGGTTCGGCGCGCGTGACCGATCGCCTGCGCGAGTTGCGCGAGATGGGCTTGCAGGTGGCGCTCGATAATTTCGGCACCGGCTATTCCTCGCTGGCCCACCTCAAGCATTTCGGCATCGACCTGCTCAAGCTGGACGGCAGCTTCATCCAGCACCTGGCCAGCGACAGCGGCGACCTGGCCATGTGCGAAGCCTTGATCGTGATGGCCCATAAGCTGGGCTTGAAGGTGGTGGCGGAAGGGGTGGAGACGCCGGCGCAAAGCGGCTTGCTGGCGATGGCCGGCTGCGATTACGCACAGGGGTTTGTGTACGCCGGCGCGCTGCCGGCGGAGGAGCTGGCGGCGCTGGCGCAGCGCGGCCCGATACCGCTTTAACGCAGGCGCAGCAGCGACATCACGCGCTCGCGGCTGATGCCGGCCAGCGCCGAGGTGATCGACAGCAGCGACTGGTAGCCGGGCTGCTTGGTGGTCGAGACAAAATTCTGCGCCACCTGGTCCATGCCGTTCTTGGTGGCCGCCGGCGCCGCGTTCTGCACGCGCGCGCTGACCTGGGCCAGCGCCTGGTGGACCGACGCGATCGATTGTTCGAACTTGGCCAGCGCCTGCACCACCTGCTGCAGGCTGCTGCGGATCGCTTCCATGTCGGCCGTGCTCCAGCTGTCCGGATCGACGTCCGGTGGGGCGGTTTCCGCCTTCACGCGGTTCAGCTGGCCGGTCGGGAAACGGATGCCGTTGCCCTGCACGGCGATGGTGTCGCGCACATTGCTCCACTGCGATTCGGCGGTGGAGAACTCCAGCTGGCCGTCGTCGTTGAGACTGGCGCGCACGCCGCTCGGCGCCAGCGCCTCGTCGAAACGCTGGGCGATCTGGCTGTCGGACAGGCCCGGCTCCAGCACCACCGAGCGCACGTTCTGGCCGCCGCCGAGGGAAATTGCCAGCACTTCGCGGCCGCCGTTGCGCAGGTTGGCCAGGTTCATGCCGCGCACGGTGAAGCTGGTGTTGGTGCCCTTGTTGCTGAACTTGAGCTTGGCGTCGAGCGTGCCGCCCGAGGCCGTGCTGCGGTTGCGCCAGCTATTGCTGAACTGGCGCACGCGCGCTTCCAAAGCACCGTCGGCGCGCTGGCGGTTGGCCAGGCGCGCGCTGAGGTCGGCCTTCAGGTTGCGCAGCTGGGCTGCGCTCTGCTCCAGGAAATCGAGGGCTTGCTGGGCGCCGGAAATATCGCCCTGCAGCGGCTGGTCCCAGTTGTTCAGGCCACGGCGCAGCGGTGCGGCCGAGTTGGGCGTCGGCGTGACCGGCGTGGCGGTGGCGGCGTTCTCGCCGTTCAGCCCCAGCGAGGTGCCGTCCACCGAAGTCGCATTGCCGGCATTGGCGCCGGGAATAATGACCTGGGGTGTGGAGCTGGACGTGATTTGCATGGCTGAGCGCTAAAAAATTACAGGATGTTGAACAGCGACAGGTTGCTGATCTTCGAATAGGCCTTGTACGAAGCTTGCAGCGCCAGGTTGTAGCCGTTCAGTTCGGTCGCAGCCTCGCCCATGTCGAGCGAACCCAGGTCCAGCAGCGCGGTCTTGTTCGACAGGCTGACGTTGGCGTGGTTGCCGTCCAGCGTCTGCATGACGTTCTGGGCGCCGCCGAAATTAGCGATCTTGCCGGCGATCGCGTCCATCGTCAGGGTGGCGCCGTCCATATTGGCGGTGATGGCCGCGCGCAGCGATGGCGTGGCGGCCGTGATGCCCGGCTGCGACAGCTCGTTGATGGTGGTGTCCATCTGGTTCAGCAGCGTTTCCAGGCCCGAGACGTCGACGTTGACGGTCTGGGTGATGCCGTTGCCGACCACCGATTTCTGCTGGCTGGTGTTGCCGGCAAAGCTGTAGCGCGAACCGACCGGCTGGGTGTCGTCGTAGCGGATGGCCGCGGTGTCGGTCAGGGTGCCGGAGAAGACGTAGCGACCTTCCTGGTCTTTTTCATTGGCGCTGTAGAACAGGCTGTCGCGCAGCGCGGTCATGGTGTTGGTCATCGAGCGCAGGTCGTCGCCGGTGTTGCTGCCGTCGGCCGCCCACACCAGCAGGTCGTGGCTCTGGGTGATGTCGTTGACCATGCTGCTCAGGTAGGTCTCGTTGGTCGACAGGCGGATCTTGATGGCGGCAATATTGGCGCGGTACTGGCCGACGATGGCTTCCTCGCGGTTCAGGCGCGACAGGCGCACGGCGGTGACCGGATCGTCGGACGGCACTTGCAGGCGCTTGCCGCTGGCCATGCGCGCGGTCAGCGACGCCAGATGGGTTTGGTTGTCTTGCAGGCCGCGGTTCATGGTGGCCTGGAATTGGCTGGTGGCGATACGCATTCAGGCTCTCCTTAACCGAACATTTGCAGCGTCGAGTCGAACAGGGCGTTGGCCACGGCAATCACCTTCATGTTCGCTTGATACATATTCTGGAATTCCACCAGGTTGATGGCTTCTTCATCGGTATTGACGGCGCTGGTCGACTTCCAGTCGTCCTCGGCCTGGGTACGGATGGTGGTGGCGGTGTTCAGCTGCGACTGGTTCTGCTGGCTGTCGATGCCGAGCTTGCCGACGATCTGGGTATCGGCGTCGCCCAGCAGCACGCTACCGAGCGTGGTCAGGGTGATCGACTGGCCCTTGATGCCCACCAGCTGCTGCAGATTGCCGCTGTCGCCGGGCGTGCCGTCGCTGGAGAAGGCCAGGTCGGTGGTCAGGAAGCCGCTGGTGACCTGCAGCAGGCCGGTGGCGCTGGAGGGGTTAAACGCCAGCAAGTCCTGGCCCGGCGTACCGTCGCTCTTGAAACCGAGGCGCAGCTGGTCGTTGATCTTTTGCGTCATTTGCTCGGCGATCTCCTTGATGGAGTTCTGCAGCGGCAGCAGGGTGTTTTGCTTGTAGTTGCCGAGGCCGCCCAACTGGCCGCCGACCTTGGTGTCGTCCAGCTTGAACTTGCTGTTGGCGAAGGTCAGGGTCAGGGTGGTGGCGCCGCTGGTGCTGACGAATTCCAGCTTGGCGTTCAAATCGCTGACCACCAGCGGCTGGCCGCTTTTCAGCGAGACGTTGGCGGTGCCGTCCGGATTGGTCAGCACTTCCACCGCCACCTGCGAGGCCACGCTGTCGATCAACTGCTCGCGCTTGTCCTGCAGGGCCGAGGTGTTGGTGCCGGCGCCGCTGACGGCGATGATCTGCTTGTTGAGCGCGGCGATGCCGGCCAGCGACTCGTTGAGCGAGGGCAGGATGGCCGATTGTTGCTGCTGCACCGACACCAGCTGGTTGGCGGTGACGTTGTAGATCGAGTTGAACTGCTGCGACATGGAATCGGCGGCCGTGATCACCTGCTGGCGCAGCGGCGAGGAGGTGGGATCGACGCCGGCCGCGTTCAGGGCCGTGAAGAAATTGTCCATGCCGTAGCTCAGGCTGGACTTGTCGTCGCTCATCACCGTTTCCATCTGGGTCAGGTAAGGCTGCACCTGCGAGCGCGCGCCCAGCTCGGAGTTGGTGCGCCACAGCTGCTGCGACTTGTAGGAATCGCTGAAACGCAGCAGGGAACCGATCTGCACGCCGTTGCCGGCCGACTTGGTGCCGGGCTCGGACGCCGTCGCCAGCAACAGCACGCCCTGGCGGGTGTAGCCCTTGGTCTGCGAGTTGGCGATGTTCTGACTGACGGTGTTCAGTGCGGCCTGGGCGGCCAGGGCGCCAGACAGTGCGTTATACGAGATGGTCATGAGACGGGTCTTTCCTGGTGAAGTCCGAGGGACCCATGGAGGCGCTGCCCCACCGGTCCGATAGCAGTACTAAGCGACCGTTTATTGCTGCTGATTAAGCGTTTTGTGCGCAGCGGCCGATAAATTTTGCGAATCGGCAATATTGCCCGTGACTTTGGCGGCTGCGGCCGAGGCCGGTGGCTGCGCGGCCGGCAGCAGCTGGCGCAGGATGACGTCGGCCACGCCGAAGGCGCGGCGCCCGGCCAGCTGGTCGGCCACCAGGTTGTCGGCCATGTCGAGCATCTCGTCGTTGGTGCTGCTTTTGCCCGGGCTGTCGTCGGCGGCCAGTGCGCGCGCGCCGTCGCGCATCTGGTGCAGCATGCGGCCGATGAAGAAACTTTCGAACTTGACGGCGGCCTCGGTGGCCTTGGCGCGGTAGGCCGGATCGACGGTGTCGTTGGCCTGGACCGGCAGCGGCGCCACGTGGGTGCCGCTGAGCTGGCCGGCGCTGCCTTTGTCCAGCAGGCGCGAGGGATCGAAGCTGTGGTCCATGGAATTCCTTAAATGACGACCAGTTCGCCTTCGATGGCGCCGGCCTGGTCGAGTGCCTGCAGGATCGCCATGATGTCGTCCGGGGTCGCGCCCAGGCTGTTGACCACGTCGATGATCGATTGCAGCTTGGCGCCGGCCGGCCATTTGAACATCTGCGCCGGGCCCTGGTCGGCCGTGACTTGCGATTGCGGCGAGGACACCGTCTGGCCGCCGGCCAGCGCGTTCGGCTGGCTGACCTTGGTCGATTCGGAAATCACCACCTTCAGCGAACCGTGGGTGACGGCGGCCGCGCGCACGCGCAGGCCTTCGGCGATCACCACGGTGCCGGTACGGGAATTGAACACCACTTTCGGCGCGTCCTCGCCGACCTCGATGCTCATCGCCTCCAGCTTGGCCATGAAGGCCACGCGCTGGGTCGGATTGGGCGGCGCCACCACGTCGACGCTGGTGGCGTCGCTGGCGGTGGCGATGTCGCCGAAGCGCTTGTTGATCGACTCGACGATGTTGATCGCGGTCTGGAAATGCGGGTGGCGCAGCGACAGGCGCACCGTCGGCTTGCTGGCGAAATCGGTGCCGATCTCGCGTTCGATGTTGGCGCCGCTCGGAATCCGGCCCGAGGTCGGGGTGTTGACGGTGATCGAGGAGCCGGACTTGCCCTGGGCGCTGAAGCCGCCCACCACCACATTGCCCTGCGCCAGGGCGTAGACTTCGCCGTCGGCCGCGCGCATCGGCGTCAGCAGCAGGGCGCCGCCGCGCAGGCTTTTGGCGTCGCCCATGGACGACACCACCACGTCGATGCTCTGGCCCTTGCGGTAGCCGGGCGGGAACACCGCCGACACCATCACGGTGGCGACGTTCTTGGACTTGGCGTCGGTGCCGTCCGGCACTTTGACGCCGAACTGCTTGAGCATATTGATCACGGACTGGCTGGAGAACTTGACCTGGGTCGAGTCGCCGCTGCCGTTCAGGCCGACCACCAGGCCGTAACCGACCAGCGGGTTGTCGCGCACGCCTTCGATGGCGACCAGGTTGCGCAGCGCCTGCGCGGCCTGGGCCGGCGCGGCGGCCAGGCCGAGCGCGAGAGCGAAGGGGAGTACTAAGGAAAGCTTGCGGAAATTCATGGGATCACCCGTCTATCATGTGCTTAGAACGGCATCAGCGGGCCGCTGAAGAAGCGCGTCAGCCAGCCCGGTTGCTGCACATCGGCCAGGGTGCCCTGCGCCGAATAGGCGATGCGCGCGTTGGCGATGCGCTGCGAGGACACCTGGTTGTCGGCGTCGATATCGGCCGCGCGCAGATAGCCGCGCAGGCGCACGAATTCTTCGCCGTTGTTGAGGGTCAGGGTCTTTTCGCCGGCCACGCGCAACAGGCCGTTCGGCAGCACTTCCTGCACGATCACGGTGATGGCGCCGGTCAGGGCGTTCTGCTGAGTGCTGGTGGAGTCGCCGGTGAAGGTGTTGCTGGCGCCCAGGCCGATCGAGGCCTTGGGGAAAGTCTTGCCGAGCAGATTAGGGGCGTTGATGTTGTCCGCCGATTCCTTGGAGAAGCTGGTGCCGGCCTTCTTGCTGGCCTGGGTGGTTTCCTGCAGGATGATGGTGACGATGTCGCCGGTGCGGAAGGCGCGGCTGTCCGAGGTCAAGGACAGGCCGAGGTCGGCGCTGAAGACGCCGCCCGAGACGCCGCGCGGCGCGACGACGCGCGACACGGCCGGCGGTTCGTCGGAGGGGCCGGGACGCACCGCCGGCGGCTGCAACTGGGCACAGCCGGCCAGTGCAAGCATCGCCAGCAGGGGCAGTGCGGGTTTCATCAACGTGCCGCCTGCGCCAGGTACTGCAGCATATTGTCGGCGGCCGACAGCACCTTGGTGTTCATCTCGTAGGTGCGCTGGGCGGCGATCATGTCGACCATCTCTTCCACCACCTGGACGTTCGAGCCTTCCAGCGTGCCTTGCTTGATCTTGCCCCATTGCGCGGTGGCCGGCGTGCCTTCGGTCGGCGTGCCGCTCGACGGCGTTTCGGCGAACAGGTTCTCGCCCAGGGCCAGCAGGCCGGTCGGGTTGATGAACGAGGTCAGGGTCAGCTGGCCCAGCTGCTGCGGCGTGGTGTTCTCGGCGATCTTGGCCGAGACCGTGCCGTCTTCGCCGATCGAGAGCGCGGTGGCGTTGGCCGGCACGGTGATCTGTGGAATCAGCGGCAGGCCGTTGGCGTTGACCAGGATGCCGTTGGCGTCGACCTGCAACTGGCCGGCGCGGGTGTAGGCGGTGGTGCCGTCGGGCTGGCGCACCGACAGGAAGCCGTTGCCCATCACCGAGATGTCGAGCTCGCGCTGGGTGGTTTGCAGGATGCCCTGGGTGAACACCTTCTGGGTGCCGACCATGTGGACGCCGTTGCCGAGCTGGACGCCGGACGGGGTCAGGGTGTTGTTGTCGGCGCGCTGCGCGCCCGGTTGTTGTTCGACCGAGTAGAACAGGTCTTCGAACACCACGCGGTCGCGCTTGAAGCCGACGGTGTTGGCATTGGCCAGATTGTTGGCGATGGCTTGCAGTTTCTGGTCCTGCGCCTGAACGCCGGTCTTGCTGATCCACATTGCTGGATTCATGAGTTCTCCCTGGAGTGTGTGTGGATTAGCTGCCGCTAATCAGGCGGTTGCCGGCTTCGGCCATCGAGTCGGTGGCCGAGAATAATTTCATCTGGACTTCAAACGTGCGGTTCAAGCTCATCACGGACACCATTTCTTCGACCGCCGAGACGTTGCTGCCTTCCAGGTGGCCGGGCTTGAGCACCACGGTCGGGTCGGTGGCCAGCGGCTGGCCGTCGCGCGCCACCAGCAGGCCGGCGACGTTCTTGGTCAGCTCCGACGCCTCGGCCTTCACCAGGCGCAGCTTGTCGATCACTTGCATGGTGGTGGTGCCGGGCGCCTGGATCGACAGCGTGCCGTCGGCGCCGATGGCAATCGCGGTGTACTCGGGCACGCTGATCGGGCCGCCTTCGCCCAGCACCGTGTCGCCGTTCAGGCGCAGGGTGCCGGTCTCGTCGAGCTGCATGGCGCCGGCGCGCGTATAGGCCTCGCCGTTGGCGGTCTGCACCGTCAGGAAGCCGGCGCCGGCCACCGCGACGTCGAGGTCGCGGCCGGTGCTTTTCATGGTGCCGGGCTTGGTCGATACGGCGTTGGCCTGCAGCTGCGACATGTGACGGTCGTCGTAGCCGTAGCCGTTGACGGCCTGCGCCGACGACAGCTCCATATTGGCGCGGAAGCCGCCGGTGTCGACGTTGGCCAGGTTGTTGGCGTGTACCTGTTGCCCGCGCAGGGCCCGTTCGGCCCCGCTCATGGCGGTGTAAATCAGCGCGTCCATGGGTCAGCGTTCCTTAGATGGCCTGCATCAGCGATTGCAGCATGGTGCTTTCAGTCTGGATGACCTTGGAATTGGCCTGGTAGTTGCGCTGCGAGGTCATCAGGCCCACCAGTTCCGAGGTGATGTCGACGTTCGACTGTTCCAGGGTGGCGACGTTGATGGTGCCGCCCATGCCCACGCCCGGCGCGTTGACCAGCGCGGCGCCGGAGTTGATCGATGCGGTCCAGCTGGTGTCGCTGATCGCGGTCAGCGCCGCTTCGTTGGAGAAGGTGGCGATGGCCAGGCGGCCGACGGTCTGCTTCTGGCCGTTGGTGTAGCCGGCGATGACCGAGCCGTCCTCGCCCAGCGTCAGCTGGCTGAAGGTGCCCGAGGCGTAGCCGTCGGCGTTGTTGGTCGAGGTGGTCGCTTCGCCGGCGAAGTTGGTGGTGCCGGTGTAGTCGATGGTGACGTTGTTGAGCGTGCCGCCGGTGTTGGTGGTGATGCCGCTCAGGTCCAGCGCCACTTCGAACGAGTTGGTGTCCGGGTCGAGCGCGATCATCTTGCCGCTGGCCGGGTCGAAGGTCAGCACGTTGGCCGGCGCCGCCGGCACTTCGACGCCGTCGACCAGGTAGTGGACGTCGACGCTGTTCTTGGTGGTGGTGACGCCGTCGCCGGTGGCGGCGAAGTACTGGGTCAGGGTGTGCTTGCCGCCCAGCGTATCGTAGATCACCGAGGCTTTGGACATATTGAAGGTCGAGGTTTCCGGCGATTCGCCGGCGGCCGGGGTGGCCCAGACGGTGGCCGGCGAGGTCCAGTCGCTCGACAGGTTGCCGACGTAGGTCACGTCTTTCGAGGCCACGGCCGGGATGGCGCCGGTGGGGATCACGATATCGCCTTGCGCGCCCATCGAGCCGGTGGTCGAGTCGACCGGGTAGCCCTGGATCTTGCGGCCGGACGAGTCGATCAGGAAGCCGTCCTTGGAGGCCTCGAACAGGCCGACGCGGGTGTACTGCACCTCGCCGGTGGCGGCGTCGCGGCCGATGAAGAAGCCCTTGCCGTTGATCGAGGCGTCGAGGCCGTTGCCGGTGTTGAGGATGCCACCCTGGCGGCCGATGCTCTGGGTGATCGAGCCGACTTGCACGCCGGTGACCTGGGTACCCGCCACCAGCGACGAGAAGTTCGCGCGGCTGGCCTTGTAGCCGTAGGTGCCGGCGTTGGCGATGTTGTGGCTGGTCACGTCCAGCGAATCATTAATGGCCTGAATGCCAGACAATGCGATATCGAAACTCATGGTGGAATCCTTCCTTAGAGAACAGATTGAGTGGCGGTGTTTTTGCCGTTGAAGGCGACGATCGTGTCGGAGCCGGTGTCGCCGACGTTGGCGACGTTGAGCGTCACGGCGCCGCTCGGCAGCAGGCGTACATTGTTGAGGCGGCCCTGGATGTTGATGCTCGGCGATTCCTTGCTGCTGGTCTCGATGGCGATCTTGTAACTGCCTTCTTCCAGGCCCAGCTTGGCCGGATCGACGCTGAAGTTGAGCGTGCCCGGCGCCTGGGTGCCGAGCTTGACTTCGTGGCGCACGCCGTCGGTGCCGGTCAGGACCACCATGGTGCTGGTGCTGCTGGCCGCCAGCGTGGCCTGGCCGGTGATCTTGGTGCTGTTGGCGTCGACCTTGACGTTGGCGGTGGTGACCGTCACTTCCGAACCGACCTGGCCGCCGAGCGCCATGACCTGCAGGCTCGACAGCGCACTGGCGCTGGCGGTGGTGATGGTGGTCAGCTTTTGCAGCGACTCGGTCTGCGACAGCTGGGTCAGCTGCTGGACGAACTGCGCCGGATCGGTGGGCGAGAGCGGATCCTGGTTCTGGATCTGCGCCACCAGCAGCTTGGTGAACATGTCCGACGTTTCGCTGGCGGTATTGCCGACCACGCTGTCGCGGGAGGTGCCGTTGGTGCTGGTATTGTTGTTGAGGAGACTGACTGCCATGGCTTAGCCTTCACCGAGTTTAAGGAGGGATTGCTGCATCGAACGGATGCGGCCGAGAACTTCGACATTCGTTTCAAAGGCGCGCGAGGCCGACATCATGTCGGTCATCTCGGCCACCTGGTTGACGTTCGGGTAAAACACCATGCCTTCGGCATTGGCCATCGGATTGCCCGGTTCGTAGACCTGGCGCAGCGGCTCGGAGGACTCGACCACGTCAAGCACCTGCACCTTGCCGCCGGCGCTGCCCATGCCGTCCGGGCCGTCGCTCATGACGGTGGCGAACACCGGCTTGCGGGCGCGGTAGGTCTCGCCTTCGGTGCCTGCCACGGAGTCGGCGTTGGCCAGGTTGCTGGCGATGGTATTCAGGCGCACGGACTGTGCGGCCATGGCCGATCCGGCGATTTCTGAAATATTCTTGAACGACATGCTGGCGCTCCTGCTGGTTATTGCTTATTTGACACTTACTGGCCGTTGATGGCTTTGGCCAGGCCCTTGAGCTTCATGTTCACGAAGGTCAGGCTGGTGGCGAAGTCGGTGGCGTTCTGCGAGAAGGCGGCCTGCTCGACGCCGATTTCGACGGTATTGCCGTCGCGCGTAGGGTGGTAGGGCACGCGGTACATCAGCGCGCTTTCGCCGCCGTCGCCGAGGTCGCCGTTCCCGACTGATTCGACATTCGCCAGGGTGGCGGCGAAGTCCATGTCCTGGGCCTGGAAGCCGGGCGTGTTTTCATTGGCGATATTCGACGCCAGTATGCGCGTGCGGTCGGCGCGCAGCGCCAATGCGTTGGCATGGACGCCTGCCGCATCCTTGAAATTAATGCCCATAATCTTCCCCTGTGGTGACGTTGCTGTAAAACGCGTCGACATGCGTGACAACATGAATCGCATCTATCGGTTGCCCTGTAGAATGACCTTCCGCATCATAGTAGAGGCTATTGCTCATGTACAACAAATGTATTGTAACTGTTTCGGCGGCCGTGTTGCTGGTTTGCATTCCGGTTTCTGAAGTATTTTCTGCTACCTCATCAGTGGCGGCGGAACAGATACCGGTCATGGTTGAAGCAGCGGCACGCCAGCATCTGCAGCGCTGGACGGTGGCGGCCGGCCTGAGCGAACCGCAATTCACGTTCACCGTGTTGCCGGGAAACCGGCCGCTGGCCGCGTGCGCCCAAGCGCCGACGGTGCAGGGCGCCGATACGCGGCTGCCGAGCCGCATGCGTTTCGTCGCCACCTGCGCCGGCGCCGGTGGCTGGCGGTATGAATTCATCGTGCGCGCGCAGGTCACCGCGCGGATTGCAGTCGTGGCAAGCGACTTGCCTTCGGGAAAAATTTTGGCTGATGAAGACGTGTTGCTTGAGCGCCACGACATTTCGACTATGTTGGATAGCATCAGCGATCCGCAGGATGCCGTGGGCATGAGCGGCAAGCGCGCGCTGCGCGCCGGCGAGGTATTGCGCAAGGGGGTGCTGAGCGCGCCGACCCTGGTCAAGCGTGGCGAACCGGTGCGCATCGTCGCGCGCCACGAGCAGATCGAGGTCAGCATGGCCGGCGAAGCGCTGGACGCCGGCGGCCGTGGCGACACGGTGCGGGTGCGCAACGCCAACGGTACGGTGCTGCGCGCCCGGGTGACTGGCGCGGCCACGGTAGAACCGGTTTCTGCGCCAGTGACCACTAGTTCCCCGTCGGAGTAACGCCGGCGAGGCCGCCGCCGCGCTGTAACTGCGCGGCGACCTTGCTCAGCTTGTCTGCATAATTCGGATCGGTGGCATAGCCGGCCTTGGCCAGGCCGCTGGCGAAGGCGCGCGCATCGCTGCCGGTGTTGAGGGCGGCCGCGTAGCGCGGGCTGCTGGTGAGCAGGCTGGCGTAGTCGCGGAAGGCGCTGGCGGTGTCCGGATAGCTGCGGAAGCGCTCGGTCTTCTTGAGCATGGCGCCGTGTTCATATTCGGTGGTGCTGGCGACCGCCACCTCGCCCTGCCAGCCGCTGCCGGCCTTGAGGCCGAACAGGTTGTTGGCATTGCCTGCGCCGTTCTTCAGCGGCTGCCGGCCCCAGCCCGATTCCAGCGCCGCGTGCGCAGCCACCAGTTCCGGCGCGACGCCGAGTTTGCCGGCGGTTTCCTCGGCCCATGGCTTGATCGAGGCCAGGAACTGCTGCTGGATGTCGCCGTCGACGCCGTTCTCCTCGCCCTCGACGGCGCCGCTGCGCTTGCGCAGGGCCATGGCTTGCAGGCTCATGGCCTGGGACGGAATCGCGGACGATGAGGACGAGGTCGCGGCGGCGCCGTCGCCCTGGGCGATGTAGGCGGCAACGTCGGCCTGGACTTGCTGGAAGGTGGTGTTGAAGCCGCCGCGCGGTGCGGACGCGGCAAAGCCGCCAGTGGCCGCAGTGGGGCGGCTGGCGCTGACGTTCGAGACGGTTGCGGCAGTCGGCGCAGTTGCCTGCATTCCGCTAAGCTGGCGCATAAATTTGCTCCTCGCCATGCAGCACACGCTGCATGATGCTGTATTGCTCCACTATCAGGTCACCATTGCGCTTGCTCAGTTCCTTGCATGCGATCACGGCTTGTTCCAGTGTTTTCCAATCAGCTTCCATTCTCTCCCGTGCCGCATTTTTCAGCAAGGCAAAAGCCTGCAACATGGTGCCTTGCGGACCCAACAAGCGTTGTACCAGCGCCACGCGCTGGGTCCGGCGCGCCTCCATGGCGTCCACCAGGGCGGAAATGGCCTCGGCCACCGGACCCAGTTCGGCCGCCTTGTGGCGCAGGGCGGCCTGGAATTGTTGCTGCAACAGCGAGTGTAATGCTTGATAAGAGACTAAATCTTCTGCAATCCCGGCCAGCAGCGCGCGCATCGCGTCCTGGCGGGTGGTGGCGCTCACAGTCACTGCTCGCTCCCGTGGAAACGCTGGATCAGGCCGGCCAGCTTGCCCGGATCGAACGGCAGCTCGCCCTTGGCCAGGGCGTTGCGCAGCAGGTCGACCTTTTCCTGGTCGATCTCGGGCATGTCGCGCATGGCTTGCAGGGCCGGTTGCAAGACCGCCGATTGCAGCGGGGAGGGCGCGGGCGCCGCCGGGGCGACCGCCTCGGCGGCATCCGCTGGGGCGGCTTCAGCCACGCGCTGGACGGCCATGCCGTCCGGTGTCGGTGTCGAGATTCTCATACGTGTGCCTCTGCTTGGCTTGGTTTCCATACGAACTCTTATTTGTTGCGGCGCGGGTCGCGCAGCGGCGAATCGCCGCCGAGCTTGCTGCGCAACTGCTGCAGCAGCGTGGCGTCCGGCAGCGCCGTGTCGACGTCGTGGGTCAGCGGGTCGGACGCGTCCGGCATGCCGAACATGCTGGCGACGGTCTTGGCCTGCGCCGTGGTCAAAATCAGCAACTCGATGCGGCGGTTGATGCCGGCATCGATCTTTTTCATGTCCAGCGGCGCGCGGTCGGCCATGCCCACCACCTGCAGCACCGATTCGCGGTTCATGCCGCCGGCCAGCAGTTGCGAACGGGCCGACATGGCGCGGTTGGCCGACAGCGTCCAGTTCGAGAAGGCGGCGTAGCTGCGGTCGGCGTACTGCAGCGAGTCGGTGTGGCCGACGATCAGCATCTGGTTTTCCATTTGCTGGAACAGCGGCCCCATCTTGCGCAGCAGGGCGCGGAACTTGTCGGTCGGCACGGCGCTGCCGCGCACGAACATGCCCTGGCGGTCGGTGTCGTGCAGCATCACGCGCAGGCCGTAGGGCGTGATCACCGATTCCAGATTGCTCGACAGGCCGGCTTCGGCGCTCATCTTGGTCAGCACGCGCGACAGCGCGGTCAAGTCGTCCGGGCTCTCGTACTTGACCTTGGAGGAGGGCGCGGCCGGGACGTCGGTCTGGTCGGCGGCGGCCTTCTGCTTGCCTTCGGCTTCCGAATTGCCGAAGTGCGGCATCGGGAAACGGTCGATCAGGCTGCCGCGCGGGCCGCCGACCTGCTCGGGCATGACGCCCTTGCCCTGGTCGGTCTTGGCGCCGTCGGCCTCGGTCAGGATCTGTTCCAGCGACTCGGTGTTGCGCGCCGCCATCAGCCACAGCACCAGGAACAGGCACATCAACGCCAGACAGAAGTCGGCGAACGCTACCTTCCAGGCGCCGCCGTGGTCGTCGTGTTTGTGCTTGCCGCCACCGCGCTTGACGATGGTCTGGTCATGCGCTTTGTCATGCGGCTTTAGCACCACGGCCTCCACGACGCGAGCTGTCATCGGCCGGCGCGCTGTCGCGGCCTTCCAGATCGTTGATCCAGCGCTCGAGCTGGGCGAAGCTCGGCTTGATGTTGAGCGCCACCAGGCGGCGGCCGGCGTCGATCGCCAGCAACGGCGGCTTGCCGGCCACGTGCGTCACCAACACCACCTTGACGGTTTCCTTGTTGGAGGCCTCGGCGTTGATCAGTTGTTTCATCATATTGCACAGCGGGTCGATCAGGCCGTAGCAAAAGAAAATACCGATGAAGGTACCGACCATGGCGGCGCCCACGTGTTCGGCGATCTCGCCCGAGGTTGCACCTTCGTTGACGGTGTTCATGGTGATCACGATACCGAGCACGGCGGCCAGAATACCGAAGCCCGGCATCGCCTCGCCGATCTTGCCGAGCGACTTGGCCGGCTGTTCGAGTTCGGTGTGGATGGCTTCCAGTTCCTGTTCCAGCACGCCTTCGAGCTCGTGCGCGTTGATCTTGCCCATGGCCATCAGGCGGAAGTTGTCGACGATGAAGGCCAGCAGTTTCGGCTCTTCCAGCACGCGCGGATAGCGCTGGAACAGCGGGCTGTCCTTGGGCGCCTCGACGTGGGCGTCGAGCGCCTTCAGGCCGCCGGCCGCCAGTTGCAGCAGTTCATACATCAGCAGCAGCAGCTGACGCTGGAACTCGGAATCGTATTTCTTCTTGGTGATAATCTTTTTAATCTGCGTCATCATCTCCTTCAGCACGTGGCTGGGGTTGCCGATGACGAGCGCACCGAGACCGGCGCCGGCGATCACGATCAGCTCGATCGGCTGCCAGATCTGATGGAAGGCTCCGCCCATCATGAAGAAGCCGCCGAAGACGCTGCCTAAAACTATGAGGAGACCGACTATTTGCTGCATGATGATTCGCCTTTCCGCGTCATTTTTCTATCCCTAGCCACAAGGCGTCTTACGCGCCTTGCAGTACTGCCTTCATTTTGTTCAGCGCCGCTTTGTTGAGCTGGCAGACGCGGGCGTCGGTCAGGTCCAGCACGGCGGCGATTTCCTTGTAGCTCAGTTCGAACTCGTAATACATCTGCACCACGCGCTGTTCGCGCTCGTCGAGTCCGCGCAGCGCCTGCTCCAGGCTGCGCCGCACCATCAGTTGTTCTTCCGGGCTGGGCGCGCTGTCGTTGCTGACGCTGTCCTGCAGCACTTCGTCGAAGCTGGCGATCAGCTCGGCATTTTCATCCATCAGATAGGCCTGGTAAGCCTCCGGCGTCAGCGCCAGCGCTTCCATGATCTCGTGTTCGCTCGGCTCGCGGCCCAGCTTGCGGGTCAGGGCGCGCACGCCGTCGCGCAGCTTGTGGCTTTGCTGGCGCACCGCGCGCGGCCGCCAGTCCTGGCGGCGCAGCTCATCGAGGATGGCGCCGCGCACGCGCAGGCTGGCGTAGCTGCCGAAGGCGCCGTCCGGCTCGCCGTAGCGGCGCAGCGCTTCCAGCAGGCCCATCAGGCCGATCTGCTCCATGTCGTCGCGGTCGATGGCGCCGGCGATCTGCGAATTGAGCTGGCGCACGATGCGTTTCACCAGCGGCGCATACGCCATCAGATGCTTTTGCTCGTCGGCCACGCTGTGTGCAAGCGGCGCCTGGCCGTGCTCACCGTAGCTCTCGGCATAAGTGTCTGAAAATTCCTCTACGTATCCCATGCCCGCTCCACTCTGGTTCATGCCGTTGCGGCCTACTCGACAATCAGCTTGCCTATCATGACTTCGTCAAACGGCTTTTCGCGGCCTTCTTCTTCGAAGGCATGATCGAAAGCCTTGTTCAACTCGCCTGCGAACTGGTCGATGGTCATCACGCGCGCGCTGGCCATCGGCAGGTTGGAC
This sequence comes from Duganella sp. BuS-21, assembly GCA_041874725.1. Lineage (GTDB taxonomy): Bacteria > Pseudomonadota > Gammaproteobacteria > Burkholderiales > Burkholderiaceae_D > Rugamonas. The sequence goes on along the minus strand of CP097466.1, from coordinate 4,185,901 downwards.
AGGGTCTTCACCGCCACACTGCGCAACAGCGGCAGGTTTTCCTTGGTTTCCTTCTCGCGCTTGGCGTCGGTGGCGACCACCAGGTCGGCCGACAGGTAATGCGTCACCGTGTCGCTGGGCTCATGCTTGAGCATCACCACCACCTTGTCGACGGTCAGATACTTCGGCGGCAGTTCGGATTTCTTTTCTTCCTTCTTCGGCTTTTTCTTGGCGTCCTTGCCATCCTTGGATTCTTCCGCGTGCTCCGCGTCGCCCTTGGACATGTACCAGACGGCGCCGCCGGCGACGGCTGCGCCGACCACGGCAACCAGGGCCAAAGCGATGATGACTTTCTTGTTCATTGTGCGAATTACTCCCCGGTCATGGCAAAGGTGGCGGTGCTGTCGTCTTCATTCAGCGCGCGGCCCGGCGTGCGGCCGTCGTCCTGTGGACGTTGCTGGCCATTCCGGCCGCCCTGATCGGCCTGGGCCTGGGCGCGCGAGGACGAGACGGTCACGGCGACGTCGGTGAACTGGCGGTTCGACAAGTCCTGGCGCACGCTGTCGCCGATGGTGTTGAGCTGGCGCAGCACTTCACTATTGCTGGCGCTCAGGCTGACCTGCAGCGCGCCGGCGCTGTGGCGGATCGAGATTTCGATGCTGCCCATATTCGGCGGTTCGAGACGGATGACGGCCTGCTCGCTGTTGCGTTGCAGCTGGAGTTGCAGACGGTCGCCGAGCGCCTGGCGCAGCGGCTGTTGCCACTGTTCCGGCGTGCCGGCCAGGGTGACGGTGCTGCCGGCCGGGGCGGCCGGTGCGCTGGCGGCCTGGCCCGAGGCGGCGACGGCGCTACCCACGCCGGTGCCGGCCAGGGTGAAGCTGCGTTCGTCGCCGGCGGCGGCCACGGCGGCGCCGGCCGGGGTGGCGGCCGCCGTGCCGTTGCCGGTATTGGCGGTATTGGCTGCGGCGTTGTCGGCCGCGCGGGTGACGATGCGCACGCCGTTGACCCAGGCTTCCTTGAGCGGTGCGCCGACGATGGCGGCCGGCAGGGGCAGGGGCAGGGCGTCGGTGTCGGCGACGGTCGCCTGGCCTTCGGCGCCGGTGGGGGCGGCGCTATCGCCGGTGCCGGTATCGGCCTGGAACTGGCGCGCTGCGGCCGCTGTCGCCGGGTTGGTGGCTTGGGCATAGGTATGCTGGCTGGCCGGCGCGGCGACCGGGGCCGCGCTTTCCTGGGCTGCCGCCAGGGCAGCAGCAGCAGCTGCAGCAGCTGCTGCGTCGGCGCCGGACGCGGCGCTGACGTTGGTGTGGCTGGCGGGCAGAGTGGCTGGATTGACGGCGACGCCGGCGGCGGCCAGGTTCAGGCGGGTGGCGCTATTGCTCAGGGTGGCGGTGGCGCTGATGGCGTCCACACTGGCGGCGTCGCCGCCGGCGCCGGCGACGGGCGCCGCCTGCTGCTGCTGCTGCGGGATGAGCGGAATATTCAGCAGCGAGGTCACCATGGCCGGCAGCACGCTGCCGGCGGCGGCACTGCCGGAACCGGTGGCGTCGTCGCCGTCGGCCGGGGCGGCGGCCTCGCTGCCGTCGTCGGCGCCTACGGCCACGTCGGCCAGGTTCAGCAATTGCGAAAACAACGGAGCGACCACCGGCACGGCGTCGGCCAAGGCTTGCGCGGCGGCCTGCGCTGCGCTGCTGCGCGCGTCCGGCTGGGCCGCGGCCGTGGCGGCTGCGTTGGCATAGGCATTGCCCGATTGAGCCTGGGCCGGCTTGGCGCTGGCCTGGGCCGCGCTGCCTTCACTCCGGGTGTCGGCGGCCGGCTTGGCGGCGGCCTTGGTCTTGCCGTTGCCGCTATCGTTGACGGCAACGGTGCGGTTGGCCGCCACCGGGGCGGTCAATTCGGCCTGAGCGGCCTTGGCCGCCGCTGTTGCGCTGGAGAGTGTGGTGCTCATGCTTGGATTCCGCTTTCTGTGTGTTCGCTCTCGAGGGCATAAGCCAGCCAGCCCTCCTGGTTTGCCTGCATATCGTGCAAGCGCCGCCCCAGTTCGTCGGTGGCGCGGTCGCAGCGCTTGACTGCCTCGTTGTGCATCTGGCGCAGGGCCGACAAAGCGGCCCGTTCGGCGGCGCTCCACTGGCCTTGTGCCGCCATCTGCGGCAAGGTACTGCCCATTAACGTGTTAATCGCCGCCAGCGTCTTCCAGTCTTCGGAAGCGATGGCGGCGCTCATTTTCTGCGCCATTTGCAGCAAAGTGCGTTGCCTATCCATTGGTCTTGGCCTGCACTCCCAGCCAGCCCTTCTTGATCGTGGTCAGCAGGGTGGAGACTTCGTCGACGATGGCCGGGTCCAGGCTGACGCCGGCCGTGTACAGGCGGCCGGCACAATATTCGTACAGGCGTCCCAGGTTTTCCACCACTTCGCCGCCGTTGTCGAAGTCCAGCGAGCTCGACAGGCCGTTGATGATGTCGGTGCACTTGTTCAGGCTTTTGGCCTTGAGCTCGTAGCGCTTGCCGACGATGTGGCCGCGCGCGCGCGCCAGTTCTTCGAGCAGGCCATCGGTGAGCACCAGCACCAGCTCGATCGGCGAAGCGCGGGCCACCTGCGCGTCCAGATTGGTGGAGTGGTAACTGCTGTAGGCTTCCTGGTTCAACATGGTATTCACCGTAGGGGTCTGAATTAATGCAAGGTTCGGGTTAGTTGCTGCTGTCGTTGGAGAACATCGCAGTGAACATATTCGAGGTCGAGGTCATCGACGCCTGCAGCGACTGCAGCGTCGTAAATTGCGCCAGATAACGTTTGTAGGCGTTGTCGAACTGGTTTTTCAGAGTCGCCTGGCGGTCGGTGATATCGCTTTGCTGCTTGGTGGCGACGTCGCGGCGGCTGCCGATATAGCCGTTGCTGGTGCGGGTCCATGCCGTGGTCAGCTTGTTCATCGCGCCCATCACGCCGGCGTCGAGGCCGACGCCGGTGCGGCCGAACAGGCTGTCGAGCGCGCCCGGGTTGGCCGCCATGGTCTTGTTCAGGCGCGCGGTGTCGAGCGTCAGCGTGCCGTCCTTGGCGGTGCTGATGCCGAAGTTGATCAGCGACACACCGCCGGTGGCGGTGCGCAGCGCGGTGTTCAGGCGGTCGCGCAGCGCGGCCACGCCGGAGTCGTTGTAGAAGGCGGCGTCGGGCGTGAGGTAGCTCGGTGGACCGCCGTCGGCCGATTCGACCAGGGTGTGGTCGCCGGGCGCGGTCAGGGTGTTGATGCTGGAGAGCAGGGTATTGTAGGCGGTGATGAAGCTCTGCACGTTGGTGGCGGTGCCGGCGTTGTCGCGCGCCACGGTCATGCTCACCGGTGCGGCGCCCACGGCCTGCGCCTGGGTGACGGTGAATTCCACGTCATCGACCACTTTGAAGGTGTTGGAGGCTTGCTGCACCTTGGTGCCGCTCTGGCCGCCGACCCAGACGATGGCATCGTTGGCGGTGCTCAGGGTGGTCTGGGCCGACAGGCTGGCCTGCAGGCCGGCGTCGGCCAGGCCGCTGACGTCGATCGACGCCACCGCATTGTCGGCGCCGGTCTTGTTCGAGGTCATCACCAGCTTGGACTGGCCGTTGACGGTCATGGTCGAGGCGGTCACGCGCGAGCCGTTGGCGGCGGCCGAGTTGATGGCGGCCGCCACTTCCTTGGCGCTCAGCACGCCGTCCTTGTTGTTGTCGGCGCTGGCCAGGTCGACCTGGAAGGACGAGCCGTCGGCCAGCATCACGTTCATGGCGCCGGCGTTGGTGGCCACGCTGTCATTGACGTTGTACGACACCTGGCCGGCGGTCGCCAGTTGCTCGACGTAGAACGAGTAGGTGCCGGCCACGGCGTTCGCGCTGGCGGTGGCGGTGGCCACCGCAGGGGTGCTGAAGGTGGCCGAGCTGGCGGTCACCGATTTGGTGCCGCTGACGAGCGACGACATCGCCAACTGGAAAGCGCTCAGCGCCGAGCCCAGCGTGCCCAGGCCCTTGACGGTCGCGGCGGCCCTGGTGGAGCGCGCGTCCAGGATGGCCTTGGTGCCGGCCACATAGGAATTGGCCAGGTTTTCGGCGGTGGTTTTCGGGTCGTAGGTAGGACTGCTGATGATAGCCATGATCGTGCTCCTGGAAAGGATAATGAAGTGTACCCTGATATAAGGCGACCTTAATCGTTTCCGTATGAAAATATTCCCAACTAAATTTTGTAACCGCGCTTACTTCTGACCGCGCAGCCACAATTGCGTTGCCAGTTCGTCATGCTGCTTGCGTTCCTTGACATTTTTCTGCTGCGTGAAGCTCTTTTGCTCCTTGTTCAGCACCATGTCCATCACCTCGCGCTTGGCCCAGGCCTGGTTGAGCGCCTGTTGCGATACCGCCATGTCGGCCTCGTGCATGTGCAGGTCCAGCCGGTGGTTGTCGGCCATCACCATCACGGCCTGCTTGTAGTCGCCGCAGTTGCCGGCCAGGGCTGGATGCAGGTTGCCGCTGGCGCCGCTGTTGGTGTACAGGCTGGTGAGGCGCTCCAGGTTTTTCTGGTAGCGCTCGCGCGTGTTGGTCTTTTCCGCCATCTCCGTCTGCAGGCGCTCGACTTCGGTGCTGCGCAGGGCCACCAGGGTGGTCAGGTTGCGGATTTTCTGTTGGCTCATGTCATCAGCTTTTCAAGTTGAGCAATGCAGTTGGCGATCGGCGCTTCTTCCTTGGTGCCCTGGCACAAGAAATCTTCGACCTTCGGGTGCAGCTGTACGGCTTTATCGGTGACGGGATCGGCGCCCGGCACGTAGGCGCCCAGCGGAATCAGGTCGCGCACGCGCTCGTGGCGCGCCATGCTGGCCTTCAGCGCGCGCGCCGCCATCATGTGCGGATGGTCGATCACCTGCGCCATGCAGCGGCTGATCGAGGCGGCGATGTCGATGGCCGGATAGTGGCCGCGTTCGGCCAGCTCGCGCGTCATGACGATGTGGCCGTCGAGAATCGCGCGCGCGGTGTCGACTACCGGGTCCTGCTGGTCGTCGCCCTCGGCCAGCACGGTGTAGATGGCGCTCATGCTGCCGACCTGGTTCTCGCCGTTGCCGGCCGATTCCACCAGCTGCGGCAGGTTGGAGAACACCGACGGCGGATAGCCCTTGGTGGCCGGCGGCTCGCCCAGCGCCAGCGCCACTTCGCGCAGCGCCATGGCGTAGCGGGTCAGCGAATCGACCAGCAACAGCACGTTTTTGCCCTGGTCGCGGTAGTGCGCCGCAATCGAATGGCACAGTTCGGTGGCCATGACGCGCATCAGCGGGCTTTCGTCGGCCGGGGCGATCACCAGCACGGCTTTCTGCAAGCCTTCCTTGCCCAGCGACATATCGACGAATTCGCGCACCTCGCGCGAGCGTTCGCCGATCAGGCCCACCACCACCACGTCGGCCACGGTCTGGCGTGTCATCAGGCCCAGCAGCACGGACTTGCCGACGCCGGAGCCGGCCATCAGGCCGACCCGCTGGCCCTTGCCCAGGGTCAGCATGGCGTTGATGGCGCGCACGCCGACATCGAGCGGTTCGGTGACGGGTTTTTTCTTCAGCGGATGGATGCGCGGCGGCTGGCTGTCGAGCGGGAAGTCGCCGCTCAGCTTGCCCAGGCCGTCGATCGGCTCGCCGAGGCCGTTGACCATGCGGCCCAGCCAGCTGGAGCCGATCTGCAGACTGATTTTTTCCGGGGAAGGCAGCACCCGCGCGCCGGTGGTCAAACCGACCGCTTTCTTGAACGGCATCAGGAACGACAGCTTGTCGCGGAAACCGACCACCTGGGCGTCCAGCCATTCGCCGCTGACTGTCTCAATCTGGCAACGCTGGCCCGTGTGCAAAGGGCAACCTACGGCCTCAAGCAATAAACCGGACGCGCCCACCAGACGCCCCGTCGGGGTCGCCATGGGTACCGAACCCAGTTCCAGATTGCGTAAGGCATCCGCGATCACTCTTCGGTCTCCGGTTCATCGCCGCTGTCGGCGATCTGTAATTGATTATCGACCTGTTCCATGACAGCCGCAAGACGTTGATGACATCCGGCATCAACTTCATTATCACCCGCCTTGATGCGGCACTCGCCGGCATCGAGGCGGGCGTCGGGAATCAGGTTCCAGCGTTTGGAACGTTTCGGGTCGAGCTCGGCGATGCGCTTCAATTCTTCCGGGTTCAGGTAGACATCGATTTCATCGCGGGTCGGCGGCATCGAGGCCAGGGTCTCTTCCACCAGGGCCATCAGCTGCACCGGTTGCAGCGCCAGTTCGGCGCGGATCACCTGGCGCGCCACCTTGGCCACCAGGTCGACCACTTCCTTGCGCTGGGCGGCGCGGTAGTCGGAACGCAATTTCTTCAGACTTTTCAGCATGGCGTCGACCGGGCGCGCCATCTGGTCGTAGGCCACCAGTGTTTCGTGGCGGCCTTCTTCGCGGCCCTGTTCCTGGCCGGACAGGCGGCCGGTCTCGAAACCGTCTTCCTGGCCGCGCGCCAGGCCGATTTCGTAACCGTCGCGCTGACCCTGTTCAAAGCCCTCGCTGACCGAGGCGGCCCACTGGGCGCCGCCGTCGCCGCCATGGCCGTGGCCATGACCGTGCGCGGCCGCCGCAGCGGCGCGCTGGGTGGTGAACTGCGCCAGCGGCGGGAAGCGGTAGGGACGGAACTGCTTCATTCCACCACCTGTTCGGCAAACAGCTGGATCTCGACTTCGCCGGCGTCGGCCAAGGCTTTGACGCTGGCCATGATTTCCTGGCGGGTCTGTTCGATGCGCGACATCGGCACCGGGCCGGCGCGGCGCATCATGTCCTCGAAGGCCTGGGCCTGGCGTTTCGGCATGGTTTTCAGCACGGCGTCGCGCACGGCGATGTCGGCGCCCTTGAGCGCGATGGCCCATTGTTCCAGCGGCACGTCTTCCAGGATGCGGCTGATCGCCACTTCGGTCTGGTTGCCGAGGATGAAGAAGTCGTACATCGACAGCTCGATCTTGGACACCACTTCCGGATCGTGGGCGCGCAGCAGTTCCACCATCTGCGCGCGGTTGCTCGGCAGGCGGTTGAGGATCTCGGCGGTCTGGCGGATGCCTTCCACGCTGGTGCCCTGCGAATCGAAGGAGCCCAGGCAGCGGTCGACCAGCTCGTCGAGTTCCTGCAGCAGGTCGCTGTCGACTTCCTCCATGCGCGCCAGATTCAGCAGCACCAGATCGCGGCTGTCCTGCGGCAGGGCGTCGATGATCTGGCCGGCCAGCGCGGCCGGCAGGAAGGCCACGAACACGGCCTGCATCTGCACGTGTTCGTTGGAGATGTATTCGGCCAGCCACTTCGGCGAGGCCCACTGCAGGCGCGCCATTTTCGGGCGCAGCTCGTCGCCGTAGATGTTGTTGAGGACGGTATTCGCGAGATCGCCGCCCAGCGCCAGGTCGAGCGAGCGCTTCAGGTAGCTGCGCGAGGCGCCATGCACGCCGGACTGCTCGCGGTAGTCGTCGAAGAACTTTTGCATCGCGTTCTTGACCGACTCGACCTTGATGCCGCTCATGCGCGACATCACTTGCGTCACTTCCAGCAGTTCCTCGCGCGACAGGCAGCGCAGCACGGCGGCGGCCGGCTCTTCGCCTATGCTCAGCAGCACGATGGCCGCCTGCTCGACCGGCGTCAGCTTCGTCGGCATGGCGTATTCGCCATCATCATCCATGTTATTGAGTTCGGCCATTTTTCTGCATCCATTGTTTGACGACTTCGGCTACGCGTTCCGGCTCTTTGGCAGCCAGGACCTTGAGGTGATCGACCATCACGTCGACCGCCGAGCCTGGCGGCGGGAGGTCGTAGTTTTCCAGCAGCGGCACCACCGGCATGCCGGCCTGGCCGCTCGCACCGGCCAATGCCGGCGCCGCACCCGGCGTGCCTGGCGCATGCCCTGCGCCAGCCGTGCCGGCCAGCACCGCTGGTTCTTTGCCGGCCGCTTCCTTGGCTTCCTTGGCGGCGGTCACGGCGGCCTGTTCGGCGGCGCGGCGTTCGGTGGTGATGCGCGCCGCTTCCTTCGGATCGGGCATGAAGCGGGCGTTCATCAGGCGCAGTATAGGGCGCAGCAACAGCAGGTAGCCGAGCAGCGCGGCCACGGCGTAGATTGCGTATTTGCTGACGTCGACGATGTTGTCGCGCTCTTCCCACCACTGGACCGGGGCGGTTTTGGCCGGGAAGTTCATGGCCGACACCACCAGCTGGTCGCCGCGTTCGGCGTTGATGCCGAGGCCGTTGCGCAGGATCTTGTCGATGTTGGCGATCTCGGCGGCGCTCCAGCCGGTCTTCGGCGTCGGCGCGGCGGCCTGCGCCAGCACCACGGCCACGCTCAGCTTTTCAAGGCGGCCACGGCTGCGCTTGGTCTGGGTGATGCTGCGGTCGTAGGCGTACTGGCGGGTGGTGGCGTTCTTGCGCGCGCTGCCGTCCGGCGCGGCGTTCGGATCGGCGGCGCCGCCGGCGGTCTGCTGGTTGGCGGCGGCCGGATTGGCGGCGGCCGGCGGCGGCCGGTTCGACAGCGTGCCCGGCACGCCCATCACCATGCGGTTGCGGTCCTGTTCTTCGCGCATGGCTTCGCTGGTCACCTTGGGATCGGCGCCGTATTTTTCCACGGTTTCTTCGACCCGGTCGTTGTCGACCTCGGCCGCCACCGACATGCGGTAGTTGTCTTCGCCGATCACCGGGCCGATCAGGCCCTTGATGTTGGCCTTGACCTGGTCCTGGTAGCGCTTGCCGGCGTCGTTGCCGGTGGTGCCGGCGTCGAAGCCGTCGGCCAGGTCGATGTGGGACGACAGCAGGTTGCCGGCCTGGTCCACCAGGCTGACGCGCGCCGGCGCCAGGCTGGCGACGCTGCCGGCCACCATGTTGACCACGGCGGCGATGGCTTCCGGCTGCAGGCTGGCACCCGGCTTGAGCTGCACCACCACCGAGGCCGACGATTTGTCGCCGTCGGCGGAGACGAAGGAGGTCGACTTGGCGATCGACAGGTGCACGCGCGCGTGCGAGATGGCGTCCAGGGTCATGATCGATTGCGCCAGCTCGCCCTCCAGGCCGCGGCGGAAGCGCACGTCCTGCACGAACTGCGACACGCCCAGCGGGTCGTTCTTGTCCATCAGTTCCAGGCCGGCCGGCAGCTGCGCGGTCACGCCCTTGGCGGCCAGCAGCATGCGTACCTTGCCCAGCATGGAATCGGGCACCAGCACCTGGCCGCTGTCCGGGTGCACGCGGTAAGGGATGTGTTCGGTGTCGAGCACGCCCATCATGTCCGGCGCCGAGACGCGCTCGCGCGCGCCGAACACCGGCTTATAGCTGGCTTGGCTGCTCCACATATACATCAACACCAGCGCCGTCAGGCCGATGGCCAGGATCAGCAGCGGGTACAGGGTTTTCAGCAGTTGTGGAGACAGCGTCGGCGCAGACGGGCTCGCGCGCCAACGCTCGAAGGCGGACTTGATGGTGGTGATCACGTTGTGTGCTTTCGCGGAGGCTTACAGCGGTAATTTGATGATTTCGTCGAGACCGCCCATCACTTTGTTGCGCACTTGCATCAACATCGAGAAGGACAGGCCGGCTTCCTGGCTGGACAGCATGGCGCCGACCAGGTCGTCGCTCTTGCCGGAATCGACATCGGCCATCTTCTGGCCGGCTTCCACGTCCTGCAGGTTGACCTTGTCGATCGCGCCCTGCATGGTCTGGGCGAAGGACGACGCCGCTTGCGGGTCCTGCGAACCGAACTGGGCAGCCGCCGCGATGTTCTGGCTGTGGTTGCCCAGGTTTTGCGCCGCGTTGGTCAGCGATGCCAGGTCGGCCTGTATCAGGCTGGCGAATCCGTTGCTCATAGTGCTACCCCCATTTTTACCGCGTTTTTACCGCGTTGAATCCAGATGACTACCTTAGCGAGATTGCCGCAAAGCAGCAACCCCCAGCGCCAGATATTGTGGCCTCGTATACCAAACGTGCTACACATCCGTTGCCCATGTCACAGTCTTGTAATAAAGATAGCGCCACCGTGTCGGCCAAAATCGGACAGGGCGCTGAGCAAATGCTCGGTAAGCGGAATAGATGAAGTTCGGCGTGTGGCGCTTAAGTTGTTCAACGTAAATTTTCCAGACTGTTTTGTTTCTCTGATGACACAACAGTTTTTATTGGGCAAATCCCGTTACAAATCATTTGGTAAGCGCCATGTGTTGATGTGCAATACCGCTGCGGATGATGGGGTAAGCTTACCGGCTAGCAACATTCTTGTAAAGCGCTATTTGTCGTACAGAAAGTTTTTACCAAATATTGTTCAATAGCAATAATGTGAATTTTGATGTATGCTGCTTCCGAGATCGTCCCGCTTTCAGTTACGATTAGCGACCATGACAAAAAATTGCGCTGGAAGTAACCAGTTTTTAGCTGGATAGTGCGATGATGGAGGAGTGGGAAGAATTAACCGCCATGGCTAACACATGACAACGACAAAACAGACGCAACATCAAGTTCTGGACCCCAGCCTGCTTGGTCGTCCGGTGCATCTGCTGCATATCTTTGCGGCCCAGTTGCGCGACGATCTGGCGCAGTCCATGCGCCTGAACATGAACCGCCGTTACTGGGGGGGCTTCCAGGTGCAGGATGTGGCCTTTAGCCGTCTGGACGGCAGCGAAGTGCGCAGCCGCTGGCTCAGTTTTGCCGCGCCGGCCGGGCAGATCGCCTTTGCGCTCGAGCGCAAAGTGCTGCTCAGCGTGCTCAATTACCGCTACGGCAGCGGCGCCAAGGCGGATGCCAAGGCGGACGCCAAGGCGGACGCCAAGACCGAGGCCAGGCCCGACGCCCCGCCATTTGACGAAAACACGGTGCGCGTGACCGCCACCGAAGAGCGCCTGGCTGTGGTGCTGGGGCAACAGCTGGCCGGCACCCTGGCCGGCCGCATCGAACTCAACCTGCCGGCGATCGACAAGCCGGCGCCGGCCGACGGCCAGGTCGAGGAGGGCGCCGACGCCGAATTCAAGCCGGCCCCCGGTTCGCCGCCGCCCAAGGGCAGCTGGGTCATCAGCGTCACCGTGAGCGAGAGCGCCGGCGGCGCCGGCGGCCAGTTCTGGTTCGCCCTCGACAAGACGCTGATGTCCAGCGTGTTGCGCGGCCTGCTGCGCGACCGCGACGCCGGCAAAAAGCCGAAGACCGCCGCGCCGCTGGCCCAGCGCCTGCAGGTGGGCCTGATCGGCCGCCTGGCCAGCAAGGAAGTGTCGCTGGGCAGCCTGTACGACTTGCAGGTCGGCGACGTGATCCCGATCAGCCTGGCCAGGGCCGACGTCCTGCTCGAAGACTCCCGCCTGTTTACGGCCGCCGTCACCGAGCACAAAGGCAAACTCTGTTTAACCTCTTTTGAAGACGCCGAATAATGATGAACATGAACGTAGCCAACCCTAGCGACGCCCTGCTGGAAGATCTGTCGGAAGAGATGATCATCGACCAGCCCGGCGCCGAGCTGACCGACTTGCCGGTCTCGGCGCCGCGGCGCGACCTGCCGGCCATGATGCGCAAGATCCCGGTTACGCTGACGCTGGAGGTCGGCTCGGCCCGCATCTCGCTGCAGGAGCTGATGAACATCGGCCCCGACAGCGTGGTGGAACTCGACGTGCTGGCCGGCGAGCCGCTGGTGATCAAGGTCAATGGCACCGCCATCGGCCGCGCCGAAGTGGTGGTGGCCGGTGAGAACTACGGCCTCAAAGTGATCGACCTCGACGGCCTGAATCTCGACATGATGACTCCATGACCTGGAGTGTGAACCTGCAGTGGCGCCGCCCCAAGGCGGGCGCGGCCGCTACCGTGGTGCTGGGATTGCTGCTGGGCCTGGCCGTGGCGCCGGCCCATGCGGTCGACTTGCTGGCCAATGTGGTGCCGGGAGCGAAGACCGAACTGACGGTCAAGATGCAAATCCTGATCATCATGACCTTGCTGGGCTTGCTCCCGGTGATGGTCATGATGATGACCAGCTTTACCCGCTTTGTGATTGTGCTGTCGCTGTTGCGCCAGGCCCTGGGCCTGCAGCAGGGCCTGCCGAACCGGATCATCACCGGCGTGGCGCTGATCCTGACGCTGCTGGTGATGCGGCCGATCGGCACCCAGATTTGGACCGATGCCTTCGTGCCTTACGACCAGGATAAAATCGGCCTGGAAACCGCGCTACAGATCGCCGAAAAGCCGGTGTCGCGCTTCATGCTGGCGCAAACCAGCAAGGCCGCGCTGCAGCAGATCGCCCATCTGGCCGGCGAGGACAAGATCACCGACCCGACCCAGCACGCCTTCACCGTCAAGCTGGCGGCGTTCGTGCTGTCGGAACTGAAAACCGCGTTCCAGATCGGCTGCATGTTGTTCATTCCCTTCCTGGTGATCGACCTGGTGGTGTCGTCGGTGCTGATGGCCATGGGTATGATGATGCTGTCGCCGCTGGTGATTTCGCTGCCGTTCAAGCTGCTGCTGTTCGTGCTGGTGGACGGCTGGACCCTGACCGTGAATACGCTGGTGACCAGCGTGCAGGCGTACTGAGGAGGCTGGAGCGATGCTGACGCCCGAAATCGCCGTCGACCTGGTGGTCGAGTCGCTGCACATCGTCATGCTGCTGGTGGTGATCCTGGTCGTGCCCGGCCTGATCACCGGCCTGCTGGTGGCGCTGTTCCAGGCCGCCACCCAGATCAACGAACAGACGCTGAGCTTCTTGCCGAGGCTGCTCATCACGCTGCTGGCCATCATCCTGGCCGGGCGCTGGATGTCGACCCTGCTGATGGACTTCTGCGTCTCCATCTTTACCCGCGCCGCCACCCTGGTCGGCTAGCCGCTGCCCCCGCGCCATGGAATCCGTCTTCTCCCAGCTGCTGCCGATGCTGACCGCCATCTGGTGGCCGTTCTGCCGCATCCTGGCGATGTTCATCGGCGCCCCGGTGCTGGGCGAGGCGGTCACGCCGACCACGGTGCGGATCCTGATCGCGCTGGTGCTGGCGATCCTGATGCTGCCGCTGACCAGCGGCGTCGACTGGGGGCCGGCCGCCATCAATCCCTTCTCCATGCACGGCGTGGTGGCCACCATCGAACAGGCCCTGATCGGCTTCGTGCTGGGGCTGGCGTTCCACTTCGCCATGTCGGTGGTCAGCGTGCTCGGCTTCATGGTGTCGTCGCAGATGGGCTTGTCGATGGCGGTGATGAACGACCCGCTCAACGGCCAGTCGTCGGACGTGGTGTCGGCCTTGCTGTCGACCCTGGCCATCATTGTGTTCTTCGCCATCGACGGCCACCTGGTGATCGCCAACGTGATCGGCCAGAGCTTCAAGGCCTGGCCGCTGGGCCGCGGCTTCGGGCCCATGCTGATGGAGGCGGTGGCCTACAATGTGGCCTGGATTTTTTCGGCGGCGATGCTGCTGGCGATCCCGGTGGTGTTCTCCACCCTGGTGGTGCAGCTCGGCTTCGGCTTCCTCAACCGCGTGGCGCCCAGCCTGAACCTGTTCGCGCTGGGCTTTTCCGTGATCACCATCTTCGGCCTGATGATGCTGGCCCAGGTGGTGCGTTTCATCCCCGAGCACTATATCCGCATGAGCAATATGGTGCTGGAGCTGATACGCCAGCAGATGCAGGTGGCGATCCATGGCTGACGATAGCACAGGCGACAAAACAGAAAAGGCTTCACAACAGAAGCTCAAGAAATCCCGCCAGGAAGGGCAGGTGGTACGTTCGCGCGACCTGTCGACCGCGATCGGCATTCTGGTCAGCCTGAAACTGTTCGTCTACCTGCTGCCCGAGTACCTGACGCAGTTCAACGAAATCTTCCACCAGAGCTTTGCCCCGCTCGACGGCGACGGCGCCATCGATAACGCCATGTCGATTGTGTTCAGCAGCTCGATGGCCTTGCTGATCAAGATGGTGCTGCCGTTGTTCGTGGTGCCGCTGTTCATCATGCTGGGCGCCATGGTGCCGGGCGGCTGGGTGATCTCGACCAAGCACTGGGAACCCAAGCTTTCGCGCATGAGCCCGATGGCCAACCTGGGCCGGCTGTTCAGCGGCAAGCACGCGTTCGAGCTGGCAATCTCGATCGGCAAGGCCGGCGTGCTGATCGCCGTGCTGATCCACGTGGCGCGCTCGACGGTGGGACAGTACACGCAGTTGCAGATGATGACCATCGGCCAGGCCATGCTGAACGGCTCGAACCTGATGCTCGACGGCCTGATGGCGATGGTGGCGGTGTTCGTCATCTTCGCGCTGATCGACGTGCCGGCGCAAGCCTTCTTTTTCGCCAAGAACCAGCGCATGAGCAAGCAGGACCAGAAGGAAGAGCACAAGTCGACCGAGGGCCGGCCCGAGGTCAAGCAGCGCATCCGCCAGCTGCAGCGCGCCATGGCACGGCGCAGCGCGCGCAAGATCGTGCCCAGCGCCGACGTGGTGATCGTCAACCCGGAGCACTATGCGGTGGCGCTGAAGTACGACCTGAACAAGGCCGAGGCGCCGTATGTGCTGGCCAAGGGCGTCGACGAGATGGCGCTGTACATCCGCAGTCTGGCGGTCGAATACAAGATCGAAGTGATGGAGCTGCCGCCGCTGGCGCGCGCCATCTACAACACCAGCCAGGTCAACCAGCAGATCCCGGTGCAGCTGTACCAGGCGGTGTCGCAGGTGCTGAACTATGTGCTGCAGTTGAAAGCATTCCGTACCGGGCGGCGCCAGGCCGAACCGGAACGTCCAAAAGAAGTTATTGTGCCCACATCCATGAGCGAGGTTAAGCAGTGAATTTTTTCCAAACGCTGATTGCGGAAGCGCGTCGCCACAAGTTTGCCACGCCGGCATTCCTGTTGATGATCCTGGCGATGATCATCCTGCCGCTGCCGCCGGTATTGCTGGACGTGATGTTCACGTTCAATATCGTGCTGGCGCTGATTGTGATCCTGGTGTCGGTGTCGGCCAAGCGACCGCTGGACTTCTCGGTATTCCCGACCGTGATCCTGGCCACCACCATGCTCAGGCTGACGTTGAACGTGGCCTCGACCCGGGTGGTGCTGCTGCACGGCCATGAAGGCACGGCGGCGGCCGGTCATGTGATCGAGGCCTTCGGCAACGTGGTGGTCGGCGGTAACTACGTGGTCGGTATCGTGGTGTTCGTGATCTTGATGATCATCAACTTCATGGTCGTGACCAAGGGTGCGGAGCGCATCTCCGAGGTGTCGGCACGCTTCACGCTGGACGCCTTGCCGGGCAAGCAGATGGCGATCGACGCCGACCTCAACGCCGGCCTGATCAACCAGGAAAAAGCCCAGCTGCGACGCCAGGAAGTGGCGTCGGAAGCGGACTTCTACGGCGCCATGGACGGCGCCTCCAAATTCGTGCGCGGCGATGCCGTGGCCTCGATCCTGATCCTGATCATCAACATGGTGGGTGGCGTGGCGATCGGCTCGCTGATGCAGGACATGTCGTTCGGCGACGCCTTCAAACAATACGCGCTGCTGACCATCGGTGACGGCCTGGTGGCCCAGATCCCGGCGCTGCTGCTGTCGGCCGCCGCCGCGATCCTGGTCACCCGTATCTCGGACTCGGGCGACTTCGAGCAGCAGGTCGGCAACCAGGTACTGACCTCGCCGCAGGTGATGATGAGCGCCTCGGGCATGATGTTCATCCTGGCGCTGGTGCCGGGCATGCCGTGGCAGATGTTCGGCCCGTTTGCGCTGGTGCTGGCCTATGTCGGCTGGAAATTGTTGAACAGGGTGAAGGTACCCGAGACCAATAACCTCGACGCCATCGAAGCGGCGCTGCGCGACGACCGCGCGCCCGAGCTGGACTGGTACAGCCTGCCGGCGGTGCAGCCGCTGCAGGTGGCCGTCGGCTACAAGCTGGTCGGCCTGATCGACAAGGCACATGGCGAGCCGCTGAGCAAGCGCGTGCGCGGCGTGCGCCAGAGCATCTCGGAATCGATGGGCCTGTTGTTGCCGCCGATCGCGGTCCGTGACGACCTCGGCCTCAAGCCGACGCAATACTCGGTGATTTTGTCGGGCAGCGTGGTGTCGCAGGCCGAAGTGTTTGCCGACCGCCTGATGGCGATACCGTCGCCGAACGTCTACGGTCAGATCGACGGCATTCCCGGCATCGAGCCGGCGTACGGCATGCCGGTAACCTGGATCGAAACCAGCGAAAAGGCCAATGCGCTGGGGCTGGGCTACCAGGTGGTGGAAGCGCCGAGCGCGATCGCCACCCATTTGTCCAAGCTGATCCGCGAATACCTGCCGGAGCTGTTCCGTCATGAAGACGTGCCGGCGCTGATGGAGCGGCTGACGGCGATCGCGCCCAAGCTGTCGGCGGCGCTGGACAAGTCCTTGACGCACACCCAGCTGCTGCGGGTATTCCGCGTGCTGCTGGCGGAAAACGTCTCGCTGAAAGACATCGTCCCGATCGCCACCACGCTGGTGGACAGCTCGGAGACGACCAAGGACCCGATCCTGCTGGCGGCCGAAGTGCGTTGCGCCTTGC
Organism: Duganella sp. BuS-21; assembly: GCA_041874725.1. Taxonomy (GTDB): domain Bacteria; phylum Pseudomonadota; class Gammaproteobacteria; order Burkholderiales; family Burkholderiaceae_D; genus Rugamonas. Next base: position 4,169,445 of record CP097466.1, on the reverse strand, counting down.
GGCGCCAGATCGTCACCAGCATGTTCGGCCAGAAGACGGAAATGCAAGCCTTTAACCTCGGCGGCGATCTGGAGAACATGCTGCTGGGCTCATTGAACCAGGCGCGTCAGAGCGGCAAGGTGGTGCTGGACAACTACCCGATCGACCCGCACCTGCTGGCGCAGCTGCAGGTGAACATGCCGGTCGCCCGCGAGCAGATGAAGCAGCAGGCGACGCCGCCGCTGTTGCTGGTGCTGCCACAGATCCGTCCGCTGCTGGCGCGCTACGCCCGCCTGTTCGCGCCGGGCCTGCACGTGCTGTCCTACAACGAAATCCCGGAAAACCGCGAAGTCAGCATCATCGGCACCGTCGGCTAATTCGGGGTCTTAATTCGGGGGTCTTAATTCGGGGTCAGTTCCGACATTCGGACATTTCGCTTGCGAAATGTCCGAATGTCGGAACTGACCCCGAATTTCAGGCGGATTCGGAGAACAGGTCGTCGGGGACGGTGGGGGTGGACAGCAGGACGGCGACTTCGGCCATTGCGCGGAATAGCGCTTGCGTCAGGGCCGCCGTGTGCAGGCGGCTCGGGTAAGAGTGTTCGCCGGTCGAGGCCGGCAGTTCGCGGCGCAGCCGGCAGCGCAGGATGCTCAGGCCAGATCGGCTGACCACCGCCGCCAGCTGCGGCAGCATGTCGCGCATGTGCTGCATGGCCGAGGTCTGCGCCGCGCCCACTTCCAGCACCACGCCGTTGCCGCTGGCCGGCTCCATCTGGATCACCACCCGGCCCACGCCGGGCAGCATCAACTCCAGCCGCAGGGCCACGCGCGAGCGGCGGCGGCGGTCGCGTTCGTATTCGTCGTCGTCCTTGACGACCACCTTCAGCACCAGCCGTTCCGCGCCCCAGGCGTAGACGGCAAAACGCCAGGGTTCCATTTCCGTCACCACCGGCATGCCGGGACGGCCATCGCGCAGCGTCGACGGGGTGTGGTCGGTCATGAACAGGCTGGCCGGCAGGTGCTGGCCGCTGGCTTGCTCCAGCCAGGCGGCGCGCTGCTCGCCGTAGGTGCGCACCATGACTTGCCACGAGGCCGCCATGGCGTTGGTGTCGGGCGGCTGCCAGACCAGCTGGCGTGAGAGGAAAACCTGGTTTGGCCGCATCGCCGCCGCTTCGCCGGCGTCGGCGATCTCGCCCATGGCGGCGGCCAGCGCTTCGGCCTGTGAGCGCGGCATGGCCTGCTGCTCGGGCGCGTCGAGGATGGCGCCCACGGAATTGGGGCCGCCGGTGCCGTTCGGTCCACCCGGCGCCAGCGGACCCACCGGATAGTCGATGTCGAGCGGACCTTCGCTGCCCGGAACGCGCGTGACCTGGCCGGGCTGCGCTAGCGGCCGGTCCGGGACGCCGAGCGGGCGCAAAGTGGGTCCGATACGATCTACAGCCATCAGGCTCGCTTTCTAGAATTCTGATATAAAAAAAGCCAACCGAAATGCTCCGGTTGGCCCTTTCAGACATCCGGATATATGAATATATCCGGAGTCTACTACGATTACTGCAGCAGGGACATAACCAGCGACGAGGTGCTGTTCGACTGCTTCAGCATGGCGGTGCCAGCTTGCAGCAACATCTGCGACGAGGTCATGTTCGACGATTCGGTCGCGAAGTCGGTGTCCATGATGCGGCCGCTTGCAGCTTTGGTGTTGGTCGAAATGTTCGACAAGTTGTTGTACACGTGGTCCAGGCGGTTAGCCGTGGCACCCAGCGACGAACGCACGGAACCAACCTGGTCGATAGCGGTCGAGATGGTGTCGATGGTGGCGTTTGCAGCAGTCTGGCCGGCTGCATTGGTGGCGCCGACAGCGGTACCATCCGAGCCGTCCGAGATTTCGGTGCTTGCGGTGGTAGTGGTCGGGGCGGCGTAACGCGCGGTGACGGTGCCCAGCGTGGCGACCAGGGTGGTCATCGAGGTCGTCAGGTTCATGCTCATGGTTTCGCTCTTGCTGGCGCCGATCTGGAAGGTCATGGCGCTGGCGATGGAGCCGCCGTCCAGCAGCGTGGCGCCGCCGAAGGTGGTGTTTTTCATGACGTTGTTCAGTTCGGTGCCCAGCGCGTCGTATTCAGACTGCAGTGCGGCCTGGTCTTTTGCGGTCGACGATGCATCGGCTGCCTGGGTGGCCAGGTCTTTCATGCGGGTCAGCATGGTGGTCACTTCGTCAAACGCGCCTTCGGCGGTTTGCAGCATCGAGATCGAATTCTGGGTGTTGCGCATGGCCATCGCCATACCGCTGGTTTGCGCTTTCAGGCGGGTGGCGATTTGCAGGCCTGCAGCATCGTCCATGGCCGAATTGACACGGAAGCCGGTGCTCAGGCGGGTCTGCGAGGTCGACAGCGACGACTGGGTGCGACCGATCGAGTTCTGTGCGGAAAGGGCCGCAGAATTGGTGTGAAGGCTCAGCATGAAATAACTCCTGGTAGGTGGATTCAGTTCGGAGCAACGAATCTTTTGCGCTCTCCCAAGTACAAGACGACCGTATCTGGAAGGACATTAAATGCTTTGTGGAAATTTATAAAAAATATTTGTAACCGGGTCCCGAAAGTCGCTGTCTACCGTCTTTCCACACGGCGATTATGGGCCGATTAGCAGTCGGGAGCAAGAATTCCTGCCCTGCGTCAAACGAAAAACAGCGCCGTGACTAGCCGCGCTGTTCTTAAAGTGTTGCTTTTTTACATATTCGGATAATTCGGGCCGCCGCCGCCTTCCGGTGTGATCCAGACGATGTTCTGGGTCGGGTCCTTGATATCGCAGGTTTTGCAGTGCACGCAGTTCTGGGCGTTGATCTGCAGGCGGTCGTTGCCTTCATCGGTTTTGACGAATTCATACACCCCGGCCGGACAGTAGCGTGCTTCCGGACCGGCGTACTGGGCCAGATTGACGTCCACCGGCACGCTTGGATTCTTCAGCGTCAGGTGGATCGGCTGGTCTTCCGCGTGGTTGGTATTGGAGATGAATACCGAGGACAGGCGGTCGAAGGTCAGCTTGCCGTCCGGCTTGGGATAGCTAATCGGCGTGAATTGCGAGGCCGGCTTCAGACATTCATGGTCGGCGTGCGAGTGGTGCAGGGTCCATGGCGCCTTGCCGCGGAAGACGATCTGGTCGATGCCGGTCATGAGCGAGCCCAGGTACAAGCCCTTGTTCAGCCATGGCTTGACGTTGCGCGCCACATGCAACTCTTCGTGCAACCAGGATTGCTCGAAGGCGACCGGGTAGGAGGCCAGTTCGTCGCCCGCACGGCCCGCGCCCAGCGCCTCGAACGCCGATTCGGCCGCCAGCATGCCGGACTTGATGGCCGCGTGACTGCCCTTGATGCGGCTCATGTTCAGGAAGCCGGCCTCGCAGCCGATCAGCGCGCCGCCCGGGAACACCAGTTTCGGCAGCGATTGCAGGCCCCCGGCCGTGATCGCGCGCGCGCCGTACGATATGCGCTTGGCGCCTTCGAAGAAGGTGGAGATCGCCGGGTGGGTCTTATAACGCTGGAATTCCTCGTACGGCGACAAGTAGGGATTTGCGTAGTTCAGGCCGACCACGTAGCCGACCACCACCTGATTGTTTTCCAGGTGATACAGGAAGGAGCCGCCGTAGGTCTTGCTGTCCAGCGGCCAGCCGGTGGTGTGCACCACCAGGCCCGGCTGATGCTTGGCCGGGTCGATTTCCCACAGTTCCTTGATGCCGATGCCGTACGATTGCGGGTCCTTGCCCTTGTTCAGGTCGTACTTGGCGATCAGCTGCTTGCCCAGGTGGCCGCGCGCGCCTTCGGCGAATAGGGTGTACTTGCCATGCAGTTCCATGCCGAGCTGGAAGTCGGGACCGGCTTCGCCGTCGCGCTTGACGCCCATATTGCCGGTGGCGACGCCCTTGACCGAGCCGTCGTCGTTGTACAGCACTTCCGCCGCCGCGAAGCCGGGGAAGATTTCCACCCCCAGCGCTTCGGCCTGCTGGCCCAGCCAGCGCACCACATTGCCCAGCGAGATCACGTAGTTGCCGTGGTTCTCGAAGCACTTCGGCAGCAGCATGTTGGGGGTTTTGTAGGCCTTGGTTTCGGTCAGGAACAGCACGCGGTCTTCGGTGACGGCGGTGTTCAGCGGTGCGCCTTTTTCCTTCCAGTCAGGGATCAGTTCGGTCAGGGCCTTCGGGTCCATCACGGCGCCGGACAGGGTGTGGGCGCCCAGCTCGCCGCCTTTTTCCAGCACGACGACCGACACTTCCTGGCCTTTTTCAGCGGCCAGTTGCTTGATCTTGATCGCTGCCGACAAGCCTGCGGGGCCGCCGCCGACGATCACGACGTCATACTCCATCGCGTCGCGTGGGCCATACTGTTCTACAAGGTTTTGAGGCTGTGTCATGGTGGTTTGTTATAGTGGTTTTGATGAATGAGAAAATTTTAGCACGACTGTGCTTCTTTTCAGCCTGGATTGCTGCCATTTTCCGCGACATTATTAGACACCGCAATCTAATACTGGCGATTTGTGTAATGATTACGATCAGACACACCTTATCACCAACACCAGGAGCAGCCCGTGGGCATAGAAGTCAACTTTGAGGGAAAAATCGCGCTGATCACCGGCGCCTCCAGCGGCCTTGGAGCCCGGTTTGCCAAAGTGCTGGCGCAGGCCGGGGCGCAGGTGGTGCTGGCGTCGCGCCGCACCGAGCGCCTGAAGGAACTGCGCGCCGAAATCGAAGCCGACGGCGGCGCCGCCCATGTGGTCAGCCTGGACGTGACCGACTACGCCAGCATCAAGTCGGCCATCGCCCATGCCGAGACCGAGGCCGGGCCGATCGATATCCTGGTCAACAACTCGGGCGTATCGACCACCCAGCGGCTGGTCGACGTCACGCCGGAGGACTATAACTTCGTGATGGACACCAATCTGCGCGGCGCGTTTTTCGTGGCCCAGCAGGCGGCCAAGCGCATGATCGCGCGCGCCAAGGGCGATCCGAGCAAGAAGCACCGCATCATCAACATCGCCTCGGTGGCCGGCTTGCGCGTGCTGCCGCAGATCGGCGTGTACTGCATGAGCAAGGCCGGCGTGGTGCAGATGACCAAGGCGATGGCGGTGGAGTGGGGCAAGTACGGCATCAACACCAACGCCATTTGCCCGGGCTATATTTCGACCGAGATCAACGAGGAATATTTCGCCAGCGAGCAGGGCCAGAAGCTGCTGGAGATGCTGCCGCGCAAACGGCCCGGCAAGCCGGAAGACCTCGATGGTTTGCTGCTGCTGCTGGCGGGGGAGGATTCCAACTTCATCAACGGCGCGATTATCTCGGCCGACGACGGTATGACCGCGACTTAAAGCTGCACGCCGACCAGCTTGTGGACCAGTTCCGACGAGGTGGCGGCCGAGAATTTGCGCATCAGCTTGGCGCGGTGCATTTCCACTGTGCGCGGGCTGAGGTCGACCTGGCGCGCGATGGTCTTGCTGGTTTTGCCTTCCACCAGCAGCGCCGCGATTTCGCGCTCGCGCGGCGTCAGTTCCGCCGTCACCGGACGTTTTTCGCTGACATCCTCGAAGGTCCAGATGCCGGGGCCCAGCGGTTCGCTCGACGTCATGGCGTGGCCGGTGACGTGGCACCAGAACAGCTCGCCGTTGGCGCGGCGCATGATGCGCTCGTCGGAATAGCGGCCCTTGGCGTTCATGATGGGAATGATGCGGTCGCCGGTGCGCAGGAATTCATCCATGGTCGGGTACAGCGCCAGGAAGGACAAGCCGTCCAGCTGCACCCGGGTGTAACCGAACATGCCGGCCAGCGCCTCGTTGCAGGACTGGATGATGCGGTTTTCCGAAATGCACATGCCGACCGGCGCGTGCAGGAAGATGGATTCGTAATCGATGACAGGCTGAGCGCTCATTGTTCTCGGGCAGGTAGTTCTACGGTATTGAACTTTTGATCTGCGTATTCTATGCTGGATCGCCGCAACGCTAACGTATTTAATAATGTTGGCATTGCATACGCAACATAAATCACAAGGGACACATATGAATAAAATTTATCCCGACGCAGCCAGCGCTTTGGCCGGCGTCGTCCAGGACGGACAAACCATCGCCGTGGGCGGCTTCGGCCTGTGCGGCATCCCCGAAGCGCTGATCGGCGCGCTGCGCGATTCCGGCGTGACCGGGCTGACCGCCATCTCCAACAACGCCGGCGTCGATGGCTTCGGCCTCGGCCAGCTGCTGGAAACCCGCCAGATCAAGAAAATGATCGCCTCCTACGTGGGCGAGAACAAGGAGTTCGCGCGCCAGTACCTGGCCGGCGAGCTGGAGCTGGAATTCACGCCGCAAGGCACCCTGGCGGAAAAACTGCGCGCCGGCGGCGCCGGCATCCCGGCCTTCTTCACCAAGACCGGCGTCGGCACCATCGTTGCCGACGGCAAGGAAATCCGCGAATTCGACGGCGAGCAGTACGTGATGGAGCGCAGCCTGGTGGCCGACGTGGCCCTCATCAAGGCCTGGAAGGCCGACAAGGCCGGCAACCTGGTGTTCCGCAAGACCGCCCGCAACTTCAACCCGAACGCGGCCATGGCCGGCAAGATTTGCATCGTCGAAGTCGAGCAGGTGGTCGAGACCGGCGAGATCGATCCCGATCAGGTTCATCTGCCGAGCATCTATGTGCACCGCATCGTGGTCAACGCCACGCCGGAAAAACGCATCGAGCAGCGCACCATCCGCGCCGCCAACTAAAGCATATCGGAGATTACTATGGCATGGACTCGTGATGAAATGGCCGCACGCGCGGCAAAGGAACTGCAGGACGGTTACTACGTCAACCTGGGCATCGGCCTGCCGACCCTGGTGGCCAACTACGTGCCGTCGGGCATCGAGGTGTTTCTGCAATCGGAAAACGGCCTGCTCGGCATCGGCCCGTTCCCGACCGAAGCGGAGATCGACGCCGACCTGATCAACGCCGGCAAGCAGACCGTGACGGCGCTGCCCGGCGCCGCCTACTTCAGCTCGGCCGACTCCTTCGGCATGATCCGGGGCGGCAAGATCAACCTGGCGATTCTGGGCGCGATGCAGGTGTCGGAACACGGCGACCTGGCCAACTGGATGATTCCGGGCAAAATGGTCAAGGGCATGGGCGGCGCGATGGATCTGGTGGCCGGTGTGAAAAAGGTGGTGGTGCTGATGGAGCACGTGGCCACCGCCAAGGACGGCTCGACTTCGCACAAGCTGCTGCCGAAATGCGACCTGCCGCTGACCGGCGTCGGCGTGGTGGACCTGGTTATCACCGACCTGGGCGTGATGGAAGTGAGCGCAGCCGGCCTGAAAGTGATCGAACTGGCGCCGGGCGTGACCAAGGAGCAGATCCAGGAAGCCACCGGCGTCAAGCTGGACTTGTCGGCGCTGTAAGGGAGCAGGTTTGCTGCCTGCTTCCACCCCAAACGAAAGGGTCGGACCCCGTACGGGGTCCGATCCTGTGCCGCAGCGGTGTGCGGGTTGGGGTGGTGCCGCGCGCATTTAGAGCGCCAGGCAACGTCAACCCCATCATCCCGGCTGCTGCATTCGTGCTTACTGCAGACTGTCCGGGTACTTCAGCAGGATGGCGGCATAACTGCCATCCTTCTTCATCGCTTCCAACGCCGCGTGCCAGCGCTGCGCCTCCTGCGGACTGAAGCCGTGGCCGCTGGCTAGATAAAGCCCCAGCCCCATAATTTCCTGGCCAATGCGCAGCGGCGCCTGGTCCTGCCCCATGCGCTGATACACCGCCCGCAGCACGCGCGGTGTGCCGATCCAGACGTCGATACGCCCGAGCGCCAGTTTTTTGGCGATGCTCTCCGGCGAAGTGGACACCTGAATATTGTCGAAGCCGGCGTTGCGCGCCATGAGCTCGGCAGGTGAGCCGAGAATGACGCCCACCCGCAAGTGCCTGGCAGCCGCCACCGAAGAAATGTCATGCCGGGTACCCGCTGCGGCAACCATGTAAAAGCGCGCGTCGAGCAGTTTGAACCACCATTTGTAGTCGCCTTCCAGGGCGGGCAGGCGCCACAGGGTGCCCAGTCCGTCCCTGTCATTGCTTAAGCTGACCCGCAGGCGTATCAGCGGCAGCGGCGTCATCACCACGCGGCGGTCTGCGCGGCGCGCCATCTCCGCCATCAACTCGCACAGCAAGCCCTTGCAGTCGCCGTTGTCGCCATAGGCCAGCGGCGCCACCTGGTCGAGGTAGATGCGGGTTGCGGGGCTGGCCGCGCCGGTGGCCGTCAGGCAAATACAGCACAGCAGCAGGCGCGCGGCGATGGTGCGAAAGGCAGGCATGATGTCTTTCCGTTTTTTGTTCTTGGCAATCGGAGATGTTCGATTGCATTCTATCGACGGGTCATGCATGACGAAATGCCACGCGGCGCAATTCTGAATTGCGCCGCGTGGTGTGGTGCGGAGGAGACGGGCCCGGACAGTTAGACGCTGCGGGGCAGGGTGATGCCGCGATAGCGGCGTTTGTAGACGACCACGCCGGCCGTCAACACCAGCACCACGGCGATCAGACTCAGCAGATCCTGGCCGCCGTGCGTCACCGCCGCCGGCTGGCTTGATATCATGCTGGAAGCGTAGAACTTGTTGCTGGTAGAGCGTGCGCCGATCACCAACTCCTGGTTGTTGATCGCATTCACCAGGTACAGGCCGTGGCCACCAGGATGGATAATCATCTTCCCGTCACGATACACGAAGGAACGGCGCTCGTCGCCAATGCGAATGCTGCCAACCACGTGGCCGGCATCGTTGACGGCGGTGGCGAAGCTGTCGCCGTAGCCGATCAGCGCGCCCAGGTCCTTCATCTTGCCCTGTTCCCAGGCGAAGGCGTGCCAGCGCCTGTCGGCGGTTTCCGAGGCGCCCACCACCACGCCCTTGTCATTGATGGCGCTGGCGGCGCTGGAGCGTCCGCCCAAAGTGCCGAGGTCTTGCATGCCCTGGTCGGCCTGGTAGAGAAAGGCGTGGCGGTAGCCGTCGGGCAGTGCCGCCGTGCCGACGATCGCTCCCTGGTTGTTGACGCCGCTGGCGTAGCTGATGCGGCCGCCCAGCGTGCCCAGGTCTACCGGCGCCTGATCGCCGTCGCTGCTGAATGCATGGTAGTAGCCGTCGCTGGTGTCGGCGAAGCCGACGATCTGGCCATGGTCGTTGATGGCGGAACCGTAGCTGCTGTTACCGCCCAGCGTGGCGAGATCCTGCATGCGCTGGCCGGCCCGAACCACGAACGCGCGCCAGTAGCCGCTGGCGTTTTGCGCCGTGCCGACCACGTCGCCGCCGGCGTTGATGTCCTTGGTAAAACTGTTGCTGCCGCCCAGCGTGCCCAGTTCGATGGGGTGGCCGTCGTACAGCACGGCGCGCTGGCGGCCGTCCTCTTCCTCGATCACACCGACCATCTGGCCGCGTGCGTTGATGTCGACGGCGATGCTGGCCTCCTTGCCGCTGGCGCCTAGTGTGAGTTCCGCCATGGTGTCTCCTCGCGTAATAAATGCTGGAAGGACTGCAACTGTCGTGCCATGCCATTTTGTAGCTAAAGTGTGCGGAAATGAACGTTCTTACTGTTCGCAAATGGACAAAAAGCCCCGGCATTGCTGCGCGGGGCTTTTTGGGTAGGGCGGGAAGCTCAGTGCGCCGGGCTTGCGGCCACCGGAATTGCTACTTCCGGTTTTACGGTTGAGCCAGGGTTGTTCAGTTCCGCATTCAGGGTCTCGCGGTTCAGCTCTTTTTCCCAGCTCGACACCACGACCGTGGCCACGCCGTTGCCGACGAAATTGGTCAGGGCGCGGCATTCGCTCATGAAGCGGTCGATGCCCAGGATCAGCGCCATGCCGGCCACCGGAATGGTCGGCACCACGGCCAGCGTGGCCGCCAGGGTGATGAAGCCGGCGCCGGTGATGCCGGACGCGCCCTTGGAGGTCAGCATCGCCACGCCCAGGATGGTCAGTTCCTGCCACAGTGTCAGCTCGGTGTTGGTGGCCTGGGCTACGAACAGGGCCGCCATGGTCATGTAGATGTTGGTGCCGTCCAGGTTGAACGAGTAGCCGGTCGGGACCACCAGGCCGACTACAGGCTTGGAGCAACCCAGGCGTTCCAGCTTGGTCATCAGCGAAGGCAGCGCGCTTTCCGAGGAGCTGGTGCCCAGCACGATCAGCAGTTCTTCCTTGATGTACTTGATGAACTTGAAGATCGAGAAGCCGGTGTATTTGGCGATCAGGCCCAGCACCACGAACACGAACAGGAAGCAGGTCAGGTAGAACGAACCCATCAGCTTGGCCAGCGGGATCAGCGACGCCAGGCCGTATTTACCGATGGTGAAAGCCATCGCGCCGAAGGCACCGATCGGAGCGGCTTTCATGATGATGTTCACGACGCCGAAGATGACGTGCGAGAACTCGTCGATCAGCTTGGTGATCGGACGGCCGCGCTCGCCCAGCAGTGACAGCGAGAAGCCGAACAGGATGGCGATCAGCAGCACTTGCAGGATGTCGCCCTTGGCGAAGGCGTCAACGAAGGTCTTCGGGATGATGTTCATGATGAAATCAACCGTGGTCAGGCCTTCGGCGTGCGTGTATTGTGCGATCGCCTTGGTGTCCAGGTGGGCGGGATCGGCGTTGAAGCCGGCGCCCGGTTTCAGCACGTTGGCCACGACCAGGCCGATGGCCAGGGCGATGGTCGAGACGACCTCGAAGTAGAGCAGGGCCTTGCCGCCGACGCGGCCGATTTTCTTGACGTCCTGCATGCCGGCGATGCCGGAGACCACGGTGCAGAAAATCACCGGGGCAATGATCATTTTGATCAGTTTGATGAAGCCGTCGCCCAACGGTTTCATGGCAACCGCATCGGTCGGCAGATAAACGCCGAGCAACACGCCGCAGACGATGGCGAACAGTACCTGTATGTACAGGACTTTATAGAATGGTTTTTTCACGGGGTCTCCTCGTGGTTCGGGTGTGAGGAGTCCATCATCGCGCAAATGGGCAGATATCACTATTGTGGAAAACCGCAAATTCACGCTGGTGATATCTGTTTTTGTTAAGGGTTACTACTTAGAGAGCTTGTTTCAAGGGTTTATCGCGGTTAGCGGAGGAAGACAGGCTTGACCTTGCGTGTCGCTTTCACAGCACGCGGCACCAACCCAACCCGCACCCCGCAGGTACGACCGCATTGCCCGCACGGCCATAGGTGCAACGTGGCCGCTCCCAGGAGCTTTGACAGCCCCTGACTTCCAGAGTATCCAAGCCGCCGTTCCCTGTAATCCGTGAAGAACCTTTTCTAAACAGGTTCTTATTGGGCGACCCAGCCGCCGTCCATATTCCATGCTACGCCGCGCACTTGTTTGGCGGCGTCCGAGCACAGGAACACGGCCAGCGCACCCAGTTCTTCCGGCGTGACGAAATCGCCCGACGGCTGCTTGTCGGCCAGCAGCGCCTTCTTGGCTTGCTCGTTGCTGATGCCATCCTTGGCGGCGCGGTCGTCGACCTGCTTCTGCACCAGCGGCGTCAGCACGAAGCCGGGACAGATGGCGTTGACGGTGACGCCGGTGGTGGCGGTCTCCAGCGCGTTGGCCTTGGTCAGGCCGATCAGGCCGTGCTTGGCCGCCACGTAGGCCGATTTGCCGGCCGACGCTACCAGGCCGTGGGTTGATGCCAGGTTGATGATCCGACCCCAGTTATTGCTGCGCATGCGCGGCAGCACCAGGCGCGACGTATGGAAGGCCGAGCTCAGGTTGATGGCGATGATGGCGTCCCATTTCTCGACCGGGAAATCCTCGACATTGGCGACAAACTGGATGCCGGCGTTGTTGACCAGGATATCGACGCCGCCGAATTTGTCGCCGGCGTAGTTGATCATCGCCTCGATCTCGGCCGGCTTGGTCATGTCGGCGTTATGGTAAGCGGCCTGCACGCCGAATTCCTTGGCCAGGTCGACCTGCAACTGCGCGATCTCGGCGCTGTCGCCAAAGCCGTTCAGCAGCACGTTGGCGCCTTCGGCCGCCAGCGAACGCGCGATGCCCAGGCCGATGCCGGAGGTGGAGCCGGTGACCAATGCTGTTTTGCCGCTTAAAGTCTGGTTTGCCATACTGTCCTCTATCGTCTATAAGGTTGTTGATTGAATGGGCGCTGCGCTACACTTCGGTAGGAAATTATCACAACGCGGTAAAATGGTAATTCTGAACATCATTACATAAAAACCATTAAGGAAGCCGCATGTTCGAAGCAAAAATAAAGTCTGTTCAATGCCTGTCGCTGGCCGGCCTGCATCGCATCTCCTACAAAGAATGGGGCGACGAGAACAATCCTAATGTGCTGTTGTGCGTGCACGGCGTTACCCGCGTCGGCGACGACTTCGACAACATGGCGCAGGCACTGGCCAACGACTACCGCGTGATCTGTCCCGACATCGTCGGCCGTGGCCGTTCCGACTGGCTGAAGAATCCGCAGCTGTACCGTATTCCGCAGTATGTCAGCGATATCGTAACCTTGCTGGCGCGTGTTTTGCCAGACGGCGAAAGTCAGAAGGTCGACTGGTTCGGCACTTCGATGGGCGGCTTGATCGGCATGGGCCTGGCCTCGCTGCCGGGCAATCCGATCCGCAAACTGGTGCTCAACGATATCGGCCCGGTGCTGGCGCCGCTGGCGCTGCAGCGCATCGGCGACTACATCGGCCAGGACATGCGCTTCGACACCTTCGACGAGGGCGCCAAGTTCATCCGCGACGTGTCGCTGTCGTTCGGCGCGCATAGCGAAGCCGAGTGGCACAAATTGGCCACCGACGTCTTGCGCCAGGACAAAGACGGCAAATGGGTGCGCCATTACGATATGGGGCTGGCCCAGCCGTTCCGTTCGGCCACGCCGGAATCGGCCGATGCCGACCAGGCCATGCTGTGGGCCGCGTATGACGCTATCCGCTGTCCGACGCTGCTGGTGCGCGGCGCTGAGTCCGACCTGCTGTCGCCGGAAACGGCGAAGGAGATGACCGAGCGCGGGCCGAAGGCCACGCTGGTGGAAATTCCGAATGTGGGCCACGCGCCCACCTTCATCCACGACGATCAAATTGCAATCGCCAAGAAATTCTTGTTAGGTTAAAAATAGTATGGAAATCAAACGACTGCATGTAGGCAAGCGCCTGTCCGAAGTAGCGATCCACAACAGCACCGTGTACCTGGCGGGCCAGATCGCGGAAGATACGTCGGCCGACATCCAGGGACAGACCCGCGAAGTGCTGGGCCACGTCGACCGCCTGCTGGCCGAGTCCAGCAGCGACAAGACCTGCATCCTCAGCTGCCAGATCTACATCAAGGACATGGCCGACTTTCCGGGCATGAACGAGGAATGGGACGCCTGGGCGCCGCAAGGCCACACGCCGCCGCGCGCCACGGTCGAAGCACGCCTGGCCGATCCGAAGGTGCTGGTCGAAATCGTCGTCATCGCCGCGCAGCGCTAGGAGTCCCATGGTTTCCACCACCGCGCTCAACAGCGCAACGTCGGAGCAGCTGGTCCAGGGCTTGTTGCCCGACGACGGCGCCCGCATGCTGGCGGCGCTGGACTTCGCCAGTGCCGCTTACGGCGACAAGGTCGGCACCAGCGGCCAGCCGGCGCTGGAGTTCGCGGTCGGCGTGGCCGGTACCCTGGCCTTCCTGCGCACCGACGTTGAAACCCGCATTGCCGGCCTGATGTTCGAGCTGACCCTGCTCGACACCGAGCAATCGGCCGTGATCGAACCGCGCTTCGGCTGCGAGGTCAACGACCTGGTGGCCGGCGTGCGCCAGCTGATACGCCTGCGCGAATTGACGCAGACCGCGCCGCAGGGTGCGGCCGCTACGGGCCGAGGCCGCAACGCCGCGCAAATGGCGGTGGCGCAGGTGGAAACCCTGCGCAAGATGCTGCTGGCCATGGCCTCCGACATGCGCGTGGTGCTGGTGCGGCTGGCGTCGTGCGTCACCACGCTGCGCTATTTCGCCGACATCAAGCTGTTCAACGACATGACCTGCGCCTACGGCCGCGAGACGCTGGACCTGTACGCGCCGCTGGCCAACCGACTCGGGATCTGGCAGCTCAAGTGGGAGCTGGAGGATTTGTCGTTCCGTTTCATCGAGCCGGAAACCTATAAGCGCATCGCCAAGATGCTGGAAGAAAAGCGCCTGATGCGCGAGGGCTTCGTCACCAACGCCATCGCCCGCCTGCAGTCGGAGATGGCGTCGGCCGGGATCCAGGCCGAGGTGTTCGGCCGGCCCAAGCACATCTACTCGATCTGGAGCAAGATGAAGGGCAAGGAGCTGGACTTCACCGACCTGTACGACGTGCGCGCCTTCCGCGTGATCGTGGCCGACGTGAAAACCTGCTACACCGTGCTGGGCGTGGTGCACAATATCTGGACGCCGATACCCAAGGAATTCGACGACTATATTTCGCGTCCGAAGCCGAACGGCTACCAGTCGCTGCACACGGTGGTGACGGCGGAAGACGGCCGGCCGCTGGAAGTACAGATCCGCACCCAGGAAATGCACAGCTTCGCCGAGTACGGCGTGGCCGCGCATTGGCGCTACAAGGAAGAGGGCGGCTCCAACTTCCAGGGCCAGAAGTACGACGAGAAAATCGCCTGGCTGCGCCAGTTGCTGGCCTGGAAAACCGACGTCGCGGACGCCGTGGTCGGCCAGGAAGAGCAGCAGCGCGAATGGGTGGAAAAACTCAAGGCCGCCGCGCTGGACGACCGTATCTTCGTGCTGACGCCGCAGGCGCGCGTGATCGAATTGCCGGTCGGCGCCACGCCGGTGGACTTCGCTTACCACCTGCACAGCGACGTCGGCCACCGCTGCCGTGGCGCACGCGTGGACGGCGTCATGGTGCCGCTCAACACGCCGTTGAAAAACGGCCAGACCTGCGAAATCATCACCGCCAAAGGTGCGCCGGGCACGGCGGGACCGTCGCGCGACTGGCTGGCCGAGGAATACACGGTCGCCACCCGCACGCGCTCCAAGATCCGCGCCTGGTTCCACGCCATCGACATGCAGGAAACACTGTCGCACGGCCGCGCGGCGGTGGAAAAAACGCTGCAGCGCGAAGGCAAGACGGCGGTCAACCTGGAAGCGCTGGCCAACAAGCTGGGCTTCGCCAAGGTGGACGACCTGTTCCTGTCGGTCGGCAAGGACGAGTTCAGCCTGCGCGCGATTGAAAACGCGCTGCACGATAGCGGTGAGCCGACCGGGCCGGTGGATGAAGTCTTCCTCGGCAAGAGCAAGGCGTCGAGCGTGGAGCAGGGCGCCAAGTCGGGCGTGCTGGTCGTGGGCACGGACGGGCTGATGACGCAGCTGGCCAAATGCTGCAAGCCGGCGCCGCCGGACGGCATCGTCGGTTTCGTTACGCGCGGCAAGGGCGTCTCGATCCACCGTGCCACGTGCAAGAACTTCGCCGAAATGCGCGCCAAGGCGCCGGAGCGGGTGATTGTGACGGAATGGGGGCGGGCCGTCTCGGACACGGTCTACCCGGTCGACATTTTCATCCTGGCGAACGACCGCCAGGGGCTGCTGCGCGACATTTCGGAGATTTTCTCGCGCGAGAAGATCAACGTCATCGGCGTCAACACGCAAAGCGCCAAAGGCTTTGCGCGCATGACCTTCACCGCCGAGATCGGCGCCACGGCCCAATTGCACAAAGCCCTGGCCGCCATCTCCGAAGTCACCGGCGTCCAGGAAGCTCGCCGCTCCTGACCAGCTTAACCTGGTCATTTCCGCGTCAGCGGGAACCCATACATCTTTTGCGAAGCCTGCGTTCTATGGGTTCCCGCTGGCGCGGGAACGAGGGGGGCTAGCTTGCCATGCCATCCGCGATGCGCGTGGCGATGGCTTGCGCCAACAAATGGATGTGGTAGCCGTCGACGAAACCGTGGTGGGCTTGCACCGCCATGGTCATCGTCAGCTTGCCGTCCGCGCGCGGTTCGCTGAAGCGGCCCCACGCCAGCGACGGGATGTCGTAGGTCTTGTGCTCGTAAATCGGGTGCTCGATCGAGGCCAGCTTGAGCCACGGCATGCAGGTGATGTGGATGTTCCTGCGCCGCTCGTATTCGCTCAACGCCTCGGTGGTGTTGATGATCTGTGTGTTCGCTTCCGCCTCTTTCTTCGAGGCCACGCTGCGGGCGATAAACTCCCCTAAGTCCACCGTCATTTCAAAGCGCGCGAAGTTCAGGTTGTGGTCCTGGTTGATGACGGTGTAGGAGGCCCAGAAATCGTCAATCTTGATGACCTCGCCCTGGTGGATGCGGTACATGAAGTTGTCGATGCCCTGCAACGCGTGCAACACGTGGTACAGGAAGAAGTGAAACGGCGGCAGCCCTTGCTGCTTGCAGTACGGCCGGAAGTCCGGCACCTCCAACTCAAAGCTCAGGTTGACCAGCGGGTTTTCGAACGATGCAAAGGCATTGTAGCGGTCGCGGCGTTTTTCAAAATTCTGCATGGGATATCTGTATGGAAAAGCGAGGCGCCATTGTAGTGTAAATATAAAGATTGCTGTTGTTTCCTCAACACATGGCGCATGAACTTATGTTAAGTGATTCCGGCACGTTCATTAGAATGTTATGTTGCCAAGACCTCCACTCAGGAGGCGGCGAGGCGCGCGTTTGCGCCCGACCGGCGTCGCCGAAGACGCCCTATAAAACCACAAAACTCAGGGATTATCGACATGGGCACTCAAATCAGCGGCACCGCATATGCAGACAGCTTGGAAGTTACTGGCACCGACGATACGCTGATTGGCGGCGCCGGCAACGATTATATTCAGGGCGGCGCCGGCAACAACCTGGAGATGGGCGGTCAGGGTGACGACAGCTTCGGTGGCGATGGCGCCGGACGCACCGACCCGGGCAACGATACCATCGAAGCCGGTGCCGGTAACGACTATATCCGTTCCCAGTCTGGCGCCGATACCTTCGACGGCGGCGCCGGCAACGACCGCGTCACCTATTACAGCGTCGGCCATGGCATCGACGTCAACATGGTCACCGGCGTGGTCAGTGACGGCAGCGGCGACAACGATCTGCTGATCGACGTCGAAATGGTTTCCGGCAGCAATGCCTTTGCCGACGTCATGCTGGGCAGCGACGGCGCCAACATCTTCTACGGCAACGGCGGCGATGACACCCTGGACGGCGGCGCCGGCACCGATACGGTGGGCTACGAGTTCGCCGGCGCCGGTGTGACGGTCAGCCTGGTCGATGGCGTCAGCAGCGGCGCCGACGGTGTCGACCAGTTGTCCAACTTCGAGAATATTGGAGGCAGCTATTACAACGACATGCTGAGCGGCGACGCCGGCGCCAATCTGCTCCTCGGCCTCGGCGGCGCCGACACGCTGGTCGGCGGCGCCGGCAACGACACCCTGCGCGGCGGCGGTGGCGACGACCAGGCCAACTTCAGCGGCAACCGCGCCGATTATGCGATCAGCACCGAAGCCAACGGCGACGTCATCGTGACCGACTTGCGCGGCGGCTCGCCCGATGGCGTGGACCGCCTGTCCGGCATCCGCAAGCTGCAGTTCAACGACGGCAGCATTTCGCTGCAACCACTGGAGCGCAGCGTCAGCAGCAATCCTGCCAATCTGCAGGTCTACCAGGCGACCACGCAGCTCCTATCCGGTGGCTACGCGGTGGCCTACCGCGACTTCGACAGCGCCGGCGACGGTATCGTGGTGCGCCAGTTCGACGCCGAAGGCCAGCCGGTCGGCGCCGAGCAGCGCGTCAATAGCGTCGAGGCCGGCGACCAGCGCGGCCCGAGCGTGGGCGCGCTGGATGACGGCGGCTACGTGGTGGTCTGGAACAGTAACAACAATCCGGTCCTGAGCGGCACGCCGTCCTGGGACATCAAGCTGCAGCGCTTCGACTCGGACGGCAACAAGGTCGACGGCGAAGTACTGGTCAACACCACCACCACTTTCCAGCAGCGTTTCCCCATGGCGACAGTCCTAGGCGACTACGGCTATATCGTGACCTGGCAGTCCGGCCAGGACGGCGGCGGCACCAGCAACGGCATCTATGCGCAAAAATACAACTGGGACGGCAGCAAGAACGGCGGCGAGTTCCAGATCAACAGCACTACCGATGGCCCGCAGGAAGCGCCGATGATCGAGCGCGTGGACGGCTCGCTGATCGTGGTCTGGCGCAGCGTCTCGCTGGCCAACCAGGCCAGCTATGTGATGCAGCAGCTGGACTTCAATGGCGACAAGACCGGCGCTGAAACGATGATCATCGATTGCGGCAATGATTACGTCGGCAACATCCGTATCTCCTGGCTGTCGACCGGCGGCTTCGTGGTCACCTGGACGGCCACGCCACCGGGCGGGACCGTGCTGGTGATGGCGCGCGCGTTCAGCGCCAGCGGCGAACCGGTCGGCGAGGGCTTCGTGGTGGCCGACGGCGCCAATTATCACTCGGGCTCGGACGTACAGGGCCTGGACGACGGCAGCTTCATGGTAGTGTGGGATAGCCAGCCCGGCGACGGCACCTCCAGCATCCATGTGCGCCGCTACGACGGCGCCACCCAGGACGCGCTGACCGACGACATGGTGGTCAGCGACCGGCTCGGCTATGGCGGCAAAACCACGCCGACTCTCGCCACCAGCGGCGACGGCTCCATCGTTGTCAGCTGGAGTTCGCAGGGCGGCGTGCTGAGCAAGGGCGGCGGCATTTTCCAGCAATTGATCGATAAGGACGGCAATGCGGAATTCGTGGTCGGTTCGACCTCGGCCAGTGCGCCGGCGGCGCCGACGTTCTCCGTCCAGACTATCGTTGGCGGCAACATGCCGCAGTATGACCCGGCCTATTTCTCGGCGCAGTTTGTGCTACTGAACAGCCCATTGAGCAGCGGCGCCACCGTCGGCAACAGCCACCTGGCGCTGCAAGGCACGGCGGCCCTGGGTTCGATAGTTCGGATCTACGAAGGCTTGACGCTGCTGGCGACGGTCGGCGTCAACGACGACGGCCGCTGGGGCGCCGAGATCGCCCACCTGAACGACGGCACGCACGCGCTGACCGCCACCGTCACCGACGTGTTCGGCCACACCAGTGCCAAGAGCACCGCCTTCAACCTGGTGGTCAGCAGCGCCATCTTGAACGGCACCGCCGGCGCCGACGGCGAAGTCTATTGGGGCGAGCAGGGCGCCAATGACGCCGCCCAGACCCTGAACGGCAACGCCGGCAACGACACCCTCAACGGTGGCGGCGGCAAGGACACTCTGGTAGGCGGCGTCGGCGACGATACCTATGTGGTCGGCCAGACCGACGTTGTCGTCACGGAAGCGGCCAACGCCGGCAACGACACCGTCAAGACCAGTGTCGATTTCGCGTTGCCCGCCAACGTCGAGAACGGCGTGCTGACGGCGCCGGGCCATACCCTGACCGGCAACGCGGCCGCCAACCAGCTGACCGGCACCGGCGGCAACGACGCCCTGATCGGCGGCGCCGGCAACGACACCCTGGTCGGCCTGGCCGGCAACGACGCCTACACCGTAGATGTGGCGGGCGACTTGGTGGTCGAGGAGTCCAGCGGCGGCACCGACCTGGTCAACGTGGCCTACGCCGCCGCCGGCACCTATGTGCTGGGCGCGAACGTGGAGAACGCCACGGTGACGTCCGCTGCCGCCGTCAATTTGACCGCCAATGCGCTCGACAACATCCTGACCGGCAACGCCGCAGCCAACAAGCTGGAAGGCGGCGCCGGCAACGACACCCTGGATGGCAAGGGCGGCAACGACACCATGACGGGTGGCGCGGGCGCCGACGTCTACTACGTCGATGCGAGCACCGACGTCATCATTGAGACCGAGCTGAACGTGGCTGATCAGGTCTACGCTACGGCGGCCAGCTACACGCTGTCGGCCAACGTCGAGAACATGACGTTCCAGGGCAGCGGCAATTTCACCGGCACCGGCAATGACGGCAACAACACGCTGCTGACCGGCGCCGGCGACGACAAGCTGTCCGGCATGGGCGGCAACGATCTGCTGGTCGGCGGCGGCGGCAAGGATACGCTGCTGGGCGGGGCCGGCGCCGATACCCTGATCGGCGGTCCCGGCAGCGACAGCATCGACGGCGGCACGATCACGGACCTCGTGAACGACACCGACATGAATATGCTGGTGTACAAGTCGTCGGCCGGTGGTGTCAACGTCAACCTGGAGACCGGCCTGGCGCAGGACGGCTTCGGCGGCTCCGATACCCTGGTCAATATTAACGCCGTGGTCGGCTCGAACTTCGCCGACGTCCTGACCGGCCGTGCGAGCGCCATCGTCGAACAGTTCGACGGCGGCAACGGCAACGACACCATCGACGGCGGCGCGCTCGTCGATCCGCAGGATCGCGGCTATGTCAACCGCGTCACCTACCAGAACGAGACCCAAGCCGTAACGGTGGACCTGGACGCAGGCGTCGCCAACGGCGCGACCATCGGCGAGGATACCCTGATCAATATCAACGCCGTGCGCGGTACCAGCTACGGCGACCATCTGTCGGGCAGCGACCGCGAGGGCCTGGAGATCTTTGAAGGCCGTGGCGGCGACGACATCATCGACGGCCGTGAAGGCCACGACATCGCCAGCTACGAGAATGCCCACGTGGGCGTGATGGTCAATCTGCTGAACGGCACCGCCGAGGATGGCGACGGCGGAGTGGACGAACTGAGCGGCATCGAAGGCGTGCGCGGCTCGGCCTTCAACGACGTCCTCATCGGCGGCAATCCCGAGAACGGCGAGTTCGATGACGAGGACAAGTTCGAAAGCTTCCAGGGCAACGGCGGCAACGACATCATCGACGGCGGCGTCGGCCTCGACATGGCCATTTACACCAACAGCAAGACCGGCATCGTCGCCGACCTGGCCACCGGCGTGGTGACGGACGGCCTGGGCGGCACCGATGCGCTGAGCGACATCGAAGGCCTGCGCGGCTCGGCTTTCGCCGACGTGATGAACGGCTCGGACGCGCCGCTCGAATTCTTCGAAGGCCGCGACGGCAACGACAGCATCGACGGCAAGGATGGTGAGGATTACGTCGACTACGAGCACACCGCCGGCGCCGTGAAAGTCACGCTGGGCATCGGCTCGGCCGCCGGCACGGCGAGCGACGGCTACGGCGGTACCGACACGCTACGCAATATCGAGCATGTTTCGGGCGGCAAGTTCAACGACAGCATCACCGGCAACGAGGGCGACAACCAGCTCGACGGCGGCGCCGGCGACAATACCTTGTCGGGCGGCGCCGGCAACGACTGGCTGGAGGCAGGCAACGGCAACGACAGCATGCTGGGCGGCACCGGCGACGACGAGTTCCGCGCCCACGGCGGCAGCAACTTCGTCGATGGCGGCACCGACGTTGAACCCATGGATCTCGACACCCTGATCGTGGACGGCGAGCTAAACGACTACGTCGTCACGCGCCTGACCAGTGGCGACACCCAGATCGCCAACAAGTATACCAATGAGGTGGTGGTCTTCCGCAACATCGAGATGATCGGGTTTAACGGCGACTTCGTGGGCTTCGAGTCGCTGGTCGACGGCGTGGCAGGCCCCGGTGCGGACACTATTTTCGGCACCGAGTTCAACGACACGCTGGACGGCGCCGGCGGCGCCGATGAGTTGCTCGGCTTCGAAGGCGACGATACCTATCTCGTCGATAACGTCGGCGACATCATTATCGAGGATGAAGACCTGGAGGGCATGGAGCCTGTCTTCGGCATCGATACCGTCAAGGTCAACCTGGCGGCGGCCGGCACCTACACTATGCAGACCAACGCGGCCAACGTGGAAAATGCCGTGGCTGCGCCGGGCAACGTCGCCATCAACCTGATCGGCAACGACAGCAACAACCAGCTGACCGGCAACGCGGCCGGCAACAAGCTGACCGGCGGCCTCGGCAACGACACGCTGGACGGCGGCGCCGGCAACGATAGCATGGACGGCGGCCAGGGCGACGATAGCTATTATGTCGATTCGGCCACCGACACGGTGACCGAGGCGGCCAATGGCGGCAACGACAGCATCATCACCACGCTGACCACCTACACCCTGGGCGCGACGCTGGAGAACGTGCGCTATATGGGCTCGTCCGCCTTCACCGGCACCGGCAACGCCGGCAACAACACGCTGCAGGGCGGCGCCGGCAACAACAAACTCGACGGCAAGGAGGGCAACGATGTGCTGCTGGGCGGCCAGGGTAGCGACTCGCTGCTGGGCGGCGCCGGTTCCGACACGCTGTTCGGCGGTCCTGGCAACGATACGCTGGACGGCGGCGCGCTGACCGACAAGATCGGCAACAGCGACTTGAACATTGCGGTGTACTCCTTCACTGGCGGCGGCGTATCGGTCGACCTCGGTACCGGCGTGGCCAGCGACGGCTTCGGTGGCACCGACAAGCTGGTCAACATCAATTTCGTGATTGGCAGCAACTACGACGACGTGCTGACCGGCAGCACGCTGGCGCAACTGGAAGGTTTCGAGGGTGGAAAAGGCAACGACACCATCGATGGCGGCGCAGTGCGCGACTACGCCAGGCAGAGCGACAACAATATGGTGATGTTCCTGAAGTCGGATACCGGGGTGATGGTCAACCTGCAGGAGCACACGGCCGTCGGTGCAGGCAGCGGCACGGACACGCTGCTCAATATCACCATGGTGCGCGGCTCGACCCATGATGACAGCATCACCGGTTCCGACAGCGGACTGTTCGAGTTCTTCTCAGGCGAGGCCGGCGACGACACCATCGACGGCGGCGCCGGCATCGACTTCGCCAGCTACGATTTCGCCAGCCACGGCGTGACGGTCGACCTTGGCGGCGGCACCGCCAGCGACGGCGATGTCGATGAATTCGAGCAAATGGGCACCGATACGCTGGTGAACATCGAGGGCGTGCGCGGCTCGGCGCATGACGACTTGCTGATGAGCGGCGGCTTGGACTGGGCCGTGTTCGTCGGCAACGGCGGCAACGACACCATCGAAGGTGATTCGGTGTACTGGGATATTGTGGAATACAACACCAGCAAGGCCGGCGTCAAGGTCGACCTGGAAGCCGGCACGGCCACGGACGGCCTGGGCGGCACCGATATACTGAACGGTATCGAAGAGGTACACGGTTCCGCATTCAACGACACCATCATCGGCAGCGACGGCACCCAGTGGTTCGAAGGCGAAGCCGGCAACGACAGCATCGACGGCGCGGACGGAGTCGACGGCGTCATGTTCAACCGTGCTGGCAGCGCCGTGGTCGTCAACCTCGCCACCGGCACCGCCATCGATGGGGATGGCGGCACCGACAAGCTGAGCAACATCGAAAACGCCAGTGGCACCGGTTATGCCGACGTCCTGACCGGCAGCGCCGCCGACAATTGGCTGTCCGGCAGGTACGGCAACGACACGCTCGACGGCGCCGCCGGCAACGACACGCTGCACGGCGACGAGGGCAACAACAGCATACTGGGCGGCCTTGGCGACGATTACATCATCAGCAATGGCGCCCGGGATACGGTCGACGGCGGCGCCGGCGATGACGAAGTGGTCCTGCAATTCGATTTCGAGGACTACAGCGTGAGCCGGCCGAACGCGATCGATACGGTACTGACCAATAAAAGTAATCCCGACAATGTCATCACCGTGCGCGGCGTCGAGACGTTCCGCTTCGGCGGCGTCGACGGCACCCAGATGACGGCGGCGGCGGTGCAGCTGAATATCGCCAGCGTGGGCCCGGACAAGCTGCTCGGCACCGATGGCAACGACGAACTGGACGGCGGCGCCGGCAACGATACGATGACCGGCCTGGACGGCCACGATCTGTACACCGTGGACAACCCGCTGGACGTGATTGTCGAGGAGGTGGACCACGGCTATGACCGCGTCCAGCTTGCCTTCACGGCGGCCGGCAGCTTCGACATGTCGGCCAAGGCGCAGAACGTGGAAGAGGCCACCGTCACGGCGGCGGCCACCATTGCCGTCAACGTGATCGGCAATGCACTGGACAACCAGTTGACCGGCAACGCCGCCGCCAACAAGCTGAGCGGTGGTGACGGCGACGACACGCTGGACGGCGGCGCCGGCAACGATACCATGGACGGCGGCCTGGGCGATGACAGCTATGTGGTCGATGCGGCCGGCGACGTGGTCACGGAACTGGCCAACGGCGGCATCGATGGCGTCAGGACCACGCTGACGACCTATACGCTGGCCGCCAACGTCGAGCTGGTGGAATATGCCGGCAGCGGGAACTTCACCGGCACCGGCAATGCCGACGCCAATGTGCTGGTGGGTGGCAACGGCAACGACAAGCTCGACGGCATGGCCGGCAGCGACCTGCTGGTCGGCGGCAATGGCAACGACACCCTGCTGGGCGGCGCGGGCTCCGACGTGTTGCAGGGCGATGCCGGCAACGACAGCATCGACGGCGGCGCCATTACCGACAAGGTCGGCAACACCGACGCGAATTATGTGAGCTACCATGGGTCGACCTCGGGCGCCAGCGTCAATCTGGCCACCGGCGTTGCGCTCGACGGCCTGGGCGGCACCGACAAGCTGACCAACATCAACTTCGTGATCGGCAGCGCCCATAACGACACCATCACAGGTGGCACGGCGGGGCAGCTGGAAGGCTTCGAAGGCGGTGCGGGCGATGATGTCATCAACGGCGGCGATGTCACCGACACCATCAACCAGACCAATAACAATGTGGCGATGTACCACCATTCGGCGTCGGCGGTGGCGATCGACCTGCAGGCGGGCACCGCCGACGGCGAGAGCAGCGGCCACGACATGCTGGTCAACATCACCATGGTGCGCGGCTCCACGCACGACGACACCCTTACCGGTTCGGACAGCGGGCTGACCGAAATCCTGTCCGGCGAGGGCGGCGACGACACCATCGACGGCGGCGGCGGCATGGACATCGCCAGCTACGACTTCGCCTCCAGCGCGGTCAACGTCCAGCTGGGCGGCAGCGGCGACGGCACGGCCCAGGATGGAGACGGCGGCACCGACACCCTGATCGACATTGACGGCGTGCGCGGCTCGCGCAATGGCGACACCCTGAGCGGCAGCGACGACGACAATGTGGTCGAGAACTTCATGGGTAACGCCGGCAACGACGTCATCGACGGTCGCGGCGGTGTCGACGGCGTCGACTACAGCACCAGCGCCAACGGCGTCAACGTCAACCTGGGCACCGGCGTCGCGCTGGACGGCTTGGGCGGCACCGACACGCTGTCCAACATCGAGCAGGTGCGCGGCTCGGCGTTCAACGACACCCTCACCGGCAGCGACGGCAACGATTTGTTTGAAGGGCGCGGCGGCAACGACACCATCGATGGCAAGGGCGAATTCGACATCGTCGATTATCACGCCTCGGCAGCTGCGGTGACGGTCAACCTGGGCACCGGCGTGGTGGCGAACGACGGCATGGGCGGCGTCGATAAGCTGATCAGCATAGAAACGGTTATCGGTTCCTTGTTCGGCGACCTCTTGACCGGCAGCGCTGGCACTGATGTCCTCGACGGCTTGTTCGGCAACGATACGCTGGATGGCGGCGCCGGCGCCGATATTCTGCTGGGTGGCTTCGGCAACAACAACCTCCTCGGCGGCGCTGGCGCAGATGCCCTGATCTCCCTGGGTGGCAAGGACTTGCTCGACGGCGGCCTCGACAGCGACACCGCCGTTCTCCCGTTCGACTTCAGTGCCTACACGGTGAGCCGGCCCAATGCAACCGATACCGTATTGACCAACAAGAGCGACGCCAACAACGTCATTACCGTGCGCGGCGTCGAGAACTTCAGCTTCGGCGGTTTCGGCGGCACGGCGATGACGCTGGCCGAAGTGCAGGCGAATATCCCTAGCGACTTCGACGACAACCTGGTCGGCGACGGCGACGCCAACACCCTGAACGGCGGCCTCGGCAACGACCGCATGGAAGGCAAGGGCGGCGACGACACCTACGTCGTCAACGCCGCCGGCGACAATGTGGTCGAGGCCGAGACCGAGGGCACCGACAGCGTTACCGTGGCATTCACCGCCGTCGGCACCTACGCCATGAGCGCCAACGTCGAAAACGCCACGATCACCGGCACGCTGGCCGTCAACGTGACCGGCAATCCGATGGACAATGTCCTGACCGGCAACGGCGCGGCCAACAAGATCGATGGCGGCGCCGGCAACGACAGCATCAGCGGCGGTCTCGGCAATGACACCATCATCGGTGGTGCCGGCAACGACACCATCGACGGCGGCGCGGGCAGCGACAGCATGGCCGGCGGCGACGGCAACGACGTCTACACGGTGGATGTGGCGACCGACGTGGTGACCGAAGCCGCCGGCGGCAGTTCGGGCAACGATGTGGTGAAGACTTCGCTGGCCAGCTACACGCTGGGCGCCAACGTCGAGGGCTTGCAATATACCGGTACGCTGAACTTTGCCGGCACCGGTAACGTGCTCGACAATCTGATCCTCGGCGGCGTCGGCAACGACGTGCTGAAGGGCCTGGCCGGCAACGACACGCTGATGAGCGGCGCCGGCAACGACTCGCTCGACGGCGGCGAAGGCAACGATGCGTTTGCCGTCGGCACCGGTGTCGATACGGTCGATGGCGGCGCCGGCACCGGCGATACCCTGACGCTGACCGGCGACTTCGCCGGCTTCACCCGCACGCGCGTGTCGGCGACCGACACCTTGCTGGTGAACGCGGTCAGCGGCGAGAGCGTGCTGGTGCGCGGCCTGGAGAACTTCTTCTTCAACGGCGTGGCCAAGACGCTTGCGCAGGTCAATGAAAACCGCGCCAGCACCGGCGACGATGTGCTGACCGGCCTGGCCGATGTCAACGATACGCTGGACGGCGGACTGGGCGCGGACAACATGACCGGCTACAGCGGTGACGATACCTACGTCGTCAACGTCGCCGGCGATGTGGTGGTGGAGGCGTCGGGCGAGGGCACGGACAACGTCCTCGTGGCATTCACGGCGGCCGGCACCTACGCGCTGAGCGCCAACGTCGAAAACGCCACCGTGACGGGCACGCTGGCCGTCAATGTGACCGGTAACGGCGAGGACAACGTCCTGACCGGCAACGGCGCTGCCAACAAACTGGATGGCGGCGCCGGTAACGATAGCATCAGCGGCGGTCTCGGCAACGACACCGTTACCGGTGGCGCCGGCAGCGACACCATCGACGGCGGCGCGGGCAACGACAGCATGACCGGCGGCGACGGCGACGACGTCTACACGGTCGACGTGGCAACCGACGTGGTGACCGAACTGGCCACCGGCGGCTCCGGCACGGATCAGATATTGACCTCGGCGGCGGCGCTGACGCTGGCGCTCAACGTCGAGAACCTGAAATACACCGGCGCGGCGGTGTTTGCCGGCACCGGCAATGCTGCGGCCAACGTCATCGAAGGCGCAGTCGGCAACGACAAGCTGCTGGGCATGGCGGGCGCCGACAGCCTGGTCGGCAACGCCGGCAACGATACGCTGGACGGCGGCGCCGACAACGACACGCTGGCCGGCGGCATCGGCAACGACAGCCTGATCGGCGGCGACGGCAACGATGCGCTGAACGTGGGCACCGGCGTCGACGTGGCCGACGGCGGCGGCGGCAGCGGCGACACGCTGACCTTGCTGGGTAACTTCGACGACTTCGCCCGCAGCCGGCTGTCGCTGACCGACACCCAGCTGATCAACACCATCACCGGCGAAAGCGTGGTGGTGCGCGGCGTGGAAAACTTTGTCTTCAACGGCGTCGGCAAGACGCTGGACGACATCAACGCCAACCGCGCCACCATCGGCAACGACACCCTGACCGGCGCGGCCGACCAGAACGATACGCTGGACGGCGGCCTGGGCATCGACAGCATGACCGGCTTTAGCGGCGACGATACCTATGTCGTCAATCTGGCCGGCGACGTGGTGGTGGAAGCGGCGGACGAAGGCACGGACAGCGTCACCGTGGCATTCACGGCGGCGGGCACGTACGCGCTGAGCGCCAACGTTGAAAACGCCACCGTGACGGGTACGCTGGCCGTCAACGTTACCGGCAATGCAGGGAATAACTTCCTGACCGGTAATACCGCAGCCAATAAGCTGGAAGGTGCTGCGGGTAACGACACCCTGCTCGGCGGCGCCGGCAACGACACACTGATCGGCGGCGATGGCGACGACGTTTACGCGGTCGACGTGGCGACCGACGTGGTGACCGAACTGGCGGGCGGCAGCGCGGGAACCGACATGATCCTGACCACGGCCGCAGCGCTGACGCTGGCGCTCAACGTCGAGAACCTGCAGTACATCGGCACGGCGGCGTTTGCCGGCACCGGCAATGTTGCGGCCAACGTCATCGAGGGCGCCGGCGGCAATGACAAGCTGCTTGGCATGGCCGGCGAGGACAGGCTGGTCGGTAACGCCGGCAACGACACGCTGGACGGCGGCGCCGACAATGACACGCTGGTCGGTGGCATCGGCAACGACAGCCTGATCGGCGGCGACGGCAGCGATGCGCTGAACGTCGGTGCCGGCGTAGACGTGGCCGACGGCGGCGCGGGTTCCGATACGCTGACGGTGGTGGGTGCTTTCGACTCCTACACGGTCACCCGTTTGTCGGCCACCGACACCCAGCTGGTCAGCGTCTCCAGCGGCGAGAACATCACCTTGCGCAGCGTGGAAACGGTGAACTTCGACGGTGGCAGCAAGACCATCGCCCAGATCAACGGCTTGCTAAGCTCGCCTGGCAACGATTCGATCACCGGTACCAGCGGCAACGATACGCTGGACGGCGGTCTCGGTGTCGATACCCTGGTCGGCGGCAGCGGCAGCGATACCTATGTGGTCAACGTGGCGGGCGACCTGGTGGTCGAGGAATTCAGCTCCGGTGTCGACAACGTTCTCGTGGCGTTCACGGCCGTAGGCAGCTACACGCTGGCGGACAACATTGAGGATGCCACCGTTACCGGCACGCTGGCCGTGGGCCTGACCGGCAACAGCCAGGGCAACACTTTGACCGGCAACGGCGCGGCCAACAAGCTGGACGGCGGCGGCGACAACGATGCCCTGTATGGCGGCGCGGGCAACGACACCCTGATCGGCGGCACGGGTAATGACACCCTCGACGGCGGACTGGGCAACGACTCCATGACCGGTGGCGCGGGTAGCGATAAGTACTTTGTCAATTCGACCGGCGACGTGGTGGTTGAGACCGTGGTCGGCGATCAGGACTGGGTCGTTTCCACCCTGAACAGCTACACGATGGCCAAGCAGATTGAGTTCTTGACCTTCGAAGGTTCGGGCGCGTTCACCGGCACCGGCAACGAGCTGGACAACGTGATTATCGGGGGCGCAGGCAACGACACCCTGTCCGGCGGCGCCGGCGCGGACGACCTGATCGGTGCTGGCGGCAACAACCGCTACACCGGCGGCACCGGGGCGGACTGGTTCTGGCTCGGTGGTGGCGGCGTCAATACCGTTACCGACTTTGTCGCGGGTACCGACCACGTGATCCTGGACATGCCTAGCCTGGAGATCGGCAATGGCGATGGTGTGGTCGATCTGGCCGTCACCCGCAGCGCCGCCGGTGGCTTCGATGTCGGCGCGGAACTGGTGGTGTTCACGCAGAACGCGGCCGGTACGGGGGCGGTGTCGGCCAGCGCGGCCGCCGCGCTGATCGGTTCGTCCAGCACGGCGTACACGACCGGCGCCAAGGTGGTGTTCGTGGTGGACAACGGCGCCTCAAGTACGGTGTTCCTGTTCACCTCCGGCGCGGATGATGAGCTGGTGTCGGAAGGCGAACTGGCGCAGCTGGCGGTGTTGACGGGCACGCCGGCCACCACCGTCAGCGACTACGCCTTCTACGTGCCGATGGTATAAGGGGGAGCTTGCTGGCGATGTCGTTTGCGCCAGCCCGGTGTGCTGCCACATCCTACCCCGAACGAAAGGGTCTGACCCCGTACGGGGTCACCCTGGGCCGCAGCGGTGTGCGGGTTGGGGCGGTGCCGTGCGCTTTTAAAACGGAAGGCAACCTCAACCCCATTTGGCTAACGTGGCGCCACTTCGGCTTGCAGGGTGATGTGGTCGATGCCGTGTTTTTCCAGCAGCATGGCTTTGATGTTGTGCAGTATCTCTGGCCAGTGGTCCAGGTCGGTGATTTCGACGTGGCCGATTAACGCCGGCTGGCCGGGCGACATGTCCCACACGTGCAGGTCGTGCACCGAACATACGCCGTCCAGTTGCTCCAGGTCGGCGCCTACTTTCAGGTAGTCGATCTGCTCGGGCACGCCGCCCATCAGGAAGTGGTAGGACTCGCGCAGCACGCCGATGGTGGACTTCAGGATCAGCAGCGCGACGAACAACGACAGCAGCGGATCGATCTGCATCCATCCCGTGTAGTAAATCACCGCGCCGGCCACCAGCGCGGCCACCGAACCCAGCAAATCCCCCAGCACGTTCACCAATGCGGCGCGGGTGTTCATATTGCTTTCGCCGCGCGACAGCAGCCAGGCCAGCACCAGGTTGATCACCAGGCCGATGGCGGCCACCACGAACACGGTGGCGCCTTGCACCTGCTCCGGATGCGAGAAGCGGCTGATGGCTTCGTAGGTAATCCAGCCCACCAGCAGCAACAGCACCAGGCTGTTCACAAACGCCGCCAGCGCCTCGGCCCGGCCGAAGCCGAACGAGTGGCGTGCCGACGGCGGCCGCTTGGCGATCAGCTGCGCCAGCAAGGCCAGACCCAGCGCCGCCGCGTCGGTCACCATGTGGCCGGCGTCGGAAATCAGGGCCAGCGAATTCGACATGAAACCCGTCACCACCTCCACCACCGCGAAGCCCAGCGTCAGCGCCAACGACCACGCCAGCACTGACTGGCTGCGCTGCACCGTGTAGTGGCGATAGTGCGCGTCGCCATCGCGGTGCTCGTGCAGGTGGGCGGAAGGCGAGGGCGGCAGGGTGGTGTCGGTGGGCATGGGCTGCATATTGGATGGGCGATGACCACAGTTTAATGCAAGGCAGAAACGCACGCTGTGCGGTTCTCATAGGGCAGGAAGAAATGTTTCCTCTACAGACTCTTGTGTTTCTTCGGATCGCTCTCTATAATGCTGGTCTTCGGGCGGTTAGTTCAGCTGGTTAGAATACTTGGTCGACATCCAAGGGGTCGGGGATTCGAATTCCTCACCGCCCACCAGAATGCGCAGTAGGTAGTGATTAAGCAGTAAAATAGCAGGTCAACGGGCGGTTAGTTCAGCTGGTTAGAATACTTGGTCGACATCCAAGGGGTCGGGGATTCGAATTCCTCACCGCCCACCAGAACATATGTAAGAGCGAGAAAGGCATCACGGTTATGACACCGCGAACTACTACCAAGCTTTGGGAGTGACGCTAGTCAACGGGATTCTTTTGCTTGAAAAAAGAGAAAACGCGGCTAGCCCGCGTTTTTTTTCGTCTATATTTTTTAATACCCTTTACATCACCCGGAGATCACAATGATTTCAGTCCGCCTTCCTGATGGTTCCGCCCGCGAATTCGATGGTCCGGTTACGGTGGCCCAAGTGGCAACCAGCATCGCCACCAGCCTCGGCAAGGCCGCACTGGCCGGTAAAGTCGATGGCAAAGTTGTGGATACCTCCTACCTGATCGACAAGAACGCCGACCTCGCTATCGTCACCGACAAAGACCCGGAAGGTCTGGACGTGATCCGTCACTCGACCGCTCACTTGCTGGCCTATGCCGTGAAAGAGCTGTTCCCTGACGCGCAAGTGACCATCGGCCCGGTCATCGACAACGGTTTCTATTACGACTTCTCGTACAAGCGCCCCTTTACGCCTGATGACCTGGTCGCCATCGAAAAGAAAATGGCCGAGCTGGCCAAGAAGGATGAGCCGGTCACCCGCAAGGTGCTGCCGCGCGATGAAGCCGTGGCTTACTTCAAGTCCATCGGCGAAGCCTACAAGGCCGAGATCATCGCCTCGATTCCTGCCGACCAGGACGTGTCGCTGTACAGCGAAGGTAATTTCACCGACTTGTGCCGTGGCCCGCACGTACCGTCGACCGGCAAGCTGAAGGTCTTCAAGCTGATGAAACTGGCCGGCGCCTACTGGCGCGGCGACAGCAAGAACGAGATGCTGCAGCGTGTCTACGGCACCGCGTGGGCCAAGAAGGAAGATCAGGAGCAGTACCTGTTCCAACTGGAAGAGGCGGAAAAGCGCGACCACCGCAAGCTGGGCAAGCAGCTGGACTTCTTCCACTTCCAGGACGAGGCGCCGGGCCTGGTGTTCTGGCACCCGAAGGGCTGGACCATCTGGCAGCAAGTGGAGCAGTATATGCGCCACAAGTATCAGGTCAACGGCTATCAGGAAGTGAAAGCGCCGCAGATTCTGGACGCCAGCCTGTGGGGCAAGACCGGGCACTGGGATAACTATCGCGAAAACATGTTCGTGACGGAGTCGGAAAACCGCTCCTATGCGCTGAAGCCGATGAACTGCCCGGGCCACGTGCAGATCTTTAACAGCAATATGCGTTCGTATCGCGACCTGCCGCTGCGCTACGGCGAGTTCGGCCAGTGCCACCGCAACGAGCCTTCGGGCGCGCTGCACGGCATCATGCGCGTGCGTGGTTTCACCCAGGATGACGGCCACATCTTCTGCACCCACGAGCAGATCGAGCCGGAAGTGGTGTCCTTCCACACGCAGGCGATGGAAGTGTATGCGGATTTCCACTTCCACAATATCGAAGTCAAGCTGGCGCTGCGTCCGGACAACCGCATCGGTTCCGACGAAGTCTGGGATGAAGCGGAAGAAGCGCTGCGCTCGGGCCTGCGCGCCTGCGGCGTGACCTGGACCGAATTGCCGGGCGAGGGCGCGTTCTACGGTCCTAAGATCGAATACCACCTGAAGGATTCGCTGGGTCGCCCATGGCAGGTCGGTACCATGCAGGTCGACTTCTTCATGCCGGAGCGCCTGGGCGCCGAGTACGTGGCGGCCGACAACACCCGTCAGGTGCCGGTCATGCTGCACCGTGCGATCGTCGGTTCAATGGAACGCTTCATCGGCATCCTGATTGAAAACTACGCTGGCGCGCTGCCGGCGTGGCTGGCGCCGGTGCAGGTTTCGGTGCTGAACATCTCCGATGCGCAGGCTGAATATGTGCAACAAGTGGCTGAAAAGCTGCGCCGTAGCGGGTTCCGCGTGCAGACCGATTTGCGCAACGAGAAAATAAACTATAAAATACGTGAACATTCCGTCCAAAAACTGCCTTACATCCTGGTTGTGGGCGATAAAGAGCGGGATGCCAACACCGTCGCCGTGCGGGCACGGGGCAATGTCGATCTGGGCGTCATGTCCGTCGATGCCCTGATAGAGCGACTTCAGCAAGATGTCGTCAACAAAGCCTGATCGCACTGGCAATTCATTAGATTTTAAAAGGAATCACCATAGCTACTGACAAGTCGCATCGCATCAATGGCGAAATCACTGCCCCTGAAATGCGTTTATCCGGGGTCGATAACGAGCCGCTCGGTATCGTGAGTTTGGCCGAAGCCTTCCGCCTGGCGGAAGAGTCCAACGTCGACCTGGTCGAGATCGCCCCTACGGCGGTCCCGCCCGTGTGCCGTTTGATGGACTACGGCAAATTCAAGTATTCGGAGCAGAAGAAGGCTCACGAAGCGAAATTGAAGCAGAAGATCATCGCCGTGAAGGAAGTCAAATTCCGTCCGGGCACCGATGATGGCGACTACAACATCAAGTTGCGCAACCTGATCAAGTTCCTGGAAGAGGGCGACAAGACCAAGATCACCCTGCGCTTCCGCGGTCGCGAGATGGCGCACCAGGATATTGGCTTCCGCATGCTGGAACGTCTGAAAGCCGACCTGGAGCCGCATGGCCAGGTTGAGCAGTTCCCGAAAATGGAAGGCCGCCAGATGATTATGGTGCTGGCGCCGAAGAAGAAGAACAAGATCTGATTCGTCTCATCCTGTCATTCCCGCGCAGGCGGGAATCCATAGAGCGTGCCACCGCGCGCTCAGCATGGATTCCGGCTTTCGCGGGAATGACGCTTTTTGGCGTCAACGAAATTTGGTGCACAAGTGTACCAAGTCGGCTATAATCGCCGGCTGTAGTAAATGTAGTGGACTCGCATCCGCTGCACAAACAAGTGAGAGCAGGCATCTAAGAGCGACGTAGTGTTGCCACCTGTAATCCTGTTTAATAGGAGCTGTCCGAGAGGGCAGAATATCTATGCCAAAAATGAAAACCAAGAGCTCGGCGAAAAAACGTTTTCGCGTGCGTCCAGGTGGTACCGTTAAATCGGGTATGGCTTTCAAACGCCACATCCTGACCAAGAAGACGACGAAGAACAAGCGTCAACTGCGCGGCACCCGTAACATCGATGCAGCAGACGTCCAGCGCGTCTATGCAATGATGCCATCCGCTTAATCTCACACTCATCTAAGGAGCTAATATGCCTCGAGTAAAACGTGGGGTTACTGCGCGTGCCCGTCATAAAAAAGTACTGAATCTTGCCAAAGGCTACCGCGGTCGTCGTAGCAAGGTATACCGTGTTGCCAAGCAAGCAGTTATGCGCGCTGGTCAGTACGCATACCGTGACCGTCGTAACAAGAAGCGCGTCTTCCGCCGCCTGTGGATCGCTCGTATCAACGCTGCTTCCCGTGAGCATGGCGTTACCTACAGCGTATTCATGAACGGTCTGAAGAAAGCTGCAATCGAACTGGACCGTAAAGTCCTGGCCGACATGGCAGTGATGGACAAACCAGCGTTCGCTGCGATTGTTAACGTCGTTAAAGCTAAAATCGCTGCTTAAATTTTAAGCGCGGAGTTACGCAAGAGAACGGGGCAAGGGTCATACCTGTGCCCCGTTTTTTGATTCAAGGATAAGAAAAACGCATGGACTCCCTGGAACTACTCGTCGCCTCAGCAGTGCAGGATTTCGACGCGGCCAAAGATGACGCCGCCGCACTGGAAAACGCTAAAGCCAAATACCTGGGCAAGACCGGCCAGGTTACCGAATTGATGAAGGGCCTGGGCAAGCTCGATCCTGACGCCAAGAAGGCGCAGGGCGCGCTGATCAACGCCGCCAAGCAGCAGATCGAAGCCGCGCTGACCGCGCGCCGTGATGCGCTGGCCGAAGCCCAGTTGCAAGCCCGTTTGAACGCCGAGGCGATTGACGTTTCGCTGCCAGGTCGCGGCCGTGCCGGCGGCGGCATCCACCCGGTGATGCGTACCTGGGAACGGGTGGAAGAGATCTTCCGCTCGATCGGTTTCGATGTGGCCGACGGCCCTGAAATCGAAAACGACTGGACCAACTTCACGGCGCTGAACAGCCCGGAAAACCATCCTGCGCGCTCGATGCAGGACACTTTCTACATCGAAGGCAACGACAGCGAAGGCAAGCCGCTGCTGCTGCGCACCCACACCTCGCCGATGCAGGTACGCTACGCCCGCAGCCACACGCCGCCGATCAAGGTGATCGCGCCGGGCCGCACCTACCGCGTCGACAGCGATGCGACGCACTCGCCGATGTTCCACCAGGTCGAAGGCCTGTGGATCGCCGAGAACATCAGCTTCGCCGACCTCAAGGGCGTGTACCTGAACTTCGTCAAGGCCTTCTTCGAGACCGACGACCTGCAGGTGCGTTTCCGTCCGTCGTACTTCCCGTTTACCGAACCGTCGGCCGAGATCGACATCGCGTTTGGTTCCGGTCCGCTGAAGGGCCGCTGGCTGGAAGTGTCGGGCTCAGGCCAGGTACACCCGTCGGTGGTGCGCAATTTCGGCCTGGATCCTGAAAAATATATCGGTTTCGCGTTCGGCTCCGGCCTGGAGCGCCTGACCATGCTGCGCTACGGGATCAACGATCTGCGCCTGTTCTACGAAGGCGACCTGCGTTTCCTGAAGCAGTTCAACTAAACGGATACCGCCGTCATCCCCGCGCACGCGGGGATCCATGCTGAGCAAGCGTTCCATGGGTCCCCGCGTACGCGAGGACGACGTGGCAAAGACAACTAGAGGTTTGATTATGCAATTCTCCGAAAACTGGCTCCGTACCATGGTCGATCCGAAGATGACTTCGGACGAGCTGGCCCATCTGTTGACCATGTCCGGCCTGGAAGTGGAAGAAGTGGAGGCCGTGGCGCCGCCGTTCTCCAACGTGGTGGTGGGCCTGGTGCGCGACATGGCCAAGCACCCGAACGCCGACCGCCTCAACGTCTGCCAGGTGGACGTGGGCACCGGCACGCTGCTGAACATCGTCTGCGGCGCACCGAACGTGCGCCCGGGCCTGAAGGTGGTGTGCGCCATCGCCGGTGCCGTGCTGCCGCCGGGCGCCGATGGCAAGCCGTTTGAAATCAAGGTGGGCCAGCTGCGCGGCGTCGAGTCGCAAGGCATGCTGTGCTCGGCCAAGGAACTGAAATTGTCGGAAGAGGGCAGCGGCTTGCTGGAACTGCCGGACGACGCGCCGGTCGGCCAGAACTTCCGCGACTACTACGCGCTCAACGACCTGAAATTCACCATCAAGCTGACCCCGAACAAGGCGGACTGCCTGTCGGTGCTGGGCGTGGCGCGTGAAGTGTCGGCCCTGACCGGTGTGGCGCTGCACGCGCCGACCTTCCGCGCCGCCACCGTCAACCTGGATGAAAAGCTGCCGGTGAAAATCTCGGCGCCGGACCTGTGCGGCCGTTTCTCGGGCCGCGTACTGCGCCACCTGAACGCCAGGGCCGTCACCCCCGACTGGATGAAGCAGCGCCTTGAACGCAGCGGCCAGCGTCCGGTATCGGCGCTGGTGGACATCTCCAACTACGTGATGCTGGAGCTGGGCCGTCCGTCGCACGTGTTCGACCTCGACAAGATCCACGGCGGACTGGACGTGCGCTGGGGCCGCAAGGGCGAATCGCTCAAGCTGCTCAACGGCAGCACCGTCGAGATCGACGAATGGGTGGGTGTGATCGCCGACGACCAGGAACTGGAATCGCTGGCCGGCATCATGGGCGGCGACGCCACCGCCGTCTCGCTGGACACCACCAATATCTACCTGGAAGCAGCGTTCTGGTGGCCGAGCGCCATCCAGGGCCGCGCCCGCAAGTACAACTTCTCGACCGACGCGGCGCACCGCTTCGAGCGCGGCGTCGACTACGCCACCACGGTCGAGCACATCGAGCGCATCACCGCGCTGCTGCTGGAAATCTGCGGCACGCCGGCCACCCAGGTCGGCCCGGTGGACGACCAGATCGCCAAGCTGCCGCAACGCGAAGCGGTCAGGCTGCGCACCGCGCGCGCCCAGAAGGTGATCGGCGTGGCGCTGGACGACCAGGTCATCGCCGACATTTTCACCCGCCTGGCGCTGCCGTTCACGCTGGAAGACGGCGTGTTCTCGGTGACCGCACCGTCGTACCGCTTCGACATCGAGATCGAGGAAGACCTGATTGAGGAAGTGGCGCGCGTCTACGGCTTCGAGAATATCCCGACCGTGGCGCCGGTGGCCGCCAACACCATGATTATCGCGCCGGAAAACACCCGCTCGCTGTTCGCGGTGCGTCACCAGCTGGCCGACCTTGGCTACCAGGAAGTGGTCAACATGAGCTTCGTGGAAGCGGCGTGGGAGCAGGACTTCGGCGGCAACGCCAATCCGATCAAGCTGCAGAACCCGATCGCCAGCCAGATGAGCGTGATGCGCTCGACCCTGGTCGGCAGCCTGGTGGCCAATGTGCGCTACAACCTGAACCGCAAGACCCAGCGCGTGCGCGCGTTTGAAATCGGCGCCATCTACCAGCGCGACGACAGCGTGGCCGACGGCCCGCTGACCGTGGGCGGCTACCATCAGCCGAAACGCGTGGCCGGCATCGCCTACGGCGGTGCGGCGGACGAGCAGTGGGGGCAGGATCACCGCGCGGTCGACTTCTTCGACGTCAAGGCCGACCTGGAGCACCTGTTCGCTCCGGTGCAACTGCGTTTCGTGAAGGCGCAGCATCCGGCGCTGCACCCGGGCCGTTCTGCCAATGTGTTGCTAGATGGCAAGGTCATCGGTTTCA
This sequence comes from Duganella sp. BuS-21, assembly GCA_041874725.1. Lineage (GTDB taxonomy): Bacteria > Pseudomonadota > Gammaproteobacteria > Burkholderiales > Burkholderiaceae_D > Rugamonas. Next base: position 4,131,431 of record CP097466.1, on the reverse strand, counting down.
TCGGCGAGCTGCATCCGCGCTGGCTGCAGAAATATGAGCTGCCGCATGCACCAGTGGTGTTCGAGGTCGAAGCGTTTGCCTTGCAGCAACGACCTGTGCCAAAATATGATGAGATTTCCAAGTTCCCAGGCGCCACCCGCGACCTGGCTGTGGTCGTCAAGCAAACGGTTCCGGCACAGGATTTGCTGGACGCATTTAATGCTGCTGTGCAAGAAAGTCCGCAGGGCAAGATTGTGCAAGCCATTGTTTTGTTTGATGAATATCGTGGTAAAGGTTTGGAGGCAGACGAAAAATCACTTGCTTTCCGCTTTAGCTTGCAAGATACTCAAAACACGCTGCAAGATGATGTGGTGGAGGCGCTCATGGCCGCCGCCGGCGACGCCGCCAAGCAACAACATGGCGCGCGGCTGCGCACTTGATAGTCTGGCGTCATCCCCGCGCAAGCGGGGAACCATGCTGAGCTAGCGTTCCATGGATTCCCGCGTGCGCGGGAATGACGGAAGATACCGGAGTCCGGCCTGTGCCGGACTTGTTCATTTTTGATATAAGGCAGGGCTGGAAAATTAATAACAACGACGTTGATTCCGCCGTACTCCAATCCGCATTGGCTGCCGATCTGCACCGGGCCATGCAGGTTGCCAAGGTGCGCCAGGATGCGGAAAAAGATTTGCCGACGCTGACCAAGGCGGAACTGGCCGAGTTGCTGTTCGAGCAAGTGGGCCTGAACAAGCGGGAGGCCAAGGACATGGTGGAGACCTTCTTTGACGAAATCCGCAATGCGCTCGAGCGCGGCGAAGCCGTCAAACTGTCCGGTTTCGGCAACTTCCAGCTGCGCGACAAGCCGCAGCGGCCGGGCCGCAACCCCAAGACCGGCGAGGAAATTCCCATTACCGCACGCCGCGTCGTGACCTTCCACGCCAGCCAGAAACTCAAGGGCATGGTCGAAGAGAGCAATCCAATGGCGCGCGCCGCCTGATTGGGAACTGAGCTGCCATGAACGATCGTCTCGCCAAGTCCGAACTGGTCGTCCTGCCGCCGATCCCGGCCAAGCGCTACTTCACCATCGGCGAAGTGAGCGAGCTGTGCGGCGTGAAGCCGCACGTGCTGCGCTATTGGGAGCAGGAATTCACCCAGCTGAAGCCGGTCAAGCGCCGCGGCAACCGCCGCTATTATCAGCACCACGAGGTGCTGTTGATCCGCCGTATCCGCGAATTGCTGTACGAGCAGGGCTTCACGATCAGCGGGGCGCGCAATAAACTCGACAGCAGGGCTTACGATGGCGCCGCCACGGAGTATGATGGCGGCTCCAGCGTCAACGGCGGGCCGCCATCGGCCGTTGTTCCGCCGCTGGACCGCGACTTTATCCGCAGCGAGCTGCTGTCGATACTCGGTCTCTTAAAGACGACTGAATAGCTGCGCACCGCTGCCGCAAGTAGCGGCTGGCGATATGATTGCTGCTATACTTTCAATATTATTCGATTATCAGCGACGCTGATGCACGGTGGCGGACAGCCCGGCGTTGATCGGGCACGACGAGAGGAAAGAATGATACGCGTTGCCATTTGTGACGACCATCAAATTGTAAGAGCAGGGTTTAAACAGATTTTTTCGTCCTCGGATGATTTCGAGGTTGTGGCGGAAGCCGGTACCGGCCGCGAGGCCCTGGATATCGCCCGCCGTGAAATTTGCGATGTGCTGCTGCTCGATATCGCCATGCCGGATCAAAGCGGCATCGATACCTTGCGCACCATCCGCCAAGGCCAGCCAGACTTGCCGGTGCTGATCCTGTCCGGCTATCCGGCGCAGCAGTACGCGCTCAACCTGTTCAAGATGGGCGCCAACGGCTACCTGAATAAGGAGTGCGAGGCCGATGAACTGATGACGGCCGTGCGCACCGTGTACCAGGGTCGCCGCTACGTCAGCTCGACCGTCGGCGAACTGCTGGCGCAGAGTTTCGACCGCGACCCGAATACGGCGCTGCATACGGAGCTGTCGGATCGCGAGTTCCAGGTGTTCCTGCGCCTGGCGCGTGGCGCCACCGTGTCGGATATCGGCGTGGCGCTGTCGCTGAGCATTAAAACCGTCAGCACCTACCGCACCCGCATCATGGAAAAAATGGGCATGCAGTCGAATTCCGACCTGACCTACTACGCCATGAAAAACAATCTGTTGGATTAAAGCGCACGCTTGCAGTGTGCGCGAGCGCACTGATTTTTCTTCCAGTCTATAATTTGAGTAGCATGGCCCCGTTGGGCATGCGACCAATCGGAAGGAAATGGATGTATTTCACCGTCGAAACGGCGCCGTATCAACGCTTGCCACTGTACAAGACCGTCCTGGGCGTGACTTGTGCGTTGCTGCTGATCGTCAACGGTTTCAGCCTGTTCCATAATTTGCAGGCGCTGCGCGGCGCGCAGGTGTTGCTGAGCCAGACCGCGCGCGTGGCCGACCGCCTGCAATATCTGAACGTGCTGGTACTCGACGCCGAGAGCAGCATGCGCAGCTATTTCCTGTCCGGGCGCGACGCCTATCTCGGCCCCACCCGTACCGCGCTGGCCGACAGCGAAACCGAATTCAAGGAATTGCAGAAGCTGCTGGCGGACAATCCGTCGCAGTTGAAGAACCTGGCGCAATTGCAGACGCTGGTGCGGCGCCGCCTGGGCATCATGAGCCAGGCCATCGACGTCTACCGCGACGGCGGCCTGCAGGAAATCGTCAACATCGCCAAGCTCAGCGACGACCGTTCCAGCATGGATGAGATCCGCCTGCTGGTGGTCATCATGGAGCAGGAGCAGAACGAAACACTGAACGCGCGCAGCGCCCTGTTCTACGAGCAGTACCACAAGGCGGTGCTGTTGGGCATGGGCATCAATGCCGTCGCCATTGTGGTGCTGATCATGTTCTACCAGCTGGTGCGGCGCAGCTTCGCGCACCGCGCGGCGGTGGAGCACGCGCTGCAAAGCGCCAACGAAAACCTGGAGTCGACGGTTCAGCAGCGCACCGAGCAGCTGTCGGTGCTGTCGCGCCATCTGATCAGTATCAGCGAGGAAGAGAAAGTGCGTTTGTCGCGCGAATTGCACGATGAGCTGGGCGCCAACCTGACCTCGATCAGCATGGATATCGCCGCTGTCACCCAGCAGCTGCGCAACACCCATCCTGAACTGGCCGAGCAGCTCAAGCGCGCACGCGGCACGCTGGTGGAAACCGTGGAAATGAAACGCCGCATCGTCGAGAATTTACGCCCCAGCCTGTTGGACAACCTGGGCCTGTGCGCAGCCATCGAAAGCTATTGCGAGGAATTCAGCCGGCTGTCGCAGGTCCGCTGCGACTGTAGCGTGGCGGCCGATATGGAAGCGATGACACGCCATTCCGGCGACCTGTCGATTGCGCTGTTCCGCATCGTGCAGGAATCGCTGACCAATATCCGCAAATACGCCAAGGCCAGCCGTGTGACGGTGACCCTGAACCGCAGCGGCGACGGCTTGATGCTGCGGATTATCGATGACGGCATCGGCATCGCGTCCGACACCATCGTCAAGCCGATGTCGCACGGTCTGCTGGGCATGCGCGAGCGCGCCTTGCTGTTGGGCGGCAGCCTGAACATCCGGCGCGGCCGCAACGATACGGGGACTTGCATTGAAGTGGCGATTCCGCTGCGCGACGTGGAGCCGATGGCGCCGCCGGAGCACCGGCGCATGGCTTTGCCGCCGGCGCTGACCGAGGTGATCAGCAGCGCGCTACATCAACCCGCAGACGATCAAACTCCGTCTTCGCTACCTTATAGCACTCGCCCGCATACGCCTCCAAGCCTGAGCGATCAAGCACGGTGATATTGCCGCGACGGTAGGTGATCAGGCCGTCGTCCTGCAGCTTGCCGGCGGCGGCGGTAATGCTTTCGCGGCGCACGCCGAGCATGATGGAAATCATTTCCTGGGTCACCTTCAAGGCGTTCGATGGCGAGCGGTCCAGGCGGTCCAGCAGCCAGCGGCACAGTTTTTGTTCGATCGAGCTGTGGCGGCCGCCGACGGCGTTCTGCGCCATTTGCGCGAACAGGGCGGTGTTGTAGCGCATCAGCAGCGCCGGCAGGGCGCCGCCCTTGGCGAAGGCGTCGCGCAGGTGCTGCGCCTTCATGCGGTAGCCGTAGCCGGCCGCCTGCACCACGGCGCTGCACATGGCGCGCTCGCCTTCGAACAGCGATACGCCTACCACGCCTTCATGGCCGACCACGGCGATCTCGGTGGTGGCGCCGTCTTCCATAACGTACAACAAGGAGACGATGGCGGTGGTCGGGAAGTGTACATATTCCATGGCGCTGCCGAATTCAAACAGTTCCTGGCCAAACGGCAGTTGTATCAGCTCCAGGTGTTCAAACAGGGATTCGAGGACGTCGCGCGGCAGCGCTCCCAGCAATTCGTTCTGTTGGGCGCCGCTGTAGGTGACCGCAGGCCGGGACGCAATTTTGTAGGCGTTGTTCTGAATTGCGTTGACTTGGGTGTTGTTCATCATGATCCTCACAAGCTAGTTACGTGTTGACGTAACTTTATGAGGATTGTTAATTGGCGAACATAAGATAGGGGGACGCCCAACCGTAGGCGCAGGACAGGTCGGCCTGTAGTCTTGTTCCTACAAGGGGGCCTGTCTTTCTCGTCAACGCAGCGGCATAATGGCATAACTCCTGACGACGCGGCGCACGATTATGCATGTACTGGTGGTGGAAGACGATGCGGTATTGGCCGACGGCCTGAGCCGCGTGCTGGGCAGCCACGGCATGGTGGTGGAGGTGGTCGGCAACGGCGCCCAGGCCGACCAGCTCCTACAGCGCGCGGTGCAGGCCGAGGTGGTGGTGCTCGACATCGGCCTGCCCGGCATGGACGGCTTCGAAGTGGTGCGCCGCCTGCGCGCGCGCGGCAGCGCCGTGCCGGTATTGCTGCTGACGGCGCGCGATGCGGTCGAGGACCGCGTGCGCGGGCTGGAACAGGGCGCCGACGATTACCTGGTCAAGCCCTTCGCCACCGCCGAGCTGGTGGCCCGCGTCAAGGCGCTGGCGCGCCGCCACACGGCGCCGCAGGCGGCGCTGGCGCTGGGCCAGCTGGCGCTGGATCTGGCCGCCAAGCGCGCCCGCGTCGGCGACAAGGTGGTCGAGCTGTCGGTGCGCGAATGGGCGGTGCTGGAATATCTGTTGCAGCACGCTGCGCGGGTAGTGTCCAAGCAGCAGATCATCGACGCCATCCTGCCCTGGGGCGACGACCTGACGCTGAACGCGGTGGAAGTCTACATCTCGCGCCTGCGGCTCAAGCTGGCCGACGCCGGCGTCACCATCCGCACCATCCGCGGTTTCGGTTACATGCTGGAGGCGACCGCATGACCAGCATCCGGCTGCGGCTGCTGCGCTGGGTAATCCCGCCGGTGCTGTTGATGAATCTCGGCGCCGGCGCCCTGGCCTACATGCTGGCCTCGCCGCATCTGCGCCAGGCGGTGCTGCGCACGCTGGTGCTGGTGGAGATCGTGTTCGCGCTGGCCTGCGTGGGCCTGGTCTGGTTCTCGGTCAGCAACGGCCTGCGGCCGCTGAACCGCTTGCGGTCGCGGCTCAACCAGCGCGAGGGCGACGACCTGGCACCCATCGCCGCCGACGACGTGCCCTACGAACTGGAACCGGTGGTGGGCGCCTTCAACGGCCTGCTGGCCAAGGTGGGCGAGGGCGCGCAGGCACGGCAGGATTTCCTGGCCAATGTGGCGCACCAGCTGCGCACGCCGCTGGCCGGCCTGAAGACCCAGCTCGAATGGCTGGGCGCGCGCCACGACGAGGCGGAGACCGCGCAGTCGGTGCGGCTGATGCTGTCGGCCACCGAGCGCATGATACGGCAGACCAACCAGTTGCTGGCGCTGGCGCGGGCCGAGCCGCACCAGTTCGAAAAGGCCCGCCTGGAACCGCTGGCGCTGGACGCTCTGGTGGCCGAGGCCGTGCAATCCTTCGTCGACCAGGCCACGCTGAAGGCGATCGACATCGGTTTCGACTTGCAGCCGGTGACCATCAGCGGCGACCGCTTCCTGCTGCGCGACCTGATCGACAACCTGATCGACAATGCCATCCGCTACACGCCGCCGCATGGCACGGTCACGGTGACGGTGGGCCCCGGCCTGCTGACGGTGGAGGACAACGGCCCCGGCATTCCGCCGGCCAAGCGCGAGCAGGTGTTCAGCCGCTACGTTCGATTAGACGACAAGACCCACGGTAGCGGCCTGGGCCTGGCCATCGTGCGCGACATCGCCATGGTCCACGGTGCGCGGCTGACGCTGAGCGCTGCGCCCAGCGGCCAGGGAGCCCTGTTCAGCGTGAAATTCAACTAAATTTGCAGAATCTGTGCGTTTGTCAGGAATTTGTCAGGGTTTCCTCAGGGAAATGCAAGGCTGGCGCGCTACACTGTTTCTTGTAGGATTTATTTATACAAGGGACAGGGCCATGACAAAACATCTGCAACGCGGTTTCACCCTGATCGAAATCATGATTTCGGTGGCCATCGTCGGCATCCTGATGGCGGTGGCGGTGCCGGCCTACAGCGATTACGTTACCCGGGGCCGTCTGAACGAAGCCTTCACCGCGCTCGGCGGCGCGCAGCCGGCGGCTGAACAGTACTGGGCCAACAACCGCAGCTATGTGAACTTCGACGGCTCGCCCAGCTTCCCCGGTACCACCGCCAACTTCACTTACGCGCTCAGCGGCGCCACCGTATCCACCTACACGCTGACCGCCACCGGCACCGGCAAGATGGCCGGCTTCGTCTACACCCTCAACGAGGGCGGCACCCGCGCCACTACCGGCAGCCCGAGCGGCTGGGGCACCAGCGCCGTGTGCTGGGTCGACCGCAAGGGTGGAGCATGTTCAAACTAAGCCCGCCACCGGGACCTCGCAGCAGGGCCGGCTTCACGCTGATCGAGCTGCTGGTGACGATCACCATCTTCGGCATCATGCTGGCGATCGGCATCCCCAACGCCAGCAATTGGCTGCTGACCAACCGCGCGCGCGGCGCCAGCGAATTTTATGCCGAGGGCTTCAGCATGGCGCGCCGGCAGGCGGTGGCGCACAACGCCTTCAGCCGCATTTCGCTCACGCCCAACACCAATACCGGCCAGATGGATTGGCAGGTGGACCTCTGCTTTGTCGGCCTCAATAATACCTGCGGGGCCGACGACGATAGCTGGTCCACCACGGCGGCGCCCGCCGCCAACGACCCGGAGGGCGGGTCCGGCTTCCGCTCGATCTACCGCTCGGCCGATGCGCTGCCGTCGTCCGAGGTGCTGCAGCCGACCACGCTGCCGGTGGGTGCGTCGCAGGTGTATTACACCGCCACCGGCTGGGTGAACACCGCCTTCGACGACAGGCTGACCCAGCTGCGACTCGATCCATCGAGCAACTATGCCCACGAGGTGCCGGTGGTGGCGCTCAGCGTCACGCTGGCCGGCATGGCCACCAAGTGCGATCCGACGCTGGCGGTCAGCGACAACCGGGCCTGCCCGCCATGAACCCCTGCGCCAAACGTCAAGCTGCAGGCCGACGCCAGGGCGGTATCGCCCTGCTGGAATCGATGCTGGCCATCGTCATCCTCGGCATCGGCCTGCTGGGCACGGTCGGCTTGCAGGCGCGCGCCTACTCGGCGCTGTCGGACGCCGGCATGCGCGCCGAAGCCACGCTGGCGGCCGAGAAACTGATCGGCGTGATCAACGCCGACGTGCCCAATGCCGGCATGTACGGGCTGGCCGAAGGCGGCACCCCGAATGCCCAGCTGGCCGCGTGGGCCACCGAGACGCGCAAGAATATTCCCGGCGCCGTGCTGTCGGTGCAGGTGCAGGATCAGCCGGCGCAGAGCCGCTACCAGGTCGATATTTCCATCCGCTGGCGGCTCAAGGCCAAGAGCGAGCCGAACCGCCACCGGGTGACTTCCTATATCGCGCGCTGACATGAAAACCCCTACCCAACGCCGCTACGGCGGCTTCTCGCTGGTGGAGCTGATGGTCAGCGTGGTGATCGGCATGCTGGCGTTGCTGTTCGCCACGCGCCTGGTCATCAGCGGCGAGGCCAACAAGGACGCCGCCGTCGGCGGTTCCGATTCCATGCAGAACGGCATGCTGGCCATGTTCTCGCTCAGTAACGACGCCGGCACCGCCGGCTGGGGCCTGAACGACCGCACCGTCAACGGCTGCAACACCGTCTTCAGCGACCAGCGCGGCTATGCGCTGATGACGGCCAAGCAGGGCGGCGTCGATGTCACGCCGCTGGCGCCGGTGGTGATCGAGTCCAACGGCACCGCGCCGGACGTCATTTCATTCAACAGCGGCAACTCAAATGCCGGTGTCGGCTCCATGCTGATGACGGCCGATTACGGCGGCGAGAGCTTCGTGGTCGGCGCGCAGGGCGCCCCGTACGGCTACAACCCCGGCGACGTGCTGGTGGTGGCGCCGCAGTCGCCGGACCGGCCGTGCACCATCATGCAGATTTCCGGCTTCAACCCGGCCAACGGCCGCAGCGCCGAAATGCTGCTGGGCGGCGGCGGCCAGTATCGCTACAACGCGGCCGCCAGCATGACGCAGGCCTACGCCAAGAACGTCACCTTCATGTACAACCTGGGCCAGCCGGACCGGCTGCACTTCCACACCTGGTCGGTGCAGAACGCCATCCTGCTGCTGCGTGCCACCGACCTGGCCGGGGCCGAGGAGAGCGGCGTCTCGGTGGCCAGCAACATCGTCTCGATCAAGGCCCAGTACGGCTTCGACAACCGTGCGCTGCCGAATTACGATCCCAATCCGGCCGGCAACGGCACGCAGATGCTGCCGACCGCCAACGGCGGCATGCAGATCACGCGCTGGAGCGCGCAGATGATGGACGCCGACAACGACGGCATCAACGGCGGCCCCGGCGACTATCAGCGCATCGCCGCCGTGCGGATCGCCGTGGTGGCGCGCAGCAAGACCGTGGAAAAGCCGGACCGCAACGGCGACTGCAGCGCCACCACCGTATTGCCCACCGTGTTCCCGACCGCCGTGCCGTCCGGCGTGGCCGCCGTGCCGATGCCGGTGGCGGTGGCGGTGGCCGGCGATCCGGTCAGCTGGAAGTGCTATCGCTACCGGGTCTTCGAGACCATCGTTCCCATCCTTAACTCCCAATACCGGCCATGACTACGCATACTCTCCTGCGCCAGCGCGGCATCGCCTTGCCCATCATGCTGATCATGTTGGCGGTGATGATGGTCAGCAGCATCTACCTGCTCAAGTCCAGCACGTCGAGTACGCTGACCACGTCCAACCTGGCGTATGAGGCGGCGCTGACCAAGGCCGCCGACGCCGGCCTGCACGCCGGCTTTACCTATCTGCGCAACCTGCCCAACAAGAACCAGCTGCTGGCCGACCAGCCGGCGGCCGGCTACACGGCCACGCTGCCGCAGAACTGGACCGTCAGCAATCCGAATTTCTGGAACGGCGCCATCACCATGCCGGCCGATGCCGACGGCAACCGCGTGCAGTACGTGATTCACCGCATGTGCATGCTGGCGGGCGCCTACGACAACCCCAACAACCGCTGCCAGACCACGGCGCCGCGTCCCGGCACCACCGGCCCGCGCGCGCTGGGCGAAACCATGAAGATCGACGCTTCCAACCTGGCCGTCGCGGCGCAGATCCACTATGTGGTGACGGCGCGCGTATCCGGCCCGCGCGGCGGCAATGTGGTGACGCAAGCCGTCATCATGAAAGGCCCTTGAGGAATCATCATGAAGAAGCTACGTTCCGTTTTGACGGTGTTGGCCATGCTGGCAGCCTTGCCGGCCGGGGCTGCGCCGACCCAGATCGCCCAGGTGCCGCTGCTGAACATCACCGGCACCGGCACCGTCAAGCCCAACCTGATGCTGTTGTTCGATAACTCCGGCTCGATGGAGCAGACCTACACGCCGGACTACGTCAACGACGGCCTGTGCCGTAGCGGCGCCACGCTGCAGGCCGGCACCATGGCCTGCAATGTCGGCCATCCGCCGTTCATGAGCCCGGACTTCAACAAGCAGTACTACAATCCGGCGATCTCCTATCAGGTGCCGATCAAGGCCGACGGCACGTTCTATCCGCAGCAGACGGCCGCCGCCACTACCAATTGGACGGTGGTCAGCAACGACGGCTTCGGCGCGCGCCGCGCCGACTTGTTCGGCAATACCGGCACCGACAACATCAACCTGATCACCGGCTACCCGGACCTGAAATGGTGCAACTCCGGCGGCGCCTGCCAGTTCAACACCTCGACCTACGCCTATCCGGACGCGACCTACAGGACGGCGACCGACATCACCACCGGGCCGTATTACTACACCATCGGCGTCGGCCAGTTCTGCACCGACGATACCATGAAGACCTGCAAGTCGACCTCGATCGGCGCGGCGGCGCCGGCCGGCTATCCGGTGCCGGTGCGGGTGCGCTGGTGCAGCGACCGCCTGCTGACCCAGTGCCAGGGCAAGCGCGTGGGCAGCTTCATCTACCCGAGCTATTCGGCGCCGTCGGGGGCCATCGCCTCCTACGGCACCATCGCCATCGGCGCCTCGGCCAGCGCCAGTTCGCTCAGCATCACCGGCATCGCGATCGATGAAGGCGGCAGCAGCGTCAATATCACCAGCGGCAATATGACCGCCGGCACCGGCACCAATACCGCGCTCAAACAGCAGACCCTGGCCAGCACGGTGGCGGCCAACATCATCGCGCGCAGCACCACCAACCAATACTATGCCTGCGTGCGCACGCCGACCGGCCAGCCCAGCGTGCCGGCCTGCAGCGTGTTCGGCATCACGCTGTCGGCCGACAACGTGGTGGCGGTGGTGGCGGTGACCTGCACCGGCACCAAGAACGTCAGCAACTGCGTGACCGTCAACGACAGTTCGCGCGCCGGCTGGGGCTTCACCGTCAGCGCCAGTTCGGCGCGCATCGCGCCGGCCTACGTCACCTTCAGCGGCACCACCTCCAGCAACGGCTCGCCGGCCATCGGCACCACCAAGTACAACAGCACCAACCTGTTCAACAGCCTGTCGCTGGGCCAGAGCAAGACGGCGGCCCAGGTGGCCACCTTGTTCGTCACCCAGATCGGCACCGGCGGCACCTACAAGGCCTACGCCGGCAGCAACGGCAACTGCGTCAACAGCCTGCCGAACAATAGCGTATGCGTGGTCGATAGCGGGGCGGTGGCCAACACCGGCGCCATCACCATGGGCGGCTTCACCAACCCCGGCTCGCTCAGCGCCAGCACTACGGCGGCGGTGATGGACACCATCCCGACCACCACGGCGGCGCTGTCGGCCGGCTCCGGCGCGCCCAATCCCTTTGTGCGCGTGAATATCGTCAGCGGCCGCACCTATCCGAAATCGATAGACCGCATCGACTGTGCCGGCGCCACCTGCACCTATAACGAGGAGATGACCAACTTCGCCAACTGGTATGTGTACTACAAGAGCCGTCTGCAAATGATGAAGACCTCGGTCGGCATCGCGTTCTCGCCGATTACCGCCAACTACAAGGTCGGCTATGTGAAGCTGTCGGCGGCCGGCGCGGGCGGCGCCATCGACATCAAGCCGGCCGACTTCACCGGCAGCGCGCGCAGCACCTGGTATAGCACCTTGTACGGCACCACCACCTCCGGCTCGACGCCGATCCGCACGGCGATGGACAACGTCGGCCGCATGTTCGCCAACCTGTCGCCGTACAACTACGCGGCCGGGCAGGAAGTAGTGCAGTACCCTTGCCAGCCCAACTTCATGATCCTGACCACGGACGGATACTGGAACGGCAGCAGCACCGCCAACGTCGTCAACAACGACAACGTGGAAAATACGGCGCGCTTCTGCACCATTGCCGGCGGCTGCACCGACAAGCGCGCGCAGTCGCAGCCGTCGATCTCCGATGTGGCGCTGCACTGGTACAACGGCGGATCGAGCACCGGCACGGTGTCTTTGCGGCCGTCGCTGGAGCCGGACATGACCCGTCCCGGTTCGGTGCCCGCCGCCGCCGGCGAGAACACGCATTTGCACATGAACACCTACGCGCTGGGCCTGGGGGTGGACGGGGTGATGACCTATGAGCCCAATTACGACACCGCGCCCAAGCCGGGCGGCGATTTCTACAACCTGATTACGCAGGCGCCGAGCGGCTGCCCGTGGAACGCCGGCGGCGCCTACGTCTGGCCCGATCCTGACACCGGCAACACCGCCAGCACGGTGCAGGAGCGGGTGGACGACCTGTGGCACGCGGCCATCAACGGCCATGGCAAATACTTCAGCGCGCAGGACCCCAAGGACGTGGTCAACGGCTTGCGCGAGGCGCTGTCGAATATGCAGGTGCGCACCGGCGCTGCGGCGGCGGCGGCGACTTCGACGCCGAACATCACGCTGACCGACAACGACATTTTCTCGGCCACCTTCACCACCGTGCACTGGTACGGCGAACTGACCGACCGCAAGATCGACACCACCACCGGCGACGTGATGAAGACGCCCAGCTGGAGCACCAGCAGCACGGTCGGCAAATCCATCGCGACCCGCAAGATCAAGATGATGCTGCCGGGGCAGGCGCCGGGCACCGACCCGGTGGACTTCACCTTCGATAATATGGACAGCACGACCAAGGCCTGGTTCGCCAACAAGTGCGGCACGCTGAGCCAGTGCACGCTGCTGTCGAGCGCCGACAAGACCATTGTCAACAGCGGTGCGAACATGGTCGACTGGTTGCGCGGCGTGCAAACCTACGCCGACGACAACCTGTTCCGCGCCTATAGCTCGGCCACCGACGCCAACGGCACCATCGTGCCGATCGTGATCGGCGACATCGCCTCGTCCAAGCCGGCCTATGTGCGCGAGCCGCACAACAACTACCCGGACCTGGCCTACACCGACTACAAGACCGACTACGCCAACCGTCCCGGCACGGTGTTCGTGGCGGCCAACGACGGCATGCTGCACGCCTTCGACGCCGCCAACGGCAATGAGCGCTGGGCCTACGTGCCGCGCATCGTCATGAGCAAGCTGCCGGCGCTGGCCGGCACCACCTACGGCACCAACCACCAGTTCACCGCCGACGGCTCGCCCGAAGTGGCGGACGTCAAGATCAACGGCCAGTGGCGCACCATGCTGGTCGGCGGCCTGAATGCCGGTGGGCGCGGCTACTATGCGTTGGATGTCACCGATCCGGCCGCGCCGAAGGTGATGTGGGAACTGTGCGCCGACGCCGCCGTGTGCCCTCAGCACAACGAGCCGGAACTCGGCCTGAGCTTCGGTAATCCGCAGTTCGGCATCTGGCAGGGCAAGTGGGTGGTGTTCCTGACCTCAGGCTACAACAACATTCCCGGCACCGACGGCGTCGGCGTGGGCACCGGCACGGGCATGCTGTTCATTGTGGAAGCGGCCACCGGCAATGTGCTGGCGCGCGCCAAGACCAATTCCGGCGACACCACCACGCCCTCCGGCCTGGCCAAAATCACCGCCATCAGCAGCGACCCGCTGGCCGACGCCAAGGTCACCTACGTCTACGGCGGCGACGTGCTGGGCGCGATGTGGCGTTTCGACCTGACCGCCACCAGCGGCGCGATCGCGGTGCTGAAGATGGGCGATGCCGGCGCCAGCAAGCCGATCACCACCCGGCCCGACGTCACCCAGTGCGGCGTGCCGGTCACCAGCACCGACAGCAATGGCGTCACCAGCACCAAGACCACCGCCACCCGCATCGTATTGTTCGGCACCGGCAGGCTGCTGGATGTGCCGGACACCAGCAACACGTCGGTGCAAACCCTGTTCGCGCTGAAGGACAGCGGCAACGCCTTGGGCACCATCCCGACTTCCAGCCTGGTGCAGCAGACGTTGAGCGTGCAAGGCTCGTCCAGCAACCTGACCACCTACGCGGTGACCAACAACCCGGTCGACCTGACGCAAAAAGACGGCTGGTACTTCAACTGGAACCTGAACCCGGGCGAGCGCATGAACCTCGACCCGCAAATTGTGAGCGGGGTGGCGAACGTGATCACCAACATCCCGTCGTCCTCGTCGGCGTGTTCGGTGGGCGGCACCAGCAACCTGTATCAGGTGGACGTGTGCACGGGGCAGGGCGTGAACGGCGATCCGGCCGGGTCGACCTTGTCGAATACTTCGGCGGCGGTGGGCTTCATCATCGTGCGGCTGCCGAGCGGGCAGCTCAAGCTGATCACCACCTTTGCCGACGGCAGCAACTCCACCGTCCGCACCAAGGAACTGGATACGGCGGAGGCGCACCGGGTCGGCTGGCGTCGTATTAAGGGAGAATAACGGGTATAATCGAGGGTTAGCAGAACCGCTTTAGCTTGCCCTAGATTAGATCGCCCACATGGCCAACGATACCGAAAACACAATCCCCGACAACCAAGACGACGATGCGTCGACAGCCGCCAGCGCCAGAACAGCGGCAGCGGCGCCGGCGCTGATCGCGCGCGAAGTGCAGCGCCGCCGCACCTTCGGCATCATCTCCCACCCGGATGCGGGCAAAACCACGTTGACCGAAAAGCTGCTGCTGTTCTCGGGCGCGATCCAGATGGCCGGTACCGTCAAGGCCCGTAAATCGGGCCGCCACGCGACCTCGGACTGGATGGAGATCGAGAAGCAGCGCGGCATTTCGGTGGCATCGTCGGTGATGCAGTTCGAATTCCGCGACCACGTGGTCAATCTGCTGGACACCCCGGGCCACCAGGACTTCTCGGAAGACACCTACCGCGTGCTGACGGCGGTCGACTCGGCGCTGATGGTGATCGACGCCGCCAAGGGTGTGGAAGCGCAGACCATCAAGCTGCTGGACGTTTGCCGGATGCGCAATACGCCGATCGTCACGTTCATGAACAAGATGGACCGCGAAACGCGCGATCCGCTGGAATTGCTGGACGAGCTGGAATCGGTGCTGAAGATCCAATGCGCGCCGGTGACCTGGCCGATCGGCATGGGTAAAAGCTTCCGCGGCGTGTATCATCTGCTGAACGACACCATCATGCTGTTCAAGGCTGGTGAAGAAAAGGCCGACGGTGCGTTCGAGATCATCGAAGGCATCGACAACCCGCGCCTGCAGGAGATGTTCCCGCTGGAGATGGACCAGCTGCGCATGGAAGTGGAGCTGGTCAACGGCGCCTCGACGCCGTTCAACCTGGAAGAATTCCTGTCGGGCGTGCAGACGCCGGTGTTCTTCGGTTCCGCGATCAACAACTTCGGCGTGCGCGAGATTCTGTCGGCGCTGGTCGACTGGGCGCCGGCGCCGCGCGAGCGCGACGCCACGGTGCGCGCGGTCGATCCGAAGGAAGAACCGTTCACCGGATTCGTGTTCAAGATCCAGGCCAATATGGACCCGGCACACCGCGACCGCATCGCCTTCCTGCGCGTATGCTCGGGACGTTTCGAGCGCGGCATGAAGGTCAAGCACTTGCGCCTGGGGCGTGAGGTCAAGGTATCGTCGGTGGTCACGTTCATGGCATCAAGCCGTGAGCAGGTGGAGGAAGCGTACGCCGGCGACATCATCGGCCTGCCGAACCACGGCAATATGCAGATCGGCGACTCGTTCTCCGAAGGCGAAATGCTGACCTTCACCGGTATTCCATACTTCGCGCCGGACTTCTTCCGCTCGGTGCGCATCCGCAACCCGCTGAAGATCAAGCAGCTGCACAAAGGTCTGCAGCAGCTGGGTGAAGAGGGCGCGGTACAGGTCTTCAAGCCGGTACAGGGTGGTGAGCTGGTACTGGGCGCGGTCGGCGTGCTGCAGTTCGAAGTGGTGGCGAGTCGCCTGATGAACGAATACGGCGTCGACGCGGTATTCGAGGGCACCAGCATCAGCAGCGCGCGTTGGGTATCGAGCGACGACAAAAAAGCGTTGCTGGACTTCGAAGACCAGCTTGGCCACAACGTCGCCTACGACGCCGCCGGCAACCTGGCTTATCTGGCCACCTCGAGCGTCAACCTGCGCCTGACGCAGGAACGCTGGCCGAAACTGCAATTCCACGCCACCCGCGAGCACTCGGCCAAGCTCGTCTAAACTTCGGGGTCAGCTCTGTCATTCGGACATTTAGGAACTTTCGCGTCGCTGAAAAGTTCCCCAATGTCCGAATGACAGAGCTGACCCTGATTTTAATTGGTGGCAAGGGTGCGCAACAGGGCTGGGATTCCGGCGCTGATTTCGCGCACCAGGTAGCTTGGCGGCCCGTGTTTGAGGGCCAGTTGTTCTCCCGCCATCGCGTGTAGGGCCACGTTCCGAGGCTGTCGCTTGTTCCAGCTCGGAGTCGGGGCTGCAGTTGGTGTCGTGGCTGACGATGGTCACGCCGGCCGCGTCCAGAATCAGCGGGTCATCGATGCAGTGAGTCAGCAGGTGCGTATCAGGTGGCAGTAGCTGTGTCGTCCTGCAAACCAGGGCCACGGCTACGCCAATTTGCGCTGCTACGCTTCCGGCTGTGGCGATCGCCAGCTTGCCGGCGCCGACGCGTAAGGCGGCTGTTGCCGCCAGTAGACGGCTCCCGGCATTTCGCGCGATCTGGCGATGATCATCACGTAACGTCGTTTATTTTTATCTGCGTTTGGGCTAGGCATGGGTAGCGGCCAGTCCCGCAGCAGGCGTGCACTGATGTCGGTATTCATGCTTTGAGTGCGGCCGGCTGGTCTTTTGGGGCCGTTACTCGGACAGCGGGACGTCGACGTCCCGGTCGGCGATGTCGATCAGCAATTTATTGCCAGCTTCGCCGGCGTCGCGCGCGACGTTGCCGGCGCTTTGGCCGTGCCGGACCAGCCACAGTTGCTGCGGCCCTTGTTGTGCCATCAGCGACCTCCCAAATCGAGTTCCACCCACGTCGGCGCATGGTCGCTGGGCTTCTCTCGCCCGCGCACTTCGCGGTCCACGCCGGCCGCTTTCAGGACCGGCGTCAGCGAAGGACTGAGCAGTAAATGGTCGATGCGCAGCCCGGCGTTGCGGCCGTAGGCGTTGCGGAAATAATCCCAGAACGTGTATATGACCTCGCCAGGATGTTTCTCCCGCAATGCATCGCACCAACCCTGTTTTATTAAACGATGAAAAGCTTCGCGGACTTCTGGACGGAATAAAGCATCATCCACCCAGCGCTCGGGTTTATAAACGTCGAGTTCGGTAGGCATGACGTTGTAATCGCCTGCCAGAACGGCGGGGGCGTCGCTTTCTATTATCTTTGCGGCGTGCAGAATAAAACGCTCAAACCATTTTAGTTTATAGTCGAATTTAGGTCCGGGCGCCGGATTTCCATTTGGTAGATATAAGCCGCCGATTAAAATACCATCCACTATCGCTTCAATATAGCGGCTTTGCGCATCATCCGCATCGCCGGGCAGGCCACGTCCTGTTTCCAATGGCTGCTGGCCACGCGCCAATATGGCGACGCCATTCCAGCTTTTTTGTCCGTGCCAGATCGCGCCGTAGCCGATGTTATTAATGGCCGACTCCGGGAATTTCTCCTGCGGAGCTTTGAGTTCCTGCAGGCAGACAACATCCGGCTCAGCCTCCTCCAGCCACTGGAGCAGGGCAGGCAGGCGGCTTCCGATGCCGTTGACGTTGAAAGTGGCGATACGCATGCCTGAAGTATAAGCATCCCCTCCGCTGCCGCCGGTGCGCGAACGCACGCAACGCAAGGGCTGGCGTCCTGGATTCACGCCAAAAATTGGTTCATACAAACCAATTTCTGGTATTGAACGAAAAAGATGCTTGACATGTTCGCCAACCTAACATACTGTATTAATCAACTAATACACCAATACAAGCGCCATGACCGCACATACGGCTTCCCTGTTCACGATAGCGACCGGTTCGTCCGACCCTATCTACAGGCAATTAATCGAGCAGGTACGTCGATTAATTGCCGCCACCGTTCTAAAACCCGGCGACGTTTTACCGTCGGTGCGTGACGTCGCTGTCACATTGGCAGTCAATCCCATGACGGTTTCCAAGGCTTATAACATGATGGAAACCGAAGGGTTATTAAGCCGTGCACGCGGTGTCGGCATGTTGGTGGCTGAATCACAGTCGTCGGCGGCACGCGAAAGCTTATTAATACCGACCCTGGAACGCGCCGCCGCCGAGGCGCGTCAACTGGGAATGGATAACGAAACCGTACTGCAGTTATTTGCTAAAATTCTTGGAGAAACCAAATGAAACCATCCGTTGTTGAGATGAGTAATTTGCATAAAGCATTCGGCCAGCAGCAGGTATTGCAAGGCGTGAATTGGTCGATTGAATCCGGTAAGGTTATTGGCCTGCTCGGACGTAATGGCGCGGGTAAATCGACCTTATTGGAATGCCTGCTTGGATTGCGCGAAGCGGATGTCGGCGGCAGCCGTCTGTTCGGCCAGCCGGTGGAGGCGCTGAGCGAAGAAATCCGCGCCAACATCGGCTACGTGCCGCAGAAATCCGAGCTGTTCGAGTGGTTGACGCCTTTGCAACTTCTGGACTATTTCAAGGCCCTGTATCCGCGCTGGAATCAAGCCAAGGTGGACGGCCTGATGCAGCGCTGGGGCTTGGGGGGCGCGACGGCGAATAAGCAAATCAGCAAGCTTTCCGGCGGCGAGAAACAGCGCCTGTCGATCATCCGCGCGCTGGCCCATGACCCCAAACTGCTGGTGCTGGATGAGCCGGTCGCCAGCCTGGATCCGGTCGGCCGCCGCGATTTTCTGCAAGAGCTGATCAACGGCGTGATCGAACGCGATACCACGGTGGTGTTCTCCACCCACATTCTGTCCGATCTGGAGCGGGTGGCGCTGGACGTGGCATTCTTGCAAGGCGGCAAGATCGTGCTGCAAGGCGCGCTCGATGAGTTGCTTGAAGGTAAAAACTTGAGCCTGGAAGACCTGTTCGTCGAGGTTACCAAATGAACCCAGCCTATCGCCAGAGTCTGCTGCACCTGATGCGCGACCGCTCCACCAGCGGCATGCTGATACGCTTGAGCTGGTTTATTGCCGCCTGCCTGGTCGGGCAGCTCATATTTGGATATTACTTTGGCAACCCGGTGTTTGGCGATGCGCTGATGTTCTTCCTGTTTAGCGGCCTGGGCTACATGTGGTGCGGCGCGTATCTGAAAAGCGCCGTGCTGCAAAATCAACCGGTGCATGCGCTGGTGCCCGGTCTGCGGCGCAGTTTGATGCAGTTGACTGCCGGTTTGTTCATCGCCAGTACGCTGGCGACCTCGGTGCTGTGCTGGCTGCTGCTCGGCCACTTCGGCTACGGACTGCTGACCGGTGGTGTATTCACCATTTACGTGATGTACGCACAGCGCTATCAATGGCTGAACCTGCTGCCTTCAGCGGTGATTGTCGGCTCGATTTCCATCGTCAAGCATCCGCTGGATGAATTGGTGGCGGCGGGAGACCGCGTCGGCGAACCGCTGGTGACGCTGATCGGCGTGGTGCTGCTGGCGCTGGTTGGTGCACACGCCATGAAAACCGTATTTCCGCACGGCGGCGACCGCCACTGGACGTGGTACGCCTGTTACACCCGGCAACTGGCCCGCTCCCAAGGCATTATCGTGATCGGAGAACCGGGCGGCGGCGTGCGCTGGCTGGCCTGGCTGCGCGGTCCCTACAATGCCGCCCTGCGCACCGACAGCCGCCATGCTGCCAGCCAGGGCCGGCAGATGATGCACGTCCTGGGCGTCAAGGCGCATGATGCCGGCGCCATCGCCTATGCCGTGGTATCGGCGGTGCTGATGGCTTTTGTGGCGCGCTATCTCGCCGATAAGAGCAGTCCAGGTGTGATTTTGTTCACCAGCACCATGATGCAGGGCATGCTGATGACGAGTGTGCTGCTGTATGCCTGCACGGTCAGCGCGCAAGCGGTGCGGTTCAGCGGCGAGCAGGGCCTGTACCGCCTGACGCCCGCCGCCCCCGCTGCGGCGCGCTTCAATCGGGTGCTGTTGGGCATGCTGCTGTTCCGCTGCCTGCGCCTATGGTTGATTGCCACGGTGGCCATCGTGGGTATCGATGTGGTCAGCCTCGGACGGCTGGAATTGCGCGGCATTACCTATGCGCTATCGATGCTGACGCTGCCGTTTGCCTGCCTGCTGATGCGCGACTATGCCAGCGCGCCCGCCGTGCCGCGAGCGTTCTTGCCGATGGCGATGAGTTTGTTGATTGTTGCCGCGTACATCGCCTTGGCGGTGGCGGAGCAGGCACATCCGGGCTTGCCCTTGTTCTGGTTCGGCAGCGGCGTAGCGCTGGTGACAGTCATCGTGCTTGGATTGCGTTGGCGCGAACTGACGGCGCTGCCGCCGCTGCTACCGGCCGGCCGGTTGGCGACCTAGCCACAGCACGTCCACCATCGCGCCCAGCCAGCACACGATGCACACCAGCGAGGCCAGATTGGTGGCGGCATTGTCGATGCCGGAAGCGTGGATGCGTTCGACAATCGCGATCGGATCGAAGCCCAGCCTGCCGGTCTCGACCTCCTCGACCAGTTGTGTCGCGAGCACCAGCACGCTGCGCAGCAGATAAAACGCCGCAGCCAGCGTTGGCACGATGAACAGCAAACCACGCCGCCCACGCGGCGGCCGCAACGCCAGGTGGCCCAGTCCGGGAAAAATCAACGCCGATATCAAGGCGGCCTTGGTGCTTGCTTTCATGTCGCTCCTGTTGTTACTTTGTGCCTATTGAGCGAACGCAAGATTGCGTCGCGGCAGCCAGCGTAGATTACAACATCTTGGCTGTCAGGGGGAATCATGCGCGAGTTCATGGCGATGGGGTTGATGGTGTGCTGCGCGGCGCAGGCCGCGCCCAATGAAAAGGACGCGGTGGCGCTGGCCGAGAAGGGCGCCCAGTTCGTGCGCACGCACGGCAAGGCCGAGATGGCGGCCCGCATCAACAGCAAGGATGCGCAGTTCAACCAGGGCGCGCTGTACCTGGCGATGCGCGACCTGAACGGCATCACGGTGGCGCATCCGACCACGGCGTTGATCGGCAAGAATCTGCTGGAGGTGCCTGACGCCGACGGCAAGCTGTTTCGCCAGGAGATGCTGGCCCTGGCGAAGGGACCGGGGCGCGGCTGGGTCGACTACAAATTCCGCAATCCTGAGTCGGGCAAGGTCGAAGCCAAGCGCACCTACGTGCTGCGCGTGGACGATGTGGCCCTCGAAGCCGGCATCTACAAGCACTGAGCGGCCGTGCTGAACCTACCTCACCAAATGCTCAGCAAACTACGCATCGGGCCCAAGCTGCTGCTGGCGCCGGGTGTGGTGCTGATTTTGCTGATCGTGCTCTCGGCCGGCGCCTATCTTGGCCTGCTGCGGCAGAACCAGTCGCTCGACAATATGGTGCAGCAGCGCGCCGTGCGGTTGAAGGCGGCGGCCGACCTGGTCTCCAACGCCAACAAGGCGCACACGGAAATCTACCAGCTGCTGACCTGGATCAACGCCAGCTTCTCACCGCCGCGCGTGGATGCGCTGGTGCGCGACATCCACCTGCGCCACGCGGCGCTGGACCGTCAGTTCGCGCAGCTGGAAATGGCGACTCAATCCGATCCTGCCGAACGGCGCTTCGTGGTGCAGTCGCAAGCGGCGCACACGGTCTACGTCAAGGCGATGCAGGATGTGATTGAATTGGCGATGGCCGATCAATCGATGGCGGCCAATGCCATGTCCAAGGCCGAACGCGCGTTCGATGTGGTGGCGCTGCGGCTGGAGGAGCTCTCGCGGCTGGAGCAAAGCCTGAGCGAGAGCGCCTATGCGGACGCCGAAGCCGACTTCCGCGCGCTCTCGACCTGGATGCCGATCGTGGTGGCCTTGTCGATCGCGTTGTCGCTGCTGGTGACCATGGCGGTGCGCAGCGCCATGCTCAAGGAAGTGCGCGAGATCGGCGCGGCGGCGGTGGATCTGGCCGAAGGCAACCTGACGGTGCGCCAGCGCGTCTACGGCAGGGACGAAATCGCCGAAACCTCGCGCGCGCTCGACACCAGCATCCGCAACCTGAACACGACATTGAAGACGATATTAGCGTCGGCGCAATCAATCGACAACGCCTCGCGTGAAATCGCGCAGGGCAACTCGGTACTGGCACGCCGCACGCGGGCGCAGGCCGGCACGCTGGAGGAAACCGGCGGTGCGATGCGCGAGATGGGCGGGCAGGTGGCGCAGAACGCCACGCACGCCGCGCTGGCGAGCCAACTGGCGCAGTGCGCCAACAGCTTCGCGGCACGCGGCGGCAGCGTGGTGCAGCGGCTGGTGGTGACCATGGCATCGATACGCGGCAGCTCGCGGCGGGTGGTGGAAATCGTCGGCGTCATCGACGGCCTGGCGGTGCAAACGCATATGCTGGCCTTGAGCGCGGCGGTGGAAGCGGCGCGCGCGGGCGAGAGCGGCCAGGGCTTCGCGGTGGTGGCGGGTGAGGTGCGCACGCTGGCGCAGCGGTCGGCGTCGGCCGCGCAGGAAATCAAGTTGCTGATCGCCGATTCGGTGGCGGAGATCGACTGCGGCACGCGCTCGGTGGAAGAAGCGGGCCTCAACATGGCGGAGATTGTGGACTCGGTGCGCCAGGTGGGCCAGATCATGAGCGAGATCGGCGAGACCAACAGCGAGCAAGCGCAGGGCGTGCAGGGCATGCAGCAGGCCATCGTCAGCATGGACCAGATCACGCAGCAAAACCTGGCGCTGGTCCAGCAAGCGGCTGCCGCCGCCAGCACCTTGCAGCGGCAGGCTGTTTATCTATCGGAAGCGGTCGCCATCTTCAAACTGGACGAAGGCATCGAACCACCCGACGCCACCCGTCCCGCCGGCAGCACCCGCGTCGTCCGCCTGCGCCTGGCGTCGGTACGCAGCTAGTATTCTGGAGTCAGGCCTTCGCCTGGGCGCCGACTGGCTGGCTGCGTGCTTCGGCACTGCGCCAGCGGTCGCCCTGTTTCTGGATGTAGTTGGCGTAGACATAGTTCCACGGCATGGCCAGCGGGATGATGATGGCGACCATGCATTCCATGGTGGTGCCCATGATGGCATCGTCCATCGTGCCGCTTTGCCAGGCGGGCAGCGCGACGATCAGCAGCCAGATCGATTTCCAGGTCAGCTCCCACATCAGCACCGGCAGCATTTGCAGCGGGTAGCGGATGCCGAGCACGCACAACAGGCTGAAGGCCGCCAACATGCACTTGACCACGCCCTGCGACAGGCCCCAAGGTTCGGCGTGCTGAATCACGCTCGGCCACACAACCAGCGCCAGTCCCAGCGCGATGATGAAGTACACAACTCTCAGCGAATACAGGCGAAACAGCGATACTTGCGGCATGATGAGACTCCTCGGGGCAGGTGGGATTACTCGACTTCTTTCAGGATTTTTTCGATAGCGATAATGCGGGTTTTCAGGTCGGCCAGTTCCATAGCCGTTTGCTCCTGTGCCGCGATGGCGCGCGCAGCGATCAGGCGGTAGGCTTCTTCTCCCTCCGCCTGCAGCTTGGCCTTCTTGATGCTGGCGATGAAGCGCATGCCGAAAATCAGGAAGATGGTCGCCAGCGGCATGAAGATGGTCAGCAGGTAAATCGGTTCAGACATATTGCGCCTCTATTTTTCAGGATTGGTCGTCAAGGTTTGTACTGCTTCGGCAATCATGGCCGGCGTCAGGTCGATGGCAAACGGCGCGGCTTCAAAGTAATTGAGCGCCTTGCCATCGGCCGACAATTCCAGCTGGCTGGTGACCAGGCCCGCTTCCTGCAGCTTCTGCAAATGCAGATGCAGCAGAGGGCGGCTGATGTTCAACTCACGTGCCAGTTGGCTGACGTAATTCCGTCCACCCACCGCCAGCACCGCCACCACCCGCAACCGATGCGGATTCGACAGCGCTGCCAACGCTGCCAATAACTGATCGCCGGTGAGGTTTTTTGATTTCATGTGTAAAGAATATCTGACAGGTGTAATGAAGTCAACTGTTTTTTTGTATGGTGGACACTCTTGAGCGTAGGGAGCTCGCAATCCTATGGCGGACCATGAAGTGGTGGATTTAATCGGGTGGCAGCCATGGTCGCCGAATGGAAAAAAAGCAGGCGAAGCCCGGAGGCTTGCCTGCTTTTGATTTACTCAGCCAGAACGGGCTGACGGCACACAATTACTCGTAATCGCTGATCGGTGCGCAGCCGCAGAAGAGGTTGCGGTCGCCGTAGACGTTGTCGGCGCGGCCGACTGGGGGCCAGTATTTCTGCTTGCGCAGCGATGGCACCGGATACGCCGCCACTTCACGCGAGTACTTGCGGTCCCAGACGTCCGCCGTCAGCACTTCGGCCGTGTGCGGCGCGAATTTCAGCGGGTTGTTCAGCTTGTCGAACTCGCCGCTTTCCACCTTGGCGATTTCGCCACGGATGGCGATCATGGCGTCGATGAAGCGGTCCATCTCGGCTTTCGATTCCGATTCGGTCGGCTCGATCATCAGCGTGCCCGGTACCGGGAACGACATGGTCGGGGCGTGGAAGCCGAAGTCCATCAGGCGCTTGGCCACGTCTTCGTTCGAGATGCCGGTGGCATCCTGCAGCGGACGCAGGTCGATGATGCACTCGTGCGCCACCAGGCCGTCGTGGCCCGAGTACAGCACCGGGTAGTGCGGCGACAGGCGACGGGCGATGTAGTTGGCGCTCAGGATCGCGGTTTCGGTCGCGGCGGTCAGGCCTTCCGCCCCCATCATGGCGATGTACATCCACGAAATCGGCAGGATCGATGCCGAGCCGTATGGCGCGGCCGATACCGCACCGATGCCGGCGTTGTCGCGGATATAGCCGTTCGAACGCTGGTTGGGCAGGAATTTGGCCAGGTGCGCGCCGACGCCGATCGGGCCGACGCCTGGGCCGCCACCACCGTGTGGAATGCAGAAGGTTTTGTGCAGGTTCAGGTGCGAGACGTCGCCGCCGAACGCGCCCGGTGCGGCCACGCCCACCAGTGCGTTCATGTTGGCGCCGTCGACGTAGACCTGGCCGCCGTGGCTGTGAACGATGTCGCACAGTTCGCGGATGCCTTCTTCAAACACGCCGTGGGTCGAAGGGTAGGTGACCATGACGCAGGCCAGGTTCTTCGAGTGCAGTTCGGCCTTGGCTTTCAGGTCGTTCAGGTCGACGTTGCCGTTTTCGTCGCAGGCGGTGACCACCACCTGCATGCCGACCATCGATGCCGATGCCGGGTTGGTGCCGTGCGCCGACGATGGAATCAGGCAGATGTTGCGGTGGCCTTCGCCACGCGACTGGTGGTAGGCCTGGATCACCAGCAGGCCGGCGTATTCGCCCTGCGAGCCGGCGTTAGGCTGCAGCGAGATGGCGGCGTAGCCGGTCACCGCGCACAGCATTTCTTCCAGCGAGGCGATCATCTCGCGGTAGCCGACGGTTTGCGCTTCCGGCGCGAACGGGTGCATGGTCGAGAATTCAGGCCAGGTCACCGGGATCATTTCGGCGGTGGCGTTCAGTTTCATGGTGCACGAACCCAGCGGGATCATGGTGCGGTCCAGCGCCAGGTCCTTGTCGGCCAGCGAACGCAGGTAGCGCAGCATCTCGGTTTCCGAGTGGTAGCGGTTGAACACCGGGTGCGACAGATAGGCCGAGGTGCGCGACAGCGCGTCCGGGAAGGCGTGCGCCACGGCGGCTTCAACGCCGTCGAAATCCGGGCCGTGGGCAGGGCCGCCGACCGGGTGGGAGAACACGGTCCACAACAGCGCGATGTCTTCGCGGGTGGTGGTTTCGTCCAGCGATACGCCAACGTGGGTGGCGTCGATCACGCGCAGGTTGACGCCGTGCGAGTGGGCCGATGCGTGCAGCTGCTCGGCGTTTTTGACGGCCACGGTCAGGGTGTCGAACCAGGTGTCGTTGGTGACGGTGTAGCCCAGGGTCTTCAGGTTCGAGGCCAGCACGCCGGTCAGGCGGTGTACGCGCTGGGCGATCTGCTGCAGGCCTTGCGGGCCGTGGTAGACGGCGTACATCGAGGCCATCACCGCCAGCAGCACTTGCGCGGTGCAGATGTTGGAGGTGGCTTTTTCACGGCGGATGTGCTGCTCGCGGGTTTGCAGCGCCAGGCGGTAGGCCTTGTTGCCCTGCGCGTCGATGGTCACGCCCACCAGACGGCCCGGCATCGAGCGCTTGAATTCGTCGCGGGTGGCCATGTAGCCGGCGTGCGGGCCGCCGAAGCCCAGCGGTACGCCGAAGC
Organism: Duganella sp. BuS-21; assembly: GCA_041874725.1. Lineage (GTDB taxonomy): Bacteria > Pseudomonadota > Gammaproteobacteria > Burkholderiales > Burkholderiaceae_D > Rugamonas. The sequence goes on along the minus strand of CP097466.1, from coordinate 4,105,255 downwards.
GCTGGCTGTTACCTACCACCACGTCCGCGCCCCATTCGCCTGGAGGGGTGAGCATGGTCAGCGCCAGCAGGTCGGCGGCGGCAACCACCATCGCGCCGTTGGCTTTCACGGCTTCGACGCCGGCTTTGTAGTCGCGCACGTTGCCGTCCACGCCAGGGTATTGCAGCAGCACGCCGAAGCATTCGCCGACGCCGGCCAGTTCGGCCGGGTGGAAGGTTTTGACCACGATGTCGAGCGGCTTGGCGCGGGTCTGGATCACTTCCAGGGTTTGCGGCAGCACGTCGTCGGCCACGTAGAACACGTTCGATTTCGATTTGCTCACACGCTGGATCAGCGTCATGGCTTCGGCGGCGGCGGTGCCTTCGTCCAGCATGGACGCATTGGCGATGCCCATCCCGGTCAGGTCGGTGATGGTTTGCTGGAAGTTCAGGATCGCTTCCAGGCGGCCTTGCGAAATCTCAGGCTGGTATGGCGTGTAGGCGGTATACCAGGCCGGGTTTTCAAAGATGTTACGCAGGACGACGTTCGGCGTCAGCGTGTTGTAGTAGCCCTGGCCGATCAGCGACTTGAGCACCTTGTTTTTCGCGGCGATTTTTTTCAGCTTGTTCAGCGCTTCGTTTTCCGGCAGCGGCTGCGCGTAGGCGCCCAGCGGCAGGGCTTCCTTGTTGCGGATGTTGGCGGGGACGATGGCGTCGATCAGGGCGGAGCGCGAGGCGTAGCCGAGTACCGACAGCATGGCTTGCTGTTCTGCGGCGTCTGGGCCGATGTGACGGGCGATGAAGGCGTCACGCGCTTCGAGTTGGGTCAGGCTGGTGCGGGTCATGATGTGGGCGAGGGCAGAGAGAGAGGGAAGGGCTGTCGTCCCCGCGCAAGCGGGGACCCATGCTGAGCAAGCGTGCTATAGGGGGAGTTCAGGCAATGCCTGGAATCCCGCCTGCGCGAGGGCGACGGTGATCAGGCGCCGGTGTTTTTGCCGTAGGCGGCAGCGTCCAGCAGGCCGTCGATGGCGGCGGCGTCGCTCGGCTTGATCTTGAACAGCCAGTTGGCGTAGGCGTCGGCGTTGATCGCTTCCGGCGCGTTGACCACGTCGTCGTTCACGGCGACCACTTCGCCGGCGACCGGTGCGTAGATGTCCGAAGCGGCTTTCACCGATTCCACCACGGCGGCATCGTTGCCGGCTTCGTAGGTGGTGCCGACTTTCGGCAGTTCGACGAAGACGATGTCGCCCAGCGCATCCTGCGCGTATTCGGTAATGCCTACAGTGACGGTGCCGTCGGCTTCAGCGCGTACCCATTCGTGGGATTCGGTGTACTTCAGGTCTGCAGGAATGTTCATGTTGTAGTGCTCCAGAGGGGTGAGAGGTATGAATTAAACAGCCAGGATCTTACCGTTGCGTACGAACGGCAATTTAACCACAGACGCGGCCAGCTTTTTGTCGCGGATTTCCACGTGCACGGTGTCGCCGACGTTCACGCCGTTCGGCACGCGCGCCAGGGCGATGGCCTGCTGCATGGTCGGGCTGAAGGTGCCGCTGGTGATTTCGCCGGTGGCGTCGGTGCCGGCCACGATGACTTTCTGGTGGGCGCGCAGCACGCCGCCTTTTTCGCGCAGGATCAGGCCCACGAACTGGGCGTTCTGGCCCATGGCTTGCAGGGCGGCCTTGCCGATGAAGTCGCGCTCGGACACCAGGTCGATGGTCCAGGCCAGGCCGGCGTCCAGCGGGTTCACGGTTTCGTCCATGTCCTGGCCGTACAGGTTCATGCCGGCTTCCAGGCGCAAGGTGTCGCGCGCGCCCAGGCCGGCCGGTTTCACGCCGGCGGCTGCCAGGGCGTTCCACAGCTGCTCGGCCTTGTCGGCGGCGACGCCGATCTCAAAGCCGTCTTCGCCGGTGTAACCGGTGCGGGCGATCATGGCCTCGCCGAAGGCCGCGCTTTGCGCGAAGGCGACGTTGAACGGCTTCATCTCGGCCGTGCCTTGTTTCGATTCAGGGATCACTTCCCACACCTTGGCGCTGGCGTTCGGGCCTTGCACGGCGATCAGCGCCATGCTGTCGGCCGGCGCGCCATCGCGGCGTTGGGTGATGGTGACGCCGCTGTTGCTGGCGGCGTTCTGCGCCTGCATCCAGGCCACGTCTTTTTCGGCGGTGCCGGCGTTGACCACCAGGCGGAACCAGCTCTCGCTGATGAAGTAGACGATCAAGTCGTCGATCACGAAGCCTTGTGGATTGAGCATGCAGGAGTAGAGCGCCTTGCCCGAGACCTGCAGCTTGTCGACGTTGTTGGCCAGCAGGCCGCGCAGGAAGGCGCGGGTGTTGTCGCCTTTGATGTCGACCACGCACATGTGGGCGACGTCGAACATGCCGACGTCGGTGCGCACGGCGTTGTGCTCTTCGATTTGGGAGCCGTAGTTGACCGGCATGTCCCAGCCGCCGAAATCGACCATGCGGGCGCCGGCGGCGCGGTGTGCGTTATTGAGGGGGGTAGCTTTGAGCGTCATGGCACGGTCCAAATCGAAAAGAGGTTAACAGGGAATGCCGGAATAGCAGATTCCATCATGTTGCAACCCCTCTGTCCTTGGTACCTGAGAGATAACGGAACTGACCGTTCCGCACGCCCCTTCGGTGGGTTGCTGTGGCAACCGCTCTCCAGAGTTTGAGTCATGCTGACCCCTTGACCGGTCCTTTTGCCTGAGAGTTTTTGGGTAGTGCCCCTTCGGCGGCTGTGCTGGCGAGTTTGCCTGACAGCCCTCTCCCGATCAAGACTCGGGAATATATGTCAGAAGGGCTTGATTGTCAATCTTGCGAGGAGGCGGGGGCGGTGCGCACGAATGAGCAACGGAAAAGCTTTTGAAACAACAATTTGCTAGAATAAAGCACACTTATTCGAGAGCCCACCCATGAGCCAGGACCATAACAATTACGAGGGACACGCGTGGTTTACGCTGTCCGGGGATGTCAATAGCGACATGGTGCGGCGCGTTTTCGACGCCGTCGCCGACATGACCGAAGACCGCATCACCACCGCCCATATCCTGATCCAGTCCAACGGCGGCTATGTGAGCGACGGCATTTGCCTGTACAACTACCTGAGCAAGCTGCCGATCAAGATCGTCACCTACAACGCCGGCGCCGTGGCGTCCATCGCCGTGATCCTGTTCCTGGCCGGCGCCGAGCGCTATGCCAGCGATACCGCGCGTTTCATGGTGCACAAATCGCACGCCAGCGCGCCGCACGGTGCTCGTCCGGATGCGCTGCGCATCATTGTGGAAGGTTTGCAGGCGGACGACGCCCGCACGGAACAGATCCTGCGCGCGCACGTCACGCTGACGGAAGAAAACTGGCGCACGCACGAATACTCGGATTTGCACCTGACCTCGGCCGAGGCGTTAAAGGTGGGTATGATTCAAGGGGTCGAAGACTTCATACCGCCAGCCGGCCAACGTGTGACCAACATCTAACGCCAGCAGTGAAAATTGCGGCACCGCCGCACCCCGCACTCCGCTGCGGCTCAGGGTCAGACCCCGTACGGGGCCTGACCCTTCCGTTTGGTGGGTAAGCTCGGACTTAGCGGTTGCCCGACTGCTTGCCGTCGTTTTTGTGACTTTGACGGCCGGCTTCTACATGCTGCTCGTGAGTGCCGCCCTGGGTACCAGTACCAGTACCAGTACCGCGCGAGCTACCGGACGAACCTGCACCGCCCGATTGCTTGCTGCTGCCCTGGTTGGTACCTTGCTTGCTACCGCTACCGCTACCGCTACCGCTGCCGCTGCCTTTTTGATTCGTGCTCATTTTGATTCCTTTACGAAAGTGAAAGAATGCCAGCCACGCGGGGGCGTTTCTGGTGCGGCAATGATGCGTCGTCGGCTACGCGGTCGGTATCGGAGTTCTCCCTGGTGGCTTGTAGGAGGTTGGCTAACACTCCCCCATTCCACTTCCGTGCGCGCGGACAGGATCGCCAGGGCAAAGGCGGCCAGCAGCTTGCTGAAGGTTTCCAGGTTGTGCAGGAGTTTCATGGGGGTTCCTTGATGGCGGGAAAGGTGAGTTTTTTATAGTAGGGAAACTTCAACCTTGTCCTTTTGCGCCGCATCAAGCCAGCGTTTGCGCCGCCCGGAGTTGCGGGCAGTCAGCAAAATACGCGAAATATTGCATATTCTTAGTTTCATGGTATTGCTTTGTGGAAATGTCGTGTAACAATGCAGGGATGTAGAAATAAATCGAGCAGGTCCGCCCATGATTGCAACGTCCACCACAGCCACCACGCCGAAACCGCCGGTGTCGCCGCGGCATGGCTTGCTGGAGGAGTTGATTGGCATCGCCGTCAAGCACGCGGGCGACCAGTATTTGGAGCTGGCGAACAAGCTGGCCGGCGCGTTGATTGATGCCTCCGATGGCGATACCCGTCTGATTCAGCAGCGCCTGCGGGCGGGCAATCAGCTGCGCAACCGGAATTTCGCGTTCCTGCATCTGGCCACCAGTGCGCTGGAGAAAGCCTTGCGGCGCGAGATCGCCGAGTTGGCGCCGACGCCCAAGAAGCCGCCGCGCGATGGCGGCTGGTCGCTGTCGCTGGTGCCGTTCGAGGAGATGGACAACAAGGTGGCGCTGAGCGGCGTCAGCAAGCCGTTCGAGAGTTTGTACGCCGATCAGTTGCAGACCTTGAATGTGCGGCTGGGCTTTCTGCTCGAGCGCGATATTCTGCGCACCGGCCAGAATCCGTTCCGGCCAGAGGTGTTTCTGGTGGCGTTGCAGCAAGCCTGGGCGGAGTTCGACCCTGAGGAGGAGGCGGTGGTTTTGTTGCAGCCGCTGCTCAAGCCGGGCATGTTTATCGAGCTGGGGCCGATGCTGGAGGCGTTGAGCCTGGCTTTGCAGAGCAAGGGCGCACTGCCGGGATCGGTGGGCGGCTATCAGCGCCGCAAGCTGGATGCCGGCAAGGATGGCGGCGCGTCGGCCAAGGCGCGCACCAACCAGGCGGCGTTGGCGCAGCAATTGCGGCAGTTCTTCGCCGCCAGCGATGTGGCCGGCTCGGCGGCGGGGCAGATTGTCGATGGCATCGCCAGCGGCATGCTGCAGGGCGTGGCCGGCGGCCTTGATTTGACGATTCCGGATTTGCCGGCCGCCGCGCTGTCGGCCGGCGGCGCGTGGGCGCCGAATGCGGAGCGCGGGCATGCGGGCGGCGGCGGGGTGCCGGCGGCGGGTGTCGTGGCCGGTGGCGCTTGGCCGCAGGGGCCGGCGCAAGGCTTTCACGTCGGCGCGATGACTAATGAGGAGGCTCAGCGCGCGGCGCAGATCGGCGCACGTCAGCCGTTGCTGGCTTACCTTGCGGAGCTGCAAAAGGCGGTGCCGATGGCGGCCAGCGCATCGCCGGCCGGTGCGGCTGCGGCCAACGTGTTCTACCTGCCCAACCTGAAGCAAAGCATGCCGCAGGGCAGCCTGTCGCGCAACGATGAAAGCACCATCGACCTGCTGTCGGCGGTGTTCGACACGGTCTTCCGCGACCAAAGCATTTCACCGGAAACACGCGAGCTGATTCGTTTCCTGCAAATCCCCGTCCTGAAAGCTGCGCTGGTCGACAAGAATTTCTTCTTCCAGGAAGCCCATCCTGCCCGCCGCCTGCTGGAATTGCTGTCGCGCATGGGCTGGGAGCAGCGCAAAGGCCCGGACGATCCGCTCTACGAAGCCATGCAGCGCAGCGTCGACCGCGTCGGCCGCGACTACGAACAGGAGCTGTCGGTCTTCACCGAAGCCGTCAACGAGCTTGAAGCATCGATTCAGGCGGAAGAAAAAGCCGCCGCCGCCGCCATCGCCGCGCCCATCGCGGCCGCGCTCAAGCAGGAAAAACTGGCCGAGTCGAACAAGCTGGCCAAGAACGCCGTCGCACTGCGCATCGGCACCGGCGAAGTGATCGCCGTGGTGGAAGCCTTCCTGGAGCAGCGCTGGGTATCGGTGTTGAGCATCGCCTACAGCATCGAGGACGACAAGCCGGGCGCCGTCAACAACGCCACCAAAACCATGGACGACCTGATCTGGAGCGTCCGTCCCAAGCTCAAGCCGGAAGACCGCAAGCAATTGATCGCCAAGCTGCCAGGCTTGCTGTCGACGCTGAATAAGTGGCTCGATGTCATCAAGTGGCAGGATGCCGACCGCCTGCAATTCTTCGCCGAGCTGGCCGAATGCCACGCCTCCATCGTGCGCGCTCCGCTGGAACTGTCGCCCGAACGGCAGCTGGAAATCTCGATGCAGGTGGCGCAGCAGGCGGCCGAGCGCCGTTTGCAACTGCAGGCCAAGGCCGAAGCCGAGGAGCAGGCGCGCGCCGAACAGCCGCCGCCGGCGCCGGAGGAGGAAGACGCCATCATCGAAGTCGACGGCCTCACGCGCGGCATGTGGCTGGAGTTCGCCAGTGACGAAGGGGGCAGCCGCAAGGTGAAGTTGGCGTGGATCAGTCCGCTGCGCACGCTGTATATCTTCTCGACGGCAGCGCGGCAGGAGGCCTTCTCCATGTCCGGCACGGAGCTGGCGACGCGCTTCCGCGAAGGCAGTGCGCGGGCCTTGCGCGCGGAAGGCGTGGTCACGGTAGCCCTTTCGGCAGCCTTGTCCCGCAGCGCCGACAACGACGCAAGCATCGCTCCATCCGCCGCGCTTGCTTAGAGCGCCGGCGCCGGCTGGGAGCACACCATGGGGTGCTCTTCCCGAGCCCTTGCCTATTTTCGCCTGAAATTGCCTGAGGAATGCCTGAAATTTCAGCCATTGTTCAAGCGGACTCCCTATGGCGCGGCCAGTCTCGCTGTGACAAATGCAGGCATTTCGTAGGCAGTTTCAGGCGAGAATAGGCAATCGTTGGGAAGGAGGACGGGCACGTATATACGCGGCAAATTTTGGCTTTGCTTGCGCTGCAAATAGTTGTTACGTGGTAATTATTGGCCAAGATAGGCGTGCTTATGTTTTAATGCATGCTGCAGTGCAAAATACGAGGAGCAGGGCGGCAGATGATGATGTGGTGGCATAGTTTGAGTATCGTGGGCAGCCTGGCGGTAACCGGGCCGATCGGGATTGCGATTGTGGCATGGCTGCTGGCCGGAAAATCCTGGCGACTGACGGCCATTTGGCTGGCGCTGTTCGGCACGGGCATGGCATTGGTTGTTATCACCAAGATGGCCTTCCTCGGCTGGGGCATAGGCGTGGCCTCGGTGGAATTCGCCGGCTTCAGCGGCCATGCCATGCGCGCCGCCGCCGTATTCCCGGTGGCTGCTTTCCTTGCCACCCGCCATATGCCGGCAGCGGTGCGCTACGCCAGCACGGCCGCCGGCGTCTTGCTGGCCGTGCTGATCGCCATCTCGCGCGTCTACGTGGGCGCCCATTCGTCGTCCGAGTCCATCACCGGCTGCCTGCTCGGCCTGGCGGTCGCCGGCGTCTTCATCTGGTATGCCAGCACCGAGCACCACATGGCCCTGAGCCGCATCCTGGTGGTGCTTTGTATCCCGGTGCTGCTGGTGGCGCCCAGGGTCGAGCCGATTCCTGCGGAGCTGTGGATCACCCACGCCGCCCTGTACCTGTCCGGGCGCGACCAGCCCTATACCCGCCATATGTGGCGCCAGCCCAGGCCGCTGCTCGACTGACGGCGGCCCCGCAACGTTGCGCGTTTTACGGCCTTATCCGATGCGCAAAATGGTATTATTGTGAACTTTTACAGCCCACACACCAGATAACAACGTGCGTCTATCATCCATTAAATTGTCGGGATTTAAGTCTTTCGTTGATCCCACCAATTTCCAGGTGCCGGGTCAATTGGTCGGCGTGGTGGGGCCCAACGGTTGCGGCAAGTCGAACATCATCGACGCAGTGCGCTGGGTGCTGGGCGAATCCAAGGCCTCCGAGCTGCGCGGCGAGTCGATGCAGGACGTGATCTTCAACGGCTCCACCCACCGCAAGCCGGCCGGTCGCTCTTCGGTGGAGCTGGTGTTCGACAACAACGCCGGCAAGGCCGCCGGCCAGTGGGGCCAATATGCCGAAATCGCGGTCAAGCGCACGCTGACGCGCGACGGCACCTCCACTTACTACATCAACGGCCAGCCGGTGCGCCGGCGCGACATCCAGGACATCTTCCTCGGCACCGGTCTCGGGCCGCGCGCCTACGCCATCATCGGCCAGGGCATGATCTCGCGGATTATCGAATCGCGCCCGGAAGAGCTGCGCGTATTCCTGGAAGAGGCGGCCGGCGTATCGAAGTACAAGGAGCGCCGCCGCGAAACCGAGAACCGTCTGCACGACACGCGCGAGAACCTGCTGCGCGTGGAAGACATCCTGCGCGAGCTGAACGCCAACCTGGAAAAGCTGGAAGGGCAGGCCGCCGTGGCGACCAAATTCCACCAGCTGCAAGCCGACCAGGAGGAGAAGCAAAAGCTGCTTTGGCTGCTGCGCAAGATCGAAGCCGAGACCGAGCAGAATAGATACTTCCGCGAAGTCGAGCAGGCGCAGAACGACCTGGAAGAACAAACCGCCAAGCTGCGCAACGTCGAGCTGTCGCTGGAGCAGATGCGCCAGTCGCACTTCGCCGCCGGCGACCGCCTGCACACGGCGCAGGGCGCGCTGTACCAGACCAACGCCGAAATCGGCAGCCTGGAAGCACAGATCAAGTTCGTGATCGAATCGCGCGGCCGCCTGCAGGCGCAATTGGCGACCCTGACCGCGCAGCGCGACCAATGGCAGCGTCAGGCCACCGAATTCGGCGAGCAGATCGAAGAAGCGGAATTCAATCTGGAAGAGTTGAGCGCCAAGGTCGAAGAGTCGCAGGTGATGGCCGAGCAAAAGGCCGAGTCGCTGCCGATGCTGGAACTGGCCTGGAAGGAAGCGCAGGGCAAGAGCACCGAATCGCGCGCGCGCATCATGCAGGCGCAGCAACAGCTGGAGCTGGAGTCGGCACACCAGCGCAACGCCAGCAACATCCTCAACGGCCTGGCCGTGCGGCGCGAACGCCTGCAGCAGGAGAAGAGCGGCTTGAGTCTGCCGGACAGTTCGCACCTGGCCAATCTGCGCCTGCAGCTGGAAGAAAAACAGCAGGCGCTGGAAGAACAGAACTATCTGCTGGAAGAGGCGCACCAGCAGCAGCCCAAGCTGGAACAGGAACGCCAGGAAGCGCAGCAGCAGGTCAACGCCGAAAGCGCCGCCAACGCCCAGCTGGAAGCGCGCCTGAATGCGCTGCGCCAGTTGCAGGAACGTGTGCAGACGCAGGGCAAGGTCACGCCGTGGTTGCAGAAGCACGAGCTGGAATCGCTGCCGCGCCTGTGGCAGAAGCTGAACATCGACAGCGGCTGGGAGCCGGCGCTGGAATCGCTGCTGCGCGAACGCACTTCGGCGCTGCAGATGTCGAACATCGAATGGGCCAAGGCTTTCTTCAGCGATGCGCCGCCGGCCAAGCTGGCGCTGTATGCGCCGTCCACCGCCGTGCCGCCGGTGCCGGTGGAAGCGCCGGGCCTCAAGCCTTTCCTGAATCTGCTGAAGATCAACGATCCGGGCCTGCGCGGTCTGTTGCAGGACTGGCTGCACAACGTCTACATGGCCGAGGACACGGCAGAAGCTTTCGCCGAGCGCGCCAAGCTGCCGGCCGGCGGCACCCTCATCACGCGCCAGGGCCACGTCGTTACGCAGAACAGCGTGCGTTTCTACGCCGCCGATTCCGAACAGGACGGCATGCTGGGACGTCAGCAGGAAATCGACAACATCACCAAGCAGCTGCGCGCGCAGCAGATGCTGGCCGACGAGGCGCGTACCCGTTCGGTGCGCGCCGAGGCGGCGCTGTCGGAACTGACGCGCCGTCTGACCCATTACCGCGCCAGGCTGCAAAGCCTGCAATCGTCGGTGCACACATTGCAGCTGGACGTGGTCAAGCTGTCCGAGGTCGAGGCGCGTTTCAACCAGCGCAGCACGCAGATCGAAACCGACCTGGCCGAAATCGCCGCGCAGGAGGAAGAGCAGACGCAGATCAAGCTGGAGTCGGAAGAGAAGTTCGAACAGCTCGATATGGAACTCGGCAACCTGCAGGGCGAGCACGAAGACGGCCAGACCGAATTCATGGCCAAGGAACAGCGCCTGGCCGACGCACGTCAGGCCCTGCGCGACCTCGAACGCGCGGCGCAGGAAGTGCAATTCGCCGAGAAGACCCAGCGCAGCAAGATCGAGGAATTCCGCCGCAGTATCGCCACCGCCACTGCGCAGGTGGCGCAGGTGACGGCAAGCCTGGAAGCCGGCCGCATGGAGCTGGAAGGACTGGAGCAGGGCACGGCCAACGACGGCTTGCAGGACCTGCTGGAGCGCCGCAGCGGCCAGGAAAAAGCGCTGTCGGATGCGCGCCATGAACTGGACCAGATCGCGCAGCAATTGCGCCTGTTCGAGGAAGGCCGCATGTCGACCGAGCGCGCGCTGCAGCCGCAGCGCGACAAGATCATGGAAATGCAGCTCAAGGAGCAGGCCGCGCGCCTGAACCAGGAGCAGTTCGCCGCGCAGCTGGCCGAGGTGCAGGCCGACGAAGCGGCGCTGGCGGAGAAGCTGCATCCCGACATGAAGGCCTCCTACCTGCAGGGCGAGGTCACGCGCCTGACCAATGCGATATCGATGCTGGGCGCGGTCAACCTGGCGGCGCTGGACGAACTGGCCACCGCTTCCGAACGCAAGAACTTCCTCGATGCGCAGAACGCCGATCTGACCGAGGCGATCAACACGCTGGAAGACGCCATCACCCGGATCGACAAGGAAACGCGCGAGCTGCTGCAGGACACCTTCGACCGCGTCAACGGCCACTTCTCCGAACTGTTCCCGATCCTGTTCGGCGGCGGCCAGGCGAAGCTGATCATGACCGGCGACGAAATCCTCGACTCCGGCGTGCAGGTCATGGCCCAGCCGCCGGGCAAGAAGAACGCCACCATCCACCTGCTGTCCGGCGGCGAGAAAGCGCTGACGGCGACCGCGCTGGTGTTCTCCATGTTCCGTTTGAATCCGGCGCCATTCTGCCTGCTCGACGAGGTCGACGCGCCGCTGGACGACGCCAATACCGAGCGCTTCTGCCGCATGGTCAAGCGCATGTCCGAACATACCCAATTCCTCTTCATCTCGCACAACAAGATTGCGATGGAGATGGCCAATCAACTGATCGGTGTGACGATGCAGGAACAAGGTGTATCGCGCATCGTGGCGGTGGATATGGAATCCGCCGCAAACTTCGCTTCCGAGGCACAAGCAGCATGACAGATCTTCAAATGAGCTTAATCGCAGCCGCCGGCGTGTTTGTCGCCGGCGTCTTCACGTACAACAAAATCCAGGAGTACAAGGCCAAAAAAAGTGTGGAACGGGCCTTCTCTTCCGATCATGACGACGTGTTGATGCGCGCCGGCGACGAGCCGGGCGCACCGCTGGCGCCGCACGCGCGCCAGGAGCCGAGCTTCTCGCTCGACGGCGCGGAGCCCGGCGTGGCCGGCGGCGAAGCTGCCGCTGCGGCGGCGGCTCTCGGTGCGGTGGCGGCGGAATTCACCACCGACGGCGAGGCCGGCAAGCCGGTGACCGAGGACGAACTGGCGGTACGCGCCAACGCGGCGTCGGCGGCTGCGGCAGAACAAGCCACGGCGCTGGTCGACCCGCTGATCGACTGCCTGCTGCCGCTGGCGCTGGAAGCCCCGGCGCGCGGCGACAAGCTGCTGCCGGTGCTGCAAACCCTGCGCATGGTGGGCAACAAGCCGGTGCACTTCATCGGCAAGGCCGTCAGCGGCGACTGGGAACCGGTCAACCACGGTGGCGTCTACACCGAACTGCAAGGCGGCGTGCAGCTGGCCAGCCGCAGCACCGCGCTGAACGAACTCGAATACTCGGAACTGGTGACGCGCCTGCGCGCCATGGCCGACGAAATCGGCGCCGAGCCGGCCGTGCCGGACATGATCGAGGTCATGGCCGAAGCGCGCAATCTGCACCGCTTCGTCGCCGGCCACGATGCCCAGCTGGGCGTCAACCTGCAAACCAACGGTGCGCCATGGTCGGTCAACACGCTGATCGCCGCGCTGGAGAAGCAGGGCTTCGACCTGCGTCCGGACGGCCGTTTCGTGATGCCGGACGGCGAGGGCGGTTTCCTGTTCTCGCTGTCGACCAACGTCACGCCGGCCGAGGAAACCACGGCCCGCCTGACGCTGTTGTTAGACGTGCCGTGCGTGGCGCCTGCGCGCGACGGCTTCGGCGCCATGGCCGCCTGCGCCAAGGCGCTGGTGGCGCGCCTGGACGCCACCATCGTCGACGACTATAACCAGCCGCTGTCGGATGCGGCATTGACGGAAATCGCCGGCCAGGTGCAGGATTTCTACACCGAGATGAATGAAGCCGACATCCCCGCCGGCTCGACCCGCGCGCTGCGTTTGTTCAGCTAAGAAGGTAAAGTAATGACGGAAGTGGATTTCAAAACGCGCATCGAGCAACTCAGCGCGGAGCTGAACCGGCATTTGCACGCCTATCACGTGGAGGACGCGCCCACCATCCCGGACGCGGAGTACGACAAGCTGTTCATCGAGCTGCAACAGCTTGAAGCAGCGCACCCGCAGCTGGCGCTGGCCGACTCGCCGACCCGGCGCGTGGGCGCGGCGCCGCTGCCGCAGTTCGACCAGGTCACCCACACGGTGCCGATGCTGTCGCTGAACAACGGCTTTACCGATGAAGACATCGAGAACTTCGACCGCCGCGTGCGCGACGGCCTGGATACGGCCGCGCTGATCGAATACGCCGCCGAAGTGAAGTACGATGGCCTGGCCATCAACCTGCGCTATGTGGACGGCCTGCTGGTGCAGGCGGCCACGCGCGGCGACGGCTACACCGGCGAGGACGTCACCACCAATATCCGCACCATCCGCAGCCTTCCGCTGCGCTTGAAGAGCGACCATCCGCCCGCCATCCTCGATGTGCGCGGCGAGGTGCTGATGTTCAAGAGCGATTTCGAAGCGATGAACCAGCGCCAGCGCGCCGCCGGCCAGAAGGAATTCGTCAACCCGCGCAACGCGGCGGCCGGTAGCCTGCGCCAGCTCGACTCGCGCATCACCGCCTCGCGCAAGCTCAGTTTCTTCGCCTACGGCATCGGCGCACTGGAAGGCGCCGAGATGCCGCTGTCGCACTCCGCGCTGCTGGACTGGTATCGTGAGCTTGGCCTGCCGGTGGCCAAGGAAGCCAGCGTGGTGCGCGGCTACGACGGCCTGATGGCGTACTACCAGCAGATCGGCGTAGCCCGTCCCACCATGCCGTACGAAATCGACGGCGTGGTCTACAAGGCCAACCGGCTGGAAGACCAGCGCACGCTGGGCTTCGTCTCGCGCGCGCCGCGCTTCGCGCTGGCGCACAAATTCCCGGCCGAGGAAGCGCTGACCGTGGTGCAGGCGATCGAAGTGCAGGTCGGCCGCACCGGCGCCATCACGCCGGTCGCGCGCCTGGCCTCTGTGTTTGTCGGCGGCGTCAACGTCACCAACGCCACCTTGCACAACGAGGACGAGGTGCGCCGCAAGGACGTGCGCGTGGGCGACACGGTGATCGTGCGCCGCGCCGGCGACGTGATCCCGGAAGTGCTGGCCGTGGTGCTGGAGCGCCGGCCGGCGCCGGAACCGCAAGCCTATGTGCTGCCGAAGACCTGCCCGGTGTGCGGCTCGCACGTGGTGCGCGAAGAGGGCGAGGCCATCGCCCGCTGTTCCGGCGGCTTGTTCTGCTCCGCGCAGCGCAAGGAAGCGATCCGCCACTTCGCCGGCCGCCGCATGATGGACATCGAAGGCCTGGGCGACCGCTACATCGACAGCCTGGTCGAATGGGGCAAGGTGCAGCGCGTGGCCGATCTGTACGCGCTCAAGCTGGACGACCTGCTGGAGATGAAGCGCCTGGCCGATGAACGCGACGGCACCACGCCGGAAACCGTCGCCAAGGGCAAGATCGCCACCAAGTGGGCCGACAATCTGCTGGAAGCCATCGCCGCCAGCAAGAACCCGCCGTTGGAGCGTCTGCTGTTCGCGCTCGGCATCCGCCATGTCGGCGAATCGACCGCCAAGACGCTGGCCGAATGGCTGGGCCGTTTCGACTTGATCCGCCGCGTCCCTGCCGCGCTGCTGCGCGTGCTGCCCGACATCGGCGGCACGGTGGCCGATTCGATCGCCGAATTCTTCGCCGAACCGAAAAACCAGGAAGCCATCGACGCACTGCTGGCCGCCGGCGTGGCGCCGCAAGGCGAGCACCCGCCGAGCGCCAAGCTGCGTGAAAAGCTGGAGCCGGTCAAGCTGCTGGCCGCGCTGGCGATTCCAAAACTGACGGAACCGCGCAGCAAGCAGCTGATCGAAGAGGGTGTGACGCTGGAAACGCTAGGCTATCTGCAGGTCTTCAACGTGTTCGGCCTGCCGGCCGCCGTGGCGGAAGCGCTGGACAGCTGGATGGCGCAGCCGGGTAATCGCGAACAGGTCAAGGCCCTGCACCTGCTGCGCGAAGACCTGCTGGCGCAGCTGCCGGAAAGCGTGGCCGCCGCAGGGCACCTCACCGGCAAGACCTTCGTCATCACCGGCACGCTGCCGACCATGGGCCGCGACCAGGCCGCCGCGCTGATCGAAGCCAAGGGTGGCAAGGTCTCCGGCTCGGTATCGAAGAAAACGCATTACCTTGTCGCTGGCGCCGATGCGGGCAGCAAGCTGGCCAAGGCACAAGAGCTGGAAGTGACGATTCTGGACGAAGCAGGACTGCTCGCATTACTCGAAAAAGAAGAATAACCATGACCAAAATTAAAAAAGCCGTATTCCCTGTCGCAGGCCTGGGCAGCCGCTTTCTGCCCGCCACCAAGGCGCAGCCGAAAGAGATGCTGCCCATCGTCGACAAGCCGCTGATCCAGTACGCGGTCGAAGAGGCGGTGGCCGCCGGCATCACGGAGATGGTGTTCATCACCGGCCGTAACAAACGCGCCATCGAAGACCACTTCGACAAAGCCTACGAGCTGGAATCGGAACTGGAGGCGGCCGACAAGCACGCGCTGCTGGAACTGGTGCGCAATGTGATCCCGAAGAGCGTCAACTGCATCTACATCCGCCAGTCCGAGCCGCTGGGCCTGGGCCACGCGGTGCTGTGTGCGCGTCCGGTGATCGGCGACGAGCCGTTCGCCGTGCTGCTGGCGGACGACTTCATGGACACCGCCGACGGCGTCAAGCCGGTGCTGGCGCAGATGACCGAGCTGTACGCCTATGAACGCTCCAGCATCCTGGCGGTGCAGGAAGTGCCGCGCGAAGCGACCCGCCAGTACGGCATCGTCAGCGCCACCGCCTATCAGCCCAAGCTGGAACTGGTGCATGGCATCGTCGAGAAACCGAAGCCGGAAGCGGCGCCGTCCACCCTGGCGGTGGTGGGACGCTATGTGCTGTCGGGCCGCATCTTCGACTACCTGGAAAACCTCGGCAGCGGCGCCGGCGGCGAGATCCAGCTGACCGACGGCATCGCCGCGCTGATGAAAAACGAGCGAGTGCTGGCCTACCGCTACGACGGCACGCGCTACGACTGCGGCTCCAAGCTGGGCTACCTGAAAGCCACCACCGCCATGGGCCTCAAGCACGCGGAGACCGGCGAGGACTACTGCGCCTTCCTGCGCCAGATCCAGTGCGACATCGAGGCCCAGTCCAAATGACCGTCCGCGAGATCCTGAAGATGGGCGATCCGCGCCTGCTGCGCGTGGCCGAACCGGTAACCGAATTCGACACGCCCGCCATGCGCGAACTGATCGCCGACATGTTCGACACCATGCACGCGGCCAACGGCGCCGGCCTGGCGGCGCCGCAGATCGGCGTCAACCTGCAGCTGGTGATCTACGGCTTCAAGAGCAATCCGCGCTATCCGGAGGCGCCGCAGGTGCCGGAAACGGTGCTGATCAATCCCGTGCTCACGCCCTTGTCGGACCAGATGGAGGAAGGCTTCGAAGGCTGCCTGTCCGTTCCCGGCCTGCGCGGCAGCGTGCCGCGCTACACCCAGCTACACTACGAAGGCGTGGATCAGCACAACCAGCCGATCAAGCGCGACGTCGACGGCTTCCACGCGCGCGTGGTGCAGCACGAAGTGGACCACCTGCTGGGCAAGCTATACCCGATGCGCATCAAGGACTTTTCGAAGTTCGGCTACACGGAAGTGATGTTCCCCGGCCTCGACCCCAACGACGACGACTGAGCCCATGCGCACCGAGCCGCCACCGCAATCGATACGACCGCGCGTCGGCAAGGTGCGCGGCGAGTTTCAGATGGGGACTTCGCGCATCAGGCGGATCGGCATCAGCCGCTGGTACTGGGGCGATATCTACCACTGGATGCTCACCGTCAGCTGGCCGCGCTTCTTCGTGCTGGTCGGCTTGCTGTATGTGTTCACCAACCTGGTGTTCGCACTGGCTTTTTACGCGGTGCCCGGTTCGATTTTGAATGCGCGGCCCGGCTACTTCCCCGATTGCGTATTCTTCTCCATCGAGACATTGGCCACCGTCGGCTATGGCTATATGAATCCGGCCACCACCTACGGCCACTTGGTGGCGTCGACCGAGATCCTGCTTGGCATGGTGGAGGTGGCGGCGGTGACCGGCCTGCTGTTTGCGCGCTTTTCGCGGCCGACCTCGCGCATCATGTTCTCGGACGTGGCGGTGGTGACGCCGTTCAACGGCGTGCCCACGTTGATGCTGCGCGCCGGGAACGAGCGCGCCAACCTGATTCTGGAAGCGTCGGCGCGGGCCTCGCTGGTGCGGCGCGAAACCACGTTGGAAGGGCAGGTCTTCACCCGTTTCTACGACCTGAAACTGGAGCGCGAAGAAAACAGCGTATTCGCGCTGAGTTGGACCATCCTGCACCAGATCGACGAATCGAGCCCGCTGTTCGGCAAGACGCAGCAGAACCTGATCGATGAAGGCACCACGCTGGCGGTCGGCATCTCCGGCACCGACGACACGCTCAACGATTTTGTCCACGCGCGCCAGACCTACTCGGCGGAGCACATCTTCTTCAACCACCACTTCGCCGACATCATGTCCGACAAATTGGAGGGCAATGTGCGCATCCTCGACTTCAGCAAGTTCCACGACATCTACCCGGACGGCAGCAGCGAAGGCACCATGCCAGGCGCCGCGCTGGCGCATCCCGGCTGACTAGACCCCTAAGTGGTGACGCTAACGTCGAGGCAAAAGCGGGCCGGGTAGATGCGTCACTCCGCCCCCAGCAGGTCGCGTGAATTCAGCAAAGCGTAGACGATTTCGGGATGGTCTCGGAAGCAGCGGCGCACGGCGGCCGGCAGCGCTTCCTGGGTTTTGCGGCACAAGCCCGGCTGCTCCGCCAATTTGATCGACAGGCCCATCACGGTGCTGACGCCGCGTGCGCTCGGTGTGATGGTCAGCGTAATACCGAGCAGTTCCTGCAGGCGCTGTTTCATGCGGCCCAGGTCTTCGTAGCTGGACACGGCCGCGATGCGTTCGAGCAGCCGTTTCTCTTCCTCGCGCGTGAGGCGCAGCACGCGGATGTCGGCGCCGTCGCGTTCCCAGGCGTCCAACAGCTGGTCGCGTCCGCACACGCAAGCGCCCGGGGGGCACTCTTTGCGGATCGGGAAGGGCAAGGCAGGGGACATGGTCAGGTTCGCGGTAGACGAACCTGAATTCTACTCTAATCGATGTTGTAAAAGTGCGAGCACGGCGGCTTCCTCGGGGTGCAGCGAGTGCAGGTCTTCCTGCAGCTCTTCCTTGGCGCGCTGGCGCAGGGCTTCCAGCATCGTGCCGTCGAGGTAGGACTCGATCACGGCCGGATGCACATAGCATTTGCGGCAGATGCTCGGCGTATTGCCGAGCTTTTTCGCGACTGCTTCGATGGCCTGCACGATATTCTTCTTGGCCTGGGCTTCCGAGTCATACTTCTCGTACTCCCTCAACGCGACGGCCGCCAGCACGGTGCCGGCCCAGGTGCGGAAGTCCTTGGCGGTGTAGTCGGCGCCGGTGATGGTTTGCAGGTATTCGTTGACGTCGGCCGAGCCGATGGCGTGCGGATTGCCGTCGTCGTCCTCATACTGGAACAGGTCCTGTCCCGGCAGGTCGCGCATGCGGCGGATGATATTTGCCAGGCGGCGGTCCTGCACTTCCAGCGCATGGTGCACGCCGCTCTTGCCGCGAAAACGGAATTCCACCTTGCTGCCATCGAGCCGCACGTGGCGCCCGCGCAGCGTGGTCAGCCCGAACGATTTGTTCTCGCGCGCGTACTCCTCGTTCCCGATGCGCATCAGCGTCGCCTCCAGCAGGTAGACGATGGTGGCCAGCACCTTCTCGCGCGGCAGTCCTGGCTTGCGCAGCGCGGCGTCCACCGCCACGCGGATCGAGGGCAGGGCCTTGCCGAAATTGAGCATGCGGCCGTACTTGGCGTCGTCGCGGTGCGCGCGCCAGCGGGCGTGATAGCGGTATTGTTTGCGGCCGCGCGCATCGCGCCCGGTGGCCTGCAAGTGGCCGAGGGCGTGCTTGCAGATCCAGACATCGGTCCATGCCGGCGGAATCACCAGCGCCTTGATGCGGGCGAGGATGTCGTCATCGGTGACGGCCTTGCCGTCGGCATGGAGATAGCGGAACTGCTTGCCGCGCAGCTGGCGCGTGATGCCCGGCTGGTCGTCGTGCACATAGCGCAGGCCCGCCAGCTTGGCGGCGACGGGCGCCGGCGTGGTGGCCGGGGCAGACGTGGAGGCAGGGACTTGCAGCACGGCGTGCGGGTCGCGTTTCATGGTTATTCTCGCTGATCAGGTCAGGGAATCCTACGCCGGCCCGCATGGGGACGATGTGCGCTAGCGCACGATTTATTCATCCATGCGCTTGAGACGCTGGCCGACGATGCTCCATCTGCAGGCCTCGCCGTCCACGCGGCCGGTCAGCACCCAGCCGGTGCCGATCTTCTCAACGCCGATCTCGCATTCCAGCTCCTTGGCCAGCTTCTCGGCCCAGCCCTTGGCGGCGCCTTGGCCCTTGAATAGTTCATTGCCTTCATAGATAACGGTGGCGTCGAACACTGAGGCGGCGAATACGGTCATGATGGTCTTCCAAAAAAAGTAAGCCGTTATTGTGCCACGGACCGCCGTTTGTATTAAGATCCGCGTTCTTGATTTTTATGCAAGGTTAAATATGAAGCGGATTTCGGTGGCGTTGTGTGTGTTTGCGTTGATGTCGATGACGGCGCCGTGCCAGGCGGCCAGCATCGAGGATAGCGTAAGCCATGTGCGCACGTTGCGCCAGCAGGCCGCCGGCCTGACCGGCGCAGGCGCAACGGCGGCCGACCTGCAGCGCGCCACCACCTTGCTGGAGGAAGCGCAGCGCTACCTCGGCGAGGCGGTGGCGGCCACCGGCAATCCGTCGCTGCGGCTGGAGGGCTATAACAACCTGCTGCCGCTGGCTGCGGCCTACAGTCGCCAGGGTCGCAAGGAGCAGGCGCTGGCCGCGCTGGAGCAAGCCGGCACGCTGCTGTGGTTTCCGGCCGCCGCCAAGCAGCTACGCGCCAGCAGCGAGTTCGAGGCGATCCGCAACGAGCCGCGCTTTCAGACCGTGCTTGCCACCGCCGCGCTGCCGCAGCGCCTTTGGCAAGGCCCCGCCAGCGCGCAGCCCTATACGGAGTCGCTCAGCATGGAGCAGCGCATCGCCGGCCTTACGCACTTCTGGGCCGAGGCGCGTCACAGCTTCGTCTACTTCGACAAGGTGCCGGAACTGGATTGGGACAAGGTCTATATGGACTACCTGCCCAAAGTAATGGCGGCGCAGACCACGCGTGACTATTACGAGTTGATGCGCCAGCTGGCGCCATTGCTCAAGGACGGCCACACCAACATCTGGGCGCCGGGCGAGTTGAACGCCGAATTCGAAGCTGTGCCGCCGGTGCGCATGACGCTGGTGGAAGGCCGCGTGCTGGTGGCGTTCATCGACGACGTGGCCCTGGCGGCGTCGGGCCGCATTCGCGTGGGAGACGAACTGCTGGCCATCGACGGCGTCGCGGTACACGACTATGCGAAGCAGCGGGTGGCGCCGCTGGTCAGCGCCGGCGCGCCGCAGGATCTGGCGTTCCAGACCTACACGGTGGGCCTGCTGCGCGGCCGTGCCACCGACCCCGTGAAGCTGCGCCTGCGCACCGCCGATGGCGCCGGGCGGGAAGAAGCGATTCCCCGCAGCGGCGGCTATCACTGGCCGGATGCGCCGCAGTTTTCCATGCAGGCCAACGGCGTGGCCTACCTGCGCATCGACCACTTCACCGACGACTCCGGGCTCAAGGCCTTCGAAGCGGCGCTGCCGCAGATCCTCAAGGCGCGCGCGCTGATCATCGACATGCGCCGCAACGGTGGCGGCAATGGCCAGATCGGCAACCAGATCCTCAGCTACCTGACGCGCAAGCCTATCATCGGCGCAACCAGCTACGTGCGCGCCAACGACGCCTATCTGCGCGCCTCTGCCGGCAGCCTGGTGAACTGGACGCAGCTGCCGGGAGGCGCTTACGTGCAGCAGCGCGAACAGGTGTACGAGGGACCGGTGGCGGTGCTGAGCGGCCCGCAGACCTATTCAGCCGCCGAGGACTTCGTCGTCACCTTCAACATCATGCAGCGCGGCCTGACGTTGGGCGAGGCCACCGGCGGCAGCACCGGCCAGGCCATCAACTTCCAGTTGCCCGGCGGCGGCGGGGCGCGCGTATGCGCCAAGCGCGACGTTTTTCCCGGCGGCCGCGAGTTCGTAGGCATCGGCGTGGCGCCGCAGATTGAAGTCAAACAGACCGTCGCCGGCCTGCGCGCGGGGCGCGATCCGGTGCTGGAACGGGCCTTGGCGGAGTTGGCGGGGCCGGGCAAGCGCTAAAGACGTTTGTACCTACGCTACCACTACGTCATTCAACGTATTCCTCGGAGATTGCCGTCTCGTTAATCTTGTCTCATCCAAAACCAAACTGGGAGAGCAAGATGGGGGTGAAACAGGTGCTGTTGGCAACGGCGGTTGCAGCGGCGGCGGGCAATGCGCTGGCCGGTGCGACCATCAATGCTGGTGAAGACAAGTCGGTCACGGTCGGTTTCGGCCTGCGCGAAAGCTACACCAGCGCGGAGCACGGCGCGCCGGACGGCGGCCGCTCCAGCGACTTCAATCTGGACAGCGGACGCCTGTTCTTCGGCGCTTCGCTGAACAAGAACATCAAGGGCATGTTCAACACCGAGTGGGACGGCGACAAGATCCGGGTGCTGGATGCCGCCGGCCAGTTCGCCATTTCGCCTGAATTGAATATCTGGGCCGGCCGCCTGCTGTCGCCATCCGACCGCGCCAACATGGCCGGTCCATACTACTCGCTGGGCGGCGGCTATTGGGCCGGGGTGGCTTCGCGCTACGGCTACAACGGCGGCATCTTCCGTGGTCGCGACGACGGCGTGGTCGTCTGGGGCAATGTGGGCGACGGCGGCCGCCTGGGCTACTCCTTCGGCGTCTTCGAAGGCCACACCTTCGGCATCGGCTCGTTGACGCAGAACCAGGCCAAGGCCGCCGGCATCAAGGCCGACGACGCCCTGATGTACGCGGGCCGCGTGCAGTACGACTTCTGGGATGCGGAGCCGGGCTACTACGGCACCGGCAACTACCTGGGCGGCGCCGACATCCTCGCCATCGGCGTGGCCGGCCGCTACCAGAAGGACGGCATCCTCACCGTCGGCAAGGTTGGCAAGTACAGCTCCTACAACGTCGACTTCCTGCTCGAAAAACGCATCAAGGGCGCCGGCGCCTTTGCGCTGGAAGCGGCCTGGTACAACTACGACACCGCCGACATCATCAAGTCCGAACAGGGCAAGGCCTATTCGGCCGGCGCTTCCTACATCTTCGAAGACAAGGCCGGCTGGGGCAAGTTCCAACCGTTCGTGCGCTGGCAGAAGTTCGCCGCCGATACCAACATCGACACCAAGCAATTCGATGTCGGCACCAACTACATCATCGACGGCTACAACGCGCAGATCAGCGCCGTGTACTCAAAGACCAAGATCACCAGCGTCGCGGATCAGGACAAGTTCTCGATCGCCCTGCAACTTCAATACTAATCAACCACCACGGAGCCAACCCATGCAAAATCGTCGCAACTTTATCGGCACCATGAGCCGCATCGCCGCCGCCACCGCGCTGCTGGCGGCAGGCACGCAGGCCTACGCGGCCGACACCATCAAGATCGGCATCCTGCACTCGCTGTCCGGCACCATGGCCATCTCCGAGACGTCGCTGAAAGACGTGGCCCTGATGACCATCGATGAAATCAACGCCAAGGGCGGCGTGATGGGCAAGAAGCTGGAAGCGGTGGTGGTGGACCCGGCCTCCAACTGGCCGCTGTTCGCGGAAAAAGCGCGCGGCCTGATTGCGCAGGACAAGGTCTCGGTGGTGTTTGGTTGCTGGACTTCGGTATCACGCAAGTCGGTGCTGCCGGTGTTCAAGGAACTCAATAGCCTGTTGTTCTACCCGGTGCAGTACGAAGGTGAAGAGCTGGAGAAGAACGTGTTCTACACCGGCGCGGCGCCGAACCAGCAGGCGATACCCGCCGTGCAGTACCTGATGAGCAAGGACGGCGGCGGCGCCAAGCGATTCGTGCTGCTGGGGACCGACTACGTCTACCCGCGCACCACCAACAAGATCCTGCGCGCCTACCTGAAAAGCAAGGGCGTGAAAGACAGCGATATCGACGAGGTGTACACCCCGTTCGGCCATTCGGACTATCAGACCATCGTTGCCAACATCAAGAAGTTTTCGGCTGGCGGCAAGACGGCTGTGATTTCGACCATCAACGGCGACTCCAACGTGCCGTTCTACAAAGAGCTGGGTAACGCCGGCCTGAAGGCGACCGACGTGCCGGTGGTGGCGTTCTCGGTCGGCGAGGAAGAGCTGCGCGGCGTCGACACCAAGCCGCTGCTGGGCCACCTGGCGGCGTGGAACTACTTCGAGTCGGTGAAGAATCCGGTAAATACGGACTTCATCAAGAAGTGGAAAGCCTACGCGGTCGCCAAGAAGCTGCCGAATTCGAACACGGTGGTGACCAACGATCCGATGGAAGCGACCTACGTCGGCATCCACATGTGGGCGCAGGCGGTGGAGAAGGCCAAGTCGACCGATACCGACAAGGTCATCGCGGCGATGGGCGGCCAGACCTTCAAGGCGCCGTCGGGCTTCACCCTGACCATGGACCCGACCAACCACCACCTGCACAAGCCGGTGTTCATCGGCGAGATCCGCGCGGACGGTCAGTTCAACGTGGTCTGGAAAACGCCGGGCCCCGTGCGCGCCGCGCCATGGAGCCCGTACATTCCGGGTAACGAAGGCAAGCAAAAGCTGTAACGCTCAGTCTTGGCTTAAGCCGCACAGCACCCCTAAGAGAAGGGGTCTGACCCCTGCGGGGTCAGACCCCCATCCGCCGCAGTGCGGGGTGCACGATTTCCGCATACAGGACCTATCATGTTCCGCAAACTAATTCTGATCGCTTGCCTGTGTTTTGCCCGCGCAGCTTGCGCCGGCATCGCCCCCGGGTTACTGGCGCCGCTGGCCGGTGACGACCCCGATGCCCGCGTTGAAGCCATCGCCAAAATCGGCGCACTCGCCAGCGACGACGCCACCCGCTTCCTGACCTCCCTGCAAAACGGCGACGTCTACACCACGCCCGACGGCAAGCTATACATCGTCGCCGACGACAAGGCCATCGACGCCGCCAGCGGCGCCAGCGGCCCCTTGCCGGAAGGCCTGGACGGCCTGATGATCAACAACCGCCTGCGCGGCGCGGTCGAAGAAGCGCTGTCCGCGCTCAAGATGTTCTCGCCGAACCGCGCGCAACGCCTGGCCGCCGTCACCGAGCTGCAAAAAACCGCCACTTACGCGCAAGCGCCGCTGATCGAAAAAGCCCTCAGCAAGGAAATCGACGCTGAAATCCGCAGCATGCTGCGCCTGGTCGCCGCCACCGCCGACCTGCAATCGCCGCAGGCCGCCAATCGCCGCGCCGCCGTCGAAGCGCTGGCCGAGAGCAGCAACGCCAATCTGCGCCCAACGCTGCAAGCCATCGTCACCGACGACGCCGACGAAAGCGTGCGCGTCGCCGCCGCCCACACCTTGCAGGCGCTCGACAGCCGCCTCGCACGCACTGAATTCATCGGCAATATTTTCTACGGCATCTCGCTCGGCAGCGTGCTGCTGCTGGCGGCGCTGGGCCTCGCCATCACCTTCGGCCTGATGGGTATCATCAACATGGCGCACGGCGAATTGCTGATGATCGGCGCCTACACCACCTACCTGTGCCAAATGGCCTTCCGCCGCTGGATGCCCGAGGCGCTGGACTGGTACCTGGCCGCCGCGCTGCCGGCCGCATTCCTGGTGACGGCGCTGGTCGGCATCGCGCTGGAACGCACGGTGATCCGCTGGCTCTACGGCCGTCCGCTGGAAACGCTGCTGGCCACATGGGGCATCAGCCTGATACTGATGCAAGCGGTGCGCACCATCTTCGGCGCGCAGAACGTGGAAGTCGCCAATCCGGCCTGGATGTCCGGCGGCGTCACCGTGCTTGGCTCGCTGGTGTTGGCCTACAACCGCATCGCCATCATCGTCTTCGCCGCACTGGTGGTGGGCGGCGTGTGGCTGATCCTGAACAAAACGCGGCTCGGCCTGTTCGTGCGCGCCGTCATGCAGAACCGTCGCATGGCCGGCTGCGTCGGCGTCTCCACCGCCAAGATCGACATGATGACCTTCGGTCTCGGCTCCGGCATCGCCGGCCTGGGTGGCGTGGCGCTGTCGCAGCTCGGTAACGTGGGGCCCGACCTGGGCCAGAGCTACATCGTCGACTCCTTCATGGTGGTGGTGTTGGGCGGCGTGGGCCAGCTGGCCGGCACCGTGATCGCCGCGCTGGGACTGGGCGAGGCCAACAAGTTCCTGGAGCCGGTGGCCGGTGCTGTGCTGGCCAAGATCGCCATCCTGATCTTCATCATCATCTTTATCCAGAAGCGTCCGCAAGGGCTGTTCGCCATGAAAGGCAGGAGCGCTGAATGAATCATCCATCTCTGTTTTCGCGCAAGGCCTGGAGCGGCATC
Source organism: Duganella sp. BuS-21 (assembly GCA_041874725.1). Classification (GTDB taxonomy): domain Bacteria; phylum Pseudomonadota; class Gammaproteobacteria; order Burkholderiales; family Burkholderiaceae_D; genus Rugamonas. Next base: position 4,080,183 of record CP097466.1, on the reverse strand, counting down.
ATCGGCGTCACGGTGCTGCTGGCGGTGCTGCCGCTGCTGAATGTCTTCTTTGCCGACGGCCACCCGCTGCACGTATCGAGCTACCTGGTGGGGCTGATCGGAAAATTCATGTGCTACGCGCTGGCCGCGCTGGCGCTGGACATGGTGTGGGGCTATGCCGGCATCCTGTCGCTCGGCCACGGCGTGTTCTTCGCGCTGGGTGCCTATGCGCACGGCATGTACCTGATGCGCTCCATCGGCCGCGAAGGCGTGTACCAGAGCGATCTGCCGGACTTCATGGTCTTCCTCGACTGGAAAACCTATCCCTGGTACTGGAGCGGCACCGACAGCTTCTGGGTGGCGCTGGCGCTGATCGTGCTGGTGCCTGGCGTGCTCGCTTTCGTGTTCGGCTTCTTCGCTTTCCGCTCGCGCATCAAGGGCGTGTACTTCTCGATCATCACGCAAGCCATGACGTATGCCTTCATGCTGCTGTTCTTCCGGAATAACACTGGCTTCGGCGGCAACAACGGCTTCACCGACTTCAAGCGGATACTGGGCTTCCCCATCAGCGCGCCGGGCACCAAGGCTACGCTATATCTGGTGACGCTGGCGGCGCTGGTGGGTGCGCTGCTGCTGTGCCGCTGGATCGTCAAGTCCAAACTGGGCCGCGTGCTGCAAGGCGTGCGCGATTCGGAATCGCGGCTGATGTTCATCGGCTACAACCCGCTGTGGTTCAAGCTCTTTGTGTGGACGCTGTCGGCGGTGCTGTGCGGGATCGCGGGCGCGCTGTATGTGCCGCAGGTCGGCATCATCAATCCATCTGAGATGTCGCCGGCCAATTCGATCGAGATGGTGATCTGGGCGGCGGTGGGCGGGCGCGGTACGCTGCTTGGTCCCATCATCGGCGCATTCTCGGTGAACGGTTTGAAAAGCTGGTTCACCGGCGCATTCCCGGACCTGTGGCTGTTCGCCTTGGGCTTGATCTTCATCCTGGTCACCCGCTATCTGCCTAGTGGCCTGGCCGGACTGGTACGCAAGAAGGAGCAGGCATGAGCGCAATGAACGATGGGCGCATCGCCCTGCAGGGTGTGGACACCACCCACGGTGCGATTTTGTACCTGGAAGAGATCAGCGTGGTGTTCGACGGCTTCCGCGCGTTGAACAAACTGAGTCTGGACATTTCGGTCGGTGAGCTGCGCTGCATCATCGGGCCGAATGGCGCCGGCAAGACCACCATGATGGACGTCATCACCGGCAAGACGCGGCCGACTTCCGGCACGGCGTTCTTCGGCCAGACCATGGACCTGAGCCGCATGAGTGAACACGAGATCGCGCACGCCGGCATCGGCCGCAAATTCCAGCGGCCCACGGTGTTCGAGCAGCACACGGTGTTCGAAAACCTGGAGCTGGCCATGAAGATGGACAAGCGTGTGCGGCCAACGCTGTTCGCGCGCCTGTCGTCCGAGCAGCGCGGCAAGATCGAAGAGATCCTTAAGCAGATACGTTTAGACGGCAGCGAACAGCGCCTGGCCGGGCTGCTGTCGCATGGCCAGAAACAGTGGCTGGAGATCGGCATGTTGCTGATGCAGGAGCCGCAGCTGATCCTGCTGGACGAACCGGTGGCCGGCATGTCGGACGCGGAAACCGCGCGCACGGCGGAGCTGCTCAATGAATTGCGCGGCAAGCACTCGATCATGGTGGTGGAGCACGACATGGCCTTCGTCACCGAGATCGCGCAGCAGGGCGTGGTGACGGTGCTGCACGAAGGCTCGGTGCTGGCGCAGGGACGCATGGACGAAGTGCAGGCCGATGAACGCGTGATCGAAGTCTATCTGGGACGGTAACGATATGCTGCAAGTAGAAAAAATCAACCAATACTACGGTTCCTCGCACACCTTGCGCGGCGTGTCGCTGGAGCTGGAGAAGGGCACATGCATGGCGCTGTTGGGCCGCAATGGCGTGGGCAAGACCACGCTGCTCAAATGCCTGATGGGCGTGTTGCCGGTATCGGCGGGCAGCGTCAGACTGGAGGGACGCGACATCACCAAACTGGCGCCGCACCAGCGCGCGCGGGCAGGCATCGCCTACGTGCCGCAAGGCCGCGAAATCTTCGCGCGGCTGACGGTGGAGGAAAACCTGCTGATGGGACTCGCCACGCACAGCGGCAAGAAGGCGCACCTGATCAAGGGCGAGGTGTATGAGCTATTCCCGGTGCTGAAGGAAATGCTGCACCGGCGCGGCGGCGACCTGTCCGGCGGCCAGCAGCAACAGCTGGCGATCGCGCGCGCCTTGCTGGCGGAGCCCAAGCTAATCATCCTGGACGAGCCGACCGAAGGCATCCAGCCGTCGATCATTAAAGACATCGGCAACGTGATCCGCTTGCTGCGCCAGCGCGGCGACATGGCGATCCTGCTGTGCGAACAATACTTCGACTTCGCCCACGAACTGGCCGACCAGTTCATGGTGCTGTCACGCGGCGAAGTAGTCGCCGCCGGCGCGCAGGCGACAATGGACGACCCCGAAGTCAAGCGCCATCTGGCGGTTTAGGCGGGGAGTCGCCCAGCACATCCTGGATGTAGAGCATGGCGATGCCGTAGGCCAGCACCACGCGGTGCTGGAAGCATCTTTCGCTGCCGGGCGGTGGCGGCGGTTGATTTGAGGCGGGTATTGGAGTGGTCATATTGATTTATGGTGTGAGCAGGTAGGCGGCGATGTCGCGCGCGTCCGACTCTGTAACGCCCATGGCCGGCATGGCGGTGTGAGGCTGGAATCGCTGTGGCTCCTGCAGCCAGAGGGCGAGATTGGCGTGGTTGTTTGAAAGTCCGCCGGCGATGTATTGGCGCGCGGCCAGGTTGCGCAATGGCGGGCCGACCAGCGTGGCGGGGCCGGTGACGCCGGGAATCAGATGGCAGGCGTTGCAGGCGTACTGGGTCAGCGCCAGCCGGCCGCGCTCCGCATCGGCTTGCGCTTGCGCGGGGCGCGGTGCGCGCACTGGGTGGCCGGCCTGTCCGGCCAGCGCGGTGTAGACCGGCGGCGACAATGTCGGCAGCACCGTCAGGAAGGCGACCACAGACCAGATGTCTTGATCGGCCAGATGATATTCCCACGCCGGCATGCCGCTCATCTTGATGCCGTGGCGCGTAATCCAATACAGCTCGTTGGGCCGCCAGCGCCGCGCGGCGTCGGCCAACGGGCCGGGTATGGGCTGCATGCTTTTGCCGATGTCGCCTTGCGCCACGCCGGGTGCGCCGTGGCAGGTGACGCAGTTGTCGCGATACAGGCCGGCGCCGCGCAGGACGACGGCGGGACCCGGATTCAAGGGCGCGGCGATGTCGCGCGCATGGTGACGCACCGATTCGCGCAGGCCGATTTCCAGCAGGCTGTGCACCCATTGAAAGTGCGAGCGGGTGGCGCTGACGTTGTAGTAGCCGCCATACAGTATCAGCACGCCACCCGCAGCGCCGAGCGTCGCCAGCGTTGCGACGGTGGCGACGGCAGTGATGGCGATAAGTCGGCGACGACGGGGCATGGGCATTACCTGCGTCCTGTTGAAATGACATGAAAGTTGTGATTCTTATAGTATATCGAGATGACGGGCTAAGGCAGGTTCCAATCGTGCGCATCCTATTCCTCCTACCGCTGGCATGGCTGGCCGCTTGCGACAGCGGCGCGCCGGCACCTGCACGCGTCGTGGGCGGCGATGCGCAGCGCGGCAAGCAGCTGATGGCGCAGTATCAATGCGGGGCGTGCCATCAAGTGGCCGGCGTGGCTGCCGCACGCGGGCAGATCGGGCCGCCGCTGGACAGTTTCGGCGGACGCAGTTATATCGCGGGCAGCGTGCCGAATACGCCGGATGCGCTGGTGCGCTGGCTGGTCGATCCGGCCGCGCTCAAGCCGTCGACCACGATGCCGGCGATGGGCGTGTCGGCCGAGGATGCGCGCCATATGGCCGCTTATCTGTACGCGCTACCATGACGAACCCTCAGCAATCGGCGCTGCACCCGGCCGGGCCGGATGCGGAGGTGATCGGGCAGCTGGCGTGGGTGCTGACTGCCGGCGCGGCGGTGATCTTCATTGGCGTGATGGTGCTGTGCGTGATGGGATTGCGCGGTCGGCGGGAGGTGCGGTCGCGTGTCTGGCTGATCGGCGGCGGCGTGCTGCTGCCGGTAGTGGTGCTGTCGGCGTTGTTGGCTTTTTCCAACTGGCGCGGCGCGCAATTGAGTATGCCGTCGTCGCAGCATGCGGTGAAGATTGCGGTGATTGCGAGGATGTGGTGGTGGGAGGTGCGTTATACCGATCCAGCGGGCGGGCCCGATATTGTGCTGGCCAATGAGATACGGTTGCCGGTCGGGCGGCCAGTGTATCTGGGCTTGGGCAGTGCGGATGTGATTCATAGTTTCTGGGTCCCGGCATTGGCGGGCAAGCTGGATATGGTGCCGGGGCGTTGGCACGGCATGACGCTGCAGGCCGACCGCGCAGGCGTGTATCGCGGGCAGTGTGCGGAGTATTGCGGCGAGCAGCATGCACGCATGGCGTTGCATGTCGTCGCGCAGCGTGAGGCGGAATTTGCGGCGTGGCTGGCGGCGCAGGCCAGGCCGGCCAGCCCGATGGCTGCGGCTGCGCAGGCCGGGCGGGGCATCTTTGCGCAGCAGCGCTGCGGGGCTTGTCACACGATCCGTGGCGCCGGGGGTAGCGCGCAGGGCGCGCAGGCCGCGCTTGGGCCGGACTTGACGCATGTCGGCAGCCGCCTGCACATCGGCGCGGGCACCTTGCGCAATGATCGTGGCGCGCTGGAGGCGTGGATCGCCAATCCGCACATCAGCAAGCCAGGCGTGCGCATGCCCGCTTCCGCCGACTTGCCGCTGGCCGACCTGCAAGCGCTGGCCGCCTACCTGGAGCAGCTGAAATGAGCACGCCGCACAGCGAACCGCATCCACCCCTGCCAAGCTCCGTGCCGCGCCCCGATGGCGAGCTGGAACAACTGGAGCGCATCTGGCGCACGCCCAAAGGCCTGCGCTTCCTCACCACCGTCAACAACTCCACCATCGGCCTGCTGTACATCGGCACCGCGCTGCTGTTCTTCGTGCTGGCCGGGATACTCGGCCTGATGATCCGCGCCCAGCTGGCGCTGCCGGAGAGCAGCCTGCTCAGCGCCGCCGTCTACAACCAGGTGTTCACCATGCACGGCACGGTGATGATGTTCCTGTTCGCGATCCCCGTGGTGGAGGCGATCTCCGTATTTCTGCTACCCGCCATGCTGGGCGCGCGCGACTTGCCGTTTCCGCGTCTGTCCGCCTACGCCTACTGGGCCTATGCGGCCGGCGGCCTCGGTTTCTTCCTCAGCATATTTGCCGGGCTGGCGCCGGACGGCGGCTGGTTCATGTATCCGCCGCTGACCGGCAAGGAACACTCGCCCGGCATCAACGCCGACTTCTGGCTGCTGGGCATAGGCTTCATCGAAATCTCCGCCATCGCCGGCGCGATAGAGCTCATCGTCGGCATCCTGTTTACGCGTGCGCCGGGCATGACGCTCAGCCGCATGCCGGTCTACGCCTGGGCCATGCTGGTGATCGCGTTGATGATCGTGTTTGCCTTCCCGGCCATCATCGCCGGCACCGCGCTGCTGGAATTGGAGCGCGCCTACGACTGGCCGTTCTTTATCCCCGCGCGCGGCGGCGATCCGGTGCTGTGGCAGCACCTGTTCTGGTTCTTCGGCCACCCCGAGGTGTACATCATCTTCCTGCCGGCCGCCGGCATGGTGTCGATGATGATCCCGACCCTGGTCGGCTCGCCGCTGGTGGGCCAGCGGCCGGTGGTGATCGCGCTGGGCGCGGTCGGCGTCATCAGCTTTGCGTTGTGGGCGCATCACATGTTCACGGCGGGACTCAGCCTGTGGTCCGCCACGCTGGTGTCGGCGGCCAGCATGATGGTGGTGGTCCCGACCGCGATCCAGGTGTTCGCCTGGATCGCCACCTTGTGGCGCGGACAGGTGCGCATCAATACGCCCATGTTGTTCGTGCTGGGCTTCCTGTTCATTTTCGTGCTCGGCGGCCTGACCGGCGTGATGGTGGCGGTGCTGCCGTTCGACTGGCAGGCGCACGACAGCTACTTCATCGTCGCCCACTTGCACTATGTGCTGATCGGCGGACTGGTATTTCCCATGTTCGGCGCCCTGTATTACTGGATGCCGCTGGTGAACGGCCACCAGTTGTCAGAACGCCTCGGGCGCTGGGTGTTCGGCCTGATGTTCGGCGGGATGAACCTGGCGTTCTTCCCGATGCACCTCACCGGCTTGCTGGGCATGCCGCGCCGCGTCTACACCTACTCGCCGGAGATGGGATGGAAGCTGCTGAATCTCGTGTCCAGCATCGGCGCCTTCATCCTGGCGCTGGGCGTGCTGCTGTTCATGATCGACGCCGTGCGCACGCTGCGCAAACCGGAGCGCCGCCATGGCAACCCATGGCAGGCGCCGACGCTGGAGTGGCTGCATGCCGAGGACTACGCCACCCGCAGCATTCCAGACGTCCGCTCGCGCGAGCCGTTGTGGGACCACCCGCAACTGCCGCAGGAAGTGGAAGCCGGCGCCCATTGGCTGCCCGGTAGCGCCACCGGCCGGCGCGAAACCATCGTCACCAGTCCGGTGGCGGCGCGGCCGCTGTATGTTCAGGTGCTGCCGGGCGACAGCTGGTGGCCGTTCGCCGCCGCCATCGGCACGGCCGGCTTCTTCCTGCTGCTGACGGTGGAGCTGGCGTTGGCGGCGTGGGCCTGCGGTCTGGTGGCGGTGGCCTCTGTGCTGGCGTGGATGTGGCAGTCGGACAGCCTGCCGCCGCAGCGCATGGTGCGCGTGGCGGACAAGGTGCTGCTGCCGCTCGGCGCGCGCGGGGTGCTATCGCATTCCTGGTGGGCCACCATCATCATGCTGGTGGTGGACATCACCGTGTTCGCCTCCTTTCTGTTCGCGCACATCCACACGGCGATGCGGCTTGAAATTTGCCCGCCGCCAGGCAGCAGTCTGCCGTCGGCCGCCGCCACCTGGACATCCTGCGCGTTGCTGGTCGCCGGCTCGTTGCTGATGGCATGGGCGCGACGCCAGACATCCTGTGGCTGGCAACGCTTGGTGTTCGTGCTGGCTCTGAGCTGCATGCTGGGCGGCGTGGGCGTGGACCTCGGCAGCCAACTGGCGGCGGGCCTGGATCCCGTCGCCACGGCTTGGGGCGCGACGGTGGCCGCGATGCTGTCCTATCAGGGCTTGCATGCGGTGCTGCTGGCGATACTGGCCGTCTACCTGCTGGCGCGTTCGTCGAGCGGGCGCCTCACGGCGGTCAACCGCGCCACGCTGGACAACTGCACGCTGGTGTGGCACTACACCACCTTGCAGGGCCTGTGCATGGCAGCGGCGCTGCGGATTATCAATGCGTCTTGAAGAAGTTGCGGGTAATGGCTTCCATTTCGCCGCTGCGTTTCATCTGCGTGATGGCGGCGTCGAACTGCCTGACGAAATCTGATTTGAAAGTGTAGACGCCCTTGTCGCGGTCGGTATAGCCAAGGTAACCCTGTTTGGTCGCGATCTGCACCGCCTCCGCCAGTTCGGCGTGGCTGCCGCCTTCCTGGTATTTCCCGTCGGCCTTCATCTTGTTCAGGGTCCACTGGATGGAGACGCGGTCGTTGATGTAGCAGTCGAGGCGTTTCAGGCCTAGCTTGATGATATTGGTCTCGCTGTCCTTGGCCTCCTCCACGCGCAGGCTACCTGCCTGCACCGCCTTGTCGAACGCTTCGCCGCCGATGATGAAGCCGGCGTTGTTGCCGATGGTGAGGCCGTAAAAGTCGTCCGGCCAGCGCTTGCGCGGCTTCGCCGCCAGTACGTCCTTGCGGCACACCGCCACCACATGTTCCTCATACAGCGGCGGCGAGTAGGGCCAGGTCCACGGCTCGTCCTTGGTGTTCATGTAGGGCGGATACAACGCGAAGCCGGTGCCGGCCTTGAGCATCGCCATGCCGCGCTTCCATGGCACGGTCACGATGGTGACCTTGTAGCCCTGCATATAGCCGGTGGCGGCGCGCACAATGTCGTAATACAGGCCGGCCGGCTTGCCGTTCTGCTCATAGGAATAGGGCGGATAGCCGGCGTCGCCGTAGATCGTCACCGGAACGTCGGCCGTGTGCGCATCAGCGCACAGCGCTGAAATGAACAGGGCCAGGCATGTTTTCATGGACTATATGTTAACACGATAGTCAGTGCGCAAGCCATGCCATCGTCTGCGAACAGGCATAAAGCAACAGCCCTATCATGCCGCCCACCAGCGTGCCGTTGACGCGGATGAATTGCAGGTCCTTGCCGATATTGAGTTCGATCTGGTGCGACATGTCCTTGTCGTCCCAGGCCTTGACGGTATCGCTGATGTGGCGCGTAAAGAAGCTGGAAAAGGCCGGCGCCAGCGTGCGCGCCATGCCGGCCAGGTGCTGGTTCAGCGAGGCGCGCATGTCGGGATGGGCCAGCAGCTCCTCGCTGAGCCATGCGCTGGCCTGCATCACGCCGGCGTTCAGGCGCGAATCGGGACCGTCGATATCGGCCTTGATCCAGTCTCTCACGCTGCCCCAAACGTCCTTGATGTAGGCGTTGAAGGGATCGCCGTCGCGCAGGTAACGTTTGAATTCCTCGCCCTTGGCCAGGAATTCCGGGTCCGATTCCAGCCGTTCCAGGAAGCGCTGCACCACGCCGTCGAACTTGATGCGCAGTTTGTGGTCACGGTCGGCCGCAATGTTTTCCATGGTGTTCTGTAGCGCCTTGGCGATCATCGACGCGCCGCTTTCGCTGATCCACTCGGTGGGCAGCATCAGCTCCATGGTGGCGTGTTCGCGTTTCAGCCAGGCGGCGATCTGACCGGCGATCATGTCGCGCGTGGCCGGGCGATTGATGAGGCCCATCAGCGCCACCATGCCGTCGTCCAGCAGTTCCTGGTGGCGGCCGTCGCGCGTCAGCCCGGCCAGCAGCGCACCCAGCGAGCGTGACAGATCGAGCTTGCCGATGGCGGCGTTGAGCGCGTCGTGCAGCAGCTGCTGGATGCGGGCGTCGTCGGCGGTGGCCAGGATTTCCGGCAGGAGCTTGAGCAGGTGGCCGGCCAGGTAACCGCGGTTGGCGGGTTCCCTGAGCCATTGCGCCACGTGGGTGGAAGGATCGGTCTTCAGGATGACGGCCGCCAGCGATTCGGGTTTGAGGAATTTTTCGTCGACAAAGCCAGCCAGGTTGTCGGCAATGCGCTCCTTGTTGTTCGGGATGATGGCCGTGTGGCGCGCGATGAAGGGGATCGGCACGCGGCGGAACAGCGCCACTACCGCAAACCAGTCGGCCAGCGCGCCGACCATGGCCGCTTCCGACACCGCCCGCAGGCAGTCGGTCCAGAAGCCGCGCGGCAGCAGCGAGGTGACGACGAACACCAGCGCCGCCGCCAGCAGGAGCGACAGCGCGAGACGCTTGGAGCGTTTTAATTCGGCTTCTTTATCCATGTGCCGATTATGGCACGGCGCGCGCAGTAGGCCTGGCACGAATGGCTTGCACCGCCGGCTCAGGCGCTGGTGGCGGCGCGTATCTTGCCGAGGGCGACGGCCGCCGCCGAGGTGCGCGTCTCGACGCCCAGTTTAACGAACACGTGCTCCAGGTGTTTGTTGACGGTGCGCGGGCTGGTGCCGAGGATGTCGCCGATGTCGCGGTTGGTCTTGCCCTTGATGACCCAGTTCAGCACCTCGGACTCGCGCTGCGTCAGCTTGAAGCAGTTCATCAGCGACTCGATGGTGGCCACGTCCGATTCCTCGCGCAGCACGATCATCCATTGCTCGTTTTCGCTGTACTCCGCCGCCGAGAAGATCAGGCGCCGGCTGCCCCGAGTCAGCGTCAGCGGCGGGTGCGACTGGCCCTGGCTATGCGCCAGCTGCGTCGCCTGCAGCCACGCCGGCAACTGCTCCTGCAGCCCGGTGTCGGCCAGGTAGCCCTGCATCAGCGTGCGCGCCAGCGGCGTTTGCCAGACGATCTTGCCGTCGCGCGGCGTCATGGCGATGACGGCGTTGCCGAAGGCGTCCAGCGCGCTGCGCGCCTGATCCACCAGCTGGGCGGTCTGCATGTGCGAGGTGATGCGCGCCAGTACCTCGCTGGTGCGTAGCGGTTTGGTGACGTAGTCGTTGCCGCCCGCCTCGAACGCGGTGACCACGTGCTCGGCCTCGGTCAGGCCGGTCATGAAGATCACGGGAATGTGGCGCGTGGCCAGGTTGGCCTTGAGCTGGCGGCAGGTTTCAAAGCCGTCCATGCCGGGCATGATGGCGTCCAGCAGGATGATGTGCGGCTGCGCTTCGGCTGCGCGGATCAGGGCGGCGGCGCCGTTGTTCGCCACCAGCACGGTGTAGCCCGATTCGTCGAGCGCGTCGTGCAGCACGGCCAGGTTTTCCGGCACGTCGTCCACCACCAGTACCACGGGGGTGTTCACGGCTTCACGGTTGAAGTTCATCATTCTCTTTCACGAAATCCGCCATCGCATCGAGCTGGAAGCGGGCGGCAAAGTTGCGCATGGTGTGGGTGAAGTGCTGGTAGCGCGGATCGAGCGCGCCGATTTCATCGAGTTTGTTCTGGATGCCGCGCACATAACCGACGCGTATCAGTTCGCGCAGCGCCGTCATGGCTTCGTCGGGCGGGAACACCAGTTCCGGCGCCGCCGCCGGCGTCGGCGCTTGCGGCGGCGGCTGCGTGATCCACTCCAGCGATAGCCGCGCACCGACCCAGTCCAGCAGTTCGGTCACGTTCACCGGTTTGACGAAGAAGTCCTCGGCGCGGATGGCGGCCGGATTTTCCATGCCCTTGTCGAAGGCGTTGGCCGAGACGATGGCGATCGGCGTGACCGACATTTCGCGCCGGCGCAGGATGTAGCTGGCTTCCCAGCCGTCCATGCCGGGCATGGCCAGGTCCATCAGGATCAGGTCCGGCTTGAAGCCGGCGTATTGGTCCAGGCATTCCAGGCCGGACGCCGCCTGCGCCACCTCGAAGCCTAGCGGCTGCAGGATGTTGAGCAGCAGTTCGCGGTCCACGCGTTCGTTGTCGACCACCAGGATGCGGCGGCGCGGGCCGGCGTAGCCGATGCGTTGCAGCGGCGCGGCCGCCACGCGCGATCCGGTGCCACCAGCCGCGCGGCCGGCCGGCGCGTGCACGCTGGGCAGGAACAGGCGCACATGGAAGATGCTGCCGCGCGGCGTGGTGCGTACTTTCAGTTCGCCGCCCATCAATTGCGTCAGCATGCGGGCGATCGGCAGTCCCAGGCCGGTGCCGCTGGCATTGGCGTGCGCGCTGGCGCTGCCGCGCGAGAACGGTTCGAAGATATGGTCGATCTCTTCCTGCAGGATGCCGGGGCCGGTGTCCTCGATTTCAAACGACGCCATCTCGCGCGCGTAGTGCAGGCGCATGACGATGCCGCCATGGCTGGTGAACTTGACGGCGTTGCCCAGGATGTTGATCAGGATCTGGCCCAGCCGCTTGCGGTCAGCGCGCACGCAGCGCGGCAGGGCGCCGGTCAGTTGGTAGCGGAAGGCCAGGCCCTTGTTAGCCGCCTGCAGTTCGAACATGTGCACCACCTGGCCGATGAAGTCCGGGAAATCCAACTCCTTCATGTCGAAATTGAGCTTGCCGCTCTCGATGCGGGCGATGTCCAGCGTGCCTTCGATCAGCGACAGCAAATGCTCGCCGCTGTTGCGGATCACGCGCACGGCCTGCTGGCGGTGCGCCGGAATGGCGGGATCGTTGTCCAGCAACTGCGCGTAGCCGAGGATGGCGTTGAGCGGCGTGCGGATCTCGTGGCTGATGCCGGCGATGTAGCGGCTCTTGGCCTGGTTGGCCAGGTCGGCGGTCTTCTTGGCCTGCTGCAGCTGGGCGTCGGTCTGCTGGTGCAGCTCGATCTCGCGCGTCAGCAAACCGGTCTGGCGGTTCGACTCTTCCTGCGCCACGCGGCGACTCTCGCTGGTCAGCACCAGCCACCAAGCCACGATGCCGCTGGTCAGCAACAGCGCGGCGAAGATTTTCACGAACACCAGCTGCAGCTGCGGCAGCAGGGCTTCAGCGCCGGCCGGCAGCACCGACTGCTCGTGATAGTAGATCAATCCCATCAGCGCACCGAGGAACAGCACAGTGACGATCATCAGCAGCAGATAATGCCCAAGCCCGCTGCTCAGATAGCGCCACAGCGACTGCGGCAGCAGCGCGCGCATGGCTTGCTGCCACTGCACTGCCACCCGGGCATGCGGCTTGCAGGCGTCGTTGCAGCGCGCGTCGAGGCAGCAGCACAGCGAGCAGATCGAACCTTGATAGGCCGGGCAGTGCGCCATGTCCTCGGCTTCGTATTCCTTCTCGCAGATCACGCAGGTTTTATTGTGTACGTGCTCCGGCTGGCGCGCGATGTAGTAGCGGCCACCCGTGGCGTAGGCGATCAACGGCGAGGTCACCAGCGCCGTCACCAGCGCGATGAAGGCGGAGAAGGCCTGCGCCTGCACGCCGAACACGCCCATGAAGGCGGCGATCGACAGCGCGGAAGCCAGCAGCATGGCGCCCACGCCCACCGGGTTGATGTCGTACAGGTAGGCGCGGCGGAACTCGATGCCCTTGGGGCTGAGGCCCAGCGGCTTGTTGATCACCAGGTCCGCCACCACCGCCGTGATCCACGAGATGGCGATGTTGGAGTACAGGCCCAGCACCTGGTCCAGCGCCTGGAACACGTCCAGCTCCATCAGCAGCACGGCGATCAGCGCGTTGAACACGGCCCACACCACGCGGCCCGGATGGCTGTGCGTGAGCCGCGCAAAAAAATTCGACCACGCCAGCGAGCCCGCGTAGGCGTTGGTCATGTTGATCTTCACTTGCGACACCACCACCAGCAGCGCGGTCGCGGCCAGCGCCAGTTGCGGATGCTCGAACACCAGCCCGAAGCCGGCCAGGTACATATGGGTCGGATTCACCGCGTGCTCCAGCGGCATGGCGCTGCTGATCGCCAGCCACGCCAGCAGCGCGCCGCCCAGCATCTTGGCGATGCCGAGCAGGATCCAGCCCGGCCCGGCGAGCAGTACGCCGAAGTGCCAGCGCAGGCGGTTGGACTTGGTCTGCTGCGGCATGAAGCGCAGGAAGTCGACCTGCTCGCCAATCTGCGTGATCAGCGCCACGCCCACCGCCGTCGCCGCGCCGAACATCAGCACATTGAACTGGCCGTGGGTGCCGTCGCGGCCGGCATAAGCCATCAACTGCCCCGGCAGTTCCGGGCGCTTGATGAAGATGGCGATGAAGGGCAGGGCCATCAGGATCAGCCAGACCGGCTGCGTCAGCATCTGGATGCGCGAGATCAGCGTGACGCCGTGCGTCACCAGCGGAATCACCACCAGTGCGCTGACCATGTAGCCGAGATACAGCGGCAGGCCGAAATACAGCTCCAGCGCATAGGCCATGATGGCCGCCTCCAGCGCGAACAGGATGAACGTGAACGAGGCGTAGACAAACGACGAGATGGTCGAGCCGATGTAGCCGAAGCCGGCGCCGCGCGTCAGCAGATCCATGTCGACACCGTAGCGGGCGGCGTAATAGCTGATCGGCAGGCCGGTGAGGAAGATGATCAGGCCGATGGCCATAATGGCCCACAGCGCGTTGATGAAGCCGTAGTTGACGGTGATGGTGCCGCCGATGGCTTCCAGCACCAGGAACGAGATGGCCCCGAACGCCGTGTTTGACACGCGAAACACCGACCAGCGCCGGAACGCGCGCGGCGTGTAGCGCAGCGCGTAATCCTCGATGGTCTCATTGGCCACCCAGGTGTTGTAATCGCGCCGGATTTTGACGATGCGCTGTGTCGAGGTCATAAAAAAAGCAGCTAGTGGACTAGCTGCTTTTTAAGCAATTTTTATGCCCATGGCCGGGTGGTGCATGCTAGGCGGCGCGCTGGCGGCCTGAATGCAGCTTGTCGAGCAGGCGCTTGAGTTCTTCTTCCATGGCCGGCGACAGGTTGGCGAACTGACAGCCGATTTGCACTTGCTCGCCCAGCAGGAAGGAGCGGAAGGTGCGCGACAGCCGTACTTCCAGGTCGGCGATCATCACCGAGTCCGGGCCCAGCTCCAGCCGCACGCGCTGCAGCTTGCGGCCGACGTGCAGACCGACCGCGTCGCGCGGCGCCGCCCGCATGCCGACGCCGCCGGCGGAAAAGTCGTACAGCTGCAGCTCGTACGGCTTACCGTTGAGGACGAAGGAGGCCATGTAGTACACGCCCAGCGGGGTTTCCAGCCGCGTCGACGAGCGGCGGTTCAGCACCTGGCACTTGAGCGGAAACTCCAGCTGATGCAGGGTGGGCTGGTCCGGCAGCGCAGGCCAGGTATCCGAAGTGAGCTTGAACTGAATCTTCGCCGAACGCAGCCAGGCCACGAAGATGGCGTCGCCGGGCGGCAGGAACTCGCCCTCGTTCAACTCCAGCACAAAATAGGGATTTTCCGGATCGACCGACTTCAAGCGGCCCATCACCACGTTGGTGGAGCTGGCCGGATAAATCGAAAGCGGCTCGCCCGATTCGGCGAGCGCAGTCAGGGAATCACCGATGTCATGTTCATCGGTCATCTCATGCGGGTTCGAACCCGTCGCGATTGGCTCCACAGCGTCTTTTAGGGTGGGGGGCCCGCGTCGAAATTCATTGGGTATTGGATCGTTCACGACGGCATATCTCTTTGATAATGACTTCTATAATGCGAGGTCGATCTCCGTAGTTTATAGCGGATTCAGCGTTTTGGCTTGCAAAATAGCAAGAATTTTGATCCGCTGTGGTTCAAAAGCGCTCATCGGGACGCAGATAGCGCCATTGGCCCACCGGCAGGTCGCCCAGCTTCACTTTGCCGATGCGCACCCGTTTCAAACCGACCACCTTCAGGCCCACCATATCGCACATGCGGCGGATCTGGCGCTTCTTGCCTTCCTTTAAGGTGAAGCTGAGCTGGTCGTCGTTTTGCCAGCGCACCTTGGCCGGCAGCAGCGGCTTGCCGTCCATCCACAGGCCGTGGTTGAGCTTTTTCAGCTCGCTGTCGGGCAGCTTGCCCGGCTTGGTGTATTCCACGCGCACCAGGTATTCCTTGTCGACCTCGGTGGTTTCGCCGATCAGGTGCTTGGCCACGCGGCCGTCCTGGGTCAGCACCAGCAGGCCGACCGAGTCGATGTCCAGGCGGCCGGCCGGCACCAGCGAGCGCAGCTGGGTCGGGTGGAACATTTCCGGCGACGGGTCTTCCGGCCAGCGGTTTTCCGGCTTGATCAGCACCACGGCCGGCTGGTAGCCGTCCTCGGCCTGGCCGGAGACATAGCCCATCGGCTTGTTGATCAGGATGGTCACGCGCTTGGACTGCTCGGCGGCGGCCTGGCGCTCGACGGTGACTTTCTGGCTCGGGTAGATCTTGGTGCCCAGCTCGGAGATGACTTTGCCGTCGACCCGGACCCAGCCGCGCTCTATCCATTCGTCGGCCTCGCGACGCGAGCACAGGCCCAGTTCGGACATGCGTTTGGACAGGCGGAGTAATTCTTCAGACATGATGGTGCTCGTAAAATGAAACAGGTTAAACCTTGATGGCGTCCAGCAGGTCGGTTTCCAGCTGGATCTGCTTGCGGGCGTTGTTGAGCGCCGCGCCGTCGATCAGGAACACGTCTTCCACGCGCTCGCCCAAGGTCATGACCTTGGCCGTGTGCAGGTTGATCTTGTACTTGGTCAGCACATTGGCGATAGAGTACAGCAAACCGGTGCGGTCGTTGGCGGCCACCGACAGCAGGTAGTATTGGCCGCGCTCGTCCGGTCGCAGGTCCACCGTCGGCTGGATCGGGAAAGTGCGCGACAGGCGCGACAAGCGGCCCTTGCCCGGCGCCGGCAGCGGCTCGGGCGTGGTCAGCAGGCTGCACACTTCGTGCTCGATCAGGCTGATGATGTCGCGGTAGCTCTTGGCGAAGTTCTGCTCGGTCACCAGGAAGGTGTCGAGCGCGTAGCCGTGGCGCGTGGTGTGGATCTTGGCGTCGAGGATGGAGAAATTCTTGCGGTCGAAATAGCTGCAGATGCGCGCGAACAGGTCCGGCTGGTCCTTGATGTAGACCGCGATCTGCAGGCCTTCGCCGATCGGCGCCAGGCGGCATTTGACCACCGGCTGCTCGCTGTTGAAGCGGTCGTATAGCGCGCGCGTCTGCCAGGCGATGTCGGAGGCGTCGTGGCGCAGGAAGTAGGCGACGTCGAGCTGTTTCCAGAACGCTTGGTGCGCGTCGGCTTCCAGGCCGTACAGGCGCAGGGTCGCCAGCGCTTCCTGCTGACGGTTGCGCAGTTCGTTGTCGGCGCTGTGCGGCTCGCCGCCCAGCACGCGCAGGGTGATCTTGTACAGGTCTTCCAGCAGCTTGGCCTTCCAGGCGTTCCACACCTTGGGGCTGGTGCCGCGGATGTCGGCCACCGTTAGCAGGTACAGGCCGGTCAGGTGGCGTTCGTCGCCGACCACCTTGGCGAAGGCCTGGATCACGTCCGGATCGGACAAATCCTGCTTCTGCGCCACTTGCGACATGGTCAGGTGGTTTTCGACCAGGAATACCACCAGCTCGGTGTCCTCGTCGCTCATGCCATGCTCGCGGCAAAACTGTTCGGCGTCGGCCATGCCGAGCTTGGAGTGGTCGCCGCCGCGGCCCTTGGCGATGTCATGGAACAGCGCGGCCAGGAACAGCACCCACGGCTGCGGGAAGTTAGCCATCAACTGGCTGCAGAACGGGTATTCGTGCGCGTGTTCGGCCATGGTGAAGCGGCGCATATTGCGCACCACCATCAGGATGTGCTGGTCCACCGTGTAGACGTGGAACAGGTCGTGCTGCATCTGGCCGACGATCTTGCGGAAATTGGGCAGGTAGCGGCCCAGCACCGACAGGTCGTTCATGCGGCGCAGCGCGTGGATCACGCCCACCGGCGCCTGCATGATGCGCAGGAACAGCGAGCGGTTGACCGGATCGGCGCGGAAGGCGGCGTCGATCTGGAAGCGCTCGTGCCACAGCGCGCGGGTGGCGCGCGCCGTCATGCCCTTGAGCGCAGGGCGTTCGGTCATCAGCAGGAAGATTTCCAGCATGGCCGACGGGTTTTTCTCGAAGGTGTCGTCCTCGGCAATGTCGATCAGGCCGTTGACGTCGTTGAAGCGTTCGTTGATGCGCACCGCCTCGCCCGATTTCGGGAACAGCCGTTCCTCGATGTTCTGCAGCAGGATGGTGTTGAGCTGGGTGACCGTCTTGGCGGCCCAGTAGTAGCGCTGCATCAGGTATTCGCTGGCGCGGCGCATGTTGGGGCCGCTGCCGGTGGCGGTCAGGCCCAGCGACTCGGCGATGGCGGTCTGCACGTCGAACACCAGGCGGTCCTCGCGCCGGCCGGCGTGCAGGTGCAGGCGCACGCGGATGTCCTTGAAGGCGCGCTCCTTCTCCATCAGCTGCTTGGCTTCGGTCTGCGTGATCAGGCCGCTGGTGGCCAGGGTGCGCCAGGAGTTGGCCAGGCCGGAAGCCTTGACCAGCCACAGGATCACCTGCAGGTCGCGCAGGCCGCCCGGGCTTTCCTTGCAGTTCGGCTCCAGGCTGAAAGCCGTGTCTTCATACTTGGCGTGGCGCAGCCGCATTTCCAGCAGCTTGGCGTGGAAGAAGGCGCGCGGGTCCATGGCGGCGTCGTAGCGATGCTGCAGTTCGGCGAACAGCTGGTCGTCGCCGCAGATGATGCGCGCTTCCAGCAGACTGGTTTGCACCGTGATGTCGGCCGCCGATTCGCTCAGGCACTCGTCCACGGTGCGGATGCTGTGGCCGATTTCCAGCCCCAGGTCCCACAGCAGTTGCACCAGCTCTTCCAGCTTTTCAGTAGCGGCGGCGTCCGGCGTCTGCTCCAGCAGGATCAGCAGATCGACGTCGGAATAGGGGAACAGTTCGCCGCGACCGTAGCCGCCGACGCCGATCAGCGCGGTGTTTTCCGGCAGCGCGGCTGCGTGCCAGGCCGTGGTGAGCACCGCGTCGACGCTTTGGCGCAGGCTGCGCAGCAGCTTTTCCGGTTTGCCGTCGTCACGGAATGCGGCGATGACGAGCTGGCGGTCGGCTTTCAGCTGGCGCTTGAGTTGCTCGCGCAGTTCCTTCTTCATCACGGCCGCGTTCACGGCTTACGCTGCCTTGGCGGCGGTGCCGCCGATGAAGACCGGCGGCGGCGGGCTGCCGGCCGACAGGGTCAGCACTTCATAGCCGGTGTCGGTCACCAGGATCATGTGTTCCCACTGGGCCGACAGGCTGCGGTCCTTGGTTTTGATGGTCCAGCCGTCGCCCATCTCGCGGATGTCGCGCTTGCCGGCGTTGATCATCGGCTCGATGGTGAAGATCATGCCGGTTTCCAGCACGATGCCGGTGCCGGGACGGCCGTAGTGCAGCACCTGCGGCTCTTCGTGGAACACCTTGCCGATGCCGTGGCCGCAGAACTCGCGCACCACGCTGTAGCCGGCTTTTTCGGCGTGCTGCTGGATGGCGTGGCCGATGTCGCCCAGGGTGGCGCCCGGCTTGACCTGGGCGATGCCCAGCCACATGCATTCGTAGGTGATCTCGGACAGGCGCTTGGCCATGATCGACGGTTCGCCGATGAAGAACATGCGGCTGTTGTCGCCGTGGTAGCCGTCCTTGATGACGGTGATGTCGAGGTTGACCACGTCGCCGTTCTTGAGCACCTTGTCGCCCGGGATGCCGTGGCAGATGACGTCGTTGACGGAGGTGCAGATGGCTTTCGGATAGGGCGTGTAGCCCGGCGGGCAGTAGTTCAGCGGCGCCGGGACGGTGCCCTGGACGTTGACCATGTATTCGTGGCACAGGCGGTCAAGCTCGCCGGTGGTGACGCCGGGCTTGACGAAGGGGGTGATGTAGTCCAGCACTTCGGAGCCGAGGCGCCCGGCGATGCGCATGCCTTCGATGTCTTCGGCGGTTTTGATGGAAATGGACATAGATGGTCGCAATCTGCAAAGTAAACGGTGAACACGCCCGGCGCACCGATCACTGAGTCAGCGATCAGCGGCGGCGCGTGGCGTGCGATATGCTGAAATTATAAACGACGGCGGGGCAGTCGTGCGGCTGTCGCCGCCTGTCCTAGCGGACAGCTTGCCTGGCCGCCGCTTTGGCGCGGCGGCGCGCCTGCCAGCCCAGCAGGCCCAGGCCGGCCAGCAGCATGGCCCAGGTATCGGCTTCCGGCACCGGCGAGACGTCGCCCCCGACGGAATCGGCGTCGTCCGGGCCGACGCTGCCGCGCCCGCCGAAGGTGCCGTAGCGGCTCTTGTCGGCGGCTTCGGCCAGTTCTTCGTCGGTCAGCAGGTCCGCCACGGCATCGAGCGCGCGGCGGTGGGCGGCGTTGCGCTCGGCCGTTTCGGCCGGGTCTAGCTCGATGGCTTCGCGCTCGGGCGCGTCGGCCAGGCCGAGGTCGGCGAATTCGATCGGGGCGTCGAGTTCGCGCGCCGGTGCAGCGGGCTTGGCCGGCACGGCGGCGGTGGCGGCCTCGGTCCGGGTGACCCGGCTGACGTTGCCGCAGATGCGCGGCACCAGGATGCAGTGCTGCCCGACGCAATACACGGCGCCCGGCTCGTTGCGGGTTTCGGCCCACTTGTCGCGCGTGACGCTGGCGCAGACCGAGGCCTTGCCGAAATGCATGTCGCGGATGGCGGGATCGTATTGGTACTTGCCGGCGATGTGGTCGCGCGTGATGCTGACCTTGTCGTCGGACTGGTTTTCCAGCATGCGGCGCTTGAGCGTGCTGCGCACTGCCGCCGGAATGTCGGTGTAGCGATCGATTGCGGCTGCTGCGCCCCCGGTGTAGGGGTTGTGGCCCGGGCGGTCCCAGGAACAGCTGGGCTGGATGGCGGCGGCAAGTGTGACAGCTAGCAGTAAGGGCATGGAAAATCTCTCAGGCTGGGCGCTATCGCAGGGCTTGGGCGCGGCAAAATTAATGTAGTGGAACTATGATATCCTGGATGATATTACATTTTCTCTATGAATAGCTATCTAGCGAGAATTATTTGATGCTCCGCGCTATGTTGGTGCGTGAACGCGCAACACTATCATCTTGCATGCACCGTTGTGGGGCGTGTGACTGCCGCCTTATAGAGCGAGAGTGCTTGCCCAAGTGGCTGTTTTTAAGGTAGAATCTCGGGTTGCTTGAATTTGGTTTAGGCAATGTTGTATTTCTTATTAAACACGCGAATCCGTTCGACAAGGGTGCCAGGGAATTTTCCCGGGTGACTGATCGGATTCCAGAACTAACCCTGGAGTAAATTATGTCCGTAACTATGCGCGAAATGCTGGAAGCCGGTGTCCACTTTGGTCACCAAACCCGTTTCTGGAACCCAAAGATGGCACCGTTCATCTTCGGTCACCGTAACAAGATCCATATCATCAACTTGGAAAAGACGATGGGTATGTATCAAGAAGCGATGAAACACGTGAAACAGGTAGCCGCAAGCCGTGGCACCATCCTGATGGTAGGCACCAAGCGTCAAGCACGCGACATCATCGCCGCTGAAGCGCAGCGCGCGGGCGTTCCTTTCGTCGACCAACGCTGGTTGGGCGGCATGCTGACCAACTTCAAAACCATCAAAACCTCGATCAAGCGTCTGAAAGACATGGAAGCTGCTATCGCTGATGGTTCGGCTGAGAAAATGTCGAAAAAAGAAGCGCTGATGTTCCAACGCGAAATCGTTAAGCTGCAAAAATCGATCGGCGGCATCAAAGACATGGGCGGCGTTCCTGACGCCATCTTCGTCGTTGACGTTGGCTACCATAAAGGCGCCATCACCGAAGCCGCAAAACTGGGCATCCCGGTTATCGGCGTGGTCGATACCAACCACTCGCCAGAAGGCGTGCAATACGTCATCCCAGGTAACGACGACTCGTCGAAAGCCATCACGCTGTACGCCCGTGGCGTCGCAGATGCGATCCTGGAAGGCCGTTCGGCCGCTGGCGCCGAAGTTGTAGAGATGGTTAAAGCAGCAGCCGGCGACGAATTCGTCGAAGTCAGCGAACAGGCTTAATCGTTGCTGACAGGCTGTAGAAAAAGGGGTGGCCAACAGCTCCCCCTTTTTTTTGACATAACCACCCACTGAATACCGAATACAGGAGAAACACATGGCAGCGATTACTGCAGCAATGGTAGGCGAACTGCGCGCGAAGACCGACGCGCCGATGATGGAATGCAAAAAAGCACTGACCGAAGCCGAAGGCGACATGGGTCGTGCGGAAGAGATCCTGCGCGTCAAGCTGGGCGGCAAGGCTGGTAAAGCAGCAAGCCGCATCACCGCCGAAGGCGTGGTGGCAACCTACATCGCCGACGGCGTAGGCGCCCTGATCGAAGTCAACTCGGAAACCGACTTCGTTGCGAAAAACGACGATTTCCTGAACCTGGCCAACACCGCTGCCCGTCTGGTCGCTGAAAAGAACCCGGCCGACGTCGCTGCCCTGCTGGCCCTGCCGGCCGGCGACGAAGGCAAGACCCTGGACGAAGTGCGCGCTGCACTGATCGGTAAAATCGGCGAAAACATGTCGATCCGCCGCTTCCAGCGTTTCGAAACCACCGCCAAGCTGGCTTCGTACCTGCACGGCACCCGCATCGGCGTGGTGGTTGAATTCGACGGCGCGGACGAGCAAGTGGGTAAAGACGTCGCCATGCACATCGCTGCAATGAAGCCGGTGTCGCTGTCGTCGGACCAGGTGCCTGCGGAACTGATCGAAAAAGAACGCTCGGTTGCTCAGCTGAAAGCTGACGAAGATGCAGCCGCCGCTGTGGCCGCCGGCAAAACCCCACAGGCTGCCGACATCGTCGCCAAGCGTCTGGAAGGTTCGGTACAGAAGTTCCTGAAAGAAGTATCGCTGCTGAACCAGGCTTTCGTGAAAAACGACAAGCAATCGATCGAGCAGATGCTGAAAGAGAAATCGACCAGCGTTAAATCGTTTGCCATGTACGTGGTAGGCGAGGGCATCGAGAAGAAAGTAGACGACTTCGCAGCAGAAGTGGCCGCTCAAGTGGCCGCTTCCAAAGGAGCGTAATAAAAAAACGGGCCGAGAGGCCCGTTTTTTTAAGTTGTCTATCGTAACACCAGTAGTACCCGGCGCCTGGCAAGGTATGATAGGCGCCGGCAAGCTTACCCGAATAACTTTATCTAGGAGCCCCGTCTCATGTCCAAACCAGCCTATAAGCGCGTCCTCCTCAAATTGTCCGGCGAAGCCCTGATGGGCGATGATCCTTACGGCATCAACCGGGGCACCATCGAGCGCATGGTGGCCGATGTGGCCGAGGTCGCGAAACTGGGCGTGGAACTGGCGATCGTCATTGGCGGCGGCAATATTTTCCGTGGCGTGGCGCCCGGTGCGCAAGGCATGGACCGCGCCACCGCCGACTACATGGGCATGCTGGCCACCGTGATGAACGCGCTGGCCTTGGCCGACGCCATGCGTCACGTGGGCATCACCGCGCGCGTGATGTCGGCCATCGGTATCGAGCAGGTGGTGGAGCCGTATGTGCGCCCGAAGGCGCTGCAGTACCTGGAAGAAGGCAAGGTCGTGGTGTTCGCGGCCGGCACTGGCAATCCGTTCTTCACCACCGACACCGCAGCGGCGCTGCGCGGCTCGGAAGTGAGCGCGGAAATCGTGCTGAAGGCCACCAAGGTCGATGGCGTCTACACCGCCGATCCGAAGAAGGACCCGAACGCCACGCTGTACAGCACGATCAGCTTCGACGAAGCGATCGCCAAGCACCTGCAGGTGATGGACGCCACCGCTTTCGCGCTGTGCCGCGACCAGAAACTGCCGATCAAAGTGTTTTCCATCACCAAGCCCGGCGCGCTGATGCGCGTGATCATGGGCGAGGATGAGGGTACACTGGTTCACGTTTAATTTTTAAGTAACTTAAGAAACACAGGAGAGCAGCAATGTCCGTAGCTGACGTTAAAAAGAGTGCGCAAGAACGCATGGTCAAATCGCTGGAAACCCTGCGTGCCGACCTGGCCAAGGTCCGTACCGGCCGCGCCCACACCGGCATCCTTGATCACGTGACGGTGGATTACTACGGTAATCCGACCCCGATCAGCCAGGTCGCCAACCTGACCCTGGTGGATGCCCGCACCATCGGTGTGCAGCCGTTCGAGAAGAAAATGGCCGGCGCCATTGAAAAAGCCATCCGCGATGCGGACCTGGGCCTGAACCCGGCCGCGCAGGGCGACACCATCCGCGTGCCGACCCCGCCGCTGACCGAAGAGCGCCGCAAGGAAATGGTCAAACTGGTCAAGAGCGAAGGGGAAGACGCCAAGATTGCCGTGCGTAACATCCGTCGCGACGCCAATGAAGGCTTGAAAAAGCTGGTCAAGGACAAGGCGATTTCGGAAGACGACGAGCGTCGTGGCACCGACGACATCCAGAAACTGACCGACAAGGCCATCGCCGACATCGACAAGATGCTGTTGGATAAGGAAAAAGAAGTTCTGACGGTGTAACGCCAGCGCAATTACGTCATTCCCGCGTACGCGGGAATCCATAGACCGCGTGCCCGCACGCTCAGCATGGATTCCCGCCTGCGCGGGAATGACGTTTCTGCGGAGCGCTTCTTGTCTTTTTGCGTCACACCTGCAATACTTTACACTTAGTCACCAAAGTTTTCATGAAATATACGAGTTCGACTACCGAGGTTCCAGACGCACCGGCCGTGCCGCGCCACGTGGCGATCATCATGGACGGCAACGGCCGCTGGGCCACCAAGCGCTTCCTGCCGCGCGTCGCCGGACACGTCAAAGGCGTGGAAGCCGTGCGCACCGTGGTCGAGTCCTGTGCCCGTCGTGGCGTCGAATACCTCACCCTGTTCGCCTTCAGTTCGGAAAACTGGCGTCGCCCGGAAGAGGAAGTCTCCCTTCTGATGCGCCTGTTCGTGACCGCGCTCGAACGCGAAGTCTCCAAGCTGCACGCCAATAACATCCGCCTGCGCGTGGTGGGCGACCTGTCCCGCGCCGACGACAAGCTGCAAGGCATGATCGCCGCCGCCGAGCGCAAGACCGCCGCCAATACCCGCATGACCCTGACCGTGTGCTTCAACTACGGCGGCCGCTGGGACATCATGCAGGCCGTCGGCCAGATGGTCAAAGCCCATCCCGGCGCCACCGATTTCAGCGAGGCGCAGCTGGCGCCGCACCTGGCCATGGCCTACGCGCCGGAGCCGGACCTGTTCATCCGCACCGGCGGCGAGCAGCGCATCTCCAATTTCCTGTTGTGGCAGCTCGCGTATACCGAGCTGTTCTTCACCGACATCTACTGGCCGGACTTCTCCGCCGAATGTCTCGACGAGGCGATCGCCTCCTACCAGCACCGTGAACGCCGTTTCGGCCGCACCGGGGCGCAACTGGCTGAAAAGACAAACTAAATGCTGAAAACGAGGATTATTACCGCTCTGGTCTTGCTGGCGGTGCTGCTGCCGGTCCTGTTCTTCAACTATTTTCCCGCGTTTGCCCTGGTGGTGACGCTGTTTGTCGGCGCCGCCGTATGGGAAGGCGCCCGCCTGTTCGGCCTGACCGAGGGCAAGGCCGGCGCGGCCGGCCTGGTCGGCGCCGGCCTGTTCGTGCTGCTGATGTATACGGCCAAACCGGGCTCGGTCAACGCGCTGTACGGCGTGGCCGCGCTGCTGTGGATCATCCGCTATGCGCCGACTTTGGGTCTTGGTCTGCCGCCGCTGAAGGGCGCGGCCAATTGGTCGCTGGCGATCACGTTTACCTTTGCCGTGTTCGCGGCCTTCTTCGCCATCGTCGGCCTGTTCCTGCATTCGCCGCTGTACCTGCTGTC
Organism: Duganella sp. BuS-21; assembly: GCA_041874725.1. Classification (GTDB taxonomy): domain Bacteria; phylum Pseudomonadota; class Gammaproteobacteria; order Burkholderiales; family Burkholderiaceae_D; genus Rugamonas. Next base: position 4,055,339 of record CP097466.1, on the reverse strand, counting down.
GGTGATGGTGCTGGTGTGGATCGCCGACATCGGCGCCTACTTCTCCGGCAAGGCCTTCGGCAAGCGCAAGCTGGCGCCGAGCATCTCGCCCGGCAAGTCGTGGGAAGGCGCGATCGGCGGCGCCATCGCCGTGCTGGTGATCGCCTCGCTGTCGGTGTTCCTCGCTGACGCGGCTGCGCCATGGCTGCAAGACACCTTCGCCTACAAGCTGCACGCCCGCTTCGGCTGGGCGCTGACGCTGCTGGTGTTGCTGGTGATCGTGATGTTCTCCGTCATCGGCGACCTGTTCGAATCCGCGCTCAAGCGCCGCGCCGGCATCAAGGACAGCAGCCAGCTGCTGCCCGGCCACGGCGGCGTGCTCGATCGCGTGGACGCATTGATCCCGGTGCTGCCGATGGCCGCGCTGGTCACGTCCTGGCTCTGAAAGAATTCCCATGCAACGTATCACCGTTTTAGGCGCCACCGGTTCGATCGGCGTATCCACGCTGGACGTGGTGGCGCGCCATCCCGAGCGCTATGCCGTCTACGCCCTGTCCGCGCATAGTCGCGTCGACGACCTGGCCGCGCAGTGCGTGCAGTTCCGTCCCGCGCGCGCCGTGGTCGGCACCGCCGCCGCCGCCGACCAGTTGGCCGCGTTGCTGCGCGCCGCCGGCGTGACGACCCAGGTGGAGTGGGGCGAGCAAGCCTTGTGCGCCATCGCCAGCGCGGCGGAAGTCGACAGCGTGATGGCCGCCATCGTCGGCGCCGCCGGCCTGGCGCCGACGCTGGCCGCCGCCCGCGCCGGCAAGAAGATCCTGTTGGCGAACAAGGAAGCGCTGGTCATGTCCGGCCAGCTGTTCATGGACGCGGTGCAGGAATCGGGCGCCGTGCTGCTGCCGATCGACAGCGAGCACAATGCCATCTTCCAGTCCATGCCGCAGTTCGGCGGCCGCGTGCCGGCCGTGCGCGACCCGGCGGCCGGCGTCGCCAAGATCCTGCTGACCGCATCGGGCGGCCCGTTCCTGACGCGCGACGTCGCCTCGCTGGAAGCGGTGACGCCGGAGCAGGCTTGCAAGCACCCCAACTGGTCGATGGGCCGCAAGATCTCGGTCGACTCGGCCACCATGATGAACAAGGGCCTGGAAGTGATCGAGGCCCACTGGCTGTTCGGCGCCCCGGTCGACCGCATCGAAGTGGTGATCCACCCGCAATCGGTGATCCACTCGATGGTGTCCTACGTCGACGGCTCGGTGCTGGCGCAACTGGGCAACCCGGACATGCGCACGCCGATCGCCCACGCGCTGGCCTACCCGGAGCGCATCGCCTCCGGCGTGGCGCCGCTGGACCTGACGCAGATCGCCACGCTGCAGTTTGAAAAACCGGACTTCACGCGCTTCCCTTGCCTGGCGCTGGCCTTCGACGCGCTGCGCGCCGGCGGTACCGCGCCGGCCCTGCTGAACGCGGCCAACGAAGTGGCGGTGCAAGCCTTCCTCGACCTGAAGATCGGCTTCCGCCAGATCGACCGCGTCATCGCCCATGTGGTGAACACGCTGCCGCACGGCGCCGCCTACAGCATCGAAGCGGTGATGGCGCAGGACGCCGCCGCCCGCGCCGCCGCTGAAACCCATATCGCCGGACTGGTCAAATGAACTTCCTGCAAACCGTTCTGGCGTTCGTCGTCTGCCTTGGCTCCCTGATTGTCTTCCACGAGCTGGGACACTATCTGGTAGCGCGCTGGTGCGGCGTGAAAGTGCTGCGCTTTTCGGTCGGCATGGGCAAGGTGGTGTGGTCGCGCCGTTTCGGCCCGGACCAGACGGAATGGGCCATTTCGGCGCTGCCGCTGGGCGGCTACGTCAAGATGCTGGATGCGCGCGAGGGTGAGCTGGCCGGCTTGCCGGAAGCGGACTTGCAGCGCGAGTTCACGCGGCAGAACGTCTGGAAGCGCATCGCCATCGTGGCCGCCGGCCCGCTGGCCAACTTCCTGATCGCCATCGTGCTGTTCACGGGGCTGTACATGCATGGTATCGAGGAGCCGAGCAGCAAGATCAGCGTGGCCGCCGGAGCAACGGCAACGGCAACGGCAACGGCCACGGCCACGGCGGCGGTGCAGGCCGGCCTGCAAAACGGCGACGTGATCACCGCCGTCAACGACCAGCCGGTGCAGGTATGGTCGGAGCTGCGCTGGCAGTTCATCCAGTCCGCCATCGACAAGCACGAGATCCGCCTCGCCATCGAGCGCGCAGGGCAGGGCCGCGTGGCGGCCACCTTGCCGGCGTCCGCACTGGCCGGTCTGGATCTGGAGGGCGACGTGCCGGCCCAACTGGGCGTCGGCATCTCGCGTCCGGCGCCGCTGGTGCAGCAAGTGATGCCGGGTAGCCCGGCCGAACGCGCCGGCCTGCGCCAGGGTGATCTGCTGAGCGCCGTCGACGGCGTGGCGGTGGCGGACGGCGTCGCCTTCATCGACATCATTCGTGCATCGGCCGGAAAAACGCTGCAGGTGGACCTGCAGCGTAGCGGCCAGCCGCTCACGGTGAGCATGACGCCGCAAGCGGAACAGGCAAAAACCAGCAAAGGAACTGTAACAGTCGGTAAGATTGGCGCGTACGTCGCGCTGCTGCCCGATATGATCAAGCTGCCTTCTTCGCCGCTGGTGGCGCTGGGCAAAGCGGTCGGCAAAGTGTGGGACACCTGCACCATGACGCTGAAAATGATCGGCAAGATGATCACCGGCGAAGCCTCGCTGAAGAACGTCACCGGTCCGATCACGATTGCCGACTACGCCGGCCAGACCGCACGAATGGGCGTGGCCAGCTATTTGAGCTTTATCGCCTTCATCAGCATTAGTTTAGGTGTGATGAATTTGCTTCCAATTCCGGTTCTGGATGGCGGGCATTTGCTGTATTATTCGCTGGAAGTTTTAACTGGGCGTTCTGTGCCGGAGCGCGTTGGAGAAATCGCGCAGCGTCTTGGCATGGGTTTGTTGCTGACTTTGATGCTGCTTGCGGTCTTTAACGACGTTGCCCGGTTGTTGTAGTAGTTCTCGTTGATTGAGCCATTGAACCCGATGAAATTATATTCTGACCGTATTACTTCAACTTCCCTGCGCCGTAGCCTGATCGGCGCCGCTGTCCTGGCTCTGTGCAGCGGTAGCGCCATGGCGATCGATCCTTTCGTCATCAAAGATATCCGCGTCGAAGGCATCCAGCGCACGGAAGCCGGTACGGTCTTCAGCTATCTGCCGGTGCGTGTCGGCGAAACCTTCACCGACGACAAATCCGTCACCGCCATCAAGGCGCTGTACGCGACCGGTTTTTTCAAGGACGTCAAGCTGGAAAAAGACGGCCAGGTGCTGGTGGTGCTGGTCGAGGAACGTCCGGCCATCTCCAAGGTGGACTTCACCGGCACCAAGGAATTTGAAAAAGACATGCTGGTCAAGGCGCTGAAGGACATCGGCGTCGGCGAGACCAAGATCTTCGACAAGGCGTCGGTGGAACGCGCCGAGCAGGAACTCAAGCGCCAGTATCTGTCGCGCGGCCTGTACGGCGTCAAGGTGGTCACCACCGTCACGCCGCTGGAACGCAACCGCGTCAGCATCACCTTCGCGGTGGACGAGGGCGAAATCGCCAAGATCAAACAGATCAACATCGTCGGCAACAAGGTGTTCTCGGACAAAGAGCTGAAGGACAACCTGGCGCTCAACACCGGCGGCTGGTTCAGCTGGTACACCAAGGCCAACCAGTACTCCAAGACCAAGCTGACCGGCGACATCGAGTCGCTCAAGTCCTTCTATCTGAATCGCGGCTACATCGAGATGAACATCGATTCGACCCAGGTGTCGATCACGCCCGACAAGAAGGACATCTACATCACCATCAACATCACCGAGGGTGAGCAGTACAAGGTATCGGACATCAAGTTCGAAGGCGAGACCTTCGGCCGCGAGGAAGAACTGCGCACCCTGGTCCTGCTGCGCAAGGGCGCGACCTATTCGGGCGAGCTGCTGACCGCCACCAACAAGCTGATTTCGGATCGCCTGGGCACCTTCGGCTACGCCTTCGCCAACGTCAACGCCAATCCCGACATCAACCGCGACAAGCGCGAAGTGGCCTTCACGTTCTTCATCGATCCGGGCAAGCGCGCCTACGTGCGCCACATGAACATCGCCGGCAACACCACCACCCGCGACGAGGTAATCCGCCGCGAGTTCCGCCAGTTCGAGTCGAGCTGGTATGACGCCAACAAGATCAAGCTGTCGCGCGACCGCGTCGACCGCCTCGGCTACTTCAAGGACGTGACCATCGATACGCCGGAAGCGCAGGGCACTTCCGACCAGGTCGACGTCAACCTGACCGTGGTTGAAAAGCCGACCGGTAACTTCCAGATCGGCGGCGCTTTCTCGCAGTCGGAGAAGTTCTCGTTCCAGGCGGCGGTCCAGCAGGCCAACTTCGCCGGTTCGGGCACCACCGTGGGCCTGGAGCTGAACACCTCCAAGTACAGCCGCACGATTTCGTTCTCGCAGACCGACCCGTACTACACCGACGACGGCATCTCGCGCGGCTACGAGCTGTATCTGCGCACGCAGCAGCCGCCGGCGCTGAACATCGGTTCCTACACCATCCGTCAGCAGGGTGGCCGCATCAGCTACGGCGTGCCGTTCTCGGAAGTGGACACCGTGTTCTTCGGCATCGGCCTGGAACGCTCGCGCATTACCACCGACAGCACTTCGCCGATCCGCTTCCAGGAATACGTCAATACCATCAACGGCACCACCACCGGTGTCGGTACCGCCGACACCAACGCGGTGCCGCTGACCATGGCCTGGGCGCGCGACAGCCGCGACTCGGCGCTGACGCCGACCGCCGGCCGCTATCAGCGCGCCAACCTGGAGCTGGACCTGGTCGGCAAGCAGAAATACTACCGCGCGGTGTACGAACACCAGTGGTACAAGCCGCTGTACCAGAAGGTCACGCTGGCCCTGAAGGGCGAGATTGACTACGGCCGTGGCCTGGGCGACAGCAGCTATCCGGTGTTCAAGAACTTCTATGGCGGCGGCATCGGTTCGGTGCGCGGCTACCTGAGTTCCTCGCTGGGCGCGGTCGACTACCGCTACGGCGATGCGCTGGGCGGCGCCTCGCGCCTGATCGGCAATGCCGAACTGCAGTTGCCGTTCCCGGGTTCGGGCCAGGACCGCAGCTTGCGCTGGTTCGGTTTCGTGGACGGCGGCCAGGTCTATCAGGAAGGCGAGAAGATGCGCCTGTCGCAGCTGCGTTATTCGACCGGTCTGGGGATCAGCTGGATTTCGCCGGTCGGTCCACTGAAACTGAGTTATGCTAAGCCCCTGAACGCCAAGACGGGCGACCGCCTGGAACGCTTCCAGTTCCAGATGGGTAGCGGCTTTTAATAGGCGAACGCATGACCAAAGTTATGCTTGAAGGTAATATCATTTTTCTCGGAGAAATAAGTTGAAGACTGCATCTGCCACCATGACCAAATATCTCGCCGTGCTTGCGCTGGGCTGGTGTTCATTGGCGCCGGTGCAGGCTCAGACCTCGGCCTCGCGCATCGCCTGGATCAGCCCTGAACGCATCTACAATGAATCCAAGCTGGCCAAGCTGGCCGAGGAAAAGTTGAAGGAAGAGTTCAAGTCGCGCGAGAAGGCCATGGCCGAAATGGCCGGACGCCTGAAGAGCGCCTCGGAAAAGCTGGAGAAGGATGCGCCGGCCCTGAGCGAGGCGGAGCGCGTCAAGCGCCAGCGCGACGTGTTCGAGCTGGATAAGGAATACCAGCGCCGCCAGCGCGAGTTCCGCGAAGACGTCAGCCAGCGCACCAACGAGGAGCGCCAGGCGATCTCTGAAAAAGCCACGCGCATCATCAAGCAGCTGGCCAGCGTCGAAGGTTTCGACATCGTGCTGCAGGACGCGGTCTGGGCCAGCAACCGCATCGACATCACCGAGAAGGTGCTGTCCGCGCTGGACAAAGATAAATAAACAAACAGATTGGATCACCCGATGGGCACTCGACTAGGCACCTTGGTCGAACGCTTGGGCGGACAGCTGGTGGGCGATGCGAACCTGGAAGTGACCGGGATCGCGCCACTGGCGGATGCCGGCGTTTCGCACATCAGCTTTCTCAGCAACAGCAAGCTGCGCGCGCAGGCGCTGCAGAGCAAGGCGGCGGCGCTGATCGTCTCGGCCGCCGATGACGCATTCATCGCGGCCGGCTACAGCGGCGCGCGCATCGTGGTTCCCAACCCGTATGTGTATTTCGCCCGCGCGGCGCAGTATTTTGCCGCGCTGACGGCCATCGTGCCGGCGGCCGGCGTGCACCCCACGGCCGTGGTGGCCGACAGCGCGCAGGTGGCCGCCTCGGCCCACGTGGGTCCGCGCGCGGTGATCGAGGACGGCGCCGTGATCGAAGACGGCGCAGTGATCGGCGCCGGCTGCTTCATCGGCCGCGAGGCGGTGATCGGGGCCGGCACCCAGCTGTTCGCCAACGTCACCTTCCACGCCTACTGCCAGATCGGCCAGCGCGGCATCATCCATTCCGGCGCCGTGATCGGCACCGACGGATTCGGCTTCGCCAACGAAGGCGGCGTGTACATCAAGATACCGCAGACCGGGCGCGTGATGATCGGCGACGACGTCGACATCGGCGCCAACACCACCATTGATCGCGGCGCCTTGGCCGACACCATCATCGAAGACGGCGTGAAACTGGACAACCAGATCCAGATCGGCCACAACTGCCACATCGGCGCGCATACGGCGATGGCCGGCTGCGTCGGCGTGGCCGGCAGCGCGAAGATCGGCAAGTACTGCACCTTCGGCGGCGCCGCGATGGTGCTGGGCCACCTTGAAATCGTCGACAAGGTGCATGTCGGTTCGGGCAGCATGGTGTCGCGCTCGATCCTGGAACCGGGGCAGTACACCGGCTTCTACCCGCTGGCGAAAAACGCCGACTGGGAAAAGTCGGCCGCGATTGTCCGCAACCTGTCGGCCATGCGCGATAAAATCCGTGCGCTGGAAAAAACCATCAAGACCAAAACAGAGAATAACGAATCATGACCACTACTCAGCCTGAAACCTCCAAAACGATGGACATCTGCGAAATCAAGTCCTACCTGCCGCACCGTTATCCGCTGCTGCTGGTCGACCGCGTGCTGTCGTACGAGGAGAACAAGCGCATCACCGCCATCAAGAACGTCACCGTCAACGAAGAATTCTTCAACGGCCACTTCCCGCACAAGCCGGTGATGCCGGGCGTGCTGATGATCGAAGCGATGGCGCAAACCGCCGCGCTGCTGTCGTTCAAGACCATGGGCATCAAGCCGGACGAAAACTCGGTGGTGTATTTCGTCGGCATCGACAACGCGCGCTTCAAGCGCCCTGTAGGTCCTGGCGACCAGCTGAAGATGGACATCGAAATTGTGCGCGTCTCGCGCGGCATCTGGAAATACAAGGCGGTCGGCTCGGTCGACGGCCAGACCGCTGTCGAGGCGGACCTGATGTGCACCATCCGTAACGCCGCCGACGCATCGCAGCCGGCAGCAGGGCAGTAATCATGTCGAGGATACACGCCACCGCCATCGTCGACAGCAAGGCCGAGCTGCACGAGAGCGTAGAAGTCGGCCCGTATTCGGTGATCGGCCCGAACGTGACCATCGGCTCCGGCACGGTGGTCGGCCCGCACGTGGTCATCGAAGGTCACACGACCATCGGCAGCGACAACAAGTTCTTCCAGTTCTCGTCCATCGGCGCCGCGCCGCAGGACAAGAAGTGGGCCGGCGAAGCGACCCGCCTGACCATCGGCGACCGCAACACCATCCGCGAATTCTGCACCTTCAACACCGGCACGGTGCAGGACAAGGGCGTGACGTCGCTGGGCAACGACAACTGGATCTCGGCCTACGTCCACCTGGCGCACGACTGCGTGGTGGGCAGCAATACGATCTTCTCGAACAACGCGCAGATCGCCGGCCACGTCGAAATCGGCGACCACGTCATCATGAGCGGCTTCGCCAACGTGCACCAGTTCTGCAAGATCGGCGCACACGCATTTGTCGGCATGAGCACTTCGCTGACCCAGGACGTGCCGCCGTTCGTGCTGTTGAACGGTAATCCGGCGGCGGCGCACGGCGTCAACATCGAAGGCCTGAAACGGCGCGGCTTCACGCGCGAGCAGATCAACGGCATCCGCGCGGCTTACAAGATCATCTACCGCTCCGGCCTGACGCTGGAAGAAGCCAAGGCGGCCTTGGTGGCCGAAGAGGCGGGAGTGCCGCCCGAGGTGGCGCTGCACATGCGCGCCATGCGCGAATTCCTCGATACGGCGACCCGTGGCATCGTCCGCTGACAAGCTGTCCTTAGCCTTGGTGGCAGGCGAGCCGTCCGGCGACATGCTGGCGGCTCGTTTGCTTTCCGGCCTGCGTCCGCATCTGCCGGACGCGCGCTTCCACGGTATCGGCGGCCAGCACATGATGGAGCATGGCTTCGAATCGCACTGGCCGATGGACCAGCTGACGGTGCGCGGCCTGCTGCCGGTGTTGATGCGCTACCGCGAATTGAAAGGCATCCAGAACCAGTTGCGCGACCAGTTGCTGGCCGAGCGGCCGGCGGCCTTCATCGGCGCCGACTACCCGGGCTTCAACCTCGGGCTGGAAGAGCAGCTGAAGGCGGCCGGCATCCCGACCATCCACTACATCGGCCCGCAGATATGGGCCTGGCGCGGTGGCCGCATCAAGAAAATCATTCGCGCTGTGTCGCACATGCTGGTGGTGTTCCCGTTCGAGCAAGCGATCTACCAGCAGGCCGGCGTGCCGGTCAGCTATGTGGGCCACCCGCTGGCGGAGCTGATCCCGCTGGCGCCGGACCAAGGCGCGGCCAAGCGCGCGCTCGGCATGCCGGAGGACGCCAACGTGGTCACCATCATGCCGGGCAGCCGCATGTCGGAGATCAAGTACAACACGGTGGCCTTCATGCAGGCGGCCAGGCTGCTCAAGCTGCGCGACCGCACGCTGCGTTTCGTCGCGCCGATGGCCGGCGAGCGGCAGAAGCAGTACTTCCTGCAGCTGGTGGCGCAGGCGCGCCTGCAGGACGTCGAGATCCAGCTGCTGGACGGCCAGTCGCACACCGCGATTGCGGCGGCCGACGCGGTGCTGGTGGCTTCGGGTACGGCCTCGCTGGAGGTGGCGCTGTTCAAGAAGCCGATGGTGATCGCCTACAAGATGGCTGAGCTGGAATGGCAGATCCTGCGCCACTTCGGCTACCAGCCGTGGATCGGCATGCCGAACATCCTGGCGCGCGAATACCTGGTGCCGGAGATGCTGCAAGGCGTGGCCAATCCGGAGGCGCTGGCGCAAGCCATGTGGAAGCAGCTGAGCGACGCGCCGCACCGCTTGCGGCTGGCGCAGCGCTTCACCGACATGCATCACAGCCTGTTGCGCAATAGCGCGGCGGAAAGCGCCGCAGCGGTATTGAAAGTAATCGGCGCCTGAATGTCGTTCCCGCGAAAGCGGGAATCCATGCTGAGCGCCTCCGGTCATCGACCTATGGGTTCCCGCCTGCGCGGGAACGACGGAATGAAGAGTAACTAAAGTGAAGAATCAAAACCTGGGACTGTTCGACGACTTGCCGGCATCGCCCGATGAAATCATCTGCGGCGTGGACGAGGCGGGACGCGGGCCGCTGGCCGGCCCGGTGTTCGCGGCCGCCGTCATCCTCGACGTCTCGCGTCCCATCGAAGGCCTGCGCGACTCGAAGAAACTCACCGAGGCCAAGCGCGACATGCTGGCGCCGCTGATCAAGCAGCACGCGCTGGCATGGGCCATCGCCGAAGCGTCGGAAGAGGAAATCGACAAGCTGAATATCCTGCAGGCCTCCATGCTGGCCATGCGGCGCGCGGTGGAAGCGCTGAGCACCGTGCCGACGCTGGCCCTGATCGACGGCAACCGCTGCCCGGTGATGAAGATCCAGAGCATCGCCATCATCGGCGGCGACGACAAGGTGGACGCCATCTCGGCCGCCTCCATTCTGGCCAAGACCGCGCGCGACGCCGCGCTGGTGCTGCTGCATGAACGTTATCCGCACTACTGCTTCGACCAGCACAAGGGCTACGGCACGGCGCTGCACCTGGCGCGCCTGCGCGAGCACGGGCCGTCGCCGGTGCATCGCCGATCGTTCGCGCCGGTGCGCGCGCTGCTGGAGGTGAACCTGTGAAGACGATTACCTCGCGCGACAACGCGCAATACAAAGACCTGGTCAAGCTGGCCGGCAGTTCGTCGGCGCGCCGCAAGGCCGGCCGCACACTGCTCGACGGCGTGCACCTGTGCCAGTCGTATCTGCAGCTGCGCGGTCTGCCGGAGCAATGTGTGGTCAGCGAAGGCTCGCTGCAGAACGCCGAAGTGATGGGCATCGTCGGCCAGCTGGAAGCGCAGCGCGCCCACGTGCTGGCTTTGCCGGATGCGCTGTACAACGCCGTCAGCCAGGTGGAACATGGCGTCGGCGTCATGTTCCTGGTCGCCACGCCGGAGCGTGCGGTGACGGCGCCGCTAAGCGTTTCGGCGGTGCTGCTGGACGGCGTGCAGGATCCCGGCAATGTCGGCTCCATCCTGCGCAGCGCGGCTGCGGCCGGCATCACCCAGGTGTACTGCAGCGCCGGCACGGCGTTCTGCTGGTCGCCGAAGGTGCTGCGGGCGGCGATGGGTGCGCACTTCGTACTCGATATTTTTGAAAACGTCGACCTGGCGGCGCTGATTACCGGCGCCAAGGTGCAGACCCTGGCCACCAGCGGCTACGCCACGCAGCGCCTGTACGACGTCGATTTGCGCGTGCCGACGGCATGGCTGTTCGGCCACGAAGGGCAGGGCGTGGCGGACGACCTGCTGTCGGCGGCCACGCACCAGGTGGTGATACCGCACCTGGGGCAGGTGGAGTCGCTCAACGTGGCCGCCTGCGCGGCGGTTTGCTTTTTCGAGCAAGTAAGGCAGAATCAGGCGTAAGCACACACTGGAGCTGTACATGGATATCGCGCAGTTGCATTTTCTGGTAGCCGAAGGGGATCAGGTTCAACGCCATGCGCTGGCCGATATCCTGGTGCACGTAGGCGTCGGGCGCATCACGCAGGCGCCCGACGGCCACACCGCGCTGCGCCACTTCAGCGCCGGCATCACGCCGCCGGTGGACATCGCCATCATCGACCTGGCGTTGCCTGGCATGGATGCGCTGGAGCTGATCCGCCGCCTGGGCGAAGCGCGCTGCAAGGCCGGCATCATCGTGGTCGGCGCGCAAAGCAACGCGGTGTTGTTCTCGGTGGAGACCATGGCCGATGCCTACGGCGTCAACGTGCTGGGCGCGATCGGCAAGCCGGTGATCGGCAGCCGGTTAATGGCGTTGGTATCCAACTATCTGCAACCTGGCGCGGCGCAAGGCGCACAGGGACCGGCGCTGTGCATGTCCTTCGCCGAAGTCGGGCAAGGCTTGCAGGAGCGCGAATTCGATCCTTACTTCCAACCGAAGATCGAACTCGAAACGGGGCAGGTCAAAGGCCTGGAGATGTTTGCGCGCTGGCGGCATCCGCTGCACGGGGTGCTGGGGCCGGCCTCGTTCATGCAGGCGCTGGAAGACAACCGGCGCGTCGACTTCCTCGACTGGGCCATGATCGAAAAATCGGTGGCTGCGTGCCGCAAGCTGCACGACCAGGGCGTGCCGATCTCTGTATCGATCAACGTCGACCAGACCACGCTGGCGCACCCGCAATTCATGGAGCAGATCGGCACCTGCCTTGAGCGGCATCGCATCATGGCCGACTACATCACCTTTGAAATGACGGAATCGGCGGTGCTCACCACCGATCCGCACTTCCTCGAACGGCTGCTGCGGCTGCGGATGAAAGGCTTCGGCCTGGCGATCGACGACTACGGGACAGGGCGCAGCAACCTGCAACTGCTGGCGCGCATTCCGTTCTCGGAACTGAAGATAGACCGCAGCTTTGTGGATGGCGCGTCCAAGCGGGCGGCGATCGGCACGGTGCTGCGCTCCTGCCTAGGCCTGGCCCGCAGCCTGGATCGCCGTTCGGTGGCGGTGGGCGTGGAGACCAAGCAGGATTGGGATTTCCTGCAAAGCCTGGGCTGCACCTACGCCCAGGGCTACTACATCGCCAAGCCGATGCCGGTGGAAGATTTTCCTGGCTGGCTGGCCGACTGGCAGCACTTTTTCTAAGGGGGGGGACAGGTGATTCGTTCATCTTGCACCTACCCCGTGCGCTTCCACCTCGACGCCAGCGTGAAAGCTTAAGGGTCGGACCCGCAGGGTCCGACCCTGCCTGGCCGTGCGGGGTGGCGCTAGTACTCGCGCCGATCCGGCTTAATCTCCTGCAGGATCGTGGTCGATATCTCTTCAATCGACTTGGTCGTCGACGACAGCCAGCGTATCCCCTCGCGCTTCATCATCGCTTCCGCCTCGTTCACCTCATACCTGCAATTCTCCAGCGACGCATACTTGCTGCCCGCGCGACGCTCGTTGCGGATCTCGCTCAAGCGCTCCGGGGTAATGGTCAGCCCAAAAATCTTGGACTTGAACTCATACAGCGACGACGGCAATCTGCCGCGCTCAAAATCATCCGGTATCAACGGATAATTGGCCGCCTTGATCCCATACTGCATCGCCAGATATAAACTGGTCGGCGTCTTGCCCGAGCGCGACACGCCCACCAGTATCACATCCGCCGACGACAAATTCTTGTGCGACTGTCCGTCGTCATGCGCCAGCGAGAAGTTGATCGCCTCGATCCGGTTCTTGTACTCCTCGCTGTCCACGATATTGTGCGAACGGCCGATGGTATGGGTCGATTTCACGCCCAACTCTTGTTCCAGCGGAGCAACAAAAGTTTGGAACATGTCCATGTACATGCCCTTGCATAGACGAATCACATCCGACAACTCCGTCTTCACCAGGGTGGAAAAGATGATCGGCCGTTGACCATCGGTTGCAAACGCTTCGTTGATCTTGCGCACCGCGTCATGCGCCTTGTCCAGTGTATCGATGAAGGGAAGCCGCACCTGGCGGAAGCGCAGCTCGAATTGGGTCAGGACCGAGTGACCAAAGGTTTCCGCCGTAATGCCGGTCCCGTCCGAAACGAAAAACACGGTGCGGGCGGCGGAGGGCAGGGGTTGTCGTTGTTCTTGTGTCATGTAGAGGTGGCTGTCAGTATTGTGAATCGTCAATTCGCGATTCAGGCTGTAGAATGATCGGCAATGGTTAATTGTGCTGCACGACGAACAGAATAACAAGAAACAAGTCTGCGCCTCGCTGGAAGATTTCTATCATCAAAAAGGTGTCATTATGTCCAACGCAGCATTGAAGGAGCAAAACAACGAAGCGGTTTACCTTGCCTCGTTTGAACACTTGCGAATGACGGATGTCGAATCCGTCGGCGGCAAGAACGCCTCGCTCGGCGAGATGATCAGCCAGCTGGCGGAAGCCGGCGTGCGCGTGCCGGGTGGTTTCGCTACCACCGCGCAGGCTTTCCGCGACTTCCTGTCGCACAGCGTCGGCGGCGGCAAGTCGCTGGCCGACCGCATCGCCGACCGCCTGTCCGATCTGAACATCGACGACGTGCGCTCGTTGGCGCAAGCCGGCGCCGAGATCCGTCAGTGGATCATCGACACGCCATTCCAGCCACGCCTGGAAGCGGAAATCAAAACCTATTACGATCAACTGGTGGCTGATTCCAGCACCGAGATGTCGTTTGCCGTGCGCTCCTCGGCCACCGCCGAAGATTTGCCGGACGCCTCGTTCGCCGGTCAGCAGGAGACCTTCCTCAACGTGGTCGGCATCGAAAACGTGCTCGACGCCATGAAGCACGTCTTCGCTTCCTTGTACAACGACCGCGCCATTTCCTACCGTGTGCACAAAGGCTTCACCCACGCCGAAGTGGCCTTGTCGGCCGGCGTGCAGCGCATGGTGCGTTCCGACCTGGGCGCGGCTGGCGTGATGTTCACCATCGATACCGAGTCCGGCTTCAAGGACGTGGTGTTCGTCACCTCCAGCTATGGCCTGGGCGAGACGGTGGTGCAGGGCGCGGTCAACCCGGACGAATTCTACGTCCACAAACCGATGCTGGAAAAAGGCAAATCGCCTGTCATCCGCCGCAACATCGGCTCCAAGCTGCTGAAGATGGAGTTCACCAACGAAGCCAAGGCTGGCCGCTCGGTGAAGACCGTCGACGTCCCGGTCGAGCTGCGCAACCGCTATTCGCTGAACGACGAGGAAGTGGTGGAGCTGGCCAAGTACGCCGTCATCATCGAGAACCACTACCAGCGTCCGATGGACATTGAGTGGGGCAAGGATGGCCGCGACGGCAAACTGTACATCCTGCAGGCGCGTCCTGAAACCGTGAAGTCGCAGCAGAAGGCGACCGACGTGCAGCAGCGCTTCAAGCTGAAGTCGAGCGGCACGGTGCTGGCCTCCGGCCGCGCCATCGGCCAGAAGATCGGCGCCGGTCCGGTGCGCGTGATTCACGACCCGGCCGACATGGAGCGCGTGCAGCCAGGCGACGTGCTGGTGGCCGACATGACCGATCCTAACTGGGAGCCGGTGATGAAGCGCGCCTCCGCCATCGTCACCAACCGTGGCGGCCGCACCTGCCACGCGGCGATCATCGCGCGTGAACTGGGCGTGCCTGCGGTCGTCGGTTGCGGCGACGCCACCGAGGTGCTGAAAGACGGCACCTTCGTCACCGTCTCGTGCGCCGAGGGCGACGAAGGCAAGATCTACGACGGTCTGCTGGAAACCGAAATCTCGGAAGTGGCGCGCGGCGAACTGCCGAAACTGCCGACCAAGATCATGCTCAACGTCGGCAATCCGCAGCTGGCCTTCGACTTCCAGTCGGTGCCGAATGCGGGCGTCGGCCTGGCGCGCCTGGAGTTCATCATCAATAACAATATTGGTGTGCACCCGCGAGCGATCCTGGAATATCCGAACATCGACGCCGATCTGAAGAAAGCGGTGGAATCGGTCGCACGCGGTCACGCTTCGCCGAAAGCGTTTTACGTCGACAAGCTGGCCGAAGGCATTGCCACCATCGCCGCCGCGTTCTGGCCGAAACCGGTGATCGTGCGCCTGTCGGACTTCAAGTCCAACGAGTACAAGAAACTGATCGGCGGTTCGCGCTACGAGCCGGACGAAGAAAATCCGATGCTGGGCTTCCGTGGCGCCGCGCGCTACCTGGCCGCCGACTTTGCCGGCGCCTTCGAAATGGAATGCGCGGCCATGAAACGCGTGCGTAACGACATGGGCCTGACCAATGTCGAGATCATGGTGCCGTTCGTGCGTACCCTGGGCCAGGCTGAAAAAGTCGTCGACCTGCTGGGCAAGAACGGCCTGGTGCGCGGCGAGAACGGCCTGCGCCTGATCATGATGTGCGAAGTGCCATCGAACGCGATCCTGGCCGATCGCTTCCTCGAGCATTTCGATGGCTTCTCCATCGGCTCCAACGACCTGACCCAGCTGACGCTGGGACTGGACCGCGATTCCGGCATGGCGCTGCTGGCGGCCGACTTCGACGAGCGCGACGATGCGGTGAAAGCGCTGCTGTCGCAGGCCATCCAGGCTTGCCGCAAGCAGGGCAAATACATCGGCATCTGCGGCCAAGGTCCTTCCGACCACCCGGACTTCGCGGTGTGGCTGATGGAGCAGGGCATTGAATCGATGTCGCTGAATCCGGACTCGGTGATCGACACTTGGCAGAAGCTGGCCAGTCTGCAGCAGAAATAATAAAGTATTGACGACGATGGAAAATGGTTTAGACTGGAGTTATCGAATTTAGTAGCAAAAAACTCTATCAATACCATTTGTCCAGCAGCACAGACCCTCGCAGCCCATTCCGGGAAGCGGGGGTTTTTGCATTTAAAAGGAGAGCATCATGGCTGATTGGAGCTATTGGCTGGCCGCCGCCGGCCTGACCGTCATACTTGAACTATTCACCGGCACGTTCTACCTGCTGATGATCGCCATCGGCCTGGCGGCGGGCAGTGCCGCCGCCTTGCTGGGCCTGGGCCAGGCCGTACAGCTGCTGGTGGCCGCCGTGGTCGGCGTCGCCGCCACGGTGGCGCTGCGCCGCAGCCGCTTCGGCATGCAGCAGCAGCGCGTGCAGGCCGAGCGCGATCCCAACGTCAACCTTGATATTGGCCAGACCGTGCAGGTGCCGGCGTGGCAGGATGGCGCTGCGCGCGTGATGTATCGCGGCGCGCTGTGGGATGTCGTATTGGAAGCTGGTGCCACGCCCGGGGCCGTCCCGGCGCCGGGCCAATACACGATACGCGAAGTACGCGGCAGCCGCCTGATCGTGGCCGCCTGAGATTAACTTACGGAGAAACACATGGATATCAGCATCGGCAACGTCACCTTCATCCTGTTCATACTGGCTTTGGTGTTCGTCTTCAAGACCATCAACGTGGTGCCGCAGCAGCACGCCTGGGTGGTGGAGCGGCTCGGCAAATACCATGCTACGCTGGGGCCTGGGCTCAACATCGTGATTCCGTTTGTGGACCGCATCGCCTACAAGCACCTGTTGAAGGAAATCCCGCTGGATGTGCCGCCGCAGGTTTGCATCACCAAGGACAACACGCAGCTGCAGGTGGACGGCATCCTGTACTTCCAGGTGACGGACGCCATGCGCGCCTCCTACGGCTCGTCCAACTACATCGCCGCGATCACCCAGCTGGCGCAGACCACGCTGCGTTCCGTGATCGGCCGCATGGAACTCGACACCACCTTTGAGGAGCGCGAGCATATCAACACCACCATCGTCAACGCCATCGATGAATCGGCCGCCAACTGGGGCGTGAAAGTGCTGCGCTACGAAATCAAGGATTTGACGCCGCCGAAGGAAATCCTGCACGCGATGCAGGCGCAGATCACGGCCGAGCGCGAGAAGCGCGCCTTGATCGCGGCGTCGGAAGGCCGTCAGCAGGAGCAGGTCAACATCGCCAACGGCGAGCGTGAAGCGCAGATCGCGCGCTCGGAAGGCGACAAGAAAGCGGCCATCAACCGCGCGCAGGGCCAGGCGGCGGCCATCGTCGCTTTGGCGGAAGCCAGTGCCACGGCCTTGCGTCAAGTCGGTGCGGCGATCCGCGAGCCGGGCGGCGACGAAGCCATGAACCTCAAGGTGGCCGAGCAATACATCACTGCCTTCGGCCAGCTTGCCAAGACCAATAATTCGATTATCATACCGGCCAATCTCGGGGAGATGAGCGGCCTGATCGCAACGGCGATGCAGGTCGTCAAAACGCAAAGCAAGATCATTAAGGAATAATTATGGGAACCTGGTCGGTGGACGCCTTCGGCAACGACTACGCGCAGGACTGGGCGGAAGATTTGCACGAAACCAGCAATCTGGACGCGGTGGCGGATACGCTCAACACGGTGCTGGACAGCGGCGCGGAACTGGAAGCGCCGTTCGCGGCCGAAGCGCTGGCGGCGATCGAAGTGCTGGCGCGGCTGCAGGGCAAGGGCGGTCCGAAAACGGAAGACAGCGCGGCGATCGACGAATGGGTGGAAGCGCGCAAAGCCAAGGCCAAGCCGCGTGCGGACCTGGCCGAGAAAGCGCTACGCGCTATCGAGCGCATCCTCGCGCCCGACAGCGAACTACGGCAACTGTGGGAAGAAAGCGAGCACTACGCCGACTGGCGCGCATCCGTAGAAGACCTGCGTACCCGCCTTTGAATTCGGGGTCAGTTCCGACATTCGGACATTTCGCGCGCGAAATGTCCGAATGTCGGAACTGACCCCGAATTTTGACCCCGAATTTTTATTGCTTGCGGCGGCGGGCGGCGAAGCCTACCAGGCCCAGGCCGGCCAGTAGCATGGCGTAGGTTGTTGGTTCCGGTACGGCCGTCACCGAGATGCTGTCCAGCGACGTGCCCAGGCTGTCGCTGGTGCCGGTCGCGGTGAACGTCAGTCTCGTTGCGCCCGTGGCCAGGAAGGTGTAGCTGCCATTGGCCCAGCCGCCGCCCGACGTGCCGACACCACTGACGACGCTGTCGTTCAGGGAGACGCTCAAGCCTTGCGAGCTGACCGGTACGTTGATGCGGTCGGCATACTTGAAGGTCAGGGTGTAGTACTGGCCGGCCGTCGTGCTCAGCAGTTGGTAGATGTCGCTATTGCCGGTGGTGTCGAGTTCGACGAAGTTGTGGCCGTCAGCTGCCGAGCCTTCGACCATGTTGCGGATCTCAATGCCGCCACTGGTGTTGGACCAGCCGCTCAGCGATGGCGTGTTGTACCAGGAGTTGTTGTCGACGTGCTCGGTTTCAAAGCTGCCGTTGACGACCAGTTCAACCGGCGCCGCTTGCGCAGCACCGGCTGCCATCAGGGCCGCCAGTGCGGCGCATTTCAGAATATTCTTGGCTTTCATGGCGTATCCCTTATGTGTTGTTATTTAGCAACTTGAATTTCTCAAAAGACATGCAAATTTTATCTTGGAAATACCAAACTCGGCTAGTGATATTTGTCACTTTCTGATGTGTTGTACCATTTGGCCATGAACCAAGACATCGAACAGCTAAAAATTTTTCTGCAGCGCAACAAACGGGTGTTGGTGCTGACCGGCGCCGGCCTCAGCACTGCTTCCGGCATCCCCGATTACCGCGACAAGGACGGCGTGCGGCGCGGCCGCAATCCCATCCAGGGCCCGGATTTTCGCCAGTCCGAGGCGGTGCGTCGGCGCTACTGGGCGCGCAGCATGGCCGGCTATCCGACCCTGGCCGGCGCCGCGCCCAACGCCGGGCACCGCGCGCTGGCCGAGCTGGAGGCGGGCGGCCGCATCCATGCCGTCATCACGCAGAATGTCGACGGCCTGCACCAGCGCGCGGGCAGCCGCAGGCTGATCGAGCTGCATGGGAATATTCACGGCGTGCTGTGCCTGGATTGCCGCAAGGTGCATCCGCGTACCGCGATCCAGCAATGGCTGCTGGACGCCAATCCTGCCTTCGCGCCCACCGGTCCGGCCGGCGAGGTCGTGCCCGAGGCGCGTCCCGACGGCGACGCCGAACTGGAACTCGACGAGTTCCAGGATTTCCGCCTGCCGCACTGCGGCGCCTGCGGCGGCGTGTTGCAGCCCGATGTGATTTTCTTTGGGGATAATATTCCGCCGCAACGCACGGCCGATGCGCTGGCGCTGGCGGACGAGGCCGACGCCGTCTTGGTGGTCGGCTCCTCGCTGATGGTGTTTTCCGGCTATCGTTTCGCCAAGCTGGCCGCGCAAACAAACAAGCCGATCGCGGCCATCAACCTGGGCAAGACCCGGGCGGACGACCTGATCGGCCTGAAAGTGGAGGCAGCCGCAGTCGACGTGCTGCCCTTGCTGCTTTAATTCCGCTGCAGCATGGAGCGGACGATGGCTTCCTTGGCCAGCACATAGTCATGGCCGGCCAGCACGAAGTTGGTGTTGGGCTGGATCACCTTGACGTTGATGAACACCATGTCGCTGGTTTCCGCGTACGAGCCGACCACGATGGCCTGCGCATTGTGGCTGTTGGCCACTTCGCCGATTTCGCGCGTGAGCATCAGCTCGCCCTGGTTGCGCTTGAGGTAGACGCTGTTGCGCAGCTTCATCTCCAGCATGCTCAGGCCGCCTTGGGACATGCGCGTGGACAGCTGCTCCGATACCAGACGGCCAAGCGTGGTGGTCTGCTCCAGCGCGTCGATGTTGACCACGGTGGCCACGATCAGCGGCTTGTCGGCCACCAGCTTGCCGCTCAGTTGCTGCAGCAGCGTGTCGGCGGCCTTGTAGTTGGCGTTGATGAACTGGTTGGAGGAGATGGTGGAATAATTGCCTTCCTCGTTCTTCGGCGTCGAGGAACAGCCGGCCACCAGCAGCGGCAGGGCCAGCAGCGCGGTGCGCGTTACGGTCTTCAGCATTACATGTCTCCACGCACCTGGAAGGTGCGCGTCAGTTTAGGTTCTTCGGGTGTGGGATCGACGATGCCGTACAGTACACGGTCGCTGTCGGCCACATAGTAGGCGGAGGTGCTGCGCGCCAGATAGCGGTATTGGTCGGAGACCGAGACGGTGACGATGATTTCGGTTTTCGGCGTTTCGCCCGGCGCGAACTGGGCGTTGAACCAATCGTGCGCGTCCAGCGCGCCGATGCCGGCGGTCAGGTTGGCCAGTACCGGCGCTTCGATTTCGCTTAGCAGCCAGACGCCAGCGCCGAGGATCGAGCGCTCGCCATGGTAGCGGTATTGCGGCCGGTTGGCGGTGAAGCTGACCGCCTGCACGTCGAGTTCGACCTTGAGGGCGCCGGCCGGGCTGCGCGACACCACATGGCCGTCGTTTACCAGCGAGGTGGTGAGCTGGGTCGCCAGTGCGCGCTGGAACGGCGTTGGTTGCTTCGGTTCGTTCAGGTAGACCGGACGCGGTGGGTTCTTCTTGAGCTCGGCCGAGACCTGTTTTTCGATGCTGTCGGAAATGACGCCCCAATGGTAGGCGGCTTGCAGCTTGGCCTGTTTGGTGGTGGGGAAGTTGGCCGCCAGCGGGGTGGGCGTATAGCGCGATGCGCAGCCTGCCAGCAGTATTCCGGCTGCGATAGCCATTGCAGTTTTCAGCGCCATTATTGCCTCGTCGTCAAAAGTACAGGTTCCGGATCGCAGCCATGCAGCGGCGGCGAATGTGAAATCATTCTTCGCCCAGTTTAGCATGGATGTTTCTACTTAGAAATTCTCCGGGCGATAAAAAACCCGGTACGGGACCGGGTTTTGTACAGAGTGCGCAACAGTTTTAACGGCTGTGGGTCTTCATCGCTGCCGCGACTTCGCGCTTGCCGTCACGATCTTTCTCTGTGGCACGTTTATCGTGCATTTTCTTGCCCTTGGCCAGGCCGATTTCACATTTCACGCGGCCGCCCTTGAAGTGCAGGTTGAGCGGCACCAGGGTGTAGCCGGCGCGCACCACTTTGCCGATCAGCTTGTCGATCTGTTCGCGGTGCAGCAGCAGCTTGCGGGTGCGCACGGCTTCCGGGCTGATGTGGGTGGAGGCGGTCGGCAGGGCGCTGATGTGGGCGCCGAACAGGTACAGCTCGTCGCCCTTGATGGTGACGTAGGCTTCCTTGATCTGCACCTTGTTGTCGCGGATGGCCTTGACTTCCCAGCCTTCTAGCACGATCCCGGCTTCGAAGCGGTCTTCGATAAAGTAGTCAAAAAAGGCTTTTTTGTTATCGGCTATGGTCATGAGTGGGTATCGGTTAAACTACTGCTGCGCGTCGTCAGACGCGAATAATTCAACATCATAGCAAATGGTTAGCAAATGGCAGTAGTGCACAAATCAGTTTTACTCGGTTACAGCGCCCAACAGATGTTCGACCTGGTGGCGGCCATCGAGAATTACCCTAAATTCCTGCCATGGTGCGGCGGTGTCGAGATCAAAGAGCGCAACGGCGATACGGTGGTGGCCAGCGTCGGCATCAACTACCACGGCGTCAAGCAGAGCTTCACCACCGCCAATCAGAACCTGCCGTCGTCGGCGATCAAGATGAAGCTGGTGGACGGTCCTTTCAAGTGCCTGGACGGCACCTGGACCTTCAAGGCGCTGCGCGAAGATGCCTGCAAGATCGACCTGGATCTGCACTACGAGTTCTCCAGCGCGCTGCTGGACAAGCTGGTGGGACCGGTATTCGGCATCATCGCCAACAGCATGGTGGATTCCTTCTGCAAACGGGCGGAAACGGTGTATGGCGGCTGAGACCATCGCGATAGAAGTATGTTACGCCAGCGAAGGCGCGCAATTCCTGCGCGCCTTGCAGGTGCCGCTGGGCATCACGCTGGAGCAGGCCATCGTCCTCAGCGGTGTGCTGCAGGAAGTGCCGGGCCTCGATCTGAGTAAACTTGAAACCGGCATCTACGCCAAGAAAAAACCGCTGGACACCATCCTGCGCGCGCACGACCGCATCGAACTCTACCGCCCCCTGATCGCCGACCCCAAAAACGCCCGCCGCCGCCGCAAGACCGCCGCAGCTGCTTGACAGGCGGTCAGGCTTCCGGCGCGGTCCAGACCAGGTTCCACAGGTGGCCGTCGATGTCTTCGAAGCCTTGGTCGTACATCGTGCCGTTGTCCTCGGGCGGATGCGGCGTGCGGCCGCCGGCGGCGACGGCTTTGGCGATCAGGCTGTCCACTTCTTCCCGGCTTTCGCAGCTCAGGCAGATCACCATTTCATTGGCTTCCTTCGCATTCGCCAGCGGCTTGTCGATCAAGGACTGGAAGAAGGGCTCGGTCGTCAGCATGGCTTGAATCGTACCGTCGACGATATTCATGAACGCCGCGTTCTCGCCGCTGAAGCGGGCATCGAAGGTGAAACCCAGTGCGGAAAAGAAGGCTTTGGATTTGGCCAGTTGCTTGACCGGCAGGTTGAGGATGATCTGTTGGTTCATGGCGTTTCCTCGGTTGCGGGAGATGGGGCGATCGGTAGCGCCATCGCTTTTGCGGCGCGCACTACGCCGCAGAAGCGAAGCCGTGGCCTGCACGGCCGTTCTCCTTGATGGCGTACATCGCGCGGTCCGCTGCCTGCATTAACATGCCCAAATCCGTTCCGTCTTGCGGCGCGCGGGCGATGCCGATACTGGCCGATATGCGTAGGGCGTGTCCGTCGTAAGGGACGGGCTGGGAGATTAGTTCGATGAGCTTGCTTGCCTGGGCTGCTAAAGCCTGACTATCGCCGGGTTGCTCCACCAAGATCACGAATTCGTCACCGCCGAGCCGCGCGACGATCCCATGGGTGTCGATCTCCGTGCGCAAGCGCTCCGCAACTTTCTTTAAAACCTGATCGCCCGCCGCATGGCCGTACTGGTCATTTACCGGCTTAAATTTATCCAAGTCAATCAGCAACAACGCTACGCCGTCGCTGCGTTCAAGCACCTGCGCGGCGTGGTGGGCCCAACCCGCACGATTGTATACTCCCGTTAGCGGATCGGTGCGGGCGGTTTTGGCAAGTCGCACCGCGCGCTGGCTTAATTCACCATTCTGCTGGCGTATACCACGAATCCTGCTGCCCATGGCGATGACGAATACCGAAAATTCAAACAGCGCGGCGACTTGCAGCGCATCATATTGAATCGGGAAATTTAATATCCCGTTGTTATTGAGGGTAGAGAAAATGGTGGCCGAGAACAGCGATGCTACGCCGAATAAATACCAATACGCCGACTTAAAACCATGCCGCAACGCGATGATGGCGCCGGCAACCATCAACACCGGACCGATCAGGGTTAACAACTGGATCATGGCGAGCGATGCCGGAAGCTGCCCCAATGCCGCCAGTGCTACCGCCACACCAGATAGAGGGAGTATGGCCAGCACACACATGCTGAGCTTTGGGGCGATTTTTGGCAATCCCAGAAAGCCGCGCCCGAACATGCCGGCAAAGGCCAGCCATAGTACGATAACAGTGGGTAGTAATACCGGGATGACGCCGGCGTGGTTGGTCAGCACATAGCGTCCCAGATGACCATTAATGCCGCTCAGCGCAAGCAACGCAAACCAGCAGGACATACCGTTGTAGAAATACAGCGACTCCTTGAAGACCCATAACAGCATTAAATTATAGAAGATCATCCCGATGAATAAGCCATAGCAAACGCCGTTGAACATCGACAACCGCTGCTCTGCATAGCCAAATTGCGTAGGCTCCCATACAGTAAAGTTATGGTATTCAGGAAATTCTGAAGTGACCCGGACATAGATCGTGTAATCCCCTGCTTGCTCCAAGTTAAATCGGAAATTAAAGCGGTCTGAATTCAGCTGGTACCTGCCGGCCGCGGCCGCCGCTATTCCCGCCGTCAGTGGCGGTGCCAGTAGTTGTCCACTGGCGTCATATGGTCCGTACACATCAAACGAAGTGGCTGCTGTTATTTTGCTGTCGAGCAGCCATGTCCCCGATTGTTCATTTTGATGCAGCCTGATTTTGAACCATCTGGCGTGACGGTCCACGCCGGCCTGGATCGCATGAGGTGGGATGGAAAACTGTTTGTCGACGACGCTGGATCGAATGCTGCTAATGTCCAGCGTGCCCTGCGCATCATCAAAGAACCCGATTCGTCCAGCCAGCGCAATACCGGCGGGTGCGACGCTGAGGGGGACTACTGGCAAATCCGCAGCACGTCCCGCTTGCCAGAAACCTGACAATAGAAAAGCGGCGAATGCTGCGTAGCGCAATATAGAGCGTCGGCTAAAAATAATACTCCCTCCTTGACGGCTGATCGGGCAAATGCTGCCCTGCCTGACTGGCGCATTTCATATCAAATGATACACGAACTGCGGCATCCATCTGCATTGTTGCAAAGCGGGTTTGCAGCGATAGGGCTTCCGTGCCTTGCCGAGACAACCTAAGATACACTCATCATTACCACCCGTAAAGAGTTCATGATGAGACGCAATCGGTTGTTCCTGATCGCCGTGTTGTGCTGCAGCTTGCCCATGGCCAGGGCCAGAGCCGGTGCGGTGTGTCCGCCGGTGACGCGCGTCGGCCTAAGCGATCTCGGCTATATGTCCTACCGCGCGCAGGGCCGCATCGGCGGCATTGCCGTCGACCTCGCCGATGAACTGGCGCGTCGTACCGGCTGCAAATTCGAGTTCCACTGGTATCCGCGCCAGCGCCTGTTCATCGAGCTGGAGGCCGGCCATGTCGACATGACGATGGGCTCGGCCAACACGCCGCAGCGCGATGCCTATGCCCGCCATCTGCCCTACGCTTACTTGCAGTACGACCTGGTGCTGGCCGGTGCGCCGGCGCGTCGGTACCGCAGTCTGGCCGACTATGTGGAGCACAGCAAGGGACGGCTCAATATCACGCGCGGCATCACCTATGGCGCGGCGGTGGAAGCCCAACTGGCGCTGCTGGCCGCCGCCGGGCGATTGGAAGTGGTGAACGATTACGAGACCGTATTCGGCAAGCTGCAAATGGGACGTGCCGAAGGCACGCTGGCCACGCCGCCGATCTACGGCAAGTATCTGAAGCAAAGCAAGCTGGAGGGCCGGGCCGTGGTGCTTGCCGTGTCGGAATCGGCGCCGCGCTTTACCGGGATCTATCTGTCGAAGAAAACGCTGCCCGAAGCGGCGCGCCAGCGTTATGCCGCCGCCTTGAAAACGATGGTGGCGGACCAGTACATCCGCACCGTCTACGCACGCTATCTCGATGAGGCCATCATCAAGCGCACCTTCCGACAAGGCCAGGGGCCGTTGCTCACGGCCTTGTCGGCGGCCGACGCGGAGTGACGATCAACGGCCGTTGACGTCCACCGTTTTGGCATCCAGCTTGACCTTGACGCTGGCCGCAGGCTTGGCGCCGGCCGAGTCGGCCAGGGTCACCAGGTAGTCGCCGGCGGCGATCTTCCAGGTTTTGCTGGCGCTGTCGTACACGCCCAGCAGGCGCGGATCGATCTGCACGGTGGCCTTGCCGCTGGTGCCGGCCTTCAGCTCCAGCTTGTCCCAGCCCCCCAGGCGCTTAGGCGCTTCCCAGCCGCCCGAAATCGGCGACACGTAGACCTGGCCCACCGCCTTGCCATCGCGCTTGCCGGTGTTCTTGATGTTGAAGGTGACGGCGATGCCGGTGCCCGCCGGCTTGGCGCTCAGGTCGGCATACGCGAAGCTGGTGTACGACAGGCCGTAACCGAACGGGAACAGCGGCTTGTGGCCCTTCAGGTCGAACCATTTGTAGCCGACGGCCGCGCCTTCGATGTTGTAGTCGGTGGTGATCTTTTCCAGGATATTGTCATCCTTGGTCTTGGCGTCGCCATCGATCACTGGACGCGGCAACTGCGCCACCGAAGCCGGGAAGGTGGCCGGCAAACGGCCCGACGGATTGACATCGCCGGCCAGCACGCGCGCAATGGCCGCGCCGCCGCTGGTGCCCGGATACCAGGCTTCCAGCACCGCGCCGACATGGTTTAGCCACGGCATGACCACCGGGCCGCCGGTCTGCAGCACCACCACGGTTTTCGGATTGGCCTTGGCGACGGCGGCGATCAGCGCATCCTGTTTGCCCGGCAGGTTCAGGTCGTCGGCGTCGAAGCTCTCTGCCAGCCACTGGGTGCCGAACACGATCACGACGTCGCTGTTGGCGGCCAGCTTGGCGGCTGCGGCGGCGTCCTTGCCGTCGTTGTAGGTCAGCTTGGCCTTGGTCAGCTTGGCCAGTTCGCCCATCGGCGACGAGCGGTGGTAGACGATAGGACCGGGGAAGTAGGCCGGGCCTTCATTCGGCACCGCCGATCCGCCCTTCGGATACACCTGCGCCGAACCGCCGCCCGACAGCACGCCGACATTCGCGTGGCCGCCGATGATGGCGATGCTGCGCACGCCGGCCGCCAGCGGCAGCAGGCTGTTGTCGTTCTTCAGCAGCACGATGGCTTCTTCGGCGTCGGCCTGGGTGATCTTGCCGTGCGCGGCGAAGTCGATGCCGGCGTCGGCGGAAGTCGGCGTCGCCACTGGATGTTCCATCACGCCGTTGGCGAACATGGCCCGCGTAATGCGCTTGACCATGTCGTCCAGGCGCGCTTCCGGCACGTGGCGGTTGACCACCGCTTCCTTCAGCGGCGCGTTGAAGTAGTCCGATTTATCGAACGGGAAGCCGGACTGCTGGTCCAGGCCGCGCGTCGCGGCCGGAATCGTCGAGTGGGTGCCACCCCAGTCGGACATCACGTAGCCGGGGAATTTCCAGTCCTTCTTCAGCACTTCGTTCAGCAGGTAGTCGTTTTCGCAGGCGTAGTCGCCGTTGACGCGGTTATACGCGCACATCACCGAACCGGGCTGGCCGCGCTCCAGCGCAAACTGCAGCGCCAGCAGGTCCGACATGCGGCCGGCCTGGTCTTCGATCTTGACGTTGACGTGGTTGCGGTTGGTTTCCTGGTCGTTGAAAGCGTAGTGCTTGAGCGTGGAAACGATGTGGTTCGATTGAATGCCGCGTATCTGTTCGCCGACCATGATGCCGGCCAGCAGCGGGTCTTCACCGCCGTATTCGAAATTGCGGCCGTTGCGCGGTTCGCGCATCAGGTTCACGCCGCCGGCCAGCAGCACGTTGAAGCCGGTCGAACGGGCTTCGCTGCCGATCATTGCGCCGCCGGCGAAGGCCAGCTTCGGATTCCAGGTGGCGGTGGTGCCCAGGCCCGAAGGCAGGGAGGTGCGCTCGTATGGCGTCTTGGAGACGGCTTGCGTGGCCACGCCGACACCGGCGTCCGACTGCCATTGCGACGGCAGGCCGAGGCGCGGCACGCCCGGCACCCAGCCGGCGGAGCCGGGACGGCCTTCCTTCGGCTGCTCGAATTTCTTCGGCTGGAATTCGGTGGAGAAGTAGGCGAACACGGTCTGGATTTTTTCATCCAGTGTCATCGCCTTGACCAGTTGCTCGGCGCGCGCGTCGGGCGACTGCGCGGCGTCGAGCCACGGCTGCTTGGCGTCTGCCGCGTGTACGGTGCCGCCGTAAGTGAACGACAGCATAAGAGGGTAGGCCAGGGCCAGAGACAAGCAGAGACGCTTCTTCATACGATTACGATGTCCTTATAATTTTAGTTGATGTGTCAGCGCGGGACCAAGACCTCCAGCGCGTATGCTCCGCCTGCAACAATACCGGTGAAAACGTTTTCAGTCAAACACCTACCTTCATGCCAGACCTGTATTTCTGCGACGTCCGCGCGTTGTATAGACACGTTGAAGCTCGCATGGCGGAACTGGCGCACCACCTTCATGCCGTCCCAGTGCGCGGGCAGCTGCGGCTTGATGACCAGGCCTTCGCTGTTGCCCTTCAAGCCGCACAGGCCTTCGATGAAGCATTGGTAAGCCCATGACACGGTACCGGTGTTGAACAGCTGGCTGGAACGGCCGGCCGTGCGCGGATACTCGCGCCAGGCGCCGCGATAGTAGTTGGGAATGAACACCGGCAGTTGGCCGCGCTGCAGGTAGTCGGCCTGGCTCGGGCCGGGCAGCATCTGGCGCAGCAGTTGGTAGGCGCGGTCGCCTTCGCCGATGGTGTACAGGCTGTAGATGTAGAACACGGCCGCGTGGTTGTAGACCGCGCCGTTCTCCGCCGAACCCGGATGCTTCTGGGTGACGCGGCCGACATCGTCGCGCATGGCGCTGAACGGCGGCGCGAACATCTGCACGCCGTATGGTGTACACAGCTGGTCTTCCACCTGCGCCACCATGGCCGCGCGCTGGCCGGCGTTGGCGGCGCCACCGAGGATCGCCCAGGCTTGCGGGTTGAGCCAGATGCGGCCTTCCTTGTCCTTGCTGGTGCCGAACACCACGTCGTCGTCGGTGATGCCGCGCGCGAACCAGTCGCCGTCCCACAGGTGTTCGTTGGCGGCGCGGTTGACGGCGCGGGCGCCGGCGCGGAAATGCTTGGCGCTTTCGGCCAGCGAGGAGCTGGCGCCGGTGGTTTCGCAGATCTCGGCCCACAGATTGAGCGCATAGGCGGTGGCCACGGTCAACCAGCCTGACACGCCTCGCCCTTTGTAGCCGACCATGTTCATCGGATCGCACCAGTCGCCCTGGGCGATGTAGCTCAGGCCGCGCTTGTCGCGCGCCTGCAGCAGCCAGTCCATGGCGCTGCTCACGCGTTCTGAAACCGTAAGGGCGACGCCGGTGTCGGCGCCGATCACGTCTTCATGCAGGATGTCGTAGTCGCCGGTTTCGTCCAGGTAGACTTTCAGCGCCACCGGCAGCCACACGCAGTGGTCGGTGTGCGGCACCTGGTTGATGTATTTGAGTTCCGCGCCTTCGGCCAGCAGAATCCCGTCCGGCATGGCGCCGTTGGCTTCCTGCTGCGACAGCGCGTGCAGGAAGGCCTTGCGCATCACACTGGGCTTGATGAAGCTCATGCCCATATTGTCCTGCAGGTAGTTGCGGGTCTGCGGATCGGTGCTGAGGCGATTGACGTCGCCGTGGTAGAACACCTGGCGCGGCAGCCAGTGGTTGACGAAGTTGTCGAGGTCCGCGTCGGGCGTTTCGATGCGCAGGCAGCCGTGGCCGCTGGCGATGTAGTCGGCGTATTCCTGTTGGGTGGCGGCGAAGGCTGCGGCGTTCAGGTACTTGGCGCGCACCGCCCTGATCTCGGCGTCGTCGAAGGCGGGACCGAACAGGAAGCGGTAGTCGCGTGCTTCGCCGTCGGCCAGCGACAGGCGGTATTGGAGTGCGGCGGTCGGCGTCTCGTAGCGCGCGTCGCTATTGCCCATTTGCTCGGCGTCGATGGCGGAAGGGCGATGCAAGCCGCCTTCACCCTCGAATGCGGACTGGCGTACTTCCCAGGCATCGGGCGCCTGCTCGCACAGGAAGTAGGTTTTGTCCTTGAAGTTCTTCTGCTTGAAGTAGTCGGCCACCTTCTGGTACGGGGTGACGCTGCTGGCCACCACCGCGCCCAGGTCCGGACGGTATTCGCCGGACTGGTTCATCCACGACATATAACCGATCGGGAAGTAGGGATAGACGCTCAGCTTGCGCGCGCGGCCGGACAGGTTGGTCACGCGCAGCGACCACATTTCCACCACATCCGCCACCGGCAGGCCCAGAGTCAGCTCGACGCGCACCCCCAAGTGCTCGATGGTCCAGGCCAGATTGCTTTTGCCGACCGAGAAGCTGTAGCTGTCCACCGCCGTGCGCACCGGTTCGTACGGCGCGGAGAACAGCTCGCCCGTTTCTTCATCCTTGACGTAGAAGAAGCGGCCCGGATGGTGAGCGTAGTAATTCTGCTCCGGCTGCATGAAGGTCTTGGCCTCCAGGTTGGGCGCGTACGCATACTTGGCCGGCTCCGGCTGCATGAACTGCGCGGTGGCGTAGCCGCGGCAGGTGATCTGGATCATCATCTTCTGGTTCCACAAGAAGCCCGCCGCCTGCGGCATGGCCGTGGGGCTGGTCAGTTCGTAGCGGTCGCCATTGTGGGTGGGGCGTAACATAGGTCTATCTCTCCGTCAGGATTTGCGCGCTTCGAGATCCGCCTGGATCTGCAGCAGTTTTTGGTTGTCGAGGTTATAGAAGAACATGACCGCCACCGCCAGCAGGGCGAAGGCGGCGGGAATGAAGGACATCAGCCAGACGATGCCGGCCTGCGACACCGCCGTCTGCGCTGCGTTGGCGACGTAGCCGAGCTGGGTGAAGATGGAGCCGATCACCGCCACGGCGATGGCCGTGCCCAGCTTCTGCGAGAAGGTGGCGGCAGCGAAGGTCATGGCGGTGGCGCGGCGGCCGGTGCGCCACTCATTGTAGTCGGCGGTGTCGGCGTACATGGAGAAGGCCAGCGGCGACTTCGGCCCCAGCGCCAGGCCCATGCCGACCTGCAGCGCGAACATCAGCACGATCTGGTCTTTGGGCACGAAGAAGAAGGCCGACGACAGCACGGCGGTGATGGTCATCAGGATCATCATCAGCTTGCGCTTGTCGATGAAGCGCGTCATCAGCGGCGTGAGCGAGGCGCCGGCGGCTGCGGCCAGCATATAGGCGGGAACGAAGCCCGCCATCAGTTCCGGACGGTTCACCACGTACTTGAAGTAATAGGCGGCGCTGCTGGTGCGCAGCGTGATGGTGATCATGATGATCAGCGCCAGGAAGAACAGCGCGACCCATGGCCGGTTCTGCGACAGGTCGCGCACGTCCTGCCAGACGTTGGAGTTCTGCTCCGGCGATGGGGCGATGCGTTCGCGCGTATTGAGGAAGGTGAACACGAACAGCAGCGAGGCGAACACGCTCCAGGTGAGCATGGTCAGCTGCCATCCGAGTTTGTCGTTGCCGCCGCCCAGCCACTGCACCAGCGCCGGCGTGGCCGCCGTCACCAGCGTGCCGCCGGCAAAGGCGAAGATGAAGCGCAGGCCGTTGACCGTGGAGCGCTCCTGCGGATCGGCCGACAGCACGCCGGACAGCGCGTTGTACGGGATGTTGATGCAGGTGTAGCACACCATCATGGCGAGATAGGTGCCGTAGGCCCAGATCAGCTTGCCGTCATGCGACAGGTCGGGCGTGGTGTAGGTGAGGAAGGCCGCGCAGGCCAGCGGCACCGGTACCCAGATCAGGTAGGGGCGGAACTTGCCCCAGCGCGTATTGGTGCGGTCGGCGGCCGCGCCGATCATGGGATCGGTGAAGGCGTTGATGATTTTGATCGTGAACATCATCGACGCGGCGGCTGCGGCCGACATGCCGAAGGTGTCGGTGTAGAAAATCAGCAGGAAGGTGGCGACATTGGTCCAATAAAAATTGAAGCCCATGTCCGCGACGCCGTAGCTGATTTTTTCGCGCCAGGTCAGTTTTTTGTTCACGATCACTTTCAAACGCATGTAAAAGCAGGCAGCGTATCACTGCCTGAACGGAACTTGCTAGGGTTCCGGGGAGAGCTCGGTTTTGATAGCGGTAACTATCTTTATTTATTGACGCAATATCTGCCGCACCAGTTCGGGCGGCGCGCTGGCGATATCCAGCACGATGCCGGCTTCATCGTCTTCCAGCGGCTCCAGCGTGGCCAACTGGCTGTCGAGCAGGGCGGGCGGCATGTAATGATCCTTGCGTGCCGCCATGCGGTCGGCGATCAACTCGCGCGGGCCGGCCAGGTGGGCGAAGCGCAGTTCAGGATCGGCGCTACGCAGCAGGTCGCGGTAGCGCCGCTTCAGCGATGAGCAGGACAGCACCAGGCCCGATTGGCGCAGGCGGGCCGCGCGGATTTCGCGGTGCAGCGCCCACAACCAGTCGGCCCGGTCGGCATCGGTGAGCGGCACGCCGGCCGTCATCTTGGCCACGTTCTCAAAGGAGTGGTAGGTGTCGCCTTCCAGGAAGGGTAACGCCAGCGCGCTGGCGAGTTGCAATCCGACCGAACTCTTGCCGCAACCGCTGACGCCCATGACGACCCAGCGTGGAGCATTGATTTTTACACTTTTGAGCATATGAATGATAGCGCTAACAGTTTGAGCGAGTTTAGACGGATTGAGAAATTTGTAAAGAACTATCGATGCTGCGCCGCAGCAGCAAGCAACACAATTTGCTTATGCGCTTTCGCGCGCCATCAACGTAAAGCCGAGATCGATCTGCCGGCTGGGCGGATTTTCGCCCTTGATGACGGCGCGCAGCAGGGTGGCCGCTTCGAAACCGATGCGGTAGCGCGGCGTGCCGATGGTGGTCAGTGAAGGATTCATCCACGCCGAGGCCGGCAAATCGTTGAAGCCGCAGATTGCCAGCTGCGACGGCACGGAAATGCCGCGCCGTTGGCACTGATAGATGGCGCCGTGGGCCAAGTCGTCGTTGCAGCAGAAAATGGCTTCGCAGTCGGGGGCTTGGGCCAGCATGCGGCCCAGCAGCTCGGCGCCGAGCGCGATGGTGGACGGCTCGGCCACCATCACCTCCAGCCTGGTGTCGGCGCGGCCGGCTTCCTGCATGGCCTTGCGGTAGCCTTCGGCGCGGCGCAGGGTACGTTCGTCCAGCTGGGCGCCGATGAAACCGATGCGCTGGTGACCCTTGTCGAGCAGGTAGCGCGTCATGGCGTAACCGGCCTGGAATTGCGAGAAGCCGACCGTCAGCTGTTCCGGATTGGTGGACATGTCCATCATCGACACCACCGGCACGCGCGAGGAGGTGAGGATTTGCTGCACGCGCGGGCTGTGGGTGAGGCCGGACAGCAGCATGCCGTCCGGATTCGACTGCAGGTAAGTGCCGATCAGCTTTTCTTCTTCCTTGTCGGAATAGCGGGTATTGCCGATCAGGATCTGGTAGTCGTCGGCGTCCAGCGCATCCTGGATGCCGGCCAACACTTCGGTGAACACGGCGTTCGACAGCGACGGCACCAGCACCGCGATGACTTTCGACTGCGACGAGGCCAGCGCACGGGCGGCGCGGTTGGGCACATAGCCGAGTTCGGTCACGGCCTGGTCGACGCGGTCGCGCAGGGCTTGGGACACCATCTCCGGCTGGGTAATGGCGCGCGAGGCGGTCATGGTGGCCACGCCCGCCTTCGCCGCCACCATGGCCAGGGTGATACGGCCGCTGGCCCGGCTCTTGCCCGCTAGAGTCTTCGTCATTGCTGCGATCTGTGTGATATTGATAGCGATATCATACGGCAGCTGGGACCAAAGTAAGAGCGGTTATTTGCAATCGGCCAACACTTTTTGCGTATTTTTACGCAAATCTTCGCGTTGCTGGTCGTCCATATAGCCGCGTTCGCCGTTTTTATCGTAGGTGCTGAGGCGCAGGCCCTGGTCCAGCGCCTGCTGGTTCTGGCGCGCCGCGTTGCAATTGGCGGCTGCGTCGGCTTTACGCTGGGCATAGGCGGCGGATTGCTTCTCGGCTTCGGCGGCTCCGCTCTTGCGTTGATTGAAATCGGTGTTGCGCTCGGCTATTGTCGGGGACGGCCTGGCGGCGGCGGGGGGCGTTTCTGTGCCAGCTGCCGGTTCGGCAGGGGCGTTGGGATTGAACAGCGGCTTGCCGGGCGCTTTGAGGATGCGCTGTGCCGGTATATTGGCTGGAGGCGGGCGGTCGGAGAACTGCTTGACGCCTTTGTCATCGAGCCACATGTACTGTGCTAGTGCCAGTGGAGACAGGGTCAGCAGCATGACTGCCAGCAGCGTGTTGCGATGGTTCATAAAAAGCGCTCCAGTTAAGCATACAGCGATTTCGCCATGATTCATGGCAAGTGTCAACTGGAGTCAACTGGAGCGCAGGTAGTTCGTGCGACGTATTACGACTGCTTTTTGCGACGTGCAGCCAGACCCAGCAGGCCCAGGCCGCCCAGCAGCATGCCATAGGTTGCTGGTTCTGGTACGGCGGTTACGGTGATGGCGCCACCGTATTGAGCAAATGCCGAAGTGGCTTGATCACCACTCAGCACCAGGGTGAATGGCGACTGGGCCGACAGGCTCAGGCCACCAACGGTGAACGAGCCGGTTGGCAGGTTGGCGGTGAAGGTGATGCCGGCGTTGTTGTTCAGCGTTACGGAATCGATATCCAGGAAGTTGCCCTGGTACGATACGGTCACGTTGTACACGCCGGATGCCAGGCCGTCGAAGTAGAAGGTGTCCGAACCGCCGGACAGCAGGGAGCCCATGCCTTGGAAGGTGGTGGTGCCCAGGCCGATGGTCAGGTTCTGGTCGTCAGCCGAAGCGGAGAATGCAGCGCCGGCCAGTAGTGCAGCAGCAAGAAATTTCAGTTTCATCGTAGAACCCCTAAAAACGTTAGTTATTGATAACCAGCGACTCAGCCGCCAGAGATTTTTTGTCGCACTGCAGCGACGTGAACAACCATAACGTTTTTCTTAGATTGGTGTTAAAACAACACCAATTCCGCGCTGCAATATTTAACAATTGCTTTTGGGGAAACGGCCGAAAAGATGTTCCAGCCGGAATCGCCGGTTTTCTGTATAAATTGCTTTAGCACACCCAACGCTAGTATTCATGCGGCATACGGAGGTAGATATCGGGTAGCACATCATCTTCCTGCTCGATCCATCTTCCGTAAGTCCGCGTGATCATCGTGGTGTCTTTGTGCCCATTTGCTTCGCAACATACCTCGACTTTTACCTGCATCCCGAGCCTATCGATGGCGCCCCACCGCAAGGTTATGATCTTGGAAGGCCGCATGCCGGTGCAAAAGGCGAACAGAAATACGTTCCGGACCTGGCCAGGGTAGCTACCGATGAGTGCCGAAATTTCGGTCAAGCTGAATGGATCAGTCTCGGACTCGATATCGTAGGCGTCGCGCAGCGGGATAAGAACCTGATTCAACGACCGCGCCTTGAGTTCGAGCGCCGGCAGCCAAGCGCGCAGCGCAGCCGGGGTCGCGTTTGCCAGTAGCACATCCTCCCACTTCGGGAGTAGGTGCGCGTCTGCGTGGCGCCGGTAGTTCAGGAGCGTGCTGGGTGACAGGGTCCGTTCGTAGATTTCGAACTGCTGGCGCAGCAGATCGCCGACCGTCAGGTCGTGGCCGACTCGCTGAAGCCCCAGTTTCGCGAGTGGGTTCGAATCGGGGACGTACTTCGCGTAGATGAAGGTAGCGCCGCATTTTCCTTGGCCTGCTGCGCCAGATCCTTGGCCAGGCGCTCGCGCGGCCAGGTCATCAGCATGTCTTGGAGGCTCACGCTGCAGCGCCTGTCCGCACCAGGCCGGCGGCGCGGCTCAGCGCCGCGAGCACGGCAGAACTGCGCCACGGTGAGCTTGCCGTCGGCAGTCGGCGCTGCGACCTTCTGGACCTGGCTCAACTTGCGAGCTGGCGAGATTGCGCGAACCGTGTCGGCGGTAATCTCGGTGAAGTTCAGCGCGCTGCCGACGCTGGTGGCGAAGATAAGGGCGATCATTTCGCCACCTGCGCGGCGAAGGCGGCATCACCGCGTTGCGTGGCTTCTCCGGGTGCTGCGAGTGCTGCGGGTTCTGCGTGGGACATTTGGCGCTCCATAGTTGTTGGGGTGTCAATGGAGTTGCTTTACCAAAAAGATAAACTTAGGGTCAAGCAATATTTAACCAAAGGATTAATTAATTTGGTGAAGTCGTTGAAGCCTGAATCTGCGGGCGTAAAAAAGCCCCGGCTGGCGGGTAATGCCGTTAAGTTAAGCGATGTCGTCCCGGCGAAAGCCGGGATCCATGCTGAGTTAGCCGGGCATGCACCTCATGGATTCCCGCATTCGCGGGAATGACGAAGCCTATTTTCAGCTTAACTTAACGGCATTACCGGCTGGCGGGGCGGTGGCGCGAACTGAGCGTCGAAATCACCAAAACAGGTGATGTAAAGTGGCAATCAGAATTGTATAGTAATTATCAGTCGTGATATGTTTTGTAATTTTCACGGATAGCAGTTGCAATGTTTGGTCATTGCTCATGTCCTTGTTATAGCCTGATCAGCATTGCGCCCAGTACTCTCAACCCACATGGAACGAAACATAATGAAATCAATACATTTTGCGAAAGCCGCCGTGCTCGTCTGCATGCTATCGTCGTTAGTTGGCCAAGCCGAGGAATTGATCGTGAACGGCGGATTTGAAACTGGCACTGTTGCAGGCTGGTCTGCCACTTCTACTCAGTTCACATCGTATGAGGGCGCCTTGAATGACAACAAGAATAGCCAAATCGTTTTTGGCGGTGGCAGCGGTGGGAAAGTATGGTACGTCCGCAATCAGAATTCGTACATGAATTCGGTGGTGAGCCCAATTTCGGGGTATAGCCTTTTCAACGGCTTTGATGGCGACGCAGGTGTATTTTCGTTAAAGCAGGGTTTTGCGCTGACGGGCAACATAGCCAGTGCTGATTTCAAGTTTTCGTTTGCTGCGGAATCTTCCTACAGCGGTGTCCAGCGACAACTTGACGTCAATATCTTAAGCGCCGATGGCACCACTTTGCTCCTTAACATTTACAACTATGTTTTGCCTTACCAAATTTCCGATTGGTCCGTTAATAACATAAGTTTGGACTTAACAAGCGCATTCAATACCCTGGGCGCGGGCAGCTACGTATTAGCGTTCAAGGAAACCATTCCCCAGAACTACACCGGGCCAGCGATATTTGCTCTGGATAATGTGTCGTTGAACGTTACTGCTGTGCCCGAACCAGCAACCTACGCCATGCTGCTGGCTGGCCTGGGCCTAGTTGGCTTCGCTGCACGCCGGAAGCAACGCGCGTAAGCAGTCGCACTCAGATGAGCCGCCTTCGGGCGGCTTTTTTTATTTCCGCTTGTAGACGTCGTGGCCTAATCCGCGACCGCCCTGCGTGACCGTGCTTATAACGTGTTACCGAATCCGCGATAAACGTTCAGGGCCTGTCGGTGGTCGACGTCGCGTGATAGCCTTGTCGCTCAGCTTGTGCCGAGGTTGTTCAGCGCTTATTTCGGAAAGCCGGGCGAGAGCTTGTCGCTCTCGGCGAATCGATATGGCGGAACGTAATGCGGCCCTTGCTTAAGTCGTATGCGGACAGCTCTAGGGTGACGCGATCGCCGGCGAGAATGCGAATGAAGTTTTTCTTCATTCGGCCAGCGGTGTAGGCAATCAATTTGTGGCCGTTCTCTAATTCCACGCGGAAACGGCTGTCGGGCAGGATGTCTTGGACAACACCTTGCATCTCGATGAGTTCTTCTTTTGCCATGGCTTAGATCCCCTGTGTGAGGTGGATTTGTCGAGCTTGTCCGCCGAAATCTGAGTTGGCGAGCTTGTACGATACAAGCCTGTGTTCAAGCGAGCCTGCTGGCTGCGCCTCAACGAAATCATTTATGTTGGCCATGACGTCATAACCACCGGCATTCGGCCTGATCTGACCGATACCTTTTAACCGACTAAACCAATGGATAGTTCCTGTATGAATACTGATATGTTGCTCCTAGCTGTGGACGAATGTGCCCAACTCTAAAGTAGAGCCGTTGGTCGAGAATCGGACAGGAATGGGCTAGGCCTAAACAGGAAGGAAACAGGACGGTGAGGAAGTACCGAGGTGGGTCCCACAGTGTATAGCAAAAGGCAGTATTACCCTAATAATGCATCGATGGGCTGTAAGTGCCCCAGGTATGTCCGAGGTGCGGAAGGAATTGCAGGCGGACGGGAGCGCATCGCGTAGGCTCTCAACAGGCATCGGCCTCACCAGGTCGAGTTCGCGTTCCGGTCCCTCATCGCTGTTGGCAGTGACAGCGAGTAGGCGTTAGCAAGCCCCGGCTGGCGAGGCGGCGGCGCGAACGGAAAGACGGAAATCACCCAAACAGGTGACGGTAGATTTTCAATCTGAATATATAGTCGGTATGATTTGTGATGCTTTTTATAACTGGGGGGTGATAAAGAATTTGTTGGGCGTAGCTGGTGGCCTGGAGAAGTTCCAGACAGAATGCTTCATTTTCTGTATAATCTGCTTTTGCGCCTATAGGAAATGCTATGCGTCTACTTCAAAAAGCACTCACATTCGATGACGTGCTGCTCGTCCCAGCGTACTCCAACGTTTTGCCTGCGGATACGTCCCTCAAAACCCGGTTGACCCGCAACATCACGCTGAATATCCCGTTGCTGTCGGCAGCGATGGATACGGTGACCGAGGCGCGCCTGGCGATTGCCATGGCTCAAGAGGGTGGTATCGGTATCATCCACAAGAACCTGAACCCTAAAGACCAGGCGCGTGAAGTAGCGCGTGTCAAGCGTTTCGAAGCCGGTGTGCTGCGTGATCCGATCACGATTCCGCCGACCATGAAGATCCGCGACGTGATCAAGCTGACCGAACAATATGGCATTTCCGGCTTCCCGGTGGTGGAAGGCAAGGAAGTGGTCGGCATCATCACCAACCGCGACCTGCGCTTCGAGCAGGAGCTGGACGCTGAAGTGCGCGCCAAGATGACCCCGCGCGAAAAGCTGGTGTATGTCAAGGAAGGCGCCGATACCACGGAAGCCAAACGCCTGATGAACAAGCACCGCCTGGAGCGCGTGCTGGTGGTGGACGACGCATTCGAACTGCGCGGCCTGATCACCGTCAAGGATATCCAGAAATCGCACGAGCACCCGCTGGCGTCGAAAGACTCGCAGGGCAAGCTGCTGGTCGGCGCCGCTGTCGGCGTGGGCGCCAAAGATGAAGAGCGTATCGACCTGCTGGTCGCCGCCGGCGTGGACGTGCTGGTGGTCGACACCGCCCACGGTCACTCGCAAGGCATCCTGGACCGCGTGAAGTGGATCAAGACCAAATACCCGCAAGTGGACGTCATCGGTGGCAACATCGCCACCGCCGCCGCCGCCAAGGCGCTGGTGGAGTACGGCGCGGACGCGGTCAAGGTCGGCATCGGTCCCGGCTCGATCTGCACCACCCGTATCGTGGCCGGCGTCGGCGTGCCGCAAATTACCGCGATTTCCAACGTGGCCGAAGCATTGGAAGGCACGGGCGTGCCATGTATCGCCGACGGCGGCATCCGCTTCTCGGGCGATATCTCGAAAGCGCTGGCAGCCGGCGCCTCGACCGTGATGATGGGTTCCATGTTCGCCGGCACCGAAGAAGCGCCGGGCGAAGTGATCCTGTACCAGGGCCGTTCGTACAAATCGTATCGCGGCATGGGCTCGCTGGGCGCCATGTCCGACGGTTCGGCCGACCGCTACTTCCAGGACGCCACCATGAAGGCCGACAAGTTCGTGCCGGAAGGGATTGAAGGCCGCGTGGCCTACAAAGGCTCCGTGCTGGCGATCATCTTCCAGCTGGTGGGCGGCGTGCGCCAATCGATGGGTTACTGCGGCTGCGCCACCATCGAAGAACTGCGCAACAAGGCGGAGTTCGTCGAGATCACCTCGGCCGGCATGCGCGAATCGCACGTCCACGACGTACAAATCACCAAGGAAGCGCCGAACTACCGTTCCGGCGACTAAGACCTCCTTGCAACGCCGGCTGAGTCAGCCGGCGTTTTTCTATACTCTCCTCTTCCGTACAAGTCCATGCACTCTAAAATTCTGATTCTCGATTTCGGCTCCCAAGTGACCCAGCTGATCGCCCGCCGCGTGCGCGATTCCGGCGTGTTCTCGGAAGTGTTCCCGTACGACGTAAGCGACGAGTTCGTGCGCAACTACGGCGCCGCCGGCGTGATCCTGTCGGGCAGCCACAGCTCCACCCTGGAAGGCGACGCGCCGCGCGCGCCGGACGCCGTGTTCGAACTGGGCGTGCCGGTACTGGGCATCTGCTACGGCATGCAAACCATGGCAGCCCAGCTGGGCGGCAAGGTCGAGAACGGCACAGTGCGTGAATTCGGTTACGCCGAAGTGCGCGCACGCAACCACACCAAGCTGTTGAACGGCATCGTCGACTTCGTCACCGACGAAGGCCACGGCATGCAGAAGGTCTGGATGAGCCACGGCGACAAGGTGCTGGACATGCCGCCGGGCTTCGTGCTGATGGGCGACACGCCGTCGTGCCCGATCGCCGCCATGGCCAACGAAGAGAAGAATTTCTACGGCGTGCAATGGCACCCGGAGGTCACGCACACGGTGCAGGGCAAGGTCATGCTGAGCCGCTTCGTGCACGAAATCTGCGGCTGCAAGTCGGACTGGAATATGCCGGACTATATCACCGAAGCGGTCGAGAAAATCCGCGCGCAAGTGGGCACCGATGAAGTGATCCTGGGCCTGTCCGGCGGCGTCGATTCGTCGGTGGCGGCGGCGCTGATCCATCGCGCCATCGGCGACCAGCTGACCTGCGTGTTCGTCGACCACGGCCTGCTGCGCCTGAACGAAGGCAAAATGGTCATGGACATGTTCGCCAACAACCTGGGCGTGAAAGTCATCCGTGTCGATGCGGAAGAGCAGTTCATGGGCCACCTGGCCGGCGTCAGCGACCCCGAGCAGAAGCGCAAGATCATCGGCCGCGAATTCGTCGTCGTGTTCGACCAGGAATCGGGCAAGCTGGTCAACGCCAAGTGGCTGGCGCAGGGCACCATCTACCCGGACGTGATCGAGTCGGCCGGCAAGGGCAAGAAGGGCCAGACCATCAAGTCGCACCACAACGTTGGCGGCCTGCCGGAACACATGAAGCTGTCGCTGCTGGAACCGCTGCGCGAACTGTTCAAGGACGAAGTGCGCAAGCTGGGCGTAGCATTGGGCTTGCCGCATGAGATGGTCTACCGTCACCCGTTCCCGGGCCCGGGCCTGGGCGTGCGTATTCTGGGCGAAGTGAAGAAGGACTACGCCGACCTGCTGCGCCAGGCCGACGCCATCTTCATCGAAGAACTGCGCAACACGCCATACGAGGCGACCATCGTGCCGGGCTTCGATCAGGATAGCGAGCCGAAGAATTGGTACGAAGCGACCTCGCAAGCGTTTGCCGTGTTCCTGCCAGTGAAATCGGTCGGTGTGATGGGCGACGGCCGCACCTACGAATACGTGGTGGCCTTGCGCGCGGTGCAGACCCAGGACTTCATGACCGCCCACTGGGCCCACCTGCCGCACGCGCTGCTGGGCAAAGTGTCGAACCGCATCATCAACGAAGTGCGCGGCATCAACCGCGTGGTGTACGACATCAGCGGCAAACCGCCCGCGACCATCGAGTGGGAGTGAGTTTCCCTTTGGAAATATTCTCGATTGCAGTTAATTGAGATGGTAAAGCCCTGATCTTACAGGGCTTTTTTTGTCGCTACAGCAAGGGTAACACTGGCAGCACGAAATGCTATGTGGATAATCGTCTCGGTCTTATTCCCAAGATTGTTGATTCTTGGGTAGCGCATTGTTTGGATCATATACCTTGATGCTGTCAGTGTCAGTGAGCGTATCGGTGTAAATGACCAGGTTCGCGTCACCTGTGATCGCGGAGTTGAACAGGATGCCTTTCACGCCCGCTGCTAAAACCTGATCGCCGATGACCCAGGACGGCGGCTCAATGCCTTGGTTAAAGTGCGCCTTCCGCCAATCGCAGTAAAAATCCTCCCAAATCGGGTCCCAGTCGCCGGTGTAGCCGCCACGGAAGTCCGCAATCGCGTTGATGTTGATGCTATAGCTGACCATGAGCCCTGGCGGTAACAGTGTATCGAGCTGCTGATACTCGGCCAGAGCGGTCTCCAATTTCAATGATAAATAAAGCGCATTGACGCCAGGTCGATTGGCGCGTCCGCCATGGGCACCGGCACCGGCCCCCGAGGTTGGGGATATCGCCCATTTCGGCTGATGGACCCTGTAGGCCGCCGAGTCGAGAGCGATGACAATCATCCTGTGTATCCTGCTCGGAGCGACTGGAGGTACCTAATAAGGGCTTCCGTGCGCTTTTCTGAAACGAGGTTCTGTGGTGTCTTGTAGTCGAATGCAGGTAGTGGGTTGTTCTTAAACCAGAAGATCGCTTTCTCGATGCTGTCAGATACATCGGTTGCCGCGCGCATGACGCGCAGCGATTCTCGCAAGTACGATTGGACGGACTCGGTATCCGGCGCCCGGCTGAGGGTATTTCTGTGAACCCGAGCCTGCGCAGCCAACGTTTGCATATCAACCCTGAAAACGAGACTGAATCGTTTGGGGGAAATCGACGGACTAGCCTCTGCATTCAGGAAA
Source organism: Duganella sp. BuS-21 (assembly GCA_041874725.1). Lineage (GTDB taxonomy): Bacteria > Pseudomonadota > Gammaproteobacteria > Burkholderiales > Burkholderiaceae_D > Rugamonas. The sequence continues at coordinate 4,013,402 of CP097466.1, read as the reverse complement.
TCCAAGAAGTCTTCGAAGTTGCGATTGAAGACAGGAACGGTCTCCACTGCCTGGGGCGTCATTTTTACGGTAGCCATGATCAATCCTTTGCGCACTTATTGTGCCTCATTATTGCACTATTTTTTGCGTTTTTAAACTAACTGATATGTGACTCGTCATCCAACAGGGCTCCTGCGAGAAAAAGCGCGGGAACCGCAGCAAGGCCGCCGACTGCCACGAAGACGTCGGCCCGGTCCCGTCCAGTTGACAGAACTTCAATGGTCGGCATCAAAGTGGCAAGCCGCTCCAAAACAAGGTGCCTGTTGACAAGCTCGCCACTTCGCTGCGGACGAAAATCCAAAACTATCGACTGACGTTGCCCCAAGAAATCACGCATGATGACGTCTTTTGCGGGGGTATCGGGCGCGCCATGAAGCCCTCTCAGCTCTACCGCAATCAACAATTGGCGCCGCTCTTTACGGATGTCCAATGCGATTTGACGCAAAAGTAATCCAACGCCGAGAAAAATCAGAACAGCTCCGAGTATGTATGCCCCGCTTATTGCGAGCGCAGGTAGCCCTCCATATGTTGCAACTTGGACATTGAAGGATGAGTCTGTCTTGTATTCAGCTCCGATAACGAGGTCAGCGCCTAGTGCGTTTGGGTTGATTACGTCCCGGTCACATGGCGGAGCGCTACGATGCTACAATCGGCCATATTTATTATCGTTTGGTACGCTTCTCAGTCATGAAACCATCGAACGCTTTTCAAGCCCACCGCGCCGCGATCCGCGTGATCGTGGAACGGTATCGCGCATGCAATCCTCGGGTATTCGGTTCAGTAGCGCAAGGTTGTGATACAGAACACAGCGATCTGGACATCCTGGTTGACCCGACACCCGAGACGACGCTGCTTGACATTGGCGCGATCAGGCATGAACTGCTGGAGTTGTTAGGCGTGCCAGTTGATGTGCTGACGCCGAAGGCGTTACCTGAGAAGTTTCGGGCCGCAGTCCTGGCCGAGGCCGTCGCCGTATGAGCAAGGACGGACAGCGCTTGGTGGACTATCTGGCGCATATGCTGCAGGCCATTGAGCGTATCACCCGTTATACCGAACTACTGGATGAGGTAGCCTTTCTTCAAAACGAACTGGTGCAAGATGCGGTAATACGCAATCTGGAAATCCTTGGTGAAGCCAGTAATAATGTTCAACGGCACTATCCCGACTTTGCAGCCCAGCATCCGGAATTGCCTCTCGCATTTGCCTACCAGATGCGCAATGCGGTTGCCCATGGATATTTCAAGGTTGATTACGAGATTGTCTGGAGGACCATCCACGCCGATCTTCCCGGGCTGTATGGCCAGGTACAGGATGCCGTTTCCAGCCTGGCTGGAGCGTAAATTTCTGGTTGTACACAACGTGCATTGCACGCTCCTGATTGATGGTACTTTTGATGGTATTGCTGTTGGCTATTTTTGAAATTGCTAGTTAAATCAACATCTTGGGTGCTAGATGAATAATCGAATGGGAGTGAGGAATCTACTATAAGTCCATGATTAGAAAGAAAAATAATGGATTTCTTTTATGGGGGGCGTTTGAATTATCAACGGCGTTCACGGCTTGGATCAATCCGGTATTGAGTCAGTGAGCGGTCTTTGGGCGGTTTTGCAGCAGCCTGCAAAGCCGCGTAGACCGGTGTGATTCCCGTCCTCGCCTCCAGACAATTTGAATTCCAAGCGGGAATAGCTCAGTTGGTAGAGCGCAACCTTGCCAAGGTTGAGGTCGAGAGCCGACCAACGGCTTTTACAGGCTGCGGCGACGGTGCGGCCATCTGATGTAGCTCTTATGGTCGATTACCAGTGCTTTACAGCAGACAACGATTGCTAGTGATTCGGGAACGCTGTCATCAATTGTCTGTAGGTCTTCCTCGCAATTCATGTGGCGCTCAGATCCAAGCTAGCCGGCCCTGACCTGCTCGCCAGGATGAATGCGGCCGCCTCGGTAAGCATCGCGCGCGCGGTCGCAACCTTGCCGGCGGAGGTGAAAATTCCGTGCATGTGCTGCGGTAAATGGTGGTGCAGCACGCGGCAACCCGCAGCGGCGGCCTTGGCGGCGTAAGCGATTCCTTCGTCGGCGAGCGGATCGAGGCCCACGGTGACGATAAACATGGGCGGCTGCGTGAGGTCATCCGGTCCGAACAAGGGTGACAACAAGGGATCGCGGAAATCCGCGTCCTCCGCCGCGTACATGGAGCGGAACCAGAACATGGTGTCGGCGGTCAGCGGAAAGCCGCTGCTGACGCGGCCGTAGGACGCGCTTGACGCGCTCAGATCGGTCACCGGATACAACAACACTTGAGCCGCGACCGTGATTCGGGTCGGGCGCAGTTCGGCACGGCTTGCCAACAGCGTCGTCATGTTGCCGCCTGCGCTGTCCCCGGCGATCACCAGCGACGACAGATCCAGTCGCCAGCGCGAAGCGTGCTTAGCCAAATGGGCCAGCGCCGCGCGACAATCGTTGAGCGGCACCGGGAACTTGTGCTCGGGCGCCAGGCGGTAGTCCACCGCCACCACCGTCGAACCGGTGCTGTTGGCTAAATGGCGGCACAGCGCGTCGTGACTTTCAAGATTACCGATCACCCAACCGCCGCCGTGAATGAACAGGATCACCGGACTATGTTTGAAGGCCGAGACGCCCATGCCCCGGTAAAGACGCAACGCGATGCTGCCATTGTCGACCGGGCAGCGGACGGTCTCGACCGACGCCACGGGTTCGCTCGTCAAGCCATTCAATTCGCACGTCGTCACGTAGTTCTTGCGTCCTTCGAACAAGGGAAGCTGATGGAACGGGCGTCCACCATTCTGTCGGAACGCCGCCAGCAGCGGCCGCATATCGGGCGCCGCATCACTCAGCGGGATCATGCCGTTCAGCACAGGCGCTTCCGACGTGAGCGTGTTCATGACCGCGCCTCCGCCGCCGGCAACACGGCGAAATCGGCGGCGCGCCAGTGTTCGGCCAAGGCGAGGTATTCGTCCACGGTGCCGCTCCAATTGTTGATGACCTTGCCGGCGGCGTTCTTGTACCAGCTTGAGCAGTCCTGGGAGAACGCCGATGTCTTCATGTTCGCTTGCAGCGTTTGATTGAAGTCGGCGCAGACGTCGGCGTCGACATCGACCGCGACACCGCGCAAGGGCAACACATGCCGTAAGGCCTGGACGATGTAGCGCTGCTGGATCTCCAGCATGGTGATGATGGAGTTGTGGTTCAGATTGGTGTTCGGCCCGTAAATCAAGAACATATTCGGGAAGCCGGGCACCGTCATGCCGAGATACGCCTCGGCGCCATCGGCCCAGCGCTGGCGCAGATTGTCGCCATCCACGCCGCGCACCTCCAGCTTGCCCTGGAATGCCTGGCTGGCGAATCCGGTGCCGAAGATTACCACGTCGAACCGGTGCAACACGCCATCGGCGGTACGGATGCCATGGGCGGTGAATTCCTGCGGCGCCGATGTTTCCAACCGTACGTTCTCGCGCGACAAGGCCGGATAGTAGTCGTCCGAGCGCAGGATGCGCTTGCAGGCGAACTCGTAGTCCGGCGTGAGCTTGGCGCGCAACGCCGGATCGGTCACCTGTCTGGCCAGATGGGCCTGTGCCAGCACCATGCCTTCGCGTTGCGCGTCGCTGCCATGGCGGGTGCGCTGGAAGCCCGCTTCGCGAAACGCGTGCAGATGTTGGCGGCTTTTTTCGAACAGCGCCGGGTCGGCGCTAAAGGCGTCTAACTGGGCGTCGTCGTAAGCGCTCTGGTTGCGTGGCATAATCCAGTTGGCGCTGCGTTGGAATACCGTCAGGTGCGCGGCGACCTTGGCCACTTCGGGCACGTATTGGACCGCGCTGGCGGCCGCGCCGATGCTGGCCACGCGCTTTCCCTCCAACCCCACGCCTTCCACCCAAGCGGCCGAATGGAAGGCGCTTCCGGCGAACTTTTCAAGCCCTTTGAAGGGGGGGATCAGCGGCTCGTTCAACTGGCCCCAGGCCGGCACGAAAAAGCGGGCGCGCAGGACGGCGCCGCCGGCCAGTTCGAAGTCCCACAGGTGATCGTTTTCATTCCAGGTGGCGCTGACCAGTTCGGACGAAAGCCGCAAATGCGGCGCCAGGCGGTAGCGCTCGACCAGGCTGTCCATATAGGCCAGCAATTCGTCGCGCCCGGCGTACATCTTGCTCACGCGTAAATGGGGATGGAAGTTGTAGCAATACAGATGCGACTCGGTGTCGCAGGCGGCGCCCGGATAGGCGTTGTCGCGCCATACGCCGCCTATCCGCGCGGCGCGCTCTACGATGACGAAGTTGTCCAGCCCCGCGATTTTGAGTTGGGCGCCCATGCCCAGCCCGCCGAAGCCGGCGCCCAGGATCACGACATCGACCACGTTTAAATGATTGTCCCGCATTTTGTTACCCTCCAAGATGTCATAGCGATCTGTATCGCTCCGGTTTCCTGCAGCATGCGGCTTGGTGGCCTGGCTAGCCATTTTCTTTTGGGTTTGTTCTCCTTGTGGATAGTCGGCGCACCACGGCTGCGCTCAGCCAAGCACCAATCCCAGCGACTGATCGGTCGTGGGCAGCCATTTGTCGCGCGGTGGCATTGGGCGGGCGCCGACATCCACGCTTAGCGTGAAGCTGGACACGGCGCGGCCCGGCGCCAGCCGGCCGCCTCCCGCGCCCTGGCTATAGTCGTAATAGAGTTTGATTATTTCCTTGTGGTCGTGCGCCTGCGCGGCAGGATGGGCCAGGCATTGCGCGCGCCAGCGGATGACGCGTTCGTATTGTGGCGGGATAGCGTAGTTTTCGTAATACTCCAGGAACCAGAGCCTCTTGAACACCGGCGTCAAAATGGTTTCGGCCCAACCGAAGTGGTCGAGCAGTAAATCGCCGTCCGAGCTGTATAGGCGAAGAAAAGCGTCGATCGCACCAAACTGGATGTCGACTTGGCACCGCAATGGTGCGCATAACTGAGGGTCACGGTTCTGAATCATTTTGTAAGCCGCGGTCGACAGCGCCGGCGCGAGCCCGGCCAGCATCTCTTCGAGCGCGTGCAGATAGGGCGTTGGATGGGCAACCGGGCGGGCCGGGAAGGCGCTGTCAAGATAGCGCATGATGACCATGCTGTCCTTGATCGTTCCCTGCGGGACGTCGATGGCTGGGAGCGCCGTGCCGCCCCGTGTTTTTTTCAACAGCCACTCCGGGCGCGGGCTGGACAAGTCGATATCGACCATGCTCAGTCGCGCCGACTGGCCCTTGAGCGCCATCAGAATTTCAATCCGTTCGGAAAACGGACAACCTGGAAAATGGTACATGATGATTTGCTGGTCCATTGCTCACTCCTTGCTGGTGGTGCCACAGCATGGCCGTGCGCGATGCACCTGTCAGGCCTGCGGCGGCCGGTCACCACTTGGCGGATAGGTGTATCTTTTTCGTATCCGCCTGGTGGATAGGGAGGCATCGCGGCACAACAGTGGCGGCTTTAGGACTAGAATCAATTGTGACTGCGCGATGACACAATGGTGCGACAAGCGTCGCCCATGTGCTTTGGATCCCGGCCTGGAAAGATGTTTATTTGATATCTAAATTTCCTTGATGGCATGATCTTTGCGTCGTAGTACGGCGAGGACTGCCTGAGCAGGCGCTTGACAGTCGCTCTTGAGGTAATTAGCACGTTTCTAGTAAAGGTGAGATTTATGGAAAGAGGTATCCCAGTCCGCGCGGTCTGTCGGAGCATCGCGGCGCTTCAAGCAATCAATCGGCACGGTTCGCTGTCGCTGATGGAGATCGCTAAAATGATCGAGCTGCCATACCCGACCGCTTGCCGCATCATTCAGACCTTGATTTACGAGGGCCTGATCGAATGTGAACCGACCCGCAAGCGCTACCGCGCGACCGCCCTGGTGAAGTCTCTTTCGGCAGGGTTCCACAGCGAAGGCAATATGCTGGTGCTCGCCCGTCCGCACATCGTCGGCCTGACCAAGAAGGTCTCCTGGCCGGTTTCCATCGCCACCCACGTCGGCCAGTGGATGATCGTGCGCGATTCGACCCATTCGCTGAGTTCGCTGACATTCAATAATTACGATCCCGGTTACACCTTCCCGATTCTTGAGAGCGCCTGCGGCCATGCCTATCTGGCCTACGCTTCCGAAGAGGAACGCCAGTGCGTGCTGAACGGTATCATCGAAATGGAAGGACGTTCGCTGACGCTGTCGATGTTCGAGTCGGGTAAATTGGTGGAGCGCATCCGCGAAGACGGCTACGCCACGCACGACCGCAACCGCATATCGCTGAGCCCCGGCAAGACCTCGTCGATGAGCGTGCCGCTGTTCGACAACGGCCGCCTGGTGGCGATCCTGACCTTGACCTTCTTCTCATCGTCGATGACGATGGCCGAGGCGCTCAAGCGCTATATGCCGGATTTGAAACAGGTGGCGCAGGAAATCAGCGACAAGGTCACGGCCGATTCGCAGGCTCCGCGGGTGATTCCGGCGCCAGCAGAACGCGCGCGCAAGGCCAAGGCGGCGATCGCCGAGATCGAGGCGCAGGTGATGATGCATTAAAGGCATCAGAGCGGGCCGGCGACGCGCCGGCCCGCTGGTACGGCGACTACTTTGCGTCGGCCTTCAACCGTCTTGGCCGGCAAGCAGGGCGAGCGCTTGCTGCTCCCCCACCACCTCCGCATACTTGGCCTGCAGATCGAACAGGTTCGCCTCATGCGGGCGGGCGTCGCGGTCGCCGCAGGCCTCGCGCACGACGAACGGCACGAAGCCGTGCTGCATGGCGTCGAGCGTGCTCGCGCGTACGCAGCCCGAGGTCGAGAAGCCCGTCAACATCACCGTGTCGATGCGCATCGCGTTCAGGGTGGAGGCCAGCGACGTGCCGAAGAACGCGGACGCATACTGCTTGCTCACCACGATCTCGTCGGCGCGCGGCAGCAGCCGCGGCGAAAAGGCGGCCAGCGGCGAGCCGGCCAGATAGGCACGCAAGGCCGGAGCCTTGCGGAAGAACACGCCGCCGTCCAGGCCGGCCGTTCCCGCGCAATACAGCATGGTGGTGAAAATGACCGGCACGCCGGCCTGGCGCGCCGCCGCCACCAGGCGGATGTTCGATTCCAGCGCGGCGACGAAGGCCGGCGCATACAGGCCGCTTTCCGGACGCAGGTAGGCTTCCACCACATCGACCACCAGCAACGCGGGACGGGTCCCGAACGGCAGGTGGGCGCCGAAGCCGGCGCGCTGATAGTCTGCCTCGAGCAGGCCGGGTTTTTCTTGGCTCATGAGCGATCCGAAAAAGTGTCAGACGAGCCGGCGCGCCGGCCGGATTTAGGCCGCGCGCAGGAAGGCGATGCAGTCGGCGAACACGCGCGTGCGCGCTTGCTCGAGGTGGGCGTAGTCGCCGCCGCCTGGGACGATGGCGAAGCTCTTGTCGTCGGTCGCCAGAGCGTTGAAGAACTCCAGCCGGTCCCAACCGCCGTGCATGTAGTTTTGCGCGCCGGCCTTGATCCCGTACGACATCATCGTCGGGCGGGTGACTTTGCTCGGATCGACGGCTTTGCTGCCCATGGCGTTTTCCATGCGAATGCCGTTCGGCGCGCGCAGTTCTTCTTTATCCATGCGGCGCGCCAGCAGTTCCTGCACCGCCGGGTCGGCGAATTCGGCCACCAGGCGGTCCTTGAAGTAGTCGTAGCTGTTGAGCCAGGTGGCGTCGGTCGGCACCGGCAGGATCTTGTTGCCTCCGCCGATGGCCGGGTCGAGCATGATCAGGCGATCGACCTTGTCCGCGTGGTCCTCGACATAGCGGCCGGTGATGCGGCCGCCCCAAGACCAGCCCAGCAGGTGGGGGCGCTTGTAGCCGAGTTCGGCGCGCACCCAGTCGACCACGCTGGCCAGGTCTTCGATGGCGGCGTCGGTCTGCACTTCAAACAGGTCGGCCGGGCCTTCCGAGGCGGCGTAGCCGCGCACCGAGAAGGTCACCACACCGAAGCCTCCCTCGACCATCGCGTCCATCATCGAGTAGTCGGTCGAGCCCGGGAAGCTGAAGTCATAGCCCATCTGGCCCGACATGTTGGCGCCTTGCACCAGGATCACCACGTTGGCTGGTTTGGCTGCGATGCCCTTGGTGCGGACCGACAGCTTGCCCGCCCGTCCTTGAATCATGAGATTGTTCACGTCTGTCATGTTGCGCCTTTAAGTGGTTGTGATGAAGGATGGTTCGACTATACCGGCCCCGGTCGGCGCCATCAACCGCCGGCCGGCCTTTGTCCGTCAGATGGATAGCGGCTCGAACAGTGCGCCCAGTGCCTGCGCGGCGGCCAGCACGCGGGCGTCGGCGAAGCGTGGGCCGGTCACGCTCAGGCCCACCGGCAGGCCGCCGGCGCCGGTGAAGCCTGGCACATTTGCCACCGGCACCTGCAGCAGCGACCAGATGCCGTTGAAGGTCAACGGTCCGGTCTGCTCCAGGCCGGCCGGGGCGCAGCCGACGGTGCTCGGCGTCAATACCACGTCGTAGGCGGCGGCGATGCGATCGAATGCGGCGCGGCAGGCCGCCGCCGTATCGTACGCCTCGCACAGTTGGGCGCGGCTGATGCCGTGGGCGTTCTCGACCATCGCGTTCAGGCTCGCATGCAGTTCGGCGGCGTGCATGCGGTGCTCGGCCAGGAAGGTGCCGCGCGCCTCGGCGCGCATGATCAGCAACTGCAGCGCGGGCAAGCGTTCGAACGGAGCCGGCAACGTCAGTTCGACCACTTCGGCGCCGGCGAGGCGCAGCCGTTCGGCGGCGCCCTCGAACGCTGCGCGGGTGTCGGCGTCGGCCTGCCGCCATACCGGCGAGCGGCACAGCGCGACGCGGGCGCCGGCGAGGGCCAGCGGCGGCGCCGATTCCGGGTCAAACACCCGCAGCATCAGCGCCAGATCGGCGGCGGAGCGGCCGAACCAGCCGATGGTGTCGAGCGTGGCCGAAAACATCTTGGCGCCTTCAGGGCTGACCAAGTTCCAGGTCGGCTTGAAGCCATATACGCCGCAGTAGGAGGCGGGGCGGATCATCGAGCCGCCTGTTTGCGTCCCCAGCGCCAGCGGCACGTGGAAGTCCGCCACGGCGGCGGCGGAACCGCTCGACGAGCCGCCCGGCGTATGCGCCGGATGGTGCGGATTGCGGGTCGGCGCCGGGCGGCCGGTGGCGGCGAATTCCACCGTGTCGACTTTGCCGAAGATCAGGGCGCCGGCGGCGCGCAGCGTGGCCACGCAGGCGGCGTCGATGCGCGGATGGAAACCCCGGTAGATCTGCGAGTTGTACTGGGTCGGCATGTCCCGCGTCAGGATCACGTCCTTGACTCCGACCGGGATGCCGAACAGCGGGCCGCGCGGACCGGCGCGATCCAGCGCGCGCGCCTGCTCGATGACCGCGTCGGGCGCGACGAAGGCCCAGGCGCGCAATTCGCCGTCGCGCAGGCTCACCCGTTCCAGGCAGCTGCGCGCCACGGCTTCCGCCGTCAGCCGGCCGCTGGCCAGCAAGGGCGCCAGTTCGCTGGCGCTGAGTTGCGATGGTTCGGTCTTCATGCCGTGGCCGTCAGGAACTCGCGCATGGCGTCGGCCAGCGCGTCGGGCGCCAGGTCGAACGGCGCGCCGCCCACCTGCGGCAGTTCGACCAGCGTGCAGCGCGGCATGGCCCGCGCCGCATTGCGCGACTGTTGTTCCAGCGAGCCACGCGGATTGATCACCAGCGCCGGCGCGCTGGCCAGCGGCAGGCGCAGATCGGCGCGGTAGTCCATCAGCGCGCCGTGGGCCCACCAGTCGCGCGGGTAGACTCGCAGCTCGTCGACGAAGCAGTCGAAGGCACGTCGCAGCGGCAAGCCCGGCGTGCGGTTGGTGATGAAATAATCCCAGCGGGCGCGAAACTGGTCGAACGACTCGGTGAGCACGGACTTGTGCACCAGCTTGTCGCGCCAGGCGGCGTTTTCCTCCGCGCTGAAGAACGGCACGCCGATCAGGACCAGGCGCGCCACCAGCGCCGCATCGGCCGCCGCCACCTCGGTCGCCAGCAGCGCCCCGGTGTGGTAGCCGAACAGGTCGACCGGCGCCGATGCGGCGCCGCGTGCCGCGCGGATCGCTTCGGCGATCGCTAGGCCGTAGGCTTCGAAGGGAATCGGCGCCGGCGGCGCGTCCGAGCCGCCATAGCCGGGTGTGTCGAGCGCGATCACGCGCCGGTCCCGTCCCAGCCTTTCCAGCAGCGGCAGCAGCGTTTGGCCCGAATAGGCGGTCGCATGCAGGCAATACAAGTCGGGCAGGGTGCCGCTCGCGCCATGTTCCCAATAATGCACCTGGCCATAGCGGCCATCGACATATCCACGTTTCACGAGAGGTATCCTTTTCAATGCGGCCGGCAAGGCCCGGACCGCGATGGTGCCAATGTAGCAGCGCGGCGGCGCCGCTACAATCGGCGCCGCCGCGCTATCCAGCCTGTGGATAGCGCATTGTGCGGCAAGGCGTTCAGATCCCGCCGATACAGACGTACTTGGTGACCAGGTAATCGTCCATGCCGTAGCGCGAGCCTTCGCGGCCCAGGCCCGATTGCTTGACGCCGCCGAACGGCGCCATCTCGGTCGAGATCAAGCCGGTATTGACGCCCACCATGCCGCTTTCCAGTCCTTCCGACACGCGCCACACGCGTCCCACGTCGCGCGTGTAGAAGTAGGCGGCCAGGCCGAATTCGGTGTCGTTGGCCAGCGTCAAAACCTCGGCCTCGTGCTCGAATCGGAACAGCGGCGCCAGGGGGCCGAAGGTTTCCTCGCGCGCCACCAGCATGTCCTTGGTGACGTCGGCCAGGATGGTCGGCTCGAAGAAGGTGCTGCCCAGAGCATGGCGCTTGCCGCCGCTGACCAGGCGCGCGCCTTGCCGCAGGGCGTCGGCGATATGCTGTTCTATCTTGTGGACCGCCTTTTCCTCGATCAGCGGGCCTTGCGTCACGCCGGCCTCCATGCCGTCGCCGACCTTCAACGCAGCCACCGCCACCGCCAGCTTGGCGGCGAACGCCTCGTACACGCCGGCCTGCACGTACAGCCTGTTGGCGCACACGCAGGTCTGGCCGGCGTTGCGGAATTTTGAGGCCATGGCGCCGATCACCGCCTGGTCCAAGTCAGCGTCGTCGAAGACGATGAACGGCGCGTTGCCGCCCAATTCGAGCGACAGCTTCTTGATGGTGGGTGCCGATTGCGCCATCAGTACGCGGCCGACCTCGGTCGAACCGGTGAAGGTCAGCTTGCGCACCGTGGGGTTGGCGGTCATCTCGCCGCCGATGGCGCGCGAGGCGCCGGTGACGACGCTGAACACACCCGGCGGCACACCGGCACGTTCGGCCAGGACCGCCAGCGCCAGCGCCGAGAACGGCGTCAGTTCGGCCGGCTTAAGTACCATTGGGCAACCGGCGGCCAGCGCCGGACCGGCCTTGCGGGTGATCATCGCCGACGGGAAGTTCCACGGTGTGATGGCGGCGCAGACGCCGATCGGCTCGCGCGTAACCAGGATGCGGCGGTCCGGCCAGGGCGAAGCCAGGGTGTCGCCGGCTACGCGCTTGGCTTCCTCGGCGAACCATTCGATGAACGAGGCGGCGTAGCCGATCTCACCGGTGGACTCGGCCAGCGGCTTGCCCTGTTCGGCCGTCATGATGCGGGCCAGATCGGTGCTGTTGGCCAGCATCAAATCGTGCCAGGCGCGCAGGATGATCGCGCGTTCCTTGGCGCCGCGCCGACGCCAGGCCGGCCAGGCGGCGTCGGCGGCGGCGATGGCGCGGCGGGTTTCGTCGACACCCATGCGCGGCACGGTGCCCAGTTGCGCGCCGGTGGCGGGATTGGTGACGATGGTGGTGGCGCCGTTGTCGGCGTCGCACCAGACGCCGCCGATGTAGGCTTGCTGGCGCAGCAGGGAAGGGTCGTCCAGGTATAACATGGTGTCTCCAGAAAATAAATGGGCAGGGGGCAGGACGGCACTGTGGCATGGCGGGGTGGGCGCCGCCACCCGGCGCCGGCGTGTAACCGGCTGGCGGTTACACGCCGGCGCCGGGTTTTCATCGCGCTCTCATCTGCGTACGCTGGGCGACTTCTCGATTGCGACTTTTATCCCAGCACAGCCCAGGACCCCGATGACGACCCAAGCCAACTTCTCTTTTAGTACCGTTCCCCATGTGATCTGCGAAAACGCGGCGGCGCAGCGGCTCGGCGCGCTGACGCGCCAGTTCTTCGCCGACGCCCAGCGCGTGCTGCTGGTGACCGATCACGGTTTCCTCACCACCGGCCTGGTCGAGCAGCCGGCGACCAGCCTGGAGGCGTCCGGCTTCGCGGTGCATGTGTACGCCGACGTGGTGGCCGATCCGCCGGAGGCCGTGGTGCTGGCAGCGGTCGAGGCCGCGCGCGCTTTCGGCGCCGACCTGATCATCGGCATCGGCGGCGGCAGTTCGATGGACGTGGCCAAGTTGATCGCCGTGCTGGCCCCCGGCGGCCAGGAGATTGGCGCCATCTACGGCATCGGCAATGTGCGCGGCAAGCGCTTGCCGCTGATGCAGATCCCGACCACCGCCGGCACCGGGTCCGAGGTGACCAACATCGCCATCGTCAGCACCGGCGCACACACCAAGATGGGCGTGGTAGCGCCGCAGCTGTACGCCGACGTCGCCGTGCTGGACGCCGGGTTGACGCTGGGGCTGCCCGCCAGGATCAGTGCCGCCACCGGCATCGACGCGATGGTGCACGCGATCGAGGCCTATACCAGCGTCCACAAGAAAAACGTGCAGTCCGACTTGTGCGCGCGCGAAGCGCTGCGGCTGCTGTCCGCTAATTTGCTGCCGACCTGCCGCAACGGCGCCGACTTAGGCGCGCGCCAGGCGATGTTGTTCGGCGCCATGCTGGCCGGCCAGGCGTTTTCCAATTCGCCGGTGGCGGCGGTGCACGCGCTGGCCTATCCGATCGGCGGCACTTACCATGTGCCGCACGGCTTGTCGAACGCGCTGGTGCTGCCGCACGTGCTGCGCTTCAATCTGCCCGACGCCGCCCACTGGTACGCCGAGCTGGCTGGCATCGTCGCGCCCGAGGCAACCGGTTCCGAGGAGGCGCGCGCGCTGGCGCTGATCGCCGCGCTGGAGGGCCTGATCGCCGCCGCAGGGATCGAGCGCACCTTGCGCCAGGTCGGCATCGCGGAGGCCGACCTGGACCAGCTGGCGACGGATGCAATGTTGCAGACTCGTCTATTACAAAACAATCCGCGTCCGCTGGTATGGCAGGATGCGCGCGATATCTACGCCGCCGCGTTGTGAACCTGGCCAGATTATCCACGTGGCGGTCACGCGGGGGCGCGCCATTGCCCACCGTGCCGGCGCCGTGTCATTCTTGAGCATCAGGTAATCCCTTTCTTTTTAACCGCTTAACCGCATCGATCGCGTCCGCGCCGGAGTCCACCATGCACCAACCAGACCACAGCAATGTCCACGCCCTTGGAATGTTCATTCGGTTCGCCTCGAAGGAGTCGACCTCCAACGCCTTCTTTGAAAAGCAGGTCGGCCTGCCGCTGATCCGCAAGGTCGGCGCCAACGCCGATATTTACTGGGCAGGCGAGTGCGCCGTGTTCGAGGTGGTGTATGTGGCCGACAAGCAGGTGGTCGCCGAAACCGATCCGCTGACCGCACCGGCACTGCCGGTGTTCCGCGTGACCGGCATGGACCAGTTGCTGGCTAGCCTGAACGCCGCTGGTGTCACCACTACTGCGGCAACGGCCGGCGCTAGCGGCCGCGAGGCGTATTTCGTCGACACCGACGGCTATTGGATAGGGCTGCGCGAGCGAGGCGCCGAAGCGGCATTGCCGCAGGACATCGAAGCGCGGCGCCGCGGCCGTCGCGGCGAGGCCTACAACCCGGGCTGCAAATCGATGCCGGCCGGTCTGCAGGAACTGGGTTGGGTGGTGCGCCGCGTCGCCGACCTGGACGCCATGACCGTCTTCTATCGCGACGTGGTCGGCCTGACGCCGATCGGCACGGAAGGCGAGCATGTGTTGTTCGATGCCGGCGACAACATCATCTTTGAACTGGCACCGGGCGGCAAGGCGCAACCGGCGCCGACCGACCGCCAGCAGGCGGCCAGTGCCACGTTGTTCCGGGTCGACGACATCGCCCGCCTGCGCGCCGACCTCGATGCGGCCGGCGCGCAGATCGTCAACCGCCAGATTCCGCTGCACTGGGCCGACCTGATGTACTTTGCCGATCCCGAAGGCACGGTGTTGGGCGCCGAACAAGGCTACCACCCCGGCCAATATGCCCCCGAGAAATTCATCCTGGCCGAAAACCTGGAAGCGAACCGCCGCGCGCGCGAACACGCCGCCAGTCTGGCCGAGTAATCCAATTCAATCCCATCAATAGGAATATCCATGACAAACCCGCATTTGAAAAATAGTATTCTGGTCACCGGCGCCACCGGTCAACAAGGCGGCGCAGTGGCGCGCCACCTGCTGGCGGGCGGCTTCGCCGTCAAGGCGCTGGTGCGCAACCCGGACAGCGACAAGGCCAAGGCTCTGGCGGCCAAGGGTATCGAACTGGTGGTGGGCGATCTCGACGACGCCGCGTCGCTGGTGGCGGCAATGAGCGGCGTGAGCGGCGTCTATTCGGTGCAGAATCCACGTGGCGTGGGCACCGTGGTTGAAGTCGCTCAGGGCAAGGCGCTGGTCGACGCGGCGAAACAGGCGGGCGTGCGGCAATTCGTCTACAGCTCGGTGGCCAGCGCGGACCAGAGCACCGGCGTGCCGCTGTTCGACAGCAAGTTCGTCATCGAACAGCACTTGCGCGCCTCCGGCGTGCCGTTCACCATCGTGCGTCCGGTGTACTTCATGGACAACTGGGCCTGGTCGGAAGCCTCGTTCGCCAAGGGCGTGATGGCGCAGCCGCTTTCGCCGGATACCCACTTGCAGCAAATCTGCGTGGACGACATCGGCGCCTTCGTGGCCGCCACCTTCGCCGATCCGGCAACATGGCTCGGGCAGACAGCCGAGCTGGCCGGAGACGATCTGAGCATGAGCGACTCGGCCGCCGCCGCCGGCGCGGCGCGCGGGCTGACCGTCAACTACGTGCAGACGCCTTGGGACGATTATCAGAAAGCCATGGGCCAGGAATACTTTCTGATGCTGCGCTGGCTGGAAGACACCGGCTACCGTGCCGACCCAGCGTTGCTGCGCTCGGTTGTGCCGAAAGCCCGCACGCTGGCGGCCTACCTGGCGCGTTAATCCAGGTTTGTCTCCCTATCAGTGCCGGCGCTGGCCGGCACTTTTGTAACCCTTTTTGGGCCAACTCGCATGATCACTCACGACGTTGAAGTTTTACTGGTTGGACTGGGGCCGGTCGGCTCCACCACGGCGCTGTACCTGGCTCGCCACGGCATCAGCGTGGCGGCGATCGAATGCGCCGCGCTCGGCGCCACCGATTTGCGCGCCTCGACCTTTCATCCGCCGACCATCGAAATGCTGGACGATCTGGGCGTCGCCACCAAGCTCAAGACCGAAGGGTTGATCGCGCCGCGCTACCAGCACCGCGACCGCAAGACCAACGAAGTGTTCAACTTCGACATGGGCGAACTGGCTGACATCACGCGCTTCCCTTACCGCATCCAATGCGAGCAGCACCGCGTCGCGCACGAGGTGGCCGAGACGCTGGCGCTGGAAGGAACGGCGCAAGTGGCCTACCACCAGCGGCTGGTGTTCATGGAGCAGGATGAGGACGGCGTCACCGCCTGGGTCGAGACCCCGCTGGCGGTCGAAAAGTATCGCGCCAAGTATGTGATCGGCGCCGATGGCGCCAGCAGCATTGTGCGCAAGCTGCTGGATCTGGACTTCCCCGGCTTCACCTATAACGACAAATTCCTGTGCTACTCGACCGAGTATCCGATCGAGAACGCGTTCGAGGGCCTGAGCCATGTCAACTACATCTCCGATCCGGAGGAGTGGATGGTGTTGCTGCGGGTGCCGGGACTGTGGCGCGTGCTGGTGCCGGCCGCCAACGACGTGAGCGACGCCACCTTGTTGTCGGACGCGACCAAGAACGAGCTGTTCCGCCGCATGCTCAAGTCCGATGACGAGGTCGTCACTCGCCACCGCACCATCTACCGCGTTCATCAACGCGTGGTGTCGCAATTCGCGGTTGGCCGGGTGTGCCTGATCGGCGACGCCGCCCACCTCAACAGCCCGATGGGTGGTTTCGGCATGAACAGCGGTATCCACGACGGCATCAATCTGGGCGAAAAACTGGTGCGCATCCTGCGCCAGGGCGGCGATCACGCCTTGGTGCAGCAGTTCCACCGCCAGCGCCACCAGGTCACCACCGACTTCGTGCAGACGCAAACCATCGACAACACCAAGATGATGCGCGAAGGGCCGGGGGCGGCGCGCGAATTGCGCCGCGAGCGCATGGCCAAGCTGAACGCCGACGCCACGCTGCGCCGCGCCTTCCTCAAGCGCCAGGCCATGTTCACCAGCCTCGAAGACGCCGCAGCCATCGTTTAATGCATCGACCATCATCGTTTTTTATCAAGGATACGCCATGAGCAGCCAGACCGCGCCACCAGCCCAACGCTTCCTCGGTCCGATCAAACTGGCCCCCGGCGTCGCGCCGGCCCAGATCGGTATTTTCCTGATCGTTATCATCGCGGCGATCTGCATGCTCAACTTCCTGCCGCTGGTGCAGGCCTATATCTTCAACGAGATCCTGCACATTCCGCGTAACCAGCAAGGTGTCACTGCGGGCAACCTGGCGACGGTTCAGCAACTGGCGATGCTGCTGTGCGTCGGCGTCTGGGGGGCGCTGGCCGACCGCATCGGCCGCCGCAAAGTGCTGTTGATGGCGCTGTGCGGCTACTGCATTTGCCTGTCGGTGTACCCGTTATCGAGCACGCTGACGATGCTGTTCTGCGCGCAGTTCCTGTATGGCGTGGCGTGGAGCGCGCACACTGCCGGCGGCGCGACGATGATGGTTGATTTTCCTGACAACGGCTCGCGCGGCAAGTTCACCGGCCTGATGATCGTGGTGCAGGGCATCGCCGGCGCGATCGTGGTCGGCTGGCTCGGCGCACGGATTCCGGCGGCGCTGGTCGCCAATGGCGTCTCGCCGGCGCTGGCCGGGCGCTATGCGTGCTGGGCGGTGGCCGGCTTCGGGGTGATCGGCCTGGTGCTGGGCGCGCTGTTCCTGAAAAATCCGAAACCTCCGGTCGGCGCGGGCGAGAAAAAGACCATCTCCCAGGCGCTGGCCGGATTCAAGAGCGATTATCAGAAGGTGCTGGCGCACGCCCGGAAAAATCCACGCTTCGGCTTGGTGGTCATGATGGGCTTTGTGATCCGCTCGGATTATGCCGTGATCCTGTCGTTCATGTCACTGTGGGTGATCAACGCGGCCTCGGGGCAGGGCGTCAGTAGCGTCGATGCGCTCAAGACCGCCGGCACGCTGCTTGCAGTGTTCAAGATCGCCACCCTGGTTTCACCGCTGTTGTTCGGCCTGGTGGCCGACCGGGTCAACCGCACCATTCTGCTGGTGCTGTCGCTGGCGCTGACCGGCACCTCGCTGTGCGCAACGCTGTTCATCAGCGATGTCATGGGCTTGGGCATCCACCTGGTGGTCGCCGCCATTGGCATTACTGAAAGTGCGCTGATCATCAGTTCGCAGTCGGTGTTTGGCGAAGAGGCCCCTGGCGAGCTGCGTGGCGCGGCGATGGGCATGTTCTCCATGGTCGGTATCGTCAGCGTAGTGTTCATCAGCTTCATCGGCGGCCACCTGTTCGACTCGGTGGGCTACTCGGCGCCGTTCGTGCTGGTGGGAATACTGAACCTGCTGTTCGCTGTGCTGGGCGCCTATCTGGTGTTCAAGTCGGGCGACCGCGCAGTGTTCAAACGTCCCGTCAGCCAGTCCTAGGAACCCTATGTCACAGTGTGTAGTCGCGGCGCCGGCAACGGATTGGCCGCTGGTTGTCAAATGCGCCGCTCTGGTGGCGGCGGTGCAGTTCTTCGTGGCGCTGGAAGGATCGATGCTCTTGCCGCTGGGTCCGATGCTATCCGATGCGCTTGGATTTCCCACCGATCATCTCGGTTATCTGAATAGTAGTTTCCTCGCGGCGGCCGCGATCGCCGGCCTGATAGGTTCGTTGTTCCTCGACCGCTTCGAGCGGCGCGTGGCGCTGTCGGTCGCGCTCGGAGGCTTGGCGGTCGCCACCGGCATGGCGGCCCTGGCCAGCAGCCTGGAAGGTCTGATGTGGTGTCGCTTCATAGCCGGCTTGTGCGGAGGTCCGGCCGCCGCGCTGGGACTGGCGGTGATCGGGGACACCGCACCGGTCGAGGTGCGTGGCCGCGCGATCGGCGCGGTGGCGGCCGGCTCCGGCCTGGCCATCATCCTCGGCGTCCCGCTGGCGCTGGTCACCGCGGAATGGGTCGGCTGGCGCGTGATGTTCCTGCTGGCAGGCCTGCTGGGCTTGGCGCTGGCGCTCGGCGCGGCGCTGCTGTTGCCGAACCGCTTGGGCCATCTGTCGCGCCAGAACGGCCGCGAGGTTTGGGCGGATTTCCGCGGCATGCTGGCGCAGCGCTCGACGCTGATGGCGCTGGGTGCCACCGGGCTGGTGTTCGCCAGCACCCATGCGCTGGCGTCGAACCTGGCGTCCTACCTGGTGTACAACCTGGGCGTGCCGCAGTCGGACCTGAAATTCATCTGGTCGGCCGGCGGTGTCGCCGGGCTGGCCGGGTCGCAGCTGGCCAGTCATTTATCGGACAGGCTGGGCGCGGTCCGCATGTTCTGGGGCGTCAGCGTACTGACGGTGCCGGCCTTCTACCTGTTCTTCGTGCAGACCGGGACCACGCTGGCGCCGATGCTGATGTTCTGTGTCTTCATGGCCTGCGTCAGCGCGCGTTTCGTGCTGATCCAAACGATCAACTCACTGGCCTCGCGCGCCGGCAACCGCGGCCGATTCATGTCGCTGATCGGCGCCAACAACCAGGCCGCTTCGGCGCTGATACTGCTGGTGTGTGGTCAAGTGCTGTACACCGCGCCCGGCGGCGCGCTGGTGCGCATGGATTGGCTGGGCTGGTTCGGCATCTGTGCCGCCTTGCTCAGTGCCTGGCTGGCCTGGCTGCCACTGCGCGGCAACGGCGCCGAATAACGCGCTATCCGCCAGGCGGATAGACCGGCGATGCGGCTTGCGCCGGAGGCGACCGCCGGCGTTCAATCAAAGCAGACTCCGGAGGTGGCATGAAATTGAAGATCAATGGCAAGCAGCATCAACTCGACGTGGACCCTGCAATGCCGCTGCTGTGGGCATTGCGCGACGAAGTCGGGCTCACCGGCAGTAAATTCGGCTGCGGCATGGGCCTGTGCGGCGCCTGCACCGTGCATGTCGACGGCCAACCGGTGCGCTCTTGCGTGACCCCGGTCGGCGGCCTGGCAAAGGCCCGCATCACCACCATAGAAGGCGTGGCGGGAAAGGTGGCGTTGGCCTTGCGCGCGGCGTGGGTCCAGCACCAGGTGGCCCAATGCGGCTACTGCCAGTCCGGCCAGTTGATGTCGGCGCAGGCGCTGCTGCAGGCGACGCCGGCGCCGACCGATGCGCAAATCGACGACGCGATGTCCGGCAACATCTGCCGTTGCGCAACCTATGCGCGCATCCGCGCCGCGATCCACAGCGCCGCCGCCGCGCTGAAAGGCAAGGCATGAGCGCCCCCACCATCAGCCGACGCGGTTTCATCACGCTGGCCGGCGCCGGCCTGACGCTGGCGCTGCTGCCGGTCGCGACCGCCGCCGCCGATGCGCCCCAACTGGCGCAGCCGTTCCTGCGCATCGCCGCCGACGGCAGCGTTACGGTGCTGGCCAAGCATCTCGACATGGGGCAGGGAATCTGGACCGGCCTGGCCTCGATCGTCGCCGAGGAACTCGACGCCGCATGGGAACAGATCAGGGTCGAGGGCGCGCCGGCCGACAAGGCGCTTTACAAAAACCTGGCCTTCGGCGCACAGACGACCGGCGGCTCGACCTCGATCGCGAATAGCTGGGACCAGTATCGCCGCGCCGGCGCGGTGGCGCGGCTGATGCTGGTGCAGGCTGCGGCCGCGCTGTGGCGGGTGCCGACCGGCGAGATTGGCGTCGCGCGCGGCCGGCTGCGGCACGTGAGCGGCCGCGAAGCCGGCTTCGGCGAACTGGCCGGCGCCGCCGCGTTGCTGGCGGTGCCCGCGGCCGACAGCGTCACGCTCAAGGACCCGGCCAAATTCGAGATCCTGGGCAAGGTCTTGCCGCGTCTCGACGTGGCCGACAAAGCTCGCGGAAAAATCATCTACGGCATCGATGTACGCCGGCCGGGTCAGAAGATCGCGATGATCGTGCGATCGCCGCGCTTCGGCGGCAAGGTGGCGCGCTTCGACGCCGGTGCCGCGCGCAAGATCAAAGGCGTGGTCGAGGTGGTGCAGGTGCCGAACGGCGTCGCCGTGGTCGCCAACAATACCTGGGCCGCGCGCGAGGCGCAGCAGGCGCTGGTGGTGGAGTGGGACTTCAGCGACGCCGAGCAGCGCTCGTCACCGCAGATCATCGAGCAGTTCCGCGCGCTGGCGTTGGAAGCCGATCCGGTGTCCTACATCAAGCGGGGCGATAGTGCGGCGGCGTTCGCCCGCGCGGTCAAGATCGTCGAGGCCGACTACGAACAACCCTATCTGGCGCATGCGCCGATGGAACCGTTGTCGGCGGTCTGCGAGATGCGCGACGGCGCCTGCGAGATCTGGGGTGGTATCCAGAGCCAGAGCGGCGACCAGGCGGCGGCGGCGAAAATACTCGGGCTGCCGCTGCAACGGGTGCGTCTACACACGTTGTACGCCGGCAGCAGCTTTGGCCGACGCGCCACGTTTTCCTCGGACTGGATCGCGGAGCTGGCGGAGGTGGTCAAGGCCACCGGCGCGCGCTATCCGGTGAAGATGATGTGGAGCCGCGCCGACGACATCCAGGGCGGGTTTTATCGCCCGCTCAGTTTCCACAAGCTGCGCGCCGGACTCGACGCGGAAGGCCGCATCGTCGCCGTGAGCCAGACCATCGTGGTGCAATCGTTCTTGTTCGGCGCGCCCAAGCCCGGCGTCAAGAACAAGCCCGATCCGACCGCGCTCGAAGGCAGTATGGCCGACCGCTACGACATCGCCGACGCCAGCGTCGACTGGGTCAACCCGCCGGCCAAGGTGCCGGTGCATATGTTCCGCGCGCTCGGCTACAACCATACCACCTTCAGCAAAGAGGTATTCATGGACGAGCTGGCGCGCGCCGCCGGCGCCGATCCCCTGGCATTCCGCCTGCGCCATCTAGGGAAACATCCACGTCAGGCGACGGTGCTGGCGCTGGCTTGCGAGAAGGCCGGCTGGGACACCCCGGTGGCGCTTGGCAGGGCGCGCGGACTGGCGGTGCAGGAGTCGCATAAGTCGTTCATCGCGCAGGTGGTGGAGGTGAGCGTGGCCGACGGCGTGGTGAAGGTGGAGCGGCTGGTGTGCGCCATCGATTGCGGCCTGGTGCTCAATCCCGACAACGTGCGCGCGCAAGTGGAGGGTGGCGCGGGTTTCGCCTTCGGTGTGGCGCTGCTTGGGAAGATAACGCTCAAGGACGGTCAGGTCGAGCAAAGCAATTTCCACGATTACCAAGTGCTGCGGATGAACCAGATGCCGCGCGCGATCGAGGTGCACATCGTGCCCTCGACGGCGGCGCCGACCGGCGTTGGCGAACCGGTGGTGGTGGTCACCGGGGCGGCGGTGGCGAACGCGTTGGCGCGCCTTAGCGGCAAGCCGGTACGGGTGCTGCCGTTGTCCGAGCTGTCGCTGTAGCGGGAGGCTTGTGTGGTTTTACAACCGCGTTAAATGAACAAAAAAAAGCGCCATCCGATGGCGCTTTTTTGCTAATCCGGCGGCGCCGCCGACGCTATGAAAACATGATAGGAACAACAGTGTTGAACGCGCCGGCGGCAGCGCCCCGATTTCTCCACCAGACGATTATTCGGGTGATTGATTGTTTCAAATTGATGACGTTTTTGAGACATTAGGGACGTAATTTGTTTATACGATTTTTGAGCCATCCTTCCTTTACCTTGGACCTGATCATGACAACCACTCAACAAAGCAGCTCCCTTCGTTCCGCCCGCCTTAGCACGAGCACCCGCTGGATGGTCCTGGCCTACGGCTTTTCGCTGGCCGCTGGCATCGCCGCCGGCAGCGCCACGGCGCAGGACACCACGGCCGCCGCCAACGCCAGCGCTGCGGCGCCGGCCGCGCAACCGGAGCAGATCCAGGAAGTGGTGGTGACCGCCCGCAAACGCAAGGAACGCCTGCAGGACGTGCCGTTGGCCATCTCGGCGTTCGGCAGCGCGACGCTGGAAGCGGCCGGCGTGCGCACTCTGCAGGACCTGTCGGCGCTGACGCCGGGCATGTCGATCAACGATGACGGCACCGAATCGCAAGTGACGCCGGTGATCCGCGGCATGGCCAAGCTGGGCGAAGGCGATCCGAACGTCGCCATTTTCCTCGACGGCGTCTACCTGGCCAACCCGGCCTCGGTGAGCCTGGGCCTGATCGATCTGGAGCGCATCGAAGTGGTGAAAGGTCCGGTCAGCTCGCTGTACGGCCGCAACGCCTTCGCCGGCGCGATCAACTACGTGTCCAAGCCGCCGCCGGAAAAACTCTCCGGTACGGTCGGCGTCACGCTCGGCCAATACGGCATGAAATCGGTCACCGGCTCGGTCGGCGGCAGCGTCATTCCCGGCCTGCTGAAAGGCCGTGTGGCGATCGGTTACGACAGCACCGACGGCACCTTCAAGGATAGCGTCACCAAGCTGCGCGCCGGCGGCCACGAGAAGAAGGACGCGCAAGTGTCGTTTGAACTGACGCCGAGCAAGGACCTGGTCATCAACGGCGCGCTGTATTACGGCAAGGACTTCTTCGACGAACCGGCCTCGATCTACCTGGAAGACAACTGCGGCCCGAAAGTCGCCGCCGGTGTCACGGCCGGTCAGTACACCCAGTACTGCGGCGAGATCAGCAGCAGCGGCAAATCGGTCGAAGTGGCCAAGATCGCCGGCAGCGCCGGCGCCTCGGGCAACGACCGCAAGGTAACCAGCGGCAGCCTGAAAGTCTCCTATGATTTCGGCGGCGCCGACGGCTCCGCCCTGTTCGGCTACAACAAGGTGACGCAGCAGCGCTTCTCGGACTTCACGGGTCGCCGCGACGGAATCCCGTTCGCGCTGACCAATGGCGGCGTGGTTTCACTGCCGGAACTGTTCGGCAGCGACGCCAACAATGACGACTTCAGCGGCGAATTCCGCCTGTCGTCGAAACAGGATCAACGTCTGCGCTGGTCCGGCGGCTTCTACTACTTCGACGCCAAGAACATCGCGTCGACCATCATCGGCATCGACGGCTCGAAGCTGACGCCCGGCCAGACCCTGACCAGCGCCACCGCCAAGCAGTACCTGACCGCCGATGGCTCGTTCAGCCAGGCCTACCAGACCGTCGGCGCCGGCAAAACCAAACTGCTGTCTGAGTTCCTCGGCGGCGAATTCGACATCCTGCCCAATCTGACCGCCTCGGCCGAGGGTCGCCACACCCAGGAGGACAAATCGTACGACCTGCTGCGTAGCACCGCTGTGGCCAATACCGTGCGGCCGTTTGGCTACCTGCCCGACGCCGGCTTCAGCTATAACAACTACCGCGCCACGCTGAACTGGAAAGTCACCAAGGCCAACCTGCTGTACCTGAGCTCGGCCAACGGCACCAAGGCCGGCGGCTATAACCCGCGCGCCACGATCACTTCGGAACTGACCTACAATCCGGAAACCAGCGATACCATCGAAGTCGGTTCGAAAAACAGTTTCCTTGGCAATCGCCTGCAGGTGAACGTCGCGGCCTACCGCATTACATCGAAGGACCTGCAGGTGCTGGCGCCGTCGGACAATCCACTCGCCACGGGCCTGGTGACGCGCAACTTCGGCGGGACCACCAGCAAGGGCCTGGAGCTGGAAGTGACGGCGCGTCCAATAACCGGCTTGACGTTGACCGGCGGCGTGGCGTACACCGATCCGAAGTTCGACAACGGTAGCTACGACTTCTCGAACGCGGCGGCCTGCGCGGCGATCCCGAGCTGCGCCCCGCGCGTGGTGACGATCCAGACCGCGCAAGGCGCGCGCAGCGTGGTGAATCTGGCCGGCCTGACGCCGCAACGCGTCAGCAAGGTGCAGACCTCGCTCGGCGCGAACTACATCACGCCGATATCGGAAAACTGGTCGTACTTCGGCCGCGTCGACGCGCGCCATGAAACCAAGCAGTATATGGCGCCGATCAATCTGAGCTACTGGGGTTCGCGTACCGTGGTCAACCTGCGCACCGGCGTCGAGAGCGACAAATGGCGCGTGGCGGTCTTCGTCAACAACCTGACCGACAATCGGGTGCCGTCCTACGCCGCCACCAACACCCGTCTGAACGACTTCGTGGCCAACCCGCTGGCCTACCTGCCGGCATCGCGCACTGCCGGCGTGCAGGTCAACTACAGCTTCTAAGCCGCCGGGACGGTTGGCGCGCGGTGCGCGCTAACCGCGTGGCGAACAGACGGCCGCCCTCGTTGGACCAGGGGCGGCCGATCTGCGACAGTAACGTCATCATCCCGGCGTGGGCGCCGGGTTGCATCAACGAGATATCAGGAGAGCGTCATGATCAAGCAGTATTCGGATGAGGAAATCGCGGAATTCAAGGCCTTTTACGAGGAGCACGGCGTGGTGCGCCTGCCCGGCCTGGTGGGCCCCGCGTGGGTGGAACGCATCCTCGCCACCATCGACGAGGTATCGAAACTGAGCGACGCGCCGCGCGCGGAAGGGCAGTCGCTTAATTTCGGCAAGGCCGAAGGACGCATGACGATCCGCCACATGTGGCGCGAGATCGACACCATCCGCGAATTCATGCTGCAGTCGGCGCTGGCCGAGCCGCTGGCGCGCGTGATCGGCAGCAAACAGTTGCGTTTCTGGTTCGACCTGACCTTCATCCACAACGGCGCGCCGGACGGCGAAACCGGCGCCGGCACCGGCTGGCACCACGACGTGGCGGCTTTCGCCTTCAAGGGCGACCAACTGGGCTCGCTGTGGATGGCCATGACGCCGAGCAGCGCCGAACGCAGCCGTCTGATGTTCATCGACAAAAGCCATAAAACCGCGCAGGGCCTTTACGCGACCGACCTGATGAAAACCCAGGGCCTGATGGCGACGCCTGACTTCGACGCACTGGTGCGCGAAGGCAAGGAAAACATCATTACCTGGGATTGCGAGCCGGGCGACGCCATCATCCTGCACCCATATGTGATCCACGGCGCCAGCGGCAACAAGGGAAATTTCGGCCGCCGCGTCGCCATCACCACCCGCTGGATCGGCGACGATGTGCGCTTCTATCCGACCCCCGGCGCGACCGGCTCCGGCACCGTCGGTGTCGACACCAGCACCATGCCGATCGGCGCCAAGCCGCGCGGTGAGTTCTTCCCGCTGGTGTGGCCGCCGGAGGAAGCGGCCAAGACCGGACCGCGCGACTAATCCAGATTTCGACACGACAGTAGTTTCACAGGAGAATCACATGACGGACGTTTTAGGTTGGCGCAAGGTGTTCGCCGTGATCGGCCCATCGACCAACACGGTGGTGCAGCCGGACATGGAATTGATGCGTCCCGCCGGGGTCACCAATCAGTACCGCGACATTTACGTCGAGGATCCCGAGGCGCTGTCCGACGAGGCCTTCATGGCCGGCGCCGCCAAGATCAGCGACGGCATGCGCGACAGCCTGCGCACCGCCGTCACCTGTAAGCCCGACTACCTGGTGCTGGGCGTGTCGGCGATCTCTTTCATGGGCGGCCTGGACGGCGCGAACACCTTCGTCAAACAGGTCCAGGACTACACCGGGCTCGACATCAGCGTCGGCTCGCTGGCCTTGGCCGACGCCATGCGCACCTACGGCGGGATCAAGAAGGTCGCTTTCATTTCGCCGTACTATCCGGCCGCCAACGCCCATGTGACCCGGTTCTTGAACGACAGCGGTTTTGAGGTCAAGCGCGATGTGGCGCTGCGCTGCAAGAGCTGGACCGACATCGCCAAGGTCGACGAGGCGCGACTGCGCACCACGCTGCTTGCGATCGACGGCGACGACATCGACGCCATCGTTCAGGTCGGCACTAACCTGTCGATGGTGAAGCTGGCCGCAGAGGCCGAGGTATGGCTGGGCAAGCCGGTGATAGCGATCAACACCGCCACCTATTGGCACGCGCTGCGCACCTGCGGCATCAACGACCGCCGCGACGGCCTGGGCCGATTGATGTCGTCGATGTGATTTGATTTATTCCTTCTTAGATGAAAGTATCCCATGAGCATTTCGATGTACGCCGCTTCGGTTCCGGTTTTCAAGCAGTTGCTGGGCGGCCTGTCGGCCGTGCTGGCTAAGGGTGAGGCCTACGCCGAGGAGTTGCACGCAGATGCCGAGGTGCTGCTGACGGCGCGGCTGTATCCCAATATGTTCAACCTGGCGCGCCAGGTGTTGGTGGCGACCGAGTTTTCCAAGAGCTGCGCCGCGCGCCTGGCCGGGCTGGACGTGCCCAAGTACGAGGGCGTCGAAGGCGGCTTCGCCGAAGCGCAGGGACGCATCGCGGCGGTGCTGGCCTTTCTCGACACACTGACGCCGGAACAGATCAACGGCAGCGAGGATAAGGAGATCACCTACATGGTCGCCACCACCACCCGCCGCTATCTGGGCCAACCCTACTTGTTGCACGCGGTGATGCCGCAGTTCGCCTTCCACGTGACCACCGCCTACGATATCCTGCGCAACAACGGCGTCAAGCTGCAAAAGCCGGATTACCTGCACGTGTATTGAACCGGCGGGCGCCGCGCGCCGACGGGAAAACGCCGGGTTCTGTTCAGAACCCGGCGTTTTTTTCGGCCTCAGGTGGATAGGCCGAGGAAGAAGCGGTCGAGCTGTTCCACATATTCCGCCGCGCGGTCGGGGCGCGACAGCTCATGTAGTGGATGGGTGTCAGCGAAGCGGACCTCGCGCGCGTCCGGCAGGGCCGCCACGATCGCCGGGTGGTGCGGTAGGTTCCAGTCGTAGTCGCCGCACATGACCAGAGTCGGCTGGCGCACCAGCGGCATTTTTTCTTCGATCTCGAACCAGGTCGCGGCGTCCATGGTGCCTGGATCGAACGACACTGATTCCAGCAGCGCCAGATAGGCCTGGCGGAATTTCATGCTTGGCGACGCCTCCAGAATCATGTGCGGGTCCAGCTTCTTGATCAGGCCATACACCATCTTCCATTTGGCCACCGCGTGGGCGCCGTCCTCGGTCCATGGCGCTGGCGGCGCCGGCGGCTTCAATTTGTTGGCTTCCCGGGTCGCGCGCGCGATGATGGGGGTGCCGTCCAATACCAGTCCTTGCAGGCCGGGATGGCCGCGCGAGGCGATCTCAATGCCGGTCCAACCGGAAAAATGACCGCAAACCAGGCCGCGCGGCGTAACCTCCAGCCGTTCCAGCGCCTGCACGATATTGTCGGCGAAGTCTTCGACGCGCCATACATCGGTGCGCCGGTCCGAGCGGCCGTAACCCATCAGGTCCAGCGCCAGAACGCGGTAGCCGCGCGCCGCCAGTTGGGGCAGGGCCTGGTCGAGCAGTACGCCACCGAAGGAGGTGATGCTGAGCATAACCAAGGTGTTGTCGCCGGCGCCGGCTTCGGCCAGATGGATGTCGCCACGGTCTGTTTCCACGTAACGGCGGCTCATCTTGGGAAGTGGGTTGTGCATGCTGCTGTCCTTTCAGGTTGGTCAAATCCTTAACATAACCGGCGCGCCGGCGCGGCGCAGATAATCACCGCCGCGCAACCGCACTGCGGAGAAAACGGGGTCTTAATTCCGCACGGTGGATAGTCGCCGCCGCCGGTTTTTCGGCGGCGGGTGGGCGCGGTATCGTGGCTGTCATTATCCACACGCCCACCGGAACGCCACCATGTCCACATCCATCGCCCAAATTCCGAGTTTCATCGACGGCGCCGCGCTGCCAATGCAAGACGGCGGCTTCGACATTCCCGTCATCGACCCGGCCACCGAGCAGGTCATCGGTCAACTGCGCGAGGCCGACGCCGGCGCGGTCGATCTGGCGGTGCTCGCCGCGCGGCGCGCTTTCGACCAGGGACCGTGGCCCCGCATGGACATCGACGCGCGCAAAGATATCCTGTACAAAATCCACGATGTGTTGCTGGCCAACAGCGAGGAGCTGCTGCGGATGGAAGTGGCGCACACCGGCCTGCCGATATCCGGCGTGCGCCATCACATCAAGCGCGCCGCCAAGAACTTCGAGATGTTCGCCGAGGTCGCCAGCAACGTCGCCGGCCAGACATATACCCAAACCGCCAACTACCTCACCTATGTTACCCGCGAGCCGAAGGGCGTGGGCGCGCTGATCGCGCCGTGGAACGCGCCGCTGGCGCTGGCGTCGATGCGGGTCGCCACCTGCATAGCTTTCGGCAACACGTGCGTGCTGAAACCGTCGGAATACACACCGCTGTCGATGCTGCGCATGGTCGAATTATTCCACGAGGCGGGCCTGCCACCGGGCGTGGTCAATCTGGTCAACGGGCGCGGCGGCGTGACCGGAGTGTCGCTCGTCTCGCATCCCGGCATCGATATGGTCGGCTTCACCGGCGGTTCCTCGACCGGGCGCGCCATCATGGCCGCCGCCGGGCAGAATCTGAAACCCTGTATTCTTGAGTTGGGCGGCAAGTCGGCCAGCATCGTGTTCAACAACGCCGACCTGGAACAAGCGCTGGACGGCACCTTGGCCGGAATTTACTCCAACAATGGCCAGCAGTGCCTGGCCGGCTCGCGCATCCTGCTGCAGCGCGACATCGCCGACAAATTCATCGCTGATTTCGTCGCGCGCGCCAAGCGCATCCGCATCGGTGATCCGACGCAGGAGCAGACCGAAATGGGTCCGCTCGCCTACCGTCAGCACATGGAACGCGTGCTCAGCTTCGTTGAGGTGGCGACCGAGGACGGCGCCATCCTGCTGACCGGTGGCCGCCGCGCCGATGGCTTCGACAAGGGTTTCTATATTGAGCCGACCGCGGTGCTGGTCGACAGCGACAACGCGCGCATCTGCCAGGAGGAGGTGTTTGGTCCGTTCGCCACCTTCGTCATCTTCGACACGCTCGATGACGCCATCCGCATCGCCAATAATTCCAGTTTTGGCCTGGTGTCGTATGTGTGGACCGAAGGCTTGAACGAAACCATGCGTTGCAGCCGCGAGATCCGCGCCGGCGTGGTGTGGGTCAACACGCCGATGATGCGTGAACTGCGCGCGCCGTTCGGCGGCTACAAGGAATCCGGTGTCGGCCGCGACGGCGCCACCACCAGCGCCGAGTTCTTCACCGAGTACAAAACCACCAGCATCGCCATCGATCCGGTCAAGATGCAGCGTTTCGGCCTGGGTAAGTGATGCCGCGCACGCTATACGACAAACTGTGGGAGTCGCATGTGGTCAGCAGCTACGACGAAGGCGTCGCGCTGCTGTACATTGACCGCCAATTGGTGCATGAGGTCAGCAGCCCGCAGGCCTTCGCCGGTGTGCGCGAGCGTGGCATCCCGCTGCATCGTTCGCAGACCCACCTGGCGGTAGCCGACCACGCCGTGCCGACCCGCGCGCGCGGCGGCGAGATCGCCGACCCGCAGGCGCGCGCCCAAGTGGCGATGCTGGAAGCCCATAGCGCCGAGTTCAAGGTCGGCTATGTGCCGCTCGACGCACAGCGGCACGGCATCGTCCACGTGATCGGGCCGGAGCTCGGCTTCACCCAGCCCGGCATCACGCTGGTGTGCGGCGACTCGCACACCTCCACCCACGGAGCCTTCGGCGCGCTGGCCTTCGGCATCGGCGCCAGCGAATGCGAGTGCGTGCTGGCCACGCAAACGCTGCGTCAGAAGCGTGCCGCCAACCTGAACGTGCGCATCGAGGGCGCGATGGCGCCCGGCGTGTCCGCCAAGGACGTCATCCTGGCGATCATCGGGCGGCTCGGCAACGCCGGCGCCACCGGTTACGCGATTGAGTACAGCGGTTCCACGGTACGCGCGATGTCGATGGAGCAGCGCATGACGCTGTGTAATATGAGCATCGAAGCCGGATCGCGCACCGGCCTGATCGCACCCGACGAGACCACGTTCACCTATCTGGCTGGACGGCCGATGGCGCCGCCGCCTGAGCACTGGGACGCCGCTGTCGCTGCCTGGCGCGAACTGGCCAGCGATCCCGACGCTGTGTTCGAACGGGTGCTGGAGATCGACGCCGCCGCCCTGGCGCCGCAGGTCAGTTGGGGCACCAGTCCAGACCAGGTGCTGCCGATCGGAGCGCTGGTGCCGGACCCGCAAGCCGAGCCGAACGCGGCGGCGGTGGCGCGCATGGCCGGAGCGCAGGCCTACATGGGCCTGCTTCCGGGCACGCCGCTGGTGGAGATCGCCATCGACCACGTGTTCATCGGCTCCTGCACCAATAGCCGCATCGAAGACCTGCGCGCCGCCGCCGCCGTGGTGCGTGGGCGCAGCTGTGCCGCCGGCGTCACGGCCATCGTGGTGCCGGGTTCGGGCCAGGTCAAGGCACAGGCCGAGGGCGAGGGGCTGGATCAAGTCTTCCTCGCGGCCGGCTTCGAATGGCGTCACGCCGGTTGCTCGCTGTGCGTGGCGATGAATGACGACCGCCTGCCGGCAGGGGCGCGCTGCGCTTCGACCTCGAACCGGAATTTCGAGGGCCGCCAGGGCGCCGGCGCCCGTACCCATTTGATGAGCCCCGCCATGGCCGCCGCCGCCGCGCTGGCGGGACGGATCACCGACGTGCGCGATTACCTGAGATAGCCATGGAAAAATTCACCATACTGCGCGCCACGGCCGCCTCGCTG
This sequence comes from Duganella sp. BuS-21, assembly GCA_041874725.1. Classification (GTDB taxonomy): domain Bacteria; phylum Pseudomonadota; class Gammaproteobacteria; order Burkholderiales; family Burkholderiaceae_D; genus Rugamonas. Next base: position 3,982,425 of record CP097466.1, on the reverse strand, counting down.
CCCGAGGCGAATATCGACACCGACATCATTTTTCCGGCCCGCTTCCTGCTGCTGACCGAAAAAAAAGGGTTGGGGCGTTACGCCTTTTACGAGCGTCGCTTCGACCCCGAAGGCCAGGAACGGCCCGATTTCGTGCTCAACCGCGAGCCGTTCCGCCAGGCCCGCATCCTGATCGCCGGTGACAATTTCGGCTCAGGATCGAGTCGTGAACAGGCACCGTGGGCGCTGAACGATTTTGGCATCCGCTGTGTGATCTCGACCAGTTTCGGCGAGATCTTTCACGCCAACTGCTTTCGCAACAGCATGTTGCCGGTGACGGTATCGGCGGCGGCGCTGGCCGGCTTGCAGCGCGACGCCGAAGCCGGACTGGCGCTGACGGTCGATCTGCAGGGGCAGCAAGTGCTGCGCGCCGATGGCGAGGCGATCGCCTTCGAGATTCCAGCATGGCGCCGCAACGCCTTGTTGAACGGCTGGGATGAAATCGCCATGATCCAACACCAGGAAAGCGCCGCCATCGCTGCCTTCGAAGCGCGGCAGCGGCACGGCATGCCCTGGCTGTATTGCTGACCGGCGCCCGCCGGCCCACTCACTTTTAACCTCAATGGATACCAAGATGGCAAACCCGATTTTCCGCGAAAAACTCGCCTCCAAAGAATTCTTCGTCGTGCCCGGCATGCAGGACATGATCGCCACGGCCATGGCTAACAAGGTCGGATTCGACCTGGTCTACGGCACCGGGTACTGGCTGACGGCGTCGAACGCCGGGCTGCCCGACGCCGGCATCGTGACCTACACCGATATGGTCGACCGGATGGCGACGCTGGTACGCAGCAGCAACGCGGCGGTGATCGCCGACGGCGACACCGGCTACGGCGGGCTGCTCAATGTGCACCACACGGTCAAGGGTTACGAGGCAGTCGGCGTCACCGCGATCCAACTGGAGGACCAGGAGTTTCCGAAGAAATGCGGCCATACCCCTTACAAGCGCTGCATCCCGGCCCAAGACATGGCGGAGAAAATCCAGGTCGCGGCGGAAGCGCGCACCGACAAGGAAAACTTCCTGATCATCGCCCGTACCGATGCCCGCGCGGGCGAGGGCGTCGATGCCGCGTTGCGCCGCCTGGAGGCCTACGCCAAGGCCGGCGCCGATGTGCTGTTCTTCGAGGCGCCACAGTCGGAGGATGAAATGCGCACCGCCTGCTCGGCTTTCGAGCTGCCGATGATGGCGAATATGGCCGACGGCGGCAAGACGCCGATCTTGCCGGCGACGCGCTTGAAGGAACTCGGCTACGCCTTCGCCATTTATCCTTCGATGACCAGCCTGGTCGCCGCCAGCGCCATGGAACAGGCGCTGCTGCGCCTGAAAAACCAGGGTCTGAGCCAGTCCCCTGACCAGCCGATGTACGACTTCATGGAATTCTGCGAGTTGATCGGCTTCGATGCGGTGTGGGATTTCGAAAAGCGCTGGGCCAAGTAAAGGAGGTTATCGATGAAACCGTTACGGCACCTCCTTATCGTACTATTCGCGTGGATGGCAATGGCGCCGGCGGCGCAGGCCTCCAGCGACGCCGAGGCGCGCTGCGCCGCGCTGGCCGGCCTAGACCTGCATGCCTTGATGGACGCACCGACCAGGATCGACAAGACCGAGGTTCTGCAGGTGCAGACGGACTTGCCGCCTGCCTGCCAGGTCAGCGGCACCATCGACGGTAGCATCGGTTTCCTCATCGCCATGCCGCTCGACGGCTGGAACGGTAAATATTTCCAGACCGGCTGCGGCGGCGCCTGCGGCAGCGCTAAGCTGTATTTTTGCGACGAGCCGCTGAAGCGCCATTACGCCTGCCTCGGCACCGACATGGGTCACCGCGGCACGACGGTCGACTGGCGTTTCGGCCAGGACTTGAAGGCCCTGGTCGATTTCGGCTTCCGCGCGACGCACCGCGCCACGCTGGCCGGGCGCGCCGTGTTGCAGGCATATTATCGCCAGGCGGCCGCCAAGTCGTATTTCTATGGCTGCTCGACCGGCGGCCGTCAGGCCCTGATGGCGGCACAAGTGTTCCCCGACGATTTCGACGGCATCATCGCCGGCGCGCCGGCGATCGACGAGACCGGCGCCGCCATTCAACTGCTGTGGAGCGTGCTGGCCAATCTCGACGGTGACGGCCGGGAGATTCTGCATCAGCCGCAGGTGGCGTTGTTGCACCGGGCGGTGATCGAGCAATGCGATACGGCCGACGGCCTGCGCGACGGCTTGATCGGAGATCCGCGCCAGTGCAAGGTGAATTTCGCGCCGCTGATGTGCAAGGCCGGCGCCGGCGACGACAAGGTTTGTCTGACTGCGCAACAATCGACCGCCGCCAAGAAAATCTATAGCGGCCCCGAGCGCGCCAACGGTGAACCGTTGTACACCGGCGGTATGATGCCCGGCTCGGAAATGAGCTGGCTGGGCGCCTTCATCAGCGCCGACGGTAAGCCTCCGCTATACCTCGGATTCATTACCGACTTGTGGCGCTACGCCGGTTTCAGCCCGGCGCCCGGTCCCGCTTGGAAAGCCACCGACTTTGATTTTGAGCGCGATCCGCAGCGTGTCGGGCTGGTCTCGCCTATCTTCAACGCCAATAATCCCGACCTGCGCAAATTCAAGGCGCGCGGCGGCAAGATGATCGGTTTCCAGGGCTGGGACGATAATTCGGTGGTGCCGCTGAACTACCTTGATTATTATCGCAACGTGGTGAAGGTGATGGATGGACCGAAGCAGACCGGCGACTTTTTCCGCCTGTTCATGGTGCCCGGCATGCGCCACTGTTCCAGCGACGGCGTCGGCGCCGACGCGATCAACTATGTGGAATACCTTGAGCAATGGGTGGAGCAGGGCCGGGCGCCGGAGATGATGCTGGGCAGCCACGTGGTGCGCGACGTGCCGTACCGCCGCTCGCTGACCTTCCCGCTGTCGAACGTCGACTTCACCCGGCCGCATTTCCCGTTCCCTGCGCAGCATCGCTACCGGGGCAAGGGCGATCCGAACGACGCCGCCAGTTTTGAACGGGTCGAAGGCCCGCAATACTAATTTTATAGATCGGAGTAGACTCCCATGCCGCGCATTAATTTCCTGTTTCGTTTGATGATTGCTCTGCTGCTGACGTCCGGCGCCATGGCCCATGCCTCGGCGCAGACCGGCGCCGAACGCTGCGCGGCGCTGCCGAGTGCGCAATTGGCTATGCCGGCCGAAGCCCCGACCCGTATCATCAAAGCCGAGTTGGTGGCCGCCGCCGGTACGCAGCCGGCGCTTTGTCTGGTGAGCGGAGTGGTGGCGCCGGCGGTGAACTTTACACTGGCGCTGCCGCTGGAGGGCTGGAACGAAAAATTCTTCCAGCACGGTTGCGGCGGATCCTGCGGTACGGCGCGGCAGTACTACTGCGAACAGCCGCTCAGCCGCGGCTACGCGTGCATCAGCACCGACATGGGCCACAGCGGTCCGTCGCGGGAGTGGATTTGGGGGCGTGATCAGCAGGCCTTGGTCGATTTCGCCTTCCGTTCCACCCATGTGACGGCGCTGGTCGGCAAGGCGCTGGTGGCCGGCTTTTATCAGGACCAGCCGAAGAAATCGTATTTTTATGGCTGTTCCACCGGCGGCCGCCAGGCGATGGTGGAAGCCGAGCGCTTCCCCGACGACTTCGACGGCATCATCGCCGGCGGCCCGATCATCAACCAAACCGGCGCGGCGATGCAGCTGCTGTGGACCACGCTGGCCAACCGCGACCGCGACAACCGTGAGATTGTGAAGGAAGCGGATGTGCGCCGCCTGCACGCGGCGGTGTTGCGGCAGTGCGACGCCAAGGATGGCTTGCGCGACGGCCAGCTCGCCGACCCGCGCAGCTGCGACTTCGATCCGGCGGTCCTGCAGTGCCCGGCGGCGCAGGCCGACCAGTGCCTGAGCCCGGACCAGGTCGCCGTGGTGCGCAAGATCTACGCCGGACCACACGACTCCCAAGGCAAGCCGCTGTACACCGGCGGCCTGGCGCTCGGCTCGGAACTGAATTGGCTGGGCGCCTTCGTCAGCGCCGACGGCAAGCCGTCGACCGACCTGGGTGGCGAATTCATGCGCCATATCGGACTCGCCGCGTCGGTTGGGCCGGACTGGCAGGCGAAGCAGTTCGACTTCGACCGCGATCCGCAGCGCTTCGGCCTGGTCGAGCCCTACTTCAGCGGATCGAATCCGGACCTGCGCAAGTTCAAGGCCCGTGGCGGCAAGTTGATCGGTTTCCAGGGCTGGAACGATCCGCAGATCGTGCCCTTGAACTTCCTGGATTTTTATCAGACCGTGACGCGTACCATGGGCGGGCCGCAGCAAACGCGCGACTTCTTCCGGCTGTTCATGTTGCCGGGGACGAATCACTGCACCAACGATGGCGTCGGCGCCGATGCGATCGATTATCTGGATGCGCTGGAACAGTGGGTCGAGCAGGGCAAGGCGCCCGAGGTGCTGATCGGCAGCCATATCGAGCGTAGCGCGCCGCAGCGCGCGGCGATCGCGTTCCCGCTGCCGGTTGGTACTAAGATCGGCTTCACCCGGCCCCACTACGCCTATCCGGGCGTGGCGCGCTACAAGGGCAAGGGCGACCCCAACGATGCCGCCAGCTTCGAAGCCGCGCCTGCGAAGCCGTGACCTGAAACGGCGCTCAGCGTCCTGGCCTTCAATAAAAAAAGCCGTCATCCCGCGCTTGCGGAATGACGGCTTTTTTGTCGACCGCGCTTAGCGCAGCGCCGAGAACGAGGTCGGGGTCAGGAACGACGTCTCCACCCGCTCCACCACCGGCGAGGTGGCCGCCGTGGCCTTGCGCGAGGCGATCCACTCCGGATCGGTGACGAAGTTGTTCCAGATGCGTTCGCGCTCGGCCAGGCTGTCCCACTGCAACAAATAGGTCAGGGTCTGGTTGCTGGGGCCTATCAGGGTGGTGAAGAAGCCGGCCTGGCGGATGCCGTGCTTGTCCCAGAACGGCAAGCTGACTTGTTCAAAGCTTTTGCACAGCGCCGGCAGATGGCCCGGCGCGCAGTGATAGACGCGCAATTCGATAATCATAGGTTCTCCTGGTGTGAAAAGGGACCGGCAAGCGGTCCCTGTGCTACATCGATCGGCGCAGTTTAGCCGCGCCATTCCTTGGGCGAGACGCGGTCGCCGTCGAAGAAGTCGGGGAAGCGTTCGCGGAACACGGCCCAGGCTTTCGGCACGACCATTTCATCTGCGCGCGCCTTGTGGGTGACGCCCTTGACCATCGAATTGCCGCCGCGCTGGCCGAAGTCCATCCATTTGCTGATCATGCCAGCCACGCCGGCGCTGTAGTAGCCGGTCGAGGCGACGTTGTCGTTGGCCGGGTTGGTCGCCTCGGCCAGGTCGGCGGCGAACAGCAATTCGGTCTGCAGGTGCACGCCGGCCTCCTTGGCGCCGCCGCCCGACTGCTGGCCGAACGAGCGGCGCTTTTCCTCGCGCTGGCGGAACAGGATGCGGCCGTCCGCCACCGTCGCGGTGATCGAGGTCGAGAGGATTTCAGCTTCGTGTTGCTCGATGCGCAGATCGACGCCGTCGCCGTTCTTGCTGACGAAGTAAGTGACCGGGCCGTCGTAGAAGGTGCTGGCCAGCTTGGCGCGCTGGCCGGTCAGCGGATTATTGTAATACTCGTTGAGCTCGCCGGTTTCCAGGTCGCGTAGCAGACAGGTTTCGAGCCAGTCGATGCGCATGCTGGTCGGCGACAGGTGTTGCACCTTGAAGGCCATCAGCGTCTGGCAGCCGGTGCACTGGATGTCGAGGCCGTCGTCGAGTTGGGCCGAGATCACTCCGGAGTACCACCAGCAGATGATCTCGTCCTTGGTGGTGGCGATTACGCGCTTGTACGCCTCGTACAAATCGATGTTGGACATAAGTGCTCCTATGGTTGCAGGAATTCGACGATCAGGTCGGCGGTGATGGCCGGCTGTTCCACCACCAGGTAATGGCCGGAATCGGGCACGATGCGCAATTCGCACTTCGGCAGCGTCTTCTTCATCTGGTAGATGCCGATGCCGCTGTCGGACGGCTTGAAGGGACACATATTATCCTCTTCGCCGGCCAGCAGCAGGGTTCGGGCCGTCACCATCGGCACCAGGGGGCCGAGATCGGTGCGTTCGATGGTCTCGGTGCCGGCGACGAAGGCGGCCGGAATGGTTTTGCTGAATGCGTCGCGCATCGATTGCAGTTGCGCTTGCGCCTCCGGGCGGTCGTAAAAACCACGCGCGAAGCCTGCCACCGAGGTCAGGTCGGCCACCGCTTCCATGCCGCTGTCGAGCGCGGCGCGCTTCCAGGTGCCGCGCATCATCCGCGCCGCCTGGTCGTAACGGGCCAGGAAGCAGCTCAGCACCAGCCGGTCGACCACTTCCGGATGGCGCGCCGCCAAGGTCAGGCCGAGCATCGCGCCGAACGAGGTGCCGTGCAGGTTGACTTTGTTGTAGCCGAGCGCGCGGATGAAATCGTAGACCTGGTCGGAAATTCCGGCCATGTCGGACGGCTTGGTGGCACCCATCAGGCTTTCGCCGTAGCCGGGCAGGTCGAAGTCGATAACTTCGGCATGTTGCGAGACGAGAGGCGTGAGCTTTTCGAAATTACGGTGGCCGTAGGCCGAGCCGTGAATATGCAGCAGCGGGACGCCGCTGCCGGTTTTCTTGTACCAGATGGTTTCGCCACCCGGCAGTTTGACTGTACTCATAATGTGGGCTCTCGGTGTATGAAGTTAAGCAATCTTATTGCAGCGTCAACAGTTGCATCAGGCGCCTGAGATCGGGCGCATCGGGCAGGGCCCAAGCGGCCTCAAGGATCGCTTCGGCGCGTCCCGCCGGCAGCAAGCCGTTGGCGGCGCTGCGGAACACGCTGGATAATTGGGCGTCGCTCATCGGCCGCCCCGGCGTGCCGAGGAAGTCGTCGACATTCGCGCGGTCGCTGCTACCGTCGGTGTACAACACCTCCAAAGAGCAACCGTCGAAGGTCGGTCGTTTCGGATCGCCGACCAGGTCGATGCGGTCGCGCAGGGCCAGGATGGCGGCGTCGGTGTACGCCGCCTCGCGCATCTCGGCCAGCGTGAAGTGCCCGCGCACCCATGCCGCGGCGGCGCAGAACCGCAGGTCGAAGCGTGCTTCCAGTTCGCTGCTTGGTCTGCCGAAACGCTCACGCCGTTCGTCGGCGATCTTGACCACGATCTTCTCGACGCCGAAAGTCATCTTTTCCACCGTGCGGCCGTTGGCGCGCGCCAGCACTTCCAGCACGCATTCGACCGGGGCGTGGGTGATGGTTTCGGTAGGCACGGTTTTGTAACTGTTGCCGAAAATGCGCCAGGTTTGTCCCAACGTGGCGAACACGCCGTCGATTTTCGAGGCTGGTTCGTCGGAATACGAGGCGAGCATCCCCTTGTCGCCCTCGAAGGCGGTGGCCGGCGCATCCATGCCGCGCGCCGCCATTTGGAACGCGGTGTAGCCGGAACGCGCGGTGGTGCCCATGATGTAGGGTAACGCCATGCTACCGACCGATTCGTAGATGCCGAACGCGGTGCACATCGCCAGGCCGATGGCGTTACGCATTTTTTCGTCGTCCAGGCCGGCTAGGACGGCGCATGCCGCCGCCGCGCCGATGCCGTCGGACAACCCGCCCGGAACAAAGCCGCGGTAGTAGCCGGTCGGCATCAGGATGGTGGCGCAGGCCAGTTCGGCCTCGATGCCGAGCGCCAGCGCGGTGAGCATCTGGCGGCCGCTGTAGTGGCCGGTTTCAGCCAGCGCCAGCACCGCCGGCAGCACGCCGGAGACGGCATGCATGAAGGTCGGGATGTAGGTATCGTTAAAGTCCAGCACCTCGAACAGGGCGCCGTTGATGATGCAGGCCTGTGCCGGTGTGGTGCGGCCGCCGAACCAGAGCATGCTGGCGCCGGGCTTGTCAGCACTGGCGCCTTCCTCCAGCGCCCATGCATGCATGATGCGCAGTGCCGGGTGGTCGGTGGCGCCGATCGAGGCTTTCAGCTGGTTCACCAGCAGACGCAGCGCTTCGTGCAGCACGGCATCGGGCACGCCGCGCTGCTTCCATTCCTGGATGAAGGCGACCAGGCGTTCGGATACCGTCTTCATGCCGCGTCCTCCTCGGGTTGGATGCCGTCGACGATGGGACCGTACATCCACGACAGCAGGCCGTGGTCGGTCTGGTGGGCCGCGCCGGCGCCGAAGTACTCGATCGCGGCGTGCGCCGCGTAGCCGCGCAGCGCGGCCAGGGTCGGCTTGGCGTTATAGACGAAGGTGTACAGCGAATACAGCGGGTAGGCATGCACAGTGGCGATGAACTCGGCATCGCCGGCTTGCATCAGGGTTTGCGCCACGGCGTTGTTGTCCATGACCAGATCGATCCAAGCCTGGTACTGCAGCTCCTTGGCGTGCGTCTTGATCGGGTACCCTGCCTTGCGCTCGGCTTCCATGTCGGGTGCTTCGAACATACTCAGGCGCACCCGCAGCACGCCGGTGACCGCAGCCCAGCGCGCGGCCAGCGCGCGCATGCCGGCGGCGAAGGCCGCGTCGTCGCCGCGCTGGCGGAAGAACACGCTGACGCTGCCGTCGCGGGCTAGGCCAGCCGGGGTGGCGGTGCCGGTGCGGTCAACGTAAGTGTGGGCGTCCGCGCCGACCGACTTGTAGGTGGTGCTCTGGTCGACCAGCAGGTCGATGTCGCCCAGAATCTTTGCGCGCACTTCCGGCGCCGGCGCGGCGGTGGAGAGCTCCAGCGCGGCCTGGTTGCGATAGCGTACATCCGACAACCACATCAGTTGCTGGCCGGGCGGCGCCTGGTAGATGACGCCGGTGACCGGCGCGAACAGGCTGGCGTTGACCTCCTCGAACTGGTAGTGGCGATATTCGTACAGGCCTGGACGGCGCGAGATGGCCGGACTGTGGACGTCGCGCCAATAGCCGCGCACGCGCGCGAGGTCGAGCTGCGGTTTTTTCCAGCCGCAGGTGATGCGGGCAATGCCGGCGCCGTTTTCGATGGCGCTCGGGTCGGTGATGTCGTTCAAGTGGTTCTCCCAGGTTGGGCCTTGTCCTATGCCCGAGATCGGTCAGGCAAGCAGGCTGGCTGTCGAGGAAACTATACGGAGTGCAACTTCGGCCGGCAAAACGGCCTCGCGTTCTAACCGGTGGGTGGATACTCGGGCGAACCGCTCAGCGCAACGCCGAGTAGGCGGTAGGCGACAGCAGCGAGCTGTCGATGTGCGCCACGATGGGCGCATCGGCTTCCGAGGCGGCCCGCTGGGCAATCCATTCCGGATCGGCCAGGAAGGCGTTCCAGCGGACTTCACGCTGCGCCAGGCTGTCCCACTTGAGCAGATAGGTCAGGGTCTGGTTGCTGGGGCCGATGGCGGTGGTGAAGAACCCGGCTTGTTCGATGCCATGCTTGCGCCACAAGGCCAGGGTGACGTTTTCGAAGCGCTGGTGCAGCGCCGGCAGGCGGCCGGGAAGGCAGTGGTAGATGCGGAGTTCGATCAACATGGGGTCCTCTGGTGTCGTAAAAGGGGCGGCGCTGGTTATGCAGCTGCTCGACGGCGCGGAGAATCTTGCACATCGGCTTACAAGCGGCGATCGTGGTGGCGATCATTATGGATAGCCGCACGCTTGCGCCACGATGATCGCGGCGCTGACCGTCTGGCGGATAAGCGGGCGCACATGGCGGGCGTGGCTATCCGCTGGCCGGATAGCGGCTCCCGCCGATTCGGCACGGCGCACGGCTTGCGACAGACTGCCGGCTTGATTTCCTTCATTGTAAAGGACAGCCATGGACGGCATCGACCAACTGAATGAGTGGCGCGGACAGCAGACGCGCGCCGAGGAATTGATCGCTCCGGCTCCGCTGGGCGGTCTGGCGGCCACCCTCGGCGCCGAGGTTGGCATGGCGGACGGTGACGCCGTGCCGCCGCTGTGGCACTGGTTGTATTTCCTGCCGCGCGCGCCGCAGTCGGAAATCGGCGCCGACGGCCATCCGCAGCGCGGCGGCTTCCTGCCTCCGGTGCCGCTCCCGCGCCGCATGTGGGCCGGTGGACGCATCTCGTTCCTTGAACCGTTGCACGTCGGCCAGCGCGTGGTGCGCACCTCGACCGTCACCGACGTCAACGCCAAGCAAGGCCGCAGCGGGGCGCTGGTGTTCGTCACCGTGCAGCATAAGGTCGCTTGCGGCCGCGCAGTCTTGCTGGAAGAGGAGCAGGATCTGGTGTATCGCGAGGCAGCCGTGCTCGGCGCGCCGGCGCCGGCGGCGCCGATGGCGCGCCGTGACGAGCAGTTCGCGCGCAGCGTCACGCCAGACCCGGTGCTGTTGTTCCGCTATTCGGCGTTGACCTTCAACGGCCACCGGATCCACTACGACCGCGATTATGCGCGCGAGGTCGAGGCCTATCCGGGCCTGGTGGTGCACGGTCCTCTGATCGCCACGCTGCTGATCGACCTGCTGCGGCGCCAGCTGCCCGGCGCGCAGCTGGCGGCGTTTTCGTTCAAGGCAATCAGCGCTTTGTTCGACCACGCGCCGTTCGAGCTGTGCGGCCGGCTCGAAACCGACAGCAAGACCGTCACCCTGTGGGCCCGCAACGCCGATGGCCAACTCGCCATGGACGCCGTGGCGCGCCTGGCCTGACATCCAACCACTTTTTTTGATCGCAAACCATGCAAACCACCTTACCCTATCAAGACATCCGCGACGCCGTGCGCGACCTGTGCAAAGCCTATCCGGACGAATACTTCCGCAAGATCGATGAACAGCGCGGCTATCCGGAAGCGTTCGTCAACGCATTGACCGAGGCCGGCTGGCTGGCCGCGCTGATCCCTGAGGAATACGGCGGCTCCGGCCTGGGCCTGGCCGAAGCCTCGGTGATCATGGAGGAAATCAACCGCTGCGGCGGTAACTCCGGCGCCTGCCACGGCCAGATGTACAACATGGGCACGCTGCTGCGCCACGGCTCGGAGGCGCAGAAACAAAAATACCTGCCCCAGATCGCCAGCGGCGCGCTGCGCCTGCAGACCATGGCCGTGACCGAACCGACCACCGGCACCGACACCACCAAGATCAAGACCACGGCGGTGCGGCAAGGCGACAAGTACGTGGTCAACGGCCAAAAGGTGTGGATCTCTCGGGTGCAGCATTCCGACTTGATGATCCTGCTGGCGCGCACCACGCCGCTGGCCGAGGTGAAGAAGAAATCCGAGGGCATGTCGATCTTCATCGTCGATCTGCGCGAAGCGATCGGCAACGGCCTGACGGTACAGCCTATCCTGAATATGGTCAACCACGAGACCAACGAGCTGTTCTTCGACAATCTGGAGATCCCGGCCGAGAACCTGATCGGCGTCGAAGGCATGGGCTTCCGCTACATCCTCGACGGCCTGAACGCCGAGCGCACGCTGATCGCCGCCGAATGCATCGGCGACGGCTACTGGTTCATCGACCGGATCACCAAGTACGCCAAGGAGCGGGTGGTGTTCGGCCGCCCGATCGGGCAGAACCAGGGGGTGCAATTCCCCATCGCCGAAGCCTATATCGAGCTCGAGGCGGCCAACCTGATGCGCTGGCGCGCCTGCGAGCTGTTCGACGCGCGCCAGCCGTGCGGCAGCGAAGCGAATATGGCCAAGTACCTGGCGGCCAAGGCGTCGTGGGAGGCCGCCAACGCCTGCCTGCAGTTCCACGGCGGCTTCGGCTTCGCCTGCGAATACGACATCGAACGTAAGTTCCGCGAGACCCGGCTATACCAGGTCGCGCCGATCTCCACCAACATGATCCTGTCGCACGTGGCCGAGCATACGCTTGGGCTGCCGCGCTCGTACTAACAAGGAGCATGTATGCGTCCGCTTGAAGGAATCACCGTCGTCGCGCTGGAACACGCCATCGCCGCGCCGTTTTGCACCCGTCAGCTGGCCGATCTCGGCGCGCGGGTGATCAAGGTCGAACGCCCGGGCGGCGGCGACTTCGCCCGCGCCTATGACGGACGGGTCGACGGCCTGTCCTCGCATTTCGTCTGGACCAACCGTTCCAAGGAAAGCATCACGCTCGACGTCAAGCAGGCGCCGGCGCGCGCCGCGCTGGATGCGCTGGTGGCGCGCGCCGACGTGCTGGTGCAAAACTTGGCGCCCGGCGCGGCCGAACGTCTCGGGCTATCGTTCGAGGCGCTGCACGCGCGCCACCCCAGGCTGATCGTGTGCGACATCTCTGGCTACGGCAACGACGGCCCATACCGCGACAAGAAAGCCTATGACTTGCTGGTGCAAAGCGAAGCCGGTCTGCTGTCGATCACCGGCACCCCGGAGCAACCGTCCAAGGCAGGCAATTCGATCGCCGACATCTCGGCCGGCATGTACGCGTATTCAAACATCCTGGCGGCGCTGATCGAGCGCGGCAAGACCGGCAAGGGTAGCCATATCGATGTCTCGATGCTGGAGAGCATGGTCGAGTGGATGGGCTATCCGATGTACTACGCCATCGATGGCGCTGCGCCACCGTTGCGCACCGGCGCCGCGCACGCGACCATCTATCCGTACGGGCCGTTCCCCACCGGCGACGGCAAGACGGTGATGTTCGGCCTGCAGAACGAACGCGAATGGCAGGTCTTCTGCAGCGGCGTGCTGGTGCGCGCAGAGCTGGCCGCCGATCCGCGGTTCGACGCAAACGCCAAGCGGGTGCAGCACCGCGACGCCTTGCGGGCGCTGATCGTCGAGCTGTTCGCCGGCCTGACGCAGGAGCAGGTGACGCAGCGGCTGGACCGGGCGCAGATCGCCAACGCCCGCATGAACGATATGCAGGCGGTATGGGAGCATCCGCAATTGAAGGCGAGGGCGCGCTGGACCGAGGTGGCGACCGAGCGCGGCAGCGTTCCGGCCCTGCTGCCGCCCGGCCGCAAGGACTTGGACGCGGCGCGCATGGGGCCGGTTCCGGCGTTGGGGCAGCATACCGACGCCATCCTGGCGGAGCTGGGCCTGGACGCGGCGGCGATCGACGCGCTGCACCTGGCGCAGGAGGTTTGAGATGGAAGCTTTACTGACGGCCGCCGGTCCGTATTCGTATCTGTTCGTCCCCGGCAGCGAGCCCCGCCGTTTCGACAAGGCCTGCGCCAGCGGCGCCGACGCGGTGATCATCGATCTTGAGGACGCCGTGGCGCCCGGCGACAAGGCCGGGGCGCGCGACGCGGTCGCCGCCTGGCTGCGGCTGCGGCGGCGCGTGATCGTGCGCATCAACGCCGTAGATACTCGCTGGTTCGACGATGACGTGGCGCTGTGCGGATTGGATGGCGTGGCCGGCGTCATGCTGCCCAAGGCCGAATCGTGCGAGGTGCTGCTGGCGCTGGCGGCGCGCCTTCCGACGATGCCACTGTTGCCGCTGGTCGAGAGCGCGCGCGGCTTCAGCGTCGCCGGGGAGTTGGCGCGTTGCCCGCAGGTGCAACGGCTGGTGTTCGGCAGCATCGATTTCCAGCTCGACCTCGGCATCGACGGCGAGGGCGACGAGTTGCTGTACTTCCGCTCGGGTCTGGTGCTGGCGTCGCGCTTGGCCGGCATCGCCGCGCCGGTCGACGGCGTGACGGTGGCGGTGTCCGACCCGGCGCGGTTGGAGGCCGATGCGCGGCGCGCGCGACGCCTTGGCTTTGGCGGCAAGTTATGCATTCATCCGAACCAGCTGGCCACCGTGAACACGGCGTTCGCGCCCAGCGCGGCGGAGATGGACTGGGCGCGGAAGGTGGTGGCCGCCGCAGAGGTCGAGAGCGGCGCGTTCCGCCTCGACGGCAAGATGGTCGACCGGCCGGTGATCCTGCGCGCGCAGGCGGTGCTGCGGGCGCACGCGGCGCGGACCTGCGCCTGATGCCGGGCTACGCCAACCCGATTCGGCTGGAGCCATGCGGCTCCAGCGCGCGGAGCGTATACATGCTCTGGGACGACGCAGTGTTGGTGGTAACCGGGCCGGATGCGCTGGTGACGCGAGATCCGTTGGTGAGCGCATTGTTTGGCCCGGCGCCGGGCGCCAGCAACGAAAGCGGCGTCAAGACACATTTCCTTGAAGACGATGGCGACTTCTACGCTTCCCGCCGTCAGTCTATCCAATCGACTAGTATTCGTTACGCGGCGCGGCATCAGCTGACTGGTTCCGTTGCCGCCACGGACTAATCCGGCGCATCCCCCAGTAACCCTGTGGTATCGGCCAGAATAAGGAAGAAGCGGCCTTGAAGCCAATGCCCGTCAAACATATCGCAACAAACGCGAATACAGGGCCTGCTACCGTGGAGGCGAACATGCCACCAGCGGCGATCACCAGTGCGATCGCAACCCACATCTGCTGATTTTTGAAGCGCAGCGCGAGCGGAGGTCCATCAACGATGAACAGGAGACACTGGTGCCCTGACGAGGATTCGAACCTCGGACCAACGCCTTACGAAAACGCTGCTCTACCATCTGAGCCATGAGGGCGAAACTTTCCGCCGCCTATCTTCAATGCCGGACGGCGTCAGGGCTTGCGTGATTAGAGGCGACACCTGATTGCGGCTACTGCGGCAAACTGGAGCGGGCGCAGGGAATCGAACCCTCGTATTCGACTTGGAAGGACGCTGCTCTGCCAATGAGCTAGCCCCCGCAAAAACACAACAAATATGTTTATAAATACCTGTATAGAACAACATTTATGTTGTATTATCTAGCCGCTGACCAAGACATAGGGAGGTTTATGAAGTACAGCGAGTTCCGGCGGTGGCTGCTCAACCAGAATAGACCAATAGTTGGAAGCACTAGGAGAAGAGCATGCTGAACTACCCCATCACCCTCACGCCAGATTCAAACGGCACGTACTTGGTCGGATTTCCCGACTTCCCGGAGGCAAACTCCGTCGGCGACGACAAAGACGACGCCATGACTCAAGCCGTCGATGCGCTACAAACTGCGCTGTCGATCTACTTCGATGAACGCCGCCCGGTCCCACTTCCATCGCCAGCCGAGGCAGGTGACGCTGTTGTCGCGCTGCCGGCACTGGAGACCGCCAAGGTCCTGGTGTGGAATGAGATGTTTGCGCAGAAGGTGCGCAAGGCCGACCTGGCTCGCATGCTGGATGTACACACGCCGCAAATCGATCGTCTGTTCGATCTTGGCCACTCGTCAAAAATCGAATTCGTCGAGCAGGCCGCGAAGGCGCTCGGCAAGAACCTGAACGTCTCGCTCGCCTAATCGCGACGCATCCCGAGTCCATCGCCGCGAGGCGCCGACTTTCTGCTTCAACTCCCCTACTAAATTTCTCTACCGATTCAGCGGCCGTCACTACTAGGTCAGCATTGGGGAAGCGCCAAGTGGTGGCAATCCGGCAGCTGGCGTAGATCGCCCACAGGTGGATGCGGCTCCGGGCTTGTGGGGATCAGGATAAATACTCGTTGGCGACTCAACAGTCGCCCTTAAAAGCACCCCGAACCAAAGGGTCACCCCTAGGGGTCTGACCCTGGCTGCAGCGGTGTTCGGGTTGGGTTGGTGCCGCGTGCTTTTAAAGCGACAAGCAACGTCAACCCCGTCTTCCCCGCTAACCGCGATGAACCAAGTAAAGGCCGCTGATGATATCGATCATCAGCGGACTTTTATGGACTAGCATAGCACGGTGCCTGAGGCGCCCGCAGCGCCCGTGGCGCGTGTAGCGTCGTGGGCGGCAACGTGCTAGGCTGACTGCAGGAGACAAGGCGCTGCATCCAAGGCGGCGCAACATCAACACTAAAAAAACAGGGTGGGGGATGGCACATCAACGGCGTTGGAAAGGCCTGGGGACTGCGGCCGTGGCGGCATCTTTTGCGGTGCAGCTCGCGGTGCTGTTCGCCGCCCCGGTGGCCGCTGCGGAGGTACGCTTGATCGCCGCCGACACGGCGTTCGGCTGTGGCGCGGAGCGGCATGTGGCGCCGGCGTCCAAGCCGGCCACCGACGGCCTGCTATGCGAAATCGTGCATGAGCTGGCACGCCGCGCCGGCCACGCGCGGCCGATCGAAATCTATCCGTTGCAGCGCGCCTTGATGCTGGCCGAAACCGGCGCCGGGGTGCTGGCGGTGGTCGGCCGCACGCCCGAGCGCGAGCGGCGCCACGTCTGGCAGGTCCAGTTGCTGGAGGAGGAAATCGTGGCGGTGACGCGACGTGAGGCCGAGTTCGACATCGACACGCCGGCCGCCCTGCGCGTGCTCAAAGTCGGCATCGTGCGCCAGGGACTGGCGGCGTCGCTGGCGACCGAGCAGGGCCTGCCCGACGTCAGCCCGGTGTCGCGCGACGAGACCAACGCCCGTAAGCTGGCGGTGGGGCGCATCGATGCCTGGGTGGGACCGTGGAATGCCATCCTGACCGCCCAGCGCGCGGCCGGCTTGCCGGTCGATGGGCTGCGCAGAGGGGTGGTGTTGCGGCGCGTGCCGGTCTATCTGGCCAGTTCCCCCAACTTCGATGCGGCCGTCGCCCGGGTCTGGAGCAAGGCGTTCGAGACCATGGTGGTCGACGGCACCTATGACAGGCTGCTGCTGCAGTACCGCTTCGAACGTCCCGCGCCGGCCGGGAAGCACCCGTAATTTACCTGCCTATGCTTTGCGTCGTCATGTTAATATGCTGTCCAAACGACAAAATATCAACAGAAGTTGATATGATCAGGGATGAAAACAATGAGTGAAACCCAAGAAAAGGCGCCGCGACGCGGCCGCCGCGCGGGCGCCAGCAATACGCGCGATGCGGTGCTGGCCGCCGCCAAGAAGAGCTTTGCAACGGACGGCTTTGCCGCGACCACGATCCGCAAGATCGCCAAGGACGCCGGTGTCGACCCGGCGCTGGTCATGCAGTTCTACCAATCGAAGGATGTGTTGTTCGCCGCCAGCCTGGCGGTCTCGGCCGACGCCCTGAACAGCATGGCCGACGCCTACGAGGGCCCGATCGAGGGCCTGGGGCTGCGCGTGACGCGCGCCTTCATCAAGCTGTGGGAACAGAAGAGCGGCGACTCGGAAGCGCTGATGGCGATGCAGCGCGCCGCCATGTCGAGCGAGGTGGCGGCGTCGCAGCTGCGCGACTTCGTCCAATACCGGCTGGTCGAGGTGATCAGTCCCAAGCTGCACGGCGTGTCGGACGCCCCGCTGCGCGCGGGTCTGGCGGCCGCGATGCTGGTCGGCGTGATCGTCAGCCGCGATATCGTGCGCGTGCCGGTGGTGGCCAACGAAAACCAGGAGACGGTGATCGCCCTGGTCGGCGCCGCCATCCAGACGATTCTGACCGGCTGATCCCGGCCTGCTCCCATCTCTTAAAGCCCGCTTGTGCGGGCTTTTTGTATTTTTGCCCCGCGAGAATTCGATACAACAAATAATATCAACAGATGTTGATCTTTTTGCGCGACCGGCATAAACTCCTTGAAACCGGGCGCTATTCCTCTGGCATCCCAGGCATAAAAAATACAGATCAGGAGACATCATGAGTGAGCAGCAAAAGATTTTCGTGCCGGCCAGTCCGCTTCCAGCGGCCCGCTCCGGCCTCCTGACGGCGTTCGAGCCCGGCACCCGTACGCTGCCGGCCGGCTACCAGGCGGCGCCGCAATTCCGCGCGCTGCCGATCGACATCATTTTCGAGAAAGACGTGCCGGTCCAACTGCGTGACGGCGTGACGATCTTCGTCGATCTGTTCCGCCCGGCAGGCGCGGAGCATGTGCCGGTGCTGCTGGCCTGGAGCCCGTACGGCAAGGGGCAGGGCACCTCGATGAGCGTGATGGGTGTGTTTGGCCTGGTCGGCCTGAGCAACGGCATCGTCTCCGGCCTGGAAAAATTCGAAGGCCCGGACCCGGCCTACTGGTGCGAACAGGGCTACGCGATCTGCAATCCCGACCCGCGCGGCTGCGTCGATTCCGAAGGCGACAGCGTGCTGTGGGACCGCCAGGAAGGGCGCGACTGCCACGACCTGATCGAATGGCTGGGCACGCAAAGCTGGTCGAACGGCAAGGTTGGCATGAGCGGCACTTCCTACCTGGCGGTGTCGCAGTGGTTCACCGCCGCCGAGCAACCCAAACACCTGGCCGCGATCAATCCGTGGGAAGGCGTCAGCGACGTCTACCGCGACCTGGTCATGCGCGGCGGCATGCCCGACACCGGCTTCACCCAGTTGCTCCAGGATGGCAGCTTCTTCGGCAAGAACGGCAAGGAAGATGTGATTTCGGAAGCGGCGCGCTACCCGCAGATGAACGCGCTTTGGGAAGACAAGATTCCTGCCTTCGAGCGCATCACCGTGCCGGCCTTCGTGGTGGCCTGCTATTCGAACACCCTGCACACGGCCGGCACCTTCCGCGCCTGGCGCCGCCTGGCCTCGCAGGACAAATGGCTGCGCGTGCACAACGGCCAGGAATGGCCCGACTATTACGACGAAGCCAACATCGCCGACCAGCGTCGCTTCTTCGACCGCTATTTGAAGGGTATCGACAACGGCTGGGAAAGCACGCCGCGCGTGCGCTACGCCGTGCACGATTTCAAGGGCGGCGACCAGGTCAACATCGCCGCCGACGCCTTCCCGCCAGCCAACGTGGTCTCCACCAAATACTACCTCGACGGCATGAAACGCTCGCTGTCGACCAGCGCCCCGGCCCATGCCGTCGACGCCGCCTACGGCGTCGAGGCCAATCCCAACGCTGTCTCCTTCATCACCCGCTTCGAGCAGCCGACGGTGATGGTCGGCTATCCCAAGGCCCACCTGTGGGTGGAAGCGAAGGGCGCCGACGACATGGACCTGTTCGTGCTGATCCAGAAGCTGGACGCCTTCGGCACGCCACTGCAGCAATTCACGGTGCCGAACCAGAACGCGCGCATCCATGATCTCACCGACCACGGCGCCACCGTGCTGCGCTACAAGGGGGCCGATGGCCGTCTGCGCGTCTCGGCCCGCCGCCTCGACGAAAAACTGTCGAGCGCCGACATTCCAGCCCACGCCTTTGACCGCGTCGAGAAGCTGGCGCCGGGGCAGGTCGTCGACATCGAGATCGACTTGTTGCCGATCGGCTGGTCGTTCCAGGCCGGCGAGCAGCTGCGCTTCGTGATCAGCGCCCGCAACCTGGTGGGCACGATCATGCCCGGCATCCGCGAGTACGTGGGCGCCAATAGCGGGCAGCACGTGATCCACACCGGCGGCGCCCACGCTTCCTATCTGCAGTTGCCGATTCAGGCAGCCTGATCGCCGGCCCTACAAAAGTCCAAGGTCCGCCCGCGTTGCCGGGCGGGACCGTACACTGCTTATCCTGAAGGATCTTTTCATGCACACCTCTTCCGCACCGGTACAAGGCGCTATCCTGACCGGCTACTTCGCCGGTCCGACCTGCGGCCTGAAGTACCAGACCCCCACGCTGTCCGGTTTCACCGCCGAAGACGGCGCCTTCCACTACCGCGCCGGCGAAGCTATTTCGTTCCAGATTGGCGGCCTGGTGCTCGGCGCGGTCGAGGCCGCGCCGCGCCTGAACCTGGCCGACCTGGTCAACCGCGTGGCTGGCAAGATCGACAAGCTGCACGATCCCTTCATCACCAATATGGCGCGGCTGGTCCATGCGCTCGATTTCGACGGTAAGATCGAGAGCGGCGTGCGCATCGCCCCGGTGGTGCATGAGCTGATCGGCCCGGTGACCATCAACTTCGAACAGCCGGTGGTGGCCACCGACGCCGCCGGCGCCAACCACTTCGGCAACGATCCGAAAGTGCGCGCCATCCTGGATGCGCTCAACGCCGCACCCGGCGCCATTGGCCCGGGCCTGCCGCGCCTGCTGTCCGATGCGGCCGCCAGCCGCAACGAGCTGCGCCGCAATATACGCGGCATCATCAAGATGACCGACGTCCAGATTCCGGTGCGTGACGGTTCGTATGTCGGCGCCGACGTGTTCCGCCCGGCCGAGCCCGGCCACTATCCGGTGGTGATGAACAAGGGCTTCTACGGCAAGAGTTTCTACCACGACTGCATCGCCAACGAGGCCGACGCGCTGCGCAAGGAATCCATGGAGGACCGCTATTTCTCCGGCAATCCAGACGGCGCGCAGTATGAAAACCACGAGAGCGTCGACGCCTCGGTGTGGGTGCCGGCCGGCTATGTTTGCATCCGCGTGGAGTCGCGCGGCGTGTGCAAGAGCCCCGGTCAGCAAGCGCCGCTGAGCGTGCAGGAAGCCGAGGACTATCATGACGCCATCGAATGGGCCGGCGTCCAGCCCTGGTCGAACGGCAACGTCGGCCTGTGGGGCATGTCCTACCTGGCCATGACCCAGCACAACGTCGCCAGCCTGCAGCCGTCGCACCTGAAAGCCATGATCGCGCAGGGCACCGACGCCGACATCTACAACGAAGCGCTGTACGGCGGCGGCATCTTCGGCGCCGGTTTCTGGAACTGGTGGCACAGGATCTGGTCCGGCAACAACCACTGCGGCACCCGCAACGAGACCGACTGGATGGCCCGGGTGCTGGCCACGCCGTTCAACGATCCCAAGGCCTATGGCCCGCGCGGCAGCATCTTCATGCGGCCCGACCTGAGCAAGGCCACCGCGCCGGTGTGGATCGTCGGCCCGCAGTGCGGCGCCATCATCCACCAGTTGGGCAGCAGCGAGACCTATGTCCGCTCGACCGCCTCCAAGGCCCGCAAGTTCGACTTCACCGACGCCTGGTTCCCCGGCAGCTACAGCGGCAAGACCACCGACGAGCACATGCGCTACTTCGATTACTGGCTCAAGGGCATCGACAACGGCGTCATGGAGGAAGCGCCGGTGCGGGTGCAGGTGAGGACCGGCAACGGCGCGCACTTCGTGCTGCAGGAACAGGAATGGCCGATCGCCCGCACCAGTTATCGCCGCTGGTACCTGGACGCGCGTCCGTCCAGCTGGCAGAACGACGGCCGCCGCAGCGACATCATGCGCATCAGCGAAGCGCTGCCGGAGCAGGCGGCCTGCGCGGAATACGACGCCCATTTCGACCTCGGCACGCCGACCATGGCGCCGACCGGTCCGGTCGGCGGCACGCCGCGCTGGGCCACCGGCGTGTCCTTCGTCAGCGATCCAATGCGGGAAGACATGACGCTAGCCGGCTATATGAAGGTCGGCCTGTGGGTGGCTTCGACCAGCGCCGACATGGACGTGTTTGTCTCGCTGCGCGTGCTGGACGAGCAGGACCGCGAGATCCGCTACGAGTCGCTGGTGCTGCCGGTGGACTTGAACCACATCCACCCGGTCGGCCATGGCCTGCTGAAAGTGTCGCGCCGCAAGCTCGACGTCGAGCGCTCGACCAACTACTGGCCGGTGCACACGCACCTGGAGCACGATAGCGCGCCGCTGGCGGCCAACGACATCGTGCCGGTGGAAATCGGCCTCAACCCGAGCAGCGCGCTGATCCGCAAGGGGTGCCGCCTGCGGGTCGACATCCAGCCGTATTCGCCGTCGGGGGTGCCGGTGCGCGCCTACGATGAAAGCTATCACACCGGGGCGGTGAACCGGATCTACACCGGGCCCAATCACGCCAGCTACATCCAGCTGCCGATCGTGCCGGATAAAAAATAAGTCGCAGAACAAGCCGGTACGCAGTCCATAACAAATATTTGTATTTGGAGACGACAAGTGAACCATCCGTATTTGTCCCAGCAAGAACTGGTGTCCTTTGTGCCTTTGCTGAGCTGGATCAGGGCTGCGGTGCGTTGCGGGTTTGCGATTGCGCCGGTGCTCGACGAGATCGGCGTGCCGGTGACCGACAGCGGCGCGCACGGCATCGTCATCACCCAGGAGCAGTCGTTCCGGCTGATTGAAACCTGTGTCGCGCGCGCCAGCGGCGAACATTTCCCGTTTATATTGGGTGAGAATGCGGCGCTGGAATCGATACCTGAAGTCCAGGCTTATATCTGCTCCTGCGTGACGTTGCGCGAAGCCGTCAAATATTATAATTGGGTGGGGCAGGTGATGGGCAATGGGGTTGAACTTTCATTGCACGAAACCGATGGTTATTCCCGTATTCAATTAAGTATGGGTAATCCGGCTTATCGCGCGGCCTCGGTATTTTTTACCGAAACCGTGATTACCTCCATCGTCAGGCTGATAAGCCAGCTACTCGGCCGCAAGGAAGTCGAGCAATTGACTTTCCGCCACGCGCCGCCGGCGTACGCGGCGGCCTACGCCGGCTTCTTCGGCCTACCGGTGCGCTTCGGCCAGGACGCCGATGCGGTGACCATCCGCACCGCGCTGCTGGACCTGAAGCTGAATGGCGCCTTGCCGGAGTTGCAGCAAAAAGCCAGGTCGCAGCTGCTGCAACGGCTGTCCACGTTGTCGGCCGCAGGCAGCATGGCGGGGCAACTGAATCGCCTGTTTGCCGACCACCCCGATCTCCTCACCTGCGGCCTCGACTCCGCCGCAGCCAGGCTCGATATGCAACCACGCACGCTGCAACGAAGATTGCACGAAGAAGACAAGACCTTCTCCGATGTGCAAGCCCAATCCCGTTTCGAAATGAGCTGCACCTTGCTGCGCAATACGAATTACAGCGTGGATGAAATCAGCGAGTTGTTGGGATTTTCCGATCGCCGTGCATTAACCCGCGCATTCAAACGCTGGGCGAATACCTCGCCCAGCCATTATAGAAACTCCGTTACGCCGGCGATTTAAAAGACTGGCGCCCACGGTTCCCCTTGTCGTCTGCGGTCCTATATTTTGTGGAGTTACTCCTTTTATACTCGTGACACATCCCGCGAACTTCGGCCCGGGATCATTTTAAATTTAAAAAACTACTAGAAAGAGACACATGTTTAAAATCCAAACCGAATCGGAGGCCGCGTTGCCGCGCGGTTCCTCGAAATCCACCCGCTGGGTGGCCCGCAGCTCGGTGCTGACCATGGCGCTGGCCAGCGCTTATCCGGCCATGGGCTACGCCCAGGCCGGCGATGCTGAGCAGGCCCAGGCGCAGACGCCGGCCGCAGTCGTCGCCCAACCGGCAACCGACGCCCCGGCCCAGATCGAGTCCGTCGTCGTGACCGCGCGCCGCGTGGTCGAACGGCTGCAGGAAATCCCGGCCAGCGTGGCCGCCATCTCCGGCGACAAGGTTGCCAACATGAGCTCGCTCGCAGACATCCAGTCCATGGTTTCCGGCGTGACCTTCAAGACCTTCGGTCCGATTCCGACGGTGGGCATACGCGGCTTCGGCAATCGCACGGTGGCCGGCAACACGGCAAACTCGACGGTGGGCATCTTCCAGGACGGCGTGTTCGTGGCGCCGCCGCTGGTGGTGATCGCCAGCCGCATCGATACCGAGCGGGTGGAAGTGGCCAAGGGGCCGCAGAGTACCTTGTACGGCCGCTCCTCGTTCACCGGCGCGATCAACATTGTCTCGAACGATCCTGAGAAGGAATTCGGCGGCGAGGTCGATGCCGGCTACGGCGGCAGCTCGGTGCACGGCGAGAACCTGTGGCATGTGCGCGGCTCGCTCTCGGTCCCGGTCAACGACCAGCTGGCTGTGCGCTTTTTCGCCCTGCGCGAAGCGCGCGACGGCTATACCTACGATTCGAGCAACGGCAACCGTGGCAACAGCTACGACCGCGAAGTCGGCCGCGTCAAGGTGAAGTGGTCGCCGACCGATGACATCACCGCGCGCCTGACCCTGACGTCGATCAAGGACAATCTGCCGCTGGGCCTGGTCCATTCCGGCCGCAATCCGGCGCCGGCCGCGCCGGGCGGCGTGCAGCAAGTCATCTTCGGCAACAACGCCAATCCTGCCGTGCCGGCCGCCATCACCTACGGCAAGGATGTGTGGGACGCGACCAACCAGTACGCCTTGCCGGTGTCGGGCAAGACCAAGGGCCAGCAAGCCACGCTGGACCTGCGCTTCCAGACCCCGATCGGCGAACTGGCTTCGCTCACCGACTACCAGCACAGCGAACAGGACCTGAAGGTATCGCTCGACCTGACGCCGCTCAACATTGCGCGCGGCGACACCCCGTTCGAAGAATACCGCCGCTCGCAGGAGCTGCGCCTGTCCAACAAGATCGGCGCGGTCAACTACCTGGTCGGCGGCTATTATCTGAAGGCGCGCAACGAGCAGTCGGGCAACAACGGTCCTGACTTCAACCATCCGTCCATCCTGCTGAGCCCGGGCGCGCTGCTGTACGATAACCCGTTCATCCGCCGCAACGTCATCTATCAGCCGTCCAACCTGCAGACCGAGGCCTACGCCTTCTTCGGCCAGCTCGGCTACGACATCAGCCAGCAGCTGAACGTGACCGTCGGCCTGCGCCGCGGCCATGAAGGACTTTCCGGCTCGGCCGGCACCTACTTCGGCACCATCGCGGGCGCCATCATTCCGGCGCCGGCCATGGTGTACCGCGAGGCCGATTTCGACGCCACCACCGGCAACGTCAACCTCAGCTACAAAGTCACGCCGGACATCGTCACCTACGCCAGCTTCTCCAAGGGCAATTCGCCCGGCGGCTTCAACAGCGGCGCGTTTGCGGCCGCCCAGTACAACTATGCGCCGCAACGCGTGAACGCCTTCGAAGTCGGCGTCAAGTCGCAGCTGCTGAACAACCGCCTTCAATTGAACGCGGCGCTGTTCGACAACAAGTACAGCGACCTGCACCTGACGCAGAACTCATTCGTCAACGGCGCGCTGGTGTCGCGCATCACCAACGCTGGCAAGGCCGAAGGGCGCGGCCTGGATCTGGACGCCACCGCAGTTTTGTCGAAGGAATGGCGCGTCGGCCTGCAGTACACCTACGCCGATTCCAAGATCACGCGCTACGACTTGCTGCCGGCGCCGGCCCTGCAGGTCGATTTCACCGGCGTGCCGCTGGTGCGCTCGCCCAAGCATTCGTCCAATGCATCGGTTACCTACCGCACCATGGTGGGCGGAGGGCGCCTGAGCCTGACGGCGGAGGAAAGCTTCACCTCCAGCTACACCAACGACTACCAGGGCGTGCCCGCCACCGCCACCTCGCCGCAGAAGCTGGCGCTGTACCGCACCCCGTGGTACGCCACCACCGGCATCAACGGCAGCTACAGCAAGGGCAGCTGGGTGGTCAGCGGCTACGTGCGCAACCTGTTCAATCGTCAGTACATCGCTTCCGTGTTGGCCTTCGACGCCGTGTCCTATCCGCAGGAACTGCCGGGCGAACCACGTACTTTCGGCGTCGCGCTGAAATACCAGTTCTAACTTCGGTCGCTGACTTCGAACAAGGAGCAAGGTCATGCTGGTAGCAATCATCGCAGGGCTCGGTATTGCCACTTGGGTGGTTTCCCACGTTGCATTCCAGGTCCAGGAATACATGGTGGGTTTTCATATTCACCTGGAACAATGAAGTTGAGGAGAAACACAGATGCACAGTCATTCGTCTATCCAAGAGGCGACGCTGGCGGGCGGACGCCAGGTCGACATCAACCGGCTGATCGATAACGGCAAGTTCAATTCGTTCAGCATGACGGTGGCGGTGCTCTGTTTCCTGGCGATCGTGTTCGATGGCCTCGACGTCGCGCTGTTCGGCACGCTCCTGCCGGCGATCATGAAGGACATGAAGATGGGGCCGGCGGAAGCCGGCATCCTGGCAAGCATCGGCCACATCGGCGCGGTCGGCGGCGCCATCGGCTTCGGGGTATTGGCTGACGCCGTCGGCCGCAAGAAGATGATGCTGATCGGGATTACGATCTTCACCGTTTTCACCGCCGCCTGCGGCCTGGCCCAGGGCTTCGTCG
The DNA here is from genome assembly GCA_041874725.1 of Duganella sp. BuS-21. Taxonomy (GTDB): domain Bacteria; phylum Pseudomonadota; class Gammaproteobacteria; order Burkholderiales; family Burkholderiaceae_D; genus Rugamonas. The sequence goes on along the minus strand of CP097466.1, from coordinate 3,956,705 downwards.
ACTTCGCGGTCTACCGCTTCATCGCCGGCTTCGGCCTGGCCGGGATCGTGCCGATCGCCGTGGCGCTGGTGTTTGAATACACGCCCGGCAAGCGCAAGGCGGTGGTGTCGAGCATCTCCTACATGGGCATCACCGTGGGGGTGCTGCTGTCGGCCGTGCTGGCCATCGCCTTTCTCGGCAGCGCGGGCTGGCGGGCGATCTTGATCGGTACCTTCTTCTGCGTCCTGCTGGTGCCGGTCGCCATGCTGTGGCTGCCGGAGTCGATGTCCATCCTGGTGAAGCAGGGGCGCAAGGAGAGCATCCGCAAGATCCTGCGCAAGGCCGATCCGGGCTTTGCCGCGCAGGCGGACGACGAGTATGTGTTGAGCGAGCCGCCGGCAGCCAGGGTGCCTTTGCTCAGTCTGTTGCAGGGCGAGTATGCGCGCAACACGCTGTGTCTGGGCGTGGCGATGCTGTGCCTGATGATGATCTCGGTCACCCTGACCACCTGGGTGGCGCAGCTGATGGTGCAGCGCGGCTTCAACCTGGCCACCGGCATCACCTTCATCCTGGTGTTCTCGGTCAGCAATCTGATCTCGACGCCGCTGGCCGGCTGGCTTTCAGACCGGCTGGGCTACAAGAAAGTGTTCGCGGTCTACATGCCGGTGCTGTTCATCGCCATCGCGCTGATCGGCGTGGTGCCGACCGCCGGCGCGGCCCTGGTGTGCATGTTCTTCGCCGGCTTTGCGGCGATGGGCGCCACCTGCCTGCTGTTGCCTTACGCCGGCTCGCTGTACCCGATGAGTTTCCGCTCCAGCGCCATGGGCGTGGTCTACGCCATCGGCCGCGTCGGACCGATCATCGGGCCGGCCATCGCCGGCGTGATGCTGGCCGCCGGCCTGGGCGTGCCCCTGATTATGGTGTCGATCGCCGCGCCCAGCCTGGTGGCGCTTGCCGCCTTCCTGCTGGTCAAGGCAAAAAATTAATGTGGTAGTTTTTAAAAAATGGAGAAGAAAATGAGTGTAGTACAGGATAAATCGGAAATCATCGACATCATCAATCTCTACGGCATCGCGCTCGATGCCCACGCCTGGGAGTTGCTGGACGAGGTTTTTACCCAGGATGTGCACGCGGAATTCGGCCCGGCCGGCGCCGTATGGAAAACCGTGGACAAGCTCAAGTTCGCCTTCAAGGATTTCCATGAAACGCTGACCAACCACATGCATACGATGACGGGCACCTGCGTGCACGTCGACGGCGACAAGGCCTATGCCTTCACCTACGGCGACTGGCTGCTGTCGCGCGATTCGGCCGAAGGCGGCCCGGACTGGGTCGGCCGTGGCTGGTACGACGATGAGCTGGTCCGCACGGAAAACGGCTGGCGCATCAGCAGCCGCGTGTGCCGCCTGATCTCGTGGACCGGCAATCCGCTGGTTCCCGAGCCGGCCTATGAACAGCATCCGGTGATGACCACCCATTCGCTGCGCCAGCACCGCGAGGCCGGCAAGGTGAAGTTCTTCGAGGTCATCGCCAAGAAGTAAAGCTTGGGCACCTTCGCGCCGTTGGGCCAGCCGGCATTCCGCATGCTGTGGCTGGTCTGGCTGACAGCCAACCTGACGATGTGGATGAACGACGTGGCCTCGGCCTGGCTGATGACGTCTCTCACCGACAATGCCTTCATGATCGCGATGGTGCAGTCCGCTTCCACGCTGCCGCTGTTCCTGCTGGGCTTGCCCAGCGGGGCCCTGGCCGACATGGTCGACCGCCGCCGCTTCCTGGCGTTCACGCAGGTCTGGGTGGGCGGCATCGCCATCATGCTGGCCGCGCTGACCTTCTGCGGCGCGCTCACCGCCCCCTTGCTGCTGGCATGCACCTTCCTCAATGGCATCGGCATGGCGATGCGTTGGCCGCTGTTCGCCGCCATCGTTCCGGGCCTGGTGCGGCGCGAGGAGCTGGCGGCCGCCCTGGCGCTCAACGGCATTGCCGGCAATATGTCGCGCATCATCGGACCGCTGGTGGCCGGCGCGCTGATCGCCGGCATCGGCAGCCCGTATGTCTACCTCCTCAATGCCGCGCTCGGCGTGGTGTCGCTGGCGCTGATCCTGCGCTGGCACAGTGGCCCGACCATCCCCGCCGCCAGCCGCGAGCGCCTCGGCCCGGCGATGCGGCTGGGGCTGCGCTACGTGGCGCAGGCGCCGCAGCTGCGCCTCATCCTGCTGCGCATCTTCCTGTTTTTTCTGCAAGCCAGCGCGCTCACGGCGCTGCTGCCGTTGGTGGCGCTGCGCCTGGACGGCGGCGGGCCTGGCGCCTACACCACGCTGCTGGCCGCGCTCGGCGTTGGCGCGGTCTTGATTGCGTTCAACCTGCAGCGGCTGCGGCGCTGCGCCGACGACGAATTGATGGTCAGCGTCGGCGTTTGCCTGTATGCCGCCGCTGCGGCCGCTGCCGCGCTGGCGCCGTCGATGTGGCTGGCGGCGCTTGCCGTGGTGGTGGTGGGCATGGCCTGGATCGTCACCGCCAATACCCTCACCGTCGCCACCCAACTGGCCTTGCCGGACTGGGTGCGTGCGCGCGGCATGGCGATTTATTTGATGGCGGTGATGGGCGGCAGCGCCAGCGGCGCGGCCTTGTGGGGCTATCTGGCCGCCGCCGCGTCGGTGGACGCAGCCATCCTGGCGGCGTCCGTGCTCGGCCCTGTGGCGTTCCTGCTCACGCGGCGCGGCGGCGTGGTGCGGCCGTGACGATTTTCCTCGCTTAGTGATTGACACTCCGCCGAGTCTTCAATAATATCAATGCGTGTTGATATATTGAATAAACAAAAAAGAGGGGACATATTTTGATGAACGACGTAGTAATTGTCGGTGCCGGCCCCGTCGGGCTGCTGGCCGCGCTGCTGCTTGAACAACGGGGCATGACGGTGGCCCTGTACGAACGCTGGCCGGCGTTTTATCCACGCCCGCGCGCCTGCGGGGTTGACCACGAGATCATCCGTCAGCTGCAGGACGCCGGCCTGGCGGCCGAACTCGAACCCATGCTCGATCCGGTGATCGGCCCGGACAAGGCCTATGAATTCCTCAACGGCGCGGGCGAGACCATCCTCAAGATCGACTGGAACCGCCCTGGCGCTTCGGGCTGGGCGCAGATGAATATGTTCTACCAGCCGGACGTCGAGCAACTGCTGGCCCGGCGCCTGGAAGCGTCGCCGCGCGTGACCATCCATCGCGGCCGCGAACTGGTGGCGCTCGAACAGCACGAGGACCACGTGTCGCTGGTATTTGGCGCGACCGACAAGCCGGAGGACAAGATCACCGCCCAAGGGCGCTATGTGCTCGGCGCCGACGGCGCGCGCAGTACCACGCGCGAACTGCTGGGCATCAGCCAGACCGACCTCGGCTTCGAATACGACTGGCTGGTAGTGGACGTGATTCCCAACGAAGAGCGGGTATGGAAACCGTATGTGGTCCAGCATTGCGATCCGGCCCGGCCGTCGACACTGGTCGCCAGCGGACCGGGCCGCCGGCGCTGGGAATTCATGCGCCTGCCCGGCGAATCCATCGAGGAACTCAACACCACCGCCAAGGCCTGGGAATTGCTGGCGCCGTGGAACATCACGCCGCAAAACGCCGAAGTGGAACGCCACGCCGTCTACACCTTCCGTGGCTCCTGGGCCGACCAGTGGAAACAGGGACGCGTGTTCCTGGCCGGCGACGCCGCCCACCTGATGCCGCCGTTCCTGGGCCAGGGCCTGTGCTCGGGCATGCGCGATGCGGTGGCGTTCAGCTGGCGCATGGAGGCGGTGCTACGCGGCCAGGCTGCCGAAGCGCTGTTCGAATCGTATGGCCCCGAGCGCAGCGTGCACGTGCAGGAAATCATCCGCCAGGCGGTCGAGATGGGACGCCTGATCTGCATGCTCGATCCGGCCGACGTGGCGGCGCGCGACGCCAGCATGATGGAAGCGATGCGCAATCCCGCGCTGGCGCTCAAGCCGCCGCCGGAACCGCGCCTGGGCAGCAGCGATGCCTTCCTGTCGACCGATCCGAACGCCGGTTACCTGTCGGTGCAGGGTCGGGTGACGCATGGCGTCCGGGAAGGGCTGTTCGACGACATCGTCGGCAAGGGCTGGCAGCTGCTGCTGCGCGACGGCGGCATCGACGACGCCGTGCTGGCGGCTGTGCGGCGCCTGGGCGGCGTGGTGGCCGACTTCGGTCCCGGCGGCGACACCGTCGACCTGGACGGCGTCTACGCCAGCTGGTTCCAACGCCTCGGCGCCAGCGCCGTGCTGGTCCGTCCCGACTTCTACATTTTCGGCACCGCTCCCAAAGCGGGCATCAAGCCACTGCTGACCCTGGCGGAAACCCTGCTGGGCACTGATGGCGCCGGCATTACCCAACATTAATGGAGCGAACATGAGCACCCTGACTCCCGATTTACAGCAAGACTTCAAGAGCGCCATGCGCCGCCTGGCCGCGACCGTGTGTGTGATCGCCACCGCCGACGAAGAGGGCTGGCACGGCATGACGGCCACCTCGGTTACCTCGGTGTCGATGGACCCGCCGTCGGTGCTGGTGTGCGTCAACACCACGGCAACCTTGCACAAGATACTGCACGCGGGCAAACGTTTCTGCGTCAACGTGCTGCGCGCCTCGCAGGAGGAGCACGCCGGCAAATTCTCCAGCAGTAAGATACGCGGCGCCGACCGTTTCGCCGAGCATGCATGGAAGCCAAGCGAGGAGCATGAAGGCCTGCCCTACCTGGTGGACGCGCAAGCCAACCTGTTCTGCGATATCGACCAGGCCATCTCCTACGGCACCCACACCATATTCATCGGCCGGGTGAACGCCATCCGCATCGGTGAACTGGTGTCGCCGCTGCTGTACGCCGACGGCCAATATCTGGCCACGCGGCGCGTGCCCAACTTTCCGGTCGAGACGCTGTTCCTGCACCGCTGGTCGCCGCGCGCCTTCATTCCCGAGCCGATTCCGGAACAGCAACTGATGACCTTGCTCGAAGCGGCGCGCTGGGCGCCATCCTGCTTCAATTCGCAGCCGTGGCGCTTCCTCTACGCGCGCCGCGACACCCCGGACTGGGACAAGTTCGTCGGTCTGCTGACGCCCGACAACCAGGCTTGGGCCGGCAACGCCTCGGCGCTGGTGGTGGTGGTGTCGAACAGCTTGATGAAAAATCCGGACACGGATGCGGCGGCCGAGTGGGTGCCTTCCTATACCCATTCCTTCGACGCCGGCGCGGCCTGGGCGCAACTGGGGCTGCAATCGACGCTGGCCGGCCTGCGCGCCCACGGCATCATCGGCCTCGATATGGAACGCGCGCGGCGGGAACTGAATGTGCCGCAACACTACCGCATCGAAGCGGCGGTCGCCATCGGCCGCCAGGCGCCGGCCGAGACGCTGGACGATGCGCTGCAAAAGAAAGAGCAGCCGAGCGAACGCGAACCCTTGTCGGTGATCGCGCTGGCAGGCGGCTTCCCGGCGGCATAAGCACGACACTCACACATTGGAAGGAAGCATCATGGAAGTAGTACGATTTGACGCGGCGCCGTTCTACACGCTGCCCGATCACGAGGATGTGGTGGCCAGGCGGCTGCAAGGCGCGGAGGCCAGCTCGGCCGACTTCGCGCTGGTCGGCCACTCATATTTCCGCGACGGCGCGGTGGTGCCGATGGGCGCGGGGCCGATAGGCAAGGTGTACGTGGTGACCGCCGGCACGCTGGTGATGGAAGCGCCTGGCGGTGTGCGCCATGTGCTGAATGCCCTGGACAGTATTTTCATTGCGGCAGGTGAGGCGCGCGCGATCCGTAACGAGAGTGGCGCGGCGGCGACCATGATCGTGGTCACGCCGCCAGTAGCAAAATAAGACCAATCAGCCCAATCTAGTGCCTTGGGGGAGCGCAGTTTCGCTCCCCTTTTTTTGTCTCTTAACGCTGGCCTGGCGCGCTGCCTGGATGCGTCTGTTCGTAGTGCTGGCGCAGCAGGTCCCTGCCATAGTCGTTGCCGTTCGGCGTGCGCACCACGGTGTGGATGTGGCACTTGGCCGGTTCTTCATTGGCCAGCCAGATGCCGGCGTGATGGTCGAATTCGGTCATCAGGATCGGGCTCTGGATGCGGTAGTAGAACGGATCATCCTCGCCGTGGCCGCCGATCCAGCTCCACCAAGTGCGGTCCAGCATCGATTCCACCTGCGCCATCTTGGCCGCCAGCGGGCCTTCCGGAAAATAGCAGATGAACGCTTCCACGATGTCGAGTAACTGGCGCTTCTGCAGGGCCGAGAATTCCGTCACCGGAATGCCCTCGTAGGGAATGATGCGGTTGTCCTGGAAGGCGCCGCCGAGGTGGCGCTCGTCGCCCGGATTCCAGCGGCCTTCAGGCATGGCCGGATCGCGCAGCTTCTTGTAGACGGTGGCGCGTTCGCGCACCGCGTTCGGCAGCGAGCGCATCAGGGCCAGCCCGACTTCCTGCTCGGTGTCGAACAGCTGCAGGCCCTGGTTCGGCCCGGCGTCGATGACGTTCGGCTCGGCGCCCATGAAGGTCGGCGAGATCACCATCTGGCTGCCCTGGATAAAGACGTTCAGGCACAGGTGGTGGCCATACATATTCCAGCCCCAAGGCTGGTCGGCCGACGGCTCGCCGAACAGCAGGAAGTTGTAGCTCCACTCGTTCATGATGTTTTCGAGCTGGCACAGCTGGCCGAGGAAGGCGTTGGTCTTCATGCAGCCGCGCGCCTTGTTGAAACCCTTGGAACTGAGCGAGGCCTGGAGCAGCTTGAGCACCGCTTCGCGCGCGCCGGCGTTCAGTTCCTCCAGGCGCAGGCCGTGCGGATTGATCAGGAATTCCGGGTTGCTCCAGGTGCGCCATTCCGGCGCGTCGATCGCATAGCGCACGGCGTCGCGCTGGGCGGGACTGAGCACCGCCAGCATGTTGTTGGCGGCCGCCACCAACTGCGCGGTCGGCGCGCCTTCGTCCTTGATCTGGAACAGGCCGGTTTCCTTGTGACCGTCGCAGGTGATGCAGGAGTGCGGTTGGTCGTACAGGCGTTTCCAGTCCGAGACCAGGGCGGCGGGGATCGGGTGCTTGATGCCTTCCCGGCCATAGGTCAGCGGGTCCATGCCACGGAACTGCGCCAGCCGTGGTGAATCGATGGGATACAACAGATCGCGGAATTGCGGCTTGGTGCTAGGCATACGATATCTCCGTTTGATTGGTTTTGGGTTGTGCTATTGCTTGATGCTGTCGAGCAGCCGGTGCGCGGCGGCGCCCGGTGTGGTCCTTCCTTCCGCCACGGCCTGGCTCAACTGCGCCAGCTCCGCACCGACCGCCGGATGTTGGCGGAAATACTGGCGGACGCCGGCGTCGATCATGTTCCACATCCATGCCAGCGCCTGGCGGCGGCGCTTGGCCTCGAACTCGCCGCTCTCGGCCATGGTGGCGCGGTAGCGTTCGACCTCGTCCCAGAACGCCGGGATGCCGCGCCGGGCCAGCGCGCTGATGGTCAACACCGGCACTTTCCAGTTGCGGCTGGCGGGCCGCAACATGGTCAGCGCGCTGGTCATCTGTAGTTGCGCCAGATGCGCGGCCTTCTCGTCGATGTCGGCCTTGTTGAACAGGACCAGGTCGGCGATTTCTATGATGCCCTTCTTGATGGTCTGCAGATCGTCGCCGGCGTTGACCAGTTGTAGCAGCGCGAACAGGTCGACCATGCCGGCGACCATGGTTTCGCTTTGGCCGACGCCCACCGTTTCAACGATGATGACGTCGAAGCCGGCGGCCTCGAACAGCAGCATGGCTTCGCGGGTTTTCTCGGCCACGCCGCCCAGCGCGCCCGAGGTCGGGCTGGGACGGATGAAGGCTTCTTCGCGCTGGCACAGCGATTCCATGCGCGTCTTGTCGCCGAGAATGGAGCCACCGGAAACCGAGGAGGAGGGATCGACCGCCAGCACCGCGACGCGCTTGCCGCCGTCGATCAGGAAGTTGCCCAGCGCTTCGATGAAGGTCGATTTGCCCGAGCCCGGTACGCCGGATATGCCGACCCGGATCGCCCGCCCGGTGTGCGGCAACAAGGTCGCCAGCACCTCCCGCGCGCGCGCCTGATGGTCCACCCTGGTCGACTCGATCAGGGTGATGGCCTTGGCCAGCGCGCGGCGCTGCGCCGGGCCGCGCGCCAGGATGGCGTCGACCAGTTTCTGGTCGGCGGCCGGCAAGGGTTGCGGCGCCACTTACGCCGCCGCGCCGGCCAGCGCCTTGCGGATTTCCGCCAGGGTGGTCCTGGCGGAATCCTCGATGCGCGTGCCCGGCCCGAAGATGGCCTTGGCGCCGGCCTCGAACAGGTAGTCATAATCCTGTGCCGGGATCACACCACCGGCGAACACGATGATGTCGTCCGCGCCCTGGTCCGTCAGCGCCTTGACCAGCGCCGGCAGCAGGGTCTTGTGGCCGGCCGCCAGCGAGGACACGCCGATGGCGTGCACGTCGTTCTCGATCGCCAGCCGCGCCGCTTCCTCCGGGGTCTGGAACAGCGGCCCGACGTCGATGTCGAAGCCGAGGTCGGCGAAGGCGGTGGCCACCACCTTGGCGCCGCGATCGTGACCATCCTGGCCGAGCTTGGCGATCATGATGCGCGGACGGCGGCCCTGGTCGGCCAGGAACTGCTCGATGTCTGCCTTGATTTCCTCCCAGCTGGCCTGGCCCTCGACCACCGCGCCGTACACGCCGGAGACGGTCTGCTGGGTGGCGCGGAAGCGGCCGTAGACCGTTTCCAGCGCGTCGGATATCTCGCCGACCGAGGCGCGCAGGCGTACCGCCTTGATCGCCAGGTCCAGCAGGTTGCCCTGGCCGCCTTCGGCGCATTTGACCAGGGCGTCCAGCGCGGCCATCATCTGGTCGTCGTCGCGGCTTTCGCGCAGCTTGTTCAGGCGCGCGATTTGCGATTCGCGCACGGCGTGGTTGTCGATATCCAGGATATCGATCGGATCTTCCTTGGCCAGCTTGTATTTGTTGACGCCGACGATCACATCCTTGCCGGAATCGATGCGGGCCTGCTTGTCGGCCGCGCAAGCCTCGATCTTCAGCTTGGCCCAGCCCGATTCGACCGCGTGCGTCATGCCGCCCATGGCCTCGACTTCCTCCATGATCTTCCACGCCTCGTCGGCCATGTCCTGGGTCAGCTTCTCCATCATGTAGGAGCCGCCCCAGGGATCGACCACGCTGGTGATGTGGGTTTCTTCCTGGATCACCAGCTGCGTGTTGCGCGCGATGCGCGACGAGAAGTCGGTCGGCAGGGCGATCGCCTCATCGAGCGCGTTGGTGTGCAGCGACTGCGTGCCGCCGAACACTGCCGCCATCGCTTCGATGGTGGTGCGCACCACGTTGTTGTACGGGTCTTGTTCGGTCAGCGTCCAGCCGGAAGTCTGGCAGTGGGTCCGCAGCATCATCGACTTGGCGCTCTTCGGCGAGAATTCCTGCATGATCTTCCACCACAGCAGACGCGCCGCGCGCAGCTTGGCCACCTCCAGGTAGAAGTTCATGCCGATGGCGAAGAAGAAGCTCAGGCGGCCGGCGAATTCGTCGACGTCCAGGCCCGAGGCCAGGGCGGTCTTCACGTATTCGCGGCCATCGGCCAGGGTGAAGGCCAGCTCCAGCGCCTGCGTGGCGCCGGCTTCCTGGATGTGGTAACCGGAGATCGAGATCGAATTGAACTTCGGCATGTGCTTCGATGTGTAGCCGATGATGTCGGCGATGATCTTCATCGACGGCGCCGGTGGATAGATATAGGTGTTGCGGACCATGAACTCCTTAAGGATGTCGTTCTGTATGGTCCCCGATAACTGGTCCTGCGCCACGCCTTGTTCCTCGGCCGCCACCACGTAGCCGGCCAGCACCGGCAGCACGGCGCCGTTCATGGTCATCGACACCGACACCTTGTCGAGCGGGATGCCGTCGAACAGGATCTTCATGTCCTCGACCGAATCGATGGCGACGCCGGCCTTGCCGACGTCGCCGGTCACGCGCGGATGGTCGGAGTCGTAGCCCCGGTGCGTGGCCAGGTCGAACGCCACCGACACGCCCTGGCCGCCGGCCGCCAACGCCTTGCGGTAGAAGGCGTTGGAGGCCTCGGCGGTCGAAAAGCCGGCGTACTGGCGGATGGTCCAGGGCCGCGCCGCGTACATGGTGGCCTGCGGCCCGCGCAGGAAGGGCGCAAAGCCGGGCAGGGTGTCGGCGTATTGCAGGCCGTCCAGGTCCTGGCGGGTGTACAGCGGCTTGACCTTGATGCCCTCCGGCGTGGTCCAGGTCAGCGCCTCAAGCTTGCCGCCCGGCGCGGACTTGAGCGCCGCCTGGTTCCAGGCCTCCAGACCGGAATAGTCGGGCGCGGCGGATGTAGGTGAATTCGACATCACAAGCCTTTCCCTATGCGGCTTTTGCCGACGGCGCCGGTGCGAAGCGGTCCAGCGTGGTGATGCCCTCGAAGTTGTGCGGCTGCAGGCCGGCCATCAGGCGGCCGTAGTTCTCGGACAGGGCTTCCAGGTTGAGCGCGCCGTGCAGGGTGATGATGCGGGCGTCGCGCCAGGCGCGCTGGATCGGCTCGAACAGCATGATGGCGGTGGAGCCGGAATTGCGTTGCAGGATCTCGATCGCTTCGGCGCACCACTTGGCGGCATACGCGGTTTCGACCAGCACGCGGGCGCTGAACAGTTGCATGTATTCGCCGTCGGCCGGGGTGCCGGCGGCGGCCAGTTTGCCCAGGCGGTCGGTTTCTTCGGCGTTGGCGCGCGCCATCAGGGTCGCGGCCTGGATCTTCGAATGCACTTCCGCCAACAACAGATGCGTCAGCGGCGCCTCCAACTGGTTCTTGTAGCTGGTGCCACGGATCGGACGGCCGGCCGAACGGTCGAGGAAGCGCGCCAGCGCGCCTTGCGCCAGGCCGATCGACATGCCGGCCATCAGGCTGAAGGACCAGCCCAGCGCTGGTGCTTTCCACAGGTCGCCTTTCAAGCCGTTGTCATGCACGGCGCTGGTCACTTCGCGGAAATCGACGCCGCGATAATCGGGCACGAACAATTCTTCGCTGGTGAGCGTGATCGAGACGCTGCCGGTGGCGCACATGCCTGCCACTTTCCAGTCGTCCAGGAACTTGAGCTGGTCGCGCGGCACCTGCAGGCCGACCAGGAAACGGCCCTGGCCTTCATCGGCGATACAGCCGAGATTGGTGTACGGCGCCCACAGCGCATCGCTGCCGAAGGTCCATGGACCGCCGGAGATGATCCAGCCGCCGTCGACGCGCTTGGCGCGGCCGCGGGTGGCGGGGAAGTGGCTGGAGCCGGCTACGCGCGGGCCGGCCCAGTCGCAGCCGAAGACTTCCTCCACCACGCGCGCGCCCATGCCGGCGGGAATCCAGTTGGTTGCCGCGCCCACCCATACCGACCAGCCTGCGGAACCGTCCCATTTGGCGACCTCGGTCACCACATCCAGCTGCTGGCGCACGCTCAGCTCGTCGCCGCCGTATTCGGCCGGGCTGCCGATGTTGAAAGCGCCGGTCGCGTGCAGGGCGGCGATGGTCTCGTCCGAGTGACGGCCGCTGCGCTCGGCTTCGGCGGCGCGTTCGCGCAAGGTTGGGCCGAGCGCACGTACCTGCTCAAGAATGGTGGCGAGGCGGCTGGCTTTGTCGTTGGTCATGGCGTTTGTCTCCTGTTTTATCCATTTGTGGTGTGCAACAAAAATATATCAACACGCATTGATATTATGCCCGGCACGCAGCAGTGTCAATGCCGAAGCAAAGAAAAATCCTGATTGACACACCGGGGTGTCTTCATTAATATCAATGCGTGTTGATATTTTAAAAAGAGATAGCAGGAGGAGACAGGATGGTTACCCACATCGTCATATTTACGTGGATCGCCGAGGTAAAGGCGGAGCAAGTGCAGGACCTGCAGCGGGCGCTGAACCGGCTGGCCGTGGAGTTTTCGGAGACGGCCACCATCAAGCACGGGCCCGACCTGCGCTTCCGCGACGTCAATGGCAGTTACGCTTTAATCGCAACATTCGCCGACCGGGCCGCCTGGGACGCATATCAAGCCGACCCCCGGCACAAAGCCGTGGTGCGCGACTTCGTCACGCCGATCCAGGCATCCCGCCTGACGGTGCAATTCTAAAATTCAAACCATACCTACAATGAGACACGACACTTCCCCCACATCCCCGCACAGCGGCAATCCGGCCAACGAGAACGTTTTCGCCTTGTTCGAAGCGGCCGCCACAGCCCATCCGGAGCGCGCCTTTCTAGTGGTCGAAGGCAAAACGCTGCTGACCTACGGCGCCATGTTGACCGAGACCGCGCGCGCGGCGGCCTGGCTGGCGTCGGTCGGCGTCAAGCCGGGCGAGCGCGCCGTGGTCCAGGTGCACAAATCGCCGGCTGCGGTGATTCTTTACCTCGCCTGCCTGCGCGCCGGAGTGGTCTTCATCCCCCTGAATACGGCCTATCAGGAAAGCGAACTGGCGTATTTCCTGTCCGACGCCGAGCCGGCGCTGCTGGCGGCCAGCCCGGGTTTGCCGGGCGCGAGCGTGGCTTTCAGCGGCGCCCGCGCCGAGATCGCGGGCCCGCTGGGTGCGGCGCCGTGGGCTGCGGTGCAGGATCAATTGCCGGCGGTGCACAGCGGCCGCGACGATCCAGCGGCCATCCTGTACACCTCCGGCACCACCGGCAGGTCCAAGGGCGCGGTGCTCACCCATGGCAACCTGTCGTCCAACGCCAAGGTGCTGGGCCAGGCCTGGCGCTGGCGCGACGACGACGTGCTGTTGCACGCGCTGCCGATCTTCCATGCGCACGGCCTGTTCGTGGCGCTGCACTGCGCCTTGCTGCACGCGTCGCCCATCCTGTTCCACGAGCGCTTCGACGCGGTGGCGGTGATGCGCGACCTGCCGGCCGCCACGGTGTTCATGGGCGTACCGACTTTCTACACGCGCCTGCTGGCCGACCCCGGCTTCGGTGTTCCCGTGTGTAGCACGATCCGCGTCTTCATCAGTGGCTCGGCGCCGCTGTTGGACGCCACCTTCGATGAATTCAAACAGCGCACCGGTCACACTATTCTTGAGCGCTACGGCATGACCGAGGCGCTGATGATTACCTCCAATCCCTACGACGGCGAGCGCATCGCCGGCAGTGTCGGCCCCGCTCTGCCGGGCGTATCGGTGCGCGTGGTGGCGGAGGACGGCCGTCCTGCCGCGCCGGGCGAACCGGGCGTGCTGGAAATCAAGGGTCCCAACCTGTTCGCCGGCTATTGGCGCAATCCCGAAAAGACCGCGCAGGACCACACGGCCGACGGTTTCTTCATCACCGGCGACATCGCCACCGAGGACCAGAACGGCGTGATCCGTATCGTCGGCCGCGCCAAGGACTTGATCATTTCCGGCGGCTACAACGTCTATCCGAAGGAAATCGAACTGGCGATCGACGCGCTGGAAGGTGTGACCGAAAGCGCGGTGATTGGCGTGCCGCATCCGGACTTCGGCGAAGCGGTGGTGGCGGTGATCTCACCGCTGCCCGGCTTCGCGCTCGATACCAAGGCCATCGCCGACACCCTTGCTAAACACCTGGCCGCCTTCAAGCGTCCGAAAAAAATCGTCATCGTCGACGAGTTGCCGCGCAACGCCATGGGCAAGGTGCAGAAGGCCGAATTGCGCCGGCTGCACCAGGACACTTTTGTTGTCCAGCCCGCTTAAGCCCTACCCACCAATATTTTAGGAATTACTGCTATGCGTATTGTGACTTTTTCCCTGAACGGCAGCATCCAGCACGGCGTCCGCAACGGCGACCGTATCCGCCTCCATCCAAGCGCCACCTCGGCCGTCGAACTGGCCATGAACGCGGCGCAGCATCCTGCCGGCGAGGAAATCGGCATCGACCAGGTTGAACTGCTGGCGCCGGTGCCGCGTCCCGGCAAGGTGATTTGCATCGGCCTGAACTATGGCGCCCACGCGGCCGAGGGCGGCAACGCGGTGCCCGACTATCCGGCCGTATTCCTGCGTGGCCCGACCTCGCTGGTGGGCCCGGCGGCGGCTATCATCCTGCCGGCCTGTTCGGACAAGCTCGACTTCGAGGCGGAGCTGGCGGTGGTCATCGGCAAGACCGCGACCAATGTGCGCGAGAATCCGCTCGACTACGTGGCCGGCTACGCCTGCTTCAACGACGCCACCATCCGTGACTACCAGCGCAAGACCACGCAATGGACGGTCGGCAAGAACTTCGACCAGACCGGCGGCTTCAGCGCCGACCTGGTGACGCCGGACGAATTGCCGGCCGGCGCCTCGGGCCTGCGCATCCAGTCCCGGCTCAACGGCCAGATCATGCAGGACAGTAATACGGGCGATCTGATTTTCGATGTCGCCACCCTGATCACCACGCTGTCCGAAGCCATGACGCTGGAGCCGGGCGATGTGATCGCCACCGGTACGCCGTCCGGCGTTGGCTATGCGCGCACACCGCCGGTGTTCATGCGCGAGGGCGATGTCATCGAGATCGAGATCGACCAGATCGGCACGCTGTCGAACCGCATCGCGCGCCGCGCCTGAACCCGTAGTCCGTCAGAGAGGATCGACCATGCATCGATTGCTTGCAATCTCGGGAAGCTTGCGCAAGCAGGCTTTCTCCAAAGCCATACTGCTCGCCTTGGCGGACGCCACGGCGGCAGACGCGCAGTTTGAATATGCCGACATCGGCGACCTGCCGCTGTTCAACCAGGACCTGTATGTCGATCCGCTGCCGCCAGCGGTGGAGCGCTTCCGCAGCCAGATCGCGGCGGCCGATGGCCTGGTGATCGCCTCGCCGGAGTACAACCACGGTATTCCGGGCGTGCTCAAGAACGCGCTCGACTGGGTATCGCGTCCGCACAATGGTTCGCCGCTGAAGAACAAGCCGGTGCTGATCGTCACCTCATCGCCGGCCGTTACGGGCGGGGTGAGGGCGCAATATCAAATCCGCGAGACACTGGTGTCCGCACTGGCCCGTCCGGTCAATACGCCGGAGATCGTCGTCGGGCATGTCGGCGGCAAGATGGTCGAGGGCAGGTTCACCGATGCCGCCACCATCGATTTCGCGCTCGGCGGCTTCGCCACCATGTTCGAGGCCATCGCCCATGCCAAGCCGTAACGCAAAACTAGTCAGCGCACCGGTGTCGCAGGGTGACGTTGTGCTGGAAATAGAGGGCGCGGTGGCGACGGTGACAATTGAGCGTCCATCGAAAATCAATGCGATCCGGCTACCCACCTGGCAAGCGTTGAGCATGCTGGTCGGCGCGGCGGATCGCAATCCGGCGGTTGGCGTGATTGTCGTGCGCGGCGCGGGCGGGCACTTCAGTGCGGGCAACGACATTGCCGTGCTCAGCACCTTTCCGGGCCGGCTGGCCGATGCGCAAGCGTTCGGCGCCGCGTGGGCCGAGGCGATCGAAACGATAGAAGACGCGAGCAAGCCGGTGATCATGGCCATCGAAGGCGTGTGCTACGGCTCGGCCCTGGCCATGTCGCTCGGCGGCGATATCCGTGTCGCGTCGTCGAACGCGGTGTTTTCGATACCGGTGGCCAAACTGGGGGCGCTTTACCTGCGCAGCGACTTGCAGCGGCTGGTCGCCACCATCGGCATGGGGCAGAGCAAAAAGCTGCTGTACACGTCCGACAGCTTCGGCGCCGAGGAGGCGTTGGGCATCGGGCTGGTCGACGAGGTGTTTCCGGAAGAGAGTTTCGCGGCCGAGCTGCAGCGCCTCATCGCTAACATGCTGGAGCGTTCTCCGTTTACGTTGCGACGCTCGAAGCAGCTATTGCGCGGTTGCGTACCGGCAGGCAACTGCCGGGAGACCCGTGAAAGTCTGGCGGCCTTTGCTGAAGCGACCCAAAGCACAGACTTCACGGAAGGGATCTCAGCGTTCCTGGAGCGCCGCAAGGCAGTCTTTCGCTGATTAGGCGGCAGCACACGCAACACTGTTCGCAGTCGTCCGGTTGGGCGTCTCGCCTTGATTTGATGGGGGAGCGCGGAGCATGCAACAGCATTGCTGCTACATACTCGGCATTCAATGTCTCCGGCAAACGCATGGAATTCGCCGAGGCCATTTTTGATGGTATCTTCGATGGTATTTGCACGCGCCGAGGCGGCAAAACGCCGGAAAATCAGGGGCTTAGAAGGTTCCATTATTATTGAATGGGAATAAATTCTATGGGCCGGCACCGGCTGGCGCGGGCCCGCAAATAGAGGAGAAAAAGCCCCTGATTTTCAGGGGCTTTTTCTTTTTTGCACGGCTGAACACTGCAATGAATAATGGTATTTTTCGCGGAATTTTTAGCTTTCGGTACTGTCTAACCTAATGTCGGGGATGATCCAAATTTAAACGGAGAAAGAAAATGAAAAACCAAGCTTTGTCCGGCGGCGTTGCGGCACGCGAACGACTGGTGCAATCTGTTGCCATGGTTTTGGCGTTGGTGACCGGCGGCATCGCGGTGGTTTTGCGCGTAGTGCTGTTGCCGACAGTGATCTGGCGCTTCTGTATTGTCTTCGGCATCGGCGCCCTCCGGACCGTTGCCAAAATAGTGTTCGGTCTCTTCTGCATCGCTTTGCTCGGAAATTTACTTTATGCCATGACATATGTGCTGGCTTATCCGTGGTTGCGTTGATGCCTGGCAGTGTGCTTCTGCCCTGAAATTTAGCCAGCAATGACGGCGAAAGATGTTGCGGCGGGTTATGCCGATCCAAAGGTATCTAGCGGCTACGCGGAATTTGAACGTCGGCTTGGCTATCGGTCTGGTTGAATCGGCCTGGGTCGGGTAGAAGATCAGCCAGCCTGCCAGCCGCCACCCAGGGCTTTGTAGAGCGATACGGTGGCCTGCAGGCGTTTAAGTTTCAGTATGCCCAGCTCGTTTTGCACGTCCGACAGGCTGCGTTGGGTATCGAGCACGGTCATCAAGTCTTCCGCTCCCGCCTTGTAGCGGATCTCCGACAAATTGAACGCAAGCCGTGACTGTTCCAGTTCCACCTCTTTCAACCGGCGTTGCTCGTCCAGACTGTTGATTTGGCCCAGCACGGTGTCCACTTCCGCCAGGGCCGCCAGGACGGTTGAACGATAGGTTTGCACCAGTTCCTGTTTTTGTTCGATGGCCAGATCACGCTCGGTCCGCAGACGCCCACCGTCGAAAATCGGCGCCATCAGCGAGGCGCCGACATTCGCGAATAAATTCTGGGCGTTGAGCAGCGACAGCAAGGCACTGCTTTGCGTGCCTGCCGATCCGGTCAGGCGTATGCTGGGAAACAATGCCGCGCGCGCCACGTCGACGTTGGCGCTGGCGGCCGCCAGCACCGCTTCCGAACGGCGAATATCGGGCCGCCGCGACAGCAGTTCGGACGGCAGGCCCGCCGTCACTTCGGGCGAGTTGATGGTGTCGAGCCCGCTATCGCTGATCCTGAAGGTTTGCGGCGACCGGCCAAGCAAGATGGCCAACGCAGCTTGCGCCTCGCGCTCCTGCTGCATTAAAGCAGGAATGGCGGCATGCTGGCTGGCGACGGCGGAACGTTGGCGTGCCAGGTCAACCGACGTGGCGGCGCCGACGCTGCTCTGCGCCTCGACCAGCGTCAGCACATGCTCGGCGGTTTTGGCGTTCTCGCGCGCCACGTCGAGGCGGTCGTGCAGAGACAGCAGTTGCAGATACGTCGAGACGATGCCGCTGGTCACGGTGAGGGCCACGGTTTGACGATCATAGAAATTGGCTCTGAGCGATGCTTCGGCTGCGGCTACACTGGCGGCGTTCTTGCCCCAGAAATCGAGTTCATAAGATACCTGTAACTGACCGCTCGACGACAGATTGGCGTTGCGATTGCCGCCGAGCGGCAGATCCCGGCTGGCGCCGGCGTAGGCGTCGACGGCGGGCAGCAGCGCGACCCCGGCAACCCGCGCCTGCGCCGCCGCCTGACGCATGCGTGACATCGCGGCGGCCAGTTCCAGGTTGCTTTCCTGCCCCTCGCGCACCAGCCGGCTCAGTTCGTCGCTGCCGAAGCGTTGCCACCAGTAGGTGTCCGGCCATTCCTGGCTGCCCGGCTTATCCGCCTGCGACCAGCCGGCCGGTAATTCGATTGCCGGTGCAGCTTCCGCCACGGGTTTGGTGTGCGTGCAGCCGGCCAGCAAAGCGCCTGCCAGGCACAGCGGTCCAGCCAGTGTCCACCCGCAGCGCTTCACGGCGCACCCGCCGGAGCGAGCGGCTTGGGCTGAGGTGCGGGCGCCGGCACGGGGCCGGCCAGCACTTGCTCACCCGCTTCCAGGCCGGACAGCACTTGTGCCTGCAGCACAGTACGCAAACCGATTTTCACTGTGCGCGCAACGATGCTGCCGTCGGCGTTCAACACATGTACCTGATACAACCCGCCGGCGTCGCGCCTCCCCAGCAAATTCGCCGGCAACAGCAGCGCATCCTTGGCCTGGGCGACGATGAACTGCACCTGGGTCGTCATGCCGCTCATGAGCTCCTGTTGCGGATTATCCACCTCGAACAGGACATTGTAAAAAGTCTCTTTGCCTTGCTCGCCCGTGCCGTCGGCAGGCACGGGAAGCACCTGGCGCAGTTTGCCCGACCAGGTGCGACCGGGATAGCCGGGTGTCTGGAAGTTGGCCGTCATGCCGCGCTTCAGGCGCGTAATATCCACTTCCGCCACGCGCGCCTGGACCGTCAGTTGCGACAGGTCGGCAATGCGCATCAAGGGCAAGCCCGGCTGGCCGATGTTCACTGTTTGCCCGGCGCGCGCATTCACTGCAACGACCGTTCCCGATAGCGGCGCCAGAACCTGTTTGTGGCGCCTGCTTTCCTCGTCGAACTTCAGCGTCGCTTCCAGCTGTTGGATCTGCGCGTTGATGGCGTCCACCCGGGCGCGGGCCGAGGATAAATTCATGCGGCTCGACTCGACGCTTTCTTCGCGGGTGGCGTTTTGTGCCTTGAGCTGGGTCTGGCGCTTGAACTGTAGTTCGGCGAAGTCGGTTTGCGCTTGCTGGTCCGCCAGTTCAGCCCGCAGCCGCGCCATTTGCGCACGGCTGCTTTCTGCGCGCACCGCAGGCGTAATCTCAATCAGCAACTTACCTTCCTGTACTGCATCGCCGACGGCAAACAGTACATCCTTGATCTGGCCGGCGACTTGTGGGCTAACATCCGCGAACCGGTGAAACTGTAACTTTCCGATGGCGTCGACTGTTTGCAGCAGGTCGCCGCGCTGCACGGTCACCGTGTCGAGTTTGACCTCCATGGCCGGCGGCGGCAACGCTGGGGCGGCGGCGACTGGCGTTGCCTCTGCTGAGTCCGGCGCTTGCGCCAAGGCGATATCGGCAGTCAGCGCCAGCATCAGCGCTGTAGCCGCCAGGCGGGTAGGGCGGCGAGCGCCGTCTTTTTCATTGTTCATCAGTTTTACATCGTTAAAAGCAGCGGCCATTTTAGCGCATTCATACCGGCGCAATGCGTCGGTGCACCTTTCCGGCAGGCAGCCTCCTACACTGAGTGAAGCTCAAACGATACAACTGTGGCGCCGCGCAGCGATGTCGCGGGCGCCGGTTCGGTGCTGAGCACTGTTGCAGGCCCGTCCAACGCAGGGCCGCCGGACAGCCTGGGCGGCGCCGGACCGCTGGAAGATGAATTGCTGCGCACAGTCGCAGGCAAGCAGGCGCTGGCCGCGCAAATGCCCTTCAATGCGGACAAGCCGTTTGAATACGGCGACGCCTCGCGCCAGTCGCACCAGGGCAGCAGCAGTGCGCCGGGCGATCCGATCACCACTGCCAGCACCTCCGCTGAACAGAACAGTTCCGAAAAACTGGGCGACATGCCGGCCGACGGCGTCAACCGAACCAACGCGCCGCCGGATCGGGTACGGGTCGACAGCACCGACCAGGTATTGACCACCAACCAGGGCGTTCCGGTTGCCGACAATCAGAACTCGCTGAAGGTCGGGTTGCGCGGACCGACCACGCTGGAAGACTTTATTCTGCGCGAAAAGATCACCCACTTCGACCATGAGCGCATCCCCGAGCGCGTGGTGCACGCGCGCGGCTCCGGCGCGCACGGTTGCTTCGAAGCGTATGAAGCGTTGACCGACATCGCGCGCGCGGCTTTGCCGTCAAGTTTTACACCGACGAGGGCAACTGGGATCTGGTAGGGAACAATATTCCCGTCGTCTTCATTCAGGACGCGATGAAATTTCCCGACCTGGCCCACGCCGTCCGGCACGCACTCGCTGGTGTGGGATGAGACGTCAATTACGAGCCCAACTCGCTGGGCGGCGGCTGCCCCTTCCAGGCCGGCAAGATGGGGTTCCCATCCTTGCCCGAACGCATCAGCGAGGACAAGGTGCGTGGCAAGCCCGAAAAATTCGCCGAATATTAGGCCCAAGCGCGCCTGTTTTTCGACAGCCAATCCCCGCTCGAGCGGCAGCATATCGTCAACGCCTTCCGCTTCGAATTGACGCGAGTGCAGACCCCGGCCGTGCGCGCCCGCGTGGCCGAAGGCCTGCGGATGGCGGTGCCGGCGCCGTCGACGCCGGCAAGCAACGCGCCGGCGCCGTGGTATCCGCTGTCGCCGGCCTTGTCCTTGCTGGTGCGTCCCGGTAGCACGGGCATCGCCACGCGCCGGGTTGCCATCCTGACCGGCGGCGGCCGATGCGGGAGGCGCGTTCGAGGCCTTCGTCGCGGCGCTCGGCAGCCACCGGACGTTTGCACGTGAGACCGATCCGCCTATGGTCTAAACCCGCGCTCAACATGCACGCGGCAGCGTCACGGTAAAGATGGTGCCCTCAGCCGCACTGGAAGTGAGGTCGATGGTGCCATGGTGGGCGTCGCTGGTCTCTTTCGCGATAAATAGACCGAGCCCTAGGCTGGTTTTCGGTCGGGCATCGTCGTCGTCATCCTGCGCCAATTGCACCAGGGGCTGAAAGATTGTGTTGACGGCATCCTCCGAGATCACCGTTCCAAAGTTCTTTACCTTGATGATGATGCTGTCCTGCGTCCCGACTGCCTGCAAGGTAACGTCCTGAGCTTTGGCGCTGTACTGGGCGGCGTTGATCAACAGGTTGGTCACCATTTGTTGCAGGCGCACGGCGTCGAACAAGCCGGTCAGGTTGCCGCACGGCAGAAATACAATGCTGCTCCTGGGGTACATGGCCCGAGCATCGGCAAGGGCAGCGTCACAGACTTGCTGCACATCCACGGTCGCACGCAAGATCGGCATGCCGGCGCCCATTTGCACACGGGCAAACCCCAGCAGGTCAATGACCATGGTGCTCATCAGTATTGCGTTACGCTTCACTTTCTCGCCCAGTTCAGCGACTTGTTCTTCTGCTCGCGGGCGCGTCAGCAGTTCCCCGGCCAGCGACATGGTAGAGAGCGGGGCACGCAAATCATGCCCCAGCACCGCCAGGAACAAATCGCGGGTGCGTTGCTGCCGTTCCGAGAAAGTGCCGATCGATTCGGATAGCGCCTGGTCGATCGCTTCGTTAAAACGTACCATTTCATCGATGGTCGTGTCGGAGATCTGCTGCACGCCCGGCAGCCAGAGGCGCAGCACCGTGGCTCTGAGGGCGCGAAATTCGGAACTGAGCTGCAACAATGAAAAATTACTGGCTTGACGCAACCGCCCATGGGTTGCGGCCGCACTTTCCTTCTGGTCGGCGTCATGGCCCTGTGACTTCTCATATTGCTCGCGTAGACTTTGGCTTGTCTCGATATCGCGAGCGATTGCATAAAGCATGGGTTCAGCATGATCAGTGAGGGCAAGGTCCGACATCTGCCCGTCGTCTGGGGCAGTTTTTTTGGCGAAGGCCGTCCACTCGGCAAGAATCTGCGTCATGTGCGAGCGTATAAAAGCTGGGAGTTCCATACCTCATCTTAGGCCTGGCGCTCGGCAAAGTCGGTTAGCAACCGAGCATAAACAGGAAATCGACCGTTGAGCACTGCGCGCGGTTGCGCTGTCTCACCAGAAGCTGGCAGACGCGCTATGATGCTGCTGCGACGACAATGCTCGTTGCCAGCCATCAAAACAACGAAAGCCCGACCGATATGCCCACCTCCACTCCGCGCCGCGGCGCCATGCTGCTGCTGTTGCCCATTGCCCTGATACTGGCCGTCATCGCCGCGCTGTTCGCGTGGGTCGGCGGCTGGTTCGGCAACCAGAATCTCACGCCGCAAAAAATGATGGACTTCGCCGAGGGGTCGGGCACGCAGGCCCAGGGCTTCCGGCGCGCACACAGCAAGGGCGTCTGCTTTGCCGGCAGGTTCGCACCGACGCCTGAGGCGGCCAAGCTGTCGAAGGCGCGCGCGTTCACGCAACCGTCGATCGCTGTCATCGGCCGCTTTTCGGCATCGTCCAACAACCCGTATGCGCCGGATGGTGCTTCGCCGGTGCGCGGCATGGCGGTGCAATTGAAAACGGACGACGGCCAGGATTGGCGCATTGCGATGAACAGCTTTCCCTTCTTCGCCGCATCGACGCCGCAGGCATTTCAGGCCATGAATGAGGCCGGCAGGCCCGATCCGGCCACCGGCAAGCCTGACCCGAACAAGATGAAGGCCGTGCTGGCCGCCAATCCGGAGATCGCCGCGTTCCAGGCCTGGGCCAAAACCGCGCCCCGCTCGGATAGTCTGGGCAGCACGCGTTTCAACGGTGTGAATGCCTTCCGTCTGACGGACGCGGCCGGCACGGAGCGCATGGTGCGCTGGTCGATGCGTCCGCGCCTGGCGTTCGTGGCGATGAGCGCGGAGCAGTTGAAGGCGGCCGATCCCAATTTTCTGCTGGAAGACCTGAGCCGGCGCCTGGCTTCGGCCCCGCTGATCTGGGACATGGTGGTGCAAATCGCCGCCGCCGGCGATCCGATCACCGATCCATCCAAGGCATGGCCCGACACGCGGCCCGAGGCCACCCTCGGCACCCTGACCGTGGCGCGTGCCGAAGCGCAGGCTACCGGTCCTTGCCGCGACATCAATTTCGATCCCTTGATCCTGCCGGACGGCATCGCCGCCAGCGACGATCCCGTGCTGCACGCCCGCTCGGCGGCGTACTCGGTATCGTTCAACCGCCGCGAACGCGAAATCAGCGCAGGCAAGACTTCGCATCCTGTCGGCCAGAACGGGAGCGCCCGATGAACCGCCCACAGCACTTCAATCTCCTGGCCCGGCTGCTGCACTGGTCGATGGCCATCGCCATTCTGGCCATGCTGTTTATTGGCGCCGGCATGGTGGTGTCGCTGCAGTACCGGACCCAGTTGCTGGCGTTGCACCGCCCGCTCGGCATCGCGATTCTGCTCCTGGCGGTTGTCCGCCTCGTCAATCGCCTGACCCGGGCGACGCCGGCGCTGCCGCGCGACCTGCCGGCCATCCAGAAATTTGCCGCCCATGCGTCGCACTGGCTGTTGTATGGGTTGATGCTGGCGATGCCGCTGATCGGCTGGGCCATGTTGTCGGCCGGCGGTTATCCGATCCCGATGTTCGGCGGCGTGCAGCTGCCGGCCATCGCGCCGCACAGCGCGGAGCTGTACGGCGTCCTGCGGCCCTTACACGGTGTGCTGGCCTATGTGCTGTTCCTGACCATTCTGGCCCACCTCGGCGCGGCGCTGTTTCACGCCTGGGTCCGTCGCGACGAGGTGTTCGGCCAGATGGCCAAGGGTGATGAGTCCTAAGGCCTAGAACTTGTACTGCAGGTTGGCGAACATCGAGCGGCCGCGTGGATCGCCGTAGGTCGGGTCCCAGGTCACCTCGAAGTAGCGCGACTGGTTGGTGAATGGCGGCGCCGTATCGAACAGATTGATCACGCCGGCGCGCAGCTTCCACTGCTTGGTGAACGCATAGCTGCCGGTCAGATCCCACAGCGAATAGGCTTTCACGTCGCGGTCGTTGTAGCCGGGATCGGCCAGCCCCGGAATGTTCTGGTCGCGATAGCTCGACAGGAAGGTGTTGCCCAGGCTCAGATTCACCGGGCCCTGGGTCCAGTCCAGATTGAGCTTGTGGCGCCAGCGCTGCACGGCCTTGTCGTCGCGGAACACGCCCAGGCCATCGGTCATCGGCGAATTCGGATCGGACTGGAACTTGTACTGGGTGATCAGCGTGCCGTTCAGGCTGGCGCTGAAGCGGCCCAGCGAGGTGGCGTCGCCGCGCCAGTTGAGCGCGATGTCGAGCCCGGAAGTATTGAGCTTGCCGCGATTCTCCTTCTTGAACTGCAGGTAGGAGATGAAACCATCTTCGTCGCGCACCACGATGTTCGGATCTTTGTAGTAGATCGGGTTGTCGAACACGGTCTGCTCGCCGATTTCCGAGATGATGTCGGTTTTGCGGATGATCCAGTAGTCGAGGCTGCCGTTCCAGTTGCGGTTCGGTTCCAGCACCAGGCCGGCGGAAAACTGCTTGGATTTCTCCGGTTTCAGCAGTGGATTGCCGTAGCGGTCCAGATCGAACTGGGCAATTTCGCCCGAAACTGGGTCGCTGACGAAGCTGGCCGTGGTGCCGGAACGCACCGGCAGGAACAGTTCGGCGATTGACGGCGCACGGAAACCGGTGCCGTAGGACGCGCGACCCAGTACTTCCTTGCTCGGACGGTAGCTGAGCGCGATCTTCGGATTGGTGGTGGACAGCGCCGGCGTGGTGATCTTGGACAGCGGATCATGCACGCCCTTGTAGCGGTCGTGACGGATGGCGAACTGGCCTTCCCATTCCTTGGTGAACGGCGCATTGATCTCGGTGTAGATGCCGGCGATGTCGCGCGAGTTGGAGGTGTCGGCCAGCAATTCGTCGGAGCTGGCGCGGTCACCCTGGACATCGTTGCTGCGCAGCGCATCGGTGGAGCTGAACGCGGTCTTTTCGCGGCGCAGTTCGGCGCCCACGGCCAGCATGACATCGCCGCCGGCCAGCGCCGTCAGCGCGCGGGTCAGCTTGCCGTCGACGCTGTCGCTGGTGCCTTTGGAGATACGCGCCGCGCCGTTGATCTTGATCGAGTCCATGAACTTGCGGCCGGCGTCGTCCGTGGCCGGGACGAACGGGTTGTACTTGCCGCTGGCGATGCCGGCCAGCAGTTTGCTGCGCGATACCCAGCCGTCGATATCCAGGTCGGTGGCCTTGTTGACGCTGTGGTTGTAGGCCGTATCGTATTCCCAGTCGCCCACTTTGCCGGTGGCGCCGATGACAAAGCGCGAGGCTTTGCTGGTCACTTCTGAGGTGCGGCGGCCGGCGTCCGTCAGGCGGAAGCGGAAATTGACCGGGCCGGTGATGCCGGTCTTCGATTGCAGGTCGGCCGGCAGGGAGATGCCGGTGCTGGTGCCGTTGATGCTGCCCGAGGTGGCGGGCGAGGCGGCGTAATTGGTCTCGGCCTTGCTCAGCAGGACTTCGGCAAACAATTGATGGTCGCCCGGCGCCAGGAAGGTGGCGCGGCCGATGAAGCTCTGCTTTTTGGATTCCGGATAGACTTCCGAGTCACCCATGTAGTTGAAGGAACAGCCTTCCGTGCCGCCCGGTCCGAGTGGGCGCACCACGTTCGGGCTGCCGTTGGCGCAGGTGTCCTTGCCGAGGTTGACGCGGCGGCCGGGCGAGGGCGCCCAGGTACCGCCGGCGCCGGCGCCCTTGAGGTAGGCCGATTTGTTGAGCGCGGCCAACTGGGCGGCCGTCAGGTCGATATTGGCCGGGAAGGAGTAGCTCGACAGCTGTGGCGACAAGCGGTCGGGCAGGCTGTATTCCTGCATGAACTTGCGTTGCGAGCTGGCCAGGCGGCTGGTTTCCTGCACGTCCAGTGCGCCGAACACGTTGAAGCGGTCGGTGCTCAAGGCGCCGATGCCGCCGGACAGCGAGGCCGATTTCTTGCCGCCGCCGCCTTCGTCCGTGCGCAGCGCATACACGCTGGCGTCGCCACCCTGGTAGTCCTTGCGGGTGATGAAGTTGATCACGCCGCCCATGGCGTCGGTGCCGTAGATCGCCGAGGCGCCGTCCTTGAGCACTTCCACGCGCTGGATGGCGCCGGCCGGAATGTTGTTCAGGTCGACGCCGGAATTGTCGCCGGGGCTGGCGAAGTTGGCCATGCGGCGGCCGTTCAGCAGCACCAGCGTGCTCGATACGCCGAGGCCGCGCAGGTTGGCGCCGTTGAAGCCGCGCTGGCCCCCCATGACGTCGCTGACGCTGGCGCCATCGGTCAGGCCGCCCACATTGGAGGAAATCTTTTGCAGCAATTCGGCCGCAGTGGTCACGCCGGCCTTGTCGATGTCTTCCCGCTTGATGACTTCGACCGGCAGCGCCGCCTCGCCCTCGATGCGCTTGATGCTGGAACCGGTGATCTCCACCCGTTGCATGGTTTGCGCGTAAGTGTCCGCGCTGATGCCGGCCAGCGCCAGCAGTACAGCATGGGCGCAGCGGGAGTGGCGGATTGCAGACGTCGTGTGCGTGCCAGGTAGTTTCATGCGATTAGTCCTCGTCAGGTTTTTCATAACAAAATGGAACAGTTTCAGTGTATGAGTGTTGCGCGGCCTGGGCGCGCCGGGATGGCCACGGGTCGCTCTGTGTAAAAGGTGTGTCGCATTTGCAATGAAAGTAGCGAGCATCCTGTTGCTGACTTTCCACAGTGCGACATGCAATTGCCTATGTGCGCAAACCGGGCAGGGTGGCCGGTTACAGCCGCCTGATCGATGGCAACATGGTGACAATCTCATCGTGAAGGAGCTTGCCTGTGAAATCCGTGTCGATACTGCTGCTCCCACTGCTGCTATGCGCTGCCGCCCATGCCGCCGAGGCGCCGCCGGCGCTGGCGTTTCGACCTGTGGCCGGCACGGTGATGCCGATGGGCGGCTCGGTGCGCGACGACAATGAGCGCGTGCGCCAGCGGCTGGTGCAGTTGGCCGGCGGTGCCGAGGCCCGCTTTGTGGTGATTCCCACCTCGTCGTCGCGTCCCGAAGCGACGGGAATGGATGCTGTGGAGCAGTTGCGGCGCCGTGGTGCGAAGGCGGAATTGCTGAAGATCGCACCGCGCTGGGATGGCGAGACGCTGGAGTCTGCGCGGCGGGCGGCGGCCGACCCTGCCAACGTGGCCAGGATCCGCGCCGCTACGGCCGTGTTTTTCACCGGCGGCGCGCAGGAGCGCACGGTCGATGTGCTGAATCCCGGCGGCGTCGCCTCGCCCGTGCTGCAGGCGGTGCGCGAGTTGCAGGCGCGTGGCGGTGTGATCGCCGGCAGCAGCGCCGGCGCCGCCATCATGAGCAGCACGATGTTCCGCGACGCGCTCAATCCGTTACAGGTGATGAAAGGCGTCATGCGTGATGGCAAGGAAATCGACCGGGGGCTCGGTTTTGCCGGCGACCAGCTGTTCATCGACCAGCATTTCCTCAAGCGCGGCAGGGTGGGGCGCATGCTGGCGCTGATGCTGGCCCAAGGCTACAAGGTGGGCCTGGGCGTCGATGAGAACACGGCGGCGATTATTCACGGCAGTGAAATTGAAATTGTCGGCGGCAGCGGCGCGTTGTTGCTGGACTTGCGTCAGGCAATACAGGAAGCGGGGCCGGTGAACGTGCGCAATGTGCGGCTGTCTTATCTGGACAATGGCGATCGCTACGACCTGGGTACATTGAAGGGGCAGGTGCTGGCGGCCAAGCAGGCCAGGGGCGAGCTCAAGTTTCGCCAGCCGGGGTTCAATCTGGAGCTGGAAAATATCCGTCCTGCTTACACCGACATCCTCGGTGAGAACGCCATCCTGCGCGCGCTGACGCAGCTGGTGGCCGGCCCGCGCGATCAGGTGCGGGGCCTCGCCTTCGACCTCGAGCAGTTCCCCGACGCGGAGATCGCCGATCCCGCCCCGGAGCTGGGTTTTGAGTTCATGCTGCGGCGGGATGAACAGACACGTGGCTGGGATAGTGCCGGTCTGGACGATAATGACTACTCGATCTTCGATGCGCGGCTCGATGTGCGGCCGGTGCGCCTGAAAATGCCGTTCTACCAGGCGTGGTAATAGCGCCCGGCGCAGCTTTAGGAAAATACTGTATGGGGAATCCGTATACCGTTGCATTGATATTGTTGCCCGGCTTTTCGCTGTTCACGCTGGGTGCGGTGCGCGCCGCCTTCACCGTTGCCAATGAGGTGGAAGGGGACGCTGTGTACCGACTGCGTCAATACAGTCCGGAAGGCGAGGCCGCGTCGTCCCAGTGTGGCCTGTCGCTGGCCGCAGAAGCGCTGGCCGGATTGAATCTCGAGCAGCCCGGACTGCTATTGCTGATCGCGGACGAGCGCATCGACGAGCGCCTGAGCATGGCCGCCCGCCACCAGCTCGGACAGCAGTTGCGCAGCCTGGGCCAGGACGGCGTCTGGGTACTGGGCGCCAGTGGTACCGGCGCGCAGGTGCTGGCACAACATGGGCTGCTCGATGGCTACCGCGCCGCCATCGATTGGCAATTGCTGGCGGAGGCAGTGCAGCACTATCCCGATACGGCGTTCGTCCCGGGCTTATACGAGCTGGACCGCAACCGCATCACGGCCGGCGCCGGCGCGGCCGTCATCGATTTGATCCTGCACTGGCTGGGCAAGCGTCACGGCAGCATGTTTGCCGCCGAAGTGGCGCTGGTGCTGGGACTGGAAAGACTGCGTGGCGGCGATGAGCGCCAGCCCGTACCGGCATCGGCGCAGCCGGCGGTGGGCTCGATCCGGCTCAAAGAGGCGCTGGAACTGATGGCCACCAATCTGGCTGAACCGTTGCAGGCGGAAGATATCGCACAACTGGTCGGGGTATCGCGCCGCCAGCTGGAGCGGCTGTTCCGCCAGCACCTCGATACCTTCCCGTCCCGCTACTATCTCGAGTTGCGGCTCAAGCATGCCCGCCGCCAGTTGAAACAGACCACGCTGTCGATCCAGCAGGTGGGGCTGGCCTGCGGCTTTGCTTCGGGCTCGCATTTTTCCACCACATACCGCAACTATTTTGGCTGCACCCCGCGCGAGGAGCGTGCTCGTCACGCCATGCCGCTGGTCGAGGCTTACAAGGCCGGAGAGGAAATGGAATGAACCACCTTGATTACCTGTTGCGTCCGGCAACTCTGG
Organism: Duganella sp. BuS-21; assembly: GCA_041874725.1. GTDB lineage: Bacteria > Pseudomonadota > Gammaproteobacteria > Burkholderiales > Burkholderiaceae_D > Rugamonas. The sequence continues at coordinate 3,927,673 of CP097466.1, read as the reverse complement.
ACGATCTCGACGTCATGGAAAAATTTTCCAAGGCCGCGACCTTCACCATCCGCACCTTGAAACCGGATCGTGCCCGGCTGGCCGCGCGTGTCGAGCGTTCGATACGGGCCTTCGCCGGCAACGAACCGCTGAACGGCGATGAACTCTATCATTTCGTGCTGGAGGATCTGCGGGCCGGGCGCGTGGTGGGTACCAGCGGCATCGTCGCCAGTGCCGCCTCGCATGGCCGCTTCTACTGCTTCCGCAACGAGTTTCTTGCCCACGGCAGCGAGGAGCTGGGGATCACCAACCGCGAGCACACCTTGCGGCTGTGTGAAGACCTGTCCGACCACACCTTGCTCAGCTCGTTCTACATCGAGCCTGAATACAGTGCAACGCTGGCGCCGCAGCTGCTGTCGCGCGGCCGGCTGCTGTTCATCCGCAACCACCCGCAGCTATTCGCGGAACGGATCGGCGCGGAAAATCCCGGCCTGTCCGATGACGCCGGCAATAGTCCGGTGTGGGATGCGCTGGGCCATCGCTTCTTCAAAATGCCCTTGCCCGAGGCCGAGCTGCGCACCGGCGGACGCTCCAAGAGCTTTATCGCCGAACTGATGCCGCGCATGCCGGTGTATGTGTCGCTGCTGTCCAAGGAGGCCCAGTGGGCCATGGGGCAGCTGCATCCCGACGCGGAACTGCCGTTCGGCATGCTGGTGGCGGAAGGGTTCGATGTGGATTCCTACGTCGACATCTTCGATGGCGGGCCGATTGCGGAGGCGCGCGTCGCCATGCTGCGTTCCGTGGTGTCGGCGCTGAATCTGGCGCTGCGCGGCGATGCGGCTGTCGAGGGCGAGGCCTGCCTGGTCGCCAACATGGAGCGCGCAGGTTTTCGCGCCACGCTGGCGCAGGGTAAATTCCTCGATGAGACCTTGCAGATCATGTCGCCGGCGATACAGCGGCTGCGGCTGGCCGATGGCGCAAGAGCTTGTGCCGTGCGCGTGAACTGACGCTACCGCACCACCGCCAGCTTGGTTTTCTTGCCTTGCCGGTAGGTGAACAGCGTCAACGCCGCACCGCGCAGGTCGCCCTTGGCATCGAAGCGGATGGCGCCGGTGATGCCTTGGTAGCTGATTTTCGCCAGCGCCGGCAGGTAACGCTCCGGCTGCGCCGATTTGGCCTGCCGGCTGGTGAACTGGCGGCTGACGATCTGCGCGCCGCCGATGCTTTTCACGCCCTGGATGTACTCGTCGGCCAGGCCTTGGCCGAAGGCGGTGCGATCGTCGATCACGGCGATCCTGGCCGCCTTGAGTGTTTTGATCGAGTAGCGCGCCAGCGCCAGGCCGACCAGGTGATCGTTGGCGACGATGCGGAATGCGGTCTCCATGCCTTGGTGGGTGTAGAGCGGCGTGGTTGCCGCCGGTGAGATCTGCGGAATGCCAGCGCCATGATAGATCTTGGAGGCGGGCACCGTGGTGCCGGAGTTGAGATGGCCCACCACGCCGGCCACGCCTGCATCGACCAGTTTCTGCGCCACCGCCGTGCCTTGCTTAGGATCGCTGGCGTCGTCCTCCGCCTGCAGTAGCCATTGGATTTTCGTGTCGCCGATGACCGCGCCCTGGGCGTTGAGATCGTCGATCGCCATCTGTGCGCCGTTCTCGATATCCTTGCCCTGGTGGGCGCCGGGCCCGGACAGCGGCGCCGCCGCGCCGATCTTGACCACGGTTTGGGCATGGACCGCCGGCGAGGCCAACGCCAGCACAGCCATCAAAGTGAGTGAGTGTCGCATACCAGCCTTGTCAAGAGGGGAACGCTGATTCTAATGGCATCCTTGGTGACCATGTGTACGGCAAATCACTTTGCCTGCTCAGTCCTTGGGCGCGGGAAGTTGCAGGCGCAGGCGGCGGTTCAGCTTGAGCGCCTTGATGTCGGCGCCAAAAGCTTGGTTGAGCAGGCGTGCCTTGAGTCCGCTGGTTTCCGCTTCGTTCAAAGCCCGTTCGAGGATGGGCCGATAGCGGGCGACCGAGGCGTCCAGATAGAACACGAAGTCGGCCTGATACTCCAATAGCAGATGCTGCTCCACCACCAGTTCGGGATGGGCACGCGCCTCTTCCTGCACTTCAATGATGCCTCGCGGCAGATAGTCGACGTGACGGTTGCCCGCCGCCACCATTGCGTAAATCGTATTCCACGGCGCGGCGTGTTCGTACAGCGGTAAACCCGCCGCCTTGGCCACTTCGGTATCGCGCCAGCCGGCGCCGAACCCGGCGATCAGTCCGCTGCGCTTTAAATCCTCCACGGAGCGGACCTGCGCGAAGACTTGCGTATCGGCCCGACGTATCATCAACACGCGCTGGCCGATCAGGCCATTGGTCAACCCGTTCCGCACCGTAACGAGCTGCTTGCTGTGATCCTTTTCCTTGGATTGCATACCGTAGAAGAGATTGATCTCGCCCTGGCCCAGCATCCACCACATGCGGCGCGCAGGAATGTCTTTGACATACTGAATACTGTAGGGCTGCCCGATCAGCTTCAACGATGCTTCCAGCAGGCGGACGAAGTAGTCGGCCCGGCCGTCGGACACCATGGCGACGCGCAATTCAAGTCGCGCAGTGCCGGACGCTTCCACTGGCGCGGCCATTGCCGAGGCCGGGATACACAGGATACAGGCGACAACACACATCGATCGCAGCTTGACAAGCATTGTCGCGACTCCGGCCAAAAGTCGGATTGTAGCCTAAGCTTCGTTCCCTCGACGTAATGTACTGGCGGCCTGGACTTCAAGCAGCGCTGGCGCGGACGCCTTGCAGCGCGGATCTGGCAATGGCGCTGTCCCACAGACGGTCGTGGACGGGCAGGATTACCACGTTGAGGATAGGCTCGAGCACCGCCGCCACGCCGCCGAAAGCCAGCGAGCCGGTAAATGCAAGCACCACGCCGAAGGCCACCACGAAATGCAGCCCCGCCTGACTGGTGCGCTCCGCCGCGACGGCGTATTGCGGCGGAAGCCGGGAATGCAGTCGCTGCCAGACCCGCTCGTGGAAGGGCAGCAGGGCGACGTTGATCAGTGGTTCGATGATGACTGCCAGTCCGCTGAAGGCCAGCGAACCGGTCAGCGCGTACATCAAGCCGAACGCCACCGCCATGTGGGTGGCAACCTGGCTTAATTTTTTTGCGACGATCATGACGGCCTCTGCGGTGCAATGGAAGAAGTTATATGGTAATGATTCTCATTTAAAAAAGATAGTTGGCAATCTCAATCGCTCCGGTTGAGGTTTTCTATCCCCTCGTGCCGGGCGGCGCCTGCATGAGGCACTGGCTGTATTGATGGACATTTGCATTGCACAGCCGGGCCGGCGGCGCACGTGGCATCGCCGTGTGCGACACTGCGCGGCACTCACCGTACAGTCTTCTACCTGGAGCAAGTGTTTCAAAAAGGTTTTGAGGGAAGTTCGCGGGTGCAGAAGCTGAACGGAGACGCCGCCTCTGCTGTCGCCCGGCTTCGCCGTCGAGCACATCGTCGGACGCGATAGCACGCTGGCGGCCAAGCATGATTGGTCGGCAAGACCTGGCGCACGGACTTCAACGGCGTGACCGGCCAGGGCGGCGTCAGCACGGTACGTGCTTACACTGGCGAGTATGAGGTGGCCGTGCGTATCAGGGGAAAACCGTCAAGCAGACCTGCACGCTGACCAATAGCGGCGGCACGGTGAACATCACGCTTTGAATGCCATCCAAGGTGACGTCCTTGGCAAGGATTCAGCGGCCAACCTTCAGCAGTTTGCCGTCCGCCGCGCGGGCGTAGCTGGCGAAGAATGCCCACATCACTTCGTCGTTGGCCAGCCAGGTATGGCCGCCGCCCTCGGTAACGTAGGCGGTTACCACGGCGTCGTCCCGGCAGCCATCGTACAGGACCTGGTACACCGTGGGCGAGATCCGGCGTGTGACAGCGGCGTGCTGGCATTGATTGAGCGTTGCCCAACGCTGTACGGCGGCCTGCATGGAGTACTGCCAGTATTTCGATCCGCCGCCTTCCATCGGATTGGTGGTATCTCGATCGCCGGCAAACGCGATGACAGGGAGGGGCGATTCAGGCCGGCAGCTAACAGAATCTGGCCGCGCCGGGTCCGACTTGAGCGGTGCGCCGGCGCGCAGGCCGACGACGGACCCAATGGCGGCAAACCGCATGGATGCCACGCATCCGATCCAGCTTGCCATGCGTCCGCCGCCGGAGATGCCGGTGACGTCCACGCGGCTGCGATCCGCGAGTCCTTGTTTGGCCAGCAAATCCAATATGGACAGCAGATATTGAACATCGTCCCTATCGCCGGCGCCGGGCGCCGCGCCGCTGGTGGTGACCACGCCCGGCACATTCCATGTGGAGGCGGGGCGATATAGCGCGAAGGGGGCAGCTCCGGGCGTCTCGACGGCATGCATGGCTTGCCCGGCTTCCTGTGCCTTGACCGTCGACAAGCCGCCTGCCAGCATGCACGCGGCCAATACAGCCGCATATGTTTTAGCAAGGAGCTTGCTTGTCGTCATACAATTATCAAAAAATTAGCTATTTGTTAATTGCAGTATAAAATTTTAATGCAAATGATCCTCGTGCAGGCGCTTGCTGCATTGATGGACAAACCAGGCGCCGACGGCGAAACTGGCAGCCCCCGTCCACTTCCTACCGAATTTCTTATAAGGACAAATCGACTACCTAGAGTAGTAAAATTTCGTGGCGCAGGGGCTGTTTGCCGAATTTGTTATAAAAATTGCTGAATTTCTTCAATTTCTAATCTGCCATCAACGCTACCATCATTACATCAATTAAGAAGGTAATGAAACATGCGCAAATTGAAGATGGGGATGGTCGGCGGCGGGCAGGGTGCGTTCATCGGCCATATCCACCGGATGGCGATAGCCTTGAACGGGGAAATACAGCTGGTCTGCGGCGTATTCAGCAAAGACGCCGCCGTATCGCGCGCCAGCGGGCGCGAGCTGGGCCTGGCGCCGTCGCGGTGCTATGACGGCTATCGGGAAATGCTGGCGACCGAAGCCTCCCTGCCGGCGGGCGAGCGCATCGATCTGGTCGCCATCGTCACGCCCAACGCCAGCCATTTCGAGATTGCCCGCATGGCGCTGCAGTACGGATTTCACGTGATGTGCGAAAAGCCGCTGACGCTGACGCTGGCCGAGGCCCGCGAATTGCGCGCGCTGGCGGCACGCCATGAGCGCCAGTTCGCCGTCGCCCACGCCTACGCCGGTTATCCGATGGTGGTGCAGGCGCGGCAACTGGTGAGCGACGGCGCCATCGGCACGGTGCAGAAAGTCGTGGTCGATTATGTGCAAGGCTGGCTGGCCGAGGCGGTGCTGGCGCAGCGACCGCAATCACAGTCGCAGACCGAAAACTGGAGGCTCGATCCGGCCCAGGGCGGCGCGGCTGGCTGCCTGGGCGACATCGCCATCCATGCCGCCCATCTTGCCGAGCTGGTCAGCGGGCAGGCCATCAGCACGGTCCTGGCCGACCTGGCCTCGATCGGGCAGGGCCGGCAGCTCGACGATGATGTGGCCATCCTGCTGCGTTTCGGTAATGGCGCGCGCGGCATGCTCAACGCCAGCCAGGTATGCGTGGGCGAGGAAAACCATCTGACGCTGCGCGTGTACGGCAGCCAAGGCAGCCTGCACTGGGCGCAGCAAGCGCCCGACACGCTGGCGCTGGACCGCGCCGGACAGCCGCGTCTATCACTGAGCAGCGGCCAGCCCTACTTGTGCGACGCGGCGCGCGCCATGGGACGCACTCCCAGCGGCCACCCGCAAGGCTATATCGAAGCCTTTGCCAACCTGTACCGATGGTTTTATCACAGCATGTGTGGCACAGGCAGCACGGATGCGCTGCCCGGCATGGCGGCCGGCGTGCGCGGCATGGCGTTCATCGAAGCCGCCCTGCGCAGCAACGCCCAGGGCAATCGCTGGGCGGCGATCGAAGCGGAGGTGGCTGCATGAAGGGGCCGGCGATCTTCCTGGCCCAGTTCCTGGGTGACGCGCCACCCTACGATACGCTCGGCAACCTGGCCGCCTGGGCCGCCGAGCTGGGATTCAAGGGCTTGCAGATCCCCACCAACGGCACGCGCCTGATCGACCTCGAACTGGCCGCCGCCAGCGTCGGCTATTGTGACGAACTGCGCGGGCGGCTGGCCGAACATGGCCTGGAGATCAGCGAACTGTCCAGCCATCTGCAGGGCCAACTGCTGGCGGTGCACCCGGCCTACGGCGCGCTGTTCGACAGCTTCGCGCCGCCAGCCCTGCGTGGCAAGCCGGCCGCGCAGCAGGAATGGGCGGCCGCGCAACTGCTGCTGGCGGCCAGGGCCAGCGCCAACCTGGGGCTGGCCGTCCATGCCACCTTTTCGGGTTCCCTGCTGTGGCCGATGATCTACCCCTGGCCTCCGCGTCCGCCGGGCCTGGTCGAGGAAGGTTTCGCCGAGCTGGCCGCGCGCTGGCGGCCCATCCTGGATGCCTTCGACCAGGCCGGCGTCGATCTGTGCTACGAACTCCATCCCAGCGAGGATCTGCACGACGGCGCCAGCTTCGAGCGTTTTCTCGACCTGGTCGGCCAGCATCCGCGCGCCCACATTCTGTACGACCCGAGCCACTTGCTGCTGCAGCACATCGACTACGCCGGCTTCATCGATTGCTACCACAGCCGCATCAAGGCCTTCCACGTCAAGGATGCGGAATTCCGCCGCTCCGCCAGGACCGGCGTGTACGGCGGTTATCTGGACTGGCAGGCGCGCGCCGGCCGTTTCCGCTCGCTGGGCGACGGCCAGATCGATTTCGGCGTCATCTTCAGTAAATTCATCGAGTACGGCTACGCCGGCTGGGCGGTGCTCGAATGGGAGTGCTGCCTCAAGCATCAGGAAACGGGGGCGCGCGAAGGGGCCGACTTCATCGCGCGCCATCTGTTCCGCAAGACCGACCACGCTTTCGATGACTTTGCCGCCGCTAGCGCCGACGCCGCCGGCAACCGCGCGCTGCTCGGCCTCGCGCCGCGCGCCAACCACCACAAGGAGTGACCATGCCTCAACCATCGGACAGCCGCCGCCTGTTTCTGATCGCCTACCTGACGGTGTTTACCATCGGGCTGGGCTTTGCCGTGCGGGCCGCCATTGCCGGCGACCTCAGCGCCCAGCTGTTCATGCGCATCGACCCCGCGCGCGGCGCCACCATGGTGGGGCATGCGCTGGGCATGACCTTCACCGGCTTCGCCTTCACCCTGTTGATCGGCGGCGCGCTGGTCGACTGGATGGGCAGCAAGCGCATGCTGATGGTGTCGGCGCTGAGCAACCTGGGCGGCGCCGCCCTGGTGTTGCTGGCCTCGCTGCGCGCGGTCGACGGCGCCAGCTATCCGCTGGTGCTGGCCGGCCTGCTGTTGACCGGCCTGGGCTGGGGCGCGGTGGAGGCGGCGATCAATCCGCTGGTGGTCAGCGTCGATCCCGCCAACAAGGTGAAGCGGCTGAACGTGCTGCACGCCTGGTGGCCGGCCGGCATAGTGGGCGGCGGGCTCGCTTCGCTGCTGATCAAGTACAGCGGGCTGCCGTGGCAGACCAACCTGCTGTTGCTGATGGCACCGGCGGTGGCGGTGCTGTTGCTGCTGCGCGGCATGAGCTTCCCGGTCACGGAACGCGTGGCGGCCGGCGTGAGCTACCTCGACATGGTGCGCGAGCTGGCCCGCCAGCCGCAATTCCTGCTGCTGTGGGCTTGCATGTGGCTGACCGCATCGGCCGAGCTGGCGCCGGCCCAGTGGGTGGACATGACGCTTTCGCGCACCGTCGGCATGGATGGTATCCTGATTCTGGTCTACGTCAGCGCGCTGATGTTCGTCATGCGCCACTTCGCCGGTGCGTTGGGCCGGCACGTGTCCAGCATTGCGCTGCTGTGGTGGAGCTGCCTGCTGGCGGCGATCGGCTTGTACGGCCTGAGCCTGGCGCGCACACCGCTGGCGGCGTTCGCGGCCGCCACCGTCTGGGGGTGCGGCGTGTGCTATATGTGGCCGACCATGCTGGCGCTGGTGTCGGAGCGCTTCCCGCGCGGCGGCGCCCTGTTCCTGGGATTGATGGGTTTCGGCGGCGGCATGGCGATCGAGTTCCTGTTGCCGCAGCTGGGGCGTATCATGGACCAGGCCCTGCAGCGCGCGGCCGGCGGCCCCGGCCAGCTCGCCAGCCTGACGTCGGGGCAACTGGCCGAGGTCGCGCAAATGGCGGCGGCGGAATCGTTCCAGGCGATCGCGCTGGTGCCCTTGCTGCTGTTGCCGGTGTTTGGCGCGATCTGGCTGCATGACCGCCGCACCGCGCGTGGCCTATCCCTTAAACCTAGCTAACGCAGCAGCATGCCGATCGATCCCATTTCCTTCTACAGCCGGCATCGGATTTCGCCGCCTAGCCTCTTGTTCAACGAGTTGCTCGACACCTTTTACTTCGCCAAAAATTGCGACGGCCAGTTCGTCTGGGGCAACCGCCTGCTGCAGGAGAAATTCGGCCTGGCCAGCGCGGAGGAGGTGATCGGCAAGACCGATCACGATTTCTTCAGCCGCGACATCGCCGACCGCATCCGCGAAGACGACTTGCGCGTCATGCGCAGCGGGATCGCGGTCAAGAACAAGCTGGAGGTGATCGGCGGTGCCAACGGCCGCTTGTACTGGCTGTTTACCACCAAGGCGCCGCTGCGCAACAAGCAGGGCAAGGTGGTGGGCGTGGAGGGCTTCAGCAAGGATGCCCAGCGCTCGCTCGACATGATCGAACCGTATCACGCCTTCCGTGCCTGCATCGAATACCTGCAACAGCATTTCACGCAAGAGGTGAATATCGGCCATCTGGCCGAACTGTCCTGCATGTCGCTGTCGACCTTCGAGCGCCGCTTCAAGAAAAGCTTTGCGCGCACGCCCAAGCAATACATCAAGCACATGAAGGTGCATGAGGCTTGCCGCCTGCTGGCCGGGTCGCACAGCATCAAGCGGGCGGCGATTGCCGCCGGCTTCTGTGACCAGAGTTATTTCACCAAAGAGTTCAAGAGCGTGGTCGGTCTCACGCCCAAGCAGTACCTGGCCTCGCTCGCAACACCCTAACGATAATAAAACGGGAGACAAGCATGACAGTATTCCTCTTGGCGCGGCTGGCGCTGGCGTTGGCATTGACGTCGCTGGCGTTGCCATCGAACGCCGGCGCCGCGCAGCAGCCCCAAGCCGATCCGGCCGTCGTCATCCAGCGCGACCAGGTGCGGCTGACGGTCCTGACCTCGCGCCTGATCCGCCTGGAGTACGCCGAGGACCGGCGCTTCACCGACGCTGCCACCCAGGTGGTCCTGAACCGCAAGCTGGAGGTGCCGGCCTTCCAGACCAGCAGCGAGCAGGGCTGGCTGGTGCTCAAGACCGAACACCTGACGCTGCGCTACCGCGAGCACTCGGGCGATTTCACCGCCGACAACCTGAACATCACCCTGCGCCTGAACGGGCGCGACGTCGAATGGCGTCCCGGCATGCAGGACAACGCCAACCTGGGCGGCACCGCACGCACGCTCGACGGCCTGGATGGCGGCGTCGACGCCGACGGCAAGCAGCTGGACCTGGGGCGCGGCCTGCTGTCGCGCGGCGGCTGGTCGCTGGTCGACGACACGGCCTCGCATCTGCTGGATGATAGCCCCTGGCCGTGGGTGAGGCAGCGCGCCATCCACGGCAAGGACTGGTACTTCTTCGGCCACGGCCACGACTACAAGGCGGCCCTGCGCGACTACATTGCGGTGGCCGGCAAGATTCCGCTGCCGCCGCGCTTTGCCTTCGGCTACTGGTGGTCGCGCTACTGGGTCTATTCGGACCAGGAGCTGAAGCAGTTGATGCAGGAGATGCGCAACAACGATATTCCCATCGACGTGCTGGTGATCGACATGGACTGGCACCTTACCCACGGCGGCCTGAAGGACATCCGCAACCCGGAACTCGATCCCTTGGGCGAGCTGCTGGGATGGACCGGCTACACCTGGAACCGCGACCTGTTCCCGGAACCGAAGAAATTCCTCGACTGGACCAAGGCCTTCCCGCTGAAGACCGCACTCAACCTGCATCCGGCCTCCGGCATTCCGCCCATGGAAGAGCAGTACCAGCGCTTCGCGCAGCGCTACGGTTTCGACACCAGCAAACGCGACTACATTCCCTACCGGATGGAGGAGAAGCGCTGGACCGAAACCTACACCGCGGAAGTATTGCGGCCGCTGGAGCGGCAGGGCGTCGATTTCTGGTGGCTGGACTGGCAGCAGTATCCGCAGTCGCGCGCAATTGCCGGCCTGGACAACACTTGGTGGCTGAACTACGTGTTCTTTACCGACATGGAACGCCAGGGCAAGCGTCCGCTGCTGTTCCATCGCTGGGGCGGCATGGGTAACCATCGCTACCAGATCGGTTTTTCGGGCGATGACAAAATCTCCTGGGCCTCGCTCGACTACCAAAGCTACTTCACCGCCACGGCGGCCAACGTCGGCTATGGCTACTGGAGCCATGATATCGGCGGCCATGCGGCCAGCGCGCTGTCGGCCGACCCCGAGCTGTATCTGCGCTGGCTGCAGTTCGGCGTGCTGAGCCCCATCCTGCGCACCCACAGCGCCAAAATTTCCAGCATCGAGCGGCGTTTCTGGATGTATCCGCAGCACTTGCCGGAGATGCGCAAGCTCATCAAGCTGCGCTACGCCCTCAATCCCTATATCTACACGGCGGCACGGCAGGCCTATGACCAGGGCGTGTCCATCGTGCGGCCGATGTACCTGGAGTACCCGGAGCAGGACCAAGCCTATCAGTTCAAGCACCAGTATCTGTTTGGCGACGATATGCTGGTGGCGCCGGTGGCCTCGCCGGTGGACCGGCAGACGCTGGTGGCCGACAAAACGCTGTGGCTGCCGCCGGGCCAGTGGTATGAATGGTCGACCGGCGCCACGCTCGAAGGCGGCCGCACGCTGAAGCGCCAATATGCCTTGAACGAACTGCCGCTGTGGATCAAGGCCGGCGCCATCGTTCCGATGTACCCGGAACTGCAACACCTGCAGGGCAAGGTGGACGGCCTGGTGCTGACCGTACTGCCGGGCGCCGCCGGCAGCACCCGCATCTACGAGGATGGCGGCGAAGGTCTGGGCTACCAGCAGCGCGAGCATGCCAGCACCGTCGTGCGGCACAGGCTGAACGCGGCCGGTCAGCGTGCCATCACCGTACTGTCGCGCGAGGGCAGTTACCAGGGAGCACCGGCCGCCAGGAGCGTCACGCTGGTGCTGCGCTCGACCTTGCCGGCGGAGGGTGTCACCGTCAACGGCAAGCCGCTGGCCCGCAGCGAACAGGGGCCGGGATGGTCGTATGATGGCAAGACCTTGTCCAATGTGATACGTCTGTCCAAGAGATCGACGCGCGAAAAGCTGGAGGTGGTGGTGTCGAGCGCGCACTCGTCGGCGCAACAGCAGCAGGCGGTCAACGGCAAGCTGGGCATGTTTGCGCGCCTGAGCGAGGCGACCGCCCAACTGAAGATCGAGGTGGCGCGCAGCAACTGGTGGGCCACCTTGCCGCAAAGCGTGCTCGGCGCCGAGCAGACCGCCAGCAAGATCGCCTACCAGCCGCAGGACGCCCTCGCATTGCTCCAGCAATTCGACCGCAACTACCCGCGCATGCTGGAAGAGATTGCCGTGCTGGCGGATGCCGACCCCGCAGTCGCCGCGCGCTATGTAAAATTCCTGTCGCCGCAAGAAAACTAAACTATAAGGAGGAGCATCATGAAACTATTCAACACACTTTGGGGGCTGCTGCTGGCGATGCTGTTGACGACCAACGGCTGGGCCGCCAATGACGCGCCACTGCGCATCGGCGTGGTCGGCCTGACCCATACGCACGTTCACTGGCTGCTGGGGCGCGAGCAATTGAAGGATATCGAGATTGTCGGCATCGTCGAAAAGAACCGTGATCTGGCGCGGCGCTACACCCAGCAATATGGGCTGAGCATGGACATCGTGTACGACTCCATGACCGAGATGCTGGACCGGACCAAGCCGGATGCGGTGACGGCTTTCGGCAGCATCCATGAGCACCTGGCGGTGGTGCAGACGGCGGCGCCGCGCGGCATACACGTGATGGTGGAAAAGCCGCTGGCGGTGAGCCTGGCGCACGCGCAGAAGATGAAAGCGCTGGCCGACAAGCACCGCATCAAGTTGATGGTGAACTATGAAACCACCTGGTATCCGACGCTGTACCAGGCCAACGACCTGTTGCGCGCGGGCCAGATCGGCGACGTGCGCAAGGTGGTGGTTCACGATGGCCACAAGGGGCCGAAGAAGTTGGGCGTCAACCAGGAGTTCCTCGATTGGCTGGGCGACCCGGTACAGAACGGCGGCGGGGCGCTGACCGATTTCGGTTGTTACGGCGCCAACCTGATGACCTTTTTGATGCAAGGCCAGCGCCCGACCTCGGTCACGGCGGTGCTGCAGAACTTCCAGAAGCAGGATTATCCCAAGGTCGACGACGAAGCCACCATCATCCTCACCTACCCGCAGGCCCAGGCCATCGTGCAGGCCTCGTGGAACTGGCCGGTGGCGCGCAAGGATCTGGAAATCTACGGCGTGCAGGGCCAGTTGATGGCGGATGACCGCCACCAGCTGCGCACCCGCTTGTCGGAAACGGCGCCAGAAAAGACGCTCACGCTGCCCGAACGCACCTACCCGGACAACGATCCCTTCGCCTACTTCAAGGCGCTGATCGACGGCCGCATCACGCCCGGAAAATACGATCCGTCCTCGATCGACAACAATATGATCGTGATGGAAATCCTGGACGCCGCCGCCCGCAGCGCCAGGCAGGGCAAGACGATACAGCTCAAGCCTTAGCGGCTGGCAGCAATCTCGTCGAGCAAGGACATGAGTTGCGTGACATCGGCCGGCTTGGTCAGGTGATGATCGAAGCCGGCGGCGCTTGAGCGCTGTTTGTCCGATTCCGTGCCCCAGCCGGTGAGCGCAATCAAGGTCGCCTGCGCCATGCCGTACATGCCGCGCAGCCGGGGCGCGGCCTGGTAGCCGCTCATGTCCGGCAGGCCGATGTCCAGCAACACCACTTGCGGCGGGTCGGAGGCCACACTGGCCATGGCGGACGCGCCGTCGTGCGTCACCGTCACCTGATGGCCGCCGTATTCGAGCAGCGCGGCCAGGATTTCCGCCGCGTCCACATTGTCATCGACGACCAGGATGCGCAGCGTGGATGACGCTGCCGTCTGGGATGCTGCCGGTGTTTCCGGCGGCGGCGCCGCTTCGGCGCTCTCCAGCGGCAAGGGCAGCCAGACGGTAAAGCAACTCCCTTGGGCCGTACCGCCGCTTTCGACCCTGACGCGGCCGCCGTGCAATTGCACCAGTTGGCGCACCAGGTTCAGCCCGACGCCGAGTCCGCCCTGAGCCATGCGTTCGGCCGACGGCACCTGCGCATACATGTCGAATATGGTCGGCAGCAGAGCGGCGTCGATGCCGATGCCGTTGTCGGTCACGGTGATCGCCAGCTCGTCGTCGCGCCGCCCGGCGGCGATCTCGATATCGCCGCCGGGCGGCGTGTATTTCGCGGCGTTGTTGATCAGGTTGCTCAACACTTGCGTGATGCGGTGCGGATCGATATGCAGCGTGAGCGATGACGACGGCAGGCTTACGCTCAGGCGATGCTGGGCGGCGTCGACCAGCGGCGTGCTCATCGCAATCGCGTCCTGCACCACGGCCGCCAGCGCCACGTCGGCGCGCTGCAACGTCACTTTGCCTTCGGTCAGCCTGGCCATGTCCATCAAATCGTCCACCAGATGCACCATGTGGTCGACCTGGCGCCGCATCACGGTCTGGATTTGTTCGGCCTTGGGCGCCGCCGGCACCGTGCGCATCAGCTCCAGCCCGGCGCGGATCGGCGCCAGCGGATTGCGCAATTCATGCGCCAGCGTGAACAGAAAATCGCTTTGCATGCGGTTCTTTTGCGTCAATTCAAGCGCCAGGCTCTGTTGCGATTCCTGCAGCAGGATGCGATCATGGATGTCGATCACGCTGCCGACAAAGCCGACCGCCACGCCGGCGTCATCCGTGTGCGGCATGCCGGCATCCACGCACCAGCGGTATTCGCCGTCATGGCGGCGCAGCCGATAATCCATCGAGAACGGCGTGCGCGCCGCATTCGCGGCCAGGAAGATGTTGCTGGAACGCTCAAGGTCGTCGGGATGGATATTTTCCAGCCAGCCCAGGCCCAGGTCCTGCTGCGGCGTGCGGCCGGTGTAGTCGTACCAGCGCTGGCTCAAATACGTGCACTGGCCGTCGACGTCGGTGGTCCACAGGATCGCCGGCGAGGTGTCGATCAGCGAACGCACATAGGCATCGCGGGCGCTGGCCTGGCTTTGCTGCAGCTGGCGCGCCCGCCCCTGAGCGATTTGGCGCCGCACCCGCGCCAGCAATTCGCTGGTGGAGAAGGGCTTGACCAGGTAGTCGTCGGCGCCGGCGCGCAAACCTTCGACCTTGGCTTCCTCGCCGGCGCGGGCGGACAGCAGGATCACCGGCAATTGCCGCAGTGCCTCGTCAGCCCGGATGCGGGCGATCAGGCCGAAGCCATCGAGCTTGGGCATCATGACGTCGCTCAGCAGCAGGTCGGGCTGCTGGTGGGACAACGCTTGGAAGGCGGCTTCACCGTCGCCGCAGACGATTACCTCTGCATGCGGCGCCAGCAGTGATTTCAGGTAGGCCCGCATGTCGCTGTTGTCGTCCGCGATCAAAATGCGCGGGCGTTCGGCGGCCGCTTGCAGCAGCGCCAGACTGTCCTCGACTGCTGGCTGGCTACGGCCCGTGTCCTGGTCGGGCAGCCAGCGCAGGGCTTCCTCCAGGAAGGCCGCGCCCATGCGCGGCGTGCCGACTTCCGTATCGGCGATGCGATCCGCCGGCAGGTGGCTGTGGCCGAAGTGGAGGTCGACGTCAAAGCGGCTGCCGACCCCGAATTCGCTCTGCACGCCGATGGCGCCGCCGTGCAGCCGCACCAGTTCCTGGATCAAGGCCAGGCCGATGCCGCTGCCCTCCAGGCTGCGGCCCGATGCGCCTTCAATGCGATGGAAGCGCTCGAACACGCGCGGCAGTTCATGCTCCGCTATGCCGCTGCCGGTGTCGCTCACCGACAGTCGCGCCATGCCGTTGTGCTCGCCCAGCGTGACACGCACGCCGCCGTTCAGCGTGAACTTGAAGGCGTTGGACAGCAAGTTCAATACGATCTTTTCCCACATGTCCCGGTCGACGTAGACTTTTTCCGGCAACGGTTGCAGATCAAGGGTGTAGGTCAGGCCGCCTTTTTCCATCGCCGATTCAAACACACTGGCAAGGTCTTTGGTTTGCTGCGTCAGGTCGACCGGCAGGTAGGTGGCGCGGACCCGGCCGGCCTCGATGCGCGAGAAGTCCAGCAGGGAATTGACCAGCTTCAGCAGGCGCAAGGCATTGCGATGGGTGCTCTCGATGCGCTGCCGTTGCGGTGCGGATAGCCCGTCGCTGGCCAGGGCGTCGTCGAGCGGGCCGAGAATCAGGGTCAGCGGCGTGCGGAATTCGTGCGACACATTCGAGAAGAACGCGGTTTTGGCGCGGTCGATGCGGGCCAGTTCCTCGACGCGGCGCTGTTCCTGCTCATAGGCGGTGACGTTGCCGACGGCGGTGTTGAAGGCCGCCGTCAGGAGCGCGAAGAAGTTCAGGTAGGGCGCGTCCAGCGCGCGCCGGGCGCTGATGCCGGCCACCACGAAACCGAACGGGTGCTGCTGGCCGGGCAGGGTTAGCGGCAATACCATGGCGGACTGCGGCGCTTCCTCGTAGGGGCCGCAACTTGTACCCTCGAAGCGTGCGGCCAGGCCGTCCTGCTGCTGCATCTCGCGGCCGGACGCAGCGCGCGTGAACGCCCAGTACTCATCATCGAAGGGGAGCGTCTCCGGCGCCAGCGGGCTGCCGGCGGCGATGCCGTGGGCGCCGCGCAGATACAAATGGCCCGCCTCGCCGTCGAGCTGGTAGAACAGCAGGAACGGCAAGTCGAGCGCCAGGTCGCCGCCGTGAGCGCTGAGCTGGCGTCCGATGTCTTCCACGGTACGGGCGCCGTCGATGGCGGCGCTCAGGTCGCGCAAGCTCTGCGTCCGGCGGGCATTCAGCACGACTTCCGTGGTTTCCGTGATCGGGTGGAAGATCCCGCCCACCTCGCCGGACTCGTCGCGGATCGGCGAGAAGGAAAACGTCATGAACGCTTCTTCCAGATAGCCGTAGCGGTCGAGGAACATGCGCTGGTCGCGGATATACGTGCCTTCGCCCTGTTGCGCGCGGTCGAACTTGTCGCCGACCACGGGCAAGGCGGTGGCCCAGCACACCTTGAACGGCTCGCCCATCGAGGCCGGATGCTTGCCGCCGCAGATGGGGCGGTAGGCCTCGTTGTAGATCTGGATGTACTCCGGCCCCCACGCCACCAGGATGGGGAAGGTCGACGACAGGCACAGGCTGACCGTGGTGCGCAAGCTTTGCGGCCAGGTGTGCAGCGGTCCCAGCGGCGTCTGCGACCAATCGATATTCCTGATCAGCGCCGCCATCTCGCCACCGCCGCTGAGCCAGCTGACATCTTCGGAATTTACAGGCTGCAGATGGTGCTGGGGCATGTGCGGATCGGACGCGAGCTGAGTGAGCGCTCATTTTAAAGCATATTGCCTAAGCTTCCGATTTTGTCGCCGTTCCGGCCTGATTGAACGCGGCCGCATCGCCGGCGAACATTTCTTCCAGTTCCAGCCGGCCCTTGCGCGTCAGCGAGATGATGGTGTCCTGGTCTTGCTGGTGCGGATAGACTTCCATCAGCATCTTCAGGTTGTGGGTGCGGAACACGCTGGCCGCGTGCTGCGCGCGTTCGGGCGCGAAGCCGAGTTCTTGCAGCACGCCGGCGCCCAGCTGCAAGGCCGCCTCGAAGGTCTCGCGCTCGATCAGGGTGACGTTGCGGTCCAGCAGGTCGTAATAATGGCTGACGTTACGTGCCCGCGCCAGAATAGTGAGCGACGGCAGACGCTCGCGCACGGCGTCGATCAGCTTCAGGCTGGCATCGACGTCGTCGACCGCCACCACCAGCGCCCGGGCTTTGCCGATGCCGGCCGCCTCCAGCAGGTCGATGCGGGTAGCATCGCCGTAGAACACCTCGTAGCCGAACTTGCGCAGCAATTCGATCTGGTCCGGATCGTGATCGAGCACGGTCACGCCGATGCGGTTGGCCGCCAGCAGGCGGCCGATGATCTGGCCGAAGCGGCCGAAGCCGGCGATGATGACCGGGTTCTCGACCGCGATGGCGTCCGGCGCGCGTTTCTTCCTGGCGGTGCGCAGGTGCGGCGCCACCAGCTTGTCATGCGCCAGCAACAGCAGCGGCGTGGCCACCATCGACAGCGTCACCACCATCACCAGCATGGCCGAGACGTCGGGCGGCAGCACCTTGGCTTCGGTCGCGGCGCCAAACACCACGAAGGCGAATTCGCCACCCTGCGACATCAGCAAGGCGAAGAACAGACGTTGGCCACGCGGAATGTCGAACCAGCGGCTCATGCCGTACAGCAGCGCGCCCTTGCACAGGATCAGGGCGGCGGCCAGCGCCGGCACCAGCAGCGGATGGTCGCGCAGCACGCCGAAATCGGCCGACATGCCGACCGCCATGAAGAACAGGCCGAGCAGCAGTCCCTTGAACGGCTCCAGGTCGCTCACCAACTGGTGGCGGTATTCCGAATCGGCCAGCAACACGCCGGCGCTGAAGGTGCCGAGCGCCAGCGACAGGCCGACCCATTCCATCAGCAGGCAGATGCCGATCACCAGCAGCAGCGCAAATGCGGTGAACAACTCACGCAGGCCGGTGCGGGCGATGAAGCGCATCACCGGATTGACCAGGCAGCGGCCCACCGCAATCAAGGTCAGCATCACGGCCACCAGCTTGACCGCGCGCTGCCAGCCGGCGTCGCTGGTGTCGGACGCCACGCCCGCCAGCAGGGGCACCAGCGCGATCATTGGAATCGCCGCGATGTCCTGCAGCAGCAGGATGGAGAAGCTGGCCGAACCGGCCGGGCTCGGCATCAGCTTGCGTTCGCCCAGCGTGGCCAGCACGATGGCGGTGGACGACAGCGACAGCCCGAGGCCGGCGACGATGGCGACCTTGCTGTCGACGCCGAAGGCCAGCGCCAGGCCCGCCAGACCGGCGCTGACGACCAGCACCTGGGCGCCGCCCCAGCCGAAGATGGGACGGCGCAGCGCCCACAGCTTTTTCGGTTCCAGTTCCAGGCCGATCAGGAACAGCATCAGCACCACGCCGAATTCGGAGATGCTCAGCACGTCCTCCACATTACCGATCAACGACAGGCCCCAAGGGCCGATCAGCGCGCCGGCCATCAGGTAGCCGAGCACGGCGCCCATGCCGGTGCGCTTGGCCAGCGGCACCAGCAATACCGCCGCCGCCAGGTAAAACATCATGTGGAGCAGTATGCCGTGGGCCATGTCCGGGTCCGTGTTGTGTATTAAATTGCATTGTAGCCCACCGATATCCTACTCAGCTATTCATGCGTAAGAGGTATAAGTGAACCAAGAGGGAGGACTGAACGGCGTGCAGGCCGACGGCGGCATGACCATCTTCAAGGCGGCCGATCTGGCGGAAGCGATCACGATGGGCTTGACGTTGCTTGTCGTTTTAAAGGCACGCGGCACCAAGCCAACCCGCACACCGCTGCGGCCAGGGTCAGACCCCTAGGGGGCTGACCCTTTCGTTCGGAGTGCTGTTCAGGACGACTGTTGAGTCGCCAACGGGGATGGGAGGTGCGTGGAGCCCGATCCGCGCTGTTTTATGCGTTGGAGCAGCCGTCGGTATCGATGATGGTGCCGGTGATGTACGTCGCCGCCGGGCCGGCCAGTAACAGGATCGGTGCGATGATCTCTTCCAGCCGGCCGAAGTGCGGGATGATGTCATCGATCAGTTGCGGCGCCTTGCCGGCGTTTAGGCATTTGTCGAATGCACCATGGCTTCCAGGCGCAACGGTATCGGAGTCAAGCTATCCTCGTATAAAAGAGCGATAGTGCTTTTTTGCGTTATTAAATGTCATTCCTTTCATAAAAGCAGCGGACGATTGGTAATGCCGTTACGTTAAGCTGAAAATAGGCTTCGTCATTCCCGCGCATGCGGGAATCCATGAGGCGCATGCCCGGCTAACTCAGCATGGATCCCGGCTTTCGCCGGGACGACATCGCTTAACTTAACGGCATTAGCGGACGATTGGTCTTTTTTGTTAAGTTTTGTAAGCCGTTGGCAGCGGCTGTCGCGGCGAATGCCACTGAGGGCGGTGGCGCGGGTAAGGAAATGTAATGCCACACGCGCATTTCCTAAGAAAATCAATGCCTTAAGGGAGGTTCGCCAGGCTGGAAAGCCGGTGATAGAATAAATTTGCAATATGGAATCACCTATCCCTTCCATTGGTGCTTCCTTTCTTGGCCGGTGCCCCGCCGGGCGCCGGCTTTTTCTTTCTGCCGCCTTGTGGTTATACTGAGGCGCGATTTGACTTGAACCCATCGGACAGGAAGCTGCATGCGCAAGATATTGATTGCGGAGGATGACCAGAAGGCCGGCGCGCTGCTGAAGACCTATCTGGAAAAACACCAGTTCGAAGTGACCTTGGCCCCGGACGGCCTGACCTTCCAATCCGAGTTTTCCCGCCTGGCCGACCAACTGGCCCTGGTGATCCTTGATGTGATGCTGCCCGACACGGACGGCTTTGTGCTGTGCAAAGAGGTGCGGCGCCGCTCCAACCTGCCGATCATCATGCTGACCGCGATCTCCGATGGCGCCGACCGCATCGTCGGCCTGGAGCTGGGCGCGGACGATTACATCGGCAAGCCCTACGACCCGCGCGAGCTGCTGGCGCGTATCAAGTCGCTGTTGCGCCGTGCCGGCATCGACACCCAGAACGTCACGCGCTATTACCGCTTTGTCGGCTTCACGCTGGATCTGCTGGAGCGCACCGTGACCGACAGCGCCGGTGCGCTGGTGCCGCTGACCGGCCTGGATTACCAGCTGCTCAAATACTTCGTCGAGCATCCGGGCGATATCCTCGACCGCAGCGTGTTGTGTGAACAGACGCGCGGCCGCGACGCCGGTCCGCTGGACCGTTCGCTGGATGTCCAGATCAGCAAACTGCGTTTGCGTTTGAATGACGACGGCAAGCAGCCGTCGCTGATCAAGACCGTGCGCGGCGCGGGCTATGTGTTCTCGGCCGATGTCGCCGTCTCGCCGGCGTAAGCCGGCTGCCATGCCGATGCTGCGCCACGCCTTGCTGCTGTGCTGCGCGTGGCTGTTGCACACTGCGGCGCTGGCGGTGGTGCCGCGCACCCTCAACTTCGAGCAGCTGAGCGTCAAGGACGGTCTGGCGCAGGAAACCGTTACCGCCATCGTGCAGGACCAGCAGGGCTATATGTGGTTCGGCAGCCAGCATGGCTTGAGCCGTTACGATGGTTATCGCGTTACTGTCTACCGCACCATACCCAACGACTCGCGCAGCCTGGCCGACAACTGGGTGCAGGCGCTCCACGTCGACAAGAAGAACCGCCTGTGGGTAGGCACGCGCGGCGGCTTGCAGCGCTTCGATCCGGCCAGTGGCGACTTCACCAGCTTTCCCGCCAGCGCCGGCCCGGGACGCGCCGGGCGGCAGCAGGTGCAGGCCATCATCAGCGACGGCTACGGCCAGCTGTGGCTGGGCACCAGCGATGGCGTCCATCACTTCAACCCGGAATCGGGCCGCTACAAGGTGCTGCGCCACGATCCCGCCAACGCCGCCAGCCTGGCCAATGACCACGTGAACGCGCTGGCGCTCGACGCCGAGGGCGGACTGTGGGTCGGCCTGAAGCAGGGGCTGGACCGCCTGGCCGCCGGCGCCACCGGCTTTCAACACTTCCGCATCGACGCGCCGACCAAGCCCAATGCGCCGCTCAACGAGGTGCAGCAATTGCGCATCGACCAGCGCCAGGTGTTGTGGCTGGTGACTATGGATGGACTGGTCAGCTGGCAGCTGGGAGTACCCGGCATGCCGCGCCATGTATTCGGTCCGGCCGATGGATTGGCGCCGGGACTGGTGACGGCGCTGGTGCAGGACCGCGACAACACGCTGTGGCTGGGCACCAATACCAACGGCCTGCATCGTTGGGACGCGAGCCAGCGCCGCTTCGTCACAGTACCGGCCGATCCGCACCAGAGCGCGGGCAACGAGGTATCGAGCCTGTTCCAGGATCATAGCGGCACGCTGTGGGTCGGCAGCTGGACCGCCGGCGTGCGCCGCGCCGACCTGGCCAGCGGTGGCTTCAGCCGCTACTTCCACATCCCCGGCGATGCGCACACCTTGCACGACAACCGTATCTATGGCCTGTGCAGCGACGGCAAGGGCGGGCTGCTGTTGGCCGGTATAGGCGGCATCGACCGGCTTGATCCCTCTACCGGTAAGGTCACCCGGCTGCGCGGCGACGCCCGGCTGGAGCGGCATATGAGCAACAAGGAGATCGTGCTGGCGTTGTATCGCGACGCGCGCGGCGTCACCTGGATAGGCAGCAGCGCCGAACTGGGACGCTTCGACCCTGAGCGCGGCAGCTATGCCGCCCACGATTTCGCCAGCCCGGATGCGAACAGTAATTCGATCACCCATATCACCGGCGACCGCGCCGGCAATCTGTGGGTGGCCAGCCGTGGCGGCTTGCACCGCATCGACAGCGGCGGTGGCGCGGACCGCAGCTTCCGCCACGACGGCCGCGATGCGACCAGCCTCAGTGACGACTGGGTGCGCATGACGGCGGAAGACGCCGGCGGCGCGATCTGGGTCGCCACCGATAATGGATTGAACCTGCTGGCGGCGGACGGCCGCAGCTTCCGCCACTTCCAGCACGACCGCGCCGATATCACCAGCATCAGCAGCGATCGTGTGCAGTCGCTGTTCCTCGACCGCCAGGGGACGCTGTGGGTCGGCACCAACGGTGGCTTGAATCGCGTGGTGCGCGAGGCCGACGGCGCCATACGCTTCCATCGCTACACCACCCGCGAGGGCTTGGCCGACGACTCCATCGGCGCCATCCTGCAGGCCGATGACGGTGCGCTGTGGCTCAGCACTGCCACCGGCATCTCGCGCATGGAGCCGGAGGCCGGCAGGTTCAAGAACTATTCGGCGCGCGACGGCATGATCGAGGGCTATTATTTTTCCGGCTCGGCCTACCGCGAGCGCGATGGCACCATGTATTTTGGTGGCGTCAATGGCCTGACCGTGTTCCATCCGGCGGCCATCCGCGACAATCCCTATCCGCCGCCGGCCGTGGTCACCTCCATGCAGGCCGGCGGCAAGCCTTTGCCCATCGACGGCGCCAGCATGCGGCTGGGGCACGATGCCGCCGCGCTGACTTTCGAATTCGCCGCGCTGCATTACAGCGACCCGCAGCGCAACCGCTTCCGCTACCGGCTGGCGGGCTACGACGGTGACTGGACTGCCAGCGACGCCAGCAAACGCATCGCCACCTACACCAACCTCGATCCCGGCCGCTACGAATTCCAGGTGCAGGCTGCGAGCAAGGACGGCGTCTGGGGCCAGCCTTCGCCGCCGCTGGTGTTCGAGATCGCGCCGCCTTACTGGCAGCGCTGGTGGTTCCGGCTGGCGGTGCTGCTGTCCACAGTGATGCTGATATGGGGCGGCCACCGCACGCGCGAACGCATGCACGCGCGGCGCCGGCGCGAACTGGAGGTACAGGTCCGCACCCGCACGCAGGAGCTGGAGCAGGCGCAGACCCAGTTGCAGCGCTACGTGGCCGACCGTGAACGGCTGTTCCTCTCGATCTCGCACGATCTGCGCACGCCGATCACGCGCCTCAAGCTGCGCTCCGAACTGCTGAACAATGACGAGGTGCGCCGCGAATTCCACGACGATCTGGATGACCTGGACATGATGGTCAAAGGTGCGCTGCAAACCGTGAAGGACAGCGACATCTACGAGAACACCACGCCGGTGCGGCTGGATGCGCTGATCGGCCGCATGCTGCGCAGCGCCCAACTGGCCGGGCATCAGATCGGCTACACGCCGGCCGGGCTGGTGGTGCAGGCCAAGCCGCTGGCGCTCAAGCGCGCCATCGGCAACCTGCTCGATAACGCGCTGTTCTACGGCGGCCGCGCCGATGTCGCCACCGAGGAGTACGAGGGCGTGGTGCATATCCGCATCCGCGATCATGGACCCGGCGTGCCGGCGGAGAAGCTGGCGCAGTTGTTCGAACCGCACGTGCGGCTCGATCATGGCCGCGCCCAGAACGCGGCGGGCCTTGGACTGGGGCTGGGCATCGCGCGCGGCATCATCGAAGAGAGCGGCGGTGAACTGGTGCTGCAAAATCATCCCGAAGGTGGCCTGGTCGCCACGATCATCCTGCCCGGCGCCACCAATTCGTAATGATTTGTGAGTTTGCAGCGGCCGGGTGCAGGCGTTATCGGGCGATGCAGACCACTTGTGTAAAGAATCGTAAGCGGACTTCCGGTGTTTTTATGGATAGTCCAATGTAATCAACGACTTGAAGTGTAAGTGCGGTTGCATTGCGAGGCTGGACAGGCGCATGTTAGTGTCTGCCCATGCTGATAAAAACTCTCCCTGACCTGCCGCGCCAACGCATCATCGCCATCGATGCGCTGCGCGGGCTGACCTTCTTCGTCATGCTGTTCGTGAACTGCCTTTCCGGCGCCAACGGCATCCCTTACGGCATCCATCACATGGCGGCCAGTGTCGATGGCATGAGCCTCGCCGACATCGTGTTCCCGGCATTTCTGTTCGTGGTCGGCACTTCCATTCCTTTTGGCCTGAGTCGCCAGACCCTGTGGCAGGTGGTCACGCGGGCGTTTGGCCTGATCGTGATTGGACTATTCATGGTCAATACCGAAGAGTCTTACAACGAAGCGGCGATGGGCATCTCGATCCAGTTGTGGGCCTTGTGCTTTTACGCGGCGGCCTTGCTGGTGTGGGGCACGCGCAGCAACCGTTGGCTGCGCTGGTGCGGGGCAGCGGCCATCGTTGTGCTGGCGCTGATGTATCGCAGCGGCCCGGATGGGCAGGGCTGGATGCAGACGTCGTGGTGGGGCATCCTGGGCTGCATCGGCTGGGCCTATCTGGTTGCCAGCCTGATTTACCTGGCCGGGCGCGGCCGCCTGCTGGTGCTGGTGCTCTCGATCGTCGCTTGCGTGCTGTGGTACGTGCTTGGTGACCGCGACGTGATCGCGATGCATGCCACCCATACCTCCATCGTGCTATGCGGCGCCGTGTGTGTGCTGCTGTTCTTTGGCCGCACGGCAAGGCCGGCCGCAGGTATAGCGCTGACGCTGGTCTTGGTGCTGTCGGCCTGGCTGCTGCATCACTTTTATCCCGTCTCAAAAATCGGCGCCACGCCGCCATGGGCGCTGTATTGCGCGGCGCTGTGTAGCGGGCTGTTTGTGCTGTTGTACTGGCTGATCGAAATACGCAAGGTCACGCGCTGGACCGCACTGGTGCAACCGGCTGCGGCCAATCCCCTGGTGACCTATCTGCTGCCGGTGGTACTGGCTACGCTGATGGGCTATCTGCATCTGCATTGGTGGCCGGTGCTGATGCATGGTGGCGTCGCCATCGCCTTCGCCCTGCTGTTCTCGGCGGTCGTAGTGGCGGTGGTGGCCGTCCTGAATACCTGCAACGTCAAACTGAAACTCTGAGATGTCGAATTCTGCTTCCCAACGCTTTCTGGCCCTGGACGTCTTTCGCGGGTTGACGCTGGCGTTGATGATTATCGTGAATACGCCCGGCGGCGAACGCAGCTACGGCCCTCTGGAACACGCAATCTGGCACGGCTTCACGCTCACCGATCTGGTGTTTCCATCGTTTCTGTTCGTGGTGGGCGCCGCCATGAGCCTGAGCATGAAGAAGTTCGCCGCCCATGACGAGGCGTACTTCCTCAGGAGCGTGATCAAGCGCGGCCTGCTGATTTTCCTGTGCGGCTATCTGCTGTACTGGTTCCCGTTCTTCACGCCGGACTTCGCGCTGGCGCCGTTCGCCAATACGCGGGTGATGGGCGTCCTGCAACGCATCGGCCTGTGCTACCTGTTTGCCACGCTGATCGTGCGCTATACCGGCTTGCGCGGCGCGGCGATTTTCAGCGTCATCGCCTTGCTCGGCTATTGGTGGATCCTGGCGTCCTTCGGTGACTACACGCTGGGCCGCAATGCGGTGCTCAAGCTGGACCTGGCCGTGCTGGGCGCTCCACATATGTATCACGGCGAAGGCATTGCCTTTGATCCCGAGGGCATTCTCAGTACCTTGCCATCCATCGTCAACGTGCTGGCTGGTTATGGTGCCGCCGTCTGGCTACAACGCGGCCAGCGCACGCTGGCGCCGCTGGTGGTGGCCGGCGCGGCATGCCTGCTGCTGGCTTATGGCTGGGATGCGGTCCTGCCGATCAACAAGAAGCTGTGGACTGGTTCCTTCGTCATCTGCACCGTGGGCTGGGACTTGATCATGCTCGCCGTGTTGGTCGGCGTGATCGACATGGCCGGCCTGCGCTTCGGCACCTACTTCTTCGAGGTGTTCGGCAAGAACACCCTGTTCATCTACGTGCTGGCCGACGTGGCGGTCATCGTGCTGGCACGCCTGCATGTGGGCGGCGAGATGCTGTACCGCTGGCTGTATCAAGTGCTGTTCCTGTCGTGGGCTTCGCCGTACAACGCCTCGCTGCTGTTCGCGGTGGCGTACATGCTGTCCTGCTGGCTGGTGGCGTATGTGATGGACCGGAAAAAAATATATATCAAACTCTGAGGAGATTATGCGTACACGTTTATCTTGTCTGGCACTGGCTGCGGCCATGCTGGCCGGCGGCACCCATGCGGCCGAAGTGGGTTCCTACTACACCGGTTGGAGCATAGGGAAGGGCTTCCGCCTCAAGCAGCTGGACCAGTCCGGCGCCGCTGCCGGCTACACGTATCTGGTGTACGCCTTTGAAAATGTCTACAAGATGCCGGATGGCGGCGTGCGCTGCGACAGCGGCCGCGATAGCGAAGATATTGCCAACGGCATGAACGCCACGCTCGATTACGCGCGCCGCTTCAGCGCCGATGAATCGGTGGAGGGCAGTGCCGACAAGGCAGGCCAGCCGCTGGCCGGCAATTTCAACCAGCTGGCGCAACTGAAGAAGCGCCATCCCAAGTTGAAAGTGCTGGTGGCGCTGGGCGGCGGCGAATGGTCGCATCATTTCCCGGCCGGCGCGGCCACGCCTGCCGGACGCAGTGCGCTGGTGTCTTCGTGCATCGATCTTTACCTGCGCGGCAATCTGCCCAAGCTGGATAGCCACGGCGGCGCTGGTGCGGCCGCAGGCGTCTTCGACGGCATCGACCTCGATTGGGAACATCCAGGCCCCAACGACAAAGCCGCCTTCACGCTGCTGCTGGAAGAATTCCGCCGCCAGCTGGACGCATTGGGCAAAGCCAACGACAAGCACTATCTGCTGACCGCCGCCGTCAACAGCACCGATGACAAGATGCGCTACACGGATCCCGCCGCCTACAGCCGTTCGCTGGACTGGATCAATCTGATGACTTACGACTTCCACGGCGCCTGGAGCAAGCAGGGGCCGACCGGCTTCCAGTCCAATCTGTACAGCGATCCCGCCAGCGGCGACGCCAGTCCGCGCAGCGTGGAGGCCGGCGTGAAGCGTTTCATGCAGGCCGGCGTCCCGGCCGACAAGATCGTGGTCGGCGTGCCGTTCTATGCGCGCGGCTGGAGCGGCGTCGGCCCGGCCAACAATGGCTTGTATCAAGCGGCTACCGGCGCAGCGCAAGGCTTTGAGGAGGGCGCGGAGCAGTATTCGACCATCGCGGCGCGCGGCCTCACCACCCACTACCATCCCGTCACCAAACAATTGTGGACCTACGATAAAGGCACTTTCTGGACTTACGACGATCCGCGTGTGATCCGCGTAAAGGCTGACTACGTGCGTGCGCAAGGCTTGCGCGGCCTGATGTCCTGGTCGCTGGACCAGGACGACGCCACTTTCTCGCTGTCGCGCGCGATGCAGGAAGTGCGAAAGTGAAGTTGCGCCACCTTGTCGCCGGCGTCTGTATCACGGCTGTCGTCGCGGCGGTTGGCGCCACGCTGGGTATGCAAGGTCCGGCGCCCGGCGGCCTGCCGGCGCGTGTATTGGCCGGCTACTACCCGGCGTGGTACGACGCGCCGGTGCGCCTGCGCGACATCGATCCGCACTATGGCCTGGTCTATCTGTTTGCCGCGCGGCCGGTCGGCGGCGCACCGGGAACCACCGGCGCCGTCTACTGGAAAGCGCCGGGCGATGGCCGTGCCGCCGCTGCGCATTTCAAGGACGACCTGCAGTTCGCGCGCCGCGTGCAAGGCCGCAAGATCGTCCTGTCGGTCGGCGGCGATGGCAACGGCATGAGTTTTCCCGACCGCGCCAAGTCGCGCACCTTCGTTGCCAGCATCGCCGAGTTGTATCGCGAATTTGGCGGCATCGATGGCCTGGACTGGAACACCTTCCAGGCCAACCAGCGACCCGACACCGTCGAAATGATCTGGATCAGCCTTGAGCTCAAGCGCCTGTATCCGGGCTTTATCATCAGCGCGCCGCCGGCGCCGTGGAGCGCCATCGACCAGCGCTTTTGCCGCGACATGCTGAGCGCCGGTGCGCTCGACTACTGTGCCCCCCAATACTACGACGGGCCTAATCTCGCCGATCCCGCATACGTGGTGGCCAATGTCGACCAGTGGGTAAAGCTGCTCGGCGCATCGCACGTGGTGGTTGGCTTCGGCATTAACAACGCACCTAATTTCATGAGCGACGCGCAGGTTGCGACCACCTGGCGCGAACTGCAACGCCGACACCCTGAGCTGCGCGGCGCCTTCAACTGGGAGCTGGCCACCGACGAACGTCAAGGCTGGCCCTTTGCCCGCAAGGTCGGCGCGCTGGTGCTGGGCCGTTGATGTTGCAGGCGCGGTACAGCATCTCTGTAATGAATTGTAAGAGTTGACGTGAATTTTTCGGCGATTCCGGCGGCATGAAGGCCGTGACGGAATGCTGCGTAAGGAAGTGTAAAAGCGGTTTTTAGAATTTACGAAAATAGCCAATAAATTCAGAAGCTTATGTGTTTATAGGTCGAGTGGGACGGTGGTTTGTGATGGCTGTGAATGCAATGTTAGTGTTGAAACACGGCTGCGGATAAACGCAAATGTAGACGCAAATTCAGGCAGCTGGGATTTCAATCAACAAGACAACAAGAGGAAAGAGCATGTTTGATTCGAACCGCAAGAAGACCCTCATCAGTTCCGCAGTTGCCGGTGCATTGGCAATGCTGGCCGCAGCACCGGGCCACGCGCAGGACGAGACCACCGCGACCAAATCCGCCGACACCATACAGGAGGTGATGGTGACGGCCACGCGCTACAGCACATCACTGCTGAAAACGCCGGTAGCAGTCACCGCAGTCACGCAAGAAGACCTGACCCGCCAGGGTGCGGTCAACGTCAAGTCGCTGTCCGGCGAAGTGCCCAACCTGCAGCTGGGCGGCGCGGTGGACGGCAGCTCGGGTGTGCAGATCGCCATACGCGGCGTGTCGAATTCCGACTTCACCGAAATCGGCAATCCAGCCGTCGGCCTGCACGTAGCCGGCATTTACTCGCCGCGTCCACAGGGCGCGCTGGCCTTGCTGTTCGACCTGGATCGCCTGGAGATTCTGCGCGGCCCGCAAGGCACGCTGTTCGGCCGTAACTCCACCGGCGGCAGCATCAACGTCATTCCGAACAAGCCGGTTATCGGCAGCAAGGAGGGCAGCGTTGAACTGGACCTGGGCAATTACAACCACCGCCAGTTGAACGTGGTGCAGAACATTCCGGTGACCGACGATTTTGCGTTGCGCTTCACCGCCATGGGCGTCAAGCGCGACGGTTGGATCAATCAGACGCAGGACAAGTACGACGTCAACATGCCATCCAAAGGCTTCCAGGCCGACGGCATTCCAGACACCGACCAGCGCCGCAACCGCAAGCTCGATAAGAGCGACTACTACAGCAACCGCAATCAGTGGGCCGCCCGTATGTCCGGCCTGTGGAAGGTGAACAAGGATCTGCAATGGCTGGTCTCCTACGAGAACTACCAGAACAATGACGCCGGCGACCTGGCGATCAAGGACTGCGGACAGGCGGCCGGCACCCCATACGCCTGCAAAGGCGGCAAGTACGATGTGGCCATCAACGTGCCGGGCGTTACCGACATGTCGATCCGTACGCTGCGTTCCAATATCGTGTGGAACGTGAACCAGCAGACCGATATCGAATACAGCTACGCCCATGCGACCCAGCGCCGCTTCCAGCAGCAGGACAGCGATGCCGGTTACCAGAACATCGAGGCCGACGTCAACGCCACTGCGGCAGCGGGCGGCGATCACTGGCCGGTGGTGGACAACGCCACCTACACGCTGGGATCGAAGTTCGCGTCCGACGTCCACGAACTGCAACTGCGCCAGAACTTCGGCAGCTTGCGTTACGTGGCAGGCTTGTTCTACATGAAGGAGAAGAACAATATCGACTTCGGCCAGGACTTCCTGAACCAGGGACCGAGCGGCTTCCCGTACGCTAACTACTACCACCAGCCTGACCGTCGTTCCGAATCCAAAGCCGCATTCGCGCAGTCGGACTGGCAGTTCGCGCCGACCTGGAACTTCACCGCCGGCGTCCGCATGAGCAAGGACTCGCGCGCCGACAACAACGGCCAGTTCTGGGAATCCTACGGCAAAGACTACTTCAACGGCATCCTCGATCCGGGCGGTCCTGGCACCCCAGGCTACACCGGCGTCAACGCCGGCCTGCTCAAGCCGGGCATGGGCGCGTACTACGGCAGCGGCGTTTTCCCGGCAGCGTCGGCGATCAGCAATCACGCGGAATCGTGGAGCAAGGCCACCGGCCGCCTGGGCCTGACCTGGCAGCTCAACTCGCGCAACATGGTCTACACCTCGCTGTCGACCGGCTACAAGGCCGGCGGCTTCAATGACCGCTTCAACCTGTGCGGCAGCGAGCTCGATGCCAACGGCAAGCCGTACGATTGCGCTTCCGGTCCGCCAGGCCCGCAGTATTCCTTCCTGCCGTATAAACCGGAGACCGTCACCAATCTGGAATTCGGCTACAAGGGCAAGCTGCTGGACGATCGCCTGACGCTGTCGGCGACGGTGTTCTACAGTCGCTACAAGGACATGCAGGCCACCGGCCAGCACACAGTGGGCCGCAGCAAGCGCACCTGCGACGCCGATCATCCGGCCTGCGATGCGGTGATCAGCTGGTGGTCGACCCAGAATATCGGCCGCGCCGACATCAAAGGCCTGGAACTGGAAGGGCAGTACCGTCCATGGCGCGACGCGCATATCAGCTACTCGGCATCGCTGCTGAGCGCCAAGATCGCGGACTATCCGACCTATAGCGACGACATCGGCTGTAACGCCCGCGCCGCGCAAGGCGTGACGCCGTGCCCGGACTACTACACCGGCACCGATCCATCGCTGGCGCAACTGCGTCCGTACAACGTGGTCGGCAACCATCTGCCGTATTCCCCGCCGAGGACCATGAACCTGAGCTTCTCGCAGGACTTCTACTTTAACGAGGGCTGGTCGCTGACGCCCTGGGTGCAGTGGCGCTGGCAGGACAAGATGTACTTCTCGCTGCGTAATCTCGACACGCCGCACCTGTCCGATGCGCAGCAGGCCTACAACCAGGTCGATGCATCGCTGCGTCTCAGCTCACCGGGCGGCGCCAAGCAGCCGTGGCACGCCGAACTGTATGTGCGCAACATCGGCGACGTGCGCGCCAAGACCTGGGCCGGCATCGGTGGTCCTCAGCAGACCTTCACCGTCGCGTCGTACAACGATCCTCGTATGTTCGGCATCCGCTTTGGTACTGAATGGTAAACAGGAGACTCTCATGATCAATACAATATTCGTTTCAATCCGGCTGCGCGGATTGGCGGCATCCGTGGCGCTGGCCGCCGCCGCCTTGAGCGCAGACGCTTCCGCCGCCGCTTTCGTGCTGGCCTACACCGACGGCCAGCTGACTCAGTCCTACACCAACCTGCAGGCTTACTACAGCAACCTGTCGGCGGTGGGCCTGGGTTCGTCCTACGCCATGCTGGCCAACGGCAGTATCGACAGCAGCGGCATAACGACGACCACGAATAACATCATCACTTTCTCCAAGGGCAAAAACCTGCCGCTGTATCCAACCGTTTCGGACTACAGCAATTCCTACGGCGGGTTTGATCCTGCGGTAAGCAACGGCTTCCTCGCCAGCGCCACCAGCCGCGCCACCGCCGTGACCAATCTGGTCAACCTGGCTGTGAACAATGGCTTTGCCGGTATCGACATCGACCTGGAAGCCGTGCAGCCGGCGATGAAGACGCAGATGACGTCCTTCATCAACGCGCTGGCGACGGCGCTGCACAATCAAAACAAAAAGCTCATTATCAGCATTCCGCCGATGAGCGGCGACGGCCAGCCTGCTTATCTGGCCGGCTACGACTATGCGGCCATCGGTGCGGCGGTCGACTACTTCCAGTTGATGACGTATGACGAAGTGGGACCGGGCTGGTCCTCATCGAGCTCCGCCACCTGGCCGGGACCGGAAGTGGGTCTGGACTGGATGAAGTCGAAACTGAGCTACGCCGTATCGCGCGTGCCGGCGGCCAAGGTGCTGCAAGGCTTGCCGACCTACGGCTATGACTACAGCACCGGCGGCATCGCCTATTGGAAGAGCGCCAACGGCGTATCCGGCTACAACGACATCATCGCTGCACACAGCGCCACCAAGAAGCGCGACACCGCATCGGCCACGCCGTATGCCACCTGGGGAACGGTGGTGCAGCAGCCGGATGGCACGGCGTGGAGCACCTCCAGCAAACAGCCGGTGCTCTGGTACGACGATGCGCAGAGCATCACCGCCAAGGCCGCGCTGGTGAATACCTATGCCTTGGGCGGCACCAGCATCTGGGCCATGGGATATGAGGATGGTAATTTCTGGAGCGCGGTCAGCGCCGGCCTGGGAAATGGTGGCGGCGGTACAACAGACAGCAATATCGCCACCACTGGCACCGGCTATGTGTGGACCGCTAATACCACTTCGACCGCCAACGCCAATAAAGCGGCAACGACGGCGGTCAACGACGGCAACGTCAGCACCAGCCTGACCATCAACGGCGCGGGGGAAGGCGGAGCGCAGAAATGGCAGGCCGCCGGCGTGACTTTCGCAGCGGCTAAGACCATTTCGTCGGCCAAGTTCATTAACGGCGCGCTCGACACCTACGGCAACGGCTATTTCGAGTCCGGCGTGAGTTTGCAGTACACAACGAACGGCACGACTTGGGTAGACTCGGGATGGGCGCTCAGTCCCGCCTATCCGAACAGCGCCTCGGCCGCCAGTGTGAGCTATACCTTCAGCGGCACCGGCATCAGCGGCGTGACCGGCGCACGGGTGGTGGGACGCACCGGCGCTTCGTCCTGGAGCGGTTCGGTCAAGGAACTGCAGGTGCTGGGTCATTGATTTAATTTGAGGAGTTTTACATGCGTTGGATGATTGCGTTTCTGCTGTCGGTATCTTTGCCATCTGTGGCGGAGGATTTGTTTGTCGCTACGGCGCTGACAGCGGAACGCAGTTTTACAGCCGGCATAGAAGGGCCGGCGGTGGACGCGGCAGGGAATATCTACGCGGTCAATTTCGGCCGCCAGCAGACCATCGGCATCGTTAGCCCGCTGGGCGAGGCGCGCGAGTTCGCGCTGCTGCCTGGCGTTTCGGTGCCGAATGGTTTGCGTTTTGATCGCGCTGGGACGCTGTATGTGGCCGATTATGTCGGTCACAATATCTTCCGCATTGCGCCGGGCGACGCAACGCCGCAACTGTACACGCATGATGCGCGGATGACGCAGCCGAACGATCTGGCCATTACCGTAGACGGTGTGCTGTATGCCAGCGATCCAGACTGGGAGCGCAACACCGGTCGCGTGTGGCGCATCGCCCGCGACGGCAAGGTGGCGCTGGCGGCGGATGGCCTGGGCACGGCCAATGGCATCGATGTGAGCCCGGACGGCCACACCTTGTATGTCAATGAAAGCGTGCAGCGCAATATCTGGGCTTTCACGATCGGCGCGGATGGCGCGTTGTCGGACAAGCGCTTGCTACATCGCTTTGAAGATTTTGGCATGGACGGTATGCGCGTCGATGTCGACGGTAATTTGTACGTGAGCCGGTTCGGCAAGGGCACAGTCGTCAAGCTGGCACCGGACGGCAAGCTGCTGCAGGAGGTCCGTCTGCCAGGTGATCGGCCGAGCAATCTGTGTTTTGGCGGGCCGGATGGCCGTACAGTTTATGTGACTGAAGTCGAGCATCAGCAATTGGTGCAGTTCCGGGTTGACCGTCCGGGACTGGAGTGGCAGCGCATACAGGGGCAGAAGTGAAACGAGCGCGCGGCATGTCGCTGGTCGAGATGTTGGTGGCGATGCTGCTGCTATCGCTGATGACCGTGATGGGCTGGCGCGCGCTGGATGGCATTCTGGCCTCGCGCGTGGCATTGACCGCGCAGCTGGACGCCATGCGCGGACATCAGCTGGCATTTGCACAATTGGAGGCCGATTGCGCGCAATTGCTGCGCAGCGCTGCGGTGGATGGACTGCCCACTCTGTCGGCCACGCAGGGACGGCTGGTATTGCTACGCAGCGCGAGCGGCGAGGGCGGCGCTGATCAGATGCAGGTGGTGGTGTACCAGGCCGACGGTGCGCAACTGACGCGCAGTACCTCGGCGGCCACGCGTGATTTCGTGCCGCTGCGGCAGGTCTGGAAGGCTGCGGTATCTGGCGTGGCGCCGCTGGCCGGGGCAGCGCTGGACCGGCAGCTATCGGCCTTTGAGTTGCGGACCTGGAACGGCGGCGCATGGCAGCCTGTCGCGGCGGCGACTAATGCTGCCGGTCCCCGGCTACGCACGCGGCGCTTGGTGCGGCCGGCGGTGACGGATGCGTTGGGACTGCAAGTGATCTTGCGTCCCGTCGGCAGCGTGGCGCCGTTGACGCGCATGTTTATGCTGGGCGGCGGCTGATGCGCGTCCATCGGCAGCGCGGCATTGCGCTGGTCACCGCGCTATTGATCACCACCCTGGCGGTGAGCGCAGTCGCCAGCCTGTTCTGGCATCAGCAAGTGCAAGTGCGCGCGATGGAAAACCAGCGCCTGCATCTGCAAACGCGATGGACACTGCGCGCCGGCCTGGATTGGAGCCGCGAGATATTGCGCGACGACGGTGCACGTTCGCCGGAGCTGACCACGCTGGACGGCGCATGGAACACGCAGCCGCCTGAGATTCAGCTGGATCGCTACTTCGACCGCGATTCGGCGGCGGGAGCGGCGGATGGCGCCACGCTCGCGAGCCACATCGTCGATGCGCAGTCGCGCTACAACCTCGCCAACCTGGCCAGCGGTCGTACCTTGAATCTGGCCGAAATCCGTCTTTATGAACGACTGCTCGCCAGCCTGCACCTCGATCCGGCACTGGCCTTGCGCACTGCGTTGGCGGTGGCCGCCAGCCAGCAGGGCGAAGCAGGCGTGCCACAGCAGGCAGCGCTGAAGCGCTTCGATGAACTATCTATCGTGGCCGGCTACACGCCGCCGGTGCTGGCGATGCTGGCAGCCTTTGTCGTCCTGCTGCCCGCGCCGGCCGACCTTAATCTGAATACTGCCGCGCCCGAGCTGCTGGCGGCGGTCACGCAGCGCTCCCTGCCGCAGGCGCGCCAACTGGCGGCCCGCCGACGCCAGGCCTACTTCCGCAGCATGGCGGAACTGCGCGGCGCGCTGCCTGATGGCGCCGTATTGGATGGCTTGCGCGTCGGCCTGCGCAGCGACTACTTTCTGGTCGAGAGCAAGATAAAGCTCGACCGCGCCGAACTGGATGCCGTTTCACTGCTTTATCGGCCGCGCGCGAGTGCGGGCGCCATTGAACTGGTCTGGTCCCGCGAGGAATAACCGGCCCTGTTTTCATTTTACGTTTGAGGTGAGTATGCGTTTACAAGTTCTTGTGTCATGTTTGCTAGGGTTGATGGGAGCCGCAGAGGCCCAGGAGATCGTGCCGTTGCCTGCGCACCTGCAGCGCAATGCGGGAGAGTTTGTGCTGACGTCCGCCACCCGCATCGTCGCCGAAGGCGTGGCGCAGGCCGAAGCGCAGATGCTGCGCGACTATCTGCGCCCAGCCACCGGCTTTGAACTGCCGCTCTCCGCACGCGACGGCGCCAACGCCATCCGCCTCAAACTGGACAAGAAACAGAATACGCTGGGCAAGGAAGGCTATCGCCTGGTCAGCGATGCGCGCGGCGTGACCATCACCGCCGCCGATCCGGCTGGCCTGTTCTACGGCGTGCAGACGCTGCGCCAGATGCTGCCCGCCGATATCTACCGCAAGGCTCAGGTGCGCCGTAGCTGGCAGCTGCCCGCCGTCAGCATCGAAGACCAGCCGCGCTTCGGCTGGCGCGGCAGCCATCTGGATACGGTGCGCCACTTCATGCCCAAGAGCTTTGTGCTCAAGCATATCGAGCTGCTGGCGCAGAACAAGATGAACGTCTTCCACTGGCACCTGACGGACGACCAGGGCTGGCGCATTGAAATCAAGCGCTTCCCGTTGCTGACGAAAGTAGGCGCATGGCGCAGCGAGACCCAGTTGACGCCACGTCCCGGCGATCCACCCGGCTTGCGCTACGACGGCCAGCCGCACGGCGGCTACTACACGCAGGAAGACATCCGCGAAGTGGTGGCCTATGCCGCCGCGCGCCACATCACGGTGGTGCCTGAGATCGAGATGCCGGGCCATGCGCTGGCCGCGATTGCCGCTTATCCTGAACTGGGCAATCAGCCCGACAGGAAGCTGCAGGTCGGCCGCGAATGGGGCGTGATCACGCAGGTCTTCAGCCCGGAGGAAAACACTGTGCGCTTCCTGCAGCAGGTGATGGATGAAGTGCTGACGCTGTTCCCGAGTCCATACATCCACGTCGGCGGCGACGAGTGTCCGAAAATCGAATGGGCGCAATCACCGGCGGCGCTGGCGCGCATGAAGACCTTGAAGCTGGTGCCGGCGTCCACCACGCTGGAAGACATCCAGAACTACAAGGACGCACAGGGCAAGCCGGCCGAGCATCCGGCACTGCATCAGCTGCAAAGCTGGTTCATCGGCCAGATGGACGTCTACCTTGCGCAAAAAGGCCGCCGCCTGATCGGCTGGGATGAAATTCTGGAAGGCGGCCTGGCGCAGGGCGCCACCGTGATGAGCTGGCGCGGCGAGGAAGGCGGATTGAAAGCCGCCAGCGCCGGCCACGATGTGGTGATGACGCCGGAGCGCGACACCTATCTCGACTACGCTCAGGCCCCGGCTAACACGCCGGGCTACCGTGAGCCGCTGGGCGCGCGTGCCGTCAACACGCTCGATCACGTCTATGCCTACGAACCGCTGCCGGCCTCCATGCCGCCGGAGTTGGCGAAGCATGTGCTGGGCAGCCAGGCGCAGTTGTGGACCGAGTACATGCAAGGTCCACGCGAGGTTGAGTACATGGCCTGGCCACGCCTGCTGGCGATGGCGGAAACACTGTGGACGCCGAAGCCGCTCAAGGACTACGCCAAGTTCCAACAGCGCTTGCCATCGTCCTTGCAGCGTCTCGATGTACAAGACGTCAATTACCGCACCGCCGACGGCCCGCGTTGGCCGCGTTGAAAGAGACGTCATGACTTCACAAAAAACCTATCAGATGTTTTTGGCCGTGGTCAGCGGCCTTGCGGGGCTGCTGTACGGGATCGATATCGGCATCATCGATCCGGCGCTGCCGTATTTAAACCGTTCCACCAGCCTGTCCGAAGGCCAGCTGTCGCTGGTGGTGGCGGCGGTGCTGGCCGGTTCCATTCTAGGATCTGTGGTGGCGGGCGCGTTGGCCGATTGGCTGGGACGCAAGCCGATGATGGTGGTCAGCGCGCTGATGTTCGTGGGCAGCGTTGCGGTGATTTACCTGTCGCAGTCCTTCGTACCGTTGATGCTGGGCCGCCTGCTGCAGGGCATGAGCGGTGGCGTGATTGCGGTGGTGGTGCCGCTGTATCTGGCCGAGTGCCTGCCGGCGGCGCAGCGCGGACGCGGCGTGGCGGTGTTCCAGTTCATGCTGACGGCCGGCATTGTGCTGGCGGCCTTTGTTGGCAACCACTATCTGGGCAACGCGGAGCTGGAGATACAGGCGGCCGGCGCGGATCAACTGCGTATCGTGGCAGCGGCTGATCACGCCTGGCGCAGCATGTTCCTGACCGTGATGTATCCGGGCGCGCTGTTTTTCATCGGCAGCTGCCTGGTGTCGGAATCGCCGCGCTGGCTGATACGCCACGGACGGCCGGAGAAAGCGCGTGCCGCATTGGCGCGCCTGCTGCCGCCGGCGCGCGCCGAGACGGAGTTCAACGAAATCGGCAACGCGCTGGCGGTGGAACGCGCGCGGCCGAAGCTGTCGCCGATGGCGGCCGTGACCGAGATGCTGACCGAGCGCCGTTATGTGCTGCCGTTTATCCTGGCCTGCATCATCCTTGGCTGTAATCAGGCGACCGGCATCAACTCGGTGCTGCAGTTCATGTCCACCATTCTGCAGAAGGCCGGCCTGGACCCGGTGGCGGCGGCCGGCTACGGCACGGTCATCAAGATCCTCAATTCGGTGATGACGGTGGTGGCGATTGTGCTGGTCGAGCGCAAGGGCAGGGTGTTCCTGCTCAAGCTGGGCACGGGCGGCATCATCGTGTCGCTATGCCTGCTGGCTGGATTGTTCTACCGCTTCGAGTCGCAGCGTGTGGATGTGCGTGCGGATGTGGCGGCGCTGGTGAAGGACAACCGGCTCGATTTCAATCTGGTCGACGCGCGTTGGGCCGGGCAAGGTGCGGTGCAGCTCAGCATCCTGTATCAGTATGGCGATCATCAGCAGGTGGCCGAGGCGTACACGCCGACCGAGGCATCGCAAGCCGTGTTGAAGCGCGCGGCCGAGGTGACGCAGGCCTTGCCGGCGGAGCAACGCACTTCGCTGGAACAGGCGCAGCTGGCATGGAGCGGGCGCGGTGCGGCCGCTGCGGCAGATCAGGCGCAGCAACTGATCGCCACGCTACCGCCGGCGTCGCGCGACGCCCTGAACGCGGCGCGGCGCGTGCATGCTGCGCAGCATGTGCAAGTGCAGGCCGTCAGCGCGGCTGCGGGCCAGGCGCCGTTACAGATTCTGCGCGCCAGCGTCGGGCCGACGCCAAGCCGTACCACCGGCTTGTTGGCGGCGCTATGCATAGGCGGCTTCATCGCCTTCTTCTCGATCGGGCCGGGCGTGTGCGTCTGGCTGGCGCTGTCGGAACTGATGCCCACGCGGATACGCTCGGTGGGCATGGGCGTGGCGTTGCTGATCAACCAGGGCACCGGAACGCTGATCGCCGGCGCTTTCCTGCCCATCGTCGGCAACTACGGCTTCCACGTGATGTTCCTGTTCTGGACCGCTTGCACGGTGGTGTATTTCATCACTTCCGCGTTGTTCCTGCCGGAAACCAAAGGCAAGTCGCTGGAGGATATCGAGCGTTTGTTCGCCAAGGTGGCATGAATACTGCATAGCAACATGCAGCTCGGCAAATACTTGTCGGCTGCACCAAGGTGTTTGCCAATGGTGCAAGACATCCCCGCTTTGGTGCGAAGAGTGCCTGCCTGTGCGGGGGCACCTCTTGGAATGCGCGAATGAACGACTTGATGCAGTGTGTTGCGACGGCGGACAACGATCCGATTGACCATATCGCCGGACTGGGCCGCTGGTCCATGCTGCGCCTCGCGCCACAATTGTGCCTTTCCTCGGTGGCGATGCGCCTGCTGGGTGTGGAAGCGATCGGGGCCCAAGAGCCGTGGATCGCGCGCGTGGTGCCGGAGGATCGGGCCGAGCTGGATGCCGCGCTCGCCACCATTGCCGCGCGTGGCACGGCGGTGGTGTGCGAGTTCCGCCTGGTTGACCGCGAGCAGGGCGTGCGCTGGCTGCGGCTGCAGTCGGTGGCGGCCGAGCAGCGCCCGGTAGCCAGCGGCATGCTGACCGATGTCACCGTGATGAAACGGGCCGCGCTGCGCGAACGCTTCAATTTCGCCCTGACACAATATCTGATCGGCACCGATACCCTGGATGAAGCGGTGTACAAGATTATCCACCTGGTGTGCGAGGAGCTGGGCTGGGAGTGGGGCGCATTCTGGGCGCTGGAGCACGACGGCTCGGCCGAGGTGCTGCGTTGCCGCCACATCTGGCATACGCCGGACCGCGATTATTCGCAATTTCGCAGCGCTGCCGCCACCTTGGCGGTCGAGCCTGGGCAAGGCGCGGTAGGACAGACCTGGGTCAGCGGCCAGTCGTTGTGGGTCGATGTCAGCAGCAGCCACAGCGATGTATCGCGGGTACAAACGGCCGTGCATTGCGGCTTGCAGTCGGGCTTCTTCTTCCCGGTGACGTATGTTGCCGGCGACGGTCGCCTGCACAGCGCCGGCGTGCTGGAGTTCTTCAGCGCCGCGCCGCGCCAGCGCGAGGCGCAACTGCCCGGACTGGCCGAATCGATCAGCGCGCTGATCGCGCAGACCGGCCAGCGCATGGTGCAGCAGGAGCGCGTGCGGGTGCTGGCACAGACCGATGAGATGACCGGCCTGGTCAACCGCGCCCATTTCCATGCGCTGCTCGACGCCGCCTGCGCCGCCGGCGAGAAATTCGGCCTGCTGTATATCGACCTGGACCAGTTCAAGCCCATCAACGACGGCTTCGGGCACGCGGCCGGCAATGTGGTGCTGTGCGAGTTCGCCGACCGCTTGCGACGACTGGCGCCGGCCGGCGCCTGCGTGGCGCGGCTTGGCGGCGACGAGTTCGCCATGCTGGCACCAGCCGGATGGGACCGGCAAGCACTCGACGTGCTGGCCGCCGCCGTGCTGCACGCGGCCCGTACCCGCTTCAACTATCTGGGCCACGACCTGTCGGTCTCGGCCAGCATCGGCGTCAGCATGTTTCCCCTGCACGGGGCCGATACCGCCCAGCTGTTGCACGCAGCCGACGCCGCCATGTACCTGAGCAAGCGCAACGGCCGCAACCTGGTCAGCCATTTCAGCAAGGACAACGATACCCAGCAGCATGTAGTGGCCTCGCAGCTGTTGATGCTGTCGGCCTTGCAGGACGCGCTGCAGCGCAACGAGTTCTTTGTCGAATATCAGCCGATCTATGACTTGCGCAGCGACAGCGTGGTGGCGCTGGAGGCGCTGATTCGCTGGCGCAAGGCCGATGGCACGGTGGTGCCGCCCGATCAATTCATCCCGGTGGCCGAGCAAAGCCGGCTGATCGTCTTCATCGGGCGCTGGGTGATAGAACAGGTGTGCCGCGACTTGCCGCTGCTGCAAGCCGCCGGTCTGCCGGAGATACAGGTGCACGTGAATATGGCCGCGCCGGAGTTTCTTGACGATGATCTGCCGCGCGAGCTGATGGCGATGGTGGCGGCCGCTGGTGTCGATCCGGCGCGTATCTGCCTGGAGTTGACCGAAGGCGTGCTCATGCGGCGTATCGAAAAGACGCTGCCGATCATGCGCGAGCTGGTGCGGCTGGGCTTTGAAATCAGCCTGGATGACTTCGGCATGGGATATTCCTCGCTGTCGCTGCTGAAGACCTTGCCGATCAGTTCGATCAAGGTGGATCGCGTGTTCCTGCAGGGTGTGCCGCATGATCGCAACGATTGCGCGATTGTGCGCACCATCATCGACTTGGGCTTGAATATGCACTTGCGTGTGATCGCGGAAGGGGTGGAAAGCGCTGCGCAGCTGGAATTCCTGCGGCAGTTCGACTGCACCTTGGTGCAGGGCTACCTGTCCGGCCGGCCGGTGGAGATCGCCAGTCTGTTGGGTCACTCAGTAGATGCCGAACATCCGTCCGCACAGGCCGGCAATTAGTCCCATCGTGGTCAGCCACATGCCCATCATCCAGCGCATGTTGATGCTGGCTTCCCTGCGCACTTCTTTCAGGCTGGCATCGAGTTTTTGGTCGAAATGCGTGCGCAACTCATTGATCGCCTGGTGAATCCGATCAAACTCTTTTTGATTCATTTCCACTTGAGTCTCTAGTTTAGTGATACGTGACGCATAGTTCATAGCACCTCCTGCCAAGAAGTCTCGACTTTGGCACCGGGCGGTGGGAACTGGCTTGATGTAGGACAGGGACGCACGCTGAAAGTTCCATGTTGGGTGCTAT
Source organism: Duganella sp. BuS-21 (assembly GCA_041874725.1). GTDB lineage: Bacteria > Pseudomonadota > Gammaproteobacteria > Burkholderiales > Burkholderiaceae_D > Rugamonas. Next base: position 3,886,332 of record CP097466.1, on the reverse strand, counting down.
CGGTTTCGCGCATTCCCGCTATCCAAAACTTGAATACATCGATGATTGACTTCCCGGAGTCGGCGAAATACTATAATTAGAATTCGGATTCTGATCTAACGGATTTCCGTCATACTTATAAAAGGGACCCATCATGCGCTTCTCCGTCTTCCTCAATGCCCGCACCATGAGCGCGGATGCCGACAAACAACTAATCGTCGACCTGGAACAGCACGCATTGCTGGCCGGCAAGCTCGGCTTCGACGCTATCTTCCTGCCGGACCACCATTTCAACGGCTATATGCCGGTCGCCAGCGACAGCTATATGTTCGCCTCCTACCTGGCGGCCAAGCTGCCGGACATGCACTTCGGCTTCTCGGTCACCTCGGTGCCGCTGCACCACCCGGTACGCTTCGTCGAGCGCATCAACATCCTTGACCACCTCACCAAGGGCAAACTGCTGGTCGGCATCGGCTCGGGCACCACGCCGGAAGAAATGATCGGCTTCGGCGTCAATTACAAGGACGCCGGCCGCATCGCCGAAGAAAACCTGCAAGCCGCCGAGGCGCTGTGGAAGAAAGGCATCAACGACGAAGCCATCGAATTACACGGCTTCCACAAGGGCCGCGTGCTGCAACGTATCGCACCGGCGCCATATGGCCAGAAACAAGCCCGCCTGATGCCGGTCGCCATGAAGGAAAGCAGCACCACGCGCGCCGCCGTCAACGGCTGGCCGGCCTTCATTCCCGCCTTCACGCCGCCGAAGATCGGCGGCACCGAGCCGCTGACTCACGTGAAGAAATACTTCAGCAGCTACTACGAGCAGCTGACCACCGCCGGGCACTCCGACGAAATCGTGGCCGACGCGCTGTCGTGGACCACCCACAGCTACCAGTGCGTGCACCTGGCGCCAACCGATGAACAGGCGCACCGGGAAGTACAGGAGATCCTCACCGCCTACCAGGAAGCAGTCGAACGCGAAGCCGCCTTCAACGCCAAGGCCGAAGCCGACGACGCCAATAAGAAGACCGACCGCACCGGCGGCGCGCTCACCGAGGACTGGATGGCCACCTGGTGCCTGTACGGCAGCCCGGAGACCGTCATCAAGAAGCTGCGCGCCTATCAGGAAGTCGGCATCGGCAACATCCTGTGCGGTACCACCACCGGCCCGCTGACGGAAAAGCGCCTGGCCTATGCCAACCAGACCTTGAAGCTGTTGGCTGAACACGTGCTGCCGGCATTTAAGTAATCAAGGTGACAGCAGGAGATGGAGACGACAATGACAAAACAACTAAGCGTTGAGCAAATGGCGACACTCACCGCCGGCGCCACCATGTGGACCACGGCGGCGATACCGGAAGCCGGCATCGCTTCGCTCAGCATGGCCGATGGCCCGATGGGCGTGGCGGGCGCGCGCGTCGATGAACGCGACATCTCCCTGCTGACGCCATCGCCGCTGGCGCTGGGAGCGAGTTGGGACCCGGCGCTGGTGCAGCGTGTCGGCCGGCTGGTCGGCGGCGAGGCGATACGGCGCGGCGTCGACCTGATGCTGGCGCCTAATCTCAACATGGCGCGCAGCCCCTTGTCCGGCCGCGCCTTCGAATACTTTTCCGAAGACCCGCTGTTGTGCGGCACGCTGGGCGTGGCCTGGATACAGGGCTGCCAGTCGGTCGGCACCGGCGCCGTCGCCAAGCACCTGGTCTGCAACGACAGCGAAACGGAACGCGACAAGATGAACGCCGTGGTGGATGAACGCACCCTGCGCGAAGTCTGTCTGCTGCCGTTCGAGATGGCGGCGCAAGCCGGCTGCGCGGGCATGCTCACCGCCTACAACAAGATCAACGGCGCCTGGTGCGCGGAAGCCGGCCCGGTGGTGCGGGACATCGCCAAGAACGAATGGCGTTTCCCCGGCGTGTTTATGAGCGATTGGTTCGGCACCCATTCCACGGTCGGCTCGCTGACCGGTGGACTGGACCTGGAAATGCCAGGCCCGGCGCGCTTCCTCGGTGCGCGCAGCGCCGCCGCCGTGGCGGAAGGGCAGGTGCAGCTTGAGCGCCTGCAGGACGCGGCGCAGCGTGTGGCCGTCGCCGCGCGCCGTTTCGCCACCGCCAAAGGCGCGCCGATGGATGCCGCCGCAGCGTCGGAATTATTGATCGAAGCGGCCGCCGGCGGTTTCACCCTGGTGCGCAACGACGATGCGATGCTGCCGCTGGACCCGCAGCGCTGGCCGCGCATCGCGCTGATCGGCCCCAATGCCAGCGCGCCTTGCTACCAGGGCGGCACCTTCGCCAAGATCGCCGTCAAGCCGGATGCCGTGCTGCCGGTCGATGCGTTGCGTGCGCGTTTCGGCGACGCCATTACCACCTACGCGCCTGGCGTCGATCCGCAACCCAAGCTGCCGCGCATGGCGGTGCGTCCGGCGCGTGCGCTCGGCGACGGCTGCGCCAGGGGCATGACCATCGATTACTTCGGCAATGCCGACATGGCCGGCGCTCCGTTGCTGAGCGAAACGCGCGATACCAATTCGCTGACCTGGTTCCACGGCGTGCACGAAGCGGGCGCCTTGCAGGCCAATGCCGGCACCCGGGCCAGCGGCATCTATACGGCCAACGACAGTGGCGAGCACCTGTTCTATGTCGGCGGCACCGGTGCGTTGCGCCTTCTGGTCGGCGGCAAGGAAGTATTCCGCCGCGACGAACAACTGGCGCCGGGCGATGTGATGGGCCGCCTGAAAAGCGGTGACGCCGACAGCGTGGCCATCGCGTTGGAGCAGGGCGCCAGCGTGGAAGTGGTGGTCGAACTGCGCTACACTGCCGCGCGCTGTCAGGGCCTGTGGTACGGCGTGCGCGCACCCGGCACCGCTGAAGCCATGATGGCTGCCGCAGTCAATGCGGCGTCGCAGGCGGACGCGGTGATCCTGATGGTCGGAGAGACCTCGGACGCCAGCGTGGAAAGCAAGGACCGTCCCGACACCTATCTTCCGGCTGAGCAGCTGGCGCTGATCGAACGCGTCTGCGCGGCCAATCCGAACACGGTCATCGTCACCAACGTCGGCCATGCCTTCGACACCAGTTGGGAGCAGCAGGCCAGCGCGGTGCTGCACTGCTGGTATCCCGGCGAGGAATTCGGCCCGGCACTGGCGCAGGTGCTGGCGGGCGACCGCGAACCGGGCGGCCGCATGCCGGTCACCATCGCCCGCCAGGATGCCGACTATCCGGCCCTGTCGCTGCGACCGGACGCCAACGGCGACCTGCATTACAGCGACGGCGTGCGTTTCGGCTATCGAGGCCTGGCGGCGCGTGGGGTGGCGGCACGCCAGGCCTTCGGCGCGGGATTGGGCTACACCAGTTTCGAGCTAAGCGACGCCCGCGTCCAGGCGATGCAGGATGGCTGCGAGTTCGCGGTCCAGCTGCGCAACACCGGCCAGCGCGCCGGCGCGGAAGTCGTGCAGGTCTACCGCACGCTGCCCGAGCTGACACTGGTCGGCTACGCCAAAGTGTGGCTGGCGGCGGGCGCTCAAACCGAGGTGCGCATCGCGGTTACGCTGCGCCGCCTGCAAACCTGGCAAGACGGCGGCTGGACCACGCTGCAAGGACCGATTCAATTGCTGGCCGGCCGCTCCAGTGCGGAGCTGCCGCTGTCCGCAACGATCACAATTCAAGGAGACAAAACATGAACCAACTGACCAACGCCGCCCGCGCCAGTGGCCGCGCACCTTTCATCGTCGGCATCGGCGGCACCACCCGTCCCGGCTCCAGCACCGAGAGCGCTTTGCGCGCCGCGCTGCATCACGCGGAGGAACTGGGCGCCGAAACTCGCCTGTTCGGTGGCGAGGAATTGGCCTCGCTGGCCAGCTACTCGCCTGAACAAAGCGATCGCACCGAAGGCCAGCGCGCGCTGGTGGAAGCGGTGCGCCGGGCGGACGCCGTGATCTTCGCTTCACCGGGCTACCACGGCGGCGTCTCGGGACTGGTGAAGAACGCCATCGACCTGCTGGAAGACCTGCGCGCCGACGAGCGCGTGTACCTGGACGGCATGCCGGTCGGCTGCATCGTGACGGCGGCCGGGTGGCAGGGTTGCAACACCACGCTGGCCGCGATGCGCGCCATCGTGCACGCGCTGCGCGGCTGGCCGACGCCGCTCGGCGTGACGCTCAATACCGCAGGCGTGAAGTTGTTCGACGCCGAAGGCGATTGCCTGGATCAGCAGGTGAGCGGCAGCCTGCGTACGCTGGCGGAGCAGGTGGTAGGCGTACGCAGTCCAACGGTGGGCTATTAAAAAATCAGAATTCTGGTTCTGAAATATGATATTCTGAAACCGTCATGACGCCTGACCATACAGGCGCTGGCAGATAAAAAGACTGAAAAAGTCCATAAGACTGGAGACAATAGTGCCCAAGCAAACCGTATTAAACCGGTCGCGGACCGCGTTCGTCCGCCCGCATCTCACCATCATTCTCGCCAGCCTTTGGGCTGGCGGCGCCGACGCCGGCGTTGCAGCGGCGCAGGACGGCCAGATCCAGGAAGTCATCGTCACGGCGCAGAAGACCGCGCAGCCGGCATCGAAAACACCGCTGGCGCTGTCGGTGCTGGGCGGCGAGGACCTGCGCCAGTCCGGCGCCACCAATGCGGTGGCGCTCACCGAGCTGGCACCGAATGTGCAAATCTCCACCGACACCGGCAAGCTGCAGGTCGCGATACGCGGCGTGGTCAGCCTGGACACCAGCGAGAAGGGCGACTCCTCGACCGCCTTCAATGTGGACGGCGCCTACATCGGCCGCAGCGAAGCGCAGCTGGGCAGCTTCCTCGATCTGGAGCGGGTCGAAGTCCTGCGCGGCCCACAGGGCACGCTGTACGGCCGTAACGCCACCGCCGGCGCGATCAACCTGATCACCAACAAGCCGACCAACAAGCTCGAAGGCCGGGTCGATGCCGAGATCGGCGACTACGCCATGCGCCGTCTGGAAGGCGTGCTCAATATCCCCGTCAACAGCACGCTGGCCCTGCGCGCCGCGGCGCTGACGGTGCGCCACAATACCTATCTGCACGCCGGCCCGAATACGGTGGGCCTCTCCGACCAGGACGACAGTGCCGGCCGCCTGCATGCACTGTTCACCTTCACGCCGCAGACCACGTGGCTGCTGACGGCGGAGCGCAGCAAGGCCGGCGGCAACGGCTCCAACAGCGTGCCGCTGACGAACTTCTTCAACGGCACGCCCGTTGCGGGCGGTAACAACTTGCGCAATCCCGTGTACCTGGACCGTGGCGCGGACGCCCAGCGCACCGCCGCCTTCCGCTTCGTGAATGTGGGCTCGCACAAGGGCGACGTGGCCACCTCGCTGCGCTCGGAGTTCAAGACCAGCGTGGGCGACGCGGCGGAGTTGACCTACCAGTTCGCGCGCCTGCACGCGCAGGTCGATGAGTTCAACAACGGCAGCTACTTCGGCTTCCCCTTGTATAACATCATCAACGGCGAGTCGACCCAGCGCACGCATGAGTTGCGCCTGAATTCAGTCGGCGATGCGGCTTTAAGCTGGGTGGCCGGCATCTACCACTTCAACGAAGACATCTTCCGCGCCGGCACTTACTACACGGTGACGCCTGGCCCGTTGATCGTACTGCCTTTCACGCCGACCGTCGAAAGCCGTTCCAAGGCGGCGTTCGGGCAGATGACCTATCGCGCTTCGAAGGACCTGCGCCTGACGCTGGGCGCGCGCACCACGCGTGATGAAAAATCCGGCCACGATCCGATCAGCGGCAACGCCGCCGGCCCGGGTTACACGGCGCATGTGGAAAGCGCGAAGTCCAATTTCCGTCTGGCGGCCGACTACGACGTGCGTCCCGCGCTGATGGTGTACGGCAGCCTGTCGACCGGCTACAAGGCGGGCGGCTTCAATGACACCAGCGGCACCGCCTACAAGCCGGAGAACCTGACGTCGATGGAAGCGGGCGTCAAGGGCCGCTTCCTCGGTAACAGGCTGCGTCTCGGCGCCGCCGCTTTTCACTACGACTACAAGGACATGCAGCTGACGTCCGTGGTCTGCGCCAGCGGCAGTACCGGCGCCAATTGCGGCGCGCTCACCACCAATGCCTCCAACGCCAGCATCAAGGGCTTGGAGCTGGAGGGCAGCTACAACGCCACGGTGGACGACCGCATCAACTTCTCGCTCGCCACTGCGGAAGGCAAGTTCAAAACCTACCGTCCGAACGCCGGCAACGACTGGTCGGGCCAGCAGATCGACCGCTCACCGGCTTATAACGCCAGCCTCGGTTACGCCCACACCTTCACGCTCGACGGCGGCGCCAGCGTGGTTGCGCGGATCGGCACGCGGCTGAACGGCGCCTACTTCCTCAGCGATTTCGCCGAGGCGATCCGCTACCGGCAGCCGGCCTACCGCAAGAGCGATATCAGCGCGACCTACACCGCGCCGGCGCAACGCTACTACGTGCAGGCTTACGCGCGCAATCTTGAAAACACCATCACGCTCGACAGCCTGCTGCCGGGAGGCTTCGGCATCGGTGCGCCGCGTACTTTCGGCGTTCGGGCAGGCACCCAGTTCTGACAGGTATCGCCGGCACGGATAGGAGCTATCGATAAAAGCAGAACGTTTAGCGATAGCGAGCAGCCGGGAAAGCGCTATCATTTTTGCCGACTCGTATCAGAAAGGCCCATATGATTTTCAGTAAAGTGCAATTCAGGAAAATGCCCGGCGTGCTGACCGGCGTGGCGAATAGCGGCGGCGCCCACCGTGACATGCAGCCTGCCGTTTCGCGCCGCGATGTGCTGACGGCTTTGCTGGCCGGCGGCGCGCTGGCCGCCACTTGGACTACCTCCGCCGCCGCCGCCGCGCTGCAAGCGGCCGGCGCACCGGCAGCCACCGCAAATCCAGGCACCGGCGCCGCCGCCGGTGGCCAGGCCGCAGCAAGCAGCGCCGGCTTGAGCGCCGCCGACATGGCCGTGCTGTCGGCCGCAGCGCAAATCATCGTCCCTGCCACCGATACGCCGGGTGCGCAGGAAGCCGGCGTCCCGCAGTTCATCGCCGCGCTGTCCGCGCACTGGATGACGGCCGACGAACTCGCGGTATTCCGCGCCGGCCTGACCGGTCTGGACGCCAGCGCGCAGCAGCGCCACCAGTGCGCCTATGCCGCCTGCACGCCGGAGCAGGGCGCCGACATCCTGCAGGCGCTGCGCGCCGCCAGCCCTTACGGCGGCCGCACCTTCTCGCTGAGCGACCGCATTCTCGACCCGAAAGCGCCGTTCTACCTTCGCCTGCGCGACCTGGTGGTGCTGGGCTACTTCACTTCCGAAGCCGGCAGCAACCAGGAACTGCGCTACATGCCGGTGCCCGGCAAATTCGAATCGAATGTGGACATCAAGACCTGGCCATACCAGGTCGTCATCTAAGGATCACGCATGAGCAAGACTACCCAATTCGACGCCATCGTTATCGGCTCGGGCATCACCGGCGGCTGGGCTGCCAAGGAACTGACCGAGAAGGGCCTGAAAGTGCTGATGCTGGAACGCGGCGCGCTGGTCGAGCACCAGAAAGGCTATGTGCACGAGTTCACGCCGCCATGGCAGGCGCCCAACGACGGCCTGCCGGAGCGCGAGCTGTATGCGCGCGAATACGAAATCCAGAGCAAGATCGAGCGCGGCGCCTTCAGCTGGGCCAACCGTCACTACTGGATCAACGACCGCGAGAATCCGTATGAACAGATCAAGCCGTTCCGCTGGCATCGCACCAATGTGCTGGGCGGGCGCTCGCTGACCTGGGGCCGCCAGTCCTACCGCTGGGGCAATGACGACTTCCTGGCCAACGCCCGCGACGGTCACGGCAACGACTGGCCGATCCGCTACGCCGACCTGGCGCCGTGGTACACGCATGTGGAAAAATTCATCGGCGTCAGCGGCCAGCCGGAAGGGCTGGAGCACTTCCCGGACGGTCACTACCTGCCGCCGATGGAAATGACGGCGCTGGAACGCGCGCTCAAGCAGCGCATCGAAGGCAAATGGCAGGACCGCCGTGTCACCATCGGCCGCGTCGCCAATCTGACGGTGCCGCACAACGGCCGTGGCCAGTGCCAGAACCGTAACATCTGCAATCGCGGCTGCTCGTTCGGCGCGTATTTCAGCACGCTCAGTTCGACGCTGCCGGCGGCGCAGAAAACCGGCCGCCTGACGGTGCGCACCGACAGCGTGGTGGAAGCCATCGATGTCGATCCGAAGACCAGGAAGGCCAGCGGCGTGCGCGTGATCGACGCCAAAACCGGCCAGCGCGCCAGCTTCAAGGCGCGCGTGATCTTCCTGTGCGCGTCCACCTACGGTTCGCTGCAGGTGCTGCTGCAATCGCGCAGCGCGCTGCATCCAAACGGCATCGGTAATCACAGCGATGTGCTGGGCCGCTACCTGATCGACCACCACGGCGTGGCCGCCTTCGGCGAGATCAAGGGCTTCGAGGACCGCAACTACAAGGGCCGCCGCGCCACCGGCATCCTGGTGCCGCGCTTCCGTAACGTGGGCGGGCAGGACGCCGACGCCGACTTCACGCGCGGCTACGGCTTCCAGGGCGGCGCCATGCGCGACGACTGGACCAACACCGCCGCGTTGACCGACGATTTCGGCGCCGGCATGAAGCACAGCATCGCGCGGCCCGGCAAGTGGATGGCCTTCCTCGGCGCCTTCGGCGAGCAACTGCCGCAAGCGCACAACCGGGTGGTGCTCAACGAGAAAAAGCCGGGCAACTACGGCCTGCCGCAATTGAGCTTCGACGTCGCCTATGGCGAGAATGAGCGCAAGATGGCGGTGGATGCCGGAAAACAGGCGGAGCAGATGCTGAAGGCGGCCGGTGCCGAACGCGTGCAGCTGGTGCCGTCGCGCGCGCTGCCCGGCGTCTCCATCCACGAGATGGGCGGCGCCCGCATGGGCCACAACCCGGCGGAGTCGGTGCTGAATGGGCGCAACCAGGTGCACGGCGTGCCCAATCTGTTCGTCACAGATGGTTCCGCCATGGCGTCGAGCGGCACGGTCAACCCGTCGCTGACGTATATGGCGCTGACCGCACGCGCAGTGGACTTTGCGGTGGCGGAGTTCAAGGCTGGACGGCTATAATCTGCCTCCTCAACCTACTCAATGACCGAGCACGCCAAACCTATGCCAGCCATCACCGCTCACGCACGCGCGCCGAAGCAGGGCCGCAGCCGTCAATCCTTCGAACGCATACTCGAAGGGACCATTGATCTGCTGCGTGAGCGATCCTACGACCAGATTACGCTGGCCGAGATCTGCGAGCGTTCCGGCGTGTCGACCGGGTCGCTGTACGGCCGTGTCGCCGGCAAGGATGAGCTGCTGCGTGCGGTGCAGGTGTTGGTCCTTGAGCGCATGACCGGGCAGTTCGATGCCGAGGCCGCGCGCATCGCCGCAGAGGCGCGCGGCCTGGCGCAGGTGGTGCCCGCGGTGGTCGCCAGCCTGGGGAATATCCTCAAGGACAACGCCAGCGTGCTGCGCTCTTTCATGCTGCGCAGCGCCACCGACGAGGCGATCGAGGCGGCCGGCAGAAAGGGCGCCAACGACAACCACGCCAAGTTCATCGCCTTGATCAAGGCCTGCGGCCAGGAGATACGCCATCCGCAACCGGACCGCGCCATCAACAGCGGCATGATGTTGATCTACGCCACCCAGGCCCGTTTCCTGGGCCTGGACAGCATCGGCGGCCTCAGTGAAGCCGGCAAGTGGAACCAGTTACTGGAAGACCTGAGCGACATGATGCTCGCCTTCCTCGTGTTTACGCCTCCCAAGCGCTGACCAGGCGTGGTGCGCGGGTCCTCCGCGTGCCAGGTTGCGCACCAAATCATAACTAACATTCTGATTCTTAAAAGGAATAGGCATGACTGCATCCGCACCCGCACCTAAGCTGCGCTGGGCCTACATGGACCACTGGCGCATCGACACCCCGCAAGGGCAGCTATCGCAATACACCTCGGTGAAGCGCTTCGACGTTTTTCTCAAGCAGGTATCGTCGCTTGGTTTCGAGGCGATCGAGACCTTCGATTTTCATCTCGGCCCGCTGCGCGAGTTGTTCGGCTCACTGGAAAACGCCCGCGCCTTCATGCAGGAGCGCGGCATCGACCGGGTACTGAGCCTGTTCCATGCGGTGATGTACGACGAGCGCCAAAGCGCACCGCACGTGCGCTCCACGCACGACCACATCTTCAACTACGCGCAGCACATCATGCGTTCCAGCGTGGGCCTGGGCGTGGAGAACTTCATCGTCATGCCGGCCGGCCTGTATTACGACGTCGAGCCGGTCACTGATGACAAGCTGCGCGCCTGCGCGGAGCTGTGGAACCGGGTCGGCAAGATGACGCTGGAGTATGGCGTCAAGACCTGCTGCCACCACGAGTTCTTCTGCGGCATCCGCAGCGCCGAACAGCTGCGCAAGTTCTATGAATGGACCGATCCGCGCTACGTGTTCTTCTATTGCGACACGGCGCAGCACGTGATCGCCGGCGTCGATCCGGTGGACCTGTACCTCAAGCTGCAGGACCGCTGCGGCGGCTTCCACATGAAGGACACCAAGCACGTGGACCTGACCGGCGACTACCGCCGCAAGCCCGATGCGGAAGTGATGGCGCCGACCACGCCGCGCTGGTTCCACGAGATGGGCACGCCCGGCGGCCTGGTGGACTTTCCGGCGCTGATGCAGGCCATGAAGGAATGCGGCTACGAGGGCTGGGTCGGCGTCGAGCACGACAAGGCCGACGTCGAAGGCGGCAACTATCCGGAAACCACGGCGCTGTCGGCCTGGTACATCCAGCACGTACTGAAGAAAATCTACGCATAAGGTGAGGCCATGATCAAGTGGGCATATGGAGTAAATCAATGGAAGGCTGGCTTCACCAGCTTCGCGCGCCTGGAAGAAATCGAGCGTGCGTTCAAGGTGACGGCGGCCTGCGGCTTTGACGCGGTGGAACTCAATGCGGGCAGCGGACGCTGGGACCCTATCGGGCGGCCGGAGAACATCGCCATCAACTACGGCTCGGCGGCGCACTTCCGCCTGAAGCTCAAGGACCTCGGCATCCATCACGTATCGAGCACCTTCTTCGATCCGACCCTGATGAGTTTCGAGGAACTGCACTTCGGCTTGATGAGCACGCAGCCGGCGGACCATGCGCGCATCGTCGCGCAGGCGCGGATTCATGCGCAGATGCTGGCGGAACTGGGCGGCACGCTGCTGGTGGTGCGGCCGTTCCCGTCGTTCTGGAAGGAGGGTGCGCTCAACGCCGAACGCCTGGCCGCCGCTGCGGACTGCTGGAACCAGGTGGCCGCCATGGCGGCGCCGCTGGGCCTCAAGGTCGCCTTGCACGTGGATGCCTTGTCGGCGCTGCGCAGCGTCGACGAATTCGAGCAGCTGCTGCAGCTGTGCGACCGCGAACAAGTCGGCCTGGCCATCGATACGGCGGAACTGACCATCGCCGGGCATGACGTGGTGGCCTTGTACCGGCGCTTCCACGACCGCGTGCTGCACTTCCATTTCAAGGATGCGCTGGCGGTCGACACGCTCGATGAGTACAAGCTGCCCAACGCCGAACGCGCCTTGATCGCCGCCGGCGGCGAGCGCGAGATCGCGCGCTGGTTCGGCGAGATGGGCACCGGGCTGGTGGATTTTCCCGCGCTGCTGGCGGCCATGCGGGAGCACGGCTACGCCGGCTGGATCGTGGTGGAAAGCGACAAGGGACCGGAGCCTATCGCCACCGGCATGATGCTCAATAGCTGGTACCGGCAGAACGTGCTGGACCTGCCCGCACGCTAAACCCGGGAGCGCCCATGAATCCACTACAAAGCACAGCGCCCACGCCGCAGCCGGGCGCGGCGCTCGGCGACTCCGGCCGGCGCAAGGCCGGCCGCGCGCAGGGTCTCGCGCTGATGGGCATCATGGCCATGCCCACGCTGGCGCTGGCGGCGCTGGTTCCCAGCCTGCCGCAATTGTTCCAGCAGTTTTCCTCGGTGCCCAACTTCCAGTTGCTGGTGCCGATGATTATCACCGTGCCATCGCTGTGCGTGGCGCTGTTCTCGGGCTTCATGGGCGCGATCGCCGACCGCTGGGGGCGGCGCACGCTGCTGCTGGTGGCGCTGTTCGCCTTCGCACTGCTGGGCCTGGCGCCGATGTTCTTCGACAGCCTGCTGCTGATCGTCGCCAGCCGCGTCATCGTCGGGCTGGCGGAAGCGGCCATTCTCACCGTCGGCAATGCGCTGATGGGTGACTACTTCGAGGGCGAGGAGCGGCAGAAGTGGCTGGGCTACCAGAACATGTTCGCGCCGCTGATCGGCTCCGCCATTCTGCTCTCCGGTGGCTTCCTGGCCGGCATGCACTGGCGCTATCCCTTCCTGCTGTACCTGAGTGGCTTTGCGGTGCTGGCGTGGGTGTACTTCGTATGCTGGGAGCCGCGCCGGAGCAGCGCTGCGGAACGGCCGCCGGCCACGCCATTCCCGTGGCGGGTCACGCTGCTGGTGTGCGGCGTCACGGTGCTGTTCTCGCTGGTGTTCTTTGTGCAGGCGGTGCAGCATGGTCGCATCTTCGGCGATATGGGCGTGGCTTCGCCCGAGCGCATCAGCGTGCTGGCGACCGTTGCCAGCCTCGGCACCGTGCTGGGCGGCTATCTGTTCAAGCGCTATGCCAACGTCACGGTGCCGCAGTGGATGATGGTGGTGCTGGCGCTGTACGGCGCCAGTTATGTCGGCGTCGCCTGGGCGCCCAATCTCGTCATCGGCTTGCCGCTCGATGCGCTGGGACAGGTCGGCGGCGGTTTGATGCTGCCGGTGCTGGTGACATGGGCGCTGCAGCACTATGGCGCTGAACATCGCGGGCGCGGCATGGGCTTGTGGGGCGGCGCCTTCTTCCTGGGGCAGTTCCTCAGTCCGCCGCTGGTGACGCTGATCGGCAGCGTGGGTTTGAGTTTCCTCGGCAGCGTCGCCGTCACCGGCGCCGCCTGCCTGCTCGGGGCCATCGTGATGGCCTTCACACAAACGAAAGAAAAATGATGATGCAAATTGCAGCTTGTATTGAATGGATGTTTGCCGACGGCCGTCCCGACCTGGCGGCCCGCATCCGCGCCGCCAGCGAGGCCGGCGTCACGGCCGTCGAGATCCACCTGTGGCGTGAAAAGCCGCTGGACGCCATCGAGGCGGCCTTGAACCAGAGCGGCTCGCGGCTGTTGAGCTTTTGCGTCGAACCGCGCCGCAGCCTGGTCGATCCGGCCGAGCATGAAGCGGTGCTGGCGGCGGTGCGCGACGCCATTCCGGTGGCGCAGCGCTTCGGCAGCGCCATGATCCTGGCGTCCGGCTTTACCCGGCCGGACGTCCCGGAGCACCAGCAGTTCGATGCCGCAGTCGACGTCCTGAAGCGCGCCGCAGCGCTGGCAGAGCAGACCGGCACCATGCTGTGGCTGGAGCCGGTCTACATGGTGATCAACGGCCAGCGCATGTATGTGGACACGGTTGGGCGAGGGCTGGACATCGTCGCTGCGGTGAACAGCCCGGCGCTACGCCTGCTGGCCGATGCCTTCCACTCGGCGCAGACGCAGGAGGATTTTGTCGCCGCCATCGGCGAGCGCATGGCGCTGGTCGGCCACGTGCAGGTGGCCGATACCAACGGCCGTCACGAACCCGGCACCGGCGATATCGACTGGGCCAGTATCATGAAAGCGCTGCGCCAGAAAGGCTATGAAGGCGCCATCGGCCTGGAGTACTTCCCGACAGTGCCGGACAGCGCCTCGCTGGCCATGTCGCGTGATGCGCTCGGACTTTGACCGTCGTCGCTTCCTGGCGGCGGTAGCCCTCGGCGCGCTGTATGCCGTTAGTCCAGGCGTATCGGCGCGCGGGCGCCTGCGCCAGGGATTGACGCCCCATTTGTTCAACCAGGATATCGATGATACCTGCCGTATGGCGCAGGCGCTGGGCATACAGGGACTGGATTTCGTCAGCAACCCTGCCGACTGGCCGACGCTGAAGAAGTATGGCCTGGCCATGACCGTGCTGCGTGTCGACTACGGCGGTGGAATTTCGACGCTGGCCCGGGCGCCGGCAGGGCCGGCTGGCTGGAACGCCATCGGCACGCCGGACCAGGATGGCCAGTTCGAAGCCGCGCTGCGCGAGCGGATTGATGCCGCCGCAATCCATGGCATCCCCAACATCCTTGTGACCTGCGGTGTGCGTGGCAACCTCAGTTACGAGGAAGGCAAGCGCAACGCGATCGGCTTTTTACAGCGGGTGTGCGCGCATGCGGAAGCCCGTGGCGTCACGCTGGTGATGGAGAACATTAATTCGGGGCACACCGGCGGGCCACCGGCGCCACCGGGCAGCATGTTTGATCATCTGCCATGGGGGCTGGATGTGGTCATCCAAGTCAATTCACCACGCGTGAAGTTGCTGGTCGATCTGTATCATGCTCAGCTCATGGATGGCAACATCACCAATTTTCTGCGCAAAAATATCCAGTGGATAGGGCACTTTCATGCGGGTGGAGTGCCTGGGCGGCATGAGATAGACGAGACCCAGGAACTGAATTACCGGCACGTCGCCAGCGTTATCGCCGATCTGGATTATCGTGGCTTCATCAGTCATGAGTGGACGCCGTCAGCAGGCCAGGACAAGCTGGCCATGCTGCGGAAGAGTATCGCCATCATCGATGTCTGAGGTGGTCGATGCGGCAGCGAGCGCCTTATTTGAGTGCCTGGTAGTGGAAGTTGCGGAAACGGACGCTGCCACTGCCGGTCGCGAACAGGGCCGGGCGCAGGCTCAGTAATTCATCTGCTGTGTTGGTGTTGTAGCCCGAAGTTTCTGCGCGCAGGCCATGACGCGTCCACTGCTTGCCATCCTCGCTGTAGTACATGGTGACGATGTGGCGGTCGTTGACGATTTTCAGGTGCAGCCGCCGCACCACTGGCGCTGGCTCCGTCCAGTAGGGCGAGGCGTTGCCGAAACGGTAACTGGTCATGCGCTTGCCATCGTGCCCCATGCCGACGTACAGCTTGCGGCTGTAGAACAGCAGCAGGCCGCCCTGCACATCGCCAATCAGTTCCAGCTCCACTCTGCATTGATAGGCGTGATCGCCCACCAGGCAGGTCAGCGGCGAGCTGTCCGATGGCGTACTGCCTTTCCCTTGCAAGACCAGCGCCGCCGGCTCGTAGCGCACGCGCCGCAATTCGTTCAGGCCCGGATCGTAGAGGTTCCACTTGCGCCCCAGCAGGTTCTCGCTGAAGTCGTCCGACAGCGGCATGCCGTGGGTTTGCGCTGGCCCGCCGCGCGGTTTGCGCAGCCGCCGCGACAGGTCGCCGCCCTTGGCCTTGAACCAGCCGTCGCTGGTCCACTCGACCGGTTCCAGCAAGGTCTGGCGGCCCAGGGTCCAGTAGCCATTTTCGTAACCGTGATAGACCATCCACCAGTCGCCGGCTGGGCCTTCGACCAGTGTTGCATGGCCACGCGACCACCATTTTTCGCTGGCGTCGCGGGTGCGTACGATGGGATTGTGCGGACAGTTTTCCCACGGACCGTTGATAGAGCGCGAGCGCGCGGCAATCACCATGTGGCCGGTCGGCGGACCGGCGGTGCCGCCGACCGCGCTGATCAGGTAGAACCATTCGCCGCGGCGCATCAGCTTCGGGCCTTCCAGCGAGTAGGCCTCCGTAATCCAGTCGTCCGGATATTTCCAGCCATCGTAGACGTGTTCGATAGGGCCGATGGTCGACAGGCCATCGTCGCTCAGCTGCACGCGGCTGACACCACTCAGGAACAGGTAGCGCTTGCCGTCCTCACCGACGATGTGGCCAGGATCGATGTAGCCGGCGATGTTCAGCGACACCGGCTCGCTCCACGGTCCTTCGATATGCGCGGCGTGGATCACGAAAATGCCCGGCTGGTGGTTCAAGCCTTGCGAAATCGCGGTCGGGATGACGGGGATGTAGAGGTAGTAGCGGCCGCCGTGCTTGACCAGGTCTACCGCAAACACGCTGCCTGGCGGATGGGCCAGGGCGGGCGCCAACGGACGCCAGTTGACCAGGTCGCGCGAGTGCCAGATCACCAGCGCCGGTGCGGCTTCGAACGAGGTAAAGGTCATGTAGTAGTCGGCACCGTCTTTCAGGATGCTGGGATCGGGATGGTCGCCGGCGAAAATCGGGTTCAGGTAGCGGCCGTCGCCGAGGTCGGCCACCCGTGCCCCTCGAAGCCCTGGCGGTAGGGCGGTGCGGCTTGGGCGGCAGCCGGCACGCCCAGGGCCATGCCGCCCAATAGCGTTTGTTTCAACATTTCACGGCGATTGCTCATCTTTTGTGTCTCCTTGTTGTTAATCTGCACACCATTTTGCGGGCTGGTTTTCACTCCGGCCAATGGCAAAATCCGATACCTGCTACCGCCAGTGCCGATGACACGGCAGTAGTGCGCATGAAGAAACTGGATATAATTAGAATTCTGGTTATGATTTAAGCTGCCTCAGCCAGATATAAAAAAACAGGAGACATGGACATGAATGTTCAGAGTATGCGGTTCAACCGGCTGGATCTGAATTTGCTGATCGGCCTGGATGTGTTACTGACCGAATGCAACATCACACGCGCGGCCGGCCGTTTGTGCCTGAGCCAGTCTACGGCCAGCGGCATATTGGCGCGCCTGCGCGAGTACTTCGGCGACGAGTTGCTGGTGCAGTCCGGCCGCAGCATGGTGCCGACGCCGCTGGCGGTCTCATTGATGGGGCCGGTGCGGGAAATCCTGGTCAAGATCAAGCAGACCGTCGAGACTGCGACCGCGTTCAACCCGGAAACCACCCCGCGCCATTTCCGCGTGGTCGCTTCCGACTATTTCAGCTCGCTGGTCATGACCCGCCTGGTGGCCGATTTGAACCATGCCGCGCCGTTCGTGACGATCGAGATGCTGTCGCCGGGCGAGCGGACCATGGTGCAGTTGGAGCGCGGCGAAATCGATATCGTGGCGATGCCGGAGCACTACCTGTCGTGCAGCTATCCGTCCGAGATGCTGTTTTCGGATCATTTCAGCTGTATCGCCTGGGACCGCAACGCCGAGATCGGCGCTCAGCTGAGCGAAAGCGACTATCTGCGGCTGGGCCATGTGGTCACCGCATTTGGCTCGCACCAGGCGTTTGCCTTTGATGAATTCTTCCTGCGCAGCATAGGCTTGAGCCGGCGCATCGAGGTAACCTGTGCCGCCTTCAACCTGCTGCCGCAGTTTGTCGTCAACACCCAGCGCATCGCCACGCTGCAACATACGCTGGCGCTTCAACTGGCGCGCCAATATCCGATACGCGTGCTCGATTTGCCGGTCAAGGTGCCGAAGATTTGCGAATCCATGCAGTGGCATCCATCGAAACAGAACGACGCCGCCCACGTATGGCTGCGATCGATGTTGCGGCTGGCCGCCCAAGTCAGCGGCAGCGCCAACCCCGCCGCCACTGAGGACGTGGCGGCGGGGTTGGGCCAGCAGTCAGAAGCCGTTTTTTCGGGCAATCTCGGCTAGCACCAGGGCGCTGGGCTTGGCGGTGCGCTTGAACGTCTTGCGATCAATGCTGTGCAAGCCAAACTTCGCCGTGTAGGCGGAATTCCATTCAAAGTTGTCGACCAGGCACCAGTGCAGATAGCCCAGCACCGGCACGCCGTCCGCCGCAGCTTGCTGCAATTCGGCCAGGGCCGGCGGAATCAGCCCGGCGCGGATCTTGTCATCGGCGCTATTCACGCCGTGTTCGGTGACCATGATCGGCAAGCCGGTGGCGGCGTGGGCGTAGCGCACCGCGCCCGCCAGCGATGGCGGATACACTTCGGACCCAACCTGGTTGGTGGTGGCGCCCGGCGGCACCGGCAGCTTGCCGTTCTGGTCCCACACCGCACGCTCATAGTTTTGCACGCCCATGAAGTCGTCGTTACGCGCGGCGCGCAGCCAGGGACCGTAAAGTTGTTCACGCATGGCATCGCGTTTGCTGTTCGGGCCTGCGGCCTGGTCATCAATGATCGCCAGGCTGACTCCCACCGGCAGGTTGCTGCGGGCGGCTTTGATGGCTTGCCGGCCCAGGGCGTGGCCTTTGAGCAGGTGCTGACGCACCCGCTCAGGATCCGGCAGCCACAGTCCGTTGCCGACCAAGAACAGCGGCACCCCCAGCTTGCGCGAGAGGGCCATCGTCATGGTCTGGTCCGCCGCATAGAGTTTTTCGCCCAGTCCGGGCGGAAACACCAGATGCAGGATGCCGGCGAGGTTGGGCTCGTTGAGCGTGATCGCATAGCCGATATCGTTTGCCAGATGGCGGGCGGCGCGGTCGCAGAAGCGGGCAAATAAATCCGGCGCTTCCTGCTGCATCCAGCCACCGCGCAGCGCGAACCAGCGTGGCGTGGTGAAGTGATTGAAGGTCACGACCGGCACGATGTTGCGGGCGCGGCAGCCTTCGATCATGGCTTTGTAGTGATCCAGCATGGCGATGGAAAAGAAGCCCGGTTCCGGTTCGATGCGGGCCCATTCGAGGCTGAAGCGATAGGTGTTCATGCCCATGGCGCGCACCAGGTCGAGGTCGGCCGGCCACAATTCGAAACTGTTGTTGGCGTCGCCGGACGGTTCGACGAAGGTAGTGCCTTCGATATGCTCCGCCACCCAGCAGTCGCTATTGGTATTGTTGCCCTCGACCTGGTGGGCGGCGCTGGCTGCGCCCCACAGGAAGCCGGCAGGGAATTTTTTAGCGCTGTTGTTTGCGCCCATGGCGGGCATGCTGCTTACCGCTGCTGCGGCGCCCGTGGCTGCCATAAAAGTACGACGGTCCATAAGTTCTACCTTAAAAATAGGGATGGGGATTTTGCGCATTGGCTGGATTGACCACCTGGAATGCATCCCAGTGCTCGACGATCTTGCCGTCTTTCAGCCGGAATAATTCAAACACCGCAGCGGAGGGGGCACCGGTGCTCAGGGTGCCTTTGAAGTGCACCACCGCCAGATCGCCATCGACCAAAACATGCTTGATATCGAAACGGGCGGAAGGATCTTTGAACAGCGCCGTGAGGTCGGCGATCGCCGCTTCCCGGCCGTCGGCCACATTCGGGTTGTGCTGGATCAGGTCGGCGGCGACGTAGGCTTCATACGCTGCGCGCGGCTGCTTGTTTTCGTAGGCGGTGGTCACAAAGGCACGCATGATCTCCCGGTTGCTGGCTGGCGCTTGCGCGTTGGCGTTGGCGGCCATCAGTGCAGGAATCAAGCTGCATGCGAACAGTGCGCTGATCTGCGTTATCGCGATGAATCGTTTCATTGTATGAATGTCTCCGTTTTAGGGTTGAGTAGCGGGCGCCTGGCGTTGATTGTAGGCAGGCCCGCGCGGCTGGCGGTAGTCGGCATTCCGGATACATCGTTATTCGTTTTGCCGATAGCTGCGCTATTGGCAAAGCGAATACCTGCCCATCGGGAATGACCATTTTAGGACCTGGGTGGATTGTCTTAACCTAGTGTCATCGCCGCAGTCCGTGGCGATCAACAGCAGAAAAATATCAGTCCCCAGGGACTTCCACAGGAGACGCTTCATGCAATACCAACGACTACTCGAATGCCTGCTGGCCAGCGGCGCAATGATGATTTCCGCACAAACGGCTTTTGCCCAGGTCGCTCCCAAGCCGGCGCCTGACAGCACCCAGGCCGTTGCGCTGGAAGAAAACACGGTGGTGGTGACGGCCAACCGGATCCGCAGCAATGCCCAGACGACGGCGGTGGCGCTGTCGGTGTTCAACGGCGCGGCACTGGCCGACGCCGGCGTCGGCAATGTGCAAGCGCTGCAGAACATCGACCCCAGCATCAACGTCACCAGTTCCGCCGGCGGCGCCTATGTGGCGGTGCGCGGCGTCGCGTCCACCGATACCACCGAGACTGGCGACCCGGCCGTGCCGATTGCGCGTGACGGCTTCTTCACCAATCGTTCGTTCAGCGTCGGCTCGTCGATGTATGACGTGGAACGGGTCGAAGTGCTGAAAGGCCCGCAAGGCACGCTGTTCGGCCGCAACTCGACCGGTGGCCTGATCAACATCATCACGGCCAAGCCGCGCGAGAACCTCGGCGGCTACCTGAGCGCCGACATCGGCAGCTTCAGCACGGTCAATCTGGAAGGGGCGGTGAATCTGCCGCTCAGCGACACCGTGCAGATGCGTTTTTCGGCCCTGTCGCGCCGGCACGACGGCTACCGCCACCTGACCGGCATCAATCAGGATGGCGATGACGAGAACACCAAATCGGCGCGCTTGCAATTAGCCTTCCAGCCGGTGAGCGGCTTCGAAGGCCTGCTGTCGTACCAGAAGGATAAAATCGACAGTGTCGGCGAGGTCACCAAGGGAGTGCCGCTCGCCGTGGTGACGGCGGTCGGCGACGCCCGTCGTTTTCCCGGCTGGGCGCCGGTCTCCACCAAGCTCGATGGCGAGCGCTGGCGTTGGGAGTTCAGCTACCAGCGCTTGCCCGGCGACCTGACCCTGACCTATGCGGGCGGCTACGATAAACAGGACTACAAGCACAATACCGATGTGACCGGCTTTGCCGCCTATCCGGCCACGCGTTGGTTCAAGCAGGGCGAAAAACCGGCGACACGCAATCATGAAATCCGCCTGGCCACCTCACAAAGCGGGCGGTTTACCGCCCAGGCCGGCTATTTCTATTTCACCGAAGCCAATACCATCGACAGCGGCATCTACAACCTGGCGATGCAGGCCGACCTGCCGGTCAGCTATGCCAACACCTACGGCATCAAATTTGATTATATGATCCAGACCAAGACTCAGGGTCTGTTCAGCCAGGTCGGCTGGAAACTCAGCGATGATCTGAAGCTGACCGTGGGCGGACGCTATTCGCGCGATGAAAAGCTGCGGACCGGCGAGGCCCGTCTGCTGCTGGGCGCGCTGGTGAATCCGTTCATCGGCGCACCGGCTTTCTCCACGCCGGGCGACGGCCTGGTCAAGGAATCGAAGCCGACCTTCCAGCTTGGACTGGACTGGACGCTGACGCCAGTGAATTTCCTGTACGCGAAGTATGCCACTGGCTATAAGGCCGGCGGCTTCAACTCCAATGGCAGCGCGGCGTCGATTCCGTACAGCTCGGAGAGCGTCAAATCGTTTGAGCTGGGCAGCAAGAACAGCCTGTGGGGGCGCAAGTTGAAATTCAACGCGGCGCTGTTTTACCAGGACTACCAGAACTACCAGGCCACGCAGACCACGGATGCATTGAGCAGCGGCGGCATCTTCAATGTCGGCAAGGCCAGCATCAAGGGCCTCGAAACGGAACTGGTGGCCACGCTGCCGGGCATTGCGCGCTTCGACTTCGCGGCGACGCTGCTGAATACCAAATTTGCCGACGGTATCATCGTCAGCGAAGGCAGCACGCCGCCCGCCAACCGCAATATCGGCGGCAACGCCTTGCCGAATGCGCCCAAGTTCGTCATGACCGCCGGCGTGCAACGCAGTGGCGATGTCGGCGCCGGCGAGTTGATGGGGCGCCTGTCGGTCAAGCATTCGACGGCTTACTACTACTCGGTGTTCAATGACGCCGATGTCCGTTCGCCGGCCTACACCACCGCCAACGCGCTGCTCAGCTTCAAGCCGACGGCGACCGATTGGGAATTCCAGGCCTATGTCAACAACCTGACCGACAAAGTGGTGATGTCCAACATGACGCGCAACTATAGCAGCCAGCTCAACGTGTGGCAGTTCCAGGCGCCGCGTACCTACGGCGTGCGGGCCCGCTACAGCTTCTGAGGTCTCCTGGGATGCACCGTCGGCGGCGCTGCGTCTCCTTTAACCCGTACACCGGATGTGTACGGGTTTTTTTAATTGGGCAGACTGCCAGCGAAAGGGAATCCGGCCCGGCTGCCTGCGTGCGCCGGGAGGTTTAGCTTCGGCCGGGGACGGCGCGCATGGCCTTGGCCAGGTGATGGATGCAGAGCAGGGCGGTGATGGACAGGCCGCCGAACAGCGGCAGCACTTGCAGGTAGGCCGTGGCGTAGTGCGCTGCCGCTGATGCTGCTACCGGCTGGCTGTGGAAGAAGATCAGGCCGGCCAGCGCCACGCCCAGCGCGGCGGCGATCTGCTGCACCGCCGTGAACATGCCGGCGGCGACGCCGGCATCGGTCATCGGCACATCCTGCAAGGTGGCGTTGGACAGCTGCGGGCCGCACAATCCCATCCCCAGGCCCATGCCGAACTGCGCCAACGCCAGCGGCCATGGCAGCAGCACGCCGCCATACACCGCCCAGGCGGCGAGCGACAGGCTGGCTGCCGTCACGCCGACGCCGGCCATCATCACCCGCACACCCAGCAGCTTGAATAGCCTTGGGCCGATCAAGGTGATGCCGCCCATGGCGCCGAAGGCAATCGGCGCGCAGGCGTACGCCATCTGCGAGGCGCTCAGTCCCATGCCTTCCTGTAGCACGAAGGTCATCACCAGCAGATAGGCCGGCAGCACCGGGTTGATGCTCAATGTGCACAGCAATCCCAGCGCGACCTTGCGCAGCTTGAAGAGCGAAGGCGGTACCAGCGCATCGCCGCGCGTAGCTTGGCGCCAGCGTAGATAGCGCAGCGTGCCCCAGGCCAGCGGCACGGTGGCGGCCAGCAGCAGCACCAGGCCGATAGGCCAGCCGTGTTCCGGGCCTTCGATCAACGGCGCCAGTAAAGCAAACAGCACCAGCACGGACAGCGCCGCGCCGATCACGTCGACCGGCGTGGCGTTGACGCCGCGACCGGCTGGAAGCAGTCTGGCGCCGGCGACCAGGCTGAATAAACCGATCGGCAGGTTAATCAGGAAGGTAAGCCGCCAACCCAGGCCGAACCAGTTGGCGTCGATCAGCAGGCCGCCGACGATGGGGCCCAGCGCCGCCGAGAAGCCGCCGAGGAAACCGAACACGGTGTACACCTTGTAGCGCTGTTCGGGGGGATACATTACCTGCACCAGCGCCATCACCTGCGGCACCATCATGGCGGCGGTGGCGCCTTGCAGCACGCGCGCGATCTGCAGCGTCATGGCGTCCGGCGCCAGGCCGCAGGCCATGGAGGTGATGGTGAACAGCGCGATCCCGGTCAGGAACATGCGGCGGTAGCCGTGGCTGTCGCCCAGCCGGCCGCCGACGATCAGCAGCACCGCGAACGCCGTCGCGTAGCCGGCGATAATCCATTCCAGCGCGGCGCGGTCGGCGCCCAGCGTGCTGCTGATCGACGGGATGGCGACATTGACGATGGTGGTGTCCAACAGGTCCATGACAAACGCCAGGGCGACGGCGACCAGCGCCATTTGGCGGCGGCGTGGCGAGAACGAGGCGGCGGCAGCGTAAGCGCTGCCCTCCGTCCCGGAAACGGGATGGTGCATAGTGGATTCCTCAGGTTGATGTCAGACGCTTGCGGCGGCCGTTATGAATTTTTCGCGGATCCAGCTGATCGCCGGATCGTTGCTGCGGTGCTTATGCCATTGCAGCATCTGCACCAGGCGCGGGATGCGCGGCGGTGGTTCCCATACCTTGACCGGCAGCGTGGCCTGGGCGTTGAGCGCAATGCGGCGGTGCACGGTGGCGATGCGGTCGGTGCCGACCACCATGGACGGCAGCGCCGTCATGCTCGGTGCGGTCACTTCCACGCGGCGCTTGACGTCGAAGCTTTCCATGAACCAGCCATCGAAAGTAGAGAGCGGGGCGGCGGTGGTATTGTTGAAGGTGGCGATCACGTGGCCGCAGGCCAGGTAGTCGTCGAAGCTCAGGCGGTCCTGCACGCGGGTGTTGCCTTCCCAGGTGACGCACAGGTAGTCCTCCTCGAACAGCGCGGCGGACGGATGGTCCTTGGCGATGTACTGAGACGGAATCACCAGGAAGTCCGCCTCGCCCTGTTCCAGCACCTCGCTCGGCCGCTCGGACTGATCGCGCAGGCTGATGCGCATATTCGGCGCTTCGCGGTATAGCTCCGCCAGCAGCTTCGGTATCAGCACGGCCGTGGTGTAGTCCGACACCAGCAGCGTGAACACGCGGGTTTCGCTGGCCGGGTCGAACTGTGGCTGGGCGGCGATGGTGGTGTCGATCCGCATCAGCACTTCGCGTACCGGCTCGATCAGATCCTTGGCGCGCGGCGTCAACATCAACTGGCGGCCGGACGGCACCAGCAACTCGTCGTTGAAGTAGGCGCGCAGCCGCGACAGCGCGCCGCTGGTGGCCGGCTGGCTCAGAAACAGCTTCTCGGCCGCGCGGCTGATATTGCGCTCCGAGAGCAGCGCATTCAGCGCCACCAGCAGATTCAGGTCGAGTTTATTAAAGCGCATGGCTGCTCCGGTGGTATTGAATGCCGACTTGTGCCGGCTTATGCCGACGCACGCACGATCAGCGCATGGTCCAGCGTGCGCGATTCGGCGTGGCCGCCGGCCAGGCGCTTGAGCAGCATTTCGGCTGCCACCGCGCCGAGTTCGCGCACCGGTTGGGCGATGGTGGTCAGGCCCGGCTCGAACACCTGCGCGATCGGAATGTCGTCGAAGCCCATCACCGCCACGTCTTCCGGCACGCGCCGGCCGACACGGCGGAAGGCTTTGATGGCGCCGATGGCCAGCGTATCCGATACCGCAAACACCGCCGTCGGCGGCTGCTCCATGGCCAGCAAGGTGCCGGCGGCTTCCATGCCGTGCACATAGTCGGTGCCGCGCGCGACGCGCACCAACTGCGGTTCGATGGGAATGCCGGCGCGCTGCAGCGCATACTCATAGCCTTCGTGTCGTTGCCGCGCCCAGCGATAGTCCTCGCTTGCGCTCAGTAGCGCAATGCGGCGATGACCACGGTTGATCAGATACTGCACCGCGTCGATGGCGCCCTGGCGATGGTCGATGCAGACGTTGGGCACATCGCTGTCCTCCACGAACTCGGAGCAGGCCACCCACGGCAGGTCGGGAATCTCCTGCAGCAGCGGCTTGAGATCGGCGAAGCGCGCCAGGCTGATGACGCCATCGGCCAAGCGGTTATACAAGGAGTCGAGCGAGGCGCTGTTGCGCGACAGCGTATGCGAGGCCTCGGCGATCACCAGGCCGTAGCCGTTCTGGCTCGTGACCGATTCGACGCCCTTGACGATTTCAGCGAAAAACGGATTGGCGAAGTCGGGCACCAGCACCAGCAGCAACCGCGTTTCACCGCGCATCAAGCTGCGCGCCAGGGCATTGGCGCGATAGCCCAGGGTTTCAACCGCAGATTCGACGCGGGCACGCGTGTCGGCGTTGACGGCCTTGGTCCCGTTCAGCACCCGCGAGACGGTGGCGATGGAGACGCCGGCAAGTTCGGCAACGGCGGAGATGGATGCGGTTTTCAAAGACATAGGATGTAAAGGCAGGAAAAGTTTTCCCAATATACCGCAAATAAATCCGTTTTCGGGTCATTCCAGGTATTGAAGATATGGATACGATGTATTGATAGAAAGCGTACTGCGAGCGTAATTATCAGTGGAGCAGCGAACGGGAAAGCGTTATCATTTTTCGAGGTTAGATTTTCCTGCATGGACAGGAAGACGCCGAGAATATGCCTAGAATAGGAGACAAAACATGCAATCTACGCAAGCTACGATAGCTAGAAAGGCCGATTGGCGCCAGGGATGGATACTGGTGTTCTCCGGTTTCCTGCCGGTGATGGCCATCATCGCGTTGGCGCCGACGCTGCCCACGCTGCTGGCGCATTTCCACGACGTGCCCAATGCCCGGCTGATGGTGCCGCTGCTGATCACCGCGCCCAGCGCCTGCATCGCACTGTTCGCGCCTGGCGCCGGCGTCATCGCTGACCGCTTCGGGCGCCGCAAGCTGTTGTTATGGTCGATGGCCTTCTACGGCGCCGGCGGCCTGATGCCTTTTGTGATCGATAACTTCTGGGCCGTGGTGGCGGGGCGCGTGGTGATCGGCATCGGCGAAGCCGGCGTGCTCACCGTGGTCAATACGCTGCTGGCGGACTACTACGAAGAAAAGGAGCGTCACCGCTGGCTGATGATACAAGGCGTGGTCGGCTCCGTTCTGGGCACCGTCACCATCGCCAGCTCCGGCTTCCTGGCCGCGCAAGGCTGGCAGTATCCCTTTCTGGTGTATGCGGTGGCGATTCCGATTCTGCTGGCCAGCATGATGTTCCTGTTCGAACCGGAGCCGCGCAAGAAGGCCGCCGGCCCCGCCGTCACCACCACGCCTTTCCCTTACATGATTGCGCTGATGGTGTGCGGCGTCACCGTCATTCTCTCTACCATCTACTACGTCCAGGTGATTAACTTCTCGCTGCTGCTCAAGGAGCTGGGTGTGGACAATCCCAAGTCCATCGGCTTGAGCATGGCGATTCCGAGCATCGGCGTGCCGATCGGCGCGGTGCTGTTCAAGCTGACTACGCGCTACGGCGCCGCCACGCAGATCTTCCTGGTGTTCGCCGGTTATGCGATAGGCCTGGGCGGCATCGGCATGGCGCCTGATTACAAGGTGGCGCTGGCCTTCGCCTTCGTCCAGCAACTGGCCAATGGCCTGATTGTGCCGGCGCTGATCGCCTGGACCCAGAGCAAATTCTCTTTCGAACACCGTGGCCGTGGCATGGGCTGGTGGGCAAGTTCCTTCTTCGTGGCGCAGTTCTTGTCGCCGGCTGTGGTCAACATGATGCGTGGCTGGGTGGGCGATCTGCAGGGCGCATTCGTCGCCTTCGGCGTGATCGCCGCCGTGTGCGCCGTCGTGTCCTGCCTGCTGCGCTGGCGCGCCGCACCTTTGCCAACCAGCGCTGTTCTTTAATCCTTTTTTGTCCGACTCAACCCGAGGTTCCCAGTATGAATAAACAGCACAACATCAAGCGCGGTGTGTCGCTATACAGCTACCAGTACGAGACGTTCCTGCGCCGGATGACGCTTGACGACTGCATCGCCCACGCCGCCAGCCTTGGCGCACGCGGCATCGAAGTGGTCAGCGAACAATCCTTTTCCGGCTTCCCGAACGTGCCGCAGGCGCAGATCGACGGCTGGTTCGCGTCGCTCGAACGCCATGGCGCCTACGCCCAATGCCACGACATGTTCCTGGACGTGAAGCTGTACAAGGACCGCAAGCTCAATTTCGAGGAGATGGTGGCCTCGCTGCAGCGTGACCTGCACTTCGCCAAACGTATTGGCTGCCGCAATCTGCGCATCATCGTCAACACGCCGCCGGAAGTGGTGGTGGCGTGCGTGCCGTTGGCCGAAAAGCTGGACGTCCGCATGGGCATCGAAGTACACTCGCCGTTCCACTTCGACCATCCATGGATATTGCGCTACACGGAGCTGACGCGCGCCACCGGTTCCGACCACGTGGGCTATGTGCCCGACATGGGCATGTACACCAAAAACTATCCGCCGGTATTCCGCGACCGTTTCCTACGCAACGGCGCCACGCCGAAGATCGTGGAATTCATCCTGGAAGCGCACGCCGCGCGCGTGCTGGCCGATTACGTGTTGATGGACGTGCGCAAAATGGGCGGCAACGCCATCGACCTGCAGATGGCCGAGACGCTGCGCCACAATATCTGGAGCAATCCGCGCCGCATGCTGGAGTTCATGCCTTGGATCTTCAACATCCACGCCAAGTTCTACGAGATCGACGACAGCGGAAAGGAGCCGGCCATCCCTTACGAGGAGATCATTCCGGTGCTGATCGAAGGCGGCTACGACGGCCATCTGTCGAGCGAATACGAAGGCCAGCGCCACATCGAGGATGCCTTCGAAGTCGATGGCCGCGAGCAGGTCCGCCGTCAACACGAAATGTTCAAGCGCCTGTTGGGCGAAGTCTAAGGAAAAACAGACATGTACGATAAACACATCATCTATCCAGGCAGCGTGGAAAACACCGAGGGCGGTTGGCGCCTTGGCGCACGCCTGCCATACTATCGCGGCCAGATCCTGTCCGCCGTCGAAGACGTGGCGCTGACCGTGGACGGCGTCAAGGTGCCGCGCGAGAACGTGCGCTTCACGGTGCGCGGCAAGACCCGCACTCTGGAAGAGCTGGAAACCACCTACGACGAGCGCTGGGAATTCGGCGAAGTGGCCGAGATATCGGTAGTGCAGCCGGGCGGCCTGTCCGTCGGCGCGCATGAGGTGACGGCTGCGGTGCAGCTGCGCATCTCCTACCTGCCGTGGAGCCCTGTCACCAGCTGCACCGTCAGCGCCACCATCGCCGGCTGAGGAAACCATGGCAACCACGATCAAGGGGCCGGCCATCTTCCTCGCGCAGTTTGCGGGGGATCAGGCACCGTTCAACAGCTGGGATGCGATCACGCGCTGGGCCGGGGATCTCGGCTATCGCGGCGTGCAGGTGCCGTCCAACGACACGCGCCTGTTCGACCTGGCGCTGGCGGCCGAGAGCAAAACCTATTGCGACGAGCTGGCCGGCATCGCGGCGGCGAACGGCGTCGCCATCACGGAATTGAGCACGCACCTGCAAGGCCAGTTGGTGGCGGTGCACCCGGCGTACGACGAAGCCTTTGACGGCTTCGCACCGCCTGAGTTGCGCGGCAAGCCGCAGGCACGCCAGCAATGGGCTGTGCAGCAGATGCTGTTGGCGGCCAAGGCTTCGGCCAACCTGGGGCTGGATGCATCGATCAGCTTTTCCGGCTCGCTGGCCTGGCCTTACGTCTATCCATGGCCGCAACGTCCGGCGGGACTGATCGAGTCGGCCTTCGACGAACTGGCGCGCCGCTGGCTGCCGATCCTCGACGCCTACGAGGAAGCGGGGGTGGACCTGGCGTTCGAGCTGCATCCGGGCGAAGACCTGTTCGACGGCGCCACTTTCGAGATGCTGCTGGAGCGTGTGCACCAGCACCCGCGCCTGAACATCGCCTACGATCCGTCGCACTTCCTGCTGCAGCAGCTCGATTACCTGGGCTTTATCGACCGCTATCACGAGCGCATCAAAGTCATGCACGTGAAGGACGCCGAGTTCCGGCCGGATGCGCGCCAGGGCGTGTATTCCGGCTACCAGGGCTGGGCCGAACGCGCCGGCCGCTTCCGCTCCCTGGGCGACGGCCAGGTGGACTTTAATGCTATCTTCTCCAAGTTCGCGCAATACGACTTCAAGGGCTGGGCGGTGCTGGAATGGGAGTGCTGCCTCAAGCACCCGGAGCAAGGCGCGGCCGAAGGCGTGGGTTTTATCCGCGACCACATCATCCGCGTGACCGACAAGGCCTTCGATGACTTTGCCGGCAGCGGCGCCGACCCGCAACGCAACCTGCGCATGCTGGGCATCGCTTAAGGAGATTACATGGAGCAGGCGAGTATTTTCCCGGGTCGCATCCGGCTAGGCATGGTGGGTGGGGGCGAGGGCGCCTTCATCGGCGCGGTGCACCGCCACGCGGCGCGCTTCGACGACCGCTACGAATTGCTGGCGGGAGCATTGTCGTCCAGCGCCGAAGCGTCGCAGCGTTCCGGCCGGGCGCTGGGGCTGGAGCGCATCTACGACGACTACCAGCAGATGGCGACCGCGGAAAGCGCGCGCGAAGATGGCATCGAAGCGGTGTGCATCGTCACGCCGAACCACATGCATGCGCCGGTGGCGCGTGCCTTCCTGGAGGCGGGCATGCACGTCATCTGCGACAAGCCGGTGACCATCCACAGCGAAGATGCGCGCATGCTCAAGGCGTTGGCCGAGGAGCGCGGCCTGCTATTCGCCGTCACCCACAACTATTCGGCCTATCCCATGGTGCGCCATGCGCAGCAGATGGTGCGTGAAGGGGCGCTGGGTGATATCCGTGTGGTGCAAGTGCAGTACGCGCAGGACTGGCTGGCGGCGCCGCTGGAGCAGAGCGGCCAGAAACAGGCCGCATGGCGTACCGATCCCGCCAAGGCCGGCGGCGGCGCCATCGGCGACATCGGCTCGCACGCCTGGCAACTGGCCGACACCATCACGGGACTGCGGCTGGAATCGCTGGCCGCGCAACTGAGTTCCTTCGTGCCGGGACGCGTCATCGACGACGACGTGCAGGTACTGCTGCGCTACAAGGGCGGGGCGCGCGGCATGCTGTGGGCCAGCCAGGTGGCGCCGGGGTGTACCAACGAACTGCGCATCCGCGTGGTCGGCAGCGCCGGCGGCATCGAATGGGCGCAGGAGCAGCCCAACGAATTGTATTGGACGCCGCTGGGCGAGCCGACCCGTATCGTCACGCGCGGCAGCGCCGCCATGAACGCGGCCGGCGCGCGCACCAGTCGCATACCGGCCGGCCATCCGGAAGGGTATATCGACGCCTTCGGTGCGCTGTATAGCGAGATCGCCACGCACCTGTTGGCGCGCCGCCACGGCGGCGATCCAGGCGCCGCGCAATTCCCCACCATCGACGACGGCTTGCGCGGCGTGCTGTTCATCGAGGCGGTGCAAGCTTCTTCACGTACCGGTGGCTGCTGGACGTCGATGCCGGACTGATTCGACGTTCCCTCTCCGGGCCACCGTTTTCGGCCCCGTCAAGCAATTGGCGGGGCCTTTTTTTTGGTTCAACGGGGTGCTCGCGATGAATACTCGTTGGCGACTCAATAGTGGTCCTTAAAAGCACCCGAGCGAAAGGGTCACCCCGAGGGGTCTGACCCTGGCCGTAGCGCAGTGCGGGTTGGGGTGGTGCCGCAAGCAACGTCAACCCCATTCCCGTCAATTCGTGATGAACCTTTTCTATTGCTGCCGTAAGCGAGGGTAAGCCGTTTCCCTGAGCCCTTGGTATAAGGCGCACGGATGCTAGCTATCCGTATTATAGGCTGGAGGTAAGGGTGGGAAAGCGCCTATCATTTTTCTGCATACTCAACCCAGAGCGGCATCCAAAGAAATGCCGCGCACATTAGGAGACTCACATGCAGAACCCCCAGCTGACTTCCATCGCCAAGGCGCTCGTCGCCATCGGCGCCCTCTCCGTCGTCAACATCGCCGCAGCACAAAATGCCGAAGCCAAGAAGGACAACGGCCTGACGGAGGTCATCATCACCGCTCAGAAAATCGCCCAGCCGGCCAGCAAGACGCCGCTGGCACTGTCGGTAATTTCCGGCGAAGACCTGAAGAACGCCGGCACCATCGATCCACGAGCGCTGGCCGCCACGCTGCCCAACGTTGAAATTGCGCAGGAGAGCGGCATGCTGCAAGTGGCGATTCGCGGCGTCACCAGCCTGGATATGACGGAGAAGGGCGATCCATCGGCCGCCTTCCACGTCGACGGCGCCTACGTGCCGCGCTACGAAGCGCAGGCCGTCGCCTTCTATGACCTGGACCGCATCGAAGTGCTGCGCGGCCCGCAAGGCACGCTGTACGG
This sequence comes from Duganella sp. BuS-21, assembly GCA_041874725.1. GTDB lineage: Bacteria > Pseudomonadota > Gammaproteobacteria > Burkholderiales > Burkholderiaceae_D > Rugamonas. The sequence goes on along the minus strand of CP097466.1, from coordinate 3,855,077 downwards.
CCGCAACGCCACCGCCGGCGCCATCAACCTGATCACCAACAAGCCGACCCGCAAACTGGAAGGCAAGGTCGGTCTGGAGATCGGCAACTACAACACCCGCCGCTACGACGGCGTGTTGAATATTCCGCTGGGCGAGGTGTGGGCCTTCCGCGCCGCCGTCAACGCCAACAAGCATGACACCTTCCTCAATCCCGGCCCGAACCGCATTCCGTTGGAAGACCAGGACGACAAGTCGGCGCGCCTGCATCTGCTGGGTAATTTCAGCGCCCAAACCAGCCTGCTGGTGACGGCGGAGCACAACAAGATCGGCGGCGGTGGCGTTTCGCCGGTGCCGCTGACGAATTTTTTCAACGGCACGCCGACCGGCACCTTGCCGTTCACCGCGCCGGGCCGTGGCAACGACCTGCTCAACCCTGTGTACGTCGATCGCGGCAGCGACGCCCAGCGCACCACGGGCTGGGAATTCAAGAAGGAAGGCCAGAAGGAACGCGAGAACTTCGCCAACTCGCTGCGCGCCGAATTCAAGACCGTGGTGGCCGGCAGCGAGCTGACTTACCAGGTGGCGCAGATGCGCATGCACATCGACCAGTTGAACAACGGCGTCTACTTCGGCTTCCCGTTCACCAACCGTAACAACGGTGACAGCAAGGCGCGCTCGCACGAGCTGCGCCTGAACTCCACTGGCAGCGGCCCGCTGCGCTGGGTCGCAGGCTTCTACCACTTCAACGAAGACGTGTTCCGCGACGCCGAGTACAACACCTACGTCACCGCGCCTTTCGGTCAACTGGTGGTGAACCTGCCGTTCCTGGCCTCGATCAAGAATGAATCGAAGGCGGCCTTCGGTCAGGCCACGTATTCGCTGCGTGAAGACACGCGCCTGACGATGGGCCTGCGCTATACCAAGGACCGCAAGTCCGGCTACGATCCGCTCAGCGGCGAGGCGGCGAAGCCGCCGGCCACCACCAGCTCCAAGGCGTACGCGGCGGATGTCAGCTTCAACAACACCAGCTGGAAGGTCGGCATCGACCATGACTTGATGCGCAACGTGATGCTGTACGCCAGCGTGTCGACCGGCTACAAATCGGGCGGCTTCAACGCCGAAGCCGACACCGGCGTGTACAAGCCTGAAACGCTGAAGTCCTTTGAGGCCGGCGTCAAGGGCCGCTTCTTCGAAAACCACCTGCAGGTATCGGCCAACGTCTTCCACTACGATTACAAGGACCAGCAGCTGACCATCACCACCTGCCGCACCAACGATCCTGCGACCTGCCATTCGTTCACCAGCAACGCCGCCAACTCGGTGGTCAACGGTGCAGAACTGGAGGGCAAGCTGCGCGTGGGCGCCAGCGGCGAACTGCGCGCCACCATGGCCGCCACCGATGCGCACTACAAGACTTACCGTCCGGGCACCAACATCGATTACTCGGGACAGAAGCTGGACCGGGCGCCGACGTCGACCATCGGCCTTGGCTACACCCAGCGCTTCCTGCTTGAAAATGGCGCCGAGATCGCGGCCAGCATCAACACCCGCCGCTCGAACTCCTATTACCTGAGCGACCCGACCCAGGATATCCGCTACCGCCAGCCGTCGTTCCATAAGAGCGATGCGTCGATCGGCTACGACAGCGCATCCGGCAAATGGAACGTGCAGCTGTTCGTCAAGAACATCGAAGACGAAATCACCATCCAGAGCCGCGTGCCGGGCTCCTTCTTCATCAGCGACCCGCGCACCTACGGCATTCGCGGCAGCTATAACTTCTGATTGGAGCGCAAGCGCTTATGAACATCATAGGACCGGATGCGCTGGTCTTCGGCGTCGACGACGTCGCGGCCTGCGCGCAATACCTGACCGACTACGGGCTGACGCCGGCAGGCGATGGCCGTTTCGAAGCGCTGGACGGCACCGCCATCGTCATCGCCCACAAGGACAGCGCCGGCTTGCCGCCGTCGCTGGGCACGGCCAATATGCTGCGCAAGACCGTGTACGGCGTGGCCGACCAGGCCGCGCTGGACGCCATCGCAGCGGAGCTGGGGCGCGACCGCGAGGTGCGCCGGCTCGGCGACGGCAGTCTTGAGGCGGTGGACGACATGGGTTTCGTGCTGGGCTTCCAGCTCAGCGTGCGCCGTCCGCTGGACCTGCGGGCGGAGGCGGTCAACGCACCCGGCGCCGGCGTCCGCCGCGCCGTCAATATGCCGGCGGTGGACGAGGGCGCGCAGGCGCGTCCGCGCTCGCTGTCGCATGTGGTGTACTTCGTGCCGGATACGCAGAAGGCGGAGGCCTTCTACAGTGAGCGCCTCGGCTTCCGCTGCACCGATCGTCTGCTGGGCGCGGGGCCGTTCCTGCGGCCGGGCGGCAGCGAGGATCACCACACGCTATTCCTGATCCAGACGCCGCCGTTCATGAAAGGGTGTGAGCACTTCACCTTCCACATGGGCGGGCCGACCGAGGTGATGTTGGCGGGCACGCGCTTCGTCAACAAGGGCTATCAATCGTTCTGGGGGCCGGGCCGGCACAAGATGGGTTCCAACTGGTTCTGGTATTTCAACAGCCCGTTGGGCTGCCACGTGGAATACGACGCCGACATGGACAGCCACGACGACTCATGGATCGCACGTCAGGCGCCGATGAGTGCCGATGCCTCGCAGCTGTTCCTGTTCCAGTCGCGCGAGAAGTGGGCGCCGGGCGGCCCTCCGGGTAAGTAGTCCGCAGCGTTGTTATCGCTACTTTCCCAACAGGCGCAGGGACTCTTCCCAGTTGCCTTGCCAGGCATGCAGGAAATCGTGGGTCTTGAAGGCGCGCTTTAGCGGACCGATAGGCGTGCGGTAGACATCGTGCAACCCAAGGGCCAGCGTGACGGGATTCCAGACGGCGTTGCGTTTGGTTTTCTTCGCGCTGGCTTTGACGCGGGCGCCATCGTCGCCGAAGATGCCGATGGCGTCGTCCAGCGCCTGCGCCAGGTCGAGTCGCACGACGGCGGCAAAGGCCTGCAAAACTTCCGCCTTGTTGATCCCCGACTGCGATTCCTTCGCCGCTTCCACTTTCGCAGGCTCGGGCGCCTGCGCCGCCTGTTTCAGCTTGCCCGTCAGGCGATCCAGATCACTTTTCTGAAAACGCAGCTGGTCGAGCGGACGCCGGAAGCCCGGCTCGGGCAGCCGCGCCGGCAAGCGGTACGCATCCTTGGTGTAGGTGATCAGGATGTCTACGCTGCCCGCCTTCAGGCGCGCAACATCCTCCTCAAAGAAGATCGGCGCCGCATAGCCGCCGTTGGCGTCGCCGAACAGGTCGGGATACGCCGGGTCATAATCCAGCCAGACCACCGGCACCAGTCCGTTGTCCAGCAGCGTCACCAGGGTCCATGGCGTGCCGGTCTGCTGCGCCATCCAGGCGCAGGCCTCGGCGGTGGTCGCCCTGAAGGGCAATTCGATTATGCTCATGTCTTCTCTGTTATTGGTCCAGGCATGGAGTGTAGCTGATGAATGCGAACAAGACCAAGCACGCCGCAGCGGAGAGACCGGGCGGCGCTACGCCCAACTTTCCTTCTAACCATAATTAGTAATGACAACTTTTCATTTTTTTGCCAAAATGAATATGGATTCATTCATTCAGGGTGCGTCCTGCCTTTCGTCACTTCAGCTGTCTGCGTCACTGCAATTTCCCATCATCGATACTGCACCACCGTTTTTAGGGGTTCACAATGAATATCCGGGCGGCGAACAAGCACGTTTTGTGGTTAGGCATGGCACTGGCGCTGGCCGGTTGCGGCAAGTCGGAGCAGTCCGCGCAGCAGGGCGGCGGGCCGCCGGCGGTGTCGGTGGCGGCGGCGGTCAAGCGCGATGTGCAGGAATTCGACGAATTCACCGCCCGTCTGGAAGCGCCGGACACCGTTGATATCCGCTCGCGCGTGGCCGGCACGCTGACGCAGGTGCATTTCCGCGAAGGCCAGCTGGTCAACAAGGGCGATCCGCTATTTACCATCGATCAACGTCCATTCGCGGCCGAAGCGGCCCGCGCCGAGGCGCAACTGGCCGTGGCCCGCACCCAGGGCGACCTGACCAAGAGCGAACTGGCGCGCGCCGAACGACTGGTCGCCGTGCGCGGCGTCAGCCAGCAGGAACTGGATCAACTGCGCGCTGCGCTGGCCAACGCCGCGTCGACGGTCAAGGCCAACGAGGCGGCACTGGTGCAGGCCAGGCTGAACCTGGAATTCAGCCGCATCACGGCGCCGGTCAGCGGCCGCACCTCGCGTGCCAATGTCACGGTGGGCAATCTGGTCAATGTCGGCGATCCGATCCTGACCACGGTGGTCTCCACCGACCGCATCTACGCCTACTTCGACGCCAGCGAGGCGATCTACCTGAAATACATGCGCGCCGCGCGCGACGGCAGCCGCCCATCCTCGCGCGACCAGCCCAACGCGGTGCGCCTCGGCCTCGCCAATGAGGAAGGCTACCCGCACGAAGGCAAGATGGACTTTGTCGACAACCGCCTGAATCCCGCCACCGCCTCGCTGCGCGGGCGCGCCGTGTTCGATAACAAGGACGGCCTCTACACGCCGGGCCTGTTCGCGCGCCTGCAACTGGTGGGCAGCGGCACCTACAGCGCCACGCTGGTGGCCGACCGCGCCATTACCACCGACCAGACCCGCAAGGTGGTGCTGGTGGTAGGCAAGAACAACATAGTCGAACAGCGCGAGGTCAAGCCCGGCGCGCTGATCGGCGGCATGCGCGTGGTGACAGGCATTAACGCCGGCGAGCTGGTCATCATCGACGGCCTGCTGCGCGCCTTCCCCGGCGCGCCGGTCACGCCGCAAGTAGTGAAACTGGATGAGAACGGCAGACCGATCGCGCCACCCGCCGGCGCCGCGCCTGCGGCCAAGGGCTGAGGAGCGGCCCATGGATATCTCGCGATTTTTCATCGACCGGCCGCGCTTCGCCACTGTTTTATCGATCTTCATCTTCATGGTGGGGCTGCTGGCCATCTTCCAGCTGCCGATCGCCGAATACCCGGAAGTGGCGCCGCCGCAGATCGTGGTGCGCGCCCAGTTCCCCGGCGCCAATCCACGGGTGATTTCGGAAACCGTGGCCGCACCGCTGGAGGAGCAGATCAACGGCCTGGAAGGCATGCTGTATTTCGAAAGCCAGGCCACGGCCGACGGCAGCATGACCCTGACCGTTACCTTCAAGATCGGCACCGTGCCCGAACAGGCCGAGACGGCGGTGCAGAACCGCATCAACCGCGCACTGCCGCGCCTGCCCGAGATCGTGCGCCAGATCGGCGTGACGACCGAGAAACAGTCGCCCAACCTGACCATGGTGGTACACATGGTTTCGCCGGACAACAGCCACGACGCGCTCTACCTGCGCAACTACGCCTCGCTGAACGTGCGCGACGATCTGCTGCGCGTGCCCGGCATGGGCTCGGTGCTGCTGTTCGGCTCGGGCGATTATGCGATGCGCATCTGGATCAATCCACGTCAACTGGCCGCCCGTAACATGACGGCCGGCGACGTGGTGACCGCCATCCGCGAGCAGAACGCGCAAGTGGCGGCAGGCGTGGTCGGCTCGCCGCCGGCGCCGAACGACACCGACTTCCAGTTGCAGGTCAACGCGCAGGGCCGGCTGATCAAGGAAGAGGACTTCGCCAACATCATCATTCGCAGCGATCCGAAGACCGGGGCGCTGGTGCGGATCAAGGACATCGGACGGGTCGATATCAGCGCCAATTCCTATTCGCTGCGCAGCCTGCTCAACAACAAGGAAGCGGCCGCCATCGCCATCTTCCAATCGCCGGGCTCGAACGCGCTCAAGCTGTCGAACGACGTGCGGGCGACCATGGAAATCGCCAAGAAGAATTTCCCCAAGGGCGTGGATTACGACATCGTCTACGATCCGACCCGCTTCGTGCAGACATCGATCGAGAAAGTGGTACACACTTTGATCGAGGCCGTGCTGCTGGTGGTGCTGGTGGTAATCATCTTCCTGCAAACCTGGCGCGCATCGGTGATTCCGTTGTTGGCGGTGCCGGTATCGATTGTCGGCACGTTTGCCATGTTGCTGGTGCTCGGCTACTCGATCAACACGCTGACGCTGTTCGGGCTGGTGCTGGCGATCGGCATCGTGGTCGACGACGCCATCGTGGTGGTGGAGAACGTCGAGCGCAACATCGCCGACGGCCTGACGCCGCACGAAGCCACGGTGCGCGCCATGCGCGAGGTGAGCGGGCCCATCATCGCCATTGCACTGGTGCTGTGCGCGGTGTTCATTCCGCTGACCTTTGTGCCGGGGCTGTCCGGCCAGTTCTACAAGCAGTTCGCCGCCACCATCGCCATCTCCACGGTGATCTCGGCCTTCAACTCGCTGACCTTGTCGCCGGCGCTGGCGGCCTTGCTGTTGCGGCCGCACGATGCGCCCAAGGACAAGATCATGCTGGTGATGGACAAGCTGTTCGGCAGGTTCTTCCACTGGTTCAACTGCATGTTCCAACGTCGCAGCGCGGCGTATGGACGCGGCGTGACCGGGCTGTTGCACCGTAAATCGCTGGCCTTGATCGTCTACGGCATTCTGTTGCTGCTGACCGGTCTGCTGTTTACGCGCATCCCCAGCGGCTTTGTGCCGGCGCCGGACAAGCAATACCTGATCGGCATCGCCCAGCTGCCGGCCGGTTCCTCGCTGGACCGGACCGAAAAAGTGATCCGCGACATGAGCGACATCGCCTTGAAAGTGCCCGGCATCGTCGACTCGATTGCTTTCCCGGGGCTGTCGATTGCCGGTTTTTCTTCATCGCCGAACGAGGGCATCGTCTTCTTCGGCCTGGCGCCGTTTGAAAAGCGTACCTCGGGCGACTTGTCCAAGGATGCGATCCTGGGCAAGGTCAATGGCGCGATTCAGGCGATCCAGGGCGCGCGCATGTTCGTGGTGCCGCCGCCGGCCGTGGACGGGCTCGGTAACGCCGGCGGCTTCAAGCTGCAGGTGCAGGACCGCAGCGGGCAGGGCGAGCAGGCGCTGTATGGCGCGGTGTGGGGCGGCGTGCTGGGGCCGATTTACGGCAATCCCAAGTCCGGCATCGGCACGCCGTATTCCAACTACGACATCAATGTGCCGCAACTGTTTGCCGACGTCGACCGCACCAAGGCCAAACAGATGGGCGTGCCGCTGCAGGAAATCTACGACACGCTGCAGATCAACCTCGGCTCGCTATACGTCAACGACTTCACGCGCTTCGGCAAAACGTATCAGGTGGTGGTGCAGGCCGACGCGCCGTTCCGCGCGCGCGCCGAAAGCATCACCAACCTGGAAACGCGCAACGGCGCCGGGCAGATGGTGCCGCTCGGCTCGGTCATGCAGGTGCAGCCTACCTTCGGCCCCACGCGGGTGACGCGCTACAACGGCTTCCCGTCGGCCGACGTCAACGGCGCGGCCAAGCCGGGCTTCTCCAGCGGCCAGGCCGAGGCGGAAATCGAGCGGCTGGTCAAGCAGCTGCCGCGTGGCATGTCTTACGAATGGACCGACCTGACCTATCAGGACCGGCTGACGCGCGACATCACGCTGCCCGGCATCAACGTCAAGATTCCGACGCTGGCGGCGGTGCTGTTCCTGTCGGTGGTGCTGGTGGTGCTGGTGCTGACGGCACAGTATGAAAGCTGGAGCCTGCCGCTGGCCATCATCATGATCGTGCCGATGTGTATTTTGTCGGCGTTGTTTGGTGTGTGGATCTCGCACTTCCCGCCGTTTGCGCAAAGCGGGGATCTGAATTTGTTCACGCAGGTGGCGCTGGTGGTGCTGGTCGGGTTGGCGTGCAAGAACGCGATTCTGATCGTCGAGTTTGCCAAAGAGCTGGAGGAGCAGGGGCAGCCGATGATGGATGCCATCATCAACGCCTGCCGCTTGCGCTTGCGCCCGATCCTGATGACTTCGATAGCCTTCTGCGCTGGCGTGATACCGCTGATTTTGGGTAGCGGCGCCGGCAGCGAAATGCGGCGCGCGATGGGCATCGCGGTGTTCTCGGGCATGGTCGGCGTGACGTTGTTCGGCATTTTCCTCACGCCGGTGTTTTACAGCCTGCTGCGCAAGGGGACCGAAAAACGTCGCGCACACGCGGCCGAACTGCGGCACCAGATCGACGCCGCCGCCCACCCATTCCACGCCGGCATCGACGATGCCGAGCCGCCGCGCAAGAAGGAGGACGTATGAGCCTGCACCGTAAGCACTTTCCGCCGGCGACCGCCATCGCGTTGGCCGTGGCGCTGGCGCTGAGCGGCTGCTCCAGCGCGCCGCCGCTCAAGCTCTACCAGCCCGAACTGACCGCAGGCTTCGCCAACGCGCCGGACGCGGCGGCGGCAGAACCGGTCAGCGAATTCTGGCGCGCCTTCAACGACCCGCTGCTGGACGCGCTGGTCCAACGTGCCCTGCAAGCCAACACCGACGTGCGCAGCGCCGCCGCCAGTCTGCGCGAAGCGCGCGCGCTCAACCGTTACGCCGACGCCAACTTGCTGCCCAACGTCGGTGTCAACGCCGGCGTATCGCGCGTGCGCGGCACCAACGACCTCGGCGTGCAAAGCACCAACAACCAATACGCGGTGGGATTCGACGTCGCCTGGGAAGCCGACTTGTTCGGCCGCCTGGGTGATGCGCGTCGGGCGGCGCAGGCCAACGTGCTGGCGGGCGCTGCGGGCGTGCGGGCCACGCAAGTCAGCATCAGCGCCGAAGTCGCGCGCAACTACTTCGAACTGCGCGGCCTGCAGGAACAACTGCGGGTAGCGGTCGCCTCGCTCGACACCCAGAAGGCGGCGCTGGAACTGGTCGACGCCCGCTTCGACGTCGGCCGTGGCACGGCGCTGGACACCGAACGCGCGCGCGCGCTGGTCACCTCGACGGCGGCCAACATCCCGGCGCTGGAAGCGGCACTGATCCGCACCCGCTACCGCCTGGCGGTGCTTTGCGGCCAGCAGCCGACCGCGCTGGACGCCGAACTGACACCGGTGCGGCCTTTGCCCGGCCTGAAATCGGTGGCCTTGGGCGGCATCGGCTCGCCCTCCGCCATGCTGCGGCGACGGCCCGACATCCAGCTGGCGGAAGCGCAGGCGGCGGCGGCGGCGGCGCAAGTCGGCGTCGCCCGCAGCGCCTTGTTCCCGCAACTCACGCTGGGCGGCACGCTGGGCCAGAACGCGCTGCAGTTCGGCGACCTGGGCAAAGGCGCATCGTATGTCTACAACCTGGGTGCGCAGCTGACGTGGAACCTGCTGGACTTCGGCCGCATCCGTGCCCAAATCGCCGCCGCCGACGCCCGCAACGAAGCCGTGATGATCGCCTACGAGCGGGCGGTGCTGGGTGCGCTGGAAGAAACGGAAGGCGTGCTGGCAAGCTACACGCGCACGCAGCGGCAAACGGAGCTGCTGTTCGAATCGGCGCGCTCATCGGAGCAAGCCGCCATCATCGCGCGCGAACGCTTCGCGGTCGGCTCGACCGACTTCCTGACGGTGCTCGACGCCGAACGCGAACTCCTCACCGCGCGCGACCGCCTGGCCCAATCCCAAACCGGCGCCGCCACCTCGCTCGTCGCGGTCTACAAAGCCCTCGCCGGCGGCTGGGAAGTGCCGTAACGTCGGGGTCAGCTCTGTCATTTGGACATTGCGGAACTTTTCCGCGATTCGGAAGTTCCGCAATGTCCAAATGACAGAGCTGACCCTGAATTCCGGTTTATACTCATAGGTCGATTTTTTTATTTGAGGGGTGCTAATGCCGCCAGGACGATTTACTTGGGTCGTATGCGTCGGACATTGATGGTCGTTTGCATGGCCGTGATGGTGCCGGCAGCTGCGCAGCAACCGGTTGATCTGCCGCTGTGGGAGATCGGCCTGTTCGGTGGCGTCGCTTCCACGCCGGCCTATCCGGGCGCGGAGGATCGTTCCACGCGCGCGTTGGTCTTGCCGATGCTGATCTATCGCGGCAAGGTGCTGCGCGCCGACCGTTCCGGTATCGGTGCGCGCTTGCTCAATACGGAGCGCGTGGAGCTCGATCTCGGTTTTGCGCTGTCGTTGCCGGCCCGCTCCGGCGACGTGGCAGCACGCGCTGGCATGCCGGATCTGAACTCCTTGCTGGAGTTTGGTCCGCGACTGAAGGTTCTCTTGGCCGAGCCGAGTGCCACGAGCCGTTTGCGGCTGGAGCTGCCGCTGCGCGTGCCGGTCGAGCTGCGAAACGGCTTCCGCCGCCAGGGCCTGGTGTTCGAACCGCGCCTGGTGGCTGAAACCGGCGACTCAAGCGGCAAATGGCAGGCCGACGCCAATGTTGGCGCGATGTTCGGTAATGCGCGCCTGAATCAATACTTCTACGGCGTCGAACCGCCGTACGTCACCGCTGCGCGCCCGGCCTATGAGGCCCGCAGCGGCTTGATGATGACGCGCCTCGGCGTGAGCCTGTCGCGCCGCCTGTCGCCCGATTGGCGCGTGTTCGGCTTTTCCCGCTATGACAATTACACCGGCGCCGCCAACCGCGACAGTCCCTTGTTGCGCCAGAACAGCGGCCTGTCCGTCGGCGTGGGCTTTACCTGGACGGCGCACCGCTCGCAGGCGCGCGCGTGGGATTAAGGCGGAATCGGCTAAGATAGGGCATTCCATTACTCAGCCAGAGGATTATTCATGCTTACATCCGCGTCAGTTCAGGCACTCAGCGTGCAGCAATGGCTGCTGGCCTATGGCGGCGTCTTGCTATCAATGCTGGCGTTGGATGCTTTGTGGATCGGCCTGTACATGGCGCCGGCCTATAAGGACGCGTTGGGGGACTTGATGCTGAGCCAGCCGCGCATGACGTCCGCCGCCGCGTTTTATCTGCTGTACGCGGCCGGCACGGTGTTCCTGGCCGTCGCGCCCGGATTGCGTGCGGAGAGCTGGCAAACGGCGGCGCTGCATGGCGCCGTGCTCGGCCTGATCGCCTACGGCACCTATGACCTGACCAATTACTCCATCCTCAAAGTGTGGCCGCTCGGCCTGACGCTGGCCGATATCGCCTGGGGAGCGTTGCTGACCGCTGCTGCGGCGACAGCCGGCTGGACCGCCGCCAATCGCTGGGGCTGATGTTGCAACTGGACAGCGCGACGCTCGACGAAGCGCGCCGGTTCAATCGTGTGTTGGGTTGGGCGCCGCGCTTCAAGATCAACAACCGGGTGGTGCCGCTGCTGATCCAGTCCTTGTTGCAGCTGTCGCAATTCGGCGGCGATGGCAAGCTGGCCCGCGCTGGCATCCGCGTCGAGCAGCGCACAGCTCAGGCCGATGGACTGAGCGTCCCGGTGCGCATTTTGCGCGGCGCACGTCCACCGCGCGGTGTGATCCTCGACTTCCACGGCGGCGGCTGGGCCATCGGCAACGCCAAAATGAACGACCAGCTCAATGCCGATCTGATTGCCGCTTGCGACGTGGTGGTGGTATCGGTCGACTACCGGCTGGCGAGCAACACGCCGCTGGCGGCCATCATGGACGATTGCCTGGCCGCCGCGCGCTGGCTGCTGGATGGCGCCCTGGACGACTGCAACGACCTCCCGGTCTACGTCCTCGGCGAATCGGCCGGCGGCCATCTGGCGGCGGCAATGCTGCTGCGGCTGAAAGCCTGGCCCGAGCTTCTGCGCCGCATCGATGGCGCAATTTTTTACTACGGCGTCTACGACCTTGCCGGCACGCCCAGCGTGCAGCAGGCCGCCGCAGACACCCTGGTGCTGCACGGCCCCAGCATGGCGAACTCGCTGCGCTTGCTCACGCCCGGTCTCAGCGATGAACAACGCCGTGTAGCGCCGCTCTCGCCGCTCTACGGCGACCTGTCCTGCATGCCGCCCGCGATCATGCTTGCGGGAGAGCTGGACCCTTTGCGTGACGACACCATGCTGATGGCCGAACGCTGGCGCGCAGTGGCCGAGGTGGAGTGCCACCTCCTGCCCGAAGCGCCGCATGGCTTCATCCGTTTTCCCACCCGCATGGCACGGCAGGTGCGCGAGCACGTGTCGGCCTGGATATGCCAGCGGGCGGCGTCTGCGAGTGCCGACGATCAGGCCCGACGTGCCCGCGCAGGCTCGTTGTAGCTCGTTTGCACGGCGCGGGACGTCGACGGCACCAGGCTGGCTTTGCCGGTCTTGCCGGACTTGCCACCCTGCGGCGGCAGCTTGAATACTTCCAGCGCCCGCGCCACGGCTTGGGTCTGCAGGTCCAGCACAGCGGTGGCAGCCGATGCTTCCTCCACCATTTGCGCGTTCTGCCGCGTTACTTCGTCCAGCTGCATGATGGCGTCCTGGACCTGATTCACACCGCTGCTTTGCTCGCGCGTCGAACCGCTGATGTCGCCCATGATGGATGCCACGCGGCCGATGGCGGCGATCACCGCTTCCATGTCCTTGCCGGCGGCGCTGGCCATGCCGGCGCCGATGTCGATCTTGCCGGCCGAGGTATCGATCAGGCTCTTGATCTCCTTGGCCGCCGCCGCGCTGCGCTGGGCCAGGCTGCGCACTTCGCTGGCGACCACGGCGAAACCACGGCCGCTCTCGCCGGCGCGCGCCGCTTCCACCGCCGCGTTGAGCGAGAGGATGTTGGTCTGGAAGGCGATGCCGTCGATCAGGCTGATGATGTCGACGATCTGGCGCGACGACTGGCTGATGTCGTTCATCGCCGCCACCACCTGCGTGACGGCCACGCCGGTGCGCTCGGCCAGCGCGGTCGCTTCGCTGGCGACGCTGCTGGCGGTGTTGACGTTGTCGGCGGTCTGGCTAACGGTGCCGGTGATCTGGCCCATGTGCGCCGAGGTCTGCTCCAGGCTGGACGCCTGCGCCTCGGTGCGCGCCGACAGGTCGGCATTCGCCGCGCGCACCTGCGTGGTGGTGCTGCGGGTCAGGCTGAAGTTGCTGCGGATGTCGACCAGGATCGACGCCAGGTTCAGGTTCAGCTGGCGCACAAACGCTTGCAGCTGGCCCAGTTCATCATGACGGTCCACCGCCATGCGGGTGGTCAGGTCGCCGCCGGCCAAGATGCGTGCGGCGTTGATGCTGGCCTGAATCGGCGCGACAATGGCGCGGTGCAGATTGATCCAGCTGTACGCGGCCAGCACCACCATCAGCAGCGCCTGCATGTGCAGCGCGCTGTCGGAATAGGGCAGCAGGGCGTGGCTGGCCATGGACAGCGCCAGCAGCACGATGCCGCCGAAGCAGACGGTCAGGCGCTGCGCCAGCGTGATGTCGCGCAGCTTGTTGGTGAACTTCTTCACGCCACGGGGCGCCGCCGCGCCGCGCACGATGCGGATGCGGTCCGGATTGCCGCCCTTGAGGCTGCGGTAGAGTTGTTGCGCCTGTTCGATTTGTTCGCGCTTGGGCTTGGTGCAGACCGCCATGAAACCGGTGGTCTTGCCGCCTTCGATCACCGGCGTCGCGTTGGCGATACACCAGAAGAAGCCGCCGTCCTTGCCGCTGTACTTGACCAGCCCGCGCCATGGTTCGCCCGACAGCACGGTGCGCCACATGTCGGCGTCGACTTCGGCCGGCATGTCCGCGTGGTAGAGGGAGTTTTGCAGGCGTCCCGCCAATTCCTCGTCGGCATAGCCGCTCGCTGTGGTGAAGGTGGAATTAACGTAGGTGAAACGGCCCTTCAGGTCCGTGGTCGTGACGATGGGCTTGCCGTCTTCAAGAACGGTTTCGTGACCGTTCCCTTGTTGCGTACTGCGCATGTGCAATCCTGTACCAAAGTTAACAATGTGATCTGCATCCTATCAGATTAAAGTGTCAACTAATTCCAGAAAGCACTATTTTTGCATCGCTACAACAAATTACTACCAGTCGCGGCGCACGCGCAACATGGCATACGGTTGGGTGCGCGTGACGTTGTGCTCCATGAAGTCGATGCCGCCGGACAGGCGGTCGTTGCTGGCGAAATGCACGCGGTCGTAGGTGGTGACGCGGCTGGCCAGGTTGTTCAATTCCAGCGTGACCATCAGGTTCGAGGCCGGACGATAGTTGACGAAGGCGCGGGCCCAGCCGCTGCCGCTGCTGGTATCGCGCTCGGCCACCTGCCAGTTATCGTTGTTCCAGCCGTTGTCGACCGAGAAGCCCCAGGCCGCGCGCTGTTGCGGCAAGTCCTGCGAGAACTCGACCCGCCATCCCAGGGCCTGCTCGCCGGACAGCCGGCGCGTGGCTTGCGTGACCGGGTCGGTGACCGAGGACGAACGCCAGGTGGTCGACAGCTTGAGCAGTCCCTGCGGCAGGGCCAGGCTGTCGGTCGGCAGGTTCAACATGCCGGTGACGCTGTCGGTGCTGGCTTCGCCGATGTTGCCGGCCGTGTCGTAGGTGGCGGACGCGGTGCGGATCGGCATGCGGTCGATCACATCGCTGATGTGCGCTTGCGTGTAGCTGAGTATGGCGGCGCCGCGTTCCCAGAAGCGGTACTCGACGGCGCCTTCGCACAGCCAGGTCTTGGCCGGCACCAGGTCCGGCAGGTCGGCGCGCAGGGTCTTGTCGGCCATGCCGAAATAGGCGGCGTTGTCGCCGAAGTTCAACTGGCTGACTTCGCGCTCCATGCGCAGGCGCAGTTGCAAAGCGGGCGAGGGCGACAGGGACAACCGCAGCCGAGGCTTGGGATAGGTGTTTTCCGTGCCATCGCCCTGGCCGGCGCTGGTGCTCAGGCTGGCGTGGGAGATTTTTACACCGGCTTCGGCGGTGAGCGATTGGTCGATGCGCCAATTGGACGACAGCTGTCCTTCCACGCGCGATTCCTGCACCCAGGCGCTGACGCCGGGCGAGGGCGCGGCCTGCGGGTTGGCCACCCAGGTATTGCTACTGTCGTTGGTATTGACGGCGTGCTCGATGCCGCCGCGGATCACCACATCGTCCATCGCTTGCCAGCTCAGTTGGCCGGCGAGGATGTGTTCGCTGGCGGAGCTGGCGGTGAGCGAGTGGGCGGTGTTGCCGGCCTTGGTTTCGGACCAGTCGGCATTGTTCTCGCCGCTGCGATACTGCGCTTTCAGATCCATGCTGGCGCCGTTGGCCAGGTCGCGCGTGTAAGTGATGCCTTGTTCAAGCGTGCGGTTTTCGTTATCGTTGCCGTTCCAGGACTGGGTGCCGGCGTCGATGCGCATCTGCGACTGGTAGGCCGAAGGATGGTAGGCGGCGTTATAGTTTATCTGGCCGCCCAGCAGGGCCTGGCTGTAATTGAGCTTGGCGGACTTGTTTTCAGAGATGCCTGCGCCTTCGAGCGCGACGTCGGCGGTCGGGGTGGCGTTGCCGTACACGGTGGTGCGGTGGCCTTCGCCCTGGCCGGTATCGGGCGAACGCCGCCAGGCCAGCGCGATGTTGATGCTTTTATCGCCACGTTTCAGGCTGTAGTTGCTCTCCAGCAAAGGTTCCAGGGTGCCGTCCGGCATCATGATGGTGGAGGCGGTGGTGCTGGCGGAGACCAGATCCATTTCCTTCAGCAGCAGGTTGGCGACGGTCGGGAAGCCTTGCATATCGATGCCATTGGCGCCGCCGTTGATGACTTCGATGCGTTCCACGGCGCCGACCGGTATGCGACCGAGGACGTCGGACAGGGCGTCGGTCTTGGAGGCGGGGCGCTTGCCGTTAATCAGGACATTGCCGGCAGCCCCGCGCGAGGGGTTGCCGCCGTCAAACACGAAACCCGGGAGGCGGGTCACCATATCCATGGCCGTGCCGGCCTGGAATTGGGTGAAGTAGTCGGGCTTGTACGACTGTGCGCTGGCCGGGGTGGCGGCCAATGCACAGGCAAGCAAAACTGCCTGACGGATTATTGTCGAGTTTGTCATCCCGACATTGTGCAGTGAACAGCAAAAGACCGCAACAAGTTAGATGAAGTGTGGTTATGAAGGATGAGTCGTCCTGGACAGTGGCCACTTAAGTTTAAAAGTACCCCGAACGGAAGGGTGACCCCAGGGGCCGGGATAGTGGCTTCGCCCCGCCGGCCTATAGGCCGGCCCCTGAGCCGCAGCGGTGTGCGGGTTTCGCGGGTGCTGTTGGATTTTAACCCGGCCACCCACGTCAACCCCGTCAGTCGAGCTTCAGCGCTTTCGCTACGTCTTCCCACGCCACATACTTGAAGTTCTGCGGGCCGTCGGGCAGGCGTTTGTAACCATCCTGGATGACCAGCATGCCTTTGCCATATGCACCCCCGAAGTTGGCTGAGCTGACTTCCAGTCCATCCGTCTCCGAAGTGCCGTCGATCCCGGCTTCCACGTTGTAACCCACGCGGAAGCTGCCTCGCACCTTATATGGCGCCTTGGCGTCCAACACCAGATAGCTGTTGTCGCCCTGGCTGGACACCACCAGGTAGTCCGCCTTGTCGCCATGGTACAAGCCCATGCCTTCGACATCGGCCACCAGTTGCTTGCCGACCGGCACCACCATGCTGAGCTTGGCCGGGGCGTCGCCACGCGCCGATACCGTCCACACGCCGCGCTTTTCCTCGCCCAGGAACAGTCGTTCGTTGCGGTCGTCCACCACACAGCCTTCCGGTTGCGAACCGACCTTGAAACGGCGCAGCAGCTTGCCGGTCATGGCGCCGCCTTCGGCTTCCACGCGGTATTGCAGGAAGCTGCCGTCCTTGTCGTTGATGAAGGCTTCCAGCCCACCATCGGCCGGACGGTATAAGCACATGCCGTAGATGTTCTCCAGCCCGGTGGCGAAGGCGCCGGCCGCCTTGACCACGCCCTGGGCGTCGATGGTGAACAGCATGACGCTGTTGTCGTCGCGCTGGGTGGCGACGGCCACGTCCAGCTTGCGGCCGCCTACGGTCACGTCCTGGCGCACATCGACGTTGTTCAGGCGTCCGACTTCCAGCAGTTGCAGTTGCTTGCCGTCAAGGTTGTAGACCAGCAGGCCTTGCTTCTTGTTGGTGCCGAGGATGCGCGCGCCGGCCGGATCCGCCGGATTGCGCCAGATGGCCGGATCGTCGGCCGCATCGCCGGTGCGGGCGACCGGTTCGGTCTGACCGCGTGGCTGCACGATGGCCTTGGCCGATGCGACCGGCGCGGCTACGGGCTTCCACGGCAGCAGCACGACTTCGCCTTTCTTGAGCGTGCTGCCGCGCTTCAGCAGTTTGCGCTCGGGCACGCCTTCGGCCTCGGCGTTGTAGGCCCACAGGCCGACCTGGCCTTCATCAACCAGCAACTGCTGGGCGCCATCATCGACGCGGCAGTGCTTGGTGTGGGGCGGCAGGGCCAGCTTGCGGACCTGCTTGCGCTGTTCGCCGGCCATCAGCCATTGCTCGGCCTGCCCATCTTTGCCGACCACGAACAGGTGGTCGATCTGCTGCGCGTCGCGGTACATGCACACCGCTTCGATGCCGAACGGCGGCGCCGGGAAGGGCTGCAGCGCCGTCAGCGTGCCGGCCTGGAAGTCCACCTGCACCGGCAGCACATGCTCGGCATTGGCATCCATCACCACCGCCAGTGCGCCGTTGCCTTGCGGGCGCAGGTCCAGATGCTTGGCCCGCACTTTCAGCATGGCGCGCTCCTTGCCGCCGGCGTCCAGCAGATGCAGGCCTTGCTTGTCGAGGCTGAGCCAGCCGCCGTCCGGCAGCGCGGCCAGTTCGCTGGCCTTGGCGGCCAGTCCGGGCTGGGCAGCCTGAGCCAGCACGCCGCAGGAAACCAGCGCGCCGAATAAGATCGTGTTGAAGATTTTCATTAGAACAGGCTGACTTTCAGGCTGAGTTTATAGGTGCGGCCGTACTGTTCATACTGCGCGTTGTAGGCCTTGCCGCCCAGGTAAACATAATATTTTTCGTTGTTCAGATTGGCCGCTTCGAAGTTCAGCTGCACCTGTTTGCTCAACTGGTAGGACGCCGAGAAATCGACCTGTTTCTGCGCATCGACAATGCGGTCCTGGCCGGCGTCGAGAATGTCGTCGCCCATCTCCAGCAAGTAGGACGATTTGTAGTTGAGCGCCACGCGGGTGCTCAGCGGGCCTTGTTCGTAGCCCAGCATCAGATTCATGACGCGGTCCGACTGGCCCGGCAGGTTGATGCTGCGCGAGCGCATGCGCTTGGCGTCGGTGTCGTAGCGGGCCACGTTGGCGTCCGAGCGGGTGAGGCTGCCGTTGGCGCCGAAAATCAGGTTGTTGAACGGCGCCGGCAACATGCGCAGCGCCTGGGTGTAGGACAGCTCGATACCCTTGACGCTGGCCTTGTCGCCGTTGGCGTAGGTGATGGCCGAGGTGTAGTCGGCCCACTGGCCGCTACCGGCCAGGTTGGTGGTGTAAGTGAAGTTCTTGATGTCCTTGTGGAACACGTAGGCCGATACCGCGCCATCATCGCCCAGGATGCGTTCGATGCCGAGGTCGAGGTTGGTCGACTTCAAGGCCGCCAGGTCCGGGTTGCCTATGGTGGCTTCGGTTTCGCTGGCCTGGCTGATGCCCGGCGCCAGTTGGTCGAAGTTGGCGCGCACCACCGAATGGGTCCAGGCCGCGCGCACGCTGGTCTTGGCGTCCAGGTCGTAGCGGGTTTGCAGCGATGGCAGCCAGTTGGTGTAGGAACGGTTGCGCTTGACGGCACTGATGGTTTCCGCTTCCTCATCGACGCGCGAACCGGCAGCGTCGAAGCGGGTGCGTTCGGCGCGCACGCCGGCCAGCACGTGCCAGGTGTCGAGGTCGAAGCTGTTCTGCACGTAGCCGGCGTCGATGTCTTCCTTCAGGCGGAAGTCGTCGATGGTGGAATCTGCCAGCACACGGGCTTTGTCGCGGCTCAGGCCGGCCACCAGTGTGCGGATCGCGGCCGGGTTGATGGCGTTGCCGATGCGGCCCAGCTGGTAGTCCAACTGGTCGCCGGTGACGTAGTCGGTCATCGCGGTGCTGGCGCTGCCGATTTGCTTGCTGCTGTAGGACCAGGCTTCGGTGTCGTTGTTTTTCTCGCGGCGACTGGTCTTGGCGCCGAACTTCAGCGTCGAGCTGCCTTCGCTCCATTCAAACTTGCGGGCCAGGTCGAATTGCAGGTGGCCTTCCTTGTCCTTGGCGTAAGCTTGCTTGAGCGCGATGGAGTTGAGCTTGTAATTGGCGGCGTTGTACAGCGCTTCCGGGCCGGTCAGGCGCGGCACCTGGGTACCGGCGTAGCCGACGCCGGCGAAGTCCTTGCTGCCACGGAAGCGGGCGTCGTTGATCGATTCCGGCGCGTCGTCGGTGGAGCGGCTGGCGCCGCCGTTCAGGTCGAGCTTCCACTGGTCCCATTTCTGTTCGGTGCCCAGCACCACGGATTTGATGGTCTGCGTGTACTTGCGCTGGCGCAGGCGGCGCTCGCCGCGCGCGCTGGCCGTTTCGCCGGGCGCGATGGCGCCGGTGCTGATGTTGCTGATGGTCAGGCGGTCGCGGACTTCATCGTCGCTGAAGTCGCTGATGAAGCTGCGCAGGAAGTATTTGCTGGCGTTGTCGGGGTGGTAGTCCAGGTTGAGCGCGGCGGCGCGGCGTTCGCGCGTCGGCAGGTAGTCGCGCAGTTCCAGGCCGGCCAGCTTGCCGTTGTCCCAGGCGCCGCCGGTTTCGGCGTTGTCCGAACCGAATTCGCGTTTCTCGAAGCTCAGGCCACCGGCAACGCCTAGCTTGCCTTCCATGAAACGGTCGGCGAACAGCACGCTGGCGCTGGGGCTGGTCTTGCCGATGTTCTGGTCGCGGCTGGCGCCGACGGTGCCGGACAGCAGCTTGCCCGGCAGGTCGAAGCCGGTCAGCGTTTTAACTTCCACGGTGCCGCCCAGCGAGTTGGCGTCGCGGTCCGGCGTCAGGGTTTTGCTCACTTCCAGCGACCGGATCAGGCCGGCCGGCAGCACGTCCAGCGCCACGGCGCGGCGGCCCGATTCCGGCGATGGCACCAGCGCGCCGTTGATGGTGACGGCGTTCAGGTCCGGGCCCAGGCCGCGCACGCTGACGTAGCGGCCTTCACCCTGGTCGCGCTGCACGGACACGCCCGGCAGGCGGGCCAGGGCTTCGGCGGCGTTCTTGTCCGGCAGGCCGCCGATGTCGTCGCTGCTGATGACGCTGACGATGTTGTCGGCCTTCTCCTGCGCGGCGATGGCGTTGCGCATGCTGGAGCGCTGGCCGGCCACGATCACGCTGTTGGCGCTGGCGGCCAGGGCGGCGGCGCTGTTGCCGGCGTCGGCTGGTGCGCTGCTCTGGGCTTGGGCCGGGCTGTAGCCGGCCAGCATGGCCAGCACGCCGATGGTCAGCGCGGACAAGCGGGGAGTCGAATTCTGGTGTGCAGTGGTTTTCATTGGTTACCGTCAATAGTGGAGAGAACGGGGCGGATGATAGGTAGCCAATATTTCACTTGCATGACAGCTGTTCGCACTGCGGCCCGGAAACGACGCCTGCCAGTGCCTGATGAGCTTGAATGACCTGTGGCCTGCAGCAGCGCCACAGGCGCGGGCGACGCATTATCGGCGATCGCGGCGTCGCGGTGAGCTGTTTGCACCTCCCAGCCCAGGAGTGTTGGATATTCGCCAATGTGGTCGTTTGTCACACCAGGGTCACAAACGCAGGCTAAGCTCCGGCCGCACCCACCACGTCCGCTCAAACACCATGCTGCAATTACATCGCCTTACCCTGATCGTCTCCGGCCTTGCGCTACTCGGCTGCCTGTTCCTGTATGCGACGCTGGGCACGCCGAAGCCATTCCCCATGTGGAAGTGGACCGACATCATCAGCGAAGGCGGCACCGCCGTGATGGCGGGCAGCTGGGTGCTGTTTACCCTGAGCAGCCGGCCGGGCGGCCTGGTCACGCGGCTGCTGGCCGGTGGCATCGCCATGATCATGATCGGCTCGTTCGCCGATTGCCTCGACGAGTTCTTCGTCATCGGCAAGGCCGCGCGCTGGGGCCATTGGCTGGAGGCGCTGGTGCCGCTCGGTATGTTGTGCCTGACGTGCGGCATGTACTACTGGCGTCATGAACAGTTCCGCCTGAACGAACATTTGCAAAAACGCGAGCGGCTGTTCCGCGACCACCGCGCCTTCGACCGCATCACGCAGCTGGCCAACGCCGATTATCTGCGCCGCCAGATCCGCCACGAGCAGTCGCATCGGCCGGGGCAGCCTTGCGCGCTGGTGTTGCTGGATATCGACGGCTTCCACGCGATCAATCGCCAGTTCGGCCAGCGCGAGGGGGATCGCGTGTTGCAGGCGGTCGGCCACATGCTGCTGCTCAACCTGCGCAACGACGATCTGTTGTGCCGCTACGCCGGCGACCGCTTTGCGCTGCTGCTGCCGGGCGCCAGCGCAGCCGAGGCCGAGGCGATGGCGCGGCATCTGTCCTCGATGGTCGGGCAGATGCGGCACCACGCCAAGGATGGCCGCGTCGCCATCAGCCTGCGCCACGCCAGCGCCGCCGCCGATGCCGCGCCCGAGGTACTGTTGGCGCAGCTGAGCCGGGACTTGGGACTGCAAGCCGAGGCCAAGGCGGCCGGGATGGCGGCGTGATCGCTTATCGTCAGATCGGCGAGCCGTTCATTCCGGCGCAGCACCAGCCGGCGCTGGTGCTGGACTACGCCTGCAGTCGCGAGCTGGACCGCGATGACGCCCAGCTGCTGCGCGGCACGGGACTGCGCGACTGGCAGATGCCGTCCGCCGATTGCGTGCTGACGCCGGGTGAATATCTGGCGTTGCTGTCCAACGTGATGCGCGCGCTAGATAGCCCGGATACCAGCTTCATGCTGGGACAGCAGATGCTGCCCGGGCACTACGGCGCACTCAGTCATGCACTGCTGCAGGCGCAGAATCTGCGGCAGGCGTTGGAGATTCTGTGCGCCGGTCATGCGCGCTTATGTCCCTTATTGACGCCGCGTCTGGTGGAGGAGGGCGGCCAGGCGGTGCTGTACTGGACTGACAGTTTCGGTGCGCCGAGCCAGTTGCCGGCGCTGGTGGAAATGCACATGACGGCGGTGACGGCCATGTGCCGCTGGCTGGGCGGCGAGCGCTTGCCGTGGCGCTTCTGCATCAACCGCAGCGCGCCGGCGCATGTGGAGCAGCATGAGGTGCATCTGGGGAGCGCGCTGCGCTTCAATTGTCATCTGGATGCGATGTTGATCGATGCGGCGTGGCTGGACCGGCCTTGGCCGCGCGGGAATGCCATGGCCGCGTCGGTGGCGATGCAGGGTGTGATGGCCGATGCGCAGGCGTTGACGCCGGGCTTGCTGGCGGCCTTATATAACTATCTGCTGGAGAATATCCGCTTGGGGCCGACCTTGGAGGGGAGTGCGGCAGCGTTCGGCATCAGCCCGGCGACGTTGAAGCGGCACCTGGCGCGGCACGGCAGCCATTTCCAGGCCGAGCTGGACCAGGTGCGCGCGCATGTGGCGATGCAGCTGTTTCATCTGCGCGGTTATGACAACGAAAAAGTGGCGCAGTATCTGGGATTCCATGACGCCACCAACTTCCGCCGCTCATTCAAGCGCTGGACGGGGTTGGTGCCGAGCCTGCTGCGCGAGGCGCTCGGTTAGCTGCATGCAGTACCCCCAAACGTAAGGGGTGGACGCCAGGGTCCAGGATAGTGGCTTGGCCCCTGGGCCGCAGCGGTGTGCGGGTTGCGCGGGTGCCGCCTGCCGCCAAGGCAAAAGCGACGTCAACCCCTCCCGACGCGCCTTACGGGAACAAGTCCGGACTGGCCTCCGGCACCCCGATCACCTTGGCGTGCGCGAAATCATAGCCGACTTTGGTCGAGTTCCCGGTATCGACCCTGCCTCGGTCGTCGTAGGCAAGGTGTGTATGCGTAAACGTATCGTAAGCCAGGCCGACCTCGTTGGCGCCGTTGCCGAGGCTGTCGACACCCGTGGTATTGACCGTGTTGAAAATGTACTCGTCCACCAGATGGCGCTCGCCGTGTTGCCTTGCATAGGCCTCCACCTGCATCGTGAACGGCGTGCCCGATACCTCGTTCTTCATCAGTGTCGTCAACACCTGGTTAAGCCCCAACTCCAGCGATAACGCTGAATGCGTCGGCTTGCCGATGGCGATACCGGCGCCGTTCACAATGGTGTTGGCTTCCTAGTCCAGGCTGAAGCTGCTCAGCGCCACCCAGCCTGCCACGCCATTGATATGGATGTAGTACTCCAGCGGCGCATCGGTGGAGACCTGCGGCGCTAGCTGGTTGGGCGTAGCGTCGAGGCCGGGATCGACCAGCGCCTGGGAGGGCAGATTGGTGCTTTCTTTCACGAAGTCGTAGCCGGCGCTGATTGCCTTGGTGAGCTTGCCGTCGTTGCCGATCGTCGACACCGCATGGTCCACCGTACTGTAGGCTAAGCTCAACGTGTTGCTGGTGGCGCCTTCGAGATTGGCAGCCGTCTCCACCGCAGTCACATAGGCTTTGGTCAGCTTGTATTCCTGAACCACCAGGTCGGCATCAACGCCGTGTACATGGGCCTCGATTTCGATGGTGCCAATGTCGCTGCCGTTCAGCAGGTTGAGGGTGAAGTCGGCCAACGCCTTGCCGGTGCCGAGCTGGATCGTGAACGCCTGCTGCACCGGATTTGCGACGATCACGCCCGCGCCCTTGGTGATGCCGACTTCCGCATCGACGCCGAAGGAGAAACCGTCGATCTGTACCCATTTGCTGGTGCCGCCATCGGTGTAGCGCAGGTAGTACCTCAGGTCGGTATTCTCTGGGACGCTCAGCTGCGGCGTGAAGATGTACTCGTCGATCAGCTTGCCGGTGCTGCCTTGATCGCCAGGAAGATAGGCCTCGACCTGGATGGTGGCGGTGTTGCCGGTGAACTCGTTTTTGAGCAGGGTGTTCAATACCCGGCTCAGGCCCAGCTCCAGTGCCACCTCGCTGGCGACCGGCTTGGCGGCCGCTGAGCCGCCCTTGGTGGACGACACCTCCGCCGTGTAGCCGAGCATGAAGCTGCTCAGTTCAACCCAGCCGTCCACGCCATCGATGTGGATGTAGTAATCAAGCGCAGGATGACCGTCGGACGCTGCCCCGCCGACCACGGCGTCGGCGCCCGGGTCTACCTGGGCGTTGCCGTCGATCTTGGCGTTGCCCTGGACGAAATCCCAACTGAATTTTTGTGGCGTGACGGGACGCTCATCCTTACCATAGGGCGTAAGGGCCTGGTCCATGGTGCGGTAGGTAAAGGCCAGCGTATTATCCGCGCCGCCCTCAACGTCGATTGCGCTCTGGGCCGAAGTGACCAGCGCATCGGTGAATTTGTACTCTTGCACCAGCAGCTTGCCCTTGCCGTCGCCAAGGTAGGCTTTGACTTCCACGCTGTGGACGGTGGTCCCGGTCAGTAGGCGTGAGGTCAGCTCGCCGACCGCCTTGCTACCGCCGAGATTGAGTACGACATCGTCCGCTGTCGCTTTGCCGAGCTGGGAGCCGGCCTTGCCGGCGGTGATTTCGGAGGACATGCCCAGTGTCAAGGCATCGATCTCCACCCATGCGCTGGCGCCGCTGGCGGTGGTGTAGCGCATAAAGTAGTTCAACTCGCTGCCCGGCTCCACGCTCGGCAACAGAACGGCGCCGCCGGCCTCTTCGCGGCCTTGCACGGTGACGGCGAGGTGGGCGGTGCTGGTGCCGCCATGGCCGTCCGACACGGTGTAGTCGAAGCCGTCGACGCTGGTGGCGCCTTCCGCCATGCTTTGCAGTGCGCTGGAGCCGGTCGGGTCGTAGCTGTAGTTGCCGTTGGCGTTGAGGGTGACGATGGCGCCCAGGGTGGTGGTGAAGGCGCCGGTGGTGAGGAGCGCCAGCGTATCGCCGTCGATGTCGAGGCCGCCACCGCTGCCGTTCAGCACATTGCCGGTGACGACGGTGTCTTCGTTGGTGCTGGCGCTGTCATTGTTCGCGACGGGCGCGTCGTTGACGGCGTTGATCGTCAGGTTGACGGTGGCCGCTACGGAATAGTCCTTGCCGTTGCTGGCGCGATAGGTGAAGCAATCGGCGCCGTTGTAATTGGCTTCGACCTGATAGCTGAAGCTGCCGTCGGCGTTGAAGGTGAGCGTGCCGTGGGCCGGAGCGGTTTCCAGCACCGCGCTCAAGGCTGCGCCGTTGGCGTCGGTATCGTTGACCAGCACGTTGGCGAAATTGGTCAGCGGCGCATCTTCGTCGAGGACGTCGCTGTCGGCCGCCACAGCCGGGCGGGCCAAAGTGAAACTGATGGCGTCCAGCAGGAAGTCGCTGCCGTGCCTGGTGCCGGCGGTGTAGATCTCACTGCCGAAGCTGCCGTTGCTGTTGTGGTAGGCGCCGAAGGAGAAACTGCCGTCGGCCTTGCGCGCGCCGGCGCTGATCTCGACCGAGCGGAAGGCTTGCGCCGAATTCAGTTGAACCAGCTGCTCGCCGCCGACGCTGTTGGCGGTGAGGTAGGTTTCGCCCACCAGGTTGCCGGCGCCGTCGAACAGGCGCACGCGCGCGCCTTCGGCATAGGTGCTGCCGTCATCGCCGGCGTAGAACGAGGACAGCTTGAGCGTGACGGCCTGGGCCGCTTCGGCCAGGTTGACAGTAACGCCGGTCAGGGACCAGGCAGTAGCCCATTGGCCGCCGGCGCCGGTCTGGGCGGCGAGGGCGTTGCCGAGCGTGATGACGCGCGGCCCAGGTACGGTAACGACGGCCATGTCGGGCTCCTCAGGCGGCTGGGTTGCGGCGGCGCTGGAGCGCGATCAGGCCAAGGCCGGCGATCAGCAGCAAGACGGTGGCCGGCTCGGGCACAGCGGAGACGCTGATGTCGTCGAGCAGCCAGAAGCTGTCGTCGTGACGGGCGGCGAACACCAGTTCGGTGCTGCCGGAGGCGGCGATGATTGAATATTTATCTTTATTATTGCCCGTGGAACTATTACTACAGAGTTGATAGTTGGCAAGTTATTGCGCGTCGCTGAATATCTGGGCGATCAGGCCGCGCAGCCAGGCGTTGGCGCCGTCCTTGGCGTATTTGCGGTGCCAGTGCTGTTTGAGATCGAAGCTGGGGATGGTCACCGGCGGCTCCACCAGACGGATCTCGGCCAACCTGGTGAAACTTTCGCCCACGGCACGCGGCACCGTTGCCACCAGGTCGCTGGCGGCGATCACGAACGGTATCGACATGAAGTGGGGCGTCGACAGCACCACGCGTCGTGTGATCTGCTGCTTGACCAGGAATTGTTCGAACAATTCCTGGCTGCGTCCCTCGGCCTTGACCACCGCATGGCCCATCTCCAGGAATTGCTTCATGCTGAGTTTCTTTTGTCGGTAGGGATGATTCGCGCTGAGCAGGCAGATGAAGGAGTGCGAGAACAGGCGCTGCTGGAACAGGTTGCGGTGCTTCAGGTCCGGGAAGTAACCCACCGCCAGGTCGACACTGCCCTGTTCCAGCGCCAGCACCAGCTCGGCCGGCGGCAGCGTGGCGGAGCTGATGCTGGCGCCGGGCGCTTCGCGCCGCAGCCGGTCCAGCAGGCGCGGCAGAAAGGTCATCTCGCCGATATCGGACAGGGCGATGGTGAATCGGCGGTCAGTGGTGCATGGGTCGAAGTGCTCGCTGGCCAGCACGTCGTTGCGCAGGCGCTGCAGGATGTCGCGCGTGGGATCGATCAAGGTCAGGGCGCGCGGCGTCGGCGCCATGCCGTGCACGGTGCGTACGAACAGCGGGTCGCCGAGTGCCTTGCGCAGCTTGTTGAGGGCCACGCTGACTGCCGGCTGGCTCATGCCCAGCTTGCGCGCCGCGCCGCTGACGCTGCTCTCCTCGTAAATGGCCAGCGCCACCGGCAGCAGGTTCAGGTCGAATCCGGCCATGCTAGTCTCCGTATTTGAAATTCGTATAAATGTTATGCGGTTCATTCTATTTGAAAATACGGCGTGCTCCGCGATGATATTTCAAATCAATTCAAAAGGAGACCGATATGTTCCCGTTAAATCAATGGTATGTGGCCGGCTTTGCGTGGGAGCTGCACGAGCAGCCGCTGGCGCGCGTGCTGCTCAACCAGCCGGTGGTGATGTTCTCCACCAGCGATGGCGGCGTGGCCGCGCTGGAGGACCGTTGCTGCCACCGCGCGGTGCCGCTATCCTGCGGCACGCTGGAGGATGGCGGCATCCGTTGCGGCTATCACGGCTTGAAATTCGCCGCCAGCGGCCAGTGCATCGAGGTGCCGGGGCAGGTCAAGATTCCGGGCAAGGCCAAGGTGCGCGCGTATCCGGCGCAGATCCGCAATCAGGTGATCTGGATCTGGTTCGGCCGCGACGCCGATGCGCAGCCCGACTGTGCGCCGCCGGAGGTGCCGGCGCACGAGGATCCGCGCTATACATGGAAGGGCGGTGCCTTCCACTACCAGGCGCCGTATCAGCTGATCCACGATAACCTGCTGGACCTGAGCCATGTCGGCTATCTGCACGGCCGCACCATCGGCGGCAACGCCAAGGTACACATGGAGGCGCCGACCATCGTCACGCAGGACGGCGACAAGGTGCGCGTGGTGCGCTGGATGAAAAATTCACAGCCTCCCGCCACCTACGCGGCGGCCTGGCCATTCAAGGGCCGCATCGACCGTTGGCAGGAGATCGATTTTCATCTGACCTATCTGCAGATATTCACCGGCGCGGTGGAGCCGGACACCGATGCACTGGACGATCCGCAGCGCGGCGGCTTCCACATGCGCGGTTTCCACGGCATTACGCCGGAGACGGACACCACCACGCACTACTTCTGGACCATGGCCAGCTCCGAGCATCCAGAGCAGCCGGGCAACGCGGATATCGTGTATCGCCAGACGGAACAGACTTTCGAAGAAGACCGGGTGCTGATCGAGAGGCAGTACAACAACATCCAGCGCTATGGCGGCGGGCCGATGGTAGATATCCATGTGGACGCGGGCGCCAACCGGGCGCGCCGCATCGTCGCTGCACACGTGGCGGCGCAGACAGCGGCGACGGCGGAATAGGCGCATGGACGTTGTGATTCAGTCGATTCGCGATAGCGGCGACGTCCGCCTGCTGGAACTGGCCGCCGTCGATGGCACGCCGCTGCCGCCCTACGAGGCAGGTGCGCATATTGATGTCACGCTGGGCAATGGTCTGGTGCGCCAGTATTCCTTATGCTGCCGCGCGCCGTCCGCTGCGTATCGGCTTGCCGTCAAGCGCGAGCCGCAGTCGCGTGGCGGCTCGGCGTGGTTGCACGAGGTGGCGCATGTGGGGACGCGCCTCGGCCTGGGCCAGCCGCGCAATGCGTTCGCTCTGACGCCGGCGGCCGGGCACTACCTGCTATTCGCCGGCGGCATCGGCATCACGCCCATCCTGTCGATGGCGTATGCGTTGCTGCGGCGCGGGGCCTCGTTCCAGTTGATGTACTTCGTGCGCGATACCGCCGGCATGGCATTTGCAGACGAACTGCAATCCGGTCCGCTGGCGTCGCAGGTCGTAATGCATGCAGGTCAGGACGCGGCACAGGTCGCGGCCAGTCTGGCAGCAGCGATGGGGGCGGCTCCTGCGGACGGCACGCAGGTCTATGTGTGCGGGCCGGCGCCATTCATGTCTGCCGTGACGGCTGCCGGTAGCGCGCGGTTCGGTGCTGCGGCCGTGCATCAGGAATCGTTCTCTCCGGCGGCAATCGACAGCGACAAGGAAGCGGCGTTTGTGCTGCGACTGGCGCGCTCGCAGCGCGAGCTTCCGGTATCGGCGGGACAAAGCGCGCTGGCCTGCCTTCAGGATGCCGGCATCGACATCGATTGCTCTTGCGAGGTGGGAGTCTGCGGTACCTGCCGCACCGGGGTGCTGGCCGGCGTGCCGGATCATCGCGACGCTTTCCTGTCCGCGTCCGAACGGCAGGCCAATGATTGTTTCATGCCCTGTGTCTCGCGGGCCAGGACTGCGGTGCTGGTGTTGGACTTGTAGCTGCACCAGGGTAGGACGAGGTATCGATGCGGGTAATTCCAGGCATCGATAAAGTACACATGTGGCGGTCGCCGAAACGCCCTATAATTTTTTGCCGCTCGGCAGACCAACAATCACATCCGGCTTGCTCCGGAGGAGACACCCATGAAGAAGAGAATCCTTGCGCTCGCCGTCACACTGAGCGTGTTGTCGCAGCACGCCGCCACCCGCGCTGCCGACGCCGACCAGGACACCCTGGCCGACGCGCGCGCCCGCGGCGTGCTGGCCCAGCTCACCCTTGATGAAAAAATCCAGATGGTGCACGGCGCCGGACTCGGTACCTCACCCTTGGGCGGCGGTGGTTACATACCGGGCATTGCGCGGCTTGGCATTCCGGCGCTGAATATGACCGACTCCGGTAGCGGGGTAAATGCCGGCGTCACCGGCGCCACGGCGTTTCCATCGCCGCTCGCGGTGGCTGCCAGTTGGGATACTGTGCTGGCCACCGACCTTGGTGTCGCCATCGGCAAGGAGGTGCGGGCGCTTGGTTTTGCCGTGTCGCTCGGGACCGGCGTCAACCTGGCGCGCGAGCCGCGCAATGGCCGCACGTTTGAATACATGGGCGAGGACCCGGTGTTGGCCGGCGCCATCCTGACTGCGCGCACGCGCGGCACGCAAGCGCAGAAAGTGGTATCCACCGCCAAGCATTTCGCCGGCAATGAGCAGGAGACCAATCGTTACGCCTCGAATTCGGTGATTTCGGAAAAGGCGCTGCGTGAGCTGTATCTCCTGCCTTTCGAGATGACGGTGCGCGATGCGGAGCCGGGCATCGTCATGTGCGCCTACAATCTGGTCAACGGCGCCAAAGCTTGTGAAAACAAGGCGCTGATCGGCGATACGCTGAAGACCGACTGGGGCTTCAAGGGCTGGGTGCAGTCCGACTGGGTGGTCGCGCTGACCGATACCGTGCGTGGCGCCAATGCCGGCCTTGACGAAGAGCAGCCGGGATCGCAGAACGACTACGAAAGCACGCATGGCATGCCGCCGACCCATTTCAATCAAAAGCTGAAGGCGGCCGTATTGAGCGGCGCCGTGCCGGCATCCAGGCTCGATGACATGGTGTTCCGCAAGCTGCGCACGCTGTACAAGCTAGGCATTATGGATGCGCCCCCGGTCGCCGGTGGAAAGATCGACCGCGCCGCAGGCGAGGCGGTGGCGCAAACGGTGGCCGCGCACAGCATGGTGCTATTGAAGAACGCTGCCCTTGCAGGCAAGCGCGCATCGCCGCTGCCGATCAACCGCAAGGTGCGCTCGATCGTCGTCATCGGTGGTCATGCCGATGTTGGGGTCATGCATGGCGGTGGCTCCGGCTCCATCCAGCCGCAGGAGGGTAATCCCGTCGCTTGCCTGAAACCCGATACCTTCTTTGATCCTTTCGGCTTGTTCTCGCGCTGCGCACCATACTTCAAGTCCTCGCCGCTGGCGGCGATACGCGCCAAGGCGCCTGGAGCAAACGTCACCTTCTATTCGGGTGCCGATGTCGCAGCAGCGGCCAACGCCGCCGCCAAGGCCGATGTGGCGATCGTCTTTGCCACGCAGTTCACCAGCGAAGCCATGGATCTGGCGTCGCTGAGTCTACCGTCCAACAACGACGATGCCGCCAACCAGGCCTACGACCAGAATGCGCTGATCGTTGCGGTGGCCGCGAAGAATACATCCACGGTGGTGGTGCTGGAAAGCGGCACTGCGGTGCTGATGCCTTGGCTGGACGCCGTGCCCGCAGTGCTGGCCGCATGGTATCCGGGCGTGCGCGGTGGGCAGGCTATCGCCGATGTCTTGTTCGGCGACGTCAACCCTTCCGGCAAGCTGCCGCTCAGTTTTCCCCGGCGCGACCAGGATCTGCCGCAGCCCGTGATCGCCGCTGGCGACACGGTCGACTATAGCGAGGGATTGAAGATCGGCTATCGTTGGTTCGATGCCAACAAGGTGGCGCCGTTGTTCGCCTTCGGCCACGGTTTGTCGTACACCTCGTTCAGCTATTCATCGCTCAACGTCGCCAAGACTACGAATGGGGATGTCAGCGTATCGGTCACACTGAAAAACTCGGGCCCGCGCAGCGGTGCGGAAGTGGTGCAGGTCTATGCGAGTCTGCCTTCGGCTGTGGGACAACCGCCACAGCGCCTGGTGGCCTGGCAAAAGCTGTCGCTGAAGGCGGGAGAAAGCCGTCAGGTGAGATTGACGGTGCCGAAGGACAGGCTGACGGTGTGGGATTAAGCCTTGCACAAGAGGCAGCTGGTGCAAGGCAGCTATGGCATACGGGTCGGCGGCTCCTCGCGCGCCCCCGCCATGTTGAGCGGCGCCGTAGACCTGTGACTTGATATCTACGGCGAGGCGCTATCTCAGAACTTCAGGTTCGCGCGCGCCCCCACCGTGCGCGGTGCGGATAATAAGGCGTAGTTGTGGCCGTTCAGTATGAAGATGGCCACGGCGTTGCTCTTGTCTTCCAGCTTCTTCGCGCAGGCTGATCTGGATAGGTCGTCGATGTCCTTTCTATGTGTGCTGATGAATAGGCTTATCCCAGGCTGCCTTGCATGGCTGCTGCGATCAGGCTGTCGGCATCCTTGTCGTGGCGGAAGCCCGCAGCCAGTGCTGCTGGCGTGTGCAGCGGAGGCAAGCGACCAAACAGTGTTTCCAGCCGTTCGTCCGGCGCGAAGGTGAGCAGCTCGCGCCGCTGCGGACCATAACGCCATGCCAGCGCATCAAGCACATCGCGTAAGCTCAGGTGCAGCACTGGCAGCTGCCATACGCGCGCCGGCGGCGCGCCGGCTGTCGACATGGTGGCGCCATGCAGCAGATTGTCGATACAGCACGGCAGCGACATCCACCATGCGGTTGCTTTGGGGCCGACCGGGCACACATAGTGCTGGCCGGCGGCAAGCTTGTGCATCACGAGGCTCATGAAGGCCGAGCCGTGGCCGGACTCCGACGGCGGCCGGGCGACGATGCCTGGAAGGCGCAGGCTCACCGCGTCGAGCTGGCCGCGTCGGCTCAGGTCCGCCAGTTCGATTTCTGCCATCAGCTTGTGCGCGCCGTAGCTGAGGGCGGGGCGGGCCTCCTGGTTCTCGTGCACATCACCGGGGTCGAGGGCGCCGTACACCGCCACCGAGCTGGCGAACACCAGCCGTGCCTTGCGTTGCTGCTGCTCCTGCTGCTGCGCCAGCCGATGCGCCAAGGTCAGTGTCGCCAGCAGGTTGACTTGGTACCCGAGTGCCGGCTCGCGCTCGGCCAGCGCACCGGGCACGCTGGCCAGATGGAACACGACATCGGCCGGCGTCTCCAGCGCCGCATCGAGCACGGTCGGATCACCGAACGAGCCGGCGATGCGCCGCGCGCGTGGATCGGCACCAGTGTCATCGAAGGAATGGTCGATCAGCGTCAACGTATGGCGCGTTTGCGCCAGCAGGCGCTTGACCAGGGCGCGGCCGACAAAGCCGTTGGCGCCGGTGATGACGATATGACTCAAGGCGCCGCCACCACGTGCTGGTCGATCACGCCGAACGGACCGGTGTCCTGGCCCGGCAAGCGCGCTTGCATGCGCACACGGTCACCGAAGCGCATGAAGCCGGTGCGCGCCTCGCCGTGGTCGATCATCTCGATCACGCGCCGCTCGGCGATGCAGGCGGAGCCCACGGCGCGGCTGCTGTTCGATACCGTGCCGGTGCCGATAATGGTGCCAGCCGTCAGCCGCCGTGTGCGTGCGGCGTGGGCAATCAGGCCGCCGAAGCCGAAGCTCATCTGGCCGCCATGCGGGTGGCCGAAGTGCGCGCCGTTCCATTCCACGTGCAGTTCCAGATGCACGCGGCCGTCGCGCCAGGCGTCGCCCAGTTCATCCGGCGTGACGGCCACCGGGGCGAAGCTGGTGGACGGCTTGGCTTGTAAAAAGCCGAAGCCGGTGCGCATTTCGCGTGGACCCATGGCGCGCAGGCTCCAGTCGTTCAGCTGCACCAGCAGGCGCACTTGTTTGAGCGCGTCCTGCGGCGTGCTGCGCATCGCCACGTGGTCCAGAACCACGCCGAATTCACCTTCGAAATCGATGCCGTCGGTTTCGCTGGGCAGCGCTACGTCGTCGTGCGGGCCGAGGAAATCGTCGCTGGCGCCCTGGTACATGAGCGGGATGCTTTCAAGGTCGGGAATCGGCGGCGTCTTGAACGCCTGCTCCATCAGCTTGGCGTGGTTGAGGAAGGCCGAGCCATCGCACCACTGCGGGCTGCGCGGCAGCGGCGCGCTGCAACGCTGCGGGTCAAAGGGCTGGCCGGCGGTCGCGCCGCTGTTCAGGCTATCGGAAAGCTGGCGCAGAGGGGCTTCCACCTTCGCCCAGTGCTGGACTGCGTGCAGCAGGGATGGCGCGATGGCGCTGGCATCCACGCAGCGCGCCAGGTCGCGGGAGACGACCAGCAGGCGTCCATCGGGTGTTTGATCTTTGAGAGTGGCAAATTTCATGATGTTCCTTTGCTTCGTATGTTTAATTGCCGTCGCTGATGGTGGTGCCGCCGTCGACCACCAGCGTCTGGCCGGTGATGAAAGCGCCGGCGACACTCGCCAGCATGACGGCCACGCCGGCGATTTCGTGCGGTTCGCCGGGCCGTCGCAGCGGCGTTTGCGCCAAGCGGCGCGCCATGAAGGCGTCGTCGGCCAGCAGGCCGGCCGCCAGCGGCGTGCGGATCAATCCCGGTGCGATGGCGTTGACCCGCACATTGTGCGGCCCCCATTCGACCGCCAGATTGCGCGCCAGCTGCGCCAGCGCCGCCTTCGATAATCCATATACACCGATCGCCTTGTTGCCGCGCAGGCCGGCGATGCTGGACATCAGGATAGCGCTGCCGCCGCCGCATTCCGCCATGGCCGGCAGCAGCAAGCCGCACAGCGTGGCGGCGCTGCGCAGGTTGATGTCCATGACCGCATCCCATTGTTGCGCATCGATCGCGTGCAGCGGCCCGGCCGGCCCTTGTATGCCGGCGTTGCAGATCAAGACGTCGATACGGCCGTGCTGCTGCAGCGCCGATGCGGCCAGCTGTTGCACCTGGCGCGGTTGCGACAGGTCGCAAGGCAGTGCATGCGCCTGATGGCCGTGTGTGCGCAGCGAGCGCGCCAATGCTTCGCAGTCGTCGGCGTTGTGGTCGGACAGCAGCAGGGTGGCGCCGTGCGCCGCCATCGCCTGCGCGATCGCCACGCCCAGGCCGCCGGCCGCGCCGGTCAGCAGCACGATGCGGTCGCGCAGATCGAACAGGGGCGGCGTCATGCTTGGTCCAGGGCAGCGGCGATGGCTGGATCGTAAGCGCCGTCGATCAGCACGAACAGCATGCGGCACGGCGCTTGGGAGCGGTTGGCCCAGGCATGGTTGGTGCCGCGCTGGATCACCACGCTGCCCGGCTTGAGCTGCACCTCGGAATCGTCCAGCACCAATGTCAGCTCGCCCTCGATGACGATGCCGTAGTCCACCGACTCGGTGCGGTGCATCAGCGGGTGCGGCGAATCGGCCTTTACGGTGGACGCGGCGCTGTCGCCGATTTCACTGAAGGCTTCTTGCATGCGGGCGGCGCCGTGTGCGAGATAGTCTGCCGTATCGGGCGGGATGTCGACAAAGCGGATGCGCGTGCCGTGTGCCGGCGGCGGCAACACCAGCGGCCCGGTGCTCGGATCGGCGCCGTTGTCGACACGCGCCGGCGTGGCGCCGGTGCTCCACACCTCGTGAAATACCGTCCCGGGGATGGCCGCCAGTTCGATCACCGTGGGCAGCGCGCCGTCCGAGGTGACGACAGCCTTGCCGGCGGCGTCATGGCCGGTGACGACGCGGTGGATGGGAGGAAAACTCATGGCAAACTCCTGACGATAAATTGACGCCCGGCGCGGGCGAAGCAAACGACGGCGATGATGGCAATGACTACGGCGGCGGTGCCCAGCATGCCGTAGCCCGCCTGCTGCACCAGCGTGCCACCGAGCACAGGGCCTATCGCCGCGCCGACCATCAGCATGGCCGGCGTGGCGCTCAGCGCGCGTCCGCCGGGTTCAAGTTGCGCCACCAGGCCGAAGGCGAAGGTGTGGGTGAAGATCATCACGGCGGCAAATACCGCGCCGGCGCCGGCATAGCTGGCGAAGCTGCCGCCATGCGCGATGGTCAACGCGAGTGCGGCCTGCAGCACCGGCCCGGCCAGCACCACCAGGCGCGCCGGCCAGCGTTTTTCCAACAGCGCGGCCAGCGGAGCGGGGAACAGGTTGACGAAGCCCAGCGCGATGAGCACACCGGTAACGGCGGCCGTGGTGTAGCCGCGATCCGCGCCGATGCGTTCCAGGAAGCTGAACATCATGGCCTGCACCAATCCCATGCAGCCGATGCCCAGCGCGGCAAACCACACGGCGCTGCTGACCGGCTTGGGCTGCGCGGCGCCATGGGCGGCGCCGGAATGCGGCGATGCGGCCGCGTTGGCGGCGCGGCTCGCACCGCGAGGGAACATCACGGCGCTGGTGCATGCCGCCACCAGCATCACCACGGCCAACGCGATGAACAAGGCGGTGCCGCCGTTGGCCGCCACAATCCCCGGCAGCGTGCCAAGAAAGACGATGGCAAACACGCCCAGCGCCATGCCGCACAAGGCGAACATGCGGTGCGGATTGGCGCTCAGGCCCGCCGTGCCGTGCGTGACGCTCAATGCGCTGCCGGCCGCGATGCCGGCCAGGCCGTGCAGGCCGGCCATCGCCGTGTATTCGCTGGTGGTCGCCAGGCCGAGGAAGGCCAGCGCGGACACGGCGAAACCTGCGGTTGCCACCGCCCGCTTGTCCAGCCGCTGAAAGCGCGGCGCGCAAAACAGGCTGCTGGCGACTGCGCCGAGCAGGAACAGCGTCACCAGCGTGCCGGCCTGCTGCGGCGCCATGCCGTAGCGCGACATCAGCGTGCCGATCCAGACCGGCAGCGCTACCAGATCCACCATTCCTGCGCAGTGGGCGATCATCAGGGCGATGCGCCCGCTCCAGCTTTCATTGTTGCTACTGACGCTGCTTTGGCGATTATTCATGGCGGGGTTCCCGGCACTCAGATCGGCGCTGCCAGCGCGGCTTGCGTGGTGCGCATGATCTGCGCGTGTTCCGCCTTGTCGCCGCCGGTGATTTCGATCTCGCCTAGCCGGCCCGAGTTCTCGACCACCATGCGGCAGCGTTCCCAGCGGCGTGCGCCGAACTGCGTCAGCGCCTGTTCGACGTTGTCGGCGCGTTCCAGTTCCTCCGCCAGCACCAGCGCATCCTCGATGCCGATACAGGCGCCGGAAGCCAGGTGCGGCGTGGTGGCGTGCACGGTGTCGCCGATCAGCACCACACGGCCGCGATGCCATGGCTGCTGCACCAGCAGCGATTCCAGCGGGCGGTAGATGATCTGCGCATGGTCGTTGATCTGCGCGCGGCATTGTTGCATCAGCGGCGCGGAGAAGGGTGCCAGCAGTTCCGACAGCATGGGGGCGAACAGCTTTGGATCGACCATCACATTGTCCGCCCGGTCCTCGGTGACGAACAGGTACATCTCGTCGTTGGATACCGGATTGAGACCGGTCTTGATCTTGGGGCCGAGCCACATGCTGGCGCGATCCATTCCCGGTGTGCGAGGCAGCACCGCGCGCCAGACGCACTGGCCGCTGTACTTCGGCTTTTCCGCGTCAGGCATGATGGCGGCGCGGGTGTTGGAGTACAAGCCGTCGGCGCCGATCACCAGGTCGTAGTCTTTGGTGGTGCCGTCGGTGAAGCTGACTTCCACACCGTCGTCGTGCTGGCGCAGCGCCGTAAAGGTGCAGCCCAGGCGTACGTTGGCGCCGCTGGCCGTGGTCACTTCCGCCAGGATCTTGGCCAGCACCGGACGCATGATGGCACCGCCGCCCGGTACGTCGGGGCCGGCGATGCGCGGCGTCGGCAAGGAGGCGACCTGCTGGCCGTGCGGCAGGAAGATGTCCACGCCGTCGCCGACGGCGCCGCGTTCCAGGAACTGCGGCAGGATGCCCAAGGTTTTGAAGGCGCGCAGCGTCGCGCCGCCCAGGCTGATGCCGGCGCCGTAGGAGCGCCAGCCCGGATCGATTTCCACGATATCGACGTTGAGTTGCTGTTTGCGCAGCTGGATGGCGGCCGCCATGCCGGAAAAGCCGCCGCCGATGATGAGGATGTTTTTTGCTGGTGATGCCATTTTCGTCTCCGTTGCTTGTTTGTTCGGACCTACATGAGGTGTACTTCGCCGTCACCGTTGATGGTGATCGGCACCGGGATCAGCGCCTCGCCAAGGCACGGGCCTTGCAGGCAGACGCCATCCTCGATGCGGAACAGCGCGCCGTGCGCGGCGCAGACGATGCGGCTGCCGTCAGCGTTGAGGTAAGCGTGGCGGCGCCAGGCCATCGGCGTGTCGCCGTAGTGTGGGCACTGGTCGCGGTAAGCCAGCAGCCGGCCGCCCTGACGCACCACGAACAGGCTGTCTTGCCCGCTGTGCGCGGGATCGAAGCCGCGTGCTTCACCGTCGGGCAGCTCGGCCAGGCGGCACAGGAAGGTGGATGCCGGCATGGCCGCTCCTTAGTGCGCCGCGCCAGGCGGCGGTGGACCGCCCGGCGCCCATTTGTCACGCGACTGGAACAGGAACAGCTGCGAGGCGTCGGCACTCATCGGCGCGGTGCGCGCGGTCCATGCGGCGTCGTGCAGGTCCATGTCGGCGTCGTACTCGACGTGGCAGCCCAAAGGGCTGTTGAAGTACCAGAACCAGTTGGAACCGAACTTGTGGCGGCCCGGCCCCCAGAACGATTGATAGCCCTTGTTGACGAAGCGGGTACCGGCCTGCATCAGCTCCGTCGGTCCGCCCAGGTGGAAGGTGAAGTGCTCCACGCCCTGCATGAAGGGTGGGGTCTGGATCAGGAACAGGGTGTGGTGGTCCAGCGTGCCGGCCGGCTGCAGGAAGGGGCCGGCGCCGGCCAGCCTGTCGGTGCAGCGGAAGCCGAGGCGCTCGGCGTAGAAGGCTTCGGCTTTGGCGGCATCCGGCACGAAGTAGACCACATGCGACAGGCTGCGCGGCACGATGACCGCTGTTTCGTCCACCGCCACCACGTTGGCGGCGCGTTGCGCAGGTGCGCCCGGCGCGTTGACGGTTTCGGCGGCGAGGCTGATGGCGCGGCGCACCGTCACCTGGAAGCCCAGCACGAAACCCATGTCGTCGCTGGCTTCGAGCGAGCCATCCGGCAGGCGGCGCACGTCGCGGTCCTTGCCCAGCTCCGCAGCGATGGCGTCCAGCGTGGCGGCATCGGCGACCCCGTAGACCGTTTTGCGCAGCATGCTGCGGGTTGGCAGGGATGCCGGCAGCAAGGCGTCGCTCTGATGGGCGATGATGACGGCGGTGCCGTCCAGCGCTTCGAAACGGCCGCCGGCTGCGGTCACGCCGACCGGCGTCAGGCCGTAGTCGGTCAAGTATTGCGCGCAGGCCGCGACATCGTCAACGCCGAAGATCAGTGCATCTGGTCCGATAATATTCATGTATGTTCCTTGTTTGGTTCAGAGGGCGGTACGGCCACCCAGGTTTTCCGCGACCCAGTCGGCGATGTAGGCGCCGGCGTTGGCCGAGTTGTCGAAGCTGGAGTGCTGCACGCCGCCTTCGCGTTCGGTGAAGATCTTCAGTTCGCGTTTGGGGCTGTTGACCAGCTGGTCGTAGGTGCGCTGCGCCCAGTGCAGCGGGATCTGGGAATCCTTCTCGCCGTGGGTGACCAGGAACGGCACCTTGATTTTTTCAACCACGCCGTCCAGGTGGACGTTTTCTGCGATGGCCATGAAGTCGTCCATGTCTTTCGCACCCCACACCCAGCGCACGTGTTCCCAGTAGTGCGGCACCGGGAAGCTGCCTTCCTTCATCAGGCGCTTCTTCTGCACGTCGCGCCAGTCATGGTTGGCGCCCCACACCACGCCGAGGGCGAAGCGCGGCTCGAAGGCCACCGCGCGCGGGCAGTAGTAGCCGCCCAGCGACACGCCTTCCAGGCCGATGCGTTTGGCGTCGACGTCGTCGCGCTGTTCCAGCCAATCGACCACTTTGCTGGCCCACAGTTCGCTGTTGTAGACGGCGGTCATGCCGTGCAGGCGCAGGGCTTCACCGGTGCCCGGCTGGTCGATCACCAGCGAGGACACGCCGCGCTGCGCCAGCCAGCGCGGCAGGCCGACGCGGTATTTCATCTCCTTGGTCGAATCGAGGCCGTTGACCTGCACCAGGATGGGCGCGCGGCCGCTCACGCCTTCGGCGCGCACCAGCAGGCCTGAGATGTGGGCGTCGCCGTAGGGGATTTCCACGCGCTCGCAGTTTTCGCCGGCCAGCTTGATGCCTTGGTTGAACACTTCGATGAAGCGCTGGTACAGGGCGGTGCGGCCGGCCGCGCCGTGCGCCTGCAGGCGTTCGGCGGTGAGGTAGTAGGTGGCGGCACGGCCGTACTTGTCGCCGGCCGAAATCAGGCGGCCCTTGGTTTCGTCTTCTGCCGCCAGCTCGCACAGCTTGTCGGCCATGCGCGCCCAGGTGGCGCGGAAGGCTTGCGTGCCGGCGGCGTCGGGCTGTTTGGCGGCGTTCTGCAGCGGTGCGCACATCTCTTCGATCTCGCCGATGCGGGCGCCCATTTCAATGGCCAGGTCTACGGACAGGTTCCAGACGTAGTTGGTGGGGAAATAGCGAAACATTTGTACTCCTTGTGGTTAATTCGGTTGTTGCGGTTGTTGCGGTGTGTGCGTTTTCAGCAGGAAGTGTCCCAGCGCCGGCACCAGGATCAGCGCACCGAGCATGTTCCAGATGAACATGAAGGCCAGCAGCAGCCCCATATCGGCCTGGAACTTGATCGGGCTGGCAACCCAGGTGATGACGCCGATGGCGAGCGTGACGCCGGTCAGCATCACCACCTTGCCGGTGAAGAGCAGGGCGCGGTAGTAGGCCGTCGACAGGCTTTCGCCTTGACGCAACTGGGCCAGCGTGATGCTGAGGATGTACAGCGCGTAGTCGACGCCGATGCCGACGCCGAGCGCGATCACCGGCAGCGTGGCGACCTTGACGCCCATGCCGAATGCCACCATCAGCGCTTCCGCCATGACGGAGGTCAGCATCAGCGGCAGTACGGCCACCACCACCGCGCGCCATGAGCGGAAAGTGACGAAACAGAGCAGGATCACCGCGCCATACACCAGCAGCAGCATGCTGCGCCAGGCGTCGCGCACCACGATGTTGGTGGCGGCTTCGATACCGGCCGAGCCGGCGGCCAGCAGGAACTGGGTGTCCTTGGTGTTGTTGGCGGCGGCGAAGGCTTCCACGTGGCCGGTGACGCGGGCCAGCGTATCGGCCTTGTGGTCGCGCAGGTAGACGTAGACGGTCAGCAGGTTGCAGCTGTCGTTGTACAAGCCGCGCGGCGCGCCGGCGGTGACGGTGTTGAGCATGTCCTGGTTGGGCAGGAACTCGTACCATTTCGGGTTGCCTTCGTTCAGGCCTGCCAACACGCGGCGGTTCAGCAGCGACAGGCTGTTGGTGCTTTCGACGCCGTCGACCTGGCGCAGCTGCCATTCCAGCGCGTCGATCTTGTTCAGCGTGTCGTACTGTGAACATTGACCGTCCGGGGTCTTGACCATGATCGCGAGGACGTCGCTGGCAGCGCCGTAGGCGGCGCTGAGGGCGGCCACGTCGCGGTTGTAGCGGCTGTCGGCGCGCAGCTCCGGTGCGCCGGGATCGAGGTCGCCGATCTTCAACTGGGTGCTCATCGCATAAGCGCCTGCGGCCAGCATCAATGCGACAGCGATCGCGCCGGTGGCCCAGCGGCGGCCGGTGTAGCGGTCCAGAAAGGCCCACATGGCGTGGCGTTTGCGGCCGGCGGCATCGCCGGCTTCCGCCTGCAGGCTGCGCGTCGCCGCCGAGGCGCTGACGCCGGTGTAGCTCAGCATGATCGGCAGCAGGATCAGGTTGGTGAAGATCAGCATGGCCACGCCCAGCGAGGCGGCGATGGCCAGCTCGCGGATGACGGCGATGTCGATGGTGGACAGCACCGCGAAGCCGACGGCGTCGGCCAGCAGCGCGGTGAGGCCGGCCAGGAACAGGCGGCGGAAGGTGAAGCGCGCCGCCACCAGTTTGTGCATACCGCGTCCGACGTCCTGCATGATGCCGTTCATCTTCTGCGCGCCGTGGCTCATGCCGATGGCGAATACCAGGAAAGGTACGAGGATCGAGTAAGGATCCAGCGCGTAGCCAAGCAACGGCAGCATGCCGAGTTGCCAGACCACGGCCACCAGCGATGCCAGCACCACCAGCGCGGTGGAACGGGCGCAGCGTGTGTACCAGTAGACCATGGCGGTGGCGATGGCGACGGCAATGGCGAAGAACAGCAGCACTGCGCGCACGCCGTCGATCAGGTCTCCCACCAGTTTGGCGAAGCCGGTGACGTGCAGCTTGACGCCTTGCTGTTCGTACTTGGTGCGTAGGGCTTCCAGTCTTTGTGCGAACTGGCCGTAGTCGAGCGCCTTGCCGTCGCTGTCCTTGACGAGAATCGGCACGTAGATGGCGCTGGAGCTGGCGTCGAAGGCGACCAGTTGGCCGATTTCGCCGGAGCGGGCGATGTTGGCTTTCAGTTGGGCGAGGCTGGCGGCGGCGCCGTCGTAGCCGTCCGGTATGACCGGACCGCCTTCCAGACCGTCTTCCGTTACGCCGACCCAGCGGGTGCCGGGCGTCCACAGGGACTTCATCTGGTTGCGCGCTACGCCGGGGATGAGGAAGACTTCTTCGCTCAGTTTGCGCAGGGTTTCGAGGTAGGCGGCGTCGTAGATGCTACCCTTGGGATTGTCGACCGCGATGCGCACGGCGTTGCCCAGGCCCGTCAACTCGCTCTGGTATTGCAGGTAGTTGGCGATGTAGGGATGGCTGGCCGGGACGGTTTTTTCGAAGCTGGCGTTAATGGTCAGTTTCGTGGCTTGCCATCCGAGTGCAATGGTGAGCAGGGTGCAGATAATCACCACCGGCAGGCGGTGATTGAACAGCAGGCGCTCGATCAACGAGCCGGATCTGGTGTCGAACTGCGACAGTTCGCCGGGAGAGACGTCGTGCAGGTTCATTGCTTGGCTCCTGCAACAGCTTTGATGCCTTGAATGCTCAGCGCGAGCAGGCCGCCGTTGTTCAGGGCCAGGATGGCGTTCAGTGGCGGCATGGGGGCGGTGTTGGTCGGCACCAGGGCTTGGTCGCGCACGGTGAGGAGCATGCCGGCTTGATTCGCCAGCACGACGTTGCCGTCGGCGCGCGTGGTGGAGGCGGTGATCGAAACAGGCATCGGGCTGGCCAGTTGCTGCCAGCTGCGTCCCGCGTCGACGGAACGCCAGGCGTTGCCGCGCAAGCCTGCCAGCAGGAGGTCTGTGGCGCTGGTGAGTTCCGCAGTGAAGAAGCTGCCCTGGTAGGGCACGTTCAACGGGCGGAAGCTGCGGCCGGCGTCGGTGGAGAGCAGGGCCAGACCGCGTTCACCGGCCAGCAGGATGGTGTCGCCGTTGGCGCGTACGGTGTTCAGGTGCAGGCCTTTCGGATTGCTGATGCGGTCCATCCAGGGCGTCCAGCTGCGGCCGTTGTCTTCGCTGGCGAAGGCGATGCCGTAGGCGCCCACCGCCAGGATGCGGCCAGCGCCCAAAAGGCAGACGTCCAGCAGCGGCTTGTCGGCGCCGTCGGCCACCAGACGCTCGGCGTCGCGCAGGGCCAGGGCGTCGCTGGATTTTTTGGCTGCTTCCAGTGCGAGTGCCGCCAGGCGTTGGCCATCCAGCATGCGTTGCCAGTGGGCGCCGCCGTCGCTGGTGGTCAGCACGACGCCGGCGTGGCCGACAGCGACGCCGTTGCGGGCGTCGGCGAAACGGACGGCGGTCAGCGTGACGCTGACCGGAACCTCGGCCTGCTGCCAGCGCTGGCCGTTGTCGTCGCTGAGCAGGATGATGCCGCGCTCACCGACGGCAACGACACGCGATCCCGCATGCGCTGCGCCCAACATCACCGACTGCGACGCCTGCCGCGACAGCACGGCCGGCCGCAACTGCGCTGCCACGACCGCCTCCGCCGCAGCCGTCGGCAGCCATGCCGCCGCCAGCGCGCCGCACAGCAGGCCGCAGCGCAATCCGTGTTTGTTCATCGACCGCTGCATCAACGCGCACCTTCCCCGGCCATGGCATCCGGCGTGAACACGCTGTCCTGATAGCGCGGTTTCAGCGGATATTGCGCTGCCTTGGCGTTATACAGATTGCCGACAAAGCCGGTGCCTGAAATCAGATCGGCAAACCCGAACGCGCCAATCACGGTGCCCGGTAAATCCGGCGCCACGAAGGTCTGCGACCATAGCGTCTTCCACAGCTGGCCGTTGGCGTCCCAGCGGTCGCCCAGCACGCAATTCCAGGTATCTTCGTCGCAGTAGTAACGGCTCTTCGGCGCCTGATGCCGCTGGCCGGCGCGCAACGTCGCCTCGACTACCCACACGCGGTGGCGCTCCCAGCGCACATGATCAGGATTCAGATACGCCTTGCCCATCACTTCCGCATCGGTCTTTGGCTGCAGCAGCTTGTTGCCGTTGTACGGAATCAGCATCTCCTGTTTGCCGATCAGCTTCCAGTCGAAACGGTCGGTGCGGCCGTTCCAGGTTTCGATCTCGTCAAAGCTCATCACGCCCGCCGTCGATGGCGTCGGCGTGTCGCAGCACGGATTCGGCAGCTTGCGCACGCGGCGTTGGCCGGTCAGGTAGACCCAAGCCTGGTCCTTGCTGGTATCGATATTGGTGCGGCCGACAATCGCCTCGCCAGCGCGGATCGGCGGCCCGGAGTTAATCAGGCGCAGAAGCCAGAACTCATTCGACTTGGCAAACTGCTCGGGCGTGCCGTCCTGCAGGTAATACGGCATCTGCTGGTCGCCGATGCCGCTGGTGGTCAGCACGGCCTTGCCGTCGGCGGTCAGCTGGTACTGGTTGACGTGGAACTGCCACGAGGTGCCGCGCCAGCGCAGCATGTGGTTCCACATGACTTCCGCGCCGGTCTTCGGCAGCGGGAAGGGAATGCCGCCGTAGGCGCCGGCTGGAATATCGCCATTCAGCTTGGCTCGCGTGGCGTTCTTGAAGGTGTTGTCATAGACCCAGGCCGGCGCGGCGGCCGTGCGGTGGGTAGGATAGACGTCGAGCCGGAACTCCGGATACTTTTTCAGCAGCGCCTTGGTGCCATCGGTAAGAACGGCCGCATACTGCTCGGCGTTCTTGGCATTCACCACGTATAGCGGTTTCTCGTCCTTGAACGGATCGCCGCGACGGCCGCCGGCCTTGTCGCCGGCGATGGCGGTGGTGTGGCCGCCGGTCCAGGCGGGAATGCTGCCGTCCTTGTTGCCGGCCTTTTCGCCGCCCAGCGGCGTCAGCTCGGCTTTCAGTTTCGCCGCTTCTTCCGGCGTCACACCGGCAAAGGCGGGAAGGGCTGCCAGCAACGCGGCCAGCATGGCGATGTTCAAACGTGGTTTCATTCTTGTCTCCTTAGAAGGTGCGGCGCACGGACAGTGCGATGTAGTCGCGGTCGGCCAACGGGTTGCCGCTGCTGTAGACGGCGTGGCCGCCGGTCAGCAAAGGCTTGTAGTTGACGAACGGTTCGGGCGCACCCAGATATTTGTTGTAGTTGACGCTGAATTGCCATACGCCTTGCCAGGTGCCTTCCAGTCCCAGTGTGGCGGTGCCGGTGTGCCTGGCGCCCCAACCGAGGCCGGTCACGGACGAA
Source organism: Duganella sp. BuS-21 (assembly GCA_041874725.1). Lineage (GTDB taxonomy): Bacteria > Pseudomonadota > Gammaproteobacteria > Burkholderiales > Burkholderiaceae_D > Rugamonas. Next base: position 3,810,528 of record CP097466.1, on the reverse strand, counting down.
TTGCCGTCGACCACATAGCGCAAACCCAGCGGCACATTCAGGTCCAGGCCCGGTAGTACCTGGCGATAGCTCGGCGAGAAAATCACCTGCAGCGCAGTGGCATCGCGCGTACGCAATTCATCGAGCATATGGTCTGGATCGTCCTTCGATAGTGCGCGGTTCCAGGCCAGTTCACCGAGCAGCGTCGATTCGCGCGCCAGGAAGTTGGGCGCTAATGACGTCAGCCACGAGAGGTTGAGGTGCGCCGTGCGGCCGGTGGCGTAGCGCGGTGCGGCCTGCACGTTCGGATAGACGATGTTGGCATTCGTCAGCGGCATGTTGTTGCGGGCCGAGACTTCCAGCGACAGGTTGGTATTGCCGATCGAATGTGTGGCGCTGAAGCCGGCCGTGGTCACCGCATCCGGGAACACGTAGTACCAGCTGCCCGGCGCCGGGCTGGTGACGTTCAGCTTCGAATACAGTACGCCCGACTTGTCGTGATAGCGCGCGGCATAGAATCCCAGGTCGGTTTCGTCCAGCCGCCATTTAAGCTGCGCACCGAACTGGCCGCTGTCGGCAGGTTTGCGTTCGCCGCCGGCCAGCAGCACGCTGGTGGTGATCACCTCCGGCATGCTGGAACCCCAGATCGGATTGGCGGTGCTGAAGTAGCTGCCAGCCGGCGCCATGCGGTCGGCCTCCCAATGGAACTGGTAGTACGCGCCGAGCATCACGTCGCGGCTCAGCTGCACTTGGCCGGAGAGCTGCGGCACCGGGCGTATGATCTCCTTGAACTGCGCGTTCGGCGACGATTGCAGCTTCCACACGTCGATCGGTCCCTGCGCGCGGGCGATGCCGTTATCGCCGAAGAATAGCGTCTCACCGTACACCAGCGCGTGTTGGCCCAGGCGCGCGGTCAGCTTGCGGCCTTGGTCCAGCTGCCAGCCGCCGAAGATGAAGGCGTCCAGCAGTTCGGCCTTGCGGCCGGCCAGCTGGCGGGTATCGCGCGGGAAGGCGTTGAATGGTGACTGACCGTTCAAGCGGTCGGCGGCATCGCTGGCGCCGTCGTAGGAGAAGTCATACCAGGCGGCGCCGCTGACGCGCAGGCCGAAGTCCTTGCGGAACACGGCGTCGAATTCGGTCAGCAGGTCCACCCGCTTGGAGACCACGCCCTGGTTGCGGAAGTTGTCGTTGCCGGCGTTGAAGTTCAGCGCCTGCGGGAAGGCCGATGCGGGAACGCCGGGCACCAGCAAACGTGTGCTGTTGACCAGTGCCGGATCGGCATCGTGCAGTCGGTACAGGGTACTGGCCTTGATCGTATTATCGAAGCGCAGGCTCCAATCGGGATTGTCGATCTCCAGTTCCGTAGCCTGGGTGTAGCCGGCGGCCAGCACGGCTGCCGCCGCCCAGGTGAGGTGCAGTTTTCTCATTCACGTCTCCATCAATATTTTTTGTAGTTGGAGGTTGCAGTTTGCGCCAGCGTCTTATATGTGTAAAATTGATTGCATGCATTCGTAGTATCGATTTTATAGATACATACTAAAAAACAGGAGACAGAATGCGTTTTAATAAGCTGGATTTGAATCTGCTGGTGGCGCTGGACGCCATGTTCACGCTGCGCAGCGTGAGTCGCGCGGCCGAGCAACTGCATATGAGCCAATCGGCGCTTAGCAGTTCGCTGGCGCGCCTGCGCGAGTATTTCGACGATGAACTGCTGGTGCAGGTGGGCCGCCAGATGGAGCTGACGCCGCGCGCGGAAGTGTTGCGCGAGGCGGTGCGCGATGTGCTGGTGCGGGTCGATACCACCATCACCGCGATGCCGAGCTTCGATCCCACCCAGTCGGACCGCGAGTTTCGCGTCTTCGTGTCGGACTTCACGATGGCGGTGCTGATGCCGCATCTGCTGTCGCTGGCGCAGGAGGAGGGCAGCACGGTACGCTTCCACCTGATGCCGCAAACGCGACAGCCGCAGCGCACCTTGGAGCAGGGCGACGCCGACCTGCTGGTGATTCCGCAGGATTACTGCTCGGCCGACCATCCGACGGAGATGCTGTTTGAAGAGGATTTCTGCTGCGTGGCGTGGGACCAGAGCCGCTTCGCGCGCGAGGGCCTGACCCTCGATCAGTACAAGGCCGCAGGCCATGTGGTGATGCAGCCGCCGGGCATGGACCGCTCGTTCGAAAATCGATTCATGGATGGCGCGGGCATCTCGCGGCGCGTGGAAGTGACCTCCTACAGCTTCCTGACGGCGGCCTATCTGGTGCTCGGCACGGAGCGCGTGGCCACCATCCATCGCCGCCTGGCGGACCTGATCCAGCGCGGCCTGCCTTTGAAGGTGATGCCGCTGCCGGTAAAGATGAATAACATGGCGCAGGTCATGCAATGGCATAAATACCGCACCCAGGACCCTGGCCTGGTATGGCTGCGCGGCCTGCTGCATCAGGCGGTGTTGAGGATGGATGCATGAATCGATGCCGTCGATAACAGCAATCGATATAAATCATTGTACAGCGAGGGATGCGCTCCTTAGCATGCGTCAGCCCCTACGCATCAATGAAAGGAAGTACCATGCCTCGCCGTTTTGTCGATCTGTCGATTTACCTGGAAAACGAAGTGCTGTCCGATCCGCCGATACTGGCGCCGAAGATCGAGTACCAAACCCACAAGGACACGCTGGGTGAATTCATGCACATGCTGCCCGGGACCAAGGCCAGCGATTTCCCCGACGGCGAAGCCGCCGCTGCAGAATGGGTGCGCCTGACCACGCACAGCGGCACCCACCTTGACGCGCCATACCACTTTCATTCGACGATGAACCGCTCGCTGGGTGAAGCGGAACGCTCCATCACCATCGATGAAGTGCCGCTGGAGTGGTGCTTCCAGCCTGGCGTGAAGCTGGACTTCCGCCATCTGCCGGACGGTCACGTGGTCAGCGCGGCCGAGGTGGAAGCGGAATTGAAACGCATCGGCCACACCTTGTCGCCGCTGGAAATCGTGGTGGTGAACACGCGCGCCGGCTCGCGCTACGGCCACTCGGACTACGTCAACTCCGGTTGCGGCATGGGCTATGAGGCCACCATGTACCTGCTGGAACGCGGCGTGCGCCTGACCGGCACCGATGCCTGGAGCTGGGATGCGCCGTTCAGCTACACCGCCAAGAAAATCGCGGAGACGGGTGACGTCAGCCTGATCTGGGAAGGCCACAAGGCGGGGCGCGATATCGGTTACTGTCACCTGGAGAAGATGCATAACCTGGAATCGCTGCCGCCCACCGGTTTCACCATCAGCTGCTTTCCGCACAAAATCCGCCGCGCCTCGGCCGGCTGGACCCGCGCGGTGGCGATCTTCGAAGACGCCTGATTCGTCAACGCTTCCGTCAGCGCGGGGCAGGCGCCTGCGCTGCAACTTTGGCCAGGCGCCGCATCGCTTCCTTGGCGCTCATGCTGTCCTGGTTCCAGTACTGGCGGATCACGTCCCAGATCGCCAGCGTGGTGGCGTAGGGCAGTCCCATGCCATGCGTGAAGCTGGGCAGCAGCGTGCCGCGTTTGGCGCTGGCGGCGAAATCCTTGCTGGACTGGCGCGCGCATTCATCGAAGCGGTCCATCTTGACGTCCTGCCGTACCGGGATCGAACCCTTGGCCAGATTGAAGGCCTGCTGGAAGTCCTTGCCCATCACCGCTTTCGCCAGGTCCTGTTGCGCGGCCTGATTGGCGGCGCTCACCTTGAACAGCGCCAGCGAATCGATATCGAAGGTGAACGCGCCCGACGATCCAGGAGCCGCAGTACACAGAATATCGACGCCCGGCACCTTGCCGGCGGCGGTGATTTCGCTCTTGGCCCAGTCGCCCATCAACTGCATGCCCGCATCACCCTTGATCAATGAAGCGGTGGCGGCTACCCAATCGCGGTTTTTGTTGTGTGGTTCGGTGTATTGCTTGATGCGCTTGAAGGTCAGCAGCACCTGTTCCATCTGCGCGCTGTCGAGCGCCGCAGGATCGCGCTGCATGAAGGCGCGGCGATAGAAATCCGCGCCGGCGATGCCGATCACCACCGTCTCGAAAGTGCCGAGGTCCAGCCACGACTGGCCGGAATAGGCTAGTGGCGCAATGCCCACCTTGCGCATGGCCGCGGCCACGGTGAAGAATTCCTCCCATGTGGTGGGCAGTTTGGCGTTGACCTTTTTCAGGGCGGCGGCATTCACCCACAGCCAGTTCACGCGGTGCACGTTGAGCGGTGCGGCGACGTAGTGGCCGTTGAACTTCATGGTGTCGATGACGATCTTCGGCAGCAGCGCGTCCCATTGCTCGGCGCGCGCCAGGGCGTCGATGTTGGCCAGCTTGCCTGCGTTGGCCCATTCCTGGATCGACGCGCCCTTGATCTGCGCGGCCGTGGGCGGATTACCCGACATGACGCGTGAGCTGAGCAAGGTCATGGCGAGCCCGCCGCCGCCATCTGCCACGGCGAAATCCTTCCAGGCGTGGCCTTTGCTGCGGATCGAGGTTTTCAGTTGCGCCAGCGCGCCGGCCTCGCCGCCGCTGGTCCAGAAGTGGAGAACTTCGACTTCTCCGGCGTGGCACGGAGCTGCCAGCATGGCGCATGCGCTGATGTTGACAGCGGCTGCGACGAGCCGGCGCTTCACGGCGGTGCTCCAACAATCGGCTCGGCCGCCGGGGCAGGCGAAAGCGCGAGCCGCACCACAACGCGCAGGCCGTGCGGCTGCACGTTCTCCAGCGTCACGGTGCCCTGATGGCGTTCGACGATTTCCTTGACGATCGCCAGTCCAAGGCCGCAGCCGTTGCCGCCGTAGGTGGCGCGCACGAAGCGCTCGAACACGCGGCCATGTTCCTCTGGCGGGATGCCGGGGCCGTCGTCCTCGACGATCAGCAGGCCGGCGCCATCTTGTTCGCGCACGCGCACGGTCAGCTCCGCCCGCAAGCCTGCATACTGGATCGCGTTGTCCACCAGGTTGCTGAGTGCTTCGCGCAGCAGCATGGCGTTGGCGTGCACAGTAACTGCCGCGTCACCTTCATCCAGGCCGAGATCCTGGCCGGCCCGCAGGGCACGCGGCACCATCTGCGCCACCATATCGCGCGCCACCAGGCGCAGGTCCACACGTTCCCGCGCCAGCGTGGCGGCAGCTTCCGGTTCGGCGTGGGCCAGCGCCAGAAGCTGCGATACCAGGTGCGCGCTGCGCGTTGCGCTCTGGTGCACCAGATCCAAGCGCTTGCGTTGTTCATCATCCGTGGCCGCCGCCAGCGCCAGCTTGGTCTGGCTTTGCAAACCTGCCAGCGGCGTGCGCAGTTGATGGGCGGCGTCGCCGATGAAGCGCTTCTGCGCGCCGATCTGCCGCTGCACGGCCGCCAGCAGATCGTTCAAGGCGGCGGCCAGCGAGCGTAGTTCCACCGGCGCCAGGTCCAGCTTCAAGGGCGTGAGGTCGTTCGGCGCGCGGCTTTCCACTTCATGCCGCAAGCGTGCCAGCGGTGCCAGGCCGGCACGGATGCCGTAGCCGACGATCATGGTCGTCAACAACACCAGCACCGACAAGGGCAGCAACGTGTCGGCCAGGATGGCGCGCGCCAGTTCCTCGCGATTGGCGCTGCTGCGCGCCACTTGTACCAGCATGGTTTGCCTTGGTGCGCTGATGTCGCCGAATCCCACATACAGCGCGACGATGCGCATCGGCTTGGCCGGGCCGCTGGCGCCTTCGGCCGGGGCCACCATGCTGTCGTAGAAATAGGGCGTGTCTAGCAGGCGCTTGGCCACCGGCGGCGGCGCCGGCAGATTGTTATTCCCGAGGATGAAACTGCCGGGCGGCGTGCCCACCGTATACATCAGGCGGTCGTTGGGATCGGCCTCCAGCACGTCCTGCGCGGCGCGCGGGAAATCGATCAGCAATCCCTGGTCTATGGGCTTCAATTGTCGCAGCAGCGCGCGCGAAGCCTGCACCAGGCTGGCGTCGATGGCGCGGTTGGCGTACTTCTCCACCAGGCGGTAGGTCGCCAGGCCGCCGGCCAGCCACAACACCAGTTGCGGCAGGATGAGCCACAGCATCAGCTTGCGCGAGAGGGAGACCATGCCTGCCTAGCCGGCGGAGTTGGATTCTTCGAGCAGGTAGCCCAGGCCGCGCACGGTGCGGATGTCCAGGCCAGATCCTTCAAGGCGGCGGCGCAGGCGGTGGATGTAGACCTCGATGGCGTTGCCGGCGCCGACACCGCCGCCATCGTTGGCCCACACCTGGGTGATCTGGTCCTTGGTGACGACGCTGTCGCGATGGATCAGCAGCAGTTCCAGCAGCGTGTATTCGCGCGGGCTCAGTTCCAGCGCCTGGCCGTGGACAGCGGCGCGGCGGTTCTTGGCGTCGAAGATCAGGTGCGCGCAGCTCAGTTCCGCGCTGGCGGTAGCGGCTTTCGCACGGCGCAGCAAAGCGCGCAGGCGCGCTTCCAGTTCCGGGAAGTCGAATGGCTTGGTGATGTAGTCGTCGGCGCCGGCGTTAAGGCCGGCGACGCGGCTCTCCAGCGCGTCCTGCGCGGTGAGCACCACCACCGGCATTTGCTGGTTGCCGGCGCGCAGTTCGCGCAAGACGGAGAGTCCGTCGACCATCGGCAGGCCCAAGTCGAGGATGGCCAGGTCGAAGTGATGGCGCTGTAACAGGTACTGGGCGACAGGGCCGTTGGGCGCCAGTTCCACCGCGTAGCCAAGGCCGCGCAATTGCGCGCTCAAGGCGTCGGCCAGCATGGTGTCGTCTTCTGCGAGGAGTATTTGCATGGGCAAAGTTTAACAATATATGAACCTGGATACCACAAACATCGATCATGAAACTGATTGTATGCACAACTTCACACTTCAAGATTTACACGAGATTAATGCGGTGCTATATTTTATTAACGATTGTTAATGTTCAGTTTAAACTGAAAACGATCCGAGCAAACAACTAATAAATAGACAAATAGACGATCTAGGAGACTGAGTTGAATAAAACGCCATACAAGCAAAAAGCCCTGGTAGCGGCCATCAGCGCCATCCTGGCCGGCACTTCCGCCTTTGCCAACGCCCAGAGCGAAGCGCGACAGGAAGCTGCTAAGGAAAGCGCCAACGAAGCGGCAGCCAAACAGGTTCCGACCGATAACGTGGTCACCGTGACCGGCACCAGCATTCGCGGCATCGCACCGGTGGGCGCTGGCCTGACCAAGATGAGCATCGCCGAAATCGCCGCCACCGGCGCCACTACCGGCACCGAGATGCTGCGCGCGCTGCCGCAGCTAAACAACTTCAACACCACCGGCAACAACACCGGCAGCAACCAGGCCAACTTCGTCGACCAGCCGGCGGTGCATGGCATCGGCGTCGGCAACGGTGGTGGCGGTTTGACCCTGCTGCTGCTGGACGGCCACCGCCTGCCCGGCGCCGGCATCAACCAGACCGCACCGGACGCCGGCGGCATTCCGCTGTCGGCCCTGCAGCGCGTGGAAGTGATGGCCGACGGGGGCTCGTCCATCTACGGTTCGGACGCGATCGCGGGCGTGGTCAACTTCGTCACCCGCCGCAATTTCAACGGCGCCGAAACGGGCTTCAATACGGGCGCCAGCAGCGGCTACCGCACCACCAATTTCAGCCAGCTGCTCGGCAAAACCTGGGAGGAGGGCGGCTGGCTGCTGTCCTACGAGCATACGCACAACACCGCGTTGAACGGCACGCGGCGCGATTACATCGTCAACGACCAGCGTCCTTATGGCGGCGCGGACACCCGTTCGACTAGCTGCGTCCCTGCGAACATCTCGATGAACGGCGCTGCCTACAAGTTGAGCGCCGCCGGCGCCATCACGCCGGGCACCAACACCTGCGAGGCCAATCGCGCCACCGACCTGTATCCGGCGCAGACCCGGGATTCGCTGTTCAGCTCCGTGCGCCAGCGCGCCGGCGAGAGCGTTGAGCTGTACGGCAGCGTGCTGGCTTCGCACCGCGAAGTGAAGAGCGGCGTGGCCGGCGACGGCGTCACCAGCGGCGGCACCACGGTGAACGTGCCGTCCTCCAGCCCGTTCTACCTGCCCATCAACGGCTCGACCGCGACGCAGTCGGTCACCTATAACCCATCGGGCGACTTCGGCCCGACCTTCACCAACAACATCAAGACCAAGACGCTGTCGGTGGTGGCGGGCGCCAACATCGAACTGTCCGGCGGCTGGAACGCCAAGGTGGAACTGAACTACGGCCTGGAGCGCGACGACGTCCGCAATCACGGCATCGACCAGGCGCTGGCCAACACCAGCGCGGCCAACGGCACCTTCAACCCATACGGCGTCGGCTCCGCCACCGACAAGGCTCTGCTGGCCCGCATCGGCAATTACGAAACCCGTTACTACGCCCGCCAGACCTTGAAAGAGGCGCAGGCCAAGCTGGATGGCGGCCTGTTCGCCATCCCTGGTGGTGAGGTGAAGCTGGCGGTCGGCGTCGACGTGCGCCAGGAAGGCTTCGACGGCCTGGTGGTCACCGGTCAGCGCGACGCCGGCACGCCTTACAACGCCGGCGGCACCCGCACCAGCCGCTCGGTATTCGGTGAGCTGTTCTTCCCTGTGGTGGGCAGCGCCAATCGCATGGCGGGCGTGCAGAAACTGGACCTGTCGCTGGCCGCGCGCTATGACAACTACAGCGATGTCGGCGCCACCACCAATCCGAAGGCCGGCGTGACCTGGACCGTGGTTGACGGCGCGCAGATTCGCATGAGCGCGGGCCGTTCCTTCCACGCTCCGAGCCTGGCCGATGCCGGCACCGCCATCGATACCCGTGCGATCCGTTTCCCGTGCGTGCCATTCGCTTACATCGGCTGCAACAGCGCCGGCGCGTCCGACTACACGGTGGTGCTGGCCGGCGGTAACAGCAGTCTTAAACCGGAGAAGGCCAAGACCTTCAACGCCGGCTTCGACCTGGCGCCGTCCATGCTGAACGGCGTCAAGCTCAGCATGTCCTACTTCCTGATCGACTACAAGGACGTGATCACCTTCCCGACCTTCGGTCCGGTGGTCAATCCGCTGGGCGCCTACGACAAATACCGCACCACGCGTCCCGCCGGCGCCACCGATGCGCAATGGCTGGCGATTATCCAGCCATTACTTAACGGCTTCCGCCACGACGGCCAGGTGTATCCAGACGTCAGCGCGCTGCCGACCGCTGTGTATGACCTGCGCCGCCAGAACTTTGCCGATGAACGCATCCACGGCATCGACTTCGATATCGGCTATGCCTTCCGCACGGACCTGGGCAAGTGGAACCTGAACCTGGCCGGCACCCGCATGCTGAAGTTTGATCAGATCGTGCCAGGCGTGGCCGATACCATCGACCTGCTGGGCACCAGCTATGCCATCAAGATGAAAGCACGTGCGCAACTGGGCTGGTCGAGTGGCAATGTGGCCGCTAGCCTGTTCGTCAACCACACCGGCGGCTATCGCAATGCGATCTCCAGCGGCGTGCAGAAAGTCTCCTCGTTTAACACCGTGGACACCAACTGGGCCTGGACTTTGCCGAACAACGACGGCTGGCTGAAAGGCCTGAAGCTGACGGCCAACATCAGCAACATCTTCAACCGCAATCCGCCGGTGTTCTACACCAGCGGCACCAACGGCATCATCGGCTATGACGCCAGTGTGGCTTCGGCGCTGGGCCGCGTGGTATCGGTCGGCGTGCACAAAGACTGGTAAGCAGCACCCGCGGCGGACGCGGTTGGCGCCCGCCGTGTTCCTATATTTTTACTGATTGAGAGATTAAACGTGATCCCATTTCCGACCTGGAACGACGAAACAACCGCTGGCATGAGCGAGCCGGAACTGCTGCTGTACCGCTCCAACCTGCTGGGCTCCGACCTGCGCATCACCAACTACGGCGGCGGCAACACGGCTGCCAAGGTGGAGCTGCCGGACCCGGTGACCAAGGAAGCCACACAGGTATTGATGGTGAAAGGCTCCGGTGGCGACCTGGGATCGATGAAGATGGACGGCTTTTCCACGCTATACATGGACAAGCTGAATGGCTTGAAAAAGCTGTATCGCGGCGCCGAGCATGAAGACGAGATGGTGGCCTACCTGCCGCACTGCACCTTCAACCTGAATCCGCGCGCGGCCAGCATCGACACGCCGCTGCACGCCTACCTGCCGTTCCGGCACACGGACCACATGCATCCGGACGCGCTGATCGCCGTCGCCGCCACCGCCAACAGCGAGCAGCTGACGCGCGAAATCTTCGGCGGTGAGCTGGGCTGGATGGCATGGCGTCGTCCGGGCTATGAACTGGGCTTGCAGCTGGAAGCCTACACCAAGGCCAATCCCGGCATACGCGGCTTGATCCTGGCCGGCCACGGCCTGTTCACCTGGGGCGACACCGCCCGCAGCTGCTACGAAAATACCGTGGCCGTGATCGAGAAAGCCTCCGCATGGCTGGCGTCCAAGAGTGCCGGCCGTTCGGCCTTCGGCGGCGAGAAGACCGCCAGCCTGGCCGAAGCCGATGCCGATGCGGTATTGGGACGCGTGCTGCCGGTGTTGCGCGGCCTGGCCTCGGCTAACGGCGTCTATAAACTGGCGCACGTCGACCGCAGCGCGGTGGTGCGGCAGTTCGTCAATTCGCAGGACCTGGAGCCGCTGGCGGCGCTGGGCACCTCGTGCCCGGACCACTTCCTGCGCACCAAAATCCGCCCGGCCGTGGTGGCTCCTTCGGTATGGTCGCTGGACGAGGAAGAGTTGCGCCCGGCGCTGGAGCAGCTGCTGGCCAACTATCGCGCCGACTACACGGCCTACTACGAGCGCTGCAAGCGCGATAACAGTCCTGCGGTGCGCGACGCCAATCCGGTGGTGTTCCTGCTACCGCAGATCGGCATGGTCACCCTGGCCAAGGACAAGGCTACCGCACGCATCGCCGGTGAGTTCTACGTCAACGCCATCAACGTGATGCGCGACGCCAACCTGGCCGACAAATACGTCGGCCTGCCGGAACAGGAAGCCTTCGATATCGAGTACTGGTTGTTGGAGGAAGCCAAGCTACAACGCATGCCGGCGCCGAAGCCCCTGGCGGGCAAGATCGCGCTGGTAACCGGCGGCGCCGGCGGCATCGGCCGCGCCATCGCGGAGCGCTACCTGAAGGAGGGCGCTTGCGTGGCGGTGGTCGATATCGACGCCAAGGCGCTGGAACAGACCAGTGCCGAACTGGCGAAGAAGTTTGGCAAGGACGTGGTCCACGGCGCCGTCTGCGACGTAACGCAGGAGGACTCGGTGCGCCTGGCGCTGCGCAGCACCGCGCTGGCGTTCGGCGGCGTCGACCTGCTGGTATCGAATGCCGGCATCGCTTCTTCCGCACCGATCGAGGACACCAGCCTGGAACTGTGGAACCGCAATCAGGCGATCCTCGCCACCGGATACTTCCTGGTTGGCCGTGAATCCTTCCGCACCATGAAAGCGCAAGGCGTGGGTGGCGCGATGGTCTTCATCGCCAGCAAAAACGGCCTGGTGGCGTCCAACCAGGCGGCCGCATACTGCGCCGCCAAGGCGGCCGAGATCCATCTGTCGCGCTGCTTCGCGCTGGAAGGCGCACCGTTGGGCATCCGCTCGAACGTGGTCAATCCGGATGCGGTAATACGCGGCTCGCGCATCTGGTCTGGCGACTGGAGCAAGGAGCGCGCGCAGGCCAACAAGATCGAAGAAGACGATCTGGAAGAGTTCTACCGTCAGCGGTCCATGCTGAAGCGCAGCGTGCTGCCGGAGGATATCGCTGAAGGCGCGTACTTCTTTGCGGCCGAACACCTGTCCGGCAAATCGACCGGCAACATCCTGAACGTGGATGGCGGAAATCTGATGGCATTCACACGCTAAGGCAAGACCATGACTTTAATTACCACCTCTGTAGTAGAAGCGAGCAATGCGGCGCTGGCGCAAGCGGTGCGCGAGGACTATGCGTCGCTGGGTCAGCAACTGGCCCGCCGTAATCTGGATATCGATGTCATCAAGGCGCAGGCGGGCACCTTCGCCGTTGCGCTTCCCAGTTGGGGCGTTGGTACGGGCGGTACGCGCTTCGCCCGCTTCGCCGGCATCGGCGAGCCGCGCAATGTGTTCGACAAGATCGCCGATTGCGGCGTGGTGCACCAACTGACACGCGCCACGCCGACGGTGTCGCCGCACCTCCCTTGGGACAAGGCTACCGATTACCGCGAACTGCGCGAGCACGCGGCCAGCTTCGGGCTGGGCTTCGATTGCGTCAATTCGAACACCTTCCAGGACCAGCCGGGCCAACTGCTATCGTATAAATTCGGCAGCTTGAGCCACGCCGATGCGGCCACGCGCCAGCAGGCCATCGAACACAATATCGAATGCATCGAGATCGGCAAGCAACTCGGCTCCAAGGCGCTGACGGTGTGGGTGGGCGACGGCTCCAATTTGCCGGGCCAGAGCAATTTCACCCGCAGCTTCGAACGCTACCTGGAAAGCTGCCGCAAGATCTACGCGGCCTTGCCGGACGACTGGAACGTTTTCCTTGAACATAAGATGTTCGAGCCGGCGTTCTACTCGACGGTGCTGCAGGACTGGGGCAGCAGCTTTTTGGCCGCCAGCACGCTGGGCGACAAGGCGCGCTGCCTGGTCGACCTGGGCCACCATGCGCCCAACGTGAACATCGAGATGATCGTGGCGCGGCTGGTGCAGTTCGGGAAGCTGGCCGGCTTTCACTTCAACGATAGCAAGTACGGCGACGATGACCTGGACAGCGGTTCGATCAATCCCTACCAGCTGTTCCTGATCTTCAATGAGCTGGTGGATGCCGCGGCGCGCGGCGCGGCCAATTTTGAACCGGCCTATATGCTGGACCAGTCGCACAACGTGACAGATCCGATTGAAAGCCTGATGAACAGCGCCATGGAAGTACAGCGCGCCTACACCCAGGCCTTGCTGGTGGACCGCAGCGCGCTGCAGCAGTTCCAGGATGGGAACGATGCCTTGTCCGCTACGCGCACGCTGAAGCATGCCTACACCACGGACGTAGCGCCTATCCTTGCCATGCTGCGCCTGGAACGCGGTGCGGCCATCGATCCTATCGCCGCCTATCGTGCGGACGGCTATCGCGCCCGTGTTGGGGCGCAACGTCCCGCAGTGCGCAGTTCCGGCGGCGGCATCGTCTGACAGGCATGGTTGAGGTTTATATTGTGCTTGATATCGGCAAAACCAATATCAAGCTGACGGCGCTTGACGAAGGCGCGGGCGTGCTGGCGGAGGCGCGTTGCGCCAACGCGGCGGTGAATCTGCCGCCATATCGCCAGCATGACGTGGAGCGGATCTGGCACTGGCTGCTGGAGACGCTGCGCGCCTGGGCAGGGCGGTTCGATGTGCGGGCCATCGTGCCGGTGACGCATGGCGCCACGGCCGCACTGGTCGGCGCCTGCGATCACGATCTCGCCTTGCCGGTGCTGGACTACGAAGCGGAACTGCCGGAGGCCGGCTACCAGGCAGTGCGTCCACCGTTTGCCAATACCTGCTCGCCCGCGCTGCCGGCCGGCCTGAATCTGGGCCGCCAACTGCATTGGCAGCAGCAAGCGCACGCCGATGGTTTCCAGCGCGCGCGCCACATCCTGCTGTATCCGCAATATTGGGCGTGGCGTCTGAGCGGTGTCGCCGCCAGCGAACTGACTTCGCTGGGCTGCCATACGGATCTATGGCAGCCGCACGCGCGCGCTTACTCGTCGCTGGTGAGCGCCATGGGCTGGGAACCGCTCATGCCACCGCTGCATTCGGCTGGCGCGGTGCTGGGTGTGCTGCTGCCCGAACTGGCGCGGCAGACCGGCATACGCGCGGACTGCCGCATCATCTGCGGCATCCACGACAGCAACGCTTCGCTGCTGCGCCATCTGGATGGCGGCAGGAAGACCGTGCTGTCGACCGGCACCTGGGTAATCGCCGCCGCCATCAACGCGCCGCCGCAAACCCTGAACGAAAGCCTGGACATGCTGGCCAACGTCAGCGCGTACGGCACGCCGGTATCCTGCATGCGTTTCATGGGCGGCCGCGAGTTCTCTGTGCTGACCGGCGCGGAACAGCAGGTGTGCAAGGTCGCCGACCTTGTTCACATCATCGCGCGCGGCACGCTTGCCACGCCGTGCTTCGCCGCCATCGGAGGGCCGTTCGCCGGCCAGCAAGGCCGCTTGCTCGGACCGCAGCCGCGCACCGCGCCGGAGCGCTACGCATTGGCCACCCTGTACTGCGCGCTGATGACCGACTACTGCCTGGCGCAGATGGATCCTGATGCGCCGGTGGTGGTCGAGGGCAGCTTCACCGCCAATCCCTATTTCGCCGCAGTGCTGGCGGCGCTGCGTCCCGGCCGACATGTCACCGTCTCGGATGACGCCAGCGGCACCACCTCGGGCGGCTGGATGCTGGCGACCGGCAAACCATTGCCGGCTGCGCCGGAACTCCGGCCGGCAAGCGCGCTGCACCTGCCTGGGCTGGCCGCCTACGCCCGGCATTGGCGGGACATCTGCTGCGCGCCTCACGCAACCCTGTAAGGAAATACACCAATGACAGTCATCACCTGCGTCGAAGACTTGCGACTGCTGGCGCAGCGCCGCGTGCCGCGCATGTTCTACGATTACGCCGATTCCGGTTCCTGGACCGAGTCCACCTACCGCGCCAACAGCGACGATTTCTCGGCCATCAAGCTGCGTCAGCGTGTGGCGGTCAATCTTGAAAACCGCACGCTGGCTTCCACCATGGCCGGACAAGCGGTCAGCATGCCGGTGGCGCTGGCGCCGACCGGTCTCACAGGCATGCAGCACGCCGACGGTGAAATCCTGGCCGCGCGCGCCGCCGAGAAAGCCGGTGTGCCATTCACCCTGTCCACCTTGTCCATTTGCTCGATCGAGGACGTGGCGGCGCACACCAGCGCGCCCTTCTGGATGCAGCTCTATGTCATGAAGGACCGCGAATTTATCCACCGTCTGATCGACCGTGCCAAAGCGGCCAACTGTTCGGCGCTGGTGTTGACGCTGGACCTGCAAATCCTCGGCCAGCGCCACAAGGACATCCGCAACGGCCTTTCCGCGCCGCCCAAGCTGACCATTCCCAATATCCTGAACCTGATGACCAAGCCACGCTGGTGCGCCGGCATGCTCGGCACCAAGCGGCGCGGCTTCGGCAATGTGGTTGGACATGCCAAGGGCGTGTCGGATATGTCGTCGCTGTCGGCATGGACTTCGCAGCAGTTCGATCCCGCCTTGTCCTGGGAAGATGTGCAGTGGATCAAGCAGCGCTGGGGCGGAAAATTGGTCATCAAGGGCATTATGGATGAGGAGGATGCGCGTCTGGCCGTCGACAGCGGTGCGGACGCATTGATCGTTTCCAATCACGGCGGCCGCCAGCTGGATGGCGCGCCGTCGAGCATCGCGGCGCTGCCGGCCATCGTGGACGCGGTTGGCAAGCAGATCGAAATTCATATGGATGGCGGCGTGCGCTCGGGCCAGGACGTCATCAAGGCGCTGGCGCTTGGCGCGCAAGGCGTCTACATCGGCCGCGCATTCCTTTACGGTCTGGGGGCGGACGGCGAGCGGGGCGTCAGCACCTGCCTTGAGCTGATCCGCAAGGAGCTGGACCTGACCATGGCATTTTGCGGCCTGCGCGACGTGCGCCAGGTCGACCGTTCTATTCTGCGAGGCTGACATGCTCATTGTCGGCAACTGGAAGATGAATGGCGACCTGGCCGCCAATGCGCGTTTGCTCAATGCCTTGCTGGAGGTGGGTGATCCGCCGTGCGAGATGGCGGTGTGCGCGCCGCATGTGTACCTGTCGCCATGTGCTCAACAACGCCGAATCGATCATGGTGAATCGCATGCGCAGATCGCCGCCAAGCTGAACTGTTCGCTGTGGGCGCAGCGCGCACGCCCATCCTCTACGGCGGCAGCATGAAACCGGCAACGGCCGGCGCGCTCCTGGCCTTGCCGGGTGTGGACGGTGTGCTGATCGGCGGCGCCTCCCTGAGCGTGCGTGACTTCATTGCGATCGCCTATGCGGCCAAACAATCATCCGTATGATTCTTTCGTATTAATACGTTTACGTGATGTTAATGAATCGGTATATTGCATTAACAAACATTAATAATGACCAGAGCAAGGAGGAGACAGCAATGGATCATCAAGATCGGCATAAACGGATGTTGAAGTTGATTAGCGAGCGCGGTTCCGCCACGGTGCCGCAGTTGGTGGACTGGCTCGGTGTGTCGATCGCCACGGTGCGGCGCGATCTGCGCCTGCTGGACGCGGCCCAGCACCTGCGCCGCACGCGCGGCGGTGCGCGCCGACTGGAGTCGAAAGGCGCACCGCGTCTGAAGAGCATGTCCTTTCACGGCAACCTGCAACTCAATGTGGAGCGCAAGCGCGCCATCGCCCGCCGCGCGGTCGAGATGTGCGCCGATGGCGACACGGTGCTGATCGGCGGCGGCACCACCACGTTCCAGATGGTGGACTTCATGGCCTGCCGGCGCATCCGCGTGATGACCAATTCCTTCGAACTGGCACGCCATGCGCTAGCCAGCAGCGACAACGAAGTGATACTCGCCGGCGGCAAAATCTATCCGGAGCAGGGCGTCATCCTCAGCCCCTTCGAGGGAGAGGATATGCGCTACTGCTACGCCAACTACCTGTTCATGGGCGTGCACTGCATGTCGTCGCTGGGCATGATGGAAGCCGATCCCCTGCTGATACAGGCCGGCCACCGCCTGATGCCGCAAGCGCAGCAAGTCACCGTGCTAGCCGATTCGTCCAAGTTCGCCAACAAGGGTGGCATGTTCCTGTGCGCGCTCGAAAAAATCGCCTGTGTCATCACCGACACCGACGCACCCGACGCCGGCGTGCAAATGCTGGAGCGCGCGGGAGTGCAAGTGCTGATCGTCGCGCCGCATCTCAATTAATAGAGGAGTACATGAAACCAAGCCCAGAAGAAATCGCGCGCGCCAATGCCATCGAGGAAGCGAAGCGGATCAATCTGCCGGCCGGCGAACCGGTGCCGGCGTTCCTGCAAAAAGCGCAGGCCCTGATCCCTGCGTTGGTCGAGCGCCGGCTAACGGTGCGCTCGCTGGTCGAAGCCCTGCCGCGCCCGGACCTGCCGCTGCGCTTCGCCATGCGCGCGTTGGCCGATGGCGCCGAGCTGCCGCAACGCGAATGGCGGGAGGGCGACGTTTTCATCGTCGATTTCGGCGAGCACCTGGCGGGTTATCTGTCGTTTCGCGTCAGCCCGACCGGCAGCGTGGCCGATAGCCCGATCCGGCTGCGCCTGACTTTTGGCGAAGTGCCGACCGATGTCGCCGAGCCGCTGTATCCCTACCACGGCTGGGTCAGCGCGGCCTGGCTGCCCGATGAGGTGATCACCATCGACGACCTGCCGTCCGAATGCCGTCTGCCGCGCCGCCACGCCTTCCGCTATGTGAAGGTGGAAGTGCTGGCCGCCTCGCGCCGCTTCGGCGTGCGCTTCGAGCAAATGAGCGCGCATGCCGTTACCTCGGCCGCCACCGTGCCGCCGTCCCTGCCGGATAGTTACCCGGAATGGATACGCCGCGTGGATGAAGTATCGCAGCACACCTTGCGCGACTGTCTGCAAACCTGTTTCGAAGACGGGCCGCGCCGCGACCGCCGCCTGTGGGTGGGCGACCTGCGCCTGCAAGCGCTGGCCAACTACGCCACCTTCGGCGCCAACGACGTCGTCAAGCGTTGCCTGTACCTGTTTGCCGGACTGCCGCGTTCCGATGGCCTGGTCAACGGCTGCGTCTACGAGCGGCCGGTGCCCACCTACGCCGATACCACGACGCTCGATTATGCCGCCTTGTACTGCGTGACCTTGCAGGAATACGTCGCCGCCACCGGCGACGTGGAATGTGGCCGCGACCTGTGGCCGGTCGCACGCCGCCAGATCGACTGTCTGCTGGCGCGCCTGGACGATACCCTGATGTTCCATGATAGCGGTGAAACCTGGTGCTTCATCGACTGGGCCTTTGGCCTCGACAAGAGCGCCGCCACGCATGCGGTCATCGTCTTTGCCCTGCGCCGCATGGTGACGCTGGCCGCCGCGCTGGGCGTATCGGGTGAGATCGCGTACTACCAACCGCTGATCGAGAAGATGTGCGCCGCCGCGCGCGAGCAGCTGTTCGACGCCGGACGTGGCGTCTACACCAGCGGCCCGGCGCATCAAGTGTCGTGCGCCACGCAGGCATGGATGGTGCTGGCCGGGATACCGGAAAACGCCGCCGTCGCACAAGCCGCCTTGCGCTACGCGCTGTCCGATCCGGCAGCGATCCGTCCGATCACACCTTATGTGTACCACTACTTGGCGGAAGCGATGCTGGCCTGCGGCATGCAGGCCGATGCCCTGCAACTGGTGCGCTCCTATTGGGGCGCAATGCTGGACGCCGGGGCGGACACCTTCTGGGAGGCCTTCGACCCGCTGGACCCATTGACGTCGCCGTATGGCGACATCCACGCCAACAGCTACTGCCATGCGTGGAGCTGTTCGCCGACCTGGCTGTTCCGCGACTGCGGATTGGGCGCGCCGGGCGATAACAAATTGGAGACTGCATGAAAGACGTAACGATCACGGAAACGCGGCTCAGCGAACTGCCGCGCTCCGCCTGGCGCGTGGCCATTTTGGCCGGCATGGCATCTTATCTGGATGCCGGCGCCATCATCACCAGCGGCGGCGCGCTGGTGCTGTACAAGGAATACTTCGGCCTGACGCTGACGCAGATCGGTCAATTGTCCGCCGTGCTCACCGGCCTGTTCGCCATTGGCGCGCTGGTCGGCGGCCGGCTCGGCGACCGCTACGGCCGGCGCAAGGTCTTCACCGTCACCATGATCGGCCTGGCCGCCGGTACTGCGATGCTGACTTTCGCGCCCAGCGTGGCAATGCTGTACGCGGGGACAGCAGTGGTAGGCTTCTGCATCGGCGCCGACCTGCCGGTCTCCATGGCGATGATCGCGGAAGAAGCGCCGCCCGGCTACAAGGGGAGGCTCATCGCCTTCTCGCATGTGCTGTGGATGGCCGCCATCTGCGCCGCCTTCGTCATGCAGGTACTTGTAGGCGAGATGGGCGTGACCGGTGGCCGCATCATGTGGGCGCACATCCTGCTGGTGACCTTGCTGGTGCTGGCGCTGCGCTCTACGTTGCCGGAATCCCAGGAGTGGACCAGGGCGAACGCGCGCCGCAACAGTGCGCACGAAGGCGACGGCGCGCCGGCGACGGAAGGACTCAAGCAGCTGTTCAGCCGGCGCTACATCGGCCCATTCATCGCGCTGTCGCTGTTCTATGGCGTGTTCAATCTGGCGGCAAATACCGGCGGCCAGTTTGGCACCTTGCTATATACCGAACTGGCGCAAACCTCGGTATCTGTGGCCGGCATGATCAACACTGTGCAGTTCGGGATCTCCTTCTGTTGCGCGGTGCTGTTCATGCGCACCGTGGACCTGCCGTCGCGCATGACATGGTTCCTGCTGGGCGGCCTGCTGGTGATCGCCGGGCAGATTGTACCGGTGGTTTTCGGCGTGAACGTGGTGTCGTTGGCTGCATGGCAGATCCTGCAAGGCGTGGGCGGTGCGTTCGCCGGTGAGTCGATGTGGAAGGTGTGGAGCCAGGAGCTGTTCCCGACCTTGCTGCGCTCGACCGCGCAAGGCGCGGCCACCTTCTTTACCCGCATGCTGGCTGCCGTCTGCGCACTTGGCACGCCGTATCTGATCCAGAGCGGTCCATCCACGCTGTTCATCACATTGACTTTGGCGGTGACATTCACCACCGCCCTGGGCTGGCTGTATATCCGCAGGCTACCTGCGGTAGATTAATCATACTAACAAGGAGCGAGACAATGAAGATCAAACAAAGCCTGCGCCGCAGCGCCCTGATGGGAATTTGCGCGGCAGGCATGGCGCAAGCGGCCGATGTGGGCGCCGGAGCTGCTGCCCAGCCATGGCGCGACGCCACCCAGACGCCGGATGTGCGCGCGGCGCAGCTGCTCAAGGCCATGACGCTGGAGCAGAAAGTCGCCCTCGTCAACGCCAACGATCCCGCCGAATATGCGCCGCTTGCGCCATTGGGCATTCCGCCGCTGACCCGCGTGGATGCTTCATCCGGCCTGCGCGGCGACCGCGGCGTGACGGCGTTCCCGGTGCCGCTGCAATTGGGCGCCACCTTCGATACCGAGCTGGCGGCCGAATATGGCAAGGCCATCGCGCAGGAAGCGCGCGGCAAGGGCTGGAACGTGATCCTCGGGCCGACGGTGGACGTAGCGCGCGACGGTCTGACCGGCCGCCTGACCGAATCCTTCGGCGAAGACCCGCTGGTCAATGCGCAAATGGGCAGCGCGGTCGCCGCCGCCATGCAGGGCCAGGGCGTGATAGCGATGGCCAAGCACTACACGGCCTATCAGAGCGAGCGTGAACGCCTGACCATGGGCGTGGAAGTATCGCAGCGCGCGCTGCGCGAGGTGTACAACCTGCCGTTCTATTATCTGGTGGAGAAGGCAC
The DNA here is from genome assembly GCA_041874725.1 of Duganella sp. BuS-21. Taxonomy (GTDB): domain Bacteria; phylum Pseudomonadota; class Gammaproteobacteria; order Burkholderiales; family Burkholderiaceae_D; genus Rugamonas. Next base: position 3,790,037 of record CP097466.1, on the reverse strand, counting down.
AAATCGGCTCGCTGATGGGTTCTTATCCACAGGTGAACGGCAAGTTCATGCTGGAGAATGTGGAGCTGATCGCCCATATCAAGCAGCATGGCTTCAAGGGTTATATGGCCACTGACTTCATGGGCGGAAAAGATGGCGTGGCGCAGATTAACGCCGGCATCGACTCGTGGTCGCTGCAGCCGTTCCTGCGCCAGCCGGCGGCATTGCGTGACGGCCGCGTACCGGCAGCACGCCTGGACGACGCTGTGCGCCGCACGTTGTGGACGGTGTTCTCGACCGGCGTCTTTGACCGTCCTGTGAGCGGTACCCCGGCGGCCGTGGTCACCACGCCCGCGCACCAGGCCCTGGCGCTCAAGGTGGCGCAAAGCGGCACGGTGCTGCTGAAGAATGAAGGCAAAGTGCTGCCGCTGAAGCGCAGCGGCCAGATCGCGGTCATCGGCCCGGCGGGGAAGGAGACCGTCACCGGCGTGATGTGGTCCAGCTTTGTCGATCCTGGCCAGTTCACGCCACCGCTTGATGCGATCGCCGCTGCGGCCAACGGCGCCAAGGTGGTGTATGCGCAAGGCTCACTGGGCGACATCGTGCTGCCAGGTTTTGCGGCGGATCCCGGTATGTTCTCGCCACCGGTCAACCTGACCACGCCGGACGGCAAGCCTGGCTGGCAGGCGCAGTACTACGCCACGGAAGACTTCAGCGGCGCCGTCGCGCGCCAGGACATTGTGCGCGAGATCGACGTCAAGGTGAAACCGGATATGACGCTGCCGGCCAAATGGTCAGCCAAGTGGTCGGCGGATTACACGCCGATGGCTGATGGCCTGGTGCGTCTGGCCGCTTCGCTCAGCGGTGTGGTGAAGGTCACAGTGGACGGCAAGACCGTGATCGACGGCCTGCGTTCGACAGCGGAGGGCTTCCCCGGCTCGGGTCCGTTGACCTACCCACTGCAAGGCACGGTGCAACTGGAGGCTGGCCGCAAGGTCCGCATCGAAGTGGAATATACGACGCGAGGCTCCTTCACCGGCGCTCGCATCCAGCTCGGTTGGCAAGCGGCATCGCAGATCGCCGAAGCGGCGGCGTTGGCCGGCAAGTCGGACGTGGCGGTGGTGTTTGTCAATCAGGCCGCCGGCGAAGAGATGGACCGTGACAACTACGCGCTGCCGGCCGATCAGGACGCACTGGTGGAAGCGGTGGCTGCCGCCAATCCGAACACGGTCGTGGTGCTCAACACTGGCGGCGCCGTCAAAATGCCTTGGCTGGCTAAGGTAAAAGGCGTGGTGCAAATGTGGTATCCGGGCGCCGCCGCCGGCACCGGCATCGCCGGTGTGCTGTTTGGCGACGCCGAGCCGGGCGGCCGCCTGCCGGTGACGTTTCTGGCGGACGAAAGCCAGGGCGTGCGGCCATATCGCGGCGGTGGCGTCGTGCGCTACGATGAAGGCGTGATGGTCGGCTACCGCTACCTGCAACAGCAGAACCAGAAGCCCTTGTTCCCCTTCGGTTACGGCTTGTCGTATTCGACCTACAGCTACAGCGACATGGCGGTGCGCACTTCGGCGCGCGGCGATAAAGCGGCGCAGGTTTCGGTACGGGTGAAGAACACCGGCCCGCGCGCCGGCTCCACCGTGGTGCAGGTCTACAACGGCCAGGCGCCGGCGGTGAAGCTGGTGGGCTACGCCCGTGTGCAACTGGCTCAGGGCGAGGAGCGCGTGGTGACGGTGCCGGTCGAGCGTCGCCTGCTGTCGACCTGGGACGAGAAAGCGTCGCAGTGGATTGCCCCGAAAGGCAAGGTCACCTTCAAGGTGGGACCGAATAGCGCCGACCTGCCGCTGGCAAGAGACGCGGAGTTCTAACGCCGGAAGTCTTTGGGGCTTATGCCCATGCGTTTCTTGAACAGGCGGCTGAAGTAGGCCGGGTCCTGGAAGCCTAGTTCGTAGGCGATGCTGGCAATGCTGGCCGGCAGATAGGTCAGCTTGCGGCAGGCTTCCAGCATCAGGCGGTCCTGTGTCAGGTCGAAGGCCGACTGGCCGGATAGTTTGAGGCATAGCCGGTTCAGGCGTGTGGACGTCACGCGCAGCGCTTCGGCGTATTGGCCGACCTGCCATTGTTCCTTATAGTGCTGTTCCACTTCAGCGCGGAAGCGGCTGAAGAGCTCAAAGTCGCTGCGGCCGGATTGATCGGCCAGCGTGATTTCCGCTTGCGCGCGCACCAGCAGCAGCAGGGCGCTGCGCGCCAGCCATTCCAGCATCAGCGTGTGGCCGTATTCGGGCCATGCCGCCTCCAGGCTCAGGTTCTCCAGCAGCGCCACCAGCCGCTGATGTATGCCCTCCAGACCGATCGCCAGCGGCTGCACGAACAGCGGCGAATACAGGTCGCCCTGGCCGTGCGCGGCCGAGAAGATCACGTTCTGGTCCACCGTCAGCACGTAGCCGTGCGCCTCGGGCGAAAAGTCGAAGCCATGGATCACCGACGGGTGGATGGTGATGGCGACCGGGCCGCTGCGCTGCCATACGGCGTCGCCGATGTTGGCGCGCACTTCACCGCCGAGTAGAAAAAGTACCTGAAATAGGCCGGGATGCGTGTGGTTGTCGATGTGCCAGTCGTAGAGCCGGCTGCGCGTCTCGATCAGCTCTATGTGGACGAACTCCGCATTGACGTTGCGGGTTTGCTCGCCGTACAGGGCGAATTGCGGGATATCGGTGCTCGGCATGCTGGGGTGGTGTAAAGTGGTCTGTCAAAATAGTACAAGTTTTAGCATTTTTCATCCATGTTTTTTGCACGCCATCGCGGCTACGATGGCGCTACACAACACTGGAGATAAACATGCGTACTCAAGTCGCCATCATCGGCGCCGGTCCTGCTGGCCTGCTGCTGTCCCATCTGCTGCATTTGCAGGGCATTACTTCCGTCGTTCTGGATACACGCTCGCGCGCCGATATCGAGGCCACCATCCGCGCCGGCGTGCTGGAACAAGGCACCATGGACGTGCTGAGCGCCGCCGGCGTGGGCGATCGCATGCGCAAGGAAGGCGCGCTGCACCATGGTTTCGAGCTGGCCTTCGGCGGCAAGCGCCATCGCATCGATTTGCAGGGATTGACGGGCAAGTCGATTACCGTCTATCCGCAGCACGAGGTGCTGAAGGATTTGATCGCCGCGCGGCTGGCGGCGCAAGGGCAGATTCTGTTTGAAGTGAGCGATGTGGTCTTGCATGAGGTATCGAGCACTACTCCATATGTCACGTTCAGCCACGGCGGCGAGGCGTCGCGCATTGATGCGGATTTCATCGCCGGTTGCGATGGTTACCATGGCGTTTCGCGTCCATCGATGCCGGATCAGGCCAAGCGCCAGGACTATCAGAAGATCTACCCGTTCGGCTGGTTCGGCATTCTGGTGGAGTCGGCGCCGTCGTCGGAGGAGCTGATCTACGCCCAGCACGATCGCGGCTTTGCGTTGGTCAGCACACGCTCGCCGACGGTGCAGCGGCTGTACTTCCAGTGCGATCCCAAGGATAACGTCGATAACTGGTCGGATGACCGTATCTGGGCCGAGCTGCATGGGCGGTTGGAGAACCACGATGGCTGGAAGCTCAAGGAGGGCAAAATCTTTCAGAAAAATATCATCGGGATGAGAAGTTTTGTGTCGGCGCCGATGCAGGCGGGGCGTTTGTTCCTGGCTGGCGATGCGGCGCACATCGTGCCGCCGACCGGGGCCAAGGGTTTGAACCTGGCGGTATCGGATGTGAAGGTGCTGGCGCGCGGGCTGGAGCAGTTCTATCGCGAGGGCAGTGAAGCGCTGTTGCAGGGTTATGGCGAGCAGGCCTTGAAGCGTATCTGGCGCGCGGAGTGCTTCTCGTGGACCATGACGCGTTTGCTGCATACTTTTGCCGACCACACGCCGTTCGAACGCGAGATGCAACGCGCGGAACTGGAAAACATCGTGAGCTCGCCAGCGCTGGCGACAGCGCTGGCCGAAAACTACGTCGGCGCGTTTTGATGGGGTGGGGTTGAAGTTGTTTGCCGGTTTAAGAATATGCGGCACCAACCCAACCCGCACATCGCTACGGCTCAGGGTCTGACCCCGTGCGGGGTCAGACCCTTTGGTTTGGGGTGAAAGCAAGCAGCAAACCCGGTTTGAGCCTGTGGCTCAGGTCTGCGCTAAAAACCCCAACACCAGCCCCGCAAACTCCGACGGTTGTTCGACGGCGCTGATGTGGGAGGCTTGAGGTATCACCCGCAGTTGTGCGCGTGGCAGTTGTTTCGCCAGTTCTTCTGCCATCGCCGGCGGCGTGCCCGCATCCAGCTCGCCCGCGATCACCAGCACCGGTACGCCGATGCCCGGCAGGCGCGCAGTCGTGTTGACCCCACTTACCGCCGCGCAGCAGGCCACATAGCCTTCCATGTCGGTGCTTATCAGCCGGCGGCGGAAGCGTTCCACCGTGGCGCGCTTCTCGTTGCGGAAGCCTTCGTGGAAGTAGCGCCCCATCACCGCCTCGGCAATCGCTACGATGCCGCCTTCACGCACGGTTGCGATGCGCTGCTCCCACATCGCCTGTGCCGCCGACGGATAGGACGACGTGGTATTGGCCAGCACCAGTGCCGACACCAGCGACGGGTGGCGCAGCGCCAGCTCCTGTCCCACCATGCCGCCCATCGATAAACCTATCCACGTAACGGGCCCCGAATCCAGCTCGCGCAGCAGACGTGCGGCGTCGTCGGCCAGATCGGCCATGGCGTAGGGACCGGCAGGCGCGTCCGAGCTGCCATGCCCGCGATGGTCGTAGGCGATGACGCGGCTGTCTTCGGACAGCAGATTGGCCAGTTGATCCCACATGGTCAAATCGCAGCCCAGCGCGTGGCTCAACACCACGGTGCGGCGCGGCGTCTTGCCGTTGCGCGGCTCGCGCACGCTGTAGTGTAGCGCCGGCAGGCTGGCCGTGCGGCCTTCGCGGCCGATCCCCGGATGCGCGGTGGCGCCCGGCGCCAGCGGCTCCAGCTCGTAGCCGATCTGCGGACCGACTTCGCGCAGGATCGCCAGCGCGTGAGTGAACGCCGTATTCGCAGCAGGCACGCCGGCGTAGATGGCTGACTGAATCAGCACTTCCTTTAATTCGTCCGGCGTCAGGCGGTTGCTGTCTTCGCCCAGCAGCGCGGCGCGCACGTGCAGGTCGTATTCTTCCCAGCGTCCCAGCGCGATGGTGATGGACAGGACGATGGCGCGGCGGGTCTTTTGCTCCAGACCCGGCCGGCCCCAGATCTCATTCCACGCAAAACGTGTGATCAGGTTCTGGAATTCGGCATTGAAGTTGTTGGCGTTGTTCAGCGAACGCTCCACCCAGGCGTCGCCGAGGATGGTGCGGCGGTTGTGCAAGCCGCGTTCGAAATCGTGGTCGATGGGATCGTAGCTCATGTTGGTGTCGAGAGATCGGTGATGTCCGCGCCCAGTTGGCGCAGTTGTTGTTCGGCCAGGCGCTGGGCGGGCAAGGCGAGTTGCGCCGCATCCTGTTCGGCGCCTGGATACATCAGTTCCTTGAAGTCGCCGATGTTGCGCAGCATGCGTGCGCTATCGACCTGCAGGCCGGCGAAAGCTTCGTTCAGCGCGGATAAGGAGCCGTGGGCGCTGAGGAACAGCGACGGCCATTCCGCCAACTCCGCCTGCCAGTTGCCCAGACCACGTTCATGCTGCTGGCCCATCGCCGCCAACAGCGCGGCGGCGTGCTGCGGTGTGCGCGCGGCGGCGGCCAGCGCGATCATCGACGATACGGGATTGCGTTTGTGCGCCATGGCCGACGAACCGCCACGGCCGTCGCCGGACGGTTCCGCCAGTTCGGCGATTTCGCCTTGCGCCATCAAGCTCAAGTCCGTGGCGACCTTGCCCAGGCTGCCGGACAACAGCGCCACTTCCAGGCCGAGGCGCACCCACTCGTCACGTTGCGTGTGCCAGGCGGCGGCCGGCGCGCGCAGGCCGAGGATGGCGGCCATGCGCTCGGCCACGGCCGGCCCTCGTTCGCCCATGACATCGAGCGTGCCGACCGCGCCGCCGAGCTGCAATTGCAGCGCGCGCGCGGCCGCTACGCGCAGGCGCGCGCGTGCGCGGACCAGCGGCGCCAGCCAGGCGGCCATCTTGAAGCCCAGCGAGGTGATTTGCGCCGGCTGCATCAGCGTGCGCGCCAGCACCGGCGTGGCGACGTGCTGCTCCGCCAGTTGCAGCAGGCGGCCGGTGAGGTCGTGCAGGCCGTCGTCGAGCAATTGTACGGCTGCGCGCGTGGCCAGCACCATGGCGGTGTCGATCACGTCCTGGCTGGTGCCGCCGAAATGGACCTTGGCGGCAGCCGGCTTGTCGCTGGCGGCCACGGTGTCTTTCAGCGCTTTCACCAATGGGATAGCGAGACTGCCGGCGCGGCGACTGGCGAGGATGAGCGCCTGCACGTCGTAGCGCTGCACGTCGCAGGCGTCGGCGATGGTTTGCGCCGTGGTTTGCGGCAGCAGGCCGACATCGGCCTGCGCCTGTGCCAGCGCCTGCTCAAAGCGCAGCATGGACTGCATGATCGCGGCATCGTCGAATACCGCAATCATGTCGCTGCTGGTGAGGAAGCTGTCGAAAATCGATACGCTCATATATCCTGGTTACTCATAGTCGAAGAATACGGTCTCGCGTTCGCCCTGCATGTGGATGTCCCAGCGGTAGCTGCCGTCGGCGTTGCGCTCGGCCAGCAGCGTGGCGCGGCGTGCCGAGGGCACCTGGTCCAGTATAGCGGACTGCGACAGGCCGGCGTCGTCGGCCAGGAACACGGCGGTGAATTGGTGCTTCACCAGGCCGCGCGCGAAGACGGTGATGTAGGCCAGCGGCTCGCCCGGCGCCTGCTCGCACTTCGATAGCTGGAAGCGGAAGCCGCCGTCCTCGCCGCTGGGCACACGGCGGAAGCCGGGAATCTGCTGCGCCGACTCGGCATCGGCGGCGGGCTGCCACGATTCAAGCTGGGCGTCGTTGATCGGCACACCGGCGCCGTCGTAGATGATGCCGCTGATGGTGATGGCGCCGGCGGCGGTGTTCAAGTCGGTGGCCCACTTCCACGCTTCGTGCGAGAACGGGCCGATGGTTTGCGAAGTAGTGATATTGCTCATGCGTGTCTCCTCAGATGCCGAAAGGCGTGGCGTCGCGGCCGCGCAGGACGATGTCGAACTCATAGCCCAGCATCTGGTCGCTCACGGTTTGCTCAAGGCTGAAGCGCGAGATCAGGCGATCGCGCGCGGTCAGATCGGGAATGCTCTGGAAGATCGGATCGTAGTCGAACAGCGGATCGCCGGGAAAGTACATCTGCGTCACCAGGCGCTGCGCGTACACATTTCCGAACAGCGAGAAGTGGATGTGCGCCGGGCGCCAGGCCTTTTCATGATTGCCCCAAGGGTAGGGGCCGGGCTTGATGGTGACGAGGCGATAGCGGCCGTCGTCGTCGGTCATCATCTTGCCCCAGCCGTTGAAGTTGGGATCGAGCGGCGCGTCGTGCTGGTCCTTCTTGTGGCGATAGCGGCCGGCGGCGTTGCACTGCCAGACTTCCACCAGCGAATTGCGCACGGGCTTACCGTCTTCGTCGACCACGCGGCCGGTGACGACGATTTTCTCGCCCAGCGGCGCGCTGTCGCCATGGACGGTCAGGTCGGCGTCGTTGGGCAGCAGGATGCGCTGCGAAGGCGCGATGTTTTGCGATACCGGCACCGGCGCATCGAGGCGCAGCAGCGGCTGGCGCGGACCGCGATGGGCGGTCGATTTATAGGGTGGATAAACCAGTTCCGGGTACACACCGGGGGCGATGGCGTCGAATTTCACAGCTAGTCTCCTCTGATTATTAGCTAAATGCCTGCTTTGATCATGGTACGAAGCCGCCGCCCAGCAGACAAGATGCCGGCTGCGTGCTATATTCGCTACTCGCACACATTGTGCGCATATCGCACAAAACCACATTTATTTGGCATGGATACCGAAGACCAACCCATTATGCCCGCGCCGCGCGACCTGGTCGGCGGCTTGGAAAAAGGTCTGCAAGTGATCGCCACCTTCGACCAGGAGCGCAGCCGGCTGAGCATTGCCGAGGTGGCCGCGCGCACCGGTCTGACGCGGGCGGCGGCGCGGCGCTACTTGATCACGCTGACCCACCTCGGCTACATGCGGCACGAAAACAAGCTGTTCTCGTTGACGCCGATGGTATTGCGGCTGGGGCAATCCTACCTGCACTCGGCGCGTCTGCCGCGTCTGGCGCAGCCGCTGCTGTACCGGCTGGCCTATGCGCAGGGGGAGGCGGCCTCGGTCGGCGTGCTCGATCATGACCAGCTGGTATGCGTGGCGGCGGTCAGCGCCGGGCAACTGGTGTCGGTGACCTTGCAGCCGGGCACGCGGGTGCCGGCCTGGTGCACGGCCAACGGCCGCGTGCTGCTGGCCAGCCTGCCTCCGGCGCAGCTCGACAGTTATCTGGAGCGGGTGCAGCTGGAGCCGATCACCGAGCACAGCATCATCGACAAAAAGCGCCTGGCGGAAGCCATCCACCGCGCCCGCAGCCAGGGCTACGCGCTGGTGGACCAGGAGCTCGAACTGGGCCTGCGCACGATGTCCGTCCCGCTCAAGAATTTCCGTGGCGAGGTGGTGGCCGCGATGAACATCAGCGTCCACGCCGGCCGCATGACGCTGGAACAAATGGTCGACCGCTGCCTGCCGGCGCTGCTCAAAATACAAGTCGAGCTCAACGCAATGTTGTAATTTTATAAATTCAGGGTCAGCTCTGTCATTTGGACATTGCGGAACTTTTACGCCGTTACTAAGTTCCCAAATGTCCAAATGACAGAGCTGACCCCGAATAGGGGTTTTTCCTGTAGGATATCGTCTTCCTCCGACTGGGGGCGGTGATGTTTGGAGACGGAATGGGAGTTTTGCGCCCACCAAGGCAGCGGCCAGTCAAGCTGGTTGTCGTAGCGTGTGTTCTTGTAGTTGCAACCGTGGTGGCCTCGGAGGCGTGGCGCTGGTCGCGCTCGTCGTCGCACCATGCCAAGCCGGTCAGCGTCAGCACCGCCAAGCCGGTGCCGGTCACCTTGACCGAGATGTCCCGCACCATTATCCCGATGCCCAAGGGCGTGCCGTCCGCGCACGCCAGCGCGTTGGCGCAGCTGCCTCACGGCGACCTGATTTCCTTCTGGTGGGCCGGCAGCCGCGAAAGCGGCCCCGATGTCCAGGTCTATGCCTCGCGCTGGTCCGACGGCAAGTGGAGCGATAACTGGGTGGTCGCCAGCCGCGACTCGCTCGGCAAGGCACTCGGCCACGGCGTGCGGCGCATCGGCAATCCCGTCGCCTGGACCGCCGCCGACGGCACCGTGCACCTGTACGTGGTGGCCACCGGCCTTGGCGGCTGGGCCGCCTCGCGCGTGGTGCAGCTGGAGTCCCACGATCAAGGCAGGAATTTCACGGTGCGCCGCGTGCTGCCGATGTCGCCCGTGTTTAATACCAGCGTATTGGTGCGTTCGACCCCGGTCGGCCTGGCCGACGGCGGCTGGTGGCTGCCCGTGTATTTCGAGATCGGCCACAAATACCCGATGCTGGTGTCCTTCGACGCCCACGGCGATCCGCAGCGCCTGAGTCGCATCGGCGTGCGTACCCGTTCGCTGCAGCCTACGCTGGTGCCGGTGTCGCCGACCGAGATCCGCGCCTGGATGCGGGACGCGAATAAGGACCATTCGATGGTTCAGCAGGCCGTCAGCCACGATGCCGGCGCCACCTGGGAAGACCTGGGGCCGACTGCGATCCGCAATCTCGGCACCTCGCTGGCCGTGCTGCGCCTTGATAGCGGCAGCCTGCTGATGCTGGCTAACCAGGGCACCAGCCGCAAGACCGCGCGCAGCACGCTGTCGCTGTCGATTTCGGCCGACGGCCAGACCTGGACCCCGCTCACCGATATCATCGCCGGCCAGCCCGGCGACGAGTTTTCGTATCCCGCCATGTTCCAGGTGGGCGACGAGCTGCACATCACGTATACCCATCAGCGGCAGGCCATCGCGCATCACCGTTTGAAAATCCACGACGGAAAAGACCTGTTATGAGTTTGCCCGATCTTGAACTGCAAATCTGGTACGCGCGCATCGCCTGGGGCCTGGTCGCGGCCTCGATCCTGTTGTCGGTGCTGCCCACGCTGCTGCCTAAAGTCTTCCCGCAACTGGCGCGGCGCACCAAGGCCATCGTCATCGCCACGGTGGCGGTGATGATGCTGCTGCCCGGTGCGGCCTCGCCCGCGTATTGGTTAACGCTGGTGTTCCAGTATCCAAGCGGTCTGCTGACCGGTTACAGCCTGGTGGCGCTGGCGGCGCGCTGGCGCGAACGGCCGGTGATCTTCTCGCTCAATCCCGTCTTCGCGCTGCTACTGACCCTCGCCGGCGTGGCGCTGTACCTGGACGCTTTCGGCGTGCTGGCGCTGGAAATGTATTATCGCGGTTTCGATTCCGGCGCCGTTGCGCTGCTTAGTTGCGCCGCCGCCGCCGTTGCCGCCATCGCCGTGTTCTTCCGCTATGCCGGCGCCGCCGGTGCGGCCCTGTTGACCAGCGTGCTGCTGTTCTCCGTGCTGCGCCTGCCGACCGGTAATCTGTGGGACGCCGTGCTCGATCCGTTGTTGTGGGCCTGGGCTTTCGCTTCGGTCATCGTGGCCGGCATGCGGATCTACGCGGCGCGCAAGGCGGCGCGGCCGCAGCCCGTTGCGGCGACCAGCTGGTAGAGTATCAACAATATAATAAACAAGGGAGTAGTACATGGTTGCGACGAAGTGGTACGTTCATCCGGTGATCGCCGTCGGTGTCATCATCAATGTCTTCATACTGGGCCTGGCGATCTTCTGGTCGCACGACCCGCAACCGCTGTGGCGCTTGTTGGTGGAAGACGGCATCGTCGAGTGGATGCAGTTCCTGTGCTTCGTCTTCCTGGCCGGCCTGCTGGGCTTCCTGGCGGTCGAACAATGGCAGCGCGAACCGAAGATCAATCTGCAACTGCTGGCCTTCGTCGGCCTGACCGCGCTGGTTGCGCTGGCCGCGCTGGAGGAGGTGAGCTGGTTCCAGCGCGTGCTGCACGTGGTGCCGTCGGACTTCTTCGCGCAGAATAACCGCCAGGGCGAGACCAATCTGCACAATCTGGCGATGGGTAAGAGCAGCCTGCACAAGGCCGTGCTGTTGAAACTGATCGCCGTCGTCGGCCTGACCCACAACCTGATCCTGCCGCTGCTGGCGCGCAAGCGTCCGGCCGTCCGCACCTTCGTCGAGAAATTCGGCCTGTACCTGCCGCCGCTGTCGGCGTCCATCATTTACATCGTGCTGGTGGCGCTGTCGCACCTGTTGATCGACCATCCACGCAAGGGTGAACTGGGCGAGGTGTTCGGCGCCGTGCATTACCTGGTGACCGTGGTGGCCGCGTACTTCTTCGGCGTCGGCTACGGCAAGAAGCCGGTGTTCGCCGAATCGCGCGACAGCCGCAACGTCGCCACGCTGTTCTGCATGGTGCTGGTGTTCATGCTGATGACGGGCTGGATCCTGAGCTCCGGCACCGGCGCCGCCGCCTACATCGCTACCCATCCTGGCTTCGGGGCTGAATGATGCTGCAGCGTTTCGCCTCCCGCTTGGAAAAACTGACGTTGTGGACCGGCCCGTTCGCCAGCGTGCTGCAATTGCTGCTGCTTGGCCTGATCATCTTTTTGCTGTCGCGCCTCGGCCTGATGGCGTGGCAGTGGGAGCGCGTGAGCGCTACCGGCATTCCCGGCCAGATGATCGTGCAGGGCGTGCGCGCCGACTTGATCATGCTGGGCTACCTGATTGCGCTGCCGCTGGTGCTGGCACCGCTGCTGGCATATAAGAAGACCTTGGGCCTGTGGCGCAACGTGACGGTGGCGTGGGGCACGTTTGCGCTGATCTTCATCGTCTTCATGGAGCTGTCCACCCCGCAGTTCGTGATGCAGTATGACGTGCGTCCGAACCGCCTGTTCATCGAGTACCTGTCGTATCCGGCCGAGGTGATGTCGACCTTGTGGCATGGCTTCCGCATCGCGCTGATTTTGGGCGTGGCGTTCACCATCCTGCTGGGCACCGGTATCTACAAGCTGCTGAAGGCCGCTTCGGCCAACATCGTCACCTGGAAGCCGTGGAAGCTGCTGGTCCTGTGGCCGCTGCTGGTGCTGCTGGTGGCGTTCCAGATCCGTTCCACCACGGCGCACCGTCCTGCCAATCCGGCGCTGTTCGCGCTGACCGGCGACGCCATGGTGAATTCGCTGATCATCAATTCGCCGTGGTCGGTGCTCGATGCGCTCAACGCCATGGGCCACGAAGCCAATTCGTCCGAGATCTACGGCAAATACCCGCGCGATAAAGTATTTGACGTGGTGAAGAACGCACCGTGGCTGCGCGAGGCCCAGTTCACCAATGCCGAGCTGCCGACGCTGCACAAGCAGGTGGCAGCGATGCAGCGCGAGCGTCCGCTCAATCTGGTGATCGTGCTGGAGGAAAGCCTGGGCGCCACCTTCGTCGAATCGCTGGGCGGTCTGCCGGTGACGCCGGAGCTGGAGAAGCTCAAGAAGGAAGGCTGGTGGTTCGAGCAGCTGTACGCCACCGGCACCCGTTCGGTGCGCGGCATCGAGGCGGTGGTGGCGGGCTATCCGCCGACGCCTGCGCGCAGCGTGGTGAAGCTGTCGCTGTCGCAGCAGAACTTCTATACGCTGGCTGCGGGCCTGGGCAAGCAGGGCTATCACACGGAATTCGTCTATGGCGGCGAAGCGCACTTCGATAATATGCGCAGCTTCTTCTCCGGTAACGGCTTCCAGAAGGTGGTCGACCGCCGCGATATGAATCCGGTGTTCGAAGGCAGCTGGGGCGCTTCGGATGAGGACTTGTTCGACAAGTCGCTGGAGCGTTTGAAGACGCTGCACGCCAGCGGCAAGCCGTTCTTCAGCCTGATTTTCTCGTCGTCGAATCACGAGCCGTTCCAGTTCCCGGATGGCCGCATCAAGCTGCACGATGCCGAGAAGCAGACCGTCAACAACGCCGTGAAGTACGCCGACTATGCGCTGGGCCGTTTCATCGCCGAGGCCAAGAAGCAAGCCTATTGGAAGGATACGGTGTTCCTGATCGTGGCCGACCACGACAACCGCGTGTATGGCGACAGCCTGGTGCCGATCAAGAAGTTCCATATTCCGGGCCTGATTCTGGGGGCGGACGTGCAGCCGAAGCGCATCACCACCATCGCCAGCCAGGTTGACCTGGCGCCGACGCTGCTGTCGATGATCGGCGTATCGAGCGAGCATCCGATGATAGGCCGCGACCTTGCGCGCGACAGTGAAACGCCGGGCCGTGCCTTGATCCAGTTCGATAACTACTTTGCGTGGCTGGAAGGATCGTCGGCGACCATCCTGCGTCCTAATCAGGAGCCGTTGGCCGGTAAGTATGATGCCGCCACCGGTGTGCTGACCACGGGAGGTGTGCCCGATGCACAGCTGGTGGACAAGGCCATGGCGCACGTAGTGCTGCCGTCGATCCTGTACCGCGAGCAGCGCTACAAGCTGTCGCCCACCGCGAAGTAAGCGGTGGCGGGGTTGACGTTGTCTGCGCATTAAAAGTGTGCAGCACCGCCGTACCCCGCACACCGCTGCGGCACAGGGTCCGACCCCGTACGCGGTCGGACCCTTTCGTTTGGGGTGCTGTTGAAGATATCAGGGACGCGACGGTGGCTACTTCGCTATCGCACCCCGCAGCGCGCCGCCGTTGAATTGCGCGTCGCGGGCCAGCATGCGGTTGATGCTGGTTTCGGCTGCGGCCAGAGTTTTGTCCACATCCGCGCCGTAGACGATGGCTGCGGTCAGCGCATCGCCCAGCGTTTTGCCGACAATCGCCTGCCGCGCCACCTCGATCGGCAGCGCCACGCCATCCCTTGAGATGGTGGCGATTTCGCTGCGTAGCGGCAGTTGGCGGAACGCCGCCGATTCAATCACCGAACGCCGCGTCGGCAATTGCCCGGTACGCGCCCACACGCCGCCTTCGTCGTACAGGAACTTCAAGAACGACACCGCCGCCGCACGGCTGTGCGCATTGGCCGTGCCGCCTTTCAGCATCACCATCACATGATTGTCCGCCCACACCGCGCTGGCTGCGTACAACTGCGGGAACGGCGTGGCCGTGTAGCCCTTGTAGGTGGCGCTGTCGGCTTGACTGGCCTGCCGCAGCAGGTCGCCGATGATCCAGGTGCCGTTCACCATCACCGCGCCTTCGCCGGCGGCGAAGCCTTGCAGCGCCACGCCATAGTCCATGCCGCGCGAGGTCAATCCCTCTTCATACATGGTCTTCAGCAGCGTCACCGTGTCGCGCACGGCGGGGCTGTGCAGGTCGATGTGGAAGTCGTCCTTGGGGAACAGGCTGCCGTTCTGCTGCCGCAGCATCGACAACAGCGTGCGCGGGAAAAACGCCGGGTCGTTGGAGGTGAGCCAGATGAAGTATGGCTTGCCCGTCACCCGCTTGAAGCGGCGCGCTTGCTCCAGCAACTGTTGCGGTGAATTCGGTAGCATCGGCTTGCCGTCGGCCCTCACCAGTCCCGCGCTGCGCATCAGGTTGACGTTGACGTGCCACAGCCAGGAGTGCGTGTCGAAGGGCAGGGCGTAGTGCTGGCCGTCCACGGTCACCGCCGTTTCAGCCTGCGGCGTGAAGTCGCCGGCGTCGATGCCGGCGGCGCGGAATTCCTGGTCCAGGGGCGCGATCAGGCCGCGCTTGACGAAGTCGTTCAGCGCGGAGCTGTGCAGGATCGCCACCGCAGGCACGTCGCGCCCGACGATGCGCGCGCCCAGCTGGCTGTAGTAGGAGCCATGCTCCACCACTTGCGTGCGCACCACGATGTCGCCGCGATGCGCCGCGTTGAACTTGTTAACCAGGGCGGTGATGATGCCGCATTCGCCGGTGGCCTGCGATGGATCGGTTACGTTGCCGTAGTCCGCTTCGCAGGAACCAAAGAAACGCGCGAACGATATTTCAGTCGGCGCGGCGGCTGCCTGCGCGGCAACCAGCAGCAGCGCCAGCGCCGCGCGGAGTGGGATGAGTCTCATGCTTGATGTACCTTAGCGGACCTTCGCGCCGGCGACGGCGGCGACGATGTATTGTTGGAAGAAGGCGTATAACACCAGCACCGGGGCCGCTGCGAACACCGCCTGCGCCATGAGGAAGCCCAGGCCTTCGGATTGCGCGAAATTGGTCTGGGTCGAGGCCAGCCCCAAGGTCAGCGTGTAGTGGTCCGACTGGGTGGCGGAGATCAAGGGCCACAGGTAGTCGTTCCAGGAGCTGAGGAAGGTGACGATGCCCAGCGTGGCCTGTGCCGGCAGCGACAGCGGCAGGATGATCCGCGTGAAGACGGTCCAGCGCGAGGCGTTGTCCAGCAGCGCCGCTTCTTCAAGATCGCGCGGGATGGCCTTGAAGTATTGCGTCATCAGGAACACGCCGAACGGCGCGGCGAGGCCCGGCAGGATCAGGCCCGGATAGCTGTTGTGCAGGCCCCAGTCGGCGAACATGCGGTGCAGCGGGATCACCACGGCGGTTTGCGGCACCGCCAGACCAGCCAGCACCAGGCCGTAGATCCACTTCTTGCCGGGGAACTCGGTGCGCGCGAAGCCGTAGCCGGCCAGCGACGATAGCAGCAGCACCAGGATGGTCTGCCCGAACGCCACCACGCAGGAATTGGCGATCCAGCGGAACACCAGCGAGGTGCCGAGGATGTCGCTGTAGTTCTTCAGCGTGTAGGGCGGCGCGAACAGAATGTCGGTGCGTTGCGCCAGCAGTTCGTTCGGCTTGAACGATAGCGCCATCACCCACACCAACGGTGCGATCCAGGCGATGGCGGCCAGGATGGTGGCGCCGAGGATGATGCGGTTGCCCCAGCGGTTGCTCAGGTTGGGATTCATGATTGCGCCTTTCCTGCGCGGCGTTCCAGCAACCCTTGCAGCGACATCCCGGCCAGCATCAGCAGGAACAAGGCCTGCGCGCCGGCGGCTGCGTAGCCGAGCTGCCATTGTTCGAACATGGCTTCGTAGACAAACATCACCAGCGAGCGGGTGCTGTTATTCGGGCCGCCTTGCGTAAGCAACTGTACCTGGCCGAACACCTGCAACTGCGCGATCATTTGTGTGACCGCCACCAGGATCACGCTGTGGCGGATGGCCGGCAGCGTGATGTGGCGGAAGCTGCGCCAGCGGCTCGTGTTGTCCAGCGCTGCGGCTTCGTAGACGTCCTGCGGGATCTGCTGCAGCGATGCGAGGAACAGCATCATCGGCATGCCGATGCCCCACCAGACGGTGGCCAACGCCACGGCGGGCAACGCGAGCCATTCGTTGTTCAACGGAGCGACGCTGGCCAGGCCCATGCCGTGCATGGCGTTGGCCAGCAGGCCGCGTTCGGGCAGCAGCACCAGCCGCCAGATCAGTGTGACGATGGTGACCGACAGCACGCCGGCGCCGAAGAAGACGCCGCGCAGCATGGCGGTAGTGCGGCCGGGCCGGTTGAGCGCCAGCGCCAATGCCAGGCCGGTGACGACCATGACCGGCGTGCACAGGGCTGCGAACAGCACGGTGTTGAAGGCTGAGCGCACGAACATCTCGTCTTGCAGCAGGTCGACGAAGTTGGTGGCGCCGACCCAACGGCCGATATTGGACAGCAGGTCGATGGCGTGGAAGCTGAGCCAGACGCCGTTCAGCAGCGGCCAGACCAGCAGCGTGAGGTAGCATAGCAGGAAGGGCGCGATGAAGAGTAGGCCGATCCAGCTGGTGGAGGAGCTGCGGCCGGTGGCGGAGCGGCGCGCGGCGGCCTGCGCGGGGATGGTCAGGTCGCGCATCATGCTGGATGGTGCGCGATGCCGGCCGCGTCGAACAGGTGGGCGCGTAGCAGGTCCATGCGCAGACGGATCGTGGAGCCGACGGCCGGCTCGGCGTCACGCGGCGGCGCGTCGGCGACCACCAGCAAGCCGTCGGCTAGCTGCACGTGCAGCAGCGTGCGGTCACCCAGACGCTCAATCACTTCAACCACGCCTTGCAACTGCCCGTCCGCCGCCGGCGTCAGCGCGTCGGGACGCAGGCCCAGCTCCATGGCGCCATCCGCAGCGGCCGGCGTGGCCGCCGACAATGCGGACCACGGCACGGCGGTGCGCACGGTGGCGCCGTTCGACAGCAACACCGCACAGCAGCCCTCATCATCGGCCGCGCGCCTCACCGGCAGGAAGTTCATCGACGGGCTGCCGACAAAGCCGGCCACAAAGCGCGTGGCCGGCCGCCGGTACAATTCCATCGGCGCCGCAAACTGTTCGATACGCCCCTGATGCATCACTGCGATGCGGTTGGCCAACGTCATCGCCTCCACCTGGTCGTGCGTGACGAACAACATGGTCGCACCCAGCCGTTTGTGCAAGCGCGCCAGCTCCAGCCGCGTGCGCGTGCGCAGCGCCGCATCCAGATTGGACAACGGCTCATCGAACAGGAAAGCCAGTGGTTCCTTGACCACCGCGCGCCCGATCGCCACGCGCTGGCGCTGTCCGCCGGACAGCTGCACCGGCTTGCGTTCCAACAGCGCCTGCAGCTCCAGCATCTGCGCGGCGGCATCCACACGGCGGGCAATCTCCGCTTCATCCATGCGCACGTTGCGCAGCCCGAACGCCATATTGTCGCGCACCGACATGTGCGGATACAGGGCATACTGCTGGAATACCATGGCGATGCCACGCTGGCCCGGCGCCAGGTCGGTCACATCGCGACCGCCGATGGCGATGCGGCCGCTGGACACCGGCTCCAGCCCCGCCAGCATGCGCAGCAAGGTGGACTTGCCGCAGCCCGAAGGCCCCAGCAGCGCGATGAATTCGCCGGCCGTGATCGACAGGTTGAAGTTCGGGATCACTGTGTGCTGGCCGTAGCTTTTGCTGACGTCGCGCCACTCGATGCCGCCCAGCTCGTGCGTCATCTTCATACGGCGTTCACATGCCGCCGCAGCAGCTCGATCTCGTGGGCGCGGTAGGGCGTGCCGTCGGTGTGCAGCACGTCGTGGAACCACAGCGACGGTGGCGCGAAGGTGTAAGGGTTTTTCCACGAGTCCCACGGCATATTGGTCTGGCTCTTGCCGGCCACGAAGCCCCAGTTGATCATGCCTACGCTCTCGGCGCGGGCGATCGGCAGGGTGCTGTCAAAGGTCGAGCCCATGCCGCGTGCCATGTACTCGGTGCATACCAGCGGACGGCCATAGGCCTGCAACTGGCGCACGCGGGTCAGGAATTTCTCTGGCCAGCTGTAATCGTGGAAGGTGACGATGTCCGACAGCGCCAGTTGCGCCTTCTGCACGTCGTTCATCACCGTCGATTCCGGCGACCAGTCGTCGCCAAACCACACGCCGCTGGTCAGCGGCTGGCTGGCTTTGCAAGCCTGCGCCCAGCCGAACACCTGCGGCAGCAGCTTCGCCACCAGCGCGATCTTTTCCTTTGCTTCGAACTGCTGGTAATACCCCATGCCGCCGCCCTGGTTGTCCGGTTCATTCCACAGGTCCCAGCACCACACGCGCCGGTCCTGGCCAAAGCTGGTGACGAGGTCTTCGACATAGGCGCGCAGCGCCGGGTAACTGGAAGGATCGGCCAATTGCGCCGCACCCGGACTTTGCACCCAGCCTGAGTTGTGGATGCCGGGCATGGGCGCGCGCTGCGCGCCCAGGGCGGGACGCGGGTCCCAGCACGAGTCAAATAATACCAGCATGGTGCGGATCTTATGGCGGTCGGCGATCTGCAAATAGCTCTCGATGCGCTGTTTGAAGCCGGCGGCGTCGTTGGCCCACAACAGGTCGTGCAGGAATACGCGCATGGTGTTCATGCCGAGCGACGCGGCCCAGCTGAGTTCAAGATCGATACGTTCGGCGTCAAAGGTCTCGGCTTGCCACATTTCCAGCTGGTTGATGGCGCTGGCCGGGAGGAAGTTGGCGCCGAGGATGCGCGGCTGAGCCGCATACCAGGCATGCGCGGCCGATGCGCTCCACGTTGGGGTTTGTGGCGCGGCGGGGGCGATTGCTGTAGTCATCGTAAATCTTTCGTAGTCGGGTTGGTGAGGTTCAGGGTGCGAGGGCGGCGCTGCCGTAGCGCGTGCGGCAGGTGGTGTCGGTGCCGCCGTCGGTTTGCAGCATGATCAGGCCCTTGTTGTCGGCGGTCGGCAGCAGGGGGCTGGAGTAGTTCTGGCACCAGTTGGTGAGCAGCGGCGGCGAGGCCAGTGCCAGCGGCGCGTCGACCATGCGCCATGGTCCGCTGCCGTCGGCGGTGGTGTTGGTGAACATGACTTTGCCGTTGCCGCTGGCATCCGGCACGCCGCTCTTGTCGACCAGGATCTGGCCGATGGCGATCAGCATGCCGTTCGGCTGCCCGGCCACCGGCACCCAGGTGAAGGTCGGCGCGTGGCGGAAGAACAGGCCGCTGGCCGTTTCGAGGCGGAAGCCGGGATCGTTGGCGGCGCCCCAGTTCAAGCCATCCGCGGAGCGCTTGGCGCGCAGCGCGCAGTCGAGCGGGCCGCCGTAGCAGTTCTCATAGGTCATCAGGTAGGCGCCGGAAGGCAGGCGGCGTACAATCGGCATGCCCGGACGCGCGTTGGGATCATCGCCGGCGACGATGGTCTGCGGCGCGCTCCAGTTGACGGCGTCGCGGCTGGTGACCTGCACCAGGATCTGCGATTTGCCGGCCAGCGTTTCGTCCGAGTAGTAGCAAACCAGCTCGCCCGATTTGGCGATGGCGAATTCCGGCTCCCAGATGCCCGACGGTTCTTTCAGGTTTTTGGCGATGCGGCCCTGGCCGCACAGCGACAGGTAGTTCCAGGTGGCGCCGCCGTCGGCGCTCTGGTAGATGCGGTTCTCCATCGGCGCGGCGCGCTCCTGGCCCACCGAGGCGGCATACAGCAAGGTGCCGGCGGGCAGGGCGCCGATCTTGACCGGCAATTCAAACAGCGTGCCGCAGCAGTGGCCTTGCTTGAGCGCCGGGTCGGCGATGGCGCCGATGCGGCTGAAGGTTTTGCCGTCGTCGCTGCTGGCGTAGATGCCGCCGACGGACTGCCCGACCTCGGTGGAGGAGATGCTGGACACCAGCTTGCCGTTCAACGCGGCGTTCAGATGATAGCTCTGGCGGATCAAGCGCGGATAGGCGCCGAAGACGTCCGCCAGCAGCGTGCCGCGTGGCGCACCGGCGCTTGGCGGCTGCGTGGTTGCGGGCGGTGTGCTTGAAGGTGCTGCGGCGATGGCGCTGCTGCCGCCGCAGGCACTCAACAACAGGCTGGCGCAAAGCGCGGCAGTTGTAACGATAGCGGCGGCAAGAATGCCGGTTGGCTGGGTCATGCTGTCTCCTTGGTGGTTGGACTTTGAAAGTCACAATAATTTTTGTTGGATTAATTATCGCAATAATCCTCATTAGTGACAACAATATTTGTTATAAATTTTGCCGTGCCGGGCTTTTCGCCACGCGGTATCATGCGAACTAACAAACTAATTCAGAGGAAAAGGACATGGATGCAGGAAATCGGGCGCTGCTGGTTGAGGGAGATGCCGTACTGCCGCTGGTGAAGGCGCTGTCGTCGGACACGCGACAAGCGATGCTCGGCCTGTTGACCCACAAGGTGCTCAACCTCTCCGAACTGGCGGCGGCCATGAACCTGCCGCATTCCACCGTCAGCTTCAACGTCAATCAACTGGAGGCGGTGGGGCTGGTGGTGGTGGAGACCGAGCCGGGTACGCGCGGCATCCAGAAACTGTGCTCCAAGCGCTACGACGAAGTGCGCATCCGCCTGCCTGGCGCGGCGGTGGAGGCGGAGCAGAATACCGTCACCATCAGCATGCCGATCGGCAGCTACCGCAGTGTCGAGGCCACGCCCACCTGTGGCTTGGTGAGCGAGACCAAAATCATCGGCATGCTGGACGATCCGCGCTCTTTCTTCGAACCGGAGCACGTCAATGCCCAGTTGCTGTGGTTTGGCGCGGGCCATGTGGATTATGCCTTCCCTAATAATGTACCGTACGGCGCGGTGACCACCGAGCTGTCGCTGTCGATGGAGCTGTGCTCCGAAGCGCCTAACCACAACCCGGACTGGCCGTCCGACATCACGTTGTGGATCAACGATGTGGAAGTCGGCACCTGGACCTCGCCGGGCGACTTCGGTGGCAAGGCTGCGTTGCTCACGCCATCGTGGTGGCAGATCGAAGGCACCACTTACGGCGTGCTGAAACAATGGAGCGTGAATGAGCGCGGCGCCATGATCGACGGCGTATCGCTCGGCGCGACCACCATCGCGGACCTCAAGCTGGCGCAGGCCAATCACATCCGCGTGCGCATCGGCGTCAAGGAAGATGCGCGCAACAAGGGCGGCTTGAACCTGTTCGGCCGCAAGTTCGGCAACTATCCGCAAGACATTGTGATGCGCCTGGGCTTCGAAATCTGAGTTGGAGTGACGTTTTTCCAACAAGTTTTGTTGTTGCTTAAGCGCTTCATGCGCATATTTTCGGCATTTCCCGCTATTAGTCGCAAATAATCTTGAAATAAAAATGAAATAGCTTCACTATTGCCTCGTTACTAGGGGCAATGTCGCAAATAAGTTCGCGAGATTGCCCGCCCATAACGAAGACATATAAAGTGATGACGCGCCGTGCGTGCGCTGGAGGTATCCGGTATCAGTAGCTCGCCAGGGCATACCGGGTCTGCACGGGAGCAGTCGTCCGATACAAATAGTGGAGACAACAGTCATGCAACAGTTCAAAAGAACGCCGATCGCAGCGGCGTTGCTGGGCGTATTAGCGAGCCTTCCGGCGATGGCGCAACAGGCGCCGGCCGACAGCGCGGCCGAGGGCACGACCGTGGTGGTGTCGGGCATCCGCCAGAGCGTGCGCAAGGCCGAGGACATCAAGCGTTCCGCCGACCAGGTGGTCGATTCCATCAACGCCGAAGACATCGGCAAATTCCCCGACCGTTCGGTGGGCGAAGCGCTGCAGCGCATCCCCGGCGTGCAGGTCGGCCGCACCGCCAGTGAAGTAAACAGCGTGTTGATTCGCGGCCTGCCGGACCTGGCCACCACCATCAACGGCAACGAGATATTCACTGGCGACGGCCGTCGCCTGTCGTACCAGGATCTGCGCATTGAAGGCGTGGCCGGCCTGGACGTGTTCAAATCCTCGACGCCGAACCAGCAGGAGGGCGGCATCGCCGGCTTGATGGACGTCCGCTTGCGCAAGCCGTTCGACTTCAAGGACTTCAGCGCATCCGGCTTTATCGATGGCGTCAACATCCACCCGCGCGGCACCAGCGCCAAGTCCTACACCGATCCATCGCTGGGCGGTCTGCTGTCCAACCGCTGGAAGACGGAGCATGGCGATGTCGGCGTTCTGCTGGACGGCACCTATGTGAAAGATCGTTTCGTCAATCCGGTGCAGTGGTTTGCTGAACCGGGTGGTCCCGGCCTGTGGTCGGTGCGCGCGGACGGCACGGCTTACCGCAACGATCCCGGTAATCCCAACCTGGCGGCCGAACAGGCCAAGGGCTTGGGCACCGCCACCGGCGTGATGCCTTTCCCCGGCGGCGTGTATAACTCCGGCGAACGCGAACGCCAGCAACTGCACGGCGCGCTGCAATGGCGTCCCAACGACAAGCTGGAACTGGACAGCCAATTCATTTACATGGGCTTCCGCAACCGCAGCGCGGAGGACTACCTGTTCGCCGTGGCGCGCGACGGCAACAAGGCCACCAACGTGGTGCTGGTACCGGACGGCCCATACTGCAACACCAGCCGTGGCAAGGCCTGTCCCATCGCCTCGGCCGACGTGCTGGCGGAACCGGATGGCGTAGCACCTTACACGGCTTCCAGCACGCAGGCTTACCAGCAGAAGACCGATACAGCTTATGGCAGCATCGGCGCCAAGTACAAGGACGGCCCGCTGCAGGCCAGCACCGACCTGGCCTTCACTTACTCGAAGTTCGTCAACGACCGTATCATCGTCGACCAGAGCGTGCCGTTTGCAACGCTGCACGTAGTGGGTCTTGATTCGCAAGGCCACGGCGGCTTCACCGCCTCGACGCCCGGCCATGCGAATGCGCTGAGCGATCCAAGCCAGTATGTGCTGCGCGGCTTCTTCCAATCATGGAACGAGAGCAGCGGCCGTCAGGCGCAGTGGCGCAATGACGTCAGCTACCGCCTGGGCGATGGCTTCATCACCAAGCTGTCCGGCGGCCTGCGTTTGTCCTCGCGTGACGCTGAATACCATGGCGCCGAAGGCGGCGCCGACACGCCGGGCGGCATTCGTCCGATTCCAGTCAGCGTATTCGGTCCATCGTTCAACGACGTGGTGCCGGGCGTGGCCCGCCTGGGCGGCGCGTTCGCCACGCCTGCCACCGACTTCCTGCTCGACAACCGCGACCAGGTGCGCAAGTACTACGGGCTGTCGGCCGGCCGCCTGCCGGATGATCCGAACCGCCTGTTCAAACAGACCGAGAAAACTACCACCGTCTACGGCATGGCCAACTACGGCTTCGACGTCGGCTCGGTGAGCGTGTCTGGCCTGGGCGGCGTGCGCGTCAGCCGCCTGCAGCGCGACTTGAGCGGCAACAGCCGCATCGGGGATGTCATCAGCAATGTCGACATCAGCACCTCGCACACCGATGTGCTGCCTAGCGTCAGCGCCAAGGTCGATTGGGCCAGCGACTGGATGTCGCACATCGGCTGGGGCAAGACCGTCACCCGTCCGGACTTCGCCTCGCTCAATCCGGCGTTGTCGCTGACGCCACCATCGATCAATCGCCCTGGTTATGGCAGCGCCGGTAATCCGGAACTGAGCCCGGTGGAATCGAAATCCTTCGACATCACGCTGGAGCGCTACTTCGACAACAACGGCTACGCCTCGGTGGCCTTCTTCGACCGTCGCATCGACGGCTACCTGCAACCGTTCTCGCAGGTGGAAAGCATCGGCGGCCTGCCGTACACCGTTACCCGTCCGCAGAATGCCGGCAAGGGCAAGCTGCATGGCTACGAGCTGTCGGCGCAGAAGTTCCTCGACTTCCTGCCGGGCGTGTTGTCCGGACTGGGCGTGCAGGCCAACTTCACCTGGATTACCGGCACCACCGAAACCGCCAAGACGCTGAACGGCAGCGACTTCACGGTAACGCCGTTGACCAACGTGGCGAAGAAGAACGCCAACCTGGCGCTGATCTACGAGAAGTTCGGTGTCAGCGGCCGCCTGGCCTATACGCGCCGCGACAGCTATGTGGAGTCGCTCAACAACGGCGGCATCCAGCTGCCGGCGACCAACGTGGTGCGTCCGCGTAACCAGCTCGACCTGTCGATCGGCTACGAGATCAACAAAAACCTCTCCCTGCAATTCAACGCGTGGAACCTGACTCACTCGGCCTACGAGAGCTACAGCGGCTACGAGCAGTTCGCGCGAGACATACGCTACGACCCGGCAGTGTATTCGCTGGGCCTGCGCTTCAAGTTGTAAACGTCGTTTCAACCGTTCCAGTGTAGTACCTTGGCAGGGAGCCCGCTCCCTGCTTTTTTTCGTCCAAAGAAAAAGGAGACATGCACATGAAATCCCGTTTTTACGCTTTGCTGTTGGCGATGTTTTGCTGGCTGGACGCCGGTGTGGCCGGCGCCGCCGTCACGCTCGGCAATCAGGCATCCTATTATCCGCGCATGCTGAGGCTGGCCGCAGAAAACCGCTTGATCGCCAGTTTCGACTACGGCAATACCCAAAGCACCATATGGGAAAGCATCAACAACGGCGCCAGCTGGAGCCAGATTGCCACCATCAATTTGACGGAGCCGGGCCATTGCTGCAGCGGTCTGTATGAAATGCCGCAGGCGGTGGGCGGCACGCCGAAAGGCGCGCTGCTATGGACCACCTCCACCACCAACGGCACGGCGCACACCATCAAGATTTATCGCAGCCTGGATAAAGGCCACACGTGGAGCTTGTTGTCCACGCCCGTTACGGGCAGCACCGGCGTATGGGAAGGGGAGTTCGCGGTCGACGGCAGCGGGCGGCTGGTGATGTACTACTCCAGCGAAGAGTACAAGGGCAGCGGATACAACCAGCTGATCGCGCACCGTATCTCCACCGACGGCGGGGTCACCTGGAGCGGCGACACCATCGACGTCGGCATCAGCGATGGCAATGTGCAGCGTCCCGGCATGCCGCTGGTGGTGCGTCTACCGAACGGCAGCTACGTGATGACATATGAAGTGTGCGGCGCCGCCAACTGCGAGGCCTTCATCCGCACTTCGGTCAACGGCGTAAGCTGGGGCAACGCGTCGAATATGGGCACGCGCATCGAATCGAGTTCCGGCAACCACTTCACGCAAACGCCGACGGTGCGCTGGTATAACGACGGCAGCGCCAACGGCCGCCTGCTGGTAACGGCCATGGTGCTGCGCCGCAACGGCGACAACAGCATCGCCGCCAACAACGGCCAGGTCTTCATGTACAACACCAATAACGGCAGCGGTGTATGGACCGAAGGCGCTACGCCGTTGAAGGCTGCGACGACCGGCGGCATGGACGTCTGCAATGGCTACACCACGCAGCTGCTGCCATCTCTGGACGGCACGCAGTTGTATGAGCTGGTGAATGTCGGCTGCTCGATCAAGTTCGCAGCGGGGCCGATGGACAATCCCGTCGCCAGCGGCGTCTACACGCTAATCTCCAAGAACAGCAACCTGGCACTGGACGTCGCCGCCTGCTCGAACGCCGTCGGCGCCAACGTGCAGCAATGGACGCCGAACAGCGGCAACTGCCAGCGCTGGAATATACAGAACAAGGGCAACGGCGACTACGTGTTGACCGCCATGAACAGCGGCCTGGCGTTGGACGTGAATGCCTGTTCCACCGCCAATGGCGCCAACGTCCAGCAATGGACTGTGAACAACGCCGCCTGCCAGGCATGGCGTCCGGAGCCGGTAGGGGATGGCTACTTCCGGCTGGTGTCGAAAAATAGCGGGCTTGTACTGGACATCGACGCTTGCGCGACGACTGCCGGCGCCAACGTCCAGCAATGGCAATGGCTGGGCGGCGACTGCCAACGCTGGCGCCTGCAGCCGTCGCCGTAAGCAGCCATCACCGGCGGCTTCTGGCCAGCTAGCGACTAGCTCAGCACGGATTCCCTCTTCCGCGCGATGACGCGATTCGGGGTCAGCTCTGTCATTTGGACATCCGAAACAGTTGTTTGATTTATCGCAATACGCCAATTCCAGCATTTTGACGTATTGATCGGGATCAAAGATTTGAACTGGCTGTCCAAATGACAGAGCTGACCCTGAATTTCGATGCGGACCGGAAGAATATCCGCATCATTGCCGTCGCTCCGGACGGCACCATGTATGTCAGTCGCCGCGATCAGGGCGATGTGTTGATGCTCAAGGATGTCAACCAGGACGGCCTCGCCGAGCCGATGGTGCTCGGCCACCGCACAACGCGCGGTTCGATTGGCTACTATGGTCCGCGTGCGCCGGAAGGCGATCCTGCGCATCACTGTCACTTCCAGATCTTCACGCTGGACACCGTGCTTTCGCTGTGCTTCGCCTCCGACCGCGACCAACTGCTGCAGGGGATGCGCGGGCATGTCCTGGCCAAAGGCGAAATCGTGGCGCGCTACGCTCAGGCGCAGCAGCCGCTGATATAGGAAGGTCTACAGCGCTTTGCTACACAACTGGAATTCCGGATCGTCCTCGTAAGGACGCATCTGGAATCCCAAACTGGTCATCAGCTTGAGCATGCCGCGATTCTTGCGCAGCACCAGGCCAACGATCTCACTCAATCCACGATCGCGCGCTACGTCCATAATTTCCAGCATCAGGCGCGTACCCAGTCCCTGGCCGCTGAACTTGTCGTCCACCAGCAGCGAGAATTCACAACTACTGCGATCCGGATTGGCGATGTAGCGCGACACGCCGATGATGCTTTCACTTTCATTGAAGCTGCCGTCATCCTCCACCGTGCGCGTGGTCAGCACCGCCACCAGCGCCATTTCGCGGTCGTAGTCGATCAGCGTGTAGCGCGCCAGCATCTGCGCCGACAGCTCGCGCAGCGACGACGCGAAGCGGTTATAGCGCGATTGCTCGGACAGACCACGCACCAGCGACTGCAGCATCTCGGCATCCGTCGGCTGCACCGGACGCAGCGCGTATTCGCCACCCCCGCGCATCGGCCACTTGCTGCTGTAGTTGGCCGGGTAGGGCATGATCGCCAACTGATCGAAGCGCTGCGCGGACGGCGGTGCGGCGCCCACCACCACGCGCGCATCCACCGCCAGCACGCCATGCTGGTCGACGATGATCGGGTTGATATCGAGCTCGCGCAGCTGCGGCAGTTCGCACACCATCTCGGACACGCGCAGCAGGATGTGTTCTATCGCCTGCAGATCCACCGCCGGCGCGCCGCGCCATTCGCCCAGCGTGGCGGCGACGCGCGCGCGGGCCACCAGCCGTTGCGCCAGGAATTGGTTCATCGGCGGCAGTTCCACCGCGCGGTCGTTGAGCAGGTCGATCATGGTGCCGCCGGCGCCAAAGCCGATCACCGGGCCAAACAGCGGATCACTGGCGACGCCGATGTAGAGTTCCCGCCCATCGCGCTTGCCGGCCATGCGCTGCACCGTCACGCCGTTGATGCGCGCGCCCGGCTGCAGGCGCTGGACGTTGGCCAACATGTCGCTGTAGGCGCTCGACAGCGCGGCGGCATCGACCAGGTTGAGCACCACGCCTTGCACTTCCGATTTGTGGCTGATGTCGGGCGAGTCGATTTTCAGCGCCACCGGGTAGCCCAGTTGCGCGGCGATCAGTTGTGCTTCGGCCGCGCTGCGGGCCGGCATGGTCGGCGTGATCGGGATGTGGAAGGCCGCCAGCAAGGCTTTCGATTCCATTTCGGTCAGCACGCTGCGGCGCTCGGCCAGCACGCTTTCCACCAGCCGGCGCGCGCCGTCCAGGTCCGGCTTGGCCAGTTGCGACAATGGCGGCGGGGTCTGTTGCAGCAGTTGCTGGTTCTGGTAAAACACCGCGATATTGCTGAAACCATCGACTGCCGCTTCCGGGGTGCGGAAGTTGGCCAGCCCGGATTGCGCGATCAGTTGGCGTGCCGGCGTCACGCGCTCGTCGCCCATCCAGCAGGTCAGCAGCGGCTTGCTCAAGCCGCGTCCCGCCTCGGCCACGCCTTGCGCCACAGCCACCGGGTCGCCATCGAGCTTGGGCGAGTAGATCACCAGCAGGCCGTCGATATTGGGGTTCTGCGCGCAGGAGCGGATGGCGGCGGCGTAGTGCTGCGGGCCGGCTTCCTCGGATAGATCTAGCAGGTCGGTCAGCGTGGCGTGCGGCGGCAGTTCCGGCGCCAGCGCCAACGCTGCCTCCGCGCCGGGCACGCCCAGTTGCAGGCCAAGCTTGGCCAGCCAGTCGGCCGCCAGCACGCCGGGACCGCCGCCATTGCTGATCACCGCCAGGCGCGGTCCCACGGGACGGTAGCGCGAAGCCAGGCATTTGGCGGCAGAGAACAGCTGCACGAAAGTGTTTACGCGCACCGCGCCGGTACGCCGCAGCGCCGCATCGAATACTTCGTCGCTGCCGATCAGGGTGCCGGAGTGGGTGGCGGCCGCGCGCGAGGCCGCCGCGCCATTCCCGGACTTGATAATGACCACCGGCTTGGTGTTGGCCGTGCCGCGCAGCGCGGACAGGAAGCGTCGCGCGTCGGTAATGCCTTCCATGTAGATGACGATGCTTTCGGTGGCCGGATCGGTGGCGAGGAAGTCCAGCGCCTGCGCCAGGTCTACCGCCGTATTGGGGCCGAGCGATACCACTGCTGACAAACCCACCGCGTTGGTGCCGGCCCAGTCCAGGATGGCGGAGGTGAGGGCGCCGGATTGCGAGATCAGCGCCAGGCTGCCGGGCTGCGCCAGCTTGCCGGCCACGCCGGCGTTCAGGCCGAGTCGTGGGCGCTGGTAGCCCAGGCTATTCGGCCCGAGCAGATGCATGTCATGCTTGCGCGCGATGGCGTGCAGTTCGGCCGCCTGCTCGGGCGGCACGCCGGACGATACGATCAACGCTGTCTTGCACTGTATGCGGCCGGCCACCTCGAGCGCAAACGCCAGCTCGTCGTTCGGCAGGGCGATGATGGCCAGGTCGGCGCGCGAGTGCACCAGATCGGCCAGAGTACCGGTCATGCCGACGTCGAGGAAGGTGAGCGCGCCCTGGTAACCGCCCTCGCGCAGCTGTCCGCAAACCGTGCGTCCGTAGGCGTTCTGCCGCTCCGGCTGGTCCGGCGGGCCGGCAAACACCACGATGGATTTGGGCGCGAACAGGGGGCTCAGATAGTGCAGGTCCATGACATCCTTTTTCAACAACGACTGACAAGCCACACTATACACCGGCATCTATTGTGTATCATGCCGCTCATTTGCATTCTGCGCCGCTGATGATAGGGAGTTTCATGGTTACTAACAAACGGGTCGCCTCCATCGACGTGATGCGCGGACTGGTCATGATGATCATGATGGTCGATCACGTGCGCGAGACCTTCTTCCTGCGCTTCCAGGTCAGTGATCCCATGAACGCGGCCGACACCGATCCCTGGCTCTTCTTCAGTCGCATCGCCGCCCACTTCTGCGCGCCGATGTTCGTGTTCCTGACCGGTTTATCGGCATGGCTGTATGCGCACCCGGCCGGCGGGGAGCGCTCGCCGGCCGGCTTCCTGTTCAAGCGCGGGCTGTTCCTGATTGTGCTGGAAATCTGTGTGCTTAGTGTCGCTTGGAGCGGCCGCATCCCGCCGCCCACTATCTATCTGCAGGTGATCTGGGTGATCGGCCTGGCGATGATCGCGCTGGCACTGCTGTATAGACTTCCACGCGGCGTGCTGGTCGCACTAGGTCTGGTCATCGTCTTCGGCCACAACGCGCTCACACCGATCATCTTCCTGCCGGGCGAAGCCGGCTATATACCGTGGACTATTTTGCATGATCGTGGCTTCCTGGTGGCCGAAGGCGCGCTGAAGATCAAGGTAAGCTATCCGTTGCTGCCGTGGATAGGCGTGATCGTGCTAGGTTATGCTGCCGGTCCTTGGTACGCTTCCGCCACCGCGCCCGAGCAACGCCGTCGGCTGCTGGCGTGCGCCGGCCTGCTCGCCCTGGTGTTGTTTGCGGTGCTGCGGGGCCTGAATATCTATGGTGAGACGCTGCCTTGGCAGGAGGGCGAGGACGCCCTGCATACTGCAATGTCCGTTCTTAATGTGACCAAGTACCCGCCATCGCTGGCCTTCCTGTTGCTGACGTTGGGTCTGGGCCTGTTGTTGCTGGCATTGCTGGAGCGGCGCGACAATGTCCTCCTGCGGATTTGCGCTACTTTCGGCGCAGCGCCGATGTTCTATTACCTGCTGCACCTGTTCGTGCTGCTGGCAATGCAGGCCGCCGCCGTGGCCTGGTGGGGGGCGAACCACGGGGGGCGCTATGAGTTCGAGAGCCTGTGGCAGGTGTGGGCGACGACATTGCTGCTGATACCCCTGCTGTACTGGCCGTGTCGCGCTTTCGGTAACTTCAAACGGCGCACCGGCATGGGGTGGGTGCGCTACCTGTAATTTGCTCGCCTCCGTGATGTGCCGCACATACACCCGGCGCTCGCTCGGCGATGCTGACCCATGTGAACGAACATGGATGGCTGCAAATGGGTGACTGGATCGATTTGCTGCAATGGCCTGCAATGGTGGTGACGGTTGCGGCAGGATTGCTGGTCGGGTCCAAATTGCCGGTGCGCCGCAAGGCCGGCTTTTTTACGTTCTTGCTGAGTAACGCCTTATGGATAGCATGGGGATGGCACGACGAGGCCTGGGCCCTGATTGCATTGCAGCTTTGCCTGGTTGTGACCAATCTACGCGGCGTCCTGAAAAATGAGGATGCCGTCTGACCCCAGCCACGAAAGCACGCTATGCAAGATACTTATCCTGTGCGACTGCACATCAACGGCAATACCCATCAGTTCGAAGTCCAGGCGTGGGTGACGCTGCTCGACCTGCTGCGCGAGCAGGCCGGGCTCACCGGCACCAAGAAGGGCTGCGATCACGGCCAGTGCGGCGCCTGCACCGTGCTGGTGGACGGCGTCCGCATTAATTCCTGCCTGACGCTGGCCGTGATGCGTAATGGCGCCGACATCACCACGGTCGAAGGCCTGGCGCAGGGCGCAGCACTGCACCCGCTGCAGCAGGCCTTCATCGAGCACGACGCCTTTCAATGCGGCTACTGCACGCCTGGCCAGCTGTGCTCCGCCGTGGGGCTGATGAACGAAGGTGAGGCACACACCGCCGCCGAGGTGCGGGAACTCATGAGCGGCAATATCTGCCGCTGCGGCGCCTATCCAGGCATCGTCGCCGCCGTGACCGAGGTGATGGGCTTCGATCCCGCGCAGCGCAAGGACAATATCGAGCGGCCCTATACGCCGGGCACGGTGCCGGCATGAATCCGTTCTCCTATTTCAGCACCGGCGATCCCGTCGAAGCCCTGGCGCATGCCGATGCCGGCGCACGTTTCGTCGCCGGCGGCACCAACCTGATCGACCTGATGAAGGAATTCGTGATGCGTCCGCAGGCGCTGACGGACGTCAACGGCCTGCCATTCGCCGACATCTCGGCTGCCGACAACGGCGGCCTGCTGCTGGGCGCCACCGCGCGCAACGCCGCCACCGCTTACCATCCGTTGGTGCGCGAGGCTTATCCCTTGCTGACGGCGGCCATCCTGGCCGGCGCTTCGCCGCAGATTCGTAATATGGCCAGCAACGGTGGCAACCTGTTGCAGCGCACGCGCTGCTATTATTTTTACGACATCGGCACGCCTTGCAACAAGCGCGAGCCGGGCAGCGGCTGCTCGGCCATCGGCGGCTTGACGCGGCAACACGCCATCCTCGGCGCCAGCCCGCATTGCATCGCCACCCATCCATCCGATATGTGCGTGGCGCTGGCCGCGCTGGAGGCGGTGGTTCAGGTGCGCTCGTCCAGCGGCGAACGGCGCATCGCCTTTACTGATTTTCACCGCCTGCCGGAAGACCGGCCCGAGTTCGACAGCACGCTGATGCCGGGTGAACTGATTACCCACATCGAACTGCCGCCCGCCGCGCAATTCGCCGCGCACTCCTGTTACCTGAAGCTGCGCGACCGCGCTTCGTACGCGTTTGCGCTGGTGTCAGTGGCCGCCATGCTTGATATTGGCGATGACGGCATGGTGCGCGAGGCCCGTATCGTGCTGGGCAGCGTGGCGCATAAGCCGTGGCGTGTGCCGCAGGCCGAGGCTCTGCTGGCAGGTCATGCTCCAGACGCTGCGCGCTTCACGATGGCGGCGGACGCGCTGCTGGAAGGCGCACAAGGCCAGGGTGGAAATGAATTCAAGATTACGCTGGCGCGCCGCGCCATCGTGGGCGCGCTTCACCGTGCAGTGCAAGGCACGCACGATAATACAAGCAGCGAAGAGGAGAATGAACGTGACCGATCTGATTGAAGAACTTCGCACCCCATCGGCGGAACCCGGTACCGGCGCCGTCAGCATCGGCATGGCCGTCTCGCGCGTGGACGGCCGCGATAAAGTCACCGGGCAGGCGCGCTATGCGGCCGAGTATCCGGCGGCGGATCTGCTTTATGGCGTGGTCGTCAGCGGCACCATTCCGCGCGGACGCATCACGGCGATCCGCGCCGAGGCCGCGCTGGCGGTGCCCGGCGTGGTCGAGGTGATCTCGCACCTGAACCGGCCCCACATCCGTTCCTTCGACATCTTCTACAAGGACATGACGGCCCCCGGCGGCTCGCCTTTCCGGCCGCTGTACGACGAAAAAATCGCTTACAGCGGCCAGCCGGTGGCGCTGGTGGTGGCCGAATCGTTCGAGGCGGCGCGCTATGCGGCGCGCCTGGTGGAAGTGGACTACGAAAGCGATCCGCATGCCACTTCGTTGCTGGAAAACCGTGAACGCTCGCACAAGCCCAGTCGCCTCAAGGCCGGCTACACGCCGCCGCCGTCGCCCAAGGGCCATGCCGACGAGGTATGGGAAAAGGCTGCGATCAGGATGGAGGGCGAATACTACAGCGGCGTCGAGCACCACAACCCGCTTGAGATGTTTGCCAGCACCGTGATACGCGGTGCCGACGGCCACCTGACCATCTACGACAAAACCCAAAGCTCGCAGAACAGCCGTTGGTATGTATCCCACGTGTTCGGCCTGTCCAAAGACAAGGTCACGGTGCGCAATCCCTATGTCGGCGGCGCGTTCGGCTCCGGCCTGCGGCCGCAATATCAACTGCCGCTGGCGGTGATGGCCTCACTGAAGTTGACACGTTCGGTGCGCGTGGTGCTGACGCGCCAGCAGATGTTCACCTTTGGCCACCGGCCCGAAACGCAGCAGCGCGTGCGCCTGGCGGCGGAGCCGGACGGCACGCTAAGCGCCATCATTCACGAAGCCGTGGCCGAAACCTCGCGCATGGAAGATTATGTCGAAGTGGTGGTCAACTGGTCGGGCCAGCTGTATGCCTGCGAGCACGTGCGGCTGGGCTACCATCTGGTCGATCTCGACCACGCCAGTCCGATGGACATGCGGGCCCCCGGCGCCGCCCACGGCGTGTATGCGCTGGAAGTGGCAATGGACGAATTATCCTATGCGCTGAAGATGGACCCGCTGGCGCTGCGCCTGAAGAACTACGCCGAAATCGATCCCACGCACGGCTTGCCATACTCCACCAAGGAACTGCGTGCCTGCTACCAGCAGGGTGCGGATCGCTTTGGCTGGAACAAACGTCCGCCGGAACCAGGCACCATGCGCGAAGGTCGGGAATTGATCGGCTGGGGCATGGCGACCGGCGTGTGGGATGCGATGCAAATGTTCGCGCGCGCCAGCGCGGTGCTGCACGCAGACGGCACGCTGGTGGTCAGCAGCGCCGCTTCGGACATCGGCACCGGCACCTATACGGCGATGAGCATCATAGCGGCCGATGCCATGGGCCTGCCCTTGGAGAAGGTACGCTTCCAGCTGGGCGACTCAACCTTGCCGGTGGCGCCGATCGAGGGCGGCTCATCCCACGTAGCCACAGTTGGTTCGGCGGTGCAGGGCGCGTGCGAAAAGCTGCAGAAGACGCTGTTCAAGCTGGCGCGCAAGATGCCCGAGTCGCCGCTGGCCAAGGCGCGCCTTGCGGACATCGAATTCAAAGGCGGCCGCTTGCAGCTGGCCGGCCGGCCCGAGGTATCGGTAGCGCTGGTGGACGTCATGGCCTTCAGCGGCGAACTGCGGCTGGAAGAGAAATATCTGCTGCTGCCGAATATGCTCAAGCAGATGAAGTACCAGCGCTCCACCCATTCAGCAGTGTTCTGCGAAGTGCGGGTGGACCCTGAATACGGCACGGTGCGTGTAACCCGCGTTGTCAGCGCCATTGCGGCGGGCCGCATTATCAATGCCAAGGCGGCGCGCAGCCAGATCATCGGCGGCGTGGTCTGGGGCATAGGTCAGGCGCTGCATGAGGAGACTTTCTGCGACCACCCTCTGGGCCGCTTCATGAATCACAACCTGGGCGAGTACCATGTCCCCGTCAATGCCGACATCCATGACATCGACGTCATCTTCGTCGAGGAGGATGACCGCATCGTCAGCCGCATCGGCGCCAAGGGCGTGGGTGAAATCGGTCTGGTAGGTGTGGCGGCGGCGGTCAGCAACGCCATCTATCACGCCACCGGCCGGCGTGTGCGCAGCACGCCGATGACGCCCGATAAGGTGGCTGCCGGCATGGACGCTATTTAGCGTCGTTGCTGTCGATCAGGGGCTTGACGCTGAAGCCATGCACCAGGATCGACAGCATGATCACACCCAGCGAAATGCCGGTCAGTTCCCGCGCCAGGTTGGGCGGCAGCCCGGCCTCGATGGCGAACACCAGATAGAAGATGGAACCGATGCCGCGCACGCCGAACCAACCTGTCACGCAGCGCATGCGCTTGCCGACGCCGCTGCCCATCAGTCCCACATAGACTGCCAGCGGCCGCGCGATCACGAACAGGAAGGCAGCCACACCGATAGTCTCAAAGGGCAAATCGCGCAGCGAGATCATACCGCCCAACAGCAGCACCAGCGTCAGCTCGGACAGGCGTTCCAGATGCTCCTTGAACACCAGCGCTTCAGCGCTGACGACCATGGGCGTATCGTTGGTGTCGCTGTCGTGCGCCGCCTTGGACTTGCTCACATCCGGCTCCATCAGGCCTTGTTTGTCCTTGGGAGCGCCGGCCAGCTTCAATTCGGTCTGCCGCAGCGCGACGGCGGCGAAGAACACGGCCAGATAGCCGGACGCCTTGATCATGCTGGCCGCGCCAAACACCACGGCGATCATGCCCAGTGCCACCAGGTCGTCCAAGATCTCGTGCTGCGGCTTGACGATGCGCAGGCGCCAGCCCAGCCGCGCCAGGCCGGCGCCGGCCAGCACGCCCACCGCCACCGCGCCGGCGGTGCCCCAGACCACGTCGACCAGAAACCAGTGCAGATAGTTGACCTCCGGCGTGCCGATGCCGAGCATGGCGAGTCCCAACAGCACGAAGGGGAAGGCGCTGCCGTCGTTCATTCCGGCCTCGCAGGTGAGATTGAATCGCAACGCGTCCTTGTCGCCGGCGTGGCGCACCTGCACATCGGTGGCCAGCACCGGATCGGTGGGCGCCAGTATTCCGCCCAGCAGCACTGCGGCGCCGGCCGGCATGTGCAGCACATAGTGGGCGAACAGCGCTACCAGACCCACCGTTAACGTCATGGAAATCCAGGCCATGCGCAGCGGCGCGTTCCAGCGCGACAGCTTGAACGGCACCGGCATCTTGATCCCGGCCGAGAACAGGGATATCAGCAGGGCGATCTGGGTCAGCATCTCCAGCAGCGCAGACTGCTCCAGAGGATCGAAGTGGAAGAGGTTTAAAAAGCTGGGGCCAAGCATCAGCCCTACGCCGAGATACACAATAGCGGACGTGAAGGGCGACCGCGATATCGTCGTCGCCGCCAGGCCGCGCGCCAGCATCAGCAGACCGACCAGAAGGAACCATTGATTTGTGCTCATCGTCCCAGACTAAGAGGTTTTCTTCAAATTGTCTGTGGGATGGCCCACGGTGGAGCGGTTATACTCAACGCTACCATGAAAAAAATTCTGATTTCCCTTTTCGGTGCGCTGCCGTCTCTGTTGCCGGTGCTCGCCTCGGCGGCGTCGTGCCTGTCTGCGCCTGCCCTGATCGAGCGCGATTCCCAATATGAAGAGGCGCTGCGCACCGGCGACGTGCTTTTTTTGCAATCTCTGCTGGCCGAAGAATATGTGTGGGTGCATTCGCTTGGTTCGCAAATTGAAACCCGACCAGGTCTGCTGGCGCGGCTGGCCAAGCCGGTGGTCTACAAGGCGCGCAGCACCAGCGAGGTCCATGTTCACGAGCAGGGCGACACTGCCGTGGTGCGCGGCGTGAGCACCACCGAGCAGTGGAATCCGGACGGCGCCACCTGGCGCACCAACCGCTATCAGTTCATGCGCACCTACGTCAACGTGGCGGGCCAATGCAAGCTGCTGTCGGTACAAACCATGAATCTGAAATGATGGAACAATCGCCTACCAACGCCGTATCCGGCGTGACGCTGTCGCGCGCGGAATTGGAAGACCACCTGGCGCAAGGCGTGCGCCGTTTCGAAGGATGTGCATTCGACGACGAAGACTTGTCGCGCCTTGATCTGCAGGGTTGCGTGTTCGAGCGCTGCACCTTTGCCGGCGCATCGCTGTTCGCCAGCAAGCTGGCGCGTTCTCATTGGCTGCGCTGCCGTGCAGGCGGTGCGGATCTGGAGTCGGTCGACGCGGTCGATGCGCGCTTTGATGGCTGTGACCTGAACAACAGCAAATGGCGCCGCTCCAAGCTGGCCTCCGTCGCTTTCCACGGCTGCAAACTGACCGGTGCTTCGTTTGAGGAAGTGTCCCACCTCGGCATCCACTTCGAGGAATGCCTGCTGGTGGGCGCCGACATGCGCGGCTTCACCTTCCGGAAGGCGACCCTCAAGGAGTTGGACTTTTCCGACGCCTATTTGTCCGGCTGCGACTTTCGCGAAGCCGTGTTCGAAGGCGGCAGCCTGCGCAACGCTGTGCTCAAACTCGCCAAGCTGCAAGGCGCCGACCTGCGCGGCGCCGATATTGAAGGCATCAAGCTCACCGAGGGCGGCTTGTTCAAGGGCGCCATCATCTCGCACGCGCAGGCTGCGGCCTTCCTGCGCGAGCTTGATCTGATCGTCGTCTAGATCAACTACGACTCGCAGCTGAAGTTGGCGGCATCCTCGATGCTGCCGCCGCCCTTGTACTTGGCCGTCTTGGGATAAGGGCAGAGCGGCCGCGTGCGCGTGGCGGTCCAGTTGGCAGGCAGGTCGGCATTGACGCCGCCCGCATTGCCGGCGCCGCGTACGCTCGCCAGCACGCTGTCCGGCGCCTTGCCGCGTTCCACCCATTCCACCAATGGCGCCAGCATGTCGAATTGATCGGCGGTCGGTCCGCCCGCGCAGTGGTTCATCCCCGGTACGTTGAAGTAGCGCGAGAAGTTGGACGCATCGCCACCGTTGGCCGTGCGCAGCGCGTTGTACCACGCCGTCGTGTCGTCGCTGGAAAAGATGGGATCGCTGGCGCCGTGGTAGACCATGATCTTGGCACCGCGATTTCTCAACGCCGACAAGTCGGATGGATTCGGCGGCAGCATGAACGACAGCGCGCTTTCGGTATAGGTCGCGTTGGTCGCGCCCACCTTGGCCAGCATGCTTGCCAGGTCTCCGTTCAGTGCGAAGTTCGGGCCGTTGAAGGTGGCCAGGTCTTCGGGTGGGGCTTGCCAGATCAGGCCTACCGCGCCGGTGTCCAGGTTGAGTGAACTGTTGAACTTCCAGGATGCCCAGCCGCCCGTCGCCAACCCGGCGTCATATGAGAAGCTGGAATAGATTTTCGTGCCGGTGGCCGTGGTCGCGCCGGCGAACAGGCCGCCGATGGTGGTTTTCTGCGCCGCGCTCAGGCAAGTGCCGTCGCGCGATGCGCTGCAAGTCGGCACGTCGCGATTCAGGTCGAAGGCGGCCTGACAGGCTTGCGTGTTTTGCACCAGTCCATCGGCCGTGCCGTCGAGTTCATCGCACTTGGCCAGCACCGCGTCGGAAACCAGCTTGCGTTCGGCCAGCGTGAAGCCGGTCGACAGGTCACCCGGCGTGGTGGCCAGTGAATTGTACGCTTTGGCACCGGCGATGTTGGCGATGGCTGCCAGCGGCAGGCGGTAGCCGGGATTCCCGACCAGGAAACCGTCGTATTGATCGGCGTAGCGCGCCGCCGCCACCATGGTGTGACGGCCGCCGTTGGAGCAGCCGCCAATGTAGGAGCGGTCCGGCTTCTTGCCGTAGGCTGTTTCGATGATGTACTTGGCCATCGGCGTCAGCTTGCCCACTGCCTGATAGCCGTAGTCGAGCCGCGCCTGCGGATCGAGGCCGAAGAAGGGCGTCGGTGCACCGTGGCCGGCATCCGCGCTGATGACGGCGAAGCCCTGGTTGAGCGCATTGTCCAGCGGTCCACCACCGCCCACCGGGCCGGTGGCCGGGACCACGCTGCCGTCAACACCGCCGTTGGCCTGATAGAAAAAGCGGCCGTTCCAGTTGTTCGGCAACCGCATCTCGAAGCCGATGGCGTAGCTTTTGCCGTCCACGGTGCTGGTGCGCTTATACATCTGGCCTGTGACCTGGCAGTGTGCCGGCACCGGCTTGCCGGCCACCGTCAGTGTGCCGGCCGCGATGGCGTTGGCGCCGGTGATGGTGGTGTTGGCGAAGTTGATCTTGGTCGCCAGTTCGGCGCAGGACGCCAGCGATGCGCCGGTGGCCGCGCCCAGTTGCGGCAGTCCGGCGGCGTTGGTTTTCACGTTCGATCCGCCGCAGGCGGTGAGCAGCAGCGCGGCGCCGGTCGCCGTCGTCATGATGAGTTGTTTGTTCATAGGGTGTCTCCTCCATATATCGATGGACGTGCCGATCCGCGCAACCTCTGTGGGCTGCGGCGTTGGGCTAAGCGTTGGTATTAGTTCGGGTGCACGTCTTTGAGGACACCGACCGGCTGGTTAACCAGCTTGCCGTTGACTTTCTTGACTTCGCGGATATACATGTTCTGGATGATGTCGCGGGTCGCCGGGTCGATGCTGATCGGGCCGCGCGGACTGTCCCACTTCATATTCGACAGCACCTGCACCGCCGTGTCGCCGGTGACCGTGCCATTCAGCTTGCGGATGGTTTCATAGATCATGCCCATGGTGTCGTAGGCCACCACGGTGACGAAGGTCGGCGGCAGCGCCTTTGGCAGCGCGGCGGCATACGCTGCCAGGAAGGCCTTGTTGGCCGGATTGTCCAGCGCCGTCGAGTAGTTCAGCACCGTGATCGCGCCCAAAGCGCGCTCGCCCAGCGCTTCCAGCGTCGGCGAGTCGCTGGTCATGTCGCCCACGCCCAGGAACTTGACGCCGGCCTTGTCCAGCCCTTTGTCGCTGAAGGCTTTCAGCACGGCGGTGCCATCTTCGGCGCCTGGTGCGAAGAAGAACAGCGCGTCCGGCTTTTCATCCTTGATACGCTGGATGAAGGGCGAGTAGTCGGGATTCGCCAGCGGTACACGCGCCGAGCCGACGATCTTGCCGCCGCCGGCCGTAAAGCCTTTGGTGAAGCGTGCCTCGGCATCGATGCCGGTGCTGTAGTCGCTGACCAGCGTATAAACCTTGCCGACCTTGTTGGCGGCGCTCCAGGTGCCGAACGGTTCGGTCATCTGCTGCATGGTCATGCTGGTGCGCAGCATGTACGGCGATTTCGCGGTAATGCCGGTGGTGACCGCGTTCATGACGATCATCGGAATCTTGGCCTGGGTGGCGATGGGCGCCACCGCCAGCGCGCTAGGCGTCAGCGAAAAGCCGATCAGGAAGCTGACTTTTTCGCGCGTGATCAATTCCTGCGCGGCGCGCTTGGACAGGTCGGCGTTGGAGCCACCATCATCGCGGTAGATGATCTCGATCTTCTTGCCGGCCACTTTGTCGCCGTATTGCTGCATATAGGTCTTGATGCCGTCCTCGAACGGCTTGCCGGTGTTGGCGAAAGGCCCGGTCAGGGCGGCGATGACACCGATGCGAATAGTGTCCTGCGCCTGTACCTGCCCCACGCCGCCTGCGAACACCATGCCGACCGCTACGCTGATACCTGCCAGTTTTTTCAGTTTCATATTGTCTCCGTTGGTTTTATATTTATGCAGCGATGATGACGTTTGAATTCGTACCTTCATAAAGCGATGAAACGATAGCCGCGCGGCGCGTGAGCACCGCCGCCTGGTTGATGGTGCCCTTGTCGGTCAACTCGCGGTGATCGATCGACGGCGGCTCGGCCTGCAGCAGCAGGCGGTCGATGCGCATCGAGGAACCGCTGGCGTCCGCGTTCAGGCGGTTCAGCAAATCCTGGAAGTAGGCCCGCACCGGCGCGCTGGCCAGCACCTGGTCCACGTCGGCCTGCGCTCCCAGCCCGGACAGCGGCAGACAGTGCTCCATGCGCGGGAACACCAGCAGGCCGATGGCGTGGCGGTCGATGCCGGTGACCACCGCATCCATCACATACGGCGCCGCCGCGCTGATGACGCGCGCGCGCAGCGGACCGACACTGACGAAGGTGCCGGTATTGAGCTTGAAGTCTTCGGCGATGCGGCCGTCGAACATGAAGCCCAGTTCGCGCTGTTCGGGATCGACAAAGCGTAGCGCGTCGCCAGTGCAGTAGTAGCCTTCGATGTCGAAGGCGGCCGCCGTCAGGTCCGGTGCGCGCCAGTAGCCGGGCGTGACGTGCGGACCATGGAAGCGGGCTTCCAGCTTGTCGCCGGACGGCACCAGCTTGACCTTGCAGCCCGGCGCCGGCACGCCGACATAGCCGGCCTTGACGATGTCGCCGGTGCCGAAGGTGCAGGACGGCGCGGTCTCCGTCATCCCCAGGCCGGTCATGATGCGGATCGACTCGCCGCAATGGGCGATGGCGATGGCGTCCAGCCGGTCCCACGCTGCCTGAGTGAGGCCGGCGCCGGCGCAGAAGAACAGTTTCACGCGCGAGAAGAACACCTCGCTCAGCTGCGCATCCTCCTTCAGCGCATCGGTCAGCATTTCCCAACCCTTCGGAATATTGAAGTAGATGGTCGGCGCGATCTCGCGCAGATTGTTCAGCGTTACCTGGAAGTCGCGCGGCGTGGGCCGGCCGTCGTCCAGGTACAGCGTGCCGCCGTTATACAACACGATGCCGACGTTATGGCTGCCGCCGAAAGTGTGGTTCCACGGCAGCCAGTCCAGCAGCACCGGCGGTTCGTCGGCCATGAACGGGAAGGTTTGCAGCAGCATCTGCTGGTTGCTGCACAACATGCCGTGCGTGGTGACGACGGCCTTGGGCTTCTTGGTGGAGCCGGACGTAAACAGGAACTTGGCGATGGTCTGCGCGTTGACCTTGGCGTGCGCCGCTTCCACCGTGGTTGGCGTGGCGTCGAGCAGCGCGTTGAAGTCCGTCGCGCGCTGGCCCGGCACTTCGCCGTGCGCCAGGATCAGCTCCACGCCGGCCGGCAGCACGGCCGTGATGGCGCGGCTGAAGGCGTCGCCGTCGGACGCATATACCGCGCCCGGGGTGAGCTGGGTCACCAGCTCCGCCAGCTTGCCGTAGTCGGTCGCCACCAGCGAATACGAGGGCGACACCGGCGCATACGGAATGCCTGCGTACATGGCGCCCAGCGCCAGCTGGAAGTGTTCCAGGTCGTTCCCCGAAAGGATCAGCAATGGGTGCTCGGCCGACAGGCCGCGATCGAGCAGCGACTGGCCGATGCGGCGCGCACGGTCCAGCACCTCGGCGTAGGACAGGCGTATCCATTCGCCGTTGCCGTTGCCATTGCCGCCGCGGCGCGCCACCAGCGTGCGCTCCGGATGCGCAGCTGCGCCGGATTCCAGGCGGTCGGTGAAGCGCGGCGGAAAATCGTCCAGCGGCGTGACGGCATCCACATGCCACAAGCCGCCTTCCTGATAGACCGCGATCTCCGGGTTGCCCAGCTTGACCGCGCGGCACCGCACTTCAGGCGCCGCAGTCCTTGCTTGGTTCATGCGGCCTCCTTAAATCGGGTAGTGGCGCGGCGTGGTCTGGATCGTGATCCAGCGCAGCTCCGTGAATTCGGCGATCGCCGCCTTGCCGCCGAAACGCCCCTGGCCGCTGTGCTTCACGCCGCCGAACG
Source organism: Duganella sp. BuS-21 (assembly GCA_041874725.1). GTDB lineage: Bacteria > Pseudomonadota > Gammaproteobacteria > Burkholderiales > Burkholderiaceae_D > Rugamonas. The sequence continues at coordinate 3,747,759 of CP097466.1, read as the reverse complement.
GCATCTGCGCCTCATCATGCACGGTGGGTCCGTTGATATGGCAGATGCCCGACTCGATACGCTTGGCGACCGCCATGGCGCGGCCGATATCGCGGCTGAACACCGCCGAGGAGAGGCCGTACTCGCTGTCGTTGGCGAGGTGCACCGCCTCATCCTCGGTGTCGAAGCGCAACAGCGAAACGATCGGGCCGAAGGATTCCTCCTGGTAGACCCGCATCTCCGCCGTGACGCCGTCGACAATGGCCGGCTGCATCAGGTTGCCCTGCACATCGGACCAGGATTGCAGCACGCGCGCGCCGCGTTCCTGCGCATCGCGCAGCATGCCGCTGACACGCTGGACGGCGCTGGCGTCGATCATGCCGGTCAGAGGCGCGTCGGCGTGCGCCGCTTTCAAGCTGCTGGTTTTGGCTGCGAATTTGTCGAGGAACGCATCGGCGATTTTGTTGTCGACGATGATGCGGTCGGCCGACATGCAGATCTGGCCCTGGTTGAAGAAGGCGCTGAACGCCGCAGCTTCAACGGCGGCGTCGATATCGGCGTCGTCCAGCACGATGATGGGATTCTTCCCGCCCAGTTCCAGCAGCACCGGTTTCAAATGCGTGGCGCAATGCTGGGCGATGATGCGGCCCACATTGGTGGAACCGGTGAAGTTCACGCGGCGCACGGCCGGCGCGGCGATCAGGCGTTCCACTACTTGCGGCGCATCCTGCGGCGCATTGGTGATGACGTTGACCACGCCCGGCGGGAAGCCCGCTTCGTCGAACACGCTGCCGATCAGGCGATGCAGGGCAGGGCACAACTCGGAAGCCTTGAGGATCACGGTATTGCCGCAGGCGAGCGGCATGGCCACCGCGCGGGTGCCGAGGATCACCGGCGCATTCCAAGGTGCGATGCCGACCACCACGCCGCAGGCCTGGCGCATGCCCATGGCCAGCGAGCCCGGTACGTCGGACGGTATGACTTCGCCGCCGATCTGGGTGGTCATGGCGGCCGCCTCGCGCAGCATGTTAGCCGCCAGCGTCACATTGAACTGATACCAGACCGGGGCGCCGCCCGCTTCGGCGATGCCGCGTTCGACAAATTCAGCGCGGCGCGATTCCATCACTTCCGCCGCCTTGAGCAGCAGTGCGCGCCGCGCGCCCGGCAGCATTGCCGACCAGGCGGGGAAAGCCGTCTGCGCGGCATGTACCGCGCGGTCCACATCTTCCAGCGTGGCGGCGGCAGCGCGCGTGGCGACTTCGCCATTGGCCGGGTTGCGGCGCTCGAAGACGGCGCCGTTGGCGGCGGCGCCGGTGGCGCCCCCGATAAGCAGATCGGTATTGAACATGCTGGTCTCCTTGGATTTTTTTATTGTAGAGGCTTAACCGCGTTTGTAGGTTTGCAGGCCGGGCTTGATGGTCTTATCGTCCAGGAATTGCTTGAGGCCCTGAGCGCGGCCCTTTTCCGGATCGCGGTAGTTGGACTGGTCCACCTTGGCGTACAGGTAGTCCTCGTTCTGGTCCCAATTCAGTTCGCGGCAGCGCTTGAAGCCGTTCTTGGCGATGCGCAGCACGGTCGGCGATTTGGCCAGCAGCTTTTCGGCCAGTGCGATGGTCTCCGCGCGCAACTCGGAACGCGGCACGCTCTTGTTCACCAGGCCCATGGCGGCCGCTTCCTGGCCGGTGAAGGTATCGCCGGTCATGATGTAGTGCAGCGCCTGGCGGTGGCCCATGGTGTCGGCGACGGCTTTGCTGACCAGGTTACCGGGCGGGATGCCCCAGTTGATCTCGGACAGGCCGAACACCGCTTCATCGGCGGCGATGGCCAGGTCGCAGGCCACCAGCGGCGAGAAGGCGCCGCCGAAGCACCAGCCGTTGACCATGGCGATGGTCGGCTTGGAGTACATGCGCAGCAGCTTCCACTGCCATTGCGAGCAGTCGCGGCGCAGGCGCTCCTGGAAGATCTCCGGCTTGCCGTCGTTCTCGCGGAAGTACTCCTTTAAATCCATGCCGGCGGTCCAGCTATCGCCGGCGCCGGTCAGCACGATCACTTGCGCTTCTTCGTCCAGCTCCAGCGTTTCCAGCACGTCGATCATCTCGCGGTTGAGCGTTGGGCTCATGGCGTTGCGCTTTTCCGGACGGTTCAGGGTGATCCAGCCGATGCTGTTTTCGATCTCGACTTTGACGGTATCCCATCGGCCTTCGTATTTGGACATACAATATCTCCTGTGTGTAAGTTTGTTATCAGGCTACCTGATATGTTCCTTATACTATACCCACCTATTACGTTTTACAAGATGATTTTTATGGTTGAAGAAAATTCGGCAAATTCGGCGAAGTCAGAAAACCGGCCCGCGGGGCTGGCCTATCTGGTGGGGCGTCTCGATCACATTTTGAACAAGCGACTGCGCGACTGCGTGGCGCCGGCCGGGCTGACGGTGCCGCAGTACACGGCGCTGTCGGTGTTCCGCGCGCACGGCGTGCTGTCGAACGCGCAGCTGGCGGTGCGCATCATGACCACGCCGCAGTCGGCCAATGAGATGGTGAAGTCGATGGAAGGCAAGGGCTGGATCGAGCGCACGCCGGACCCGGCGCACGGGCGCATCATCCAGATCCAGCTGACGGCGGACGGTCACGCCATCCTGGGCCAGTGCGATGCGAAAGTGCGGGAAGTGGAGTTACAGATGTTCCCCGCTACGACCGAGGAAGAGCGCGCGCTGCTGCACGCGCAGCTCAAGGGCGCGGTGCGCGCCCTGAGCCTGGAAGGGATTTAAGCTTTCTCTTCGTCGCGTAGCTGGACGCTCATGCCGTCGCAGCTGTTCGACCACGCCGTCAGCCATTGCGGCAGTGGCGGCGATAGTTCCGCCATGCCGAGGTCCATGACGATGTCGGCCGGCGGCACCGTGCCTTTAGATGAGCGGAACACGCCGCGCATCACCACCACGCCGGCGACCCGGCCGTCCTTGACGAAGCGGTGCTCCAGAAAGCTCCACTTGTCGTCCCAGCCCAGCATGCGGGTGTGGATTTCAAACGACTCGAACAACTTCAGCTCGCGGCGGAACTTGCCCCAGGCATCGCCGACGATGGGTACGGCCTTGTGGCGCAGCGCGGTGCGGAAGGCGCCGGTCTTGAGCACGAAATCCATGCGGCCGATATCGGCCAGCGTGAAATAGCGGCCGTTGGTGACATGGCGGTTCAAATCCAGGTCCAGCGGCCAGACGCGCATGCGCACCACGGTGGTGGAGTAAGGATCGGCGGTCTTGCGCCACGGGCGATGCAGCAGCATCCAGATCAGTCGAAACCAGAGGTTCATAATGTATAGGTCAGTAGAGGATGGCCACCACTATAGGCGAGGCGGATCTGATAAGGTAGGTGCAGAAACGACTTTTTTCATGCGATATATGACATAACCATCCCATGCACCTGACGATCCTGTTTGCCGACCTGTGTTCGGCCGCCAGCGCCACCACTGCGCTGGAACTGCTCACCGCCGCCAACCTGTTTGCCGACGAACCCGTATTCGACGTGGTGACGGCCTCGCTGGATGGCAGGCCGGTCACCACGCTGCGCGGCCAGACCTTGCAGCCCGACGTGGCGATCGCTGATATCGGGCACACCGACCTGGTGCTCATCCCGGGCTTCCTGTTCACGTTGCGGGAAGCCTTGCCCGGCTTTGGCCGTTACGGCGATTGGCTGCGCGAACGACACCGGCAAGGCGCCGTGCTGGCCACCATGTGCACCGCCACCTTCATGCTGGCGGAAACCGGCCTGCTGTCCGGCGCGCGCGCCACCACCCACTGGGCGTTCGCGGACCTGTTCCGCAAGCGCTATGCCGATGTGCGCATGGATGAAGGCGAAACACTATGCGAAGACAATCGCCTCATCACCAGCGGCGGCGCAACGGCTGCGATGGACCTGCTGCTGCATCTGATCCGGCGATATGGTTCGCTGGACCTGGCGCAGAAATGTAGTCGCTATCTGCTGATCGATAACGCGCGCAGCGAACAGTCGGTGTATGTATTGTGGTCTATGCCGAAGAGCCATGGCGACGCCGATATCCTGCGCGTGCAGAACTGGCTGGAGGAGCACTACGACCAGCCGCTGTCGATAGACGAACTGGCGCCTCGCTTCGGCTTCGGCGTGCGCAATTTCATGCGCCGCTTCAAGGAGGCGACCGGCTACACGCCGTTGGCCTACCTGCAAACGCTGCGGCTGGAGAAAGCCAAGCACCTGCTGGAATCAACCCGCATGAGCCTTGACAGCATTACGTTCAAAGTGGGATATGAAGACAGTAACTCGTTCCGCCGTTTGTTCCGGCAGCGGGTGGGACTGCTGCCCGCGTCGTACCGGAAGAAATTCCAGCCGCGGGCAGCGTAAGGCAGATTTACTTGTTCAGCAGCGAGTGCTTGCGGGCGTAGCCGAAGTAGACGACCAGGCCGATGGCCAGCCAGATGCCGAAGGCGACCCAGGTGACCCAGCTCAGGTAACACATCAGCGTCACGCAGAAGATCACGGCCAGCGCCGGCACATAAGGCACGCCTGGGCAGCGGAAAGCGCGCTTCAGGTCCGGACGGGTCTTGCGCAGGATGATGATGGCGATCGACACCAGGCTGAATGCAGCCAGCGTACCGATGTTAACCAGTTCGCTCAACACGTTCAGCGGCACGACGGCGGCCAGCAGGCCGAACACGATACCAACGATCCAGGTCGCCAGGAACGGTGTATGGAAACGCGGATGAACGTTCGACAGGCGTTTCGGCAGCAGGCCGTCGCGCGACATGGCGTAGATGATGCGGGTCTGGCCGTAGGCCATCACCAGGATCACGGTGGTCATGCCGAGGATCGCGCCCAGGTCGACGAAGCCGGCGAACCAGTTTTCACCGGCGCGCTGCAAGGCCAGCGTGACCGGATGGTCGATGCCGAGGAATTCTTTGTAGGGGACGATGCCGGTCATGATGGCCGAGACGATCACGTACAGCACCGTGCAACCGGCCAGCGAACCGATAATACCGATCGGCAGATCGCGTTCCGGACGCTTGACTTCCTCGGCCGCCGAGGTCACGGCGTCGAAGCCGATGAAGGCGAAGAACACCAGCGCCGAGGCGCTTAGCATGCCGTTGATCCCGTAAGGCATGAAGGGCTGCCAGTTCGACGGCGTCACGTGACGGGCGCCTACCACGATAAACAGCAGCACCACGGTGATCTTGATGACCACCATGACGTTGTTGACGCGCGCCGATTCACGCACGCCGATGCTCAGCATCGCCGTCAGGATCAGCATGATGCACAGCGCCGGCAGGTTGATATAGGTGGTCACGCCGGGCAGGGCGCCGGGCGCCGCCGACAGCACCACCGGCAGGTGGATGTCGAAACCGGACAGCAGCGACTGGAAGTAGCCCGACCAGCCCACCGACACGGCCGACGTGGCCAGGCCGTATTCAAGCAGCAGGTCCCAGCCGATCATCCAGGCGGCCAGTTCGCCCAGGGTGGCGTAAGAATAGGTGTAGATGGAGCCGGCCACCGGAACGGTGGAGGCAAATTCGGCGTAGCACAGGGCGGCGAAGCCGCAGGCGATGGCCGCCACCACAAAGGACAACGTCAGCGCGGGGCCGGCGGTGACGGCGCCGGTACCGGTCAGCACGAAAATACCGGTGCCGACGATGGCGCCGATGCCCATTAAAATCAGGTCGAAAGGCCCGAGTACCTTAGCCAGTCCGCCCGGCTTGCCGGCGTTGGCGATCATCTCATCCAGATTCTTCGTTCTAAAAATGCTCAAAGTCGCTCCTGCTTTTTTGTGTTTTATCGTAGTCCCGGCGGGCGGCCTTGTGAGCCAAAGTCGGGCAAGCGCAAATAATACAGTATGTTTTCGGCATTTCCGAGCTTGTTGTTTTATGTGTATCAATGTGTATCAAGCCGCTTATTTGCTGGACAACCGTACCGAAATGGCGATAGTCGCCATAGAATAGGCCGATGAAAATAGTCATCGCCCCGGATTCGTTCAAGGAGAGCCTGTCGGCGATGGCCGTAGCCGACGCCATCGAGGCCGGGTTCCGCGACATCTTCCCCGATGCGACGTATATCAAACTGCCCGTCGCCGACGGCGGCGAAGGCACGGTGCAGGCCATGATCGACGCCAGCGGCGGCACGCTGGTCGAGCTGCCGGCGCAAGGCCCGCTGGGCGCCACCGCCGCGCCGGTGGCCGCTTTCTACGGCATGATGGGCGACGGCAGCACCGCCGTCATTGAAATGGCGGCCGCCAGCGGGCTGGAACTGTTGACCCCAGCGCAGCGCGACCCGCTGCGCACCACCAGCTACGGCACCGGCCAATTGATCAGGCACGCGCTGGACGCCGGCGCGCGCCGTTTCGTGCTGGGCGTCGGCGGCAGCGCCACCAACGACGGCGGCGCCGGCATGCTGCAGGCGCTCGGCGGCCGCCTGTTGGACGGCGACGGCGCCGAGCTGGCGCCGGGCGGCGGCGCGCTCGATGCGCTGGACCGCATCGACCTGTCCGGCCTGGACGCCCGCATCAAGGACTGCGTGTTCGATGTCGCCTGCGACGTCAGCCACCCGCTGGTCGGCCCGCAGGGCGCCTCCGCCATCTTCGGCCCGCAAAAGGGCGCTACGCCCGACATGGTGGCGCGGCTGGACGACAATCTGCGCCACTACGCCGCCATCGTCGCGCGTGACGCCGGCCATAATGTGGCCGATGTACCGGGCGCCGGCGCCGGCGGCGGCATCGCGGCGGCCATGCTGGCCTTCCTCGGCGGCCGCCTGCGCCCCGGCAGCGAAATCGTCACCGACGCCGTCGGGCTGGACGCGGCGGTGGCCGATGCGGACCTGGTCATCACCGGCGAAGGCCGCATCGACGGCCAGACCATCCACGGCAAAACGCCGATCGGCGTGGCGCGCGTGGCGCAGCGCCATGGCAAACCAGTGATCGCCATCGCCGGGTCCTTGGCCACGGGCGCGGCGGCGGTGCACGACCATGGCATCGATGCGGTATTCGCATCGGTCAGCGGCGTGTGCACGCTGGAGCAGGCGTTGGCATCAGCCGCCGTCAGTCTACGCGGCGCGGCCAGGAACATTGCTGCCACGTTGCGGTTGGGAGCGGGCCTGGGCTTGTGATAGAGTCGTCCTTCACATAGCAGCGGGAACGACTTTCATGACGCGAGGCAGACTGCCGTCGATCAAGGTGCAAATCTATACCCTCGTATGGGCCTGCGCCTTGCCGGCCATCGTCGGCTTTTTTCTGCTGACGGCTCACTTCATCGAACGGGAACGGGAGCAGATCAAGTTCGACACGCTGATCGCCGCCCGCGCGCTGATACAGGCGGTGGACCGGGATCTGAACACCGGCATCACCGTGGCGCTGGCCCTGTCGCATTCGCCCAGTATCGACAAGGGCGACTTTGCCGCCTTCCATGCGGAAGCCGCGCAGGCGCTGCGGCCCGAATTCCCGGGTTTTAATTTCGTCCTCAGCGACCGCGACTCGGTGCAGTTGCTGAACACCGCGCGGCCTTATGGTTCGCCGATGCAGGACCCCGGCAGCGCCGAGCGCGTACGCAAGGTGTTCGAGACCGGCAAGCCTGTGATTTCCGATGTGTTCATCGGCGGCGCGTTGAAACGGCCGCTGGTTGCGATCCACGCGCCGGTGCTACGCGACGGTAAGGTCATCTACTGCATATCGACTGCCTTCGTGCCGGAGCGGCTTGGGCAAGTGCTGAAGGAGCCGCGCCTGCCGCCGGACCGGGTGGTGGCCATCTTCGATTCGCAGGGCGCCATCGTCGCCCGTTCGCATGACCCGCAACGATCGGTCGGCAAGAAAGGCGCACCTTCACTGCTGGCGCAGATGCCTGCCAAGATGGAGGCGGCGGTGGAGGCCACCACGTTGGAAGGGTTGCCGGTGTATTCCATGTACAGCCGTTCGGCGGCCACCGGTTGGGCGGTGGTGATCGGCGTGCCGCGCAGCGTGGTGTGGTCGGAGATGCTGGCCTCGATCAAGTGGATCAGCCTGGGCGTGACGGCGCTGCTGTTGGCCGGCTTCTGCGTTGCGTGGATCTACGCCCGCAACATCAGCCGCTCGTTGGAGCAGGCCAACGCCGCCAAGGACGCCTTCGTCGCCAACATGAGCCACGAACTGCGCACGCCGATGAACGCGGTGCTGGGCATGGCGCATTTGCTGGGCACCACCCGGCTGTCGCAGGAACAGAGCCGCTACCTGGAGATGATCCGGGCTTCCGGCCAGTCGCTGCTCGGCATATTGAACGACATACTGGACTTCTCAAAGATGCAGGCCGGGAAGGTCGAGCTGCATCCGGTACGCTTCAAGCTGGATGACGTGATGCACTCGGTGGCTACCATCATGAGCGTGAACCTGGGCGACAAGGAACTGGAACTGTGCATGGCGGTGGAGCCGGAAGTGCCGCGCGTACTGGTGGGCGATGCGTTGCGCCTGCAGCAGGTGCTGGTCAACCTGGCCGGCAATGCCATCAAGTTCACGGAGCACGGCGAAGTATCGGTGCTGGTGCAGCGCATGACGCGCTCGCCGCTGACCTTGCGCTTCAGCGTGCGCGATACCGGCATCGGCATGAGCGAGGAACAGCAGGCGCGCCTGTTTTCGCCATTTACGCAGGGCGACCTGTCGTTCACACGGCGCTTCGGCGGCACCGGTCTGGGGCTCACTATCACCAAGAACCTGATCGCGCTGCTGGGCGGGACCATACAGGTGGACAGCGAATCGGGCAAGGGTAGCGAGTTCCGCTTCACGCTGGAGTTCAAGGAGGCCGAGGAGGCGCCAGCCGCGCTGGCCGCACGTTCCTCGCGCAAGCTGCACCTGCTGGTGGTGGACGACAACCGCACCAGCCGTACCTTCATCGGTACCACCATCCGGGGCTGGAACTGGACCAGCGACCGCGCCGCCTCCGGCGAAGAAGCGCTGGCGCGGCTGCGCGCCGGCACGCATTACGATGTGGTGCTGGTCGACAGCGTGATGCCGGACATGGACGGCATGGCGACCATGCGCGCGATACAGGCACTGTCGCCGGTGCCGGTGATCTGCATGCTCAACGCCTACGCGCGCGGTAAGCTGATGGAGGAAATGGCCGGCTCCAGCGCGGCGGCTTTCCTCACCAAGCCGGTCACCGCCTCCAGCCTGTTCGACGCCGTGCAGACGGCGCTGGCGCCGACGACGCAGGACGGCGGCGTGCCGGCAGCGCCGCCGATGCCGGCGTTGGACGGCGTGCGCATCCTGCTGGTGGAGGACAACCCGATCAACCAGAACGTCGCCAGGGGCATACTGGAACAGGCAAATGCCGTGGTATCGGTGGCGGACAACGGCCAGCTGGCGCTCGACCGACTGGCCGGCGGCGTCTATGACCTGGTGTTGATGGACGTGCAGATGCCGGTGATGGACGGCTTCACCGCCACCCGCAAGATCCGCCAGGAGCTGGGCCTGACGCTGCCCATTATCGCCATGACCGCCGGCGTGATGGAGTCCGAACGGGAGCAATGCACCAGCGCCGGCATGGACGACTTTATCGCCAAGCCTATCGATGTCGAACAGATGTTCGCCACCTTGGCGCTTCATATCAAGCCGCGCGGCGATAACTAAATTCTCGGTCGCCATCACGATTTCGATATCACGGTTTTTTAAACAAGCTTATTTGGAATTGTTCGTTTTATTACAGGTGTGTGAGGCTTATATTGGCGGCCATGAGTACCGCATCCCTCACTTCCTCCGCGCGCGCAGTTCCCCGATGCCGTTACTACGACGGCAGTGGCCAGCGCCGGCTTTTGCAGGAGTACACAGCGCCCGCTTACCTGCTGCAGGTGAACCGTCCGTACCGCATCCGCATCCGCATCGTGGTCGATGCGCGTGGCACGCGGCTCTATGTGGACGAGAATGAGTACTTTTCGGCGCCCGGCCCGCTGGCCGGCGGTGGCTACTTCTGCTCCCGTACCACGCAGTCACGCCACAAGGTCGAGCATTTATCGGTGCGGCAAGTGGCTTAGGCCAGCGGTCGCCACACCACACGGTTGCGGCCCGATTTCTTGGCTTCGTAGAGCAGGGTGTCGGCGGCGGAAAACAGCTCGGCGCAATTTTCGGTGGTGGCGGTGTTCAGCGTGGCGCCGCCGGCGCTCACCGTCAGCATCGGCGCAACGCCCGAGGCCTCGTGCGGAATCTGCAGCTCTGCGATGGCGCTGCAGATGCTGGCGACCACCTGCTGCGCCTGCGCTGCTTCCGTATCGGGCAGCAGCAGCACCATTTCTTCGCCGCCATAGCGCGCCGCCAGGTCGGCCGGGCGGCGCAGGCCGGAAGCAGCGGTGCGTGCGACCGCGCGCAGCGCGCGGTCGCCGGCCGGGTGGCCGTAGAAATCGTTGTACTGCTTGAAAGCGTCGATATCGAGCAGCGCCAGCGACAGCGGGCGGCCGCTGCGGCGGCTGCGCTGCCATTCGGCTTCATACACTTCGTCGAAGCGGCGGCGGTTGGCCAATTCGGTCAGGCCGTCCACGTGCGCCAGGTGCTCCAGCATGCGGCGCTGGCGCACCATCTGCAAGTGCATGGCCACCCGCGCCATCACTACGGTTTCGTTGAACGGCTTGGAGATGTAGTCGGCCGCGCCCATCTTCAAGCCATTGGCCTCGTCTTCCGGCCGTCCCAGGCCGGAGATGAAAATCACCGTGATATGCGCGGTCTGCGCGTCCGCGCGCAGGCGGCGCAGCACTTCGTAGCCGTCCATGTCCGGCATCACCACGTCCAGCAGGATCAGGTCCGGCAGATGGCGGGCGGCGCGCTCCAGCGCCTGCTCGCCGTTTTTCGCCAGCAGCACCGTGTGCTCGGGCTTGAGCAGCTCCGCCAATACCTGGCGGTTGACGATGTCGTCGTCGGCTACCAGGACTTTTTGGGTTCCCGCAAAGTTCATGCGCTTTCTTCCAGTTCGTTGTGCAGGGCGCGCAATAGCACGCCCAGCGGCGCCAGGGCGGCGTGATATTCAATGTCGTCCACGGCGCGCTGGATCAGCGACAGCGGCTCCGCGTGGCGGCGCACCGTCGGCAGCGCGCGCAGTTCGGCCAGCACGTCCTCGGCGCGGGCGTCGTCGCTGCGCAGATAAGCTTCCAGGCGCGTGATCAGCAAGCGCGCATCGCTGTCGCGGTAGCGCACCTGCGCCGGTTCTCGTTCCAACTGGCCCAGGCCGCCGACCACCTGTTCCAGGCCCTCGGCCAGTTCGCCGGCCAGCGCGTCGATGCGCTCGCCGCGTTCGGTGCGCATGGCCTGCTCCAGCGCTTGCGCCTGTGCGGCCAGCTGCAGCGCGCCGATGTAGGCGGCGGTCGATTTCAGGTTGTGTGTGAGGCTGTACAGCACTTCATGCCGGCCGCTGGCGACTGCTTCGCGCACGGTGCCGGCGGCGTTCCGGTATTCCTGCAGGAAGCCGCGTATGCGTTTGTCCAGGCGGCCGCGCTGGCGGTCCGCGCCTTCCAGCGCCACCTGCCAGTCCACCCCGGGCACTGGCGGCAACGGCGACTGCGGCGTGCCATGGCCCGCATGGCTGGCGTAGTCGGCGTGATCGGCCGGCGGCGTCGCCTGCAGCGCGGCGCTGGCCTGCGCCCGGCGCGCCGCCAGGCGCGACGTCGGTATCCATTTGATCAGCGCGCGGAACAACTGCTCCGGCGCGATAGGCTTGGTGAGGTGGTCGTTCATGCCGGCCGCCAGGCTCTTGTCGCGGTCCCCGGCCATGGCGTAGGCGGTCATGGCGACGATCGGCAGATGGCGGCAGCGTTCCATGGCGCGGATGCGGCGCGCGGCGGTGAGGCCGTCCATCTCGCGCATCTGCACGTCCATCAGCACCAGGTCGTAGTCGGTCTGTTCAAGCATGTGCAGCGCTTCGGCGCCGTGCTCCGCCACGTCGATCTGCATGCGCGCGGCGGCCAGGAAATCCAAGGCCACTTCACGGTTGTTGGCGTTGTCCTCCACCAGCAGGATGCGCGCGCCGTCCAGCGCGGACAGGTCGCGCAGCGCCAGGCCGGCGTTGTCCGAGCGGCGCAGCGCGCGAGCCGCTTGTGCCGGCTGGGCCGGCGGCTGATGATGCAGCGGCCAGTCGACCGGCGCGGCGCTCTTGGCGGCGATGCCGAGACGGACGATGAAACTGAAACGGCTGCCGATGCCGGGGGTGCTCATCGCCTGGATGTCGCCGCCCATCAGCTGCACCAGCTGGCGCGAGATGCTCAGTCCCAGGCCTGTGCCGCCGTACTTGCGCGTGGTGGTGTCGCCCGCCTGGTTGAAGGATTGGAACAGATTCTCCAGCTGGGATGAGCGCATGCCGATGCCGGTGTCGCTGACCGAGAAGCGCAGCGCCACGGTGTCGGCGGTCTTGTCCATCAACTCCACGGCGACGATAATCTCGCCGCGTTCCGTGAATTTAACGGCGTTGCTGGTCAAGTTGATCAGCACCTGGGTCAGCCGCAGCGGATCGCCGGTCAGGCGCGGCGGCACCGTGCCGTCGACGCGCATCTTGAGTTCCACGCGCGCTGCGTCGGACTTGATGACGGTCAGGCTGGCCAGGTGGTCCAGCATCTCCTGCAGCTCGAACGGCGCGGACTCCAGCCGTAGCTTGCCCGCCTCGATCTTGGAGAAGTCCAGGATGTCGTTGATCACGGCCAGCAGGTGTTCGCCGGCGCCGAGGATCTTGCCCAGGTAATTCTGCAGCTTGGGATTCGGTTCGGTCATCAGGGCCAGGCGGCTCATGCCGATGATGGCGTTCATCGGCGTGCGGATCTCGTGGCTCATGTGGGCCAGGAATTCGGACTTGGTGCGGGTGGCTTCCTCGGCGCGCAGCATGGCGCTCTGCATGGCCTTGATGCGCAGGCCGAGGATACGGGTGAATACCAGCATGTCGAGCATGTTCCCGAATTGCAGGGAGTGCATGGTCCAGAAGTTGGCGCCCACCTTGCCGCTGACAACCTGGCTCAGTATCGCCGACGACGCGAAGCTCACGCCCCAGCCGAACAGGAAGTAGATGCCGACCGCGTCGCCACGGCGCGCGCGCAGATAGGCACCGGGCAGGCCTAGCAGCATCGGCATCACGCCCAGCGAGCTGACCACGATCACCAGCATTTCCACGCTCATGATGTCGGTGACGTAGGCGAGGGCGCTGACCGCGCACAGGGCGGCGCCGCCGACCATCAGGCGACTGAAGACGCGGTCCTTGCCCGGCCGCGCCAGCGCCTGTTCCACGAATAGGTAGGCGCCGGCGGACGCCGTCAGCGCGAACAGGCCGCCGGCGTGGATGCTCATCCAATAGTTGTTCTTCCACAGGTACTGGTTGCCCAGCCCGAAGAACTCCACCGAGAACAGCGTGGTGCCCAGGACCAGCAGCGCGAACTTGCCGAACAGCGGCTCGCGCAGCGTGACCCATTGCGCGATGCTGTACATCAGCAGGCACAGGCTGATCCCGGTCAGCACGCCTTGCAGCATCTGCTCGTTGAGCGAGTCGCCGTGGAAGTTGGCCGGTCGCGCAAGGCTGATCGGCAGGATCATGGCGCCGGTATTCTGCACGCGCAGCAGCAGTACGTAGTCCGCGCCCGGCGCCAGGTGCAGCAGGGCCGCCGGCACGCGGCCGCGCGAGACGCCGTCCGCATCCGGTTGCAGATTGCCGATGACCGTGTGCCGGGCGATGCGGCCGGCGCTGGCCACATAGACGTCGATGCGGTTCAGCACCGCGTAATCGATATTCAGTATCCAATCGCCCCGGCTGCCGGCCGGCAGCGAGACCGGAATGCGCAGCCATACGACGTCCTTCTGTACGCCCAGCGTGGCGTAGGCGGAGTCGGGAACTGTGTAGCGCGCCTCGGCGGCCAGCGCGGCCTCCGGCGTCAGGCTGGCGTCGGGATCGCGCATGATCTGGACGACCGGCCATGCTTCCACATAGTCGCGCTGCCCGTCCAGCACCAGCGGCCCGGGAGCGGCGTTGACCGCGCAGGGGATCAGCGCCAGCGCAAGGATCAGGAGAAGGTAGCGGGTCAGATGTCTCTGCATGGGATCAGAAGCGGTAGTCCAGCCGCACATCGACCGTGCGCGGATCGCTCGGCGTCAGCATGCCGAAGCTGTCGATGTTGATGGGATGGACCTTGTTTTCGAGATTCTTCACACGCGCCATGACGCTCCACGCGGCGCCTTGCGGGCGATAGCGCAGGCTGGCGTCGGTCTGGGTGTATGCCGGTACGCGGTACTGCAGCAGCTGCGCAGGCACGGCGATGATGTAGGCGGCGCTGCGGCGCGCGCCGATGCCCGCCGTCAGCTCGCCGAAGCTGCGCTCATAGCCCAGCGACAGCGTGTTCGATGGCGCGCGGTCCAGTTTCTTGCCGGCCCAGTTGTGTACTCGGTCGGGACTGTAGCGGACGTAGTGCGCGTCCAGCAGCGAAATGGCGTAGCTGATGCGGTCCTGCGCCGTCGGCGCCAGTTGGCCTTCGGCTTCCAGTCCCTTGACGCTGGCCGCGCCGGCGTTGTCGGTGACGAAGCGCGGCGCACCGGCAACGATGGCCACGCCCGACAACTGCAGATTGTTGTAATCGTAGCGGAACACCGACAGATTCAGGCTGGCGCGCTTGTCCCAGAAGCGCGTCTTGACACCCGCTTCGTAGGAACGCACGGTTTCCGGCTGATAGAACAGCGTGTCCGCCGGCACGGCCAGCGCCGCCGGGCAGCTCAGGCCGAGTTGCACCGAGCCGGCCAGGCAACCGTCGTTGAATCCGCCGGCCTTGTAGCCGGTGGCGACGGCGCCATACAGCATGGTCGACGGTGCCAGGTCGTAGTCGGCGCCCAGGCGCCAGGTGGTCTGGTGGGTTTTCATGCTGGCGTCGTTCAGCAGAGCGAAGTCGGTGGCCGTATTGAACACCGGACCTTGCTGGAAGTTGGTCGAGCCGACGCGCGACTTGTGGTCCGCCGTGTAGCGCGTGCCGGCGGTGGCGCGCAGCCGTTCCGTGACGCGGTAGGTGGCCTGGCCGAATACCGCTTTGCTGGTGGCGACGGTCGGGCCGTGCGGGAATACGTAGTACGGCGGTAGGCCGATCAACGCCAGGTCGCGGAAGGTGTACAGCTGCGACGACTCCTCGCGGAAGTAGTACAGGCCCGCCTGCGCGCTGAACGGGCCGTCGCCGTTGGTGGCCAGGCGCAGCTCGTGCGAGGTCTGCGTGTAGTCGCCGCGGAAGTTCTCGCGCACGCCCAGTGCCAGCGTCGGCGCCACGCGGTAGTAGAAGTTGGCCAGGGCGTCGTGATCGTAGTCGCGGTGCGCGCCCAGGTAGTACAGCGTGGCCGGACCCAGGTCCAGCGTCAGGTCGGCGCTCAGGCCCGAGGTGGTCTTGTGGCTGTAGCCCTGTTCCGGCAGGCCGTTCGGCGGCACGAAGCCGTTGGTTAGCTGCGCGCCGGTGCCGCTGCCATACCACACCGGATTGCCGCTGGCGACGCCGGTATAGAAATTGGTGTCGGGGACGAAGCTGTCGTTGTTGTCGTCAACCTTGCTGCGGTCGTAGCGCAGCAGCAGGGTGGCGTCGCGCGTGATTTTCAGTTTGGCCGAGAGGCGTGCCGACTGGTCGTCGCGGTCCTTGCCCAACGCATGCGAGGTGTGCTGGCCGTTGGTCAGGTAGCTGTCATGGCGGTTGAGATTCAGCGCGGCGCGCAGCGCCAGCATCTGGTTCACCGGCACGTTGAGCATGGCGCTGGCCTTGCGGCTGTTGTAGTTGCCGATTTCGGCGGCCACGCTGGCTTCATAGCGGTTGATCGGCGTCTTCGACATCACGCTGACCACGCCGGCCGTGGTGTTGCGGCCGTATAGCGTGCCTTGCGGGCCGCGCAGCACTTCCACGCGTTCCAGGTCGTAGAAGCTGAGGTTCTGGATTTGCGGGCGGGCGATATAGATCCCGTCGAGCAGGAAGGCGGCCGAAGGATCGCCTTTTTCGGTGGTGTCCGCGCTGGACACGCCGCGCATGGTGATGCGCAGGCCGTCGGGCGCGTTGTCCAGCTCCACGTTGGGCAGGCGCGCGCCGATATCGGCCGGGCTGTCGATGCCGGCGTTGGTCAACTGCGCGGCGCTGAGCGTGGACATGGAGACCGGGGTTTTCGATTCCAGCGATGGCGCGCGCTGCGCCGTCACCGTCACTTCCTGAATCTGCGCGCGCGCCGACGCCGCGAACAGCAGCGACAGTGCAAGCAGCAGGCGTTTCGGCGTGGCGGATGGCGGTGCGGTCATCATTGCTATTTTAAAAACGATAGTTGCGTTCGAGATGCAAAGCCGAAGAGTGTAGCAGGTTGCCTTGCAAAGGCGTAGCTATCGGAGCAACTATCTGTTCAAAAAATTCACGCGCCGACGGCGCGCCCCTGGTCGCGCTGTCGGCCACAAACAACACTTGGACCGTGCCGATGTCAGCTGCCGCCGCGCCGCCACCAGCTTCCGGCGTTGGCGTAGGCGGCGCGGGCCGGCACCGTCAGCGTGATGCGCGTGCCGCCGCCGGGCGCGGCGTCGATCTCCAGCTTGCCGCCGGCGCGCGCGGCGCGTTCGTGCATGCCGGTCAGGCCGTAGTGCTTTTGCTTGGGCGCGGCGTCCGGCGCGATGCCGGCGCCGTCGTCGCCGACCTGCAGGATGAAGTGTTCGCGTTCGTAGCGCACACGCGCTTGCACGCGCGCGGCACCGGCATGCTGGAAGGCGTTGCGCAGCGCTTCGCGGGCGATCTCGCAGGCTTCCTCGGCCACCGTGTCGCGCAGCTTGCGGCGCGGGCCGTTTACGGCGATGTCGAACAACGTCGTTGGATGGTCCGCGTGTAGCTGGCGGCCCGCTTCGCCGGCGGCGCTTTCAACGTCGTCCACGCGACCGGTGCGCAGTTCGTAGACCTGGTCGCGGCCTTCAACGATGGTGTCGCTGGCCTGGTCCAGTATCGGCTCCAGCTTGCGGCGGGCGTCTTCCGGCAGGCCGGCCGATACAATGTCCAGCCGCAGGATCAGCGCCTGCACGCTTTGCAGGAAGGTGTCGTGCAGCGTGCGGGCGATGCGTTCGCGTTCGGCCATGCGCACGGTCAGCTGCTCGGCCACGCGCCTGGTGGCGGCGCGCAGGCGGTACAGGTAGAGCAGATACAGCAGGGCCGCCGCCGCCAGCCCGCACAGCAGCTTGAACCAGATGGTTTGCCCGAAGCGCGGCACGATCTCGAAGTCGAGTCGCGCCTCTTCCTTGCCCGGCACGCCGTCTTCATTGAAGGCGCGCACGCGGAAGGAGTAGCGCCCAGGCGCCACGTTGGTGTAATAGGCGGCGCGGCGGTCGCCGGCCTCCTGCCAGTCGTCGTTGATGCCGGAGAGCTGGTACTGGAAACGCATCGCTTCCGGCTTGCCTAGCCCCGGCGCGGTGAAACGCAGGCTGAAATTCTGCGATCCCGGCGGCAGGCGCAGTCCCTGCACGGCCTCGTGGCGCACGTCGCCGGCGTCGAGCCCCAACACGAACGGCGTCGGCGCGATGGTATTGCGGCGGATGCGGCCCGGCGCCAGGCGCAGCACGCCGCCGCTGGTCATGAACCACAGCTGCCCACTGCGGTCCGCGAATACGCTGGGGAGGCGCATTTCAAGCATGGCCTGGCCGGTGTAGCCGTCCAGGATGCCGAACAATTCATAGCGCAGCTGGGCGCCGGGAGTGGATATGGCGGCCTGCCAGTCGGCCCGCTTGACATGGACCACGCCCTGGCCGCCGTTGAACCAGCGGTCGCCATCAGCGCTGATGGCCATGCCGGAGATTTTGGCCAGGGCCTCCGGCCGTAGTGCCTGCAGCATGCGGAAGCCGCTGCCGGTGAATATCGCCAGTCCCTGGTCGCCGCCCAGTAGCACGTCCTGGTTTACCGCCACCATGGTCGGCAGGCCGACGCCGCCGGCATTATAGGTGGTCAGCTTGCCGTTGTCGTTGAAGACCATGGTGCTGTCGCCGGTGGCCATCCAGCGCTCACCCGGCTTGCGCCCGGCGGCGGACATGAAGATGCGGTCGGGCAGGCTGAAGGCGCTACGTGGATGCCACTGGCCGTCCAGCAGTCCTATCAGGCCGGTCTGCGCGCTGGCGGTCCACAGCACCTTGCCGTCGTCCTGCAGGCCGGCAATGTCGAGATCGACCGGCTTGCCGTCGCGGCCCGGCGGTAGCGGGATTTGCGTGACAGTGCCCCGGTAGCGGCGTTCGATGCTGCGCTTGTTCGACATCAGCAGCGCGCCGTCACGGTCGTTGGCCAGCACGGCGTAGTGTTGTGGCGAGCGCTCCGGCGCGCGGTCCGCATGCAGGCGCCAGGTGACGCGGTTGATGATATCCGACAGCCATACGCCGCCTTCGGTGTCGCCGGCCATGCTGAACATGCCGCTCGCTTGCGGCAGCGGCACCGGCGTCAGGCTGTTTTCCCGGTAGCGTTCCAGCCCGCTCTGGGTGGCGACCCACAGGTTGCCTTCCAAATCTTCCAGTAGCGCGTTGGTCACGCGCGATGGCCCGGTGGCTTGCGGCGTCCGGCGCTCCTCGGCCTCGCTGCCCGGCCGCAGGGTGCCCTCCGGATGGTTGCCGGCGCGCGCCAGGCGGCACAGCATTTCCGGACAGAGGCGGGTCCACAGATTGCCATCGCGGTCGAACAGGTTGCGCGCGCGCGATTCGAGTGGCGCATACAATGCGGGGCGCGGCAGCGGCGCGGTGGCGGCCGTCGGCAGGGTTTTCTCCAGCGGCAGCGGCGCGATGTTGTCGCCGTCGGACAGCCACAGGCGGCCGTCCGGCGACTGCACCAGCGCGTCCTGGTTGGCCTGCGCGTGTACCAGCGTGAACTTGCCGCTGGCGCGGTCCAGGCGGTACACGCCGCTCTTGAACGACACCCACAGCTGCTGGTATTGGTCGAGCAGCACGCTGTGCGCGTTATCGTGCGGCAGGCCCTGTTCCGGTCCCAGCTTGCGCAATTTGCCGTTGGCTTGCACAAAGAAGCCGCGATCGGAGGTGATCCACACACTGCCGTCGCGGTCCACGGCCAACCCCTCGATGCTGCCGGACGGCGAATCGAGCGGCACCAGGTGCTCCATGCGGCCGTTCTTGCGCAGCACCGACACGCCGCCGACCGAATAGCTGATCCACAAATCGCCATTGCTCTCGGCCCGAAGTTCGTTTACGCGGCGGCGAGCCACTTCACCTGCGGAGGCGGCCGCGTAGCGTTCGAAGTGTACGCCGTCGAAGCGGAACAAGCCGGTGGAGGTGCCCAGCCATAGCCAGCCGTCCGGCGTCTGCGCCATGGTCTTGATCTCGGCCGGCGCGCCTTCGCGTATGCCCCAGGCGGCGTGGTTGTAGTCGCGCAGCGCGACCTCGGGATTGAGGGCAAACGCCGGGCCGGTCAGGCACAGCGCGAAGAGCGAGGCGACCAGCGCGCGCAGGCGCCGGCCATGGGTAAATAACTGCATGCTTACTTTCGGAAGAGGCGGCGCCACCATGGAAGAGTCTTGAGCGCGTAGGCGCGGTGTGCCGAGAGCGCCATTTTAACGTGGCTGCCCTGATTCGGTGTACTGGCGATTTCCAGCGCCGCGCCGATGCGGGCCGCGCGTTCGCGCATGCCGACCAGGCCCCAGTGTCCCGAGGCCGGCGGCGCCGGCGCCATGCCCTTGCCGTCGTCGCGCACCAGCAGCGTGAACTGCTGCGCCTCGTAGCCGAGCTGCACTTCGATATGCAACGCCTGCGCGTGCTGATAGGCGTTGCGCACCGCCTCTCGGCCGATCTCGCTGATCTCGTCGATTACGCCCGACCGCAGTGCGCGGCGTTCGCCGTCCACCGCCAGCGTGAAAGCCACACCGGGATAGCTGGCCGCGAGCAGGGCGGCGACCTCGCGCAGGACGCTTTCCACTTCATCGGCCGGCGAGGAGCGCAGATCCTGGACTTGCGCGCGGCCCTCGTTGATGCTGGCGCGCGCGCTGTGCAGCACCGGCGCCAGCGACTTGCGCGCCGCGCTGTCGTCGGGCAGCGCATCGACCGCCGAGTCGAGCCGCAGCACTACACCCTGCACGGTTTGCAGGAAGGTGTCGTGCAGCGCGCGGGCGATGCGTTCGCGCTCGGCGAGACGCACTTCCATGCGCTCCTCCAGTCGCGTCGTGACCACGCGCAGACGGTACAGGTACAGCAGATAAAGCGCCAGCGCCGCCGCCAGGAAGCAGGCCAGCTTGAACCAAAGCGTTTGCGTAAAAGTCGGTGGAATACTGAAATCGACGCTGGCCGGCTGCGCGCTCCATACGCCGTCTTCATTCATGGCGCGAACCTGGAAGCGGTAGGCGCCGGGCGCCATATTGGTGTAAAAGGCAGTGCGACGGGTGCCCACATCCTGCCAGTCACGGTCTGTGCCTTGCAGGCGGTACTGAAAACGCACGGACTCCGGCTGGCTGAGGCTTGCTGCGGTGTAGCTGATGTCGATGTTCTGCGTACCGGCAGGCAGCTGCAGTCCGGGCTGCGGGTCGTAGCGCTGCGCCTCGCCGTGCACGCCGCTTACCTTGGCCACCGGCGCGATGTCGTTGCGGCGGATGTTGCGGGTGTCGATGCGGAGTATGCCGCCGGTGGCGGCCAGCCACAATTGACCGTCCTTATCCAGCTTGGCACTCGGGTGGCGGTTCTCCAGCATGGCCTTGCCGGCGTAGCCGTCCTGCACGCCGAACAGTTGATAGCGCAGCGGCAGCGTCGGTTCGGCAACGCTGGCCTGCCAATCGGCACGGCGCACGCGCAGCAATCCCTTGCCGCCATTAAGCCAGTGGTTGCCTTCGGCGTCCACCGCAAGGCCCGATACGTCCTGCAGCACTTCCGGGTCGGCCGCTCGCAATTGGCGGAAGGCGCCGTTTGTGAGCACCGCCAGCCCCTGGTCGCCGGCGGCGACGATGTCGGCGTTGCTGAAGATCCCGGTGGGGAAGCCGATCATGGCGGCCGGATAGCGGGTTTGCTGATCGTTTTCGTCAAACAGCACGATAGATGCATCGGCACAGGCAAGCCAGAGGTGGCCGGGTTTGGCGCCTGCGGCGCCCAAGATGATCTGTTGCGGCAGGTTGAATTTCGCACGCGGCAGCCATTGCCCGTCAACGCGCGCGATCAGGCCGGTGCGCGGGCTCACTGCCCACAGGCGCTTGCCGTCGTCGGTGAGGCCCATCAGCACCAGGCTTTCCGGCTTGCCGTCCGGGCCAGGAAGCTCCGGCAGCGCAATCTGCTCGCTGCCGCCGGCGGTGCGGCGCTCGATGTAACGACCGCCGCCCAGCAGCAAGGCGCCGGTGCTGTCGTTGGCGACCAGCCAGGCCGGCGTGGCTTCGATTTGCGGCGCGGCGTCGGCGCGCAGTCGCCAGACCGATTTGTTGTAGGGGTTGGACGCCAGCATGCGGCCTGCTGCATCGGTGGCCAATGTGAAGGTGTTGCGGGTGTCCGATAAGCTTATCCGCTGTAGCCGGTTGTCGCGGTAGCGGTCCAAGCCCTCTTGGGTAGTGGTCCATATATTACCCTCGCGGTCTTCGATGATGACGTTGCCGGTGCTGATCACCGGACCGGCGCGCAGCTGCGCGCCGACCGGCGAGCCAACCCGGTTAACGGCTGTCACTTCAGCGGCGGGGATGACGCAGAACGCCTCGGGACATTGCAGCCGCCACAGGTTGCCGTCGCGGTCGAAGCGCGCTATCCAATGCGAGCCGAATCCCGCAGCTTCCGCAGCGCGCATGGTCGGCCGGGGTTCGGGCGGCGGCGGCACCGCAGCAACCTCGCTGAAGTTGGCGGTCCACACGCGGCCGTCGGGAGATTCAATCAGCTCGGAATTCAGGATCAGCGGACGCACGGAACTGAAGCGGTCGGCGCCGCGGTCATACAGGTGCAGGGCGAGCGTGCTGGCGACCCATAGCCGGCCGTAACGGTCGATACGTACGTCCAGAACCTCCTTCGGCATGCCTTGGGCCTCGCCGTAGTGCTGCAATTTGCCGGCGTGGTAGCGGAATAGGCCGCCCACGGTGGCGCTCCAGAAATCGCCATTGGTGTCGAATGCCAGAGCGGTCACCGGCGGCAGCTTGCCGGGTGCGATGACATCGTCAAGCTTGCCGTTCGGGTGCAGCACCGACAAGCCGCCGCCGAGCTGGTAGCTGAGCCAGAGATCGCCGTTGGGGTGTGCCCGCACCATCGAGACCCGGCGCCGCGACAGGTCGCCCGCGCCGGACGGCAGATAGCGTTCGAAGCGCACGCCGTCGAAGCGGTACAGGCCTGAGGGGCCGGTTAGCCACAGCCAGCCGTCGGCGGTCTGCGCCATGCTGCGGATTTCCGGCGGTGCGCCGTCTTTGGTCAGCCAACTGGCGCGGTGATAGTCTTTGAGCGGGGTCAGTGGATTGAGCGCCCGTGCGGGTGTCGGTAACAGGACAGACAGCAGGGCAAGCAGCAGTACGAAGAAGCGAGACGCCATGATTGATCCCGGAATGGCCGGCAGGCGCCGGTGCATCCGGGATTCTAGCTTGAAATCGATGTCAGGCGATCATGCTTTTTTCACACCGACCCGGTAGCCGACGGCCAGTGCGGCCAGCCATGCCGGGATCAGATAGACCGAAAGTTGCAGGTCCGGCGTCAGGTACATCACCACCAGGATGCCGGCCAGGAAGGCCAGGCACAGGTAGTTGGTCAGCGGGTAGCCCAGGCTCTGGAACTGCGTGACCTGGCCGTCGGCCTGCTTCTGCGCGCGGAAGCGCAGGTGGATCCAGCTGATCAAGCCCCAGTTGATGATCAGCGCCGACACCACGAGGCCCATCAGGAAGCCGAAAGCCTTGGCCGGCATGAAGTAGTTGACCGCCACGCAGATGCCGGTGGCCAGCGCCGACACGCCCAGCGCCGTCAGCGGCACGCCGCGCGCGTTGACTTTCAGTAGCGCCTTGGGTGCGTTGCCCTGTTTGGCCAGGCCGTACAACATGCGGGTATTGGCGTACACGCCGCTGTTGTAGACCGACAGCGCGGCCGTCAGCACCACCACGTTCAGCACATGCGCCACCAGATTGCTGTTCAACGCATGGAAGATCAGCACGAAGGGGCTGCCGCTGGTGACTACTTTCTGCCACGGGTAGAGCGACAGCAGGATGGCCAAGGCGCCGATGTAGAAGATCAGGATGCGGTAGATGGCCTGGTTGGTGGCCTTGGGGATGGAGTGCGACGGGTTGTCCGCTTCGGCAGCGGTGATGCCGATCAGTTCCAGCCCGCCGAAGGAGAACATGATGACGGCCATCGCCATCACCAGGCCGCTGATCCCATTGGGGAAGAAGCCGCCGTGCTGCCACAGGTTGGCGACCGAGGCCTGTGGGCCGGCGTCGCCGGAGATCAGCAGGTAGACGCCAAACAGGATCATGCCGACAATCGCCAGCACCTTGATGATGGAGAACCAGAATTCCATCTCGCCGAAGGCCTTGACGTTGAACAGGCTGATGGCGTTGATGATGACGAAGAAGCCCAGCGCCGACATCCAGGTCGGCACCGTCGGCCACCAGTACTGGACATAGATGCCCACCGCCGACAGCTCGGCCATGCTGACCAGGACATACAGCACCCAATAATTCCAGCCAGCCGTGAAGCCGGCCCATTGGCCGCAGTATTTGTCGGCGAAGTGGCTGAACGAGCCGGCCACCGGTTCGTCCACCACCATCTCGCCGAGCTGGCGCATGATGAAGAAGGCGATCAGCCCGGCCACGCCATAACCGAGCAGCACGGACGGACCGGCCATCTGTATCGTCTGGGCGATGCCGAGAAACAGGCCGGTGCCGATGGCGCCGCCCAGCGCGATCAACTGAATGTGCCGACTTTTCAAGCCGCGCTTAAGTTCACTCATCTGCTTCCTTGTGCGAGATTATCGAAAAATTCGAATTAATTCTCGCACATGTCAGTCTTCGTGGACAGGCAAAGGGGTGAACTTGTAGTCGGCGCGCGCAAACTCGTGGCCGCGCTTGACGGTCAATACAACAGAGCGCAGGTTGCCGATATCCTGCAGCGGGTCGCGCCGCACGAACACCATATTGGCCAGCTTGCCCGCTTCCAGCGTGCCGAACTCCTTCTGTTTGCCGAGCGCCTCGGCGGCGTTGGCGGTGGCAGCGATGATGGCTTCCTGCGGCGTGAAGCCGGCGTACTTCACCAGCTTTTCCAGTTCATGGTCCACCACCGGGAACGGGTCTTCGCCGGTGTTGTCGGTGTCGGTGCCGGCGATGATCTTGATCCCCGCCTTGTGCATGGCGCGGGTGATGTCGCCGGCCAGCTCGATGCGGCAGCGCGGGCCTTCGGTCTTGTACACGCTCAGGGTGGCGTCCATGATGGTGCCGGACTTCGCCAGCGCGGCGATGTACTTTTTGATGCCCGGGTCTTCGGCGGTGAGTCCCTCGTACGAAGGCTCGCCGCTATGGCCGTAGGCCGCCTTGTCCGATTCGCGCACATAGCGGGCGATCATGCAGACGTGGGAGATCGCGCTGGCACCCAGTGAATCGTAAGGCGAAGCGGGGTACACCTGCATATGGGTCCAGACCGGGAACTTCTGCGCCTTGCCTTCGGCGATCAGCTTGCGCACCAGGGGGCCGGGCAGGTTGGCGTAGATCTTCATGCCGGTGGCGCCGGTGCCGCGCGCCTGGGCGATCGCCAGCGGCATTTTTGTTTTGTCGTCGATGGAGTACAGCCACGGCACGGTGCCCGGCTGGGTGCCCAGTGCCGCCACCACCGTGCGCGGATCCTTGAAGAAGGTGGGGCCGGCCACCAGCGAGGCGAAGAACACGTCCGGCGAAGGAATGCGGTTCAGTAGCGCTTCGCGCGACAGGCCGGCCAGTTCGCGGGCGTCGCCCGCCATATCGCGCACGCCGGTGACGCCGCCGTAGATATTGCGTTTCAGCTCGGCCTCGGCGTAGGGACGGTCTGGATTGGTGGCGTAGTGTACGTGCGAGTCGATCAGCCCGGGCAGCACATACTGACCCGTCACGTCGACCACGCGGGCGCTGGTCTTCTGGGCCTCGCTCAGCTGCGCGCTGGGCAGTACGGCTTCGATGCGGTCGTCGCTGACGATGATGCTCATGCCGGTGCGCGGCGCCGCGCTGGTGCCGTCGATTACGGTGGCGCCGCTGTAGATTACGCGGCCCAGCGCCTTGCCGTTGAGTTTATTCAGGCGGTCCTGCTGGACGTTGGCTTTCGGTTTTTCTTCCGCCGCGTGGACGGTGGCCGCGGTGCAGGCATTGGTGACGACGGCGAGGGCGATTGCTGCGTACTTCAAGTTCATATTTTCTCCATGCTCCATACACGATCAGCCACGCGCAGGAAGTTCGTACCGAGGATTTTTTCAATGCGGCTGCTGCTGTGGCCACGCTTGGCCAGCAAGTCGGCCAGTTTCCAGAATTTGTCGCGGCCAGTCAGGTCGGGCAGGAAGGGCACGATGTCCGGTCGTTCGCCCGGCGCACTGATGCCGGCGGCGCGGCGCTGGCGCACTTCTTCTTCCAGGCGCTTCATGTAGGCCGCCATATCGTCGATCTGCGGCACGGTGCCGTCGGTGCCGATGCCGACGTGGTCCTCGCCGCAGATGTTGATGGCGTGCTCGATGTGGGTGACCAGGTCGGCCGCCATCGGCTGCCGGCCTACGGCCAGGAAGGGCATGAAGTAGATGCCGACAAAGCCGCCTTTTTCCGCCACCAGGCGCAGTTCCTTGTCGGTCTTGTTGCGCGGCAGGTCGGCCACGGCGCGGCAGCCGGTGTGGCTGATGATGACGGGCGCGGTGGACGCGATGGCGGCGTCGAGGCAGATTTGCTCGCCGCTGTGGCTCAGGTCCACCAATACGCGGTTGCGATTCAGTTCCGCCACCACGTCGCGGCCGAAATCGGTCAGGCCCTTGTTGGTGGGGACCATGGAACCGTCGCCCAGTTGATTCGGTCCGTTGTAGGTCAGCTGGATCACGCGCACGCCGGCCTTGGCGAAGCCTGCCACGCGGCGCGCGTCCTTGCCCATCATGGCCGCGTTCTGGAAGCCCAGGATGACGCCAAGGCGGCCGTCGGCCTGGGCGCGCTTGATGTCTGCGGCGCTGCGCACCAGCAGGAAGTCGGCGGAACGCCTTTTGATAAAGGCGTTCCAGGCATGGACGTCGGAGACCGTCTTCTCGTAGGGATCGCCGTCGCCGAAGACATGGCCGATGGTCATGTTGAACGCATTCAGGCCGGAGGCTTTGGCGTCGGTCAGCGCGCGGGCGTCGATGCCGAAGTCGTTGGTGGCGCTGTCGTGGCCCGCGCCGCGCCGGTTGATGTTGTCGATGCCGCCCAGCGCATCGATGATGAGCGGACGTTTTTCGCGCAAGGTTGCTGCGCTTGTCGCGGGCAGGCCGATGGCGGCAAGGCTGGCGGCGGCTGCGCCGTGCAGAAAGGTGCGGCGGTCGGTCATGCGTGCTCCCTTATTTTCCGGCCGGCGCGTAGGCCAGGCATTCGATTTCGATTTCCCCGCCCAACGCCAGTCCATTCACGCCGAAGGCGCTGCGCGCAGGCAGGCGACCCGGCTTGAAGTAGGTGACATAGACCTGGTTGAAGTCAGGCCACTTGTTCATGTCGGCGATCATGACGGTGCACTTGACGACGTTGTCCATGCTCAGCCCCATGCCCTTCAGGATATCGGCGATGTTGTCCATGGCCTTGCGCGACTGCGCTTCAAAGCCGCCCGGCACCAGGCCCTTGTCGTCGGTGCCCATCTGGCCCGATAGGTGGATGACATCGCCGGTGCGCACAGCCAGCGAGAACGGGCGGCCCGGCGGGTTGCCCTTGTTGTAGAACTCCGGTTCGGCGGCGCCGGCGGCGGTGGGGTTCACCAGGCTGGCGCCAGCCAGCAGCGCCATCGCGGCGGGGATATGTTTGAACGTCATGGCAATCTCCATTAGCGCATTAGTGCAAAAAATTATAAACAGTTTGTTTAAATAATGGGAAAATAACGCCATCAATCAACAAAATGTTGGATTTCAATGAAAGCTGTTTCATTGGCCGCCGAGCGCGCGGCCGTCATCAACGCCTTGCGGCCGGTGGTCCCCATGCTGGCGGCGATGGCCGGGCCGCATCTGGAGGTGGTGCTGCACGACGTCAGCAAGCCGGAGAACTCGGTGGTCGCCATCGCCAACGGCCATATTTCGGGCCGCAGCGTCGGCAGTTCGGTGCTGGAAGGGCCGCAGAACGATCGCGGCTTTGCGGCGGCGACGCGCATCAAGTCCAAGGATGGCGCGGTGCACAGCCTGGTGGAGGATTATGTGACAGTAACGGCGGACGGACGCGAACTGCGCTCGGCCTCGGCGATTTTCCGCGACGCCAGCGGCGAGCCGTTCGCCACGCTGTGCCTGAATGTCGACCTGTCGGGCTTTCAGGCGGCCCACGGCTGGCTGTCGCAGATGCTCAAGCCGATGCTGCAGGCGCCGGAGATCGCAGCACCGCCGGCCGCGCCGCCCGAATCGCAGATGGACACCCTGATGCAGGAGATCATCAACGAAGCGGTGAGCCCCGGCGGCAGCGCCGACGCCATGACGCGCGAGGAAAAAATTCAGGCGGTGGGCGCTATGCAACGGCGCGGCCTGTTCATCGTCAAGGGCGGCGTGGAACGTGCTGCGGCGGCGCTTGGCGTCTCGCGCTTCACGGTCTACAACTACATGGAACAGCTGCGCCGCCGCGAGCAGGCTTAGGAACCAGCTACTGCCAATTCATCAGGCATGGCGGAATCAATAGCAGCAACGCCAGCACCGCGTAGGCGATCTGCAGTGGCACCATCCATTTGGCCCAGGTCAGCCACGGAATGCGCGCCAGTGCCAACACGCCCACGGTGATGCCGGATGTCGGGATCATGGGCGTGGTGAACTCGCCGAACTGGAACGCCAGCACCGCCGTCTGCCGTGTCACGCCCACCAGGTCGGCCAGTGGCGCCATGATGGGCATGGTCAGCGCGGCTTGACCGCTGCCGGAGTGGATGAAGAAGTTGATCACGCTCTGCATCACAAACATCTTCTGCGCCGCGAAGACGGGACTGGACGAAGCCACCAACGGCATCAGCCCATGCAGCATGGTGTCGATGATGTGGGCGTCGCGCGCCAGCACCATGGTGGCGCGGGCCAGCGCGATCACCAGCGCCGTGCCAACCAGGTCCTTCGCTCCCTGCACGAACGCGGCGACCAGCGTATCCGAATCGAGCCGTCCGGCGATGCCGACCACGATGCCCATCGCCAGGAACAAGGCGGCGATCTCCTCGATGAACCAGCCGTAGCGCACCACGCCGACCACCATGACCGCCAGCGCTGCAGCAAAGATCCACAGCACCGCGCGATGCGTGCCGGTCAGCGCCGCGTGGTCGTCGACCGGCATGCTATGGCGCTTGTCCTGGTCCAGATGGAAGGTCGGGCTGCGTTCGGGAACCGCCTTCACACGCGCCGCATACCACATCAGGAAAATCACGGTGACGGCGGTGGCCAGCACCCACACCACCAGGCGGTAACCCATACCCGAGAACATGGGTATGCCGGCGATGCCCTGCGCGATGCCGACATTGAAGGGATTCAGAAACGCGGCCGCAAAGCCGACCTGCGAGCCGACGAAGGGAATCGCCACGCCCACCACCGAGTCATACCCGAGCGCCAGCGCCAGCGGAATAAACAGCAGTACGAAGGGGATGGCTTCCTCGTTCATGCCGAAGGTGGCCCCGCCCAGCGAGAACATCGTGACGAATACCGGTATCAGGGCCGCGCGCACAGCCGGCGATCGACGGTGCGCGCGCGCGATGTTGCGGATCAACGCTTCGATGGCTTCGGTCTTTTGCAGCACAGCGAAGGCGCCGCCGACGATCAGCACGAAACCGATGATCTGCGCCGCCTCGGCGAAGCCCTTGATGGGCGCCATCAGCAACTGCACCGGTCCTTGCGGCGTGGCGGCGATATGGCGAAAGCTGGACGGGTCGATCAACTGCCTGCCGTCGACCGTGTGGGTGTCGTAGCGTCCGCCCGGCACCAGCCATGTCGCGGCTGCGATCAAGGCCAGTATTGTGAACAGCAGCACGAAGGTGTTGGGAAGTTTGAGTTTTTTCATGATCATAGGCTTAGCAGTTTGCCTTCGCGGAAGGCTGTACGACCGGCGATTTTGCCGATGTTCATGCCGCGCAGGACGTGGCGGAATGCGCTGCGGGCGAAGAATACGCCGGCTACTCCGGCGCATACCTGGCTCGATTGTCCGCTCACCGGGTCGATAAGCTCGGCGATGACGCTGCCGGCTTCGACCCGCTCGCCCAACGCTTTGCGGTACAGCAGCACCCCGGCGTGCGGCGCAATCAGGGGCTGCACCGCTTCCAGCTCGGTGGCGGCACACAGCGGCGCCGGAAGCGGCTGCGCATCGTCCAGGTCCAGCATATTGTTGATGGCCAGGTAGCGCAGGATGGCCTCCGCGTCGCTTTCCGCAAGTTGTTCGCTGACGTCGCGCTCCCCGCGCAGTTCGATGGTGGCGGCGACGCAGCCGGAAGGAACCGGGTGGCGCTGGCCGAAGTGCTGCGCCAGCTCCCACCACAGGCGACTGCAGGCTTCGTCGAACGGCTCGCCGCCGGACGCGGTGGTCAGCAGCGTGGCGTGGGATGCCATCAACGCCGACAGCGGTGCGATGGCTGCGGCCAACGGCGTGCCGCTGTAGATATGCAGCACCGCTTCATTGTCGCAGTGCAGATCGAGCACGATGTCCGCACCGATGGCCAGCTCCAGCAGCGTCTTTTTCAAGACTTCGCTGTCGTCGGCCGGACGCCATGCGCCCAACGCGGCGCGCGCGTGGCGGCGAATGATGCGTACATTGGCCGCCGCATCGTCGCCCAGTTGTCCTTCCAGTGTCAGTTTCAACTCGTCCGCCACATGCTTGTAGGCGCGGTTGAAGTTGACGCCGGTGCGCAGGTCGAAACGCCCGAACGGTGCGCCGTGCAGCGCCTGCGACAGGCCGATGGGATTGGCGGCTGGCACCAACACTATCTCCGCGCGCAGCTTGCGGGCGGCTTCCAGATCGATCAGCCGGCGGCGCAGAAACTGCGCGACCAGCATGCCCGGCACTTCGTCCGCATGCAGCGAGGCCTGGATGTAGACCCGCTTTTCGACACAGGGACCGAAGTGAAAACTGCTTAGTTCATACGCGGCGCTGCTGTGCGGCGCCGAGATTGCGTGTTTTTGCACTCTCATGGGGATCGGTCGCCCCGGTTTGGGGCGCGTTGGTTGGAATGCGATCGATTATGTATCGTTATTTTCACAAAGTAAATCAATGTAAATAAATTTACAGAAAGTTGTTGAGTTTTGTTTTTGTCGGCGCTAAAGTTGCCTGCAAATCGGATTCCAAATTTTCTGAAAATGTAAGTATCCTTACACCTTTCGGAAAAGGAGAGCGGCATGAAATCAGTGAATACGGCGGAAGTGGCATTTGCGCATTCGGAGCTTGGCCGGCGGCTGGCCGGCGTGCTGGCCGAGGGTTCGGCGTCCAACCGCAGCATCGCGGAATACCTTCTGCGCAACCCGCTGCGTGTGGCCGCGCTGAAGATCGATGAGATGGCGGAAGTGTGCCAGGTCTCCAATGCCACCATCAGCCGTTTTGCGCGCGACATCGGCTTTGGCAACTACGCCGGGATGCGCAGCGCGGTGGCCGAGACGCTGCATGCGGAAATGCAGCCGGTGGACAAGCTGCGGCACAGCATAGAGAACCGCAAGGGCGCGGCCTGGCCGGGCGATGAAAGCATGGAGTACGCACTGGCCAACATCAGCAGTACACGCAGCAATCAGTCGCAGCAGGAAATGAAGCAGATCGTGCAAAAGCTCAGCAAGGCGCGCACGGTGTACGTCCTGGGTTTTGGCTTGTCGTCCTACCTGGCGGGTTTGCTGACGCTGCACCTGCAGCCGTTCTGCCACCACGTGGTGGAGGCGGCGGGAGCGGGCGGCACGGAGGTCGCGGCCGGGCATCTGGCCAATATCGGCGCCGGCGACGTGTTGGTGGTGATGTCGTTTCCGCGCTATGCGCTGGATGTGATCCGCCTGGCCGAGTATGCGCGCGACCGCAAGGCCTGCGTGATCGCGATTACCGATGCACCGGCTTCGCCGCTGGTGGAGATGTCGGAGCACGTGTTGTACGCGAACAGCAGTCATGCCGTGCTGCCCAGCAGCGCAACGGCGGCGGTGGCGGTGATCGAAGCGTTGGCGGTATCGCTGATGGTGTCGAACCAGGACAACGTAGAAAAAGCGGCGCGGTTGACGGAGGCGATTTCCGCCTACCTGTACGGTGCCGCTGCGAGCAACACCAGGAAGGTGAAAAAGCGCACCGCGAAAAGCGGGGCCACATAACCGCAATATCAACAGGGGAGTGGGAATGAGTCTGCATCAGAAAAAACTAGCACTGAAAATCGCCGTGGGCATGTCGGCAGCGGTGGCGCTGCCGGTCCAGGCGCAGAATGTGCCGCAAAACGAGGCGCCGAAGATCCAGCGGGTGGAGATTACCGGGTCGTCGATCAAGCGCATCGACGCCGAAACGGCGCTGCCGGTGCAGATCATCGGCCGCGAAGAGATCGACAAGAGCGGCGTGACCACCGCCGCCGAACTACTGAAGAATATCAGCGCCAACACCGCCCCCCTGTCGGACGGCGCCAGCATCACGGATGGCACTTCGGGCCAGCGCGGCTTCAACGGCGCCAATCTGCGCGGCATCGGCGTGTCATCCACGCTGGTGCTGCTGAACGGCCGCCGGCTCGCCAACTTTGCCTCGCCCGGCGACAACGCCGGGGTCGACCTGAATAACATTCCCGCCGGCGCCATCCAGCGGGTGGAAGTGCTGAAGGACGGCGCTTCGGCGATCTACGGTACCGACGCCATCGGCGGCGTTATCAACTTCATCACGCGCAAGGACTATACCGGCGTGGAGATGAACGCTTCGGCCGCCGCCACGCAGCAGGGCGGCGCAGGTAAGCGCACCGCCAGCATCAGCGCCGGTTTCGGCAAGCTGCAGGATGACCGTTTCAACCTGTTCGGCGTGCTCGATGTGCAGAAGCTCGATGCGCTGCGCTCCAGCCAGCGCGACTTTATCCGGGAACGTCCGCTGGCCGCCAATCTGCCGGCGCTGATGTCCAGCAATACCTATCCGGCCAATATCGATATCTCCAGTGCCCAGCGAGCAGCCTTGATCGCCGCCGGCGCGCTGCCGGCCGGCGCCAGCGCCAACCGCATCAATCCCGCCGCGCCGGGCTGCGCGCCGCCGGCCACCGTGTACGCACCCAAAGGGCCGGGCGGTGCGCTGGGCTGCAGCTACGACTACATGGAAGACACGGAGATTTACCCGGAGGCCAGCAAGATCGGTTTCATCGGCCGCGCCACCTTCCAGGCCAGCGCGGATCACCAGGTGTTCCTGGAGCTGGTGCAGTCCGAAGCCAAAAGCGACTACGTGCTGAGCCCCAATCCGCAGCGCATCCGCAATTTGCCGGTCAGCCTGCTGCCGGAAAAATACCGCACGGCGCTGAGCGCTCCTGGCCTGCCGGCGACGTTCAGTGGCATCCGCTATCGGATGACGGAGGCCGGCAATCGCAGCAACGAGGTGACCAGCACCGCCCAGCGCCTGGTGCTGGGCGCGAACGGCACCATCGGCAACTGGGACTATGACCTGGGCCTGTCGCGCGCGGAAAACAAGGCCACCGACAAGTATGTCAACGGCTATGTGCTGTACGATAAATTCGAAGCCGGCGTACGCTCGGGCGTGATCAATCCTTTCGGACCATCGTCCCAGGCCGGGCGGGATCTGATCAACAGCATCAAGGTGAACGACGAAGCGCGCAAGTCGAAAGGCACGTCGACCGCCATCGACGGCAAGGTATCGACCACGCTGGCCACGCTGGACGGCGGCGACCTGGGATTGGCGCTTGGCGCCGAAGCGCGCCGCGAGCGCAGCACCTTCACGCCGTCGGCGCTGCTGCTGTCGAATAATATCGCCGGCGACCGCGATACCGGCCTGACAGCCGGCTCCACCACCGACCTGGTGGCCACCAGCGACAGCCGCACCGTGGCCTCGGTCTACGGCGAGATCAATGCGCCGCTCAGCAAGCAGCTGGAGCTGCAGGGTGCGCTGCGCTATGACCGCTACAGCGAGGTCGGCTCGACCGTGAATCCGAAGCTCGGCGTGCGCTGGCAGCCGGCCCGTGAGCTGGTGCTGCGCGGGTCGGCCGGCACCGGTTTCCGCGCGCCGTCGCTGTCTGACCTCAAGCGTCCGACCACCTACGGCAGCGCATCGAGCTTCCTGACCGACCCGGAATGCGTGAAGAACGGCCTCGATAGCATCGACGGTTGTACCGACCAATGGCCGGTGGAGCGCCGGTCGAATCCCAAACTGAAACCAGAGAAGTCGCGCCAGTTCTCGCTGGGCGTGGCGCTGGAGGCGGCGCGCGGCTTGAACCTGACCGTGGATTACTGGGACATCCGCAAGAAGGACGTGATCAGCACCCTGGGCGAGCAGATCATCGTCGACAACGCCGCCAAATACAACGGCACCTACATCGAACGCGACGCCGACGGCTTCATCACCAACATCATTCTGCAGAAAGCCAACCAGGGCAAGTTGAATACCTCCGGCCTGGACCTGGGCCTGGACTACAAGAGCGCCAACAGCGCGGCGGGCCGCTTCTCGGTCAACGCCACCGGTACCCGGGTGCTGAAGTACGATCGCCAGTTCGGCCCACTGGAACCGGTGCGCAGCAATCTGGGCCTGTTCCTGAACGACCAGGTGATCCAGAAATGGCGTCACCGCATCAGCTTCGGCTTGGATCGCGGCCCGCTCAACCTGACGCTGTCGAACCAGTTCTCGTCCGGCTACACCGACCAGAACACCACCTACGACCCGGTGGCCGATACGCTGCTGCCGTCGCGCCGCGTAAAAGCCTACTCGCTGTGGGACCTGACCGGCAGCTGGGCGCTGAGCAAGCAGCTGAAGTTGCGCGCCGGTGTGCTGAACCTGGCCGACACCGCGCCGCCATATTCGAATCAGGCTTATTATTTCCTGGCAGGGTATGATCCTACCTATACCGATCCGCGTGGACGCAGCGCCTTCATCAGCGCCAGCTACGCATTCAAGTAAGGCAGGACCGGGGAGCGGACGCACGCGCCACTCCCGTTTCTTTAGACAGGGAATCAAGGTATGACGATTTTGGTAAAAGCGGTGCGCGCCTTCAGCCTCTCGCTGGTGGCTTTTTGCATGCAGGTTTCCATGGCGGCCGAAGCGCCGCCGCAGGGCAAGCTGCTGATCGCCGGCGGCGCGGTGCGCGCCGATAATACGATCATCTGGCAGCGCATGGTGCAGCTGGCCGGCGGGCAGGGGGCGCGCATCGCGGTGATGCCCAGCGCCGCCGGCAATCCCGAACGCTCCGGCGCCAACCTGGCCGCTACGCTGAATAAATACGGCGCCTCGGCCTTCGTGGTGCCGGTGGCGGTGCGGCTGAAAAATAGCGACTATGCGCGCGCCGCCGAAGATGAAACGCTGGCGCGCTCGATCCGCGAAGCGGGCGGCGTCTACTTCGCCGGCGGCGACCAGGGTTACATCACCAAGGCGCTGGTGCGGCCGGACGGCTCGCGCACCGCCGTGTTGCAGGCCATCTGGGACGTCTACAACAAGGGCGGCGTGATCGGCGGCAGCAGCGCCGGCGCCGCCATCATGAGCAGCACCATGTATTACGAAGCCAAGACCGTGATCGGCACGCTGGCCGCCGGCGTCAACGACGGCCGCGAACTGGCGCCGGGCCTGGGCTTCGTCGGCACCGACGTCTTCGTCGACCAGCACCTGCTGGCGCGCGGCCGCTTCGCCCGCATGCTGCCGGCCATGCTGAAGAAAAATTACAAGCTGGGACTGGGCATCGATGAAAACACGGCGATGGTGATCAACGCCAAGCGTGAAGTGGAAATCATCGGCTATCAGGGTGCGCTGCTGCTGGACCTGACGCAGGCCAAGACCAATGGCGACATCAAGGAATTCAACGTGACCAACGCCCGCATCAGCTATCTCGATCGCGGCGACCGGTATAACCTGGTCACCGGCCAGTACACGCCATCGGCCGACAAGGCGGAGGGCAAGCTCGATCCGGCCAAGCCGTTCCTGAATGAGCAGGTGTACTCGGCCGACGCGCTGGGCCACAACACCGTGCTGGTGATGATGGAGAAGCTGATCAACAACACGCGCAGCGAGGCGATCGGCATCGCCACCGCGCCGCCCGGCGAGCCGCGCGAGGACCTGGGCTTCGAGTTCAAGCTGATCCGCGACGCCGCCAGCGTTGGGTACGAATCTGCCACCTCGGACGCCTACACCATCCTGAACCTGCGACTGGACGTGCGGCCGCTGAAGATCACGCGGCCCTGGTACCAGTAAAACCCGGCTACGGGTTAATACGTAGTTCACAGTTGCCTGTAATGTACGTATGCTTACACCTTTTTAAGAAGTTGAGTGCAGTATGACAGCAGGTAATGCAGGGAATGCAGGGAATGCGGCGGTGTCGGCGGACGTGGCGTTTGTACAATCGGCGCTGGGTAAGGTACTGGCCGGCGTGCGCGCCGAGGGTTCCGCCTCCCATCGCAGCATCGCCGATTACCTGATGCGCAATCCGATGCGCGGAACCGCGCTGAAGATCGAGGAGATGGCCGAGGGCTGCAAGGTGTCCACCGCCACGATCAGCCGCTTTGCCCGCGACATCGGCTTCTCCAGTTACGGCGCCATGCGCAGCGCGCTGGCCGAAACGCTGCACATGGCCATGCAACCGGTGGAAAAGCTGCGCTCCTCCATCGCCCGCCGCAAGGCCGCGCAGTCGCCCGGCGAGGCGAGCATGGAATACGCCAAGGCCAACCTGGCCTCCAGCCATGAAGCGCTGGCGTCCAAGGTGATGGACGCGGTGGCGTACAAAATCAGCA
Organism: Duganella sp. BuS-21; assembly: GCA_041874725.1. Classification (GTDB taxonomy): domain Bacteria; phylum Pseudomonadota; class Gammaproteobacteria; order Burkholderiales; family Burkholderiaceae_D; genus Rugamonas. The sequence continues at coordinate 3,711,856 of CP097466.1, read as the reverse complement.
AGGCGCGCACGGTTTACGTGCTGGGACTCGGCATGTCGTCCAGCCTGGCGTCGATGTTGGCGCTGCACCTGCAGCCGTTCTGTCGCAACGTGGTGGAGATGGCCGGCGGTGGCGGCACCGAAATCGCGGCCGGCCACCTGGTTCACGTCGGCCGTGGCGACCTGCTGGTGGTGATGTCCTTCCCGCGCTATACCAGCGATGCGATGCGGCTGGCGGAGTTCGCGCGCGGCCGCAAGGCCATGGTGGTGGCGATCACCGATGCGCCGACTGCGCCGATGGTGCCCTTGTCCGATCACGTGCTGTACGCCAGCGCCGCGCATGGCGTGCTGCCCAGCAGCGCGGTGGCGGCGGTGGCGGTGATCGAGGCGCTGGTGGTGTCGCTGATGGTGTCGAACAAGGCCAACGTCCGCAAGGCGGCGCGCCTGACCGAGGTGATCGAACAATACACCGTCACCACCACTGTTTAGCGGATTTACTAAACTTCGGCCCTTATTTGTTTCCTGGATTGACCGTCACCGGGGCAAGCGCTATAAAGTCGGATCGTCTTGATAGCGGGTGATGAATGAACGCGACTAAACTTCTTTCGGCCGGCGCGATGGCGCTGGTCCTGGCATTCCCGGGGATGTCCATCGCCCAATCCACACCGGCGGCGGCGGTCGATGTCTTCATCGGCACCGGCGGCGACGGCCACACCTTCCCCGGCGCCACGCGGCCGTTCGGCATGGTGCAGCTCAGTCCCGATACACAGGTGCGGCCGTTCCGCCAGAGCTATCCGTGGGCGGCCGGCTACCGTTACGACGACGACAGCATCCTCGGTTTCTCGCACACCCACTTCTCCGGCAGCGGCCATTCGGACCTCGGCGACCTGCTGCTGATGCCTTACAGCGCGGAGACCAAGTGGGAGCCGGGCTATCCCGAGCGGCCGTTCAGCGGCTACCGCTCGCGCTTCAGCCACAAGAACGAACGCGCGGAGCCGGGCTACTACGCGGTCAGGCTGGCAGACAATGAGGTCGATGTCGAACTCACCGCCAGCGAGCGCGTGGGCCTGCACCGCTACCGCTACGCCAAGGGCGCCGAGGCCAAGGTGATGCTCGACCTGCGCGCCAGCATCTACGATTACGCCGCCAAGAACCTGTGGTCACGCCTGCGCGTGCGCGACAACACGCTGATCACCGGCATGCGCGAGACGCGCGGCTGGGCGGCCGGCCGCCAGCTATACTTCGCGATCCAGTTCTCGCATCCGCTAGCGTCGCGCTCCCTGCGCAATATGGAGCGCGATGTCGAGTACAAGGGCTTTGCCGGTCCGGGCAGCGGCCCGGGCGACAAGGCGGTGGTGGAGGGCAAGGCGCTGGTCGGCTCGCTCGAATTCGGCGTGCCGGCCGACGGCCAGTTGCAAGTGAAGGTGGCGATATCGGCGGTGAGCGAGGAGGGCGCGATCGCCAACCTGGCCGAGATGCCGGGCTGGGACTTCGACGCCGAACGCGCCAAGGCTTCGGCCGCGTGGAACGAGGCGCTGGGCGCGGTCGCCATCGAGGCCGAGCCGGAGATGCGCAAGATGGTGTACACCGCGCTGTATCACAGCATGCTGGCGCCTAGCCTGTTCATGGACCGCGACGGCCGCTATCGCGGCCCGGACAACGAGGTGCATCAGGCGACCGGCTTCCGCTACCACTCCACCTTCTCGCTGTGGGACACCTACCGCGCGCTGCATCCCTTGCTGACCCTGATCCAGCCGGAGCAGCGCAACGTCGATTTCGTGCGCTCGCTGGTCGAGTCGCAGAAGGCCAGCCCGTACGGCATCCTGCCGGTGTGGTCCTTCCACGGCCTGGAAACCTGGTGCATGATCGGCTACCACGCGGTGCCGGTAATCGCCGACGCTTACATGAAAGGCTTGCAAGGCTTCGATGCCGAAGAGGCGCTGAAGGCCATGACCAGCAGCGCGGAATATGGCCCGTACGGGGGGCTGCAGCACTATATGAAACTAGGCTATGTGCCGATCGACCTGGAGCCGGAAGCGGCCTCGAAGACGGTGGAATATGCGTTCGACGACTGGACCATCGCACGCATGGCGGAGAAGATGGGCAAGAAGGATATCGCCGCGCGTTACTACAAGCGGGCGCAGAATTACCGCAATTCCTTCGACGTGAAGACCGGCTTCCTGCGGGCGAAGAAGTCCGACGGCAGCTTCCGCGAACCGTTCAGCCCGGTGCAATCGAACTTCGGCAGCGACTATACCGAGGGCAGCGCCTGGCAATACTCCTGGTATATGCCGCACGATAACGCCGGCCTGATCAAGATGCTCGGCGGCGACGCCGGCCTGCAGAACAAGATCGACCTGGTGTTCGACGCCAAGGTGGACGACAAGCTGTATGCGCACATGGAGGACATCTCCGGCCTGATCGGCCATTACGCGCACGGCAACGAGCCTTCGCACCATGTGGCTTATCTATACAACTACGCCGGCGCACCGTGGAAGACGCAGAAGCGGCTGACGCAGGTGGTGTCGTCGCAGTACAACACGACGCCGGCCGGTTTGTCCGGTAATGACGACCTGGGGCAGATGTCGGCCTGGCTGGCGTTCACGGCCTTGGGCTTCTATCCGGTGGCGCCGGGCAGCAATGAATACGTGATCGGCCGGCCGTTTCTGGACCAGGCGGTGCTGAACCTGCCCAACGGCAAACGCTTCACCATCCGCGCTGTGGGACTGAGCAAGGAGAACGCCTATGTGGCGGGCGTGACGCTGAACGGCAAGCCGCTGGCGCAGACCTATTTGCGGCACGAACAGATCACCGCCGGCGGCGAACTGGTGTTTACCATGTCGCGCGAACCCAACAGTGAGTGGGGCAAATCGCCCGCCAGCCGGCCTTACACGCAGACCGCCTACTAAGTTGAATGTCAGTTTTGCCCCTAGCGTAAAAATATATATAAATGCAATAGCTTTGCGAAAAAATAAATTTCAGAACAACATGAAATATATTGATAGTAGCAATGCTATATTGATAATTCCTAGCTCTACAAGAGCTGGGGGTCGTTCAGGGCTAGAACTTACAATAATCAACTATCAGGGGTAGTTTTCATGACCATTCAGTCGAAGATTCTCAAACTGGCCGCCGTGGCAGCCAGTTTATTCGCGGCCACCGCCGCTCACGCAGGCGCCGGCGACGGACTGACTCCGCTCACCGGAAATACCAGTGCGCCATCGAACTGGCGTTTCACCCCAGGCCAGACGTTCAACGGCGTGGCCGGTGCACTGGACGGTGTTGCGCGTCTGTCGTTTTCGAATTCCGGCGGCAACTGGGCTTGTTCCGGTTCCCTGCTGGCCGGCGGCCAGTATGTGTTGACCGCAGCGCATTGTGCTGACGACTTCACCTCGATGAAAGTCGACTTCGGCTGGGCCAACGGCACCGCTACCGTTAGCCGCACCGTGGCCGTGGGTAGCGCGTATGTCAATCCGAACTGGGACGGCACGCTGGATACCGGCGCCGACATCGCCATCCTCAAGCTGAACACGGCTGTCACCAGCATTCAGGGCTACAAGCTGAGCACCACCAACGATGTGGGTAAGACCTTCCTGATGGCCGGCTACGGCACCACCAGCAACGGCACCACCGGCGGCGGCACCAACTGGAACGACGGCGCCTGGGGCCATTACGGCTACAACACCTTCGACATCGACAGCGCGACCTTTAACAAAATCACCGACCAGTACGTCCCGGGCTGGGGTTATGAGGACGAGTGGTACGCGCCTGGCGTCACCTATATGAGCGACTTCGACGATGGCACCGCGCAGCACAACACGCTGGGCCGGATCGCTGGCGCGACGGGCAACAACTGGTCCAGCGGCCTGGGCCTTGGCGCGAATGAAGCCCTGATCGCCGGCGGCGATTCGGGTGGCGGCGATTTCGTCTGGAATGGCACGGAATGGATCTTGTCGGGTGTGCATAGCTGGGGCTGGCAGGGCGGCGCTTGCGCGATCTACGGGCTGACGGGTTGCGATCTGGCCTCGACCAATTCGTCGAGCATCGGCGATATGTCCGGCTCCACTGCGACCTTCTCGCACATCGCGTGGATCAACTCGGTGACCGCAGTACCTGAACCGGCAACCTACGGCATGATGTTGTCGGGCCTGGCCCTGGTGGGCGCCATGGCGCGCCGTCGCCGTCAGCAACAGTCCGGCAAGTAATCCAGGTAGTGCTGTTAAGAGCCCGGCCGCGTGAGCGGTCGGGCTTTTACAACTTCAGGCCTTGTGACTCTCGGTGTGCTCAACAGCACCACGAACGAAAGGGTCGGACCCCGAGGGGTCTGACCCTGGCCGCAGCGGTGTGTGGGTTGGGTCGGTGCCGCGCGCTTTCAGAGCAACACGCAAGGTCAAACCCATCCTGCCAAAACCTACGCAGTCTCACACGTGTTGGTCGAACAGTACCGGATTGCCATCCGGGTCGACCACGATGAAGCTGGACGGGCCGGTGGTGCTGTCGTCCGCTTCCATCTCCAGCGCCAGGCCTTGCGCCTTAAGCTGACGCTGGATTTCGCGCACGTCGGTAAAGCCGTCGAGCGGCTGGGCGTTCTGGTCCCAGCCGGGATTGAAGGTCAGCATATTCTTCGGGAACATGCCCTGGAACAGGCCGATCACATGGCTGCCATTTTTCATGATCAGCCAGTTCTGTTCGGCATGGCCACCGAACTGGGTGAAGCCCAGCGTCTCGTAAAACGCGCGCGAGGCGGCCAGATCCTTGACCGTCAGGCTGACGGAAAATGCGCCAAGTAGCATGACAAACTCCCAAACGTGAGTGATTGTCAACTCTAGCACACGCCCTGCGCTCAGTACACTTCGGGCACGATGATTTCCGCCGGCACCGGACGACGCACGTAATCGTCGTGGTATTCGCGTTCAGGCAGTTCGATGGCGGGATGCGTCACCTCTTCATACGGCATCTGCTCCAGCAAGTGATGGATGCAATTGAGGCGTGCTTTCTTCTTATCCACACCTTGCACCACCCACCACGGCGCTTCGGGAATATGGGTGCGTTCCAGCATCACTTCCTTGGCGCGGGTGTACTCCTCCCAGCGACGGCGCGATTCCAGATCCATCGGACTCAGCTTCCACTGCTTGAGTGGATCGTGGATGCGGCCGAGGAAGCGCGCGTTCTGTTCTTCGTCGGAAATCGAGAACCAGTATTTGATGACCTGGATGCCGGAGCGCGCCAGCATGCGTTCGAACTCGGGCACGGTCTGGAAGAACTCCTCGTACTGGTCGTCGGTGCAGAAGCCCATCACGCGCTCGACGCCGGCCCGGTTATACCAGCTGCGATCGAACAGCACGATCTCGCCGGCGGCGGGCAGGTGGGAGACGTAGCGCTGGAAGTACCACTGCGTGCGTTCGCGATTGTTCGGCGCCGGCAGCGCGGCCACGCGGCACACGCGCGGATTCAACCGCTGGACGATGCGCTTGATGACGCCGCCCTTGCCGGCGGCGTCGCGGCCTTCGAACAGGATTACGACCTTGTGGCCGGTGTGGACCACCCAGTCCTGCAGCTTGACCAATTCGGCCTGCAGGCGGAACAGTTCGCGGAAGTAGAGGCGGCGTTCCTCCTTGGCCTCGGCGCTGCGTTCGCGCTCGACGACTTCGCGGGTATGTGGATCGATCTCCCGGTCTTCAAGCTCCATTTCCAGCTCTTCATCATAGCTGTCGGTCAGTTCGCGCTGGACGCGGTCCAACAGTTCGTGCTCGTTCAAGTTCACGCAATACTCCTGATTGTGGAATGAGGGCAGCTTAGCGGGCGATTGTGACGCTGTCATGACCCTGGCCGCAGCGGTGTGCTTATGTGTGCGCATGATGACCGATTGCTGCTTCGCAGCAACGTTGATAAGAGCTTAAAACGACAACGGCCGCAAAAGCGGCCGTTGTCGTGGGGTGTTGCGCCAATGATACTAATTGTCGCGGATGCTCCAGGCACGGTTGATGCTCAGCGCGGCCAGCGAGCTGACTGCGCCCGACAGCAAGTACAGCCCCGCATACGCCAGGCCGAAGTGTGACGACACGCCCAAGGCCACCAGCGGTGCGAAACCTGCGCCGACCAGCCAGGCCAGATCCGAAGTCAGCGCCGCACCCGTGTAGCGATACTGCTGCGGGAAGTTGGAAGTCACCGCACCGGCAGCCTGGCCGTACGACAGCCCCAGCAGCGAGAAGCCGATCAGGATGAAGGCGTCCTGCCCAGCCTCGCCGCCGTCGATCAGGAACGGCACGAACAGGCTGAAGATACCGATCAGCGTGGCCAGGGTGCCCAGCGTGCGGCGGCGGCCGACCCGGTCAGCCACGTAGCCGGAGATGATGATGCCGATCGCCATCAGCGTCACGCCCACCATCTGCACCTGCAGGAAGCCCGCCAGCGAGCGCTGCGAGGTGAGGGTGATCCACGACAGCGGGAATACCGTCACCAGGTGGAACAGCGCGTAGCTGGCCAGCGCGGCCAACGCGCCGATGATGACGTTGCGCGACTGCGAACGCATCAGCTCGCCGACCGGCACCGGGTCCAGCTGGTGCTCGTCCAGCAGGTGCGAGTATTCATGCGTGGTCACCAGGCGCAGGCGGGCGAACAGCGCCACCACGTTGATGGCGAAAGCCACGTAGAACGGATAGCGCCAGCCCCAGTCCAGGAAGTCCAGCGAGCTCAGGTTGGTCAGCATGTAGGCGAACAGCCCGGCGGCGATGATGAAGCCGATCGGCGCACCCAACTGGCCCAGCATGGCGTACCAGCCGCGCTTGTGCTCCGGCGCATTCAGCGCCAGCAGCGACGGCAGGCCGTCCCACGAGCCGCCCTGGGCAATGCCTTGGCCGATGCGCAAGATGGACAGGATTACAATCGACCACGTGCCCAGGCTGGCGTAGTCCGGCAGGAAGGCGATGCCGGCGGTGGAAACGCCCATCACCATCAGCGCCAGGGTCAGCTTGGCTTCCCGCGTGAACCGGTGTTGTACTGCCATAAATGCCACAGTTCCTATCGGACGGGCAATAAAGGCGAGCGCGAAAATCGCAAAAGCGTATAGTGTTCCGTCAAGCCGGCTCTCGTAGGGGAAGAACACCGACGGGAAGACCAGCGCCGAAGCGATGGCGTAGACAAAGAAGTCGAAATACTCGGAGGCGCGCCCGATGACGACGCCAATCGCTATTTCCCCGGGAGAGATATGTCCATCCCTGGCATTGATGTTGCGCGCGCCGGGACTTGTTTGCGGATGTCCTTGGACGCCAGCTTGGACGTCACTGATAGAAGTCGTGTTAGCCATAGTCTCTTGTCTCGTGTTAGTTGTTATCACAAGGGCTGTTCCGGCGGGTAGGACAAAGTGTCCAATGGCAAGAACAGTCCTTAGTGAGTACAGTAGCATGTTCCCAATATTCTGTAACGTACATTACTCGCATGATTCCTCCTATCGTTCGTCGTGGATTGCTCCTCGCACCGTTAATGTGGCTCGCTGGCTGCGATACGGTCGTGCTCAATCCTTCCGGAGATATCGCAGCGCAGCAGGCACACCTTGTGGTTGTGTCAACATTGCTGATGTTGTTGATCATCGTACCCGTCATGTTCCTCATCTGTCTGTTCGCTTGGCGCTATAGGAAGTCAAATACCGCCGCCGAATACAAGCCGGATTGGGACCATTCCACCAAGCTCGAACTGCTGATCTGGGGCGCTCCGCTGCTGATCATCATCGTTTTGGGCCTGATTACCTGGATTTATACCCACTTGCTGGACCCGTACCGTCCGCTGAGCCGCATCGACGAAAACCGTCCGATCGCCGCCGGCGTCAAGCCGCTGGAAATCCAGGTGGTGTCGATGGACTGGAAGTGGATGTTCATTTATCCGGAGCAGGGCATCGCCACCGTGAACGAACTGGTGACCCCGATCGACGTGCCGGTACGTTTCCACATGACGTCGAGCACCGTCATGAATGCGTTCTACATTCCTGCGTTGGCCGGCATGGTCTACACCATGCCGAGCATGGAGACGCAACTGAACGCGGTGATGAACAAAGTGGGCGTGTACGACGGCTTCTCGGCCAACTACAGCGGCGCCGGCTTCTCGGACATGCGCTTCAAATACCACGGCGTGAAACAGGCTGACTTCGACGCCTGGGTCGCCAAGACCAAGGCCAACACCACGGCGCTGACCCGCGCCGAGTTCCTGGCGCTGGACAAGCCGACCATCAAGCATCCGATCATGCACTTCGGTAGCGTGGACAAGGGCTTGTACGATCGCGTGCTGAACCGTTGCGTGGCGGAAGACGCCGTCTGCATGAACACCATGATGCATCAGGACGCCACCCGCATCAAAGCGGCTGCAGCGGCCAAGAAACTGCCAGAAGACGTGTGCGAGCCGACCACGGTCGCCGCCACTGCTCAACCTATCCGTAAAGAATGACCATGTCTGATCTCAACTTGACCAACCTGATCTTTGGGCGGCTGTCGCTGGATTCCATTCCATACCACGAGCCCATCCTGATCGGCACCTTCGCCATGGTGGCGATCGGCGGCCTCGCGCTGCTGGCCGCCATGTTCAAATTCCGCCTGTGGGGCCCGCTGTGGCGCGACTGGATCACCTCCATCGACCACAAGAAAATCGGCATCATGTACATGATCCTGGGCATCATCATGCTGTTGCGCGGCTTTGCCGACGCACTGATGATGCGCGCCCAGCAGGCCATGGCCTTCGGCGACAATCCGGGCTTCCTGCCGCCGCACCACTACGACCAGGTGTTCACCGCCCACGGCACGATCATGATTTTCTTCGTCGCCATGCCGCTGGTTACCGGCCTGATGAACTACGTGGTGCCGCTGCAGATCGGCGCACGCGACGTCTCGTTCCCGTTCCTGAACAACTTCTCGTTCTGGATGACCACCTTCGGCGCCATGCTGACCATGGTGTCGCTGTTCGTCGGCGAATTCGCCAAGACCGGCTGGCTGGCGTTCCCGCCGCTGTCGGGCATCGGCGCCTCGCCGGACGTGGGGGTCGACTACTACATCTGGTCATTGCAGATTGCCGGGGTAGGCACCACGCTATCCGGGGTCAACCTGATCGCCACCATCGTTAAAATGCGCGCGCCTGGCATGTCGATGATGAAGATGCCGGTGTTCACCTGGACCGCGCTGTGCACCAACGCGCTGATCGTTGCCACCTTCCCGATCCTGACCATCACCCTGGCGCTGCTGTCGCTGGACCGCATCGCCGGCTTCAACTTCTTCACCGCTGAACTGGGCGGCAACCCGATGTTGTACGTCAACCTGATCTGGATCTGGGGCCACCCTGAGGTGTACATCCTGATCCTGCCGGTGTTCGGTGTGTTCTCGGAGATCGTGTCGACCTTCTCGGCCAAGCGTCTGTTCGGCTACACCTCGATGGTGTATGCGACCGTGGTGATCACCGTGCTGTCCTACCTGGTATGGCTGCACCACTTCTTCACCATGGGCTCGGGCGCGAGTGTGAACTCGTTCTTCGGCATCACCACCATGATTATCTCGATCCCGACCGGCGCGAAGATCTTCAACTGGCTGTTCACCATGTACAAGGGCCGCATCCGCTTCACCGTGCCGATGCTGTGGACCGTGGGCTTCATGCTGACCTTCGTCATCGGCGGCATGACCGGCGTGATGCTGGCCGTTCCACCAGCCGACTTCGTGCTGCACAACTCGCTGTTCCTGATCGCCCACTTCCACAACGTGATTATCGGCGGCGTGGTGTTCGGTCTGTTCGCCGGTATTAACTACTGGTTCCCGAAAGCCTTCGGCTACACGCTCAACGAATTCTGGGGCAAGGTTTGCTTCTGGTGCTGGCTGGTCGGCTTCTGGGTTGCCTTCACACCGCTGTACATCATGGGCTTCATGGGCGTTACCCGCCGCATGAACCACTTCGACGATCCGTCGCTGCAGATCTACTTCATCGTGGCTGCCTTCGGCGCGCTGATCATTGCCGGCGGCATCGGCGCCTTCCTGCTGCAGCTGTATGTCAGCTTCCGCGACCGCGCCAAACTGCGCGACGTCACTGGCGACCCATGGGAAGGTCGTACCCTGGAGTGGGCGACCTCGTCGCCACCACCGGATTACAACTTCGCGTTCACCCCTGTTGTGCATGAGAGCGACAGCTGGGCCGACATGAAGGCCAATCACTACCAGCGTCCGCTCAAAGGCTTCGTGGACATCCACATGCCGAAAAACACCGGCGCCGGCTTCGTGATCTCGGCCCTGTCGTTCGGCTTCGGCTTCGCCATGGTCTGGCAGATGTGGATTCCGGCAGTCCTGGGCTTCGCCGCCATGATCGCCGCGATCATCGTCCACACCTTTAACTACAAGCGCGACTACTACATCAAAGCCGATGAAGTAACTCGTACCGAAGATGCGCACACTCGTTTGCTGGAAAGCCATGTCTGAAATTACCGCTAATGGCGCCGTGAGCGCCGATCCAAGCGCGCGTTACTACGTGCGTGACCACCATCCTGAAAACGGCACCCTGCTGGGCTTCTGGATCTACCTGATGAGCGACTGCCTGCTGTTCGCAGGCCTGTTCGCCGCTTACGCAGTCCTGGGCCGCAGCTATGCGGGCGGCCCGTCGGGCGCGGAACTGTTCGACCTGTCGCTGGTGGCCATCAATACCGGCTTCCTGCTGCTGTCGTCGATCACCTATGGCTTCGCCATGATCGCTTCGCAGCGCAAGAACCTGAAGGCCACCATCGTCTGGCTGCTGATCACCGGCGTCTTCGGCCTGGCGTTCCTGTACCTGGAAATGTATGAATTCCTGCACCTGATCCACGAAGGCGCCGGTCCGCAACGCAGCGCGTTCCTGAGCTCGTTCTTCGCGCTGGTCGGCACCCACGGCCTGCACGTGACCTTCGGTACGCTGTGGCTGATCACGCTGGTGTTCCAGCTGAAAAAGCACGGCCTGACGCCTGAAAACAAGCGTCGCCTGATGTGCCTGTCGATGTTCTGGCACTTCCTGGACGTGATCTGGATCGGCGTGTTTACCTTTGTTTATTTGATGGGAGTTCTGCCATGAGCGCACCACACAACCACGCTGAGCACGGCCACCATGACGATCATGGTCACGGTGACGACGGCCACCACGGCAGCCTGAAGGACTATGCGATCGGCTTCGTGCTGTCGGTGATCCTGACCGCGATTCCATTCTGGCTGGTGATGAGCCATGCGTTCGACAAGTCGAGCACCACCGCCATCGTCGTGCTGGCGTTTGCCGCGATCCAGGTGATCGTGCACATGGTCTACTTCCTGCATATGAACGGCAAGGCAGAAGGCGGCTGGTCGATGCTGGCCACGGTGTTCACGGTGGTGCTGCTGGTCATCGTACTGGCCGGTTCGATCTGGGTCATGTACCACATGAACGCGAACATGATGCCGTCGATGGGCAACGACGTTCACAACATGCAAGACATGCAATGATGACGGGCGCGACTCAGCGCCAACGTCCCCGCGCCCTGCGCGTCATCCTGGCCCTCGTGGCCGGGGTGATGTTCGCAGGGTTTTTTGCTTTAGGGACGTGGCAGGTGAACAGGCTGCAATGGAAACTGGCGCTGATCGAGCGCGTCAACCAGCGTGTGCATGGCGCACCGCTGCCGGCGCCGACAATGGCGCAATGGCCGCAACTCAACGCCGAGTCTGACGACTACCGCGCGGTGCAACTGCGCGGCGTGCTGCTCGACGGCGCCACCACGCAGGTGATGGCTTCGCTTGAGCGCGGCATCGGCTATTGGGTGGTGACGCCGCTGTGCACGGCCGACGGCGGCATCGTCATGATCAATCGCGGCTTCATCCCGGCCGGCCTGGGTGGCTGGAAGCCGCAGCCGGCGCCGCCGGCCGCCGCACAGGATGCCTGCAAGGCGGCGACGGCACCGACGGTGTCGATCACCGGCCTGCTGCGCCTGAGCGAGATCGCCGGCAAGCTGCGCGCCAACGAACCGGCGCGTAATTATTGGTACACGCGCGAGGTCCAGGCCATCGCCATGGCGCGCGGCTTGTCGGCTGCGCCGGTGGCGCCTTACTTCGTCGATGCCGACGCGGCCAGCGCCAAGGCGGCGGGGCCGGTGGCGACGGCAGGCGATGCAGTGCAGCCGGCAGGCGGACTGACAGTTATTTCCTTCGTCAACAACCACTTGGTTTATGCTGTCACCTGGTACGCGCTGGCCCTGATGGTGGCCGCTGCGGCCGTATGGGTAATCCGAGATGCGCGCAAACAAAAATCCTAATCCTTATGATCGTGGCCGGCCGGGCATGCCGGTGGTCGAACCGCTGGCGGCGGTGAACGCCTCGGCCAACACGATTACCTCGGCGGCCGGGCACAAGAACATGCAGCAGCTGATCCAGCTGCGCTGGATCGCGGTGATCGGCCAGATCACCACCATCGCCACGGCGTCGATCCTGCTGGGCGTGCAGTTGCCGATGCCGGCCATGCTGAACGTACTGGCGTGCTTGATCGCCTTCAACGTCGCCAGCATTCTGCGCTGGCAGGAAAACCAGGTGGTGTCCAACAGCGAACTGCTGCTGGCGCTGACGGTGGACGTGGCCAGCCTGACGGCGCAGCTCTACCTGAGCGGTGGCGCCACCAATCCCTTTGTCTTCCTGTACCTGCTGCACGTGATCCTGGGCGCGGTGCTGCTGGAGACGTGGTCGACCTGGACCATCGTCATCGTCACCGGCGCTTGTATCGCCGGGCTGGCGCTGTTCTCCGAACCGCTGCCGCTGCCGCAGGACCATGCGCTGGGCATCTTCAGCCTGTACGTGCAGGGCATGCTGATCTGCTTCATTCTGGATGCGGCGCTGCTGGTCATCTTCATCACGCGGATCACGCAGAACATGCGCGGCAGCGCGGCCAAGCTGGCGGATCTGCGTCAGCGGGCGGCCGAGGAAGAACACATCGTGCGCATGGGCCTGCTGGCCTCGGGCGCCGCGCACGAGCTGGGCACGCCGCTGGCGACGCTGGCGGTGATCCTTGGCGACTGGAAGCACATGCCTGAATTCAAAAGCAATCCTGTGCTGCTGGAAGAGATCGCGGAAATGCAAACGCAGCTCAAGCGCTGCAAATCCATCGTCAGCGGCATCCTGCTGTCGGCCGGCGAAGCGCGTGGCGAATCGTCGGCGGCCACCACCATTAACACTTTCCTGCATGAAGTGACGGAAGAGTGGCGCGTGGGACGCTCCGTGGTCGAGTTCGAGTTCTACAACCGGATCACGCCGGACCATCCGGTGGTATCGGACTCCACGCTCAAGCAAATGATCTGCAACGTGCTGGACAATGCGCTGGAAGCGTCGCCGCAATGGCTGCGCATGGAAGCGGTAGTGGAGCGCGACACGCTGGCGCTGCAGGTGACGGACCGGGGTACGGGCTTCGATCCGTCTATACTGGCGCAATTCGGCAAGCCGTACAACTCCAGCAAGGGCCGCCCCGGCGGTGGACTGGGCTTGTTCCTGGTGGTGAACGTGGCGCGCACGCTGGGCGGCGAAGTCACGGCGACCAACCTGGAGCAGGGCGGAGCAATGGTGCGGCTGACGCTGCCCTTGTCCGCCATTGAAATCAAATCGGAACATCAATAAAACGACATGACAACAGAAGAGCGCGTATTGCTGCTGGTGGAAGACGACGCGGCCTTTGCCCGTACCCTGGGACGGTCTTTCGAGCGTCGCGGCTACAAGGTGCTGCTGGCGGAAAATGTGGACGAAGCCAGCGCGATGTTGGTCGATCACACGCCTGGCTATGCGGTGGTGGACTTGAAACTGAAGGGCAACTCCTCCGGCCTGGCCTGCGTGCAGATGCTGCACGAGCATGATCCAGAGATGCTGATCGTGGTGCTGACCGGTTTCGCGAGCATCAACACGGCGGTGGAAGCGATCAAGCTGGGCGCGTGCCAATATCTGGCCAAGCCGTCGAACACGGACGACATCGAAGCCGCGTTCGAACACGTGGCGGGCGCGGCCGAGTTGGAATTGACCACGCGCGCGACGTCGGTGAAAACGCTGGAGTGGGAGCACATCCATGCGGTGCTGGCGGAAACCGACTTCAACATCTCGGAAGCCGCGCGCCGGCTGGGCATGCACCGCCGCACGCTGGCGCGCAAGCTGGAAAAGCAGAGGGTCAAATGAGCGGCAGGGTGCGCGAGGCGGGGTAAGGCGGCGGAGCAGTCGCAACGTCTATCGGCAATGTTTGCAGCACCCCAAACGAAAGGGTCGGACCCCGTACGGGGTCCGACCCTGAGCCGCAGCGGTGTGCGGGTTCCGCCGGTACCGTCCGCCGCTAAGGCGGCTTAGTCCGCCGCGTAGATGTTGTTATCCTTGGTTTCACCCACGAACAACAGACCGATCACGGCAGTAATCAGCGCAATGATGATCGGATACCACAAGCCGTAGTAAATATCGCCCTTGAACGCCACCAGCGCGAACGAGATCGTCGGCAGCAGGCCGCCGAACCAGCCGTTGCCGATGTGATACGGCAGCGACATCGAGGTGTAGCGGATGCGGGTCGGGAACATTTCCACCAGCATGGCGGCGATCGGGCCGTACACCATGGTCACGTACAGCACCAGGATGAACAGGATCAATACCATCATCGGCTTGTTGATCTGCGCTTCGTCCGCCTTGGCTGGGTAGCCGGCCGCTTTGACTGCGCCGGCAACTTCTTTCTTCAGCGCTGCATCAGCATCCTTGGAGGCTTTGTCGAAGGCCAGGCCGTCCGGGGTCAGCACCGCATTGAAGGTGTTGATTTCCTTGTCGCCCACTTTGATCTTGGCAACGCTGCCGGCCGGTGCGTCCTGCTTGGTGTAAGCCACCGAAGCGTTGGACAGGATGCTGGTCGCGATGTCGCACGAGGTCGTGAATTTCTTCTGGCCCGTTGGGTTGAACTGGAAGTTGCACGAGGCAGGATCGGCATACACCACCACCGGCGAGTTCTTCAGCGCTGCTTCCAACTGCGGGTTACCGTAGTGGGTCAGGGCGGCGAACAGCGGGAAGTAGGTGGCGGCGGCAATCACGCAACCGCCCAGGATGATGTATTTGCGGCCAATCCTGTCCGACAGCATACCGAAGATCACGAAGAACGGCGTGGCCAGGATCAGCGACAGCGCGGTCATGACGTTGGCGCTGGCGCCGTCGATCTTGAGCACCTGGGTCATGAAGAACAGGGCGTAGAACTGGCCGGTGTACCAGACCACCGCCTGGCCCATGGTCAGACCGATCAACGCCAGGATCACGATTTTCAGGTTTTTCCATTGACCGAAGGCTTCGGTCAGCGGCGCTTTCGAGGTCTTGCCTTCGGCTTTCATCTTGGCGAAGGCCGGCGATTCATTCATCGACAGGCGGATCCACACCGAGATGCCCAGCAGCAGCACCGAGACCAGGAACGGCACGCGCCAGCCCCAGGCCTGGAACGCTTCCTCGCCAATGGCGGTGCGGGTGCCCAGAATCACCAGCAGCGACAGGAACAGGCCCAAAGTCGCGGTGGTTTGAATCCAGGACGTGAAGGAGCCGCGCTTGCCGTGCGGCGCATGTTCCGCCACATAGGTTGCTGCACCGCCGTATTCGCCGCCCAGCGCCAGCCCCTGCAAGATCCGCAGTGTGACAAGGATGATGGGCGCCGCAATGCCGATGGCCGCGTACCCGGGTAGCAAGCCGACCACAAAGGTGGAAGCACCCATGATCAGGATGGTGATCAGGAAGGTGTATTTACGGCCGATCATGTCGCCGAGGCGGCCGAAGACCACCGCGCCGAACGGACGTACGATGAAACCGGCGGCAAACGCCAGCAGTGCGAAAATGAAGGTGGTGTTGGGGTCGCCAATAAAGAACTGCTTGGCGATGATCGGTGCGAGCGAACCGTACAGGTAGAAATCGTACCATTCGAAGACGGTGCCGAGCGAGGATGCAAAGATGACCTTGCGTTCCTCGGCAGTGATCGGCGCCTTGGCCGCAGCGCGCGGGTCGGCTGTTCCTGTATTTGCCATAATGTGTGTCTCCTTTTGATTTTGTAGGATGTTTTTCCCCAGCCGCGATAGTTACTACTTCGTCAGCTTGCGCCCAGTCTGCCCCCTTAACCTTACGGCATTCTTGCACCAAACTTACGCGAAACTTACACTGCAACGCCACAAATATTTGCGAACGACCGTACTATATTGTGCTATTCTGGTCCGAATAACACCACATTCCATAGGAGACTCTCATGATCGACGCCGTCATTGTATCTACCGCCCGCACGGGTCTGGCCAAGTCCTGGAAGGGCGCGTTCAACATGACGCACGGCGCCACGCTGGGCGGTCATGTGCTGCAGGCGGCCATCGCCCGCGCCGGCATCGAGGCTGGCGAAGTCGAGGATGTGCTGGTCGGCTGCGCCAATCCCGAAGGTGCCACCGGCGGCAACATCGCGCGCCAGATCGCCCTACGCGGCGGCTGCCCGGTAACCACCGCCGGCATGACCATCAACCGTTTCTGCTCGTCCGGCCTGCAGACCATCGCCACCGCCGCCCAGCGCATCATCGCGGGCGAAGGCGATATTTATGCGGCCGGCGGCGTCGAGTCGATCTCCTGCGTGCAGCAGGAAATGAATATGCACATGTACAAGGAAGTCTGGCTGTCGCAGCACAAGCCTGAAATCTATTGGCCGATGCTGCAAACCGCCGAGACCGTGGCCAAGCGCTACCACATCAGCCGCGAGCGTCAGGATGAGTACGGCGTGCAGAGCCAGCAGCGCGCCGCCGCCGCCCAGGCCGCCGGCCTGTTCGACGCCGAAATCGTGCCGATGACCACCGTGATGGGCGTGGCGGACAAGACTTCGGGCCAGCTGCTGTCGCGCGAAGTGACGATCTCCGCCGATGAGGGCATACGCGCCGATACGACATATGAAGGCGTATCGAAGATCCGCACTGCCGTTCCCGGCGGCGTGATCAGCGCCGGCAACGCCAGCCAGTTCTCGGACGGCGGCTCGATGTCCATCGTGATGAGCGCCGACGTCGCCGCCGCCAAGGGTTTGCAACCGCTGGGCGTGTTCCGTGGTTTCGCCGTGGCCGGTTGCGAGCCGGATGAAATGGGCATCGGCCCCGTGTTCGCCATTCCCAAGCTGCTGAAGAAAGCCGGCCTGAAGGTGGAAGACATCGGCCTGTGGGAGCTGAATGAAGCCTTCGCCGTGCAGGTGCTGTATTGCGCCGACAAGCTGGGCATCCCGATGGACCGCCTGAATGTGAACGGCGGCGCCATCGCGGTCGGTCACCCTTATGGCGTATCGGGCGCGCGCCTGGTCGGCCATGCGCTGATCGAGGGCAAGCGACGCGGCGTCAAATATGTGGTGGTCACGATGTGTATCGGTGGCGGCCAGGGAGCGGCAGGCCTGTTCGAAGTGGTGTAAGCCGCATGGACTCGACCATTCTGTCGCGCCGCGATCTGGCGTTCATGCTGTACGAATGGCTGGATGCGGAGGCGCTGACGCGGCGCGACCGCTTCCAGGACCACAATCGCGAGACTTTCGACGCCGCCATCGATACGGCTGAGCGTCTGGCCACCGACCTGTTTGCCACGCACAACAAGAAGGCGGACAGCAACGAGCCGCACGTGGTGGACGGCAAGGTGCGCATCATTCCGGAGGTGAAAATGGCGCTGGACGCCTTCAGCGCCGCCGGCCTGATGGCCGCCGGGCAGGACTACGAGCGCGGCGGCATGCAGTTGCCGGTGGTGGTGGAGAAGGTGCTGGCCGCTTACTTCACCGCCGCCAACGTCAGCACCTCGGCCTACACCTTCCTGACCATGAGCAACGCCAACACCTTGCTCAAGTGCGGTACGCCGGACCAGATCAAGCGCTTCGTCAACCCGATGCTGGAAGGGCGCTTCTTCGGCACCATGTGCCTGTCCGAGCCGCAAGCCGGCTCCAGCCTGTCGGACATCACCACCCGCGCCGTGCCGGACGGCGAGCACCAGTACCGCCTGAGCGGCAACAAGATGTGGATTTCGGCCGGCGAGCATGAGCTGGCGGAAAACATCGTCCACCTGGTGCTGGCCAAGATTCCGGGCCAGGATGGCAAGCTGATTCCTGGCGTGAAAGGCATCTCGCTATTCATTGTGCCGAAGTTCCTGGTCAACGACGACGGCAGCCTGGGCGAGCGCAACGACGTGGCGCTGGCCGGCCTGAATCACAAGATGGGCAATCGCGGCACCACCAACTGCCTGCTGAACTTCGGCGAGAAGGGCGGCGCCATCGGCTACCTGGTCGGCAAGCCGCATCAGGGTCTGGCCAATATGTTCCACATGATGAACGAGGCGCGCATCGGCGTCGGCCTCGGTGCGGCGGTGCTCGGCTATACCGGCTATCTGCATGCGCTGGACTATGCGCGCAACCGGCCGCAGGGCCGTCATCCGGCGCAGAAAGATCCGGCGCAGCCGCAGCTGCCGATCATCGAGCACACCGACGTCCGGCGCATGCTGCTGGCGCAGAAGGCTTACGTGGAAGGCGCACTGGGCCTGGTGCTGTACAGCGCCCGCCTGGTCGATGAGCAGCACAGCGCGGAAACGCCGGAAGCGCGCGAACACGCGGCGCGGTTGCTGGACTTCCTGACGCCGATCACCAAGTCGTGGCCGTCGCAGTGGGCGGTGGAGGCCAACAGCCTGGCGATTCAGGTGCACGGCGGTTATGGCTACACGCGCGAGTACAACGTCGAACAGTTCTACCGCGACAACCGGTTGAACGCGATTCACGAAGGCACGCACGGCATTCATGGGCTGGACCTGCTGGGACGCAAGGTGTCCATGCAAGAGGGCGCCTTGTTCAAGGCCTTGGGTGCGGAAGTGCGCAAGACGGTGCGCAAAGTGCGTGGCAGCGTCGGCGCACCGGAGACTGCGCCGGCCGGCATGGCGGAAATCAGCCGGGAACTGCTGGCGCACGCCGGCGAGTTGGAAGGCGCGTGGGCGGCCTTGGAACAAGTGACGCAGAAGCTGTATGCTGTCGGCGACATGAACAAGACGCTGGCCAACGCCAGCATCTATCTGGAAGCATGCGGCCACGTGGTGGTTGCGTGGATCTGGCTGCAGCAGGCGCTGCTGGCTGCGGCGTCGCTGGAAAACGATCCCGATTTTTATCGCGGTAAGCTGCAAGCCTGCCGTTATTTCTTCCGCTGGGAATTGCCGAAAGTCGGGCCGCAGTTGGAGCTGCTGGCCAGCATAGATACCACCACGCTCGATATGCGCGACGCGTGGTTTTAAAAAAGGAGACAAGATGCGTACTACTCAAGAACTGTTTTCGCTGGCCGGCAAGACCGCGCTGATTACCGGCGGCTCGCGCGGCCTTGGCTTGCAGATGGCTCTGGCCCTCGGCGAGCAAGGCGCCAGGATCGTCGTCTCGGCCCGCAAGCAGTCGGATCTCGATGAAGCCGTCGCCTTCCTGTCGCAGCGCGGCATCAGCGCCCACGCCATCGCCGCCGACCTGTCGCAGGACGAGCAGGCCGCGCAACTGGTGGATGGCGCCATCGCCCATCTCGGCCACATCGACATCCTGATCAACAACGCCGGCGCCAGCTGGGGCGCCCCGGCCGAAGACCATCCGGTCGAAGCCTGGGACAAGGTGATGGACCTGAATATCCGCAGCATCTTCGTGGTCTCGCAACTGGTCGGCAAGCGCAGCATGATCCCGCGCGGC
Source organism: Duganella sp. BuS-21 (assembly GCA_041874725.1). Lineage (GTDB taxonomy): Bacteria > Pseudomonadota > Gammaproteobacteria > Burkholderiales > Burkholderiaceae_D > Rugamonas. The sequence continues at coordinate 3,692,198 of CP097466.1, read as the reverse complement.
TACGGCCGCATCATTAACATCGCCTCGATCGCCGGCCTGGCCGGCAATCCGCCGGGCACCATGCAGACCATCGCCTACAATACGTCGAAAGGCGCGCTGGTCAACTTCACCCGCACGCTGGCCGGCGAATGGGGCCGTCACGGCATCACCGTCAACGCATTGGCGCCAGGCTTCTTCCCGTCGAAGATGACCAAGGGCTTGTTGTCGCAAATGGGCGACGAACTCATCAGCCATGCACCGCTGAACCGTCTGGGCGATGACGAAGACCTGAAGGGCGCAGCCGTGCTGTTCGCCTCCGATGCCGGCAAACATATCACCGGCCAGATCCTGGCGGTGGACGGTGGCGTATCGGCGGTCTAGGCATAGCATGATCGAGATTCCCGAGTATTACCGACGCATCGTGCTGGCGGCGCGTCCGCGCGGCCCGGTCGCACCGGAAAACTTCCGTATCGAAACCGTGCCGGTGCCGCAGCTGGCCGACGGTGAAGTGCTGATCCGTAATCACTATCTGTCGCTGGACCCGTATATGCGCGGCCGCATGAGCAAGAACGCCGGCTACGCCGCCTCGCAGGCGCTGGACGACACCATGATCGGCGGTACCGTCGGCCAGGTGGTGGCGACACGCAATGCGTTCTTCAAAGTGGGCGACCATGTCAACGGCACCTTGGGCTGGGCCGAAATGGCGGTCTCCGACGGCCTGCTGCTACGCAAGCTCGACACCACGCGCATACCGCTGTCGGCCTTCCTCGGCGTGGTCGGCATGCCGGGCATGGCCGCCTGGTACGGCTTCAACCAGATCATGGAAGCGGCCGCCGGTGAAACGGTGGTGGTGTCGGCCGCCAGCGGCGCGGTTGGCAGTGTGGTCGGGCAACTGGCGCGCTTGCGCGGTTGCCGGGTGGTCGGCATTGCCGGCGGTCCTGAAAAATGCGCCTATGTGGTCGACGAATTGGGCTTCGATGCCTGCGTCGATTACAAGGCCGGCAACCTGGAGGCCGACCTGGCCGCCGCCACGCCGGATGGTGTGGACGCCATCTTTGAAAATGTCGGTGGCGTGTGTTTCGACGCCGCGCTGAGCCGCACCAACGCCTTCGCCCGCGTGGCGCTGTGCGGATTGATCGGTGGCTTCAACGGCGCCGACATGGCCATCAAGAATACCCGCGCGTTGCTGCTGAACCGCCTGACCTTGCGCGGCTTTATCATCACCGAGCACATGGAGTATTGGCAGCAGGGCTTGCAGGAACTGGCCGTGCTGGTCGCCAATCGTCAAATCCAGTACCGCGAATCGGTGGCGGAGGGCTTGGAAGCCGCACCGGAAGCGTTTATCGGCCTGCTGCACGGGCGTAATTTTGGCAAACAACTGGTGAAGCTCATATGAAAATTATTCGAGACAAAGTCGCCGTCATCACCGGCGGGGCAAGTGGTTTGGGTCGTCAATTCGCCAACGTGGCGGCGCGCGAAGGCATGAAGCTGGTGCTGGCCGACGTGCAGACCGATGCGCTGGATCGCGCGGTGGAGGAATTGCGCGCGCAGGGCGCCAGCGTGATCGGCCGCCTGTGCGACGTGCGCAAGGGAGAGCAGGTGCAGGCGCTAGCCGATGCGGCGGTGGCCGAGTTCGGCGCCGTGCACCTGGTGTTCAACAACGCCGGCGTCGGCTCGGGTGGGCTGATCTGGGAAAACACCGAGGCCGATTGGGCATGGGTGATGGGCGTGAACGTCTGGGGCGTGATCCATGGCGTGCGCATCTTCACCAAGCTGATGCTGGCGGCGGCCGAGAAGGATCCATCGTTTGAGGGCCACATCGTCAATACCGCTTCGATGGCCGGGCTGCTGAATGCGCCGGCGATGGGCGTCTACAACGTCTCCAAGCACGCCGTGGTGGCGCTGACGGAGACGCTGTATCAGGACTTGCAGCTGGTGGGCGCGCCGATCGGCGCTTCGGTCTTGTGTCCTTATTTTGTACCGACCGGCATCAGCCAGTCGCATCGCAACCGTCCCGAGGACGTGCGCATGTCGGCCGGGCCGACCGCCAGCCAGCTGGCGGCGCAAGCCATGACCGACAAGGCGGTGACGTCTGGTAAAGTATCGGCGGAAGACGTGGCCGAGATCACGTTCAAGGCCATCGCCGACGGCCAATTCTATATTTACTCGCATCCGGATGCGCTGGCCGGCGTGCGCGAGCGCATGGAGCACATCGTTGCCGGCATCAATCCGGCCGATCCCTACGCCGCTGCACCGCAACTGCGCGAATCGCTGCGGGCCAAGATCAAGGGAAGCAAGCAATGATTAAACTGGGAGACTGGACCACGCTGAGCGACGATGCCAAGCTGGTCCGCTTCGAAGTGTTTGTGCAGGAGCAGAACGTTCCGGCCGAGCTGGAAATGGATAGCCTGGATGCGCTGTGCCTGCACGCCGTGGCTTACGGTGCGGATGGTGTGCCGGTCGGCACCGCCCGTCTGCTGCCGGATGGCCATATCGGCCGCATGGCGGTGCGCAAGCCGGGGCGCGGCAGCGGTATCGGCGGGGCGCTGCTGCAGGCGCTGATGGAGCAAGCCAAAGCGCGCGGCGACAAGGTGGTGATGCTGAGTGCGCAAACCCATGCGGCGCCGTTCTACGAGCGCCATGGTTTCCGCATCGAGGGAGACGAGTTCTTCGAGGCTGGCATCGCGCACATCCATATGCACTACGCCTTTTAAGGTCAGGCTTCGCTGTCGATCAGCATGCCTTTGAGGTTGCCGAGGTTTTTGCCGATTTCCAGCGACTGTTCGGACGGGAACTGGCGTAATACTTTTTTGGTTTCGGTATCGACCACCTTGACGACAGACCGGCCGCTGTCTTCATCGATGCTGAATCGGACTTCGCTGTTGTCCTGCAGGAAGCGGTTGATGGCGTCCACGGAGTTTTTGATCTCTTCCTTGGTGGGCGCGCGGGGCGTCGTGGCGTCCTTGGGCTTGGCGGGGTCTGCTGCGACGGCTGGCGCGGACGCGGCCGCAGGCACGGCCGCCGGTCCGGCCGGAGCGGCGGTAGCAGGCGGCAAGCCCGGGCGATTAATGCTGCTCGTGTCCATGATGACCGTTTTCCTTCTTGTAATCGGGATACATCATCCCGCTACTGGTCATAACGGCAGCTTTGCCGAAAAGTTGAGGGGTAAAGCGTCTTGCCGTAAAAATGCACGGCATCCGCGAACCCCGCACAGCGCTGCGGCACAGGGGCCAGCCCATCGGCTGGCGGGGCGCAGCCCCTATTCCGGCCCCTCGGGGTCCGACCCTTTCGTTTGGGGTAATAAACAAGTAATGGTGAGTTGCGCCGGCCAGGACTCATCCGCTGTACCCCGGCAAAATCTAATGAATCAACACCTCACGCAGCGTAGCCGGTGCGTTGGCGTAGAGTTTGACCACGGTCGAGGTGCGGGTGCCGTATTCCGGGCTTTCGATTCGCACGGCAGACAACATGCGTTCCACCTCCAGCGGCACGCCCGTCTCCGGCAACCGCAGGTCCGGCGCCTGCGTGGTGTCGGACAGCATTTCGAAAAATGCGTCTTCCGGCGCGCCCAGACATAGCAGGCTGGCAAATTGTGCCTTGGTCTTCAGCACCTTCGGCCACGGCGCATCCAGCAGCGCGTTCGACAACCCATACACCCCAGGCTCCAAGGGCTTGCCGTTGCGCGGGTCGCTGTCGCCCTTGTTGGAATACCAGATCAGCGTATCGCAGTCGCCCAGCACCAGGTTGAAGCCGTTGTACTTCTGCGCATTGACCCGGATCGATTCCACGTATTCCTGCGGCGTCATGCTGCCCGCCAGATAATCGGACACCAGCTGCCCGCGCGACGGCGCATTGTCGCGGTGTTCGGACGGTTCACGGAAGTTGGTGATGGCGGCAAAGCGCGACGGCCCGCCGTCCTCGCCCGGCTGGGTGACACCCATCCAGCTGCCGCCGGCCTTCAGGTCGCGCCCGGCATAAATCTGCGGATGCTCGGGCCAGGCGGCGGCCGGTGCCGTGGCGCGCTGGTAGAACTCGTCGCGGTTGGCCGCTGCGATCAGCGGCACCGAAGGCACAACCTGCCATGCGAATACGATCAGGCACATGGCGCGACTTCCGTAAACACTTCGGTGTGGCGTTCACCGGCGATCCAGGCGGACAAACCGGCCTGCAGAGCCGCTTCATCGAGCGCCGCCGAAAATGCCTCAGGCGCGGACGGATAGACTTCCATCCACGTCTGCATGCCATCCTTGGCTTCCGGCCGGCGTTTCAGTTGCCCCGCAACGCCGTGGCGCTGCGCCAGCAGCGTCTGCATCGCGGTAACAGCTGTCCGCAAGGAAGCCGCGTCGGCGTCCTTGACCTTGTAATAAATATAGAGATCCATGCTAGAGATCGAGTGGTTCCAGCACGTATGGCATGTCGAGGAAGGTCAGCGCCACGCCTTCGGCCGAGCCTAGCCGTACCGAGCCCGCTTCGATGGCGGCTAGCTTCATTTCCACTAGCGCATCCACGCCGCCGTTGCCGTTCGGCGCAGCGTTGACGATCATGCCGCATGGCTGTTCTGGATCGGCCGTGGCAAACACTTCCATGCCGGCAGCCGCCGTCGCGTCCGGGATGCTGACCAGGGTGGTGCGGCGCTTGAGTTTGCCCAGATACTGGCTGCGGGCGACGATTTCCTGGCCCGGGTAGCAGCCTTTCTTGAAGTTGACGCCGCCCAGCAGCTCGTAATTCACCATCTGCGGCACGAATTGTTCCTGCGTGGCCTTGGCGATTTGCGGTATGCCAGCGTGAATTTCGGACAGGTGCCAAGCATCGGCCGTGCCGGCGGCCAGCTTGCCGGCCAGCGCGGCAACCACGGTTTCGGCAGTCTCGGCGGACATCAGCCACTGGTAGCGCGCTGCGCCGAAGGCATCGGCCACGCGGACCAGGGTACCGAGCGCGTGATCGATTTTGGTGAACGGTTGCGCCGGCAGGCTATCGAACCAGGTTTGCAGCGCGGCCGGCGCGGCGCCGCCGCCCAGGCCCAGTACCACTTGCCTGGCCGGCGCGTCGGTGGCATCGCTCAGCTTGGTCTTGGCGCGCAGCACGAACATGGACAGGCGTTTCTGCACCGGCGCCTGAATGTCGCGCGGCAGTTGCAGGTAGATGGTGGAGGCGCTGCGCCACATCAGGAACGAGGCCAGCAGGCGGCCCTTGGGCGAGCAGTAGCCGGCCAGGCGCGCTTCGCCCAGGCCCAGGTGCTCGACGTCGTTGGTGAGCTGGTTGTGCAGGAAGCTGGCCGACTCCTCGCCGTCCAGCGCAATCAGCCCCAGATCGGTGATCGGGGCGAAAAATCCCGCAGCAATTTGCGTGGTATTCAGCGGTTGGGCGTTCAGTTCGTTCAAGGCAGGCATAATTTTCAATATTTTCGCGGTGGAAGCATTATCATTACGGGCTCATTATAGTGATGTCGCGGAGATCGCGTCGGAAGCCGTGCAAAACACGGCACTGGCGAACAGCGCCAAGAACTGGCAAGCTGTGCGACTTGACCCAACAATACGGCTTTAACAATGGCTTTTATCAAAAAAATAATCGGTCTGTGTGTCCTGTTCGCCATCCTCGGTGGCGCTTATTTTATGTACTGGTCGCAAAAGCCGATTATTTCGGAGGATGCCGAAGCCATTGAATTCAGCATCACGCCGGGCAGCGGCGCCCATGCCGCCGGCCAGCAGATGGCGGCGGCCGGCGTGCCGATCCAGCCTTTGCTGTTCAACCTGCTGGCGCGCGCGACCAGCAAGAGCGGCCGCCTGAAGGCCGGTTCCTACGAGCTCAAGCCCGGCTCCACGCCGCTGCGCCTGATCGACCAGCTGGCGCGTGGCGAGTACGCGCAGGAGCAGCTGACCATCATCGAAGGCTGGAACTTCCGCCAGATGCGGGCCGCCATCGCCGCTCACAAGGGCCTGAAGCATGACACCGTGGCCATGAGCGACCAGGAAGTGATGAGCGCCATTTCGTCCGAGTACAAGCAGGCGGAAGGGCTGTTCTTCCCCGATACCTATCTGTTCGCCAAGGGCGCCAGCGACCTGCAGATCTACAAGCAGGCCCACGCGATGATGCTGACCCGCCTGGCCACCGCCTGGGAAAAGCGCGATCCGGCGCTGCCGTACAAAAAACCGTATGAGGCGCTGATCATGGCCTCCATCGTGGAAAAGGAAACCGGCCACAAGTCCGAGCGCGCCATGATCGCCGGTGTGTTCGTCAACCGCCTGAAAATCGGCATGATGCTGCAAACCGATCCGACCGTGATCTACGGCATCGGCCCCAAGTTCGATGGCAACATCCGCAAGAAGGACCTGGAAACCGACACGCCGTACAACACCTACACCCGCGCCGGCCTGCCGCCGACGCCGATCGCCTTGCCGGGCGTGCAGTCGCTGACGGCGGCGCTGGCGCCAGCCAAGACGGGCGCGCTGTATTTCGTCGCCAAGGGTAACGGCACCAGCCAGTTCTCCGACAACCTGAACGACCACAATCGGGCAGTCAATCAGTATCAAAGATAAGTGGCCAGAAAAATAACACATGGGTAAATTCATCACCTTTGAAGGCATCGATGGCGCGGGCAAGTCCACGCACATCGCCTTCGTCAGCGAATACATCAAGGCGCGCGGCGTCGAACTGGTCAGCTCGCGCGAGCCGGGCGGCACGCCGCTGGGCGAGAAGCTGCGCGAAATCGTTTTGCACGAAAAGATGCATCTTGAAACCGAGGCCCTGCTGGTCTTCGCCAGCCGCCGCGAGCATATCGCCCAGGTGATCGCACCGGCGCTGGCGCGCGGCGCCTGGGTCATTTCCGACCGCTTCACCGATTCCACCTTTGCCTACCAGGGCGGCGGACGCGGCACCAGCCTTGAAAAACTGGAAGTGCTGGAGCAGTGGGTGCATCCGGCGCTGCAACCGGACCTGACCCTGTTGTTCGATGTGCCGCTGGACGTGGCGCGTGCGCGCCTGGACGCCACCCGCGATCTCGATAAATTCGAGCAGGAAAAGGCCGATTTCTTCGCCGCCACCCGCAACGAGTACCTGCGCCGCGCCGCCCAGTTCCCGCAGCGCTTCCGCGTGATCGACTCGACCCAGAGCATCGCCGCGATCCAGGTGCAAATCGCCGCCATCCTCGATGCCTGCTTTTGAAATAGAATACTGAATAATGAGCAACTCCATCTACCCGTGGCAGGAATCGTCGTGGCAGCAGCTGCAAGCGCTGCGCCCGCGCATGCCGCATGCCATCCTGTTCCATGGCGCCGCCGGGATAGGCAAATCCGATTTCATCGAAGCGTTTGCGCAGGGGCTGCTGTGCGAGGCCGTGCTGCCGGACGGCCATGCCTGCGGCCAGTGCGCGTCGTGCGGCTGGTTCTCGCAGCACAACCATCCGGACTACCGCCGCGTGCGGCCGGAATCGATGGAAGACGAGATCGCCGAGGAAGAGGGCGACGGCGAGAAAAAGTCAGCCAAGACCAAGACGCCGTCCAAGGAAATCAAGATCGAGCAGATCCGCAATCTGGCGGATTTCATGAATATCTCGACCCATCGCCAAGGCTTGCGGGTGGTGGTGCTGTATCCGGCCGAGGCCTTGAACATGCCGGCCTCCAACGCCTTGCTGAAGACGCTGGAAGAACCGCCGCCGGGCACTGTGTTCCTGGTCGCCTCCAATAGCCTGGACCGCGTGCTGCCGACCATTTTGTCACGCTGCCGCAAGTTCGCGCTGCCGATGCCCAGCCACGCCGAAGCGCTGGCCTGGCTGAAAGCGCAAGGCGTGGCCGATGCCTACAGCTGGCTGCGCGAGCAGGGCGGTGCGCCGCTGGCCGCCATGGCCCACGCCGAAAACGGCAGCCGCGAGGAACTGGAAACGCTGCTGCAGTTGCTGGCCCATCCGAGCATCGAAGGCGCACTGAAAGTGGCCGACAAATTACAGAAAGTGCCGCTCAACCAGCCCGTTTCATGGTTGCAACGCTGGCTTTATGATGTGTTTTCCTACAAACTGGCAGGCAACATCCGTTATTATCCTCGCTACCAGAAAGAGCTGGCCGGCCTGGCGGACAAGATCCACGTCAGCCGCTTGCTGGCGGCGATCAAGGGCGCCAATGAACGGCGCGCGACGGCGGACCATCCGCTCTCGCCTAAGCTGTTCCTGGAGGATATGCTGCTTGAGTACACCAACTGCTGCGCCTGAAAGGGAGTTCATGTCCGCTGCCAGCCCGCTCGATCCGAACACCGTGCCGTTGACGCCACGGCCGACGGTGCTGTCGCTGGCGATCAAGGAAAAGGCCGCGCTGTACGCGGCCTACATGCCTTTCCTGAAGAATGGCGGCATGTTCGTGCCGACCCAGAAACCGTACAAGCTCGGCGACGAGATCTACCTGATCCTGGCGCTGATGGATGACACCAATAAATACCCGATCGCCGGCAAGGTCGCCTGGATCACGCCGCCCGGCGCGCACAATAACAAGGCGCAAGGCATCGGCGTGCATTTCCCGGACGACGAGAGCGGCCAGCGCGCGCGCCTGCGCATCGAAGAAATCCTCGGCGCCGCGTTGCGTTCATCGCGCGCCACCCACACCCTGTAACCTTGCTTTCCTCCACATGACTTTTCGCCATCGCTTAGCCACGCTCGACGACCTGCCAACCATCGTTGCCATTTACAACACCACCATCGCCTCGCGCGAGGTGACCGCTGATACCGAACCGGTGTCGGTCGAGTCGCGCCTGCAGTGGTACCACGACCATACGCCGGAAAAGCGGCCGCTGTGGATCATCGAATCGGAAGAGACCGGCAGCGAGATCCTCGGCTGGATGTCGTACTCGAACTTTTACGGCCGCCCGGCCTATTCGGGCACGTCGGAGATTTCAATCTACATCGCCGAAGACTGGCGCGGCAAGGGCATCGGCCGTTACTGCATCGAGCAGGCGATTGCCTTCGCACCGCAGATCAAGGTGCATACGCTGCTGGGATTCATTTTCGGCCACAACCAGCCGAGCCTCGGCCTGTTCGCGAAGTTCGGCTTTGACACCTGGGCGCATCTGCCCAAGGTGGCCAATCTGGACGGCGTGGAACGCGACCTGATTATCCTTGGAAAACGCGTGGCGTAAGGTGGATTTGCGGGCTGTCGAAGTCGACCACCGCTGAGCGGCCGCCATTCATCAACATGCTGAACGGCGTGTTGTCGTTCAAGCCGCAACGCAGGCTGGACTGCAGGTGGGAGAAGTGGCCGAAGCCGTGGTCGTGCGGCTGGCTGGCGTAGGCATCCACTTCCAGTTCCTGCACGCGCTCGCTCAGTTGGGCCACCTGGCGGCGCAGCTGGATCAGTTCCAACTCCTTCTGTTCCAGCTGTTCTTCGTATTCCGCGCACAGCGCCTGGAAGCGCTGCTCGGCGTCCAGGTGCAACCGGTCGGACAGCTGTTCGACCAGCGTTTGCAGGCTGCGCGCGGTGTCGTCGCGCTTGAGACCGGGTCCGTTGCCTTCCTCCGCCAGTTCCTTCAGGTACTTGTGGATGGTCGACTTGGAGCCGGTGTCGCCGAGCGCATGGCGCACCGCATCAACGGAGGGATAGCGTCCCTCAGCCAGCAACTGGTCCCGCGTTGTTCTGACTTGTGATTTCGTTAATCCGGTACGCGCCATGTTTCTATCCTTTTAAAGCTCAGGAGCTGGCTTGACCCACCAGTCCACGATTCTGTGCACGATTGAGTTTAGGGTGCACGACAGGAATCGTCAACATGGTACTGCCGATTGCCATCAGCAGCAGCGCGGTGAAGGTCTCGCTGGTGATGATTTGCTTGTCCAGCAGGATGTTGGCGAAGATGATTTCAATCAGGCCCTTCGATTGCAGCAGCCAGCCGATGATCGAGGCTTCACCATCCTTCCATTTCAGGATCTTGCCGGCCAGGTGGGCGCCGGCCAGTTTGCCGCCGACCGAGGCGAACAGCAACAGGCCGCCGACGAAGAACACCGAGGCGCCGCCCATGTCCCACTTGGTGCGCAGGCCGGTACTCAGGAAGAACACCGGCATCAGCACCAGCAGCACGTTCTTGAACAGCGCGTCCAGCTCTTCCTGGCCGAACCATTCGGCATCCATCACCACGCCGGCCAGGAAGGCGCCAACCATGTAGTGCAGGCCGGCCCAGTCCGCTGTGAAGGCGCAGGCGATCAGCCAGATCATGGCGGCGGCCCAGCGGTCATTCTTTTGCAGACGGACCATCAGTTTGCGGAAAGCGTAGGTCAGCAGGGCGAAGCCGACCAGGAAGGCGGCTTGGCGGCCGACGCGCTCCCAATCGAGCATGATCAGCGCTAGCACGCCCCAGATGGCGACGTCGTCCAGGCTGGCGTAGCGCAGGATGCGCTGGCCCATCGGCTGGCGCAGGATGTCCAGTTTTTCCAGCAGCAGCACCAGCACCGGCAGCGCGGTGACGGCGCAGGCCATGCCGGTGCCGACCATGAATTGCCATTTGGCCGCTTTCACGCCCATCCAGCCTTCGTAGTTCATCAGTAGCAGGGCGGCGGCGCAGCCGAAGATCAGCGGCACACAGAGCGACATGCCGGCCGTGGTGATGCTTTCGCGGCGATATTGCCAGGTTTTTTTCAGGTCTAGTTCGATGCCGGCCAGCATCACAAATAGCATGACACCCCACATCGCGATGCCGCTCAGGGTTTTCACGACATCGGGATTGAAGACGAATTTATGGTATTCAGGGAACAGGTTGCCCATGACGCCAGGGCCCAGCACGATGCCCATGATGATTTGCACGATGACCAGCGGGGCGAAGTAGTCGGTTCGGAACAGGCGCCAGATCAGGTAGGGGACGACGAAGATCAGCAGCATCGCCAGCAGGAAAATTTCGGTAGTACTCATGGGTCTCCTTTTTTTGTCGTAACGTTATTACGTAATATGTGTCGAATATTAACCTGACAATTGGCAAGTTGAAAAGCTTTTTGCTTGGCGGCGTCGCATCGCTTCCACAGGGGAGCCGGCGGCGGTATCGCTTATAATTCCCGCATGTATATCGACTCTCATTGCCACATCAATTTTCCTGAGCTGGCCGCTCGCATGCCCGAAATCCTCGCCAAGATGGCCGACAACAAGGTGACCCATGCCTTGTGCGTGTCGGTCGACTTGCCGGATTTCCCGCAGGTGCTGGCGCTGGCTCATCAGTATCCGCACATTTACGCCTCGGTCGGCGTGCATCCGGACTATGAAGACACGCCGGAACCGTCGGTGGAGCAGCTGGTGCAGCTGGCCGACGATCCGAAGATTATCGCCATCGGCGAGACCGGGCTGGATTACTTCCGCCTGCAGGGCGACCTGGAATGGCAGCGCGAGCGTTTCCGCACGCACATCAAGGCGTCGCGCATCACGCGCAAGCCGCTGATCATCCATACCCGCGCGGCCAGCGAAGATACGATACGTATCATGCGCGAGGAAGGCGCCGGCACCGAGGCGGGCGGCGTGGCGGGTGTGATGCACTGCTTTACCGAATCGCTGGAAGTGGCGCGCGCGGCCATCGAGATGGGCTTTTATATCTCCTTCTCCGGCATCGTGACCTTCAAGAGCGCCAGGGATCTGCAGGCGGTGGCGCTGGAACTGCCGCTGGACCGCGTCCTGATCGAAACCGATTCGCCTTACCTGGCGCCGATGCCGCATCGCGGCAAGATGAATGAGCCGGGCTTTGTGGCGCACGTGGCGGAGTATATTGCCAAGCTCAAGGGCGTGACGGTGGAGGAAGTGGCTGCGCAGACCACGGCCAATTTCCGTCGCCTGTTCAACGTGGCGGCCTGATGCGGGCGGCGCGGCGTCTTGCGGTGTTGGCGCTGGGCCTCGGCCTGGCCTCTCTGACTACGCCGGCGCTGGCCGACAAAGCAGCCGAACAGCTGCGCGATGAAACAGTAGAGTTCTTCCGCGCCGCGCAACTGGACGGCGCCAGCCGCGTGGCGCAAGCGATTGCGCGCGGCGTCAATCCCAACGTGCGCGACGCCAACGGCGAAACCGGCCTGATCGTCGCCATGCGCTACGAAGCGCCGAAGGTCGCCCAGCTGCTCATGAATCAACCCGGCATCGACCTCGAAGCCAAGGCGCCGAACGGCAACACGGCCTTGATGATGGCAGCCTTCCGCCAGAACAAGACGGCGCTGCTGGAACTGATCAAGCGCGGCGCCCAGGTCAATCAGAAAGGCTGGACCGCATTACATTACGCGGCCGCCGCTGGCAGCGTGGAAATCACCACCATCCTGCTCGACAAGCACGCCTACATCGACGCCGAAACACCGTCCGGCATGACGCCGCTGATGATCGCCGCCCGCGAAGGCCAGGAAGACGTGGTCGCACTTCTGCTCGACCAGGGCGCCGACGCCACGCTGAAAGACGGCGGCTTCCACCTCACCGCCGCCGAATTCGCCACCAAGGCCGACAAGCCCTGGATCGCCAAAACCATCAACGCCTTCCTTGCGAAGAAGTAAGTACAGGCGCCGTTAAGGTTACATCGAGCTTCGTTTGACGCAAATCGACGCGTAGTTATACTGTCATTGGGATACTGCGCTCTGCGCGTTATCTCAAATAAAATACTTGTTAAATTTGGTTCCGTGCACGCGGGTGCGGACACTCCTTTGCAGGCGTGGCGAAAAGCAATTGAGTCTCGGGAGTTTGGGAGCTATGCGGATCTCAAGTCAGTATTTCCCTCGGTCGACAAAGTGGCGGATTATTACGTCTTTAATGTCGGCGGCAATAAATATCGTGTAGTGACCATCGTTCGATTCAATCAAAAGAAAATCTTCGTTCGCGATGTGTTCACCCATAAGGAGTACGACGCATGGAAACCATAGTGCTTGCGCAAGCAATCTCAAGCGAAGCGGAGTATGAACGGGCAATTGTTACTTTGGGAGAGTTGCTGGACGCTGGGGCCGCACGCGAGAGTCATCCGTTTGCGGATCGCCTGGAAGTTCTTAGTGAAATGATTGCGGCCTACGAGGCATTGCAGTATCCGCAACAAAATGTATCTCCTTCTGCAATGGTGCAGTTTTTGTTGGATCAGCATGCTCTTGCGCTGAGCGAATTGCCGGAAATAGGCAATGCCGACGTGGTCGCTGCAGTGCTGAATGGCTCCCGTAGGCTTGGCGAAGAGCAAATTTCCGCATTGTCCATGCGATTCAACCTCCCCGGCTCCGCGTTCACCTAACGTGCAGTGCCTGAAAAAGGAATTGGCGGGTGTTTTGTGTGCAGTTCCGCGCATGGTGCGTCAACAATATTAACGATAATGGTCCCAGAGCACTCACCAAGGGACGACCATGCTGAACGAACGCGAAATTGAAAGCTGCTATCTGGGGCAGTTTATTCCAGTCCACTACCATCACAATATGCTGATGGACCAAAACCGCATGCACGGCTTCAAGTCGGCCATCGACTACGCCGTCAAGCCGGGTGCCAAAGTGCTGGAGCTGGGTGGCGGCACCGGCGTGCTGTCGTGGTTCGCGGCGGCCAAGGCGGCCAAGGTGTATTGCGTCGAGTTCAATCCCGACATGGTCAAGGAAGCCCGCAAATTCCTGGCCAAGAATCCTAACGGCGAAAAAGTCGAAGTCGTCCATGCCGACGCCTTCGAGTACCTGCCGCCCGAGCCGGTCGATGTCGTCATCTGCGAAATGATCCACGTCGGCATGCTGCGCGAAAAGCAGGTGGAAGTCATCGAATCGTTCAAGCGCCGCTATCTGGAGCGCTTCGGCGGCCCGCTGCCGGTATTCCTGCCTGAAGCGGTCATCATGGCCGTCCAGCCCTTGCAGCAGGAGTATGACTTCGAGGGCTTCTACGCCCCGATCGTGCAATTCCAGGAAACCACGGTGATCTATCCGGGCACGGTGGAGATGGCGCAGCCGGCCGTCTACAGCATCATCGATTTCAACCAGCAGAATGAGCTGGTCTACGCCTGGCAGGGCAAGTTCGTGGTGGAACGCAACGGCGAAATCAATGCCATGCGCTTCGTCACCAAGAATATCCTGGCGGTGGTGCAGGAGCGCTCGACCACCATCGACTGGCTCAACCATTACATGACGCTGCCGCTGGCGACCCCGGTCAAGGCGCGCGAAGGCGATGTGCTGGAGGTCAGCTTCCAGTACCGCGCGGGCGGCTCGATTCCGTCGCTGCAAGCGTCGCTGAAGGCCGAAATTCTGTATGAAGCCGTGCTGCAGGCGGCCCCGCAAGTGCCGGCTTTCGCGTAAAAACCCTACACGAAGGTCGTTCTTGAGCGTATATTTCGCCTTTTACGTGCGAGAAATGTATGTCCGAAATCGACCAACGCTACCTTATCCAGCAAAACAAGATCGCCGACGGCGAAAGCAAGCCGCCGGTGTTCGCCAAAGTCATGCGCAGCAAAGAGGGTGTGTTTGAAGGTGTTTCCTTCATCAAGTCCAAAGAAAAAGCGACTGTGCTGACCATCGACGAGGCCAACGAGGCCGTTGCCTGGGCGACCAAGAAGAAGCCCAACGCTAAAGAATACGTCACTAAGATTATTTGCCTCGGCCAGTAATCCGCACCTACTCTCTAAAGACCGGAAAGTCGTTCGATACGTTCGCAGGTTTGCAGCGGGACAGTGGAACGTCCCGAAGATCAGCGCCTACCGAATGTCGATCCCAGGGCCTGGTCCGGATTGACGGGATTCACGCCTTGCTGGTCGAGGTGGCCGCGGGCGTTCTGCAAGCCGGCGTTGTATTCCACCTCCCGCATGACCAAGGCGTTGGCGATGGTCCATTCCCGGAAAGCCGTCCCGGCCGCCGGTTGCACGCGCATTTCGGCCAGCAGCTCGTTCTGGGCGACGCCCACGGTCAATTTGCCTAGCCAGGTTTTGGCCCAGGCCGCCAGCTGCGGCTCGCGTATGTTGTGCGCCATCAGTTTGAGGGCGTTGCGGGCACGTGGCGTGTCGCCCGCATAGGCATATGCCAATGCCGCCGACCGGGCCAGCGTGTTGACTTCGCGCGCGTTCTTGAAGGCCCCGATCGCCGCCTGAAGCGTGGCGTCGTCCGGCGCCGTGCCCGCTTGCACGCCGGCCTGGAACAGGGCATAGGCGGCTTCGGCCGATTTCGGCTCCAGGCGCAGGGACTGCGCCAGATAGCCGCGTGCAAGGTCCGGCTGCGACAGCTTCAGGTGCGCCTGACCCAGCAGGTAGAGGACTTCCGCATCTGGCTTCTTGGCCGCCGCATTCAGGTAGGGCAGTGCGTCTTGAGGATTGCCCCAGTCCACTTGCGCGCGGCTCAGCACGCGCTGGGCGTAGTCGTTGGATGGATAGCGCTTCGCCGCCTCCGCCGTCTGGCGCAGCAGCTTTTCGCCGGCCTTGGGCTCCGGGCAGGATTTGAGCGCGGCTTCGGCCAGCACGAATTCGCCCGAGGATTGCGGCAGCTTGTTGAACTCCATGGTCGCCACCGGCAAATCGGCGACATCGACCTTGAGTACCTTGATCGACTGCAGGCGGTAACGCCACAGCGTTGTGCCGAGGTCGCCGACCTTGATGCCGTAGGCCTGCTCGAAGGCTTCGGTGATCGGCATGTCGCGGTAGACCGCGCTCAGGTAGTTGACCATGCGCTTGCGCGTGTCTGCCGTCGACAACATGTAATGCATCAGCACCCAGGAGCGCGCCGCGAATTCGAGCTTGATGCCGCGCGTGGAGGCGTAGTTGACGCCGCGCGAGTCGTTCTGCTCCAGCACGTCCTTGTAGTCCAGGCTGTAGCGGTGGCCCTCGTCGAGGAAACCGAGGTAGCGGCCGACGTTGAGCGGGGTTTTGCCGATCAACATCTGGGCATCGGTAAAGCGCACGCTGGCGAAGTAGTGGGCCAGGCCGTCGATGTACGACAACGGCGCGCGGATATCGGTGTAGCGGTAGACGAAGTGGCGGGCATAGGCCTCGTACAGATAGGTCAGGCCTTCGTCGGTGCTGTCGTCGAGTTGGACGCCGAAGCCTTGCACGCCGGCGCTGCAACTGTTGTACAGGCCGATGGCGTCGGCCGGCTGGTTGAGCGCGAGCGCGTTCAGCGCCACCGCACCGTCATGGTAGTAAAAGGTCAGCTTGGGTTCGGCCCCGCTGGACTTGATGAAGGGCTGGGTGTAAATCCGCAGCATGAAGTCGAGCTTTTCCAGCTGGTTGAGCAGCGTGGCCACGGCGTCGTTGCTGGTATTGGAGTACACCACGAAGTGCTGGCTCTCGACGCGGAACCATTCGGAGGCGTTGCGCTGGCCAGCCACCACCACGCTAGGCGCGGCTGGCGCTTGAGATTGAGACTGAGATTGAGACTGAGATTGAGATTGGGCTTGGGCGTTCATCAGGCAGGCGCTGCCGAGCAGCACCGCCGCGTACCAGGATTGCTTCATCATTTTCCGTTCGTCCCCGAAAACCGGCGCTTGATCGCCGTTATCCGCAGCTGGTCGCACGGTGATTGCCCCGGGCCCGCCACTCTATTAAAGTGACATTATAGACAATAATTCAATCGCGTCGGGAGCGTCTTATGCTGAGTTTTATCCTTTGGCTGGGCTTGTTGTTCCTCTGTTGGCCGCTGGCCTTGCTGGCGCTGCTGCTCTATCCATTGTTGTGGCTGATCACCTTGCCGTTCCGCCTGATCGGCATCGGCGTCGAAGGCGTGTTCGAGTTGCTGCGCGCCATCGTCATGCTGCCGGCGCGCATTCTCGGCGGTAATCCTCGTTAAAGGCTTTAGAAATCGACCAGGAAGCCGGCGCCGATGGATTTCTGGCCGTAGTTGTAGTCGATCAGGCTTTGGCCGTAGCCGGTGAAGCCTTGCACATAGCCTTTCAGATTGGCCGCCACCGGGAACGCCCAGCCGACCCGCAGGGCGCCGTGGTTGGTGCTGAAATTGCGCCGTGCCGTCATCGACAGCTCGTGGCCGTCGAAGCGATAGCTGGCCGTCAGGTCGCCGTGGCCGAGGAAATCGGTGATATCGATGTTGTCGTTGTCCGAACGCGCGTTGTCGAGCCGCTTCCACAGGCGGAACGACAGGGCGAACTTGCCTTTTTCGGCTCCCACTTCCGCATACACCCGGTTCCAGCTGCGCGACAGCTTGGACGTCTGGCCGTTGGACTGGTGATTCAGGCCCAACGTCAGGTAGCGCACGTCGAGGATGCCCAGGTCCAGGCTCAACGGCGTGGTCAACATCATTTCCGGTTGATAGTTGGTCTCGCGGAAGGGGCTGGAGGCGGCGCGGTTATAGGCTTGCCAGAAGCTGTTCTGGGTATAGCCGAACCACAAGTCCACCGGGGTGCTCATCATCTGCTCGATCAGCTTCATCTTGAAGCTGATCTGGTAGGTCAGTTCCACGTGTTTTGATTTCAGGCCGGCAGGCGTAGTCTCGCGAAAAGGCGCATCATTGGAGCTGGTGCTGTAATTGGCCAGCAGCAGATAAGTGTCCTTGTGCGGGCGGAAGTTGAACACGCCGCGCTTGGCGGACCGGTCGAGCTCCCATTCCTGGACCATGCGCGACACGGCGGCCTCGGGCTTGATGGTGGTCAGCTCGGCGACCTTGGCCGGGACGTTCGGCTCGGCCGGCGGCGCCGCAGGCTGGGTGCGCACCGGCTCGCTGCCGGCGGCCGGTGCGACGATGGCGTTGTCGCCTGCTGCCTTGACCGCCGGTGCGGTTTTGGCCAGGCCATCGTAGCAAGCCAGGCGGGCACTGGCGTCGCCCAGCACGGCGCAGCGTTCCAGTCGCAGTTCCATGTCGGAAGCCTGGGCCAAAGCAAGAGTGTGAGCCATGCCTAAGGATAGGAAGAGGGTGGTTTTGACGGGCGCGCGCATGCAGAAGGTTCCATTCAGAGGTAAAGTTAAGCAACAGGTTACATTAATTGCCACTAGTCATGTCGCACACTTAGCGAGCTCTTGAAACAAGCTATTGAATTCGGACGGAGACGCCGCACCTGAGAGCTCCCATAGCAGTCTGTCCAAGGAGATCTGTGATGACCCGCAAGACCCCAATCGAGCGTTACCGCAATATAGGCATCAGCGCCCACATCGATGCCGGCAAAACCACGACCACGGAACGCATCCTGTTTTACACCGGTGTCAACCATAAGATCGGCGAAGTACATAACGGCGCCGCCACCATGGACTGGATGGAGCAGGAGCAGGAACGCGGGATCACCATCACCTCGGCCGCCACCACCGCATTCTGGAAGGGCATGGCCGGGAATTTCGCCGAGCACCGTATCAATATCATCGATACGCCGGGCCACGTCGACTTTACCATTGAAGTGGAGCGTTCGATGCGCGTGCTCGACGGCGCCGTCATGGTGTACGACGCCGTCGGCGGCGTGCAGCCGCAATCGGAAACCGTCTGGCGCCAGGCCAACAAATACCATGTGCCGCGCATCGCCTTCGTCAACAAGATGGACCGCGTCGGTGCGAACTTCTTCCGTGTGCGCGAACAGATTGCTGATCGCCTGAAAGGCGTGGCCGTGCCGATTCAGATTCCGCTGGGCGCGGAAGACAACTTCCATGGCGTGGTCGATCTGGTCAAGATGCGGGCGATTAACTGGGACGACGAGTCGCTCGGCGTGAAGTTCACCTATGAAGACATCCCGGCCGATCTGCAAGGACTGGCGCAGGAATGGCGCGACAAGATGGTGGAAGCGGCCGCCGAAGGCACGCCCGAGCTGCTGGAAAAATACCTGGACGGAGGCGTGCTGACCGAAGAGGAAATCAAGACCGGGCTGCGCCTGCGCACCGTGCGCAACGAGATCGTGCCGATGCTGGCCGGTAGCGCTTTCAAAAATCGCGGCGTGCAGGCCATGCTGGACGCGGTGATCGAATACCTGCCGTCGCCGCTGGACGTGCCGGCCATCGCCGGCCACGACGAGGATGACAACCCGATTGAGCGGCATCCGAACGACAGCGATCCGTTTGCCGCGCTGGCGTTCAAGATCATGACCGATCCGTTTGTCGGCCAGCTGACCTTCTTCCGCGTGTATTCGGGCGTGGTGAATTCCGGCGACACGGTGTACAACCCGACCAAAGCGCAGAAGGAGCGGCTCGGCCGCATCCTGCAGATGCACGCCAACGAGCGCAAGGAGATCAAGGAAGTCTACGCCGGCGACATCGCGGCGGCGGTGGGCCTGAAGGGCGTGACCACCGGCGATACCTTAAGCTCGCCGGACCACGTGATCGTGCTGGAGAAGATGATCTTCCCCGAGCCGGTGATCTCGCAGGCGGTGGAGCCGAAGACCAAGGCCGACCAGGAAAAGATGGGCATCGCCCTGAACCGCCTGGCGCAGGAAGACCCGTCGTTCCGCGTGCATACGGACGAGGAATCGGGCCAGACCATCATGTCCGGCATGGGCGAGCTGCACCTGGAAATCCTGGTCGACCGCATGCGGCGCGAATTCGGCGTCGAGGCGACGGTGGGCAAGCCGCAAGTGGCCTACCGCGAAACCATCACCAAGAGCGCCACCGATGTGGAAGGCAAATTCGTCAAGCAGTCGGGCGGACGCGGTCAATACGGCCATGTGGTGCTGACGCTGGAACCGATGGAGGCGGGCGGCAAGGGCTATGAATTCGTCGACGCCATCAAAGGTGGTGTGGTGCCGCGTGAATTCATCCCGGCGGTGGACAAGGGCATCCAGGAGACGCTGCGCTCGGGCGTGCTGGCCGGCTATCCGGTGGTGGACGTGCGCGCCACGCTGACCTTCGGTTCTTACCACGACGTGGACTCGAACGAGAACGCCTTCCGCATGGCCGGTTCGATGGCCTTCAAGGAGGGCATGAAGCGCGCGGGTCCGGTGCTGCTGGAGCCGGTGATGCAGGTGGAAGTGGAGACGCCCGAGGAATTCATGGGCAACGCCATGGGCGACCTGACGTCGCGGCGCGGCATGGTGCAGGGCATGGATGAAATCCCGGGCGGCGGCGGCAAGATCATACGCGCCGCCGTGCCGCTGGCCGAGATGTTCGGCTACTCGACCACCCTGCGTTCACTGACGCAGGGGCGGGCCACCTACACCATGGAGTTCAAGCACTACGCCGAGGTGCCCAAGCACATCCTGGAGCAGATTTCGGTCAAGTCGCGTTAAGTCACGTCAGGCGGCGAGCAGCCGTAGTCCTGCGGCCAGGATTGCGGCAAATGCCAAGTGCCGAAGAGCATATCGAGCACCGGCAGCGTGGAAGAGAAATTGCGGTTCAGCGGTGCGCTTTTGCTGTGGTGCCAGTGGTGAAAGGCCGGCGTGGCGACCAGCCACTCCAGTGGTCCCAGCCGCACCCGCAGGTTAGCGTGGATGAAGAAGCCCCAGATGGTGCCGATGATAATCACCAACACCGGCGTGGCGCTGCCTGCCGCGCCGGCGCCGGCCAAGCCGAGGCAATACAGCGGCGTCATGCCACACAGCCTGGTCACAATCATGTCGACCGGGTGGGCGTGGGTGTTGACCAGGAAATACAGGTGTTCGGGCTGGTGGTGCACTGCGTGGTAGCGCCACAAGCAAGGCAACTGGTGGCTCAGCCGATGGCCCCAGTAGAAGCCAATTTCGGCGATGAGCAAGGCCAGCGTCAGCCGTGCCGCCAGCGGCAAGGCGGCGAGGGCGGCCGGAATGGCGTCGGGCAGCAGCATGCGTGCGCCGGCCGCCACCGCCGCCATCAGCATACCGAGTATGGCCGCAGGCAGCAGGCTGTTGACGAAATACATGGCAAGATCGACCGCCAACACACGTCGCGTCAGCCGCTCCTTGCGTACCGCCAGCCAGCGCTCAAGCGGCATAAACAGCAGCGACAGCAGCATCAGCCAGACGCCGAGGCGGACGATGTCGGTCACCAGCGCCGGCCAGTGGGAGAGGTTGGACAGGAAGGTGTTCATGAGCACGATTCAAAAGACAAAAAGACGGCGCCAGGCACCTGACGCCGTCAAGCCGATTACGCTGCGCCGGCCTTACGGCGGCGGGCGCTGAAACCCAGCACGCCCAAGCCCAGGGCCAGCATGGCCCAGGTCGACGGCTCGGGTACGGCGGCTGTCATCGAGACGCCGTCCAGCAGCGAGAACGGCGGTACGCCGCTCGGCGTACCGATGGCCAGGAAACTCAGCGCTTCGCTGGTATTGGCGGCGGTGAAGGTCATGGTTTCCTTTTGCCAGCCGGTGAAGCCATGATCCAGATTGTCCCGGACTGCGGTTTCCTGGGAATTGCTGCCGAAGCCGACCACCCATTTTTCCGTCGTTGGGCCATCGAAGCCGTATTGCTGTGCGCCGGCCCAGTAGAAACTCAGCGTGTATTGCTGGCCCGGCACCAGGCCGTTGACCATTTGCGAGATCGGCCCGATCTGGAAACCACCGTCGGCGGCGATGAAGCTGCCACCCGCCGGGCTGGCCGTCAGGCCGTTGTCGGAGCCGTTGCCCGGCCCCCAGAGCTTGAGCGGTCCATATTCGCTGATTGTGCCCGTGGTGTCGGCGCCGGTGGCGTTGAACAGGAAGTTATAGCCATTGCCGTTGTACCAGCCGGGTACGCTGGCGTTGTAACCGAGTTGGCCGACGGTGCCGTTTTCAAAGCCGCCGTTGGTGATCAACTCGCCTGCTTGGGCGGCACCGCCGGCAAGCATTGCTGCCGTGGACAGTGCCAGTAAGGTGGATTTAATATTCATGCATTCTCCAGATTAAACTGTGAATCGTCAGGAAAATGACCTGACGAACCGAAGAAAGCACGGATGCGCGCGCATTCCAGACTTTCGAACCGGATGCTAACACATCAATGTGGTAATTTATATATCATTATTTCCGAGATAATTAATGTGTCTTAATGACACTTAAAATGGCCGCAGTTTCAGCTGTATGGAGATGGCGCCGTACAGGCGGTCCTTGTACGACGGCACGATGGCGAGATTGACGCCGACGCGCTCGTATTCGAAGCTGGCGGTCGGAATGACGGCCGGGAACCAGCCGCCGTTGCGCATCTTGGGATAGCCGTCGAAGACGCCGGCGACCGCGCCCAGCCGCACCGGTCCGACCTTGAACGGCTGGTAATAGACTCCCGCGTAGTTGGAATAGGCGCGATCGCTGTTGTAGAAACGGCCGACCGTGGCCGAGGCCACCGTTGAAAAACGCCATTCGGCGCCGAGGCCTGGATTGCTGTCGTTCAGGCCTTTGTCGCGCTGGAAGTGATACGAGTAGAAGCCGCCGTTCAGCCAGACTTCATTCAGCGGTGCGCTGTCGATGGTCTCGAAGGTGTCGGCCATGGCCGCGCCGGACATGCAGGCCAGCAGCACCAGGCCGGCATTACGCAAACTGTTCATCATCCGAAGCTTTCTTCGTCGTGGTTGAGAGCGGGGATTATAGCCGTGTATCATGCAGGGATGAAATTGTTACCTTCTCCATTGATGCTGGCGCTGGCCGTCGCTGCGGGCGGCGCGCAGGCCGTCGAGTGGCGCGGTTTGCTAGACCTGCGCGCCGTCGATTCCAACGCCGAACGCAGTTTTCTCGACAGCGGCTTGGGCAAGACCCGCTACGACGCCGATTCGCCGCGCCTGAGCATCGGCCAAGCCGTGCTGCGCGGCGACGCCGACCTGAGCGACAGCATTGCCGCCAGCGTTGAACTGAGCGCGGACCAGCAGCGGCGCGGCGTGGTCGACGTGCGCGAAGCCTTTCTGGTATGGAGCCCGGTGCCGGAAGGCGCCTGGAAAACCCGCGTGCGCGCCGGTTTCTTCTTCGCGCCCACCAGCGTGGAACTCGATTACGACAGCGTCGGCTGGGTGCCCAAGCACACCATCTCCAGTTCCGCCATCAACAGCTGGATCGGCGAGGAACTGCGCACCAACGGCATCGAATGGAGCGCGCGGCGGCTGGGCCGCTACAGTGGCGATGCCTTCGACGTCGGTGTACTGGCGGCCGCCTATACAGGCAACGATCCGACCGGTACCCTGCTGACCTGGCGCGGCTGGTCCATCAGCGACCGCATCGCCGGCCGCGCCGATACAGTGAAGCTGGCCGATTTACCGGTGTACCGGGCGCCCAACGGACGCTTGCTGAAGCAATCGCGCGACATGCACGCTTTCCGTGAAATGGATGGAAAGCTGGGCTATTACGCCGGCGCCAACCTGAACTTCGGCGCGCGGCTGGAATTCGCGGCGCTGCACTACGATAACCTGACCGACCCGCAGGTGGTAAAGGACGGCCAATACGGCTGGCGCACGCGCTTCGACCACATCAGCGCGGTGTGGCGTCCGCAGGGGACATGGGAACTGTCGATGCAATCCATGCGCGGCGATACGTATATGGGCCGGAACGGCGCCGGTGTCGATTTCCAGTCGTGGTTCGTGCTGGCCAGCCATCCCCTCGGCCCAGGCACTGCGGCGGTGCGCTACGACCGCTTCAGCGTTACCGAGCACGATAATATTCCGTCCGATCCGAATGGCGAGGCAGGCTACGGCGTGGCGCTGGCCTATGACTGGCCGTTGGCCGAACAGCTGTCGCTAATGACAGAAGCGCTGCTGGTACGCAGCGACCGTCCGGCGCGCGTGCTGATCGGCGAGACGCAACT
The DNA here is from genome assembly GCA_041874725.1 of Duganella sp. BuS-21. GTDB lineage: Bacteria > Pseudomonadota > Gammaproteobacteria > Burkholderiales > Burkholderiaceae_D > Rugamonas. Next base: position 3,668,715 of record CP097466.1, on the reverse strand, counting down.
GCAGAAGGAACGCAGCCTGACCGTCTCGCTGCGCTGGCGCTTCTAGCGTTAGATCGACACGCGCCAGCCACGTTTGTACGCGTAACGCATCGCCAGCCAGAATACGGCGGTGAAGCTGACGGCAAACGCCATCGACGCAAACTCCGGGCCGAACAATGGTGCCAGCGGCGCGCCGAATACATTTTCATACAGAGGATGCATCACACCAGTGGCGACCAGCGCGCAACTGGCCAACCACGATCCGGCGTAGGCCGTGATCGCATTCACGCCCATGGCACGGCCAACTGCCGGCCAGCCTTGTACGTCGATGAGTTGGTGGGCAAGAGCGAGGGCCAGCATGCCGAAACCGCCGGTCCACAGCACGAAGGACGAAGTCCACAGCTGCTTGTTCAACGGCAGCGCCAGCGACCACAGGCCGCCGATCAGCATCGCCAGCACGCCCGCAACGGCGAGGTCGCCGATGCGGCCCTTGCGCAACCAATCACCCGCGCGCATGCCGAGAATGACGGTTGCCAGCGAAGGCAGCGTACTCAATATCCCTTCGGGTTCGTGCGCCAGGCCGCTGGCCGCGTCATATTGGTAGGACAGGCTGCCCAGCACTGCGGTGTCGATGCGATCCGCGAGATTCAGGTTCGGTTCGACGCCACCACCACCGGCCAGCAACGCCCAATATCCAAGCAGAATCGCCAACAGCAGCGCCCATTGCGCGCGGGCGCCCTGGAAGTAGATCGCGATCAGTCCCGCCGCCGCAAAGCAGATGCCGGTGCGCTGGAGGACGCCAAGCAGGCGGAAACCGTGGCCGTCCGTGGCCAGCATCGAGACCACATTCAGCGCCACGCCGAGCAGCACGATCCGCACGCCACGCAGCACCACGGCGCTGGCCATCGGGCCGCGCGGGGAGAACATTTCCAGCTGCCGGCCCATTGCCAGTTGCAGCGACACGCCAACAATCAGCATGAACACGGGAAAGATGAAGTCGGCCGGCGTGCAGCCATGCCACGTTGCGTGCTCCAGCCAGGGATAGATGTGGGACCAGTCGCCGGCATCGTTCACCAGCAGCATGGCGGCCACGGTCAGGCCACGCACGGCATCGACGGAAGTTATACGCATAGCGGTTTTGATATTGTTTTTCCAGCGCGAACAGTAGCACACCATCTCTCATTAGGGAGGTGTTTAACCTTTCTTCAAGTAGTAAAGTTTCAAGCAGTTTCACAAATCGGCCTAAGGAGCTGCAATGGAAGTCAATAAAAAAGAAATCAGTGTGGCCGCCAGGCTAGGAATCGGGTTCGGCATCATTCTCGCGATGATGCTGGTGTTGTCGGCACTGAGCGTGTTCAAGGTGAACGCCATCGACAACAGCCTGCTGCATATCAGCGAAGTCAATAACGTCAAGCAGCGCTATGCGATAAATTTTCGCGGCAGTGTGCACGATCGCGCCATCGCTTTGCGTGACGTGACGCTGGTCGCCGATGGTGACCTGGCCGGCGTGACGGCCTTGATCGACAAGCTGGATCAGGATTACCAGCAGTCTGCCAAGCCGATGGAAGCCTTCTTCAATGACGCCAAGACGAAGATTACGCCGGCCGAACGCGGTTGGCTCGACAAGATCAAGCAGAGCGAAGCCCGCACGATGCCGTTGATTAAAAAGATCATCGAAGCGCGCCGCGCCGGCGATATCGAAGGCGCGCGCAGGATGATGCTGGAGCAGGCCAAGCCAGCGTTCGTCGATTGGCTGGCCAGCATCAACGGCTTTATCGATCAGGAAGAAGATATGACCGAGGCCGAATCCACCCTGGCGCGGCACGGCGCGCACAACTTCCAATCCCTGACGTTGCTGGCGGCGGCGATTGCGGTCGCCATCGGCGCGGTGGTGGCGTGGCGCGTGACGCAGTACCTGCTGCGCGCGCTGGGCGCCGAGCCGGCCGAGGTGAAGGCCCTGGCCAATGCGGTTGATCGTGGCGAGCTGTATCACGAGGTGGCGCTGCGCGCCAAGGACCAGGACAGCATCATGGCGGTGCTGGTGAAGATGAGCCGCAACCTGCGCCATACGGTGACCGAGGTGCACGACGCCGCCGTGGCCGTCGGCAGCATCAGCGACCAGATCTCGGAGCAGAACCAGAACCTTTCCAGCCGCACCGAAGACCAGGCCAGCTCGCTGGAGGAGACCGCGTCGGCCATGGAGGAACTGACCGCCACCGTCAAGCAGAACGCCGCCAGCGCGCGCGACGCCAATTCACTGGCGCAGAATGCTTCCGACATCGCCAGCAAGGGCGGCGAGATCGTCGGCGAAGTGGTGCAGACCATGAACGCCATCGACGAGTCGTCGCGCAAGATCGAGGTGATTATCAGCGTGATCGACGGTATCGCCTTCCAGACCAATATCCTGGCCTTGAATGCCGCCGTGGAAGCGGCGCGCGCCGGTGAGCAGGGACGTGGCTTTGCCGTCGTGGCGACGGAAGTGCGCAACCTGGCGCAGCGCAGCTCGACCGCCGCGCGCGAAGTGAAGTCGCTGATCGATGAATCGGTGGCCAAGATCCACGCCGGCACGCGGCTGGTGGAACACGCCGGCAGCACCATGCGCGACATTGTCGATAGCGTGAAGCAGGTCAGCGACATGGTCGGTGCCATTACACTGGCCAGCGACGAACAGCGCCAGGGCATCGAGGAAGTGAACCGCGCGATCTCGCAGATGGACCAGGTGACGCAGCAGAATGCGACGCTGGTGGAACATGCGGCCGGTGAAGTGGAAGTGCTGCAGGATCAGGCGGCGCAATTGAACCAGGCGGTCAGCGTATTCAAGATGCAGCCGGCTGGCTGGCGCGCGCCGTCTGCGCATAGCTTGTCACGTGCTCCTTCGCGTGGCGGCTCGCATGGAGCGGCATCGGCGGCGCTGCTGCCGGCGCCGGCGGGAGCATGATGATGCAAGACATACTGCTCAAGCACTCCGAGCCCGAGCGCCTGCAAGCGCTCAAGCAGCTCGGCATCCTGAACACCAACACCAGCGAATACTTCGACGCCATCACGCGGCTGACGATGGACATGTTCGGCGTCGCCGGCTCGTACATCTCCCTGCTGGACAGCGATCGCCAATGGCTGAAATCCACCGTCGGCTTCTGCCCGCCGAACACGCAGCGCGACCAGACGTTTTGCAACTACACCATCCAGCAAGCCAGCGTCTTGATCGTCGAGGACACGCTGCTAGACGCACGCTTTGCCGATAACACGATGGTCACCGGCCCGCAATCCGTGCGCTTCTACGCCGGTGCGCCGCTGATTACGCAGGACGGCTACGCCATCGGGGCGCTGTGCGTGATCCACACCCAGCCGCACAGCCTGACCGCCGCCCAACAGGCCACGCTGGCCAACCTGGCCGGCATGGTGATGTCGCACATTACACTGGGCCGCGCGGTCGGCCACGTCGATGCGGTCAGCGGCATGCCGAACAAATACCAGCTATTCGAAGACCTGACCGCGCAAGCCCGCTCGAACAGCGGCGAGCACCGCGTGCTGGCAGACATCGACATGCCGGATTCCGCCAAGGCCTTCGAGATCATTCGCGTGCTCGGCGCGCCGATGTACGATGAACTGGTGCGTGAGGTCGGCACCCGCCTGCTTGGATTGTTTGAGGGCAGGGCGCAGGTCTATCACCTGACCGACGCCCGCTTCGCCATCCTGTCCCAGGATGCCGATAACGATGGCTTCATCAGCTACCTGCATGGCCTGGAGCCGCAACTGCTAGCGCCGTTCAACAGCCTGAATATTCCGATGGTGCTGTCGAGTTTCGGCGGCATCGTCCAATTCGAGCTGTGCGCCGGCTCGGCTAAGGATGCCCCACGCAAGGCGGCTGCCGCCGTCAACCAGTCGCTGGTCAATCAGCAGCGCTGGAGCTCCTACAGCAATGCGGAAGACGAAAAACAGCAGCGCGCCTTCCGCCTGCTGAACGACGTGCGGCACGCCATCGCCAACAACCAGTTCGAACTGTACTACCAGCCCAAGCATGAGCTGTGCAACGGCGCCTGCCTCGCCGCCGAGGCGCTGCTACGGTGGACGCATGCGGAACTGGGGCCGGTGTCGCCGGCGGAGTTCATCCCGCTGATCGAAAAGACGGCTTTGATCGGCCCACTGAGCCACTGGGTGATCCACACCGCCATCAAGCAAATCGCGGCATGGCACGCGGCCGACCATCCGATCAAGGTGGCGATCAACCTGTCCGCCTATAACTTTGAAGAGGAGGACATCGTGGAGCGGCTGCACGCCACCTGCCGCGAGTTCAGCGTCGATCCGCGCTACGTCGAAATCGAATGCACCGAAGGTATATGGATGGAGGGCCCCGGCATCCTGAAGGCGCTGCACGGCATCCGCGACCTGGGCATGAGCCTTGCGCTGGACGATTTCGGCACCGGCTACAGCAACTTCGCCTACCTGCAGAAGGTGCCGGCCACCGTGGTCAAGGTCGACCAGTCGCTGATCCGCAATGTGGACGCCAATCCGCGCGACCAGCGCATCGTGCGCTCGTTGATTGCGCTGGCACGCGAGCTGGAATACCAGGTGGTGGCGGAGGGCGTGGAGACCGAGCGGTCGCTGGGCCTGATCCGCGACTGGGGCTGCGATCTCGCGCAAGGCTATCACTTCGCCAAGCCGCTGACCGCCGCCGCCTTCCTGGCCCACGCGATTCAGCATCGCGACAGCCATATGGCGATCGCCGCCTGAACCGAGGGCGCAGCCGCTACGCGGTTACGATCGGTTACCAAGCTTACCGCCGATCGATGGCCCGGATTATAAAACTGGCACTATAATCCGGGTCATGAAAACCTCATTGCGTCTGATTCCTCTCCTCCTGTTGCTGGCCGGCTGCCAGTCCCACATGCAGCGCGTTGCAGACTGCAAGGTCGGCGACTGGACCGCCATCGGCCACAAAGACGGCAAGTCCGGCGAGCCGGCCAACTACGCGGAGCGCAAGGACTTCTGCGACGACCACGCCGACAAGCCGGCCATCGCCGACGCGTCCACCCGCTACACCGCAGGCTGGGCGCAAGGCAATTGGGATCTATGGTACGCGCTGGGCGGCAAGGACGGCGAACAAGGCGCGCAGGCGCAATACGCAAGACACGCGTCGGGCGAAGACGTCCGCAAACACAAGACGCCGCTCAATCCCAACGCCTACGATGCCGGCTGGACCGCCGGCAACTCCACCTACTGGAACGACACCGGCAAACGCGAAGGCACGGCCGGCCTGCCACTGACGCAAAAGGAAGCCAATCGCAGCAAGGCCGCGTCCACGCCGCTGCGCTTCGACGACCAGGCTTACACCAACGGCTGGCGTGCCGGCAATCGTACTTTCTGGTCGGACGCGGGCTATAGCGACGCCCGCAACGGCACGCCCGACAGCGAATTCCGCAACCGTGCCGCCGCAGCGCGCAGCGCCGGCGTGGACGTGCAGGAAGACTCCTACCGGTCGGCGTGGAATATGGAGATCGTCAACTACTGGCGCAATCTGGGCACCACCGACGCTACCAACGGCAGGGAGTTCGGCACGCGCGGCCGCGAAGCCAAGGCCAAGGGCCTGAAGATCCACGAGCAGGAATATCGCCAGGCCTGGGAAGCGCGGCTGGTCGCGTATTGGCGCGACACCGGCGCGGCCGACGGCTACGGTCAGCCCTTCATGCTGGAACAGCGCATGAACAACGCCAGCCGCGACAAGGTGTTCGTGATTCCGGAAACGCGCGATGCCTACACCAACGCATGGCGCCAGGAGAACGCACGCTATTGCACCCCGGAGAACGCCTTTGAACGAGGTCGCGCCAGCAACGGCATGGCGGTGGAAGTGTGCGCACCGGCCGCACAGAACCAGTTAAAGCACGCCTACGTCAGCGGCCAGGATTTTGAGGTAGTCGCGGCCAAACAGCAGCACGCGGTAGCGGAAGCAAATGAACTGGCGAACCGCGTGCGCGAGGCGCGCGGCCGGCTGGGCCGATTGGAACGTGAGATCCGCTCCAACCTGGAAGCAAAGGACCGTCCCGTCAACGACGAAACGGCCAAACAGGATCGCCGCCGCGAACAGGAGCGGCGCGAACTGGTCGACTATCTGCAACGGCTGGAGCGCCAGCTGGATGACGCCCGCCGTTGGGTCGAGCGTCATGACCAGCAGATGCAGCGCCTGCGCCGCGAGATCTATTAATCAGAAGTCGACGCTGGCCGATCCCGAAGCCGTGCGCGGTGCGCCCAGGATCAGGTAGTTCGCATTCGGGTAGCCGCCGGCCGAAGCCCAGTAGCTCTTGTCGGTGACGTTGTCGATGCGCGCGCGGAAGGTGACGTTGCGGTCCATGATGCGGGCCACGTAGTTGGCGCCGATATCGAGGCGGGTCCAGGCCGACAGCTCCTGCTTGTTGGCGGCTGGCGTTGACGCGGATGCCGGTGTTGCCGTCGGTGCCGAAGCGGCGCGCCACGCGCACCGACATAGCGTTTGCCGCCATTTTTGGCTCTGAATGAGAGTAATTTGCATTATCATTGAGGCCTGAGTACCGACCTGGGTACGGCAACTGGAGCACGACATGACACCTAATACCGTTCGCCGCTGGGCATGGATACACAAATGGAGCAGCCTGGTCTGCACCGTGTTCATGTTGCTGCTGTGCGTAACCGGCCTGCCGCTGATTTATCATCACGAGATCGATCACGCGCTGGGCAACGCCATCGAAGCGCCGGCGATGCCGGCCAATACGCCCAAAGCCAGCATGGACGATGTGATCGCTGCCGGCAAGGCGCTGTATCCGAACAAGATCGCCATGTACCTGTCACAGGAAGCCGACGATCCGGCGATCTGGTTCCTGACCATGGGCGATCATCCAACCGATGAAAAATTCAAGTCCATCGCGGTCGATGCGCGCACCGCCAAGGTGTTGGGCGAACCGAGTTTCGAAGGCAGCTTCCTCGGCGTGATGTTCCACCTGCACGTGGATTTGTACGCAGGCTTGTGGGGCAAGCTGTTTCTCGGTTTTATGGGCCTGTTGCTGGTGGTCGCCATCATCTCCGGCGTGGTGCTGTATGCGCCGTTCATGCGCAAGCTTGAATTCGGCGAAGTGCGGCGCGAGCGCGGGCCGCGCGTCAAGTGGCTGGACCTGCACAATATGCTCGGCATCGTGACCATGACCTGGGCGTTGGTGGTGGGCGCCACCGGCATGATCAACACCTGGGCCGACCTGATGCTGAAGTATTGGCAGGTGACCGAGATGTCGCAAATGATCGCGCCATACAAAGGCCTGCCGCCGCCGGCGCAACTGGGCTCGATGCAGAAATCGCTGGAACACGCGCTGGCTGCGGAACCGGGAATGAAGATCGGCTTTGTCGCCTTCCCGGGCACCGCCTTCTCCAGCCCTCACCACTACGGCATTTTCATGCGCGGCGACGAGGCGCTGACTTCGCGCCTGTACAAGCCGGTGCTGGTCGATGCGCAGACCACGCAGATTACCGACCGCCGCGAACTGCCGTGGTATCTCACTGGCCTGTTGATTTCGCAACCGCTGCATTTCGGCGATTACGGCGGCGCGTGGATGCAATTCCTGTGGGCGGCGCTGGACGTCATCACCATCTTCGTGCTGGGCAGCGGTTTGTATCTGTGGCTGAAGCGCGGCATGACCGTATCTGCACGCAGCGCCGCTGCTAAGGATGAAACGCAGGGCTTGCCGGCGCTGGCCAAGGCGTTGGCGACGGAAGGAGACGCGCGATGAGCAGTCCAGTCACGCGCATGTGGGCCGCGCCGATCGTCTTGGCGGTTCTGACTCTGGTTGGCCTGATTTCGGCGTTGGTGGGCGATGGCGTGTGGGACCACGTTTCCGCATTCGCGCTCGGCGTGCCGGTGGCACTGTGTCTATGGTTCGGAGTGCGGCGTCGCACAAGAAACGATTGATTTATTTGCACTAGTTGCTATGATGCCCGTGCCATCCACCAAGGAGATCGCATGGAAGTCCTGCAGCCGCATTACGATAGATTGATTGCCGCAGCGCGGCAGGTGGGCCCGGTAACCGTTGCCGTCGCCCATCCCTGCGACCGCAGCGCGCTGGAAGCTGCACTTGATGCCGCAGCGCTGGGATTGATTACGCCGATCCTGGTGGGCCCGAAAGCGCGCATCACGCGGGCCGCAGAGGAAGCGCAGCTCGATATCTCGGCGCTGACGCTCATCGATACGGAACACAGTCACGCCTCTGCCGCACGCGCCGTGCAGCTGGTGCGCGAAGGCCAGGCCGCCGCGCTGATGAAGGGCAGCCTGCATACCGATGAGTTGATGGGTGCCGTGGTGTCCACCGCCACCGGCCTGCGTACCGCGCGCCGGCTTAGCCACTGCTTCGTAATGGATGTGCCGGGCCGCGCCGAGCCGCTCATCATCACCGACGCCGCCGTCAACATCAACCCCACGCTGGACGACAAGGTCGATATCGTGCAGAACGCGATCGACCTGGCGCAGATACTGCGCTTCGACCCGGTCAAGGTTGCCATCCTTGCGGCGGTGGAGACGGTCAGCTCCAAAATGCCTTCGACCATCGATGCCGCAGCACTGTGCAAGATGGCCGATCGTGGTCAGATCACCGGCGCGCTGATCGACGGTCCGCTAGCGATGGACAACGCTATCGATCCCGCGGCAGCCGCCATCAAGAATCTGAAATCGCCGGTCGCCGGCCAGGCCAATGTGCTGCTCGCGCCGGACCTGGAAGCAGGCAATATGCTGGCCAAGAGCCTGACCTTCATGGCCGGCGCCAGTGCGGCCGGCATCGTGCTCGGTGCGCGTGTACCGGTGATACTCACCAGCCGTGCAGATACTGTACAGGCTCGTCTGGCATCGTGTGCGGTCGCTGTACTGGTGGCGCACAGTAAACTGTCCAGTGCACGTGTTATCGAGGGCTGAAGCCATGCAAGCGACCGACAGCATTATCGTCATCAACGCAGGTTCGTCTAGCATCAAGTTTTCGATGTTCAGTGGCCCGGCGCTGGGTTTGACGCTGCGCGGCAAGATCGAAAACCTGTATTCAGGCATGGCGCGCTTCATTGCGCAGGACGCGCAAGGTGCGCTAGTGTCCGAGCGTGAATGGCGCGATGGTCCGCTGGACCACGAAGGCGGCATGCGCTTCCTGTTTGACTTCGCGCATACGCATCTGGACGGGCAACAGGTGGTGGCAGTGGGCCATCGGATCGTGCACGGTGGCGTCGCCTACAGCGGTCCGCAACGCCTGGACGCGGCCATGCTGGATGCGCTGGACAAGCTGGTGCCACTGGCGCCGCTGCATTTGCCGCACAACCTGGCGCCGGTGCGCTCGCTGCTGGCGATGGCGCCGCACGTGCCGCAGGTGGCGTGCTTCGATACCGCGTTCCACGTTGGCCAGCCGGAGCAGGCACAGGAGTTTGCGCTGCCGCAGCGGATTACGGATCTGGGAGTGCGAAGGTATGGCTTCCACGGCCTGTCGTATGAGTACATTGCCAGCGTTCTGCCGCAGATGGGTACGGGCCTGGCCGGCGCCCGCGTGGTGGCTGCGCATCTGGGCAATGGCGCGAGCATGTGTGCCATCGATGGCGGCCGCAGCGTGGCGAGCACCATGGGCTTCACGGCCGTCGATGGCCTGCCGATGGGCACGCGCTGCGGCGCGCTCGATCCCGGCGTGGTGTTGTACCTCATGCAGGAGTTGGGCATGGATGTGGCGGCGGTGCAGAAGTTGATGTACCAGGAGTCCGGGCTGTTGGGCGTTTCCGGGATTTCGTCGGACATGCGCACGTTGGAACAGAGCTGCGACCCGCGTGCGCGTAAGGCGATCGATTTGATGATCTATCGCATAGGCCGCGAGCTTGGCTCGCTGGCCGCTGCGCTGGGCGGGCTGGATACCCTGGTGTTCTCGGGCGGCATAGGCGAGAACAGCGCCGCCCTGCGTGCCGCCGTCTGTCGCGACGCTGCCTGGCTGGGCGTGCAACTGGACGATGCCGCCAACGCGGCCGCAGTCGGCGGAGTTGGGGTCGATGGCGTCGATGGCTGCGCGCGCATCAGCGCCACCGGCAGCAAGGTCGCGGTGTGGGTGGTGCCGGCCAACGAGGAACTGATGATCGCGCGTCATGCGCTGGAACTGGTGGTGAAGGAGGCGGCATGAATACCGAAACGATCTATCCGATTTTGTCAGGCAAGCGCGCGCTGGTGGTAGGCGTCGCCAACGAACATTCCATCGCCTGGGGCTGCGCGCTGGCTTTCCGCAAGCTCGGCGCCGAGGTCGTGCTGACCTACCTGAACGAAAAAGCGCTGCCGCATGTCGCCCCGCTGGCGGCAGAAATCGAGGCGCAACTGCTGCCGCTGGACGTCACGCAGGCAGGCCAACTGGAAGCCGTATTCGCCACGCTGGCCGGGCAGGGCACACTCGACATTCTGGTCCACTCCATCGCCTTCGCACCGAAAGCCGATTTGCAGGGCGGTTTGCTGGACTGCTCGACGGAAGGCTTCTTGCAAGCGATGGACGTCTCGTGCCACTCCTTCATCCGCATGGCAAAGCTGGCCGCACCCTTGATGACCGCTGGCGGCAGCATGTTCGCCATGAGCTATCACGGCGCACAAAAGGTGGTCCCCAACTACAACGTCATGGGACCGGTGAAGGCGGCCCTGGAAGCATCGTGCAGATATCTGGCGTATGAATTGGGGCCGCGCGGCATCCGCGTTCACGCCATTTCGCCGGGGCCGCTGCAAACGCGCGCGGCCTCCGGCCTGAAAGACTTCGATCGTCTGCTGAACGATGCGATCGCCCGCGCCCCGCTGGGCGAATTGGTGGACATCGTCGATGTCGGCAGCACTTGTGCTTATCTCGCCTCGCCGTATGCCAAGCACCTCACCGGCAGCACGGTGTATGTCGATGGCGGCCTGAATATTATCGCCTGATCCTCAGCGCGAATTGTGCGCGAGGAAGGCGTGAATTTGTGCGACGACGGCCGCGCCTTCACCCACGGCTGCCGCCACGCGCTTGGTGGAGTTGGCGCGCACGTCGCCGATGGCGAACACGCCCGGCACGCTGGTTTCCAGTCCGGTGCGCGCAACAGTGCAATCGCCAGAGGTGTCGGAGCCGGTGAGGATAAACCCTTTGTCATCCACCTCCACGCCGCAGTCGCCCAACCAGCCGGTGTTGGGATCGGCGCCGATGAACAGGAAAACGCGGCAAATATCGTAGCCGGTTTCCAGGCGCGAGCGATTGTCGCGCACACGGACCTGCTGTAGGCCATCTTCATCACTGCCTTCCAGCGCGATGATTTCGGAGTGGGTATGCAGTTCGATGTTGGGCGTGGCCGCGATGCGTTCGATCAGATAGCTGGACATGGTGGACGCCAGGCTGTCCTTGCGGATCAGCATATGCACCTTGGCGGCGTGGGCGGCCAGGTATACCGCCGCCTGGCCGGCCGAATTGCCACCGCCGACCAAAATCACTTCTTCGCTGGCGCACATGCCGGCTTCCAGTTGCGAGGCCCAGTAGTACACGCCCCGGCCTTCGAACAGCTTCAGGTTGTCCAGCGCGGGGCGGCGGTAGCGCGCGCCACAGGCCAACACCACGCTGCGCGCCTGCAGCAGCGTCAAACTGCCGCACATCTCGACCTGCAACGGGTGGCTGCCGCAGAGTAGGCGGCCGGCGGGCGCGGGGATCGCCAGCTTGACGCCGAATTTCTGCGATTGTACGAAGGCGCGGCCGGCCAGCGCGCCGCCCGAAATACCGGTCGGGAAACCGAGGTAATTTTCAATCCGCGCGCTCGCCGCAGCCTGGCCGCCGTAGGCACGGGTTTCCAACGCCAGAACCGATAGGCCTTCCGAGGCTGCATACACGGCGGCTGCCAGACCGGCAGGGCCGGCGCCCACAACGATGATGTCCCACACCACGTCCGGGCTTAATGGCGGCAGCGTGCCGAGACAGCGCCCCAGATCGACCGTGGTGGGATTTTTTCGCACGCTGCCATCCGGGCAAACGGCCAACGGCCAGTCGTGCGCCTGCGGCTGATAGCGCTCCACCAGCGCCACCGCCTGCGGGTCCAGCGACGGATCGAGCAGGCGGTGAGGCAGGCCATTACTGTTCAACCATCCCTGCAGGGCGTGCAGGCGCGGATGCCCGGGCGCGGCCACCAGCACCACGCCGCCATCCTTGTTGCTCAGCTGTTCGACGCGGCGCAGAATGTAGGCGCGGACGATGCGCTCGCCCAGTTCGGCGTCGGAGATCAATAGCGCGCGCAGTTCTTCGGTGCTCAGCGCCAGCACTTCAACCTCGCCCAGGGCATGCACATTCACCAGCGGCGGCGCGTCGGCCAGTTGGCTGATTTCGCCGATAAACTCGCCGGGATCATGTTCGGTGATGATGGAGCTGTTGCCCAGGCCATCGCAGCGGCTGACGCGGACGCGCCCTTTCAACAGGACGTACATGCCGAACTTGCTGTGGCCTGCTTCGACCAACTGATCGCCGTCGCGGAAGCAAACCTTGTTGCCGAAACGGTGGATGCGTTTGATCTCGGCCGGCGTCAATGTTGGCAATGCCTGCGCCGTGCGCGTGCTGAAAGTGTCATAGATGGTCATGACCCTAGTCTAGCGCGCTTTTTTGGTCTTCCACCAGTTTCTAAAGTAAGACTTTCAACCAGTTTTCCTTATATTCCCACCAACCGCTTAGCACAGCCGCCACGGCGGCGTGCGTGGCGCTAGCCGGCGCGCGCTCCCGGTGGTGCAGCAGCCAGCCGCCGCAAGCGGTGCCGCTGCTGTCGTCGGTGCTGCCGATTTGCTGGTCCGGCCGCAGCGCGGCCAGCAGCGGTGCAAACCACGGATTGCCGGTAAAGCTGCCTTCCACCACGATGGCGGCATCGGGCGCGCCGACGCCCAGGGCATCGAGACAATAGTCGCTCATCAGTACGCAGTACAGTGTGGCCAGGGCGTAGCGTTGGGCGGCATCGCGCGGCGGCGGGCCCTCTATGCTGCCGCTGCGGCCCGCGAACGGGCCGGTGGCGCCGGCAAAACTGGGCAAGGCCAGCGTGCCCTGGTCGATCACCGCTTGCAGGTCGCTGATGGCGCAGGGGATGGCGTCGCTGCCCGCCAGTTCAGCAAATTCGCGGCCGCCCATGAAGCGCATGCAGGCGACGGCCTGACCGAATGCGTTGCTGTTGGCGAGCATATCGGCCTGCTCGCGCAAGCCGTCCAGCGGTGCGCCCGGTGCGGCGGCGATGACCCAGGTGCCGGTGGATAGCACCGCTGGCGGCGCGCTGGCGTGCAGATGCCGCAGCAGCGACGCATTGCTGTCGTGGATGCCACACAGGATGCGGCATGCGGCCGGCAGGCCGGTTAGCCGCGCCAGTTCGTGCTTGATCGTTGCCAGCGGCGCCCAGGCCGGACGGATGGGCGCAAACAGCCGGCCCCACCCCATGCGTTCCACCAGCGACGAATATTGTTGGAGCGCCGGTTGCCACAGGTCTGTGTGGCAGCCCAGCGAGGTCACTTCGCTGGCCGGCGAGCCGCACAGCCGCCACGCCCAGTATTGCGGGTACATGAGGATGTGCCGCACGCGCGCGAACTGCTCGGGGAAGGCTTGCGCCTGCCATGCCAGTTGGCGGCCCAGGTTCAGGCCCGCCGGCAGCTGCGGCGAATAGGTCGAGAAGAACGGCGGGCGCATGGCTTCATAAGGCGTATGAGGCCTATGAGGCGTTTCCGGCATATCGTATTCGTAGTCCAGCACCGGCAGCACCAGGCCTACATCGTCCACCAGCGCTGCGGTGGCGCCGTGGGTGACGGGGACGATGGCGCCGATGTGCGCCTGACTGGCGAAAATGCGCAGCCCATCCAGCACCCACGCCCAGATGCGGTCCGTATCGTGATGCGGATACGGCGTCTTCTGCACGATGGTGTTAGGGCTGCGTAGCTCTGACAATACGATACCGTCGGCGTCGATCAGCACCAGCTTGACGTTGGTCTTGCCGATGTCCAGAACGATGGTGGCGTCCTGAGGTTGCTTCATTTCTTCCGTCCACTCAGCAGGCGCGGCAGGGCGATGGTCGCCAGCAGCAGGATGCCGATCACGATGGTCATGTAGATGCCGGGCACATTCGCCAGCGACAGACCGTAGGTGACGGTGCCCAGCGTGAACACGGCCAGCATGACGCCGGCGATGGTGCCCGCGCCGCCGGCGATACTGACGCCGCCCAGTATCACCATCGTGATGATCTCCAGCTCCCAGCCCATGGCGATGTTCGGCCGCGTGCTGCCGATGCGGCCCGTCAGCAGGTAGCCCGCCAGTCCAGCCATGGCGCCGGTCAGCATGAACAGTACGAGGCGATAGCGATCCACGGCGATGCCGGAGAAGCGCGCCGCCACCGGGTTGTTACCGATGGCGTAAATGCGTCGTCCCCAGCTCGTGGCGTGCAGCATCACGGCAAACAGCGCCGCGAACGCCAGCAGGATGACGAACTCGCGCGGGATGCTGTCGAAGAAGTAGCCCTGGCCCCAGTCGGCCATCACTTGCGGATAGCCGGTATAGGCCTGGTCGCCCAGCACCACGCTGGACAGGCCGCGGAACACCGACACGGTGCCGATGGTGACGACGATGGACGGCAGGCCGTAACGCGTCACCAGCACGCCGTTCAGACAGCCGCACAGCGTGCCGGTGGCGATGGCGATCGGCAGCAGCGCTTCAGGCGGCGCGCCGTTGGCGTTGGCCCAGCCCATGGCGACCGAGGCCAGAGCCAGGATGCCCGAGACGGAGATGTCGATTTCCCGGCAAATAATCAGCAGCACCATCGGCAAGGCGATCAGCGCCTTCTCGCTGAAGTTGAACGTGCCATCGGCCAGGTTGTCGAGGTCGAGGAAATTCGGCAGCAGGAAGCTATTGGCGATGAAAGCCGCCAGCAATAACAGCGCCAGCAGGCTTTCGCGCCTTGCCAGCGCCGCGCGGATGCGGAAGCCCTGGCGGTCGGCGATGGCGTAGCGGGAGGTCGGCATGGTTGTGGTGTTCACGCTGCGGGTCCGGTTGGGTTAAGTCCATGCAGCGGCAGGATCTGCCGGCCGCCTTGCTTGCCGTTGCGGGCGTTGATCAGCACCGCCGCCAGGATCACGATGCCGGTGAGCGCGCTTTGCCAGAACGGCGATACCTTCACCACCGGCAGCGCGTTGCCGATCACGGCCAGGAACAAGCTGCCCAGCACCGCACCGGCCACGCTGCCACAACCGCCGGCGATGCTGATGCCGCCGATGACGCAGGCGGCGATCACGGTGAATTCAAAGCCGTAGGCGATTTCGGTGTAGGCCACGGCGTAGCGCGCCACCCACAGGTAGCCGCACAAGCCGGCCATGGCGCCCGACAGGCCGTAGGACCACAGCAGGCGCCGTGCAATCGGAATCCCGACATAGCGCGCCGACGAAGGCTCGTTGCCGATGGCGTAAAGGTCGCGGCCGAAGCGGCTGTGACGCGCCACGTACCACGCGGCGAGTACCGTCAACGCCGCGAGCCAGACCAGATGCGTCATGCCGAGCAGACGCGCCAGCGGAAAGGCGACGAATTCCGGCGGCATCTGGTGCGACGATACCCAGGCGCCGCCGGACAGCACGAACACCATACCGCGATAGACGCTCATGGTGCCCAGCGTGACCACGATGGGCGGCAAATCCAGGTAGCCGATCAGGTAGCCGTTGACGAGGCCCAGCACCAAGCCGATGCCCAGCGCCGCCAGCACCACCACGAACAACGGCAGGGCAGGGAAGCGCGCTGCCAGCAGCGCCGACATCATGCCGGCCAGCGCCAGGGTCGAGGCCATCGATAAATCCACGCCGCGCGTGACGATCACCAGCATCTGCGCCAACGCCAGCATGATCAGCAGCGTGCTGTCGGTCAGCAGGTTGGCAAGGCTGCCCGGCGTGATGAACACCGGCGCGCGTACGCCGACCAGCGCGATCAGGGCGACGATGCACAGCGCCAGCTGGGTTTCGCGCATTTTCAGCAGCGCTTTCATACGCATTCCTCCGTCGGCAGCGCGCAGCCGGAGGCCGCCGCGACGATCAATTCCGGCGTGGCGTCGGCCCGCACGAATTCGTTTTCAATGCGCCCCTGGTGCATGACGACGATGCGGTCGGCGAGGCCCATCACCTCCGGCAGCTCGGACGACACCAGGATCACGGACAGGCCCTTGGACACCAGCTCGCCGATGAAGCGGTGCACGGCGGCCTTGGAGCCGATGTCGATGCCTTTGGTCGGCTCGTCGAGAATGATGACCTTGGGATCGGTCGCCAGCCACTTGCCCAGCACGACCTTCTGCTGGTTGCCGCCGGAAAGTTCGGATACGTGCTGCGTCAGGTGTGCGGCCTTGAGTTCCAGCTGTTCCGCATAGTGCCGTGCGATCGCCATCTCCTGCGCACGTCGTCCGCGCAGGAAGAAGCCGACGCGCGACAGTATCGGCAGGGTGATGTTGTGCAGGATGGGCAGCGTCAGGTGCGCTCCCTGGTGCTGGCGGTCTTCCGGCACATAGGCGATGCCGTGCGCAATGGCATCGGCTGCCGAGCGGATGGCGATCGGCTTGCCGTGCATGGACACCGCGCCGGTCACGCCGCCGGTGAGGCCGAACAGAGCCTGCATCACCTCGGAACGGCCGGCGCCCACCAAACCGTAGAAGCCCAGAATCTCACCCTGGCGCAGCGAGAAGCTGACGCTGTCGAATTCCGTCGGATGGCAGAAGTTGCGCACTTCCAGCACCACTTCGCCCGGCGTGACGGCGGCTTTGGGATAGGCTTCCTTCACGGCGCGGCCCACCATCAGCGCCACCAGCTCAGGCTCGGTGATGTCGGCCAGCGCGCCTTCGGCGATGAACTGGCCATCGCGCAGCACCGTGTAGCGGTCCGCCACGGCGAAGATTTCGTCGAATTTGTGCGAGATGAAAATGACTGCGGTGCCAGCTGCGCGCAACTGGCCGATGATGCGGTAAAGCTCCTGTATCTCGCGCTGCGACAGCGAGGCGGTCGGCTCGTCAAGTATCACCACGCGCGCATCCTGCGACAGCGCGCGTGCAATCTCGACGAAGTGGCGCTGCGCCACGCTCAGGTCTTTTACCCGTGCGCGCACCGGCAGCGACACTTCCAGCCGCTCGAACAACTTCTCGGCTTCCGTCTCGATACGCTTCCAGTCGATGCGCGCGCCGCGCACCGGCTGCCGACCGACGTAGATGTTTTCCGCCACCGTCAGTTCATCGAACATCACGGTTTCCTGGTGCACGGCCGTGATCCCGGCGCGCATGGCGTCCTGCGCGTCGGCGAACACCACCGGCTGGCCGGCCAGCGTGATGCTGCCTTCGTCCGGCTGATAGATGCCGGTCAGGGTTTTCACCAGCGTCGACTTGCCGGCGCCGTTCTCGCCGATCAGTGCCATCACTTCGCCGGCGCGCACCGTCAACGCGACTTGATTAAGCGCGACGATGCCCGCAAATCGCTTGCTGATCCCGGTCAGCTGTAGGACCGGGCTTGTATTCGTGGTCATAGGACTTCCGGCTCAGAAGATCTTGGAGAATTTGTCGACGTTGCTCTTGTCGTAGGTGAACGGCGGCGCCATCGCGCCTTCACCTTTGTCGTCGATGGCGATGCTGCCCATGCGGCCGGCGGAGATGCTGCCGCCGGGACGCGCGGTCGGCTGGTTTTTCACGAAGTCGTAGGCCGCGTAGGTGGCGGCGTAACCGAGATCGATAGGATTCCAGATCGCGAATTCGCGCACCGCGCCGCTCTTCACATGGCCCGCCATCTCGGACGGCAGCCCCAGACCGGTAACGAACACCTTGCCCACCAAGTGCTCATCGACCACCGCCTTGCTGGCTGCATTGATGCCCACCGTGGTCGGCGCGATGATGGCCTTCAGCTTCGGATTACTGCGCAGCAGTCCGATGGCCTCGCGATAGCTCTTGTCCGACTGGTCGTCGCCGTAGACGGTGGCGACCAGTTTCATCTTGTTGAACTCCGGCTTCTCCAGCACCTTCTTCATCACGCTGATCCAGATATTCTGGTTGGTGGCCTGCGCCGATGCGGACAGGATGGCGATTTCGCCTTCGCCGCCGATGGCGTCGGACGCCATCTGGATCTGCTTCAAACCGATCAAGTCGGCGTTGGAAGGATTCAGCTGCATCAGCCGTCCTTCCGGCGCCAGGCCGCTGTCGAAGGAAATCACCTTGATGCCGCGCGCCATGGCCTTTTTGGTGATCGGCACCAGCGCGTTCGGGTCGTTGGCCGAAATGATGATGGCGTTCACCTTCTGGCTGATCAGCGAATTAATGATCTCGATCTGGCCTTCCGCGCTCGGCGTGGTGGGGCCGGTGTAGATGATCTCGACGTTCTTCAACTCCTTGGCCGCGTCCTTGGCGCCGTTATGCGCGGCGTCGAAGAAGCCGTTGCCGAGGTTTTTCACCACCATGGCGATGCGGATCTGGTCGGGCGCTTTCTCCTTGCAGCCGGCGACGGCAAGCAGCAAGCCGGCGGCAACGGCCGCCAATACGATTTTATTCAGCTTCAATGCGCGGCCTCCGACTGAAACATGCCCACGGTCTCAAAGCCGTAGGGCGCATTGAAGGAGGAGGATTGCTCGATCTGGGTCGGCATTGCTTCGCGCTCCACGGTCACCACGCGCACGCCGGAGTGTTCCAGCAACTGCACGGCGGCGTCGGATGCTTCGGTATCCGTAATGACGGTCGATACGCGATTCAGGCCACACAGGATCAGGCCCGCCTTCTTGGCGAATTTGGAGCTGTCGGCCAGCACGATCAGTTCCTCGGCTTGCGAAATCAGGCGCTTCTCGGCCTGGATCAGCAGCGGATCGGCTTCCATTAATCCAAGCAGCGACAGGCCGTAAACGCTCATGAACATCTTGGCGGCATAGTGATGCTGGGTGATGTCGTTGTCGAAGGGGCTGAGGATGACGTTCTGCTCGCGGTACACCTTGCCGCCGGGGACGATGATCTCGTTCTCGCTGGAGACCAGCAGGCGCTCGGCCATCAGAAAGGAATTGGTGAGGATCTTGAGGTGATGGTCGACCAGGAATTCGGCCATCATAAAGGTGGTGGTGCCACCGTTGATGATGATGGTCTCGCCCTCGTTGCACATGCCGGCGGCGTAGCGCGCAATGGCGCGTTTGTGCTCGGCGCGGCACTGGATATTGTTCTGGAAGGTCTCGCTGCTGAGCGTAAAGCCGCGCTTTTTCTGCTCAAGGTTGGCGGCGCCGCCGCGTGTGCGCGTGAGCAGACTGCGGGCGGCCAGCCAGCTGATGTCGCGCCGCACGGTGGCCGGGGAAGCGTTCAGCCAGTCGACCAGTTGCGGCACGCTGGCCGTGTTATGTTCGGCAAGCAGTTTCAACAAACGCTTGCGACGCTTGTGATTTACCATTTAAGTCTCCTTTTATTCTGAGCTACTCCCGTCACATGTGCGGCGTGCTCGTTTATTAACGATGAAGGCTAAACACTTCGCTATCGGCCGTCAATCACTCTTCAATCAATTAAGTGATTGTTTTGTTGAGCGCTACCATTTCTGATCACGTTTTGCTCATTCAGGTGATTATTTGGTTCTTGCTCACCATCTTGATTGCTTCCGCATTGACACCCATGGCGCGCTGATTTCTACTGAATAGAGTAAAAACACAACAATGGAGATCAGCAATGAAAGAACCCCCGATCGCTTCCTTGTGGGACGATGCCGCCGCAGCCAGCATGAGCGAACCAGAACTGCTGCTGTACCGTTCCAATCTGCTTGGATCGGATCTGCGCATCACGAATTTCGGCGGCGGCAATACCTCGGCCAAGGTGACGATGGACGATCCACTCACCGGCGCGAAGGTGGAGGTGCTGTGGGTGAAAGGCTCCGGCGGTGACCTGGGCAGCATCAAGATCGACGGCTTCTCCACGCTGTACATGGAAAAGCTGAACGCCCTCAAGAGCCGCTATCGCGGACTGGCGCATGAGGATGAGATGGTGGCGTATCTGCCGCATTGCACCTTCAACCTGAATCCGCGCGCAGCCAGCATCGACACGCCGCTGCACGCCTACATCGCGCACAAGCATGTGGATCACATGCACCCGGATTCGGTGATTGCGATTGCCGCCTGCGCCAGCAGCGAGGCGCTGACGCAGAAGATTTTTGAAGGCGAACTGGGTTGGCTGCCGTGGCAGCGTCCCGGCTACGATCTGGGACTGAAGCTGGAAGCCGTTTCGCAATCGCAGCCGCAGCTGAAGGGCATCGTCCTCGAAGGCCACGGCCTGTTCACCTGGGGCGATACCGCCAAGTCCTGCTACGAAACCACCCTGGCCATCATCAAGCGCGCCGAGGAATGGCTGGCGTCGAATGTGAAGCAGCCGGTGTTCGGCGGCGCCGCGATGGCGCCGCTGCCGGCTGAGGAACGCAGCGCCTTTGCAGCGCGCCTGATGCCGCTGCTGCGCGGGAAAATCAGCCGCGAAGAGTACAAGCTCGGTCACTTCGACGACAGCGCGGCCGTGCTGGAATTCGTCTGTAGTCGTGACCTGCAGCCGTTGGCGGCGCTGGGGACGTCCTGCCCGGACCACTTCCTGCGCACCAAAATCCGTCCGTTCGTGGTGGACTTCGATCCGGCCGCGCAGAACTTCGACAAGCTGGTGGCCGGCCTGGATGCGGCGCTGGAAGCCTACCGCGCCGACTACAAGGCCTATCATGCGCGCTGCAAGCGCGATAACAGCCCGGCCGTGCGCGACGCCAACCCGATCATCTACCTGATACCCGGCGTCGGCATGCTGTCCTTCGCCAAGGACAAGGCCACGGCGCGCATCGCCGGCGAGTTTTACGTCAACGCCATCAACGTGATGCGTGGCGCGAACGGCGTCGATACTTATGTCGGCCTGCCGGAGCAGGAAGCCTTCGACATCGAATACTGGTTGCTGGAAGAAGCCAAGTTACAGCGCATGCCCAAGCCGAAAAGCCTGGCGGGCCGCATCGCACTGGTGACTGGCGGCGCCGGCGGCATCGGCCAGGCGGTGGCGAAGCAGCTGCTGCAGGAGGGCGCTTGCGTCATGCTGACCGATATCGATCCCGAAGCGTTGGAGCAGGCACACAAGGAGCTGGCCAAGGCCGGCGGCAAGGACAATGTCGGCAGCGTGGTCGCCAACATCACCAGCGAAGAGGAAGTGCAGAACGTGCTGAAGTCGGTGGCGCTGCGCTTCGGCGGCGTCGATCTGCTGGTGTCCAACGCCGGCATCGCCTCGTCGGCGCCGCTGGAAGACACCACGCTCGACGTCTGGGACCGCAATCACGACATTCTGGTGAAAGGCTACTTCCTGGCCAGCCGCGAAGCCTTCCGCATCATGAAGCAGCAGAAGCTGGGCGGCAGCATGGTGTTCGTCGCCAGCAAAAACGGCCTGGTGGCGTCGGCCGGCGCATCGGCCTATTGTACTGCCAAGGCGGCCGAGATCCATCTGGCGCGCTGTGTGGCGCTGGAGGGTGCGCCGCATGGCATCCGCGTCAACGTCGTCAATCCGGATGCGGTGATACGCGGTTCGCGCATCTGGGACGGCAAGTGGAAGCAGGAGCGTGCGCAGTCCAACAAGATCGGCGAGGACGATGTGGAAGCCTTTTACCGCGACCGCAGCATGCTGAAACTGAGCGTGCTGCCGGAAGATATCGCCGAGGCGGTGTACTTCCTTTGCAGCGACAAGGCCGCCAAGAGCACTGGTAATATCCTGAACGTGGACGCGGGCAACGCCGGCGCCTTCACGCGATAAAAAGCATCAAGGAGACAATGTGAGCACCATCATCGACAGCGGCCGCGTGGCTGAGCATAACGCTCAACTGCGCGCCGGACTGAATGCGGATTACGAAGCGCTGGGCGGCATGCTGGCCCGGCGCGGCGCGGACATCGAAAAGCTGACCGCTGCGGCGCAAAGCTTCGCGGTGGCCTTGCCCAGTTGGGGCGTGGGTACGGGCGGCACGCGCTTTGCGCGCTTTCCAGGTCGCGGCGAACCGCGCAATGTGTTTGAAAAACTGGACGACTGCGCCGTCATCCATCAACTGACCTGCGCCACGCCGGGCGTGTCGCTGCACTTCCCGTGGGATAAAACCACCGATCCGGTCGCGCTACGCCAGCAGGCCCAGAGCCACGGCCTGTACTTCGACGCGGTCAATTCCAATACTTTCCAGGACCAGGCAGGGCAGGAGCACACCTACAAGTACGGCAGCCTGACCGCCAACAACGCCGCCACCCGCGCACAGGCGGTGGCGCACAATATCGAATGTATCGAGTTGGGTAGGGCGCTGGGATCGAAGGCGCTGACGGTGTGGGTGGGCGACGGCGCCAACTTCCCCGGCCAGCACAATCTGCGCGGGGCGCTGGAGCGCTACCTAGGCAGCATGCGCGAGATTTATGCGGCTTTGCCGGGGGACTGGCTGATGTTCATCGAGCACAAGTTGTTTGAGCCGGCGTTCTACGCCACCACCATCGCCGACTGGGGCACCAGCTTCGCCTGCGCGCAGACCTTGGGCGACAAGGCGCGCTGCCTGGTCGACCTGGGCCACCATGCGCCGAACACCAATATCGAGATGATCGTCGCGCGGCTGGCGCAGTTCGGCAAGCTGGGGGGCTTCCACTTCAACGACAGCAAGTACGGCGATGACGATCTGGATTCGGGCAGCATCAATCCCTTCCAGCTGTTCCTGGTGTTTAACGAACTGGCCGATGCGGCCGAGCGCGAGGGCGCGGCCTTCAAGCCTGCCTATATGCTGGACCAGTCGCACAACGTGACCGATCCGATCGAGAGCCTGATGAATAGCGCGGTGGAAGTGCAGCGCGCCTTTGTCCAGGCACAGTTGGTGGATCGTGCGGCCTTGCGCGGGCATCAGGAAGCCAACGATGCGCTGCAATCGGCGCAGGCGCTCAAGCATGCGTACCGCACCGATGTCAGCGTCATCCTGGCGATGGCGCGGCTGCGTTCCGGCGGCGCCATCGATCCGGTGGCCTGCTATCGCGACAGCGGCTATCGCGCGCAGACGGCGGAGGCGCGTCCGGCCAAGGCTGGAGCCAGCGGCAGCGGCATCGTCTAGGCCGTGCTGACCCGCGCCTTCAAGATGCAGCTCAAGCACGGCGCCGTGACCGAGTACAAGCGGCGTCACGATGAACTGTGGCCGCACCTCGGCAAGGCGCTGCGCGACGCCGGCATCTACGATTACTCGATCTTCCTCGACGAAGAGAGCTTGCAGTTGTTCGCTGTGCTCAAACTCTGGCCGGACCACAAGATCGAGGACTTGCCCTTGAAGCCCGTCATGCAGCGCTGGTGGGACTACATGGCGGACCTGATGGAAGTCGAGCCGGGCAACCGGCCGCGCGAGTGGCCGCTACAGCAGGTGTTTCATTTCGCCTGAGCCGGGGCCGCAGTCAGTAGCCCGCGATCGCGCAGCCATTCCTCGGCGCGGCGCGGCCACATCGACGAGGTTCCCAGCCCCTCGCGCATGCCCATGCCATGGCCGCCGTGCTCCAGCAGATACATCTCCGCCGGCACCTTCGCTTTGGTCAGCGCCTGGTAGAACAGGATGCTGTTCTCGACCGGGACGGCGGTATCGGCCTGGGTGTGGATCAGCAGCGTGGGCGGCGTGGCGGGCGTCACCTGTTTTTCCAGCGACATCAGGTCCAGCATGTCCGCCGACGGCGCTGCACCCAGCAGCGCCTTGCGCGAGCCGGCATGAGCGGCCGCGTCCTGCATCGTGATCACCGGGTACATCAACATCAGGAAATCCGGCCGCGCGCTGACGCTATCCAGCGCCGCACCGGTACGTCCGATCGGATTGTCGAACAGCGTGCCGGCGCTGGCCGCAAGATGGCCGCCGGCCGAACTGCCCATCACACCGATGCGGTCCGGCCGTATGCCGAATTCGGCCGCCCGTGCTCGCAAGGTGCGCACCGCACGTAGCACGTCCTGCAAAGGCGCTGGATGTCCAAACTCCTGCATGCGATACTTGAGCACGAAACTGGTCACGCCCAGTCCACTGAGCCAGTTCGCGTACTGGTCGCCTTCGCGCGCGGTGGCCATGCGCACGTAGCCGCCGCCGGGACAGATGATGACCGCCGTGCCGTTGCGACGGTCCACCGCCGGCCCCACCATGGTCAGCATAGGCTCGCTGACGTTGGAGGTATAGCCGTCGCCAACTTTCTCCAGGCCGATGTCGCGCTTGCCCGGCACGCCTTCCGGCCAAAGCTGGATGGTGGCGGAGGGGGCGGCGCTGGCCAGGCCTGCGGCGGTCAGCATCAGGATAAGCAGAATTTTTTTCATTGGAGACGAGATGGTGAAGAAGTTGTTGGGTGCAGTGATATTAACCGTGTTCGCGCAGGGCGCGGGCGCGACTGACTTGTTCAACGGCCGCGATTTCAGCGGCTGGGAATTGCAGACCACACCGGCCGCCGCCATCGCGGACCTGTTTCGCGTGCTGCCGGACGGCGTGATCGCCTCGGCGGGCAAACCGTCCGGTTTCCTGGCAACGCAGGAGAACTACCGCAACTACAAGCTGCACGTGGAATGGCGCTGGACCGGCAAGCCTGGCAACGGCGGCGTGCTGCTGCACATCAGCCCCGGCCAGTTCGACCGCGTATGGCCGGTCAGCCTGCAGGTGCAGACCAAATTCGGTAACGCCGGCGACTTGCTGCCGATGGCGGCGGCCGGCTTTGCCGAGCCGCTCACCAGCGCGCCCGGCGCGGAGACCCGCATCAAGGCGCATACGGCGGCCGACAGCGAAAAACCGGCGGGCGAGTGGAACGCATGCGATATCGTCAGCCGTGACGGCGTCGTGGAAGTGACCTTGAATGGCGTGCTGCAAAATCGCGTGTCGCATGTGTCGCCTGCATCGGGGCGGATCGGCTTCCAGCTGGAAGGCACGCCTTACGAATTGCGCCGCGTGGAGCTGACGCCCCTGGAATGAGAAAACCCTGCCGGCGAAGGAGACGAGGGAGAGTGTAACCGGCAGGGAAGGAGTGCAGATCCAGTATCGGGATTTGCATCTGGCGTGTCAACGGCGTGCGCGATCTAATCATTTTTATGATCGCCCGCCGGCGGACGGTTTGCCAAATAACGTTGCCGCAGTTGGTTGTTTTCATAATTGCATCGATTTGAAACCAGTCGCAGAATGGTTTCACGCATGCCACTACGAGCATACGCGATAACTATAAATCGACGGAGACGAAAAATTGAAAACAACAGCCAGCTTGGCGCTGCTTACGGCAGGGCTATGGATACCGCTCGCCGGTACCGCAGAAAACTACCACTGGGACTCGGTGGCCATCGGAGGAGGTGGTTTCGTATCGGGTATCATCCCCAGTAAATCGGAACGCGGCGTGGTGTATGCCCGCACCGATGTCGGCGGTGCCTATCGCTGGGACCAGAGCAGCGCACGCTGGATCGCCCTCAATGACTGGCTCAGTGAACCCGATATCGGCCTGCTCGGCATCGAGTCGCTGGCGGTGGACCCGCACAACGCCGCCAATGTCTATCTGCTGGCCGGCACCAGCTACTTCAGCAACGGCAAGACCGCCATCCTGCGTTCCAGCGACTACGGCAAGACCTTCGCCGTTACCGATGTCAGCGCGCAGTTCAAGGCCCATGGCAATGGCATGGGACGCCAGAGTGGCGAAAAGCTGCAGGTCGATCCCGGCGCCGGCAATGTGCTGTATGCCGGCACGCGCCGCAATGGCCTGTTCCGCAGCGTGGACTCGGGTGCGACCTGGGGCCGCCTTGCCGGGCTTGATGTGACCACCACACCCAATGACAATGGCATCAGCTTTGTGCTGCTGGACCCGTCCAGCACCGGCGGCGGCATCGCCAAGCGGATCTTTGTCGGCGTATCGCGTTCCGCATCGGCCGGTCCGAATCTGTATTTCAGTGCCGATTCCGGCGCCACCTTCACCGCCGTCAAAGGCGGACCCGGGGTAGGGCTGATGCCGCAGCGGGCCGCCATCTCCACCAAAGGCAAGCTGTATATCACCTACGCCAACGGCGCCGGCCCGCATCCCGGCACGGATCAACCGATGGACAACGGCCAGGTCTGGGAATACAACGCGGTCGGCGGCAATTGGGTCAATATCACGCCGGCGGGACTGGCGCGGCCGTTCGGCGGCATCAGCGTGGACCCGGCCAATCCCAAGCACCTGGTCACTTCCACCATCAACACGTGGATGCGGCAGACAGACAACGCCTATGGCGACCGTATCCTGACCTCGAACGACGCTGGTCGCAGCTGGACGGACGTGGTGGCGCGCGGCTTCGCGCTCGATAGCGCCGGCGCCAGTTGGATCAACAACGGCGCCTCCATCCATTGGGCCGGCTCGATCGAGTTCGATCCCTTCGATACCAAAGCGGCGTGGGTCGGCTCGGGCAATGGCCTGTTCAAGACCGCCGACATCGACGCGCCCACCACCACCTGGCGCTTCAATGTCGCGGGGCTGGAAGAAACCGTGCCGTTCAACTTCGAGACGGTGCCGGGCGGGCCGCTGGTGTCGACCATCGGCGATTTCGATGGTTTCATCAACGCCGATCCCGCGCAGTACGGCATCCAGCACAGTCCTCAGATGGGCAGCACCAGGGGCCTGGCGATCGCGCCGCAGGATGGCCGCATCATGGCGCGTGCCGGTTCGTCGATCTACTACTCGACCAACGGTGGCGCCAGCTGGAGCAAGTCGGCGATCATCAACGGCGCGCAGGGGCAACTGGCTTTGTCGGCCGACGGCTATGCGCTGTTGCATAGCCCGGCCGATTCGTCCACCAGCTATCGCTCCACCAACTACGGCGGCAGCTGGAGCGCCATTACAGGGCTGGCGGTCAACAACGCGCGCCCGGTGGCGGACCCGGTCAACCCGAACAAGTTCTACGCCTACGACGGCAATAGCCTGTTCGCCAGTGTGGACGGCGGCGTCAGTTTTGTGCCCAAGGCCAATCCGGGCGCCGGCGGCTCCAACATTATCCGACTGGTGCCGGGGCGGGAAGGCGACTTGTGGGTATGCCTGAATGGCGGCGGCTTGACCCGCTCCACTGATTCCGGCGCCAGCTTCGCCAAGGTCGCCGGCGTGAACGAATGCGGCGCCATCGGTTTCGGCAAGGCGGCGCCGGATGCAGCCTATCCGACGCTGTATATGCTCGGCACCGTGGGCACAACGCGCGGCGTGCTGCGCTCCACCGATGCCGGCGCTACGTGGGTGCGCGTCAACGACGAGGCCCACCAGTACGGCGGCAGCGGCAATGCGCACATGATCAATGGCGACCTGAATGTGTATGGCCGCGTGTACATGAGCACCGCTGGACGGGGCATTGCCTACGGCAGCGTCGCGGCCGACGGTGAGGTGGTGGCGACACCGGTTGTCGGCGGACCGCCGGCCGGCAATCAGCCGGTCAACCAGTGCAGTTATGTGGTCACGGCGTCCTGGCAAGGCGGCTACAACGCGGCGGTACGCATCACCAACAACCGCAGCACAATGATTAGCGGCTGGTCGGTCACCTGGACCTATACAGACAACTCAGTGGTACAAGGGTACTGGAACGCCGCCGTTGCAGGCAGCAGCCCGACCTATACAGCTACGCCCAACCAGAGCTGGAACCACGACGTTTATCCTGGCAGCACAGTGGAATTCGGCATGACGGTCAGCGGCTCGGCACTGCCTGTCGTCACCGGCGACGTTTGCAATTAAGGAGAAAACCATGAACAAATTTCTGATCGGTTTATTTGCCAGCGCCGGCTTGCTGCTGGCTAGCCAGGCCCAATCGGCCACGGTGGATTTTGAAGACCTGCTTGCGGACGGTGATCTTGCCGCACTTGCCAGTCCCTACGCGGGCCTGAACTGGGCTGAGGACTGGTACTACGGCGACACTGCGGTGGAAGGCTATGACAACGGCGCCCATTCCGGCACGAGCTTTGTGACCAATGGCTACGGCGTGGACAACTTGACCGTGAGTAGCGCCACGGCGTTCAACTTCCACGGCGCCTGGTTTGCCGCGCCCAATACCAATGGCGCGGTGGCCAACTGGATCAGCATCACTGCCTACAACGCCACGGGCGATGTGATCGGCAGCACTGGCAATGTGGCGATAAGCCAGAGCTACCGATGGGTGACGGCAAACTTCACCAACGTCGCGCGCCTGAGCATTGCGCGCGACGATGGCTGGTTCGTCATGGACGACTTCACGGTGCAAAGCGCCGTGCCGGAGCCGTCCAGCTTCCTGATGCTGGGGGCAGGCCTGGCGGTGCTGGCGTTGGCGTCGCTCCGGCGCCTACCAGGCTAGCACACGTGGCCCGATCAGCGCACCCAACGCGGTGGGAATCAATATGCCCAGCAGATACCAGAAGCCGACAAAGGCGATACTGAGCTCCGGGCAATGCAGGCAGTACACCGCTGCAGCGGAGGCGCCTGCCGCGAATCCCGCCGCGCCGCCTGCCAAACGCAGGCGCGTAGGCGCGCGGTTGCGCATGATGTGCAGTACCGCCGCGAAGATCGGTAGCGAGATCAGCGCGATCAGCAACGGGCAGTAGCGCCAGGTGCGGCCCCAGAACAGTTCCGCGCGCAGCTCGGGGGCGGCGTTCGCCAGCAGCACGGCGGCGCCGCACCATGCAAGTAGAATCGGCGCACCGAGATAGAGCGTTAACTGGCCGGTCGCTGCGCCGGGCGCCGACAGGCGTTTGACGGCCAGCCAGCCGGCAGCGGCCAGCGCCAGGGAGAACAGCAGCTTGCTCCAGAATGCAGCCCAGGTCAGCTCCTCCAGCAAATTGGAGCGCACGCCCAGCAGCATCAGCATGACGGCGACGCTGGCCAGCAAGCCGCCCAGCAACGGAAGCAGCGCGGCGCGCGGCGTCCGGGTCGGCCGGCCTGCATCAGGTCCGCTGGAGAGCATATCGATCAAATCATCCGTTTTCATATCGTTTCCCGCAATGTGCTTGCCAACGTCTTCAGGCCGCGATGGACCGAAACCTTTACCGCCGCTTCCGACATGTCCAACCGTTCCGCCGCCTCACGCACCGACAAGCCATCCAGCTTGGTGTAGATAATGGCGTCGCGCTGCTTGTCCGGTAGCGTGGACAGCAGCTTCATGACGTCGCGCTGGACGTCGCCGGCTTCGTGGTCGGCGGACGAGAACAGCGCCTCTTCGCCGTCCAACGGCTGCAGCATGCTGTCCTGGCGCGCGTGGCGGCGCAGCCAGTCGATCAGCTTATACCTGGCGATGGCATAAATCCAGGCGGTCAGTGGCAGTCCGCTGTCGTACGTCAGGCGCTGGTTATGGATCGCCAGCAGCGACTCCTGCACCAGGTCCTCCACCTGGTCCGGCCATCCGCTCAACCTGCGGCGCAGGAAAGCGCGCAGGTAAGGCGTGGTCGCCTGCAGAAAGCGCCGGTATGCCTGGGCATCGCCATCCAGCCCTTGCAGGAATAGCGCATGCAACCGCAACTCCGTGTGGCGCAGAGGGTTCTGCTCTGTTATTCGTTCCATGGACGCCTTTGGTAACAGTTTCATCGAAATATATTTTTTGGCGACGCTGTAACCTTGTAGTGGATCGCAGCGAATTACCTGTCACTGTTCCCAACAATGCAGGTGATATGCGATGAAACTCCTGTCTATGCGTCGGCATGATATGCCGACTAGCGCTAGCGAGTCAAAGACCGTGCATCCGGTCTGGTTGCGTTGCACGCACTGGCTGAACGCGCTGGCCGTCGTGCTGCTGGTGACCAGCGGTTGGCGCATCTACAACGCCACAGCTTTTCTCGGCTTCGATATTCCGCGCAGCCTGACGATCGGCGGCTGGCTGGGCGGCGCGCTGCAATGGCATTTCGCCGCCATGTGGCTGCTGGTCGCCAACGGTGTGCTGTATTTGCTGATCAACCTGGCTTCCGGCCGGCTGCGGCGCCAGTTCTTCCCGATTGCGCCGCGCCAGCTGCTGCGCGATGTGGGCGCCGCGCTGCGCGGCAAGCTGTCGCATGCCGATCCGCGCCACTACAACAGCGTACAACGGCTGGCTTACCTGTTCGTGATGCTCGACAGCCTGCTGCTGGTGCTCTCCGGCCTGGTGCTGTGGAAGTCGGTGCAGTTTCCCATACTGCGTGATCTGCTTGGCGGCTACGAGGCGGCACGCTACATCCATTTCTATGCCATGGCGGCGCTGTGCGCTTTCATCGTGGTGCACGTGGTCATGGTGGCGCTGGTGCCGCGCACCTTGCTGGCCATGCTGCGTGGCCGTTAATCATCCGGGATCAACCATGAAGATCATTCAGAATCTCACCGGCGAGTTGATGCTGAAGGATGCCATCGCTCGCGTGCCGCCACCGTCGCGCCGCGCTTTCCTGCAGCGCGGCCTGACACTCGGCGGCTTAAGCCTGCTGACCGGCTGCGCCACGGACGACCAGGACAGCATAGAGCAGGCGCTGACCAGCATTTCGCATTTCAACGACCGCGCGCAAGCGCTGCTGTTCGATCCGACGCGGCTGGCGCCGACTTACGCTGCCAGCATGATAACGCGGCCGTTTCCGTTCAATGCCTATTACGGCGAAGAGGAAATCCGTGTGGTAGATGGCGATGCATGGAGGCTGGAACTGAGCGGCTTGATCGCCGACCGCAAGCCGTGGTCACTGGCCGGCTTGCGCGCGTTGCCGCAGCAGTCGCAGATCACGCGCCACATCTGTGTCGAGGGCTGGAGCGCCATCGGACAATGGGGCGGGATGCCGTTTGCACATTTCCTGCGCCAGGTGGGCGCGGACCTGAGCGCGAAGTACGTCGGATTCAAATGCGCGGACGACTATTTCACCAGCATTGACATGGCCACCGCGCTGCATCCGCAGACCATCATGGCGCTGACGTACGACGGCGCGCCTTTGCCACCGCGTTATGGCTTCCCCATGAAGCTGCGCATGCCGACCAAGCTCGGTTACAAGAATCCCAAGCACGTACAAGCCATTTTCGTCACCAATACCTACTCTGGCGGCTACTGGGAAGACCAGGGGTATAACTGGTTCGGCGGCAGCTGAACCTATTTTTCTATCACTCACCAAGGAACTATCATGAAAAAAATCGCCATCGCACTCATCACCACCGTCCTGTCCATGTCCGGCGCCGCTTACGCGCAGGACGCCATGAAGAAAGAAGACAAGGGCATGCACAAGGATGAAATGAAGAAGGACGCCATGAAGAAAGATGGCATGAAAAAGGATGAAATGAAAAAAGAGGAGATGAAGAAGGATGCAATGAAAAAGGACGAGATGAAAAAAGACGAAATGAAGAAGTAAGAAAAAACCTGAGGCGGAATCCATCCGCCTCAGGCTCGCCTCAAACTCAGGCCGCGCGTTTGCGGCGGCGTGCCACCAGCGCGAGCAGACCCAGACCGGCGCCCAGCATCATCGTTTCGCTCGGCTCCGGCACTGCGCTGATCGTGATGTTATCCAGCGCGACATCGAAGTACACGAAGTCCGACACCACACCCGGCATGGCGGTCGAGAACACCATCTGGTCCACCGACGCCAGGACGTTCTTGAACGTGCGGTCGCTCGGCAGCTCGGATTGCAGGTCTTCCGTCATCGCGCCATAACCCTTCCATCCAGCAGGCAGGCCCTTGGACTTGGTGTCGGCAATCGTCACCGAGAAGTGCTGCAACGGCTTGCTGGCATCCACATCGCCCAGGTAGTACCACACGCTGGAATAGTTCAAACCCGGCGGCGGTGTGTCGAAGTCGCGCAGTTCGACGATCAACGGGCGCGTGGTTTCGCCGAAGTTGAAATAGTTAACGTGCTCGGAGAAGACGTCCAGGCTGATGGTGACGCTCTTGCTGGTGCCATAGTTGCCGGTGAAGTTGGCATCCTTGCTGCCGAAGATGAGGATTTGATTTTCCATCGTCGTATGCAAGGCCTTGGTAGGACTGATCACGTCGTCGATCTTGGTGCCGCCGGCGCCGTTGGCCGCCTGCATGCCTTCCCAGCCATACGCATTGCCGGAGAAGTCGACGGTGGTGGTTTTAGGATTGGCCAGTGCGGCGCTGCAAGCGATGCCTGCCACGACCGCGATCAGGGTTTTAACAGTTTTCATAGGGATGGCTTTCATCGGATTATTTGCGGTTGTCGCGCTTCGGTGCGCGGGTTAGTGCGGCGGGCGGCGGCACGGTGTCATCGGTGTCGACATGAATCACCGTGCTGGTGGCGCGGCGCACGCCTTGTTCCAGCAAGTCCATCGCGCCGAGGTAGCGGGTGCCGGCGGTGAGGCCGGACCAGGTCAGCGCGACGGTGGCGTTGCTGCGGTTTTTCACCGTCGTCGGCACGGCCGCGTCCAGATTGCCGCCCTTGTCGTTCACCGTGACGTGCGCGGTCGACAGCTGGAACTCGCTCGACACGCCATTCGCCACTTTGTAGCCCAACACGCAAACGCGGTAGTTGCCGGCCGCCGGATCGCGCAGCAGGACGGTTTCATTGGAGCCGTCGTGCAGCGCGATGCCGGCGATGGCGCCGTTGCTGTCGAGGACCGCCAGATCCAGATCGTCCTTGCCCTTGCCGCTGGTGTCGCGGTCGAACAGCTCAAAGCGCGCGGCCAGGGTATCGGCCGGGATCACATACGACGTGACCGATACACCCTGGCTGCTGCTGTTGCAGGCCGCCGCCACTTGCAGCGCGGTGTCGACGCTGTCCTCGCCGGCTTGATGCACCGTGAGCGTGGTTTTGGTCACCGCCTTCAGGCCGCCCGCCGCCACACCCAGCTTGCCGCTGTAGTCGGTGCCGATGCCGAGCAGCTTGGTGTCGGTGGTGCGCGAGCTACGCACCGTGGGCGGCGCGGTCAGCGAGGTGGCGGACGAAGCGACGATGGGACTACGCACTGTGTGGCTGCCGTCGCTCCAGGTCAGCGAGCCGAATTGCCAGGTACGGTTGGGCGCACTGGTGCGCTTCAGCGTCAGTGTGAAAGCGGCGCTGGCGCCCGGCGCGATGGTCAGGCTGGCCGGTTGCACGGTGGCCTCGTAGCCCTGCATGGTGACGCTGGCGTTGTAGGTCGCGGTCTGGCTGCCGACATTGGTGACGCTGCGCCGTATCGTGGCCGCCGTCAGCACATTGCCGATGGCGATCGATGCCTGATTGAGATTCCACGCCTCGCTCATGCCGTAGCCGCACTGGTCGGCCTGACCGCGTCCGCACATATACTTCTTGAAGTCGACCGCGCCCGCGTCGTAGACCAGGCCAGGATCGTCGGCGCGGTTGGGCTGCACGTGGCCGGCGCCCTGGCCCCATGGCAGCTTGCCTGCTGTCTCGTCCTTCAAGCCGTCGGACAGCGTATCGGCGGCGCTGGTCATCAGCGCCGACTTGATCGCCGCCGGCGTCCAGGTCGGGTGCTGCTGGCGCAGCAGGGCGGCCAGGCCGGCGACGTGTGGCGTCGCCATCGAGGTGCCATCCATGAAGGCCCAGGCCTGCTGGCCCGGCAGCGTGCCGGCGACGACTTCGCTGCGCTGCTCCGGCGTCAGTTCCGGCGATACGCTGGCCAGGATGCTGACGCCGGGTGCCGCCATGTCGGGCTTCATAACGCTGGTGTCGGCGCCGCTCGGACCACGCGACGAGAAGCCGGCAACGACAGGCGCCGAACCGGGGACGCTGGCGATGATGAACGGCGACATCGCCGCCTTGCCGCGACCATTGACCGCGTACGCCTGGATCAGCAAGCCGTCGGCGTTGCTGACGTGGACCGTGGGCACCGAATGCACTTCGGCCGTGAGGCCGCCGCCATTGTCGACCATGACCATGCCAACGCCGCCGGCCTCCTTGACCGCCTTACTCTTGTCGACGCGGTCGGTGATACCGCGTTCGCAGATGACGATCTTGCCCGCCACCTTGGCCGGATCGAGGATGGGCGAACCCATATTCCACTCGATGCTCGGACACAGCGACGCCGCCAGTGGATCGGTGCCGGCCAACACCGCATCCTGCGCGCGGATCATGGCGGTCTGCGGCAAGCCGTCCTTGGTCATCGACGCGCCCTTGAAGCTGCGGCCATCGGCCAGGCTCAGCGTCGATTGCAGCTGGCGGTCGTGGGTCGATGCCGCCACCGTCGTCAGCCAAGGGCTGATATGCGACAGGGTACTATTCGACGGGCCTTCGTTGCCGGCCGCCGCCGCGACAAACACGCCGGCGTTGGTGGCGTTGAGGAAGGCTTGCTCCACCGGGTCTTCGACATCGGCGCCGCCGCTGATCGAGTAGTTGATCACGTGGACGCCGTCGGAGACCGCCTTCTCGATGGCCGCCACGCTGTCCGACAGGTAGCAGCCGTTGCTGCCGCGCGGATCGTCCCATGCCTCGGCGCTCCAGCACACCTTGTACATGGCGACCCGCGCGCGTGGCGCAATGCCGCCGGCTTTGCCCATCGGCAGGCCGTCAACCACCGTGGCGACGCCATGGTTGCCGGCCGCCGTCGACGAGGTGTGGGTACCGTGGCCGCCGTGACCGGCGTTGCCGCCGATGCTGTCGCGCGCCGAGTTGAACTCGGTCCAGTGCAGCACATAGCCGTCGTTGAGGAAGCCCTGGTTGAAATACTGGGCGCCGATCAGCTTGTTGTTGCAGAGATTGGCATCGAAGCCTTCGCCGGGCTGGCAGCCGCCTTTCCATGCGGCCGGTGGCGCGCCATAGGCCAGCGCCGCGCTGCTGTCCAGCGTCGGTGCGCCGGTGCTGTCGACACGGTCTGCAAAGGCCAGGTTCTCCGGCCAGATGCCGCTGTCGATCACGCCGACGATGATGTCTTCACCGGCGCCGGCCACGCCGCCGGCCTTGCTCCACAGGCCGCCGGGCTGGTCCAGTCCGAGGAAGGTGGGCGTGTAGCTGGTGAGCAGGCGGCGCGGCTGGTCCGGCGTGATGCTAGCCACGCCGCTGTTGGCGCGCAGTGCGCGCACTTCGGCATCGGTCAGCAGGGCGGTGAAGCCGTTCAGCACCACGCTGTACTGATGCAGCACCGGCGCCGACGCGACCAGCGCGGTCGCGCTGGCCTGCTTCTGTTGCAAGTAAGCGCCGTATTGCTGGACGGCCGGCGAGTCGAGGTTGAGGCGCTTGCCATTGGCCGGCTGGGTCGCCGACAGCCCGCTGACGCCGCCCGAGTAGGACGAAATCGGCTTGTCGCCCAGCTGTACCACATAGGCGCGGCGTATCTGGCCGACACCATCGTCGGCATGGGCCTGCAGGCTGGCCAGCATCAGCAGGACGCCGGCGCTGGTCAGGCGCCGAGCCAGCTTGGGGATGCGGCCGGCGCTCATGCTGCGGCTCCTACGGCGACAGCCGTCTGGCGGCGGCGCGACAACCAGCCCATGCCCAGCAGGCCAGCGCCCAGCATCATCCAGCTCGACGGTTCAGGCACGGCCGAAACCTCGATATTGTCGATGGCAAACTGGCCCTTGAGATTTTCAAACGCCGTGCAGTCGCCGTCGAAGTTGCAGGAGAAGCCGAAGAAGTCGATGGCGACAAACTGCTGGGAGCGGAATTCCTGGCTGGTGAGGAAATGGGCGAAATCGAAGCCGGGCGTGTTGAAGTCGCGCCCCTGCAGTTCGAAGTCCTGCCATATGGACGTGCTGTCGGCGCGGAAGCCCTGCACCCGCAGCACGCCGGCCACCGGCTGGTTCAAGCCCTCGTAGATATTGCCGATGAAACTGGCGTCGAACGATTGCAGCGTGAAGGCTTTGCCAGCGGTGCTGTGCTCGATTTCGATGATGCCGTCGTTGAGCGCTGCGTAATAGCTGGTGGGATTGCCGGTGCCGCAGGCCAGCGCTATGCAGGCGCCGCTGTTGCTGGCGCCGTCAATGATGGCGCCGACCAGCGATCCCGGCGACGGCTCC
This sequence comes from Duganella sp. BuS-21, assembly GCA_041874725.1. Lineage (GTDB taxonomy): Bacteria > Pseudomonadota > Gammaproteobacteria > Burkholderiales > Burkholderiaceae_D > Rugamonas. The sequence goes on along the minus strand of CP097466.1, from coordinate 3,632,910 downwards.
AGGGCATAGCCATGCACCAGGTAGTCGCCCTGGGCAAAACCTTCTGCATCCTTGATAATGCCGGAGAGGGGATTGCCGTTGGCGTCTTCGAACGCCAGCGTGTCTGCCATGGCGGGCAGTGCGGCCATCAAGGCCATGCCAAGCACGGTGTTAAGGGATGTTCGGCTACGATACAAGTGTTTCATTGTCGACCTTTTTTCAAGTTTTATCCCACTGCCGACCGCTCGTGACGGCCGGCAGTCTCTTGGCCCGGGCTCAGCGGGTTGCAAAAAAAGATAGCAAATAATTTATCGTATTAACTACTACTTAAGTGTAAAAGTTTACTTACAATTAGTCTTCATGCGAAAAAAGCCCGGTGCGAACACCGGGCTTTTTGCTGCCGCCGAAGCGGCCGGGAACTGAATTTATAGCGACTTCAGGAAGGCCAGCAAAGCCTCGCGGTCACTCTTGGACAGGGCTTCGAAACGCTGCCGCGACTTGGCTGCTTCGCCGTCATGCCACATGATGGCTTCGGTCAGATTGCGGGCGCGGCCATCGTGCAGGTAAGCGACTTTGGTGCTATCGCCCATCACCTTGTCGGTGTAGCCTATCCCCCACAGTGGCGCCGTCCGCCACATATTTCCCTTGGCCTGGCCTTCGCCCAACTTGTCGGCCAGGCCGGCGCCCATGTCGTGTAGCAGCAGGTCCGAGTACGGGCGGATGGTCTGGTTGCGCAGTTCCGCAAACAGGTGGCCGTTACCGGTTTTCATCTCCGCCGTGTGGCAGGCAGCGCAGCGCATGCCCTGGAATGCCTTGGCGCCGGCGGCGATCTTGGCCGGGTCGACATCCAGTTCGGCGATCGGGGCCACACCTTTGGGGAAGCCGCTGGAGACGCTGCGCTGAGCCGGTACAGCCACCAGCGCCAGATAACGCGACAGCGATTGCAGGTCCGCCTCGGTGATGCCTTTCTGTGCCGGTGCGGCGGCACAGCCGGCCGGGTCGCTATTGCACGAACGGTTGCGGTACACCGGCGACGTCACCGCCATGTCCTGTACCAGTGCGGCTGCGGCTTGCTGGCGCAGCGTCGCCTTGGATGCCTTCCAGCCGAAGCGGCCAAGGCGCACGGCGCCGCTTTCCGGATCGAAGACGTAGTTGGCCACGCCTTTCACGCCGTCGACGTCGGCCGTGCCGGCGGCGCGGGCCAGGATGTCGGCTTCCGCCACCGCTTCCAGCAAACCGGCGCCGATGATCGGCTGCGCGGCGCGCAGCGACACCGTATCCGGCACCGGCCCCTCGAAGGCCAGCTTGGGCTTGCGCAGTTCGACGGTGGTGCCGTCGGCCAGCTTCTTGCTGGTGCTCTCGAAACCGGCCACGCGCACACCGGTGCCCCAGTTCTGCGGCGCGCCTGAGGCGGAGACGGCGTTCATCTGCACCGTGGTGCCATACACCGGATGCGGCAACTGCTGGCCCTTGGCGTTGGTGCTCGCCACCCGCACCGACATGGTGTCGAGGCGCTGGTTCAAGGCGTTCGGCGCCGCGCTGCGGCCGTTGTTGACGTGGCAGCCGAAGCACGAGGACTGGTTGAAGTGCGCGCCTTGCAAGCCAACCGCGCCGTCGTAACGGTCATTGCCTTGCTCGTTGTGATCGCCGGTGGTGAAGTTGGTGTGGAACAGGCGACGACCTTCAACGAAACGCTGCATGTTCTGCATGCCGATGTTGGTGTGTGGCTGCTGGAACATGAACGACGCCTCGTCCGAATAGTTGTAGCCCACCGAACCGATGCCACCGGACAGCGTTTCGGCCGGCAGCGGCACCGAATTCAGGCGCGGCTGCACGCCGTACCATGGCTTCAGCCCCTGGCCGACCACGTAGACCCACTCATACGAGTAGTAACGGATGCCGCCGTTGTCGCCCTTGGTCTGCATGGATTCGGTGGTGGAGAACATCGATGGCGATACTTCGATCACGTCCCCCTGCGCCAGCGCGCGCGCCTTGATGTCCTTGCCCGGAATCGGCAAGCCATAGGCGTCCAGCGCCGTCATGCCCGGATATTCGCGGACTTGCAAGGTGCAGGCGCCGTTGATGCCATTGGCGCTGGCCAGCGTGTAATTGGCAGGGAAGGGCACAGGCTTGCAGACCTTCACGCTGTCGTCCACCAGTTGGCCCGGCGCCATCCAGCCGTAGCCGGTCACGCCCGGCCGGTCGATGGCGCGGAAGAAGGCCACGCCGCCCTGTAGGAAATCGACGGTGCTGTACTGGTTGACGATCAGCTGCGGCTTGGTTATGCCGGGCACCTTGCTGTTGTCGATGATCTCCATGCCCCAGGTGCGGTTCTTGAAGTATTGCGGCACGAAGCTCAGGTAGTTGCCCGGACCTTTGTCGACCGCCATGCCGGTGACCGGATCGATGGTTTGGTTCGGGCCGTAGCCGATTTCGTTCCACTCTTCGCCACGCTCGCGGCCGTGACGCGCCAGGCCACGCGCACCAAAGCGCGTGACCAGCGTGCCATCGGCCAGCGTAAACTGCAGCGATTCGATGGCGTCGGAAGCAGGCAAGGGCGCCCAGCCGGCGCCACTGGCGGGGAACTTGAACGCGGAAGTGCTTGAGCTGCCCAGGGTGTTGTCGCTGCCCGGCGTCTTGAACTCGACTTCAAACAGCGAGTAGCCGTAGTTGGTGGCGCGCGCCACGCCTTGCAGGCGGATGAAGCGTGCGTTCACGCCGAGGTTGAAGAATTCCTCGGTGCCGCCGCGCCCATTGGTGACGCTGCGGAACGGCGTCCAGTTCTGGCCGTCGTCCGAGACCAGCAGCTTGTATTGCTTGCCGTAGGCGTTTTCCCACAGCAGTTTCATGTAGCCGACTTGCGTCTTGACACCGAAGTCGAACTGAATCCAGGCGCCGTCGTCGAAGGCGCTGGCCCAGCGCGTGCCGGCCTTGCCGTCGATGGCATTGGCGGCCGAGTTGCCCTGGTTTTCCACCAGCGACGACGTCGCCTGCAGCGGCTTGATCGCCGCGCCTGGCTTGGTGGTGTCGACCGCCGGGTCCGGCGTCGGCACGGTCGGCTCGGTGGGAGCGCTTCCGCCGGAGCCGCCAGAAAAGGCCAGTATCTCGAAGATCGAGTAACCGTAGTTGGTCGAGCGCTTCACGCCCTGCATGCGCAGGTAGCGGCCGTTGGCCGCCAGGCCGGTCCAGTCTTCGATGCCGCCCTGGCTGTTGTCGACGGTTTTGATGGTGTGCCAGGTAGCGTTATCATCGGAGACCTGCAGCAAATATTGGGTCGCGCGGGCGTTTTCCCATTCGATGTGGACGCGGTTGATCGGCTTGGACATGCCGAAGTCCAGCGTCAGGTACTGATCATCGCTGAACAGGCTGCCCCAGCGGGTGGATTGGTTGCGGTCGATGGCGGCGGCGGCGGATAAATCGCCGCGTTCAGCGCCGCTGGAGGTCGCGGCAACCGGAGTAAGTGCCACTTCGGGCTCGGCCGCCGTGGTGGCGCCCATGCGCATGGCGCTGGCCGTGCGGTTTGCGGCATCCGGTGCGCTGTCGCTGCCGCCGCCGCAAGCGGCAAGCGCCAGACTCAAGGCCAACGGCAGCCCTGTTGTTTTTAATCTATGAAACGTTTCCAATGATCGCTGTCGATATGGAAGATTCTTCATGCTATCCCCTTGGCTTGTGGCTGAAGTAAAATGCCAGTAATTGCCGCAAGGCAATTTAGATGAAGATAGCTGTTGTTTTGTTGTCTGTCAAGCCAGTTAGCCTATCGTGCAAGACTAAATCTGGCGAACATGAATGCGCGCGATGGAGCATCGCGCGCAGCATGAAAAAGACTCAAGCGCGAGGGCGCTGACGGTGGAAAGTGAGGGGGGTGTATGTGACATTCGACGGCGGCGCCGACTTCAGAATGTTCGGCCGCATGGCGCCGACCACGTGCATTTCGCACGGTTTGCAATCGAAGCGCAGGGTGTAGGTATCGTCGCCGCTGACCAAGGTCATGGGTTCGGCACGCACCTGGCCTTGAACGCCTTGCACACCCTTGGCCTGTTTCGGGCAGAGGTTGAAGGAGAAGCGCAGGCAGTGCTTGGTGATCATCAGCGGCACTTCGCCGGCTTCCTCGTGCGACTCATACGCGGCGGCGATCAGTTGCACGCCGTGCTTGGTGTAGAACGCGCGCGCCTTCTCGTTGTAGACGTTGGCCAGGTAGCTGAGTTGGGTGTCCGGGTAGACGGCTGGCGGTTCGACCGGGGCCTTGCGCTCCGGACGGTCCCAGGCCGCCAGACGCACCGCCTCATGCGCTTCGATCGCATCGCGGCGCAGGGCGTTGATGGCCGACGACGGGATGAACCACGGCTTGGACAGCTTCAGTTCCACGCTTTCGGCCGAGAACATGGTGGCGCCCAATTTGGCCAGGCTGGCGCGCAGCGAGGCGTCCGCCTGCTCGGCCTGTTGCGCCGGCTGGTAAGCGATGGCGGCATCGGTGTCACTGGTCAGGCCGTCTTCGTCGCACAGGGACAGGCGCAAGCCGTCCGCTTGCTCGCTCAGGGTCAAGTGCAGGCCGACTTTGCGTTCCGAGGATTTTTTGCTCAACGCGCCTTCCCAATGATGGTCGCGATTGCGCAGCAGCGACAGGCCGATTTTCAGGCCGGGTAGGGCGCTGACCTGTTCATTCGGGTACACACGCCATTGTTCGCCGCCTTCGCTCTCGCCGAGTTTCTTTACGGTGTTGGCCTGGATGCCGAAGGTCTCGCGCTTGTGCATGTAGTTCAGGCCGTCGCCGTTGGCCATCGGCGCATTGGTGGTCACGTCGATATGGTCGGTGGCGATGCGGGTGATGGTGCCCAATTCCACGCCCACATATTTCGGGCTGTCGAAAGCGCCGATGTCTTCCAGGCGGCCGTTGGCGAAGTAATCGGTGTGACCGCGGTGAAAAGTCTTGTCGACGTCCGGCGTGAACAGGATGCTGGTGCGGCCGCTGGCGGCGCGCGTGAACTCGGTGCGGCGCTCCATGATCTCGTCCAGCAGCAGGCGGTAATGGGCCGTGATGTTTTTCACGTAGCCCATGTCCTTGTAGCGGCCTTCGATCTTGAACGAACGGATGCCGGCATCGACCAGCGCTTCCAGGTTGTTGGTCTGGTCGTTGTCCTTCATCGACAGCAGGTGTTTTTCATACGCGACCACCCGGCCCTTGTTATCGCTCAGCGTGTACGGCAGGCGGCAATTCTGCGAGCAGTCACCGCGATTGGCGCTGCGACCCGTATCGGCGTGCGAGATGTAGCATTGGCCGGAGTAGGCCACGCACAGCGCGCCGTGGATGAAGTATTCCAACGGCGTATCGACTTCGGCGCGAATCGCGCGGATCTGTTCGATGGTCAGCTCGCGCGCCAGCACCAGCTGCGAGAAACCGACGTCGCCGAGGAACTTGGCTTTTTCCTTGGTGCGGATGTCGCACTGGGTACTGGCGTGCAGTTGGATAGGGGGCAGGTCCATTTCCAGCAGGCCCATGTCCTGCACGATGAGGGCGTCGACGCCGGCTTCGTACAACTGCCAGATCTGCTTGCGTGCGGCGTCCAGTTCGGCGTCGTGCAGGATGGTGTTGATGGTGACGAAAATACGCGAGCGGTAGCGGTGCGCGAACTCCACCAGACTGGAGATTTCCTCGATCGTATTGCTGGCGTTATGACGCGCGCCAAACGCCGGGCCGCCGATATAGACGGCGTCGGCGCCATGCAAAATGGCCTCGCGGCCGATTTCGGCGGTTTTGGCGGGCGACAGCAGTTCGAGCTGGTGGGCTAGCAGAGTCATGGCGAATCCTTACTTATGAAGGCGAGAATTATAACGAAATCAAGGCCTTAAGTCACTATAACTCGTCAAAGCGCTCTCTCAATTTACTCGACATTACTACCTATATTGTCGATTAATAATACTGTATGCAATACTGTATAATCCACTATATATTCATACAGCTTTCAGCCTTAAATGCCCGAAAAGAAATTCGACCTGATCAATCTCGATCCATTCCCCGCCCGCAGCGACGGCGCGGTACAACGCCGGCAACGCGATCTCGACGCCCTGCGCAGCATCGCCGAAGACGCCATCACCGATGCCCGGACCGATAGCGAAATTGCACGGGAATTCATCAGCCATGGCGAATTGGGGCCAAAATCGATCGCCAACACCCAAAAAGAGCTTTTCCGGTTTTTGACCTGGTGCCGGGAAGAGGCGGGCAAAACGCTGCGCCAGCTGAACGTGGCCGACCTGAATGGCTACAAGGAGTTTCTGAAAGACCCGCCCGAGGATTGGATTTCGACCACCAAATGGCCGCGCAGCGATCCAAGATATCGACCGTTCAGTGGGCCGTTGTCGGACGCCAGCCGGCGCCAGGCGATGATCGCCGTCAAAGGCTTGTTCGCATACGCGGCCCAAACCGGCTATCTGCGCCGCGATCCGGCCGCGCTGGTGAAGCACGTTAAAACCGCCAGTGCCAGCCGCATCACACGCTACCTGACGTCCGACGCGCTCAAGCTGGCGCTGGCCACGGTCGCCACGCGTGAAGCCTTGACGCCGGCGGCCGTGCGCCGGCGTGAGCGTGATCATTTTCTGTTGACGGCCTACATCCACACCGGTGCGCGCCTGAACGAAATCGTCAGCGCCAACATGGGCGCGTTCTACAGCGAAGGCAACGGCCGCTGGTGGCTGGACGTCCTCGGCAAAGGCAACAAGCCGCGCCGTTTGCCGGTGCCGCCGGAAATGCTGACGGCATACCGCCAATACCGCGCCGCGTTCGATTTGTTGCCGCACACCGTGCGCAACGACGACACGCCGTTGGTATTGTCGAGTCGCGGCGGTGCGCCGGTGCGCATCACGGACGAAGCGGCGTCCGACGCGCTCAAGACGATCTTTGCGGCAGCGGCCGGCGCGGCGGATGGAATGGGCGACGCCGACATGGCGGCGACATTGCGCCAGGCGTCGGCGCACTGGCTGCGCCACAGCATGTTGACCAACCACGCGAACAACGGCGTGCAGTTGAAGACGCTGCAGGAGACGGCCGGACACGCCAGCATCGCCACCACAGCGGCTTATCTTCACAAGACGGATAATGAGCGGCACGACGAGATTCTGGCCTCCGCCAGCGGTTCCAAGGAACCGCTTTAACTTCGCATAATTTATATTATTCGACACCGGACCTTTACTACCTATTGGCGCATGCGAAACCTAGGCCGCATGCGGGCCGTAGCCCAATAGGAGGTTACGAAAAGACACGGAAAATTTTTCCATGACGCCCGACCAGCGCTCGCGCTGCTCGGGCGTTTTTGCGCGCTCAATATTCGCGGTGGCGATTACTTGAAGCGGGTTGATTGCCAGCTCAAGAGCGATAGCGAGAGCCATATCGTCATCAATGATTCGGCGGCCAGAGCGGTACGAGCTGATGTTCGCCGGGGCGACGCCCAGGCGCTTTGCGAGCGCATAGTCGGATGGAAGGCGATGCCGCGTCTTGACGGCGTCGAGATAGTCGATAGTTTTCATTCTGAAACTCCTTTGCAAATGATTGCGGTGAGCTGGGCGTCTACACGATATGTGCGCGCCTGGACTGCTCCCACGGAAGTAAGCTGAGCTTGGACATTTGCGATGCCCTCCTTGACGATGACGCCGTAAACGTCAGCGTCAGGAGGGCTACCTTTATTGATAAAAAGCAATGGATCGTTTGCGTACCCGAGCACGTAAATAACCGGCAAACCATAGACAGTGAGCGGCTTAAACAGCTTGGGCTTGAAGTGGTTCAGCGAGTGCTGGTCAACGATATATGGCTTACGCGCAATCAGATCGCCCTGGACCAGCGGTGCGAAAAAGTCCCTGACTGTGGACGTACAGTCCATGGAAAGCGGCACGGCTGCGCATGCGAAAAGCGGCAGTCCGAGCGCGTGCGCGCACACAATTTTCTTAAACAATTAGCTCTCCTCAGGGCTATCCAGCGTGGTTTCGGCCGGAATTTACAAACCATACCTCACTACTTTGCAGACGACAAGTGTGGCTAAAGACAACGTTGGCGCTTGACATATGTGGCGCATGACAACTACATTACGTCTTGTCGGGCGGAAATCTCCGTCCCTCCTCAGGCAAACCGGCCCTGTCCGGCCGCCCGACCCTTCGCCTGAGGATCGAAAACAAGCCTGAGGAGGCCGCATGTCTGTTACACAAGATTACAAAATTGCGAATCTATCGGCCGGCGAAAAGCTGGCGATTCAGTTCGCTTTGGAGGCGCGTGAACACGAAATGGCGTATCGCCTGAGGCTTCGGGAAGACGACGAAAACCACGTGCGCGCTTGCACCTCGTTGCTGGCCGCGACTCAATCGGCGCTTGCCAAGGTGCGCGCATGAAAGCCCTCAAGGAATTCGCTTGCATCGTCGCCGGCTGCATCGTCATGATGTCTGGCCCGATCCTGTCGGCACTCGGCATCATCAAGGGCTGATCTTGCGCCGCGCGCCACACCACACCCCCGACCAGCTCGCCACGATGGTGGCGGCTGCTGAGCGCGAGAACCGCCGCGCCGCCTTCTGGGAAATGATCCCGCCCCCGGCCCGTATCGTCGCTATGCTGGCCGCCCGCCTGCCGCGCGAGCGCGCCAGCGACCCGCTGCACACCTTCACCCAGGCCGAGCGCGCCCTGATCGATGCCGCCATCACCATGCTGGCTTCCCACCTGGGCGTCGTGCAGCACTGCATGCGCGACGAACGGCCAGCGGCGCCGGCAAAGGCGCTGCACTGATGCCGATCATTCAGCAAGAGAACGGCCGCAAGACCGTCGCCGGCCTTCCTCTCCGCTGGGGCGTGCGCGCCTACGAGGAATTGCGCCGCGCGCAGGACGGCGTGATTGGCCCTATGCCTGCCCGTTACAAAAAGCTTGCCGCACTGCTGGACGAGGTAACCGGCGCCCCGCTTCCGCTGGATGCTACCGACGCCCAGCTCTGCATCTACGCGCAGCGCTACGCCGACGAGTGCGCCACACAGGCCGGCATGCTCCACGATTTGAAAGCGATCCGCGCGCGCCTGGCCTGGATGGTCGTTAATCGGGGCCTGGCCGTGCCGGCGGTGGCCGACGATCGCCAGTTTATGTTGCGCTGTGTCGATGCCGCGTGGTGGCGCCGGAATTTGCGCCGCGTTCACGGCCGCGCGTTCGAACACGCCGCGATCCGGCTTGGCTTCGTCTCTTCCCGCACCGGCGCCTACGCCAGCAACGAGACCGTGGCGCGCCGCATCGCGCAGAACGTGCGCAACGCCGCCGCGCTGCGCACCGTGATGATGGTCAACGAGGACGGACAGGAATACAGCCTGGCCGACCTGGCGGCCAAGGGCGTGGGCAACAAGGCCATCCGGCGCGGCGAGCTGATGCTACGCATGGCCGGCTGCGAGGAAATTGCCAACGAGCTGGGGCACGTCGGCGTGTTCGTCACGCTCACATGCCCGTCGAAGTTCCACGCGGTGCTGTCGAAATCCGGCTTGCTGAACCCGAACTACAACGGCGCCACGCCGCGCGAGGCGCAGGCCTATCTGTCAAAGGTCTGGCAATGCATCAGGGCGAAGAACGGCCGAGACAACGTGCTGCCGTACGGCTTCCGAATCGCCGAGCCGCACCATGATGGTTGCCCGCACTGGCACATATTGATGTTCGTCCCGGCTCACAAGGTGCGGCGCGTCAAGCTGACGCTGGCCGCCTATGCGCTGGCCGAAGATGGGGACGAGCCAGGCGCCAAGCGCAACCGCCTCAAGGTGGTACGCATTGAAGCCGGCAAGGGCACCGCCGCCGGATACATCGCCAAGTACGTCGGCAAGAACATCGACGGTGAGCACGTCGGCGACCAGCTTGACCGCGACGGCAACGTGATCGAAACCGATCTGGTGGGCGATCAGGTCATGCGCGCGAGCCAGCGCGTAGAAGCCTGGGCCAGCGCATGGGGCATTCGCCAGTTCCAGCCGATTGGACAGCCACCGGTGACCGTGTGGCGCGAGCTGCGCCGCGTGAAGGCGGAAGCCGTCGAGGGCGCACCGCAGCACGTGATGGATGCATGGAACGCATGCCAGCGCGTGACGGTGACCGACCCTGACACCGGCGAGGTGGTGACGTTGCAAGCCGCGAACTACGCCAGCTATATCCGCGCGCAGGGCGGCGTCAACGTCGGCCGCCGGTATGCGATCGGCGTGGCGGAAAAGGTCGAGGAGCGAGAAGGCCGTTACGGCCTGGCCACGCGCCCGATGCCGATCGGGATTTACTGCCGCCAGGCGCCCGACGCCTTGTACGCCAGCACTCGCCACCAGTGGAAGCGCGCCGGCGGCGCCGTGCCGGCTTGCCGGCCTTGGAGTTCTGTAAATAACTGTACGGTGGACTATGCGCCGGCCTGGGAAGCGCAAGCCGAATGGACCGCCGATATCGCGCCATTTGACGACACCGCCTACTTCGCCGGCTTCGATTTTGCGTGTTTCGATCAATTCGGGGATTTCAACCCCGACCACTTCAAGGAAATGCAGTATGGAAAGTGAAAAACTGGAGCGCCAGGCGGTGGCGCTCGTCAAGCAATACGGCTTCTTCCTGCCAGGGCCGGCGAAAGCATTTTTTCGCGAACTGGCGGAATTTCTCAACTGGCACGAACTGAAAAAGGAGCTGTAAATGAAAGATCGTTTGAAGTGGATTTTGAGTCAAATGAACAAGCTAATGGAAGACGGCCAAGTGCGCTACGAGGGCAACAGCGTTTTCCAGGGCATGCGCATGGAGCTGGAGAGCGTGATCAGCGTCGCCGACGAGCTGACGGCCCCGCCGCCGGCCATCGTGCAGACCTTGATGACCGCCGAGCAGGTGGGCGAGGTGATTGCCAGCATCCCGAAGGTGGGCAACTACGACAGTGTCATAGCCGGCCTGGGCGAGAGCCTGGCGCCGCGCCTGGCGAGCATCATGCACGACGCAATCGAAGCGTCGGACGTGGCAGTGATGGCCGCGATCAACGCCAAGGGCGATGACGTGGTAGCGGCCCTGGCCGCGAAGTAAGAGCAGCAACCCGGCGCGCCTGGCTCACAAGGCCAGTGCGCGGCCTTCCCTTAGCCGGCCCTTACCGGGGCCGGCATCATTGGAATCTAGACACATGGCATCCAAACTCCTCGGGCGCGTTCCGTGCCCAGTGAAGTGCGGCCACGACGCCGCCTTCGTCAAGATCAAGACCGACAAAGAAGGCGGGAAAGCCGCCTACCCCTACGTACATTGCCCCGGCCACAACTGCGGCATCCAGCTGCATACCCGCACGCAGGAGCAAGCGCAACACCTCCTGGCGATGACCCGCCCAGAAAAGGGCGCGCCAGACGTGCCAGCCGCGCCGCCAGGCGACGAAAAGCCGGAACCAGTGCTAGCACCAGCACAAACAGAGAAATCGCCTCCAATGCCCGTTAAATCGGCCGGCCTGTTTGGCGGCCTGTTCGCTGGAGGCCAGCCATGACCGAAGCCGAAGCACAAGCACTGATCAACGAGGCCGCCGGTATCGACGCTGGCCAGGCCGCGCACGGCGAGGCGGCGGCCGCCGGCATGCTCGACGAGGGCGGCAACATCGTGCTGCCGGATGAAATGGCGAAGGCGGCCGAATGGTTCCTGATCCCGAAGACGCTCGCCTGGGCGATCACCACGGTATTCCCGGAAACCCGGAAGCACTACACAGACGCGGCATGCATGGACCTGGCGAAGGCCATCGTGCCGGTGGCCGAGAAGTACGGCTTGACCGGGATTGGCGACTGTCCGGAACTGTCGTTGCTGGTTGCGACCGGCATGTTTTGCGTGCCTGGCTATATGGCCCACAAGCAGCGTAAGGCGCTGGAGCTCGAGGAGGAGCGGGCACGGCGGGAGGGTGCTGACAATGGCGGTTGAGAACAAGGCCCAGATTTGGGCGGTGATGGGCCAGTCTGGCACCGGCAAGGGGCTGTGGATCAAGTCCGAGCTGCGCCGGCTCAAGCCCAAGCGCATCCTGATCCTCGATCCGCAGGACGAATACGGCGCGTTTGCGCAGCCGGTCACCAGCGCGGCCGAGATGGCGCGCGTCATCGCGGCGGCCGGCGCCGACAAGCCCTTCGCCGTCCGCTACGTGTTCCCCAAGTCCTGCACCGGCGACCACTTCGCCAAGATATTCGGGCTCGCCTGTCGGCTGGCCTACGGCGCGGCCAACTGCGCGTTCTTGGTCGAGGAGCTGTCGAACTTCACCACGGCGAGCTGGGGGCCGCCGCTGTGGCGTCGCATGTGCAACAGCGGCCGGCATGAGGGCGTGTGGGTGATCGGCTGTAGCCAGTTCCCCGCCCAAGTGGACAAGGCGTTTCTGTCCAATGCCACGATGGTGCACGTCGGATGGCTCGGCGAAGAGCCGCACCGCAAGGCCGTGGCGACCCGCATGAACATCTCGCCCGAGCTGATCAACGAGCTGCCCGACCTCCACTTTCTGGAGTGGCACCGCTCAGACCGGCGCGTAGTGGCCGGCGAGGTATCCATAGCTGGGCGAGTTACCGAGCGTGGCCCTATCGAAAAAGAGACAAAAAACCTCCCTAAACGCAGCCCTACGCAGCGAAAAAAGGCGTGATTTTCTACCTAGGGGTAGGCGTACCCGTAGGAGCGGCCCGAAGCCTAGTTTTTCCTGGGCGGCGCCGGTAACTTTGGCCTCATGCAAATCGCCAAGTATCTACCGACGCCGCAAAAGCTTTCGCAGGAAACGATAGCCACCCTGGCCGCAATCGTCATCTCGGCCTGGCTGGTATCGAGGATTCCGGCGTTGAAAAACCTCGTTCGGGATTCGAACACTCAACCCTACTAAGGACCGCTACACATGAAGACCTACCTCAAGCAAGCCCTGTTCATCCTGGCCGTTGTCGGTATCGCGAAATACGCCAATGCCGCCCTGCCGGCCAACCCGCTGGACAAGTTCCTGCCGGCCTAATCATGGGCGACGTGAAAGGCGCGGTTAAAACCGCCATCGCCACGCTGGCCGTGATCTGGGTACTGAACCGGATCACCGTGACCCGCGACCTCGTACAAACTGCACTCTACGGATAAAACCACATGTTCAACAAACCCCTGCAACAAGCCGTGGGCGTCGCCGCCGGCCAGATCGCAACCATCCGCATCCCGGCCGAAGAATTTACCCTGGTGAATGTCAAGCTGGCCCTGTCCGGTACGACCTTCGATAAAACGAAGATCGACCGCGTTCGCGTCAAGGTGGGCGCGCGCGTGATTTGGGATTTGACCTACGCCCAGATCAACGCCGTCAACAACTACAAGAACGGCGCCGACAACCTGAAATATCTGCTGCTGGACTTCACCGAGCGCAATCAGGCTATTTTCCCGGTAAAGGAAATCGGCGGCCTGGACCTGATGACCCTGATCGCCATCGGCGAGGTGTACATCGAGCTGTACATCAATGCGAGCGCCGTGGCGCCGGTCATCAACGGCATTGGCTACTTCGAGCAACGCCAGAAAAACCCGATCGTGCAAAAGTTCGTGCCGTTCTCCGTCACGCAAACTGCTTCGGGCCGCCTGACGCTGCCGATCAATCCGCGCGGCGCGCTGCTGAAACGCCTGTGGTGCTTCTACAGCGGCACCGCCTGGACCGCCAGCGTGAACGGCAATCTGTCGCGCATGGAGTGCAAGAAAAACGGCGTGGTGTTCTTCGATCAGATGGACCTGGACAACCGTTTCGATCAGGCCCAATTCAAAAAAGTGCCACAGGCCGGCGTGTACGTGGTCGATTTCCTGATCGACGACAACCACGATGCGCACATCACCACCGTGCGCAATACCGAGTCGGGCCAGGTGTACGACGCATTCGAATTCAACGCCTACCTGACCGATCCCGGCGGCGCTAGCATGACCGTGATCGCGGAAGTGCTGGACACGGTGACCAACCTCTAAGGGGCCGGCATGCTTACTAACGATGCCATCTACGGCGCCAACCAGGCGCCGTACATGACCGCCACCATGTTCAACCCGAACGCTCAGGGTGACACCGACTGGAATGCCGTGCTGACCGGCGGTATTGTCGGCGCGGCCCAGGGCGCTATCTCGCAGATGGTGGGCGGCGCCTATGCAAGCGGCCAGCTCGTCAACCAGCAGCAGGCGGTGGCGCAGCAGCAGCGCAACCAGCAGTTGACCATGCTCCTGATTATCGGGGCCGTGATCTACGCGGTAGCGCACTAAGATGCCGATTCCGAATCTATCAGTTTCGGCCGGCGGTGGTGGCCCATCGTCCGCGCAGTCGAGCGCGGGCGTGGCCACGCCCACCAACTCGCCGTTCAACTTTGACGGCTCGGGCTGGGTGATCAACTTCGGCGACGGCAACACGGTGAAGGCGAGCGGCAACAGCGGCGCCAACGAAGCGGCGCAGACGCCCGCTACCGGCGGAAGTCTGCTGGGGAACCTGGGTATCAACCAGAACATGTTGCTCATTGCCGCCGTGGTGCTCCTGCTGATGCGGCGGAACCGATGAGGGCGGAGGCTTGCGGCGCGGAAGAAGCGGGCGCGCTGCTGGCCCGCTTCAAATCGTGGAAAACGGATCGCCTGAACCGCATCAGCCTGGCCCAGGTCGTCGGCTCGGGCCAGGCGTACAAGATCGTGACGGATGCCGGTGAAGTTGTGGCCGCGTACGTGCTCGCGCAGATGGGCGTGCACCTGTGGATCATGGCGGCTTGCGGAAAGGCGGCGTTTGACCTGACCGCCGCTCTCAGTGCGCTGATCGACGTGCAGGCCGCCGGCTTCCAGTGGATCGGCTTTCGCACCGAGCGGCGCGGACTGGTGCGCAAGGTCGCGCGCCACGGCTACGAAGTGACGCGGGAAGAGGGCGGCGCCTACTACTTACGAAAGAATATCGAGCAATGATTTTACGACCAGCGCAGATTTATCAGCTCCGTATCGGCCGGCCGGTGACGCCCGCCAATTGGGGCGGCGACAGCGACAGCGACAGCAGCACGTCCACGACCAGTTCGACGACGAACTACGTCACCAGCAAGGATGGCCGTAACGTCGCGTCGGATGCAGCGGTGGCCGTCAGCGGCGACAACAACAATATCGACCGCTCCCAGTCGAGCGTGACGCAATTCCTCGACATGAGCACCAAAAGCTCGCTGACCTCCTTTGTGGACAGCAGCACGAAGGATTCGTCAACGCATTTCACAGACAACAGCGACAAGTCCACCCACTTCACCGACAACAGCGACAGCTCCACCAAATTCACCGACAACAGCTACAAAAACTCGTCGACGAATTTCAACGACAGCAGCAACCGTTCGGTGACGACGGTGAACAGCTCGACCGACTACGGCAGCGTCAACGGCTCGCTGACCCTTGCAGGCTCGATGACCACCAAGGCGCTGGGCGTGGCCGAAAAAGGCATCACCGGCGCAATCGATGTGCTCAAACAGAGCAGCAAGGACAACCTGTCGGCGGTGAGCATGGCGTTCGACAGCGCCAAAGGTCAGAGCGCGATGGCGAATGCCAGCTCGGCGGCCGTGATGGGCTTCGCGTCCGATGCGCTAAAGAGCACGGCGGCCGCGATGCAGGATGCCAAGGACGGCGGGCAATCGAAAATGGTGCTCTACGCCATCGTCGCGGCCGCAGCCGTGGGCGTAGCGTTCGCCTTGAAATAAAGGAAAAAAGATGCAGGCCTATGTACTCAAGCTGGCGGTGAACGAGACCCGTCCATTCAATCTGGTGGGCGATTTGTTCGTCTACGAGTCTGCCACGCCGACGCCATCGACCGGCGAGACGCGCATTCGCGTCAAGCCTGACAGCGGTGCGGAAATGGTCTTGCGCCCAGGTCAACGCTTCCGCTTGTCGCCAGGCGAAAAAGCGCAGCACTGGGAGGTGAAAGCCTATGACCCGGCCGTGCAGCTCGACGGCGCCGTGATCATCGGCGCGGGCGAATTCGATGACGCCAACACCCTAAACAAAGTTCAGCTGGATGCCACCTTCGCCAACATCGTCAAGGTGAACAACACCACGGCCGAGCGCGTGCCGGTGCAGCTCGATCCCTCAACCACTATCAACGTCGCGGGGACTACCGTGCAGTACACCAACGCTTTCGCAAACAATTCCGTGGCGGCGACGGCGGCCATTCAGGTCTTCACCGCCGCGCAGAATCCCAACGGAGCATACATTGAGTTTGCCGAGGTCAGCCTTGCCGGCAGCAACAGCGGCGCTACCTCGCCGGCATCCGTGAGCTTGCTGGCGGGCGCAGTCGCGCCGACCACCGATATCGACGGCGATCTGATTTTCGTCGTCTCGATGGGTAGCATGGTTGGATCGTCCAGCATGGCGCAGGCGGCTTCTGTCAACGAGAAGCTCTCGGTGCGGGTGAAGATCGCGGCAGGCAAAGGTCTGTGGGTGAATCAAACGGCGGTAACTGGCATCTGCAAGAAAACCGTCCTCTACACGCTGCTGTAATGGATACGCAGGACACCGCCATTGCTGTGGTGATCGGTGCGCTGCTGCTTTACGCGGCGACGCACCAGGGCGGCAGCACCGCAGGCGATGACGACTCAAACATTATTGAAGATGGGATCGAAGAAATTATGAGCAAATTTACGGCATGGCCTACCGGCAGCGCGCCATATCAAGAGCTGATCGCGGGCGCCTCGATTCAGTTCGGGCCGCCGGCTGAAATCCTGGCCTGGTTGTTCTGGAAGGAGAGCCGCTACAACCCCGACATCATCAGCGGCGCCAAGCGCTCGCGCGTCGGCGCCATGGGCATTGCGCAGTTCATGCCGGCTACCGCGCGCGAGGAACTTGGCAGCGCGGAAGCGGCGCTCGATCCAGAAATCGCGATTCCTGGCGCCGCGCGCTACCTGGCGAAGCTGTATCAAAAGACCGGCGACTGGGCCGGCGCCCTGGCCGCGTACAACTGGGGCATCGGCAACGTGCTGCGCAAGGGCCTGGAGCTGGCGCCGGCCGAAACGACCGACTACTACACGACCATCCTGGCGAAAGCCAACGCGAGCGGGGGTAACTTCGAATGAGCGGCAACAACGATATCCTGATCATCGGCGGCGCGCTGCTGGCCTACATGTATTTGAAGAACACGCAGCAGCGCGTGGTGTACGGCAGCACCGGCGTGCCAGGGAAGGGCGCCGTACCGTCCATGCCGGGCAACGTGGGTTCCGGCGCGCAGCAGATCGCCGTGGGCGCCGTGGCCGGCTTCCTGCAATCCATCGTCGGCGGCGTGCGCAACAACACCCAGACCACCTATTTCCCGAGCCAGGTTGACCCGCTGGACGACTATCGCGGCGACATCTTGCAGGAAGGCGTCAATACGGGCTACAACGTGGGCGACGGCGAAATTGATTGGATGGTGGGATGAAGCTGAGCGAAGACGCAATGCTGATCGCCATTGCCGCCGGCGTGGTCGTCATCGGCGCTTGGTACGTGACCAGCAACGCCGGCAAGATCGCATCGGCCATCCCTGGCGTGATCGCTGATGCCGGCGCCGGCGCCGTGGTGGGCGTGGGCGACATTCTCGGCATCCCGCGCACCGACGAAACCGAGTGCGAGAAGGCGCTACGCGAGGGCCGCACCTGGGATGCATCGTTTGCCTGTCCTGCTGGCACCTTCATAGGATCGATTTTCCAATGACTGAAAAACAAATGCTGATCGTGCTGGCGATGGCCGGCGCGGCGCTGTGGTACTTCACCAAGAAACCGGGCTGCAACTGCGCAGACCACAACTGAAAGGGCAATATGAAACGACTAAAAGAAGCGTCAACCTGGGCGGGCCTGGGCGTGCTGTTTCAAGTGGCGAAGGTGCTTGTGCCGCCGCAGTATCACGTGGTGCTGGACGGCCTGTCGGGCCTGGCCGGCGCGGTGGCTGGCATCGTGCCTGAAACGAGCGCGGTGAAGTAATGGGTGAGCTGCTCCGGATTGCTGCCGCCGTGGACTGGAATCAAGTAGTGCCGGTCCTGATGGGATCGGGCGTACTGGCGCAGGGCTGGGGCGCCATGAAATGGGCCGCACGGGTTGAGGTGCGATTGCAAACTTTGGAACAGAAAGGACAGCAAAATGGCTAAGACCAAGCGTAAGACGCCGGCTCGCAACGCGAACGGCCGCTTCAAGAAGCGCAAGAAATAATCCGGTTGACCGGATCAAAATCGCCGCGCCGCAGGTCCGTCAAGGTCTGCGGCGTTTTCACGTCTGGCCGCCGTAATTCCAGCTGGGCGGCGTGCGTGACAACCCCGAGCGCTGGGCGGCGCTTGTGGCTGTTCTGGCGCATGTAGCTGTCCGTTTCGAACTGCCACAGGCGCAGTATCTCCGGAACCCAGAACGGGACGCGCTGTCGGCCCGACAGCCAGTCCTTGACGGTCTTTTCATCGCGCTTGAGCATCCGCGCCACGCCCGGGATATCGTCGCCGTGGCACATAACGTAGTAGGCGAACTCAGTAGGGTTGCCATATCTTTGGTTTGGGTAACGCATGGTTCCTTTCAGACAAGAAAAAGCCCACGATAACGCGGGCCGGGGAAAGTCAAAACGCCGAAAAAGAGGCTATGTGTATTTTGGGGAGATTTGAGGTCCGATTTCGCATAATTTATATTATGTCAAATAGCTAAAACTGTTGTGAATCAAAGCTTTGCGCTACATTTCAAGAAAAATCGCACTCCCCGCGAAGATTATGTAAATCCCCAAAACAAGGTAACAAACTACCTCTGTTCTTGGCCTTGAGGACTATCAACCCTCGCGCATTATATCAAGATGACAACGCCAACCCGCCGCAAGCCAAAACGCCAGCCGCCAGCACGCGACTATCCCTCATTCCAACTTTACCAGCCCGCGCTAGACCTGTTCGGCGGCGTCGTCGTCACCGATGACGACCTTTACGAATGGGTCGCCAGCGTTTCGCCGGTCCACTTGAATGAGCGCGCCTATGACAACTACGTCCAGCGCTACGACGTGGCCAGCAAGGTGCGCGCCGCTAAGCTAGATCGCCGCTTCGACGCCATCACCGCCCGCCGCCCGCCGCCGTATCACGCCCGCCTTGCGCTTCACGCTATCCTGTAGACCGCCTATCGATTATGCGAAACGGCCCGGTATCACCGGGCCGTCGTTTGTTACTTCTTACGTTTCTTGAACCGGCCATTCGCGTTTCGTGCCGGCGTCTTGCGCTTGGTCTTTGCCATCATTCCACCCCCGTTTTGACTTCCATTTTCAGCAGCCGTCGTTCGACGGTCAGCCCCCATTTCAGCAGCCCGAGTCCACCGGCCAACACTCCGGTGCTGGTGATGACCTGGATGAACTCAAGCGCCGACATTACTTGACGCCCTCAGCAGGCGCAGGAGCGCCCTTTTCAGGCACCACGCCGGCCACCAGACCGGCCACGACGGTCAGGCCGTCCAGTACCACCGCGTGTTGCGGCAGTACGGCTTTCAGGCCTTGCAGGATAGCGGCCAGACCCGCCCAGGTTGATGCCTCTTTCAGTCGTTTCATTGCCTTGCTCCCTCGTTAGAAAAGTATGTTGTTACGGTTATCCTTGACCGTGATCGACTGCCCGGTTACCCAGTCCCGGACCTTTGGGAACCGCGAGAGGATGAAGGCCGCGATCAGCAGCCCGCCCAGGACAATCAGCCCCTCGCGGCCGACTTCGACCGGCGTAGGGATCATTTTCGACAGGTTGACCATCACCAGCCCTCGTTCGGATTGATGATCCCGAAATCTTTCGGGATCACGTAGTTGTATTGCGGCGTATGCCCGCCGTAGTAGGTCCAGCCGCCGTCTCCAGTGATGTATTGACCCGCCGCGTTGATGTAGCCGTCAACGGCATTATCAAAACCCGCGATTGCGTCTTTTACGGGCTTCGTCACATTGGTGACAGCACCCTGCACTTTTTTTTTCGCGTACCAGCCGGCCGCGAGCAGCACAGCGCCCGCAATCGTGATCGCAATGACGTCGCCCTTGATGCTCATCAGAAAAGCCCCTCGAGATCGTCGCTGTAGTAAATGTCCGGCGTCTCAGGAGCGCCACCGCCCGCGAGATTTTTCCAGCCCATCAGATCGCCCGTGATCGGCATCAGGCTGGACAAGTAGTCCTGGCCGCCTAGCGGGTTCCCGGTCAGCACCGGAATGAAGCCGGCGCGCGGATCAGCGCCGCCTACCGGCTTGCCGTCGCTTGTCGAGAGCTGGCCGAAAATGTTCTTGATCAGGCCCGACGTGCCGCTTCCGGCAGCGCTTACGAAGCCCTGGCCCAGCAGGCTTTTCCACATATCGCCGTTCAGGTTCTTGACCTGCGGCGGCGACACATACGAGCGCGGCGCGGTTCCCTGCGCCACGGCTCCAGCCTGCGCCTGCTTTTTCACGACGAGGAAAAGAGCCGCGCCGATGGCAGCGGCCAAGAGTAGATTGTTACTCATGCGAGTACGCCCCCTGCTTGCGTGAATACTTTGTTGAACGATGCAATCGCCACCTCATGCTGGCCGTAACCAGCACCCGGCAACGACGCCCAAATCTTGCGCACCTTGGCGATGGCGGCAGCGGTGCGGCCCGCCAGCACATCGACATCAGCGCCCTTCTCCCTGATCAATTCCCACGCCGCCGCATCCTGGCAGGCCGGCGAGAAGTCAGGCAGGCGCAGTTTGCTGGCGATGCGCACCCACGTTGGTTTTGTGAACTGGAATGCGCCGGCCGCAGTCGACACGCAGCCCGGCCCCAGTCCCGCGCCCGCGCACAGCGCATCGGAGAGCGGCAAGCCGCGCCAGCCGGCCAACGCCGGATGCGTATCGAAGCTATCGAACAGCCCGCCACCAAACAGCGTGCGGTAACCGTCCTGGCCCTGCGTTCCTTCTCCCATGCGCAACGCCATCAGAAAGGCCACCTGGTTGTAATCCATGCTGTATCCGTCCGTATATCCATCGGCCAGGGCAATTGCCTGCTGGCCGTAATCTTCCAAGTCTGGAGCCGCATCGGACTCCCCATCAACGATGCGCGGTCCCGGCATCATGTACGCGCCGACGATTGCCGCCAGCGCCACCGCGCCGGCTACCAGCACGACGCGCATTACACTGGATCCTCGCGGAATTCCCAGTTCACGTACACATACTGTCCCCACGACATATTTGCGACGATCAGTGCCATCCCAGGCGGCACGATAAGCGGCTCTGCTGGCTTGAAATCACGCGGCATATTTGCGGCCACGTAGTCGCGCCGGAAAGGCGTACCCAGCAATGCAAGATCAGCGCCGCCATTCGCTTCGATTTTTGCGAGCGACGCGACGCCGCCACCGACAGCCGCATACTTGTTCTGAGCACGGACGTTCAATGCCGCGTTGAAGCCAACCAAGTACATTTGCACCGGTCCCGCCGCGACGACCGAATAGGCCACCGATTCCACGATCACATTTTTCTGACTGTCCGTCGGATTGATCAGCGCGCAGAAATTGAAACTGCCGGCAGTATTTGCGCTTGGCGTATAGCCGAGAAAGCAGTTTTTCGACAGCGTGCTATTTTTGCCGCCGTCCACGATGGACACGACGCCGTTGATGGTATCGTCCGAAAATTCGAACGGGCCGGCCAGCACTATGCCCAGGTTGGCGTTACCGCTTCGGTCCGACACGTTCAGACTGCCGAACTCTTTCGATACGCGGATACCCTGGCCTGGAATCAGATCGATGTAGCCGCCGCTACTGACGCGGACGCGAATCTTGCCCAGGCCCGACAGGTATTTGATGTAACTGCCGGTCGCCTGGATATCGACGCCGCCGCCCGCAGGAATGGAAAAATCGTATTGCATATCAAGCCCCTTTTTGCATTGCCGCGAGCGCCATCAGACCGGCCACCACAAGCACGCCGATGATGATTTGCTTCTGCGAATTGGTAGTTCCCTTGGCATCCGCGTAAGCAGCCGTCGCACTTTCCATTGCGCTCGCGTACGCGCCCTTGGTGCTGGTGTCCGAATTTTTGTAGGCATTTGCCGCCGCTGCCGCCGCCGACGAAAAGGCGTTTTGCGCGCCGTACAAGGCATCCTTCTGGAAACCCGCCGCCGACGAGAAGGCGTCACGCGCCCCTAGCAGGGCGTCGCGCTGCAAACCTGATGCGGTGTCGTATGCACTCTTGGACGCGCTGAATGACTGCGTCAGCGCGTTGTTTGCGAATAGCGTTGCGGTGTCGAATAGGTTGTCGCCGTATTTGAGCGCACCTAGCGCCACGTCCTGCGAGCCGCCGACCACATCTTTCATCGCCCCCAGGCCGTATAGCGCGACATCCTTGATACCCCCTATCGCGCCCCCATCCAACAGATTCGTGATCGTCGTATTTGTGTCGGCGCTATGGTCCGACCAATCCATGTTGGTGACGGTATTCTTGAAACTGTTGTCCGACATGTCCAGATAGCTGGACGTGGTACTTTTGTCCGACAGGTCCAGATTGCTGGTGGTGTTGGTGACGATCTCGCGTTGATCGTAATTGTTATTGGTGGTGCTGTTGCTGCTGGTGCTGTTGCCGCCGCCGAACAAACCCATAATGGTCCCCTACTATTTGTGTTTCAGGAACAGGAACAGGCCAATTCCTACGCCGATGATGAACAGCGGATTCGACAGCAGACCGCCGACGTGCGCGGCGGCAGCGCCGGCAACCTGCGTTGCCGATGGCAATTCGGTTTTGCTGCTCGTTGCCGAGCCGCCGCCGATATTGACGCTCCAGCCGCTGTTATCGAAAACCGCCGTACTGTTTTGAACAGCCGACGACGGGCCTGCCGGCGTTGACCCGGCCTTGGCGAGACTGCCCAAGGCCATAAAGCCAGCGCTCCACGGATCGGTAGGGACCGCCATTATTTCGACCCCATCACAACGACCAGGGCGATAAGGCCCAGGATGAAAATGGGATTGATGGCGGCAGGGCCGGTTTGTTTAACCTGCGCCACTACCTGCCCGCCAGCTTGGCCCAGTTGGTACAGACGGCCACCGCCATCCATGCCGAACTGCTGGCCCGAGTCGTTCAGGTATTGCGGGCCGCGCACTTGACGGTCCACGATGGCGTCAATGGCGTTGCCGGCGCGAGCCAGCACCCAGGCATTGAAGCCGGCGCCGTCGCCTGTTACGCTTGGTGCGGTGTCATATTGATCCATGACGGCACCTTAGAACGCGTCAACCGGTTCCAGCGTTTCGACCTCGACCGTAATGGTTTCGCCGGCCGAGAACGTGCCGAGGAATTCCATGGTTTGAGCGTTGCGGGTGTTCAGCGCCTGCGACTGGTTGTCGTCCACGATGGCGTCGTACATGTACAGGCCGGCCTGCGGCACTTTCTTGTACTCGTTCTGCTGGAAGTCGTTCAGCGCCTTGGTGCTTTCTTCGATCGTGATACCGTTTTTCTTGATCAGCAGGCCGGTCATGTTGGCCGAGAAGATCGCCACGCGCTTGAAGATCGAACCGCCTTCGGATGGCATCAGGTGCGGCACGGTGACGGCCACTTGGCCGCTGGCGCCGATGGTCTGTTGCGAGGTATGGATACGAGCGATCAGGTTGCGCGTTGGCGCGTTGATCGGATCGATTTGCGGCGGGCTCACTTCCGCGTAGGCCACCAGGGTAGGCGCGGTCGCGCCAGTAATCTGCACTTCCAATTTCAGATTAGCGATGCCGACGGTGGTATCGATTGCGCCCAGCGATTGACCGTTTTCGGTCTTGGCGCGGATTTCGGAGAAGTCCAGGGTCAGGAAGCCGGCGTTGGCGGTGATGCCGCGATACTGCATACGGCTATCGGTACGCGGGCCGGTGGTGTCCCAGATGATCTTGCCGTTAGCTTTCAGCTGAATGCCGGTAATCATGGACTTGGTGAACGTGCCACCCAGGACCAGGACCAGACGTTCAATCGTGAAGCCCAGCAGGCCATTCAGATCGCAGGTTGCCAAGCCGGTCGCCTGGACGTTGTTAAACGGATATGCCTTGAGACGTGCGCCCATGTCGTTCTCCTTTTACAGTGCGTTGGAAACGAATGGAACTTTTTTGGCGACGATCACCGCGCCGACAGCCAGAGCACCGGCCTTCAGGGCAGGATGCGGGCCAAATTTGTAGGCGGCGAAGCACACCGCCAGCGCGATGCCTAGGTTCTTCATATCGGAGGAAGTCATGTTCATTTGTTCGGTCCCTAAAGGAAAAAAGTGAATTCGGTGTTAGACGAACTCACTTTCCTTTTTTCGAACCTACAGCGCCAATTTCCGCCCTTAGGAACTGTTCCTAAGGGACTTTGACGAACCCCCGCTTTAATTCTTTGGTGCGGACGTTTTTGTGGAAGTATTCCAACGGTTTAAGGGACTGTATTTCGTCTATTGTTACGCCCAGCACTTTCGCCATCACTTTTTGATCTGGCTCATACATCAGGAACCCGCAATGAATTTCGGTGCAGTTCGACCAGAACGCCTTGTCCACTTGCGCCGGGCGCTGGCTCGCGCCGATGACGCGCAAGCCCTTGTGACGGCCGATGCTGGAAACCATCTTCCAGCCCGCAGGCGCGAACGATGGCGACGTGACAAACGACAGTTCCTCAACGACTAGCGCCACGTCGCCGGCATGGACTGCCGCCTTGCAAAAGATATCGAACTGCTGCGCCCGCGTCTTGTCGTCATAGGACGGCAGGAACGCAGCCTGGAACTGCTTTTCCTTGAGCGATTCGATCACAGGCCCCAGCTTTTCGGAAACCTGCGTCACGAACGGGGCGTACTCGCGCATGTAGTCCCAGATCAACAGGCGCTTGTCCGATTTCTTGAGCCAGTAGTTTTTGATGTAGACGCCCTTGCCGCTGCCTGTTGAGCCGATGCAGGCGGTTATCCTGGCCTCGTTGGACTGATCGGTTTTCACGTCGCGGCCCCCGCTTGCGCGCCGCCTTCTCCCGGCTCTGCCGGCGTCCTGGCGGCGATATCTTCCTTGATCGCCTTGACCGTCGCCAGCGCCACCGGCACGCACACAAACAGCGCGGTCAATTCTTCTTTGTACTTGCCGCCCCACTCACCCAGGTCAATACCGTACTTTGCCAGGACCGGGCCGAGCGCGCCGCCAACCTGCGCGCACACATCAGGCGTGTACACCGCCGCCACGGACGGATACAGCGGCTCAATCAGCGGCGCGGCCATTTCCAGCACGCCCGCCACGGCGCGGCCATTGGTGTCGGCCATCGTCATCACCATGGCCTCTTCCTGCGCCGCCTGGACGGCCTGCGGCGCGTTCGCGGCCACTTGACCATCAACGCCATCGGCAGCAGCCGCCAGCCCGTCTAATTCGTTCATTTCGCTCATCACTATGCCCCTTTACCCAGGAAATCGAACACTCCCGCCGCTTTTGCCTTAGGCGGTGCAATTTGCGCTGGCGGCGTGGCCGCTGGGGCCTCTTCTGCGGGCTTCTGGAACTCTTCCTTAGGAACAGTTACCGGCAGGGCTTTACGCCACTTCGCCGCCGCATCCGTCCCCTTCTTTGCGAAGGCGGAAATGTCGCAACCGTCGCACGAAATCGTGAGCGTACCGGCGTCGTTCTCGCGCACCATCACAGGATGGCCGCAGCAAGGGCATGGAATCGCGCCCAGTTTCTTTTTCACTACGGCCATGGTCGCCCCCTTACGCCAGAGTTTCGATATCGGCGCGGTCAAAATCGTACACCGCCGCGTCGTCATCCATCTTGACGCCGACTGCATCGGCGTCGCCCTTTGGCGGTTCGACCACATAGCCGGCCTTGCCGAAGAATTCCAGTTTGGAATTCACGACCTTGACGGCGGTCATGACCGGCGTGCTGTTATTTACTGGATTACCCATAGTTTGTTACTCCTTTTCGATTTTCGACCGCAGTTCATCCAACTCAGCGCGGAGGCGGTCTAACTCCGTGCCAACTTCCAAAAGCAATTCGCGGACAGGCGCAGGCATGAACAGCGCCGACTTGATAGCCGCTTTAATCTTTTCGTGCATTGTTACTTTCCCTTTCGGTGAAAAGGTCCGGGTTGAACTCCCCGAACTGGTCAAAACAGGCAAAATCGAAGGCTTCAAACCACTCTGAGTCGTCATGAGGCGGGATATATGGCGTGTAGCCTGCCGCCGCTTCCCAGAAGGGGGCATCTTCGACCGTACAGTTATTTACAGGACTCCAAGGACCCCGAAGACCAACCCCAACGGCCAACCCCACACGCCGCCACTCATAGCGAGTGCTGGCGTATTGCACCTGCGGCGCGGTCGCGCAATAGATGCCGGTGGGTACAGGGCGGTCCACGAGGCCGTAGCGGCCCTCCACGGCCTTCAAACGGGTAGCGACGTGGATCAGGTAGTCCCGGCCCATGTTGACGCCGCCCTGCGCCCGGATATAGGCCGCATAGTCGGCTGGCTTTGTAACAGTGACCTCACCGTGTTCATCGGTCGTCGTTTCGCGCTGGCAGGCGAGCCAAGCGGCCTTGATATGCTCCGGTGCGTTCTGGACCTTGGCCGCTTCGATACGGCGAGTTTCGCGCCACGGCATCACAGGCGGCGTACCGACGAATTGGAACTGGCGGATACCCCACACCGCCGCCCATGCTTCCACGCGCTGAGCGGGCGTAATGACGACGCCGCCAACCAGATCGGGAATGCTGCGCGTGCCGTCCTCATCGATATGGACGCCCACGTGTTCGTCATCAAAGTTTTTCGACACGTACTTGACGAGATAGCCTGCCGCCGATCCCTTGGCGGGATCGATTGGCTCAGTGACCACGCGCCGCGCCTGCGCGCCCGGCTCGTTGCCGTCCACCTCAAGGGCGTAGTGCCGCAGGTTCTTCGTGAATTGTTCGACCTGGTCCGGCGCCATGAACATGACCATGTGCCAGTGCGCGCAGCCGTCGTGATGCGGCTCCACCATGCGCAGGCCGTAGGGCTGGATGCAGTCGCGGTGATTCTGCGCCCGCGTGCGCTCCCACACGGCGGTCAGATGGTCCTGCGCATCGCGTGGCGTCGCGCCTTCATAGTGCGGGTTGATTTCGTTGGTCTTGAACAGAACAGCGTGGAACTTGGAAGGGCATGTGACGGTAATGAACAGGCCCACGTCCCCGCGCTCGTTGGCTATCTCCTCGCACCCGGCGAAGCGCAACATCAACTCACCTTTGCGGAGTCGTTTGTTACCCATGCCCTTCGACGCCAGCGCGTCAAGGCCGAAGCGCTGGCCCTGTTCGTTTTCCATCGTGACGGAGCGGAGCGCCTTGCTGTTGCGGCGGTTCTGGGAAATGCGCTTCTGTACTGTCTCATCGCTGACGTACACGCCAGCGCGGCCCGACACGCGGCCCAGCCGGATCGCGGCGTGTTCGAACATGCGATTAAACACACGGCGCAGGTTTCGACGCCACCAAGCAGGGTCCGTGCAGCGGCGGATAACCTGCTGATCGTCCTCCTCGTCCGGTGGTTCGACGCCACGCACGCGGCAGATGAATTCCATGCGCTGGCGTAGCGCGGCGGCATCGTGGATCGTGGCGGCGTTGCTGGCGCAGTCGTTCGCCCAGCGCTCTGCCATCATGCACAGTTGGGCGTCAGTGGAGTCCAGCGGAATCGCCGCGCTGGTGAGGCCGTCCAGCATGGCGGCGAGTTTCTTGTAACGGTCAGGCATCGGGCCGATGGCCCCGGCCTGCGCCGCCGACAGTTCGCGGTAGGCTCGCACGCCCCACGACTGCGGCAGGCCCTTGACGCTACGGCGTCCGTTCTCTTGCTGGATGATCGGCATTTAGTGGAGCGCGGCCTTGGTTGCTGGCGGCGCGTCGCTCATGCAGCGGGCGGCGATGTCCAGATGCGACGACAGGACGGTGAGCGCGCCGTTGATGTAGCGCCGCTCCTCGTCCGAAAACTTCCAGAGCGGATCATTGGCGCGCTCGCGTGGCATCCGGGCCACCATCATGACGACGACACGCGCAGGCGGCGGCACCAGCATCCAGAAGGCGGCACGCTCGTTCTCGCGATCATCAGCGGCCACCATGGCGGCGACGGCGGCGGGAGTGTGGACGGCTGTTTTCATTTGCTTGGCCTCATAGCTTTCATCAAAATCCACGCCTCAAATTGCGTTTCCGCGCCGTAGGCGATTCGGGCACTACGCGACGGCAGACACCACCAGATGCCCACAGCGAAGAAGAAGTGCGGCAGCATGATTAGCGCTCCCGCAGGAATTGGGTTTTGATCAGCTTGGCGATCACGTCGGACTGTTTTTTGCCGGTCGCCGCCAGCTTGGCGACAAAGGCGGCGTGAACTTCTTTCGGCAGCTGGACGGTCATGACGGTGACGCCCTTGCGGGCGCGGTACGCGGCCTGTTTTTCCGCCTCGCTGGCGTACTTGCTCGAGCGCGGCTTGCTGACCTTGGCAGGCGGCACGCCGGGCAGATCGGCGGTAACGGTGTCGTCAGGATGGCGCATGGTCAGTTCCCGATCCAGCCGAGAGCATCAAGGATCGGCGCGGCCATCATCAGCAGGCACCCGGCCACGATCTGAGCGGCGTCAATGATCGCGGCCTTCACAGCACCACCTTGGCTTGAGCGGCCTTGTTCTGCTCCAGTTCGCCGGCCAGTTGAGTGCGCAGACGGTCATAGTCGCTACTCGCCCAGGTGGTGCGCATGGACTCAGCCATGGTGATCAGTTCTTCCAGATGTTTTTGGCGCAGTCCGAGCGCTATGCGGATGGCCGAGCGGTCAGCCAACGTGAGATTTTTGTAATCGTTCGTAACAGACATTGCGGCCTCCTCAGGCGGTATTGCGTCGTTTGTTACCTCAGGCGGAATCGTCGGACGGAGCGCGGAGAGCGCAATTTGCCTGAGGAGGGACGAGAATTTCCGTCCGACAAGCGCAATATACGTCAACGATCTGATCCATGTCAACGAACGATTACGTGACAGTTCGTCGCCATTGCACTATCGATGACAGTCAACTATCCTTGACGTACTGCCGCACCACTGCGGACTAGCCCTGAGGAGAGCTATCTTGAACACCCTGGAGTATTTGCGCGCCGTTAAGTCGCGCCTTGGAATCGAATCTGACTACGCCCTCGCAATGCGACTTGGCGTCACCCGTAGCGCTATTAGCAAGTTTCAGCTTGGCAAGGGCGTTTTCGGTGATGATGTCGCGTTGACCATCGCTCAGATTCTGGAAATCAACCCGCTTGTGGTAATCGCTCAGGCGAATGCCGAGCGCGCCAGCACGCCTGAAATGCGCGCCCGCTGGATGGACGTGATACAGGGTTTTCGGGCGCTGTTGCTGCACGCTAAATCGGATAAGGGTCTCTCCCCTATCTGGTAGCAACAGTTTTAATTTAGCTATATGACAAGAATAATTTATATTATGTAAAATACGCTGCGGACTTTGCGCAACCTATTCCGGGCAAATAATCGGCCAGATTGGAAATATTCGTCCAAATGGCCGCGATGGGCCGGCTGGCCTGCAGCGCCGCCTGCTCTGCGGCCATGACCAGAATTTGTGCCGGCGCCTCCTCCAGCAAATGGTTCACGTGCGCGGTAAAGGCTGACGGAATTTCGCCCGAGCCCAAAATCGCGACGAGCGCCTCTTCTGGCATTTTTGTCCGATAGCTGACGCTACTAGTTTGGGCCGCCATGAGAATCCAGTTTCGTGGCCGCAATGGTTGCAGGGTCACGGGATCGAGTCCGATAGCCCAGCACACTGCCGAAACGTTGCTGTACCCGGACTCTTTCCCGATTATCCGAGCCTTCTTGAGCGAAATTCCCAGCTCAGTGCACCGCTCTATGATCTGACTTGTATCGGTCCCCATGCTCGCCTTCCCGCCCCTGCACAACAACGATTCTGTTCTTGCCAACGGCAGCAATCAGACACTCGACGCCATGAAGGGCAAGTCCGTCGAAACGAGCTACACTGCCTACGACACTGCGGCAGCCACTCGCACTGTAACCCTCTGATTGAAGTACCGCAGTCAGTGCAGATTCTGACCCGTTCGTTGATTGAGGAGCAGCACCGCCGCACGCTCGACGAAGCCTTGGTCAATGTTTCCGGCGTAGTTCCAACGCGGTCCGAGAAGCGTAATGTCAAGCGCTAGGCGGCACTGCTCCCACGCCATCCATTTTTAAAATATGGCGATGTAGTTCTACCGTAAGTGTTTCTATCCGCGCGGCCAGTGCATTGGTCGCCGATGTTAGATCTGTATTCTGACGCAGAAGTCTGAGCATATCCTTGGAGTCTTGGTTGGCAAGAATAGCTAGCGCTTCGCGATGTTTAGCATCGGCTTCTGTTCGAGCCTTATCGCGCTCAGCCTGGCGTGTTTGGGCTAGAAGAATAAGCGGCGCAGCGTAGGCCGCCTGCAAGCTAAATGCGAGGTTCAGCAAAATGAAAGGGTACAAATCAAAATGAACCAATCCGCTAACGTTTGCAACTATCCAAAGCAGCACAATGAGCGTCTGCGCGCCAAGGAACATAGGTGTCCCAAAGAATCGCGCAAAAGCTTCTGCTCGCATGGCAAACCGATCAGTTCCGAACGTCGGGGCCAAATGCTCATGCGCGCGGTGAAAACGCAAATGATCAGCTGGAGCAATAGGCTGAGTGGGTTTTTGATTAGATGAATAAATCATTACAAATTCCTTGGAATAAGAACGTAATCAGCCGTGCGAATATCGGCGGTAAAGCGCCAGCTGGAATGCTCAAAAGTCGGCGTTAAGAATTTTCACCGACCTGGTCTTTGCCCGCCGATTCTATTTGTATCGAGCTGCAAAAAGGTATGTGAAGTCCGGGTATCAGCAGAAGTACCTGTATCAATCTAGCGAAGGAACTCGCACGATAAAATCGGCGATATATCTACGGCATTCGGGTTGCCCACTCATGAGGCAAATGCTTGCGCATTACCACGAACTCATCTTGCCCCATTTGTAAAACTGCTTCACCTGTATCAAGACGAAATTCTTTCCCGTCTAAGACAGACTCATTGTTCAATTCCACATATTTTTGTATTTGACGGACAGTGACTATACCGCCGGAATGGAGCCTTGCTTGAAAACTGCCGATGACATTCATGGTATGCCTTTCAAAGGCTAACCTTAGCATGACCACCGCTTCTACAGCGCCCTTCTCAAGCGGCAGACGTAGCTGAAGTCGGATCGTACTGGTCTGGAGTCCACCGCCCAGTAACACAACGATGTCACCTCCCCCAACGAGCATCCCCCTACTTCACTGAAAAATGAATTTGAAAGAGTGCTAGCACACAGAGCAGCCATTTCACAGCGCGCATGCTTGAGCTTGATCGCAGAGTAGACCGACTTCGATTTGCGCAGACGGTGGAAGCTAAGGGGTAGCGTAATACGTCATATTTTAAGATGTACGGGTGGATTTTCTGGGCCAGCCGAAGTGAAAGGCCTCGCTATGATGTATGAGTTCCTTAGCCGAAGCTGTAACAGAGTTCGGCTATCAGCAGGCGCTCGCGACAGCCGAACGTTTTGCAGAAGAGTCGAATGAACGGGCTGGATTCTTTGCTCATGAACTCCGCAATATTTTGGGTACTGCTTCGTTGGCTTTCAGTGCCGCGAAGGCCGGAAATATTGAGATCGAAGTTTCGGACAACTGTGGTGGTTTACCCCAAAATGCTGAGGCTACAATGTTTTTGCCTTTTTCCCAACATGGCACCGAGCGAAGTGGTCTCGGCTTAGGCCTTACAATTGCTCAGCAATCGGTTATTGCTTGCGGGGGTATTCTCAGCGTGCGCAATATACCTCAGCGCGGATGCGTTTTCTCAGTGCGAATGCCTAGAGGCAGCATGCCTCAATAAGGTCTTTACCTAGACGCGTTGTACTTCCTGACGTCCAGCATGGCAGAATGCGGCTGGCTGACCGTCGCGTGCGCGAAACGAACAATATTATTAAGAAAAGGACCGTAGATGACGACCGCTGATATAGCTGCAATACGGACGCAGCTGGAAATGCAACGACTTCTACTCCTTCAGCTCTACAAGGAGTCAAGGCTTGCAGACCCCAACCTGGGCACCCAGTTAGCTTATAATCTGCCAGCCTCCATCAGGCTTCCAAAGACCAATTTAATGACCAGTCATGAACTTGAACTTAATGCAGACTCTATTAAGGAAGAGTTGAAGGCTTTCTTCACAGATCTTGAGAAAATGATCGAACTCGTCAGGCACCAATCGCTGCAGTTACCTCCGACTTGAGCCATGTGGAGTGCAATGTCTAAACGCTGCTAGCCGTATTTTTCATCGTCTTAATATATTTTGATTTAAGAAGTTTCGGACCCAAAATTTTCTCAACTCTTCTATCCATAAGACACTACTTGCGAGTGCCACCATCGAGAGCAGGTCGGTAATTGGAATCGGCGCTGTATGAAACAGTTTATTGAAAGGCGGCCAATACAACACAACGGCCTGAAGAACCACACTAAGCACCAGCCCGCCCGCTAGCCAATGGTTACGAAGTATACCCAGATGCAATGCTGATCGGGTGGAGGACTGGCAGTTAAGAACGTTGAACCACTGGCACAGCGCCATGACTG
Organism: Duganella sp. BuS-21; assembly: GCA_041874725.1. Classification (GTDB taxonomy): domain Bacteria; phylum Pseudomonadota; class Gammaproteobacteria; order Burkholderiales; family Burkholderiaceae_D; genus Rugamonas. The sequence continues at coordinate 3,600,476 of CP097466.1, read as the reverse complement.
TAAAGGTCTCGCTGCGAACCAAGTCATACGGTAGCCCACTAGAAAGCCGCCACGCATACCAGCCGAAGGTCGCCGCTACCGCTACGGGGACGAGCGTCGCAATGCGGACTAGCATTGCGCGGTCGACCAGAGGTTCACCACGAAGGACTGGCGCCCGGTGCATTTCTTCGCCGTCAGGCGGATCCATCACTAAATTGACGGTCAACGTGCTTTCGGTAACGACGTTGATCCAGAGGATCTGGACTGCCGCCAACGGTAGTGGGTAGCCCGCTAACAGCGCCAAGAGGAGAATGAGTACCTCGTCAACAGAAGTGACGAATAGGAACAGAATAACTTTCTTTAGATTGCAGTAGACGACGCGGCCCTGCTCCACCGCGTCGACGATGGTCGCGAAATTATCATCGGTGATGACAATCTTGGCCGCACTCTTCGCAACCTCCGTTCCGGTAATGCCCATCGCCACGCCGACGTCTGCGCGAGAGAGCGCGGGAGCGTCGTTCACACCATCCCCGGTCATTGCGACGACATCGCCACGCGACTGCAAGATTTCGACGATGCGTAGCTTTTGCGCCGGATGCACTCGCGCGAAGACGGCAATGCCGTCCAGTTGCTCCAACAACTCAGCGTTGCTCATGCGTTCAAGCTCCGCACCGTCGACAGCGCGCGCGCCATCTTGCGCGATGCCTAATGCACGTGCGATGGCCAGCCCGGTGATTTTGTGATCACCCGTCACCATGACGGGACGGATACCTGCCGCAAGACACGCAGCCACTGCTAGCTTGACTTCCTCTCGCGGCGGATCAATCTGGCCCAGAAGGCCAAGTAGCGTAGCGCGTCCGGCCAGTTCATCGAAACCGGCGGTGATGTCAAGGTCCAAATCATCGACACGTGCGACCGCCAGCACCCGAAGCGCATCGGCAGCCATCGCCTCTCCAGCGTCGCCGGCCGAAAGCAGCGCGGCTTTACCATCACTGTGGCAAAGTTTTAGCACAGATTCCGGGGCACCCTTGATATACACCGTGCTCCTACCTGGCAGGCGACTATGAGAGGTCGCCATCATCTTGGTGTCGGAGTCGAAGGGAATTTCGGCCAAGCGGGGGTAGCGCTGCCGCAGCGCGCTCACTTCAATGTCGGCTTTGCCGGCCGCGACTAGCAAGGCAGCCTCAGTTGGATCGCCCAGCACTGTCCATTGAGCTGCTTCATCTTCGGGCGGCACCACCTCGGCGTCATTGCACAGAACGCATGCCTCCAATAAAGCCTTCACCGAACTATCGATTGATACCCGGTCCGTGTCTAGCCCACTCAACTCGCCCTGTGGAGCATATCCGACTCCAGAGATAGCAATCTCGCGCCCGCCTGGTAGCCATAGTGCACTGACAGTCATTTCGTTACGCGTCAGCGTGCCGGTCTTGTCGCTGCAGATGATATTGATCGAACCGAGCGTCTCCACCGCCGACAGACGGCGAATAACCGCACCGCGGCCAGCCATGCGTTGCATTCCGACCGCGAGGGCAATCGTCATTGCGACAGGCAGTCCCTCTGGTATGACCGAGACCATCTGGCTGATGGCAACCATCAGAACTTCGGAGTATGGCAGGCCGCGCGCCAGGCCCAGCGCCATCACCGCAAAAAACAGCACAATTGCAGCGTAGACCAGATACCGGCCAAGCTGCCCGATCCGTACTTCAAGCGGCGTTTTCGGCTCTTGAGCGCTCTCCGTCATGCGCGCAATTCCGCCAACCTCGGTATGAGTCCCCGTGGCGACCACAACGGCACGCGCCCTTCCCGCAGAGACATAAGTTCCTGAAAAAACCATGTTGCGACGGTCTGCCAGACTGGTGGATGCTGGTAGGGCGGCCACATTCTTTGAAACCGGAACAGATTCACCAGTCAATGTCGCCTCGGCTACCGCAAATGCTACCTCTTCAATCAAACGCGCATCAGCACCGACGGCATCGCCGGCGGCCATTAATAATATGTCGCCGGGGACCAGGTCTTGTGCCGATAGGGATTGCTCGCTTCCATCGCGCAGCACGCGTACTTGCAAAGTGGACAGGCTGCGCAACGCAGCCATTGAACGTTCTGCTCGTCGCTCCTGGTAGGTTCCGATCAAAGCGTTCGTCAGTACCACCCCCAAGATGACGCCAGCGTCCGCCCAGTGTCCCATGCCGGCGGCCAGTGCCGAGGCAGCGAACAAGATGTAGATTAACGGGCTGCGAAACTGACCGGCTAGAAGAAGAAAGGAGGAAGGCTTGGCAGGCGCTGGCAGCGCGTTTGGCCCATGTTCGCTTGCGAGTCGACCTGCGGCCTCGGAGGTCAGCCCGATCTTCGCGTCACTCCCCAAGCGTTCAATCACTACGCCGACATCCAGGGTGTGCCATGACTGCGGCTGGCGTGCTTGTTGCGCCGTCATCGTCCCGCTCGCCAGATGACGGTGTTGTCCTGGGCCGGCAGGTGGCTAGGCTCGATATGGCGCATGGCAATGGAATATGTCACTCTCTGTGGAGTTCTTCAAGTTGAGACTCTTCAACTGCATCGTCAGCAGCACTGTCATGTTTCCGGCGATCGGTGCCCACCGCACGACGCGACACGAGTAGATTTCTTTCTCGCCATGGTGGCTTGCCTAGTGCAAACTCAGGGCCGAGCTTTGTCGCCAGACGCGTCGTGGCACTACAAACCACCTCGTAGCACTCACAGACGCGTTCATTCAGGCCTTCGCGACTGAGCACGTTAACATGCCCGCGCCGCCATTTGACGACTCCGGCCATTTGAAGGCGCCCAGTGGCCTCGGTGATACCCTCGCGTCGTACTCCCAAAATCGCGCCGATTGCTTCTTGGGTGATCGGGAGTTCACTCGACAGCGAACGGTCGAGCGTTTGCAATAACCACCGACAGAGCCGTTGCTCCGTGGTGTGATGGCTGTTGCACACGGCCAGTTGTGACACCATGGTCAAGCGTGCCTGGGCGTAGCGTAACAACAGGCGCAGCAGCGGCCCTTTATGGTAAAACTCATCCATGAGACGCTGAGCGCTCAGCCGGAACGCATATCCGTCAAGCTGAACGACAGCGCGGCTGTGGGCGTTTAGTCCGCCCATGAAAAGCGAGATACCCAGCATACCCTCGTTGCCAATGCTGGCTATTTCTGAGGTTCCGCCATTTTCAAGGACGTAGTCGATGGAGATTGTTGCGCTGGTGGGAAAGTAAACGTAGAACATTTTTCCCCCAGCTTGATATAAGACATCCTTGCGCACCAGTTTGACTAACTCAAGGTGCGGGAAAAGGCGATGAAATTCCGCCAGCTCCAGTTCGGCTAAAAGGCGATTCTGAACGGGATCGAGTGGTGAACTCATGAGAGCTCCTTGGGGTGAGGTCGATAGTCTGACCTTCACCATGGCCCCCTAATTTCCCCACGTCCGTGCGCTACCTCACGGCCAAAAATCTACGTGGTGGATACCGCTTGCGCTCCTACGCACATCGCCCGATTCCACCTTGATAGGTTTGTGCTTTCGCCCAGTCGAAGCTGATCTGCCGTGCAGCGCTGTTTCCCATTTCAAGGGGCATCCGCGAACGTGGTCGCCAGACCACCTCGGATGTCGGCAATCGCGCTGGCTGCTGCGGCTTCAATCGCGCGTTGTTTGGTTGCAGACGCTAATGTGGCTGGCGCTTGCCATGGCGAGACTACCTGAGTGCCTTTACATATCTGGAATTCCGGGAACCATTGGGAATCCCGCAGTTCCGCATTAAGCTCAATAATGAAACTTTCATATTCGACGAGACAATTGATGTCCAGCGCGTGCATGGCGCGCAATCCCTCTTTGATGCGCTGCCTTTGATCCGGCCGCCTAGTGTCAATGGCCAGCGGATCGCTTGCTGGAAAGCTTTCATCCAATCCCTCGTCGAGGGCGTCTTCGACGCGCTGCAGCGCTGCCGACGTCGTGTTGCTTGGGGTGGGGATATACCGTAGCGCCCCAGGGCCCTCTGGCGGTGTTCTTTCTCGGTCGTTCATGGGCGTCCTATCAAGGTTGTCAATCGCCGACGCAATGTCGCGCCTTGCTTAAGCAATCGTCGGTCATCGCCCCCAGGATGATCTGTGCGGCTTCGCGCACTGACCGCCGATAATTGACCAGTATGTACGTCTGCGACGAAGCGCATTTAATATCAGCCTCGGACGTGAAAGAGCGAAGGCACACAGATCCATCAGTTCCACCGGCGCATGCTGTAGCTTCACCTAATCAACGAAGGCATATCATGAAAACCGATCATCAAATACAGCAGGACGTATTGGCCGAACTCGAATGGGAACCAGCAGTGAATGCCGCAGGCATAGGCGTCGAGGTCGACGACGGCATAGTCACTCTCGCTGGCCATGTGGAGAGCTATGCTGAAAAATGGGATGCCGAACGCGCCGCCCAAAGGGTCGGCGGGGTACGTGCTCTGGCCATTGAAATGGATGTTCGGCTGCCGGGTTCCAGCAAGCGTGACGACGTCGATATCGCCCGTACTGTTGAAAATTCCCTGCAGTGGTCGATATCGGTGCCCAAGGATAGCGTGCATGTACTGGTTGAGAAAGGCTATGTGACGCTGACCGGCCAGGTATCGTGGACCTATCAACGAGATGCGGCCATCCTGGCGGTGCGCTATTTAATGGGTGTCACCGGTGTCAGCAATCAGATTCTCATCAAGCAAACCGTTAGTCCGGTCGCAGTACAGGCGCAGATCGAGGCATCTTTAAAGCGCCAAGCTCATCAAGACGCTCGGAAGATTGCGGTATCGGTACACGGAGCGGACGTCACGCTCACCGGCGTCGTGCCCAGCTGGACCGAGCGCGACCTGGCCCGCAACGCGGCCTGGAGCGCCGCTGGCGTACACAACGTCATTGACGAACTCACCGTCGTGTGATGACGTAATCGTGGCCAGGAAGACCGCCATGACGCTGCTCACCAACCATCCCTTCGCAGAAATAAAATCTGGCGACTGTGCTTCGCTAAGCCGTACTCTGACAAAGCAGGATATCGAATTGTTTGCGTTGATGTCGGGCGATCTTAACCCAGTCAACATGGACCCGGCATGGGCCGCTGGCGATCGTTTTCACCAGCTCGTCGCGCATGGTATGTGGGGCGGAGCGCTGATCTCAACGGTACTGGGAACGCAGCTGCCCGGACCAGGGACGATTCTGCTGCACCAGTCTCTGGACTTCCTGGTACCGGTGGCGATTGGTGATCAAGTCGCCGTTACGGTCGTGGTTGAGAACATGGATCCCGTGCTGCAGTCCGTAAGCCTCGCCTGTCGCATCGTGAATCAGCGCAACGAAGCTGTGGTTGCCGGCAACGCCATCGTTATTGCGCCAACCGAGAAGGTCGAGCGAGAAAGCGTGCGCCTGCCTTTGGACGAAACACTGAAGGCTGGCGCCGGGTAGCCGGCAGTATGCTGGCGAAGCAACTCGAATATCTGTCTGGCGCGCAGATGGCAGGTATCGTTCTCGGTGCACGCGTTCCGATCATGCTGCCCAGCCGCGCCGATCGGACCCCGGCGCGGCTCGGCGCCTGTGCGATCGCCTTGCTATTGGCACGCAATAAGCTCAGGCCGCAGCCGTGAACGTTGCAGCCCCCCTCCGCAACGGCCTTCGGCGCGTCGCAGACAGATCGACAGTCTGCCGTAGCAATTCTCCTTCTTTAGAAAGTTACCATCATGAGCAAAATTATCGGAATCGATTTAGGCACCACTAACTCTTGTGTAGCTGTCATGGAAAATGGCCAGCCAAAAGTCATTGAAAATGCAGAGGGCGCGCGAACCACGCCGTCGATCATCGCTTACCAGCAGGACGGTGAGATACTTGTGGGTGCGACTGCTAAACGTCAGGCGGTCACTAATCCGAAAAACACGCTATTTGCTGTGAAGCGCCTAATCGGGCGCAAATATGATGAAAAAGAAGTTCAAAAAGACATTGGTCTCATGCCGTTTCAGATTGTAAAGGCTGACAACGGCGACGCTTGGATCAGCGTGCGCGACAGGAAAATGGCACCGCCGCAGATCTCGGCGGAGGTACTGCGCAAAATGAAGCAAACCGCCGAGGACTATCTGGGCGATAAGGTGACCGAGGCGGTGATCACGGTGCCAGCCTATTTTAACGATGCCCAACGGCAGGCCACAAAAGACGCAGGACGTATTGCTGGACTCGATGTCAAGCGGATCATCAATGAGCCGACAGCGGCGGCGCTGGCCTTTGGCATGGATAAAAACCAAAAGGGCGATCGCAAGATTGCGGTCTACGATTTGGGCGGTGGCACATTCGATGTCTCCCTTATCGAAATCGCCGTACTGGATGGAGAAAAACAGTTCGAGGTGCTGTCGACCAATGGCGATACTTTCCTTGGGGGAGAAGACTTTGATCAGCGCATTATCGATTACATCATTGACGACTTCAAACGGCAGCATGGCCTCGACCTGAAGAAAGACCCGATTGCCTTGCAGCGTATCAAGGCATCTGCTGAACGCGCCAAGATCGAATTATCGTCCGCGCAGCAGACCGATATCAATGAGCCTTACATCGCGATGGCGAACGGTGCCCCGGTCCACCTGAGCATGACGATGACCCGCGCCAAGCTGGAATCGCTGGTCGATGACCTGATCGAAGCAACCATCGCTCCGTGCCGCACGGCGATAACCGACGCCGGCATCAAGGTCGAAGCAATCGACGATATCATTCTGGTCGGTGGCATGACGCGCATGCCGAAGGTACAGCAAAAGGTCAAAGAATTCTTTGGTAAAGACCCGCGCAAGGACGTCAACCCAGATGAGGCGGTTGCGGTTGGCGCCGCGATCCAAGGCTCGGTGTTGTCTGGTGATCGGCAAGACTTGTTGCTGCTCGATGTGACGCCGCTGTCCTTGGGTATTGAAACGATGGGTGGCGTCATGACCAAGATGATCGTAAAAAACACCACTATCCCGACCAAATTTAGCCAGGTATTTTCTACTGCGGAAGACAATCAGCCAGCGGTCACGATCAAGGTTTTCCAGGGCGAACGCGAGATTGCCGCAGGCAATAAAGCGCTGGGCGAATTCAACCTTGAGGGTATCCCTCCGTCGGCGCGCGGCACGCCGCAGATCGACGTCAGTTTCGATATTGACGCCAACGGTATCCTGCACGTGGGCGCGAAGGATAAAGCGAGCGGTAAGGAAAACCGTATCACCATCAAGGCCAATTCAGGACTAACGGAGCAGGAAATCCGTAACATGGTTCAAGATGCCGAACAGAACGCTGCAGCAGACCACGTGCAGAGACTGCTGGCCGAGGCGCGCAACAAGGGCGAAGCGGAAATACACTCGGTGCGAAAAACCTTGGTGGGGCTAGGAAAGACGGCGGATCGTGAAGACGCTCGCGCTGTCGAAGTGTTGATCATTGAATTACAAGCGGCACTAGATGGAGGTGTTGTGGCGCAGATCGAGGCGCGCGCCGAGGCTTTGTCCCGGGCTGCGCTTGCGTTGCAGACGAAGTCGGCATCCCAACCTCAAAAGGCCGAGTCCCCCCTTGAAGAGGAGCCACTGGATGCTGAATACAAGGATGTTGGCCGCTGAATTCGCGGGGCTTGACCAGCCCCTTCAAGCTGGCGCCTCAGGTCTCGATAATGACGTTGAGCGCGCCAGTGTCGGCAGCACGACCCAAGGTATCGTAGGCCGCTAACATTTCCTTGAATTTGTAGTGATGGGTGATCAGCCGCGCCGGATCAATAGTGCCTGCAACGACTGTCCTGAGCAGCATCGGCGTCGATACCGTATCGACCAGTCGCGTCGTGATAGCGATGTTCTGCGACCATAGCTTCTCTAAGCGCAGCTCCACTGCTTTGCCATGGACGCCGATAATCGATTAAAAGCGCGGAACCACACTGACCGTAGCCGTCAGCCAGCTATGCTGGTCTACATGCACCCTACCCCGCCCCTTCAGCCATGGCGCTTGAAACGCGCCTGTCGCTATATCGATGACCAACTGTCTGAGCCCGAGCCGCTTGGTGAACTGTCGCGGCTTGCTGGCTTCACCGATATGCTTTTCGCCAGACTGTTCCGTGCCAGCACCGGAGTATCTCCGCACAATCGAGATTCGCCATGAAGCCATCTGATGACAGCGACAACCTGGTCGAACTTCACGACCTCAACTTCGCATATGGCAAACGGGTGATTCTATCGGGGGTCAATATGACTTTCCCGCGAGGCAAAGTAGTCGCCATCATGGGCGGATCCGGGTCCGGCAAAACGACGATCTTGCGTTTGATTGGTGGACTGCTCACGCCGATGTCCGGTCAGATCATCGTTGATGGCGAGGTATTGGACCCTGGCAATACCACGCGCCTTTACGCCATGCGTCGAAAGATGGGTATGTTGTTCCAGCAAGGTGCGCTGTTCACCGATCTTACGGTATTTGAAAATGTCGCCTACCCCCTGCGCGAGCACACCAAATTACCCGAAGACTTGCTACGCGACATGGTTCTGCTCAAATTAAATGCTGTCGGATTGCGCAACGCGGCAAAGATGAAACCTGGTGAAATTTCGGGCGGCATGGCACGTCGTGTGGCGCTAGCCAGAACTATTGCTCTCGACCCGGCGCTCATTATGTATGACGAACCATACGCGGGTCTCGATCCAATATCCAAAGGGGTCATCGCAAATCTGATCCGATCACTGAATGGCGCACTCGGGTCGACCTCCATTATGGTCTCACACGATGTCGAGCAGTCGTTAGCGATGGCGGACTACATTTACTTTCTTTCCCAAGGTAAGGTCGTGGCGCAAGGGACGCCCAAGCAAATGGTCGAGTCTTTAGACCCTTACGTAAAGCAGTTTATTCATGCCGAAGCTGATGGTCCGGTGCCATTTCAATATCCTGGAAAATCACTCGCAGAAGATATGGGATTCGCAGTTCAGGGAATGCGCAGCGCGGCGACGGAGGCGGAGGCCAGCAAAACTGCGATGAACAGCTGATGTAGATAGTCATCAGCACGAGTTCCGGCAGGCTTTTACGCCAGTCGGGATAGTCGAAATCGCTCAGACGGAATAATAATGACAGAGTTTAAATTTCGCGAAGAAATTGCGGGTGCTCGGTCCCGGGCAGTTGAGTCGGCAATATGGCTGGTCGCCGGCCTATTCGGTCCAGGCTTGGCGAACGCGCAGCAGCCGGGCAAAGCGGCGGTGGTCAGCATGACCTTATCCGAATCGAGCGGGGCCGTGCAGGGCTGGAGCGTAAGACGCGGCCTGTTCGGTCGTGCTGTCTACGCATCGATCAACGGCAAGCAAATCGGCACAGTGATAGACCTCGTGGTGACGTCCGCTGCAGCACCATACGTTTTAATTATCGGCCCTGGCGGCGCTATCCAAATAGGTGGGCATGCGGTAGCGGTGCCGCTCGACAAAGTGCTAGAACAAGCCGGAGTTCTGATTTTGCCAGGTGCTACACGCGCCTCGCTGAAAGCAATGCCGCGCTTCACATATGTAAAAGTCGACATGCAACGCAGACAATTCATCCTTGCAAGCTCAGCCCAATTAGCGGAGGCGAACGCACAATTATTGCCCCTCCGGCAGCGAGCGTTGGCAGAAACCGGTGACGAAAAAACACAACTGGAACTCCAAAATTCCGCTTTCCACGCGAATATTGTCGTCGCAGAAGACAGACTGGCGGACTTGCAAAAGGCCGAGGTGGGACGATGGACCTTGTTGCAAGAAGCTGTGCAGCAAGCCATCGTCAGGATGCACGCCTCTCAGCCACGCCAGATCAAACCAGCTGCCTCCGCAGTGCGGATACCTTGAACAAGGGTCCGTATTCTTGGAAGTCTGAATTGGTGCCACTGCTAGCGCTGGCGATGTTGTCTAGTTCGCATAGCTCACTGGCCGGCCCACTTGAGTTATCCGCTGCGCAGTGGTCCGATAAGTTTGCTCGTGAAGTAGACCACCGCATAGAAATACCTGCCGCTGACCAGGCGCGTTACGTAGTGCTGCTGAAACAGGCATTGGCAGATGCTAAGCTTGAGGCACCTGCACAGATCGTGCTGCTAATTGACCGTAGCCCCCAAGTGCAGGCTGCGCTGGTGATTTTGCATACAGATGCTGGAATGTGGCACTTGATCGGCGCGACGGCGGTGTCCACCGGCAAGGTAGGTTCATACAATCACTTCCTCACTCCGTTGGGTGTATTTCCACACACGCTAGACAATCCAGATTTTCGCGCTGAAGGAACGCTGAACGAAAATCATCTTCGAGGTTATGGCCGACGCGGAATGCGTGTGTTTGATTTTGGCTGGCAGCAGGCGCAGCGTGGTTGGGGCACCGGCGCCATTACCCAGATGCGCTTGCAAATGCACGCGACCGATCCCAACGTTCTTGAGAAGCGCCTGGGGACAGTTGCCTCCGAGGGTTGCATTCGCATTCCAGCGACCTTAAACCTGTTCCTGGATGTGTACGGTTTGTTGGATGCCGTATATGACCAGGCGATGGAAGATGGCGGCAATTTATGGGTGCTGAAAGCTGACCGCCAATCAATTGCGCAGCAAGGTCAGTACATGGTCATCGTCGACTCGCTGTCCGCAGTTCGACCTGTATGGGCGCGTCCCGTGCCGATCAAGCGTTAGCCAACATGGCGGCCACCACGAAGGCCAGAAGCGGTTGAACCTTGCTCCAGGCGATCATGATGGTCAACCGGCCAAGCGCCGGCAGTACGGAAAATAAACTCCACACAGCCGGCGCCCCCTTTAGTAGTTCATGCGGAGGCCAACGCGGTAGGTACGGCCAACCGAGTCATACACTGCAGGATTCAGGGCCAGGCTCAAGTTGGTCTGTGGAACCAGCACCGGTGCGCGGTCGGCCAGATTGTCGACCTTGAAGTAAGCCGTTACCTGTTTCGAAAAGTTGTACGTGCCGCCCAGGTCGAAATAGACCGCGCCCGGCATGTGGTTGTCGAAGATGGTTGGATGCGCGGCGGTAGGCAGCGGGCATTTGGTCTGGCATTCGATATATTCGTTGTTGAATTTACCGGCGCCTATCCAACGCTCCGTCAGCGTCAGGCCGAGCTTGCCGCCTGCAAGGCCGTCCCACGACTGCGATACCAGTGCTTTCCACTTCGGCGTCGCACCAGTCATGGCGCCGGCGCCTTCGATCGGCGTGGTGCCAGGCACGCCTGGATCGGAGATCGAATGGATCATGCGCGAGGCCAGACCACGCAGGGTCACGTTGCCAGGCAGGCCGTAATCCGCCATGTTCTTGCGATAAGCCAGTTCGAAATCGACGCCGCGCGTATGCAGGGAGGCGAAGTTGAAGCTTTGCGCCAGCACGTAGTTGGTGCCCGCAGGACCGGTGATCGACACCGCCGAGCAAACCTGCTGGTTGCCGCCGTAGCACAGGTCGACTTCCTGTTGCGGATTCAGCGAACTGATCACGTTCTTCACCTTGATGTCGTAGTAATCGACCGACACGTTGAAGTTACGCGCCCAGCTCGGCTGGCTCAGCACCAGACCGATGGAGTTGTTGCGTGCTTCCTCCGGCTTCAACGCTGGATTACCGACGTTGCGCTGCTGGATTTGAACCGACTGGCCCTGGTTGTTGTTGACGGCCTGGTTGGTGACCGTCATGGCGGCAAACAGTTCCGACAAGTTCGGCGCACGCACGTCCGCCGAGCTGACGGCACGCACGCGCAGGCCATCGATCGGGGTCGACCAAGTGGCGCCGAGCTTCCATGCGCGGGCCTTGCCGGCCGTGCTGTACTTCTCTTCGCGGTCGGCGATGTTCAGATTGGCTTCGCCCCAGGTGGCCGATTTCAGGAATGGGATGTTCAGCTCAACATACGCTTCCTTGACGTTGAACGCGCCCTTGCCGTTGTGGTAGTTACCCGCGAACCAGTTATCGCCGGTGGTCGACAAGGTCGGGTCGGCAGGATATTCGGCACTGTATGGCGAGCTCAGTTCCACGCCGGCGCCGTATGGATCGCCGCGCACCGAGTAGTCCTCGCGACGCCATTCGGCGCCGAACGCGATGGCGATCGGACCGGCCCAACCCTGCATCAACTCACCGTTGATGTTAGCGCTAACAACGTTTTGAGTCGAATCGGTGTGTTGCATCGGTCCGCTGCTAGGTGAGATGTAGTTCCAGCCCGCCATATTGATCGGCACCTGGCCGAAGATGTTGATCGGCTGGCAGCCGGCGGCGCGTGCGGCGGCGCTGCGGCAAACGATCTGGCCGCTGGCCGGATCCTTGATTGCGTCGATGGCGAAGTTGTAGCGCGGATTGAGCGTGATGTCCTTCACGTGAATCACGGTCTTGTTTTCGCCATGCTCGGCGTATGCGTCGTACGACCATTCCTTGCCGAACATCTGGAACTTGCCGTCGGCGCCGACAACCACACGGCGCTGGGTCCGGGTCGGATGCACATTGATGTTGGCCGGGAATTCACCGTTGGCCGTACCGACCGACATCACACCGGTCGGGTAGCCGGAAGCGCATCCAGCAGCAACCGAAGCCGGCAGGTAGGCGTTGTCGCACTTGATCGACAGGTTGCCCTGCTTGGCCGCGCCAGGATTCGGCGAGAACACGGAGGTCACTTGCGCCCAGTTGCCGGTGACGTAAATTTCGTTGTCGGCGTCCAGATCCCACGAAACGCGGGTGTATGCCACCTGGCGCTTGAAGTTCATGGCCAGATTGGTGCCGGCGCCCACGCTGCCCGAACGGTCGCCGCCGATACAGAAGTTACCGACGCAATCGGTGCCGTACTGGAACGGATATGGCGTGCCGCCAGGACCGAAGGCCGTACCTTTCAGCGGGCCGTTGGTGATCAGGCCGTACTTGGCATACTGGATGTGCTGAGCGTTGGTGATGCTCTTGAAGCGCGGCGCACCGGCGGCCTGCATGTCCTTGGTCGATTCCTGCAGCGCCGGATTGTTGTACCAGGTGCGGCCGCCCGCGCCCACCTGACCGAAGCCAGGTGAGTCGATGCCGTTCTGTTTAGTGAACTCGCCGCTGACGGTCACATGCAGGCGGTCGTCGGCGAAGCCGCGGCCCCAGGCAGCCTGCAGGGTGCCGCTCTTGTCGTCGTGGTATTGGGTCATGCCGCCCGCCACGTTGGCCTTGAAGCCGGTGAATTTCTTGTCGGTGATGAAGTTGACCACGCCGCCGATGGCGTCCGAACCGTAGGAAGCCGAAGCGCCGCCGGTGACCACGTCCACGCGCTTGACCAGCAGCTGCGGAAACTGGCTGACGTCGGTGACGCCGGTGACGTTGGCGCCGACCACGCGCTGGCCATCGAGCAGGGTCAGCGTACGCAAAGTACCGAGGCCGCGCAGCGACAGCGAGGACAAGCCCTGGATGCCGCTGGAGGTGCTGAAGGTGTTGGTGGTGCGGCCGGTACTGCCCTGCAACGCCGGCAGTTCGATCAGCGATTCAAAGATATTCGGTTTGGCTGCCTTGTCGAGTTCGGCGGCCGACAGGGTGGTGGTCGGCGTCGGTTGCGAAAAACCGCGTGCGGCGATGCGCGAACCCGACACGACAACGGTTTTGGTGCCTTCTTCAGCTTCCGGCGTGGCAGGCGCGGCAGACGTAGCTGGATTGACGCCCGGGGCGGTTGGCTCGGCTGGCGCTTGCTGGGCCTGGGCGTGCAGCGCAATCATGCCGCAGGCACTGGCCACGGCGAGGTTGATCATTGTGCGTCGTACTGGTGTCTTCATGGTTATCTCCTTTTATTTTTAATGAATGGCGTCATCCGTTTTACCTACCGGCGCGCCTGTGTTGCTTAAACCGATTCTGATAACTTTTTCCTCCCTGCTTTGGTAGCGTTATCAAATCATCTCATTAAATTACAATTTTAAGGTTGCCGTTCAACCACAGGTTGCCACTAGAATTTAACTTGGCATTCACCATATGATTGCCGTGCCGCAACCTCAAGTTGGTGTCAGGCGTGCCGCGCAATGCCAATCGCTGTGGTTTCCCCGCTTTCCAATGAAGATCCAGCTCAATTCCACCGCGCACGCGCAGGCCGCGCACCACACCATCCGGCCAGGCACGCGGCAGCGCCGGCAGCAGGTGGATTTCTCCGCCCCAGGACTGCACCAGCATTTCCAATATCCCGGCCGTGCCGCCGAAATTACCGTCGATCTGGAACGGCGGATGGGCGTCGAACATGTTCGGATAAGTGCGCTCCGGCCCCAGCAGTCCGCGCAGGATCGCCAGCGCCCGCTCGCCCTCGCCCATCCGCGCCCACAGCGCCAGGCGCCAGGCCGTGGCCCAGCCGGTGGAACGGTCGCCACGCGCATTCAGCGTGACCTTGGCGGCGTCGATCAAGGCCGGCGTGTCGCGCACATTGATCTGTTCGCTCGGATAGACGCCGTACAGATGCGACACGTGGCGGTGTTGCGGCTCTGGCGCAGCGGCGTCCCAGTCCTCCAGCCACTCCTGCAACTGGCCTTGCGCGCCGATGCGGTCGGGCGCCAGGCGCGCGCGGGTGCTCTCCAACGCCTGCGTGAATGCGCTGTCCGGGTCGGCCAGCGTCTGTTGGGCCGCCAGCGTCCAGCCCAGCAGATCACGCACGATCTGGCGGTCCATGGCCGGTCCGGCGCACAGGGCAAAGCCCGGGTGGTGCTCGTTTTCCGGCGAGATCGATGGCGAGGTCAGCAGCCCGCGCCCCTGCGGGTCCGCGACCAGTGTGTCGATGAAGAACAGCGATGCGCCCTTTAGCAATGGATGGATGCGCCGCAGCCAGGCCAGGTCGCGCCCATAGTCCCAGTGATCCCACAGGATCTGGCACAGCCACGCGCCGCCGCATGGCCACATGCCCCAGTTGGGACCGTCGATGGGTGCGCTGGCACGCCACAGGTCGGTATTGTGGTGGGCCACCCAGCCGCGCGCGCCGTACATGCTGCGCGCGGTCACGGCGCCGCTGATGGCCAGTTCCTCCACCATGGTCAGCACCGGCGCGACGCAGGCGGCCAGGTTGGCTGACTGCGCCGGCCAGTAATTCATCTCGGTGTTGATGTTGATGGTGTACTTGGCACCCCAGGGCGGATTGGTGCCCTCGTTCCAGATTCCCTGCAGATTGGCAGCTTGGCCGCCGGCGCGCGAACAGGACAACAAGAGGTAGCGGGCATATTGCACGTAGAGCGCCGCCATTGCGGCCAACTCGGAATCGTTCGCCTGTTCTGCCTGAGAAATCCGCACATCCGTAGCGCTGAAAGCGCGGGTAGCGCTACCAATTTCGAGCGAAAAACGGCTGAACAAAGCCCGGTGCGCGGCCACGTGCGCGGCACGCAACACGGCGTGCGGCTTCTTGGCCGCAGCCATGCAAGCTGTGCGAACCAGCGCTACCGGATCGCCGCCGACATCGGTGCTGTTGACATGGCTGGTCGCGGCCGCGATGATCAAGGTCACTTGGGTGGCGCCGCGTACGCGCAGCCGGTCGCCTTCGGTGTCGATACGGCCATCGCCGACTGCACCGACGCGCACCGCGTAGCGCAGCGCCGCAGCGATGCCGGCGGCGGACACGTTCCGGCCTTCGATCAGCAACGCGCCGGAACCATCAGCGCCGATGCTCGGGGTAGCCGGCCGGGGCTGCGCATCGGGCGCTTCGGCGTAGTCCCACGCGGCGCCCACTGGCAGACGGTCGCCATAGCGGGTCTCACGCGGATGGCGATACGACACGTCGAAGTCCAGCGTGCCGCCCTCCGCCGTCAGATGCATGACCAGCACGCCATCCGGGACGCTGGCAAACAGCTCGCGGCGATGGCGCGCGCCGTTGCTGGAGAACTCGGTGATGGTGGTGGCCGTGTCCAGATCCAGCCGGCGGCCGTAGCCGCGCGCCCCGGACAGGCCCTGAAAATCGAGCAGCAGATCGCCTGCGGCGCCATATGGCATCTGCGTCGCAGGCTTGGCGATCACGTCGTTGGACACCAGCTCGGTTGCTTCGCGGTAGCGCCCTTGCGCCAGCAGTTCGCGCACGCGCGGCAAGGCGGCGGCTGCGGTCGGATTATTGGGATTATAGGGACCGCCCGCAAACAGGCTGCCTTCGTTCAATTGCAGGCGTTCCTGACGAACGCGCCCGAACACCATGGCGCCCGCCCGACCATTGCCGACCGGCAGCGCTTCGACCCAGGCTCCGGCCGGGGCGTCGTACCACAGCGAAAGCCGCTGCCGTCCGCCTTCTTCCTGCGTACTCAGCGCGGCGCCGGCCAAGCCGGGCAACGCTGCTGCCAAGCCTGCCGACAGCAGCAGCCGGCGCCCCGGACTAAACTCACCCGGCGTTTCATCTTTGTTCTGCATGGTAGTCTCCGTGTTAGCGAGTCTAAAAATGTTTGCGATACCATTTTTTAGTAAGCCGCAAGCAACGTCAAACCCATCATGCCAAGCTACTCACCTAGCTCCGTGATAAAGCAGAAATAGGCGGCTATGATAGGCAGCCCCACCACGCACAGGAACACGAACTGGAAGCGCGAGTCGGGATTGAAGGCTGGAAGACGGCTATTCTTGGTTGGACGTCGCCGCCTTGCCACGCGCCACGTGCAGTTTCTTGTAGCTGTCAATCAGGCGATGATGCCTGTCCAGGCCTTCCAGCTTCATGCTGGTCGGGGTCAAACCGTAGAACCGCACGCTGCCATCGACCGCGCCCAGCGCCGCATCCATGCGCGCGTCGCCAAACATGCGGCGGAAGTTGACCTCGTAGTCTTCCAGTTCCATATCGTCATCGAGCACCACCTCCAGCACCACGTTCAAGGCCTGATAGAACAGGCGGCGTTCGACCGTGTTGTCGTTGTATTGCAGGAAGGCGCCGACCAGGTCGTGCGCGTCCTCGAACTGCTCCAGCGCGAGATGGATCAGCAGCTTCAGCTCCAGCGTAGTCAGCTGGCCCCACTCCGTGTTCTCGTCGAACTCGACACCGATCAGGGTGGCGATGTCGCCGTATTCGTCCAGCTCGCTATTGTCCAGGCGTTCCAGCAAGGCTTCCAGCGCGTCGTCGTCCAGGGTATGCAGGTTCAGGATGTCCGAGCGGAACAGCAGCGCCTTGTTGGTGTTGTCCCAGATCAGGTCTTCCACCGGATAGACTTCCGAATAGCCGGGCACCAGGATGCGGCAGGCGGTCGCGCCCAGGTCGTCGTAGACGGCCATGTACGATTCCTTGCCCATCTCGGCCAGGATGCCGAACAAGGTGGCCGCTTCGTCGGCGTTGGAGTTTTCGCCGTGGCCGGAGAAATCCCATTCGACGAAGTCGTAATCCGCCCTGGCGCTGAAGAAACGCCACGAGACGATGCCGCTGGAGTCGATGAAGTGTTCGACAAAGTTGTTCGGCTCGGTGACGGCTTCGCTGGTGAAGGTCGGCGGCGGCAGATCGTTCAAGCCTTCAAAGCTGCGGCCCTGCAGCAGTTCGGTCAGGCTGCGTTCCAGCGCCACCTCCAGGCTCGGATGCGCGCCGAAGGAGGCGAACACGCCGCCGGTGCGCGGATTCATCAAGGTTACGCACATGACCGGATAGGTGCCGCCCAAGGACGCATCCTTGACCAGCACCGGGAAGCCCTGCTCTTCCAGGCCCTTGATGCCGGCCACGATGCCCGGATATTTCGCCAGCACTTCCTGCGGCACATCCGGCAAGGCGATCTCGCCTTCCAGGATTTCGCGTTTGACCGCGCGTTCAAAAATCTCCGACAGGCACTGTACCTGGGCTTCGGCCAGCGTATTGCCGGCGCTCATGCCGTTGCTGACGTACAGGTTTTCCACCAGGTTGGATGGGAAATACACGACCGCGCCGTCCGACCGGCGCACGTATGGCAGCGAGCAGATGCCGCGTTCCGTGTTGCCCGAGTTGGTGTCGATCAGGTGTGAGCCGCGCAGTTCGCGGTCCGCGTTGTAGATTTCAAGACAGTATTCATCCAGGATTTCCGGCGGCAGCGCGTCGCGGCGGCCCGGTTTGAACCAGCGCTCGTTCGGATAGTGGACGAAGTCGGCGTTGGCGACGTCCTCGCCCCAGTAGGCGCCGGCGTAGAAATGGTTGTTGTTCAGGCGTTCGATGTACTCGCCCAGGGCCGACGCCAGCGCGCTTTCCTTGGTCGAGCCCTTGCCGTTGGTGAAGCACATCGGCGAATGCGCGTCGCGAATATGCAGCGACCACACGTTCGGCACGATGTTGCGCCACGACGCGATTTCGATCTTGATGCCGAGCTTGGCCAGCGTTGCCGACATATTGGCAATGGTCTGTTCCAGCGGCAGATCCTTGCCGGCGATGTAGGTCTGGGCGTCCGACGACGGCTTCACCGTCAGCAGCGCCTGGGCATCTTCGTCCAGATTGGCGACTTCTTCAATGATGAACTCGGGGCCGGCCTGTACCACTTTTTTGACCGTGCAGCGGTCGATGGAGCGCAGGATGCCCTGGCGATCCTTCTCCGAAATATCCTCCGGCAGCTCGACCTGAATCTTGAAAATCTGCTGGTAGCGGTTTTCCGGATCGACGATATTGTTCTGCGACAGGCGGATGTTTTCGGTCGGAATATTGCGCGTATTGCAATACAACTTCACAAAATAAGCGGCGCACAGGGCCGACGAGGCCAGGAAATAATCGAACGGGCCGGGTGCGGAGCCGTCGCCCTTGTAGCGGATCGGCTGGTCGGCGATGACGGTGAAATCGTCGAATTTCGCTTCAAGACGAAGCTTATCGAGGAAGTTGACTTTAATTTCCATGGGAATATTCCAAATTAATGCTCAAAACGAGGTAGGCACTATTATCCGTTGTTTTCGGCAGAGCGACCTAGGCGTTTCACAACCATTGATAACTGAGACCAAGCGATCTTTCGATGCTACAACTTCAACTGTGATGAAATAGCCACATCTATAAATTTAGGCAGGTCGCCTTCACAATTTGGAGGAAAATAGCCAGCTCAGTTCGGCTAAGCACATAGGCGTCATCGCACAGGTCGCAATCGCTATGTCCAAAATACTCACGGCAAAACTACGCTGCGCCATCATTCAAGGCGCCGATGCGGCGTTCGCCAACGAAATCGCGGCAGCGCTCTCGCCTGACCTGGCGTCGGTGGTCGTGTCGCCACTAGCCTTCGCCGCCCAACGATACGACGCCTTGATCCTGATCACCGGGGCCGCCACCTATCTCGACGATCTGGCCCTGTTGCAGCGCCTGCATGTCGCTGCGACATATTGTCCGGTGCTGGCACTCAGTTGCGACCTCAGCGAAGCCGAGCTCGACCAACTGCTGCACGCCGGCGCCTGCGATTTCGTGTACTACCCGTTCGCACGCGCCGAATTGCTGGCCAGGCTGCGCCGCGCATTGGGTATGGCGCCGCCGGCAGCGGCCGACGATCGGCCGCCACTGCACGCCTGTCTGCGCGACTACATCGGCAACAGTCCGACCTTCCGGCGCGAGCTGGCCAAGCTGCCGCATTTCGCCGCCTGCGACGCCGGCGTGCTGATCGGCGGAGAAACCGGCACCGGCAAGGAACTGTGCGCGCAGGCCATCCACTATCTGTCACCCCGCGCAATGCATCCATGGGTGGCGATCAATTGCGGCGCCGTCCCGTCCGAACTGATCGACAGCGAACTATTCGGCCACGTGCGCGGCGCCTACACCACCGCCCACGCCGGGCGCGACGGCCTGGTGACGGAGGCCGAAGGCGGCACCCTGTTTCTCGACGATATAGACGGCCTGCCGCTGGCGGCCCAATCGAAGCTGCTACGGTTCCTGCAGGAAGGCGAGTTCCGCGTGGTCGGTTCCAACACCGTGCGGCACGCCAACGTGCGCGTCATCGCCGCCAGCAACCGCGACCTGCAGGAGCTGGCCGGCCGTGGCCTGTTCCGGCTGGACCTGTTCTTCCGCCTGAACGTACTGGCCGTAACGCTGCCGGCCCTGCGTGAGCGGCAAGACGACATTCCGACGCTGTCCAACCATTTTTGCCTGCACTACGCCAAGAAGTTCAACAAACCGGTGCGCGCCATTTCTCCGGGCGCCGCGCGCAAGCTGGCGGCGCACGGCTGGCCGGGCAATGTGCGGGAATTGCAGCATGTGATTGAACGCGCGGTGGTGACCGCCCCCGGCACGGTGCTGACCGGCGAGGACATCGACCTGCCCGGCGTCGCGGACGGGCCGGCCGGCGACGGCGAAGCGTCGTTCCGCAACGCCAAGGCGCGCATGATCGAGCAGTTCGAACGCGGCTACATTGAACAGCTGCTGACGCGCTTCGCCGGCAACGTTACGCATGCCGCGCAGGCGGCTGGCAAGAACCGGCGCGCCTTCTTCGCACTGATCCAGCGCTACCAGATCGAGCCGCAGCGCTACCGGCCCGAACTATAGTGCAGGCCCGGCATCAACCCTGTGGCAGGCAAAGCTGTGCGGTCTGGACCCGCTGGGTGGACAGCAACACGCGCCGGTCCAGATATGACACCGTCACCAGCGGGGTCGGGTTGTCGCTGCCGGTCGGCTTGCCGCCGCTGCTGATCCACACCGTTGCCAGCACCACCCATGGATCGGATGGGCATGGCGGGCAAGGCGGCACCGGGTAGATGTGTTCGCGCAGCAACTGGTGCGACGTGTCCCCGTTCAGCGCTTCGCACCAGGCCCGATCGTCCTGACGCGCCTGTTCGTGCGATGCCGGTAGATTCCACAGCACCTTGATCTCGAAGGTGTCGCGGATGCGGCTGTATTCGCAGCCTGTCTCGTCGCAACCGCAGCCGGCGGGATGCACCCGCACCGGCCTGGTGTAACACTCCGCGTAGCGTACCGCGATGTACGCCTTGAGGCGGCCATTTTGCGGGCGCGGTGGCTCGCCTTCCGGCGGGCAAGGCCAACGCACCGAGCACGGCTGCTCCTGGGCGCCGGTCTTCAGGTCGACCGTGATGCACTGGTCGATCTGGATATCGTCGCCCTGCGGCGCCACCACATAGCCGGGGCACACGCGCACGGTCGGCGTGGTCGCCTCCGCCACCACCTCCACATTGCAGCCGCACACCACACCCCAGCCGTGCAGATAGCGGTTGTGGCGGCGCGCCTTTTCACGCAGGTATTCCTGTTCCGCGCGCAGGTCGTCGGCGCTCAGCAGCTGGCGCGGGAAGTAGCGCACCCGTTCGGCCGGTTCGCTGTCGCATTCACAGGGCATATCAAATAGGTCGGACATCGCATTCTCCGCAAGTTAAGCCGCATTGGCTACCAAGATCTCGGCGCTGAAATCGCCGCCCGCATTGTCATCGCCCGACATCACGCCGCCCGACGGCGTGCGCGGCTCGCCGTCGAGGCTGGCGCCGTCGGCGTGGGTCAGCTCGAACCATTCCTTGTCCGGCACCGGTGTGCCGCGCAGGAACAGCCGCAGCGAGACCTGCTGCGGGAACCAGCGTCCGTTGTCGTCGACCAGGCGGTTGCCGCCGATGACGTTGAAGCGCAGCGTATCCGGCGCCTCCACCGTCAGCTCGCCGGGCAGGTATTCCATCGTGGCCTGGCTAGCGCTGTCGCCGCTGACCAGCAGTTGCACGTTGTGGCGCTGGTAGCCGGCCTCCTCCGGGGCGGGCGTGGTCGGCGCATGGGGGCCTTCGGCCGCGAACGGTTGATCGAATTTGATGCGCAGCAAGCGGAAGCCGCCTTTGAGGGGCGTGCGCTTGAGCGGCGACTTGATGGCGCCCAGTTTGCGTTCGGCGCCGGCCTCGTCGTAATCATAGAACTCGACGCTGGCGACGTGCAGCAGCGCGCTTGTCTGCTTGCCGGTGATCACGAACTCGGCGCTGAAATCGCCGCCGGCGCTGTCGTTGCCCGAGATGACGCCGCCGGCCGGCGCCTTCGCTTCGCCGTCGAGCGCGGTGCCATCGGTGTCGGCCAGCGCCTGGCGCTGGTCGGGCAGGCTCGCGTCGCCGCGCAGGAACAGGCGATAGCTGCCCTTCTGCCAGCCGCCGCCGCTGCGCCAGTAAGGGGACTCCGGGTCCAGGTCGAAACGAATGGTGTCCGGCGCTTCCAGCGTCAGCTGGCCTGGCACGAACGGCAATCCGCCGAGCTGGCCGTCGGCGCGGATCTGCACGTTGTGCAACTGATAGTCGGGATCGCCGTTGGCGTGCGTGGTCGGGGCGTGCTGGTCAGTGGCCAAGGGCTTGCTGAAACGGATGCGGATGGCGTTCGGCTGGCCGTTGATGTCGACCTCGGTGATCGCCATCGGCGAGGCCATGCGGCCCACCAGCACCTCGGCGGCGCCCGGCGTCCGGTTGAGGAAGTCCACGCTGCGCACTTGCAGCAGCGTCTTGGCCGGTTTCTTGCCGCAGCAGTCTTCGATCTTCTCGGCCAGGCACAGGATCAGGTCCAGCAATTGGCGATTGCTGTAGACATGGGGACGCACGATGCAGCTATCGCTGAGGATGCGTCCGCCGCGCAGCATCACCAGTGCCAGCGGCACGCAGGGATTGCCGCCCTGCGGCGCGCAGGTTTCCTCGAACAGGCGGCACAGGATGTGGCGACGGCTGCGCCGCGCTTCCAGCATCTCGGCGACGTCGTCTTCCAGATCGCCGGGATCGCGTGGCTTGACGCCGCCGGCGCTGCCAAGGTCGGTCCCTGCGCCGACCTCGCCGCGCACCGGCGGGCGGACCTCGCCTTGCTGCGGACGCCTGGGCCACAGATCGGCGCACCAGTCGGGATCGGTTTGTAGCGGCGGTGCGCCGGCTTCGAACTTCAGGCTATAGGTTTCAACGATGGTCGACGGCGCGCATTCATCGCGGGTGCCGCAGGTGGAGGCCATCACGGCCTGGCGATCGGTCAGGCATTCGTGGTAGCACAGCCATAGCGTGTAGATGCCGTCCGGCGTCTCGCCGTCGGGCGCGGCATCGCCGCAGCAGCCATGGTCCTGCAGCACCGGCGCGATGCTGGCGCGCGCCGGCACCACGATCTCGCGCCCCAGCGCGTCGATCGCCACGCCCGGTTCGACGTAGAGACGGCCCTCCTCGACGCCGACCTGCAAGCCGCACAGCACGCCCATGCCCAGCGTCAGCCGGTTGAGCATCCATTGCTTCAGCTTGCCGTAATCCTGCTCCATCTGGAAATGCTGGACATCCATGCGCTTGCCATAGAAGTAGCGATTGCGGCGCGCCGCGTTCAGGGCTCCGAGCAGCGCTTCGGCGTTATCGTGGGAATGCATTGCATGCCTCCTTCAGGTTAATAGGAATGCGCCGTCGAGCGTGGCGTCGCCGATACGGTTGGCCGGCGCCGCCGGCAGGTTGGCGTCGAGATTCAGGCTGCCGCTGTCCAGATGCAAATCCGGTGCAGCGCCGATGATGGTGTCGATGCCGATGCTGGCCTGGAAGCCGATGCGCATGTCGGCCTCGATCAAATGGATGCGGTAGTCCGTGTGGGCCGGCTTTTCGCGGTCGACAATGCGGGTGATTTCTTCCAGCGTGCCGGGTTGGGCGGCGCGGTAGGCGTCCAGTTCGACGCAGAAGCGGTAGGCCTGTTCGGCATACAAGGGCAGGCCGGCCTGGTGCGTCCCCAGCGGGCCGCTCTCGCCCGCCACGGCGTTGGCGACGGCCATGCCGTAAGGGTCTAAGGCCGGCAGGCGCGTGTCGAAACCGAGGCCGGCGCCGCGTCCCAGCATCCAGGTGCGGCGGTCGTGCCAGGCCTCGACGATGCGCGGGCGCACACCGGTGTGCAGCTCGACGAATTCGGCGATGGAGTCGGCGCTGCCGCGCCGCGCGAACAGCGGCACCGCGCGGGCGATCAGGGCGCGTCGCTCGGAGTCGTCGGCGATCTGCGGCAATTCCAGTCCGAACCATTGCGCCAGCCAGTCCAGCGCCTGCGGGCTGCTGAATTGCGGGTCGGCCAGCTGCGGCATGGCGTCCAGCGCGTCTTCGATGCGGCTGTACTCGCCCCGGATCAGACGCAACCAGCGCGACACCAAGCCGTCGGCATCGTTGCGGCGCCAGTGCATCGGCAGGTAGTCGAGATAGTCTTCCGCCGCCGTCGCCAGCCGCAGCTGCCGCAGACGCGGCGACAGGCCGGATGGGCTAAGCATGAGCGTGCAGCGCAACCAGGCGTAGCGGCCGCTGCCCGCCACCGCCGGCAGCAAGGCGTCCAGCGACGGCGCCGCGAACCAGTCTGACGCAGCCGGCGCCGCGTCGCTGGCCGACAGCGCCACCTCCAGCAGCAGGCTGCCGCCGGCCGCCAGCGTGACGTCGGCGACCACGCGCTCCCAAACCCGCTCCTCGCCGGCGTCGAATGGGCCGGCGAGGAGCTGGCCGCTTGGCAGCAGCGTGTCGTCGTACTGCCAGCTCTCGCGGGCGACCGGCAGCAGCTCCAGGCACAGGGCGCCCTCCTGCTGCGGCGACGACGCTGTCTTGGGCGCCTGCGGCCCGGGCTCTGCCGGCATCGCTGCCAGCACCAGCTCACCATCGGCATCGGCCACCAGGCCGGAGAGACTGCCGCGCCATTGACCACGGTCGCGCATCAGGGCATGAGCGGTCGCTTGTTCCATGTCAGCTCACGTACAGGTTGTATTGCAGCTGGCCGCCGGCCTTGGGCGCACCGATGCGGAACTCCAGCGTGTGCGCGCCAAGGCCGATCTCGTGGCCCAGGCGCAGCAGATCGATTTCGCCCGTGCCTTCAGGACTGCACAAGGCATGTCCCGCGCTGCCGTCGCCGAGCTGGTCCCACTGGCTTGCCTGTTGAGGGCGGTCGCGCAGCTGTTCGCAGATCTGCTGGGTCACGTCCTTGCCATCGAGCAGCACCTTCAGGTCGTCGACAAACGTGTACGGCGCGCCGCTGCGCATGGCCGGCAGCATGCCGCTCCTGGCGCTGTTGCCGCTGACCTCGTGCGCATGCGGCGGCACGTTATTGGCCTCTTTGGTGGCGGTGACCGAGCTGGCGTCCACCGTATGCGTATGCTTGCCGCCGGGCTTGATCTCGCCATGGGCGACACCGCCTGAGAAGCCGTCTTCGCCGGTCAGGCGCTTCGCATTCGGCTTGTTGACGCTGCCCAGTTCGAACGCCCCTTCCTGGTCGTCGTCCGCCAGACCCCATAGTTCATGGCGGTGCTCGCCTGCGTCCTGCAGCTTGATCGAGCTCAGGTCCAGCTGGTGGCTGTGCGCGGCGATGCCGCCGCCGGCCGCGCTGGTCAGCGCGATGGCGTGCTGATGTTCGCCCACCTCGGTGTAGTACAAGGGGTTGAATACACGTCCTCGCAGAAACAGCAATACCTGCTCAGGAAAGCCGCCATCGACATGGAAATGCAGCATCTTGCCGGTGCCGTCGGCGATATCCTTCTCGCCCTCCAGCGCCAGGGCGCGCACGGTCTGAGGCTTGGCCGGAACGGCATAGCGCCTGACGCCGGGCGAGGTGCGCACCACCTTGCACTGGTCGTCGAGCTCCACCTGGGTCAAGACTATCTTGCCGCTATCGTCGCTGGGCCAGGAATCGAGGAACTCGAACACGGCGTCGGCCACCAGCCGGGTCGGCGCGCCCCACGGCTGATCGCCGCCGCAGGGACGGTATGGCGCCCCGCTCACGCACTGGCCCTGCGCCGGGAATTGCCGGGTTTCGCGGTACGACACCACCAGCAGGTTGCCGAACACCACGCCCGGCGCGCTGCGCGGCGCGCCCATTACTTGCACCTTGACGTCCACCGGCAGGAAAATTTCCCGTCCCAGATGGTCGAAGGCCAGGCCATGGCGCACGATCACGCGATGCTTGTCCTGCGGATCCTTGGAGGCGGGATCGGTGGGCACCACTTCCAGCCCCACCACGATGCCGGGCGAATACAGCGAACGATTGAGCACCCGCCGCATGCCCATGTGGTAGCCCTGCTCGGCGCGCAGATCGCCGGCGGCCAGGCGTTGACCGTTGAAATAGTTCAGGCGGCGCAGCGCCGCGTCGGATTCATGGGCACTCATGGATGTCGCTCCTTGTCAGATTGCTGGGACGCTGAGAACGCACTTGCAACTGGTGCCGGCCAGGCATTACCAGCTCGTGCTCGCATAAGATGATATTGGCGCAGCCTGCAGTGCCGGTGCGGCCGCCTGCGCAGTCGCTGCCACCGCAGCCGGCGCAGCCACTGAAACTGTCACCGCAGCCGTCACCGCAAGGTTCGCCCTGCGCCAGCGGCCATCCTGCGATCAGGCCGACATCGGATACCTGCGCCACGCCGGGAAGCCTGGTCAGCAGCGCCATCAGCTCGGTGCGGTAGACAGTGCGGCCGAAAGGCCAGCCGTTGCCATCAGGGCCGCCGTGCAGCGGGTGGAACAAGGCATCGATGCGCTGGCGCGCCAGGCGCAGCAAAGCCTGGGTCTGCGCCACGCTGGCCGCCCCCTCGGCCACCAGCACGGCCCGCACGGCGACACGGCGATAATGCGGCGCGATGACCTGCAATTCGCAGGTGACCAGGCGGCGTGGATGCAGATAGCGCCCGACCGCATCGAGCAGTGCGCGGCTGGGCATGGGCGCCGCTCCGGCGCCGGACGGTATGGCAATCACAGTGACCACGCCGGCGGCCGGATAGCACGGAAAAACCGGATCGAGGCCGGCCACCGCCCGCACGCGCGCCACCGGCACGCCGGGCGTCGCCAGCGCCAGCCGTTCGATGTCCGCCAGTGTGACTGCCTTGTCGACCGCGCCGGCGTGCGCATAGGCGCGCCCCTGCGCGGAGGACAAGGCCTCGCGCGGCGCGCCGCCGCTGGCCGCAAACGGCTGGCTGAAGCGCAGCGCCGCCAGAATGCCGGACGCGGGCAGCAAGGCCTGGTTGTGGTCGGTGGACGGCGCCCGCAGCAGGCTGCCGGCCGGCAGATTGCCCTCGACGCCACCGCCGCTGCGGAACGCCGCATGAATCTCGTAGCCCGCCGGCAGAATGGCGCCATGGCGGCCGTCGCCGCTTTGTAACCAGCCCCGTTCCGGCG
Organism: Duganella sp. BuS-21; assembly: GCA_041874725.1. GTDB lineage: Bacteria > Pseudomonadota > Gammaproteobacteria > Burkholderiales > Burkholderiaceae_D > Rugamonas. The sequence goes on along the minus strand of CP097466.1, from coordinate 3,573,617 downwards.
CCAGCGTGTAGCGAAGGTCGAAGGCGCCCGCCTGTTCAAAGTCGACAGCCTCGCGCCACCCGGTCTGCAGATTGCCGGCGCCATCATCCAGCCGTAGCGACACGCTGCCGGCAACCACCGGTGCGCAATCGAGGTCGAACTGCGCGCTGGCGTGGCCGCGCGAACGCCCGACAAACTTCTCCGCGACGCTGACCGCATGCTCGGCCGCCACCGCGTTCCAGCCGATGTGCAGCAACACCGGCGGCACCTCATAGCGGCCGCGCACGATACGGCAACGGATCAGGTAAGGCTCGCCGGCCGTGCGCGGCAGATGCTGGGGCGGCGCGTCGAACACGACGTCGCCGCTCAATGTCAGCGCGCGGGTTTGATCGTCGACGTTGGCCAGCGGAAGCCAGCGCTGACCCGCGCCAAAATATTCCCATACTGTGGCGACGCGGTAGTGCAGCCGCCAGTCCGGCACCGGACAGGCATTGGGCGGCGCGGCGGCTACCGCCTGTTCAGCGCGCAGCGCGTCGCCGATGGCGGCGTCGTCGCGCCAGTTGCCCGTCCAGATGTGCAGGCGCCAGCGTGCGTCGGCCAGGCCGCCGGCCACCAACGGCGCATCGAAGCCCAGGTAAACCGCGTGCCCGGCCCGGGGCCGCACGCCGAACGGGGCGAACGGCTGCAGCGCGGCGTTGGCGGTATCGACGGCGATGTCGTCGGCCGCCAGCGACACCAGCCGGGCCGGCGACACATAGGCCGCCGTGGTGGTCTCGAAGGTCGGCGCCGGCGTGGCCGCATCGCCCAGCTGCACGCGCGCCGGCAGCAGCAGCGGCTGCGGCACGGCCAGGCCCACTTCCACCACCGTCTGGGCCACCGTCGGCGGCCGCGGCTCGATGCCGAGCAGCCGCACGAAGGAGCGCAAAGCCGCATCGGACAAGCGGTCGAAGCGGTAGATATTCTGCTCCGCCAGCCAGGCGCCCAGCTCCAGCAAGGCGATGGCGGGTTCCGATGCGTTCTGGTTGGTCAGGCGCGGCGCCAGCCGGGGAATCAAGGCCCGGCCTTCGCTGACCAACTGGTCGTAGTGGCGATTGTCCAGTGTGGGCTTAGGCAAGGGCATAGGGTACGCTCGGCACGATAATTTTCAGTTGCGTATCGCCGGCGGCGATCAGCTGTTGCGGCCCGACCGGGACGCTGTCGCCCAGCACGCTCTGGCCGGCCATCAATTGCAGGAAGCGCACGGCATCCACGCCGTCGAGCTGCTCGATCAGCGTCGCCAGGTCGGCCAGATAAACGCGCTGGCCGAAGTCCCAGCCACGGCCGTCGTGGCCGCCGCGCAATGGATGCAGGAAATCCGCCAACCGGGCGCGCACGGCCGCCTCCACCTGTCCGGCCTGGCCGGCCCGCAACGCCAGGATTTCGGCGCGCACGCCGACCGCCACATACTGCGGCGCGACGATGCGCAGCCCGCCGGCGACACCGGCCGGCACGCGCTGGCGCAACGACGCCAGCACCGTGCGCTCAAGTTCCGCCGACGCCACCGGTTGGGTCGCACCGGAGTGCGGGATCAGCAGCAGGCCGACAAAGCCGCGCGCGCCGCGCCCGTCCGGCCCTTCCAGCGGCAGCGCCCGCGCCCGCGCCACCTCCGCCGAGGCCGCCCGCGCCAGCCACTCATAGTCTTCGAAACCGACGGCGCGGTCGCGATGGCGTATCTGCTGCACGCTGCGGTCGCGCGCATGGCGCAGCAGTTCGGCGGCGGCGCCGCCGGCCGCTTCGAGCGGATTCAGCACCGACTGCACGAAGCCGACGCCGCTACGCAGCTCGCGCACGGCGCCGGCCGGCACATTGCCGTCGACGCCGCCGCCGGTGACGTAGCTCGCCACGATCGGCGCGCCTGCCGGTGGAATCATGCCGGCGGCGCCGGGGAAGCGGAAAATGCCGCGCGCCCGTTCCACCACGTAATGGCGCGCTTGCGGCGGCGAGTCGTAGAAATGCGGCTGCGGGTGCCAGCGCACCCAGGCCGCAAGCTTGACCGCCGGATCGCGCGGATCGACTTCGAAACGCAGGTCGGCCGGGTCGAGCCCGGCCAGCGTGGTTTGCCAGTCGTCGCCCCGCCCCGCCCACTCGCGCACTTCGACCAGCTCATCGCCGAGAATCGGCACGCCACCAAGCGCGGTGTCGAGCGCGCGCTCATACCCGGCCAGGTTGTCGGCCGCGTGGCTGCTGCCGGCATAGCCGTTGTCGGCGCCGCCGGAGCGCTGCGCCCGCGCCACCGGCAAGGCGAAACTCTGGTCCGGCGCACCGTTGCTGGTGCCCAGCCCGTCGCGCTCGATGCGCTGGCCCTGCCGCGCCCAGGCCGCATTCAGCCAGGCGCCCGCGCAACGCACGACCTGGTCCTGGCTTTGCAAACCGCTCTTGAGGCGCGCCCGGATGCGGTAAAGGTCGCCGCCCAGTCCGGGCCGGGGCACGGCGTCGCCGGCGCCGACGAACTGGATCATGCCGGTCTGGCGCAAACCCAGCGTTTCATCGCGCACCGACAGCTCGGTCCAGCCGCGCGCGGACCAGTAGTCCCAGGCATAGGGCTGCGGGTCGCCTTCCGGCGGCGGCGTGGCGACCTCGAGCAGCAGGCTGACCAGCGCCGCCGGCGGCCGCTTGCTGAAGCCGAAGTGCAGCGCCGGCGTCCGATCGGCCACCGGCAGGAAAGGCGTGAACGGGCTGCGCGGCCAGCGCGCATCCTCGCTGTGTTCGGCGAAGGCGAAGTCGTTTTCGGCCAGGCAGAAGTCGGCCGATTCCGGATCGGACAGCACGTAGTAGCCCACTTCCAGGCGCGTGACCACCGGCGGCTGCAAGCTGGCCGGCGTGCTGGTGACGATAAATTTGGTGGCATCGTCGGGGTCGTTCTGCACCTCGACCGACAGCGGTTTGCCGTAGTCGCCGGACAGCAGCGACAGCCGCAGCCAGCGGCCCTTCTCGCCGTTGACTTCATTTTCGCGCCACGCGGCCGGCACCTTGAAACTGATGCGCCCGACCGGGAATGCCAGTTCCGGCGACAGTGGATGCGTGAACGATGCCGTGGCGTCGATGTATTCGTCGTCGCCGCCGAGCACCTGCCAGCGCGCACCGTCGAAGTACTCGGCCGCCATCTTCGGCTGGCCGTCGGCGCGGCCGGTCTGGTTCATGCTGAACGCCAGTTCGATGCGCGCGCCTTCGCGCGTAAAGGCCTCCTTGCAGGCCATGTAGAAGCTGGCGAAGCGGCGCGGCTGCTCCGTGAACGGATAGAAGGCCTTGCTGATATCGACAGTGGCGCTGTCGGCATAGGCGCTGTCGAGCACCAGTCCTTTCCTGCCGAAGCCGACCCGCACGCGGATCAAGTCCACCTGCGGCAGCACGCCGGCGGCGTCGGCGCCATCCGGACGCAATGGCGGCAAGGCGTCGCGCAACTGCACGGTGAGACCCGCCTGCACATTGTCCAGCGCTTGCGACAGGTAGAGCGCGGTGGAGCCGGTGCGCACCACCACGGCGGTGCTGTTGCCATCCAGCGTCACGCTGTCGCCGGGCAGCAGGTCGCGGGCGTGGTCGACGCCGACGCGGAAGAACGGCACGGCGGTCAGGACTTTGCCGACCACCTCGGCGCCACGCATCAGGATAGCCCCCGGCACGGTGTCGATCAACGGCGCCGCCAGGATCACCCGGCCGTCGTACGTCCCCAGCGCGGTGCCGGTGGCGCTGCCGGCGAACAGCTTCAGGACGTCGCCGGGCGCCAGCAGCAGTGGCGGCTCGGCCGGTTCGTAGCGGATTTCATACCCGGGCGGTTCGGTGCTGATACGCGCTTGCGGCGTGCGGCTTGATACGGTGGCGCGGATCCAGTAGCTGTCGTGACCAGCGACGATTTCCTGCATGCTGTCCGGGCCATGGGACTTGACCAGCGTGAGCTTGCCGTCGACGGTGAAACGGCGCGTACCGTCTTCGGCCATGATGAGGGGCTGCCAGCCGTCTACGCTCAGGTACTCCCAGTCGAGCAGCAAGGGCCGCTGCTGGCCGGCGCCGGTCCTGGCGGAGTTGGCGAAGTCGAAACTCAGCACGATCTGGGCGACGCCGGTCAGCTTGAGCAGTTCACCATGGCCCAGGTACAGCCGATGCGGTACCGGCTGCATGTCCTCGAACACGGCAAACGGCGCGCCGGCGCCGTGCTCGGCGTACAGGTCGCTCTGCGGATCGATCGAATACAGCGCGGCGAGCCGTCCGCGCATCGCGGTGAACGGCTGTTCGGTGTAGAACTCGGGCGCCTGGCGCGCTGCGGGCGCGCTGCTGCCGGCCAACGACGGCGCGGGCGGCGGCAGCACCGCCGCCACCCGGGTTCCCTGCGGAACGCCGGCATCGTCGCTGGCGGTGTCGACCAGCTGGAACACCAGCGGCGTGCGCGCCGGCTGCGGCGCCAGCACGTTGCCGCCCAAGGCGTCGAGGAAGCCGAGCTGCAGGCTGTGCGGCATCGCATTCAAGCCCTCGCCCTGGATCTCCAGGTAGCGCGCCAGGATGTGATTGACGGCCAGGCCGGCGTCGCCGCTACCACGCGCGTTGCGCCACTCCGGCGTATAGCCGGCGCGATTGGCGGCCAGCGCGGCGGCGATGTCGGCACCGCTGCGGTCGATGATCACGGGGGCTTGCACTGGCAGCTTCATGACGCGCGTCCCTCCTGCAGGAAGAATGGATACACCAGGTTGTAGAAGGTGTTGGTGCTGCGGATGCGGTAGCGCAGGTCGATCTGCAACTGCCCGGCGGCGGCGCGCGCGCTGACCACCACGGCCAGGCTGTCGATGCGCGGCTCCCATAGCACCAGTGCCTGCTCGACGCGATGGCGGGCCAGCGCCAGGGTCTGGGTGTTGATCGGTTCGAAAGCCAGCGCCTGCAGGCCGGCGCCGAAGTCGGGCCGCATCACCCGTTCGCCGGGGCTGGTGTCGAGAATCGCGCGCACTGCCTGGGCAATGTCCTCCTCGTAGGCGGCCATCTGCAGCGCCCCCTCGGCATCGACGGCGATGGGAAAAGCCAGGCCGCGTCCGAGAAAGGCCTTGGCGTCGACCGCTTCCGGGCCGCTGGGCGTGGCGGCGAACACGGTGTCATCGAACGCCATCTCAGCCTCCTATCTGCACCGTGGCGGCGCCCATCAGGATCACCGCGCCGCAGCCGCTGCTGTCGCCCATGCGCGCAGCCGGCATGTTATTGATCAGCACCGTGGCCGAACCCTTGACCACCGGCGTCGGCGGATGCGGCCCCGCCACCGGCGGCAGCATGCAAGTGTGCAGGTCGCCCACGCGGGCGGCGCACAGGCCCTCGATCAAGACGTTGGGCGCGCCCTGCATCAGCAGGCCGGGATGGCTGGTGGGATCGAACTGGCGGGCGGCGGCAGGCATGATGGTCCTTAATTGATCTTGACCAGCGCGCCCTGCACGAAGCAGGTGCCGCTGGCGGAAAAGGTGGCGCTGCCGTTGCTCTGGGCAGTCAGCAGGGCCTTGGCCTTGATTTCGATAATCGGTGCGTCGAGTGTGATCTTGGTGGCGCCGCTGATGGTGACGTCGCCGGCCTTGCCGATGCTGACCTTGGCCAGCGGCGTGCTGATTTCCGCCTTGAGCGGATCGAGCGTGACGGTGGACATGGTGTTGGAGGTCAGCGTGACCGATTGCAGGGCTTCGTCGAACATCAGCTCATGGCCCAGCGGCGTGCGGATCTTGCGCGTGGTGATCGGTCCGGTGGGATCGAGCACCGGCGGGCGGTCCAGCGTGTTCCACAGGCTGCCGATGACGTAGGGCTCGCGCACGTCGCCATGGTTGAAGGCGACCAGCACCTCGTCGCCGATCTGCGGCACGAAGTACATGCCGCGCGCCATGCCCGCCATCGGCGTGGCGATACGCGCCCAGGGCGTCACGCCCGGCAGCCAGGGCAGCATCAGCATGACCCGCGCCTCGCCCGTGATGTCCAGATTGTTGATGACGGTGGCCAGCGCCACGCCGAAGATCTTGTTTTCCTCGGGCGTCGGGGCGCCGCCGAAAGGCTGGGTCAGGCCGAATTGCAGAACGTCGTCGAACATGGCGGTCTCCTTGGATGATGGGTCAGAATGAGAGCCGCAGCGGCACGGCGCCCTGGTCGGCCAGCGGAATCGCGCCGAACCAGATCTCCTTGCGGGCCTGGAAGCTGGTGCGAAAGCCGCCCTGGTCCAGCGTGTGCGTGACGGCCGTGGCCCGATACAAGCCGCCGAATTCCTCGCCGGCGTTCTCGATGCGCAGCACATGGCCGGCGCGCATGCCCGGTTCCCCCAGCACCACGCCGCTGGCCGTCAGCCGCTGGTTCAGGCGCGGGATCAGGGTGGACACCAGCTTGCGCGGGATCGAGGTGGCCGTCAGCGGTTCCTCGATCATGTAGTCGCCCGGCTTCATGCCGATCGGGACCACGCCGGGATAGATCGACAGCGTCAGGCTCATGGTGTCCCAGTCGAAGCCGAGGGTGACGGTGAAGCTCATCTTGATCGCCGGTATCCAGACGAAGCCGCCCACCGAAAAGATCTGCCCTACCCGCGTGACGCGCGGCTTGAAGTCCAGCAGCGAACGGCCGTAGGCGTAGGTGAAGTCGGTGTCCAGGCGGTCGAGCGACGAGGTGAAACGCAGCGCGTGGCCGCCGAGCGGGCCGTCGTGCTCGACCAGCACGTCCCAGCCATTCTGGGCGGCGATCCGCTGCAGCAACAGGTGGTCGCTCTCGTTGTCCTGCTTGCGGATGATCTTCTGCGCCGAACCGGGATCGGTGACGGCGACAAAGGTATCGACGCCGCCCAGGATGATGGACAGCGCCGCTCCCACCGGGTCGAAGATCGGCAGCAGCAGGTTCTCCAGCGTGACGATGCTGGCGGTGGCCAGGTCGGGCAGCGGCAGGTTGCCGATCGGCGTGGGGATCGCGAACCAGCGCACCTTTTTGCCGTCGGCCATGCGGTGGCGGCGGTCGTGCGCGGTCACCGTCACCGTCGGCATGGCGCCCGACGGAAACGTCGCACCACGGGCCACGATTTCGCCGTCGAAGGTTTGATGCAGCTGGTCGGGCGCATAGCCGAGTTTCAGCGTCAGGCCGGTGCCGAGCCGGAACAGCGGGCAGTCCAGCCAGCGCAGGTTCTCGTTGGCGATGCTCAGTTCCACTTCATCCAGTCCTTCATAGCCGGTCTGGCAGCGCACGCCGGTGATAGCCGCGCGCAGGGCTGCCGGAATCGACTGGCCGTCGAGCAGGATGGTGAATTCGGGCACGAAGCGGGCGGCGTCCATGGCGTTCCTCAAACGTAGATGCGACCGGATTCGCGGTCGCGGTACGGCAGCTTGGGCAGCAGCACCGTCAGGCCGGGCGGCAGGTCGCGCGCGCGTTGCAGGCGGTTGGCGATGGCGATCACGCGCCACAGGCGGGGATCGCCGTACTCCGCGCCGGCGATGGAGGCCAGCGTCTCGCCCTGGCTGACCACGTGGTGCTTGGAATAGTCGGCCGTCTCGCGCTTGACCTCCTTGGCTTCGAGATCGCTATTGCGGTATTCGTTGAACACCACGTTGAGGCGCGCGCGCACCGGCGTTCCATCGGGCAGGAACATGGTGTAGCGCTGCGAACACTGCGCCAGCACGCAGGTGAACGCCAGCGAGCCCCAGACGAACAGCAGCACCGGCGGCGCATGGGTGGCCGCTTCGATCGCCATCAGGTCCGTCACCTGGCGCACCAGCAGCCGCACGTCGGCCTGCGCCTGGTTGATGGTGGTACTGCCCACCTTGTGCTGTTCATACGAATCGAGAAACAGCTCCATGCTCAGCGTCTGCAGGGTGCCGTTGACGAACTGCAGGATAGGCGCGGACAGGCCGGGGATCGCGGCTTGCGCATAATTGATCTCCCGGTTGAGCGTGTACTCTTCCGGATTGAACTGCACCGGGATGCGGGCGCCGCTGAAGGTATTGGTGATGCTGGCTTTTTCCAGGTTCATTACCGTCCTCCCATGCGTTCACGATATGACAGGGCGCGCTGTTCGAGCTGGGTCACCACATGGTCCGTCACGCGGGCCAGCTCCAGCGGCGCCAGCGTCACCGGTTGCGGCGCGGCGGCAAACGCCGATGGCGAGCGCGCGGGATGCCCGTTGCGCGAACCCGCGCCGGGAACGGTGGCCAGATGCGCCGGCGTCTCGGGCCGCTGTGCTGCGCCGCTGGCCGGTGTTGCGCCGCTGCGCGCCATCGTCATCGGCATGTGTGGATAGGCGCCGGCGCCATTGGCCACCACACGCTGCAGCGTCGCCGCAACGGTGGTCGGCATGGCGACCGGCCGGGTGGACGCTGCGCCAGCCGCTGCGCTTTGCTGCGCTGCGTGCTCGCGGCCGCCGGCGGGCCGCACCTGCATGCGCGCCGGCAGCGCCTGCAGCACGCGGGAGATCATCTGCACCGTGCGCCCGTGTCGCTCAATCATGCGCAGCATTCCCCTGCCGTGACTCGAGGCCGACGGCGAGCCGGCGCGCAGGATCGCCTGTACCAGCCAGCTGTGATGGTGGGCGTGGGCATGCTGGGCGGCGGCTCCCTGCCAATGCGCGCGCCGCATCACCATGGCGATCGGGGACATACGCCCACCGGCACGGCTTGGTGCGCCCGGGCCGGGCGACTTGCGCGTCAACAGCTTGTTCAACAATCTGGTGCGGTCCAAGTGATTCATCGGTTCAGGCTTCGTTGCTGCGCTGGTTAAGATTCGACACCTGCGACACCCAGTTGCGGCGGTCGCGGTGCTCCAGTTGCATGATGGCGTCCATCGGCCAATGCAGGTAGTAGGCGATGAAGGCCACCTCCTCGTTCAATTGAGCGAGGGGGTAGCCACGCGTTCCCCCAGGTGCTGCCCTCCTTCGGCCAGTCCGCTGCGGCCGCAATGCGGACAAGGTGCGCTGTCGTCTTCGATATCGTTGATCTGGTTGTAAAGCCGCTGCAGAAACGCCAGATCGGTGGCGAACAGGCCTTCGATCACCTTGGGATTGATGGCCGCCACGCCGCCCAGCCGCGTCACTACGCGCGACAGCAGAATAATCAACACATACGCTTCATTCTTCAGCACGCGCGGGTCCTTGAGCGGATGGATCTCGTCGGCGGCGGTGGCTCGCCGCATCACGCCCTCCTTGTGCAACGTGCCGTCTTCGTCGAGGAAGCCGCACGGCAGCGTGAATTCGAATTCGGTCTGAAACATGGCAAACTCCCGTTCAATGGTGGGTGGTGTCAGGCCCGCGCCAGGCCCTCGTGGGCGATTTCGATCGACTCGATGGCGATGTCGTTGGCCTCGGCGCTGAAACTCGGGCCGGTCCACTTGATCGGCCAGCCGTTGAAGAAATTCCAGCGCGCCTTCTCGCCGCCCTGCCGGTCCAACAGGACGATAGAGCCGTTCTTGCGCGGGGCGGCCGGGTCGCCGCTGGCCCACAGGCGATGCCACTCATACAGGTCGGTATCGTCGCTCATGCCCCACTTCAGGCTGATGTTGGAGAACTTGACCTGGCCCGGCAACTTGGCCATGGTGATGTTCTGGCCACCTTCGCGGTGTTCGATCACGTCGATCGACGAGTCCAGCCCGCCGGCTTCGTGGAAGGCGCCGCGCACGATGCCGTCGATCTCCACCAGAAAATTAAAGTTGACATACGGGTCTTTGCGAATTGCCATGACGGGCTCCTGTTAAGTGAAGATGGGATCAGCTGTAGCTGACATCCGCGCCGCCGTCCCAGATGCCGATGCGCACGATGATGAATTCGGCCGGATAGCTGGGCCGCACGCCGATTTCGATATGCAGCCGTCCCAGTTGCTGCTCCGAGAACGGATTGAGCACTTCATCGATACGGACATAGAACGCCTGTTCCGGCTTGGCGCCGAACAGCGCGCCGTCGCGCCAGGCGCGCAACAGGAAATCGTTCAGGGTGCGCTTGAGCTTCTGCCACAGGGCCAGGTTGTTCGGTTCGAACACGGCCCAGCGTATCCCTTGCTGGATCGATTTTTCCAGATACAGGAACAGCCGGCGGATGTTCACATATTGCCAGTTGGTGTCGGTGGCCGTGGTGCGCGCGCCCCACAGCACGGGGCGGCCGCCGTCCTGGAACACCTGCACGATATTCACGCCTTGCAGATTGAGCTGGCCCTGGTCGGTCAGGCTGATGCGCCGCTCGACCCCGAGTGCGCCGTTGACGATCTCGTTGGCCGGCGCCTTATGCACTCCGCGCACGGCGTCGCTGCGGGCGAAGATGCCGGCCACGTGGCCGCTGGCCGGCACCAGGATGGGCGGCCCGTCGTTGCTCGGCGTAACCCGCAGCCACGGGCCGTAAAGACCGGCATAGCCGCGTGTGGAATCGAGCCCGCGACGCTTCTGTTCCAGGCTGTTGGCGCCGAACGGCGGGCTGCCCGGATCCGTATCGAGAATGGCAAAGCGGTCGGCCTGCAGTTCGCAGTGCGAGATCAGCGCCTGCTGCACGGTATCGACCTGCACCGCCGTGACCGGACGATCCGGGACGGCGATGAAGTTGACGTCGTCCACCACCCGCAGCGCATCGATGGCGGCGGTGAACTCGGCCGCCCCCAGCGCGCCAAGATTTTCCTGCGTGCCCGCCACGCCGGCCACGGCGGCGCCGGTCGCCGGCATCGCGTTGGCGACGGAGTTGGGCGGCGCCGGCTCGACCAGCGTAGCGTTCATCAAGCCCGCCGGGTCGCCGTTCAAGACATTGATCAGGTAGCGCGGGTGGGCCGGGTCCATCGACAGGTGGTCGTACACGACGTTGACGGCGCCGATGGTCAGCGTCAGGTCGATTTCGCGCGTGCTGAGTCTCGGCGCATTGGCCGCAGCCGGGTCCAGGTCCAGTTGCACTGCCAGCCCGCCGCGCAGGTTGACACGGTAGGTGACGCCCGCCAGACTACCCTGCGCGCCTTCGGTCAGCACTTCCGTAATGACGCTGTCGACGATCTGGGTATCGTTGTTGGCGCCCTGTGCCACCCGGACGATGCTGCCGGCGGTCAGTTGCCCCGGCGGCAGCGGCCCGGCACCGTCAGGCCGAACGCGGATGCTGGTAGCGCCGGTCGGCGTGTTGGCCAGCCGGACCACGGCGTTGGCCAGCAGCGGCTGGTTCAGCGCCAGCGTGAAACGCAGCGTCGCGCCGTTGACGCTGGCGACCAGCCGGCGGTCGCTGCTGCCGGAGAAGGCCAGCTCGTCGCCGGGCTTGAAGCGGTTGGCGATGGCGGCGGCGTCGAGCGGGGCCTCGGCCGCCAGCGTCACTTCCAGGCTGCCGGCGGCCACCGCCGCCAATACTCGCCCGCCAGGCCGGTAGATCGCCACGTCGCTCAGGTAGGCGCTGTCGGCAACGCTGGCGGTAATGCCCTGGGCGCCGGTCTGGCGTGCGCGCAGCTCGACCAGCGCGCGGTTGCCGCCGGAGCGGTCGTTCAGCACCAGGGTCTGGTAGCTGCCGTTGCTGGCGCGGACGATGTAACACAGCTTGCCGCCGTTTTGGAAAAAGCCGCGCACCGCGTACCACAAATAGCTGCCCTGGACCGGCAGCTTGCCGTACGTGGCCAGAAAATCCTCCCACACGCTGAGCTTCACGGGCAGGTTGATCGGCCCCCTGGCGGCCACGCCGATGAACGCGGCGGTGTTGGTACCGACGCCCTGCAGCGGCGCACCGGGAGCAAATTCCTCGATGTAGACGCCGGGATAAGACACTTGCACGGCCATGACGTTCTCTCCTCAGGTTATGTGATGCAGCTTCAAAAACGGATGTCGTAACTGCCGGTCGGTTCCGGCACGGTGCACGGTCGCGGCGCCGAGACGCCGAGCGGCACCGCGCTGGCGCGCAACTGCCAGTCGCCGGCGCCGACGTCGGCCAGCACGAAACGCCCCAAGCCGTCGGTGCGCACATGGTTGCGGCGCTCGCCGCCGGATGTCAGCAGCTCCACCCAGGCCAGCGGCACCGGCTGGCCGCCGCCGTCGTAGACCACGCCGCCGATATGGAAGCGCGGCGCGCCGGCGTCCGCACGGTCCTGCTGCAAGGTGCGGGTCGACATGGTGGTGACCATCGGACCGGCGCGCACCGGCGCATCCTTCAAGGCCACCGTGACGACCGCATAGAGGCAAGGCTTCCAGCGGTTCTTCTCGCCCATGGTTCCCCAGAATTCCGCATATTTGGGGAAGCCCTCGGGCGGCAACAGCGTCATGGCAAACCGTTCGCCAACGATCGCCGCCGGCGGCGCCTGCGGCGGATTGGACATGCCGTAGATCGCCACCGGATCGAGTTCCTCGCTGGCGCCCAGCACGCGCGCCGCTTGCGCCAGCAGCGCGTGTTCGTCCACCGTGGGATCGATCGCCACCGATACCGTGACCGGGCTCCAGGCGCTGATCAGATAGTGGCAATCGACGCGCCGCGCCGGCGGCGTCTCGTAGATGTCCGCTCCCTGCACCGTGCGTTCGCGCTCGTTGCTGCGCAACTTGCGGTTCTCGCGCAGCTCGACCAGATACACGTTCAGCGCATTGCCCGGATTGCCGGCGCCGTCCGTGATCCCGCTCACCAGCGAACGCCAATCCTCGTCCGGCGGCTGGAAGCGGACCTGCGTGTCGGCGCTCAGCTCCGCGATGGTGTTGCGGAACAGCCGGTGCAGCAGGTGGTCGAGATAGTCGATCATGTCAGCCGGCCGCTCATTTGTGCCACCAGTCCGACAACGTGCGCTGCGCGCTGCCATACGCCTGCCTGGCTTTTTCCTTCAGCTCCGGCAGGTCCTTGTCCAGGACCTCCTTGCCTTTCTCGACACCGACGTAAGCTGCCTCGCCCAGCGCACTGCCGACCTTTTCCAGCGTGCTGCCCTTGCCGGCGTCGGCTGCCGCCTCGATCGCCTGTTCGAAACTGCGGCCGGCGATCATGTCGGTGCTCATGCCCAGCGCCATCGAGATGCCCTGCACCGGCCCGCCATATTTGCCGGACTTGGCTTCCTTGCTCTGTCCCAGTTCGAACATGGCGTCGCCGCTGGCGTCGCCGAGCTTCTTGAGGGTCGTGCCTTCGGTGCGCTTGATGGTCTTCTCCAGCGCCGCGCCGGGACTGTCGCCGCCGAGATTGCCGAGGAAGTCGGCCGCCATCGCCCACGGCTGGATGACCGAACCCAGCTTGCCGCGCAGGCCGTCGTCGGCGAACTTGTCGACGCCCGAGGTCTGGCCGCCCATGGCCTTGCCGATGTCGTAATAGGCGCGCGCACCGGCGCCGACGGTCGACGAGAACAGCCGCGATGGCGTCATCTCGGCCGCCAGATCGGTTGCGCTGCGCACGCTGGCCTGGTCCTTCTGCGCCGCCGGCTTGCCGCGGTTGAGATGGTCGTCGCCGGCGCCGATCAGGTTGGCGGCGCCGTTGATCAACTGGTCCGCGCCCTTGCCCGGCACGATGTAGCCGCCGATGGTCTCACCCAGCGTGCCGAAGAAAGCGTCGCCGGCGTCCTCGCCGTAATATTGCTGCGTGCGGCCGTCCGGCAGCGTCTCGGTCTGCATGCGGCTGCGCACCGTGGCGGCGGCGCCCAGCAGCGGGTTGAGGTTTTCGGCCATCGTCAGGCCGCCCTTGGCCAGTGCCATCGGCACGCCATCGCCCTTGTCGCGTGCGTCCTGGTAGGCGTCATAGGCGCGCACGCCGCCGGCCGCCATGTTCATGCCCTTGGCCGCCTTACCCATCTTCGCTTCCCGGGCTTGCCTGGCTTGATTAGCGCGCTGCTCGGCGACCTGTTTGGCGTGCTGCTCGGCTTCGTAACGGTGGAAGTCCTCCGTCTGCTTGGCGTTGACCTTCTGGTTCAGTTTTGCCGCCAGCGCCTTGTCGCCGGCGGCCAGCCGTTCCAGCCGCTGACGTTGTTCCTTGGGCAGCTTGCCCCAGGCTTCGGGCGTCATCTCGCCCATGGCCGCCACTTCCTTGTGGGCGGCCGCGCGCTCGGCTTTCCGGCGCTTGTTTTCGGCCTTGCGCGCAGCCCTTTCGTCGGCACGCTGTTGGGTCGCCGTCGCCTCTTTCGCTGCGGCGGCGTCGCGCTCGACCTTGGCCTCGGCGTTTGCCTTGGCGCGCGCGTCGATGCGCTCCTGCTTGAATTGTTTTTTCGCGGCGCGCCCGGCCTTGTTGGCTTCGACATTTTCCTTGGCGGCCTGGGTCTTGGTCGGCTTCTTCCTCGACGCGCGCCGGCGTTCAGCCTGCAGCTCCTTCAGCTTCGCCAGGCGGGCGTCCTCGCCGGCCTTGTCCAGCGCCGCGCGCTCGCCGGCCTTGTCGCGCAGCTTGTCGGCCTTGGCCTGCTTGGCCGCCGCCGTGCGCTCCGCTTTCGCCTTGGCCGCCTGTGCGGCCTTGTCGGCCTGCGCCGCCTTGCTCTTCATGCTCTTCCATTGGGCCTTGGTCTTGCCGGCCTTGATGCGTTCCAGCTGGTCGTGACCTTCGGCGTTCAGTCCTTCCATCGCGGTCTTGACTTCGGGCGCAGCCTGTCCGGGCTTGAGCACCCGTGTCCGCGTGCGGCTGAGCAGATGTTCGACAAAGGCCGGGTTCTTCTTGTAGCGGTCACCGAGCCGCTTGACGAAGTCGGCGCCGATGTATTTTCCCTCGCCGCCAAGGCTGGTCAGCTCCAGCACCACGCCGTCCGGCAAGCTGGCGGGCTTGCCTTCGCGGCCATTGCGCAGCGCTTCGTGGGTCTTGCGCAGACGGTCGATGGTGCTTTGCAGGCGCTTCACTTCGCCGGCGTCCTTCACCTTGCCATCGTCCAGATGTTTTTGCAGCACCTCGGCCGAGTGCAGGACATTGGCTTCCAGGTAGGTCGTAATCGCCGTGGCCGAACGGAACTCGCCGCTGCCGCCGACGGCTTTCTGCTCTCCCAGCACCAGCTGATTGGTCTTCACGTGCTCGGCCAGGAAGTCGATGCCGGCCGTGGCCTCGGTATGGTGTTCCTTGTTTTTCTTCGACATGCGGGCGATGCTCACCCGCGAACTGGCGCCTTCGCCGCCGCCGGCGATATGGTTCCACTCCGGACCGGAGTAGGCGGCAAACGGCACATTGAGCTCTGCCAGTGTTCCCTTGGCCTTGCCGGCGCTGGCTTTGGCGGCGTTGGCGCTGCCGTCCTTCTTGGGCGGCGCCTTGATCTCGGGCTGCGCCGGGTCCACCTTCGGAGGCCTTTGCGTCAGCACGCTCATCGCCGGCAGCGCTTGCCGCTTTTCCTCGTCGTCTTCGGGCTCGCGCGCGACGCCCACCGCCGACGCGCCGGCGACCGATACCGGGCCGCTACCGCTGGTGACCGCCTGCGCCGCAGCGCGCGCACCGGCCTCGGTGCCCGAGTCATGGGACGGATCCGGCACGCCGCCGCCGCGCCGCTGCTGCACCACATGCGCCAGCTCGTGCGCCAGCAAGCGCATGCCGGACACGCTGGCGGGATCGAAACGCTGCGCGCTGAAGACGATGTCGGCGCCGTGAGTGTAGGCCTTGGCGTTCAGCTCTGCGGCGCTGGCGTGCGCCTCGGCGTTGTCGTGCACACGCACATCGGAGAAGCTTGCGCCGAAACGGCTTTCCATCTGCTGCCGCAACGATGCCGCCAGCGGCGCACCGCCGCCCTTCTTCACCGGATTGGCCGCCGACTTGCTCATGCCGCCGCTCCCATGGGCGCCGGCGCCAGGTTCTTGCCCAGCTTCTGGAACTCGCGCCGCGTGGCATGTAATAGGTGCGCCCGGGTGATCACCTGGCCGTCCGCAGCCGCCAGATGCGCGGCCGCCAATACGGTGTTGCGGATATTCCCCCCGGACAGCCGGTACTCGCGCGCGAACCAGGCCAGGTCGACGTCATCGCCGCGCGGCGCTTTCGGCGGCCACAGGCCTTCCCACAGCCGCAGGCGCTCCGCCTCCTCGGGAAACGGGAAAGTGATGGTGAAGGTCAGGCGCCGCGCGAACGCCTCATCCAGGTTTTGCTTGAGATTGGTGGCCAGGATGGCCAGGCCGTCGAACTGTTCCATCTTCTGCAGCAGGTAGGCCACTTCGGTATTGGCATAGCGGTCGTGGGCATCCTTGACTTCCGAACGCTTGCCGAACAAGGCGTCGGCCTCGTCGAAGAACAAAACGGCATTGGCATACTCCGCCGCCGCGAATACGCGGTCCAGGTTTTGCTCGGTCTCGCCGATGTATTTGCTGACGATGCCGGCCAGGTCGATACGGAACAAGTCCAGTCCCAGCGCGCACGCCACCGCTTCGGCCGATAGCGTTTTACCCGTGCCGGAAGCGCCGACAAACAGCGCCTTGACGCCGATACAGCGCGCATGCACGCTGCCATCGGCCCAATCGCGGCCAACGATATGGCGCCGTGCGGCACGGTCGCACAATTCGCGCAACTGGTCGCGCACCTCCGGCGGCGTCACCAGCACGTCAAGGTCGGCGCGCGGCTTGATGCGTTGCGCCAGCCGCGCCAGTTCGGTGCCGCATTGGGCGCGCGCCGCCGCAGCCAGGTCCGCGCCATCGAGCATCTTTCTGCCGCTGATGCGCGCCAGCAGTTGCGCCTCCTCGGCAGCTTGGGCGATCTGCGCGGCGCTCAAGGCAAACCGCTCGGCGACACCAGCGACGGCCGTTTCGTCCGCAGGATGATCCAGCGCCGAGCGCCATAGTGCTTGCCTCTGTGCCGCCTCCGGGTAGGACAGCGACACCCGCAGCAAGGGCAGCGCGCGTCCATGGAGCGCCGGCAGGCCTGCCGTGCTTGCCAGCACCAGATGGCAGGCGGTGGCCGCCAGCGCATCGGCCAGGCAGCGCAGCAGTTGCGGCTCCCGCGCTTCGAGCTTGCCGAAGCCGTGCACCATCAGGACGGCGCCAAACAACGCGGCAGTGCGCGCCGCGCGTTCGATCTGCAGGCGCAGCGCTGTCGGCGAGGCGGATTCGCGCAGGTCCAGCCGCAGCACGCGCAGTCCCAGTTCGCCGGCCAGCGCCGCCACCACCGCCGCCTTGCCACTGCCATGGGGGCCGAGCAGCAGCAAGCGTAGCGCCAAGCCCTGTTCGCGCGCACCGGCCAGCGTATG
The DNA here is from genome assembly GCA_041874725.1 of Duganella sp. BuS-21. Taxonomy (GTDB): domain Bacteria; phylum Pseudomonadota; class Gammaproteobacteria; order Burkholderiales; family Burkholderiaceae_D; genus Rugamonas. The sequence continues at coordinate 3,556,593 of CP097466.1, read as the reverse complement.
ACCGAGCAGCTCCAGCGTGGCGGCCGGATGCGGCAGGCGCGCCAGTGCGCCGTCCTCCGCACCAGCTTCCATGCGCGCGCCATCCTGCGCCGGTGGCGCTTCGTCCAGCAACCAGGCGCGCCAGATATCATCGATGCGCCAGGTTGCCGTGTTGTCCTCACCTTGAGCGCGCAGGAGCCCGGAGCGCTGCAGCGACGCATCAGGCAGCAGACGCGCGCGCAATGCACGCCGACCGGCGAAGTCCTGCGCCAGCAGGCCGGCGATCAGTTCGAAGCGCGGGCGTTTGCAGTGCAGGTCGTCCTGAATGTATCCATACAGCCGGCCGTAGCGGAGATCGACATCGGGTGCCACGACCAGCAGCAGGATGGCAAGGTCGCTGTTATCGAGCGCGAGGCGCTGGGCGATCTCGCCGACGCCTGCCACGTCCAGCATGGCGGCACTCAGCAGCCGCGCCGCTTCCGCAGGCGCCAGTTTCATGCCGCGCAGCGGATCTGGCGGACTGGCCGCGCTGGACAGGTCGGCCTGCCGCTGAATCGCAGGCCCCAGCACATTGTCCAGGGCCGCTATTGCGGCCGGCCAGCCTGCCTGTGTCGATGAGAGGTCGCGCGCCATCAGTGCCTGCTCCCGCTGTCGCCACTGCAGATCGCCGCCAGTTCGCTCAAGCTGCCCGCGTCGGTGCAGGCGCGATAGCGCACGCGGCCATCCGCTGCTTGCAGCCGCTCGAACGCGCCTTGTTGCACCAGCCAGTTCAATGCTTGCGTCACTGTGGTCTCCGATTCTTCCGGGGCCATCAACCACCATCTGCAAATGCCATCGGGCGTGTCGCATGCGCCGGGCCGGGCCGACACATAAATAGCCAGATCGCAAACGAATCGCTGCAGCAGAAGGTCCATGGGATGTCCGTTTTCCTGCTTGTATTCGCAAGCGCCGTGCCAACGTGGGCATTTTTATAAGCTGTTGATTTGTATAAGACTAGCGATTTGCTATGTAGTAAAGACCGGACAAATAGATCCGGTCTTCAGAGGCGATGAGGGAGGACATTTTTGTCCTGGCACTGCAGATAAATGTCCCGCGCGACGAGGCGTTGCGGGAGCGGTGTCAACTCAGGAAAGCCAATAGCGCGCGATTGAAGCCCGCTTCGGCTTCGATATTGGAGATATGGGACGCCGCCAGCGTCACCAGCACGGCGGCCGGGATTTGCTCGCGCATGGCGTTGGCGTCGGCCACCGTAGTTATGGGATCGCTGTCGCCCGCAATCAGCAGTGTCGGCGTGATGATCGCCGCCAGCCCGGCGTGCAGGTCGGCGGCGGCCAGCGCGTCGCAGCAACTGGCGTAGCCTTGCGGACTGCCGCCGCGCAGCGTGGCGACCAGCCCGGCGACGCGCTGCGGCTCGCGTTCGATGAACGCCGGCGTGAACCAGCGGCCGGCAGCGCCGTCGGCCACGGCGTCCAGCCCGGACGCGCGCACCTGCGCGGCGCGATCCATCCAGCCTTGCGGCGTGCCGATACGCGGTGCGGAATTGGCTACTACCAGCTTGTTCAGCCGTTGCGGCGCATGGATGCCCAACCATTGCGCGATGGCGCCGCCCATGGACAGGCCGCAGAAATGCACGCGCTCGATGTCCAGCGAGTCGAGCAGCGACAGCACGTCCTGGCCCAACTGCGCCAGCGTGGCGGCCCCCGGCACGACCTCCGAGCCACCGTGGCCGCGCGTGTCATAGCGCACGATGCGGAAGTCGTTTTTAAGGAACTCGACCTGCGCCTGCCACATGTGCAGGTCGGTGCCGAGCGAATTGCAGAACATCAGCCAAGGCTTGCCCGGCTGGCCGTCGATTTGATAGTGCATCATCATCCGCTTACCCCTGATCGCCGCCGCCCACCGGCAGCACCGAGCCCGTGACATACGACGATTCGCTGGACGCCAGGAACAGGATGGCGTTCACCTGCTCGTCGATGGTGCCGTAGCGGTGCATCAGACTACTGGCCTTGGTCTGATCGACGATGCCCTGATACCATTGCTGTTCCTGCTCGCTGAGCGGCTGTGTATTGCGCGGCACCTTGCGCGGCGGCGCTTCCGTGCCGCCCGTCGCCACGGCGTTGACGCGGATGCCGTTTTCCGCATGCTCCATGGCCAGGCTGGCCGTCAGCGCGTTGACCGCGCCCTTGGCCGCCGAATACGGAATGCGATAGATCCCGCGCGTCGCCACCGACGACACGTTGACGATCACGCCCTGCTGCCGCGCCACCATCTGCGGCAGCACGGCACGGCAGCACCACAGGGTCGGGAACAGCGAGCGGCGGATTTCCGCTTCCACCTGCTGCGGCGTGTAGGCTTGGTAGGGCTGGACCCAGATGGTGCCGCCGACGTTGTTGATCAGGACATCAACGCGGCCGTAAGCAGCAACTGCCGCCGCATTCAGCTGCTCGGCACCTTCCCAGGTCTCCAGATCGCCGCGCGCCACCACCGCCAAGGCGCCCAGCGCCTGCACTTCGGCCGCCACTTCCTCCACAATGGCAGCGCGGTCGGCCAGCACCAGCTGCGCACCCTCGCGCGCCAGAGCCAACGCCACCCCACGCCCGATGCCTTGTCCGGCGCCGGTCACGATCACGGCCTGTCCCTCGAAACGGCGCGCGCTCACGCCGCCACCTCGCTGCTGGCCGAGAATTTCTCAAAGTAGAAATTGGCCGGGGTAACGCCGCAATCCTTCAGCCAGCGCCGCACGGCGTCCACCATCGGCACCGGGCCGCACAGGTAGATATCGACGTCGCCGCCGTTCAGCCACTCCTGCGCCACGTGCTGCGTGACATAGCCCTTGCGCGGGTGTGCGCTGTCGTCGGACGCCACGCAGGTGCGGAAGCTAAACTGCGGATGCGCCGCCGCGATCCGCTGCAAATGTTCGATGGCGACCAGGTCGACGTCATTGGTCACACCGAACACCATGCGCACCGGCTGGCGCATGCCGCTCGCCGACAGCACCTGCAGCATCGACAGGAATGGCGCGATGCCGGTGCCGCCGGCCAGCAGCAACAAAGGGCGCTGAACTTCGCGCAGGTAGAAACTGCCGTATGGTCCGGAGAAGGCGATCGGCTGGCCCACCTGCGCATCCTTGGCCAGGAAAGTGCTCATGCGGCCATCCGGCACATTGCGCACCACGAAGTCGAAACGGCGCGAGCCCGGTGCGGAACTAAAGGAGTAGGAGCGCGTCAGCGCCGTGCCCGGCACTTCCACGTTCACGTACTGGCCGGACAGGAAGCTCACGTCGGCCCCCTGCTCCAGCTCTATCGAGAAGCCGAGCGTGGTGTCGGACAGCCGCTGCACCGTCGCCAGGTTGCCGTTGTAGCGCGAGACGCCGGTCTTGCAGGCTGCCGAGGTGGCGGGAATCTTCACCACGCAATCGGACTTCGGCTTCATCTGGCAAGCCAGCACCTGGCGCTGGGCCGCTTCCTCGGGCGTCAGCGCATCCTCGATGTAGCTCGATTCCGGCATGTCGTAGCTGCCCGATTCGCACAGGCCACGACAGGTGCCGCAGGCGCCGTCGCGGCAGTCCAGCGGGATGTTGACCTTCTGGCGGTAGGCCGCGTCGGCCAGCTTTTCGTTCTCGTTGCATGAGATGAAGCGGGTGACCCCGTCTTCAAATTGCAGGGCGATGTGGTAGCTCATCGTCGTCTCCTTGCGTTTAAATGTGATACACGTCGATTACCTGATTGATGTAATCGTTCTTCAGTACGACGTACTTGTTGCGGATCAGCGGTCGCTGGCCGGAAAAATCGATGACGTAGCGCGACATGCCGAAGTAGCTGTAATCGGTCTTGTAGCGATGGCTCAGCGTGTGCCAGTTGAAGCGCACGGTGTAGACGCTGCCTTCCTGCTGCTCGATTTCCACATTGGCGATGTTGTGGCTGGTGCGCGTGTCCGGCATGGTGGCGCTGGAACGCTCGGTCTTGATGCGGAACACGCGGTCCTCCAGGCCCTGGCGGGTCGGATAGAAGATCAGCGAGATTTCGCGTTGCGGATCGGTGACCAACTGATCGTCGTCATCCCAGGACGGCATCCAGAACTGCGCATCCGGGTGGTAGCACGCCAGCCATTCGTCCCACTGTTCATCGTCCAGCAGGCGCGATTCGCGGTACAGGAAGACGCAGATATCGTTGATCATTTCGCCGCTCCTTCCGCCTTCATGGCCTTCTTCATCATGTCCAGCCAGTAGCGGTGCTGGATGGTGTACAAGCCTTCATCCTCGGTTTTGACGCCGCTCATGATCGGATTGAGGCCGATCTCGCGCGCGGCGGCGTCGGCGCCCTGCACCCAATGCTTCGAGCCACGGCACATATCGTTCCATTCCAGCGCGATGCCGTTATAGCCCTGCTGACAGGCGCGGAATTCTTCCAGGTCGTCCGGTGTCGCCATGCCGCTGACATTGAAGAAGTCCTCATACTGGCGGATGCGGCGCGCGCGGGCTTCGTCCGATTCGCCCTTCGGCGCGATGCAGTAGATCGTCACCTCGGTCTTGTCGACCGAGATCGGGCGCAGCAAGCGGATCTGCGAGCCGAATTGGTCCATCAGGTAGACGTTCGGATAGAGGCACAGGTTGCGCGAGCGTTCGATCATCCAGTCCGCCGTGGCGCCGCCGAATTGGCTGGCGTATTCGTCGCGGCGCGGATAGTTGGGACGGTCCTGCGGATTGGCCCACTGGGTCCACAGCAGCAAGTGGCCGTGCTCGAAGGCGTAGAAGCCGCCGCCCTGCTTGCCCCAATTTCCGGCATCCATGGCCTTGATGTTGTCGGCCCGCGCCGCCTGTTCCTTGCGGTGGTTGGTGGTGGCCGCATAATTCCAGTGCACCGCCGAGACGTGGTAGCCATCGGCGCCGTTCTCGGCCTGCAGCTTCCAGTTTCCTTCGAAGGTGTAGGTCGAGGAACCACGCAGCACTTCCAGGCCGTCGGCCGACTGGTTGACGATCATGTCGATGATCTTGGTGGCCTCGCCCAGGAATTCGCTCAGCGGCGCCACCTCGTCATTCAGGCTGCCGAACAGGAAACCCTTGTAGCTCTCGAAGCGCGTGACCTTTTTCAGGTCGTGCGAGCCTTCCTTGTTGAAGCAATCCGGGTAGCCCGCATCTTCAGGATCCTTCACCTTGAGCAGCTTGCCGCTGTTGTTGAAAGTCCAGCCGTGGAACGGGCAGGTGTAGGTGGCTTTGTTGCCGCGCTTGTGGCGGCACAGCTGCGCGCCGCGATGGGTACAGGCGTTGATGAAGGCGTTCAGCTCACCCTGGCGATTGCGCGCGATGAAGATCGGTTGGCGGCCGATGTGCGTCGTGTAGTAATCGTTGTTGTTCGGGATCTGGCTTTCGTGGGCAAGGTAGATCCAGTTGCCCTCGAAGATGTGCTTCATCTCCAGTTCGAACAGCGCAGGGTCGGTGAAGGCGCTGCGGTGCAGGCGGTAATCGCCCTTCTCGTGGTCCTCGACCAGATAATCGTCGAGCGACGGCTTGGCGGCGTGAATCGGAATCATGATGAACCTCTTACGCTGCGGCGCGCACGCGCTGGACTTCGGCATCCGGCGCCACTGCGCGCTCGGCGTACAGGCTGAAATCGAAGTCGATTTCGGCGTATGGCTGCGCCAGGCCCTTGGCCTTGATCGCCGCGTCGTCGGTGATGTGGCGCACCGCCGGCACCAGGCCTTCGCGGCTGGCGAAAGCGAAATCGTCCCACAGGTATTCGTCGCCGTCGATGTTGATCTGGGTGGTCAGCTTGCGCTGGCCTTCGGCGCTGATGAAGAAGTGAATGTGCGCCGGGCGGTGGCCGTGGCGGCCCAACTGGTCCAGCAGGCGCTGTGTGGTGCCGTCCGGCGGACAGCTGTAGCCGACCGGCAGGAAGCTGCGGAACTGGTAGCGGCCTTCGCCGTCGGTATAGATGGTGCGGCGCAGATTGAATGACGACTGGGTCTTGTCGAAGAACGAGTAGCCGCCCATCAGGTTGCAGTGCCAGACTTCGACCTTGGCGTTGGCCAGCGGCTTGCCTTGCTCGTCGCGCACGGTGCCCTGCATGAACAGCACTTCGGCCTTGTCGACCTCCGTACCGTCATCCAGACGCGCAAAGCCTTTGCTTTCCGGGGCGCCGGCGACGTACAGTGGGCCCTCGATGGTGCGCGGCGTGCCGCCCACCAGGCCGGCCTTGGCTTCGGCCTCGTCGGCGCGGATGTCAAGGAAGCGTTCCAGGCCCAGGCCCGGCGCCAGCAGGCCGAGTTCATTGCGCACGCCGGCTTCACGCAGGTATTCGAGGCCGTTCCAGAATTCGGTGGCCTGGATGTCCAAGTCTTCGATGGTCTTGCACAATGCGCTCACCAGGCCGAATACCACTTGCTGCACGCGCGGATTCACCGGGCCGGTGGCGGTATCTACGATCCAGCCTTTTACCAGGGTGTCGATTTCGTTATGGGTCATGATGGTCTCCTTCTAGGTATGTGAATTAAGCGTCGGTATCGCGGACTGAGGATGGATGCCGGCACATCGGGTTGATGTCAATTTTCATGTAAGGGAACAGCGGCAGCGAGGTCAGAAGCGCGTGCAGCTCATCGACGCTTTCGACGTCGAACACGCTGAAGTTGGCGTACTGCCCGGCGATGCGCCACAGGTGGCGCCACTTGCCGCCGCGTTGCAGGCTTTGCGCCAGTTCGCGTTCATTCTTTTTCAATTCGTCCGCTTGCGCGGCCGGCATTGCCGGCGGCAGCAGAACCTCCATTCTTACGTGGAACAGCATCTCGGTCTCCTCTTATTGACGGCGCAGACGCGCCAGTTTTTCCATGTCGATATCGACGCCCAGGCCAGGGCCGCTCGGCACCTGCAGCATGAAGTCCTTGTAGACCAGCGGCGTGCGCAGCACTTCTTCGGTCAGCAGCAGCGGGCCAAACAGCTCGGTGCCCGCCGATAGATCGGTAAAGGTCGAGAACAGGTGGGCCGATGCCGCCGTGCCCACGCCGCCTTCCAGCATGGTGCCGCCATACAGGCCGATGCCGGACAACTGCGCCACCGTGGCCACTTGCGCCGCCGGCAGCAGGCCGCCGGATTGGGTAATCTTGACCGCGAAGACGTCGGCGGCCGAGGCGTTGGCGATGGCCAGTGCATCCTGCGGGCCGTGCAGCGCTTCGTCGGCCATAATGGAAACTGCAAAGCGCTGGGCCAGGCGGGCCATGGCGGCGACGTTCTCGGCGCGTACCGGCTGTTCGATCAGATCGACGCCGCCGGCTTCCAGTTCGGCGATGCCGCGCATCGCTTCCAGTTCGCTCCACGCCTGGTTGACGTCCACCCGCACGCTGACCGCGTCGCCCAGCGCCTTTTTGATCGCCAACACGTGGGCCACGTCGTCGGCCACCGGGCGCGCGCCGATCTTCAGCTTGAAGATGCGGTGGCGGCGTTTTTCCAGCATCAGCTCCGCTTCGGCGATGTCCTTGGCGGTGTCGCCGCTGGCCAGCGTCCACGCTACCGGCAGCGCATCGCGCACCCGGCCGCCCAGCAGTTCGCTCAGCGGCACGCCGAGGCGGCGCGCTTGTGCATCCAGCAGCGCTGTCTCGATGGCACATTTGGCGAAGCGGTTGCCCTGGATGATCTTGCGGATCTTGGCCATGGCCTTGGCGACCTGGCGCGCATCCATGCCGATCAACAGCGGTGCGATGTGCGTGTCGATGTTGACCTTGATGCTCTCCGGGCTCTCTTCACCGTAGTTCAAACCGCCGATGGTGGTGGCCTCGCCCCAGCCTTCGAAGCCGTCGGCGCAGACCACGCGCACCAGCACCAGCGTTTGCATATTCATCGTCGCGACCGAGAGCTTGTGCGGACGGATGGTCGGGACGTCGGCGAGCATGACTTCAATGTTCTGAATCATATTTAGTTTGTATAATTGATCGGATAAGTACACAATATTCCTGACGAATCGTCCCGTCCAACACCGTTTTGGCATTATTTTCATACCCGAAAGGTATGCAATGGAATTGCGTCACCTGCGTTACTTCGTCGCCGTTGCCGACGAGAAAAACTTCACCCGCGCCGCCGAGCGGCTGCACATCGCCCAGCCGCCTTTGAGCCGCCAGATACAGCAGCTTGAAGAGGAATTGGGCGTGGAATTGATCGAGAAAGGCACGCGGCCGGTCAAGCTGACGGAGGCCGGCGCCTTCTTCCACGCGCACGCGCAGGAGTTGCTGGCCAAGGCGGCCGAACTCAAAACCATGACCCAGCGCGTGGGCAAGATCGAACGTACCTTGTCGATCGGATTTGTCGCGTCGACCTTATACGGCCTGCTGCCGCGCATCGTGCGGCGCTACCGCGCCCTGCATCCTGAAGTGGACGTGACCTTCCATGAGCTGACCACCATGCAGCAGATCCAGGCGCTGAAGGATGGCGTGATCGACGTCGGCTTCGGCCGCGTGAAGAGCGAGGATCCGAATATCCGCCGCATCGTGCTGCGCGAAGAGCGGCTGGTGATAGCGCTGCCGTCCGGCCACCCGCGCGCGGCGTCGTCGGATGCCATGAGCCTGGTGGACCTGCAATCGGAAACCCTGCTGGTGTATCCGAAGACGCCGCGCCCAAGCTTTGCCGACCAGGTGCTGTCGGTGCTGTCCGAGCGCGCCATCGTGCCGATGAAGATCATCGAGGTGCGTGAGCTGCAGATTGCGATCGGGCTGGTGGCGGCGGGCCAGGGAGTGGCCATCGTCCCGGAGAGTGTGCAAGGCATGCGCCGCGACGACGTGGTGTTCCGCGCCCTCACCGACCGGCACGCGGTGTCGCCGGTGATGTTCAGCGTGCGCAAGCTGGATCGCACGGAGGAATTGCAGAAGATGCTGGCCGTGATCTACGACGTCTATGATGCGGCCGGCATCTCCTACATCCGCGAAACCCTGTAGCCGTTGTTCCCGCGCCATGCTGTGCCTGATCCGACGCGGCCTATGGATTCCCGCCTGCGCGGGAATGACGGGGTCAGGCGGCGGCGTGCGAGCGCGCGTCGGCCTTGATGACGGCCGACGCCGAGCGGCCGTGCCGGATCAACGATACGGCGATGGTCGCGATCACCGCCGGAATGGCGATGGCGACGAAGTTATGCTCCAGCGGCAGCGCCATGCCCACCAGCGTGCCGATCACGATCGGCGCCAGAATCGCACCGCTGCGGCCCACACCGGAAGCCCAGCCTATCCCGGTCGAACGCACGGCCGCCGGATAGAACTGTCCCGCATACGCATAGGTCACGATCTGCGTGCCGATGGTGGATGCGCCGGCAAAACCAACCAGCACATACAGCAACTCGGTCGGCACCTTGTAGCCCAACAGCGTGATCGACACCGCCGCCATCGCGTACATCCCCACCAGCACATACTTGATATGGAAGCGGTCGGCCAGCCAGCCACCACCCACGGCGCCGATCACCGCGCCGAAGTTCAGCACCAGCACAAAGGTCAGCGCGGAGCCGAGACTGTAGCCTGCACCGGCCATCAGTTTGGCCAGCCAGGAGCTCAGCGCATACACCATGAACAGGCACATAAAGAAAGCCACCCAGAACATCACGGTACTGAAACCACGGCCTTCCTGGAACAGTTTCCCGATCGGCGCACCTTCCGCATGTGCCGCCACCGCGAAGCGGTCGTTGGACATGGGCTGGTAGCCGGGATCCATCTGCGACAGGATGCTTTTCAGTTCAGCGGTACGTCCCTGGCGTATCAGGAACGACATCGACTCCGGCAGCGATTTCAGGATAAACGGAATCAGCACCACCGGCAGCCCGGCGGCCAGGAACACCGACTGCCAGCCATACGCTTCGATCATGCCCTTGCCCAGCAGCGCGGCCAGCATGCCGCCCACCGCATAGCCGCTGAACATCAGCGTCACCATGGTGGAGCGGATCTTGCGCGGCGAGTACTCCGTCATTTGCGCCACCACGTTCGGCATCACGCCGCCGATGCCCAAGCCGGCCAGGAAGCGCATGGCGCTAAAGACGTAAGGGTCGGAAGTGAGTCCCGCCGCTGCGGTGAAGACGCTGAACAGCACCAGGCAGATGGCGATCGCCCGCGGACGGCCGATGCGGTCCGCCACCGTGCCAAGGAAGATCGCGCCGAACATCATGCCGAACAGCGCGGAGCTGACCATGAAGCCGGCGTTTTGCGCGGTTACGCCCATGCTCTTCATGATCGAAGGTAGCGCGATGCCGGCGACAGCCAGGTCGTAGCCGTCGCAAATGATGATGATCGCGCACCACGCCAGTACACTGGCGTGGAAGCGGTTGAAGCGGGCGTTGTCCGCTATCTTGTGGATGTCGATGTGTTGCATGGTGCTGTCTCCCCTGTTGTGGTTGGTGGTGTGTTGTTATAGTGTGGTCGCCGGACGCAGGATGCGGTGCGCCGCCATGCCGATCAGGATTCCCCAGAAGGCAGAACCGAGGCCGAGGAAGCTCATGCCGGAGGCGGTGGCCAGAAATGTGAGGACCGCAGCCTCGCGCTCCGGTGCATTGGCGACCGGCGCGAGGTTGACGCTGATAGGCCCCAGCAGCGCCAGCCCGGCCAGCGTGACGATCAATTCCTTGGGCAAGGCGGCAAACAGCATCAGCACCGAGCCGCCGCACACGCCGGCCAACAGGTAAACCCCGCCGTTGGCGATGCCGGCGATGTAGCGCCGGCCCGGATCTTCATGCGCGTCGCGGCCGGTGCACATGGCGGCGGTGATGGCGGCGATGGCGATGGTGATGCCGCCGGCAAAAGCGGTGATGAAGGAAGCGATGCTGTTGACCACCACCACGCGGCGCACCGGCACGTCGTAGCCCGCGCTTTTAAGGATGGCCATGCCCGGCAGGTATTGCCCGCTCAGGGCGGTGAGCGCCAGCGGCAAGGCTGGCGAAGCCCTTCGGCACATACGACATCAGACGTTCGAAGCCGCCGCTTAGGCCGATGGCGAGCAGCAGCACGGCGGCAGTCAGGTAGGCGCCGACCGCTTCATGGATCGACAAGGCCGGAAACAAGGGAATCAACAACGCGGTGCCGGGCGCGGACCAGGCGGTGATGATGGGCGCCTTGAGCGTCCAGCTAAGAACGATGCCGGCCAGCGCCGCGCCGATGGTGATGCCCCATACCCAGGAGGCGAATATCGCGTTGGACATTTGCCCTGCTTGCGCGGCCTGGTAAAAAATCGCCAGAGGCCCGGCCAGCGACACCAGCACCGCAAGAAAGCCGGCGGCAATCGCCGATACCGAGCTGTCGGCCCAGCGCCAGCGCTGCCTGGCCAAGGTTGATGCCATGGGTGTCTCCCGAATATTGTCTTTGTGGCAGAGTAGACAAGTTCGGGAACACGGTCCAACACCGATTGAGTATGCTTTTGATACCCTTTGAGTATGCGTGTAGGCGCGTCTGCGCGGGCTTCAGCCCTGCAGCAGCTTCAATTCATCGTCGGTAAAGCCGGCCTGGCGCCGCGCCTCCAGGTTGAACGGGCCGCGCGGCGTCGGCGCGTTGTATTGCCGCGCCAGTTCGGCGTAGGCCGGAATCAGCTCCAGGCCGCGCTGGCGGCACAGGTAGCCGTACCAGCGGTTGCCGATTTCAACGTGGCCGATTTCGTCGCGCAGGATGATGTCGAGTATGGCGGCGGCCTCCTTATCGCCGGCCTGCGCCAGTTTGGCGCGCAGCGGTGGATTGGCGTCCAGCCCGCGCGCTTCCAGGGTGCGCGGCACCAGCGCCATGCGCGCCAGCACGTCGCCCGAGGTCTTGGCCACCATCTCCCACAGGCTGTCATGCGCCAGGAACTGGCCGTAGTGATAACCCTGCCGCTGCAAATGCTGTTCCAGCAGCGAGAAATGGTAAGCCTCTTCCCTGGCGACCTGCAGCCAGTCGGTGTAATAGTCCGCCGGCAGGCCGGGGAAGCGCCAGATCGCATCCAACGCCAGGTTGATGGCGTTGAACTCGATGTGCGCCAGCGCGTGGATCAGCATCGCCCGGCCTTCGGTCGTGTTCATCGCGCGCCGTCCGACCTGCAGCGGCGGCACCAGCACAGGCTGCTCTGGACGGCCGGGAATGGCGGCCGAAGAACCGAGCTGCGCCTGCGAATCGGGCTCGGCCTTGCCCTGCTGCGACGCGCGCGCCAGCGCCTCCACTGCCGCCACCTTGGCCGCCGGATCGGGCTCGGTCAGGCATTGCAGCGCGCCGGCACGCAGTTCGAGAGGTGCATCCATAAAGCCTTTCAATTGAACCAGGGCAGTAGTTTATCACTACGTTCCTCAGGAACTCAGCCGGCTCCTACATCCACACCGCACGCGCACCTATACCTCTACTGTCGCGTGGACCCCATGATTAGCACACGTCACCGCATCGCTGATGCGGGACCTCACTAATCTTTGGAGACCATCATGAGCTATCTAGACCGCGATACCTATGGCATTTACACCAACGACGATGAAAACACCGGTCCAGGCCCACGTCTGATGGGCGCGGATACGCTGATCGGCGAGGATGTCTATAACCGCCAGGATGAAGACCTGGGCGACATCAAGGAAATCATGCTGGACATGCGCAACGGCCAGGTGGCCTACGCCGTGCTGTCCTTCGGCGGCTGGCTGGGCATGGGCAACAAGCTGTTTGCCGTGCCATGGCAAGCGCTGCAACTGGACACCGTCAACAAGCGCTTCCTGCTCGACGTTTCTAAGGAGCACCTGAAAAACGCCCCAGGCTTCGACGAGGACAATTGGCCTGACATGGCCAGCACCGAATTCAACACCGAGCTGCACAGCTTCTACGGCACCCGTCAAAACGTTCCCGGCGGCGTCACCTCGACCGGCAGCGTGATGGGCGCCGGCAGCGGCAGCCTGCAAAGCGATCCCGGCTACAGCAGCGGCGTCGGTAGCGGTGGCAGCATCGGTTCCGACCGCGGCAACATCTAACGCTGCTTGGTCAAAATAGTGGCCCGGCCGGACATGCAGTGACTTGCATGCCCGGCCGGGCCATGCTGCTTTATTGCTATACTCGTCGCGTGAGGATTATGGACAGGAGCCGCCATGCGGCGCAGGCAATTCGTTACCGGTATCACCCTATCCGTCCTGGCCGGCCAACGTGCAGGTATTGCCGGGCCGCCGCGCCGCATCGTGCTGGCCAGCCTGGTGACCAATACCGAGGGCTTTGCCGCCCGCTGGCTGACACTCATCTATACCGATGCTTTCCGGCAACTGGGCTTCGAACTGGAGATCCGTAGCTTTCCCGCAGCGCGCGCCGGCGCCGAGGCGGCGGCCGGCAATGTCGATGGCGAGCTGGCGCGCAGTTTCGAATATCAGGCCATGCAGCCGAATCTGGTCCGCGTACCGGAAGCCACTTTTTTCGCCTCCACCATCGCCTACGCGCGGCGCCACGACGTCCTGCTGGCACCGGGCTGGGAGGGACTGCGCGACACCGGCTACCGGGTCGAATACCGGCTCGGCTACCCCGCCGTGGCCAGCAAGCTGGCGGACGTGCTGCCGCCATCCCAGCTCGCCGAAGTACGCAATGCCGAGACCGGCCTGCGCAAGTTGGTGCTCGGACGCTCCGATCTCTACGTGGACGTCGAAGACTCGATCGCGCCGCTGCTGGAGCGCGCCGAGTTCCGCAACGCCGGCATCCGCCCGGCCTCCGTCTTGCAGCGCGGACCGATCCACGCCTACCTGAACAAACAGCATGCGGACCTGGCGCTACGCTTGGGGGCGGTACTGAAGAAGATGCGGGACAGCGGCCAGATCGAACGCTACCGCCAGCAAGCCATGCACCAAAACTGAGCGTAACGACTGGCATAGTTCTTGATAGAAGAGTAAGGTACTTATCAGGAATCCAGGGAACGCACGAAAATGGCAAAATTCTTCAATGAAATGACCAATGATGGCTTGGCCCATACCGCCAGCGCCGAAGTCCGTGAACACTACCGCGAGTTCTGCGGCTGGCTGCAGCGCCAGTCAGCGGAAACCATTGAACGCAAGCGCGCGGAAGCGGACCTGACCTTCCGCCGCGTCGGCATCACTTTTGCCGTCTACGGCGACGATGCCGGCACCGAACGGCTGATTCCCTTCGATACCATCCCGCGCATCATCCCGGCCGGCGAGTGGAAACAGCTGGAAACCGGGCTGGTGCAGCGGGTCAAGGCACTGAACATGTTCATCCACGATATTTATCACGATCAGAACATCATCAAGGCCGGCATCATTCCGGCCGAGCAGATCTACCAGAACGCCCAATACCGGCCGGAGATGCAGGGCATTAACGTGGTGTCGGACATCTACGCCCATATCGCCGGGGTCGACATTGTGCGCGCCGGCCAGGGCGAGTTCTATGTGCTTGAAGACAATCTGCGGGTGCCGTCGGGCGTCTCCTATATGCTGGAAGACCGCAAGATGATGATGCGGCTGTTCCCAGAACTGTTCGCCCGCAACAAGATCGCCCCGGTCGACCACTACCCGGACATGCTGCTCGACAACCTGCGCTCGGTCGGGCCCATGGGCATCACCGACCCGACCGTGGTGGTGATGACGCCGGGCATGTACAACTCGGCCTACTTCGAACACGCCTTCCTGGCCCAGCAGATGGGCGTGGAATTGGTGGAAGGCAAGGACTTGTTCGTCAGCGATAACACCGTCTTCATGCGCACCACGCGCGGCCCGAAACGGGTGGACGTGATTTACCGCCGCCTCGACGACGACTTCCTCGATCCGCTGGCCTTCCGTCACGATTCCTCGCTGGGCGTGCCGGGCCTGCTGTCGGTGTACCGCGCCGGCCGCGTCACGCTGGCCAACGCCATCGGCACCGGCGTGGCCGACGACAAGTCGATCTATCCCTATGTGCCGGACATGATCAAGTTCTACCTGTCGGAGCAGCCGGTGCTCAACAACGTGCCGACCTTCCAGTGCAGGAAAAAGGAAGACCTGGCCTACACCCTGGCCAACCTGCCGCAACTGGTGGTCAAGGAAGTGCACGGCGCCGGCGGCTACGGCATGCTGGTCGGACCGGCCTCGACCAAGGCGCAGATCGAAGACTTCCGCCAGCGCCTGATCGCCAAGCCGGACGGCTATATCGCCCAGCCCACGCTGGCCCTGTCGGCCTGCCCCACCTATGTGGAAAACGGCATCGCGCCGCGCCATATCGACTTGCGGCCGTTTGTCCTGTCCGGCAAGACCATCTCCATGGTGCCGGGCGGCCTGACCCGCGTGGCGCTGCAAGAAGGCTCGCTGGTGGTGAACTCGTCGCAAGGCGGCGGCACCAAAGATACCTGGATACTGGAATAATAAGGAGTCATCATGCTGAGCCGCACCGCCGATCACCTGTTCTGGATGGCGCGCTATACCGAGCGTGCCGAAAACACCGCCCGCATGCTGGACGTCAATGTCCAGACCTCGATGCTGCCGCAGTCCGAGCACGAGAACGCCAAGGGCTGGCGCGCCCTGCTGGGCATCTCCGAGCTGCAGCAGGCCTTCGAGGAGAAATACCAGTCGCTGGAAGGCCGCGAAGTCATTGATTTCATGGTCCGCGACCCCGGGAATTCGTCCTCCATCGTGGCCTGCCTGACGGCCGCCCGCGAAAACGCCCGCGCCGTGCGCGGCACGCTGACCACGGAAGTATGGGAAATCCAGAACCAGACCTGGCTCGACATGCAGCGCCGCCTGCAATCGAACCTGGTGGAAACCGACCCCAGCAAATTCTTCGAATGGGTCAAGTACCGCTCACATCTGTCGCGCGGCGTCACGCTGGGTACCATGCTGCGCGACGAAGCCGTGCATTTCATCAAGCTCGGCACCTTCCTCGAACGCGCCGACAACACGGCGCGCATCCTGGACGTGAAATACCACGGCGGCACGGCCGACAGCGGCAACGGCGAAGGCTTGAGCCAGCGCGACTTCTATTACTGGGGCGCGATGCTGCGTTCGGTGTCGGGCTTTGAAATCTACCGCAAGGTCTACCGCGACGTCATCACGCCGGCCCGCATCGCCGAGCTGCTGATCCTGCGCGGCGACATGCCGCGCTCGCTGCTGGCCTGCATGGATGAAGTGGTACAGAACTTATACGAGGTGCGCAACGACGTTTCGGCCGATACCGAGCGCTGCGCCGGCCGCCTGCGCGCGGAACTCCAGTTCGGCAAAATCGAAGACATCCTGGCGGAAGGCTTGCATGGCATGCTGACCCGCTTCCTGGCCGATATCTACGACCTGGGCAATCGCGTCAGCCGCGATTTCCTGGTGCCGATGGCGGCTTAAGCGAAAGGCAAGCAATGCAACTGTCCATACGGCACGAAACACGTTACACCTACACCCTGCCGCTGGCCTACACCATCCAGCAGCTGCACCTGACGCCGCGCGTGGAGTCGCAGCAGCATGTGTTGTCCTGGCAGCTGTCCACGCCCGGCCACGTACACGCTTACACGGACGCCTACGGCAACCTGTCGCACATGATGACCATGACGGCGCCGCACCAGACCCTGTCCATCGTCGCCGCCGGGGTGATTGAAACCACCACGCCGGACCGCGGCCGGGTGCAGAACGGCGACACGCAGTCGCCGCTGATCTTCACGGTGCCGACCCGGCTGACGGCAGCCACGCCCGGCATCCTGGAGCTGGCCGCCTCCTGCCTGCCCGACGGCAAGGCCATGACGCGCGACCTGATGTGTCTTGCGGAGCACATCTTTGGTGCAGTCCGGTATCAAAGCGGTGCGACCGCCGTCGACACCACCGCCAGCGATGCGCTGGCGCTGGGGCAAGGCGTGTGCCAAGACCACGCCCATCTGTTCCTGGCCTGCTGCCATGCGCATGGGATTCCGGCGCGGTATGTGTCCGGCTACATCGATCCGGAAAACAGCGGCCACGCCGCCAGCCACGCCTGGGTCGACGCCTGGGTCGACGACAAGGACTACAGCGGCTGGGTCAGCATCGACGTCACCCACGCGCGCATGATGACGGACGCCTATTGCCGCCTCGCCATCGGCCGCGATTATGACGGCGCGGCGCCGGTGCGCGGTGTGCGGCGCGGCGGCGGAACCGAATCTTTGAGCGTTGACGTACAGATTACCCCTCAATGAGGGGTAAAATAACGATACTTCTAATCAATTATTAGTTTTCTACGATGACTTATTGTGTGGGCATGCGCCTTAACGCCGGGCTGGTGTTCCTGTCCGATTCGCGGACCAATGCTGGCGTAGACCAGGTCGGCACCTTCCGCAAGATGAGCGTGTTCGAGATTCCCGGCGACCGCATGATGGTCATGATGACGGCCGGGAACCTGTCGATTTCGCAATCGATCCGCCAGTTGGTGTCGGAACTGAGCACGGCCGATGGCCATACCATCTGGAACGCGCCGAATATGTACGAGGCCGCGCGCCTGATGGGCGAGGCGGTGCGCCAGGTACACGAGCGCGATGCGCAGTCGCTCTCGTCGTTCGGCATCGAATTCAACGTCAGCATCATTTTCGGCGGCCAGATCAAGGGCGAGCGCTGCCGCCTGTTCCAGATTTACTCGGCCGGCAACTTCATCGAATCCCACGACGAAAACACGTATTTCCAGATCGGCGAGGCCAAGTATGGCAAGCCCATCATCGACCGCGTGGTGACGCCCACCACCTCGCTCGACGACGCCGCCAAGTGCGCGCTGATTTCCATGGATTCGACGCTGCGCTCCAACGTCTCGGTCGGCCTGCCGCTGGACCTGCTGGTGTACGAGAGCGACAAGCTGGAAGTCACGCATTTCGTCACCATCGACGAACGCAACGAATACTTCCAGATGATACGCAACACCTGGGGCCACCAGCTCAAGAGCGTCTTCGAAGGCCTGGACGCGCCGGTGTGGAACGCGGCGCCCGACATCGCCGGCAATGTGTTGCATTCAGCCAACGCTGTAAGCAAACCGGTGCGGATGGCGCCGCCGGCCGGTGTCGGGATACCGGCGGTATCACGTTCTCCTTTACAGACTTTGTCACAACAATTTCACGACGGCCAGCAATAATCAGCTAGCATCAAGACAATCTGTCCATTGGAGCAATACATGACTGAAGCTGGTCCACATCCCGAAGAAAGTATTTTCTCGGTGGAGACGTTGTTGAAATACATGGGGAATGATGCCAAAGCCCTGGCCATCGTCGCCAAGATCGTCGCCGACGCCTGCGCACCCGGCATGGCGCCCATCGAGTTGGCCGGCGCCGCATTGCGTGAACAGCGCCTGGCCGACGCCGGTAAAATCTTCCACAGCGTGCGTGGCTCGATCGGCACGCTGGGCGCGAAACGCCTGGTCGGCGCCTCGATGGCCCTGGAACAAGCTATCGCCGCAGCGCGTGCGGACGACATTCCCCCGCTGTTCGCCACGCTGGAATCCGAATACCGCCTGGTCTTGCGCGACGCCACCGCATGGCTGGCGCGCCATGCACCGCCTTCGGCCGGCTGAAGCCTTCCTGATCGTTCACCATTTATGAATCGGCCGGTTTTGCTGCATTGCACAGCAGGGCCGCGCACGCCGGGCCAAAACGATATTAACGAATGGTTACAATTGTTACCCCTATCAGCGCATACGGGACGGGTTATGCAAATTCTTCATGCTAATATCGCCACCACTCGAATTTGAATCCGCATGACAGCTTGGGCCGTCGCTCATAATTGCGTATTAGACAATTTGCTCCGACGCAAGTATAATGGTGCATCGCACCGAGGTTTGCGCATCGCTTTAATCAAGGGTATTTAATTTATGGAATTGTTCAACAAGTCTGGTGTATTGGTGGCTTCGGTGCTAGTCATGGTGGGCGCCTTGATCGCTTGCCAGGCACAGGAAGACGCCATTCCCTCCTCGACTGTGATTGAAGCTGCTGCACTGCAAATCGGACCGACCGGCCAATTGGCCGCCGAACGCCGCCTGCAAGAATGGGCCGATCAAGGCTCACCGGTGGCCCAGCGCGAACTGGCCCTGCGTTACCTGTCGAACCCGGCCAAGCGCCGCGAAGCGCTGGAATTGTTTGAACGCGCCGCCAACGCCGGCGACGCCCAAGCCGTCGTCGGACTGGAAGGCATGGGCCAGGACGCCACCGTCAGCGCCTTGACCAGCCACGTCGGCGGCAGCTCGGGCGCCGCGCTCAGCGCCGGCCGCGTGATCAAGGAAGCCGCTACCGCCAACTACATCGCGCACTAAGAGCCGGCATGGACCGCCTGCGCGCACTGGAAGTGTTCGTGGAAGTCGTGAAGCGCGATGGCTTTGCCCGCGCCGCCGAAGCGCTGGATACCTCGCCGGCCAACGTTACCCGTTATATCAGCGACCTGGAAGCACATCTGCAAACACGCCTGCTCAACCGCAGCTCGCGCCGGATGTCGCTGACCTCCAGCGGCGAAGCGCTGTTCGAGCGCGCCAAAACCATCCTCGACGACGTGGCAGAAGCCGAAGCCATCGTCTCTTCCGCCGCCTTGCAGCCGCATGGCCTGCTGAGGATTAATGCGCCGCTCAGCTTCGGTGTGCTGCACCTGGCGCCACTGTGGGCCAAGTTCATGCGTTTGTATCCCCAGGTTCAGCTCGATGTGGCGCTGATCGACCGCGTGGTCGACATCGTCGAAGAAGGCTATGACATGGCGGTGCGCATCTCGCGCGCCGGTTCGGCCTCCAATGTGGCGCGCAAGCTGGCCACCTCGCGCAATGTGTTGTGCGCCTCGCCCGATTACATCCAGCAGCACGGCATGCCGCGCAGCCCGACCGACCTGCTGCAGCACGCCTGCATCGGCTATAGCTACGCCGCCAGCGCCGACGAATGGCGCATGCTCGACGCCGCCGGCCACCAGCACGCGGTCAAGGTGTCCTGCGTCATGCACACCAACAATGGCGACACGGCACGCGGCGCGGCGCTGGGCGGCATGGGCATTATCTGGCAGCCGACTTTCCTGGTAGGCCAAGACTTGCGCGCCGGCCGCCTGCAGCGCGTACTGCCCGACTATCACATGCAGGACATGGATGTGCTGGCGGTCTACCCGAGCCGGCGCCACCTGAGCGCCAAGGTGCGCGTGATGATCGACTTCCTGGTGCAGGAATTGGCCGATACTCCCTGGGATAGCGATTCAGTTAGCGGTTGAATTCCGCTATGCCGGTCACGCACGAAGATGTTGTTCATACCAGCGCAATGCTTGCTTGAGACCGCGCCGCAGGTCGTGCGTGGGTGCGTAGCCGAGCAGGTTGACGGCCTTGCTGATGTCGGCCTGCGAATGGCGTACATCGCCGTCGCGGAACGGTCCATACGCCGGCCGGCAGTCGTGCAGGTGCGGATGGCGCTCGGCCAGCAGCTCGTGCAGTAGCAAATAAAGCTCGTTGAGGCTGGTGCGGGCGTTGAGCGCGACGTTGTAGACTTGGTTGACGGCTGCGCGGTTGTCGCTCAGCGCACCCAACAAGTTGGCCTGCACCGTGTTGCCAACATAGCAAAAATCGCGGCTGGTCTCACCATCGCCGTGGATCTCGATGTCGCGCCCGGCGATCATGGCCGACACCCACAACGGAATCACGGCAGCATACGCGCCGGCCGGATCCTGGCGCGGCCCGAACACGTTGAAGTAGCGCAGGCCGATGGAGTCCAGGCCGTAGCAGCGCGCGTACACGCCCGCGTACAGCTCGTTCACGTGCTTGGTCAGCGCATACGGCGACAGCGACAGGCCGATATGCTGCTCCTGCTTCGGCAGGCCGGGATGGTCGCCGTAGGTGGCGCTGGAGGCCGCATACACCACACGCCGCACGCCGGCCAGCCGCGCCGCGTCCAGCATGTTCAGGTAACCGGCGACGTTGATGTCGTTGCACAGCAGCGGTTCGGCCATCGAACGGCTGACCGAACCGAGCGCGGCCTGGTGCAGCACGTAATCGGCGCGGTCGCAGGCCTGGCGGCAAACCGCCAGGTCGCGGATATCGCCCTCGATCAGTTCGAAACCGCGCCAGGCGCCGGCGCCGACCAGTTCGCGCACCTGATCCAGGTTGTGCCGGTGGCCGGTCAGAAAGTTGTCGATACCGACCACCTGCTGCCCCAGTTCCAGCAGCGCCTGCAGCAGGTTGGAGCCGATAAAACCCGCCACGCCGGTGACCACCCAGCGGAATTGCTCATGCTGCAGCCGTTCGCGCACCAGCTGATAGGCGCTGCTGGCGGGCGTGCCGTTTTCGTAGTCGCTCATCATAGCCTCCACACGTTGAGGCCGCTGTTGCGCAGGGGCGCGGGATCGAACTGCGATTTCAGGTCGATGAAGCAGCCGCCGGCGCTGACCTTGTCCAGCATCTGCCGCAGCGGACGCGCCGCCAGCTCGCGGTGCGCCACCGCGCTGATCAGCGCTTCCGCACAGGGCAAGTCTTCCCAGGCTGCCAGCCGCACGCCGTACTCGTGCAGGGCTTCGTCGGCGTCCGCCACTGGATCGTGCACATGGACCTGGAGGCCGTAGGATTCGAGTTCGCGGATCAGGTCGGCCACCTTGGAGTTGCGCAGGTCCGGGCAGTTTTCCTTGAACGTCAGGCCCAGCACGTTGACGCGGCAGCCCTTGATCTTGAAGCCGGCGCGCACCATTTCCTTGACGGTTTTCTCGGCCACGAACTTGGCCATGCCGTCGTTGGTGCGGCGCCCGGCGAGGATCACCTCCGGGTGGAAGCCGAGCATGGCGGCCTTATGCGTCAGGTAGTAGGGATCGACGCCGATGCAGTGCCCGCCCACCAGGCCGGGCCGGAATGGCAGGAAATTCCACTTGGTGCCGGCCGCTTGCAGCACTTCCAGCGTGTCGATGTTCAGCCGGTCGAAGATGACGGCCAGTTCGTTCATCAGGGCGATGTTGAGGTCGCGCTGGGTGTTTTCGATGACCTTGGCCGCCTCCGCGACCTTGATGCTGGAAGCACGGTGAACGCCGGCGGTGACCACCTCTTCGTACAAGGCGCCCACGCGCTCCAGCGTGGTCGCATCGTCACCGGACACCACCTTGCGGATGGTGGCCAGCCGGTGTTCGGTATCGCCGGGATTGATGCGCTCGGGCGAGAAACCGACATGGAAATCCCGTTGCCAGCGCAATCCCGAACATTGCTCCAGGATGGGAATGCAGACTTCCTCGGTGGCGCCGGGGTAGACCGTGGATTCGTAAATCACCACCGCCCCCGCCTTCATGTGCCTTCCCACCGATTGGCTGGCCGCCAGCAACGCCGAGAAATCCGGGTTGTGGGCTTCATCGACCGGCGTCGGCACGGCCACCACGATATAGTCGGCTGCGGCCAGCGCCGCCGGATCGCAACCAAGTTCCAGCCAGCGCGCTTCCGCAAACTGCGCGCTGCTGACCTCGCCCGCCGGATCGATGCCGCGCCGGTAGCTCGCCACCTTGCGCGCCGATAAATCGATACCGATGGTGCGCCGCCTGGCGCCGAACGCCACGGCCAGCGACAACCCGACATAACCAAGTCCAACTACGGCGACTACGTCCATATGAGCACCTTTTGAGAGAGAGTTGACAGCCCGCGTCAGCCGATTCTACGAGCGGCTTTTGCTGCGCTGTTTGCGGCCGATCAACGAGTGCCACGCCGAACGTTCCTACTCTAGTGTTTTTAGGGAGATCGCCATGACGCTGCTGCGGGTATTGTTGCTATTATTGCTATTGCTGCTAGCCGGCTGCGGCCGGAGTCACAGCGACGGTGATTTGATGCAGGAAGCCAGAAAGCACACCGCACGCGGCGAAGCCAAGGCCGCCATCATCCAGCTGAAGAATGTGCTGCAACAATCACCGTCGAACGGCCGGGCGCGGCTGATGTTGGGCCAGCTTTACCTCGATACCGGCGACGTGCAATCGGCCGACAAGGAGCTGCGCCGCGCGCTGGCGCTGAAAGTTCCCGCCGGCGACGTCCTGCCTTCGCTGGGCAAGGCGTTGCTGCTGCAAGGACAGTATCAACAGCTGCTGGACGACGTCCCGGCCGATGAACGCCAGCCGGTTCTGATGCTGTTGCGCGGCCACGCGCTACTGGGCCTGAACCGCAACGACGAGGGCCGCGCCGTGTTCGCGCAAGTCACGCTGCGACATCCCGACAGTCCGCCGGCGCTGCTCGGTCAGGCCCGCCTGGCGTTGCACGATGGCGACAGGGAGCAGGCGCTGGCGCTGGTGGAAAAAGCGCTGTCGCAACAGCCCGACAACCTCGACGCCCTGCGCCTGCATGGCGACGTGCTGCGCCTGCTGGGCAAGAACACCGAAGCGCAGGCGGCCTACCAGAAGATCATCACGCTGCGTCCGGCGCAAGCGCAGGCCCATGTCGACCTGGCCAATCTGTACATCCAGTCCGGCCAGCTGGACGCGGCGCGCAAGGAGCTCAGCATTGCAAGGCAGACCTCGGCCAACAGCCTGATGCTGCTCTACACCCAGGCGCTGCTGGAGTTCAAGGAAAACAAGATGACGGCCGCGCAGGATCATCTTGCGCTGGTGCTGCGCGCCGCGCCCGACCACCTGCCGAGCAATCTGCTGATGGGCGCGATATTGCGCAACAAAAGCGCTTACAAGCAGGCCGAACAGCATCTGCGCAAGTTCCTGGACGCCAATCCCGGCCATCCCTACGCCAGCAAGCTGCTCGCCTCCACATTGCTGCACATCGGCGAACCGGACAAGGCGCTGGCCATCATCGAGCCGCTGCTCTCCAGCCAGCAACAGGATGTGGAGATGTGGTCGTTGGCGGGAGAGCTGAGCATGCGCCTGCGCCAATTTGGCAAGTCCGCCGACTACTTCGACCGCGCCAGCAAGCTGTCGCCGCAGGCGCCGATGCTGCGTGCCGCGCTCGCCATGAGTCATATCGGCACCGGCGACAACGAGCGCGCGGTGGCCGAGCTTGAACAGGCGGCCAGCCTGGACGCCAAGTCCTCGCGCGTCGGCACCCTGCTCGTGCTAAGCCACCTGCGCAACAAACAAGATGACAAGGCGCTGGCGGCGGTCAAGCGCATGGAGGAGCACTATCCCGACAATCCCATGGTGCAAAACCTCAAAGGCGGCGTGCTGCTGGTCAAGCACGACCTGGCCGGCGCCAGGGCCAGCTTTGAACGCGCAGTCAAGCTCGATCCCTTCTTTTTACCAGCTCTCGACAATCTGACGACCATGGACACCAACGATAAAAAGCCCGACGCGGCCCGGCAACGCCTGGAAGCGACACTGGCCAAAGACAGAAACAATGCCGACATCATGACGGCCCTGGCCAGCCTGGCGACGACGCAGGGCCAGTCCGCCGTCGCCCGCAAATGGCTGGAGCGTGCCGCGCAGGCGCAGCCGGATGCGCTGCTGCCCTCGCTAAGGTTGGCGAATTTCTACGCCCAGCAGAACGACACGCAAAAGGCACTGATTCTCGCTGAAAAACTGCTGGCGTCGAATCCCGAGAATCCGCAGTTGGTGACGCTGGTGGCGGGTCTGCAGACGCGCAGCGGACAGCTCGACGCCGCGCTCGACAACTGGAACAAGCTGGCCGCCCTGCAGCCGAACTCGCCCGACGTCCAGCTGCGCCTGGCAGCAGCGCACGCGGCCGTGAAAGACAGCAGCGGCGCCACCCAGGCGGTCAACAAGGCCGTCTCCTTGTATCAGAAGGCGCTGGAGATCCAGCCGGCGCCGCAAACCATGCAGGCGCTCTACAGCGCCTTGATCCAGGCCAACAAGCCAACCGAGGCGCGCTTGCAGATGCAGAAATGGCTGTCCGCACATCCGAACGACCACGCCTCGCGCCTGTACTTTGCAGGCAGCCTGCTGGCGCTCAGGGAATTCGCCGCCAGCAGCGCCCAGTTCGAGGAAGTCCTGCGCCAGGTGCCGGGCCAGTTCATCGCCCTGAACAACCTGGCCTGGCTCTACCAGCAGAAACGCGATGCGCGCGCCTTGCCCTACGCCGAGTTGGCGCATAAGCTGGCGCCCGACAATCCGGCCGTCACCGATACGCTGGCCTGGCTGCTGCTGGAGCAAGGCCATCTGGACCGTGCCCTGCCCATGCTCAAGCAGGCGGCGGCGCAGGCCCCGGCCAGCACCGAGATACGCTATCACTACGGCGTGGCGCTCGCCAAGTCGGGCGACAAGCGCGGCGCGCGGGCGCAACTGGAACCGTTGCTGGCGCTCAAGGACTTCGACCGCCGTGATGCCGTGCAAAGCTTGCTGACTCAATAGTTGCCATGCTATCGGCCATGCAAATCTACGGCGCGCGCCTGGGCGTGCTGGTATTCTTCAGCAGCTTAGTCTGGGCGCTGCGCATCTATCCGATGGCGGACACGTGGCTGGCGCCGCTGCTGGCCGGCTATGCCGCCCTGCTGTGGTGGCGCCCGGCGCTGTGGCTGCTGGCGTTGCCGGCTTTGCTGCCCATGCTCGATCTGGCGCCGCGCACCGGATGGTTCTTCCTGGAAGAGATAGACCTGCTGCTGATGCTGACGGCAGGGTGTGCCTACTGGCGCTGGCCGCGTGGCGTCGTTGCCCTGCCGGCCTGGCCCCACCTGTTCATTGTTGGGCTGCTGCTGCTCTCGATCGCGCTGGCGATCAGCCTGTGGCGCGGCCTCCAGCCTTGGACGGCGATCGACGCCAATACCTTCAATAACTACCTGAGTGCCGCCAACAGCCTGCGCATCGCCAAAGGCTGGCTGTGGACGCTGGTGCTGCTGCCACCGCTGCGCCACGCCGCCGGCCCGCAACTGGAGGGGGTGCGACGCTACCTGCTGCCCGGCATGATGCTGGGCCTGCTGCTGGCATCGGCGGCGGCGATCCGCGAACGGCTGCAATTTCCTGGACTATTGAATTTTTCCAGCGACTACCGCATCACCGCGCCATTCTCCGCCATGCACACCGGCGGCGCGGCGCTGGACGGCTATCTGGCACTGAGCATCCCCTTGCTGGCCACCTGGCTGCTTGCGCGCAACGCGCCGTTGCGCAACCTTGCCGCCTTGCTGCTGCTGCCGCTGGCGTGGTACGCCGCCATCGCCACCTTCTCCCGGGCGCTGTATCTCGGACTTGGCGTCGCGCTGGTTGTGATACTGGTTGCGGCGCTGGCTGCGCAGCCGGGCCCGGCGCCGTGCTTCCACGGCGCCCACGTCCCGCTGCAAAAAGGCGGGGCCGTGCGCTGGACCTCTATGCTGGCCTGCGCGCTGATTGCGCTGATTGGGTTGAACACCGCATTCCGTTTCGGCGGCTACCGTGCCTACCTGCCGGCCATGCTGGTGATCGCCGTGCTGCTGACCGCGCTGCTGCGGCGCGGCCTGGTCGCTATCCTGGCCGCCGCGCTGCTGCTCGGTGCGCTCGTCCCCATTTACCACGGCTACTACGTCAACCTCCGTTTTGCCAGTCTCGGGCCGGACTGGTTCAAGCGCATGCAGCATTGGCGGAACGCGCTGGCCATCATGGACACCGACACCGCTACGCGCCTGTTCGGCATGGGACTGGGCAAGTTCCCTCTCACCTATTTCTGGCGCAACACGCAGCGCGAGCAGGCGCCCAGCTATCAGTTTATCGACCAGGACAGCAACCGGCATCTGCGCCTGATCGCCGGCTACTACACCGCCGGTTATGGGGAGCTGCTGCGCTTCCAGCAAGCGGTGGCGGTCCGCCCGTACCAGCGTTATCTGCTCGGCATCGACGTCTGGAACAACGGCCCGCCAGCCTTCCTGCACATCAATCTGTGCCAGCGCCGACTGCTATATCCGCAAAACTGCGTGGCGACGCCGCTGCGCCAGATCGCCCACGCACCCAGCTGGCAGCGCTACATCCACGCCATCGACAGCGGACCGCTCGGCGGCGATGGCCTGCCCGTGAAACTGGAGTTCGCCGCCGAAGGCCCGCAAGCTGTGCTCGATATCGACAACATCAGCCTGCGCACGGTGCCCGATGCGCACGAAGTCTTACGCAACGGCGGTTTTTCGGACGCCAACAACTACTGGTTCTTCAGCAGCGACCGCAGCCACCTGCCCTGGCACATCAAGAACCTGCCCCTGAATATCTATTTTGAAATGGGCTGGCTGGGCGTTGCGGCCTGCGCCTTGCTGCTGTTCAGCGCCACCGGCGTGCTGCTGCGACGCGGCGACGCGGCCTGGCTTGCCGCCCTGGCGGCGTTCCTGGTGATCGGCATGTTCGACAGTCTGCTCGACGTGCCGCGCATCACCATCCTGTTCACGCTGCTGCTGTGCGCGGCGGCGCTGCAAACAAAGGAAACCGCATGAAATTCCTGTATTGTCTGCTATTTCTCCTGCCCGCCGCCCATGCCCAGGACCTGGTGCAGATCATCGACGACATCAAGCCTTCCGTGGTCGGCATCGGCAGCCTGCAACAGACCCGTGGCCCCGCCGTCGGCTTCGTCGGCACCGGCTTCGCCATCGGCGACGGCCTGACCATCGTCACAGCGGCCCACGTCGTCAACGACCTCATCAACAGCGGCCAGGGCGACACCTTGGGCGTGCTGGTGCGCAACGGCGCGACAGCCCATTTCCGCGCCGCCACGCTTGTCAGCCTGGACAAGGAGCATGACCTGGCCCGCCTGCGCATCCAAGGCGCGGCGCTGCCGGCGCTGAAGCTCGGCGACTCCAGCAAGGTCCGCGAGGGGAAGAACCTGGCCTTCACCGGCTTCCCGCTGGGCATGGTGCTGGGATTGCATCACGTGACGCACCGCTGCATCGTCTCCGCCATCACGCCGCTGGCCACGCCCGCCATCACCGCCCGCCAGCTCGACGTGAAAACCTTGCGCCAGCTGCATAAGCCCGTCTACGCGGTGTTCCAGCTGGACGGCACGGCGTATCCAGGCAGCAGCGGCAGCCCCTTGTACGACCCCGCCACCGGCGAAGTGGTCGGCGTGGTCAACATGGTGTTCGTCAAGGGCATGAAGGAATCGGCGATCAGCGCGCCCAGTGGCATCACCTATGCCGTTCCAGTCAATTATCTCAAAGCTTCCCCGTCAGCAGGCGGCCCGTGATACCGGGCTCGTCCCAAGTCGGGAAGAAGTACAGGTAGAACGACCGCTCGTTGCCGTGCTGCTCCATCAGCCCGCCGAACTTGCGGATCTGTTCGCCCATGTAATCGAGCTCCAGCCGCAGCAGCACCGCAGGTGCGCCCACGCGCGTGCAATCGCGCTCGCCGCCGAAATCGCGGAAACCGAGCATGCGTTTGTAGAACATCACATGGCGCGGATTCACCTCGATCACGTAGTCGGTGTAGCCGTGGATGTTGTGGGCATAAATGTAGGAAATGTGTATGAGCGCTGCAAAGACGCGCTTGGAAACGCCCTTGTCGATGGCCAGCCGGGAAGGCTCGCACAGACGCCGCTGTTGCAGCCGCAGTTCGTCGAGCTTGTCGCGGAAGTTTTCGTCAGCCGGCAGGCCGACTTCGGCATTGTCCAGGCACAAAGACATGGTGCCGACGGTCTCACCGCCGGTTTCTGCAAATAGCGTAATTTTATTCGGTGAGTGCGCCAGCGCCGGATCTAGCGCATAACCGCGCCAGCCGTACATCTTTCTCAGCAGCAGACTGGCCGCTTCCCGGCGTCCTTGGGAATTAGCCATGCGGATATGGAAGATTTGTTGATCCAAGGGGTGATCCAATGCGGCTTCGGTCTTGCCTTCGCCGACCACGAGGTCACGCATTTCATTGCTGACCTCAAAAGAAACGATAGGCTCGTCATGTTGCACGTCTGGCTTCCTGTCTGGTGGTACGTATTCTTGAGACAAGCAGCTCAGACAGATAGTTCCGACGAATTTGAAAAAATTTTCACCCAGACTAGAACCAGCCTTCCGGTATCACCAGAATGTCGCCTGGAAGTACAGCGACGTTGGCTGAAATATCACCACCGCGCAGCAAATCGCGCAAGCGCACCGGCACCGCTTCGCGCTTGCCGTCCACCATGCGCAGGATCTTGGCCTTGTTGCCTGCCGCGAAATCGGTGATGCCGCCGACTGCGATCAACACATCCATCAGCGACATGCCTTGCCGGTAGGCCAGCGCCTGCGGCCGCGCCGCCTCGCCGATGACGCGGATCTGCTGGGTGTACGGGCCGATGAAGCTGGTCACGATCACCGTTACCATCGGCTGCTGGATGTATTTGGCGAGCGCCTTTTCGATATCGCGCGCCAATTCGGTGGAGGTTTTGCCGGCCGCCTGCAAATCCTCCACCAACGGCGTGGTGATCTTGCCGTCGGGCCGAACCGGCACGCTGAGCGACACTTCCGGGTTGCGCCAGACGTTGATATTGACCACGTCGCCGGCGCCGATCTGGTAATCGCCCTGCAAGGGCGTGGCCTCGGGCGCGTCGAGCGACACCTGGTGGGCGCAGCCGGATAACAACGCTATCAGCAGAAAAATCAAAGCACGCATGATGAATCCTCCCTGTCGCCATGATTCAGAAATCCCGTCCGCCTCTACTTGATCTGCCTCAATGACTGCCCAGTTGAGAAAAATATAATCGGAATTCCCTGTGGCACGCGTTCTGGAGAACTGGATTATGGAGGAGTTAATTAGCCAGCTGATCTCCAGCCTCAAGGGGATCTGGAAATACCGTTGGTACGCGCTCGCCGTCGCCTGGCTGGTGGCCGCCGCCGGCTGGACCCGGGTGGCCCTGCTGCCGGACGACTACCAGGGCAAGGCCCGCGTGTTTGTCGATACGCAAACCATCCTCAAACCCCTGCTGGCGGGCATGACCAGCGTGCCCAATATCGAACAGCAGGTCTCCATCATGAGCCGTACTTTGCTGAGCCGTCCCAACGTCGAGCGCGTGTTGCGCATGGTGGACCTGGACATCAACGCCCGCACGCCGATCGAGCAGCAAAAGCAGCTGGAGGAGCTGATGAGCAAGATCCGCGTCAGCGGCGGCGGCGACGACATCTACACCATCACCTACAACAACCGCGACCGGAAAATGGTGCGCGACGTGGTGCAGTCGCTGTTGACCATCTTCCTGGAAGGCAGTTTCAAAGGCAAAAGCGGCGAGTCGCGCAAGGCTGTGCAGTTTATTGACGACCAGATCCGGATTTACGAAGACAAGCTGACCACTGCGGAGAACAGCGTCAAGGAATTCCGCCTGAAAAACAACGGCCTGCTGCCGCGCCAGGGCGTGGATTACAGCAGCCAGCTGATGCAGTCGTCGGACGCCCTCAACGCCGCGCGGCTGGAGTTGGCCGAGGCCGAGCAGGCGCGCAAGGCGATCGCCAACCAGATCACCGGAGATGAGCCCATCCTTGGCGCCGAACTGACCCCGGCCGCCATCGACAGTCCCGAGCTGGACGGCCGCATTGCCGCGCTGAACAAAAACCTGGACGCGCTGCGCATGCAGTACACCGAGCTGCATCCCGACATCATCGCCGCCAAGCGCCTGGTGGCGCAGCTGGAGGCGCGCAAGATCGAGGAAAGCAAGCTTAAGCAGAACAGCGACCCCGGCAAGCACTACAGCCCCATGCTGCAGCAACTGAAGGTGGCGCAAACCGAGGCCGAGGCGCGCGTCGCCGCCATCGGTGCCCGGGTGGAGGAATACACCGCGCGCCACCAGCGCCTGCTGGCCCAGGCCAACGCCGTGCCGGAAGTGGAAACCGAACTGGCCCAGCTCAACCGCGACTAACTCGGCTGCAGCGAATCGACCCTTATTTGACAAGCCTCGCGCTCGAAGAAGGCTGCCGCATCGGTCACCGGCACGCCGCCCAGCGCGCACTCCAGCAGCTGCCGCACCGGAAAGGCGCCGTTGCGGCGGTCGCCCACCGTCACCACGATTTCATCGGCCGCATAGCGCCGCGCCAGCGCAAGCAAAGGCAAATCGGCCGGCAGCAGCATCGCCGGCGGCACTGCCCGCAGTTCGCCCACCACCGGCACGAAGCCCACCACCCGGAACGGATGAAAGCCGGCGCTGCCGGCGGCCAGGTCCAGGCATTCGCGCGCGATGGCGCCGTCGCCGACGATGATCAACCGCTGCTCCAGCATGCTCGACTGCGCCGAGGTGAACACCACTAGCCGCGCCAGCAACACCGCGCCGCCGCCCAATACGAACACCATGCTGCCGAAGCGGCCGAACTGCATCGCCGGCAGCAACTCCGCCAGCAGGTGCATCAAGCCGAAACCGAGCACGAAGGACGGCGCGATCCGCAGCAAAATGCTTTTGATATCCTCGCGCGACTGGTCATGCTGGTACATGCCCAGCGTGCTCATGCTGAACACCATCACCAGCGCGAACGCCAGCGCCGGCCCGTACAAGGGTCCCGGCCCGGTCAGCCACAACGGCGCGCTGGCCATGGCGGCCGCCAACAAAATAGATAATTCCAGCAACAGCAGCATGAAGGCTATTCTGGAAACATAATGATGAAAGATTCTTATCACGATGCACTCCCCGACAGAACATCCATCATGAGTAACAGCGTAGGAAACCATGTTGAGCGCCCACAATCCCGACGCAATCCCCATCGCGAAAAAGGCTATTTGTGACGCGACTATGACAAATAGTCTATAGTCATGCTTCCCTAGTGCATTTCACCCACGTAATCATGAAATTTGATGTTGCAATCGTCGGCAGCGGATTGGCAGGCCTCTCGGTCGCCCTGCACCTGGCCGAAACCCGAACCGTCGCCATCGTCTCCAAGCGTGCGCTCAAGGACGGCGCCAGCAACTGGGCCCAGGGCGGCATCGCCGCCGTGCTCGATTCCGGCGACAGCCACAGGCAGCACATCGACGACACCCTGATCGCCGGCGGCGGCCTGTGCGACGAGGCGGCCACCCGCTACATCGTCGAGCATGGCCGCGAAGCGATCGAATGGCTGATCGAGCAAGGCGTGCCTTTTACGCGCGACGAATCGGCCGAACTGGGCTTCCACCTGACGCGCGAAGGCGGCCACAGCCAGCGCCGCATCATCCACGCGGCGGACGCCACCGGCAACGCGGTGCAAACCACGCTGGAAGAAAAAGTACACGCCCATCCGAACATCACCCTGTTCGAGCACCACTGCGCGGTCGACCTGATTACCTCGGACAAGCTGCACCCGGCCAAGCAGGCCAACGGCCAGCCCAAGTGCTACGGCCTGTATGTTCAGGACGAGCAAACCGGCCAGGTCCACACCTTCGCCGCCGAACATACGGTGATGTGCACCGGCGGCGCCGGCAAGGTTTATCTGTACACCACCAACCCGGACACCGCCAGCGGCGACGGCATCGCCATGGCATGGCGCGCGGGCTGCCGCGTA
Organism: Duganella sp. BuS-21; assembly: GCA_041874725.1. Classification (GTDB taxonomy): domain Bacteria; phylum Pseudomonadota; class Gammaproteobacteria; order Burkholderiales; family Burkholderiaceae_D; genus Rugamonas. The sequence goes on along the minus strand of CP097466.1, from coordinate 3,524,477 downwards.
TCGAACATGGAATTCATCCAGTTCCATCCGACCTGCCTGTACCACCCTTACGCGAAATCCTTCCTGATCACCGAAGCGATCCGCGGCGAAGGCGGCCTGCTCAAGCTGCCGCCGGAAGCCGGCGCTGCGGCCGGCACCCGCTTCATGCTGGCCCACGACGAACGTGCCGAGCTGGCGCCGCGCGACGTGGTCGCCCGCGCCATCGACTTCGAGATCAAAAAGCGCGGCCTTGATTACGTCCACCTGGACATCAGCCACAAGCCGGCCGAGTTCCTGATCGAGCACTTCCCGACGATCTACGCGCGCTGCATGGAACTGGGCATCGACATCACCAGGGAACCGATTCCCATCGTACCGGCCGCGCACTACACCTGCGGCGGCATCGTCACCGACCTGCACGGCCGCACCGACCTGCCCGGCCTGTACGCCGTCGGCGAAACCGCCTGCACCGGCCTGCACGGCGCCAACCGCCTGGCCAGCAACTCCTTGCTCGAATGCGTGGTCATCGGCCGCGCCTGCGCGCTCGACATCACGGCCAAGGAAAAAGGCGAAGTACCTTACCTGCCGGATTGGGATGAGAGCCGCGTCAGCGACGCCGACGAAGAAGTGGTCATCGCCCACAACTGGGATGAACTGCGCCGCTTCATGTGGAACTACGTCGGCATCGTGCGCACCACCAAGCGCCTCGAGCGCGCGCAGCACCGTCTGGCGCTGCTGAAGGAAGAAATCGACGAGTACTACCAGAACTTCCGCGTCAAGCACGACCTGCTGGAACTGCGCAACCTGGTGGAAGTGGCGAGCCTGATCGTCAACAGCGCCTTGCTGCGCCGTGAAAGCCGTGGCCTGCACTTCAGCCGCGACTATCCGGAGACGCTGGCCAAGGCGCTGCCCACCATCCTGACGCCGCCGCGTCGCAAGAAATGATCGCAGTCCGCCACGCCACGCCGGCCGACATCCCCGCCATGGAAGCGCTGATCGCCCGTTCGGGCATCGAATTGAGTGTAGGCTTCTACACCGGCGAGCAGGCGCAAGCCGTCACCCGCCATGTATTCGGCGTCGACACGCAGCTGGTGGCGGACCGGACCTATTTTGTGATCGAGAAGGACGGCCAGCTGGCCGCGTGCGGCGGCTGGAGCAAGCGCAGCACCCTGTTCGGCGCCGACCGCACCAAGCAAGGCGCCGATCCCTTGCTGGACCCGGCGCGCGAAGCGGCCCGCATCCGCGCCTTCTTCGTCGATCCCTCGGCAGCGCGCCAGGGATTGGGCAGGCTGCTGCTGCAGCACTGCACCGAAGCAGCCGTCGCCGGCGGCTTCCACACGCTGGAACTGGCGGCCACCATGCCCGGCGTGCCGCTCTACGCCGCCTGCGGCTTTGAAGTCGTGGAAGAGCTGGAACTGGATTTGCCGGAGAACGTGAAAGTGCCGCTGGCGAAAATGCGCAAGGTGGTCGGCTAAGCTATTGAGGCAACGTCACGCCATAACGGCGTGCCAGCTTTTGCAGCGCGCCGCTGGCCGTTATCGCGGCCAGCATCTGGTCCATCTGCTGCGGCGTCTCTTGCCGGCGCGGCGTCAGCGGATACGCAAAGAACGCGTCCTGCACATCGATCAACGGCGCCAGCGCCATCAGCTTGTCCTGCAAGCCTAGTCCAAGCAGCACCGGATCGGTATCGCGGCGGTTGGTGGCGAACATCTCGACGCGGCCGAGCGCCAGCATCCTCAAGCCACTTTCGACGGAATTGGTCACGCTGATATTCAGCTGCGGCGCGGCCTTGCTGAAGGCCGGCCCATAGTCCCAGCCGTTCAGGGTGGCGATGCGACGTCCCTTGAGCACGCTGTAATCGCCCGCCCATACCGGCATGCTGTTGGCGCGCACGTAGAACGCCACCTGATCCTGAAAGAAGCCCTGCGCGCTGAAGCGCATGATACGCAAGCGGTCGGCCGACCTGTACGGGCCCACCAGCACGTCCGCCCTGCCGGCGTGGATCAACTCCTGCGCGCGCCGCCAGGGATAGATCTCGAAGCGCAGCTGATAGCCGTAGCGCTGCGCAAACAGGTGCAGCAAGTCCACGCCCATGCCGGAAAACTGCCCACCACGACTCCGTTCGTAAATACTTTCGAAACGGGTGCCGGCCACCACCAGTTCGCGCGCGGCCGATGGAGCGGCCCATGAAAAATGCGGCAAGGCGCCTAGCGCAATGCCGCACATGCCAATCAACGCGTGGCGTCGGCTGTCAGAACAGAGCAGTGAAGCCTGATGACTCAAACCGCCTCCTCACACCGGCGATGCCGGTCAAGGCTATTCTATGCCGACTTCTGGCGCCGCGCCACCACGCCGATCAAGGCGAGACCTGCCAGCAACATGCCATAGGTTTCCGGCTCGGGCACCGGCAGCGCGGCGCCGAAGCCGTCCAGATAAGCATAGCCCGTGTGTGCGGTTGGATTGCAGTCGGCCGCCAGCAGCGACAGCGTGAAGCTATGGCCGGACAGCGAGGCGTCGATGCTCAGCGATTCAACCTGCCATTGCGGCGTGTAGAACAGGCTGCCTTCGCTGGAAAAGCGCGCATCGACGCCAGAGCCGGTATAACCGGCATTGTAGGTCCGGCTCACCAGCAACTGGCCGGTGGTGTCGTCGGTCAGGGTCAGCTTCATCAGTGCAGACTCGTCCTCGACGTGGCCGCCGTTCTCCAGCACGGCCTTCCAGGCGAAAACGATCTGGGAGTCGGTGTAGTTGCTGACCTTTTGGCTGATGGCGGTGCCGTAGCCGCCAGTGTAAGTATCTTCGGCGCGATAGGCGTACTTGCCGCTGTAGATAGTCGAGCCGAGCAGGCTGCCCAGCAGCGGATCGACGTAGCTGCCGTCCACCACCGTGCCACGGCTGCCGCTATCGGCGTTCAGCACGCCGCCCGGCAGCAACTGGGCCGGCGTCAGGTCGACATTGTAGACCGAGCCACGATAGCCGCCGCCGGTGGTCCAGCCATCGGTGCTGCCCGACTCAAAACCGCCGTTGACGAAGCCGTCTGCATGAGCGGCTCCTGCCAGGCACAACATCCCCACTACACTCGCAACGTATTTCAGTTTCATCTGATTTGCTCCTTGTTAAAAGAGCACAGATTTTATTGTTTTATTTAATACTTTTTTTGATAATCTCAATCGTGCACGGGTCGAGTCAACAATAATATTTTGTTAACCGATTATTCGTAAAGAATAATCCGTGGCCCGCACATCCTTGGTCAGTGCGCCGATCGAGATGCGGTCCACACCGGTTTCGGCAATCGCGCGCACCGTGTCAAAGTTGATGCCGCCGGAAGCTTCCAGCAGCGCCCGGCCGGCGTTGATGGTGACCGCCTCGCGCATCATGCCGGTGTTGAAGTTATCCAGCAGGATGGACAGCGCCCCGGCGTCCAGCGCTTCGCACAACTGGCCCAGCGACTCCACTTCCACCTGGATCGACACGCCCTTGTCCAGCCGCTTGGCCGCCATCACCGCATTGGTGATGCCGCCCGCCGCCGCGATGTGGTTTTCCTTGATCAGGATGCCGTCGTACAGCGCCAGGCGCTGATTCCGGCCGCCGCCCACACGCACCGCATACTTCTGCGCCAGGCGCAGGCCCGGCAAGGTCTTGCGGGTGTCCAGAATCGCGGCGCGGGTGCCGGCGATCACGTCCACGTATTGGCGGGTGGCGCTGGCCACGCCGGACAGCAGCTGCATGAAATTCAGGGCTGCGCGTTCCGCCGTCAGCAGCGCGCGCGCCGGGCCTTCGATGGTGCAGACCACGCTGTCGGCCGTCATCATGTCGCCTTCGGCGTACTTCCAGTCGATCTCGATACCGGCCTGCATGCAGTTCATGATGCCTTCAAACCACGGCGCGCCGCACAGCACCGCGTCTTCGCGCACGATCACGCGCGCCTTGGCGCGGCCGCCTTCCGGCACCAGCAAACCGGTCAGGTCGCCGGTGCCGACGTCTTCCAGCAAGGCCGACAGCAGGTTGGCTTCAAAGGCCGTCTTCAACGCGTCGTCGAACGGCGCGAACTTGTTCAACAAAGTGCTCATGCAGGACCGATTCCCGAAAACAGTTGTGCTTCTTGCGCCAGGTCCGGCCCCGCTTGCACCTTGGCTTTCTTGGCCGCTGCGAAGTCCAGCATGCGCGTGATCGAGGTCACGGCCTGCTTGCCGATTTCCGGATCGACGAACACTTCATGCGCCGCGCTGACGGCCGGGCTGTCGAGGTTTTCCAGCAGGTCGGCCAGGTTTTGCAGGCCGTTCATGGCCATCCACGGGCAGTGGGCGCAGCTCTTGCAGGTGGCGCTGTTGCCGGCGGTCGGCGCTTCGATGAAGCGCTTGTTCGGCGCGGCGGCGCGCATTTTGTGCAGGATGCCGTTGTCGGTGGCGACGATGAAGGTATCGGCGTCCGACTCCACGGCGGCGTTGATGATCTGCGTGGTCGAGCCGACCACGTCGGCCAGCGCCACCACGTTGGCCGGCGATTCCGGGTGCACCAGCACTTTCGCCTGCGGGTACTGGGCCTTCAGCAGCTCCAGTTCCACGCCCTTGAATTCGTCGTGCACCAGGCAGGAGCCCTGCCACAGCAGCATGTCGGCGCCGGTCTGCTTCTGGATGTAGGAGCCGAGATGCTTGTCCGGCGCCCACAGGATCTTCTTGCCCTGCTCATGCAGGTGCTTGACGATCTCGAGGCCGATGGACGACGTCACCATCCAGTCCGCGCGCGCCTTGACGGCGGCGCTGGTGTTGGCATACACCACCACCGTGCGGTCTGGATGGGCGTCGCAGTAGGCGGCGAATTCGTCGGCCGGGCAACCGAGGTCCAGCGAACAGGTCGCGTCGAGGTCCGGCATCAGGATACGTTTTTCCGGGCTCAGGATCTTGGCCGTTTCGCCCATGAAGCGCACGCCCGCCACCACCAGCGTCCTGGCCGGATGATCGCGGCCGAAGCGCGCCATCTCCAGCGAATCGGAGACGCAGCCGCCGGTTTCCTCGGCCAGGTCTTGCAGGTCGGCGTCGACGTAGTAGTGCGATACCAGCACCGCCTGCTTTTCCTGCAACAGGCGCTTGATGCGTGCTTTGAGTTCGATGCGCTGCGCAGGGCTAGGCGTCGCTGGCGTGCGCGCCCAGGCGTGGGCGGTGCAGCTGGCGCCATCTTGCGGATGCTCGTACTCGACGGCTTTGATCTCGATGGCTTGCATGATTAGGCGATACCTTGGCTGGTCAGATAATCTTCGTAGTTGCCGCGGAAATCGATGATCTCGTTTTCCTTGATTTCCAGGATGCGGTTGGCCAGCGAGGAAACGAACTCGCGGTCGTGCGAGACGAAGACCAGCGTGCCGGCGTATTTCTCCAGCGCGATGTTGAGCGACTCGATCGATTCCATGTCCATGTGGTTGGTCGGTTCATCAAGCAGCAGTACGTTGTGGCGGCCCAGCATCAGCTTGCCATACATCATGCGGCCTTTTTCGCCGCCCGACAGCACCTTGACCGACTTCTTCACCTCGTCGCCGCCGAACAGCAGGCGGCCCAGGATCGAGCGCACAGCCTGGTCGTCGTCGCCTTCCTGGGTCCAGTCACCCATCCAGTCGGTCAGCGTGGTGTCCTTGGCGAATTCCTCGGTAGGATCCTGTGGCATATAGCCTACGTTGGCGTTCTCGGCCCATTTCACCATCCCGTGGTCGGCATGCAGGCCGGCGATGTCGTCGCCGCCGATACACCGCAGCAAGGTGGTCTTGCCGGCGCCGTTGGCGCCGATGATGGCGATGCGCTCACCGGCCTCGATCATGATGCTGAAGTTGTTGAACAGCTGGCGATCATATTTCTTTGCAATCGAATCGACTTCCACCGCCAGGCGGTGCAGCTTCTTCTCGCCGTCGAAACGGACAAACGGATAGGCGCGCGACGACGGTTTGATGTCGTCGACCTTGATTTTCTCAATCTGCTTGGCGCGCGAGGTCGCCTGGCGCGCCTTGGATTTGTTGGCGGCGAAGCGGCGCACGAAGTCCTGCAATTCGGCGACCTTGTCCTTGGCCTTGGCGTTGTTGGCCAGCTGCTGGTTGCGCGCCTGGGTCGAGGCGAACATGTACTCGTCGTAGTTGCCCGGATAGATCTTCAACGTGCCGTAATCCATGTCGGCCACGTGGGTGCACACCTGGTTCAGGAAGTGGCGATCGTGGGAAATGATGATCATGGTGGAGTTGCGGTCATTCAGCACGTCCTCCAGCCAGCGGATCGTATTGATGTCCAGGTTGTTGGTCGGCTCGTCCAGCAGCAGGATGTCCGGATTCGAGAACAGCGCCTGGGCCAGCAGCACCCGCAGCTTCCAGCCGGGCGAGACATTGCTCATCGGGCCCTTGTGCAGCTCGATATCGACGCCCGCACCCAGCAGCAGTTCGCCGGCGCGCGATTCAGCGGTATAGCCGTCGTATTCGGAGACTTTGCCTTCCAGCTCGGCGGCCTTCATGTAGTCGTCGTCGGTGGCGTCGGGATTGGCGTAGATCGCATCGCGTTCCTGCATCGCCGCCCACATCTCGGTGTGCCCCATCATCACCACGTCGAGCACGCGCATGTCTTCAAACGCGAACTGGTCCTGGCGCAGCTTGCCGAGGCGCTCGTTCGTATCCAGCATCACGTTGCCGCCCGAAGGCTCCAGATCACCACCGAGGATTTTCATGAAGGTGGACTTGCCGCAGCCGTTCGCGCCGATCAGGCCGTAACGGTTGCCATCCCCGAACTTGACGGAGATATTTTCAAACAGCGGCTTGGCGCCGAATTGCATCGTGATGTTTGCTGTGCTGAGCATATTGGACTTGGACTTTGCAGAATAGGTAGAGCGGAAAGGCGAAATTATACAGCACCAAGGACGATAACTGCATAAGCCTATAAAAATCAAGGAGTTATCCGGCGCCAGCAATTCGCAGAGAGGAAGCACACGACGACGGCACCGGTCTTGCTCCGGGTGGAAAACCGCCTTACGATGAAATCATGGAAGCCCGATTCATCAAACTTGAAGAATTTGCCGCCGATGCGCAGCCGGCCAACACCCCCAGGCTAGCGCGCCACCGACAAGACCACCGATGGAATAAGCATGGAGGCTGACGCGCGAGCTTGATGCCGATATAATCCAGAGCAGTGGCGCCCGGCTGACGGCGCCCGCAACCTGGAAAGAGTTCGATGAAAGCTTTGGTTCTATTGCTGGCAGTATCCGGTTCCGCCCTGGCCGCCGACGCCGACTTGCTGCGCTGCCGCACCATCGCCGACATGGCCGGCCGCGTGGCATGCTACGACGCGATTCCGGTCGCAGCCGCCCCAGTTGCCGCAGCACAAGTCGCAGCACAAGCGCCGGCGGCGGCATCTGCGCCGGCCGCCGCCCCGGCCGCCAATTTTGGCCTGTCGGCCTCGCAGATGCGCAAATCCGACGAACCGAGTTTCATTGAAAGCACCCTGCTCGGTCGTATCGAAGGTTGGAGCGGCTCCACCCAGTTCCGCCTGGCGAACGGCCAGATCTGGCGCGTCGCCGACGACAGCGCCGGCTCGGTCAACGAAATCGAAAACCCGAAGGTCAAGATTACCCGCAACAACCTCGGCAGCATGTTCCTTGAAATCGAGGGCACCAACCAGGCGCCGCGCGTGCGCCGGGTACAGTGATTACAGCGTCGAGCATCACAGTGTCGGATAGTCGCTGATCGTCAGCTCGAATCCACGCTCATCCGACACCAGATGCGCCATGCCGCCATACGGCAGCGTGGCGCGCTCCTTGACATGCCCGAACGGCAGCCCGCTCAACACCGGTATCGGCAGCCGTGAGCGCAGATAAGCCAGCATGGCTTCGAAGTCGTAACCGTTGTCCATCGGCGTCAGCTTGTAGCCGGAAAAATCCCCCAGCACCAGCGCCCGCTGGCCATCCAATGCGCCGGCATAGAACAGCTGCAACACCATGCGCTCGATACGGTAAGGATGCTCGCTGATATCCTCGATGAAGCAAATGCCCTGCTCCAGCGCCTGGAAATACGGCGTGCCGAGCAGGCTGACCATCATGGCCAGATTCCCGCCCCACAGCTTGCCGTTAACATCGACCAGCGGATTATCGGCGCCGCCTTGCGCCACCGCGCCGCGCACCGTGTGCAACGGTCCGCGCAAGCAGTCCCAGAACTGCTTGAGCGTGTACGCCACCGGTTCGGGGCGGATGAAATCGTCGCACATCATCGGGCCGCCGAAACTGATGCGGCCCGTCTGCTTCAGCAACGGCATCTGGAACGCGGTGAAATCGCTGTAGCCGGAAAACAGCTTGCCGCTGTCGGCCATCTTGCGGAAATCGATGGCAGGCAGCAGCCGCGACATGCCGTAGGAGCCGCGCAAGGCCACCACCACCTGCACCGCCGGATCGGCCGCCGCCGCGTTCAGCTGCGCCAGGCGGTCTTCGTCGGTGCCGCCGAAGCGCTGGAATTTCTTGTCGTCGTCGTAGTAATCGTGGACCAGGAAACCCTGCTGGCGCAGGCGCTGCACGCCCTGCAGGTAGGCGTCAATGTCGAGGGGACGGCCGCTGGGCGCGGCGATGGCGATGCCGATGTTCGGTGTGCTCAAAATATCTTTAGCTTCAGTGATGGGTGCCGCTGCCGGCGCGATGCGTGGAGCGCGGAGGAAGTTCCGGCGCCATCTTACCGCGCAGGTGCTGGTCGAGCAAGGCAAGCAAGCGCTCGATCAACTGCGGCGGCAAATCGTGCCCCATTCCTTCGATCACCTCCAAGCGCGCGCCCGGTATCGCCTTGGCCGTATCGGCGCCGCAGGCCACCGGCACCAACGGGTCGGCCGCGCCGTGGATCACCAGCGTTGGCGCGTGGATCTTGCGCAGCAGCGGCGTGCGGTCGCCGGAAGCGACGATGGCCACCATCTGCCGGGCGATGCCGTCCGGGTTGATACTGCGGTCCAGCGAACGCTCGATGGCGGCGCGCAGCATGCGCTCCGGCGTCGGAAAGGAAGGACTGCCGATCAGGCGCATTACAGCGATGCCGCGCTCCACCACTTCGGTGCGGCTGAGCGGATAGGCCGGCCCGCGCATCAGCGCATTGCGCGCCGCCGGCGTCGGCCCCGGCAAACCGCGCCTGCCGCTGCTCGACATGATGGACGTCAGACTCAGCGTGCGCGCGGCAAAGCGCGCCGCAAACATCTGCGCGATCATGCCGCCCATCGACGCGCCCACCACGTGGACGCGCGCAATGCCTAGCGCATCGAGCAATCCGAGCGCGTCGTCGGCCATATCGTTGAGGGTGTAGGCGGCCGACTGTTTCAGGCCGAGCAGGGATTTCAGATAAGCCCACAGCAGGTGCGGCTTCTTGTGCTGATGCAGCTTGCTCGACAGGCCGGCATCGCGGTTGTCGAAGCGGATCACGTAATAGCCCTGCTCCACCAGGCCGTCGACCATGTCCTGCGGCCAGGAGATCAGCTGCATGCCCAGCCCCATGATCAGCAGCACCGGCGGATCGACGGGATTGCCGCTGGTTTCATAGGCGATCGTGATGCCGTTTGCTTGCGCGGTAGCCAAGACCATCTCCCAAATCGTACTTGGGATTCAGCATACCATTTTTATTCCGGCGTGGCGCGTTTGGCCGCCGCCAGCGCCGCGCGGCGCGCGGCAAAGAAGTGCTTCAACATGGCGCCGCATTCCTCGGCCATCACGCCGCCGACGATGCCGGTGTGGTGATTCAGCTGCTCCTGCTCGAACAGGTTGAGCACCGAGCCGCAGGCGCCGGTCTTGGGATCGGTGGCGCCGTAGACCACGCGCGCCAGCCGCGCATGCATCATCGCACCCGAGCACATCACGCACGGTTCCAGCGTGACGTACAGCTCGCAGCCGGGCAGCCGGTAATTGCCGAGCTTTTCGGCGGCCGCGCGCAAGGCCACGATTTCCGCGTGCGCGGTCGGATCGTGTTTGCCGATCGGCTGGTTGCAGCCGACCGCGATCACCTCGCCATCCTTGACGACGACGGCGCCCACCGGCACCTCGCCCAGGTCCCACGCCTGCTGCGCCTGTTCCAGCGCCAGCTGCATGAAAGCCGCGTCAGACATGGTCAGACACCATCGGTGATTTCAGCCCAGCAGTTCGGGGTTTCGTGCAGCACCAGCTTGTGCAGGTGCAGGCCGGTGCCGTAGCGGTCCTTGTAGGCCGCCTTGAGGATGCCGAACGCCACCTGCGCCAGGTTTTCCACGGTCGGAATGCGATCGATCACCACGGTCTTGTGGTCCGGCAGCGACGCCAGGAAATCGCGCACGGAAGCGTCTTTTTCGTAGACGATGAAGGCGTGATCCCAGACGTCGACCAGGTGCTCCTTGGCCAGCGCCTTGATGTCCGAGAAATCCATGATCATGCCGTTGTCGGAATTGCCCTCAACGTCGATGATATTGCCGGTCAGGGTGATTTCCAGCGTGTAGCGGTGGCCGTGCAGGTTGCGGCACTGGCTTTTGTGGTCGGGAATACGGTGGCCGGCGTCGAATTCCAGCTTGCGGGTAATGGTCAGCATAAGGTCGGTCTTAATTCAGGGTATCTGTAAAAGTTTATGGGTTTGCAAGCTCAGCTTCCATTTCGGATTGCGCTTGCAGGTGTCGATCGCCAACGTGGTATTGAAGGCGGCCAGCGGGCCGTCCATCGCCTGCACGTAGAAATTCTCGAAGTCCAGCTGTTCGTAGGCCGACAGCTCCTGGTGGGTCTGCGGAATCACGACCTTGATTTCATTGCCTTTTTTCACCACCAGTTCGGAACCCATTTTCGGGCTCACGCAGATCCAATCCACGCCAGCCGGCACCGGCAGCGTGCCGTTGGTTTCAATCGCGATGGTGAAGCCGACTGCGTGCATGGCCTCGATCAGCGCCGTATCGAGCTGCAGCAGCGGTTCGCCGCCGGTGAACACCACGTACTTGCTGGCCGTATAACTTTCCGGCCACAGCGCGTTGATGGTGGCGGCCAGCTCCTGCGGCGTTTTGAACTTGCCGCCGCCTTCGCCGTCGGTGCCGACAAAGTCGGTATCGCAGAACTGGCAAACGGCGCTGGCGCGGTCGATTTCGCGGCCGGTCCACAGGTTGCAGCCGGAAAAACGGCAGAACACGGCCGGACGGCCGGCGTGTGCGCCCTCGCCCTGCAACGTATAGAAAATCTCTTTGATGCTGTAAGTCACGATAGTTCCTGATTGGACAACCCTCAATTATATCCCACGTCACACTTTTCCGGAAAGCATCACCAAAATTGATATTTCACAATGCTTCCAGAAGGCAAGCACGTTATGTTGGCTTGTGGACCATGCCAACGTTTGTCATCCATCTCAGGAAGATACACCATGAGAACCGCGCCGCCGCTTCTGGAAATCGATATCGTCTGCCTGGCTGTTTGCCTGTTGGTCTGGGCCGCCTGTCTGCTGCTGTGGTGGCGCCAGCGCATACGGGGAGCGCATGCTCTGGCCGAGGCGCGGCGTCAGATCGCGCGCCTGAGCGCCAGCCAGCACTCGCTGCGTGACGCCGAGCGGCGCCGCATCGCCCGCGACCTGCACGACGACCTGGGCCAACAGCTGCTGGCGCTCAGCCTGGACACCGGCGCGCTGGCCGCCGGCCACCCAGCCTTGCAGCGGCCGCTAGACCAACTGCTGGAGCGCATCCAGCAAGCCATCCGCGCCATGCGCGCCATCGTCGACGACTTGCCGGCCGAGGCCCTGCAGTCCGGGCTGGAAGGCGCGGTACACCAGCAGATCGCCCAATTCTCGCGTTTGAGCGGCATCCGCTGCCAGCTGGACACCGAACCTTCCGCCTTCGCCGGCCCCGCCGCCACCGCCGGCATCGAGGGCGTGCTGTACCGCGTGCTGCAGGAATCGCTGAGCAATATCGTGCGCCATGCGCAAGCCTCCGAGGTCAGCGTCGGCCTGCGCCGCCAGGAACAGCGTCTGAACCTGACCGTGCGCGACAACGGCGTCGGCCTGGCGCAGACGCCCGCCCGGCGCGGCAACGGCCTGCGCAACATCGCCCGGCGCGTGAGCGAGGCCGGCGGCCGTTTCGACGTCGCCAGCACACCCGGCGCCGGCACGGCGCTCACCATGTCTTTTCCCATTCAATAACAACAGAAAGCGGCGCCCATGAGCGGAACACAAAAAATCCAGCACCTGATGGAGTTTCCACCGGCAGACCAGCAACACGGCTTCGCCTTGAAGCTGATGGAACTGCTGGTGATCCCCACCTTCGTGGTCGACATCAACGGCAAGGTCATCATCTGGAACCAGGCCTGCGAGCGCCTGACCGGGGTGCCGGCCTGGGAAGTGCTGGGCACCGCCGACCACTGGAAGCCGTTCTACGAAGAGCAGCGTCCGACACTGGCCGACCTGGTGATCCAGGGCCGCAGCGCCGATCTGCACCGGCTGTACCGCCAGCACGCGCGCCGCAACGACACCGACAACAACCTGTGTGCGGAAAACTGGTGCGACATGCCGCGCGTGGGCCGGCGCCGCTACCTGGCGGCCGACGCCAGCCCGATCTTCGACAGCGAGGGCAAGCTGGTGGCCGTGGTGGAAACGCTGCGCGACGTCACCGAGGAAAAGCGCGCCCAGGTGGCGCTGGAGCAGCTGGCCACGCGCGACGGCCTGACCGGCCTGGCCAACCGCCGCTGCTTCGACGATACGCTGAACGCCGAGTGGCAGCGCGCCCTGCGCCATCAGCTGCCGCTGTCGCTGCTGATGGTGGACGTCGACAACTTCAAACAGTACAACGATGCCTACGGCCACCTGGGCGGCGACGAGTGCCTGCAGCGCATCGCCACGGCGGTATCGAGCGAGATGCGCGCCAACGACCTGGTGGCGCGCTACGGCGGCGAGGAATTCGCGGTGATCCTGCCCAATGAGTCGCTGACCGGCGCGGCCATCGTGGCCGAGCGCATCCGCTGCCGGATCGAGCAGCTGCGCCTGCCCAACCTGGGCAGCCAGCAGCACGTGGTGACGGTGAGCATCGGCGCGGCCACCGCGCTGGCGGCGGCCGAGAACGATCCAAGCCAGCTGGTGGCGACGGCCGACTCGGCGCTGTACCGCGCCAAGCACATGGGCCGCAATCGCATCAGCCTGCCTGGAGTCGATTAACGGCGCGGACTAGCCCAGCGCCGGCAGATACGGTACGTAGGGAATGCCGACCGGGATGATGTGGCTCATCACATCGATGTTCTCGGCGGAGTCCGAGAAGCCGACCAGCGCTTCGGCGCGCGTCACCACCTTCAGCGAATCGAGCCAGAACTGCAGGCCGGCGGCGTCCGGCGCGCGGTGCAGCACGTTGTTGTACAGCGCCGTCAGGAACACTTCATCGCTGGCGTTGGCGCCGTAGATGCTGATGAATTCCGCGCTGTCCACGAAGCCGGCGGCGGTCGACGTTACGCGGCCGCCGTTATCCAGCACCTTGAGCCAGTAGCCCATCCCCGCTTCGTCCGGCGTGCGGTTGAACATGGCGCTGTACAGGCGGTATAGCTGGCCGGCGGCGCCGTTGGTGTCGAGCGCCACGGCGCCATCGGCAAAGCTCAGGCGCTCGACGCCGGTCAGCAAGTCGGTGCCCTCGCTTCCGCCCTGGTCAATCAGCGAAACTGCCGAACCGGCGGCGTGCAAGAAGACGCTGGCGCGCGTCCCGGCAATCATCAAGGTGTCGATGCCGGCCCCGCCGGCGATCAGCTGACTGCCTGCCGACGCCGTCAGCACATCGTTGCCGGCGCCACCCGCCACCAGCGCGGTATAGTCATACAAGTGGATATTGACGTCGCTGAACTGCAGCCAGTCGATCTCGGTCAGCAGATCGTTGCCGTCGCCGCTGACGCTCAGCGCGCCGAAGGAACCGGCCAGCGCATAGGCCGACAACGTCTTGCCGAACACCACGGTATCCAAGCCGCCATTGCCACTGATGGTATCGCTGCCCGCCCCCTCGTAAATGACGTCGTTGCCGGTGCCGCCGGTGATCAGATTGCCGTAAGCGTTGGCGTAGATGGTCGAACCGCCGTTGCCGGCAATGGCGCCCTCGATCGCCACATTGTAGGCGATGGAAATATTTTGATAACCCGGCGCGGTGGAACTGAAACTGCCCGCGTTCAGATTGATGACCGTCGCCCCCGTGCAGCCGGAAAAGTCCAGCGTGTCGGCGCCGCCGGCATCCCAGATGCATTGCAGCGCCGCGTCCTTGAGGAAGACGTAGCTATCGTTGCCGGTGTGGTAGTTCAGGTTGGCGCCGTACAGGTACTGGATCGCCTGGATGTCGTACAGCATCGGCGTAATGCCGTAGTTGTAGTTCAGCTGGAACCCCGCGCCGGTGTGATACGACATCTGCGAGTAATCGATGGTATCGGTTTCCTGCGGCAGGAAGGGGCCGTCGATATCGCCGCCGGTGGAGTCGTAGTTGCCCGGATGCTTGAAGCCCAGCGTATGGCCCAACTCGTGGATGAGCACCGCCACACCGAAATCGCCAGGCGCAAAGCTGAAGTTGTAATCGTTCTGATTGTTGGTGAACAAATAGCTGGGATCGTGGCCATTCGGCAGATAGGCATAGCCGCTACTGGTACTGCCCTGGTCGTTGGTGCCCATCTGGAGTTCGCCACCGGCCGACACTTCCTGGAAGGTGATGTTGGCGACTGCGGCCCAGGTGGCCAGCGCATCGCGCGTCGCGGTTTTCTGGGCCGGCGTCATGGCACGGAAACCGTTGGCGTCGTCATTGGTGGCGTCGCTCGGCAAGCGCGTCATGAAGCTGTAGGTCAGCGTCACGGCCTGGCCCGGGGCAGCGGCCCAGCTTTCGCCGAGCAGCGAATCGATGGAATTAATACCGGATGTCAGTGTCATATCAACGTTTTCAAAATGGCAGGGACGCGCGGTCCGGCTCTATCCAGCCCAGCCGAGCGTCCTTTGAGAATAACACTTCCGCAGTCCAATATTGTGTCAACCATGATTTATTGCCGTAAGGACTCAGCAAGAGCTGCTCACAAGCCACATGCAAGGGCGTCCCGGCCGGCTGCCGCCCCAGGAAATCCGCCACCGCCCGCAAGGAAGCCAGCGTAATCGTGTGGTGATAGCCGCCGCTATCGGTGTTGGCAGTGCCGGTGGCCTCGTTATAGGCGCGGATGATGCCGGGCAATTCCGCCTGCGCATCGATATCGGGACGGTCCGCCAGCAGCCAGGCGGCGGCCGCCAGGTGGGCGGCGTGGGTCCACGCCAGCTTGGGCAGCGTGCGGTCCAGCAGCCCGGTGCCGATGGCGTGGATTTCTTCGTCGGACTGAAAATGCATGGACCGGCTCACGATTCGAAAGGATTGGCGACGATGGTGTTGGCGGCCGGCGGCAGCGTGGCCGGCAGTTTCTGGGCCTCCAGCCTGGCCACCACTTCGGCCAGCAGCTCGTGCAGCGCGCGGGCATCGGCCAGGCCGGCCTGATCGGCAGTTAAATCGATATCGCCGCTGAGGGTGATGCGGTCGAGGCGGTTTTCGATGGTCAGGCCGCCGATGTGCAGCACGTCCGACTCATTTTTATAAGGCACGAATTTGCTCATCGCTTGCTCCCGTCTTTACGTTGTCTCACCTTCGGCAGGCGCAGCATCGCCTGTTTTTCCGCCGCCGGCAGCGACGGCAGCAGATTGATGCCGACCTTGCTTTCCAGTTCGGCGATGCTCAACAGCTCGTAGTTCACGTCGGCGCGGTTCTCGATGAAGAACGCGGCGCCGGCGCGCTGGCGCGGGCTGTACACCAGTTTATACAAATGCGTGGGCACCAGCACCTTGCCGACCTTTTCCAGATTGCCGCCGATGAAGGCCGGGCCGGTGATCACGTACAGATCGCCCTCCTTCTGCGCCAGCTTGCGCACCACGCCCTCGATGCCGGCCCAGACGTGACGGTTGTTCTCGGCGTTTTGCGGCACCATGTTGGCCAGCGTGAAGCTCTCGTGCTGGGTGCGGCGGTCCGGCATGTCGCCGTTCGGCGCCATGTGGCCGCGATCGTAACCGCTGCGGGCGTAGTCGGCCAGCTCGGCGCGCGCCCTGCCCGGCAGCCTCGGCTCGGGATGGAAGGAATTTTCGCGCGACAGGTCTTTGGCCGCTGCGATATTTTCCGAGGTCAGATGCTCGGCCGACCACAGCGGCGTGCGCGTGATCCCGGAGTGCATCACACCGAATACGCCGTAGCATAGCTCGGTGGTGGCGGCGGTCATTTTGGGGTTGCGGATTTCCGGCAGGCGGCCATCGACGTAGTGGGCCGGGCATTCGCCGGCCGAGGCCAGGCTGGCGGCCAGCAGCGCGGCAATCGCCAGCGATCGTTGAAACAAAGACATAGCTTCCTAAAAACATTGCTGAGGCAGCATTCTATCGGACGCCGGCCGCCCGCAACAAGCGCTGCGCTACCGCGCGCCGCGCGCCACGCTAGCCGGGCGTCAATACAAAAAAGGCCGGCGTTCCGAGAACGCCGGCCTTTCCAAACATCCAGCCCTACCAGAGGCAATGTTTTTAATTTCAATTGCTGCAACACTGATTGCAATTGTACATTAATTGGCTTGTTTTATCCACTCACAAGCAAGTAACTGCTCCATCTTCAGCGCCAGTGCTTCGTTCATTTGCCTCTGGCTATAGCCGCGATGACGCGCAGCGAAGTCCTGCGCCGCCGCGCGGTAGCCGGCGTGGTTGAGCATGGACCGCAGCACGCCGCGCCAATCCGAATCGGCTGTCATCAAGGCCGCGTTGTAGCCGGCGCCGGACATGGCAACGCGGCGCGCGGTGAGGAATTGCTCGGTGTGGGACGGCAGCATCAGCAAAGGCACGCCGGCCAGCAGCGACTGCGCCAGCGTGGCCTCGCCGGCGTGGCACACGCACAGCTCCGCCCCGGCCAGCGCCTGCGGCAGCGCGAGCGGCGACTCGGCATAGACGATCTGCTCACTGAGCACCGGCGGCGCGGCACCGAGCGCCACTTCCGGCACATAGGCCAGCACGCGGCAGCCCTCCGCCACCAGCGCCTTGAGCACCGCGCCGTGCGATGGATGGACCGCCTTCAGATACGCGAACACCTTGCGACCATCGCCCTCGGGCCAGCACGGCGCCAGGCCGCCATCGGCGGTGAAGCTGGGGCCCAGCCATTGCGCCTGCGTGCGGCCTTCGCCGTGATCGAGTTCCGGCCAGGTGCACAGCAAAGGCAGGTCGCCGAGGAACACATCGGACGCATGCGCATGCGGCGGCGCCTGGAATTCGGCCAGCACCGCGTTGGCCGTCGCCAGCATGCGCGCTTCCGACGAGGCCAATCGTTCCGGCGGCGCCTCCTTCCACGAAGGTAGCGGCTGACCCGGCTGCGGGCTGTTGAAGCCATTGCCGACCGAGGCGCTGCGCAGCCCCATGCTGCGCGCCGCCAGCAAGGCGGTCGGCGCGAAATCGGCCACCACCAGATCCGGTTGCAGCACGCCGAACAGATCGCGCCAGCCGGCCACCATGCCGCGCAGCGCGGCCGGTTCCAGGTAACCGCAGTGGAACAGGATCTCGGCCAGGTTGGCGGACGGCGGCAAGCCCGCCGCCTTGTGTAGCCAGACCGGCGCCTGCAACGTCGGGACATCGAGATCGGCCAGCAAAGCGCGAGTTTGCATCAGATCGCGCACGCTCAGGGTGACGCGGTGGCCGCGCGCCAGCAGCACCTGCGCCAGCATCTTCAGGCGGCCCGCATGTCCCAGGCCGCCGCCAAGCTCCCAACACAGGTGAATATGCTTTAAAGCTGAATTCATAACAAGGACTCCACCGCTGCCCGCACTTCCGCCATGGTATCGAGCACGCGCCAGGCGCCGGGAAAGTCATGCTGCCGAGTCAGCGCATTGCGCAGGATGATGCAGCGCATGCCGGCCGCCGTCGCCGCCTGCAGGCCACGCGGCGAATCCTCGATCACCAACGCTTCATCGGCGCCCACGCCCATGCGCTCAAGGCCCAGCAGGTAGGGCTCCGGCGACGGTTTGCTGCGCGTGTAGGATTCATGCGTGAGCACGAATTCGAAGTGGCGCAGCAAATCCAGCCGCTGGTGAATGATCTCGAAATGGTCGCGATTGGAGCTGGTGACCACGCCCATGCGCAGGCGCGGCGACAAAGCCGCCAGCGTGTCGACCACGCCGTCGATGGCCGGAATATGCTCGGAGGCCAGGCGTGCCGCATAACGCTGGTTGCGCACCGCGCGCAGCGCCTCGGCGTGTTCTTCGGACAGGCGCGGCTCAAGCAAATGCCAGGCGCCGCAGTTATCGGCCAGATACCAGTCGAAGAAATGCCGCGCACTCAGTTCCAGGCCCAGTGGCAGGAACAGCTCGCGGTTCGCTTCATAAAACAGCTGCTCCGTATCGACCAGCACACCGTCGTTGTCCCATAGGATGGCCCGCAGCATGGCGCGCCTTCTTAAGCAGGTACGCCGCTGGCCATGGGATTCGGCAGCGGTTCGGACACGCGATGCAGCAGGTTGCGGTCGCGGTGATGGAATTCTTCTTCGCCGCGCAGCAGCATCACCGTATCCTCTTCGTAGCCCCAGGTGCCGTCGTCGTTGATGGTGACCTTGATGCGGTACTCCACCGTCTTGAAGCCGTATTCCAGGAAGGGATTGGAACGGATGCCGTAGGTATCGGACTCCAGGCGCGCCACCAGCTCGAACTCCTTGGCGTCCGGTTCCACCACGGCCGACGCCATGGCGATCTGGCCGCGCGGGATGCCCAGCGTCTGGATCACGGTCTTGGTCTTCGGCTCCCACAGCCAGTAGCCCACCTGCTCGTGATAGGTCTTCACGTTATCGGGCTTGTTTACGATGATCAGGTAGCGCAGGCCGTAGAACAGCTGCGGTCCGTTGGTCACCGGATCGATGGGCGTCAGTTCGATGCGTTCGACATAGGCCTGCTTACGTGCGCCGTCGGCTTTGGGCTTGATATCCAGGCCGCGCTCACCCTTCCAGATGCCGGCCATCGCCGTCAGCGGACCGAGGTTGTTGAGGGTATTGACGTCGATCGGGCTGGGTTCGGTGTAGATGTCGGGAGAAAACTCGGTCATGCGCTGGTCCTGAATGATGGAATAAGACGGACGCTATTGTAATGTGATCTCGATGCGGTTGTGACCTGCGCTATAGGTATAGGCCACCGCGCTGCCCAACTGCCTTATCAGCAGCAGGCCGATGCCGCCCACCGGCAGTTCGTCCGGCGGCAGACCCGGGTCGGGCGGCGCCGGGCCTTCGGTCAGCGGATCGAATGGCGGCGCGGCGTCTTCGTAGCACAGCACCTGGCCGCGCACGCCGACCCACACGTCGTGCGCGCTGTCGCCGCCGTAGCCGTGCAGGATGCTGTTGCGCAGCAGCTCCTCCAAGATCAATTCGGCGCGCGCCACCAGGCCCGGCGCAAGGCCGGCCCGGTTCAACGCCATGGCGGCAAACGCCATCGCGCCGGGGATCGCATCGCGTCGTGCCGGAAAACGCAGCAGATGCGTGATACCGGTTTCTTTTTCGTCCATTCAAGCATATTATCGGAATGCTTAAGGCAGGAGAAGAACCTCAGGAGAAGAACCATGAAAAGAATAATCGCCGCAGCATGCGCCGCCATGGCCATGCTGTCCACCGCCGCCGAACTCCCGGCCGGCATGATCAAGACCGCCAAAGGCAGTGCTTCCATCGAACGAGAAGGACAGAAAACGCCCGCCAGGGCCGGCGCCGCGCTGATGGCCAGCGACCGCGTACTTACCGGCGCCGACGGCAGCGTGGGCATCACGCTGCGTGACGAAACCCTGCTGGCTGTAGGCCCGAACAGCAATGTGTGGCTGGAGAAGTACGCCTTCGATCCAACCTCGCACGAGGGTGCGCTGAACGCCACGGTCAAGAAAGGCACGCTGGGTGTCATCTCCGGCAAGCTGTCCAAGCAGTCGCCGGGCGCGGTGCAGTTCCGCACGCCGACTTCGATCCTCGGCGTGCGCGGCACCGAGTTTGTCATCGACGTCAAGGACGGGGAATAAGTTATGGCTTTGCTGCTTTGGGCCGTGTGCCTGCTGGCCGCTGTCTCGCAACTACAACGCGGACCGACCGAACAAATCACTTTGCTGCCGAACCAGGACGGGAAAGCCAGCGCCGTCATCATCACCACCGCCGGTAAAGAAATGGTGCTGGACAAGCCGTATCAAACCGCCGCGGTGGATAGCCGTGGCGCGGTCGCCACGAGCGGCGACGACGCCGCGATCAAGAACCGCTACGGCGCCTTGCTGGACACCCTGCCGCAGCGCGCCGCCGTGTTCATCGTCTACTTCATCACCGATACCGACAACCTGACCGCCGAATCGGCGGCGCAGCTGGCGCAGATCAAATCGCAGTTGGCTTCGCGCCCGGCGCCGGAGATCATCGTCATCGGCCACACCGATACGGTGGCCAAGCGCGAATACAACGACGCCCTGTCCTTGCGCCGCGCCGCCGCCGTCAAGCAGATATTGGTGGAAGCCGGCATCGCCGAAGACCAGATCGTAGTGCAGGCGCGCGGCGAGCGCGAGCCGTTGGTGCCAACCGTCGACGGTGTCGATGAACCGCGCAACCGCCGCGTGGAAATCCGCGTCCGCTAAATCTCCAAGTCGTCATTCCCGCGAAAGCGGCGATCCATGCGCCATCGGCGGAATCAATTCTCTATGGATTCCCGCGTTCGCGGGAACGACTGGGTTTTAAGCATCAGGCTGCGCCATTCCAGCGCAGCACCAGCAACGTCAAATCATCCGAAGCCTCGGCGCCGTCCACGTGACGGCGCACGTCGTCGCGCACGGCCTGCACCAGCGCCGCCGGCGCGGTGGTCGCCGCCGCCGTCAGCAAGCGGTCCAGCCGCTCGCTCCCATACAGCTCGCCGGCCTGGTTCATCGCCTCGCCGATGCCGTCAGTGGTCAGGCACAGGCTTTCGCCGGGCTGTAGCTGGTACTGCTGGACCGGATAGTCGAAATCATCCATCACGCACAAGGGCGGGCCGTCGGCCGATTGCAGCAGCTCGACGCGGCAATCGGCGGTGATGCGGCGCGGCGCGTCGTGGCCGGCATTACACAGCGAGACGCGGCCGGTGGCGGCGTCCAGGATGCCGGCGACGCTGGTCACGAACAGCATTTCCGGATTCTCGCGCACCAGTTCGCGGTTGGCGCTGTTCATGATCAGACCCATGTCGGCCTCGCCGCGCAGCGCGATGCTGCGCGAAAGCGCTTTGGCCACCACCATGAACAGGCTGGCCGGCAGGCCTTTGCCCGAGACGTCGCCGACCATGAAGAACACGCGGTCCTGGTCCAGCATAAAGAAGTCATACAGGTCGCCGCCGACTTCCCTGGCCGGCTCCAGCAACGCGCCCAGTTCGAAGCGGCGCTCGCCGGGGAAGGCGGTGGCCGCCTGCGGCAGGGACGCCATCTGGATGCGACGCGCGGCGTTCAATTCGCCGGCGGTGCGGGCCGCCGATTCACGCGCGGCCTGCAATGCCCGTTCGGACATTTTGCGGTCGCGCACCGCCAACGCCAGCATGCTGGTCAAAAGACTGAGGCAGACCGCCGCATGGCCCAGCACCACCCCGCCCGCGTCGAACAACAGGCCGGCGCGCGCGAACAGCAAGGCGCCGACGCCGAACAAGCAAACGCCCAGCGCAACTGCCACCGGCACGCCGACGAGCAAGCGCTGGCGCGGCAGCAGCCAGATGGTGAGCAGGCTGCACGCGCCGAAGGCCGCCAATTCGGCCCAGCGCATCCACTGCGGACGGCGCAGGAAAGAACCGTCGAAGAAGCTTTCGATCATCTGGGCGTGCGTGTCGACGCCGGGCAGCAGGTCGCCGCGCGCGTTGGTCTTGTAGTCGCTCAGGCCCAGGCCAGTCATGGCGACGATCACGATCTTGTTCTGCAGGACGCCGGCGTCGATACGGCCGCGCATAACATCCAGCGCCGAGACATAGCGGTCTATGGCCGGCGTGGAAAAATTGATCCAGACCGTGCCGTCGGGCGAAGTCGGCACGCGCAGGTCGCCGACCGAGACGCTGTGCACGCCGTCGGCGCCGGCCTCGATCTCCAGCGCCTGGGTGCCGGTCGCCACCCGCAGCAGCTCCATCGACAGCGCCGGCACCAGCGTATCGCCGACCGCGCCGACCAGCGGTGCGCGGCGCACGATGCCTTTCTCCAGATTCGCCGACAACAGGCCCTGCCCGCGCGCCGCCGCCTGCAGCGCGGGCAAACTGGACATGGCCTGCGGAAAGCGCATCACCGGCAAGGTCGCCGCAGTCACCGGAGCCGCCGTCGCCGCATGTTCGCCCTCGCCCTCAACCTTTACGCGCATCGGCCAGACGCGCAAGGCGTCGCTGGTGCCGGCCTCCGCGTGCAGGAAGCCCGCCGTGCTAAGCACAATCGGCGCGCGTCGCATCTGCTCCGCCAGCAGCGCATCGTGCGACGGCAGCAGCGCCAGTTCGTCGTGCAGGCGGCCTTGCGGCAGCCGCGCCACCAGTGCCTCCGGCGAGGTGTTGTCCGGCTCCGGCATCAGAATATCGAGCCCGATCGCCAGCGGTTCTTGCTCGGCGATCCGCTCCAGCAGATCTTTCAGCAAAGTGCGCGGCCACGGCCACTGGCCGTATTCGCTCAGCGCCGCCTCGTCGATATTGATGATATGGACCGGTCCGGAAAGCCGCTGGCGCGGCAGGTGAAGCTGATAGGCATCGAACAACGCAAGGCGCAAGGCCGGCAGCGGGCCGTCGCCGCCGCGCGCCGACAACAGGGCCGACAACAGGGCCAGCACCAGCGCCAACAGCAGCGCCAGCGGCCGGCCGTGACCGGCGCGCACGCCGTCCGAGGCGCGATTTTGCAAGCGGCGCAGCATGGCGGCGCTTACAGCGAAATTTCCATGCCGTCGTAGGCGGACAGGATCTCCAGCGGCGCTTCGCCGGTGATCTCGGCGTAACGGCGCGTTTCAGCCAATACGCGCGAAATCTGTGCGTCGTCGTAAATCGGCTCGTGATGGAACAGGCAGAGCTTGTGCACACCGGCCAGCTGACACAGCTCCACGCCCACCACATTGCTGGAGTGGCCCCAGTCGGCCTTCACGGAAATCGAATCGGCCAGCGAATACATGGCATCGAAAATCACCACGTCGGCATCGCGGAAGAAGTCAACAAAGGCCACGCGTTCGGCCGCGTTATCGAGCTTGTGCTCGGAGTCGGTGCTGTAGATCAGCGCCTTGCCGTTCTGCTCCAGACGGTAGCCGTAGGAGTCGCCGGCATGCAGTTGCAGCTTGGCGGTCACCGTCACATCGCGCAGTTGCAGCGGCACGCCCGGCTCCATGGTGACGAATTCGATGGTCGCGCCCAGCTGCTGGAAGGTGACGGGAAAACTGATCGGCTCCTGCTGGCGACGGAACGCCGTTTCCAGATCCTTGTGGCAGCCGTAGATAATAATACGGTTGCCCGGGATGTAGGCCGGCGTGAAGAACGGGAACCCCATGATGTGGTCCCAGTGCAGGTGCGACATGAACACGTGATAGGTCTGCGGCTTGGCAGGGCCGTACTTGGCCAGCTTGGAACCGGCCAGCGGCCGCGCGCCCGAGCCAAGATCGAGCACGATGTGCTCATGGATGGCGTCCGTATCCCAGGCCTCCACTTCCACGCAGCTGGAATTGCCGCCGTAGGTGCCGCTGACCTCAAAGCCCAGGTCATGGTCGATGTAGTCGGCGACCTTCTGCGGCGTATCGAGATCGCGGCCGATGGCGCCTTCCAGCGCGGTCACCAGCTTGGCGCGTATTTGTCGCGCGTTCAGCGCCACCGGCAGCGAGCCGCGCGCACCCCAGATGCGCGCTTTCATGCGCCGCCTGCCGGAGTAGGAGCAGCCGAAGCCGCTGCCAGCGCCGCCGCGCGGTCCGGGAAAATCTCGAACAGCATGTCGAAGCGGCTGATGGTAAACACTTCCAGCACCAGCGGCTGCAGCGCCGCCAGCACCATGCGTCCGCCCTGCGGCTTGACCTGCTTGATGGCCACCATCAGCGCGCGCAGGCCGATGCTACTGATATAGACCACGTCGGAGAGGTCGATCACCAGCACCGTGCCGTCCTTGCGGCAATCCACCAGATGCGGATCGAGCGCCAGCTTGAAGGCGTCGGCATGGGTGTGATCGATGCGGCCTGCGGGGCTCAGGATAACCGTGCGGCCCTCTTGTGTTGGCTGTAGTTCCATAGTTTTGACTCGGCTTGACCTTGCTTGCGCTGTGCGCGCGTTTGTATAACTTATCAGCTTATTTTCCATTATCACATCTTTTTGTCCTTTTGACACCACGAACTGTTGCGCCCATCCATGCTATTCTTCGCCCTCGACGTATTCGGAGGAGCGCACGCATGCCGTCACTTAAGCAATTTTTCAAGCTCGCCGAGCACGGCACCAACGTCCGCACCGAAATCATCGCCGGCGTGACCACCTTCCTGACGATGGCCTACATCATCTTCGTCAATCCGGCCATCCTGGGCGATGCCGGCGTGCCGAAGGACGCCGTCTTCGTCGCCACCTGCCTGGCCGCCGCGCTGGGCACCATCATCATGGGCCTGTACGCCAACTACCCGATCGGCATGGCGCCGGGCATGGGCCTGAACGCCTACTTCGCCTACGCGGTGGTGATCGGCATGGGCGTGCCGTGGCAATCGGCGCTGGGCGCGGTGTTCATCTCGGGCTGTCTGTTCATCCTGGTCAGCCTGTTCAAGGTGCGCGAACATATCGTCAACGGCATACCGCGTTCGCTGCGGGTGGCGATCACTGTCGGCCTGGGGCTGTTTCTGGCCCTGATCGCGATGAAGAGCGCGGGCCTGGTGGTCGCCAGCCCTGAAACGCTGGTGCGCGTGGGCGACATGCACAATCCGCACACCATCATGGCCATCTTCGGTTTCCTGCTGATCGTCACGCTGGACCGCCTGAAAGTACCGGGCGCGCTATTGATCGGCATTGTGTCGGTGACGGTGCTGAGCTTTTTCTTCGGCGGGAATACCTTCCACGGCTTCGTCTCGATGCCGCCGTCGGTGTCGCCGACACTGTTACAGCTCGACCTGCAAGGCGCGTTGAATCTGGGCCTGCTCAACGTGGTGCTGGTGTTCTTCCTGGTTGAATTGTTCGACGCCACCGGCACCCTGATGGGTGTGGCGTCGCGCGCCGGCCTGCTGGTGAACGGCCGCATGGAGCGTCTGAACAAGGCCCTGCTGGCCGACAGCTGCGCCATCGTCGCCGGTTCCGTACTAGGCACTTCCAGCACCACCGCCTATCTTGAAAGCGCGGCGGGCGTGCAGGCCGGCGGCCGCACCGGCCTCACCGCGCTGGTGGTCGCGGCACTGTTCCTGGCCGCGCTGTTCTTCGCGCCGATCGCCGGCGTAGTGCCGGCCTACGCCACCGCGCCGGCCCTGCTGTTCGTTGCCTGCCTGATGCTGCGCGACTTTATCGACATCGACTGGAGCGACACCACCGAAAGCGTGCCGGCCGCGATCACCGCGCTGGTGATCCCGTTCACCTATTCGATCGCGCACGGCATCGCGTTTGGCTTCATCACCTACGCGCTGTTGAAACTGCTGACCGGCCAGGCGCGCCAGGTCAAGCCGGTGGTGTGGGTGATCGCCATCGTCTTCCTGTTCAAGTACAGCTACGTCGCCTGATTTGCAGCCTGATAGCGCTGATTGTTTACGACCAGAGTTGGCATCTCCCTGATCGGCATCACGCCGATCAGGTTATGCAGGCGCATGCGGCATAGTGTAAGAATATCTTCCTCCGGCGCGGCAAGGCGCATCTGCACTTCCATGCCCAACGCGGTGGCGCTGGTGCGCAAGGCGCGCAACTCAATATCCAGACGACGCACCACCTGCAACGCCGCCTCCAGCGTGGCGATGGGCGCATCGGGCTCGATGCAGAATCGGTAGCTTTTTTGTGTGGTATCCATGTTCTTAGCATAGCCGGGAAGCCGGAAAATAGGCTTCCTGGATTTCCATCAATTCCATCGATTTGCAGCATAAGCTTCTACCCAATGTAAAATATGCGGAATATTTATCTGGATACCTATGGAAATCGACGAACTGGATCGCCGCATCCTGCGCGAATTGCGCAACGACGGCCGATTGAGCAACACCAAACTGGCCGACAAGGTCGGTCTGTCCACCACGCCGTGCTGGAACCGCGTGCGCGCGCTGGAGGAAGGCGGCATGATCGAGGGCTACACGGCGCTGCTCAGCCAGAGCGCGCTCGGTTATCCGGACACCGTCATCATCGAGGTGACCCTGGACCGGCACGACGACGACATCTTCGAAAAATTCGGCCAGGCCCTGGCCACACTGCCGGAAGTGATGGAAGCCTACCTGCTCACCGGCGACTACGACTACCTGATCAAGGTGGCCGTCGCCGGCACGGCAGGCTATGAGGAATTCCTGCGCAAGAAGCTGTATAAACTGCCCGGCCTCAAACACAGCCGCTCCACCTTCGTGCTGCGCTGCCTGAAGCGCACCTATTCGGTCGAACCCTGACTTAGCTTAGTGCGGAAGCGTACAGAGCCCCCCGGCAAAAGCGTTCATAGTCGAGCCTCATCCAATCAGGAGAAGACAATGAACAATACGATCAAACTCGCCGTGGCCGCAGCCGCCATGGGCATGGCTACCCAGGCCTACGCACAAATCACATTCTATGAAGCGGATGGCTGGCGCGGCCGCGCCTACACCGCCAACGGCCAAGTACGCGACCTCTCGCGCAATGGCTTCAACGACCGCGCCTCCTCGGTGGTGATCGATCGCGGCCAATGGGAAGTCTGCGAAGACGCCAACTTCCGCGGCCAATGCATGGTGCTGCGTCGCGGCAGCTATGAAACGCTGCAGGGCATGGGCCTGAACAACCGCATCTCGTCGGTGCGTCCGGTCAAAGCGCGCGACCGCTACGACAACGAAGCGCCGCCGCCGGTGGCGCAGCAACCCAGCTACGAATGGCGTCGCCGCCCAAGCGAGCGTATCGTCGAAGTGCCGGTGCGCTCGGTGCGCGCGGTGGTCGGCGCGCCGGAACAGCGCTGCTGGGTTGAGCGCGAACAGGTCAACGAGCCTTCGCGCGGCGCCAACGCCGGCGGCGTGATCGCCGGCGCGCTGATCGGCGGCATTCTTGGCCACCAGGTAGGCGGCGGTAGCGGACGTGATATCGCCACGGCCGGCGGCGCCATCGCCGGTGCAGCAGTGGGCAACAATGTCGCCAATCGGAACAACAACAATAACAGCTATGCGCGTGACGTCCGTCGCTGCGAAAACGTCGCTAACCAAAAGCCGGAATACTGGGACGTGACATATGACTATCGCGGCGTTGAACACCGCGTGCAAATGAGTACGCCTCCGGGCCGTACCCTTGCCGTCAACAGCAAGACCGGCGAACCGCGCCTGTAATTTGTGCGGTGTGGGTGGCTTGCGGCGGCTGTCGGCCTGCTGTAGAATGAATGAGAATCATTCTTATTCTCACAAATGACAGCTGCCGCTTCGCATCCACACTTCATTGCCCTCTACAGCAATCATCACTCCTGGCTTCACCGCTGGCTGTGGGCGAAGCTGGGCAACGCTCATGATGCGGACGATCTGGCCCAGGATACCTTCACCCGTATCCTGGGCCGTAGCGATCTGGCGGCGCTGAGCGAGCCGCGCGCTTATCTCACCACTGTCGCCAAAGGTGTATTGGTCAACTGGTATCAGCGCCAGTCGCTGGAGCGCGCCTATCTGGAAGCGCTGGCCGCCTTGCCCGAACCGACTGCCGTTTCGCCGGAACAGCGCCTGCTGGTGCTGGAAACCCTGCACGAAATCGACGCCATGCTCGATGCGCTGCCATCCAAAGTCAAACAAGCCTTCCTGATGTCGCAGCTCGACGGCATGGGCTATGCGGACATCGCGCTGCATCTCGGCCTCTCCCTGATCACCATAAAACGTTATATGAAGCAGGCCTTCCTGCAATGCCTGCTGGTGATGGAGTCCTGCGCGTGAACGTGAGCGTGAACGTGAGCGTGCGCGCGCGCGTCTCGCATCAGGCGCTGGAACAGGCGGCGGAATGGCTGGTGCGGCTGCAGAATGGCGCCTCCAGCGCAGACCGCGCCGCCTGCGAGCAATGGCGCGTCAGCGATCCGCAGAACGCCATGGCATGGGACCGCGCGCAGCAATTGATGGCCAAACTGGACACGCTGCCGTCCGAGCTGGCGATGCCGGTCCTGACCCGCAAACCGGATGCCGCGCGCCGCGCCGCCATCACCCGCATCGCCGCGTTGATGCTGACCGTGCCCGTCGGCTGGGGCGCGTGGCGCTATGCGGAATCCCAGCCGTGGGCCGGTGGAATCCACACCGCTGTCGGTGAGCGCCGCGTGCTCACGTTGGCAGACGGCACCAGCGTTACGCTCAACACCGCCAGCGCCATCGATGTGCGATTCACCGACCATGACCGCCTGATCGTGCTGCGCAACGGCGAGATGCTGGTGCGCAGCAGTCATGTCCACGACCCGCGACCGCTGCGGGTGCGCACCGTCGAAGGCACGATGCAGCCGCTGGGCACTGTGTTCAGTGTGCGCTGCCACGACGGCAGCACCGACCTGGCGGTGCTGGAAGGCGCGGTGCGCATCACGCTTGCCGGCGCCGACATTGCCGACCCTGCACTAGTGGTCGAATCGGGCAGTCAGACCCGCTTCAACGCGCGCCACATTGCGCCGGTGCGCGCCGTCGATCCGGCAAAAACCGCATGGACCACCGGCATGCTGCTGGCCGACCAGATGCGGCTGGACGAACTGGTGGCCGAGCTGTCGCGCTACCGCCACGGGCTGGTGCGCGTCGACCCGGCGTTGGCGGCGTTGCGCGTCTCCGGCGCCTTCCCCATCGCCGACCGCGAACGCACGCTGGACATGCTGGTGTCCACCTATCCGGTCGACGCCGTGCAGCGCCTGCGCGGCTACTGGATTACGCTGGTGCCGCGCCGCTAAAATATTTTTTTGTTTTTGCTGATACTTTTTTTCGTCCCGGCTGGCATAGAGACAGAATTCATTTAAAGAGAGTCTCCTCAATGCCGATTATCCGCCCTACTTCGTCCGAGCGCCGTTTGTCGCGCGCCGTCCGCATCGCCCTGTTCAGCATGACCCTGGCCGCAGGACAAGCCGTCATGCCTGCCATGGCGGCCGAAGCGTCTGCCGCCGCACCGCAAACCTATCAACTGGCGCCTGGCCCGCTGGGCCGCACGCTATCCGGCGTCGCCGTCGGCGCTGGCATCGCGCTCGCCTTCGATCCCGCCCTGACCGAGGGCCTGACCAGCCCCGCGCTGCAAGGCAGCTACACGCCACGCGCGGCGCTGGAGCAGCTGCTGACCGGTACCGGCCTGGCGCTGGTCGCCCGCACCGACGGCACGCTGACCCTGCAAAAAGCCGCGGCGCTCCACGGCAGCACCCAGTTATCGTCCAGCGCGGCGGCACCGACAACCGCAACGTTGGCGCAGGTGGAAGTGCACGGCGTGACAGATGGCGCTCCAGGCCAAACCCGCAGCAGCGGCGCCACCGGGCTGGAATTGTCGATCCGCGACACGCCGCAAGCCGTCAGCGTCATGAACCGCCAACGCATCGAAGACCAGCGACTGGAAACGCTGCAGGACGTGGTCGGCCAGACCACCGGCATCACGCTTGAACATTCGTCCGCCAGCCGCGAACTCGATCAGATGTTCTCGCGCGGCTTCGCCATCGACACCTATATGTTCGACGGTATTCCCACCACAAAACTGGTGGAACCGGCCGGCTTCGATGCCAGCATCTATGAACGCATCGAAGTGGTACGCGGCGCGGCCGGCCTGATGGGCGGCATCGGCAGCCCGGCAGCCGCCGTGAACCTGGTGCGCAAGCGCCCTACCCGCGAGCTGCGCGCCGAAGCCGAAATGCAGGCCGGCCGCTGGGACAAGTACCGCGCCCAGGCCGACCTCTCGGCCCCGCTGAGCGAAGACAAACACCTACGCGGCCGCGTGGTGGTGGCGCAGCAGAACGCCGATTCCTACGTCGACCGCTACCACCAGGACAAGCAGCTGTTCTACACCATCGTGGAAGCCGACCTGGCGCCATCGACGCTGCTGAGCGCAGGCTTCAGCTACCAGAACGAACAGCTGGACGGCGCCAGCCGGGGCTTCGCCGCCTATTACAGCGACGGCAGCAAGACCGATTTCCCGCGTTCGATCAACAGCGCCTCCAGCTCCAGCTACTACATCCGCAAGCAAAGCCTGGCCTTCGCCACGCTGGAGCACTACTTCGCCAACGACTGGAGCGCCAAGGTCGCCGTCAACTACGCGGCCAACCAGTACGACGCGGTACAGGGTTACGCCGCGCGTGGTGAGTTGGACAAGCAGTCCGGCGCCGGACTATCGCTGTGGCAGACCAAATGGGACAGCAAGCCGGAACAATTCTCGCTGGACGCCTTTGCCAGCGGTCCGTTCGAAGCGTTCGGCCGCCAGCACGAACTAGTCGTCGGCATGAGCGCCTCGGACATGAAGAACACCGGTCCGAGCTACCCGGCCTGGATACTGGCTGGCTACGATGCCACCGTGCCGAACTTCTTCAACTGGAACGGCAATTCCCCAACGCCCAACTATGTCGGCACCATCAAGGGCAGCTACACCGAGAAGGAAAAGCAACTGGCCGGCTATGGCTCGCTGCGTCTGCGACCGGCCGACGACCTGTCGGTGATCCTGGGGACGCGCGTCGCCAACTGGAAGCGCACCACGGAAAGCGTCACCTGGGGCTCGCCCACCGTCACCGACGAATTTGAAAAGAACGGCAAGATCACGCCGTATGCGGGCGTGGTCTATACCATTAATCCTCAGTGGTCCAGCTACGCCAGCTACACCGGCATCTTCTCGCCGCAGACCTACCGCGACCGCAATAACCGCGTGATCGATCCGCTGGAGGGCAAGAACGCCGAGGTGGGCGTCAAGGGCGATCTGCTGGACGGTTTGCTGAGCGCCAGCGTCTCGCTGTTCCACATGCGGCAGGACAATCTGGCGGAGATGGACTCGGACCAGCTGGTGCTGCCCGACGGCTCCAACGCCTACCACACCGTCAAGGGCGCAACCGCCAAGGGATTCGAGCTGGAGGTATCGGGCCAGCTCCGGCAAGGCTGGCAGCTTACGGCCGGCTACGCCCATTCGCGCATCGAGGACCAGCAAGGCAAGCGCCTGCAAACCAACCAGCCGCTCAACAACTTCAAGCTGTGGACCAGCTATGCCTTGGCCGATGTCGGCCGTGGCCTGACCATCGGCGGTGGCGTCAACTGGCAGGGCGACGTCTACCAGGACGGCGCCAGCCCGACCGGCGCGCGCTTCACGCAGAACAGCTACGCGCTGGTGGCCTTGATGGCGCGCTACCGCTTCAACAAGGAACTGTCGGTCACGCTCAACGTGAACAACCTGTTGGACAAGCAGTACTATTCGTCCGGCTGGGGCAATTACTACGGCGAGCCGCGCAACGTCATGGCGTCGCTGAACTACCGCTTCCGTTGATATGAAACGCATTGCATTGATTATCGTCGGGGCCTACGTGTTTGCCTCGCTCGGCGCGGTGCTGCTGTCGACCGTGAATGGCCCCGGCAGCAATGCCATGCTGGGCGGGGCCCTGCTCGGCCTGGCCCTGTACGCGCCCTTTGTCGCGTGGGCGTTCGGCACCCGCAGCGGCGCAGGCGTAGCGGCCAACGGCCTGCGGCAGCGCATGGCGTGGCTGCATACCTGGGCCGGACTATGGGTCTGCTGGCTGGGATTCGCCATCTTTCTGACCGGGACGTTGAGCGTGTTTGTTCATCCCATCTCGGACTGGATGCGGCCGGAGCAAGCGCAGGAGCATGTGGACGCGCGCTTCACCGAGCCGCTGGATCACGCGCTCCAGCTCAAGCACGGCTTGCGCTACCTGGAGCAGCATGCCGCCAACAGCAAAATGTGGGAGCTGTGGCCGCGACCGGGCGAAGATGAATTCCAGGTCTTCTGGCTGAACGCCAAAGGATTTTACGAGGATGCCCACCTGTCCACGGTCACCGGCGCAGCCGTGCCGGAGGCAGCGAACGCTGTCCGCGACACGCTGGGGGGCATGCACTTCGTCGAGTTCCATCATGCGCTGCATGCCGGGACGGCTGGCCTGTGGATCGTCGGCGCGGCGTCGGCGGCCATGCTGGTGGCGTTGATCTCGGGCGTCATCACCCACAAACGCATCTTCCAGGACTTCTTCACCTTCCGTCCCGCCAAGGGGCAGCGCTCGTGGCTGGATGCGCACAACCTGGCCGGCGTGCTGACGCTGCCCTTCCTGTTCATGATTGTGTACAGCGGGCTGGCGATCAGCTGGAGCACCTACATGCCGGCGGTGGCGTGGGCGCAGGAGCTGCGCACCGGCGAGCCGGCGCACTTGCGTGAGTTCGGGCCGGAAAACAAACCGTCCGGCCGGCCAGGTGTGTTGACCGCCCTGGAGCCGCTGGTGCGGCTGGCCGAGGCGACCTTCCACACACCTGCCTTCGCAGTAGTGGTCAACCATCCCGGCGATGCGGCGCTGACGGTGCAGGTCTTTAGCAGCACCTCGCCCGAGACACAAGAAGGCAATCTACTGAGCAAGCGCGGTGTGATGAAGTTCGACGGCGTCAGCGGCGCACTGCTGGAGACCGACATGCCGCACCGCGCACCGCCCAACGGCGCGCGCGCCACCATGGCCACGCTGGACGAACTGCATCGCCTGCACTTTGCCGGCGCGGTGATCCGATGGATCTACTTCGTGGCCGGCATCGCCGGATCGGCGATGATGGCGACCGGCGCGGTCCTGTTCATGGTCAAGCGCCGCCAGAAATCGCTGAACGAATTCGGCCGCGCCACGCCGCGCGTCTACCGGGCGATCGATGTGCTGAATGTGGCCGGTATCGCCGGGCTGTCGCTGGCGTGCGTCGGCTTCCTGTGGTCCAACCGCCTGCTGCCGCTGGCGCTGCCGGAACGTCATGAATGGGAGGTGTCCGCATTCTTCGGCGTGTGGCTCGCCGCGCTGCTGCACGCCGCCTTGCGGCCAACCCTGCAAGCCTGGCGCGAACAGCTATGCGCGGCCGCTGCGCTATGCGTGCTGCTGCCGGTGCTGAACCTGGCCACCACCGGGCAGCAGGTGCTGGGCTATCTGGCGCAGCGCGATATCGAGCGCGCCGCTGTGGAACTGACGTCCATCGTCATGGGCGTGCTGCTGGCGGTGGCCGCGCTGCGCATCGGCCAGCGCAAGCCGGCAAACCAGCACGTCGCCGGAAAGGTCGCTTGACGATGAACTACGCTACCATCGTATTGACCGCAGCGGCGCTGTGCCATGCCGGCATGACGGCGCTGTCGTTGGCAATAGACCGCCATCACCGCCAGGTGTACGGCTGCGACACGCCGCACCGCCGGCGCACCCGGTTGCGCGTGGCCGGAGCGCTGCTGCTGGCGCTCGGCATGCTGCCTTGCGTGCTACTGTGGGGACCTGGCGCCGGCTTCGTCGCATGGCTAGGCATGCTCACCATCGGCGCGCTGTCACCGGCCTTGCTGCTGCCTCACTGGCCGCGTTGGGTGGCGCCATTAGCCGCCATAGCCGGCACGCTCGCCATCGCCGGGCTGGCCAAGCTCGCCTTCGGTCAGGTCTAGGCAGCCCAAGCCTTCCAGCGTGCGGCGGACTGCGGCGTCAAGCGGCGTATGCGGCTCGACGCCCAGTGTCGCCAGCAGGCGCGCATTCGACATGCGCACGGGCTGGCGCCACAAATAGCGCATCTCGCGCAATTCCCGGAACACCGGCACAAACGGCGCAGCCACAAATGTCAGCCACCAGGGGAAGGCGCTCGGGCGCAACGCTGGCTTGCCGGCCGCCTGCGCAATGGCGGCGACCATTTGCGTACCGTCCGCATCCCAATGACCTTGCATCTGATAGCTGGCAAACAGCGGCAATGCGTCTCCTCGCTCGACCAAGCGCACCATGGTCTCCGCCACGTCTGGCAAGTAGGCCCATTGATGACCGACGCCCGGCGCCGATGGATTGCTGATCGCCTTCAGCGGCACGCCCGGCTTGACCAGGCCCTGCGCGAACCAGCTGTTGCCGGCCTTCGGGCCGAAGAAATCGCCGGCACGCACAATCAGCACCGGCATGCCGCTCGCCTCCAGGCGCCGCTCCATCTCGACGCGGATCGCGCCTTTGCGCGTGACGGGACGTTGCGGCGCATCCTCGTGGATATGCGGGAAGGCGTCCGGTCCAAAGTTGTAGACGGTCCCCGGCAGCAGGATGCGCGCACCCGACGCCCGCGCGGCGGCTATCGTGTTGTCAACCATCGGCAGCACCAGGCTGCCCCAGTTGCGATACCCCGGCGGATTCACCGCATGCACGATCAGCTGCACGCCGGCCGCCGCGCGCACCACGTCGTCGCGGTTCATGGCGTCGCCGGTGATCCATTCCAGTCCGTCGCCGCGCGTTTGCGAGCGGTGCAAAGCCTTCACACGCCAGCCGCGCGCCACCAGCAAACGCGCGA
The DNA here is from genome assembly GCA_041874725.1 of Duganella sp. BuS-21. GTDB lineage: Bacteria > Pseudomonadota > Gammaproteobacteria > Burkholderiales > Burkholderiaceae_D > Rugamonas. The sequence continues at coordinate 3,489,987 of CP097466.1, read as the reverse complement.
CTTCGCCGCCGATGCCGCCCGTAGCGCCCAGTACCAATGCTTCCATGCCGTTCTCCCCGTTGATTGCGATGAAATCAGTGTCGCGCAAGGAGAGCTAAAAGAAAATTACCTAAAACTGCATAGCAGCTATACAATTTTGCATGAACTCGACCGAACCTGACTGGGATTTGTATCGCTCCTTCCTCGCCGTGCTGCGCGAAGGCTCGCTATCGGGCGCCGCGCGCGCCCTCGGACTCACCCAGCCGACGATCGGCCGCCATATCGACGCGCTTGAGCAGGCGCTTGGCCTGTCGTTGTTCACCCGCTCGCAATCCGGATTCATCGCCACCGATGACGCCCACGCGCTGCAGCCCTATGCGGACACGCTGGCCGCCGCCTCCTCCGCCCTGCTGCGCGCCGCCTCCGGCCTGGGACGCGGCGCGGAGGCGCAGCTGCAAGGCACGGTGCGCGTGACGGCCAGTGAAGTGGTGAGCGTGGAGGTGCTGCCGCCGATATTGGCGCGATTGCGCGCCAGCCATCCAGGCCTGACCATCGAGCTGGCGGTATCGAACCGCATGGAGAATCTGCTCAGGCGCGACGCCGATATCGCCGTGCGCATGCAACGCCCCGAGCAGGACGTGCTGGTGGCGCGCCGCATCGGCAATATCGATCTGGGGTTTCACGCCAGGCGTGATTATCTGGAACGCCACGGCACGCCGCACTCCTGGGAGGAGCTGGCCCGGCATACGCTGATCGGCATCGACAGCGAAAATGCCTTCACGCGCAAGCTACAGCCGTTGTTGAGCGGCCTTGCCGGTTGCAACTACGCGGTGCGCAGCGACAGCGATCTGGTTCATCTGGCGTCGATACGCGCCGGTTTGGGCATCGGCATCTGCCAGGTGCGGCTGGCAGCGCGCGATCCGGCGCTGGTGCGCGTCGTGCCGGAACTACTGACTATTCCACTCGATACCTGGCTGGCCATGCACGAGAACCTGCGCGCCAATCCCGCCTGCGCCGCCGTCTACAGCGCCCTGGCCGCAGGACTGGACGACTACATTAACGGGAACTGACCAGGCGGCGCGACTTGTGCAGCTCGTCCTGCATCTGCATGGTCTGATGCGCGGTGCGCAGCGTCAGTGTATCCACGCTTGCGGAGCTGCGCACGGTGGACGGCGGCAGGGCGGCCCAGCGGCTGCGCGGCGCTGGCGCAACGACACTCGGCAACACCGGAGGTGCCGACGGTTCAGCCGAAACTGCAGCCAGGACGTCCGACGAAGGCGCAGCCGAGTCAGACGGCGCTGTGGCCAGCCCCGGTTGAGCCGACTGTGGACAATCCGCGTCCGTAAACAGCACATGGCCCTCCTGATCGACACATTTGTTGACCGCTGCGCCAGCAGTGCCGCAGATCACGGCAAAAGCCGCGCATAGGATGAGTTTCATGATTGATGCCCCTTTGATAAGTGACTCCATCATCGACCTCGGCGCCGCGACAGTCTGTGCGTCTTCGCACATCCCCGAACGCGGCATCGGCGCGCTGTGTCGAGTACAATACGGCCTTCTCTCAGCAATACGCACGCTCATGAAATCTGTCCTGATCCTCTCCGCGCTTGCGCTGGCCGGCGGTCACGCCGCAGCCGCCGAGTCCTTAGACCCGGTCAACCCCAGTGGCTGGAACACCTCCGCCGAACTGGGCGCCATCTCCACCTCAGGCAATACGGTCGGCACTTCGGTCACCGGCAAGATCGACGCCAAGCAGGAAACGGCCAAGTGGAGCAACGAATACATCCTGGCCGGCTACTTCAAGGACGAGGAAGTCACCGACGACGATGGCAGCAGGTTACGCGAGCGCTCTGCGCAGCGCTACTCGGCGTCCGCCAAGGCGGGCTACAAGCTGCTGGACGACGACCACGGAAAATTGTTCGCGCTGGCCACCCACGTGGACGACCGGTTCGGCGCATACACCCGCTACTCGACCATCGGCGTCGGCTACGGCACCCAGACCTATCAGTCCGACACGCACACGCTGGACGTGGAAATCGGTCCGGGCTACTTCCGTGGCGTACGCTCGGAAGGCATCGTCGAAAACGGCATGACCATTCGTGGCGCGGCCGCCCTGAAATGGAAACTGAGCGAGAACGCGCAGTTCCGCCAGAACCTGAGCGTGGAACGCGGCACCTCGAATATGCACTCGATCTCTGAAACGGCCATCCTCACCAAGATCAACAGCACGATGCAGATGAAAGCGGCCTTCAACGTCCGCAACGACACCGTCGTGCCGGCCGATAAAAAGAACACCGATACACAAACTTCGGTCACGCTGGTTTACTCCTTCTAACTCCAAGACGAATCATGAACACTCCACGCACCCTCGGCACGCCCTTGTCCCCAACCGCCACCAAAGTCATGCTGCTCGGCTCCGGTGAACTCGGCAAGGAAGTCATCATCGCGCTTCAGCGCCTGGGCGTGGAAGTGATCGCCGTCGACCGTTATCCGAATGCGCCGGGCCATCAGGTGGCGCACCGCGCCCACGTCATCAACATGACCGACGGCGCCGCGCTGGCCGCGCTGATCGAACAGGAAAAGCCGGACCTGGTGGTGCCGGAGATCGAGGCCATCGCCACCGACAAGCTGGCGGAGCTGGAAGCGGCCGGCAAGATCACCTGCATTCCAACCGCGCGCGCCGCGCAGCTCACCATGAACCGCGAAGGCATCCGCCGCCTGGCCGCCGAGACGCTGGGCCTGGCCACCTCGCCTTACCGTTTCGCCAGTAGCCTGGAAGAGCTGGAAGCCGGCGCCGCCGCCGTGGGCTTCCCTTGCGTGATCAAGCCGGTGATGTCGTCGTCGGGCAAAGGCCAGTCGAAGATCGACAGCGCTGCCGAAGTGAAGGCCGCGTGGGACCACGCCGCCGCCGGCAGCCGCGTCGATTCGGGCCGCGTGATCGTGGAAGGCTTCATCGACTTCGACTACGAAATCACCCTGCTGACCGTACGTTCGCTGGGTGCCGACGGCCAGGTCGTCACGCAATTCTGCGATCCTATCGGCCATGTGCAGGTGCAAGGCGACTACGTCGAATCGTGGCAACCGTGCCGCATGGACCCGGTGGCGCTGGAACGCGCGCGCGACATCGCCGCCAAAGTGACCGGCGACCTCGGTGGCCTCGGCCTGTTCGGCGTGGAGCTGTTCGTCAAGAACGATATGGTGTGGTTCTCGGAAGTGAGCCCGCGTCCGCACGACACCGGCATGGTCACCATGGCGACGCAGGTGCAAAGCGAGTTCGAACTGCACGCCAAGGCCATTCTCGGCTTGCCGGTCAACGTGGCGCTGAAGGCGCCAGGCGCTTCGGCCGTGATCTACGGCCAGCACGAAGCGGCGGGCATCGCCTTTGAAGGCGTGGCCGACGCGCTGCGCGTGCCGAACAGCGACATCCGTTTGTTCGGCAAGCCGGAATCGTTCGCCCGTCGCCGCATGGGCGTGGCGCTGACCACCGCCGACGACGTGGAAACCGCGCGCCTCAACGCCAAGGAAGCGGCATCGCGCGTCAAGCCAGTCATCAAGTAATTCCTACATCCCCCGGAACAGATCGGCGTAGTTGCGGCTGACGACCAGCTGTTCCGGGCGGCCTTTCAGCTGCACCATCAAGCGTCCGCGAAAATCCTGCCGCGTGCCCGCCACGTGGCGCGCGGCGACAATCACACTGCGGTGTATCTGCCAGAACTGCTGCTCGTCGAGCTGCTCGCGCAGCTTGCTGATCGGCGTGCGGATCAGGCTTTCGCCATCGGCCACGAACACGCTGGTGTATTTGTCGTTGCTCTGGAAGTAAATCACTTCTTCAATCGGAATCAGGCGGGTTTCTTCGCCGTGCGTGGCGCGTATCCATTGCAGCGGCGCTGCCGCGGGCGCCGGCGCTGGTGCCGGTGCCAAAGCAGATGCGGGCCACGCGGCCAGCTGCGCCAGCAAAGCCTGCAGCGCGACCGCCTGCGCCGCCTGCGCCGACGCCGGCGCCGGTGCGGCAAAACGCGCCTTCAACTTGGCCACCGTCTTCTCCAGCCGATCCAGGCTGGCCGGCTTGAGCAGGTAATCCACCGCCGAATGCTCGAACGCCTCCACCGCATACTGATCGAAGGCCGTCACAAATACGATCTGCGGCGGCTTGGCGCCTTCGGCCAGCCGCGCCGCCACATCCAGCCCGGTCAGGCCGGGCATGCGGATGTCGAGGAAGGCCACGTCCGGCGCTTCCTCATCGATCATGCGCAGCGCTTCGAGGCCGTTGGCAGCACGCGCCACCACCCGCAGTTCCGGCCAGACGCTTTTCAGCTGGCCCTCCAGGTACTCGCGCAGATGGGCTTCGTCGTCTGCAATCAGGGCGCGGATGGTATCGATGTCGGACTCGCATTCAAAGGCAGCACCAGGCGCACCGTCATGCCGCAAGGTTGGTTTTCCAGTAATTCTACCTTGGCGCCGGCGCCGTACAAACTACGCAAGCGCTCACGCAGGTTACTTAGTCCGACGCCGCCGCCAGGCTTGCGCGGCGCCGCTTCATTCAAGCCGGCGCCGGTATCGCTGATGCGCAGGCACGCATGCTCGCCGTCGATGCTGGCGCTGACGACGATCTCGCCGCCCTCCACCTTCGGCTCCAGCCCGTGCGCAATGGCATTCTCCACCACCGGCTGCAGCAGCATGGGGGCGATACGGAACTGCCGCAGTTCGTCCGGCAGTTCGATGCGATAACGCAGCCGCTCGCCCATGCGTACCGTCAGCACGTCGAGATAGGCGGCGATCAAGCGCATCTCGGAATCGAGCGTCGCTTCCTCGCTGCGGCTGGCGGCAAGGCTGGCGCGCAGATAGTCGATAAAGCGCTCCAGCATGTGCTGCGCCTGCGCCGGCCGGGTGCCGATCAGGCTAAGCACGTTGGCCAGCGTGTTGTACAGGAAGTGCGGCTCGATCTGCGCCTGCAAGGCGCGCAGGCGCGCTTCGGCCAGCATGCGCTCGGTGGAGGAGATCAGCGCCTGCCTTGTAGCTTCGGCCACGGCGCGCTCGTAGCGGCGCTCGGCCGAGCTGCGCACAAGGTACAGCAGCAGCCCCACGCCGACCGCGATAATCAGCAACTCCATCAACACGCTGCGATTCGACAGCATTTTGAAGGGATCGACGCCGTTCCAGATCATGCTGCCAAGGCCGACGCCGAACAGCATGCTGAAGCCCATCAGCGTCATGCTGAACAACACGCGCGGAAGCACCGGCGCGCGGCGCGGCCAGCCGTCCAGCAGGCGGTCGGCCAGCACCGTCCCGGCGTGCATTGTTAAGCCGATTATCGTGGACATCAGCAGCGTCGGGCCGAGATAGTGGAAAAACGACCCGCCGCCGCGCCACAAGACGCCCTGCACCGCCGCGACCACGATGCCGATGCCGATGCTCCAGATCAGCGTATACAACAAGTTGCGCAGCTTCGAGTGCGGCCAACGCCGAAAGAATGGAAACAGCTCCATCGGATGCGACAACGGCGGAGGGGCGTCTGGCCCGGTGGTGCAGGAGGTTGATTTTTTCATGTCGCCAGAAAGTTACCACGAAAGCAAAGCGGTGCGCGATAGGGTAAGCGCGCCAACGCCTGTGACGCCACTTTACCCGGGGCCCGGCAGCGCCGCGCCGCCATGCGACGAAGCGCCGCTAAGGCGCGCGAAGTGCGCCCCGATGGCGCGAAATGGCGTCCAGCATGTGCTCCACATCGACCGGCTTGGCGATGAAGTCGTCCATGCCGGCGGCGATGCATTGCTCCTGCTCCGACTGCATCACGCCCGCCGTCATCGCCAGTATCGGCAATGTCAGGCCCAGTTCCTTGCGTGCGCGGCGGGTGGCCTCGAAGCCGTCCATCACCGGCATCTGCACGTCCATCAGCACGATGTCATAGTCGGCCGCGCGCTCGCGCAGGCGATCGAGCGCCTCCAGGCCGTTCTCCACCAGATCCACGCTGGCGCCCGCATGCTCAAGCATGCCGCGCGCCACCACCTGGTTCAGCGGATGATCCTCTACCAGCAGCAGGCGCAGTCCCTGCAGGCGCGCAGCATCGTCCGCAAGCGGCGTGGCCGGCGCCGGCTGCGCATCCTGCGTCCCCGGAGAGAACCGCGCGTGCGACGGCGACGGCGATTGCGACTGCAGCTGCGGCTGCACGAGCCCCCAGCTTTCCATGGCCGCGTTTTGCCACAGGGGTTGATCCGGCACCGCGTCGGCGTCGCCGGCCACGAACGGTAGCGTCACCACGAATTCGCTGCCGGCGCCCTGCATGCTGCGCACCGCGATATCCCCGCCCATCAGCTCCGCCAGGCGGCGGCAGATCGCCAGTCCCAGCCCGGTGCCGCCGAAACGGCGCGTGGTCGAGGCGTCGGCCTGGCTGAAGGCGGAGAACAAGCGGCTCTGCTGCTCGCTGTCCATGCCGATGCCGGTGTCGCGCACCGAAAACCGCAGGCTTACATCATCGCCCTGACGCGGCTTGTCCAGCGAAATGCGGACGCTCACGCCACCGCGCTCGGTGAACTTGACCGCATTGCCCACCAGGTTGATGAGGATCTGCTGCAAGCGCATGGCGTCGCCCACCAGCGCCTGCGGCACCTCGGCGTCGGCGGTGACGGCCAGGTTGATGCCGCGCGCACTGGCGTTCACCGCCATCACGCTGGACACCGAATCGAGCAGCTCGCGCGGCCGGAAGGCGACCGGCGCCAGCTCCATGCGACCGGCCTCGATCTTGGAAAAATCCAGCACGTCGTTCAAAATCCCCAGCAGCACCTGCCCGGACGACCGGATCATGCCGACGTATTCCTGTTGCGTCTCGCTCAGCGGCGTGTTCTCCATCAGATAGGCCACGCCCAGCACCGCGTTCATCGGCGTGCGGATCTCGTGACTCATATTGGCCACGAACTCGCTCTTGGCGCGGCTGGCCGCTTCGGCGCGCTGCTCGCTGTTCTTGCGGTCCGTGATATTCATCGCGGTCAAGTAACAGCCCTGCACCTTGCCGTCGGCCCGCACATCGGGCACCAGGTCGACCAGGAAGTGTCGCACGCCGTCCACGCCGTCGAAGTCGCGCTCGAAATGCAAGCGACTGCCGGCCAGCGCGGCGCGTAGCTCAACCAGCCAAGGCTCGGCCGCCGCGCCGAACACCTCGCTGACGGTCTTGCCGATCATCGCTTGCGGGTCGATCCCCCACTGGATGCGGTAATAATCATTGGCGAAACGGTAGCGCAAATCGCGGTCCAGGTAGGCGATCAGCAGCGGCAGTGCATCGGCCAGCACGCGCGCTCGCCGCGCGCTTTCGGCGCTGCGCAACTGGGCCGCCGCCCGCTCGGCCTTCTGGCGGGCGACCACCACCACGGACAGCAGCCCGACCAGCACGGCGAAGACCAGCGACACGGAGACAATCAGGGCATCGTTGGCAGGCAGGGACAAGATTAGCTCGCTATGGAGAAGATGGCAAAATATAACCTGTCGCGGCCCGAATGCCAAACCATTGCGCTAATATTTACGCTATAGTGGCTCACCACAGACAACCCCGAATCCGTCATGCGCGCGTTGATGCTTCTCACGCTGTGCTACGCCCTGATTGCCCGCGCCAGCCTGCTGCTGGCGTTCGCCCACACCAACGCGACGCCGGTCTGGCCGCCCTCCGGCATCGCCTTCGCCGCCCTGCTGCTGATGGGATACCGTGCCTGGCCGGCGATCTTCGTCGGCGCCCTGCTGGCCAACCTGGCCTCCTTCCAGGCCAACGGCCTGCCCTTCGACGCCACCCTGTTCACCGCCTCGCTGATCATCGCCGCCGGCAATACGCTGGAAGGGCTGAGCGGCGTGTGGCTGGTGCGGCGCTACTTTGACGTCAAGCAGCCGATCGGCCAGCAGCAGAACGTGTACAAATTCGCGCTGGTGGCCATGGCCATGTGCACCGTCAGCGCCGGCATCGGCAGCGCCACGCTGGTGCTCAGCGGCCTGGCGCCGGCCGCCGCCTACCACACCATCGCGCTCACCTGGTGGGTCGGCGACACCGCCGGCGTGCTGCTGGTCGGCCCGGCGATATTGATCTGGAGCTTGCGCCGCCGGCCGCACTGGAGCTGGCGCGGCGCGTTGGAGATCGCCGCCTCGCTGCTGGTGCTGGTGGGGCTGTCGGTGGCCGTCTTCGGCCGCCGCTATTCCTACCAGGATGGCCTGGGATGGCTACCCTACCTGTTCGTGCTGGCGATCGCATGGTCGTCCTATCGCCACGGGCTGCGCGGCGCCAGCCTGGTGTGCCTCATCGCCGCCGGCGGCGCGGTGTTCGGCACCATCAACGGGCGCGGGCCGTTCGCGGTCGGCACGCTCAACGACGCCTTGATCGCCCTGGTCAGTTTCATCATGCTGTGCAGCCTGATCGCCATGGTGCTGTGCGCCGACGCCAGTGAGCGCAAGCGCGCCGGCGACAGAGTCAGCTACAGCGCCGCGCAATGGGGCACGCTGCTGGTGGGCGTCGGCTTGACGGTGGCGGTGTGGAACCTGCTGTCCGTGGGCACCGAGCGCCGCGCGCAGGAGCAGTTCGACGCCGAATGCGCCGACATCGCCCGCCGCATCAGCCGCCGCATGGCGCTGTACGAATCGGGCCTGCGCGGCGCGCAAGCGCTGTTCAAGGCGCAGCAGGATCCCACCCGCGACCAGTGGCGCGATTTCGTCGAGGGCATGGACCTGCACAACAACTTCCCCGGCGTGATGGGCCTGGGCTACGGCATGCACTTGCGCGCCGACCAGCGCGCGGCCACCGAACGGGATATCCGCAACCAGGGCTATGAGGACTTCCGCATCTGGACCAACAACCAGGGCGTCAGCGATTCCGGCATGTCCGCCGTGGTGATGTATCTGGAGCCCTTCGCTGGACGCAACCTGCGCGCCTTCGGCTACGACATGATGTCCGAACCCCGGCGCCGCGCCGCCCTGCTGCAGGCGGCACGCAGCGGCGCACCGGCCATGACCGCCAAGGTGGTGCTGGTGCAGGAAGAAGTGCGCGGCAGCCTGCCGGGCTTCCTGGTGTATTTCCCGATTTACCGCAAGCTGTCGCAGTTGACGCGCGACGCCAGCGTCGACCAGCGCATGGCCGCGCTGCAGGGTTACGCCTACAGCCCGATCCGCGCCGATGAGCTGATGCGCGATCTGCTGGGCGCCGACGACAAGACCGTGCGGCTGGAGATTTTCGACGGCGTCCAGGCCGCGCCCGACACCCTGCTCTACACCAATGTAAGCGAGCCGGCGGACCGCAGGCAGTATCCCAATCCCTACCTGCGCACCATCCCGCTGGACCTGCTGCAGCACCAGTGGACGCTGCGCTTCTCGTCGCAGCCGGCGTTCGAGAACGCCATCGACCGCCAGAAGTCGCACATCGTGCTGCTGGCCGGGGTGATTATCAGCCTGCTGTTCTTCGGCGTGGTGCGGGCCCTGACCGCGCGCCAGGCCTACGCCACTGCGCTGGCGCGGCAGATGACCGGTGCCCTGCGCGAATCGGAAAGCTCGCTGATCGCCGCGCGCGACCAGGCCGAAGCGGCCAGCCGCGCCAAGAGCGAATTCGTCGCCAACATGAGCCACGAGATCCGCACGCCGCTGAACGCGGTGCTGGGCATGACGCATTTGCTGAGCAATACCGCGCTGTCCGCCGAACAGTTCAAATACGTGGAGATGATACGCTCGTCCGGCAATTCCCTGCTCAGCATCCTGAACGACGTGCTGGACTTCTCCAAGATCGAGGCTGGCCGCATGGAGCTGTCGCCGGCGCCGTTCCAGCTGTCCGCCATGCTGGAGGCGATCGCCACCATCATGACCGTCAACGGCGGCGAGAAGGACCTGGAGCTGGCCATCGGCGTGCAGCCGGGCGTGCCGCAGGCGCTGGTCGGCGACGGCCACCGTCTGCAGCAGGTGCTGATCAATTTGGTCGGCAACGCCATCAAGTTCACCGAGAAGGGATCGATTTCGGTGCTGGTCGAGTTGGCCGAGGCGCCGGCCACGCTGCGCTTCTCGGTGCGCGACAGCGGCATCGGCATCGACGCTGATCGCCTGCAGGCCTTGTTCGCGCCCTTCTCCCAGGCCGACGCCTCGATGACGCGCCGCTTCGGCGGCACCGGCCTGGGTCTGGCCATCTCGCGCCGCATCGCCACCCTGATGGGCGGCGCCATCGACGTTCGCAGCACGCAGGGCGCCGGCAGTGAATTCATGCTCACCGTGCCGCTGCAGGTCAGCACGGACGTCGCACCGGCCATCGGCCCGGTGCAGCACCTGCTGATCGTCGACGACGACCACACCAGCGCCGACTATCTGTGCCGCACCATCCGCGCGCGTGGCTGGAACTGCGACTGCGCGGCCACCGGCGAACAGGCGCTGGCGCGCCTGCGCACGCCAACCGTGCGCTACGACGCGGTGCTGGTCGATTGGAACATGCCCGGCATGAACGGCCTGGCAACCATGGAGGCGATACGCGCCGACGCCACCATTGCCCGCCTGCCGGTGATCCTGATGATCAGCGCCTTCGGCCAGGGCAAGCTGCTGCATACCGACGGCGCGCAGGCGGCGGACGCGGTGCTGCTCAAACCCGTTACCCTGCTCCGTCTGGCCGACACGCTGCACCAGGCGCAGGCGCACGCGCGCGAAGGCGGCGCCGTCCCGCTGCTGGCCGACACCGACAACGGCGACCAGCGCCTGGACGGCGTGCGCATCCTGCTGGTGGAGGACAATCCGGTCAACCAGCTGGTGGCCAACAGCATGCTGAGCTACGCCGGCGCCGTGATCGAGGCGGTCGACAATGGCCGCGCAGCGGTCGAACGCCTGCGCACCGACGCCCACCGCTACGACATCGTGCTGATGGACGTGCAGATGCCGGAAATGGACGGCTTCGAAGCGACCACCAAAATCCGCGCCGAACTCGGACTGCAGTTGCCGGTGCTGGCCATGACCGCAGGCGTGATGGCCTCCGAGCGCGAACAGTGCATCGCCTGCGGCATGGACGACTTCATTGCGAAACCTATTGATGTGGATGAAATGTTGCGCGTTATCGCCCGTAATTTGCCAGCCGCGCCGAAGGCTGCCGCCGGTCGCTAAATGACTGCCCTACCTCTTTAGAGGTCTATTCGGCCATCCGCGGATGCTTTTATCATCGATGCTGATTGAACAAATACCAAATTTAATGTAGTATTTGTTTTACCTCTTTAAGTCAACGCCCAAATCATGGATACAGTCACGATACTTCTGTCTTCGTTTGTGCTGTCGATTACCGGTCTGTTTGTTTTTATCTGGTCGCTGCGCAAACGCCTGTTCGATCCGTCCTCGGAGGCCGCCGAGGTCATTTTCAATCCCGGCGAGATCGGCGGCAGCGTGCCGCCGGACCGCGAGGCGGCCGACCGCTCCACCGCCGTCATCACCTTCGTCTTCCTGGCCTGCGCCGTGGTGTGGCTGGTCGCCGGCTCGCTGGCCGGCCTCACCAGCTCCATCAAACTGCATGAACCGGACTGGCTGGTGCAGCAGGCCTGGCTGACCTTCGGCCGCATCCGCACCATCCACCTGAACATCATCGCCTACGGCTGGGCGCCGATGGCGGCTTTCGGCGTGGCCTACTGGCTGCTGCCACGCCTGTTGAAGACGCCCCTGCTGGGCGGCCGCTACGCCATCCTCGGCTGCATGCTGTGGAACGCGGGCCTGATCGCGGGCCTGGGCTGCATCGCCGCCGGCATCAACGACGGCATGGAGTGGCTGGAGATTCCGTGGCAGGTCGATGTGCTGATCGTGGCCGGCGGCGCGCTGATGGGACTACCGCTGGTGTACACCCTGCAGGCGCGCAAGGTCGATCACCTGTATGTGTCGGTCTGGTACATGGGCGCGGCGCTGTTCTGGTTCCCCATCCTGTTCCTGATCGGGAACCTGCCCGCCACGCACTTCGGCGTGCAGCAGGCCACCATGAACTGGTGGTTCGGCCACAATGTCCTGGGGCTGTTCTACACGCCAATGGCGCTGGCCTCGGTCTACTACTTCCTGCCCAAGATCATCGGCCGCCCGGTGCAGTCGTACAATCTGTCGCTGCTGGGCTTCTGGACGCTGGCCTTCTTCTACGGTCAGGTCGGCGGCCACCACCTGATCGGCGGGCCGGTGCCCGGATGGTTGATTACGCTCTCCATCGTGCAGAGCGTGATGATGGTGGTGCCGGTGATTTCGTTCACCGTGAACCAGCACCTGACCATGAAAGGCCACTTCTCGCGGCTGATCTACTCGCCGACGCTGCGCTTCATCGTTTTGGGCGGCATGATGTACACGCTCAGCTCCATCCAGGGTTCGATCGAAGCGCTGCGCGCGGTAAATCGCGTGGCGCACTTCACGCACTTCACGGTGGCGCACGCCCACCTTGGCTTGTACGGCTTCTTCAGCATGGTGATGTTCGGCGCCATCTACTTCGTCATGCCGCGTGTGATGTCGTGGGAGTGGCCGTATCCGAGCCTGATCGCCGCGCATTTCTGGCTGGTGGTGGCCGGCTTCACGGTCTACTTCGTCGGCTTGAGTATCGGCGGCTGGCTGCAAGGGCTGGCGATGCTGGACCCCGCCAAGCCCTTCATGGAGTCGGTCGCGGTGACGCTGCCTTACCTGAAGAGTCGCTCGCTCGGCGGCGCCGTCATGACGCTGGGGCACGTGGTGTTTGCCGGTCACTTCCTGGCGATGGTGTTCCGCTACGGCCCGGCGCGCACCGGCGCGGCGCTGCTGCATACCTCGAAACTGGCGGGAGCGTGACATGAACGACGAACTCAAACTCCTGAGCGGCGCCATGGTCACGCTGGCGCTGGCCACGTCGGCGCTGGTGGTGGTGCCGTTCCTGCAGTTGAAGGCGGTGGAAGCGCCGACCGGCCTCAAATCGTACACCTCGGCGCAGCTGCGCGGACGCGCGGTGTATATCGCCAACGGCTGCATCTACTGTCACTCGCAGCAGCCGCGCGACCGCGCCTTCGCGCCCGACGACAAGCGGGGCTGGGGCCGGGCCTCGGTGGCAGCCGACTACCACTACGACAAGCCGCATCTATTGGGCACCATGCGCACCGGGCCCGACCTGTTCAACATCGGCGCGCGCCAGCCCAGCCAGGACTGGCATCTGGGCCATTTGTACCAGCCGCGCGCCTACACGCCCGGCTCCATCATGCCGTCCTATCCGTATCTGTTCGAGGTGAAGGACAAGGCCGAACCTGGCGACCGCGTGCTGACGCTGCCGCCAGGTTACAAGCCGCCGGGCAAGGTGGTGGTGGCGCGGCAGGAGGCGCTGGACCTGGTGACCTATATGCAGGGACTGGATCACACCTATCCCGTCTTCGAGGGGAAGCGGAAATGAGCAACGATGCGCGCGCGCGTGAACATCCCGATCCGTATGAACGCAACCGTCCGGTGCCGCGCCTGGTGCTGCTGGTGGTGACGGCGATCGTGGTGTGGGCGGTCGGCTACATCGTCCTGACGCAGGGCGACGATGCGCCGGAGCTGGGCGACCGACGCACCATGTCCACGCTGGAGGGCAGGCCGGCCGGCGCCGGTGGCGCGGCCGACGGCCTGCAGATCTATACGGCCAACTGCGTGGCCTGCCATCAGGCCAGCGGCGCCGGTTTGCCCGGCGTGTTCCCGCCGCTGGGCGGCTCGGAGTGGGTGCTGGGCGCGGACAAGCTGCCGGTAAACATCCTGCTGCATGGCGTGGGCGGCAAGCTGACCGTCAGGGAAGTGGCCTACAGCGGCCAGATGCCGGCCTTCAAGGAAAAGCTGAACGACGCCGAAATCGCGGCCGTGCTGACGTATATCCGCGCCAATTTCGGCAACAGCGCCGGCAAGATCGGCGCGGAAGTGGTGAAAGCCGAACGCGAGGCCGGCAAGGACCGCAAAGATCCATGGAATGGCGATGAAGAACTGGCGCCATTTAAACAGTAGCTCGCTGGCGCCGACGCTGGTGGCTGCGCTGCTGGTGTGCGGGCTCGGCACGGCGGCGCTGCATCAGGGCTCGATGGGCTATGAGGTGGTGTCGACCGAGGATGGCCGCCGGCTGGCGATCAGCCGCGCGCCGCTGGCGGTGCCGGATATGGCGGTGCACGCGCCGGATGCGGCGCGGTTCGGCGGCCTGCTGCAGGCCGATGGCCGGGTCGCGATCGTGACCTTCATCTACAGTAGCTGCAATGCGGTGTGCTCGGTGCTGGGCAGCGAGTATCAACAGTTGCAGGATGCGATACGCCAGCGCGGCTTGCAGAACGACGTGCGGCTGCTCAGCATCAGTTTCGATCCGCGCGATACGCCGTCGGTGCTGGCGGCGTATGCGCGGCGACAGCACGCCGATCCGGCGCTGTGGCGCATGATCGGCGTGGACCGGGCGGACGACCGCAAGGCGCTGCTCGATGCATTCGGCATCGTCGTGCTGCCCGCGCCGATGGGAGAATTCCAGCACAACGCGGCCTTTCACCTGATCGACCGCGACGGCCGCCTGGCGCAGATCACGGACGACGACAATCCGGCCCAGGCGCTGGAGCATGCGGTGGCAATGGCACACCGTCCCGCAGCGACAGGGGGCTCGCCATGAGCGCCGGGATTCGCGCCGGCCTCGCGCTGGCCTGCCTGCTGGCCGCTGCACTGCCGCGCACATGGCTGGAAGCGTCCATGCTGCGCCATATGCTGCTGCAACTGCCGCTGCTGGTGGCCGCCGGCTGGCTGCTGGCCACGGCTTTGCATGGCCGCTCCCGCATCGCCGCCTTCGACCAGCACGGCGTCACCGGCCTGACCGCCCTGCTCTTCATCAGCGCCTACTGGATGATCCCGCGCGCGCTGGAGCTGAGCCTCACCGAGCCGCTGATTGAAACGGCTAAATTCCTCTCCCTGACCGCGCTGGGCGCCATCCTCCCCGGCTCGCTGCGACGCGCCAACTGGATCGTCCAGTTGTTCTACATGGGGAACCTCAGCTGGATGACCGCCATCGCGGGCATCCAATACCAGAACATGCCGCAACGCCTGTGCAACGCCTACCTGCTGGACGACCAGATCGCCACCGGGGCAGCGCTGGTGTGCGCATCGATCGCCATCGCCCTTGTCTGGGGCTGGCGTCTCCACTCCAAGAAAGAAGCCCATCATGTCGCACCTGACCCTGAATCCCGAATCGATCACCACCCTGGTCCACGAATTTTATGACGCCATCCGCGCCGATCCCGAACTGGGGCCGGTCGTCAACCTGGCCATCGGCCAGCACTGGACGCCCCACCTGGCCCGGATGGTCGACTTCTGTTCGACGCCACCACCGTCCGTCTTTTCGGCGCCGAAGACGCCGCCGAATTCCAGACCGTATCACGCCGCATCGCCGCCAGCCTGCAATACGGCTTCTTCGGCGAAGTAAAAGTCGCATAAACACCAGGAGCATGACCATGAAAAGCATACCCGACACCGTCGTCCACTACAAAAGCACGGGCGTCTTCACCGAAGCCACCACGCCCGCCGCGCTGCAGCGCGCGCACACCACAGCCGCCGGCGTATGGGGCCGCATCAGCATCCTCGAAGGTAGCCTTGTATACCGCATCACCGACGCCCGCGTGGCGCCGGAAGAAGTGCTGCTGACGCCCGAACAAGCCGGCGTCGTCGAGCCCCAGATCGAACATGAAGTCCAGCTGGTCGGCCCGGTACGTTTTCAAGTGGACTTTCACCGTTAAACATCAGATTGTTTAACAACCGGTGTGCAGGTATGCCACAGCCGTACGAAATATGTTGACGTTTGAGGGCAGCGCGCAGATATTCAACTTAGCGCGTAATTCTCACCAAATGTCTCTTATCGATGCGATTACCCGGATTTTCATTTTGTTTTCTGCTGCTGGTTTGCCTGCTCGCGCCCTGCCGCGCCGCCGCACCGGCCAAACTCCCGCTGACCTTCGAGGCGATGGAATCGCTCGGGCCGGACAGCCAGTCCATCATGTCGCTGCTGCAGGACCGCCAGGGATACATCTGGATCGGCACCGTCGAAGGCGGGCTGTTTCGCCATAACGGCCGCCGCGCCGTACGCTACACCAACGATCCCGCCAATCCCGCCAGCCTGCCGGCGGGCCGCGTCGGCTCGCTGCACGAAGATACCCAGGGCCGCATCTGGATCGGCACCGACGAAGGCCTGGCGCGCTTCGAGCCCGAGACCAACGGCTTCACCCGCTTCCTGCCGCCATCGGCGCAACGCAACACGCGCATCATCCGCCACATCATCGGCGACGGCGCGCAGGGACTGTGGCTGGCGACGTGGGGCGGCCTGCAGCACCTGGACCCGGCCAGCGGCAAGCTCCGCATGTACCAGGCCGATCCCGCCCGCAGCGACGCCATCGCCCATAACGACGTCAACGCCATCGCGCAGGACGCCGCCGGCGGCCTGTGGGCGGCCAACTGGCCCGGCGGCCTGAGTTATCTGGCCCCCGGTGCGCAGGGCTTCACGCATTTGCGGCTGGACTCCGAACAGCAGCCGGACGCCAAACTGAACGACGTGCGCGCCATGCGCTTCGGCCCCGACGGCCGCCTGTGGATGGGCACCGACGGCGGCCTGGTGGTCTGGCAAAGCGGCACGCCGTGGAGCGAACGCCGGCGCCTGGACGGCGTGCGCGGCCGCGTCAACGCCATCTATTTCGACAATCACCACAACGTCTGGGTCAGCACCCGCACCGAAGGCCTGCTGCGCTGGACGCTGGACATGGTCCACGTGCAGACCTACACCCATCGCGCGGAAGACAAGCATAGCGTGCCCAGTAACGCCGTCAACGCGGTGATGGAGGACCGCAACGGCACCCTGTGGCTGGGCAGCTTCACCGACGGCGTGTGGCGCGCCAACCTGGGCAACTACGGCCTGGAACGCATCATCCCGCGCGACATCGCGCCGGAGAGTTTCCCGTCCTCGAACTTCGTGCGCAGCATGGCGGCCGCGCAGGACGGCGGCCTGTGGCTGGGCGTGGACGACGGCCTGCTGCTGTTCGAGCCAACGGCCAAGCGCATCGTCCAGCACTACAGCGCCACCAGCAGCAACGGCGCGCTGAATCACAACTCGGTCTACAGCCTGTATCAGCAACCGGAAAACGGACCGCTGTGGGTCGGCACCTCCAAAGGACTGAACCGCCTGGACCCGCGTAGCGGCCGCCTGTCCGCCGTGCGTTTCGATATCGCGGCCGACAACTTCGTCAACACCATCGCGCCGGGACGCGGCGGCGTGCTGTGGCTGGGCACCGGCGCCAGCTTGATGCGCTACGACCCGGCCGGCGGCGCCATGCTGCGCTACGTCCACACCGACGGCCAGCCGGACAGCCGCAGCATCAGCGAAGCCAGCGCGGTGCTGGAAGACGCGCAGGGGCGGGTCTGGGTCGGCGAGTTTTTCCGCGGCAGCGGACTCGATATGATGGCCAACAACGACGGCCGCTTCCAGCACTTCCGCCACGATCCGCAGCGGCCCGACAGCATCAGCAGCGACAAGATCACCTGCCTGTACGAGGACATGGTCGGCACCATCTGGATCGGCACCGCGCGCGGCTTGAACCGCATGGTGCCGGGCAAGGACGGCACGCCGCAATTCCATCGCTACACCGGTCCCGGAGATCCCGGCCCGGTGCTGATCGAATCGATCGAAAGCGACCGCGCCGGCATCCTCTGGATCAGCACCGTGCGCGGCCTGTCGCGGCTCGACCCCAACACCGGCGCCTTCACCCAGTACTCCGCCGACGATGGGCTGACCGACGGCCTGCACCAGTCGTCGTCGGCCCGCACCAGCGACGGCCGCCTGTATTTCGGCGGCACCACCGGCATCACCGCCGTCTACCCGGAGCTGCCGCTGCGCACGCCGACCGTGCCGCCGGCCACCATCAGCGACATCCGCATCTACGAGCGCTCGCTGAGCCAGGGCCAGCGTCCCGAAGGCGTGATACTGGAGGGCCCGGTGACCCAGCCGCGCGCCCTGACCGTGCCATGGAGCGCCGCCGTGCTGACGCTGGAATTCGCCGCCCTGCACTACGCCGCGCCCAAGCGCAACTCCTACGCCTACTGGATGGAGGGTTTCGACCGCCAATGGGTGCGGGCCGACGCCAGCCAGCCGGTCGCCAGCTACACCAATCTGGCGCCGGGCAGCTATCGCTTCCATCTGCTGGCCTACACCCACAAGGGCATGGTCAGCAAGGAGTTCGTCCTGCCGATCACTGTGACGCCGCCGTTCTGGAGCACCTGGTGGTTCCGTACCGGTGCAATCCTGCTGGTGATCGTCGCCATGGCGATTCTGTACCGGCTGCGTGTACAGGCGCTGCACCGGCGCGCGCAGCGCCTCGAAGCACTGGTGGCGCTGCGCACCAAGGAGCTGGAGGAATCCAACCGCAAGCTGACCGCCCTTTCCTCCACCGATGCGCTGACCGGCCTGGCCAATCGCCGCAGCTTCGACGAGGCGCTGGCGCGCGAATGGGGCCGCGCCCAGCGCGCCGGTGAACCGCTGGCCCTGGCCATGGTCGATGTCGACTGCTTCAAGCTATACAACGACAGCTACGGCCACCAGGCCGGCGATGCCTGCCTGCGCCAGGTGGCGTGCGTGCTGGGCGACGGCGTACACCGCGCCGCCGATGTGGCGGCGCGCTACGGCGGCGAGGAATTCGCCTTCATCGCGCCGCTCAACGGCGCCGTGCAGGCGGCCGAGATGGCGGAGAAAATCCGCGCGGCGATCGAGGCACTGGCCATACCGCACGAACGCAGCGTGACCGGCCGTGGCTGCGTCACGGTCAGCATCGGCGTGGCCGCCATCGTCCCGAGCGACAAACAGGGGCCGGAGCTGCTGATCAAGGCCGCCGACCAGGCCCTGTACCGCGCCAAGGACAGCGGACGGAATTGTGTCATGCAAGTCCAGCTAGGCCACCAGCAGCACGCCGAGAATCTGGCGGATACCCTTTAGCTAAGCTTGCTGTTTGCATCACATGGAAGCGCTCTCATGTGCGATATTGTTGCCAAGTCACAACGCAATTGTGACATTTATCGCCAAAACATCCATACTAAAAAAGCCGGACCACACAATAAACATGGATGGGAGACACGATGAAACAACCCTCGCTCGCCGTTATCACCCTCGCGATTCTCAGCACGCTAACCCTCAACTCCCATGCGCAAGATGGCATGCCCATCACCGTCAGCGGCTTCGGCACCGGCGCCCTGACCATGACCAATTCCGACCAGGCTGAATTCAACCGCACCAACCAGGCGGCCGGCGTCGGCAAGGATGCCCGCCCCGGCGTCGACTCCAACCTCGGCCTGCAGGCCACCGCCAAGTACAGCGACAACGTCTCGTTCACCATACAGGGCCTGGTGCGCAAGAACGGCAACAACGACCAGTTCGGCGCGGAGCTGGCCTGGGCCTTCGCCAAGATCAAGCTGAATGACGAATTCTCGCTGCGCCTGGGCCGCATCGGCCTGCCGGTATACATGATCTCGGACGTGCGCAACGTCGGCTACGCCAACATCATGCTGCGCCCGCCCAACGAGGTGTATCGCCAGGTCACGGCCGACAACACCGACGGCGCCGACATCATCTACCAGCACAGTTTCGGCGACAGCACCCTGACCGCGCAGGCGGCGGTAGGCCGCAGCAAGGTGCGCGCGCCGGGCAATTACTACATCGAATTCAAGCCCGTGGTGTCGACCCAGGTGGTGCTGGAAAACGGCGCGTTCACCTACCGCCTGGGCCACTCGCGCGCTACCTTCGGACTGTATGAAAACGCCAGCCTGAATGGCCTGGTGACCACGGTGCGCAACGTCGGCCTGACCAGCATCCTGGCCGAACTGCCGCTGACCGACATCAAGGGTACCTTCAATTCGGCCGGCATCAGCATGGACTACAACAACATCGTCGGCCAGGCCGAATACGCCAAGCGCAAGACCGACACGCGGCTGGTGCAGGACACCAGCTCCTGGTACGTGATGGCGGGCTACCGCTACGGCAAGTTCGTTCCCTACGTGATGCACGGCGACGTCAAGCAGGACAGCCGCCGCAGCTTCTCCACCCTGCCGACCACCGGCCCGCTGGCGCCGCTGGGCGCCGCCATCAACGGCGCCATCAAGGGCGGCCTGCAATCGACCACGGCGATCGGGCTGCGCTGGGACTTCTACAAGTCGGCCGCGTTCAAGATCCAGATGGACCGCATCAAGACGCGCGAAGGCAACGGCTACTTCATCAACGCCAAGCCTGGCTTCGCAGGCAGCAGCGTCAACGTTTATGCCGCAGGCATCGATTTCGTCTTCTAAGGAGAGTGCCATGCATAACACGATCGGCAAGCTGCTGCTGGCAGCGGGCGTATGGCTGGCCGCAGCCCCTGTCTTTGCGGCGGAACTGGTGGTCATCGTCAATCCGAAAAACCCGGCCACGCGCATGTTCAGCGAACAGGCGGCCCAGTTCTTCCTCGGTAAATCAACGCTGTTCACGCCCGTCGAACATGCCGACGGCCCGCTGCGCAACGAGTTTTACAAGAAGGTGCTGGACAAGGACAGCACCCAGGTGAAGGCCATCTGGTCCAAGCTGGTATTCACCGGCAAGGCCACAGCGCCCAAGGAATACGGCTCCAGCGCGGAGGTGAAGAAGGCGGTGGCGGCCGACACCAGCGCCATCGGCTATATCGAGAAGTCGGCGGTGGACGACAGCGTGAAGGTCATCCTCACCGTGCAGTAAGCCTGGAACGCGGCCTAGCCTTCGACCACGATGTCGGGCCGCAGCCGCTTGCGCGAGGTGCGCGCATGCGGCACCCAGGCGTGGGTTTGCCAGCGCCGCCACATAATCAGGCCACGGATCCATTCATCGGCGGCGTAGGCGATCCACACGCCGGGCAGGCCCCAGCCCAGCACCACGCCGAGCAGCCAGCTGCCGCCGGCCAGCACGAACAGCATCGAGAACGCTCCCGCCATCACCGGAAAGCGCGCATCGCCGGACGCGCGCAAGGCGTTGATCACCACCAGGTTGAAGGTGCGGCCCGGCTCCAGCAGCACCGTAATCCACAACAGCGTGGCACCGGCCGCGATGATTTCGCGGTCCCGCGTGAACCAGCCCAGCAGCCATGGCCCGGACAGCGCGGCCGCGCCGGCGATCAGCACGCACACCACCAGCCCGCGCGCCAGCGAACGTTTCACCACCTTGTGCGCTTCGCGCAGCCGGCCGGCGCCGATCAGGTAACCGACCACGATTTCCACCGCCAGCCCGGTGGCGATACTGAACATCATCACCCCGCCCATCAACTGCAGCACATAGGCCTGGGTGGCCAGCGCCCTGGCGCCCAGTTCCGCCGCCGTCGCCACGCTGACCATGAAGGCCAGGCGCCAGGCGATATTCTCCGCCGCTCCCGGCAGGCCGATATGCAGCACCGCCGCCAGCTCGCGGCGCGGCAGGCGCCACCAGTCGTCGCGCGCCACCGAGATGTGCAGGTGCACGCGCCACATCAGCAGGTGCAGCGCCAGGCCGATCATGCGGCTGATGGCCAGCGCCACGGCGTAGCCGGGCAGGCCCATGGCCGGCACCGGCCCCCAGCCGTACATCATGGGCAGCGCCAGCAGCAAATGGCTGACGTGCATGATAATCAGCACCACCAGCGTGTCGCGCGTGCGCAGGTGGGCGCGCATCACGCCGGCCATGGAAGCATTCCAGGCGTCGAACAGCATGGCCGGCCCCAAGGCGACCAGGAACGGCGCAGCCAGCGGCAACACTTCGGCCGGCGTATTCAACAGGTGCAGCAGGCCGTTCGCGCCGACCATCGCAATCAGGCCGGTGATGGCGCCCAGCCAGGTGCTGGCGCCGACCACCGCGCAGGCCACCTTGTCGGCCGCTTCGCGCTGGCCGCCGCCCAGATTCTGCGTGACCACCACGCTGACGCCGGCGCCGATGATGCGGAACAAAATGAACAGCGCGGCCGAGACCTGGCTGGCGATGGCGAACGCGCCGCCCGCCTCGTCCGAGATGCGCGCGGCCAGCGCCGTGCCCACCACGCTGGAGGCGATCGCCAGTCCCAGCTCCACCAGCAGAGGCCACGCAAGGTTGAACATGGGCGGCGTACGGATCGGCGTTTTGGAGGCGGGCATGAAATTTAAGATAGAGTGTTGCCAAAGCGCCCATTCTATATCATGTGGAAGCGCTTTCATTGTCGTCAGCCAACAACGCCAACTACTTGAATTTCTTTCCGTTTTGGCAAAGACTCGACTTATACTATGAAAGCATCTTAAGGGCGCTGTTCGCCACAGGTGCAGTAACGATAGCCTGATGAAAAATTTTAAAACCGCCCTGCTTGCCGCCGTATTGATTGTCTCGTCACTGCTGATCTCCGGCGGTGCTGCGCAAGCGAGTGGATCCATTCTGCAATCGGGTACCGCAGTGGCCTCCGCCGCCATCGCTAGCGCCGATACCGGCATGCTGATCGAGCCGCTGGAAGTGGTTACCATCGAGCCGCCGCTGCGGCCGGACGTGCGTCCCGTCACCCTCTCGCAACTGGAAGACCAGTTCCGCCGTCCCGAGTTGCAAGCCTCGCTCAACAAGGGCAGCATCGCCGTGGTCTACCCGAATGTGGAGGAGCCGTTCCGCTCCGCCTTCCTGGCCATGATCCAGGGCATAGAAGACCGCATCAAATTCAAGGTGCGGGCCTACCCGGTCGATCCTAAAGCCGATACGGTGGAACTGAATAGCACCCTCAAGCGCAGCGGCACCAAGGTCGTGATTGCACTCGGCCGCCAGGGGCTGAACGCCACGGCCGGCTTCGACCGCGAAATCTCGGTGCTGGCCGGCGGCGTGCTGCTGCTGTCGGAATCGGAAAACGTGATGGGCATCAGCATGACGCCCGATCCGGCCATGCTGTTCTCGCGCCTGCGCGTGCTGCTGCCGGAGCTGCGCCGTATCGTGGTGGTATACAACCCGCAGAAATCGGACTGGCTGATCCGCCTCGCGCGGGAGGCGGCCAGGGCGCAGAACATCGAACTATCGGCCCACGTGGCGGGCGACCTGGCCAGCGCCGCCAAGCTGTATAGCCAGCTGATTGCCAGCGCCGACAACCGCCACGACGCCATCTGGCTGCCGCACGACAGCACCACGGTGGAAGAAAGCACCATCCTGCCGCTGGTGCTGCGCGAATCATGGAACAGCAATCTGCCCCTCTTCTCCAGCAATGTCCTGCACGTGAAAAAAGGCGCGCTGTTCGCCATGCTGCCGGACAACGTGGAGCTGGGCCGCACCCTGGCCGCATCGGCGATGGGCGTGATCGCCGGCGAAGTGCGCCGCCGTCCGCTGGTGCCGCTGCGTGAACTGCAAACCGCGATCAATCTGCGCACGGCCAGCCACATCGGCCTGAATCTGGGCGCGCTGCAGCAGCGCAGCTTCGATTTCGTCTACCCCCAACCGTGAGCGCAATCAGAATGATACGCAACTTCCTGCGCCGCACCGGATTCCAACGCCAGCTCACCCTCATCGTCTCCGCCGCGATTCTCGGGCTGGCCGTGTTCTCGGCCCTGATGAACGCCTGGGCCGCCAATTCGCGCATGCGCGACCACTTCATCGACCAGGGCCAGCGCATCGCCGACAACCTTGCGCGCCAAAGCACGCTGGCGCTGCTGTTCCACTCCGCCGAAAACGCGCGCGACGTGGTCAACGCCACGCTGGCCTTCCCGGACGTTGCGGGCCTGCAGATCATGGATGCGCGCCGCAAAGTGCTGCTGTCGCGCGCCCAGGGCGGCGCCAGGCTGGACGCCGCCATCTTCGGCGCCGCACCGCCGGCCCATGCGGCCATGGCCGGCGAAAACGCCGACGGCTGGGTGTTTGCCGCGCCGGTCTACGGCGGCCAGGCAGAGGCTTCGCCGTTCGAATTGCAGGATAGCCAGCAACAGCTGCTCGGCTATGTGCACGTGCAGCTATCCAAGGCCACGCTGAACAAGTTGACCTGGTCGCTGTTGTTGGGGAACCTGGGGCTGACCCTGTCGTTCGCGGTCCTGTTGCTGGTGGTGGCGCGCCTGCTCACGCGCCACATGCTCAATCCCCTCAACGCGCTCTCGCGCCTGATGCGGCGCGCCGAAGCCGGCGAATCAGGCATGCGCGCCACACCGGCCGGCCCGCGCGACCTGATCGAAATGGGACAGGCCTTCAACCAGATGATGAATGTGCTGGAGCAGCGCGAAGAAGAACTCAAGGGCTCGCGCGACGCCGCCGTCAACATGGCGCAAATGAAGGCGCAGTTCGCGGCCACCGTCAGCCACGAGGTGCGCACGCCGCTCAACGGCGTGGTCGGCATGCTGGACATGCTGAAGGAAACCCGCCTCACGCCGCGCCAGCAGGAATTCGTCGACGTGGCCTGGAACTCCTCGCGCACCCTGATCGCGCTGATCAACAACATCCTCGACTTTTCCAAGATGGAAGCGGGCAAGCTGACGCTGGAAGAAGCGGAATTCAGCCTGGCCGCGCTGCTGGCCGAAGTGGTGGAACTGCTGGGCCGCCCGGCCCAGCAAAAAGGCGTGGGTGTCGGCTGGATCGTGGCCGCCGATGTGCCGGACCACGTGATCGGCGATTCCCTGCGCCTGCGCCAGATCCTCATCAACCTGGCCGGCAACGCCGTCAAGTTCACCGAGCGCGGCGAAGTGACTATCAGTGTGGCCCTGGCCGCCGCCGAACCGCTGATGCTGGCGTTTGAAGTGCGCGACACCGGCATCGGCATGAGCGAAGACGTGCAGCGTCGCTTGTTCGAGGCCTATATGCAGCCCGACCCGAGCGCCACGCGCCGCTACGGCGGCACCGGCCTTGGCCTGGCGATCTGCAAGCAGCTGGTGGAGCTGCTGGGCGGCGAGATCGGCGTGCGCAGCGTGGCCGGCAGCGGCACCACGTTCAGCTTCTCGATCCCGAGCAGCACCGCGCCGCCATTGCAGATACAGGCGCAGGTGGAAGCGCAGGTGCTGGCGGCGACGGTCCCGCATGGAGCACCGCGCGCGCTGCCGCCGCGCCAGTTCCGCGTGCTGATCGCCGAAGACAACCGCACCAACCAGATGGTCGCCGCCGGCATGCTGGCCATGAACGGCTGCGTGTGCGAATTCGCCGCCGACGGTGTGGAAGCCGTGCGCGCCGCCCAGCGCGAGCGCTTCGACCTGATCCTGATGGATTGCAGCATGCCTGAAATGGACGGCTACGAAGCCACCGCCCACATCCGCCTGGCCGAACAGGCGCTGGGCCGCCGCACGCCGCTGGTGGCGATGACCGCCAACACGCAAAGCGGCGACGCCGAAAAATGCCTGGCCGCCGGCATGGACGATTACCTGGCCAAGCCGATCACCCTGGTCGAACTGCGCCACAAGCTGGAAAAATGGCTGCCGCATGGCGGTCCGTCCGCCACCGCGGCCGGCGCCATGGACGCCGCAGCCCCGGCCAGCGCCCCGCGCATCCACGCGCCGCGCGCCGCCGGCCAGGCGCCGGTCGACCTCGAAGTATTCGACAAGCTGCGCGACGTGCTGGGCGACTCGCTGCCGCATGCGGTCACGCCCTATCTTGAAGACGCCCCGGCATGCCTGGACGAACTGGCGCAAGCGGTGCGCATTGGCGACGCGGAAGCCGCACGCATCCACGCCCACTCGCTGAAAGGCTCGTCCGGCAACTTCGGCGCCAAGACGCTGGCGCAGCTGGCGCACGAAGCCGAGCAGTTCGCCTCCGCCGGCCAGCCGGAAAGCATCCTGCCGCTGCTGCAGCCGCTGAATGAACAGTACCAGGCGGTAGCCGCCTTCCTGCGCGCGGAACTGAACTATGCCGATGCGGACGCCCTGCACCTGAGCGAGGACACGCCGCAAGTGCTGGTGGTGGACGACGACCGCAGCACCCGCAGCACCCTGCGCCACACGCTGCAACGCGACGGCTTCCGCGTCGAGGAAGCATCGGATGGCCAGCAGGCCCTGGCCATGCTGACCCGCTTCCAGCCCGACGTGATCCTGATGGACGCCATGATGCCGGTGATGGACGGCTTCACGGCCTGCGCCCGCATGCAGGAACTGCCGAACGGCGCCGACATTCCAGTGCTGATGATCACGGCGCTGCAGGACAACTCCTCGGTGGAGCGGGCCTTCGCCGCCGGCGCCAGCGATTACATTCCCAAGCCTATCCACTACGCCGTGCTGTCGCAGCGGGTGCGCCGCATCATCGAAGCCAACCGCGCCGAGAAGCGCATCCGCCACCTGGCCTACAACGACGTGTTGACCAGCCTGCCCAATCGCACGCTGTTCTTTGAACTGCTGGGCAAGAGCATCGACCGCGCGCGCGCCGCCGGCCAGCAGGTGGCGGTGCTGTTCATGGACCTGGACCGCTTCAAATACGTCAACGACAACCTGGGGCACGACGTCGGCGACCGCCTGCTGCAAGGCGTGGCCCAGCGCGTGCGCCAGACCGTGCGCGCCGACGACAGCGTGGCGCGGCTGGGCGGCGACGAATTCACCGTCGTCCTGAATGAACTGGACAGCCCTGCGGCCGCCGCCACCGCCGCCCACAACATCGTGCGCGCGCTGGCCGCGCCG
Organism: Duganella sp. BuS-21; assembly: GCA_041874725.1. Classification (GTDB taxonomy): domain Bacteria; phylum Pseudomonadota; class Gammaproteobacteria; order Burkholderiales; family Burkholderiaceae_D; genus Rugamonas. The sequence continues at coordinate 3,463,482 of CP097466.1, read as the reverse complement.
TTCCCGATCGACGGCCACGAGATCTTCGTCACCGCCAGCGTCGGCATCGCCATGTTCCCGCACGACGGCGGCGACGTCGCCACGCTGGTCAAGCACGCCGACAGCGCCATGTACCGCGCCAAGCGCACCAACACCGGCTTCCAGTTCTACGAGTCGTCGATGGAGCACTCCATCTCCGAGCATGTGCGGCTGGAGAGCGACCTGCGACGGGCCATGGAACAACGGCACCAGCTGGAAGTGTTCTATCAGCCGCAGGCCTGCCTGGCCAGCGGTCGCATCATCGGCATGGAGGCGCTGGTGCGCTGGCGCCATCCGGTGCGCGGCATGATTCCGCCGGCCGACTTCATTCCGCTGGCCGAGGAAACCGGCATCATCAACCAGCTCGGCGACTGGGTGCTGCGCACCGCCTGCGCGCAGCTGCAGCAATTCATCCGCAACGGCCTGCCCGAGATGCGCGTGGCAGTCAACCTGTCGGTGCGCCAGCTGCTGCAAAAAGACTTCGCCGCCTCGGTGGAAGCGGTGCTGGCCGACACCGGCCTGCCGCCGCACCTGCTGGAACTGGAGATCACCGAGAGCACGCTGATGGAAAACGCCCAGGACACGCTGGCCGCGCTGCACCGCCTGCGCGAGCTGGGCGTGCGCCTGTCGATCGACGATTTCGGCACCGGCTATTCCTCGCTGTCCTACCTGAAGCGCTTCCCGGTCGACATCATCAAGATCGACCGCTCCTTCGTGCAGGACCTGCCGCAGGATTCCGACGACGCCGCCATCGTCAGCGCCATCATCGCGCTGGCCCACAGCCTGCGTTTGCACGTGGTGGCGGAAGGCGTGGAAACCGATGCGCAGATGGCCTTCCTGGCGCGACGATCATGCGACATGATGCAGGGCTACCATCTGAGCCCGGCCGTGCCGGCGGAACAATTCGAAGAGCTGGCGAGACGCGCCATCAAAAAACTCAATACGGAGACAGCACCTTGAACAAGTCGAGCGCCCAAAGGCTGTACGCCACGGCAGCTCTCACCCTGCCGCTGTTCGCGATCAACGCCGCCCACGCCGGCCCGGTTGCCGACGAAGACGAACTGGCGCTGGTGTACGGCGCCGGCGACAGCGTCAGCATCGCCACCGGCAACCTGCAGGCGCTGCGCCGCGCGCCTGCCGTGGCCTCGGTCATTACGGCGGCCGACATCGCCGCCATGGGAGCGACCGACCTCGATCAGGTGCTGGAAAGCGTCGCCGGCATCCACGTCAACCGCACGCCGAACAGCTATTCGCCGCTGTACGTGGTGCGCGGCATCGTCAGCGCCTACACGCCGCAGATCCTGATGCTGCAGAACGGCGTGCCGATCACCACCGCCTACATCGGCAACAAGGGCAATATCTGGGGCGGCTATCCGCTGGAGCATATCGCCCGCATCGAAATCATCCGCGGCCCCGGCTCGGCACTGTATGGCTCTGACGCATTCTCGGGCGTGATCAACCTTATCACCAAAGGCGCCAACGAAGCGGCGGGGACCGAGATCGGCGGCCGCGTCGGCTCGTTCGGCAGCTACGACGGCTGGGCGCAGCACGGCGGCAAACTGGGTCCGGTGGAGGTGGCGGCCTACTTCCGCGCCGGCTCCACCGACGGCTACCATCCCACCATCGAAGCCGATGCGCAGAGCCGCAACGACACGCTGTTCGGCACCCACGCTTCGCTGGCGCCGGGCACGTTGAATAACCAGCTCAAAATGATCGACGCCAACCTGGACCTGATCTATGGTCAGTGGCGCGCGCGCTTCGGCTACAAGCGCCGCTACGACATGGGCACCGGCGCCGGCATCGCCTCGGCACTCGATCCGGTCGGCCGCCAGCAGGGCGAACGCATCACCTCCAACCTGAGTTGGGCCGAACCGCAAGTGACGCGCAACCTGGGACTGGGCGCCAGCCTGAGTAGCCAGCAGTCCTCGCAGGAGATGCCCACGCCATACCGGCTGCTGCCTCCCGGCCTGGTGTTCCCGACCGGCGCTTTCCCGAATGGCATGATCGGCGCGCCCGAGGAGTGGGAGCGCATTTACCGCTTGGCTGCCTATGCCGATTACAGCGGCGTCTCCAGCCATCACCTGCGGGTAGGCGTGGGCCATGACGATATCGATATGTACCGCGTGCGCGAAATCCGCAATTTCAATTACGCCCCCAACGGCACGCCGATCCCGCTACCGGCGCTGGTGGACACCACCAACACCACGCCGTTTATCCGCCCACAACGCCGCAAGATCGACTACATCTACCTGCAGGATGAATGGAATTTCGCCGCCGACTGGAGCCTGACCGCCGGCGTGCGGCATGACCAGTACTCGGACTTCGGCGGCACCACCAATCCGCGCATGGCGCTGGTATGGGACGCCAGCTTCGACCTGACGGCCAAGCTGCTGTACGGCCGCGCCTTCCGCGCACCGGCGTTCAACGAAAGCTACGGCATCACCAATCCGGTGGTGTTGGGGAATCCGAATCTCCGGCCGGAGCGCAATGCCACCACCGAATTGGCGTTCGCATGGCAGGCGCGCACCGACGCCACCGTCAACCTGACGTTCTATCGCTACGACATGGAGGACATGATCCGTATCCTGCCGAACGCCATCGCCGGCACCGGCGGCACCTACGCCAATACCGGCAACCAGAAGGGTCACGGCATCGAACTGGAATCCAACTGGACGATTTCGCGCGAGGTGCGCCTGTCCGGCAACTACGCGTGGCAGCGCTCCACCGACCAGACCAACAATACCGATGCGGGCTACGCGCCGCGCCATCACGTGTACGGCCGCACCGAGTGGGCATTTGCCAGCGGCTATCAGTCCAGCGCCCAGGTCAACTGGGTGGCGGACCGCAAGCGCGCCTTCGGCGACCGGCGCCAGCCACTGCACGACTACACCACGCTGGACCTGACGCTGGCCACGCGCAACGGCCGCAACCAGTGGAACTTCGCCGCCGCGCTGCGCAACGTCTTCAACACCGACGTCCGCGAGCCCAGCCCTGCGCCCGGCCTGACGCTGCCGAACGATTTGCCGATGGCGCCGCGCGCCTTATCGGTCCAGGCTTCGTACAAGATGTAGGCGCTTAGTCCAGGAAGTCCGAATACTCTTTCTGGGCGTAGCCTTTCAGCTTTTGCCACGGCAGCTCGCGCGTCAGCGTCGGCTGCACGGTCAGCTCCATGCGGTTGAAGAAGGTGGCGGCCTTGTCGCCGCTTTCCATCACCAGCGGGATTTGCTTGCGGTCGTCCCACAGCACGCGTTCGAACACGCCCTTGTCCTCGCGCTCGCGCCAGCGCGCGCCGGGGACGGAGGAAGCGCGTGACGACAGCGGCATCGCCTTCAGGCGCTTGCTGTCGAGCAGATAGTAGGCATGGTCCCAGGAACCGTCGAAGCCGATGTTGTCGTACTCCGAACGCGGCACCGACACCACCTCTTTGGCATGACCGTCGATGAACTCCACGCGCGGCTGCATATTATCCAGCACCACGTGGCGCGGCAGCACCACATGATTGAAGTGCTTGTGCGGGCCCGGCTTGTGCTCCTCGGCGTGCGCCGGCAGCAGGCGTGCGCTCCACACATGGCCGGCCCGGCGCAACATCGTCTCTTCGTAGCGCGCTTCACGCGTCACGCCCTCCGCCGTCACCACCTTGCTGTAGTAAGCGATCTTCACATCAAGATCAGTCGCTGCGGCCAGGCCGGCCGCGCACAGCGCGGCCATCAACAGAAACGAACGCTTCATCAGAGACCGAAGGCCGATTTCAACAAGCTGAACACCTTGGTGTTGTCAAGCGTTCCTTTGAAACCCTTGGCGCCGGCGCCGGTGGCGAACAGCTTGACATCGCCGCCGCCGTGGGTTTCGCTGGCCAGGCGCACACCGGTCTCCTGCAGATAGTTATCCGCCAGGACGGTGGCGCTGTCCAGGCTCACGCGGGTGTTCGGGCGGTTCGGGCCATTACCGAATACCAGCGTGGTGTAGCTATTGCCGTCGGCGTCCTTGCTTGGCTGGTTGTCCTTGTAGCCGCGATTGATGTCGAGGATGGGATTGCCCTTCTTGGCGTAGCCGTTGAAGGCCAGCGTGTGATCGTGGTCGGCGGTGACCACGATCAGGGTATTGGCCAGGGTCGGGTCGGTCAGCTTGGCCTTGTCCAGCGCGGCCTTGATGGCGTCGTCGAAAGCGATGGTGTCGGCCAGCGCGCGCTTGGCGTTGGTGCCGTGCAGCGCGTGGTCGATGCGGCCGCCCTCCACCATCAGGAAGTAGCCGTTGGTGTTAGTGGACAGCAGGTCCATGGCCTTGACGGTCATCTCGGCCAGGCTTGGTTGCGTGGCGCCCTCGCCCAGCGGCGGCGTGGCGCTGCGGTCCAGTTCATATTCCAGGTGACTCTTGCTGCTATATAGGCCGATGAACTTCTTGCCGGCGGCCGCCGCGTTCATCTCGGCCTTGGTCGAGGCCACGGCGTAACCCTTGGCCGCCATTTCGGTCAGCAGATTGCGGCCATCGGCGCGTCCGGTCTTGTTGGCGACGGCGTCGAACGGCGTGAAATGATTGCGTCCGCCGCCCATCAGCACATCGACGCCGTCGCCCAGCGCCGCGTTGTAGCCGACGCCGCCCGGCGCCACTTGCGCCGCGATGTGGTACTGCGCGTTGCGGTTGCAGATATGCGAGAAGGTGGTGGCCGGCGTGGCGTGCGTCAGTTCGGTGGTGGTGATGGCGCCGACGGCCTTGCCCTTGCCCTTGGCCAGTTCCAGGATGGACACGGCGGCGATGCCGTTGCCGGTGGCGGCGCAGTTGTTCACGCCCAGGTTGCCGTTGGCGTCCTTGCCAGGATTGGTGGCGACGGTGTCGGCCGACATGGAGATGACTTCATTGTTCATCTTCACGCCGGTCATGTAGGCGGCCATCGACGGTGCGCTGTCGGTGGTTTGCGCATCGTTCGAATAGGTCTTGATGCGGGCGGTGCGTTCCAGCGTATCCATGGTCAGGCTGCCGGCTTCGCCGTATTTGTAGATGCGCGCGGCCGTCACGGTGGACGGGCCCATGCCGTCGCCGAGGAAGAAGATGATGTTCTTGGCTTCGCCCGCCGCATAGGCGGCTTGGGCGAAGGACAGCGTCAGCGCGGCGGCTAAGAGTGTACGTTTCATGTGCAAAGTTCCGTTCTTGAAGTGTGCGGTGCTTACAGGCCTGCGGCGCTTTTCACCAGGTTGAACACCTTGGTGTTGTCGATGGTGCCGGTGAAGGTGTCGGCGCCCTTGCCGACGGCGCCGAGGAAGACGTCGGTGCCGCCGTGGGTTTCGCCGCCCACGCCAACCCGCACCACCGCTTCCTGGTGATAGGTATTACCGCCGGTGACGGTGTCGTCCAGCGAGGCCTGGCTGGCGCGGCTGGCCTGCACGCGGTTCTCGCCGTTGCCGAAGCCGATGATCGAGTACGGTGCGCCGTCCAGATCCTTGTCCACCGCGCCGGTGACGTAGTTCTTCACCACGCCCAGCACGCCGGCGTTGGCGGTGGTGGTCTTGCCGGTGCGCTTGGCGTAGCCGTTCAGCACCAGCGTGTGGTCATGGTCGGCGGTGACCACGATCAGGGTGTTGGCCAGGGTCGGGTCGGTGAGCTTGGCCTTGGCGATGGCGGCCTTGATGGCGTTGTCGAAAGCGACGGTGTCCTGCAGCGCTTTTTTGGCGGTGGTCTCGTGCAGCGCGTGGTCGATGCGGCCGCCTTCCACCATCAGGAAGTAGCCCTTGCTGTTCTTGGCCAGGACGTCCATGGCCTTGGTGGTCATGTCGGCCAGGCTGGGTTCCTTGGCCGGGTCGCGGTCCAGGTCATAGCTCATGTGGCTGGAGGTGAACAGGCCAAGCAGCTTGTCGGTCTTGGTGCCGTCGATGGCATTGAACTCGGTGCTGTTGCTGGCGTAGGCGTAGCTCTTGGCTTTCAGCTCGGCGATCAGGTCGCGGCCGTCGGCGCGCTTGCCGCCGTCCTTGACCGGTTTGAAGAACTGGCTGCCGCCGCCCATCAGCACATCAAGGCCGGTGGCGCCCAGCGCGCTGTTGTAGCCGGCGCCGCCCGGCACCGCTGCTGCGGCGATGTCGTTTTCCAGGTCGCGGTGGCAGATGTGCGAATAGGTGGCGGCGGGCGTGGCATGGGTGACGCGCGCGGTGCTCACCACGCCGGCCGACAGGCCGGCGGCCTTGGCCAGTTCCAGCAGCGTCACGGCCGGGGTGCCGTTGCTGGCGCCGCAGTTGTTGCCCAGCTTATTACCGGCGGAATCGTTGATCGGATCGACGGCCACGGTGTTCTGCGACATCGAGATGACTTCGTTATTCATCTTCACGCCGGTCATGTAGGCGGCCATCGACGGCGCGCTGTCGGTGACCTGGGCGTCGTTGGAGAAGGTCTTGACGAAGGCCGTTTCAGGCAGCGTGTCCATGGTCAGCTCACCGTCTTCGCCGACGGCGTAGATGCGCGCGGCGGTCATGGTGGTCAGGCCCATGCCGTCGCCGAGGAAGAAGATGACGTTCTTCGGCGCGGCGGCGACCGGCGGCGTGACTGGCGGCGTGGTCTCGGCGGGAGCATTGTCGCTGCCGCTGCAAGCGGCCAGCAAGGCCGCGCTCAATCCAGCGATGAAAATAGACTTGCGGTTCATATCGTCAATCCGGCTTGTTATAAAGGCTAGCAAGATAACAAACGTTTATGACGGGCCGATGACGACACTTCCAGGCACCGCGCAAAACCCACAGTTTGTCGTTCCCGCGCAAGCTGGAACCCATGCTGAGCCAGCAAACATGCGACCTATGGATTCCCGCCTGCGCGGGAATGACAGTTTTTCAAGGCGCCCATATGGCGACACATCAAGGAGCTGAGATCGATCCGGGCAGTGGCGGCCTTCAAGGCCTACGTCCCGAGATTGAAAAGCGTAGAATTCGTGTACTGCCCTCAGAAAAACAGGTTCGCAACTGGCGTTATTAAAGCTCACGCCCAGTTGCAGGGATCGAAGCACGAGCAGCTAGCCGCAGCAATTGGCGTTGACCGAGGCGCCGTTGTCGTCGGCGGAACGCTATCGAGGGGAGCGCGCGGTGAAATCCTCACCAGCGAGCAAAGCGGCCATTTTGGCTATCACTGGACGCCAGCGATCCGAAATAAGTTCCGATTGTGGCTATCGGCACGTACAGGATTGCCTGTCATACACCACTACTGGAGGCAGCAATGAGAGCGGAGAAAGTGGTGGCAATCCCGCCCTATCTTCAGCCCCCCCCCTACTGCTGGCTGTTCACCCGTGGTGAGCAGCTAATCGGCGTGTACAAAAACAATGGCTGGTGCACGCAACGTCGATTCGAGGAGCTTGTTAACTTCGATGCAGAAGAAAAATTCGTGCTCATGATGATATTGTTTGAGGTGAATCCTTCTGAATTCGCTCAGCACTTGTTCAAAGCATGTCAATCTCAACCAGAATACGCTCACAGCATTCAGCGATTTCCTTCGACGCCGCTGCTGAAACACGTCTTCCACAGTAGCGTGTCTGACTACTGGCCACAGTTGGCATTAAACTGGTTGGACTACCAACCTCATCTACTTCCTCTCTTCTGGGATGAGTTGGGAAATATGGCAGAGGACAAGGCGATGTCACAAAATCTGCGACACCGCGCAAGGCGAATGTTGCGTAGAGCAACACCCGTGAGTCCAGACGGCAAGCGCAGCATCGATACTGCCTGTGAACGCAAAATTGAAATTACTGGTCGAGCCATGCGCCGGTGAGGATGGGGGTGTTGTGGGTGGTGTCGAACAGCACGCCATGCAGGTGTTTCGTGTAGACCACCAGCCTCCGGTCAATGCGTCATATTGGCCGGCGGTGACCACGTCGGATAGCTCGGCGGACTTGATTGGTTTCAGGCGCAGCTCTATGCCTACGCGCTGCAAATCGGCCTGGATCTGGCGCACCGAGGCCGGCGGCGTCCTTTCATCCCCTGTCGTCAGCAATTCCACGCTGAGGCGGCGGCCTTCCTTGAGGCGGATAGCGTCGGCATCGCGCCTGGACATGCTGGTAGGTGTCCACATAGCCCGGCGTATTCGTACCGCTTCCGCATCGAAGCGTGTGCCATCGCTAAAGGTCACGTCGCGCCGCAAAACGAAGGTGTAGACGCGGCCGTCCGGCGACACCTTCCACGACCGCGCCAGCCATGGCGTAGGCTCGCCGGCGGTATCGAGATACACCAGGTTGTCGAACACTGCTTTCGATAGGAACAGGCGCGCAGCATAGCCGCCCCGCCCGGCCTGGACAAGCAAGATTTATTGCTATCGATATTCCGCCGCGCAGCTGTGCTTATGCCGCCTGGCGCAGCATTGGCGCTTGCAGCGCCGGCAAGGACGGCCGCTGCGGCAGGTGTTGAACGATGGCGCTGCGCGCGTCGGTCTTGAAGGCGCCGACCAGTTGCGACAGCTCGCGTGCCTGCGCCTGCATCGCCGCCGCCGCCGCTGCTGCTTCCTCCACCAGCGCGGCGTTCTGCTGGGTGACGTCGTCCATCTCGCTGATGGCCGCGTTGACCTGCTCGATGCCGTGCTCCTGCTCCGCGCTGGCAGCGCTGATGGCGCCGATGATGGCGGTGACCTTCTGCACGCTGGCGACGATGTCGCCCATCGTGGCGCCGGCCGTCTCCGCCAACGCGCTGCCGCTGGCCACACGTGCGGCCGAGTCGTTGATCAGCTTCTTGATCTCCTTGGCCGCTGCCGCCGAGCATTGCGCCAGGTTGCGCACCTCGCCCGCCACCACCGCGAAGCCGCGCCCCTGCTCGCCGGCGCGCGCCGCTTCTACCGCCGCGTTCAGCGCCAGGATATTGGTCTGGAAGGCGATACCGTCGATCACACTGGTGATGTCGACGATCTTGCGCGCGTAGTCGTTGATGCTGGCCATGGTCTGCACCACTTCCGTCACCACCGCCCCGCCCTTGCCCGCCACCTCGGATGCCGACATCGCCAGCTGGTTGGCCTGGCGCGCGTGGCCGCTGTTTTGCTTCACCGCCGCCGTCAGTTCATCCATCGCCGACGCCGTTTCTTCCAGCGCGCCGGCCTGGTGCTCGGTGCGGCGCGACAGGTCCATATTACCGGTCGCAATTTCGCGCGAGGCCGAATCGATGGCCACCGCGCCATCGCGCACACGGCCCACGGTGTCGGCCAGGCGACCGGTCATGTGCGACAGCGCGTCGAACAGCTGGCCGATTTCATCGCTGCGGCCATGCTCGATGGCGACGTGCAGCTCGCCGCCGGCCACCTGCTCGGCCAGTTCCACCGCCTGCGTCAAAGGGCGCACGATGCTGCGCGTGAGCAGCAGCGCCAGCGCCGCGCCCAACGCCAGCGTCGCCATGCCCAGGCCGACCAGCAGCGCGCGGCTGCCCTCGAACTGGCTGGCTGAATACGCGGCCAACGCCTTGGCTTGCTGCGCCTGGTACGCCAGCAGCTTTTCCAGCGCGCCGGCATAGGCTTTGTAGACGCCTGGCCATCTATTGTCGAGCAGGTCGCTCACTTCCTGGATCCGGCCGCTGTCCTTGAACTTGAACAGGTCGGCGCGCATGGCCAGGAAGGCGGTCTTGTTTTGCGTCACGGCCGGCAGCAATGCGGCCTCGCCGGCGTCGACCGGCATCGCCGCCAACTGGCGTTCCAGCGCGGCCGCCGTTTTCTCGCCGGCGCTCAGCTGGGCCTGGAAAATATCGGACACCTCCAGGCTGTCGCTGCGGCCGATCGACATCGCCCGCAAGGCGTTCAGTTCGGTCACGCCCAGCAGCTCGGAGGTCAGCTGCTGACGTGCCAGTTTTTCATTCACCAGGCTGGAGGCCATGTCGTTGGCCGCTTGCAGCCGCCACAGCGAGACGCCCGACATGCAGGCCATCGCCACCAGCAGCACCGCGAACGACGCCATCACCCGCATACCGGTATTCAATTGAGGTAGTTTCATAAGCATTCAATGGTCTAAGTGCGCTTGCAGCGCGAATGCCGGCCAATCTACACAGCAAATGTGACAGCGTTATTACCGCAAGGCAATTAAATCAACACTGTTTTCTTTCAACTAAGATGTAATCAGGCGGTAATAATTTCCCAGTAGCATCTTAGCTTCAGTATTGATAAAAGGTTTACGGCCGTGGAGTTCAATGCCTCTCGTTTGCACCTGCCCCGCTTTCGCCTCTCCGTTGCCGCCGACCTGTGCGTGGAGACGATCTCGGTGCTGTCCGACACCGGCAATTTCGCCGTGCTCGAATTGTTTACCGAGCGCCGCGACCTGATGAGCCTTCCGGTGATCGAGGGCGGCCGCCCGATAGGCCTCATCAGCCGCAACATCTTCATGTCGCAGATGTCCAAGCCCTTCTACCATGAGCTGTACGGCAAGAAGAGCTGCATCGCCTTCATGGACAAGGAACCGCTGATCGTCGATGCCGCCATGAGCATCGAAGCGCTGACCTTCCGCGCCGTCGAATCGGGCGAGAAGGCGCTGGCCGACGGCTTTATCGTGACCCGCGACGGCACCCTGGCCGGCGTCGGCTTCGGCCTGCAGTTGATGAACGTGGTGGCCAATATGCAGGCCGAGAAAAACCGCCAGATCATGCACAGCATCGACTATGCCAGCGTGATCCAGCGCTCGCTGCTGCGGCCCTCCAACCTGGCGCTGTCCGACGCGCTGGAAGACGCCCATCTCGAATGGCAGCCGCGCGACGTGGTCGGCGGCGACTTCTATCATTTCGCGCGCTACGAAGACGGCTGGTTCGCCGCCATCGCCGACTGCACCGGCCACGGCGTGCCCGGCGCGTTCATGACCCTGATTTCCTCGTCGACCCTGGCGCAAGCCTTGCAACAACTAGGTCCGCGCGATCCGGCGCGCCTGATCGCCGAAGTCAATCGCGGCGTCAAGGGCATGCTGGGCCAGGTCGAGGGCCACGGCTCGGCTGAATCGAACGACGGCATGGATGCCGCCTTCCTCTGGTTCGACAACGCCGCACGCCGCCTGCATTTCGCCGGCGCCAAGCTGTCGCTGTTCCAGCTGGACCCGGAACAGCAGGCGGTGCAAACGGTGGACGGCGAACGCATGGGCGTCGGCTATATCGACTCGCCGCTGGACTACCAGTGGACCAACAAGATCATCGACATCCCCGAGGGCAGCCTGCTGTTCCTCACCACCGATGGCTTGATCGACCAGATCGGCGGCGCCAAGGACATCGCCTACGGCAAGCGCCGCATGCGCGATGTGCTGCTGGCCCATCGCACCCAGTGCGCGCGCCACGTCTCGCAGGCCATGCTCGACGACTACCAGGCATGGCAAGGCGAACAGCCGCGGCGCGACGACCTGACCTTTTTCTGCCTGCGCCCGTAACCGACGGCGTCTAGAGGAGCACGATTTGTTGTACAAAGAATTCAGCGATTTTTACGAAGTGGCCCGCAAGCGCCACATCATCTTTTTCTACGTGGGCTATTTCTCGCAGCATGTGGTGGCGGCCATTTCGGAAACCATCAAGGCCCGCCTGGACACCGCCGGCGCGGCCGGGCCGACGCGGCGCCGCATCTTCTCGTCGTTCGTCGAAATGTCGCAGAACATCATGCACTACTCGTCCGACACCCTGACGCCGCATGCGCACAGCGAAAATCAGATGCGGCGCGGCTCCTTCTGCATCGGCATGAAGGGCGACAGCTTCTTCCTGTTGTGCGCCAATCCGGTCGACAGCGCCAACGTGGAGCGCATCCGCAGCCGCCTGGAGCCGCTGCACACCATGTCGATGGAAGAGATCAAGTCCGCCTACAAGAAGGCCCTGCGCGAGGAAACGCCGGCCGACAGCAAGGGCGCGGGCCTAGGCTTCCTGACCATGGCGCGCGACGCCAGCGAGCCGCTGGAGTTCGAATTTGTCGCCGACGAATTCGAACCTGAGACCACCGTCTTCTGCATCAAAGCGATTATCTGAACCCAGCACTGAGAACAATACTGAGAACACCAATGGAACCACTGTTTATCGCCGCCTCGCCCACCTCGCCGGAAATCGACTTCCGCTTCGACCAGCAGACACTGTCGATCAAGGGCGAATCCTATCCCGAGAACGCCGCCGCCTTCTACGGCCCGGTGATCGCGCGGGTGCAGACCTGGCTCGATGGCTGCACCGATGCGGAGATTACCGTCAACGTCTCGCTGGCCTACTTCAACAGCTCCAGCACCAAGATGCTGTTCACCTTCTTCGAGGCGCTGAACAACGCCGCCGTGGCAGGCAATCAGGTGCGCCTGAACTGGTATCACGACGAGGACGACGACACCATCCTCGAATTCGGCCAGGAGCTACAGGACGATTTCGGCGCCCTCGACTTCCACGACCACGCAGTGAGCAACTGATGAAACCCATGGCCGACGCCGACCTGTTTGCGCTGGAAAGCGCCGCGCTGGCCAACGCCAGGTGCGCGCATGAAGACCCTCAGGCCGACGCCCGCTCGGCGCTGGCCGAGCTGATCGTCCACTACGAGCGCCTGATGCGCGAGAGCCGCCGCCTGATCCGCCGCAGCGACCGCGCTGAACTGGACATGAACCAGATGAACCGCCAGCTGCACGAACTGGCGCAGCAGCTGGAGTACCGCGCCACGCACGATCCGCTGAGCGGCGCCTTGAACCGGGCGGCGGTGATCGACCAGGCCTCGGCCTGCCTGCAGCAAGGCGACATGGCGCTGATCGTGCTCGATATCGACCACTTCAAGTGGGTCAACGACGATTTCGGCCATCCGGCCGGCGATGCCGTCATCATTACCGTGGTGGCCTGTTTGCAGGCGCTGCTCGGTCCCGCCGTGGCGATCGGCCGCGTCGGCGGCGAGGAATTCTCGGTGGTCTGGCCGACCTCCTCGCAGGAAGAATCCAAGGCGGTGGCGCTGCGCATCTGCGACGCCATCGCCGACCAGGTCTTCGGCGCGCCGATCAACCGTCAGATCACGGCCAGCGTGGGCGTCAGCTGGAATGCGCAAGGCACCAGCTTCGAACTGGCCTACGCCCGCGCTGACGAAGCGCTGTACGCCGCCAAGCGCGCCGGCCGCAACTGCGTGAAAGTCTACGCCCAGCTGCCGCTGGCGGTCACCCCACTGGCGTCAGCAGCGGCCGGCCGCTGAAGTACGCTAGCAGGTTGTCGACCACCAGCTGGCCCATGGCGTGGCGCGTTTCCACCGTCAGGCTGCCGACGTGCGGCGTCAGCACCACGTTGTCGAGTTCCCGCAAGGCGGCCGGCACCCGCGGTTCGTCGGCGAAGACGTCCAGCGCTGCCATGCCCAGCGTGCGTGCGCGCAAGGCATCGATCAACGCTGCTTCATCCACCAGCGCGCCACGCGCGATATTCACCAGCGTGCCTTGCGCGCCGAGCGCCGCCAGCACCGCCGCGTCGACCGCATGCCGCGTGGCCGGGCTGGCGGGCGCACTCAGTACCAGATAGTCGCTGTCTTCCGCCAGCGCCAGCAGCGAAGCGGCGCGCGGCAGGTTGGTCCCCTCGATGGCGCGCGGCTGGAAGTAGCGCACTTGCATGCCGAACGCCTGCGCCCGCAGCGCGATCGCCTGGCCGATGCGGCCAAAACCGAAAATGCCGCACACCTTGCCGCGCAGCGCCCGCGCCGGCGCCACCGGCTTGCCCGCTTCCCAGGCGCCGGTGCGCACGTAGAAGTCCAGCGCCGGCAGGCGGCGCGCGGCCGCCAGCAGCATGGTCAGGGCCAGGTCGGCGACGTCGTCGGTCAGCACGCCCGGCGTATTGGTGACCGCGATGCCGCGCGCGCGCGTGGCCGTCAGGTCTACCGCGTCGGTGCCGATGCCGTTCACCGCGACAATTTCCACGGCGGGCAGCTGCGCCAGCAGCGCCGCGCTGATGCCAAGGTTGCCGGTGGTGAGCACGGCGCGCACGGCGCCGGCCACGCCGCGCAGCCAGTCGGCCTGCTGCTCCGGTGACTGCTGCCACAAATGGTGGCAATGAAAATGCTGTTCCAGCTGGGCCATCACGCTGGCGGAGGGACTGGCCGCCACGACCAGGACTTCAGGTTTCATAGGTGTACCTACTCTCGTTTGCCTGGGGCGATTGTACTAGCGCTGTGGACTTTCAGTCGGCATTTCCGTATGCTTGAATCACCCCCAGAGAGGAGCGCGCCCTGATTTGAACAACCACGCATCCCTGCCGCCCATTGCCGCCGCCCAGCGCTGGCTGCGCGCCGCCGCGTGGGCGCTGGCCTGTCTGTGCGCTGCCGCCGGCGCTGACGCCGTCGCCGCGCCGGAACGCTGGGACCAGCTGGCCACTCCGCTGTTCGACCATGTGGGCCTGGATCAAGGCCTGCCGCATCTGGTCGGGATGGCGCTGGCGCAGGACGGCGATGGCTACGTCTGGGTTGGCACGCAGAGCGGCCTGGCGCGCTGGGACGGCTACCGCATGCGCAGCTTCCGCCATAGCGCCGAAGCCGGCACCAGCCTGCCCGGCGACTTTATCCAGGCGCTGCACGTGGACCTGCTCGGCCGCCTGTGGGTGGGCACGGCCGCCGCCGGCATCGCCATGTACGACAAAGATACGGAACACTTCGTCCGCCTCAACGATGAATTGAGCCGGGGCCTGGTCAGCGCCATCGCCAGCGACGCCAGGGGCAACCTCTGGATCGGCACGCCCTCCGGTCTCAAATACTACGACACCGTCCACAAGACGATCCGCCGCTACAGCCACGAAGACACGCCCGGCCTGCCGGACAACCAGATCCGCGCCCTGCTGGTGGACCGCGCCGGCACGCTGTGGATAGGCACGGCCAGCGGCTTGTCGCACATGCGCACCGGCGGCACCATCGTCGGCGTGCCGGTGCGCGGCGACGGCCACGGCGCGTGGAGCGACACGGTGCTGAGCCTCGGGGAAAACAGCCGGGGCCAGATCGCCTTCGGCACGCTCAAGAGCGGCTTCGGCGTGGTCGACTCCCAGGCCGACCATGGCCGCCTGATCGCGCTCAAGGAGGTCAAGGACGCGCAGGCCAATATGGTGCTGGCGGTGGCCGAGACCGTGCCCGGCACCTGGTGGGCCAGCACCTACGGCGGCGGCGTGATCGAATACCGCGCCGACAGCAACCGCAGCGCGCGCATCCTGCATCAGCCGGCGGTGTCGTCCAGCCTCAGTCACAACCGCAGCGCCGCCCTGCTGCGCGATCGCAGCGGTTTGATGTGGGTGACCACCGAGCGCGGGGTCGACCTCTACGACCCGCACAGCGAGGCCATCGACTCGGTGTTCGGCGCCCAGGGCTTGCTGGAGGCCAGCGTCTCGGCGCTGATGACCGACAGCCGGGGCCAGGTCTGGGTCGGCCTGGCCGACCAGGGCATCGACATCGTGCAGCAGGACGGCGCGCGGCGCGCGGCCTTGCGGCCCGATCCCCAGCGTCCGGAGGCCGCGCTGCCCAACCGGATGGTGCTGTCGCTGGCCGAAGCCGACGCCGGCGAAGCCTGGATCGGCACGCAACTGGGCCTGTACCGCAGCAGCCGCAATGGCACGGCCGTCAAGCGCGTGCCGCTGCCGCAAGCGAATGTCCATCCACGCATCGGCACCATCCTGGTCCGCAAGGGCGAGCTGTGGCTGGGCACTTTCGACGGCCTGCTGCGCTACGACCCGGCCACCGGCGCGCTGCGCGCCTATGTGCAGGGCGCACAGGAAAGCGGCGGCCTGACCGACAACCGCATCCACGCCGTGGTCGGCGACGCCGATGGCGCGCTGTGGGTCGCCACCCGCAACGGCTTGAATCGGCTCGACCCCGAGAGCGGCAAGGTGGAGCAGGTCAGGGCCGATCCGGGCAAGGCCGACAGCTTGGCGGACGCCTTCATCAGCTCCCTGGTGATCGACCGGCGCGGCCGGTTGTGGGTCGGCACCCTAGGCAGCGGCATCTACGTGATGACAGGGCGCGACGCGCTGGGCCAGCCGCAGTTCCAGCAGGTCGGCAGCGCGTCGGGACTGTCGAGCGACACCATCATGGCGCTGCAGCTGGACGCCGCCGGCCGCGTCTGGGCCGCCACCTCGGACAGCATCGCCGTGATCGATGCCGGCAGCCTGCGCGCACGCGCCCTGACCCGCGCCGACGGCCTGGCGTTCCGTACCTTTTTCATCGGCGCCGGCACCATCACCACCGAACACGATCTGGTGTTCGGCGCCACCAGCGGCATGGCGGTGGTGTATCCGGGGCGGCTGAACGACTGGACCTACCGCGCGCCGCTGGCCATCAGCGCGGTGCGCCGCGACCAGCAGGCGCTGTCGCCGTCCGCGCTGAGCGCAGCCGAAGGCGCGACGCTGGTGCTCAACCCCGGCCAGCAAAGCTTTGAAGTGGAACTGGCGGCGCTGGACTTCTCGGCGCCGCACCGCAACCGCTATGCCTATCTGCTGGAAGGCTTCGACCAGCGCTGGCGCGAAGTCGACGCCAGCCGTCGCATCGTCGCCTACAGCCACCTGCCGCCGGGTTCCTATCTGCTGCGCATGCGCGGCAGCAACCGCGAGGGGCTATGGAATGCGGACGAACTGACGCTGCGCGTGGCAGTGCTGCCGGCCTGGCACCAGACCTGGTGGGCGCGGCTCGGCTATTTCCTGATCATCTGCGCGCTGGCCTGGGCCCTGCTGCGCTGGCGCCTGCGCCGCATGCACCGCCGGGGCGAGGCGCTGCAGGCGCTGGTGTATTCGCGCACCCAGCATCTGGAAAAACTCAACGCCATCGTCAAATCGATCAACGAACAAACCGACTTCGACGCCCTGCTGCACACCATCCTGCACGAATCGACCATCATCCGGGGCATCGACTCGGCGTTGGCGCTGGTGCGCGAGAACGGCAGCGAGACCTTGAGCCTGCGCGCGGCCTGGGGCCGCATCGACGCCACCGCCGACGCCTACCGCATCGACCTGCGCCAGGCGGAGGCGCGCTACGCGCCGGCGACTGGCATGATCGCGCCCGACATCTTCGAGGTGCATCATCCGCATTCGTTGCCGGGCGACGTCTGCGCCCTGCTGTCGGTGCGGGTGGTAATCGACGGCCAGGTCGAGGGCTACCTGATCTTCGAGAACTACCAGTACCAGGCCAGCTTCGCGCCCGCCGACCTGGAGCTGCTCAAGGCGCTCAAGGAGCCTTTCATTTCGGCCTATCACAAGGCGCGCTCGCTGCGCATGATCGAGCAGGCGCGCACCAATGCCGAAGTGGCAACCCGCGCCAAGAGCGACTTCCTGGCCAATATCAGCCACGAGATCCGCACGCCGATGAACGCCATCCTCGGCTTCGCGGGACTGGGCACGCACCTGGACCTGCCGGCGCAGCCGCTCGATTACTTCCGCAAGATCAGCCGCGCCGGGCAAAGCCTGCTGCAGATCATCAACGACGTGCTGGACTTCTCCAAGATCGAATCGGGCAAGCTGGAACTCGAAGCATTGCCGTTCGACCTGCCCGATACCTTGAACCAGATCGCCGACCTGTTTGCCTGGCGTGCCGCCGAACGCGGGCTGGAACTGGTGATCTGGACGGCGCCCGAGGTGCCCTCCAATCTGCTGGGCGACCCGCTGCGACTGGGGCAGATCCTGGTGAACCTGGTCGGCAACGCGCTCAAGTTCACCGCCAGCGGCCATATCGAAGTGCGGGTGGAGATCGATGCCGCCACGCCCGGGTTCACGCCGGGCGGGCCGCTGGTGCTGCGCTTCACCGTCGATGACAGTGGACTGGGCATCAGCAAGGAGCAGCAGGCACGCCTGTTCCAGGCCTTTGCGCAAGCCGACGCCAGTACCACGCGCCTGTACGGCGGCACCGGGCTGGGGCTGGCCATTTCCCAGCAACTGGTGCAGAAGATGGGCGGCGATATCACGGTCGACAGCGAGCCGGGTGTCGGCAGCAGCTTCAGTTTCACCGTGCACCTGCAGGCCGCGCACGACCAGACGCCGCAGCTGCAGCCGGTGCCGGCGGCCGCGCAGGGCAAGCGCATCCTGGTGGTGGACGATAGCGAGGCCACGCGCCACATGCTGCGCACGCAGCTTGCGGCGCTGGGCCTGCAGGCGCGCGCGGTCGCTTCCGGCGCCACGGCGGTGGCGGCGATGCAGCTCGATGCCTACGACCTGCTGCTGATCGATGCGGACATGCCCGACCTGGACGGCATCGACACCCTGCACCGCATCGCCGAAGACGCCGAGCTGGCGTCGGTACCGGCGGTGCTGATGGTGACAGCCTATGCGCGCGAGCATGACAAACAGACCATGGAGCACGTCCGCAACATGCCCTTCCTCGACAAGCCGGCCAATCCGCAACTGCTGCGCCATGCCATCCTGTCGGCGCTGGGGCTGGAATCCGTCCAGCAGGGCGTGGCCATGAGCGCGCCGCCTTCGGTGGCGGTGCAGCGCATCCGTGGCGCCCGCGTGCTGGTGGTGGACGACAATGCCATCAACCAGCAGGTCGCCAGCGAGATACTGCAGCGCGCCGGCGTGCGCGCCGACGTGGCGGGCAGCGGCGAGGAGGCCGCGCGCCTGGTCGGCGACGGCAGCTACGACGCGGTGCTGATGGATATCCAGATGCCCGACATGGACGGTTACCAGGCCACGGCCCTGATCCGCGCCGACCAGCGCCACGCGGCGCTGCCCATCATCGCCATGACCGCGCATGCGGTGGCCGGCTATCGCGAGCGCTGCCTGGCGATGGACATGAACGACTACGTCACCAAGCCTATCGATCCAGATACCTTGTACGCGGTGCTGGCGACCTGGGTCACGCCGGACCGCAGCCGGGCGGCGGAGCCGGCGCCTTTGCCGCCGCCGTCTAACCGGTCCACTGCGCCAGCCGCGCCGCGCCCCGGCATCGACGTGCGGGCGGCAATGGAGCGGCTGGGTGGGCATGAGGCGTTGCTGTCGCAACTGCTGCGCTTGTTCGCTGACGATTTTTCGTCCACTTTGCAACAGATTCAAGATGCAATCCACTCGGGCGAAATGTTACGCGCGGCGGATCTGGTCCACAAAATTCGCGGCGCGGCGGGTAATCTATCTGCAAACGATCTTTTTGAAACGTCTACTACGCTGGAGCTGCGCCTCAGGGAGGAACCGGCCGCGCTGCCGGAGTTGCTGGCGGCGTTCACGCAATCCTTCGAAGTTGTCATGGCCGGCGCGCGCGTTGAGACGGCATCCGCTTGAATCGCTGGCGCGCAAAAAAAACCGCCTGGTGAGGTAATGCCGTTAAGTTAAGCGATGTCGTCCCGGCGAAAGCCGGGATCCATGCTGAGTTAGCCGGGCATGCGCCTCATGGATTCCCGCATTCGCGGGAATGACGAAGCCTATTTTCAGCTTAACTTAACGGCATTAGCCTGGTGAGGCGGTTTGAAAATTAACCCAAGGAGTTCCTACGATACTGCTTACTGCTTACTGCATGCTGCTAACTACGTGCTGCTTGCTGCTTACTGCGGTTTGCGGCGGCGCACGACGGCGCCGACCAGGACGAGGCCTCCCAGCAGCATGGCGTAGGTTTCCGGTTCCGGAACCGCCGCCATCACACTGGACGAACCAAACTCCACGCGCAAGCCGGTCGGATTGCCGCCGTTCTGCGCCCAATTGGTGACCACGAAGTCCAGCGTGTTGACGCCGGGCGCAAAGCCGCCGCTGGCGCTGAAGCTGGTCCAGTCGCTGAAGCCGGTGGCATTGCCGATGACTTGGTCGTTGAGTTTCACCACCACGGAATTGTCCGCCGCGAAGCGGCCGCTGAAGGCGGCGCTGGCTGCGTTGTAGCCGCTCAGGTCGAAACTCAGCGTATAGGTATAGATGCCCGAAGTCGACGGGTCGAAGGTATCGCCCTGGCCTGCGGTCGGCGTGATCCATTTCGACGCGCTGCTATTGGCCAGCCATGGGCCGATCGGCCACTGGCTGTCGTAGGTGATGACGGCGGTGCTGCTGACAGCCGAACTCAGTGCGTAGTTGCCGTCCGATTGACCGCTGATGCCGACGCCGGTATTCACCAGGCCAGTGATGCCGGCGGCGTGGGCGGACGAGATTGCGGTGAATGCCAGCGCAGCGGCGGCAAGGAGATTGCGTTTCATGAGAGCCTCTAAAATCGGTTGGTAGGGTGTCAACCAGCATCGATGGGGATGCCGGAATTTCATCGAACCGTTTTTTAGGGCGTCGAAAGGAAGTAGTGCTGTTGAGACGAATTATAACGAGCTTTTACAGAAAATACTCACGTGCACTTAAATTTTTAGTGCCCGTGAGCATTTTCCGCAGCATTATTTCTGCTGCTTGCGGCGGCGCGCGGCCACGCCCACCAGCGCCAGGCCGGCCATCATCATGCCGTAGGTGGCTGGCTCAGGGACGGCGCTGACATTCGACGATTCGAATTCAACGCGCAGGCCGGTCGGGTTGCCGCTGTACTGCTTGTCGTTGGTGACGACGAATTCCAGGGTGTTCAAGCCGGCGGCGAAACCGGTGCCGGCGCCGAAGTCGTGCCACGACTGGAAGCCGATGCCGCCGCCGATGTCGGTGCCGTTCAGCTTGACGATTACCGAGTTGTCCGACGATACACGGCCGTCGAAGAAGGCGGTGGCGGCATTGTAGCCGGTCAGGTTGAAGCTCAGGGTGTAGGTGTAGGTGCCGTTGACAGCCGGATCGAAGGTGTCGCCCTGAACGGCGGTCGGGGTGATCCATTTGGACGTGCTGTTGTTGACCAGCCAGGTGCCATCCACCGGCCATACGCCATCCTTGGTAATGGTAGGAACCGTGTCGGTCACGCTGGTCGAGCTGACCGTGTAATGGGTTTCCGCAGCGCCGCCAGCGCCGATGCCGGTGTTGTACAGGCCGTTGATATCGGCTGCGAAGGCGGAGGAAACGCTGGCCAGGGCCAGTGCTGCGGCAAAAATGGTGTGCTTCATGTGAACCTCGGATTATTGGTTTTTGAATGAGAAGCGCCCACTAAAGTTGCCAACCGTTTCCCGGGCGCGGAAAAACAAAAACGGCCGGGTTCGATTATAACGAACTCGGCCGTTCTTGTGGACACAATATTAACGCATGTGTCGCCCTTGCAACATGTGCTAATTATTAAACAACTTTCCCTGATCCGCCAGCTTCAGCAGCAGCGGCGCCGGGCGCCAGGCCTTGCCCTGGTGACCGCGCGCGTATTTATTGATCGCAGCGACCACGTTCGGCAGGCCGACCGTGTCGGCATAGAACATCGGCCCGCCACGGTACAGCGGGAAGCCGTAGCCGGTCAGATAGACCATATCGATATCCGAGGCGCGCAGGGCGATGCCCTCTTCCAGGATCAGCGCACCTTCGTTCACCAGCGAATACACCAGGCGCTCGACGATTTCCTGGTCGCTGATCTTGCGGCGCGTAATGCCGAGGTCGGCCGAATGCTGGACGATCATGGCGTTGACCTGCTCGTTGGCGTAGGCCTTGCGGTCGCCGGCCTTGTAGTCATACCAGCCGGCGCCGGTTTTCTGGCCGTAGCGGCCCAACTCGCACAGCAGGTCGGCGGTTTTCGAATAGGTGATTTCCGGTTTTTCCACGTAGCGGCGCTTGCGGATGGCCCAGCCGATGTCGTTGCCGGCCAGGTCGCCCATGCGGAACGGCCCCATGGCGAAACCGAATTTCTCGGCCGCCTGGTCCACTTGCTCCGGCAGCGCGCCCTCCTCCAGCAGGAAACCGGCTTGGCGGCTGTACTGCTCGATCATGCGGTTGCCGATGAAGCCGTCGCACACACCCGACACCACGCCGGTTTTCTTGAGCTTCTTGGACAGCGCCAGCGCCGTGGCCAGCACATCCTTGCCGGTCTCCTTGCCGCGCACGATTTCCAGCAGCTTCATGACGTTGGCCGGCGAGAAGAAGTGGGTGCCGATCACGTCTTGCGGACGCTTGGTGAAGGCGGCGATCTGGTCGACGTCCAGGGTCGAGGTGTTGGTGGCCAGGATGGCGCCCGGTTTCATCACTGCATCGAGCTTGCGGAACACGGCTTCCTTCACGCCCAGCTCCTCGAACACGGCTTCCACTACGATGTCGGCCCGGCCGATGTCGTCATAGGACAGCGTGCTGCTCAGCAGGCCCATGCGCTGGTCCAGTTTTTCCTGGGTCAGCTTGCCCTTTTTCAGGCTGCTTTCGTAATTCTTGCGTATGGTGGCGATGCCCTTGTCCAGCGCTTCCTGGCGGGTTTCCAGCAGCTTGACCGGAATGCCGGCGTTGAGGAAATTCATGGCGATGCCGCCGCCCATCATGCCGGCGCCGATCACGGCGGCCGATTTGATGGCGCGCACCGGCGTATCGGCCGCCACGTCCGGCACCTTGCTGGCGATGCGCTCGGCAAAGAAGGCGTGGCGCAGCGATTTCGATTCGCTGGTCTGAATCAGGTGCATGAAGCGCTCGCGTTCGAACTTTATGCCGTCGTCGAACTTCATGGTGACCGAGGCGGCCACGGTTTCCACGCATTCAAGCGGCGCCGGGAACGGCCCGGCCATGGCCTTGACGGTGTTGCGCGAGAATTGCAGGAAAGCTTCGTGGTTCGGATAATCGACTTTGCGGTCGCGCACCTTCGGCAGCGGGCGCACATCGGCGATTTTTTCGGCGAAGGCCACGGCCGATTGCAGCAGGTCGGCGTCGGCGGCGAACAGTTCATCGAACAGGGCCGGCAGCTTTTCCGACGGCACCGGCGCACCGGACACGATCATGTTCAGGGCCGGTTCCAGGCCGAGCACGCGCGGCAGGCGCTGGGTGCCGCCGGCGCCCGGCAGCAGGCCCAGCTTCACTTCCGGCAAGGCGATCTGCGCGCCTGGCAAGGCCACCCGGTAGTGGCAGCCGAGCGACAGCTCCAGGCCGCCGCCCATGCAAACCGTGTGGATGGCGGCCACCACCGGCTTGGTCGAGCCTTCGGCGGTGGCGATCAGGGTGTGCAGGCTCGGTTCGGCCAGCGCCGCCGGGGTGTTGAATTCCTTGATATCGGCGCCGCCCGAGAAGGCTTTGCCGGCGCCGGTGATGACGATGGCCTTGACCGCATCATCGGCCAGCGCCTGCTGGATGCCCTTGACGGCCGCCGTGCGCGTCGTCAGGCCCATGCCGTTGACCGGCGGATTGTTCAGGGTAATGACGGCCACCGCGCCGTGTACTTGATATTCAGCAGTCATGTCTCTTCCTTATGTTCTGGTTGGAATGGTAGGCCTACCTACTATACCGCATAAAAAGAACGATCGTGTTATTTTTTTAAGCGCGGTGCGCGCGCTTTTGAAGGCGGCACCTGTGCTTCGTAAAGCGGAGAAAACCGGCCTGAGTGTCGCTTGCAAAATACACTTGCGACACTTTTCAGTATTGTTGAGCTTGCCTGATATTTAAATAAAGCAAATAATGAATAAACGCCTCGCATATTCCCTACCCCCGAATATCAAAACGAATCTCACCAAATATCACAACATAATACTGTGTTAATGATATTTATTATTTTCAGACGACTACAGGATATTTCATGAACGCTCCCAGCCAGGTAATCCATACCCATGACGTCGAACTTCAGGCGATACACGCCGCGCTCAACCGCGTTCAAGCGGTGATCGAGTTTGACATGGAAGGAAAAATCCTGCACGCCAACGACAACTTCCTGCGCGTGCTCGGTTACTCCCTGGCGGAGGTCCAAGGTCGCCATCATTCGATGTTCTGCCACCCTGAGTATGCGGCCAGCCCCGCCTACAAACAGTTCTGGACCGGTCTGGCGGCCGGCGAGTTTGAGCACGGCGAATTCAAGCGCCTGGCCAAGGATGGCCGCGAAATCTGGATCAATGCGTCCTACAACCCGGTGATGGACAGCAATGGCCGCCCCTACAAGGTGATCAAGTTCGCCACCGACATCACCGACAACCGCCTGCGCAGCGCCGAGTACGAGGGCAAGGTCAGCGCCATCGACAAGGCGCAGGCGGTGATTGAATTCGACATGCAGGGGCACGTGCTGAATGCCAACGATAATTTCCTTAATGTCATGGGATATTATCTCGACGATATTAAAGGCGAACACCATCGCATGTTTGTCGATCCCGATTTTGCCGCCAGCGCCGAATATAAACGTTTCTGGCAAAAACTCAATCGTGGCGAATTCGATAGCGGACGCTATAAACGTTTAGGAAACAATAAAAAATCGATATGGATCCAGGCCACTTACAACCCTATTCTCGATTTAAATGGCAAACCATACAAAATAGTTAAATACGCAAGTGATATCACCAGCCAGGTGGAACTGGAGGAGTCGGTGGCGGCCAAGTCCAAGTCCGATGGCGAAAAAATCAGCCGCCTGCTGGACTCGGTGGCGCGCGCAGCCAACGGCGACCTGACCAGCAAGATCGTGGTCGACGGTGATGAACCGCTCGACCAGCTGGCCGAAGGCATCAGCAAGATGATCGCCGACCTGCGCAAGGTCATCGGCGACGTCGTCATGTCCGCCAACGGCCTGGCCGACGCTTCGACCACCATCGCCGAGCGCTCCAACGGCGTGGCGGTCGGCACCCAGGCACTGGGTGCCACGGTGGAAGAGATGAACGCCTCGATCGACGGCCTGACCAGCTCGATCAACACCATCGCCAACAACACCTCGGACGCCGATTCGATGGCCAAGTCGACCCAGCACGAGGCCGAAGTCGGCGCCAAGGCGGTGGCCAAGTCGATCGAGGCCATGGACCTGATCAACCGTTCGTCGGAAGACATCGGCGAAATCGTCAAGGTCATCAGCGACATCGCCAACCAGACCAATATGCTGGCCTTCAACGCGGCCATCGAGGCGGCGCGCGCTGGCGAGCACGGCCTGGGCTTCTCGGTGGTGGCGGACGAAGTGCGCAAGCTGGCCGAGCGCTCGTCGCAGGCCACCAAGGAGATTTCCAAACTGATCAACGAATCGGTCAAGCGCGTCTCGGCCGGCAGCGAGATTTCGCGTCAGGCCAGCGACGCCTTCGACAAGATCCTGGTGGGCGTGGTCAAGACCACGGTGGCCATTTCCGACATTTCCAAGGCCGCCAACGAGCAGCTGCTGACGGCGCGCGAAGTCAGCACGGCGGTCCAGTACATCGCCGAGGAAGCCGAGAAGTCGGCCGCCGCCTGCGACAGCATCGCCCGTTCGACCGAGGGGCTGAACCAGCGCGCCGGCGACCTGAATAAAACCGTATCCGGCTTCACGGTGTGAACATGGACGCCACCGGCCTGCCTCCGTCCACGCTGTCGGCCCTGATCGCCCTGGTGCGCAAGCACACGGGCATCGCCATGACCGAACGCAAGAGCGTGCTGCTGGAGCGGCGCCTGCGTCCGCGCGTGCAGGCGCTCAAGCTGAACAGCTATCAGGCCTACCTCGACGTGGTCGAACGCGACCGCGCCGAAGTGCCGCATTTTATCGACCTGGTGACCACCAACGACACCCTGTTCTTCCGCACCCAGCAGGTGTGGGATTACATCGAGCAGGAATTCCTGCCGCAGTGGTGGCGCGCGCACCCGGGCAAGCAACTGAAAGTGTGGTCGGCGGCCGCCTCCAGCGGCGAGGAGCTGTATTCGATGGCCATGCTGTGCGAGGAGTTCCAGGCCGCACACCCGGAGTTCAGCTACCAGATCCACGCCACCGACATTTCGCAGCAGATCCTGGCGCTGGCGCGCGACGGCCAGTACGGCGGCCGCTCGGTGGAGCGCATCCAGGCCACCCACCCGGACTGGGTGCGGAAATACTTCCGCCCCAGCGCCAATGGCCTGCGCGTGGTCGATGCGTTGAAACGCCACGTCGAACTGGCGCAGCACAATCTGATGTTGCCCCTCAAATCGGCCAAACAGTTCGACCTGGTGTTCTTGCGCAACGTGCTGATCTATTTCGATCAGGAGCACCAGCACACCATCCTGCAACAAGCGCGGCTGAGCATGGCGCCGCATGCCGTCATGATCGTCGGCGAGTCGGAATCGATCTCGGGCAGGGATACCGCCTACCGGTTCGACCGCCCGATGATTTACACAATGGAATAAGGACATCATGCACGTGACGCAACTCAGCGCCCCGATACGACCGGCCACACTGCCGTGGGACGACCCGCACGGCTGCTTGCCGCCAACGGCAAGCGGCGTGCTGCAGGTCGCCATGGGCCAGGTGAAAATCGGCGTCGGCAACGATCGCTTGCAGGCGCTGCTGGGTTCGTGCGTGGGCATCGCCCTGATCTGGAAAAAGCAAGGTCGCTGCGCGCTGGCCCATTGCCTGCTGCCGGAAACGGCCGACATGACGGAACTACCCTGCGCACGCTACGTGAGCCAGGCCGTGCCGTCCCTGCTGCGCCTGCTCGGCGCCAGCGTCGCCGATTACGCCGAGCTGGAAGTCATCGTGGCCGGCGGCGCGACCATGCTCAACGGCTGCTCCAGCCGCCTGCAGATCGGCCAGCAAAATGCCGACGCCGCGCGCCGGCATCTGCGTAAATTCGGCCTGAACATTAGTTATTGCCGCGTCGGCGGCAAGTCCGGACGCACCCTGCACATCGACTGCGCCACCTGCGACTATACCGTGCAGGACATCGTCCACCCTTGCCCTGGAGTTGTCCATGCGTGATGCGTCCGCCTCATCCGGCACTGAATTGTTCGGTTCCTTCATCCTCGGGCAGGACGAGTTCGCGCTGCCCGCCTGCTGCTTCCGCGAGGTGGTCAATTACCCGACCAAGGTGTCGGCCCTGCCCTTGTCGCCCAAGTTTCTGGAAGGCGTGTTCACCTTGCGCGGCAGCGTGATTCCGGTGGTGAACCTGGGCCGCGTCTTCAATCCCGATGCGCGCGCGGCGCTGCCGACCGACAAGATCGCCGTGCTCGACTACGAAGGCGTGCTGATTGGCATTCTGTTCGACGCCACCGGTGAAATCCTGCGCGTGCGGCCGGAGCAGCGCAGCACGCTCAACTACGCCGAGGGCGAGCAGCGCGGCGTGGTGGCCGGCACCATCCTGCTCGACCACGGCGCGCGGCTGGTGCAAGTGCTCGATCCCGACGCCCTGATCCACATCGAGAACGTACCGCAGGTGCTGGCGCTGCAAAGCGCGGACCGCCAGACGCGCCGCCATCAGGGCGAGCGCCGCCAATGCGTGAGTTTCCGCGTGGGCGCATCGTCGTTCGCGTTCGAGATGGCGGCCATCCAGGAAATCATCCGCGTGCCGGAATTGCAGCCGTCGGTACTGAACAGCGCGCTGTGCCTGGGCCGCATCAATTTTCGCGGCAGCCCCGTGGCGGTGGTCGACTTCGCCACCCTGCTCAACGCCGGCGGCGACGCGCGCAGCGCCAGTCCCGACCAGCGCGTCATCGTGGCGCGCATCGACGACGCCACCATCGGCTTCCTGGTCGACTCGGTCGACAACATCGTGCATTTCTACAGTGAAGAAGTGATGCCCATTCCGATGCTGAGCAAGGCGCGGGCGGGCATGTTCGGCGGCTGTCTGTCCAAGCCCGACCTGGGCGACATCTTCTTCCTCGATCACCAGCAGATCTTCTCCAGCACCGAGATCAAGGACATGCGCAACGGCCACGCCAACCTGTATCCCAAGGATGCGGTCCAGGCGGGCAAGAACGAACAGCACGACGCGCGGCGCGGCCAGCGCAAGGTCTACATCACCTTTGCGCTGGAAAACAGCTATGCGGTGGAGATCAAGCAAGTGCGCGAGATCATCGATCTGAGCGTCGGCGAGATCACGCGTCCGCCGGGCCTGCCGGCCTTCATGCGCGGCATGCTCAATCTGCGCCAGAAAATGGTGACGGTGATCGACCTGCGCGGCCTGTACCGCATGACGCCGCTGCTCGACACCTCGCAGTCCAAGATCCTGGTGATCGAGCGCGGCGAGGAATGTTATGGCTTGCTGGTCGATGCCGTGCAAAACATCATGACCATCAACGACAGCCGCCGCTTCGCCGCGCCGAAAATGATGCGCAATCCGAACGCCAGTGGCGACCCGCGCGCGGAAATGGACGAAGTCATCGATATCGAGGGCGAAGGCGGCACGCATCAGACGCTCAGCGTGTTCGAATGCGGTCGGCTGCTGGAGCGTTTGGCCAGGGAGATTCCCGCACTGGCGGCATAGGCTGCGGTGGAGTACAGTAGGGCATTGCCTCACTGGAGACCCCCATGCCTGTATCGCGCCGCTCGCTTGCCGTCCTGATTCCCTTCGCCCTGTTATCCGTGAGCGCGTTTGCGCTGTCGTTGGACGACCTCAGCAACAAAGATGCGTCGGGCGGCCTGAAGGCCGCGCTGGAAACCGGCTCCAACGCGGCCGTGTCCAAGTTGGGCGCCGAAGGCGGCTTTCTGAATAACGACAAGGTGCGCATTCCGCTGCCCAAGATCCTTGAACAGGCGCGGCCTATCCTGAAAATGACCGGCAAGGGCAAGCAGCTCGACGAACTGGTGGTGCAGATGAACCATGCGGCCGAAGCCGCCGTGCCGATGGCCAAGCCGTTACTGCTGGACGCCGTCAAGTCGATGACGATCACCGACGCCAAAAACATCCTGACCGGCGGCGAAACCTCGGTGACGGATTTCTTCCGTGGCAAAACCCAGGACAAGCTGGCCGTGCAATTCCTGCCGGTGGTCAAGAAGGTCACCGACAAATCCGGCGTGGCCACCCAATACAACAGCGCCATGAGCCTGGCGCCGAAGATGGGCGTGCTGACCAAGGAGCAGTCCACAGTGGAAGGCTACGTCACCCAGCGCGCGCTCGACGGCCTGTACACCATGATCGCCGAAGAAGAAAAAGCCATCCGCGCCGACCCGCTGGGCACCGGCAGCAAGCTGATCGGCAAAGTGTTCGGCGCGATTAAATAAGTTACGCCATCAACGGTTCAGCGCGCGACAGGTCCAGGTTGCCGGCGGCGATCTGGTCGAAGTGGCCCAGGGCTTTTTGCAGCGGATGTAAAATCGCCCGCAGCAGGCGTACCGCAGAGAAAATGAGCAGCGCCACGCCCAGCATCAGGGCCATCGTGTAGCCCTTGGTAAAGCCGGAGAAGAAGGACTGGCTGTCCTCGTAGAGCGCCTTGGCCGAGTCCATCTGGAAGTTTTCCAGCTTGACCGACGCGGCGTCAAAAATGCCGAACTGCGCCAATAGCGTTTTCATCGACATTTCTTCGATCTTGGCGCCGTCCTGTGCGCGTAATGCGGCCAGCAGGACGCGCATTGCGCTGACGTAGACGATACGCTTGGCGTCCAGGATGAAGCCCTCCGCGCGGCCCAGGGTTCTTTCCAGGTCCGCCGCATCCGGGTGAAACACGCCACGGTCGATCACGAAGCGCTAGCGGTTGAGGAAATTCTTGGCCTTGGCCAGCGCGATGCTCGATGCCATCTATTTATGAAGTATTTTGATTAGGTGGGACAACGCAGGATGATGCTGCACCGCAGCAATCGCGCCCTGCGGTAAAATCACTGCTTAGCCTATCTGGAGCACATCATCACTGCCGCCAAACTGCCGCTGGACAATTCCTTCGCGTCCCTGCCGCCCGCCTTCTATACCCGATTAATGCCCACGCCCCTGCCCGCGCCCTATTTGGTGGCGGCGAGCGCAGCGGCGGCGTCCCTGATCGGCCTGCCGCCGGACCTGGCCGATAGTCTCGACGTCCTGATCGGCAACGCGGTGCCGGAACGCGGCCAGGCGCTGGCCGCCGTTTACTCGGGCCACCAGTTCGGCGTGTGGGCCGGCCAGCTCGGCGATGGCCGCGCCATCCTGTTCGGCGAGGTGCAGACCGCGCAAGGCCCGATGGAGCTGCAATGGAAAGGCGCCGGCCTGACGCCCTACTCGCGCATGGGCGACGGCCGCGCGGTGCTGCGCTCCTCGATCCGCGAATTCCTGTGTTCGGAAGCGATGCATGCGCTGGGCATTCCCACCTCGCGCGCATTGTCGGTGGCCGGGTCGGACCAGGGCGTAATACGTGAAACCGTCGAAACGGCGGCCGTGGTGGTGCGCATGGCGCCGAGCTTCGTGCGCTTCGGATCCTTCGAGCACTGGTACTACCGCAAGCAGAACGACGAACTGAAACTCCTCGCAGACTACGTGATCGACCGTTTCTATCCGGCCCTGCGCGCGGCGGAAAATCCGTATGCCGCGCTGCTGGAGGAAGTCACGCGCCGCACCGCACACATGATCGCGCACTGGCAGGCGGTCGGCTTCATGCACGGTGTGATGAATACCGATAATATGTCCATCCTCGGCCTGACGCTTGATTACGGACCTTATGGTTTTATGGAAGGGTTCGACGCCGACCACATCTGCAATCACACCGACCAGCAGGGCCGCTATTCCTATGCCAACCAGCCGCAGGTGGGGCATTGGAATTGCTATGCGCTGGCGCAAGCGCTGCTACCGCTGATCGGCGAGGTCGAGCCGACGCAAGCGGCGCTGGACGTCTACCAGACCGAATTCGCCGCCAAGCTGGACGAATTGCTGCATGCCAAGCTCGGCATCGCCACGCGGGAACAACATGTCGACGCCGACCAGGCGCTATTGGACGACATGTTCGCGCTAATGCAAGCCAACGGTGTCGATTTCACCCTCTTCTTCCGGCGCCTGAGCGGCCTGCGCGCGGCCGACAGCAGCGCTGACGAGCCGCTGCGCGACCTGTTCATCGACCGTCCGGCGTTCGATGCCTGGGCCGAGCGCTACCGCGCCCGCCTGCAGACCGAAAACACCGACGACGACATGCGTGCGCTTGCGATGAACGCAGTCAACCCCAAATATGTGCTGCGCAATTATCTGGCCCAACAAGCCATCGAAAAAGCGCAAAATAAGGACTTTTCCGAGGTGGAGCGCCTGCTCACGGTGTTGCAGCGCCCCTACGACGAACAGCCCGAGCACGAACACTACGCCGCCTTGCCGCCGGATTGGGCAAGCCATCTTGAAGTCTCCTGTTCTTCTTAAGCGAGAAATAAGCCATGAGCAATAAAGTTGTCAAATCCGACGCCGAATGGCGCGACCAACTGGACCCGATGGAATATCAAGTCACCCGCCATGCAGCGACCGAACGCGCCTTTACCGGCAAGTTTTGGGATCACCATGAACATGGCATCTACACCTGCGTGTGCTGCAACACGCCGCTGTTCCGCTCGGACACCAAATTCGATTCCGGCTGCGGCTGGCCAAGCTACTTCGAGCCGATCGATCCCGCCAATGTGGTGGAAAAAGTCGACCGCGCCCATGGTATGCTGCGCACCGAAACCATTTGCGGCGTCTGCGACGCCCACCTGGGTCACGTATTCCCGGACGGCCCGCCACCCACCGGCCTGCGTTACTGCATAAACTCCGCTTCCCTCCGCTTCGATCCACAAGACTAATAATAGACGCCATGAAATTCCTGTTCGACATGATCCCGGTACTGCTGTTCTTCGCCTGCTACAAAATAGCCGGCATGAACGCGGACGCCTCCCAGCACTTCATCAATACCTACCTGAGCGGCATCATTTCTGGCGGCTCGGTCACGCCCGAGCAGGCGCCGATCGTCCTCGCCACCCTGGTCGGCATCCTGGCCACCGTGGCGCAGATCGGCTGGATCAAGGTGCGCGGACGCAAGGTCGATGGCCTGCTGTGGGCCTCGCTGGGCATGTTCGTGGTGTTCGGCGGACTGACCATCTACCTGCACGACGAGGATTTCATCAAATGGAAGCTGAGCATCGTCTACTGGCTGTTCGCCGTGGTGCTGCTGTTCAGCGACCTGCTGTTCAAAAAGAACCTGATGCGCCAATCGATGAAGGAAATCATCGAATTGCCGGACCTGATCTGGACCCGCTTGAACCTGGCGTGGATCGCCTTCTTCACGTTTATGGGCGCGCTCAACTGGTATCTGGCGTTTGTGCTGTTTAAAGGGAATACCGACGCCTGGGTCAACTTTAAAGCGTTCGGCGCCACCGCCATCATGTTTGTATTTATTGTCGGGCAAACGATTTATTTATCGCGTCATATGAAGGACCAGGCATGAGCCAGATTCAAGATACCCGCATGGAGCGCATGCGCGCCGCCCTGATCGCCAAGCTCGATCCGGTGGAACTGGCGCTGGACGACGACTCCGCCGCGCACGCCGGCCACGCCGGTGCGGCCTCCGGCGGCGGGCACTACAACCTCCGCATTGTTTCGTTACAATTCGAGGGCCTGAAACTCGTCACAAGACATCGACTCGTGTATGATTCCGTGCACGATATGATGCATAAAGAAATTCATGCACTGGCCATTACTGCATTGGCGCCCTCCGAGGTCTGACCTTCGAGCTCCGATGCAAGCGTGGTCTCTATCGGCATTTAAAATAATTGAAGACAACATCTAGCCGTCCAAGCTAATTCGCTAAAACTTTCCCCTTACAGGAATTAATAATGACTTTCAAGCCAGCCCAGTTGCTGATTGCACTCCTCGTTATCGCTGTACCAGCATTCGCACAAAACGTTGCCGTGGTAAATGGCAAGGCTATTCCGACTTCGCGCGTAGACGCGGTCGTCAAGCAAGTCGTGGCACAGGGCCAGCAGCCTGATTCGCCTCAGCTGCGCGACCTGATCAAGAAAGACCTGATCGGCCGTGAAGTCATGATGCAGGAAGCTGAAAAACAAGGTTTTGGCAAGAATGCCGACGTGAAAGCCGCGCTGGAAAACGCCCGCCAGGCCATCATCGTCAACGCCCTGGTGGCGGACTACGTGAAGAAGAACCCGGTATCGGACGCCGACATCAAGGGTGAATACGACCGCTTCGTGGCGCAAGCCGGCGACAAGGAATACCACGTTCGTCACATCCTGCTGGGCAGCGAAGCTGAAGCCAACGACGTGATCGCCAAAATCAAGGGCGGCGCCAAGTTTGAAGATCTGGCCAAGCAGTCGAAAGACACCGGCTCGGCAGCCAACGGCGGCGACCTGGACTGGGCCTCGCCTTCGTCTTTCCCACCAGTCTTCGCACAAGCGTTCGTCGCTCTGGGCAAAGGCCAAGTGACCGAGAAGCCAGTGCAAACCCCTAACGGTTTCCACGTGATCAAGGTCGACGATGTGCGTCAGGCAAAACTGCCGACCCTGGAAGAAGTAAAGCCGCAAGTGGCTGAAGCGCTGACCCAGAAGAAATTGCAGGCTTATCAGGAAGAACTGGTAAAGAAAGCAAAAGTGCAGTAATGTTATGAAAGGCGGCGCCCTGCGGGGCGCCGTTTTTAATTCAGCGTTGGTATCATGCACCCTTAGCGTGTCATTCAGAGTGTAATTTTTAAAGGATTTGAATAATGATGTTGAAGCCAGCCCGCCTGATGTTAGCCCTGATCGCCGTCGCGGCAGCACCAGCTTTCGCGCAGAACGCTGCGACCGTCAATGGCAAGGCAATTCCAGCCGCCAAGGTTGATCAAATGGTCAAACAAGTTGTGGCCCAGGGCCAGCAACCGGATTCGCCGCAACTGCGTGAAGCCGTTAAAAAAGAACTGATCGGCCGTGAAGTCATGCTGCAAGAAGCAGATAAACAAGGCTACGGCAAAAAGGCCGACGTCAATGCAGCGATTGAAAATGCCCGTCAAAGCATTATTATCAACGCCATGCTGGCTGATTATGTGAAAAAGAATCCGGTGAAAGACGCCGAGATTCAAGCTGAATACGACAAGTATAAATCGGCTGTCGGCCCAACCGAATATCACTCGCGTCATATTCTGGTGCCAACCGAACAGGAAGCCAAGGATATTATCGCCAAGCTGAAAGCCGGCGGTAAATTCGAAGACCTGGCCAAGGTATCGAAAGATCCAGGTTCGGGCGCCAATGGCGGCGATCTGGGCTGGATGACCCCGGCTAAACTGGTGAAGCCATTCTCGGACGCGATGATCGCGCTGAAAAACGGCGAAATCACCCAGACCCCGGTGAAATCGGAATTCGGCTTCCACGTGATCAAACTGGAAGAATCGCGTCCCACCAAGTTCCCATCGTTTGAAGAAGTCAAAGCCCAAGTGGCCGAAGGTATTCAACAGCGCAAGATCGTGGCCTACCGCGAAGAGCTGACCAAGAAAGCCAAGATCCAGTAATCTGGACCTGGTCTACAGGAAGCGCCTGCTTGCAGGCGCTTTTTTTACGTCCTCCACAAACTCAACACTGGCTTGTTTGAGCCAAGAACTGGCATGAAACCTGACCTCCTGAGCCAAATAAGCGCCGCCCTCGCACCGGTGGCGGACAGCGGCCGAGCACCCGCCATGCGCGCCTACATGCGCGATCAGTTCGCGTTCCTCGGTGTCGGCACGCCGCAGCGCCGCTCCGCCTGCAAGGACGTGCTGCGGCCGCTCAAGGGCGCCGGCGCCGATGCCCTGCTCGGCCACGCCCGCGCGCTATGGGAATTACCTGAGCGCGAATATCAATACGTCGCGCTCGACCTAATGACCATGCACTGGAAAGAATTGAATAGCGGCGATATTCCAGCGTTATTGGAACTGGTGCAAGACAAGTCCTGGTGGGATACGGTGGATGCCTTGGCGGGAATCATAGGCAAGGTTTTATGCCATGGTCATGAGTATATGGACGCCGCACTGCGCGAAAATAATATGTGGGTCCGGCGTATCGCCTTATTGCATCAATTAGGCTGGCGGAATAAAACGGATGAACAACGTCTATTTGAATATGCGCTGACTTTGGCACACGAGAAAGAGTTCTTTATTCAAAAAGCCATCGGCTGGGCATTGCGGGATTATGCCCGCCACGCGCCGGACGCCGTGCGCTTATTCACCCGCAAAGAAAAAGAGCGGCTTGCGCCGCTCAGTTTCCGTGAAGCGAATAAACACCTCGCCGTTTCATTCCCTATTTAATTACCCGATAAATTTACGGGCATTGCGGAACATACGCATCCAAGGCGATTCCTCACCCCACGATTCCGGCGCCCACGAATGCTGGACGGTACGGAATACACGCTCGGCGTGCGGCATCATGACCGTGAAGCGACCATCCGCCGTAGTCACCGAAGTCAGGCCTTGCGGCGAGCCGTTCGGGTTGTACGGGTAGGCTTCGGTGGCGGCGCCACGGTTGTCGACAAAGCGCATGGCGGCCACGGCTTCGCTGATGTTGCCGGTCTGCGAGAAGTCCGCATAACCTTCGCCGTGGGCGATGGCGATCGGCGTTTGGGTGCCGGCCATGCCCTGGAAGAAGATCGACGGCGAATCCAGCACTTCCACCATGGCGAAGCGGGCTTCGAATTTCTCCGACTTGTTGGTCGTGAATTTCGGCCAGGCATGGGCGCCGGGGATCAGCGGTTTCAGGTTGCTCATCATCTGGCAACCGTTGCAGACGCCGAGGCCGAAGCTGTCGCCACGGGCGAAGAACCGGGCAAACTGATCGGAAAGAGCGCTGTTGAACAGGATGGTCTTGGCCCAGCCCTCGCCCGCGCCCAGCACGTCGCCGTAGGAGAAGCCGCCGACGGCGATGATGCCCTGGAAGTCGTCCAGCTTGGCGCGGCCGGCGATCAGGTCGCTCATGTGGACGTCGACGGCGGTAAAGCCGGCCTGGTGCATCACATAAGCGGTCTCGATGTGCGAGTTGACGCCCTGCTCACGCAGGATGGCAACACGTGGACGCACGCCGGCGTTGAGGAACGGCGCCGCCACGTTCTCGCTCAGGTCGAAGCTGACTTTCGGCGTGATGCCAGGGTCTTGTTGGTCCAGCAGACGGTCGTATTCGGCGTCGGCGCAGGCTGGGTTGTCGCGCAGGCGGGCGATGCGCCAGCTGGTTTCGCTCCACAGACGGTGCAATTCCACGCGCGACTTGTTGTAGATGACCTTGGCGTCGCGGGTGAATTCGATCACGCCACGGTCGTTGGTCTTGCCGATGATGTGGCTGCAAGCGCCCAGGTTGAATGAGCGCAGCACGTCCATGACCGCCGATTTCTCGTCGGCGCGCACCTGGATCACGGCGCCCAGCTCTTCCGAGAACAGCGCGCGCAGGGTTTGCTCGTTGCGGCGTTCGGCGATCTGTTGCGTCCAGTTCTTGGCGTCGCCCTGGTCGGCGCCGTGGCCCTCTTCCAAGGTCAGGATGTCGAGGTTGATCGACAGGCCGGCGCGGCCGGCGAAGGCCATTTCGGTCAGCGTGCCGTACAGGCCGCCGTCCGAACGGTCGTGGTAGGCCAGCAACTTGCCGTCCGCGTTCAATTGCTGGATGGCGGCGAAGAAGGACTTGATGTCTTCCGGACTATCGACGTCCGGCACCGAATTGCCCAGCTGACCCATGACTTGCGCCAGCGCCGAGGCGCCCAGGCGGTTCTTGCCGCGACCCAGGTCGATCAGGATGATGGCCGTGTCGCCGGCATCGGTG
The DNA here is from genome assembly GCA_041874725.1 of Duganella sp. BuS-21. Classification (GTDB taxonomy): domain Bacteria; phylum Pseudomonadota; class Gammaproteobacteria; order Burkholderiales; family Burkholderiaceae_D; genus Rugamonas. Next base: position 3,427,269 of record CP097466.1, on the reverse strand, counting down.
CGCAGCTGCGGCGTCAGCGATTTGCGGACGTCATAGACTGGTGCAAACGACGAAACGATCAGCGAGACCGGCGACAGCACGGCCTTGGCGTCGTCGCCATCTTTCCAGGTGGTGCGCATCGACAGTGAATCCTTGCCGACCGGGATGGAAATGCCCAGCGCCGGGCACAGTTCCATTCCGACGGCCTTGACGGTGTCGTACAGGGCTGCATCCTGGCCCGGCTGGCCGCAGGCGGCCATCCAGTTGGCGGACAGCTTGATGTCTTCGATCGAGCGGATCGGCGCGGCGGCAATGTTCAGCACCGCTTCGGCCACGGCCATGCGGCCCGAGGCGGCGGCGTTGATCACGGCCAGCGGCGTGCGTTCGCCCATGGCCATGGCTTCGCCGAGGTAACCTTCGAAGCTCATGGCGGTCACGGCGCAATCGCCCACCGGCACTTGCCATGGGCCGACCATCTGGTCGCGCACGGACATGCCGCCCACGGTACGGTCGCCGATGGTGATCAGGAAGGATTTGTCGCCCACGGTCGGCAGCAACAGCACGCGCTTGGCTGCTTCTTCCAGATCCATGCCGGTCAGGTCGATGGCCGGGAAGTCGTTTTGCACGTGGTGCACGTCGCGCTGCATCTTAGGCGGTTTGCCCAGCAGGACGTCCATCGGCATATCGACCGGCTCGTTGCCCAGTTCCGGATCGATCAGCTTCAACTGACGCTCTTCGGTGGCGGTGCCGACCACGGCAAACAGGCTGCGCTCGCGCTCGCAGATCGACTGGAACAGCGACAGGTCGGATGGCGCAATCGCCAGCACATAACGTTCCTGCGATTCGTTGGACCAGATTTCCTTCGGTGCCATGCCGCTCTCTTCCAGCGGAATCTTGCGCAGGTCGAAGATCGCGCCGCGCTTGGCGTCGTTGGTGATTTCCGGGAAAGCGTTCGACAGGCCGCCGGCGCCCACGTCGTGAATCGAGATGATCGGGTTGTTCGCGCCCAGCTGCCAGCAGGCGTTGATGACTTCCTGCGCACGGCGTTCCATTTCCGGGTTGCCGCGCTGGACCGAGTCGAAGTCCAGGTCGGCGGTGTTGGTGCCGGTGGCCATCGAAGAGGCGGCCGAGCCGCCCATGCCGATGCGCATGCCGGGACCGCCGAGCTGCACCAGCAGGCTGCCGACCGGGATGTCGTTCTTGTGGGTGTGCTGCGACGAGATATTGCCGATGCCGCCGGCAATCATGATCGGCTTGTGGTAGCCGAACACGGTGTCGTGCGCGCCGGCGAACTGCTTGCCGATGTTCTGTTCGTAGGTACGGAAGTAACCACCCAGCACCGGACGGCCGAATTCATTGCTGAAGGCGGCGCCGCCCAGCGGGCCGTCGATCATGATCTGCAGCGGCGAGGCAATGCGCTCCGGCTTGCCGTATGGCGTACCGGTGTCACGGTAGTCGGCCACCGGGGCGGTGACGACGGCGTCGCTTTCCCAGGCGCGCACGGCGCCCGGCAGCAGCAGGTTGGAAACCGTGAAGCCACACAGGCCGGCCTTCGGCTTGGCGCCACGGCCGGTTGCACCTTCGTCGCGGATCTCGCCGCCGGCGCCGGTGGAGGCGCCAGGGAACGGCGAAATCGCGGTCGGGTGGTTGTGGGTTTCCACTTTCATCAGCGTGTGGGTCAGCTCGGTCATCGGCGCGTACTGCTGGCCTTCGCCTTGCGGGAAGAAGCGCATCACTTCGGCGCCTTCCATGATCGAAGAGTTGTCGCTGTAGGCGACCACGGTGCCTTTCGGCTGCAACTGGTGGGTGTTCTTGATCATGCCGAACAGCGACTTCGGCTGGGCCACGCCGTCGATGGTCCAGTCGGCGTTGAAGATCTTGTGGCGGCAGTGCTCCGAGTTGGCCTGGGCGAACATCATCAGCTCGACGTCGGTCGGATTGCGGCCGGCCTTGGTGAAGGCGGCGTCCAGGTATTCCACTTCGTCGTCCGACATGGCCAGGCCGAGGTCGGTGTTGGCCTTGTCCAGCGCGGCCTTGCCGCTGCCGATCACATCCACCGATTCCAGCGGACGCGCCTGCAGCTCGCGGAACAGGCCGGCTGCGTCGTCCGGCGAGCGCAGCACCGATTCCGTCATGCGGTCGTGCAGCAGCGCGATCACGGCCTGCAGTTCGTCGTCGCTCAGCTTCTTGGCCGCGCCGATGCTGCTGCCCAGGATGCCGGTCTTCAAGTTGATGCGATACGCCACACCGCGCTCGACGCGCTTGATGTGCGCCATGCCGCAGTTGTGGACGATGTCGGTGGCCTTGGAGGCCCACGGCGAAATCGTGCCGAAGCGCGGTATGACGAAGAACTGCTCGGCGTGACCTTCGGTGTTGTCGGCGTGGGCCGGCTCGCCGTAGGTCAGCAGGCCGGTCAGGCGGCTGGTGTCGTCGGCCGTGAGCGGCGCGGCGGCATCGATGAAGTGGACATAGCGCGCCTGGACGGCGGCGACGGAAGGCAGCACCGCTTGCAATTGGTTCAACAGGCGTTGGCTACGGAATGCGGACAGGGCGTTGGAACCCGGCAGAATCAGCATGGTGGGAAGGTAGTTGAGGCAGCTAGGCTGCGGTTTAAAGGGAGATGGGGCACTAGATACTTGTCTTGCTGAATTTTCCTTTGCGCGCATTATACCCTTTTCAACCCCTCCCTCGCCACCCGCCGCCCGGGGAATCTCATCGTCGCGACGCAGTAAAACGTGCCTCCGGTGCAACATTTCGGGACCAAAACGCCAAAAAAACCGCGCTACGGCCGGGGCGGGCGGCGGTTTCCTGCCGTTACAGCTTGCCTTGGAGTATGCTCTCCTGAAAGTAGCATCCCCCACGAGAGCAAGCAATGCACGACTATAGCAACCTGTCGGTTCTGATTGTCGACCCCAATCAGAGCATGCGCGCCAGCGTGCACAACATGCTGACCCAGGTAAATATCAGCAAGGTCGATCACGCGGTCAGCGCCGCCACGGCCATCCGCGCCCTGAGCGTCCGCTCCTACGACGTCATCCTCTGCGAATATGACCTCGGCGGCGATGGCGACGGCGCCGGCCAGGACGGCCAGCAACTGCTGGAAGACCTGCGCCACCACAAGGTGATCAGCCCATGGGCCATCTTCGTGATGCTGACTTCGGAAGGCGTGTACGGCAAGGTGGTCAGCGCGGCCGAACTGCTGCCCACCGACTACATCCTGAAACCTTTCACGGTCGACGTGCTGTCGCAGCGCATCGGCCGCGCGCTGGAACGCCGCGCCGTGTTCCTGCCGGTGTATCAATTGATCGGCCAAGGCCGCGCGCGCGACGCAATGGAGGTTTGCCTGAGCAACCAGACCTCGCAGCCGCGCTACGCCATCGACTACGCCCGCCTGCGCGCCGAGCTGCTGGCCAGCCTGGAACGCCACGCCGACGCCGAACAGGCGTATGGCGCCATCCTCACAGTCAAGCCGCTGGGCTGGGCCCAGCTGGGGCAGGCGCGCGCGGTCTACGCGCAAGGCCGCCTGGCCGACGCCGAAGCCCTGCTGCGCCAGCTGCTGGCGGACAACCCCAAATTCATGGCAGCCTACGACCTGCTGGCCCAGGTGCTGCGCGAGCTGGATCAGGACGCCGGGGCCAAGCAAGTGCTGGAAGACGCGGTGGCTTTGTCGCCGCACATGGTACGGCGCCTGCGCAACCTGGGCGATGTGGCGCTGGCCACCGGCGATGTCGCCGCCGCCGAGAAGGCCTACAAGCAGGTGGTGGCCAAGGCCAAGTATTCGGAGTTCCGCGATCCGGCCGACCATGTCAACCTGGTACGCGCGCTGGTCCACAAGGGCGATGCGACGGCCGCCGCCGCCGTGGTGCGCGACCTCGAACGCTCAATGCGCGCCAGCCCGAGCGTCGACGTCTGCCGTGGCTACGCCGCCTCCATGGTCAAGCAGCTCAACGGCGACGCCGACGGCGCGGCGACCGAACTGGCCAAGGCCATGGACAAGCTGGCCGAGGCCACCGGCATGTCGAGCAATCTCAAACTGGCGCTGGCGCACAGCTGCCTGGCCAACCGTCTCGACGAACAAGCCGCCGCCCTGTTCGACCAGCTGATCGCCAGCCCCAACAGCGGGGTGGATGCGGAACAGGTGATCGACCTGTGCAAGCAGGCCGATCGCCAGGACATCGTCAAGCGCTACACCCTGGGCCAGGAACAGGCAGTGGACGCGGCCGTGCGCGAAGCGGCCGCCTTCAGCCGCACCGGCGACCTGCGCGCCGCCGTGAGCACGCTGCAGGACGCGCTGCAACGCCATCCGGCCCACACCGGCCTGTGGTCGGTAAGCGCGACCGCCATGCTGCGCCAGATTACCGAGCTCGGCTGGGATGCCGGGCTGGCTACCCACTGCACGGCGCTGATGCGGCGCATGCGCGAAGACAATCCCCAACACTCATTACTGCCGGGCTTGCTGGCGCAATATGCGTCGGCGCGCCAAAAGGCCGCCGCGCAGGCGTCCTCCACCCCGGCTGAAAGCGCCTGATGTCCGATTACGCCGCCCTCTCCGTCCTGCTGGTGGACCCGAACCAAAGCATGCGCGCCAACCTGCGCAATATGCTCAGCCAGGCCGGCATCACCAACATCGACGACGCCGTCAGCGCCGGCACGGCGATACGCCAGATCAACAAGAAAGCCTACGACCTGGTGCTGTGCGAATACGATCTCGGCAACGGCTCCGGCGACAGCGGGCAGGACGGCCAGCAATTGCTGGAAGACCTGCGCCACCACAAGCTGATCGTGCCGTGGACCATTTTCATCATGCTGACGTCCGAAGGCGTCTACAGCAAGGTGATCGGGGCGGCCGAGCTGACCCCGACCGACTACGTGCTCAAACCCTTCACCGTGGATGCGCTGCTGCAGCGCATCCGCAAGGCGGTGGACCGGCGCGACGTATTCCTGCGCACCTACCAGATGATCGAGATGGGCAACCTGCGCAAAGCCATCGCCGAGTGCGTCGTCGGCGAAGAAAAAAATCCGCGCTATGCCGTCGAGTTCGCCCGCCTGCGGGCCGAATTGCTGGCCCAGCTGGGCGAGCTGGCCGAAGCCGAACTGGCCTACCAGATGATCCTGATGACCAAGCCCATCGCCTGGGCCCACCTGGGCCTGGCGCGCTGCCAGTTCGGCCAGCAAAAATACGTCGAGGCCCAGGCCACGCTGCAGGAACTGCTGGCGCACAACGGCAAATACATGGCGGCCTACGATCTACTGGCGCGCACGCACGAGGCGCTGGGCCAGCAGGAATCGGCCAAGAAGATTTTGGAGGACGCGGTCGCCATTTCGCCGCACATGGTACACCGGCTGCGGCATCTGGGCGACGTGGCCTATGAGACGGGCGACGTCAGCGTGGCCGAAAAGGCTTTCAAGCAGGTGGTGGCCAAGGCCAAGTATTCAGAATTCCGCGACCCCGAGGACCACGTCAAGCTGGTCAAGACGCTGGTCCGGAAAGGCGACGCCAACCAGGCCAGCAATGTGATCCGCGATATGGAGCGCTCGCTGCGCGGCGGCGCCAATGTCGATGCCTGTCGCGCCATTGCGGCCGGCCTGTTGCAGGAAATGACTGGCAACATCAGCGCCGCCGCGACCGAGCTGACCAATGCAGTCAACGCCATCGGTGCCACGCGTGGCTTATCCACCAATCTGAAGATCGGCCTGGTGCATAGCTGCCTGAACATCAAGCTCGACCAGCAGGCGTCGGACCTGATGCTGAACCTGATGAACGATACAGACAGCGGCGTGTCGATGGACGACGCGGTGCAGGTGTTTGAAAAAGCCGGCCGTCACGACCTGGCCGAAGGCATGGGCGAACAGATCAAGCACCAGGTGGACGAATTGCTGGCCCACGCGGCCGAGCAGCGCGGCCAGGGCGATCTGCGGGCGGCGGTCGATACCTTGAACGCCGGGCTGCGCAAGGCGCCGGGCAATATGGCGCTGCTGCCGGCGGCGACGGCGGCCATGCTCAAGCAGCTGGACGATCTGGGCTGGGAGGCGCCGTTGGCCGAGCAATGTCAATTCCTGATCGAACGCATGCGTCGCCTGGAGCCCGATCACCCGGCGCTGGAAGCGCTGATGGCGCAGTATCAGTACACCCAGCGCAAATACGGTATCTCGGCGGTGGCATAGCCGTCGGTTTTTATTCCGGGCTATCGACCTGATAGCCCTTGTTCTTCAGCGCCGCCAGATAGTTTTCCGGGCCGAGGATATTGGTCAGGCGCAGCGTGGCGAAGCTGCTGGCGTTGGCATCCAGCGCCTTCTCGGCGGCAGCCAGCCAGGCCTCGCGGATGCGCTCCTTGACGTTCTGGAAGCCCGGTGCGTTTTTGACGAAGTCGGCATTGCGCATGGCGTCCCCGCACTCTTGCTCCTGATCGGGATAGCTCAACTTGCGGATGGCGTCCAGGTCGCCCTTGGCCCACGCATTGGCGCGCACGCGCATGGCGCCGATGTCGCTTTCCAGCCGTGACAGCGTCTTGTCAAGGCAGGCGGCGTCGGCAATCTGCGACTTCTTGAAGTCTTTCACCATCTTACTGGCGTTGTCGATCTCCAGCTTGACAGCGGTCCCGGTTAGCTTGATCTTGCGCTCCTTGGCGATGGAGAACAGTTTCTTTTCCACTTCGTAGCCCTTGGACAAGCCAGCTTGTTTCAGCCCGGCCTCGTACAGAGCCTCGGCCGCGAAGATCGGGCGTTCGCGTTCGATGTCGTCGTTTTCGCCGAGGTATTTGGCTTTCAGCGGTTGCCAGCGCGTGTACACATCGGCCGGCAGCACGTCGCGCAAGCTGGCGCCGTCGGGATTTTTCTTCAGGCCGATCAGGCTGGGCAGCAGCGTCAGGCCACGGAAGAAGCCGACACTGGCGTGGGCGCCCGGCGGCGACAGGTATTCCTGCGTCTGCGCCAGGATGCGCTCGACTTCCTGCGAACGCCATTCCATTTTCTGCGGCAGCGGCGAGTAGGTGCCGAACACCCACAATACATGGTCGCCCTTGCTGACCTTCCACAGGCCCGGACCGGGACGCTGGCCCACCAGCAGGATGGTTTCCGGCGCGGCTTCCCCGGCCTCCGTGGCCTCGGTTTGAGCGTATGCGGAAGTCAGATGGAAAGTCAGTAGCAGTGCGGACAACAAGCCTATGCGCATGATTTAGAAGCCGACCAAGCCGGCGGAAAGATAGTGGCTGATGATGTACCAGGAAGCGAAATACAAGCCGCACAGGCCGAAGGATGACAGAATAGCGGCGCGCGGCGAGCTGTGGCTCTGCAAGATGGTCAAAATTGTTCGCATGGTGTGCTCTCCGGGCGGCTGAAAAACCCGACTGTACGTCGGCCGTTGCCGCCCGGACAAGCCGGAAATCCGGGGTAGCGGATTCCGGCACCACGTGTATCGCCTGGCTCGACTATTATCAGGCAGGCATGGCCGCGCGCAGCTCGGCTTCGGCGGCGCTGCCCAGCGTCTGCGGATCGATACCGACGGCCTTAAAGGCGCGACCGGCGGCGCTGTGTGCCATCGACTCGGTGGCCAGCAGCACATGCGCACCGCACAACGGCGCCGGCAAACGACGCTGCAACTCGGGCAGGCTTTGCATCAGCGCCTGGCCGGACGGCTGGGCGTCGAACAGCATGGTGGACTTGGCCGGCGGCGTTGCGGCACCATCGTCCGGCCCGGCTGCCACATCGTGCAGCCCGATCGCCCCGAGCGCCGCAGCGTGGCGGTTGCTGAGCGCGGCGCGATAGGCTTCGGGGTCGGCGCCGATGCGCGCGAATACGCGGCGCGCGCTGCCGTCCGGCAGATCGAGCGCGGCCAAGGTGTAGTGTTCAGCGCCTGGATGCTGCTGCCCTTCCTGCAAGGCGCGCTTTTCAGCGTCCAGCGACAGGGCCATGATGGTGCGCGTGTCTTGCCAGCGCTGCTTAAGTTTTGCAAACATCGTTCATCTCCGGTCAGTCGCGCGCCAGATTCGCTGCATGCTTTTTGTGGGCGGCCTGCTTGCTGACGCCAAGCGCTTCAGCGATCTGGGCCCAGGTCCAGCCGTCATCCAGCGCCCGCCTGACGGCCTTGCGTTCGATCTGGTCAGCCAGATCGCGCAAAGCCAGCGCCGCCGCCATGGCGTCGCCGGGCTCGTCAGGAATCGTCAGTTGATGGAGTGCGGTCATGCGTCAACTTTAATTGACGAACACAGAGCTGTCAACTTAAATTGACGAGCCGAACCCACCAGCCAGATATTTCGCGGCGGAACGCATAGCCGCACCGCAATTCGGGGGTCCGCAATTCGGGGGTCAGCTCTGTCATTTGGACAGCTGATACGAATCTTTGATATATATCAATACGAAAAAATGCCGAACTTTGTGCATTGATATAAATCAAAGAAGCGGTCCGTCTGTCCGAATGACAGAGCTGACCCTGTTTGCTGAGCTGACCCTGTTTGCTCTGTTTGCTTTCGTGTCTTGCCAGCGCTACTTAAGTTTTGCAAACATCGTTCATCTCCGGTCAGCCGCGCGCCAGATTCGCTGCATGCTTTTTGTGGGCGGCCTGCTTGCTGACGCCAAGCGCTTCAGCGATCTGGGCCCAGGTCCAGCCGTCGTCCAGCGCCCGCCTGACGGCCTTGCGTTCGATCTGGTCAGCCAGATCGCGCAAAGCCAGCGCCGCCGCCATGGCGTCGCCGGGCTCGTCAGGAATCGTCAGTTGATGGAGAGCGGTCATGCGTCAACTTTAATTGACGAGCACCAGACTGCCAACTTAAATTGACGGACCAAAGCCGCCACCGCCCGGCGTCTCGATGATGAACACATCGCCCCGCTGCATATCAATCTTGCCGATGTGGCCCAGCACCTCGACACTGCCATCCGCACGCTGCACGCTGTTGCGGCCCAGCGCGCCCGGCTCGCCGCCGGCCATGCCGAACGGCGCATGGATGCGGTTGTTGGACAGGATGGCCGCCGTCATCGGTTCCAGGAAGCGCACCTTGCGCACGCCGCCATTACCGCCGTGCCAGCGCCCGGCGCCGCCGCTGCCCGGCCTGATCTCGTAGCTGTCGAGCCGCACCGGGAAGCGGAATTCCAAAATCTCGGGATCGGTCAGGCGCGAGTTGGTCATATTGGTCTGCACCACGCTCGTGCCGTCGAAGCCCTCGCCGGCACCGGAGCCGCCGCTGATGGTTTCGTAGTACTGGTATTTCTCGTTGCCGAAGGTGAAGTTGTTCATGGTACCCTGCGCCGCCGCCATCACGCCCAGCGCGCCGAACAGCGCGTTGGTGATGCAGGTCGAGGTCTCCACATTGCCGGAGACGACCGAGGCCGGGTAGACCGGATTGAGCATCGAGCCCTGCGGGATGATCACCTTCAGCGGCTTGAGGCAGCCGGCGTTGAGCGGGATCTCGTCGTCCACCAGCGTGCGGAACACGTACAGCACCGCCGCCATGCACACGGCCGACGGCGCGTTGAAGTTGTTCTCCAGCTGCGCCGAGGTGCCGCTGAAGTCGATCTCCGCGCTGCGCGCCGCCTGGTCCACGCGTACCGCCACCTGGATCTGCGCGCCGTTATCGAGCGGCAGCGTGAAGGCGCCATCCTTCAGCGCCGAAATCACGCGGCGCACCGCTTCCTCGGCGTTGTCCTGCACGTGACCCATGTAGGCCTGCACCACACACAGGCCGAAGTGCGCCACCATCTTGCGCAGCTCGTCCACGCCCTTCTGATTGGCGGCGACCTGCGCGCGCAAGTCTGCCATGTTCTGGTCGGGATTGCGCGCAGGGTGGCGCGCGCTTGCCAGCAGCGCGCGCGTCTCCGCCTCCAGCAGACGGCCGCCGTCGATCAGCCTGAAGTTGTTGATCAAGACGCCTTCTTCCTCAATCACGCGCGAATCCGGCGGCATCGAACCCGGCGTGGTGCCGCCGATGTCGGCGTGGTGGCCGCGCGAGCCGACGTAGAACAGAATATGTTCGTCCGCTTCGTCGAACACCGGCGTAATCACCGTCACGTCCGGCAAGTGCGTGCCGCCATTGTAGGGATCGTTGAGCATGAAGACGTCGCCGGGACGCATGCGGCCGGCGTTTTCGCGCATCACGGTCTTGATGCTCTCGCCCATGGAACCGAGGTGTACCGGCATGTGCGGCGCGTTGGCGATCAGGTTGCCATCGGCGTCGAAGATGGCACAGCTGAAATCGAGCCGCTCCTTGATGTTGACCGAATACGCCGTGTTCTGCAGCCGCAGTCCCATTTGCTCGGCGATCGACATAAACAGGTTGTTGAAGATTTCCAGCATCACGGGATCGGCCGTGGTGCCGATGGCGCGCCGTTCCGGCAACGCGGCCAAGCGTTTCAGCACCAGGTGATCGTGCAGCGAGACCTCGGCCTGCCAGCCGGTTTCCACGATGGTGGTGGCGTTGGCCTCGGCGATGATGGCCGGGCCTTTGATGACATCGCCGATGCGCGTGGCCGAGCGCTGGTACAAGCCGGTCTGGCGCCACTTGCCGGCGGTGTACATCGGCACCACCGCGTGCGGCATCAGGCCGGAGACGCGGCGCGCGGCCGGCTCCACCGATTCGGCCGGCGCATCCGACTTGCCGACCGCCTCCACCGACACCGCCTCCACGATCAGCGCGCGCGACTGCATCAGGAAGGAATAACGCTTGCGGTAGGCGGCCTCGAACTGCGCCCGCATGCTCTCGAGCGTATCGAACAGTACGATCAGCGCAGTGTCCGTGCCTTCGTAGCGCAGGTGCACGCGGCGGATCAGCGTGATGCGCTGGTCTTCCACCTGCTGGTGATGGAGGTCGGCGCGCGCCTGGCGGCCCAGCGCGTGCAGGCGCGCTTCCAGGTCGTCGTAGGCGTCGGCATTCAGACGGATCTCGACCGCCGCTTCGCGCATCGCCGTCTGGTCGGCCAGGCCCATGCCGTAGGCCGACATCACGCCGGCCAGCGAATGGACGAACACCGTCTTCATGCCCAGCGCATCGGCCACCAGGCAGGCGTGCTGACCGCCGGCGCCGCCGAAGCTGGTGAGCGCGTATTCAGTCACGTCATGGCCGCGTTGCACGGAAATCTGCTTGATGGCGTTGGCCATATTGCCCACCGCGATATCGAGGAAGCCTTCGGCCACCTGCTCTGGCGGGGTGTCCTTGCCGGTGGCGGCGGCGATCTGTTCGGCCATCTCGGTGAAGCGATCGCGCACCGTGGCAGCGTCCAGCGCCTGCTTGCCGTCGGCGCCGAACAGCTGCGGGAAGTGGGCCGGCTGGATCTTGCCCAGCATGACGTTGCAGTCGGTGACCGCCAGCGGCCCGCCGCGCCGGTAGCTGGCCGGGCCGGGATTGGCGCCCGCGCTGTCCGGCCCCACGCGATAACGGCTGCCGTCGAAATGCAGCACCGAGCCGCCGCCCGCCGCCACCGTGTGGATGCTCATCATCGGCGCGCGCATGCGCACGCCGGCCACCTGGGTTTCGAACACGCGCTCGAATTCTCCCGAATAGTGCGAGACGTCGGTCGAAGTGCCGCCCATGTCGAAGCCGATCACCTTGTCAAAGCCGGCCAGCTTGCTGGCGCGGACCATGCCGACGATGCCGCCGGCCGGGCCGCTGAGGATGGAGTCCTTGCCCTGGAAGGCGCGCGCATCGGTCAGGCCGCCGTTGGACTGCATGAACTGCAGGTTCACACCAGGCAGCTCCTGCGCCACCTGGTCGACATAGCGCCGCAGGATGGGCGACAGGTAGGCATCGACCACGGTGGTGTCGCCGCGTGCCACCAGCTTCATCATCGGGCTGATCTCGTGCGACACCGACACCTGCGTAAAGCCCATCTCGCGCGCCAGGTCGGCCACGCGGATTTCGTGCGCGTGATAGCGGTAGCCGTGCATGAACACCACCGCCAGCGAGCGCAGTCCCATGTCGTAGGCTTGCGCCAGGCCGGCGCGCGCGGCCGTCAGGTCGAGCGCCGTCACGGTGTCGCCGTGCGCGCCGACGCGTTCGTCGATCTCGATCACGTGGCTGTACAACAGCTCGGGCAGCACGATGTGGCGGTCGAACAGGCGCGGACGGTTCTGGTAGGCGATGCGCAGCGCGTCGCGGAAGCCGCGCGTGATGGCCAGCGCGGTCGGCTCGCCCTTGCGTTCGAGCAGCGCGTTGGTGGCCACCGTGGTGCCCATCTTGACGGCGCCGATCTGCGCCACCGGAATCGGCTTGCCCTTGGCCACGCCCATCAGCTGGCGGATGCCGGCGATGGCGGCGTCGGCATAGTGTTCGGGATTCTCGGACAGCAGCTTGAGCGTGCGTAGCCGGCCATCGGGCGCGCGCGCCACGATATCGGTGAACGTACCGCCGCGGTCTATCCAGAATTGCCAATCCATGCCGTGCCTCGCCTCGTTGTGAAGCGTCTATTGTAGTGCCGCCGGCGGCCTGCACACCAGCGGCGCGCGCAGAAATATCGATGTTAAAATAGCACCATGAATCCCCTCTACTCCGTCGCCGAGATCCGCGCCATCGAGCGCGCCGCAGCCGCCGTGCTGCCAGCGGGCGCGCTGATGCAGCGCGCCGGCCAGGCCGCAGCCAACGCCGCGCTGGACCTGCTGCCCTTCGCCACCACGCAGGCGCGCGTGCTGGTGCTGGCCGGGCCCGGCGACAACGGCGGCGATGCGCTGGAGGCGGCGGCCCACATTTCGTACACCGGCGCGCACGTGACGCTGATACACTTCGCGCCGGCCGGCGCCGCCTCCGCCGAGCGCGAGGCGGCGCTGCAGCGCGCCAAGGTCAGCGACGCCCGCTTCCGCGCTTGGGGCGATGCCGACATCGGCGGCGCGGAATGGCATCTGGTGGTGGACGGCCTGTTCGGCATCGGCCTGAAGCGCCCGTTGGGCGGCGAGTTCCGCGCGCTGGCCGATGGCATCAACCAGCTGCGCTGCAACGTGCTGGCGCTGGACGTTCCCAGCGGCCTGGATGCGGACAGCGGCGCCGTGGTCGGGCCGGACGGCGTCGCCATCCACGCCACGCACACGCTCACCTTCATCGGCAACAAGCCGGGCCTGCATACCTGCGACGGCCGCGACTACGCGGGGCTGGTCGATGTGGCGCGGCTCGACATCGACGCCGGCCACTACGCGCCGTCGCAGTTGCACCTGAACGACGTCAAATTCTTTGCACGTCACCTGCGGGCGCGGCGTCACAACTCGCACAAGGGCAGTTACGGCAACGTCGCGGTGATCGGCGGCGCGCGCGGCATGAGCGGCGCGCCCATCCTGGCGGCGCGGGCTGCGCTCAACAGCGGCGCCGGGCGGGTCTACGCGCTGTTTCCAGAAGAAGCGCTGGCCAGCGATCCGGGCCAGCCTGAATTGATGTGCCGCAGCGCCGGCGACTTCGACCTCAGCCTGGCGACGCTGGTCATCGGTCCGGGCTTGGGCAACTCGGCGGCTGCGCACGAATTGCTGGCGCGCGCCATCGGCTGCGGCAGCGCGCTGCTGGCCGACGCCGACGCCCTCAACCTGCTGGCGGCCAACCCGTCGTTGCAGACCGCATTGGCGCAGCGGCCGGCGGCGGTGGTGTTGACGCCGCATCCGCTGGAAGCGGCACGTCTGCTGGGCACGACGATAGGCGCGGTGCAAGCGGACCGCCTGGCCGCCGCGCGCACGCTGGCGACGCGGCTGCACGCGGTGCTCATCTTGAAGGGATCGGGGACGGTCATCGCTGCGCCGAATGGCGACGCGGTCATTAACACCACCGGCAATCCGGCGCTGGCGACGGCCGGCACGGGCGACGTGCTGGCGGGCTTGTGCGGCGCGCTGCTGGCACAAGGCTGGCCGCAGTGGGAAGCGGCGTTGGCGGCGGTGTGGCTGCACGGCATGGCGGCCGATGTGCTGGTAAGCGAAGGCACGGGCCCGATCGGCCTCACCGCCGCCGAACTCATCCCCGCCATCCGCGTGGCCCTGAACCGCATGGTTCAACACCACAGCCGCTAAAACGTCGAGGTCGGTTCCTACGCCGTTAAGTTAAGCTGTCATTCCCGCGAATGCGGGAATCCATAAGGCGCATGCCCCGCTAGCTCAGCATGGATCCAGGCTTTCGCCGGGACGACATCGCTTAACTTAAGGGCATTGGGGTCAGACGTTAAATGAGGCGGCCGGCGGCGATGGTGATGGTGCGGCGGCAGCGGGCGGCCATGGCTTGGTCGTGGGTGACCAGGACCAGGGTCGAGCCGTGCTGGCGGTTGAGCTCAAACATGAGCTGGATTACCGCTTCACCGGTGGCGGCGTCCAGGCTGCCGGTCGGTTCGTCGGCAAACAGCAGCGGTGGCTCGGTGACGAAGGCGCGCGCCAGCGCCACGCGCTGTTGCTCGCCGCCCGACAGGTATTTCGGATAATGTTTCAGGCGGCTCGACAGCCCGACCCGCGCCAGCATCGCTTCGGCCCGCTCGCGCGCTTGCGCCACGCCCGCCAGTTCCAGCGGCAGCATGACGTTTTCCAGCGCCGTCAGATGCGCCAAGAGCTGGAACGACTGGAACACGAAGCCCAGCTTTGCCATGCGCAGCGCCGCCCGCCCATCCTCGTCCAAGGCATAAATATCGACGCCGTCGAGCACCACGGTGCCGGCGCTGGGCGTGTCCAGCCCGGCCAATAACCCCAGCAGCGTCGACTTGCCCGAGCCCGAGGCGCCAACTATCGCCAGCGTCTCGGCCTTTTGCACGGTAAAATCCACCTCGTGCAAAATCGTCAGCTCGCCGCTGGCGTCGGCAACGCGCTTGGCCAGACCGCTGACCACGATCGCCGATTGCGCCGCCGTCGTCGCCGCAGCAACCGGCGAGGATGCTAACGCCGGACCATCCGGGATGAAATGTGTTGATGCATTAGGGAAATCTGGCATGCTGAGTCTATTCAAACGTTTATCGGGTAAGTACGTGGCCGCCCTGCTCCTGCTGTCGGCAGCGGCGAGCGCCTATTCTGCACCAAAAACCGTGCTTGTGCTCGGAGATAGTTTGTCGGCCGAATATGGCCTGGCGCGCGGCACCGGCTGGGTCGCGTTGGCCGAACGCAAACTCAAGCAAAATAATATCGATGCGGTGCTGGTCAACGCCAGCGTCAGCGGCGAGACCACCAGCGGCGGCCGCTCGCGCCTGCCGGCCTTGCTGAACAAGTACAAGCCCGACCTGGTGGTGATCGAACTGGGCGCCAACGACGGCCTGCGCGGCCTGCCGGTGGCCGCCGCCCAGTCCAACCTGCGCGCCATGAGCGACGCCGCCGCCAAGGCCGACGCCAAGGTGATGTTGATCGGCATGCGCATGCCGCCCAACTACGGCCGCGACTACGCCGACAAGTTCTTCGCCATGTACGGCACGCTGAGCAAGGACATCAAGGCGCCGCTGGTGCCCTTTATGCTGGACGGCGTGGCCGACCAGCCGCAGCTGTTCCAGCCCGACCGCCTGCATCCGCTGGCCGAGGCCCATGCCATTATTCTTGCCAATATCTGGCCCACCCTGCAGAAAACCATCAAGGCCAAATGAAGTACCCTGAAATACTCAGCATCGACCAGGTGCTCGCCCAACTCGATAGCTTCGACGCCATCATCGACGCCCGCAGTCCGGGCGAGTTCGCGCTCGACCACCTGCCCGGCGCCATCAACGCGCCGGTGCTGGACGACGAGCAGCGCATCCGCGTCGGCACCATGTACAAGCAAATCGGCTCGTTCGAGGCCAAAAAGCTCGGCGCGGCGCTGGTCGCCCGCAATATAGCGCAGTACATTGAAACGCTGTGGATCGACCAGCCGCGCGAGTGGCGCCCGCTGGTCTACTGCTGGCGCGGCGGCAATCGCAGCGGGTCGATGGCGCATATCCTGGCCAAGATCGGCTGGCCGGTGGCGCAGCTGGACGGCGGCTACAAGGCTTTCCGCCAGCAGGTCAACACGGCGTTGGAAGATGCGCCGCAACTGAATTTTAAAGTGGTGTGCGGCACCACCGGCAGCGGCAAGAGCCGCCTGCTGGAGGTGCTGGCCGCGCAAGGCGCGCAAGTGCTGGATCTGGAGCTGCTGGCCGCGCATC
Source organism: Duganella sp. BuS-21 (assembly GCA_041874725.1). Lineage (GTDB taxonomy): Bacteria > Pseudomonadota > Gammaproteobacteria > Burkholderiales > Burkholderiaceae_D > Rugamonas. The sequence continues at coordinate 3,411,255 of CP097466.1, read as the reverse complement.
GCGGCTCGGTGCTGGGCCACCTGCCCAGCCAGCCGCAGCCGAGCCAGAAGGCCTTTGAGACCCGCGTGTGGGAGGTGCTGCGCCGCTTCGATCCGGCGCGGCCGGTATTTGTGGAAGCGGAAAGCAAAAAGGTCGGCAACGTCCGCGTGCCGGCGGCGCTGATGGCAACCATGCGCGGCGCGGACTGCATCGCGCTCACCTTGTCGCGCCAGGACCGCGTGCGGCTGCTAATGGAGGACTACCAGCATTTCCTGGTCAGCCCGGCGTCGCTGAATACGCAGCTTGAGCATCTGACCCAGCTGCACGGCAAGGAGAAGATCGCGCACTGGCAGGCCATGTCGCAAGCCGGCCGCATGCCCGAGCTGGTCGACGAACTGCTGGCCCAGCACTACGATCCCGCCTACCTGCGCTCGATCGACCGCAACTTCGTCCGCTACGGCCAGGCGCTGCCGCTGCATCTGGACGATATCGGCGCCGAGGCCTTCGCGGCCGCCGCGCGACAATTGCTCGCCATGTAAAAAAGGCCGCTCAATTTGAGCGGCCTTTTTTTATTTCACTTCAGTCACGGTTGCCGTGGTAATCGGCTTCAGGATTTTCACCTTGGCTTTTTGCTTGAGCAGCTCAAGGTACTGAGCCATCTCCTGCTGCGCCACGATGGTGCCGATTTGCTCGGCTTCCTGCTTGCGCTGCGCTTCATCCAGCTGGGCTGGCTGCTGCACTTTGCCGATGCGGTACAGGCCGTAACCCATGCCCGGCACATCGACACCGACATAGGCCGGCAGCTTGCTGACGTCGGCCTTCATGATCGACTGCATGGCCAGGCCGTTGATGCCTTCAACCTTGGCACGCGACACCAGCTTGGCGGCGCCGAAGCCCGTTGCTTCGCCCGATTTCTTGAACGCGACCAGCTTCTCTTCACCGGCCTTGGCGGCCAGCTTGGCCGCTTCTTCGATGGTCACGCGCTGACGGATCTGCGCATCGACTTCAGCCAGCGGACGCTTGTTGGCAGGCTTGAACTCGACGATGCGGCCGGCCACCAGGGTGCTCGGCGCGGTTTCCACCGCTTCGGTGTTGCGCTTGTTGCTCAGCGATTCGTTGGAGAACAGCGCGGCCAGGAACTTGGCGTTGTTGTAGGGCGCAGCCGCAGCCATCGGCGACGGATTGCGCGATACGCCGGCGGCGGTCTCAATCTTCAGGCCCAGCTTGTCGGCCACCGGCTTCAGGCTGTCAGCCTGCTCGTAGACGGTGTTGGTGAAGGCTTCGGCCATCTCCGCATACTTCTTCGAGGCTTTCTGCTTTTTCAGCAGGTCGGCAACGTCGGCTTTCGCCAGTTCCAGCGGCTTGACCACGGCTGGCTTGAGTTCGGTCACGGTCAGCACGTGGAAACCGAATTCCGACTGCACAGGATCGCTGATCTCGCCCTGCTTGAGCTTGGCGATGGCGTTTTCCACCGGCGCAACCAGCGTGCCTTTTTCGATCACGCCCAGATCGCCGCCCTGCTCGGCCGAACCCGGATCTTCCGACTTGGCCTTGGCGAGCTTGGCGAAATCGGCAGGCGCCTTGCGCAGCTCGGCGACGATGGCGTCGGCCTTGGCTTTGGCGGCGGCGGTCTCGGCCGAGCTCGCGCCTTTTTTCACGGTGATCAGCACGTGGCTGGCGCGACGGCTTTCCGGGGTGGTGAACTGGGCCGAATTCTTGGTGTAGTAGTCCGACACTTCGGCGTCGGTCACGCTGACCTGGCTGGCCACCACGTCGGCGTTGAAGACCACGTATTCGATCTTGGCCTGCTCAGGCACTTCGAAGAACTTGGCGTTCTTGTCGTAGAAGGCCAGGACCATCGCATCGCTGACTTTGACCTGCGGCACGAACTCGCTGACCGGCAGCAGCAGCTCCTGCACTTCGCGTTCCTGCGCGGCGATGTCCGACAGCGTCTTGGCGACGGTGCGCGGCGCGAAGCCGGTGCCTTCGACGGCGGTGGCCAGTTGTTGCAGCACCAGTTCACGGCGCATGCGGGCGTCGTAGTCGGTCGGACGCATGCCCTGGGCGGCCAGCGCCTGCTTGTAGGTGTCCATATTGAAACCGGCCGGGCCGCCGAACTGGTCGACGATGACCTTCTGCAGCTGGGCATCGGAGACGCTCAGGTTGGCGTGAACGACCTCGGCGGCGATCGCGCGCTGGGCGATCAGCTGGTCCAGCACATTTTGCTTGAACTCGGGCGTGTCGAACATCTTCTGGTCGAACTGCGCGCCCAGGCGCTGGCGATAGGTGTCGAGCTGATTACGGACGGCGTTGTCGAATTCCAGCTGGGTCAGCGGCTTGCCGTCGATCTTGGCGATGGTACCGGCGTCGTCGCCGAAGCTCTTGTAACTGCCGATACCGACAAATGCAAACGATGGCACGATGATGATGGCCAGGAAAATCTGCATCAAGCGTTGGTGGGTACGAATAAATTCAAACATGGTCTGCCAATTCGGATTGATGGGGCTTGCACATACAAAAAAGGCGAACTCGCGTTCGCCAATTCCGGTTGCCGGATTTTACAGTGCGCACCCCTCTATAGCAAGGGCCATCCTTGGCAAAACAGCCACGCCGGATATTACCCTTGGCGGCGGCGCGCAGCCACGCCCAGCAGGCCCAGGCCGCCCAGCAGCATGGCGTAGGTCGACGGTTCAGGCACCGCCGCGATGGCGACATTGTCCAGCAAGGCGCCGACGTTGTCGCCGCCGCCGTTCTGGAAGCTCAGGCTGACAAGGCCGCTGCCAAGCGCGGTGAAGGTCAGCGTCTGGGTGGCGAAGGCGTCGCTGCTGGACAGGACGTAGCTGCCGCTGGCACTGCCGAAGTTGACCGCTACCGTGTCGTTGCCGTAGCCGCGATGGTTGCCGGCCAGGTCGAAGCTGACGGTGTAGGTGGTGCCGGCGACGGCGCTCAGGCTCTTGCTGAACAAGCCGGCGCTGCCGGTAGAGCCGTCGAGGTCGATATAGTGGCCGTTGCCTGGGAAGACGTCGTACAGGCCGGGACCGATGGTGTCGACCGTGCCGGCGGAAACCGTCCAGCCGCCCAGGAAACTGGTGGAATTAAGCACCAGCACGTCGCTGTCGAAATTATCCGAGAATACGGTGGCGGCTTGCGCCGACGCAGCACACAGGATCGTTGCGGCGATGGCGATTTGTTTGACAAACATGATATCCCCTTGTTTTTATTTACCTAGGAACAACTGAATTGACATCTTAGCAGCGTTCATTGCCTACCGCGATTGATTTTTCCTTGAGGAACAGCGTTGCCAATAAATGTTGCCGTAGGCGATATATTTTTGAATATCGAGGGATAGAAACGAAAAACCCCGCAGCTTTATACAAGCTGCGGGGTTTTTTATTCTGGCGGAGCGGACGGGACTCGAACCCGCGACCCCCGGCGTGACAGGCCGGTATTCTAACCAACTGAACTACCGCTCCTAAACGGTATTACTGCTACTGCGTGGTTTGTATTTTGTTGGCGGAGCGGACGGGACTCGAACCCGCGACCCCCGGCGTGACAGGCCGGTATTCTAACCAACTGAACTACCGCTCCAGCAAAATACAAGGTGTTACATTTTACTTTAAAACTTACTGCTTGGCAAACATGTTTTTTCAAACATCTTGGTGGGCGGTGAGAGGCTCGAACTCCCGACCTAAGCCTTGTAAGGGCTCCGCTCTACCAACTGAGCTAACCGCCCGTTTGCCACAATGAGCAGCGCAATTAGCTGTGCTGCTCACCGAAGTCCGTTAGTTTACAGCATCTTTCAAAGCTTTACCAGCTTTAAATTTAGGAACCTTGGCTGCTTCGATAACGATCTCTTCTTTGGTGCGCGGATTGCGGCCGGTACGGGCAGCGCGTTCGCTCACGGTGAAGGTGCCAAAGCCGACCAGGGTCACGCTGTCGTTTTTCTGCAGGGTGGTGGTGACGCCGTCGATTACCGCGTCCAGCGCACGGGCAGCAGCCGCTTTCGAAATATCAGCGGTGGTGGCGATATGGTCGATCAATTCAGTCTTATTCAAAGCAATTCCCTGTCACATAGGTTATATCGTTGTTTCCGCTTAAAACACGGAAACAGAAAAATTTCAGGCCGTATTAAACAAGCCAGCCCACCTTGGTGTCAAGGCTGCACAATAGAAAAATAGCTAAAAATAACAAAACAGGCGCTATATAAGCGCCTGTTTTAAACTACTTGCCACTAAAAAGTTAGTGTTTTACCACTTCGCCCGGGCCATCGGTCTTGGCGGCGGCGGCCGCGACGGCCTCCACCGGAGCAGTTTCCACCAGTGGTTCGGGCTGACGTTCCAGCGCGATTTCCAGCACTTTGTCGATCCAACGCACCGGTACGATCTCCAGTTTGTTTTTGACATTGTCCGGAATGTCGGCCAGATCCTTGACGTTCTGCTCAGGAATCAGCACGGTCTTGATGCCACCGCGCTGGGCCGCCAGCAGTTTTTCCTTCAAGCCGCCGATCGGCAATACTTCGCCGCGCAGCGTGATCTCGCCCGTCATCGCCACGTCGGCGCGCACCGGGATGCCGGTGAACACCGACACCATCGCCACCGTCATGGCGGCACCGGCGGATGGACCATCCTTCGGCGTCGCACCTTCCGGCACGTGGATGTGGATGTCGCTCTTCTCGAACACTTCGTTCTTGATGCCGAGGCGATTGGCGCGGCTGCGCACCACGGTGCGGGCTGCTTCGATCGACTCTTTCATCACGTCACCCAGGGTGCCGGTACGGATCACCCCGCCCTTGCCCGGCATTTGCACTGCTTCGATGGTCAGCAGATCGCCGCCCACTTCGGTCCATGCCAGGCCGACCACCTGGCCGATCTGGTTCTCTTTCTCGGCTACGCCGAAGTCGTAGCGACGCACGCCCAGGAACTTGTCGAGGTTTTTCGGCGTGATGATGACTTTTTTGTCCGACTTCTTCAGCAGCAGCATCTTGACCACCTTGCGGCAGATCTTCGACACTTCGCGTTCCAGCGAGCGCACGCCGGCTTCACGGGTGTAGTAGCGCACGATGTCGCGTACCGTCGCTTCGCTGACCGAGATCTCGTCCTCTTTGAGGCCGTTGTTCTTGATCTGCTTCGGCAGCAGGTAGCGCTGGGCGATGCTGGTCTTCTCGTCCTCGGTGTAACCCGACAGGCGGATCACTTCCATGCGGTCGAGCAGCGCCGGCGGGATGTTGTACGAGTTCGAGGTCGCCACGAACATCACATCCGACAGGTCGAAATCGACTTCGATGTAGTGGTCCGAGAAGGTGTGGTTCTGTTCAGGATCCAGCACCTCCAGCAGGGCCGACGACGGATCGCCGCGGAAGTCCGCCCCCATCTTGTCGATCTCGTCGAGCAGGAACAGCGGGTTGCGCACGCCGACTTTCGCCAGCGATTGCAGCACCTTGCCCGGCATCGAGCCGATGTAGGTACGGCGGTGACCACGGATCTCGGCTTCGTCACGCACGCCGCCGAGCGCCATGCGCACGAACTTGCGGTTGGTGGCACGGGCGATCGACTGGCCCAGCGAGGTTTTACCCACGCCTGGAGGACCGACGAAGCACAAGATCGGCGCTTTCAGCTTGTCGACGCGTTGTTGCACTGCGAGGTATTCCAGGATGCGTTCTTTGACCTTATCCAGGCCATAGTGGTCGCCTTCCAGCACTTTTTCAGCATTGGTCAGATCGTTATTGACCTTGGATTTTTTCTTCCAAGGCAGGCTGACCAAGGTGTCGATGTAGTTGCGCACCACGGTGGCTTCGGCCGACATCGGCGACATCAGCTTCAGCTTTTTCAGCTCGGCGGTGGCCTTGTCCAATGCCTCTTTCGGCATCTTGGCCAGGGCCACCTTTTTCTCCAGCTCGTCCAGGTCGGCGCCGTCTTCGCCCTCGCCCAGTTCTTTCTGGATGGCCTTGACCTGTTCGTTAAGATAGTACTCGCGCTGCGACTTTTCCATCTGGCGCTTGACGCGGCCACGGATGCGCTTTTCCACTTGCAGGATGTCCAGTTCGCCTTCCAGCTGGCCCAGCAGGTGTTCCAGGCGCTTGGCGACGCTGAAGATCTCCAGGATCACCTGTTTCTGCTCCAGCTTCAGCGGCAGGTGCGCGGCCACGGTATCGGCCAGGCGGCCGGCGTCGTCGATGCCCGACAGCGAAGCCAGGATCTCGGGCGGGATTTTCTTGTTCAGTTTGACGTACTGGTCGAACTGCTGAACGATGGCGCGGCGCATGGCTTCGATTTCCGAATCGTCGCCCAGCTCGGAATCGAGCGGCGTCAGATCGGCCACGAAGTGCGTCGGCGCATCGGTGATTTTATTGATGCGCGCACGCTGGGCGCCTTCAACCAGCACCTTCACGGTACCGTCGGGCAGTTTCAGCATTTGCAGAATATTGGCTACGCAGCCGATCTCGTAGATATCGGAAGCAGAAGGTTCGTCCTTGGCAGCGGCTTTTTGCGCGGCAAGCATGATGCTCTTGCCCTGCTCCATAGCGGCTTCCAGCGCCTTGATCGATTTTGGGCGCCCTACGAACAGCGGTATCACCATATGCGGAAATACGACGACGTCCCGCAGTGGCAATAACGGCAGTTGAGTTTGCTCAGTTAATTTGGAAGTTGTCATGGCGTACCTTATGTGAAAGCGTGATTATGATGTGGGCGCTGATTTGCCAAATCACAAGACCGACCTACAAGAAATAATTCCTCATATAAAAGAATGTTTTCTGAAGAAGCGAGTCCACTCTAAAAAAATCAAATAAAAAAGCCACGCGCGACTGGGAGTCACGAGTGGCTTTCCGAATGAAGCCTGATTCTTTTATTGGTTTTGATTGTACCGCCTTGCCCCACGGATGCGAAATGAATTTTGCTGTCGCGCGGAGCAAGTGTGCACAAGTTATTTAATTCTCACCAGAGGCTTTTGGCTGTTCCTGATAAATCAATAATGGTTTAGCGCCACTGGTGATGGTATTCTCATCAATAACCACTTTAGTAACATTGGTTTCATTTGGCAGCTCATACATGGTATCGAGCAGCGCGTGTTCGAGAATTGAACGCAGGCCGCGCGCGCCGGTCTTGCGCGCCAATGCTTTCTTGGCGATCGCATGCAGGCCGGCCGGACGGATTTCCAATTCCGCGCCTTCCATTTCCAGCAGCTTGGCGTATTGCTTGACCAAGGCGTTCTTCGGCTCGACCAGGATCTGGATCAGGGCTTCCTCGGTCAGCTCGGCCAAGGTGGCCACCACCGGCAGACGGCCCACCAGCTCAGGGATCAGGCCGAACTTGATCAGATCTTCCGGTTCCGCTTCCTGCAGCACGTCGCTGACCGCGCGTTCCGACTTGCTCTTCACCGAAGCGCCGAAACCGATGCCGGATTTCTCTGAACGGTTCTCAATCACCTTGGCCAGGCCGTCGAAGGCGCCGCCGCAAATGAACATGATGTTGGTGGTGTCGATCTGCACGAAGTCCTGGTTAGGATGCTTGCGGCCGCCCTGTGGCGGCACCGAGGCCATGGTGCCCTCGATCAGTTTCAACAGCGCCTGCTGCACGCCCTCGCCGGAGACGTCGCGCGTGATCGACGGATTGTCCGACTTGCGCGAGATCTTGTCGATCTCGTCGATGTAGACGATGCCGCGCTGCGCCTTTTCGACGTCGTAGTTGCAGCTTTGCAACAGTTTCTGAATGATATTCTCTACGTCCTCACCGACGTAACCGGCTTCGGTCAGGGTGGTGGCATCGGCGATCACGAACGGCACGTTCAGCATGCGCGCCAGGGTCTGCGCCAACAGGGTCTTGCCGGAGCCGGTAGGACCGACCAGCAGGATGTTGGACTTGGCCAGTTCGACTTCGTCCTTCTTGCCCAGATGCTTGAGGCGCTTGTAGTGGTTGTACACGGCCACCGACAGGATGCGCTTGGCGGTTTGCTGGCCGATGACGTACTGGTCCAGCAAGTCCTTGATTTCGTGCGGGGTCGGCAGATCCGACTTGGCGCCCGTCACCGACTCGATGGCCGAGGTTTCGTCGCGGATGATGTCATTGCACAAGTCAATGCACTCATCGCAGATGAAGACCGATGGGCCGGCGATGAGTTTCTTCACCTCGTGCTGGCTTTTGCCGCAGAACGAGCAGTACAGAAGTTTTTCGCCGCTGGAGGATTTTTTGTCTGACATGGGCAGTTTTCTTTGGTTACAGGAAGCAAGTAATCAGTGCAATGCGGTCCGGAAACCCGGCCTACAGTGACATGCTACCCGAAATAAAAACGAAACGCCCGAACGATTAATCGCCCGAGCGTTTTTTCTAACAATGCCGCGAGGGAAGCATCAAGCCCGGTTGGTCAACATTTTGTCGATCAGGCCGTACTCTACCGCTTCTTCCGCCGACATGAAGCGATCGCGGTCGGTGTCCTTGGCGATCTGCTCGACGGTTTGACCGCTGCGCTCGGCCATGATCGAGTTCAGGCGATGGCGCAGATACAGGATTTCCTTGGCCTGGATTTCGATGTCCGAAGCCATGCCCTGCGAGCCGCCCGACGGCTGGTGTATCATGATGCGCGAGTTCGGCAGCGAGAAACGCTTGCCCTTGGCGCCGGCGGCCAGCAGGAACGCGCCCATGGAGGCGGCGATGCCGGTGCACAGCGTCGACACGTCTGGCTTGATGAACTGCATGGTGTCGTAGATCGCCAGGCCGGCCGAAACCGAACCGCCAGGCGAATTGATGTACAACGAGATGTCCTTGTCTGGATTTTCGCTTTCCAGGAACAGCAGCTGGGCGACCACCAGATTGGCCATCTGGTCGTTGACCGGACCGACCATGAAGATAATACGTTCCTTCAGCAGACGCGAGTAGATGTCGTAAGAGCGCTCGCCGCGACCGCTTTGTTCCACCACCATCGGCACCAGGCCGAGCATTTCGGTGTCCAGCGCCGGATTTCGGTTCATACCAGTCATTCTATTTCCTTGTGAAGCAGCCAGGTTCAGAAACAATCCCACTCCGTCATTCCCGCGCAGGCGGGAATCCATGCTGCGCTTGCGTTCTATAGGTTCCCGCTTGCGCGGGAACGACGGCATGGAGCTGTCTTTATTCTAACCCAACTGAATTACGCTTGTGCGTTGCTTCCCATCAGTTCGTCAAAGGCGATGGCCTTGGACGACGTCTTCGACAGGCCCAGGACGTAGTTGACGACGTTTTCTTCCAATACAAGGGCTTCGACTTCCGCCAGACGACGACGGTCGCTGTAGTAGTACTTCAGCACTTCACGTGGATCTTCGTAGCTTTGGGCGAAGTCTTCGATCTGGGCTTTGACTTGTTCAGGCTGGGCTTGCAGGTTGTTTTCGCCAACCAGTTGCGACAGGATCAGGCCCAGGCGTACGCGACGCTCGGCTTTTTCTGCGAACAGTTCTGGTGGGAATGGCACGTCCTTGACGTTCATGCCGCGCTGCGCCATGTCCTGACGGGTCATTTCCGCCAGGCGCTCGGTGTCTTGTGCAACCAGCGACTTCGGCACGTCCAGGGTGGCGGTCTTGACCAGGGTGTCCATCACGGCTTCTTTGTTGCGTGCTTTCACGCGGCCGGCAACTTCACGTTCCAGGTTGACTTTGATGTCGTCGCGCATTTTAGCCACGTCGCCATCGGCCACGCCCAGCGATTTGGCGAATTCAGCATCAACTTCCGGCAGGTGCGCCCACTCCAGCTTTTGCAGGGTGATGGTGAACGAGGCGGTTTTGCCGGCCACGTCTTTACCATGGTAGTCCTCTGGGAAGGCCAGTGGGAAGGTCTTGGCTTCGCCGACTTTCAGGCCGACGGTCGCGGCTTCGAATTCCGGCAGCATGCGGCCTTCGCCCAGCACGAAGGCGTAGCCTTCAGCCTTGCCACCTGGGAATTCAACGCCGTCGATCGAGCCGACGAAGTCGACGGTCACGCGGTCGCCGTTGGCGGCCACTGGCTCGCCGCCGTCGCCGTGCTCACCGGCCTCACCCTTGGTGTGGAAGTGCACGCGCTGCTTGCGCAGGATATCGATGGTCTTGTCGATTTCAGCATCGCTGACGTCGGCTTTGACGGTTTCGATTTCCACCGTGGTCAGGTCGCCGATGACGACTTCCGGGTAGATTTCGAAGGTCGCATCGAAGGCCAGGACGCCGGCTGGCGATTCCTGCTTCGGTTCGATGTTCGGGTAGCCCGCTACGCGCAGTTGGGCTTCGTTTGCGGCGTCGTTGAAAGCGCGGCCAACTTTATCGTTCAGCACTTCGGTCTCGATCTGATAACCGTATTGTGCTGCGACCATTTTCAGAGGAACTTTACCCGGACGGAAGCCTGGTGCCTTAGCCGTTTTGGCTTGCACTTTCAGGCGCTTCTCAACTTCGGCGCGGACTTCGGTCAGCGGGAAGGAGATCGTGATACGACGTTCGAGTTTGCCCAAGGTTTCGACTGCAGTTGCCATGTAAAAATCGTCCAAAAAATAAGAAATACAGTTGGTGCGAGGAGGGGGACTCGAACCCCCACACCATTGCTGGCGTCAGGACCTAAACCTGGTGCGTCTACCAATTTCGCCATCCTCGCGGCTTGTTTGCACAAAAGCAAAGGGCGACCCGTAAGTGAAAACGGTCGCCCTATTCCCGCTCTTTTTACGCAGGAGCTTTCAACTTCAACGCAGTATTCTAACGGGTTTTTCAGCGAAATGTGACGATTTTTACTATGCCGCCAACATTCCGCTGTTTTTTGCAACTTTTTGCCTATTTTATCGGCTTTTTCACTCTAAACCAGGCCGCATACAGCGCCGGCAGGAACAATAGCGTGAGCGCCGTGGCCAGAATCAGGCCGCCCATGATGGCGACCGCCATCGGTCCCCAGAACACCGAGCGCGACAAAGGAATCATCGCCAGCGCGGCGGCGGCGGCCGTCAGGATGATCGGACGGCAGCGGCGCACCGCCGATTCGACGATCGCGGTCCAGGGATCGTGACCGGCCTTGATGTCCTGCTCGATCTGGTCGACCAGGATCACCGAGTTGCGGATGATCATGCCGAACAGCGCGATGATGCCGAGGTTGGCGACAAAGCCCAGCGGACGCCCCAACAACAGCAGCGCCATCGCCGCCCCCGCCACGCCCAGCGGCCCGGTCAGGAATACCAGCAGCGAACGCGAGAAGCTATGCAATTGCAGCATCAGCAACGTGAAGATCAGGAAAATCGCCAGCGGCAGATTGGCCGCGATCGAGGCTTCCGCCGCGCCGCTGTCCGACGCCGCCCCCTTCACGGTGATGGCGTAGCCGGCCGGCAGCGCAGCGCGCAGCGCTTGCAGTTGCGGCTCGATCTGGCCGGAGACGGTCGGGCCCTGGATGTTGTCGGCCACATCCGATTGCACGGTGATGGCCCAGTCGCGCCCCTCGCGCCACACCACGCCCGGCTCCCAGACGAAATGCGCGCGCGCCAGTTGGCTGATCGGCACCGACTTGCCGCTGGCGGTCGGAATATTCGTGTCGTTCAGCACCGAGATGGTGGCGCGCTCCTCGATCGGCTGGCGGATCTGGATGTCGATCAGCTTGATGCCCTCGCGGAACTGGCCGATGGTGGTGCCGGACAGGATGGTGTTGGCCGCGCGCATCACCGTTTGCGACGTCACGCCCAGGGCGCGCATCTTGTCCTGGTCCAGGTCCAGGCGCAGCACCTTGATCGATTCGTTCCAGTTATCGTTGACACCCAGCGTGTTCGGGTTGGCGCGCATGATGTCCTTGACCTGGTCGGCAATCGCCCGCACCTTGTCCACCTCGGTGCCGGTGACACGGAACTGCACCGGATACGGCACCGGCGGCCCGTTCGGCAGCAGCTTGACGCGGCCGCGCACTTCCGGGAAGTCATGCTTGAAGACGTCGACGATCTTGTCGCGCAAGGCCGACCGCGCTTCCAGGTCTTTCGGTAGCACCACGATCTGCGACACGTTGGTCTGCGGGAAAATCTGGTCCAGCGGCAGGTAGAAGCGCGGCGAACCGGTGCCGACGTAGCTGGTCACGCTGACCACGCCGTCCTGCTTGCGGATGAAGGCTTCGAACTTCTTCACCTGCGCCTCGTTGGCGGCGAAGGTGGTGCCTTCGGGCGTCCACAGCTCGACCATCAGCTCGGGTCGGCTGGAATCCGGGAAGAACTGCTTTTCGATGAACTTGAAGCCGTACACGCCCAGCGCAAACACCACCAAGGTAGCGACGATGGTGATCCAGCGGTATTCGACGCACCAGTTGACCAGCGCGCGGAATTTGCGGAAGCCCGGCGTATCGAACAATTCGTGCTCGCCGCCGCCCTCGCCGTGCGGCTTGACCTTGAGCAGCACGTAACCAAGATACGGCGTAAACGTCACCGCCACCACCCACGAAATCACCAGCGCCAGCGCGTTCACCGAAAACAGCGAGAAGGTGTACTCGCCCGCCGTCGACTTGGCCAGGCCGATCGGCAGGAAGCCCGCCACGGTAATCAGCGTTCCCGTCAACATCGGAATCGCAGTGGATGTATAGGCATAGGTGGCGGCGTCGAAGCGCGACATGCCCTCCTCCATTTTGCGCACCATCATTTCCACGGCGATGATGGCGTCGTCGACCAGCAGACCCAGGGCGATAATCAGCGCGCCCAGCGAGATCTTGTGCAAGTCGATGTTCAGCATGCGCATGAACAGGAAGGTGACCGACAGCACCAGCGGGATGCTCAGCGCCACCACCAGGCCCGGACGCACATCCAGCCGCAGCCTGGGCTTGGTGTGCAGGCCGAGCGCCACAAAGCTGACGGCCAGCACGATCAGCACGGCCTCGATCAGCGTGTGTACGAATTCGCCCACCGAGGCTTTCACCGCTTCCGGCTGGTCCGACACGCGCTCCAGCTCGATGCCGACCGGCAGCTTGGCCTTCATGTCGCGCACCGTCTTTTCCATGTGCTTGCCAAGCTGGATGATGTTGCCGCCCTTCTCCATCGACACGCCCAGGCCGATCACTTCCTTGCCGTTGAAGCGCATCTTATTGCCCGGCGGGTCCTGGTATTCGCGCTTGATGGTGGCGAAGTCGCCGAGGCGGAAAGTAGTGCCGTTGGCGCGCAGCTCCAATTCTTCCAGATCCTTGACGGTCTTCAGGGCGCCGGTGACCCGCACCTGCAGGTTATCGGTCGGCGTGACCAGCACGCCGGTGGCCTCGACCGAGTTCTGGGTCGCGATCTGGTTGACGATGGCCTCGAACGGCACGCCCAGCTGGGCGAATTTCTTGTGCGAGAACTCGATGTTGATCTTCTCGTCCTGCACGCCAAACAGCTCGACCTTGGACACCAGCGGCACGCCCAGCAGTTGCTGGCGCACGAAGTCGGCGTAGTCCTTCATCTCGGCATAGGTGAAGCCGTCGCCGGACAGCGCGAAGATAGAACCGAAGGTATCGCCGAACTCGTCGTTGAAAAACGGCCCTTGCACGCCAGGCGGCAAGCTGCCACGGATGTCGCCGATCTTCTTGCGCACCTGGTACCAGGATTGCGCCACTTCCTTGGGTGCCGCCGATTCGCGCAGCTTGAGGATGATGGTCGTCTCGCCCGGCTTGGAATAGCTGGAGATCTCGTCGATGTCGGGCGTTTCCTGGAGCTTTTTCTCCAGCTTGTCGGTGACCTGTTCGGCCATTTGCAGCGAGGTCGCGCCCGGCCAGTTGGCCCGCACCACCATCGCACGGAAGGTGAACGGTGGATCTTCGTCCTGGCCCAGGTTTGAATAGCTGAGCGCGCCGCCGATGAGCAGCACCGCGATCAGGTAGCGGGTCAGTGGAATGTGTTCCAGCGCCCAGCGTGAGAGGTTGAATCCTTGCTTCATTTAGCGGCCTTCGGCAGGTCGTTGCCAAGAATCTTGACCTTCTGACCCGGCTTGAGCAGATTGACGCCCGCCGTGACCACGGTCTGGCCCGGCTTCACGCCGCTGACCAGCACGATCTCGTTGCCGGCCACGCCGCCGATGGTGACCGGCACCAGCTTGACGGCGCCGTTTTCCACCACCCACACCGAGGTCGCGGCTTTCTCATAAAACAGCGCGGTCAGCGGCACCTTGATCTGCGGCGTCGCCGTCTTGGAGGCGAACTGCACCACCGCCGTCATGCCCAGCTTGGCTTCCGCCAGCGTATCGGGAATCACCACCTTGACCGTGTAGGTACGGGTGGACGGATCGGCCACCGGCGAAATTTCGCGGATCTTGCCGACCGCCACGTTCTTCGGATCGGCCCACAGACGCACGTGCACGTCCGCGATGCGGCGCAGCGTATCGACCTTGTCTTCCGGGATGCCGATGACGATTTCCTTCTCACCCGACTTGGCCACGCGCACCACCGGCGTGCCCGGCGTGACCACCTGCCCCACCTCGGCATCGACCGCCGTCACCACGCCATCGACGTCCGACACCAGCGAGGCGTAGCCGGCCTGGTTGGACTGGCCACGGTAGCCCGCCTGCGCGGCATCCACGTTGGCCTGCGCGGCTTTGAAGGTGGATTCCTTGGTATCGAGCACCGACTGGCTGACGAAGCTCTTGCTGACCAGCTCCTGATAGCGCTTCAAGTCGGCCTTGGCCAGGTCGCGATTGGTTTCGGCTGCGCGCAGATTGGCCAGCGCCTGGGCTTGCGACAGCTGCAAATCCTGCGGATCGAGCTGCATCAGCACCTGGCCTTTTTTGACCAGCGTGCCGGCATCGACCTTGCGGCTGACAATCTTGCCGCCGACCCGGAAGCCGAGGCGCGACTCCACGCGGGCCCGCACTTCGCCGGAAAACTCGGCATTTACATCGATATCGCTGCTGACCAGCGACATGGCGCGCACCGGCCGGATATCCTCGGTTTTCTCGGCCTGTTTGGAACAAGCGCCCAGCAGGGCCAGCGCCGCGGCGGCGACCAGCACATTCTTGAGAGTAGACACGACAGCTTCCTTTTAAATGACTGACAGGTTATTTATTGATTATAAGCTCAACAATGATTTTTGCAAATGACCTGAACGTCATTAACTTAGCCTTGCTCTTATTTCAAGTTCCCTCTACTATTACGTGCTGGAAACCCTTATACAATCCGGCCCCTGCCGTACTGCCCGTTTATGCCGGTCGATCACTACGAAAACTTCCCTGTTGCCTCCATTTTGCTGCCGAGCCGTTTGCGTCCGGCAGTGGAAGCCATCTACGCCTTTGCCCGCAGTGCCGACGATCTGGCCGATGAGGGGAACGCGACGCCGGAAGAGCGACTGGCCGCGCTGAACGCCTACCAGGCCGCGCTGGACCGCATTGAACAGGGCGCGACCGATCACCAGCCGATGTTCGAACGGCTGGCGCAAGTGGTGCGCGAGTATCAGATGCCGCTCAAGCCGCTGTATGAGCTGCTGTCGGCCTTCAAGCAGGATGTGACGGTGTCGCGCTACCAGACCTACGAGGCGCTGCTCGACTATTGCGCGCGCTCGGCCAATCCGGTGGGCTTCATGATGTTGCACCTGTACGGCGCGGCGGACGAAGACAATGTGCGCGACTCGGACGCCATCTGCACCGCGCTGCAGTTGATCAACTTCCTGCAGGACGTGGCGATCGACCAGCACAAGGAGCGCGTCTACATTCCGCTGGAAGATTTGAACCGCTACGCGATTTCGCCGGCGGCGCTGGACCACGCGAGTGCGCGGCCGCGCTGGCGCTCATTGATGCGCTTCGAGGTGGAACGCGCCCGTCAGCTGATGCTGAGCGGTGCGCCGCTGGCCCTGCGCCTGCCGGGCCGCATCGGCTTCGAACTGCGGTTGGTGGTGCAAGGCGGCCTGCGCATCCTGGATGCCATCGAAGCGGCCGAATACGACGTTTTCCTGCACCGCCCCAAACTGACCAGGCGCGACTGGCTGGCCATTTTCTGGGCCGCCGTGCGCATGAAAAAGCAACTGAAAGCCGTGCCACGCACCGCTTGAGCGCCATCAATTGACGACGCCGATACCAGGTCCATACTGGGAAACCTGTATCCCGGAGCGCCGCCACGGCCGATATTTCCCGCGCAGAGATCGACGCGAAACTGCTGCGAGAAGAACAAACCGGTCAATGGGAAAGCGATATCAGGAAACAGGCCGAGGAAACCAATAAAATCAATGCGGACAGCCGGCAACTGATTGAAGAATCAAAGAAAGCCACTCAGGAAAAAACTGCCCTGCTGAGGGAAACCCGAGCCCAGCTCGACGGCCTTAAACAGGAGCGAGCGTCTGGGAGGAAATGACTTTTTGTTCCGTGCGCTCCTGGGAAGCCGGCACGGCTGAGGATGGTGCGGCGGCTTTCGGCGCAGCGACCGGGGATTGCGGCTTGGATTGTTTCAACACGAACTCGCGCAGCGAAGCCGCTTCCGACACCGACAGCGCCGTCTGGCAATTCACGCCCTCGTTGGAAATCTGCCACTCCTGGTAATCGCCCGCGCTCAGCGAGCGCTGCTTCTGCGCACCGAGCGCCTTGCAGCGCTTGGCGACTTCATGCGCCTCAGGCAAATTCTGGGTGTAATACGTGGCCGATTTCATCGGCGCCGACTTTTCCACAGACGCGCCCTCACACCCAGCCAAGGCTGGAATGACGATCAAGGCGGCGACGATCTGCGACTTCATACGGGGACGATCTCCTGAAAAGGTAACATATTGTATCCCCAAATGCGTTTAAGTTGCAGACCACGTCCTTCGCCCTTCCTATAGAATAGCGGCTTCGATCCGATCATTGCTTTTTTATCCATGTCCCCCGACGACTACTGCCAGCAAAAGACCGCGCAAAGCGGCTCCAGTTTCTACTACAGCTTCCTGTTCCTGCCGCCGGAGCGTCGCCGCGCCATCACTGCCCTGTACGCCTTTTGCCGCGAAGTGGACGACACGGTCGACGAATGCACGGATGAATCGATCGCCCGCATCAAGCTGTCCTGGTGGCGCAAGGAAATCAACACGATGTACGCCGGCCAGCAGACTCATCCGGTGACGCAGGCGCTGCAGCCGCATCTGCAGGCCTACAACCTGAAGGAAGAACATCTGCAAGCCATCATCGACGGCATGGAGATGGACCTCAACCAGACCCGCTACCTCGACTACGCCGCCCTCAGCAAGTACTGCTGGCATGTGGCCAGCGTGGTCGGCATCCTGTCGGCCAGCATCTTCGGCGTGACCAATCCGCAAACCCTGCAGTTCGCGGAAAAGCTCGGCCACGCCTTCCAGCTGACCAACATCATCCGCGACGTCGGCGAAGACGCGCGCAAAGGCCGCATCTACCTGCCGATCAACGAACTGCAACAGTTCAACGTCACCGCCGCCGAGATCCTCAACGTCAAGCACAGCGAGAAGTTCGAAAAACTCATGGCGTTCCAGATCGCCCGTGCCCAAAGCGCCTACGACGAAGCCTACGCCCTGCTGCCCAAGGAAGACCGCCGCGCCCAGCGTCCCGGCTTGATGATGGCGGCCATCTATCGCACCTTGCTGACCGAAGTGGAAGCCGACGGTTACCACGTGCTGGAACACCGTATCTCGCTCACGCCCATCCGCAAGCTCTGGCTGGCGTGGAAGACCTATATCCGTGGCTGACCCGGACCTTGCCGGCACGCCGGCGGACAAGCGCGGCCACGCCGACACCGGCCTGGTGGCGCGCTCGATCGCGGTGGTCGGCGCCGGCTGGGCCGGCTGCGCCGCCGCCGTCGAACTGGCGCGCGCCGGCTACAAGGTCACCCTGCTGGAAGCCGGCCGCACCCTGGGCGGCCGCGCGCGCCGCGTTGAAACCGACCGCAAGCAGCTCGACAACGGCCAGCACATCTTGCTGGGCGCCTACCGCGAAACCCTGCGCCTGATGAAACTGACCGGCGTCGACACCCAACAGGCGATCCTGACGCTGCCGCTGCAAATGCGCTACCCGCCGGGCACCGGCGGCATGGACTTCGCCGCGCCCGCGCTACCGCTGCCGGCGCCGCTGCACCTGGCCGCCGCCTTGCTGCGGGCCAAGGGCCTGAACCGCGAAGACAAGCTCAGCCTCGCCCGCTTTTCCACCGCCGCGCGCTGGATGGGCTGGCGCCTGCAGAACGACTGCACCGTCGGCGAACTGCTGGCACGCTTCGACCAGACGCCGCGCCTGATCCAGCTGATGTGGCGTCCGCTCTGCCTGGCCGCCCTGAACACGCCGCCGGAGCGCGCCTCGGCCCAGGTCTTCCTCAACGTGCTGCGCGACAGCCTGGGCGCCACACGCCGCGCTTCCGACATGCTGCTGCCGCGCGCCGACCTCAGCGCGCTGTTCCCGGAAGCGGCGGCGCGCTATGTGGAAGCGCATGGCGGTAACGCGCGCGGCGGCGCCAAGGTCGATGCGCTGCGCTCGATCGAAGGCCGGCTGTGGCAGCTGGACATCAGCGGCGCAGCGGTCGGCGGTACCTGGAGCACGTATTTCGGCGGCGTGGTGCTGGCCACCGGCGCCAGCCAGGCCGCCACCCTGCTGCACGACATTCCCGACTGCGACACCGCCGCCCTGTGCGGCCAGTTGACCGCCTTCGAGCCGGAAGCCATCACCACCGTCTACCTGCAATACGACGCCGCCACCCGGCTCGACCTGCCGTTCTACGCCCTGCTCGACGATCCGTTCAACCATCACTACGGCCAGTTCGTATTCGACCGCAGCCAGCTCGACGCGCGCCAGGCCGGCCTGCTGGCGGTGGTCATCAGCGCCTCCGGCCCGGCCTCGGCCCAGCCGCAGGAGTTGCTGGCCGAAGCCGTGGCGGTGCAGCTGGCGGTGGACTTCCAGCGTCCGGAACTGGGCCGCCCGACGTGGTTCAAGGTCATCACCGAGAAACGCGCCACCTACGCCAGCGTGCCCGGATTGGTGCGGCCGGGCAATGCCACGCCCCTGCCCGGACTGTTCCTGGCCGGCGACTACACCACCGGCGACTACCCCGCGACGCTGGAATCGGCCGTCCGCAGCGGCATCGCCGCCGCCGCCCTGTTGACAAGGAGCGCCGCCCAGTAGCGCTTTTTGGTCGCCTGTTCCGCGATTTATGCAGCCCGTCACATGCCCATGGCGGCTGGACAAGCGCGTGCGTACAGTCGCAACATCGGCAAAGGCTTATATTGCCTTGGACTAGAAGAAATATTGGAAGACTGACATCATGACGAAGCAGGAATATCTCGACGCGCTCAAGCAGGCAATGCAAGGTCTGCCACCGGAAACGGTGGCCAAGACCCTGGCCTACTACGAGCAGCGCTATATCGACGGCCTGGTGGCCGGCCGCAGCGAGGCCGAGGTCTACAAGGAACTCGACGAGCCGCGCAAAATCGCCATGACGCTGCGCGCCAACGCCCACCTGAACGCCTTCGAGCAAAAGAAAACCCCGTTCAACCTGGCGCGGGTGATGGTGTCCTTCATCGGCCTGGCGATCTTCAACCTGTTCATGGTGATTCCGGCCATGGTCTACGCCAGCCTGCTGGGCGCGGTCTACCTGTCGGCGTTCGCCTTCTACATCGGCGGCGTGGCGCTGACGGCCAGCGGTCTGTCGGGCCAGAACGAACTGGCGCTGGAAGGCCCGCTGCGCCACATCATGGAATTCACCGACGCCCATTTCGCCTCGGCCGAAGACGAGGAAGAAGCCCAGGGCTGGCGCGTCTCGATCAACAACATGGGCGTGCAGGTCAACCAGGACGCTGCCGAAGTGCGCCCGGCCGACGAAGAAGGCCTGAGCCGCAGCGGCAAGCTGCTCAACCGCGCCGAAGCCGTGGCGGCCGGCGACGTTCACATCACCACCGATTTCGATAGCGGCGCGCGCACCACCCAGTCCCTGATCGGGCTGGGGCTGATTTTGGGCGGCATCGGCCTGTGCCTGATCAGCGTGGTGCTGACCCGCTACACCGTGATCGGCCTGAAACGCTACGCCGCGATGAACGCCTCGCTGCTGCGCGGACGCTAGAAAGTTTGAGGACATGATGATGCGCGCATTGTTGAAAATTGGAGCCGGCCTGCTGCTGCTGTCGTTCGTGCTGATCGGCGTGACCTACAGCATGCTCAAGGCCTACGGCAGCAGCAGCCCGACCAGCGTGGCCGGCCGCTCGCTGGGTACCGAGACCCGCAAGATCGACGCCATGGCCACCGTGGTGGAACTGAACGGCCCGATCGACCTGATACTGACCCAGGGCCAGACCGCCGCGCTCAAGGTGCGCGGCGAGCAGCGCTCGCTGGCCAATATCGAAACCATCCAGGATGGCCGCGAGCTGCACATCGGCACCAAAGGCATGTTGCTCAATCCGCGCCATCGCCTGCAGGTGGAGCTGGTGCTGCCGTCGCTGGAAGAGCTGACGGTGCACACCAGCGGCGACACCAAGGTGTCGGGCTTCAATGGTGAAAAGCTGGAGCTACAATTGCATGGCTCGGGCAATGTCAACTTCAACGGCCGCTATCGCGAGCTGAACGCCGGCGCGCACGGCAGCGGCAACCTGAATCTGAACACCGGCAGCAGCGAAATCGTGGCACTGGAAATGGTCGGTTCGGGCCAGATCAGCGCCTCCGGCAGCTGCAAGACGCTGACCGCCGACCTGACCGGCTCGGGCGACCTGAATGCGCGCCACCTGGCGTCGGACCAGGTCACCGTCAACCTCAAGGGCTCGGGCACCACCCATGTCTTCGCCAAGCAGTCGGCCGATCTGACCCTGCGCGGCAGCGGCGATATCCGCGTGCTGGGCAACCCTGACCAGCGCAACGTCCAGCGCACCGGTTCCGGCGAAGTTACCTGGGAGTGAGTCCGGCGCGCCACGCCAGCACATCGCGGGCGGCAGCCACGCCGCCGGCGAAGCAGGCGGTCAGCAGGTAGCCGCCGGTCGGCGCTTCCCAATCGACCATCTCGCCCGCCACGAACACACCCGGCGCGGCCTTCAGCATCGTTCCCTTCAACGCCTCCCAACGCACACCGCCGGCGCTGCTGATCGCCTCGTCTATGGGCCGCGCGCGCTGCAGGCGCAGCGGCAGGCGCTTGATGGCCTGCGCCAGTTGCGCCTGGTCGGCAAACTGCTGCTTGCTCAGACACTCGCGCAGCAGCCCCGCCTTCACACCCTTGATGCCCAAGCGGCTTTGCAGATGGCTGGACAGCGAACGCGCGCCGCGCGGCCGGCTCACTTCATCGGCCACGCGTTCGGCCGTCAGGTCGGGCAGCAGGTCGAGCCAGATGGTGGTGTGGCCTTCGGCCGCGATCTGGTCGCGCAACGGCGCCGACAAGGCGTAAATCAGGCTGCCCTCGATGCCGCCCTGCGTCACCACGAACTGGCCCTGCTTGCGCATCTCCCGGCCCTGCGCATCGCGCGCGATCACGGCCACCGTCATCAAAGGCTCGCCGGCGTGGCGGCTGCTGAAATGCTCGCTCCAGTCGATATCGAAGCCGCAGTTGGCCGGCACCAGTGGCGCCACCTCGACGCCGCGCGCCGCCAGCAGCGGCATCCAGGCGCCGTCCGAACCAAGACGCGCCCAGCTGGCGCCGCCCAGCGCCAGGATCACGGCGTCGGCCTGCACCAGGCGTGTGGCCGGCTTGTCATCCTCGCCAGCTGCGCTGAAAAGTAATTCGTCGCCCTGCCAGCCCAGCCAGCGGTGCCGCGTGTGGAAGCGCACGCCGCTTTCGCGCAGACGATGCACCCAGGCGCGCAGCAGCGGCGCCGCCTTCATATCGGTCGGAAAAACGCGGCCCGAGGTGCCGACGAAAGTCGCCAGGCCCAGTCCATGCACCCAGTCGCGCACGGCCTGCGGGCCGAACGCGTCCAGCATGGGCCGCAAGGGTGCGGCGCTGTCGCCGTAGCGGCCGACGAAATCCTCGTAAGCCTCGGCGTGGGTGATATTCATGCCGCTGCGGCCGGCCAGCAGGAACTTGCGGCCGACCGAGGCCATGGCGTCATACAGGTCCACCTGCACGCCCGCCTGCGCCAGATCCTGCGCGGCCATCAAACCAGCGGGCCCGCCGCCGATGACGGCGACGCGAAAAGGTGTCAAACTAGACTGCATGATTGGTCCATATTAAAAACAAGGGAGAGACGATGGGTGCAATGTTCTGGATTAAGCGCTACCTGCAGGCAGCCGTGCCGCTGTTCGCTATCCTCGCCGCCGTGGAATGGTTCAAAGGCTCCACCGCGCCGGTGGATTATCTGAGCGCTTTGGCATGGGCGCTGTTCGCGGCCGCCATCTTCAACTTCACGGCTTGGCGCCGCTACCGTGCCGCCCTGGATTGCCGCGTTTGCGACGACGTTACCAGCAAGGCCAAGGACAAGAAGTCCACCTAGCCGCCGGTCACCGGCGGGAAAAACGCCACCTCGGCGCCGTCCGCCAGTGCCGTATCGGCGCCGCACATCACCTGATTGTACGCCATGCGCAAGGCTGGATTGCCCAGCGCTTCGCGCCACGCATTGCCGCGCGCGGCCAGATGTTCGCGCAGCGCACCCACCGTGGCCACGCCGTCCGGCAATGCCAGCGACTCCGACGAAGCGCCCACCGCTTCGCGCACGCTGGCGAAAAATTTAACGGTAATCGTCATCAGTAAAGTAACTCGTTGAACGGGATAAAGCGCACCATGTCGCCGGAAGCGATGGTGGTGCCGGGCGGATGGTCGATCACGCCGTCGCCCCACACGGTCGACGTCAGCACGCCGGAACTCTGGTTGCGGAACAGTTCCACGCCGCCGGCCTGGTTGATGCGGGCGCGCAGGAACTCATTGCGCTTGTCGGCTTTCGGCCAGTTGAAATCGGCGCGCATGGCGTAGCCGCGCGGCGCGATCGGGCCTTCCACGCCCTGCAGGCGCAGGATGAAGGGGCGCACGAACATCAGGAAGGTGACGAAGCTCGACACCGGATTGCCCGGCAGACCGACAAAAAAAGCGTCCTGCACTTCGCCGAAGGCCAGCGGCTTGCCGGGCTTGACGGCGATCTGCCACATATTCAACTTGCCCTCCGCTTCCACCGCCGGCTTGATGTGATCCTCTTCACCGACCGACACGCCGCCGGAAGTGATGATCAGGTCATGGCCTTGAGCCGACTCGCGCAGCACCGAACGCGTGGCCTCCAGCGTATCCGGTACGATGCCGAAATCACTGATCTCGCAGCCCAGGTTCTCCAGCAGCGCGCGCAGCGTAAAACGGTTGGAGTTGTAGATGGCGCCCGGCGCCAACGGCTCGCCCGGCATGGTCAGTTCGTCGCCGGTAAAGAACACGGCCACGCGCAGCTTGCGACGGACCGGCAGTTCGGCCAGGCCGACCGACGCGGCCAGGCCCAGCTCCTGGCTGCGCAAGCGCGCGCCCGCCGGCAGGATCACGCTACCGCAGGTGATGTCCTCGCCGGCGCGGCGGATCCACTCGCCCGACTTGGGCGCATGGTTGATGGTGACCTGGTCGTCCGCCAAGGTGCATTGCTCCTGCATGACGACGGCGTCCGCACCTTCGGGAATCATGGCGCCCGTAAAAATACGCGCCGCAGTCCCCGGCTGCAAAGGCTGGCCGACATGGCCGGCCGGAATACGCTGCGATACCGCCAGCACGGCGTGGCCGCCGACGCAATCGGCGGCGCGCACCGCATAACCGTCCATTTGCGTATTGTCGGCGCCGGGCACGTTCATGCCCGACACCTGCGCGGACGCCAGCACGCGGCCGTTGGCCGACAGCGTCGGTATCACTTCGGTGTGCGCCACCGGCCGCGCAGCGGCCAGCATCAGGTCGAGCGCTTCGCGGACGGCCAACATGATTACAGCCCCGTGTTGGCGGCGATGTACACCTTCATGGCGTCGACATCGGGCTTCATGACGACGAACTTCTGCTGCAGCTCTTCGATGTTCTCGAAGCCTTGCGGACGTTCAGCGTCCATGCCCAGCGCTTCCAGTATGGTTTCGTTGAACTTGGCCGCCAGCGCGGTTTCCAGCACGATCATCGTCACGCCCGGTTCCAGATTCTCTTTCGCCACCTTGATGCCGTCGGCGGTGTGGGTATCGATCACGATGTCGTAATCGTCGGCCACGTCGCGGATGGTGTTGACGCGGTCGTCGTGGGTCGACTTGCCCGACTTGAAGCCGTAGTTGGCCACCAGCTTGAATTCGTCGCCGTCGCTGCCAGGTTTGCCTGACAGGTCGAAGCCGCCGTGGGTGTCGACTTTCTGGAACAGCGCGCGGGTGCGGTCGCTGTCGCGGCCCACCAGGTCGTAGATGAAGCGCTCGAAGTTGGAGGCTTTCGAAATGTCCATCGACGGGCTGCTGGTGTGATAGGTCTCGGCCGACTTGCGCACGCGGTACACGCCGGTGCGGAAGAATTCATCGAGCACGTCGTTTTCGTTGGTGGCGGCCACCAGCTTGTCGATCGGCAGGCCCATCATGCGGGCGATGTGGCCGGCGCAGATATTGCCGAAGTTCCCCGACGGGACCGTGAACGACACTTTCTGGTCATTCGAGGTGGTGGCCGACAGGTAGCCACGGAAGTAGTACACCACCTGGGCCACCACGCGCGCCCAGTTGATCGAATTGACGGTGCCGATCTTGTGGCGGGCCTTGAATTCGAGGTCGTTGGACACGGCTTTGACCATGTCCTGAGCGTCGTCGAACACGCCTTCGATGGCGATGTTGTAGATGTTGGGATCCTGAAGGCTGAACATCTGGGCGGTCTGGAAGGCGCTCATTTTTTTGTGCGGCGACAGCATGAAGACCCGGATGCCCTGCTTGCCGCGCATCGCGTATTCGGCGGCGCTGCCGGTGTCGCCCGAGGTGGCGCCGAAGATGTTCAGTTCCGCGTTCTGCTTGGCCAGCGCGTATTCGAACAGGTTGCCCAGCAATTGCATGGCCATGTCCTTGAACGCCAGCGTCGGGCCGTTGGACAGCGCTTGCAGCACCAGCTTGGCGCCGTTGTCGTGCTCTTCCAGCACGCGCAGCGGCGTGATCTGGCTGGCTTTCTCACCCTGGCGGACGTTTTTGTAGACTTCCTTGGTGTAGGTCTTGGCGGTCAGCGCGCGCAGGTCGGCTTGCGGAATGTCGGTGGCGAACTTCTTCAGGATCTCGAACGCCAGGTCGGCATAGGACAGCTGGCGCCATGCGTCCAGCTCCGCGCCGCTCACCTGCGGGTATTCAGCCGGCAGGAACAGACCGCCGTCAGCGGCAAGGCCGCCCAGCAGAATATCGGAAAATTGTTGGGAGGACGAAGCGGCAGCCGACGACGCGGCGCGGGTAGACACGTATTGCATAAATGAGAAAGAATTCCGGTTGAGCTGCAGAACGGTACAAAGGCGAGCGAGTATTATAGTGCGCCTCACGGTTTCCCGTGAAATTCACGTTGTTTTATGGTCATCGCCGGCCCCGCTATTGCTGGCTGGCGCACGCCCCCAGCCATATATAATGGCGCACTTATCCCTCGTCGTACACCATAATGAAGCCGCACGTCCTCCTTCCGCAACCCAAATATGACAGCTTTCTGTGGGCCTGTTTCGGCACCATGCTACTGGTCACGGTGGCGTTCATGGTCTACGTCTGGACCGAAAAGCGCATCGACCATGCCAATGCGCTGCGCTACACCTCGCACAATCTGGTGGATGAACTGCGCCAGTCATCCGATGACCTGAGCCGCATGGCGCGCACCTATGTGGCCACCGGCGAGCCGCAATACCGCAAGCACTACGAGGAAATCCGCGCGATCCGCGACGGCCGGGCGCCGCGCCCGCAGAGGTATGAGAACGTCTATTGGGATCTGGTGCCGGCCAGCGATCAGCGGCCGCGCGCCGGCCAGGCGACCGTGCCGCTGCTGCAGCTGCTGCGCGAGGCGCAGCTGACGCCAGAGGAACTGGCGCTGCTGGCCGCCGCCAAGCAGGAATCGGACAAGCTGGCCAGCGTCGATATCGCCGCCATGGACCTGCGCGCCGCCGGCGGCGACCCGGCGCGCGCCACCGCCATGCTGTACGACGACGCCTACCACAGCGCCAAGGCCGACATCATGCGCCCGATCGGCCAGGTCAACGACAGCATGGACCTGCGCACGCGGATGCTGGTGAAGGACACGGCGCTCGACGCGATTCTCGCACGCGTCGCCTTCATGCTCAGCGCCCTGGTGCTGGTGCTGATGGTCTGGCGCGGCAAGCGCCGCCTGGACGCGGAGCGCAACCAGGCGATGGAGCGCACGCAGCGCGTGAGCCGCCTGTATTCGGCGCTCAGCCAATGCAACCAGGCGATTGTTCACAGCCATACCGAGGCCGAACTGTTCGAGCGCATCTGCCGCGACGTGGTGAGCTACGGCGGCATGCAGATGGCGTGGATAGGACTGATTGACCCCGACAACGGCCGCATCAAGGTGGCCGCCGCGCACGGCGGCGGCATTGAATATCTGGACCAACTCGAAGTCTCGCTGGACGCTTCGGCGCCGCAGGGGCGCGGGCCGATCGGCCTATCCTACCGCAGCGGCCAGCCCTACTGGTGTCAGGACTACCAGCACGCGCCGGAGACGCTGCACTGGCACGTGCACGGCGCGCGCCATGGCTGGGCCTCGTCGGCTGCGATACCGCTGCGCCGCAACGGCGACATCATCGGCTTCTTCGCGCCCTATTCCAGCGCCGTCGACGCCTTCGACCACGATGTGCGCGAGCTGCTGCTGGAAATGACGCTCGATATCGAATTCGCGCTGAAGAACTTCGAGCGCGAGGCGATGCGCCAGCAGACCGACCAGCGCGTGCACTACCTGGCGCACTACGACGTGTTGACCGGCCTGCCGAACCGCTCGCAGCTGCACGAGCGAGCGCGCCACATGCTGGAGCAGGCGCGCATCAGCCGCACGCCGGCCACGGTGATGATGCTGGACCTCGACCACTTCAAGGACATCAACGATTCGCTGGGCCATACGGTGGGCGACGCCCTGCTGTCCGAACTGGCGCTGCGCCTGACCGGCTGCCTGCGCGACGGCGACATGGTGGCCCGCCTGGGCGGCGACGAATTCATTTTCGTGCTGCGCAACCTGGGCAGCAGCGAAGCGAGCGACGTGGCGCGCAAGGTGCTCGACCTGACCGGCCATTCCTACAGCGTCGGCAAGCACGAGCTGCGCGTTTCGGCGTCGATCGGCATCGCCGTGTATCCAGACGACGGCCAGGATGTCGAGACCTTGCTGCAGCGCGCCGACGCTGCCATGTACCAGGTCAAGCGCGCCGGACGCCACGACTTCCGCTTCTTCACCGCCGCCATGCAGCAGCACGCCGAGCGTCACCTGCAACTGGTGAACGCGCTGCGCTACGCGCTGGAGCGCGAACAGATGCACGTGGTCTACCAGCCGCAGGTATCGCTGAAGACGGGACGCATCATCGGCGCCGAAGCGCTGCTGCGCTGGCACACGCCGGAACTGGGGGTGGTATCGCCCGCCGAGTTCATTCCCGCCGCCGAGGAAAGCGGCCTGATTATCCCGATCGGCGACTGGGTGCTGCGCGAGGCGGTGCGCCAGGCGCGCCTATGGCTGGAAGCGGGCCTGCCACCGCTGGTGATGGCGGTGAATCTCTCGGCCGCGCAGTTCCGCGCCGCCGACCTGCCAGCGAAAGTAGCGCAGATCCTGTACGAGGAGAGCCTGCCCCCCGAGTATCTGGAGCTGGAATTGACCGAAGGTGTAGCGGTGCAGGATCCGCAGGGAGCCATCGCCACCATGAACCATCTGCACGACCGTGGCATCAGCATGTCGATCGACGATTTCGGCACCGGCTTCTCGTCGCTCAGCCACCTGAAGAAGTTCAAGGTCTACAAGCTAAAGATCGACCAGTCCTTCGTGCGCGACATCAGCACCGACGCCGAGGACAAGGCCATCGTCAGCGCCATCATCAACATGGCGCGCAGTCTGGGGCTGACGACGATTGCGGAAGGCGTGGAGACGGTGGAACAGCTGGACTTCCTGCGCGAGCAGCTATGCGATGAAATGCAGGGCTACCATTTCAGCAAGCCCCTGCCCGCGCCGGAATTTGAAACGCTACTCAGCAAGCAGCGTGATTGACGGTGATGACGTGTATCGCCAGGCCGCCGAGGGAAGTTTCCTTGTACTTGGCCTGCATGTCGGCGCCGGTCTGGCGCATGGTTTCGATCACTTCGTCGAGGCTGACGAAGTGCGTGCCATCGCCCTTTAGCGCCAGCGAGGCGGCCGTGATGGCCTTCACCGCACCCATGCCGTTACGCTCGATGCAAGGAATCTGCACCAAGCCGCCGATAGGATCGCAAGTCATGCCCAGATGGTGTTCGATGCCGATTTCGGCGGCGTTCTCGATCTGGCCATTGCTGCCGCCCAGCGCCGCCACCAGACCGGCGGCGGCCATGGCGCACGCCACACCCACCTCGCCCTGACAGCCGATTTCCGCACCGGAGATCGAGGCGTTACGCTTGCACAGCATGCCGATGGCCGCAGCGGTCAGCATAAAGTCGTACACGCCGGTGACCGGGTCGCTCGGCTTGCAGTCTTCCGCGTAGTAGCGCAACACCGCCGGGATGATGCCGGCCGCGCCGTTGGTCGGCGCGGTGACCACGCGGCCGCCGGCGGCATTTTCCTCGTTGACCGCCATCGCGTACAGGCTGACCTGGTGCATGGCGTCGTGCGGCAGGCTGTTGACCTGCGGTGTGCTGGCCTGCGACCACAAGCCGGCGGCGCGGCGCTTGACGTTCAAGCCGCCCGGCAGTTGGCCCGGCGTCTCGAGACCGTGCGCGATGCAGTCGCGCATGACGTTCCAGATTTTATCCAGGCCTGCATTGAGCGCGTCGTCGCTGATGCGGACGCACTCGTTGGCGCGCAGCATCTGCGGGATGGTCATCCCGCTGCGCACGCCGTGCGCCAGCAGTTCGTCCATGGTGCCGAACGGGTAAGGTACAAGCACGACATCGGCGGCGGCAACCGGCGCCTCGCCCTCTTCGCGGATGAAGCCACCGCCCACCGAATAGTACACCTTGCTCACGCTGGAGCCATCCTTGCGGGTCAACGTGAAGCGCATGCCATTCGGGTGCTCGGGCAGCGATTCGGCCATGTGGAACACCAGATGCGTGCCGCGCTTGAACGGCACGGCGCGTGCGCCCAGCAGCTTGAGTTGGCCGGCCGCTTCCGCCTCGGCCAGTTGCGTATCGACGCTGGTTGGCACCACGTCCTGCGGGGTTTCGCCCATCAGGCCAAGCAGCACCGCCTTGTCGGTAGCGTGGCCGATGCCGGTCAGGGCCAGCGAGCCGTAAAGCTCGGCCTTGACTTCGGCGACGTCGTCCAGCGGCGCGTTATCGAGCAGGAAGCGGCGTGCCGCCACCATCGGGCCCACGGTATGCGAGCTCGATGGGCCGATGCCGATCTTGAACAGATCGAAGACGCTCATGTCCATCAGGCGGCCTTGCCCAGGCTGACATCGACGTTGGCCAGCATGTCGGTGACCATTTCATCGACGCCGATGCGGGCTTGCCAGCCCCAGTCTGCGCTTGCGGTGCTGTCGTCCAGGCTTTGCGGCCAGGTGTCGGCGATGGCCTGGCGGCTATCCGGCTTGTAGGCGATCCTGAAGTCCGGCAGCTTGGAGGCGATGGCCGCCGCCAGTTGCTCCGGATTGAAGGAGACGCCGGCCACGTTGTACGAGGAACGCACTTTGACCAGCTCCGCCGGCGCATCCATCAGTTCGATGGTGGCGCGGATGGCGTCGGGCATGTAGATCATCGGCAGCGTGGTGTTCGGGCCGAGGAAGCATTCATAGCGCTCGCCGCGCAGCGCCGAGTGGAAGATGGCGATCGCATAGTCGGTGGTGCCGCCGCCCGGAGGCGACTTGAAGCTGATGATGCCTGGGTAGCGGATCGAACGCACGTCGACGCCGTACTTCAGGAAGTAGTATTCGCACAGGCGCTCGCCGGCCAGCTTGCTGATGCCGTAAATGGTGGTCGGATCCATCACCGTCAGCTGCGGCGTATCGACCGCCGGCGTGTTCGGGCCGAAGGCGGCGATCGACGAAGGCCAGAACACTTTCAGCGGCTTGCCGATGACGCCGCGCTCGCGCGCCACTTCCAGGATATTCAGCAGGCCGTCCATGTTCAGGCTCCAGGCCTTCAGCGGCGCCGCTTCACCGGTGGCCGACAACATGGCCGCCAGCTGGTAGACCTGGGTGATGCCTTCGTCGGTCACCAGCGTGGACAAGGCCTGCTTGTCGAGCACATTGAGCGTGGTGTAGCGGGCGGCGTTATACAAGTTGGTCGGGCTGACATCGCTGGCGATGACGTTTTGCGCACCGTGCTGCGCGGCCAATGCTTCCACCAGTTCGCTGCCGATTTGGCCGTTGGCGCCGATGACCAGAATTTTTTGTTGTTCCATTTGCTTGTTCCTGACGATTTTCATGTTTTAGTGCTTCAGCAGGCCGAGTTCGCGGCCGGCTTGTTCGAATGCCTTGAGCACGGTCTCCAGCTGCGCGCGGGTGTGTGCGGCGGACAGCTGGACGCGCACGCGCGCCTGGCCCATCGGCACCACCGGGTAGAAGAAGCCGCTGAGCAGCACGCCCAGCTCATACATGCGGGCGGCGAACTTCTGCGCCACCGGCGCATCGAACAACATGACAGGAACAACAGGGTGCGTACCCGGCTTGATGGTGAAGCCGATACGCTCGATCTCCTTGCGGAAGAAGGCGGTGTTTTCATGCAGGCGGTCGCGCAACTCGGTCGACAGCGACAGCTGCTGCAGCACCGCCAGCGAGGCACCGGCGATCGATGGCGCCAGCGTGTTGGAGAACAAATAAGGACGCGATTTCTGGCGCAGCATCTCGATCACTTCCTTGCGGCCGGAGGTGAAGCCGCCCATGGCGCCGCCCAGGGCCTTGCCCAGGGTGCCGGTGATGATGTCGATCTTGCCGACCACGTTGTGGTGCTCGTGCGTGCCGCGGCCGGTCTTGCCCATGAAGCCGGAGGCGTGGCATTCGTCGATCATCACCAGCGCGCCGTATTTCTCGGCCAGTTCGACGATCTGGTCCAACTGGGCGATGGTGCCATCCATCGAGAACACGCCGTCGGTGACGATGATCTTGTGGCGCTTGTCGGCGGCAGCCTGCAGTTGCTGTTCCAGGTCGGCCATGTCATTGTGGGCGTAGCGGAAGCGCGCGGCCTTGCACAGGCGGATGCCATCGATGATGGACGCATGGTTCAGCGCATCGGAGATGATGGCGTCGTTCTCGTCGAACAGCGGTTCGAACACGCCGCCGTTGGCGTCGAAGGCGGCCGCGTACAGGATGGTGTCTTCGGTGCCGAGGAACCTGGAGATCGCCTGCTCCAACTGCTTATGCACGGTCTGGGTGCCGCAGATGAAGCGCACCGACGACAGGCCGTAACCATATTTTTCGGTGGCTTCGATCGCGGCCTGCGCCACCCACTCCTCGCCCGACAGGCCCAGGTAATTGTTGGCGCACATATTAATCAACATTCGACCATCTTCGCTCACCACTTCCGCGCCCTGACGGGACGCCAGTACGCGCTCAGGCTTGTACAGGCCCTGTTCACGCAGTTGATCCAGGTTTTGCCGGAGGCCGCTGTAGAAGGTTTGTTGTTGATTGCTCATGATGGTCCTTGTATGTGATACGATTCCGCCACCTTATGCGAAATTCGTTATGTCGAATTTTAATTCGATATATTGAATTTTATAGCGATCCAGTGAACTCCGCAACCCAAACAATGAAAACACCTGTACCCAACAATGCCCCCCCGGAAGTCGGCGCCGCGCTGCAGCGACTGCGCCTGGCCCGCGGCCTGACTCTGGAGGATTTGTCGCGCATCGCCGGCGTTTCCAAGTCCATGCTATCGCAAATCGAGCGTGAAAAGGCCAATCCGACCATCGCCATCACGTGGCGTTTAGCCAACGCGCTGGGCGTGCAGATCGGCGAATTGCTGGCGACCGGCGAGCGCCAGACCGAGACCATCCGGGTGATCGAGGCGCACGAAATCCCCACCCTGCCCGGCCTGCACGCGGGCTATGTGCTGCGCATCCTCGGGCCGCTGGAGCTGGCCAGCAAATATGAGTGGTATGAATTGACGCTGTCACCAGGCGGCGAACTGGCCTCGCAGGGCCACGATCCTGGTGCGCAGGAGCACCTGACGCTGTTGCACGGCTCGGTGGAGGTGGAAGTGGGAACCAGCAAGAAGAAGGTCAAACTGGGTAGCACGGCGCGCTACCCGGGGGACCAGCAACACATCATACGCAACGTTGGCAAAACAGAAGCGAAAGCCGTGCTGGTGGTGATACATCGCTGACCGCTGGACGGCGGCCAGCCTGCCAGGCGAGGATCAGGCCAGATCCTTGCCGGCCTTGCGGCGAGCCGCCAGGGCCAGCGCGCCCAGACCCGCCAGCAACATGCCGTAGGTCGCCGGCTCCGGCACCGCAGTCACAGCAAAATCGTATGAGTAGCTGACGCTGGTGATCGTCGTGCCTAGCCCAATTTGCGTGGCGGACAGATACGGACGGCTCGTTAGGGCCAATGTGCCAAACAACGACGAGCCAGTGTACAACTGGCCGATCTGCGTATCCAGATTGGTCAAGCCCGAACTTGGCGAGCCATTGGAGTCCTTGGACACACTGTAGGAAGCATAACCGACATCGCCATCCAGGCTGAACGCGCCGTTGGCAAACTCACCGGTGACAATTTGCTCGCCACCGCTCAGCGTAACGTTACCGCCGTTGCCAGACAGGGAGTAGCTCAGCTCAGGCTTAAACCCGATCACGCCAGTCAGGCTGTAGCCGTTTCGCGCCACCGCCACTACGGCGGCAGTACCCACGTCGGAATAAATAGCGTCGTTTTTCTCGGTCGGGGTGTTGCCAGTGGCGTTCAGCGTCGCAAATGACGAGGTATCAAAGCTGATCTTGTCACCAACCACAGTCGCTGCGCCCAGGCCCCAATAATCCGCATCATAGAAAAAACTCACGTGCGCACCGGTCACCTCGACGTAGTTCGCGGCCTGCGCAGTGCCAGCCAGGCTGGCCGCGGCGAGCAGCGTGCCGCCGACCAGCTTGCGGCGCCTGCGCCCCGCCAGGCCCAAGGCGGCAAAGCCGCCCAACATCATCAGATAAGTGGCCGGTTCCGGCACGGCAGACACGTTAAACGCATAGCTCGCGTTGGACAAGCCAGCATCGGAGAATCCTGCACCTTTCTGCTCGGCGATCAGGAACAAATAGCTGTTCAATGCCACCGCCTGATAGCTGCCGCTGACGCCGCCCGACGTGCCGATAGTCAGGTTGGATCCGCTACCCGTGCCGCTCTCGCTGGCGCTGCGTCCGTACGAGATAGTGAAGTCGCCGACTTGCTGGGCCGAGACAAAGCTATTACCCGACCAGCTACCTGCTTCCACGCCGTTGGAGTTGACATAGTTAGCCCACGCACCTGTGGTTGCCTGCGCGTAAGTAGTGGTGATGTCATAGTCGACACCACCGCTCAGCTGATAGCCAGCGTGCGCAACTGCCACCACAGCCGAGGCGGATCGGTTGGTATACCGATCACTGCCTGTACCGTTGACGCCATGCCCAACGGCGTGCTGATTGAAATAGGCAGGCGTGGTGAAGCTGATTTTGTCGCCGACGACGCTAGCCGTATTCAAGCCCCAAAAATCGGCATCATAGTAGAAGGTAGTATGCGCGCCGCTAATTTCCACCATATTCACGGCTTGCGCCGATGGAACACAGGCAGCTGCTACGAGCGCGGCGATCAGTAGTTTGGGGAATCGTTTCATCTGTAGGGCCGATCTTAAAATATCAAAACATTTTTCTCTATATTCTTTTGCCGCTTGATTCTGAATTATGATTGCCCGAACGTCAATTGAATTTATTGAACGTATCAAAAAAACATTCCCCCTATGGCTATCGCTGCACTACCAGTTTGCCTCCCGTTCCGGTGTCGAGCTGATACGGTGGATCGACAGGTCGGCGCCCTGGAACTCTTCCTCCGGGTCGAGGCGTAGGCCCATGGTGGCCTTCAGCAGGCCGTAAACGGCATAGCCGCCGATCAGCGCGACCGCCACGCCCATGGCGGTGCCCGCTAGTTGCGACCATAGGGAAACGCCACCCACGCCGCCCAACTCCTTGTGGCCGAAGATGCCGGCGGCGATCCCGCCCCAGGCCCCGCACAGGCCGTGCAGCGGCCAGACGCCCAGCACGTCGTCGATTTTCCATTTATTTTGCGCCAGGGTGAACATCCAAACGAAGATGGCGCCGGCCAGGCCGCCCGTCACCAACGCGCCCAGCGGATGCATCAGGTCCGAGCCGGCGCACACCGCCACCAGGCCGGCCAGCGGGCCGTTGTAGGCGAAGCCGGGATCATTTTTGCCCAGCATCAGCGCGACCAGCGTGCCGCCCACCATCGCCATCAGCGAATTGACCGCCACCAGGCCGTTCATCTTGTCCAGCGCCTGGGCACTCATGACATTGAAGCCGAACCAGCCCACCGTCAGGATCCAGGCGCCCAGCGCCAGGAACGGAATCGACGATGGCGGATGGGCGGCGATGGCGCCGTTCTTCATGTAGCGGCCGCGCCGCGCGCCCAGCAGCAACACCGCCGGCAGCGCGATCCAGCCGCCTACCGCATGCACCACCACCGAACCGGCAAAGTCGTGGAAGCCGGCGCCGAAGGCTTGCACCAGCCAATCCTGCACGCCGAAACGGTTGTTCCAGACGATGCCCTCAAAGAAGGGATAGACCAGGCCGACCAGCAAGGCGGTGGCCACGGTCTGCGGATGGAAGCGCGCCCGCTCGGCGATGCCGCCCGAGATGATGGCCGGGATGGCGGCCGCAAAGGTCAGCAGGAAGAAGAACTTGACCAGCTCATAGCCGTTTTTGGCGGCCAGCACCTCGGCCGAGGAGAAGAAATTGATGCCGTAGGCGATGCTGTAGCCGACGAAGAAATAGGCAATAGTGGACACAGCAAAATCGACCAGAATCTTCACCAGCGCGTTGACCTGGTTCTTTTTACGTACCGTGCCCAATTCTAGAAAAGCAAAACCCGCATGCATAGCCAAAATCATGATGGCGCCGAGCAGGATGAACAGGGCATCCGCGCCGTCTTTGTGTCCAGACATCAAAATCACTCCCCAAAATAAAGCACATCAAATAAAGAACTAACATAGAAAGCAATTTCCGTTCCAATTTGGTGCAAAATCTTAAGTTGCTGATTTTAATGTAGTTTCATGTTGGTGCATCCGACGGCCTTCGCCGCAGACGCACCAATTTGAGGCGCTAGATTGGTGCGCCGGGCGGCACCGGAGCTGCGGCACGCAACTTGACGCTGCGCGGATCGGCCAGGTAGGCAGCGATCAACTCGGCCGCTTGCCTGCGGCTGTCGGCGGTCACCCCCTTGCCCGGATTCTTTTGCAGCCACTGCGCCAGCGCGCGCGCAGACTGGCGCACTTCCGCCGCCACCTGCGGATGCAGCTTGCCGCCGTCCAGCAGGTTGAGCAGGCTGTCGGCCACCACCCAGTTGGCGGCCAGCTGCACCGCCTCGCCGCCGATCACCGAGGCCGGCACGGCTTCGCGCTTCCAGGTTTTCTGCAGCAGCTGCGTCAGCGCTTCCTGCACACCCGGTTGTCTGGCGTCGCGTGCATGCTGCCACGCCAGGCGGTTGATGCGGGTGGCGTCCAGCAGGAAGCCGGCGGTTTGCGCGGCGCCCGCCTCGGCGATCGAGAAGGCGTCGAACACCGATTCCATGCGCGTGTCGAAGTATTCGCGGCTGCGGCCATAACCGGACGACGGCGGCGTCAGGATATCGAGCACGTTGGCCGGCAAGGCCAGGTATTCAGCGCGCAGGCTGTCGGTCAGGCGATTCAGGGCCTGGCGCTGCACCTCGGCCGGCGTGGCTTTGACGCCGGCCTTGGCGATGCCGGCCTTGACGTCGCCGGCGCTGGTGTAATCGAAGTCGCCGCCGCCGATCAGACGCGCCACCGCTTCGCCCTGATAGCGCTGCAGCAGGTAGACCGGCACCAGGCGCGCTTCCAGTTCGCCGATCTGGCGCGCATCCGGCAGCACGTCGACCGAGAAGGTTTGCAGCGCGCGCTGGCGCACCGCGCCCAGCTGGTCCCAGGTCTTCAGCGTATCCGGACCGAAGTCCCACAGCAGGCCATCGGGATGGCTGGCGCCTGACGTGCGGTCGTCCTGGTCGCTGGAATACAGCATGCCGGCCGCACGCGCCTCGCCGCGCAGCTTGGCCAGCGCGGCCTGCTCCTGCGCGCCGCCGCCGAAATCGCCGTAAATATAGTTGACGATGTAGTCGTCCCACGGGCCGACGCCAACGCCGTAGGCATTGTTCAGGTCTACCTCGCCCTGCGCATTCAGCTTGAGGATGGGATGCGGATAATCCATCACCGAGCCATTGCCCGAGCCGAAGCGGCTGGCGGCGAAGTTATGCGCGAAGCCCAGCGTGTGGCCGACTTCGTGCGCGGACAGCTGGCGCAGGCGCGCCAGCGCCATTTGCTCCGCCAACTTATGCTTGTCGGCGCCGCCGGCTTTGCCGTAGGGAGCGAGCAGCGCTTCGGCGATCAGGATGTCCTGACGCACGCGCTGCGAACCGAGCGTGACGGCGCCGCGCAGGATCTGGCCGGTGCGCGGATCGCTCAACGCATTCCCGTAGGACCAGCCGCGCGTGGCGCGATGCACCCAGCTAATGACGTTGTAGCGGATGTCCAGCGCATCCACGCCTTCCGGCAGCAGCTCGACGCGGTAGGCGTCCTTGTAGCCGGCCTTTTCGAAGGCGCTGGCCCACCACGAGGCGCCCTGGATCAGCGCCGAGCGCACCGGCTCCGGTGCGCCCCGGTCGACGTAGTAGACGATCGGCTTCTTCACCGTGCTGACGGCGGCGTCGGGATCGGTTTTTTCCAGCTTGTGGCGCACCTGACTGTGCACGTCGATGCTGCTGGCGAGCGGCGTGGCGAAGTCGTAGTAGCTGGTGTCGAAGCCGCCGGAGTACGGATGATAGGCGCGCGGCTGCCAGCCGCTGGCGGCGTCGAAGGCCGGCAGGCGCACCATGCTGATACGTTGGCGCATCGACAGGCTGGCTGGATCGGCGCCGACCTGGCGCACGTATTCCGCCTGCCCCGGACCGGCGAAGGTCAGCAGTGCTTCCAGTTCCACATTGTCAGGGAAGGCCTTGGCTTCGGCCGCCAGCACCGCGCTGCGCGATGGATCGACGGCATACTGCCCTTGCTTGGCGCCGGCCAGCCGCGCGGCGATGCCGTGGCGGTCGGCCAGCAGGAAGCTGGAGAAGTCCACCAGATGGCGCTCCTTGTCGCCGGCGATGACCTCGCCCGACCACAGCACCGAATTGGCGAACGACTCGCGCACGGCCGCACGCTCATCGCGGTCGGCGGAGTTGGCGACGTAGTTGGTGTTCTCCTGCACCAGGAACAGCTTGTTGCCGTGTTTTTCAAAATGGACCATGCGCATTTCGCCGGACTGCGCGCGGTCCAGGCCGACGTCGTTGGAACCCAGCGCATACGGCAAGGAACTCACCAACAGGAACGCTTGATCCAGCGCGCCGACCGCCAGCAGCACCCTGCCATTGTCCGTGTCGCGCCAGACGTCGATAAAGCCCGGCTGCGCTTGCAGGCCGCGCGTGGCGTCGGCGATCTGCTTGATGGGCGGCATGGGCGCGGCCGGCGTTGGCTGATCCGCGCCGGCGGCCAGCGCCACCGGTGCGGCGCCGGACATCAAAAGTGCGAGCAGCAGCGGTGCAGCGGTCGGCGCGCTCATCATGGCTGGCCTGCCGCTTTGGCGGCGTCGCCGCCGTCCATTTGCAGCGCGCGGCTCAGGAAGCCCCAGCGGTCGGCCACTTCCTCGATCTGCTTGGTGGTCGGCTTGCCGGCGCCGTGGCCGGCCTTGCTGTCGATGCGGATCAGGATAGGCGCGCCGCCCTGGGCCTGGTCGGCCTGCGCGGTGGCGGCGAACTTGAAGCTGTGCGCCGGCACCACGCGATCATCGTGATCGGCGGTGGTGATCATGGTGGCCGGGTAGCAGGCGCCCTTCTTCAGGTTGTGCAGCGGCGAGTATTTGACCAGCGCCTTGAACTCGTCGGCGTTGTCGGACGAACCGTAGTCCGACGTCCATGCCCAGCCGATGGTGAATTTATGGAAGCGCAGCATATCCATCACGCCCACTTGCGGAATCGCCGCCGCGAACAGGTCCGGGCGCTGCGTCATGGCGGCGCCGACCAGCAGGCCGCCGTTGCTGCCGCCGCCGATGGCCAGCTTGGCAGGCGACGTTACCTTGTGCGCCACCAGCCATTCGGCGGCGCCGATAAAGTCGTCGAACACGTTCTGCTTCTGCAGCTTGGTGCCGGCCGCGTGCCACGATTCGCCGTACTCACCGCCGCCGCGCAGGTTGGCCATGACGTACACGCCGCCCATTTCCAGCCACGCCAGGTTGGCCACCGAGAAGGCCGGCGTCAGCGAGACGTTGAAACCGCCATAGCCGTACAGGTAGGTCGGGTTGCTGCCATCGAGCTTCAGGCCCTTCTTCGAGACGATGAACATCGGCACCTTGGTGCCGTCGCGCGAGGTGAAGAATTCCTGGCGCGTTTCAAACGCCGACGGATCGAAGTCCACTTTCGGCTGGCGGTACACGCTGCTCTTGTTGGCCTTCAGGTCGTGGCGGTAGATGATGGTCGGGCTGGTGAAGCTGGTGTAGGCGTAGAAGGTTTCGGTATCGGCGCGCTTGCCGCTGAAGCCACTGGCCGTGCCCAAGCCTGGCAGTTCGATGTCGTGCAGGGCCTTGCCCTTCAAATCGTACACTTTGACCAGGCTGTGCGCATCGCTCAGGTAGTCGACGATCAGCTGGTTGTTCACCAGCGACGCCGAGACCATGGTGCTGCTGCTTTCCGGGACGATCTGCTTCCAGTTCAGCACACCGGGCTTGCGGGTGTCGATGCTGACGATGCGTCCGCGCGGCGCATTGCGCTCGGTGCGGAACAGGAAGACCGGGCCGTCGTTGCCGATGAAATCATAGGCGGCGTCGAAGTCTTCCAGCAGGCCGACCACTTTCGCATCCTTCTTGCCCAGCTCCTTGTAGAACACGCGGTTCTTGTTCTCCGTCCCTTGCGAGGCGTTGATGACCAGAAAACGGCCATCCTGCGTGACCTCGGCGCTGAAGCCCCAGTCCTTGTGGTCAGGACGGTCGTACACCAGCACGTCCGCGCTTTGTGGCGTCCCAAGTTTGTGGAAGTACAGCTTCTGGAAATAGTTGACGTCGGCCAGCTTGGTGGCTTCCTGCGGCGCGTCGTAGCGGCTGTAGAAGAAACCGGAGCCGTCGTGCAGCCACGCGGTGCGCGAGAACTTGACCCACTTGATATGATCCTCGACGTCCTTGCCGCTGTCGATGTCGCGCACCTTGATCTCGTTCCAATCCGAGCCCGAGGCGGCAGTGCTGTAGGCCAGGAACTTGCCGTTCGGGCTGACCGCCATTCCGGCCAGCGCCACCGTGCCGTCGGCGGCCAGGGTGTTGGGATCGAGCAGCAGACGCGGCACGTCGGCCAGCGTCTTCATGGTGTACAAGACCGCTTGGTTCTGCAGGCCGTCGTTGCGGCTGTAGAAATAGCGGCCGCCTTCCTTGAACGGCACGCTGAAGCGCTCGAAGTTCCACAGCTTGGTCAGGCGCGACTTGATCGCTTCGCGGCCCGGGATCTGCGACAGGTAGCCTTGCGTGAGCTCATTCTGCTCCTCCACCCACTGCTTGGTCTCGGCGCTGTTGGCGTCCTCCAGCCAGCGATACGGATCGGCGACGACGGTGCCGTGGTAGTTGTCCTGCTGGTCCACCGTGCGCGTGACCGGGTAGTTCATGGGTGCGCCCGGCGCCGGGCAGTTTGGCGCGCTTTGCGCGAGCGCGGCGGATTGCGCGAAGATGAGGGAAGCCAGAAGTGCGTGTCGTTGCATAGGTGATCCGTATCCGTGTAAGGTTCATCAGGAAGACAGATCATAACGTGAAGCATGACAAATAAGACACGTTAGCTGAAAATCAAAGGCGATTTTTATTTGGCGTAGCTCACGTCCACGGCCGCATCGGCCTGTGCGCCGATGGCGATCGGCGCGCGCCACTTCTCCAGCCACGGGATCAACTGGTCGCCCGGTATCGGACGGCTCATGAAGTAGCCCTGGCCCTGGTCGCAGCCCAACTCCGCCAGCAATCGCCATACGGCTTCGCTCTCGATCCCTTCGGCCACCACGCGCAAGCCCATGTTGTGGCCAAGGTCGATGGTCGAGCGCACGATCTTGGTGTCGCCTTCGTCCTTCTCCATATTCAGCACGAAGGACTTGTCGATCTTCAGTTCATTCACCGGCAGGCGCTTGAGGTAGGCCAGCGACGAATAGCCGGTGCCGAAATCGTCGATCGACAAATCCAGGCCCATGGCGCTGAGGCGCTCCAGCGTGTTCTGCGCGCGCACAGGATCGTCCATGATGGCGCTTTCGGTGATCTCCAGGCAGAACGAGCCGGGCGTCAGCTTGTGGCGCGCCAGCAGGTCGGCGAACTTGGCCGGCAGATCCTGGTCCAGCAGGTCGCGCGTGGACAGGTTGACCGACACCTTCAAATGATGGCCCTTGCTGGCCAGTTCGCGGCACAACTCGGCCGACTTCTCCATCACCCAGCGCGTCAGGATGCGGATAAAGCCGGTCTGCTCGGCGAACGGAATGAACTCGTCGGGGAAGACGTTGCCGCGCTCCGGATGCGCCCAGCGCACCAGCGACTCCATGCCGACCACGCGTCCGGTCTGCAGCGAAATCTTGGGCTGCACGTGCAGGCGGAACTCGTCGCGCTCGATGGCGTTGCGCAGCTCCGTCAGCAGCGACAGGCTCTTGGCGCTGGACTTGTCCATCACCGCGTCGTACACCACGGCGCCGTCGTTGCGCTGCTTGGCCGCGTACATCGCCACTTCGGCCATGCTCAATAGCGTTTCGCCGTCGTCGGCGTGTTCGGGATAGCCGGCGATGCCCAGGCCCGCGCCGATATCGACCATCTGGTCTTCCAGCGACAGCGGCGTCTCCAGCGCCTGCAGGATGTCGGCCGCCATCAGCTGCGCCGCATCGATATTCGTGGCCGGCAGCAGCACGGCGAATTCGTCGCCGCCCAGGCGCGCCACCTGCGCCGACGATTGCCGGCGGTTGGCCAGCAGCAGTTGCAGACGGCCGGCCACCTGCCGCAGCAATGCATCGCCGAAGCTGTGGCCCATGACATCGTTGACGTGCTTGAAGCGGTCCAGGTCCATCATCAGCACGAACAGCGCCTCTTCGCGCCGGCGCGCCTCGTGCAGGGCATCGTTCAGCAGCAGCACGAACTGCGCGCGGTTCGGCAGGTTGGTCAGCGTGTCCCAATACGCCAGGCGGCGGATTTCCTGTTCGCGCTTGGCGATACCTTCGCGCATGGCATCGAAGGCGTGCGCCAGCTGGCCGATTTCGTCTTCGCGCCGGCTGTCGATAACGACCTTGTAGTCGCCCTCCTCCAGCCGCTTGGCCGTGACCACCAATTGGCTGATCGGCTGGGCGATGCGCTTGGCAGTGAACACGATGGCCAGCGCCGAAGCGAAGATGCCGCCCAGGGTCAGGCCGATCAGCCACTGCTCCAGGCGGCGGTAGTCGGCCGTGGCCTCGTCGAACGAGCGCGCCAGCAGCACGCTGGCGGTCTGGCCGCCGTCCTCGCCGATGGTCATCAGGCGCGCGCTGTACTGGGCGGTTTCCACGAGCATGTCGAACGGGCCGGTGGGCGCCTGCGGCAAGGCCTGCAGCTGGTCGACCACGGTCTGGGCCGACGGCCCGACAAAGGTCGAGCCGACCGGCAGCCACCTGCCCTGTTGATCGCGCGTCAGCACCGAGGTTTGCAGCGAACTGACTTCGCGCATCTCGTTGGCCAGCTGGCGATCGATCGGGAAGGTCATGACGATCCAGCCGATGGTGATCGGCGCCTTGACCGGCATGGCGACGATCTGGAACGGCCGGTCGTCGACGATGGCGATGCCGATGGCGCCGTCGGCCGCTTCGGCCGTGTCCAGCATCGACAGCGCCATTTTCTCCAGCCCCTTCGACTGCGCGGGATTGGTGGTGGCGCTGATGCTGCGGTCGTCGCCGATCAGCATCGACAGCGAGGCCTTGATGCGGCGCCCGCTGTTGGCCAGCGCCGATTCGATGGTGGCGCGGTCGCTTTCGTCGTTGTTGCCGATGGCCGCCACGAAGGCCGTGTCGCGCGCCAGCAGCCGCGCGCCGAAACGCAGGCTTTGCGCATTCTGTTCCAGCAGGCGGCGGAACACCTTGGTGCCGTTGTTCAGTTCCGCGCTGATGGCCGCGCGCGCATTGTTTTCGATGCCGCGCTGGATCACCACCAGGCCCACCACCTGCACCGCCACGATCAGCACCAGGAACAGCGTAACGATCCGGCTTTCGAGGCTGCGAAAGCTGAATTGCTTTTTCAGCTGATCGCGGTCAAAGCGCGGCATCGTCCACCACCACCGGCTTCATGGGCAACTTGAAAATCGCGGTGGCCAGGTCGTTCCCGGCCTTCACCGTCAGCGTCTGCTCCGGGGTGGCGCCGCCCACCGTGTTGTAGTGCCAGGCCTTGACCACGTATTTGCCGCCGGCCGGCAGCTCGATGCGGGCGGCGCCGGAACCGTCGGTCTTGGCGAAGTACGGCGTGTCGACGATCTTGACGTAGGCGATCATCTTGTCATGGATGTTGCAGCCGAGCACGACGGTGCCGGCCTTGTCGAACACCTGCGGCGAGGCGGCCTGGCCGGAATACAGCTTCTGGTCGAACTTGTGGGCCGGCGAAAACGAATAGATGTGGTGGCGCACCTTGTCGTTGTTGGGGAAATTGATGGTGGCGCCGACCTGCACCACGGTCACCAGCGGCATGAATTTCAGGCCCTTCTGCTCGATCTGGGCGCCGGGCAGCGACTTGGCGGCCGGCGTCGCGCCTTCCGACTCGACGTAAATCACGGTGTCGGGCAGCACCTTGCCGCTGGCGTCCTGCACCTGCACCGCGATGCCGGTGGCGCCGGCGGCCGCGCTCAACAAGGAGCCGCAGGCAAAGACGGAACGGCGGACGGAACGGCGGACGGAACGGTGCATGGGTATCCTGTTCTCAGTTGGGGTGACGCTGTATTGTAATACCTGTCATGGAAAAAATGTTTCCGCAATTCATCACGCCGTCACAAATGAACTTTATGATCGCACAGTTAAACGCAACTTTGGCAAGCGATTCATCGTGAATTCAGTACTCAAGCCGGCCGCCGGCGCCACCATCACTTATCTGCAACCTCGGGAAGAGGATGAAGAGGCCATCTTGCGCGCGCATCTGCTCGACATCCTGGCGCGCCGACAGCTCAGTGCGCTGTTTCAGCCCATTGTACACATGCAAACGGGTGAAATCATCGCCTACGAGGGCTTGATACGCGGTCCATCCGACAGTCCCTTGCATGCGCCCATGAACTTGTT
Source organism: Duganella sp. BuS-21 (assembly GCA_041874725.1). Lineage (GTDB taxonomy): Bacteria > Pseudomonadota > Gammaproteobacteria > Burkholderiales > Burkholderiaceae_D > Rugamonas. The sequence goes on along the minus strand of CP097466.1, from coordinate 3,367,874 downwards.
CAAGACGGCGCGCAGCAACGACCTGACGGTCGAGGTCGAACACCTGTGTCGCAAGGTGGTGCTGGAGCGCTTTGCCGAGCTGGGCCTGCCGGGCAAGCTGTTCCTCAACGTCAGCCCGGAGTCGCTGCTGCAACGCGACGCGCGCCATGGCGAAACGCTGGAAGTCATTCGTCAGCTCGGCATCAACCCGGAGCGGGTGATCATCGAACTGACCGAAAACCAGCCCACCTACGACTACGCCCTGATGCGCGAAGCGGTGCTGCACTATCGCCAGATGGGCTTCCAGATCGCCATCGACGACCTCGGCGAAGGCTTTTCCAGCCTGCGCCTGTGGTCCGAGCTGCGGCCGGAATTCGTCAAGATCGACATGCACTTCATCCAGGGCATCAACCACGATCCGGTGAAGCTGCAATTCGTGCGCTCGATCCAGGAAATCGCTGAAAAGTCCAACACCCGCGTGATCGCCGAAGGCATCGAAACCCAGGCCGAACTATTGGTGCTGCGTGACGTCGGCGTGGCCTACGGCCAGGGCTACCACCTGGGCCGTCCGCACCCGACTCCGGCGCGCACGGCGCCGGCCGACGTGGTGAAGACGCTGGCGCGCAACGGCGTGGCCGTGTATCCGCAGCGCGGCATCGACCAGCGCGCCACCATTGCCAAGCTGCTGCACCCGGTGCCGGCGGTGCCGTCCAGCATGAACAACAACGAGGTGTATGCGATTTTCCAGCACGCGCCGGAGCTGATGATCATTCCGGTGGTAGACGACGGCGTGCCGCTGGGCCTGATCAGCCGCTTCGTGATGATCGAACATTTCGCCCGGCCCTACGAGCGCGAACTGTATGGCAAAAAGTCCTGCCGCCAGTTCATGGACGCCAATCCGCTGATCGCCGACCGCGCCACCAGCTTGCAGGAGCTGAGCTTCCGCATGGCGCAGGCCGCCGCTCATCACCTGTTCAACGGTTTCATCATCACCGACCAGGGCCGTTACGCCGGCATGGGCACCGGTCACGACCTGATGCGGGAAATCACGCAGCTGCAGATCAAGGCCGCGCGCTACGCCAATCCGCTCACCCAGTTGCCGGGCAATGTACCGATCACCGAGCACATCGACCGCCTGCTGGAGAGCGGCACGCGGTTCTGGGTCTGCTATTTCGATCTCGACCATTTCAAGCCGTTCAACGATGCCTACGGCTACCGGCGCGGCGACGACGTGATCCAGCTGACCGGCAATCTGCTGGCCAGCCATTGCGACCCGGACCGCGATTTTGTCGGCCACATCGGCGGCGACGATTTCATGGTGCTGTTCCAGAGCGAGGACTGGGAGCAGCGCTGCCAGCAGGTGCTGGCAGCGTTCGGCCGCCACGTGACGGACTTCTACAGCACCGAGGACCGCGAGCGCGGCGGCTACCTGAGCGAGGACCGCCAGGGCCGGAAAGTGTTTTATTCCGTGATGAGTTTGTCGGTGGGCGCGATCCGCGTCGAACCGCACCAGTATCACAGCCATCACCAGATCGCCACGGCGGCGGCGGAATCGAAGAAGCAAGCCAAAAAAATCCACGGCAACAGCCTGTTCCTGGATCGCCGCCAGCCGCCGGGCCACTGAACGCGCCTCAATCCTGCTGACCGGCCATGCCCAGATTGTAGCGGGCCAGCGGGTGGCCCTGTTCGGCGGCCTTGCGGTACCAGTGCAGCGCCTGCGCCTGGTCGCGCTCCACGCCCAGGCCGTTGGCGTACATCAGCGCCAGATTGAACTGGGCGCCGGCCGTGCCCTGCTCGGCCGCCAGCCGGTACCATTCCAGCGCCAGGCGGTCGTCGCGTTCGACGCCGCGTCCGCGCGCATACATGCCGCCGAGCTTGTACTGGGCCAGCGCATGGCCGGCCTCGGCCGCGCGCCGGTACCAGACCAGCGCCACGTCCTCATCGCGCTCCACGCCCTTGCCGTGCGACAGCACCAGCGCCAGGTTGAATTGGGCGTCGACATCGTCCTGCTCGGCCGCGCGCAGCAGCCATGCCACGGCGCGCTGCGGGTCGGCCTTCACGCCCAGGCCTTCGGCGTAGGCGACGCCGACCAGCCGCTGGGCCACCGCGACATCCTGCCCGGCGGCCTGGCGGAACCAGGCCACCGCCTGCGCCTCGTCGCGCGCCACGCCGCGGCCGTGCTTGTACATCAGGCCGAGCCGCAACTGCGCATGGGCGTCGTTTTGCAGCGCGGCCTTGCGATACCAGGCGCGCGCCATGGCATAGCTGCGCAGCACGCCACGGCCTTCCGCGTAAGCGACACCCAACAGGGTCTGCGCGCTGGCCAGGCCCTGATCGGCGGCGCGGCAGAACCAGGCGTGGGCGATTTCATCGTTGGGCGCGACACCGCGCCCCTGACGGTACATTTGGCCAAGATTCTGCTGGCCCGAGGCTTCGCCCTGACGCGCAGCGCAGCGGAACCAGTAGAGCGCCATATCGTCGTCGGCCTCGATGCCGCGCCCGTAGTAAAACATCACGCCGAGCTGGTTTTGCGCATAGGCCAGGCCTTGCTGGGCCGCTTTGTTCATCCAGCGGTAGGCTTGCCGTTCATCGCGCGCCACGCCATCGTCGCCGCTCTTGTACATGCGGCCCAGATTGAATTGCGCGTAGGCGTCGCCGCGCTCGGCGGCCGCCAGAAACCAGCGGTAAGTAGCTAGCCCCGCCTGGGCCGCGCAGTGTTTTTTCACGGCACACCTCTGATCAAATGTTTAACAATCTTGATGAAAGTGTAAAACGCAGATCCCGGCGGGATTTGCGCGCGCTCAAACGCGCCCGTGATGAACTGCTCTTGTTTATTGTCCTGAACGCTTTTGCAGGAACTGCGGGACTTTGGCGGCGGCCAACTTGTTGACGGCCACCAGCAAATCGGTATCGACCTGGGCGATGCCGTAACTGGCGCGCAGGTGGCGGCCGATATGGATCAGCAGTTGCGCGGCCACTTCGGCGTCGGCCTCGGCCCGGTGGGCGGCGCTGCGGAACTGGATGCCGAGCGCGCTCGACAACTGGCCCAGCTTGTAGCTGCCCAGTGTGGGGAATACGCGACGCGACAGCTTGAGCGAGCACACCAGCGAGGCGTGGCGCGGCGTCAGGTCGAGCTGGGCCGCCTCGGCGCGCAGGAATTTATCGTCGAAGCTGGCGTTGTGGGCCGACAGCGCGTCGCTGCCGATGAAGTCCAGCAGTTGCGGCACCACCTCCCGCGCCGGCGGCGCGCGGTCCACCATGGCTTGCGTGATGCCGGTCAGGCCGGTGATGAAGGAAGGAATGCGCACGCCGCAATTGACCAGCGAGACGTAGCGCTCGACCACCTCGCCGCCGACGATGCGCAGCGCCGCCACCTCGGTGATGCGGTCGCCCATGGCGGGCGACAGGCCGGTGGTCTCGAAGTCAAGCATGACGATGGGTTGGTCGAGCATGGTGTCCTTGATCCGAATTGAGCCGAAGTTAGCCGAACTTGCGTACCGCATCGAGCGCCAGGCCGGCGCCGATGCTGCCAAACAGGTCGCCTTCGACCTTGCGCGCGGCCGGCACCAGCGCGCCGATGCGCTCGCGCAGCTTGAGCACGCCGCTGGAGCCGCCGGTGAAGAACACCGTGTCGACGTCGGACGCTTGCACGCCGGCGTCGCGCAGCAGATCGGTGACGGTGGTTTCCACCGAGCCCACCAGGTGATCGATGGCGCCGTCAAACTGGTCGCGGTTCAGATCGAGCACCACCGGCGGCGCCAGCCGGTCCAGGTCCAGTTGCACGCGCGGGTCGGCCGACAGCGCGATCTTGCCCTCTTCCGCCTTCATCGCCAGCCAGTGGCCGGCGCGCTCGTCGATCAGGCGCTGCAGGCGGCCCAGCTTTTCCTGTTCGGCAGAATCGCGCAGCAGGTCGGACAGCTGGGTCCACATTTTCTTGGTGTAGACCTGGTTGATGGTGTGCCAGGTGGCCAGGTTGAAGAAGTAGCTGGACGGCACTTCGCTGTTGTTGCGCAGGCGGCTGCCGTAGCCCAGCAGCGGCATGATGGACGACAGGCTCAAGTATTTATCGAAGTCGGTGCCGCCAATGTGGACGCCGCCGTTGGCCAGGATGTCGTCGCGCCGTTCGGCCTTTTTGGCGCGTTCGGGCGACAGCCGCACCAGCGAGAAGTCGGAGGTACCGCCGCCGATGTCGGCGATCAACACCAGCTCTTCGCGGTCGATCTGCGACTCGTAATCGAAGGCGGCGGCGATCGGCTCGAACTGGAAGGCGATGTCCTTGAAGCCGACCGAACGCGCCACTTCGGCCAGCGTATCCTCGGCCAGTTGGTCGTTGTCCTTGCTGTCGTCGATGAAATGCACCGGACGGCCGAACACGGCCGAACTGAACTCGCGACCGGCGGCACGCTCGGCGCGGCGCTTGAGCTCGCCGATGTACTGGCCCAGCAGCATACGGAACGGCAGCGCGCGGCCGCCGACCTCGGTCTGGCCGTCGATCAGGCTGGTGCCCAGCAAGCTCTTCATGGAACGCATCAGGCGCCCCTCGTAGCCGGCCAGGTACTCGCCCAGCGCGGCGCGGCCGTAGGTGACCTCGTCGTCATCCGCATTGAAGAAGATTACCGACGGCAAGGTGGTCTTGCCGTCCTCCAGTCCCAGCATCACCGGATGGCCGGGACGTACCCAGCCAACGGTGGAATTGGACGTGCCAAAATCAACGCCGCAAGCAATGGCCATATCGCCCCTTCCTCTTCACTTCAGTTCAGCTAAAGGGGCGACATGCTATCAGAAAAAGCCGCATCGCAGGGAAAATTGCAACATAGCCACAAGCTGGAGGATATTTCTTTGCAGAAATGCGATACTTGTTGCCAAGGGGTAAGTTTTTAAATTATTCTAGATTACCTGATAAGAATGCCAGCCGCCGGCTGTGCGCCGATAGAGACGATGAGCAAATCCAAGCTGACAGTTGAGCACTGCGCGACCGAGATGAAGGCCGTGATCGCCAGCGAGAACCGGCGCGTCACCTCCTACGACGTGGCGCTGGTGGCCGGCGTCTCGCAATCGGCCGTGTCGCGCTGCTTCAAGCCCGGCGCCAGCGTTTCCAAGACCACCTATGCGCGCGTGATGCAAGCCGCCACCCTGCTCGACTACATCCCCAATGCCGCCGCCCGCAGCCTGATTACGCGCCGCTCCAATATGGTGGCGCTGATTATCACCAACCAGGACTATCTGTACTATCCCGAGATGCTGGCCGAGTTGAGCCAGCAGATGACGGCGCGCGGCAAGCGCGTGCTGCTATTCACCCTGGCGCGCGAGGCCGACGTCGACAGCGCGCTGGCCGACGTCTGGCAATACCAGGTCGACGGCGTGATCGCCGCCGCCCGCCTGTCGCCCGAACATATCGCCGAATTCGACCGCCGGCGCGTGCCGCTGGTGTTGTTCAACCGCATCCTGCGCGACCACGCCGTCAACACCGTCTCCTGCGACCACCTGGACGCCGGCCGCATGCTGGCCTCGCGCCTGGCGGCGGCCGGCCATCGCCAGTTCGGCATCATCGGCGGCAATATGGATTCCAGCGTCGCCAGCGAACGCCGGCGCGGCGCCTGCGAGCGCATCGCCGAACTGGGCTTGCCGGCGCCTATTGTGGTGCCGGGACAATACGATTACCGTAGCGGCGCACTCGGCCTGAAAGCCATCATCGCCCAGCTGGGCGGCGTGCCGGACGCCATCATCTGCGGCAGCGACGTCATGGCCATCGGCTGCCTCGACTACGCCCGTCACGAGCTCGGCATCGATGTGCCGGGCCAGCTGTCGGTGGCCGGTTTCGATGCGGTGGAGCCGTCCAACTGGATCAGCTACAATCTCACCACCCTGCGCCAGCCGATGCCGAAGATGGCGGCGGCGGCGGCCGACCTGCTGTGCGCCCGCATTGCCCAGCATGACACCGAGACTGAAAGACGGGTATTCAGCGCCCAGTTCATCGAAGGCGCCACCGCGCGCCTGACGCCGGTCGGCGCTTCGCCTGCCCGCCCAGCTACCGACTTGTCGCTGCCGGTCGCTATAATGTAGCGGATGAACCAGCCCAATCCGAACTCCCCACGCTTCACACCGCAAGGCCTGATCCCGACCGCCGAACAGACGGCCATCCAGCTGGCGCAGAACAAGGTCGTCCTGATCGACGCCAACGCCGGCGCCGCCAAGACCACCACGCTGGCCCTGCGCATAGCCGAGGCGCTGGCGCGCAAGCTGCCGCCGGAACAGATTTTGGCCCTGACCTTCACGCCCGAGGCGCGCGACGTGCTGCGCCGCCGCCTGGCGGAAGTGGGCGTGCCGTCGACGCTGATAGAACGCCTGGCGGTACTGAGCTTCGAGGACTTCGCCGCCTGGATGATGGACCTGGTGGACGGCGACGACGTGCGCCAGTGCCGCGACCTGCGCGCGCTGAAAGGCTACGCGCTGCAAGCCATGGATCGCACCGCCGAGCGCTACGCCGGCCACGTGGACGGACTCGAACTACACACCCACAGCCTGGCGCTGAGCCAATTCCTGGAAGTGCAACTGGGCCTGAAAGCCACCATGGCGCTCGACAGCGACGTCGAGTTCATGGCGCCGGAGGAAGCGGCCGAAGTACTGGGCGTGCCGCTGACCGACTACCTGACCACGCTGGAATACGAACGGCTGCGCCTCGACGGCGGCGCCGGCGCGGTATTTCGCGGCCCTTTCGACGCCACCTATGACCTGGCCTGCAACCTGCACGGCGGCGGCCGGCTGGCCGAACAGTTTCCCGACTATCGCCTGGTGCTGTGCGACGAGTTGCACGACTTGAATGAAGCGGCGTTCCGCATCCTCGAGGCCCTGATCGACCGGCCGCAATGCTACTTCGTCGGCGCCGGCGACAAGGATCAGGTAATCCACGCCAAGCTGGGCGCCAGCGATGAATACCTGCAGCGCCGCTTCGCCGAACGCTTCCCCAAGCTGCAGCGCTACCCGCTGACGCAAACCTGGCGCCACGGCCCGCACCTGGCCGGCGCCATGGCCGAGTTCAAGCAAAAGACGATTTCCTCACAACTGCCGCTGCGCACCGAGATCCAGCACGGCCACTACGACAGCGCGGCCGAATGCGCGCAGCGCGTGGTGTTCGCCATCCGCGACTGGAAGCGCGACGGCTACGACCTGGACGGCTGCGCCATCCTGATCCGCGACCGCCATCAGTCGATGGCGATTGAAAACGCCCTGGTCGAAGCCGACATCGACTACCGCACACCGCCCATGGCCGGCTATTTGCAGCGCGACGAGATCCTGTTCCTGCGCGGCCTGCTGGCGATCGCGCTACGCGACTTCGGCGCCGTCAAGTCGGAACAGGTGCGCGGCGCCATCGTCGACGCCATGGTGGCCTTCAGCGAAATGAAGTTCTCGGCGCGCAGCATGGACAACTTCAAACAGCAGATCATGAAAAGCCCGGACCTGCTGGGCGAATTGTTCATGATCGAAGACGAGCGCCGCGACGGCGTCGAGCCGAGCTACCGCGAGGTCGCCAGCGAAGCCACCAAGCACGCCGTGATCGCCGCCCTGGCCTGGCTATCCGCCGTGGACCCGGCAACGCCGGCCGCCGCCGTGCTGACCGAACTGTGCGAGCGCGTGCAGCTGGCCGCCACTGCGCGCCGCATCTTCGTGCGCGCCTACGATGCCGGCGTCATCAACAAATCCATCGCCAGCCTGCTGGAAGCGGCGGCCGCCTCGGGCCAGAGCCTGCAGGAATTCTGGAGCGCGATGAACGCGCGCGAGGCCTTCATCCGCCGCAAGCGCGACCGCAAGTCGGTGCTGATCGAATGCGCGGCCAACGCCAAGGGCAAGGAATTCGACCATGTCATCTTGCCTTTCCTGCAAGACGGCGAGTTTCCGCATCCCACGCAGCCAAGGCGTGAGGAGGAAAACCTGTTCTACGTGGCAGCCACCCGCGCCCGCGCCCGCCTGACCCTGCTCTCGCCCAACGACACCGCCCAGCGCAGCAGCTTTATCGCGCAGATGCGCTTGCCTAAATCTTCAGCAGCGGCCGAGGCCGCCCTGGAGCGCAATCTGGCCGCACCCGCGCCGGCGCCCGCTGCGCGCCTGTATTTGACCGCCAGCTTCCATGAAAAAGACCAGGTCAAGGCGCTCGGCGCCAAATTCGACATCGCGCGGCGGGCCTGGTATGTCGAAAGTGATACCGATTTGAAACCTTTTGGCGCTTGGTTAAAAAAATAATGCGAAATAATGCATTGCACCAATATTTCTTAGGGAAACGCTTATATAATACGGCTCGCGGCTGGAGGTACAGCCTCACACCCTCGTGTGTCCTCATGTGTCCCACAAACAAAACCAATTCGGGAGTTTTACGATGAAAGCAAATACCAAAATCCTGCTGGCAGCCTGCACCATCGCTCTGCTGAGCGCCTGCTCGACCCCAGCACCTGCACCAACCCCAGCACCGGCGCCGGCACCAGTTGCTGCACCTGCGCCAGCGCCAATAGCCGCGCCAGTACCAGCACCGGTTGCTGCTCCACTGCCAGCGTACCTGGATCCAAACAGCTCGATCTACAAGAACCGCACCGTGTTCTTCGACTTCGACAAGTACACCGTCAAGCCTGAATTCGACACCCTGGTTGCCGACCACGCCAAGTTCCTGGCCGCCAACCCTAACGTGGCAGTGAAAGTCGAAGGCTACACCGATGACCGCGGCGGCGCCGAGTACAACCTGGCCCTGGGCCAGAAGCGCGCGCAAGCCCTGATCACCGCCCTGAAAGTACAAGGCGTGAAAGAAGGTCAGCTGGAAGCCGTCAGCTTCGGTAAAGAAAAAGCCACCGGTACCGACGACGCAGCCCGCGCCAACGACCGTCGTGACGTCATCGTTTATCCAAGCAAATAATTTGGTTCTACCCGTAACGAAAGGGTCAGACCCTGCAGGGTCTGACCCTGGCCGCAGCGGTGTGCGGGTTGGGTTGGTGCCGCGCGCTTTTAAAGCGACAAGCAACGTCAAGCCCATCATGGCAAATCTATTCCGGTAAATCCGTGATGAACCAATAATTTCTGCTTGAAAAACTGATGTAAGATAAAACGCCCGGCTTTCTAGTCGGGCGTTTTACGTTCGGCTCTCACGTTCGGCTCTCACTTTTGAGAGCGGTAAAAAGTTGTGGTAGTCGTTATGCTGGAAGTTTCCGTTATCCCCAATCAGGCGAAGGAAGTTTCATGAAAAATCTCACTACAGCCGCCGGCGCGCCGGTCGTCGACAATCAAAATACCCAAACAGCCGGCCCACGCGGTCCGGTGCTACTGCAAGATGTATGGCACCTGGAAAAGCTGGCCCATTTCGCACGCGAAGTCATCCCCGAGCGCCGCATGCACGCCAAGGGCTCTGGCGCCTACGGCACTTTCACCGTCACCAACGACATCAGCCAGTACACGCGCGCGGCGCTGTTCTCGGAAGTGGGCAAGAAAACCGAGGTCTTCGCGCGCTTCTCGACGGTGGCCGGCGAACGTGGCGCGGCCGATGCCGAACGCGATATTCGCGGCTTCGCCGTCAAGTTCTACACCGAGCAGGGCAACTGGGACATCGTCGGCAATAACACGCCGGTGTTCTTCTTCCGCGATCCGCTGAAATTCCCGGACCTGAACCACGTGGTCAAGCGCGATCCGAAGACCAACCTGCGCAATGCCGAGAACAACTGGGACTTCTGGACCCTGCTGCCGGAAGCGCTGCATCAGGTCACCATCGTCATGAGCGATCGCGGCATTCCGAAGGGCTACCGCCACATGCATGGCTTCGGCAGCCACACCTACAGCTTCATTAGCGCCGGCAATCAACGCTTCTGGGTGAAATTCCACTTCGTCAGCCAGCAAGGCATCGACAACCTGAGCGATGCCGAAGCGGCCGCGCTGGTCGGCGTTGATCGCGAAAGCTCGCAGCGCGACCTGTTCGACGCCATCGAGCGCCATGAATTCCCGCGCTGGAAGCTGGCGGTGCAGATCATGCCGGAAGCGGATGCGTCTAAAGTGCCGTACCACCCGTTCGACCTGACCAAGGTCTGGCCGCACAAGGATTATCCGCTGATCGACGTCGGCATCCTGGAGCTGAACCGCAATGCGGAGAACTACCACGCGGAAGTGGAGCAATCGGCCTTCTCGCCGGCCAATGTGGTGCCGGGCGTGAGCTTCTCGCCGGACAAGATGCTGCAGTCGCGGCTGTTCTCGTATGGCGATGCCGCGCGCTACCGCCTGGGCGTGAACCATCACCAGATTCCGGTGAATGCGCCGAAGTGTCCGTTCCACAGCTACCATCGCGACGGCGCCATGCGCGTTTTGCCGAACGAAGGCGGCAGCACGCCGTATGAGCCGAACAGTCGTGGCGAATGGCAGGAAAGCCCGCAGTTCAAGGAACCGCCGCTGTCACTGGAAGGCGCGGCCGATCATTGGAACCACCGTGTGGACACCGACTACTACTCGCAGCCGGGCAATCTGTTCCGTCTGTTGACGGCGGAGAAGCAGCAGCTGCTGTTCGAAAACACGGCGCGCGCCATCCACGGCGTATCGAAACCGGTGCAGGAACGCCACATCTACAACTGCACCCAGGCCGATCCGGCCTACGGCGCCGGCGTGGCCGCCGCCATCGCTGCGCTGGAAGGTCAATAACACCAGTGGGCCGGCACACTTGATTTCCCTCAAAGGCCGGGCGTAAGATCGGTTTACGCTCAAGCTTTTGGAGGCGCATCATGCACACGCTGGCCCAGCCCCATGCCACCTCAAAGTACGACCAAGATTGGGTCCTGTGGATAGACGCGCAGGTCCGTCTGATATCGGAAAGAAGGTTCTCGGAATTGGATATCGAGAATCTGGTCGAGGAGCTCGACGGCATGAAGAAGCAATATGCACACGAACTGGACAGCCGGCTGACGGTGCTGATCATGCATCTGCTCAAATGCCAATACCAGAAAAACTATCCGCAGAATAAATGGCGCTCCACCTTGATAGAACAGCGCCGCAGGATTTCGCTGCTGGTGGCAAGCGCGCCCAGCATGCGAGCGCAATTACTGCCATTCGCCCGCGACTGCTACCCGACCGCACGCCGCCGCGCTGCACTGGAAACGCGGCTGGCGCTGGAAGTACTGCCCGCGCAACTGCCCTATTCCATCGAACAGATACTCGATCAGGACTTTACACCGTAGCCATCACGCCCGAGCGTTGCAACAGTGTTGCGCAGCGTTTGGACAGGTGCTGCACTTGCAGCACCTTGCCGGCCCTGACGTAGCGCTCGCTCAGCGTGGCGACCGCCACCACGGCGGAATGATCGGCCAGGCGCATGTGGCGGCAATCGAGCACCACCTGCTGCGGGTCGCCCAGCGGGTCGAACAAATCGTTGAAGCGGGCGATCGAAGCGAAGAACAGCGTACCGTGCGTCGTGTAGATTTTGGCGTCGTCCACCGTCGCCACATCCGCGCGGATCTCGCGCGCATGGCGCCAGGCGAAACTCAGCGCCGCCATCACGATGCCGCATAACACCGCCGTCGCCAGGTCAGTCGCCACCGTAATCGCCGTCACGGCGACGATCAGCAAGGCATCATGACGCGGCACCTTGCCCAGCACCTGCAAGGAACTCCACGCAAAGGTCTGCTGCGCCACCACGAACATCACACCCACCAGCGCCGCCAGCGGAATGCGTTCGATCAGCGGCGACAAAAACAGTATAAACAGTAATATCATTATCCCGCTGACCGCGCCCGAGACGCGCGTGCGGCCGCCGGAACTCAAGTTGATCATGGTCTGGCCGATCATCGCACAACCGCCCATGCCGCCGAACAGCCCCGACGTCACGTTGGCCACGCCCAGCGCCACACACTCACGATTCGGCACGCCGCGCGTTTCGGTGATTTCATCGGTGAGATTGAAGGTCAGCAGCGTTTCCAGCAGGCCGACCACCGCCATCAGCGCGGCGTAGGGGAAGATGATGTGCAAGGTCTCCAGCGTCATCGGCACTTCCGGCAAGGCGAACGCCGGCAGGCCGCCGGCGATGCGCGCCATATCGCCCAGCGTGTGCACGGGCAGATGCAGCGCCTCCGACAGCAGGCCGACGCCGACGATGGCCACCAGCGCCGGCGGCAACGCCTTGGTCAGGCGCGGCAGTACATATACGATGGCCATGGTCAGCAGCACCAGGCCGCACATCCAGACCAGCGCGCTACCCTGCAGCCAGGCGCCATTCAGCTTGAAATGCTGAAGTTGGGACCAGGCGATCACGATCGCCAGCCCGTTGACGAAGCCCAGCATCACCGGATGCGGCACCATGCTGACCAGTTTACCGAGCCGCAACACGCCAAATAACAGCATGATCAGCCCGCTGAGCACCACCGTCGCCAGGAAATACTGCAAGCCGTGCTGTGCCACCAGCGCCACGATCACCACCGCCATCGACCCGGCGGCGCCGGAAATCATCCCGGGACGGCCACCAACAATGGCGGTCAGCGTGCAGATGAAAAACGCACCATACAGGCCGGTCAGCGGATTCAGGTGCGCCACCAACGCAAAAGCGATGCATTCAGGGACCAGCGCAAACGACGTGGTCAAGCCAGCCAATGCGTTTTTAGAAAATTGGGAAGACCACATGTAGGAAAAAGTCCGGCAAGAAACGGTGCAAAAACGCAACAGCGCGTCTATTTTACACGGCCGAGATCTATTTCTCGTTGGTATCGGTGAACTGGCGCACATTCAGAAGCTGGGTCTAGCGGCACAATGGCACTGCCTAATCGATCAACCCATCCAGTCAAACTACGCCATGACTACCTTGATATCCGCCAGCTACGCCCTGCAACGTCAGAAAATCGCCGTGGAAAGAACGCTGTATGCGCGTTCGGCCGAAGAATCCGAACTGGCGGCCCGCTGGGCCAGCGCCTGGCACAAGCTGGTCCAGCGCAAGCTCGATCAAGACCTGGCTGCCCGCCATCCTGCGCCGTCGGCGTTTGGGGGCTTCCTGATTCAGCCGTCCTCCCGCGTTCTGCATTAATTACGCTGCGTAACGTACCTGGGCCGGCGCCGTATTGTTGACGCGGCCCTGGTAGCAGCTGCCTGCGCGACGTTCCATGCCATCGCGGTCCAGCACCGTAACGCAACCGCGACGATATGCAATCAAACCTTCCTGAGACAGCTTACCGGCCGCGCCGGTGATGCTTTCACGTCGCACGCCCAGCATATTGGCGATCATTTCCTGCGTCACTTTCAATTCGTTGGACAGGGAACGGTCCAAGCGTTCCAGCAACCAGCGGCACAGTTTCTGCTCGATGCTGGTATGACGGCTGCCGGCCACGCTTTGCGCCAGTTGGGCGAACATCATGCTGGTGTAGCGCATCAGTTGCTGAGCCAGCGGGCCGCCGGTATAGAACACTTCACGCAGCACCGAGGTTTTCAGGCGATAGCCGTAACCGGCGGTTTGCACCACGGCAGCGTAGCTGGCGCGCTCGGTTTGATGCAGGGCCACGCCAACCACCCCTTCGCGACCGACAACGGCGATCTCGGTAGTGGCGCCGTCTTCCATCACGTACTGAAGGGAGATGATGGCGTTTGTGGGGAAATAGGTGTACTCGACAGTGTCACCATAGTCAAACAGATGCTTCCCTTCCGGCAAGGTCACCAGATCCAGATTGCTGAACAGGGCCAGCAGGTCATCGCGGTTGAGAGCACGCAGCAAATCGTTCTGCTGGGCGCCGATCAGGCTGATGGACTGGGTGGCGGCTGGGGAAATATTCATAGCGTTCATGGTTTGCCTCGGTTAGTGTCTGTCTAGTTGATGTAGACACTATAACGAGGCAGCCAGGTAGGCGGTATAGGACCACCTTGTAGTCCTATGTAGGCTACGAACATTGCAAAATGTCATCTTAGTCCTACGTCCCTCCTTAGTAGGAGACGCGGAGTTGCAGGTAGGCGGTACGGGGGGCGGCGGCCATGCGGCCGGCGTTGCCGTCAACGTTGCGGGTGTAGTAGCGTTTGTCCGCGATATTGTTGACGCCGGCCGCCAAGTGGTAGGCCGCCTGCTTCCACGAGAGCTGCGCGTTCCAGACACGGAAGCCGGGCACCACGCCGGCGCCGCCGTTGGCCGTTTCCGCTATGGTGTTGGCGGTGTCGGAATACTGTTTGGTCTGGTGCGTGCCCGATACATTGGCCGTCCACGCGCCCACGCGGTAGCGCGCGCCGATGGTGTCGGTGTGGCGCGCGTAGAACGGCACGTCCCGTCCCGCCGTCGCGCCCGACTCCTGGATCGCCTTGGTGTAGGTGTAGTTGACGTAGAGGTTCAGGCCTGTCAGCGCGCTTGCTTCGTCAAAGCCGTAGTCGGCGGCGGTTTCGATGCCCTCGTGGCTGGTCGCACCGATGTTGCGGAAGGTCGCAGGCGTGATGCCCGGCACTTGCACGATCTGGTTGTCGAACTTGAGCTTGAACAGCGTCGCTTCCGCACTGACCGCGGCGGTTTTCCAGCGCGCGCCCAGTTCCGCCGTTTTCGCCTCTTCCGGCTGGAGCGGATTGCCCGGCGTTTGCGAGTTCAGCTGCGTGTTCTGCACCGAGCCGAACGAAGTGGTGTAGTTGGCGAACACCGTCAGCGCCGGATGCACCAGGTAGGCCACGTTCAGCGATGGCAGCGCCTTGTTGTTGTCGGTCTCAAAGTGCGATTTGGCGGCGAGGTCGGCGCGCGTCGATGAAATTTTCTCGTAGCGCACACCCGGCGTGATGCGCCATGCACCCAGCGCGATGCGGTCGTCGATGTAGGCCGAGTGCGCATCGGTGCTGTTGATGAAGGTGGTGGTGACGCCATTGGCGCCGCTCGCCACGGTCTGGAGATAGCTGTTGTCGTCACCGCGCTCGCGCAGGTAGCGGTAGCCTGCCGTGACGTCGTGCGTCAGCCCGCCCACGCTGAAACGCTGCGTGTAGCGCGGTTCGATGCCGGTGACGCGGTAGTTGCGCGGCTGCCAGGTGACTTGGGTCTTGGCGGCGTTGATCAGCGCGCTCTGGCGGAAACTCTCGTTGTAGTAGGCCTTGATCTCGAATTCCTGCGTGGCCGAGATGGTGTTCAGGTAGCCGAGGTCTACGCCCTTGCGCTCGCCGCTCCAGAAGTCGCTCGGACGGGTGTTCTGATACGGCTCGGCGTTGTACTGCGCCACCGTCAGGCCGCCCGGTGTGCGCGATGTGACGTCGTAGTAGCTGACCTTGCCGTACACCTCGCTGCCGCTTGTCAAGGGATAGCGGAATTTCACGGCCACGTCGTTGACCTTTTCATCGCTGCCGGCGCGCCATTCCGATCCCCTCATGCCCGAGTACATCAGCGCCACGCCCAGGCCGTTGCTTGCCGTGCCGCCGACGAAGGCACTGTACTGGCGGTTGCTGCCGCCCTCGCCGAAGTCGTTGTAGCGCACCGACGCATCGCCGCTTACGCCCTCGCCTTGCGGGATCGCGCGGCTGCGGAAGTTGATGATGCCGCCGACGTTCTGCGGGCCGTAGCGCACCGCGCCGCCGCCGCGCACCACGTCGATCGAGTCGATGTTGTTCAGGCTGACCGGCGCGAACGACAGCTGCGGCTGGCCGTAAGGCGCCACCGCCAGCGGAATGCCATCCAGCAGCACGGTCGAGCGCGGCGAATAGCGCCCGGTCAGGCCGCGCACGCCGATGTTCAGCGAAATGGCGCTGCCGGCCGTGCCCGAGTTGTCGGACGATTGCACGCCCGGAATCCGGCGCAGCACGTCGCCGATATTGGCTGCGCCGCTTTCGGCGATGTCTTCCTGGTCCACCACCGTGCGTGCGCCAGCAAAATTCTTAACGCTGTTTTGCAGCCCGGAGCCCAGCCAGCTGCCGGACACCTGGATCGTTTCCATCGGCGCATCGTCGGTTTGGGCCTGCGCGGCGGATGCTGCAAACATGGCAACGGCGGTCGCCAGGGCGGTGAGTTTACATTCAGACATATGAACAAAGCTTGTTATTTGGAACGACCTGAATGATAACACTTCTCATTCTCAATTTCTACGCTCTGGCGCCGAAATCCATGTGTGCTTTATAATTGCTGAATGCTTAAGAATCTCAGACGTCAAACGCTGCAATTATGGATCGCCATGCTGGCCGTCCTGTTTGCCGCGCTGGCGCCGACAGTGTCACACGCGCTGGCCGCGTCCACGCCCGCCGCGCTGACGGAGATGTGTACGGCCGACGGCTTCACCAAGAAAACGCCGGACAGCATCATGCACGGCATGGAGCATTGCCCGTATTGCGCCACCCACGGCGGTTCGCCGGCGCTGCCGCCGCACCTGCTGGCCGGTTTCGCCGTCATAGGCGGCCACGATTTCTATCCTCCCCGGTTCTACTCGGCGCCGCAGCCGCTGCACACCTGGCGCGCCGCCAGCCCGCGCGGGCCGCCCGCTATTTCCTGATCGTTGGCTCTTCATCCGTTGTTCCCGTATCGGGGACGGCGGCCATCTATCGCATCATCAGGAACACCATGAAAACCTCCATGTCCCCATTGGCATTGGCGCTGCTTGCCGCCTTTGCCTCGGCCCATGCCGAAGACCCGCAGTTGCACCAACTGGGCACCGTCACCATCACCGGCAACCGCCCTACTTCGCTGCCGACGCAGATCCCCACTACCATCGAAGGCATCACCAAGGCCGATATCGAGCGCGATATCAACGCCACCGACGCCGAGGATGCGCTGAAATACCTGCCCAGCCTCTTGGTGCGCAAGCGCTACATCGGCGACTATAACCACGCCGTGCTGTCGACCCGCGCCTCGGGCACCGGCAACAGCGCGCGCTCGATGGTCTATGCCGACGGCATCCTGCTATCCAACTACCTGGGCAACGGCGCCACGTTCGCGCCGCGCTGGGGCATGGTCTCGCCGGAAGAAATCGACCGGGTCGATGTGCTGTATGGGCCGTTCTCCGCAGCCTACGGCGGCAACTCGGTCGGCGCCGTGGTCGATTACGTCACCCGCATGCCGACGCGCTTCGAGGCGCACGCCAAGCTGACGCTCACGCATCAAGCCTTCAAGCTGTATCGCACCGATGACAAATACGAAGGCCGGCAAGGCAGCTTCGCACTTGGTGATCGAAATGGTGCATGGTCCTGGTTTGTGGATGTGAGCCGCACCGACAGCGAAGGCCAGCCGCTGACCTTCCCTGCCCGCTTGCTTAGCGCGGCCATCCCCGGCAACGCCGGCACGCCGGTGAGCGGCGCGGTGGCCGGCGTGGATCGCAACAACAACCCTTGGTATCTGCTCGGCGCGGGCACGCAGTACCACACGGTGCAGGACCAGATCAAAGCCAAGCTGGCGTATGACTTTTCGCCGACGATGCGCGCCACCTACACGTTCGGCCTGTGGCGCAATGAGTCCGAGGGCCGTCCCGCCACCTATCTGCGTGATGCGGCCGGACAGCCGGTCTACAGCGGCGCGATCAACATCGATGGCCGCAGTTACACGCTGGGCCAGACCGACTTCAATCTGTCGAACGAAGACCTGCAGCACATCATGCACGGCCTGACCTTGAAGACCAATACCAAGGGCAGCTTCGACTGGGAACTGGCGGCCAGCGTGTACGACTACGACAAGGACCAGCTGCGCGCCGCGACCGTCGCGCTGCCGGCGGCGCTCCACGGCGGCAAGGGGCGCCTGGTGAATCAGGGCGGCACCGGCTGGAATACCTTTGCCGCAAAAGGTGTCTGGCGGCCGGATGCTGCGCACGTGGCGGAATTCGGCTATCAGCGCGAGGCCTATAAGCTGCGCAGCGCCGAAACGCCCACCAGTGACTGGATCAACGGTGCGCCGGTCGGCGACCCGACCTCGCGCTTCGCCGGCAGAACCGAGACCAACAGCCTGTATGCGCAAGACACATGGAAGTTCGCGCCGCAATGGAAGACCGTGCTGGGCGCACGCTTCGAGCATTGGCACGCGCACGACGGCTACACGGTCACCGCTTCAAAGGGAGCGGCGCACGCCGCACGCAGCGAGAATTATGTGTCGCCGAAGGCGGCGCTGACATATCAGGCCAGCGAGGACTGGGTGTTGAAAGGGTCGCTGGGCCGCGCCGTGCGCATGCCGACGGTGTCCGAGTTGTATCAGGGCGGCGTCAACGCCTCCGGCCAGTTGACCAACAACGATCCGAACCTCAAACCGGAAAGATCGTGGACCACGGAGTTGAGCGGAGAACGCAAACTGGCACGGGGCTACCTGCGCCTGACGGTCTTCGGCGAGCGCACCAGCGACGCGCTATATTCGCAGACCAATGTGCTGGTGCTGCCGATGGTGACCAATATCCAGAACGTGGACCTGATCCGCACCAAGGGCCTTGAAGTCTCTTATGCGGCCAAGGTGTTCGGCCTGGAGCTGAGCTCCAGCGTGACGTGGACCGACTCGAAGATCATCCGTAACGACAAGGCTCCGGCCAGCGTCGGCAAATGGCAGCCGCGCATACCGGAGTGGCGTGCCAGCGGCGTCGCCAGTTATGCGGTGAACGACCAGCTGTCCGTCACGCTGGCGGCCCGCTACAGCGGCAAGCAATTCACGACGCTGGATAATTCCGACATCAACGGCTTCGCCTATCAGGGCTCCAGCAAGTACTTCACGGCCGACGCGCGCCTGCGCTATCGCTTCAACCAGCAATGGAGCATGGCGCTGGGCGTCGATAACCTGAACAACTACCAATACTGGAACTTCCATCCCTACCCGCAGCGCACCTACGTCGCGGAACTGAAATTCGATTTATAAGCTAATCGGAGGCGCCGTCAAAAAATTCTGGCGGCGCCTCGTGCACGTTTAAACATTCATATGATATACTTCTTTACGTCGAAACTTCATAGAAACCGAGATCCATCATGCTGAGCACCGAACACAAAGCCATCATCACCGCCACCGTGCCGATTCTGGAACAAGGCGGCGAAGCCCTGACCCGCCATTTCTACAAATCGCTGTTCCGCGACCATCCGGAAGTGAAGCCGCTGTTCAACCAGGCCAACCAGACCGAGGGCACGCAGCAGCGCGCCTTGGCCAATGCGGTGCTCATGTATGCAAAGAATATCGAGAAGCTGGAGAAGCTTGGCCCGCTGGTCAACACCATTATCAACAAGCACGTGTCGCTGCAGATCCAGCCGGAGCACTACCCTATCGTCGGCGGCGCGCTGCTGAAGGCGATCCGCGAAGTGCTGGGCGAGGAAGTGGCTACCGACGCCGTGATCGAAGCCTGGGGTGCGGCCTACGGCCAGTTGGCGCAGATCCTGATCGGCGCAGAGGAAAACATCTATCAGGAAAACGAGCAGGCCGAAGGCGGCTGGCGCGGTGGCCGCGAATTCAAGGTTACCTTGAAGACGCCGGAAAGCGACGAGATCACTTCGTTCGTGCTGGAGCCGGCCGACGGCGGCACGGTGGCGGCGCACAAGCCTGGCCAATACATCGGCCTCAACGTCGATGTGAACGGCAATCCGCAGCGCCGCCAATACTCGCTGTCGGCCGCCGCCAATGGCCTCAGCTACCGCATCAGCGTGAAGCGTGAAGCCGGCGGCCTGGTGTCGAACTACCTGCACGACCACGTCAACGTCGGCGACAGCATCGAGCTGTTTCCGCCATCGGGCGAGTTCGTGCTGGCCGACAGCGACAAGCCGTTGGTGCTGATCAGCGGCGGCGTGGGCATCACACCGACGCTGGCCATGCTGACCGCGGCGCTGACCAGCAACCGTCCGGTGCACTTCATTCACGCCGCGCGCCACGCCGGTGTCCACGCCTTCCGCGACCACATCGACGCGCTGGCCGTAAAGCACCCGCAACTGCAGCGTTTCTACTGCTATGAAGTGGCCGACGCCGAAGCGCCGCAACCGCACGCCATCGGCTATCTGAATCCCGAGCAACTGGCTAAGTGGATGCCGGTGACGCGCGACGTCGACGCCTACTTCCTCGGCCCGACGCCGTTCATGAAGGCCGTCAAGTCGCATCTGGTGGAGCTGGGCGTGCCATCGTCGCAGACCTACTACGAGTTCTTCGGCCCTGCCGAAGCACTGGCTTGATGCGGTTTTCAACTATGTAAAGCAGGATTTATTCGTGTACCTGGATGAGCGTCGATGCAATACTTTATGCATCAATGCCTCAATCCAAGGAAAACATGAAGCGCAGAACCCTGTTGAAACTGGCGGCCGGTAGTGCCGCCGTTGCCGGCTTTTCTCCCGTATCGCTGGTGGTTGCGGCTCCGCTCAAGGAGCTGCGCCTCGACTACGCCTACTACTCGCCCGCCAGCCTGGTGCTGCGTCGCTTCGGCTGGCTCGAAGACGATTTCAAGGCAGACGGCGTGCAGATACGCTGGGTGCTGAGCGCGGGCAGTAATCGCGCGCTGGAATATCTGAATGCGAACAGCATCGATATCGGCTCCTCGGCCGGTCTGGCTGCGCTGCTGGCCAAGGCCAACGGCAATCCTATCAAGACGCCCTATATTTTTTCGCGTCCCGAATGGACCGCGCTGGTGGTGCGCAAGGATTCCAATATCCGCACGCTGGCTGATTTGAAGGGCAAGAAGGTCGCGGCTACCAAGGGCACCGATCCATATCTGTTCCTGCTGCGCTCCCTGAAGACCGTCGGCTTGAAACGCAGCGACATCGAGCATGTCGGCTTGCAGCATGCGGACGGCCGCGCGGCGCTGGAGCAAGGCAAGGTCGATGCATGGGCAGGCCTGGACCCACACATGGCCGCCAGCGAGTTGGAAAGCGGCTCGAAGCTGATCTACCGGAACGTCGCTTTCAATACCTACGGCTTCCTGAACGTGCGCGAAGACTTCCTGGCGACGCGGCCAGCCGAGGTGGCGCGCGTCATCAAAGCGTACGAGAAAGCGCGCGCATGGATACGCGCCTATCCTAGCGAGGCAGCCAAGATTTTGTCTGAAGAGGCCAAGGTATCGCTGTCGGTGGCGCTGCTGCAGGTGAAGCTACGCAGTGACTTCAGCAATCCGCAGCCGGGGGGCGAACATGTGCAGGCCTTGCAGGTGGCCGCGCCGATTCTGAAGGAAGAAGCGCTGGTGAAGGCGGACGCGGACCTGGGTCGTGCGATCGCGGAGCTGGTGGATACCCGCTTCGCGCAACCGTACATCACGCGCGGCTAGGAGCGGGGGCATGAGCAGCCAACTTGCAGCCCGTGTCGACGCGCCCTCCGCCGCCGATGCGGCGGAACTGGCCCATGCAGCCGGCGCCGCACGAGCCAGGCTGGTTTCGGCGCTGCATGGCCAGCGCGCGCAGCGGCTCTTGCTTGCCTTGCTGCTGCCGGTGACGGCACTGTTGGCGATTGAGTTCTCCGTGCGCGGCGGCCTGATTCCCGCGCACATGCTGCCGCCGCCGACACAAATCATTGAAACACTACGCGACCTAGGCGCGCAAGGACTGCTGGGCCATATCGGCGCCAGCACGTTGCGGGTGGCGGCCGGTTTCGCAAGCGGCGCTTTGCTGGCGGTTGTGCTGGGTGCCGCCGTCGGCCTGAGCCGCCACGCCGAAGCCATCCTCGATCCAACCTTCCAGGCCCTGCGCGCGATTCCTTCGCTGGCGTGGGTGCCGCTGCTGCTGCTCTGGCTCGGCATCGACGAAGCACCAAAGATGGTATTGATCGCCATCGGCGCTTTCTTCCCGATCTACATGGGCGTGGCGTCCGGCATACGCGGCGTGGATCGCAAGCTGATCGAAGTCGCGCGGCTATACCAGCTATCGAATATCGCACTGACCCGGCGCGTGCTGCTGCCGGCCGCACTGCCGGCCATTCTGACCGGCTTGCGCAACGGCCTCAGTCTGGCGTGGATGTTCATGGTGGCAGCTGAACTGATCGCGGCCAGCAAGGGCCTGGGCTACTTACTTTCCGACGGCCGCGAAACCAGCCGCGCCGATATCGTACTGGCGGCCATCGTCCTGCTGGCCATCCTTGGTAAAGTCAGCGACACACTGATGGCCATCATTGAAAAACGCAGCCTGGCATGGCGCGACAGCTATGCATAATCCATCATGACCATCGCACTCGACATCCACGTTAAAGAAAAGCGCTACGGCGCGCGCACCGTCCTGAAGGACGTCGGCCTGCGCTTGCAGGAAGGCGAGATCGTCAGCCTGATCGGCGCCAGCGGCTGCGGCAAAAGCAGCTTGTTGGCCATCGCATCGGGACTGGACTGCCGATTCAGCGGCGAGGTCAAGCTGGGCGGCACGGCATTGCACGGCGTGAGCGGCGATATCGGCTTTATCTTCCAGGAGCCGCGCCTGTTCCCGTGGCTGACGGTGGCGCAGAACGTCGCCTTCAACGGCGGTGACAACGCGCAAAGCGCACAACGACTGGTCACGCGCCTGCTGTCCGAAGTCGGCCTGCACGAACATGCCGACGCACTGCCCAAGCAGCTCTCCGGTGGCCAGGCGCAACGCGCCGCCATCGCGCGCGGCCTGTACACGCAGCCGCGCGTGCTGTTGCTGGACGAACCCTTCTCCGCCGTCGACGCCTTCACCCGTATGAAGCTGCAGGACCTGCTGCTAAAGGTCGCCCATGAACACAAGCTCACCGTGCTGCTGGTGACGCACGACATCGACGAAGCGCTCTACCTGAGCGACCGCGTGCTGCTGCTGGAAGGCGGCCTGACCGAGTTCCATCCCGGCCCGGCACCGCGCAAGCGCGGCGACACCAACGCCGCCCATCTGAAGGCCGCCATTCTCGACAGCCTTCATGTCTGACAGACTGCTTTAGAACTTCGCGCGCACGCCGAACACCAGGTTACGGCCCGGCAGCGGCGAGATGTCCTTCAGTACCGAAGTCGATACGCGGATCTCGTCGTTGGTCAGGTTCTTCGCCAGCAGGAACCAGGTCAGATCGTAATTGCCCAGTTTCTGCGTGTAGGAGACGTTGGCGTTGACCTGGTTGTAGCTCGGCGTATCGCTGGTTTCAAACGATGCCAAACGATCCTGCGATTGCGCGTGCACCAGCGACAGGCCGGCACGCCAGTCACCCATCTTATACGCGGTGCTGATGCCGACGCGCGTGGCCGGCTGCAGCGGCAGGCTGCCGCCGTGATCCAGCTTGCCGTGCGAAGTGTCGGCAAACAGGCGGCCGGACCAGCCGGCGCCGGTCGGGTTGTATTCCAGCTCGGCTTCCGCGCCCTGCACCGTGGCATCCGCCTGTTCGAAGATGCGCTCGCGCAGTTCGTCGCCCGGATTGCCCTCTTCATCGAGCAGGTTGCCGGTGATGTGGCCGTAGATGAAGTCACTCACTTTATTGCGGAAGACGTTGGCCTTCCAGCGCACCAGGCCCGTGGTCTTCTGGATGTTGACTTCGATGTTACGCGAGGTCTCCTTCTTGAAATCGGCATTGCCGATGTCGAAGGTCACGGTGGCGTCGTGCGGACCGCTTGAATACAGTTCCTCGGTCGACGGCGCGCGCTGCGCATAGGACAAGGTCGCGCCCAGCGCATAGCCGTGCACGAACGGCCACATGCCGCCCACCGATGCCGATTGCAGAGTAAACGAACGGTCCACGCCCGTCACCGGCTCACGTTTGACGCGCTCCACGCGGCCGCCGGCGTTGAACTTGACCGGGCCGAAGTCGGTTTCCTCGACCAGGAAGGCGGCGTTGGAGGTGGAACGGGTGACCGGCACGGTGTCCGGGCCGCCCTCCGCGCTGAGCGCCGAGAAGTTGGTGTTCTCGGTCTGCACGCCGAAGGTGCCATGCCAGCCGGCCACCGGCTTGTGCGTCAATTCAAACCGCGTTTCCAGCGAACGGTTCTTGAACTCCACTTCCGGCAGGCCGTCCTGGCCGATTTCGGCGTGTTCGTAATCGGTGTAGCCGGCCTTGAACTTGAAGGTCTCGAAGCCTGCCAGCGGCGCCTTGACCAGGCTGTCGATGTCGTAGCGAGTCTGCTTTTGGTCGATCTTCGAGCCTTCGTCGCTCGGAATGCCGTACAGATTACTCAGGTGCGAAACGGAGACGCCAACGAAGCCCCAGTTATCGATGTAAGAACCGCCCACGCCACCGCTGCGCGAACGCGTGTCCGAATGTGGCAGGCGGCCGGAGGCCGAATCGGGATCATTCTCCACCCGGTTGCCGGGGATCTTGTAGTCATCGGCGTTACGGAAGTTACCGTCGACGTGCCAGGCCAGATGATCGACCGAACCGTCCAGCGTACCGGAGGCGTTGCGGCCGTTATCGACCGTGCTGCCGCGCGCTTCCAGCTGGCCAGTGAGCTTGGGTTCCAGCGCGGTGGGGATACGTTCGTTGACGACGTTGACCAGACCGCCGATGGCCCCCGAGCCGTACAGCAGTGCGGCCGGGCCGCGCAGGATTTCGATCTGCTGCGCCGTCGCGCCTTCGGCCGCCACGGCGTGGTCATTGGACCGGCCGGAAACGTCGGAGACGGCCATGCCGTTCTCCAGCATCTTGACGCGGGCGCCTTCCATGCCGCGAATGATGGGACGCGAAGCGCCTGCGCCGAAGGCCGACGCCGACACGCCCAGCTCCTGCGACAGCGTTTCGCCCAGCGAGCTGCCGGATTTATCGCGCAGCTCATCGCCGGCCAACACTTTGGCTGGCGCGAGAATCTGGTCGTTGGCGGAGTTGCCAAACGGGTTAGCCGTGACAACAACTTGTGGAACTACGGCGGTCTGGGCGAAGGCCAGCGAAGAATAGGCGGACAGAATGGCGCCGGCCAGCAGCGTGCGTTGGATAGTCATGTAAAACCTCTAGCGATATGGTGACGAACGCGCACCACGGCCCGAATGCGGGCGCGCGGCGGCGAAAAACTCAAAATTCAGAACGGATTTTGGGTGTCACGCCAGAGGCGGCGCACGGGACTGGAAAACGCAGGTGGTCCGCTCGCAAGCGGCCTGCGTGGCCTCGATGGTGATCGGGCCGGTGCTGAGGCTAGAGATGGCCAGCGTGAGCGGCGAACTGGTGATGGCGGCGCCCATCTGGGTCACCGTCACACATTCCGCGCAGATCTTGTCGACGGCGATGCGCTTGCGGTGCTCGGCCTGGTCTTCGTCGCTCAGTCGGACATTCTGCTGTTCGACGCCGAGCCAGTGCGTATAGACGTGCGCTACCCCGAGCTGCTGCGTGAAGAGCAGCAGCAACGAGAGGAACACATGAACAAAGGGTAATCGGCGACGCATGGGCCGTATTCTAGCGTGTTAAGATGCGCGGACGCAAACACCTTCGCCGAAGCCGGTCCTCAGTCCTGATGCAAAAAGCCCTCGTCACCCTCGCCTGCGCGCTGACGCTCAGCGCCTGCGCGCCGTTCACGACCCGCCCGCCAGTCAAACCGGACCTCACCATCAGCAGCCTGCGCTTCGTCGGCGAACAGCGCCTGCCATGGCGCATGCCGTTCAAGGACACCCAGGTGGGCGGCTTGTCCGGCATCGACTACGACGCCGCCAACGACGAATGGGTGATCATCTCCGACGACCGCTCGCAGATCAATCCGGCCCGCTACTACCGCGCCAAGCTGTCGATCGATGCGCAGTCTTTCGCTCCGCTGCAGCTGACCGGCGTGACCACGCTGCTGCAAGCGGACGGCCGCGCCTACCCGTCCAAGGATGAATACAAACGCAGCGGCGGCGTGGTGCCGGATCTGGAAGCGGTGCGCGTCGATCCGCTGGACGGCAGCATCTGGTACGCCAGCGAAGGCGACGTCGAACTGTCGCTGTCGCCCTTCATCCGCCGCGCCGCGCGCGACGGCAGCTACCTGTGGTCGATGCCGCTGCCGCCGATGTTTACCGTCTCAAAGGAGCACCTGTCCGGGCCGCGCAACAACCAGGGCTTCGAGGGCTTCAGCTTTACGCCGGATGGCCGCAGCCTGTGGGTGTCGCTGGAAGGCCCGATGTATCAGGACGGGCCGGAGCCCAGCCCTGAACACGGCGCGGTCAACCGCATCAGCCATTTCAGCCGCGACGGCAAGCTGCTCGGCCAGTACGCTTACCCGCTGGAGCGCATCGCCGCCGCGCCGGGCCAAGGCAAGTACGCCGACAACGGCATCGCGGAACTGGTGTGCCTGAGCGACAACCGCATGCTGGTGATGGAGCGCGCCGGCGTGCAAGCCGACGATGGCAAGTACAAGGACTACGTGCGGATTTTCGAGATCGACACCACCGGCGCCACCGACATCCAGCACCTGGCCAGCTTGCAGGATGCCGGCTATGAGCTGGTGCAGAAGCGCCTGGTGCTCGACATCGGCGCCCTGAACCTGCCCATCGTCGACAACCTCGAAGGCATGTCGCTCGGCCCGCGTCTAGCCAACGGCCACGCCAGCCTGGTGCTGATCTCCGACGACAACTTCAGCAAGTCGCAGGTCACCCAGCTGCTGCTGTTCGAAGTCCTCCCCTGAAATGACGGGCGGCGACAGGCAATTGTCGCAGCGGCAGCAACGCTCGAAACCGGGCAGCGGATTGTCGAAGTAATCAAGCAGCAGCTTCCAGCGGCAAAAGCCGCTTTGCGCGTAGCCGATCATGCGTTCCAGCTTTTCGCGGTCGAGTTCATGCTTGTGGTCCGGGGCCTTACTCTTCATCAGGAAGAATTTTTGCAGGCGCGTGTCGTCGTGGTAGTAGAGCAGCGTGCATTCGGCGTCTTCGCCGTCGCGCCCTGCCCGGCCGGACTCTTGGTAGTAGGCTTCCAGATTACCCGGCACCTGCAGGTGAATCACGAAGCGGGTGTCGCTCTTGTCGATGCCCATGCCGAAGGCGTTGGTGGCCACCATCACGCGCCGCTCGCCGCTCATGAACAGATTCTGGTTCTCGCTGCGCTCGGCCGCTTTCAGGCGGCCGTGGTAGAGCGTGACGCTCTCGCCAGCCTCCAGCAGCATCTGATACGCCTCCTTGGCCGCCTTGACGGTGGCGGCATACACGATGCCGACACCTTTTTTGGACTGTACCAGTTCCAGCAGCACTGCACTTTTCTCATCCGGATTGGTCACCTGACGCACACGGTATTGCAGGTTGGGCCGGTAGATGCCGGTATTCACCACCCGCAAGCCGGGGCGACCCAGCTGCTTCCGAATATCGTCGATCACGTCCTCGGTGGCGGTGGCGGTCAGGGCCAGCACCTGCGGGTTGCCCAGCACGGACAGCGCGGCGCCGATCTCCAGATAGGCCGGTCGGAAATCGTGGCCCCACTGTGAAATGCAATGCGCTTCATCGATCACCAGCAGGCCGACGCCGGTTTGCCGCAGCAGTTCCTGGAATTCAGGCAGGGCCAACCGTTCCGGCGTGCAGAAGGCGATGTCCTTGTCTTCACTTTCAATGGCCTGCAGCGCCTCGCGCTCATCGCTGCGCGACAGGCTGCTGTTGATTTGCGCGGTGCTGGCAATGCCGACCTCCTCCAGCTTTTCCGCCTGGTCCTTCATCAGCGAAATCAAGGGCGAGACCACCACTGTCAAGCCCTTACGCAAGCGCGCAGGCACTTGGTAGCAGAGGGACTTGCCGCTGCCGGTGGGCATCACGGCCAGGGTATCGCGGCCGGCCAGCACGCTGTCGATCACGCGCCGCTGGCCATCGCGCAGTGCTTCGATGCCGAACACCTTGCGCAGCAGGCGGTCGACCTGTTTATTGAGTGGTGTAGTCATGCTGCTAACGTAGCAAGAAAGACTATGCCCGTATGTACGCCAACACACGGCTCTGTCATACTATTGCTTTTAGCGGCTATCCGAAAAAACGATGGACCCAAGACGAGAGCATGTGCGACGGCTGCTGCAGGTCGACGCCTACATCACCGATATTCACGGCAGGACCACCGCCCCCGCGCAAATCATCGATATCTCGCGCATGGGCGTGGCCTTCGTCAGCGATCAAGCGATTACCCCGCACGAGCAATTCGTGCTGAACTTCTGCTTTCCCGGCAGCGGCATCCGCAACGAGATCACGCTGACGGTGCTGCACAGCGCCGTCGTCGGCACCCACGGCCGCTACCGCAACGGCGCGCGCTTCGCCGCCATTTCCGCGGCCTGCGCCGACCGCATCTTCGACTACGTCACCACAGCCCCGGCCTGAGCCGCCCTACCAGCCGATATCCTTCAACAGCGGCAAGGTCAGGTCGCGGGGCGGCTTGACCTCGTGCGTCAGGTCGGCATTGATGGCCGGCTCCATCAGTTGGTTGGGCGTGGCGCCGTTGAGCACCTTGACTGCGGAGGCGCAGCTTGCCCGACCAGCTTAGGCCAGAACGGTGTCGATGCGCATGGCGGCCTTGAGGGTCAGGGTCACCGGCGTTTTTTCGGCGATTTCCACCATGCGGGCCAATTGCGCGGCATCCACCGCGCCATGGATGACAAGCGTGCGAAGCACCACCATGGCGCCGTCGTCGCCATGGGTCAGATGCAGGGTCACGTCGACCGCGTTGACCGGCCACTGCTTGCGGTCGGCGTACATGCGCATGGTGATGGCGGTACAGGCACCTAGCCCGGCCAGCAAATAATCGTACGGCGCCGGGCCCGCGCCGCTGCCGCCATTGCGCGCCGGTTCGTCGCCGGTCAGGGCGTGGCCGCCGACCTCGATTTGCGTAGTGTATGTGTCCTTGCCGATATGCGCCGTGCCCCGTGCCATGCCTTGTTCTCCCTATGTAAAGCAATAAAATAAAAAAGCCGCCCTCAGGCGGCTCTTGGGAGTGGCGTCACTTACATGCGCTGCTTCCGGCGCGCGGCAAAGCCGACGAGGCCCAAACCAGCCAGCAGCATGGCGTAGGTTTCGGGTTCCGGCACGGCCGCAACGGTATCGATGCTGGCCAGACGCGGCCAGAAGCCGTTCGTCGCGTGGAAATAGATCTCGTGCACGCCATTGACGCTCTGGTTGTACTGGATGAAGCTGTTGCTCAGTGGTGCCTCAAGGCTACCTGACGCGATCACGGTGCCGCTGGCATTCTTGAAGTCGAAATTGAGCGTGGTACCATAGCCGCCACCGTAATTTGCCCATGGCCAGCCGGACACGCTCATGCCGGTAAAGTTGAAGGTACCCGCATCGTAGACCACACTATGCGCTTGGTCATACCATTCCATGAACGGCTCGGTGCTACCACCATAACCATAATTCTGCCAGTTACTGCTGAACGTAAAACCGTTTACCGATCCACCAGAGAAACCAGGGGCGACGGAAAAATTGACGGTATCGGCCATGGCGGCACCGCTGAAACATGCAACCAGTAAGGCGGAGAGTAAAAGCTTCTTCATGATTTTCCTAAGTAGTTGGACCAGTTGAAGGATGATATTTTTTCAATGCGTGCCGACATGATAAATATTCTAGTGACAATCAAAATATTAGATTTTTTTAAAACCAACGAACGTCGGCATGTGCAGCCTGCGTGCAGAGCTAAGCCAATAGAAAAATTGCCAATAGTAACTTTTTAATCCTATTACTCGTTATTAGAAGCATTAGTTCCGATGTCAAATATACACATACATTAACGATCTGCCATCACCTATTTGGGTGAATTCTCGATCTTTAATCTATTGTTGTCACCGCACACAGCCCTTTTGTCTCCTTTTGGTCAACTCACATTGACACCCCACCATGAGACTCGACCCGTTGCCGAGCCAACGAATAGTCGTAAAAACAGGAGATTCGCTGTAGGTAAAGGGGCGGAGTGTCGCCTTGTGCTCCCTATGTAAAGCTAAAGTAAAGTAGCGTAAATGCCGCTTTTTGCCATATATTGCACTGGTATAATGGCAACTCTACCGTACCTTGACGGTGTAGCCGTCGATACCATGCAAAAGATCCTGCTTACTTGCTGCCTGACCGGCAGCGCCATGCTGCCCGCTTACGCTCAAACCACCACTCCCGAAAAGCCAGTTGCCAAGCCTGCCAACGCCGTCAAGGCCAAGGAAGCGGCGCCGGTGGTGCCGGAAGTGACCGTGTCCGCCGAGCGCCCGACCAACCGCATCGACCGTCAGGTCTACGATGTGAAGTCGGACGTCTCCAGCACCAACGGCACCGCCGCCGACGCCCTCAACAACGTGCCCTCGGTGGCCGTCGATCCGGACGGCAGCGTGACGCTGCGCGGCAGCAGCAATGTCCAGATCATGGTGGACGGCAAGCCTTCGGCCATGCTGCAAGGCGAGAACCGTGGCGCCGCGCTGCAAGCCATGGCCGCCGACGACATCGAGTCGGTGGAAGTGATCAACAATCCGGGCGCGCAGTTCGGCAATGAAGCCGGCGGCGGCCCCATCCTGAACCTGGTGATGCGCCGCAACCGCAAGCCGGGCGGTTTCGCCACCGTCAACGGTAACGCCGGCACCGCCGGCCGCTACAACAGCGCCGTCAACGGTACCTACAACGAAGGTGCGTGGGGCTTCCAGGGCAGCGCCAACGTGCGCCACGACGGCCGCAACTCGGTGGCCGACGTCAGCCGCGACCGCCTCGATCCGAACACCGGCGAGTTCGTGCACAGCAGCCAGAAATCGGTCGGGCGCGGCCTGAACGACATGGTCGGCCTGAACGGCCAGGTCAGCTACAACCTGAACCAGACCGACACCCTGACCGGCAGCGCCAACTACAACGGTCGCGGCAACGACCAGCGCGGCACCGATCGCTACATCAACGGCGCCACCAGCACCACGCCGGCCAACGACTACCTGCGCAGCACCTTGCGCAACGGCGACAGCAAGAACGTCAGCTGGGGCGGCCGCTACGACCACAAGGGCGAACTGCCGGGCGAGACGCTGAAAATCGACCTGCGTGTATCGACCTCGGACAACCAGAACGACAGCGACTACGCCAACGACTACGTCAATCCCAACGTGCTCGACACGCGCGCGCGCCAGCACAGCGACAACGACACCCGCATCGTCGATTTCACCGGCGACTACGAGCGTCCGCTGTGGGGCGGCACCGCCAAGGCAGGCTACAAGGTGGCGACCAACAACAGCAGTTTCGATACGCTGTATACCGACATCGATCCGGTCACCGGCGTGGCCAGGGTCAACCCCGGCCGCACCAACGCCTACGAGCTGGACGAAACCGTGTACGCGCTGTACGGCACCTACCAGATGCGCCTGAACGAGCGCTGGGGTGCGCTGGCCGGCCTGCGCGCCGAGTACACCGAGATGGACATCGACCAGATCACCGGCGGCGTCAAGGCTAACAATAATTATATAAACTATATACCTAGTTTCTTCGCCACCTACAAGGCGACCGACACCGCCAACATGCGCTTCGCCTACGCGCGCCGGATTCGCCGCCCGAACGCCAACGACCTGAATCCGTACGTGACTTATCGCGACGAATTCAACGTCTCGTCGGGCAACCCGGATCTGAAACCGACCAAGACCGATTCGTTTGAAGTGGGCTACGAAACCAAGTTCGGCGCGCTGGAGACCAATCTGCGCGGCTACTACCGCCGCGACACCGACGCCATCGTCGACTACCGCTACTTCGTGGCGCCGAACGTGCTGCTGACCACCAAGGCCAACGGCCAGGGCAGCCATTCGAGCGGCCTGGAATTCACTGTCAGCGGCAAGCTGGCGCCATCGCTCACGCTCAACACCAGCGGCAACCTGGCGCGTTCGCAGCAGCGCAGCTACGACGACACCGGCACACTGGTGACGCGCACCGCCAATTCGCTGAGCGGCCGCGCGCGCCTGAACTATCAGTACGACGCCGCCAACCAGATCCAGATGGCGCTGCAAATGATGGGCAAGACTTTGTCGGGCCAGGGCTACCGTTCGCCGAACCGCACGGTCAACCTGAGCTGGCGCCATACGGTGGCGCCACAGCTGACCATGGTGGCCAATGTGACGGACCTGTTCAACACCAACAAGATGGAAACCGTCATCAACAGCGCCACGCTGCGCGAGACCAGCACGCGCCGCTTCGACGGCCGCGTGTTCTATCTGGGCCTGTCGTACCGCTTCGGCGGCGCCAGCAGCTCGGGTGAAAAAGAAGAAGGCGGCTGGGGCCAGCGTCCGGGCGGCCCGGGCGGCCCAGGCCCAGGCGGCCCGCCACCGGGGGCGTAAGAGGTACGCCGCATGCGCAGCGGCGGACTTCTGCTCTACGGACCTTGACATCTACCCCGAACAAAAGGGACGGACCCCGTATGGGGTCCGTCCCTGAGCCGCAGCGGTGTGCGGGGTTCGCGGGTGCCGCGCGTTGTTAACCCGGCACCCCACTTCAACCCCGCTTTACTTCATCACCGTCAGTTTCTGGCGCTTGCCATCTTTGAAGGTGAAGATGGTGAGCACACCATCCTGCACGTCGCCACGCGCATCGAAGGCGATGGTGCCGGTGACTCCCTTGTACTTGATCTTGGCCAGCACCGGCAGATACTTCACCGGATCGGGCGAACCCGCCTGCTGCATCGCCGCCACCATGGTCATCAGCGCGTCGTAGGTGTACGGCGCGTAGGTCTGCACTTCGATGCCGTATTTCTTCTTGTACGCCATGCGGAAATCGGCCATGCCTTTTTCCTGCGACGGCTCGACCCCGCCCGCCTCCGCGCAAATCACCTGACCGTCGCTCATGCCCTCGCCCGCCAAACGCGGCACCGAGTCCGAGCACATGCCGTCGCCGCCCATGAACTTGATCGGGAAGCCCAGCTGCTTCATCTGGCGCAGCATCGGCGCAGCTACCGCGTCCATGCCGCCGAAGAAGATCAGGTCCGGCTTGGTGGCCTTGATGGCGGTCAGGATGGCCGTCATGTCGGTGGCCTTGTCGTTGGTGTACTGGGTCGAGACGATGCTCGCGCCACTGGCCGCGCCGCTGCGCTTGACCGTCTTGCTGAATTCATCGGCCAGGCCTTTGCCGTAGGCGGTGCGGTCGTCCACCACCGCGATGCGCTTGGCCTGCATATTCTGCATGGCGTAGCGCGCCAGCGCAGGGCCGAGCTGCTCGTCGTTGGCGATGTTGCGGAAGGTGGTGTTATAGCGCTGGCGCGTGTACTGCGGCGAACTGGCCGACGGTGTGATCTGCGGGATGCCGGCATCGTAATAAATGCGCGACGCCGGAATCGCGGTACCCGACGTTTCATGACCGATCACGCCCTGCACCTTGGCGTCCACCAGCTTCTGCGCCACCGTGGTGGCCTGCTTCGGATCGGCGGCGTCGTCTTCGGCCTGCAGCACGATCTTGTACCTCTTGCCACCGATGACCACACCCTTGGCGTTGAGCTGCTCAACCGCCATGCGCGCACCGTTTTCATTGTCCTTGCCCAGGTGGGCGATCGGGCCGGAAGTGGCGGCAACGTGACCGATCTTGATGATGTCTTCCGCTTGCGCGGTGGCGGCGCCCAGAGCGCCGATAAAGGCCAGCGCAAGCGCCTGGCAATCTGCTTTTCTTGTAAACTGCATAAAATCCTCGTAAGTTAACGCCGCTAGGATACCAGAGCCACCGCCGGGAGCGCACGATTGCCCCGGGTATTCCCTTGCGCATCGAGTGATTTAAAGTAAAATAAACTTTTCTCCAAAGAATCAACTGACGCGCATGGCCTTCCTGCTTTTCCAGCTCAATAGCCTGCGCAGCCGACTCGTGCTGCTAGTGTTGCTGGCAATCGCGCCGATTACGGTGATGACCTTCGTCAACGGCGCGCGCGAACGCACCCACGCGGTCGAAACCGCTGAAGACAACCTGCAGCGCCTGACCAACCTGGCCGCCGCCAACGAGGCGCAGTCGATTGCCGGCGCGCGCCAGATGCTGCGCGACCTGGCCAGCATCCCGGACCTGCTGGGCGACCAGGCCCAGTGCAGCCGCCTGCTGGCGAACATCCAGCGCCAGAATCCCGACTACGTCAACCTCGGCCTGATCCAGCTCAACGGCGACGTCACCTGCAGCGCGGTGCCGTCGAAAGCGCCGGTGAACCTGGCCGACCGCTCCCACTTCCGCCGCGCGGTCCACCTGCGCCGCTTCGTGGCCGGCGGCTACGTGTTCGGCCGCGTCATCCAGAAGCACACCGTCAACCTCACTTATCCCGTGCTGGACGACCAGGAACGGGTGCGGGCCGTGGTCTTCGCCGCGCTCGACCTGACCCGACTGGACCGCTTTGTCGCCGATATCCAGCTGCCGCCAGGCTCCCTGCTGCTGACCACCGACTCCGAGGGCAAGATCATCTCGCGCAAGCCCGATCCCCAGGATTGGTTCGGCAAGCCGGTATCGCCGGAGATGCGCAACGCCATGGCGGCCGAACCGGGCAAGCCGGTGCTGCTGACCGGCCCGGACGGCGTCGAACGCCTGCACCGCTTCGCCCGCGTCGGCAACAACGGCCTGTCCGATTACACCGTCACCATCGGCATCCCGGCCGACGAAATCACCGCCAGTGCGCGCCATGACCAG
Source organism: Duganella sp. BuS-21 (assembly GCA_041874725.1). Lineage (GTDB taxonomy): Bacteria > Pseudomonadota > Gammaproteobacteria > Burkholderiales > Burkholderiaceae_D > Rugamonas. The sequence continues at coordinate 3,333,623 of CP097466.1, read as the reverse complement.
ATGCTGGACCTGTTGGCCCTGGCCGCGACGATCGGCCTGGCACTGCTGGCCGCGTGGTTCGTCGGCGACGTGCTGGTGCTGCGCCGGGTGAAGCTGCTGGCCACCACCGCCAACCGCATCGCCTCCGGCACGCTGGAGGCGCGCAGCGGCATCGCCTACGGCAAGGAAGAAATCAGCGAACTGGCGCGCGCGCTGGACGGCATGGCCGAGGCGCTGCAGGAAAAGGAACTGCAGCACCAGAAGGCCGAAAGCCAGTTGCGCGAGGCCGACCGCCGCAAGGATGAATTCCTCGCCATGCTGGCGCACGAGCTGCGCAACCCGCTGGCGCCGATCAGCGCCGGCGCGCAACTGCTGCAAAGCGGCCACGCCAACGAAGCGGCGGTCAAGCGCACGGCCGGCATCATCGTGCGGCAGGTGCATCACATGACGCGGCTGGTGGACGACCTGCTGGACGTTTCGCGCGTGACGCGCGGACTGGTCACGCTCACCCGCACGCCGCTCGACGTCCAGAAGATCGTGGCCGATGCGGTGGAACAGGTCGAACCTTTACTCAAGTCGCGCCAGCACAGTTTCGAAACGGCGATGCCGCCATATCCGCTGGCGGTCAACGGCGACCACAAACGGCTGGTGCAGGTGCTGGCCAATGTGCTCAACAACGCCGCCAAATACACGCCTGTGGGCGGCGTCATCAAGCTGGCCGCGCGCGCCGACGGTGGCAACGTCAAGCTGGTCGTCAGCGACAACGGCATCGGCATGTCGCCGGAACTGCGCAGCCATGTGTTTGAATTGTTCGCGCAGGCCGACCGCAACTCGGACCGCTCTCAAGGCGGCCTGGGACTGGGCCTGGCGCTGGTGAAGTCGCTGGTGGAACTGCACGGCGGCAGCGTGACCGTGGAGAGCGACGGCGAGCAGCAGGGCAGCACGTTCACGATTACCCTGCCCGCCATCAAGCCGCTGGAGCAGCCGCCGGTGCAGCCGGCGCCGGCGCAGTTGGCTCCGCAGATCACGCCACCCCGGCCGACAGTGCCCGCTGCGGCCGCGCCCAAATTGCGCGTGCTGGTGGTCGACGATAACTTCGACGCCGCGCAAACGCTGCAACTGCTGCTCGAAGCCGGCGGCCACTACGTCAGTGTGGCACATACGGCGCTGGAAGCGCTGGAACTGGCGCAGGCCAAGTCACCGCAACTGTGCCTGCTCGATATCGGTCTGCCGGACCTCAGCGGCAATGACCTGGCGCGCGGCCTGCGCGGGCTGCCGCAGACGCAGCACGCCACCCTGGTGGCGGTCACCGGCTACGGCCGCCGCGAAGACCGCGAACTTGCGCGCGCGGCCAGCTTCGATCATTATTTCGTCAAACCGGTGGATGTGGATGCGCTCCTGACCCTGATCGCCGGCCTCTCCCCAACTTCCGGAGCACCATGAAGCACATGCTACTCAGCCTCGCCATCGGCGCAGCCTACGCTGCCTTGCCGGCCCACGCACAGGAACAGGACATGGCGCGCATCGCCGCGCAACCGGCCGTGAAACAGGCGCTGGCCTATCTCGAAAAAAACGAAACCACCACCACCGCCAACACGCTCGCCATCAATGCCATTCCCGCCCCCACCTTCGCCGAAGGCGCACGCGCCCGCGATTATGCGGAACGCCTGAAAGCCGCCGGCCTGCAAGACGTGCAACTGGACGGCGCCGGTAATGTGCTGGGCACGTATCGCGGCAGCGGCAAAGGCCCGCTGGTGGTCCTGGCCGCGCATCTGGACACAGTCTACCCTGCCGCCACCGACCTTACCGTGCGCGAAAAGGATGGCCGCTACTACGCGCCGGGCATCGCCGATAACGCCCGCTCCCTGGCCGCCATGCTGGCCGTGGCGCACGCCCTGCGCGACGCGCGCATCCGCACCGTGGGCGACGTACTGTTCGTCGCCAACGTCGGCGAGGAAGGATTGGGCGACCTGAAAGGCGTGAAGCACCTGTTCAGCCAGCGCAAGGACATCAAGGCCTTCGTCGGCCTGGAGCCGGCGCTCGGTGCGGACGGCGATCCGGTCACCTACATCGGCACCGGCAGCCGCCGCTTCAAGGCCACCATACGCGGCCCGGGCGGCCATAGCTACGAGGGCTTCGGCCTGCCGTCGGCGGTGCACGCCGCCGGCCGCGTGATCGCCCGCATCGACGATATCCGCGTGCCGTTGCAACCGAAGGTGACCTTCAATGTCGGTGTGGTGCAAGGCGGACAATCGGTCAACAGCATTTCCGCCGAAAGCTCGATGCTGATCGACATCCGCTCCGCAGATGCAGCGGTGCTGGCCAAGGTGGAGCAGCAGATCAAGGACGCCATCCAGCAAGGCGTGGCCGACACCAACCAGCGCTGGAACGCCAGCGCCGGCAACACCATCTCCGCCGAGTTGACGCTGATCGGCGACCGCCCGGCCGGCCAGATGGGCAAGGATGCCTTCATCGTCAAGACCGCGTTGGCGGCGGCCACGGTACAAGGCCGCCCCGCGCTGCTGGACAGCGCGCACTCCACCGACGCCAACCTGCCGATGAGCCTCGGCGTGCCGGCGATTACCATGTCCGGCGGCGGCAGCTCGGGCGGCTATCACTCGGAAAAACTGGAATGGTGGTCGGCGCGCAATGCCCACACCGGCCCGCAGAACGTCATGCTGACGATCCTCGGCTTGGCAGGCATGGACGGCGTCTCCGCACCGTTGGCGAAATGAAGCTCAAACTCGTTCTCGGAGACCAACTGAACCCGCAACACAGCTGGTTCTCCACGCCGCAAGACGACGTGGTGTTCGTGATGATGGAAGTGCGGCAGGAAACCGACTACGTATTGCATCACGCGCAGAAGATCATCGCCATCTTCGCCGCCATGCGCGACTTCGCGCAGCGCCTGCGTGACGGCGGCCACCGCGTGCACTACCTGGCCATCGACGACGCCGCCAACCGCCACGCCATCCCCGCCAACCTGGACGATCTGCTGGCGCACTACCGCGCCACCGAATTCGCCTGGCAGGCGCCCGACGAATGGCGCCTGGACCAGCAACTGGCCGCCTATGCCGCAGGCCTGTCGATCACGGCCCAGATGGACGACACCGAACATTTCTACACCGCCCGCGACGAAGCGGCGCAGATCTTCTCCGGCAAAGAGCACTGGCTGATGGAGCAGTTTTACCGCCGCATGCGCACCCGCCACGGCGTGCTGATGTCCGCCACCGGCAAGCCGGCAGGCGGCAAATGGAATTTCGACCAGGACAACCGCGAAGCCTGGCCCGGCATGCCTTGGGAACCGGCAGACCTGCGCGGCCGTCACGATCACAGCGCGTTATGGGCAACCATCCAGGCCTCCGGCGCCGCCAGCTTCGGCGCGGCCAACGCATCGCAGTTCGCGTGGCCGCTGAATCAGGAGGAAGCCTTGCAGCAGCTGGAGCGCTTCGTGGAGCAGGCGTTGCCCCACTTCGGCCGCTTCCAGGATGCGATGAGCGTCAAGGCCTGGCGCCTGTTCCACTCGCTGCTGTCGTTCGCCATGAACGTCAAGATGCTGTCGCCACGCACGGTGGTGGCGCGGGTGGAAGCGGCGCTCGGCGAGGGCGCCGTGCCGCTGGCATCGGCCGAAGGCTTTATCCGCCAGATCCTCGGTTGGCGCGAGTACGTGCGCGGCGTGTACTGGCACCGCATGCCGGGTTACGACGAGCTGAATGCGTTCGATCACCACGCGGCGTTGCCGTCGTGGTTCTGGGATGGCCGCACGCGCATGCGCTGCGTCGCCGCCGCCATCGGCCAATCGCTGGAGCACGCGCACAGCCACCATATCAACCGGCTGATGGTGATCGGGAATTTCTCGCTGCTGGCGGGGCTGTCGCCACAGGAGCTGCATCGCTGGTATCTGGGCGTCTACATCGACGCTTTCGAATGGGTGGAGTTGCCGAACACGCTGGGCATGAGTCAGTATGCGGACGGCGGCCTGCTGGCGACCAAGCCTTATGTCTCCAGCGCCGCCTACATCGACCGCATGAGCGATTACTGCAAGGGCTGTCACTACGACAAGAAGGCCAGGCTGGGCGAACGCGCCTGCCCATACAATGCGCTGTACTGGGATTTCTTCGACCGTAATCGCGATCGCTTGGCCGGCAACCACCGTCTCGGCATGGTATACCAGCAGTTGCGGCGCATGGATGAAGGCGCACTGGCCGCCTTGCGCGAACGCGCCGCCGACCTGCGCAGCCGGCTGCCTGAACTCTAGGTACTGCCGCGCTGCATCAACTCGAAGCCGGTGTTGACGATGCGCGCGGCCGTCAGGTCGCCGCCCAGGCGATCCAACAAGGCCTGGGCCGACATCGCCCCGATCTTGGCGCCGTCGACCTTGACGGTGGACAGCGGCGGATTGGTGTACTCGGAAAAATTCAAATCGCCGAAACCCATGATGGCCAGATCCTGCGGCACGCGCAGGCCACGGCATTGCGCTTCAATCAGCACGCCGTGGGCCAGCGTGTCCGAACTGCAGTAGATCGCATCGAGTTCCGGATGCTCATCCAGCAGCGCGACAGCGCCCAGGCGGCCCTGCGGCAAGGCGCCCGGCGCCGGCACCTGGCGAGCACTGACCACGGTCACGCCGTACTGCGCCAGCTCCGCCTGGAAGCCCTGCGTGCGCTGGCCGGCGCGCGGATCGCTCGCGGTCAGCATGCCGAAGCGACGGTAGCCCTGCGCCAGCAAATGCCTGGCGCAGGCGCGGCCGACTTCCTCGTGCGAGAAGCCGATCACCATGTCGATCGGATGCGGCGTCATGTCCCAGGTTTCCACCACCGGCGTGCCGATTTGCAGCAGGCGTTGACGCGTGTTGTCGGTGTGGAGTGAGCCGGTGAGGATTACGCCGTCGGGACGACGACTGAGTATGGTCTCGACCAGCACTTCCTCGCGCCAGGTTTCATAACCGACGATACCGAGCAGCAGCTGGTAGCCGGCGGCCGTCAGGCGATCGGTTGCGCCCTGCACCATGTCGGCGAAGGTCTGGGTCGAGATGGTCGGCAGCACCAGCGCCACCAGCTTGCTGCGGCTCGATGCCAGTCCGCCGGCCAGCATGTTTTTCACGTAGCCGGTGCGCTTGACCGCCTCCTGCACCTTGGCCAGCGTCACCGGCCGCACCAGTTGCGGCTCATTGAGCGCGCGCGAGACGGTAATCGGCGACACGCCGGCCGCCTTGGCGACGTCGATCAATGTAACTGGAGTTGCTGGCATCTTTTCTTCCATGGTGTTGATAGGCATAACCATTTTAACTGACAACACGCAATGATTGCGCTATCATAAATTCAACAAAAAGGAGACGTGTTGAAGACCTATTGCATGAAAACTCACCACATCCAGCGATGGCTGGCGGTAGGCGCGCTCGCCATCGCCTTGCTTCCCGTTGGCGCCCACGCCGGCCGCCAATCGATCAACGACGGCTGGCGCTTCCAGCGCGGCGACAGCACTGCGCCCGGCATCGAAGCCGGGCCGCAACGCGCCGTCACGCTGCCGCACGACTGGGCCATCGAAGGTCCGTTCCTGACCAGCGGACCGCACGGCGGCATGGGCCGGCTCACCACCTGGGGCCCGGTGTGGTATCGCAAGGATCTCGCGATTCCGGCCGGCGACAAGGGCCAATCCATCTTCATCGATATCGATGGCGCCATGTCGCACGCCAGTGTATGGCTCAACGACAAGCTGGTCGGCTCCTGGCCCTACGGCTACAACTCCTTCCGCCTCGACCTGACGCCGTACGCCAAAGCGGGCGGCGCCAACCGGCTGGCGATCCGGCTCGACAATCCGCCCGACTCGGCGCGCTGGTATCCGGGCGCCGGACTGTATCGCAACGTCTGGCTCACCGTCAGCAATCCGGTGCACGTGGCGCATTGGGGCACGGTGGTGCGCACGCCGGAAGTCTCGCGCGAAGCGGCGCAGGTTGAACTGGCCGTCACCGTGGACAACGACGGCAGCAGCGCCGCCACGGCGGAAATCACCACCCGCTTGTACGCGCTGGACGATGACGGCAAGCGCACCGGCGACGCGGTGGCCACGCTGCCGACGCAGCGCGTGACCGTGGCGGCACGCTCCAGCGCCACCGTCAACGCCGCCGCGCGCGTCGCGCAACCGCGCCTGTGGGGGCCGATGCCGCAACAGCGTCCGCACCGCTACCTTGCTGTCACCACCATCAGCCGCGATGGCAAGACCGTGGACAGCGACGAAACGCCGTTCGGCATCCGCTCGCTGCGCTTCGATGCGGAGCGCGGGCTGTTCGTCAACGGCGAGAAAATCATGATCAACGGCGTCAACAACCACCACGACCTTGGCGCACTGGGCGCGGCCTTCAATGTGCGCGCCGCCGAACGCCAACTGCAGATCCTGCAGACGATGGGCGCCAACGCCGTGCGCACGAGCCACAACCCGCCCGCACCCGAATTGCTGGAACTGACCGACCGCATGGGCATTCTGGTGCTGGACGAAGTATTCGATTCGTGGGAGCGCAAGAAGACCGAGCAGGACTTCCACCAGATCTTCCCCGAGTGGCACGAGCGCGATCTGCGCGCCATGCTGCGGCGCGACCGCAACCATCCATCGGTGATTATCTGGAGCGTGGGGAACGAGGTGGGCGAGCAGTACGCCGGCGACGCCGGTGCGGCCCTTAGCGCCAAACTGGTGGAGATCGCGCACCGCGAAGACCCCACGCGTCCCGTCACCAACGCCATGAACTACGCCAAGGCCGACATGCCGATGCCGGCCACGCTGGACATCATCGGCCTGAATTACCAGGGTGCGGGCATACGCGCCTTGCCTGGCCAGTTCCCGGCCTTCCATCAGAAATTCCCGGACAAGATGATGGTGTCGACGGAAAGCGCTTCGGCGCTCAGCAGCCGTGGCGAGTACCAGTTCCCGGTGCCGGGCGTGAACAGCGCAGCGGTGCGGCCCGGCGTGGGCGGCGATCCGCAACGCCAGCACGTCAGCGCCTATGAATTGTTCGCCGCCGATTTCGGCAGCTCGGCCGACCGCTCCTGGGCGGCGCAGGACCAGAACCCTTACGTGGCCGGCGAATTCGTCTGGACCGGCTGGGACTATCTGGGCGAGCCCACGCCCTACTACGGCGCGCGCAGTTCCTACTCCGGCATCATCGATCTCGCTGGATTTCCGAAAGACCGCTACTACCTGTACCAGTCGCGCTGGCGGCCGGACCTGCCGCTGGCGCACCTGCTGCCGCATTGGAGCTGGCCGGAGCGCGTGGGCCAGGTCACGCCGGTACACCTGTTCACCTCCGGCGACGAGGCGGAGCTGTTCGTCAACGGCAAATCGCAGGGACGCATCAAGAAGGCGCCCTATGAATACCGCCTGCGCTGGGATTACGTGGTGTACGAACCGGGCGAGATCAGCGTGGTGGCCTACAAGGACGGCAAGGAATGGGCGCGCTCCTCGGTGAAGACCGCGCAGGCGGCCGCCGTGCTGCAGGCCGGCGCCGACCGCAACGTCATCGCCGCCGACGGCCGCGACCTGTCCTTCATCAGCGTGCGGGTGACCGACGCCTACGGCGTGACCGCACCGCGCGCCGACCAGCGCATCCGCTTTACGGTGGAAGGCCCCGGCGAACTGGTGGCGACCGACAACGGCGATCCGACCAATATGGAATCGTTCCAGTCGCCGGAACGCGCCGCGTTCAATGGCCTTTGCCTGGCGATAGTGCGGGCCAAGCCGGGACAATCCGGTAGCATCGTGGTGCGCGCCATGGCGGAGGGTTTGACGCCGGCCATCGTGACACTGCAGGCCAAATAACAGGAGACGCGATGACCATCCAATCGGCGCTGGTGGTTGCCTTCACTACGATACTGCTCACGGCGCCGGCGCACGCCGAGCCGCCGGTCCGCACCTGGACGCCGGACAACGGCGACGGCACATTCACCAATCCGCTGTTCTACGACGAGTTCTCCGATCCCGACCTGATACGCGTGAACGACTGGTTCTACCTCACCGGCACCACCATGCACGCCATGCCCGGCCTGCCGCTGCTGCGCTCCAGGGACATGGTCAACTGGGAGTTCCTCAGCTACGCCGCAGAATGGCTCGACCTCGGCCCGGCCTACCGGCTTGAAGGCGGCAAAAACATTTACGGCCAGGGCATCTGGGCGCCGAGCCTGCGCTACCGCAACGGCGTGTTCTACATCTTCACCAATGTGAACGGGCGCGCGACGCAAATCTACTCCGCCATCAATCCGCGCGGGCCGTGGGCGCACTGGGAAATGAAGCGCAGCCTGCACGACCTGTCGGTGCTGTTCGACGACGACAACAAGGCCTATGCCGTGTGGGGCCATCAGGACCTGCATATCGCCCAGCTCACCGACGACTTGCTCGACATCGTTCCGAGCACGGAGAAAGTGCTGTTCTCAAAAACCGACGGCATGGGCGAAGGCGCGCACTTCTACAAGATCGGCGGCAGATATTTCATCCTCAGCGCCAACTACGCGGGCGGCTTCCGCATGCCGGCGGCGCGCGCCGACAACGTGTACGGGCCGTACGAAGTCAATCAGGCCATCAGCAAGGACGAGGGCTTCGGCCTGGTGCGCGGCTACCGCTTGAACAACAAGGCATATCCTTTCGATGTGAGCCCGCCGAATCCGGCCTCGCGCGACGCCACCGCCATGCACCAGGGCGGCATTGTGCTGACCGAAGCCGGCGAATGGTGGGGCTTTTCAATGATGGACTATAACTCGATCGGCCGCCTCCTCAGCCTGGCGCCGGTCACCTGGAAGGACGGCTGGCCCTACTTCGGCCTGCCCGGCAATCCCGGTCGCAATCCGCGCACCTGGGTCAAGCCGCGCACGGCGGAACGGCAGCAGGTGAAAGTGCCGTTCGAACGCGACGACGATTTCTCCGAGCCGGCGCTCAAGCCGCTCTGGCAATGGAACCACGTGCCGGTGGAGGAGCGATGGTCGCTCAGCGAGCGTCCCGGCTACCTGCGCCTGCGCTCCATGTCTGCGGCCTCGTTGTGGGAGGCGCGCAATACGCTGACCCAGCGCGCCATCGGGCCGATGTCCTCGCCCACCGTGGTGCTGGATGCGGCAGGCTTGCAGGAAAACGACGTCGCCGGCCTGGCCCTGCTCAACCTGCCCTACGCCGCGCTGGGCGTGGAGCGCAGCGACGGCAAGCTGTCGCTGGCCCTGTTCGACCAGGCCCGCAATCGCACCGTGCGCGTAGCGGTCAAGGCCACGCGCCTGTGGCTGCGCGCCGACTGCGATTTTCTGACCGAGAAGGCGCGCTTCAGCTATTCCATCGACGGCCGCAACTTCCAGACCATCGGCGAGCCGTTCACCATGATCTTCCAGCTGACCACCTTCCAGGGCGTGCGCTACGCCCTGTTCAACTACAACACGGGCAAGCAGAACGGCGGTGCGGCGGACTTCGACAGCATCGAGGTCAAGCAGCCCTATGCGCGCGGCCTGATGCGGCCTATCCCCTATGAGCAGGAGATCCAGCTGCGCGCCGCCGTCGGCCGCGCGGCGGCGCAGCCGCTCAACTTCACGGTGCGCGAGCTGGGGCTGGGCCGCGTCGCCCTGCAAGCCGGCGACAGCTTCCTGAGCGTCGGCCCGGACGGCGGCGCCAGCTTGCAAACCACCCGGCCCGGCCTGGCGCAAAGCTTCCAGTGGATGGAAACGCCGACCGGCGAACTGCTGCTGATGTCGTTGCAAACCAATTTCTACCTGCGCATCCACCCGCAAACCGGCGCCCTGATCGCCGACAGCCCCGGCCCCCTCCCCGACGGCAGCGACGGCGTGCGCTTCATCTGGCGGATACCCTAAGGCCAGTCGCACGCTCGGCTCACGTCGAGCTCGGCAGCGCCTCGCGCGCCGCCTGGCGGATGGCCTGCGTGGCCGGGTGGCTGATGCGCCGCTCGGTGGTGATGGCGTAGACCTGTTCGCGCAGCGAAGCTATGGTGCTCAGCATGACCACGGCATACTGCGCGCAGATCGTCGGCGCGATGGCCGCCGGCGCGAAGAACAGGCCCGCGCCCGCTTGCCCGAAGGCCTTGATCATGGCGCTGTCGTCGAAATCCCCGACCACGCGCAGGCGCGGCACATGCGTATGCAGCCACTGCATCAGCTTGGCATGCACGGCCACATCTTCGCCCGGCAACAGCAGCGGCGCATGATTCAGGCATTCGGGAAACGGGCCGCTCAGCGTGGCCGCCAAGGCGGCGGTGGCAAACACGCCGAGTTCGCTTTCGCCCAGCAAGTGGCTGTAGGCGCGCACGCTCAGATGGCTGGGCATGGCGCGGTCGGTGATGATGAGGTCGAGCTTGTGCACCGCCATGTCCGCCAGCAGCGCAGCCAGGCGGCCTTCGCGGCACACCAGGCGCGTCGGCTCCGCCAATGCCAGCGCCGGCGCCACCAGCCGGCAGGCCACCGCTTTCGAGACGGAATCCGATACGCCCACGCGGAAAGTGGTGACCTGGGTCGCGGCCTGATCGCGCACCACGTCGAGCAAGGCGTCGCCGGCGCTGAAGATGTCCTCGGCGTGGCGCAGGATGCGGCTGCCGGTATCGGTCAGTTCCAGCCGCCGCCCTACCCGCCGGAACAGCTCCACGCCCAAAGTGTTGGCGAACTCCGTCAGTTGACCGGAAATCGACTGCGGCGTCAGGTGCAGCTGCTCGGCCGCCTTGGCGATGCTGCCGCTGCGGGCCACCATCCAGAAATAGCGCAGGTGCTTGTAGTTCAGAGTGGACACGGCATTACCTCGATTTTTTGGATGAATTACTCAAGTATATTCGAATTGTGCGATGTATGGCACTTACCTATGATGTCTTGATCAACATCAAACATGAGCAGGAGGAGAAATGAACGGTATCGAAAGCATGGCAAGCGGCCCCATGTGGGCGGGCTTCGTCGCCTTTGTGCTGGTGATGCTGGCGCTGGACTTATGGGTCTTCGGCGGCAACAAGGCGCACAAGGTCTCGGCGCGCGAAGCGGGCTACTGGTCGCTGGGCTGGTTTTCGCTGGCGCTGCTGTTCAACGCCGGCCTGTGGTGGCACCTGAACGGCACCGTCGGCCCGGAAATCGCCGAGCAGAAGTCGCTGGAGTTCCTGTCCGGCTACCTGATTGAAAAGGCGCTGTCGGTCGATAACATCTTCATTTTCCTGCTGATCTTCACCGCCTTCCAGGTGCGACCCGAGTACCAGCGCCGCGTGCTGGTCTACGGCGTGCTGGGCGCGATCGTGATGCGCGCCATCATGATCCTGGCCGGCGCCTGGGTGGTGAGCGAATTCAGCTGGGTGCTGTACCTGTTCGGCGCCTTCCTGCTGTACACCGGCGTGCGCATGCTGAAGGCGGTCGACCATGAGCCGGACGTGCAGAACAACCCGGTACTCAAGCTGGCCCGCCGCACGCTGCCGGTGTCCGAAGGCGAGCACGGCGAGAAATTCTTCGTGCTGAAGGACGGCAAGCGTTTCGTGACACCGCTGTTCCTGGTGCTGGTGTTGATCGAGGCGACCGACCTGGTGTTCGCGGTGGATTCGATCCCGGCGATCTTTGCGATCACCTCGGACCCGTTCATCGTGTTCACCTCGAACATGTTCGCGATTCTCGGCCTGCGGGCGCTGTACTTCCTGCTGGCCGATATCGCCGACCGCTTCCACCTGCTCAAGTTTGGCCTGGCGCTGGTGCTGTGCTTCATCGGCCTGAAGATGCTGTTGTTGCCGTGGCTGCACGTGCCGGTGCACATCTCGCTAATGGTGGTGGTGCTGCTGATCGCTGGCAGCGTGGTCGCCAGTTTGTACACAAGCCGTAAAGTGAAATAAAGGAGAATTCCATGGACTGCCCAGTTTGCAAAAACCTTAGCCTGGTGATGAGTGAGCGCCAGGGCATCGAAATCGATTACTGCCCGAGCTGCCGCGGCGTCTGGCTGGACCGCGGCGAGCTCGACAAGATTATCGAGCGCTCCATCGGCGGCGCTCCGGCGCCGGCCGCACCGCCGCAGCAACACCAGCAGCAGCGCACGCCGGACCCGCGCTATCAACAACAGCATCACTCCGGGCACGGCCAGTACCCGCAACACAAGAAGAAACGCGAAGGCTTCCTCAGCGATATCTTCGATTTCGATTGATGCAGGCCCGCTGACATGAGAGGGAAAGTGCATGCTGTAAAATCGACGGTTTTACAGCATGTGCATCCGCCCTCGAAGTGAAATGAGATCGATCTTTCAGCAGCTTGCCCTCCTCGCGTTGCTTGTACTTCAAGCCGGCTGCGCTGGCGTTCCCAGCCGCGCAGACCTGCCGGCCGCAAGCACGCCACACACGATCTACGTCGTGCAGTACGGCTGGCACACCGCGCTGCTGCTGGACGGCCCTTCCCTGCTGGCACGCAGCTCCAAGCTGGGGGCCGATTTCCGCGATCACAAATATGTAGTGGTGGGCTGGGGCGACGGCGAGTATTTCGTGGCGGAGCAGCCGCCGTGGTCGAAGGCGGTGAAAGCCCTGGTCGCGTCCGACTACCCGGCCTTGCAGGTCGGCGGCAGGGACAGCAACCCGCCGCTAGGCGCGACAGCGGCCGACGTGATTGCGCTGGCCATCACGGAGCGCGGCTTTCAACAGCTAGTCGAGTACATCGACCGCAGCATCGCCGCCGACCGCAACGGTCAGCCCATCTATCTCGGCAAGCAGGAGAGCAACCCCGACCGGTTTTACCAGGCGACGGGCAACTACAGTTTGTTCAACAATTGCAATTCGTGGCTGGTGGATGCGTTGCGGGCGGCGGAGATGCCGATTTCCGGTCTCAATCTGACCGCGCGCAGCGTGTTCGAACAGGCCGGGCGTATCTCGACGCTGCAACAGCAAGGCGGGACTAGCCTGCGCGTCGGAGCGCAGGCTATTTGAGGAGGCGGGTGCTTATTTTGCTTCAGCCACAGCCGTTTTAGGCTTACGCGGCGCCTTCGGCTTTTCCGCAGCGACAGCTTTCTTCGGCTTGTCGGCGGCAACTACTTTCTTCGGCTTTTCGGCCGCGACTGCTTTCTTTGGCTTTTCCGCAGCGTCCGCTTTGCCTTTGCCCTTGACCGACTCAATCAGCGCGGCGACGTAGGCGTTGCGCGCGGTCTGGGCGATTGCGATTTGCTGCTGCAAACGCGCCAATTCAGCATCGACCACCTGCACATTCACCGCCTGCGCTTTGGCGGCCTCGCTCAGGTTTTGCGACGCATAAGACGTTCCGTTAATCGTAATATATTGCGGCAGACTCATTATTTTCCTTGTTCGAATGCGGGCAAGATGGCCCAACGGCCGCAATTGTATGTCGTGGCCACGCGCATCGCAATGGTCCTTGGGCATACAATGGTGGGAATTTCAACGACATCGCCGCTTGATGAAAACCTTCCTGCCCCGCCTGGCGCGCAGCGCGCTCATCTTCGTCTCGGTTGCGGCCAGTTCGAACGCAACGGGTGGCAATCCCATCGTTCCCGGCTGGTATGCGGATCCTGAAATCCGCATTTTCGACGGTCGTTATTGGATTTATCCGACCTATTCGGCAGACGACGGCGCAGTGGCGCAAAGCGGCAAGTTCACGTCGGCGCAGGAGCGCATGCGCGCCCGCCAGGACCTGATCTGGGCGCCGTTTCTCAAGCAGAGCTTCATGGATGCGTTTTCATCGACCGACCTGGTGCAATGGACCAAGCACCCGCGCGTGCTCGACGTCGAAAACGTCAGCTGGGCCGCCTACGCCGTGTGGGCGCCCTCGGCGGTTCAGCACGACGGCAAGTACTATCTTTTCTTCGGTGCCAACGACATCAAAACCAATGACCAGCTTGGCGGTATCGGGGTCGCGGTCAGTGCGCGTCCTGAAGGGCCGTTCAAGGATGCGCTGGGCAAGCCCTTGATCGGAGCGATCCACAACGGCGCCCAGCCGATCGACCAGATGGTGTTCAAGGACGACGACGGACAGTTCTATATGTACTACGGCGGCTGGGGCCACATGAACGTGGTCAAGCTGGCGGCGGACCTGCTTAGCGTCGTCCCCTTCGCCGACGGCACGCGCTACAAGGAAATCACGCCGGACCCGGCCTATGTCGAAGGCCCGTTCATGGCCAAGCGCAAGGGCAGGTACTACATGATGTGGTCGGAAGGCGAATGGACCGGCCCCGACTATAGCGTGGCCTACGCGATCAGCGACTCGCCACTCGGGCCGTTCAAACGGATCGGCAAGATCCTGCAACAGGACAGCCGTGTCGCAACCGGCGCAGGCCATCACTCGATCGTCAATATTCCCGGGACCGACGCATGGTATATCGCCTATCACCGCCGCCCGCTGGGTCAGAGCGACGGTAACCACCGCCAACTCGCGATTGAGCGGCTGGCGTTCAATGCGGACGGCACCATCGCCCCGGTGACGCTGACCACGAGCGGCGTCGCGCGGTAAATGGCAACGTACAGTCGCGCGTGCCATGCCCTTCGGGAAAAGGAGCTAGGCACCGCGCGAACAGAATCACGATGAGCACAGCTTCAAGGCCATGGAAGTAAAGGTATTGGCCCACATCAGAGTGCCCCACTCAGGTGCAAAAGTAAATTACACCCGCAAATTACACCGACAAAAAAAAATCCAGCCGACTAAAGGCTGGATCATTTTTAAGTGCTTGATTTTTATACGAATTCTGGTGGGAAGTGCAAGTTTCGAACTTGCGACCCCTGCAGTGTGAATGCAGTGCTCTACCCCTGAGCTAACCTCCCCTTGAGTCCGAGCATTATAGTGCTTGGACCCGCTTGATGCAAGCCCTGATTATGCGGCAGCGGCCAGCGGCGCTGGTGGATTCAGCGAGGCGGTCCAGATGCATTGCCCTTTTACCGCCTTGTCCAGCCCCGCCAAGGTGGCCGCATGCTCGGCCAGCTCGGCTTCCGAGGCCGGCACAAAGATGATGTCGGCCATGGCCACCGGCGCCAGCAGTTCGCCGATGTTGACCACTTCTTCTTCCACATCCATGCCCAGGCTGTTCTGCCCGCGCGTCATGGCCAGGTAGACGTCGGCCAGCAGCTCGGCATCCAGCAGCGCGCCGTGCAGCTTACGGTGAGAGTTGGAGATGCCGTAGCGGTCGCACAGCGCGTCCAGCGAGTTGCGTTTGCCCGGATGGAGTTCCTTGGCCTGCACCAGCGTGTCGATCACGCCGCCGATGTGACTGCTGAAATCCGGCAGGTTCAGCAGCTTGAATTCATGATTCAGGAAGCCCAAGTCGAACGGCGCATTGTGGATGATGACTTCGGCGCCCTGGATGTACTCGCGCAGCTGTTCGACGATCTCGCGGAATTTGGGCTTGTCGCTCAGGAACTCGGTGGTCAGGCCGTGGACGTTCAGCGCGCCCTCTTCCGATTCCCGCTCCGGGTTGATGTAGAAGTGCAAATTGTTGCCGGTCAGCTTACGCTCGAACAGCTCCACACAGCCGATTTCCAGGATGCGGTTGCCCAGCTTGGGGTTGATACCGGTGGTTTCAGTATCGAGTACGATTTGGCGCATAGTGTTCCGTTATGAATTTCAGCGAGCAGTATATCAGCGGGCGCGCGCCACTTCCACGCCGCGATTGGCCAGCATGTCGGCGCGTTCGTTGCCAGGATGGCCATTGTGGCCGCGCACCCAGCGCCATTCGACCGTGTGCATCTGCTGCGCGGCGTCGAGCGCCTTCCACAAGTCCTCGTTCTTGACCGGCTCCTTGCTCGCGGTTTTCCAGCCACGCGCCTTCCAGCCGTGGATCCATTCGCTGATGCCCTTTTGCACGTACTGGCTGTCGGTGTGCAGCACCACCGTGCACGGCCGCTTCAGCACGGTCAGCGCCTCGATCACCGCCTGCAATTCCATGCGGTTGTTGGTGGTGTCGCGCGCGCCGCCGCAGATTTCCTTTTCGGCGCCCTCGGCCACCAGCAATGCGCCCCAACCGCCGAGGCCAGGATTGCCCTTGCATGCGCCGTCGGTAAAAATTTCAACCTTATCCATCCTGCTGTTCCCGTTGTTTGTTTGTTACCGGCACGCCCACCTGGGCGTTGGCCGTTTTTTTGGTCCATGCCGGACCGATCAAGCGCATGCCTTTCACGCGCTTGACCGCTTGTATGATGTACACGCCGCCGAAGTACGGCCACCAGCGCGACCCGGCATTATCCATGAAGGTGTAGCGTTGTAGCCATTTTTCTGTACGGCAGGCCGGCGCGTAGCAGCCGAAGTGGCTCTGGCTGGCGCTCATGTTCAGCAATTTTAGCCAGTCTTTCATGCGCGGCATGGAAATCAGCTCCTCGGTGCGCGGCAGGAACGAGGTGCCGCCGACGCGCCGCAGCACATGGCGCGCGCCCCACAGGCTGGCCGGATTGAAACCGCAGATGACAACCTGCCCTTCCGGTATCAGCACGCGCTCGACTTCGCGCAGCACCTGGTGCGGATCGGTGGAAAATTCCAGCACGTGCGGCAGCACGATGAGGTCCACGCTTTGCGAGGCGAACGGCAATTCCGTGTAGTCGAGCGTGACGTTGACGGCGCGCAGGTTGTCGCGTACCGCGCGCGTTTTGCGGTCGGCCAGCAGCTTGTACGGCATGCGGCTGGCGGCAAGTGCATCGATTTCAGGCATGCCGATCTGCACCGCGTTGTAGCCGAAGATATCGGCTGTTAAATTATCGAGACAGCTTTGTTCCCACGCACGCATGTACACACCTGCGGGCGTTTGCAGCCAGCCTTCCAGCGCTATAATGGATTTCTCTGATCCCGCCTTATCCATGCTTAGCCTTTAGCGATCCAATGACCATATCTTCTACTCAAGCTCTCACTGTTTTAACGGTACCGGCATTCCGCGATAACTACCTGTGGTTGATCCATGATGGCACACATGCCGCAGTAGTCGACCCCGGCGACGCCAAACCCATCCTGGCGGCACTGAAAGATCATGGCCTGAAGCTCACCGCCATTCTACTCACCCATCACCATGCTGACCATATCGGCGGCGTCCCTGAATTATTACAGCATTATCAGGTTCCCGTTTTCGGCCCGCGCAACGAGACCATCGCCGCTGTCACGCTGCCGGTCGGCGAAGGCAAGACCATCGACGTGCCGGGACTGGCGCTGAAGCTGAACGTGCTCGATGTGCCGGGCCACACCATGGGCCACATCGCCTACGTGCGCGACGCCAGCGGCGATGCGCCGGCCTGGCTGTTCTGTGGCGACACGCTGTTTGCCGGCGGTTGCGGACGCCTGTTCGAAGGCACGCCGGCCCAGATGATCAGCTCGCTCGGCAAGCTGGCCGCGCTGCCGGATGATGCGCTGGTGTACTGCGCGCACGAGTACACGCTGTCCAACCTGCGCTTCGCGCGCGTGGTGGAGCCGGATAATGTTGCGCTGCAGGAGCGGGTGAAGGCGGAGACGGACAAGCGCGAGCACGACATGCCCACCGTGCCCAGCAGCATCGGCCTGGAGAAAGCGACCAATCCCTTCCTGCGTTACCGCGAGCCGGCGATTGCGCAGCAGCTAGTGCAGGCCGGGCGTCTCGATCGCATCGATACGCCACTGGCGACCTTCACCGCGCTGCGCTTGTGGAAGAACGACTTCTAACAGCGCCCGTCATTTCGCCCATTGGGCGAAATGACTCCTGCGGACGCGGGAATCCATAGTCAGCATGGGCTCCCGCTTGCGCGGGAGCGACGTTGACTTAGATTTCTTCGTACAGCGGCAGCGTCAGGAATTCTTCGAACGATTCCGAGGTCGACATCTCTTCGAAGATCTGCGCCGCGCGCGGATAGGCTGGCGTGTTGCCGTCCGGTGCGGTTACTTTGACCTTAGCCAGTTCTTCCGGGATCATCGCGCGCACCATGTCGGCGGTGACCTTGCGGCCGTCGTCCAGCACGCCCTTGGTCGAGCGGATCCACTGCCACACCTGCGAGCGGCTGATCTCGGCCGTGGCCGCATCTTCCATCAGGTTGTGGATCGGCACGCAGCCGTTGCCGTTCAGCCAGCTGCCCAGGTAGTGGATGCCGACATTGATGTTGTAACGCAGGCCAGCTTCGGTGATCGGCGTTTCCGGCTTGAAGTCCAACAGCTGTTCGGCGTGCACTTCCACGTCGAGGCGCTGCTTGTCGATCTGGTTCGGCTTGTCGCCCAACACTTTCTTGAACTCGGCCATGGCCAGCTCCACCAGCCCGGGGTGCGCCACCCAACCGCCGTCGTAGCCGTCGGTGGCATCGCGCGCCTTGTCGTTGCGCACGCCGCCCATGGCGATGTCGTTTTTCTCCGTATCGTTCTTGATCGGAATCAGCGCCGCCATGCCGCCGATGGCCGGCGCATTGCGTTTGTGGCAAGTCTTCAGCAGCAGCAGCGCATACGAGCGCATGAACGGCGCGGTCATGGTGACCTTGGCGCGGTCGGCCAGGCAGAAGTCCTTGTCCAGCTTGAACTTCTTGATGCAGGAGAAGATGTAATCCCAGCGACCGGCGTTCAGGCCCGAGCTGTGTTCACGCAGTTCGTACAGGATTTCGTCCATTTCGAACGCGGCCAGAATGGTTTCGATCAGCACGGTGGCCTTGATGGTGGCTTGCGGCAGGCCCAGCTCGTTCTGCGTCATCACGAAGATGTCGTTCCACAGGCGCGCTTCCAGGTGCGATTCCATTTTCGGCAGGTAGAAGAACGGGCCGGCGCCGCGTGCGATCTGCTCCTTGGCGTTGTGGAACATGAACAACGCGAAGTCGAAGATGCCGCCGGAGACGCGTTTGCCGTCCACCAGCACATGCTTCTCATCCAGGTGCCAGCCGCGCGGACGTACCACCAGGGTGGCGACTTTCTCGTTCAGCTTGTAGGACTTGCCGTTCTGCTCCAGGGCGATGGTGCCGCGCACCGCGTCCTTCATATTGATCTGGCCGGTGATCTGGTTGTCCCAGCTTGGCGAGTTCGAATCTTCGAAGTCGGTCATATAGCTGTCGGCGCCGGAGTTCAATGCGTTGATGACCATCTTGCGCTCCACCGGGCCGGTGATTTCCACGCGACGGCATTCCAGCGCCTTCGGAATCGGCGCGATTTTCCAGTCGCCGTTACGGATGTGTGCGGTGTCGGCCAGGAAGTCCGGGCGTTCGCCGGCGTCCAGGCGCTTGGCGCGCTCCACGCGCACGGCCAGCAGTTGTTGGCGGCGCGCTTCGAACTCGCGGCTCAGCTTGGCCACCAGCGCCAGTGCCTCGGGCACCAGAATGGTTTCGTAGCCAGGCTTGATGTCGCCAGTGACTTGCATGCCGTCTGGCAGGGTGATGGTGGATTGCGTCATGGGAGGTCTCCGTAAAAGAATGTCAACGAATCAGCTAATTATAAGCTTGTTGCAGTGCAGTGTTTTTAGTATGTGGGCTCAGTTACACGCGCCAGTGTTTTAAAGTATATTCAATCGTTAGTTATGCAAACAAGACTAAAAATCACTTCATCTATGCGTTTTTGTAAAAAGTGACGGAGACAGGTATTCATGGGCCAGTTCAGACAAATTTCCACTTTCGTTGAGGTGGTCGCCAAAGGCAGCCTGTCGGCGGCAGCCCGCGCCGAAGGCATCGCCCCGGCGATGATAGGACGCCGGCTCGATGCGCTGGAGGCCCGTCTCGGCGTCAAGCTGCTGCAACGCACCACCCGCAAGCTGGCCCTTACCGATGAGGGTACGGCCTTTCTGGAGGATTGCCAGCGCATCCTGGCGGAGCTGGAGGAAGCGGAATCGGCGGTGTCCGAGCGTAGCGCGCACGCCACAGGGCATTTGATGATCTCGGCGCCGGCCGGCTTCGGACGCCAGCACGTGGCGCCACTGCTGCCCTCCTTCCTGGCCGAGCACCGCGATGTGACGGTCACGCTGAACATGAGCGACCGCATGGTCGACATCGTCGGCGAAGGCATCGATGTGGCGATCCGCATCGCCAGCCTGTCCGATTCCAGCCTGGTCAGCGTCAAGCTGGCCGACAATGAACGCGTGGTGGTTGGCTCGCCAGCCTATCTGAAGCGCCACGGCATACCGGAAACCCTGGCCGATCTGGCCAAACACAACTGCCTGGCGATCAGCAGCGAAGGCAGCCAGCGCGGCTGGACCTTGCGCGAGGACGACAAGAATGTGGTGCTGAAGGTCAACGGCAATATGGCTTGCAACGACGGCCAGGTGCTGCACGAGTGGGCGCTGGCCGGCAAAGGGCTGGCGTGGCGTTCGATGTGGGAAGTGGGCAGCGCGATTGCGGCGGGCAGATTACAAACTGTGCTGGACGGCTATTCGGCGCCGGGTAGCGATATCTATGCGGTGTTTGCGCAGCGCCGGCATTTGCCGCTGAGGGTGCGGGCGTTTGTCGATTTTCTGCGTCATACCTATGCGCAGCCGGACTACTGGCGCAAGAAAATTTAAAGGGACAGGTTGAAAAGGTCCAGGCGAAAAAAAATCCTCGGATTCCGAGGATTTCTTGATCGTTAGATCCAGCGTATTAGATAGGCTGAATGTTCGAAGCTTGCTTGCCTTTAGGGCCAGCGGTTACTTCGAAGGAAACACGTTGGTTCTCTTGCAGCGACTTGAAGCCAGCCGACTGAATCGCCGAGAAGTGAGCGAACAGATCTTCGCCGCCTTCGTCAGGGGTGATAAAGCCGAAACCCTTCGAATCATTGAACCATTTTACGATACCAGTTGCCATTACAATTCCTATTTCACAGTTAATTTGGGCTTGCGCCCGTGATATCGTTTTTGAGGCAAGAAAGACAATCTGTACTACTCTTGAATCTAAACGATCCCGCATTATACCCAATTACGAGAGAAAAGCACGTTTTCGCGAAAATAAATGCAAAGCGTCGCTTTTTTTGGTACTCAACCTTCAAACCACTCTTCGTTACTGGGTGTATTTGTCACTATAGACAAACAAATCATACATGCTTTGCGCTAGATCAAGCGCGCGTTAATCGTATTCGCTGGCCTTGGCGTCGCGTGCAGCCCACACCAGCAGCTTTTCCACCTCGGGAATCACCGGCGCCCAGCCGGTTTGCGTGGTCAGGACGGCGCGCACCATCTGCTCGATGCGGCGCGCTTCCCTGCCGAACACGGCAAAACCGAAAGTACCGGCCGAACCCGCCACACTGTGCAGTACTTCGTGCAGCTCGTGCAGCGCCGCCGGCGACGGATATTGGTCCGCCACGCAGCCGTCCAGCGCGGCGCGGATCTTGTCCAGCGTGCCAGGCACGGTGGCGGCGAACTTGTCGTTCAGCACCGCCAGGCGCGCGCGGAAATCGGGATCGACCGGGATCGCCATTATTTGGTGCCGAAGATGCGGTCGCCGGCGTCGCCCAGGCCCGGCACGATGTAGGCGTGGTCGTTCAGGTGCGAGTCCAGCGAGGCGCAGTAGATCTTCACACCCGGATGCGCTTTCTGGAACACTTCGATGCCCTCCGGCGCCGCCACCAGCGCCAGGAAGATGATCTGCTCATCGGTGACGCCGCGCTTTTTCAGCACATCGACTGCGTGCACGGCCGAATTACCGGTGGCTACCATCGGGTCGCACAGGATGAAGGTACGTTCGACGGTGTCCGGCAGGCGCACCAGGTATTCCACCGGCTGGTGGGTGTCGGGATCGCGGAACACGCCGATGTGGCCGACGCGCGCCGACGGCACCAGGTCGAGCAGGCCGTCGCTCATGCCGATGCCGGCGCGCAGGATCGGCACGATGGCCAGCTTGCGGCCGGCGATCACCGGCGCGTCGATGGTCATCAACGGTGTTTCGACGGTGCGGGTAGTCAGCGGCAGGTCGCGGGTGATCTCATAACCCATCAGCAGCGTGATTTCCTTGAGCAGGTCGCGGAAGGTACGGGTCGACGTATCCTTGGCGCGCATGTGGCTCAGCTTGTGCTGGATCAGCGGGTGGTCGGTGATGAAGAGGTTGGGAAAACGCGGATCTTGTTTCATTGAGTGTGCTCTTATTAGCGATTGGGCGGCGGTATGCCGCATTATACTAGGCCGGATCTACCAGAGCCCTGGCCAGAATGGCCGCGCAGTCCACGCCCTGCGGCGGGCGGCCGAAGGCCACGCGTCGGCGCGCATGGTGCAGCGCGTGGGTGAGTGCCGCGCGCATGGCGCCGGCGCTGCCCAGCACGCAGTCGAGCCGCGTATGGCCGGCCGGATCGGCCGCGCACAGATTGATATTGGCAAACGGCGCAACAGCATTGCGCACTTCGTGCGTGTCGAATGGCGGCATCTTGTCTCCGTTCAAACCGCTGTTTTTGGTTTTCTTTAACAATGACCGTGATCATAAACGCTAATCAGCACGGAGTTCGCATGACCGACGCCTATATTTATGAAGCCATCCGCACCCCACGCGGCAAGGGCAGCCAGGATGGCAGCCTGCACAGCGTCAAGCCGATCTCGCTACTTACCGGCCTGATGCAGGAGCTGCAGCAGCGCCACCAGCTCGATACCGGGCTGGTCGACGACGTGGTGCTGGGCTGCGTCACCCCCATCGGCGAGCAGGGCGCGGACATCGCCAAGATCGCCGCGCTGGCCGCCGGCTGGGACTGGAAGGTGGCGGGCGTGCAGCTCAACCGTTTTTGCGCCTCCGGCCTGGACGCGGTCAACCTGGCGGCGCAGAAGGTGCGCTCCGGTTGGGAAGAGCTGGTGGTGGCCGGCGGCATCGAATCGATGTCGCGCGTGCCCATGGGCGCGGACGGCGGCGCCTGGGCCTTGGACCCCGAAACCAGTTTCAAAACCGACGTCGTGCCGCAAGGCATAGGCGCCGACCTGATCGCCACGCTGGACAGCCACCAGCGCGAACAGCTGGATGCCTTCGCGCTGCGCTCGCAGCACAAGGCCGCCGCCGCGCGTGCGGCCGGTCGCTTCCGCTCCATCGTGCCGGTGCGCGACCAGAACGGCGTGACCATCCTGGCCGAAGACGAATTCATCAAGCCCACCACCACCATGGAGGCGCTGGAAGGCCTGCAGCCGGCGTTTGCCGCCATGGGCAAGCTGGGTTTCGACAGCGTGGCACTGCGCAAATATCCGCAGTTGCAGCAGATCGCGCACCTGCATACCGCAGGTAACTCCTCCGGCATCGTGGACGGCGCGGCGCTGGCTTTGATCGGCAGCCAGGCGGCCGGCGCGCGCATCGGCCTGCCGCCGCGCGCGCGCATCGTTGCCGCCGCCGTCACCGGCAGCGAACCGACCATCATGCTGACCGGCCCGGCGCCGGCGGCCCGCAAGGCGCTCAAGCTGGCGGGGCTGCGTGCCGGCGACATTGACCTGTATGAGGTGAACGAAGCCTTCGCTTCCGTGGTGCTACGTTTCATGCACGAGCTGGAGATCCCGGACGACCAGGTCAACGTCAACGGCGGCGCCATCGCGCTCGGCCACCCGCTCGGCGCCACCGGCTGCATGCTGCTCGGCACCCTGCTCGATGAACTGGAGCTGCGCGGGCTGCGGCGCGGCATGGTCACCATGTGCGTCGGCGGCGGCATGGGCATCGCCACCATCATCGAACGGGTGCGGGCATGATCACCACCCAGCACAACGGCGACACCATCACGGTGCTGCTGGCGGCACGCAGCATCAATCCGCTGAGCCGGCTATTCCAGCGCGAACTGGGCGACCTGCTCGACCAGCTGGAGTCGCGCCATCCGCACCTCGGCGCCATCCAGATCGGCTTCGACGCCAACGCCGCCGATCCCAGCCACGAGCTGGAACACCTGATGGCGCTGACGCCGGCGCAAGCGGCCGACTGCATGCACATGCTGGCCTCCTACAACGCCCTGCTGTGCCGGCTGGAAGGCATGGGCGTGCCGGTGAGCGCCACCCTGGGCGGCGACGTCTGCGGCCACGCCCTCGGCCTGGCGCTGGCCTGCCACCGCCGCATCGCCCTGGCGGATGCGCATCTCAGCCTGCCGCAAGTGCTCATGGGCCTGGCCCCGGTGGCCGGCGAAATCGCCCGCACGGTGCGCCTGACCGGCGTGCAGGCCGCCATGCCGTTGCTGCTCGACGGCGCGCGGCTGAACGCGACGCAAGCGCTGCAAGCCGGCCTGGTACACAAAGTGGTCGGCGATGAATCCGAACTCGCCGACGCGCTCGGCGACACCGGCGCCGCCGCGGTCCAGCCATGGGAGACCAAGAACCACCAACTGCCAGGCGGCGGCCTGGACGCCCCAGCGGTGCGCGCGCTGCTGCAAACCGCGCCCGCGATGCTGCGCCAGCGCGCCGGCGGCACTGTGCCGGCGGCCGAGGCCGTGCTGTGCGCCATGGTCGAAGGATTGCGCGTGGACTTCGCCAACGCGCTGCGCATCGAGAGCCGATATTTTTGTCAAACAGCTATCAACCAGGCCCATCGAAAAGGCGGTTTCTCCCTCTGAAAAGCGGTTTTTTTTAACATCTCAAGAGATTTCTCAAAAAGACGCTGTAATGTTGTCTTTTTTCATGTAATTTGCCACTCATCAGTGATACATTTCGTTATGCTTTTGCAAGATTCACCCAGTTTAATTGTTACACGCGTAGTTCCGCTTATTTGAAAGAATAGTTTTCGCGATGCCAACCAGCGTTTCATCTCAGCCGCGTCATGAATTGGATAACCTCATGGAAGAGGCTGGCGATGTCGTCTTTCGCCTCACTCCCCCAGGCCAGCTATTGTTTGCCAGCCGACGCGCCAGTGCCCGCATCGGCGCCGCCGCGCCGCTGGCCGGCAGCGCCATCGCCACGATGGTGGCGGACGCCGACCAGGCCGCTTTGGCGGCGGCGCTGGCCGAAGTAAGCGAGTCACGCGGCACCAAGCTGCTCGAAGTGCGCATCAAGACGACCGACATCGAGATCTGGCACGAGCTGCGCATCTCCGCCTACGACAACGCCGACGGCGCGCTGGAACTGCTGGTGGTGGGCCGCGACATGACGGTGCAGCACGCCACCGAAGAGCGCCTGCGCCACATGGCCACCCACGACGCGCTGACCGAACTACCCAACCGCCTGCTGCTGTCCGACCGCATGCGCATGGTGATCGCCAACGCGCGCCGCTCCGGCCAGGGCTTCTCGGTGGCCACGGTGGGCCTGGACGGCTTCAAGAAAGTCAACGATGGCCTCGGCCATCCGATCGGCGACGCCATGTTGCGCATGGCGGCCCAGCGCCTGCGCAAGACCCTGCGCGACAGCGACACCCTGGCGCGCGTGGGCGGCGATGAATTTGTGGCGATCTTGCCTGGTACCGCTACCGAAGCGCAGATCAAGCTGGTGACCGGCCGCCTGATCGCCACGCTGCAGTCGCCGTTCGAGATCGAGAGCCACACGATTTACGTCGGCGCCTCGGTCGGCGTGGCCGTGTATCCGGAACACGCGGAAGACGAAATCCGGCTGCTGGCGCTGGCCGACGCCGCCATGTCGCGCGCCAAGGAAACCGGCAAGGCGCGCGCGGTGGTCTACAGCCCCGCCCAATCCGGCCCGCCGCAGCACGACATCTCGCTGGAAGCGGCCATGTTCCAGGCGGTGCGCGAAGGCGAGTTCCAGTTGTACTACCAGCCCATTGTCGACGCCTCCACGCGCGAGATCCAGGGCTTTGAAACGCTGATGCGCTGGAAGCATCCGACGCTGGGCATGGTGCCGCCGGCGCGCTTCATTCCCATCGCCGAGACCAACGGCCTGATTAACCTGCTCGGCGCCTGGGCCCTGAAAGCGGCCTGCGTGCAACTGAAACAATTTGAAGAAGTGGCCAAGCGCAGCTTGTACATCTCTGTTAATATCAGCCCGCGACAATTCCGCAACGACAAATTTCTGGATGTGCTGGACGATGCGATTGCTTTCTCCGGCCTACTTGGTGAGCAATTGGTTTTAGAAATCACAGAAGGCACACTGATGATCGACCCGGTGCATGCCGAGTCCATCCTGTCCAAAATGGCCGAACGCAAAGCCCGTATCGCCATCGACGATTTCGGCACCGGCTATTCCTCGCTCGCCTATCTCAAACGCTTCCCGATCTCGGTCCTGAAAATCGACCGCACCTTCATCCGCGACCTGCCCGGTTCGCAGAAGGACGGCGCCATCTGCAATGCCGTGCTGGATCTCGCCAAACACCTGAACCTGTCGGTGGTGGCCGAAGGCGTGGAGACCGAAGAACAACTGCAATACCTTGACCAGCGCGGCTGCCAGTACATCCAGGGCTACCTGACCGGCAAGCCGATGGCCGCCAACGTAGCGCTGGCCGCGCTCAAGGAAAGCATCCATGCCAAGATGGTGCCGGCGGAGTTGCGGCAGGTGGCGCAATGATCGGCAGCTACAAGGCCGCCACGGCGCTCGGCAACAAGACCTTGACGGAGCTGGGCGACTGCACGCGCCGGCGCGGCGACATGCCGGGCTTCGCCAAGGCCATCACCGCCATTCTCGGCGCCATGCGCGGCGAAGACGAGCAGGAATTCAATATGACCCGCACGGTGCTGTCCGACCCCGTGCTGACGCAAAAAGTCCTGCGACTGGCCAATAGCGGCATGTACTCGGCCTTCGGCCAGCACGTGAACACCGTGTCGAAGGCGGTGCTGGTGCTGGGCACCGAGGCGATCGGCCACCTGGCGCTCGGCCTCAAGCTGATCGAGGAACTGGCCGCCACCTCCACCGACACCACCATCGCCCACATCGAAATGGAAAAAGCGGTGCTGGCCGGGATCGTGGCGCAGCAGATCGCCTACACCGCCGAAAGCCGTCACGGCGAAGAGGCCGTGGTGTGCTCGATGCTGCACACGCTGGGCCGCATGATGCTGACCTTTTACATGCCGGACCGCTGGCACGAGCTGCAACGCCTGGCGAGCCAGAGCTCGCGCTCGGAAGAGGAAGCCGCACCGGACCTGCTGGGTCTCAGCCTGGAAGAAGTGGGCCACGCGGCCGCCCTGCACTGGGGTTTGCCGTCGTCGCTGGTGAACGGCATGCGCACCGTGGCGCCGGCCGAAGCCGGCGCGGAAGTAACGCCCGCCGACTGGATCGCCGGGCTGTCCACCATGGCCGCCAGCTGTGCCGAATCGCTGTGGCACGACGACGCCGAAGGCGCCGAAAAAGTGAAGCAGCTGACCGAAAGCTATGCCGGCATGCTGGGCGTGAACGCGCCCAACCTGATGCACGCCATCGAGCAGGCCAAGGTGGTGGCGGCCAACGACCTGACCATCGCGCCGCTGTCGCGCCCCGCAGAACGCCGCGCCAAGGCGCTGGCCAAGACGCGCCAGCGCGCCGCCGGCAACAAGATCCTGCTCAGCGGCCTGGCCGACATGCGCGACGTGCTCGATAGCGCCAGTCCCGGCCAGATGGTGCAGATCGCGCTGGAGACGGTGTACAAAGGCCTGGACTTTTCGCGCGCGGTGGCGTTTGTGCGCAACCGCAAGGACAACCAATACGCGGCCAAGATCAGCTTCGGCGACGGCACGCGCGAACTGCTGCCGGCGATGACCTTCGACGACGCCTACGAACCGAACGTGTTCCACGCTGCGCTCAACAGCGACCGCGTGATCTTCATCGAAAATGCGCGCGACGCCAAGTTCGCCGCCAAGCTGCCTTTGTGGTGGAAGAATTCCTTGTCCGAGGCGCGCAGCTTTGTGATCCTGCCGCTGTCGGCCAACGGCCAGCCGGCCGGTTTCCTGTACGGCGACTGGGACGATTCCTTCCCGCCGATCTCCCTCAGCGCCACCGAATTCGCGCTGCTGAACGACATGCGCGCCATGGTGGTGCGGGCGGTGGAACGGCGCCACGGCGTGGTGCCGGAAGCGGTTGCGCGCTAATCAGTTAATGGACATCGCGCTGCTGCCAACGGAACGACAGCATGGCGGCCAGCGCCGATAGCAGCACCAGCGCCGAAGCCACGTAGTACACCGACTCCGCGCCCGCCCTCTCCCACCACTGCGCCAGAAACAGGCCGCCCAGCGAACCGCCGATGCCGTAGGAGATGCTCATGTACAGCGCCTGCCCGCGCGCCTGCAACGGCCCGGAGAACCAGCGCTGCAGCGACATCACGGACGAGGAATGATGCAGCGCGAAGGTCAGCGCGTGCATCAACTGCGCCGCGATCAGCAGCCACAAAATGTGCGAACCGAAGCCGATCATCAGGAAGCGCGCCGCGGCCACGCCCAGCGCCAGATACATCATGCGCATCGCGCCCCAACGCCGGAACAGCGGCGCCTGAAAATAAAACAGCAGCACCTCGGCCAGCACGCCCAGCGACCACATGGCGCCGATCACGGTCTTGCTATAACCGCTGCGCTCCAGGTACAGAGAATAGAAGGTGTAGAGCGAGGTATGCGCGGCCACCATCAGCGCGGTGGAGGCGAAGAAGGCGATCACCTCGCGCCGGCACAGCAGCGACAGCAAGGCCGGCGGCGCCTCCTTGTGCGTGCGGCGCGGCACGTCGCGCAGACGGAAAGCGGCGGCGATGGTCGCCACCAGCAGCAGCGCCGCCACCCACGGCAGCGTGATGATGCCGTAGTGTTCCAGCGCGAGCGATGCCAGCGTCACGGAAACAATGAAGCCGATCGAACCCCACATGCGGATGCGGCCATAGTAGGTCAGGTCGCCCTTCATCTCGGACAGCATCAGCGCTTCGCAGATCGGCGCCTGGCCGCTGGTGAACAGGTTGAGGATGACCATGGCCAGCATGAAGTGGCCGAAGGTGCTGCCGAAGAAGAAGCCCGAGAATCCCACCAGCGCGGCGAAGCCGGCCACGCGCAGCACCAGCACGCGGCGGTCGTAATGATCGGCGACGTAGCCCCAGACATTGGGGCCGACGATGCGCAGCACCTGGATCATCGACATCAGGACGCCGATCTGCGCCACCGTCATGCCCTGGTCGGCGAAGTACAGCGTCGCGTAGGTGCTCCAGGTGCCGGCGTGCGCGTAGTAGCAGAACAGGAATAAGGCGAAGCTGAAGGCCTGCGCCGGCACTTACAGTTCGATGTTGGGGGTGGACACCTTGACGTCGCCGCACTGGGCGCGGTGCATCAGCGCGTGGTCGATCAGCACCAGGGCCAGCATGGCCTCGGCGATCGGCGTGGCGCGGATGCCGACGCACGGATCGTGGCGGCCGAAGGTTTCCACCGACACCGGATTGCCGGCCTTGTCGATCGACGGCCGCGGACTGCGGATCGACGAGGTCGGCTTGATGGCGATCGACACCGTGATGTCCTGGCCGGTCGAGATGCCGCCCAGCACGCCGCCGGCGTTGTTGCCGACGAAGCCCTGCGGCGTCAGCGGATCGCCGTGCTCGGTGCCCTTCTGCGCCACCGACTTGAAGCCGGCGCCGATTTCCACGCCCTTGACGGCGTTGATGCCCATCATGGCGTAAGCGATGTCGGCGTCGAGCTTGTCGTAGATCGGCTGGCCCAGGCCCACCGGAATATTCTGCGCCACCACGTCGATGCGGGCGCCGATCGAGTCGCCGGCCTTGCGCAGCTCATCCATATAGCTTTCCATGCCGGCGATCACGGCGGCGTCGCCGGTGGCCGCGAAGAACGGGTTGTCAGGCACGTGGATCCAGTCCTGGAACGGCACCATGATGTCGCCAAGCTGGCTCATGCAACCTTTGAACACCGTGCCGTACTGCTGGAACAACCACTTCTTGGCGATGGCCGCCGCGCCCACCACCGGCGCGGTCAGGCGGGCCGACGAGCGGCCGCCGCCGCGCGGATCGCGGACGCCGTATTTATGCCAATAGGTGTAGTCTGCATGACCGGGGCGGAAGCTCTCGGCGATGTTGCCGTAGTCCTTGCTGCGCTGGTCTTCATTGCGGATCAGCAGCGCAATCGGCGTGCCCGTGGTCACGCCCTGGTACACGCCGGACAGGATCTCCACCGTATCCGACTCCTGGCGCTGGGTCACGTGGCGCGATGTGCCCGGTTTGCGACGGTCCAGTTCCGGCTGGATATCGGCTTCCGACAACGGTAGTCCCGGTGGGCAGCCATCGATCACACAACCAATCGCAGGACCGTGCGACTCACCAAACGTCGTTACGGAAAACAATTTGCCAAAAGTATTACCGGACATAGGAAAACAATCTTCGGAAAAATGGGGAAAGTTCCTTATTCTACCAGCCGACGCCCCATGACGTCTGCCTACGCGATAATTTCCACAACGCAAGTTACCCTTGGTAAAATATCATTCATTCGATACACCTACGCTGCAGGGCGACTGAAAGAAGTGGAAAAGTGCGTTCCTTTTGACAATTCGCTATATACTTGAACGCAAGAACACCGAGTAATCTGGAGAAGCTACACATGCCCCCACCGGTCACCCCCCTTGAGCTATCCAAGGATGATCAAGACGATTTGGTATTCTTAGAAGAGCATCCGGCGACGCCCGCGGCGACGCGTCCACGCAATGTGTGGCGCGTCATGATCATCGACGACGACGAAGACGTCCACTCGACCACCACGTTCGCGCTCGGCAACCTCGACATGCAACACCGTCCGCTCGAATTCGTGCATGCGTATTCGGCCGGCCAGGCGCGCGAACTGCTCAAGCATGAGGCGGAAATCGCGGTCATCCTGCTCGACGTCGTCATGGAACAGGACGACGCCGGCCTGCACCTGGTGCGCTACATCCGCGAAACGCTGAAGCTGCACGACGTGCGCATCATCCTGCGCACCGGCCAGCCCGGCTATGCGCCGGAGATCGACGCCATCCGCGACTTCGACATCAACGATTACAAGACCAAATCCGAGCTGACCCGCATCAAGCTGTTCACCACGGTGACCTCGGCCATCCGCTCCTACGAGCAGATCCGCAAGATCAACGACAGCCGGCGCGGCCTGAACCAGATCGTCCAGGCCAGCACCCAGCTGATGACCTTGCACGGCGTGCAAAATTTCGCCGCCGGCGTGCTGGCCCAGATCGCCGACCTGCTGGGCCAGGAAGCCAACGGCGTGCTGTGCGTGCAGGAATGCCCGGCCGACGGCTGCCATGAACTGATGGTGATGGCCACCGCCGGCACCTACCGCCACCTGGACAACATCACCCTGACCGTGCGCGAAGACCAGCGCATCCACGAGGCATTGGAACTGGCGCTGGCGCAGCGCCGCAACGTCTACGGCCCGGACTACACCACGCTGTACTTCGCCGGCAAGGCCAGCCGCGATTTCGTCGCCTTCCTCGAACTCAAACGCGCCACCAGCGAGATCGACGAGCGCCTGCTGGAGGTTTTCTGCAGCAACGTCGCGGTCGGGCTGGACAACGTCGAACTGGTCTCCCACCTGCACAACGCGGCGTTCTACGACCAGCTGTCCAAGCTGCCCAACCGCACCCGCCTGGTGGAAATCCTCGACGCCACGCTATCCGGTCCGGCGCGCGAAGACGCCACCCTGTCGCTGGTCGACCTCGACCACTTTGCCGAAACCAACGACGCGCTCGGCCACCAGTTCGGCGACACGCTGCTGGTGTCGGTGGCCGGCCGCCTGCAGACCGAACTGGGCGGACAGCTGACCGTGGCCCGCATCGGCGGCGATATTTTCTGCGTGCTGGGCGATTCGTCGCAAGTCAATCCAGCCAAGATCCTGGCGCTGTTCCAGCGCCCGTTCAGCATCGACGGCCAGGACGTGCAACTATCGGCCACGCTCGGCCTGGTGCGCCTGTCCGAGCATGAAGGCAGCGGCGCCGACGCGCTGAAGGATGCCGACATTGCCCTCAAGCGCGCCAAGACCCAGCAGCGCGCCGGCCACTTCTACTTCTCGCGCTCGATGGGCGTCGAAATCCGCGAACGGGTGCGCATGATGCATGCGCTGCGCACGGCGTTCGGCCAGAACCAGCTGTTCGTGGTGTACCAGCCGCAGATCGACCTGGCCACGCGCCGCCCGGTGGGCGCCGAGGCGCTGCTGCGCTGGCAGACGCCGGACGGCAAGTTCATCTCGCCCGACCGCTTCATCCCGATCGCCGAATACTCGGGCCTGATCATCGACCTCGGCGAATGGGTGATGCGCACCGCCTGCCGCGAACTGGTCGACCTGCGCAAGGCCGGCCACCGCGACTTCATGATGTCGATCAACGTCTCGCAGGTGCAGTTCCGCCACCCGCACTTCCTCGACACGCTGCGCAAGGCGCTGGAAGACACCGGCGCGCCGCCGCAGAACATCGAGCTGGAGATTACCGAATCGATGGCCATGGAAGAGCCCGACATGCTGATCAAGATGCTGGGGCAAATCAAGCAGACCGGCGTCAGCATCGCCATCGACGATTTCGGCACCGGCTTCTCGTCGCTGTCCTACCTGCAGCGGCTGCAGATCGACCGCCTCAAGATCGACCGCGCCTTCGTCACCGAAATCACCGGCTCGGCGCGCGGCAGCAGCATCGCCGAAATGGTGATCCAGCTCGGTCGCAACCTCGGCCTGGCGGTGATCGCCGAGGGCGTGGAGGACGAGCGCCAGGCGCAGATACTGCAAGCCCTGGGCTGCCCGCTGGCCCAAGGCTTCCTGTTCGCCCGCCCGATGACGGCCAGCGCCCTGAACGGCTGGCTCAGCAATGACGCGCTGGAGGGCGCGGCGTAACGCGCCCCACTCTTTAAAAGGCCGCGCACGTCGCTAATGCCGTTAAGTTAAGCGATGTCGTCCCGGCGAAAGCCGGGATCCATGCTGAGTTAGCCGGGCATGCGCCTCATGGATTCCCGCATTCGCGGGAATGACGAAGCCTATTTTCAGCTTAACTTAACGGCATTAGGGCACGTCGCGGCTTTTTTCATTTGTAGAGTGTATCCTCACATTTGTAACAAAAAGTGAGAAATTGATAGAATGGCTACATTAGTTGCATGTTATCCTTCTTTACATTTGTAATCTTAGGATAAGATCTGTGGGTATTTATCAAGGAACATCCGGCAACGACAGTTTGGTCGGCAGCAGCGGCAACGACACCATCAACGGCAAGGCTGGCGATGACACCCTGGACGGCGGCGCCGGCAACGACCTGCTGGACGGTGGCGATGGCAAAGACGTTTTCAACATCAACGACGACAGCGGCCTTGATACCCTGATTGGTGCCAACGGCAACGACACCTTCAATTTGAACTACAATTACGCTGCCAATCTTCCAGGCAGCACCGCAGTCAAAATTGACGCCGGGGCCGGCGACGACACGATTAACCTCAGTTTCATGCAGTGGGCGATGGTCAAGCCGCCCGAAGTGACCGGCGGCACCGGCATCGACACCTACGCAGTCGGCTTCGGCGCCAGCTATATCGCCATGACGATCACCGATTTCACGGCCGGGGCCGGCGGCGACCGTTTCGATCTGCGCAATATCTATCGCGTCACCCCAAGCGACTACAACGGTTACCACGGCGGCAATCCATTTGCCAATGGGCAACTCAAGCTGGTACAGGTTGGCAATGACACCGAGGTGCGCGGCCTGTCGTATTACAGCGGCCCCCCGCAGACCATTTTCATCCTGAAAAACGTCACCGCCAGCGACTTGACCAGCGCGAATTTTGTCGGCGCCTGGGGCCCCGACGGCGCGGCCATCGCCGGCGACGTCATCACTGCGGACGACAGCTACGCGCACAGCTACTACGGCGCTGCGTTCAATGACACCATCAACGGCAATGGGTTCGACAATTTTCTGTATGGCCAAGGTGGCGACGATGTCATCAATGGCGGCGCCGGCAACGAGCAGTTGGAAGGCGGCTATGGCGACGACACCCTCAACGGCGGCGCCGGCAACGATGTGCTGAGCGACTGGGGCGGCGCCAACCTGCTGCACGGGGGCGACGGCAATGACCGCCTGTACCACAACAACGGCGGCGACGACTCGCTGTTCGGCGACGCCGGCGACGATCTGATCATTTACTCCGGCTCGACGGCAGCGCAAGCCACCGGCGGCAGCGGCCGCGATACCTATCGCCCCGATGCGAGCTACGATCTGCCGGCCGCACTCACTGTCCTGGATTTCGCGGCCGGCCCGAACGGCGACCTGATCGACATGATGTCGCAACTGTCGCGCAGCACCAAGTACAACGACGGCAACCCCTTCAGCGCCGCCAACGGCTTCCTGCGTGTGGTCCAGGACGGCGCCGACGCCAAGATCCAGCTCGACCGCGACGGCGCCGGCAGCGCCGCCGGCTTCGTCACCGTGCTGACGCTGAAAAACACGGCGGCCAGCACCCTTACCGCTGATAATTTCGTCGGCGGCCTGAAAACCGACGGCTCGCCGGTCATCGGCGTAGTGGCCACGGCCACCGAGCGCGACCTGAATGGCACCAGTTTCAACGATCAGCTGAGCGCCGCATCCGGCGTCCACTACCTGAACGGCTTCGGCGGCGACGACTTGCTGCAAGCGGGGGCCGGCAACGCCCAGGGCATGGGTGACGGCCTTTACGGTGGCAGCGGCAACGACACCCTGAACGGCGCGGCGGCCGCGGACCGCCTCAGCGGCGGTAGCGGCAATGACGTCCTCAGCGGCGGCGGCGGCAACGACCAGCTCGACGGCGGCGACGGCAATGACACGCTGCAAGGCGGCGCCGGCAACGATACCCTGACCACCTCCGGCGGCGGCCTCGATTACCTGGACGGCGGTGACGGCGACGACACCTTCATCTACAGCAAAACCGGCGATCCCAGTAGCATCGCCACCGGCGGCGCCGGACGCGATATCTACCAGCCCAACGGCACGGCCTCTGCCGGCCTCGGCGCGCTGAACATGTGGGTCACGGACTTCGCGGTCGGCGCCGGCGGCGACCAGATCGATCTGGGTCAAATCCTGAGCTACGGCACCACCTACAAAGGCGGCAATCCGTTCAGCGCCGAGCTGGCCTATGCGCGGCTGCAGCAGGTGGGCGCCAACACAGTGCTGCAAATCAGCGCCGGCGGCGCAGCTTACCCCAACAGCGCCTACCAGACGGTGCTGACGCTGAACAATGTCGACAAGGCCAGCCTGACCGCCGACAACTTTGTCGGTGGCCTCAAGCCCGATGGCTCGGGCATCGTCGGCATCAGCCTGACCACCAGCGATACTCAAACGACGCTACTCGGTGGCAACTTCGATGACACGTTGACAGCCACCAGCGGCGCCAACTTCCTGTATGGCGGCGGCGGCAACGACCTGCTGCAAGGCGGCAGCGGCGACTTTGACAAACGCGGCGACCTGCTCGACGGCGGCAGCGGCCACGACACCCTGCATGGCGGCAGCGCCAACGACGACCTGCGCGGCGGCGACGGCAACGATCAACTGACCGGCGACGACGGCGACGACACCCTGCAGGGCGGAGCCGGCAACGACCTGCTGCAAGGCGGCGGCGGCGATGACCGCTTTGTCATCGGCAGCGACGCCGGGACAGACCGGGATACCCTGGAAGGCGGCGACGGTAACGACCTGTTTGTCTACAACGCCGGCACCACGGGCCTGGCCCTGGTCAGCGGTGGCGCCGGTAGCGACGTCTACCAGCCTGGCGGCGACGGGTATAGCATGAACTACCCCAACGGCCGGAAATTCAACCTGACCGTCACCGACTTCACGCCAGGCGCCGGCGGCGACCAGATCGACCTGGTGCCCATCCTCCGCACTCTGACCGTGTTTGACGGCGGTAATCCTTTCGCCAGCGGCAACAGCTTCGTGCGTCTGCAGCAAAGCGGCGCCGATACGCTGGTGCAGATCCGCTATCTCGGCGAGGCCGACGCCAACTATCCCTTCGTCACGGTGCTGACGCTAAAAAACGTGCTGGCAAGCAGCCTGGGCGCCGACAATTTCGTCAATGGCCTCCGTCCGGATGGCAACGCCATCAGTTCCGCCGCCCAGCACGCCGTCGAGCCTGGCGTGGACCTTACCGGCGGTCTCTTCAATGACACGCTGGTGGCATTGTCCGGCAAAAATCACCTGTACGGGAACGGCGGCGACGACCTGCTGCAAGCCGGAACGGACGGCGACACCTTGAGCGGCGGCAGTGGCAACGATACCTTGATCGGCGGCGCCGGCAACGACGTACTGCGCGGTGATAGCGGCCGCGACCTGTTGCAGGGCGGCGCCGGCAACGACACGCTCTATAGCAGCACCGGCAAAGGGAACGAGACCTTGGAAGGCGGCGCCGGCGACGACTATTTTGAACTGTCGCAATTTGATAACGGGCGCGTAAGTCACGCCCAGGGCGATGGCGGCAACGACAACTTCATGGTGTACTTGGGCGGCACCGGCGTCAACGCGGTGCTTGCCGGCGGCGCCGGCCGCGACACCTATTCGGTATTCGGAAGCCTGTACTTCAACAGCGGTGCCTACTTCGAAATCAGCGACTTCACCGCCGGGGATGGCGGCGACGTGCTCGACGTCACCCTGTTGATGAGCATAGCGGCCGGCTTCGGCTACACCGGCGGCAATCCGCTCGATCCGGAGCTTGGTTACCTGCGCTTGGTGCAGAGCGGTGTCGACGTGCGGCTGGAATTCAACCTGTTCGGCGGGCCAAGCGACGGCTACATGGCTGTACTAATGCGTAACGTCAACTTATCCGACCTGACGGCGCAAAACATGGTGGGCGCCAATCCCAAGGGACCTATCGTGCCGGGCGTGCTGTTGGAAGGCACCTCGGCTGGCGAGACCATCACGGGCGGTTACTTCAACGATACCATCCATGGCAACGGCGGCAACGACATCTTGAACGGCCAGGACGGCGACGACTTGCTGGTGGCCGGTGGGACCAGCCCGGAGCACAGCGGCAGCGTGCTTCACGGCGGCAACGGTAACGACACCTTGACCGGCGCCAGCGGCCATGACTATCTCGACGGCGGCGCTGGCAACAACCAGTTGTCCGGCGGCGCAGGAGACGACAGCTTCCTGGTCGGCGAAGGAAACAACAGTGCCGAGGGCGGGGACGGCGACGATGACTTCACCGTGGGCGGCGGCGGCAACCAACTCCTCGTGGGCGGCGCCGGCAATGACACGCTATGGGTGTTCGCCAGCGCGAACTATAGCGGCAACGTACGCTTCGATGGCGGTGACGGCAACGATCTCGTCTTGATTAAAGGCGGCTATACAGGCAGTCTGCGGTTCAATTTCAGCGGCGGCGCCGGCACCGACAGCTACAGCATCGATAGCATGACGGCGGGCGCAAATATTCACATCAACGACTTTGCCACCGGCGCCGGCGGCGACAAACTGGCCTTGACCGATGCGCTGCAAGCGTTCGACGTCACCCCCTTGGCGCTGCTCGACCCCATCAAAGCGGGCTATCTCAAGCTGGTCCAGCAAGGCGCGAACGTGCTGGTACAGCTGGACATGGATGGCAGCGGCAGCGACTACGCGCCGCGCACTGTGCTGACGCTGGATAACATCAAGGTCGGCGACGTCACGAGCGCCAACTTTGCCGGCAGATCGCTGGTAGCCGATTGGCGCGGCGAGCTGTACGGCACGCTCGGCAGCGATCTGCTCGAGGGCGACTACGAGGCCAACCGGATCGAGGCGGGTGCCGGCGATGACACCCTGGCCAGCGGCGGCGGCGACGACACCCTGATCGGCGGCGCCGGCGACGACCTCTACCTCCTCGATGAGGGCAACGTCACCATCACCGAGCTGGCCAATGGCGGCATGGACACCGTACGAACCGCGCGAGACGGCTACACGCTGGCGGCCAACCTCGAAGCCCTGCAATACACCGGTGATGGCGACTTTTACGCAACAGGCAACGCCGGCGGCAACCTGCTCACCGGCGGCGCCGGCAACGACACCTTCGACGGCAACGGCGGCAGCGACATCCTGACCGGACTGGGTGGCGACGACAACTACTTCGTGCGCGGTGCCGGCGACCGTGTCATTGAAGCGGACATGGGCGGCTACGACACGGTACAAGTCACCTACGCCAACGCGGCCTACACCCTGGCAGCCAACGTCGAATCGGCCGCGCTGGCAACCACGGCCGGAGCCGGCAGCCTGACCGGCAACGAACTCAACAACTACCTCGGCGGCAATGGCGCGGCCAACACCCTCAGCGGCGGTGTCGGCAACGACACGCTCGATGGTGGCGCCGCCGCCGACAAGTTGGCCGGCGGCAAAGGAGACGACCTGTACGTGGTCGAGAATGCCGGCGACACGGTCACCGAACTGGCCGGCGAAGGCGTCGACACGGTGGAAACCACACTGGCGAAATATGCGCTGACCAGCGGCGTCGAGCATCTACGCTACAGCGGCAGCGGCGGCTTTTCCGGCACCGGCAACGACCTTGCCAACCGCATTAGCGGCGCCAGCGGCAATGACCTGCTGCTCGGCGGCGCCGGCAACGACACCCTGACAGGTGGCGGTGGCGCCGATACCATCGACGGCGGCGACGGCGATGACACTGTGCAGCTGGCCGGCCAGATCGACCACTACACGCTCTCGCGCGTGAATGGCGTGGTCACCCTGAGCAACAGCATCCGCAGCGAGATCGTCAGCCTCAAGGGCATAGAAACCGTGGTGTTCGCCGACGCCACGCGCGACATCGCGACGCTGTTGCTGAACCAGATCAGCGACGGCGACGACTACCTGAACGGCACCGACGGCGACGACAGCATCGACGGCCTGGCCGGCGCCGATGTCATGACCGGCGGCGCCGGCAACGACCGCTACGTGATCGACAACGTCAAGGACACGGTCAAGGAAGTGGCCGGCGAAGGCATGGACACGGTCGAGCTGGCATTCAAGAGCGCCGCCGCTTACGCCCTGGCCGGCAATGTGGAAAACGCGCTGGTGACGGCGGCCGCCACGGTGGCCGTGAACGTCACGGGCAATGAACTGGCCAACCAGATCACCGGCAACGCCGCCGCCAACATCCTGAGCGGCGGCGCCGGCAACGACACGCTCGACGGCGGCGCGGGCGCGGACCAACTGATCGGCGGCGTCGGCGACGATGAATACCGCGTCGACAACGCGGGCGACACCATCGTCGAAGGCCTCAACGAAGGCACCGACAGCGTGCGCACCACGCTGTCGACCTACACGCTGGCGGCCAACGTGGAAAACCTGTCCGGCCCCGGCAACGGCGTCTTCAACGCCACCGGCAACGCGCTGGCCAACCGGATTGAAGGCGGCCTCGGCGCCGACACCCTGTCCGGCCTGGCCGGCAACGACACGCTGTCCGGCAGCGTCGGCAATGACTTGCTGCTCGGCGGCGATGGCGACGACCTGCTCGACGGCGGCATCGGCGCCAACCTCCTGGACGGCGGCGCCGGCAGCGACACCGCCGTGGCGCTGGCCGACTTCAGCGCCTACACCGTAACCCGCCCCAACGCCACCGACACCGTGCTGGTCAACGCCGCCAGCGGCGAGAGCCTGACGTTGCGCGGAATGGAATTCGTCAATTTCAAGGGCACGCTGATGTCGATGCAAGACGTGCAGCTCAACATCAAGAGCGTGGGCAACGACTTCATGCGCGGCGGCAGCGGCGACGACCTGATGGACGGCGGCCTCGGCGCCGACAACATGAGCGGCGGCGACGGCAACGACACCTACCTGGTGGACGACGCCAGCGATATGGTGGTGGAAACCGAAACCGGCGGCAATGATTCGGCACAAGTAAGCTTCGCCAAGGCCGCCACCTACACCCTGGCGGCCAACCTGGAGCACGCCACCGTCACGGCAGCGGCCACGGTCGCCGTCAATCTGACCGGCAATGCGCTGGACAATGCGCTGATCGGCAATGCCGCCGTCAACACCCTGACCGGCGGTCTCGGCAACGACACGCTGGATGGCGGCGCCGGCGGCGACAAA
Organism: Duganella sp. BuS-21; assembly: GCA_041874725.1. Classification (GTDB taxonomy): domain Bacteria; phylum Pseudomonadota; class Gammaproteobacteria; order Burkholderiales; family Burkholderiaceae_D; genus Rugamonas. Next base: position 3,293,999 of record CP097466.1, on the reverse strand, counting down.
TTAATCGGCGGTATCGGCAACGACAGCTACAAAGTCGACAACGTCGGCGACGTGGTCACCGAGCTGGCCGGTCAAGGCGCCGACCGGGTGGAGACCACACTAGCGAAATACACGCTGGGTGCCAACGTCGAGCATTTGCAGTATGCCGGCAGCATGGCCTTCAGCGGTACGGGCAATGAGCTGGGCAACAACATCGGCGGCGGCGCCGGCAACGACACCTTGAGCGGCCTGGCCGGCGACGACACCCTGGACGGCAACGGCGGCGTCGACGTGATCGACGGTGGCGCCGGCCGCGACACCCTCACCTTGCTGGGCAACTTCGGCGACTACATGCGCAGCCGTCCCAACGCGACCGACCTGGTGCTGACCAACGCCATCACCAAGGAAAGCATCACCGTGCGCGGCGTGGAGGTGTTCCGGTTTATCGATGGCGACAAGCCGCTGGCCGATATGATCTACAACATCGCCAGCCTCGGCGACGACAGCCTGTTCGGCACGGGCGGCGGCGACCACCTCATCGGCGGTAGCGGCGCCGACCAGATGTCCGGCGGCCTGGGCGATGACAAATACACGGTGGATCAGAATGGCGACCGGGTCATCGAACTGGCTGACGGCGGCCTGGATCTGGTGCTGGTGGCCTATACCAAGGCCGACACCTTCGCGCTGGGCGACAACGTCGAGAACGCGACGGTGACGGCAGCGGTCGGCATCGCCGTCAACCTGAGCGGCAATGCACTGGACAACCTGCTGATCGGCAATGGCGCCGCCAATACCCTGGCCGGCGGCGCGGGCAACGATACGCTCGATGGCGGCGCGGGCGCCGATAAGCTGCTGGGCGGCCTCGAAGACGATCTCTACAAGGTCGACAACGCCGGCGACCTCGTCACCGAACTGGCCGGCCAAGGCCAGGACCGGGTGGACACCACCTTGGCGAAGTACGCGCTGACCGCCAACGTGGAAGACCTGCAGTTCACCGGCACCGGCGGATTCGCCGGCAGCGGCAATGACCTCGGCAACAGCATCACCAGTGGCGCCGGCAACGACAGCCTGAGCGGCCTGGGTGGCGACGACCTCCTGTCCGGCGGCGCCGGCAACGATACGCTGCTCGGTGGCGAAGGCGCCGACCAATTGGACGTGGGCACCGGCAGCGACGTGGCCGACGGCGGCAACGGCATCGATACGCTGACCCTGCTGGGTAATTTCAGCGACTACGCGCGCAGCCGCTCCAGCGCGACCGACACGGTGCTGGTCAACAATGTGACGAAGGAAAGCATCACGGTACGCAATGTCGAGCAGTTCATCTTTGCCGATGACAGCAAGACGCTGGCCGATGTGAACGCCAATTCCGCCAGCCCGCTCAGCGACAACCTGACCGGCGCCAGCGGCAACGACAATATCAACGGCGGCGCGGGCGCGGACACCATGGCGGGCGGCCTGGGCGACGACACGTACACCATCGACCAAAGCGGCGACGTGATCGTCGAAGAGGCCGGGGCTGGCAGCGACCTGGTGCAAGTGGCCTACACCAAGGCCGGCGAGTTCGTCTTGGGCGAATACCTGGAAAACGCCACCGTGACGGCGGCAGCCGGGATCGCCGTCAACCTCACCGGCAACGCCCTGGACAACGTATTGACCGGCAACGGCGCCGCCAATACGCTGTCCGGCGGGGCCGGCGCGGACACGCTGGACGGCGGCGCGGGCGCCGACAAACTGATCGGCGGCAGCGGCGACGACAGCTATGTGGTCGACAACACCGGCGACGTCATCACCGAACTGGCCGGCGGCGGCCGCGACCTGGTCACGGTCAAGGGCATCAACAGCTACACCCTGTCGTCCGAGGTGGACGACCTGGTGTTCAACGGCGCCACCGCCTTTATCGGCAACGGCAACATCCTGGCCAACAGCATCACCGGCGGTGGCGGCAACGACATCCTCAACGGCCTGGGCGGCAACGACGTGCTTACTGGCAACGCCGGCAACGACAAGCTGCTGGGCGGCGATGGCAACGATGTGCTGAGCGGCGGCGACGGCAACGACACCATCACCGGCGGCAACGGCGCCGATACCATCGTGCTGGCTTCCAAGGTGGGCGTGGATGCGGTGACCGACTTCGTCAGCGGCAGCGACAAGCTGTCGCTGAGCCAGGACGTGTTTGGCATCGGCAACGGCGACCTGACGCTGGACAACGCCGTGGTGCAGGCCAGCGCCGGCGGCTTCGCCAACGACGCGGAACTGGTGATCCTGACGCAAAACATCGCGGCCATGAGCGTCGGCGCTGCAGCCACGGCCATCGGTTCGGCCGCCAGCGCCTACGGTGTGGGCGACAAAGCCCTGTTCGCGCTGCACAGCGGCACCACCACCACGCTCTACCTGTTCACGTCGAACGGCGCAGATGCCGTGGTGAGCGCCGCAGAGCTGACCCAGCTAGTCACGCTCACCGGCACCGCCGCAATCTCGGCAGCCGACCTACTGTTCGCGTAACAAAAAAGGCCACGAACGCAAGCGCTCGTGGCCTTTTTTTTATTTCCCTTAGGAATTAATCAGTAGCGGCCTGCTCGGCTTCGGCCGGCCAGTCACGGATGTAGGCTTTCAGCATGCGGTTCTCAAAGCTCTGCGCTTCCAGCACGGCGCGGGCGACGTCGTAGAACGAGATCACGCCGAGGATGGTCTTGGCGTTCATCACCGGCAGGTAGCGCGCGTGCTTTTCCAGCATGATGCGGCGCACTTCGTTGACGTCGGTGTCCGGCGTCACGGTGATCGGGTGGTCTTCCATGTGCTTGCGCACGGTGCCGGCGCCGACATTGCCTTGGTTTTCGTGCAGCGCGCGCAGCACTTCGCGGAAGGTCAGCATGCCGACCAGATCGCCAAATTCCATGACGACCAGCGAACCGATGTCGCGTTCAGCCATCGTGTTGGCGGCGTCCGCCAGCGGTTGATCGGGGGAGATGGTGTAAAGGATAGAGCCTTTAACCTGGAGAATTTCGGAGACTTTCATTTGGGCCGTCCTGTCCGCTGATATAAGCGCTGTGAATGGGAGTTGTAGTTGTTCTAGCCTTGTACCGAATGTAGCCTATGCCCGGCAAAAAAGCCAGCGGTACGGATAAGCAAAACATAACATTGTTGTCGTGCTGTTGCCAAGCCACGATTCGCGGTAGGATGGGGACAAAAAGGAGACGGTTATGCTGGTGGTTTTCATACACGGTGCGCTCAACGACCATCGCGTCTGGGCGGCCCAAAGCCGCTGGTTCGCGCAGCACGGCCACGAGGTCATGGCGCTGGACCTGCCGGGCCACGGCGTCACAGCCGGCCCCGCGCTGGACAGCGTCGCCACCATGGCCGACTGGGTGCTGGCCACGCTCGATACGGCCGGGGTAACGCAAGCGGCGCTGGTGGGCCACAGCATGGGCGCCCTGATCGCGCTTGAGGCGGCGGCCAAGGCGCCGCAGCGCGTCACGCATCTGGCGCTGCTGGGCGCCACCTATCCGATGAAGGTCGCGGACGCGCTGCTGGAGACGGCGCGCAGCGACGAAGCGCGCGCCATCGACATGGTCACCAAGTGGTCGCACAGTCCCGGCTACGCCAATACCGAGCCGCTGCGCCAGCTGATGCTGACCATGGCAGGCAAGCAGCTGCTCCACACCGATCTCGCGGCCTGCAACAGCTATGCCGGCGGCGACGCCGCAGCCGCGCTGGTGGCCTGCCCCACCCTGTTCATCTTCGGCGCCAACGACGTGATGACGCCGCCGAAATCGGCCTCGCACCTGAGCACCAGCATCGCCAACGCCCACACCATCACCCTGACCAGCGGCCACGCGCTGATGACCGAGCAGCCGGAGGCGGTCAACGCCAACCTGCTGAACTTTATCTTCGGCGCAGCAGTAAATTCTAGCGACAGTCGATAGGGCCGAAGTGCTCGGCCAGGGTCTTGCCCAGGCCAGCCTCCACGGCGGTCTCCACTTCCCGCGCCAGCGCGGCCGCTTCACGCGCGGCCTGGCGGTCGCGCTCATCGTCGCCGTCGGCGATCACGCCGGCGTTGACCGGCGCACCGGTAAACACGAACAGGCGATACACCTCGGCCAGCGTCAGCTTGTCGACGTTGGCGAGGATGACCCAATGGTCTCCTTCGCTCACGCGCTTGCCCCATTGAACGCGCGGCGGCGCGGCCACCGGCACCCGCCCCACCCAGCCTTCGGCCATCATGCGTTCCAGCAGATTGTCCATTTCATCGAAGCCCAGCCGCGTGCGCGAGCGGATCTGGGCGGCGCTGACCAGCGCCGTGTCGCCGCATTGGCAGGCCACGTGCAGCACCTTGAGGATGGCCATGGCGTCGACAAACTCGCCGCCCGGTTGCGCCTCGTGCCACCAGCGTTCGTACTTCACCACCGGCAGCGCGGCGACCAGCAAGGCGCCGAACAAGGTAATCAGCCATGACAGGTAGATCCACAACAGGAACAGCGGCACGGCCGCCAGCGCGCCGTATATCTTGGAGTACGTCGGGAATTGCGTGATGAAGACCGAGAAGCCGCGCTTGGCCAGCTCGAACGCCAGGCCGGCCACCAGGCCGCCCCAGGCGGCGTCGCGCCAGTCGACGTCGCGGTTCGGCACGGCCACGTACAACAGCGTGAAGGTGGCCGTGGTCAGCGCCAGCGACAGCGCCGTGTAGATCAGCGCACCGAGCACCGGCACGTTGCCCACCAAATCGCTGGTGGCCATGAACACCTGCGACGACAAGGTGATCGAGACGCCGATCAACAACGGCCCGAGCGTGATCAGGGCCCAGTAGACCAGTATCCGCCTGGTCAGGCTGCGCTGGCCGCGCACGCGCCAGATGCGATTGAACACGCGCTCGATGAGGCTCATCATCGCGATCGAGGTGAAGGTCAGCGTGACCGCGCCCACCGCCGACAGCCGCGAGGCCTTGGAGGCGAACATGGTGAGGTAATTCAGGATCGTGCTGGACACCGACTTCGGCATCACGCTCGACACGAAATACGCTTCCAGCGACTGGCGGAAGGTGGCGAACAGCGGGAACGTGGTGAAGATGGCAAGCGCGATGGTCAACAGCGGCACCATCGCAAACACGGTGGTGAAGGTCAGGCTGCCGGCTACCTGCGGCAGGCTCTCCTCGCGCAGGCGTCGGTGGGCGAACAGGAACAGGTCGCGCACTTCGGGCCAGGTCAGGGAACGCGCCGTGTCCCAGCCGCTTTTACAGCTGCGGGAGATATATTGGATAAACCAGTGGATGTACTTTTCGATCATGGGCGATATCTTACCGTTACAGCGTGTATTACAACAGTGGCAATGATGCCAGCCGCTAAAGCACCCTATAATAACGCCGATGAACTCTCTGACTATTCTTGTACTGTTTTACTCGCGCCACGGCGCCACGCGCAAGCTGGCCGAGCTGATCGCCCAGGGCATCGAAAGCGTGCCGGGCTGCGATGCGCGCCTGCGCACCGTGCCGGCCGTGTCCAGCGTGGCCGAGGCCACCGAGCCGGACGTGCCGGCCGACGGCGCCCCTTACGTCGAACTGGATGACCTGAACGAGTGCGCCGGCATCGCGGTCGGCTCGCCCACCCGCTTCGGCAATATGGCATCGGCCATGAAGTACTTCTGGGACGGCACTGCCAGCCAATGGTTGTCCGGCGCGCTGGCGGGCAAACCGGCCTGCGTATTCACCTCCACCGGCAGCCTGCACGGCGGCCAGGAATCGACGCTGCTGTCGATGATGATCCCGCTGTTCCATCACGGCCTGATGGTGCTTGGCCTGCCGTACACCCATCCCGAACTGATGACCACCGCCAGCGGCGGCACGCCGTACGGCGCCAGCCACTGGTCCGGCCTCGATGGCAAGCAGGTCTTCACCGAAGACGAGAAACGGCTGGCCATCGCCCTGGGCAAGCGGCTGGCAGAAACCGCAGTCAAACTTAACGCATAAGCACGGACAGGCGCCATGGAAACCACGATGCAAAAATACTTTCACTGGGGCGCGATCGGCAGCCTGGTGACGCTGATTATCTTGTGCGTGCTGTGGGAGATGGTGCTGGCGCCCTTGAAGCCGGGCGGTTCGTGGCTGGTGCTGAAGGCCGCGCCGCTGCTGCTGCCGCTGTACGGCGTCTACAAGCGCGATATCTATACGCTGCAGTGGACCTCAATGATGATCCTGCTGTACTTCACCGAAGGCGTGGTGCGCGGCTGGAGCGACATCGGCAACCTGTCGGCCTGGCTGGGCTGGGGCGAGGCTGCGGTGGTCTGCGTGTACTTCGTGTGCGCGGTGCTGTATCTGCGGCCGTACAAGCGCGCCGCCAAGAAGCTGGCCAAGGAGCTGCTCGACAAGGTCAAGGTCAACACGGTCAAATAATGGACTTTCTCACGCAATGCCGCAGCGTCGTCGGCGCCGGCCATGTGCTGGAGGCGGCGGCCGATATGGCGCCCTTCCTCACCGACTGGCGCGGACGCTTTACCGGCCGTGCGCTGGCGGTATTGCGTCCGGGCTCGGTGGAGGAAGTGGCGGCATTAGTGCGCGCCTGTGCCGAGCACCGCGTGGCCCTGGTGCCGCAAGGCGGCAATACGGGACTGGTGCTGGGCAGCGTACCTGATGCCAGCGGCGCGCAGGTGGTGCTGTCGCTGGCGCGCCTGAACAGCGTGCGCCAGGTCGACCCGGTCAACCGCACCATGACGGTGGATGCCGGCTGCATCCTGCAACAGATCCAGCAGGCCGCCGCAGCGGCGGACTGCCTGTTCCCGTTGTCGCTGGCGGCCGAAGGCAGCTGCACCATCGGCGGCAACCTGTCGACCAATGCCGGCGGCACGGCGGTTCTACGCTACGGGAATACGCGCGAGCTGTGTCTGGGACTGGAAGTGGTCACGCCGCAGGGCGAGATCTGGAGCGGCTTGCGCGGTCTCCGCAAGGACAATACCGGCTACGATCTGCGCGACCTGTTCATCGGCGCGGAAGGCACGCTGGGCATCATCACCGGCGCGGTGCTCAAGCTATACCCGCAACCCAAGGCCAGCATCACCGCGCTGGCGGCGCTACCCTCGCCCGTTCATGCGCAACAGCTGCTGGTGCTGATGCAGGATCATTGTGGCTCCAGCTTGACGGGCTTTGAACTGATGTCGCGCTATTGCCTGGAACTGGTGGCGCAGCAGTTCCCGCAGTTGGCGCAACCATTCGGCGAGCCGCATGCCCAGTACGTTCTGCTGGAGTTGTCCAGCTCCGAATCGGAAGCCCATGCGGTGGGCCTGCTGGAACGCTCGATCGGCGCGGCGCTGGAACGCCATGTGATCGGCGATGCGGTGGTGGCGACCTCGGTGTCGCAATCGGCCCGCCTGTGGCAACTGCGCGAGCATATCCCGCTGGCGCAGGCCAAGGCTGGCAAGAATATCAAGCACGATATTTCATTGCCGGTGTCGCGCATCGCGGACTTCATCGCCGTGACCGCGCCGCAGCTGGAGGCGGCCTTCCCCGGATGTCAGTTGGTGTGCTTCGGCCATCTGGGCGACGGCAACCTGCACTTCAACGTTGCGCCGCCGGCCGGGATCTCCAACGAGGATTTCCTCGCCAACCAGGAACAAGTCAACCGCCTGGTGCATGACAGCGTGGTCGCCTTCGGCGGCTCGATTTCGGCGGAACACGGCATCGGCGCATTGAAGCTCGATGAGCTGGCGCATTACAAATCGGCGGTAGAACTCAATATGATGCGAGCCATCAAAGCGGCATTGGATCCGCTGGGTATTATGAATCCCGGCAAAATCCTATGAGCGAGGTGGAGATGAATATCCTGATCGTTGCGATGCTGGTTGGCGCGGTCTATAAATGTACAGCCGACGGCAGGGTCAGTTACAGCGATGCGCCGTGTCCCACCGGCGCGAAGGAGGCAACGCTGTCCGCGCCCGCTGCGCCGGCGCCCGATCCGGCGGCAGGCGCCGCGCTGCGCAAGCAGCAAAAGCAGGCCGACATGCTGGAAAAAGCCCGTTTGAAACGCGAGGAGCGCGAAGAACGCGAAGCGGCCAGCGCCGCCAAGTCCGCCGCCGTGCAGCGCAAGAAATGCGACCAGCTGAAACTCAAAAAGCGCTGGGCCGATGAAGATGCGCGCCGCGCCACCGGCCAAGCCACCGAACCGGCACGCCTGCGCGCCCACCGCGCCGGCGAAGCCATGGCGCTGGAGTGTCCGCGCTGATGTCCTCCGCATCGATGCGCCGCCTGTCGCGCTGGCTGCTGTTGGGCGAATGGCGCGCGCATCCGGTGCGTGCCCTGGTGGCGATAGCGGCCATCGCGGTCGGCATTTCGCTCGGCTTTGCCATCCATCTGATTAACGCCGCCGCCTTCAACGAATTCTCGGCGGCGGTGAAAAGCCTGTCCGGCGTGGCAGATATCCAGGTGCGCGGCACCGAGCCGTTTTTCGACGAAGCCATCTACCCGACGCTGGCGCAACGCGCAGGCGTAGTCGTCGCCTCACCAGTACTGGAATTCGACGCCTCCGTGCCGGGCCGCCAAACCGCCCTGAAAATCATCGGCATCGACGCCTTCCGCGCCGGCTTCGTGGCGCCGGACCTCATCGGCGTGCCGGCCGAAGACCGTATCGCCGACACCCTGGCCGACGACGCCCTGTTCCTCTCGGCCGCCGCCCAGCAATGGCTGCAGCCGAAGGACGGCATGGTGACGCTGCAAGTGGGCACCGGCGCACTGGCGCTGCGCGTGGCCGGGCCGCTGCCCGGCGCGCGCGCCGGCCAGCGCATCGCGGTCATGGATATCGGCGCCGCGCAATGGCGCTTCGAAAAACTCGGCCAGCTGTCCCGTATCGACCTGAAACTGCGCGACGGCGTCAATCGCGACGTCTTCAAAATGCAACTGCAACAGGACCTGCAACGCCAGTATCCCGGCCGCTTCCGCATCAACCAACCAAATGACGAGGAACAGAACAACCGCAACGACGGCATGAGCCGCGCCTATCGCGTCAACCTGACCGTGCTCGCGCTGGTGGCGCTGTTCACCGGCGCCTTCCTCGTGTTCTCCACGCAGGCGCTGTCGGTGATCCGCCGCCGCAGCCAGTTCGCGCTGCTGCGCGTGCTGGGCATGGACCGCCACCACCTGCTGCGCCAGATCCTGATCGAAGGCCTGTGCCTGGGCCTGGCTGGTTCCGCACTGGGCATCGCCGCCGGCTACGGCATGGCCGCCGCCGCGCTGCACTTCATGGGCGCCGACCTGGGTGCAGGCTTCTTCTCGGGCGTGCGCCCGCAAGTGCATTTCACACCGGTGGCGGCGGCCGTCTACTTCGCGCTCGGCGTGGCGGTCGCGTTGCTGGGTTGCGCGGCGCCGGCGCTGGACGCCGCGCGCGCCAAACCAGCGGTGGCGCTCAAATCGGGCACCGAGGAAGCGGCGATATCGGGCCTGTCGCCTACCTGGCCGCCACTGGTGCTGATGGCGCTTGCCGCGCTGCTGTCGCAGGCGCCGCCCGTGTTCGAGCTGCCGCTGTTCGGCTATCTGTCGATCGCGCTGCTGCTGATCGGCGCCATCGGCTTGATGCCGCGCCTGGCCGCCATCGTATTCCGCTTCGCGCACCGGCGCTGGAGCGCCGCGACCGCCCACAAGCCCGGCGCCTCTGCCGTCATCACGCTCACCGTGTCGCGATTGGCCAATGCGTCCAGCCAGGCCGGTATCGCGCTGGGCGGCGTGCTGTCGAGTTTCAGCCTGATGGTGGCGATGGCCATCATGGTCGCCAGCTTCCGCGTGTCACTGGACGACTGGCTGCTGCACATCCTGCCGGCCGATATCTACGTCGGCACCGCCACCGGCGGCGTGACGGCGGGCCTGCGCCCGCAAGAACAAGCGACGCTGGCCGCACTGCCCGGCGTGGCGCATGCCGATTTCCTGCGCACGCGCTCCGTGTCGCTGGCGCCGGCGCGGCCGCCGGTCACGCTTATGGCACGCAACGTCGACGCCGCCGATCCGGGCCGCACGTTGGCCATCGTCGGCGAAGCGCGCGCGCCGCAGCCTGGCGCGCGGCCAGTCTGGATTTCGGAAGCGATGGTGGATTTGTACGGCATGGCGGTCGGCCAGCGCATCGAGCTGCCGCTCAACGGCGCGATGCACGCCTTCCAGGTGGCCGGCGTGTGGCGCGACTACGCACGGCCGACCGGCACCATCCAGATGCAGCTGAGCGACTACCGCGCCATCACCGGCGACGCAGACGCCAGCGGCGTCGCCCTGACGCTCAAGCCGCAGGTCAAGCCCGACGATACCATCGCGGCGCTGAGGCGCCTGCCATTCGCCGCCACGCTGGACGCCAGCGAACCTTCCGAGATCCGCGCCATGAGCATGAAGATATTCGATCGCAGTTTCGCCATCACCTACCTGCTGGAGGCGATCGCCATCGTCATCGGCCTGTTTGGCGTAGCCGCCACCTTCTCCGCGCAAACGCTGGCGCGGGCCAAGGAGTTCGGCATGCTGCGCCACGTCGGCGTCACGCGGCGCCAGGTGCTGGCGATACTGGCGATTGAAGGCGGCTCGCTGACGGCGCTTGGCATCGCCACCGGCTTTGTACTGGGATGGGTGATCAGTTTGATCTTGGTCTTCGTCGTCAATCCACAATCGTTCCACTGGACCATGCAGTTGCATTTGCCGTGGCCGCTGCTCGGCGCTGTGGCCGGACTGCTGCTGGGCGCCGCCGCGCTCACCGCGCTGCTGGCCGGCCGCCAATCGCTGTCCGGTGGGCCGATCCGTGCCGTCAGGGAGGACTGGTGATGCTGCGGTTTCTGTATATTCTGCTTGCGCTGCTGTCGGCCGCCGCTCACGCCGCCGAGCCGCAATACCAGGCGGTGACGCCGCTGCCGGCCGGCGCCACGCTCGCCTTCCCGAAAGACTACGGCGCGCATCCCGACTACAAAACCGAATGGTGGTACGTCACCGGTTGGATCAACACGCCGGACGGCAAGCCGCTCGGCTTCCAGGTCACATTCTTCCGCAGCGGCAGCGGCCATGACCGCGCCAATCCAAGCCAATTCGCGCCGAAACAGTTGATCATCGGTCACGCCGCCCTGTCCGACCCGGCCAACGGCAAGCTGCTGCACGACCAGCGCAGCGCGCGCGAAGGTTTCGGCCTGTCCTACGCCAAACCGGGCGACACCAACGTCAAGCTGGAAGACTGGCACATGGTGCGCGCCGCCGACGGCAGCTACGCCATCCACGTCGACGCCCCGCAATTCGCCTTCGATATCAAACTAGCACCAACGCAGCCAGTACTGCTGCAGGGCCAGAACGGCTATTCGCGCAAAGGCCCGCGCCCCAACAACAGCAGCTATTACTACAGCGAGCCGCAACTACAGGTCAGCGGCAGCATCACGCGCGCCGGCAAGCCCACAGCCGTCAGTGGCGCCGCGTGGCTGGACCACGAATGGTCGACCGACTCGCTCGACGCCGACACCACCGGGTGGGACTGGATCGGCGCCAACCTGGCCGACGGCGGCGCGCTGATGGCTTTCCAGGTTCGCAGCAAGACAGGTGCTACACTATGGGCGCACGCGACATGGCGCGATGCTTCCGGTAAGATCACGCAGTTCTCGCCGGACCAGGTCAAATTTACCCCGCAAAGGCGGTGGCGTTCGCCCCGCACCAATGCCGAGTATCCCGTTGCGACCCAGCTCACCACCGGCAGCACCATGTGGGACATCGTGCCTTTGCAGGACGACCAGGAGCTCGATTCGCGCCGGTCGACCGGCGCCGTGTACTGGGAAGGCGCGGTAACGCTGAGCCGCGACGGCAAACCGGCCGGACGCGCCTACCTGGAGATGACCGGTTATGTACGACCAATGAAACTGTAGATAACAATAAAAAGCTGCGCCAAACGTCCACATTAGAATCAATCGAAACCGTAGCCACACAATGACCAACAGCACCACCGCCAGTACGCAGTCCGCCGCCGCCCCGACCGCATCCCGTGAACTCAAGAAAGGCAGCATCGCCACCCTGCGTGGGCTGCTGCCCTTCCTGGTGCCGTATAAGCGCCAGTTCGGGCTCGCCGGCATCGCCCTGCTGGTGGCCGCCGGCGCCACGCTGGCGATACCCGCCGCGTTCAAGCAGATGATCGACCTCGGTTTCGGCAGCGCTGGCGTCAATAGCATCCAGCACGTGGACCTGGTGTTCCTGGCGCTGTTCGGCCTCGCCACCATTCTGGCGCTGGCGACGGCGGCGCGTTTCTACACCGTGTCCTGGCTCGGCGAGCGCGTTACCGCCGACATCCGCACCGCCGTGTACAAACACGTGGTCACGCAAAGCCCGGAGTTTTTCGAAACCACGCAAACCGGCGAAGTCCTGTCGCGCATCACCACCGACACCACCTTGATTCAATCCGTGGTGGGCACCAGCATCTCGATGGCACTGCGGAATATGCTGCTGTTCATCGGCGGCCTGGTGATGCTGTTCGTGACCAGCCCAAGACTGTCGGCCATCATTATCGGCCTGCTGGTACTGACCGTGCTGCCGATCGTGATGTTCGGCCGCAAAGTGCGCACCCTGTCGCGCGACTCGCAGGACCGGGTGGCCGACGCCTCGGCCATGGCCGGCGAAATCCTTAACGCCATGCCGACGGTGCAAGCCTTCACGCACGAAAAGATCGAGTCCACGCGCTTCGGCGGCTCGGTCGAAGGCGCCTTCCAGACCGCCATGCGCCGCATCCGTGCGCGCGCCTTCCTCACCATGCTGGCGATTGTGCTGGTGTTCGGCGCCATCGTCTTCGTACTGTGGCTGGGCGCGCACGCCGTGATTTCGGGCCAGATGACCGGCGGTGATCTCGGCCAGTTCATCCTGTACGCATCCATCGTGGCCGGTGCCATCGGCGCGCTGTCCGAGGTGATGGGCGAAGCGCAACGCGCCGCCGGCGCCACCGAACGCCTGCTGGAACTGATGTCGGTGAAGTCGAAGATCCAGTCGCCGGCCAAGCCGCTGGCGCTGCCGCCGCGCGCCGCCAACGGCGCGGCGCTGTCGCTGAACGACGTCGTCTTCTCCTATCCTTCGCGCCCGGAGACCGAGGCGCTGAGCCATCTGGCGCTCGACATTCAGCCCGGCGAAACGGTGGCGGTGGTCGGCCCTTCCGGCGCCGGCAAGACCACGCTGTTCCAGCTGTTCCTGCGCTTCTACGATCCGCAAAGCGGCAGCATCAAGCTCGATGGCGTCGATATCACCCAGCTCGACCTGCACACCCTGCGCGACGCCATCGGCATCGTGCCGCAGGATACGGTGATCTTCTCGGCCAATGCCATGGAAAACATCCGCTACGGCCGCGCCGGCGCCAGCGATGAGGAAGTGATCGCTGTCGCCAAGCTGGCTGCGGCCCACGAATTCATCGAGAAACTGCCGCAGGGTTATCACTCCTTCCTCGGCGAGCGCGGTGTGCGCCTGTCCGGCGGCCAGCGTCAGCGCATCGCCATCGCCCGTGCGCTGCTGAAAAATCCGCCGCTGCTGCTGCTGGACGAAGCCACCAGCGCGCTCGACGCCGAATCCGAACGCCTGGTGCAGAAGGCCCTGGAAGCGGCCATGGCCGGCCGCACCACCGTCATCATCGCCCACCGCCTGGCGACCGTGCAGCGTGCGGACCGCATCATCGTCATGGAAGACGGTAAAATCGTTGAAACGGGCACGCACAAATCGCTGGTGGCGCTGGGCGGCATCTACGCCAATTTGGCGGCGCTGCAGTTCCACAACGTGCACGTGGAGCATTGAGCGTATCTTTCAGGAGCACGCCATGACCGACGCAGAACTGAAGCAAAGCTGCCGCACCCACCTGCCGGGACACCGCGCGCCCTCGCCCGCCGAGTTGTTCACGGCCATGGGCGACTGGTGCGAGGGGCGCGGCGTGACGCATGACGTCTACGGCAGCGGCGCGCTGATACAGGAATTCGAACAGAAGATCGCGCGCCTGCTGGGCTTCGAGGCGGCGGTATTCTGCATCACCGGCACCATGACGCAGGCGACGGCGCTGCGCATCGCCTGTGCGGAGCGCGGCAGCAAGCTGGTGGCGCTGCATCCGACGTCGCACATCCTCAAGCATGAACGCGGCAATCACCAACTGTTCGATCATTTCCATGCGCTGCAGATCGGCGATCCGCACCGTGTATGGACACTGGACGACCTGCAAGCCATCCCGGACCGTCTTGGCGCGGCATCGCTGGAACTGCCGGCGCGCGAAATCGGCGGCCAGTGCCCGAGCTGGGACGAGCTGACGGCCATCAAGATCTACTGCCGCGAACAAGGCATCCATCTGCACATGGACGGCGCGCGCCTGTGGGAAACGGTTGCCGCCTACGGCCATACGGCCGCCGAGATCGCAGCGGGCTTCGACAGCGTCTACGTCTCGCTGTACAAAGGCATAGGCGGCATGGGCGGCGCCATGCTGGCCGGCAGCGCGGCGTTTGTCGCCAAGGCGCAGGAATGGTATCGACGCCAGGGCGGCAACGTCTATCAGCGCACGCCCTACGTGGTGGCGGCCGCCATGCAGTTCGATGCGCGCCTGAACGCCATGCCGGCCTACTTCAAGCGCACGCAGTGGCTGGTTGAAGCGTTGCGCGACTATCCGCTGCTGGTGCCGAATCCGGCGCAGCCGCAGGCCAATATGCTGCATCTGCATTTACCGGTGGGCCGCGAACAGGCGCTGGAGATCCGCAGCCGCTTCGCCGAGCAGCACGGCGTGTGGCTGTTCAATGGCGCCAATCATGCCGCCTTGCCGGATCGCTGCTCGGTGGAGCTGTACGTCGGCGACAACCTGCTCAACATGGCGGACCAGCGCCTGCGCGAGATTCTGGCCCTGTGGTCGGACGCGCTGACCAACTAATTTCGCGGCAGCCGGACAAACCGGCTACACTGCGCCCCTTTTCGTTTGACTGACCACATCATGACATTCCACGCACTCGGCCTGATCGATCCTTTACTGCGCACGCTGGACGCGCTGGGCTACAAACAGCCTACGCCGGTCCAGAAACAGGCCATTCCAGCCGTGCTGGCGGGCCGCGACGTGATGGCCGCCGCGCAGACCGGCACCGGCAAGACCGCCGGCTTCGCGCTGCCCATCCTGCAACGGCTGACGATGGACGGTGCGACCGCGCCGCTGTGCATCCGCGCGCTGGTGCTGGTGCCGACGCGCGAACTGGCCGAGCAGGTATATGAGAGCTTCCGCAGCTATGGCGGCAATCTGCCGCTGCGCAGCGCCGTGGCGTATGGCGGCGTGCCGATCGATCCGCAGATCGCCAAACTGCGCAAGGGCCTGGATGTGCTGGTGGCGACGCCGGGCCGCCTGATCGACTTGCACGATCAGGGCGTGATCAGCTTCGAGCTGTTGCAAACGCTGGTGCTGGACGAGGCGGACCGCATGCTGGACCTGGGCTTCGAGCGCGATCTGGATATCCTGCTGGAGGCATTGCCGAAGCAGCGCCAGACCTTGATGTTCTCGGCCACCTTCTCGGATCAGATCCGCAAGCTTGCCAACGGCATGTTGAAAGATCCGGTTGCGATTCAGGTGGCGGCGGCCAATACCGCGACCAAGAGCGTCAAGCAGTGGCTGATCCCGACCGACAAGCGCCGCAAGCCGGAGCTGTTCCTGCATCTGCTGAACAAGCTGGGTTGGATACAGGCGCTGGTGTTCGTCAAAACGCGCAAGGGTGCAGAGGCGCTGGTCAAGACCTTGCTGGAGCATGGTGTTAGCGCCGATGCGATCCACGGCGACAAGACGCAGCCGGCACGTCTGCGCGCGCTCGATCGCTTCAAGCGCAAGGAAGTGCGACTGCTGATCGCGACCGACGTGGCGGCGCGCGGCCTCGATATCGAGGCGCTGCCGCAGGTGGTGAACTTTGATTTGCCGTCGGTGGCCGAGGATTACATTCACCGTATCGGCCGCACCGGCCGTGCGGGCATGGCCGGCGAGGCGATTTCGCTGGTGTGCGCAGACGAGGTGGACATGCTGCGCGCGATCGAGACGCTGACGCGCCAGGCGATTCCGCGCTGCGAGGAACCAGGCTTCGAGGCCGATCACCGCGTGCCGGAAACCGCAGCCCGTGGCGTCGCCGCGCCGGCGCGCAAAGGCCCGGCGGCCAATGCGATCAAGGCGGCCAAGACAGCCAAGCGCCCTGCCGGTGCGCCGCCTATGGCGAAAGCGCCTGCTGTCGCCAAAACGGCGGCTCGCCCTGCCGGCGGCAGCGAATCGCTCGGCGTCTACACGCCGCCTGAGAAACCGGCAAAGTCCGCGCCGCGCGAGCGCGCGCCGGCCAAAGAAGCGGCCGCACCGCGCCGCGCATTCGCCCCTGGCGGCGGCTCGCGCGGCCCTGCTGCGCCGAAAGGCGCGGTGGTGGTGACCAACGGCCGGGGCGCCAAGTCGCAGGCGCGCACCGAAGGCCGCGCTGCTGCCAAGCCGGCCGGCCGCAAGTCCCGTTCCGGCCCACGCTGAGCGGCAGGCGAGCGCCAGGCCCGCCTGCTAAAATACCCGTCTTTTGAGCGACACCCCCTGTTGGAGAACTGAATGCAGCAATACCAGGAATTGATCCAGACCGTCATCGACACCGGCAGCTGGCAGGACAACCGCACCGGCATCCGCACGCTGAGCGTGCCGGGCGCGATGATGCGCTTCGACCTGACCAAAGGTTTTCCTGCGGTGACAACCAAGAAGCTGGCATTCAAGTCCGTGGTCGGTGAACTGTGCGCTTTCTTGCGCGCCTCCCGCAGCGCCGCTGATTTCCGCGCGCTCGGTTGCAAAGTCTGGGACCAGAACGCCAACGAAAACCAGCAATGGCTGGACAATCCCTACCGATTGGGCGCCGACGACCTGGGTCCGGTCTACGGCGTGCAGTGGCGCCAATGGCCAGGTTACAAAGTCATCGACGCCGACCAGGAAGCCCAATTGGCCAGCGCACAAAAGAACGGCTTCACCGTGGTCGCGCCGATTGAAGAAAACGGCGTCAAGAAATTACTCCTGTACAAAGCCATCGACCAGCTGCGCGAGTGCCTGGACACCATCGTCAACCACCCAGGCAGCCGCCGCATCCTGTTCCACGGCTGGAATCCGGCCGTGCTGGACGCTGTGGCCCTGCCGGCCTGCCACCTGCTGTACCAGTTCATCCCGAATCCGGCCACCAAAGAACTGTCGATGTGCCTCTACGTGCGCTCGAACGACCTCGGTCTCGGCACGCCATTCAACCTGGCGGAAGGCGCCGCGCTGATGCATCTGGTGGGCCGGCTGACCGGCTACACGCCGCGCTGGTTCACCTACTTCATCGGCGACGCCCACATCTACGAAAACCACATGGACATGGTGCAGGAGCAGCTCAAGCGCGAGCCGTTCCCGCTGCCGCAGCTGACCATCTCGGACCGCGTGCCCGCCTTCGCCGAAACCGGCAAGTACGAACCGGAGTGGCTCGAAAAAATCGAACCGACCGACTTCGCGCTGGAAGGCTATCAACACCACGCGCCGATCACCGCAGCCATGGCGGTATGATGCGACTGGATTTAGTGCCCGGCACCCTGTGCGATCAACGCATGTGGAGCCGATTGCTGCCGCTGCTGGGCGAAGGCTTCGAATTCAACCACGTCCCGCTGCACGAGGCGCGCTCGCGCGAGCAAATGCAGGAACTGATCTCCGCCCACGCCGCGCCGAAGGCCAACCTGGTCGCCTTCTCGCTGGGCGCCTACCTGGCGGTGGAATTCGCGCTGGCCAACCCGGAGCGCGTGAACTCGCTGGTCATCATCGCCAGTTCCGCCAAGGGCCTGCAGGAAAAGGAAAAGGCCACGCGCCTGCGCATCATCCCGCTGCTGGAAAAGAACCAGTACACCGGCATGACGCAAATGCGCCTGCGAGAAGTCCTCGCGCCCGAGCACATGGACGATCCGGCCATCGTCGACGTCATCCAGCGGATGGCGGTGGAACTGGGTAAGGACGTGCTGCTGACGCAGTTTCGCACCACCATCGAACGCCCGGACCTGATGCGCCGCACCGGCGAGCTGCGTTGCCCGGTCATGATCGTCGCCTCGGAACAGGACAAATTGGTGCCGGCCGACGACGTGCGCGAATTCACCACCTACAACCCGACGGCCCAGCTCCACATGCTGACCGAAGGCACCGGCCACATGATCCCGCTGGAAGCCCCGCAAGCACTGGCGGACCACCTGCTGGCCTTCTACAATGAAAAGCTATGAGCACTCTGACCATCATCGTCGCCACCGACGCCCAGCGCGGCATCGGCATCAATAACAGCCTGCCGTGGAAGCTGCCGGAGGATCTGGCGCATTTCAAGCGGCTGACCACCGGCCACCCGATCATCATGGGCCGCAAAACCTTTGATTCGATAGGCCGGCCGCTGCCGAACCGCCGCAATATCGTCATCACCCGCAACGCGGCATGGCGCCATGACGGCGTCGAGGCGGTCGGCTCCATCGAGGCCGCCATCGCCCTGCTGGACGGCGCCGAGGGCTTCGTCATCGGCGGCGCCGAGATCTACCAGCAATCCATGCAACTGGCCGACCAGTTGATTATTACGCAAATTGCCCATACCTTCGACTGCGATGCATTTTTCCCGGAGATCGACGCCAGCGCGTGGCAAGAAACCGCCCGCGACGAGCACACGTCCGATGCATCCGGTTTGCGCTACGCTTTTGTCACACTGCGCCGCAAGGCCTAAGTTTTAAGGATACCCCTATGTCTGGCCAAGGTTTCCACGTACACGGACCACACGACCACGCGGTCGAACATGCCGCCCACGGCAACGACGGCTTTTCCAACAACATTGCCGTCATGACGGCCATCCTGGCCACCGTCGGCGCGGCCTTCGGCTACCTCGGCGGCGCCACGCAAAACGAAGCGGCGCTGTTCAAGAACAACGCCGCCATCGACAAAACCCAGGCCGCCAATAGCTGGAATTACTATCAGGCCAAGTCCTCCAAGCAGAACCTGGCCGAGCTGGTTATGACCCTGCCCGGCGTCGATCCCAAGCGCTACGAGGCCGAAGTGGCCCGCTACAAGGCCGAAAAGGAAGACATCAAGAAGGAAGCCGAGAAGTGGGAGGCATCCTCTACAGAGTGGAACCACAGGTCGGACCAAGCCATGCACAAGCACCACCAGTGGGCGCTGGCCACCACCGCCGAGCAGATCGCCATCTCGCTGGCCGCCATCACCCTGCTGACCCGCAAGAAGTGGATGATGGGCCTGGCCTACGGCGTGGCCGGTGTCGGCATCGTGCTGGGCGCCATGGCCTGGTTTGCCGTTCACTAAGTAATATTTACTGAATAGCATGGCACGGTTGTAATAACGGTGTCATTCCTGTCAGGCATTCTGTTACGATAATTTTTTTCCCGCAGAGCCGCTATTTCTGCGAGAATCCCGTTCTTATTTTTTGCGGCCACCTTGGTCGCGCCCTAGTCCGCCCCTCCACACTGGTCAGGGGCGGCTTGCTTTTTTGGAGACATGCATGAAATTTCGTTTCCCCATCGTCATCATTGACGAGGATTTCCGTTCCGAGAACACGTCCGGCCTGGGCATTCGCGCCCTGGCCGATGCAATGGAAAAAGAAGGCATGGAAGTGGTGGGCGTGACCAGCTACGGCGACCTGTCCCAGTTCGCCCAGCAGCAATCGCGCGCCTCGGCCTTCGTGCTGTCGATCGACGACGAGGAATTCGGCGCCGGTTCGGTTGAAGAGACCGACACCGCCCTGAAGTCGCTGCGCGCCTTCGTCGAAGAAATCCGCTACAAGAACGCCGACATCCCGATCTACCTGTACGGCGAAACCCGCACTTCGCGCCACATTCCCAACGACATCCTGCGCGAGCTGCACGGCTTCATCCACATGTTCGAGGACACGCCGGAATTCGTGGCGCGCCACATCATCCGCGAAGCCAAGTCCTACCTGGACGGCCTGGCGCCGCCGTTCTTCCGCGCGCTGGTGGAATACGCCAACGACGGCTCGTATTCGTGGCACTGCCCCGGCCACTCGGGCGGCGTAGCCTTCCTGAAGTCGCCGATCGGCCAGATGTTCCACCAGTTCTTCGGTGAAAACATGCTGCGCGCCGACGTCTGCAACGCCGTCGAAGAGCTGGGCCAGTTGCTGGATCACACCGGCCCGGTCGCCAAGTCCGAACGCAACGCCGCGCGCATCTTCAACGCCGACCATTGCTACTTCGTCACCAACGGCACCTCGACCTCGAACAAGATGGTCTGGCACTCGACCGTAGCGCCGGGCGACATCGTCGTGGTCGACCGCAACTGCCACAAATCCATCCTGCATTCGATCATCATGTGCGGCGCGATTCCGGTGTTCCTGATGCCGACCCGTAACCACCTCGGCATCATCGGTCCGATTCCGCTGGAAGAGTTCACGATGGAAAGCATCATGCGCAAGATCGAAGCCAATCCGTTCGCGCGCGAAGCCGTGAACAAGAAGCCGCGCATCCTGACCATCACCCAGTCGACCTACGACGGCGTGGTCTACAACGTCGAGACCCTGCGCGAAATGCTGGACGGCCAGATCGACACCCTGCACTTCGACGAAGCCTGGCTGCCACACGCCACCTTCCACGACTTCTACAAGAACATGCACGCGATCGGCAAGGACCGCCCGCGCGCCAAGGAGTCGATGATCTTCTCGACCCAGTCGACCCACAAGCTGCTGGCCGGCCTGTCGCAGGCCTCGCAAGTGCTGGTGCGCGAATCGGAAACCGTCAAGCTGGACCGGGACGCCTTCAACGAGGCCTACCTGATGCACACCTCGACCTCGCCGCAATACTCGATCATCGCCTCCTGCGACGTCGCTGCGGCCATGATGGAAGCGCCGGGCGGCACCGCCCTGGTGGAAGAATCGATCCTGGAAGCGCTGGACTTCCGCCGCGCCATGAAGAAGATCGACGCCGAGTGGGGCAAGGACTGGTGGTTCAAAGTGTGGGGCCCGAACGAGTTTGCGGAAGAAGGCATCGGCACCCGCGAAGACTGGATCATCAAGGCCGAGGACGACTGGCACGGCTTCGGCAAGCTGGCGCCGGGCTTCAATATGCTGGACCCGATCAAGGCCACCATCGTCAACCCGGGCCTGTCGCTGGACGGCAAGTTCGACGAGACCGGCATTCCGGCGTCGATCGTCACCAAGTACCTGGCCGAGCACGGCGTGATCATCGAGAAGTGCGGCCTGTACTCGTTCTTCATCATGTTTACCATCGGCATCACCAAGGGCCGCTGGAACACGCTGCTGACCGCGCTGCAGCAGTTCAAGGACGACTACGACAAGAACCAGCCGATGTGGCGCATCCTGCCGGAATTCGCGGCCGCCAACCCGACCTACGAAACCATGGGCCTGCGCGACCTGTGCCAGCAGATCCACGACTTCTACAAGGCCTACGACGTGGCGCGCCTGACCACCGAGATGTACCTGTCTGACATGGTGCCCGCCATGAAGCCGTCGGACGCCTTCGCCAAGATGGCGCACCGCGAAATCGAGCGGGTTGCCATTGATGAGCTGGAAGGCCGCATCACCTCGATCCTGCTGACGCCGTATCCACCGGGCATTCCGTTGCTGATCCCGGGCGAGCGCTTCAACAAGACCATCGTTGACTACCTGCGCTTCGCACGTGACTTCAACGAACGTTTCCCGGGCTTTGAGACCGACGTCCACGGCCTGGTCAAGCGCGAAGTGGACGGCAAGCGCGGCTACTTCGTGGATTGCGTCAAGCAATAAAACAATCGCAATAAGCACAAAAGGCAGCCTCGCTGCCTTTTTTTGGGTCCAAACGACGAAAAATTTACATTTTAAGTATAAATTGTCGCAGAAAATTCACGTTTCCGAAAAAAAATTATCGTTTAACTCTTCATAAGTTCCTCTAAGATGCACGCTTTGTCGCCTAACTTCAACTAATTACTTTTTAAAAATATAATGTTGCCTCGCACAAAAAAAATCAATCCCAACATGAAAGGCGATCTCTTCTACAATCGGTCCCATTAGTTTTTTTTGGGAAATAACATGGTCTTGAGCAACTTTAAACGGTTCTTACCGATCGCCGTATTGTCCATCCTAGCTGCTTGCGGCGGCTCGGTAAGTGACACCACAAACCCGCAAGAAGCACAGGCACCACAGAGCAAATTCCTGGCATACATGATCGCAGGTGCAAGCACCGACTCCGGCAGCGGCACCCTTGCTGCCGGCACTAGCAGTAACAGCAGCGCAGTAGCAGCAGCTACAATGACGCCAGAAGCTGCAGCACATTTCTTGGCACAAGCAAGCTTTGGCCCTACCTCGGCCACTATTGCCGAGCTAGCCAGCATGGGCACGTCGGCCTGGATAACAGCGCAGTTTTCGATGCCGCAAAACATGCATCGGAGCTATCTCAACTACTACGCCTCTTCCGCATCGTCCGGCGTTACGCGCAAGGTCGTCTCCGAGCAATTCCTGGGTTCATTCTGGCAGCAAGCCATTTCCGGACCAGACCAGTTGCGCCAGCGGGTTGCCTTTGCCCTGTCGCAGATTTTTGTCATTTCGACCAAGGACGATGCCATCTATCCGGAGCCTTACGGTGTCGCCAATTACTACGATATGCTGGCGCGCCGCGGTCTGCTGAATTTCCGCGATCTGCTGGAAGGCGTTGCCCTGCATCCGCTGATGGGCACTTATCTCAGCCACATTCATAACGTGAAGGAAGACGGCACACGCATGCCGGATGAAAATTTTGCGCGCGAAGTCATGCAGCTGATGACGATTGGCCTGTACCAGCTGAATCAGGACGGCAGCGTCAAGTTGGCGGACGGCAAACCCCAGCTGACCTATGAGCACGAGGATATCATGGGCTTGGCCAAGGTCTTTACCGGCTGGAGCTGGGCCGGACCGGACCAGAGCGAATCGCGTTTCTATGGCTACACCGTGTATTCCGACCGCGCATGGACGCCCATGCAGAACTACACGGCCTATCACTCGACGTCGGAAAAATCGTTCCTGGGCGTGACGATTCCTGCAGGCACCAACGCAACGACTGAAGTGAAGATCGCGCTCGACACGCTGTTCAACCATCCCAACGTCGGTCCCTTCATTGGCCGTCAGCTGATCCAGCACCTGGTTACCAGCAATCCAAGCCCGGCCTATGTCAGCCGCGTCGCCGCCGCTTTCAACAACAACGGCAGCGGCGTGCGCGGCGACATGAAGGCGGTGATCCGCGCCATTCTGCTCGACAGCGAAGCGACCGAGGCCACCAATCCGAAGAAGCTGCGAGAGCCATTGCTACGCCTGGCGAACTTCCTACGTGCATTCAACGCCACTTCCAGCAATGGCTGGTTCTTATCGTGGGGCACCAGTGACGTCAACACCGCGCTGGCGCAAACCGTGCTTCAATCGCCGTCGGTGTTTAACTTCTATCGCCCGATGTACTCGCCACCCGGATCGGCATTGTCGAACGCCGGCCAGGTGTCGGCCGAACTTCAGATCACCAGTGGCCCGTCGATAACCGGCTACCTGAACTTCCTGCAGCAGGTGATGCAATACGGCTTCGGCGTGGATGACAATATCAGGGCTGATTACACCAAAGAGTGGGCGCTGGCCGCAACACCTGAGCTGCTGGTGGACCGCGTGAACCTGTTGCTGATGTCTGGTTCAATGTCGAGCACGCTGCGCGCCAAGATTCTGGCGGCGCTGAACTCCGTGGTGCTTGATCCGAAACCGTGGAACGGCGCGGACACTATTATTGCTACCAAAAACCGCGTGTACCTGGCGATCTACCTGACCATGGCCTCACCCGAATATTTAGTACAGAAATAAGGAAGCAAACATGAGCAAACCGATGCAATCCCGTCGCAATTTTCTCGGTAGCATGTTGTCCCTGGCCGGCGGCACTGCAATTCCCTTCTCGATGAATCTTGCGGCCATGAGCAGCGCAGCTGCCGCCACTGCGTCCGATTACAAGGCGCTGGTATGCGTATTTCTGACCGGTGGCAACGACGGCTTCAACACCGTTCTGAGCACCGATCCCGAGTCGTGGGCGAGCTACTCGAAATACCGCACCACCGCCAGCGCGGACTCCATCGCACTCGGCCAAGGTAGCGCCTATAGCAGTCTGCTGCCGATCGCGCCCACTACCGCGCAAGCCGGCCGCAGCTTCGCACTGCATCCCAGCATGACCGCCATGCGTGACTTGTTCAACAATGGCAACCTGGCCGTGGTGGCCAATGTCGGCACACTGATCCAGCCCACCACCAAGGCCGAGTTCCATGCCCGCTCGGTGCCGCTGCCGTCAAAACTGTTCTCGCACAACGATCAGCAGGCCGTGTGGCAGTCAAATCAGCCTGAGGGCAGCAACACCTCCGGCTGGGGGGCGCGCATGGTGGAGATGCTGGCGGCCGCGAACGCGAATTCCTCGTTTGCCGCCGTCTCCACCTCGGGCAACTCGACCTTCCTCAGCGGCCGGATGTTGCGCCAGTTGCAGTTTGCCGGAACCAGTATCCCGGCAATCAAAAACCTGAGCGGCCCGCTGTTCGGCTCGACCCTGGCCGCTAACACCTTGCGCGACATCATTACCGCCGACAGCACCGACCTGATCCAGAAGGAACATGCCGCAGTGGCGCGCAACGCCATCACCACGCAAGCAGCCGCCAGCACCGCCATGCTGCCGATCGGCGCCGGCGGCGTGGTGGACCCAAGCTGGTACGTCAATCCGAACACCGGTGTGGCAAGCGTCAATCCGCTGGCGGTGCAACTGCAAACCGTGGCGCGCATGATCGGCGGCCGCAATACGCTGGGCATGAAGCGTCAGGTATTTTATGTCAGCATCGGCGGCTTCGATACGCACGATAAGCAGCGCACCCACCAGGCTGACCTGCTGGCGCAGCTGAGTCACGCGATGCGGTATTTCAATGCCGTGCTGTATTCGCTGCCTGGTGGCGACATGACCAAGCAAGTTACGCTGTTCACCGCATCGGACTTCGGCCGCACGTTCACCAGCAATGGCGACGGCACCGACCACGGCTGGGGCTCGCACCACTTCGTCATGGGGGGTGCCGTGAAAGGCAAGGATATCTACGGCACCATGCCGGCCGTGGGCATTGGGCACAAGAATGACGCCGGGTCCGGCGCTCTGTTGCCGGCCATTTCGGTGGACCAATACGGCGCCACGCTGGGCAGCTGGTTCGGCCTGTCGGCCACCGAGACTGCGGACGTGTTCCCGAACATCGGCAACTTCAGCACCCGCAACCTCGGCTTCATGAACGCCGTTTAAACGGACACCGCCACCACCAGCGTCGCCACATAGCCATCGGTGGCGTTGCCGGTGACGGCCGACATCTGCAGCGAGTAGCCGTCGCTGAAGACGTTGTCGCTGCTGAAGCTGATCGCCGCCATATTGCGCACGCTGGCGCTGTAGCCGGCGGTGGCGTACACCTCGTTGCTGGTGGTCACCGGGAAGGTGAACTGCGAGGTGCGGATGCGGTTGGAGGCGCTGCTGGCCTTGGCCAGTGAGGCGTACACTTCGAAGTGCACATGCGGCACGCGGCCCGAGTAGCAGCCCGGATAGATCGTGGTGAAGCTCAGGTTGCCGCTGCTATCGGTTTCCTGCACGCCGCGCAGGTAGTTCTGGTTGGTGACGCCGCTGGAGTACAGTGAGTAGTTGCCGTCGCGATCGCAGTGCCACAGGTAGACGGCGGCGTTAGCCAGCGCCGCGCAGTTGTTGTTGGCGTTGACGATCTGCAGCTTGATGGTCAGCGGCACGCCGGCCGCCGTGCCGCTGGCGCTGCCGAAGCTGCTGCGGATATCGCTGCGCACCACGCCCGACTGTGTCAGTACGTTCACTACCCCGCTGCTATTGCTGTTGGTGCCGTCGGCCGGATACGGGCCGCCCGTCTCTTCTGGAATGACCGAGCACGAGCCGGTGGTGGGCGTGGTGGACGTGCCGGTCGTCGGCGTCGTCGGCGTCGTTGTGGTGGTGCCGGTGGTGCCGGTGGTCGCTGTGGTCGTAGAGGCCGTGGTGGTGGTGGTGTCACTGCCTGAGCCGCCGCCGCAGCCGAGCACCGGCAGCGCCGAGGCGCCGGCCAGCAGCCAGCGCAGCGTCTGGCGCCGGTCGGTGTTGAGGTTGAGCATGGCCGTGAGGTCGGCCGCCAGGCTGTGTTCGTGATCGTCGTGAGATTCCATACCTACTCCTGCTTGGGTGAGAAAGCCGGTGCCGCGCATCTGTGCGGCAGCGCCGGGTGCTACGGGATTGCGGTTTAAACGGTGGTATTGACCAGGTTGCCACTGACGCCGCTGCCGCCGACCTTGGCCGACAGCGCCTGCAGGAAGGCCGCCAGCTTGGACGCCGCATCGGTGCCGGTGCTGTCCGTGCTAGCCGTGCCGTCGGCGCTGCTGGCGTCTGTGCCTGCGCCCAGCTTGTCCAACAAATTGGCGAATGCGCTTTCCAGCTGATCGACGGCGTCGGCGCTGTCGCTGCCATCCGTTGCGCTGGAGGATGCGCCAGCGCCCACCTCGGCGATCAGGCTTTGCAGATCGGACTCCAGTTTGCCGGGACCGCCCGCCCCGCCCTGCTGCTCGCCGTATGGGGGCGGCGCTTCGGCGTTGTCGCTGTGTTGCGCGTGCAGCGCGCCCATCAGGCTTTGCAGGAAGCTGCCGAGCGCAGCGGCCACGTCGTTGGCATCGGCGCTGGCATCGGTGGCCTCGGCGCTGGATGCGGCCGCGCTGCCGCTGCTATCGGTGCCGACCTCGCTGATGCCGATCGAGGCCAGGGCCTCGGCAATGGCGTCGGCAAAACCGCCGCCGTCCTTCGGTGGTGGTGGCGGCGGACGCACACCTGTGGTGTTGGTGGTGCTGCCGGCACTGCTGGCGCTGTTGGTGCTATTGGTGCTGCTCAACCGGCTCAGGAAACTGAGCGCGCTGGCGGCGCTGGTGGAACTCAGGGCGCTGATGGACATACGATTCTCCGCTAAAAGGTTGGAACCACGATTACGGACGCTGACGCGGCCGGTCTTCCGCTTGCTGCTTGCGCTGCTCCGGCGTCAGCACAGCCAGCAATTTCTGCTGCGTGCGCACCTGCTGCAGGGCAATGTTGGCTTCCGCCGTGGCCGCCTCCCTGGCCAGCGCTGCGGCTTTGGCGTCGTCATACTTGTCTGCCACGGCCAGCGCGCGCAACGCCTCGCGCGCTTTGGCCGCTGCCTTCGACTGATCGCGCAGGTAAGGCGACTCCGCGTGCAGAATGGCAAACACCTTGTCCTGCTGCGCGTCGCTCAGCTCCACGCCGCGCAGGAATGGCGGACGGCCGGGACCGAAGCCCGGGCCGCGGTCTCCGCCGTGATCCGGCCCGCCGCGCTGCGGGCCACCGAACGGCGGCGGTCCATCATGCTCAGGGCCGCGCGGACCGCGCTCTTCGTGCGCCGACAACGGCCGTCCGCCGTCCATGTCTTCCGCAGCGGCAACGCCCACGGCAAACAGCGGCAGCGCCAGAATGGAGGCCAGCAGGATATTGCGTACGCTAGCTTTTGATGTTTTCATGCGAGTTATCCTTGATTGGTAGTGAGACATCATTCTCAGCGCCCCCCGTGTTAAGTGGCGTTAGGGCAACGTAAATCGGCGTAAAGATGCCGTTCTGACATTCAAATTCCGCATGGAAAGAGCTTGTAAAACCGGGTAAAAGCACCACGCCCAGCGGCTCCGGGCTGATATGATGGCCTATCTGTATCCAATGAAAATCGCTGCAATGAAGAGCAAAGTACTGCTGATAGACGACGACATCGAACTGGTGGGCATGTTCAAGGAATACCTGGAACAGGAGGGTTTTGAAGTCAAAGCCGTACACGACGGCGAAGCCGGCGCCGCCGCCGCCGCCACCGGCCTGTACGCCATCGCCATCCTGGACGTGATGATGCCGCGCATGAACGGCCTGGAAACGCTGCGCCGCATCCGCACCAACAGCCAGCTGCCGATCCTGATGTTGACCGGCCGTGGCGACGACACCGACCGCATCGTCGGCCTGGAACTGGGTGCCGACGATTACGTGGCCAAGCCCTGCACGCCGCGCGAGCTGACCGCGCGCATTCGCGCCATCCTGCGCCGCGCGCAAAGCGTGCCGACCGACAATAGCCAACAAACCGCCATCACCGTCGGCCAACTGGTGATGTGGCCGGAGCAGCGGCGCGCCACCTGGGCCGGCGGCAAGCTGGAACTGACCAGTACCGAATTCAATCTGCTCGAAGTATTGGCGCGTAACGCCGGCCGTCCGGTCAGCAAGAACACCTTGTCGGAACAAGGCCTGGGTCGCCCGCTGGCGCGCTTCGACCGCAATATCGACGTTCACCTGAGTTCGCTGCGCCACAAGCTAGGCACCATCGCCGACGGCCGCTCCTGCCTGCAAACCGTGTACCGCCTGGGCTATCAGCTCATCAAGGAGTAAGACTTGGGCCGTTTGTTCTGGAAATTTTTCCTGTCCATCCTGCTGGCGCAGCTCACCGCGACGGTGGGCATCGGCGGTGCGATCTGGTGGAAGAATCGCAGTCAGCAGAGTAATCAGCAGGTCACGCTGGATACCAGTCCGCCGGCCGAAATGGCCATCAACGCGGCCGCCTCCACCTTGGAGTTCGGCGGCGTGAAGGCCTTGCAGCGCATGCTGGAGAACATGGAACGGCACCGCGTGTATGCGGTTGATGAGCAGGGGCATGAGCTGCTGGGCCGTATCGTCAGCGCGCAAGCCTTGCAGGAATCGCGCCTGCGCCTGAAGGACGACGGCCGGCGGCGCGTGGTGCGCCAGATGGTGGGCGACGACGGCAAGCGCTATCTGCTGTTCCTGCCGTCGGGCGAGCGCCAGCGCGGCCTCGATGCTGACCGTCCGCTGCTGGCCAACCTGAGCGGCGGCGCGCAGATGGCGATGACGGCCGCCTCGGTGCTGCAAGGCGCGGACGACCGGCGCGGCAATCGCCCGCCCCCAGGTCCACCCGGCGCGCAGCCGGACGGCGCCGCTCCCGCCTTCGGCCCGGGCGCCGGGCCGGACGGCCCCGCCATGGACGACCGCCGCAACATGGGCGACCGCCCGTGGGGGCCGCGCTTCCAGCCGATGGGACCGTGGCTGCCGATCGCCGCCGCCACCCTGGCCAGCCTGCTGTTCTCGGTGCTGCTGGCCTGGTACTTCTCGCGCCCTATCCGCGCGCTGCGGCTAGCCTTCGACGCCGCCGCCCACGGCGACCTGGCGCCGCGCTTTGCCCAGGAAAGCGGCCGAAGCGGCCGAAGCGGCACCGAACTGAACGACCTGGGCCGCGACTTCGACCGCATGACCGCCCGCCTGCGCAGCCTGATCGACGGCCAGACCCGCCTGCTGCACGACGTCTCGCACGAACTGCGCTCGCCACTGGCCCGCCTGCAGGCGGCCATCGGCCTGGCGCACCAGCAGCCGGAAAAATGGAGCGCGTCAATGGAGCGCATCGAACGCGAAAGCGTGCGCATGGATAAACTGGTGGGAGAGCTGCTGACACTGGCGCGTCTGGAAGCCGGCGCCATCCGCGCCAGCCAGGAAGAAATCAGCATGGCCGACCTGCTGGACCAGATCGCCGACGACGCCCGCTACGAAGCGGCCAGTCAGCAGCGCACCGTGGTGCAGGAAGGTGAAGCGGATGTCGGCGTGATCGGTCAGGCCGATCTGCTCGGCCGCGCGATAGAAAACGTGGTGCGCAACGCCATCAAGCACAGCCCGGAGGGCGGCGAAGTGGAATTGCAGGCGCGCGCGCTGCCGGACGCAAAGCAACTGATAATCCGCGTACTCGATCGCGGACCGGGCGTGGCGCCGGCCGACCTGGACACCATCTTCCAGCCGTTCTTCCGCTCCAGCAACGCTAGCACGGAAGGCCACGGCCTCGGCCTGGCGATCGCCCAGCATGTCATCGAAGCGCACGGCGGCAGCATCAAGGCCAGCAACCGTGCCGGTGGCGGCCTCTGTGTGGAAATGATTTTGCCGGTCAAACGCTGACCGGCACTGACTTACGCTTTGGGCAGGGTCACGCCGCTCTGGCCCTGGTACTTGCCGTTGCGGTCCTTGTACGACACGTCGCACACTTCATCGCTCTCAAAGAACAGCACCTGCGCGCAGCCTTCGCCGGCATAGATCTTGGCCGGCAGCGGCGTGGTGTTGGAGAACTCCAAGGTCACATAACCTTCCCATTCCGGCTCGAACGGCGTGACGTTGACGATGATGCCGCAGCGGGCGTAGGTCGACTTGCCCAGGCAAACCGTCAGCACGCTGCGCGGAATGCGGAAGTATTCCACGGTGCGGGCCAGCGCGAACGAATTCGGCGGGATGATGCAGACATCGCTTTTGATGTCCACGAAGGAATTCGAATCGAAATTCTTCGGATCGACGATGGTGCTGTTGATGTTGGTGAACACCTTGAACTCATCGGCGCAGCGGATGTCGTAGCCGTA
The DNA here is from genome assembly GCA_041874725.1 of Duganella sp. BuS-21. GTDB lineage: Bacteria > Pseudomonadota > Gammaproteobacteria > Burkholderiales > Burkholderiaceae_D > Rugamonas. The sequence goes on along the minus strand of CP097466.1, from coordinate 3,263,615 downwards.
CGACGAGGTGCCGTAGGAAATCACCTTGCGGCCGTCTTCCTGGCGTACCTGGTCCGGGAAGAACGGTTCGATCATCCCATGCTGTTCCGCCATCCGGCGTATCCATTTATCGCTTTTAATCGTCATCGCAAGGCATTCCTAAAGTTGCACAATGCCCCGGATTTTACGCTATCGCTTCATTTTTAAGAACTTTTTTACCAGATTGCACCGATAACAGTTCCATGATCATATCCCTGGTCGCTTCGGCGGCGGCGGCCGGCGTCTCCATCGGGAACAGATGGCCGCCGGGCAGGATGCGGAAGTGGCGGCCAACCAGCGCCCGGGTGTACTGGTGGCCGGCCTGGCTGGTCTCCCAGGAATTGTCGCCACCGATGAAACCGATCGGCACCGGCGTGCCCTTGCGCAGCAATCGCGGAAGGTGATGCGGCAAGCTGGCGTAGACGGCGGTTTCGTTTTCGCGCGTAAAGCGCAGTTGCACGCCGTCCGGATGGGGCTTCAGGCCGCTGTCCATGTAATCGGCCAGCACACCCGGTGCCCAGGCGGCAAAAATATCCTTGACGGCGAAATGGTCGTGCGCGGCCTGCGCATCGGGCCAGACGTTGCGGCGGCGGATGGAGAACTTGGCCGGCGGCACACTGTAGGCGCGGCCCAGCCGCTTGATCATGCGCCAGGCCAAGGCACGCCAGCCGCCGACCACCGGTGCATCCAGCATCACCACGCAGCGCACCAGGTCTGGACGCCGATGCGCCACCATCATGCTCAACATGCCGCCCAGGGAATGGCCGACCAGGATCACCGGCTCGGTGTAGCGCGTGGTCAGTTCGTTGATGTATTCATCCACCAGGTTCGGCCAGCCATCGCTGACCGGATACTGCGGATTGTGCGCGTGCATGTCGAGCGCCTGGATGTCGAAGTGCTCGGACAGCGTGGCGAAGAATTGTCGATACACGCCGGCCGGGTAACTATTGGCATGGGCAAAATGCAGCTTGGGCTTGCTCACAAGCGGTCTCCGTATGGTTATTTTCCCCATTGTAATGGGACAGCACCTTGGAGACTGGTGGAAACGCTCTAATTATCGCCCTGATCATCGTCCACGCGCGGTGCCTGCCAATAGCGGGCGCGGGTCTGGCGGTAGCTGAAAATTCGTATGGCTTGATCGAATTCCAGCGTCAGCGCGCCGGCCTGGTCGGTGCGATAGCGGTGGATGTGCATGGCGCCGTAGCGCTCATAGACCTCTTTCTTTGGATGACGGTAACGGTTGCGATGGCCGACCTGGAAGATCGCCGCCTGGGGACGGACGGCCAGCAGGAACTCGCGGGTCGAACTGGTGCCGCTGCCGTGGTGCGGCACCAGCAAGACATCGGCGCGCAAGGCCGGCGCCCTAGCCTCGACCAGTTGCGCTTCCTGCTCGGCCTCGATATCGCCGGCCAGCAGGATGGATTTGCCGTTGGCGGTGATCTTCAGCGCGCAGGTGCGCGCGTTGGGCTTGAGCGCTTGATTGGCGTAGCTGGCCGCCTGCGGATGCAGCAGCTCGAAGCGTACGCCGTCCCAGATCCAGTGCTGCCCTGCTGCGCAAGGCACGTGCCGACGCGCGGCGCGCGCGATGGCGTGCTGCGGCGGAAGCGACGACAGCACCCAGCCGGTAGCAACACCTTCAAGCACCGACAATGCGCCGCCGGCATGATCGGCATCGCTGTGCGAGATGACCATGCCATCGAGCGTGGCGATGCCACGCGCCCGCAGATAAGGCAGAACGACGCGGCTGCCGGCGTTGGATTCAGGCGAGTAGGCAGGGCCGGCGTCGTAAAGCAGGCGGTGGCCGCTGGTCTCGATCAGTAGCGCCATGCCCTGCCCCACATCGAAAGCGGTGACGGTCATGCGCCCCGGCGGCGGATGCGCCGGCTCGGCGGCCAGCAATGGAATCCAGGTCGCGAGGCCCAGCCAGCGCGCCGGCCATCCGCGCGGCGCCAGCAACCAGATGGTGCCGAACATCGCCCAGCAAAACAACCAGAACGGCGGCACCGGCGCACTCCACACGGCGTAGCGCATGCCGCTGAACCATTGCAGGCAAAGCGCCAGCCCTTCCACCAACGCATGCGCGGACAGCAGCAGCGGGATGGCCAGCATCTGCGGCAGCATGCTGCCCACCAGCGCAAGCGGGGTGACCACAAGGCTAATCAGCGGAATCGCCACCGCGTTCGCGAGCGGGCTGACCACCGACACCTGGCCGAACAGCAGCATGGTGATCGGCACCAGGCCCAGGGTCACCACATACTGCGTGTGGGCGCCAGCGCGCAATGCCAGCGTCGTACGCTCGCGGCGTGTCAGTGGCGCAGGCACATGCGGCATACCCGGCGCAGCGGCGTGTAGGTCGCGCGGGGTGGTACGTCCAACGGTCGCATACAAAATAATGGCGACCGCGCCGAACGACAGCCAGAAGCCCGGCCACAGCACCGCCCACGGATCGATCACCACCACCACGCCCAGTGCGGTACACAGCACATGCGTGATGCTGGTCAAGCGATTGAACCACAGCGCGGCGGCCACCACCATCAGCATGTACAAGGTGCGCTGCGCCGGCACGCCGAAACCGGCCAGCAGCACATACAGCAGCGCCACGCCCGCCCCGGTCAGCGCCGCCACCTTTTGCGCCGGCAGCAGCAAAGGCAGTTGCGCGCGCGTGAAGAACGACCAGCGCCACAGGGTGAACGCGGCCCACGCGAACAGGCCCGCCACCATCGTGATATGCAATCCTGAGATCGAAATCAAATGCCCGATGCCGGTGCGATTGAACACCTGCCAATCCGCCTGATCGATGCCGCGCTGATCGCCGACCACCAATGCCACAATCACGCCCGCATACGGCCTGCCCGGCAGCGCGGCCAGAATGCGATCGCGCAGCAGCGCACGACTATGCTCGACCACACTCCCGGCGCTGAACACGAAGCTATCCACACGACGGTTATCGCGCGCGACCCGAATATAGCCGGTGGCGCGCACGCCCTGCTCCAGCAGCCACGCCTCGTAATCGAAACCGTAAGGATTGGCGTTGCCGTGCGGCCGTTGCAAGCGCACAGTGAGCTGCCAGCGCTCGCCCGGCCGCACATCCGGCACCACGCTGACCTGCTCGCGATAGCCCGAGTACCACGACAATGCAATCCTCGGCGGCGCCACGCCGTCGGCCTGCTCCACCGCAAAATTAAACCGCACGCCTTGCGCAAAGCGGTACGGCAGATTGTCGATGGTGCCGATGATCTTCAGATCGCGCCCTTCATCTTCCAGCGCCAACTCCGGTGCCAGGGCGCGGTGCGCAAGCCACGCGGCCCACAGAAAACCGATCACCGCACCACACAGCAGGCCCGCCACCACGCGTACGGCGGGCGCCATGCCCGACGCCAGCCTGGCCCCAATGATCAGCGCCGGCAGCAAAAGCGCCACCATCACGACCATGACGATCGGCGACGGCAAGACCGCCTGCAACTGCAGGCACGCCGCGCCTATTGCCAAGCCTACCAAAACCATACGCATAGCGTCGCCTCCCCAGTAGCGATACTACGCAAACAAAAAACGGCGACACGCTCGTGCGATGCCGCCGTTTGATACACATCAGAGTATGGGCTGAAGCAGGACTAGCGCGCATCAGACAGCTAGTCGTCCAATCGGCTCGGCTCTTGAAGCACTGCTTTTGAGACGTCACCAGCACGCGCTGGATTTTCTCTCTTTCATAACTCTTTCAGCCAGCGTTGCCGGCGCTGATACCCTTGACGGTACCGGCCTGCCGCTGGTGCTTGAGCCGGTAGCTTTCACCGGCGATAGGCACGATGTGCGCGTGGTGCAGCAACCGATCCAGCAGCGCTGCCGTCAACGTCGCGTCTTGCGCAAACGTGGCGTCCCATTGGCCGAATGGCAGGTTGCTTGTCACGATCAGGCTACCTTTTTCGTACAGCGCCGCGATCACCTGAAAAAACAGGTTGGCCTGCTCGCGGTTCATCGGCAGATAGCCAATTTCATCGATGATGAGCAGCCGGTACGTCTTGATGGTTCGATGCATCACCGTTTTCAAACTGTTTTGCGCGTGCGCCGTCGTCAGCGTCAGCAGCAGGTCAGATGCCGTCATAAAGCGCGTCTTGATGCCAGCCTGAGTAGCCTTGTAGCCCAACGCCATCGCCAGGTGTGTCTTGCCCACGCCACTCGGTCCGACCAGCACCACGTTCTCGTTACGCTCGATGAAGCCCAGTCCGGCCAGCTCCTCGATCTGGCTGCGTTTGACGCCCTTGGCGAAGTCATAGTTGAACTGCTCCAGCGTTTTGATCGCTGGGAAGCCGGCCAGGCGCGTCATCATGGTTTGCTTGCGTACCGTTCGTCCCGCCATTTCTTCGCGCAGCAACGCCTCCAGGAAGTCGCTGTATGCCATCTCGTCCTTGGCAGCCTGCTGTGCTGCCGCACCGTAGCTTTGTCCCACGAAGGACAGCTTGAGCGCCTCGCACAATTCGGTGATGCGTTCGTGTTGCAGGTTCATGCCGGTACTCCCTGCGTAACGTTCATCAGCAGCTGTTCATAGACCGCCACTTCGGCGATACGCTCGATCACGATCGCCGGGCGCGGCACCTAAGCTTCCGGAGCATTGGACCGCAGTAGGCTGCCCCGTTTAGGTATGTGACAATTCGACGGTGCTATGGATACCTATTGCATCTATAAATTCTGCTGCTGATATAGATGCTATGATCATGGCATTGTATTTCGTCGGGACCTCATATCCGAAAGATATAAGCGAAGGATGAAATCCATCAATGAATTTAAGGTATATATTATTTTTGGAAGCCGCACGTGGGAGCCGGAGAGCAGACTCTAAAGAAAAAGAGTGATTCGAGTTCAAAATGGAAATTGTTTCTATCTTATTCCAAGGAACAGAAACAATTTTACGCACGCCGACATTAACGTCTACGCCGCGATCAGTAACCCTAGCAAAAGAATTTTCCAAACCCCGCCAGTCGCCTAAAAACCAAATTATGCCGTACAAGAATACCGCACCTAAGGCCATCATCAGAAAAAAACCATTCCCGAAAAATTTAGCTACAGAAAATAATAGCCCACCGAGCAGGGCTATGAGCATAAATGGCAAGCCTCGATAAAAAAAACTTTGCTGCCTAATATCCAACTTGAACGCATTTCTACCAACAAGCTCGGGCCGTCCGGTCAGTACCTGGAAGAAATTTTTATATATTAGCTTCTCCACCTCATAATATCCAACAATCCAACCAGGAATAGACTTCTTTATTAACACGTCGGCCTGATGAGCATTCATCTCCCTTGGATTAATATTTTTCACAGACTTCATTGCAGAAAAAAACAGCATGACCAGCTTTATCGCGGCGTAGAAACTCAGGCATACGCCCAAGAAACTAAAGAACCGGCTATCCTGATGAGTCCTTGAGAGATAGCCGATTGCAATAAGCAATACAAAGAAGGCAGCCTTGATAAGCGATTTACGACTTACATTCTTAATAGATATCATATTATTTTTCTCTGCTACCCGACGGAACAATAAGAGTGCTAGCAGGTATTTTTTTGGAGTCCACAATAATAACAGAAACGGACTGAGGTAGCTTTGCATCTTGCCTAACGACTTGCACGACGTCAGGGCCATTCTTCTGTATCGGTTTGGGGTGTCTCGAACTAAACATTATAAATGAATATTTAAAATAAGGCTTGACGAACGACGGGATCGGAATCACGTGACGCAACTCCATAAAAATACTCCGCCTCTTTTGGTTCTAGGCAAACCAATGCTTGCAATGCTGCGAGCCGAACTCTTGGCACTTCATTCCCACAAAGAATATCAGCCAACATTGGCACTGCCTCATGCATGCCCATAGCTGCTACGGTCTCAATGAGAGTCACTCTGCCAGTAATGCCGGAGCCAAGTATGTAATCTTGTGTTATGTCATTTTTCACATCAAAAACGTATTGCTCAGTATTAGCATCTGCTCGCTGCTCTGGAAGCAGATTTAGCGACATCGAAATGCTTTCTGGTGGGATTTGAATATGAATGTCTTCAGACTTTCGGAAAAAAATTATACGCCCTTCCTTCAGCTTGGTCCGCTCTAAAAATTTCAGGCCAGCAGGTCGACCGATTTCCAAATTCCGACTGAGGTCTCGCTGATAAATCTCGGTTTCGTAACCTGGACCTAAAAAACCCACCGTTAACAACGTGAAATTATGGTCGTGAGGGTAACCGTAGGAGTACGTATGCTCCACACTGGTACGATGGTGCTGTAAGAGCGAAGTTTCAGCCAACGTCGGCCAAAAATTCATGCGAATCGCGAAGCCGATTCCGCCTCGTTTTGGCTTCCCTCGCCCAAGGACAATTGAATGATGAGAGATAAATGAGCTCTGTGCTGATTGCGAGGTACGCACAACTTCTCTATTCAATACTTCCAACGCAAATTTCTTGTTGTTTCCGAACGCACTGAGGCTCTCAGATGCTTCAAGAACCGCATCGTCATCAGTCATGTCGATATTTTCCGTAAGGAAGTCAGCAAATTCTTCATAACAAATATTACGGGAACTACGGGTATCAATTGTGATGGCCATGATTTATTCTTAGGACAGTTGTTGCTCGGCTGAGATTGCTGCCGAACGAATATGCGGATGAGAGTCAAACTTGGCATGCTGAACAATTTCCAGCGCTTTATCTGCGTCGATACTTGCAAGTGACTTAATCGCGGCCCAACGCACAAAATGCGCTGATGCTGAAGTAGCTAATTCTTGCAGCGGAGCCAGGGAGCTATCATCGTCAAATTCTGTTAATACCTCGCACGCATGCACCATTGCGGTGTCTTTAAATTCATTCGCAGAAACTCCTAGCGGACGAAGAGTCTGCCTCGAGAACGACCAAAGCAGGCTGGCTCGCATCAAGCGGGGCCGATTGATTACCAATCTGATAATTTTCGTTGGGTGAGATACTTCTATTTCAAACAACACTTTCGGATCAGAAAACTTAACCACAGACATCGGAGGCGCTACCTCAACAGGTTGCTCAGCCAACTGAATATCCGGCGTAAAAATGTTCAGATCGACTGCATCGTCCAACAAGAATCGTCGATAAGTTAACGGCTGATCCAGCGCAGCGATGAAAAAGATATCTGAATTGCTTGCTAAGTCGGTTTTCTTGGATTCGCTTGCAAGCCGCAATGACACAGCAAAGGTGGGGCCACGTGCAAGAATAATATCTTTCCCCACAAATTCCGACTTATCGTCCTTGTAATCTCTTATTTCAGACAAACGCTCTATTAGCAATGCGTTTATAAAGTCATCATGTATTAGAAGTCCGAACTCAGCCTGCAGCGCAGCTTCCTTCTCTCCCCAATTCTGGTGTGGCTCATCTATCACAGCCTGTATTTTTGCAGAAACTCGATGCTTAATTTTCATATTTTACTATGGTGGCTTAATAGCGATCTTGGAAAAGCAGGCCTACAAAATCTGCAGGCCCACTTTGAAATTAGACCGACGTGGCGGCGCTAATTGCAATAATGGCTGCTACGATGATCGGGATGATTTCTTGGGTCGGCACCGAGCCGTGTGGCGCTACATTGTGATCCAGGTCCTTGAGAGCCATTTTGCGCTTTACCATATTAATACTCCTTTTAATTATTCGCCCACATGGGCGGTATTAATAATGCACCCACCAATGCTTTATGGTCAATAATTATTTATATAAATCGTTATTACAAATCTGGAGAAAATATTTTTCCGCAGAGGAAATTTTGAATAGTAACTGATCAATGCGCGCCAAATTCTAACGGATTGTCACAACCAGAGGTATTTATGGCTGAAATACCAAAATTTTCCCATGCGCCGGTCAATTGAACGAATTCTCCATTAGTTGGCAGTTGCGCAGTTGCAACAACACCATTATTGCCGCAATCTCTCTTTTGTAAGAATCACTATGTTTCGTCAAGCCTGAACACGGCAAAAAGATAGTGTCCAGCTGGCTGCCGGTGACACTAGGTGAGTCAGCGAGACGTGAATAGCCCATTGAGCTACGATCTCGGGGACGAACTTTAATGTCGTAAACGAGAGGCACGTGGTTGAGCCAGGGAAGAACTAATTGTCGTTCACATTTTAGCGAGGAAATGTGAAATTGTTTAGAATCAAAGAGTTATGAAAGGCGCCAGGGAAGAACTTTAATGTAAGCTACCAGATCGATGCCGCGCTGATCGCCGACCACTAAAGCCACGATCACGCCAGCATACGGCCTACCCGGCAGCGCGGCCAGAATGCGATCGCGCAGCAGCGCTCGGCTATGCTCGACCACATTCCCGGCGCTGAACACAAAGCTATCCACGCGACGATTGTCCCGCGCGACGCGAATGTAACCGGTGGCGCGCACGCCCTGCTCCAGCAGCCACGCCTCGTAATCGAAGCCATGAGGGTTGGCGTTACCATGCGGCCGTTGCAAGCGCACAGTGAGCTGCCAGCGCTCGCCCGGCCGCACATCCGGCACCACGCTGACCTGCTCGCGATAGCCCGAGTACCAAGACAACGCAATCCTAGGCGGCACCACGCCGTCGGCCTGCTCCACCGCAAAATTAAACCGCACGCCTTGCGCAAAGCGGTACGGCAGATTGTCGATAGTGCCGATGATCTTCAGATCGCGGCCTGCAACTGCAGGCACGCCGCGCCTATTGCCAAGCCTACCAAAACCATACGCATAGCGTCGCCTCCCCAACAGCGATACTACGCAAACAAAAAACGGCGACACGCTCGCGCGATGCCGCCGTTTGATACACATCAGATCCAGCCTATCCAGCCCCCCTTAGAGAACGCCATCCAAACGGTCTGCGTCCTATACTCGCTTGTGCGCTGCACAAATCCGCCGTTCATTCCACTTTCCGAGAGGTAATGCCATGCTTTCCTTCCCCAACTTCACCCACTTCACTGTTCCAACCACGGCCATCTCGGGCGGGATGTGGGATCAGATATTCGGCGTTTATCAACGCGCGTTCGAGCACAGCAGCCAGGAGTTGTGGACCAGCTCGGCGAGGATCATTCAGGAGCACGCTACGCGGGCGTGGATTGAGGCGTCGCAGTCGTGCATGACGGCGCTGGCGGAAAATGCTGCGTCGATTCAGCAGCGTGCGTTCACGGATCTGGTGGGCGCGCAGCAGGAGGCGGCGGCGATTGCGACAACGGAAATGACCAAGGCGGTCAGCGGTCACTAAACCCCAAACGGAAGGGTCGGACCCGGAGGGTCCGACCCTGATTGCAGCGGCATGCCAACTTTACTGGTGCCGCTTGCTTTTCAGCTTACATCTTCCAGCGCAACCCCACGGAGACCGAACGTCCGATCTGGAGCGTACCGAAATTGGTCAGTTGCGCGTTACCCGCATTGCCGAAGTGGTAGTACTGCTGCTGCATTTCGTTGGTCAAGTTGACACCACTGATATCGACCGACATGTTGTCGTTGATTTTGTAGGACACTTGCATGTCCACGCTCTTCTCCGGATGACGCCAGATACCGATCGGATTGGCAAACAACGCGGCTTCGTTGCTAGCCAGGAAGCCGGAGCGCCAGACATAGGACAAGCGCGTACTGATCGGGCCCTTTTCGTAAGCCAGGGTGGCGTTGTAGGAGCGGTTGGACACGCCGAAGAACGGTGTCTTCAACTGCGCGACGATGTCGCCTGCATCATTAGCCTCGGGCACGTTCTGCGACGAGGTGAGTTTCGTAAAGCTGCCCTGGAATCCCAGACCGTCCAGCACGCTCGGCAGCCCTTTCGGGAAGTAGATCAAGCCGAGCTCGGCGCCACTGATCGTGCCGTCGGAGGCGTTCACCGGCGAGTTGATGACGTAGTCATAGCCGTTGGTATGGTCGCCGCCCGAGGTCGAGTTGCGGAACGGGTCGTTCGCCGGATCGACGTGCACCTTGCGACGCAAACCCACCACCAAGCCGTCGATCTTGCGCTTGAACGCAGTGCCGTACACTGCGCTGTCCTTCTGGAAATACCACTCGGCCGTCAGATCCAGGTTTTTGGAGCGCGTCGGCTTCAGGTCCGGATTGCCGCCGCTGCCCGAGCCATAACCCACCTTCGACACGTCGTCGCCGAGTTGCAGGACTGGATTCAGATCGCCGAAGTTCGGGCGGCGCAGGGTTTCACCGTAGTTAGCACGCAGCACCACGTCCTGGGCCGGGTCGTAAATCAGGGTCATGCTGGGCAGGACCTTGCTGGTCGACTTGCTGGCACTGGACGGCGTGACCGCCTTGGTGGTGGCATCAACCTTGTAGAAGGTCATGTCGGTATTGACCTTGACGTAGCGCAGGCCGAAATTGCCGCGCAGGCGATGGCCGAACAGCTCGTTCTGGGTATTCCCCATCAGGAACAGGTTGCTCGTTTTTTCTTCGACTCCGAACGTCTTCTGCAGGCTCAGTTTGTCCGTGGTCAGGAAGTTCGGATCGGTCGAGCTAAACAGCTTACGCCAGTCGTCGATATGGTCGCGAATGTAGTAGGCATTGGGCTCCACCCATGAGCGCGGAACGTCCGAGATGTCCGTGCCGAAGTTCGAGTTGGTGGAGGCGTACTCCGGCCCCAGCGAGGCGAGGTTGCGGTTCAAGGTGCCCGATTGGGTCCGGTTGGCCTCGGACGCCTTGCGGTCGTCGAAGCGCACGCCGAAGTGGATCGTCTGCAGCGCGCCCCAGTCGGCATCGTAGACGCCCGACAGATTGGCCGTCGCGGCGCTGCCCTTGTTGCGGTTGGCGTTATCGTAGAACTGCGCAACATTCCACTTGGTCGGATCGGTCAGGTCGGCGTCGTTGTTGAAGTGGAAGGCCGTGTTGCCGCCGCCGGCATTGAAGTCGACGTTGATAGAAGGTGCAACGCGATCGATTCGGGTGGCGGTGAATTCCGAGTGGTAGGTGCTGGTTTGGTAGGACAGATCACCTTCCAGCTTCAGGCGGTCGCCAACGTTCCACTTGCCGTTCAGGGCATAAACGTAGGAATCGGTTGCCGACGTGGTGTAGTCGCCGCTGTTGAAGCCGTAGACGTTGTTGACTTTACGGCTCTTGATAACGTTGGTTCCCGGATAGGTCGTAATCGTCCCCGCAGGGTTGCTGCCGAGATCGCCCCACCAGTCAACAAAGCTGAACAGCAACTGGTTGAAGGACTTGTCACGATAACCGTTGTACATCGATTCGAAGGTGTAGACCGAATCGCTGTCCGGTTTCCACTGCAAGGCGAGATTGGCGGCGGGACGTTCGCGCTTGCCCTGCACGTCGCTCTGGAACACGGCGTCGCGCGCCAGGTAATAAGGATACGCCTTGCCGCCGAAGTTCAGCGTGGAACCGGCTGCCATCGGCAAGCCAGTATGGGTGCCAGGCGCCCAGATATTGTTGTCGAAAATGCGCTGCAGCGGCGTGTAACCTGGTGGAACTTCTGCCGCATTCGGGCTGGTGAATGGCACCATCGCACCAGGCGTCACGCTTTCATTGCGGTACTTCGTTTCGCTGGCCGACAGATTGACCAGGGCGCCAACTTCGCCGATGCCGGTGTCCCAACGGTTGCTGAACATGGCGCTGAGCTGCGGGTTGGCCTTTTTTGCAGGCTCGAGATAAGTTTCACGCGCCGACAGCGACACTTTCGGCCCCTTGAAATCGAACGGCCGCAGCGACTTGACGTCGACCTGGCCGGCAATGCCGGTGTCCAGTTGGCTGGCGTCGCGCGTTTTGTAGACGTCGATCTGACGCACCAGGGTCGACGGAATATCCTGCAACGCGACCTGCGTGCCGGACGCCGTGAAGATGTTGCGGCCGTTCCAGGTGGTTTGGACGTCGGGCAGGCCGCGTATCGACAAGGTGCCGACTTCGCCGCCGGAGCGATTGGTGACCTGCACCCCCGAAATGCGCTGCAGCGCTTCGACGACATTGTTATCGGGCAGCTTGCCGATGTCCTCGGCAACCACCGATTCCACGACCTGGTCGCTGGTGCGCTTGATCGCCAGGCTCTTGATCAGCGATGCCTTGACGCCGGTGACGACCACGGTCGTGTCCGCCGGCGCCGTCGGTTCGGCGGCCGCTTGCGCCCACACCGATGCGCTGCTGAGCACGCCGGCGCCCAGCAGCGCGGCAACCGACAGTTTCAGATAGAGTGGGCGTGCGCATACAGCCGCAAGACGGTTGGAATGGTCGTGCATGGTGTCTCCCTTTGTGTAATTTTTTTCGATGCAGTTTTAATACCGCTCAATTCATCTTATGGAGATCGCCACACCCAATCCAATCGTTTTTTTTCGCTGTTCGATATTGTTTTAAGTATCGCCCCAGCAACGGCGCCCATGACGGCACCCGCAAGACCGCCCATGGCTGCAACGGCCAAGTACAGTGCTGCGGCTTATTTGCAACGTTAAACGTTATCTTATGCAGGCATGCGCGGTAGCACCGCACGGGCGTTGGCGCTGGTGATGGCGGCCACCTGCGCCACCGTCATGGCCCGCAATTCGGCCAGCACGGCGCCGATGCGCGGGATCTGGTCGGGGCTGTTGCGGCCGGGATGGACCCAGGCCGGCGAGATGTCCGGGGCATCGGTTTCCAGCACGATGGCCTCCAGCGGCAGTTCGGCCGCCAGTCGGCGGATTTGCAAGGCGCGCGTAAAAGTCATCGCTCCACCGAAACCGAGTTTGAAACCGAGATCGATATACGCCCTCGCCTGCTGCTCGCTACCGTTGAAGGCGTGGGCGATGCCGCCGTTGGGGCGGATCTGGCGCACGTGCTTGAGCACCACGTCCTGCGAGCGGCGCACGTGCATCAGCACCGGCAGGTCGAACTCGCGGGCAATTTTCAGCTGCTCGCGGAAAAAGTGGATTTGTTTCTCACGCATGGCCGGCTCGTTCAGCATGGGAATGAAGAAGTCGAGTCCGATCTCGCCCAGCGCCACGAAACGCGGATCGGCCATGGCGGCGGCCACCTGTGCGTGCAGTACGCGCAGGTCATCCTCGGCAGCATGCGGCACGTAGATCGGGTGGATGCCCAGCGCGTAGCAGGCGTTGTCGACGCCGGCCGCCAGTTGCGCGACGATGGGGAAGTTGGCCGTCTCCACCGCCGGTATCACGATCATGCCGACACCCTGCGCCTTGGCCAGCGCCGCCTGCGCCACGGATTCGTTGCCGAATTCATGGGCGTCGAGGTGGCAATGGGTATCGATCCACATCGGCTTACCCCACGTCCGGCTGCAGTCCCTGCTCGGTCATGCGCAGCACGCGATCGCAACGGCGTGCCAGTTCGATGTCGTGGGTGACGATCACGAACGCCGTGCCCAGGGTGCGCGACAGCTCCAGCATCAGGTCGAAGATCTGCTGCGCGGTGCCGGTGTCGAGGTTGCCGGTCGGCTCATCGGCCAGCACGCAGGCCGGCTGCGTGACCAGCGCGCGCGCCAGCGCCACGCGTTGGCGCTCGCCGCCCGACAGCTCGCCCGGCACGTGCGAGACGCGCTTGCCGAGATTGACGCGTTGCAGGATCTGCTGCGCCACCGAGCTCGCTTCGCTACGCTTGACGCGGCGGATCATCAGCGGCATGGCGACGTTGTCGAGCGCGCTGAATTCCGGCAGCAGGTGGTGGAACTGGTAGACGAAGCCCAGCGACGCATTGCGCAGGTCGCCGCGCGCGGTTTCGCTCAGGCTGGCAAAGTCCTTGTCCAGCAGCGTCACGCTGCCGCTGGTCGGCGTATCGAGCCCGCCCAGCAAGTGCAGCAGGGTCGACTTGCCGGAGCCCGAGGCGCCGACGATGGCCACGCGTTCGCCGCGCCGCACATCGATATCGATGCCGGCCAATACCTTGACCGAGTAAGCGCCTTGGGTGAAAGTCTTGCCGAGGTTGCGGCAGGACAGGACGACAGGTTGCGGATTACTCATAGCGCAGCGCCTCCGCAGGTTTCACGCGGGCGGCCCACCAGCTTGGATACAGCGTTGCGACGAAGGCCAGCACCACGGCCACGCCGCCGATCTTGCATACATCCGGCCAGCGCAGATCCGACGGCACGCTGCTGATATAGTAAATATCCTTGGACAAGAACTGCACTCCCAATAAATGTTCGATAAACGGCACGATGACGTCGATGTTGAGCGCCACCAGCACGCCCAGCGCGACGCCGATGAGGGTGCCGAGGATGCCCACCAGCGCCCCCTGGATCATGAAGATCTTCATGATCGAGCGCGGCGAGGCGCCCAGCGTGCGCAGGATGGCGATGTCGGCCTGCTTGTCGGTCACCGTCATCACCAGGGTGGACACCAGGTTGAAGGCGGCCACCGCGATGATCAGGGTCAGGATGATGAACATCATGCGTTTCTCGGTCTGGACGGCGGCGAACCAGTTGGCGTTGAGCTTGGACCAGTCGCGCACAAACAGGTCGCCCGGCATCGACTGCTTGAGGTCCTGCGCCACTTGCGGCGCGCGGTGCATATCGCTGAGGCGCAGGCGCAGGCCGGCCGGGGCGTCGATGCGCAGCAGTTTCTCGGCATCGGTCAGGTGCACGAAGGCCAGGGCCGAGTCGAACTCGTTGTGGCCGGCCTCGAAGATGCCGACCACGTTGAACGAGCGCAGACGCGGCAGCACGCCGGCCGGCGTCGGCTGGCCCTGGGCCAGCGCCAGCGTGACTTTCTCGCCGAGGTTGACGCGCAGCGTGCGCGCCAGTTCGATGCCCAGCACGATGTTGTAGGCCCCAGGCTGCAACGCATTGAAGCTGCCGCGCTTGGTCTGCCTGGCGACGTCCGATACCTTGGGTTCTTCCTCCGGCAGCACGCCACGGATGATGGCGGGACGCAGCACGTCATCGCGGATCAGCATGCCCTGGGTTTCGGCGAACGGCGCGGTGCCGATCACTTCCGGGTTCTTGCGCGCGGCGGCGGCGGCCTCGCGCCAGTCCGGCATGGCGCCGCGGCCGTCGAAGATTTCGACGTGGGCCAGCACCGACAGCATGCGGTCCGTGACTTCCTTCTGGAAGCCGTTCATTACCGACAGCACGACGATCAGCGCCGCCACGCCGAGGCCGATGCCGGCCATGGAAATCAACGAGATGAAGGAGATAAAGCTATTGCGCCCGCTGCGCTTGCCGGCCCGCGTGTAACGCAGGCCGACCAGCCATTCGAACGGCAGGTTCTGGATAATACTCATGGGCTCCGGGAGATCAAACTCAACAAGCCCGAAGTGTGCCATAAAAAAGCCGCGCCGGGCAGCTTGCCTGCGCGGCGCGGTGGTCTGGCGCACGGATTAAGTCAATCCGGCGCCGAAGTCGGCGTCAAGACGACGCCAGGACAACTTCAAGCGTCGAACTTGGCGCTTTTTTCCGACTTGCGGCGGCCCATGAAGCCGACCAGGCCCAGGCCCACCACCATCATGGCCCAGGTATCGGCTTCCGGCACGGCCGACACCGAGATCAGGTTCTGCGACAGGCCCGACGGCGAGGTGCCGGCGAACACGGTGTAGCTGTAGTGGGTGGTGCCCGGGGCGGCATGCAGCATGGCGTCAGCGGTCTGAACCACTGCGTTCTCCAGGCCGGCGCTGAACGCCTGATGGGTGCCGCCGAAGATGTCGCCATCATCTGCCACCACGTCCCACAGCGCCAGCGCGAAGCCGAGGCGATTGGTGCTGTTCTCGTCGTCGGTGCCGCCCGACAGGCTGGCGTACGAGCTTTCAAACAGCTTCTTGACCAAGGCGCTGCGGCCGGTCAGGGTGCCGTACGAGTTGACGTCCGTGAACCAGGACGACAGGTTGACGTTGCTGATCTGGGTGTAGGTGGTGAACGGGTGCTGGGTCACGTTCGGCTGGATGCAGAAGGCCAGGATATCCGCCGCCAGCGAGCTGCCTTGCACATTGTAGACTTCGACGAACTGCACGCCAGGCGCCAGTGGATTCAGCAGCGGCGTGTTTTCGGCGTCGATGACGAAGGTCGCTTCGGCCGGGCCGTAGGTGATGGCGGCGTGGCTGGCGCCGGAGCAGATCAGGGTGGCGGCAACGGCGGCGGCTTTGAGTGCGGATTTGATGTTCATGATGTGTTTTCTCGTTTTAAAAATGAATTGGAATTAAGCGTAGATCGCTGCTTCTACCGCACTTTGCGCCACCAGCTCGATGGCCGGCGCCGCGCCCTGCAACAAATCGGCGATGGTGGGGGCCGTGATGCCCGCCGCCGCCGCGTCGGCCGCCGCGACGTTGAAGTACACGTCGGTCATGTCGGCCACCTTGCCGTTGCTCAGCAAGACACTGCTGCGCTCCAGGTGCAGGTTGTTGTTCTCGTCCAGGAACGGCAGCTCGGTGTAGCCGACGTTCAGGCTGACCACGCCGGCCTGCTCCAGACCGATCAGTTCGCCGGCATCGGTCTTGCCGTTGCTGTTGGCGTCCTGCCAGATACGCAGGCTGCTGAACTGGGCGTCGCTGGCGTTGACCACGCCGTCGCCGTTGCTGTCGTAGCTGGCCAGCTTGGCGAAGCCCGAACCCTTGCTGGCGCCGCCGAACAGCTCGCCGATGTCGTCGATGCTGCCGTTGCCGTTGCTGTCGATGGCCAGGAAACCGTCGCCCTTGGACAGCCAGCCCGACTGGATCGCCTTGCCGGTGCCCAGCAGGTCGAAGCTGCCGGTCATGTCGTCACGGGCGATGGTGTGGATGCCGTCGCCGTTCAGATCGATCGCGATCGGCGTGATGGTGGCGTCCCAGCTCATGTCGTTCTTGCCCGAGGTCAGCGTGATGGTGTCGGTCTTGGTGACATTGGTCAGCGCCTTGCCGTCGCCGGCCACGTCGGAGTCGATCGCATCGTTGGTGCCGGTGTTCTTGACGCCCCACTTCCAGTTGCTCATGTTGTAGGTGGCCTTGTCCGACTGGAAGTACATCTTGACGTCGGTCTTGTCGAACTGCAGGTAGTAATTACCCGGGGTCAGGTCGACGAACTTGTAGTTGCCGCTGCTGTCGGTCTTGATGGTCGAGCCGAGCTGCTTGCCGGTGACGGCGTCGAACAGCGACACGCTGATGCCGGCGATGCCCTCTTCGCCCGTATCCTGCACGCCGTTGTGGTTGGCGTCGCGCCAGACCTTGTCGCCGATGCTGGCCTTGCGGTAGATGCCGGCGTCTTCGGTGGTGATGTTCTGGCCCAGGCCCAGCGAGATGCTGCCGGTCTTGCCGCTGCTGCCGGACACCGTGGTGATGTCGGAATCGGTGGCGTCCACGCCCTGGCCGGACTTGGTGAAGAACCAGCCGCTGTTGTTGACCACTTCGACCTTGTAGTTGCCGGCCGCCAGGTCGTCGAACAGGTACTTGCCGCCGTCCTTGGTGACGGTGGTGTCCTTCAGCGCGCCGGTGGTCGCGTCGTACAGCTTGACGGTAACGCCGTCCACGCCCTTCTCGCCGCTGTCCTGGATGCCGTTGTAGTTGCTGTCTTCCCAGACCTTGTCGCCGATGCTGCCCAGCTTGACGATGCCGGCATCATGGGTCTTGTCGACCTGGCCGGAGGTGACCACGAACTGCGCGGTCAGGCCGGTGGCGTCGGCGTCGGAATCCTTGGCGTCGTCGCTGCCCACGTCCTGCTTGGTGAACTGGTAGCCGTCCACTGCACTGAACTTGACCGAGTACTTGCCCGGCGCCACGTTGGCAAACGAGTATTCGCCGTTGGCATCGGTAACGTCGGTGGCCACTACCGCGCCTTTTTCGTTGAGCAGCGTGACTTTCACGCCGCACACGCCGCCTTCATTGGTCTGCTGCAGGCCGTCGCCGTTCAGGTCGCACCAGACCTTGTCGCCGATCAGGGCTTTCTGGTACAGGCCGGCGTCCATATTGGTGACGTTCTGGCCGGCCGCCACGGTGACGCTGCCCAGGTTGCCGTTGCTGTCGGCATTGCTGTCGATGGCATCGTTGCTGCCGACGTTCTGGGTGGTGGTGTAGTAGCCGCTCGGCGCCTTGACGTTGACCGAATAGGTGCCCGCCTCGACCGAGAATTTATAGTTGCCGCTGCTGTCGGTGGTGGTGGTCTTGACGACCTTGCCGGTGCTGTCCTTCAGCTCCACGGTCACGCCGGACTTGCCGCTTTCGTCGCTGTCCTGCAGGCCGTTGCCGTTCTTGTCGATCCACACGCGGTCGCCGATGGTGGCGGCGGCCAGCACGCCGGCATCGACCGACTTGTCGGCCTGGCCGGAGCTCAGGGTGAAGCTGTGCGACACACCGGCGGCGCTGACGTCGGAATCCTTGGCGTCGTCGGCACCCTGGTTGGCGGCGGTGAAGACCATGCCTTCCGGCAGCGAGGCCTTGTCGAACACCACGGTGTAGGCGCCCGGCTTCAGGTTGCTGAACAGGTAGTTGCCGCTGGCGTCGGTG
Source organism: Duganella sp. BuS-21 (assembly GCA_041874725.1). GTDB lineage: Bacteria > Pseudomonadota > Gammaproteobacteria > Burkholderiales > Burkholderiaceae_D > Rugamonas. Next base: position 3,245,275 of record CP097466.1, on the reverse strand, counting down.
GTGGCGCTGGCGCCGACCTGGTTGCCGGCCGCGTCGACCAGCTTCACTTTTACGCCGCTCAGGCCGTTTTCGCCGCTGTCCTGCACGCCGTTCTTATTGGTGTCGATCCAGACGCGGTCGCCCACCGATGCCGATTTGTACAGGCCGGCGTCGATGCTGGTGTTGTTGTCGCCGGCGTTCAGCACCACACTGGCGCTCTGGCCGCTGGCGTTGAAATCGCTGTCCTTGGCGTCGTCGCCGCCCAGGTCCTGGCCGGTGAAGTTGTAGCCGGACGGCGCGCTCACCGACACGGTGTAGCTGCCAGGATCGGCGGTGAAGCTGTACTTGCCATCGGCTGCCGTGGTGGTGGTCTGGACCACCTGGCCGCTGGCGTTTTTCAGCTGCACGGTCACGCCCGCGATGCCGGCTTCGCCGCCATCCTGCACGCCGTTGCCGTTCTTGTCTTCCCACACGGTGTCGCCCAGCTTGGCCTGGACCACCACGATGCCGGCGTCCAGGTCGTTGTTGACGTCGCCCGAGGCCAGAGTCACCTGCGCGCTCTTGCCGGTGACGGTATCGGCGTCCGCATCCTTGGCGTCGTTGCCGCCCAGGTCCTTGCCGGTGAACACATGGTTGGCCGGCAGCGAGTCCTTGTCGAACTGCACGCTGTAGGTGCCCGGCTTAAGGTTGGTGAAACTGTAATTGCCGTTGGCGTCGGTGGTGGCACTGTCGCCGGTGGCGTTGCCGTTGGCGTCGAGCAGCAACACTTTCACGCCGGCCACGCCGGCTTCGCCGCTGTCCTGCACGCCGTTGCGGTTGGCGTCGAGCCACACGCGGTCGCCCAGGGTGGCGGCTTTGTAGAAGCCGGCATCAACGTTGCTGTTGACCTGGCCGGGGCTCAACGTCACCAGATCGCTCTGGCCGTTGGTGTCGATGTCGCTGTCCACGCCATCGGCGCCGCCGTGCTGGCCGGTGGCCGTCATGCCGGTTGGCGCGGTGACCGAGATCGAATACTTGCCCGGATCGACGGTGAAGCTGTACTTGCCGTCGGCGCCGGTGGTGGTGGTTTTGACCACGTTGCCGTTGGCGTCCTTCAGATCGACCTTGACGCCAACGATGCCGGCTTCACCGGCATCCTGCAAGCCGTTGCCGTTCTTGTCTTCCCACACGCGGTCGCCCAGCGTGGCTTGCTGGATCACCAGGCCGGCGCGCAGCGTCAGGTCGTCGCCCGAAGCCAGCGTGACTTGCGTGGTTTTGCCGGTGCCGGTGTCGGCATCCGAGCCGACGCCGCCTGGGCCGCCTTGGGCGGCGGTGGTGAAGTTGTAGCCTTCAGGCAGGCTGCTCTTGTCGAACTGCACGCTGTAAGTGCCTGGGCGCAGGCCGGTGAACTGGTAGTGGCCGTTGGCGTCGGTGACGGCGACCGCGCCGTCAACCACATTGCCGTTCGCATCGAGCAGGATGACCTTGACGCCTGCGGCGCCGGCTTCGCCGTTGTTCAGGCGGCCGTCGCGGTCGGCATCGAACCAGACCACCTGGCTCAGCGAAGCGGGACGATACACGCCGGCGTCGATATCTGGATTGTTCTCGCCGGCGTTCAGCGTGACGCTGACTTCGCCGCTGGCGTTGACGTCGCTGTCGCGCGTGCTGGTGACGCCTTTGCCGGCGTCGGTGAAGACATAGCCGTCCGGTGGCGCCACCGACACGGTGTAGGTGCCGGGATCGACGGTGAAGCTGTACTGGCCGCCGTCGTGGGTGACCACAGTGCCGACCACGTTGCCGCTGCTGTCCTTGAGCGAGACGGTGGCGCCGTCCACGCCCAGTTCGCCGCCGTCCTGCACGCCGTTGCCGTTGCTGTCTTCCCACACGCGGTCGCCCACGGTGGCCTGGCGCACGATGATGCCGGCGTCCAGGGTCTGGTTGCTGTCGCCCGAATTGAGGGTGACCTGGCCGGTCTTGCCGGTGACGGTGTTGGCATCGGAGTCGGCGGCGGCATTGCCGCCCTGGCCGGCGCCGGTGAAGTCGTAAGCGGCTGGCAGGGTGGTCTTGTCGAACTGCACGCTGTAGCTGCCTGGTTTCAGGTTGCTAAACTGATAGTGGCCGTCGGCATCGGTGGTGGCGGTGGCGCCGGCCACCGGATTGCCGTTGGTGTCCAGCAGCGTGACTTTCACGCCGGCCACGCCCGCTTCGCCGCCATCCTGCACGCCGTTGCGGTTGGTGTCGTACCAGACGGTGTCGCCCAGCGAAACCGGACGATACAGGCCGGCATCCACGCTGGTGTTGCTGCTGCCTGGCGTCAGCGCGATGGCGCCGGTGTTGCCGCTGGCGTCGATGTCGCTGTCGGCGGCGGTGTTGCCACCCTGGGCCTGCGGCGCGGCGGCATAGCCGGCCGGCGCTTTGACGCTGACCGAATAGGTGCCGGCGTTGACGTCGAAGTGGTAGGCGCCGCTGGCGTCGGTGGTGGTGGTGGCGACCACGTGGCCGTCGGCATCTTTCAGCTCAACGGTCACGCCGGCGATGCCTGCTTCGCCGCCGTCCTGCACGCCGTTGCCGTTGCTGTCTTCCCAGACGAAATCGCCCAGCTGGGCCGGCGGTACTTTGAAGGTCAGGTAGTTCGGGGTAGCGCTGGTGTCGGCGGCGCCGCAGCCGACCATGCCGCCCGCATCGCGCACCTTGAAGCCGACGTCGAAGCTACCCGAGGTGCTCTGGCTAGGCTCAAAGGCCAGCTTGCCGGCGGCGATGTCGGCGGCGGAGATTTCCGCGCCCACGGCCACGGCCGCGCCGTTCAGGGTCAGCTTGCCGGCGGTCGGCAGCGAGGTGATGATCACCGACTGGAAGGCGTCATGCTCAACCGCGTCGACGAACCCGAAATCGCTCTGCGCCAGGGCGACCGGCGCGCCGTTGCCGAGGTTGAAGGTTTTGTTGGCACCGGTCGGCGCATCGTTGACCGGGTCGACCACGACCTGCAGGCTCAGCGAGATGCTGTTGCTGCTGCCCACGCCCGATTCCACCACGAACTCGAAGGTGGCGAACTGGCCGTTGTAGTGGGTGGCCCAGGCGCCCGGATTGACATAAATGGTGTCGCCGTCGATCTTGCCGAACAGCGCCGTGTCCTTGGTGGCGACGGTTTTATTCGGCAGCACCACCGACATGGTGTTGATTTTCAGCGGATTGGTGCTGCTGTCGTACCCTGCGGCGGTGAGGATGTCGCGGATGTCGAAAGTACCGTAGGTATCTTCGCAAATGTGAATACTGGTAGCAATGCTGATAGCGCTCATGCTGGGCCTTCAATAGTAGTTTTTTGGAATTATCAATTAGGCCGGCACGGTCGCTACGTGGTCTAGGTAGGCGGTGACAGCTGAAGCAGTCGTCATCACAAGCGGCTTGAGTGATGCCGTTAAAACATTTAAGTTGTCGCAATTATAGCTAATTTTTTCCAAAAAGAATTAATAATTTTTCTCTTTTGTGGCAATTTCGTAATTCCAGTTACCTCAAAGAAATATCTCACTCCACTTCGGGATGGCCTACAATCTTGGCATGACCGAAATCACCCTCGCACTGCCCTTCGCCTTACCCCCGCCCGAGCTGGCCAAGGACCTGGTCCGCGCCTTGAAAACGCCGGCCTGGGCCGCGTTGCTGGCCCGTCACTCCAGCTTGCAATCCCATGCTTACGACAACGAAAGCCGCGTGCTGCCGCACGAGGCCTGGCTGGCGCACGCGCTCGGCCTGGCCAGCGCGCCGGAGCGTCCCGACACCGGCGCGCCGCTGGCCGGCGCCGTGATGCGCGGCTGCGGCCTGGCAGCCGAAGCGTCCGAGGGCCACTGGTTCCTGCTGCAACCGGCGCACGTGCAAATCTCGCGCACCCACATGCTGCTGTCGGACCTGCGCGGCTTGCAGTTGCGTGAGGCGGAATCGCACGGGCTGTACGAGATCGCCCGACCGTATTGCGAAGAAATCGGCAAGCCGCTGCTGCACGGCGCGCCTGGGCTGTGGTTCATGCGCGCCGACGACTGGGCCGACATGCGGACCGCCTCGCCCGACGCCACCTGCACCCAGAGCATGAGCGACTGGCTGCCGGAGGGCGCCCACGCGCGCGCCTTCCGCAAGCTGCAGAATGAAATCCAGATGCTGTGGCACGAACACCCGATCAACCAGGCGCGCCAGGCGCGCGGCCTGCAAGCGGTGAATTCGTGCTGGCTGTGGGGCGGTTCCGGCCCGGCGGCGGCCAGCGGCCGCGTGGCCATCGCCGGCGGCGCGCAATGGATGGACGCGCTGTCCGCCGCGCCGCTGTCCGGCGTCGAACAGCTGCTCGCCGCGCCGGGCGCCGCCATGGTGGCGGACCTGATCGCGCCGGCGCAAGTGGGCGACTGGGCCGACTGGCTGGCGCGCATGCAGCGCATCGAGCAGGAGTGGCTGGCGCCGCTGCTGGCAGCGCTGAAGGCCGGCCGCGTGGCGCGCCTGAACCTGATCCTCAGTCACCGCAACGGCTGGACCTCGGTCAGCAGCACCGCGCTGGCGCAACGCAAATTCTGGCGCAAGCCGTCCCTGACTCCCCTGCTGAAGCAACCATGACCCGTATCGCCACCCGTCCCTTCCCGTTCCGCGAAACCGAAATGCTGCGCCAACACGGCATCCACCCCGTGCTGGCGCGCCTGTATGCGGCGCGCGGACTGACCGACCCGAAAGAGCTGTCGAGCGAACTGGCGGCCATGATTCCGCCATCGGGCCTGCTGCATATCAATGCCGCCGCCGTCTTCCTGGCCGACTCCATCGCCGCCGCCAAGCGCATGGTCATCGTCGCCGACTACGACTGCGACGGCGCCACCGCCTGCGCGGTGGCCCTGCGCGGGCTGCGCGCCATGGGCGCCGACATCGACTTCATCGTCCCCAACCGCTTCGAATACGGCTACGGCCTGACGCCGGAAATCGTGGAACTGACGGCGCGCGAAAAGCGGCCGGACATCATCATCACCGTCGACAACGGCATCGCCAGCATCGACGGTGTGGCCGAAGCCAACCGGCGCGGCATCGAAGTGGTGGTGACCGACCATCACTTGCCGGCCGACGTGCTGCCGGCCGCGCGCGTGATCGTCAATCCGAACCAACCCGAATGCGGTTTTCCGAGCAAGCATATCGCCGGCGTCGGCGTCATGTTCTACGTGCTGCTGGCCCTGCGCGCCGAATTGCGCAAGCGCGGCGCCTATGTAACCCAGCCGCAACCGAAGCTCGACAACCTGCTTGACCTGGTGGCGCTGGGCACCGTGGCCGACGTGGTGCGGCTGGACGCCAACAACCGCATCCTGGTGGCGCAAGGCCTGAAGCGCATGCGCGCCGGCCGCATGCACGCCGGCGTGGCCGCCCTGTTCCGGGTGGCCGGCCGCGAAGCGCGCAGCGCCAACCCGTTCGACCTGGGCTTCGCGCTGGGTCCGCGCCTGAACGCGGCCGGCCGGCTGGAAGACATGTCGCTCGGGATCGAATGCCTGATCACCGACGACCCGGACCGCGCATGGCAGCTGGCGCAGCAGCTCAACGACATCAACCTGAAGCGCCGCGAGATCGAAGCCGACATGCAGGACGCGGCCCTGCTGCACCTGGACGCCTTCGAGCCGGCCGAGCGCAGCACCATCTGCGTGTTCGACGACACCTGGCACCAGGGCGTGATCGGCATCGTCGCCTCGCGCCTGAAGGAAAAATTCTACCGCCCGACCATCACCTTCGCGCCGGGCGCGGACGGCTGGATCAAGGGTTCCGGGCGCTCGATTCCCGGCTTCCACCTGCGCGATGCGCTGGACCTGGTGTACAAGAAAGCGCCGACGCTGATCGATAAATTCGGCGGCCACGCCATGGCGGCCGGCCTGACCTTGCGCGCCGACGCTTTCGACGCCTTTGCGGCGGCCTTTGAAGAAGTCGGCCGCGCGTGGCTGAGCAAGCAGCAGCTGGAACGGGTGATCGAGACCGACGGCCCGTTGGAAGACGCCTACTACACCACCGCCTTCATCGAGCTGATGGCGGACCAGGTGTGGGGCCAGGGCTTCGCGCCGCCGGTGTTCTGCGACGAGTTCCGCGTGGTCAGCCAGCGCATCCTGAAAGAGCGCCATCTCAAGCTGCTGCTGGAAAAGAACGGCGCCCGTTACGACGCCATCTGGTTCGGCCACACCGAGGCCATGGGCGACCGCGCCCGCGTCGCCTTCCGCCTCGACGCCAACGAATACAACGGCGTCACCAAGGTACAGCTGCTGGTGGAGCACGCCGAGCCGGCCTAGATCGCACGGGCATGCAGGTAAAATAAACCTCGATTTGTTGCTTAAGCACAACCTCTTCGCGCGGGGGTGATCAGTACACTCGATGTGCTGCTTGCTGCGCAGTACAACAGGCAGCGGCGCCCGACCTGTCTAATAGGAGCAGGAGATTTTTACCTTATTCCACATCTTGCGCCTCGCCGCACTTGCCGTCTTTCTGCTGTGCGGTATGGCAGCGGCTCGCTCGGCGGCCATTCCTGTCGTGCCCCTGTCGGCCAGCCCGAGTGGCGTCCCGCTGGCGGGAAAAGTCGGATTCCTGGAAGACCCGGAAGGCACGCTGGTCATTGCCGACATCCGGTCCAGCGCTGTCGACCAGCGGTTTTCGATTCCCCCCGGGGCGGTCCAACAGGACGGCCTGGACGACCATGCCCGCTGGTTCAAAATCCGGATACGCCAGACGGAGCCAGCAGGCGAATGGCTGATAGACTCCAGCAACACGGCCCTGCGCACGTTCGACGTCTATGGACCGTACAGCGACAACGGCGCGATGCTCGCACCGCCGTCGAAGCAGGGCTTTGCACAAGCCGCCGGCGGGCGCTGGTTGAATTCAGACCGCTTCAATTTCCGCTTCGCCCTGGCGCAGCCCGGCGACTACACCATCTACATCAGGGCCACCTCGGTTTTTTCCGAGTACTACAGCTTCACAGCATGGGAGCCGGTGCAATTCGGCCATGCGGAACAACGGCGTTCGATGTTCAACGGGATTTGTTACGGCCTGTTCATCGGCATGATCTTCTACAACCTGATGCTGCTATGGATCTTCGACGAGTCCCTCTATTTTTACAACTTTCTCTCCTGCCTGTTCGCCCTGCTCACGCTCAGCGGCATCAACGGCCATCTCGGCCACTATGTGCTGCACAACCACACCGCGCTGATCCCGATCGTCCTGGGCGCCTCGCCGGCACTCTGGATTGCCTTCGCCGGCATGTTCGGCCGCGGCTTCCTTGAACTGCAGAAGTTTGCCCCCAAGCTGAATGTGTGCATGCTGGCACTGATGCCGCTGGCCAGTGTTGCGGTCGCACTGGCCTTCTGCGGGCAATTCTCGGCATCGCTTGCCCTGACCCAGCTGCTATCGGTTGCCGGCCCGCTGCTCATGTTTGCCGGTGCGATCATCGCGCTGCGACGCGGCTTCACGCCGGCGGCGTGGTACATCACCGGCATCTTCACCTTGTTCCTCGCCGCGATCTGCACCACGCTCAATAACAATGGCATCATCCAGTTCCCTTTCCATTACGAGGCCTTGCAGATTGGTTCGCTGTTTGAGATCATCATCTTCATCATCGCGCTGGGCAGCCGCATCCGCGGCATCCGCCGTCAGAACGGCGAATTGGGCAAACGCGCCAAGCAATTGACGAAAACCGCACGCACCGATCCCCTGACAGGACTCCTCAACCGCGCCGGCTGGGCGCATTACGCGGCGCGCACGCTCGACCGTGGCGGCAGCGCGGCGCTGCTGTTGATCGACCTCGACAAATTCAAGCCCGTCAACGACCAGCACGGCCATGCAGCGGGCGATCAGGTGCTGAAGCTGGTTGCCGAACGTTTGCAAGCGGAAGTCGGCGCACAAGGCGTGGTCGCGCGGCTCGGCGGCGACGAGTTTGTGATCTTGTTGGCCGATGCACCCGACAGCAAAGTGCTGGCGCTCCAGGCCGGCAAGCTGATCGACCTGATTTCCCTGCCGGTCCCCTACGAGGGTCACGCTCTCAGCGTGTCGGCCAGCATCGGCATCGCCTGTGTCCCGCAGGACGGCGCCGACCTGAGCATGCTGATGCATGCCGCCGACCGCGCCATGTACGACATCAAGGAAAACGGCCGCGCCGGCCACGCTTTCGCCTGCACGGCGGCGTCCTAACGGCACACCTCGCTGCCGGCGTCGACGACGATGCGCCAGGTTGTGGCGCTTCCAGCCGCCACACCGAATTGACGCGGGGGATCGGCTTGCCTTCTGCGGACGAGACCGGCCCGAGCTGCGCGCCAGCGTGCCGCCGGCCAGCAGCTCCGCTTCCTGCCTCGTCGATGGATCAAAGAATACCGACACGATTGCATTTCATCCGAAAACGGAGTATAAATAATCCGTTACAGGAGGATTTATGCTTACCTACGCCTACCCCCGCAGTCGCTTCGAGCCCACCGTCATGGTGGATCTGAACGCCAGGGCCGAGCGCGAGCGCTTGTCCAAGTCGGCCCTGAAGGGCTTTTTCAAGCTGGTCGCCACCTGGAAAGTGCGCGATGAAGATGCGCGCCAACTGCTCGGCGGCCTGTCCAACAGCGCTTACTACGACTGGAAAAAGAACCCGGAGCGCACGCTGGAGGTCGATTGCATCACGCGCATCTCCTACCTGCTGGGCATCTACAAGGCGCTGCACATCATCTACGGCGACAAACTCGCCGATGAATGGATCGGCTTGCCCAACAACAACCAGATCTTCGAAGGCCGCACGCCGCTGGCCTACATGCTGGGTGGCGGCCTGCTCGCCATGCAAACCGTGCGCCAGTTGCTGGATGCGCGGCGCGGAGGTCTGTAAGTGCCGGTCAGTCTGGTTCCGCCTTTAAGCACGCTGCGCCAGTTCGACACCTGCCGTCTGCTGCCCTCCCGCTTCGCGGATGTGGAGGATTCCGTGCTGGCGCCGCTGGCCGACGGCGACGATCATCTGCGCGACCTGTTCGATCTCGATAACGCCACCAACGCCCGCCTGCGCACGCAGAACGGCGGCTCGGCCGGCATCAATGTTGATGAACTGGTGTTCGGCGTGCCGAACTTCCGCATCGTCAACGCCGCCTTTACCTACGCCCGCCCCGAAGGCAGCCGCTTCAACGACGGCCGCCGTGGCGCATGGTACTGCGCCTTCGACGCCGAGACGGCGCTGGCGGAGATCTGCTTTCACAAGGCCGTGGAATACGCGGAGATCAACCGCTTCGACGACAGCGTACAGTATCAATGCATGCTGGCCGACTTCACCGCCACCTTCCACGACCTGCGCGGGCAGGCGCGCTACGAAGCCTGCCTGGCGCCCGACAGCTACGTCGCCTCGCAAACGCTGGCCGAGCGCCTGCTGGAAGGCGGCTCGCTGGGCGTGATCTATCCGAGCGTGCGGCGCGCGGGCGGCATCAACCTGGCCTGCTTCCGGCCTGCGCTGGTGGGCAATGTTCGCAAAGGCGCGGCCTATCGGTTAACATGGCAGGGAAGCCCTGTACCGAAGATAGAAATTATTTAATATGCAAACCAAACCAGAAAAAGATATCGAACTCCGCGCCAAGATCAACCGCGAAACGGCACGCCTGCCGTGGGCCGAGTTGCTCAAGCATTTCGCACAAGGGAATGTGGTGTGGGTCGCCAACTCGCTCGACCTGGTCGATGTGGCGGTGCGCGTGTCGCACGACGACAAGGCCAACATCAGCCTATGGATGCATTCAGGCCTGCTGGCCAAGGCCAGCGACCAGCAGGCGCAAGGCTGGCTGGAAACCAACGCCGAACTGTGGGCCTGCGTGGTCAGCCCCTTCATTCTGGTGCAGGAACAGAAAGCCTTAAACTAAAGACATCGCCAGCGCGTTGTGGCGCTCGATGACCAGCGGCAGGTCGATGGTCTGAAGCTGGCCGCCGCGCACCACCACTTCGCCGTTGATGATGCTATAGGCGACATTCGGCGGTGTGCAGAACACCAGCGCCGCCACCGGATCGTGCAGCGCGCCGGCCATGCCGATGCCATCCAGCCGGAACATGACGATGTCCGCCGACATGCCCGGCTTGATGGCGCCGATATCGTCGCGGTTCAGCACCTTGGCGCCGCCCAGCGTGGCCACCTCCAGCGCCTGGCGCGCCGTCATCGCATCCGGGCCGAAGCCGACCCGTTGCAGCAGCATGGCCTGGCGCACTTCTCCCATCATGTGGCCGGCGTCGTTGGAGGCGCTGCCATCCACACCCAGTCCCACCGACACACCGCGATCGAGCATCTTGCGGATCGGCGCAATGCCGGAGGCCAGCCGCATGTTCGAACACGGGCAGTGCGCGACGCCGGTGCCGGTGCCGGCGAATAGATAGATGCCGTCGTCGTCGAGCTGCACGCAGTGCGCGTGCCACACGTCCGGCCCGACCCAGCCACAGTCCTCGGCGTATTGGGCCGGCGTCATATTGAATTTCTCGCGGCTGTAAGCGATGTCGTTGAGGTTTTCCGCCAGGTGCGTGTGCAGCGAGACGCCGTAGCTGCGCGCCATGCTGGCCGATTCCTTCATCAGATCGCGCGATACCGAGAACGGCGAGCACGGCGCCACCACGATGCGTTGCATGGCGTGGCGGCTGGCGTCGTTATAGGTTTCAATCAGGCGCTGCGTGTCCTTGAGGATGGCGCCCTCTTCTTCCACCACGCGGTCCGGCGGCAGGCCGCCTTTCGACTGGCCCACGCTCATCGCACCGCGGGCGGCGTGGAAGCGCATGCCGATCTTTTGCGCCGCTTCGATGCTGTCATCGAGCTTGCAGTCGTTCGGATAGATGTAGAGGTGGTCGCTGCTGGTGGTACAGCCGGACAGGATCAGTTCCGCCATCGCCGTCAGCGTGGAGACCTGTACCATCTCGGCGGTGAGGCCGGCCCACAATGGATAGAGCTTGGTCAGCCAGTTGAATAGCTCGCCGTTCTGCGCGGCCGGTATGGCGCGCGTCAGGCTTTGGTACATATGGTGGTGGGTGTTGATCAGGCCCGGCATGACCACGTGGCCGGCGGCGTCGATGATCTCGTCGGCATCCTGTGGCAGATCCGCAGACGTGCCGACCTGTTCGATCACGTTGCCGCGAATGTAGACCGCGCCGTCGGCGATCTCGCGGCGCGTGTCGTCCATGGTGACCAGCACGCGGGCGTGCTTGATGAGTAGCGTCTTCATTTGGCGAACAGGTAGTCGCAGCCTTGGTCGGCCGGATCGCGGGCCAGGATGCGGTCGTACAGGCCGAGATTCTGCTTCATGGCGCGCTCAATGTCCTCGGCCAGCAGCAGGCCGGCGCCCACTTGCTGTTCGGCGGCGGCGCGCACGGCGGCCGCGTAGGCGTCGCGGCTGGCGTAGCGCGCTTCCAGGCTGGGACGCGGATCGCCGGCGGCCAGGCGCTCGGCTTCGGTGCGTGCGAACGGTACGAAGCTGCCGTCGAAGCGCGAGGTGGCCCAGGCGAAGCCGGTGTCGGGCGCGCGCAGGTTCCAGCCGGTGTGGGTGCCGAGCGGCGCTTGCAGTTCCACCAGGCGCACGCCGCCTTTGTCATTGCCGTCGGCATCGGGCGCCGGCACGCGGGTTTCGTAGTCATCGCCGTGCTTGGGAGGGACCATATCGGCGATGCCTAGCCTGGCGAAGCGCGGGCCGAAGTTGAGGCGCGGCTCGCGCAGGTTTTGTTCCGGCGGCGTGAGGCCAAAGCCTTTCGGGAAAATGGCGCGGTAGTCGGCCACCGTGGTCAGCGAACCGTCCGACAGCTGCGGGTAGGCGCTGACGGGCGGTTGCTTGCCCTGCGTGGTCCAGTTATCCAGCGCCACGATCAGGGCGCGCATCGGCAGATAGTGGTCGCTAGTGGAAACGCAGGCGGTGAACGGTGCGCGCTTGTTGGAGCGGCCGACGTAGTGCTGCGCGCCCATGAAGCCATAGAGACGCACGTTCGCGGCCGGCGCCGCATCGCGCTCGCCATCCGGCGTGGTGCCGATCAGCGAAGCACCACGGTTCCAGAATTCAGTGGAGGTGTTCGCGTAAATCAGCTTGGGCAAATTGCCTTGCTTGTCACGCGCCTTATCCAGCGTGGATGCGGTCTTGCCGGTGGCCGGATCGCGCGTGGGCATGCTGGTGAACGGGAAGGCGTCGGCCGGGTAGTCATGCTCCTCCATCATCGACGGATGGCGCGTCGGCTGCGCGAAGCGGCTGTTGAAGCCTGCCGAGCCGCCGGCGCCGGGCACGTGCAGGTAAGCGCCGCTGAACGCCAGCTTACCGCCTTCGTCGACGTTGAGGCCCTCGGTCATCATGCGGCCGATCACGCGGCCGGATTGGCTGATGCCGAACATCAGCACATTACGCGGCGCGGCCGCGCCCTCGAACGGATGGTCGCGGAAGTAGGACAACAGGTCGCGGATGCCGGCCAGGCCGGCGCCGGTGACGTAGGGATCTTTCGCCACGTAGGTGATCTCGTAGATCGTATCGGGTTTGAAGCCGCCTTCCAGCTGCACGCGGCCAGGACCGCCCTTCAGCTCGGGCGCGACGAAGCGCCAGGCGCTGCGGGGAACCGGCTTGCGCTTGTCGCCCTGGCGTGCGCGTTCGGTCAACTGGGCGTGCGGGTCGTTGGGGGTGGCCGGCTCGTAGGTCAGGCCGCGCATGCCGGCGTAGGTGACGACATCGGTCGGCGCATTGACGGTGAATTCGTTCTGCACCTTGCCCTTGACGCCCTTGGCCACAGGCGGTGCGAACACCAGCGGGCGGCCGCCGGTGGCGGTGGTTGGCGCCACGTCCCAGGTCCAGGCGGAGAACAGCAGCGAAAATCCATGGCGCATCAGGAAGCCGTCGCCGGCGTCGGCGGCGGTGGTCGGATCGTTGTTGACCGGGCTGCGGCCATTGATCTGCCCGAGGATGGCGATATTGCCGCGATTGTTCACGTCATAAAGCAATGTGCTCGGTTGCGCGCCGGTTGGGCGCAACAACACGAACTCGCTGGAGAACAGCACGCGGCCCTGTTGGTCGCGCGGCGCGCGTTTTAGATCGACGATGGAGGCATTGGCTGCTGCCTTGGGATCGAGCGCGTAGTAAGCGACGCCGCGTATCTTTTCGTAGGCGCCGTATTCGCCGAATGTCACACCGGGAGCAAACGGCAAACGTTCAACTATTTGAATGCGCTCCACGGCGGCATGCGCGGTTGATACTGCCGCTGCCATCGCAGTGATTGCCGCCACCATTGCCAACTTGCGTTTCATCCCGGGCTCCCGATATGCAAAAGGCCTATCGTAGCAAGTCAGTCAGACTACGTCTACACGACGCGATGCAATCCTCAATTACTGAGCAGCATACTGGCGATGATGCCGGTGGTGATGGCGACCAGCACATAGTCGCCGCCGGTTTGCACCCAGTGGTAGCCGCGCGGCGGTGCGCTCAGGCGGTGCGCGCGCCAGTTATCGACCACGTATTGGCGATTGCGATATTCAGGCGGCAGGCGGCTGCCCTTATGCAGGTTGTGGCGCGGGCCGGCGCCACGGTCATGGTCGCGGCCACGGTCGTCGTCCTGGCGATAATCATTGCGGTCGTTGCGGCGATCCTGGCTGTAGCGGTCACGGTCGTTGTCGCGGCGATCGTGGCGATCGTGGCGATCATTATCATGGCGGTTTTGCGCCGAAGCTGCGCCGGCCACGCCTAGCATGACCACCAGTACGGCGGCCGAGATGCGTTTGCTGTTCATATCCGTGCTCCTTGAGTGGGCTTCGATAGAAACAGCATAGTCCGGCTCGATTTGGTGCTCCGTGCGCCACCCCACACTACTCAGGTTGGCGTATCGACATCATCCCACTCGCGGTCTTCGAAGCGCACCAGCCAGTTCAGGGCCAGGTGGCGTTCCTGCAGCACGCCGTCATTCAAGTCGGCGGGAACCGGGGTTTTCTTCAGGATGGCCTGGCGACTGGCCCAGTGCAGGCGGTAATGCAGGTCCAGCGCATCGAGGATCTCGCTGCCGGAACGGGCGACCGGCTGCTTGCGCAGTCCTTCGGTGCCGCGATCGATGACGGTGCTGGAGATAGACGACACGTCGCAGATCGCATCAGCGAACGGCAGCGCGTCCTGCAGGCCGAGCGCCCATTGCAGCACCAGGATGGCTTCATAGCGCCATAGGAATTGCGTGATCTCCTGCTCCGACGGCGCTTCCTGCGCCAGGAAAGCGCGTTCGGCATCGGTCAGGTTGGCGAAGGCCGGCGGGAAGCGCTGCTGCAAATCGGCGACCGTGATCGGCGTTTTGCTGTTCAGCGACTCGGCGCGGATGGCGACCACGAACAAGGCCAGCATGCGGCGCAGGATGTCCTCCGGCGCGCGCAGGCGCAGCTCGGGCTCGGACACCAGCGGCGGCAGGTCGGCCGGCACGATGACACCGCGCGCGGCCAGTTGCTCGTCGGTGCGCGCCTTGCGCTGCCAGGCTTGCGGCGGATATGGCACCACGGCCTTGGCATCGCCATCGCCGGCGACCGACAACAGCACGCGTCCCTGCGGATCGCGCACGCTGCCGTCTTCCATGAAGACGATGGCGTTGGCCGCTTCGGCCCAGGCGTGGAAGGCAGGCAAATCGGCAGGATCGACGGCGAAGCTCAGATGCTGCTGCACGCGTTGCAGGTGGCGGATCACGTGATAGCGGGTGCGCGTCATGCCGCCCTTGGCCTGTCCCGCCAGCAGGTGCATCATGCCGTTCAGGTGCGACGACAGTTCGGCGCTGCTCAGGTCGCGGCGGCCGTTGACGGTGTGCGGGAAGTCCGGCTTGGGCGCATCGGCCACGGTGCAGTAGGTGTTGAGCAGCGTGTGGCCGCTGATATCTTTAGGGGAGAACAGCTGCTTGAGTCGATTTAGCATAACAATTTTTCATTTAACGCATATCCAGCGCGCGACGGCGGCGCGGCGGCGGGAATGCTTGGTCCAGAGCGGCCAGATCGTCGGCGGACAGCCGGAGATCAGCCGCAGCGCGGTTGGCGCGCAAGTGTACAGGATCGACGGCCTTGGGGATAGCGATCACCCCATCCTGGTGCAGCACCCAGGCCAGCGCGATCTGCGCAGGCGTCACGCCATGCGCCTCGGCGACGGCCTTGAGGCCGGGATTACCCAGCAGCGCGGCCTGTTCGCGGCCGTGGGTTTCGAGCGGCGAGTAAGCCATGATGGGCAAGCCCTGGGCGCGCGCCCACGGCAGCAGATCGAACTCGATCCCGCGCTTCATCAGGTTGTACAGCACCTGGTTGGTGGCGGGGGCGCCATACGTCATCGCCTCCTGCATGTTTTCAAGATCGAAGTTGCTGACGCCGTAGGCCTTGATCTTGCCGGCCTTCTTCAGCGTCTCGAAGCCGTCGAAGGTCTCGGCCAGCGGGTGATGGCCCTGCCAGTGCAGCAGATACAGATCGATGGCATCGACCTTCAAGCGCCGCAAGCTGCGTTCGCAGGCGGCCTGCACGCCGTCGACGCTGGCGTTGTGCGGATAGACCTTGCTGACGACAAACGCCTCATCGCGCCGCCCGGCGATGGCCTCGCCCACCACCTCCTCTGCCCCGCCCTCGCCATACATCTCGGCGGTATCGATCAGCGTCATGCCGAGATCAAGCCCCAACTGCAAGGCCCGCACCTCCTCCTGCCTGCGCGACGCCTCCTCGCCCATATTCCAAGTCCCCTGCCCCAGCCGCACATCCATTAGCCACCTCATCATTCGGGGTCAGTTCCGACATTCGGACACGAACCCATCCATATTGTCCGCTTAATCGTTGAGCTGGCGCATTCGCAGCGCTATAGGCATCGCTAGAATGCACGAATGAGCCGCCCTATACGACTACAATTTCCTGGTGCACTTTATCACGTGAGCTCTCGCGGCGATCGAAGGGCGCTGATCTATGTCGACCAGAACGATCGTCTGGTGTGGCTGTCGATATTGGGCGAGGTATGCTCACGATATAACTTTGTGATCCACGGATTTTGCCAGATGAGTAATCACTATCATCTTGTGGTGCAAACTGTGGAGGGCAATTTGTCGCGGGGCATGCAACAGTTGAATGGACTGTATTCCCAATATTTCAATCGCCGGCATCATGTTGTCGGACATCTGTTCCAGGGGCGCTATCACTGTGTGCTGGTGCAACAGCATCCGTATTTGCTGGAACTCACGCGCTATGTCGTGCTTAATCCGGTGCGCGCCAGGATGGTCGGCCTACCCGACGAGTGGCCATGGAGCAGCTATCCCTACATTGTCGGCCTACACACGCCGCAGCCATGGCTGGACATCCACTCCACATTGAACAACTTCGGCGCAGTCCCGGCGGATGCCATCGCGGCGTACCGCCAATTCGTGATCGAAGGAATCGGGGCCGCCAGTCCGCTAGCCAACACAAGACATCAACTCATTCTGGGCGATGATGAATTCGTCGCCAGCATGCGGCGCCCCGAACGTGCTCAACAGCATAAAACAGTAGCCCGACAGCAGCGCCGGGCGCTGGCGCTGGCTTTGGAAGACTATGTCAACCAGTCCGCCGCCCGCAACGAGGCGATGGCCCGGGCCTTCGCCTCTACCGCTTACACGATGGAGCAGATCGCCGCCCATTTCGGCCTGTCCGCCAAGACCGTCAGTCGCGCCATTAAAAAATATCGCGCGCGATGAAATGTCCGAATGTCGGAACTGACCCCGACTTAGCGACTTAATGGCCGCCGAGATAGGCGGCGATGACTTTGGGGTCGGTTTTCAGGCTTTCGGCGGGGCCGTGGACCGAGATGCTGCCGTTTTCAAGGACGTAGCCGTAATCGGCCACATTCAGTGCGGCGGCGGCGAATTGTTCCACCAGCAGCATCGTGACCCCCTCCGATTTCAAACGCTGGATGATGCGGAACACTTCTTCCACCAGGATCGGGGCCAGGCCCATCGACGGTTCGTCCAGTAACACCACGTCGGGATTGAGCATGACCGCGCGCGCCATCGCCAGCATTTGCTGTTCGCCGCCGGAGAGCGTGCCGGCCAGCTGATGTTGACGCTCCTTCAAGCGCGGGAATAGCTCCAGCGCTTTTTCCAGATCGTGCTTGATGTCGCCTTTCGGCCGCGCCCGCGTGAAGCGCGGGAAGGCGCCCAGCAGCAGGTTGTCCGTGACGCTCATCGAGGCGAACACGCGCCGGCCTTCCGGCGAGTGCGCCAGTCCGGCGCGCGCGATCCTGTGCGAGTCGTAGCCGGTGATGTCCTTGCCGTCCAGCGTGACCTTGCCGCCTTTCGGTTTGATCATGCCGGAGATGGCGCGCATGGTGGTGGTTTTGCCGGCGCCGTTGGAGCCGATCAGCGTGACCAGCTTTCCTTTCGGGACGTCCAGCGAGATGCCGTGCAGGACTTCGACTTTGCCGTAAGCGGCGTGCAGATTGGTGATCGTTAGCATGTCGTGTCCTCGTTAGTGCGCCGTCGGCGCTTTGGTCCCGCCGTGTTCTTCACTGCTGCCGCCCAAATACGCTTCGATCACTTTCGGATCGCTTTGCACCGCCGCCGGTTTGCCTTCGGCGATCTTTTGGCCGAAATCGAGCACCGTCACCGTGTCCGACAGCGCCATCACCACGTCCATGTGGTGCTCGATCAGGATGATGGTGATGCCGTGGTCGCGGATCTTGCGGATGATGGCCATCAGTTCCTTGATGTCCGGCGCGGTCAGGCCGGCCGCCGGTTCATCCAGCAGCAGCAGGCGTGGACTGAGGCCCAGCGCGCGGCCGATTTCCAGCAGGCGTTGTTTGCCATACGGGAGGTTGCGCGCTTCTTCGTCCGCCAGGTCGGACAGGCCGACAAACTCGAGGATGCTGGCGGCCCGCTCGCGCGCGGACTTTTCCTCGCGCTTGTAGCGCGGCGTTTGCAGCATCACGTCCAGCACATTCGATTTGAAGGTGTTGTGGAGGCCGACCAGGACGTTTTCCGTGGCCGTCATTTCGCCGAACAGCTGCACGTTCTGGAAGGTGCGCGCGACGCCGCCCAGCGCGATTTCGGATGGCGTGCGGCCGGAGATCAGCGCGCCGGAAAACGCCACCGCGCCCGCCGTCGGTTTGTAGATCCCGGTCAGCACGTTCATCATCGTGCTCTTGCCCGAACCATTCGGTCCGATCAAGCCGTGTACCGAGCCCTGGATCACGTTCAGGTCCACCTGGTTCAGCGCTTTCAGGCCGCCGAACTGCATCAGGATCTGCTCGACGTTGAGCAGGCTGTCGCCGCTCTTGCCGACTTGCGCGCGCGGGAACGGCTCGGCGCCGCTGGCCTGCACCGCCTTGGCGTGCACCGTGCCGCGTCCCATCAGCCCTAGCAGGAAGCCGACGATGCCGTCCTGCAGGTAGTACACCACGAACAGCGTCATCAAGCCGAAGATGGTCAGGCGCCAGTCGACGATGTTCTCCAGCTTGAACGAGAACGCCGCCATGCCGATGGTGGCGATCAGCGGCACCAGCACGTCGCGCGGCGTGGCGCGCTTGCGGGCGATCGCCAGCGCGGCGCCGATCACGCCCAGCACGGCGGCGGCCACCGCGATCTGGCGGAACAGTTCAATGTCGGCCAGCAGGCTGGGTAGCATGACCACGATCATGGCGCCGATCAGCGCGCCCGAACGGGTCTTGCGTCCGCCCATGATCACCGCCAGCAGGAACAGGATGGTCAGCTCGAAGGTGTAGGCGCTGGGGTTGATGTACTCTTCCGAGTACGCATACAGGCTGCCGGCCAGCCCGGCGAAGCCGGCGCTGATGATGAAGGCGTACACCTTGTAGCGGTACACCGATACGCCCATGCAGTCGGAGGCGATCGGGCTGTCGCGCAGTGCTTCGAACGCGCGCCCCAGGTTGGATTTGAGGATGCGGTGCACCACCACCAAGGACACCACCATCAGTGCGGCGACCAGGTAGTAGTACTCGACTTCACTGAGCTTCTGGCCGAACAGCAGCGGCTTGGAGACCTTGATGCCCATCGGGCCTTCGGTGAGGAAGGTCATCTCATTAATGAGAATCTGGATGATGGTGCCGAAGGCCAGCGTGACCATCGCCAGGTAAGGCCCGGTGACGCGCAACGCCGGCAGCGCCAGGATGGCGCCGAAGATGGCCGCGCCGATCACCGAGGCCGGTATCGCCAGCCAGAACGGTGCCGCCAGCTTGAACACCAGCACGCCCGTCACATACGAGCCGATGCCGAACAGGCCCGCGTGGCCCAGCGACACCTGACCGGTGTAGCCGACCACGATATCGAGCCCGAACAGCAGGATGGCGTAGATCAAAATGGTTTCAAACAAATGGATGTAGTAGGGATTCGGGATCAGCACCGGATACAGCGCCAGTACCGCCAGTCCCACTACGCTTGCCGCGACGATGGATTTCTTCATGGGTCAGACCTTTTTGATGGCGGCTTTGCCGAACAGACCGGACGGCTTGAACGCCAGCACCAGCAACAGCAGCAGCAAGCCCGGTACGTCCTTGTAGCCGGTGGAGATGTAGTAGCCGGCCGTGGTTTCGACGATGCCCAGTATCAGCCCGCCGACGATGGCGCCCACGCCCGAGGTCAGGCCGCCGATGATGGCCACCGCGAAGGCCTTCAGGCCGAGCGAGGCGCCCATGGTGGCGCCGGTCAGCGTCAGCGGCGCCACCAGCACGCCGGCGAAGGCGGCGACGGCCGACGACAGCGCATACGAAAACGTGATCACCATGCCGGTGTTGATGCCCATCAGCCCCGCCGCATCGCGGTCGTTGGCGGTGGCCACCACGGCCTTGCCGTAGATCGATTTGCGGTTGAAGATTTCGACCGCCGCCATGATGGCCAGCGCGCCCACCACCACCGCGATCTGCATCGGCTGCACGTTGGCGCCGAGGATTTCGATCGGCGCCGACGACAGCGGCGACGGGAAGGTCAGATCGTCCTTGCCCCAGATGTTCTCGGCCACGTTCTTGAAGATGATGGCCAGCGCGATGGTGGACATGATCCAGCCGAATTCGGATTTGATCTTGATCGCCGGCCGCACGCCTATCCATTCGACGAACATGCCCTGCAGCGCGCCGAACACCAGCACCAGGGGAATCATCAGCAGGTAGCTCATGTAAGGGCCGCCGTGGATGGTGCCGACCAGGCTAAGCCCGACCAGGGCGCCCAGCATCAGCGACTCGCCCTGGCCGAAGTTGAGCGTGCCGGAGGTGGCGAAGGTGAGCTGGTAGCCGAAGGCGATCACCGCGTAGATCATGCCCAGCGCGATGCCGCTGAACACCAGTTGCAATAGAATTTCCATATTTTCCCCGACAAGAAAATGGCCAGGCTTGTTCAACAAACCTGGCCATTGTGGCGCGCTATTTCGACAGCCTTACTTGGCCAGGACCACTTTGCCGTCCTTGACTTCGCCGAACACGGTGATCTCGGCGTTGATGGCCTCGTGGTCATCCTTGCTGTACGGCTTGGCGTAGGTGGTGACCACGCCCTCGACTTTTTCTGCCAGGTTTTCCAGCGCGGCTTTGACTTTCGGGCCGTCGGTGCTGCCGGCCTGCTTGATGGCCGCGGCCAGCAGGTAGATCGAGTCATAGCCCTGCGCGGCCGATACCGGCGACGGCATGCGACCCTGCGGCGGATTGTAGGCCTTGGCGTAGGCGTCGATGAAGGCCTTGCGCTTGGGCGTGTTGGCGTCCTGGATGAAGGTCTGCGGCATGCGGGTGCCGTTGCCGTTCTTGCCGGCGTTGTCGATGAAGTTGGCCATCGACAGGGTCCAGCTGCCGATCAGCGGCACTTTCCAGCCGAGTTTTTCCATGCCGTTGGCGATCTGCGCCAGCTCGGGACCGATGCCGTAGGTCAGCACCACTTCGGCGCCGGCCTGCTTGGCCTTGAGCAACTGGGCCGTCATGTCGACGTCCTTGATGTTGTACTTCTCGATGGCGACGGCCTTCAGGCTTTTCTCGGCCAGGGCTTTTTCCAGGTCTTCACGGCCGAGCTGGCCGTAGTTGGTGGAGTCGGCCAAAATGGCGACCTTCTTGAACTTGCGATTGTCGACCGCTTCCTTGATGATCATGTGCGACTGAATCTGGTCGTTGGCGGAATTGCGGAAGATGTAGTTCTCCGGCTGGTCGGCGAACTGCTTGGTGATGATGGAGCCGGTGGCGACGTTGTTCATGACCGGGATTTTGGCGTCCTGGTAGAAGCGCTGCGAGGCCAGCGCCACGCCGGTGTTGATGTAGCCGACGGTGGCGACGACTTTTTCCTTGTTGATCAGTTCCTGCGCGATCTGCACGCCGCGTTCGGGCTTGGCTTCGTCGTCGCGTTCGACCAGCTGGATCTGGCGGCCCAGGATGCCGCCCTTGGCGTTGATGTCGGCCACGGCCAGCTTGACGCCGTCGCGCATCGACACGCCCATCGGCGCGGAACCGCCGGTGAACGGACCGGACACGCCGATCTTGATGGGATCGGCCGCCTGCGAGGACGCCGAGAAACCGAGTACCAGACCTGCAACCAGCAATTTCAATGTGAAATTCATGTGCCATCTCCTGTGTTGTTGTGCAACGCGTACAACGTTTTTATAGTGGTCTTGTGGTGGAAAAACTCACCCCATCGAAAAAACATTGTAGGTTAGTAGAACATCATCAGCAACAGATAGCTGTGCGGCGTTGCAGCAAGGGCTGTGCACCATATGCGACGCACGATAGCCGGTGTAAGCGGACAGTAAGAATTACATGCCCGGCGTGGCGTGTTTGAGGGCGCGGTTGGCGAAGCGCAGCTGAGTTTCGGCCAGCGCTTCGTTGCGTTCGAAGCCCATGGAGCCGTCGCGCAGGCCGATGGCCATGGCCATCACGGCTTCCGGATATTCCAGGTCGGCGGCTTTTTCGATCCAGCGGCGCGCGGCCTGCTCGTCGCGCTTGACGCCCTCGCCGCTCAGGTGCAGCTTGGCCAGCGTGAACATGGCGGCCGGGTTCTGGCGGTTGGCGGCGAACTGCAGCCAGTGCGCGGCGGCCTTGGGGTCGCGCGCGACGGCCATGCCGTTGCGGTACATCATGCCCAGGTAATAGGCGGCCTGGGCGTCGCCCTTTCTGGCGGCGCCGCTGAACAGTTCAAAGGCGCGCGGCAGATTGGCCGGCACGCCTTCCGCGCCGCGCAGGCACAGGCGGCCTTCCTCGACCGGACCGGCCGAGGCGACGCCGGCCAGCGCGAGGCTGACGAGGGCGGCGGCGAAGATGCAGAGAGGATGCTTCATTGGCTCAAATCGATGGCGTACAGAGCAAAGCCTTTGCCGCCGCCATCGTCGGTTTTCAATTGGGTCACGCCGGCCAGGCCGGCCTCGCGCGCCAGGTGCAGCAGGCCGGGCGCCGCGTGGAACACCACCGGCCCCTTGACCGCCACCGGCGCGAAACGCCAGCTGCGGCTGGCGCCGTTGCGGGCGCGGCTCAGTTGCCTGGTGTTCCGGATGTAGGCGATCAGCACGTCGCGGCTGGAGTCCGGCGCGGCCACCACGGTCTTGCCGCCGTCCAGGCCGGGGAAGTTGCCGCCGCCGCTGGCGCGGTAGTTGTTGGTGGCGACCAGGAATTCCTGCGCCGGCGACAGCGGCGCACCTTGATAGTGCAGGTCGACGATGCGCCGGCCTACAGGCTGCGTGACGTCGATGCGGTAGCTGACGTCGGCGCTGGTCAGCATGTCGAAGTTGTAGCCGGCGAAGCTGGTGTTGACCAGTTCCTGCGGCGTGCTGCTGGCCGGGTCGATGCGGTTGAAGCGTTCGGCCGATTTCTCGAGCCAGGCTTTCAGGCCGGCGCCGTCGATCTTCACCGCGTGCAGCGCGTTCGGGTACAAATACAGGTCGGCGGCGTTGTTGAGCGCCACCGCGCCAGGCTTGACGTCGGTGTAGTCGGCCACGCCGGCGGCGCCGGTCTTGAACGGCGACGCCATCGACAGCACCGGCAGCGCCGCGTACTGCGGCAGGTTGGCCTTGACGTAGTCTTGGACGTAGGCCGTCTGCGCCTGGTTGACCAGTTCTATGGCGCTGACGTCGCCGACATCGGCGAAGTAGCTGCTCATGCGGAAATCGCTGGTGCCGACCGGCGTCTTGACGTAGCCGATGGTGGCCGCGTGCTCGTCGGCGACCAGCGCGCCGATGGCGGCATCGGCGGCGACGTAGCTGCGGTCGGGATGCTGAATGGCGCGCGCCTCGACCGTGGTGCGCTCCTGATCGACCAGCCAGCGCTTGCCGTCGTACTTCAGGCGCAGGCCGATCACGCCCAAGTGCTTGCCCCACAGGTTGGCCATCACCGTCGGCACGCCGTGCACCGTGCCCTTGCGCTTGTCCACGCCCGGCAGGTTGAACGCCGCCAGCGTGCTGGCCGGATTCGGGAATGGCAGGTGTGCGTGGCCCATCAGCATGGCGTCAATGCCCGGCACCTGGGCCAGGTAGTAGTTGGCGTTTTCCATCTGCGGCGTGTACGGTGCGCCGTCGATGCCGGCGTGCGAGATGGCCACCACCAGGTCGGCGCCCTCGGCGCGCATCTGCGGGATGTACTTCTGCGCCGCCTCGCGCACGCCCTCGGCGTAGACTTTGCCGTCGAGCCAGGCCTTGTCCCACGACAGCACGCCCGGCGGCGCGAAGCCGATGATGCCGACCTTGATGGTGGCCGTCAGCGGCTTGCCGTCCGGGCCGGTGGCGGCGATCCGGCGCGTCAGGATGCGGTAGGGGGCGAACAGCGGCTGTTTCGTCTTCACGCTGTAGATATTCGCCAGCACGATAGGGAAGTTCGGGCCGGCGCAGGGGGCGGCATGGGCATCGGCGGTGACGCCGTCGACGTCGAAACGGCTGCCGGTGACCTGGTTCAGATAGGCCAGGCCGTAATTGAATTCGTGGTTGCCGACGCCGGCGCCATCGACGCCCAGCTGGTTCATGGCTTTATAAATGGCCACGGTCTGGCCGCAGCCCACCGGTTTCACCAATGCCTGGTAGTCGGCCAGCGCCGTGCCTTGCAGGGCGTCGCCGTTGTCGAGCAGCAGATTATTCGGGTATTCGGCGCGGGCCTGGCGGATCAGGGTGGCGGTGCGTTCCAGGCCGATGGAGGGATCGGCTTGCAGCTTGTAATAATCATAACTCAGCACATGGGCGTGCAGGTCGCTGGTCTCCAGCAATGCCAACGTCGCCTCTGTGCCGGCCGGGGCCGGGGCCGCGCCGCCGCCCTGCGGCACGACGGCGCAGGCGGTCAACAAGGCGGGCAAGGCAAAATAGGCACGATGGGCACGATGGGCACGGTGGGCAAAACGCATGGACGGCACAATGAAGTTACAGGCCGCAATATTGTATACCTTTCGTGGCTAAAACGGCAGCTTTCCGCGCCCGATCCGCCTGCCGCCGCGCGGCGCTGGGACAGCGTAGCCGCTTACGGTATAATCCAAGGTTTGATTTCAGCCTTAGAAAAGAAGAAAACCATGGAAGCCGAACGCATCAACGCCCTTACCTCCCTGCTCGCCGATCTGACCACGCGCGAAGCCGAACTTCGGAGGTATCTTTGACTTCGATCGCAAAGTCGACAAGCTCGAACAAGTAAACGGCGAGCTGGAAGATCCAGCCGTCTGGAACGATCCGAAGAAAGCCCAGGAACTGGGCAAGGAAAAGAAATCGCTGGAAGCCGTCGTCGACGCGCTGACCAAGGCCAACGCCGACCTGAAGGACATGGCCGACCTGGTCGACATGGCCAAGGAAGAAGGCGACGACGACACGCTCGAAGCGCTGATCGTCGATGCGGAAGAAGTGCGCAAGGTCATCGAAGGCATGGAATTCCGCCGCATGTTCAGCAATCCGATGGATCCGAACAACTGCTTCGTCGACATCCAGGCCGGCGCCGGCGGCACCGAGGCCCAGGACTGGGCCTCCATGCTGCTGCGCCAGTACCTGCGCTATAGCGAACGCAAAGGCTTCAAGGTCGAGATCATGGAGCAGTCCGACGGCGAGGTGGCCGGCATCAAGACCGCCACCCTGAAGGTCGAGGGCGAATACGCCTACGGCTTCCTGCGCACCGAGACCGGCGTGCACCGCCTGGTGCGCAAGTCGCCGTTCGACTCGGCCGGTGGCCGCCACACCTCGTTCGTGTCGCTGTTCGTGTATCCGGAAGTCGACGATTCGATCGACATCGAGATCAATCCTGCCGATCTGCGCATCGATACCTACCGCGCGTCCGGCGCCGGTGGTCAGCACATCAACAAAACCGACTCCGCGGTGCGTCTGACCCACGGTCCGTCCGGCATCGTGGTTCAGTGCCAGAACGACCGCTCGCAGCACCGCAACAAGGCCGAGGCGATGGAAATGCTGAAGGCCAAGCTGTACGAGATGGAACTGCGCAAGCGCATGAGCGAGCAGCAAAAGCTGGAAGACTCCAAGACCGACGTCGGCTGGGGCCACCAGATCCGTTCTTATGTGCTGGACCAGTCGCGCATCAAGGACTTGCGCACCAACTTCGAGACCGGCAACACCAAGGGTGTGCTGGACGGCGACATCGACGACTTCATCTCCGCTTCGCTGAAACAAGGCGTGTAATGACCCACCGTGCATTCATCTTCGACATGGACGGCACCATCGTCGACAACATGTCCTTCCACGTGAAATCGTGGCTGGCGTTCTTCCAGCGTCGCGGCCATACGGTCGATGCGGATGAATTCTTCCGCAACACGGCCGGTCGCCAGGGTCATGAAATCATGAGTACCTATATGGGTGCGCATTTGACCAAGGAAGAAAGCGCGGCGCTCGACTTCGAAAAGGAAGAGCTATACCGCGAGATGTACGCGCCGCACCTGGCGCCGACCGCCGGCTTGGTCGATTTCATCGCGCGCGCCAAGGCGGCCGGCATCAAGCTGGCCGTGGCCACTGCCGCGCCGAACGAGAACATCGACTTCACGCTCGACGGCCTGAATTTGCGCAAAGAGTTCCACGCCATCGCCGGCGCCGCCGACGTGGCGCGCGGCAAGCCTAATCCGGACGTGTTCCTGCTGGCGGCCGAGCGCGCAGGCGCCCTGCCCGTCAACAGCATCGTGTTCGAAGACGCGCCGCTGGGCGTGGAAGCGGCCCGCCGCGCCGGCATGCGCGCCGTGGTGCTGACAACCACTTTGCCGGCTGAAGCGTTCAAGGAATTCGACAATGTGATCGCTGTCGTCAGCGATTTCAGCGGGCTCGATGTGGACGAATTGTTCGCCTCCGCCCTCAACTAATCATCACTTCAATCAGAAATAGACCATGACTACGGATCTTCAAGACCAAGCAGCAGCGCCTGACGAGAACAAAATCATTGCGGAACGCCGCGCCAAGCTGGCCGCCATCCGCGCACAAGGCGTCGCCTTCCCGAACGACTTCAAACCTGAACACAAGGCCGCCGACCTGCACGCGCAATACGGCGAGAAGTCGCGCGAAGATCTGGAAGCCGCGCCGGTCACGGTCAAGCTGGCGGGCCGCATGATGTTGAAGCGCGAAGCCGGCAAGAAGGCTGCTTTCGCCACGCTGCAGGATGCCTCCGGCCCGAAAGCCGACGGCCGCATCCAGATCTACGCCACGCTGGACCTGACCGGCGAAGCCGCCATGGCCGCGCTGCACCACTACGACCTGGGCGACATCCTGGGCGTGGTCGGCACGCTGTTCAAGACCAAGACCGATGAATTGACCATCAAGGTCACCGAACTGCGCTTGATCACCAAGTCGCTGCGTCCACTGCCGGATAAATTCCACGGCCTGGCCGATCAGGAAACCAAGTACCGCCAGCGCTACGTGGACCTGATCATGAACGAAGAAACGCGCCGCACCTTCAAGGCGCGTACCGCCGCGATTTCGTCGATGCGCCGTTTCATGGAAAAGAACGAGTTCATGGAAGTGGAAACGCCGATGCTGCACGCCATTCCAGGCGGCGCGGCGGCCAAGCCTTTCATCACCCACCACAACGCGCTGGACATGCAGATGTTCCTGCGTATCGCGCCGGAACTGTACCTGAAGCGCCTGGTGGTGGGCGGCTTTGACCGCGTGTTCGAGATCAACCGCAACTTCCGCAACGAAGGCGTGTCGGTCCGTCACAATCCTGAATTCACGATGATGGAATTCTATGCGGCCTACACCGACTACCACTGGCTGATGGACTTCACCGAAGCCATCATCCGCCAGGCCGCGATCGACGCGCACGGCACCGCGACGCTGACCTACGGCGGCCGCGAGCTGGATCTGGCCAAGCCGTTCCATCGCCTGACCATCGTTGAAGCGATCAACAAGTACGCGCCGGGCTACACGCCGGAGCAGCTGACGGATGCGGAATTCATCAAGAAGGAACTGCTGAAGTTCGGCGTCAAGCCGTTCGCCACCGCAGGTTTGGGCGCGCTGCAACTGGCGCTGTTCGAAGAGACGGCCGAAGCGCAGCTGTGGGAACCGACCTATATCATCGACTACCCGGTGGAAGTGTCGCCGCTGGCGCGCGCTTCCGATACGCGTGAAGGCATCACCGAGCGCTTCGAGCTGTTCATGGTCGGCCGCGAAATCGCCAACGGCTTCTCGGAGCTGAACGATGCGGAAGACCAGTCGGCACGCTTCCTGTCGCAAGTGGCGGCCAAGGATGCCGGCGATGAAGAGGCGATGTTCTACGACGCCGACTACATCCGCGCGCTGGAATACGGCATGCCGCCGGCCGGCGGTTGCGGCATCGGCATCGATCGCCTGATGATGATCATCACTGATTCGCCGAACATCCGCGACGTGCTGCTGTTCCCGCACCTGCGCCGCGAAGAGTAATCTTCGGCGCCGCCACGAAGCCGCTCCTCCGAGCGGCTTTTTTTTGGGTCATCGCGGTATGCGGGGAAGACGGGCTTGACGTTGCATTCCGCTTTAAAAGCATGCGGCACCAACCCAACCCGCACAGCGCTGCGGCCAGGGGCCGGCTCACGAGCCGGCGGGGCGAAGCCCCTATCCGGACCCGAAGGGTCCGACCCTGTCGTTAGGGGTGCTTTTTAAGCATGGCTGTTGAGTCGCCAACGGGTGTTCATTGCGAGCACCCCGTTGAAGCATCCCAGCGGCTCCCGGAAAAGGCAGCGTCCAATCCTGCCGTTGCGAAGTGTCGCGCTGCTCAATCGGCGGCGCGGATGGCGCTGCTGGAACCGGCGCCGTAGGCCCCGTACTCAGTCGGAAGCGCCCGTTTACTGGATCACCCGGTAGCACGGCGTGTACGGCTTGCCGGCCAGCTTCATGCGGTGCTGCGCCACGAAGGACGCCAGCAGCGCATCCATCGGCCCCATGATGGCCTTGTCGCCATGGATCTCAAAGTGGCCGAACTGCTCGATGGCGCGGATGCCCTCCTCCTTCACATTGCCCGCCACCACGCCCGAGAAGGCGCGCCGCAGGTGGGCCGCCAGCAGATGCACCGGCTGGTTCTTGTGCAGGCTCAGGTTGCGCATATTCTCGTGCGTCGGTGGGAACGGGCGCTGGAACTCGGTGTCGATCTTCAAGCCCCAGTTGTAATAATAGGCATCGCTGCGCGACTTGCGGAACTCGCGCACCGCCTTGATCCCGGCCTGCATCTCGCGTGCCACCAGTTCCGGATCGTCGATGATGATCTTGTAGCGGCTTTGCGCCTCCGGTCCCAGCGTATCGTGGATGAACTGGTTGATCTGCACGAAGTATTCGCGCGCCGTCTCCGGGCCGGTAAACAGCAGCGGGAACGGAATCTCGGCGTTATCGGGATGCAGCAGGATGCCGAGGATGTACAGGATCTCCTCGGCCGTGCCGGCGCCGCCCGGGAACACCACGATGCCGTGGCCGGTGCGCACGAACGCTTCCAGGCGCTTTTCGATGTCGGGCATGATCACCAGCTCGTTGACGATCGGATTCGGCGACTCGGCCGCGATGATGCCCGGCTCGGTGATGCCGAGGTAGCGGCCGCGATGCAGGCGCTGCTTGGCGTGGCCGATGGTGGCGCCCTTCATCGGCCCCTTCATCGCGCCCGGGCCGCAGCCGGTGCAGATGTCGAGGTCGCGCAAGCCCATCTCGTAGCCCACCTTCTTCGAGTAGTTGTATTCCTCGCGGTTGATCGAGTGGCCGCCCCAGCACACCACCAGGTTCGGCGTCAGCATCGGCTTCAGCACGCCGGCGTTGCGCAGGATGTGGAACACGGCATCGGTGATGCCCTCGGTCTTGCCGAGGTCGAACTCGGGATTGTCGGTCACCTCGTTGCTGACGAAAATGATATCGCGCAGCACCGCGAACAGGTGCTCGTGGATGCCCTTGATCATCTTGCCGTCGACAAAAGCAATGGCCGGCGCGCCCTTGATATCGAGCTTGATGCCGCGCTCGCGCTGCACGATGCTGATGTCGAACGATTGATACCGTTCAAGCAACTCCTTCCCATCGTCGATGGTGCTGCCGCAATTGAGCACGGCCAGTGCGCACTTGCGGAAGACGTTATAAAGGCCGCCCTGGCTGGTATCGAGCAGCTTGTTCACTTCCGCCTTCGAGAGGATTTCCAACTGGCCTTCGGGCGAAATCTGGGTATCAATAACGTCATGTTCCATGATGCTTAATCCTATTCAGTTTCTGTTGGTCCTGCGCCACCAATATACGACAAGTGGAAGATTTGTGCGCTGCAATTATTAACATAAAAGACACGTTTTTGCTGGCGGGCCATCAAAAAGTTCGCCGACGCCGTTTTGTAGATTAAAATGGCGCCCAATTTGGCCACCCCACAAGGGAGGCTGATTCCTATAGACCATACATAATTACAGGAGAAGCCGCATGAGCGGTGCGACCACCCAAACTACGGAAGCCGCGATTCCGGAATTTAAGCAGATCATGGGCCACCCGGCCCCGCTGTGGATGTTGTTCATGACCGAGTTCTGGGAGCGCTTCGCGTTCTACGGCATACGATGGGCCCTGGTGCTCTACATCGTGGCCCAGTTCTTCGGCGGCGATCCGTCGGGCCAGCAAACCGCCAGCGCCCTGTACGGCTCCTACCTGGCGCTGGTGTATGCGGCGGCGCTGTTCGGCGGCTACGTCGCCGACCGCGTGCTCGGCTACCAGCGCTCAATCCTGGTCGGCGCCGTGTTCATGGCCATCGGCCTGTTCGCCATCGCCATCCCGGACGACACCCTCTTCAAGTTCGGCCTGGCCACCATCATCGTCGGTAACGGCTTGTTCAAACCGAACATCTCGACCATGGTCGGCAAGCTGTACTCGGTGGCCGACCCGCGCCGCGATTCCGGCTTCACCATCTTCTACATGGGCATCAACACCGGCGCCCTGATCGCCCCGGTGCTGACCCAGATCCTGGCCGAAAAAGTGTTCGGCGTGGACGGCATGCCATCGTACAAGGTGGTGTTCATGGCCGCCGGCGTCGGCATGCTGATCAGCCTGGTGTGGTTCTACATCGGCCGCGCCCAGCTCAAGGGCATCGGCGCCCCGGCCACCGACGGCGGCAGCATGGCCCGCGTGGCCTACGTCTGCCTCGGCTGCCTGGCCGTGATCCCGGTCGCCTACGCGCTGCTGGCGGTTGGCGCCAACACCCTGC
The DNA here is from genome assembly GCA_041874725.1 of Duganella sp. BuS-21. GTDB lineage: Bacteria > Pseudomonadota > Gammaproteobacteria > Burkholderiales > Burkholderiaceae_D > Rugamonas. Next base: position 3,214,817 of record CP097466.1, on the reverse strand, counting down.
AACTGGTGCTGACCGCGCTGTTCGTGGCGCTGGCCGTGATGCTGCTGGTGGAAGGCTTCCGCAACGGCAAGGTGGCGCGCGACAAGGTCATCGCCATGATGGTGATCTTCACCTTCAACATCATGTTCTGGATGTTCTTCGAACAGGCGGGCAGCTCGTTCACCTTCCTGGCCGACAACATCGTGCGCCGCGACTTCGGCGGCTGGACCTTCCCGACCGCCTGGTTCCAGACCGTCAACTCGATCGCCATCATCGTCTGCGCGCCGCTCGTGGCGGCGACCTGGGTGTGGCTGGCCAAGCGCAACGGCAACCCGTCGATCCCGCGCAAATTCGGCCTCGGCATCCTGTTCAACGCCGGCGCCTTCGGCCTGCTGTGGTTCTCGCTGTCCTCGCTGGTCGGCGCCGACAGCAAGATCCCGTTCTGGACCCTGTTCATGGTCTACGTGATCCAGTCGGTGGGTGAGCTGTGCCTGTCGCCGATCGGCCTGTCGATGGTGACCAAGCTGGCGCCGACGCGCCTGGTGGGCCTGGGCATGGGCGGCTGGTTCCTCTCGACCGGCATCGGCAACAACCTGTCGGGCATCTTCGCCTCGCACGCCAGCGGCGAAAGCGGCATGTCGGTGGTGACCGCGCTGTCGGCCTACACCCAGGGCTTCTGGATCCTGACCATCGGCGGCGTGCTGCTGTTCCTGGTCGCACCGCTGATCCAGAAACTGATGCACGGCGTGAAGTAATCCCGCCCGCATCCACCACAACGGCGCCCTCGGGCGCTAATGCCGTTAAGTTAAGCTGAAAATAGACTTCGTCATTCCCGCGAATGCGGGAATCCATGAGGCGCATGCCCGGCTAACTCAGCATGGATCCCGGCTTTCGCCGGGACGACATCGCTTAACTTAACGGCATTAGCCCTCGGGCGCCGTTTTTTTATTTTTCCGACATAGCACCATGTTCGGTAAACACAGATGGCAGTGTTTTTGCAAACTTCAGTTTGGAGAGGTGGTCGCAATTTGCGACCACCTCCGCCTTCTCGTCAGCCGTCAACGTAGACATAAAATCCGACGGGAATCTTTCGATATTGCGCTTAACTTGTTCCTTTAAGCGCTTGGTGGGCACGCCATATAACAACGCCAAATCCGCATCCACGATCACCTTTTGTGATCGGATCAGCAATATGCGCGCCTCAATTGTCGCTGACGACAAATCGATTGGGGAAGTGACTAGCTTCATGGTGGACTCCATACGCGAACATCCTTGACACTAGCGCGCTCCGCCGTTCACCGCATGATTTTAGTCAAACCTAGCCCGTTACCTCGCCAACGGATGGGCGTTGAGCCACTGTTGCAGCAGGTCGGCCGTGCCCGGCGGCAGGTGGAGGCCGAGCTTGGTGCGGCGCCACAGGATGTCCTGGGCGCTGCGCGCCCATTCATAGCGGCGCAGGTAGTCCACTTCGGTCGCATACAGGCCGGGGGCGATTTCCTCGCCCATCGAGGCGGCGTCGCTGCGGTCGGCCAGCAGCGTGTGGATGCGGGTGCCGTAGGTGCGGCAGTAACGGCCGATCAGCGCCGGCGGCAGGCCGCTGTAACGGGCGATCTGCGCGCCGAGCCAGGCATCGAACTCCAGCACCGAACGGTTCTGCGGCTCGGCGCCGAACAGGTCGCCGCCCGGCAGGCAGGCGTGCTGGGTCCAGCCGCCGTGGCGGTTGTCGAGCGCCCTGGCGATGTGGTCGACCGCTTCTTCGGCCAGCTTGCGGAAGGTGGTGATCTTGCCGCCGAAGACAGACAGGATCGGCGGGCCGCCGTCATCGATCTCCAGCCGGTAGTCGCGCGTGACGGCCTTGGCGTCGGCGCCGTCCTCGACCAGCGGGCGCACGCCCGAATAAGTCCACACCACGTCGGCTGGCACGATGGGCTCGGTGAAATACTGGCTGGCCAGCTGGCACAGGTAGGCGATCTCGTCCTCGCTGATGGCGACCTGGCCGGCATCGCCCTGGTAGTCGAGGTCGGTGGTGCCGATCAGCGTAAAGTCCTGCTCGTACGGGATGGCAAACACGATGCGCCGGTCCGGGTGCTGGAAGATGTAGGCGTGGTCATGCGCGAAGATGCGCTTGACCACGATGTGGCTGCCCTTGATCAGGCGCAGGTGGCCGCTGCCCTTGGCCGGCAGCGCCGCCTGCAGCAAGCTGGCGGTCCACGGCCCGGCCGCATTCACCACATAGCGCGCGTTGACGCGGATCTGGCCGCAGCTCGGCTTGAACAGCGTGGCCTCCCAGTCGGCCGACTTGCGTTCAAGTCTGGTGCAGACCGCCTGGGTCAGGATGGTGGCACCTTTTTCGCAGGCGTCGATGGCGTTCAGCACCACCAGACGGGCGTCGTCCACCCAGCCGTCGGAATACACGAAACCGCGCTCGAACTCGGGTTTCAGCGGCTGGCCCGCGACGTGGCTGCGCAAATTGATGCCCGCCGAGGCCGGCAACAGCTCGCGCCGCGCCAGCATATCGTAGAGCAACAGCCCGGCGCGGATCAGCAGCGCCGGCCGCTGGCCCCGGGCGTGCGGCATCACGAAACGCAACGGCCACATGATGTGCGGCGCCGAGCGCAGCAACACCTCGCGCTCGATCAAGGCCTTGCGCACCAGGTTGAACTCGTAATACTCGAGATAGCGCAGGCCGCCGTGGATCAGCTTGGTCGAGGCGGACGAGGTGTGCGCCGCCAGATCGTCCTTCTCGCACAGCACCACCGACAGCCCGCGTCCCGCCGCATCACGGGCGATGCCGGCGCCATTGATGCCGCCGCCGATGATCAGGACATCGCAATCGAGAGTGTGCTGCGGTTCCGCCATATGGTCCCTTTGGAGCTGTATACCTGTACGTTACGACAAGTGACGGCAAGTAACAATAGGCTTGATCTATAATCGCCCATACTTGTGCAACCGAGAGATGAAGTTTTGACAACCTCCCGCCCTACCCTGCCCGCCTGGATCAATCGCCGCAACGCCATCCGCGCCGCCATCGGCGCCGGCGCGGCCGCCCTGATCGGCGGCGGCCTGCTGCTGGCCTACATGCTGCTGGTGGTCGCCCCCAAGCTGCCCTCGCTGGAGACGGTGACCGACTACCGGCCGAAAATCCCGTTGCGCATCTACACCGCCGACCACGCCCTGATCGGCGAATTCGGCGAGGAACACCGCGACTTCGTGCCGATCAAGGAGATTCCCGACCTGATGAAGAAATCGGTGCTGGCGATCGAGGACAAGCGTTTCTACGAGCACAAAGGCATCGACTGGGTGCGCGCGCTGGGCGCGGCCAAGGCCAATCTGGGCGGCGCGCGCAGCCAGGGCGGCTCCACCATCACCATGCAGGTGGCGCGCAACTTCTTCCTGACCCGCGACAAATTCTACAGCCGCAAAATCACCGAAGTGATGCTGGCCCTGAAAATCGAGGCCACGCTGAGCAAGGATGACATCCTTGAGCTGTACATGAACCAGATCTACCTGGGCCAGCGCTCGTTCGGCTTCGGCGCCGCCTCGCAGGCCTACTTCGGCAAGCCGCTCAAAGAGCTGGACGTGGCCGAGATGGCGATGCTGGCCGGCCTGCCGCAAAATCCCGCGCGCCACAACCCGGCCGTCAATCCGAAACGCGCCAAACAGCGCCAGCAAATCGTGCTGCGCTCGATGCGCGAGCTCGACTACATCACCGAGGCCCAGTACCAGAAAGCCCTCAAGCAAACCCTGCACATCAGCCGCAAGGGCCAGGAATTCGATGTCCACGCCGAATACGTGGCCGAGCTGGCGCGCCAGACGGTGTATGCGCAGTTCAAGGAAGATTCGTACACCAAGGGCATCAGCGTCTACACCACCATCCTCAAGGCCGACCAGAAGGCGGCCTACGAATCGATGCGCCGCAACGTCATGAACTACGACCAGCGCCACGGCTATCGCGGTCCCGAAGCCTTCATCACCCTGCCGTCGGGCGAGGAAGAGCGCGACGACGCCGTCGAGGACGCCATGCAGCGCCTGCCGCGCAGCGACGGCCTGATCCCGGCGGTGGTGCTGGAAGCCGGCCCGAAAGAGATCAAGGTGCAGAATCCGGCCGGCGAGGAAATCACCATCAGCGGCGACGGCCTGCGCCTGGTGGCCTATGCCCTGGGCGACAAGGCAAAGGACAAGCTGCGCCTGCGTCCGGGCGCGGTGATCCGCATCATGCAGGGCGACAAAGGCAAATGGGTGGTGACGCAGGTGCCGCTGGTGGCGGCCGCCTTCGTCTCGCTGGACTCGGTGACGGGCGCCTACCACGCCATGGTGGGCGGTTTCGACTACAACCTGCAAAAGTTCAACCACGTGACGCAGGCCTGGCGTCAGCCCGGCTCCTCGATGAAGCCCTTCATCTACTCGGCGGCGCTGGAGCGCGGCTTCTCACCGCTGACCCTGCTCAACGACGTGCCGCTGTCGCTGACCGGCGCCGAAACCGGCAACGAAGCCTGGAGCCCGCGCAACGACGACGGCAAGTATGACGGCCCGATCACCATGCGGCGCGCGCTGTCGGAATCGAAGAACGTGGTGTCGGTGCGCATCCTGCGCGCCATCACGGTGCCGTATGCGCACGGCTACCTGGGCAAGTTCGGCCTCGACCTGGCCAAGCATCCGAAGAACCTGACCCTGGCGCTGGGCACCGGCGCGGTCACGCCGGCGCAACTGGCCGGCGCCTACTCGGTGTTCGCCAACGGCGGCTATTCGGTCGAGCCCTACCTGATCGCCAAGATCGTCGACGGCGACGGCAAGATCATCCAGGAAGCCAAGCCGCGCAGCACGCTGCCGGACGAAGCCCGCGTGCTCGATCCGCGCAACGCCTATGTGATGGATGCGATGATGCGCGAAGTCACCCGCAGCGGCACCGGCGGCGCGGTGGCGCGCCTGGGTCGTCCCGACCTGGCCGGCAAGACCGGCACCTCGAGCGACGCGGTCGACGGCTGGTTCGCCGGCTACGGCGGCGGCATCGTGGCGGTATCGTGGATGGGGTACGACGATTCCAAATCGCTGGGCGGCAAGGAGTTCGGCGCCACCGTGGCGCTGCCGATCTGGATCGATTACATGAAGGTGGCGATGCAGAGCCGTCCGGCGCAGCAACGTCCGGTGCCGACCGGCCTGACGCAAGTCGACGGCGAGTGGCTGTTCGACGAATTCACCGGCGACGCCGCGCGCCAGTCGCTGGACATGGACGCGGAACCGGCCGGCGCCGAGAACGTCGAGCCGGGCACGCCGGCCACGCCGGCAGCGGGCGCGCCGGGCGCCGAAAACATCAAGCCCGTACCGACCGGCCCGGGCCGCTAGCAGCTCGTTCCCGCGCAGGCGGGAACCCATGCCGGGTATGGATTCCCGCTTAGGCGCGAACGCCGGCGCTCAGATAGCCACGCATCATGCGCACGGCGCTGTCGGCGAAGCGGTCGGGATCGATATCGGCGGCGCGGTACTTCCAGCGCTTGACATACCAGTCCTGGAACATCGCCATGAGGTGCGCGGCGATCAGGTCAGGACCGGCCTCCGGCCGCTCGGGGATGGTGGCGATGACGTCCGCGAACAATGCCTGCACATACATCTCCGACTCCTTGGCCGTGCCGCGCTGTTCCGCCTGCAGCACGCGCGAATCCATGAAGACGAAATAAAACCACGGCTGCAGGATTTCGGACACATAGATCGAGGCGCGGACCAGCGCCTCCAGGCGATCCAGCGGATCATCCATATTGACATACATCTTGGGCACTTCCAGCGTCGCGTGGCGCACCACGTCCTCGATCATCTCCGCCAGTTGGTCCTTGCTGCTGATGTAGCCATACAGGCCGCCCATCGACAGCCCCGTCTCGCCGCACAGGTCGCGCAAATTCATGGCGCGGAAGCCGACGGCATTGGCCAGCTTGAAGGTCGCGTTGAAGATTTTTTCGAGGTTCTCCAGCGCCGGCTTACGACGCTTTACCGTGATGCGGTCGGCATAACGGTCGAGCAGATATGCCCAGATATTGACACCGTCTAGCGGTGTCACCGCCTGAAACTGTTGGAAGTCGAATCGTGCAGGCAAGGTTGTCCCTGTAGTGTATTTTTGCAACGATTATAGCGCAGCGTCTTCCACACAAGGTCAATGTACATAGCGCGCGATGACATACATACCGCCGAGCATCAGCGACGCGAACCCGTACAGCTTCCACAGGTGGCCCATCAAAGCCTGGTGCAAATCAATCCAGCACCAGCTTGGCGCCGTCGGCCACGGCGGCAACACCGCCCCCTGCCAATCACCGCCCTGCCGCGCCAATACCTCGCCGACGCGCGCGCTGCGCTAGGCCGGATCGGCGGTCCAATACCAGGAATTCGCCGGACTCGATCACATCTCGGTGGTGGCCGCCGCCGCCGGCTTGCTGCCGGACTGGATCGAAGCGCGCTTCAAGGGGCAAGCCGCCACCAGCAATTGCGGCACATAGGCGGCAAATAGGCGGCAAATAGGCGGCAAATAAGGCGGCAAATAAAAAAAGGCAGCCCGGAAGCTGCCTCACTGTACCGCTGCGCCAGATAGTGGCTTGCTTTATTGTTGGTTAGAACTCTTCCCAATCGTCCGACGATGCCGCCGACGCCATCTGCCTGGAGGACGACGTCGCCGGCGCCCTGGCCGGCGCCGCCTTCAGCGCCGGACGTGGCGCCGCCGTCACCGCGCGCGCCGGGGCCGCCGATGCCGTGGCGGTCTTGCGCACCGCCATCGGCTGGCTGCGCGGCAGCGCCGACTGCTCGATGCGGAATACGCTCACCACCTCCGCCAGCCCGGCCGCCTGCTCCTGCAGCGAGGCCGCAGCGGCAGCGGCCTGCTCCACCAGCGCCGCGTTCTGCTGCGTTACCGTATCCATCTGCCCCACCGCCATATTGATCTGGTCGATGCCGGTGCTCTGCTCCTGCGTCGCCATGCTGATCTCGCCCATGATGTCGGTCACCCGCGCCACGCTGCTGACGATCTCGCCCATGGTCTGGCCGGCTTCTTCCACCAGCTTGCTGCCGGCGCCGACCTTGTCCACCGAATCGCCGATCAGTTCCTTGATTTCCTTGGCCGCCGCCGCCGAGCGCTGCGCCAGCGTGCGCACCTCGCCGGCCACCACCGCAAAGCCACGGCCCTGCTCGCCGGCACGGGCCGCTTCCACTGCCGCGTTCAGCGCCAGGATATTGGTCTGGAACGCGATGCCGTCGATCACGGCAATAATGTCCACAATCTTGGCCGACGAGGCATTGATCGAATCCATGGTCTGCACCACGCGCGCCACCACATCGCCGCCGCGCTGCGCCACGCCGGAGGCCGACGCCGCCAGCGTGTTGGCCTGGCGGGCGTTGTCAGCATTCTGGCGCACGGTGCTGGTCAGCTCTTCCATCGACGAGGCCGTCTCTTCCAGCGAACTGGCCTGCTCCTCGGTGCGCTGCGACAAGTCCAGGTTGCCGCTGGCGATTTCCGACGACGCCGTGGCGATGGTGTCGGTGCCGCTGCGCACCTGGCCGACAATACGGATCAGGCTATCGTTCATGTCCTTGAGCGCGCCCAGCAACTGGCCGGTTTCCTCTTTGGTCGTCACCTCGATATGGCTGGTCAGGTCGCCCGAGGCCACCGTGCGCGCCACCCGCACCGCTTCATTGATCGGCGTGGTGATGGCGGCGGTGATATAGGCCGCGCAGCCGATGGCCACCAGCGCGGCGATCAGCGCCGCCACCACCATGGCCCACTCGGCGCTGGTGACGGCGGCCTGGCCGTCCTTCACACTGTCCTCGGAAATGCCTTCGTTCAGGCGCTCGATCTTCATCAGCGAGGCTTCGGCCGCCTGGAACGGCGGGCGCGACGCGTTGTACTGCTGGTGGAAGGTGTCGAACAATTCCTTCTGCCTGGCTTCGTCGCTGTTGCCGGCCAACGCGGCGATGGTAACGCCGATCTTCTCGTCGGCCGCCTTCCACGCGGCCCATTCGCCGGTGAACTGCTTCCACATCACGGCTTCTTCCGCCGTTTGCGGCAGCGGCTCGTAGCGCTTCCAGCCCTTCTCGATATTGGCCCAGGCCTTCTTGCGCATCTCCAGCGCCTCGTTCAACTTGGCCTGGCCCTGGCTGTTGCTGGCATAAGTGCCGGCAAACAGATTGGCGGCCGACACCGCGGTCTGGCCCTCGCTCATAATCAACAGGCCCTGGATCGACGGCAGCCGCACCACGCCGATTTCATCGACCGCGCCGCCCACCTTGGCAATGCCGCGATAACCGGCCGCCCCGACCACCAGCAGCGCCACCATCATGATGGCGACCAGCGTCGCCAGCTTCCACTTGATCAGTAAATTCTTGAACATCGCGCACCCCGTAGCAGATCAATTGTGAATTTTGGTGAGTATTGACTATTTGCAACTAATATGCAGCTGCGGCCATGGTGGCGTCAATCAGATTCTTTCACGTTGTGGCGCGACGTTCACAACTTTCTTCACCTATCAGCCGGCCATGACACGGTTGCGTCCGGCCCGTTTGGCTTGGTACATGGCGGCGTCGCCGGCCGAGATCAGGCGAATCAGGTCGTAGTCGTGCTGGTCCGAGCAGGCCACCCCCATGCTGGCCGTGTAGCGCACCGACAGCTTGTCGAGCTCGACCATTTCATATTCGATGCGGGCGCGCAGGCGCTCGGCCACGCTCAGGGCCTGCGCGTGGTCGACGCCGTCGAGCACCAGCACGAACTCCTCGCCGCCGAAGCGCGCCAGCAGGTCGTGCGGACGCAATTCCAGCCGCAGCAAGCGCGCCAGGTGGCGCAGCACCTCGTCGCCGACCGGATGGCCGTAGGTATCGTTGATGACCTTGAAGTAATCGACATCGATCATGATCACCGCCAGGCTGCGGCCGCCGCGCTGGGCGCGCAGGCCGGTGCGCTTGCCCTGCATCTCCAGGCCGGCGCGGTTGAGCGCCCCGGTCAGCGCATCCAGCGTCGACAGGCGCCGCAGGCGCTCGGCGTAGCGCCACATCACCATCAGGATCAGGCCGAAGGCGATGCACATCTGCGCCAGCGGCACCACCAGCGCGCTCAGGCCGATGATCAGCGAGCTGGCGGCGTCGGCCGGCCCGGACTGCGTCAGCATGTGCATGCCGCGCAAAAACAACGCCAGGCCCAGCAGCAGGAAGCCGCCCGCCGCGATGCCCGACACGCGCCAGCCGCGGCGCCGCAGGATGGCGGCCGCGCAGAACCAGTTGAGCAGGCCGAAATAGAAACCGCTGAAGCACAGCCTGGCGCGCAGGCTCGGCGCCACCAGCGTGTAATAGGCGCTGATGATGAGCGCAATGCCGGTGATGATGGCGATATTCGTCCAGGACAAGGTGCTGGAGCAATACACGCGCAGGCCGCGCAACACCAGGCCCAGCCCGAACGCGATCACGCCATAGCCGAGGATGCTGCCGAGCAGCGCCGGCAGGCTCTCCATATTGCACATCACCATGCCGGCCGAGGCCGCCACATTGCCGGCCGCCCACCAGCGCTGCTCGGGCGGGCTGTCGGTGTAACAGGCGGAAGCCACCAGCAACGCCGTGGTCAGCAGCGTTACGCAAATTTGCACCAGTAAAAGAGTGTCGGGATTGAGCACGCCAGCATCCATCGTGAGGAGCTATCAATGTAGCGCAGTGCCTGCGGCGAGGCAATGGGTAAATTGCAGAAAAGAAATCAATTGCGCGCTCGCGGCGGCCGCGTATCGGGTAAAGTACTACTCTTCGCAGACTCCGCATCGAGAACCACAGCGCCATGGCCTATCCTATCGAGCACAAACTGGTGATCGGCATCGCCTCCAGCGCCCTGTTTGACCTGACCGCCTCGCACCAGGTCTACCTGGAAAGCGGGGCCGAAGCCTACCGCAAATACCAGGAACAGCAGATCGGCACCGTGCTCGACAAGGGCGTCGCCTTCCCCTTCATCCGGCGCTTCCTCAGCATCAACAAGCACCTCCCGCAGGCATCGCCGGTGGAAGTGGTGCTGTTTTCGCGCAACTCGCCGGAAACCGGGCTGCGCGTGATGAATTCGATCGCCCACTACGGACTGGACATCTCGCGCGCCTGCTTCCTGACCGGCGGCGCGCCCTACACCTACCTGCCGGCCTTCAACACCTCGCTGTTCCTGAGCGCCAACGAGGAAGACGTGCGCAAGGCGTTGGCCGCCAACTTCCCGGCCGGCCTGGTGCTGCCCTCGCGCACCGAGGACGACGACGCCGACGGTGAACTACGCATCGCCTTCGACTTCGACGGCGTGATTGCCGACGACGAATCGGAAACCGTCTTCAAGCGCAACAACGACGTCGACGAATTCCACGCGCACGAAACCGCGCGCGCCGCCATCCCGCACCAGCCAGGGCCGCTGGCGGACCTGTTCCGCAAGCTGTCGCTGATGCAGCAGATGGAGGAAGACGCGCAGCGCGCCGACCCGGCCTACAAAAAGATCCTGCGCATCGCCATTATCACGGCGCGCAGCGCGCCGGCGCACGAGCGGGTGGTGACCACGCTGAAAAGCTGGGGCGTCTCGGCCAACGAAACCTTCTTCCTGGGCGGGATGGAAAAAGCGCGGGTGCTCGGCATCTTCAAGCCGCACATGTTCTTCGACGACCAGCTAAGCCACCTGAAGTCGCCGGCCGGGAATATCCCTATGGTGCACATCCCATTCGGCATCGCCAACCGCGTATAATGTGGCACCTGGATAACCGTTGAATGTATCTTGTGTCGTCAGCCTTAACTAAATCCATTCCCAAACCTGGCAATCGCTTTGCCCTGCCCGCGCTGCACGGCTCTGCGGACGCTTACGCCCTGGCGCAAATCGCGCTCGAACTGAAGTCGCGCGGCCAGATGCTGGCCATCGTGGTGGCCAACGCCAGCGACGCCCAGCGCCTGCGCGATGAAATCCCGTGGTTCGGCGGCGAGCAACTGCGCTGCCACCTGCTGCCCGACTGGGAAACCCTGCCCTACGACGCCTTCTCGCCGCACCAGGACCTGGTGTCCGAACGCCTGGCGACGCTGCACGAAATCTCCAGCGGCCAGTGCGACGTCATGCTGGTGCCGGCCACCACCGCGCTGGTGCGCATGGCGCCGCCGTCCTTCCTGGCCGCCTACACCTTTTTCTTCCAGCAGGGCGAGTCGCTGGACGAGGCGCAGCTCAAATCCCAGCTGACGCTGGCCGGCTACACCCACGTTACGCAGGTGATGTCGCCCGGCGAATACTCGGTGCGCGGCGGCTTGATCGACCTGTTCCCGATGGGTTCCGCGCTGCCGTACCGCCTCGACCTGTTCGGCGACACCATCGAAACCATCCGCACCTTCGACGCCGACACCCAGCGCTCGCTGTACCCGGTCAAGCAGGTGCGCTTGCTGCCGGGCCGCGAGTTCCCGATGGACGAAGCGGCGCGCACCGCCTTCCGCAGCCGCTGGCGCGAGCATTTCGAAGGCGACCCGTCACGCGCAGTGATCTATAAAGACATCGGTGCCGGCATCGCCTCGGCCGGTATCGAATACTACCTGCCGCTGTTCTTCGAGCAGACCGCCACGCTGTTCGACTACCTGCCGCAAGGCGCGGTGGTGGCCACCATCGGCGACATCGAAGCCGCCATCAAGCGCTTCTGGACCGACACCGCGTCGCGCTACCGCTTCATCAAGGCCGACCGCGAGCGCCCCATCATGGCGCCGGAAGAGCTGTTCCTGTCGGACGAACAGTTCTTCGTCATGGCCAAGCCGTATCCGCAGATCGCCATCCGCAACAACCCGGACGCCGGCGCTTCCGAGCTGTCGGCGCCGGTGCCCGACATCGCCGTCAACCGTCACCTGGAAGATCCGCTGACGAACCTGCGGGCCTATCTCATGCAGTCGGGCAGCCGCGTGATGATCTGCGCCGAATCCAACGGTCGCCGCGAAACGCTGCAGCAGTACTTCAACGAATACCACCTGGCGCTGGCGTCGGTGGAAGGCTACGACGGCTTTACCGCCGCCGACGCCAAGCTGGCCCTGGGCGTGGCGCCGCTGCACGCCGGCTTCGAACTGTCGCGCGCCGACGGCAACCTGATTTTCATCACCGAGACCGAGCTGTATGCGGGCTCCGGTCGCCGCGTCGGCAAGAAGAAGCAGGAAGCCGTCACCCAGGTCGAATCGATGGTGCGCGACCTCTCGGAGCTGAAGATCGGCGACCCGGTGGTGCACGTCAACCACGGCATCGGCCGCTACATGGGCCTGACCAGCATGGACCTCGGCGAAGGCGATACCGAGTTCCTGCACCTGGAATACGCCAAACAGACCAAGCTGTATGTGCCGGTCTCGCAGCTGCACGTGATTTCGCGCTACTCGGGCGCCTCGCCGGACGACGCGCCGCTGCACACGCTGGGCTCCGGCCAGTGGGAAAAAGCCAAGCGCAGGGCCGCCGAACAGGTGCGCGACACCGCCGCCGAACTGCTCAACCTTTACGCCCGCCGCGCCCTGCGCCAGGGCCACGCCTTTGAATACTCGGCGCACGACTACGAGCGCTTCGCCGACAGCTTCGGCTTCGAGGAAACGCCGGACCAGCAGGAAGCCATCGACAACGTGGTGCGCGACATGACCTCCGGGAAGCCGATGGACCGCCTGGTGTGCGGCGACGTCGGCTTCGGCAAGACCGAAGTGGCGCTGCGCGCCGCCTTCATCGCCGTCATGGGCGGCAAGCAGGTCGCGATCCTGGCGCCGACCACGCTGCTGGCCGAACAGCACGCGCAAACCTTCGCCGACCGCTTTGCGGATTGGCCGGTGCGCATCGCCGAAATGTCGCGCTTCCGCACCGGCAAAGAGATCGCACAGGCGATCAAGGGCATGGCCGACGGCACGCTCGACATCATCATCGGCACCCACAAGCTGCTGTCGGACGACGTCAAGTTCACGCGCCTCGGCCTGGTCATCATCGACGAGGAACACCGCTTCGGCGTACGCCAGAAGGAAACCCTGAAATCGCTGCGCGCCGAAGTGGACGTGCTGACGCTGACCGCCACGCCGATCCCGCGCACGCTGGGCATGGCGCTGGAAGGCCTGCGCGACTTCTCGGTGATCGCCACCGCGCCGCAAAAGCGTTTGGCGATCAAGACCTTCGTGCGCGGCGAGGCCGAATCCATCATCCGTGAAGCCTGCCTGCGTGAACTCAAGCGCGGCGGCCAGGTCTACTTCCTGCACAACGAAGTGGAGACCATCCAGAACCGCTTTGCCATGTTGACCGAGCTGCTGCCCGAAGCGCGCATCGGCGTGGCCCACGGCCAGATGCACGAACGCGACCTGGAAAAAGTGATGCGCGACTTCGTCGCCCAGCGCTTCAACATCCTGCTGTGCACCACGATTATCGAAACCGGCATCGACGTGCCGACCGCGAACACCATCATCATGCACCGCGCCGACAAGTTCGGCCTGGCGCAGCTGCACCAGCTGCGCGGCCGCGTCGGCCGCTCGCACCACCAGGCCTATGCTTACCTGCTGGTACACGATGTGCAGTCGCTGACCAAGCAGGCGCAGCGCCGGTTGGACGCCATCCAGCAAATGGAAGAACTGGGCAGCGGCTTCTACCTGGCCATGCACGACCTGGAGATTCGCGGCGCCGGCGAAGTATTGGGCGACAACCAGTCCGGCGAGATGACCGAGATCGGCTTCCAGCTGTATTCCGACATGCTGAACGAAGCGGTACGCTCGCTCAAGGCCGGCAAGGAGCCGGACCTGGCGGCGCCGCTGGCCACCACCACGGAAATCAATCTGCACGTGCCGGCGCTGCTGCCGGCCGACTTCTGCGGCGACGTCCACGAGCGGCTGTCGATCTACAAGCGCATGGCCAACTGCGCCTCGCAGGACAAGATCGACGACATGCAGGAAGAGCTGATCGACCGTTTCGGCAAGCTGCCGGACCCGGTGAAAGCGCTGATCGAAACGCACCGCCTGCGCATCGCCGCCAAGACGGTGGGCATCATCAAGATCGACGCCCATACGGAGGCGGCCAGCCTGCAATTCATGCCCAAGCCGCCGATCGACCCGATGCGCATCATTGAGCTGATCCAGAAGAACCGCCAGATCAAGCTGAATGGCCAGGACAAGCTGAAGATCACCGCCGCCATGCCCGACCTGGCCGCGCGCGTCACGCAGATCAAGGCCGCGATCAAACAACTTACTTAACTATTGTTAGCCACATGACCAACGCAAAAACCGCCATGAACCTCGTGCTGCAAGGCGCGGACGATTGCAAGGCACGCCTTGAGCGCATCAGCGCACTGACCGCATCGGCCAATCTGACCTGGCTGAGCGACCGCGCCGTGCGCTGCGAAGGCATCGCCTTCTCGCCGGCGCTGCGGCAGACGATCGAAGTGGCGGCACAGGCGGCACAGCTGGACGCCACCTACTCCATCGGCCTGCACAAGATGAACGAATACAAGCTGGTGGCGATGGACATGGACTCGACGCTGATCACCATCGAGTGCATCGACGAAATCGCCGACATGCAGGGCCTCAAGCCGCAGGTATCGGAGATCACCGAAGCGGCCATGCGCGGCGAGCTCGATTTTTCGGAAAGCCTGACGCGCCGCGTGGCGCTGTTGCAAGGCCTGGATGCCTCGGCGCTGGAGCGCGTGTACGACGAGCGCCTGCAGCTGTCGCCTGGCGCGGAAACCATGCTCAAGGCGGTGCAGGCGGCCGGCTTGAAGACGCTGCTGGTGTCGGGCGGCTTCACCTACTTCACCGAGCGCCTGAAGCAGCGCCTGAACCTCGACTATACGCACGCCAACCAGTTGGAAATCGTCGACGGCAAGCTGACCGGCAAGGTGGTCGGCGCCATCGTCGATGCGGAAGAGAAGAAGCGCACCGTGGAGCGCGTGTGCAAGGAACTGGACATCTCGCCGTCGCAGACGATTGTGATGGGCGACGGCGCCAACGACCTGAAAATGATGGGCATCTCCGGCATGTCGGTAGCCTTCCGCGCCAAGCCGGTGGTGCGCGAGCAGGCCAACGTAGCGCTCAACTTCGTCGGCCTCGATGGCATCCTGCCGCTGCTGACCTGACTACAACATCTCCTTCTTGGCCGCCTTGATCGCGTACATATGCGCGTCGCCGGCGGCCAGTAGTTCCCCCAGGCTTTGCGGCGCGGCCGGGTCGAACTCCACCACGCCGCAGGAAAACTGCAGGCGGTAGCCGCGATTGGCCTGGTTGTTGTAGGCGTCCAGCTGGCCGCCGAACTTCTCCAGCACCTCCAACGCATCGGCCCTCGTGGCGCCGGTGAGCAGCACCACGAATTCATCTCCACCCAGCCGCGCAAACAAATCCGTGCGGCGGAAACTCGCCCCCATCACTTCGGCGAACGCCGCCAGCGCGCGGTCGCCTTCCGCGTGTCCGAAGTTATCGTTGATCGGCTTGAAGCGATCAAGGTCGATAAACGCCAGCGCAGCGGGCTGCCGATGGCGCACGCAGAAATCCAGGCCGTAGCGCGCCAGTTGCAGGAAGCCGCGCCGGTTGGAGATCCGGGTCAGTTCATCGGTGGTGGAAGCCTGAAAGGCGCTCAGCTCATCTTCCACCATGGCCGCCAGGTCGCGCAAGGCGTTGGCGTCTTCGTGGTCGAACTCGCGCGGCACGCTGTCGATCAGGCACAGCGTGCCGACCTTGACGCCGCCGGCGGCGCGCAGCGGGCAGCCAGCGTAAAAACGGATATTCGGATTGCCGGCCACCAGCGGGTTGTCGGCGAAGCGCTCATCGGCCAGCGCGTTTTGAATCAGGAAGATATCGTCGCCGAGGATGGCATGGCCGCAGAAAGAGATATTGCGCGGCGTTTCGCAGGCATCGAGTCCCTGGGCCGATTTGAACCACTGGCGATTCTCGTCAACGATGCTGACCAGTACAGTCGGCACGCGGAACATGCGCTTGGCCATCCGGGTCACGCGATCGAACCGCTCTTCGGGCGGCGTATCGAGCACATTCAACGACCGCAACGTTGCCAGCCGAAGCGCCTCGTTCTCAGGTATGCCGGGCTCCTTCAAGATGCTCTCCCATGCTGTCGTACCTTAATACTAACCGATCTTATCGCCGCTGAGCGCAGCGATAAGCCCATCTGTGGCATCTTCGATAAAGTCCCTCTGCGTACCGATACCGGCTTGGCCATGACGCGTCTCCTTATATAATCAACATGCTTGCATTTTATCGCTACATTTTAACGATACAGGAGAAGGAATGACATTACGTTGCGGCTGCCGCCTGGCGAATGTGAATGATGCGGTTCAGGGCGCGATGGTGCCGCTGGTTTTCCTGTATCCCGCCGTGGGTGAGGAAAAGCTTGAGCAGTTCGGCCCCTACTCCCTGGAGGTGGCACTGGACGCGCCGCCCGCCGAAGGCAGATACCCGCTGGTGGTGATCTCGCACGGCCATTCCGGCACGCCGTGGGCCTATCGCCAGTTGGCCAAACATCTGGCGCTGGCGGGCTTTGTGGTCGCCCTGCCCGCGCACACCGGCAACACGCGACTGGACAACACGCTGGCCGGCACCGCCGCCAACCTGGCCAACCGCCCGCGCCACATCACACTGAGCATCGACGCGGCGCTGGATGACGCCGTGCTCGGGCCGCACATCGTCCACAATGACGCCGGCGCCAGCGTCGCCGTCATCGGCCACTCCATCGGCGGCTACACCGCACTGGCCGCCGCCGGCGCCATCGCCTGGAGCGGCCCGCATGAACGCAAGGGCTCCCGGGCGCCGCCGGAACAGGTGCCGGTCACGCCCGATCCGCGCATCCGCGCGCTGGTGCTGCTCAATCCGGCCACGTTCTGGTTCATCGCCGGCTCGCTGCGGCCGGTGAACCTGCCGATCCTGATGCGCACCGGCGAGCAGGATGAAGTCACGCCGATCGAACACGCCAACAAGATCATCGAGGACGTGGCCGATCCGGCGCTGGTCGAACACGAGGACATTCCCGGCGCCGGCCACTTCGCCTTCATGAGCAAGTTCCCGCCCGAGATGACGCGGCCGAACTTCAAGCCGTCGCAAGACCCGGAAGGCTTCGACCGCGAAACGATTCAGCCCGAATTCTTCGCCGACGTCACCGCCTTCCTGCAGCGGACACTGTGCGACGCGCCCGCCGCAAGATAGTTATAATAATATCAAACGTAAACAAGGAGAAATCATGTCGCAAGAATTAGTACTCGATGGCCGCCTGGAATCGGCAAAAACCACCGCCTGGTGGCTGTACATTATTCACGCCGTCAGCTTTGTGTTCTCGCTGGGCGCGTTCTCGATCATCCCGCTGGTGCTGAACTACCTGCAGCGGCCGAGCACCGAGGGCACCTTCGTCCACAGCCACCACTCGTGGATGATCCGCTCGTTCTGGTGGTACATCATCTGGATGGTGGTGGGCGCGGTGTTCTTCATGACCTTCATCGGCATTCCGGTCGCATGGGTGATCTGGATCGGCGCCTGGCTGTGGAAGGCTTATCGCCTGATCGTCGGCGTTAGCCGCATCAACCGGAACGAGCCGGCGCCGGTATAAACGTCAACGCCCGGCGCAGGCCTGCGACGATCACCTCATAGGCCTGCTGCCGGCTTTCCTCATCCGGCGCGCGCAGCACGTAGGATGGGTGATACACCGCGATCACCCAGCGCCCTTCGTGCTCGAACGGCGCATCCAACACGGCGCTCATCGTGGCGCTGCCGTTGTTCAGTACCGACTTCAATGCGGTGGCGCCCAGCACCACCACCACCTCTGGTTTTACCCGCGCCAGTTCCTCCTCCAGCCACGCATGACAGGCGGAGATTTCGCGCTGCGCCGGTGTCTTGTGCAGGCGGCGCTTGCCGCGCAGCTCCCACTTGAAATGCTTGACGGCGTTGGTCAGGTAGACCTGGTCGCGCACCACGCCGGCTGCGGTCAGCGCGCGGTCCAGCACCGCGCCGGCCGGGCCGACGAACGGCAGGCCTTGCAGGTCTTCCTGATCGCCGGGCTGTTCACCGACCAGCATGATGCGGGCGTGCTTGGGGCCGACGCCGGGCACGGCTTGCGTGGCGTTGCGCCATAATTCGCAGCGGCGGCATTGATCCAGCGTGTCCGGCTCGTCGCGCTGCGGTTGCGCGCGTTCGGCCGTTACCATGATGGTGGTGGCGCCGTCGCGGCGGCCAACCGTAGCGGTCTGGCCGGTGCGGCGTTCACCGTTGGCGGCGGCGCTGATCATGGCCGGCACGATGGCGCCTTCCGGCAGGTTTTTCCAGAAGCGCGACGGGATGTGGCTGCGCAGCAGGTCGGCGTTCAGGCGCGCGGGGTTGAAGATGCTGCGGTAGTAGGTCAGCCACAGCGCTTCACCGGCGTCTTCGATGTCGGCGGCGCTGCGCAGCAGGGATGGGGCATCGTGCAGATGTTCGCCGTCCCACAGCACGGCGGCGGCCGGCGTGGCGATCATCCAGGTGGCGTTGCCCATGCGGCGGGCGAAATGCCGTGCCACTTGCGGCAGGACTTCGTGCGTGGGCTCGAACCAGGCGACGAAGCGCGGTGCGCCGTCTTCTTCCTTGCGTTCGCGGAAGCGCACGTAGGCGTGCATATCGTGCTCCTCGCGGCGCACGGCTTTTACCATTGCATAGAGCCGCGCGCCGTCCTGGTCGGCGGCCGACACCACATCGCGTTCGCCGAGCTGCCAGCGCCAGATGATTTTATATAAAAAAGCCCAGCGGTCTACCGCACTGAAGCATGCCGCGCTGGCCAGCATCTCCATCAGCTCGCGCGGCAGGCGCAAGACCGGCGCGGCGGGCGATGGCGTAGCGAGCGGCGGCGCGGGAGCGGCCGAGAACAGATCGCCCTCCTCCTCGCTGGAAGCCCATGCTACAAATTCCGGCGCCATGCGGCGCGCGACTAGTTCACGGGCGGCGTCGCGCCACTCGTCAAATGAGCGCACCACCTTGCGCATCATGCCGACTGCAGTTCCGGCCACAGATTCATTTGCTGCGGCGTCTCAGCCATCGAACGGCGCAGATGCTCGGACGGACAGGCGTCGCGCGCCGGAAAATAATCCGCCGTCATGATGAACGGCGAAATCTTCTTCATGCTGCAGCGCAGCCGCGACAAGTCCGCATAGCGCACCTGACGCAAACGCCGCAACTCGACAATACGCTGCGCATTGCGCAAGCCGATGCCGGGCACCCGCGCAATCATATGCGGCTCGGCGCGGTTCAAGTCCATCGGAAAATGCTCGCGATGCTCCAGCGCCCACGCCAGCTTGGGATCGATATCCAGCGCCAGGTTGCCGCCACTGGCCGGCAGCAGCTCGCTGGCCTGGAAGCCATAACTGCGCAACAGGAAATCGGCCTGGTACAGCCGGTGCTCGCGCATCATCGGCGGCGGCGCCAGAGGCACGCTCTTGGGACTCTGCGGAATCGGACTGAAAGCCGAGTAGTACACGCGTTTCAGCTTATAGCTGCCATACAGCGTCTCGGCGGTGGACAGGATCTGCTGATCGTCGCTGGCATCCGCGCCGACGATCATCTGCGTGCTCTGCCCGGCCGGCGCAAAGCGCGGCGACTTCGGCTCCTCGGCCTTTTCGTCAAGCTTGCGGCGAATCGAGCCCATGGCCAGCTTGATGGTGCGAACACTCTTCTCCGGCGCCAGCTTCTGCACGCTGTCCTGCGTCGGCAGTTCGATATTCACGCTGAGCCGGTCGGCATAGCGCCCAGCCGCCGCTATCAACGCAGGATCGGCGTCCGGTATCGTCTTCAAATGGATATAGCCACGGAACTGATGCACCTCGCGCAACTCGCGCGCCACCTGGACCAGCTGCTCCATGGTGTAGTCGGCCGACTGAATAATCCCCGAACTGAGGAACAGCCCATCGATGTAATTACGGAGATAAAAATCAGTGGTCAGCTTGACCACCTCCGCCACGGTGAAGCGCGCACGCGGCACGTTGGAGGTGCGGCGGTTGACGCAATACTGGCAATCGTACAGGCAGTAATTGGTCAGCAAAACCTTCAACAGCGACACGCAGCGGCCATCCGGCGTGTAGCTGTGGCAGATGCCCATGCCGGTGGTCGCGCCAAAGCCGTCCTTGCCGATGGAGTGGCGCTTGGGCGCCCCGCTGCTGGCGCAGGATGCGTCGTATTTGGCCGCATCCGCCAGGATCTCCAGCTTGTCCGTCAACTCCATATGTGCGCTCCGATACACTGTATTTATATACAGTGTAGCAGATTGTTGTTCAGGACAAAATGTCTTTCAGTGCGTCGACCAATTTGCCGCACTCTTCATTTGTGCCGATCGAGATGCGCAGGAACTGGTCGATGCGCGCAGCGGTGAAATGACGCACCAGAATGGCACGTTCGCGCAAGGCCTTGGCCAACTGCGCGCCATCGTGCTGCGGGTGGCGCGCGAAGACGAAATTGGCCTGCGACGGCAGGACCTCGAAGCCCAGCGCCTGCAGCTGCGCCACCAGCCATGTGCGGCTGGCGATGATCGCCTGCGACGTCTGCTCGGTGTACGCCACATCGTCCAGCGCCGCCACCGCGCCGGCCTGTTGCACCTGACCCAGCGGATAGCAATTGAAACTGTTCTTCACGCGTTCCAGGCCAGCGATCAGGTCCGCATGGCCGAGCGCGAAGCCGACACGCAGGCCGGCCAGCGAGCGCGATTTGGACAGTGTCTGAATCACCAGCAGATTGTCGTAGCGGCCCAGCAGCGCGGCAGCGCTGTCGCCACCGAAGTCCACATAGGCTTCATCGATCACCACCACCTGCTCCGGATGCGCCGCCACCAGCGCCTCGATCTGCACCAGCGGCAGGCCGATGCCGGTCGGCGCATTCGGATTGGCGATGATGATGGCGCCACATGGCTGCCCGTAGTCCGCCACGTCGATCTCGAAGCGCTCGTTCAGCGGCACCTGCACGCACTCGATGCCATACAGGCTGCAATAGGTCGGGTAGAAGCTGTAGCTGATATCGGGCGCCAGCAGCGGCAACTCATGCTTGAGCAAAGCATGGAAGGTATGCGCCAGCACCTCGTCCGAGCTGTTGCCGACAAAGACCTGCTGGCGCGTGAGGCCGAAGCGGCGCGCCACCGCATCCTTCAACGCCGCGTTGGATGGATCGGAATACTTGCGCAGCCCATCGCCGACAGCGGCCTGCATCGCGGCGATCGCCTTGGGCGACGGACCGTAGGGATTCTCGTTGGTGTTCAGCTTGACCAGGCCGGGCATCTGCACCTGCTCGCCCGGCGTGTAAGGGGTTAAACCGTGTACGACTTTGCTCCAGAACTTGCTCATGCCATTTCCTCGAATGCCCGCTCGATATCGGCGATTAAATCCTGCACCTCTTCCAGGCCGACGTTGAAGCGCACCAGGATGCCCTTGTCGGTCCAGTTCTTGCGCATATGCTGTATGCGGTACGGCATCACCAGGCTGTTGGCGCCGCCCCAGCTATAGCCGATCTTGAACAGCTTGAGCGCATCGACAAAGCGGTCGGTCTGCGCTTCGGTAAAACGCTCGTCGAAGATCACCGAGAACAAGCCGCCAGCGCCGCTGAAGTCGCGCTTCCACACTTCATGGCCGGGACAATCCGCAAATGCCGGATGCAGTACACGCGTAATCTCGGGCCGCGTCTGCAGCCAGGCCGCCAGCTTGCGCGCCGCCGCGTCGTGCGCATCGAAACGCAAGCGCATGGTCGGCAAACCGCGCGACACCAGATAGGCATCGTCCGCGCCCACGCCCATGCCCAGCCGCATATGCGCCAGGCTGATGCGGTCGTGCAGTTCGCGGTCGCGCGTGATGACGGCGCCCATCAGCACATCCGAGCCGCCCGACTGGTACTTGGTCAGCGCCTGCATGATGATGTCCACGCCCAGATCGAAACCGCGCAGCGCCAGGCCGGCGGCCCAGGTGTTATCCAGCGCCACCAGCACGCCGCGCGCGTGCGCCGCCGTGCAGATGGCCGGCAGGTCCGGCACTTCCATCGACACCGAACCCGGCGCCTCGGTCCAGATCAGCTTTGTATTCGGCTGGATCAGCGCGGCGATGCCCTCGCCGATCAGCGGATCGTAATAGCGCGCGGTGATGCCGTAATCGGCCGACAGCCAGCGTCCCAGCTCGCGGTTCGGATTGTAGACGTTGTCCGGCAACAGCACATCGTCGCCCGATTTGAGCACCGCGAAATCGACCATGGCGATGGCCGCCAGGCCGCTAGGCGCCAGCAGGCAGTGCTTGCCGTCCTCGATTTCGGCCAGCCGCGCTTCCAGCGTAAAAGTGGTCGGCGTGCCATGCAGCCCGTAGGTATAGGCGTTCTTGTCTTTCCAGTCGCCCGAGCGCATGGCCGCCACGTTCTTGAACAGCACCGTGGAAGCGCGATGGATACCGACCGGGAACGCCTCGAAACCTTCCGGCGCCTTGTAGTCGGTGTGGATCAGCGCCGTCTGCGGAGATTTTTTTACCATCGTCATCAGCGCATATTGCCGGTGTGGCCGAGCGAGTAGCGGCCCGGTTGCGGCCAGACGGTCAGGCCGTGCGGCTCCTGGCCGACCTTGATCTGCTTGACGTCGCCGTTGCTGGTGTCGATGCGGTAGACGCGGTCATCGAAGCGGCCGGACAGCCACAGATATTTGCCGTCGGCGCTGACGTTACCCATGTCCGGGCTGCCGCCGCCTGGAATCGCCCACTGCGCCACCACTTTTTCGGTGGCGAAGTCGATCACCGTCACGCGGCCTTTGCCTTTCGGCTTGCCGTGGATCTTGTGCGTGCCGCGATTGGCCACATACAGCCTGGTGCCGTCGCGGCTTGGATACAGGCCGTGCGCGCCCACGCCGGTCGGAATGAAGCCGACCTTGGTGAAGCTGGCCGCATCGACGATGTGCACGCCGTCGGCGTCCATGTCGGCGATGTAATAGCGCTTGCCATCCGGCGACACGCGTATATCCTGCGGCATGCCCTTCTTCTTGCTGCACACCTCATTGGCCAGCAGCTGGTCGATCGGATCTTTTTCCGAGAAGCGCGTAGCCGGCATCGACAGCTTCAGATAGCCCTCGACCTTGCGCGTCTGCAGATCGATGCGCGCCACCGAGCCGCTGAATTCGCAGGTGAACATGGCGTAGCGGCCGTCCGGCGAAAAGTCGGCGTGGTTGATGCCGCCGCATTCCGGCACGTCGATGGCGTACTGCACGGCCATGGTCTTCGGATCGCGGAAGTCCAGGCGATGCAAGGCTTCCGCCACCACGATGGCCGATTTACCATCCGGCGAGAAGTACATATTGTAGGGATCTTCCACCGCAACCTGCGGGCCCGGCTTGCCGGTGCGCGGATCGATCGGCGTCAGGCTGCCCTTATTGGTGCGCTCGGCATTATTCGCCACCCACAGCGTCTGCAGGTCATGCGACGGCACCACGTGCTGCGGGCCGACGCCGACCTTGAACTTGTCGACCACCTTCAGCGTTTCAGGATCAATCACGTAGACATCGTTGGAGCGCAGGTTGGGCACATAGATGCGCTGCAAATGGTCGCGCACGGAAGGATTCATATTCGACGGTGCGATGCCGGCGTACACGCTGGCCGGAGCCGAAGCCGCCGCAGTGGCGGCGGCGGCACCGGCGACCGGCTTGGCCGGCGAACTGGCGGCGGCCATCAGGCCGCCCGTTGCGACCAGGCCGGCGGCGGCCAGGGCCGCATAAACCATCTGATTAGTTTTCATTTGGGTTCTTTACTCAAAGTGGACGGCGCTCCATGCGCCGCAAATGCGGAAATAGCGGCAACCGAGGTATCGACGATGCGCTGCACGCCAAGCTTGCCCAATTCGGCGGTGGCGCGGCGCGCGTCTCCGCGCACGCCGTCGTTGACGGTGGGCGCGGGACCGCGCGCCAGCGCCTCGGTGCGCACCAGGGATTTGTCGGTGGCCAGCATCAGCGCGGCGTCGGCCAGGCCGGCGTGCAGGCCGATTTCGGCCTTGCTGTATCCGCGCTTTTCAAGATCGGTGATATACGCTTCCTGCGTGACGTCGTAATAGGCCAGCAAGGCCAGCGCGCCAGCTTTACCGTCCTTGGCCCAGGCCTTGTTCAGGCGCTGCGCCACGCGCGTTTCGCTTTTCTGGTAACCGCCATGGTCGCCGATGAACACCACATGACGGAAGCCGTGCTGGCGCAGACTCTGGCCGGTGGCGAACAGCAGGTCCTCAAAGGTCGATTCGGGAATCGACAAGGTGCCGGCAAACTTCATGTGGCCGGCCGGCGGCGTGATACTGCCTTCCGGTACGTAAGCCACCACCGGCGCGACCACGGCGTTGCCGAGCTTTTGCGCGATCGTCCGCGCCAGTACGGCGGCGCGCACATTGTGCTTGCCCAGCGCGATAAAGGGTCCGCTTTGCTCGGTGCCGCCGATGGGAATGATGGCGGTGGTGGCCCCGCCGTCGATGCGCGCACGCAGTTCGGTGCTGGTCATCTGTTCCAGCATGACGGGGGCCTCGGCCGCGGAAGCCGCAGCGGGCCGCGCCAGCGCGCCTACCAACAAGCAAGCGGCAAGCACCGCCGGGAATTTCAAGTCAGGCATAAGCACATCATCTAACAAAAAAGGCGAACTGCCGTTACGCTAGTTCGCCTTTATTATAGTGGATGAATCGCCGACGATACGCTTAAAGCGCCTCGCCCCACAGGTCATGTGCATCCGATGTCGTAATTTTCACATCAACGAACTGACCGACCACCAATTTCTTGTGCGGTTCGTACGGCGGCTTGACGTACACCACGCCGTCGATTTCCGGCGCGTCGGCTGCCGAGCGGCCGACGCCGCCGGTGCGGTTGACTTCATCGATCAGCACGCGCACGGTCTTGCCGACTTTCGCTTTCAGGCGCGCTTTCGAGATTTCTTCCTGCAGCAGCATCACGCGGCCGCGACGCTCTTCGCGCACTGCTTCCGGCACCGGATTGGCCAGTTCGTTGGCGGTGGCGCCTTCCACCGGCGAATAGGCGAAGCAACCCAGGCGGTCGATCTGCGCTTCCTTGAGGAAGTCCAGCAGGTATTCGAATTCTTCTTCGGTCTCGCCAGGGAAGCCGGCGATGAAGGTCGAACGGATGGTCAGGTCCGGATTCATCTTGCGCCAGGCCAGGATGCGGTCCAGGTTCTTCTCGCCGCTGGCCGGACGCTTCATGCGCTTCAGCACATCGGGATGTGCGTGCTGCATCGGGATGTCCAGGTACGGCAGCACGTGCTCGCCCATCAGCGGAATCACCTGGTCGACGTGCGGGTACGGATAAACATAGTGCATGCGCACCCAGGCGCCGTAGGACTTGGCCAGCTCGCCCAGCGCTTCCATCAGCTGCGTCATGTGGGTCTTGATCGGGCGGCCGTTCCAGAAACCGGTGCGGAACTTGACGTCCACGCCGTAGGCCGAGGTGTCCTGCGAGATCACCAGCAATTCCTTCACGCCCGACTTGAACAGGTTCTCCGCTTCCAGCAGCAGTTCGCCGATAGGACGCGACACCAGGTCGCCGCGCATCGAAGGGATGATGCAGAACGAGCAGCGGTGGTTGCAGCCTTCCGAAATCTTCAGGTAGGCGTAGTGCTTCGGCGTCAGCTTGACGCCCTGCGGCGGAATCAGGTCGATGAACGGCTCGTGCGGTTTCGGCAGGTGCAGATGGACCGAGTCCATCACTTCCGCCAGCGCGTGCGGGCCGGTCACGGCCAGCACCTTCGGGTGGATCTTGGTGATCAGGTCCGAACCGTCGGCATCCTTCTTGGCGCCAAGGCAGCCGGTCACAATCACTTTGCCGTTTTCGGCCAGCGCTTCGCCGATCGCGTCCAGCGACTCCTGCACGGCGGCGTCGATGAAGCCGCAGGTATTGACGATCACCAGATCGGCGCCGGCATACGATTTGGCGGTTTCGTAACCTTCAGCGCGCAGCTGGGTCAGGATCTGTTCGGAGTCGACCAGCGCTTTGGGGCAGCCGAGCGATACAAAGCCCACTTTCGGTGCTGGCGCGCCGGCGGCTGGCTGGGGAAGACGGGAGAGTGGTTGCGATTGCATGATTGGTTGCTTTATACGTCACAAAGATTACGAGCAATCGACGATTATACCATGTTACGATAGTGGCTTAACGCCCTTTGCTAGAGGAGATTGTGTGGCAACACTGAAAGACGTCGCAATGCTTGCGGGTGTGGGCATGTCGACAGCATCGCGCGCCATTTCCGGCGCTGGGCCGGTATCGGCCGAAGCGATGAAAAAGGTCCAGGCCGCAATCGAACAACTGAATTTCCGCCCTTCTTCCATCGGCCGCTCGCTGTCGGCGCAGTCGCTGGGCATGATAGGTATTTTCGCCCCCTCCTTCTTCGGCGCCTACTACGGCACCATCCTCAAGCAAACCGACATCGAACTGCGCGCCATGCGCCGCCACGTGGTGGTCGCCACCGGTTGCGGCGACGGCACGCCGCGTGAAGAAGCGATTGAAGCGGTGAAGTTCCTGATCGGTCGCGATTGCGACGGCATCGTGGTGCTGGGCCATGACCTGCTTGATGAAGACATGCAGATGCTGCATAAAATGCATCCGAAGATGGCCTTCCTGAATCGTCGCAGCGAGACGCTGGAAGCGTCGTCCTTCTGCCCGGACCACTACCACGGCGGCGAACTGGCCGCGCGCACCCTGCTCGACGTGGGCCATCGCCAGTTGGCCGTGATCTCCGGTCCGGCCGGCACCTTGGACAACCAGGAGCGCTTGCGCGGTTTCTTCGACGAGCTGGCCCGCCAGGGCATCCCGCGCGACGCGGTGCGCCTGATTCCCTCGGACTTCTCACGCGAAGGTGGCTACGAGGCGACCCAGCAGCTACTCAACGAAGGCCGCCATTTCACGGGCCTGTTCTGCGCCAACGATGAAATGGCGATCGGCTCCATGTCCTGCTTCCACCGCGCCGGCGTGCGCGTGCCGCAGGAAGTGTCGATCGTCGGCTACGACGATGACTACTCGGCCGAGTTTTCGTCGCCGGGCCTGACCTCCGTGCACATTCCGATGCAGCAGCTGACGCAGAACGCGGTGCGCTGGCTGCTCAACCTGTGCTACGGCACCCAGCACCAAATCTCGCGCGAGTTCCCGGTATCCGTCACCATGCGCGGTTCGGTGGCGCCGCCGCAATAACGATTACACAATAGCCTGGTCCGAAGCGCTCAGCCATTCCTCGATGGCGGCGCTGGAAATCGGCCGGCTGTACAAATAGCCCTGTCCCTTGTCGCAGCCCTGCTCCGCCACCACGGCGGCCTGCTGCTGCGTTTCGATGCCCTCGGCCACCGTGTTCATGCCCAGGCTACGCGCGACTTTCACGGTGGCCTCGATCAGCACTTCGTGATGCTTGCTGGTGGCGGCCAGCGTGATGAAGGAACGGTCGATCTTCACCGTGTCGACCGGCAGCAGATGGAGGCTGGACAGCGACGAGTAGCCGGTGCCGAAATCGTCCAGCGCCAGTTTTACGCCGAGGCCCTTCAATCCCAGCAACTGCGACTGGATGTCCGTACCTTGCGCCGCCAGGCTCTCGGTGATTTCCAGCTGCAGCTGTTCGGGCGCCATGCCGTTGGCGGCCAAAATCGCCCCGACCCGCTGGCACAGGCCATCCTGGTTCAGCTGCGCGCGCGACAGGTTGACCGCCAGCAGGCGCGGTGCGCGCTCGCCCAGCTGCTTCTGCCAGCCGGCGAAATCGGCGCAGGCCATGGCCAGCACCTGCTCGCCGATGGCGCCGATCAAGCCGCAATCCTCGGCCACGCCGATGAATTCCACCGGCCCGACCACGCCGCGCAGTGGGTGATTCCAGCGCACCAGCGCCTCGACGCCGGCGCTGCGGTCGATGCCGCCGCCCGGCAGCAGGCCCACCACCGGCTGATAGACGGTAAACAATTCGCCGCGCTCGATGCCGCTGCGCAGATCGGCCTCCATGCCGCCGCGCCAGATCGCCTGCTCGCGCATCTCGCGCGCGAACACGGCAAACTGGTTGCCGCCGCCGGCCTTGGCCGCCCGCATGGCGATGGCGGCGTCGCCCAGCACATCGTCGGCCTGCTGCGTCTCCGCGTCCAGCGCCACGATGCCGATGCTGAAGGTACACGACAGCTCATGGGCGCCGACCTGGTAAGGACGGCTCAGGTGATCGAGCAATCGCAGCGCGATGCGCTCGGCCGTATCACGCTGCGGCAAGCCGTCGAGCAGCACGGCGAATTCGTCGCCGCCGACGCGCGCCGCAATCTCGGTGCTGTGCGGCTGACCAGGCGGGCGGCTGTTGGCGCGTACTGCGCTGCGCAGTCGCTCCGCCACCAGCACCATCACCTGGTCGCCAACGTCGTTGCCGAAAGTGTCATTGATTTGCTTGAAACGGTCGAGATTCAGGAACATCACCGCGCAATGGTCGTGCGGCACGGGGCGCTGCAGCATATCCTGCAACAACTCCAGCGCCCGGCCACGGTTGGGCAACTGGGTCAGCAAATCGACGCGCGCCGCGCTGGCCAGGCGGTTGGCCAGGGTGCGCTGTTCGCGCATCACCTCGTGGGTAGCGTCCAGCAGCACCGCCATCAGCCGCTGCCCGTCGACCTTGAGCAGGTTCAGCGACAGCACCGACGGCCCCTTGCTGCCGGCGGCCAGCACGATGCGCCGGCCTTCGCAGACCACGCCATGCGCTCCCTGGAAACCGGCGCACAGCTGCGCCAGGTCCGGTGCATACGGCTGCAGCACCTCGAACAAGTTGAGCAGGTCGCCTTCGGGCGCCAGCGGCATCAGCAGCTGCGAGGCCATCGGATTGAGCATCTCGATTTCGCCGTTGTGCTGAATCTGGATCAGCGCCACCGGCGCCCGGTACAGGAACTGAATCAGGGTTTCATACGCGGTATCGGTCTCGGACTGCATTCAGCGCCCTCCCTCTTCCAGGCCGGGACGCCAGCAAGCAACCCGGTTGCGCCCGCTGCGCTTGGCCAGGTACAAGGCCTGGTCGGCGCGGGTCAGCAGGCCGTCGAAGCCGCTCACGTCGTCGTCCATCATGGCCACCCCAAGGCTGACGGTGTAGGCAATCTGCTGGCTCTCGTACGACGCCGGCGCCTGACGCACCTGGGCCAGCAGCCGTTCGGCTACCGCCATGGCGTCATCGAGATCCACCGACGGCAGCAGCACGGCGAACTCTTCGCCGCCGATGCGCGCCAGCACGTCGACCTGCCGGCACACGCCGCGCATGGCCGTGGCCAGCTGGCGCAGCACTTCGTCGCCGGCCGGATGGCCGTAGTGGTCGTTGATGCGCTTGAAATGGTCGGCGTCGAGCATGATCAGCGCCACCGGCCGCGGCGATTTCTTGCGGCGCGCCAGTTCCACGTCGGCCGCCTCAAAGAAGGCGCGCCGGTTGAACAGGCCGGTCAGGTGGTCGCAGTAGGCGGCCTGGCGCAGACTCTGGCTGATTTCACGCTTGTCGGAAATGTCGCGAATAATCATGCAGTAAGCCGGCACCGCATTGTCTTCCTCGGCCCGGCCCGGCAGTGGTGTAATCATGGCGCTGCCCCAGAACTGGCTGCCGTCGGCGCGCCGACGCAGGCCTTCGTCCAGCGTCCAGCCGTTCTCGTCGGCTTCGCGCAGGCGGTCGGCCTGCTGGGCCGGAGTGGTAGCGTCGTCCGGATAAAACAGCGCATACGGCTGCCCCACCACGGCCGCGTCGTAGCCCGTCACGCGGCCGATGCTGTCGTTCCACGATTCGATGCGGCCTTGCCGGTCCAGGCTGGCCAGCGCGTAGTCGGCGATATTGGTCATGATGGCGTTCAACCAGGCATCGGTGTTGCGCAGCTGGCGCTCGCGCCTATCCTGCACAGTGATGTCGCTGAGCACCGCCATCAGGCGCGCGCCATCCAGCTTCAACAAGCTGAGCGACAACACCTGCGGCCCGCTGCCGACATTGTCGGCGTGCAGAAACAGGCGCGTGGCGTCGCACACCTGGCCGCTGGGCGCGGTATAGGCGGCGCACAGCTGCCGCAGGTCCGGCGCCACCGGGGCCAGCGCCTCGAACAGATTGGTCAGCTCGCCGTCGCGGCTGAGCGGCATCAGCAGCTGGGCCGAGAGCGGGTTGAGCATGAGGATGCTACCGTCGCTGCTGAGTTGCACCAGGCCCACCGGCGCCATGTACAGGAACTGCAGCAGCGCTTCATACTCTTCCGCATCCGGATGTGGCGGCTGCACAGCCGCGCAGGTCGCCGTGCTCATAGCCGATGCACCAGCACGTACGACAGCGCCGCCGATGGCGCCGATACCAGGCGCAGCTTGACCTTGGTCGGGCGCATGCGCAGCGTCAGCACATAATTGATGGTGTCGTCGAGCGGCTCGCCGGCTGCGCGCGCATCAACAAAGCGCTGCGCCACCAGGAAATTGTTCATGCACGGCGCCACCACGGTAAACAAGTCCTGGTCCAGCACGCGCTCGGGACGCAGGCCGGCGGCCTGCGACTCGAAGCGGTTGTAGCGCAGCACCCGGTGTTCGTGGTCAAAGCCGATCACGCCAAAATCCAGCGTATCGAGGACCGCATCATCCATCGCCGCCAGCAGCGCGGCGATGCCCGCTTGCTCAAACTGTACCTCTGTCTGCATAGTCATTCCTTTGCCGAAAAACCTACAAACGAGACTTTCAGCATATGCCGCACGATATCTTCGGTCGTCATCTTGCTGAAGGTCTGCAAATACTCGACCGCCGGATCGCAGGTGCGCGCGTAGTAGCTGAACAGGATCACATCGGTCGGCAGCGCGCGGTTCAGCCGGCCCTGCTCCTGGCCCTGCTTGACCAGCGCCTCAAGCTGACGGTTCAATTTGAGCACCTTCATCATGTACTTCAAATTGCGCATCAACATCTCGCGCACGTGCGGGCTGGTGGACGGCAGGAACGGCAGGCCGCCGTCGAGCCGCACCCGCAGCGCCCACTCCAGCAGCGCCGACAGCTTCTCGACCGGGCCCAGCGTCGGGTCGATCGCGGCGACGTAATCGAGCGCACCGTCGAGCAGGCGGATCAGCGCCTCGCCCACTAAATCTTCCTTCGATTTAAAGTGCTTGTAAAGGCTGGGCTTGGAGATGCCGACCGCGCCGGCCACATCATCCATCGTCATCAAATCATAGCCTTTGGTGCTGAGCACGGCAGTCGCAGCGTCGAGGATCGCATGCTCACGCAGCTTAAAGGCTTGATTTTTAAAGCTTAATTTTGGAAAAATACTCATTGGTCAATTTTCGCTACTGATTAGTAGCTTTTCTTATTGGACGGTAGTAATATTAGCACACCAGTTAAACATCCTCATCATCACCCTATGAATCAGAAACGTCAACGTATCGCCATCGTCGGCGCCGGCATCTCCGGCCTGGCCAGCGCCTATTTCCTCAGCCGCGCCCACGATGTGGTGCTGTTCGAGGCCGGCAGCTACCTGGGCGGCCATACCAATACCGTCGACGTCACGCTGGAAGGCCGCACCCATGGCGTTGATACCGGCTTCCTGGTTTACAACGAACTGACCTACCCCAATCTGATCGCGCTGTTCGAGGAACTGAACGTGACCAGTATCGCCAGCGACATGTCGTTCGCGGTGTCGATGGATGACGGCGCGCTCGAATGGGCCGGCACCAATCTCGACAGCGTGTTCGCCCAGCGCGGCAACCTCGGCAGCCCGTCCTTCCTGCGCATGCTGTGGGATATCTTGCATTTCAATCGCCATGCACAGCGCTTTCTTGAACAGGCCATGCAGAGCGGCGCCACGCTGGGTCAGCTGCTGCAGCAACAGCGCTATGGCGCGCGCTTCCGCGACGCTTACCTGCTACCGATGGCGGCGGCCATCTGGTCCAGCGCGCCGAACGACATCCTCAACTTTCCGGCCGCGACCTTCCTGCGTTTCTGCCTGAACCACGCGCTGCTGCAGGTGAACAAGCGGCCGCAATGGCGCACGGTGGCCGGCGGCGCGCGCAACTACGTCGAAAAGATCGCCGCCGTGCTGCCGGATTGCCGCCTGCGCGCGCCGGTGCGGGGGGTGTGGCGCAATGCCGACGGCACGCTGCAGGTCGATAGCGGGCTCGACAGCGAAACCTTCGACGCGGTGGTGTTCGCTACCCATGCGCCGACCACGCTGTCGCTGCTGAAGGACGTCAGCCTGCCCGAGCGTGCCATCCTCGGCGGCGTGCGCTACCAGCCGAATACGGCCTACCTGCACACCGACACGCGCCTGCTGCCGCGCCGCCGCAAAGTATGGTCGGCCTGGAACTACCTTTCCGGCGCCCGCACCTCGGGCGGGCGCCCCGTATGCGTCAGCTATTGGCTCAACCAGCTGCAGGCGCTGCCGTTCGAAACCCCGGTGGTCGTGACCCTCAATCCGCACGTGCCGCCGGACGCCGACAAGCTGCTGGCGACATTCGAGTACGACCACCCGATCATGGACCAGGGCGCCATTCAGGCGCAGCAGCAGTTGCAGCAGATCCAGGGCGTCAACGGCACCTGGTACGCCGGCGCCTGGACCGGCTACGGCTTCCACGAGGACGGCCTGAAATCCGCGCTGCGCATCGCCGCCGCATTCGGCGTCGCACCGGCCTGGGCCACGCTGCCATGAAACCGGTCCAGTCCCCGGCCCAGCTGGTACACGGCCACGTGGTGCATGCGCGCCTGCGGCCGGCGCTGCACCGCTTCGTCTATCCCTTGTTCTACGTGCGCCTGAACCTGGCGCGGCTGGATGCATGCAACTCGCGCTGGTTCGGCGTGGACCGCTGGCGGCCGCTGGCCATCCGTCGCCGCGACTACGGCCCGCGCGACGGCTCCAGCCTGGAACTGTGGATGCGCGCCCTGCTGCGCGAACACGGCATCACCGCCGATGGCGAGATCTGGCTGCAAACTTTTCCGCGCGTGGCCGGCTACGTCTTCAACCCGGTCAACTTTTGGCAATGCCATGCGGCCGACGGCCGGCTGGCCGCCGTGCTGGCCGAAGTCAACAACACCTTCGGCGAAACCCACCGCTATCTGCTGCGTATCGATGACGGCATGAGCGTGGCCGCCGTCAAGCAGATGCACGTATCGCCGTTCTGCGCGGTGCAAGGCCACTATCGCTTCCGCTTCCGGCTGGGCGGCGCCAGCCACAGCATCGGCATCGACTACCACGACGACGATGGCCTGCTGTTGCGCACCGCCGTCAGCGGCCATCCGGCGCCGATGACCGACCGCGCCATCTTCGGCGCGTTGTGCCGCTACCCGCTGCTCGGCATCGGCATCGTCGCCCGCATCCACTGGCAGGCGTTGCGGCTGTGGCTGAAGCGCGTCCCCTTTTTCAGCAAGCCCGCCGCACCGTCTATCCATACCACCGTGCACCAGGAGACAGCACAATGAACCGCACCTTGACCACCCAGCTCTCGACAGCGCCGACCGGCGCACGCTGGTTTCTCAAACTGCTCAACAATATCCGCATCGGCCACCTGGAGCTGATCGCGCCGGACGGCGCGCGCATGGTGTTCGGCAATGCCCACGATACGGCTGGCGCCACGCTACAGGTGCATGACTGGCGCGCTTGCCAGCGCATCCTGCGCGCCGGCGACATCGGCTTTGCCGAAGCCTGGGCCGCCGGCTGGATCGACACCCCGGACCTGACCGCCCTGCTGCGGCTGGCCCTGCGCAACGAAGCGGCGCTGGACCGGCTGGTGTTCGGCGGCGCACTGGCGCGCGCCTGGTATCGCCTGCGCCACTGGCTGCGGCCGAACACGCGCAAAGGCAGCCAGCGCAACATCCACGCCCACTACGACATCGGCAACGCCTTCTACAAGCTCTGGCTGGACCCGAGCTGGACCTATTCCAGCGCGCTGTTCGAAGGCGACCACGGTCTGCCGCTGCAGGAAGCGCAGCGCCGCAAATACCAGCGCATCATCGACACGCTGCATTTGAAGCCGGGGCAGCGCGTGCTGGAAATCGGCTGCGGCTGGGGCGGCTTTGCGGAACAGGCAGCGCGCCAGGGCATACACGTGCACGGCGTGACGATCTCGCCATCGCAGCTGGAAGTGGCGCAACAGCGCATCCGCGCGGGCGGCCTGGGCGACCGCGTCGAACTGGAATTGCGCGATTATCGCGACCTCGACGGCGAGTATGACGCCATCGTTTCAATCGAAATGTTCGAAGCCGTGGGCGAGCAATACTGGCCGCAGTATTTCCAGACCGTGGCGGCGCGGCTCAAGCCGGGCGGCCAGGCGCTGGTGCAAAGCATCACCATCGGCGAGCAGCACTTCGAGCGCTATCGCAGCAGCACCGACTTCATCCAGCAGTACATCTTCCCCGGCGGCATGCTGCCCAGTGTCGAGCGTTTCGAGCAACAGGCGGCGCGCGCCGGGCTGCAGCCGCTGGAAGCCCACGCCTTCGGCCCCGACTATGCGGAGACGCTGCGCCGCTGGGACGCCCAATGCCGCGTCACCCGCCACCAAATTACCGAGCAAGGCTTCGATGAGCATTTCCTGCGCATCTGGCACCTGTACTTCGCCTACTGCGAGGCGGCCTTCGACGAAGGCCGCACCGACGTGGTCCAATTCCTGTTGCAAAAAGTCTGAGGCCGGGAGCCACCCATGCGTACTTTGAACCATCCTGTCAGAGACTGGCGCGGCCGGCGCATCTGGCTGATCGGCGCCTCCAGCGGCATCGGCGCGGCGCTGGCCGTGCAGATGCTGGAGGCTGGCGCCCAGGTGGTGCTGTCGGCCCGCCGCGTCGCGCAGCTGGAAGCGGTGGCGGCGGGCCATCCGCAAGCCATCGTGGCGCCGCTCGACATCCTCTACCGCGAAGGCTGGAAGGAGCGCTACCGCGACATCTGCGCACAGATCGGCGGCATCGACCTGATTGTGTTTTGCGCCGCCGACTACCTGCCGGAACGCAGCTGGGAAGTCACGTCGGAAGGCGCGGCGCACACGCTGGCCGTCAATCTCGGCAGCGTCTACACCGGGCTGGCGACCGTGCTGCCGGACATGCTGGCGCGCGGCAGCGGCGGCATCGCCATCGTCGCCAGCGTGGCCGGCTATATGGGCTTGCCCAACGCCAGCGTCTACGGTCCCAGCAAAGCGGCGCTGATCAACCTGGCGGAACTGCTGTACTCCGACCTGCACCCGCGCGGCCTGGATGTGTACCTGATCAATCCCGGCTTCGTGCAAACCGAGCTGACCGCCAAGAACGCCTTCACCATGCCGGCGCTGCAAACGCCGCAGGAGGCGGCGTGCGCCATTCATCGCGGCCTGAGCGCCGGCAAGTTTGAAATCCATTTCCCGAAGCGCTTCACGCTGGTGGTCAAGCTGCTGCGGTGGCTGCCCTACCGTGCCCGCTTCGCCCTGTTCACCCACTTGCTAAAACCGACATGAGCCCAAAACCTTCCTTCCACTCCCTGTTTTCCCTGCTCGGCTGGATCGCCCTGACCGCCGCATTTGCCGCCGTCGGCGCCATGGGCTCAACCCAGGCGCCGACGTTTTATGCCCAACTGGACCAGCCGTCCTGGGCGCCGCCGACCTGGCTGTTCGGCCCTGCGTGGACTGTGCTGTATCTGCTGATGGCGGTGGCCGCCTGGCGCGCCGTCCGCAGCACCACCCTGGCGGCCGCGCCGGCGGTGCGCCTGTACCTGATCCAACTGGTGCTCAACGCGCTGTGGAGCTGGCTGTTCTTTGCCTGGCACCAGGGCGCCTGGGCCTTCGCCTGCATCGTCGCGCTATGGTTGCTGATCGCCGCCACGATGGCCGCGTTCTACCGCCGCGATCGTCTGGCGGGCGCATTGATGCTGCCCTACATCGCCTGGGTCACGTTTGCCGGCGCGCTGTGCTTTACCATCTGGCAGCGCAATCCCGGCCTGCTGTAATACTTGAACAAGGAAAGACCATGAACGAGCAGGCACTTGCCTACCGTGCCGATACCACGCCGGTATCCGAGCGCATCCGCGCGCGCCTGACGCGCAACGGCGTACGCTTCCACGCCAACGACAATATCGCCGACCACATCGAGCCGGGTGAGCTCGATGCGCTACTCGACGAAGTGAGCCTGCGCATGCAGGGCGTGCTGGAAAGCCTGGTGATCGATACCGTCAACGACCACAACTCGCAGGACACCGCGCGCCGCGTGGCCAAGATGTATCTGCAGGAAGTGTTCGGCGGCCGTTACGCGCCGCCGCCGCCGGTGACCGAATTCCCCAACGTCTCGCACCTGAACGAGTTGATGATCATCGGCCCGATCACCGTGCGCAGCGCCTGCTCGCACCACCTGTGCCCGGTGATGGGCAAGGTGTGGATCGGCGTCATGCCGAACCAGCACTCCAACCTGATCGGGCTGTCCAAGTACGCGCGCCTGGCCGGCTGGATCATGAGCCGGCCGCAGATCCAGGAAGAAGCCGTGGTGCAGCTGGCCGAGCTGCTGCAAGAAAAGGTCAAGCCCGACGGCTTGGCCGTCATCATGGAAGCCGACCACTTCTGCATGCAATGGCGCGGCGTGAAAGACAACGACGCCCGCATGATCAACAGCGTCATGCACGGCTCATTTCTCAAGGATGCCGCGCTGCGGCGCGAATTCCTTGCTCTGATCAAACGCTAAGCGGAGGTATCATGCTCGTCAGATTATTGTATGCCAGCCGCGCGACGGCGCACACCGAAGCGGAGATGGCGTCCATCCTGCAGCAGTCGCGCCAGCACAATCCGCCGGCCGGCATCACCGGTGTGCTGTGCCACAGCGAACGGCTGTACCTGCAGGTGCTGGAAGGCGGACGCGCGCAGGTCAACGCCCTGTATGCGCG
This sequence comes from Duganella sp. BuS-21, assembly GCA_041874725.1. Lineage (GTDB taxonomy): Bacteria > Pseudomonadota > Gammaproteobacteria > Burkholderiales > Burkholderiaceae_D > Rugamonas. Next base: position 3,178,101 of record CP097466.1, on the reverse strand, counting down.
CCTCATGCGCGATTCGCGCCACACCGACGTGACGCTGCTGCACTATGAAGAAATCAGCGAACGCCGCTACGCCGGCTGGACCATGGGCCAGACCAATCTGGACAAGCTCAATCCTGGCACGGTGCTGCGTTACTCGGCGCTGCCGGACTTCGATCCGTTCACGCTCAGCGGCGACAGTTCGCTGGCGCTGATCGATGAACTGATGAGCGCCGCCGCCATCCTCGGCCGCGCCTAGTCTGCCGCCGCCCACAGCCGGCGGTAAGCGCCGTCGGCGTCATGCTCGGCGGTCTGCTTGTCGACATTGAAGCGGCGGCCGCCGCGCGGATCGCTGCCACGACCGGCGATGTACAGCCAGTTGCCCTGATTGCTGTAGACGTCGTAGTCGATCAGCTGCGACTCGAACCACGCCGCGCCGGCGCGCCAGTCGCCACCGAGCTCGTAGATCAGGTAACTGGCCACGACCTGGCGCAAGCGGTTGCTCAGGTAGCCGGTGGCCGCCAGTTCGCGCATGGCCGCATCCACCAGCGGCTGGCCGGTGCCTGCCTTGCGCCAGCACTCAAACGCCTGCACCTCATGCGCTGGCGGCGGCAACTGGCCCAGACCGCGCCCATGGTAAAGCCGGCTGCCGTGCTGCAGATGCAGGAAGCGGAAATAATCGCGCCATAACAACTCGAACCACAGCCAGTAGCTACCGTCGTTTGCACCGTGCACCGACTCGTACTCGCGCAGCTGCGCCATGATGGCGCGCGCCGACACAGCGCCGCTGGCCAGCCATGGCGACCACTTGCTGGAGTAATCCACGCCGGTCAATCCGTTACGGGTTTGTTTGTAGGTGTCCGGCAGCTTGCGGCCTAGGTAGCGGGCCAGGTGCGCCAGCCCTGCGGTCTCGCCGGCTGTCAAACCGGCCAGCGATGAACGGACCTCGTCCCGCTCAAGCTGCTGCGGCCGCAAACCGCGCAGATGGGCCGGCACCTTGACATCGGCCGGCCAAGGCGGCAGCGCCGTCGGCGGCGCCAGCGGCTCGGGCGGCGCCAGTCGAACGCGCTCCACTGCCTGCTTGAACGGCGTAAAGGATGGCGGCAAATCCTGCGGCGGCCAAGGCAGCGCTTGCGGATCGAGCAAGCTGCTTTGCCAGACGGTTGTCACCTGCAATCCGGCAGCGCGCAGGGCCGCGACTTGCGCCTGTTCTTCCGGTGCGGCGATCTCTTCGCAGAACACCGCGTCCGCGCCCAACACGCGCGCCAGCTCCGGCAAGGCGGAGGCGGCCGGAGCGCTGACTATCAACAGCGGACAATTCAAACGTTCCAGCTGCAGCGCCAGGTCATGCAGCGCATCGTCCAGCCACGCCAGGCGATGCGGGCCGATGCGCGCGAAGCCCCAGCGCGTTGCCTCCTGCGCATCCGGCAGGCAAAAGACCGGCACCAGATGACGCGCGCCACTGGCACATGCCGCCAGCAGTGCCGGCTGGTCGTGCAGCCGCAGGTCGTTGCGAAACCAGAACAGCGCCGTGCTCATGATGCGGCCCGCGCGACCTGCTTATGCTCTCGGCGGCAGCGCTCGGAGCAATACTTCACTTCGTCCCATACGCGCTCCCACTTTTTACGCCAGGTGAACGGACGGCCACAGTGCAGGCAAGGTTTTTCTGGCAAATAGGGTTTCTTGTGCATCCCCGATTCTACGATAAAAAATGGTCTTCACGGATTACCGGGAAACGCGGCCTGGATCTTGCGGAAGCCACTTCGAGCGGCCACGCTTCATCCCGCGGTGCTCACGATGACTCCTCGTTGGCGACTCGATAGTCGTCCTTAAAAGCACCCCGAACGAAAGGGTCAGACCCTGCGCGGTCTGACCCTGGCCGCAGCGGTGTGCGGGCTGGGGTGGTACCGCAGATTTTTACAGCGACAAGCAACGTCAAGCCCGTCTTCCCCCGGATACCGCGATGTACCAAAAAAAAGGGCTGGCGAGGGGAGCCGCCGGCCCAAAATCACTACCCCTACAACAGAAGACTTGCTTAGAACTTCATCGAAACACGGGCGCCCAGGGTGCGGGGCTTGTTGTAGTAGGCGGCCCAGATCTGCTGCTTCGGCTGGCATGGTGCGCCGACTTGCGTGCAGACTTCGATGGCGTCGTACTTCACTTCCTTGTCCGTGGCGTTGTTGACGAATAGCTCGGCCGTGTAGGCCTTGCCGCGCGGCGCGTAGCGGATGCTCAGGTCCAGCGTGGTGTATGCGCCCTGCATCTTGACGCCTGGATGACCCGGCACGTCGTTGGCGAACGCGCCCGAACCGACAAACGATTTGGTTTCGTAGTGCGCCGAGATACGCGGCGTGATGCGGCCCTTGCCGGTGTCGAAGTCGTGCTCATACATCAACGTCGACGCAAACGTCGGTGCGTGTTTGAGGACGCTGCCGCCGACGTTGACCGTCGTCGCGGTGGTGCCGCACGCTTGGCCGTTGGCGCGCGCCACGGTTTTTTCTTAGAGCCGCTGTTCGCTGGCTCCGTCAAACAAGGAAATGCGATTGGGTCGGATAGCGAAGATGATGTCCTTCCCGCTGTCGATCTGCTGCTGGTCCTGCACGATGCCCGCCACCTGCGTGCCGTGGAAGTCCAGCCATACTACGCGGTGCGCACCCATGGCTTCGACCAGCGAAACCGATGCACGCACCGCTGCACTAACAGCGACGCCGTCACCATGGCCGATGTCGATGTCCTCGGGCCGCACGCCGAGCACGCAGGCGTGCTTGCCGGTGGGCGGCTGCCTGAACGGATAGCCGGTCACGTCGACCGACACATGCTCGTTGCTGAAGATGGTTTTCGCGCCCTGCTGCTCCAGCGTCCCGGTGAACAAATTCATGCCCGGCGAACCGAGGAAGGTGGCGACGAACAGGTTGGCCGGCGTGTTGTAGATCACGTCCGGCGTATCGAACTGCTGCACCACGCCGGCCTTCATGACGGCCATGCGCTCGGCCAGGGTCATCGCCTCGACCTGGTCATGCGTCACGTAGATCATGGTGGCGCCGAGCTGCTTGTGCAGCTGCTTCAACTCGCGGCGCAGTTCCGTGCGCAGCTTGGCGTCCAGGTTGGACAGCGGCTCGTCGAACAGCATCACGTCCGCTTCGCGCACGATGGCGCGGCCGATCGCCACACGCTGGCGCTGACCACCCGACAAGTTGGCCGGCTTGCGCTTCAACAGCGGCCCCAGTTGCAGCATGTCCGACGCGCGCGTGACGCGGCGCGTGATTTCCGCTTTCGGCGTGCCGCTGATGCGCAAGCCGAACGACATATTCGCTTCCACGTTCATGGTCGGGTACAGCGCATAGGACTGGAACACCAGCGCGATACCGCGATCCTTGGGATCGGCCCAGGTCATGTCCTTGCCGCCGATTTCGATCTGGCCGGCGCTGGTGTCGATCAGGCCCGCGATACTGTGCAGAAGCGTGGACTTGCCGCAGCCCGAAGGCCCGAGCAGCACCACGAACTCCCCTGCTTTCACATCGAGGTTGAGCGACTCGATCACCTTGTTGCCGCCCAGCTGGATCTGCAAATTACGAATAGCTACGTTAGACATGTTTATCCTTTAACCGCGCCAGAGGCGATGCCGCGCACGAACCAGCGGCCTGAAATGAAGTAGAGCGCCAGCGGCACGACCGAAGTCAAGATCGTCGCCGCCATGTTCACGTTGTACAGGCGCTCGCCGGTGGTGGTGTTGATGATGTTGTTCAGCTGGACCGTCATCGGCAGATGCTCGGAGCCCGCAAACACAAGCCCCAGCAAGAAGTCGTTCCAGATGCCGGTGACCTGCATGATGGCCGCGACCACGATCACCGGGGTCGACATCGGCAGCATCAGCTGCAGGAAGATGCGCCAGAAGCCACCGCCGTCGATGCGCGCCGCCTTGAACAGTTCCAGCGGCAGCGCCGCGTAGTAGTTACGGAACAGCAGCGTCATCACCGGCATGCCGAAGATAGTGTGGATCAGGATGATGCCCGGCAGAGAGCTGAACAGATTCACCGACGCCAGCCCCCGCACCAGCGGATAGATCATCACCTGCACCGGTATGAAGGCGCCCATCATCAGGATGGCGAACAAGAAGCCGGCGCCGCGCGGACGCCAGAACGACAGCGCATAGCCGTTCACCGCGCCGATGGCGATCGACAGGATGGTGCTGGGCACTACGATGGCGACCGAATTCCAGAAGCCGGTGCGGATGCCGTTGCATTCCAGGCCGGTGCAGGCCGAGGACCAGGCCTGCAGCCACGGCTCCAGCGTCATGTTCTGCGGCAGCGCGAACAGCGTGCCGAGACGGATCTCCTCCATCGGCTTGACCGACGTCACCAGCATCACGTACAGCGGCAGCAGGAAGAACAGCGCCGCCACGATCAGGAAGCCGTACACGCCTATGCGGGCCGGCGTCCATGCCGGCGTGCGGCGCGGACGTGGTGTCGGGATGCTGGCGTCGTTGGCGGCGCGGCGCGCGGCTTCTGTGGCGGCGGCGGCTTCGGCAGCGGTGCCGCCGGGTTTATCGAGTTTCACAACTTGTCCCATCATGCCCCCAGCGCAGCGCGGCGGTTGCGCACAAAGTACAGCGGCGCGACGATGGCTAACACTGTCAGCAACAGCACGATCGAAGCGGCGGAAGCCAGACCAATATTGGCGCGGCCGAACAGGTAATCCATGATGAACTTGGCCGGTACTTCGCTGGCGGTGCCGGGACCGCCCTGCGTCATTGCCACCACAGCGTCGAACACCTTGACCACCATCACGAACAGCAGCACGAAAGCGGTGGACACCGATGGTCCCAACATCGGCAGCACGATGCTGACGTAGACGCGCCAGCGCGGGATGCCGTCGATGCGGGCCGCCTTCCAGATTTCCTCGTCCACGCCGCGCAGGCCGGACAGCATCAGCGCCATCACCAGGCCGGAGGCCTGCCACACGGTGGCGAGGACGATGGTGTAGATCGCCATGTCCTGGTCGACGATCCAGTCGAACTGCGCGTTCTCCCAACCGAGCTTGCGCAGCACTTCCTGGATGCCCAGCTCCGGATTCAGTATCCACTGCCAGATCAGGCCCGTGGCCACGAACGACATCGCATACGGATACAGGAAAATGGTGCGCAACGCGCCTTCGGCCATCACCTTCTGGTCAATGAACACCGCCAGCAGGAAGCCGAGGATCAGGCAGGCGGCGATGAACAGCACGCCGTAGACCGCCACGTTCTGTAGCGACAGCAGCCAGCGCTCGTTGTTGAACAAGCGGATGTACTGCGAGGCGCCGACAAAGTCGCTGGCCGGGAAAGTGCGCGAGCTGCTGACCGATACACGTGCCGTCCACAGCATGGTGCCGAGGTAGGCCAGCAGCACCGTCAGCGCCATCGGCAAGATGGCGATGTAGGCCGCGACGGAAACGTTCTGACGTTTCTTGACCATGGCTTATTCGCCCTTGATGGCGCGGGCGAACGCTTTCTGCGCATCGTCCGCAGACTGGTTCTTGTTCCAATAGCTGGTCAGCACGTCCTGCAGCGCGCCGGTGGTGTCCGGTGTGGCCAGCATCTCGGTGTTGGGCAGCTGGCGCGACTTGTCCTTCATGATGGCCAGGCCCTGACGCGCGCAGATGTCCAGTTGCGATTCATCGACGTCGCCACGGATCGGGATCGCGCCCTTGCGCGCAGCGAAAGCTACCTGCGCCGCCGGCGACGTGACCACATTGGCCAGCAGCTTCTGCGCCTTGACGGCATTGGCGTCGTTGGTTTTCGGGAACACGAAGGCGTCGCCGGCCACGATGTACGGCGACTTCGGACCGAAGCCCGGATAGCAGCCGTAGTCCTTGCCCGCGACCTGTTTGGCGGCGGCGAATTCGCCCTTGGCCCAGTCGCCCATGATCTGCACGCCGGCCTTGCCCTGCACTACGAGCGCGGTGGCGTCGTTCCAGTTGCGGCCCGGCGAGCCGGCGTCGACGAAGCCCTTCAGCTTCTTGAATTCGACCAGCACCTGCTTGAAGGCCGGCGACATCACGGCCTTCTGGTCGCGGTCGCGGTAGACTTTCAGGTACAGGTCCGCGCCGCCCACCATGGCGAAGATGGCGTCGAAGGTGATCTTCTCCTGCCATACCTGGCCGCCGAAGGCCAGCGGCACTACACCGGCCGCTTTCAGCTTGGCCAGCTGCGCCAGGAATTCCTCCCACGATTGCGGCTCATTGGTGATGCCGGCTTTTTTGTAAGCGGCCTTGGAGTAGAAGAACCAGGCCGGCATATGGATGTTGACCGGCGCGGCGTAGAAATGGCCGTTGATCTTGATCGCCTGCAGTATCGACGGCGGCATGATCTGGTCCCACTTGTTGGCGATGGCGACGTCGTCGACGTTGTTCAGCAAGCCCTGCTCCACGAAATCGCGGAACTGCTTGGAGGTATTGAATTGCGCGGCGGTCGGCGCATTGCCGCCGACGATGCGGTTGATGGTGGTGGCGCGCGACTGGTCGGCGCCGGCCACGGCCTGGTCGATCCATTGGCCGCCGGCCTTGTTGTAGGCGTCTGCGAACTGCTTGACTGCGGCCGACTCACCGCCCGAGGTCCACCAGTGAATCACGGTCGCTTTCAGCGGTGCTTGCGCGTGTGCCGCGCGGACCGTGCCGAATGCGCTGACTGCCAGGGCAAGCGCAACGGCGCCGCCCAGTTTTGAGGCCTTGTACATGCTGTCTGTCTCCCTTGGGGGCGTCGTGCGCCCCATTCTATTCGACTTGCTTAATTCCGGTCGGCGCGCTCCGCCAAAAATTGGGTCACCAGTTTGGCGCTGCGTTTGAGCGTACGCTTCTGTGTGGCGTAATCGACATGGATGATACCGAATCGGCGCTCATAACCAAAGGCCCATTCGAAATTGTCCATCAGCGACCAGATAAAGTAGCCGCGCACGTCGACGCCAGCCTTCACCGCCTGGTTCACCGCTTCAAGGTGGCGGTTCAGGAAGGAGATGCGCTGGAAGTCATTGACCTCGCCCTCGATCACCACGTCGTCGGTGGCCATGCCGTTTTCGGTGATGTAGATCGGCGGCAGGTTCGCGTAGTCGCGGTGGAAGCCGACCAGCAGGTGGCGCAGGCCGTCCGGGTACACTTCCCAGCCCATTTGGGTGCGCTCCACGCCTTCCAGATCGACTTCGGTGTAGCCATGCTTGCCGTCGCTGACCACGTTGGTGCGGAAGTAGTAATTAATGCCCAGGAAGTCCAGCGGCGCGCCGATGATCTCCATGTCGCCGTTCAGGATGGTCGGCTCGGCGCCCGGCCACAGTTCCCACAGCGCGGCCGGGTAGGATTTCTTCAGCAGCGGATCGAGGATCCAGTTATTGTGCTGCAGCTCGAACAGCCAGGCGGCACGCTGGCCGGCGGCGCTGTCGTCGGTGCTGGTGCCGCGTCCCACGTTGGCAACGATGCCCACTTGCGCGGCCCGATCGTTGGCGCGCAGGTGCTGCACCGCCAGGCCGTGACCGAGCAGCAGATGGTGCATGGCCTGGGTGCCGAACACCACGTCCTGCTTGCCCGGCGCGTGGTGGCCGGTGCCGTAGCCGTGCATGGCCGAGCACCAAGGCTCGTTCAGCGTGGCCCAGGCGTCGACCAGGCCGGCCAGCTGCCTGCTGATCATGTCGGCGTATTCGGCGAACTTGTAGGCGGTGTCGCGATTGACCCAGCCGCCCTTGTCTTCCAGGTGCTGCGGCAGATCCCAGTGGTACAAGGTGACGTAGGTCTTCAGGCCCTTGGCACGCAGTGCAATCAACAGCTTGCGATAAAAGGCGATGCCCTTCTCGTTCGGCTGGCCGTCGATGGTCATCACGCGCGGCCAGGAGATCGACAGGCGGTAGGCGCCGACGTTCAGGCTGGCCAGCAGCTCGACGTCCTGTTCCCATCGGTGATAGTGGTCGCAGGCGGTTTCGCCGGTGTCGCCGGCCAGGGTCTTGCCCGGGGTGGCGGAGAAGGTGTCCCAGATCGACGGCAGGCGGCCGTCTTCCTCGATCGCGCCTTCAATCTGATAGGCGGCGGTGGCCGCGCCCATCAGGAAATCCTTGCGCCACAGCACCGAATCGGCCGGCGGCGAAAACGTCTCTTCATGTGCGACAGAACCCACGAAAACTCCTTAGTCTGAACTGCAAGTGGAAGCGCTTCCACAAGATGTTCAGATACTAACAGCGAAGAATTTCGGGTGTCAACGACATTCGCTAAAAAGTTCACCCCAAACGGAAGGGTCGGACCCCGTACGGGGTCACCCTGAGCCGCAGCGGGGTGCGGGGGGAGGCGGTGCCGCAAGCGCCCCCCCATTTGATGCGCTTAGTCGACGAAGGCCCGTACCCCCGCATGCACGCTGTTCACTTTTGGCAACGGTTCGCTGGTATCGACTTCCAGCGTGGTGGTGCCCTTGCGCGCTGTGCCCAGCATAGAGTTGACGGCACCGAGGTAGCGCTTGCCGGCTTCCAGGGGCAAGGTGAGCTTGAAGTTGCCGCCGGCGTTGCCCGGCCCCAGCACGCGGATAAATCACGGTTTTTGATAACGCTAAGCTATGTGAGCAATAAAAAACGGCACAGGGCGCGAGCCGCTGTGCCGTTCTTGCCGGAATGGCCGGCGCTTATTTCTTGTCGGTCGGGGTCGGTGGGACCGGGACGAACGGGAAGGTGCCGAACAGGTTTTTGCTCTGGCTTTGCATCTGTTCCTGCATCTGCACAAACAGGCTCTTGCTCTGGTCGATGTAGTTGTTCATCATGCCCTGCATCATCGGCCCCTGGACGTTCATGAACTGGGTCCACATTTCAGGGCTGAACGGCTGGCCGCCGACGGCGGTGCTGGTGAATTTGCGCTGGATATCGGTGAAGGCCTGGACGTTCTTCTCCAGGTAAGAACCCATCATGCCCTGCATCGCGTGGCCGTAGAAACGGATGATCTGGGCCAGCACGTCGCTGGAGAACATGGGCGCACCGCTCGCCTCTTCTTCCAGGATGATCTGCAGCAGGATGCTGCGGCTCAGGTCTTCACTGGTCTTGGCGTCGACAACGGTGAATTCCTCGTTATCCAGTACCAGCTGTTTCACGTCGGTCAACGTAATGTAGGAGCTGGTCTGCGTATCGTACAGACGGCGGTTGGGGTATTTCTTAATCAGGCGCTCTGCATTTTTTTTCGCACTACTCATCACAAGTCCGTTTATTGCGCCGCAGCGCATGTCTCTTAAATATCGGAAAGAAGGTGGACGGATCGTCCCCTTCCCGCGTGCCTACTTTACTTATTATAGAGGGGAAAAAGCATGTCTTGCACAATCTGATAGAACTTTTGGCTTTTATTGCAACGCAACCAATTTTACAGTTTATCAACTTTCGGCTTTTCTCCCCTGCAACCTTAATCGGCCTTGACCTTTACATAACGTCCCGGCGCCGGCTCGATCGGCTGGTACTTGGCGTTGCCAGGCTTGGCCTTGGGCTTGACCTTCTTGCCGCCGTGCTGGTTCAGGAAGGCGGCCCACTCAGGCCACCAGCTGCCGGCCACTTCGGTGGCGCCGTCGAACCAGGCATCGGCGCTGCCGGCCTTGCCGCCGTCGTTGGTCCAATAGTTGCGCTTGTTCTTCACCGGCGAGTTGATGACGCCGGCGATGTGGCCCGACGCGCCCAGCACGAAACGGTTGGCCTGGCCCTTGCCCGGATTGAGGATGCTCAGCGAATCGTAGGCCGACGGCCATGGCACGATGTGATCCTCGCGCGAGCCGTAGATGAAGGCCGGCGCGTCGATCTTGCTCAGATCGACGCACTCGCCCGCCACCACCAGCTCGCCGGTCTTGAGCTTGTTTTCGAGGTAGGTATTGCGCAAATACCAGCAGAACATCGGTCCCGGCAGATTGGTGCTGTCCGAGTTCCAGAACAGCAGGTCGAAAGCAGCCGGGTCGTTGCCCTTCAGGTAGTTCGACTGCACATAGTTCCACACCAGGTCGTTGGGGCGCAGGCTGGAGAAGGTACTGGCCAGGTCGCGGCCCGGCATCAGGCCGCCATCCTTGAGCTGCTGCTCGCGCAGCGCGACTTGCGTTTCGTCCACAAACACATCCAGCACGCCGGTGTCGTTGAAGTCGAGGAAAGTGGTCAGCAGGGTCAGGCTGTTGGCGACCTGTTCGCCGCGCGCGGCCAGCACCGCCAGCGCGGTCGAGACGATCGTGCCGCCGACGCAGAAGCCGAACATATTCAGTTTTTTCTGGCCGCTGATGTCCTGCACCGCGCGGATGGCGTTGATCACGCCCTTGTCCACATAGTCGTCCCAAGTGGTGTGGGCCAGCGACTTGTCCGGATTGCTCCACGAAATCAGGAACACGGTATTGCCCTGCTCCACCGCGTAGCGCACCAGCGAATTTTCCGGCTGCAAATCCAGGATGTAGAACTTGTTGATGCACGGCGGCACCATCAGCAGCGGCGTCTGGTTGACGGTGGCGGTTTTGGGCGTGTACTGGATCAACTGGAACAGCGGCGTTTCATACACCACCGTGCCTTCGGTCATGGCCAGGTTGCGGCCGACTTCGAAGGCCGATTCATCGGACAGCGAAATATGGCCCTTGTTCATGTCGGCCAGCATGTTGGCCAGGCCCTTGGTCAGGCTCTCGCCCTTGGTTTCAATCAGCTTTTGCTGCGCTTCAGGGTTGGTGGCCAGGAAGTTGGCAGGCGACATGGCATCGACGATCTGCTGCACGGCAAAGCGGATCTTCTGCTTTTGCTGCGGCGTCGCTTCCACCGTATCGACCATGGCGTTGAGGAATTTCGCGTTCAGCAGGTAGGCGGCCGCGTTGAAGGCGGTCAGCGGATTGCCTTGCCAGGCCGGCGAGGCGAACCGGCGGTCGCCCACCGCAGGGGTCTTGCCAGACACAAATTCCTGCCACAGCGCCGCGAAATCGTTCAGGTAGTCATGCTTCAGCCGTTCCGTGGCGTCTGGCTTGATGTGTGCGCCAACATCCTGCATCATGGCGGCCAACGGATGCGCCTCCACTGCCGGCGCCGTGGTGAACCAGGATTGCCATTGCCCGGGGTCGCTCATCTGCGACATCCAGGCGTTGGCAATAGCTTGAGGATCGGGCAAATTCATGTGTGGTTCCCTAAAGTAAGTTAAACACAATGCTGATTGTTGCTATTGCTTGGATTTACGTGGTCGGACTCATGGCGTTGACGGAAACTTCCGTCATTGCGGGAATTGTAACGTTTTTGTTCTATTGCGTGCTGCCCTTGGGGACCTTGATTTATATCGCGGGCACGGGCAAGCGCAAGGCGCGCCGCCGGGCGGCCCTGCAAAAAGACCAGGCGCCCGGGGAATAGGTTCATTTGATCCAGATCAACGTGGCCTGGCGGCCCGTGACGCCGTCGCGCCGGTAGGAGTAGAAACGGCCGGAGTTGGACACGGTGCAGAATTCGCCGCCGTGTACCTGCTTGACCCCGGCGCGGTGCAATAGGTAGCGCGCCAGGCCGTAGATATCGGCCAGGTATTTGCCCGGCTTGCCTTCCACCACGCTGAAGGCGGCCTCGACATGACGCTGGCTGGAGCCATCGAAAGCCCCCTGCAGGAAGGCTTGCTTTACATCCGGCCCCACCTCGAACTGGTAGGCGCCGATTGCCGGCCCCATCCAGGCCATCAGCTCGCCGGCGCCGGCCGCGCGCATGCTCTCCACGGTATTTTCCAGCACGCCGGACGCCAGTCCGCGCCAGCCCGCATGGGCGGCGGCCACGGTCTTGCCCTGCTTGTCGCAGAACAGCACCGGCAGGCAGTCGGCGGTCATGATGACGCATACCTTGCCGGGGATGGTGGTCATGGCGGCGTCCGCCTCGGGCACCTGCTGGGGACGCACTGCGGCCAAGTCGACCACCTTGGTGCCGTGCACCTGCGACAGCCACACCGGTTCGTTCGGCAACTGGCCGCACAGGACGGCGCGATTGTGCGCCACATTGTGCGGCTGGTCGCCGACGTGGGTACCGAAGTTGAGGCCGCCACGGCCCATGCCGTCGTCATACGGCGCAGGGCTGACGCCGCCGCGCCGGGTGGTGGACAGCGCCCCGATATGTACTGGCAAACCCGGCCAGTGCGGGACCAACCATTGCTGCTGTATCGACATTAAATCGTTTCCGGTTCCTCGATGCCGGCGCGGGCCAGCAATTCGGCAAAATCATCGGCCAGCGGCACTTGCCACTCGCATTGCTCGCCGGTGGCCGGATGCACCAGCCCCAGGCGGCGCGCTTGCAGCGCCTGGCGCGGGAAATAATCGGCCAGGTGCGGCTTGCCGTACACGGTGTCGCCGACCAGCGGGAAGCCGATCGACATCATGTGTACGCGGATCTGGTGGGTGCGGCCCGTTTCCAGACGACACTGCACCAGGCTGACGGGACGGCCCTCGCCCAGCTTGCCGCTGGAGATCAAGGTGTAATGCGTGATGGCCGGCTTCGAGCCCATGGAGGTCGAGACCGCCATTTTGACGCGCTCGCGCGGGTGGCGCCCCATCGAAGCATCAATAGTACCGCTAATGCGCGGCGTGCCCCACACCAAAGCGAAGTACTCGCGCTTGACGGTGCGCGCGGCCAGCTGGCGCACCAGGTCGGTCTGGGCGGCCAGGGTCTTGCCGACCACCATCAGGCCGCTGGTGTCCTTGTCCAGGCGATGGACGATGCCGGCGCGCGGCACGCCGCTCAGCTGCGGATAGCGGTGCAGCAGGCCGTTAAGCAGCGTGCCGGACCAGTTGCCGTTGCCGGGGTGAACCACCAGGCCGGCCGGTTTATTCACGACAATCAGGTGCTCATCTTCAAAAACAATGTTAAGTTCTATCGGTTCGGGCTTAAAAGCCTCGTCTTCCGGCTCCGGTTGGGGCAGAATGACGATCTTCTCGTCGCCGTAGACGGTATCCTTGTTGCTTTTCGGCGTTTTGCCGTCGACCGTAACAAAGCCGTCGGTAATCCAGGTTTGCAGGCGGCCACGGGAAAATTGCGGGATCAGGCCGGAGATGACCTTGTCGAGGCGCTGGCCGCAATGTTCAGGGCTCAGTGCGAGTTCGATCGGCGCCAGACCGTCGTCATCGTCGTCGTGTAACGCCAAGTCGGCGTCGATATCGAGTTCGGAGGAAGATTCGGCCAAATTTGGCTTTGCGTTTAATATCACGGTAATCCTATCGGCTATAATTAGCCTCGTAAAACTTTGGTTAAACAGTTTCTTGCAAAAGATATGCAAAAAAAATTATCGGTAATTGCAGCAACAGTAGTCCTGCTTGGTTTGTCCGGTTGCGGCCTTTTCTCTGAAAAAGCCGACGAAACAAAAGGTTGGAGCGCGACGAAATTATACTCGGAGGCGAACGAAGAACTGGAAGGTCAGCACTACGAGCGCGCAATTCAGTTGTTTGAACGACTGGAATCGAGCTATCCTTTCGGCACTTACGCCCAGCAGGCGCAGATGAATATCGCCTACGCCTATTACAAATCGCAGGATCAGGCACAGGCGCTGGCATCGGTTGAGCGCTTCATCAAGCTGCACCCGAACCACACCAACGTCGATTACATGTACTATCTGCGCGGCCTGATCAGCTTCAACGACCAGATCAGCTTCCTGAACTTCGTCTACGAACAGGATGCGACTGAGCGCGACCCGAAGGCCACGCGTGAAGCTTACGCCGCCTTCAAGGAGTTGGTCACCAAATTCCCAGAGAGTAAGTATACCCCGGATGGGCTGGCCCGTATGCGATATCTGGTGAATGCGATGGCGTCGTATGAAATCCACGTGGCGCGCTACTACTACCGCCGTGGCGCCTACCTGGCTGCGGCCAACCGCGCGATGGGCATCATGAGCGACTTCCGCGACTCGCCGTCGATCGAGGAAGCGCTGTTCATCATGATCCGCGCCTACGACAAGCTGGGCATGACCGAACTGAAGAACGACACCGAACGCGTGTTCAAGCTCAACTACCCGAACTCCAAGTTCCTGGATGAGGGCAAGAAAGCCGAACGCCACTGGTGGAAGTTCTGGAGTTCCAACGCCAGCATGTAAAGATGCGTAAAAACCGGGAGTCGCCTCCCGGTTTTTTTATTCTGCGCTTATTCAGCAATTCTGCGGCGGAAGACCCAGGTGCTGTCGGTCGAATCCTTCTTGTCGAAGGTGTAGCCGTCGACGTTGAATTTCTTCAGCTTTTGCGGATCGGTGATGTTTTTGACGGCAGCGTAGCGCGCCATCAGGCCGCGCGCGCGCTTGGCGTAGAACGAGATGATCTTGTATTTGCCGTTCTTCCAGTCCTCGAACATCGGCGTGATCACCGGCACCTGCAGCAGTCTCGGCTTGACCGACTTGAAGTATTCCTCCGACGCCAGATTGACCAGCGTGTCGGCGCCCTGCTCCGCCGCCTGCCGGTTCAAAGCCTGGGTAATGGTCTCGCCCCAGAAGCTGTACAAGTCCTTGCCGTGCGGCGTACTCAGGCGTGTGCCCATTTCCAGCCGGTGCGGGTGGATCAGGTCCAGCGGCCGCAGCATGCCGTACAGCCCGGACAGGATGCGGATGCGCGATTGCGCGTAGTCGAGCTGGCCCGGCTTCAGGCTGCGGGCATCCAGGCCGTCGTAGACGTCGCCGTTGAAGGTCATCACCGCCTGGCGCGCTTCGCTGGTGTCCTTGGTCCACGAGGCGTAGCGCGCCACGTTCAGTGCCGACAGATTGTCGGACAGGTCCATCAACTCGCCGAGCTCGGTCGGCGAAAATTCCCGCAAGCGATGAATCAGCTGCTCGGAGTGGTCCAGAAACGACGGTTGGGTGTGCAACTTGGTGGTGGGCGGCGTCTCCAGGTCGAGACTTTTTGCCGGGGAAAGCACTATCAGCATAAGATTCCAAAAAACATTTTCACAAAACTAGCCCTACATGATACCTGTTCCAAAGAAACGCATCGTCATCGATACCAATGTTTGCCTCGACCTGTTCGTGTTCAACGATCTGCGCTGGGCAAAACTGGTGGCCGCCATCGAGAGCGGCGAGCTGGAGGCGGTCACCCGCTCCGATTGCCGCGATGAGTACAACATCGTGCTCCACTACCAGCACCTGCCGCTGGACGACGACAGCCGCATGTTGGCCGCCGCCCGCTTCGACGCCCTGATCAAAGTGGTGGCGCCGCCCGTGTCCGGCGTGCGCCTGCCCGTATGCACCGACAAGGACGACCAGAAGTTCCTGGAGATCGCCCGCGACGCCCAGGCCGAGGTGCTGATCACCAAGGACAAGGCGCTGTTGAAACTGGCCCGCCGCCTGGCCCGCGAAGGGATGTTCAAGGTCATGTTGCCGGAGAAGTGGATTGCGCTAGAATAGCCTATCCGTCCACTACTTCGCCACCATGAATAGCCGCACAACCCTGCCGACGACGCCTGCCCTGACCACCCGCCTGCCGGCGGTTGGCACCACTGTTTTCACCCGCATGTCGGTGCTGGCCGCGCAAGCGGGCGCCGTCAACCTCGGTCAGGGCTTCCCCGACTTCGGCTGTGAACGCAGCCTGATGAACGCGGTGACCGAGGCCATGCAGGCCGACTTCAACCAGTACCCTGCCATGAGCGGCGCGCCGGTGCTGCGCCAGGCCATCGTCGCCAAGATCGCGGCCCTGTACGGCCACCAGTACCACGTCGATAAGGAGATCACCGTCACCGCCGGCGCCACCCAGGCGCTGACCACGGCGATCTTCTGCTGCGTCCATCCGGGCGACGAGGTGGTGGTCATCGAACCGGTGTACGACAGCTACGTGCCGGCGATTACGCTGGCCGGCGGCGTGCCGGTGGCAGTGGAGATGGAACTCGGCGCCGACGGCTACACCGTGCCCTGGGCCAAGGTGGCGGCTGCCGTCAACGGCAAGACGCGCCTGATCATCATCAACACGCCGCACAATCCGACCAGCACCGTACTACGCGCGGCCGACATGCAGGCGCTGACGGACATCGTGCGTGGCACCGACGTGCTGATCCTGTCGGACGAAGTCTACGAACACATGGTCTATGACGGCCATCAGCACGAGTCCGTCAGCCGCCACCCGGAACTGGCGGCGCGCGCCTTCGTGGCGTCGAGCTTTGGCAAGACCTACCACGTCACCGGCTGGAAGGTCGGCTATGTGGCCGCGCCGGCCGCCATGATGGCGGAGTTCCGCAAGGTCCACCAATACAATGTGTTCAGCGTGAATACGCCGATGCAGCACGGCATCGCCAGCTATATGGCCGATCCCAAGCCCTACCTGGAATTGCCGGCGTTTTACCAGCGCAAGCGCGATCTGTTCCGCGACGGCTTGAAAAATACACGTTTTGAGTTGTTGCCAGCCGACGGTACCTACTTCCAATGCGTGCGCTACGATAAAATCTCAACACAAACCGAGGCCGAGTTCGCGGAATGGCTGACCACCGAAATCAAGGTGGCGGCGATACCCGTATCGGCCTTTTACCAGCAGGGCAAGGAGTCGGGCATCGTGCGCTTCTGTTTTGCCAAAAAAGATGAGACCCTGGCGCTCGCATTGGAGCGACTGGGCAAAGTGTAGATCGGGATCGAATCATGTCCGAAGCAAATCAACTGCAATCGCCGCTGGAGGCGCCGGCGTTTGCGGAATCCACGCCGTCGGTGCTGCATCAGCTCAACCTGTGCAACCGCCTGCTGGAACGCCTGCTGCACAACCTGCGTAACGAACACAACGCCGAAAGCGAAATCCGCGACATCGCGCGCGAGGTGATCCAGGCCGTGGCCATCAATCCGGACATCGCGCTGGCCTGCATCTTCCTGAGCCAGATCAACGGCACCTATGCGGTACGCCACTGCATCGAAACGGCGGTGGTGACGGTGGTGATCGCGCGTGCCATGGCGCTGAGCGCGGTCGATACGCTGACCGTGACGGCCGCCGCCCTGACCATGAACGTGGGCATGCTGCGCCATCACGAAACTTTCCAGAACAAGAACACGCCGCTGACCAGCGAGGAAATGGCGATTGTGCGCCGCCATCCCGAGGAAAGCGTGGACATGCTGCGCTGCGTAGGCATCGAGGACGACGATTGGATTTCCTGCGTGCTGATGCACCATGAGAACGACGTCGGCAGCGGCTATCCGGCCGGCATCGCCAGCCCGCAAGTCACCTTGAACGCCAAGCTGCTCAGCCTGGCCGACCGCTATTGCGCCCAGGTGTCGGCGCGCAATTACCGGCGTTCGTTGCCGGCGCAGCAAGCGCTGCGCAACCTGATCGAGGACAAGGCGGCGCCGGTCGACCCGCTGCTGGTGCAGTATTTCCAGCGCGAGCTGGGCGATTTCCCGCCGGGCTGCCTGGTGCGCCTGGAGAGCGGCGAGATCGGCGTGGTCAGCCAGCGACTGGACGGCGGCGAGGCGCGCACCATCCACTGTCTGCGCGACCCGGCGGGCGGCGTGTTGTCGCCGGCGGCACAGCGCCGCACCGACGACGGCTGTTGCATCGCCGAAGCGCTCAGCGAGGACCAGGCCGCGATCCGCTTCAGCATGAAGCAGATCTGGGGCCCGCAGGCCAGCCTGTGATCAGCGCGAGAGCTGTTCGATCTTGCGCTCGACGAAGGCGCGCAGTTCGGGCGTAAGGCCGGCGGCGCCGCGCGCGCGGACGAAGGCTTCGCGCGCCTCGGGCAGATGCTGGTCCGCCTGCAAGGAGATACCCAAGCCCATCCACCAGACGCCGTTTTGCGGCGCCAATTGCAGCGCATGCCGATAGTGCTCAACGGCGTCGGCGTGTTTTTGCTGGCGTTGCAGCACACCGGCCAGGAAGGCGTGATAGTCGGCGTTGTTGCCGGCGTATGGCAAGGTCTTCAGCAGCGTATCGAGGGCCGGTTCGCCCTTCTCCAGTTGCAGCCGCGCCAGCACCATCGCCAGTCCCGGCTGACGCGGATCGACACCCAGCGCCAGGCGCAACTGACGGATCGCGTCGTCGGTGCGGCGGTTTTCCAGCAACAGGCTGACGTAGGTCTGGCGCGCGGCTTCGTTGCGCGGATCGATTTCGACGGATTTGTCCAGATCGGCCAGTGCCGTACTCACGCGGCCTTCCTGTAAGGCGGCCAGGGCGCGGCGATAACTGTTTTCCGACATCTGTTTTGGCGTCAGCTCGCGCAGCACCACGCCGTCTTCGGCTTTCGCCGCCGACGCAGCGGCTTTGCGCGGACGGACCGGCTCGGCGCTTTCAGCACGTTCAGCACGGTCAGCACGCGCTACCCGGTCGCCACGTTCCGCGCTGTGCTTGCGCGGCGCAGCTTCGCCACGCTCCGCCTGTTCCGCTGTCGCGGGCGCCGCACGGTTCGGCTTGGCGGCAGGCGATGGCTGCACCGCCTCCGCTTCAGGCTTGGCCTCCGCCAGAGCCTCCGGGGCCGAAGCCGGGGACGGCTCAGCCTTGACGGCCGAAGGCGGCTCCTGAAAGCGCGGCTTGTCCGGCACGCGATTGTCGATCACCTTGGCCATGGTCGCCGGCGGCGCGCTGCGCGCCTGCCACCACTGCCAGCCATACCAGCCACCTGCGGCCAGCACCAGCACGCCGAGCGCAGCGGCGCCCAGCAGCAGCGGACGGCGCTCACGTTCCGTCGACGGCACCGCCTTCACTTGTTCCTGTTGCATGGCCGACGCACCCTCGCCGCCGCGCGCATCCAGGTCCTGCAGCATTTTATTAATCAGGCTCATTTGGTCAACGCCCAGGTCAGGCCGCAAGCGGCAATCAGCAGGCCCACGCCCGCCGCCATCCAGGTCCAGCGCATGCGCTTGGCCGGCGTTACCGTGTCGCTGGCGGCCAGGTTGACATGGCGACGCGTGACCTGCTGCTTGCCTTCGCCATAGCACAGCATCAAGGCCTTGTTGGCCATGATGTTCACCAGGCGCGGAATGCCGCCGCTCGATTTATACAAGCCGGCGATCGCCCCACGGCTAAACAGGCGTCCGCCCCCGTAGCCGGCGATGCGCAGACGGTGCGCCAGATAGTATTCGATATCGTCGCGCGACAGGGGGCCGAGGTGGTAATGGAAGGTGATGCGCTGCGCCAGCTGGCGGATCGAATTTTCCTGCAAATGTTGGTTCAGTTCCGGCTGGCCGAACAGCACGATCTGCAGCAGCTTGCGCTTTTCGGTCTCCAGGTTGGTCAGCAGCCGCAACGCCTCCAGACTCTCGGTCGGAATCGCCTGCGCTTCATCGAGCAGCAGCAGCACCCGCTTGCCGTCGCGCGCCAGGTCCATCAGCCGATGCGTGATCGACTTCAGCAACTGGTGCTGGTCCACATCGCGCTCCAGCGGCACTTCCAGCTCATCGGCCAGGGCCAGCATCAGCGTGCGCGGCTCAAGATAGGGGTTCGGAATGTAGGCCGTCACAAATTCCGGGCCGATGGTGGCGATGAACTTACGGCACAGCAGCGTCTTGCCGGTGCCCACCTCGCCGGTGATCTTGATAAACCCTTCGCCGCTCTTGGCCGCCACCAGCAACGTATTCAAGGCCTCCTGTGAATGCGGACTGGTGAAGAAGTAGCTGGTATCCGGCGTGATGCTGAACGGCGCCTCGCGCAGGCCGAAGTGTTTGCTGTACATGATCAGTTGCGTCCCTTGGCGCGGCCCGGATCGAGCTCTTTCATGCGGCGGCCGCTATCGAGCAAATCCTGATTCCAGTCCGACGACGATTCGATCACGGTCGGCTTGATCAGTACCACCAGTTCGCGTTTCTGGATCACTTCGCTCTTGCTGCCGAACAGCGCGCCCAACACCGGCACGCTGTTCGCGCCCGGCACGCCGGAACGGTCGGTAGTCGTGGCCTGGCGCATCAAGCCACCAATGGCCACCACCTGGCCGTTCTGTCCGCGTACCATGCTGTCCATTTCCGAAGTCGACGAAGCCGCCAGCGGCAGGTTGAAGGTGCCCAGCGAGCCGAGGTTCAAGCCCTTGTTCACGGTCGATACCTGGCTGACCGATGGATGGACGTGCAGCAGGATATTGCCGTCTTCATCGATCTGCGGCGTCACATCCAGCACCACGCCGGAGAAGAACGGCTGCAGCGTCACAGTCGGCGAGCTGGTGCCGCCGCCGGAGCTGTTGGTGGTCGTGGTGGTGCTGACGCCGGTGACGTAGAACTCATCGGTGCCGATCTTCAGCAGCGCCTTCTGATTGTTCATCGTCGCAATGCGCGGGCTGGACAGCACATGCACCGTGCCCTGCCCTTCAAGGAAGGAAATCAGGGCGGCGAAATTACTGGTTTGGAAAGCCATGCCGAACAGCGAACCGACGGCATCGGCCGACGCGCCGATCAGGCTGCCCGGCGTGGCGTTGATGCCGGCCGGACCGGTACTGCTCAGCGGCGTACCGAGCGGACCCAAGGTGGAGCCCGGTTGCAGGGCGCCGGCCGAGAAGCGGTTGTTACCGCCAGAAGCAAACTTGCCAAACGCCGCCCAGTTGACGCCGCTCTGGAAATTGCTGTTCAACTCCACCTCCAGGATCTTGGCTTCCAAAATCACCTGACGGTCCACCGACAATTGGGTGGCGCGCAGATACATATCGACATTGCGCAATTCTTCCGGCATGGCGCGGATCACGATCACGCCCGACTGCGGGCTGATGGTGACGTTGCGGCCGTCCTTGCCGGTCGCCACCAGTGCGTCCAGCGCGGTTTTGAGTTCCAGCCAGAAGTCGCTTTCCGAGCGGGTCGAGACATTGGCCGAGTCGCGCTGCGACTGCGAACCGCCACCGCTGGGATTGTTCGGATCGGAGCCGTTGTTATTGTTATTGTTGCCACCGGAACCGTTGTTGCTCTGGCCGCCGCTATTGCTGGTGCCGGCATTGGCCACCGAAGTCGACGACACGCGCAGGCTCGATGCGCCTTTGCGGACAGCGGTCAAGTAGTTAATCTTGAACATCTTGGTCTGCATGGTCAGCGGACGGATATAGATGCGTGTGCCTTCCACCTTGTAGTCGTAGCCGTACAGTTCGCGCACGGCATCAAGCGCCTCGAACAGCGTCACGTCCTTCAGATTGGCGGTGATGTTGCCGGTCACCTCGGGATTGATCAGCATGTTGTAGCGCGTACCGGCCACGATGGAGTTGTAGAACTGCTGCACCGGCACATTGTTGAACGAGACGTTGAAGCGTTCATCCAGCACCGCGCGCGCCTTCGGCAGCTGGTCGGCCAATTGCGACACCGGCGGCAGCAAGGCGCTGGCCACGGCGTCGCTCTGGGTGGCGACGGCCGGCCTGGCGCTGGCGGCGTTGACTTCGCTGTTGATCTTGTCGTAGGTATCGCGCGTGGATGGCGTCTGGCAGCCGCCGAGCAGCAGCGTCACGATAGCAATGGTCAGAATTTTTTGCATGAGCGTTCTTCGTTTATTTGTGCGGCGGTTCGGGGAACAAGGTCAACACTTGCCTGTTCCGGCCGTTTTGCAGGACTACCTGATTCTTGCGGACTTCCACCAGCACCGCACCATTAAACTTTTCACCTTTGCGCACGGTCTGGCCATCGATCACCGCGACCTCACGCCCGCGCGAGCCGATCAGTACCGATTGCAGCTGCGGGCCTATCGGCGTCGCGACTGCCGCCTCCGACATCGGCAACAGGCGCGATTCCGGCGGCGGCTGGGTCGGATCGACCAGGGTTTGCGCTTGCACCGACCCGGCTAGCAATAACACTGAGCAGAACAGGCGCTTCATAGTTTCATCCATTTCTGATCCAGGCTCAAGGTGTACAGGGTCAAGGTCAGACGCGAATTCGGGTACTCTTGCGCGTCCAGCCGAGCCTTGCCCCAGAACAGCTGCACCGGCAAGGATTCCAGCGCTTCCATATAGCTCACCATGTCCAGATAACTACCTTGCAGCACGATCTCGACGCCGTGGCGGTACAGCAGCTCGCGCGGTTTGGCCACCGGCGTGGCCGGCGCATTCGGCGCTGCTGCCGCTGGCAGGTTCGCTGCCTGGCCCGCAGGCGCCGTGGTGGCCGGCAGCGCGGCTTCATTCAAGCCGGTCACCGGCAAGGTCTTCATCGACATCAGCTTCAGCTTGCCATGGCCGCGCAACAGATGCTCCAGCAACGGCACGATTTTGTCCGGCGCCACCAGGCCTTTTTGCACCGCCATCAGGCCGGCGCTGGTGGTGTCGATGTCGCGCCGCAGCGCTTGCAGCTTGGCGCGCGCGTCCGCATCCGGATCGACCACGAAGCCCTGCGCAATGGCGGCGATCTCCATGTCGATGCCGCTGATCTGGTTCTGCTGCTGTTTGATCTGTATGCGCAGCAGCTTTTGCTTGTTCAGCAGCGGCTCCACCGACATCGTGTACAGCAGGAACAGAATGCCCGACACGATCGCCGCAAACACCATGGCGCGCTCGCGCAGTGTCATGGCATCCAGTTTGGTGCTGAGCTTAATCCATTGTTGGAGAAGCTGCTGTTTCATTTGGCCGCCTCCAGCGCCGTCGTTTGCAGGTTGAATTCCACAAACGGCGATGCCGCCGATACCGCCGGCCCTGGGGCCACAGCCGCAACGGCGTTCTGCGGCCGCCCGATATCCAGCGTGGCAAAGCTCTTGCCGCGCATGACGCGTTCGGCGGTCAGGCGGGCGATGTAGTTCGGAATCAAGGTCGCCTGCATGGCCCTGCCCTGCACCCCGATGTCATTGCCGGCGCCATTGATGCTCACACCGGTCAACCACAAGCCGCTGACGTTCTGGCGCGACAGCGCGCGGAAGTATTCCGCATAGCCGGACGTATTCCCCAGCGCGCCACCCTGCAGCACCGAGGTCACATCATGCAGCGCCTTCAGTTCCGCCTCGGCCTCGGCCTGTTGCACGGCCAGCGCCGGATCCTTGGCGCGTGGTGCGAACTGCGCCTTGGCCTGCACCAGGCGCTGCTCGCGTTTGGCCAGTGCGGCCTTGCCGGCAACGGCTTCCTGCTCCAGCGCGGCCACACTCTGGCCTGCATACCAGGTCAGCAGCAAGGCACCGGCAACGATCACGCCAAGCGCTTCCGCCATCGGCAAGGCCGTGAAAATCTTCTTCTGCTTGAGGAAGATGGGATTGAAGAGATTGATCTGCTGGCTCACAGATGCACCTCCTCATGCCGCAACGCTGCACCCAGCGTCAGGAAGAAACGCTGCTGCTGGGCCGCGTCCTGCAATTCCGGTGTCTTGCTGAGGTCGAACACATCATCGAGCGTCATCGCTTCCACCGGCATGTACAGATTGGTGGCCAGGTGCTCATGAAGGCCATCGGCGCCGGTCGGCGCCAGCAGCAGCTTGATCACGTTCACAAACGAGAACTGGCGGTCGAAGTGATCGAGCGAGCGCTGCAGCTCCAGCGTAATCTTGTCGAAATAGGTTTGCTGGCGCTCGGAATCGCGCTCCAACAATTGGGCCAGCGTGACATCGATGCGGCGCGACAGGTACAGCTCGGCCTTGAAGGTAATCGTCAGCAGGCCGCCGTCGCCGTCGAAGGACAGCATCGCCAGGCCACGGCCCTCGGTCTCCAGCAGCGCAGAGATATTCCGTTGCGCCATTTCGGGAATGTCGATCACCGTCAGCGCCAGCTTGGCCTCGCTGAACAGCGCCTGGCGCGACTGGATCAAGGAATTGCGGGCGGCGATGGCGAACATCGAGTGGCCGCGCGCCGCGTTGCTGGCATCGACCGGAATGTCGAGCACGTCGATGGTGGCATCGTCGACGTGGAAGTCGAGCATATCCTTCAAGCGCCAGCGCACGGCGGTTTTCAATTCGTCTTGCGGCACGTTGGGAGCGTCGACCATCAGCAGCTGGTACTCGCCGCCGCTGAGCATGGTGCCGCAGGAATAGCCGCCGGCTTTCAGGTCTTTATTGAGCTTGTCAAGCGCTTCGGGCGAGACGGCGGCGTCGGACGGATAGAACGCCGACAGCTCGACGATGGCCTTGGCGTCGGTCCTGCGCTGAACGCGGCCCGCGCAAATACCGTCCCTCAGAAAAGTGACAGTAAGCCATCCATCGGTTTTTTTAGCTCGCTTAAAGAAGCTCATAGATCAACACACGAAGTTTGCGCGCTAGACGATTGATTATATTCAAGTTATGTATCTTTTCATGCTTAAAATTACAATGATTCCCCAAAAATACACACATTTCCACACAGTTGCGTCTTTAAAGCTGCGCAGTAATCACCCGCTTCACGTAATCAGGTCCCGGAACGGCAGCAGGGCAGACTGCGGCATTGCATGCGGTGACCGTGATCAGAAAGTGGCCGTCGGTCGGATCAGCCCCGGCGCCGACTCCATAACGGCCTGCCACTGCGCCGCAAGTAACGTTGACGAAAAACGCGTCCAGCGTGGTATTCAGCGGCATGCGAAAGGTCACAGGGCCCGCTGCGCACAAGTTAGCATTTGGCGTGCCAGGGCCTTGCAGCGCAGTAAACAAGGCCCAGTCCATGCCTGCTTTCGCTGCCAGGTAAGCGCGCGTGCCCAGTTCATCCTTGACCGACGAGTCTTGCTGCGAGGTTCTGAGCGACACCACGGCCACGGCCAAGCCGGCCAACACGACCAGCAGGAAGATGGCGGTCACCAGCGCCAGCCCGGTTTGTTTGCGTAAGTTATGTGGTGTCATGGCGTGTTATCCACGTGAATTTGATGGACCAGCGTCACCGTCTCCAGCCCATTCGCGGCCCCGCCGGTACGTGGCCGCGCCAGTGCTAGCGACATGCCGACCATGCCGGCATTCACATTGGCAGCCTGATCCACACTGAAGTTGCAAGCCAGGACATTGGCGGCCAGTCGCGGGGTCGCAGGCGTGATTGTCGAGGGCAGCTGAACGGCGGTGAAGCCCCCTTCAACGATGCGCACCAACGTACCCTGACCGTCGGCCCTGCCCTCACAGCGGAAAGTGACGGGCCTCGTAACCACGCTGAACCGATGCTCGGGCGATGCATTTGGCGCTCCGCTCGGCCCTACCGCATACGGATTGTTGTTCAGCGTAATTTCCCAGCCAAGCGGCGTGTTATTCACCGCCTTGATCACCGCGAGATTGGTTTGCGCGTAGGCGTCTGCGCCGGCTATCTCGTTACCTAAGTTATAGATGACGATGGAATCAGTACCCGGAATGATGGCGGCACCAGCGGGCATGGGGCCGACGACGTTAAATTTATCGCCCCCACCAACAAAATCCAGCGGTATGCCGTTGGCCGCGCCGTCCTCCACCGCCAGATACTGGCCGCCGGCCTTGACCGGAATGAACTGCACATACCAGACGCCGTTGACGAACAACGCCCGGATGCTGTTGGGCAGCGCGCCGCGCAGCTCGCGCGCCATGCGCCGCAAGGCCAGATCGGCCGTATCGCTAAGGTCGGCTCGCGCGGCGGCGTCCACATAATTCTGCACCGGCTGGCGCAGGAACAACATCATGGTCCCGGCCAGGATACCGGTCAGCACCATGACGATGATCGCTTCCACCAGCGTAAAGCCGCGCTGGGTGCGTGCGATGAACATGCGCGATTTCATCATGGCGTCACCGTCGGCGCATACCGCGTGCGGTAGGCATCCAGCTCCACAAACTCGTTGACGCTACCGTAGGTGGTGCGAATGGTGATGCGCAGTGCCCTGACCTGCGTTGCGCTTGACCTGATCAGGCTCGCACCGGCAGGCCCGAGCCCGTCCGCAACAGCCGGCATGTAGCGCAACGTCACCGTACTGGTGATGCCGCCGAGCGTAGCGTTGCCGACCGTATTCAGGCCCGCGTCCCGTCCCAGTGGCACGCCGCTGATGTCGACGTCAACGCCGCCAACGGCAAAAGTGCGGTTGGCGACGCCGTCCAAGCTACCGTAGTTGGCAACATTGCCGTAGGGCCGGGAAAGTCCAACGGGTATGCCGATGGTCAGCTGATTTGCGCAGGTACCCGGCCCCGCCACGATATCAACGTTGAGATCAGGCTGGGCGCAGGAGAAACGCGCGAGTAAAACTTCTTCCATCAAAGCTTCCGCAATCATCAGAGCTTGCTTGCGGCGCACAGGATCGGCACTGGCGCTGGCGCCCATGTTGAGTACGCCAAGAATACCGGCCGCAGCGACACCCATGATCACCATGAAAATCACCAGCTCGATCAGGGTCAGCCCTGCCTGGCGCTTAGTGAACATAGCCAGTTTCCGGTTCGATGGTGATGCTGGAGACGTTGGCTCCCTGCGTGAATGTAAGAACCATACGCGTGAAGGTCGAGGCGCCGCCGGCATCATTAGCGTTGTAGGGACGGCCCAGTGCATCGAAAGAGAAAACACCGGCGGCGCCAAATTCATTACGAACGCTTTCGGCGGTGACGATCAGGGTGGCGTCGGGCCGGCCTTCGCACATCCAGGTGGCGATATAGATATTGTTGAGGGTGCAAAATGCACGGGTACCCGCGCTACCGCTATTGCTGCCGCCCGGTGCCCGCGCCAGGCCGGCATTGGGGCAACCATTTGCGAAGCACACTGCAAAACCACCCGGTTGGGAACGTACGAACACGGCACGGTTTTGCGCAATAGCCAGCTTTTGCGCGTAGCGAATCAAGCTCTTGACCTGATCGGCATAAGCGCGGTTGCTGAACGTCGCGGTATCGGCAAAGCGTCCGTAACCGATCGCACCCAATATACCGATCAACACCATCACTGTGATTAGCTCCACCATCGTGAAGCCGGCACAGGAGCGAAGCAACTTGCGGTGCACAACAACTCCAGGCTAGCGCCTGCGATCAGTTAATTGCAGTTGGCAGCAATGGCCGTCGGCGCCAGTCGAATGTTGGGTTGTGCATTGGCCGCAGCCTGCGTGTAGATCAAGAAGCAATTCTGGGCAGCCGTGGTAGTGGCGCCAAAGAGAGCCGCAGACTGAACAACCACCGAATTAGCGGGAACTACCGGATATCCAACCGCTGGAGTCGCCGTATAAGTTGAATAGTCGGCGACGGTCAAACCAGCAGCCAAGGCAGTGTTCGCATCAGCCGCAGGGTAATTATTGGTGACTGAGACGAGCGTGCCTTCGTAGTCAAAGCCGGCACCGACAGTATCCGGATGCATCAGCGCCTGGCCGTGAACGGTCGCGGCAACGGATGCCAGCGCGCCGCGTGCGGCATTCAGAGACGCGACGCGGGCATCGCCGCTCAAACTGGAAAAACGTGGCAAGGCGGTGGCCGCCAGAATGCCGAGGATCACGATCACTACAATCAGTTCGATCAGCGTGAAGCCGCCTTGGGCTGATTTGCGCATTGCGGTCATTGCTGGCTTGTTCATTTACTTTTCTCCAAATCGTCTAAGAAGGATGATCCTTAACTTGCTCAAAGGCCACACTTAGAAGTTCTGGTGTGCCCGACGGCTTGGCGGGGCGATGGGGCAAGCGAAATAATTTTACCTTGAATTTCAAGTGTTTCGATTGAGCATCTGCAAAAGAGTTTCTATTATTTAACAAATAAATCAGACTTTTGTCAGAACGGTCAAAGCACCAATTGCCAGGGCCGATGTCGCTGTCACTAGGCCGAAATAACTCGCCGACGTAGTTCACAGGCTTATCTTTTAGCAAATTAAACGGATTTTCTTCGGCTAAAAACGTTAAATCGATGTTCCGCCCGGGCAATTTGGCTTCAGATACCTTAATTTCTAAGGCGGTGCGCACGTTCGCTACCGTCATCTGTACGGCTCGCTGCTCCGCCGCGCCTTGGTAATACCACATCGTTTTCAGCAGCAGTGTCATCAAAATACCGATCACCGCCACCGTCACGGCAAATTCGAGCAAACTCGCGCCCCGTTGTTTCGCCGACACAAATATTGCCAAGAATGTCACAATGTCAACCTTAGTGACGCAACGCCGCTTTACCCAGATCCCAGATCGGCAGGAAGATACCGAGCGCCAGCACCAGCACCATGATCCCCAAGAACACAATCAGGATAGGCTCGATCTGCGACGACAGCGTCTTCAGCTCATAATCCACCTCGCGCTCGTACATCTGCGCGATCTCATCCATGAGATCGTCAATGGAACCACTCTCCTCGCCCACCGCAATCATCTGCAGCACCACCGGTGTGAACACATTGGTGGCGGCGGCCGTGCGCAGGATGCTGTCGCCGCGCTCCACGCCGTCGCGCATCTGTTCCACGCGGGCGGTCAGGTAAGCGTTGTCCACCGTCTGCGCCACCACCGTCAAGGCCTGTACGATCGGTACGCCGCTGCGGCTGGACAAGGCGAAGCTGCGGGCGAAGCGCGCCATGGTGGCCTTCAGGATAATCTTCCCGGCGACCGGCACGCGCAGCTTGAACTTATCCCATTGATACAGACCCTTGGGCGTATCGATCCAGGCACGAAAGCCCCAAATGCCGGCTACCAGGGCCACCGCCATCACCGGCCAGTAGCGCACCGTGAAGTTGGACGTGCCGATCAGGATGCGCGTCATCAGCGGCAGCTCGGTATTAAACCGCGCGAACACGCCGACGAAAGCCGGAATCACAAACATATTCACCACCACCATCGCCAGCACCATGGCGATCACCACGAAAGACGGATAGCGCGTCGCGCTCTTGACCCGCTCGCGCATGTCGCGGTCGAACTCCAGGTGGTCGAACAATCGCAGGAACACCTCCTCCAGCCGCCCGGTCATCTCCCCCACCCGCACCATCGACAAATAAAACGGCGTAAACACCTCAGGATGGCGGCGCATGGCGGCCGACAGTTCGCGGCCGGCGTCGAGCGACTCGCGCAAATCCTTGATCACTTTGGCGAATGACTTGCTCACCGCCGATTCCTGCAAGCCCGCCAGCCCGCGCATGATCGGCACGCCGGACTTGAGCAGGGTGTACATCTGGCGGCTGAATAACTGCACGTCCATCGACGTGACCTTCTTCTCCAGCAGCTTGGCCCACCAGGCCTCGCCGTCGGCGGTGGCGGCGGCTTTCTTGGTCACCACGATCTCGATCGGCGTCACGCCGGTGTTGAACAGCTGATCGGCCACCGCGCCGCTATCGACCGCCTCCAGCACGCCCTGCATCAACTCGCCGCGCGCATTGCGTCCCTTGTATGCGAAGAAAGGCACGGATTAGTCCTCGACCTGGTTACTGATGCGCATCGCTTCCGACACCGTGGTGCGGCCCTGGATCACCAGCGCCACCGCATGCCGGCGCAGCGTTTCACCGGCCATCTGCGTGGCCGCCGCCTTCAGGAAATTGGCCGGATCGGCGTCGTTGGCGGCGTCCACCACCGCGCGCGTCATCTCCAGCAGCTCATACACGCCGGTACGGCCGCGATAGCCCATGCCGTTGCAATGCGAGCAGCCCTTGCCGTGGAAATAGCGGCCCTTGTCGACCTTGTCGTTCAGTTCCAGACTCAGCCATTCGCGCTCGGTCGGCGTCGGCTCATACGGCGTGGTGCAGCTTTCGCAAATCACCCGCACCAGGCGCTGCGCCAATACTGCCTGCAGCGAGCTGCCGACCATGTAGCGCGGCACGCCCATGTCCATCAGGCGCAGCGGCGTGCTGAGGGCGTCGTTGGTATGCAGCGTCGACAGCACCAAGTGACCAGTCATGGCGGCGCGCAGACCGATGGCGGCGGTTTCCTGGTCGCGCATCTCGCCCACCAGCACGATGTCCGGATCTTGCCGCAGCGCGGAACGCAACACGCGCGCGAAGTTCAGTTCGATCTTTTCATTGACCTGCACCTGGTTGATGCCGGCCAGCCGGTATTCGACCGGGTCTTCCACCGTGATCAGCTTTTTTTCCACCGAATTCAGCTCGGACAGCGCGCAATACAACGTGGTGGTCTTGCCGGAACCGGTCGGCCCGGTCACCAGCACCAGGCCGTTGGGACGCTGGACGATGGCGCGGAATTTCTCCAGCATGGCACGCGGCATGCCGATGGCGTCCAGCTTGAGCTGCATGCCGCTCTGATTCAGCAGACGCATCACCACCGATTCGCCGTACTGGGTCGGCATGGTCGAGATACGCACGTCGATGCGCTGGTTCTTCACGCGCACGGCAAAGCGACCATCCTGCGGCAGGCGTTTTTCCGAGATATCGAGATCCGACATCAGCTTCAGGCGCAGCGCCAATGACGGTGCAATCTTGATATCGGACTCGGTCTGCAGGTGCAGCACGCCGTCGATGCGGAAACGGATCTGCAGCCGGCCTTCCTGCGGTTCGATGTGGATGTCGGAAGCGCGTACCTGCGCCGCGTCGTCGAACACCGACTGCAGCAGCTTGACCACCGGCGCTTCTTCCAGGTTGGGATTGGCGGCGGCCAGCGCGCCGAAGTCGACCGAGACGTCGCCCAGGTCCTGCTCCAGCTCGCGGGCCAGGTCGGAGATGTCGTCGGTGCGGCGGTAGATGCGGTCGATGGCGGCCAGCACCTCGGTCTCGTTGACCACGGCCAGCTCAATGCCCTGCTTGACGATGCGGGCGATCTCGTCATACGCGAACAAGTCGGTCGGATCGGACATGCCGACCAGCAGTACACCGTGACGGTCTTCCAGCACCAGCGCGCGGAAGCGGCGAGCCTGGGTTTCCGGCAGCAGCCGCACAATCTCGGGATTGATGTTGAAGAACTTCAGGTTCAGGTACGGGATGTTGAGCTGCCGCGCCAGCGCACCGGCGATCTGTTCCTCAGTAACATAGCCGTTCTCGACGAAGACGCGCCCCAGCTTGCGCCCGCTGCGTTTCTGGTCGGCCAGCGCCAAACCCAGCTGTTCTTCCGAGAGCAGCTTTTGCTGCACCAGGATTTCCCCCAGCCTGACTTTCTCCGGCCTCGACATACCCGCTCCTTGAAGATCCACAACAAAACTTGCGGCCATTCTAGTCCAGAAACCGCACCCAACGCGAGGTGATGTCGCATTCTTCGCACGAATGCGCTACAGTGTGGTTCGTTTCATTCGTCCCAGCCTCCATGACCGTTCCAGCCCTGCGCTTACAGCAAGTCGTCAAACGCTACGGCGCAGCCTCCGTGCTGCACGGCGTGGACCTGGAACTGCGCGCCGGCGAGTGCTTCGGGCTGGTCGGCGTCAACGGCGCCGGCAAAACCAGCCTGATTAAATGCCTGCTCGACTTTTGCGCGCTCGACGGCGGCGCCATCGAGATTTTCGGCCAGTCGCACACCCAGCCCGCCGCGCGCCGGCCGCTGGGCTTTCTGCCCGAACGGTTTACGCCGCCCTACTATCTAACCGGCGCCGATTTCATCCGTTACCTGCTGACCTTGCAAGGACTGGCCTATCAGCCGCCAGCGGTACACGCCATGCTGGCCGCGCTGGATCTCGATCCGGATGCGCTCAAGCGCGCGGTGCGCAGTTATTCCAAAGGCATGACGCAGAAACTCGGGCTGGCCGCCTGCCTGCTGGCGCGCAAGCCGCTGTACGTGCTGGACGAACCGATGAGCGGACTCGATCCGAAGGCGCGGGCATTGCTGAAACACCAGCTGCGCGCACTGCATCAGTCCGGCAGTACACTGTTCTTGACCTCGCACGCGCTGGCCGACGTGGACGAACTGTGCGACCGCATGGCCATCCTGCACGACGGCCGCATCCGTTTTAGCGGCACGCCGGCGCAGTGCCGAGCCGAATACGGCGCGCAAACGCTGGAACAAGCATTCCTGAATTGCATAGCGTGACGACCATGTACCAATCCCATTTCGGCCTGCGCGAATCGCCGTTCAACATCACGCCCAATCCGGCGTTTTTCTATTCCGGCAACGCCCGTGGCGATATCCTGGAAGCCATGCTGTATGCGGTGGCCCAAGGCGAAGGCATCATCAAGCTCACCGGCGAAGTCGGCACCGGCAAGACCATGTTGTGCCGCATGCTGGAAAGCCGCATGCCGCCGCACATCGACGTGATCTACCTGGTCAATCCCAACCTCAATCCGCTGGAAGTACAGCACGCCATCGCCGCCGAACTGGGCCTGCCGACCAGCGGCCAGCGCGCCGACGAGGTGCAGCGCGCACTGCATACCGAGCTGATCGCCCGCCACAGCGCCGGCCGCCAGGTGGTGTTGCTGGTGGAAGAAGCCCAGGCCATGCCGCTCGACACCCTGGAAGCGATCCGCCTGCTGACCAACCTGGAAACCGCGCGCAGCAAGCTGCTGCAGATCGTGTTGTTCGGCCAGCCGGAGCTGAACCAACATCTGGAACTGTCGAGCATGCGCCAGTTGAAGGAACGCATCACCCACAGTTTCCAGGTGCCGGCCCTGCAGGCCGACCTCACCGGCGACTTCCTGGCCTTCCGCCTGCGCGCTGCCGGCCATGCGGGTCCCGCCCTGTTCAGCCCGGGCGCCGCCCGGCTCATCGCCGAGGCCTCGGAAGGCATCGTGCGCCGCATCAACATCCTGGCCGACAAGGCGCTGCTGGCCGCGTTCGCCGACGACGCCGAGACGGTCGACGTGCATCACGCCCGCCAGGCCATCCTCGAATCGCCATTCGGGCGACGGCGCGGCCGCTGGCGGCCAAAACCTGTTGTTTTGATGGTCGTATTAATTATGTGCATCTGCGGCCTCGTCCTTGCAGCGGCAGCATTTTTATAAGATGATGGCACCTATAATTGCAAAAGCACAACAAAACCGATGAAAAAATTCAGCTCCCCCCTGGTCCCTGTGGTCTGCAGCGTCCTGCTGAGTGCTTGCGCCAGTCAAACCATTACCCCTTCCCCGGTCCACATCAGTGAGCCGCCGCCAGCGGCCGGAGCGATTCCTGACACAGTGCAGCAAAGCGTGGCCCTGCCGCCACCGAAACCGGCCGCCAAGGTAGAGACCTATAGCGTGACGGTGCATAAGGTGCCGGTGCAGTCGCTGCTGTTCGCGTTGGCGCGCGACGCCGGGCTGAACGTGGACGTCCATCCCGGCATCGAAGGCACGGTGACGCTGAACGCGCTGGACCAGACGCTGCCGCAGCTGCTGAGCCGCATCCAGCGCCAGGTCGACATGCGCTATGAAATCAGCGGCAGCACCCTGATTGTGCTGCCCGA
This sequence comes from Duganella sp. BuS-21, assembly GCA_041874725.1. Lineage (GTDB taxonomy): Bacteria > Pseudomonadota > Gammaproteobacteria > Burkholderiales > Burkholderiaceae_D > Rugamonas. The sequence continues at coordinate 3,145,218 of CP097466.1, read as the reverse complement.
TACGCCGGAGTGGCGCAACTACAAGGTGGACTACGTCAACATCGCGCGCAGCACCGTCAGCAGCGTGAATATCGCTACCCAGATTTCCACCACTGGCGGCGGCAGCGATTCCGGCGCCAGCAGCGCCAGCCAGGGCTCGCAGCAACAGCAGAACAACAACCAGTCGAATAGCAATAGCAGCAGCAACATCAGCAATAACAATAGCAACAACAATTCGCAGCCGCCGGCCAACAACGGCCCGTCTGGAAATGGCAACAACAATTCCACTACGGTGGTCAACAACCGCTCGGACAATAATTTCTGGTTCGTCCTGGAAAAGAACATCCGCGACATGCTGCGCGCTTCGTCACAGGATAGCGCCACCGATTCCCTGGGCGGCTTGCAGCAGGCGCAGGCAGGCGCCAACGGCCTGGGACAACCGGGAGCCAACGGCCTCGGCCAACCCGCCGGCGCTGTCGGCGGATTGGACCTGAGCGGCGGGCAGAGCCGCGCTGCGGCCCGTAGCGCGGTCATCGTGAACGCCGAGGGCGGCCTGATCGCCGTGCGCGCCACCGCGCGCCAGCACGACAAAATCCAGCAATTCCTCGACGTGGTGTTGGGCGCGGCCAAGCGCCAGGTGCTGATCGAAGCCACCATTATTGAAGTCAAGCTCAGCGATGCCTACCAGCAGGGCATCAACTGGGCCAGTATCGGCGGTGGCGGCCTGAAAATGACCCAGGGCGCGGTCGGCACCGCCGGGCTGCCGAGCAATGTGGCAGTGGGCGCCACGCCGGGACTGTTCGTGCTGAACTACGTCAACCCGACCAGCCGGCTCGGCAATATCGCCGCCACCATCCAGCTGCTGGAATCGTTCGGCAAGGTGAAAGTGCTGTCGAGCCCGAAAATCAGTGTGTTGAACAACCAGACCGCGCTGCTCAAGGTGGTCGACAACAATGTGTTCTTCTCGATCAAGGTCACGCCGGCCATTCTCAACGCCAACGGCGGCGTCAGCACGCCGGCCACCTACGAATCGCGCCTGGAAACGGTGCCGGTCGGCTTCGTCATGAGCGTGACGCCGCAGATTTCCGACAGCGACGAAGTCACCCTCAACGTGCGGCCGACGATCACCCGCGTGGTCGGCAAGGTCAAGGACCCGAACCCGGCGCTGGCCGCCGCCAACGTCACCAGCGAAGTGCCGGTGATCCAGGCGCGCGAACTGGAGTCCATCATGAAGGTCAACAGCGGCCAGATCGCCGTGATGGGCGGCCTGATGCAAGATTCGGTGGACAACACCCGCGACAGCGTGCCGCTGCTGGGCCGCATTCCCGTATTCGGCGACCTGTTCTCCTACCGCAACGAGAACACCACCAAGACCGAACTGGTGATCTTCATGCGCCCGGTGGTGGTCAAGGACGCCAGCCTCAACGGCGACTACAAGGATTACCGCTACATCCTGCCGGGCCAAACGCCCCGAGCTGAACCGTCCCCCGTTCCTAAGGCCAATGGATCATGAGTCTCTTAATGCAGGCGCTCAAGAAAGCCGAGCGCGCAAAACAAAACTCGCTCGCCGACGACGAGCAGGACAAACCGTCGGAAGCATTTGACGAGATTCTGGCGCTGACGCCGGAACCGGCCAGGCCCGCATCCGCACCGGCCCCGGCCCCGGCCGCGCGTTCGTTCAGCCTGGAAGGCCTGAGCCTGGAGCCGATGGCGGGCGACGCACCGGGCGGCGCTGCGCCGGCCGCCAGCGTAGCGCGTCCATCGCCGAGCCCACTACCCGCCGCCAGCGACCACAAGGACGCCGGCCTGACGCTGGATCTGGTTCCCGATCCGTCCGCGCCGGCCAGCCCGGCAGCGGCAGCCCCGGCCAGCGCGCCGGCGCCTGCGGCCGGCCAGCCATCGAATTACGCCACCCGCTCGGCCGAGGCCGCCGCAGCAAGCGCCCCAGCAGCAGCTACGGCGGCTGCGGAAACAGCGGCAGCAGCAGGCGCAGCCGCTAACGCAGCCGCAGCTAGCGCAGCCGCAGCTAGCGCCGCCACAACGCGCGCCAGCGCCGCCGGCAAGGCCGCCGCGTCCGGCGCCGGGTCCGGTGCAGAGAAGCCGCGCGCCGCAGCCCGCGCCCGCGCGCGCGCCGCAGCCACCACCGAACCGACCGGCATGGACCCGGAACGCCTGCGCCTGATCGGCCTGATCGCCCTGGTGGTCATCCTGGTCGGCGGCTTCGGCCTGTACTACTGGCGTGCCCTGACCGCACCGGGCGCCGGCGCCGATCTGCCGCCGGTGCCGATGCCGCCCCCCGGCGCCACCGGCGCCACGCCCGCGCAAGCCATCGTCAGCGTCATCGCTCCCGGCGGCTCGGCTGGCGGTACAGCCGGCGATCCGTCGGCCAACGCCGACGCCGCCCTCGACGACCCGATGCTGTCCACCGGCGGCGGCAACCGCGCCGCCCAGCAGGCGCTGGAACGCCGCATCGCCAAGACCGAGGAAGACCTGGCCGCCGCGCGCCAGGCCATCCAGGTGGCCACGGCCGCCGCCACCGCACCGCGCGTCGAACAGATGCCGCCATTGGCCGCCGCCGAGAGCGGCGAGATCCGCGTGGCCCGCAGCACCCAACCCTCGGCCGTGTCGCCGGCGCTGGACGGCGCCTACAGCGCCTTCAACGGCGGCGACCTGCCGGGCGCCCAGCAACAGTATGACAATGCGCTAAGCCAAGACCCCAACAACCGCGACGCCCTGCTCGGCGCCGCCGCCGTGGCCGCACGCCAGAACCAGAAGGACAAGGCCGCCGCCTACTACCTGCGCCTGCTGGACCTGTCGCCCAACGACGGCGCCGCCACCGCCGGCCTGATCGGCCTGCGCCAGGGCGACACCAGCCAGAGCGAAGCGCGCCTGAAAGCCATCCTGGCCGGTAATCCCGAAGCGGCGCCGGTGCTGTTCGCGCTCGGCAACCTGTACTCCCAGCAAGGCCGCTGGTCGGACGCGCAGCAGGCCTACTTCCGCGCCACCGGCGCGGCGCCGGACAATCCCGACTACGCCTACAACCTGGCCGTCGGCCTGGACCGCCTGAACCAGCCCAAGCTGGCGTTGACCTATTACCAGCGCGCGCTGGCGCTGGCGCAGGACAAGGCCGTCGGCTTCGACCGCAACGCGCTGCGCAAGCGCATGCATGAACTGAGCTCCGGCAACGTAACGCACTAGACACATGGCAGAACAACCCAAACTCCCGCTCGGCAAACTGCTGATTCAAAAAGGCATCATCAGCGAAGATCAGCTGCGCATCGCGCTGATCGAGCAGAAAAGCAGCAACGAACCGCTGGGGAAACTGCTGATCTCGCTGGGCTTCGTCACCGAAGCCACGGTGCGCGAAGCGCTGTCCGAAAACCTCAACACGCAAAGCGCCGACCTCAACAGCCTGGTGGTGGACGCCATCGCCCTCAAGCTGATTCCCAAGGACGTGGCCAAGCGCTACCGCGTGTTCCCCATCGTCTACGAGCGCGCCACGGACAACCTGATACTGGCCATGTCCGACACCAGCAACATCGTCGCGCTGGACCAGATCAGCGCCATGCTGGTCAAGGGCATCACCATCACGCCGCTGCTGGTCAACGAGTCCGACATCCAGCGCGCCATCGACCAGTTCTACGGCTTCGAACTGTCGATCGACGGCATCCTGCACGAAATCGAAACCGGCGAAGTCAACTACGCCAGCCTGGGCACCACCTCGGACGAATACAGTCAGCCGATGGTGCGCCTGATCGACGCCATCCTGGCCGACGCGGTGCAGAACGGCGCCTCCGATTTGCACTTCGAGCCGGAACAATCGTTCCTGCGCATCCGCTACCGCATCGACGGCATCCTGCGCCAGATCCGCAGCCTGCACAAATCCTACTGGCCGGCCATGGCCGTACGGCTGAAGGTGATGTCGACCATGAACATCGCCGAAACCCGCGCGCCGCAGGACGGCCGCATCTCGATCAAGTTTTCCGGCCGGCAGATCGACTTCCGCGCCTCGGCCCAGCCCACCACGCACGGCGAGAACTTCGTGCTGCGCGTGCTGGACCGCCAGAAAGGCATCGTGCCGCTCGACGGCCTCGGCCTGGCCGAGGAAGAACTGAGCCTGCTCAAGCTGATGATTGCCCGCCCCGACGGCGTGATCCTGGTGACCGGGCCGACCGGCTCCGGCAAGACCACCACCCTGTATTCGATCCTGAACCACATCAACACCGAAAGCGTCAACATCATGACGCTGGAAGACCCGGTTGAATACCCGATGAACATGATCCGCCAAACCTCGGTCAACGAATCGGCCAAGATGGGCTTCGCCGAAGGCATCCGCTCGATGATGCGGCAAGACCCGGACGTGATCCTAGTGGGCGAGATCCGCGACAAGGAAACCGCCGAAATGGCCTTCGCCGCCGCCATGACCGGCCACCAGGTGTACTCCACCCTGCACACCAACTCGGCCATCGGCTCGATTCCGCGCCTGCTCGACATCGGCGTGCTGCCCGACATCATGGCCGGCAACATCATCGGCATCATCGCCCAGCGCCTGGTGCGCAAGCTGTGCCCGGCCTGCCGCGAGGCCCACGTGGCCGACGACATCGAGCGTCGCCTGCTGGCCATCGCCGACGACAGCGGCCCGCAAACCCTGTACCGCCCGGTCGGCTGCGCCAAGTGCTCGCACCAGGGCTACAAGGGCCGCATCGCCATCATCGAACTGCTGAAGATGACGCCCGAACTGGACGAATTGATCGCCCGCCGCGCCTCGACGCGCGAGCTCAAGACGGCCGCCGCCACCAGCGGTTTCCATAGCCTGATCGACGACGGCCTGCGCCGCGTGCTCGAAGGCGTCACCACGCTGGAGGAAGTCGGCCGCGTGGTGGACCTCACCGAAAGGCTGGGCTGATGCCGCAATACCTCTACCGCGCGATGGACGCCGCCGGCGCTATCCAGCCCGGCAATATGGACGCCGCCAACGAGCCGGACCTGGAGCTGCGCCTGCACCGCATGGGGCTGGACCTGATCGACTGCCGCGTCTCGCGCAGCCGCGTGGTGGCGCTCAAGCGCGTGATCAACCGCAAGGACTTGATCAACTTCTGCTTCCACATGGACCAGATGACCGGCGCCGGCGTGCCCATCCTGGACGGCCTGAACGACCTGCGCGAGAGTATCGACCACCCGCGCTTCCGCGAAATGATCACCGGGCTGATCGAGAACATCGAGGGCGGCAAGCAACTGTCGGCCTCGATGGCGGCCTATCCCGAAGTGTTCGACGTCACCTTCACCAGCCTGATCATGGCCGGCGAGCAGAGCGGCAAGCTGACCGAGGTATTCCGCAACCTGTCCGAAACCCTGAAGTGGCAGGACGAGCTGGCCTCGCAGACCAAGAAGATCATCATGTACCCGGCCGCCGTCGGCCTGTTCGTCACCGGCGTGATGTTCTTCCTGATGATCTACCTGGTGCCGCAGCTGACTTCCTTCGTCAAGAACATGGGCAACACGCTGCCGTTCCACACCAAGGCCCTGATCTTCGTCTCCAACATCTTCATCAACTACTGGTACGTCATGCTGGCGCTGCCGCTGATCGCCTTCTTCGGGCTGCGCGCCTGGCTGGCGCGCAGCGAGCAGGCGCGCTACGCGGCGGACGGCTTCAAGCTGCGCATCTGGCTGATCGGCCCGGTGCTGCACAAGATCATTCTGGCGCGTTTTGCCACTTTCTTCGCCATGATGTATGCGTCCGGCATCACCATCCTCGAATGCATCCGCCTGTCCGAGGGCATCGTCGGCAACCGCGTGGTGGCGGCCGGCCTGCGCCGCGCGGCGCAGCAGATTTCCGAGGGCCAGGGCATCACCGCCGCCTTCCAGAACACCGGCATCTTCCCGCCGCTGGTGATCCGCATGCTCAAGGTCGGCGAATCGACCGGCGCGCTGGACGGCGCCTTGCGCAACGTCAGCTACTTCTACAACCGCGAAGTCAAGGAGATGATCGAGAAGGTGCAATCGATGATCGAACCGGCCATCACCGTGGTGCTGGGGGTGATGGTGGGCTGGATCATGCTGTCGGTGATGGGCCCGATCTACGACACGATCAGCAAGATCAGAACCTGAGGCCATCGTGTTCAGCAAACATTTATTCTATTTGACCGGCGACCAGCTCTGCGCCTACCTGTGGCACGGCGGCAAGCTCACCGGCGGCGTCTGCTTCGTCAACAACCGTGGCGGCGTCGACGATTTCATGGACTACGTCGAGAGCCATCACCGCGCCGCACCGGTGTACTTGCTGGCCGACCTGATTGAGGAGGACTTCCAGCGCGTTACCATGCCGCATGTGAGCGGGCGTTCAGCGCGCCAGCTGCTGCAGCGGCGCCTGCTGCAGCAATACCGCGAAACGCCGTTCCGTCACCACGAGGTGCAGGGCCGCGAGGAAGGCGGCCGCCGCGACGACATCGTGCTGCTGTCGGCGCTGACCAATCCCTCCTCGGTGCAGCCGTGGGTGGAAGCGCTGGAGCAAATGCAGATTCCACTGGCCGGCCTGTACACCACCACGCTGCTGAGCGAAGACCTGGTACACAAGCTGGGCCTGCGCGACGAGCACCTGCTGCTGGTGACGCAGCAGTCGGCCGGCTGGCGCCAGAGCTATTTCCAGAAAGGCATGCTGAAGTTTTCGCGGCTGACGCCGGCCATCGACCGCGACGGCAATCCGGTCAACATCGGCACGGAAACCGCCAAGACCCAGCAGTTCCTCACCAGCCAGCGCCTGCTCGGGCGCGGCAACGTGCTGCACACGGTGGTGGTGGCGCCGGCCGCCGACAGCGCCGAGCTCGACGCCCAATGCGAGGACGGCACGGAAACCCAGTTCCGCTTCATGACGCTGGAATCGCTGGCCGCACGCGCCGGCCTGAAGACCGGCGACGACGAGCTGGACCAACGCGCCATGCGCCTGGCCGAACCGGCCATGCTGGCCTTCCTGGCGCGGCGCGATCCAGACACCCACTACACTCTGGGCGCCTGGCAGCGCTACTTCAAGCTGTGGCGCGCGCGTGTGCGGCTGTACGCCGTCAGCGCCGTGATGACCGTGGTGTGCGCCGCCTGGACCGGCCACAACCTGTGGCAGAAGATCGACGCCGACGACGATAGCGCGCGCCTGACGGCGGAAGCCTCGCAGTTCGACCGCCGCTATCGCGACACCATGGCCGAAATGCCGCCGCGCGTGACCACCACCGCGAATATGCGGGCGGCGGTCAATGTCGAGCGCATGCTGGCCACGCAGTCGGCCACGCCGCTGGGCATGGCCAGCATCGTCAGCCAGGCGCTGGAAGGCGCGCCGCAGATCCGCCTGCTGCAACTGGACTGGAAAGTCAGCGTGCCGGCTGCGGGGGCCTCGGCACCGACGCCGGGCCAGGAAGACAACCAGGCCGCGCCGATCTCCTCGCTGGTGGCCGGCATTCCGACGCGGGCGCCGCAAATGCTGGTGCTGGAAGCGGAGATCATGACGCCCGAGGACGACTACCGCGCCGCCGTCGACAGCATGAACCAGTTTGCACAGACGTTGGCCCGCCATCCGCGCATGACGGTGGAAATCGACAAGCCGCCGGTGGACACGCGCTCTTCAGTCAAGCTGGCCGGCAAGGCCGGTCCGCAAGCGGCGGCCTCGGGCCGCGCCAAATTCACCCTGAACCTGGTGTGGAAGCCATGAGCCTAGCCCCTGCCCACGTCAAAAAGAAAGCCGCCAAAGCCGTGGCGCTGCCCTACTGGATCAACGAATTCTCGCTGATCCGCCCGGCCGTGCTGACGCTGGTGGCGGCGCTGACCGTCGCCATCACCGGCGTGCTGCTGAGCCAATCGAAAATGCGCGACGCCATCGACCTGGCCGAGCACGCCCAGCGCAACCGCGACGCCGCCTACTCGCGCTACGCGCAGGTGGACAACGAAAAGCGCGACATCCGCAACTTCCAGCAGCGCTTCGTGGCGCTGCGCCAGCGCGGCCTGATCGGCGACGAACGCCGGCTGGCGTGGCTGGACGCGATCCGCCAGACCCAGGAGCAGCTCAAGCTGCCGCCGCTGAGCTACGAGATCGAGCCGCAGCAGGTGGTCACACTGGAGGCGCCGCTCGACCTCGGCGAGTTCCAGCTGCGTGGCAGCCGCATGCACCTGCACATGGAACTGCTGCACGAGCTGGACTTGTTCAACTTCTTCGTCAACCTGCGCGACAACAGCTACTTCGCCGTGCAGGATTGCTCGATCAAACGACTCGGCGTGGTGGCCGGCACGCCGGGCGCTTCGACGCTGGGCGCTGACTGCACGCTGAACTGGATCACGCTCAATACCGCACCGAAAGCGCCGTCGCTGGCGGTGGCCGCGCCGAAAGGCAAATCATGATGCGCGCCGCTGCCCTGAACTCCGCACTGGCCGCCGTTGCCACTGCGGCGGCGCTGGCCCTGAGCGCGCCGGCCCAGGCGCAAACCCAGCTCGGCCGCCTGTTCTCCACGCCGGCCGAGCGCGACACGATGGAAGCCGGGCGCGGCAACAGCGCCGCCCTGCTGCCCAATTCGCAGGGCGTGGCGCCGGCCCCCGGCATGCCGGGCGGCCCGGCCGCCGCGCCGGGCATGGGCGCCGGCGCCGCACCGGCAGCCCCAGCGGCGGCGCCCACGCTGACCATGAGCGGCGTGCTGCGCAGCAGCGACAATCGCGGCACGGTATGGCTCAACGGCGTGCCGCAACCAGGCCTGCAAACCAATCTGTCGCGCCAGGACAGCCTGACGGTGACCCTGCCGTCCGGTAAAAAGATCGTGCTCAAGGCCGGCCAGCGCTACGACCTGAATGAGAATCGCATCAAGGATGTCAATGAACCATAAGCGCCAAGCGGGCTTCACGCTGGTGGAAATCGCCATAGTGCTGCTGATCGTCGGCCTGATGATCGGCGGCCTGATCGCGCCGCTGTCGTCGCAGATGGAGCAGCGCCGCGTGACCGATACCCGGCGTGTGATGGACGAAGCGCGCGAAGCGCTGTTCGGCTTCGCGCTGCGCAACGGCTACCTGCCCTGCCCGGCCATCTCGTCGAGCAACGGGCTGGAAGACCGCACCGGCAACCTGTGCAACAAGCGCTACGGCTATCTGCCGTGGGCCACGCTGGGCGTGGCGCGGCTCGACGGCTGGAACCGCGTGCTCGGCTACACCGTCACGCCGGCCTTCGCCGACGCCGCCACCCTGTTCACCCTGAAGACGCCGCGCGACATCACCATCGCCACCCGCGCCGCCAACGGCCAGCTGACGGCCGCCACCGGCATCAGCGACATCCCGGCCGCCATCATCTCCTTCGGCCGCAACGGCTACGGCGCCACCAGCGACCAGAACACCGTGGTGGCCGACGCCGGCAGCGGCAACCTCGATGAAAAAACCAATCTGCAAAGTTCCGGCAATGCGCTGATCGCGCGCGACCCGAGCGACGACCCGCGCGCCGCCGGCGGCGCCTTCGACGACGTGGTGAACTGGGTCTCGCCCAACATCCTCTACAACCGCATGGTGGCGGCGCAGCGCCTGCCATGATCGCGCCGGCCGTCACCATCGCCCGCTACACCTTGCTGGAAGCCGTGCGCAACCGGCTGCTGTGGCTGCTGCTGCTGATGGCGGCCGGCGCGGTGGCCGTCAGCGGCTTCCTCAACGAACTGGCGCTGACTGAAAGCCGCGCGCTGCAGGCGGCCCTGCTGGGCGCCGTGCTGCGGCTGGCGGCGGTGTTCCTGGTCGCCACCTTCGTCGTCACCAGCATGGCGCGCGAGGCCAGCGACAAGGGGCTGGAACTGCTGCTGGCCCTGCCCTTGCCGCGCGCGGTCTACCTGTTCGGCAAGCTGGCCGGCTTCGGCGCGCTGGCGCTACTGCCGGCGCTGCTGTTCGGCGCGCTGGGCCTGTGCTTCGCGCCGCCCGCGCAGGCCGGGCTATGGGCGGTTTCGCTGCTCTGCGAATGCTGGATCGTGGCCGCCTTCAGCGTGCTGTGCATGCTGACCTTGAATCAGGTGATGCCGGCGCTGGCAGCGGTCTGTTCCTTTTATCTGCTGGCGCGCGCGATTGCCACGCTGCAGTTGCTGGGCCACGGCGCCTCCAGCGTGCAAAGCGCCGGCCAGCGGGTGCTCAACACCGGCATCGACATCCTGGCGCTGCTGCTGCCGCACCTGGACCAGTTCACACGCAGCGACTGGCTGGTGTACCACAGCGGCGGCGGCGCCGAACTGGCCGCCATCGCCGCGCAAACCGTCATCTACGTGGCGCTGCTGGCCGCCGCCGCGCTGTTCGACCTGCACCGCAAGAACATCTGAGGTTCGCGCATGCCCGCCGCCGCCACCTACCCCGCGCCTTGCTCGCCACGCCGGGCGCCACGCGCGGTGCTGCTGGCCGTGCTGCTGGCGCTGGCGGCGCAAATCCTCTGGCAAGCCAGCCGCCCGCCGGCCAGCGCCCGCGCACAGGATCTGCCGCCCGCGCCATCGCTGGCCGCCTTGCAGCTGGCCGCGCTGGGCGACCCGGTCGCCCTGTCGAAAGCCACCATGCTATATGTGCAGGGCCACGACGACCAGGCCGGCGTCAGCATCGCCTGGCGCAAGCTCGACTACGGCCGCGTGGTGAGCTGGCTGCAGCGCGTGCTCGACCTCGACCCGCGCGGCCAGTACCCGCTGCTGGCCGCCAGCGAAGTGTACGGCGCGGTGGCCGATCCGGCGCGCGCGCGGCTGATGCTGGACTTCGTCTACGCCCGCTACGCCGAAGACCCCAACCGCCGCTGGCCGTGGCTGGCGCACGCCGCGCTGACCGCCAAGCACCAGCTGCACGACCTGCCGCTGGCACGCCGCTACGCTGCGGCGATCCGCTTGCAAGCGACCGGCCCGCAGGTGCCGGCCTGGGCCCGTCAGCTGGAAATCTTCATCCTGGAAGACATGAACCAACGCGACGCCGCCCGCGCGCTGATCGGCGGCATGCTGAGCAGCGGCCAGGTCACCGACCGGCGCGAACTGCAGTTCCTCTCCGAACGCCTGAACCAGCTCGATGCCGGCCGCAAGCCCTAGTGCACTTGATCTTCCACTTGCTATACTACCCAGATAAAAACGAAAGGATACTTCCATGCGCCACCGTCCACAACCCGCCCGTCAACGCGGCTTCACCCTGGTCGAAATCGCCATCGTGCTGGTCATCATCGGCCTGCTGCTGGGCGGCGTGCTGAAAGGCCAGGGCCTGATCGACAGCGCCCGCGTCAAGAACATCATCCAGCAATCGACCTCGCTGACGGCGGCGGTCAACGCCTACCAGGATAAATTCCGCGCCCTGCCCGGCGACGACGTACAAGGCACCACCCACGCGCCCGGCGCCACCGGCAACGGCAACGGCGACGGCCAGATCGGCGAATACCTGCTGGCGCCGCAGCACCTGGCGCTGGCCGGCTTCATCACCGGTTCCTTCAACGGCACCACCGACTTCATGACCAGCGCCCAGGGCGGCGCGGTCTACATCTACAACGACGTGGTGGCCGGTCGCGGCGGCAACGGCGTGCGCCTGGACAACCTGCCCGACTCCTTCGCCGAACAGGTCGACAGCAAGCTCGACGACGGAAAATACAACACCGGTTCGGTGCGCGCCACGGGCCCGTACACCAACAACGGCAGCGTGATCCAGCGCACTGGCCTGTTCTTCTGAAATTAAAAGCACGCCCGTACTTTTATGGGCTAGAATAGCTGTCACCCATAACTGCCCATAACCAGCGGAGACAGCATGTTCGAAGAATTCATCGGTACCAAGGCGGTGTCGGCCCGCCACCAGTTCGACCTGGCGGCGCTGGACGCCTGGCTGCGCCAGCACGTCGCCGGCTACCCGCAGGGCGAGCTGACGGTCGAGCAGTTCAAGGGCGGCCAGTCCAATCCCACTTTCAAGCTCAGCATCGGCAGCGCGCCGCAGGTGCAGCACTACGTGTTGCGCACCAAGCCGGCGCCGGCCGCCAAGCTGCTGCCTTCGGCCCACGCCATCGAGCGCGAATACCGGGTCATGGACGCTTTGCAACAACACGGCTTCCCGGCTGCGCGCCAGTTTGCGCTGTGCACCGACGAAGCGCTGATCGGCCGCGCCTTCTACGTGATGGAATTCGTCGAAGGCCGGGTGCTGTGGGACCAGGCCCTGCCCGGCATGACGCCGGCCGAACGCGCCGCCATCTACGATGAAATGAACCGCGTGATGGCCCAGCTGCACACCATCGACTACGCCGCCATCGGCCTGGCCGACTACGGCAAGTCCGGCAATTACTTCGCGCGCCAGATCGAGCGCTGGAGCAAGCAATACCTGGCCGCGCAGACCGAGACCATCGAAGCCATGGACCAGTTGATCGCCTGGCTGCCGGCCAATATCCCGGCCGGCGACGACACCGCCATCGTCCACGGCGACTTCCGTCTCGACAACCTGCTGTTCCACCCGACCGAGCCGCGCATTTTGGCCGTGCTGGACTGGGAGCTGTCGACGCTGGGCCACCCGTTCGCCGACTTCTCCTACCACTGCATGAGCTGGCACATCGAGCCGGGCAAGTTCCGCGGCATCGGCGGACTCGACCTGGCGGCGCTCGGCATCCCCTCGCAGCAGCAGTACATCGCCCGCTATGCCGAGCGCACCGGCAAGACCATCCAGCTGGCCGATTTCAATTTCTACCTGGCGTTCAATATGTTCCGCCTCGCCAGCATCATGCAGGGCATCATGAAGCGCTACGTGGACGGCACGGCGGCCAGCGCGCAGGCGCTGGAATCGGGCCAGATGGCGCGGCCGATGGCCGAGCTGGGCTGGGCCTACGCCTGCGGCAAGGCCATCTAAGACCGCGTAAGGGACTCACTTAGCGCTGTGGCGGAACGGCCGGCGACGGCAGAAAAGCCCTTGGTTAAAACCGTCTGGCTCGGCTACTATCGTGCTGCCAGCACAGAGTGAGGCCAAGGGCGTGCCAGACCAGAAACGCAAACCGTTACCATCCATCCGTTCGCAGATCGCGCTGCTGGTGCTGGCTTGCGCGCTGCCGACGGTGATCGGCTTCGGCGCCCTGGTCGGCAAGTTCTACACCAGCGAGCGCGAGTCCCTCAAGCAAGACACCCAGCAGGAAGCGCGCGCCGTGGCCGCCGCCATCGACCGCGATCTGGTGCAAAGCGAAGGCGCCATCACCGCGCTGGCCACCTCGCCGAGCCTGCGCAACGCCGACTTCAACGCCCTGCGGCTGCAGGCCGGCGCCCTGCTCAGCCCGAACTTTCCAGCGTCCCAGTTCATCCTCAGCGACAACGCCGGCCGGACCATGCTCAACCTCGGTGCGCCCCTGCCCGAGCGCTTCAACCCGGTCAACAACGCGCGCCGGCTGGCGCCGCTGTTCGAGCGCGGCCGGCCGCAGATCTCGCTGATGGTGGTGCAAGGCAGCGCGCTGCTGGCGATCGACGTGCCGGTGTTTCTCGACAGCCGGGTCGCCTACGCCTTCACCTCGCTGCTCAAGCCGGACCGGCTCGAACGCATCCTCAAGGACGAACACATCACCGCCGAGCAGGCCGTCACCCTGTTCGACACCGACGGCAACATCATTGCCCAGGCCGGCGGCCCGCGACTGCTGCTGGGGCGCACGGCGGCGCCCGAACTGCGCGCGCAGCTGGACCGGGTGCAAGAAGTGCTGCTGGAAATGGACGACGCCAGCGGCACGCCGGTGTACACGGGCCTGAGCCGGGCGCCGGTCAGCGGCGTCGCCGTGGCCCTGTCGACGCCGCAATCGAAAGCCACCCGCGAGTCGATGGCGACGGTGGCGATGATCGCGCTGACCATGCTGGCCGTGCTGGCGGCCGGCTTCTCGCTGGCGTGGTCGGTGGGCGGACGCATCGCCGGCTCGATCCGCGAACTGGTCGGCCCGGCGCAGGCGCTGGCGAGCGGCAAGCCGTTCGCCATGCCGGCCACCACCTTCGCCGAGGCCGACATGCTGGCCCACGCGCTGGGCTCGCTGGAGGGCGAGCTGCTGCGCCACAGTCACGAACTGGAAAGCCTGGTCGAGGAACGCACCATTCAGCTTGAAAAAAACCGCACCCAGCTGGAGACCCTGTACGCCACCGCGCCCGTCGGCCTGAGCTACGTGGACGCCGAGCTGCGCGTGCTGCGCATCAACGACTACCTGGCCGCCCTCAACCAGCAAAAGGTGGTGGCCCACCTCGGCCGCCACATCGGCGACATGATTCCCGACGACGACGTGCGCAACCGCGTGCTGGAGGATTACCGCCAGGTGCTGGACAGCGGCAAGCCGCTGACCGGCATCGCGCGCAGCGGCTACCCGGCCTCCTCGCCCGACCAGCTGCGCCACTGGGTGGTCAGCTACTATCCGCAGTTCGGCACGGACGGCAAGGTGATCGGCATCACCGCGCTGTTGCTGGACGTGACCGAACACAAGCACGTCGAGGCGGAACTGCGGCGCTCGCGCCAGTTGCTCAGTTCGGTCGTGGACAATATGCCGGCCATGATCTTCCTGAAACGCGCCGACGACCTGCGCTACGCCATGTTCAACCGCCACGGCGCCCAGATGTACGGCCTGGACGGCAGCGAACAACTGATCGGCAAGAGCGACTACGATATGGTGCCGGCCGAGCAGGCCGATTGCTTCACCGCCGCCGACCGCCGCGTGCTGGCATCCGAGCCGGGCAGCGTCACCGAAATCGCCGAGGAGCCGATTACCACGCCGGACGGCACGCGCTATCTGACCACCCGCAAGGTGGCCCTGCGCGACGAACACGGCCAGGCCACCCACGTGCTGGGCATCGCCTTCGACATCACCGAGCGCAAGCAGGCCAGGGAAGCGCTGCGCGCCACCGCCGAACGGCTGGCCGCCAGCGAGCACTTCGTGCGCGCCGTCACCGACAACCTGCCCGGCATGGTGGCTTACTGGGACGCCACGCTGCGCTGCCGCTTCGCCAACCGCTACTTCCTCGACTGGTACGGCGTCGGCCAGGACGACATTCTCGGCGCCTCCATGCCCGAGCTGCTCGGCGCCGAACAATATGCCGAAAGCGCGCCGTACGTGAAAGCTGCGCTGGCCGGCGAGCCGCAGGGCTTTGCCGGCCGCCTGCGCTGGCCCTCGGGCGAGACCAGCCACACCTGGGTCAACTACATTCCCGATGTCGACGATGGCGGCACGATAGTGGGTTTCTTTGTGCTAGTCTCTGATGTCACCGAATTAAAGGAAACGGAGTTGCATTTGCAGGAGGTTAACGAGGAGCTGATCGTCGCGCGCGACCGCGCCGAAGCGGCCAGCCGCGCCAAGAGCGAATTCCTGGCCAATATGAGCCACGAGATCCGCACGCCGATGAACGCCATCATCGGCCTTGCACGCCTGCTGGAGGAAGCGCCGCTGGCGCCGCGCGAGCGCGGCTACCTGCACAAGATTCAGTTCGCCACCCAGTCCCTGCTCAGCCTGGTCAACGACGTGCTCGATTTCTCGCGCGTGGAGGCCGGCCAGCTGGTGCTCGAACACGCCAACTTCCAGCTGCAGCACATCCTCGACAGCATCAGCGTGATGCTCAGCGGCAGCGCCTGCGACAAGGGCGTGGAGCTGGTGTACGACATCGACCCGGCCATGCCGACCGAGCTGGCGGGCGACCCCATGCGCTTGCAGCAGGTGTTGCTCAACCTGATCGGCAACGCCATCAAATTCACCGAGCACGGCGAGGTGGTGCTGTCGGTGCGGCCGGCGCCCGGCCTGTCCCGGCCGGGCGACCGCGCGCTGCTGGTCGAATTCCGCGTGCGCGATACCGGCATCGGCATCGCCGCCGGCCAGCAGGCCGGCATCTTCGACGCCTTCTCGCAGGCCGACAGCAGCACCAGCCGCAAGTTCGGCGGCGCCGGGCTGGGACTGGCAATCTGCCGCCAGCTGGCCGACATGATGGGCGGCGCCATCAGCGTCATCAGCGCGGCGGGGCGCGGCGCCGAATTCCTGTTCGCCTGCCCGCTCGAATGCGGCTCGGCGGTGGCCGAGACCGCGTCCGCGCCGCTGCCGGCCGATGCCGCGCTGTCGGTGCTGATCGTCGACGACAACGCCAGCGTGCGCCAGGCGCTGCAGGCGGCCGGCCACAGCTTCGGCTGGCATGTGGCCTGCGCCGTCGGCGCCGCCCAGGCACAAACCCTGCTGACGGCGCGCGCCGCGTCCAGCCGGCCCTACGACCTGTTGCTGCTGGACCGCGACATGCCGGGCATCGACGGTCCCGCCATGCTGCAACAACTGCCGGCCGGCCTGCAGTTGCCGCCGGTGCTGATGATGGTGTCCGAGCACCAGGCCGCCACGCTGGTGCAGCAATCGGCGGCGCTGGGCCTGGCCGGGGTGCTGGCCAAGCCGGTCAGCCCGGGCCGGCTGCTGGGACGGGTCAACGCCCTGTTGGCCGGCGACCACGCCAGTGCCGGATTGTCCATGCAACTGGAACACACGCCGCTGCAGGACCGCCTGAACGGCATGCGCATCCTGCTGGTGGAGGACAATGAAATCAACCAGGAAGTGGCGCAATACATGCTGTTGCACGCCGGCGCCACGGTTGACGTGGCGGTCAACGGCGAGCTGGCCGTGGCGCTGCTGGCGGGCGCGCCGGAGCGCTACGACGTGGTGCTGATGGACGTCCAGATGCCGGTCATGAACGGCTACGACGCCACCCGCGAAATCCGCCGCCTGGGCCTGCTGACGCTGCCGATCATCGCCATGACCGCCAATGTGCTGGAAGACGACCGCCGCCGCGCCGCCGAGGCCGGCATGAACGCCCACGTGGCCAAGCCGATCGACGTCGAGGAACTGATCTCGGTGCTGACACGGCTGGTGACGATCCGCGGCGCCACGCGCGAAATGGTGGCGCCGGTGCCGGCCAAGGCGCCGCCGCCGGCCAGCCAGACGCCGCCCTGGTCGCCGCTGCCGGGCATCGACGTCGACGCCGCGCTGGCACGGCTGGGCGGCAACCAGGACGCCCTGACCGCGCTGCTCAAGCGCTTCGAACAATCGCAGGGCGGCACCGTGGCCGAAGTGCGCGCGCTGCTGACGGCCGGCGAGCCCCAGCAAGCCTTGCAGGTGCTGCACCGCCTGCGCGGCGTGGCGGCCAATCTGGGCGCCACCGACGTCGCGCGCCTGTGCGCCGCCGCCGAAGCGGTGCTGCACGACGAGTACGCCGACACCCTGGCCATGCCGGCCGCGCTGGGCCGGCTGGAGCAGGCGCTGGAGCTGGTCACGCGCACCGCCCGCAACCTGGCCGCCCCGGCCCAGGATATTCCCTCAAGCAACACCGATGCTGTCGAACTTGCGCAAAAACTGGCGGAGTTGCAAAGTTTGCTTCAAAATAACAATCTGAAAGCACTGGAGCACTACAAGGCATTGCGTCCGGCGCTGGCATCGTCGGCGCAGGCGCAGGCCTTGGGCGAAGCAGTGGAAACCCTCAATTTCAAGGCCGCGCGCCAAATGGTGGAAGACATGTTGCAGCGAAAGGAAAGTGCATGAGCTGGACCGACCTGGCGCGGAATGGACGCATTCTGGTGGTGGACGACGCCATGGAAAATATCCAGATCCTGCACCACGCATTGCGCGAGGAGCACGAAGTCTTGTTTGCGCTGGACGGCGAGCAGGCGCTGCAGATCGCCCTCGACCAACAGCCGGACCTGATCCTGCTCGACGCCGTCATGCCGGGCATGGACGGTTACGCGGTGGTGGCCGCCATGCGCGGCTCGCCGCGGCTGCAGGACATCCCGGTGATCTTCGTGACGGCGCTGAGCCAGCCGGAAGACGAAACGCGCGCGCTCGAAGGCGGCGCGGTGGATTTCATCAGCAAGCCGTTCAATGTGGCGGTGGTGCGGGCGCGGGTGCGCAGCCAGCTGACCATCAAGCGCCAGGCCGACGCCATGCGCGAGCTGAGCCTGACGGACGGTCTGACCGGCGTCGCCAACCGCCGCAACTTCAACGACACCGTGGACGCCGAATGGCGCCGCTGCGCGCGCGCCGGCCTGCCGCTGTCGGTGATCATGATCGACATCGATCACTTCAAGCTCTACAACGATCACTACGGCCACCAGGCCGGCGACGCCTGCCTGCAGCAGATCAGCGCGGCGATGAAGCGTTGCGCCACGCGGCCGCAGGACTTGCTGGCGCGCTACGGCGGCGAGGAATTCATCCTGCTGTTGCCGCAGGAAGGGGCCGAAGGCACGGAAGTGGTGGCCCGGCGCATCATGGAGGAAGTGCTCAAGCTGGCGGTCCCGCACGCCAACTCGCCGACGGCGCCGCGCGTGACGCTGAGCATGGGCCTGGCCACCACCCTGCCGCCGTCGGACAGCACCGACCCGAGCACCCTGATCCGCACCGCCGACGCCAACCTCTACCGCGCCAAACAAACCGGCCGCAACCGCTACTGCATCAGCCTGGATAGCTAAGTAGTAGCAAGAACAGAATAAGAGCATCCAACCCGTGCGGCACTAACCCACCCCGCACAGCGCTGCGGCCAGGGTCAGACCCTAAGGGTCTGACCCTTTCGTTAGGGCTGCGTTTAAGGACGGCTGTTGAGTCGCCAACCAGTGTTCATTGTGAGCATCCCGTTGAAGCGTCCGAGTGGCTGGATCTACAATGGGAATTCCCGAAAGGTGCCACCGGCTATGAGTGTTGCTGGAAGCCGCGTTGGGCGGCGAAGCGTTCCAGATGGTGGTCGACGTCGCCCAGCGTGAGGTCGATCATGGTCAGGCGCTTGAAGTGGTGGGCCGCCGGCAATTCGTCGGTGACGCCCATGCCGCCGTGCAGCTGCACCGCCTGCTGGCCGATGAACTTGGCCGCCTGCCCGATGCGCACCTTGGCCGCTGACGCCACCCGGCGCCGCTCCTCCGTATCGCACGACATGCGCGCCGCCGCCAACATCGCCATCGAGCGCGCCTGCTCGAGGTGCATGTACATGTCCGCCATGCGGTGCTGCAAGGCCTGGAAGCTGCCGATCGCCAGCCCGAACTGCTTGCGCGTTTTGACGTACTCCAGCGTGGCGGCGAAGATCGCATCCATCGCCCCCACCGCTTCCGCGCACAACAGGCTGACGCCGTAGTCGGCCGCCTCTTCCAGCATGTCCCAGCCACCGCCCAGCTTGCCCAGCAGCGCCGACGCCGGCACCGCCACATGGCTGAACTGCACCGTCGCCGCGCGCTGGCCGTCGATGGTGCGGTAGTCACGGATCACCACGCCCGGCGTGTCGGCCGGCACCACGAACAGGCTGATGCCGTTGGTGTCGCGCTGGGTGCCGGCGCTGCGCGCCGAGACGATCAGCGCGCCGGCCTGGCCGCCGTGGATTACCACGGTCTTGCTGCCGTCGATGCGATACCCCTCGCCGTTGATGCTGGCGATGGTCTTGATGTCGGCCAGGTCGTGGCGCGCATGCTTTTCACCGAGCGCGCACGCCAGCTTGAGTTCGCCCTTGGCCACGTCCTCCAGACGGTGGTGCTGGTTGCCCGCCAGTTGCAGGAATTTGGCGCCCCACACCGTGGCGAAGTAGGGCTCGACCACCAGGCCGCGTCCCAGCTCCTGCATCACCACCAGCATGTCGACCGCGTCGCCGCTGAAGCCGCCCTGCGCTTCCGGCACCGGCAAGGCCGTCATGCCCAGTTCCACCAGGGTGTTCCAAGCCGCCTCCGAGACGCCGCTGGCCGAATGCACGATGCGATGGCGGACGTCGAAGCCGTAGTCCTTGTCGACCCAACGGCGCAGGGCGTCGCCAAATTGCAGCTGCTCTTGCTTGAAATTGAAATCCATCGCCGCTCCCTTACAGACCCAGGATCATCTGGGTGATGATGTTTTTTTGTATCTCGTTGGAACCGCCGTAGATCGAGGTCTTGCGGAAGTTGAAGTAATAGCCGCTCAGCGGCGCCGCGGCGTCGTCGCCGGTCACCGCATGGTCGGCTTTGCCTTCGAGATAGTCGGTGTCGAACGGCAGCGCGTCCGGGCCCAGCGCTTCGACCATCAGTTCGGTCAACTGCTGCTGGATTTCCGACCCGCGCACCTTGAGCAGCGAGGCTTCCGGCCCCGGCGCGTGCGCTTCGCGCGTGATCACGCGCAGCACCGTGGTTTCCAGCGCCATCAGTTCGATCTCCAGGCTGGCCACCTTGGCCGCGTACACCGGATCCTGCATCAGCGGCTTGCCGTGCTTGTAGTGTTCGGAAGCGATTTTTTTCAGGAACAGCAGCTCGCGCTTGGAGCGGCCCACCGCCGCGATGCCGGTGCGCTCGTGGCCCAGCAGATACTTGGCGTAGGTCCAGCCCTTGTTTTCCTGGCCGATCAGGTTTTGCACCGGCACCTTGACGTTGTCGAAGAAAACTTCGTTCACCTCGTGGTCTTCATCGAGCATGATGATCGGGCGCACCGTGATGCCCGGCGATTTCATGTCGATCAGCAGGAAGGAAATGCCCTCCTGCTTGCGCACGCTACTGTCGGTGCGCACCAGGCAGAAAATCATGTCGGCGTGCTGCGCCAGCGTGGTCCAGGTCTTCTGGCCGTTGACGATGTAGTGCTCGCCCGCGCGTTCGGCGCTGGTTTTCAGCGAGGCCAGGTCGGAACCCGAGCCCGGCTCGGAATACCCCTGGCACCACCAGTCGTCGCAATTCAGGATACGCGGCAGGTAATGCGCTTTCTGCGCCTCGTTGCCAAACGCCATGATGACCGGCGCCACCATATTGACGCCGAACGGCAGGATCGGCGGCGTGCCCGAGCGCGCGCACTCCTCTTCCCAGATGTGGCGCTGGGTGGCGCTCCAGCCGGTGCCGCCGTGTTCCACCGGCCAGCCGGGCGCGGCCCAACCCTGACGGGCGACGATCTGGTGCCAGCGCACGTAATCCTGGCGGCTCAGGCGCAGGTGATTGCGGACTTTCTTTTGCAGGTCGCTCGGCAGGTTGGTGTCCAGGAAGCTGCGCACCATGTCGCGAAACGCCAGGTCCGCAGCCGTGTAAGTCAAATCCATGCTGTCTCCTTTTTTTGCGGCCTCAATAAAAAGCACGACCGTTCAAAATTCATTGTAGCCCAACTCTCTTTAAAAGGGCGACAGAACGCACGCGTTTGTTCACTTCGTCACGAGTTTTTTCACCACAGCGTCTGCCTGCCTGGGGCCGCGCTGAGCCTGGCCGCGATGTTGTTCTGGCTTTTCACAAAGTGGCCTGTCCGGATTGCAAAATTGGCCGGACCAATCTAGAATGGCCTGACCAAATAAACGTTTAACAACAACGAGACGACAAACCGTGACCTCTCCCCAAGCCCTGCTGGTGGCCGCTGCCGCCACCCTGTTCGCCCTTCCCGTCCACGCCGAAGGCCCGTACCGCAATCCCGACAACAAAAGCATCTACGACGCCGGCGAAGGCAGTTACACCGTGCCCTACAAAAAGCCGACCGTCGCCGAAATCACGGCGGCGCTGGACCGCATCCGTGGCTATATGGAGGCGACCACGCCGACCAAGGTGGTGCACAAGGACAGCGGCGTGCAGATCACCGACTTCAGCCAACCGGTGGCCGACGCCGTCGTCGAGCCGAGCAGCGCCGAGTGGGGCATCCAGGTGTATGAAATGGGCGTGGTGCACGCCGGCCTGCTGAACAGCGCTGCCGTCACCGGCGACAAGAAATACACGGCCATGATCGAGCGCCACTTCCAGTTCATGCACGACAAGCTGCCCTACTTCAAGGCGCAGGAAGACCAGTTCAAGCTGAAGCGCGCCAACAGCTTCGCCCGCTTCATCGAGCCGCGCTCGCTGGACGACTCCGGCTCCATGTGCGCCGCCCTGATCCGCGCCCGCTTCGCCAAGGTCGGGCCGGACATGCGCCAGTTCATCGATATCTGCAGCAACTGGGTCTACAAGAAGCAGTTCCGCCTGAAGGACGGCACGCTGGCGCGCGAACGCCCGCAGGCGGTGTCGCTGTGGGCCGACGACATGTACATGGGCGTGCCGGCGCTGGCCGAAATGGGCCGCCTGACCGGCAAGCGCGAATACTACGACGACGCCGTCAAGAACGTGCTGCAGATGACCGGCTATCTGTTCAATCCGCAGCTGAGCCTGTACACCCACGGCTGGAACGCCAACAATCCGGACGCGCCGCGCTTCTACTGGGGCCGCGCCAACGGCTGGGCCGTGCTGACCATGAGCGACCTGCTGGACGTGCTGCCGAAAGACCATCCCGGCTATCCGAAAGTGCTGGCGCAACTGCGCGTGACGCTGCGCGGCATCGCCGAACAACAATCGGGCAGCGGCCTGTGGCACCAGATGCTGGACCGTCACGATTCCTACCTGGAGACCTCGGCCAGCGCCATCTTCATCTACGTGATCGCGCACGCCATCAACCAAGGCTGGATCAGCCCGGCGACCTACGGCTCGATCGCGCAGGCCGGCTGGGTCGGCCTGTCGACCCGCATCAACCCGCGCGGCCAGGTGGAAGGCAGCTGCGTCGGCACCACCTTCGCCAGCGACCATATCTACTACTACAACCGTCCGACCAGCGTCGACGCGCTGCACGGCTACGGCCCGGCACTGCTGGCCGGCGCCGAGATGATCAAGCTGCTCAACAATCCGAAGATCGAGGTCCAGGTCAAGCTGCGCACCTACCACTACGTGCCGAAGGAAGCCGGCGCCACCAACTACAGCCATGAATAAGAGGAACACCGCCATGCGTATCCGCCTGTTGCCCCTGGCCGCACTGCTGGCCGGCGGCGCCCTGCACGCCGCCGAGCTGGCACGCATCACCGTCACCCACGACCTCAACCTGGCGCGGCCTTCGGAAACCATCGCCATCCCGTGGAGCGAGATCAACCGCGCGCTGCCGGGCGCGCTGATCCAGAAGATCGCGGTCAAGGACAGCCGTGGCAATGTGCTGCCCTACCAGGTCAGCAACGTCAAGCCGCAGGCCAAGGACCCGCAGGGGGTCGGCATCGCCTATGGCGAGCTGTACTTCCAGCACAGCTTCGCCGCCGGTGAACGGCAGGCCAGCTTCACGGTTGAAAAAACCGAGGCCGTCACGCCACCGTTCGCCGCCAAGACCTTCGGCCGCTACATCCCGGAACGACTGGACGACTTCGCGTGGGAAAACGACCATATTGCCCACCGCACCTACGGCCCGGCGCTCGGTGCGCCGGACAAGGCGGGCGTCGGCAAGGAAGTGCTGGTGACCAGCGGCCTCGACATCTGGTTCAAGCGCGTCGCCTATCCGGTGGTCGACCGCTGGTACAACAAGGGCCACGACCACTATCACCACGACGAAGGTGAAGGCATGGACTTGTACAACGTCGGCAAATCGCGCGGCGCCGGCGGCACCGGCGTGTGGGACGGCAAGCAGCTCTACGTCGGCCGCAACTACGCCAGCTGGAAGGTGCTGGCCAACGGCCCGATCCGCACCGTCTTCGAACTGAGCTACGACAGCTGGGACGCGGCCGGCGCCAAGGTCAGCGAAGTCAAGCGCTTCACGGTCGACGCCGGCCAGGACTTCGACACCATGGACAGTACTTTCACCTTCAGCGGCCCGGCGCAGTTGACGGTGGCGGTGGGCTTGAACAAAAAGCCGTCCGACAAGAAGCAGGATGAGAAAGTCACGGTTGGCCGCGACGGCGTGGCGCTGACGCAATGGGTCACGCAAGCGAGCAACGGCGCCTTCGGCACGGCCATCGTGCTGCCGACGGCGAGCGGCACGGCGGAAGACGCCCTGAACGAGCTGATCGTCGCGCCGGTGGAATCGGGCAAGCCGCTGCGCTATTACCTCGGTGCGGCGTGGGACCGCGCGGGCCACGTCACAACGCCGGCCGTATGGCAGGAGAAAGTCAAACTGGTCGCCGCCCGCGCCGCCCATCCGCTGAAAGCCACCGTCACCACAGACTGAACCCGACTTTGTTTTGTTTGTCAACGCGTGTGCGCCGGCGTGCGCACCGTGCTGTATTCCATAGACAGTAGACCCAGTATTCCGTATGCTTCCAAACGCAATTCCCATTGCTATTGGGCATGGGAGCTCTTAAACGGTCCTCTGTGCGCACTTTTTTCTCTACTTTTGCTGGACGCAGCACGGCGGCGGCCTTGACCCTGGCGCCGCTGCTGGCGTGGGCTGCGCCCACTCCCTGGCAAAAGCTGGCGCCCACCATGTTCGAGCACCTGGTGCCGGCCGAACGCGGCTTCCCCAATCCCATTACGATGAACATCGCGCAGGACGGCGACGGCTTCATGTGGTTTGCCACCCAGTCCGGCCTCGGCCGCTGGGACGGCTACCGCATGCGCAATTTCTTCTTCAGCGCCGAGGATCCCCATTCCCTGCCCGGCGATTTCGTCCAGACCCTGCACGTCGACCGCCAAGGCCGTTTGTGGCTCGGCACCACCACCGGCGGCGTCGCCATGTACGACAAGTACACCGAACGCTTCGTGCGCTATGCGGCCGGGCCGAAAGGCTTGAGCAGCCCCGCCATCATCGCGCTGGCCAGCGATGCCCATGGCGGCATCTGGGTCGGCACCGCCAGCGGCCTCGACTACATCGATGCCGCGCGCCAGGGCGCGGTCCGCCATGTCGCGCGCGACGCCAGCGCCGCCGGCGGCGCCAGCGCCAACCAGATCCGCGCCTTGGTGACCGATACCGCCGGCGACCTGTGGATCGGCTCCAACGCCGGCCTGACGCGGCGCGATGCCCGCAGCGGGCGCTTCGAAGATCTGCCGATCGTCAACGGTGCCGGCGATGCCGTCCTGTCGCTGGCCAGCAGCAGTGCGGGCGAAGTGGTGTTCGGCACGCTCAAGAGCGGCATCGGCGTGGCCCGCGCCGGCGACGGCGCCCGCCTGCTGAGCATCGATCAGGTGCCGGACGCCGGCAATGCGATGGTGCTGTCGCTGACCGAAACCATGCCCGGCACCTGGTGGGCCGCGACCTACGGCGGCGGCCTGATCGAGTTCGACACCAACGGCCGCGGCCGCCGCATCGTGCACCGGCCCGCCATCCCCATCAGCCTGGGCCATGACCGCGTGGCCGCCCTGTGGCGCGACCGCAGCGGCCTGGTATGGGTGGCCAACGAGCGCGGCGTCGACATCCACAACCCGGCCAACCGCACCGTCGATACCATTCTCGATGGCGTCGGCCTGCCGGAAATCTCCGCCTTCGCCTTCATGAACGACGCCGGCGGCCGCCTGTGGGTGGCGCTGGGCGACCAGGGCATCGACCTGGTCGGGCCGGACGGCAGCCGCAGCGCCGGCCTGCGGCCCGATCCCGACCACCCCGACACCGCCCTGCCCAAGCGCCTGATCCTCGGCATGGTCGAAGCCGAGCCGCAGGAAGCCTGGATCGCCACCGCGCTGGGCCTCTACCACACCAGCGGCAAGGGCACCCGCGCCACCCGCGTCCCGCTGCCGCTGGGCGATCCCTACCCGCGCATCGGCAGCATCGTGCGCCAGGGCGATGTGCTCTGGCTGGCCGTGCCCACCGGCCTGATGCGCTACGAACTGCGCCACCGCAGCGCCCAGGTGTTCAGCCAGGACAGCGCAGCCAGCGGCGGGCTGAGCGACAACCGCATCACCGCCATGCGTGCCGGGCCCGACGGCGCGCTGTGGGTCGGCACCCGCAACGGCTTGAATCGCGTAGAGCCGTCCACCGGCAAGGCCGAGCAGTTCACGCCCGGCCCGACGTCCGCCACGTCGCTGCCGCGCAGCTTCATCACCAGCCTGGCCTTCGATGGCCAAGGCCGGCTGTGGGTCGGCAGTATCGGCGACGGCATCGCCATCCTGGAAGGCCGCGCGGCCGACGGCACGCCGCAGTTCCGCCGCGTGGGCGTCGGCAATGGCCTGCCCAACAACACCGCCACCGCCCTGCACCCGGACCAACGCGGCCGCATGTGGGCCTCGAGTTCCGACGGCATCGCCGCGATCGATACCGCCACGCTGCAAGTGCAGGTGCTGGACCGCGCCGCCGGCCTGGTGTTCCAGCCTTACATAGTCGGCGCGGTCGGCATGACGGCGCAATCGGAGGTCGTGTTCGGCACTTCGGGCGGCTATGTGGTGGTGCGGCCGGAAACGCCGCAGCCCTGGCGCTACCAACCGCCGCTGGTGGTCAGCGCGGTGCATCTGGACCGCGACGCGGTGGCGGCGGCGCCCCTGCTGGCCGCGGGCGGGCCGGCGCTGGCGATCCCGCCCGGCACCCGCAAGGTGGAGGTGGAGGTGGCGTCGCTGGACTTTTCCGCCAGCCAGCGCAACCGCTACGCCTTCCGCCTGGAAGGCTACGACAAGGAATGGATCGAGGCCGATGCCAGCCGCCGCGCCGCCACCTACGCCAACGTGCCCCCCGGCCGCTACCGGCTGGCCATGCGCGGCAGCAACCGCGACGGCGCCTGGAGTCCGCATGAACTGAGCATGGAACTGCACTTCCTGCCGGCCTGGTATCAGACCTGGTGGACGCGCCTGGGCGCCACGCTGGGCGTACTGGCCCTGGCGTGGGGCATGTACCGCTGGCGCGTGCGCAACCTGCAGCAGCAGGTGTATTCGCGCACGCTGCACCTGGAGCGCGTGCACGCCATCGTCAAGTCGATCAACGACGAGCTGGATTTCGACGCCCTGCTGCACACCATCCTGCGCGAATCGAGCGCCATCGGCGAAGTCGGCGTGGCCTACGCGCTGACCTGCGAAGCGCCCGGCGACACACTGGAGATCCGCGCCAGCTGGGGCCACGACGCGCTGCCGTCGGCCTGCGCCGGCATGTCGCTGGCGGCGGCGCGCGCGCAGTTCGTCGACGGCGCCAGCAGCATCGCGCCGGACATGTTCCTCAAGCAAAGCACCCTGCTGGCGGTGCGCATCCGGGTCGAGCAGCAGGTGCAGGGTTACCTCGTGTTCAAGCAGGACACGCCGTTCGCCCGCAAGGACCTGGACATGTTCCGGGCGCTCAAGGAACCGTTCGTCTCGGCGTTCCAGAAGGCCAGTGCGATCCGCGCCATCCAGCAGGCGCGCGCCGACGCCGAAGCCTCGACCCGCGCCAAGAGCGAGTTCCTGGCCAATATCAGCCACGAAATCCGCACGCCGATGAACGCCATCCTCGGCTTCGCCGGCCTCGGCACCCACCTGGATTTGCCGGCCAAGCCGCGCGACTATTTCACCAAGATCGGCCGCGCCGGCCAGAACCTGCTGAGCATCATCGACGACGTGCTCGACTTCGCCAAGATCGAGTCCGGCAAGCTGGAGCTGGAAGCCCTGCCCTTCGACCTCGACGATACGTTGAGCCAGATCGCCGACCTGTTCTCGTGGCGCGCGGCCGAAAAAGGCCTGGAGCTGCTGGCCTGGGCCGCGCCCGAGGTGCCGCTGCGCTTGATCGGCGATCCGCTGCGCCTGAACCAGGTGCTGGTCAATCTGGTCGGCAACGCCCTCAAGTTCACCGCCGGCGGCCATATCGGCCTGCGCGTGGAACTGCTGCAGGCGGTCGCCGACCAGCCCGATACGGCGGTGCGGCTGCGCTTCATGGTCGACGACACCGGCGTCGGCATCAGCGAAGAACAGCAGGCGCGCCTGTTCCGCGCCTTCTCGCAGGCCGACACCAGCACCACGCGCCTGTACGGCGGCACCGGCCTCGGCCTGGCCATTTCGCAGCAACTGGTGCAGGCCATGGGCGGCGTGATCGGCATCGAGAGCCAGCCCGGCGTGGGCAGCCGCTTCCATTTCGACCTGACGCTGCAGCGCCAGCAAGGCGCGCAACCGGCGCCGGCGCCGCTGCCGGCCGAGGCGGCCGGCCGGCGCCTGCTGGTGGTGACGGCCAACCCCATGCTGCGCGATATGCTGGAACGCCAGCTGCGCAGCGACGGCTTCGGCGTGCACAGCGTCGACGGCGGCGCGGCGGCGGTCGAACACTTGCTGCGAGCAGGCCACGGCCAGGGTGCCGCGGAGGGCGCTGACCTGGTACTGCTGGACTGGGACCTGCCCGGCGGCTACGGCGCCGGCGCCGCCCACCTGCTGCACGCCGAGCTGACGCTGGCCCTGGCGCCGGTGCCGCCGCTGGTGATGATGATGACCGAGTTCGCGCGCGAACCGGCGGCGCAGGCGGTCGGCCTGGCCGGCGTCGCCGCCGTGCTGGTCAAGCCGTTGCAGGCGCAGCAGTTGCTGGAGGCGGTGCTGGTCGGGCTTGGGCTGGCCTTGCCGGCACGGCCGGCCGGCGCGGCCTCGAACGCGCCGTCGGCAATGGCGCAACGCATCGCCGGCGCGCGCGTGCTGGTGGTCGACGACAATGTGATCAACCAGCAGGTGGCGCGCGAAGTGCTGCTGCGCGCCGGCGTGATGGTGGAACTGGCCGACAGCGGCGCGGCGGCGGTGCAGATGGTCGACCAGCACAACTTCGATGCGGTGCTGATGGATATCCAGATGCCGGGCATGGACGGCTACCAGGCCTCGGCCCACATCCGCAGCAAGCCGCAGCACGCACAACTGCCGCTGATCGCCATGACGGCGCATGCGGTGGCCGGCTTCCGCGAAAGCAGCCTGTCCATGGGCATGAACGACTATGTGACCAAGCCGATCGAGCCGGAACGCCTGTTCGCAGTGCTGGCCAGCCAGATCCGGCGCCCGCCGGAGCGGGTGCAGCCGGCAGTGCCAGCGCCCGCCGCCGAGACCGCGTCAGAAGCGGCGGAGCTTGCCGACGCCACATCCGCCGAACCGCCGCCCGCCCTGCCGGGCATCGACATGGCGACGGTGCTGGCGCGTCTCGGCGGCAACCGCAAGCTGCTGGCCATGCTGCTGGAGCGCTTCGTGACGGACTTCCAGGCCAGCCCGCAGCAGCTGCTCGCGGCGATGGAACACGGCGCTTATGAGCAGGCCGCGCAGCTGGTGCACAAGGTGCGCGGCGCGGCCGGCAACCTCTCCATGCACGCGCTGCACCACGCCGCCAGCGAACTGGAGCAATTGCTGCTGTCGCCGCGCCGCGTGCATTGCGAGGACGCGCTGGCCGCCTTCGGCGCCGCCCTTGAAGCCGTGCTCGACGGCGTGCAGGCGGCCAGCGACACGCCTGGTCAGATCGCTTCGGTCTCGCCGTAACGCAATTCCACCATGGTGCGCTCGCCCTTGCCGGCCGGGCCGCAGCCGCACATCGCCACCACCGCGTGGCGCAGGTGGTCCAGTCCCAGCGTCTGCTCGATATCGGCGTCGTTGATGGCGGCGGTGATGAAGGCCGGCAGTCCCGCCTCGGCCGCCAGCAGGTAGAAGGTCTGCGACAGGTGGCCGGCGTCCAGCGCCAGCGCGCGGTAGGCCTTCTGGTGATTGCGGTACTTCCAGAAACTGCGTTCCATGCGTGCCACCATCACCACCTGCAGCGGCGCGCTCGCCAGCCAGTGCTGATCGGCCAGCATGTAGCGCGCCAGCGCGCCGGCCGCCTCGGCGTCAAGCGCACGCAGCGGACGCAGCTCATGCGCGATCGGGTGGTAGTGATACAGGCCGGGCGCCACGCCGTCCACGCGCTGCACCAGCACGTAGGCTTCGATCGGGTGCAGGCCGCCGCCGGAAGGACTGGTTTTCTTCAGCACCGACGAATGCGGGCCGACCTTGCGCACCTCTTGGGCGCCGAAGGTGCGCTGCAGCAGCCGCGCCGCCACATCCAGCGGCACGCTGGCCTGCAGATCGAAATTGCGGCCCGTGTAGCGCTGCAGCAGTTGCTCGTCCAGGCGTCCGCTGGCGGCGCCGGGCAGTTTGACGGCCGCCTCCGGCGCCAGGTCCAGGGTCGGCGGCGGTGGTTCGCCGTAACGCTCCAGCAAGGCCTGGAAGCTGGGCGCCTCCATGCCGGTCTCGCCGGTCACCCCGCGCCAGCGGCCGAAGGTATGGGCCAGCGCCGACAGCGGCCGCCAGTGGGTATTGCGCAAGGTATCGTCGCGCTCGCGCTGGGCGGCGTACTGCGGCGTGTCGCCGATCAGCAGGCCCAGCTCCAGCAGTTGGGCGATGAGGTCTTCGCCGAAACCCCGCTCGGCGTCGGCGCGCTCGCTCCAGACGGTCTGACCGATGGCGCCAAGCGCGGCCACCTGCGCCGCGCCGACGTCCAGTTCCAGGTCCAGATGCGGCGCCAGCGCCACCCAATGCGTGCTGGCGGCCAGCGCGTTGCCGCCTGACAACACACTTTTCCAATCGATAGCCAGTGCTTCACGGGACTCCAGATACAGCACGGCGCAACGGCGTAGCTTCATCTTTTCCTCCTTGCTCGGGGTGCTTCGAGTCTAGCTTATCGTTAGCAAGTAAGCAATGAAGTTCTTGGCATTCAACGGTGTTCGGCGTAGGATGGATTGGGGCACAGCCGTGCCTCTAAATCCTTTATAGGGCTCAATACATCATGCAAACTATCAACGAACTCAGCGCCGTCCTCGACAAACTGGCGAGCGATGACAAGTTTCGCGCACAGCTCCTGAACGATCCCGTTGCCACCCTCGCCGGCCTCGGCATCGCGCTGTCGCCGCAAGACTTGCCGGACGAGCTCAGCCTGCCATCGAAGGCCGAGATCGCCGGTGACCGCAACGAACTGATGAAACAGCTGGAAAGCACCGGCACCATGGTGCCGTTCCTGCTGTCCGGCATGCTGACCGCCGCTTGATCGCCTCACTAGTCGATCGTGACCGCCAGCTCGCGGTTACGGTCGGCTGCGTTGCCGGCATAGTCCTCGGCCGTAATGCGCAGGATGTAATTGCCCGGCCCTAACTCCCCCACTTTCCAAGCCCCCGGCGTCATTTTGCCGTTGATCAGCCGGTTGTTGATGGCGTAGGCAAAACGTGTCTCGCGCGCGCCGTGCACGGTGATGCCGCTGTCGGGCGCATACGCCAGCTTGACCGCCTCGCGATTGCGCGGCAGGCGGTCATATTGCTGCGTGATGATGGGCTCGGTCATGCCCGGTATGGTATCGCCCTGCTGGTTCAGCAGCTGATAGCCGAGCCGGTACAGGCCGAGACGGCGGCGCTGCTGGTTGCCGTTGATCTGATCGCTGGCATCGACCACGATCTGCGCCTCGCCCAGGCTGCGCCGGATGAGCAGGCGGCCGTCGCGCTTCTCGGTCAAGGGTTTGCCCTTGCCGTCCACCACGCTGATGCGCTTGATCTGCGGCGCAATCGTATCTTCCAGACCGATGAAGGGCAGCAGCAAGGGATTCACCGGGCCGCCGTTGGGCTTGTAGTCGAGGTGGACGTGCGCCATGCGGTTGATGGTGCCCAGTGTGTCGCCCGCCGCGAAGCGGGTGCCGCGCTTGACCCGCACCGCCTGCGCCGCACCCTGGTCGTTTTTGGCGACCAGGAAGCGCGCATCGAGGACTTTATCCTTGCCGTCGCGGCCGACACGCATGTGCACATATTGCAGGCCGCCCAGCGCCAGGCCTTCCGACAATTCGCCATAGCCCCAGCCGGCGCGCGGGTCGCTGACCTTGGCCGCGCCGATGGCCTGCACCGGCGTGCCGATCGCCCCTTGCACGTCGAGCCCGGTGTGGAAATGGTCGCGGCTTTCGCCGTCGAAATTGCCGCGCACTTCGCCCATCAGTCCCACCACTTCATGCGGCTGGTTGTGCGGCTTGACCGGCCATTGCATGGTCGCACTGCGCACCGGCAGGCCGGGCCAGGGCGGGTCCGGCAGCGGTGCCTCATCGGCGCCGACCATGGCGATATGATGCAGGCGGAACGTGGCGCCATCGGTCACGAACAGCGAACCGTCGCCCGCCAGCGCGATGCCGCGCGGCGAGTACAGGCGCACGCCGCCGTCGGCGCCGTAGCCGGGCTGGGCCGGGTGATCGACGTCGCGCAGCGCCACCGCCTCGCCGGCCGGGGTCAGTTGCGCCACGCGGCCGTGGGCGCTGCTGGCGAGGTACAGGAAGCCGTCGCCGGTTATCGCGATGCCGACCGGGGAGCGCAGCAGCGCATCGCGGTCGTCGTCCTTGGCGGCGGCGATGGTGGTGACCTTGCCGTCCTTGCCCAGCTTGCGGATGGCGTGGTTGGCGGTGTCGGCGATATAGATGTCGCCGGCGGCGCTGACGGCCAGCCCGGTCGGCGTATCGAAGCGCGCCTGGGCGGCCGGGCCGTCGGCCATGCCGGCGCGCTTGCCACCGGCGATGGTGCTCACGGTGCCGTCGCGCGTAATGCGGCGGATGCGGTCGTTATAGGTATCGGCCACGTACAGCACGCCCTCGGCGTCGATCGCCACGCCGACCGGGCCGTTGAACTGCGCCGCAGCACCGTTGCCGTCCCTGTCGCCCGCCAGGCCGTCGCCGGCCAACGTCGATACCACGCCCTCCGGCGTGATCTTGCGGATGGCGTTGTTGCCGGTGTCGGCCACGTACAGATTACCGGCGCTGTCGATTGCCAAGCCCGACGGCGTGTGGAAGGCCGCCGCGCCGCCCTTGCCTTCGGCATAGCCCTCGTTGCCGCCGGCCAGGGTGGAGCTGACGCCGGCCGGATCGATCTTGCGGATACTGTTGTTGTCGCCGCCGTCGGCAACGTAGAGATTGCCTTGCCGGTCGAGCACCACGCCGAACGGATCCGAGAAGCGGGTGCGCCGGCCGCTGCCATTGGCGGCGCCCGGCAAGCCGTCGCCGGCGAGGGTACCGACGCGCGCCGGCCAGCCCGAGGGCGTGCCCTTGACGGCAAAAGGCGCTGCTTGCCCACCGGCGTCCTGTTTTGGTGTGTGGACCAGCAGATAAGCGACACCGCCGCCGACCGCCGCACCGCCCAGCGCCAGGGCCAGCACGGCTATTTTGAATTGAGTTGGAGACACGTATCCGAACCTAAACGTTGACCTGTAGAAAGCTTACCCGATCTTCGGCGTTTAGACGAAAAAAAGCATCCTCACGTATGTACGGGAATAGGTTTGGTGGGCTAGGCCTGGCGTTGCTTGTCGCTGTAAAAGCGCGCCCCACCAAGCACGATGAACCAAAAAAAAAGCCCGCTCAGGGAGCGGGCTGAAGTCTATTTCCTTGGAGGAGATAGAGGAGACAAATGAAGTATGCTGCATCACAGCATATTAATCCAATTTATATTAGCAATAGCGGCTATTCACAAAACCTATGACCTTACTTACTTGGCATCGGCCGCGTACGGCAGCACGCGGGAAGCCATGCGGGTATCGGTCTTCAGCAGGCTGACTTCGTCCGCCAGGATGTGCACGGCTTCATTCAGCAGCACATCCTTGGCCGCCTTGGCGGCTTTTTCCGCCTCCAGCTCGGCCGCCAGCGAACGCTCGGCGCCTTGCAGGCCGTCGTCGCTGCGCAGCGCGCCCTTGACCCCCGCCACCTTCGGCGACGGCGCCGGCTTGCCGTTGGCCGGCTTGGCCGAGATCGCCTTGTTCAGCGCATCTTTCGGATCCGGCACCAGGATAGGATCGTCGGCCCCCGGCGTATTGGCCAGCAGACGCGCCTCGCGCAGCTTGGCGCGCGCTTCCTGCTGGTCGCGCTCCTTGCGGCGCACGGTTTCGTTCAGCGAGATCGAGTTTTCCTTGCGCTGCTTTTTCACCAGCGCGATGTCCTCGGCCAGGTATTGGAAGTCCTTGTCCTTGGCGACGCGGGCCTCATGCTTTTTGTCGAGCAGCGGTACCACTTCCTTGACCTCGCCGGCCGGGATGTAGATGGCAGGCTTGATCTGGGTCCACGGCAAGGCGTTCTCGTAGCTCGATTCGCCGAAGCTGTCCGAATCGCCCATGGTCGGCAGCTTGATGTCCGGCGTGACGCCGCGCAGCTGCGTGGTGCCGCCGTTGATGCGGAAGAACTGCGCGATCGTGAACTTCAGCTCGCCGTAATGCACTTTCTCGCTCTGGGCAAAACGGTCCAGGCCGAACAGGGTCTGCACCGTGCCCTTGCCGAAGCTCGGTTCGCCGATGATGACGCCACGGCCGTAATCCTGGATCGCCGCCGCGAAGATCTCCGACGCCGAGGCCGAGCCACGGTTGATCAGCACGCCCATCGGGCCGTCCCACGCCATGCCGGCGTTGGTGTCGCTCTCCACTTCGACCTTGTTGTCGCCGCTGCGCTGCATCACCACCGGGCCCTTGTCGATGAACAGGCCGGTCAGTTCCACCGCTTCGGTCAGCGAGCCGCCGCCGTTGTTGCGCAGGTCGATCAGTACGTTGTCGACTTTATCCTTCTTCAGTTCCACCAGCAGGCGCTGAACGTCGCGGGTGGCGCTCTTGAAGTCCTTGTCGCCCTTGCGACGCGCTTCGAAGTCCATGTAGAAGGTCGGCAGCGAGATCACGCCCACGCGCCTTTTGGCGGCGCCATCCTTGACTTCATAGATGGTTTTCTTGGCCGACTGCTCTTCCATGCTGATCTTCTGGCGCACCAGCGAGACGAAGTTGTGCTTGCCGTCCGGGCCGGCGTCGGCGGAAATGATCTCCAGCTTGACGGTCGAATCCTTGGGACCGCGAATCAGCGCCACCACGTCGTCCAGGCGCCAGCCCAGCACTTCGGTCAGCGGCGTTTTCTCGTCTTTGGCGACGGCGACGATCTTGTCGCCGACCTTGATCTTGCCGGACAGGCCGGCCGGGCTGCCGGGCACCACTTCGCGCACCACGGTGTAGTCGTCGCGCGATTGCAGCACGCAGCCGATGCCTTCCAGCGACAGGCGCATGGCGATGTCGAAGTTCTCGGCGGCGCGCGGGCCGAGGTAGTTGGTGTGCGGCTCGATCGACATGGCGTAGGCGTTCATGAAGATCTGGAACACGTCTTCATTGGTCAGCTTGCGCGACGGGCTCAGGTAGCCCTCGTAGCGCTTGTCCAGCGTTTCGCGGATGGCCTTGTCTTCCTTGCCGGCCAGCTTCAGGCGCAGCCACTCGTTCTTGACGCGCTTGCGCCACAAGTCCTTGACCTCGGCGTCGCTCTTGCCCCAGTCGGCTTTTTCGCGGTCGTACTGGTAGCTTTCGTCGGAGCTGAATTCGAATTTGCCGTTCTTGACCAGGTCGCGCGCATAGGCGATGCGCTCGTTGAAGCGCTGCTGGTAGAGATTGAAGATGGCAAACGGTACGCTGAGGTTTTCGCCGTTGATGGCGTCGTCCAGGCGGGTGCGCACGATGGCGTACTGGTCGATGTCGGCCTGGGTGAAGAACATTTTTTCCCCGTCCAGCGACTTGAAGTAACGGTCGAAGATTTTCTCGGACATGGCGTCGTCGAGCGGCGCGGGCTTGTAGTGCAGCTTGCCCAGCACACGCGAGGCCCACAGGGCGGCCTGGGTTTGGCCCGGCTGGGGTTTGAGGATGGTGTCGGCCGTTTTCTCTGGCACGGCGGCGCCGGCCTGCACTGACAGGGCCGACAGGACGGCCACCAACAGCAATTGCTTCTTCATCGGCTTACTCCGAAACGTGTTAATCATCAGTTGCTTCATTCTACAGGATAGCGCTATGCGCACGGGACTGGTAATTCCGAGTTTCCCTGTCTAAGCTTAAGGGTAGCTGAAACGAAACATCTGTTCACCTGGATTTACTCGGTAGAATTACTTACTTTTATGCAATTTCTTCACAAGTCATTGTTTTATAAATAGAAATCTTTTGAAAAACCGCTGTATTTAGTTGCCTTATAGCAAAATCATGGTATCATTCTCTTCTTCGTTTCATCTTGACGGCCTGCACAAGTACCACGGCAGTGCCCACTTGCCTTTGCTGTGCTCCATCCCTGGAGCATGCTCGAAATCGAGCGACCTCAACCGCAGTACCTTTTTCTCTAAAAAAAATGCAAAAAATATTCAATCCCCGTAATTGGGGTGTCGGTAGCAAAATTACCGTTTTTACGTTCGGCCTGATTGCCGTCATCCTGGCACTTCTGCTGACCCTGATTAACCTGAGCACCTCGGCCATGCTGCAGGACCGCGCCAAGGCCAATGTCGCCAACACCCTGTCCGGCATCAGCAATACGGTGGAAGTGTTCAACACCGCCATGATGAACGAAGCCTCGAGTTTCGCGCGCCTGTTTGCAGCGCAGTTCAGCAACGGCCAGTTCACGCTCGATCCGGCCACCACGGTCGAGATCGCCGGCAAGCCGACGCCGTCGCTGCTGTATGGCGGCAAGACGCTGAACATGGACTTCAGCATTCCCGACAAGTTCACCAGCGACACCGGTGTCGTGGTCACCATCTTCGCCGCCAATGGTGACGAGTTCGTGCGCGTCACCACCTCGCTGAAGAAAGAAAACGGCGAGCGCGCCGTCGGCACCCAGCTCGACCACGCCCACCCGAGCTATCCGCTGCTGCGCACCGGTAACAACTACATCGGCCTGGCCACGCTGTTCGGCAAACAGTTCATCACCCAGTACGACCCGATCAAGGACGGCAGCGGCAAGGTCATCGGCGTGCTGTTCATCGGCCTCGACATCTCCAAGAACATGGCGATGCTGAAGGAAAAAATCAAGGCCATCAAGATCGGCGATACCGGCTACATCTACGTGATCAACGCCGCGCCGGGCAAGAACCAGGGCGTGGAACTGGTACACCCGACCAAGGAAGGCGAGAACGTGCTGGAGCTGAAGAGCAGCGACGGCCGCACCTTCATCAAGGAAATGCTGGAAGCCAAATCCGGCGGTCTGAGCTACGACTGGGCCGACCAGGCAGGCGATACGCCGCGCGAGAAGATGGTGGAGTTCCACACCTTCAAGCCATGGAACTGGCTGATCGTCGGCGGCACCTACACCGAAGAAATCACCCATGAGGCGGCGACACTGCGCAACCGCTATGCGCTGCTGGGCCTGGTCGCGCTGCTGCTGTTTGCCGGCGTGCTGTTCGTCCTGGTGCGCACCGTGGTGTCGCGTCCGTTGGCGCGCGCCACCGAAGCGGCCGAGCGCATCGCCAAGGGTGACCTGGACGTGCACCTGGAAATCGACAACAAGGATGAAATCGGCCTGGTGCTGCGCTCGCTGAACAATATCAGCGACAACCTGTCCGGCGTGGTGGGCCAGGTGCGCACCGGCGCCGAACAGATCACCACGGCCTCGGCGGAAATCGCCCAGGGCAACCTCGACTTGTCCGGCCGCACGGAAGAACAGGCTTCCAGCCTGGAGGAAACCGCCGCCTCGATGGAGCAGCTGAGCAGCGCCGTCACGCAGAACGCCGAGAACGCATCGCAAGCCAACCAGATGGCGCTGGCCGCCTCCGGCATCGCGGCCAAGGGTGGCGCGGTGGTGGCGCAGGTGGTCGAGACCATGGGTTCGATCAACGCTTCGTCGCGCAAGATCGTCGATATCATTTCGGTCATCGACGGGATCGCCTTCCAGACCAACATCCTGGCGCTGAACGCCGCCGTGGAAGCGGCCCGCGCCGGCGAGCAGGGTCGCGGCTTTGCGGTGGTGGCCTCGGAAGTGCGCAACCTGGCGCAGCGCTCGGCCACGGCCGCCAAGGAGATCAAGGCGCTGATCGATGATTCGGTCAGCAAGGTCGAAGTCGGCAGCAAGCAGGTTGAGCAGGCCGGCACCACCATGCAGGAAGTGGTCGATAGCGTGCGCCGCGTGACCGATATCATGGCCGAGATCAGCCATGCCAGCGAAGAGCAGCGCGCCGGCATCGGCCAGGTACACGAGGCCATTACGCAGATGGATCAGGTGACGCAGCAGAATGCGGCGCTGGTGGAAGAAGCTGCGGCCGCCGCACAGGCGCTGCAGGATCAGGCGCATGAACTGGAAGACGTGGTGCGCATCTTCAAGCTGGGCAGCCAGCCGGCGCAGAAGCAGCAGTATCTGGCGCTGAAGTAGTTTTCCACGCCAGTCCCGTACTGCCACGCGGGGTCGTACCCCGCACGGGGTACGACCCCTAAGCGGTAGCGCTGGCGTATCGCTAAAAGCATGCGGGGTGGAAGCGCATTATAATGTTGGCCATGCTTACTTTTACCCCGCGCCGGCGTTGGACCAGCATGGTCGTCCTGATGGCGATCCTGCTGAATCTGTGTGCGCCGGGGTTGGGCCAGGCCGCATCCGAGCCGCTGGCGCAGGATATTTGCCGCACAGGACTGCCTGCGCCGAAGCAGCATCCGGTCCACGGTTTCAAACATTGCGTATTCTGCGCCGCCCAGGCCGGCGACGCCGCGCCGCCGCCCACCGCTGCGGGTCTGCTGGCGGTGCTGACCGGCCACGCGCCACATCCCTTCCTCCTTTACGCTACGCCGTCACAGTCCGCGAGCTGGACCGACGCGCGGCCGCGCGGCCCGCCCGCTCCGGCCTGACGCCGTCAGCCGCAGCACCGCGCCGGCCTTGCCGCGCGGCGCTGCTCCCATCCCATCCGCTTTACAGGATATTCCATGCAACGTCGTTTGTTTATCTCGTCGTTGGCCGCCCTGCCTTTGCTGGCCTCCACGGCGCATGCCGCTTCCGGCTTCACCGCCATCGACATCACCGGCGCCAGCCTCGGCCCGGACTACCAACTGTCTTATACCAATGGCAAGCCGGCCTCGCTGCGCGACTTCAAGGGCAAACTGGTGCTGCTATTCTTCGGCTTCACCCAATGCCCGGACGTCTGCCCCACCGCCTTGTCGCGCGCGGTGGAGATCAAACGCCTGCTCGGCGAGGACGGCAACAAGCTGCAAGTCGTCTTCGTCACCGTCGACCCGGAGCGCGACACCTCGCCCTTGCTGGACGAGTACATGCGCGCCTTCGATCCGACCTTCGTGGCCGTGCGCGGCAACCTGGAGCAGACCGCCAAAACCGCCAAGGACTTCAAGATCTTCTACCGCAAGGTGCCCAGCGGCAGCGCCTACACCATGGACCACACCGCCCTCACCTACGTGTTCGACGCCAGCGGCAAAATCCGCCTGGCGATGAAGCACGAGCAAACCGCACAACAGTGCGCAGCCGACCTGCGCCTGCTGTTGAACCCTAAAAAAGAAACCGGCTTCCTGAAAGGACTGTTCCAATGAAAAAACTACTCTCCCTGCTGCTGATGGCGGCCCTGCCCGCGCTGGCCCAAGTCAGCGTCGGCGAACCGTGGGTGCGCGCCACCGTGGCTGCGCAAAAAGCCACCGGCGCCTTCATGACGCTGACCTCGACGCAAAACGTCAAGCTGGTCGGCGTCAGCTCGCCCGCCGCCGGCATCGTTGAAGTACATGAAATGAAAATGGACAACGACATGATGCGCATGCGCCAGATCCCAGCGCTGGATCTGCCGGCCGGCAAGTCGGTCAAGCTGGCGCCGGGCGGCTACCACCTGATGCTGCTGGACCTGAAACAGCAACTGAAAGACGGTGACAAGGTCGCGCTGACACTGGAAATCGAAGACGCCCAGAAAGTGCGCAGCAAGGTGGTGGTCGACGCTCCGGTCAAACCCCTGAACGCCGCCCATTGAAGCTGACTAGCGCAGCACGCTGAACGCCCACCACGCCAACACGGCGATCAGCAAATAAGGCCACGACCGCAGCGAGATTTTCCAGTCTGTGGTCGAGGGCCAGCACGCCAGAAATTGCGGCGCCACGGCAAACGCCAGCGCCACATCCACCCATTGGAAATGCAATCCGCTGCGCGTGCGCCACCAGGCCACCACAAACGGCAGCACCACCACCGCGAACGGCGCCAGCGCCGACGGCGCCGCGTTATACCAGCGCACCCGCGTCAGCCTTACCGATCCCAGCTCCCAGCCTTGCCCGATGCGGCGCGGTATCACCGTGAACGCGGCCGGCCGCGCGCCCGTGAGCAGGCCGGCGACAAAATGCGCCAGCTCATGGCAGATGGTGCCGGCCACCGTAAACAGGAAAAAGAAGGGATGACGTGCCGACAGGGCGCGGATCAACAGCGCCAGCAGCAGCGACGGCGCCAGGTAGATCAGGATGTCGCGATGATCGCACAACCACGAGGGCGCGAGCACGCTACATTCGAACAGGGTGTTCATGCGGCATCCTCGCACGCCAGGGCCGCGCCGTCAATTTCTGCCACCTATGGCAGAGGCTTGGCCTGCCAAGGCGGCCATCGAAGCGACCGGCCGCGGGAAGCTGATCGTTTCCGGCATGCTGACGGAAGCGTGCATCAGCTTTGCAGTGCTGAGCGCGCTCGAAGCCGGCTATGAATGCTATGTGGTGGGCGATGCCTGCGGCGGACCGACCGTGGCCGGCCGCGACCTGGCGCTGCAACGCATGGCCAGCAATGGCGCGCAGCTCAGCAGCTGGCTGCAAGTGCTGCTGGAACTGCAGCGCGACTGGACCCGCCACGACACCTACGACGCCGCGCGCGCCGTGGTCGAGAAAAACGGCGGCGGCTACGGCGTCGGCCTGCGCTACGCGCGCCAGATGCAGACGCCGCAATAAAAAGGGTTGATCGCGGATTTACGGGAAGAGGCCTGGCAGGACGGGCTGGACGTTGCTTGTCGCTTTAGCAGCACGCGGCACCAAGCCCGTCTTCCCCCGCTAACCGCGATGAACCAAAAAAAGGCAGCCGAGGCTGTAATGCCGGTAAGTTACGCTGAAAATAGGCTTCGTCATTCCCGCGCATGCGGGAATCCATGAGGCGCATGCCCGGCTAACTCAGCATGGATCCCGGCTTTCGCCGGGACGACATCGCTTAACTTAACGGCATTACAGCCGAGGCTGCCTTTTTTACCGATTACGCCGAGATCGCGGCGTTGAAGGTTGCGCTTGGACGCATGACCGCTTCGGTCTTGGCTGGATCAGGGTAGTAGTAACCACCGGTGTCCTGCGCCTGACCTTGAACGCTGTTCAGTTCGTCAACGATCTTGGTCTCGTTTTCCGACAGCGTCTTGGCCAGCGGCGCAAAGTACGCGGCCAGTTCAGCATCTTCGGTCTGCGAGGCCAGGCCTTGCGCCCAGTACAGCGACAGGTAGAAGTGGCTGCCACGGTTGTCCAGCTCACCGGTGCGGCTCGATGGCGACTTGCTGTTGTCCAGCAGTTTGCCGGTCGCTTCGTCCAGGGTCTTGGCCAGCAGCTTGGCTTTGTTGTTGCCCGCCTTGATGCCCAGCTCTTCCAGCGACACCGCCAGCGCCAGGAACTCGCCCAGCGAATCCCAACGCAGGTGATTCTCTTCGACCAGCTGTTTCACGTGTTTCGGCGCCGAACCGCCGGCGCCGGTTTCGTACATGCCGCCGCCCGCCATCAGCGGAACGATGGACAGCATCTTGGCCGAGGTGCCCAGTTCCAGGATCGGGAACAGGTCGGTCAGGTAGTCGCGCAGGATGTTGCCGGTCACCGAGATGGTGTCCAGGCCGCGCGAGACGCGCTCCAGGGTGTAACGCATGGCGCGCGTCTGCGACATGATGTGGATGTCCAGGCCGCTGGTGTCGTGCTCCTTCAGGTAAACCTGAACTTTCTTGATCACTTCGGCTTCGTGCGGACGGTAGGTGTCGAGCCAGAACACGGCAGGCATGCCCGACTGGCGTGCGCGGGTCACGGCCAGCTTGACCCAGTCACGGATCGGTGCGTCCTTGACCTGGCACATGCGCCAGATGTCGCCCTGCTCCACGGTCTGGGTCAGCAGCACTTCGCCGGTGGCCAGGTCGGTGATGTTGGCGATGCCGCCTTCCGGCACTTCAAAGGTCTTGTCGTGCGAGCCGTATTCTTCGGCTTGCTGCGCCATCAGGCCGACGTTAGGCACGGTGCCCATGGTGGTCGGGTCGAAGTTGCCGTGCCATTTGCAGAAGTTGATCATCTCCTGGTAGATGCGGGCGAAGGTCGACTCGGGCATGACCGCCTTGACGTCGGCGGTGCGGCCATCGGCGCCCCACATTTTGCCGCCGATGCGGATCATGGCCGGCATCGATGCGTCGACGATCACGTCGTTCGGCGAGTGGAAGTTGGTGATGCCCTTGGCCGAATCGACCATGGCCAGCTTCGGACGGTGTTCGTGGCAGGCGTGCAGGTCTTTGAGGATCTCGTCCTTCTGCGACGATGGCAGTTTTTCGATCTTGTCGTACAGGTTGACCATGCCGTTGTTGACGTTCACGCCCAGTTCCTCGAACAGCTTGGCGTGTTTTTCAAACGCTTCCTTGTAGAAGATGCGCACGCAGTGACCGAACACGATCGGGTGCGACACCTTCATCATGGTGGCTTTCACGTGCAGCGAGAACATCACGCCGGTCTTGTAGGCGTCGTCGATTTCCTTTTCGTAGAACTCCAGCAGCGCCTTCTTGCTCATGAACATGGAGTCGATGATTTCGCCGGCTTGCAGCGCGACCTTCGGTTTCAGCACGATGGTCTTGCCGGAGGCGGTGATCAATTCCATCTTGACGTCGCGCGGCTGGTCCAGAGTCATGGACTTTTCACCGTGGTAGAAGTCGCCATGGTGCATGTGCGACACGTGGGTGCGCGATGCCTGGCTCCATTCGCCCATCGAGTGCGGGTGCTTGCGGGCGTATTCTTTCACGGCTTTTGGCGCGCGGCGGTCGGAATTGCCTTCGCGCAGGACCGGATTGACGGCCGAACCGGTACACTTGCTGTAGCGCGCCTTCAGGGCTTTGTCTTCGTCGGTCTTCGGATCTTCCGGATAGTCCGGCAGCTTGTAGCCCTTGCCTTGCAGTTCGCGCACGGCGGCTTGCAGCTGGGCCACCGAGGCCGAAATGTTCGGCAGCTTGATGATGTTGGCGTCCGGGCTCTGGGTCAGCGCGCCCAGCTCGGCCAGGGTGTTCGGAACTTTTTGCGCATCGGTCAGATACTCAGGGAACTCGGCCAACACGCGCGCCGCGACCGAGATGTCGCTCGAGACCACGTCGATGTCAGCTGGTGCCGTGAATTTCTTGATGATCGGCAGCAGAGAGTACGTTGCCAGCAGTGGAGCTTCGTCAGTCAGCGTGTAGATGATCTTTGATTTTTGTGATGCCATGTCGATTTCCTCGGTAAACGATCGGTGCTTGGTTTAATTCCGCCCGTTATTTTAAACCTTCCCCCCCGTATTTGTGCAAACGATGCCACTCTAATCATAGGCATTCTTGTCATCGTACAACCGAAGCACACAACCGCGTGGTGCATCGGTATATAAATCAACAAGTTAAACGGTTACTAGCAAGGCGCAAGACGATTTCAGGTTGTACGACGTCCTATATCTTGACGGTGATCGTCGCACCAAAACTAAGGAGACCGCTGGTACACTGATTCGGCTGCGATCGACGGCGCGAAAACCGCCCAGGGGGTTCAACCGCGCACGACAAGGCGGCGATCTTCCTGTAGATTGTCGGATTCCAATTTACATTGCTTAAACATTATGCCTCCACGGCCACGGTTGACGTTTTCCTTGCGGCATTTGCTGATTATGCTCACCGCGATAGGATTGCTGCCCCTGGCCTTGCTGGGGGCGTGGAGCCTGCACGCGGCGGCCGAATACAAGGAGCGCGAGCAGGAGCGCTGGATGCTGGACCTGGCGCGTGCGCTGTCGAGCGCCGCCGATGCCGAACTCGACAACGCAGTCGCCGTGCTGACCGGCCTGGGCGGCGTGCCTTCGCTGCAAGGCGGCGACCTGCGCACTTTCCACGAGGCGGCCCGCAGCGTCGTCAAGGCGCAGCCGGACTGGCTGGGCGTGATTCTCACCGACGACAGCGGCAAGGTCCTGCTGCGCACCATGGACGCCTACGGGGTGTCGGCGCCGCCGGCAGCCGATCCGCGCAGCCTGCAAACGGTGCTGACCACCGGCCAGCCGGTGGCCGGCGCAATCGCGCGCGGCCCGGGCGGCCGCGCCGCCTTCCCGGTGCGGGTGCCCGTCAACGACGCCAAGGGCAAGCTCTACAGCCTGACCGCCGTCATCCTGCCGGACCGCATGGGACGCCTGATCGCACGCCAGCAGGTGCCGGCAAGCACCATCATCGCCATCCGCGACGGCGCGCGCGCCCTGGTGGCGCGCTCGCGCGACCAGGAACGC
This sequence comes from Duganella sp. BuS-21, assembly GCA_041874725.1. GTDB lineage: Bacteria > Pseudomonadota > Gammaproteobacteria > Burkholderiales > Burkholderiaceae_D > Rugamonas. The sequence goes on along the minus strand of CP097466.1, from coordinate 3,101,501 downwards.
AAGGTCGGCGGCCAGCCCAGCCCATCGTTTATGGCGCTGATGCGCAGCCAGGGTGCGGAAGGCTACGGCAGCGCCCTCTCCAGTGAAGGCGAGCGGATGACCACCGGCTACACCACCCGCTCGCGCTACGGCTGGGCGGTGGTGGTCGGCCAGCCGGTCGACGGCCTGCGTGCCGCCGCCTTCGAACGCATGGGGGTGTTCGGCATCGGCCTCGCGCTGTCGCTGCTGGGCGGCATCTTGCTGGCCTCGCTGCTGTCGAACCGCCTGGTGGCGGCCATCGACACGCTGCAGCGCAACGCCGCCGCACTGGGCTCGGGAGCGCCGCTGACGCTGGCGCCTTCCGCCATCACCGAGGTGGCGGCGATCGGCGCGGCGCTGCGGCAGGCCGAACACCAGCGCAACGTCCAGGAACACGAACGCGCGCAATTGCTGGAATCGCTGAACCGCGCGCTGGCCAGCCACCAGGCGGCGCTGGCCGAAGCGCGCGAGGCCGGCCGCGCCAAGGATGAATTCCTGGCCGTGCTCGGCCACGAGCTGCGCAATCCGCTCAGCCCCATCGTCACCTCGCTCGATCTGCTGGACATCCGCGACGACCCGTCCAGCAGCAAAGAACGCGCCGTCATGCGGCGCCAGGTGGACCACCTGCGGCGCATGGTCGACGACCTGCTCGACGTCTCGCGCGTCACCTCCGGCAAGCTGGAGCTGGATGCCCGTCCCGTCAACCTGGCCGAGGTGGTGCGCCACGCGGTGGCCTCGGCCTCCGAAGCCCAGGTGCGTCTGCTGGCGCCGACCGCCGTGTGGGTGAACGGCGACGACAGCCGGCTGACGCAGGTGCTCAACAACCTGCTGTCGAACGCCTCGCGCTTCGGCAGCAGTTTTACACAGGTCACGCTGAGCGCGGACCCCACCCACGCCCGGCTCGAAGTCAGCGACAACGGCATCGGCATGAGCGAGGAATTGATTGCCCGCGTGTTCGAACCTTTCCAGCAGGCGCCGCAATCGCTGGCACGCCGCACCGGCGGGCTGGGCCTGGGCCTGGCCATCGTGCACAAAATCGTCGACCTGCACGGCGGCACGGTCAGCGCCCACAGCGCCGGCGCCGGCATGGGCAGCCGCTTCGAAGTGATCCTGCCGCTCGGCGCCGCGCCCCCGGCCGAGGCCGAGCGCACCGCCGCGCCCGAGGCAACGCGCATGGATTTGCTGCTGGTGGACGACAACGTCGACGCCGCGCAGGCCGGCGCCGCGCTGCTGGAGCTGCTGGGGCATGAGGTGCGGGTCGCCCACAGCGCCGCCGAGGCGCTGGCAGCAGTCAACGACCGGATGCCGCAAGTCGCCATTCTCGACATCGGCCTGCCGGACATGGACGGCTACGCGCTGGCGGCCGCGATCCGCCTGCTGGCAGACGGCGCCGCACTGCGCCTGGTGGCCCTGACCGGCTACGGCCAGCGCGAAGACGTGGCGCGCGCCTACGACGGCGATTTCGACCTGCACCTGACCAAGCCAGCCACGGTGGCCGACCTGGAACGCGCCACCGCGCCGCTCAGCCAGCCGCTGGGCTAACGTTCACGGCGGCGATGCTGCTGGCGCGCGAAAAACCGTGGTGTTGCAGAATCTCGACCAGCTCCCCGGGCGCGCTGCCCAGGCGCAAGTTTTCAGCGATCCAGGCGTGCCAGCCGGCGCTGACTTCCAGCGCCTCTTCCGGTATCGCCAGGTCCATGATGAGACGCGCCAGCAGCGCGTTGATGCGCTTGGTGTCGATCAGGTGCTGGACCACCGCGTGGCCAGAATAGGGATAAGGATGGAGCGTGCAATTGCCGATGACCGCCAGGCGCTGGGCGTGCATGGCGTCCAGGTTGACGGACTCCTTGGCGCCCTGCTCCGGCTTGGTGCCGAACACCAGATGGGTCTCCGGCAAAACGCCGCCCGGCGCCCGCGCCGTGGCCAGTCCCAGCGCCTGTAAGTCGTCATAGCCGCTGACCGGCGGATCGGCCGCCAGCGCGCGCATCACGGCCAGCCAGCGGCGATCGTGGTACAGCAAGGCCTGCTGCGGATCGAGGAAGGACAAGGGGCCGAAGGCGATCACCTGCTGCGCCTGCAGCAGCAAGCCATACATCAGCGCCGCATAGCCGCCCATCGATTGGCCGATGGTGATCACCTTGCTGGGCTGGATGGCGTCGATCAGCGCGCGCAGGCCGGCCGCCGTTTCGTCCGGGTGTGCGCCCAGGCCGCTGATCGTGCGCTGATACCAGGCGTTGCCCGAATCGCGCACCAGCACCTTGTTGATGTGGCGGCCGCTGGCCTGCTCCAGCTTTTTCAGCCGTCCGTAAAAGTCGAAGTCCGGGCGCTGGTCCCAGGACACGAAACCAAACGCGATCACCAGAATGTCGCCGGGCACCACGCGGTCGACCAGCACATCCTCGGTGCTGGTTTTGACGCGCCGATTATCCAGCGCGGGAAGACCGGTGAGCGTGGGCGGCATGGCGTCAGTGCATTTCGCTGTAGAAGCAGCGGCCGCAGGCCTGGCGGTAGCTTTCGTTGCCGCCAATGCTGATCTGCTCGCCTTCCTTGATGCGCTTGCCGTGCTCATCGACGCGGATATTCATGGTGGCTTTCTTGCCGCACGAGCAGATGTTCTTGATTTCCTCCAGATCGTCGGCCAGCGCCAGCAGATAGGCCGAGCCGGGGAACGGCTCGCCCAGGAAGTCCGAGCGCAGGCCGTAGGTAATCACCGGCACGCCGCGCACCTGGGCCAGCTGGTGCAACTGCTTGACCTGTTCCTTGGTCAGGAACTGCGCCTCGTCCACCAGCAGGCAGGCGATCTTCTTGTCGATGGTGAGCAGGAAATCGGTGTTCTTGTCGAACACTTCCGTCTCGCGCTGCGGTCCCAGGCGCGAGGTCACCTTGCCGACGCCGTAGCGGTGGTCGATGGCCGCCGTGAACAGGCGCACCTGCTGGCCCTGCTCTTCATAGTTGTGCGCCACCTGCAGCATTGCGGTGGATTTGCCTGCGTTCATTGCAGAGTATCGGAAATAGAGTTTTGCCACTGCAGCCTTCTGGAAATCATGTTGTGCCTTGAAGCCGCCGATTATATGCGCCCCCATCAATTATTTCTATCGCCGCGATAAATATTATTAGCTATCTATTTAATCGCATCCGCCTTAATATTCCTACATCGGGCAACAACGCCCAGCCAACCAAACTCAAGGAGCCACACCATGAAAACCATCGCCATCGCCCTCGCCGCCACCCTGTTCGTTTCCGTTGCCGCCTCGGCTCAAAGCACCGAAGACTACGCCGGCTACAGCAATTTCGTCGCGACCAAGACCCGTGCCGAAGTCAAGGCTGAAACCCTGGCCGCCATCCAGCGCGGCGAACTGCGCAGCGGCGAGCAATATCCTGGCGCCGAGTTCGCTGTGCCGGCTGGCCAAACAAGCAAAACTCGCGCTGAAGTAAAAGCCGAACTGGCGGCCTACCGCAATCTGCACCGCGTAGTGACCGATGACATCGCCACCGGCCAATAAGCATTCCACATGCATCGGATGCGCTTAAATAGCGAAATGCAGAGGTGACACAGGAGCAGCATCATCGGCAGACGAAGCCGAAGGCCTGCTGAAGCCCGGCGGCACCATCATCGAAGCCACCGCCGGCAATACCGGGCTCGGCCTGGCATTGGTGGAAAGCGGCGCCCAGGGCTACGCCTTCGCCTCCGGCCTGGCCGCCATCTCGACTGTGCTGGAACTGGCCGACGCCGGCTCGCACATCATCGCCGGCGACGATATGTACGGCGGCACCTACCGCCTGTTCGAGCGCGTGCGCCGCCGCAGCGCCGGCCACCACTTCAGCTACGTCGACCTGACCGATCCGGAAAACCTGCTGGCCGCCATCAAGCCGGAAACGAAGATGGTGTGGGTGGAGACGCCCACCAACCCCATGCTCAAGCTGGCCGACTTGCAAGCGGCCGGGCGCGCGCCGCTTCCTGGAAAGCTGCCAGGTGTTCGCGCTGGCCGAGAGCCTGGGCGGGGTGGAAAGCCTGATCGAACATCCGGCCCTGATGACCCACGCCTCCATCCCCGCCGAACAGCGCGCAGCCCTGGGCATCGGCGACGGCCTGATACGGCTGTCGGTTGGAATTGAAGATATAGAGGATTTAAGGGCCGATATTCGCCGTTCGCTGGACGCTATTTAGCTGCTAATATCCTGCGCATGGAATTCATATACATCATCGCTATTGTCGTGGCCCTGTGCTTTGCCTACTCGTTCATGGTGGCGGGCGCCAAGCCGGTGCTTGGCAGCGACTACTATAAAGTGTCCCGCGACGGCCGCGTGCTGCTGGCGGCCGGCGCCAAAGTCACTGCCCTCAAGCCTACCCTGTATCCAGAGGGCCTGAAGGTCAAGCTGCGCGGCGGCTCGCGCACCGGCGAGTTCTTCGTCCACGAACTGGTGGCGGAGACTTACCTGCCCAATCCGAACAAGCTGCCGCTGGTGCGCCACAAGGACGGCAACGTCCGCAACAACAAGCTGGACAATCTGCAATGGGCCAAAGCGGAAACGGGCGCCGCAGCGCCCGCCAGCTAAGTATTTATTCGCCCGGGTGGTAGCGGCGCTCCAGGTGCTTCTCCACCTGCGCCTTGTAGAACAGGACTTCCTTGAATTCACCGCGCGCATACATCGCGGCCTGGTCGTCAAAATGCGGCGAGGCCGGATTGCCGCTCTGCCCACCGGCCAGAATGCTGCGCGCCTTGATGCGCGGCCCGAACTCCACCGCCGCCACAAAGCTGTTGCCACGTTCGCCGTAGATGCGCTTGGTCTTTTGCTTGGAGGTCATGCCATACGCCGCCAGCGAACCCCAGTTGGCCGAGGCGAACGCCACCGGCAGGCTCGGTTTGCTGTCGTCGAACGGTTGCACCACGTCGCCGGTCAGCCGCTGGAAGCGGTTGATCTCGCCCCACGGCGTCTGCCACTTGCCGAAATCGGCGCTCAGTTTCGCCGTGGCGCGCTCCAGCGCCTCCAGCCGCTGCAGCGGTGTGATGGCGGCCTGGATGTAGTCGAGCACCTGCACTTCCTTGGCCTTGGCGGCCGGCTGCCAGGTGGTCCACAACTCCTGCACCCAGAAGATCGCCAGCGAGGTGGCGGTCGATTCCAGCGTATAGCGCATGTCCCAGCCGCGCAGCGCGGCGATCTGCGGCGCCAGCGCGGCCTTGCGCGCATCGTCGTCCGGCAGTTCATCGTAGGCGGCGAACAGCTGCGGCAACAGCGGCTCGAAGGCCGGCAGCTGGTTGTCGTAGGATGCGGCGATCAGGCTGTCGATAGTGAAATTCTTTTTATTTTCGAGCACGCGCACGGCGTGGATGCCGCGCGGGTTCTCGGGATTCATCGACATATAGGCCGGATAATCCTTGACCTTCGGACTGTATGGCCCGGCGGCGGTATATGGCCAGTTGTTGGTGTTCTGGATCCAGCCGTTCTTCGGGTTGAACAGCGTGATGGTCTGCTTCACCTCGTGCAGGCCTTGCCACTCGGTGGCCGGGTTGCTGCCGTCCACCGGATGGCGCCAGTCGAACTGCGGATCGCGGCGCGGAATGAAGTTGCCGTGGAAGTAGGCGATGTTGCCGTCGGCGTCCGCATACACGGTGTTATTGGACGAATTGGTGCGCAGCTCCATCGACTTGTAGAAGGCCTTGTAGTTGCGCGCCTTGGTGCGGGCGAACGACTGCGTCAGCGCTTTCAACGGCTCGTTCATCATGCGCACGGCGATCCACTTGCCGTCCCTGGCGCGCACGATAGGGCCATGGTGGCTGTAGTAGACGCGCACCGTCTTGCTGCCCGTGCCGTCCTTGGTCTTGTAAGGCAGCGCGATATCCACCGCCTTCAGCGCACGCTGCTCGCTGCCGTACTGGTAGAACAAATGGCCGTCTTTCTCGCTGATGGTTTCGAGGTATTCGTCGATAACGTCGCCGCCGCCGGAGGTATGCATCCAGCCCAGACGGTCGTTGAAACCCTGGTAGACGAAGAACTGGCCCCAGGTCACGGCGCCGTAGGCGTTCAGGCCTTCCTGGCTTTGCACCTGGATCTCGGGACGGAAATAGAACGAGGTGTGCGGATTGATCATCAACAGCGCGCGGCCGTTCTTGGTCAACGCCGGAGCGATGGCGAAACCGTTGGAGCCGCCCGGCTCCGTGTCCAGGTCCGCGCCGTCGCTGGACATCAGCACCGGCGGCATCAGCGGCGGCTTGGCGCCATGGGCGTACAGCTCCTGCAACTGCTTGATGTCGATGGTTTCGATGTCACCGCCAATGCTGCCTTCGCTGAAGCTGAGCGCCATCCACGGTTCGAAGCGCGTCAGCAGCGCCGGCTTCACGTCGGGATGCGTCTGCAGGTAAAAGTTCAGGCCATCGGCCCAGGCGTTCATCAGCTTTTTCAGCCAGGCCGGCGCGGCCGCGTACTGGCGCTGGAGTTCATCGGGCTGGATGAACAACTTCATGCGCAAGTCTTTATACAGCTCGGCTTCGCCCTCCACTTCCGCCAAACGGCCCATGGCGTTGATGAAGTTCAGCTCCACGCGGTGGAAATCGTCTTCCGCCTGTGCGTACATCATGCCGAACACCGCGTCGGCGTCGGTCTTGCCGTAGATATGGGGAATGCCCCATTTATCGCGCAGGATGGTGACGCGCTTGGCGACGGCCTTGAGCCGCGCCGCCTCGCCCGCGGGAACCGAAGGGGCCACCGGCGCTGCAACCGCCGCGCTCATGGAAACAAAACACATGAAAGCTAACGCGGTGTGCAGACGCTGCATATAGTAAGACTCCAATCAGGCGCTGGCCAATTCCGACAGGCGGCGTTGCAGGACGGTGATTTCTTCGAGCAGCGCGGCGTTTTTCTGGCGCAGCGCCATGTTCTCGGCGCGCAGCTCGGCGACGTCGGCCGGCATGTCGCTGTAGTCGACGGCCTGTTTGGCTTCCTTCTCCTTGGCCGGACGCGAGGCGGCGCGCAGGTCACGCACTTCCTTGGCGGCTTTCTGCAGCTCCTTCTTGCCGCCGGCGACCGCCGCCAACTGCACTTCTTCCGGCAGCGACGCCACGGTGGCGGCGGCATTGATCGAAATGGTGCCGGTGCGCACTGCTTCCACCAGTTCCGGCGTGGCGGTCTTCTGGATCTTCTCGATCTGGCCCAGGGTGGCCGTGCTCAGGCGGGCGGCGCGGGCGATGTCCTCGCGCGAAGCCAGCGGCATGGCGGCCGGCTTCTTCGCCATGGCATCGTTCTCTTCCGGCGCGATGCGGGCGTCCTCGGCGGCGGCTTCGGCCGCCAGCTCCAGCGCGCGCGCGGCCATGATTTCCTTCTTGCGCAGCGCCAGCACGCCGCGCTGGTAGTCGGAAATGCTGCGGCGGCCCAGGTTGTTATCGATCATCCACAGCTTGACGTCTTCCAGACTGCGGAAACTGGTGTTCTCCGTGACCTTGAACGGCACGCCGTGCTGCTGGCAGATCTGGTAACGGTTGTGGCCGTCCACCAGCACGTCTTCCCACAACACCAGCGCATCGCGGCAGCCCTCGGTCAGGATGCTGCGCTCCAGCGCCTGGTATTCACTCTCGGTCAACGGCTCGATGTAAGCGCGCAGTACGTCATTGATTTTGATTTGCATATCTATCCTTGAATTCCCGGCGAGGGCCTGCCCGATCGCCGTCCAGCATGCTACACCATCCGACGGCCAGCCCAAAGAGCTGGGATGCAAGATGGTCACTAAGGCAATTTTAAGAAACCCGTTTTATACTCTTCCCCAGTCAAACGTGCTTTCTCCGCCAATTGACCAAAAGCCCCGACAGGTTCGCCTGCCCGGGGCTTTTCTGTTTTTTGCACAAACACAACGATATTTTCATTCTGACAACGACATTATCCTGAGTTCATGTTATCTTAGTTCCATTGGGTAAATATTAATTCTTTGGGGAAATAAAATGTTCGCAAAAATGTCGCTCAAGCTGTCCGCCTTCATCGCAGCCGCCGCCTTCAGCACGCTGGCCGGCGCCGTGGAAAACGGCCTGCAAGGCCAGTACACGCTGACGTCGAGCGCCACCCAAGTGATCGGCGACAGCAATCAATACGTGTTCGACTACGCGATCAAGAACGTCAGCCAAGGCTACGAATTGACCCAGACCGGCCTGGACGGCTTCACCATCTACATCCCGAACAGCGCGGAAGTGGTCAGCGTGACCGCCCCTAGCCCTTACTTCGGCGCGCCTGGCTACTGGAGCACCGGCGCATCGGCCAGCCTCGACCTGCGTGGCGACGGTTCACAAAACATGGTGGCGCCAGCCGGCTACAAGGCCTACACCTTCTGGGGCCAGTACACGGAATCGGTGTACCAGATCGGCTCCACCGCCCATTTCAGCATCACGCTGGATAACGTGTCGGTAGGCCAGAACACCGTCGGCATCTCGACCTACTTCGGCGGCTACGGCGTGCCGAGCGGCCAGGAGTTCGCCCACAATGAATACGGCAACTACACCACCTTCACCACCAATGCGGTGTCGGCAATCACCGCCGTACCGGAACCGGAAACCTACGCCATGATGCTGGCCGGCCTGGGCCTAGTCGGCCTGATCGCGCGCCGCCGCCGTCAAGCCTGATTGTTGTTCGCCCCATCAAAAAACGCGCCACGGCGCTAATGCCGTTAAGTTAAGCGATGTCGTCCCGGCGAAAGCCGGGATCCATGCTGAGTTAGCCGGGCATGCGCCTCATGGATTCCCGCATGCGCGGGAATGACGAAGCCTATTTTCAGCTTAACTTAACGGCATTACGCCACGGCGCGTTTTTTTTATGCCATGATTCGGCTCCAACAATAAGGATTTAACATGGTTAACTACATCATCCGCGTTTCCTACCCTGGAGCTGTCAACAGCGACACCTTCGACCGCATCAACGTAGAGCTGGCGAAATTCAACGTCGCCGGCGCCATCAAGGCCGACGACAACAAAGGCTATTACCTGCCTCAGGGCGAGTACTGCTACAGCGGCAACGAGACCATCAACGAAGTGCGCGACGCCGTGTTCCGCCTGGCCAGCTCGATCCAGGCCGAGCCGCAAGTGCTGGTGCTGGAAGTGACCACGCTGTCGTGGGCCGGCTTCAAGCTGGTGGAAGGCACGTAAGCATCGCGCAGCAGACGCACCAGGCCCGCACGCAGCGGGCTTTTTTTTGGCATGATGGGTTGACGTTGCTTGTCGCTTTAAAAGCACGCGGCACCAAGCCAACCCGCACACCGCTGCGGCCAGGGTCAGACCCAGCAGGGTCTGACCCTTTCGTTCGGGGTGCTTTTAAGGACGATTGTTGAGTCGCCAAGGAGGATTCATGGTGAGCACCCTGGCCGGTGCGCCGGTTTAGCGCTGCGCCTTGGCCGCAGCTTTGATCTCGCCGCAGGACATCGGCTTGCCGTTCTTGACGGCCTCCGCTTCCAACTGCTGGCAACCGGTGTAGTTATGCCAGAACACCGCCACATACCCCAGCACGCTCAGCGCCACCGCCACAATCGCGCAGCCCAACATAAATTTTACGGTCTTTTCGGACGCCATTTCTCTAACCCGGTAAGCAAAAGAGCGCCATGTTAGCACGCGCCTATTGCTGCCGCAGGCCCCTAGCTTGCGCTCCTGCTGGCCAGAACCAGGTTGAGCTTGTCGATGTCGAGCGGCTTGACGAAGTGGTACTGGAAGCCGGCCTGCATGGACAGGCTGCGGTCGTCCGTGCGCCCGTATCCTGTCAGGGCGATGAACAATGCCGCAGCGGTGCGTTCATCCTCGCGCAAGCGCCGCGCCAGTTCATAGCCGTCCATTTCCGGCAGGCCGATGTCGAGGATGAACACTTCGGGCGGATTGACGCGGGCGCCGGCAATCGCGTCCTGAGGATGGTGATGGACCGAGACCCGGTGCCCCTGCATTTCCAGCAGGGCCGCGAGCGCCTGCGCCGCGTCGACATTGTCATCGACCACCATGATCGCCACCGGCGCCAGCGCGGCGAACTGCATGCCGCCAAGCATGTGCGTGAAGTCCGCACCGTCCAGCTCCGCCGGCAGGGTGACGGTAAAGCGGCTGCCTGTGCCCTGCCCTTGGCTTTGCGCCGTGACCTCGCCCCCGTGCAGCGCGACGATCGATTTGACCAGGGCCAGGCCGATGCCGAGACCGCCCTGTCCGCGGTCCGGCGAGCGCTCGGCCTGGGTGAACAGATCGAAAATATGCGGCACCAGTTCGGCCTCGATGCCGATGCCGTTGTCGCTGACGCAGATCTGCACCTGGCCGGCGGCCAGCGTCACCTCCAGCACGATCTCGCCACCCGGCGGCGTGTATTTGGCCGCGTTGTTCAGCAGGTTGGTGAGCACCTGCACCAGCCGCGTGCGATCTCCCTGAACAAACACCGGCGCCTCCCCGATGCGCACGATCAACTTGTGCCTGCGCACATCGATCAGCGCGCGCGCCTGCTCGATGGCGTTGGCCACCACCGGCTTGATATTGATCGACTCGCGCTCCAGCGCCACCAGGCCGCGGGTGACGCGCGAGACGTCGAGCAGATCGTCGATCAAGGCCGTCATGTGCTTGACCTGGCGGCCGATGACCTCGCTCGCACGCTGGACCCGCGTATCGGCGGGCGCCACCAGCTTGAGTATTTCGGCGGCCGTGACGATGGGCGCCAGTGGATTGCGCAGCTCGTGCGCCAGCATGGCCAGGAATTCATCCTTCTTGCGGTTGGCGATACGCAACTCCAGCTCGGCGCGGTAGCGTTCGGTGACATCGACCGTGACGCCGCGCATGCTGGTCGGCCGGCCGTTGATGTCGAACTGCACCTTGCCACGGCTGTCCACCCAGATTTGCTGATGGTTGTCCGGACGGATGAAGCGCACCACCTGCTGATAGCTGCCCGTCTCGGCGATGGCCTGCCGATGGGCCGCCGCCACCTGCTCGCGGTCTTCCGGATGCACGCAGTTTTGCAGCGCCTGCATCTGTGTCGGTGTGCAGCCGAGCACCGACGCCATGTTTTCGGAATAGGCCAGCTCGCCGGTGTCGATGATCCAGTCCCACACCACCATCTTGGCGGCTTCCATGCCGTCGCGCAGGCGCTCCTCGCTCTCGCGCTTGGCCGCCTGCGCCTCGACGGCGTCGGTGACATCGTAGCCCTGGGCGAAGATGCCGATGGTCCTGCCGTTGGCATCCTTGTAGGGCTGATAAACCAGATCGATGTAGCGCTGCGCCAGCGGTCCACCCGGCAGCGGCTGCAGCGAGATCGGCATGGCCCGCGCCGCCCACTGCTCGCCGGTGCGGTACACGCGGTCAAGAAGTTCATCGTAGCCCTGTCCGGCCACTTCAGGCAGGGCTTCCAGCACCGGCTTGCCGATCAGGTCCCGATGGCCCACCAATTGATAATAAGCCTCGTTGACCATTTCGAACACGTGTTCCGCGCCCATCAGCACCGCGACAAAGCCGGGCGCCTGGTTGAACAGGCTGCGCAAATGTTCGCGTTCGTTGTTGAGGATGCGGGTCAACGCTTCATGCATTTGGCCCTGGTTGAAACGCTCGGCGTTGTCGCCATCGACTGCGGGCGGCTGCAATCGCAGCTGCGCGGCTTGTCCCTTAAAGCGGTAGAACTCGGTCAAGTCGACGGGATTCTGGATCACCAGCGCCAGTTGACCGTCGTCGTCGAAGATCGGCGTATGGACCGAGCTCCAGTAGCGGTCTGCGAAGCGGGGACCTTCAGGCGTCTGCACCGGTACGGCATAACGGATGAATGCGCTCGTGTCGGGCTCGCCCTTGGTCAGGGCCCGCAACAACGAGGCGCGCACCTCGTTCACGTCAGTCGCTTCCGGATGGTCCGGATCGGGAGGAAAGGCATCGAACAGGTACAGCCCGATGAGCTCTTCCTCGCGACGTTGCACCGCGCGCAAATACGCCTTGTTGGCCGCGACGATCCGCAGATCGGGGTCCATGACCAGGTACGGGTACGGCGAGGCCCGCAGCACCGATTCGTATAGCGAATGTTTCTTCATAAATCATTATCGCATGTGCCAGGCGTACAAACGCCCCGTCCACCGGTAAAACCTCACGATAGGCGGATTGTACCGTGCGCACAGTACGCTGTTGCACGTTGGACGCTGTTGCGGATGGTGTTACCATCAACGGGCCGTCAAGATTGCCTTGCACATCTGCGGCCAATGCGGGCGCCCAGCCTGCGGCGAGGCGCTTATGCTGCACACTATCCTGTCAAATAACAGGGCGCAACTAGCGTCTCAGCGTTTGAATCGCTCCACCACGTTGAAAGCGGCGGATGCGCCACAGAACGATAGTGATATATGCTATCTAAACAATGTTTTTCGTGTAAGGTGGGAGCTTGTTACCACGGTTTGCAGCAAATCAGCTGGCGTGCATCGCGGATCTCAAGTTCGACATCGATGGACGTAGAAAAGCATGTACTGACGCAAGGCTGATTGCTCACAATGAATACCGAAACTCAATCCGTGCCGGAACTCCCGCCCTCCCCGTCCGATCCCCTCGCCGACTTGCAGAAACTGCATGTGCAGCAGATAGCGCAGTTGCGCGGCACGATCGCCGACATGCTGCGCCTGAGCGAACGGAACAGCCAGATCAAGCAGCGCATCGAAGTCTATGACCGGCTGGTCCCGCAATTGCGCGAAGCCAACGAGCACTTGATCATGGCAACGTTCGAGGCGCGCGACTCGCAGGCGGCCGCCGAAGCGCTGAACCGCCGCCAGTCCGAGTTCATTTCCATGCTGGCGCATGAACTGCGCAATCCGCTGCATCCCATCGTCATGGCCAACAAGCTGATCGGCCGCTTGTTCGGCGAGGCGCCGGGCCTGCCGGCCTTGCAGGCCATCGTCACGCGCCAGACTGAACAACTGATGCGCCTGGTCGACGACTTGATGGATGCGTCGCGCAGCGATGCCGGCAAGATGATCTTGCAACGTCGCCGCCTCGATGTGACGCAGGTCATCGACTGCGCCGTGGAAACCAGCCAGGGCGCCATCGACGCCCGCCATCAACAGCTGCAACTGAACGCACGCGGGCAGCCGCTCTACCTTGATGGCGACCTCGGCCGCCTGACGCAGCTGTTTACCAACCTGCTGCTCAACGCCAGCAAATACACGCCGGAGTACGGCCAGCTCAGCATCGGCATCGAGGCCGACGGCGCACAGATGCACATCAAGATCAGCGACAACGGCGCCGGCATCCCACTCGAGATCCAGCCCCTGGTGTTCGACCTGTTCATCCAGGGACCGCCGGCGCCGCACAGCGCGCCGGGCGGCCTGGGCATCGGCCTGGCGCTGGTGCGCCAGATCGCCCAGCTGCACGGCGGTTCGGTGACGGTGTACAGCGCCGGCAAAGGCTTGGGCAGCGTATTCACCGTCACCCTGCCGCTGGCCGGCCAGCCGGATCCGGCGCCGCAGGCTGCGCCGCGCCGCGAGGTCAGCGCGCCGACGCCGGCCCGCCGCATTCTCTACATCGAGGACAATGTCGACGCCAGCGACATGCTGAGCCAGCTGCTGGAGATGGATGGCCATACGGTGGTCTGCCGCGCCGACGGCCCGAGCGGCTTGGCGGCCGCTCAGCAAGGTGGCTTCGACGCCATCATCATGGACGTCGGTCTGCCGGGCTTGACCGGCTATGCAATCGCGCGTACGCTGCGCCAGCAGTCCGGCGGCGCCACCGCCTGCCTGATTGCGCTATCCGGTTTCGACGCCGCCGAGCCGGCCGCGACGCCAGCCCGGAGCTTCGATCATTACCTGGTCAAACCGGTATCGATACCCGCGCTGCAAACCATATTGCAACAGCTCGATGGACCACCGCCTGGCGGCGCAAGCTGATCCGCCGCAGGAAAAGACACCCCTATGGCCTTGATTAATGAACAGCGGCACCGGACGATACAGCGCAAAGTGCTGGCCGAGCCGGCGCGCGTGGCCGAGATCAGCGCGGCGCTATGGGCCACGCTGGCGCAGCAGTTAAGCGGGATCATTGGCGAACGCGGTTTCGGTACGCTGTACGCCCGCAGCGTTCACCAGGCCAGCCAGACCTACCCATGGCTGGCCGCGCCGGCGTCGCCGCTGGGCGCGGCGCCCTTCACCGAACTACAACAACGCTTGCAGATGCGCGGCATGCCGGAGTCCGGCGAGGCCAGCATTGCCCTGCTGAGCATTTTCATCGACACACTAACCCTACTCATCGGCGAACTCGTAACGACCAGCATCCTGCGCGCGGCGTGGGGGGATGACACGTTAAGCCCTGCTGGATCGGAGTCACACACATGAACAAAGTCGAAATACGGCGCCTGCGCACCGGCGTTCCCGGCCTGGACGAACTGCTGGGCGGAGGGATACCCGAATACTCGTTCAACCTGCTGGCGGGCACGCCGGGCAGCGGCAAGACCACCCTGGCGCACCAGATCATGTTCGCCCTGGCCGAGCCGGACCGCCGCGCGCTGTTCTTCACCGTGCTGGGCGAGCCGCCGCTCAAGATGCTGCGCTACCAGCAGCAATTTCCCTTCTTCGACGCGGCCAAGATCAACCAGTCGATCAAGTTCGTCAATCTGGCCGGCGACCTGCTCGACGGCGACTTCGACCGCGTGCTGGAACGCATCGCCGCCGAGGTGCAGGCGTTCAGCCCGGCCCTGGTATTCGTCGACTCGTTTCGCTCCGTGGTGCAGTCGGGCAAGGGAGCCGACGCCGCCAATGGCGGGCTGCAGCGCTTCGTCCAGCACCTGGGCATGCAGATGACCGGCTGGCTGGCCACCACCTTCCTGATCGGCGAATACCTGACGCCGGAAGCCGAATCAAGCCCGGTATTCACGGTGGCCGACGGCATCCTGTGGCTGTCGCAGCAGGTGCATCGCGACGCCATGGTGCGCAAGATCCAGGTGGTCAAAATGCGCGGACAGGCCCAGAGCCTGGGCGTGCACACCTTCCGCATCAACGACCATGGCCTGGAGATCTTTCCCCGCGCAGTCGTCAATTCCGGCCCGCACATCTCGTTCCCCAGCGACCTGCGGCTATCGACCGGCGTGCCGACGCTGGACCAGATGCTGGGCGGCGGCCTGCCGGCCGGCTATTCGCTGCTGGTGGTCGGTCCCACCGGTTCCGGCAAGACCGTGCTGGCCACGCAATTCCTGGCCGAGGGCGTGCGCATCGGCGAGCCCGGCGTGATCGCCGCGTTTGAAAAGAGTCCGAACCAGCTGTTGAGCATGCAGCTGAGCGGCCTGGTCAGCAGCGGCCAGGTCGGCGTGATCAACACGCGTACCCTGGACCTGTCGCTGGACGAGATCCTGAACGACCTGATCGTCATGATCAAGCGCATGCAGGCCAAGCGGGTGGTCATCGATTCCCTGTCGGGATTCGAATTGACGCTGGCCTCGGTGTTCCGGGAAGACTTCCGGGAATCGCTGTACCGCTTGGTCGCGGTGCTGACCGGGATGGGAGTGACGGTCCTGATGACGGCCGAGCTGGAAGACCGCTACACCTCGCTGAGCTTCAGCTCCTATGGCAACGCCTTCCTGGCCGACGCCATCGTGATGCATCGCTACGTTGAACTGCACGGGCAACTCAAGCGCGTGATCTCGGTGGTCAAAGTGCGCGGCAGCGACCACAGCAAGGAGATCCGCTTCTTCGAGATCGGCGATGACCAGATCAGCATAGGCGCGCCACTCAGTCAGTATCGCGGCATCCTGTCCGGCCAGCTGGAGGACGAATAAGCCGGCGTCACACCGTCCTGAGAAACTTCAGCAGGTGCTCGAAGTAGAACGCCTGATCGTCCCACATGCAGAGGTGGCTGCCGCGCTCGCAGATGACCGCGCGGGCGCGCGGCATCAGTTGCGCCATCTTGCGCATGTCGTCGGGATTCATCTCATCGTATTTGGCGCCGATGGTCAGCGCGCGCACTTTGATTTCGTGCAGGCGGTCCCAACGCTCCCAGTCCTTCAAATTGCCGGTGACAAGGAACTCGCTCTTGCCCTGCATCTGGTTGTAGACCTTCTGGTTGGCGTGGCGGAAGGTGCGGTCCACCGCGTCCGGCCATGGCGAGAGGCGGCAGATCACTTTCGGGTACAACTCTTCCATCATGATCTGCTGGTATTCCGGCGCATCGTAAGCCTCGCGCGCCTCCAATGCCTGCAACTGCGCCAGCTTGGCCGGCGGCAGCTGTTGCTTGATCTTGTACAGGTTCTGCAGCAGCGACTGGATGCCGGCCGTCATGTTGGAAATCACCAGCCCGCGCAGATGGCGCTGGTGATGCAGCGCATACTCCAGCGCTAGCACGCCGCCCCACGAGTGGCCGTACAGCACGAAGTTATCCAGGCCCAGGCCCTTGCGCACCTCTTCCACCTCTTCCAGGTAGCGCGGCAGCGTCCACAGCGACGGATCGTCCGGCTGGTCGGAATTGCCGCAGCCGAGCTGGTCGTAGTAATACATCTCGATGCCGGCCTGCGGCAGGAAGGACTCCATCGCCTCCAGGTATTCGTGGGTGAAGCCCGGACCGCCGTGCAGCAGCAAGACCTTGACCGGGCCGCTGCCGATCCTCTTGGTCCACACCTTGTACTTGCCGCCCACCACCGGCACCATCTTGACGCCGGCCGTGCGCACGCCCTGCGGATTCAGCGCATCCTGAACCACTTCCGTGCCCGCTACCGCACCACCCGCCACCGCCGCCATGCTGGCAGCCAGAAAATTTCGACGATCCATGACTACTCCATTCCGATAAAACCAGCTTTACGCTGTAAAGTCCGGCAGCATACAATAGGCGACCTTACACTGTAAAGTTAACGATTCAAACGTCGCAGAGGTAGTTGATGCGGGTGCCGATCTGGCGGAACCCCGCGCGCCGGATATTGTTCAAGGCCGGCAGCACCTCGCCCGGCGCCGGCGCGGCCGTCTCGATGGAGGCCGTGACGCAGCCGGCGGCGCTGGCGGCGGACAGCCGCGCATCCAGCAAGGCCAGTTGCGCGCCACGCCTGCGCGCTTCGGGCAAGGTGGCGCCCATGCCCAGCCATGCGCGACTGCCATCGATCAGCAGCGTGCCGGTGGCAAGCGGCACATCGTTCTCGTCGCAGGCGAAAAACACCTGCCAATGCGCATCGCCGGCCAGTCCAACCATCCAGTCGACCATCAGGGGCATGCCGAAGCTGGCGGCCAAAATCTGGCCGGCAAATGCGTATTCCTGATCCTTTGCGACACGCAAGCTCAGGCCCGGCGATAGGGCCGGCTGCCCGATACCGGTGAGGTCATGCTGAAACATGGTCCAGGCGCCTTGCGGCTGGCAACCGTGCATGCGCAGGCTGTCGGCCAGCGCGGACACGCCGGGCTGCTGCCAGTCTTGCAGCCAAAACCGGGGAATCCCGCTTGCGCGGAACACGGCCTTGATCCCTGCCATGGCGGCATCCTGCAAGGCCTGCTCGGCCGGCAATCCGACCACGCGATTCATGATCGGCGACGGCATCGCCGCCACGCTGAGCAGCGTGGCTGGCGTGTCGGGCAAGTCGATAACGGCACAGCCGAACGCCGTCGGCGCCGCCGCAAAAAAACGGCGTCGTGCCTGAATCTCGATGTCCTCAGCGATTTTTTTCTGCACTGCGCAAATTCCCTTCCTGATGCGATAATGTGGCCGAACGGCGCAGACCTTACACCGTAAAGCGATAAAAATAAATAGCGATGGAAAAGAACAGTGTGAAAAACAAGATCGAACCGTTGGATCGGCAGCGCATCGCCCGCGTGGCGCTGGGCCTGATCGACGCGCACGGCATCGACCAGCTCAGCATGCGCAAGCTCGGCGGCGAGCTGGGCGTGGAGGCGATGGCGCTCTATCACCACTTCCGCAACAAGGCCGAGCTGCTGGACGGCATCCTCGACATCGTGCTGGAAGATGTGGACGCCGCGCTGACGCCGGACGGCACGCCGCTGGAACGCATGCGCCGCACCTTCGACGCCTTGCGCGAAATCGCCATCAGCCATCCGCACGCCTACCTCAGCATGGTGTCGCGCCGCTTCCGCACGCCGACGGCGCTGAAATTCTACGAGCAGCTGCTGGGACTATTTCACGAGGCTGGGCTGAGCGCAGAGCAAAGCGCGCGCTATTACCGCATGATGGCCAACTTCACGGCCGGCGCCGGCCTGGCCGAAGTCGGCAGCCGCGCCAAACAGCCGGACGCGACGCCGATCGTGCTGGAGGACTTCAACCGGCCCGACGAATTCCCCCACATCACCGCCGCCATGCCCTACCTGCGCGTGAGCGAGATCGACGGCATCTACCACGCCGGCATGGACATCCTGTTCGCGGCGCTGATGGTGGAGCAAACTCAACGCTGAACCTACTCCACGAAAGTGACGAGGATGCCGGCGCGCTGCGCGCCATAAATGATTTTGCCTAACGTCGTGTAGTGGACCTCATTCGATACGCGCTTCACGCGGATCTTGAGTATCTGTCGCACGGCGAGCAGTTGCATCAGCTCTTGCGGCGTCTGCACGGTTTCGCCGGCCACCGCGATGCCATCCTTGGCCACTACCACGTCCTCGCCCTCACTAAGCTGAGCCTTGCGGAATTGCAGCGCCGAACTGCCTGGAAGGTAGCCGTCCACGCAAATACCGTTCATCTGTTTGACATATTCATCCAGCGACGACAAGCCGGCGGCCTTGCGCCGGTCCGCCAAGCCAGCGGGATCTTCGGTATCGAAAGGCTGCCACTGCTCGCGGCTGACGCATAAGCCTTGCGTAGCGTAGCGCTGCGGATCGTGCGTGCGGTCATACAGATAAGCATAGTCCTTGAGCGCAGCCTGGCCTTGCGCCAGCAGCGGCTCCATCAACGCCAACACCTTGCGCTGGAAACGGATATCGCGGTCGGCATGCTGTGCCAGCAGCCAGGCGGCGTGAGCGCCATCCTCGCCCACCATCGCAAACGTCGGCCAACCGTATTGCGCCACGATGTCCTGCAAGCGCTTCAGGTGCGGACCATCGACATCCTTGTTCGACACCATGGCTTTGCGGCTGGCCTGATCGACTTCCGCCATGGCCAGCAATTCATCACGCAATGTAGGCAAAGTGGGCTCCGCCGCGTGGACGCGGAGGACGGTCAGCAATATCAGCAAGAGAAAGAGTCGCAATATAGTCATGCCTAAAGCATAACACGAGGTACACCGATCGGTGTATCGCACGGTTCGCTGTACCCGAACCCGAGGAATGTCACGTTATCGGATTCAATAGTTGTCTGGCAGTTACGGTCGGATCGTGGCATAATATTGGGCTCGTATGGGCTCCGATGGTGAAATTGGTAGACACTGCAGACTTAAAATCTGCCGCCGCAAGGCGTGCCGGTTCGATTCCGGCTCGGAGCACCACCTTTATATTTCAATATGAATCAAACCGTCGCACATACTCTCAGAAACCGCATGCCTCCTAGGCAGGGCGGTTTTTTTGTTATGTCGTGGCATCTCATCAAATCTCATCCCATATCAGGACTTTGACGGTACCTCTGGCGGTACCGATACAAAGCTACGGATTAAGTACCGTCATTTCGACTGGTACAGCGAACCGCTCCGTAAACCAAAACACAAGGATGAGATTTATGGCATTAACCGATACCTTCGTTCGTCAAGTTAAACCTATCGCCTCTAGTACTAAGAAGTACCAAGATGGCGATGGCATGTACTTGCTTGTCAAGCCGGCAGGCAAATACTGGCGCTACGACTACCGCTTCAATGGCAAGCGCAAAACCGTCGCGCTTGGCATCTACCCCGAGGTCAGCCTCGCAAAAGCGAGGCAGCGCCGGCAAGAAGCTCGGGAACTGCTTGCTGACGGTATCGATCCGTCCGCTGCCAAACGTGCCAATAAGGAAGAGAAACGGCTTTTAGAGCAGCAGACCTTTTCTGCTGTTGCCTACGAATGGCTGGATAAGACCAAAGCACTGCGCGCCGAAACCACTCAAGACAAAGTGACCGGCTGGTTGACGCGGAATATCCTTCCCCAAATCGGCAATATGCCCATCTCCGAAATTAAACCGCGCGACGTTCTACTGGCTGTGCAGCGGTTGGAAAACCGTGGTGCGGTGGAGTCCGCGCACCGCGTTAAGCAGTTGTGCGGGCAAGTGATGCGTTATGCCGTAGCAGTTGGGGTTGCTGAGCGGGATGTCACGGCAGACCTGAAGGGGGCGCTGGTCGCTATTCCTCGTCAGCACTATGCGTCGATCACGGAGCCGCCGGAAGTCGCCAAGCTCATGCGGGCTATCCACGGCTACGCAGGCCATCCATACGCCACCGCTGCGCTGAAACTGTCGCCTCTGTTCTTCGTGCGGCCGGGCGAGCTGCGCAGCGCGGAATGGCGAGAGATCGACCTCGCAGCAGCCGAATGGCGCATTCCCGGCAGCAAGATGAAGATGAAGAACGACCATGTCGTGCCGCTGGCAAGCCAAGCCCTCGCGATTCTTGAAAACCTCTACGGCATGACCGGCCACGGCAAGTATGTGTTTCCCAGCATCCGCACTGAGGATCGCTGCATGAGTGAGAACACTATTAACGCCTGCCTGCGCAGCTTGGGGTTTAGCAAAGAAGTGATGACCGCCCATGGCTTCCGCGCTATGGCCCGGACTATCTTGGACGAAGTGCTGGGAGAGCGCGTGGACTTCATCGAGCACCAACTGGCGCATGCGGTTAAAGACGCCAATGGCCGGGCATATAACCGTACCGCGCACCTGACGGCACGCCGCGCGATGATGCAGAGGTGGGCGGATTATCTGGATAATCTGCGGGCCAATAAAGCGTAAAAAAAGCACCCTAACGGGTGCTTTTGTCTTTTTGGGCAAAGTGTCAGTGAGCCAATGCTCGACTACACCTGCTTCTGCGCACATTTCGCAATAAATGCGTCAATATCACCAGCATGCCAACCAGTGACGCCTGCACCGAGTTTGAACGGTGCGGGGAAGGTGCCGATCTTGACCCAGCGCCAGATGGTTGCCTTACTTACAGGGAGCAGCCCCGCCTTAGTGGAGGTACTTGCGATATCAGAAATCCTCAAGACAATCTTATTCTTCATTTTTTTTCCTAGATGAAATTTTCGCCGAAACTTTAACAAGCCGACGGTTAGTGCAATTCGCGTTTGTTAGCGCGAGCAAGGCGCTTACGCAGGCTGCGAACACTGAGAAACTTAACCACGCCACCAGCCTGATATTTCACCTGATCTTCATCCACACTGATCAAGCAGCCGTATTGCTTTTTTGCGAGTTTAGTCAGTTCGTAGAAAACGCTGGAGGCGCAGTTTGGCGACAGCGCATTCTTCCGCGCTAAAGCGATTTCGTCGTCCAAGACGATCTGGCGCGATTTGATGCGGTGGATTTGGCCGCTTTGGCCTGCGATGCCGCTGTTGGTTGGAGTGCAACTCTTCACGGACTTCATGCCAGTCCAAATACCTTCAGGAAGGGCATCGAGATTAATGACCCAAGGTTGGCCATCGTGTTGCGGCGGGATGATTTGCATTGCGGACTCTCATAAGCAAGAAAGGCCGCCATCATCACAGAATGAAATCAATAAGAAAACAGAAGAAATTTGAAGTATCTCTTCGAAAAAACAGAAGATGGCTTCGCCATCCAAAACCACTTCAAAAAAGGCGTTAGCAACAGTCCGATATAGCCTGCTAATGGCCTATAGGAGCCGTTAAGCACCGTGAAGGCCCGCAAGTATTTTCAGATCTGCGAGTCACCTTCATTCTGGCGTCAGTCGAGCAGAAGCGAGAGCGATTACAGGCAGTACTTAGGTAATTCCATCGTTGCCATCGGCAAACCCGGCCTTCGGCCCATATCAAACAGTATTACCTAAACAAATATGACCATCTGGTCAGGGGCGTTTTTGCGCCAAAATTTTAAGAAAGAAACATTTATGACCCACTTCACCAACGTGCAACTGGTTGCACAAAACGACTTCCGTAATATCGTCCGCGCTGTAGCCCTGAAAAAATGGACCACCGCAAACACCGCGCACTTGACCCTGAAGGGCGCGCTGATCAACGAAAAGATCGACACCAGCAACATGATCAGCGCCGCCCACGGCTATATGTGGGGTGCCTACATCCAGTCTGCGAAAGACCAGCCGATCCGCAAGATGATCGATAAATTCAAGAAGCTGATGGAAAAGGAAATCAAAACGCAAATTGCGATCTTCCGCGTACTGGACGGCAAAGACCTGACCACCCCGGTGCTCCAACTGCGCAAAGCAACACTGGAAGATAAACGCGCCTTCCTGCGCGCTGCACAAGTCATTAGCGCACCAGTAGCCTCGGCGTACTTGGGTGTAACGAGCGGGACGCTGAACAAGTTCGTGACCAACCACTGCCACGTTATCGGCGGTCGCTACGCTCGCGGCAACTGCCTGTCGATGGATGAAGTGTTCCTGATCGAGCAGAACCCAAAATGGATGGATGGCGATGTATCCCACAACGACGCCAGCGAAGTTAACGCAGTTGACGACACCACCTTCGATTACCTGCTCTATGTGGGGGAGGACTTGGCCTGCGCTTTTACCGACATGACTCCGCTGGAGCTGCGTAAAGCTATCAAAGCAGGTGCGCAGGCGTTGCGCCCGTACCGCCTGTCCGATCTGGAAAAAATCCGCGTCGCCAAGCTGAACGGCCAGCAGCAGTAACCTCTTCCTCCAACCAGATGCGGGCAAACGCCCGCGTCATCATCTAGTCCCCAAATGGAAAACACCATCCAAATCCAAGACCAGCCCGGTGCGCAACGCACTGATCTGGCACATGCCACCAGCGATGGCGCAACTGTCACTGTCCTGACCAGCGATACCGGCTATCTGACCAAATCCTTCAAGGTGGTTGATGGTAAGGTTCATAAAGAGTCGCACGCCTTCCTGACGCGCGGCACCTTCCAGAAGCACAAGGCCGACACCCTTACTGAGCTGGATACTCTGTTCGACACGCTGAAACCGAATCAAGCCGTGACGTACGGAAGCCCGAGCGATGATAGCGGCGTGATCGTCTCCAAAGGCCTCGAAAACCCACCAGCCAGCGCTATCACACGCTCCCGTGACCACTTCCAGTTTCCGGCAGTCGCGTGCTATTTGATGTTGGACTATGACCCGCCGAAAGACGGCGTTGCGCTGCCACAGGCCGAAGTTATCGCTATGCTGCAAAAAGCCTGCCCTGAACTGGAGGGCGTAGGCATGCTGTGGCGGGCAAGTTCATCGTCCGGCATTGACGGTGCGGGAATCCGTGGCCAGCGGATCTATATCAAGGTCAGCAACGCATCGTACATCCCGCGTATTGGCGCGTGGCTGTTCCAGCGCCTATGGCTCGCTGGCTTCGGCTACTACGCCATCAGCAAGTCCGGCCAATTGCTGGAGCGCGGGCTGTTCGATGCTTCGGTGTGGCAGCCGGAACGCATGGACTTCGCCGCCGCACCCGTTTTGGGTGAAGGCGTAGAGCGCGAGAAGTACGACAGCATGATCATCGACGGCTGCATCTTTGAGGTTGATGACTGCAAGGAGCTGAACGCTGCCGAAACTGCGGAGTTGGCGAAGGTCAAGCTGGCGGCACGCGACAAAATGTCCGCACAGGTCGCCGAGGTCAAGCAGCGTTATGTTGTAGAAGCGAAGGCTGAGATGCCGAAGCGCCTGCAAACGCTGGACATCGAGTCGGACGAGCATGCGATCAATGTCATGATTGACCGCGCCATCAACCAGCAAGTCCTCATGGGCGACTGGCCGCTGACGACCCGCGATGGCGTTACCGTCACTGTCGGCATGGTGCTGGATAATCCAGACAAGTACCACAATGCCCGCTTTGCGGACCCGCTGGAGCCAGATCACGATCTGCGTGTGGCAATCGCCAACCTGTACAGCGGCGGCCGCCCATACATCTACTCGCACGCACACCACGGCGTGCGCTACGAACTCGACCGCGCTCCCGTTGTGATTGGCGTGAATACTGCGGAGTTGCCTCGGATGGTGGATCAGTCTGCCAACATCATGAAGAAATCGGGCCAGATGTACGTGCACGCTGGCACGATGGTGTACGTAGATGAAGGTGCCATCGTCCCCGCGAAACCGCAATGGCTGGCGGTTCAGATCCAGCGCCTGTGCCGCTTCGAGGGTTGGAACGAGAAGAAGAAAGAACTTGTCGCTACTGCCTGCCCGCCGGCCGTTGTGAATGGGCTGCTGGCAAACGCCGCCAATCTGCGGATGGACAAGCTGACCGCCGTGCGCAATGCGCCGACGATGGACTGTGATGGTCGCCAGATCGTCACGCCGGGCTACGACAAAAAGACCGGCCTGCTGCTGACTAACGACGAAGGTACACCTTGGCCGCGCGTGCCGTACTCGCCATCTCACGCAGATCTGAAAAAAGCGTTCGGTATCTTGTGGAAGCCATTCGTGCAGTTCCCTTACGCCAGCGACGCAGACAAGTCAGTGGCACTGGCGGCGGTTCTGACCACTGCGGTACGTAGCTGCCTGCGCACCTCGCCGGGCTTCGGTTTCAGCGCGACGGCACCGGGTACCGGGAAAACGCTGTTGGCGCAATGTATCGGCGCTCTGTATGACGGCGTAGCTCCGGCAATTCGTACGGTCTGCGCGCATGAGGAGGAATGGGGTAAGACGCTGTTCAGCGCTGCGCGCGGCGGCGCTGGCACGCTGCTGGTGGATAACGCCGAATATCCTATCGAGTCTGCTGCTTTGTGCGCAGTGGTAACAGCGCCAGCTATCCAAGGCCGGGTGTTGGGCGTAAGCGAAGACGTGCAGGCAGAGCACCGCATGCTGATCCTCGCTACCGGCAACGGTCTGCAATTCGTTGGCGACTTGAACCGTCGCTTCTTCGTGTGCCGTCTGGACGCGAACATGGAGGCCGGCAAGGTCGCTGCGCGCGAGTTCAGCATGGAGCCGCTGGGCTACTGCGTCAAACACCGCCTGCAATTGATCACAGCGGCGCTGACGCTGATCCAAGGCTACATGCGTGCTGGCTGCCCGCGTGTGTGCGATGGCTTGGCATCGATGGACGACTGGAACAAGCTGGTACGCTCGACCATTGTTTGGTTGATCGAGCAGCGTGTGATCGATGGTTTCGTGGATCCGAAAGAAGCATTGAAGCGGGACTCGGCAAATGATCCAGATGCCGCAGCGCTGAGTGGTGTGTTGGAAGGGGCTACGGCGCTGTTTGGCACTGCGCGCCACTTTACTGTCGCCGAGCTTGTGAAGCGCACCGACAACCCAGACAACAACGTGCGGCAAATTCTGTTGGACATCGCAGGCGACCGTGGCGACTCCATTAACAATAAAAAGCTCGGCCAATATCTGCTGAAGCGTGAGGGGCGAATCATGGATGGCAAACGCCTCAAGCGCGGCCCGATCAACCGCGAAAAGACAGCGACGTGGGAGGTAGCCATGAGCTAATCCATCACCAGACTGCGGGGATTGCAGGGATGTGCAGGGATGTTTTTACTCATAGAAAATCAAGAATGAGTATTTATATTACACAGACGCCACGCCAGTGGCCCAAAACATCCCCGCACAACCCCGCAAACCCCGCGCTACAACATTCTGCCGGTCGAATTATTGGTGGCCGGTCAGAATGTCAATCATCCACTTTTTGAAAGAACACCAATGGGCAAACGCTCCACAGCGCCAAAGAGCGCGCAAATCGAAGTATCCGCCAAAGGCGTTTACACCATCCCAACCGAAGCCGGCATCAAGCTGGTGCGCGATCTGTTTGAAGGCATTGGCGTTGACCGCCTACGTGCTGATCGCTACTTCGCTCCTTTGTCGTTCGATGATGTCAGCGAACTGGCCGACGACGAACTGACCGAAGCCGTAGCCGTCGGTCTCGACTACCTCACTGCCGAGCCTGCGGGCGACCGCTCCGCCGTACAAGACGCATTGATCAAACGACTGGAGGCGCAGTTCCCGCACCCAATTGGTCGCTTTATCTTCCGTGTCGGTGGCAGTTACAGCCGGGCTTGGCCAAATCACCGCACGCTGATGCACTGATCGCCCGCCGCCCCCTGTAGTTCAACCCGCGAACCGCGCATGGAAGTGCCCGGTTCGCTTTTGTTTTAGGTGATGAAAATGAAGAAGCCCAAAGCGCCTCGCGTCCCTGTCTTGGAGAACGCTTTTGAAGTGAACCTGCCGAAGCTGCTGCGTGCCGTCAAGGCGTCAGGCCGGCCGGAGGTCGTGCTGGTTGATGGCGGTGAGCACACGGTCGCCGTGCTGTCAGAAACGCGCCTAGCGGTCCACTTGGGCGGTCGGGTGTGGATGGCAGACATCGTGGCCGTGCCGTGCCTTGGTGGCCGGTTACGCCCACTCCTAAAGTGCTCGCGCGCACATGAGGGAAATTTCCAGTCGTTGTACTTCCGGGCCGGCGAGCTGGCGTGCCGGCACTGCCATGCGCTGCGGTATCGAAGCAATCTGGCGGCGGGGGCGGTGGAGCGAGCACGAATAGCCAAGAGTCGATTGATGTCGGAGGTTGGCGGAAAGCCCGGTGAGGGCATTCCAGCTCGGCCTGCTGGAGCTTGGCGCAAACGCTACAACAAAAAACTTCGCAGACTAGCTGAACTGTCCTCGATACATGCCGAAGCAATCTTCGGCAGCGCAAAAATTTCAGATCGCCATAAGGCCGAGCTACTTACGTATCAAGCTGAGTACTATGCGAGCTGACGCGACTCCTTCAACACTTTTTCAATAGCATCCCACCCCTGAGGTCGCATGCCTCTGCCTTGCTCAATAGCAACCTCAATAGCAAGATCCGAAATCTCGGCGGACAATGCGTTCAATCCTTTCAACTTTTCATCAGTGTCGAAAATCTTCCGCGAGTCATCAGGTACGGTCAATATGCGAGCGTAGGCATGATTCTCGGCTAAAAACCGTAGGTGTCTGTTGGTCTCCGAGAGGATAGCTAAATCAAACTGGCCAGCCAAGATCAAGTTCTGTAGATCTGCATGCCACATCGTGGCCACGATGTCGTAGCTCGAAAGTGCGATTACAGTTCCTTCCGCTTCAGCATCAGCTTTAACGTTTTTACAAAGTCGGATGGCCTTTCTCAACGCGCCTGAGCAAACGGAATCTCTCGACGAAATCTTCTCGATGTGTACGAATGGAAGATTTTTAATCATGGCGTCGTTCTGCGAGTCCAAAATGTAGACACCTCGCTCCCACTCTTTACCTGTCGATTGGTAAGCACTAGTATGATGCCAATGCGATGGCACAACATCGACCTTTCGCTGGAGAGAACCTCCCACCATACCAATCGCTTTACTGCCGGGGGTCACCGTCACCGCAGGGAAGCGCTCGCGCAAGGCTGTTATGGCCGCGCTTCGCAATTCTTGTATGCACTCTTTAGCGCTGCGCGCGTATCGATTTTGATAAGTGCCACTCAGAGCTTTGGGGCCTTCGGTATCGTAAGTGAAGAAGCGATCATCCAGCGCCAACAAATCGACGTCGCTGTGCTTTTTTATGTGCACATTGCATGCAACTGATCCTTGGACACGTGTTTCGATAGAGATGCTCTTAGCAGCCAATCCCGCCTTCAATTGCTCTCCGACGCGATCCGCTTCACCTAGGCAAATTTTTGTATAGGCTGGGCCGACTTCTTGCATCGATCCTAATGCATACCGCGTGTATTCCCTTGAGGTCTTCTCCTGATAACTCTCTAACGTCACGCTTAACCCAGCAGCCTTTGCGAGCACGGCGTCAAGGGCAATGGCAGAGTCGCCAGTTCTTCTCTGAGAGAGATTATTCAAACGCGCTTTAATATTCCTGCTCATCTTACCCTCTCGATAATTTCATCGTGCCAAATGTGAACCTACGAATACCGTTGAAGTACTCACCTTCCGCACTTTGCAAGTCTTTACTAAATGTTAACTCGGCGAATCCGCGATGTTCCTGCAGATCTTGTTGGGTTGCCTTTGGTTCGTTCTTATAGCTATACATAAGTCGGTAACCGTCGGCGGCATCGAATATAAGCGCAGCGGTTGTGCTGTTTGACGCAGACTGTTCAGTACGGAGTCTGACGCGGATGAGATCCCAACTCTGGATAATCTCGATCTCAGCATGCCACTCCTCCGCAAGAGTCTTGTCAGCGCGCACAGACACACCAACGCATTTCCAGCTCCCCGAGAGGTCAGGCACCTTGAGCAATCCCGATATTTTCTCAAGCCTCCAAAAATAATTGTCGAAATAGTAATATAGGGCAAAATATATGACACCTGCTCCGATAGGCCAAAAAATCAATGGTGGCAGATCGTTGGTCCAGCCGAAGTGCTCAGCCAGCTTGATCAAAAAAATTAGGATACCAATCAAAACAGACGATAGCAACGCGGCAAGTACACCGATCCAGTGACCAATTTTTGCCCGATTGAAACCCCCTAAAATCGAATATTCGTGTTGCCTCATAGTAATCTTAGTGGTAATTTGCAATCTACAGAAAGTAACACAAATTTTCCAAAACGACATTAATCTTGTCGCGTTACATCTAACCGGGATGGTGAAATATGACCGTTTTCCAACAGCCTGCCCAGTGCACAAGTTTGAGTGTTGGAAAAATATACTTTGCACATTCCAACATGTTGATTTATATTTACACCGTTTTCCAACACATCAGGAGTTCGGAATGGCGGTATTTGGGTATGGCAGGGTATCGACAGCGGATCAGACTGCGGACAACCAGCGACTAGAGATCGAGCGCGCCGGCTACATGGTCGAGTACTGGTTTGCCGATACCGTAAGCGGCAAGGCGCATGCGGCGCAGCGCAAGGAGTTCAGCAAGATGCTGGGCAAGTTCAGGGGAAAGGATACGCTGGTCGTATCCAAGCTCGACCGATTAGGGCGTGATGCGCCGGACGTGCTGGCGACCATCAAATCGCTGGAAGCACTCCAGATCGAGGTCGTCGTACTCCAGCTCGGCAAGTTGGATCTCACGTCGCCTGCCGGCAAGCTCATGCTAGCCATGTTGGCAGCCGTGGCAGAAATGGAACGCGACCTGATCGTGGAGCGGACGCAGGCGGGATTGGCTCGGGCTAAAGCCGAGGGAAAAACCCTCGGCAGGCCGGCTAAGACGACGCCCGAGCAACGTGCTGCAATGATTGATGGGTATGCTGCCAAGGCGAGCGTAAGCGCCTTGGCGCGGCAATATGGCATTTCTAGAGCGACCGTGCTTTCAATCGTCAAAGCCTAGCGGTGCTAAGGTCAATGCCAAGCTTCAGAGCGATCATATTGCAGCAAAGATAAGCTTTGAAGTTTCGCTGTCCTTGAAGAATCTGTTGAACGAAAAAGTTTCGTCATTGCTCATCTTATCGCTCACGATTTTTTTCACCAAATTGATAGCCGGCCTGATTTGTTTCTTGACTGTCGGAAAGTCCGACGGATCGAGGTTTTTCTTCGCGGCCAAAAGTCGAACTGTGTATAGAACGTGGAAGGCACCATCAATTAAGAATATTTCTTGCGGGTCATCCAAGCTCCCGTTTCTAATTGCAGATTGAACCGTCTTTTTCAGTTTGTCTATCTCACGCAGCAGCAAGAAGGAACACAGCAATTCGTTTATAGTAAGGTCTTCTGTGAAAACGGTATCATAGAGGTCGGAATAAATACGGCCCCTGTCTTTTTTCGCAATTTCTGGCTTTCCGAGATGATAGGCCGCAAAAGCTTGACCACATTCAAAAGCATCAATTCGGCGGGCTTTAGGTTTGTCAGACCATTGATTTTGTTTTCTCTCATAGAAATAATCAACGGCCGCAAATCCACTTTCAATCCTCTTTTGAATCTCATCGTTCGACCGGAGATCACGCCCCTTTATTGGAGTCTGACTATTGGTCGATTCTGCAATCGAGAGACTGAACGCTTCAGATTTGGTCTCAATGATCCTAACCAGTACTAGAACATCGCTCAAATCTGCGGTTTTCTGCTGTGCTGCCTCAAACAGCGCGTGGCTAGTCTGCCCACCGTTCACAATTTGCACATTTTTAAGCTCGATTTGCGGAGCACGGCGTCCCTTTAGATACGAAAATGAGTCGCAGGTTATAGTAATTCCATTGTTCAAGTACCAAAATAAAGATTTATCTTCGGAAAGAGCAGACTCGATAATTTTCTTATTTATCTTATTACTTGACGATAAATAAACCCTCACGTTGTCATTAAAAATTTCCTCCCGAACTTTTAAGGCATCTTCTGGCGAGGTCACCATTCTAATTATTTCGCCTGCTTCGACTGAGCAAATTAAACCACGCACATTTCCATCTGTGCGATCAAAATAATCTTTATCAACCGCCGTTAAGGTGAAGTCAACTTTTGGCTTGTTATTGTCTAAGAACAGTTTAACAATCGAATCGAGCGAATAGTGCTGAATTGTGAACTGGCGGTACTTTCGGAATACCGCACTTGCGCGAGCTTTTTCATCAGCGGTCATCTCCAGCATATTTCCGCAAAAATGAATTTTAAATTCAACACCAGGTTTATTCATCGCCTCCCATATTTCTTGTGTTTTATTCCACAAAATAGGGTTGCAGGTTTGCTTTAATGTGGCGTCCATGTCCAGCATTTCTGCTATGTATGTCGCTAATTTATCAATTTCTGAACTTGGAAAATTCTTTTTGGCGTTCTCGAATTTATCTGCGCATTTGAATTGAAAGATGTGTACTACATTCCCATGATTCTCATCGACAACAATCGCATCAACACCTCGGTCTTTCGCGCCGTCCGTTATAGCATCGCTTGCATCCTCCTCTGAAATGCCAAGGATAGTTGCCACCATCAGTATCGGGAAGGCTTTTTGTGGCTTATCGATACCATTTTCAGGATCCAGAAAAGCGGCAAGTCGATGTTCGAGGGTGTTCCAGTCCAATAAGTTGGCCATACCACGTCCTATTTTTGTTTGAAACGATTGGAAATTGGCAATAGCGTACAAGGTATGGCTCGTTTTCGCACATTTTTTTACACACTTCGCCCGCAAACCCGCATGAATGCTCAATTCACGATACCTAACTTAGGAATCGCGGCGCTGGCTACTTGCAACAAGAGGACTCGGCCCTGCAAAGAAAGTGATGTAAAGAAATTATCGCTTTTTCTCTTGTAATCACAACTAACGAGCACATGTAGGCATTTCCAAAACGAACAGGGAGTTGAGGAAATGACCATAAAAATGACTGATGTCGAACGCCTTATATTGTCAAATCAATACGAGATCATGGCCTTGCTTGATCCTCAGCAGAGCGAAGGGTTGAATCGCATCGCTGAAAATCTGCGCCGTGGTCATGAACCTCTGTACCGCACGGTGTTCCAGCAAATTCAGCCAGTCCTTGCCGAGCGTGATACGACCTTTGTCCATGAGATATTAGCCCTCCACGGACGGCTCAGCTACAGCTACGACGCGTTGCCAGACAAAGGCGACATAGAAAAACATTCGGTGCGCTGGCCGGGCTTTGACGGCAACAATGAAACGGAATTTCTCAGCTACACTCGCGCTCAATGTGCTGAAGGAAACTTCAGGGATGCCCTAGGCTCGAACCCGCTCGAAGTACGAAATTCACATATGACGATGACGCCGATTTACCTACGGATGTTGGCCGCGTGGCATCAGCTTGGTGAACCCGCGCAGATGGATCTGGCCCAGATCAAACAGATTCTCGATGCTAAGCGTCATCCGGGCTGAGTACGCAACGCTGCGACGGGCGGTGGGATGCGCGTATGCCCATCCCACCGGCCTGCAAGGGGAACTCCCCAATGCATCTCTATTTCGTTTTCTGAAAGGAACATATGAGCTTTGACGTTAATGGTAAACCGCATGATTGCGCCCACGGCTGTACCTCGCTCGCTGAACATAGCGAGCGTTTGTCCGCAGAGGCTTACGTTGACCGATTTGAAAATCACCTTGAGGACTATGTGGGTGATGTTGCATCCGTTATCGTGCTGAGTGGTACGGCGGCGGCTGCCAAGCACTCAATTCAGGCGCTGGTCAATGCATACCACGACCTCGGCAGGAAAATTTCACCACTTACCGCCCAGACCCCGGCGCACTTTAATATCTTGCAGATGTTCGTCTTGATCACTGGAGCGAGCTTGGAGCATTCTGGTCAAAACGAAGGTTTGAAAATACTTGAGCAAGCTGGTGCAGGGAAAGCCAACGGCTAGCTGTTATTACCACGTAGGATCATTGAATCATTTCATTGGAGGCGGACGCGAAGAGCGAACAGTGCCGTATGTACAAGCTGCTCAATTCGCACTTGAACGCGGATAGAAGGGGGGGGGGAGGGAAAAGCCTCCCCCTCCGTTTGATTATTGGATCAATCAGCTCGTCAAAAATTTTCGCGCATGGGTGGTACGCAAAGACGGTCGAATTATTTTTCGGCGTTCATACTACGGTCATCTCAACCGCTTTGGATCGCCCATGAAAGACTACATGACTACACTCTTCTACACCCTTTGCTTCGCTGCATACGCGCTTTTGGTGGTCGCAACAGTTCAGCCAACAGTACGCCATGCGTGCGGTGCAGTTTGACGACAATGCCAAGTTTAGCCCCGTGAGGGCCATCTTCTTGCCTTTGCCATGCAAAGCGCTATAGCAGGCCCAACTGCCCGCTCTCTGGCGCTTCAGGTTCGGACTTTACGGCCTTTTTCTCGCGCAGTGGTACTGGCGCCGCGCAAGATGTCATCAAGTCCGCCGGATAGTGCGACAAGAAGCTGCGAGCATACTCAGGATCAGTGCAAGCCAACCAGTCATCCCATTCGGCTTGCGGCACGATCACCAATGCGCGCTTTTCATCGTCGGGCTTGTGAAAGCGGTTCATCAGCGAATGGTCGTCGGCGTTGATAGTGAGCTGCGTGAACGAGTGCTCCAGCCCGGCATCACCTTCCCACTCCCGCCACAGGCCGGCAACGGCGAACATCGATTGATCCGCCATACCGATGCCCCAACGAACGGCCTTGCCAGTTTCATAGCATGGCTCGTAAAAGGCGGTCATCGGCACCAAGCACAATTGGGTTCGCTTCCACGCGCCTGAGAACGATCTCAACTGCCCTACCGTCTCGCTACGCGCGTTCATCGTATCGAAGGGCCTCACGCCGGCCGGAATGCGTTTGCGGGGCACTATGCCGTAGGAAGCCACTATCCCTTCGCGCCGGCCATCGGCACCACGCCGAACGATAGGCGCAGCATAATCCTTCCACGTCTCCGCCTTCCAGAAACCAGAGTCGTTGAGGTCGATGATGACGCCCATGACGGCATCCAGCAGTTCGGGATCAGGCGGGCGGAAATTGACACACATGGCGGCTTTCCTTGCTAGGTCGGTAGGCAATCATAGCGCTTTCTCGCTGGCATGATTATACTGTATGTATGTGCAGTAAAATTATCCAGTGGCGCTGGCTGGGTATCAAGCGCTCAGACAACGAAATCGTCAACGATCCGGGAGTATTTGGAGAGGTCACGATGTCCTACGGAAATGGGCACATGCGTCTAGACGCTCGGCGGCACGGTTACACGAACGAATCGGGCAAGATGCTGGCACCTCTGTGGGATGCTGTATGCGTTGGTAAGGGGCCGCGCGACGAGTTATGGCGCGGGTATCAGCGGGCAAAGCTGCCGCATGGGCTTGGCTTCACCACGGTCGTTCAGGAGTGGCACATTGAGCATGTTGATATGCGACCGCCGCAGGATTCTATCGATCCAGCGCAGCGTGGTCGTTGAGTTCAATCTGCCTGCTGGTATAGGTGGGCTTTTACGCCCCTATAGGCGCGTTTTTGAGCGCACATCGGTCAGCCATGAAGCAAACTGCAAACGCCTCTCGGTTCGTCAGGCAAAGCGCGTAATGCGTTCGTCCAGTGCCGCTCGCTGGTCGATGAACACGGCATCGAGTTGGATGGGGCGGACATGGTTATCATTTTGCGACGCCACTATGCCGCTTCTCTACAAGATCTTTGTACAGCTCTGGCTGAGAGTCCGCCAAGAAGTCCAAGGCCGTTACCGCTGCGCGGTATGCCTCATTTTTCTTGCCCTTCTTGATTTCTTCAATCTTCGCCACGGCATTGGTCAACTTGTTCACCACCTCGGCTTTAGGGGCTTTTCCTTCCAGTTGCGCCAGAACAATCTCATTCAACCAGCCTATCTGCTTGCCATAGCTCGCCACATCGGCAACTACCCGCGCTTCGACTGCTTCATCTCCAGCGAAATTAAACGTCAGTGCCGGCGAGAACCAAGGTGAATATATGCGCTGCCATACATCCCCCGACAACGGTGCCATGAGGTGTAAAAATGGGTTGTTAGCGGTAGTCATGAATCCTCCACAGAGTTTGTTCGGTATGACTGAAAAGAACATTAACTATTACGAGCGAATGTAGTTTATTTGATAATTGCCTTCGTTCGTTAATATTTAATTTGAATGTAGTAGGCGCGCAACCCACCAAGACCGTGCAGGGTGCTGGCGTGCGCGCGAATCGCTGGCAGCAAGTCATCTAGTCAACCAACCCAAACATCGACGCCAACGATGGATAGCGATATTGCTCTTTCTCGTCGGGGTACTCCGCCCGCAGGACGATGTGGGCCTGCGTGAAGTCTGCGACGGGAAACAGGTAGTAGCCCAGCACGCCCGCGTTAGCCGCGTCCATTTGCACGCAAAGCACAAAGCCCGGGACAGGTGACGTGAGGATTGGAATACGCCAGCGGACGTAGCCAGCCGGATCGTGACGCGCGCGGGCAACGACAAGTTTAAGGTCGAGTTGCCCGTTGATGCGCAAGAGCCAAGGATGTTGGCATGGCTCATGGGCACCACTTGCTTGCTCGATGGCGAGCTTAATGGACGACATTGTAGCTTCACGCAACTGCCTGACTGCACGCAAAGTCTTTGCCCGGAGTAGCGGCTTTGCTGCCGGCAACCCAGCCGCCTGATAAGCCTCAGCAAGCGATCCAAACCGCGCGCCGAAATACTTCGGGTTTGGCACGCCTTTGGCGGCGATGATGATAGACACAGTGACCTTGCCATGCTTTTTGTACAGCGACCGAAGCATGGCCAGCAACTCGTTATCGGTCTTGTCCCTGTTCCGCCGCAGCCGCTCTTCTACGGCTTTTTTGAA
Source organism: Duganella sp. BuS-21 (assembly GCA_041874725.1). GTDB lineage: Bacteria > Pseudomonadota > Gammaproteobacteria > Burkholderiales > Burkholderiaceae_D > Rugamonas. Next base: position 3,066,437 of record CP097466.1, on the reverse strand, counting down.
GAGCTGCGGAGCTACGATAGCGGGCAAGTCGTCGTCGATGCAAATCCAGTCATTCGCGGGGTTGGCGTGCCGCGCGGTACTCATTTTTGCTGAACCACGATTGAACATGATACGGCCCACGTACTTCTCATTGGTCAAGATGGTTTTGACCTGTGCGGGAGTCCACGGCCGGCGCCATTCCGACTTCACTTTCAGGGCGTTCAACTTCGCCGCGATGGCGGTGTCACCAAGTTTGTCTTCGACGTACCAAGCATAAATTTGCCGGATCGTATCGATCTCCTTCTGCGGCCCCCAGCAAAAACGTACTCGATCAGTCGCAGCGCCCTTTCGCTCGCCAGAACTCAGCACTCGCCGTTTCTGTCCATTCTTGTCAAACGACACTCGCCGCAATCCATAACCGGCATACCCGCCCATCTTGTAACCTTGCGCTGCGAATCGGCACTGCGCCGCGAAGACCTTGGCCGACAGCTCCCTGCTGTATTCAGCGGCCATCGTCCGTTTCATGCCTTTGAGGATCGATGCAATGGCTGAACCATCATTTTCAAACGGCTCTGCGCAATAGATCACTTGTATGCCCGCTTGGCGGCAAAGGTACTCGTAGTGCGCGCCTTCGTCAGTGTCTTGAAATCGGCCCCAGCGGCTCACGTCGTAGACGAGAACCAGTTCAAAACCAGTGCTTCCGGTCTGTACGTCTTCAATCAGCTCTTGCATGCCGTCGCGCCCGTTGATGCGCAGGCCACTCTTGCCGGAGTCCGCATACATCTTGACGATCACTATGCCGCGCTCTTCGGCGTACTCTTCAAGGCGAGCGCATTGGTGCTCGATGGAGTGGTCTTGAGGACGGCTAGACATGCGGACGTACATCGCGGCGCGTTTACCTTGTACGCCGTCACTTTTGGCTGCTGGCTGTTGCCGCGACATAGAGCCTCCTACGGGCCGTTGAGTGCGTCGCTTAGCCGGATAGCTTCGGCGGCCACGGCAAGCTCGCTGGAGCCGCATAGGCGCGTTCTGGCGGCCCGTAGGATGTCCTGCCTGTGCTCGACAACGAACGCCGCTGCGAAGGCGCCGCCGTGAGTCGAACCCAACATGGAACGGACTGCGTGAATCGCCGCCTGCTGGTAACCGAATGCTGCGTCAAGCCGAATGGGGCTGTAGTCTAGTTGCATCATAGCTCCTTACTTTTCCGCAGCTTACACTTCCGGGCGCTTCGGCTTTTGACATTGCTCAATGCCTGCGGCGGTGGCAGGGTCTACGAAAGCGTATTAATTACCACGCGACTCCGCCGAACTTCGGCAGGTCAGTAGCACCCTCTCTTGTTGATCGCCGCACTGGCGTAGCTTTTAGGTTTTGCAGTTCCGCGATGCCGGCGCGGGCCAATCGCTCAATCTTGACCGCCTTGACCTCGGAGTAACCATCTGGCTTCACGGCCCTCAGGACGGCCACCGCCTCATCAAATCGGCCAACTTGGCGCAGCAGTTCGCCGCGCGCTACTTGCTCCTTCGGATCGTGCTCAAACAGCTCTAGAAGGCGCTGCATATTTGCGTGTGCCACGTCTTCCGCTACGCTGGGGAGGGCTATTAAGCTGACGCCCCGCTGGCCTCGCAGATGATCGCTGGATGCCCACCATATGCGGCGGCGTAGATAGGTCTCACGGTCCTGCGCATCAGACGAAAAGCTGGTCAACGCCTCGATGAAATCATGCGCGTGCACTAATCCGTCGAAGTATTCCGCCTGCTGAATCACGGCCGGCAGAACTTTCCATTCCCGCTCTTCGCGCAGTCTGCCGCTACGGTCGCCTGTGAGTAGATGCCACACGCGGGCGATTGGGCCTATCTGACGCGGCTCTTGCGGTGCCAGCATCAGCTTTTCTGCGTCATCAATCCAGACGATGCCGGAGCATGACGGGCATCGCCCCACATTGCCACTTTTACGCGCCCACCAGTTTCCATTTCTCCCATCTGACCAGTCCGGGATTTCATCATCAAAGTACAACGACCTGAATCCGCTGCGCTTAAAGTAACCGGCGCATGCAGGGCATTGGTAGAGGGTTGGGGGCGCGAAGCGGGTCATGGTTCGTAGTATCACATTGTCGGAGCTGGCCGGCGAGTGTCAACGCACCTCGATGTCCATGAGGGTGTAGTAACCCGCTTCATCCGTTGGAATCATGAGGCCAAGCTCCATCAGCCCTGCCGCAACATCCTGATCGCCAATATGAACTTCGCGCTGCCAAGGCGTAGCGTTCTCCATCGCGGCAAGCAACGCCTGACTCAGTGATCGATCAGCTACAAGTAGGGTCTCCAGCGTCGAGCGTGGGATTAAGAAAACTGGCTCCCTTGCGCGCTCCATTGTGTAAAGCAGTAGCGCGAGCTGCACTTCGTTCTGTTGCATTGGCCTGCCATCATTACGCGCTAAATGCAGCGTGTAATGCTTTGATCGTAAGTGGTCAAGCCTGCCGCGCTTATCCTCGATTTCAAATCTTAGCTCCTGTGGCGAGGTACTTGTAGCCAGCCGAAGCGCTGCCATGGGCGTGTTATCCATGACGCTATCAAGCTCAAACCGCGTAGCTTTGCCAGCATTGCCTTGCAACATGAAGGTGTACCCGTCTTCTGAAGCGCCATCGTTCACGCCGTCGTCGGCCAATGTGTAGTGAAAAGAGAATGTGTGCATGATTGGTGGCGTGTCAGCCCTTTCTAGAATTCCATGAAGTCCGGCTTGTCTTTGTTGCCCATGATCCAGTCGTACAGGTCGGCGATATCCCGATGTGAGTAGTCATAGTACCGGCCGCGCAACCTCGCTTGTGGACTCTTGTCGCCCGCGACCTGCATGACGTCCTCGATCTCGTCGGGCGTCAGGAGCCTTTTTAATCGTTTACGGACGCGGCCATCAAGTTGGTGCCATTTCAGGGACTTGGGGCGCTTGCCGCGTGCTTGCAGCCGGCTGATGAGCACGATAGACAAGTCTGCTGGAACCTTGGCACCCCGTGCCGCAGCGGCTGGCTCGTTGAGCGCATCAGCGAACGAGACCAACGCTTTGCTGATATCTGCATTGACACCGCCGACGACTTGCGCAAGATACTTTAGGAAGAAGCCGGAAAACTGCAAATCAAAAAAGTCTTCCGCAGAACCGACCTTGGTCACCCAGCAGAAGTCGGTGCCCCGATCACTGAACCTGATACTAACAATGCGCCCGAAGAGGCTGTTGGTCGCAACGTCAAGCCGACGGTGGGCCACCTTCGGAGTGATGCCGGTACGAGCGGCGAACTCCGCCACAGGGATCGTTATCAGCGTTCCTAAATGGGGATGTGTGCCGGCTGGGTCTTGACTGACCACGCTGACCAAGCGGCGCAATATATAGCGCTCGTCTATCGACATGCCACGCGCGCTGTCGGCAAGCGCTTGCTGCCGGATTTGCTCGCGCTCTTGTTCTGTTTCCTCCGGCGGCAGCACCTCCATGCTGTCATCGCGCTCGATCACGTCAATTTGCATTGTTCACCTCAATGGACACATAGGTTTCAACTTCCGCCGTCCCAGTTCCGAATCGTCGTTCTTCACGCGCATGAACTGAACTTCGGCCTTGTGTAGGTGCCCAGCAAGAACGGCGGCTGGGCCTGCGCCTTAGTGTTAGGTGCAGGTGAAGTGAAGCGCGGTGCGTGGGATCTGGCCCAACGCGCGCGGCGTGTCGCTTTCGCTGACCATCTTGAAGTCTTTGCCTTGGCTGGTGCAGTAGGCCGCCGCTTCCTTGTACACGTCGGCCTTGAGCGCGACGACGGAGGCGGTCAGGCTGTTGTCGTCTTTGGAGATCATGAAAGCGTTTTGGCCGGTCGGGATGATGCCGGTGGTGGAGGCGCAGCCGGAAATAAATAAGGTAGAAAGCAGCAGTGCTATAAGTTTCATTGTAATCAAACCTTGTAATTACTGGATAAATGGACCAGTAATTCTACGATTTACGTAGAGAAAAAATCAAGTAAATCTACGATTATCGGAGGATGACTAGCCGTAGAAGTTCCGATGCTGGATTGTTTGGCCGCCGACTCCGGCAGGCTCGACTGCGCGCTGAACTTCCACAGGATCGGCTCGGTGTACTGGCCGGGTTGGAAGAGTCGTCTAGCAGCGCCCGCATCAGTCGATATGAAAGTGGTATCCACGAACCGCCAGTGCGCTTCGCTGAGGCGCTGGCCAAGGTGCTGGGCGTGTCGGCGGCTTTCTTCTATTGCGCCGATGATCAGCTTGCGGAGGTGATTCTTCTATATGCCGACCTGTCTGAAGCAAAGCGGCGGTTGATGCTAGAATCGGCGCAAAAGCTCGCCGCCTGACACGCGGCTGGTAGCATACACATGCTACACTTCACGAACTGCGTTGGGTTGAGACTGATTGAGCCACGCGACGATTTGACGGTACTTTTGGCGGTATTCGACTTACCAGCTCAGCAAAGAAGCAAGGCTTTATGCGGGTTGCAAAGCAATATTCGATTCCGGCTCGGAGCACCAGCCCCAATTCGGCTAGCAGCCATGAACGCCATAAACCCTTGCAAAGTCGGGGATTTATGGCGTTTTTGTTTGTGGATTGATCGTCGCGGCCTATCCGGCTCAGCTTGACGGCGGCTTGCGGTCGCGCGCCACCGGCGGCACCCGATGTTTGAAGGTGCCGACGCGCTGGGCGCGGTAGATGCCGCTGTGGCCTGAGAACAGATAAGCCACCACGCACGCCAGCGCCGCGTAGGGTCCGATCTGCGGGCCGAATAATTCGATGGCCATGATGGTCGATGCCAGCGGCGTGTTGGCGGCGCCTGCGAACACCGCCACAAAGCCCAGCCCCGCCAGCAACGCGAACGGCAGGTGCAGCAGCGGCGCCAATGCATTGCCCAGGGTCGCGCCGATGTAGAACAGCGGCGTCACCTCACCGCCTTTGAAGCCGCTGCCCAGCGACGCCACCGTGAACACAAATTTACCGAGGAAATCCCACGGCGCCACCGGTTGCTGGAACGCTTCAACGATCACCGGAATACCGAGGCCGATGTAGCGCGTCCCCAGCCACCACACGGCCAGCGCCACCACCGCGCCACCGAGCATGGGCCGCAGCGGCGCATACGCGATGTGGCGCCTCATGAAGGCCGACGCCGCGTGCGTGCTCTTGGCGAAGGCCATGCCCACCAGTCCGAATATCACGCCCGCTACCAGCACGGCGGCCACGCTCCAGATGGTGATCGGCGCAAAGGCGTTCATCGCATAGTGCGTATGCTGTACGCCCCAGGCCATGCCCACCTGGTCGGCAACGATGGCCGCCACCATGCAGGGGAAGATGGCGTCGTAACGCAGGCGGCCGATGGCCAGTACTTCAAGGCCGAAGATGGCGCCGGCCAGCGGCGTGCCGAATACGGAAGCGAAACCGGCGCTGATGCCGGCCATGAGGACAATGCGGCGCTCCGCGTGACGCAGGCGGAAGATGGGACTCAGCTGATCGGCCAGTGTGCCGCCCATCTGCACCGCCGTGCCTTCGCGGCCGACCGATGCGCCGAACCAGTGCGACACCACGGTGCCAAACAACACCAGCGGCGCCATGCGCAGCGGGACGACGTTTTTCGGATCGTGGATTTCATCGATCAGCAGATTATTCCCTGCTTCCACGCTGCTGCCGACTTTAAGGTAAAGCCAGCCGACCGCAAAGCCGGCCAGCGGCAGCAACCAGATGATCCAGCGATGCGTTTCGCGCCAGTTGGTGGCGTAATCCAGCGAGAACAAAAAAAATGCCGACGCCGTGCCGCTCAAGGCGGCAATCAGTCCGGCAAGCAGCATCCACTTGCCGATATACGGCAGCAAGGCGATTTGTTCTGGATATCGGAATGGCTTCTTCATGAGCCTTCGATACTAACAAATCCCCTGCGCTCAGGCTAGTCACTAGTGGTGACGGTGCAAGTCCCCATCCCGCTTCACGTCCATCGCTTCCGCCGGTTTGGATGGCGGAGCGCCGGGCGCGCGCGGGGCGGCGGGAAGTTCGCCAGTCCACTCGTGCGCCACCGTGCCTTTTGGATGCTTGTACCAGCCGGGATCCTTGTAGTCGTTGCGCGCCAGCCCCTCCCTCACCTTCACCACCGTGAACATGCCGCCCATTTCAAGGTTGCCGAACTGGCCCTCGCCCATCATCATCGGCAGCGTATTCTCCGGCAGCGGCATCTTCATGTCGCCCATGGAGCCGCCCTTGTCGCCCATCACCATGTAGCCCGGCACCAGATCGTTGATCTTCTGCGCCACGCCGCTGTGATCGACCCCGATCATGGTCGGCACCGAGTGACCCATGGCGTTCATGGTGTGATGCGATTTATGGCAGTGGAAAGCCCAGTCTCCCGGCTCGTCGGCCACGAACTCGATCGCGCGCATCTGCCCGACCGCGATGTCGGCCGTGATCTCCGGCCAGCGCGCGGAAGGTTTCACCCACCCGCCATCCGTGCCGGTGACTTCAAAAGTATGGCCGTGCAAATGGATCGGATGATTGGTCATCGTCAGGTTGCCGACGCGGATGCGCACACGGTCGTCCTTACGCACCACCAGCGGATCGACGCCGGGGAAGGCGCGGCTGTTGAAGGTCCACAGGTTGAAGTCGGTCATGGTATTGATCTTGGGCGTGTAGCTGCCCGGCTCAATATCGTAGGCGTTGAGCAGGAACACAAAATCCCGGTCCACCGCATGCTGCTTCGGATCGCGCGGGTGCGTCACCCAGAAGCCCATCATCCCCATCGCCATCTGCGCCATCTCGTCCGCATGCGGGTGGTACATGAACGTGCCCGCATGCTTGGCGATGAATTCGTAGACGAAGGTTTTGCCCGGCGCGATGCCCGGCTGCGTCAGGCCGGTAATGCCATCCATGCCGTTCGGCAGGCGCTGGCCGTGCCAGTGCACGCTGGTGTGCTCCGGCAGTTTGTTGGTGACGAAGATGCGCACGCGGTCACCCTCCACCACTTCGATGGTCGGGCCGGGACTCTGGCCGTTGTAACCCCACAGGTTGGCCGTCATCCCGGGCGCGATCTCGCGCACCACCGGCTCGGCCACCAGATGGAACTCCTTGACGCCGTCCTTCATGCGCCAAGGTAGCGTCCAACCGTTCAGCGTGACGACCGGGTTATATGGCCGGCCGTTCGGCGGCGTCAATGGACCTTGCGTGGATGCCGACGATTGCAGCGGCGCTTCCGGCAGCGAAGCCACGGCCGCCTTGGTCACCATGCCGGCGCCGATCAGGGCCGCGCCGCTCAGGAAAGATCTGCGGTTGGTCATGGTTGTACTCCTTTATTCGTAGGCAAACGGCCGCCCAGCGCGGCCTCCAGGTTGGCTTGTGCGATCCAGTAGTCTTTCAGCGCGGCGATGTAGCCGCTGACGGCCGTGGCCTGCTCGCGCGCATCGGACAGCAGTTCGAAGACGCTCATCAGCATGCCGTTGTAGCGCAACAGGGTCTGATCGGAGATCTGCTTGCGCAGCGGGACCACGCTGTCGCGGTAATGCCGCGCCAGGTCATAAGAGGCGCGGTAGTCCGCATAACTTTCGCGCGCTTCGCTGCGCGCATCGACCGCAACCTGCGCCAGCAGGTTCACCGATTGCATATACGTGGCCTCCGCGCGCGCCACGCGCGCCGAGCCCCAGTCGAACAACGGAATCTCCAGCGACAGCTCGTAGCCGCGCGTGGCCGTGCCGCCCTCGCTGTTGCGCACTACGCCAAGATCGAGCACGTTGATGAAGCGCGTGGTCTGGGTCAAGCCCAGCGTGGATGCAGTGTGCTCCGTGTCCAGTTTGGCGGCCTGCAAGTCCAGCCGTTCGTTGATGGCGGTCTGCTCGATGTCGGCCAACTCGCGCGGCGCGGCCGGCAGATCGGGCAGATCGGGCAGATGGTCCGGCAGCCGGTACGCGGCGGCCTGCTCGCCGCTCAGTCCCAGCAGGCGTGTCAGCTTTTCGCGCGCGGAGACGGCCGCCTTCTGCGCGTGTACGACATCGGCCAAGGTCTGCGCGTGATAGGCCTGCTCGCGCGCCATGTCGAGCGCACTCCAGTTGCCGGCCTTGCGCATGCGTTCCGCCAGTTCCGCGCTGGCCTGCGCCGAGGCTTCCACCTGTTTGGCGTAGCTGGCGATCTGGCTCGCCGCTACCGTATCTACCCACGCGCGGCGCGTGTCGGCGGCCACTTTCAACGCAGCATTCGCCACCAGCAGCTTGGTCTGTTCAAAGCGATTGCCTTCAATGCGGCTGGCCATCGGCGCCGTAATCAGGCCGATCAGGTTGAAGGTCAGCGTACGCTCAATGCCGACTTCACCGGCGCCGTGGGAGCGCTTGAAGTCGAGCACGGGATTTTGCAGGCGGCCGGCTTGCACCAGGTCCGCTTCTGCCACGCCGAGCGACCAGTAGCTGGCCTGCAGCCCGCGATTATTCAAAAGCGCCACCTGGACTGCATCGTCGGCAGTCAGTGGCTGTTCCAGTTTTTTATTGATGACGGCGGCCAGCGCGCGCGCGTCTTGGTCATTGCGCGGCAGGCGTCCAGCAACACTGGCGCTGGCGCCGGTGCGTTGTTCGCTGATGCCGGCGGCGGCGCTGAAGCCGCCATCGCCGGATAGCGACGCACAACCGCTCAGCAGCAGCACCAGACTGGCGCCACCGGCGAGTTTATACAGGCTAGTCATGTCCTATACCTCAAAGTTGATGATGAAAAGAGAGGCTCCAGACGGAGCTTGGGCATATCAGGCGTGGTGGCCTTGAGGGGGACGTTCAGGGTGGGCCAGGTCGACCGCAGGGAGGAAGCCGGAGTAGAACGGCACGGCGCTTGCCGACGGCAGCAAGGCCGCAGGCAGTTCCAGCGCCAGGATAGGCGCAGCCGCAGCGCAGCATGCGGAGCCGCTACACTTCATGTTGGTATGCTTGGTCGAACTGTCGTCGGAGGACTGGTGCTGCGCATGCTGGTCCTGCGCGGCCAGCATGGCCGCGTGGTCGTGCGGACCGGCCGCCATGGTCGATGCCTGCGCTGGAACGACGCACAGCATCATCTGTGCCGAAGCGTATCCCTGAAAAGGAAGCGCCAGCAGCATCAGCCAGACTATGAGGGAGCGAAACAGCACATTCATGCAGCCATGTTATCACAAGCCGCCGCGCCGTTCAGGCCATCCTGACCGTCGGGTTGGCGATAATGTTATCGACCTGAATGCAAGCCTCGTCGCACGCGGCCTTGAGCGCCTCGCCTTCGGTATCGCGGACGAACTTCATGGTGGCGCCCTCGAAAACTTCCTTGCCGTTGGCGCTGAAATGCACCAGGTCACAGCTGGCCGACCACTTGTGATCGGCGGTCGGCAGCGCGGTGGTGACGATTTCCCATCCCTTGTATTGAAGCGTATTCATGGCGGCCTCCTTTCATCAGGATTTCAGCATACCACCGCTGAAAAATGGCCGCCGTCCGGCTCAGTTCTGCTCTGGAACGCGGCCGATATTCTCTTCCATATTGGCCAGGTACCAGGTCAGCGCGGTCATCACGGCGACATGGCGCTTCAGTTCCAGCGGGCTGACTTTGTCCAGCGTGTCGGCCGTGGTGTGGTGGTAGTTGAAGTAGGCGCTGGAATCGACCAGCGGCTCGAACACCGGCACGCCGGCGCGTTCCAGCGGGCCGGTATCGGCCGCGCCGGCGATGTCGTGACGCTCGAAGATGCCGGCGCCGATCGGCTCCAGCGCGGTCTTCAACGGCGTGAAGTACTTCACCATCGGCTGTGTCACGCTGCCGATAAAGCCGAATGGACGACCGCCGCCGCTGTCCGATTCGATGGCGGCGAAGTGCTTATCGAGCTTGGTCTTGTTGTCTTCAAAGTAGGCCTTGCCGCCACGGGTGCCGTTCTCCTCGTTCATCCAGGCGATCACGCGGATGGTGCGGCGCGGCTTGAGGTTCAGCTTTTTCAGCGTGTCGATCACCGCCATCGCGCCGGCCACGCCGGTGCCGTCGTCATGCGCGCCGGTGGCCAGGTCCCACGAATCGAGGTGGCCGGAAACGATCACCACTTCGTCGGCCTTGTCGGTGCCCGGCAGGTCGGCGATGACGTTGTAGCTGTCGGCATCCGGCAAAGTCTGCGGCGTCACCACCAGGCGCATTTTCAACGGACCACGCGCCGACAGGCGGTTCATCAGCATCGCGTCTTCCGCCGTGACGGCGGCGGCGGGAATGCGCGCGCCATCGACCACGCCGGTGGCGCCGGTGTGCGCCAAGCGGTAGTTGGCGCCGCCGACCGAGCGCACCAACGCCGCCGCTGCGCCCATGTCCGCCGCCAGTTTAGGACCGGCGAAGCGCAAACCGGCGCCACGGCCATAGGCCGGGCCGGCGTGGCCGCGATCGGCCATCTCCTGGTCAAACACGAAATCGAACAGCACGATGCTGCCCTTCACCTGGTCGCCCTTGGCCTTCAATTCGTCGAAGCTGCGCACGATGATGACCGGCGCGGTCAAGCCGGCGGCCGGCGTCGCGCCCGAGCCGCCCAAGGCGGTCAGCACCACTTTCTGGGTGATGCCGGCGGGACGGCCGCTGTACTCGACCAGCTCCGCCGTCTCGGCGCCGCGCACCCAGTGCGGGACTTTGACCGGCTGCAGCGTGACCTTGGCGCCCAGCTTGCGCATGGCAGCGGCCACCTGCTCCACCGCAGCCGCAGCGCCGGCAGAACCGGACAGGCGCGGGCCCACCAGGTCGGTCAGGTCGGCCAGGCGCTCGTAGGCCCAGTCGCTCTTCATGGCGCTGTCGCGGATCTGGCCCAGCGTGGCGGGATCGTTGGGCGACGCCGGCGCGGCGGCTGCGCCAAGGCTCAGCAGTGCGGAAGACAGGATGGTGAGCGACAGCGAGTGTTTGAAGACGGATTTCATGCGGTTCCTGGTCGAATTAAGAGGGTGACAAGATCGGCTGAAACGATAACCTATCGTGATGATCTTGTCATCCATGTTGATTTGCTATGCCACTTGCTCTACGATGTAACTCCACCTACCGGAGAAAGCGGCCATGCTCAAGGGTCAACTCTGCACCGTTCGTCATCTGGTTACAGCCGATCTGAACACCTTTATCGCGCTGGCCAACGACCTGCCGTCGCGCGGCGATTACTTTTCCACGCATTTCAAATCGCCGGAAACCATGCGCAAGGAGTTCATGCAGCACGGTTTCGTTACGGAGGACAGCGAGCTATTCGTGATCGAGGACGCGCTGCACCACGTGGTAGGGGTCATCACCCACTTCAAGAGCCGCACGCCGACAACGCGTGAAATCGGCTACCGGCTGTTCGAATCCAAGCTCTCCGGACGCGGATTCATGACCGAGGCCTGCCAACTGCTGGTGGATTATCTGTTCAACGTCCATCCCTATCACCGGCTCGAACTGCTGACCGCCCCGGAGAACGTGGCCTCGGTGCGGGTGGCGCAGAAATGCGGCTTCAAGGCCGAAGGGACGTTGCGCCAGTCCTTCTTCATCAACGGGCGATATCAGGACGTGACGGTCTTCAGCGTGCTGCGGCCCGAGTGGGAGGCGCGGCGGCATTAATCCGCAACTACTCCAATTGTTACAAGCTATTACGCTACCACCCCGTTTGTAAGCATGTGTATTAGGCGTGGCGTGAATTTTTGTAAAGGCTATAGTGGACTCACTGGCTAGCGGATCATGTCGATTCCGGGCCACAGCAAGGGGACTACCATGTTGAGCAAAAAATTATTGGGTGTGGCGTTTCTGACTACTGCGGCACTGTCGTCGTCGGCATTCGCAGGCGACCGTGATTTCAACACGGTGGCTGGCGCTGTGGTTGGCGCGGCAATCGGCAACAGTGCCGGTGGACGCGATGGCGCCATTGTCGGCGGCCTGGTTGGCGCGGCCGTCGGCAACAGCATCCGCACGGACGACCGTCACTATCGCGGCGGGGGCCGTGGCTACGTCGAAACACGCGTCTATTCGCAGCCGGCGCCGGTGTATTACGAACGTCCAGCGCCTGTGTATTACGAGCGCCCGGCGCCTGTCTATTACGAGCGTCCGGCCCAGGTGTACTACTCGCCGCCACCGCGCGTCGTGTATGTGGAGCCGCGCTCCTACTACCGCGACAGCCGTTGGGAACGTGATCGCCACCACGACCGTCACGACCGCCACGATCGCTGGGGTCGTTAATTCTTAGTCGTCCATCAAGCCCCGAAGTTTTCGGGGCTTTTTTTTGGTTCATCACAGATTTACGGGATAGGTTGGCAAGATGGGATTGACGTTGCTTGTCGCTGTAAAAGCACGCGGCACCAACCCAACCCGCACACCGCTGCGGCCAGGGGTGCTTTTAAGCACGACTGTTGAGTCGCCAACTGCATTGCCCGCAACCCCATAGATGAAGCGTGGCCGCGCGAAAGAGCGCTGTCAGCCCGTGGCTTTCGGAAGATTCAGGCCGCATTTCCCGGGAATACGTGAAGAACCATTTTTTCGTCCGCCCTCCGCTAGCACTTGGCGACGGAGGATTCTATGACGACAGCAGACGCAATCATCGCTTTGGAACTGGGCCACTACCGGCTGCGCGAGCAGATCGGCGGTTCCGCCTACGGCATCATCTGGCGCGCAAGCGGACCGCAGGCCACACGCGACGTCGCCATCAAATTGATCAATCAGGAGCAGATGGCGCGCGCCATGCCCGCACAGCGCGAGCGCTGGATCGCCTCCGCCAATAACGAAATCGCCTTCCTGCAATCCCTGGAGCCGTGGGACGAACGGCACATCGTGCGCCTGCTGGACAGCGGCTGGCACGAAGGCCTGCCGGTGTTGGCGCTGGAACTGCTGGGCTCCGACCTGGGCAAACACATGGTGGCGCTGAAGGGACGCGGCGAAACCGTGCCGCTGCCGCAGGCGCTGGGCTGGATCGCTCAAATCAATCAGGCGCTGGCCAAGGTACACCAATACGGCTGGCGTTATCTCGACCTGAAGCCGGCCAATGTGCTGCTGGACCCGCATCTGCTCACCGTGAAGCTGGCTGATTTCGGCACCAACCGCGAGTTGGGTAGCCTGCAGGCGCACTCGTATGCCGGTACCGCCAATTGGCAGGCGCCGGAGCAGTTCTTCCCGGCCGATGGCGGCGGCTATGCCACCGGGACGCGCAGCGATTATTTTTCGCTTGGTGCAATGCTGTATTTTCTGGTGACTGGTGGTCTGCCGCTGCGCTTTTGCAGCGATTGCGGGCAGGCTTACCGTGAACATCACGTCGCCGGCGCGGACCAACTGCGCAACCGCAATGGCGGTCAGATTCCGAGCGCCTTGCAGCCGAATGAAGAGGAGCGCTTCGCCGCCACCATCCCGGCCGACAAACGCGATGCGGCGCTGGAGCTGCTGCGCGCGCTGCTGCAGATCGATCCCGCCAACCGTCCGCGCCATGCGATACAGATCAGTCGCATGCTAAATGCGATACAGGGCGTGAAGACGGCGCGCGGCGCATTCGATGCGGTTGATCCAGTGCTGGGCATGCATCGGCCGTCGGCGCTCAATGGTTGGCAAAGCCTGCAGGGGATGTGATGCGCGCCGCCGCCCTTTCCTCCTCCCGCGCGCAGATGCGCAATGCGCCGCAGACGACCACTCTCGCTGCGGTTCGCCATGGCGGCATGATGCTGACGCTTGCGGTGCTGGCGGGCCTGTGTGGCTTGCAGGCGCTGGCCCTGCTGCGTGCGCCGGCGGCCTGGATGCCGTCCGCAATCACCGTCCGCCTCACGGCCGGCGACAGCATCATATTGGGACAGCGTGAATTGGCCGCGCCGCAAACCGAACGTCAGCACCTGTCGCTGCGCCGCGACGCAGATGGCGGCTGGTTGCTGCGCAATCTCAGCGCGTCGAAACAGGTGGTATTGATGCGCGATGCGGCCGAGCAGCGCATGGGCAGCGCGCCTTTGCAGGGCTTGCAACGGTTTCAGGTCGATGGCGCCGTGTTCGACGTGCGCGCGGCCGAGGCTCGCTCTGTTACCTTCGCGCGCGGCGGTAACGAGTGGCGTTATGACGGTGCGGTGCTGTATCGCGACGGCCGGCAGCAAGCCAGCTGCCCGGAATCGCGTATGACGGGCAAGGCGCTGTCGGCATGGAATCGCATCATGCCTCTGCCGCTGACCATCGCGCGGCCGCTGTCATTTGGCGGCAATCTGTATTGTGACAATCGGCTTGGATTGGAAACGCTTGCGCCAGGCGCGGCGCAGATCGCGCGCGTGAATGGTCGGTTGCAGCTGTCGGCCGCCAATCCCGATGGCGAGCAGGCCGCCGTGCTGGCGGGCCAGACCGATTTGCGTCGACAGGAAGCCTCGCTGGAGGGCGTGAACGCGATCATGGTGGGCCGCACGCGCATGCAAATCTCCACCAGCGGCGACCAACTGGCGTTGCATCCAAACCGCCACGTCAAACTATACAGCGAGCCGGAGCTGAAACTGCCGGAGCAGGTACGCTGGCAATGGCAACAGCGCGCGCTGTGGAGCGGCGGCCCGGCAGGGGCTATCGGCATCGCCCTGGCGCTAGGCCTGGCCGGGATCGCCGTCAGCAGCGGCGCGCGGCGGGCGGGTCTACCCGGCTTGGCGGCCGGCGGCGGTGCGTTGCTGGCGACGGTGGGGATGGTGGTGGCGGGGCTGATTGCATTGATCGCTCAACGCACCGGCTATCCGCCGGCCGCCGCTTGCTCGCTGATGCTCGGCGCCGACGCGCTGCTGTTGTGGCTTGCGCTGCCCGGCCGCCTCACGCTGGCAACCGCCGCCGGCGTCATCCTGCTGGCCATCGGCCTGCTGGTGCAACTTGAACTCGGCCTCGGCGCACCGGAATCATCCTGGCTGCGCTACTATCAGAAATCCACCGCCCTGCTGGCCATCGGCACGGGGCTCGGCGGCCTCGCGCGCCTGTGGATGCAATACCAGACGGCACGCGGCGCCCACCTCCAACAACGCACCATCGAATGGCTGCTCGCGCTTTTCGCCGTTATCGCACTAACGGCGCTGGCCGCGCAAGTCCTTTGGGGCGACGAAACCGGCGTCTTCGACCTGCAGCCGGTTGAACTGGCCAAGCTCGCGCTGGCCGCTCTCGCCGCCCACTGTCTGGCCCTGCGCTTCAACTGGCACAACGGACCGCGACAACTGGCCGACTACGGCGCACGCTGGCTGCGGTTGATCGCTCCGGCCCTGCTGTTCCTCGCGCTGCTCGGCCTCGCACTGGTACAGGTGGACGACTTCTCGCCGTTGATCCTGCTGCTACTCTGGAGCGCCGGCATGGGCACCGCCTACGCGCTGGCCGCGCGCAACCGCCTTTTGCTGGCGATCCTGCTGGGCGCAGCGCTGATGGCCGTATGCGCGGTGACCAGTCTGCGCATGGCCGGCAGCGAAGAGCTGATCCGCTGGGGCTTCTACGCGGATCGCTTCCTGGTCTGGCTCAATCCGGCCGAACATCCCCACACCGGCCAGCAACTGCTGCTGGCCGCACGCGCCATCGGCGACGGCGGCTGGTTCGGCGCCGACCAATGGCTAGGCCTGCGCGCTCTGGGCCAGCCAGCCGGCAACGTGCTGCACATCCCCGCCGTGCAGGACGACTTTGCCGCGTCCTTCCTGCTCAACCGCCACGGCCTGCTCGGCGGCCTGCTGCTTTGGGCGGCGCAAGCCGCTTTCCTCATCGGGATGGTGCTGACCGCGCTACGCTGCCACCACAGCGCCGCCGGCGCGCGCAACTACCGCGCCGCATGGCTGGGCCGCTTCCGCTACTTCGCGCTGTGCGGCGGTGGCGCCTTCGTGCTGGGCCACTTCCTGCTCTCCTGGGGCACCAACCTGGCCATCTTCCCCATCATGGGACAGCCGATGAGCTTTCTCTCAGCCGGCGGCAGCCACCTACTGTTTTTCCTCTGCCCCCTGCTTACCTTCAGTGCGATATCTTCAGAAGGAGTTTGAATCATGCCGACCTATGTCCAACACGCCGTCCTGGGACGCATTCCAGACGTCTTCAACGCGGAAGCCATCTGGCAGACGCCGGGCCTGGCGCTGTTCTCGCGCCGTCCACTGCTGCGCGACCTGCTGGAACGCAGCCCGCGCGAACACAAGGGCCGCGCCGCCACGCGCTGCTTCTCGCACGTAACGCTGGTGCTGCCGCAGGAAGAAGTCGATGACGACTACCACCTCACGCGCGGCGCCCGCGCCCGCGACCTGGCGCAGACGCTGACCACGCTCCATCAAAAAGATTTCGGCGACCTGCTGGGCAGCGACCAGGTGCGCTATGACGTGGTGGGCGACACGTCGCTGGCGCCGGGCGAAATCGAGGTCAAGTTCGGCCATGCGGTGTACCTGCCTGCGCCCGATGAAAAAATACTGTACAACGTCAGCGTGTCGCGCGACAGCGCCATCTGGCAGGCGGTATGTCCGATTTATCCCAATCAGCGGCTGGTGCTGATCGGCGGCGAAGGCGGCGAGGCAAGCGCCTTGGCCCGAGGCTGGCCCTTCGGCCCGGACGCCGCGCTGCTGATCCTGAACGACGGCCCCGATGTGCCGCCGGTAGTGCAAATGCGCCCCAAAGACGCCTTCGATTGCCGCTACGATCCGCGCAGCGGCTACTACACCATCAAGTCGCAGCGCGAACCGCAAGGCGGCCAGCGCCTCCTGCTGAAAATCGACCCCAGCTCCGCCGCGCCGTCACGCGGCAGCAATGCGCCAGCGTCGGCGGCGCCAGTGCCCATACCTGTCACGCCAGACGCAGCACCGCAGGCCCTTACATCCGGCCGCCCCGCCGTTTGGCAGAGCCGCGCCGGCACCGGCCCGATCGACCTCACCGCCGTACCTGCCGCCGTCAACCACAAGCCAGACAACCGCGCCGGCGAAAGCGACGCCACCTACGCGCCGTTATCCCAGCAGCGCGTCAGTCTGGTGGCGCTGGCCTTGCCGCGCCTGAGCCGCTACCGCGACACCGGCGCGCTCTCGATCGAGCTGCCCTTCAACCGCGCATTGGACCTCTCGACCGACTCCCAGTCCGCCATCAGCATCATCGTCGATGCCGCCGACGAACTGTACGCCTGCACCGCCGCCGGACGCCAGCGCATCGAAACCCCCGTCACCTTCGCCCCGATCGACATGCGCACCTTGCGCCTGCTGCCGGCCGCGCCGGAAATGTCGGACCGCTACCGCGCCCTGATCTGCCTTGCGCAACCGGTCAGCAGCGGCGTCGCCAGCGGCGCGCGCTTCACCTTCGGCCGCAACTCGCCCATGCTCGCCGCCTTGCGCCTGCTCGACTCACCACGCTTCCTCAAGCATGCCGACGGCGTCAACGCCACCAGCGCGGACCGCATCGGCCTGTCGCGCAGCGCCTTCAGCTTCGAGGCCGTCGCCAAGGGCTACACCATTGGCCGCCTGAGCGCTACGCAAGCACTCTACCACCTGGACGACAGACTGCAATTCGTCGCCAGCGTAGGCGATGTGCCTTACATGCTGCCGCACGGCCACCACCTGGTGGCCGGCCACTACGTGCTGCGCTTCGAGGCCTGACGCCCATGGAAGCGGTCAACCTTCACACCGTCGCGGGGTTCGGCGCGGGCCTCGTCGTCACGCTGTTCCTGGCCGCCTACCTGACGCCGCGCGCCTGGTGGCGGCGTGCCAACGCGCGCGCCCTGTTGATCGCTGCCGTCGGCACCTGGAGCATCGGCAGCTTGATCCTGTACGCCACGCACACGCCGGCCGCCGCCAGCGTCAATCAACCAGCCGCCATGGCGCGTGTACAGGCGCCCGCCGCACAGCGCAACGCCGACCCCACGACAAACGCCCACGCAGCCACCGCCGGCCACTCCTTCCGCGTTCACCGCGACCTGAATCTGCGCGCAGCCCCCGGTGTGCACGCCGCCCGCATCGCCGTGGTGCCGGCCGGCGCCACCGTCACGCCCACCGGCCAGCATGACGGCGACTGGTGGCAAATCAAGGCCACCGTCAACGGCAGCGAAGCAAGCGGCTGGGCCAGCAGCCTGTGGCTGCGCCGGGGCGGCGAATGACGCACACGCCAGCCACCGCCGCCGGTGCTTTTTCAGCTAAGCTGTGGCCTTTCGCATCCCGCGCCCCGGCGCCCGCTCCGATGACACGCATCACCGACCAACTCGACTTCGGCCCCGCACTGGACATCGCCGCCCGTAGCGCCGCCAGCATCAGCAAGCTGCAAGTGCCGGAGAACCAGGACAACCTGCTGCTGATCGACGCCACCGGCCGCGCGGTGCTGCTGCGTGAGCAGGCGCCGCACATCGCGCAGGTCGAAGGCTGGCCGCACGGCCACGTGCGCCTGGCGGTCCTGGACGGCATGGGCGGCCACGGACATGGACGCCAGGCCGCCGAAGCCGTCGCCGCCGGCCTGCTGCGCATCCCCGCCTGCAGCACGCAGGAACAACTGGGCGCGCAGCTCGATCAGTTGCACCACGATCTGCAAGCCCAATTCTGCCGGCCCGGCGACCATGACAGCTTCCGCCGTCCCGGCACCACGCTCACGCTGCTGGAAATCCCGCCCGGCCAGGCGCCGCTGCTGTACCACGCCGGCGACTCGCGCCTGTACGAAATCACGGAACACGCCGCGCGCCCGCTAACGGTGGACCACGTCCCCGCCACCGCCTTCGCCATGCACGGCCTGCTGGGCGAGGACGAATGGTGGCAGCAGGTGCACGGCGAACACCGGCCGCAAATCTCGCAGGCCTACATCCTCGGCAACGCCTTCGCTAATCCGCAGATCCTCGACAACGGCCTGCTGCCGCTGGACGCCGTCAACCTGCCGCCATTCCTGGGTCATCTGGCCGACCGCCGTGTGGTTGAGGTGCGCGCCGATGCCAGCTACCTGTTGGCCACGGACGGCTTCTGGTCCTGCGCCGATCCGCAAGCGTGGATCAGCCGCTGGCCGGCACTGCTGCGCACGAACAGCGCGGCCGCCTTGGACGCGCTGTTCAGCGACTACGCCGCCAATCCGCCACCCCAGCTCCACATCGACAACCTCAGTGCCATCGTGATCCGCTTCACACCGTCCGCGCCGGTGCACAATATTGACGAAACGGCACTGCCGACTGCAGCAATTCCGTCGCATTTTTGACCGGCGCACAGTCAGGCTCAAAAAACGGCGGCAAAGTTTGCCAAACAGAGTGAAAACCGCATAAACTGGCAGATATTCCATCGGTCGGTTTGCCATGAAAAAATGCAGTAACGCCCAGCACCCGCACTGCACTTATTGGGTCTTACCGGGAGAGCAAAATTGCGAAGGCGGCCACGCCCAAGCAGAGCCTTCCAGCTATGACCTGCTGAATGCCCTGCGCGCCACCCGTGCCGCCTCCCCGGCCACGGTGCTGGATGCCGTCCCTGCCCCGACCAGTTACGCCCGCCCGCTGCAACGCGCGCACGCCGAACGTCCGCAGCTGCACATCAGCGGCTTCGACCCGCGCGCCGCCGGTGGCCGTCAAACGCTGAAGATGGAATTGCGTGGCATGCCGGAAGCCTGCGCGCCGCAACTGACCCTGCAACTGCAATCGGACTTGATTCCCCACGGCGCCTCACGCCAGCATTTCGTGCGCGCGGTCGACGGCGAATGGCGTCCGGCTTTCGTCGAGTTCTCATCGCGCGGCAAGGAGCACGGCCAGTACCAGATCAGCATCGAACTGCTGAGCCAGCACGCCGGCATGGCCGCGCGCAAATGGGTCTGCACCTTCGTGATCCTGGTGCCGCGGCTGGACGCCACGCTCACCGAAATCCACCGCATCTTCCTCAGCACTCACAAGAACGTGCGCGTGATGGCGGACGACGCCTCTATCGCCCGCGTCAGCGCGCAAGGCGGCGACAGCCTGGATATCGACGTCACCGCCCGCAACGCCGGCATCGCGCACCTCGATCTGAACGCGCCGGCCGGCAAAGTGGACCTGGGCTTCACCACCATCGCGTGGGACGAGGACCTGATCGAAATCGACATGCCGCAAGCGGCCGCGCTGCATCCGCATCCGAGCGCCGCCGCCTCGCTGGTGAACGCCGCGCCGGAAGCCGGTGCGCAGCGCCAGATCCGCCTGTTCGCCATGGAAGAATGCGTGATCGGCCGCTTCGAGCTGGTCGATCCAGAAGCCGACATGCTGCTGACCCACTACACCGGCGACGGCCAGGACACCAACGGCCTCACGCGCCGCCTGTCCGGCCGCCACGCCGTCATCCGCCGGTCCGGTTCGGGATTTGAAATCGAAGACGTCTCGCGCTACGGCATTCTGCTGGACGGCGTCTGGCCGGGCAAGCACAAGCCGACCACGCTGCGACTGGGCATGCGCATCGAATTCAGCGCCAGCATCAAGGACATCGTCACGCTGTCGGTGTCGGCCATCATGCCGCACGGCGTGATCCTGCACCGCGTGGACCATGGCGCCAATGCCGAAAGCTTCTATCTGCTGGCGCCGGAAACGCATCCGGGCTATCCGGTCAAATCGTTCGCGGCCGCGCCACACGCGGCCGCGCTGCCGCTGCTGTTCCACCGCGACGGCGGCTACTGGCACCTGGACCAATTGACCGGCAAGGAAACCGCGCTGGCGCCGACCGTCTCGCTCGATAAACTGAGCCGCATGCCGCGCCACACCCGCTTCGCCAGCGATCCGTATCCGGAACACTGGATCATCCGCACCGGCGCCAGCGATATGTACAGCACCGTGGCGGCAAACGCTCTGTCCACCGCCTAGTGATTGCTATGCCGCCGGTTTCCTGGCCGGCAGCGGAATCCACTCTGTTTCACCCGGCACCTTAGGGAAGCGTTGCCCTTCCCAATCTTCGCCTGCCTGCACGATGCGTTCCTTGCTCGACGAGACGAAGTTCCACGACATGTAGCGGTGGCCGTCCAGCGCCTCGCCGCCGATCACCACGAAGCGCGCATCGCTGCGGGCTTTCACGGTGCGGGTATCGGCGGTGTTCAGCAACGCCATGTTGTGCAGTTCCAGCGGCGCGCCATCGACTTCCAGCTCGCCGCTGATCGGATAGATGGCCGCTTCGGTTGGCAGTTCGTTCAGCACCAGCTCGGCGCCGGCCTTCAATGCCACGTCCAGGTACAGCGTCTGGCTGTAGGTCTGCACCGGCGAGGTCTGGCCGAAGGCGGAGCCGATCAGCACACGGATATCGGCGCCGCCGATGGTCAGCTCAGGAATCGCGGCGGATGGCGTGTGGCAGAAGCCCGGTTCAGATTCTTCATGCGCCACCGGCAGCGCGGCCCACAGCTGCAGGCCGTGGGTACGGTGCGGCACGCCCACCAGGTCTTTCGGCGTGCGCTCGGAATGGACGATGCCTTTACCGGCCGTCATCCAGTTGATGGCGCCCGGTTCGATGCGCTGGACGGTGCCCAGGCTGTCGCGGTGGTCCATCGCGCCCTCGAACAGATAGGTCACGGTGGCCAGGCCGATATGCGGGTGCGGGCGCACATCGTGGTCGGCGTCGGCCGGCACGTCGACCGGGCCGAAGTGGTCGAAGAAAATGAACGGGCCCACGGCCTGCTTGATCGCGGACGGCAGATAGCGGCGCACCACGAAGCCGCCGCCCAGATCTTTTTCGTGGCCCTTCAACAGCTTGGAGATGGTCATGGTCTTAGCCCAGAACGGTGGTGATCTCGGTGGTCACGGAAGTCATCAATTTATGGATCGGACACTTCTGCGCGGCGGCCAACAGCTCGGCGCGCTGGGTCTCGGACAGGTCGCCGGTCAGGTGCAGGGTGGCGGCCAGGCGGTAGGTGCCCTGGCGCTCTTCGCTGGCATCGCGCTCCATACTCACTTCCACGTGTTCGAGCGGGATGTTCTTGCGCTTGGCGTACCACACCACGGTCAACGCCTTGCAGGCGCTCAGCGCCGCGTCATACAGGTCGTGCGGCGACGGGCCGGCATCGTTGCCGCCCTCTTCCACCGAACCGTCGGTCGAGATAATATGGTTGCGCACATGGAGAATATGGCGCATCGGCAGGGATTGATCACGCAGGGCTTTGATAGTCATACAGCGTTCCTTGTAGCGATGAAGTCAGAACCGACAATGTACACCGAATGAGGGGCCTGCGCCTCCACTAAAAGTCACCGGAGCAATTCAGAATTCTACCCATTTGGCCCACCCATTGCCGAGCAGGCCGAGGATCGCGCCGATCATCGTCGCCAGGGCTAAGCCCTGCACCGGCCAGTGCCAGATAATGCCGATGGTGAGTCCGCACAGGCAGCCGACCACCAACCGGATGGACGGCCGGTTCGGTGTTCCCCTGGCGGATTCCTTGTCGAAGGCGTGGATGGCCCCAAGCAGCAGGCCGAAGCATGCGAAACTGCATACGCCACGTGCGTAGTCGTTGAACGGCAGGCCCTCAAACATCAGGCTGAAAGCGGCGTAGATAGCGCCGGCGGCGGCCATCAAGCCCATAAGGATGAGCGCCTCGCCGTAATACTTTCTGCGTCCGATAGTCATCCCGTACTCCATGATTTAGACTGTACCAATATACACGCTTTGAAATCAGGCCCGATGAAGAATCAAGTGGATGCCGAATTGCTGGAACGCTGGCTGCGGGCGCGCTCGATCGTTCGCAATCTGCCGGCGCCGGTGGCCGATCGCGGCGCGCTGCGCGTCGACAGCGGCCTGCCGCATGAGCTGCGCCGCTACGTCTTTGCCGGCCCGTCGCCCGCCATCACGGAACTGGCGCGGGAAATCCACGAGCCCTACGTTTTCATCAAGATGTGCGGCAGCGGCGCGCTGTTGCAGTCGCTGGTGCCGCCCAGGTGGCAGTTGCAGCCGATGGCGTATTTGATGACCAAGGAACCTGGACGCAATCCAGTGCCGTCGCTGCCGTCCGGTTATTGGCTGCAGGTGAAGACTGCATCGCAAGTCACCACCGCGCGCATCTGCGCCGAAGACGATACGCTGGCAGCCAGTGGCTATGCGGTGGAGCATGAGGGGGTGTTTGTATTCGACCGCATCGCCACCGCGCCGGCGCACCAGCATCTAGGCTTGGGCGCGGCGATCATGGCGGCGTTGGGAACGGCCCAGCAATCGCAAGCCGCGCAGCGCGTGCTGGTGGCGACCGAAGCCGGCCGCGCTCTGTATGCAATCCTGGGCTGGCGCGTGCAGTCGCACTACGCCACGGTGACGATCACACCACCTTTTTAACGAACTCCGTTTTCAGGCTCATGGCGCCGAAGCCTTCGATCTTGCAGTCGATATCGTGATCGGAATCGACCAGGCGGATGTTCTTCACCTTGGTGCCGACCTTGACCACGCCACCACCGCCCTTCAGCTTCAAGTCCTTGATGACGGTGACCGTGTCGCCATCCTGCAGCAGATTGCCGACCGCGTCGCGATAAACCCGCGCGCCTTCTTCGGCAGCCGCCGCGCCGCCGGCGGTCCACTCGTGCGCGCACTCGGGACATACCAGCTGCGCGCCGTCTTCATAGGTGTATTCGGAACCGCATTTCGGGCATGGTGGCAAGGCGCTCATGGTAAATCCTGACTTTTCAAAGTCAGGCAGTATACCTTATGCCAGCTTGCGGGCGACGCGGAAGCCGACGATGTCATTCGCCAGCACCGCCGAAAAACCATTGCGGACCGCCGAGCGCAGGTAGCGCGGGTTGTACAGCCACGAACCGCCGCGCAACACGCGCCGCACCGCATCGCCGCCCTCCTCCCACGCGCTGCCGTCGGTCGGCGCGCCGGCATAGTTATCGTGCACCACGTCCTGCGTCCACTCCCACACATTGCCGTGCATGTCGAACAAGCCCCAAGGATTGGGCTGATACGCCCCAACCTTGCTGGTGCCCTGAACGTATGCGCCGCGCTGGCCGCCGTTGTAGGTGTAGTGGCCATCGTAATTGGCCTGGTCAGGATTGATGGTATCGCCGAAGCTGAAGGCGGTCTTGGTGCCGGCGCGGCAGGCATACTCCCACTCGGATTCGGTCGGCAGGCGATACACCTGCCCGGTTTTCTGCGATAGCCAGCGCAGGTACAGTTGCACGTCCATCCAGCTGACGCCGACCACCGGATGCTCGTCATTTTGCGCAAAGCCTGGCGCGCGCCAGTCGGTATCGGACTGCGACTCCCAACCGGTATCCTTGACGAAGCGCCGCCACTGCGCCACCGTCACCGGATAGCGCCCCATCGCAAGTGAATGGTCGATGCCGACCCAGCGCTGCGGCAGTTCGCGCTCAAGCCAGTTCTTTTGCGCGCCGGCCTTGATCGCCAGCGCCTGCTCATGTTCGTGGGAGCCCATCTGGAATCGGCCGGTCGGGATCAGCACCAGGTCCGGCCCGGCGCCCGTGCCGTCGAGGAAGCGGTCGCGCAGCACGCCGCTGGCGTCGGCCACCGGCGTGGTCGATGTCAGCGCGGCCAGTTCCACCGCATGGCGTTCGGCCTGCTGCTTGCGATGCCGCTCCTGTTCCTGACGATAGGCCACCTCCGCCTTCAGCTGCGCGGCCTTACGCGCCTGTTCGTCGCGCTCCTCACGGGCTTTCTTGGCATCGGCTTCGCGCCGCGCCTGCAGCTGTTCGCGCAGCACCTGCTTGCGCGCCAGCGCTGCGGCTTCCGCCTCGGCACGCTGCTTGGCTTCCAGCGCGCGCCGTTGCTGTTCCTGCCGCTGCTTTTCAACAGCCGCCGCCTGCGCCTCGGCCTGGCGACGCGCCGCCAGTTCGGCGACCATGGCCTTGCGCTTCTCATCGTCCTGGCGTGCCTGCTCGGCCTGCGCCGCCTGAGCTGCTGCCTGCGCCGCCGCCTCCTGCTTGTGCTGCCGCTCCCGGGCCTGGCGCTCGCGCGCCGCCTGCTCCGCTTGCGCCGCCAGCTCCGCTTCATTCGGACCGGCGGCCCGGCCCAACTCCGCCAGCAATTCGTTCACGGAGGCCGGACGGCGTTCCTGCAGATAGGCGAAACCGGTCTGCAACACCTGCCACTGGCGTTCATTCAGTTCGCGCGGCGGCGAGGGGTGAAAGTCCGCCGGACGCATATCGTCGAACGGCATGCGGCCTTCCAGCAGCTGGTAGATCATCACCGCCACCGCGTACACGTCCAGCTTGGGCGCGGGCTGACGCTGGTGCGTGCCCGCCTCCGGTGCGCGATAGCCGGCGGTGCCGGCGTTCGGCGTCTGCAAACCGAGGCTGCTGCCGGCGCTGCGCGCACGCGAGGCGATACCGAAATCCAGCAGCTTGATCTCGCCGCGCTGGGTCAGGAACACGTTGCCAGGCTTGATGTCGCGGTGAACCAGCTTGTGCTTGTCCCACGCATATTGCAGCGCCTCGGCCACCGGCGACAGCAACTTCAGCACCGACTCCAGCGGCAACGGCCCTTGCTCTGCCAGATAGGCGTCCAGGTCCTGCCCCTCCAGATACTCCATGATGATGAAGTAGCTGGACGTGGCCGGGTCCTGCGCCCACTCGTACACGCGCACGATGTTCTCGTGCGCCAGCTTGCGCGCCTGCGTGGCTTCCTCGATCAGCAGCTTGGCGTGGGTGGCGCTCTGGGTCAGCTGCGGCGGCAGGATTTTCAGGGCCACCAGTTCGCTGTGCCCCAGTTCCGCGTGCGTGGCAAGGTCCGTGGCCAACCACACCTGACCCATGCCGCCCATGCCGATCAGGCGTTCCAGCCGGTAGCGGCGGTTTTGCGGGCCGATCTCCTGGCCTGTCATCAGGCCCAGTTCCGTGCCTTGGCGCTGCGGCATGGGCACCGGCGCGGCGCTGCCTCCCGGCGGCGCGTATTCCGCGTCGAGGATGGCATTCTTGCGACGGTCGAATTCCTGGAAGCTCAACAGACCATCATCATGTAAGGCCCGCAGTTCGCGGATCTTGTCTCTTGCTGTTTGCATCATTACTCGAAGTGTACCGTTCCCTACATCACAGGTGCGCCGCATTCGGCGCAGAATTTATCATTAGCGCGCGCGGTCGGCACGGTGTGACCGTTGGCGCAGCGGCGCGCGGTTTCCTTGGCGACGTTCTGGGTGTTCAACAACTCCACTTGATAGCGGCGATCCTTTTCCAGTTCCGCATCGCGGTGCGCGCGTTCTTCCAACACTCGTTCATAGGCCAGCCGCGCCGCCTCCACCGGCGACACGCCGTGTTCGGCCGCCACCACTTCCGAGAGCGCCTGGATCTGCTCCGGCGTCATGCCGCCCTGAATTTGCAGCTTCATAATCTGCGCCACTGCCTCCACGTTGGACGGCGCGGCCACGGCGGCGATGGCGATGTCGCTCAGGCGGTTGATGGTTTCCATGCGGCGGATCTCGTGATCCTGCTGCGACTGCTGCACGCTGAAGGCGGCCGCGCGTTCCTGCTCGAACTTCCTCAACTGGTGCTGCCACGCGGCTTCCTGCTCTTTCTGCTTGAGGATTAAACGCTGTTCGTCCACCGCCAGCTGATCCAGCATGGACTGCTTGGTGTTGGACTGGTTCTGGCGCGCATGGACGCCGTCCGCCTCGATGGTGCGCAACAGCTTTTCGTACTGGGCGACGGCATCCGCCTGCGCGCCGCTGCGCTTGAGGTCTTCGATCTTCTGGTTGATCTCGGCCACCTGCACCGCATTGGCGGCGTCCTTCACAGCGTCGCCGCGCAGCAGCTCGCGCTGGCGCGCCAGCGCCAACTGGTCTTCCCATTCCTGCACGCGCTCGCCCTCGCGACGGCGCGCGGCGTTCGCCAGCGTCATGCCCTGGATGCGTGCCGCATGCGCTTCGGCTTCGATCTGCAGCTCGCGCGCCTTTTCATCCTTCTCGCGCTGGCGCAAGGCGGTCAGTTCGCTGCGGCGGTGCGACTCGTCCTCGATCTGCAAGGCCTGAGAGATCTGGTTTTCTATCGCCTGCTGGCGCAGCTGATGCGACAGGCGCTGCTGCGCCAACTGCCGCTGTTCGGCGGCGGTCTGCTGCAGCACCTCCAGCTCCGTGCGCATGCGGATTTGCGCCAGTTGGCGCACATGCTCCCAGTCGGCCTGTTCGCCCACGCGGTGCGACTTGTTGCGGGAAAGTTCATGTTCCAGGTCCGCCAGCACGGTGCCGGCGCCCTTGTCCAGCGCCACCTTGCGGGTCTTGGCGTCCATCACGCGGCTGTACAGCTCCACCTCGCGCACGCGTAGCGCCTGCAGGCGCTCGGCCTCTTTCAGGCTCAGTTCCGCCTTGTTGACGCTGGCGTCCTGACGCAGCTCGGCGCGGCGGAAGTCCGCCTGCAGCTTCTGTTCTTCGCGCAGGATGGCCTGCCATTCCTCGTCGTTGTAGATTTCATCCAGCTGCTTCACGTGCTCCAGCTGCACATGGCGCTCATCGGCCACCAGCCACATGGTGCCCACGCGTTCGCGGTTGTGATCGAATTTGTCGTGGCGCAGCGCGGCGGTTTCCACGCCATCGACCGCCAGACCGTAGCTGGCCAGGCGCAGCTTCAGTGCGGCTTGCAGGCGCTCGTTCAGTTGAAGGCGCAGTTCGGCGTTGCCGGCCATCTCGCGCATCGAACGGCTGCCGACGAATTCCGCCGCCAACTGGCGCACCGACGGTTCCAGTAGCTCGTGCAGATGCAAGGTACCGACCACGCCGGGCACGGTCATGAAGTGCTGGGCGAACGCCGCCACGTTCTCGATGCGGATGGAGACGGTGAAGCGCGCCGATATCTTCAGGTGTTCGGCGGTGTGCAAATCGCTGAACGAGAACTCCACCGGCAGCGGCAGGCTGCGGGTGATCAGGATTTCGGCGGTCTGGTTGCGCAGCAGGTGGTTCAGGCGCGTGAAGAAGCCTTCGATCTCGTACTCGCCCTGCGGTACTTCGGTGGCCTTGTCGGCCTGCAGGATGTAGGCGCGCGTGGTGGCCGGCACGCGCAGCGTCTTGGTGAAGATGCCCGAGAGTGTACTCACGCCGAAATACACGGCCAGCTCGTTGTCGCCGGGGATCCAGCGATTGTCGCGCAGGACCGGCTCGCTGCGCGGGGCACCCAGCGTCAAGCCGCAGTGCTTGCAGTAGCCCGACTGGTCGCCGTTTTTGTGCTCGCACCGCGGGCATTTAACGCCACCAAAACCAAACATTTGAAACATCTCAGACTCCTTCTACGATTCATCTTGCCGGCGGGCCCTGCGATCCGCAGATTTTAGCAGGGCGTGCCAGGTTTGTTTCCCGCGCACGGTTTAAATCATGCCTATCTTGTCGATGCAGGCAAGGCTGGCACCTTTCTGGCGCAGTCCGGCGGCATATCCGGGCGGCAGTTGCTCTTGCCAATCCTTGGGCAGGAGCACGCGGTCGCCATGGTTTACTTGATTGAATATCAATTCCAGCTTGGCTTCGCGGCCGTCCACGGTGTCGACCCGGCCGGCGTGCCAGGCGCTGGAACAGCCGCTGGCGATGAGGCGGCCGCGCGGGACGAATTCCCTGCCGCGCGCGAGGCGGTCGGCCATCACCAGGGCCAGCTGGTAGGAGCCGCCCTGGAAGCGCGGCTGGCCGAAGCACACCACGGTGCGCCAGCGGTTCAGGCCTTTGCCGTCGAAGTGGCGGGATGCGCCCAGCGTCTGGCGGACGTCCTGTTGGGCGGCCAGGTCAAGGCCGGGGGCAGCGATGCTGTCTTCTTCGCTGTCGGCGGGCGGATCCAGCGGGAAGACGCTGACTTCGAGCCAGCTGAGGGCGTCGTTGATGCCGCCGCTGTGGAGCGGGAACCAGGTGCGCACGGTGGAGACGGCGGCCGACGGGTCGGCGTGGCCGCTGAGGGCGCCCAGGTGGGTGATCTGGAGCGACGCCGCTTCGGCCCCTTGCACTGAACCTTCGACGCGACCGAGGTGCCAGGCGTCGGAGCTGCCTTGTGCCTTGATGGACTTTGTCGGGTGCAGGCCGCGCACCATGCGGTCGGCCAGCACGGCGGCCAGTTCCCAGTCGCGTTCCGTGGCGGCAGGCGTGATGTCCATGCTGAGCACCACCTGGTCGCGGCTGTCGAGCCGTACTTCGGTGTGGCGGGCCAGGCGAACGACGTGCTGCATGCGCTCCGCCATCGCCGGCGCGTTGGGCACGCTGCATTTGACGTCGGCGCGGTTGGCGCGCGGGCGGCGACTGGCGGTGATGGTCACGGTGCGGCCGTCGGCCAGCACGCTGCGGCATTCGGCGTTGGTGGCGACTGTGCTGGTGGAGATGGCGTTCATAGCGATGGCTCCGTGCGCGGTGCTTGTGCGATGCGGCGCAGGGATAGGCCGGTTTCCAGGTTGGTGCAGATACGGTCCGCTTCGTCCAGCAGTTGCGGCCATTGCGCTGGCGTCGCCAGTTGAAGGCGTGCCAGCAGAGACCAGGCTTCGTCCAGCGCGGCTTGCGCGATCAGGGTTTGGGCACAGCGGCGGGCTTGGTCTTCGGCGGGCAGCGGGCGGTCGGGCGCGGACCAGGCCAGGGCGGGCATGGTGTTGACGTTGAGCGCGGCCATGCCGAGGCGGAGCAGCAAGGCTTGGTGCTGCTGGAAAACGGGCAGCCCTTCGGGCAGCGCGAGCAGACGCAGTTCGCCGCTCAAAGCGGGCAACTCAATGAACAAGCGACGCAGCGCGCGAGCATCCTGCGCAGCACCCAGCGCCGGCGGCTGCGCGGCGACGACGGGTGGCTGCATGGCGGCCGGCGGCGGCGTGGCGCGAGGCGGCGTGGCGGCGGGCGGCGATACCTGAGGTGCGGCGGCAGCGCGGGCTTGGAGCGCGGCGGCGTAGTCGATCTGTTCACCCAGGTCGACCGGCACGCAGTCGTCCACCGTGACGCCGTAGCGCGTGTACATCAGCTGATTGAGGCCGGCGCGGAAGGCGTGCCACTCTTCCAGCGTGGTACACGGCGGCAGATCGAGCGCGCCCTGCGCCAGTTCCGCCTGCAGCGCCAACTGCACCGAGGCGCCGAAATCAGACAACGCCAAGCGCCCCGCCGTCTCGCTGTACAAATACAAATCGAAGCGCTGCTGCGTCACGCGCGGATTGGCGGCGTCCACCACGAACCGCAGCCGCAGGCCCCATTCCGGCGCGGCGGCAAACGGCGTCAGGTCCACCGTGTACGGTCCCGGATGAAAACAGAACGCCATCTCCCCCTGCTCGCAAACCACCTTGCCCGCAGCCGTGCGGCGCGCGTATCCGGCCGCATTGAAGACCACCACCGTGCTATGCGCCGGCGCAACCGCCCCCGCCTCGATCCGCAAGGCGATCAAGGTACTTCCCAGGCCGCCGACATCGGCGCCCGGCTGGTGGCGGCGGTTGAATAAACCCATCATTTACGGCGCTGCCGGTTCAACGGCAAAGCCGGCTCCGTAAAGTTGAAAATGCGACGCCGGCGCAGTGGCGAACGGCCACGCACGCTCACACTCGCCGTCCGCATCCAGGCGTCCTTGCAGCACAATCGCGCCGCCACCGTCGATCACCCGCAACTGCGGCTGCTCGCGCAGCAAACGCGCAGCAAACGGCGCCTGTGCCGACAGACTCAGAATCACCTGCCAGCCGCCATCCTGCGGCAGGAAGTGCAAGGTCCAGTGACCGTCATCGGTCACCAAGGACTCCAACGCATCCGTCGCCGAGGACGTGGAGGCCGCACGCAGCATGCCGCTGCTGCCGGTCCACACCGGATCGTTGGCGGCCTGCGTCACCACTGCAGGCCGCTCCAGCGACAAATGCCGGAAGCGGCGCAAGGTCAACGGCGAAGCGGCAAGCGCCTGCCGCTCGTTGGCCGTCAACGGACGCGTGCCGTCCAGCGCCGCCAGCAGCGTGGCGTCGGCCAGCATCAGGCGGTCGCCAGGCGTTGGACGCGACAACAACACGCTTTCACGCAGGCGCGCATCCAGATTATCTTTTGCTGAATTCAACTCGTTCTCCTTGATCGCGCGCCGGCTGCCTGCAGCCTGGCGATTGCTTCATTACGGCGCTTGCGCAGCGTCGGCATCGAAATCCGATCCAGCGCCGCCAACTGCTGCAGCGTCGGCAGTTCGCCGGTGGCCGGGTCCAGCCAGGCGTCGGGATAGGCATCGTCGGCGGCGCCCAGCAGCTTGTGGTACACGGCCAGCCGGATCGGCAGCGATTCGTCACGCAGCATGCTCACGGTCCAGCTGCCGGCTTCCTGTGCAGCCCGCGCCAATTCAAGATAGCGGAGGGGCAAGGAAAGTTCGCCGGCGCGGGACTGCTCGACGCCCAGTTCCGCCGCGCTCGACGCGGACAGGTCGTCTGCGTCCGCCGGAGCGTCGTCGGCATCAAGATCGTCGTCCGCGTCCGGCTCCGGCGCCATCAGGATACGATCCTCCTGCGCCTCACCACTGGCCTCCGTCTGCTCGGACTCACCAAGCACACGCCAGTAGTCTTCCAGCCAGGCCGCAGCCTCGCCGGCCTCGGCCCGACCATCCTCCGCCCGGTCCATATTGGCGGACAATTCCTCATAATCGCCGATTTCCGCCAACAGCGCCGCAATCTTGTCCGCACTGTTTTTCAGGCTGGCGAAACGCTTGGACTTGGTATGCAGCGGTCCCGGCGAACCGCCGAAGCGCTCCAGCGTTTCGCTCCAACGGATGATCCACTCGGCCTTGCAGCCGGCGATGGACTTCATCTGCCGCACCTCGATCGGCGTGCCGGCCAGCGGACGGCCGAGTATCGCCCCCACCTGCTCCGCATGCTGCTCCCACGCCGCAAACAGACCGGCGATCTCGCGATACGCCGTGTCGAGCATCCGATACGTGTAGATTTTATTGGGCGAGCAATCGCGCCCCGTGGCGACGATGTAGTTGTCGGCATCGACCTTGTCGCGCAAGGTGGCGTACATGTCGTTGACCTTCTTGCGCAGCACACCCTCGGCGGCCGGATCCAGCCAGAACGCACCGCTGCGCGCTTGTTCGCTGGCCATGGCGGCGGCGAACGCCGGCCAATACGCCGGCTGCGCCTGCAGTTCGTATAGCAGACCTAGCGCCAGCTCATGGACGCTCTCGCCGTAGCTGTTGCCCTCCGCCTCGCTACGCCCGCTGCGGGCGTTGGCGCGCAGCGATGCCGCTACCGCATCGGTATAGGCGTCGAGCAGCACCGCGTGCTGCGCGGGATCGAGCACCTGGTGCATCTCAATCCGCCGGAACGCCTGCAACGAGCAAAGTCCCAGCAGTTTGCGCACTTGTTCCCAGCCGTGCTCCTGATACCGGGTTCCTGGCAAGCGCATAAAGTCCTGTATGTAGATAGTTTGGATAAATCAAAAGGCTTCCCAAGAATGCCATAAAACGCCGATTTTCATTGTCCCGTTTACAAGGCTATTTCCCCTTCTGTTCCGCATTCTGCGCGGCCAGCGTGGACAAGATGGCCGCGACCACCGGCGCCGCATGCTCGCCGCCGGTGAGGTCCGAGTGGCTGGCGAAGGCGGCCAGCGCCAGCCGGTGCGTCTGGCCCGGCACGCTGCCTGGCTCCAGCCAGCCGGTGAACCAGACCGTGGCCGTATGCTCGCCGCTGGGCGCGGTACCGGTTTTGCCGTACAGGCCCGGACGCACGCCGGCCAGCGCCGCGCCACGAAAAGCGCCGGCGCCGGTGCCGACATCGACCACGCCCTTCATGCCGGCCTTGATGCGGTCCAGGCGGATGCCCAGCGGCGGCGCGGCCGTGGCTACGCTGCCCTTGCCGTCCAGGGACAGCAACATGCGCGGCGCCACCACCCTGCCCTGTCCGACCGCTGCGGAGGCCAGCGCCATTTGCAGCGGCGTCACCTGCATGCGCAGGCCAATGGCCATCTGGCGCAGTTCGTGACGGGTGTGGATCGGGTCCATGCGCGCCGGCGTGGCCTGCAATGCGTCCCAGGTGCGCCAGTTGAAGTCCGGCGCCAGCAGACCGCCGTCCAGCCGCAGCGCTTGTTCGAAGCCCAAGCGGTGTGCGGCGGCGACGATGGGACGGATGCCGTCCAGCGCATCGGCGTCCAGCGCCTGCAGGTCGGGCGCACCGCCGTCCGGACGGCCGAACAGGCTGCGGTCACTCAGTTCGCTCGACCAGGCGAACCAGGTATTGAGGCTATACG
This sequence comes from Duganella sp. BuS-21, assembly GCA_041874725.1. Taxonomy (GTDB): domain Bacteria; phylum Pseudomonadota; class Gammaproteobacteria; order Burkholderiales; family Burkholderiaceae_D; genus Rugamonas. Next base: position 3,033,534 of record CP097466.1, on the reverse strand, counting down.
TCAGCGCCTGCGCTAATCCAAGCCGGCCTTCCTGCGCGCGGCGGTCCAGGCTTTGCTCGTGGTAGTTGGTGATGTGGGCGCGGCGTGGATTGAGCGGATAACTGGCGGCATCGGTCTGAAAGCCCCAGCCGCGTTGCGCGGCCAGCTTGTTGATAGCGGGGAGCGCCATGCCGGCCAGCAGTGCCTCGATCTGCGGGTCGCTTTGCGCGGCGATTTCCAGCCCGAGCGCGCTGACCACCTTGAACGTCGAGCCAGGACTCTGGTGTGCGCCGCCGTCATGCTGGAGGGCGGGCAGCCGCAGTGGGCTGCGCGCAGGGCTGGTGCGGTCGAAGTCGCGCACTTCGGCCCAATTGGCACTGGTGACGCTGCCCGCGCCGGCGCCGGCTGCGGCGAGAATATCGCCGGTTTCGGTGTCGACGATGACGACGCCGGCGTGGCGGCCTTCCGGTGCGGGCTGACCGCCGGCGCAACGGCCCGACTCCCAGCGGCCGCGCCGCATGGCCACGCAATCGACGATGCGCTGGCTGAGCGCTTGCAGCGGCAGGTCCAGGGTGAGTCTGGCGTTGACGGCGCCGTCCGCGCGCACGCGACCCAGCATGCCGGCGATGCTGCTGGTGTGTTCGGCGTTCACGCCCAGCAGCGGGGCCAGGCCGGCTTCGATCGCTGATTCGGTGGGGGCGCCGTCGGTCCACAGGGTAGTGCCGTTGCGGTCTTGCAGTTGCACCGTTGACGGTGCGGGGGCGCGCGCTGCGCCGTTGTCGGCGCTGGCGAGGGCTTGCCAGGTCAGGCGTCCGCCGGTGACGCGCAGGTGGCGATACTTCTGATCTTCGGGCGCGTTAAAGTCCAGCGCTTGCACGTTGAGCTGGATATTGCGCGCGTCGGCTTGCAGTGTGAGGGTGATTTGCTGTACGTCGCTGGCGGTGACGCAGGCGCGGCCGGTGCAGGCTGGGGCGAACTGCGGGTTGGCGCCGGTGATGCCGCTGACGCGGCCGGCCACCAGCAGCTGTACTGCTTCGCCGCCGTCGGCTGGGCGTGGCAGGGACAGTGTCAGTTGCACGCCCCGTTCACCGGCCGGCCAGCGGGCGACCCGGCTCCAGGGCTGCCAGCCTTGCGGCAGCGTGGCGAACAGCCGCGATGCGGAGACCGGCATCTGGCTGGTGGTGGCAATCGGCACCGGCGTGTCGCCGCCGGCTACATTGACGGCGCTGTCGAGCATGAGACCTTCAGGCGCCTTGATGCGCCAGGCCAGCAGGCGGCGTTCGCTGTTGTAGATGTCGATTTGCTGGCGGACGTAGACGCCGTCGGCTTGCTGGTATAGGCGTTTGAACAGCTTTTGCGTGGCCGGGCCGGTCGGGACTTGCTTCCAGTCGCGCAGGTCCGCTGCGCGCTCGGGAATGGCGGCTGCCTGCCATTGCGGCAGGTCGCGCGGAGCGAGTTCGATAGCGCCGTCGGCGCTCAGACGGATCAGGCCATGTGCTTGCAGTTGTTCGAACAGAGATTGGTCTTCCAGCGCTCCGGGGGCGGCGCTTGGGACTTGGTATTCGCCGGGCGCGAGATAGGCGTTGACGGCGTGGCCGCGCGCGGGGAAGGCGGTCACCAGCGCGGGCGCGGCCGGTACGGCCACGGCCATGGCGATCGCGGCTGGGCGATACATTTGCACCAGCAGCTCGCCGGCCTGCGGGCACATGGCGTTGGCGCGGCGCTCGATGCGCAGCGCCGATGAGGCGCCCCACAGCAGCCAGCCTTGCCGGCGCAGCGCGACCTGGCCGCTGGCGCCCTGTTCGATCTGGCCAAGACCGGCGTCGCTCAGCCAGCGGGTGTCGGCTTGCTTGCTGCGCCAGCGCAGTTGCAAGGGCTCGCTCAACGGGTCGTTGAAGTCGGCGCTGGCCGTGCCTTCGATCTGGATTTCGGGCATGGCGTCGGCGCCGCCTCTGCGGTCGGCGACCAGCAGGACGTTGCGCAGGGCGACTTGGGCGTCGGCGCCCGCGTTGCCGGCTACCCAGCGCCTGACATCGTCAAAGCGGTAGCCAAGACGCAATGGCAGCAGGCGCGAGTCGGTAGCACTGCGCATCTGGCTGCACAGGTCAACGCGCACCGGCGGCGCGGGCTGCATGCCGGCGAGGATCAGCATCGCGCCGCCGGGATGCAGGGCCGTGCTGATGCCGGCTTGCGACGGCACGGTAAAGATCACCCCGGGCAAGACCGCCTGGTAGGCGTCGGCAGCGCGCGCGTTGGCGGCCGACTGCGGCGTGCTGGCGGTGGACGCGGCCAGATGGCGCGCATGACCTGCGATCAGCGCGCAGCCGCCGAACACCACGCACAGTCCAGCCACGGCCAGCCACACCGCGCGCGCGGGCATGGTGCGGCGAAGCGTGGCGCGGCGATCCGCAGCGAGCGCAGGGACTAGCGCCACCTTCGCGCGGCCGGCGCGCAGGTTAGCGCTGCGGCGACGGGCGCGGCGGCGCTCGGCCCAGGCTTGCAAGATCGTATGGATGAATCGCGGCATTTGCCCCTCGCGCAGATAGTGGGAATCCGCCTTCACTTAGCAGAGGGGCAAGGAAAAACCGCCCTTCCATCGCGCCAAAACGCATTTCGGCCCGCAGAAAATGCGGCTCGTCGCAATCCCGTCGCGGCTTGTCTAAGCTTTGGATAAAGTGAGCACATCGAAACTCACTTAACCACCGAAAGGAAGCAAAATGAACACCCTGAAAAACTTCGAAGCCCTGTTCGTCGTCACCGTCGCCCTGGCTTGCGGCGCCACCTACGCACTGGACAAATCCAGCGTCGAAGCGCAAGACCCGAACATGCAGGTCGTCGTGGTCAGCGCCAAGCGCATGACGGCCGAACAAAAGCTGCACTCGGTGATGGAAGAACGCGCCTTGACGCTGGCGGCTGAAAGCAAACAAGCGAGCGCCATTTGAACGCCCGTTGCATCTTCGCCTGTACGCGCACTGCGTGACAGGCGAAGCGCTTGACGACTGACCTCCTGCTTACCTCGCCAGCCTCCCAACAATCTGTTCGCGACCGCACATAGCGGAGCACAGCTTTGTGTCATATGTAAAAAACTGCATCAGTCGAAGCCTATCCTTGTACTGCTTGATATAGTTCTTTCCAAGCGCGAAACCCAGCGCAGTCAAAAGAAGACGGAGGACTTATCATGATCAAGCCAATTTTAGCTACCGCCATGCTGGCGTTGAGCGCAGCAGCTTTCGTACCATCCATCGCATCCGCCCAGGTCGGCGTGAGCGTCGTGATCGGTAACCCGCCGCCGCCCCCGCGCTACGAGCGTATGCCTGCACCGCGTGTTGGTTATGTCTGGGCTCCCGGCTATTGGGACTGGAATGGCCATCGCCACGTATGGGCCGACGGCCACTGGGAACGCCATCGTCCAGGTTATGTGTATGCGCAGCCTTACTGGGTAGAACGCGGCGGCCGCTGGTATCGCGAGGAAGCCCGCTGGAATCGCGGCCCGAACGGCGACCGCGATCGTGACGGCGTCCCGAATCGCTACGACCGCCACGACAACCGTGTCGACTATCGTAACGACCATCGCGGTGACCATCGTGGCGACAGCGACCATCGCGGACGCGGCGACCGTGATCACGACGGCGTTCCAAACCGCTACGACCGCGATCGTGATGGCGACGGCGTGCCAAACCGGTATGATCAACATCCGGACAACCGCCGTCGCGATTAATATGCGCGACTAAATGAGTAATGCATAAGTTTGAATTCGAGATCCTGGCCACGGCCGCCTTCAAAGGCGAGCGCGTGGCCGCTCGTCGTTTGGCGGCGCGCATGGAACTCACCGAGCTGCAAGCCCTGCTCCAGGTATTGACTCTTGCCGCCGGCGTGGCCGGACTGGCCGAATTGTTGGCCGAGCGCGAGCAACTGCGCCTGCGCGATGAACAACGACGCACAGCGCGGCAAGCCGACGCTGCCCGCAAGCTGGCGCTACGCCAGACCGCGCTACAACCGACAGTCACCGGATGGCATGGATGGTTCGATGGCTCGGCCCATCCGAATCCGGGCCGGATCGGCATCGGCGCGCTGCTGTGCGGACCGGACGGCCAGCGGGTGGAGGTGAGCCGCCGCGCCGGTTACGGCAACAGCAGCGAGGCCGAGTACCTGGCCTTGACGGCGCTGCTGGAAGAAGCTGTGAAAGCCGGCGCGACCGGGTTGTCGGTATGCGGCGATAGCCAGGTCGTCGTCAATGACGTCAACCTGGGCGCGGCGCGCGGCGCAAAGGGGCTGGAAGAATACCGCGCGCACGTGGTCGAGCTGATGTCGGCGCTGGGCGCCGTGCAACTGCGCTGGGTGCCGCGCCACCGCAATGGCGACGCGGACCGCCTGTCGCAACAGGCCATCGCCAACTGCCGCGAAAGCAGCATCGGCGATGAGCCGGCCGAATCAGGCGCGGCGGGACATCTGGATAGCTAAGCGACTGGTGGCCGGCGCACGCGCTGCAACGCCGGCACCAGCGCCAGCGCCGCTGCGTGGCGCGAACGCCGCCACATTGTCGGTCACCTTGAACACACTTACCGCCTTCGCCAGCGCGGCGGCCTGCTGCTGCATGGATTCCGCCGCCGCTGCGGCCTGCTCCACCAACGCCGCATTCTGCTGTGTCACCGCGTCCATCGAACCAATGGCGTGATTCACTTCGTTGATGCCGGCGCTTTGCTCGGAGCTGGCGGCGGTGATTTCGGAAATCATATCGCTGACCTTGTGCACGCTGGCGACAATTTCGTCCATCGTGCTGCCGGCATCGGCCACCAGCTTGCTGCCCAGGTTGACCTTTTCCACCGAGTCGCCGATCAGCGCCTTGATCTCCTTGGCGGCGGAGGCGGAACGCTGCGCCAGGTTGCGCACTTCCGACGCCACCACCGCGAAGCCGCGTCCCTGCTCGCCGGCGCGCGCCGCTTCAACGGCCGCATTCAGGGCCAGGATATTGGTCTGGAACGCGATGCCATCGATTACCGCGATGATGTCCACGATCTTGCTGGACGACTGATTGATCGAATCCATGGTGCCGACCACCTGCGCCACCACCGCGCCGCCCTTCACCGCCACCTGCGCGGCCGATGCCGCCAGTTGGTTGGCCTGGCGCGCATTGTCGGCGTTGTGCTTCACGGTGGAGGTTAATTCCTCCATCGACGACGCGGTCTCCTCCAGCGCGCCGGCCTGCTGCTCGGTGCGACGCGACAGATCCTGGTTACCCTGCGCGATTTCGGACGACGACGTGGTGATATGGTCGGTGCCGCTGCGCACCTCGTTTACGATGCCGAGCAGCGATGCATTCATGTCCTTCAAAGCCGACAGCAGCTGGCCCGTTTCATCCGTGGCGCTATCGTCGATATGGCCGGTCAGGTCGCCGTTGGCGACGCGGCGCGCCGCCTTGACGGCCACGCGCAGCGGCCGGGTGATGCCGCTGGTAAGCATCCAGGCGCAGGTCACGCCGGAGGCCAGCACCAGCACGGCCAGCGCAAGCAGCAGCTTGCGGCTGCTGGAGGCGATATCGTCGATATGCTGGGCCGCCGCGTCGATCTTGGCGCGCTGCATTTTCAGCAGTTCGATGATCAGCGCCTGATAGCTGGCGGTGCCGGGACGGAAAACGGTGTCGAAAACCTTGCTGGCTTCTTCCAGCTCGCCAGCGGTCTTCAGCTTGGCGATCTGGTCGCGCGAGGACAGGTAGACCTTGCGCTGCTCGCCGATGCGGGTGAACAGTTCTTTCTCGTCGGCGTCGGAAATCAGGGTCTCGATCTTCTTCTGCAGTTCGGAGGAAGCGGCCGAAGAGGCCTTGGATTCGTCGGCGAAGTAGGCGCCGAGCGACGCATCGCTGCTGCGCGCGATGGCCGTGGTGCGGCGGATGCCGCTGTCGATCTTGCCCGACCAGTCGGAGATCATGCGCTCCTTGGCCAACGGCACCTGCATCATTTCGGCGGTGGCCGAGGCCACGTCCTGCAAGCGCCACACGCTGATGCCGGTAATCAGCATCGCAAACGCGAGGATGATGGTGAAGCCCATGGCCAGGCGTTTTCCGATACTGATATTCGCCAACATATTCATTCTTGTACCTTACCTCTCAGAGTCACTTCGAGTAAATCAAAAACAAGACTACGGGATCAGCATCGGGACATGCCCGGCCAAGTTGGTGCGTCCTTACGCCGCCATGGCGGTATTTTCGATCAGGCCCATGTCCGCGCTGGACATCAGCTTGTCGATATCGACCAGGATCAACATGCGGTCGTCGATGGTGCCCAGGCCGACGATATGGTCGGTGTTCAGGGCCGAGCCGATTTCCGGTGCCGGCTTGATCTGGTCCGGCATCAGCGTCGTCACGTCCGACACGCGATCCACCACCATGCCCACCACGCGGTGGCCGATGTTCAGGATGATGACGACGGTGAACTGGTCATAGGTCGGCTTGCCCAGGTTGAACTTGATGCGCATGTCGACGATCGGCACGATGATGCCGCGCAGGTTGACCACGCCCTTGACGAACGCCGGAGCGTTGGCGATGCGGGTCGGACTTTCGTAGCTGCGGATCTCGCTGACTTTTTGAATATCGATGCCGTATTCTTCCTGGCCCAGGGTGAAAGCCAGGTATTCGCCGGCGTTCGACGCGGTGGCATGCAATTCGCTTACGTTAGACATGGGATTTTCCTTCATTGCTAAAGTTATTGTCCATAATGTTACCTCAAGTCAAGTTACGCTGCAGCAAATAAATGCGATAAGGCAATAAATAAACTTATGGCAAGTGACAGATTATTATTTCAACCACGGGTTTACACTGCACAATCGCGGCCTCAGGCTGTATGATTTGTAAAAAATCGTCGACACTCAGGGAGAACGATGAATAGCTTGCTCAACAGCTGGCACCCACGCCTTGTCGCTTTGGCTAACGCCGCCCAAGGGATAGACGGCGCCCACGACACCAATCACCTGCACCGCGTCTGGCGCAACGCCAGCCTGTTGCTGGACGATTATCCCGACGCCGACCCGCTGGTAGTGCTGGCCGGCTGCTATCTGCACGACCTGGTCAACCTGCCCAAGAACGATCCCGAGCGCCATCTCGCTTCGCGCAAGGCGGCGCTGCTGGCCAGTCGCCAACTGGCCGAGCTGGACTTCCCGCCCAACAAGCTGGCCGCCGTGGCGCACGCCATCGAAAGCCATAGTTTCTCGGCCGGCATCCGCGCCGAGACCATCGAAGCCAAGATCGTGCAGGACGCCGACCGCCTCGACGCGCTGGGCGCAGTCGGCCTGGCGCGGCTGTTCTACACCGCCGGCCGCATGGGCACGGCGCTGGCGCACGCCGACGATCCGATGGCGCTGCACCGCGAGCTGGACGAGAAAGCCTACGCGCTCGACCACATCGACACCAAGCTGGCCACCTTGCCCGGCAAGATGCAGACCGCCGCCGGTCGCCGCCTGGCCGAAAACCGTCTCAAGGAATTGATCGCCTTCCGCGACACCTTCATCGCCGAATGGGCAGCCAGCCCTGCCGCGCCGTAACCGCCTATCGAGTACTCATGAGCACACCTGATTCTGCCGCACCTGCCGTACCGGAAACACCCGCCGCACCCGCCGCACCCGGAAATCTGAATTTTGTACTGATCTGCGTTTTCATCGACATGCTCGGCATCGGCCTGATCGTGCCGGTGCTGCCGGTGCTGGTGGGCGAATTCACCGGCTCGCGCGACAACCAGGCCTATTGGTATGGCGTGATGAGCGCCGTGTTCGGCCTGATGCAGTTCATCTTCATGCCCATGCTGGGCGCCATCAGCGACCGCGTCGGCCGCCGTCCGGTGCTGCTGTACTCGATGGCCGGCATGGCCATCAACTTCTTCACCACCGCCTGGGCGCCCAACCTGGCGTGCCTGTTCATCGGCCGCGTGATCGGCGGCATGTCGTCGGCCAGCATGTCGGTGGCCTCGGCGTATGCGTCGGACATCTCGACGCCGGAGAACCGCGCCAAGAGTTTCGGCAAGGTCGGCGCCGCGTTCGGCCTGGGCTTCATCTGCGGCCCGATGCTGGGCGGGCTGCTGGGCACGGTCGACCTGCACCTGCCGTTCTACGTGGCCGGCGGCCTGTCGCTGGCCAACTTCGCCTACGGCTACTTCGTGGTGCCGGAATCGCTGCCGCTGTCGCGCCGCTCGCCGTTCACGCTGTCCAAGGTCAATCCGTTCGCGGCGCTGGCCAAGCTGGGGCGCCGCACCGACATCCGTGGCCTGGTGGTCACCTACGCCCTGGTGACCCTGGCCGCCATGCTGCTGCAAACCACCTGGGTGCTGTACACCACCTTCCGCTTCAACTGGACCCCGGGCCAAAACGGTGCTGCACTGTTTTGCGTCGGCCTGACGGCGGCCGTGGTGCAAGCCGGCCTGCTGGGGGTGCTGATCAAGCGCTTCGGCGAGGTGCGCCTGTCGGTGCTGGGCATGGCCTCGGGCGCCGTCACCTATCTGCTGTATGGCCTGGCGACGCAGGGCTGGATGATGTATGTGCTCATCCTGTGCAATGTGCTGTCGTTCGCCATCGGCCCTGCCCTGCAAAGCATTATCTCCAAGAGCACGGCGCCGAACGAGCAAGGCGAGTTGATGGGATCGCTGCAGGCGATCAGTAGCGTGGGCGTGATCTTCATGCCGCTGCTGGGCTCGGCCATCCTGGCCGAAGTCAGCCACCTGAGCGCCAGCGACTGGCGCGTTGGCAGCACCTTCTATGTGTGCGCCGTGATGCAGACGATGGCGATATGCGTGGCGCGGCGCTACTTCGGCAAGCACGCGGTGCACGCATGAAGCTGCCGGTTTTGATCACCGCCCTGCTGCTGGCGCAAAACGCAGCCGCCGCTTGCTCGCGCGATATCGCCGCGCCGGTATCGGCCAACGGCGCCAGCGTGATCGTCGACAGCGCCAACGTCAAAGGTATTTATCCCGACCTGCTGCGCCAGATCGGTCCCAAAGCCGGTTGCCACTTCGTCTTCACGGTGGTACCGCGCGCGCGCCAGGTGGCGCTGTTCAAAGCCGGCGCGGCCGACCTGCTGGTGCCGGCCTCGCGCACGCCGGCGCGCGACCAACTGGGCACCTTCATCCCGATGATCAACCACCGCGCCATGCTGATCTCCGTCAACAGCGGCCGCGCGCCCATCGTCAGCGCCCAGGATCTGCTGGCGCGCAAGGATTTGCGGGTGGCCGTGGTGCGCGGCTTCGACTACGGCGAGCCGTACAGCGCTTTGATCGACGAGCTGAGCAAGCAGGGCCGGCTGTTCGTGGAAGTAGACGTGATCGCCATTGCGCGCTTGCTGCACGCCGGTTCCGCCGACGTCACCATCATGGGGCCGACGCTGATGGCCGGCGCCATCCGCCGCGACCAGCGCGTACACAACTTGCAGGATAAGCTGAGGTTCGAGGCCATAGCGGAACTGCCGTGGCACCACAGCGGCGCCTATATCTCGAACGCGCTCAAACCGGAAGACCAGGCGGTGATCCGCGAGGCGCTGGACAAGGCCGGCAAATCGAATCAGATCATGGACGGCTACCTGCACTACTTCCGCCCCGAGATCCTGAACGACAGCGTGCGGCCACGCTAGGCGCATAGTTCCGGCCTTGACAGACCGCCACCAAACTGCAACCATACGGCCATGATTTTTTATGCCCCACTTCACGCTTGCACGTATTGGCGCCGCTCCTAGCGCGAGCGGCCACTGTTATTCATAGTGATGTGATATTTTTATCAACGCCGCCCTCGTCTGGTGGCGTTTTTACTTCCACGCATCGGACCGGGGCAAGCAATAGCAACCCCAAGGAACCCTGATGAGTCTGCCTGACCAGCCACACACCGCCGCCGCACCCACCGTCGCCAAGGGCCCCGCCGTCATCCTGACCGGCGACCGCCCGACCGGCCCGCTGCACCTCGGCCACTTTGTCGGCAGCCTGCGCAACCGCGTGGCGTATCAGCACGAATACAAGCAGTTCATCATGCTGGCCGATTCCCAGGCCCTGACCGACAACATGGAGGACACCGGCAAGGTGCACCGCAACGTGGTGGAAGTGGCGCTGGATTACCTGGCGGTCGGCATCGACCCGGCCAAGTCGACCATCCTGATCCAGTCGCAGATCCCGGAACTGGCCGAGCTGACCTTCTACTACCTGAACCTGGTGACCGTGGCCCGGCTGGAGCGCAACCCGACCGTCAAGGCGGAAATCGTGCTGCGCGGCTTCGAGCGCGACATCCCGGCCGGCTTCCTGACCTACCCAGCCTCGCAAGCGGCCGACATCTCGGCCTTCAAGGCTTCGCTGGTGCCGGTCGGTGAAGACCAGATCCCGATGATCGAGCAGACCAATGAGATCGTGCGCCGCTTCAACCGCCTCGTCGACAAGGAAATCCTGGTCGAGTGCAAGGCGCTGGTGCCGGACATCGGCCGCCTGCCGGGCATCGACGGCAAGGCCAAGATGAGCAAATCGCTGGGCAACACCATCAACCTGGGCGCCACCGCCGCCGACATCACGGCCGCCGTGAAAAAGGTCTACACCGACCCGCTGCACCTGCGCGTGGAAGATCCCGGCCACCTGGAAGGCAACGTCGCCTTCATCTACCTGGACGCCTTCGATCCGGAAAAAGACCGGCTGGAAGAAATGAAAGCCCACTACGTGCGCGGCGGCCTGGGCGACTCCATCGTCAAGAAGCGCCTGGAAGTGGTGCTGCAGGAAATGCTGGCGCCGATCCGCGCGCGCCGCGAGGAACTGGCCAAGGACAAGGGCTACATCATGCAGATGCTGAAGGAGGGCACCATGCAGGCGCGCGAAGTGGCGGCCAAGACCGCCGACGAAGTCAAGGCCGCGCTCGGCCTGAGCTACTTCTGATCAGCCTCACCATGCTCTGGCTGGCGGCCGCCTACGGCGCTGCCAGCGTGGCCTGCTTCACCGCCTACGCCATGGACAAGTCGGCGGCGCTGCAGCAACGCCGGCGCATCCCGGAGCGCAGCTTGCTCCTGCTCGGCCTGTGCTGCGGCTGGCCCGGCGGCCTGCTGGCACAGCGCCTGCTGCGCCATAAAACGATCAAGACTTCTTTTCAAATCGCTTTCTGGTGCAGCGTGGCGGCCAACCTGGCCGCGCTGGGCTGGCTCAGCACTCTCTATGGGGAATAACAACGATGTGGAACGGCGTGGTGTGCGGTTTGCTGGCGGGAGCCATGTGGGGCATGGTGTTTATCACGCCGGTGTTCCTGAGTTCGTTCACGCCGCTGGAAATGGCTTGCGGTCGCTACATCGCCTACGGCCTGATCGCCGCCGCGCTGATGGGCACCCGCCTGGCGCCGCTGCTGCGTCGGCTCGACCGCGACGACGTCTTCGCCATGGTCAAGCACGCGCTGGCCGGCAACATCGTATACTACATGCTGCTGGCCCTGGGCGTGAAATTCGCCGGCGTGGCCGCCACCTCGCTGATCATCGGCGTGCTGCCGATTTCCGTCACGCTGATGGGCCACAAGGATCACGGCTCGGTGCCGCTCAAGCAATTGATGCTGCCGCTGCTGCTGGTCGCGGCCGGCATCGCCTGCATCAACATCGACGTCTTCACCCACGATGCCGGCACCGGCATGCCGCTGACCGGTAAGCTGCTGGGCGTGGCCTGCGCCGCCGGCGCCCTGGTGTGCTGGACCTGGTACTCGGTCGACAACGCCCGCTACCTCAAGCGCAATCCGCATTTCAGCAGCGGCGAGTGGTCGGCCCTGTACGGCGTCTCCAGCGGCTTGATCGCGCTGGTGATCGCACTGGCGGCGTTTGCGCTGTTCCATGCCGACGTGACCGGCGCAGCCGGCGTCGCCAGCGGCCGCGACTGGACCGTGTTCTGGATCGTCAATGCGCTGCTGGCACTGGGCGCCTCGGTGATCGGCAACCATCTGTGGAATGTCGCCAGCCGCAAGGTGCCGCTGACCTTGTCCGGCCAGTTGATCCTGTTCGAAACGCTGTTCGCGCTGCTGTACGGCTTTATCTACAAGCAGCAGCTGCCGCGCGCGCTGGAAATCGCGGCCATGGTGCTGCTGGTGGCGGGCGTGATGTGGTCGGTGCGCGTGCATGCGCTGGAAGATCCCAGCGCCGCGCACGCCGATTAAACCGGATCAGAGATCGAGCAGGCCGTTCTCGCTGAGCACGTCCTGCACCAGCTCCAGCCGCAGTACCGGATTTTCCTGCAGCAGCAGGCGCTGCTTCTCTTCCATGTCCAGCCGCAGCAACTCGCACCAGCGGTTGGCGACCCAGCCGGCCTCGTCCAGCCGGTACGGCGGCGCCAGCGACATATTCGCGGTCGAAATCTGTTTCTTCTGCAGCGAGCGGATCAGGGCGCCAAGGGCGTTGGCCACGTCCTGCTGCTCGGTTGGAATCGGCACCACCATGTCTTCGGCCACCTCTTCCACCTCGGCCATCCACAAGCCATGCTTGAGCTGCTCGGACGATTTCACCTGGAAGCGTGTGGTGCCGATGCAGGAAATCTGTAGCAGGCCCGGCAGCGGCGCGCTCCAGTCCAGAATGCGCGCCATGGTGCCGGCGGCCGATAGTGTCTCCTGCTGGTCCGGCACGCGGATTTCGCTGCCGTCGAGCAGCGATACCACGCCGAATTCTTCGCCCTTGGCGATGCAGCGTTTCACCAGATCAAGATAGCGTACTTCAAACACCTGCAACGGCAGGTGACCGTCCGGAAACAGGATCGTTTTCAGGGGGAAAAGAGGGATCGATGGCATATCACTATCATCGCATGAAATAGATGAAGTCGTCGCGTGACTGGTAGAAAAATAGTCGTCCACCGAGTATATATGGAGCGGCGCCGCCAATGAAAAAGCCGGCGCCCGGTTATCCGAGATAACCCAAACGCCGGCTTTTTGAAGACTTTATTACTTAATCAGATAATCATCTTTGTTCTTGCCTTCGAGCCATTTTGGTGCACGGCCACGGCCGGTCCAGGTTTGGCCGCTGGCGTCGTCACGGTATTTGGTCGGCACCGGAGCGCGTGGCTTGGACGTTTTCACCTTGGTTACGCCGCCCAGATCCGCAATGGTCAGGCCATATTCACGCATGATAGCTGTGACTTTCTCTTTCGCCTGCGTGATTTCATTTTTGCGGGCGGATTCGGCCAGATTCTCCAGTTCAGCAATCTTCGCTTTGTATTCCTGGTAAGTCGTCATCGTAATTCCTCTGTGCGATAGGTTGGATTCTAAAAAATACCACTAGTGACATTGTGTGACATTTGATAGGCGCAATTTACCATAACTTTGCGGCCACACTCCAGATATATCACGACAAATATCAATATAGCGATGAAAACGGATATTTTCCACAACTGTTTGGAAGAATATATAAGCCCGTTTCTAATTGGAGATACTCTCCAGTGAATAATTCGCCACAGCGCGCATTCACTTCGATTCCATGATAAATGTGCCGTCCCAAGCCTCGGGCGGCGGATTGACCGCCATATGCCGGCACCGCTCCACATACAGTTGCGCCACCTGGTCGCGCGGGTTCAGCGCCACCACCTCCTCGAACACCCGGCAAGCGCCGCTCCAGTTGCGCTTGCGGTAACTCTGCAGCCCGTTGCGGAACAGACCCATGGCTTCCTGCAAAAAGGGATAGCTATCGTCGGTGTGATAATCGAGCACTTCATAAATCGAGACCGGCCGGGTTTTCCCCTTCACCACCACAATATCGACCTCGCGCGTGCGGTAGGTGCCGCGCAGGGCCCGATAGGTAAATTCGCTGATCAGGATGCGCGCGCCGTATTGCTTGCAGGCCGACTCCAGCCGCGCCGCCAGATTCACGCCATCACCGATGATGGTGTAATCCATGCGCTTCTTGGAGCCGATATTCCCCGACACGACCTGATCCGTATTTAATCCGATACCGATTTCCACCGGCGGTTTTCCCTCGACAGCGCGGGCCTGATTCCAGATCCGCAATTCATTCACCATGGCGATGGCGGTGCGCACCGCGCGGTCTGGATCGTCTTCATGGCCGACCGGAATGCCGAATGCGGCCATGATGGCGTCGCCGATAAATTTATCGAGCATGCCCTCCTCGCGCTGAATACAGTCGACCATCAGCGTGAAATAATCATTCAGCATCGAGACCGTGCCTTGCGCGCCCAATTGCTCGGTTATCGTGGTGAAGCTGCGGATATCCGAGAAAAGAATGGTGGCCCATACATTTTTACCGCCAAGCATTTCCGCCCCATTGGCCACCATCTGATCGGCAATGCCGGGATCCATATAGCGCGACATGGTCGAACGCAGCCGCTTTTCGCTGGAAATATCCTCGATCATGAGCATCCAGCCGATGCGTTTCTTCTCCATCGACAATAACGGCTGCACACTGAGGTTGACCGAGCGCGTTTCCTCGCCCAGCACCAGTTCCACGTCCATCAGGTGCTCGGCTGCTTCGTTGACTTCCACCTGGCGCAGTTTTTCCATCATCCAGGTGTTGGCAGCGCCGAAGAATTCGCCCGCCGCACGGCCGATGATGGCGGCGGCGCCGGTGCGCAGGATGCGCAGCCCGGCCTCATTGCAGGTGACGATCTTTTCCTGGCTGTCGAGCGTGATCACGCCGTTCGACATCGACTCCAGCATGGCCTCGGTGTAGTTCTTCATCTGCTGGACGTCGGCAAACAGCTTGGCATTTTCCAGCGCGATGGAGATCTGCGCGGTAAAGGCGCGCAAACGCGATTCATCCTCCGCGCTGAACGGCCCGCCACGCTTGTTCAGCACCTGCGTCACGCCGATGATCTTGCCGGCCTTGTTGACGATGGGAACACACAAGATAGAGCGCGTGAAGTAACCGGTGCGCTTGTCGAAGGCCGGATTGAACCGCAGGTCGGCATAGGCATAGGGAATGTTGATGGTCTTGCCCGAGGTAAAGACAGCGCCGGCGATGCCGGCGTTATTGGGCAGACGGATCTGTAGCGACTCCAGGCCCTGCCCCACCTCCGACCACAGCTCGCCGGTCTTGTCGTCGTTGAGGAACAGCGTGGAGCGCTCGGCGTTGAGCAGGCGCGTGGCCTCGCCCATCACCTTTTGCAACAGCGAGCCGAGCTTGATGTCGGCCGTCACCTCCGACACCACGTCGATGAATTCCATCTCCTGGCGACGGATCTTCTTCATGCTTTCCAGGAAGCGCGCGCTTTGCAGCGCCAGCGTACCCTGCGTGGTCAGCGCTTCCAGCAACTCCAGGTCGCCGCGCGTGAACTTGCCGCGCCGCTTGTTGAGCGTTTGCGATACGCCGATGACCTCGCCCTTCACAGTCTTGATCGGCACGCACAAGATGTTGCGGGTGACGAAACCGGTCTGCTCGTCGATGGAGCGATTGAAGCGCGCGTCGGCGTAAGCGTCGGCGATGAGCACCGCCTCGCCGGTGGTGAACACGTGGCCGGCGATGCCGGTGTGGTTGAGGAAGCGGATCTCGCGCTGGATATTGCCTTGGGCGACGCGGGAGAACAATTCGCCGGTTTCGGCATCGTTGAGGAACAGCGTGCCGCGCTCGGCGCCCAGCTCTTCGGTGGTGACCTCCACCAGGGCGGTGAGGATTTCGTCCAGCGTATCGTAGGCAGCCATGCGGCGCGACACTTCCAGCAGCAGCTCCACCTGGCGCAAGCGCTTGCGCTGGGCGCTGGCGGCGGGCTGCTCGCCGGTGGTCATGGCTTGGACTCCAGCGCGCTGCGCATGGCGCGGATGGTGTCCTGCAACTGGGCGATTTCGGCGTGGTGGGCGGCGGAGGCGGACTGCAACGCATCGATGCGCTCCTGTGCCGCGCGCTCCAGGCTCAACCGCAGGGCGACGATGGTGTCGCGCAGTTGCAGGATGTCGCCCTGGGCGGCCGAGACGGCGTCCTGCACCTGCCGCTGGCCTTCCTGCTGTGACAGCTCCAGTTCCGCGCGCAGCGCCACCACGGTGCGCTGTAGATCCCGCACTTCGGCCAGCGCCAGACGCAGGCTTGCATCGTCGGGCTGGAGAATATCGGTCGCGTCGGTGGTTTTCAGAAATATTCCCACGGCAAGAGAGTTCACCGTGGAAATCATACCATCGTCAGAAGCGGGCCTCTACCGTTACTCGCAGCTGGGTTTCGCCGTCGGCCACGGTCCGACGGTTGAGCGAGCCGTTGGCGTCGCTGTACAGGCTCTCGGTGGTGTAGTCCTGGGCCAACAGATTGGAGACAGCCACGCGCAGGCTGTTTTGCTGGTCGAGCTTCCACAAGGCGTACACGTCCAGGTCACGGCGTACCGAGGTGTAGCCGCCCTGCGTGCCGCTCAGGCGGGCCAGGCCGCCGTTGCGGAAGCTGAAGCTGCTGCCGGTGCTGACCTGGCCGTCGGCGGTCTTGTAGTCGACGCCGAGGGTGGCGCTGAGCGGTACTTGCTGGTCCAGGCGGTTGTCCGGGCCGGGCACGCTGTCCACCCGCGACCAGTTGCGGCTGACGCTGGCGCGCAGGTCGAGCTTGGGCGCGTCGTCCATCAGGGCGCTGACCGGGAACTTGGCTTCCAGTTCGATGCCACGGGTTTCGGCACGGCCGTCGTTGATGGAAGTCGAGATCCAGCGCTGGTCTTCGTACAGCAAACCCTGATGAGTGTAGTTCTGGATGCGGCGCACCGAGGCGCTGGCGCTCAGCAGGCCGCCGTCGCCCCAATAGTGTTCGAAGGAAGCATCCAGGCCCAGCGCCAATTCCGGCTTCAAGTCTGGATTGCCACGACGGTCGGGCTCGGTCGGGCTGTTGTTGATCGAACTGAATTTGCGCGGAATCAGCGTGGCGGTGGATGGCGCCTTGTAGGTGCGGGTCACGGCCAGGCGCAGCTGATCCTTTTTATTGGGCAGCTTGAACAGCGTCTGCATGATAGGGCTGAACACGCTGGAGCGGTTTTGCACGGCGTCGATGGCGCCGCCGTCGGCGCGCGTTTCCAGGCCTTCCCAGCGCACGCCGGTGTAGATCGACCAGCGCGGCGTGATGTTCCACTCGTCCTGGCCGTACAGCGCCAGGCGCGTGACCTTGGCGCTGAAGCCTTCGTCGCTGTTCATCGGCGCGCTGCCGGGCAGGTCGGCGTCGCGCTGGACGCGGCTGTCGTCGCGGTCGGTAATGCCGGCGTCCCAGCCCATGGACAAGGCGTGTTCGGTGGCGTCGGGCTCGCCCTCGGCCGGCGTGCTGAAAGTGTAAGGCAGCGAGTATTTACCCTGCGTGCTCCAGCCCTGCTCCTGGCTTTCGCCGTGCACGGTGCGCAGCAGAGTGGCGGGCAGGCCGTTGCTGCCGGCGAACTGCAGCGAATCGGCGCTGCTGCGCGCCATGCTGTAGGCGGCTTTCAGGTCCAGCTTGGCGCCCTGCCCCAGCTTGTGTACCCAGTTCAAGTCGGTGCGGCCGAAGCCGTTGTGATTGCTGTAGGTGTTGTCGGTGCGGTCGTAGTCCGGGCCGGCGCCGAACGCGGTGGTCGTACGGCCGTGGCTGTTGCTGGCGAAGCTGTTCCAGTTCACGAAGCTTTGGGAGGTGACGGTGTCGCCGTTCTCCAGGGTCCAGTTGATGCGCGGCGACAGATTGAAGCCTTGGCCGCGTCCCTGGTCCTGCCAGGTGGAGGCGCGTGAGAGCTTGGGCACGCCGTCGCCGTCGGCGCCGGTTTCCCAGGTCGGCGTCATACGGTTGGACATGAAGCGCCAGGCGTTGGCGCCCAGCGAATATGAAGTGCCGACGCCCTTGTCCGACATCTGCAAACTCATGCTTGGCGAGCTGGATTTGCTGCCCTTGGCCTGGCTGAATTTCACTTCGCGCTGGGCCGATTTGAGCGCCTTCTTCAACACGATATTGATGGTACCGGCGATCGACTGGGTGCTGAATTCCGCGCTGGCGGCGCGCAGCACCTCGATGCGTTCGATCACGTCCGGCGCCAGGCTGTCGATGGAGAAACCGGCCGGCGCGCGTTCGCCGTTGATCAGGATCTGGGTGTAACCGGCGCCAAGCCCGCGCATGCGGATTTCGCCGCCGGGGCGGCCGGCGGCGCCGCCGACGGTAATGCCGGGCAGGCGCTTGAGCACATCGTTGACTGAGGTATCGCCGTATTTCTGGATTTCCTCGGCGCTGACGACCGTCTTGCTAGCGGTATCATCGCGGCGCGCATCATATTTGGCGGCCGAGCCCTTCACCTCCACCTTCTGCATTTCCGCCTCTTTAGGCCGCTCCACCTCGGCTTGGGCAACGGCACACACAGACAACACGGCGATGGCGATGGCAGGCTTCATACGAATAAGGGTCAGTTGTAGGATGAGTTAGCGTGGATTATGCCAGATCAAACCTGCGAGTAAAAAAACGCGCATAATCGAACATCCAGGAGGCTCGCCATGAACCGCAAACTCAATACCGCGCCAGTCAATACTGAACAACCCTACATTACCAACGACCGCCCCGCAATCCTGGGGGGCGCCCGCATGGATAAGCCTGAACTTCCACCAGGTTTCGACCTAAGCTACCACAAGAAAGTCCTTGCTTCTGGCAAGGTGAAGCCGGCAACCCAAGAGGATTTCGCCAACGAAATCGCGGCACTGAAACAAAAGATCAAAGACGGCCTTGGTTAAAATCGACTTCGAAAGTGACTACCGCTTCCGCGACAGCTTGGCTGACTTGGGAAGCCTCGCATCCATTGACGTGTTCGCGGGCTTGGAAAAAATCACTTCACAGCAGTACAGCTGGGAAGACTTTACCAAGCAATTTGGCTGGGAGCCGATCGCATTGACAGGATCAGACATTTTTCCAGGAGGGAATGAATTACATCAATTCATTCTCGCGGCTCCATCCGCCCAGCGATACAAGATATTTGGCTATACCTATGAAAATGTCGTCATCATTTGCGCCGTTGTTCGCAAGGCGTGAATTTGCTGTATTCCGGCCATACAACGTTATAATGCGCGATCGTTAATTTGTATGGATTGTTATCGTGTCCGACCGTTTAGCTGTTTTGCCGCAATATTTGCTCCCGAAGAGCGCGCTGACTAATTTCGCGGGCTGGGTGGCCGGCGCCAAGTGGGGCAATAACACGACGCGCCTGATCCGCTGGTTCGTGGGGCGCTATAACGTCAATATGGACGAGGCGCTCGATCCGAATATCGCCCATTACAAAAGCTTTAACGAATTCTTTACCCGCGCCCTGCGCCCGGACGCGCGTCCGTTGGCCGACGCCGCCTATGTCTGCCCGGTCGACGGCCGCATCAGCCAGTTCGGCGATATCAACGACGACCAGATTTTCCAGGCCAAGGGCCACCAGTTCAGCACCACCGCGCTGGTCGGCGGCGACGCCCAGCTGGCCGCGCAATTCCAGCACGGCAGCTTCGCCAACCTCTACCTGAGCCCGCGCGACTACCACCGCATCCACATGCCGATCGACGGCAAGCTGACCCGCATGATCTACGTGCCGGGCGAGCTGTTCTCGGTCAACCCTACCACCGCGCGCGGCATCCCGGGCCTGTTCGCCCGCAACGAGCGCGTGGTCTGCGTGTTCGACACCGCCCACGGCCCGTTCGTGATGACGCTGGTCGGCGCCACCATCGTCGGCAGCATGGCCACCGTGTGGCACGGCGTGGTCAATCCGCCGCGCCTGCCGCAAGTCACCGAGTGGAGCTACGCCGACCAGAACATCGTGCTGAAAAAAGGCGAGGAACTCGGCCGCTTCCTGCTCGGCTCCACCGTGGTGATGCTGTTCCAGCGGGATGTGCTGAAGTTCAATCCTGCCTGGCAAGCCGCCGCCCCCGTCCAGCTGGGCGAGGAAATGGCGCAGCTAAAGTAATCACATGCCGGCTGGCGCCCCCGTCGCAAAGGCCGCTTCCAGCGCATCAATGAAGACCCGGGTCTTGGCCGGCATCAGCCGCCGTCCCGGGAACACCGCCCAGCCCGTTACCTGCGGAAAGCTCCACTCGGGCAGCACCCGCACCAACTCCCCCGTCTGCAAATACGGCCGCGCAATCGCCTCGGTCGAGGCGCCGATGCCGATGCCGGTGGCCGCCATGCGCACCAGCAGCTCCGGCGAATTCGCCAGCAAGCGCACCGGCAACTCGCGCTCCCACGAGGTTTTGCCGCGCAGCAGATGCCAGCGTATCAACCCGTTCAGGCGCGGCGGCAAACTCAGCAAATCGTGCTTGAACAAATCGTCGGGATGCTCGGGCAGGCCGCGGAAATTGGTGTACATGGGCGAGGCGTACAGCGCCAGCGAGCTGGTCGTGATGCGCCGCGCCGCCAGCGTGGCGTCGTCCGGCAGATTGCCCATGCGAATCGCCAGGTCGAAGCCCTCCGCCACCAGATCCACCCGGCGCGGCGACAAGTCCAGCTCCAGCGAAATCGCCGGGTAGCGGTTCAGGAATGCGGCCAGCACCGCGCTGGTTGCCACGTTGGCGAAGTCGGCCGGCATCGACACCCGCAACAAACCGCTCGGCGCGCCCTGCCGGTGCTGCGCTAGCGCGCCGGCCGCCTCGGTCTCGTCCGCCACCTTGCGCGCATGCTCCAGCAGGCTGGCGCCAAACTCGGTCAGCACCAGCTTGCGTGTGGTGCGCTGGAGCAGACGCTCGCCCAACTTCCCTTCCAGCAGCGTGATGCGCCGTGAGACGGTGGATTTCGGCAGCTGCACCCGCTCCGCCGCCAGGCTGAAACTGCCGCATTCAACAATGCGTGCGAACAAAAGCAGGTCGCCAGGGTCGATTTCCATAGGATTGTTCCATCAGTGGATTAATGTTATCCATTTTAGCGTCTTCCGCATTGGTTTTGAAACGATTAAAGTTACTCCATCGACGCAGCACATCAAACAACTTTCTAGGAGCAACGCCATGAACATCCTTCAAATCAATTCCAGCGCCCGCAGCACCGGTTCCGAATCGACCCGTCTGGCCGATGCCCTGGTAGCCAAAATCACCGCCGCCAACACCGGCGCCACCCTGACCCGCCGCGACCTGGCTGCCGATCCACACCCAGTGCTGGACGAAACCGCGCTGCAAGCGCTGTTCACCCCGGCCGAGCAGCGCAGCGCAGAGCAAGCCGCCCGCGTAGCGCAGGACGACGCACTGATCGCCCAAGTGCAAGCGGCCGACGTGATCGTAATCGGTGCCCCGACCTACAACTTCGGCATCACCGCCCAGCTGAAAACCTGGTTCGACGCGATTGCCCGCGCCGGCGTCACCTTCAAGTACGGTCCAACCGGCCCGGTCGGCCTGCTGACCGGTAAAAAAGTCTACGTGACCCTGTCGCGTGGCGGCCTGCACCGTGATGCACCGACCGACACGCAACTGGCGCACATCAAGATGTTCCTGAGCTTTGTCGGCCTGACCGATGTGCAGTATGTATTTGCCGAAGGCCTGGGCATGGGTCCGGAAGCCGTCGCCAAAGCGCAAGCCCAGGCGGAAGCGGAGATCAACGCAGTACTGGTATAAATTTTAGAATCTGGAGAACGCCATGACGGTGCAAGTCAATACCAAAGTAAGTGATCAAGTATCGAACGCACGCAGTGTTGAACGCATCATCACCGGCCAGGCCGTCATGGATGGCGCCGGCGTGAAGATCAACCGCGTGCTGACGCAAACGCTGCAACGCCGCCTCGATCCGTTCCTGATGCTCGACAACTTCGGCAGCGACCAGGCCAACGATTACATCGCCGGTTTTCCGAGCCACCCGCATCGCGGCTTTGAAACGGTGACCTACATGATCGAAGGCCGCATGCGCCACAAGGACAGCGCCGGCAACGAAGGCCTGCTGACCAACGGCGGCGTGCAATGGATGACGGCCGGCCGTGGCGTGATCCACTCCGAAATGCCGGAGCAGGAAGACGGCGTGATGGAAGGCTTCCAGCTGTGGCTCAACCTGCCGGCCAAGGACAAGCTGCGCGACCCGTGGTATCGCGACTTCAACGGCGCAGATGTGCCGGTGTTCGACACCGAGCAAGGCGCGGCGGTCAAAGTGATTGCAGGACGCAGCCACGGTGTGGATGGCGCCGTGCAACGCGAAGTCACCGAGCCGCTGTACCTGGACGTGCATCTGCCGGCCGGCGCCAGCTTCAGCCAGGTGCTGCCGGAAGGTCACAACGCCTTCATCTTCACCTATCGCGGATCGGTGAATGTGGATGGCAAGGCGGTGGCATCGGGCCGCATGGCGATCTTGGCCAACACCAAGGGTGCGGATGGCGTGGTAGTGAGTACGGACGAAGCCAGCCGCTTCATCCTGATCGCCGGCCAGCCGCTGAACGAGCCGATTGCGCAATACGGCCCGTTCGTGATGAACACCCAGGCCGAAATCTTCGCCGCCGTCGAAGACTTCCGCGCTGGCAAGCTGGGTGAAGAAGCCCAGGCGTAAAAGTGTCAACAGCCGCCAGGCGGGGACCTCCCGCGCCTGCGGCTGCCGAACACACTCTCCCTATTAGGCCGGGCCAGTCCCGGCTTTTTTTTCGCGCACGGCAAGCAGGCTTTGCATCACGCGAAACAACGCCCTCTTCCGCTCAGCGCGCTCGCGCCGGTCACGCTCCGCCAGCAGGCCGCGAACCTGTTTTCGCAACTGAAAATTGTCGACGGCATAGGCCACCAACAGCAGCACCAGCAACGCAAAGGTGATGTGCTCGCCCCACCAACGCCACGAAGCCCACGCCGCCACCGAACAAACACCAGCACAAAGAAGCAGCGCATACCGATCTCTCATGGCCGGCTCCAGGACTGGCGATAGTGCTTTCTGGATTTCACTTGTGGCTGATAAATGCCAGGCCAGCGCATCAGCACGCCCGCGAGCCAAGGACGATGCAAGTGATTGCTTTGAGCCTCCATCAACACATCCGCCAATGAAATGCCGCCAGCCAAACTCCGCCCGGTAGCGACCGCGATGCTGCCGACCACAGCGCCGACGTAGAACGAAGCCCGCAACGCCCCGAGATAAATGAGTTTTTCGAGCCCGGTTCCCGCACCAATCAACTCCGCCACGGTGACCTTGGAGCCGTGCTGCTGAATGGCGGCCAAAATTGTTGCCGCTGTCGAAATTGCGGTGCCCTTGGTGGCAAACAGCGTCTCGGGGCAATCAAGCCCCAGGCTGTCCATGTTCTCTTTGAAGTACTTGTAAAAATCAGATGCCATGATCGTCTCCTATGAAAGCACCGAGAACCTCGGCGTTATAGGAGCATATGCACAAGATGTCAGCGGCATGTTGAGACACCACATGAGCTAGGTGCAACTGAATACGGCTTGTCAACGGACACATCTACGACAGTCTCGCGCACATGGCACATCATCAGGATTTGTGAGGAAAAATGACACACTACGAAGCCGCCGATCCACACCGAAAGGTTTTTATCTGTACTAACTAAGACCTGATCTGACGCGAACTATCAGATGAGTTGGAGTCCTGGGCGACCGCTACCGGCCAATAGCGGACTATTGAATTTAAAAAGAGATTTCTAGTCGATGGGACAGATACAATTTATTTTTCAACCACGTTGGAAAGAGCAGTTGGTATGTCAGTGAAATCTAAATTCGGGGTCAGCTCTGTCATTTGGACAGCCAGTTCAGATCTTTGATCTCTATCAATACGTGAAAATGCTGGAATTAACGTATTGAGATAAATCAAACAATTGGTTCGGATGTCCGAATGACAGAGCTGACCCCGAATCGGGTCCTGGATCGTTTTTACCGGCCAAGCCCAGAATGCATGAGAGCCCGTCATTCCCGCGAAAGCGGAAATCCATGCTGAACCAACACGTCGCTGACTTATGGGTTCCCGCTTTCGCGGGAACGACGACCGGCGGCTATGGGGCGGATGCCGCCGGTCGTCAGTCACACACTCTGTGTCAGATCAGACCAGAGCTACGACAGCTTATCCCTGCCGATGGAAGCCAAGCCGGATCGGATTGAAAGCAGCTAAAATGCCGGGATGATGCCTACTTTGATTAAATGGTTGCGCCGTTTGAGCCACTTGCTTGGCTTTGAGACGGCCGATTCCTTCCCGCCCGGTCACCCTTACGAACGCACGCGCTGGAATGGCGCCTATTTCGATATCGCTTCCGATGTGAAGCCTGATGATATCGAGCGCCGGCTGTGTGAGGCGATTTCGAATACGCCGCTGGTGTTCGGCTATATCGACAACCCCACGCCGCGCATGCAGCGCGCCTTGCTGGCGGTGCTGGAGGAACGCATGCGCAACAATCGCGGCCGCGCCACCGAGCTGGCCGCGCTGTTGGTCGAGGCTTACGACAGCCCGCACATCACCGAAATCATTCCTGGACTGCGCCACGTGGTCGACGCCACCCGCGATCACGACATCGGCGACCGCGCGCGCGCCGTGATGGGCTTCCTCGGTTCTACACAGTCGCCGTTTGATGTGATTGAGATGGGCTAACCTCCTTGCGGTAGTTCGATGGCACGTAACGGTCGCGCAGTTTCATGAACGGCGTTTCCACCAGCAGATACAACAAGCAGCCGGCAAACACGCTGGCCATGCCCATGATGATCAGGGTCTGCCAGCTTTCCGGCCCCCAGCCCTGCGCCTGCAACGGCGCGCGCAGCAGTACGCATAGCTGCTTGTGCGTCAGGTAGATCGCGTACGACCACAACGCCAGGCTTGCCGCACCCGGCACGCGCCAGCGCTGCAGCAGCGAACCGGAACTCAGCGCCGCGACCAACAGCAGGCTGAAACTCAGGCCCAGCAGCGGGTATCCGTACACCGTCATTGCATAGCCGTAGTGGTCCTCCAGCAGCAGGTTCCACGTCACCGTCAACAGCGCCGCGCCGGCGGCCAAGGTCCAGTTGCCATAGGACGTGACACGCGCCCAGGCGCCGGCGTGATAATTCTTCAGCAGCGCGATCGCCACGCCGCACACCAGTTCATCGAAGCGGCACCATGAGGCGTAATAGATCGTCGTGTAGTAGCTGCTGCCGCCAAACTCGGCCGACTCCAGGCCTTGCCAGAGCACGCTGCGGATCACCATCCCGCCGACCAGCGCCGCCAGCACCGCCACCCAGGCCCAGACCAGCGACTTGCGCAGCATGGCGATCGACAAGGCCAGCGCCGGCAGCAGGAAGTAGAACTGCTCCTCCACACACAGCGACCACGCGTGCGAGAACGCCGTGCCCGGCGTCAGCGAGATATTCTGCGTAAAGGTCAGGAACTGCCACAACGGCGGCATGCTGCTGGTGCCGCGCATCGTCGGCCACAAGGCGTACAACGCCAGCACCACGTAAAAATTCGGCAAGGTGCGCAACAAACGCCGCGCGTAAAACCGCGCCAACGAAAAGCGCGCCGTCCCCACCTGCTGCTGACGGATGCCGCCCAGGATCTGGTTGCCGATCAGGTAGCCGCTGAGGGCGAAGAACAGGTCCACGCCGGCCCAGCCGATCTCGCTCACCCAGCCGAAGGTCGGATTGCCGCTGACGAAGATCATGTAGTGGTTGGTAAACACCAGCACTATGGCCAGCGCGCGCAGGGTGTCGAGGCCGGAATTGCGGCCGATGGAGGGAGAATTCATCGGCTGCATCTTATCAGGTAGACACTGTCATTGTCATCACGCTGTTGGCGATGGTCAGCACCGCCGTGCAGTTGGCGGGGATGGCCACGTTCTGGCTGTGGCAGGAATAAAACTCGGTTTCGCCGACCCGCAGGTGATCGATGGCCGCGCTGATGCCGTTGCTGATCGCATACGCGCCCAGCACATAATCGGGCGCGGTGACGAACTTCAGCGTTACATCCTGCCCGGTATTGTTCAGGAAAATGGTCCTCGATGGCTTGACGGTCTTTAGCGATGGGGTCTCGGTAAAACAGATATTCATCGTTACAGCACCCGGAACAAGCCGGCCGGACGCTCGGCGCTGGTGCAGGCCCGGCCGACGCTGATGCGGCGGCCATCGTCCACCGACAGCAGCGCGCCGGCCTGCTGGCGCAGACTGTAGCCGGCGTACGCCGGTTCGTCGTCATCGGCCAGCCAACTCAGGCTGGCCAGGCCGCGCGCCATCATCGCCTCGCAGCAGTCGGCCGAGCCGTACACGCCCACCTGGTAGTGGCGCTCGCCCGGCGCGGCGGCGCGGAACGCCTGGTTCACCCCCTCCAGATAGCGGACGATGGCGCCGTCCTCCTCGGCCAGGTCCGGCGCGGCAAAGTAAATCACCGAGCCGGACGGCTGGCTGATGACCGACTGCGCCATCAGGAAAGCGGCCGCCCCGTCGGCGCAACCCTGGGCCCGGGTGTAGTAACTGAGATGGGCGTCCGGCGCCTCCCACAGCACGCCGATCTGCAGCCCGGCCTCGGTCAGCGCGCGCGCTTCGGCCAGCGACAGGCTCTTGCCGGCCTGGTGGCTGTAATGGCGAATCACGAAATCGATGCCCTGTTGTTTGATCGCTATCGCGTACTGGGTCAGCTCAAACGGCGCTTTCACGCCGGCTAAAACAGTCATGGGAACTCCGTGATGATTGTTCAACTATTTCCTCGTGGATAATGTTATATTTTCTATGTCGATGACTGTACCGGGTGGCTTGCATACCAGCCTTCCGAAAACCTTCCGAAGGTTAAGTCTTTGATTATTAGCGTGTTTATTTGAAGGAAAAGAAGGCAGGATGAAGCACAAGAGTTTCCGTTTTGGCGAGTGGCGGGTCGATCCGGCCACCAATACGCTCAGTTGCGGGGTCCTGAACCGCCAGCTTGAACCCCGTGCCATGGATGTTTTGCTATATCTGTGCAGCCATCCGCACGTGGTCGTTTCCGCCGAAACCCTGCTCGACGCCTGCTGGGGCGACGTCTCGCCGAGCGACAACGCCATCCACAAAATCATCACCCAGCTGCGCCGCGCGCTGGACGATTCGGCCACCGAGCCGCGTTATATTGAGACCATCCGCAAGCGCGGCTACCGCCTGTTGGCCGAACTGAGCTACGACGATGAAGTGAACCAGGGCAGCTGGCTGCACGCCTCGCCGTTCCGTGGCCTGGAAGCGTTTGAGGAACAGCACGCGGCGATTTTCTTCGGCCGCAAGCTCAGCGTGGACCAGTTGGTGCAGGTGGTGGTGGCCCAGGCCCAGGCCGCCTGCGCCATGGTGCTGGTGCTCGGTCCCTCCGGCGCGGGCAAGACCTCGCTGGTGCAGGCCGGCCTGATTCCGGCCCTGAAAGCCGGCGCCGCCCCGGCCGAAAGCGGCATCGCCATCAGCGAGCACGTCCAGCTCGATTGCGCCGACATGGGCCAGTCCGGCCTGCTTGAAACCCTGGCCAGCGTGCTGCTGGATGCCGAAATCGACGGCCAGCTGCTGTTTGAAAACACCAGCGCGGCGGCGCTGGCCCAGCGCATGGCGCTGGACATGCCACTGCTGGTCGAGCACCTGCAACGCCGCCTGCCCACCATCCAGCTGCTGTTATTCATCGACCGTTTCGAGGCCATCTTCCGCCTGCCGCACGTCGGCGACCAGGAACGGGCTGTGTTCGTCAACGTGCTGGACCAGCTGGCGCGCTCGGGCTGCATGCAGCTGGTGCTGGCCTGCCGCAACGATTTTTACCCGCAACTGGCCTCCTACCCGGCCCTGATGACGCTGAAACTGAGCGGCGGCCACTTCGACCTGACGCCGCCCGGCAGCGCCGACATCGCCCAGATCGTGCGCCATCCGGCGCAGGTGGCGCAGCTGCGCTACACCGTCGACGAGCACGGCGAAGGCCTGGACCAGGTGCTGTGCCAGGCCGCCCGCGCCGGCGCCGACAGCCTGCCGCTGCTGCAATACTGTTTACAAGAGCTGTACCGCCAGCGCAGCGCCGACGGCGAATTGAGCCACGCCGCCTTCCACGCCATGGGCGGACTGGAAGGCGCGATCGGCGCGCGCGCCGAGCAAGTCATCTCGGCGCTGGGCAGCGCGCAAATCGCCGCCCTGCCCCACGTGCTGTCGCAACTGGTGCTGGTGGCGGAAGACGAAGCCACGGTCAGCTCGCGCCGCGTGCCATGGTCGGCCTTGCGCAACGATGCGGAGAACAAGCTGGTGCAAGCGCTGGTGGACGCCCACCTGTTCGTCAGCGACCTGCAAGGCGGCGCCCCGGCCTTCGGCCTGGCCCACGAAGCCCTGCTGCGCCGTTGGCCGCGCGTGGTGGCGTGGATCGAACAACACCGGCAAGCACTACAAGTGCGCAGCCGCATCAGCGCACAAGCCAAGCGCTGGCAAGACAGCGGCCGCAAGCGCGACATGCTGCTGCCGTCGGGCACCCAAACCAACCAGGCGCGCCAGTTGCTCGAATCGAGCAGCTTGAGCCTGTCGCCGCAGGAACAGCAATTCATCCAGTCCGCGCTCCAAAGCGCGCGCCGCAACGAGCGCCTGCGCATGGCGGTGATGATGGCCGTCACCGTGCTGGCCCTGCTGGCCGGCGGCCTCGGCCTGGCTGCCCGCTCCGCCCAAACCCAGGCCGAAGCCCACCGCACCGAAGCCGAAGGCCTGATGACCTTCATGCTGGGAGAATTTGTCGACAAGCTGCGTCCGCTAGGCAAACTGGATCTACTGGACAGCGTCAGCAACCGCGCCTTGACGTATTTGTCGGATGCCAGCCGCCTCAACGACAGCGACAAGGCGCTGGCGCAGCGCGCCAAGGCGCTACAGGTGCTCTCCGAAGTAAAGCTGGCGCGTGCCGATCCGGACGGCGCCAACACGGCCTTGCTGGCCGGTCGCGGCATCCTCGGCAAGCAGCTGCTAGCGCAGCCAACCGACCCTGCGCTGCTGAAAAGCGCCGGCGAGAACGCCTTCTGGCTGGGACAACTCAACCTCGATCAGAAGAACTGGCCAAAATCGCAGCAGTATTTCGAGGAATACCGCAACCATGCGGACCGCCTGGCGGCGGCGACACCTGGCGATATCGATGGCTTGATCGAACAGTCCTATGCCCACAACAATCTTGGTGCGCTCGCCCTCCAGCGTGACGACGTGCAGCGCGCCGCCAGCGAATTCGGTTTATCGGTTGAGCTGAAGTCGCGCGCTTACGCCAAAACACCGCAAGACAAGCAGCTGGCGGCGGACCTGGCCGACAGCCTGTCGTGGCAAGCGAGCGCGCAGATACAGCTCGGGCATCTCGATACCGCCACCGCACTGAACGCGCGCGTGTTGGCCTTGCTCCATCCGCTCCATCAAAACAACCCGGGCGAGACGCTATGGCTGAACCGCCTGTCGTCGGCGCTGTCCCATCAATCCGAGCTGGCGCAGGCGCGCGGCGACATCGGCGCCAGCCGCACGCATATCCAGCAAGCCAACGCGCTGCTGCAAACGATGGTGGAAAAAGACGCCAGCAACCGCACTTGGCAGCGCAATCTCCACATCGCCCAATTGCGCCTGATCGAAACGGCTGCCGGACACGACACGCCGCCGCAGACCCTGGCCAAGCTGGACCGGCTGGAACATGACTTCACCGCGCTGAGCGCACTGGAGCCGAAAAAGCTGAACCTGCAAATGATGGTGGCCCGCGTGCAGTACCAAAAAGCCCTGCATCAGTTGCAGGGGCGCGCCAAAGGCGAGGCGGCAGCCACCCTTCAGCAAGCCGTCGCGCGCCTCAAACAACTCCATGCCGCCGCTGCGGCCGACCGGGTCATCCGCAACACGCTGATCGACGCCCTGCTGCTGCACGCGGATGTGGTCGCGGATCAGCCTGCTGCGACCAATGCGCACTGCACGGCCGTCATCGACATATTGCAGCCCTTGGTGGGCAACAGCGCCGATTTCAACGTCCTCTCGCCTTGGGTGAAAGCGCATGCCTGCCTTAACCAGCCGGCACCGGCATCGGCAGCGCGCAAGCAGCTGGAAGCCATGTCGTACCGGGATCCCGCCTATTTACATTACCTGTCCACCCACCCTCTGAAGAAAGAGAACTCATGAGCAAACTTCGTGCAAGCACCCAGTACATCAACGTCATGGTCAAAGTAAGGCCGGGTGACCAGCCTGGCAAGTACAAGGTGCAAACCGCGCCGGAAATGCCGGTGGTGACGGACGAAGACACGGTCATCAACTACCAGATCTACGATAGCGGCGACCAGAACATCGTGTTTACCGGCATGACCGTTTCGCCGGCCGACAACGACCAATTGAGCCAGGCAAGCCTGAGCGTCAGCCGCAAATTGCTCACCTTCAGCGACGCCAACACCAGCCCCGCGACCTTCAACATCACCCTGCAATTCCAGGATGAAGACGGCGTCTCCTTCATGCACGATCCGCAGGTGCAAAACGAACCGCAGCGATAAGCTCGCCGTGCCGCGCCAATCTGGTTAAACTAGCCGCCATACCAACTTTTGTGCGAACACGATGATCGACGCGGACCGCTTGCAGTTCCAATCCCACCAGTACAGCGGTCAGCATGGCGGCACGCGGCTGATCGTCACCGGCGCGGTGCACGGCAACGAAATCTGCGGTACGCACGCCATCGTGCGCGTGATGCGCGAACTCGATGCCGGCCAGCTGTCACTACGGCGTGGCAGCGTGACTTTTGTGCCGGTAACCAATCCGCTGGCCTACGCCCAGGGCGAGCGGGCTGGTGAACGTAATCTGAACCGCAATCTCTTTCCCAATACGCATCCGCAGGATTTCGAGGACCGGGTGGCCAACTGGCTCTGCCCTCTGCTCGCGCGGCACGAGGTGCTGCTCGACCTGCATTCCTTTAACGCGGCCAGCGAACCGTTCGTGATGGTCGGGCCGCGCAATAACGATGGACCGCTGGAGCCGTTCCAGCACGAAGCACAGGAACGCGCGCTGGCGCGACGGCTCGGCGTGCGCCGCTTCGTCGATGGCTGGCTGCGCACCTACGGCGACGGCGTGCAGCGCCGCCTGGCCGGTAGCGGCGAACTGCAAACCGTGCTGCGCTACGGCATCGGCACCACCGAATACATGCGCTCCACCGGCGGCTACGCGCTGACCTTGGAGTGCGGCCAGCACAGCGATCCGCAAGCGCCGGAAGTCGCCTACCGCGCCATCCTCAACACCCTGGCCTTCCTCGGCCTGATCGACGCGCCGGCGCCGGAGCCGGTAGCCCCGGAGCAGATGGAAGCGCTGAGCATGGTGGCGGTCTACGACAAGCAGGACGCCGGCGACGCCTTCAGCCGCAACTGGTCGAGCTTCGACCCGGTGCGGCAAGGCGAGGAAATCGGCCGCCGCGTCGATGGCACGCCGGTGCTGGCCGAGTTCGACGGCCGCATCCTGTTCCCGGACAGCGGCGCCGGCGCCAATAGCGAATGGTACTATCTCACCCGCGCCAATTTATCATTCTAATAAAAGGAGCTCTCATGCAGCTGGCAGCGCAAATCGTCACCGCCCTGGTGGCACTGATCCACGTCTACATCGTCTTGCTGGAAACCGTATTGTTCAATACACGCGGCCGCCGCGTGTTCGGGCTGAGCAAGGAAAAAGCCGAGATCGTGCAACCGGCCATGTCCAACCAGGGCTGCTACAACGGCTTCCTGGTGGCGGCGCTGGTGGTCGGCCTGCTGCATCCCGATGCGGCCATCGCCTCGGCCTTCACCATATTCGGCCTGAGCTGCGTGGCCGTGGCCGGCGTGTGGGGCGGCGTCACCGTCAAGCGCACCATCCTGCTGATCCAAACCCTGCCTGCCGTGATCGGCTTGGCCCTGCACTTCGCGGCCTGACCATGCAAACCAAATTCAACTGGATACTGGTGGTCTGCGCCACCGCCGCCCTGGTCGTCATCGGCTACAAGGAGATGAGTAGCAAGCCGGCCCCGCACGTGGTCGACCAAGCCTCCTGCACACAGGACGCGATCAAAAGCATCAGCAGCATCACCGAGCGCGCAATCCAATCGGCGAACTGCGCGCAACTCGGCAAGTAAGCTTATTTCCGCAAGCTCGGCAGCGTGGTCGCGGTTGACGTGGCGGCGGTGGTTTCCGCCGCCGGCTTGACGCCGGTGCCGCGCAGCGCCAGCAACCAGCCGACGCCGTCGAACCAGAACGGCGACCCCAGCGAGGCGGCGAAGGCGGTGGCGATCCAGCCGATCAACGCATACACAATAGCGATGGTGATCGGCCAGGTGCCGCTGATGCCGGTGAAGCGGTCCGACGGCCAGCCTATCGGCAGCTCCTGCAAGAATGCGGTTTGCACCTTGGCCTGCTTGGCTTGCTCCAGCGGCACAGTTGGCGGCGGCGAGGCCGGCTTGGCGGTTTCGGCCTTCTGCACCAACTCCGCCGTCAATGCGGCGTCGGTCCACAGCCGCTGCGACAGTTGCAGCGCGTCGATGTTCATCACGCACGCATAGAACAGCCCGACCAGAAACAGCACGAATTGCGAGCGCCGCTTGTACCAGCCGCTGATGCGCTCCATCACGGTGTCGTACCAGATGCGCACCGCGTCCTCTAGCGCCGCCGCGTCGCCCGGCCCCTCTCCCATCAAGGCCAGCAGTGTGCGCGTCAGTCCTTCATTGCCTACGCTGTTCAGCAGCCCCGCCGCCGTCTGGCCTTTGCCGTAGCGCGCCGTCAGCGTCGAAACGAAGGCGCGCGCGAAGATCGTTGACGGAATGTAGGAAGGCATGCGCCCGCGCTGCGCCATGCCGGTGATGAGCGGATGGCGCATCACGTCGGCCACCAGCGACTTGTCGCCCAGCCGGTCGAGCCGGAAACCGCCTTCACGCCGGAACAGGCGCAGGATCGACGGCACGATGCCGCGCACGCGCGGCTTGACCGACGACTCATGCAGCATGGTCAGCACGCCGTCCAGCAGCACCTTGGCGCGCGTCTGAAACAGCGAGGCGATCGCTTCCCGCGTGGCGCTGCACAGCAGGCTCACCGCCAGAAAAGTGTAGGACAGCCCCACCGCCACATCCAGGTAATGACTCGACATACGGTCCCCGTTAGAGTTCCAACAATGTTCTCACAAAATAAAGGATTTTTCGGCCGCCAGCACGTTTTTCTTTTATATCGTAATATGGCGATATTGAAATCGGAAAAACACGATACATATAGCCATCATGGACATAGACGCTATCCACAAAGCCCTCGCCAACCCGATGCGACGCCAGATTCTGGCGTGGTTGAAAGAGCCGGACCTGTACTTCTCGGAACAGCAGCATCCGCTGAGCCTGGGAGTCTGCGCCGGCATGATCGACCGTCGCGCCGGCTTGTCGCAGTCGACCATGTCAGCCCACCTCGCGGTGCTGGTCAAGGCCGGACTGGTGACGTCGCAGCGCGTTGGCCAGTGGAGCTATTTCAAACGTGATGAAGAAGTCATTCGGGCCTTCATCGATCAAATGCAACTGTAAATGCAACTGTAAATGCAACTATAAAAGGAATCTTTATCATGGCAACTCTGTTCGATCCGATCACCATAGGTGACATCACCCTGAAAAACCGCGTCATCATGGCGCCGCTGACCCGCGCCCGCGCCATTGGCGGCGGCCGCGTGCCGAACGCCCTGATGGCCAAATACTACGGCCAGCGCGCCAGCGCCGGCCTGATCCTGAGCGAGGCAACCGCCGTCACCCCGCAAGGCGTGGGCTATGCCGATACGCCGGGCCTGTGGTCCGACGAGCAGGTGGAAGGCTGGAAGCAAGTGACCGCCGCCGTGCACGCCAAGGGCGGCGTGATCTTCGCCCAGCTGTGGCACGTGGGCCGCATCTCGGACCCGAGCTTCCTGAACGGCGAAGCGCCGGTGGCGCCGAGCGCCATCGCGGCCGAAGGCCATGTCAGCCTGCTACGTCCGCAACGTCCTTATCCGGTGCCGCGCGCGCTGGCTACCGAAGAGCTGGCCGGCGTAGTCGCCGCCTATAAAAAAGGTGCGGAAAACGCCAAGAAAGCCGGTTTCGACGGCGTGCAGATCCACGGCGCCAACGGCTATCTGCTGGACCAGTTCCTCCAAGATCAGAGCAACCAGCGCACCGACCAGTACGGCGGCCCGATCGAGAACCGTGCGCGTCTGATGCTGGAAGTGACCGATGCCGTGATCGAAGTATGGGGCGCGGACCGCGTCGGCATGCACCTGGCGCCGCGCCGCGATTCGCACGGCATGGGCGATTCCAATCCGGCCGAGACCTTCGCTTATGTGGCGCGTGAACTGGGCAAGCGCAAGATCGCCTTTATCGCCGCGCGCGAAGCGGTCGGCGAGGACAGCCTGGGCCCGCTGCTGAAGAAGGAATTCGGCGGCGTGTTCATCGCCAATGAAAAGATGGACAAGGTCGTGGCGCAGTCGGTGCTCGACAGCGGCAATGCCGATGCGATCGCCTTCGGCAAAGACTACATTTCGAATCCGGATCTGGTGGAGCGTTTGAAGGCTGATGCGCCGCTTAATCCTTGGAATGCTGAGACCTTCTACGGCAGCTCGGAAGTCGGCTACACCGACTACCCGGCCCTGGCGTAATTAGTACCCCGCAGTACGTGCTACCGGGAGTCCGACCCCGTACGGGGTCAGACCCCTGCCTCGGTTTGGGTTAACGAGCTTGCGTATAGCTGAGCGGCACGAACACGTAGCCACCTTTGCCGTTACCCCGCACATGCCCCAATGCGGGGAACGACAAATGGGGGGCGCCGATCAGGTAGCCCTCTTTTGCCGCCGCCGCGAACGCTTCCTTGCGTTCCGCAGTCGCGATCTTGCTGTCGGTGTCGAACTGAATGCCGACACCAGGATCTTCAAACTGCACCGCCTGCACATGCAGCAGGTCGCCCAGCAATACCAGCTTCTGCCCCTTGCTCTCCACCACATACGTGATATGGCCCGGCGTATGCCCGCCGTTGAAGTAGGACTTGATGCCCGGCACCAGTTCCGTGTTGGCGACTATCGGCTGGAACTTGCCCGCCTTGACGTAGG
This sequence comes from Duganella sp. BuS-21, assembly GCA_041874725.1. Classification (GTDB taxonomy): domain Bacteria; phylum Pseudomonadota; class Gammaproteobacteria; order Burkholderiales; family Burkholderiaceae_D; genus Rugamonas. Next base: position 2,998,788 of record CP097466.1, on the reverse strand, counting down.
GATTGATCGAGACCATCGGTCCCTGGAAATTATCCTTGGCTTCGGCCGAAGCCTTCTCCAGGTTGGTCGGATTCAGGTAGTAATCCGCGTCGAGCTTGCCGGCCCGGACCACCGCGTTCGGGAATACGCGCTGCTCGCTGGCCGCCAGCCCACCCACGTGGTCGCCGTGCATGTGGCTGATGTAGATTTCGTCCACCTGCTCCGGCTTGTAGCCGGACGCCTTTAGATTACCCAGCAGTTGACCCAGCGTCGGCCCGAACAGGCTGGCCGCGCCGGTGTCGATCAGCACCAGCTTGCTGCCGGTGTTGATCAGGAAACCGTTGACCGAAGTCTGCAAAGGGCTCTTCTGGAAAGCCTTGTCCAGCGCCGCCACGGTCTTGGCCGGCGGCTGCTTCAGCAATTTGTCGACCGGCAGATCCAGCGTGCCGTCGTTGAGCACCGTGATTTCAAAGTCGCCCAGCGTGCTGCGGTAGAACCCCGGCGCCTGGAAGCGGGCCATGGGCGCGGCGGCCTGCGCGGTCGCGCTCACCAGCAGTGCGGCAATGATGGTCAAGGTACGTGTGCTCATGGCTCCCCTATTTTGAAAAATTATCAGGAGCACTACAATACCTTAAATGCACGCAATGTGTCCGTTCGCGTTGCAAAACGGGGGCTGCGGCCGAATTTAAAACGTCATCGGCAACCGGAACGACAGCTGCACGTCCGGCGTGTCGCGCGTCAGGCCGGCGCCGACCGCGACGTTGATGGTCGCTTTGTCGCTGATGCGGTAGGAAAAACCGGTCAGCAACGTGCCCAGCTGGGTACGCACCGAGCCCGGCACCGGGATGCCGTTCTGCCTGGTGCGGGCGACTGAGCTGTGGTCGTAGCCGAAGCTGATCAGCGCCTTGTCGTTCAAGGCCAGGCCGATGCCGAAATTGAAGCCGATGACGTCGCCCGGCGCGACCGTGCCCAGCGGCTCCGATTCGCCATTCAGCACCCGGCGGTGCAAGCCGCTGCGCTTGAAATTGTGCAGATAGCTGACGCTGCCGAACACAATCGCCGGGTCGCTCGGGTACAGCCAGGTCAGGCTGGGCTGGAGCGCGTAGAAGCCGGAGCCGGTCGGCAGTTCCAGCGGCAGGCCGGTGCCGGTGGCGTTGGGGCCGACGCAGCGCTGGGTGCAGTCGGTCACCACGTTGAACGGGTCGTTGCCGGTGCGCGATTTGAAGCGCAGCCCGGCCACGTAATAGGCGCGGTCGGCGCCGCCGGCGTTGAGCTGATAGCGCAGCGCCAGTTCGGCGTCGCCCACGGCGCGGCCGCTGGTCTCGAACACGCGATCGACGCCGCTGCCGGTGAAGATCTCGCGGCTGACGGTGGAGTCGCTGCGGTAGACATACGGCAGCTTGATTTCCAGCTCGGCGCGGTTGCTCAGGCCGTAGCGGCCGGTGAGCGCGCCGGTGATGGTGTTGCGCTTGACCTCGCGCACATCCACCAGGCCGATCAGCAAGGCCGGGATGATGGTGTAACCCACCAGCACCACCCGGTTGCTCGACGAATAGCCGAATTGCAGCGACGGCTCCAACACCAGCTTGCCGCGCGGCGTCAGCACGCCCGGCTGCTCGAACAGCGGCGCCACCGCCGGCGGGCGGCCGTCGTCGGGACTTTGCGCCTGCGCTTGGGCTTGGACACCCGCGCCCCATACCATCATCGCCAGCACGCTGGCATGCCGCTTCACAGCCGAAACACTCGCACGCATCGTCGCTCCTCAAGTTGGCTTACTTGACGACCGCAGCGCTCAAGGCATCGCGCAAACCGCTTTCAAAATTGACCGCCCTGAGCAAAGCCAGGTTGCTGACGGTAGTGTTGATCGTCGTCTGGCTGCGTATCGCCTGGTCGTTGACGCTGTTCTGGATCACCAGCGCCCCCAGTCCCCGCGCGGACAGCGGCTCGGCCAGGTTGCCGACGCCATTCTGTACCACCACGGCGGCCAGCGCATCGCTGGCCATCGCGGCTTCCGCAGCACTCAACTGTGTCATATCGGCGATGGAAAAATGGGTGCTGGCTACAACACTGCCATTGATCGAAACCAAACGTTCGACACCTAGCGACAGCATCAGCCCGCCGCCGACCGCGTAGCCGCCGCGTGCTTGCTCCAGCTCACTGTCGTCGACGGCGATCCAGTCATCGACGGCAGAGGCCTCGGCCCCGGCCTGCGCACAGACGGCGCAAGCCAGCAGCGTGCCGGCCAGGATGGAATAGCAGCTATGCATGGGCGAGCTCCGTTTCAAAAATTGCCGCTGCCGTTCTTGGGCAGCACCATGTCGGACAAGCTGCCACGGCCGATGCCGGCATCGAGCGGCGCCTGCGGCGCGATCCGCCATTCAGCGGCCTGGTTGAAGCGCGGCTGGCCGGGCCAGTGATGGATCACGAACAACAGACGGTCGGGCCACATGGCTTCAAAGGCGTCGCGGCGCAATGCGCGGGCGCCGCCGGCCGGGTCGCCGATCAGCACGCGCTGCTGGTCCAGTCCCTTGATGACGACAAAGTGCAGATAGCCGTTCTCCACAATGCGGGCGATGGCGGGAAAGCGCGCCTCGGCCAGCTTTTGCAGCGGCTGCTGGTAGCCGTCGGCGATAAAGCCCAGCTGCGCCAGATAGCGCTTCATGTCCAGCAGCGAGAAGCCCTCGCGCTGGATGCGCGGCTGGTCACCCTGCGCGTACATGGCCGAGAACACCTGTTCCTCGGTGACCGGCTTGTCGTAGTGATAGCTCAGCAGCGTTGCCAGCGCCGCCGAGCCGCAACTGAAGTCGTGCTGCTGGCGTATCGTCGTCCGAAAGCGCAGCGCTTTCAGGCTGGTCACAGGCAGCATGTAGCCGGCGCCGCCCACGCTGGGCAGGTCGGCGCCGGCGGCTGCCGCCGTTGTCGACGTGGATCCCGCACAGGCGGCCAGCAATATTGTGGCAAAAATTTTCATTGCATCTGGATGTAGATGATGGTGGCGTTCTGGATCAGGACATTGGCGCCGGAATTCTGTATCGCCACCGGCAGGCCGGAGGCATTGCTGAACGACGCGCTGCCGATGCTGTTCGCACCCGTCACGACGTTGACCGCCGCGTTGCCGCTGACCGCGCCGTTCAGCTGCAGCTCGTTGCGGACCGTGTCGGCACCGCCACGCAGCTGCGCCAGCCGCTCCAACGACACCGGCGCGGTATCAAAGCCCGGAGGACCGGCCGCCTCTAGCGCCGGGTCGGCGGCCAGGGCCTGCCAGCAGGCGGCGCAGGCCAGCGCCGCAGCCAGGTATTTAACTTGTAATCGCATCGTCTCTCCTTCCCTCAAGAGAGCGAGGCAAGCCGGCGTGCGCCTGCCCCGCCCTGCTGTGCTTAGCGACCCACCGCCAGGTTGGCCTGCACGTTGACGCTCTGCTGCACCAGCGAAGCGATGCCGCTGTTTTGTGCCGCCACCATGATGCCGGCGGCGGACTGGCCGACGCTGCTCATCGTGTTAGACATATTGAACGTGCCGGCATCGACCGTGATGGCGGCCCCTGCACCGCCAACGCCGCCAGCGCCGGCCCCCGCCGTTGCCGCACCGCCGGTATTGGTGCCGCCCGCGCCGCCGGCGCCGCCGGTATTGCCGCCGCCACCCGCACCACCGGCACCGCCGGCGCCGCCGGTGGCGTTGCCATTGGTCGGATCGCCATTGCTGGCCGTGCCGCCGGTCGAGGCGCCACCGGCCGCGCCGCTACCGCCGGTGTTCGAGGCTGCGCCGCTGTTGCCACCGGTGCCGCCGGCCGCGCCCGCGCCACCGGCTGCTCCGGTGCTGCTGGCCGTGCCGCCGGCAGCGCCGGCGCCACCCGCACCGCTGGTGCCTGCCGCCCCGGCGCCGCCGGTGCCACCTGCCGCCCCCGCACCGCCGGCGCCACCGGTGGCCGCGCCCGAGGTGCTGGTGCCGTCACCGGCGGCGCCGCCGCCGCCCGTCGCCGCGCCCGAAGTCGCAGTGCCGGTCTGCGCCACCGGCATGCCGCCGCCATCGCTGCTGTTGCTGTTCGACGAGCTGGCCGCGCCGCCGGCACCCGCGCCGCCCGCCGCAGTGCTGCTGGCGTTGCCGGAGCTGCTGCCGGCGCCACCGCCATGCGCCCCTGCACCGCCCGCGCCCGCCGCACCGCCGGCGCCGCCGCCTGCCCCGCCGGTAGCGCCACCCTGGCCGCCGATGCCGCCGTAGGTTTCACCGCCGGCGCCGCCAGCGCCGCCCACGCCGCCCGAGCCACCGGCCCCGCCGGCGCCGCTGCTGGCGTTGGCGGCCGCGCCGCCGGCGCCGCCACTACCGCCGACGCTGCCACCCACCGATGGCGCGCCGTTGGAGGCGCTGCCGTTGCTGGCGTTGCCGCCGGCGCCGCCCAGCGCGCCGTAGCCGCCATTGCTGGCGCCACCGCTGCCGCCGGTGGCCGCCGCAGCGCCGCCGGTGGCGTTGCCGCCCACGCCGCCATAACCATCGCCGCCGGTGCTGTTGCCGCTATTGTTGGCGCGGTTGCCGATGTCGTGCACGGTGTTGCCATTGACCGTGCCGGTCAAGGTGCTGGTGGCGTTGGCGCTGGACTGGTTGTAGGCATTGCTCAAGGTCGACGTGGAGGTGCCGCCGTTGTTGGCCGCCGCGCTGCCTACCGCACTGGCGGACGCGCCGCCGGTGCTGTGGTTGTTGTTGTTGTGATTCTTGGTGCTGCTGTCCTGGATGGCGCTGGAATTGTCGTTGGCGCTGGACCCTGCGCCCGATTGCGTCGTAGCTGTTTGTGCATAAGCCTGTGCGCTGAAAGCCAGTGCGATGGCGACCCCGATGATTGATTTTTTCATAGCTGCTCCTGCCTGAAGAATGGATGTATGTGAATAAAACGTGCGCCTGAAGACCTCTCTTCCGGCCTGTCCTCTTTCGCAATCTTGGTGCCAGTCGCCGCAAGCTCTTGATATCGCTGCGAAAGCGCGCCTGTCGCAGCCTGGCGCCGCCCGATTCGCACCGTAAACCGTCACACCGCTGCGACAGCGCCGCTTCATTCGCTGGGGACATCGGTGTAACGGCCTTGCGACGGCGCATTGATCCCGTGCTTGGCCAACAGGCGATACAACGTCATGCGCGATACACCGAGATCGCGCGCGGCCAGTGTGATATTGCGGCCGGCGCGCAGCAGGCTGGCGTCGATGGCGTCGCGCTCGGCACGGATGCGGGCATCGTCCAGCTGCAGCGGCGCGTTGGCCGAGGCGGCAGGCTCCAGGCCCAGGTCCTGCGCCAGGATCAGGCGGCCCTCGGCCATCACCATCGCACGCCGTACCCGGTTGATCAACTCGCGTACATTGCCGGGCCAGTTGTACTCGCGGATGGCCTGCTCGGCGCGGCTGCTGAAACCGCGCACGCGCGGCGCGCGCTCGCTGGAGAAGGTGTGGAAGAAGTGTTCGGCCAACGACAGCAGGTCCTCGCGCCGTTCGCGCAGCGGCGGCACGTCCAGCGCCAGCACATTGAGCCGGTAATACAGGTCTTCGCGGAAGGCGCCGCGCTGCACCGCCTGCGCCAGGTTGACGTGCGAAGCGGCGATCACGCGCGCATCGACGGCAATGCTGCGCGTGCCGCCGACGCGGTAGATGGTGCGCTCCTGCAGGAAGCGCAACAGGTTGGCCTGCAGCTCCATCGGCAGATCGCCGATTTCATCGAGGAAGATGGAACCGCCCTGCGCGCTTTCGATCAGGCCGCGCTTGTCGCGCGCGGCGCCGGTGAAGGCACCGCGCTCGTGGCCGAACAGCTCCGATTGAATCAGCGAACCGGGAATGGCACCGCAGTTGATCGGCACGAACGGCCCCTTGCGGCGCGGCGAATGCGCGTGGACGGCCTGCGCCGCCAGCTCCTTGCCGCTGCCGCTCTCGCCCCAGATCAACACCGGCGCGCTGGCCGCCGCCACCTTGACGATCTGCCGTCGCAAACGCGCAATGGCGGGACTTTTCCCGGTCAGCGCGACATCGTCGGCGCCGCCCGCAGGCGCGGGCTCCTCGCGCAAGGCCGCCATCCCGAGCGCATGGCCGAGCGCGTGGCGCAGCCGCTCGCCATCGACCGGCCAGCTGTGATAATCGGCGCAATGGTCAAGCAGCAGCTGGCGCCAGCCGGAATGCGCCAGCGCGGCCGGCGGCAGCACGGCGATCCAGTGCACCATCCAGTGATCGCACAGGAAGGTGTTGAGGTCGTCGCAGCTGTCTGTCTCCCGCACCAGCAACAGGCCAACCGCGCATGGCCGTGCCTTGAAATGACGGCGCGCTTCAGCCGGCGTGGCGGCCGGAATCACGTCCCAGTCCGCCGGCAAAGACGGTACGCCGAGGCCCAGGCAGAGTATCGTTTTCGTCGTCATGCTTATTGGACGGGCAATGATGAGAAAAGTTCAAGCTTGTGCCACCGTCGGGGTCGCTATAGAATGCGCGCTACTTTTTGAACCGCTGAATAACAAGCTGTCAATAGTATAAATATATTAAAAATATAACGGGATGCAGTGAGATGAACGAATTGGAATTGAAGCTGGCGGAGCTGCCGGGTTGGCGCCAGCGCGCGGCGCTGCGCGTGCTCAAGCTGTTTGGCTGGCGCCTGCTGTACCGTCCCCTGCCCGGTCCGCGCGGCATCGCCGTGGTGTATCCGCACACCTCGAACTGGGACTTCTTGATCGGCCTGTTCGGCAAATGGGCGCTGAACCTGCCGTTCCGCTGGCTGGCCAAGGATTCCCTGTTCAAGTCGCCGCTGGGCCGCTGGTTCCGTTCGCTCGGCGGCGAACCGGTCGACCGCAGCGCGCCGCAAGGCATGATCCGCGCCCAGGCCGAACGCATGAACGCGGCCGACTGGTACTGGGTCGGCATCACGCCGGAAGCCACGCGCGGCTATCGCCCGCACTGGAAGAGCGGCTTCTATCACCTGGCGCTGGAGGCCAGGGTGCCGCTGTGCCTGGTGTACATCGATTATCCGAACAAGACGCTGGGCCTGGTCGACCACCTGCACCTGAGCGGCGACAAGGACGCCGACATGGCCGCCATCCGCGCGGTCTACGATGGCCATCACGGCCTGTATCCGGAAAACGAAGCGCCCATCGTGCTGCAGGAACGCCGCACCGACGAGCGCAAGAGCGTCTAAGCCCTATCCTTTAGGCGGTCGCCGCCAGCACCACGCCGGTGGCGGCGATCGCCGCACCCGAGGCCTTGACGGCCAGCGCCGGGCTGACGCGGCCCAGCAGATTCCCACCATAGACCAGCAACAGGCTCGCCGCCAGCAATCCGGCGGCGCTGATCGCCTGCGGCAGTTCATGGCCATGGGCATTGCCGTGCAGGACAGCAAACGTGCCCACCATCACCGCGCCCACTGCCGCCGGCAGACGCGCCGCCAGCGCCACCAGCAAACCCATCAAGACCACCGTCAAGGCGATGCCGGTTTCCAGGCCCGGCAGCGCCAGTCCGGCCATGCCGCTCGCCATGCCGGCCAGCAGCATGCCGATGAAGGTCGCCGGCAGCCATTTGGCGTTGGGCTGGCGCACGCTCCAGGCACCCACCGCCAGCATCGCCAGCAAGTGATCGACGCCGGTGAACGGATGGCTGAAGCCGGCCAGGAAGCCGTGTGCATGTGCGCCGGCACCGCTGTGGGCCAGGGCGGCGCCGCTGGAAGCGGCCAGGATCAACGCTGCTGCGAATCTTTTCATGTGTGCTCCTAGTGTGGGGTTTGGCCCAGCAGGCCTTGTTCGCGGATGAAGTCGATGACCTTGGTCACGCCCTCGCCGCTGCGCAGATTGGTGAAGAAGAACGGCCGGTTGCCGCGCTGCTGCTTGGCGTCGCGCGCCATCACGTCCAGGTCCGCGCCCACGTGCGGCGCCAGGTCGGTCTTGTTGATGATGAGCAGGTCGGAACGGGTGATGCCGGGACCGCCCTTGCGCGGGATCTTCTCGCCGCCGGCGACGTCGATCACGTAGATGGTCAGGTCGGACAGTTCCGGGCTGAAGGTGGCGGCCAGGTTGTCGCCGCCCGACTCCACCAGAATCAGGTCCAGCTTGGGGAAGTCGGCCTGCATGCGGGCGATGGCTTCCAGGTTGATGGAAGCGTCTTCACGGATCGCCGTATGCGGACAGCCGCCGGTTTCCACGCCCATCAGGCGCTCGGCCGGCAGCGCATCGGCGCGCAGCAGGATCTCCATGTCTTCCTTGGTGTAAATGTCGTTGGTGATGACGGCCATGTCGTAGTGGTCGCGCATGCCCTTGCACAGCATTTCGCACAGCGCGGTTTTGCCCGAGCCGACAGGGCCGCCGATGCCGACGCGCAGAGGATTGGAGGTAGTCATAATGGTTCTTTCAAGATCTATATAAACGGCTGTATTGAACTTCGTGCTGCATCGACAGCAGCGACAGGCCGGGCGCCCAGTTGCTCATATCGTCGTCGCCGACGGTTTGCGCGTAGCGGGCGGCGGCTTCGATGTCTTCACGCAGCGACAGCAGCATGCGCTGGCCCGCCACTTGCCCCAACGGCACCGACTTCACGCACACCAGCACCTGGTTCTCGGCCCACGCGAACAGCATCGCCAGCAGCGCGGCCTCGTGCGGGATGTTGAACGCGGCGACGGCGCAGGCGAAGGCGGTCGGCAGCGCCACGTCCGGTTCGGCCTGGAGTTGCGCCAGCATCTCGGCATCGGCAATGCCCAATTCGGCGACCAGCTTGGTGAGCGAGTAGCCCATCTGGATGGTCTCGGCGCGGAACTCGGCGCTGTCGCGCGAGGCGATGAATTTTTCGCTCCAGTCGGCGACCGCGCGCCAGTCGCGGCGCGACCAGGCTTGCATCAGCCGCCAGTTGATCGGCGCTTCCCATTGCGCCACCACTTCGTGCAGGTGGCGGGTTATCCAGGCGCGCGCGGTGTCGGCATTGCGCACGGTGCCGTTTTCCAGCGCGGCTTCCAGCCCTTGCGAATAGCTGTAGGCGCCGATCGGCAAGGCCGGGCTGGCGAATTGCAGCAGATGCAGCAGCGCGGTCGCCTGCATTACCACCCCGTCGTTCCGGCGCACGCGGGAACCCATAGGCCGCGTGCCGATACGCTCAGCATGGGTCCCCGCTTTCGCGGGGACGACGGGGCGCGGGTCATTGCGGGTCTCCCGGACGGTGGATCTTCTGGCGCAGCGGGATCGGCGCCAACGGATTGCCGTCGTGATGCGCATGGCCGCCGCCGTAAGCGCCGGATTCCGGCTCAAACGCCGCCATCTCTTCCACCACGCCGGCGCCCAGTCCCGCCAGCATTTCCTTCAGCACGGCGTCGGCGCGGATGCGCAGGAAGCCATCGCCCACCTGCGCCTGCGTGTGGCGGTTCCCCAGATGGAAGGCGCAGCGCAACAGCGCGTGCGCATCGGCGCAAGTGACTTTGTAGGTCGGCTCCGGCGCGGCCACCACGCGCACCACGCGCTGATCTTCGCCGGTCAGCAGGTCGCCGTCGCGCAGCACGGTGCCGCGCACGGTGAACACCGCCACGTCTTCGCCGTTGTCCAGCGTCGCGCGCAGGCGGCATTTTTCACGCAGTTCGTAGGGCAGCACCAGTTGCGCGGCAATAACGTCAGCCTTAGAAATCTTGGTATGTAAAGTAAGCATAATCAGAACAGGAAATAGCGCTGCGCCATCGGCAGGACGTCGGCCGGCTCGCATACCAGCAGTTCGCCATTGGCGCGCACTTCATAGGTTTCAGGATTGACGTCCATCTTCGGCGCCAGGCTGTTGTGGATCATGTCGGACTTGCGCAGCGCGCGCATGCCCTTGGCCACGATCAGCGTTTTATTCAGTTTCAGCGCATCGCCGATGCCGGCGTCGTACGCCGCCTGCGACACGAAGGTGAAGGACTTCTTCAAGCCGCCGCCGAAGGCGCCGAACATGGGCCGGTAATGCACCGGCTGCGGCGTCGGGATCGACGCGTTCGGATCGCCCATCAGCGCCGCCGCGATCATGCCGCCCTTCAGGATCATGCTCGGCTTGACGCCGAAGAAGGCCGGCCGCCACAACACCAGGTCGGCGATCTTGCCCACTTCCACCGAACCCACCGCGTGCGCGATGCCGTGCGTGATGGTCGGGTTGATGGTGTACTTGGCGATGTAGCGCTTGACGCGGAAGTTATCGTTGCGCGAAGAATCCGGCGCCAGCGGTCCGCGTTGCACCTTCATCTTGTGCGCGGTCTGCCAGGTGCGCATCACCACCTCGCCCACGCGGCCCATGGCCTGCGAGTCGGACGACATCATGGAAATGGCGCCGAGGTCGTGCAGGATGTCTTCCGCCGCGATGGTCTCGCGGCGGATGCGCGATTCGGCGAAGGCCACGTCCTCGGTGATGGCGGCGTCCAGGTGATGGCACACCATCAGCATGTCCAGGTGCTCGTCCAGCGTATTGATCGTGTACGGCCGCGTAGGATTGGTCGACGACGGCAGCACATTCGACTCGCCCACCGCCGCGATGATGTCCGGCGCATGGCCGCCGCCCGCACCCTCGGTGTGGAAGGTGTGGATGGTGCGGTCCTTGAACGCGGCCAGGGTGTCGGCCAGGTAGCCGCCTTCGTTCAGCGTGTCGCTGTGGATGGCGACCTGGATGTCCATCTTGTCGGCCACGGACAGGCAGTTATCGATGGCGGCCGGGGTGCTGCCCCAGTCCTCGTGCAGCTTCAGGCCGATGGCGCCGGCCAGCACCTGCTCTTCCAGCGGCGCCGGCAAACTGACGTTGCCCTTGCCGAGGAAGCCCAGGTTCATCGGAAACGCATCGGCCGCCTGCAGCATGGAGTGCAAATGCCACGGCCCCGGTGTGCAGGTGGTGGCCGAGGTGCCGGCCGACGGCCCGGTGCCGCCGCCGATCATGGTGGTGACGCCGCTCATCAGCGCCTCCTCGATCTGCTGCGGGCAAATGAAGTGGATGTGGGTGTCGACGCCGCCGGCGGTGACGATCATGCCCTCGCCCGCGATGATCTCGGTGGCGCCGCCGATGGCCATGGTCACATTCGGCTGGATGTCCGGATTGCCGGCCTTGCCGATAGCGGCGATCATGCCGTTCTTCAGGCCGATGTCGGCCTTGACGATGCCCCAGTGGTCGACGATCACCGCATTGGTGATCACCGTGTCCATGACGTCGGCGGCCACGCGCTGCGACTGGCCCATGCCGTCGCGGATCACCTTGCCGCCGCCGAATTTCACTTCTTCGCCGTAGGTGGCGAAGTCCTTCTCGATTTCGATAAACAGTTCCGTGTCCGCCAGGCGGATCCGATCTCCGGTCGTCGGACCGAACATCTCCGCGTAGGCGCGGCGCGAGATTGTAGCCATGAGAACCTTTTAGCTTTTTGGTGGTGTGGAGTCCAGCTTGCCCATTACTTTGCCGCTGAAGCCATAGACTTCCTGGTCGCCGTCCAGCTTGACCAGTTCCACGGTGCGCTGCTGGCCCGGCTCGAAACGCACGGCGGTGCCGGCGGCGATATTGAGCCGCATGCCGTAGGCCTTCCAGCGTTCCAGCTTGAGCACGGAATTGACTTCAAAAAAATGGAAATGCGAGCCCACCTGCACCGGGCGGTCGCCCTGGTTGGTGACGACCACGCTGACCGTCTCGCGGCCCACGTTCAGGCCGATCTCGCCCTCTTCAAGCTTGTATTCACCTGGGATCATGATGAACTCCTTTATGGGATGGGATTGTGGACAGTCACAAGCTTGCTCCCATCGGGGAACGTCGCTTCGACCTGGATGTCGGGGATCATTTCGGGGATACCTTCCATGACGTCGGCGCGCGTGAGTATGCGCGTGCCGTCGGACATCAGCTGAGCGACAGTTTTGCCGTCGCGGGCACCTTCCATGATGGCGCAGGTAATCAGCGCCACCGCTTCCGGGTAGTTCAACTTCAGGCCACGGGCAAGGCGGCGTTCGGCCACGATACCTGCGGTAAAAATCAACAGCTTATCTTTTTCGCGTGGGGTTAAATCCATGTCGTGTTCTCTTTCAGGTTTGCCAGATGCGCGGCGTCACGGCCACGCGGCCCAGCAGATGCGGGCGCAGGCGGCGCCATACGGTGAGCATCAGGCGACGCGCGGTTTCGCTGTCGTCGCCCAGATGGCGCGCCACCAGTACGCCCTTGGTTTGTGTCACGCCGAAGTCATGGTCGCCGTCGGCGGCGATGTCGGCGCGAATCTCGTTGATGACCGCCGCCGGCAGCGTCTTGCCGGCGGCGGTCAGGGTGGCGCAGACGGTGCGGCCCTTGAGCGCCAGCGGGCTGTCGAGCCGGCCGCCGATCAGGTCGCCCTGCTCCCACCAAATCAGCTTGCCGTCGCGGCGAATGCTGCTGCGCTGGCGGATGCTGCCGCGATTGAATACTTCGCCCGAACCGCGCCGTCCCATGCACAGGATCTCGCAGCCGAGGAAGGTGGCGCCCGTCGCTAGCTCCACATGCTGGTCAAGCACGACGTTGGCGGTATCAAAAAAGATGGTTTCCTGCGGCAGCCACTCCAGCGCGGCGTCCTGGTTCACATGCAGGTGTATGGTCTGGCGCGACACCTTGCCATTGGCCTGGTACCACTTGGCGGCGCCGGGCGTGGTGATGACAGCGTGGGCGCGGTCGCCGACGCCGATGTCGATCTCGAGGCGGTCGCCGCCAACCACGCCGCCGGGCGGATGGACGATGATGGCGTGGCACACCTTGCCATCCTCGGGATACAGCGCCTTCTGCACGCGCAGCGGGCCGTAGTGAAGCTTGTCGAACAGCCGCGTGGTGCCGGCGTCGTCCGCGAAACCGAGGGTGAGACTGGCCAGCCATGCACTGTGGCCAGTGCTGGCGGCGAGGTCGCGCGGTGCGGTGCAATCGGGCATATGAACAAACTTGTTAAATGATGTCTGTCCTATGCAATCGCTGTGCCAGCCGAATCCTGCCCACCACGCCGGAGCTTGCACCATTAAGTGGCGCGCAGCACCACCTTGGTGCGCATCGGCGATAGATTCCGAGAGTATTGGCAGACAAAAATGTTTATATAATCCAATCCATGCGAAAAATACATCTCTCAGCCCTGGTTGCCCTGCTCGGCGTCGCCAGCAGCCATGCCGCCACGCTCGGCGCCGAAAACTGCCGGGTCATCCTGCCCGAGCAGGTGCAGGTGGCCAATGAAAGCGCGGAATGGCAAGGAACCTGTGCCAATGGTTACGCCGATGGCAACGGCGTACTGTTGCGCTCAGTGAAGAAAAAGCAGATCGGCAGCTTCGAAGGCCGCATGGCACAGGGCATGATGGCGGAGGGCTATGAGCAGGCGCCCGACGGCGGAAAATACGAAGGCCAGTATGCAAACGGTCTGCGCGAGGGCAAAGGCGCCGCGCTGTACAAGGACGGCGTGCGCTACGACGGCGAATGGCGGGCCGGCAAGCGCGAGGGCCGTGGCGCCGCCACCTATCCCCTCGGCGGCCGCTATGAGGGCCCGTGGCGGGCGGACCGCCCGGCCGGCGGCAACGGCAAGGTCACTTACGCCGGCGACCAGCGCACCGTCAGCGCCGAAGACTACCGGCCGCCGGCGACGTCCGATGGCGAGCAGGAGAAGTTCCGCTTGCGTGAGCGCGACGCCAACAGCCTGAACCGCTTCCCGACCGAGGTGGCCTACGGCACCTCGGTGCCGTTCGACAAAGGCTACGCGCAAATGACGCCGCCGCAGCAGCAACAGTTCCGCGCCCAATATCCCTTCCTGCACCCGGACGACGTACCGCCCTACCCGGAAAGAGGCACGGCCGAAATCTTCCGCTGGCTGGCCAAGGCGCAGGGCAATGTGCTGGCCGAGGGCGAGTTCCGCGCGATTGTCGATATCGATGCCAATGGCCAGGCCACGTCCATCAGCGTCTACGCCTCGCCGGATCAGAAGCTGACCGACATCATCAAGATCCTCTTGGCCAACCAGAAGTTCACACCGGGGCTATGCGGCGGCAAGCCCTGCGCCATGCGCTATCCATTCCATGTCAAATTCAGCACGCACGCGGGCTAGGCCCAGCGCATTGCCAGGATTTTTCGCCGCGCGCAAAAGGGGGCTGTTGTAAAAAAGTGCCGCCCAGCAAAATATTTTGGCATTTTCTACGCAAGCAAAAGTACTTCCGCTTTCAGCAAAAGCGGCGTTTTTACTGTTGAGGAATAATAGAATCCATTGAAGCGCGGAAACTAAAGTTGTGTTGGACGCGCCGGTCGATTCACTCAATGGAGGTCATTATGATGAGCAAGTCCCTGTCCCGCGCAGCTCTGGCAACCGCGCTCGGTGTCACGCTGCTGCCGCTGCTGAGCGGTGCCGCAACCTATAGCAACGGCAGCCGCAACACCACGTTCGACGTCACGCTGAAGATCATCGCCGACTGCACCATCGCCGCCAACCAGCTCGACTTCGGCCAAACGCAAGGCGTGCTGGCCACTGCGGTCAACGTCAACACCACGCTCAACATCGTGTGCACCAACACCACCCCGTACAACGTCGGCCTGAGCGCCGGCAGCGGCACCGGCTCCACCGTCGGCGCGCGCGTCTTGAGCGGTACGGCCGGCAACACCAGCACCGTGAACTACGCCCTGACCCAAACCGCCGGCGGCGCCAACTGGGGCAACACCCAAGGCACCGACACCGTCTCGGGCACCGGCAGCGGCAGCACGCAAAATCTCACCGTCCACGGCACCATCCCGGCACAGGCAACGCCGCAACCGGATACCTACCGTTCGACCATCACCGCGACCGTGTACTTCTAAATAGCATCACCCGCCGCAGCCCGCAAACCAAGGCTACGCGCTTCGCAATATCCAGCGCCCAAACCCGCGCGAAATTCCCCCCTCCAGTGACATCGTTGTCGATTCTTGCCCCTCGCTCAATTGAACTTTGCGCGTTGCTGTCTATGTACGCCCGTGCTTTGTCCCCATACTGGTGGCTTCCTGAATTCACGTGGAGCACAGCATGAAAGTATTCATCACCGGCGCGGCAGGTTTTATCGGAAGCTCAATCGCCGCAGGCCTGGTCAAGGCCGGGCATGATGTCGTGGGTCTGGTGCGCAAGCCCGAGCAGCTGGATGCAGTCCGCACAATCGGCGTGACCGGCGTGCTCGGTTCCCTGACCGACCGCGAGTTGCTGATCGCACAGGCGCAGGCGGCCGACGCCGTCATCAACGCCGCCAGCAGCGACAACCGCGCGGCGGTGGAAGCCTTCGTCGACGCGCTGGCCGGCAGCGGCAAGGTATTCCTGCACACCAGCGGTTCGAGCATCGTCGGCGATGCTTCCGGCGGCGAAGGCACGGACCAGATCTACTACGAAGACAAGCTGCCGGAACCAACCGCCGACAAGGCCGCGCGCGTGGCCATCGACAAGCTGGTGCTGGATGCGGCCAAGAAAGGCGTGCGCTCGGCGGTGCTGTGCAATACCCTGATCTACGGCCACGGCGCGCTGCCGCGCGATTCGGTGCAGCTGCCACGCCTGCTCAAGCAGGCGCGCAAGAGCGGCATCGTGCGTCACGTCGGCCCCGGCCGCAACATCTGGTCGAATGTACACATCGACGACGTGGTGGACCTGTATCTGCTGGCATTGGAGAAAACCGAAGCCGGCGCCTTCTACTTCGTGGAAAGCGGCGAAGCGGCGTTCCGCGACATGACCGCCGCCATCGCCAAGGCGCTGAAGCTCGGCCCGGCGCAGGACTGGCCGCTGGAACAAGCCACGCAAGAATGGGGCGACGAAATGGCCTCCTACGGCCTCGGCTCCAACAGCCGCGTGCGCGGCGAACGCGCCCGCAAGCAACTGGGCTGGCAGCCGCACCGCCCATCGGTGCTGGACTGGATCGCCGCCGACATGCTGCGCTAATCCAGCGCGCGGGTGAGCAACACTCGGTCGATCAGGCCGTACTCCGGTCCGAGCGCCAACCAGGCTTGCTATCGCCTCGCGCCGGCGGCCTGAGTCCCCAGCCTAGTCTGCCAGCACGGTCACGCGCGGCCAGCGCAGCGCGTACTTCTTCTGCTGCACGCGCATGTGGTAGGTGTCGACGCTGACGCGGGTCGGATTGCGGCGCACCACGCAGTTGAACAAATCCTCCAGGCCATGCGGCGCGATCACGTCGATCGTCTCGTCCGCACGCAGGCGCAGGCCCACCGAAGTGGCGTATTCGGGCCACGAGGCCACCGCCTCGTGCAGCGATTGCAGCGGCTCGACCGCGTGGCCGAACTGGTCTTCGAACCACAGGTGTACCGCCGCCTGATTGCTCACTTCCCAAGGAATGCCGGGCATCGCCGCCGACAGGCGTTGCTGCAGTGCCGCTTCCCGCTCCGTCGACAGGTCGGACGCATCGAAATAGACCAGATCGAGATCGGCCAAGGGCGTCGGCGTCGAGTAGCCGTGCAAGGCGTCCCACACCAGGTTGCGCACCGCCCCGGCGCCGATGCACCAGGATGACAGTTCCAGCTCGCGCGCGGCGCGCAACGCGGCCGAAAACCATGTCGAGCGGTCGGCGATCCCGCACAGGCGCCGTTCAAGTTCATCATGCGCTACCGGCGTCATTATTCCTTGCCCTGCTCTGAAGGTTTGCCGCCGAAGTTCACCTTTTGCAGGTCGAGCACTTGGCCGTTCACGGTCAGCCTGCCGTTCCTGAACTCGATCATCGAACGCAGTTCATCTTTCTCGACCACGGCGTAGCCGCCCGATACGGCCT
This sequence comes from Duganella sp. BuS-21, assembly GCA_041874725.1. Taxonomy (GTDB): domain Bacteria; phylum Pseudomonadota; class Gammaproteobacteria; order Burkholderiales; family Burkholderiaceae_D; genus Rugamonas. Next base: position 2,982,125 of record CP097466.1, on the reverse strand, counting down.
TGCCGACCACCATGCTGACCAATCCGTCAGCGCCAGCATCGATCTGTCGCGCGGCATCCGGTGCATCGGGATTGACCGACTTCGCTGCCAAAGCGCGGCCTACATCCCTGACCAAAGCCACCGGCAGACGTAGGCTAAAGCGCGCCACCAGCTTCTTCATCAGCGCCGTCACGTTGTCGAAATCCGCATCCACCACCTTGTGGAACGTCAGGCTGCCCTTCAGCGATGCGGTATTGCCGCGATATGCCGCGCTGAGATCGTCGATGTACAGCGTGGCGCCAGCCTTCGCCACACGCTTGCCAAAATCCGTCACCTTGCGCAGCGTCAGCTGGACTTGCGCTTCAGGCGCCAGCTGGCCGATTTTCTGGTCGCGCATGTCCTTTTCCAGTTCCGCCATGGCCTTGACGGGGATGTTCGTCAGGCGGAAGGCAAAGCTGGTGCGCTCCACGCGCTCGGCGCCAAACACGATCGCCTTGATCGAAGAGCGGTAGCCGATGTCCACCATGGCGCCACGGCGCACCGACTGGGAACGTGCCTGCATGTCCTCAAAGCGCATCAGTTCAGCGGCCTCCCTGCCGCCGACGGCAACCTCGCGCACGGTGATCGAGGCGATGCCGAAGGTGGTTGTGCCATAGCCCATGCCGTCGGCGCCGTATTGCAGGCGACTGGTCATGCGCATGTCGCGCACGCCCATCGAACCCTCCTGGCGCGCGATCACCAGCGATGGCCAGCTGGCGTCGACGTTCATGCTGCGGCCGGCCTTGTCGGTCGATACCTTGGCGCTCAGTTCGCTCCAGCTGAAGTCGGTACCGTTGCCTTGTACCCAAAGATACGGTGCCAGCGTGGCAACGTAGTTGATCTGCCCCTTGCTGTCCGGCGCGCGCTGCATCGGCAGCGGACGTTCGCTGCCGAAGATTGCCTTTAGCTTGGGACGCAGCTCCGGCGAGAATTCAAACCTGGCGTAGTTGGCTAACTGCCTGGCCACATTGCGTTCGTCGCCTTGCGCGGCGCGCAGCTCCTTGGCTGCCTGGTCGAGCGTCGCGCTATTTTCATCGGTGATAAATTCAGGGAGCGGATTGCGCTTGGGCGCCGACGCCGGCTTTTCATTGGCGTGGACCGAGGCCGCCAGCAGGGCGCTGGCGGCGGTAATGGCAAGTAAAGTCTTTTTCAAAGCGAAACCGGAGTAAGTCAGAGGTGCATCATTGTAGCCGCCCGACCGCCTCCCGAAATACACGCTTTGTCACCGCACACCACCATCACTCCAGGTCTGGATACGGGCTCTTGCCGCCTTCGGCGATGAATTGCTCGATGCGCGCCTCCATCACCGGCAGCGGCACCGACCCCAGTTGCAGCACGGTGTCGTGGAAGGCGCGGATGTCGAACTTGCTGCCCAGCGCTTTCTCCGCCTTCGTGCGCGCGTTGATGATGCTCATCTCGCCCAGGTAGTAGGACAAGGCCTGGCCCGGCCACGAGATGTAGCGGTCCACTTCCGTTTCGATTTCGTGCTGCGACAGCGCGGTGTTCGCATGCAGATAATCCTGCGCCTGCTTGCGGGTCCAGCCCTTGCTGTGCAGGCCCGTGTCCACCACCAGGCGCGAAGCGCGCCAGGCCTGGTAACTGAGCATGCCGAATACTTCATACGGCGTTTCGTACATGCCCATCTCCACGCCCAGGCGTTCGCTGTACAGCGCCCAGCCTTCGCCGAAGGCCGAGATATACGCGTTGCGGAACGGCGGACGGCCCTTCTGCTCCATCGCCACCGGCATCTGGAAGGCGTGACCCGGCGCCGATTCGTGCAGGGTCAACGCCGGCATGCTGTACAGCGCGCGCGACGGCAGGTTGTAAGTGTTGACCAGGTAGACGCCCGGACCGCCACGGCCCGAGGTGTAGAAAGGCGCCTGGTCGTCCGGCACCGGGATCACCGCGAAGCGGCGGCGCGGCAGGTAGCCGAAGTACTGCGAGACCTTGGCGTCGAACTTCTTGGCCACCCACGCGGAGCGCATCAGCAGCTCTTCCGGCGTCTTGGCGTAGAACTGCGGATCGGTGCGCAGGAACTGCAGGAAGGCCGGCAGGTCGCCCTGGAACTTGACCTGCTTGATCACGTCGTGCATCTCGGCGCGGATCTTGGCCATTTCCTCCAGGCCGATGTTGTGGATCTGGTCCGCGCTCATCGCGGTGGTGGTGAATTCGACGATCTTCGACTGGTAATAGGCCTTACCATTCGGCAGGCTCTGCGCCGCCAGTTCCTCGCGCGCCTTCGGCACATACTCTTCGCGCATGAACTTCAACAGCGCCTGGTGCGCCGGAATCACGTAGGTCTGGATCGCCTTCACGGCCTGCGCCCGCAGCTCTTCCTGCTGCGCCGCCGGCATGGTCGCCGGCATGGTCTTGAACGGCAGGTAGTAGACCGTCTCCTGCGGCGTTTTCGCCTCGCTCACCGAGGTGATGGAACTGTCGCGGCCCACCAGCGTGACTTTCGGCGGCGTGAAGCCGCGCGCCAGGCCGGCGCGCATGTTGACGATTTCCTCGTTGAAGTAGCGCGGCACGTCGGTCAGTTGCTTGAGGTAGTCGCGGTATTCTTTTTCCTTGGTCATCGGGCGGCGCGCGGTGCCGGCCATATTCGACCAGAAGGCCGAATCGGCGTTCAGCGGCTTTTCATATTCGCGGAATTCCTGGGCCGCGATATAGGCGGCGATCTGCGCCTTATATACCTGGTAGTTGATGCGCTCCGGCGCCGACAGGCTGGCTTGCTGGATGCCGTCCAGCTTCCTCATCACGCCCTGCCAATAGGCCGTGCGCTGGTTCTGGGTGGCGACGTCGATGCGCGGCAGCGATGGCGACACCCCGCTGCTGTCGTCGTCCTCGCCGTCTTCCTGCTTCTGGCTCAGGCGCCATGTCCATTCCTGGGTGTAGATCGCCTTGAACCGGGCGTCGGCCGGGCCGGCTTTCACGGCAGGGTTGGCGGCGCCGGCGCCGGCGCTAATGCAGACCAGCATGACGGCGCCGGCAATGGCGCTACTGAACTTCTTTTCCATAAGACTCCAGGTTGATTTATATGTCCGACAAGGTGCGGCGTTCGCGCAGCAGCGCGGTGAAGCTTTCGGCATTGACCGGGCGGCTGAAATAATAGCCCTGCATTTCATCGCAACCGCGCTCGGCGAGGAATTGCACCTGTTCGCGCGTCTCAACACCTTCCGCGATCACGCGCATGTTCAGGTTGTGCGCCAGCGAAATCACCGACAGGGCGATCGCCGCATCGGCGCTGTTGGTGGTAACGTCGTCGACAAACGATTTATCGATCTTCAGCACGTCGATCGGGAAGCGCTTCAGGTAACTGAGGCTGGAATAGCCGGTGCCGAAGTCGTCCAGCGAGATGCCGACGCCGATGTCCTTCAGGAGGCGCAGCGCCGCCACCGCCTTGTTCGGATCGCCCATCACCGTGCCCTCGGTGATTTCCAGGCCCAGGTATTCCGGCGCCACGCCGAACTTGCGCAGCGTGCTTTCCACATACGGCACGGTGGCATCGTTGGCGAACTGCCCGGCCGCCAGGTTGACCGCCACCTTGATCTTGCCCAGGCCCTGGTCGTGCCACACCTTCATCTGCGCGCACACGCTTTCCAGCACCCATTCGCCGATCGAGTTCACCAGGCCGTATTCCTCGGCCAGCGGGATGAAGCGATTCGGCGGCACCTTGCCCAGCACCGCATTCTCCCAGCGCAGCAGCGCTTCGGCGCCGACCATGGCGCCGGTCTTCAGGCACACCTGCGGCTGATAGTGGACTTCGAATTCGTCGCGCGCGATGGCGCCGCGCAGCTGGCCCTGGATCGCCAGCTTGTCGCGGATCTCGGCGTCCATGCGCTCGGTGAAGAAGGCGTAGTTGTCGCGGCCGATTTCCTTGGCGCGGAACAGCGCCGTGTCGGCGTTGCGCACCAGTTCATCGAAGCTCTCGCCGTCGGTCAGGCTGACGGCGATGCCGATGCTGGAGGTGACGGTGATCTGCTGGCCGTCGATCACCAGTTCCTTGCGCAGCCCGGCCAATATCTTTTGCGCCAGCGCGATGGTGGCGGTCAGCTGCGTGTCGTCGGCAACGATGACCTGGAATTCGTCGCCGCCCTGACGTGTGACGATGTCGTCTTCGCGCACGGTTTCGGTCAGGTAGCGCGACACCACCTGCAGCGCCTTGTCGCCCATGTCATGGCCGTAGGAGTCGTTGATGCTCTTGAAGCGGTCCAGGTCCAGGCACATGACGGCCACGCAGCGCCCTTCGCGGCGCGCGGCGGCCAGCGTGTGCATGAAGCGCTGGCGCGCCAGCATGCGGTTCGGCAGGCCGGTCAACGCATCGTGGTTCGACAGGAAATCGATCAGGTGCTGTTCGGCCTTGCGCTCGGTGATGTCCATGAATACCGCGACGTGATTGATCACGCTGCCGTTTTCGTCGCGCACCACGGAGGCGCTCAGCAGGCCGGGATAGGTGTCGCCGTTCTTGCGGCGCGCCAGGATCTCGCCCGACCAGTGGCCGGTGGCCACCACCGATTGCACCATGGCGCCGAACGAAGAGGCATCGGCGTCGCCGGCGTGCAGCAGGCCCACGCCCTGCCCCCGCACCTCGTCCGCCGTGTAGCCGGAGATGTGCGTAAAGGCCGGATTGGTGGCGACGATATGCCCATCGCGGTCGGTCACCACGATGGCGTCCTGGGTCGCCTCAAACACCTGGCTGGCCAGGCGCAGGAACTCTTCGTTGGCGCGGCGCTGTTCCACTTCCTTGGCCAGTTCGGCGGTGCGCTCGGCCACGCGCTCCTCCAGCAAGGCGCGTTCGCTGGCCAGCGCCTTCTGCGCCCGGCCCAGTTTGACGTGGGCGTCGGTGCGCGCCAGGATCTCTTCGGTCTGGAACGGCTTGGCGATGAAGTCGACCGCGCCCAGTTCGAAACCGCGCACCTTGTCGTCGGTGTCGTGCTGCGCCGACAGGAAGATCACCGGCACCTGGCTCAGCTCCGGCGTGGCCTTCAGGCGGCGGCAGACTTCAAAGCCGTCGATGCCGGGCATGCGGATGTCGAGCAGAATCAGCTCCGGCGGCCGCGATTGCGCGGTCCACAGGGCCAGCTCGCCGTTGGGCGCCTGGCGCACGTAGTAGCCGGCCTCCGTCAGCAGGTCGCTCAGCAGCTTGAGCGAGGCCGGCGTGTCCTCCACGATCAGCACTTCGCCCTTGGTGTGTTGTTCGGATAAATCCCGGTGCATGTAAATGTCTCTCGCCTGATGAACTGCCATGATATACCGGTCAGACCTGCGGTTCCAATTCGTTTCCCGCCTGATCGAGCAAAGCGCACAGCTGCGGATACTGGTGCAGCTGGATCATGTGGTCGATGCTCGCCACCACCCCGGCCAGCGCCGGCGGCAAAGGCGCCAGGAGCAAGGTCACGCGCGACAGGTTCAATTCCTGCAAGGCGGTCTTCAGCTCATCGCGCAGGGCTGGCTCCAGGCGCTGCAGGTCGACGTACGACAGCGGCGCCGGCGCGGCCGGCCGCGCGCCGTGATGGCGCCGCACGAACTGCAGGCCCAGCTGCTGCTCCAGCACCGCATACAAACGTTCCTGCTCCACCGGCTTGCGCATGAACTCATCGGCGCCGGCGTTCAGCGCCTCGTCGCGCTCCTCGGCGAAGGCCGACGCGGTCAGCATCACGATGCGCGGCTGCTTGCCTTCCCGGTTGGCGCGGATCCGGCGCGTGGCGCTGATGCCGTCGAGCGCCGGCATGCGCCAGTCCATGAACACCAGGTCCGGCTGCCACACGTCCACCATGGCCAGCGCCTGCGCGCCGTCGCCGACCACGGCGACATCGAAGCCCAGCGGCTTGAGCAGACTTTCCAGCAAGCTGCAGCCGTCGGCGTTGTCGTCGGCCACCAGGATGCGGCGGCGCTGCGGCGGCGCCAGCGCGCTGACTTCATCCTGGCCCGCCGGCGGCGCCTCGTCGGCCACCTGCACCGCCACCGTAAAGTAGAAGGTGGCGCCGGCGCCGGGCGCCGATTGCAGCGCCAGCGTGCCGCCCATCAGCTGCACGAATTCGCGCGAGATGGTCAGGCCCAGGCCCGTGCCCTCTTTCGCGCCCGGTCCCTCGGCCTGGATGAACGGTTCGAAAATGCGCATCTGGTCTTCCAGCGCGATGCCGGGACCGTTGTCGATCACGGCGAACGCCAGCTCGCAGGCGCCGTTGCGCGCGGTGCCGCGTACCCGCAGCGTGACCCGGCCCTGCGCCGCGAACTTGACCGCGTTCGACATCAGGTTCAGCAAAACCTGGCGCAGTTTGGTACCGTCGACGCGCGCACTCACCGGCAGGCCGACGCTGTCGGCCACCAACTCGACGCCGGTCTGGCCGGCACGCATGCTCACCATGTCCATCACTTCCTGCAGCATTTCGTCGAGGTTGACCACTTCCGTTTGCAGCACGGCGCGGCCGGCCTCGATCTTGGACAGTTCCAGGATGTCGTTGATCAGCGTGAGCAGGTGCTGGCCGGAGCGGTGGATGATGGCCAGGTTGCGCTTTTCCTCCGGCAGCATGTTCTTGGAATCGGCCATCAGGCGCGAAAAGCCGATGACGGAATTGAGCGGTGTGCGCAGCTCGTGGCTCATATTGGCCAGGAAGGTGCTCTTGGCGCGGTTGGCGCCCTGCGCCTGGCGCACCGCCACCGACAAGGCATGGGTGCGCTCGGCCACCAGCTCTTCCAGATGGATGCGGTGGCGGCGCAGTTCCGCTTCGGCCATGCGGCTGTCGGTGACGTCGTAGTTCACGCCGACCATGCGCAAGGGATGGCCTTCCGCGTCGCGGAAGATCATGGCGTCGCCCTTCAGGTAGTGGATCGAACCGTCTTGCCAGATCAGGCGGAACTCGACGTCGAATTCGGCGGTGCCGTCGAGCGCCTGCTGCAGCAGCATCTCGGTGGGAATGGCGTCGTCCGGGTGCACCATCTTGCGCCAGGTCTCGAACGGTTGATTGACCTTGATGTTCTCCAGCCCATGCAGGCGGTACATCTGCTCATCCCACACCATCTCGTTGCTGGCGATATTCCAGTCCCAGATGCCGATGGCGGCCGCGCCGGAGGCGATCTGCAGGCGCTCCTCGCTGGCGTGCATGGCCACGTAGCGGCTCTCCATCAGGCGCACCATCTCGCGGATCGAGGCGTTGAGGGTTTTCAGCTCGCCGGTATACCAGTCGCGCGGCGGCGAGGCGCCCGGATTCTGGCCGGCCTTGACGCTGGCGGCGTAGCGTTCGATCTTGGTCAGCGGCTTGAGGATCAGCTGCCAGAGCAGCAGATAAAGGCTCAGCACCAGCGTCACATCGAGCACGAAAATCATGCCGGCGATGGTGTACAGGCGCTGGCGCAGCTGCTCGATCAACAGCGCCGGCGAGGCATACACGGTGATGGTGCCGATATTCTGGCCGCCGGCGACGATGGGCCGCTGTTCGGACAGCAGTTCGGGATCGGCCGGCAGGTGGTCGGAAGGCGCCAGCTGCTGCCGGGCGTTGCGGGCCAGGATGAACGGACGGCTGCTGGCCGCCGGCGCCACGGCGCTGGCGTGCAGGTCGCGGTTGCTCAAGCCGCTCTTCATAATGGTGACGATCTGCGATTCGTCGAAATTCCAGGCTGGCAGGGCCACGGCGGCGGCCAGTTCGTCGGCGCTGTTGGCCAGGGTTTTATGCAGCTGCTCCCAGCGCTGCGCGCGCTCGACCTGGTAGAAGTACAGCGCGAAGGTGGTCAGCACCAGCGTCACCACGGCGGTCAGCGTCACGCTGACGAACACGGCAATCGATACTCTTCCTAAACGGCGGGCAAGTCGGGCCAACATCTGAAAACCATTCTTGGGGGTTAATCTGCGTGGTATGAGCCTTGGATCATAGATTCAAACGAAGGCGAAGTCCATTTATATTTGCGCTCAAGCAACATCCTTGACGGTATGTAATTGGTCCCAGGCGTTGGCGGTACTCAGGAACAGCTTGCCGTTCAGCTCGGCCAGCAGGCTGCTGTTGCGCAGGCGATCCATCACCGGCCCCTTCACTTCCGCCAGGTGCAGGCCGATACCGCGCCGCTTCAAGCTCTGGTTCAGCTCGGACAGCGCCATGAGCGCCGTGGTGTCGATCGAGCTGACGGCCGTCATCACCAGCACCAGGTGACGGGCGCTCTGGTGGGTGGCCAGTTCGCACTCGATGCGTTCGCTCACCGCCTCGACGTTGCCGAAGAACAGATTGGCGTCGATGCGCAGCACCAGCAGTTCCGGCTGGGTTTCGGCCGGATAGCGTTCGATATTGCGGAAGTGCTCGGTGCGGGCGATGCGGCCCAGCACCGCGATGTGCGGCCGGCTGGCGCGCCAGATCAGGGTGCCCATGGACAGCGCCACGCCGATCAGCACGCCCGCCTCCACGCCCAGCACCAGCACGCCGAGGCAGGTGGCGCCCCAGGCCAGCGCGTCGCCGCGGTCGTACTGCCAGGCGGTGCGCAGGATGCCCATCTCGAGCATGCCCAGCACGGCGACGATGATGGTCGCGGCCAGCACCGGCAGCGGCAGCAGCGCCAGCCAACCGGTCGGCAGCAGCAGCGCACAGGCCAGCAGCGCGGCGGTGATCAGGCTGGCCAGCGGCGTATGGGCGCCGGCGGCGAAATTCACGGCCGAGCGCGACAGGCTGCCGGTCACCGGGAAGCCGCCCGAAAACGCGCTGGCGACGTTGGCCGCACCGAGGCCGATCAGTTCATGGTTGCTGACCAGCTTCTCGTTGCGCTTGAGCGCCAGCGCCTGCGCGCCGGACATCGACATCAGGAACACCACGAAGCCGATGAGGAGGCCCGGCTGCAGCAACACCCGCCAATGCGGGCTGGACGACGCCAGGTTCAAGTGCGGCAGACCGGCCGGAATGGCGCCGGTGGTGCGCACGCCGGTCTCGGCCAGGCCGGTGCTGGACATCAACAGGATGCCGCCGAGGACCACCAGCATCGGCGCCAGCTTGGCGCCGATGTCGGCGGCGCTTGGCGGCAGGCCGCAGCGCCGCAGCAGCGCCGCCATGTAAAACCGCGCCAGCACCAGCAGCAGCAGCGCACCGACGCCCAGCGCCGCGCTGGGCGCATGCACTTGCGGCAGCTGCGACAGCTCGGCGCCAAGCAGGGTATGCAGTTGATCGAATGCGATCACGATGGCCGAACCGACGGTGAAACCGCTCATCACGGGGCGCGAGAAGAAATTGGCGAGGAAGCCCATGCGCAACAGGCCGCACAGCAGCAAGACGGCGCCGGACACCAGCGCCAGCTGAGCCGCCAGCACACCGGCCAGCGCCGAACCGGCCGGCGCCAGCGGGCCGATGACGGCGGCGGTCATCAGGGACACGATGGCCATCGGGCCGACCGACTGCGTCATGCTGCTGCCGAACAGCGCATACACGATGGGCGGCAGGATGCTGGCGTAAATGCCGACCACCGGCGACAGCCCGGCCACCATGGCGTAGGCCATGCCTTGGGGGATCATCATCATCGCCACCACCAGCCCGGCGCTGATGTCGCCGGGGAGTTGGTCGCGCCGGTATAGCTTTAGCCATTGCAGCATTGTGCGTCCAGATACTTTAATTGCCGACAGTTTAGCTCAAATCCAAATACGAAATTCAAATTAGCTAATTTGAAAAGCGAATATAGGCGGGTACGGTGGGCGCCCAGATATCCACCAGCAGACGGCCAGTCTGGCACTGCTTAGGCCAGACCGGGCAGCGAGTCGCGCACCGCCTGCAGCACTTCGAGCGACATCGCGTCGTCGTCCACTGCGCGCGACAGCACGATGGCGCCGACCATGGCGGCGTAAGTCGCCAGCGCCTGCTTGCGCCGCTCGGCATCGTCCGCGCCCGGCATCAATTGCTGCAGCACCGCGATCTGGCCGCTGGCGCCGGTGGTGACGGCGTGCCGCGCCTTCGGTCCGAGGCGGGCGATGTCGGCGCCCAGCGCGGTGACCGAGCAACCTTTTTCCGGATGGTCGCGATGCTGCGGCGTCAGGTAGCCGTCGCCGATCTTTTCCAGGGCGGCCTCGCGCCCTTCGGCCAGATAGCCTTCCCAGCGTGCCACCGATGTTTTCAGCGCGTGGTCGGCGGCTTCGGCCAACAAGTCTTCCTTCGATGCGAAGTGGCCGTAGAAGCCGCCGTGCGTCAGGCCGGCGCCCTTCATCAGATCCGCTACGCCGATGCCGTCGTAGCCTTTTTCGCGGAACAGCCGCGCGGCCGTTTCCACGATGCGCTCACGGTTGAGCGCTACTTGTTCCCTGCTGACTTTCATGGTTGCCTCCCGCATCCAGCGCATCGATATTATACATTACGGGCATAATATATCAATCCGTGCGATCCTCCGCAAAGATGGGCGGAGGTATTGAATATCGACGGCGGCGGCCAGGGTATCGCCACCATCCAGGAGAAGATTTAAACCGTCGCCATCTCGATGCAGTTGCGGCCCGCACGCTTGGCGCGGTGCAGCGCCGTGTCGAGACGATCAAGCACGGTGGCGCTGCCTTCGTCCGCACCGACCTGAGTCACGCCCAGGCTGATGCTGACGGCGGCGCCGAAACCGGCGCCCGGCAAATCGGCTTCGGTGATGGCCGTGCGCAGCTTTTCCGCCAGCCGCACGGCGTCGGCCGAGGTGGTGTGGGTGGCGACGATGAGGAACTCTTCGCCGCGCATACGCGCCAGTGTGTCCGAGGTGCGCAGGCGGCCCAGCACCGTCTCCGCCACCTTGCGCAGCACGGCGTCGCCGACCGGCGAACCGTACAGATCATTGGCCGAGCGGAAGCTGCCTACGTCGAACGACAACACCGCCAGCGGCAGGCCGTAGCGGCGGGCGCGGCGGATTTCGTTGTCCAGCGAGTCCTCGCCGGCGCGGCGGTTGGCGGCGCCGGTCACCGTATCGATCGTGCTCATTTGCGACAACTGGCCCGACAGCGCATCGTTCTGATGCTTCAATTCGCTCATGCCGAGGCCGAAACTGACAAACTGCGCCAGGCTGGCGAAGCAGGCGAACTGCTCGCGCGAGAAGGTGATGTAGCGATCGAACATCAAACAGATGGCGCCCATCTCCGGGCCGCCCGGTTCGGCGCGCAACGGTAGCGCTAGCACCATGCGCACATTGCGGTCGTGCAGTTGCATCGACAATTCGGGATCGCCGGACTTTTCCGGCGCGTCCAGCAGCACCATTTCACCGCGCGACACCGCCATCAGCGGCGGGAAGCTGTCGCGCAACGGCGATTGCAGCAGACGGTCGCGCCGTTGCAGCAGGCGGCCCAGGTCGAGGTGATTGCGCGCTTCCTGCGCCACCAGTTGCAGGTCGCCCCGCGTTTTCATGTGCAGCAGCGAGGTATGGCGCACGCCGGGAAAATTACACAGCGCCAGGCAGATCTGCGCCGACATGGTGGCGATATTGTCGATGCCGCTCAGGGCGCGCTGCAGGCTGCGCTGTACGCCGAGCAAATCGCGCAATTCCTTTTCCTTGTCGAGCAGCTCCTGCTGCATGGCGGCGGCCGGGTCAAGTGGCACGGCCAGCCCCTGCTTGACGGCCTGCTGCAGCTCGTCGCGCAGTACCGGGCAGATGCGGTAGTTGAAGGAGCCGTAGGCCATCAACTCCGGCAGCCAGGCGCTGTGCTCGTAGGCGCACAGCACCAGGATCTGGCCACCGGCCCGGCTGCGGATCAAAGCGCCCACGCCGGCCAGCTCGTTCAGGTGGTCGAAACCATTGAGATCGAGGATCAGCAGGTCGGTTTCGTGCTTGACCAGGGCGGCGCCGGTGGCGTCCACGCTGTCGCACGCAATCAGCTGCGAAAACATTTCCGCACAGCACGATTGAAACTCCGCGCGGCGCTCGCTGCTGGGATTAAAGAATACGCCCGTGCTGTTCAACCGGCTCAAAACGTCCGCCATGATGTGTTACTCCCCTGCGCTGATTTTATAGTTGGAATTGGCCTCTCCTACTAGTGTGCCATAAAGTTCATAATTAGCAATATTTTTTGCATTAAAGATCAGTTTTTTTTGTTCGCCGTGGTTTGGCGGCATATGTGAGTGAGCGTACCGTCATGCCGGCGAGCCACGCGAATACTGTGCACACGATAGTGGAGGACACACCATGGCAAATTCAGAAAACAAGGCAGATCCCGGCAGCGCAAGCTTGCAGCGCGAAATACAGCATCGCCAGGATCAGCTCGACCGGCAGGGCCAGCGCACCAGCGCGCCCGCGAAGAGCAAGGAACCGGTGCAAACCAGCAGCCACGAATATCCGGGCACGCCGATGCCTTCCCAACATCTTGAAAAACCCGGGCTGGAAGCCGACATGCAGCAAAAGCCCGAATTTCTCGCGCCCGACTACGCCGGCAGCGGCAAGCTGGCCGGCATGGCCGCGCTGATCACGGGCGGCGATTCCGGCATCGGCCGCGCGGTGGCGGTGCTGTACGCGCGCGAAGGCGCCGACGTCGCCATCGTCTACCTGGAGGAGGATCAGGATGCGGAAGACACCAAGCGTTATGTGGAGGCGGAGGGTCAAACCTGCCTGCTGCTGCGCGGCGACGTGCGGGATGCTGCGTTCTGCCGCGACGCAGCACAGCAGACGAACCAACGCTTTGGCCGGCTGGACATCCTGGTCAATAACGCTGCGTTCCAGGAGCACGCGGAAAAGCTCACCGACCTGACCGAGGAGCGCTTCGACCTCACCATGAAGACTAATGTCTACGGCTACTTCCACATGGCCAAGGCGGCCCTGCCCTACCTCAAGCGCGGCGGCGCCATCATCAACACCGGCTCGGTGACGGGCCTGCAAGGCTCCAGCCACCTGCTCGACTACTCCACCACCAAGGGTGCGATCCACGCCTTCACCAAGTCGCTGGCCTCGAACCTGCTTGATCAAGGCATCCGCGTGAACGCGATCGCGCCGGGCCCGGTGTGGACGCCGCTGAATCCGGCCGACGCCAGCCCCGACAAGATCGCCCAGTTCGGCGCCGATACCGACATGCGGCGTCCCGCCCAGCCGCAGGAGCTGTCGCCGGCCTACGTGTTCCTGGCCGCGCCGTGCTGCTCCAGCTATATCACCGGCATCGTGCTGCCGGTGACCGGCTCCGTGGGAGGCTGACCATGGCCGCGCGCGCATTGTGGAAGGGAGCGATCAGCTTTGGGCTGGTCTATATTCCGGTCGAGATGTACACGGCCGTGCAGGAGCACGACCTCGATCTGACCATGCTGGACCGGCGCGATTTTTCGCCGGTCGGCTACAAGCGCTATAACAAAAAGTCCGGCAAGGAGGTGACCTGGGACGATATCGTCAAAGGCTACGAGTATGAGGACAACGAGTACGTGGTGCTGTCGGACGAGGATCTCAAGCGCGCCAACGTGGAGGCCACGCAGACCATCGATATTGTGGCCTTCGTGGAGGCGGCCGACGTGCCGCTCACCTACTATGAAACGCCCTACTACCTGGCGCCCTCGCGCGGCGGGGCCAAGGTGTATGCGCTGCTGCGCGAGACCTTGCGCAAGGCCGGCAAGATCGGCATCGCCACGGTGGTGATGCGCACCAAGCAGCACCTGTGCGCGCTGGTGTGCGTGGAGGACAAGATCGTCCTCAACACGCTGCGCTATGCGAGCGAGATCCGCAACGCCGAAGAATTGAAGCTGCCGCCGGCCACGCTCAAAGCAGCCGGCATCAGCGACAAGGAGCTGCAAATGGCGCTGTCGCTGGTCGATGGCATGAGCGAGGATTGGAAGCCCGAGCAATATCACGACACCTACAAGGAAGACGTGATGGCCATGATCAAGAAGAAGATCAAGGCCGGCCAGACCAAGACCATTACCGCGCCTGAAAAAGACAGCGGCACGCCAAAGGCGTCCAACGTGGTGGATCTGGTGGCGCTGCTGCAGAATAGCCTGGGCAAGAAAGGCAAGGCCGCCGCCAAGCCTGCGCCTGAAGAGGATGAGGCGGAGGAACAGGAGGAGGTCAAACCTAAGGCTAAGCCCAAGGCGGCGACGGCTACTAAGCCGGCCACCAAGTCAGCCACTAAGTCAGCCACTAAGTCAGCCATTAAGCCAGCGCCGAAGACCGCCGTCAAGCGTAGCAAGCCGGCGACCACCCGCACGGCCGCCTGACTCAAGCCGGCGTGCCGACGCCTCTAGGCGGCGCCCGGCTTGAACTTCATCCGCTTCATCGCCGGCGCCAGGCCCTTGGCCGATTTGGCGTAGTCATCCCACGGCGTGTTGCCGACATCCAGCCGCGTGTGGACATTGTTCACGTTCCAGTGGTCGGCGCTCGCAAGTCCATCCAGCTCGTCCCAGGTGATCGGCACCGAGATGCCGAGACCGGGCCGGGTGCGCGCCGACCAGGCGCATACCGTGGTGGCGCCGCGTCCATTACGCAGGTAGTCGATGAAAATCTTGCCGACGCGGTTACGCGGACCGCTCTTCACCACGAAGCGCGCCGGTATGGTTTCCGCCATATGCGCGACGATGGCTTGCGAGAAGGCCTTCACGTCGTCCCAGCCGTAACCGGGCTTGACCGGGACCACCACGTGCAGCCCCTTGCCGCCGCTGGTCTTGACGAATGTGGACAGACCCAGTTGCTCGAGGAAGGCGCGCGTCAACTGCGCGCCCTCCTTGACCTGCTCCCACGTGACGCCCTGACCGGGATCGAGGTCGAATACCATGCGGTTGGGCTTCTCATAGTTACTGCCGGTGGCATTTTGCGTATGCAGTTCGATCACGTTCATCTGCGCGGCCGACAACAGCGCCTGCTCGGTCGGCACTTCGATCATCGGCGGGTGGTCCGGATCGAGTTCCTGCTTGAACTGCTTCACACCCGGCATCTGGCTCACCTCAGCGTGCTTCTGGAAGAACAGCTCTCCACCCACGCCGGCGGGCGCGCGTACCAGCGATACGGGACGGCCTTTCAAATGGGGCGTCATCAACGAGGCCACCAGCGCGTAGTAGCGCACCACGGTGATCTTGGTGGCACCGCTTTGCTTGTCGATGACGCGGTCTGGATTGGTGATCTTCAGCGATGTGGGCAGCTTGCCCTCGACGGACGGTTGCATGTCTGGTTTCTCCTGCTTGAGATGGGCGGGCAGCTCGCGCACGATGGCGCCGGCCTTCTTGTCCTTGCGCAGGCCCTTGAACACCGAATGGCGGATCGAGCCTGAATGCGTCCATTCGCCGAAGGCGACTTCCGCCACCAGCGCGGGCTTGAGCCAGTGGGCGCGCTTGTCGATGTCGCGGCTGGGCGCGAACGGACTTTGGTCGGCGTGCAGCCTGTCCATCTTCGCCCTCAGCTCTTTCAAGGAGGTGGCGTTGAAGCCGCTGCCGACGTTGCCGGCGTATTGCAGCTTGCCGTGCTTGTCGTAAGTGCCCAGCAACAGCGAGCCAAAGCCGCTGCGCGCCCCTCGCGGGTCGGTGTAGCCGCCGATAACGAACTCCTGGCGCTGGCCGCATTTAAGCTTGATCCAGGCGCCGGTGCGGCGCGCCGTGTAGCGCGAATCGCGCCGCTTGCCGATGATGCCTTCGAGGCCCATCTGGCAGGCGGCGACGATCATTTCCTCCGGCGGCGCGGCCAGCGCGGTGCTGAAGCGCACCGTGTCGTTGGCGCGCTTTTCCATTACTTTCTCCAGGATCGCGCGGCGCTCTTCCAATGGCGTGTCGCGCAGATCGTGGCCGTTGTGGAACGGGATATCGAACAGGAAGTAGACGATCTCTCCGGGATGATCTTCGTCGAAAGCGTTCTGCAGCAGGCCGAAGTCGGGGCGGTCGTTATCGTCGTGGACGACGATCTCGCCGTCGTACCAGCCGGATGGCAGCTTCAGTTTGGCCAGCGCCGCCTGCAGCGGCTTGAGCTTGTTGGTCCAGTCGTTACCGTTGCGGGTGATGAGGCGGATGTCCTTGCCCTCCACCCGCGCCAATAAACGGTAGCCGTCGAACTTCACTTCGAACAGCCAATCGCCGGCGTCTGTGGGCGGGGCATCGACCAAGGTGGCGAGTTGCGGCGACAGCGTTTCCGGCAGCTCGGCATCCGGCGCCGCCTTGAGCGCCTCGGCCGGCGCAGCTGCGGGCTTGGCGCGTGGCGACGCCTTCGCCGCCGGAGCGCCGGGCATGGGCAAGGCCTTCACGCTATCCGGCATTTCATCAACCACGCTGAATTCCGCAGCCGGCCGCACGTATTCATCATGCTCCTTGATCAGCAGCCAAGGCTGCTGCTTCTCGCCCTTGCCTTTCATGCGCACCAGCACCCAGCGGCCGCGCATCTTGTGGCCGCAGATTTCAAATTTCAGGTTGCCGGCCTTGAGCGCCTTGTGCGGGTCGTCCAGCGGACGCCAGGTGCCCTTGTCCCAGATAATCACCTTGCCGGCGCCGTACTGCTTGGGCGGGATGGTGCCTTCGAAATCGTTGTAGGAGATCGGATGGTCCTCGACATGCACCGCCATGCGCTTGTCGTGGCTATCGTAGCTGGGGCCCTTGGGCACGGCCCAGCTCATCATGACGCCGTCGAGTTCCAGGCGGAAGTCATAGTGCAGACGCGAGGCCCAGTGCTTCTGGATCACGAAGGTCAGCGTGCCGACGCCCTCCTCGCCACCTTCGGCAGGTTCGGGCGTGATGGAGAAGTTGCGTTTGGCCTTGTAGGTTTTAAGCAGATCATTCATATGGCCAGCCTATGCCGCTTGATGCGTCCAATCCGTGCGGTGACGAACATGTAAGCGATTGTAAAGACCGTCAACGACAGCAATCAGGGCCGCGTTTCCTGCTCAGTGACACGGGAATTGTCCCGGGCCCGAAACCTGCAAACAAAGGATTACACCATGACCAAAGTTATCGCAACCCTGATCGCCGGCCTGTTCGCTACCGCTGCATTCGCACAGACCCCAGCTACCGCCCCAGCCGCTCCTGCAGTCGTGAAAGCCGAAGCCAAAGAAACCAAAGCAGTCGCCAAGGCGGAAGCCAAAGAAACCAAGGCCGAGATCAAGGCTGAAGCCAAGAGCGCCAAGGTAGAAGCCGAAGCCAAGAAAGACGTCGCCGTCGCCAAGGCCGATGAAAAATCCGACAAGGCCGATGCCCACGCCAAGGCAAGCAAAACCAAAGCCAAAGCCCACGCCAAAGCAGAAAAAGCCGAAGCCGCAGCCACTCCGGCTCCTGTCGTCACCAAGTAATCGCCAGCAGGTAAGAAAAGCGGACCTCGGGTCCGCTTTTCGCGTTCGGCGATCTCAGTCGCCCGCCCTGTGGCGCCCCAAGCTCCTGCTGAAAAAATCCACCACCGAAGTATTGAAGGACAGGTGAAAGGCAGCCCGGTCAAAGCCCGCGTTGCTGGTGCAGATCATCGGAGCGATCGTCGCCAATGTATCACTGCACGGCGGCAGGAAATCAAAGTGTCCCGCTTGTGACACCACATGGTAGTCCGATATGCCAAGCGCCTGCCGGACAGGTTCGGCGTAACGCGGGTGCGGCAATAATGCATCTTCTTCGGCGCGCCAGAGCTGCACCGGTATCCTGACGTCTTTCAAACCATCGGGCGCAAAGGTAAAGCCCAGCGCCGGCGCGGCTACCACTGCGGCTTTGATCCGGGCATCGTGGACAAGGCTTGAATCGGGCGCCACCAGGCCATCCGGCCCCGCCTTCGCCAGCAACTGGCAGACGAAGTCGCCCGGATACTCGCTGCACATGGGGCCAATGCGGGAAAAATCGGCACGCCCACCGATGCTTGCCAGGGTGGTAAATCCACCGGCGGAAAAGCCGAACATGCCTATCCTGCTTGGATCGATAGTCGCACTGCCAGCCCAATTGGACAGGACATGGTCGATTACCCGGCTGATTTGCCTGGGGCGATCCATGATGAATACGCTGCGGCTGCGGTCTGCATGGTTATCGCCGCGATGGGTCACGGCGGCGACAACATAACCGGCGTCGGCCAATGCAATGGCGGTATCGTAATGGTCCAGCAAAGACCCGCCTGTGCCGTGCGAAATCACGATCAAGGGCAGTGCGCGCCCATCTATAGGGCTGTCGACCGCCACCGACATCGTCGTCGCCCCGAAGCTGGTGCGCCTGGGTGTTGCCTGGCTCGGATACCAGATCCCGATCGCGAGCGCCTTGCCGTCTGGATCTGCCGCCTGGGCGCGCTGGAATCCTGCGGCATGGGCGCCGGAAGGGACCAGCGTGGCGAACAACACCGCTAGCACACCAAACGCCGCAAACGTTCCCGGTTTCGTGTTTTTCATTTTTCATGTCCAGTAAGAGGAGAGATTCCATTCTCTGTCTCTTCCTGAATATGATCGTCGACTTGCGACGAAGCGCAACCGGGCTTCGCCAACTGCATGAGAGCGTCGCCGAATGGAACGGTCAAAAAAGGGCGGACCAGTCAGGTCCGCCCTTTTTTACTTCTGCGCCAAAGCGCTTGATGCCGGCGGCACATCGCCCCAGCCGCCACCCAGCGCACGTATCAGCGCCACGGTGGTCACCGCGCGATTGCCGCGCAACTGCACCGCCGCACGTTCCACCGTCGCCAGATTGCGCTGCGCATCCAGCAGATCGAGATAGCTCGAACGGCCCGCCGTGTACAGCTTCTGCGCCAGGTCGGCCGAACGACGCGCCGACACCACCGCATCATCGATCTGCGCCGTCTGCCCTGCCAGGATGCGCAGGCCCGCCAGATTGTCTTCCACTTCCGCAAACGCCGTCAGCACGCTTTGGCGATACGTCCCCACCGATTCCTCCAGCGCCGCTTCGCTGCGCGTGATGTTGGCCTTGTTGCGGCCACCATCGAGCAGCGGCATCGACAACGCCGCGCCCAGCAACCACGAACGGCTGCTCCACTTGAACACATCGGCCACGGTATTACCCGACGCGCCACCCGCATTCGCATTCAGCATCAGCGATGGGAACATGGCCGAACGCGCCACGCCGATGCGGGCATTGGCCGCTTCCATCGAACGCTGCGCCGCCGAGATATCCGGGCGACGTTCCAGCAAGGACGACGGCAAGCCCGCCGGAATCACCGGCAGCAGCGACGTATCCAGCAACGGGCTGGCGCCCGCCGTGTAGCTGGCCGCCGGCTTGCCCAGCAAGACCGCCAGCGCATGTTCGGTCGTCACGCGCTGACGCTGCAGGCCGATCGCTTCCGCTTTCGCAGTCGCCAGTTCGGTCTTGGCGCGCGACAGATCGAATTCGCCGATGTCGCCCAGGTCGAAACGACGCTGGTTGACCTTGACGTTTTCTTCCCGCGTCTGCACCGTGCGGTTCAGCGTTTCCAGCTCGGCGTCGGTGGCGCGCAGACGGAAGTAAGTCTGCGCCACGTCGGCCTGCACGGCCAGCAGCACCGAGCGGTAGTTGGCTTCGACCGAAGCCGCATCACCGCGCGCCGCCGCCACGTTGGACGATACGCGGCCGAACAAGTCGACCTCGTAGCTGGCCGTCAGGTTGGCGTTGAACACCTTGGCCGGCGCCACCGGCGTGCCGGCCGGCAGTCCCAGTTCGGTCGCCGACTGGCGCACACGCTGTGCGCCGGCGCCAACGCCCACTTGCGGAATACGGTCCGCTTCCGCAACGCCGGCAATGGCGCGCGCCTGCTTGACGCGGGCCGCAGCCACGGCCAGGTTGGCGTTGGCGCGGGTGGCTTCGTTGACCAGCTCATTCAGGGCCGGATCGTTGAAGGCCAGCCACCATTCGCCGCGCGGTTGTGCTTCGGCCGGCTGCGCAGTTTTCCAGGTGCTGCCATCGGCGGCGGTCTTGACTGCGGCGGCGTCTGGCGACTGCGACTCCTTGTAGGCGGTCGGCACGTCCATCGCAGGTTGCTTGAACTCCGGCGCTGCGCATGCGGTCATCAGCAACGCAGCCAGGATGGGCGCTACGCCCTTGGCGATCATCTGCAGCTTGTTCATCGAGTTAGCCATATCAATGTGTCCCTTCCAGTTTTGCCGGTGCGACGTCGGCCGCCACGGCAGGTTTTTTCTCCAGGCGCACCGCCAGGGTGCGCAGCAGGACGTAGAACACCGGCGTCAGGAACAGGCCGAAGAAGGTCACGCCCAGCATGCCGGCAAACACCGCCACACCCATCGCATGACGCATTTCCGAACCCGCACCGTGCGAGAACACCAGCGGCAGCACGCCCATGATGAATGCGATCGACGTCATCAGAATCGGACGCAGACGCAGGCGGCAGGCTTCCAGCGCTGCTTCAACGATGCTGCGGCCCTGATGTTCCAGCTCCCGTGCAAACTCCACGATCAGAATCGCGTTCTTGGACGCCAGGCCAACCAGCACGAACAGCGCAATCTGCGTGAACACGTTGTTGTCGCCCCCGGTCAGCTTGACGCCGATCAGCGCGCACAGGATCGACATCGGCACGATCAAAATCACGGCCAGCGGCAGGGTCCAGCTTTCGTACTGGGCAGCCAGCACCAGGAACACCAGCAGCACGCACAGCGGGAACACATACATCATCGTGTTACCGGACAGGATGTCCTGGTACACCAGTTCCGTCCATTCGTAGCCGATACCCTTCGGCAGGACTTCGTTGACGATCTTGGTCATTTCCGCCTGTGCTTCGCCCGACGACACGCCAGGAGCCGGTGCGCCATTGATTTCAGCGGCGACGTAAGCGTTGTAGCGCTGTACGCGATCCGGGCCATAGCTATCTTTCACACGCATCAGCGAGGACAGCGGAATCATCTCGCCCTTGTCGTTGCGGACTTTCAGCTGGGCGATGTCTTCTGCGTGCGAACGGAATTGCTGGTCAGCCTGGACGCGTACCTGGTAGGTACGGCCGAACTGATTGAAGTCGTTCACATACAGCGAGCCCAGATTGATCTGCAAGGTCTGGTAGATTGTATTCAGCGGCACGCCCAGTTGCTTGGCCTTGGCGCGATCGATGTCGGCGAACAGCTGCGGCACGTTGATCTGGTAGCTGGAGAACACGCCGGCCAGTTTCGGGTTCTGCCATGCCTTCATCTGCACTGCCTGCACTGCTTTGTACAGCGCGTCGTAACCCAGATTGTCGCGGTCTTCGACCATCAGCTTGAAGCCGCCGGTGGTGCCCAGGCCATTGACTGGCGGAGGACCGAGGACCATCACGAACGCACCTTCAATGGCGCCCATGCGCTTGTTCATCTCGGCGGTAATCGCTTCGGCCGAGGTTTCCTTGGTGCCGCGCTTGTCGAACGGCGCCAGGCCCAGGAACACGATACCGGCGTTCGGTGCATTGGTGAAGCCGTTGATCGACAGGCCGGGGAACGAGATCGAGTTGTCCACGCCAGGGATGTCCTTGGCGATTTCCGACATCTTGCGGATCACGGCGTCGGTACGGTCCAGCGAGGCGGCATCCGGCAGTTGTGCGAAGCCGATCAGGTACTGCTTGTCCTGCGCCGGCACGAAGCCCGGCGGCACAAACTTGAACATGAAGCCTGCCGCCACGGCCAGCACGGCGTACACCACCAGCGACGAGCCTTTGCGTTTCAACACGCCGGTCACGCCCGCTTCATAGCCGTGCGAAGCACGGTTGAAGAAGCGGTTGAACCAGCCGAAGAAGCCGCCGAACACTTTGTCCATGCCACGGGTCAGCACATCTTTCGGTGCATCGTGTGGTTTCAGCAGGGCAGCCGCCAGGGCCGGGGCCAGGGTCAGCGAGCTGAATGCCGAGATCACGGTCGAAATCGCGATGGTCAGTGCGAACTGCTTGTAGAACTGGCCGGACAGGCCCGATACGAAAGCGATCGGCACGAACACGGCGCACAGTACCAGCGCAATCGCGATGATCGGGCCACTCACCTCTTTCATGGCCTGGATGGTCGCATCACGCGGATTGAGGCCGTCGTGAATATTACGCTCGACGTTTTCCACCACCACGATCGCATCATCGACCACGATACCGATGGCCAGCACCAGGCCGAACAGCGACAGCGTGTTGATCGAGAAGCCGAATGCCATCATCACGGCGAAAGTACCCACCACCGATACCGGCACGGCCAGCAGCGGAATCACCGATGCGCGCCAGGTCTGCAGGAAGATGATCACCACCAGCGCCACCAGAATGATCGCTTCGATCAGGGTGTGGATCACGGCGTTGATCGACTCACGCACGAATTGGGTCGGGTCGTATACAACGCTGTATTCGACGCCTTCCGGGAAATCTTTCGACAAACGAGCCATGGTCGAGCGCACGTCGGCCGACAGCTGCAAGGCATTGGCGTTAGGTGCTTCGAAAATAGGAATCGCCACCGCCGATTTGTTGTTCAGCAGCGAGCGCAGTGCGTAGGAATTCGAACCCATCTCCAGCCGTGCCACGTCCTTCAGCAGCGTGACCGCGCCGTCGGCGTTGGCCTTCAGGATGATGTTGCCGAATTCTTCTTCCGACTGCAGACGGCCTTGCGTGTTGACGGTCAACTGGAAGTCCGCATTCTTGGCCGGCCCCTGGCCCACCACACCGGCAGCCACTTGCACGTTCTGCTCGCGGATGGCGGCAACCACGTCGCCGGCGGTCAGGCCGCGCTGCGCTACTTTCTGTGGATCGAGCCAGACGCGCATGGCGTAGTCGCCCGAACCGAACAGCTGCACTTCGCCCATGCCGGGCAGACGTGCCAGTTGATCCTTGATGTTCAGCACCGCGTAGTTACGCAGATACAGGTCGTCGTAACGGCCGTTCGGCGAATTCAGGTGGACCACCATGGTCAGGTTGGGCGAAGACTTCACCGTCGTCACACCGATCTGGCGCACTTCTTCCGGCAGGCGTGGCAGCGCGCGTTGAACGCGGTTCTGCACCTGGGTTTCAGCTTGCTCGACGTTGGTGCCGATCTTGAAGGTGACGGTCAGCGCCAGCGCGCCGTCCGAGGTGTTTTGCGAGGACATGTAGAGCATGTTCTCGACGCCGTTGATCTGTTCCTCAAGCGGCGCGGCCACGGTTTCGGCGATGATCTTCGGATTCGCACCCGGATACTGCGCGCGCACCACCACCGAGGGCGGCACCACGTCCGGATACTCCGAGATCGGCAGCTTGAAGATGGAGATCAAGCCGGCGACGAAGATAAGAATCGACAGCACCGCCGCGAAGATCGGCTTGTCGACGAAGAATCGAGAGATATTCATATTGTTTTATTCCTTGGTAGTGCCGGTCTTATTGGTAGCGACTGCGGCGACCTTCTCTTCTTTTTTAGCCACGTTGGCGGCCAGCGGATCGGCATCCATCGGCACCACGGTTGGCGTCAGCGGCGCGCCAGGCTTCACGCGTTGCAGGCCGTTGACGACGATTTTCTCGCCCGGCTTCAAGCCCTCGCGCACCACGCGCAGGCCGTCGACTTGCTGGCCCAGCGTGACCGGACGGTATTCGGCCTTGTTGTCCTTGTCGACCACGAACACGAACTTGCGGTTCTGGTCCGTGCTGACGGCGCGTTCGTTGATCAGCAGCGCCGACTTGGCGCCGGTGCTGCCGGCCAGTTGCACGCGGGCGAACAGGCCGGGAACCAGCACGCCGTCGGTATTGGCCAGGGTGGCGCGCATGCGCACCGAGCCGCTGCGAACATCCAGCTGGTTGTCGACGAATTCCAGCTTGCCTTCGTGCGGGAAGCCGGTTTCGTTGGCCAGGCCGATCTTCACGGTGGCGGGCTTGCCGTTGTGGGCGTCGGCGCCGACGCGCAGGTAGGTGTCTTCGTCACCGTCGAAGGAAGCGTAGATCTGGTCCAGCGACACCACGGAGGTCAGCACGGCGGAAGCATCGACCAGGTTGCCGAGGGTGATTTCAGCTTTCGATACGCGGCCGTTGATCGGCGACGTCACTTGCGTGTAGCTCAGGTTCAGCTTGGCCGCTTCGTACTGCGCGGCGGCGGCGCGGGCGTCGGCGTCGAGCTGCTTGTAGCCCGAGGCCGAAGCGTCGTACTCGCGCTGGGCGATGGCTTTGTCGGCCAGCAGTTTTTCTGCGCGGGCCAGTTCCACCTTGGCCAGGTCGGCCTTGGCGCGCGCCGAATTGGCGGCGGCTTCAGCGCGGTTGGCTTCGGCCTGATAAGGACGCGCATCGATCACGAACAGCACATCGCCCTTCTTCACGCGGCTGCCCGGCTTGAAGTTGATGGCGGTGATGAAGCCGCTGACGCGCGGACGAATCTGCACTTGTTCGATGGCTTCCAGGCGACCCGAGAACTCCTGGGTTTCAATGATGGTTTTCTCGACCACGGCCGCCGCCGAAATAGGTGGACCGCCTGCTGCTGCCGGTGCTGCCGCCGCCTTGGCGGAATCGCCGCAGCCGGACAGCGTCATTGCGGCCAGGCCCGCCAGCGCCATAGCGGCTACCAGCGGCCGGGCTAGAGCACTCATTGGTTTAATGTTTTTCATTTTAATTCCTTTTTGTATGAAAATAATTAATATAAAAGGCGGCACCGGGCGGTCTCGGCAAAAATCGAGAAAACACGGTACTAGCGCCCCGCCGGCAAGCCAGTGGGGACGTAACTTCGGATACTGCTAAGGGTTAGGGGAATCCTATGCGGCTGGCGGCGTCTCGGTCCGGTCCAGTCCAGCGATAAAGCTGGCGATCTCTCCCAGCGCTTGACATCGACAAGCGCATTCGTTGCGTGCCTCTACATCGTTCAAAGGCGCCGGCTGCATGCGCCGGACTGTGGTCTTGACGCCGCAGGAAATCAGCTTGGCGCCATATTGTTCGGCTTCGTCGCGCAGCGGATCGTCTTCGGTCGACAGGATCAGCGCCGGCGGCAGGTTTTTCAGGCGGCTCGATTGCAGCGGCGAGGCGTACGGGTGGGTGCGGTCGGCGGCGTTCGGCAGGTAGCCGCGATAGGCTTTGGCGCAAGCGTCGGCCACGTCCAGCAGCTCAGGCGCCGCCTGCATTTCGCGCATCGAGCAGGTGGTCAGGCCCGGGTCGAGCATCGGCATGATGAGGATCTGGCCGCCCAGCGCCGGGCCGCCGCGATCGCGCGACATCAGCGCGCAGACGGCCGCCAGGTTGGCGCCGGCTTCGATGCCGGCCACCAGCAGCTGCTTGCCGCTCCAGCCCAGTTTAACCTTGTTCTTCTTGGCCCAGACCAGCACCGCGTGCGCATCTTCCACCGCCGCCGGAAATGGACGCTCGGTCGCCAGCGTGTAGGCCGAGGCCAATACCGCGACATGCTGGCTGTCGTCGGCCATGTGGCGCAGGAATATATCCGCATCTTCCAGGTCGCCGCCGACAAAGCCGCCGGCGTGGAAGAACACCAGCAAGGTGTCGCGCTTGGCGCCGGCGTCGCCGCTGGTGTAGAGGCGCGCAGCCAGTGGACCTTCCGCGCCTTTGACCTCAAGGCTGCGGATTTTCAGTTGGTCCGATAATACCGGCAGGGCCTCTACTGGATTGTTCATTGCTGCACCGTTCCCGATTCGTTGGAGGACAATAGGGTAGCAGGATCGCAGTCCGCCGCGTCGCCGCTGGCCACCAGCGCCAGCGCGCGCATGCCGTGAACCTCCGCCTTGGCGGTATGTGAGTAGGCGTCGGTGTAGACCACGCCAGCCAGTGCTACCGACGACAGCGCCAGTGCTATCGTTGCGAAAATTGCATCCCGATATTTCATGATACGTCCTCCTTTCTGATCTTTTCCTTTGTGCAGTACAGCAATCTTAAACTTGTTCTACAATCTGATAAATACGGCAAAGATGAATTGATTGTTCAGGATTCCGAACAATGAGGGCGAAAGATGAATAAACTTCAAGCGATGGAAGTGTTTGTACAGGTGGTGGACGCCGGCGGCTTCACGCGCGCGGCAGAAAACATGCAGCTGCCCAAGGCCACGGTGTCGACCCTGATCCAGGCGCTGGAGGGCTCGTTGTCGACCAAGCTACTGCACCGGACTACGCGCCACGTCAGCGTGACGGCCGACGGCGCCGCCTATTATGAGCGCTGCCTGCGCATCCTGTCGGACGTGCGCGAGGCCGAGGAATCGCTGTCGCGCACCCGGCTCAGCCCCTCCGGACGGCTGCGGGTGGACGCGCCGACCGGCTTGTCGAGCGAAGTGATCGTGCCGGCCCTGCCCGACTTCTTTACCCGTTACCCGGACATCCAGCTGGAACTGGGCTCCAGCGACCGCACGGTGGACCTGATCGAGGAAGGCGTCGATTGCGCCGTGCGCGGCGGCCAGTTGAGCGATTCCAGCCTGATCGCGCGCCGGGTCGGCATCCTGCATTTCATCACCTGCGCCACGCCGGTGTACCTGGAGCGTTTCGGCCGGCCGGCGCATCCGAATGAGCTGATGCGGCACCGCTGCGTCAACTATTTTTCCTCGCGCACCGGTAAAATCTTCGACTGGGATTTCACCCGTGACGGCGAGCGGGTGCAGGTCGCCCTGCCCGGCCTGATCGCCCTGAACGACACCAACTCCTATACGGCGGCGGGGTTGGCGGGCTTGGGCATCGTGCAAATGCCGAACTTCATGCTGGAGCCCATGCTGAAGGACGGCCGCCTTGAATCGATACTGTCCGACTGGGTGACGGATCCGCTGCCGGTGCACGTGGTGTATCCGCAGAACCGTCACCTGTCGGCCAAGGTCCGCGTGTTCGTCGAGTGGATCGCCGAACTGTTTTCCAATCACCCCGGCATGCGCCTGCCCAAAGGGCCGGCAGCGCGTGCCCCAACCCCGGAGCTTGCCGTATGACCGAAGCACACCGCATCGTTTTCCTCGACCGCGACAGCCTGATCGCCAATGTACGCAAGCCGTCCTTCGCGCACGAATGGACCGACTACCCGGCCACGCGCGCGGCCGACACGGTGCAGCGCCTGCGCGACGCGCGCGCCACCATCGCCATCAGCAACAAGGTGGCGCTGTCGGCGGACCACATGGCGCAGCTGCCGGACCTGAAGATGATCGCCATGGCCGCCACCGGCACCAATATGATCGACGTGGCGGCCGCCGTCCAGCGCGGCATCGTGGTCAGCAACATTCGCAACTACGCGGTACACACGCTGCCCGAGCACACTTTCGCGCTGATCCTGGCGCTGCGCCGGCAACTGGTGGCCTACCGCGCCGATATCGAAGCGGGCCTATGGGAGAAGTCGCAGAATTTCTGCCTGTTCGGCCATCCGGTGACCGACCTGGCCGGCAGCCGTCTGGGCCTGTACGGCTACGGCGCGCTGGGCCAGGCCACGGCGCGCATCGCCCGCGCCTTCGGCATGGAAGTGATCGTCCACACCCGCTCGCCGTTGCCCGACGCGGCGGCGGACGGCGTGCGCGAAGCCAGCTTCGATGAAGTGCTGGAGACCTCGGACGTGATCAGCCTGCACCTGCCGCTCAACGACAAGACACGCAATATGATCAGCGCCAAGGAGCTGATCCGCATGAAGCGCACCGCCCTGCTGATCAACACCGCACGCGGCGGGCTGGTGGATGAAACGGCGCTGGCCGACGCCCTGCGCGCGGGCGTGATCGGCGGCGCCGGCTTCGACGTGCTGACCCGGGAGCCGCCGCCGGAAGACAACGTCCTGCTCAAGCTGCGCCTGCCCAACTTCCTGCTGACACCGCATTCGGCCTGGGCCAGCACGCAGGCCATGCAAACGCTGGCCGATCAGCTGATCGACAACATCGAAGCCTGGGCCGCCGGCACGCCGCGCAACGTCGTCTCCTGAACCTTGAACACTAAGCCACACACCATGACCACATCCGCACTCACCCTGATCACTTCCGCTCTCCTGCTGGCCAGCGCCAGCGCATACGCCGCACCACCCGCCGGGCAGGATGCCCTCGCCGGCCCGCAAGTACGCGTCGATGTCGGCGGGCGCAAGCTCAATCTTTACTGCAGCGGCAAGGGCTCGCCGACCGTATTGTTCGAGGCCGACACCGGCCGCGCGGGCTGGGACTGGTCGGCGGTGCTGCCGGAGGTCGCCAAGCGCACGCGCGCCTGCGTGTATGACCGTGGCGGCATGGGATCGAGTGATCCCATCATCCGTCCGGCGACGGTGGCCAACGCCAGCAAGGACCTCAACTTCCTGATCAAGAATGCCAGGATGGAAGGCCCGTTCGTGCTGGTGGGCGCCGGCTATGGCGCGCTGATCTCGCAGCACTTTGCGCTGCGTTCGCGCGGCGCCAACGTCGCCGGCCTGGTGCTGGTGGACGCCATGCACGAAGATGCACTGCCGGCCGATCGCGCGGCCCGGCTCGATGCGGTGGTGGCCTGCCTGACGGCGGCGGAGCAAGGCAAGCCGGGCGCCGCTTGCGGCTACCCATCAAACGGCATGAACGCCGACATCGGCCCCGCTCTGGCGTCGGCGCAAGCAGCGCAGACCGCCAAGCCGACCTACTGGCGCGCCCGCGCCTCGGAACTGGACAGCCTTGACACCAGCGCCGACCAACTACGCAAGGCCCGCAAGCCCTTTGGCGATATCAAGGTGGTCGAAGTAGCGCAAGCCGATCCGACCGCCATCGTCGCTGCGGTAGCGCAACTGCTTGAAAAAAACTAAGCGCGAAATTGATGCGCGTCCGCAGTGACGGGCCTACTCTCGCTCAGCCTGGTCAGGCGTTCCCAGCCGCGCAATGATCAAGGACGAGAAGCTGCTTACTCCGACTCGGATGCTTTCTTCATCGACTTGAAAATCGGGAGCGTGGTTCATTGCAATCAAACCTTTCTCGGCATTTGATCCGCCGAGGAAAAAATACACACCCGGAATTTTCTGTTGAAAGTACGCGAAGTCATCATTGAAGAACGGCGCCTGTCCAAACGCTGGCCTGACCGCGTCAACTCCGCGGTGGCGCTGCAGCGTGCGGATGGCAGAGCGAGTCAGTGCGGCATTGTTGAGCACAGTGGGATTCTCTTGTATGTACGACACGGAGACCAATTGGCTGTTGTGGCCGCTGGCATCAATCACGCGCTCGACGCGAGAAATGATGCCTTCCAGCTTAGATGCGGCTGTTTCATATAGATAAAAATCAAGAACAAGCTCATCGTTTTCGGTGCGCGTATCAAAGGTCCCATCCATGATCAGATAGTCCTGAAACGCAGTGCGCGGGGACGTCAATCCGAGCACCGGATCGCTAATATGCTGAATCTCCCAAGGCTTGGCGCCAATCTGGCTCCGCGACAGCTCACTGTTCACATTCTTCGTCAACTGCACGATATCCGCCTTCGACAATTCCTTTTTCAGCCTGATGCTGACTCGCCGCTGATATGCGAACATCTCATTCTCCCGGACCACAATCTGCCCAACGGGCAATGGCGTCACGTGCAAGCCGTAGATCTCATCCGGGATAATGGACGAGAAAACGCCGCGGTCGATCAAGCCCTTTGCGCCCTTGAAGGTCTCCTCGTCGGACTGAAACACGAAGACCACCGTTCCACGCAAGGACTCCCGCTGCTTGGCAAGAACCTCGGCGATTCCTAAGGCAATTGCAATGTGGATATCGTGCCCGCAGGCATGGTGAACACCGGGATTCTGCGACCTGAAGCGTGCGGGATCACGGAACTCGCCAGGAAGCGCATCAAGCTCGGCTCGCCATGCAACGGTCTTTCCCGGGTGCCCGCCTCGCAGTATTCCAATTACACTGTGGCCGTACTGGCCAGTCTGAACTTCAAGCCCCATGCCACGCAAATGCGTGGCGATGGTCGCGGAAGTCCGAGATTCATCGCCCGCCACTTCAGGGTGCTGGTGGAGATCTCGCCTGATGGCGACAAGCTTCTCGAACAGGCCGTCAGTCTGCACATGAACCGCATCCGCAGCAGTGCGCTGGCTTGGGTTGTATTGGCAGCCGCCGAGCAGGAGGCCGAAAATACTTGAGAGAATTATTAAAAGTCGCTTCATAGTCGAGATTGGGGGTTAGCGAAGAAATGCAACTGGTGAATCGAGTGTGTCACATCGTCAATTCACATGCCCCCCAATTGCGATGAACTGCAGTTCGCTCAGATGAACTGCAGGAAGATGCGGACCAGTGGAATGATTTGGTCGACTCGGTCTTGAGCCAGCCGGCGCACCAATACCTCTCGGCTACGCGCCGGCAATCCGGTCGACGACGAGGTGGTGGGCGTCATCGAAGACCCACACCGGTTCGTAGTCGACTTCAAACAGGTGGCCATCGGGATCCTTGAAGTAGCCGGCGATGCCCCAGTGGGTGCGCGTGGCAGGTTTGACGATGACCCCGCCCGCCGCCTCGGCCTGGGCCAAAATGCGCGGCACGTCTTGCGGCTGGCGCGCCATGTGGATCAGTGCGACGCCGGAAAAGCCGGTTTTTGCTGCGGTCGGCTCAAGCGCATCCTTGGCGAGGTCGTTCCGGTTGATCAGGCTGATCGCGTAGCCGCCCATATTGAACTTGACGAAGCCGTCGCTGCTGGTCGGCGACCGGGTCCAGCCCAGGGCTTCGTAAAATGTCGCCGAATGCGCCACGTTCTCCACGCCCAGCAGCACCATGTGCATGCGCTGGCTTGGCGCCGACGTTTCCCCAGAGATGTAGGTGTGCCCTAGCGCTTTATCCAGCATTAAAAACTCCCCGGCAGCAAAATATGTTGATCGACCTGGCGCACGTCGCGCAGGCCGCAGAAGGCCATGGTCAGGTCCAGCTCGTTGCGGATGATGTCCAGGCATTTGCTCACGCCCTGCTCGCCCATCGCGCCCAGCCCGTACAGGAAGGGACGGCCGATGTAGACGCCCTTCGCGCCCAGCGCCAGCGCCTTGATCACGTCCTGGCCGGAGCGGATGCCGCCGTCCATGTGGACTTCGATCTGCTTGCCCACCGCGTCGGCAATCGCCGGCAGCGCGCCGATCGACGATTCGGCGCCGTCGAGCTGGCGGCCGCCGTGGTTGGAGACGATCAGCGCATCGGCGCCGCTTTCCACGCACAGCCGCGCGTCTTCCGCGTCCATGATGCCTTTGATGATCAGCTTGCCGCCCCAGCGCTGCTTGATCCACTCCACGTCTTTCCACGACAGGCTGAGGTCGAACTGCTGGCTGGTCCAGGAAGACAGCGACGACATGTCCGACACCGACGTGGCGTGGCCGACGATGTTGCCGAAGCTGCGGCGCCGGGTGCCCAGCATGCCGAGGCACCAGCGCGGCTTGGTGGCCAGGTTGAGCATATTGGCGATGGTAAGCTTGGGCGGCGCCGACAGGCCGTTGCGCAAGTCCTTGTGGCGCTGGCCCAGCACCTGCAGGTCCAGCGTCAGCACCAGCGCCGAGCAGCGCGCGGCCTTGGCGCGGTCGATCAGGCGGTTGATGAACTCGCGGTCCTTCATCACGTAGAGCTGGAACCAGAACGGCTGGCGGGTGTTGGCGGCGATGTCTTCGATCGAGCAGATGCTCATGGTCGACAGCGTGAACGGCACGCCGAACTTTTCGGCGGCCTTGGCGGCAAGGATTTCGCCGTCGGCGTGCTGCATGCCGGTCAGGCCGGTCGGCGCCAGCGCCACCGGCATGGCCACGTCCTGGCCGATCATGGTGCTGGCCAGCGAGCGGTTTTCCAGATTCACGGCAACGCGCTGGCGGAATTTGATCTTGGCGAAGTCTTCGTTGTTGGCGCGGTAGGTGGATTCGGTCCAGGATCCGGCATCGGCGTAATCGTAAAACATGCGCGGCACGCGCTTTTTCGCCAGAACGCGCAGGTCTTCAATGCTGGTGATGATGGTCACGCCCACTCCCCATAGTAATGATCGACAGATCATCGGGCATTTTTAAGAAAATGCCAATAGGGATGTGTGCTCAGCGCACGTGCAGATATAGTTGGAAGAAGGCATATTGCACGGCGAACTGCAGCGCTGCGAGGGAGATGCCGACAGTAATCACCCAGTTGCGCGTATCCTGCCGGACACGCTCCAGGTCTTCCTTCGTTGCGTAGCGCGATAGCCGCTCATCAAGATAAGCCTTGGTGACGTAGTTATCACGGATTTCCGTCACGATGTCCACCAGTG
The DNA here is from genome assembly GCA_041874725.1 of Duganella sp. BuS-21. Classification (GTDB taxonomy): domain Bacteria; phylum Pseudomonadota; class Gammaproteobacteria; order Burkholderiales; family Burkholderiaceae_D; genus Rugamonas. Next base: position 2,950,269 of record CP097466.1, on the reverse strand, counting down.
CTTCCACCTGATGCTCCTGTAGCGAGACGCGTAGCTCCATGCTTTTATCATTCGCCATAATGCCCTCCTGGTCAAGAGAGGCAGTCTATCGTGCGGACTTGAGCCCGCATCTGACGTAACTCAAAGCGCAAAGTAAAAGGGCCTGAAGATTGCTCTTCAGGCCCGTCCACTAACGAATTTTGGTGCGGCTGGCAGGAATCGAACCCACGACCCCTTGGTTCGTAGCCAAGTACTCTATCCAGCTGAGCTACAGCCGCGTAAAACGTTTTTACCACTTAAACTGCTTATCAGACAGACTCGACAGTCTATCCAAGGACAAAATCTGGTGCGGCTGGCAGGAATCGAACCCACGACCCCTTGGTTCGTAGCCAAGTACTCTATCCAGCTGAGCTACAGCCGCAAAAAACAAGATTATAACAGCACTTTCTTGTTTGCAAACAGGAAAATCTTCCGACGCTCCTGGGTAAAACGATGGTGCGGCTGGCAGGAATCGAACCCACGACCCCTTGGTTCGTAGCCAAGTACTCTATCCAGCTGAGCTACAGCCGCACTGTGGAAGCATTATAAAGCATTAATTTTGTTTTGCAAAGTTGGGCATTTACTACCGTTTAATTGGTTGGGCATATCTTCCGCCGAATCAACCACTCTGCAAATACGAATCAAAACTTCTTTGATGCATTTCTTTCGAACAGCATGCCGCTCGAAAGAAGCAGCATTATAGGGAGGTTGCCCGGGCTTGTCCAGCACCGCGTATGCGTCACCTCGGCCTTGCGTTCAGGTACCGAATTCGGCCGCCGCCTTGGCCGACCACAGCGCCTCGTTGTACGACGGATACGGAATGCCGTAACAATCGATGGCGCCGCCGGCGCCGACGAACTTCACCCACCAGCCTTCGTCGTCCTGCAGGATGGCGATATCGCCCTCGCCGCAATGGGCGGCGATCTCGGCGTCAGGCTCCAGCACCACTATTTTTACTTTGCGATGTTTTATTACGGTCGCCATGCTCGCCCCCCTTCTTATTCATGATGGTGATGTCTCACATTGCCAATCTAAATTGGCATTCGTTTGCGCATTGCAGCATGATTGAACTGTCTCCTCTATTCTCCTCCAAGAAAATAGATTTAGCCCGCTCTTGTAGCGGGCTTTTTTTTTACCGTGTACGATGCAATCGGCTTTGCCTTTTCATAAGACGAATAAGAGAGAACCCTCGCAACCGCACATGACTGCACCTTCCGCCATCACGCTCCCGACTCCCGACTGGTCGCACACCGCCCTGGGCGATCCCGCCGCCTGGCCCGCCAGCCTGCGCCTGACCACCGATATTATGCTCAATTCGCCGCAAGCCATGCTGCTGATGTGGAGCGATCAGAAAATCATGGTGTACAACCAAGCCTATGTCGAACTGACCGGCCTGCCCGGCCTGCGCGCTCCCGGCGGCAACGTGCCGGCCATGCAGCCGGCGGCGTGGAGCTGGAACGCCGGCGTCATCGCCGATGTGCGCGCCGGTCGCAGCCTGGCCTATCGCGGCTGCACGCTGCCGGTCTGGCACAACGGCCGCGTTGAACCGGTGACCCTCGACCTTTACTACACACCAGTTCGCGACGACACGCAAGTGGCCGGCGTCCTGTGCACGCTGGCGCTGGCCACCCTGGGCGCGCCGGCCGAAAGCAACGCGCCGATGCGCCTGCTGGTGGTGGAAGACAATGGAGACGCCCGCTACCTGGTCTGCGAAACCCTGCGCGCGCTCGGTCACGAGGTGGACGCCGTGGCCAGCGGCGAGGAGGCGCTGCCCTACCTGGAACAGCACGCCTACGATGTGCTGTTCACCGATGTCAGCCTGCCCGGCATGTCCGGCGTCGACCTGGCCCGCCTGGCGCGGCGCGACAAGCCGCAGCTGGCGCTGCTGTTTGCTTCCGGTTATGGCGAGGAATTGACGCGGCGCCTGGATTTTCCAGCTCAATCGTTGCAAAAACCCTACGATATCGAACAGCTGCAGGCAGTGCTGGAGCGCATCGCCGCCGGGCGTCGTGCGGCCTGATTTGTCCTGGACGCGTGTTTGACACACGCGTCAACCGTGCGGAGCCGCAGGCTGGCTTGAGGCTAGAATGAGGCCATGATGCCGAACGCCCCGCACACCCCCCTTGTCACTTCGTCTTTAGCGCCGGACGCGCACGAGGAACTGCTACGCGCGAGGGAAGCCCTGCGTCAGAGCCAGCTGGAGTTGCGGGCGCTCGCCAACTCCATGCCCCAGCTGGCCTGGATCGCCGAGCAGGACGGCGCCATGATCTGGTACAACGAACGCTGGTACGCCTACACCGGCACCACGCCCGAGCAGATGGCCGGCGACGGCTGGCAGCGGGTCTACGCGCCCGATTGCCTGGGCGCCGTGGAATCGCACTGGGAGCATTCGCGCAAGACCGGCACGCCGTTCGAGCTGGAAGTGCCGATCCGCAGCGCCAGCGGCGAATTCCGCTGGTTTCTCACGCGCGCCAATCCGGTCCACCGCTGCGACGGCAGCGTGCTGCGCTGGTTCGGCACCAGCACCGACGTCGACCAGGTCAAGCGCGCGCAGGAAGCGCTGCGCGACGAGACGGCCGTGCTGGAGCTGCTCAACCGCACCGGCGCCATGCTGGCGTCGCAACGCGATCTGCAACCGCTGCTGCAGGAAGTGACCGACGCCGCCACCAGCATCAGCGGCGCGCGCTTCGGCGCCTTCTTTTACAACACCACCGACAGCAGCGGCGAGGCGCTGATCCTGCACACGTTGTCCACCGGCGCGCCGTCGGCCTTGTCGACATTCGACCAGCCGCGCGCCACCGCCCTGTTCGGCCCCAGCATGCGCGGCGAAGGCACGATCCGCTGCGACGACCTGCTTAAAGACCCACGCTATGGCAAGAACGATCCCTATGTCGGCATGCCGAGCGGCCATCCGCCGGTGCGCAGCTTCCTGTCGGTGCCGGTGGCGCTGCGCAACGGCGCGGTGATCGGCTGCCTGTTCTTCGGCCATCCGCAGCCTGGCATCTTCAACGAGCGCACCGAACGCATCATCGGCGGCATCGCCGCGCAGGCCGCAGTGGCCATCGACAACGCCCGCCTGTACGAAGCGTCGCAACAGGCGGCAGAGGAACGCAAGGTCCTGCTCGACAGCGAACGCCAGGCGCGCGCCGAGACCGAGCGCACCAGCCAGCTCAAGGATGAATTCCTGGCCACCCTGTCGCACGAGCTGCGCACCCCGCTCACCGCCATCCTCGGCTGGGCCCAGGTGCTGCGGCGCGGCAGCCGCAACCAGGCCGATCTCGATCGCGGCCTGCAAACCATCGAACGCAACGCCCGCGCCCAGGCCCAGCTGATCGAAGACCTGCTGGACATGAGCAGCATCACCTCCGGCAAGGTACGGCTGGACATGCAGCCGCTGGCGCCGGCCGCCATCGCCGCCGCCGCCATCGAATCGGTGCGTCCGGCGGCCGAGGCCAAGCAGATCCGCATCAGCCGTGCATACGCAGCGGCGCCCGGCATGGTCTCCGGCGACGCCAACCGCCTGCAGCAGATCCTGTGGAACCTGCTGACCAACGCCATCAAGTTCACGCCGCGCGGCGGCAACGTGGAAGTCGGCGTGCGGCGCGACGGCGACCAGATCGCCATCACGGTGCGCGACAGCGGCATCGGCATCGCGCCCGGCTTCCTCGACCACGTGTTCGAGCGCTTCCGCCAGGCCGACGCCACCACCACGCGCCAGCATGGCGGACTCGGGTTGGGACTGGCCATCGTCAAGCATCTGGTGGAACAGCACGGCGGCACCATCGCCGTGGCCAGCGAAGGCGCCGGCCACGGCGCCACCTTCACCCTGCGCCTGCCTGCGCACGAGAGCGAGGCGTCATCGGCACCGGCCGATGCCGATGCCGATGTGGTAGCGGCCTCAAATGGTGCGGCGCATGACCTGAGCGGCGTGCAAGTGCTGGTGGTGGACGACGAGGACGATGCCCGCGAACTCATCACCCGCATTCTCAGCGACTGCAACGCCGAGGTGCTGACGGCCGCCACCGCCACCGAAGCCTTGGAATTATTACAACACAAGCGGCCCGACCTGATGGTCAGCGACCTCGGCATGCCCGACGTGGACGGCTACGGGCTGCTGGACCGCATCCGCGCCCTGGGGCCGGCGCGCGGCGGCGACCTGCCGGCCATCGCCCTGACCGCCTTTGCCCGCTCGGAGGACCGCGTCAAGGCGCTGTCCAGCGGTTTCCTGGCGCATATCGCCAAGCCGGTCGAGCCCAATGAGCTGATCGCCAAGGTGGTCAACGCCAGCGTCGTCCGGCGCGCAGCATAAGTCAGCGCTTAGTTTCGTCTTGGCAATTACCAATTCCTACTTTCAGACGCGGCAATGTCCTACAGGCAATTTGAAAAACTCTTGATACACTACAAGAATCTAAATTTAGGCGTACAATAGTTTCCACACGGAAACCAAGCGCTCTTATGTGCGACGCAGCACGGAGGCTTGGGCTATTATCGAATTACTATTAAGCACCGATACCAACGAGACCACCATTATGCCGAGCCGAGACGAAATCCTGAACGCCAAAATCCTGGTGGTGGATGACAGCGCAGACAACGTCGACCTGATGTTGGAGATCCTGCGCGAGGCCGGCTATACCGATGTGTCGTCCACCATGTTGCCGGAACAGGTGTGCCCGATGCACCGCCAGCATTGCTACGACCTGATTTTGCTGGACCTGCAGATGCCGGGCCTGAACGGCTTCCAGGTCATGAAGGGCCTGAAGGAGATCGAACAAGGCGGCTACCTGCCCGTGCTCGCCCTGACCGCCCAGCCGAGCTTCAAGATCGCCGCGCTGGAGGCCGGCGCGCGCGACTTCATCAGCAAGCCTTTCGACCTGCTCGAAGTACACAAACGCATCCACAATATGTTGGAAGTACGCCTGCTGTATAAAGAATTGGCGCAGTACAGCCGCCAGCAGCAGGAACTGGCCCTCCACGATCCATTGACCAGCCTGCCCAACCGCCGCTTGCTGGAAGACCGTATATCCACGGTACTGCAACACGCCGCGCGCCAGCAGAACAAGGCGGCCGTGATGTACCTGGACCTGGACGGCTTCAAGATCATCAACGACACCCACGGCCATGCCTATGGCGACGAAATCCTCAAGCAGGTTGCGCAGCGCCTGGTCGGCTGCTCGCGCAAGGAAGACACCGTGGCGCGCGTAGGCGGCGACGAATTCGTTATCGTCATGGGCAATATCAGCGCCGTGGGCGATACGCAGGAGCCGTGCAACAAGCTGATCGAAGCGGTATCGCAGCCGTACCTGGTCAACGGCCTGACGCTGCAACTGTCGACCAGCATCGGGGTCGGCATCTTCCCGGACGATGCGGTGGAGGTGGCGCCGCTGATCGCGGCCGCCGACGGCGCGCTCTATGAAGCCAAGCGCTCCGGCAAAAACCGCTGCTGCACCGCGCAGATGCTGGCCACGCCACCGGCCCACCACCACACCCTGTCGGCCACGCCGGCCTGATATAAAAAAGGCGGGCCGCAGCCCTAATGCCGTTAAGTTAAGCGATGTCGTCCCGGCGAAAGCCGGGATCCATGCTGAGTTAGCCGGGCATGCGCCTCATGGATTCCCGCATGCGCGGGAATGACGAAGCCTATTTTCAGCTTAACTTAACGGCATTAGGGCCGCAGCCCGCCTTTTCTCTTTCCGCTTGGCCGGCTCAGTGCGCGGCGGCTTCGGCTTTCAAGCCTTTTGCCGTGCTCTGTTCGACCTTGCCGGCGTGCTGGTGGTCTTCATGCGCGCTCACGGTTTCCGGCGCCACTTCAATGCGGGTGATGCCGGAGTCGACCGACACCGGATCGCTGGCCGGGAAGGTCATCTCAACGCCGCTGTCCAGCAGAGTCTCCTTGGCTTGCGCTTCCGGCGTTTCCTGCTCCTGCTCGGCCAGCGTGGTGATGGCCGCAGCCAGCTTCACAAATTCAAGGTTGGCCAGGTCGCGCACGGTGTGCACATTGAAGGCTTGCGCCAGCGCCTTGGCATCCTTGGCGCTGACGCCGCGCAAGGCGCTGGTCGGTGCATCGGCCAGGGCGCGGAAGGTCTGACCCAGGTACTCTTTGTCCACGACAGTATCGATATTCATGATGTGTTCCTTTCAGTTGAACGTCCACGCCACTTTGCCATGACGGCCGCCCCGGGTCTGTGCGGGAGCGAACACTGCTGCCGTGGCCGGCTTACTGTTGCGTTCGGTACGCATGTGCCGTTTTGACATTCATATAGGCAGTTGCTATGATCGCCCGATGCTTCGTGGTAGAGCCTCCCGTGCCTAAAATAGACAAACCAAAGATTCTGGTTGTAAACGACGACGCCAACAGCCTGTTCGCGCTGACCAGCCTGCTCGCCCAATGGGCCGAGCAAGAAGGCTATGAGGTCCTTGCCGCCCGCTCCGGGCAGGACGCCCTGCGCCAGGTGCTCATGCACGACTTCGCCGTGATCCTGCTGGACGTGAACATGCCCGGCATGGACGGCTTTGAAACCGCCGCCGCCATCCACGCCCGCGCGCGCTCGGCCGACATTCCCATCATCTTCATCACCGCCTTCCTCGCCGACGAACTGGACCGCCTCAAGGCTTACCAGCACGGCGCGGTGGATTTCCTGTTCACACCGGTGATTCCGCAGATCCTGTACGCCAAGATTTCGGTGTTCGTGGCGCTGGCGATGAAGAACGAAGAACTCAAGAAGCAGGCCCGCCAGCTGAGCCAGCGCACCACCGAACTGACCGCCACCAACCTGCGCCTGACGCGCGAGATCGAAGAGCGCCAGACCGTCGAGCGGCAAAACCACGCCAAGGATGAATTCCTGGCCATGCTCGGCCACGAACTGCGCAATCCGCTGAGCGCCATCAGCAGCGCCGCTTCGCTGATCGGCCTGCCCGGCGTGTCGGCCGATGGCGTGCAGCGCGCCAAAAAGATCATCCAGCGCCAAAGCCAGCACCTGGGCCGCATCGTCGACGACCTGCTGGACCTGTCGCGCGCCATGTCGGGCAAGATCCTGCTGAACCGCGTGCCGATCGACCTGGCCACGCTGGTGGCGCAGACCCTGGAAACCTACCGCGCCACCGGCCGCAGCACCGATTACGAGCTGGAGCAGGATCTCGATCCGGGCTGGATCGCCGGCGATGCGACCCGGCTGGAGCAAATCACCAGCAACCTGATCGACAACGCCCTGAAATACACCCAGCCCGGCGGCCGCATCGAAGTGCGCACCTGGACCGAAAACGACGAGGTGGTGCTGAGCGTGCGCGACACCGGGGTCGGCATTTCGGCCGAGCTGCTGCCGCATGTGTTCGACGTGTTCGTGCAAGGCAGCAGCACGTTGGACCGCTCGCAGGGCGGGCTCGGCATCGGCCTGTCGCTGGTGCGGCGCCTGGCCGAACTGCACGGCGGCAGCATCGAGGCCGACAGCAAGGGCCCCAAGCGGGGCAGCACCTTCACGCTGCGCATGCCGCGCATCGAGCACCTGGCCATCACGGCGCCGGCGCCGGCCACGGCCGCCGGCGAACACGGCAAGCCGCGCGTGCTGCTGATCGAAGACAACGACGATGGCCGCGAAATGATGACCATGATGTTGTGCGGCTACGGCTACAGCGTGGAAGCGGCCGCCGACGGCTTGCTGGGGCTGGCAGCCGCCCGCAGCTATGGGCCGCATCTGGCGCTGGTGGACATCGGCCTGCCCGGTATCGACGGCTACGAAGTGGCTCGCCGCCTGCGCGCCGATCCGGCCACGCGCGCCATCAAGCTGGTCGCCCTCACCGGCTACGGCCAGGCCGAGGACTTGCGCCGGGTGATGGACGCCGGCTTCGACCGCCACCTGGTCAAGCCGGTCGATATCGACCAGCTGATGGAGGTGATCGACACCTGCGCGCAGCTTCCTGTTCCCGTCAAACAATAGTCGTGCGCCCCCGCCAGCAAAGCTCGGGTATCATCGATGCAAGCCACCGTCCGTTCGACTTAACCGAGAAAACCATGTCCGTACCGGCACCGCAAGAACCACAACCTTCCCAGCAAGACGCCCTGCGCAGCGCGGACCTGAGCGAGCTTTTGGGCCATGTCCACACCTGCTGGGATAATGAACGGCGCTCGCTGTCGCGCCAGCTGCACGACAGCCTGGGCTCGTCGCTGACGGCGCTTACCATGCACCTCGGCCTGCTGATGCAAAAGCTGCCGTCCGATCAGGCGCTGCAGGACCGCGCCGGCCACATGAAAAAGCTGCTGGGCCAGATCGTCGAAACCAACCGCCAGATGCAGATCAAGCTGTGGAACGACAAGCTCGAATTCCTCGGCGTGCGGGTGGCGCTGGAAGAACTGGTGGCCGATTTCGGCGCGCAACACAACATCACGGCGCGCAGCAGCCTGCCCGAAGACGAGCTGGACTGTCCGCGCAGCCACGGCATCGTGCTGGTGCACATGCTGGAGGAAGCGCTGCGCAATATCGCCAGCCATGCGCAAGCCAGCGAAGTGGAGGTGATCGTGGACGACAACGAAGATGAAGTGATGCTGACGGTGAAGGACAACGGCGTCGGCCTCAGCGGCCCGGTGCCGGCCGTGCCCGAACTGGCGGACCACAAGTTCGGCCTGCGCATGGTGCGCGAGCGCGCCGCCTACCTGGGCGGCACGCTGACGGTTTGTTCGGGACCCGAGCGCGGCGTCACGCTCAGCATGATCCTGCCCAAGCCCAAGCCCAGCCCTAGTGCAGCTTGACCAGCGGCGTGGTGCGCTTGATCAGGAAGCGCGCCAGCGCCAGCAGGCCGGTGCGCACCGTACCCAGCACGGCCTGGTGATGCATCAGGTGCAGGCTGGTGTACATCATGCGCGCCACAAAGCCGTCGACAAACCAGCTTAAGCCCTTTAACGAGCCCATCAGGCTGCCGACCGAGTTGGTCTGGCCGAACGACACCAGCGAGCCGTAGTCGCGGTATTGGTAGGGCTTGGTTTGCGGCGGCTTGCCCTTGTGCCGGCGCAGAAAGGTGTCCAGCAGATAATCGGCCTGCTGGTGCGCAGCCTGCGCGCGCGGCGGCACCAGCTTGCCGTCCGGCCCGGCGCAGGCGGCGCAATCGCCAAGCGCATAGATATAGTCGTAACCTTTGACCGCCAAGCTGTCGTCGACGTCCAGCTGGCCGGACTTGATGGTCGGCAGGCCCAGCGTCTTGAGGAAATCGGGCGCCTTGATGCCGGCCGCCCACACCACGATCTGCGCCGGATACACGGCGTCGCCGGCGCGCACGCTGGTGGCGTCGATGGCGGTGACACGGGTGTCGGTGACCACGGTGACGGCGCGCTCGCGCAGCAATGCCAGCGCGGCGGTCGAGACTTTTTCAGGCAACGGCGCCAGGATGCGCGGCGCCCCTTCCAGCAAGGTGATGCGCACGTCGCGCTCGGCCTGCAACTGGCGGAAGCCATAGGCGGCATACACGCCGCTCGCTTCGCGTAGTTCGGCCGCCAGCTCGACGCCGGTGGCGCCGCCGCCGATGATGACGACGTCCACCCCGGCCGCTTTCTCCAGTGCGGTCAGGGTCAGGCGCTTGAGCAGCGTCAGGCGGAAACGCTCGGCGTCTTCCGTCGCGTTCAGGGAAATGCTGTGCTCGGCAGCGCCGGGCACGCCGAAATAATTGGCGGTGCTGCCGACCGCCAGCACCAGTGACTCGAAGCGCACCTGCCGCTCGGGCAGGATTTCTTCCGCGCCGCTGAGGATGGCGCCCACGGTCAGCAGGCGCTGCGGCGCATCGAGCGCCAGCAGCGGGCCATACACAAAGGTAAAGCCGTTGTCGTGCGCCAGCATCTGGTAAGACAAGCCTTCCTGATGCACGTCCAGGGTACCGGCCGCCACTTCATGCAGCGACGGTTTCCAGATATGGTACAGCCGGCTGTCAACCAGCATCACCTGCTCCGGCCCCAGCTTGCGTGCCAGTTTGCAGGCGAGCTCCAGCCCGCCTGCCCCGCCGCCAACGATCACGAATTTACTCTGCAACAGTCTCTCCTTGTGGCGGCGTGTTACACCGCAGGTTTAATCGCGGCCGTGACCCTTGCCATTGCCATTGCCATTGCCGTGGCCTTTGTCCTTGTCATGGCCTTTACCGTGACCATTGCCGGGGCCATGGTCATCGCGGCGGTCGTCGCGATGGTCATCGCGGTCGTCGCGGCGGTCGTTGCGACGATCCGGGCCGGCATGACGCTCGCGGTAGCGCGGTGCGTACTCATTGTTGTACCAGTTGTCCTGCACAAAATACACGCGCTGGCCGCAGGCGTTGTACTTGCCGCAGTGCTTGGACCATTGCTTGGCATGGCCAGGCGGCACGCGCAGGTAAATCGGCGCCTGTTCCACGTAACGCACGGGACGCTGCACGATCACCGGTTGCCGGTACAGCACTTGCGGCTGTGGATAATCGCCGATATCGATGCGGCCGTAAAAACCTGGCTGACCGATGTTGATGGAAACACCCACATCGCTTGCAAAGGCGGAAGCAGACAAGGCCAGCAGAGTGGCGGCGAGTAACTTGGCTTTCATGATATGTCTCAGTTCTTCATATGAGCGAAGATGCTCAGTTCTCATCATATACCGCTGCTGGAAACTTTCCGTACGCTAGCGAACATACCTTAGCTGTGCTAAACTAATCGTTCGGTCCCTAACTATTAGCCACAGAATAATATGACCTCGATAGAAGAGCGCTTCTCCACCGCCCTGCACGGCAGCGCCCGCGTCTGGCGCCTCGCCATCGACCGCCGCCTCAAGCATTTGAACCTGAGCCAGGCCAGCTGGATGGCGATCGCCCTCACCGCCAAGGAAGCGGAGCCACCATCGCAAACGCGGCTGGCGGCGCGCGCCGGGGTCGAAGATCCGACCATGGTGGCCACCGTCGACCGCCTGGTGAAAGCCGGTTACATGGTGCGCACGCCTTCGGCCACCGACCGCCGCGTCAAACTGCTCAGCCTCACGCCGGCCGGGCAGGAAATCTACGAATCGGTGCGTGCCGAAGCCGAAGCGCTGCGCCGCGAGCTGCTGGGCACGGTCGATCCCGACATGCTGCGCACCGTCACCGCCTTCCTGGAAGCAATCCAGGCCAATATCGAGTCGCTGCCATGAGCAGTGCCACCGACGGTGCCGCCATCGCCGGCGCGCCGGCGGACGGCCTGAACCGCCGCATGATCACCGTCTCGATCATGCTGGCGACCATCATCCAGGCGCTCGACGGCACCATCGCCAACGTCGCCCTGCCGCACATGCAGGGCAGCCTGTCGGCATCGCAGGACCAGATCACCTGGGTGCTGACCTCCTTCATCGTGGCCGCCGCCATCGCCACGCCGCTGACCGGCTGGCTGTGCGACCGCTTCGGCCTGAAGCACATCTTCCTCGCCTCGGTGGCCGGTTTCACGCTGGCCTCGGTGCTGTGCGGCCTGTCCGGCTCGTTGACGGAAATCGTCATCGCCCGTTTGCTGCAGGGCGTGTTCGGCGCCGCGCTGGTGCCGCTGTCGCAAGCCACGCTGCTCGACATCAATCCGCGCGAAAAGCATGGCTCGGCCATGGCAGTGTGGGGCATGGGCGTGATGATCGGCCCCATCCTCGGCCCCACGCTGGGCGGCTGGCTGACCGACAGCTACGACTGGCGCTGGGTGTTCTTCATCAACATACCGGTGGGTGCGATGGCGTTCTACGGCATCTGGCGCTACATCAAGAAGACTGACGCCCCGCGCAAGATGACGTTCGACGCCTTCGGCTTCGCCACCCTGAGCCTGGCCATCGGCGCGCTGCAGATGCTGCTCGACCGTGGTGAACAGAACGACTGGTTCGCCGCCACCGAAACCTGGGTGGAAGCCATCATCCTGGCGCTGAGTTTCGCCTATTTTGTCGCCCACACGGCCACCCGGCCCGCCGGCAAATCCTTTTTCGATTACCGACTGCTGCGCAATGCCAACTACGTCAGCGGTCTGTTGTTTATCTTCATCGTCGGCCTGGTGCTGTTCGCCACGCGCGCGTTGACGCCGTCCATGCTGCAAACGCTGATGGGCTACCCGGCCAAGATCGCCGGCCTGGTCACGGCGCCGAGCGGCATCGGCACCATGATCGCGATGATGATCGTCGGCCGCCTGGTCGGCAAGTTCGACCTGCGGCTGCTGCTCGGCGTTGGCTTCCTGATCACCGCTTTCTCGCTGTGGCAGATGACGCAATACACGCTGGTGCTGTCGCCGAGCGACATCGTGTGGCCGGGCGTGATCCAGGGCCTGGGACTGGGCCTGGTGTTCGTGCCGCTGAGCGCCGCCACCTTCGCCACGTTGTCGCCGGAGATGCGGGCCGAAGGCACGGCGATCTACAGCCTGATCCGCAATATCGGCAGCTCGATCGGCATCGCGCTGGTACAAACGCTGTTGGTGCGCAATACGCAGACCGCGCATGCCGCGTTGGCGGAGCACATCACCACCACCAATCCGTCGCTGCTGGAGAACGTCGCCACGCCGGAAGCGGCGGCGGCCCTGAACGCCGAGATCACACGCCAGGCATCGATGCTCGCCTACGTCGACGATTTCTGGCTGATGTTTATTTTGACCCTGTGCGTGATCCCGCTGCTGCTGTTGATTAAGCCGGCCGCCAGCAACGCCCCGGTCGCGGTCGATCACGCGGCCATGGAATAAGAAGGACCAACAATGACCACCACCACGATGTTACGCCCCGCCCTGCTGTCGCTCACCGTCGCTGTCACCGTCACCTTGGCGCTGGCCGGCTGCGCCCACATCGCGCCGGACCAACACGCGCTGGCCAAACGCGACATCGCCAGCGCCGAACTCTCGTCCGGCATCAAGCTGGCCAACGAAGGCTGGCCGCAAGCACAGTGGTGGCTGGCCTACCACGACGCGCAACTAAACGCCATCATCCAGCAGGCGCTGGCCGGCAGCCCGACGCTGGAAGTGGCGGCCGCGCAGATCGGCAGCGCGCGTTCCGCGCTGTCGCGCAGCGTGGCCGACCTTGGCGTCGACATCAGCGCCTACGGCAACGCCAACCGCCAACGCTACTCGGGCACCGGCCTGTTCCCGGCGCCGATCGGCGGCGCCTACTTCACCGACCAGACGCTGCGCCTGGACCTGCACTACAACTTCGACTGGTGGGGCAAGAACCGCGCGCAAGTGGCGGCCGCCGTCGGCGAACTGAACGCCGGGCGCGCCGCCTACGCGGAAGCCGAACAGGCGCTGGCCGCCGCCATCGCGCAAAGCTACTTCCGCCTGCAGGGCGCGTGGGCGCGGCTGGCCAACACCGAGCAGTTGGCGGCCACCCAAACGGCGCTGGTGCAGGACAAGTCGAAACGCATCGCCGCCGGCCTGGCGAATGCGGACGAACAGCGCGCCGCCGAAGCGGACCTGAGCCTGTTCCGCAAACAGCAGGCCGCACTCAAGGCCGACATCGAACACGAACGCGCAGCCCTGCGCGCGCTGGCCGGCGCCGACAACGCGGCGCTGGCGGACCTGACGCCGGCGCCGCTGTCGGCGGCGCCGCACGCCCTGCCCGCGCATCTCGGCATGGACCTGCTGGCGCGCCGGCCGGACCTGCAGGCCGCGCGCTGGAAGCTGGAAGCCTCGCTCAGCAAGATCGACGCGGCCAAAGCGGCCTTCTATCCGGACGTGAACCTGACCGGCTCCATCGGCCTGGACACGGTCAGGATCGAAAACCTGCTGCAGGCGGCCAGCCGCACCGTCTACTTCGGTCCCACCATCTCGCTGCCGCTGTTCGACAGCAAGCGCCTGGATGCGCAACTGGACGGCGCCCGCACCAGCCGCAATGCACGCATCGCCGAATACAACCGCACCATCGTCGACGCCGTGCGCGACGTGGCGCAAGGCGGCGCGCAATTGCAAGGCATCGAGCAGCAGATCGCGCAGCAAACGGCGGCCACCGCCTCGGCACGCGCGCAACTGGCGTCGGCGCAGGCGCGGCTTGATCGCGGTCTGGCCAACCACCACAGCGTGCTGACTGCGCGCCTGGCCCTGCTCAGGCAACAGGACGCCGACCTGTATCTGCAACAAGTACAACTGCTGGCCGAAGTCGCGTTGACCAACGCGCTGGGCGGCGGCTATCACGAACAAGCGCCACTGGCGACCGTCACCCGATAAATCAACGGACCACATCATGAGCACCGACACCACCAACCCGAACGAGAACAAGCGCAAGGCCATCCTGGCGGCGATCACGCTGGCCTTCATCGCCGCCGGCGTCGCCTACGCGGTCTACTACAAGACCGTGCTGTCCAAGGTCCAGGAAACCGACAACGCCTACGTGGGCGGCAACCTGGTCAACCTGTCGTCGCAGGTCAGCGGCAACGTCACCGAAATCCGCGCCGACGAAACGCAGATGGTGCAGGCCGGCGCGGCGCTGATTCAGCTCGACGCGGCCGATGCCGACATCGCACTGGCACAGGCCGATGCGCGACTGGGCGCCGCCGTGCGCCAGCAACGCCAGCGCTACGCGGACGTGGCGCAGTACGACGCCACCATCGCGCTGCGCAAGCTGCAGTTAAAGAACGCCGAGAACGACCTGGCGCGGCGCCAGCCGCTGGCGGCCGACCACACCGTCTCGGGTGAAGAAGTCGACCACGCGCGCCAGGCGGTGGAAGACGCGCGCGCGGCGATCACGGTTGCGGTCAAGCAGGAAGAAGCGGCCAAGGCCGGAGTAATCGGCGTCTCGATGGCGCAGCATCCGGCGGTGCAGGCGGCCAAGGCCGACTACGTGCAAGCCTGGCTGGCGTCGCGCCGCAACACGATATTGGCGCCGGTATCGGGCTATGTTGCCAAGCGCAGCGTGCAAATCGGCGCGCGCGCCACGCCGGGCACCTCGCTGATGGCGATCGTGCCGCTGGATCAGCTGTGGGTCGACGCCAACTTCAAGGAATCGGAACTGAAGAACATCCGCGTGGGCCAGCCGGCCACGGTGGAAGCCGACATGTACGGCAGCAAAGTGGCATTCCATGGGCGCGTGGCGGGGCTGTCGGCCGGCACCGGCAGCGCCTTCTCGCTGCTGCCGGCGCAGAACGCCAGCGGCAACTGGATCAAGGTGGTGCAGCGCCTACCGGTACGCATCGCGCTCGATCCGAAACAACTGCAAGAACACCCGCTGCGCATTGGCCTGTCGACCACGGTAACTGTCGACATCAGCAAAACCGACGGCCCGGTACTAGGCGCGGCCATGCCGCAAACGCCGATTTACACCACGCAATCGCTGACGCAGCCACTACAACAAGCCGCCACCGCCGCCGACGCCATCATCGCCCACAACCTCTAACAAAATTCGGGGTCAGGTCTGACATTCGGACATCGCGGAACTTTTAGCCCGCAAAAAAGTTCCGCGATGTCCGAATGTCAGACCTGACCCCGATGTTGGGCTAGCGCTGCAGCTCGGCGTCCAGTTGGCGGATGGCGGCCTGGGCTTGGGTGATGACGCGGTCGGCGATGCGTTGCCGCATGCCCGGGACACGGCCGGCGGCTTCGGCTTCCAGCAGGATCGGCGTGAGCAGCTGCAGCGCCGAGTCGCGGAAGCCTTCGGCTACCTGGTCCAGCTGCGCGTTGAAGGATTGCTCGGCGGCTTGCAACTGCTTGCGCAGTTCTTCTTCGAATGCGACGCGCTTGTCGCGGATTTCGGTGCGCTTGCGCTTGCCGCCGTCGGTGAACCATTTGAATGCGCCCGCCAGCAGCACCGCGCCACCGACAAACGGCGCGACCGGCGCCACCACCGGCAGCACCACCGCCGCGCCGATCAGATAGGCCGCCGTGCCGGTACTGGCCGCCACCGCCGCACCGCTCACCAACGTGACGTTGGCCGCCGTGTCGAGCTTGTTGACGATGCGCGTGCCGATACGCATGCGCGGCATCAGCTTGGCCAGCGCCGCGTGGTGCTGCCGCTGGAATACCGTCGCCTGCCCCAGCTTCATCCCGGACTGGAACAGCCTTAAATCTTCCTGCAACAGCTGCAACGCCTGCTCCTTGCGCCGCACGATGCGGTCCAGCCGCCGCGCCATTTCCTGCCCAAACTGGTTGCGGCTGATGCTGGCCCAGACGTCGTCGTCCTTCCATTTATCCGTGTTGAGGCGGTCGCTCATCGCCAGTTCAATGGCGTTGCCGGCGTCGTGGACCGCGTCGTCGATCTCCTCGACCAACAGGCGGCGCTCGTGGGCGATGCGCTGTTCGACCAGCACCAGCCGCTGCGCCACCTGGCTTTTCAAATCATGGGCTGCGTTCACCAGCGAGGTGGCCGCCGCTTCGCCGACCGATAGCGCGCGTGCCTGTTCGAGGTAGCTGCTGATGTCGTGCGTGATCGAGGCGGTGGTGTGGCTCACGATTTCCCGCAGCGCGACCTGGTCGATTTCACCGGACTGGAAGTTGCGCGCGTGGGCGATCAGTTCCTGCTGGCCGGCGGTGCGGCCGAAGTCGGCCACCGTGTCCGCCAGCGAGCGGCCGCGCACCAGGCGCCGCGCCTGCTCGCCGAGGTTGGCCAGGATACCGCGCTCTTCGGCGTGCGGCAGGCGCGTCAAGTGTGCCGGCGACAGCCGTACGGACAGGGCTTTGGCCAGGCGCTGCGCCAGCGTGCGGGCGTCGGCGCCGTGCAGCGCCAGCAGCGGGACGACCATACCCAGCGCCTGTTCGCGCGCGGCCTGGTCGATGCCGGCGCAACTACGGCTCAAGGCGTTCAGCGCCCAGTCGACTTCGACGCCGGATTCGATGGCGTTCAGGACCAGGGCGGTGAAGACGGCGGAGGATAGGCCGTCGCCGGCGATCTCGGTGACAGCGGCGAACTGGGCCAGCGTGAGGCTGCCCTGATTACCGGCGATCGCGCCCACCGCCCGCGCGTAGGCGGAGCTGAAGCTTTGATCGGAAGACAAATGCTCATCCAGCGAGCGCACGACGAGCTGCGAGGGACTATTCACTCCTGCTCCAGTTGGTTGTGATGCCGTTATGGCATTGTAACTGAAGCGGACCTAGCGAGGCATGTAGCGGATGATGGCAATGACGGTGCCGATAGTAATGGTCGTCTGAGCGACGAAAAACGTGAACATCCACATCAGCATCTCGACTTTGAATTCCTTCAGCTGCATCTTGATCTCGGCCCGTACCCACTCTTTGGTGGCAAGCTGCTCAGTAAGATGTTCCAACACTTCGCCCAGCGCATCGGCATGTACCTGCGCCTGTGCTGGCGCCACACCGCCCTCCTCGAGCGTCTTGCGGTATTTGGTGGATTCAGTGGAATTCATGGGGCCAGTATGCGCCGCCATCGGCAGAATGCAAGCGCCACACTTTGATGCAGATCAACCCCTCACCACCTCGGTCGACAAGGTCAGCGTTTCCTTGATTTCCTCCATGACGACATAGCTTTTCGACTGCGCCGCACCCGGCAGACTGAGCAGCATATCGCCGAGCAGCTTGCGGTATTCCGCCATTTCATGGATGCGCGCCTTGATCAGGTAGTCGAAGTCGCCCGACACCAGGTGGCACTCCTGCACCTCCGGTATGCGCAGCACCTCGCGCCGGAATTGCTCGAACGCCGGCCCCGACTTCTGGTTCAGCGTAATCTCCACAAACACCAGCAGCTTGGCGCCCAGCGACGGCGGATCGATGCGCGCGTGATAACCGGTGATCACACCATCCCGCTCCATGCGCTTGACCCGCTCGATGGTCGGCGTGGTCGACAAGCCCACCTGCTCGCCCAGGTCTTTCATGGAGATGCGGCCGTCCTCCTGCAGGATCTGTAATATCTTGCGGTCAAGCTTGTCCAGCCCGCGAACCGATTCTTTCTGAATTCTCATTAAAATCCACTGTTTTATCAATGATATATAGTGACAACCACTACTCAAACAAGAATACCATAGCTGAATATCTGGTAGTTAAATAATCAGGGGGACAGCATGCGGGTAGTGATCTTGGGTAGCGGTGTTATCGGCGTCACCAGCGCCTACTATCTGGCCAAGGCCGGCCACGACGTGACGGTGCTCGACCGTCAGCCCGGTCCCGCCCTGGAAACCAGCTTTGCCAACGCCGGCCAGATTTCGCCCGGCTATGCCTCCCCATGGGCCGCGCCCGGCATTCCCCTGAAAGCCATGAAATGGATGCTGCAGCGCCACGCGCCGCTGTCCATCACGCCCGACGGCACCCTGTTCCAGCTGCAATGGATGTGGCAGATGCTGCAGAACTGCAATGCCGAACGCTACGCCGTCAACAAGGAGCGCATGGTGCGCCTGGCCGAGTACAGCCGCGACTGCTTCAAGGCCCTGCGCGCCTCCACCGGCATCGAATACCAAGGCCGCCAGCAAGGCACCACCCAGCTGTTCCGCACGCAGGAGCAGATGGATGCTGCCGCCAAGGACATCAGCGTGCTGGAAGACACCGGCGTGCCGTATGAATTGCTGAGCCGCGAACAACTGATCGGCGCCGAACCCGGCCTCGACCGCAACAAGCTGGTCGGCGGCCTGCGCCTGCCGAACGATGAAACCGGCGACTGCCAGCTGTTCACCAATCGCCTGACCGCCATGGCCGAAGAACTGGGCGTCAAATTCCGCTACAACATCGACATCACCGGCCTGGTGAGCGACGGCGACAGCGTCCGTGGCGTCAAGTGCGGCGACGAACTGGTGACCGCCGAATCCTTCGTGGTGGCCCTGGGCGCCTACTCGACCGATCTGCTGAAGAACCTGGTGAAGATTCCGGTCTACCCGCTGAAGGGCTATTCGATCACCGTGCCGATCGTCAACGCCGCCGCCGCCCCGGTCTCCACCATCCTGGACGAAACCTACAAGATCGCCGTGACCCGCTTCGACGACCGCATCCGCGTCGGCGGCATGGCCGAGATCGCCGGTTTCGACAAGCGCCTGAATCCGCGCCGCCGCGAGACGCTGGAAATGGTGGTCAACGACCTGTTCCCCGGCGCCGGCAACACCGCCGCGGCCAGCTTCTGGACCGGCCTGCGCCCGATGACGCCGGACGGCACGCCGATCGTCGGCCGCACCGGCCTGCGCAACCTGTTCGTCAACACCGGCCACGGCACGCTGGGCTGGACCATGTCCTGCGGCTCGGCGCAACTGCTGTCGGACATCATGTCGGCGCACCGCCCGGCGATCCGCGCCGACGACCTGTCGGTCAGCCGCTACAGCGCCGAACGCGGCGCGCGCGCACCGCAACTGGTCAACGTCTAAGCATCTGATCCTCACCGGATCGCCGTTCACGGCCCGATCTGTCGCATTGCCGCCCTTTCTTCCGCCCAAGCCGCAATTACGCGGCGCCGGGCGTTGAGATTGGGGCCAAGCCTGCGTATAATTTTGACCATGAACAAACTAGAAGCATACGGCCATATCGCGGCCCTGGCCATTCGTGGCGAACTCGTCTTCCCTACCAGCGTCAATGCGGCGTTGCGCGTACAGCTCGCATTGGATGATCCCGACTGTCCTATCGACACCGCCATCAGCCTGGTGCTGGCCGAGCCCTTGCTGGCCGCGAAAACCGTGGCGATCTCGAATTCGGCCATGTTCAACCGCTCCGGCGTGGTGGTGACCAATGTGCGCGGCGCCATCATGCGCATCGGCTACCAGAACCTGTACGCACTGGCCGCCGCCATGGTGGTGCGCCAGTTCGGCAGCAAGATCTCCGATCCGGCCCTGCGCGCCAAGGCCGAAAAGCTGTGGGACCACACTATTGCCGTGTCCGCTCTGGGCCGCCTGATCGCCCGCTACGTCACCGGCGTAAACGAGGATACCGCGCTGTTCGCCGGCATCGTGCACGAGGTGGGCGGCTTCTACCTGCTGTCGCGCGCCGATGAGTTCCCGGGCCTGCTCGACGAGGATGCGGAAAACTGGCACTCGGCCAGCGAGGAAATCATCACCCGCGAAGTCATGCACAAGCTGTGCATCCCGGAGCCGGTGGCCGACGCCATCGAAGGCCTGCGCGACAGCTTCATGTCGATCCCGCCCGACACCCTGCTCGACACCCTGCTGCTGGCCAATCACCTGACGCCGGTGAAATCGCCGCTGCAGGAAGCGCAGCGCGACCTGCCGCCGCACTCCGACTCGGCCATCGACCTGTTCATCGACGAGCAGAAACTGGCGTCCATGCTGGAAGAAGCCAAGCGCGATGCGGCCGAGATGAGCGCCGCGCTGCTGGTGTAGCGCTTGATGCAGAGCGCACCGCTGTCCTACGGTTCCGATCCATCCGGCATGGTGTGCGGCTATCTGTTCGGCCGCAGCGGCGACGGCAAGGGCCAGCCGCTCGACACCGAAGCCGTCGGCGCCTGGCTGGCGACGCGCGCGCAGCATCCGCAGGAATTCATCTGGCTGCACTACAACCTGGCCAACACCGCCAGCGAAAAATGGCTGCATGAGCATCTGGCGCTGCCGGACGAATTCTACGAAAGCCTGCACGAAGGCCCGCGCTCGACCCGCATCGAGCTGGCCGACAACACCCTGATCGCGGTGGTCAACGACGTGCTGCACGACTTCACGTTCGAGGCATCCGACATTTCCACGCTGTGGCTGAGCGTCGATCAGCAGATCGTCATCAGCGCCCGCCGCAAGCCGCTGCGGGCGGTCGACAGCCTGCGCAACGCGGTGCGCAACGGCGAAACCATCCGCTCGTCGGTGGAACTGCTGATCCATTTGCTGCGCGACCAGGCCGATGCCCTGATCAAGATCGTGCGCGACGCCATCGCCACGGTGGACGGCATCGAAGACAATCTGCTGGCCGGCAAGCTGACCACCAAGCGCGCCAGCCTGGGCGCTTTGCGGCGGGTGCTGGTGCGCCTGCAACGCCTGCTGGCGCCGGAGCCGTCCGCGCTGTTCCGCCTGCTGCAAAAGCCGCCGGCGTGGATGGCCGAGATCGACGCCCAGGAATTGCGCCAGTCGACCGAGGAATTCTCCATGGTGCTGGCGGACATGGCCTCTCTGCAGGAACGCATCAAGTTAATTCAAGAGGAAATCGCCGCGCTGGCCAGCGAGGCGAACAATCACAGCCTGTTCGTGCTGACGGTGGTGACGGTGTTGGCGCTGCCGATCAACATCATCGCCGGCCTGATGGGGATGAATGTCGGCGGCATACCGCTGGCTGATTCCCCGCACGGCTTCATGATCATTGTGGCGATCGTCGCCAGCTTTACCGTGATCGCCGGCTGGCTGGCCTTCCGCCGCCAGCGCGAGGTGCGCTAGGCCGGGGAGCGCGCAAGCGCCACGCACCGGCAGCGACGGCCGCCACGCCCATCGCCAGCGCGATCAAGTTATCGCGACGGTAGGCGCTGCGCACCTGCTCCAGGCTGGCCGCCTGCTTGCCGCCGACCGCCAACACATACGCTGCATAAAACTCGCCGGGCGCGAAGCCGATGCCGGTTTTCTGCTGGCGCAGGAACTGTACCGTCAGCGGATACATGGCGCCGTCACGAATGGCGGCGCGCTGGCGGCCATCGGGATCGCCCTTGGCGTACAGCACCAACTGCTGCTTGTCTGACAGGATGAAATACAGCGCCCCGCGCGTCTCCTGCTGCCACGCCACACGCCCACGCGCCGTCTCCAGCTGCGCGCCCGAGGGAAAGCGATACTCCAGCACGCCGAACAGCGCGATCAAGCCGATGCCCAGCCACAGGAAAAAAACCGCCCCGCGCCGGTCGGCGAACCAGTCTTTCATATTGAGCTTGCTTGTATGGAAAGACGCTATGATACCGCGTCGTCACCCGCTCATGACTGCTTCGCCGTCTAATTTATAAACTTTTTTGTTTACTTATTGTCGAGCCCGGCTTAGAGTGTGGGCATGAAAACACATTTGCTTATCGCCTCGGCCTGCCTGCTGGCGCTGTTGTCGACCATCGGCGCGGCGCTGCCGTATCCTATTTTGCCGCCGCTGTTTGCCGCCGGCGCCACCAACGGCTTGAATACCTTCCTCGGCCTGCCGCCCAAGCTGCTGTTTGGCCTGGCGTTGACCATCAATCCGCTCGGCCTGCTGATCGGTTCCGCCCTGCTCGGCCCCATGTCGGACCGCTACGGCCGCCGCCCGGTGCTGCTGATTACCGCCGTCGGCGCCGCCATCGGCCACGCCGTCACGGCCGGTGCGCTGATCATTGAAAACTATCCGCTGTTCATCGTCGCCCGCTTCGTCACCGGCTTGTTGGAAGGCAGCGGCTCGGTGGCGCGCGCCATGCTGGCCGACCGCCTGGACGGCGACCTGCGCCGCAAGGCGCTGTCGTGGCTGAACGGCGCTTTCTACATGGGCTGGCTGGCCGGACCGCTGCTGGCCGGCGCCACCCTGCAGTTCGGCATCACTACGCCGTTCTGGGTGGCCGTGGCCGCCCTGCTGCTGGTGGCGGCACTGGTGGCCGTGGCGCTGCCGCGCGAAGCGCCGTCCCATGCGACCACCTCGTGGTGGCAGGTGGCGCGCGACCGTCATGCGCTCAATCTGCTGCGCGAACCGGACCTGCGCAGCCTGTTCATCGTTACGCTCGCCTATACCTGCGGCGTGACCGCCTTCTACGAGTTCTATCCGCTGTGGCTGGTGGAAGTGCCCGGCTACGGCGCCCAGGGCATCGCCTGGGTCACGGCCGCCATGTGCGCCGTGATGACCGCCACCACCATCGTCGCCGGCCGCCCGTTCAAGGGAGAACCGCTGCTGCGCGCACGCCGGTATGCCTTGACCGTGGCAGCCATCATCGCCCTGCTTGCGCTCAGCAATGCCACGCTGGGCCTGGCCTGCATCATCCTGTACGGCATTCCGCACTCGTTCTACAACGCCATCGTGCCCAACTATTGCGCCGAGCGCTTCGGCGGCGACCACGGCCAGGGCGCGGTGATGGGCCTGATCTCCACCACCTTCTGCCTGGCCAACATCATCATGGCCCTGGCCGGTGCGGTGCTGACGCTGATCGACACCCGGTTGATCCTGCTGCTCGGCGCCGCCTTGAGCGCGTGGTCGGCCTGGCGCATGCACAGCTGGCACCACAGCATGCACGGCCGCGTGGAAGCGGCCGCGCCATGAACACCGCCGAACACACGCTATTCCTGCTGAAAACGCGCGGCCCGCAAACCGCCCAGCAACTGGCCGCCCTGCTCGACCTGACCTCGATGGGCGCGCGCAAGCAGCTCGAGACGTGGCAGGAAAAAGGCATGGTGACGTTTGCGGAAGTGGCCGACAAGCCGGGCCGCCCATCGCGCCGCTGGCTGCTGACCCAGGCCGGCCACGCCCGCTTCCCGGACCGCCACGCGGAGCTGACGCTGCAACTGATCGACCAGGTGCGCACCCTGTTCGGCGAGGCCGGCCTGGACCAGCTGATCGGCTCGCGCGAAGCAGCCAGCGAGCGCGACTACCGCCAGCATCTGGCGTCCAGCCGCACCCTGCCCGAGCGTGTGCAGGCGCTGGTCCAGGCCCGCAGCAGCGAAGGTTATATGGCGGAACTGGAGCAGCAGGAAGACGGCAGCCTGCTGCTGATCGAAAACCACTGCCCGATCTGCGCCGCCGCCCGACAATGCCAGCAATTCTGCCGCTCCGAGCTGGACATATTCCAACGTGTGCTCGGCCCGGACTGCTCGGTCGGCCGCGTGGAACACCTGCTGGCCGGAGCGCGGCGTTGCGTCTACGTCATTAAATCCATATAATAAGAATCATTCTCATTCTTATTCAAGGATTTCGCATGCCCCGTCACCTCACTTTGCGTCCCATGCTGCTGGCGCTGTCGATGATTTACGCCGGCGTTGCCGCCGCCTCGGACGTGCCCGCCGACGCCCCTGAGACCCTGCAAACCGTGACGGTGACCGCTACGGCGGACGACAACGGCTATACCACCCGCGCCACCAGGTCGGCCGGCAAGCTGGAGCTGTCGTTGCGCGAAACGCCGCAATCGGTGTCCGTGGTCACCCGCGCGCTGATGGACGACTTCAAGCTCGACAACATCAACCAGGTGCTGTCGACCACCACCGGCGTGACCGTCGAGCGCGTGGAAACCAGCCGCACCTACTACACCGCGCGCGGCTTCGACGTGGTCAACTTCCAGTACGACGGCATCGGCATGCCGCAGGTGTTCGGCAACGTGCAGGGCGACATCGACACCGCGCTGTACGAGCGCATCGACATCGTGCGCGGCGCCAACGGCCTGATGTCCTCGACCGGCAATCCGTCGGCCACCGTCAACTTCATCCGCAAGCGTCCCACCGTCGCTACCCAGGCCAGCGCCAGCGTCACACTCGGCTCGTGGAACCAGCGCCGCGTCGAAGGCGACGTCAGCACCAAGCTCAATGACAGCGGCACCGTCGCCGGCCGCGTGGTGCTGGTGCATGACGACAGCGACTCCTACCTGGACCGCTATACGCCGAAAAAGAACCTGGCCTACGTCGTCATCGACGCCAAACTGGGCGACGACACGCTGCTGACCCTCGGCCACACCTACGAAGCCAACCGCAGCAAGGGTCCGATGTGGGGCGCCCTGCCGCTGTACTATACCGACGGCACGCCGACCAACTACCCGGTCGGCGCCAGCACTGCGGCCGACTGGTCGCGCTGGGACACCACCAACAACACCAGCTTCGCTGAACTGGAGCACAGGCTGGGCCAGGGCTGGAGCGCGCGCGGCACGCTCAGCTACATCACCGACAAGTCCGATTCCGACCTGCAGTATGTCTACGGCACGCCGGTCAAGGGCGTGGGCGGCGGCTTGTACGCCTACCCGTCGCAGTACATGGCCGACCAGACGCAGAAGCTGGCCGACCTCTCGGTGGACGGCAAGTTCGCCCTCGGCGGCCGCGAACACGATCTGAGCCTCGGCTACAGCTGGTCCAACTCCACCCTCAAGGACCGCTCCAACTACGGCCAGGGCATCGGCACCGAACTGCCGGGCCAGACCGCGTTCGACGGCAGCTATCCAAAGCCAAGCTTTGACGCCGCCGTCGACGGCAGCAGCTACGACGACACCCGCAACACCGTGTTCCTGGCGTCCCGCTTCAATCTGGCCGACGACTGGAAACTGCTCGGCGGCGTGAACCACACGCGCGCCAAGAGCAACGGCAACTCCTACGGCACCAGCAAGTACAAATCGGCCAGCAAAACCACGCCTTACGTCGGCGTGGTCTACGACATCAACCGCGAATGGTCGGCCTACGCCAGCCACACCGAGATTTTCAATCCGCAGAGCGAGATCGACGCCACCGGTACGCCGCTCGATCCGGTCGAAGGCAAGACCACCGAGGCCGGCATCAAGGCGGCGCTGTTCAACAACAAGCTGAATCTGTCGGGCGCCATCTTCAAGACCACACAGGACAACACGGCCGAAGCGGCCGGCATGATCGGCGCCAAGACCTTCTACCGTGGCGTGAATGCGGCATCGCAAGGCGTCGAGTTTGATTTGTCGGGTGAAGTGGCCAAAGGCTGGCAGGCCAGCGGCGGCCTGACCCGATTGACGTCGCTCAAGGGCGACCAGGGCCAGGCGGTGCGCACCTTCGTGCCGCGCACCACGCTGCGCCTGAACACGACCTATCAGCTGCCGGCCCTGCCGGCGCTGAAAGTTGGCGGCACGCTGGCCTGGCAGAGCGAGACCTCGACCGACCAGGGCGGCGGCATCCGCACGGTGCAGTCGTCGTACGCCACGCTGGGCCTGATGGCACGCTATGAGATCGACAAGCACCTGTCGCTGTCGGTCAACCTGAACAACGTCAACGACAAGAAGCACCTGACCAGTCTGTACTGGACCCAGGCCTACTACGCCGCGCCGCGCAACGGCAGCGCGACGCTGAGCTGGACCTACTAAAAGCAAGCGCCGGCCGGGCTAGGCGGCCACCGCCAGCCTCGGCGTCGGTGCGCCCAGCAGGGCCGCCAGCTGCAGCGGCGGCAGCGGACGGCTGAACAGATAGCCCTGCATTTCATCGCAGCCATTCTCGCGCAGGAAGGCGCGCTGCTGTTCGGTCTCCACGCCTTCCGCAATCACGCGCAGGCGCAGGCGGTGCGCCAGGCCGATGATGGAACTGGCGATCGCCTCGTCGCCGCTGCTGCGCCCCAGGTCGCGCACAAAGGACTTGTCGATCTTCAGCGTTGAAATCGGGAACGACTTCAAGGCCGACAGGCTCGAATAACCGGTGCCGAAATCGTCGATCGACAGCGACACGCCCATCGCCCGCACTTGCGCCATCTTGGCCACGGCCTGCTGCAGGTCGCGCATGATGACGCCTTCGGTCACTTCCAGTTCCAGCCACTGCGGCGCCAGGCCGGTATCGTCCAAGGCCTGCTGCACGCGCTCGACCAGGCGCGGATCTTCGAACTGGCGCGGCGACACGTTGACCGAGATGCACAGCGGCGCCAGGCCGGCATCCTGCCAGGCGCGGTTCTGCGCGCACGCGGTGCGCAGCACCCAGTCGCCCAGCGCCACGATCATGCCGCTCTCCTCGGCCAGCGGGATAAAGCGGTCCGGCCCGATGGTGCCGTGCTCCGGATGGTTCCAGCGCACCAGCGCCTCCACCCCGAACACGCGGCCGTCGTGCAGGTCCAC
The DNA here is from genome assembly GCA_041874725.1 of Duganella sp. BuS-21. Classification (GTDB taxonomy): domain Bacteria; phylum Pseudomonadota; class Gammaproteobacteria; order Burkholderiales; family Burkholderiaceae_D; genus Rugamonas. The sequence goes on along the minus strand of CP097466.1, from coordinate 2,923,750 downwards.
CTTGGGCTGGTACACCAGGCTGAATTGTTCTTCTTCCAGCGCGTTGCGCAAGCCTTCGAGCAGCACCAGTTTTTCCTCGATGCTGGCGTTCATCTCGCGGGTGTAGAACTGGCAGTTGTTCTTGCCCTTTTCCTTGGCCCGGTACATGGCGGCATCGGCGTTCATCAGCAGGGTTTCGGCATCGGCGCCATCGTGCGGATAGACCGCCACGCCGATGCTGCAGCTGACCTGCACTTCCTGTCCGCACAGGCTGATCGACTGCAGCACCGCTTCGCGCACGCGCTCGATCACCTGCGCCGCGCCGACCGCCGATCCGGTTTCGCTCAGCAGCAGCACGAATTCGTCGCCGCCGAAACGGCCGACGGTGTCGCTGGCGCGCAGGCAGCCGGACATGCGCTCGGCCACCACCTTCAACAAGTCGTCGCCGGCGTTGTGGCCCAGCCCATCGTTCACCAGCTTGAAGCCGTCGAGATCGATGAAGGCCACCGAGACCGAGCCGCCGCTGCGCTGGGCCTGGGCGATGGTCATGTCCAGCCGGTCGGAAATCAGGCTGCGGTTCGGCAGGCCGGTCAACGTGTCGTGGTGCGCCAGGTGTACCATGCGCTCCTCGGCCAACTTGCGCTCCGAGATATCGCGCACGATGGCGACGATGCCGCCGCGCACCGCCACCACCTGCTGATGCAGCCAGCGCGCGCGCAGTTGCGGCACGGTGCTTTGCCATTCCTGCTCATGCACGCCGCCCTTGCGGGTGACGTCGATCAGGTGCGTCAGCATGCCGTTCTGACGCGCTTCGGGAATCAAGGTGCACAAGGTGGTGCTGCACAGGAACTGCTTGCTGCTGCCGGTCATCTGCTCGGCGCGCTGGTTGGCGTCGACGATCTTGAAGTCGACGATCACGCCGCGCGCATCGCGCACTTCGCGCATGACGAAAAAGGCATCGAGGCTGGCGGCCGACGCCGCCGCATACGTCTCCTGCGCGCGGCGCATGCGGGCGCGGGTGCGCGCGCCCTGCCACGACCATAGCCACAACAGCCCGGTGACGAACACTAGCACGCCGCTGAGGATGCCGGCCTCCCAGATTTTTTCACGGCGCTGGCGCTCGAAGCCCACCATCAATTCCTGTTCGTCCAGGCCGATCAGCACATTCAGGCCGATGCCGTGCAGCTCGCGCATGCCGCTGTACTTTCCGGCTGGGCCGTCCAGAGTCTGGCCGAAGGACAGCTTGTCGCCGCTGCGCAGCGCGCGCACCACGCCGTCCGTGCCCACCAGCCCGAGCTGGCCATGCTCGCCCAGACGGCTGCGTTCATAGCTGCTGGTGAAGTAGGCCGGATCGGTTTCGACGATGACGATGCCGGCGAAATTGCCGTCGGCGTCATCCAGCCTGCGGGTGAAGTGCAAATGCCACTCGCTGTTGGCGGCGTCGCGCGTGGCCGGGCTGACGTAGGTGGCGCCGCTGTCGCGCTCCATGTGGAATTTGAAGTAGCCCTGGTCGGCCACCGATATCGACGGCGCCACCGGATTGCTGGCCACCGTGGTGCCGTTGCGGTCGACGATGCCGACCACGAACACCACGCCCGGCGGCAGCAGGCCTTCGCGGCCCAGCTCCGGCAAGGCGCCCAGCGCACCCTTGCGCTCGACCGCGTACTTCAGCACGCGCAAGGTCTGCTCGATGCCATCTACACTGCGCGCCACCTGCGCTTCGTAGGTGCCGAGCATCTCCTGCAGCGAATCGGTGGCCGCCTCCTGCGCGTGTTCGCGCTCGGCGTCGATCTCGTGGAACGCGACCACCCAGATCGCCACCAGCAGCAGCATGGCGAACAGGGGCAGCGACACGTGGGTGTCGAGGCCGCGCCGCAGCCAGCGCGCACGTCGGGTTTCCCGGGCGAGGTTCATGGCGTCACCTGTATGATTTTGACGCTGGGGTCCAGCGCCGCACGGTCGATGTAAGCGATCATGGCCGGGTTGTCGGCCACCATCCGGCGCGCGGCCACGCTGTTGGAAAGTTCGCGCGGCGGCTGGGCGCGGCCGGTGAACACCATCTTGGTCCAATAGGCCTTCATCAGCGCCGGCGTGCGTGCCGCCACCTTGTTGTAGAAGGCGTCGCGCAGCGGACTGCCGAACGGCAGGTCGAGCGGGATCGCTTCGTCGCCGCCGGGGAAACGGCCGGTCTGCGACATGAAGATGGCGGTCACCTGTTCCGCGCTCAACGCAGTCAACGGACTTTTGGCCGAGACCACCACCACGAAATCGGCCGTCGAACCCGAGGCCTGCGCGCCGGCGCCCGCCAGCAGCAGGCAGGCCAGCAGCAGCCGCGATAACCATGGAAGGATAAGCTTCGGCATGGTCAGAACACGAAGTCGAGTGCTGCGCTCAGCACCGTGATCGGACGGCCCGCGCGGAAGCCCGGCTGCACGTTGATGAAGGTGCCGGTAGAGCCGTGTTGCGGCGTGATGCGGTCGGCCTGCACTTTGAGCGCATAGTTCGGATACAGGTCCCAGCGCACGCCGGCGCTGACGCTGTGCTGGCGTGGGATCGCCGCCAGCAGCCGGTTCAGGCCCGTGTTCAGCTGCGCGCCCATGGCCGCTTGCGGCGCCGGGATGCCGGCCAGGTCCAGGCCGGCCACGCTGGTCTCCATGTTGGCGCGCGACACCGAATACACGAGGTAGGGCGTGAGGTCGGCGTGGCGGTAGCCCGCGCCCAGGTAGGCGGCGGTCTTGTCGCCGAGGTAGGAATGCGTATTCATGCGGCCGATCTCGCCCATCGCAAACCAGTTGCCCGGATCGTAGTTGAAGCCGAGCGACATCACGCGCGCGCGCCGCGCCGACAACTCATAACGCCCGGCCAATGCGTCGCCCTGCGGGCCATACCGGCGCAGGCCGCCGAACAATTCGCGGGCGATGTCCACGCTCAGTTCAGCGCTCATGATGCAGGCGCGCAGCGTCAGCGCGCCGGTGGTGGTGGTGTTGGAGACGCCGGTCAATGCACGCGCCCGCGCCCGCGCGCCCGGCGCCAGCGACAGTTCGGTACGGCCGAAGAACAGCTGCGTGACGTTGTTGCTGTCGCCGGCCTGCCAGCGGTAACTGGCGTCGACACCGTCGCTGCTCGACAGCGGTATGGCGCCGTACAGCTCGACCGGCGGCCGCACCCACGGCAGCGCATAGCCGGCCTTGCGGTAGTCGCCGGTGAGGAACAGCGGCAGCGCGATGCGGCCAAGGCGCAGGCTCAGGTCCGGCGTGGCCTGATACTTGACATTGGCCCACTCCACCACCGGCCCGTAGCCATTGTTCAGCGTGCGTTCGGCCACCAATTGCAGCACCGCCGACCACTTCCCGCCCAGATTCACCCCCATCTGCACGCCCGCGCGACTGTCGACTGCGGCGCTCCAATCGTGGCTGTAGCCGGCGCTGCCCGGATTCAGGGCATTGGCCGTGAAGTCCGACTGCTTGTCGCTGCTGTGCACCACGCCCAGTGTGCCGAAACCGCCGACGCTCACGCGCGCAACCTCGTCGGCTGCGGGTTCTCCTGCCAGGGCCGCACAGCAGCTCAGCATCGTGAAGGTGGCCACCGAGGCCCGCATAGGCGAAATGTCAGCGTTCATACAGAGTTCCTTACGTGCGTGCGCGGTCCGCGCAGTGCAGCGTTGGTTTGGGCTGGGTGGGAGGTTGGTCGGTCTCGGGCACATGGATGGGGTGCCGAACCGCTTAGTCAATCAGGTGCCTAAACTTTATACTTCCTTGCGGCAACTGTCGATACTTTAGAGCAAAAACTCTCGAAAAATCACACATTGTCGATGCAAATCAAGCAATTACGATAGCGCGGAGATAACGCTTTCAAGCCTTCATTGCCAATAGAATAAATTTGCTCTATTATGAGAATAAGAATCATTATCATTATTGAGACCTATGGATATTCCTCAAGAATTGCGCAAGCTTGGCTTAAAAGCCACCCTGCCCCGCTTACGTATCCTGCAACTGTTCCAGGAAACCAAGAGCAAGCACCTGAGCGCCGATGACGTCTATCGCCTGCTGCACGACGAGCATATCGACATGGGCCTGGCCACGGTATACCGCGTGCTGATGCAGTTTGCCGATGCCGGTATTTTGATCCGCCGCCATTTCGAGTCGGTGGCCTCGGTGTTCGAGCTGAATGAAGGCGGCCACCACGATCACCTGATCTGCACCAACTGCGGCCGCATGGAGGAATTCCTCGACGCCGAGATCGAGCAACGCCAGGAGGCGGTGGCGGCCGAGCGCAACTTCGTGCTGCACGAGCACTCGCTGTCGCTGTATGGCTTCTGCGGCGAGTGCGCCGCCAGCATCAAGCCGATGGGCCTGAAGAAGCTGCGGCGCAATTAGACAGTCAGGGGATCAGCGTATCGGCGTCGCCGAAGGCGGCCGGCGGCGCGAAGCGCATGCCGGGATTGGTGAACATCTTGACCGGCCGGGTTTTATCGTCCTTGATAAAGCCGAACTGGCCGGGATCGTAACGGAATTCGCCGACGCCGTTGACGATGGAAATGCCGCCCGTGCCGACGTGGACATGCAGGCCGGGCTCCAGGCCGGGCGAGGCGTCAAGGTCGCCTTTGCCGGTCAGGTATTCGAGGAAGAAGGTGGTGCCGCGGATGCCGATGGTGGCGCTGGGCGTCTTCATGGCGAATTTTTCCTTGCTGCGCTTGCCCAGCAAACCGGTGATCGAGCGCAAACCACCCTTGACCAGGGTGTAGGCGGCGCGGTCGGCATCGGGCCGCGCTTCGTCGTACGAAAACTGCTCGATCTTGACAGTGGTGCCGGGTTTGAGCGCCAGTTCGCTATTGTCGATGAAGCGCACCAGCGCATAGGCGCCGGCGGCGGTGACCAGGGTGTCGCCGCTCTCCACCTCCGATTTGGCCTGCAGCGGCTTGACCGCGCCGGCCGGCGAACGCGCGCTCATCGGCCCACTCACCTGCACCACCACGCCCGCCACCTGCGCGGCGTGCGCGGTCGGCACGGCCGCCGCGCCCAGCATCAATATCAGTCCAATGAGAAAACGCCGCATGGTGTGCATGCTCCGATGTGAAAAACCTCAGCATACATCATTCATAGCAGCCGGCGCCGTAGTTCAGGCCATCGCCGGAGCTGGCCTATGACGATCTCATGATCATGCGGCCTGCAGTTGCAGGCTTCCTGCGAGGAAGTGCAATGCGGAGGCCGACGGCAGCGGGCGGCTGTAGTGATAGCCTTGTATCTCGTCGCAGCGCCAGGCGCTCAGCATGGCGCGCTGGGTCTCGGTCTCCACGCCCTCGGCGATCACGCTCAGCCCCAGGCTGTGACCGAGGCCGATGGTGGCCTGCACGATGGCGGCCTGCTCGCGCACCGCATGCATATTGCGCACGAAGGACTGGTCGATCTTCAGCTTGTGGATCGGGAAGCGCGACAGGTAGGCCAGGCTGGAATAGCCGGTGCCGAAATCGTCGATCGCCAGCTTGAGGCCCAACGCGCGCAGGCGGTGCAGCAAGGCGATGGCGCCTTCGGCGTCTTCCACCATCACGCTCTCGGTAATCTCCAGCGCCAGGCAGGACGGATCGACGTGGGTGGTGGCCAGCAGGTCCTCCAGGTGGGCGAGGAAGCCCGGCGCGGCAAACTGGCGCGGCGAAATGTTCACCGCCACCACCACGCGCTGGCCGGTCTCGGCCTGCCAGACGCTGATCTGGCGGCAGGCTTCTTCCAGCACCCAATTGCCGATGGCGACGATCAGGCCCGATTCCTCGGCCAGTGGAATGAACTCGGCCGGCGAAATCAGCTGGCCGTGGCGGCGCCAGCGCAGCAGCGCCTCGAAGCCGATCAAGCCGCCGTCGTGCAAGGCCTGCTGCGGTTGGTAGTGCAGCTCCAGTTCCTCGCGCTCCACCGCGTGCCGCAGCAGCGATTCCAGGTCCAGCCGCTGGCCCGCTTCGGCGTTGAGCTGCTGCGAGTAGACCACCAGGCGGTCGCCGCCGGCCTTGCGCGCCGCCTGCAGCGCGGCGTCGGCGTTGCGCAGCAGGGTGCCGGCGGATTCGCCGTGCAGCGGGAAGCTGACCGCGCCAAGGCTAAGCGTCGTATAGATTTCGTGGCCCTCGCAGTCGTAGGGATTGCGCACCTCGTCGCGCAGCCCGGACAGGGCCATCGCGAAGGCGTCGTCGTCGCAACTGAGGCGGTACAGGATGGCGAAGTTGGCGCCGTCCAGGCGGAACACCTCGCCGCCGCTGCGTTCCGCCGCCCCGCGCAAGCGCGCCGCCAGGCCGATCATGACGCGGTCGCCGAAGGCGTGGCCGAAGCCGCCGATGATGCGCGAGAAGCGGTCGATGGTCCCCAGCACCACCACGTGCGGCGCGTCCGGCAGCGCGGCCAGGCGCGCTTCGAAGCTGCGCCGGTGCGCCAGCCCGGTCAAGGGATCGTGACGCGCCTGGTGGCTCAGCTCATCCTCGACGCGAACCCTGGCGCGCACGTGGTACAGCATGAACAAGCCGGTCACCAGCGCCAGCACATCGAACAGGTGCACCAGCCGGGTGATCAGGGCGATGGCCGGGTAGGCCATCGCGTCCATTCCAAGACCGTCGCCGAGGCTGGAGCGCAACTGCCCGGCGGTGCTTTCCATCACAAGGGATAGCGCGACGCTGGCGGCGATCACCAGCAGCAGCAAACAATAGATCAATCGGCGCGAACTGCTGGTGGCGTGGTTCATGGCTTTATTCCTCGACGTGGGTGATGGCGCCGCCGGCCTGCTTCAGGCAAAGCAGCAGCTCGGTCGCTTCAAAGGGTTTGCTCAGAAAGCAGGAGGCGCCGCTATGGAATGCGCGCTTGCGCAAAGCGGCTTCGGGAAAAGCGGTCATCAGGATCACCGGTAGTTGGTGGCCGTCGCGGCGCAGCCGCTCCAGCAGTTCGATGCCGCTCATGCCCGGCATTTGCAGGTCGGTGATCACGCAGTGGTAGTCGCCCAGCACGCCCCCGTCCAGCAGGGCCAGCGCGGAATCGTAGGCGTTGGCGGCGTAGCCGTAGGAGCGCAGCAGGCTGCGCAAGCCGTCACGAACGGCCGCATCGTCATCGACGATGGCGATGGCGATACTGGAAAATTGTGGATCCGGATAAGACACTGGCTACTCCCTGTTCGGACGGCGGCTCGCGGCCATCCAGCGCATGGGAGAACAATAGCGTTTACCGGCGTCCCGGAAAATCATACAAGCGTATAGGTGACGCCAAATTCAGGCCAGGCCCAGCGCCTCGGCCATGCGCACCAGGTCCGCGAAGGTCTTGGCCTCCATCTTGCGCATGGCATTCCCACGGTGGATCTTCACCGTGATTTCGCTGGTCCCTACTTCGCCGGCGATCTGCTTGTTCATCAGGCCACGCGCGGCCAGCACCATGATCTCGCGTTCGCGCGGCGTCAGCGTGGCGTAGCGCGCCGTGACGCCGCTGCGGGCCCGGTCGCGCAGGCGCCGCTCGCCGTCGGCCGTCAGCGCGGCATGGATGGCGTCCAGCAGGTCCTGGTCGCGGAACGGCTTGGCCAGGAAATCGACCGCGCCGGCCTTCATGGCGCGCACCGACATCGGGATGTCGCCATGGCCGGACATGAAAATGATGGGCAGCGCCACGCCGTCGCGATTGAGCGCGGCCTGGAAATCGAGCCCGCTCACGCCGGGCATGCGCACGTCGAGCAGCAGGCAGCTGGTGGTTTCGCGCCGTGGCTGGGTCAGGAAATCCGCCACCGAGCCGAAGCCGGCGACCTGCATGCCGACCGAGCGCAATAGACTGGAGATGGCATCGCGCAGCGGCGCCTCGTCGTCGACGATGTAGACCAGCGCGTCGGCGTAATCAATCTGGTTCATGGAAAGGCAGTGTGAAAAATATGGTGGCGCCGGCCACCGGCCCGTCCGCCGCGGCGGCCTTGGCCCAGATACGGCCGCCGTGGTTTTCGATGATGGAGCGGCAGATCGGCAGTCCCATGCCCATGCCGTCCTCCTTGGTGCTGTAGAAGGCTTCGAACAGGCGCGGCAAGGCGGCGGCCGGAATACCGGGGCCGGAATCGCTGACCCGGACCTGCAGCGCGCCTTCGGCATTGCGCTGGGTTTGCACCGTCAGCACCGCCTGGCCGGGCTGGCAGCAGGCCATGGCCTGGATGGCGTTCATCAGCAGGTTGATGAACACCTGCTGCAGCTGCACGCGGTCGCCGCGCACCGGCGGCAGGTCGGGCGCGAGGCCCAGCATCAGGGCCACGTGATGGTTGTTCAATTCGCGCCGGACCAGGTCCACGCTGTCCTCCACCACTGTTTTCAGGTCCAGCTCCGCGTACTGCGGATCGCTGCGGCGCGCCAGCGCGCGGATGCGCTTGATCACGCCGGTGGCGCGCGCGCTGGCCGCCAGGATGCTGGCCACGGTGGTGCGCGCCTCGTCCAGCTCGGGCTGCGGGCGGTTCAGCCAGCGCAGGCAGGCCTCGCCATTGGTGGCGATGGCGGCCAGCGGCTGATTGACTTCGTGGGCGATGGAGGCGGCCAGCTCGCCCAGCATGGTGACGCGGGTGGCGTGCGCCAGCTGCACCTGCGAGCGGTGCAACGCCTGCTCGGCCAGCACCGCCGCCGTCACGTCGGTCAGCGCGCCGAGGTATTCGCATTCGCCATCCTTGTTTTGACGGGGATGCGACAGCACGTGCACGTATTTAAGTTCGCCGTCCGGCATCAGCAGGCGATGGCGCAGGTCTACCACGCCATCGCCGCGCAGCGACTGGTCGATTGCTACCTGCACCACGTGGCGGTCCTCCGGCGCGGTATGCGCCAGGATGCGTTCCATGGTCGGCTCCACGTCCAGCGGATAGCCGTAGATGCGCGCCGCTTCGTCGGACCAGTACATGGCGCCGCTGTGGGCCTTGAAACTGAAGCTGCCGGTCTTGCTGATGCGCTGGGTGCCGGCCAGGAAGGCTTCGCTGCGGCGCAAGGCGTCTTCACGCGCCAGCAGTTGGTTGGTGGCGGCCTGGCCGCGCAGCACCAGCACCGAGGTCACGCTGATGGCCAGCAGCCCGACCAGCAAGCGGCCGACGGCGGCCGGAGAAAACACTTCGCTGTGGGTCAGCACATAGGACAGCAGGGTCAGCGCCAGGCAGGCGCCGGTGGCCTGCAGCACGCCGCGCCGGGCCCAGATGCTGGCCGACAGCAGCACCACCACCACGTACATCACCGCGATGGCCATGTCCAGCGGCGAGAAGGTGTCGATCGTGAAGATCAACAGCATCAGTAAAATCAGCAGCGCAGACATCCAGGGAGTGCGGGGGACCCGTAACATGCCTATCCTTATGGGTTATCGTGGCAATCTCCCTGATTATAGTGTGGATGACGCCGCTTGCATCCTATACTCCAGTATGGGTTGACACGGCTTGGGCGCCTTTCAGCAACTGGTCGAGGCGCGTCAGGTCGATCGGCTTGGTCAGGTGTTGTTCGAAGCCGGCCGCCATGGCCTGCTGGCGGTCCGCCTCCTGGCCGTAACCGGTGATGGCGATCAGGCGCATTGTCTCGCCGCAGCGCATGCCGCGCAGGCGCGCGGCCAGCTCATAGCCGTCCATGCCGGGCAGGCCGATGTCGAGCAGCCCGACCTGCGGGCGGAACTCCGGCGCCAGCGCCAGCGCTTCCGGCGCCCCGAACACCACCTTGACCGTGTGTCCGAACAACTCCAGCACCTCGCCCAGCGCGCGCGCGGCGTCCTCATTGTCGTCGACCACCATGATGCTCAAGCCGCCCTGCGGCGTCGCGGGCGCCGCCGCAGGCCCGGGCGGTGCCGCGTCGGCTACCTGATGCACAGGCATGCGCGCCGTGAACAGGCTGCCGCAGCCGATGCCGCCGCTGTGCGCCGTCACGCTGCCGCCATGCAGCGCCATCATGCTGCGGGCGATGGCCAGGCCCAGCCCCAGGCCGCCCTGGGAACGGCTCAACGCCTGCCGTTCCTGGGTAAACCGTTCGAACACCAGCCCCAGCATCTCGGTCGAGATGCCGATGCCGTTGTCCTCGACTTCGACCACCACGTGGTCGCCGTCAAGGCGGGCGCGCACCGCCAGCCGACCTCCCGCCTCGGTGTATTTGGCGGCATTGTTGAGCAGGTTCGAGATCACCTGCGCGCAGCGCATGGGATCGGCCAGCACGGTCAAGCCGCGCGGCGGCACCGCCACCGTCAAGACATGCTGCCGTTGTTCGATCAGCGGGCTGGCGGTTTCGATGGCGCGGGTGATCACCTCCGCCATCTCCACCGGCTTGCGTTGCAGTTGCACCTTGCCTTGCGCCACACGCGAGACGTCGAGCAGATCGTCCACCAGCGCCACCAGGTGATTGGTCTGGCGCTCGATGACGGCGCGCTCTTTCACTGCCACGTCGCCGCCACGCATGCGCATCAGCTGCAGCGCCGTGACGATGGGCGCCAGCGGGTTGCGCAGCTCGTGGCCCAGCATGGCGAGGAATTCGTCTTTGGCGCGGTTGGCCGATTCGGCCGCGCGCTTGGCGCTGGCCAGTTCGGTGACGTCGAACGCCACCACCGCCACGCCGTAAGGCGTGCCGCCTTCGTCGCTCAGGGGCTGATAGACGAAGTCGAACCAGCACTCGCTTGGCGGCTGGTTTGGCATGCGCCGCATCCACAGCTGCACCGAGCGGCCGACGTAAGGCTGGCCGCTGGCCAAGACGCCGTCCAGCAGTTCGTAAATGCCCTGCGACGCCAGTTCGGGGAAGGCCTGGCGTACGGTCTGGCCCAGCAGCAAGCGCGGGCCCACCAACTGATGGTAGTAGTCGTTGGCCTGCTCGAATACATGTTCGGGCCCGTTGAGGATGGCGATGGCGACCGGCGCCTGGCTGAAGACGCTGCGCAGGCGCCGCGCGGCGACGCCTTCCACCACGCGCATGCGCTGGCGCAGGCGCAGCACTTCGATGCGCGCGGCCAGTTCGCGGCCGGAGAACGGCTTGACCAGATAGTCGTCGGCGCCGGCCTGCAGGCCTTCGAGCCGCGCTTCCTCGCCGGCGCGCGCCGACAGCAGCATGAAGGGAATATCGCGCGTGGACGCCTGCTCGCGCAGCGCCGCCAGCAGGCCGAAGCCATCGAGCTGCGGCATCATCACGTCCGACAGGATCAGGTCCGGCGGACGGCGCGCCACGGCCGCCAGCGCTTCCAGGCCGTTGTTGCAGACCTCCACCTGCCATTGCCCCTGCAGCAGGCGTTGCAGGTAGTCGCGCATGTCGGCGTTGTCGTCGACCACCAGCAGGCGGCCGTGCGGCGTCGCCGGCGCAGCGGCATCGGCCTGCGCCACGGCTTCGGCTTCGGCTTCGCCGGCACGCGCGGTAGACCAACCCTCCGCCTCCGCCACGTAAGCGGCAGCCGACGACGTCGCCCTCGCCGGCGGCGCGTCAAGCTGCGCGGCCGGCAGGTGCGCGCGGCCCAGCGGGATGGCGACGCTGAACACGCTGCCGCGTCCCAGCGCGCTTTCGACGCCTATCTGGCCGCCGTGCAGCGCCACCAGATCGTGCACCAGCGCCAGGCCGATGCCCGAACCTTCATGCGAGCGCGAGCGCGCGCCCTCGACGCGGTGGAAGCGCTCGAACAAATGGGGCAGCTGGTCATGCGGGATGCCGGTGCCGCTATCGGCCACCTCCAGGCGCAGCTGGCGGCCAACCACGCGCTGGCGCACCCGGATCTCGCCTTCAAAGGTGAATTTGAAGGCATTCGACAGCAGGTTCAGGACGATTTTTTCCCACATCGCCGGATCGACGTACACCGCTTCGTCGAGCGGCGCGCAATCGACCAGCAGGCGCATGCCGGCGCCCTCGATGGCGGAACGGAAGCTGCTGGCCAGATCGGCCGTCAGCGACGCCAGGTCCACCGCGACGAAACTGGCTTGCGCCCGCCCGGCCTGCACGCGCGAGAACTCCAGCAGCGAATTGACCAGCTTTTGCAGGCGCAGCGCATTGCGCTGCATGAGCTGCAGGCGCTCGCGCTGCACCGGCGGCAGCGGCGCGCTATGGTCGTGCAGCGCGTCGTGCACGGGGCCCAGCAGCAAGGTGAGGGGCGTGCGGAATTCGTGACTGACGTTGCTGAAGAACTTCGTCTTGGCGCGATCCAGTTCCATCAGCATGTCGGCCCGCAGGCGCTCATCCTCGGCGGCGCGCGCTTGCTGCATCGCATTGCTGGTCTGAGTGGCAATCAGTTCCAGGAAATTGCGGTAGTCGGCATCCAGGCGGCGTGCCGCGCTCACCCCCAGCACCAGCACCCCCAGCGTCGAGGCGCCGCCACGGCCCTGCAACGGCAGCACCAGCGCCTGCCGCAAGGGCTGTTGCGCCAGGCCGTCCGGCAATCCCGGCGGCGCCGGATCGGGCAAGGTGATCACGCGCGCCGTGGCGTCGGCCAGCACGGCGTCCACTTCGAACAGGGCGCAGGCGCCGGCGATGTCGGCGTGGGTGGCTTGCAGCAGCCGCGCCGGCGTCGCCGGCGTGTCGCCGGCCAGGTACAGCTGCGCAAACGGCAGGTCGTCGGGATTGGCGCGGATCGCCGCCAGCGCCGTGGTGCAGGCGGCGTGCACGGTGCGCTCCTGCAGCGTGCTGGTGCTGATGTCGAACACCGTGTGCAGGCGACGCGCGTTCAGCTGACGGCTGGTGACATCGAGATTGGCGCAGAACAGGCCGGCCACGCTGCCCGACTCGTCGCGCACCGGACTATAGGAAAACGCGTAGAAAGTCTCTTCCAGAAAATCGCCACGGCGCATGAACAGCCGCACGGCATCGGCCATGGTGGTTTCGCCGTGCGCGAACACGCGATCGACCAGCGGACCGCAGATGTCCCAGATCTCCGCCCACACCTCTTTGGTCGGCCGGCCCAGCGCCTGCGGATGCTTGGCCATGCTCAGCACATCGATGTAGGCGTCATTGTACAAAAACGTCACCTGCTCGCCCCAGCCCATCCACATCGGCTGCGGCGAATTGAGCATCAGGCTGATCACGGTTTTCAGGCTGTGCGGCCAGGCGGCAATCGCGCCGAGCGGCGTGGCGTCCCAATCGTGCGCCCAGATGCGCGCGCCCATCTCTCCGGGTGCGGTGAGGAAGCTCGGAATAGGGTTCGGCGCTGTGTTGGACATGGGTGCGGCGGCTATTGATTTACAATATTCCAAGCTTATCATGCCTACAACCAACATCGCGCCTGATTGACACGTATGACCGATGCCCTCCACGCCGCCGCCGTCCAGCGCTTCCACCCCGCCGTGGACGCGTGGTTCGACGCGGCTTTTCCCGGCGCGACGGAGGCGCAGCGGCGGGCCTGGCCGCTGATCCAGGCCAGGCGCACCACGCTGATCGCCGCGCCCACCGGCTCTGGCAAGACCTTGACCGCCTTCCTGGCCGCCATCGACGCGCTGGTGTGCGAGAGCCGCGCAGCGCCGCTGCCCGATGAGACCCGGGTGCTGTACGTGTCGCCGCTGAAGGCACTGTCCAACGATATCCGCCTCAACCTGCTGGCACCGTTGGAAGGCATAGGCCGCGAGCTGGAGGCCATGGGCCTGCCGCCGCACGGCATCCGCAGCGCCGTGCGCACCGGCGACACCACCCAGGCCGAGCGCAACGCCATGCGCCGCCGCGCGCCGCACATCCTGGTGTCGACGCCGGAATCGCTGTACGTCCTGCTTGGCTCGGACAGCGGCCGCGCCATGCTGGCCGGCGTGCGCACGGTGATCGTCGACGAGATCCACGCGGTGGCGGGCAGCAAGCGTGGCAGCCATCTGGCGCTGAGCCTTGAGCGGCTCGATGCGCTCTGCCCTCGCCCGCCGGTGCGGGTCGGCCTGTCGGCCACGCAGAAGCCGATATCGGCGGTGGCGCAGTACCTGGCCGGCAGCGGCCGGCCGTGCGCGGTGGTGGACGTGGGCCATGTGCGGGCACGCGACCTGAATCTGGAACTGCCGCCGGTGCCGCTGGAGGCGGTGATGCCGAACGACGTGTGGGACCGCGTCTACGACCGCCTGGCCGAGCTGACGGTCATGCACCGCACCACGCTGGTGTTTGTAAATACGCGGCGCATGGCCGAGCGCATGGCGCGCCATCTGGCCGACCGGCTCGGGCCCGAGCACGTGGCCGCGCACCACGGCAGCCTGGCCAAGGAATACCGGCTGGACGCCGAGCAGCGCCTCAAGCGCGGCGCGCTGCGGGTGTTGATCGCCACCGCGTCGCTGGAGCTGGGCATCGACATCGGCGATGTGGATCTGGTGTGCCAGATCGGTTCTCCGCGCAGCATTGCCGCCTTCCTGCAGCGCGTGGGCCGGTCGGGCCACCATGTGGGCGGCCTGCCCAAGGGCCGGCTGTTCCCGACCTCGCGCGACGACCTGATCGAATGCACGGCGCTGCTGGACTGCGTGCGGCGCGACGAACTCGATGCGCTGCGCATTCCGCCGGCGCCGCTGGACGTGCTGGCGCAGCAGATCGTGGCGGAGGTGTCGTGCCGCGAGTGGAGCGAAAATGGGCTGTACGATCTGATACGCGGCGCCTCGCCCTACGCGCAACTGGAGCGCAAGCGCTACGACGAGGTGCTGCATATGCTCACCGACGGCTACACCAGCCGCCAGGGCGTGCGCGGCTCCTACCTGCATCGCGATACGGTGAACGGCACGCTGCGCGGCCGGCGCGGCGGCAAGATGACGGCGGTGATGTCCGGCGGGACCATCCCGGACAACGCCGACTATACGGTGCTGCTGGAGCCGCAGGGCCAGAGCATCGGCACCGTCCACGAGGATTTTGCGGTGGAGAGCCTGGCCGGCGACGTTTTCCAGCTTGGGAATACTTCGTACCGCATCCAGCGCATCGAGGCCGGCAAGGTGCGGGTGGAGGATGCGCACGGCGCCGCGCCGAATATTCCATTCTGGCTGGGCGAAGCGCCTGGCCGCACCGACGAGCTGTCAATCGGCGTGGCGCGCCTGCGCGGCGAGATCGACGCCTTGCTGGCGGCGGCGCCCGATGGCGAGGCCGGCATCGACAGCGCGGTGGACTGGCTGATCGGGCATCTGGGCTTGCAGGAGGCTGCGGCACGGCAGATCGTGGAGTATCTGGCGCGCTCGCGCGCCGCGCTGGGTGCGCTGCCGACCCGCGATACGCTGGTGATGGAGCGCTTCTTCGATGAATCGGGCGGCATGCAGCTGGTGCTGCATTCTCCGTTCGGCAGCCGCATCAACCGCGCCTGGGGGCTGGCGCTGCGCAAGCGTTTCTGCCGCACGTACAATTTCGAGTTGCAGGCTGCGGCGACAGAGGATGCGATTGTCCTGTCGCTGTCGGACAGCCATAGTTTTCCGCTGGATGAGGTGTGGCGCTACCTGCGTTCGACCACGGCGGAGCAGGTGTTGGTGCAGGCGTTGCTCGATGCGCCGCTGTTCAACGTGCGGTGGCGCTGGAACGCCACCACGGCGTTGGCCCTGCCGCGCTTTACCGGCGGGCGCAAGGTGGCGCCGCAGCTGCAGCGCATGAAGAGCGACGATTTACTGGCGGCGGTGTTCCCCGATCAGGCGGCGTGCCTGGAGAATATCGTCGGCGAGCGCGAGTTGCCCAGCCATCCTTTGGTCGATCAGACCTTGGATGATTGTCTGCACGATGCGATGGATAGCGAGGGCTGGCTGGCGCTGCTGCGGCGCATGGAGGCGGGCGAGGTGCGCCTGCTGGCGCGCGATCTGCCGGCGCCGTCGCCGCTGGCAATGGAGATTCTGAATGCGCGGCCATATGCGTTTCTGGACGACGCGCCGCTGGAGGAGCGGCGCACGCAGGCGGTGATCAACCGGCGCTGGACCGATCCGGCCTCCACCGATGATATGGGGGCGCTGGATACGGGCGCGATTGCTGCGGTGGCCGCCGAGGCCTGGCCGACGGTGCGCGGCAGCGATGAGATGCATGAGGCCTTGATGTCGCTGGCCTGCATCACGCCTGCGGAGATTTCGTGTGAGGCAGGCTGGCAGGAATGGATAGACAGCCTTGCCGCCGGCGGCCGCGCCATGCGCCTGCGCGAGGTCGGCAGCGGCGCCGATCTCTGGGTCGCACGCGAACGGCTGGCCTGCGCCCAAGCCGCCTGGCCCTCCGCGACAGTGACGGGCGCCACGCCGGACGACGCGGCGCACGACGGCGAGACGTGGACGCGGGATGCGGCGCTGGTGGAGATTCTGCGGGCGCGGCTGAGCGGCTTCGGGCCGCAGACGGTGGCGGCGATTGCCGGCCCCCTGGCGCTGCCCGCCTCCACCATCGTCATCGCGCTGACGCAGCTGGAGAGCCAAGGCTACGTGATGCGCGGCCGCTTCACGCCGGGCGTGAGCGCGGAAGAATGGTGCGAGCGGCATCTGTTGGCGCGGATTCATCGCTACACCATCAAGAGCCTGCGGCGCGAGATCGAGCCGGTGGAGCGGCAGGACTTCATGCGCTTCCTGTTCGAATGGCAGCATCTGGCGCCGGACGCGCAGCTGCAAGGCGCCGACGCGCTGCCCGAAGCGCTGGCCCAGCTGGAAGGTTACGAAGCCGCCGCCGGCGCTTGGGAAAGCGAACTGCTGACGCTGCGCGTGCGAGACTACTCGGCCCTGTGGCTGGACGATTTGTGCCGGGCCGGCAAAATCGTCTGGACCCGCGTCGGTGCGCCGGCCAGCGCGGCCGGAGGTCCGGTGCGCAGCACGCCGCTGGTGCTGCTACCGCGCCGCCAGCTCGGCGTCTGGCATGCGCTGCCGGCGGTAGCCGGTGAAGTGGAAGTGTCGCCGCGCGCGGCGCGCGTGCTGGAGGCGCTGCGGCGCGATGGCGCGATGTTCTTCGACGAACTGTCGCGCGATGCGCGGCTGCTGCCGGTGGAGCTGGAGAACACGCTGGGCGAGCTGGTGGCCACGGGACTGGTCAACGCCGACAGCTACGCCGGCCTGCGCGCCATGCTGGTCCCTGCCCATAAGCGCGCCAGCAACGACCGTCGTCGTCGCGGCGCCGGCCCCACCATGGAGGAAGCCGGCCGCTGGGCGCTAGTGCGCCGTGGCGACGGCGTCACCATCACCGTGCGCGCCATCGAGACCGCCGTGCCGCCTGCCGCAGACGACGCGCCCAGCATGACACCGCCCGCCGTCCCGGCACGCGCAGCGCCGCCGACGCGCAAGCCGCGCACGGATCCTGAAACGCTGGAGCACATCGCCATGACGCTGCTGCGCCGCTACGGCGTCATGTTCTGGCGGTTGCTGGAACGTGAAGCGGCCTGGATGCCCAACTGGCGCGAACTGCTGCCGGTCTACCACCGACTCGAAGCGCGCGGTGAAATTCGCGGCGGCCGTTTCGTGGCCGGTCTCTCCGGCGAACAGTTCGCGCTGCCGGAAGCCATTCCGCTGCTGCGCGACATGCGCCGCCGGCCGCACGACGGTGGCTACGTCTGCCTCTCCGCCGTCGACCCGCTCAACCTCTGCGGCACCCTGCTCACCGGCGACAAGGTCCCGGCGCTGGCCGGTAACCGCCTGCTGTTCTGCGACGGCGTGCCGGTCGCCACGCTCGTAGCCGGCAAATTCCACTACCCGCCCGACACCCAGGACCGCGAAACCCTGCACGCCTACCTGGTCGGCAAGCCGCCGCTGACCGCGCACATTCCGGCTACTGTGGCATAGCGCACACAACGCCGGCCGCGTGAGGCGTAGCATGGCTAGCATGAAAAAATCGCGTCCACTCAAAATCCTGCTTGGCCTGCTCGCCACGCTCCTGCTGGTGATGACGGCGATCGTCATCTTCATCCTGACTTTCGACTGGAATCGCGCACGCCCCTGGATCAACCACCGCGTCTCCGAAACCATCGGCCGCGAATTCGCCATCAACGGCGACCTGCGCGTGCGCTGGGAACAGGACAACACGGCAGCCGGCTGGCGCCGCTACATACCGCACCCGCGCATCAACGCCGCCGACGTCAGCATCGCCAACCCGACGTGGACCACCAGCGGCCCGCGCCTGGCAAACGTCGGCAGCATCGAAGTCGCCCTGCATCCGCTGCCGTTGCTGCACAAGGAAGTGGCGATCACCGACCTCGCGGTCGACAAGCTCACCGTGGCGGCCCAGCGCCGCGCCGACGGCAGCAACACCTGGACCTTCAAGGACAACGGCCCGTCCGAATGGGCGATCGACATCCAGCGCCTGACGCTGGGCGAAGGCGACCTGCGCTACCTTGACGATGCCATCAAACTCGATCTGCGCGCCAAGGCCACCGGCATCACCGAAGGCGCCGACGCCCAAAAGTATGGCCTGCGCTTCGACTTGAGCGGCAGCTACCGCAACGCCCCCGTCACCGGCGGCGGCAAGGTCGGCAAGGTGCTGGCCCTGCGCGACGAACACACCACCTTCCCGCTGCAGGCCGCCGCCAATCTTGGCAAGAACAAGATCGCCATCGAAGGCACGCTGACCGATCCACGCTCGCCCGCCGGCCTCGATCTGAAGCTGTCGCTGGGCGGCGCCAACATGGCCGACCTGTATCCGCTGACCGGCGTACTGCTGCCGGAAACACCGTCCTACGCCACCACCGGCCGCCTGATCGGCAAGAAGACCGGCGCGACGTGGAACTGGACCTACAAGAACTTCACCGGCACCGTCGGCGGCAGCGACCTGGAAGGCACGCTGGCCTATGCGCCGCGCAAACCGCGTGCGCTGCTGACCGGCGCCGTCACCTCGCGCCAACTGCGGCTGGAAGACCTGGGCCCGACCATCGGCGCCGAAAGCAATAGCGACAAGTCCAAGCGTGGCAAGGCGCAGAACCAGCCGACCGACAAGGCGCTGCCGGTCGAGCAGTTCAACACCGCCAAATGGGATGCGCTGGACGCCGACGTCAAATTCACCGGCAAGAAACTGGTCCGTACCCACGATATTCCACTCACCGATATCGAAGCCCACATCAAGATGAACAATAAGGTGCTGACGCTGACACCGCTCAACTTCGGTATGGCCGGCGGCGACATCACCTCCAGCATCAAGCTCGATGGCCGTCAAAAGCAGATCGACGCGCAAATCCGCATGGCGGCGCGCCACCTGAAGATCCGCCAGCTGTTCCCTAAACTGGAATCGATGCAGGCCAGCGTCGGTGAAGTCAGCGCCGATGCGGCGCTCGCCGGCAAGGGCAATTCCGTCTCCACCATGCTGGCCACGTCCAGCGGCGAATTGGGTGCGACAGTGAGCGAAGGCTCGGTCAGCAAATTTATTCTGGAAGCGGCAGGTCTGAACATCGCCAACCTGGTGTTCGTCAAACTGTTCGGCGACAAGCAGATCCAGTTGAACTGCCTGGCCGGCGACTTCGTGGTGGAAAACGGCAAAGCGCAGACCCGCCGCTTCGTGGTCGACACGCAGGAAGCCGTCATCAACGTCAGCGGCAATGTGGACCTGGCCAAGGAGACGCTGGACCTGGACGTGCGCCCGCAAACCAAGGGTGTGCGCATCATCTCGTTGCGCACGCCGCTGTACGCCAAGGGCACCTTCACCAATCCGGATGTCGGCCCGCAGAAAGGCCCGCTGGCGCTCAAGGCCGGCGCCGCCGTGGCGCTGGCGACCTTGGTCAATCCCCTGGCCGCGATTATCCCGCTGATCAATCCGGGCAAGGTGGAGCCGGTGGATTGCGCGGCCGCGCTGGCGCAAGCCAACGATACCCGCGCCGTGGCGAAAACCCAGTCGCAGTATCCCGCTAAGAAGAAGTAATGGTGGACGAGGCGCGCTGTGTGAACAGCCGCACGCCGAACACCGGCCCCGCCGTGTGGCCCGGCTCTGGATCAAAGCGCACCACCACACTGGCCTTGCCGCTGGTGAGGCGTTCCGGCACCGGGTACTCACGATCAACGAAGACGCCAGGATCGGCGCCATCGAGCTTGACACGGGCGATGCGTTCGCCGTCGACACTGATGTGGAAATCGCGGTTGCGCTCCTCGCCCCAATAGCTGGCCTGCAGCACCAGCGGGCCGTCGCCGCACTTCATGCGGAAGCCGAAGTAGCCGCCGGTACGCGCATCGCGGCCGTTGCGGCCACGGTAGGACACCGGATATGACGTCTCCGATTGCAGCTCGTGGTCGCGCTCCGGCTGCATTTCGCCCAGGTGCATCACGTCCAGCGAGCGGTCGGCCAGATCCTTGAGCCGCGCTTCCTCCTTGCGGAAGGCCATTTCCGAGGCCGCCCATTCCGTTTCACTGTAGGCGTTGAAGTACACCGCAGCGCGCCGTTCGTACTGCGAAAAGAACGGCGTGAACTTCATGTCGCCCGGCCGCCCGCTGCCCACGCTGCGGTACACCGCCTTGGGCTTGTCCGATTCCGCAAACGAGCCGAGAATATTCGCACCCACCAGCGCCGGCGCCAGGCCGCTGAACGGTTTGTCGGCCGCGCCCAGGTCGGCGGCCAGCACCATCGGCCCGCGCAGCAGCGCCACCACGCGCTCGTTGCCGGCGGCCGACTCCATGCGCAGCTCCAGCGGCAGCGACAGGCGCACCGTGTCGCCGGCTTTCCAGCGGCGGCGGATCAATGCATAGCCCTTGTCGCGACGCGCCTTGTGCGACTTGCCGTTGACCAGCAGCTTGTGGCCAGCGGCCCATGCCGGTAGGCGCAGCGCCAGCGTGTAGTCGCGCTGCCCGGCCAGGCGGCGCACCTTGAGGTCGATATCGCCTTCGAAGGGATAGCGTGTGTTCAACTCCAGCTGCGCGCCGGCGCCCTTCCATTCCACCGTCGATGGGATGTAGAGATTGACGAACAGCGTGTCGCCGTTTTCCCAGTAGATCGAGTCGCCGTGCTTGGCGTGGCTCTCCATGCCGGACAGCACGCAGCACCAGAAATCGTTCTCCTCGCTGGAGTATTCGCGCGCTACGCCGGACATCAGCGGCGTCATATACGTGAACATGCCGGTGCGCGGATTCTGGTGCGCCAGGATGTGGTTAAGGTGCGTTCGTTCGTAGTAGTCGAAGTAGGCGGCGTCCGGCGCCCAGCTGTACAGGTGCCGCGTCATCTTCAGCATGTTGTAGCTACAGCAGGCCTCGCAGGTTTGCTCGGTGATGTGGGCGGCGATGGCGTCCGGCGCGGAGAAGTATTCGCGGTCGCCGTTGCCGCCGATGACGTAGCTGTGATGGCGCGTGACGCGCTTCCAGAAGAAGTCCACGGCGTCGGCGTCGCTGCGGCGGCCGGTCAGCTCGTGCAGGCGCGCCAGGCCGATCAACTTGGGGATTTGCGTGTTGGAGTGCAGGTTGGCCAGTTCGTCGCGACCCTGCGTCAGCGGCGCCAGCACCTTGGTGTGGTACAGACGCTGCGCCAACGCCAGCCAGCGCTTGTCCTGCGTGCGGGCATACAGCTCGGCGAAGCTTTCGTTGATGCCGCCATGCTCGCAGTTGAGCACCTGCTGCACTTGTTCGTCGTCGAGGGCGGCGAAGACCTTGTCGATGTAGCCGGCCAGGCCCAGCGCCACTTGCAGCGCCTGGTCGTTGCCGGCGTAGGTTTGGGCGTCGAACAGGCCGGCGAATACCTTGTGCCAGTTGTAGAGCGGAACCCAGCAGCCATTCAGGTCAAAGCCGGCCGAGTGGATTTCGCCGCGCATGATTTCGGGGAAGATCTCCTTGCCGTCGACGATTTTGCCGTCTTTACGCTTGCGCATGAAGCCGGCGATGTAGCCATCGCCTTGCGCCTGCTGCACGCGCGCCAATTCGCTCACGATGTAGTCGATACGCGGCTTCAGTGCGGCGTTGCCGGTTTGCGCGTGCATCAGCGACAGCGCGGACAGGTAGTGGCCGAGCGCTTCGCCGGCGATGGTGTCGGATTCCCAGCCGCCGTAGATGGCGCCCTTGACTGGCAAGCCGGCGAAGCGGTGGTAGTTGTGCAGGAAGCGGTCGGGACTCAGGCGCAGCAGGTAGGCTTGATTGGCTTGCAGCGCGTCGGCGTAGACCGAGGGCAGCAGGCGCACCGAGGACATCGGCAACGCGCGCGCCGTGGCCGGAAAGCCGGTGGTGGCGGCGCTGGCGGCGCTGGCATTTGCGCTCCAGCCGGAAACCAGTCCCAGGCTGGCGGCGCCCTGCAATATCAATCGGCGTTGCATACATCCCCTCACGGTGAGTGTCCAGGCAATAATGTACGTCCGGCGGCCCGCCTTCGTCTTGCTTGCGGGCCGCTAAAAGCGTGACGAAATCGGCATAATCGCTATGCCTCGCCGCCTGCCGCCCATGCGCACCAGCCGCCGTCGTAGACGCTGATGCGCGGCCAGCCCATGAGGTAGGCGTAGAAAAAGGCCATGGAGGCGCGCCAACCGGTGCCGCAGTAGAACGCCACCTGCCGCTCGCGCGTGATGCCGGCGGCTTGCCACAGCTGTTCGATTTCCGAGGCCGGCTTCATGGCGCCGTTTGGCAGCTGGTAGGCGCTCATGCTGTGGATGTCGCCGTCTTCGCCGGCAGCCACCCAGCGCGCGCCGGGAATGTCGCCGCGCTGCGAGATGTAGCTGTAGCCGGATATTTTGCCGAGATGCTCGGCTTCGCTGCGGATGCTGGCCAGCGCGCCGTCGGTCCGCGCCAGCAGCGCACGGGCTTGCACGGTGTCGATGATGTATTCAGGATGCGCAGGCACGGCACGACCGAAATCGGCGGCCGGCGTCAGCGTCCATGCCGGAGCAAGGCCAGCGCCGCAGGCGCAGGCGTGGCCAGCGCGCAGCCAGGCGTCGAAGCCGCCATCGAGCAAGCGCACGTCCGCCACGCCCATGTACAGCATGAGCTGTGCCGCGCGCGCGGCGGCCAGGTTGTTGCGGCCGTAGAGAATGACGGTGGTGTCGTGGCGGATGCCGTGGGACAGCAACACCGTCAACAGTTCGTGGTCGGGCGCCTTGAGCCAGCGCGGTGCGTGCTCGATGTCGTCGGTGTCGAGATAAGCGGCGCCGGGTATGTGCGCCTGTTCGAATGGCGCGCGCAGGCCGTAGCCGGCTTCCAGCAGACACACGCTGGCCGGCACGCCGCCGGCGAACAAGGTCGCCAACTGATCCGCCGTCATCAGCTGTCGCGCGCGGGCCAGCACCTTACCAGCCTGTCTTCTGACGGATGAAGGCCGTCAGCAGCGCCGCATTGGCCTGGTGCTGCTTGACGCGCGGGTGGCCGCCGAAGCCGTTCCACGGGAAGATGATGGTGTCGATGCGCTGGTCGCCGCCGTCGCGCATCTGGTCCACCGCCGTGCGCACGTAGCCCGGCCACTTGGAGCCTTCCTGCACCGCGTCCATGCTGCCCAAGGCGCAAACGATGTAGGCGCGCGGGTACAGGGCGCGGATCTTCTGCACCAGCGTGCGATAGGCCTGCACGCGCTGCGCGTCGTCCGGCATCGGCGACAGGCGCTTTTCGCGGTCGATCAGCCAGCGGTCGTTCTGGAACAGATTAACCACCACCACGTCCGGCGTCCACGATTTGAAATCCCACTTGCTGTCATTGTTGCCGACCGCGTTCAGCTGGTCGTAGAAGTCCGGCATGGTGAACGGGAACCAGCTGATCATCACGCCGATGCCGCTCTGCGAGGTGATATGCGCTTCCGCCTCCAGGGCGCGCGCCGTAATCGGGGCGTAGGACATGAAGTTGTTCTTTTCCTTCAGCAGATGGTCCGGGCCATCGTCCGGCGCCTCGTTGCCCATGCCGCTGGTGATGGAGTCGCCGAAGAATTCGATCCGACGCTGCTTGCGCGGCGGTGGCGGCAGCAGCTTGCCGCCGTCATCCAGCTCCAGGCCCTGGAACACGGTGCCGCCCTCCTCGCCTTCGGTGCGCTTGGTGATCAGGAAGCGGTGCCGGCCTGGCTTCAGGCCCTTGGCCACCACATAGGACTTGCTACCCTGCGCCGCTTCGATGATCACCGGCTTGGCCAGGTCGCCGTCGATGAAGACGTTGAAGTAGTTCTTGCCTTGCTGGTCGTCCAGCTTGACGGCCAGGCTGGCGCCGCTGAAATTCCCTTCAATGCTGGTGCCGGGCCATGACAGCACCGGCCGCGCGCGGTCGGCGAAGTCTATCCTTCCCGTGTACTGCAACTGCGCGTTATCGGGATTGATCGCCACGCCGGCATATGCCTGTCCGGCCAGCAGCAGCGCTGCAAGTCCTGCTTTGAACTTCATCGAACCATCTCCTTTAATGTTGGCGGAAGCGCGCAGCGTGGCCGCTGGCGCGGAACTGCTCCACCATATAGTCAACAAATACCCGCACCTTGGCCGGCACCAGCTTGCGGCTGGAATAATATATCGAAAGCGGCCGCGTCTCCGCATGCCAGTCCGGCAGCACGCGCACCAACTCTCCGCTGTCGAGCAGCGGCAAGGCGTGCGGCAGCGGCAGCATGGCGATGCCCATGCCGCAGGCGGCCGCGCGCGCGATGGCTTCCGGGTCGTCCAGCACCGCCACCGGACGCACGCTCGCCACCACTTCCTTGCCGGAGCGGTGCTTCAAGGTCCACGGCACCAGGCGTCCGCTGCTCAGGGAACGACGCAGCAGACCGCGATGGCGCGTCAGGTCCGCCGGCGATTCCGGCGCCGGATGCGCTGCCAGGTAGTCCGGCGACGCCGCCAGCACGATATCGACCCGCGCCAGTTCGCGCGCGATCAGGGCGGCGGTCAGCTCGATGCCGCCGCCGATGCCGACGTCGAAGCCGTCGGCGATCAGGTCCACCTGGCGGTTATCGAAATACAGATCGGGCACCACGTCTGGATAGCGGCGCGAGAATTCCTCCAGCAGCGGCACGAAATACTGGCGGCCCACAGTGTAGGCCAGCGACACCTTCAGCGTGCCGGCCGGCTTGCCGGCGCCCTGGCTCAGGTCCGTGAGCGCATCGCCGATCTCACTCCACGGCAGCCGCACCTGCCCATACAGGCGTTCGCCGTCGGTAGTTAACGCCAGACTGCGGGTGCTGCGCTGGAACAGGCGCACGCCCAACCGCACTTCCAGCCGGTTGACGCTTTTGCTGACGGCGGCCGGCGTCAGCCCCAGACGACGGGCGGCGGCCGAGAAACTGCCTTCGTCGGCGGCGGCGATGAATGCGTCGAGATAGCTGCTGAGTTCGGTAAGCATATTCCCATCTTATACCAATGGTTGAAACTGTTCACGTATTTTAATGACTACCGCGATCAAGTGGTGGAGAACATACTGTGTTCATCAACCAACCCGAAAGGAAACAAATCATGAACACGAAACTCAACGGTCAAGTCGCTTTCATCAACGGTGGTTCGCGCGGCATCGGCGCGGCAACGGCTCGCCGCCTGGCCAGCGAAGGCGCCAAAGTCGCCATCGGCTACGCCGCCTCGGCCATCGCAGCTGAAGCGCTGGTCGAAGAAATCAAAGCCGCCGGCGGTGAAGCGATCGCCCTGAAGGCCGACGCCACCGACGCCGCAGCCCTGAGCAAAGCCATCGACAGCGTGGCGGAACGCTTTGGCCGTCTGGACATCCTGGTCAACAGCGCCGGCGTGCTGCTGCTGGGCGCAACCGACAGCTTCTCGCTGGAAGACTTCGATAAAACCGTGGCCGTCAACGTGCGCGCCGTGTTCGTGGCCTCGCAGGCCGCCGCCAAGCACATGAAGGATGGCGGCCGCATCATCAACATCGGCAGCACCAATGCGCAACGCATGCCGTTTGAAGGCGGCGCCGTCTACGCGATGAGCAAATCGGCCCTGACCGGCCTGGTGAAAGGCATGGCGCGCGATCTGGGCAGCCGCAAGATCACCGTCAACAACGTGGCGCCAGGCCCGGTCGATACCGACATGAACCCGGCCGACAGCGATTTCGCAACCGGTTTGCATGGCCTGATGGCGCTGAAACGTCATGGCAAAGCCGAAGAAATCGCAGCGATGGTGGCTTACCTGGCCGGTCCGGAAGCGGCTTTCGTGACCGGCGCCGACCTGGTGATCGACGGCGGCTTCGCAGCGTAATCGCCATTCCCGCGCAGGCGGGAATCCATAGGCCGCGTGATTGCCGGCGCAGCATGGATTCCCGCTTGCGCGGGAACGATGGGTTGCTTAATCCTTGCCGGCTGCCTCGACGTACACTTCGTCGGCGCAGCCGATGGCGCGGGTGCCGGCCGGCCGGGCTCCCGTCACCATCTGCGGCAGATCGCGCTCGGTGCTGAAGTCCAGCGCCAGCGACACGCGAATCTCCTGCAAATATTTGCGCTGAATGCACACCAGTGTGATGGCGTTGGCGGCCTTCTCGCCATGGCGCGCTGCGACGCGCTCGAAGAAATCGTTCACCTTGAAGCTTTTGCCGGCATTGCCCAGCACGAGCTTGCCCACTTCCGAATCGTTCACCACCTTTACAGCCGAGACGGCCTTGATGAAATACTCATCCGGCGGCAAGGCCTGGCACTTGCCGTGCTTGTTCCATTCGTAGGCGCCGAAAGTGCGCTCGAAGAAGAAATTCGGCATCCATGGCGCCACCTTGTCGATGGTTTCCTTGCTTAGCGCGAAGGGCTTGCCGCTGCAGCTGCCGTATTGCGTGCCACATTCCTTCTTGTTGGGCCACAGGCCGTGCAGGCTCAGGTTTTTCGCTTCCAGCGTACCGCTGTTCATGGCATCGCATTCCGGCTTCTTGCCGTTGTATTTGGCGTGCTCGCAAAAGCCGGGTTGCCAGGTGATGGCCAGCACGTAACTGTCCTGCTGGTTGGGCGCGCTGCAGACTGCGCCGCTGACGCCTTCGTCCGGACGGCCGGCCTGCTTGTCGTCGAGCGCCGGCGTGCCGCAGTCGCGTTGCACCCAACGCAGCGAAGGCTGTGCGCCCGGCACTTCCACGCGCACCCAGTCGTAATCGGTCTTGTTGATTTCGCGCACCGTGTAGGCCGTGCCGGCGGCGAGCTTGACCTCGCCCGGATTGGTGCGCTTGGCGAAGGAGGAAAACGCCTCGCAGCTTTTGGAGGCGGTGAAACTGCCGGTGGCGGATTCACTGGCGCTGCAGTCCAGCACGGTAAAAGCCAGCAGCACGGCTGCGAAGTAAAGACGCATGAAGACCTCCGAATTGATCAAAGCTGCCATTCTACCTGCGAGCTGTTGCGTTTCGACGGGCAGTAGTCCTACAGACGCACTGCAAGCTCGCCGATACGGCACCGCTGAGGGAATGGCTACGATGGGATTCGTCCACTTTTTAGGAGGATCTACCATGAAATCGTTACATCTGACGGGTAAGCTCGCTATTGCTTTGATCGCCACGGTTGCCGTAATCAGCGGCTGCCAGAAGAAAAACGCCGACGTCCCGCCACCAGTACCCGAAGCCACGCCTGCGCCTGCGACCACTCCGGCGCCGATGCCGGCGCCAGCAATGACCACGCCGACCGATCCAAACGCGCCGGCCCCGGCGACTACTACGCCGCCAGGCAGTACCGAGACGCCGCCGCCAGCCACCCGCTAATCAGCCAGGCCAACGCCGCATCCATCAGGCTGCGGCGGTTGGCTTTGCGTTGGCTTCCGTACCACGCGACGGTATCTGCATAGCGCCAAATGTCGCGGCAAAGGCGTCGCGCGCAGCGTGCTGCACGATGTCGCGACGCCATACCAACATGGTTTGCACGTGCGCCACCTCGGGCTCCAGCGTGTGTACGCGGACCGTCTTGGCCAGCGACCGCTGTTTCAGCACTTCCCTCGGCATCATCGCCACGCCCATCCCCGCCGCCACACAGCCGATAATCGCTTCGAACGTGCCAAATTCAGCAACGCGCGCCGGCGACACGCCGCCTTCGGCGAACCAGCGCTCCAGCCGGCGCCGGTAGGAACAACCGCTGCGAAAGCCCAGCAACGTGCGGCTCGCGACGTCGGCCGGCGACTTCACGGGGCCATGCAGGCTGTCGGTCAGCAACACCAACTCCTCGTCAAACAGCGGCAGCTGCATCAGCTCCGGCCGCTCAATGGGCGCAGCCACCAGCGCCATATCGACCCTATGGTTGAGCACGGCCTGCACCAGGTAATCGGTGGGGCCGGTATCAAGGATCAGGTCGACTTGCGGATACTGGCGGTGGAACTGCCCCAGCACCTGCGGCAGGCGCGCGGCGGCGGTGGTTTCCATGGAACCGATCCTGAGCTGGCCGGACGGCTGGCGGTCGCCGCGCATGGCTTCCTGCGCTTCGTCGGCCAGTTGCAGCAGGCGCTCGGTGTAGGCCAGCAGGCGCGCGCCCTCCTCGGTGATCAGCAGACGCCGGCCGGAGCGGTGGAACAACGCCACGCCGAGCGACTCCTCCAGCTGGGTCAGCCGGGCGGAGACGTTGGATTGCACGCGGTTGAGCCGCGCGGCTGCCTGCGTCACGCCGCCCTCCTCGGCCACGGTTTTGAAGATGCGCAGGGATGAGAGTTCCATGTCGATTCTCGATTTAAGAATTATGCATTCAGTATAATTCATTTTTAATGATATGTAAGACGGCCTATAGTGGCAATATCGAACCACGGAGCGCCATCATGAAATCCTCGCCTTCCCTTGCCATTTTGCTGGCTTGCAGCTTCGCCTTCATCATCGTCCAGCTGGACGTCACCATCGTCAACGTTGCGTTGCCGGAAATTGGCCGCGAACTGCAGGCCGGCGTCAGCCAGCTGCAATGGGTGGTGGACGCCTATACGCTGGGCTTTGCCGTGTGCCTGCTCTCGGCCGGGGCGATGGGCGACCGCTTCGGTTCGCGCCGCGTATTCCTCGGCGGCTTTGCGCTGTTCACGCTGGCATCGCTGGCCTGCGCGGTGGCGCCCGATGCACTGTCGCTCAACCTGGCGCGTGCGGCGCAAGGCGTCGGCGCGGCGTTGTTGGTGCCGAGTTCGCTGTCCATCCTCAACGCCGTCTACGCGCATGACCGCACGATGCTGGCCAAGGCCATCGCCTGGTGGACAGCGGCGGGCGGCGTCTCGATCGCGGCCGGCCCGGTGCTGGGCGGCTTGCTGATGTCGGTGTTCGGCTGGCGCAGCATCTTCTGGGTCAACATCCCGATCTGCGTGCTCGGCTTCTGGCTGACCTTGCGCGTGGTGCCGGCGCTACGCCACAGCGGCCCGGCGCGCAGCTTCGACCTGCCGGGACAACTGCTGGCCGTGATCGCGCTGACCGCCTTCATCGGCGCGGTGATTGAAACCCATGCGCTGGGCCTGACACATCCGGCTGTGCTCATTGCGCTGGTGGTGGCGGTGGCGGCCGGCGTGCAATTCATCCGCGTCGAGCAACGCAGCGCCGCGCCCATGCTGCCGCTGCAGCTGTTCAAGCTGGCGGGCTTCACGCCGGCGGTGCTGTTCGGCGTGTTTGTCAACTTCGCCTACTACGGCGTAATCTTCGTGCTGAGTTTTTACCTGCAAACAGTGCGCGGCTTTTCGGTGCTGCACGCCGGGCTGATCTTCCTGCCGCTGACCGGAACCTTTTTGTTCGCCAACATCACCAGCGGCTGGCTGCAGGCGCGGGTTGGCTCGCGCAAGCCGATGATCATCGGCGGCGTGATCGGCGGCAGCGGTTACGCGCTGCTGGGCATCTTCGGCATTTCCGAAACGGCGAGCTTCTGGGCCATGTTGCCTGGCCTGGCGCTGATCCCGGCCGGCATGGGTTTGGCTGTGCCGGCCATGACCACCGCCATCCTGGCCTCGGTAAACAAGCAGCAGGCCGGCACCGCTTCAGCGGTGTTGAATACGGCGCGCCAGGTGGGCGGCGCCATGGGCGTGGCGGTGTATGGCGCCTTGGTGGCAACGCCGGCCACAGCTGCTATCCTTGCGGGCATCGAAGCGGCGATGGCCATCTCGACCACGCTGCTGCTGGCCGGCGCGCTGCTGGCGGTGTACGGGATCGCCGCGCACGCGGCGCCGGCAGCACTGAAAACCGCAAACTGATTTTTTAACCAAGGAGTAGAGCTATGCCATTCGTCAACATCCGCATCACCAATGAAGGCGCAACCGCCGAGCAGAAGCAGGAACTGATTCAGGGCGTGACCGATCTGCTGCAAAAGGTGCTGAATAAAAACCCGGCCACCACCTTTGTCATCATCGACGAAGTGGAAACCGACAACTGGGGCGTGGCCGGCACCGCCGTCACCACCCTGCGCAAGCGCGCGGCGGAGGCGAAGGCGGGTTCATAATCGGCGAGCCCGCGAGCTGGAAGCGCTTGTGTTTTTCTGCTGGGTTTGCGGGAATCGCAAAACCCGCACTGCGGCGAACAGGGGTCGGACCCCGCACGGGGTCCGACCCCGCCATTTTGGGGTGGCGTCACCACTCAATCCGCGCTCACGGCTCCGGTTACAAACGGCTACCTTTATCCTAGCGATATCGCCGACCAGACGCTCGTCAGCGCTGAATATAGACACCGATACCCTACTCCGCCTCAAATCAAGTTCTCGTACCAAAACGCTGACGATTTTTCTCAGATGCCCAGGCCCGACAAGGACAACATCAGAATCAGAGGTAGGAAAGCAGGATCGGCCGCCGACGGCGGCCTTTCCACGACGAATCAGCGTGCCAACGCCTTTTGCAAATTCTGCTCCAGCTGCGCCACATGCGCATAGCCGCCGCTTACCTCCACGATGCCTTTATCGGTATCGAGCAGCAAGGCCGGGAAGCTGCGCACGCCCAGGCTGCGGGCGCGGGCGAAGTCGGCCTTGGTTTCGGCCACCGTAGCGCTGTCTTCCCAGACGCGCAATACCGCCTCCACATCCAGCCGCAACTGCGCGCCCACCACGCCGGCCAGCACGCGGCCATCGGTGGTGTCGAGCCCATCGACATAAAACGCCTGCTGCAACGCGCGGAACACGGCCAGCAAATCAGCCTGCGGCGCCAGCCTGCGCGCCGTGACCACGGCGCGGCAAATCGGCTCCGTATCGTAGACAAAGTTCTCGCGCGCCATCAGCGCTTCACGGTTGAACGGCAGGCCGCTATTGGCCTCCACCCTGACCCAGTGCTCCAGGCGGAATTCCTTGCCCGCCTGGTCCAGCACATCGGTCGCGCCGGCGCGCACGCCGCCGACGATGATCTCCAGTTCCAGCTCAGGGTGCATGGCCAGCAGCTCGCTCATTTCCTTACCGAAGCCATAGCACCACGAGCACATGGGATCGCCCACGTACAGCAGCTTCATTTTGCCGCCTTCTCGCGCTGGCGGCGCGTGGTGATGTTTTCCCGGTTCACACCCCAGTTGTCGGTCTCGACCTCGTCGATGATGACGAAGGTGGTGGCCGGGTCCTTGTTCAGCACCTTTTGCAGCAAGTCGGTGGCGCCTTCGATCAGTTCCTGCTTCTGAGCGGGCGTGACGCCTTCATTGGTAACGCGAATATTTACATATGGCATGATGATCTCCTTTGATTTACCAGGTGCCGGCGCTGCCGCCGCCATCGACCGGCAGAATGGTGCCGGTGGTGAAGTTCGATTCGGTCAGGTACAGCACGGCGTTCACCACGTCGTCGGTCACGCCACTGGTGCCGGTCGGCGCCAGCGTGCGGAAGAACGATTGGGTGGCTTCGTCTTCGCTGTGCATCGGCGTGGCGATGATGCCGGGCGCCACTGCGTTGACCTTGACGTTGGACGCGGCCAGCTCGATGGCCAAGCCACGCGTGGCGTTGTTCAGGCCGCCCTTGATCAGCACCGGCAACAGGGCCGGCACTTTGACATTCGGCTGCATGGCAATCGACGCCGTGATGTTGACGATATGGCCGGACTTGTTGGCGCTCATGTGGGCGGCCGCTTGCTGCGTCGGGAAGAACACGCCTTTCAGGTTGGTGTTGAGCAGGTCGTCCAGATCCTGTTCCGTGTAATCGGTGACCGGCTTGGCGATGAAGATGCCGGCATTGTTGATCAGGATGTCCACCTTGCCGAACGCCTCGACGGCGCGCCCGAACAGCGCCTTGGCGGTGGCGGCCAGAGAAATATCGCCAGGCACCAGCACGAAGTTGGCCGGATTGCCCAGCCTGTCCGCCGCCACTTTCAGGCGCTCGATGGTGCGGGCGTTGCCCACCACGTTGTAACCGCGTTTCAGGTAAGCCTCGGCGATGGCAAAACCAATGCCGCTCGATGCGCCGGTAACAATAACAGTCTTGTTCATGATGTTTCCTTTCAAGGTTGGGGTAAGTGAAGTCACTATACTTATGCTTTAATCCTTGATAAACAGCCTGAAAAACAAGACAATTGATACATCATGTAACTTATAGGCCGCCATGAAACGCCAATTCGATGATGTTCTGCTCGGCAGCATAGAGCTGTTCTGCCTGGCCGCCGAGCTGTCCAGCTTTACCGCCGCTGCGGCCGCGGCCGGGGTCACGCCGGCCGCCGTCAGCCGTTCGGTGGCGCGGCTCGAGGAGCGGCTGGGCGTGCGCCTGTTCGTGCGCACCACGCGCCAGATCCGCCTGACCGACAGCGGCCGCGTCTACTTTGGGCAGTGCCGCCAGGCGCTGTCCCAGCTGACCGAGGCGGAACGCCAGGTCACCGGCGCGCAGGTCCAGCCGTCCGGCCCGCTGCGCATCAGCGCACCCACGCCATATGCGCACTACCGCCTGTTGCCGCTGCTGGGCGAATTCCGCCGAAAATATCCGGACGTCACCATCGACATCCACGTCAGCAACCGCAACATCGATTTCGCCGACGAAGGCTATGACCTGGCGATACGCGGCCGCGCGCCGGCCGACTCCAACCTCATCGCCCGCCAGCTGGAAGACGCGGAATTGGTGCTGGTCGCCGCGCCCGCCTACCTGAAGCGCGCCGGCACGCCGCAAACGCTGGACGACCTCGCCAGCCACGAGTGCATCCAGTTCGACCTGCCCAGCACCGGCAAGCGCATTCCCTGGCCGTTCATGCAGGACGGCGCGGCGGTCGATCTGGCGACCGAAGGCGGCTTGAGCTGCTCCGAAGATGTGCTGGGCGTCGTCACGCTGGCGCGCGCCGGCGCCGGCCTGGTGCAGACCTACCGTTTCATCGTGGAACAGGATCTGGCCAGCGGCGCACTGGTCGAATTGCTGCCGCAGCACGGCGGCGCCTCGCGGCCATTCTTCCTGCTGTACCCGCATGCGCGCCACCTGTCGCTGCGGGTGCGCACCTTCGTGGATTTCCTGATGGCGAGGTGACGCCGACGGCAATTTGGCCCAGCTATGCGCAAATGTTATTGATTCCTGTATTTTTGGCATTGGAGATCATACAACCGCTGGGATAGGATACCGGGTTAAGAAAACTTCCAGAGACACCCCATGCCCGCTCCACTCTCCACCGCTTCCAGTTCCACGCTGTCGCAGCCCGGCGCCGCCAGTTCGCGCGCCGTTCTGTCGCTGCTCACCAGCCTGTTCTTCACCTGGGGCTTCATCACCGTTATCAACAATACGCTGCTGCCGCACCTGCGCAGTGTGTTCGACCTGAACTACACCCAGACCACGCTGATCGAATCGGTGTGGTTTATCGCCTACTTCTTCGCTTCGATTCCGTCCGCCCGCCTGATCGAGCGCATCGGCTACCAGAAATCGATGGTGTTCGGCCTCGGCATGATGGCCGTCGGCGCCCTCTTGATGATTCCGGCCGCGCGCCTGCCGTCCTACGGCGTCACGCTGTGCGCGCTGTTCGTCATCGCCTGCGGCATCACGCTGCTGCAAGTGTCGGCCAATCCTTACGTTGCGGTGCTCGGCTCGCCGGAAACCGCGTCCTCGCGTCTCAACCTGGTGCAGGCCTTCAACTCGCTGGGCGCCACACTGGCGCCGCTGTTCGGCGCTTACCTGATCCTGGGCCGTTCGGCCTCCGGCACCGCCGAAGCGGGCCACGTGCTGACCCAGGCTGAAAAACTGGCCGACGCCCAGGCCGTGCAGCTGCCCTACCTGATCGTGGCCGGCGTGCTGGTGATCCTGGCGCTGGTCATCTCACGCTTCCCGATGCCGAAAATGCACCACGGCGCCACCACCCGCGTCTCCGACGCCGAGCGTCAGAAGCTGTCGCTGTGGAAGCACCGCAATCTGGTGTTCGGCATTCCGGCCATCTTCATCTACCTGATCGCTGAAATCGGCGTGGCCAACCTGTTCATCAACTTCACCGCGCAGCCGGAAATCGGTGGCCTCAGCCACGAGCAAGGCGCGCACTATCTGTTCCTGCTGTGGGGTGGCATGCTGGTCGGCCGCTTTATCGGCGCCTGGGCCATGAACAAGACCACCGCTGAACGCGTGCTGGCCTTCTGCTCGATCGGCGCATTCATCGTGATGCTGGTCGCGGCGCTGGGTACCGGCAGCGTGGCCATGTGGGCGCTGATCTCGGTCGGCCTGTTCCACTCGGTGATGTTCCCGACCATTTTCACGCTCGGTATCAAGGGCCTGGGCCCGATGACCGAAGAAGGCGCCGGCCTGCTGATCATGGCGATCGCCGGCGGCGCGCTGGTGGTGGTGCAAGGCTGGCTGGCCGATACCATCGGCCTGCAACTGTCCTTCCTGCTGACGGCTGCCTGCGAACTGTATGTGCTGTTCTACGCAGTATGGGGCTCGAAAGCCACCAACGCCTTCGTCGACACCAAGTAATTACGCTGCAAGCACCGCGCGCAGGTAGGGCGCGGTGCGGCTGGCCGGCTGCTCCGCCACTTCTGCTGGCGGACCGCTGGCGACAATACGGCCGCCCTCCTCGCCCGCTCCGGGGCCGACATCCATCATCCAATCGCTATCCGCCAGCACCTGCACGTTGTGCTCGACCACAATCACCGTGTTGCCGGCGTCGACCAGCGTATGCAACTGCTGCAGCAGCAAATCGATATCGGACGGATGCAGGCCGGTGGTCGGCTCATCGAGCACATACAGCGTGTCGCCCTTGCTGGCGCGTTGCAGCTCGGTCGCCAGCTTGATGCGCTGCGCCTCGCCGCCGGACAGCTCGGTGGCCGGCTGGCCCAGCCGCAGATAACCGAGGCCCACCGCACGCAGCACGTCCAGCGCATGGCGCAACGGCGTCACATCCTCGAAGAACTCCCAGGCCGCATCCACCGTCAAGGCCAGCACCTGGGCGATATTGTGCTCGCGATAGCGGATCGCCAGTGTTTGCGGGTTGTAGCGCGCGCCCTCGCATTCCGGACACGGCGCATACACGCTGGGCAGGAACAGCAGCTCCACCATCACGAAGCCTTCGCCAGTACAGTGCGGACAGCGGCCCTTGGCGACGTTGAACGAGAACCGCCCGGCGTCGAAATGCCGCGCCTTGGCGGCGCGTGTGGCCGCGAACAATTTGCGCACATGGTCGAACAGGCCGGTGTAGGTGGCCAGGTTGGAGCGCGGCGTGCGGCCGATCGGCTTCTGGTCCACCTGCACCAGCCGCCGCAAGCCGCCCATGCCGCTGACGATGTGCCCTTGAAGCTCGCTCTTGTCGTCCTGTTCCAGCAATTCCTCGGTGCTGTCGGCCGGCTCCGACGTGGGCGCTTGCCCAAGCTGCGCCTGCACCAACTGAATCAGCGCCTGGCTCACCAGGCTGGATTTGCCCGAACCGGACACGCCGCTCACGCTGGTCAGCACGCCGAGCGGAAAGTCCGCGTCCAGCTTGTGCAGATTATTGCGTACCACGTCGCGCAACTTCAGCCAGCCCTTCGGCGCGCGCGGCGTGCGCGCCTCGCGCTGCGCTGCGCCGAACAGGTAATGCGCGGTGCGTGATTCGGCAACGGCCTTCAAACCTTGCGGCACGCCGCTGTACAGCACTTCGCCGCCATGCTGGCCCGCCTTCGGCCCGACATCGACGATCCAGTCGGCATGGCGGATCACCTCCAGCGCATGCTCGACCACGAACAGCGAATTGCCGGCCGCCTTCAAGCGGTCCAGCGCGCGCAGCAACGCTTCGGTATCGGCCGGATGCAATCCGGCCGAAGGCTCATCGAGCACGTACACCACGCCGAACAGGCTGGAACGCACCTGCGTCGCCAGCCGCAAGCGCTGCAGCTCGCCCGGCGACAGCGTCGGCGTGCCGCGCTCCAGGTTAAGGTAGCCCAGGCCCAGATCCAACAGCACGCCCAGGCGCGCCAACAGGTCGGCGCAGATGCGCTGCGTGACCATGAGCTTTTCCGGGTGCGCCTTGGCGCGCTTGCCGGCCGGCGCTTTGCGCTGCGCATACGGCTCCATCAACTCGGCCAGCTGGCGCAGCGACAGGCGGCTGATCTCGCTGATGTCGTGGCCCGCGAAGGTAATCGACAACGCTTCCCTGCGCAGGCGCTTGCCTTCGCACAGTGGACACGCCATGCTGACCAGGTATTGCGCCACGCGCTTCTTCATCAACTGGCTGTCGGTACCGGCGAAGGTTTGCAGCACGTATTTGCGCGCGCCGGTGAAGGTGCCCTGATAACTCGGCGTCTCCTTGCGCTTGAGCGCGCGGCGCGTTTCGGTCGGCGTCAGGCCGGCGTAGACCGGCACCGTCGGCTGTTCGTCGGTGAACAGGATCCAGTCGCGGGTTTTCCTGGGCAGGTCGCGCCACGGCGTATCGACGTCGTAGCCCAGCGTGACCAGGATGTCGCGCAGGTTCTGGCCGTGCCAGGCGGTGGGCCAGGCGGCGACGGCGCGCTCGCGGATGGTGAGACTATCGTCCGGCACCATCGAACGCTCGGTCGCCTCGTACACGCGGCCCAGGCCATGGCATTGCGGGCAGGCGCCCTGCGGCGTGTTTGGTGAAAAGGATTCTGCGTAGAGAAGCTCTTGTCCGTCGGGATAATCGCCGGCCCGCGAATACAGCATGCGCAAGGAATTGGACAAGGTGCTGACGCTGCCGACCGAGGATCGCGTGGTCGGCGTGCCGCGTTGCTGCTGCAACGCTACTGCCGGCGGCAGGCCGTCGATGGAATCGACCTCCGGCACCGGCATCTGGTGAAACAGCCGGCGCGCGTAAGGCGACACCGACTCAAGATACCTCCGCTGCGCCTCGGCGTACAGCGTACCGAACGCCAACGACGACTTGCCCGAACCCGAAACTCCCGTGAAGACCACCAGCGCGTTGCGCGGCAGATCGACATCGACATTTTTCAGATTGTGTTCGCGCGCACCGCGCACGCGGACATAGCCGTCGAAGGCGCTCACTGTTTTTAACGCTTAGCGCGCGCGACCGCGGAACAGCAGATTGACAATCGCCAGCAGCACGATGGCGCCGACGAACGACACGCCCAGCGAGGCCACGCCGTAGTCGCCGTCATTGATGGTGCCGCTGCCGATCATCGGCGCCAGAATCAGGCCACCGAGTACCGCGCCGATAATACCGACCACGACGTTCAGAAACAGACCTTGCTGTCCGTCGGTGCGCATCACAATGCTCGCCAGCCAGCCCAGGACACCGCCAATAATCAACCAGATAATGAAGCCCATATAACCCCCTTAGATATTATTAACAAAAACTTCGATGGACGCTCATGGTAAGTAAATGCCTTGCGTGCCTGTGTGCGCGGCTTCACACAGGCGCCAGATTTGCACAACGGGCATGGCGGCATTGGCCGCAAAATGCAGCATCGGGGCGCTTGCTGCGTAAAAGTAAGACTAAACTTACGGCGGCGGCGTGGATCTCAACAAAAATATCGCTCGGCGCTAAAAAGTTATTGGCTAGGTGGGCGGTTTGATCTCATCATGGTCGAAAAATATAGTTGGAGACTATCGATGAAGATTGCTTGCCACTTGGTTGCTGTGTTTGCCGCCGCGCTGTTGATGGCCGATGTGACGGCTGCGCCGGCGTTTCAGAATCCTTTGCTCATGCAGCGCGCCGATCCGCAGGTCGTGCTGCATACGGACGGCTATTATTACTTCACCGCCACCGTGCCGGAATACGACCGCATCGAACTACGCCGCGTGAAGGATTTGAACGGTCTGGCGACGGCGCAGGCGAAGACCGTGTGGCGCCAGCACGCCAGCGGTGTGATGAGCCGGAATATCTGGGCGCCCGAGATCCATCACATCGACGGCAAATGGTATCTATACTTTACCGCCGGCCGCGCGGACGCGCCGTTCGATATCCGCCTGTATGTGCTGGAGAACGCCTCGCCCAATCCGTTGGAAGGCGACTGGATCGAGCGCGGACAATTGAAGACCGGCTGGGAGTCGTTCGCGCTCGACGCCACCACGTTCACGGTGGGCGCGCAGCGCTATCTGGCCTGGACGCAGCGGCCGGCCAGTTCCGCCAAACATCTGACCGCGATCTATCTGGCCAAGATGGATGGCCCGCTCGCCATCAGCGGCCCCGCCACCCTGCTCAGCAAGCCGGAATTCGCGTGGGAGAAAATTGGTTTCGACGTCAATGAAGCGCCGGCGGCGCTGGTAAAAAATGGCCGCGTGTTCCTGACCTATTCGGCCAGCGCCACCGACGCCAACTACGCCATCGGCATGCTGACCGCCGACGCCGACGCCGACCTGCTTGATCCGCAGGCGTGGAGAAAGTCGCCGCTGCCGGTGTTCTCCAGCAGTGCGCGCAACGGGCAGTATGGCCCGGGCCACAACGCCTTCACCACCACGCCGGACGGCAAGCAGGATGTGCTGGTCTACCACGCGCGCAATGTCGAGAAAATCAGCGGCGACCCGCTGAACGATCCCAACCGCCACACGCGCGCCCAGCTGATTCAATGGCGCGCAGACGGCACGCCCGATTTCGGCACGCCGACGCCGGACGCCGCTCCAAGCCCCACCCGTCATTCCCGCGAACGCGGAAATCCATAGAAAATTTGCTCCGCAGACGCCGTATGGATTCCCGCTTTCGCGGGAATGACGATCTGCCGGCCCGGCCTACTCCATCAACGCCTGCGCCGCAGCGACCTGGCCTCGGTAGGCGTCGAAGATTTTCTTCAGCGCCGCCGCCATGCTGGTGGACGGTTTCCAGTCCAGCTCTTCGCAGGTGTTGGTGATTTTCGGCACACGGTTCTGCACGTCCTGGTAACCGGCGCCGTAGTACGCGCCCGCCGTGGTCTCGACAATCTTTACCTGCGCCGCACCGACCGCGTATTCAGGATAATCGTGCGCCAGTTCCAGCATCATGCCGGCCAGTTCGCGGATCGAATAGTTGTTGACCGGGTTGCCGATGTTATAGATCTTGCCGCTGGCCGCGCCATCCTTGTTGGCGATGATCTTCATCAGCGCATCGATGCCGTCGTCGATGTCGGTGAAGGCGCGCTTCTGCGAGCCGCCGTCCACCAGCGAGATATTCTCGCCGCGCACGATGTGGCCGAAGAACTGCGTCACCACGCGCGAAGAACCTTCCTTCGGCGTGTGGATCGAATCGAGGCCGGCGCCGATCCAGTTGAACGGACGGAACAGCGTGAAGTTCAAGCCTTCCATGCCGTAGCCCCAGATCACGCGGTCCATCAGCTGCTTGGCGTTCGAATAGATCCAGCGCGGCTTGTTGATCGGGCCGCAGATCAGCTCCGAATGCTCGGGATCGAATTCCTCGTCGTGGCACATGCCATACACTTCCGAGGTCGACGGGAACACCAGGTGCTTGCCGTACTTGGCGGCTGAACGCACGATCGGCAGGTTGGCCTCGAAGTCCAGCTCGAACACGCGCAGCGGCGCAGTCACGTAAGTCGATGGCGTCGCAATGGCGACCAACGGCAGGATCACGTCGCACTTCTTGACGTGGTACTCCACCCATTCCTTGTTGATGGTGATATCGCCTTCGAAGAAGTGCATGCGCGGATGGTCGAGCAGGTCCGGGATGCGGTCGGTGCTCATGTCCATGCCGTACACGTGCCAGTCGGTGGTCTCCAGGATGCGCTTGGACAGGTGGTGGCCGATAAAGCCGTTGACGCCGAGAATAAGGACTTTCTTCATGAATGCACCGCTCATACGATATTAAAAGACGTTCATTTTGCACCCCCCATCATGAACGGCGCATTAAAAGAGTTCGGCACTGACTATCTTCCCGGGGTGCTCAGGATGAATACTCGTTAGCGACGCAACAACCGTCCTGAAAAGCACCCCGAACGAAAGGGTCACCCTGGCCGCAGCGGTGTGCGGGTTGGGTTGGTGCCGCGTACTCTCTACGGCAACGAGGACACCAGCACCACATTGTCGCCCCGGCCGCGCAGCGTCATCGGCAGCCCCTGCCGCTGCAGTTCAGGATATAAATCCTCGCGCAGGATCGCATACTGCCGCTGGCCGCTCGCTGCGCCCTGCTTCCAACGCGCATAGAATTCCTCAAGCGTATCGATGCCGCGCTGCGGCTCCTGCTCCAGGCCGAATTCCAGCTCGTCCTTGTAATCGACCGGAATCACCGTATGGCCCATGTAGAAGGTCATCGACTGGCGATAAGTGCCCACAGAGTACACCGGCGCCTCCGCGCTCAACTCCGGCCGGATTGCCATCGCCAGGTCCGCCAGCGAGCGTTGCCGGCCGAACGGCTCGTGCCCCGCCATGATCAGCTGCGTCAGCAGCCAGCCGCCCAGCGCCACCGCCAGCAGCGCCGCATCGCGCTGCCCGCGCCAGGCGGTCCAGCAGCCCACCATGCCCGCCACCAGCGCCGCCGCGAAGGCAGCCCACAGGAAGGGCCGCGTCGCCTCGAACAGCGCGACATCGCCGGCCGAATTGGCCAGTCCGCTAACAAACGGCGTATAAGCCAGGCCGACCACGCCGACCAGCGCCAGCAAGGCCGCCACCGCGAGCAGGGCCGCGCGCGACGCCCGCTCCAGATAAACGCCGGCCAGCAGCGCCAGCGCCGGGAAGATCGGCACCATATAGCCCGGCAGCTTGGAGCTGGAGTAGCTGAAGAAGAACAGGATGAACACCACCCACACCAACAGCAAGCGTCCCGGCTGGAAGCGTCCCGCCACACGCTTGCCCGCCAGCGCCAGGCTGGCCGGCAGCGCCGGCAGCCATGGCAGCGCCGCCGGCACCAGCAGCACCAGGAAGTAATACCACGGCCCCTCGCGGTGGTGCGTCTTCAGCATGAAACGCTCCCAGTGCTCGTGGATGAAAAAGAAATGCGGCTGCTCCGGATTGCGTGCCGCCACCAGCAAAAACCACGGCAACGCCAGCGCCAGCAACAGCAGCAGGCCGCGCACCGGATGCAGGCGCAGGAAGATTGAACGGTCGCCGCTCAGCAAGGCATACAGGAACAGCACGCCGCCTGGCAGCACGATGCCGATCAGGCCCTTGGCCAGCAGCGACAAGGCCATGCCGGCCCAGCACACCATCATCCAGCGCAAACGCTCGGCCGCGCTGGCCTCGTCGCGCTGGGCGATCAGCAAGGCGCACAGCGACAGCGCCATGGTGGCCGCCACACCGAGGTCGAGCGAATTGAATTGCGAGGTCGCCGCCCAGAACAGGGTGGAGCCCAGCACCAGCGCGGCGTACACGCCGACGCGGCCGCCGAACACGCGCTGCCCCGTGTAGCCGGTCAGGAACACCGTCAACACGCCGCACAGGCCGTTCCACAGGCGCGCTTGCCAGTCGCCGATGCCGAACAGCGCGAACGAGGCCGCGCTCATCCAGGTGTGCAGCGGCGGCTTCTCGAAATACTTGATGCCGTTCAGGCGCGTGGTGATCCAGTCGCCGCTGAGCAGCATCTCGCGCGCCATCTCGGCATAGCGGCCCTCGTCCGGCTGGATCAGGGTGCGCAGGTGCAGCACAAAAAGCGAGCCCAGAATAAAGCAAACGGCAAGCACCGACAGTGCCACCTTGGATCGCAAAAAATCAGACATGACGCGATGCGGGAACGAAAAAGTGGCGCCACGATATGGCTGCAATAATGAACTGCGCATTAAGGACGCTCCGCCATGGATTCCAGCGGCTGCTGGAGCACGGTCTGCACCACATAGCGTGGCCGCGCACGCACCTGCTCGAAGATGCGCCCGACATACTCACCCAACAGTCCGATGCCGAACAGGATCATGCCCATGAAGAAGAAGGACAGCGCGAACAAGGTAAATACGCCTTCGGCCTCGGCGCCGAGGAACAGGCGGCGTCCCAGCAGCACCAGCACCAGCACCGCCGAGCCGAACGACATCACCATGCCGAGCATGGAAAAGAACTGCAACGGCGCCAGCGAGAAACCGGTGACCAGGTCGAAGTTCAGGCGGATCAGGCTGTACAAGGAATACTTGGATACACCGGCCGCGCGCTCCTCATGCTCGACCACGATCTCGGCCGGCTTGCGGGCGTAGCGGTAGGCCAGCGCCGGCACGAAGGTATTCACCTCCGCGCACTGGTTCATCAGGTCCACCACGTTGCGGCGATAGGCGCGCAGCATATTGCCCTGGTCGGTGATCTTGATGTTGGTGATGCGCTCGCGCAGGCGGTTCATGGCCTTGGAGGCCCAGGTGCGCCAGGCGGCGTCCTGGCGCTTGCGGCGGATCGAGCCGACGTAGTCGTAGCCCTCGCGCATCTTCTCCACCAGCTTGCCGATTTCCTCGGGCGGATTCTGCAGGTCGGCGTCGAGCGTGATCATGATCTCGCCGCGCGCCGCCTCGAAGCCGGCCAGGATGGCCATGTGCTGGCCGTAGTTGCCGTTGAAGAGCACCACGCGCGTGACGTCCGGCCGGCGGCGGAACTGCGCGGCCAGAATGGATGCGGATTGATCGCGGCTGCCGTCGTTGACGAACACGATTTCGTAGCTGGCGCCAAGCTGGTCCAGCGCGCGGTACAGGCGGGCGAACAGGCGCGGCAGGCCGGCCTCTTCGTTATACACCGGGATCACGATCGACAATTCCGGGCGGGTAGGTTCTCGGTTCATGCGCACTCCAAAGTAGAGCCTCGATTGTGCGGCCCCGATCATGAACGCCGCATTAAAACTGGCGTCAGGCCGGCGGGAAGCGCACCGTGACCACCAGTCCGCGGTCGCCGTTGGCGCGCAGCGCCAGCCTGGCCTGGTGGGCGTCGGCCACGCTTTTCACGATCGACAGGCCGAGGCCGCAGCCCCACACCTGGTTGCCGTCCGGCCGATAAAAGCGGTCGAACAGGCGCTCGCGGCTGGCCTCCGGCACGCCGGGGCCGTTGTCGGCCACTTCCAGATAAGGACTGCCCTGCTCCATTCCTGCGGCCACCGTGACCCGGCCGCCGGCCTGGGTATAGCGCAGCGCGTTGTCGACCAGATTGCCGAGCATGACGGCCAATCCTTCCTGATGACCATGTACCCGCGTCGCCATCGTGTCAGCGCCAGCGGCCAGCACCAGTTCAACCTGGCGACTACCGGCATACAAGGCATGGTCGGCCACCGCGCGCCGCGCCAGCTGCGCCAGGTCGCAATCGGCGCACGCCGGCGGCGCCAGACCGTGTTCCTGACGCGCCAGCGTCAGCAACTGCTGCACCAGATGGACCGCCCGGTCTAGCCGTTCGTGCAACTTGCGGAAGGCGATCTTGCGGGCCTCGTCGTCGGTGGCGCGCTCGGCCAGCTGCAGCTGCAGCTTCAAGGCCGTGAGCGGCGAACGCAGCTCGTGCGCGGCGTCGGCGACAAAATTGCGTTGCGCGGTGATGGCCCCCTCGATCTTGGTCAACAGGCTGTTGAGCGCGGCCACGATCGGATGCAGCTCGGGCGGCAAGCCGCCCATCTCCAGCGGCTGCAGCGGCTGCAGCGCGGCCGGCGTGCGGCCGCTGACGGCCTGCGTCAAGCGGTCGAGCGGGCGCATGGCGCGCCCCACCACCAGCCAGATCAGCAGCGCCATGGCCGGCACCAGCAATAGCAGCGGCAGCGCGATGCGCATCGCCATGTGGGCGGCGGCGCGCTGGCGCAATGCAACGGGTTGGGACACCTGAATGTGAAAGCCGTTCACCAGATCGGTGTAGACGCGCCGGCGCTCGCCATGGAAACGCACCACGGCATAGCCGAGCGGCTGCGTCAGCGGCAACACCGGCGCGGCGTCCGTGACGTGCACCGGCCGCCCGGCCGCATCCCAGGCCTGGACATCGAAGTGCTCGCCGGGATCGCGCTGCGGCGGCAAATGCCAGGCCGGCGGCGCCTGCAGCGGCAGCGCCCAGGCCAGCTCGCGCAGGCGCTGGTCGGACTGGACGTCGGCCTCGCGGTCGGCCAGCGCGTACAGCAGCATGGCGGCCGCCAGCACGCAGCCCAGCGTGCCGCCGGTCAGCCCCAGCAGCAAACGCGTGCGCATGGTCCTCATGCGTACACCCGGCGTTCCTCTACATCAACAAACAACCGCATTACCGCACCCCGGTGAATTATCCGACCCCCAGTGTACGGAGCGCTTCGTTAACGGCGCATGAATAAACGGTCAGGGAAACAGCACGGTGACGCTCAGTCCCCGGCCGTGCTCACCCTCTTCCAGGCGGATCTCGGCGCGGTGATGATCGGCGATATTGCGGACGATGGACAGGCCCAGGCCGCAGCCCCAGACCTCGTTGCCATCGGGACGGAAGAAGCGGTCGAACAAGCGGCTGCGGTGCTCGGGCGCGACGCCCGGACCGTTGTCGCGCACGCGCAGGAAAGGCTTGCCCTCGGCGACACCGGCCAGCAGG
This sequence comes from Duganella sp. BuS-21, assembly GCA_041874725.1. Taxonomy (GTDB): domain Bacteria; phylum Pseudomonadota; class Gammaproteobacteria; order Burkholderiales; family Burkholderiaceae_D; genus Rugamonas. The sequence continues at coordinate 2,879,478 of CP097466.1, read as the reverse complement.
TCGACCCGGCCGCCGCGCTGCGTGTAGCGCAAGGCGTTGTCCACCAGATTGTTGAGCAGCACCAGCAGACCCTCCTTCTCGGCTTGCAGCACCACGGCGTCGGAGTTTTCCATGCCGAGGTCGATATCGCGGCTGTCGGCCAGCGCCGAATGGTCGGACACCACGCTGGCGATCAGCGCGTTCAGGTCCACCGGCCGCAACTGCGTGCGGCTCAGACCCGACTCGTGACGCGCCAGACTCAGCAACTGCTGCACCAGATGGCTGCCGCGATCGAGCCGCTCGTGCATCTTGACCAGCGCCTGCGCGCGCGCCGTGTCGCTCTCGGCCCGCTCCACCAGCTGCAGCTGCAGCTTGAGCGCGGTCAACGGCGAGCGCAGTTCGTGCGCGGCGTCGGCCACGAAAGTGCGCTGCGCGGCCAACGCCTCTTCGAACTTGCCCATCAAGCCGTTGAGCGCACTGACCACCGGCCGCAGGTCCGGCGCCATGGTGTCCGGATCGAGCGGCTGCAGCGCCGTCGGCGACTGCCCCACCACCGCGCTGGCCAGCCGGTCGAGCGGGCGCAGCGCGCGTCCCACCACCGCCAGCACCAGCGCCGAAAACAGCACCGCAATCGCCAGCAGCGGCGCGCCGGCGCGCAGGGCCATGCCCAGCGCCAGCCCGTCGCGCACGTCCTGCGGCTGGCCGACTTGTACATAGCGCCCATCTTCGGTGTGACCGAAGATGCGCCATTCCGTCCCGTTCAGCACCACGTCGGTATAGCCATCCACCGCGTAGCGCGGCAAGGGCGCCAGCGCCGGCGCGGCCGCCACGTGCATCAGCGCGCCGTCGCTGCTCCAGGCCTGCAATACGAACTCTTCTTCCGGATCGTGACGGCCGGCGTGGTGGGCGGCGCTGCCGACATCATTCGGCAGCGCCGCCGCCAACTGCCGCAACTGCAGGTCGGCCAGCTCGTTGGTCTCGGCCAGCAGCGACACGTACAGCATGGTGCCGGCGCCCAGCACGCAAGCCAGCGTCGCCCACAACAGGCCGATCTGCAATTGCTGACGGATGGTTTTCATGCGGCGGGCCCGACTTTGTAGCCGACGCCGCGCACATTGCGGATAAAGTCGGCGCCGAATTTCTTGCGCAGGCGGTGCACGTAGACGTCGACCGTGTTGCTCTCGACTTCCGCGTTCCAGCCGTACAGCTTGTCCTCCAGCTGACTCTTGGAGACCACGCTGCCGGGATTGTCGAGCAGCACCCGCAGCACCGCGAATTCGCGCGCCGACAGCTTGACCGGCTCACCCTCGAAATGGGCTTCATGGCTGGCCAGGTCCAGCGTCAGCGGCCCGTGCACCACCAGCGAGGCGGTGCGCGCCACCCGCCGCCGCAACAGGGCGCGGATGCGCGCCAGCAGTTCATCCAGATCGAACGGTTTGACCAGGTAGTCGTCGGCGCCGCCGTCCAGGCCTTCCACGCGCGCCGGCGTGCCGTCGCGCGCGGTAATGATCAGCACCGGCAGATCGGCGCCGCGCGCACGCAGCGTGCGCAACACCTCCATGCCCTGCTTGCGCGGCAAGCCCAGGTCCAGCAGCAACAGGTCGTAGGAAATCGTGGTGAGCGCCAGTTCGGCCGCATGGCCGTCGCGCACCCAGTCGACCGCATAACTCTCGCCATGCAAGCCGTCTTCAATACTTTCACCGATCATCGGATCGTCTTCCACCAGCAACAGGCGCACCGCATCATCTCCCTATAGGCCGAACACGGTCATCTTACCGCGCCGGGCATTGATGTGACCAGTTATGCCGCCAGCCGTGGTTGATATTTCCTGCTGGTCAAGACGGAACGGCCGATGCCGTGGTATTCGAAGCCGGCCTCGGACATCGCCAGCGGCTCGAACAGATTGCGGCCGTCGAAAATCACCGCCTGACGGAGCGCGGCCTTGATCTGGTCGAAATCCGGGCTGCGGAAGGCCTTCCATTCGGTGACGATGACCAGCGCCTCGGCGCCGGTCAGCGCATCCATCGGGCTGTCGGCGAAGCGCACGCGCGCCAGTTCGGCGGCGCTCAGGTCGAGCGCCAGCACGCGCCTGGCTTCGGCCATGGCCACCGGGTCGTACACCGCCAGCGTGGCGCCGGCGTCGAGCAACTGGCGCACCAGCATCCGCGCCGGCGCTTCGCGCATATCGTCGGTGTCGGGCTTGAAGGCCAGGCCCCAGATGGCGAAGTGCTTGCCGGCCAGGTTGGCGCCGAAGCGCGACAGCACCTTGCGGCCCAACACCAGCTTCTGCTTGTCGTTGACGGCCTCCACCGCGCGCAGGATCAGCAAGTCCTGGGTGTAGTGGCGCGCGGTGCGCTCCAGCGCCTGCACGTCCTTGGGGAAGCAGGAGCCGCCGTAACCGGCGCCGGCGTACAGGAAGCTGTGGCCGATGCGCGGGTCGGAGCCGATGCCGCGCCGCACGGCTTCGATATCGACGCCGACATGGTCGGCCAGGTTGGCCAGTTCGTTCATGAACGAAATGCGGGTGGCCAGCATGGCGTTGGCCGCGTACTTGGTGAACTCCGCCGAACGCAGGTCCATCCAGAAGGTGCGCTCGTGGTGGCGGTTGAACGGCGCGTACAGCAGTTTCATGGTGGCGGCGGCCTTGAGGCCGGCCGGCGTGGCGTCATGACCGATGACGATGCGGTCGGGACGCATGAAATCCTCCACCGCCGCGCCTTCCTTCAGGAATTCGGGATTCGACACCACCGAGAAATCCTGGCGCGCGCCGCGCGTTTGCAGTTCTTCCCGCAGCGCCGCCGCGACGCGCTCGCCGGTGCCGACCGGCACGGTGGACTTGTCGACGATGACTTTGAAACCGCCCATGTGGCGGCCGATGTTGCGGGCGGCGGCCAGCACGTAGCGCAGGTCGGCCGAGCCGTCCTCGTCGGGCGGCGTGCCGACCGCGATGAACTGCACGTCGCCGTGCGCCACCGAAGCGGCGACGTCGGTCGAGAAGCGCAGGCGGCCGGCGGCGCGGTTGCGCGCCACCACCTGATCCAGGCCCGGCTCGTGGATCGGGATGCCCCCCTGGTTCAACAGATCGATCTTGCCCTGGTCAAGGTCGAGGCAAAACACATCGTTGCCCAACTCCGCCAGGCAGGCGCCGGTCACCAAGCCAACGTAGCCGGTGCCGATAATGGTAATTTTCATAGGATAAGACGCTTCTCGGGACATTGCACGAATGAAGCGAATGATAGCGAGGCGAAAATGAACGCAGCGTTAAAGACGCCGCGTGTTCTCGCCTCGCCTTGCGCCGGCCGTTACGCCAGGCGGCGCGAGCGCAGCCATCCGGCCAGCGCCGGCAGGATCGAGATCACCACGATGCCCATCACCACGGCCGTCAGGTTGCGGCTGACCCAAGGAATATTGCCGAATAAATAACCCGCCGCAATCAGGCTGCCGATCCACAGGAAGGCGCCGGTGACGTTGTACGTCAGGAACACGCGGCGCGGCATGGCGCCCAAGGCGGCAACGAACGGTGCGAAAGTGCGCACGATGGGCACGAAGCGCGCGAGGATGATGGTCTTGCCGCCGTGCTTAGTAAAGAAGTCATGCGTATGTTGGAGGTGCTCGGCTTTCACGAACGGTATTTTGCTGGTATCGAGGGCCTTGCGCCTGAACCAAGCACCGATGCTGAAATTCAGGGAGTCGCCGGCCACGGCGGCGATAAACAGCAGCACGCACAAGGTCAACGGATCCAGCAAGCCCTTGGCCGCCAGCGCGCCGGCGATGAACAGCAGTGAGTCGCCCGGCAGGAAAGGCATCACGATCACGCCGGTTTCGATGAAAATCACCAAGAATAAAATCAGATAAACCCAGTTGCCGTGCAACTCGATCAACTCGACCAAGTGCACATCCAGGTGGAGGAACCACGCTATAAAGGTGGCCAGCAACTGTTCCATCTTGAACTCCATTAGTTAAAATAGCGACAAGTATACGAGGCTGATACTTAAGGCAGAATTAAGATTCATGGCAATATGGCGCGCAACTGCCTGTCAAGATCGATAAAATCGAGCGGCTTGGTGAAGTGCAGGTCGAAGCCGGCGTCCCGGGCGGCCTGCTTGTCGGACTCCTGCCCCCAGCCGGTGGCTGCGACCAGCACCAGGTCCGCGCCCCACGGCTGGCTGCGGATTTTCTTCGCCAGTTCATAGCCGTTCATATCGGGCAGGCCGATATCGAGCACGGCCGCGCGCGGCGGCGACGCCGCCATCGCCCGGAAAGCGTCGAGCGCGCTGTGGGCCACGTTGATCCGGTAACCGAACAGCTCCATCACCGCTCCCAGGGTTTCGGCCGCATCGACATTGTCGTCGACGATCATCACCGCAACCGCATCGTCGGCCCGCACGCCGGGCGCCGGGGCCGGCACTGCCTGCGCTTCCACCACTGGCGGCGCGATCAGCGGCAGGCGCACCGTAAACCGGCTGCCCTTGCCCACGCCTTCGCTATACGCCTCGACCGTACCGCCGTGCAGTCCGACCAGCCCCTTCACCAGCGCCAGCCCTATGCCCAGCCCGCCCTGCGAGCGCTCCAGCGCCGGCGTCAGCTGGGAAAACATGCTGAAAATTTTCGTCAGCTGATCGGGCGGGATGCCGATGCCGGTGTCGCTGACCTCGATCACGGCCTCGCCGTCGGACGCCGTGGCGCGCAGCCCGATGCGCGCGCCGGGCAAGCTGTACTTGACGGAATTGTTCAGCAGGTTGGCGACGATCTGCGTCAGCCGCGCACGGTCGACGCTGGCCCACAGCGGCGCGGACGGCAACTCGGCCCGCAGGCTCAGGCCGGCCGCCTGCACGGCGGCCGAGGCTTCCTCGGCCACAAATCTCAGCAACTGCACCAGATCGGCCGACTCCAGCCGCAAGTCGATGCGCCCCAGGCTGATGCGCGACACATTCATGAGGTCGTCGACCAACCGCGCCATCTGCGCCACCTGCCGCGACAGCACCTGCAGCTCGCGTTCGGACAGCTGGGCCGCGCCGCTGCGCAACTTGATCGTCTCCACCACATTCGACAGCGGCGCCAGCGGATTGCGCAGCTCGTGGGCCAGGGTCGCCAGGAATTCATCCTTGCGCAGATGCTCGGCGGACAGCGCCTCGTTGGCCTGGCGCAGCTTGGACTGCGCCAATTCCAGGTCGAGGGCCACCGCCTCCGCCTTGGCGCGCGCCGCCAGCAGCTCGCGTTCATACAGCTTGCGGTCGGCAGCGACCAGCACGGCGATTTCATCCTGCAGACGGCCGTCGCGCTCGCGCCGCATGGCGCTCAGCATCATCGGCACGCGGTGGCCGTCCTTGTGCAGCAGATCCAGTTGCACCTCGGACACCGAGCCCTGGATCTGCAGCAGCGGCGTCCAGTGGGTCTGAAGAAAGACCCGCGCGCCCATCGGCATCAGCTCCGGGAAGCGCTTGACGCCGACCAGTTCCGCCAGCTCGTAGCCCAGCCAGCGACACAAGGTGGCATTCACGCGCAGTACCACGCCATCGGCGGCGGCGATCAGCAGGCCGCAGGGAGCGTGCTCCCACAGGTCCGGGCCGGCCGCTTGCCAGTCGTCCATCGCTTACGGCAGCCCGGCCAGGAAGGCCCGCATGGCGGCGATGCTGGCGTCGGGCGCACTCAGGTGCGGGCAATGGCCGGTGTTGTCGATCACCACCAGCTTGCTGCCGGCGATGGCGCGCTGGATGAACTCGCCCACTTCCCTCGGTGCGATCAGGTCGTCGCTGCACTGCATGACCAAGGTGGGAACGGTGCACGCGGCCAGGTCGGCGCGGTGGTCGGACAGGAACGTGACGCGCGCGAAATGCTTGGCGATGTCGGGATCGGTGCGGCAGAAGCTGTTGGTCAGTTCCACGCCCAGTTCCGGCTTGTCGGGCGCGCCCATGATGGCCGGCGCCATGGTGCTGGACCAGCCGAGATAGTTGCCGGCCATGGTATCGAGCAGATCGTCGATGTCTGCGCGCGCAAAGCCGCCGCGATAACCGTCGTCGTCGATATAGCAGGCCGACGGCCCGACCATGATCTGCGCCGCGAACCGGTGCGGCGCCACGTTGGCGGCCAGCAGTCCGATCATGGCGCTCACCGAATGTCCGACCAACACCACCGGGCCGTCGGCGTACTCGTCCAGGATCTCCAGCAGGTCCGTTGCATAGCCATGCAGCGTTGCGTATCGGGTCTTGTCGTAGGCAGTCAGGTCCGAGGCGCCGCTGCCGACCAGATCGAACAGGACGATGCGGTGCGTCGCCTCGAACGCCGGCACCATATGGCGCCACATGCTCTGGTCGCAGCCGAAGCCGTGAACCAGCACCAGGGTGGGCTTGCCCGTCCCATGGAGATTGATGTTGTTACGGTGCTGCAAGGTCATCCTGGATCGCAATCAATGTTGGAGGCCACGCGGCGTGACCGACGCGCGATCTTATCACCGATCTGCTGTACGATACGCGCCAGGACAAGGAGGACGCCATGCCAACCAGATATGTGGATGACTTCGAAATCGAATTCACTGCGGAACCATTGCCGGGGACCAATAAATGGGGAGCGTATGTCACCATCCACACGCAATCGGCCAACCCGATGCACTTGGCGACGGTGTATCCCAAGCACCGGGTAGCGGCGGACCAGAGTTTCGCCAGCGAAGCGGCGGCTGAAGCCGAGGCCGAAAAGGCCGGCGCTCTCACCCTGGCGCAACTGCGCTCCACCAAACCATAAAAGGCGGCGCCGGCCGTGGCAAAACGCGGCATATTCCATTATGCTAAGCGCCAGCCTTATCACTGAACATAATCCCGCCATGATGCTGCATATTCCCGGAGTCCTTTCCCCTGCCCAGCTTGCCCTGATCCGCCAACGCCTCGACCAAGCCGACTGGGTCGACGGCCGCGCCACCGTTGGATCGCAAGGCGCGCAGGTCAAGCAAAACCGCCAGTTGCCGGAATCGTCGGCGCTGTCGCGCGAGCTGGGCCAGATCGTGCTCGACGCCCTCGCCGCCAGCCCGCTGTTCTTTTCGGCGGCGCTGCCGCTGCGCACTTGCCCGCCGCTGTTCAACAGCTACGCCGGCGGCGAGCACTACGGCAACCACATCGACGGCGCCATGCGCCGCACCGCCGACAAGCAGTGGATGCGCACCGACGTTTCCTCCACCTTGTTCCTGTGCGAGCCGGAAGAGTACGATGGCGGCGAGTTGATCATCGACGACGCCTACGGCGTCCACGAAGTCAAACTGCCCGCAGGCGACCTGATTTTGTACCCGTCGACCAGCGTGCACCGGGTGGAACCGGTCACGCGCGGCGTCCGCGTCTGCTCCTTCTTCTGGACCCAGAGCATGGTGCGCGACGACGGCCGCCGCGCCATGCTGCTGGAACTGGATCGCAACATCCAGGCGCTGCGCACGCGCCTCGGCGACAGCGAGGAAATGGTCGGCCTCACCGGCCACTACCATAACCTGCTGCGCCAGTGGAGCGAGGTCTAGGCGCTTCAGCTTGAGCGCCGGACCTGTTAGAGGGGTGAAGACCGACTACAATCGGCGGCTAGTCGAGAACACCCCTTATGCGGATCGGTACCGGGACCGATTGACTGCCTGTAAAGAAAAAGCCTCCCTTGCGGGAGTAATGCCGTTAAGTTAAGCGATGTCGTCCCGGCGAAAGCCGGGATCCATGCTGAGTTAGCCAGGCATGCGCCTCATGGATTCCCGCATTCGCGGGAATGACGAAGCCTATTTTCAGCTTAACTTAACGGCATTACCCTTGCGGGATGCTTTTTCTTTTGTTCTGGCGGAGACGGTGTTTTCTTAACTCTACTATGAGAAAACGGCACCAAGTAGAGGCCTGGAAAGCCGCTGTCGCGCAGGATCGTCAGCAAGCCGATTAGAAAATTGGCGGCGCCGAAATGATCAAGCTCTCCTTTGATGCTGGCCGCGCGCTTTACGCTTGCCGCAATATTCGGTTGGCCGGCAAGCCAGCTGATCAATCCTTCGGCGAGCATATTGTCACCCTCGGCCAGCGCCCTGCGATAGGTTCGCAGAACCGCTGAAAACGCGGGTGCTGTCTTGCTGATGTTTGTCAGTTGCGCTTCCATCAATGTGTCGGTGCGTGTCATCAATTCGGCTGAGTCGCTTGCATCGACAGATCCATCCGCGAGCACGTCTTGTTCCAACGAGAAAAACCAGCTATCGATGACGCTGCGAAATGCCCGAGTGCTACTGACGGCCGTTCCTAATCGCTCAATCAGCCGCGCAATCCCTTGGCCAGCTCACGGCCGATGTAGTCGGCGATCTCGCGAGCGGTGAGTTCATTGATCGCCCTGGCGCTGCAGGATTGGGCCGAACCGAAATGGGTGTCTTCACGCCGCGCAGACAAATCGCTGCGGCGAGCTCGGTCAGGCTCTTGGCGGAGAATCCAGGACTGTCCTTCGTGCCCGGCTGTAGGGGATCTTCGTCTACCAGATCCAAGGGTAATGCAATCGGCCCGCCACGCGCCACTTCTGCCGCCAGCAATTGCACTTTGCCTGCCACGACGTCAGCTATCACCCAGCACAACATCAAGCAGTCGGTCAGCAGGAGTCGCCGGCATCCGACTCGGCTAGCGCGATAGCCAGCGTCAGGAGGTCTTTTTGGTAGCTCAGTTTTTTAACGACGATATTCGACAATACACCTCCGATTGCCAAGCCGCCGCAGAAAGCCGCACCGTATAAGTACGCTTCCTGTATCCAAGACGGCTGGTCACTGGGCATGTTGTGCCACACCGCCCAACCGCTTGCGGCAAGCATAAGAATCGCGACCTTATCGGAACCACCAACAAAAAACACCAAGCCTAATTTCATCCGTTCTATGCGGATCTCCAGCCATATCAATGTCAATTTCAGCGTTTTAACGCTATGGCGCTTTAGTTGCGCCGCTTGGCCAAACTCGTGTTTCGATTCTCGCTGCCTGATAACGAACAACTGCTTGTTCAGGAAGAGTACGAAAACTATCGCCGGTAAGGTGTCAAGGACGAGCCAGATGGCCGCCAGGCACATTTGAGCAACCGCAAGGAAAATGGCGACGTCGGCCCAGAACTGCGAGACTGAGCCAGTGATTTTAACCACAACGAGTATCAGCAACAGCACCATCATTGCCACGGCAAGCCATCGCAAGAAATTGGTCACGCGCGTAATGAGCTTTTCGAAGTCTGTCTGACGCATCTCTGTCGACAGCGCCGGCTGTTGATGCAGTGTTGTCAGTACTTGATTCACTTCGTCCCACATAGCGCACTCCTCCGTTTTATCACAGACATAACTCGCGCCGCGTTGGTGTCATTGCGGCGAAAAATGAAAAAAACCCGCACGGGGCGGGTTTTTAGTGTCCTGGCGGAAACGGTGGGATTCGAACCCACGATACAGGTATAAGCCGTATGCATCCTTAGCAGGGATGTGCCTTCGGCCACTCGGCCACGTTTCCAAGTCGATTGCTCAACTATCCCCCACGAGTGGATGGGTAGACGGGCATTATGTTATCGACTGAATCGATTTTGGTCAAGGTGAACGGCAAGAATGTCAGTCCGACATCACATCATTTGCCAGGCAGTAGTCTGCCCACGCCTGCATCAGCGCAATCCGCTTCACAAACAGGTCGCCGCGCTGGTAGGCGGCCTCCACGCGGTCCGGCAGGCTGTGAGCCAGGGCGTGCTCGCAAACCTCACGCGGAAAGCTGTTGCCGGGCGCCTCGACGGCCCAGTCCCGGAACGTTGACATGAAAAAACCCGCCGAAGCGGGTTTTAGGTGTTATGGCGGAGACGGTGTTTTCTTAACTCTACTATGGGAAAACGGCGGAAAAGCTTCTACCCCCCCCACTACTACCCCCCCGTTGAAGCTCGCTTCAATAACGGCGGGCGCGGTTTGATGTTTTTTTGCTCCCGGCCAACGAAAATCGGCTTGCTTGACTTATGCGCAGTGGCAATAAAAAATACCCCAAAAACATGCATTCCAAGCCGCAACTCCAGCATGGCTGAGTCAATAGTTCGATTTTCTTAACCCACCCGGCTACCCGCCCGTTGCCATTCATTGCGATTTCGGTAGAGATCAAGCAAAGCCAGCCTACGGGGGGCTTGGCTCAAGAGCAGAAACCGTTGAGTTGACCGGCGGTAGTGCCACGTCGGCGCGCAGTTGGCATATATCATCTGTTGGGAACGAGATTAAGGGTACATACTTCGCATTCTAAGTCGGCTGTAGATCCATCTCAATACCCGTCTTTTGTAAGTTGGCTACTGGCACAACGGCAGCGGATGCCGCAGAGCAGTGCGACGACAAAAGCCATCAATCGCAGCTTGGGACGTTGACGAGGGCTGACGCGCTATCTTGACAACAGAGGCGATTAATTTTTTTCACTCCGGCCAAGTCTAGCTATTGGGCCGCAATCATTCTTCCGCTCATACCCAGCACTCCCCTCCACATGCGCCTGGACGAGGCGACCTATTTCCGAAACCACCTGTTTATCGGTGCTCATGAACCCGAGTGGCAAGGTCACCGGGTAAACCGAGGGAACCGAGAAGTGATACACGACAGCGACAAACTCCTCATCGAAGTGCAAAATCTCTACATTGCCGCCAAGGAAACCCTCGACCAGCCCGTACGCCTTAGCCACATGTAGGTCAAGCTCATGTTCCCACTGCCTGGCGGTCCTTCGGTCATCCTTCCCCGAGACTGGCAAATAGACTATGGGCGAATAGAGTTTTTTCTCTTTCGTGCTTGCCTTGTTAAGAAAGTCGCTCAGGGCAACCGACAGCCGTGCGCTTTTGCACCAATACGTATCGCTCGGTGCCAGCCATAGGAACCGAGGCTGCCCTGCATCCGCTTTGCTCTTGATTCGAGATGCGAGCATAGGCGCCAAGACTTTTTGCAGCAGATCCCAGTTCGCGGCCGAATAGATCGGGCCAACAAATGTGGTCCTTTGCTTGCCGCTGTTTTCCTCAAGCCGCCTGAGATCATCTAGGAACTGCAGGTTGAGAGCATTGCTTTTCGAATCGAACAACTTGAGCGTGTCGCCGTCCCCAATTTCAAGCATGGCCTTGGCAATTTCCATCACATTGCTCGGCCGCGTCAGGCGATCAAGTTCCACGGTGATTTTTTCGTGGACTTGGTCGGAGCTATTAAGCAACTCGAAGTCTTCGCGTTCCACGCTTCGGCCCTCCTCGTCCAACTGAAACCTTACGGTAAGCCTGAACGGCATCTGACGGATCTTGATGACCGAATTTACCGTGTACACGGTCAGTGAATCTTTCTCGTCCTGCACTAGGGACTTTGAAAGCAGCCCCTTATCCAGAATGTCATGGAACTGCCGTTGAAAGTGTTTTTCTGCCAGTGTCTCGCTTCTTGACGCGTTCTCGTCATCCACCCGGATGGGTATTCCATTCTTCCATTTATCTGGGGGGATGTCTTTGCCGAGGCAAGTAAAGGTTGCCAGATCGAAGGCTAGGAAAGCTCCACTGTCTTGGAGTTGGGATAGGCGTGGTGCCTCTCCAATGTCGTTGAAATACCCGGCGGCTTTCTCGGTAAGCATCAACCGGCCGCTGTCGGACAGCGTTAGCTCTCCCCGGTCAACCAGATCGGCAATTGCTTCCTCGGTTTCGTTGCGGCTGAACCCGAAGTAAGTGGCAAGCTGCGATTTCGTCATCGGTGCCATATGGAGCAGGCGCAGGACGAACTCGCGGACGAAGGGTAAGCCTTTCTGGGTGATGTACGAAAAACTGATGCTGAAGCGCTGGGCCGGCAACAGAAAATCTATCTCACAATAAGTCGTTTTGTTTTCCAATGTGGCCACCTTAGTGCTTCTTTAGTGCGGGCACGAACCGATATCCGGCTCCCTCGCCCATACCGCTCATGTAGGAAACAACCTGACCGAGCGGCTTGTCCTTGTTATGATTGCTCCACATGTCGGCATTGCCGATAATTAGCAACCTGTCCATTGCGCGCGACATCGCGACATTGATCCGGTTCGGCGTCCGCAGAAAGCCGGGCGTCCGGGCTTTATCAGAACGTGTAAGACTCAGAATGATGATCCTGTTCTCTTTGCCTTGGTAACTGTCGACAGTATCGATCTTCACCAGTTCCTTGAAGCCATCTGTCCAGATCTCTTGGTTGAACTTCTGCCGGATCAACCGCTTTTGTTCCGCATACATGCAGATGACGCCGACAAGTGCGTCCTCCTTATCCTTGAGCTCGCAAAGGCTGGCGAGGAACGGGCCGTTCAATGAAATCTGTTTGAGGACTTCGATGACCTGCTCGGCTTCGCACCGGTTGTAGATACTTACTCCGCGGTCGCTCTGGTGATACGCACGCCCTCCGAGCGGCGAGGTGTCGAGCCAAGTTACAGCTGACCTGAGCGCTTCTGGCGAGTGCTGGTAGAGGTCGGGAATTGCCCGAGCACCGTTGTACAGTTTCCCGCCGTAGAACGTAGTCGACACCAAGTTGCCGATGGGCGGAGCCATGCGATACTGGGTCAGCAGGGCGGCACTGGTTTGGCTGCCGTATTCGGAATTGAATGCCCGCGCAAAGTCGCTTCGCAGTACAACATCAAGTTCCGTGTTCTTATCATTGATGCCCAGGCGTCGCGCAAGGGCCGTCTTGTGTGCATCGGAATACAGCGGCGGCAACTGCAGGTGGTCACCTACCAACAGCACGCGCTTCGCAGATTGCATTGCGATCGCCAGTTCGCTGGAGATGGAGCGCGCTGCCTCGTCGATAATCACAAAGTCATAAACGTTGTCGTGAATTCCGATGTGTCCCTGCCCAATGCCGACGCAAGTGCCCGTGACAAGCTGCCTTGAACGCGCGTAGAACTCATCGCAGTTGACTCTCTCAGCTGAGAGGGCATCCCGCATATCCCCGGAAATCTTAGCCAGCGCGCGCACTCTTCTCGCCTCGTTAGGGCGCACGCCGTGTTCTGCGCAAAACTGTGACAGCAGTATAGTCTTAGCGTCCGAGAGCTTGGATTCCCTCGGCAGGGTGATACCGTAGTCTGCCGATAGCTTCGCGCGGATGGTCTCGTCCAGCTCGGCCACAATCATCTTGAGAGATTTAATGTCTTCCTTGTCGTCAATGCCAGCGAGGCGCGCAAGCAAGGATTCAAGGTGGTCAATTTGCTTGAACAGCTTCAGCTCAGCATCGACCACCTTCGAGATGAACTCAGCCTCGAGCCCAAGCGCATCCGAAAGGGCCGCGACGCGGTAGCGGTACTCGGCATTGAATAATTCCCGCTTTTCAGCCGTGATGGCATGGGAATAGACATCTTTGAGTCCATTGGATACCGCGCCCTCTCGGTTGCTGAACCTTACTACTTCTAGCGACGTACCGAGCCTTGCGCAGTGCTTCCGGATGCGTTCCGCTGCGGTGTTCACAGCTTCATGAGACTGACTCACTAGAAGAATACGTCTCACATTCAGTTTCTCGACCAGGAAGTGCACGAAGGCGGCGATAAACTCCGTTTTTCCCGTACCAGGCGGCCCCTGCAAAAGGGACAGCGGGCCAAAATTGAGCAGCTTCTTGAAAGCTTCGCGCTGTTGCTCGTTCAGGCTGATCTTGTTTCCGTGCTGGTCTTCTCGGTCGTACCTTGCGAAATCCGTGTCGGTGACGTCAATGTCATACCTCGTCGCTGCCGTTCGACACCCAGGGTCGAACAAGTCAAGTAGGTCTCGCACGACTCCTTCCCGGTCCAGCAGCCTTTCCAGGGCGACTTTCCGCTTCCGGTAGGATGCGCGATCCTGCTTAGTCCGGAAGAAGATGGTGTCGCCATCACCGAGGCTGCGGGCGGCAGACCTGATCCTGGTCAATCTCACCTCGTTCAGCGCGGATTTCTTGAGTGAGACCTCACCGAGGTTTTTCTCGTTTCCATCTTGGTCAATCAGGAGTGCTTCGACCTCGTCCGTGCTTGCGAATGAACCCAGCGGGTCGATGTCCGCTTCGTACGGAAGGATGAGTTCTCCATCCGCATCGGTAGGTGCTAACGCCGTCCCGTTCAACTCAACATGCGGACTGGATTCTGTCTCCGTGTCAAGAATTGCCCGCCACAGTGCCGGCGTCGAAATTTCGACTGAAAGTTCAGTACTCTCCGTGTCCTGCGGATCTCCGGCTCGGTCGAATGCTTCCTGAACTTGTTGGCTCAGTTCAGCATCAACGGCTTTGGGCTGCGATTCCTGGAGTATTTCGATTGCCCGTTCGAACGCTTCGTCATTGCGGAGAAGCTCAGACAATTCGGATAGTTGGGCAGGACGACCCGCCGTGATGCGGATTGCGGTACCTATTTCGAGCTGGCTTTCCTGGGCTTCCCTGAAATGGACGCTGGAACGTACATGGGGCGGATATCCTCCCAAGAAGCAGCGCTGGTCCTTGTTGTAGAACGCCGAGAACGTCCCACCAATACCGCTAAAGGTCACCATCACTTCGCCCGCGTCTTTCAAGGATGCTTCGACCTTAACATACAGGCGGCCGTTGTCGGGCAAGATCGTGATTATGCCGTCGACATTGGGCACAGCAACATCGACAAGCTGCTGTGCCTCTGCGTCTGCGCCCCGCGTTAGCGCCTTTTTGAAACGGCCTAGGTCTTTGAAGCCGAACTCGACATCTTCCAGTTCCGCGCTAATTGCACCGGCGAGCACGGGGTATGCGTTGGATTCCTCCCCCCACGCGATCCCAAGCAACTCGCTGGACATTTTAATCACGGCGAAAATGTCGCGCTGGAATGACGAGCACCCATCAACCTGCTCAGGGCTGTACTGCTGGTTTTTGACCTCCGCCGTGTCAGGTGAGAAGTCCGGGACGTCGATCAGGTAAACGCTGCCCTCTCCTCCGAGCATGACATTGCCGGGATGGATGTCGCCATGGGAAATTCCAAGCCCATGAAGGTGCTCGACGGCAGACGCCAGTTTGCCAATGATGTCCATTTTTTTTGCGTCTTGGACTACTGCCTCTGCCCAAGTCGTTCCGTCGATGAAATCTGTCACCAGATACAGACTAGACGACTTGGATGCGAGGCCGTACTCGAGAATCCGGGCCAGGTATACTGGGTTGACGGCCGCAAGTTTATCAACCCGCTTTAAAAACGACAGCACGCGGAAATTGACGACAGGGTCGCTTCCTTCGCCCCCGACGTTCAGCCAGGCTTTAACCAATTTGCCACCTGAGAGGTAGACTTCCTTGTCAGTCGTCTCGCGCAGGAAATCGCCGTCCTCCCGATACTGACGAGAGTGATTGATCGGACGGCGGTAGACGTCCAACTCACTTTCATCAAAGGTCGGAGCGATTTCTTTCTGGGGCTCGGCGCGCATTAGCGCATCGAAGAATGTCTCCGCATCCTTGAACTTTGCAGTTACGGCATTGAGCAACACGCCGGCATACCACTCGCTGCTTGCCAGCATGGCGTCTTGGACACTCGCTAAGCTCTTGGGAGACATTCGCTGCCCATTCAGCAGGTGCCAACAGACGAGCCCGAGAGCATGAACGTCCTGCTGAAATGGAGTCAACGACACACCGTCGAGCATTTCCTTCACCTCAACGGCACCAACCGATAGACTGCTGCGGTAATCCCCAACCGTGCCGATCGGCTGGTGGTAAGCCGAGATAAAGCTGGAAAGGGCTATTTCCTTGGACGGCGACAGCCAGAGGCTATGGTCGGCGATGTCGCGGTGGGCAATCCTGATTTCGTGCAGGTCGCTAAATTTTGCAAGCAGTAGCTTAGCCAGGTTCAGCCGGTCGGTCGCGTGTAGCGCCGGCCCGTACTTGCCAACGAATTCATTGAACCTCACGTGTCCCGGTGGGAGCTCATAAACTTCGCTGTACTGCGATGTAACTTCATCCTTCTCGAAACTGGTGAGCGAACGGAGGCAATGGTGATACAGGTCACGGTTTTGATGGTTAATAAACTGCAGTACCTCGCGCTCGCGCGAAACAATCTCGGCCCGACCCTGAGGAGTAAAGGACTTATTGCCTTCAACTTTCTTGAAATTCCAGACACGGAGCAGCGCCCCGGTGGTTTTTGAAAGCTCGGAAGTTGCCAAATACTCCTTGTAGATGTGTTTGGGGTGCTCAAATATTTCCTCGACCGCGCTATAGCCGCCGATTTTCAATGCCTTCGGTCCGATATTAGAGCTTAGGAATAATTCATCGAAGATCGAAAAGTCCTGATTCAGCACTTGCGCATCGGGGTGTGGACGGAAGAAATCGTTGAAGTGCCCCTTGTCCGAAAACTTCAAGAATTCCGTCAAAGACTTGGTATGCTGCAAATCCACTTCCGGAAGTCGAGTGAAATCCGCGTTTCCGGTCATGACGACGAAAAAATATACGCGGGGGGCGTAGTTCTTATTGGTAAATCGGGATGAAAGCCGCTTTAGTTTATTTTCCAATAAAAATTTCTTGTTCCGGGTGACTGAGACAGGCGACCGCCCCATGTTCTTATCACCTTTGAACCAGATGTCATTGCGCGACGTGACCGGTGCATGGTTCCAATCCTTCAATTCGACAATAATGACGTTACAGTGCGTAACGATCACTAGGTCGAACTCCCCCTCCTTGCCCTTGGCGTCAACAAACCGGAAGCCCGCGTAGCCCTTCCAAGGGTACATACCATTACGCGCAATCTTGCTTTGAAGTTGATCCCGTAGCGAACCACCCCGGCTAGGCGACTTGCCCTCAGAAGGAACGTCCGTGAAGGCGATCTTGATTTTCTCGATTGCTTCGATCTCTTCTTCTTGTAGACCGCCGTCCCAGATTTCGATGTCCAAGTTGATTTCTACCTCGATTTTTCAGTTGAATGCGAACGCCGAGCAAATACCCGAAGTATTCTGTAGGCTTGCCTATAGTTTAACGTAATCCAAGTGCTTGCGAGCAATGCCTAAGGCTGAGATATCAGCTTGCGTCGATTTACCCATAGGCCGTCTTGCACAAGCAACCTTTGCTTCAAGGACCAACTACTACTCTTTACGTACCGCTTCATGACGTTTCACCTCGACGGTATGGAACCTAATTCCAGCGTGCGCCATAGTCGGTATGGGGCGTTTGAGGTGCATGGCTGACTATCGATAATGGTGGCTTTTCGCTAGTTAGCGACTTTCGACTAACGTCAAACGAATCTCATTTTACTGAATGGAGCGCCGTACGAGGTCGCGCTAGACAGCCCCTGTACGGCTCAAGCTAGACTCGAAGACGCTACCTCTCAAGGCGAACTCGTAATCGACGCGCGCGCTCTCGGTACGCCTTTTCGCCTCCTTCGAGAATATCGCAGACCACCTTGCGGATTTCAGCGTCTTCTAAACCACCAGCGGAATACGTAAAAGACGGAAGCCCGCCCCCCTCAGGCGGGCCGGCGCTGGCCACGATGATTTGGTCCGCATCGGTGTTGATCACCAAGTTTGCGTTATGCGTGACCATGATTACTTGGCGCTTGGACTTGACCGCAATGAAAAGTGAAACTAACTCATCGAAGACCGATTTCGGATCCAGGTTCTCTTCAGGTTGATCGATGATCAACGGTCGGTCATCGGCATCATCCAACGCTAGGTAGAGAAGCAGAAGCACAATGCCGCGAGTACCAGGCGAAAGTTTTCGTATGTCGATGCCGTCATACAGAATCTCGTACTTTACCGAGATGTGATCCGTGCTAAAGATCCAATGCGCAAAGCGCTTTGACCAATCTCTGAAGGCCACCTGCTCGGCCGGAGCGTGCGGCGCATGGGCCCGCAGCCCCTTGAAATGAGTCCCGATAAACTCGCTCATGGCCGTTTGCACCTCTTCGGCGCTGCCATCCTGCCATGACGGCTGGAGTTTGGCACGCACCAGCTTTTCCAATGATCCGCGCCCGTAGAATTCGCCGGCTTTGCGGCAATCAATCAAGTTGTCCTCACCGATATTTGCCCACGCTACTACATCAACGGTCCGCGAGACTTTAAAGCTAAGCTTTTTCAACGTACCGTCCATGGAGGAAAGCCGCTCCATGAGCGGCGCATACAGCTCGGTCAGCGCGTTCTGTTCCTTGACCAGCGCTTCAAACAGCCGACCATAGGCTGCATCCCGTTCTTGCTGTAAGACCTTGCGTCGCTCCGCCGCACCCTTCGCGTCTTCCAGTCGCGTCTTCAATGCTTGAAGGCCGGCTTTCTCGGTCGATATCTTCTTTGACAGCGTCGTGTACTGGTTACGTATAACAGTATCTGCGCCTATGCGCTTTTCAAGCCGAGCCATCTCCGCTTTCAGCACGGCAAGTTGAATTGTCTTTAAGTCCGCGTCCGCAGGTATCAGTGGTACATTTGGATCCCGCTCGGCTGGGATAGCGCCGTTAAGGTTCGCAAGCTCCTGGTCTACCCACGCGATGTAACCGCTGAGTGCCGTGTCGACGTTGCCTTGATAGACAAGGAGAAAGTCATTCCACTGCTGGGGATTGAGGCCACTACTTGGATGACGCGCGATTGCCTGTCGCAGCATCTCCGGGGCCTTCGCCGCCCGCGTGTTCTTGACTTCATCTTGCAACGCCCCATAGCTTCTGCGCTGGCTGGCCAGCGTATTTGTACGCGTCGTTAGCGCCTCAGCCGCTTCGGTGAGATCGGTATGTCGCTGAACCTGCGCTTCGGCTCCCTTGACCACGAGCTTTGCCAAATCCAGCGTGTAGTCGGCAATCAACTTCTCTTTAGCTGCAACCTGGTTAGTCAGACTACCAATGATCGCCTCCTTTTCAAGCTCATCCGCAATGCGGTCTGACGATGCCGCGATAGCCTCTGATTCCATGCGGCGTGCTTGCCGGAACCGAGCCGTCTTTTGGTCGCGAAGTTCCTCGAAGCTGTATGCCCCCTCTTGTCCCTTAGCTGCATGCGCCTCGAAAATCACACGCTCTATCTCCCGTACCAGCCCCTCCGAGGCTCCTTTTGAAGAGCAAAGTTCCTCAACGAATTGTTGGGATAGGTATCGCGCGCGAGGGTAGGCCAAAACATCGATAACATCTCGACCATCGAGGTGACAGCTTGACTTTCCGCCTCCTCCCCATGTGAGTTCGGCCATCGCGTCGCCGATCAGCGGCCGCGCACGAACTAAGAATGACGGGCTGATGTCGCCGTCCACATTCCACGCTGCCTCGGAGATGGCGTCGCATCCAGCTGCGATCACGTCTGCCAGCGCGGTCTTGCCCGAGCCGCGCGCGCCGATGATCGCTACCAAGCCTGGGTTCAGCGGTACCGAATTCGTGACTGCCCATGAGGCGTCCAAGATTTGCACGTCGGATATCACCTGCGAAGGCATCGCGCCCCTTGGTGGCTCACGCCCCACATAAGCACGCCCTTCAGGATCGATGCATGCCTGCCGGAGGGCATCGAAGGTTAATGCGCCCTTGAGCCAAGAAAACCGGTCATCCTCCGGCTGTCCAATAGTCGCCAAGTCGTGTGCATCGCTCCCATGCAGGCACGGCTTGCAGCCGCCATATCTATCATGGAGCTGCTCGACGCTGACTATGCGCTTGCCCAGCCAAAACTCTCGCTGTGCTGCGCTGCTCGCGAATATGACGTGGGAGAATTTCTCAAGTTCTTGCCTGATGGTCTGGTCAGCCGCCTGGCGCACACCGGATGTACCATCACCTTCTCCGCCAGCGATGGCGATCAAAATGTTGTTTTTCGCCCAGGCACTCTCCTTGAACGCCTTACGAAGTGAATCGAAGTTGACCTTAAACTGAGTGGCCCCATGCGCGAGCGCAGGCCTATCCTCCTTTATCGAGCTCTTAGCAGCTTTCCCGAGGCGAATTAAGTCCGATTTTGTACAGTCAAATCTGTCATCGAACGCGTTGAACTGCAATCGCGAAAGAAATCGCTTGATTTCCTCGACATGCTCGGGATCCTGTGGGCTGACGAGGAGGTGCAGGTTCACAAAGCCCGTCTTAGCGGCAACGTCGAGTCGCAGCTCGATGTTAGGGAACAGGAGCTTGACTTGGGGTAACCGACCAGCGGCCTTTTGGCGGACAACTTCCTCATATGTATCCGTAGTGTAGTAGTCGGTCACGGCAAGAGCCTCGATCACCGGCGAGCAGGCCTCTAAGGCGTCCAGATAGGGGTCCCAGGAATCGTCCCCTCCAAACTGGTTGTTTAGCACGGTACCAGGTCCGTGAATATGGGGTTCCCAGCGATGCCACTCGGATCCGCGCGTAATCATCATTCCTCCTGAGTTTTAATCGGTGTCGCTGATGACGGGTTCGGCGGAACCTACACGAAGGCAAGACGTTCGTGCCCGTCACCTCCGGCCGGTTTCGACATGTAATCAATCTTATAGCCAAGAATACCATCTTGCCCAAATGAAAAATGCTCAGATTCTCACACCAGCACGCCAACCGTCGACTCAAGTGGCCTACGGTACGGATTGAGCCCGCTTACGACACCCGGCAATGCCACGCGGTCATCGCCACGCACAAGGCCACAACGTCGCTCCCGCCACGCGAGGGCGCGAAGCCTTGGAA
Organism: Duganella sp. BuS-21; assembly: GCA_041874725.1. GTDB lineage: Bacteria > Pseudomonadota > Gammaproteobacteria > Burkholderiales > Burkholderiaceae_D > Rugamonas. The sequence goes on along the minus strand of CP097466.1, from coordinate 2,859,026 downwards.
CAACGAACGCGTGGCGGCTTGGCGCAACAACGTGATCGACGTCGTCACCCAAAGCAGTAGGGGGACCGGAAGAGAGCGCGTGTTTATCTCTTAAGGCCGCAGCCACTTCCTCATCAATATCTCCACTCTTGATGCGCCAGCGGCAAACTATTCAGCATCTCGCGATACTGCCGCCACTGCGGCATGTGGGCATCCATCAGCGCAGTAAAATTGTCGTTGTGGTGCCGCTCCAGCAGATGCGTGAGTTCATGCACGACGATATATTCAAGGCACTGCAACGGCTTCTTGGCCAGGTCGGTGTTGATGCGGATATTTTTGGGTCCGGGGCTGCAACTGCCCCATTTCGTTTTCATCTTTTGCACGAAGAACTTTCCAGTCTTCACGCCTACAACCTTTTCCCACTTGTCAATCAGCGGCGGGACGACTTCTTTAAGCTGCTCGCGATACCACGCATCAAGCACTTCCTGCTTTTTCTCATGGCTGGCTGCGGGCCGCAACTGAAGAATCATCTTGTTGTGTTTGAGCTCAACGGTCGGTGTCGCGTCCTTCTCGACCAGTTGGAGTAAATAACGCTTGCCCCAAACGTAGTGGCTCTCCCGGTCGAGGTATTCGCGCGGGGTTTCACGTTCTTGCTCGCGCAGCTTCTGCTGCTGGTTTTTGATCCAGGCGAGCTTGGTGATGGCAAACACACGGATCGTATCGAGGTCCATGCGCAGAGGGGCAGCGATGCGCACCTTGCCAGCGGGGGGGTGAACGCTCAAGTGGAGGTTCTTGATGTCCTTCTGCACGACTTCAACGGCAATGTCGCCCAGTTTGAATTGCATCACTGTCAATATTCCTTCTGCTGTCGAATGATGAGAAAAATACGTTCGACCTCGTCCACATCTGGCAAGATCGCATACAAGGCCGCCTTGATTACGTTTTCCTTGGACTGAACGCCGCGCCAGCCATCGGGCCGGGAGTGTTTGACGGCTTCATCGATCTTAAGCGCGAGCGCCAGCACGTCATCTGATCCGGAAACCTCATAATGCGTGGCAGATTCCGCCACATGAAGTGCGGCTGGGCCGGAGGCGTCCTGCCGCAGCAAATTATAAAGTGCTCGCCGTCCGGGCGTGTTCAGTTGCTCCGGTGCATCATCGGCCTGTCCGGCCTCGACCCGCTTCGCCAATTCCGCGACCTGCTTCAGATACTCCTCGTACTCAATTGCCTTGGCCTTGCGCGCCGCGATGATCTCGTCGAGCAACGCCGACATCTTTGCGTAATAGGCCGGATCGTTCAGGTGCTCCTTGATGATCTTGCTGCGGACGTTGTTCTCGATGGTTTCGGCAACCGCGTCCTTGTTGCCCTTTAGCCCCGCAGGCAGACTGTTGATGGCGCTTGCGATACCTGTCTTGACGATCAATTCCAGCAGCGGCATGCCGTCGAATGGCGAAATCGTCCTTGGCTCGCTCGCTTCGATATAGGTATCGATCAGGTGGCGCATGTCGGCCTCGTAAGCTTTCATGTCCAGTTTTTCATCGGCGGCGTTGCGGATAATCTCGCGCAGCTTCAGGTAACGGTCAATCGCCTGTTTGATGCGCTCGACATCGGCGTCGCCGTAACCAGCCCTGCTGAGGTCGTCTGAGATATTGGCGTAAGCGCGCACTAGCGCTACCATCGCCTTATAGAGCGCCACACGTTGGGTTTCGTGCGCCTTCAGGTCGTCAGCAATTTCGGTATTGCCGCAGAAGTAATGGATGTGCTCCAATTCGCCCTGGGGCGATGCCACCGGCTCACACAGCAGCGCGACAGCTTCCAAAGCATTATCGAGCCGCTCGCGACCCTTGCTCAGACGGTCTTGCAGCAGCACATCGGGATCGACACCGCCAGCACTCCTGTCCAGTTCGGACGTATACACTGCAATGGCGTTCTCGACCTTCTTGAATAAGTCCTTGTAGTCGACCACATAGCCAAAGTCCTTATCGCCGCCGTCAAGCCGGTTGGTCCGGCAGATCGCCTGAAACAAGCCGTGGTCCTGCATGCTCTTGTCGATATACAGGTAGGTACAGCTTGGCGCGTCGAAGCCAGTCAATAGCTTATCGACCACAACCAGCAAGCGCATGTTTGCCGGTTGCTCCTTGAACAGCTTCTTGGCTTGGTCCTCGTAGCTTTCGGTCTTGGATTTACCGGGTAGCGTCTCGACGTCTTGCAGCAATGCCGTATAGCTGTTGTAGATGAACTGCTTGTCGGTCTCGGTATTGGCACCGGTGTCTTCCAGCGTGATGTTCTGCGCTTGCGGGTTGTATGAAGTGACGACCGCGCACTTACCCTTGAAGACGGTTTTCTGGAACAGATAGAAATACTTACATGCCTCGTAAATGCTGGAGGCGACGAGGATGGCATTGCCGCGCTGGTTGGACAGGCGAGGCTTGACACAGAAGTCGAAAACGATGTCGGCCACCACCCGATCCATGCGGGCCTTCGAGCTAAGTACGTTCTGCATCGTGCCCCACTGCTCGCGCAAGGCCGCCTTTTGCCAATCGTTCAAGCCCTTGGTCTTGGCGTCGAACCACGCGTCGATCCTTTCCTCCGAACCAAGGCGCTGGTCGATGTCACGCGCCTCATAGACGAGGTCAAGCACCACTTCATCCTCGACCGCCTCGCTAAACTTGTAAGTATGGATGTAGCCGCCGAACACTTCCAGACTGGTCTGTTTGTCCCGCTTGAGCAGCGGCGTGCCGGTAAAGCCGACGAACACCGCATTGGGCATCAGCGCCTTCATCGTACGGTGCAACTTGCCGCTCTGGGTACGGTGGCATTCATCGACGAACACGAAAATCTCGCCCACTGTCGGGCAGGGTTGTGTTTCCAGTTCCTTGATGAACTGCTCGAAATCGTCGACGCCTTTCTTGCCGAACTTGTGCACTAGCGAGCATAGCAGGCGCGGTGTAGCTTGGCCGAGCCGGGCCATCAGGTCGCGTCCGCTGCCGGCGCGGGTCATCGGGTAACCTGCGGTGATAAAAACACCTTCAATCTGCTTGTCCAGTTCATCGCGGTCGGTAACGATCACGACGCGGGCGTTGGGCTTGTTCTCCAAAATCCACTTGGCGAGTAAAACCATGACGATGCTCTTGCCACTGCCCTGCGTGTGCCAGAGGATGCCGCCCTCGCGGCGATGCACATACGCCTGCGCCGCTTTGATGCCGAAATACTGGTGCACACGGGGCAGCTTCTTGACGCCGCCATCGAACAGTACGAAGTCGTGCATCAACTCGATCAGGCGCGTCTTGTTGCACATCTTCAGAAGGTATTTGTCGAGCTTGAAGCGGCTGTTGTCCGCCTCATCTTCCTTCCAGCTCAGGAAGTATTTTTCCTCGGTCTTGATCGTTCCGTATTTCAGCCCTTTGGAGTCATTGCCGGCGAAGATGAACTGCACCGTGCTGAAGAACCATTCATTGAACGCCGCTTGCTGGTTGGACAGGTTCTGCCGGATGCCCTCGCCAATATCGACGCGGCTGTTCTTGAGTTCCAGCACACCGACAGCAATGCCGTTGACGTAGATGACAATATCAGGCCGTCGCTCGTGGTTGCCATGTAGTGTGACTTCCTCGGCGATGGCGAAGTCGTTCAGCGTCGGATCGTTCCAGTCGATCAGCCAGACCGTCTCGGTATTCTCGCCCACCGCCGCCTGCACCTGCACGCCGTAACGCAACAGGCTGTACACCGCCTTGTTGTTGTCGTAGAGGCTGCGGTTGGGGTTACCCGCCTCGGCACGCAATCGGTCGAGGACGCGCCCGATCTGCGCCGCGCTGTAGCCACGCCTGGTCAGGTAGGTCGTGAGCAGCGCCACTTCGACGTTGCTATTGTTCGAGCGGTCAGCCCAATTGCCGAGTGTGCGATAGCCCAGTTCGGCACTAAACAGGGTGGCGACGCGGTTTTGCGTGGCGCGTTCGGGCTGGCCGATGGTCATATCAGGCGAATCTTTCCGGTGAGTAGCTTGTTCATCATGCCCTGCTTGATGCTTCGGGCCTTGGCGAGCTGTGACTCAAGATCGACAATCTCAGCGTCCATGTCGGAAAGGACGGCGGCGATGGCGGTTTGTTCAGATAGCGGCGGAAGCGGAATGGTAAAAGCTTTCATCCAAGGGAATTCAATGCTTTCGACTGTTGTTCCTGCCTTCATGCATCGCGCAAGAATTTCATCACCATGCCCGATGAGCGTATGTAACAGGTAACTTGAAATAACCTGGTCATTCGGGATGAGCGCCTTGATATCCTGATTGATCGCCATGGGGATCATGTTCATAGCAATCGGCAGATACTTTCGCAGAATTCCGCTGCGGGTCACGACAACGATTGAATTCGCTGGCAGAAGAGTTGTTGTTCCTTGTTTGATTGCAGCAGCAGTTATGGAGAAGCCTGTAGTCGTCAGCAGCACTGACTTAACGTCTCCTGATGAAATCCAAGGTATCGTTCCTATGTGCCAATAGCTCGAGTTCTGCATTGATGGCGTCATGCCACCTTTCCATGTGCCTAGCTCATCCAACCGAGCTATTTTCCAATCCCCCCTGAACCCCGACAGGCGCGTTCTGCCGGTGAGCAATTCCTGCATGGCACCTCGTTTGAGGTGGCGCTTTTTGGTGACCAGTTGTTCCAGCGACTCGATGAGGGCATCCGCATCGCTCAATGCCTCGGCGATGGCTTCTTGCTCAGCTTTGGTGGGCGGGAATGCGATACGAGTCTGCTGGACTGTCGTTAGGTTCATTCCTGCCTTGGCACCTGAATCCGTTAATGCTCGGAAAAGTTTCTGAGAGGTCTCAGATGCCAGAAAATAGCTAACAAATCTTGAATCCGTCTCTGCGGCATCGAATCGCACAAGCGCAATATGCTGGTTGATATAGGCAGGCTTCGGCAGTTTTCCAGTAACAAGGCCGACGATTCCGATGTCGGCCGTAATAGAGATCAAAATGTCTCCATCGCGAAGCTGGGTTCGGGCTGCCTCGCTGTCATTTGTTGCCACATTCACATAACGCAAGTCTTTAAGGTCAGGGTAGACACACTCTCGCGAGAGGTTGGTTATGCGAATGAATGGCGAACCATGTTCTGAGTAATACGCGGCCCAACCACGAGAGCCACTTGTGACAAAAGGCTCCAAGTCGCCAATTTGCGCCACGCACCAATCCTCCGGAATCGCCCCGACCTCAGTCTGCTTGTACAGCGGCATTGACGTGCTCATGCTTCGCCCTCAGTTCCTGCAGCGCCCAAAGCTCGCAGGGCAATATGGCTCGTCAGGCTCCGCAACTGGCGGATGGCGATGGCATTAAGCTTTTGCAGACGCTCGCCCTGCGCCAAGCCCATGTGAATGAACTCGGCGTTCAGGCTTTCAAGGTTGGCGAGCACCAGCAATTGCTCGACACTGGCCTCGTCGCGCATGTTGCCGGCCGCCTTAGGGTGAGTGTCACGCCACGCCTTGGCCGTCTGGCCGAACATGGCGATGTTGAGTACGTCGGCCTCGCTGGCGTAGGTGATGCGCGTCTGTTCGGGCGTGATCTCCGCTGGAATCAGGTGCGCCTTGATCGCATCGGTGTGGATGCGGTAGTTGAGCTTGGAGAGCGTGCGGTTGAGGTTCCACGCCAGCGACAGGCGACTGTTTTCGTCTTCCTTGAGGCGACGGAATTCCTTGACCAGATAAAGCTTGAATTCGGGGCTGATCCACATGCCGAACTCGAACGCGATATCCGGATGGGCATAGGTACCGCCGTAGCGCCCCGCTGTGGCGCGAAGTCCAATGGCCTTGGTTTTCTCCACCCAGTCCTTGACGCTCAGCTTGTAGCTGTTCAGGCCCACCTGACTTTTAATTGTGGCGAATTCGCCGGAATTAAAATCAGGGTTGTAGAGCCGCTCCCAGATACCGAGAAACTCAACGGTATTGCGGTTGCGCAGCCAGTCGGAGATGAAAAAATCGCCGTCCTTGGCGCGGAGCATGTCGGTCAGTGAGATGTAATCCACGTTATCGCGGGACAGTATGGTGATCGCCGCACCTTGCACCTCGATGATTGCTTTCTTGTCCTTGCTCATGGCTGGAACCCCATTTTCTTCAGGTGCGCCACCACCTTCTCGCTCAGGTCGGCAACCTTGTCGACCAGTTTCGGCAGCGGCGTCTCGTAGCGTTCGGCCAGTTCCTTGACGCGCCGGGTCAGTGTCTGGCTGATGCGGTCCATTTCGCCATGAATGGCGGCGGAGATCGCAGCCATCCATTTGTCCTCGACCGCCAGCGTCTTGATGTCGGCCTCGACTAGCGTCCGGTACTTGCCATAGGCCAGCGCGTCGAGTTCGGCCTCGGCCTCTTTCAGGGATTTTTTGAGGTCCGCTTCCTGCGCGCAGAGTTTCAGCCAGGCATGAAGAGCCCCAGCTTCGTCCTTGGCTTCCTTGTCACCCTTGATTTCTTTCAGGCTGGCGCTGACGTTGGCCTTGTTCACCTTGTCGAGTTTGGCAAAGGCGCCATCGTCCCCGCCATGTTCCTCTTCCATCTCGGCCATTTGCGCGGCAACGCTTTCCAGCGCCGTTTCCTGCTCGCGTATGGCGGCTTGCTGCTTGGCGAAGTAGCGATTGACGACGAGTTGCTTGGGCACGAGGTCACAGGCCCAGCCCTTGTCGACGTCCTTGCCTTTCTTGTTGGTTTCGATGATGCGGTAGGTCTCGGCCTTCCAGCCGTCGGCGGCGATCAGGTAGCAATCGTCCTGCATCGTCGTGGCCCAGTAGTCCATGAGGTGCTGATAGACGGCGTATTTGTCGATCAGCGGTTTTTCAGCGTAGTGTCCGAGCAGGTCTTCGGCAAGGTCGTTGATGATGAGCTTCGGATGACAGCCAGCTTGCAGGCCCTTCAGCGTTTGGGTGCTGCGCTGTTGCCAGTCGGCAAACAGGGCATTCATGCCGTCGATGAAGGTAACAAACTCCGGATGCTCGTAGATGCGCGGCTTGATGGCTTGCTTGGCGACGGCGAGATTGATGTAGCCGGGGCGGTTGGCGCTGAACAGGGTTTGCCGCAGTTGCGGGCAAACTTTCCAGTACGCCTGTAAGGCATCCACATCGGCGCTAGGAATGCCGCCTTTTAGGTGGCCTTCGATGTCCTGGATATCCTCGACCTGCTGGCTGTCGACGTAGCGCGGGATGTTGAGATTGAAGTCGTTCTTCTCGATTTCCTCAATGCCGACCATGCGCGCGTATTTCGGATCGCTTTCGTCCCGCCGGTTGAACACGTCAACGATCTGGTGGATGTCGCAGTCGCGCAGGCGGTTTTTCGGCCCATCCTTAATAAAGCCGCTGCTGGCGTCGATCATGAAGATGCCCTTGCGGCTGTGAGCGTTTTCTTTGTCGATGAGGATGATGCAAGCGGGAATGCCGGTGCCGTAGAACAAATTGGCAGGCAGGCCGATAATACCTTTGATATAGCCTTTGCGAATCAAATTGCGGCGGATGTCGGCCTCGGCATTGCCGCGAAATAACACGCCATGCGGCAGGATGCAAGCGCCTTTTCCGGCACTCTTGAGCGAGCGGATGATGTGCAGTAAGTAGGCGTAATCGCCCTGCTTGGCAGGCGGCGTCCCGAAATGCTGGAAGCGCTCATGCGGGTCGTTGAGTGGGTCGATGCCCGTACTCCAGCGCTTGTCGCTGAACGGCGGATTGGCAACGACGTAGTCGAAGGTCTTGATCCCACCGAATTCGTCGGCGAACATTGGATTGGCGATGGTGTTGCCCTGCTTGATTTCCGCCGTGGGGTTGTCGTGCAGGATCATGTTCATGCGCGCCAAGCCGGACGTTGCTGAATCCTTCTCCTGACCATACAACGTTACCTTGGCATGAGCTTCATCACCCACTTTCAGCAATAGCGAACCTGACCCGCATGTCGGGTCATAAACAGTGGTGCCGTTGTTCGTTTGCGGGCCACGGATACCGATGATCTGCGCCATGATGCGGCTTACTTCGGCTGGCGTGTAGAACTGCCCCTTACTCTTGCCGCTTTCGGCGGCGAAGTGTCGCATCAAGTATTCGTAGGCGTCGCCGAGGATGTCGTCACCCTCCGCGCGATTCTTGCTGAAGTCGAGCGCCTTATTCTCGAAGATGGAGATCAGGTTGGTGAGCCGGTCGACGATCTCCTGACCGCTGCCCAGCTTGCTCGGATCGTTGAAGTCCGGCATGTCCGACAGCTTGTTGGCCTTCGCCAACGGGCCGATGATTTTCTTGTTGATCTGGTCGCCGATGTCGGGCCTTCCCTTGAGGGCGACCATGTCGTTGAAGCTAGAGCCGCGCGGAATCGAGATTGGCGCGTAAGGCACGCCAGCATACTTATCAGAAACATATTTGACGAACAGCAGGACGAGAACATAGTCCTTGTACTGGCTGGCATCCATGCCACCGCGCAACTCATCGCACGATTGCCAAAGGGAGGAATAGAGTTCGGATTTCTTAATTGCCATAGACTGCTTTATTGTGGAGGAAGTACCACGGACGGTAAAGTCGTTACTTTACCGCATGCCATGGGTCATAACAAACTTGGATTTTCCTCTTGACTACTGGCCGGATATAGCGTGCCAGCGTAACATCCGATTTGTGGCCACTCTGCTCCCGAATCTGGTAAGGCTGGAGCCCTGCAATTGTTTCCTTTGTGCAATATTCTGCGCGCAGACTGTGACCCGCAACCATCTGTGCTGCCTCGTCTCCTGCCGACATACGTACAGATGCCTTTACTACTAAACTTACCGATTGCGGCGTGAGTGCGTTGCTACCTACTATCTGGTCGTGCCGGTTGATCGGTCTAAACAGTGGGCCTGCCGAAATATTCGCCAGCTCAAGCCAGTTCGTCAGGGCCTTCACCGGGCAGCGATTTCGACGTGCATGCGGAATGAATACGGTTCGCCCCGCACCTTCCTGGTCAGTCTTTGACCGTCGAATCAGGAGTTCCACGCCATTATCGTATGGGGTTATGTCCTCATATCGCAGCCCTACCAGTTCCGAGCGCCGAAACGCACCAGCGAAGCCAATCAACAATAGAGCCTTGTCGCGTGCGGCCTTCATCGCATCTGCTGGTCGAGGTGGAACATTAACTCCAGTAGATCATCTTTTACCAAGGCCGTTACGCGCCGTTGTTGAGTACCCAGCGTGCGGCGGATGCCTTGCATGGTCCGCTTGACGAGGTGATCCATGGTTGGCGACGACAGACCGCTATCGATGTGAGCCCGGGGAATGGCGAGCAGGCGATGCTGCAGCGTGGCGACCGCAAGAGTCCCAGTAAAGTTGGCCAGATCTTCAGCCACCATGGCCGCTGTCGCCGGGATCGTGCCGCCGCGCTGCTTGAAATGGCGAATGTCCACATCGTATGAGCGCGTGGTGCGTTCGACTGCGCCGCTGACGAATAGCTTACCACCAACGCCGATGGTGCTGCCTGGGGTGTCTTCAGCGGTTTGTTGGCTTTCAAAGCCTTCGGCGAATGTGAAGAAGGTTTCATGATTGCTTTCGGTAGTGAAAATAAAGCGATATCGATAGAGGGGTGGCCCACCAGCCCAGCGCATGGTAATCTCGACGATACTCAGCCAATCTCCTTTAGCCGCTAAATAAGGTGACGCCCTTGTACAGCCTCATTTTTTTCACCAATGTACTTCGTTTACTCGACGAACGAGGCATCACTAAATACGATCTGGCCGATCAAGCAGGCATTTCGATTTCATTCCTTTCCGATCTTACGAATGGGAAAGCGAATCCATCCCTGAAGATTATGGAAGCCATCGCGCTGGCCTTGAATGAACCTTTACCCGCGCTGCTAGAGACCACGGACCTTGATCCGCAATCAATAGCGACATTGGTGGAACGGCCAGCCATGAACACGCTCCCCGCTGGCTATCTCAGAGTTTATGCACTGCTTACTGAGTACCAAGCATTTACGGTTCAGCAGTGGGATCAAGCCAACAGGAAATCAATTTCCGAACATCAAAAAGAATAAGCAGTTATTGCTCAGCGACATACCGTTTACGCGAAAACCAGCATAACGTTTGCGCCGGATCAAACTGCTGAGAGTTTATCGATATAGCCTTTGATTGTGCTGCATGACTCACGCACATCGGAGGTGTATCGATCATGGCTGAAGCTGAAGATTTCTCGACGCTGAAGGATCGGGCTAAGAAGAAGCTCGAGCGCGACATGGGGCCGCTGCTTTTGGCCGCCCTACACGATCCCAAAACCGTCGAACTGATGCTGAACGCTGATGGTCGCTTGTGGCACGAGCGGCTAGGCGAATGCATGAAATGCATCGGCACGCTGCGCGCGGCACAAGCAGAAGCCATCATCAAAACAGTCGCCGGCTACCACGGCAAAGAAGTCACGCGCGGCAGGCCGGCGCTTGAAGGTGAGCTCCCGCTGGATGGTTCGCGCTTCGCAGGTCAGTTGCCACCAATCGTTGCTTCTCCCATCTTCGCTATCCGGCGCAAAGCGATCGCCATCTTCACGCTGGACCGGTACGTCGATGGAGGCATGCTGGCGGAAGCTCACTGTCAGGCGATTCGCAAAGCCGTTGCAGGCCACAGAAACATACTTGTCACCGGCGGCACGGGGTCAGGCAAGACGACACTTATCAACGCGATCATCAATGAGATGGTCGTTCACAATCCTGCGGAACGCATCTTCATCATTGAAGACACGGGCGAGATTCAATGCAGTGCCGAGAATTTTGTCCAGTATCACACCACCTCGGACGTCTCAATGACTGCCCTCCTCCGCACTACGCTGCGCATGCGGCCGGACCGCATTCTGGTCGGCGAGGTACGCGGCCCCGAGGCGCTCGACCTTCTGGATGCCTGGAATACCGGCCATGAAGGCGGCGCCGCAACGCTTCACGCGAACAATCCAGCCGCCGGCCTGATTCGACTGAAGTCGCTTATCACCCGGAACGAAAGCGCACCAAGCGATATCGAGGCGCTGATCGGCGAAGTTGTACATCTTGTTGTCCATATAGCCCGGACGCCGGAAGGCCGGCACGTCCAGGAATTGCTTGAAATCGCCGGCTACACCAACGGCCAGTACATCACACATCGTCTTTGAGGAGCAATGATCATGAATCTATTCATCAATCGGCCAACGACGTTGGCCAAGAAATATCTGCAAGCTGTCGCCCTGCTCTGGAGCACGCTCATTCTGGGCGCGCTGCTCCCTCTCGATGCGATTGCAAGCGTCGGCACCGGCGGCTCCCTGCCCTACGAAACTTGGCTGGAGAGTCTGCGCAACTCGGTCACCGGGCCTGTGGCCTTCGCGTTGTCGATCACCGGCATCGTGATCGCCGGCGGTGTATTGATCTTCGGTGGGGACCTGAATGGCTTCTTCCGGACATTAATCTTCCTGGTGCTTGTAATGGCGCTGATCGTCGGTGCGCAAAACATCATGAGCTCCTTCTTCGGTCACGGCGCGGTGATCACAGCATTGAATGACTGTGTTCCGGCATGCGAGAGCACAGCACGCGAATCGCTGGCTAGCCAGGTTGCATAGTCATGGCGCTCCGCACCATACCAATACGCCGCGCAGGAAATCGCCACAATCTCTTCATGGGCGGCGATCGCGAACTGGTGATGTTTGCCGGCCTACTGGCATTCGCGCTGGTCTTTAGCGCGCAGGAATTGAAGGCGACCTTATTCGGCCTGGCACTATGGTTTGGAACTTTGTATGTGTGCCGTCTGATGGCAAAGCATGATCCGAAATTACGCCAAGTGTATTTGCGGCACAGGCGCTATGCCCGATTCTATCCGCCGCGCAGTACACCGTTCCGATTGAACTCCAGCATTCAGGGGAGGATCTACAAATGAGCCATGTACTCACTACCGACAAGCATTCTGCCGGTATAGGAATGCTCTCGCGCCTGTTCCATGGCGCTGGCCCCACTGACGCGGGCCAGCTTCTTAAACGGCATCGGATGATGGCTTCCGCCCTTGCCGACCTGCTGATATACGCCGCCGTCGTTGATGACGGAGTTATCGTGGGCAAGAACGGATCGCTCATGGCGGCGTGGATTTACGAGGGGGAGGATAACGCAAGCAGCACGGACGAGTATCGCGAAATGACCTCGTTGCGCATCAATCAGGCGCTATCGAATCTTGGTAGTGGCTGGATGATTCATGTCGATGCCGCGCGCCGCGCAGCACCTGGCTATGCAGCAGCAGGGCTATCGCACTTCCCTGACCCAGTTTCAGCCTCGATAGACGAGGAGCGGCGGAGGCTCTTTGAGAGGCTCGGCACGCTATACGAGGGCTGCTTCGTATTGACACTGACCTACTTCCCTCCCCTGCTTGCACAGAGCAGATTCGTTGAGATGATGTTCGACGATGAGGCAAGTACGCCGGACCACACGGCCCGAACCCACGGCATGATTGAATACTTCCAGCGCGAGTGTGCAACGCTGCAATCGAGGCTATCAAGCGTCCTGAAACTAGAGCGACTCACGGGACACAAGATGGTCAACGAAAACGGATCAACGACAACGCATGACGATTTTCTAAGGTGGCTGCAGTTCTGCGTCACAGGATTGAACCACCCAGTCCAGTTGCCATCCAACCCAATGTACATTGATGCGATCCTCGGGGGGCAGGAGCTGAGCGCGGGCGTGGTACCGAAAATCGGTCGCAAGTTTATCCAGATCGTCGCCATCGAGGGCTTCCCGTTGGAGTCGACGCCAGGGATGCTAACAGCACTCGGTGAACTGTCCTGCGACTACCGCTGGTCGTCCCGATTCATCTTCATGGACATGCACGAAGCCACCGCACACCTGGACAAGTTCCGGAAGAAGTGGCGTCAGAAAATCAGAGGATTCTTCGACCAGGTCTTCAACACCCATCTTGGCCCGATAGATCAGGATGCAGTGTCCATGGTCGGCGATGCCGAAGCCGCGATTGCCGAAGTCAATAGCGGACAGGTGGCCATGGGCTACTACACCAGCGTGGTGGTGCTGATGGACGAGGATCGCGAACGCATCGCGATATCCTCTCGACAGATTGAAAAGGCAGTCAATCGGCTCGGCTTTGCCGCGCGCGTAGAAACGATCAACACCATGGACGCCTACCTGGGTAGCTTACCAGGCCACGGTGTCGAAAATGTCCGCCGCCCGCTGCTCAACACACTGAATCTGGCAGACATGCTGCCAACAAGCTCGATCTGGACTGGGCTCGATCGCGCGCCCTGCCCTATGTATTCGCCCAACGCTCCGGCCCTCATGGAGTGCGTCACCCAAGGCGCCACGCCGTTCAGATTTAATCTGCATGTGCGCGATCTTGGCCACGCTTTAATGTTCGGGCCTACCCGGAGCGGCAAGTCCACCCATCTCGGCCTGATAGCTGCGCAACTGCGCCGGTACCAAGGCATGATGATTTACTTCTTCGACAAGGGCATGTCGATCTACCCACTTGCCAAGGCAGTTGGAGCGAAACATTTCACTGTCGCAGGTGATGAGGACAAGCTCGCTTTTTGCCCACTTCAATTCCTCGCGTCGAAAGCCGACCGCGCCTGGGCGATGGAATGGATCGACACCATTCTTGCGCTAAACAATGTCGATACCACACCAGCACAGCGGAATGAGATCGGCAACGCCATCATGAGTATGTATGCGAGCGGTGCAAAAACGCTGTCGGAATTCTCGGTGACCATACAAGATGAGTCCATACGCGAGGCCATACGCCAATACACGGTCGACGGCAGCATGGGCTACCTGCTGGACGCCGAAGAAGACGGACTTGCATTGAGCGACTTTACCGTCTTCGAAATCGAAGAACTAATGAACCTTGGCGAGAAATATGCGCTACCTGTGCTTCTATATCTATTCCGGAGAATTGAGCGCAGCCTGCAAGGGCAGCCGGCCGCGATCATTCTGGACGAGGCTTGGCTTATGTTGGGGCACAGCGCATTTCGGGCAAAGATACGCGCCTGGCTGAAAACACTGGCGAAGGCGAACTGCCTCGTGCTGCTGGCGACACAGAATATCTCCGATGCCGCGAACTCCGGCATTCTGGACGTCATCGTCGAATCCACCGCGACCAAGATTTTCCTGCCCAATATCTATGCGCGCGACGAAGTGACTTCGGCACTTTACCGCCAAATGGGACTGAACAAACGGCAGATCGAAATCATCGCCTCGGCGGTGCCGAAACAGCAGTACTACTTCGTCTCCGAACAGGGCCGACGCATCTACGAACTGGCGCTGGGTCCACTTGCGCTATCGTTCGTGGGCATGACCGACAAGGAATCGATCGCCGCCATCAAGGCACTGGAAGCGAAGCATGGAGACCAGTGGATTCATGAGTGGCTGGCAAGCCGTGGGCTAGACCTTCAAGACTATGAGGTGACGTCATGAACGTGCTTTCAAAGGTTCTGAGGCGTAGCCACACCCCAGACGCCAGCTCGAGTGGCCGGACTGCACTTATAGACGGCGGCAGAAGGAACGGCGAGAACGACAATCCCTACCTGTCAGCACGTCGGACGTGGAACGACCACATGACCGGTGTAGCAGCGTCGCGGCGGAATTGGCAGATGCTCGCCGTACTTTCGCTGGCAATCGCCTTGGTCAGCGTGGGTGGAATCATTCACATCGGCAGTCAGTCGAAATTCGTACCGTATGTCGTTGAGGTGGATAAGCTGGGCCAGCCCGTCGCGGTAGCGCCGGCGCCGCTTGCGCCGGTAGCGAATCAGCGTGTCGTCGCTGCTGCCGTTGCGTCATTTATCAGCGATGCAAGGTTGGTGACACCCGATATAGCGCTCCAGCGGAAAGCAGTCTTCCGTATCTACTCGATGCTGTCGGCGCGCGATGCGGCCACGGCGAAGACAAACGAATGGCTAAACGGTACCGAGGACAGCAGCCCGTTCAAGCGGGCCGCAAACGAGATAGTCAGCACCGATATTGTGTCCATCCTCCCGCAAACGGCGGACACCTGGCAAGTGGACTGGCTGGAAACAGTGAGGGACCGTCAAGGAACCCTGAAAGCTAAACCATTTCGTATGCGCGCGCTGGTGACGGTCTACATTGCTCCTACCACACCGCAAACGACTGAAGAACAATTTCGAAACAACCCGCTCAGCATCTATGTTCGGGACTACTCGTGGTCACGACAGCTGTGAGGAGGACACATCATGAACACTCGTATAGCAGTATTGACTGCCTGCTTCGTCTGCGGACTGGCCACTGCCGCTGAACCGTCCGACAAAAAACTGGCCGATCTGTATTTCGCTGGGAAGAACCTGACACTATCCCAGCAAGAGCGTGATGCGGTTGACGCATCGCAGCGCTGGCGTACTGCCAGCCCGACAGGACTGCAACCAGCAGTCGCCACCGACGGAACGATACGCTACCTATATGGTTCCCAGCAGCCAAGCATCGTTTGCGCGGTCCTTCAGGTCTGCGATGTCGAGTTGCAGCCGGGAGAGCAAGTCAATTCCATTCACTTGGGCGATACGACGCGCTGGATCGTCGAGCCAGCGGTTACGGGTAGCGGCGCCTCCGAGGTACAGCACCTGATCATCAAGCCGATGGATATCGCTCTTGAAACCTCGCTGATCGTCACGACCAATCGCCGAACCTACCACTTCCGCCTCCGGTCGCACCGAACCGAGTTCATGTCGCGGGTTGCCTTCACCTACACCGAAGACGCTCAAGCCAAGTGGGCGGCACTCAAAGCCAGAGAGGTGAAGGAGAAAGCAGAACGCACGATCCCACAGACAGGCGAGTACCTGGGCGACTTGAGCTTCGCCTACGACATTTCAGGACAAGCCGCCTGGAAGCCTGTTCGCGTCTACAACGATGGAACCAAGACGATTATTCAGATGCCGGCCGCAATGGCGCAAACGGAAGCACCGACCTTGATTGTTGTTCGCAAGGACGGAGGGTGGTTCACCGATGCGGAGACCGTTATGGTGAACTACCGTGTGCAAGGAGACCGCTACATCGTCGATACCGTCTTCGACAAGGCCCTGCTAATCGCCGGCGTTGGCTCCAGCCAGGACCGGATCACAATAACGCGGGAGAAATGATCATGCTTCGTCCATTTCCCATGGCAGCCTTATTGATCTGCCTTTCTGGCTGCGGCAGCAACGCTTCGAAGCCAGACAGCGGCTACGGCAGATTTATCACGGGCGCTCCAGCAGCCTACGAGAGCCAAATGGCGGACGACTCGGTGCAGCAAATGGTATCGCTGTACCCTCCTGCCGGCACTCGCCTGACAATGGATCAAGAAGCGCCAGACCAATTCGGCACGCGTCTCATAGAACAGCTGCGGGCCCAAGGCTATGCACTGCAAGAGGCAGTACAACCGCCGGCTGCACCACAAAGCAATAGACCTTCGGCTCTGCCCGAGGAATCTGGCGCTGCGTCCCTCAACTACGTTCTCGATACCGTTTCGTCGCCGAACCTGTACCGGGTCACCTTAAAGGTAGGGAATCAGACCATCAGCCGCGCTTACCTAGCACGGAGCAACGTTATTCACCCAGCGGGTGCTTGGGCACGCAAGGAGTAGCGATCATGGACAGCGCAGCCAATATGTCCCCCGATGCTTCACCTGATACACCTGTCGCGAGAAACGGTGTAAGGCGCGTGAACAACCTGCCTGTGTACTTGATCGGCATCGTCATCGCCGGATTCCTGTTGGTGATGGCTTTAGTCGCGATGGATCGCGCGGAGAAACAACAGCGGCCACCAGATACTGCCGGCCAAAAAACCGCAAGCACCAGCAATTTTGCAACCGAGCTTACAGGTCAGGCAAAAGACGGCATCGTTCCCGCCGCCAAAGCGGCCCCGCTGGAGGCACCGAGTCTGCCAACAAACGAGCCGCCCATAGCGGTTGTGGGACCCGGGACGCTGGAACCGCCACCAACGCCGCCCCAGACGCCGCAGTCCACCAGCAATGCGCAAGACGCCGATCCACGAGTGCGGATCGCGCAGGAGAAGATGCACATGCTGGAGGAAGCCGCCCGCGCAAAAACCACCGTGCAGATGGTCGCCCCGCGCAGCGCCGCATCCGCGCCGGTTGGCGCGCAGAGACTCGGCGGCGGAGTGTCGAGAGAGGAAGCAATCGCACGCATCGCAGCAGCGCAAGAGCAAGACAGGACGCTGACGTCGGAAGACCCGACTGCCATGTATCAGGCACGCCTACAGCAACTGCAGCAAGCAGGCATCGCTACAGCGACTGGTAGCGCCGCGATGGTGCCCACCGCAGCGAAGGAGGAGCAGTCCACGCAATCGATGCCTGGTAGCGGAAAAAGCTACACGCAGTTCGATGGCAAGGTACAGGAGGACCGCTGGCGCCTGGATTCGCAACTGCAAGCTCCCCGTTCACCATATGAACTACGGGCAGGCTTTGTCCTTCCTGCAGTACTTATCTCAGGCATCAATTCCGATTTGCCGGGGATGGTTATGGGCCAGGTCAGCCAGGACGTATTCGACACAGCGACCGGCAAATGGAAATTGATACCACAAGGCTCGCGCCTCGTCGGCCAATACTCCAGCGAAATCGCATATGGCCAAGCACGGGTGCTGGTGGCATGGCAGCGTATCGTCTTCCCCGATGGAAAAGCCCTGGATCTCGGCGCGATGCCAGGCGCCGACAGCGCGGGCTATGCAGGCTTCCACGATAAGGTCAACAACCACTACCTGCGCATCTTTGGCTCCGCGCTGCTCATGTCCGGTGTCACCGCCGGAATCGCGCTAAGTCAGCCAGAATCGTCCTACTACGATCGTCGCAGCACGCGCACCGCGATGAGCGAGGCGCTGGGTCAGCAGCTCGGCCAGGTGGCAATACAGATGATCGCCCGGAACATGGGCATCTCACCGACATTGGAGATTCGGCCAGGCTACCGGTTCAACGTGGTGGTGATCAAAGACCTGACCTTCTCGAAACCATACAAAGCTTTTGACTACTGAAGGAGAATCATCATGACAACGCATGCCTTAAGAACCTTGATACCCGCGCTGACTCTGGTAGCACTGCTGTACCCCGCAACTTCGCAAAGTACGGGCCTGCCAGTCATCGACGGCGCCAACCTCTCCCAGAATGTGGTCACCGCGCTTGAAAATGTGTCGCAGACCCTGAAGCAAATTCAGCAGTATAGGACTCAACTACAACAGTATCAAAAAATGCTTCAGAACACCCAGGTGCCTTCCGCATACGTCTGGGACATGACACTGAAGACGATGAGCGATCTGCGGGCGTCAATCGATACGCTGCAGTACTACAAATCGAATTTGGGGAGCATTACGGCATACCTTGGAAAATTCAAAGATACAGCAAGCTATCGAAATTCACCTTGCTTCAGCCAGAAGGGATGTACCGTCGCTGAATGGTCGGCCCTAAGCCAGTCCCAAGATCTGGCCTCCGAAGCGCAGAAGAAGTCGACCGACGCGCTATTAAGAAGTTTAGATAAACAACAGGATGCCTTGCAGGCCGACGCGTTGCAGCTTCAGAATATCCAGATGCTTGCGCAGAGCGCAAACGGACAGATGCAGGCGATTGGCTAGCCAACAATCAAACCAGCTACTGCAAATCAGAGCGCTCCTGATCGCACAACAAAACATCATAGCGACGCGGTACCAAGCCCTTGCTGACAGAGAAGCGCAAGCTCGTGCAGCCGATGCGCTTGTCCTCAGGAGCACTTATAAGCCCTCGAAACCTCGCGGCTGGTAAGGAGTAAGCCATGTCAAACCAAAAAAACTACAAGCAGAGAATGATCCTGCTTTTCGTCTTCCTTCTCTCAGGTTGCGACTGGCTTTGGGGCGAACCACCACTCCCTGAAGTCACCGCAGAGAACTGCAAACCGGAGAATGTAAAACGCATCAGAAATGAAGAAGCACGCAATAAATTCCTAAGCAATTGCGCTTTGCGAAGCACCATTAAGCCAAGCAGGCCAAGGGGATGGTGATGGACAGGCAGGTATACACCAATACGAAATACCTCGTCTTCTTAGCATTGCTGCTAATCTCATTAACAGCCAACGCTGAGATAGAAACCGATGAGATATTTGACAAAGTTCACGATGTATACTTCGCTGCAGCGACATCGTGGGCGACCGTGATAAAGCTTCACGCAACCCGCCTTTTTTGGACGCTCGCCTTAATTAGTTTGGTGTGGACATTCGGAATGATGGCGCTTCGCAATGCCGATACAGGCGAATTCTTTGCAGAGTTCATCAGGTTTACGATATTCACTGGATTCTATTGGTGGCTCTTGGACAATGGCCCAGCTATCGCTGAGGCCATCGTTAACTCGATGAGAAACATCGGCGCCAGTGCAAGCGCTGGCACACATCCGGCTGTGTACCCTCTTCCGTCTCCCAGTAGCATCGTAGATGTGGGCTTCGCGATATTGGGGCAAGCCTTGGTCAGTGCATCAGTCTGGTCACCTTTCGCAAGTGTTTTGGGAGCGTTTCTCGCTCTAGCGATTCTGATTATACTTACCCTGATTGCGATCAACGTCTTAATAGTACTAATCAGTGCTTGGGTTTTGGCCTATGCGGGCATATTTTTTCTTGGATTCGGTGGATGTCGCTGGACATCCGATATGGCCATCAATTATTTCAAGACAGTACTAGGTGTGGGCGTCCAACTTCTGGTCATGGTCTTGCTAGTCGGCGTCGGAAAGAATTTTGTCGATGTCTACTATTCCCACATGAGCGCCGGAATGCTAATCACGGAGATGTGCGCTTTCACCGTCGTAGTTCTGGTAATGCTTGCCTTAATTAACAAGCTCCCTCCTTTGCTTGCGGGACTTGTTACGGGAGGCGGAACCGGTGCACTAGGCGGTGGACTTGGTGCGCGCGATGCTATCGCGGCGGCGGCCATGGCAAGTGCAGCACTCTCAACAGCAGGCGCAGCGCTGACTAGTGCAGCAACAAATGTCGCAGGCGGAGTTCAGGCTTTGATGGCGGCAATGTCCAAAGGAACTGAAGGCTCGAGTCAGTCGGGAAGTATCGATCGTGATTTTATGGCAAGCCCCGGCGCTGACTCCCAGGCTGGCGGCAATGGAGAAAGCCCCTTGGCACAGGCGATGGGCAATGATACCTCGCAAAACTCATCGGGTACCTCCGACAAAAAATCCGACGGCACTTCCGACAACTCGTCCGGGTCTGGCCAGAAGAGCGCCAGCGGAAAAAGTAGCACGGGTACCAGCTCAACGACGAGTACGGCCAAGGTAAGTAGCCGGCAGTCGGCTTCCAGTAGCAGTGGCGGCGCGAAGGCAGCACGCGGTGCGGCAGGTAATCTGGCCAGCGGCATCGCACAAGTAGCTAAGAACTCGTTCAGCGCGAGAGTTGCCAATACTTTTGGTGGAAAGGTGGCGCAAGCAATTCGCGAAAGCGGCAGCGCGGCCAAAGCATCTGAAAGTGCCAATACCCTATCGGCCGGCACTAAGGCGGATTTCGATCCTCAAGCTGAGGTTGCGTCCTTCAGAGATCGCGACCAAGACGATGACAGTCATGACCCTTGACCTGTCGAACGTTCAGAATTCTAGACGCCATCATCATGCCTTTCAGTGATCTTCAGGCACTCTCGGCCGACAGCATTTACTGCAGCGTTTCAGCGGCTGCACGATATCGAATCCCGGCAAATCTCATGCTTGCTGTCGCAGAAAGTGAATCGGGAGCGCCGGGACTTTGGAGCAAGAATACCAACGGCACGAGCGACGTGGGGCCCATGCAGTTCAACACTGCATATCTGGCGACGCTGTCGAAGTACGGCATCACTGCCGATGCCGCAGCGGCCCCTGGCTGCTACCCGTTCCAATTGGCGGCCTGGCGCTTGCATCGTCATCTAGTCCTTGACCAAGGAGACCAGTGGCAGCGCGCTGCGAATTATCATTCGCGCACTCCGCATTACAACGCCCGCTATCGCCTTGGCCTCATCGCGAAAGCTGAACGGTGGGCGGGTTGGCTGAAGGGCTGTGCACCTACATCTTGCCTACGCAGCTACGCACCAGCGAAGACTAAGGATGGCATGGCGCCGCGTCCGCGACGACTGCCTGCAGCAACGATCAGTCCATACGCCCCCCGCGCCATCAAGCCGTCAACGGCGCCGGAACCATGACCGCGATACTCAAAATTCATTCGACCACAGCTGGCACGCTGCATATCGGGCACAGTTGGATCGAGTACGCGCCAATCGATGGCGACTCGGTCACTTTTGGCACGTGGGGGAATAGGCCGACCGGCGAAGGGAACGGACTGCTGCAGAATGTCGAAGGCGATTTGAAGCCCACTGCAACGCGCTCTAGTATCATCGACCATCAGCAGGAGCTGCGCCTGTTCGACCTGATCAACACTTACAAGTCTCGCGGAGAACAAGCCTGGACGCTCCTGACACCTTGTTCGACCTTCGCGTCAGACGCCTGGCAGCAGGCAACTGGAGAGCGTCTCGTCCATCAGACGGCTGGCGTCAGCACTCCCGCCAGACTGGCAAAAGCCATCATGGAGGCCAACCAGCGCGACCTGCATGAGCGGCCGCCCAAACCCGCGCCACCTGCCCAGCATGGGGCAGATAATTATAGTAGCAAGCCCAATACACCTGCTGCGCCGCGAAAAAAGCGCTCACGCAGGATTTAAATGTCTACACTGTAAGCGAAGGGAGGAACATCATGGACAACATAGATTTTGCAGATCACACAGACATCGCGTTCCGAAATATTGAGGAAACTCGTGCCGGGGAGAATCGCTTACTCCGAGTTAAAGGACTGATTTTCCATAGCTCGGTCGTCGCCGAGTATATTGAACTTCACCACGAAGTCGACTCTGTAAACATATTGGTTTGGATGGCGCCGACGCGGCCAAACAAAAGTGGTCTTTTCGATCTATACATTCCGATCACCGAACGGACCAAGCAAATAACCTTCGGGGTGAACAAGAAGCTGCTCTGGCAACGAGGAGCGACTCATGCTTCCGAGTCACCCGTTCAGATCATCGCAGAGCAGCTTGCATAGCTCAGAAGAGGCTAGCGCAGCCTTTTGCTGTGGTAGAAATATAGGTACGCCAAACCCAATGGTGCGATGAGGATAGCGGCCATCCAGCATGTGATCACGCTCACGAACTTAACCGCCATGAACAACACGGCGTTCACAACAAATACGTTCTTCCCAAAAATGAACCCGACCACGCTTTCATAGGCGAACCGGGCATACGGATATAGGAAGGTGTTCAAAACGAATAGGAGCCAGGCTGCTGGGTTGACTGGACCACTTTTGGTGGACACATACAGTATGAAACCGAACACCATACAGCCAAAGAAAAAGTGACGCCCGTAGCAAGCAGCGCTCAGCCCGCCGACGGTTTTTTGTATGATCGGATGCATGATTTTCTCTCCTTCAAAAGCGGTTTAGGAACTTAAGGTTTCTTAGCCGATCTTAAGAGAATGGCGCTGCTGCAGCGTCTGCTCCTGCGTCAGTCGCTCAATCGACGCGTGATGCTTTTGAATCTCCGTCGCGACGACGGTGCGGATCTGCCTATCCAATCCATCTTTACCCAGCTTGCTGCGATTGGCGAGATCATTGAAGTCCGTAAAGCCTTTTGGGTTCTCCGCCACCTCGCCAGGCGCGAAGATCGGCAGGAGAACCCGGCCATTGGTGAGCTTCGCGGCCTCCTGGGCCTTGCTCCGCCCGGGATTGACGCCAGAGATCGTCTCAAGATGCTGGTCGTTGTCGCCAGCGATCACCACAGGCTTATCGGGAAACTTCTGATGCAGCGCCGCAGCCACAACTGGAAGATTTCCGGAGTCGAACGCAGCAACCGTAGCGTGACCTAGCGAGTTCGCCAGGCTGCTGGCGGTAGCATAGCCCTCGGCAATGACCAGCGCCGGCGCTTTGGCGAGGGCATCCAAGCCGCCGACCGCATGGAAGCAGCCCGTCTTGCGGCTGTCCTTTGCAAAGCGCTTGGTTCCATCCGATTGGATGTACTGGGTCGTCCAGTGCTTGCCATCGGCATCGGTCGCCGGGATATACAGCGTCTTCTCCTGACGATCGGTAAGCGCGCCAGGCATCGGTTCCAGCCCTTTGGACTGCATATACGGAGTGGGCCGGGATATCGGTACCAGGTCGACCATCTGCTGTACAACACGTTCAGCAGCCTGCAGTTGCAGGCGGGCCTGGTCAGCGCTGCGGTCTTGAAGCTTGCTCACGGCCTGAGCGCGCAGCAAGGCCTTCTGCCCCTGATCCAGCTTGTAGCCTTTCGATTTCCATCGCGCTTCCACACCAGTCTTGTTGTTCTTAACGTAGCCGGCCGGATGCCCGTCCAGATGTCCAACATAGAATCCCGAACCGGTGTTCTCACGGTGCTTCTCGCCGATGACGCTGATGCGATGCTTCTGTCCATCCATGATTGGGTGCTCGCCTCCGACCACGCAGCCGACAGCACGCAGCACGTCCGCAAATTCTTCGCGCGGCTTGATGGCCGGCGTTTGCTGGACGGGCAAGCCGTCGGGGGCCCAGCGACCGAGGGTGGCCATATTGGCATTCGGCCCGGCGTACCAGGCATGCGCCGTCTTGTCCCACGCTGCACCTGCAGCTTTTGCAGCGTGACGTTCAGCATATGGGACCGCCAGATAGGTACGACCTGCGGATGCCGGCTCAGCGCCCGCTGCTCCTACATTCTGGCTCTGTGTCCCGCTCGTCACTGGATGATGCGTCGGCTGAACCAGTTTCTGTAGCGGCGCTGGATCAACGCCGGCAGGAACGTACCATGCCTGCTCCTTGCGGTCCCACTTTGCTCCGAGCGCCTTTGCCTGCTCGCGATCTTCATAGGCGATGTTTAAATATGTTGGCGTTCCAGGTACCGCCGGACCGGCTTGAGCGCGGAAGCGGGCTTGTTCCTGCTCCGCGATGCGGCGCAGGAGATCCGCGTCATTGCGGGTAGCATGAAGGTCGGCATCCTTTCGCGCCTCGCGCGCTGCCGCGATATCTTCCTCTGTGCTGCGCGGATCCTCACGGACTACATCTTCACGGATTCTCGCCAACTTGGCGGCCTTCTCGAATTCATTCTCTTCGGAGTGCGCGTCGATCAGCGTAAGCCGCCTGCCGAGGCCTCTGGCAGCCGTTTCGCTCATCGCGGTCGTTAGCGCGCTTTCTGCGCCATCGGCTCCTTGTGCGTGCACACTCCAGCCTTGAATGTCATCACCGTCCAATCGAATGTGTCCGGTCCAGTTGGCAGGCAATCCGACACCGAATGCCCGTGTCGACGCTTCGACAAACTCATCGCCCTTCCCTGCGGCACGCGCGGAGGCAACCGCCGCTTCGCTTTCTGTCAACTGCAGTGCAGGATCATCCAGATATGCGCGGAGATAGGGAGAGTCATCCGCTGGCCCACCGCGCCTTTTCCTCGCTTCCATGTCAGCCTCCGTATTATTGGATGCCCTGGCGGTAGGCGAAGCATCGCGCTCAAACGCCGAGGAGACTATCGCTTTTGTCTCGTCAATCTGCGCCCGCGTCAGGTTATGCAGCAACTGGTCCACTTGTATTTCAATTGACTTCATTCGCGTGCCGTCGGCGAGTACGGATTTCAAAGCAGGAGGTGATTCGGACAGATTGGAAGCCACCGATTTAGGCTCCAGACTCATATTGGCCGCGATAAAATCAGCGACCATCTGTGCATCATCGAGATCGGCGTCCGATACAGCAGGAAAAGCCGCCCTTGTCGACTCCTCAACCACCCCAGCGAGTCCTTGATCCTCACCCGACAGCAACGACGCAATCGTCCGTCTGGTCTCGTCGATGTAAGTCCGATTGACGCCTTGCAGCAGCGCGTTGACTCTTGCGTCGAGCGCCTTCATCTTCGACTCGTCGGCCAAGAAACCTCGTAGCTCGGCATCAGCACCCAGCGCATTCTCGCTGATTCGCTCCGGCGGAAGTCCACGATTCTCTATGATGAACGATGCGACTTTCTCAGCTTCGGTGTTTTCCTGTTGCTGCTTGCGTTCAAGCCCCAGCAGGTGATGCTGAATCTTCTCCGCATCGGCAGCTGCGCGGAAGATCTCCATCGGGTCATCGCGTATGGCTTTGATCCAGGAGCCGACATACGCCGCGTGCTGCTTAGGGTCGTGGCCAATTCCCAATTCGTCGCCCACGATCATGCTAGCGATTTCGGCGCGTAGCTCTTCGCGCGCATAACCTTCACTTCCAAACGGATGTGCAAGATCGCGGTCCAGACGCGAGGGATGCCCGGTCCAGTGCCCCAGTTCATGCAAGGCGGTCGCATAATACCGGTCCGCGCTTTCGAACTGCTCCTTGTTCGGCAAATGAATCGTGTCGGTCGAGGGACGATAGAATGCCCGGTCTCGTTCACCATGCTGAATGCTAGCGCCAGCGGCACCTAGCATGGCTTCGGCACGGTCATGTGCAGACCAGCTATGTTCCTTGCGCCGCTGCGCCGGTGGCAGGCCGTCAATCTGTTCGGCATTGAAGACTGTGGCTGTGTATAGCGCCGGGCGCTCCAGCCGAACAGTGTGTTTGAGCGGTTTCCCTTCCGCGTCGAGCAGCGGCTTATCGTTCGCGTCAGTTTGGACCTGCTCCTCGCTGAACTTCCAGCACTGTATCGGCGTTCCTTTTTCACCTTTGCGCACTTGGGCGCCCACAGAAGTAGCCTGCTTGTAGGTCATCCAGCGCTGATCTTCGCGGTCCTCGCTCATTAACTGCAAGGCGTTGATACCTTGATAGCGATGTCCAGTCACCGCATTGACCGGCATTGAGGTCCCAGCCTCGCCAGCATGCCATGGCTTCTGCCACGGCGCGGTGCCCTCTTTCAGTTGCCCGATCAGTTTTTCGGCGACCCGCTCCACAAATGATTTGGTTATGTCGTTCATGGTCGTCACTCCTTCGCATCGCTCGTTTCTGAATAAAGCAAATCGATGCCGCTGGCTACCGCATCCGCCTCACTGAGCGCAGTCTCCTCAAATGCGCCGGCCAACTCCGCCTCTTCCGGCGAGAATTCCGCCCAGAAGCCCGGGATCTCCGCATCCATCAGCTTTTCCCGCACGACCGACCGCAGTACCGCCATCTCATCGGTCTCCTTCTTGTATTCACTCATGATTACCTCCAGAATCGTTGTCGCCCCACGTGAACACCGGGACGATGACTTCCCTCACTTGGCCCCGCTGCACCGGACCGAAATAGCGCCCGTCAAACGAAAGCGGGTTTAGATCACCCAATAGCAGCAGCTGGTACTCGCTTAGTACGTAGCTGTTCGACTGGAAGCGGGGCATCGGTCTTGCGCTTCCATCTTCCTTCATTGGCTTGCTCAGACTGATCAAGGTGCCATTGACGCGGACTCCGTCATGCCCGACATCGACGCGGTCGTTAGTAGCCCCCGCTACCTTCTTCATCATGTAGCCATAACCACCAGGGCACATTCCGGAGCCGATGTAGCCGCGTGCCCTCGCCTGTTCGAAGACCTGTACCTGCGGTGGGCAGAACATCACATAGCCGCCCTTTTCTATCGGCCGATTGACACTCCAGTAAAGGCCGACCGGAATACTGCGCGTGGTGTTGATCCGCGCGCCAATGAGATAGAGAAAGGTCCCCTGTAGCATCAGCACAGCGAAGATGATCACCACTGCGATACCGATTTTCCTCACCATCGCCTTCATAGCGTGATCACCTCTGCCTCGTGCATGCCGTGCAGCTTGTCGCTCGCTTGCGGCGCTGGCACTGCGGCGCGCGCCTTGAACACCGGGTCTTGGAAGTACAAGGGCTGCTTGCCATAGATTGCTGGGAAGCCGGCGACGTAGATCACCATGTCGCCCGCCTCTTTGATATCTCCATTGGCATCCTTGACTGGACCAGGCATGCGCAGGCATTCGTCTACCGTCAGCAAAGGGCGCTGGGTTTCCTGGATAGTGCGCGATACCTGCCCGAGCAAAGCGCTCGTACGCCTGCCGCTGGTCGTGATCTGCTCCTTCGCCACCGTGGTCTGGCCGGTCAGCTTGGACAGGTGTTCTGCCGTTTCGACGCGGTTCGGCGGATAGGCGTTCTGAATATGGCAGCTAGATGTGATGCTCTCGTCGTGCCCATAACCTGTCTCACGGCTTTTGAGCTGGTTGATGTCCTGGCATATCAGATAGCACTTGATGCCATAGCCGGCCAGGAAGCCCAAGGACTCCTGCATGATGTCGAGCCGTCCGAGGCTGGGAAACTCATCCAGCATCGCAAGCAGCCGATGCTTGTAGTGCGCGACCGAGCGACCATCCTTGAAGGTCATCTGGTCCGCCAACTGGCGCACGATCATGTTGACCATTATTCGCACGAGAGGACGCAGTCGCGCCTTGTCATTCGGCTGTGTGACGATGTACAGGCTTACCGGGACGTCATGGTTCATCAAGTCTTTGATCTGGAACTCGGACTTGCTGACGTTGCGGGCTACGATAGGATCGCGGTACAAGGCGAGATACGACTTCGCGGTGGACAGTACCGAGCCAGCCTCCTCCTCCGGCCGGTCCAGCATGTCGCGGGCAGAAGATCCGATGGCGGGATGGCTCTTTCCGTCTACATGCGCATAGGTGATCATTTCCATCCAAAGCTCGCCGACGGCGCGATTGGGATCGGCCAGCATAGCGTCTACGGCAGGCAGCGTGGCAGGTGTTCCCTCGGCGCGCGCCTTGTACAGCGCGTGCAAAATGACGCCAACGATTAGCGCCTGGCTGGTCTTTTGCCAGTGCGTTTCCAAACCTTTGCCATCCGGATCGACAATCAACGTCGAGAGGTTCTGGACGTCGCCCACCTCATGTTCGGTACCGATACGAATCTCGTCGAGCGGATTCCAACAAAGGCTACCGGATGCCGCTGCGGGCTCGAAGCGCAGTACCTTGTTACGTGCGTGTTTCTGACGCCATCCTGCGGTGAGCGCCCACAACTCGCCCTTAAGGTCCGTAATCACGGCGCTACGGCTCCAGGACAGCAAGGTTGGCACCACCAGACCCACGCCCTTGCCGGACCGCGTGGGCGCGTAGGTCAGCACATGTTCAGGTCCATCATGCCGCAGGTAGTGCGTGCGGCCCTTCCGATCGATCCAGGCGCCGACGTACACGCCATGACTGGCCGACGGTATCCTTGTGAACAGCTGACGCCAACTCGGCGCACCGGGTATGAGACCTGCAGCGCGTATGTCGCGCAGATTGGCCCAGCGCGCCGATCCATGCAAATATTCGTTGGCCTTTGACGTATTCGCCAACAGCATCTTGACGACGACTAGCACAATGAGCCCAACGCCGGCCACGCAAACGCCGACACTGCCGGCTCTCAGGAACTCGTGGTGATAGGCTTCGTACCACTTGCTTGCCCAACTGAGAATCTTCCAAGGCGCGTACAGCTGGTGTGCGTGAACACCGAGCGCCGGCTGGTACTTGAAGGTATGCGCAAAGAATTGGGTAGCGCTTTGCAGCCCTGCCAGCAGCACGAGTATGGCCAAAATCGGGATCGCCGGAATCGTGTGCTTTCTGGATGAACGGACCTGCGGCCCGGCGGCGTTGTTGAAGCGGTCTTTCATCTGCTCCTCCCCTTTCGTCTGATGGCGCCTTGCTTGCCGACCTTCAGCGCATCGCCTCGTGACATGCGTTTTAGCCGGCGTGCTGTCGCTTCATCCACCGGCATCACGGCTATCTCGCCACCGCGCTCCAGCAGCGCGAGTTGCTGGCCATCGACGGCGCGCAGCCCAGCAAAACGGGCATCTCCCAGAAAGCCATCATAGACACAATGTTTCGGTATATCGGGGAGAGTCAGCCTTCTTTGCTCCCGCTCAAACACATACTTCGTTGAGGCTGCAATTGCTGAGATTTCGTGCTTCGCAACAGATGGCGCGGGTGGTGACGCTGGTAGGCCGCTGGACGATGGTCTCGACGCGCCAACACCTGCCGGCTTCCGCTTGGAGGTCGTACGCCCTTTTCCAGCTTGATTCGGCGCTGGTGAAGTGGGAGCTACTCCAGATACAGGCCGTCGCAGTCTGTGATCTGCTGCGGGTCCTTGCTGCTCCATGTGACCAGGTACATCACCCGGCAATAACACCTCACCTCCACCGGGGATGCGAACCATACCGAGTTGGGACAGCTTTCGCAGGCGGTTTTGGGATTGGGGCGGCGGCCGTTTTCCAACGCCGCCAACGTTCGGCTTTGCGCTGCCGGAAGCGCCGAAGCCTCTTGATCCTCCATCTGCCGGAATGCCGCTGTCAGCAGGTCGTCGCTGCTTGGGTTGCTGGGTGTTTTCATGATTGCTCTCCTGTTGGGTTGCTGCTTGAATCAGTGCTCGTCTGCGCGCCTCCAATGCGACATCGTCGAAGGTGATATCCAGGCGACCATGGGCGGCGGCGATAGCTATCCTCTCGCGAAAGTCGGCCGTGCCATCCACGCGTAGGCATTTCCCGTAGCGTTCAGCTGCGACGGACAGCGCCATCGTCAGCCCGGCCTGATCACCTCCGCGCGTTACGGTAAGTTTTCTTCCGTCGTCGCGCAGGACCGTCGTGCCGGCGCAAATAATCACCGTGCCGTGCTTGGTCACGCTGTCGCTCCCAGCCACTCCGGGCCGGTGGTGCCCTTGACCACTAAGAGAATTCTTTAGATCTCCGGCACCCTTCTCGCGCGAGCGTAGCGCTTCTAAAGCATCAGCGTTACCCCGCTGCGCTTCGGCGCGCAGCCAATCCGCCCAAGTCAAACGCCGGCATTTCTGGCCGATCTGGCGTCGCTCCGCCGCATGCTGCTGGTGCGCTTGCTCTATCGCCGCCGTCAGCGATCTAGAGACGGTCGCATACAAGATCTTCTTGGTGAATCGACCGAGGCGCAAATGCTTTATTGCTGATCGCTTTAGTTTTGCGTGCCGCTTCGCTCCGGCAATCAGGTGATCCTTACGATCGCGCGCTACCGCCAGCTCTTGCTCCTTCATACCACCTTGGGCCCACTGCTCACGGCCAGACTTGTAGCGCTCGTAGAGTGGGGCCGTATCGTTCGCGAAGCCGATTGGCTTGCCTTCGTAGCTTCGGCTCGGCGTCTGTTCATCGCTGGTCGCTGTCTCCGGCTCAAAGCCGCCGAAGCGCTCTTCCAGCTTCGCCTTCGAGAAGCTCCTAGACAGCGAGCTGGCTTTGATCGCCGTGCCGTCACACGACAGAATCACCAAGCCGTTCCCCTGCGCCTTCAATTGCAAACCATGTGCGGAAAGCACTGCGTGTAGCTCTTCCCAGCTACCGGCGCGCTGTATATCGCCCCAGCATTCGCGCTTGATCCAGCCCAGCAAGCTTTCGATACCTGCATGCTGCTCCATGTCGTCAACCTCGTTCTCGGCACGCCGTTTTTTTGAGGTGTGGTTGTCCTGCTGCAGCCCAAACTCCCGCTCCAACTTCTGACAGACTTTTCCCAACGTGATGTGGTCGTTGAATGGCGTGTTCATCGTGTGCCGCACCGGATGAATTTTGTTGATCGCCACGTGGACGTGCAGGTTGTCGGTATCGTGGTGAACCACGCTGACACGCTGGTGCTCCGCGAAGCCTAACGCTGCGCAGACACGCGCCTCCAACGCACGCAAGACAGCCGCATCCGGCTCCTCGCCGGCGCGGAAGCTCAGAATCAAATGATAGGTTTTATCGCCGGTCGCGCGCTGGTTCTGCGACTGCGTGTTGAGCACCTCGATGGCGGCAACCGATGGGTCCATCGACTCGCAGTTTGTCACTCTTGCTTGCCCCACCCGCTCGTTCTTGCTTTGCGGGTCGAGCAAGTACCGCACTAACCCGGCGTAATCGCTTTGCTTCTTTGCTCGCATGGGGATGTGTTTGGCGATCATGGCGATATCCGTGTTGCTTTAGCCGCTAAAGTTTCCTGCCTGCGCCAGGCAGAACGACGTCGCGCATGATGCGCTGCATTTCCTGCTGGGTATCTTCGATCTTCGAGAGCACCGCCAGGATCGTCGCTTCGCCGAACCTCGCCGTGCGCGGATCGTCGGTGAGCCATAGTTTCAGCAGGCCGCCAAGACGGCCAAGGTCGCCGTTGATGCGCGCCAGCTCCTCCACGCGCCGGTGGTCCAGCTTTCCATGAAGCCGATAGCCAAGACCAACATTGCGCAGATACGCGGCCACCGGCAGGCCTGCAGCTGCAGCCAGGCGCTGGATCTCTGCAGCCTCCGCAGGCAGCACGGGCACGCGCAAATGGAATGACTTGCGGGTGATCGGCTTGCTGTCTGGCTCCATGTTGTGTGCTCCTTGCATTCGCATCTGGCGGCGGTAGCAGCCGGGCCTCGCAGAGCAGGTTCCCGTTGAGCGCCGCAGGCGCGAATAAGGGAAGTGAAGATAGGTAACCGGCACGCCGGTTAGCTAACTTCACATATCCTGCCCGCCTTCGCGGTGCCATTACGCCGCAATAGTGTGCGCCTGCTCATGCACTTTATCGTTTGCGGAATATCAAATGGAGCGCAACCAGAAGGGCCAATATATCGAATTGCGATAAGTGGCGCGCCAGTAGCGAAAAGTGGCGCTCAGTGGCATTCAACAGCGCCAAAAGAGCGTCGCAGTTGCATTTCAGTGGCGTTCAAATAGCGAAACGAGAGCGAAATGGGGAAGAACTATCCGGATCAGTTGGGCGACTGGATCAGCCGGCGCGCCACCACCACCCGCGACCGCAATCTGGTTGCGTTCCTGGCGGTGCGTGATGATGTCTGCGCTGCACTTGCCGCCGGCTACAACGTGAAGACGATCTGGAGCAACCTGCACGAGTCGAAGCGAATCACTGTCAGCTATTCGGCGTTCCGACGCTACGTCAAAAAATTCGCCACGCAGGCGCCAGTTGCCGTGCCCGCATCGCCTTCCAGCTCGCCTGCACCTTCGGCGCCACGCCCATCCTCGAAACCTGATAAGCCATCCGGTTTCGTCTTCAACCCCACCCCCAACAAAGAGGAGCTCTTGTAATGGCCAGAATACACATCACCCTGCAAGGGAAAGGCGGCGTAGGAAAATCGGTGGTGGCCACCGTTCTCGCGCAATACATTGCCAGCAAAGCCGCTAAGCCGCTTTGCATCGACATCGATCCAATCAACGCAACCTTTTACGGTTACCGCGCTCTTGACGTCCAGCGGCTTCAGGTGATGGAGGATGACGAAATCAATCCACGCAACTTCGACGCCCTGATCGAGTTGCTGGCGCCATTGGAAAGCGCGGCGGTCATCGACAGTGGCGCGAGTTCGTTCGTGGCGTTATCGCACTACCTGATCAGCAACCAAGTGCCTGCATTACTGACGGAAATGGGACATGAACTGGTGGTGCATACCGTCATCACTGGTGGCCAGGCATTGCTGGATACGGTCAGCGGCTTCGCCCACCTCACCAGCCAGTTTCCACGCGAGGCACTCTTCGTGGCCTGGCTTAATCCGTATTGGGGACCGGTTGAGCATGAGGGAAAAGGCTTTGAGCAAATGAAAGCCTACCTGAACAACAAGGAACGCGTGTCAGCTATTGCCCATATTCCTCCCTTGAAGGACGAGACATACGGCCGTGACCTCAGCGGAATGCTGCAAGCCCGGCTGACATTTGATGAAGCACTTTCTTTGAGCTCGCTCGGAATCATGACGCGCCAAAGGCTCAAAATCATCAAGGGCCTCTTGTTCAAGCAACTCGACCAAACCATGGTGATCTAATGTCCGACCAAATCGAAGACCTGATACGAGAAATCGCCAGCAAGCACGGTATTGCAGTGGCGCGCGACGACCCTATCCTGGTGCTACAAACGATCAACAACCGCCTACTGCAGGATAGCGCTATGGCACAGCAAGCGCTGCTCGATAAATTCAAGGAGGAACTGGAAGCCATCTCGCTGCGTTGGCAGACGGACTCCAAGGAAAAAGCCGAACGCGTCCTTACCGCAGCGCTGGCCACAAGTAAAACGGCAATGGAACATCTACTGCATGATGGCGCAATGAAGGCGGCAAAACTAACTAAGTCGGAAGTAGAGAAAATATTCGAACAGGTTCTTGATCGCGCCAGGGAAGCTCGTCAGACCGCACTGATTAATCTGGCGGCATCCGGCTTAACCGTCACCGGCGTACTCGTCGCCGTGTTTTCCATGAATTAACGGCCTCGCCATCTGCAAGGACCGCCGTCAATTCGTTCAAGTATGTCGCCGGCCTACCCCGATAGCAGGGGCAAGATCATCTGTGCATTGAATGGAAAAAGCCACCCGGAACATAGCAACGATGCAAAGCCATTATCCATAACGAACTGGCAACATCGTTGTTATTTATAGTTGCAAAATTTGTAGTTTCCATAGGATAATTTCAGTTCTATCATGCTTGGACTTTAAGATGGCCTTCACGCTCACGCACGCAGTTATCCATAGTTTTACCAAGGCGGCGCACAGCAGCGTCATCGACCTGATCGTAAGAAAAGAAAAGGTTCTCGACATCGCCAAGCCTGCTGTTCTCTCATTAGTGACCGGGGTCAACAGTATGCTCGGAAAACCAGGCAATATTCTCAGCTATGGTCAATTCGGCGACGACATGAGGCAAGGACCATTTCCGGCATCGTTCGACGGTTTTGTTCGAGCGGTGCCTACCAACGCTTTATTCCTTTCGCTGAGTCACCGAGCTGTTATGGAATTAGCGGGGGAGGCGCAAAAGGAAATTTTGTCGACGGGTGGACACATTTTGGTGGCAGCATACCGCTCTGAGCTTAAATCATTCTTCTTAGTAGCTATGATTAAAGAGCGCGGAGGCATCCAACTCGACAGCGAGTACGTACCTATCGAGATCACCGAGGTTGACCTATCTAAAGTTTATCAAGCAGCGCGGATTAACGTAACGCGGTATCTTGAAGTTACTGCGTTACCAGATGAAAATCTAGGTCCAGAAGATATACCAGAAGATCGTGCCTATCTGTCATTCTTGGGCCAAGGTACACAAAATCAAGCATCGGGATATTTCGTAAAGGCACTTGGGTGCACGAAAGGTATCGCTTCATCACGAGCTACGAAAAACGTCATCAACGCAGTCACCGATTTTTTTAGCTCACCTGATTTAAAGCCATTTCGATCAAAAGCAAAGTTCGCTGTCGAGGCCTATCTGCAACAGCAACTTTTGAATAAAAAAGATGCTCTTCTGACGGAGATCGCACATGCCGCTACATCGTTTCTACTTGAGAAGCAAGAGGCCCATCTCGATCTTTTCAAAGAATACCTCAACAGTGATCGAGCCAAAGTTCCCGCAGCTTTCCCGGTACACGCGGGCACGTTAAAGAAAAGCACCAAGATCAAAGCTGAGTCGAAAGGATGGTCGGCGCAGTTCGATCGAAGGCTCTTGGGTAGCACAGATAAAGCTGAAGTATTTTTCAATCCGAGGTCTAAATCGCTTACCTTCACAGGATTAGACGATTCAGCAATTAAAGAAATCCAAGATGAGTTAGATAGTCGCGCAGGGTAAAAATGTTTTCATCTATCGTTGAAATGTATCGGGCCTTCGGCCGCCCCGTCATCACGGACGGAACCTTCACATTCGACGGTGCCGCGACACCTGATACGCTCGACCTAATCAAAGGTGTAAAGGAGTTACCGCATCATTTCGGAAACTTCGAGGTTGATGAGATTGGGGTAAATCATTTCAGCGGAGAATTCAATCTGCCGTCGTCAGAAGTCGGCAGGTTCCACGCATCCATCTCTGATTTTATTAGCGTTACCCCTTCGTTATGCTTTGGAGAATTGCCAAAGGAATTCTATATCCAAGATCTGGATTTCTACTCGGGCGATGAAGCGTCGACCGTACCGGAAGTCATCCTCCAGCTCAAGGATGTATGCCGGCTCGTCAAAGGTCTATCTGCTTTGGCGTCAGAAACAGATACCAGCGGCGCGGCGCAAGGTGCCGAGAACCGCCTGCTGTTCGTACTAGCTGCTGACGGTAAAAGTCCGGCCAAAACACTCGCCTTGCCGATTAAAATTTCTGCTGATGATCTCGGACACAACTTACCACATGTAAAATTGGTTGAGCTATTGTCTGCGGATGGAGTTAGGAATGACATTCATATTGAAGAAAAGCGCTCCATTATGCGCTTGGCTGTGGCCGAGGTGATCGCCAATCCTGACGCGTCAAGCGCGGTTTTTTCTTACTTGATACGACAATGGAAATTGGTACTGGAAAAGTATCGGCACAATGTGCTCGCCTTCGTCAATCAATATGCCTTTGAGAAGGTTCGCAAAGAGATCGCTACTGCCGAAATCGATCACGCAACCAAGCTGAGTGGAGTCCTTGGGGATATCGCAGGAAAATTATTAGCGCTTCCAGTCTCATTCGCTGCGATCATTCTGCTACGCAAAGCTACAACTCAAGAAGAGTTTTGGGTCATTTTTTTTGGGCTAATCACAGTATCGATAATTTTTGGCGGTGTGCTGTGGAACCAGTGGTTGCAAGTCAAACGGCTGCGTGGCAGCTTCGACCTCATCTTTGGGCAGTATAACGAAGATGCATTCCCCAAGAAATTACGACAGCCGATAGCTACGGCGAAGAAGAACATGTCAAATCAATACAAGGTCCTGAAAAGTACTTTTATTGTTTTTGGCGTCATAGCGGCGCTCCCAACCTTGGGGGCTGCTTATGTCCTATTGACCCCTATTCCATGGAGTTTGGCCGATGCCTGCTTCCTTTTTGGAATTAGGTAGATAGCGACGGTTTGCCGGACCTTGCTAATCGTCGCTCAGCCGCAAAATGAGCCCAGCGCCAGCGGCACAGCCGGCGCCGTAGAGAGTTGGTGTGTCGCGCAGCAATCCTACACCCATGAAGCCTGCTGTGAGCTTACCTGCCCTCTAACCGAGACCGATAATCGCGCGCGGGTGCCTTGTTTGATACAAGACGCGAAAAACTGACAAGCATAGGGCATTTCCCGCGCCCATGATGTTGCCGCTGCTATTGCCCCCCGAGCACGGCATCGCATCCATGCGTTCGGTGTCGCTGCTGCCGGCCGCAACGCGTTGGTTCGTAAGCGATCCACAAACCCCAACCTTGTGGCCTAATCCAGATTTCCGCATGCTTGCCGTTTCAATCTAAATGGGAGCAAGCACGGCAGGCGATACCGAATTCTGGACATTACACGCTGAGGCGTGCCGGCGCGAAGGCGCGGCGGCGAGCGTGCATGCGCGGCAGCACGGACTGACGCTGGCATCGCTGTATTACTGGCGTCGCAAACTGACGCCGACCACAGTGGCCGACAGCGCCTGCGGTACGACCGGCAAGTTCGTCGCGCTACGCGTGGTGGATGCGCAAGCAAGCCCTGCAAACGGCGCATGCACACTTGTGCTCGGTTCCGGCCTGCGTCTGGAGATGACGGCGCTGCCGTCACCGGCCTGGCTGCTGGCTCTCGAACAAGCCCACGCCGGGGTTCGCTGATGCATTCGGGCTGTCGCATCGAGCAGGTATTTTTATGCCGCGACGCGGTCGACTTCCGCAAGTCCATCGGTGGCTTGTCGGTGCTGGTCGAGCAGGAGTTGGGGCTCAATCCGTTCGGCAGCGCGTTGTACGTGTTCATCAACCGTGGCCGCAATAAGATCAAGGTGCTGTACTGGCACCGCAACGGTTTCTGCCTGTGGCTCAAGCGTCTCGAAGCGGAGAAATTCGCCTGGCCGCGCAACGCCGACGGCGCCACGCAAGCGGTCACGCTGCAGCAGTTCGAGTGGCTACTGGAAGGCTTCGATGTATGGCAGAAACCGCCCCATAAAACCTTGCATTTCGGTTCTGTTTCGTAGGGGAATTTGATAAACTATCGCATGCCTTCCGCCACCGCCAAACCGTCGAACCTGCCGCCGCGCTACAGCCTGCCCGAGCTGTCCCTGCCGGCCGTGCTGCCGACCGACGCGGCCGCACTGACGGCGCTGCTGCACTCGGTCATCGCCGCGCATAACGACGTCAAGACACAGGCGTTGAACCACATGCAGCACATGATGGAACAGTTCATCCTGGCGCGCCACCGCATGTTCGGCGCCAGCTCTGAGCAGTCGTCGGGCCAGGGACGTTTGTTCGACGAGGCCGAGGTGTTAGCCGCCGATGGCGATGCGACGCAGGACGTGGCACCGCTGCCGCCCGACACCAAAGGCGACGGCAAGGCCAGCAACAAACCGGCGCGCGGCAAGCGCGGCCTGTTGCCAGCCGAACTGCAGCGCGTCGATGTCGTGCACGACGTGCCCGCCGCCGACCGCACCTGCCCGTGCGGCACGCCGATGGTGGAGATCGGTGAGGACATCAGCGAGCAGCTTGACCTGGTGCCGATGCGGGTGCGCGTGCTGCGCCATATCCGCAAGCGCTATGGCTGTCCGGGCAGCGCGCACGCGCCGGTGACGGCCGAGTTGCCGTCCCAGCCGCTGCCCAAGAGCAACGCCAGCGCCGACCTGCTGGCCATGCTGCTGGTGGTCAAGTTCATCGATGGCCTGCCGCTGGCCCGTTTTGAATACGTGCTGGCCCGCCATGGTGCAACCGTGCCGCGCCAGACGCTGGCGCGCTGGGTCATCGGCGCGGCCGGCGTACTGCAGCCGCTGCTCAATCTGATGCGCGACACCTTGCTGGAAGTGCTGTTCCTGCACATCGACGAGACCGTGGTGCAGGTGCTCAAGGAAGCGGGCAAGGCGTCGACCTCAAACAGTTATATGTGGGTGCAGACAGGCGGGCCGCCGGGGCGGCCGGTGGTGGTGTTTGACTACGATGCGAGCCGTGGCGGGCAGGTGCCGGTGCGCCTGTTGCACGACTACCGGGGCTATGTGATGACCGACGGCTACAGCGGCTACAACGAGCTGGTGCGCACCGATGGTATCGAACAGTTGATTTGCTGGGCGCACGTGCGTCGTCGGTTCGTCGAGGCCGTCAAGGTGCAGCCGAAAGGCAAGCGCGGGCTGGCCGACGAGGCTGTGGCCTTGATCGGCAAGCTCTACGGCGTCGAGCGCGACCACAAGGATGCCGACGACGCGGCGCGCCTGCTGGCGCGGCAACAGCACAGCGTGCCGGCGCTGGCCGCATTACGCGCGTGGCTCGACAAGACGCTGCCGTGCGTGACGCCCAAGAGCGCGCTGGGCACGGCGCTGTCGTACCTGCGCGATTACTGGCCGCGCCTGACGCGCTACACAGAGCGCGGCGACCTGCCGATCAACAACAACCGCGCCGAGAACGCGATTCGCCCGTTCGTCGTCGGCCGCAAGGCATGGCTGTTTAGCGACACCGTGGCCGGCGCCAACGCCAGCGCCGTCATCTACTCGGTGCTGGAAACGGCCAAGGCGAATGGCGTTGAACCGTACACGTGGCTGCGCCGGGTGCTGCGCGACTTGCCCGCCGCGAAGACCGTCGATGACATCGAGGGGCTACTGCCCTGGAATATACGCGCGACGAACCATGTTGAGCACGGCGTACCAACCGGCTTCGCGCAATGAGCCGCGTCACGCCGCAGGCGCTCGCTGACGCTATCAACATCATACGTGCCATGGGCATCAAGCAAAAAGAGCTCCTGGCCGACGAATTGTTCCGAACGCAACCGAACATGTTCGGCTCCGCGCTCGCACTCCAGCGCATGGGTGTCTCGCTGGCAAAAATCGAGGTCGTACTTGAGCTGCTGTTCGTCTGCTTCCAGGCGATGAAGCAGTCGGGCCTGCCCTGGCCACTGATCACCGAAGCCGACCTGGACAAGCAACTGGGACGCTATGTCGCCACCGTGCGCTTCGGCGAAGACCTGAGCCCGGCACAACGCCAACGCGCCATGATGCAGTACCTGGAGGCACATCCGGAAAAACCGCTGCTTGCCCATGTCACCGACGAACTCAACAAGTGGCTCGCCAGCATCACCCCAGAGGACACGGACAATTACGTCATGCTCGCCAGCATGAACTTCGTCAACTGCATTGCATTTACGCCCATCCCGACTGTAGCGAAGCGGACCTAAACGGCGTCGCCAGCTTCGCCATCCTCCCCCTCGATGCCTGCATCATGCCCGCTGCGAAATTAGTGGGCAAGGCTGGGGTTCGTGGAGCGCTTACGTTGGTTCTTAGCACAGGCCGCAGTAAAGAACGCCCCCACCCCCACTGCTCCGCGATCTAGCTTTGCAGGCGCAGTAACGCTGGTTGAAGCCTTGAGCCAAAAGACCGGCATGTAAAGAACTGATTAAAGTTACTTGTCAAGCGGCAAAATTATTGCAATAAAGCCATATTTCGTTTAGCATAAATTATTACCATTTGTCGCTGAAGTTGGGCAGACTGCCTTTG
The DNA here is from genome assembly GCA_041874725.1 of Duganella sp. BuS-21. Lineage (GTDB taxonomy): Bacteria > Pseudomonadota > Gammaproteobacteria > Burkholderiales > Burkholderiaceae_D > Rugamonas. Next base: position 2,819,831 of record CP097466.1, on the reverse strand, counting down.
GACAAACACTCATGCTTAAAGAATTGTTTGCTGCACTAATCGGCAGTCGATTGGAAACTTCACCGAGGGCCGACTCCTCTCCGATAGTAGATCTGCCGCCTAATCCTGTACTCGCTCCGGGAGTCCTGTGTCAGGGGCGTGTCAGCTACGTCGGCCCAAACTGGGCAAAAATCGCGGTAATGGGGACAGAGGCCTTCGTCTCAGCTTCAGAGATCTCTAACCGTAAGATCGAATCGGCTTCCGATGTGCTATCTACTGGACAGGATGTCGAGCTCGTTATCTTAACTCCAAGTGAGCGGAAGCCCGGTCAATGGAATGGAAGTCTGGCCGCAGTGACCGAAGTTCGTAAGCGCGAACAACTTGCCCAGCTAACGTCCGGTCAGCGTCTGAAGGGCGTAGTGGACACGTTAAAGCCTAGGGGAGTTACGATTCGGGCCGGAGAACTTGAATTTTACGTGCCTATAGCCGAGATGGCTTGGAATCCCGTCGAATATCCGGCAGATGTCGTTTCGATCGGCCAAGTGGTCGATTTCGAGGTTCTAAGATTGACGATACCTGAATGGCAAGGTAAGTGGCGGCAAGAAAAAAGCGGCGCGACGGCGAGCATTCGGTCCTGTCTCCCGAGACCCACTCCTAAGTATGTGCCCATGGCATTCAGCGCGCTTCCTTTCACTATCAAGGCGCGCGCTCGGCGCTCTGCAATCCTGGATGCCGTGTTGATGCACGTGCTCGCAGAGATCGCCGCAGGGAATTCAAGTGATGACATCTCAATTCGGACTCGGCTCCCTGCACCAGTTCTAGCCTCGGTCCTGAACCAATTGGAAGAAGTGGGCATGTTGTCAGAAGGAAGGCTGACGTCGCTGAGCCGATCAATTATCGAGGCGGATGATTTGGCTCGCGAAATAAACGAGGCGAATTACGGCGGGCGTTACGCAGCAACCGCCGAGCCCGGCAGTCGATTATCTGCTCGCTCTGGAATACCCGTAAATCCCCCCTTCCCCCAAGAATTAAGCATTCCAGAATATCCAGCCAATTGGCCACGTCCTGCGTTCAATCCACGAGCGGATAGTGAGTTCCTCGGCAGAAATGGCGAAGAAATTCCAGACGAAATAATTGGATTTTTCCTCGATGCCGAGCGGCGATCAGTTCTAGCGAAGCATCTATCGGACCGCCGCCTCCAAATAATGATCGCGAAAGATGGCGTGCACCAGCCGGTGTGTACATACGTCACTGATCACTGGCTATTTGCCGCGCTTTGGAGCGCTTTTGATGCCGTGGGAACGAATAGACCTTACCGCCCTGAGCGCGGCTACGAGAGGGCTAGTACGCTGTTACTCGTAAAATGCGCCGCATTCGATAGAGCCGATCGATTGCCGCAGTCCGTCTACTTAGAACCCTACACGAAGACTCTCTGGGTCGAGCGTGGCGAGGGGACATTGCGGCCCCGCCAACTTAAAGAAAATGCCTTCCCGCCCACCCCTGTGTTGGGGCAAGCAGGTTTGACCTTAGAAAGCGGCGCCGTGGCCACGCGGCTCGAGCCTGAAGTATGGTGCAGCTTTCATTTCAGGAGTACGAATTGACTCAGCGTTTGCCGCACCAAGCCTTATCTTTCACCGCACGCGCAGCAAAACTTGCAGCTCAATACGGGCTGAAACAAGGCATAAAAAAGGCGGCAGCGCGGGTGAATCCTGCCCTATTGGTTCTCGACACCGCAGCGTCCGTGTTAGATGCGGCTAACTCTTGGCTCAAGTTGCGGGCCGCCAGGACACGTCTGAATGGGCTGGCTTCGGTTATCGAGGAGGATGAAAGCCGGCTTGCTATCGAACGCACAAAATTGAAGGAAGAGCTCGCTATAGCACGAGAGCAGTTGGGACAGGACAAACAGATTCGGGAGCGAATCGGCAAACTGACATTATTGTGCGCTAAGACCGTGCAGGCGTTGATGCAGGAAATGGCGACGCTACGAAAATCAGACTTACCTGACGTGGGGTCATTCGAAAAACTGTCAGGCGAAATGCAAGGTTCTTGGGACCGCATGCGCGAAGCCCTTGACTACTATAACCGAACAACACTCTAGGACTAAAAATGAGCGCTAGTAAATTAAAACTACCAACCTCCTTAGGCACTAAGCGTGGCGCGTCTTCGAACACGTCAGGCGCAGCAGATCATCGCACTCGCCAAGTCGAAATGGAGACAAATGCAAAATTAGAACTCGGACGCATGAACGTCACAATGCACGCTCTCGACGTAGTCAAGCAGGCCTTACAAGTGCTGCAGTCGTATAACGAATTACAGTCGGTGAAGGCAGAATGGCAGGGACGAATTGAGGTCGCTGATCGAGAATATGCTAAAGCTGTGATCGGTCTGGAAAAAGCCCGCGTTGACGCTGCTCCACAGCTGGAGGCGCTTGCCAACGCTCGAGCCGTTCAACAGCGGATATTGGAACTGTACGACCGGCTGCTGCTTGACGCCCAAAACCCGGCCATCAGCCTGGCCGATAAGACACAAATCACGAACAAGCTCCTTCAACTGACGGACAACCTGGTAGCGTTGCGCACATAATGTTTTTTTTAATAGCCGCCGGGGTAGCCATCGCAGCTACCGTAGTTAGCTGGGTAAACGGACAACGAACAGCTGAGGTTGAGGCAAAGATCGCCGAACTGGAATCCACATTGGCAGCAATCCTCAGTGCAGATGCAAAGGAAAGAAAGCAAATCGCAATAGGCTACATCGTAGCCTTTAGAGATTTGCTGGAGAGCGAACTGCATGCGCGAAACGAAATCGCAACGAGTCTGGCGACTAGCCTGCAGCAAGCCAAGGAAATTTTATTGCACCGCTTTGGCAGCGACGAGAACGATGGTTTTCTTCAAGCGCTTCTTGAAATGGAGCTCGCATATGGACGCATCAATAGCGAACGATCGCAGTTTCAAACTCTGCTTGATGCGCTTCCTGCCAGCGCCGAACACATCGATCTAGAAAAGACTTTACCAACACCTGACGATCTAATCCTGCAAGCCGATTTTCCATGCTTGGGAGGCCTGCTAGACCTCAGTTCCGATAAGCCTCTTCTCTTACACGGGTACGATATTAGCTATGTAGATGAAGAGGGATCGCCCGCAGATATCGAGTCCGGCATGTTCATTTCCGTTGACCACAAGAATAAAAATGCGCGTGTTTCTTTAAGGTCTGGCGCATTAATGGCTCCGAGCATCGCCGATGGCGGTAAAGCTTTGGACGCCACGGTTCAATCTGTCACGCCCGGACACGTTGAATTGAGTTACATGGGGGCTCGCCTTGCTCTCAATGCACACGACGCAGCGCAGCTTGGTAAAGTCAACACCGGCTCACGTATATCAGTTTACCCGGGAGTTTGGACGCTCGACCAGCTGGTTGACCGGGGTAGTAGAGCCGCACTGCAAGTGCGATTAAATCCTCGCATTAGCGCAACGAGAGAAATATGGTCGCCAGTTTCGTTAGCGATCTCTGAAGAATTGTTGCCGCAACTGGTTGAAGCTTACGACGCCCTCGAATCCCAAGGCCATTCACACGAAAAATGGCTCGTTCATGCAACAGAAACCGGCCAAGTCCTATTTTCGCAGGGGGAAGTAACGCTCGTCACCATAGTTAGCCTCTCTACACACGCTTTCATCCTTGAAGCGATTCATTTCGCGCCGAGCGATCCTATTGCACCGGTTGCGCTATACGTGGAACTGCACGCATTTGTTCCCGGCACCGAAGACGATGATCTATCAGTGCGGAATCTTTTCCCTTCATTCGTTAATCTACTCACGGCAGAACTAGGCCGCACCAAGTCAATGCACTTGCAGCGCCAGAGCGCAGTCCGGCTGCGAAAACTCTCCCTTATTTATCAAGACCAGCAGGAACATTTACAAACCGAGAGTTCATGCGGCTTTATCGTCGGGGCTGTGGCAAAGAACGGAATGATCGAGGGTACTTTGACGTTCACTCAAGTACCGTCATGGCTGAATCGCGCACTGAACTCTGGTGAGGCGTCCAGATTACGTGCGATCGGCGCTGGCCACGAATGGAAAATCAATAAAGCGGAATGGATCGATCCAGGACTAGGAGTCCTTAGGTTTGAATTAGCAGGCCGGAAGGAAAATCGTGCGTCGCCTTATCAAATCACTCGAATTGAACTTGCAGGCGAGGGAGGTCAGCAGCAGACTTTTTATCGCATTTTAGAGCAAGCAATCAGTGGCAAATTTGTTTCGCCTGCGGTTCACCACACGCTCATGTCGCGCGGCGCGACTAGTGTGGAAATCAAGCATCTCGGTAGGACATCTGTCGATGCCCTACTGCGATCGGATCAGCCGCTGTTGGCAATATGGGGGCCTCCAGGGACAGGGAAGACAACCATGCTTGTCGACTGGTTACTCTCAATATTCGTCCCTGGCAATGAGGCTGCTTGGCCCACCATACTCATTACCGGGCCGACCAATATCGCGGTCACCAAGCTTGTCAGCGATCTGCTTGTCCGGGCCCAATACTTAGAACAAGAGTTAGTTCGTTATGGTGTAGCCAAGCATGTGCAAAATACTCCGCTCGCCGCAATGTGGAACGAAGCGCTCCTTGAACCGTTTGACGGCACGGAAATTTACGAAGGCGAAGTGGACGCCCTGCTCCACCGTTGGCATTCGCTACTTAGAACACGCGAAGGCAGGGAGAGCATCGCTAAATGGGTACTCGGACCTCGCCACATCCATTCGGCGACGTGCGTTGGCATGATGCGCCGGGATTATGGACTATCCCGACGTAACTTTGATATTGCGATCATCGACGAAGCTGGCAAAGGGTTTGATGCTGAATTATTCATTCCAGCGGCCCGTGCGCGCAAAGTTGTACTTGTCGGCGACCACTTTCAACTTCCTCCAACAGTCACTGATGAGTTCCTAAATAAGGATATCCCCTACCGCCTGCCTTTAAGCGAAGTAGAGGCGTTACTTTGCACAAACTGTTTCCAAGATATTTTTGAGAGGTTACCGGCATCCAACAAAGGAATGCTGACCCTTCAATATCGCATGCACAGCGATATTGGCAATCTTGTCAGCGATTTGTTTTATGAAGGAAAATTGGAATCGCATCGGGCAGAACCAGTTTGGGAAGCTTCAACCCATCGATTGGTGTTTGTAGATTTTAGCGAAAACAAAGCTTACAAGCATTCCAAGGAGACCGGGCAGAGTTCTCCGAAAAACGAGACCGAATGCCGCGCATTAGAGGCGATGCTGCTCCGCCTGAATGATGTTGAAACTGCTGTCGGAAAAAAAGTTCTTGTCGTTTGTCCTTACAAGGGCCAACGCGAGCGCGTTCTAGAAATCACCGCGCGAATGAAACTAAATTTCTCCTTAGATGCAACGACGGTCGATGCCGTACAAGGTGGCGAGGCCGATTTCGTCTTCTTATTGATGACACGAAGCCGAGGCCGTGTGGAGTTCTTGCTGGATCGGAATCGGCTCAACGTTGCACTATCTCGCGCCCGCGATGCTGTCTATATATTGGGGCATCGCCGATGCCTTTCACCAGGAAATAATGGTCCTGTCGCCGATCTGATTAAATTTGGGCTGCAAAGGAGAACTCTGCGCGTCATACGTGCCGATGGCAGCGCTGATAACAAAGCACTGGCTCGCATGCTGTTCATTGCCCCTATTCCTCCGCGATCAGAAACAGCTCTGCCGCGTCAACAGAAGAAAAGCTGTCGTCGAACACAAAAGTCACCGGGATGATCGCCAGATTTGTTTCGTTTCGGCGTCTGAGGCTGTCAGCGGTCGCCATAGCAAAAGGCGAACTAATCGCTTCACGGTGTTACGCAGGAACCACGCCGCAACCCCTCATGTGTCTTTCCAATGTATGGGGTGGCCGGCACAACTGCCTAGTCTGAAAACGGTCCACTGCCTAGTGTCGGCTCCGCAATTAGATGTTTCGATACTGACGTCTGCGGCCGATGCCCTTGGCAGCATACATCGGGAACCGCGCGCAGATGGCGGGCTCGGTATTAGCAGTGCAACCGTCCTAACGTTTCACACGTTTTTTTAAGGCAGGTTGCACTTCTTGCGTGGAAACGCGCCCAGCATCATAATGAATGGTCGCCTGAGTGCCGATGCCGGGCAGCTTGGGGAAATCATGCGCCGAATGACGGACGCATGTCTTGCCGACCTGCTGATAAAGGTGCTCCTGATCGGCATGAAGCACCACGCCTTGATAGGCCTTGTCCTTGCTCGCCACCGTCGCGCTGCTGATATTGTAGATACCCGGCGGGATTTGCCCTGCCTTCCCGACCTTGGTGGTCACCCACTGGTGATCGTATTCGCTTTGGACGAGACGCTGTCCGTTCATGACCAATATGCGTTGCTTCATTTCGCTCCTCTTTGGCAGGTGATCATCGGCGTCTTCTCACATTCTAGGAGGTACGGGGCGATAAAACAGTTCCGGCGCTAGCAGACACGATCTGCATCAATTCCCGCTGGTGCGCGCGCAACGCTTCCAACTCTTCGCGCAGGACCGCCTCCGTCTGACGGGCATCGGCGCGAACTGCGGCCAGTTCGTCGGCGTGCGCCGCCATCGCCGCCCGACCGCCGGCATGGGCGGCTGCCAGTTCTCGATGGGAGCGACAAAGCTCGCGACGTAGCTCGTCAGCGCGTCGGCCAACCTCCTCCACCAGCAAGGCGGCCGATGTAGCGGCGCGCTCGGCCTGTTCCGCGACGGCGCGCATCCTGCCGTTGAGGGCATCCAGTTCCGCTGCCTGGACCTCGAAGGCGTCGGCCATTTCCCGATTCAGCGATTCAAGTTGGCTCCGCTCAGCGTCCCATGCAGCCTGTGCCACCGCCAATGATTCGCCGGCAACGGCCTGCGCGGCCTGCCATACCTGCACCGCCAACGTCGCCTGTGCCTCCATGATCGCCGTCGGCACCTGCACTGGCGCGGGGACGGCACGCGCCATCTGGTTTCGCCGCCATTCCCGCATGCCACTGTTGGCATCGTTCATGTTAGTGCGGGCCGCCTTGCGCACGGCGTCGACCGTCGGATACGCCGACCGTCCGCTTTGCTCAAACAGGCTGTCCGCCGCTGCGTAGATGCGGTCCATGGTGTCGCTGGCAGGTTTCATGATCGCCGCCCCGGTCGAAGTAATAATAAGAATAGTACGATTACTATTCTTATCGTCTTTGCGATAAATCAAAGGTACGCCGCGCCGGGCCATTCTCTGTGCCGGGTAAGAATAGTATTATTCTTATTCTTATTACTGGTTCAAAAGCATGTCCACTCCTCAATGGCAATTCGCCGCCCGCTTCCGCCGCAACGCTTTCGGCTGGAAGTCCGATACCCCCATCCTCCGGCTCAAAGAGGCATTGGCGGAGCTGAAGCTCACCGCGCGTACAGATCCTGTCCTCGCAGCGGACGGCGCCGTGCTTTTACTGGAAAAGCTCTCGCCTGCGATTAGCCACGTCGATAGCTCCTCCGGCGCCATGGGCTCGGCCGTATCCCGCGCCATCGAAACGCTGGTGCCGCTCATCGCGTCCGCACCCAGCACCAGCCAGGTGCGCCATCGCTGGCTGCAGCGCTTGTGGGCGGCCGTCGAGGACGACAACATCCCCTATCTGGAGTCCCTGACGAATTTCTGGGGCGAGTTATGCGCGTCCCCGCAGACCGCCTCGATGTGGGCAGACACCATGCTTCCGCCGATTCAGGCAGCGTGGCAATCTGGATCACCCAGAGCCGGCTATTTGAAACAGACGACCGCCTGCTTGGCCTGCCTGTACGCGGCGCAAAGGCATGATGAACTTCTCGCACTACTAGAACGGGCTCCGTTCAAATGGTGGCACGATCATCGCTGGGGCGCGAAGTCGCTACTGGCGCAAGGGAAGCTGGCAGAGGCGATTGCCTATGCGGAAGCAACAAAGGGACTCAACGCGCCGCTGGCCGCCATCGCCACCTTCTGCGAAGGTGCGCTGCTTAGCGCCGGCTTGGTCGATGAGGCATACACGCGTTACGCCATCGCCGCAGGCCAAGGCGGGACCAATCTCGCCGTGTTCCGGTCCATCCGCAAGAAGTATCCCGGCGTGGCGCCCGACACCATCCTGCGCGACTTGGCATCCAGCCAGCCGGGACAGCAAGGCAAATGGTTCGCCGCCGCCAAGGACGCGGGGCAATACGACTTGGCGATCGAATTGGCGCGACGAAGCCCGGCCGACCCGCGCACGCTGGCGCGCGCCGCGCGCGACTTTGCAGAGAAGCAGCCCGAGTTCGCGCTCGACGCGGCCATGGAGGCGCTCAAAGGCATCGCGCAAGGCCACGGCTACGACATCACATCCACCGACGTGCTGGAAGCGCATACGGCAGCCGTTCGCGCGGCGGCCGCGCTGCAGCTCCTACCCAGCGCCGTAGACGAACGTTTGCAAGCTTTACTTGCCAGTCCGGGTGTCAACGGCGCATTTATTGCCTCGGTACTTGCACGCCATCGGTAGCATCCTGCGCGGTCTGGATAAACTGGCGGCAGAAGCGAATAGAAGCCGTACTGGCTTAACTCAGGCGGCGAGCGCTTGGCTGTTGTCGCTCACTGTTTCTTTCGGAACGATCTGCAGCGCCATACCCAGAGCGTCGAGCAGGCTGACGATGGTTTGCATCTGCGGCTTGCTGCCCGGCTTGAGTGACTTGTAAGCGCCCTCGCGAGTGAGGCCAGCGCTCTCTGCGATCCTAGACATGTTCTCGGCGCGGGCCGCGATCTTGATCGCCTCTTTGAAGTGCTCGACGTCGCCGGAGCGGACGGCGAACGAAAGGAATGCGGCGATCGCTTCTTTGCTGTTCAGGTGCTTGGCAGGGTCAAATGCTTTGATACCAGCGACGCCCTTCAAGACTGTCAAGACCTTCAATGCTATCCATATTAACAAGCGCTGATTCGACATTGCAGCTCATGGCTCATTTCCTCTTCAATTTAGTGGCGCGGCGGGCTTTTTCCGGTCGCTTTTTTCAACGCTCCGCCCCTCCCATTTCCGCTTCGTCTTGGCCTCCACGGTATTCTTGAAGAGCTCAAAGCCTGTCGCCGAGCTCGTCGGACGTGTCTACATGTGCGCTATTACTCCGTCAATTTTAATCACCTGTTCTCATTTATCAAGCCTGTGTACTAGCAGGGACAGATCCGTTAGCCCTCCATGAGCGCGACCAACTCGATATCCGCAAGGTCCACTTCGGCCAGCGCGCAATCGTCGGCGTAGCGCATCCAGGCCTTGCCTACGGCGGAGGGACGCCGACGCACTAGCAGGCGCCCCTCCCTTCCGTGGTGCCGCACCGCCAGCACCGGGTTCACCCACGACGCAGGACTGGCTGGTTCGGTGGGGACCTCAGTAAGCCCGGAAGTGCCGGCGATCACCAGCACCGACTCACTGCTATGCGGCTCGGAATTCTGTGCCATAGCAACCCTCTGCTCGATGAAAGCGCGCAGCATCCGTACCGAGGGCCTCGTCACCTCCTGCGTTTCGTCCGCCAACCAAGCGGACACGACATCGGGCGCCTTTCGGTGAATGAGCATCAACTCGTTCACCAACGTCACGTCGCGGACACGCCCGGCACCAAATGCATCGGCGATTGGCCCCGGCAGATCCAGCAGCGCAGCATGCTGCGTCACGAACGCGGCGGACTTGCTGATCTGCCGGGCGATCTCCCCTTTGCGCAACCCCTTGGCCAACTCACGGCCGATGAAGTCGGCGATCTCGCGAGCGGTGAGCTCATTGCGATGCAGGTTCTCGACCACCTGGTCGGCCAGGTTGTAGTTCGCATCGATAAAGCCGGGAATTGTGGCAAGCCCAGCGAGGCGCGAAGCGCGATAGCGACGTGCCCCGTGATTAATCAGGTATCGCCCTGGCGCTGTGGGATTGGGCCGAACCGAAATGGGCGTCTTCACGCCGCGCAGCCGGATCGCTGCGGCAAGCTCGGTCAGGCTCTTGGCGGAGAATCCAGGATTGTCCTTGGTGCGCGGCTGCAGGGGATCTTCGTCTACCAGATCCAAGGGCAATGCAATCGGCCCGCCACGCGCCACTTCTGCCGCCAGCAATTGCACTTTGCCTGCCACGACGTCACCTTTGCCCACATGGTCCAGACTCACCCGCCGCTGCCCTATCTCGATCCCGCTCATTGGCGTGGCAGGGGCGGCACACGCACCACCAGATAGGCCAAGACGCCGATGACTAGAATGTGCAGCAAGGCGCCGAAGCCAGTCAGTCCGCCGATGAAGGCGAACCGCAAAAACTGGATGAACAAGTCCACCCAAACGAACCAACGCAGCACAGGCCAGGTGCACGCGACGAAGGCGATGAACAGGCGATAGAAAGCTTGGGTGATCGGGTTCTCCCACAACTCGCGCCAGGGATACTGCAGGCCGCCCAAAGGTGGACGCGCATCCTGTTCCGGCCGTGCCCGGGGCATTTTGGGAAACTGAAAAATTCGTGCCATGGCCGCCGCTCCTATGCGCGCGTCGACGCGCCTGTGCCCATGGTCCCATCGTCTAAGCGACACGTATTGATCCATATCAAACGTTTGGCGACAAAGCACCGATGTTCGCTTTAGCAGCTAAAGGGCCTCGGCCATTCAGAAGTTGCAGCCTAAAAAACCTATTCGACAAACATTTGATCTATTCGATATGGACGACGTGTACCGCTTGTAAACGCTACAGGTGCGGCGGATACTAAAAACGAATTTCGGAATAATCGTTGTTCCGGCAATCACAAGGAGAAAATCATGAGCAAGCAAATGCTGCATCTCCGGAGCCCCGGCCGTAGGGACGAAGTGGCTTCGATCGTAGGCGACCGTTCTGCGCTGGAAGCGCTGCAGCGCGCGGTCGATACGGCGCTCGCCACAGGTGCTGGTGGCGGTTTCTTTTTTAGTTCCGATGGTGAAGGCTTTGCGCTCGCCGTCGCGCTGGAAAACGAAATGGAGAACGTCCACACCTCCTACTCAGGCGAAGTGGCGCCTGTCCGCTCATTGCGGGAGCGGGTGCCAATGTACGCCGTCCGTAACTATGGCGTGGCGCTGCGTAAAGCACAATTGCTGCGCAAGGAGACCTGCCCTGGCCCCGCACGCGAACCGACAGCGGCCAATCTGGGCAACGTGCGAGGTGTGTCATGAATGATCAACGCATGCACGGCAGAGGTGAGACCCACTCGTCAATCGATAGGAAAACTGCCGAGACAATGGCGCTTCTCGAGGACCTGCGCGGCAAGCGCCGGCCACAGCGCACGCCAGTGCCGCCACAGGAGCCGCAAGCCCAACCGTCTCGCGCGACAGACATATGCCTCATCCGGATCGGGGAAGTCTTGGCCATCTGCGGAAAATCGCGCAGCAGCGTCTACGAGTTGATCCAGAAAGGCACCTTTCCGGCGCCGGTAAAACTTGGCGGGCGCTCCTCGGCCTGGATCAAGGCTGAGGTACTGGCATGGATCGAAAATTGTATCCGGTCCAGCCGTGGCCTATAGGCATTGAAGATGTACCATAAATACGCCCGCTGCTATCGAGATCTCAACCGCACGAAAGCAATCCCAGCTATCACCAAGCACAACATCACGCAGTCGGTCAGCGGGACTCGCCGACATCCGACTCGGCTAACGCGATAGCCAGCGTCAGGAGGTCTTTTTGGTAGCTCAGTTTTTTAACGACGATATTCGACAATACACCGCCGATTGCCAAGCCGCCGCAGAAAGCCGCACCGTATAAGTACGCTTCCTGTATCCAAGACGCCTTACTTGGCATGTTGTGCCACACCGCCCAACCGCTTGCGGCAAGCATAAAAATCGCGACCTTATCGGAACCACCAACAAAAAACACCAGCCCAAATTTCATCCGTTCTATACGGATCTCCAGCCAAATCAATGCCAATTTCAGGGCATCAACGCCATAGCGCGTTAATTGTTCCGCTTGGCCAAATTCGTGTTTCGATTCACGCTGCCGGACAACGAACAGCTGGGCGTTCAGAAGAAATAGGGAAACTATGACCGGAAAAGTGTCGAGCACGAGCCAGAGGGCAGCCAAGCCCGCCTGAGCAATCGCGAGATACATGGCAACATCCGCCCAGAACGGCGACACCGTGCTGGTGACCTTCACGATCACGATAATCAGCAGCACCGACATCGTGGCAACCGCGAACCATCGCAAGAAATTGGTAATACTTTCTATGAACTTTTCGAAGCCTGTCTTCCGCAACTTAGGCGATAGAGCGGGCTGTTGGTGCAGCGCGGTCAGCACTTCATTCACTTTATTCCACATAGCGCATTTCTTCGTTTTAAAGCAGACATCAATGCCCACAGAGTCGGGGAACGTTTGCGAGAATAAAAAACCCGAACGAGGCCGGCTTTTAGTGTCCTGGCGGAAATGGTGGGATTCGAACCCACGATACAGGTATAAGCCGTATGCATCCTTAGCAGGGATGTGCCTTCGGCCACTCGGCCACGTTTCCAAGTCGATTGCTCAACTATCCCCCATGAATGGATGGGTAGACGGGCATTATGTTATCGACTGAATCGATTTTGGCCAAGGCGAACGGCAAGAATGTCAGTCCGGCATAGCTTTATTTGCCAGGCAGTAGTCCGCCCACGCCTGCATCAGCGCGCTTCGCTTCACAAACAGGTCGCCGCGCTGGTAAGCGGCCTCTACGCGGTCCGGCAGGCTGTGAGCCAAGGCATGCTCGCAAACCTCACGCGGAAAGCTGTTACCGGGCGCCTCGACGGCCCAGTCCCGGAACGTTGAACGGAAGCCATGGACGGTGATCTCCTTGCGCCCCATGCGCCGCAGTACGGCGCTCAGGCTCATATCCGACAGCGGCTGGTTCTTCTGGCCGGGGAACAGCAGCCCATCCTGGCCCGGCAAGCCGCGCAGAAGCGCGATGATGGCATCAGAGAGCGGCACGCGGTGCTCCCTGCGTGCCTTCATCCGCTCGGCCGGCACCGTCCATAGCCGCCGGGTGAGATCGACCTCGTCCCAGCGCGCGCCGCGCACCTCCCCGGACCGGGCCGCCGTCAGGATGGCGAACTCCAGCGCCCGCGCCGAAACACCCTCGCGCTGGCGCAGTTCGGCCATCAAGGCCGCCATCTGCGGCCAGGGAAGCGCGGGGAAATTCTTTACGCGCGCCACCTTGTTCGGGTTCGCCAGCAAATAATCCAGATGGCCCCGCCAGCGGGCGGGATTTTCGCCCTGCCGGAACTTGCTGACGGTCGCCCAGTCGAGGATGCTTTCAATGCGCCCCCGCAGGCGCGTCGCTGTCTCGGTCTTGGTGGCCCAGATTGGCGCCAGCACCTTGACCACATGATCCGTGTCGACCTCGCCCACGGGCAGCGCGCCGATCACCGGCGTTACGTAGGTGGAGAGCGTCCGCGTCCACTGGCCGGCATGCTTGGCGTTACGCCAGCCGCTCCTGTGGGCCTGTATATAGGCTGCGGCGCACTGATCAAAGGTCATATGGCGAGCCCGCTCCGCGTGGCGGGCAGCGCGCACCTGACGGCGCTCGGCCAGCGGGTCGGCCCCTCGCATAATCAACTGGCGGCAGCTCTGCGCCAACTCGCGCGCACGGGCCAGGCTCACCAGCGCGCAGGACCCAAGCCCCATCTCGTGACGCCTGCCGTCAAAGCGGTAGCGGAAGATCCAGCTTTTTGTCCCGTTGGCTGTTACCTGCAGCACGAGGCCGCCTCCGTCGCCGTAATAGCCGGGAGTCTTGGCATGGTGCACGCTCAGCGCGCTGAGCCGGTTGATGGGTGGCATACCCCCCTCCTGGAAGCTGCTTCAAACCATTCTAGCCGCCGTCCGCGAGGCCGACATTGATGCAAAACGGTATCGTGCAGGAGGGATTTCGCGGGAGAAGCACGCTAAAGCGGCCATCCGCTAGCCCGGGGAAGTGCGTTTTCCTACCCCCCCGTCTACCCCCCCAAGGGGGTCGGAAACTGGCGTCCTTTGGCGTACGCCGCTGGACAATAAAAAGGCCATTTCTCCTATGAGAAAGCCCACATGAAAAAACCCGCCGAAGCGGGTTTTAGGTGTTATGGCGGAGACGGTGGGATTCGAACCCACGATACAGGTATAAGCCGTATGCATCCTTAGCAGGGATGTGCCTTCGGCCACTCGGCCACGTCTCCTAGTCGATCACTCAACTATGTCTTTTCCAGCAAACTGCGCTGCAGCAGACGACCGTCATAGTATAGACCACGACCATTTTGGTCAAGGCAACTTGGCGGTTTTTTGAAAAATTTATGCCCGCTTTTAGGCTTTTTCCAGTTCGAACGCTTTGTGCAGCGCACGCACGGCCAGTTCCATGTATTTTTCGTCGATCAGCACCGAAATCTTGATCTCCGAGGTCGAGATCATCATGATGTTGATGCCTTCTTCCGACAAGGTGCGGAACATCTGCGACGCCACGCCCACGTGCGAACGCATGCCCACGCCCACCACCGAGATCTTCGACACTTTGGCGTCGCCGGTCACGCTGGCAGCACCCAGGGCTTCCTTGGTGCTGTTCAGCACGTCCACGGCGCGCTGGTAGTCGTTGCGCGAGACGGTGAAGGTGAAGTCGGTTTTGCCGTCGACCGACTGGTTCTGGATAATCATGTCGACTTCGATGTTGGCATCGGCCACCGGGCCCAGAATGTGGTAGGCCACGCCCGGACGGTCTGGCACGCCCAGCACGGTGATTTTGGCTTCATCGCGGTTGAACGCGATACCGGAGATGACTGCTTGTTCCATGTGTGTGTCTTCCTCAAACGAAATCAGGGTGCCGGAGTTGGCTTCTTCTTCGATGTCCAGCATCGGGTCGGTCAGCGACGACAGTACGCGGGTCGGCACGCGGTAGTTGCCGGCGAATTCCACCGAACGCGTCTGCAGCACTTTCGAGCCCAGCGACGCCAGTTCCAGCATTTCTTCAAAGGTAATCGCCTTCAGGCGGCGCGCCTCCGAGACCACGCGCGGATCGGTCGTATACACGCCGTCAACGTCGGTGAAGATCAGGCATTCGTCCGCCTTCATCGCGGCGGCGATCGCCACGGCCGAGGTGTCCGAACCGCCACGGCCCAGGGTGGTGATATTGCCGATATCGTCCACACCCTGGAAACCGGTGATGATGACGATCTTGCCGTCGTCCAGGTCGCGGTTGACCTTGTCATTGTCGATCGACTGGATGCGGGCTTTGGTGTAAGCGGAATCGGTTTTAATCGCGACTTGCCAGCCGGCGTAAGACACCGCCTTCTTGCCGATGGCTTGCAGCGCCATCGACAGCAGGCCGACCGACACTTGCTCGCCGGTCGAGGCGATCATGTCCAGTTCGCGCGGGTCCGGCTGCGCTTGCACTTCCTTGGCGAGAGCGATCAGGCGGTTGGTTTCGCCCGACATTGCCGATGGCACGACGACGATGCGATGCCCGGCGTCATGCCATTTGGCGACGCGCCGCGCGACGTTCTTGATACGATCCGTCGAACCCATCGACGTACCGCCATATTTGTGCACGATTAAAGCCATAACAGAGAGTTTTCCGCTCAAATAAAGGTAAATGGAACCCTAAACTCTACCTGCCGCAGTGCAAAATAACAAGTCAAAAAACTCATAATCTCATACTCAATAGGCATATCTACATACAAAATTCGGCAGATAGGGGGTAATGTCTATACCGCTTGCCAACGCAGGCGCAGCCGTCCGCCGCCCTCGCCCACGTGCTGGCAGTCCATGCCGATGCCGGCGGCGAACAGCAATTCCTTGCCGCTCTTGACCACCGGCAGGCGGCCGCGCTCCCAGGCCGGGATGTTGAGCGACTGATAGTGGTATTTCACCGGCCGCGTCGGGCGGTTGGCCGCCAGCTTGAGTTTTTCGCCGCCACGGCGGAATTCGATCAGCAGTTTCTGGCAGCGCAGCCAGTCGGCGTCGAAGCCCTCTTCCGCCGGCTCAATGTGCAGCACGCCGCCGTAGGCCGGGAAAGCCAGCTCGGCTTCACCGTTCCAACGAAATTCAGTGCCCGGCTTGTCGTCGAACTGGTCCTCGCGCGTGCCATCCAGATCGCCCAGCTTGGGCGTCAGGTGCAGGCGGTCGCGGTAGCGGCGCACGTGGCAGTCCGGGTGCGTTACCAGCAGTTGAGCGTCGTGCTTGGCTTCCAGCAGCTGGGTCAGCATTTCGGCCAGCCAGGCGGTGCTCGGCATGTTGTAGCCGCGCGTGGCGAACCAGTGGCGCAGCAGGTTGTAGCTGCGATCCTGGCTCAGGCTGCGCAGCTTGGCGATGTCGATGTGCTCGCCGTCCAGCGCGGCGGCCAGGTCTTGCTCGGCCAGCTCGGTCAGCAGGCGGGTGGCCGATTGCGCGTGCTGGGCGCTACGGGCGAAGCGTTCCTGGAAGCCGGGGAAATGCTGCTCCAGCGACGGCATCACGGTGTGGCGCAAGGCGTTGCGCGCGTAGCGCGGATCATCGTTGGATTCGTCGTGGATGTGGTCGATGCCGTGCTGCTGCACATAGGCTTCCAGCTGCTTGCGCGAGGCCGGCAGCAGCGGGCGGACCATCACCAACGTGGCGTTGTTGAGCAGGCTGGGCGCGGCGTTGGCGGCGTCCATGCCGGACAGGCCGGCCGGACCGGAGCCGCGCAGCAGTTGCAGCAGCACCGTTTCGGCCTGGTCATCCTGGTGGTGGGCGGTCAGCAGCAGCGGCACGCTGTGTTCGGCGCACAGCGCGCCCAGCGCGGCGTAGCGGGCTTTGCGGGCGGCGGCTTCGGTGCCGGTTTTCTTTTGTTCCTGCAACTGAATGCGGCGTGCTTCGAAGGTTACGCCGAGGGCGGCGCAGGCTTGTTCGCAGTGGGCCAGCCAGGCGTCGGCGTTCGGGCTGAGGCCGTGATGCACATGGAAGGCGTACAGGGCCAGGCCGTTGGCCTGGGCGCAGGCGTGAGCTAGGTGCAGCAGGGCCGACGAGTCCAGGCCGCCGCTGAGGGCGACGGCGAGGCGAACGGCATTCGCGCCCTCGCCGCCGCCGGCTTGTGCGCGGGCGGCGCTGACGGCGAGTTCAAAGGTGGACGTGAGGGTGGGCTTTTGCTGCTTCAATCGTGACTCCAAATGCAAACCGGGAGCAGCGCGTGCGCGGCCCCCGGTTGATGTGTATGGGCTCCCGCGTGCGCGACGGTCCGCCGATGCGGAGCGACGGCCGAAGACGTCCTCCCGTATCGGCGGACCGCCGCGAACGCGGGGATCCCATTTACTCTTGCGGCGTGGTTTCCTTGAACTTACCGTAGCTCATCAGCTTTTCGTGACGGGATTCCAGCAGGTCCTTGGTTTTCATGCCGTGGAATTGGCGCAGCGAGTCGGCCAGTGCGCGTTTCAGCAGCGTTGCCATCTGCTTCGGATCGCGGTGCGCGCCGCCCAGCGGTTCGCTGACGATCTTGTCGATCAGGCCGATGGCCTTCAGACGGTGCGCGGTCAGGCCCAGCGCTTCGGCCGCATCGGCCGCGCGTTCCGAGGTCTTCCACAGGATCGAGGCGCAGCCTTCCGGCGAGATCACAGAGTAGGTGGCGTATTGCAGCATGATGACCTGGTCGGCCACGGCAATCGCCAGCGCGCCGCCGGAGCCGCCTTCGCCGATGATGGTGGCAATCAGCGGCACTTTCAGTTCCGCCATCACGTACAGGTTGTGGCCGATCGCTTCCGACTGGCCGCGCTCCTCCGCGTCGATGCCCGGGAAGGCGCCCGGCGTATCCACAAAGGTGAACACCGGAATGCCGAATTTCTCAGCCAGCTTCATCAGGCGCATGGCCTTGCGGTAGCCTTCCGGCTTCGGCATGCCGAAGTTGCGCAGCGCGCGTTCTTTGGTGTCGCGGCCCTTCTGATGGCCGATGACCATGCAGGACTGGCCGTTGAAGCGGGCCAGGCCGCCCACCACCGACAGGTCGTCCGCATAGGTGCGGTCGCCGTGCAGTTCGTGGAAGTCGGTGAAGATTTCGTTGACGTAGTCCATGGTGTATGGACGTTGCGGATGACGCGCGATCTGCGAGACCTGCCACGGCGTCAGCTTGGCGTAGATGTCTTTGGTCAGCTGCTGGCTTTTCTTCGCCAGGCGGTCGATCTCCTCAGAGATGTCGACCGCGGAATCGTCTTGAACGAAGCGTAGTTCTTCGATTTTGCCGTCGAGTTCAGCAATCGGTTGCTCAAAATTGAGGAAAGTCGTTTTGGTCATTGTACCTCCGTGTTTATTCTCAGCTGTGGCTAAGGTGCCGGCTCGTGACAGGCACAAAAAGGCCTCGCACAGCGATTAGAGTATCTATTCTACAGCAACCGGATCGAGACTACGCCATAAATACCAGGTCGCTACCGTGCGGTAAGGTTCCCAGTTGGCCGACACCTCGCGCGCATCGCTGCGCGACACCGGCTCGCCCGAGAAGTAATTCTGGCTGATGCCCTGGATCAGACCGGGGTCGTCCAGCGGCAGCACATTCGGGCGCAGCAGGTTGAAGATCAGGAACATTTCAGCCGTCCACCGACCGATGCCGCGAATCTGCACCAGCTCGGCAATCACCGCCTCATCGTCCATCTGGTCCCATTGGGCCGTGTGGACGCGCTTGTTCTTGAAGTGGTCCGCCAGGTCGAGGATGTACTCGGTCTTGCGCTTGGACAGGCCGCAGGCCGACAGCTCCTCGGCGCCGGCCTTGATGATCTGGCTCGGCGTGCATTTCGGGCTGATGACCAGCAGCTTTTTCCAGGCGGCGTCGGCCACCTTGGACGTGACCTGCTGGCCGACGATGGAACGCGCCAGGGTGGTGAACGGGTCGTGGTGGCCGACCAGGTGCAGGTCGCCGAACTGCGGAATCAGCTTGTTCATGATGCGGTCACGCTTCATGAGCTCGATCTTGGCTTGTTCCCAGTACGGCGGCACGGCCGATACCGGGCTGCCTGCGCCCTCGTTGTCCTTGGCGTTGACCATAGTTATGCGCGGCGCCAGTTGGTGGTGCCGTCAGGCTTGTCTTCGAGGATGACGCCGGCCGCCAGCAGTTCCGCGCGGATCTTGTCCGATTCGGCGAAGTTGCGGGCTTTTTTGGCTTCCGCGCGGCGTGCGATGGCGTCGGCGATGCCGGCATCGTCGCCGCCTTCGCCGCCCACCGACGCCTGCAGGAATTGCTGCGGCGTGCGTTCCAGCAGGCCGATCACGGCCGCCAGCCCCTTCAGCTGACGCGCCATGGCCGGTGATTTCGACTTGTTCAGCTCGGTCACCAGGTCGAACAATGCGGCCACCGCCAGCGGCGTGTTGAAGTCGTCGTCCATCGCCTCGGCGAAGCGCGCCGCGTGTGCCTCTTCCCAGTCGAGCGGCTGGCCGTCGCCTGCCACGCCGTCCAGCGCGGTGTACAGGCGGGTCAGTGCGCCACGGGCGTCGTCCAGATGCGCGTCCGAATAGTTCAGCGGGCTGCGGTAGTGGGCGCGCAGGATGAAGAAGCGCACCACTTCGGCGTCGTACTTCTTCAGCACGTCGCGAATGGTGAAGAAGTTGCCCAGCGATTTGGACATCTTCTCGTTATCCACGCGCACGAAACCGTTGTGCACCCAGTAGTTCACCATCTGGTGGCCGAACGCGCCTTCCGACTGCGCGATCTCATTTTCGTGGTGCGGGAACTGCAAGTCCGCGCCGCCACCGTGGATGTCGAAGTGTTCGCCGAGCAGCGCCGAGCACATGGCCGAGCACTCGATGTGCCAGCCCGGACGGCCCTTGCCCCACTTGGAATCCCACTTCACTTCTTCCGGCTCCGATGCTTTCGAGGCCTTCCACAGCACGAAGTCCAGCGGATCGCGCTTGCCGGTGTTGACGTCGACGCGCTCGCCGGCGCGCAGGTCGTCCAGCGACTTGCCCGACAGGCGGCCGTATTGCGGGAAGTTGCGCACCGCGTAGTTAACGTCGCCGTCCTCGCCCTGATACGCCAGCTGCTTGACTTCCAGCTGTTCGATCAGCGCCAGCATTTGCGGCACGTACTCGGTGGCGCGCGGCACCAGCGTCGGCGGCAGGATGCCCAGCGCCGCGGTGTCTTCGTCCATGTATTGGGTGAAGCGGCCGGTCAGCTGCGAGATGGTCTCGCCGTTTTCCACGGCGCGCTTGATGATCTTGTCGTCGATGTCGGTGATGTTGCGGGCATAGGTGACCTCGTAGCCGGAGGCCAGCAGCCAGCGGTACATGACGTCGAACGCCATCATCATGCGGGCGTGGCCGATGTGGCAGTAGTCGTAAATGGTCATGCCGCACACATACATGCGGACTTTGCCCGGTTCGATCGCCACGAATGCCTGCTTGTCACGCGCCAGCGTGTTGTAAATCTTTAAATTGCTCATCGGACTCTTGCGTTTTGCTGGGTCCACAGACAATACGATGGCCTGGCGCGTCATGTGAACCTGCACGCACCCGTCGTCATCGTGAGCCTGGGGGGAACCTTGGGAATGTTCTTGTTTCTACCTTCTAAGGGGTAGAATGGAATAAGTATAGCATTGATAAAAACAGCATAGGCCTCATCCTTTACGGGATTTTGCCTGTCTAACATTCAACAGAGGAAGCTCGATGTATCAAAAACTGATGACCGCCCTCGCCGGCCTGACCCTGTCCGCCGCCGCGCTGGCGGCGCCAACCGCCGCCACACCGTCGGCCACCCCGCAGGTGGAATTGAAGACCACCATGGGCGACATCGTCTTGGAACTGGACCGCGAAAAAGCGCCGAAATCGGTCGATAATTTCCTGGCCTACGTGAAATCGGGCTTTTATAAGGGCACCATTTTCCACCGCGTGATCGACGGCTTCATGATCCAGGGTGGCGGCTACGATGAAAAACTCAAGGGCAAGCCGGTCAACAAGCCGGTGCCGATCGAATCGAATAACGGCCTGAGCAATGCGAAGTATACGCTGGCCATGGCGCGCATGGGCGATCCCAACTCGGCCACGTCGCAGTGGTTCATCAACGTCGAAGACAATACTCCGCTCAATTACCCGGGCCCGGACGGCTCCGGCGGCTACACCGTGTTCGGCAAAGTCATCAAGGGTTTCGAGACCGTGGACAAAATCAAGGGCGTGCTGGTGGACGACAAAGGCATCTTCCAGAATATCCCAGTCATCCCCGTCAGCGTCAAATCCGCGACGATTTTGAAGACACCGATCCAGCCAAAACAGTAAAATAGCGGCCTTGCTCCACTTTTTAACCATTCAGGATAACAAAATGACCAAAGTAATCATCAAGACCAACCTCGGCTCCATGACCGCAGAACTGGATGCAGAAAAAGCACCTAAATCGGTCGCCAACTTCCTGGCCTATATGGAAGCCGGCCACTACAACAACACCATTTTCCACCGCGTGATCGACGGTTTCATGATCCAGGGCGGCGGTTTCGAGCCAGGCATGAAGCAAAAGCCAGCCGACACCACCGTGGAAAACGAAGGCAAGAACGGCCTGAAAAACGAGCCATACACCCTGGCCATGGCCCGCACCTCGGCGCCGCACTCGGCATCGGCCCAGTTCTTCGTCAACGTGAAGAACAACTCCTTCCTGGACTACCCAGGCCAGGACGGCTGGGGCTACGCCGTGTTCGGCAAAGTGGTTGAAGGCACCGAAGTCGTGGACGCCATCAAGAAAGTCAAAACCACCCGCAGCGGCATGTTCGCCGACGTGCCGGCGGAAGACGTCATCATCGAAAGCGTCGTTCTGGCCTAATCTATGAGCGAAGTCTGCGCGCTGTTCATTTCTGACCTGCATCTGCAGCCGGCGCATCCCGCCACCAGCAAGGCCTTTTTCGACTTTCTGGAGCGGCATGCGCGGCACGCGCAGCAACTGTATCTGCTTGGCGACCTGTTCGAATACTGGGCCGGCGATGACGACATCACCGATCCCTTCCATCAACAGGTCGTGGCCGCGCTGCGCGCCGTCAGCGAAGCCGGGGTGGTGATCTACTGGATCGCCGGCAACCGCGACTTCCTGGTCGGCGCCCGCTTTGCCGAGATCACCAACGCCATCCTGCTGCCCGAAAC
This sequence comes from Duganella sp. BuS-21, assembly GCA_041874725.1. Lineage (GTDB taxonomy): Bacteria > Pseudomonadota > Gammaproteobacteria > Burkholderiales > Burkholderiaceae_D > Rugamonas. The sequence goes on along the minus strand of CP097466.1, from coordinate 2,797,844 downwards.
CTGGGTGGCCGAGATCGGCGGACACCAGGTCGTGGTCCTGCACGGCGACGCTCAATGCACGCAAGACACCCAATACATGGAATTCCGCGCCATGGTGCGCCAGCCGGCCTGGCAGGCGCAATTCACGGCCATGCCGCTGGCCCAGCGCAAGGCCATCATTGCCGGCCTGCGCGCCGACAGCCGCAAGGAACAAAGCGGCAAATCCTACGAGATCATGGACGTCACGCCGCAAGCGATCGCCGACGTGTTCGCCGAGACTGGCGCCGAGGTGATGATCCACGGCCACACGCATCGCCCTGCCCTGCACCGAGTCGACGACAAACTCCGCTACGTGCTGCCGGACTGGGAACCGGAGGCGGCGCCGCCGCGCGGCGGCTGGATCGCCATCGCCGCTGATGGCGCCATCACGCGCCACGACCTCAACGGCGCGGTCATCGCATCGTGACGCCGCGCGCGCTGCTTGCCGGGCTGTGCACCGGCGCCGCCCTGCTGGGTGGCGCGGCCTGGGCCGCACAGCCACAGCAGCCGCAACAGCCACAACAGCCGCCGCTGACGGTCGCCTGGCGCGACAAGCCGCCCTACCACTACATGGAAAACAGCCTCCCCAGCGGCTTCCTGCTGGAACGCGCCCGCACCGTGTTCGACAGTGCCGGCCTGAGCGTGCGCTTTGTCAACGAGCCGCAAAAGCGCATCTGGGCCAACTTCCAGCACGGCGCCGACAATTACTGCTCCATCAGCTGGTATCGCCTGCCCGAGCGCGAAGCCGTGGCGCAGTACAGCCAGCCCTTCCACGAAGACTTGCCGCACACCATACTGATCGCCGCCGGCATGGTCGAACGGGTCAAAACGCACACCTCGCTGGTCTCGCTGCTGGCGGACCCCGAGCTGACGCTGGGCGTGATCGAAGGCGTATCCTACGGCCCGGTGCTCGATCCCATGATCCGCGCCGGCAAGAACAAAATCATGAGCCGCACGGTGGAAACCACGCAGATGATCCGCATGCTGGGCGTGGGCCGCGCTTCCTATATGTTTGTCGACCGCGAGGATTGGGACTACTTCCGGCAGCAGCACAAGCCGGGCCAGTCCATCGTGCGCCACGACCTGGCGGACATGCCGCCCGGCGTGCGGCGCTACATCGTCTGCAGCCGCGACGTGCCGCAAGAGACCATGAACAAGATCAACCAGGCCATCGCCGCCACCGGCGGCATGCGCAATCCCGGCTACAGCAAGCCAGGCAAATAAGCAGGCGCAGCGAAATTCAACGCAGCGACGCCATCGCCGTGTTCAGGCGACGCACCAGCTGCTGGTTGAGGTCGCGCGTGTGGCGTGCCCAGCGTTCCATGGTGCGCTGCAATTCCACGTGCAACTGGCGCGCCCGGTCGGCATCGCCGACGCCGGCCGCCCAGATCGCAAACTCAGCCTGCACGGTGAAGCTGTTGTAGCGGCTCAGCGCGTGCTCGAACTCGGCGCGCGCCTCCTCCTGCCGCCCGGCTGCCGCCAGCGCCTGCGCCAGCAGCAGCGACACCTGCTCGGCGCGGAACTTGTCGTCGCTGGCGCGGATGGTTTGCAGGTGAGTCACCGCCGCCGCCGCGCGACCGCAAGCCAGCGTGGCCTGCGCCGCGCCGTAACGGATATCGAGGTCGCCGGAGAACGGGCCTTGCAGGCAGGCTTCGTAGGTGGCGGCGGCCTCTTCCGCGTCGCCGGCCGCCAGCAAGGCGGTGGCCAGGCGCATCTGGTTCTGGGCGGTGGGTGTGAAGTCGTAGGCGTCGCGCGCTGCGCGCAGTTCGCGGCCCGGGTCGAGGGTCTTGGCGGCAACGCTGACGGCCTTGCGGGCGCCGTGCTGAATTTTCGAATTCGGCAGATAAATGGCAAAGAAGTACACGATGCTACCCAGGCCGGGGAACAGGAACAGAATCACCACCCAGTACAACTGCTGACCGCTGCGGATGGCGTGAATGGCGAAGAAAATCGCCACCAACACGTGCAATCCGATCCCAAAAATTTCCATGACCTGCCTCTACAATCAAAATGAACCCAGATTGTAGAAGCTATGGCCCCGCATCACAAGGCGGCCACGACCGCAGGCTGACGCAGATACGCTGCGGCGTTGCGGGCCAGGCGGCCGAGGAAGACGCCGTTGAACAGGCCGTACAAGGTGGTCACACCCAGCGAGAAGCCGACGCCGTGCACCATTTCGGGATGCATGGCCGACAACACGCCGACAAAATATTTGGTCACGAATATGGCCATCATCAGCATCAGCGGCGCCCAGCTGCCGCGCTGGAAGATGGTGCCGTTGGCGCGGTCGACCACGATCTCGCTTTTGCTCAAGGCCAGGATCAGCGCCACGGCGACCGCCATGCCGGCGGCCCAGGCGGCCCATACCGCTTCACCCAGCGCGCCGTGGGTGTTGATGCTGGTCAGCGCCAGCACCAGCATCACGGCCGGGATCACCGCCATTTTCTGCAGCGAGACTTGGCGATCCTGGCTGGCCAGATAGCCGCGATACACCAGGAAGGCCAGCAAGGCCCAGACGTAGACGGGAGTGTGCGAGAGGATTTGGCCGATCATGATGAGCTCCTTGGGTGGCGTTATTAAGTTTCGATGTAGCCACTATGCCCGCCAGGCAGCCGGTCCGAATCGTCATGCGACGAAATGCGCCGGCGCGGCGCGAAATGCCGCCCAACGGCGCGAAAAGTTATTGCGCCGGCTGCAGCTTCGCCACCAGCCCGCCGGGACGGGTATCGATACCGGTCAGCACGAACTGCACGCCGGCGTAACGCAACTCCTCCGGGCGGAAGGTATGCACCGGCAAGTCGCGGATCACCTTGTCGCTGAGCAGGTTGGCCACGCTGGCGAACTGGTTCTGCTTGCCTTCGTCGATATTGTCGAGAATGAAGCGGTCGACGTGGGCGTCGGCGATGTAGACCGCATTGTTGGCGCTGTCCACCCGCAGCCGGCCGGACACCAGCATGCTGCCATGCCAGGACTGGCGCGCCAGCAGCGGGGTCACGGCCAGGTCGATCGCCAGCGAGACCCGGTCGCTTTCCGGCAGGATGGCCAGGCGCGGGTGGCTCAGCTCCACCTCGAACACGCCCAATGCGCGCTGATGCAGCGGAAACTTGCGCTCCAGGCTGGTCTGCAGCCGCTCCTGCGGCAACGCCACCTGGCGCGGGCCGATCAGCCCGGCGCAGCCGCTCAGCAGACCGGCGATCAGCGCGGCAAACATCAGCGGCGCGGCGGATTTCAAGTAACGTTTAAGATTCATTCGGCACATCCTTCCAACTGACGGAACATCGCATTATATGACCACGACAAAAACAGGCTGCGCCGGTTGGACCATCAGCCGCGAGGCGTCGCCCCAGTTCGCCGCCGACGGCAGCCATCTGGAACGCTATGCCGCCGTGTTCAACACGGTGGAAATCAACTCGTCGTTCTACCGCCCACACCAGCCCGAGACCTATGCCCGCTGGGCCGCCAGCGTGCCGGACGACTTCCGCTTCGCCGTCAAGCTGCCGCGCAGCATCACGCACGACCAGCGCCTGCACGACGCCGAAAGCGCGCTGGACCAGTTCGGCGCCCAGGTCGGCGCGCTGGGAGAAAAACTCGGCTGCCTGCTGATCCAGCTGCCGCCCAGCCTGAAACTGGACGCGCCGGTGGCGGAACGCGTGTTGCGGCAACTGCGCGAGCGCTATGCTTGCATGCTGGCCTGCGAAGCGCGCCACGGCAGCTGGTTCGGCGACGAAGCCACCGCCCTGCTGCAGGCGCATCACATCACGCGCGTGATCGCCGATCCGCCGGCCGGGGTGCCGGGGCCGTATGTGGCCACCACCGGCAGCGCCTATGTCCGCCTGCACGGCAGCCCGCGCATGTACTACTCGTCTTACGAGGAAACTTATCTGCGCGAGGTGGCCGCATGGCTGGCGCAGCGCGGCGGCTGGTGCATCTTCGACAACACAGCGTCCGGCGCGGCCATCATCAACGCGCTGACGCTGCGCCGCCTGCTCAACCGCGCCTAAAGCCGCAGCGCGCGCTCAAGGTCGTCGAACTTGGCCGGCTTGACCAGATGAAAATCGAAGCCCGCCTCGCGGCTGCGTTCACGGTCCTGGTCCGAGCCGTAGCCGGTGTGGGCGATCAGGCGGGTGTGGGCGAACGCCGGTTCGGCGCGCAGCATGCGCGCCAGCGCGTAACCGTCCGTGCCTGGCAGGCCCAGGTCCAGCACGATGGTGGCCGGCAGCTGCAAGCGCGCCAGCTGCAATGCATCCTCGGCGTTGTTGGCGGTGACCACCTCGTGGCCCATCAGCGACAGCAGTTCCGCCATCACGCTGACCGAATCGACATTGTCGTCCACCAGCAGCAGGCGCTGGTGGACCAGCGGCGGCGGCTCGACCAGCGCCGCTGGCGTTATCGTCACCGGCTGCTGCAGCGGGAATTCGACCACGAAGGTGCTGCCCTTGCCGATGCCCTCGCTGGTCACCTCCACCGTGCCGCCATGCATTTCCACCAGCCGCGACACCAGCGACAGGCCGATGCCCAGGCCGTCGTGTACGCGGTCGCGGGTGGATGCACCCTGTGCGAACATGTCGAAGATGCGCGCCAGGTTGTACGAGGTGATGCCGATGCCGTCGTCGCTGACGGCAATGCGGATGCGGTCGGCCTGCGGCACGGTGACGGTGACGCCGATGCGGCCGCCGGGATCGGTGAACTTGGCGGCGTTGTGCAGCAGGTTGCCGATGATCTGCGACAGCCGCACCGGATCGCCGTGCAGCCATACCGGCGCCGGCGGCAGGTCCAGCACCAATGTGTGGTGGCGCGCCTCCATCAGCGCCTTGACCGTTTCCACGGCCGGCTCGACCACCGCGTGCAGTTCGATGTCCTGCCGGCGCAGCGTCAGCTTGCCTTGAGAAATGCGGGCCACGTCCAGCAGGTCGTCCACCAGGTGGGTCAGGTGGCCGACCTGGCGCAGGATCACGTCGCGCGCGCGCTGGTGCACCTCGGTCTGGGTCGGCGGGATGGTGTTCATCAGCGTGACGGCGCTGCGGATCGGACTCAGCGGGTTACGCAGCTCGTGCGCCAGGGTCGCCAGGAAATCGTTCTTGTGCTCGTCCGCCGTGCGCAGCAGCCCTTCCATGGTCTTGCGTTCGCTGATGTCGCTGGTGATGCGGGCGATGCGATAAGGCTGCTGCTGGTCGTCGCGCACCAGGAAGGCACGGTCGCGCACCCAGCGCACAGCGTCGTCCTGGCCCAGACGAAACTCCTGGTCGTAGTGGCCGTTGTTGAGGAACTCGCTCCAGTCGGCCAGCACCAAGGCGCGGTCGTCCGCGTGGACGGCGAGCAGCCAGTCGTCCGGGCTCTGCTGCAACTGCGCCAACGGCCGGCCGAACAGCTGTTCGTAGGCGGGGCTGGCGTACAGCAACTGGCGTTCGCCGATGCCGAACATCCAGAACACGTCGCCGATGTTTTCAGTCAATTGGCGGAAGCGCTCTTCGCTGTTGCGCAACTCGGCCTGGGTGCGCTGCAGGCGCAGCAGTGCGTTGACGTTGGCGATCAGCTCGTCGGCTTCGATCGGCGCCGCCAGGTAGTTGTCGGCGCCGCCGTCGAGGCCGCGGATCTTGTCGTCGCGGCCGATCAGCGCGGCCGAGGTCTGCAACACCAGCACGGCGGCGGTCGAGACATCGCTCTTGATGCGACGGCACACCTCGATGCCGCTGATGTCGGGTAGCTTGACGTCCAGCAGCACCAGCGCCGGACTACGCTTGCGCGCCAGATCGAGGCCGTCGGTGCCGTTGGCCGCTTCGATCACCTGAAAGCCGGCGCTTTGCAGGATGCGGGACTTGACGTAACGCGCACCGTCGTTATCGTCGACATTCAGGATCAGGATAGAGCTATTGTCCATGACGGCATCCTTATTCATGAGGAGACAGCGGGAAGCCGCAGGTAGAACGTCGACCCCTGCCCTTCGGCGCTGCAGACTTCAACCGTGCCGCCCAGCAGCGTGGCCAGCTTGCGACACAGCGGCAGGCCCAGCCCGGTGCCCTTGGCGCGGCGCTGCAACGGGTGTTCGATCTGGCTGAACTCCTCGAAAATCAGTTGTTGGTTGTCGGGACTGATGCCGATCCCGCTATCGGTGACGGCCAGCGTCACGCTGCCCTCGGTCTCATGCAGCAACTCGACCACCACCTGTCCATGCTCGGTGAACTTGAGCGCGTTGGAGATGAAGTTGCGCAGCACCTGCGTGACCTTGCCCTCGTCCGAGATCAGCTCGGTCGGGCGCGGTTCGACAAACACCAGTTCCACCGTGGAGTCGCGCGTCAGCGGCCGCAACATGCCTTTCAGGGCGCTGAACATCTCGCCGATATTGATCGGCGCCCGGTTCACCTCGACCTTGCCTGCTTCGATCTTGGCCAGGTCCAGCAGGTCGTTGACCAGCTCCGACAAGTCGCCGGCGGCGCTGGAAATGAACTGCACCTGGCGCTCCTGTTCCTCGGTCAGCGGACCGTCCATGCGGTCGAGCAGCAGCGTGGTGAGCGCGCGGATCGAACTGAGCGGCGTGCGCAGCTCGTGGCTGGTGTTGGACAGAAAGCGCGACTTCATTTCATCGGCCTTGCGCAGGCGCTCGGCCTTTTCCTCGATTTCGGCATACAGCGCCACCACGCCACGGTTGGTGTCTTCCAGCTCGCGCGCCAGCGCCAGCAGGTCGTCCTGGCGCTCGCGCAGCTCGGCCAGCGCCTGCGCCAGCTCACGATTCTGGCGTTCCATCTCGGTATAAGTGCTTTGCACCGGCATGGCGGCCAGCTTGGCGCCGATCTGCGCCAGCTCGCGCGCTTCCGGGTTCAGCGGCGCCGGCAGCGTTTTGTTCATGACCACATTGAGGGCGTCCGCGCTGGCGCTGACGATATGGCACTCGTCCATCAGGCGCTGCGCGGTCACCAGCGCGGCATCGAGCTGCGCGACGCCATCGGCAGCGTCGCTGACGACCGGTGGGCGGGCTGCGTGGTCGGCGCTGATGGTCACGCGCAACTGCTGCGGCTGGTGCAGCAAATTCACCGCAAAGGTGGCCCGCCCGCCGCTCAGCCGGCCGTAGGCGCAGCGCGCCACTTCCGACACGGCGGTGGCGATGCGCACCTGGTCCTGCACGCCGAAGTTGAGCATGCCGGCGATCTGGCGCGCGCGCTGGCGCACCGCCACCACGTCCGGCGCGCTGTCGATGCCGACCTGAAGCAGTCGGGTGAGGCTCATTCCTCGCTCCCAGGCATGACCGCCACCAGCACGCTGGCGTCGTCGCGGCCACGGCTGTGATCGCGCAGCAGCACGGCGGCAATGATGGCCGGCGCGCGCGCCGCCAGGCCCGGATACTGGTTGAAGTCCCACTGGGTGGTGATACCGTCGCTGGCCAGCAGCACCAGGGCGCCGGCCGGGCAGGGAAACTGCAGCTCCCGGACGGTGCGCATATTGTGGCCGACGATGCCGTTGTACGACATCAGCTGGCGCCGCACGCCATCGGCGTAAATGCTGGCGCTGATATTGCCGACCCCGGCAAAACTGAGCTGCTGCGCCACCGGATCGAGGGTGGCGATCGCCAGCGCCGCGCCGCGCGTCGGCCGCAAGGCCTCGTGGCAGCTGGCGGTCAGCGTCTGCGGCGCCTGCTGGGGCACGGCGGACAGCGTCCGCAGCGCGGCGGCGGCGGCCTTGGCCGCCTCCGGGCCGTGGCCGAGGCCGTCGGCCATCATCAGCGTGATGTGCTTGCCCGGATGCGCCACCGCCCAGGCGTCGCCGCTTTCGGTTTCGCCGGCCAGCGGCAGGCACACGCCGCCGTAGCGCTTGGCGGGCGTGCCCGTGGGCGCATTGCGCCACAGCCGGGCAAACACCACCGTGCCCTTGCCGGCCGGCGCATACAGGTCGAACTGGTCGGCCAGGCGGCGCATCGCGCCCAGCCCGGTGCCGGCGGTGCCGGCGCTGGACACGCCGTCGGTCATGGCCAGCTGCAGGTTGGCGATGCCGGGGCCGTCGTCGATGGCCAGCACTTCAATGCAGCGCTCGCCCGCGTACTTGACACTGGCCAGCAGCAGGCGTCCCTCGCCCGCATGCTTGAGGATATTGGTGGCCGCTTCGGAGATGATGATGGCCAGCTGTCCGCTGCGCGTCTCGTTCATCCCGAGCTGGGCGGCCAGCAGCTGCCCGCTGCGCCGCGCCGCGCCCACATCGCTGGCGTGGCTGATGCTGATCCATTCCGCCGGCTCCAGCGAACTGCTTAAATTTTCCATTTGGTGATCGCAACCGCAGTTCCCTCGCCGGGGCGAGAATCAATATTGAACTCATCGACCAGGCGCTTGGTGCCGCCCAGTCCCAAACCAAGGCCGCCGCCGCTGGTGTAGCCGTCGCGCAGCGCCAGGTCGATGTCCTCGATGCCGGGCCCGGTGTCGGCGAACACCAGCCGCACACCGTGACGCAGGCCGTCGCGCAAGCGCTCCAGCAGCACCATCCCGCCGCCACCGTACTTGATGGTATTCCGCGCCAGCTCGCTGGCGGCGGTCACCAGCTTGGTCTGGTCGACCAGGCTCAGCTTCATGTCGATGGCCTGTTCGCGCACTGCCCTGCGCACCGCCACCACATGTTCGTCGGTCGCCAGCGGCAAGACCTGGTGCAGGTCGGCCTTGTTCTCATAACGGGTCAGCAACGGCGAACGGTAGCGGCTGACGTCCAGGGTCGCAGGGCTCATCACTCGTAGTTCTTCCCTAGCAGCTTCATGCCTTTCTCGACATTCAGCGCGGTTTTCACGCCGGGCAGCGTCAGTCCCAGCTCGACCAGTGTGATGGCCACGGCCGGCTGCATGCCGACCAGCACCGTCTCGGCGTCGAGCACGCGCGCCATGGCGGCGGTGTTGCTGATCATGCGGCCGATGAACGAGTCCACCAGGTCCAGCGCGGAAATGTCGATCAGCACGCCCTTGGCGCGGTCGCGCACGATGCGCTCGGTCAAATCGTCCTGCAAGGTCATGGCCAGGCGGTCGTGCATGTCCACCTGGATGGTCACCAGCAGCAGGTCGCCGATGCGCAGAATAGGTATGCGGTCCATGCTCCGATCAACCCTTGCGGCTGATGGTGGCGCCCACGCGGTCCAGCGCCACCACGAAAGCGTCGGCCAGCGTGGCTTTGGTCACCACGTCTTCCAGGTTGACGCCGAGGTGGACGATGGTCTGGGCGATCTGCGGGCGGATGCCGCTGATGATGCAATCGGCGCCCATCAGGCGGGCAGCGGCGATGGTTTTCATCAAGTGCTGGGCCACCAGGGTGTCGACGGTCGGCACGCCGGTGATGTCGATGATGGCGATGGCGGCGCCGGTCTCCACCACTTTTTCCAGCAGGCTTTCCATCACCACCTGGCTGCGCGCGCTATCCAGGGTGCCGATCAACGGCAGGGCCAGGATGTCGTGCCACAGTTTCACGACCGGGGTCGACAGCTCCATCAGCTCATGCTGCTGGCGCACGATGATCTGGTCGCGGCTCTTCTGGAACACTTCCACGGTGTACAGGCCCAGTTGGTCGAGCACGGTGCTGATCGCCCACGAAGCGTCCGCCAGCAATGCCGCATCCTGGCCCAGCTCGCTGCGCAGCATGCCGAACAGCGACTGCTTGAGGGCGAACACGAAGGTTGCCGTTTCATTCGGCGTCGAGCCCTGCTTGGCGCGCTGGCTGGAAATCTCGTTCAGCAGGTTGCGCACTTCGTCCCAGTTGCGGTGGTTGATGTCCTCGGTGCCGCCGGTGGCGATCGCGGCCGGCAGCAGCGCCAGGAACTGGCGGGTGTGGCGCTGCACCGACGCCTCATCGCTGCGGAAAGTCTTGCTGGCCAGCTCCGCCGTCCAGGCGGACAACAGGCTCGCTTCGTGCTGGGTGATCAAGGCACTCAGGCGTTGTGCGACGGTGGTATTACTCATTAAATCCCCTGGAGTTGGAATGTTGGACGCGAATCTTTCGACCATCGTTTGACTATAGCATTCCGTCAATAGTTTCGGATTCAATTGTGCGGATCGAGCAAAATGACTTGATCTTTTGATTTCTAGTGTTATAGTTCACTAGAACACCACCTCAACAACACACGTAAGGGGTAACCATATATGTGGAATGACAACGCGCCGATCTATCGGCAGCTCAAGGACAAGGTCGTGGGCATGCTGCTCGACGGCCTGCTCAAGCCGGGCGACGCCCTGCCCTCGGTACGGCAGATCGCCGCCGATTATCAATTGAACCCGATCACGGTGTCGCGTGCCTACCAGGAACTGGTGGACGAGACCCTGGTCGAAAAACGGAGGGGACTCGGTATGTATGTGACAGATGGCGCCCGTGACAAATTGCTGGCCACCGAACGCGAACGCTTCCTGCGCGAAGACTGGCCGGCCCTGCTCGAACGCATCCGCCGCCTCGGCCTGGACCTCGACGCGCTGCTCAAGGCGGCGCCGGGAGGTGCGGCATGAGCGCCATCATCACCGCCGCCAAGCTCAGCAAGCGCTACGGCAAGCAAGCCGCGCTTGACGGCGCCAGTTTTCAAGTCGAAGCAGGCCGCATCGTCGGCTTGATCGGCCCCAATGGTTCCGGCAAGACCACCACCCTCAAGGCCATCCTTGGCCTGACGCAGTTCGAGGGCGAGTTGTCGGTGCTGGGCATGGACCCGCGCACCGAGCGCGAAGCGCTGATGAACGAGGTCTGCTTCATCGCCGACGTTGCCATCCTGCCGCGCTGGCTCAAGGTCAAGGACGCGATCGACTTCGTCGAAGGCGTGCACCCGCGCTTCGACCGCAGCAAGGCCGAAAAATACATCGCCAACACCAAGCTGACGCCGGACATGAAGGTCAAAGCCATGTCCAAGGGCATGGTGGTGCAGCTGCACCTGGCGCTGGTGATGGCGATCGACGCCAAGCTGCTGGTGCTGGACGAGCCGACCCTGGGCCTGGACATCCTGTACCGCAAGCAGTTCTACCAGAACCTGCTGGAAGACTACTTCGACGAGAACAAGACCATCCTGATCACCACGCACCAGATCGAGGAAGTCGAGCACATCCTCACCGACCTGATGTTCATCGAACACGGCAAGATCACGCTGGCCGCGACCATGGACGAAGTGGGCGAGCGCTTCACGGAAGTGATGGTGGAGCCGCAATTCGTCGCCGCCGCCAACGCCCTGCAGCCGCTGAGCCAGCGCACCGTATTCGGCAAGGCCGTGATGTTGTTTGACGGCGTCGGCCGTCACCAGTTGTCGAATTTTGGCGAACTACGCACGCCCAGCGTCGCGGACCTGTTTGTCGCCACCATGAAAGGGAGCTACGCATGAAAACCATGAAATGGCTGATCAAGCGCGAAATGTGGGAAAACAAGGGCATGCTGCTGTGGACACCGGTGGTGATCGCGGTGGCGGTGGCGGTGCTGGCGATCAGCGGCCTGTTCTTCGGCAAGGTCCAGGGCATCGAGATGGAAGGCCAGGCCATCGGCAGCATCACCATCGAAGGCGCGGTGCACACGCGCATCGCCGACACGCTGGCCCAAGCCTACATCGGCGCCGGCATGCCGGTGCTGATGGTGCTCAGCCTGCTGGTGTTCTTCTACTGCCTGGGTGCGCTGCACGACGAGCGTCGCGACCGCAGCCTGCTGTTCTGGAAATCGCTGCCGGTGTCGGACTTCACCACGGTGATGTCCAAGCTGCTGCTGGCGGTGGTGGTGGCGCCGCTGATCACGATGGCCATCGCCATCGTGCTGGGGCTGGTGATTTTGCTGGCCACCTGCGTCATGCTGCTCGCGCACGGCACCAACCTGTTCGGCGCGGTGCTGTCCTCGCCGGACCTGTACCTGACGCCGCTGCGCCTGGTGGGCCTGCTGCCGGTATACATCCTGTGGGCTTTGCCGACGGTGGGCTGGCTGCTGATGGTATCGAGCATGGCGCGCTCCAAGGTATTCCTGTGGGCGGTCGGCACGCCGATCATCTTCTCGATGCTGATGCTGTGGGCCGAGAAGGCGCTGCAGTTCGGCATCGACACCGGCTGGTTCTTCAGCCACATCACCAACCGGATTTTGCTGGGCGTAGTGCCGGGCTCGTGGCTGGCATTCAGCAAAGACACCATCGCCATCGCGCATGAAGAGCACAAGCTGGCCTTGCCGGATGCGATCTTCAACGCCTCGTGGTCGACGCTGGGCGGCGTCAGCGTGTGGCTCGGCGCGGCAGCCGGCGTAGCGATGATCGCCATCGCCATCACCATGCGCCGCCGCCGCGAAGAGGTCTAAAAAACCCGGGGTCAGTTCCGACATTCGGACATTTCGCGCGCGAAATGTCCGAATGTCGGACTGACCCCGAATTTACTCGAACTGCTTGCGGAATTCTGCGAACTGCGCGGTGAGATCCTCCACTTGCTGCCGCAGTTGCTGGACTTCCTGCTCGAGCGCACCCAGGCGCGTACCCTGGCCGGCGCCGCTGACCGATCCGCCCAGACTGGCCGCCGTTTCTTCGCGCGCCAGCGCTTCTTCTCCACCGAGCAACTGGCCGTAACGCGGCTCCTTGGTGCCCGGCGCCAGCGTCAGGCGCGACACCAGCGGCGGATATTTGTCGATCAGGAATTGCAGCGCCAGTTCCACATCCCCCACCGATTTGAATTCGTGCAGGCGGCCGCTGCGGGTGCGGATTTCGCCGGCCGTTTGCAGGCCGCGCAACATCAGGATCGTCAGCACCGCCAGCTTGTCCTGCTCCAGCGACCATTTGATGCGCATCCGGTGTTCGTACTTGGTTACGCGCGCGCCGGCCTGCGTGATGCCGTTGACGTACTTGCGCTGCATCAGCCGCTGCAAGACCTCGGCCACCGTGTCTTCCGACAGCGCCATCACCGGATCGCGACTCGACAGCTGGTTGCAGCCGTTGACCAACGCATTCAGCGACAGCGGGTAATTGTCCGGCGTCAGCGCTTCCTTTTCGGCCAGCACCGCCAGCACGCGAATTTCAAACAGGTCCAGTACTTCTGCGCCTTCTTCCATGTCTTGCTTCCTTATTCGACGAGCTTGTTCAATTGGGCGGAATTCAATTTATCACAGTCCGCTACGCTCTGACACTCCAGCCCCGCCACCTTCATGGTGGCGACTAGCTGTTCGATGCGCAGCTCCTGCTTGACGGCGTTTTCGATCAGCCCACGCAGCGCTTTCGACAGCGGGTCGTCGCCGTTGGGCGTGACGCCATAGGCCGCGAACGGATTGGTGGCCGCGCTCATGGCGTCCTTCTGCACGATGTGGGCCGGATTGCCGACCGCCGTCGCGCCCGCCGGCACCGGCTTCAGCAGCACGGCATTGGAACCGACCTTGGCATACTCCCCCACCGTGAAGCCGCCCAGCACCTTGGCGCCGGCGCCGACGATGACGCCGCGCCCCAAGGTCGGATGGCGCTTGGCGCCAGTGTGCAGCGAGGTGCCGCCCAGCGTCACGCCCTGGTAGATGGTGCAGTCGTCCCCGACCTCGGCGGTCTCGCCGATCACCACGCCGAAGCCGTGGTCGATGAAGACGCGGCGGCCGATGCTGGCGCCCGGATGGATTTCAATTCCGGTGACGATGCGCGCCAGGTAGGAGATGAAGCGGCCCAGCCATTTCATCCGGCGCGTCCAGCACCAATGCGCCCAGCGGTGCATGACGATGGCTTGCAGGCCGGGATAGCAGGTCAAGACCTCCCAGGTATTCCGGGCGGCAGGGTCGCGTTCGATGATGCTGTTGATGTCTTGGCGCAGACGATGAAACATGGCGTATCCAGATAAACAACCGGTACCTGAATGTTAGCGTATCCGGCTGGTAATTGCTGAACAGCGGCAGACTTCCGAGGGGAGGACCACCAGCGGCCCTCGAAGCAGGCCGCCGGGAACTGCGTATCGCGTTATGCTTCCTTGGCGATACGCTGGCGGCGGGCTTCGTACAGACAGACGCCCGATGCAACCGATACGTTCAGACTCTCGACCGAGCCGAACATCGGAATGCTGACCAGCATGTCGCAGGTCTCGCGCGTCAGGCGGCGCATGCCCTCGCCTTCCGAACCCATGACCAGTGCGGTCGGGCCGGTGAAGTCGGCTTCGTACAAGCCTTTGTCGCCATCGTCGGAAGTACCGATCAGCCAGATGTCGCGATCCTTCAGGTCACGCAGGGTGCGCGCCAGATTGGTCACGGTGATGTAAGGCACGGTCTCGGCCGCGCCGGAAGCCACCTTGGCGGCGGTGGCGTTCAAGCCCACCGCGCGGTCCTTCGGCACGATCACCGCGTGTGCGCCGACGCCGTCGGCCACGCGCAGGCAGGCGCCCAGGTTGTGCGGATCGGTGATGCCGTCCAACACCAGCAGCAGCGGCGGGCCGTCGATGGCGTCCAGCAGCTCGTCCAGGTTGCGCGCCAGCGCCAGCTGCGAGGCAAACGCGATCACGCCCTGGTGACGGCGGGTGCCGACGATCTTGTCCAGACGCGCCGAATCGACCGGCATCACGCGCACACCGGCCGCCTTGGCGTTGGCCACCAGGTCTTTCATGCGGCGGTCGTCACGCATGGCGTCGACAAAAATTTCTTCCACCGATGCGGCCTCGTGACGCAGGCGCGAGGTCACCGCGTGGAAACCGAAAATCATTTTATTCTTACTCATTTATCGCTTCTTCTTACTTTTTGAGGCAGGGTTGGCTGCCCGGGGTGCTGCCGCAGTGGGTGCTGCAGCCTTGGTCTTGCGGGAGGCCGCTTTCGGCTTGGCTGCGGCTTGCGCAGCGGCGCCGTTGCGGGCCGGCTTGCCTGGCTTGGCCGACGGGGTGCCCGGGCCAGGCTTGATGTTGGTCTTGCGGTCTTTGGATGGCGCATCGGGACGCGGTGCGACGGCGTCGACACCGGCCAGGCGCAGGTCGATCTTGCGCGACTCCAGGTCGACCCGCACCACCTGTACGGAAACGCGGTCGGTCAGCTGGAACTTCTTGCCGCTGCGCTCGCCCTTCAGTTCGTGGCGGGCGTCGTCGTACTGGAAATAATCCTGGCCCAGGTCGGTGATGTGCACCATGCCTTCAACGAACAGCTGATCCAGCTGCACGAAGATGCCGAAGGTGGTCACGCCGGTAATGATGCCGGTGTATTCCTCGCCCAGCTTGTCTTGCATGAAGTAGCACTTGAGCCAGTTCTCGACGTCGCGCGAGGCTTCGTCGGCGCGGCGCTCGTTGGCCGAGCAGTGCACGCCCAGGGCGTCCCACACGGTCAGGTCGCCGGCGGCCTTCGCTTGCTTGCCTTCGGCCTTGTCCTTGGCCTGCTGCTTGCGGGTGGCGTTCGAGACGTTGGTGTTGAGCACGCTGGTGCTGGCCAGCTTCGGCTCGTACTTTTTGCCCAGCAGGATGGCCTTGATGGCGCGGTGCGTCAGCAAGTCGGGATAGCGGCGGATCGGGCTGGTGAAGTGGGCATAGGCCTCATACGCCAGGCCGAAGTGGCCGATATTGTCCGGCGAGTAGACCGCCTGCTGCATCGAACGCAGCAGCATGGTTTGCAGCAGCGACGCGTCCGGGCGCTCCTTGATCTGGCGCATCAGCGCGGCGTAGTCGGCGGCAGCCGGCTTGTCGCCGCCGTTCAGGCTCAGGTTCACCTGCTTGAGGAAGGTGCGGACCTGCTTGAGCTTTTCAGCGGTCGGCGTGGCGTGGATGCGGTAAGTGCCCGGATGCTTGTGGCGGATCAGCAGATCGGCCGCGCAGACGTTGGCGGTCAGCATGCACTCTTCGATCAGGCGGTGCGCATCGTTGCGGGTGCGCGGGATGATCTTTTCGATCTTGCCGCTCGGATTGCAGACGATATAGGTTTCGGTGGTCTCGAAATCGATGGCGCCGCGTTCGGCGCGCGCTTTCAGCAGCGCCTGGAACACGTCGTACAGATGGGTCAGGTGCGGCACCAGGCCCGGGCGGCGTGCCGCTTCCGGTCCCTTGGTGTTGCCCAGGATGTCGGCCACTTCGGTGTAGGTCAGGCGCGCGGCCGAGTGAATCACGGCCGGGTAGAACTGGTAAGCCTTGATCTCGCCCTTGGCGGTGACCACGGCGTCGCACACCAGCGTCAAACGATCGACCGCCGGGTTCAGCGAGCACAGGCCGTTGGACAATTTTTCCGGCAGCATGGGAATCACGCGGCGCGGGAAGTAGACCGAGGTGCTGCGTTCGAGCGCGTCGGCATCAAGCGCGTCGTTCGGTTTGACGTAGCTGCTGACGTCGGCAATCGCGACGATCAGGCGGAAGCCGTTGGCGCGGCCGATCTTGACCGGTTCGCAGTAGACCGCATCGTCGAAGTCGCGCGCGTCTTCGCCGTCGATGGTCACCAACGGCACGTCGCGCAGGTCGACGCGGTCGCCCCAGTCGCTTTCGCGCACGTGATCCGGCAGCTTGTTGGCCTGGCGCAGCGCAGCGTCCGAGAAGATGTGCGGCACGCCGAACTTGCGCACGGCGATTTCGATTTCCATGCCGGGATCGTCCAGCGAGCCCAGCACTTCAGAGATCTTGCCGACCGGCTGCTTGAAGCGCATCGGCTGCTCGGTCAGCTCGACGCTGACCACCTGGCCCGACTTGGCCTTGCCGACGGCGCCTTCGATCAGCACGTCCTGCGCAATGCGCTGGTCTTCCGGCGCCACGATCCAGGCGCCGTTGTCGTTCTTCAGCAGGCGGCCGATGATGTGGGTGTTGGCGCGCTGGGTCACCTCGACGATGGTGCCTTCCGGGCGGCCGCGACGATCGACGCCGACCACCTTGGCCAGCACGCGGTCGCCGTGCAGCACTTTCTGCATTTCCTTTTCGGGCAGGAACAGGTCTTCGCCCGGCTCATCCGGGATGACGAAGCCGAAACCGTCGCGGTGGCTGCTGACGCGGCCGGCCACAAAGCCGGTTTGCGTCGCCAGCGAATAGTGGCCGCTGTCGTCCACGATGATCTGGCCGTCGCGCTGCATGGCGTTCAGGCGGCGCGACAGGATAGCCTGTGCATCGGTGCCGACCTTGAGCGTTTTCGACAGGGCGCGCAGGTCCAATGGGCCTTGGGCGCTGCGGAAGATGCCGAGAATTTCCTCCCGGCTGGGAATGGTGTGTGTAGATTGGTTCAAAAGTTTCTTATTTTTTGCAATGTTATTGACAGTAATCAGAGAAATCCGGCCTGGCAAAACGTCAGGTGCATATATAGGGCTTGACGACAGGCGTAGTGTACTTGGAAACGTCTTGAATGACCAATCCAGCCGTGTCTATTGAAAAATCTTGGGCGGACATTTGACATCGCCCTGAATTCCTCTATAATCTTGGTCTCTCGCAGCGCAAGCCGCGAGAACTGCTAGACAGGGTGGATGTGCAGCAAGGAATGTAAAAGTTCATCTGGCGCAAAACTCTCCCCGTCGATATAATAGCAGAGTTGTTGAGAAGCATCAGTGCCCACGTGGCGGAATTGGTAGACGCGCATGGTTCAGGTCCATGTGCCGCAAGGTGTGGGGGTTCGAGTCCCTCCGTGGGCACCACAAATATTCCGCAAAAAAGCCTATCAGCCAGACCGCGCTCAAGATCGCGCTCTGTGCAGATAGGCTTTTTTCATTTCTACGCCGCTATTCGGTCCATTCCAGTTTCAGGTGCGCGCCGATCTCGCGCAGCAAGTCGTGCTCATTGACCGGCTTGGCCAGGAAAGCATCCGCCCCCATCTCCAGCGCGCGCTCCGCCTCCTCCGGCGTTGAGCTGGCCGAGATAATCAGCACCGGCGCCTCGGCCGTGCGCGCATCGGCACGCAGGCGACGCATGGTTTCCACACCATCCATGCCCGGCATCACCATATCGAGCAACACCATGTCCGGCCGCACGGTCTGCGCCTGCATCAGCGCCAGCATGCCGCTCTCGGCCTCCACCGTACGGAAACCGAGCGAGCCCAGCAGATCGCGCAGCAGCGCACGGTTGGTCGCCACATCATCCACCACCAGAATCGTCTTGCGCGGACCGGCGTAGCCGCTGGCGATGTGATCGCCGCCCACCTTGACACCCGGCGCTGCCACCACCGTCAACGGCACATCGAACCAGAACCGGCTGCCCTTGCCCGGCGTGCTTTCCACTTGCAGCACACCGCCCATCAACTGCACCAGTTGGCGGCTGATCGCCAGGCCCAGGCCGGTGCCGCCGGCACGCCGCGAAGCATCGCCGACCTGCTCGAACGGCCGGAAGATGGCCTCGTGCTGATCGGCGGCGATGCCGATGCCGTCGTCGAGGATTTCAAAGCGCAGCAGCGCCGCATTGACCGCCTGCCCCGGCAGTGCCGGCAACGGCGACACGCGCAGAACCACCGTGCCCCGGTCGGTAAATTTCACCGCATTGCCCAACAGGTTGAGCAGCACTTGCCGCAAGCGCGTTTCATCAACACTGACAGCCTGCGGCAAATCCTGCGCCATCACCAGTTCGAAATGCAGGTGCTTTTGCTCGGCGCGCACACGCATGATGTCGGCCACCACGGTCAGCAGTTCGGCCAGGCGTGCCGGCTTGGGATGGAACGCCATCTTGCCGGCGTCCACGCGCGACAGGTCGAGCACGTCGTTGATCAGCGCCAGCAAATGCTGGCCGCCCTGCTGGATCGTGCTGATGCCGGTTTGCTGCGGCGGCGTCAGGCTTTTGTCGCGCTTGAGGATCTGGGTGTAGCCGAGCACCGCATTGAGCGGCGTGCGCAACTCGTGGCTCATCGAAGCCAGGAAGGCGCTCTTGGCGCGGTTGGCCACCTCGGCCCGCTCCATGGCGGCGCGCAGCTCATCGTTGGTCCGCTGCAGCTCGGCATTGACGGCGGCCAGTTGCGCCGGGCTCGGAATGCGCAGCGCGATCGGGATCAGCCGCAGCATGGCGACGGCCGTGACCACCGAGGCCACGGCAGTAATCGCCTTCAGGCTCACCGACATCACATAGTCGGGATACCACACCACCCATATATCGGCCACGTGGGTGGCGCCGCAGGCCAGGATGAAGACGCCGAAGGCGATAAACATCCAGTCGAACGGCATGTCGCGGCGCTTGCGGATGAAGTAGATCAGGCTGACAGGAATGGACAAGTAAGCCAACGCGATCAAAGCGTCGGAAATCACACTGGTCCAGAGTATGGAGGGTATCCATAGAAAACAATGGCCGTGCGGCATAAAGGCCTGGCTGTCGAACCAACTGTTGATCATTTCTCTTCCCTTCCCCAGCCTTGTTGAAATGACAGTATTAAGCTTACGAAACTCCATAACAAGATGCAAGCACAAAAATACTTGCGGAAAACAACTAACTCCCTTAAGATACTGGCCTCTGGCGCAGGCAACTGCAACAGTGAAAGTAGTAAATTGCCCACGTGGCGGAATTGGTAGACGCGCATGGTTCAGGTCCATGTGCCGCAAGGTGTGGGGGTTCGAGTCCCTCCGTGGGCACCAAGAATTCCGTATTGAAAGAGCCTCCTTCGGGAGGCTCTTTCATTTCCGCGCAGGCTGCACCGGCGTTTTGAAATACTTTCAGAAAAGCAGCAAATTGCCGCAAATTGCTATTGACGAGTACAGGCGCGCGCCGTAAGATGCGTGCCTTCTGATGCAGAACACGCAGCAGAAAGTAGCGAAGACAGTATCAGCGCCCACGTGGCGGAATTGGTAGACGCGCATGGTTCAGGTCCATGTGCCGCAAGGTGTGGGGGTTCGAGTCCCTCCGTGGGCACCAAGCGCTGATGACTGTTGATGTTACAAATGCCCACGTGGCGGAATTGGTAGACGCGCATGGTTCAGGTCCATGTGCCGCAAGGTGTGGGGGTTCGAGTCCCTCCGTGGGCACCAAAAATTCCGCAAAAAAGCCTCCCTCAACGCATGTCGTCGAGGGAGGCTTTTTTCATTAGGATCCCGATATGACATCAGCTCGCCCCGCCACTTTTCGTCAAGCCACTCTTCGCGACATACCCGCAATGTCCGCCATTCGGCTTGCGGTGCGTGAGAATGTGCTGTCCAACCCAGATCGCATCACCCGGCAAATGTACGAAGACTATCTCGACGTGCTTGGCCGTGGCTGGGTTGCGGAGATAGACGGCGAGGTCGCCGGATTTTCTTACGCGGATAAAACCAATGCATCGATCTGGGCGCTGTTCATCTCCCCCGATCACGAAGGCAAAGGGCTGGCAAAACAATTGCTCAACTTGGCAACCGGCTGGCTCGTTGAGCAAGGCAGCGACCGCATCAGGTTGAGTACGGGCGCAGGAACCCGCGCGGACCGATTTTACGCCCTGCAGGGATGGACCAGAGAGCGGGTTGAAGCAAACGAGGCTTTCTACCTGTTGGCCGCCTCGCCGAATACATAGTCGTAGATTGACTGAGGCGCCCTGGTTCGCGTCAACTATCTTGGCCGGTGAAGCGTCATCGCCACCTCTGGAAGCACCTGATCCCAGCCCGAGAACGGTTGGTTGGCGGTGATGGCTAGGCTCTTACGCTCGTAGCGCGCCGGGAAATCTAAATTCGGGGTCAGCTCTGTCAATTGGACAGCCAGTTCAGATCTTTGATCTCTATCAATACGTGAAAATGCTGGAATTAACGTATTGAGATAAATCAAACAATTGGTTTGGATGTCCGAATGACAGAGCTGACCCCGAATCGGGTCCTCTGTATTCTCGAAAAGTCCGCTGATCCAGAACTCCTCGCCATTTGCCGGCTACCAGTTCTTTGGTGAAGTCAATATCGATCCACGGACCAAGGCGATGAAGGTCGAGCTTTTCAAGCTCGACGGCGTCTCGCAGTTTGCGCAGACGCTGCCGGCGGCGGGTTTATAGCGCGGCTTCGACGGCTGCGGTCAAGGAGATGGTCGGATGGCCGATCAGCTTGCTCAGGATGCGGCTGTCGTCGAACAGCGCTCCTTGGGCGGCTTGCGCGTCGGAATCCGCGATCAGGTCGGCCAACGGCGCAGGCAGGCCGAGGCCGATCAGCATCGCGCGGTAGTCCGCTTGCGGCAGATTATGGAACGGGATCGTCTTGCCGGTCTGGCGGGACACTTCCGCAGCCAGCTCCGCCAGCGTAAAGCCAGTGTCGCCCGCCAGTTCATACACCTGCTCCACCGGGCCAGTGCTGGCCAACACCGCCGCCGCCGCTTCGGCATAATCCGCCCGCGCCGCCGCCGAGATGCGGCCTTCGCCCGCCGCTCCTGCCAGCGCACCATGCGCCACCGCGCCGCCCAGGCCGCCGGTGTGGTTTTCGATGTACCAGCCATTGCGCAGCAAGCTAAAAGGCAAGCCCGAGGCGCGTACTGCCGCTTCCGTCTCGCGGTGCTCCCCTGCCAGGCCCAGCGGCGAACGATCCGCGTGCAGCACGCTGGTGTAGGCCAGCAGGCCGACCTTGGCGCGCGCGGCCGCGTCGATCACATTGCGGTGCTGGGCGACACGGTTGCCCAGCGCATTCGACGAAATCAGCAGCACCTTGGTGGCACCAACGAAGGCCGCGTCCAGCGAAGCCGGATCGCTATAGTCGGCGCGGCGCACCTGCACGCCTTGCGCAGCGAGGTCGGCCGCCTTGGCCGGGTCGCGCACGGCGGCGACGATTTGCGCAGCAGGCGTGGTTTTCAACAGGCCGGCAATCACCAGGCGGCCCAGTTGGCCGGTAGCAGCGGTAACGATGATCATGAACTTCTCCTTTAAAAGTGGATGCATCCATCATATCGGCTATACTTACGAATTGTAAGTACGCACATTTTAGTAAGTACCTATGGAACCCATCATGAGCAATCGTTCGCTGCGCAAGACCATCCAGGAAATGAACCAGGGACCGCGCCAGGCGCAGGTCATGGCCGCCGACTGCCCGTCGCGCGCCGTGCTCGGCCACATCACCAGCCGCTGGGGCGTGCTGGTGATGGTGATGCTGCTTGAACGCACCCACCGCTTCAGCGAGCTGCGCCGGGCGGTCGGCGGCGTCAGCGAAAAGATGCTGGCGCAAACCCTGGACGCCCTCGCCCACGACGGCCTGGTGCTGCGCGTGGCGCATCAGGTGGTGCC
Source organism: Duganella sp. BuS-21 (assembly GCA_041874725.1). GTDB lineage: Bacteria > Pseudomonadota > Gammaproteobacteria > Burkholderiales > Burkholderiaceae_D > Rugamonas. Next base: position 2,775,852 of record CP097466.1, on the reverse strand, counting down.
GCCGCACGTGGAATACAGCCTGACGCCGCTGGGGCGCGAGGCGGCCGAGCGGCTGGAGGTGCTGGTGGACTGGATCGAGACCAAGTTCCCGCTCATTCTGGAAGCGCAGCAGGACTACGCACGCAAAGCGGCATAACATCATCCACACATGCCAAACTTGTAATACACTAGGTCTACGCCGCACTGCGGAGCCGCACCATTCAGACACGATGCCGCCGTTCTCTGCCGACCAGCCGCAAACCATCCTGATCGTCGCCAGCACGGCGTATGACGCCGCCGCGCTGCGCCGCATGCTGCGCCGCCATCATTTTGAAGTCCATGCCGTCGCCCGCGGCGACGAAGCGCTGGCCGCCGCCCGCAACGGCGAGCTCGCGCTGGTGCTGCTGGACGTGGCGCTGGCCGGCAGCGCCAGCCTGGAACTTTGCCCGCGCCTGCAACAAGCCAGCCAGCACCCGCTGCCGGTGTTCCTGCTCTCCACCCATCCAGGCGAGGACGAGCGCATGCGCGCCCACGAAGCCGGCGCCGCCGCCTATCTGCCGATGAGCCTGCCCATCGACGAGATGGCGGAGAAGATCATGCTCTATCTGCAGGCCATCTCACCGGCGCCGGTGTTGGCCGGCATGCCGACCATGGCCACGCTGGAAGTTAACTACCACACCATGTTGGCCGGCTCGCCGGACGCCATACTGCTCCTGCAGCGCGGCAGCAACCGCATCCTCGACGTCAACCGCCGTACCCGCCAACTGTTCGGCATGACCGAGACCGAGCTGCTGCAAACCGATTTGCTGTCGCTGTGCCCGCCGCTGCAAGCGGACGGCCAGCCGAGCGACCACGTCTTCGCCACCGACCTGGAGCAGGTGATGTCGGGCGCGGTGCAGGTGTTCGAGCTGGAAATGCTGCACAGCTCCGGCCGCGCCCTCACCTGCGAGCTGCGCATGGTGCCGCTGACCACGCAGGAACACCGGTTGATGCATGTGCGTATCGTCGATGTCACCTCGCGCAAGCTGGCGGCCGAACTGCGCGACGGCAAGAACGCACTGCTGGAAATGATCGCGCGAGGCGCGCCGCTGCTGGAAACGCTGGACCGCCTGGTGCGCCTGATCGAGGCCCAGATCGATGGCGGGCACTGCACCGTCATGCTGCTCAACCCGGACGGCGTGACCGTGCAAAGCGCCGCCGGCCCCAGCATGCCGGCCGAGTACATGAGCGCGCTAAACGGCCTGCCGATCGGGCCGGCGGCCGGCTCCTGCGGCACCGCCATGTACCGCAAGCAAACGGTGATCGTCAGCGACATCCTCAACGATCCGCTGTGGACGCCCTACCGCAACGCCGCCGCCCACTTCGGCCTGCGCGCATGCTGGTCGATGCCGATTCTACTCGACAAGGACACCGTGCTGGGCTCGTTTGCCATGTACTACCAGGAAGAGCGCGTCCCCGACGAGGAAGACCGCCGCCTGATCCACACCGCTACCCACCTGGCCGGCATCGCCATCGCCCGCACCCGGCGCGAGGAGGAACTGGAACGTCACCGCGAACATCTGGAAGAACTGGTCTCGGCGCGCACCGCCGAGCTGCAGCAGGCCAAGCAGGAAGCCGAACTGGCCAATGAAGAGCTGAGCACCGTGCTCGACAACCTGAGCACGACGCAGCAAGAACTGGTGCGGCGCGACAAGCTGGCCGCACTGGGCGCGCTGGTGGCCGGCGTGGCGCACGAGCTCAACACGCCGATCGGCAACAGCCTGACCATGGCCGGCAGCATGAGCGAACGCACCGCCGCGCTGCGCGAGGATCTGAAAACCGGGCTGCGGCGCTCGGCGCTGGAAAGCTATCTGGAGCAGGCCGCAGCGGCCGACGAAGTGGTGTTACGCAACCTGAACCGCGCCGCCGCGCTGGTGGCCGGCTTCAAGCACATCGCGCTCGACAGCGACGACAGCCAGCGCAGCCGCTTCGTGCTGGGCGACGTGGTGGCGACCTTGCTGCAATCGGTCCAGGGCGAAGTCGCCAGGCAGGGGCTGGAGCTGATCGAGGATGTCGACCACTGGCTGGAAATGGACAGCTATCCGGGAGCGCTGACACGGGCGCTGCGCCACCTGATCGACAACAGCCTGGTGCACGGCTTCAGCGCACGCGGCGGCCGCAACGGCGACGCCAGGGGCAGCATCACCCTCTCGGCGCACGAGAGCGCCAACGGCGAGATCGCCCTCACCCTGAGCGACACCGGGGTCGGCATCGCGCCGGAAAACTTGCCGCGCATCTACGATCCGTTTTTCACCACGCGGCTGGGCGCCGGCGGGTCCGGACTCGGTTTGTATATAACACACAACATCGTCACCGGCGTGCTGGGCGGCCACATCGAGGCCGCCAGTACGCCCGGCCAAGGCGCAAGCTTCATGTTGCGCCTGCCGAAAATCGCGCCACGCTGATTTTTTCCGCTTCGCAACTGTTGCAGACGTATAATTGCCGTAGCAGACCGGCAAGCAGCCGGCACACAGCGGAGAGTAGCGGCCATGCAATACCATCCGGTTCCGTCCAGGACCATCAAAGTCGCGGCCTTGCGCTGCGAATTCTGCGACAGCACCACTGAAAACGCCTTCCTGCGGCATCAACTGGCGATGACGCAGGCGCAATTGCGCGTCACTTTTCTATTCTGCGCCCTGTTTTACCTGTGCTTTGCGCTGAGCGACCTGTTGTGGGTCGGTTATCAGATGAAAACCTGGCTCTTGGTCGGCGCGCGGCTGGCGGTGGCGGCCACGGTACTGGCCTGCCTGGCGCTGCTGAAGCGGCGGCCGGACTCGATTCCAGCCACGCGGTTGGTCGCCAACATTGTCGAGGTGACGGGCGCGGCCGGTTTTCTGCTGATCGCCGCCTTGCGGCCGACCGAATTCTCGCTGCACGCGATCTCGATGTCCATCGTCGTCATCGTGCTGTATATCTACATCCCCAACCGCCTGCTCTACGCCGCCACCACCGCCGCGCTGGCCACCGCAATATTCGTGGCGCTGGCATGGTGGCTCGGTCACTTGCCGAACATCGAACTGGCCACGATCGCCGCGCTGCTGGCGCTAACCAACCTGTTCGGCTACGTGGCGGCGCGGCGCTACCAGATCCTGTGGCGGGAAGAATACAGCGCGCAGATGGTGCTCAAGAACTTGTCGCTGCGCGATCCGCTGACCGGCTGCTACAACCGGCGTCACCTGCATGAACGACTGCTGGAAACGGAAATCTCGCGGGCTCAGCGCTACCGGCTCAGCCTGACCGTCATCATGTGCGACCTCGACCACTTCAAAGCCGTCAACGACACCTATGGCCACAACGGCGGCGACGCCGTGTTGCAGCACTTCGCCGCGCTGCTGCAATCGATGACGCGCGAAAGCGTCGACAGCGTGGTGCGCTACGGCGGCGAGGAATTCCTGCTGATCCTGCCGGAAACGGACCTGGGCGGCGGCACGCTGCTGGCCGAACGCTTGCGCCAGGGTCTGGCCGCCGCGCCGGTCGAACACGACGGCCGGTGCATCGCGATCACAGCCAGTTTCGGCGTGGCCAGTGTGGATTTCGCCACCTCCACGCACGATGCGCACGTCAACATGATCGCGGCCGCCGACAATTTGCTGTACGCTGCGAAAAACAGCGGCCGTAATCGCGTCTGCGCGCAACAACTGGTGTGAAACATGCAAGCTTCGAATGTGAGAATGGTCGCAGTGCTGATGATGGCCCTGCACTGCGGCGCACTGAACGCCGAGCCGGCGCCGTGGTGGAAATGGCGCAGCAAGATCGACGGTGCCTTGTTCTGCTCGCAAACGCCGCTGGGACCGGGCTGGGAAAAGGCCTACGGGCCGTTTCGCGATGCCCGTTGCGTAAAGTTAATTGTTACTAGATAATCAAATTACAAAAACACGGTAACCCCGGAATCGCTGCAAGCTGCATCCCACATTCACTATGGAGGAGACTGTATGTTTACGAATCCCGAACAATTTGCCAACATCACCAAATCGTTATTCGAGTTTCAGCTGGAGACTTTCAACACGCTCACCAGCAAAACGGTGCAAGGCGTAGAGCAAGTCATCGCCCTCAATATCTCCACCGCCAAGTCCCATCTTGAAGGCGGCCTGGCCGCCGGCAAGGAAATCAGCAAGGCACAGGATCCCAAAGCGGCGATGAAGATGGCCGCCGAACAGATCCAGCCGGGCGTGGCCGGCGCGGCTGCTTACCAGCAGCAACTGGGCGACATCATTGCCGACATCCGCCAGGAGTTCACGCGCGCCGCCGACGCGCACGTGGTGGAAGCGAAAAACAATCTGAGCGCGCTGATCCACGACGTCACCAAGAACGTGCGTCCGGGCTCGGAAAACGCGGTGCAGATCGTCAAAACCGCGATCGACAACGCCTTTGCCGGCTACGAGCAGGTGACCAAGGCCACCAAGCAAGCGGTGGAAGCGGTGGAAGCGGAAATCGCCAAAGCCAACGCCCTCGTCACCAAAAAATAAACTTCGGCTTTTTTACTTTGCAAGCGGAGGGGGACGCGGTACACTGTACATAAATACAGTTAATCGCCGTTCGCCCTTCTTCTTGCCGCAATGATCAAAGTTCTGGAAAATCCGTTCTACTACCTGGAGAATTTTCACCAGGTATTGGCGTGGATCGGCGAACGCTACGACGACCTGCTGAGCGCCGATGAACGCCATTTCCTCGCCACCTTCCCCGCCCTGCCGCAATCCTCACGCGCGCTGTTCGTGCGCATGGTCATGCGCAAGGGAACGGTATTCCGCGCCAGCAAGCTGGTCTATGCGGAAATCGGCAGCACGCACGAGGCGGCCCGCCCGTTGGCCGCACTGGGCCTGATCGAGGACGATCCGCAACTCGGACTGGAGGCGCTGTTCGAGCTGCTACAAAAACCCGAGATCGTCAAAGTCTTCCAGCTGGCGCCGCACGTCCGTCACCTGCGCAAGGCCGATCAGCTGGAAGCACTGCGCGAACAGTACGACGCCGAACACCGCTTTTCCGGCTGGTACGCCAATTCCGGCGACCACGTTTACCGCAACCTGACGCAGGAACTGTGCGACCGTCTGCGGCTTATCTTCTTTGGCAACTATCATCAGGACTGGACCGAGTTCGTGCTGTCCGACCTCGGCATCTACCAGTACGAGAAAGTGCCGTTCTCGCCGGCCGCACGCGGCTTCCGCTGCCGCCGCGACATCGACGACTTCCTCGCGCTGCACCAGTGCCACGAGCGCTTTGCCGACGGCGAAGCGCCGTCTGACGTGATTCGCGACCTGCCGCACTGCGCGCCCGACAACGAATGGCTGCGCAGCCGCCGCAACAAGCTGATGTTCGCCATCGCCCAGCATGTGGAAAAGCTGGCCGACTGGCCGCTGGCCCACGCCATCTATGCCGATTGCGATTATCCGGGCGCCCGCGCACGCGCCATCCGCGTGCTGGAGAAAAACCAGCAGCCGCGCGCAGCCTTCGATCTGCTGCAAACAGCCATGCAGGCGCCGGAAAGCGAAGCCGAACGCCAGCAGTTGCTGCGCATGGCGCCGCGCCTGGCGCGCAAGCTCGGTCACGCCAAGCCGCCGCCGGTGTCGCAGGCGCAAGCGCAGCGCATCGACCTGAGCCTGCCGCCACCGGAGGAAGCCGCCTATGTGGAATTCGTGGTGCGCGACCATCTGAGCCGCGAGGACGCGCCGGTCTACTACGTCGAGAATTCGCTGATGAATTCCCTGTTCGGCCTGCTGTGCTGGGATGCCGTGTTCTCGCCGATACCGGGCGCGTTCTTCCATCCCTACCATCGCGGCCCGGCCGACCTGCACAGCGCCGACTTCCAGCGCCGCCGCGCGCAGCAGTTCGGCGAGGCGTTGGCGCAGCTCGACGGCGACCATTACCGCGCCACCATCCGCGCCAACTACGCCGCCAAGCAGGGCATCCAGTCGCCCTTCATGTATTGGGAAGCCATCGATGAAGACTTGCTGGACCTGGCGTTGGACTGCATCCCGCCGCTGCACCTGAAGCGCGCCTTCGAGCGCATCCTGCAGGACATCAAATCCAACCGCAGCGGTTTCCCGGACCTGATCCAGTTCTGGCCCGCCGAACGCCGCTACAACATGATCGAAGTGAAAGGCCCCGGCGATCGCCTGCAGGACAACCAGCTGCGCTGGATCGAATACTGCGCCCGGCACCAGATGCCGATTTCGGTCTGCTACCTGCAGTGGGCAGCATGACGCCCGCCCTTCCTGCCCGCTATACCGTGGCGGTGCGCGCGCTGTGCGAATTCACCGCCAAGACCGGCGACCTCGATCTGCGCTTCACGCCCTCGCCCACGGCGCAGGAAGGCATCGCCGGCCATGGCGTGGTGACCTCGCGCCGCGACGACCACTACCAGACCGAGATTTCCCTGTCCGGCGACTTCGGCCCGCTGCACGTGCGCGGCCGCGCCGACGGCTACGACATCCGCGCCAACCGTTTGGAAGAAATCAAAACCTATCGCGGCGACTTGAAGAAGATGCCGGACAACCAGCGCGCGCTGCACTGGGCGCAGGTCAAGATCTACGGCCATCTCTTATGCCAGGATCAAGGCCTGGAAAAAATTCGCCTGGCGCTGGTGTACTTCGACATCGGCAGCCAGAAGGAAACCGTGCTGCACGAGGATCACACGGCGGCCGCCCTGCAAGCCTACTTCGAGCAGCAGTGCGGCCTGTTCCTGCAATGGGCGCAACAGGAGATCGCGCACCGCGCGGAACGCGACCAGCAACTGAAGGCCATGCGCTTCCCCTACGGCGATTTCCGTCCCGGCCAGCGCCAGCTGGCGGAGGCCATGTACCGCGCCAGCAATCGCCAGGTGTGCCTGCTGGCGCAAGCGCCCACCGGCATCGGCAAGACCGTCGGCAGCCTGTTCCCGATGCTGAAGGCCAGCGCCGAACATGGCGTCGACAAGATCTTCTTCCTCGCCGCGAAAACCTCGGGCCGACAAATGGCGCTTGACGCGGTGGACCTGATCCGCGAAGCCGCGCCGCTGCTGCCGCTGCGCACCCTGGAGCTGGCGGCCAAGAGCACCGCGTGCGTCAACCCGGACAAGGCCTGCCACGGCGAGTCCTGCGCGCTGGCCAAGGGCTTCTACGACCGTCTGCCGGCCGCGCGTGCATCGGCGTTGGCCATCATGGCGCCGTCCGGTGACGCCGGCCATGCCAGCGCCCCGCCGGCGCTGGACCGCGACACCTTGCGCGCCATCGCCCTCGCCCACAACGTCTGCCCGTATTACCTGAGCAGCGAATTAGCGCGCTGGTGCGATATCGTCATCGGCGACTACAACTACTACTTCGACAGCAGCGCCATGCTGCACAGTCTCACGCAGCTCAACGACTGGAAGGTCAATGTACTGGTGGACGAGGCGCACAACATGGTCTCCCGCGCGCGCAAGATGTATTCGGCCGACATGGAGCATGACAGCCTGCGCCTGCTGCGCAAAATCGTTCCTGAAGAACTGAAAAAACCGCTGGACCGCGTGCACAAGCAATGGAACCAGCTGGAGAAGGACCAGGCAGCCGAGTACCAATCCTATTCCGAGCTGCCGGAAAAATTCATGGGCGCCTTGCAAACCGCATCCACCGCCATTTCCGACTACATGGCCGACCATCCCGGCTACGTGGAGCCGGACCTGCAAAGCTTCTACTTCAACGCGCTGATGTTCGCGCGCTTGGCGGAAAGCTTTGGCGACCACGCGCTGTTCGACATCGAAAAATCGCCGGGTGCGCGCGCCAGCAACAGCAACTCGGTGCTTTGCATCCGCAACATCGTACCGGCTCCGTACCTGAAGCCGCGCTTTGAAAGCACGCACACTACGGCCCTGTTCTCGGCCACGCTCAGTCCATGGAACTACTTCGGCGACATGCTGGGCATGCCGGAGTCGACCGCGTGGGTGGATGTCGAATCGCCGTTCGTGGCGGAGCAGTTGTCGGTGCAGGTGGCAAAGCACATCTCCACGCGCTACCAGCATCGCCAGCAATCGCTGCGGCCCATCGCCGATTTGATGGGCAAGCAGTACGCGAACCAGCGTGGCAACTACCTGGCCTTCTTCAGCAGCTTCGACTACATGGAGAAGGCGGCCACGCAGTTCAGCGAACTGCATCCGGACGTGCCGGTGTGGCGCCAGTCGCGCCGCATGGACGAAGCGGAGCGCGCGCAGTTCCTGGAACGCTTTACGCTCGACAGCGAAGGCATAGGCTTCGCCGTGCTGGGCGGCTCCTTCGGCGAAGGCGTGGACTTGCCGGGCGCACGCTTGATCGGCGCTTTTGTCGCCACGCTGGGCCTGCCGCAAATCAATCCGGTCAACGAGCAGATACGGGCGCGGATGGAAACCATCTTCGGCGCAGGCTATGACTACACCTATACCTATCCGGGTATGCAGAAAGTGGTGCAGGCCGCCGGCCGCGTGATCCGCACGCAGTCCGACCGTGGCACCGTCTACCTGATCGACGACCGGTTCAGCCGGCCGGAAATCCAGGGGTTGATGCCGAGCTGGTGGCGCATCGAAACGGCCTGACATCTAGCATCTAGCATCTAGCATCTAGCATCTAGCATCTAGCGTCACGTGTTCAGCAGGCCCCAGACACGGCCCGCAGCGTAAGTCGCACCATCCCGCGTGTTGAGCAGATCACGGAAGATGGCGTTCAACGCGCGGCCTTCCGGCGTGGGCCGCATGATGGCGACTTGCGCGCGCGACCAATCCAGCACGCGCGCGCCGATGGGGTGGCGCTCGGTGTGGTAACTGTCCAGCAGTCCTGGCGGCGCCGTGCCGTGAATGGTGGCGGCGAGTTTCGCGCCGAGGTTCACGGCGTCGCCGATTCCAAGATTCAGACCTTGGCCGCCCAGCGGCGAGTGGATGTGCGCGGCGTCGCCGGCCAGCAGCACGCGGCCGTTGCGGTAGTTTGTCACCTGCCTTGCGCGGTCGGTCCAGGTGGTGGCGATGTGCAGCGCGCTGATGGTGACGTCGGTATCGGAGATGCGGCGCAACACCGCTTGCAGATGTTCGAGCGTGATGGGCAAGCCTGTCTGGTGAAAGGCGCCGCCATCGAAATCCTGCAGGTTCAGGTAGCCCGGCTGCGACTGGAAGTACATGCCGCGCTCCGTCACCATGCGGCCGGCGCCGAGCTTCTCGGGATCGGCGATATCGACCTTGGCGGAGTAGCCGGTGAATTCCGGCTCGGTGCCGGCGAACGCGAAACCGCCGTCCTTGCGCACCACGCTGCGCGCGCCGTCGCAGCCGACCAGCCATTCAGCGGCGAGCGATTGTTCGTCCGCTTGCACGGTCACACCGTCACCAGGCGTGCCGATACCGTTTTGCTGAAAGCCGGTGATGGCAATGCCGCGCCGGATCTCCACGCCCAGCGCGACCGCGCGTCGCGTCAGCACGCTCTCCAGCTCCGCCATCTCTGACAACATGCTGAGCGCCGGTGCATCGGGCGCCAGCTGCTGCAAGCGCGCCATGTCGATCTTGTCGGCATCGAGCGGGATGCCGGCAAAGTGGCCGGCCTGCGTGCTCGGTGCGCTGGTGAAAGGATGCTTGAGCCGCTTGGGCACTTCCATCTCATCGAGCAGGCCGCGCCGGTGCAGCGCGGCGATCGATGGCGCATTCAGCCCGCGTATGCCAAACGGCAGCTGCTTCAACGGCGAGTGCGGATCGGCGGCCTTTTCCAGAATGAGGACCGAGCATTCGGCCAAGGCCAGTTCGCAGGCCAACAGCAGTCCTACGGGACCGGCGCCTGCAATGATGACGTGATAAGGTGTATTCATGTCCGCAGTGTAGGGCTCAGTCCCCGCGAGGCGCTTGTACAAACGCGACAAAATCCTCACCCACCGCTTGCCTGCCCTGCTGCGCCTTGCGTGAGAAAGCGGCCGGCGTGGCGCCGCTATAGCGCTTGAATTCACGGCTCAGGTGCGATTGATCGGTGTAGCCCAACTCGCGCGCCAGGTCCGCCAGATTGACGCCCGGCGCGTTCCACAAACGATTGCGCACCTGCTCGAAACGCATCAGGCCCGAGACGTCCTTCACCGTGTGGCCCGACGACTGCTTGAACTTGCGCTCCAGCGTGCGCACCGTGGCATGAGCGGCGGCGGCCACCGCGCTCACCGGCAAAGCACCGCCGGCCTCGCGCAGCGCGGCGCCGGCCTTGGACAGGGTGCCGTCCACCGCAAGCCGAACCTGCGCCGGCGCTTGCAGGAAGTAACGCTGAACCTCCGCCACCGCCGCAGTGATAGCGCCGGCCGCAAGGTGCGCAGCCAGCGCGGGCTGCAGCGCCGCGATCGAATGCTCGAAGGCCTGCACGCCCTGCGTCCCCGGCGGCAGGCCAAGCAGATCGAACACCGTCCACGGATAGCAACGCACGCCGATGATCTCCAGCTTCCCCGCCGCCTCGAACACCACCGGATGGTTCAACAATCCCATCATGAACGGCGACGACAGCGCCACACCATCACGCGCCACGCTGCCGAAACAGAAAATGATCTCGGCATAACCATCGGGCAGCACCTCGAAGCTGGACGGCTGCGCGCCGAAGTCCCAGCGGTTATGCCAGAAGCACTTGATGGCGTCGCGCAGCGTCGCAGGCGCCGCGAATTCCTGATGCAGCATTACTGCACCACGGCGCGTATCTTCTGGTAGCCGCTGCGGCTGATCGGCACCCGGCTACCGTCCTTCAGGATGGCGACATGGCTATCCTTGGTGGCCTGCTCGATGCGGTCCACGAACGCGATGTTGACGATGTAGGAGCGATGAATACGCAGGAACTGCTCCGCATCGAGCTGCTCCTCCAGCTCCGTCATGCGCTGGTTCTTCAGATAGGACTTACCCTCCGAGCGGATCTGCACATAATCGTCCTGTGCCTCCACATGCTCGATCTTGTCGGCGTTGATGACGTGGACCTTGGCGCCGTCGCGGATCAGCACGCGGCCCAGCGGCTTATGGCGGCCGCTCGCCTCACGCACCAGCTTCTCCACCGCCTCGCCGCCGGCGCCCAAGTTGGCGCGCGCGTGCGCCAACGCCTGATCGAAGCGCTGCTGGCTGAAGGGCTTCAACAGGTAATCAAGCGCATGGAATTCAAACGCCTTGATCGCATACTGGTCGTAAGCCGTGGCGAAGATGTAGCGCGTCTTCCCGCCCGCCAGTTCCGCCACCTCGAAGCCATCCAGCTTGGGCATCTGGATGTCGAGGAACACCAGGTCCGGCGACAGCTCGGTGATCGCCTTCACCGCCTCGAAGCCGTTGCCGCATTCGGCCACGATCTCCACGTCCGCATGTTCGGACAAATACTCGCGCACCACGCCGCGCGCCAGCATTTCATCGTCCACGATGATGATACGCATGCTAATCCCCCTGTTCGCTCGTTTGCGCCGGCATCGTGATGTCCACGCCAAAGCTGTTGTCCTGCCGGCCCCATTGAATGCCGGCTTCGTGTTTGTACGCGCCCGACAAGCGCTGGCGCACATTGCTCAAGCCTATGCCATGACCTTCGCTGCGGATCGAGGCCATGTCCGCATCCACCGGATTGGCCACGCCGATATGCAGAATAGACCCTGCCCGCCGCGCCGTGATGCGCACCGTACCGCCCTCCGGCATATTGCAGATGCCATGCTTGACGGCGTTTTCCACCAGCGGCTGGATGATCATCGGCGGCACCAGACACTGCGCCGCGCCCTCGCCGATATCTTCCTCCACCTGCAGGCGTTCGCCGAAGCGCACCTGCTCGATGGCCAGAAAGTGCCGTATCAGCACCATCTCCTCGCCCAGCGTGACTTTCTTGTGCGCCTCCATGCCCAGGCTCTGGCGGAAGAAGCTGGCCAGCTCCAGCGTCATGCGGCGCGCCGCCTTCGGATCCTGCGAGGTCAGCGCGCTGATGGAATTGAGGCTGTTGAACAAAAAGTGCGGATCGATCTGCGTGCGCAGCATGCGCAGCTCCGCTTCCTGCGCCATCAACAGCGATTCCAGCTCGCGCTGCTCGGCGTTCTTGGCGCGCACAAACTCGATCACCAGATAATGCAGCGCCGCCGCAAAGCCGTACAGCAGCACGCCCAGCACCACGATCAGCACCGACAACTGCGGCGTGATCTCGATGCCGCTCCACTCCGCGCCCAGAAGCTGGCACAAGGCGTTCCACAGGTTGCCGATGATTAGCCACAAAAAGCCCAGCACCAGCGCCGTCACCGTCAAACCCAGCGCCGTCTGCGCCGCGCTGCGCACACCCAGCGGATAGGCGCGGCACAGGTAATACGCCGAATAACCCGCCGCAAAGGCGTACCAAAGATTCATGGGAATCGCGAACAGCATGGCGTTGGCCAGCGGCGTATCGCTGGCGAGCGAAATCACGCCGCCCAAAGCGCAACCGAGGAACAGCCATACCAGCAGGTAGATGACTGTTCCTCGCCGTGTTGCGGAAATCTCCCGCATCAGTTGCGTACTTCCATGCCGCCCATGATGACGTAGCCGCGCACGATCAGGCGTTTGCCGGATCCGGGGCCGGTAGGCGGCACGGTTTTTTCGTCGAACGCACCCATGATGGGCGTTCCATCGAACACCACGGTCCAGTCGATCGGCACCTTGAGGGTGATACCGCCGCACATGACAAACACATTCAGTACGGCGTCGCCGACGATCGAGGACTGGCGCAGGTCAAGGTCGGCGCCGCCCATGATGGCGGTGATCTCGCCGCCACGGAAATCCTGCGTGGTGATGCGGTGCTTGAAGCCACCCATGATGGCCGTGTAGTTGACAGCCGACTCGGGATCGGATTTGGCCAGCGGATCGAGCACCTGCTGTTCCAGCGCCTTGCGGTTGGTGGTCGATTTGACCACCACCGCCACGCCGGCGGCGATCATCAGCAGCGGCCACAGGGTGCGCCAGCCGATGTCGATCAGGCCCATTTCCTTGAGCATGATCAAGGAGCCGGCGGCGATCATCACGCCGCCGATCACAATGCCGGACTGGGTGCGGGTCTGCATCACCTTCAGGATGCCGGCGCCGATCAGCACCGTCGGGATGAGGTGGATGCGCAGGTCCAGGTCCATCCAGCCCAGGTTATCGAGCAAAAACAGCATGCCGAGGCCGATGACGAACAGCCCGATGATCATCTGCGTGGCGGGATTGCGTTCGCGGCGGGTTTTCATGCTTGCTCCTTGGTCGATGCGAAGATATTGTCCAGCAAAGGGCGCAGCAGCAGGCCGACACCGGCGGCCACCACCAACGCCGGCCAGGTTTCGCCGAAGCCCCAGCCCCAGATGCGGTTGAAGGAAACATACCACCAGCCGGCGAAGAAGATCTCCCACATGCCGTTCAGCAGATAGCGCGGCGTGGTCGGCGGAATCAGTTTGACGATGCCGCTGATGACCAGCAGCCAAGGCCAGTAGCGCCAGATCTGTACCCAGTTGATGTCCAGCTCCAGCATGTCCAGGCGCTCAAGCAGGACGGCCGAGCCGATCGCGATCAGCGCGATGCCCCACACCAGTTGCTGGCGCCAGCGATATGCAGTGTCTACGTTCATGATGGTTCCCCCTGTTGGTATGGATATAACAATACCGGGGAACGGAGGAAGGGGAAACCGCTATTCGGCGAATGGCGGAAAAGTGCCGGTGAACGGCGAAAAAAACTCACAGCGTCATTGGCGTGAGTTTTTTCAAGGACGATGTCAGTTGCGGCCGTTGCTCAGCTTTTGCTCGAAACCCATCAGCCCCCAGCCTAGCTGGCGGCGGATTTCCTCAGGCGTTGGCGGCGGCTTCACTTCGTGCGTGCGGCGCTCAAGGTAGGCGCGGACCAGGTGCTTGGAAGGGTGCGTGGTGTTCGTCATGATGAGCTCCGATGGGCGGAAACATCGTTAGTCGGTAGGTACAGTGTAGGCCTGCCCCCCCTGCCGATTCTGTACGGCCCCGCACACTGGACAAATCAGAGTTTTTGCTGCAAGAACTCCAGGAAGCAACTGATCCGCTGCGCCAGCTGGGTATTCCGATAGTAGACCGCGTGGATCTGCTGGCGATAGCCGGTGTAGTCCGCTTCCAGCACCTTGACCAGCCGGCCCGCCTCGATGTCGGCGCGCGTCATGAAGTCGGCCAGGCAGACGATGCCTTGCCCTGCCAGCGCCAGCTGGCGCAGGGTCTCGCCGCTGGAGGCGGAAATCGACGGCGTCACCGGCAGGCTGTTGCCGGCCGCATGGCGCAGCGGCCACTGGTTGCCCAGCTCGTACTGGACGAAGCCCAGCACCGAGTGCTGCGCCAAATCCTCCGGCTTGCTCGGCGTGCCGTGGCGCGTCAGGTAATCCGGGCTGGCCAGCACGTACAGCGGGCTGGAGGTGAGCGCGCGCGCGTGCAGGGTCGAGTCGTTGAGCGTGCCGATGCGGATGGCGATGTCGGTGCGGTGCTCGATCAGGTCGGCGATCTGGTCGTTGCTGCTCAACTCCAGGCGGATGTCCGGATACATGGCGCGGAATTCGGCCACATGCGGCACCACGCAATGGAGCATGAAGGGCGAGGCGGCATCCACGCACAAACGGCCGGCCGGTTTCTGGCGGCGGATGCGGATGGTTTCCTCGGCTTCCTCCATGGCGCCCAGGATGGCGCGCGCTTTGTCGAGGAACAGCTGGCCTTCCTCGGTCAACTCCATGCGGCGCGTGGTGCGCGTCAGCAGCGAGGTCGAAAGCTTGTCCTCCAGCCGCGACAGCGCACGGCTGACGCCGGATGTGGTCTGCCCGAGATGCACCGAAGCGGCGCTCAGGGTGCCGCTATCGATGACGGTAATGAAGGTCTTTAAATCGTCCGAATTGATATCCACGGGTGTTCTATCCTTACGCCACGTACAGCAGCACCGCGCCGAAATGGCATGCGCTGCCGCCCAATACAAACAAATGCCAGACGCCGTGACCGTAACGCCATTTATGGTCGGTGACGAAAAAGGCGATGCCCAGTGTATACACCAGGCCGCCGACCGCCAGCCACATAAAGCCGTTCCAGCCCAACGCGTCGATCAGCGGGCTGGCGCCGATCACGCCGATCCAGCCCATCGCCACATAGATCAGCAATGACAACACGCGCGCGCCCTTGGCGAACATGAGTTCCTGCACGATGCCGATCAGCGCCAGTCCCCACACCACGCCGAACAGGCTCCAGCCCCACGGTCCGCGCAGACTGACCAGCGTGAACGGCGTGTAGCTGCCGGCGATCAGCAAGTAGATGGCGCAATAGTCCATCTTGCGCAGCACGTCCTTGGCCCGGCCGCGCACGCTGTGATACAGGGTGGAGGTCAGGTACAGGGCCAGCAGCGTGACGGCGTAGATGCTGAAGCTGACGATTTTCCAGACATCACCGGTGCGCGAGGCCTGGAGGATCAGCAGCGTGCCGCCGATTGCGGCCAGCGCAGCGCCTACCGTGTGGGTGATGCTGTTGAAGCGCTCTCCGTAATACATATTGCTTCCAATGCTGAGATAGCTGCGGCTGGGATAGCTGCGGCCACGAGCATTGTATAGCGCCTCGCTTGCTCACGCCGCTGGCTTAGCGCAATCGTGCCATCTTGCTAATTAGCAGAAAGGCCATCCTAGCATATCTGTAATTTATCTGAAGCAATGTTACAAAATGATATATCTTCACTTGACGGGATTGCGACATCTGTCGCACAATGATCCCATTAGTCGCATAGAGGATCAATTATGTCGGGTGTTATTCCTTCGGTCACCGAGCTGACCTTGCTGAAAGTGCTGTGGAAGCAGCAGCCGCTGAGCGCGCGCGAAATCCATGATGCCGCCGCCGACGAGCTGGCGTGGTCGTTTTCCTCGACCCGCAAGACGCTGGACCGGATGCTGGAGAAGCAGATGGTGGCCTTGCAGGTACTGCACGGTGTGAACGTATACAGCGCGCGGCTGGAAAAGGTTGGCACGCTGGCGGCCTTCGCGCACGACTTCGGCCGGCGCGTGATGGAGATCGACGCGCCGCTGCCGGTCACCATGTTCACCGGCAGCAAGCTGGTCGACCAGCAGGAGCTGGCGCAGCTGGAGCAGATGCTGCAGGATTGGCCGACGGACGAAGCGTGACGATGGCTGTGCAGACGATGTTGACGCAATGGTCGGCTCCATGGCCGCTAGCCCTGCAATGGCTGCTGGCCTGCGCCGGCTCTTTGCTGACCGGCCTGCTGGCGTGGCTGCTGCTCGGCGCCGCAGCGCGACGCTGGCCTGCACTGCGCATGCGGCGTGGGGTGTGGCTGGCGGCGCAAGCCGTCATCGCCGCCGCCGCGCTGCTGCCCTTCCTGCCACACGGCGCGCAGATCGGCCTGGCGCCATCAAACACGCCCACCGCCGCCGCCGCCGCCGCGCCGCTCGACAGCAACACGCTGCCCATATCCGCATCGGTGCCCGCGCCGACAGCGATGAGCGCCGCGCCTGACGCCGAATCGCCGCAACTGGCGTCCGCCACCACCGCGCCTCAAGCCGATACGCCGACAACGCTCACGCGCGCCCTCCCGTTCCTGGCCGCGCTTTGGCTATTCATCTACGCCGCTGGCCTGACGCGAGCCGTCATCAAACTGCTGCAAGCGCGCCGCGTGTGGCGCTCGCTGCTGGCCAGCGCACGCCGCCTGTCACCGCAAGAACTACATGCACACGGCGCCTTCACTGCCAGTCAATTGCAAGAGATCGCCCGGCACAAGCTCACCGTGCTGCGCACCGACGCCACCATCTCGCCGATGCTGATTGGCGTCCACCGTCCGCGTCTGCTGCTGCCGTCCCATCTGGACGCCCTCACCCGCGAGCAGCAGCAAATGATCATCGCCCACGAACTCCATCACTGGCGCGCACGTGATCCGCTCTGCCTCGCCATCGCCGCCTGTCTCCAGTTGATCTTCTGGTTCAATCCTGCACTGCGCTGGATGGCCACACAAATGGCATGGGCGCTGGAACTGAACTGCGACCAGCACGTGCTGGCCGGCCGTCCGCAACAGCAACGCAAGCAGTACGCCGCCGCTCTGCTCCAGCAATGGACTACCGCCGCACCGGCCGGCGCTGCGGCCTTCGGCGGCGCCACCATCGCCGCCCGCCTGCGCCACATGCAACAGGACAGCCTGCCCGCGCTGAACGCCGTCATCGCATGGATGATCGCAGCAGCACTGGCAGCCATGCTCGCGCTGGCCGCGATGCTGCAACCCGCACTGGCGCTCACCGCCCCCACCCCGATGCATCCCGACGCCGCGCCACCAACCATCACGCCGACTGCCGCCGCAACAAATGCCAATGCCGCGCCACCGGAGCAATGGCGCGCACCGCTGGACAAGGTCCGCGTCACCAGCTTCTTCGGCGTGATGCGCAGCGTGCTGCCGACGCCGCACAAGGGCATCGACTTCGCCGCAGCCAAAGGCACGCCGGTCCACGCCACCGCCGCCGGCACCGTCATCGCCGCCGGACCGATCGCCGAAAACGGCGGCCGCTACGGCAACACCGTCATCATCGACCATGGCGGCGAACAATCGCTGTACGCCCACCTGAACAGCGTCGCCGTCGTACCCGGCCAGCGCCTGACGGCCGGCCAACGCATCGGCACTGTCGGCGCAAGCGGCTTCGCCACCGGCCCTCACCTGCACCTGGAAATGCGACGCGACGGCAATGTCGTCGACCCGGCCGCCAGATTCGCCAAGCTCGACGCCCACGCCACCGCGCACGCGCTCAAGGTCCGTCGCCAGCAAACACCAAAAGGATAAGCCATGTCAGCACCACGCATCACCGGCGGCCTGCTGCTGGCGGTCTCCGCTTGCGCCTGCGCGTCCGAAACGCAAGCGCCGCAACAGGTCCAAGTCACCGCCACGCGCGCCGACCAGCGCCAGCGCGAAACCACCGCCAGCATCGTCATCAACCACGCCGACATCGTGCGCCAGGGCGACCAGACGCTGGCCGATGTACTCAAGCGCCTGCCCGGCGTCAGCATCTCCGGCTCGCCCGGACAGGGCGGCGCGATCCAGATGCGCGGCCTGGGCAACGGCTACACCCAGATCCTGCTGAACGGCGACCCGGTCGCCGCCGGCTTTTCACTGGACAGCATCGCGCCGGAGACCATCGAACGCATCGAAATCCTGCGCAGCGCCACGGCGGAACTGAGCAATCAGGCCGTCGCCGGCGCCATCAACGTCATCCTGAAAAAGGCCGTCACACGCGCCCAGCGCTCGGTCAGCGCCAGCCTCGCGCGGCAAGGCAACGCCAGCACGCCGGCCCTGAGCGCCCAGCTATCGGACCAAAACGACGACTACTCCTACAGCCTGGCGGCCACGCTCACGCGCAAGCACAACGAAAAACCGTTCACCGACTGGCAGCAACAACGCGACACCAACGGCACGCTCACCCTGCTGCGCCGCACGCCGCAAACCGAAGCTGGCCGCACCGACGCTCTCACCCTGACGCCGCGCCTGAACTGGAAACTGGCCGACGGCGACACCCTGAGCTGGCAAAGCTTCGCCTACCTGCGCCGCATGGACAACAACGCCCGCGCCGACGAAACAGCATTGATCGGGGCGCCCAGCGACTACCCGCACAACGACGCCGACTTCGTCGCCAACTTCGTCATGCTGCGCACCGACCTGAATTGGACGCAGCTGCTGGCCGGCGGCGCCAAACTGGAACTGAAACTCGGCGCCGGCACCAACCGCCGCAAGGGCGTGTTCGATTTCCACGGCCGGGACGTGAACGGCAAGCCGCTGAGCCGCCATCACGTCGACTCGGGGCCGGTCGAGAACACCATTACCAGCACCGGCACCTATCGCCGCCCGGTGGGCGAACAGCACGCGATGGCGCTGGGCTGGGACGCCAGCCACGCGCTGCGCAGCGAAGACCGCAACGAGATCTTGTTCGACGCCGCCGGCAAGCAGACCGGCGCCAACAACGCCGACTACCGCGCCTACGTCAACCGCCTGGCGCTGTTCGCGCAGGACGAATGGCAGGTGAGCAAGCAGTATTCGCTCTACTTCGGCCTGCGCCACGAACGGTTGGACACCGCCAGCCGCGCCATCGCCGCCAACGCGCCGGACGCGCTGGACGCCAGCTCCTCGGTATGGAGCCCGTCGCTGCAGTCGCGCTGGCAGCTGACCAACAAGGACGTGCTGCGGCTGGCGCTCAGCCGCAGCTACAAGGCGCCGCCGCTGGTCAAGCTGGTGCCGCGCCGCTACACCAACGACAATAACAACAACCCCACCAATCCCGATGAACAAGGCAATCCGCACCTGCGGCCGGAACTCGCATGGGGCCTGGACGCGGCCTACGAACACTATCTGGGCGATGGCGCGCTGCTCAGCGCCAGCACCTATATGCGACGCATCCGAGACGTCACGCAGAGCCGCTTGTTCCAGCAGGACGGCGCATGGGTGGAGGCGCCGTTCAACCACGGCAACGCGCGCACCCACGGCGTGGAACTGGAAGCCAAGCTGCGGCTGAGCAAGGCGCTGGACGTGCGCGCCAACCTGTCGCGCAACTGGTCGCGCGTCGACAACGTGCCCGGCCCGGACAACCGTCTGGAAGGACAAACCCCGGCCACCGCCAACCTCGGCGCCGACTACCGCTGGACGCAATGGACCATCGGCGGCGGCATCAACTACCAGGCCGCCGGGCCATCGCGCCAGTCCGCCCTGGTGCTGACCAGCGCCAGCCCGAAACGCGAACTGGATCTGTACGCACTGTGGAAGATGAACGCAAAAACCCAGCTGCGCTTCTCCGCCAACAACCTGCTGCGCCAGGAGGCCAGCGAAACCTACGTCTACAGCGGCGCCGACGGCGCCATGCAGCGCATCCGCCTGACGCCCACCAGGGCCACCCTGCGCCTCATGCTGGAGCAGCAACTGTAATGTGATATGGTGGCGGGCTATGACGCAAGAATCGACTCCCCCATATAAACGCTGCATGGTGATGGGTGGCGGCGGCTTCCGCTTCGGCATCTACATCGGCATGTACGCCGCGCTGAAGCAGGCCGGCAAGGCGCCGGATGTGCTGCTGGCCAGCTGCGGCGGCGCCATCGCCGCCGCCATCATCCACAACCTGCCCGATCCCGATGCCCAGCGTGACTGGCTCTCGTCCGAACAGATGTACAACTTCTGGTGCGGGCTGCGCTCGACCGAAAACGCCGTGCTGCTCGGCACCCTGCTACGCGCCGCCAAGCGCAAGCTGGGCAAGCACAACGCGCCGGTGATACCGGACCTGTTCAGCGATTACCTGTTTGAGATTCCGCCGCAGCTGCCCTTCCCACCCGCCACCGGCACGCCGCAAGTGGACGTCGCCATCATCGGCGGCAAGCTGCTGTTCGACCGTGCGGACGTCGGCCAGCCGCGCGGCCAGCGCAAACTGTACGCGGAGACGGTGTTCTGCGGCGCGCGCGCGGCCGCCGCACTGCAGGGCATGGACTCGCCGCTCAACGCGCCGCGCTGGGGCGACCACGCCGTGGCGCGCGAGCTGCTGACCGACAGCAGCGTGGACGTTACCGAGGCGGCCCGCATCTCCATTGCCGACATGATCTATTTCCGCTGCGCCCACCATCGCGGCGACGAGTACATCGGCGGCGTGCTCGACCTGTTCCCGGTCGAAATCGCGCGCCGGCTAGGCACGGAAGTGGTGATGGAGTTCAAGGAAGCGTTCGATCAGGTGTTCTCGATTCCGGCCTGGCGCGCGGTGCTGGGCGTGGACGGCAATGCCCGCCTGCGCTACGCCAACACGCATCTGGCCGACATGCGCATCGATTCGTCGGATGTGTCGGTGGTGCTGGAAAAGCAGCAGATGCAGCAAAAGCTCGACTGGCTGCGCAACCGCATCGAGCTGCGCATGCCACCGCACTACCAGACCTTCGTCCAACACATGAACGACCAGTGGCAGTACGGCTACGAACGTGCCCAGGAAGCGCTGGCGCGGCCGCTGCGCCAGCAGCCGCCGATTCGCCGCGCCAACCGCCACAGCAAACCGCTGAGCAGCATCGAACCTTGAAAACTATTCATGTAGCGAAATTAGCAATGCAATAAAAATATCTTACATTCTAAATTGATAATTTCCGTTGCTTTTCAGTTAGAATTGCGCATGGCACTTTATTCAACTACTTGAAGACCCCCAATGCGCACACTGAAAACCCTTGCAATCGGCACCCTGGCGGCAATTGCCGCTGTCTCCGCTCAAGCAGCCCCGCTGACGTCGAGCCAGATCCTGAATCAGTTCAATGCTGTGATCACCGGCGAGGTGTCGACCACCAGCGATATTGAGGGCCGCCTGGTCGTCAACAACCTGGTCAAGGGCGCGACTTTCTACAACAACCCGCGCGGCAACGCCTCGGACTACTCGGCCATCAACGCGATCACCATCGGCGCCAATGGCGGCGGCAACATCAACAACGGCGGTGGCGTCAACTACGTCACCAGCAACGCCGGATCGTTCAATCTGAACGGCAGCGGCGGTTCCATCAAGCACAACGTGCCGACCTTCACAATCGCCGATTTTTCGGCGCCGCTGAACGCTCTGGAAGCCCAGTTGGCGGGCATGTCCAGCGCCAACAGCCTGCTCAATGCGTCCGATCCGAACAATTTCAACTTCGGCCTGACCGGCAACGCCAGCAGCACCTCGGTATTCAACATCACCACCAGCCAGCTGGCGTCGGCCGCCACCATCAATTTCAGCGGCACCGCCAACACCGTGATCATCAACGTGCGCTATGACGGTGCGGTCACTCAAAGTGGCGCCAAGGCGTTGACCATCAACGGCAATTTCAACGACAACAGCCATCTGGGCAACCGCATCATCTGGAATTTCGTCGACACCACGCAAGTGAACTTCAAAGGCTGGTACGGCACCGTGCTGGCCGGCACGTCGGACGTGCAAGCCGGTTCCGCCATGAACGGCTTCCTGTATGCCGAGAGCTACACCGGTCCCGGCGAACTGCATGATCGCAATTTCCTCGGCACCCTGCCGACCGCGCCGGTGCCGGAGCCAAGCACCTGGGCCATGATGGGCGTAGGTTTGGCCGGCCTGGCGTTGCTGCGTCGCCGTCAGAAAAAGGCCTGAATCCCGGCCATGTAGCGCAAAACGGAGCCTGCGGGCTCCGTTTTTACTTCAGCGGCACAGTTGCTGCCACTGTGCCTCGAATTCGGCCGGCGCCACATCCTGCGCCAGCAGCGTCAAATCGCGCGCCACCGAAATATAGCGCTGGTAACCGATGTAGCTGCCAAACGCATCCTTGGCGTTGACCTCGCCGCACGGCGCCCCGCCCTTGCCGATGAACTGGTTGCGGAACTGCGCCTGTGTCGGCTCCAGCACTTTCTCGCGCACGTATTTCTCACCCAGCGTGGTGAGGGTCAGCGCTTCCTCGCGCTGCTTTTGCTCGGCACTTTTGCCGCAAGCGGCCAAGGCCAGCAACGCCGCCATCGTGATCGCCAGTCTCATATCTCGTCTCTTTTGTATTATTTCCAACAATCACCGGTTAACGCGGCAATACCCCGCGTTGTTGACACGCGATGGTTTTGTTAATATCCCAAGCTTTACCGCCTCTTCAGGAGACTCCATGCCCTACCAAAATACCGCCCGCTGGCGCCACGCCCTGCTGGCCTGCGCAATCTTGCTCAGTTCCTATGCCGGGGCAGCAGAAAAACTGGCCCGGGTCACCATCCTGGCCACCGGCGGCACCATCGCCGGCAGCGGCGCCACCAGCACCACCACGGTCGGCTACACCGCCGCCACCGTAGGCGTTGACCGTCTGATTGCGGCCGTGCCGGAACTGGCCAAAGTCGCCAACGTCAAGGGCGAACAGGTGTTCCAGATCGCCAGCGAAAACATGAGCAACGACCACTGGCTCAAGCTGGCCAAGCGCGTCAACACCCTGCTGGCGCAGCAGGACGTGGACGGCATCGTCATCACCCACGGCACCGACACGCTGGAAGAAACCGCCTACTTCCTCGACCTGACCGTCAAGAGCAAGAAGCCGGTGGTGCTGGTGGGCGCCATGCGTCCGGGCACCGCGCTGTCGGCCGACGGCCCGATCAACCTGTACAATGCCGTGCTGCTGGCCGCCAGCCAGGAAGCGGTCGGCAAAGGCGTGCTGGTGGCGATGAACGACCAGATCCACGCCGCGCGCGACGTCACCAAGACCAACACCTCCACCCCGGACAGCTTCAAGACGCCGGAATTGGGCATGCTGGGCTACATTCAGGGCAACAAGCCCTACTTCTATCATGTGTCGGCACGCAAAAACACGGTGGACACCGAGTTCGACATCAGCAAGCTGGACGCGCTGCCGCAGGTCGACATCGTCTACGGCTACGCCAATGTTAATCCAGTGGCGCTGAACGCGCTGGTGGCGGCTGGCGCCAAAGGCATCATCCACGCCGGCGTCGGCGATGGCAGCCTGGCGGCGTCGGTCAAGACCGGCCTGGTCGCGGCCCGCCAGCAGGGCGTGCTGATCGTGCGTTCCAGCCGCGTTGGCCAGGGCATCGTCGCGCGCAACGGCGAAGCCAACGATGATGAACTCGATTTCGTGGCGTCCGATACGCTCAATCCGCAGAAAGCCCGCATCCTGCTGATGCTGGCGCTGACCAAAAGCGCCGACACCAAGCAGATCCAGCGCATGTTCTACACCTATTGATAACGCTCAGGGATAGCTGGGCCGCCGCATGCGGAACAAGTTATCCGGCGTAATGTCAAAGTAATCGGCCGGGCCGCCGCCACGCAGGATGGGCTGCGCCCCGGCCGTGTCGTAAATGCCGTCGCGCAGCAGGCCGCGCGCAATGTGTACACCCACCACCTCCCCCAGTATCAGCCAGGTATCGGTTTCCACGCCGGACGCGCCTTGCAGGCGAATGATCTGGCTGCACTTGCACTCGAACGCCACCGGGCTTTCCGCCACGCGCGGCGCCACCACCACGGTGGACGCGGCGGGCGTGAGGCCGGCCAACTGGAACTCATCGACCTCCGGCGGCGCCGGAGCGCAACTGGCGTTCATGGCCTCGGCCAGCGGCCGCGTCGCCAGGTTCCAGACGAATTCCTGGGTTTCCTCGATATTGCGCAGCGTGTCCTTGCGGCCGATGCTGGCAAAACCGATCAAGGGCGGCGTGTAATTGAAGGCGTTGAAGAAGCTGTACGGCGCCAGGTTCAGCGTGCCGCCGGCCGACCGGGTGGAAATCCAGCCGATCGGGCGCGGGCCGACGATGGCGTTGAAAGGGTCGTGCGGCAGGCCGTGGCCTTGCGCCGGTTCATAGAAGTATTGATCGTCCATACCCGATTGTCGCACTTGTTAACAAATTCTGTGGATAAGGCTGTTAACAATGCACAAGCCAACATGGCAAGCCATTGTTTTACAACGATAAATCCGCACTGCGCGTTTTTTCCGCAGCCGGAGTTATCCACCGCGCCAGCGTTCGATCAACTCGTACAGCACCATGCCGCCAAGCATGGCGATGACGAACAGCGCCGCTTTCGGCAACCCCATGCCTAGCCCCACCAACGCCGGCCCGGGGCAGAAACCGGCGATGCCCCAGCCCATGCCGAATAATGCCGCGCCGATCATCAGGCGGCGGTCTATTTTAGTTGCGGCCGGTAATTTCATTTCGGCACCGAGTAAAGTCGTTTTCCGCGCTTTGGCCCAAAGAAATGCAAAAAATGCGACGCCGATAGCGCCGCACATGACGAATATCAAGGATGGGTCCCATTCTCCAGCCAAGTCGAGAAACGCCAGCACTTTGGCTGGATTGGACATGCCGGAAATAATCAGCCCTAAACCAAAAACCAAGCCTACTAAAAAGGGAATAAACATCATAGTTGACGCATTAGAAATACCGTAGTAAAACCGGTGAGCATAAAAATCAATGTCGCGAGCACCGACCGCATCGACAGACGCGATATTCCGCAGACACCATGCCCGCTGGTACAACCGGAGCCAAAACGTGTTCCCAATCCGACAATAAGACCGGCCAGAATCAAAGTGCCGGAATCCGCATCGATCCGCACTTCCGGCACATCAAAGAATATGGCGTAGATAATCGGCGCGACGACAATGCCGGCAATAAACGCCAGGCGCCAGGCGATATCGCCACGACGAGGTTTTATCAGCCCACCGACTATTCCGCTAATTCCAGCAATACGGCCGTTCAGCACTACAAATAATGCGGCGGCAAGACCGATCAGCAGACCGCCGGCAAGGCTGGCTCCAGGGGTGAAGCTGTTCCAATCTATCGTCATCGGTCTCTCCTCATAGGGAGAGTATGCCAGAAATCGGCTGCAACACGCCAATTTTTGGCATGAAAAATTGCAGACGAGGCGGATCGATTTTATAGTGAATAATTTTCTGCATAGCGTGCCTCACAAAGTCCTCTTGATGCAATTGCACCGCGCAGATGTTAATCAATTCATTGATAGGCAATATCAAACCAGACTCTTCCGCCATTGGAGTAATACTGGCCGGCGAAATAAACCCGTCATCCGCTAGCATCCAACGGCTGGATGCTAGCGCCCCTCCTGATACACCTTCCTGATCGACCTGCACTTGATCATACTAATCAAGATCAAAAGAAAATTGATCAAGCTTCAAAACATAACTGTTATTTTCGATAGAATGTAGGCATGTCAAAAACTCCCAAATTCCCCGGCCCCCTGACTGCGCGTGGCGCCGTCCTGGCGGTGCTATTGTCCGATGCAGATCAGACGGGCGCCGAGCCGCTGCAAGGCCGCACCTCGCTCGCCGCCATCGTCAAGACATTGAAGCGCAAATACCATTGGCCTATCGAATCCACCAGCTTTCCCTCCAACGCCGGCGACGGCCGCGCCACCTGGGCGACGGTATATAGCCTGCCGGAGGCAGCGCTGGTCAAAGCCTTGAATAATGGGGGGCGTGAGTGGCTGGAGCGCCGCGCGGGCGCCAAGCCAAATTCTGAACTATCTGATTGATGTGAAATGAGCCGGGGCCGGCTCACGGGCGGCAGAGTGAGAAATGCAGCCCTCTCCGGCGTCAAACAGGTGGCGCTCGCCAGAGATGAATTGCATTCCGATACGCATTGGGGTTGCTGTCTTCGGACACCGCAAGCTCAATCAAGCGCCTGAGGCCAGGTTCTGCAAGCACTCTGAGAATGACTTGCTGCGGAACTTTACAGTATTTCATGTAGGCCCAAGCAGTGGCTGCGCCTTTGTTTGAGTCAAGCGCAATCCCATGATTGACCGCTTCCGCCATTGTTGCATCGATTCGGGTGTACATGATGATCAGTCAAAACCCACGGTGCTATCCATGTGGACTCCAATTATAGTTGTAGGGACTAAAAGGGCCACCGTGGGTGGCGCATGACCGGTTTCGGCCTGGTGGGGTATCAGATCTTGAAGCGCTCGACAGCCTTGAACGCCGCGAGAGTTTTAGAACGCGCCGCGTTGACACGTGCGAAAAGATCAGCTGAAAGAAGTGCATACTTTTCAATTTTGGCGCACTGAGCGAGCTCGTGAGCCATTTGATGCTCCTCCTCCGCAGCAACTGCGTAGGCGCGAAAAGCTTCAATACCTTCTGGACTGTATGTCTGCATATTTACCTCATGTTCTGCACATCGCTTGGCATAAACCAAAGTGGCTACCGCATCAGCATGGGTGTACTGACAGTATATGAGGATGATTAATATTTTTGCAAGGTGACTTACATCTTGGATTGATGTTGGGCCATGGAGGTGCCGCGCGGAAGGCCCCCTGGATCGCTGTCCCGGCGGCGACTTTCGGAAACCAGAACACGCAAAATAGTTGGCAGCGGAATACCGTGCTCTTCCAGGTACGCCCATGCCGACGCAGAACCGTCCACCTCATCCACCACCAAGCCGTTCGCGATCACCTGCGACATCTCGATATTTATCCTTGTACGCATATGTTCCTCTCTGACAGTGGGCACGACCGAATACAAAGCATGGGTAGTCAGCAAGAACATCTGAGGCTGATATGACACTAATATACAGTGCAACACAGCGCAAATTGCATATTGATATTGATGAGTAGCTTCCAAGTCACAGCTCGCACAGGGCTGTAGCCGTAGTAGCAACATATCGCATCTGGATTTATGGCCTGCCCAGCTGGGTTCGAACCAGCGACCCTCAGCTTAGAAGGCTGAAAGACAGGCCATAATCCTGCATAATCCGACCTACCCCTAAAATACAAAACCCTTACAAAACAACGAATTACCCATTATCTGCTTACAGGTTGAATAATCCAAGATACCCCGATATACTTCGATTCCGCTTACAAGGCGCTTACAGATCGGATTACATCGCGTGGCGAAAGAAAATCTAACCATCCTTCGGGTGCAGGAATTCACCTGTCCACCCGAACAGTCCCAAGCCTTCCTCTGGGACACGAAGTCACCCGGCCTCGCCCTACGTGCATCCCGGTCAGGCACCAAGACCTATATCTTTCAGGCGAAGATCAGGGGTGCTGGCATTGACCCACGCATAACCATCGGCTCCCCGGACACTTGGAAGCTTCCTGACGCACGGGAACAGGCACGCCTGTACAAGTTAATGACCGACAAGGGGCAAGACCCGCGTGAGGTAGAGGCAACCAAACGCACCTTGGAAGCTTCCGCCAAGGCAGAGCAGGCCCGAACCGTCACCCGAGAGTCCGTCACCCTTGGCGACGTGTGGCCGACCTACCTTGCCGACCGCAAGCCTATGTGGAGCGACGGCCACTATAACAACCATGTCAACCTGTCAGCGGAAGGCGGGAAGGACAAGAAGCGCGGCAAGGGAAAAACTGTCACTGGGCCGCTGTACGCCTTGATGGATGTACGCTTGGCTGATTTGACCAGCGACCGGATTGCAGATTGGATGACAAAGGAAGCCGAAACTCGCGCCACCAGCGCAGCACAAAGCTTTCGCATCCTCCGCGCCTTCATTCGCTGGGCCGATGATGTAGAAGTCTACCGAGACATCATTCCGAAAGGCGCGTACACCGCTCGCAAGGTGCGTGACGCCACCCCGTCACCGGAAGCCAAGCATGGAGACAGCCTACAACGCGAACAGCTTCAAGCATGGTTCGCTGGTGTACTCGGCCTGAACAACAAAACTCGCTCGGTCTATTTGCAAGCTCTTCTGCTGACAGGTGCGCGACGGACTGAACTGACCGAACTACGCTGGGAGAACGTTGATTTCGAGTGGAACAAGATGCTCATAGGCGACAAGGTGGAAGGCAACCGGGAGATTCCGCTGCCACCCTACCTGTCCATCTTGCTCTACAACCTGCCACGGATCAATGAGTGGGTCTTCGCCAGTACGCAGTCTGAATCAGGCCACATTGAAGAACCAAAGGACGCTCACGGCAAGGCATTGAAGGCGGCTGGCTTACCTCACCTGACCATTCACGGCCTACGCCGGTCATTTGGTACACTGACGGAATGGCTGCACGTGCCGGTAGGCGTCGTCGCGCAGATCAACGGCCACAAGCCGAGCGCCTTAGCTGAAAAGCACTACAAGCGCCGCCCCATCGACATGCTTCGATACTGG
The DNA here is from genome assembly GCA_041874725.1 of Duganella sp. BuS-21. Classification (GTDB taxonomy): domain Bacteria; phylum Pseudomonadota; class Gammaproteobacteria; order Burkholderiales; family Burkholderiaceae_D; genus Rugamonas. Next base: position 2,747,378 of record CP097466.1, on the reverse strand, counting down.
CATGTCAAGATTGAACACTGGATACTGGAAGAAGCACGAGTAGCATGGAAGCCATCAAACTGACCGCCCTTCGGGACTTCGCTGTAGACCACCTCCCACGGGCGCAGCAAACACGGAAGCAGAAGCATGCGACCACGGACGATTATCACTATGCCCTCTACGGTGCTGCTATTCTCGCCCTCGCTTCTGCGACCGCTACCGCAGTCGAGCAGGCAGCCGCGCAACTTCTGCGACTGACCATGAGCCTATCGATCAACTGGGAGGCCGACAAGTTCCCTACAGCCCGACGGCGGTACGAACTGGGCCATCAGGCCATCGCATCGGCTGGCGACCTCTGCAAACTTACAGATACGTCCCTGCCGTGGCTGACTGACGCCATGACGCACGAAGCACCGCCACCAGCACCACCCGAGCCGGAAGCGGCTCCACTGCCGCCGTTGCTCGCTCTCGGACTTGCACCGCTGGTTCCCGGCATCGCACTGACCACAGCCGAAGCAGCGGCGTACTTGAAGTGCCATCCGCAGACCCTGCGAAACTGGGCCAGCAACGGGACTGGTCCCTTGCAGCCAACTCGCACAGGTAATCGCCTCTACTGGCAATCAGTGGACGTGTTACGGGCCACGACCGGCAAGTAGTGGCCTAACCCTGCTATCCAGCTACCGGGCTACCCAGCCCTGTACGCTTCTCGCAGCACACTCCCCTGACTTGTAGATGCCCAGAATTTTCTGGGCAGTGCCAATTTTGCATTTACTGAGAGTTCAGTAAAACCCTGTCAATCCATTCTGAACGACCACCGACGCTTGCCACCGATCAAAGATGGGCCTACGGCTCGCGCATAGCCCCGTAGAGACGACTTCTCGACCCACTGACCCTCGTATACCCTTGGCATGAAAATCGCTTGCAGAGCCTCTAAATCGCTCCTGATGGGAAGGGTGTTGGTTGGCAGGAATGCCGGGGATGGTGGAGTGTGGGCAGCGACCTGCGCCGGGATAGCTGCACAGGCTTGGTTTGGTCTTATGTAGTACAACTTATGTAGTACAACTTTATGTTTATAGCTTTGCGTATAACTTAGTGATAAACCTTACTACTCACTTACCACTCCTAATATAAAAATACTTAGTTATACCTTAAGTTATATTACATATTCATATATAGTATTACTTAAGTAGTAAACTACATACCCTCACTCGCTCCCGCTCGTTCGGGTGTAGTGTATCATATCTACCACACTTTTGCAAGTAAGAGTAGTGCCACATAGCAATACTACCTACCCACTGCACGACTTCGTATTTCGCCCTCCTGCACGGCTTTGCTCAACAAAATCGCGTTTTCATCGGCACGAGGAAAATTCCATACACGGGTACGTAACCCTCTTACCGCTTTAGCGAAACCCTGCTTTTCTGCACTGCCCTTGCACGGTTCATGGTGGGAACCTCTGGGGAGTGACTGCTTTCAGCAATGGCAACTCGAAGAAGTTCCAATCATCTGTTGACAGATACCGGGAACTGTGGGCTTAGTTGACAACTAAGGTCGCGTACTATATAATCGCTGGTATAAGTAGGCAGAAGCACGCACCTATCCGAATCCCCTCCAGCAGCATCAGTTTCCCCATCCAACATCCGATCAATCTTATCAACAAGGAGCCATACCCATGCCCGCGTTCCAAGCAGCACCAAGCTTCGGCGGTCGCCTGAATAACGACGACTTCTACACCGCCGTCAGCAGCATTATCAGCACACTACGTCCGGTAGCGTCGCTACGCATTATCGCCAACCACCTGACCAAAGCAGGCTTCCAGACAGCCAGTGGGTTGGAGTGGAACCGTCACCGAGTTTCAGACTACATCCGTAACACCTTAAACAAGCCAACAAAGGAATCAAACCATGACTAAAGCAGCAGCACCAGCAGTAGAAGCACCAGCAGCAGTAACAACCCCGGCAGTCCAGAACAAGCCGTACATCATCAAGTACATGGACTACAGCGCCGCAGCGCTCGCCCAAGCAGCGGTTCACATCCGTTCGGGCTACGTGTTCAGCCCGGACATCGACCCAGAGTTCTTCCCTGCCACCGGCCAACTTGCCGTCACCCTCGTACTGGGAACACCTGACCAGACAGCAGTACAGAAGGCGACGAACTCAACTACCGACGCCATCGCCATGCAGCAAGCGGCCCACGACCGCGAAGTAGAAGCAGCAGCCCACAAGCTGATGGCCGACATCCAGCGTGACGCAGCGAAAGCCAAGCTGGACGCTGAAATTGAAGAACAGACCAAGGCTCTGCGTAAGCTGAAAGACCAAGCAGCCAAGATCGTCTAAGCAAGTCCCCTACCGCTTCACAGCGCGTACCACGCCCATCCGGGCATCGAAGTAAACAATCACCTGCCATCGCCGTTTCCGTTCACCCGGTTCACGCATCACGTCCGCGTGTTTCGTCACGTCGGTGGCAGGCTCAAATAAAGGAAATCAAATGAAAGCAGCATTGTTCGAGCAAGTCAGCCCGTCCACGACACAACAGACAAACTTACGCCAGCGACCGTTCCAACGGATTCCCGGCACTAACCGAACTCTAGTCACACTGGAATCTGGTACGCGACTTGAGCGCCGTAGTATCTACATGTCGTCAGAGGCATGGCAAGCTGCTTGGCGACTCTGCAACGCCAGTCACGTCAGCACTAGCATCCTGATCGAATCGATGCTCATCGAAGCCGACAAGGTAGCAGGCATCAGCAAGGAGACAGCCCATGTTTGATAAGTACACGTCATTCCATGAGCCACGGCCAGCACGCACCATCTACGGCGAAAGCGGCCTCCTTGAGCGTGGCTGCATCATGCTTCCGCCAGCTTCGTGGGGAGCACTCAAGCGCCTCGGTGCAGCATCGAAACGAACAGGTAGTGAAGTTATTCAAAATTTGATTGCGCTGGCAGACAGCGTACAAGGAGGACGGAAGGAATGACAGCATCAACATCACCAGCGCTCGGCAAGAAGCGCGCAGGCAAGTGCAATTACTGCGAGGCCACTACCCGCCTACACACGCATCACATCATCCCCCGCTCTCTCGGCGGACCTGATGAAGACCACAACATCCTGACCGTGTGCAAAGACCATCACTGGCAGCTTCATGGCATCCACGAGAAGGCAAGCTTCTCCGAACTAACCAAGGCCGGGATGGCAGAAGCCAAGAAGCGAGGCGCAGTGTTCGGCAACCGGACGAACTTGAAGGAAGCGCAGGCCAAAGGCGCAGCAGCCGTCAAGGCCAAGGCTGACGCCTTCGCAATGCGCCTGCGCCCTATCATCGAACGTTTGCGACAAACCGGCATGAGCATCCGTGCGATTGCAGAGCAATTCAACGCTATGAGCGTACCGACAGCCAGCAACGGCAGTTGGTACAGCAAGACCGTCAGCAACATCCTGACCCGCCCAGTTTGAGACGGGTAGACCATCAAGGCAGCAGCATGACCCTTCGCCGGGTTGTGGTGCTGCCTTTGTCGTTTCTGGTGCTTAAAATAGCGGCTGCCAAATTTTCGCCCACAGCTTTTATCCACCGTGTCGGTCAGTTCTCTTTCTTGGCCGTCCATCGCCCAGCTACGATCCAGCGCAGGATGTAGAAGGTTGCAAGAATGGCGACGGGTGACGCCACTGTGAACACGGCGGTTGCTAGTCGCTCCGAGTCGCTTCCTTGCTGCGCGACATTGATTACAAATGCAGACGCGCAGAACAGCGACGAAAGCACGGCAGCAGCAAGAGTGAAGCGGTAGAGGACTTGTTCCATGATGCAAGGTGGTTGTTGTATTGCCAACAGGATACCACGTTGAGCCAAGGCTGTAGATGGCTCAAAAGGGTCTACCTGTCTGCACCAAGCAACAACGGTCGTTAAGATAGCTCAGTAGGGTTGACTGTATGTGAGCTAGATCATATTATTGAGCCATATACCTAACCGAGCCAAGCAATCATGAAAACTATCTACTACGGACGCATTAGCACCACCGAAGGGCAGACCAGCGCGAGCCAGTACGATGACGCAGCCAAGCATGGCGTACAGCCGAAGCACGTACACATTGATGAAGGCGTGAGCGGCTACCATGTAGCGCCTACCGACCGCGCAGAGTGGAAGCGTGTCATGGACAAGCTGTCTGATGGTGGTGTGCTGTACGTGCGCTGGTTAGACCGCATCAGCCGTCGCTACGACGAACTACACTCCGTCATGCAAAGCCTGATGAAGATGGGCGTCAAGGTGGTCTGCACCCTGAACGGCATGGAGTTTGACGGCACTGCTACTGAGCCGATGTTGAAGGCTACTCGTGATGCTGTGCTGGCCTTCATGGCCGCGCAGGGCGAAGCCGACTACCTGAACCGCCGTGAGATGCAGAAGCGTGGTATTGAGGTAGCCAAGGCCACGCAGGACGGGCGCTACAAGGGGCGCAGCAAGACGCTGAACCCGGTTGAGGTGAAGGCGTGGCGTGCTGAACACGGCAAGAGCATAGCGGCCACTGCCGAACACTTCGCTATCTCGGTCGCTACCGTGAAACGCTACTGCGCTGGCTGACGCTAATAAAGGCACGTAGCGGGCCTCTCACCTCCGGGCAGTGCAATGCTGTCTACCGCGCCAGCAAACGCGTACAGATATTTTTAAAACCCGCCTAGGGCGATATTCACCGGGCCAGCGCCCCATTAAACGACGCGGTGCACCTTGAGAATTTTTTTGTGAGGCAGTGGCGAACTAATCAATCATTGGCGTGATGCCCTGCATATCCTTCACAAAACTCGCAACCAGTGACATAGCTATCTTCATCATGAGTCGTTCGTGGATCATTACACCATCCACAGGAGCTTAGCGTGTCGAAATAGGAAAAACAGTTTGAACATAAATACCCATCGCCAAATTCACAGACGGTGTGATAGCCCTGACATTCATCGCAGTTCGCTGGCGTATTGCTATCAAAATCGTCCTTTGTGCCACGGACCACACACTCGTCGACCAAATCGAATATACCGTCCTCGGGGACTGCATGTTCGCACTCACTGCAAATGAATCCTTCGTATGGTTTAAGCTGTTGCTTCGATCCACATTGTGGACAATCAATCTCAAGTACGGTGTCGGTATAAAAACAAACCAGACAATTGAAAGTTCTCAGCCGATCTGCTGGCTCAGTGGTTATGCATGCATCGGTGCCACATGATGGGCATAGCTCGAAGGTTGCCCCGCCCTTCTTCATGCCTTCGATTTTGTTTTTTAGACTTTCATACTTCGCTTTAGCATAATGGTTATTAGCGATTAACCCGCTCTCCATCCTTCTAAACTCTCTAAGATAAGGTTTGAATTCATCACGCCAAACATCGGTAACGAACCTGTTTAGTTCAAACCAAGCTTGCGCTTGCTCAAGCTTTATCGCCTCTCGCTGCTTACCGTCAATGCCAGTATGATAGAAGTGAACCATACGATTGCGATGCTCACGTACAGCATCAAAAGCTTTCCTAGCGCTTGCTGCCAAGGGCTTCTTTAAAGAGCTTGCCAGACGGTCGCAAGCTTCATCGAACGAGACAGACATAAAATTGCCAGCCTCATAGGCTTGCCGGTCTGGCTTTCCGACAACCACAAGATACCAGTGTTCTTTCACAAGCGGAGCTTTAAGCAATATCTCTACCGCAGTGTAAAAATTAATTACTGAATACTTGGGTTCAATATTTAATTGAGTTATCGCCTTTTCGAGAAAGTCAATCCCATTCAATACCAAACCATCGAAGTCTGACGGCTTATCTTTTTTATTTATCATCAACGCCCCGCGAAAGTTAAACCAAATCAAATTTCATATAGCCTAATTCAGCGCAACTTAATTTACACGCCTTCATTTTCGCTGGCAGCCCCAGTTGCAACCATTACGAAGTGTGAGCTATAAAATTCAAAGACCCAGACACTACTATCTATCTGATCTTCTGCAACCCCGAATCTATAAATACACGCATCACCTCCAATATGATGCTTATGCAATTCCCGAACATCTTGGTTTTCAAAGTCAGCAGCGGTAAGCAAAGTCACGATGACCGGGGCACTTTGCGGCAATATGCGTGTAGTGTGATGAAAGTACAGCCCGCGCACAATTCGCTCAAACTCCTTTTGATAAAGCCGAACAGGAACTACAAACGCCAATCGCGTAATATCAACTCCGTCCGCATCGGTGACGACTACATCTCTCGCTGAAGCCAAAAAAGACTTTCTCAAAGCTGCCTTCTTTAGAATCGTTTTATGCGCGCCATTATCCCAGAGTGCTGCCGAACCGTCTGTTTGCTTCCCTATCTGTGCGCTAATGTAAAATCTTAAATCTACATCATCACTAGACGCGCCTTCGTTGCATTCAGCACAAGCAGGCACCGTTATCAATTGCGCGCCCAGACCTTTAAACCACCCCTTCGGCGGCAAATGATCCCTCGTAGTAGCTGGGCGGACTCCACAAAGTACGCAGATATTACTTTTCGGTGCTCTCATATGCTTCCTCCACTGCCCAATTGTAAGCCAGCCCGAGTTCACTCTTAGTTATTTTGTGGCTCCCAGCGCCAGTGAATGATACCAGTGCGTACTGGACACCCACCAGCGGTAGCGCGTATGCGCAGCCTGTTCGACGAAAAGGACGTTAGCGCCCCTCTGCTGTGTGCCTACCACCTGACCGCAGAGCAAGTCGAAGAAATGCTAGACTCGTTCGATCTGACCATCAACTTGTACGTGAACTACTGGCTATGCCGGAAGTGCTGGAAGCTACTGCACCAATCAGCAACGTGCCACAACCTACCGTGTACGTGCCAGCGGACGCTAAGGGCGTCGTAGCCACTGTGCAGGAATCCCGCACCGTAGGCCGTGCTCCCAGCGCTGTTGCCGTGCTCGTGCCAGAGCCGGAGCCGGAAGTTACCGGGGCATTCAAACTGACTACGGTAGACGGCGTGCCTACCATGACTTCGCTGGAAATCGTCGCTTACATCAACTTCCTGCGTAAGCAGAAGGGCGACGATACCGAACTGACCCACCGCGACTTCTGCCACAAGCTGCGTGAGAAAGTTCTCAAAAAAGATGCCGCGAAATTTTCCGCACCATCTTTTTATGAAGTTTATGGCAACAAACGTGAGCGAACTATCTACGTACTGCCAGAGCGCGAAACCATGCTGATGGTCATGTCCTATGACATTGACATGCAAGCAACAGTGTACGACGCATGGCAAGCAGAGAAGACGAAGAACGCAGCGCCGGTCATTGCTCTGCCGAACTTCGATGACCCGGTAGCCGCTGCCGAAGCATGGATTGCTGAGCGTAAGCAGGCAAACGTCTCGAAGCTGGAACTGTCCACGGCCAACGATGCGCTGGTACAGTCACCCGTAGCCACTGAGCGCAACTACACTTGCCTATCCACTTTTATGAGAATCACCTCTGTGACGGTTGCCGTTGTCGTCTCTAGTGGCATGAATGATCTGCTCATCAACTCGCCAATGTAAAGCGACGACGGGTTCAGCCTCAATTCCGCTCTCAACAAAGTGATAGCGTCACGCTGGCTATCGGCATGTACAGAAGCGATATAGCACAAAGTTGAGTGCGCCCGGTCGGCGTAAATACCGAAGTTCCAATACGTCATTTGATGCCAGCGGTATTTGGTTAGTGATGACGAATTATAGGGCGGCGGCAGCGCAGTCAATCTGTGCGACAAATCACGCTTCCAATTATGATGGCTTGGGACGAAGCAGAACGCAGCTTACAGCCCTGCACTTCCCATCAATTGCTCAACGGTGACGCCAAGCGCTCTGGCGACTCTCGCCATCACCAGCAACGCAACCACTGAATCACCACGCTCCACGCGGCCTAGATAGCCTTTGTCGAGGTCCGCAGCAAAGGCAAGTTGCTCTTGCGTCATGTTCCTCTCTGTACGCAGGCGACGAACAGCACCGCCGAAGGCGACAAGATCAGGATGCTGGCGGTCAGGGGAGTAGGTAGGCACCTCTAGATGATGATGGTATGCTACGAGCCAATCGAGAGTCTAAAGACTCCTTCGCCTAAAAAACCATCCTCATTACATTTCAGGAAACCGATGCTAGCCTTTCTGTTACTCCCTTTTCTCGCTCTTATCCCAGCATTTATTGCGTCCAGCAAAGGCCGCTCATTCTTCCTCTGGTGGCTGTATGGGATGGCGTTACTAATCTTCGCACTCCCCCACTCGTTACTCGTGTCGACGAATGTCAAGGTACTGGAAAAAAAATCGATAGAAGACGGCAGTATGCGGCAATGCCCATCGTGTGCTGAGCTAGTCAAGGTCGAGGCAGTCGTATGCCGCTTCTGTCAGCGCGACCTTCCAGCAGTGGAAATGGCTCCAAAGACGCGAGAGAAGCCTGAGGGAGAGATGCTGATCCTGATGGAAAAGCACGGTATGCACTTTGACGGTTTCAATTACCACTACAACGGTCAGGAGTTTCCAACATTTCGTGCGGCACTTGAGATGGCACAGGATCTACCTGTGACGTGGGGGCGGGAGCGGTAACGTACACCCCTGCCAAAGCTTCTACTATCGCCCCCGGCGCTGTAACCCTGATCGGTGCAGACAAGGCTGTGATAGCCCCTGTGGTGGACGTAGGCGTGCAAGACAAGCCGCTGAACAGCGTAGCCGACATCGGCATCGAAACCGGCTCCATCGCTGCCGGGGATACTGTCCAGACCGTGAACGCACGTAAGCTGCATAGCTTCTTGCAAGTAGGTAAGGATTTCTCGAACTGGATTAAGGACCGTATCGCTGGGTACAACTTTGTAATCGGAATCGACTTCACTACTGCTGAAAGTTTGAGCACGCCAAATTTGGCGAGTGCAATGTCCCGCGCACGGCCTACCATTGAGTACCATATCTCGCTAGACATGGCGAAGGAACTAGCGATGCTGGAGCGCAGCCCGAAGGGCCAAGAAGCACGCCAATACTTCATCCAGTGCGAGAAGAAGCTGCTGAAGTTGCGCCGTCGCTGCTGGCGTCCAATGTCGCAGCCCGCTTACACAGCGCTTACAAGGAGACGAAAACCGAGTGTAAGCGGAGCGCAGAAAATCGCTAGTACATTGATTTATATGGACTTATTTGGCCTGCCCAACTGGATTCGAACCAGTGACCCTCAGCTTAGAAGGCTGATGCTCTATCCAACTGAGCTATGGGCAGATGAGGATACACGAATGTGCATCGGAAATGAAAAAACGGGCTGTCCGAAGACAGCCCGCTTTTGAAGTTCTTGGTCGGAGTACAAGGATTCGAACCTTGGACCCCCTGGTCCCAAACCAGGTGCGCTACCGGGCTGCGCTACACTCCGAAGACCAGTATTCTAGTCGTTGTCGCTCGCGGCGTCAATCAAAGCACGTGATTTAATCTTCAGTGCTGAAACGTTACGCCGCCAGCTTGCTGTCCATCTTGTCGGCGATGCGGCGCGCCATCGATTGGGCGTCGTCGGCGCTGCGCGCTTCCACCATCACGCGGATCAGCGGCTCGGTGCCGGAGGCGCGGATCAGCACGCGGCCGCTGTCGCCCAGCTCGCGCTCGACCTGTTCCTTTTCGGCCACCATGGCGGCGTTCTTGGTCCAGTCGAAGCCCGGCGCCACGCGCACGTTGATCAAGGTCTGCGGGAAGATGGTCAGCTCGCTGCCGTACTGCTCCAGCGATTTCCCCGAACGCCTGAGCGCCGACAGCACCTGCAGCGCCGAGATGATGCCGTCGCCCGTGGTGTGCTTGTCCAGCGCCAGCAGGTGGCCCGAACCTTCGCCGCCGAGGATCCAGCCCTTTTCCTGCATCACTTCCAGCACGTAGCGGTCGCCCACCTTGGCGCGGGCGAAGCCGATGCCCTTCTCTTTCAGCGCCACTTCCACCGCCATATTGGTCATCAGAGTGCCCACCGCGCCGGCCACCGGGCCGGTGGCCAAACGGTCCATGACCATCAAATACAGCAGTTCGTCGCCGTTATACAGGCGGCCGTTGGCGTCGCACATGATGAGGCGGTCGGCGTCGCCGTCGAGCGCGATGCCGAGGTCGGCGCCGTGCGCCTGCACGGCGGCGGCCATGGCTTTCGGCGCCGTGGCGCCGTGTTCGAGGTTGATGTTGAAGCCGTCCGGCTTGTTGCCGATGGCAACCACTTCCGCGCCCAACTCGTGGAACACGTGCGGCGCGATGTTGTAGGCGGCGCCGTGGGCGCAATCGACCACCAGTTTCAAGCCGCGCAGGTCCAGTTCGTTCGGGAAGGTGCTCTTGCAGAATTCAATGTAGCGGCCCTGGGCGTCGTCCAGGCGCTTGGCGCGCCCCAGCTTTTCCGACGGCACGCAGTCCATTGGCTGATCCAGCCCGGCTTCGATGTCGAGTTCGACCGAATCCGGCAGCTTGGTGCCTTTGCCCGAAAAGAATTTGATGCCGTTGTCTTGGAACGGGTTGTGCGAGGCCGAGATCACCACGCCGGCCGACAGGCGCAGGGCGCGGGTCAGGTAGGCGATCGCCGGGGTCGGCATCGGGCCGGCCAGCATGACGTCCACGCCGGCGGCCGAGAAGCCGGCTTCCAGCGCCGCTTCCAGCATGTAGCCGGAGATGCGCGTGTCCTTACCGATCAGGACGGTCGGGCGGCCCGATCCGCTGCGCTTGGTGGCCAGGACCTTGCCTGCCGCGTAGCCGAGGCGCATGACGAAGTCGGGGGTAATCGGCGCTTGGCCGACCAGACCGCGGATGCCGTCGGTACCAAAATATTTACGTGCCATTGTGTATGCTCTTTATCGTTGGTTTTTATTGGGCTGCGTGCCACACTTTCAGGGCATCGACAGTCTCCGCTACATCATGCACCCGCACGATCAGCGCTCCCTGCGCCACCGCCGCCAGGGCCCCGCCCACGCTGCCCGCCATGCGCTGCTCGACCGGCTTGCCGGTGATCGCCCCCACCATCGACTTGCGCGACAGGCCAGCCAGCAGTGGCAGGTTCAGCTCGTCAATCAAGCGTCCGGTGGCTTTCAGCAAGGCGTAATTATGCTCCACAGTCTTGCCAAAGCCAAAGCCGGGATCGATGCAAAGTCGACGCGGATCAATACCGGCGTCCAGCAAGGCCTGCGCGCGCGCGCGCAGGAAGGCGATCACCTCGCCCACCACGTCGGCATAGGAAGGCGCCAGCTGCATGTGTTGCGGGTCGCTTTGCATGTGCATGATGCACAGGGCGCAGTCGCCGTCGCGCACGGCGTCGATGGCGCCCGGTGCGCGGAAGCCGTTGACGTCGTTGATCATGTCAACGCCGGCAATGATGGCTTCGCGCATCACCTGCGGCTTGTAGGTGTCGACCGAGATGGCCGGCCCCATGTCGCGCACGGCGTACACCACCGGCATCACGCGCTGCAGCTCGTCGTCCAGCGACACCGGCGGCGAGCCGGGACGCGTCGATTCACCGCCGATGTCGATGATGTCGACGCCGTCCAATATCATCTGCTCGGCGTGGGACAGGGCGAATTCTAGCGACTGGTACTGGCCGCCGTCCGAGAAGGAATCGGGGGTGACGTTGAGGATGCCCATCACGCGGGCGCGCACGCCCTCGCCGCGCCACGCATAGTTGTATCGGCCGAACTGTAAGGTAGATTGCATCTGGAACAGGAATAAAACAGGAACAAAAAAGGGCGAGGATCGCTCCTCACCCTTGATCTGGCGCCGCGCCGGGTTACGCCGGGGCAGTCACGCTAGGCGATACGCCGCTACCACCGTCGCCGGGCGGCTGCTTGCGCAGCGTCACGCCGGCTTTCGGCGGACGCGGCTCCAGGCCGGCCATGATGTCGTTGATCTGGTCCGCGTCGATGGTTTCCCATTCCAGCAGCGCCTTGGTCATGACTTCCACCTTGTCGCGGTTGTCTTCCAGCAGCTTGCGGGCCGTGGCGTATTGCGTGTCCAGGATGTTGCGGATTTCCGCATCCACCTTCTGCTGGGTCGCTTCCGAGATGGTCTTGTTGCTCCCCCCCATGAAGCCATCGTTTTGCGTGTCTTCGTACACCATCACGCCCAGCGCATCGGACATGCCGAACTTGGTGACCATCGAGCGGGCCAGCTTGGTGGCACGCGAGAAGTCGTTCGAGGCACCGGTCGACATCTGGCCGACGAAGATCTCTTCCGCGATACGGCCGCCGAACAGGATGGAAATTTCTTCCAGCATCTTGTCCTTGTAGCCCGAGATATTGTCGTGCTCAGGCAGCTGCCAGGTCAGTCCCAAGGCCCAGCCGCGCGGCATAATGGTCACTTTGTGCACCGGATCAGCCTTCGGCAACAGCTTGGCGACCACCGCGTGGCCCGACTCGTGGTAGGCGGTGTTGCGGCGCTCGTCTTCGCGGATCACCATCGATTTACGCTCAGGGCCCATGTAAATCTTGTCCTTGGCATCTTCGAAGTCCTGCATGTCGACCAGGCGCTTGGCGCGGCGGGCGGCGAACAGGGCTGCTTCGTTGACCAGGTTGGCCAGGTCGGCGCCCGAGAAGCCAGGCGTGCCACGGGCCAGGATGTCGGCCTTGACGTCGGTGCCGATCGGCACTTTGCGCATGTGCACGTTCAGGATCTGCTCACGGCCACGAATGTCCGGCAGGCCGACGGTCACTTGACGGTCGAAACGACCCGGACGCAGCAGCGCTTTATCGAGCACGTCGGCGCGGTTGGTGGCGGCAATCACGATCACGCCGGACTGGGCTTCGAAGCCGTCCATTTCCACCAGCAGCTGATTCAGCGTCTGTTCGCGTTCGTCGTTACCGCCGCCCATGCCGGCGCCACGATGACGGCCGACCGCGTCGATCTCGTCGATGAAGATGATGCACGGCGAATGCTTCTTGGCATTCTCGAACATGTCGCGCACGCGGCTGGCGCCAACGCCGACGAACATTTCAACGAAGTCGGAACCGGAAATCGAGAAGAACGGCACTTTGGCTTCGCCGGCGATGGCGCGCGCCAGCAGGGTTTTACCGGTGCCCGGAGGACCGACCATCAGCACGCCGCGTGGGATGCGACCGCCCAATTTCTGGAATTTGCTCGGATCTTTGAGGAAGTCGACGATTTCGCCCACTTCTTCCTTGGCTTCATCGCAACCAGCCACGTCGGACAGGGTCACGGTGTTGTTGGTTTCATCCATCATGCGCGCCTTCGACTTGCCGAAGGAGAACGCCCCGCCCTTGCCGCCGCCCTGCATCTGGCGCATGAAGAAGATCCACACGCCGATCAGCAGCAGCATCGGGAACCACGACACAAACACCTGCGACAGGAACGATGGTTCCTCTGGCGGTTTCACATCGAAGCGGATGCCGTTGTCGCGCAGGTCGCCGATCAGGCCGCGGTCAAGCAGCGTGGCGGTGGTGCGGACTTTGGTGTCGTCGCTGCGGGTGGCGGTGATGTTGCCACCTTCAATCACGACGTCCTTGATGCGTTTGGCTTTCACGTCATCCAGCAGGTCCGAATAGGCGATGGCTTTGGCGCCACCGGCTACGCCATGGCTATCAAACTGCTTGTACAGCATAAGCAGCAGCAGTACCACCACTACCCATATTGCTGATTTGGAAAACATGTTATTCACGAAAACTCCTTGGATGCAACGCGCATCGATAAACCTGGCCGAAACACGATTTTACTCGTAATAAGCAGGTGTTGCCAGAAACCTGCCGTGCGCCAGCTTAAGACCGGCTGAAAAGCCTAATATTTAGCCAAAAACAGCCCGCAATCATGATAAAAACACTTGATACGAGAGCGATATGCGGCTGGATCGGCAAATATCAAGGGTGCCAGCCCTCGGCATCCACGGGTAGCGCGGAACTCATGCCGTCGGTCGGGTTTTTCAGGCCACGGCCGAGCAGGAAAATCTCGGACGATTTATCGCGGCTGGCCTTGGGCTTTTTCTGCACCACGGTTTTAAATTCGGCGCGGAATTTCAGGACGATGTCGTTAAAACCCATATCCTTGAAACATTTCACCAGCAAGGCGCCGTTGGGTTTCAAGTGGGCCTGCGAGAATTCAATCGCCAGATCGATCAGATGCTCCATGCGGGCGGCGTCGGAATCGTGGATGCCGGACAGGTTGGGCGCCATATCCGATAACACCACGTCAACCTTTTGCCCCTGCAATACCTGCTCCAGCTGCGCTAGCACCTCGGCCTCGCGGAAATCGCCCTGGATGAAATGGAAGTCGGCAATCGGCTCCATCGGCAGCATATCGAGGCCGATCAGGGTGCCGTTGATGCCGCCGCCCTCCTTGCCGGAAAGCTTGCGCCGCACGTACTGGCCCCAGCTGCCCGGGGTGCAACCAAGGTCGACAATGACCTGTCCCGACTTGATGAGTTTTTCCTCCTCATCGATCTCTTTCAGCTTGAAAGCCGCACGGGCGCGATAGCCCTCTTTCTGGGCCAATTTCACGTAAGGGTCGTTAATATGGTCGTGCAACCAGTTTTTGTTTAATTTCTTCTTCTTCATTCGCGTAGAATACTGCCTTTAAGGGAACTACCAAAAATATATTATGCTAAAACTTACACCCGCAGAGCGCAGCGCCCTGCGCACCGAAGCCCATGGTCTGAAACCTGTCGTCCTGATCGGCGGCGATGGTCTGACTGCCAACGTTATTAAAGAAATCTCGTTGGGTCTGGACTCCCACGGCCTGATCAAGGTTCGCGTGTTCGGCGACGACCGCGAAGCCCGTATCGCCATGTACGACACCATCTGCGAGCAGCTCAAAGCGGCGCCGGTGCAGCACATCGGCAAGCTGCTGGTGCTCTACCGTCCGAAAGTGGAAGCGGAAAAAGTCCGCTCGACCAGCGGCAAGGGCATGCGTGAAGTCACCATCGTCAAAGCCAGTCCGAGCGGCACCAAGCGCCCGACGGTGACCAAGGTACTGCTCAAGGGAAATGAACGTGTGACGCAAGGCGGCAATATCAAGCGCGCCAAGCCACAGCAAAAGTCTGCCAAGAAGAGCGCACTAGGCTCGAAGTAATCGTCGTTCCCGCGCAGGCGGGAACCCATGCTGAGTATGGATTCCCGCGTTCGCGGGAATGACGACTACTGCTTCACCACCAGCCAAGCGGCCAGCAGGCTTTGCACCAGGTAAATGGCGCTGGAAAGACCGTGCAAAATGCCGAATTCATTGCGCGCGGCGCCTTCCATGACGCCGCCCGGCCCTGCTGCAGCACGCAGCGACGCCATCATCGGCTGCAGGCCGAAGTGCGACACCAGCGTACAGCCCAACATCACCAGCACGATAATCAGCAAATTACGACGCGCCTTGGCCGCCATATTGGCCGCCGGCCCGGCAAAGATGCCGCCGGTGCTGGTCTGGGTCGCCCACAGCAGCGCCAGCATCACCAGCGCGCAGGCGATCGACAGCCAGGCCTGATTGGCGAACAGGCTGGAGGCGATGGTGCCGGCCAGCACGCGGTCACTCAGCGTGGCAAACAGGGTCGGCGCGGCCAGATAGCCCACCGCCCATAAACTGCCGGCCCACAGCGTGGCAACCAGCAAACGTGTACGTGCGAGCAGCATCAGACGTAACGCACTTCCAGGATTTCGTATTCGCGCGGGCCAGATGGGGCCTGCACTTCCACCACGTCGCCGGCCGACTTGCCGATCAACGCACGGGCGATCGGCGAGGTCACCGATACTTTGCTCAGTTTCAGGTCGGCTTCATCGAGGCCGACGATCTGGTAGGTCACTTTCGCGCCCGATTCCAGGTCTTCCAGGTCCACCGTCGAGGCGAACACCACGCGGCCTTCGGCGTCCAGCGTGGTCGGGTCGATGATTTGCGCTGCACTCAGCTTGCCTTCCAGTTCCGCGATGCGGCCTTCCACGAACGCCTGGCGCTCCTTGGCGGCATCGTACTCGGCGTTTTCCGACAGGTCGCCATGCGAGCGTGCTTCGGCAATCGCGTCGATCACGATACGGCGTTCTTTGGTCTTCAACTGGTGCAGCTCTTCTTTCAGGAGCTCTGCGCCGAACTTGGTAAGTGGAACTGAAGTCATGTTGTTTATTTACTCTGTTTTTACAATGGAAAACCACAGAGGCCGCGCCAACCTTCAGCGCGAGCTCTGTGGTCCGGGTACTACTAAAACCTATTAAGCCTTAGTGTAAGGTTTTATGCAGCCCTTGTAAATCGTACACACGCAATTCGTCCAGATGACGAATGCCTTCGACCGCCGCTTCGGCGCCGGCGATGGTGGTGTAGGTGGTCACGCGCGAGGCCAGCGACGAGGTGCGGATGGCGCGCGAGTCGATGATGGCGTTGCGTTTTTCTTCCACCGTGTTGATGACCAGGACGATTTCATGGTTCTTGATCATGTCGACGATGTGCGGACGGCCTTCCACCACTTTGTTGACTGCAGTGACCGGAATGCCGGCCGCCGTGATCACCGCCGCCGTGCCTTTGGTGGCCGCCAGCGTGAAGCCCATGTCGACCAGGTCGCGCGCCACTTTCACGGCGCGCGGCTTGTCCGACGATTTCACCGACAGGAATACCTTGCCCGACTTCGGCAGCTTGACGCCGGCGCCCAGCTGCGACTTGACGAAGGCTTCGCCGAAGGTTTTACCAACGCCCATCACTTCACCGGTCGATTTCATTTCCGGGCCGAGGATGGTGTCCACACCCGGGAATTTCACGAACGGGAACACGGCTTCCTTGACGCTGAAGTACGGCGGCACAACCTCTTTGGTCACGCCCTGCTGCGCCAAGGTCTGGCCGACCATGCAACGCGCGGCGATCTTGGCCAGCTGCAGGCCGGTGGCTTTCGACACGAACGGCACGGTGCGCGATGCGCGCGGATTCACTTCCAGCACGTAGACCACATCCTGCCCGTCCTGCTTCTGGATCGCGAACTGCACGTTCATCAGGCCGACCACGTTCAGGCCCTTGGCCATCAGCGAAGTCTGGCGCTTCAGTTCATCGATGGTCTCTTGCGACAGCGAGTACGGCGGCAGCGAGCAGGCCGAGTCGCCCGAGTGGACGCCGGCTTGTTCGATGTGTTCCATCACGCCACCGATGAAGGTGGTTTCACCGTCCGAGATGCAGTCGACGTCGCACTCGATGGCGTCGTTCAGGAAGCGGTCCAGCAGCACCGGCGAATCGTTCGACACCTTGACCGCTTCGCGCATATAGCGTTCCAGGTCGCGCTGTTCGTGGACGATTTCCATCGCACGGCCGCCCAGCACGTAGGAAGGGCGCACCACCAGCGGGTAGCCGATTTCCTGCGCCAGCGCCAAAGCGTCGGCTTCGGTGCGCGCGGTGCGGTTAGGCGGCTGACGCAGACCCAGGTCTTGCAGCAGCTTCTGAAAACGCTCGCGGTCTTCGGCGGCGTCGATCATGTCCGGCGAGGTGCCGACGATAGGCACGCCGTTGGCTTCCAGGTCCAGCGCCAGCTTCAACGGGGTCTGGCCGCCGTACTGCACGATCACGCCGACCGGTTTTTCCAGTTCGACGATTTCCAGCACGTCTTCCAGCGTCAGCGATTCGAAGTACAGGCGATCCGAGGTATCGTAGTCGGTCGACACGGTCTCTGGATTGCAGTTGACCATGATGGTCTCGTAGCCGTCTTCGCGCATCGCCAGCGCCGCATGTACGCAGCAGTAGTCGAATTCGATACCCTGGCCGATACGGTTAGGACCACCGCCCAGCACCATGATCTTCTTCTTATCGGTGGGATTCGACTCGCACTCTTCATCGTAGGTCGAGTACATATACGCGGTGTTGGTCGCAAATTCCGCGGCGCAGGTGTCCACCCGTTTGTAGACCGGACGGATGCCCAGGCCGTGACGGTACTTGCGTACTTCGGCCGGCGTGGTTTGCAGCAGGAAGGCCAGGCGACGATCCGAGAAGCCCTTCTGTTTCAGCTTGTAGAGCGTGGTCTTGTCCAGCGCTTCCAGCTTCTGCGTGTCCATCCACAGTTCCAGGTCGACGATCTCTTTAATCTGGATCAGGAACCATGGGTCGATCTTGGTCAGCTGGTGCACTTCTTCCATGGTGAAGCCTTGCGCGAAGGCGTCGCCCACGTACCAGATGCGCTCAGGACCCGGCTCGCCCAGTTCCTCTTCGATCTTTTCGCGGTCCTTGGTTTTCTCGTTCAGGCCATCCACGCCCACTTCCAGGCCGCGCAGGGCTTTCTGGAACGATTCCTGGAAGGTGCGGCCGATGGCCATCACTTCGCCGACGGATTTCATCTGGGTGGTCAGGTGATGGTCGGCGGTCGGGAACTTCTCGAAGGTGAAGCGCGGGATCTTGGTCACGACATAGTCGATCGAAGGCTCGAACGAGGCCGGGGTGGCGCCGCCGGTGATCTCGTTGCGCAGTTCGTCCAGGGTGAAGCCCACCGCCAGTTTCGCAGCGACCTTGGCGATCGGGAAGCCGGTGGCTTTCGAGGCCAGTGCCGACGAACGCGATACGCGCGGGTTCATCTCGATGACGATCATGCGGCCGTCTTTCGGGTTGATCGAGAACTGCACGTTGGAGCCGCCGGTATCGACGCCGATTTCACGCAGCACCGCCAGCGAGGCGTTGCGCATGATCTGGTATTCCTTGTCGGTCAGCGTTTGCGCAGGAGCGACAGTGATCGAGTCGCCGGTGTGCACGCCCATTGGGTCCAGATTTTCGATCGAGCAGATGATGATGCAGTTGTCCGCCTTGTCGCGCACTACTTCCATCTCGTACTCTTTCCAACCCAGCAGCGATTCTTCAATCAGCAGCTCGTTGGTTGGCGAAGCTTCCAGGCCGCGTTTGCAGATGGCTTCGAATTCTTCTTCGTTGTAGGCGATACCGCCGCCGCTGCCGCCCATGGTGAACGATGGACGAATGATGGTCGGGAAGCCGACATCCTTCTGCACGGCCCACGCTTCATCCAGCGAGTGCGCCACGCCCGAGCGTGCCGAACCCAGGCCGATCTTGGTCATCGCGTCCTTGAACTTGGAGCGGTCTTCGGCTTTGTCGATGGCTTCCGGGGTGGCGCCGATCAGCTCAACCTTGTACTTGTCCAGAATGCCGTGACGATGCAGGTCCAGCGCGCAGTTCAGCGCGGTCTGGCCGCCCATGGTCGGCAGGATGGCGTCCGGCTTTTCGGTGGCGATGATTTTTTCTACGACTTGCCAGGTGATCGGCTCGATGTAGGTGACGTCGGCCATTTCCGGGTCGGTCATGATGGTCGCAGGGTTGCTGTTGACCAGAATGACTTTGTAACCCTCTTCGCGCAGGGCCTTGCAGGCCTGGGCGCCGGAATAATCGAACTCGCAGGCCTGGCCGATAATGATCGGGCCAGCGCCAATAATCAGAATACTTTTAATGTCTGTACGTTTTGGCATCTTATTTTTTCTCCGTAGCTTCCATCAGGCCGATGAAGCGGTCAAACAGGTAAGCGACGTCAGTCGGGCCAGGCGATGCTTCAGGGTGACCCTGGAAGCAGAACGCCGGCGTGTCGGTGCGGGCAAAGCCCTGCAGCGAACCGTCGAACAGCGACACGTGGGTTACGCGGCAGTTGGCCGGCAGCGTGTTCGGGTCCACCGCAAAACCGTGGTTCTGCGACGTGATCATGACCTTCTTGCTGTCCAGGTCCTGCACCGGGTGGTTGGCGCCGTGGTGGCCGAATTTCATCTTCAGGGTGGTGGCGCCGGAGGCCAGGCCCATGATCTGGTGGCCGAGGCAGATGCCGAACAGCGGAACCTTCTTGTCCATGAAGACCTTGGCGGCGGTGATCGCGTAATCGCAAGGCTGCGGATCGCCGGGACCGTTCGACAGGAATACGCCGTCCGGATTCAGGGCCAGCACTTCCTCGGCGCTGGTCTGCGCCGGCACCACAGTGACTTTGCAGCCGCGCGCGGTCAGCATGCGCAGGATGTTGCGCTTGACGCCGAAGTCGTAGGCCACGACGTGGAATTTGGTGCCTTCCGCAGTCAGCTTGCCGTAGCCTTCGCCGAGCGCCCACTCGGTTTCGGTGAACTCGTAGCTGGTCTTGACGGTGACCACCTTGGCCAGGTCCATGCCGGACAGGCCAGGGAACGAGCGTGCCAGTTCCAGCGCCTGCTCGACCGACGGTTCCTTGCCTTGCGTGCCGGTGAGAATGGCGCCGCCCTGCGCACCTTTTTCGCGCAGTATGCGGGTCAGCTTGCGGGTGTCGATACCGGCGATGGCGACGATGTTCTCGGCCTTCAGGTAATCGCCCAGCGACTGGGTGGAGCGGAAATTGGAAGCGATCAGCGGCAGGTCACGGATGATTAGACCGGCTGCATGGACTTTGGAGGCTTCGACGTCTTCGGTGTTGATGCCGTAGTTGCCGATGTGGGGATACGTCAGCGTGACGATCTGGCGGCTGTAGGAAGGATCGGTGAGGATTTCCTGATAGCCGGTCATGGAAGTGTTGAAGACCACTTCACCGGTTGTATGGCCGGCGGCGCCGATCGAAAAACCTTTGAAAATGGTTCCGTCAGCGAGGGCCAGTATGGCTGGAACGGCGGGGCCAGAAAAAAATGGCGGCAAGGGCAACTCCTGATAAAGTTACCGTAGCTGCGCCACGTCAGACGACCGTCAAGCGACCCAGGCGACGAATTGCTTCGCTGCGCCACGGGGGAGTTCGGTCAGATTGATGATGGGTGAGTGGTAATCGCTACGGTAGAGATGTGATTTGGCTAAACCTTTGAATTATAACCAAATCCGCCCTGCTTGGCAAGGCCGCCGACGTTGCATCGGCAGCCCTTTTTTAGTTCAGCGCGGCGATGCCGGCTTTGGCGATTTGTGCATCTTCGTTCGATTTCACGCCCGAGACGCCGACGGCGCCGATGGTGTGGCCGTCCACGATGATCGGTACGCCGCCTTCCAGCATGCCGTCCGCCACCGGCGCCGGCGCGGTCAGGAACGCGGTGCGGCCGTTGTTGATCATGTCTTCATACAGCTTCGATTCGCGCCGACCCAGCGCCGAGACGCGCGCCTTGGCAGGGGCGATGTGCGACGACAGCGGATTGGCGCCGTCCTGGCGCTGTAACCACAGCAGGTGGCCGCCGTCGTCGACGATGGCGATGACCACCGGCCAGTTGTTGGCGGCGGCTTCCGCTTCGGCGGCGGCGGCGATTTTCTTGACGTCGGCAAGCGACAGGTAGGGTTTGCTCTGCATGGTGCTTCCTTTGTTATGGTTTGCGTTTAGCTTCAAGTTTCTGTTTGATCTGCACCATCACCTGCGCGGCGGCCTGCTCGCCTGCCAGCACGGCCTGGTTGCGGCCGTTGAAGTCGTTGCCGGCCATTTTACCCAGCGGCGGCGTAATCACGACGTCGGCGTCGCGCAGCTCATATTCGTTGATGCGCTGGCCCATGATGCTGAAGGTCTGCATGATCACGTCCAGCGAGCTGACCGTGGCCTGCACATCGGCCTGGGTGGAGATGTTGACGGCGATGACGAAGTCGGCCCCCATGTCGCGCGCAAAGCGCACCGGCACCGGCGCCACCAGGCCGCCATCGACATAAGTGTGGCCGTTGATGGTCACCGGCTGGAACACGCCCGGCACCGCCGAGGAGGCGCGCACCGCCATGCCGGTATTCCCGCGCTGGAACAGGATAGGCTTGCCGTCCTTGAGGTCCGCCGCCACCGCGCCGAACGAAATCTTCAGCTTTTCCATCGGCTGGTTGCCGACGGCTTTATTCACGTAGGTTTGCAGCGCCTCGCCTTTCAGCACGCCGGTGCTCTTGCGGAACAGCGGCACGGCCCAGTCGGATATCTGCGCTTCATCCATCTCCATGGCCAGCTTTTGCAACTGGAAGCCGGTATTCCCGGCCGCGTACAGCGCGCCGACCACGCTGCCGGCGCTGGTGCCGACCACAATGTCCGGATAAATGCCCTGCGCCTCCAGCGCCTTGATCACGCCGATGTGCGCAAAGCCGCGCGCGGCACCACCGCCCAGGGCCAGGCCGATCTTGATTTTCTTGGGAGGCAGCGGTTCCGGCAAGGCCACAGGCGGCTGCAGCACAGGGGTTTCCACCACCGGAGCGGTTTTGCAGCCGGCGATAGCGGTTGCGGCGAGAAGCGTTAAGACAAGACGGCGTGAAAGCATTGGGCGATGTATAAGCTGATTTAAGCCTCCAGATTGTACACCGCCCTGCCTTGTACTATTTAATCCTCGTACTATTTAATAGCGGTCGTCGAAAGCGAAGATCGGCTTGCGCGTCTTCCACTGGCCGTTGGTGAAGTCAGGGAAGTCCAGCGTCTGGAAGTTCTGCGCGATCGACTGCTCCGACAACGGCGTGATGGCGCTCCAGCTCACCGCATCGTAAATATCGATCGGCATCGGCGCCTGCGCCTTCAACGCTTCGATGAACGAATGGATCACAAAGAAATCCATGCCGCCGTGCCCAGCCCCCTCCGCCGTCTTGGCATACTTCTTCCACAACGGATGTTCGTACTTGTCCTGCCAGGCCTGGAAGTCGTCCCACTGGTGCGGCTTGCTCTTGCCTTCGATATGAATGGAATGGTTCAAATCCATCCACAGGCCGTCCGTACCCTGCACGCGGAAGCCCAACGAATAAGGACGCGGCAGCGAGGTATCGTGCTGCAGGATGATGGTCTCGCCGTTCTCGCAGGCCAAAGTGGTGGTCACCACGTCGCCCAGCTTGAAGCTGGTCTTGGCATTCGGATGACCAGCGCCGCCCTGCTTGACCACGTAGTCGTGCAGGCCGCGCGCCTTGGTGGCAAAGGCGTTGATGCGCGTGAAGCGATTGCCGCGATTGATGTTGGTGTACATCGCACACGGCCCGATGCCGTGGCTTGGATACAGCTCGCCATTGCGCTGCACCGAGTGCTCGGTGCGCCAGCGCGCCTCCGACCAGCCCTTGGCACCATACTCCACGCCACCGCCATACGGCTTGGCCGGATCGCCGCTGTTGAACTTCACCGCGCGCAGGTCGTGCTGGTAGCCGCCCTGCAAGTGCACCAACTCACCGAACACGCCGGCGCGCACCATCTGCAGCACCGCCATCACATCGCGTCGGAAGCACACGTTCTCCAGCAGCATATACGGCGTCTGCGTTTTCAGCTGGGTGTTCAGCACATCCCAGTGATCCTGCAAGGTCACGCCGGCCACCACTTCGCAGCCGACCGCCACCTTGGCCTGCATGGCGGCGATGGCCATCGGCGCATGCCATTCCCACGGCGTGGCGATGATCACGCCATCCAGCGCGCCGGCGTCCAGCATGCGCTTGTAGGCCTGCGGATCGCGGTCCTCGCCGAAGGTCTTCGGCTTCGGCTTGTTGAACTTCTCCACCTGCTTGAGCGCCTTGCCCAGCATGATGGGCTCGATGTCGCACAGCGCCACCAGATCCACGTCGTCGCGGCGCAGCAGCTCCTGCAGCAGCACCTGGCCGCGCATGCCGGTGCCGATCAAGCCGATACGCACCCGCTGGCGCGTGGCGGCGTAGGCCTTCGGCAGCAGCAAGCCGCCGGCCAGCGCCGCGCCGGTGGCGAGGAAGTCGCGTCGATTAAATTGCTTGTCCATCAGTTCTATACCTCGGAGGTTGTGTTTCATTGTAGCGGATCAGAAGAACTTGTAGCTGGCCGAGAAGGCGTACTGGCGGCCGAACAGATTCTGGCTGTGGTTGTAACCTTCCCAGCCGTTAGGATCGTAGTAAGGACGCTTGTTCAGCACATTCTTGATGTTCAGGCCCAGGTCCAGGTTCTTCATCGGTTTCCAGTTGAAGCCCAGGTTGACCGTGGTGTAGGAAGGCGCGCCGCCGCACAGGTCTTTCGGCATCTCCACGCCGGCCGCCATGCAAGTGCCTGGCGCGTTGTCGGTGTCCCACTCGCCGTAGGCCCATTTGGTCTTGCCGGTGTAGTTGACGAACAGGCTGGTGACGAAATTGCGGTAGGCCCAGTCGGCATTGAAGGTGGCGCGGATGCGCGGCGAATCGTAATAACCCACGTTGTTGCCGGTGAAGCCGCTGCCGTCTTCGCTGTTGTAGGTCTCGCGCTTGCGGATGGTGGCCGAGATGCCGGTATTCAGGCGCCCCATGTCGCCCAGCGAGAAGCGGGTGCGCGCATCGATATCGAAACCGTCGAGCAGCGTGCGGCCACGATTCGAGTAGGAGTTAATCAGGCCGCCGATATTACCGACCGAGTAGCCCGGAATGCCGCCGGCGCAAGCCGCAGCATTGGCCGCGTTATTGCACATGGCCGCCACCGCCGCCATATTGCCCCGGTCCGCGTCGCTGATCGGATTGCGGATGGCGGCGCTGGTGCCGGACAGGCCAGGACCGTATTTATCCACCAGCTCCGTGAACAGCTCATTGAAGTCCTGGCGCACGATCTCGTTGCGGCGATAGACGAACCAGTAGTCGAGCGAAATGCTGACGTCCTTCACCGGCTGCATCACCAGGCCGAAGGTGGAGATCTTGGCTTTTTCCGGACGCAGTTGCGGGTTCGGCGGCGTCAGGCCGCCGACGGTGGTCGAGCAGTTGGAGTTCAACAGGTTCTTGCCCAGCTCCGCTTCGGCCGGCGTGACGGACTTCATCAACAGGCGCGCCATGGCATTGGTTTCGTCGCAGCGCACGGTGTCGCGGATACCGCCGACCTGCGCAAACACGCCACCGCTGCCCGATTCGGCCAGGTTGGGCGCGCGGAAGCCTTCGGAGTACGTGCCGCGCACCATCAGCTCCGGCCGCGCGCGCCATTGCACCCCGACCTTCGGCGCCAGGTTGGCGTCGAAGTGCGGATATTTGTCGAGACGCGCGGCGGCGTTCAGCTCCAGCGTGTCGGTCAGCGGCACCACCACCTCGCCGAACACGGCGCCGATGTTGCGCTGGCCGTCGAACCACGAGCCGCCCTGCTGCGTAATCAGGCCGTTGGCCGCGTCGGGATTGCCGGGCGTGTAGAAGCTCTCGCGCATCACGCTGGCGCCGAAGGCGGCGCGCACTTCACGTTCGCCGAGCTTGAACAGCGTGCCTTCCACCTTGCCGTCCCAGGTAATCAGCTTGGTCCACGACTGGATGTCGAAGGTTGGATAGGCCTGGCGCAGCAGCGCGGCATTCGATTCGCTGATCTCGCCGAACTTGTAAGCCGGATTGTCGGAGATATAGCTGCGGCCGGTGACCGGATCGGTGGTGAACGGACCGAAGGCCTTGGCGAAACCGGCGGTGTTGATGTTGATGGTCTGGTACAGCGTGGAATGGCTGCCCGCCACGCTCAACGCCGTTTCAAAGTCCCAGCCGCCGCCGATGCTGCCGCGCAGACCGGCCAGGGCGCGATAACTCTGGTCCTTGTTGGTCTGGCC
The DNA here is from genome assembly GCA_041874725.1 of Duganella sp. BuS-21. Classification (GTDB taxonomy): domain Bacteria; phylum Pseudomonadota; class Gammaproteobacteria; order Burkholderiales; family Burkholderiaceae_D; genus Rugamonas. Next base: position 2,722,135 of record CP097466.1, on the reverse strand, counting down.
GAAGTGACCGGTGGCGTCCTGCATGACGTAGTTAAGGCCCGCCGCGCCACCCATCTTGGCCACCATGTCGGCATCGAGCTTGCCTTTCAGGTAGCTGTTGTTCGGGCCCAGGTAAGGAATGGCGAAGGTATTCAGCTTGGTGCCGGTATTACGGGCGAACCAGTTGTTGGTGCTGCCGCTGTTGAAGCTGCGCGGGCCGTTCTCGCCGCGCAGCTTGATCTGGGTCAGCGCGGTTTCGGCAAACCCTTCCAGATCGTCGCCCAGCTTCACGCGACCTGCCAGGAAGGCGGTGACGCGGTCCGAGGTCGGGCCGGTGTCGAGCGCATACGGCAGCGAGTTCCACACGCAGCGGGTGCCCGAGGCCTCGGTGATCGAGGTGCTGCAACCCTTCACCGCGCGCTGGGTGCGGGCATTGTTGTTGGCTTTGTCGAACACGAAGAAGGTGCCCGGATTGACCACACCCGGCTCGCTGCCGGTGCCGACGCGGAAGCCCGGCACGAAGGATGGATTGTTGTCGTAGAAAGCAGCCGGACGTTTCAGGTAGGTGTCGGCGGAAGAGATGCGGTCGCGCTGGTAGACGTTGACCGAGCCGTAGACGTTGTAGCCGTCGCTGTTCAAGTCACCATGGCCGTAGATCAAGCTGCCCTGGCGTTCGCCGTAGGATTTCACGTCGCGCGAGAAGTCGGCGTTGCCGCGCGCTTCCAGGCCCTGGAAGCTCTTCTTGGTGATGACGTTGATCACGCCGGCCACCGCGTCGGAACCATAGACCGCCGAGGCGCCGTCGGTCAGGATTTCCATGCGCTCGATGGCGGCGGCGGGAATCGCGTCGATGTTGACGAACATGGTCTGGAAGCCGGCCGGGGCACCGTAGAACGACAGGCGGCGTCCGTTCAGCAGCACCAGCGTGCCTTGCGCACCGAGGCCGCGCAGATTGGCCTGCGAAGCACCGTCCGAGCCGGTGAACATGGAGCGGAAGTCCTGCTGCGCCGGACGCGCCGCCGGCAGGTTGTCCAGCACTTGCAGCAACGTGCGCGCGCCCATGTTCTCGATCTGCTTGGCGTCGATCACCTGCACCGGCGACGCCGTTTCAGCGTTGATGCGCTTGAGGCTCGAACCGGTCACCTCGACGCGCACGATCTTGTCTTCCGCTTCCTCGGCGGCTTTGGCTACGATTGCGCCCGAAGCCAGACCCGCCGCCATCATCGCGGTTACCAATTTTTTCATCTGCATGGTTCTCTCCCTTTTGTACATGGTTTGTTATCGTGAGGCTGCAACAGTCCCTCCCCGGTCCGGAGAGGGGCTCTTTCGTGTGAAAACTTTGTCTGGCTTAGCGTGGGCTGACGGTACTGCCCTCCGTGCCCAGCAGGACTGCATTGGCCCAGTTGCCGCATACCTGATCCGGCCTGGCACCGCGTGCGCCGAGGGTGCGCAGGCTGATCTGGCTTAGTCCGCGCACGTCGATCTCGGGCTTGACCACGGCCGGTGCGGTAATCAGGCCGCTGTCGTACAGCAGGCGCTCGCCGCTCCAGACCTGGAACTGCAGGCCGCCGGCAGTGCGGCAGCTGTCGTCCACGCCCAGATCGGCGCGCAGCAGGTTCCAGTTGCCCGCCAGTTGCAGGTCGATGCGGCTGTTCGGTCCTACGCCGAGACCCTTGCGGAACCACAGGCCGTTCATGCGCATCTCCTTGCCGCGTGCGGGCTTGTCGCGGCCCACGCTCTTCGGCAGGGCAAGGTCGGACAGGAATTGCTGTTGTTCCGGGCCTTCCTTCGGCTGGTAGGCCATCACGCGGAATGCGGACAGCGTGATCGGCGCCACTTCGCTGGCGGCTGAGGCGTTGAAGGCGCGCGCTGCGGGTGCGCCGGCTGCGGTGACCATCGGGTCGGTCGTCGCCGCCGCCTCGCCTTCGGGATTCTGGGTGCTCAACACGCGGAAGCGCAGCAGGCGGCCGACGGCGGGCGGGAAGCTGATCGACTGCACGCCCTGCTCCAGTTTCAGCTGGCCGCGCTTGATCGGTTTGCCCCAGTCGCCGTTGTTGTCGCCCATGTAGATTTCGTAGTCGCGGATCTGGCCGTTCTTCCAGTGCTGGTCGTTGCGCGGCGCGAGTTCGATGCCGTCGATCAGGCGGCGCTCGGTGAAGCCGATCACCCATTCGTGCGGCCCGCCCTGCACTGCCGGGCTGCGCGTGGTGCGGAACCAGGTGGCGGGATTGTTATCGAAGGCGTTTTCAATCGGGTAGCCGCTTTCTTCGGATGGGCGGTTCATCACCATCATGGCGTCGACAGGAATGGCGCGGCCCAACGCTGGCGCGGCCGGGAATGCGTCGTCGGCGACGGCGATGGCGGTCGGCGCGGCGGCGGGAGCTGCCTGCACGCTGAAGCGCAGCGGCTGGCGAATGTCCCGGCTCGCCGTCTTGACGTGCAGCGTGCCCAGACGCTCGGCGGCGTCGAAATACCAGCCCTCGGCAGCCGCATCGAACGCGGCGCGGTCGGCCAGCGGTGGCAGCACGGCCGCATTGGCGGCGGTGCCGACGCTCACGGCGGCCGGGCGCTGACGCGTCAACATGCGCAGTGCATAGGCGCGGCGCGGCGGCTGGCCGTCGTAGCTACCCACTACCGGCTCAACATCCACCTGCACGCCGCCAGCCGCCGCGTTCATGCGAATCACCTGCTGGCTGAACGCACCTTCCTGATAGCGCCGCGTATTGCCGTCGTCCTCATACAGCGTGAACTCGGAAGCACCTTGCGGATACAAGTCCAGCGTCAGCACATCCTTCGGCTTCTCGCCGTCGTACAGCATCTCCGGATACATCGGCAGAATCGCACCGGCGCGCACAAACACCGGCAGCTTGTCCAACGTCACCGCCAGATCGATATCGCGTCCGCCCTTGCCCGCCGTGGCCTGCCGGCCATCCCAGTAATCAAACCATTGCCCCTGCGGCAGATGGATGTCGCGCCGCCAGCCCTGGCTCACCGCCTGGCTGCGATACACCGGCGCCACCAGCAGATCGCGTCCCAGCAGATATTGATACTTGTAAGCCTCGGTATAAGCCGCCGGATCATCGGCGTTATCCCACATCAGCCCACGCACCAGCGGCGCACCGCTTTGTTCGGCCTCGCGCATCAGCGTGTACATATATGGCGTCAGGCGCATCTTCAACTTCAGATAGCGGCGATTGATGCTCACATACGGCTCGGCAAACCACCATGGGTGCTTGCGCTCCGCCGCCGCCCAGCCGGACATCCCCATCAGCACCGGCGTAAAACTCTTCCACTGCAAATCGCGCGTATAGGTCTCCGGACTTCCGCCGAAGATCGCATCCACATCGCCGGTGGCATACGCCTGGCCGGACAAGCCGGAACCAATCAAGGTCGGCACGTGCCAACGGATATAGTCCCAGCTGGCGCTCTGATCGCCGGTCCAGGTGACGGCGTAGCGCTGCGTACCCGCCCAGCCCATCACGGTCCAGATGAACGGACGGCCTTCGGAATGATTCAAAATGCCGTCATACGCCGACTTGTTCGCATCCAGCGAGAACTGATAGCCCTTGCCGGTCCACGCCACATCCAGCTTCTGCGCGCGGGTGCCGGCGGTGCCCACTTCCCACGCCATTTTCTCAACGCCGTTCTCGGTCCACAGGCCGGTGCGGAAGCCATACTTCGCCAGGCCCTGCACCGTTTCAGGCAGCGCCGTGTAGCTGCAGCCGTAGCCGTCGTTCGGCAAAATCCAGCCACCCGGCATATCGTGCTCGCGATACTTGCGCGCCACCGACTCCACCACGTCCGGCGTCTTGCCGGTCGGGCCGTCGCTCCAGCCTTTCGGCACAGTGCCAGGCTTCTTGACGTTGTCGCCATCGTTGTAGCAATCGGCATCGCCGTACTCCAGCGCCCAGCGCGGCAGCATGCGCGCGCGGCCGGTCCACTCGGTGTAGCGCGCCAATACATCGCGCACGTCCTTGCCGACGAAGTAGTAGGCATCGAAGCGCGCCTCGTCATGTTCCAGCGAGATCTGATCGTTCTGGCGCAGGTCATAACTACCATCGGACCAGGTATTACGCAACATGCCCCAGCCGCGTGAGCTCATGAGGAACGGTGCAGGACTCGGACGGTCGCCCTCTTCCCAGCCACCGGAGTACGATACCTGCAGCTGCTTGCCCTTGAATTCATAGCGGCCGTTCTGCTGCCCGCCGCCGAAGAAGCGCTCGCCCTTGTCGCTCGACAGGGTCTGCACGCTTTGCTTGTCGCCCAGCTCCAGCGGCTGCACCTCGCGCCACAGCGGCTGCGCGTCGCCGGCGCGGAACAGGCTGAAACGCAGCGGCTTGCGGTCGATGCGCAGGATAAGGGCCGGCGTGCGAATCAGGATATGGTCGGCCTGCTCGCTGATGCTGTGCTCCACCGTGGCCGCCGGCGTCGCCACCACAATTGGCGCGGCCTTGTCGCCGGCGCCGGTCAGGCCGGACTTGGGACCGGCCCAGATATGCAACACATCGGCGCGCGGAAGACTAAGCTGTATCTGGGCGCCGGTGTCGGTCACCAGCTGCCACTGCTGGTCCGCAGCCGGGGTAATGGAGCGCAGGTTGCCGATCGGGGCGGCCAGCAAAGGCGTGCTGGCGAGCAAGGCTGTGATCGTTAGAACTTGTTTCATATGACCTTGATTTCGAAAGAAACTTCGTTGCGATGCATTTACTCTAGAAATAAAAGTAAGTAAGGTCAATAAAAAGAAAGAAGATAATTCAAAAAAATCCGTAAAACCTTTCGAATCAGTGGTTGACCGAACAACAAACTTTCGTTTACGTGGCAAAAGTGACACATCAGTCCCGATGTCGCTGCCGGACAATCTTTCTTTTTACTTTCGTATTTGACTTTTCGAAAATTAAACTTTACTCTTTGCCTGACATTCAACATAAAAGATCTTTCGATGACTACCTTATTCCAGCGTAAGACCACCGACTGGCGCGATATCGGCGGCCTCGATACCGCAGAAGAAATCGCCCACCAACCCGCCCTGTGGCGCGCGCTGGCGGCGCAGCTGAGTGCCGAGCAAAGCCGCATCGCCGACTTCCTCGGCGACAAACTGCGCGACCCGCACTTGCGCGTGATTCTCACCGGCGCCGGCAGCTCGGCCTATGTCGGCGAAATCATCGCGGACGAAATCAACGCCGCGTGGCCCTGCCAGGTGCGCGCCATTTCGACCACCAGCCTGTTGACCCACCCTGCCCTGTATCTGGAAAACGGCGGTCCGACCTTGCTGGTGTCGTTCGCCCGCAGCGGCAACAGCCCTGAAAGCACGGCCGCCGTGCAGCTGGTGCGCGACCTGGTGCCGCATGCGCGCTTCCTCAACATCACCTGCAATCCGGACGGCGCGCTCGCCACGCAAAGCGTGGACGACGAAGCGACGCTCAACCTGCTGATGCCGGCCGCCAGTTGCGACCGCGGCTTCGCCATGACCAGCAGCTTCACCTGCATGCTGCTGGCGGCGCTGGCCGTGCTGGACCCGGACTTCGAACCGGGGCGCTTGAACACCCTGGCCGACATCGGCGAACAGGCATCGGCGCAATGGGCCGCGCCGGTGGCCGAACTGGCGACGCTGCGCGTCTCGCGCGTGATCTACCTGGGCAGCGGCCCGCTGGAAGGGCTGGCCAAGGAAGCCGCGCTGAAGATCATGGAACTGACCGCCGGCAGCGTGATGACGATGGCGAACAGCGCACTCGGTTTCCGCCACGGCCCGAAAGCGGCCGTCACGCACGACACGCTGGTGCTGCTGTTCCGCAGCGCCGACCCGCTGTCGCGCCGCTACGAACACGATCTGCTGGAAGAACTGCGCCGCGACCAGGTGGCCGCGCGCGTACTGACCATCGGCGCCGGCGGCGACTTCGGCATCGACACGCCATCGTGGCCGGACGCCTGGCTGGCGCCTCTGTGGCTGCTGATGGCGCAGCAGTACGCGCTGCACCAGTCGGCGCAACTGCAGCTGCGTCCCGACAACCCTTTCACGGGCGGCATCGTGAACCGCGTGGTTCAAGGCGTCACCATCTATCGCCATGACGAATTCTAAGCAGCGCGGCTACCACGGCATCGACATCGGCGGCACCAAGATCGAGCTGGTGGCCTACGCCGAAGATGGCGCGCAACTGCGCGAAGTCCACCGCGAACGCATCGCCACGCCGGGCACCGACTTCGCCGGCTTCATCGCCGCCATGCAGGGCCTGATCCTGCGCGCCGACGATGCACTGGGCCTGCGCGCGCCGGTCGGCATCGGGCTGCCGGGCGTGATCGACAGCGTCACCGGCCGCCAGGTCAGCTCCAACGTGCCGGCGCTGAACGGCCGCCTGGTGGTGCAATCGCTGGAAGAAGCCCTGCAACGCCCGCTCGCCGTCGGCAACGACTGCCAGTGCTTCGCGCTGTCCGAAGCGCAGGGCGGCGCGGCCGACGGCATGGCCACCATGTTCGGCGCCATCATCGGCACCGGCGCCGGCGGCGGCTACTGCGTCAACGGCCGCCTGATGCGCGGCTCCAACGGCGTGGCCGGCGAATGGGGCCACTGGCCGCTGGCCGCTTCGCTGCTGGCGTCGCACGGCCTGCCGCTGATCGACTGTCCGTGCGGCCGGCACGGCTGCCTGGAGCGCTACGTCTCCGGCCCCGGCATGCAGCAGATGTACCGCCACTTCGGCGCCGGCGACGAAACGCCGCTGGCCATCGTCGCACGCGCACAAGGCGGCAACGCCATCGCGCAGCGCACGCTGGACGTGCACCTCGACCTGCTGGCGCACGCGCTGGCCACCCTGGTGATCACGCTCGACCCGCACGCCATCGTGCTGGGCGGCGGCCTGTCGCAGCTGGCGCACCTGTATGAAAAACTGCCGGCGGCGATGAGCCGCCACCTGTTCTCCGGCGTGCGCACGCCGCCCGTGCTGCCGCCAACCTTCGGCGATGCCGGCGGCGCGCGCGGCGCAGCCCTCCTCGCCCGTCAACAACTAAGCGACCGACCATGAAGACCACCGATTCCCTGTCCCCCGTCCAGCAAATCATCGCCGCGCACCGCCGTGGCGAGGCCACCGGCTTGTATAGCGTGTGCTGCAGCCACCCGAGCGTGCTGCGCGCCGCCATGCGCGTCGCCACCACCTACGACACGGTGCTGCTGGTCGAGGCCACATCGAACCAGGTCGACCAGTTCGGCGGCTACACCGGCATGACGCCGCCGCAGTTCGTCGACAGCGTGCAGGCGCTGGCGCGCGAACAGGGCTTTCCGCTGGAGCGGCTGGTACTGGGCGGCGACCACCTCGGTCCCAACACCTGGCAGGGACTGGACGCGGCCACCGCCATGGCGCACGCGGAAACCCTGATCGCCGCCTACGCGGCGGCCGGCTTCCACAAGATCCATCTCGATTGCAGCATGCGCTGCGCCGACGATCCGCAAATCCTGAGCGACGAAACCATCGCCGCGCGTTCGGCGCGCCTGTGCCTCGTCGCCGAAGCAGCGGCGCAGCAGGCCGGCCTGCCGCCGCCGGTGTACGTAATCGGCACCGAAGTGCCGATTCCGGGCGGTGAGGCCAATCTGGCGCAAGCCGGCGCCCCCACCTCGCCGGATGCCGCGCACCGCACACTGGACGTGCACCGCAAGGCCTTCATGGAGCACAAGCTGCACGGCGCCTGGCGCCGCGTGATCGCCATGGTGGTGCAGCCGGGCGTGGACTTCGATCACACCCACATCCAGCACTACGACGCGGCGCAGGCGGCCACGCTGTCCGAATTCGTGGCCGGCCAGCCCGGCATCGTGTTTGAGGCCCACTCCACCGACTACCAGCGCGAAACCGCGCTGCACCAGATGGTGCGCGACCACTTCGCCATCCTCAAGGTCGGCCCGGCCGCCACCTTCGCCCTGCGCGAAGGCTTTGTGGCGCTGTGCCAGATCGAGCAGGAACTGGTCGCCGCCGGCCAGGCCTCGCGCCTGATGCAGGTGCTCGACGAAACCATGCTGGCGCAGCCGAGGCACTGGGCCAAACACTATCCCGGCACCAGCGCCGAACAGCGCCTGCTGCGCCGCTATGGCCTGAGCGACCGCTGCCGCTACTACTGGGGCGAAGCGCCGGTGGTCGCTGCAGTGGACAAGCTGGTCGCCAACCTGGATGCATTGGAGATTCCGCTGTCGCTGCTGAGCCAACACCTGCCGGAACAGTACCTGGAAGTGCTGCAGGGCCAGCTGACCGCCAAGGCCAACGCCCTGCTCGAACACAAGATCGGCCGCCTGCTGGCGCAATACGCGCGCGCCTGCAACCATAACGCCGCCGAAGTTGGCACGGAACCGGCTGGCAGCGCCGCCGCGATCTGTTAAGCTGCCATTTTTGACAGATTATCAGCACAGCCATGCGACATACCAGTCAACGCCGCGCCACCATTTTGCAGGCGCTCACCCAACAGGGCTCGGTTCAGGTCAACGAACTGGTGGACCAGCTGGGCGTTTCAGCGGTGACCATCCGCAGCGACCTCAGTGCGCTGGAATCCCAGGGCCTGGCCACGCGCAGCCACGGCGGCGCCACGCTGGCGCGCACGCCGCCGACCGAACACACGGTGCCGCAAAAGGACGCCATCAACCACGAGCAAAAGGCGCGCATCGGCGCCTATGCCGCGCGCATGGTGCAGCCGGGCGATAACATCATCATCGATTCCGGCACCACCACCATCTCGCTGGCGCGCCACCTGCGCGAAGCGCAGAACATCACCGTCATGACCAACGGCCTGAATATCGCCTGGGAGCTGGCCGACGCGCCGGGCGTGGACCTGATCATGACCGGCGGCCTGCTGCGCAAGCAGTCGCTGTCGATTCAGGGCACGCAGGCCGAAGCCTGCCTGCAGGCCTACAGCTTCGACAAGCTGTTCCTCGGCGTCGATGGTTTCGATTTGCAGTTCGGCGTCACCACCCATCACGAGGCGGAAGCCAGCCTGAATCATAAGATGGTGGAGCGGGCCAAAAAGATCATCGTGCTGACCGACGCTTCCAAGTTCGGCCGCGTGAGCCTGCACCGCATCGTCCAGCTGGACCGCGTACACACCGTGGTCACCGACGCCGGCATCAGCCCGGAATACCGCGACGGCCTGCTGGAAGCCGGCATCGAGCTTTTGATTGCGGAATGACCCCATGCTGACTGGACGCATACTCACCCCGGCCGGCTGGATCAACGGCCGCATCACCTTCGACCAACAAAGCGGACGTATCCTCGACATCAGCGAAGACCAGGGCGCGGACCACACCCTGACCATCCTGCCCGGCTTTGTCGACCTGCACGTGCACGGCGCGGCCGGCGTCGACATCATGCAGGGCGGCGACGCCGGCGTCACGGTGGCGCGCGCGCACGCCAGGCACGGCACCACCGCCATGCTGGGCACCACCATGACCGCCACCGACAACTCCATCCGGCGCGCCTTGCGCGGCCTGGCGCCCGGCGTCGCGCAGCGTCCGGCCGGCGCCGCGCGCATGCTGGGCGTGCACCTGGAAGGTCCGTTCCTCAGCATCCACCGCCTGGGCGCGCAGCCGGCGGACGCAATCGCGGTGGGCAGCATGGACCTGGTCAACAGCTATCACGAACTGGCGCCGATCCGCGTCATGACGCTGGCGACGGAAGTCAACGGCCACCTGGCGCTGATCCCGGAGCTGAATGCGCTGGGCATCCGCGTGCAGGTCGGCCACAGCAACGGCAGCTATGAAGACGGCGTGGCCGCGCTGGAAGCCGGCGCGGCCGGTTTCACGCATCTGTTCAACGGCATGACGGGCCTCAATCACTACAAGCCCGGCATCGTCGGCGCAGCGCTGGCGCATGCGGAATACGCGGAAATCATTCCCGACCTGCAGCACGTGCAGCCGGGCGCGATCCGCGCCGCCCTGCGCGCGATTCCGCGCCTGTACGGCGTCACCGACGCTACCTCGGCCACCGGCATGCCGGACGGCGAGTATGGCCTCGGCAGCCAGCGCGTCTACAAATGCCTGGGCTGCGTGCGTCTCGCCACCGGCTCGCTGGCCGGCAGTGTGCTGACCATGGACCAGGCGCTGCGCAACTTCGTCGGCCTCGGGCTGGAGCTGGCCGACGCCTCGAACCGTTTATCGCTCTATCCCGCCGACTACCTGGGCGAGACCGAGCGCGGTCGCCTGGCGCCGGGCGCCTGGGCGGACATTGTGGTGCTCAACGCAGAATTACAACCGGTGGCCGTCTTCGTTGAAGGTGAAGCCATCGACCTAACCACCAACTAGCCGGAGACTCGATGCAAGCACGCGCCATGGGATACTTATTGTTCATTGCAGGGATGGGTGGACTGCTTTACGGGATCGACGTGGGCATCATCGCCGGCGCGCTGCCTTATCTGGAATCCACCGCGTCGGTGGCCTGGCGCTTGAGTGCACAACAATTGAGTTTCATCGTGGCGGCGGTGCTGCTGGGTTCCGTGCTGTCTTCGCTGTTCGCCGGTGCGCTGGCCGACTGGATCGGCCGTCGTTGGGCGATGGTGTTGTCCGGCGTGCTGTTCACGCTCAGTATTCCATTGATCGCGCTGGCCGACGGCTACACGCCGCTGCTGCTGGGCCGCCTGCTGCAAGGCGTGAGCGGCGGCTTGATCGGCGTGATCGTGCCGCTCTACCTGGCCGAGTGCCTGCATGCGCGTCATCGCGGCCGCGGCGCGGCCTTGTTCCAGCTGCTGTTGACCATCGGCCTGGTGGCGGCGGCGGTGATCGGCTTGATGCAGGCGCACTCGGTGGAAAGCGCCACCGTGGCGGCGCAGCACCTGGCCGAAGGCGAACGTGCGGCAGCGGTGTTTGCGGCCAAGGATCATGCGTGGCGCAGCATCTTCTGGTGGTGTTTGACCCCGGGCGTGGTGTTCAGCGCCGGCGCGCTGCTGCTGGCCGAGTCGCCGCGCTGGCTGGCGCGCCGTGGCCGCATCGAAGAAGCCCGCATCGCCCTGCTGCAAACCCGTCCCGCCGCCGAAGCGGAGGACGAGCTGCGCGAGATCCTGAAGGCACTGCCTGCCGCCTCCGCTCCCGCCTCCGGCTCCGCCGCACCGCGCGCCGTCGATCCGCTGCTCAGCCGCCGCTACATGCTGCCCTTCCTGCTGGCCTGCCTGATCCTGGCGCTGAACCAGGCCACCGGCATCAACTCCGTGCTGGCCTACGTGGTCAACATCCTGAACCAGGCCGGCCTGCCCGGCGCCACCGCCAACGCCGGCGACGTCGCGCTGAAAGTCCTGAACGCCCTGATGACCATCGTCGCCGTGGTGCTGGTCGACCGCAAGGGCCGCAAGTTCCTGCTGATGTTGGGCACCGGCTGTATCGTCGCCGCCCTGCTGGCGGCCGGCCTACTGTTCCGCAGCGCCGAAGGCGAACAGCGCGACGTGCGTCCGCAACTGCAATCCCACGTCCAAGCCGATAGCCTGGCGCTGCGTCTGGACGCCGACACCCTGAAATCCTTCGGCGCCGCCAACAACGCACCGCAGCAGCTGACCGTGGCCTACTCCTACGGCCCGTTCACCAACGTGCAAACGCGCCGCAGCGACGACGCCGCCCTGCCGCTGCTGAAGATGAGCCGTGAAGACACCGTGCAGCCGGACAGCGTGATCGGCGTCTTCTTCCGCCAGCTACACCTGAATCCCTTCGCCGATCCGGCCGAAGGCGCCGACGCACCGCTGCGCATCGAGCGCGCCGACATCGCCGCCGTGCCATCCACCACGCACGGCTGGCAAGTGGCGCTGGCGATGGCGCTGTTCGTGGCCGGCTTCGCCGTCGGTCCCGGTGTCTGCGTGTGGCTGGCGCTGTCGGAGCTGATGCCGACCCGCATCCGCTCCAACGGCATGAGCATCGCGCTGCTGGTCAATCAATTCGTCTCGACCATGATCGCCGCCACCTTCCTGCCGACCGTCGGCCAGTACGGCTACGCCACCATGTTCTTCTGGTGGGCCGGCGCCACGCTGCTGTACTTCCTCACCGCCGCCTTCCTGCTGCCCGAAACCAAGGGCAAGACGCTGGAAGAAATCGAAGCGCGCTTCGCCGGCAAATAATCAGGCCGGCGCCAGGCACTGCTCCAGCGTCAGCTCCAGCAACGGGAAGTGGCCGGTTTCGACCTGGAAGAAACCGGCCTGCGGGAACACCTGCGCCCACAGCTCGCGGTCCTTGTCGGCGGCGATCATCGGATCGTAGGCGCCGAACAGCACCGACACCGGGCCGGTGTAGGGACTGCGCGCCGGCGTATGGTCCTGCGCCGAAAAATCGTCCGAGGTCGCCACCGAGGTCGGACCATCGAAGGCGCCCGGCTGCTGGATCAACTCCGCAAACGAACGCGCCGCGTCCGGGCCGGCGCTCGGGCCGAAATACAGCTCCGTCACATCCGGCAGCAGCGACAGCGCGCCGAACACGTCCCAGAAGCGCGGGCGACCCGGATCGTCCTCATACATCGCCAGCGCCGTGGCCAGCTTGCCGGCATGCGCGTGGTCGGTGTGCACGCGGAAAGCGCGACGCGCCAGGCGCAGCGCGGCGTCCTCTGGATTGTAGGTCGGCGCCAGCAGCACGACATCTTTGATCAGCTCCGGCGCATGGCGTGCCAGATGCACCGCCAGATGCGCGCCGAAGGAGCTGGCCATCACCGTCACCGGCGCGCCGCCCTGGGCCGCCACGCAGCGCAATTCAGCCAGCGCCGCCGCCAGCAGATCCTGATACGGATGCGTGGCGCACGGTTTGGCCAGCGGCTGATGCCACCAATGAACGTGGGCGGCGTCCGGGAAACGGGCGCGCTCGAACACCGGGCCGAGCGCCGGGCCGCCGTGCAGATAAAAAACCGAAGGTGCTGCCATGTTCTCTCCTTAGCTGTGCAACATGCATTATAAATATTGTTGATTGACATTGCCAAAATCGGGGATCAATATCTACGGATGAAAAAATTTCTCCTCGCCCTCTCCCTGATCCTGATCCTGGCGGCAAGTGCCCCAGCCCTCGTTTCAGCACAAGTGCTGTCGGTGCGCGACCAGGCCACTGTCGTCAACCAGCTGCTGGTCGAACGCTTCGACGCCCTGCTGCCCGGCATGATGGAACAAACCGGCATCGACATGTGGGTGGTGGTCTCGCGTGAATACAATGAAGACCCGGTGCTGAAAACCATGCTGCCGGCCGAATGGCTGAACGCGCGCCGCCGCACGGTGCTGGTGTTCCACCGCGACGCCAAAACCGGCAAGGTGGAACGCCTGGCCGTGGCGCGCTACAACGTCGGCAAGAGCATCACCGCCGCCTGGGACATGAAGAAATTCCCCAACCAGTGGGACGCGCTGGTGGATATCATCAAGCAGCGCAACCCGGCCAAGATCGCACTCAACACCTCCACCCATTTCGGCCATGCCGACGGCGTCGACCACACCGACTACACCGAACTGCTGGCCGCCCTGCCGGCCGAACTGAAACGCCGCGTGGTGTCGGCCGAGCCGCTGGCCGTGCGCTGGCTGGAAACCCGGACCGCGCGCGAAATGCAGCTCTACCCGCAACTGGTGAACGCCACCCACAAAATCATCGAAGAAGGATTTTCCGAGCGCGTCATCACGCCCGGCATCACCACCACGGACGACGTGGTGTGGTGGTTCCGCCAGAAGATCCGCGACCTCGGCTACGACACCTGGTTCCATCCGTCGGTGGAAATCCAGCGTGCCGGCAAAGGCCTGGCCGATGCCGAGGTCATCCTGGCGGGCGACCTGCTGCACGTCGACATCGGCATCACCTACCTGCGCCTGAACACCGACATCCAGCAACACGCCTACGTGCTGAAGCCGGGCGAAACCGCCGCGCCGGCCGAGCTGGTCAAGGCCCTGGCCAGCGCCAACCGCCTGCAGGACATCCTGACCTCCCACTTCCAACAGGGCCGCAGCGGCAACCAGGTGCTGGCCGAGTCGCTCAAGCAGGCCAAGGCCGAAGGCATCACCCCGACCATCTACACCCACCCGATCGGCTACCACGGCCACGCGGCCGGGCCGGCCATCGGCATGTGGGACATGCAGGGCGGCGTGCCGGGCAGCGGCGACGACCAGCTGCGCCTCAACACCGCCTACTCGATCGAACTGAACGCGGCCACCACCATTCCGGGCTGGAAAGAGCCGGTGCGCATCATGCTGGAGGAGGATGCCTTCTTTGATGCAAGCGGCGTGCGTTACATCAACGGCCGGCAGAAATCGCTGTTCCTCCTGCCACGGCCGGCGCCATCCATTGAGTAGGGAAAACAAATAATTCCAGCAAGCTCTGGAGTGCCATAAAGCGCTCACATGCGCGATGATATGGGGGCGGACGACAGGCCAAATCGTCCGTCCTCTTTTCGTTTTTGGCCTCTCATTTCAACAGGAGCACGCTTATGAACTCGTTTGTGGAAACGCTGTCCCCGGCAGCCCGAAACCATGCGCAAGCCCGCATAGATTACTACACCGACCTGAGCCAGTCAGTGCTGCGCTCGCTGCGCCAACTGGCCGAGGTCAATCTTCAGTTCAGCCGCGATGTGCTGGAAGAATCGACCGCCGCGATGCGCAATTCCCTGCTGACGCCGCCAGACGAGCGCCGCGCCGACGCTTCGCAGCAGCAAGCCGCTACGCTGCTGCAAAAGCTGCAGGCCTACCAGCAGCAAGTGGCCCAAGTCGCCACCGACTTCCAGGCGGAGATCAGCCAGATCGCGCAAGAACGGGTGCCACAGGCGACGCGCACCGCCACCGAGCTGGCCGATGCGGGCCGCAAGGTGGCCGGCAAGCAGATCGATGAAGCCAGCCGCTTTGCCAACATCGCCGCCCAGAACCAGGCCTTCCCTCAGGCGGCCTCGGTACAAAGCGCACCTGAAGGCAACCAGAATTAACCCCCGTCAGTCCAGCGCAGTCGGGAATCCATAGGCCGCGTGGCTGGCGGCGAAGTATGGGTTGCCGCTCGCGCAGGAACGACGGGCTTAAAGAAAGCGTTCGGGAATATCGGCGGCGAAGGGATACATCGAGAAAAACGGCTTGGACTCATCCAACACCTGCTTGACCGAGGGACGGGTGACCAGGCGCTCGAAGTAGTTCTGCAGGTGGTGATATTCCTCAGGAAACGGCAACAGCGTGGCGGCGTAGAACAAGGCAGGCGCCGCCGCGCAGTCGGCCAGGCTGAAGGCCTCGCCGCAAATCCAGCTGCGTGTGCTCATGCGCTTTTCGATCATTTTGTAAGCCGTCTTGAGCTTGGTACGCTCTTTGGTCTGGTCGCAGCTCAGGCCGGTCAGATGGGCGTTGACGATGGTCTGCATCGGCTCCTGCACATAATTATCGAAGAAGCGGTCCCACAGGCGCACGTCCAGCGCATCGTCCCAGTCGGCCGGAAGCATCGGCTGCGCGCCCGGATAGTAGCGGTCCAGATACTCGATGATGATCGACGTTTCGGGCACATCGCGCACCCTGGCGTGATCGCGCAGCACCGGGAATTTGCACAGCGGCCAGATGGCCTGCAATTCCGCGCGGTCGGCCTCTTCACCCAGATTGATGATGCGCTTCTCGAAATCGACGCCGCTTTCGTACAGCGCAATCAGCACCTTGTGGCAGAACGAGGCCAGGGGATGGTAGTACAAAGTCAGGGACATAGCGGCTCCAGAGTGCGTCAGGCGATACCAAAGAATTCAGCACATGATACTTCAGCAACGGCGATAGCGGCACATCTTGAATGCTGGGAAACTCTCGCGGTCTTAAGCCGGGCAATCATGCGCCGGCGGACCACTGAACGGAACCCACCCATGCGCCAAGCCCTCGCCCTCACCCTGCTTTCCCTCTGCGCCTTCAGCGGCAAAAGCTTCGCCGCCGACGACGCCAAGCCCGCCGCCGGCGACAGCCTCATGGCCGGCGTCGGCCTCGCCTACATCCCCGAATACGCCGGCGCCGACAAGAGCCGGGTGCTGCCGCTGCCCTTCCTGGAAAGGACTTACGCCAACGGCGTGTTCCTCAGCACGCAGCGCGGCATCGGCTACGAAACGGCCGTGGGCGACTTCAAGCTCAGCGCGGCGCTGGGCTATGACGGCGGCCGCGAAGACCACCGGAAAAACCGCTTTTCCGGATCGGACGCGCTCAAAGGCATGGGAGAAATCGAAGGCGCGGCGCAGGCCGTGCTGAGCGTCGGCTACCAGCTGGGCACGGTCGGCCTCGGCCTGACCACCAAGCAGAACCTGAGCCACCGCGAATACGGCGCCACCTACATTTTCAGTGCCGGTGCGCCGCTGTACAGCGACGCCGGCGACCAGATCGGCTGGGGCGTCTCGGCCGTCTACGGCGACAGAAAGCACAACCAGACCTACTTCGGCGTGACCTCCGCGCAAAGCGCCGCCTCGGGCTACCAGCGCTACACGGCCAAGGCCGGCTTCGAAAACCTCACGGCCGGACTGAACTGGAACCACGTCATTGACAGCAGCTGGTCGGTGCGCAGCCTGGTCGGCGTCAGCCGCCTGACCTCGGACGCCGCCGACAGCCCGCTCACCAAGCGCAAGACCACGCCCATGGTCATGACCGCGTTGATCTACAAGTTCTAAGCTGCCTTGGGGTATCATTGCCGAAAGCCTCACGTTTGAATCAATGACACCCCAACTCCCCGCCTTCCTCCTCCTTGCCATCGCCATCGCTGCCGTGTGGACGCCGCCGGGCCGGCGCTACATGCCGCCGTGGCTGCTGTTTTTTGTGATGGCACTGGCGTGGGGACTGGTGGGCGGCGTGCTCGCTCCACCGGCGATCGGCGCCTTGCTGGTGCTGGCCGCCGCAGCCTATGGCGCCGCTAGCGCACCGCGCGCCTGGATGCGGGCGGGCTGCGGCCTGCTGACCGGCGTGCTGGCCCTGGCGCTGGCCATGCACAAGCTGCCCGGCTTCCACAATCCGCTGCTGCTGGACCGGGTGGTACTGTCCGAAGGCGCCGCCCCATTCACCCAGTACGCCAATTTCGACAAGGGCGCGGTCGGCCTCATCCTGCTGGCCCTGCTCTGCCGGCGGGTCGGGACCTGGGCTGAACTGGGCGCAGTGCTGAAGCGCACCGTGCCGGTACTGCTGATCACCATAGCCGCGACGCTGGGGTTTGCCGTCTTCGCAGGCCTGGTCGGCGTCGATCTCAAGCTGCCGCAGCAGACCCTGATGTTCATCGCCGTCAACCTGTTGTTCAGCGTGGTGGCGGAGGAAGCCTTCTTCCGTGGCTTGCTGCAGGCGCGGCTGGCGACGGCGCTGGCCCGTATGCGCTGGGGGTCGTGGCTGGCGGTGGCGGTATCGGCGCTGCTGTTCGGCGCGGCGCACGTGGGGGGCGGGCTGCGGTATGGCATACTCGCCACCATCGCCGGTCTCGGCTACGCCATCGCCTACCAGCGCACCCAACGCATCGAGGCCGCCATGGCGGTCCACATGGTGCTGAACACGGTGCACTTCATTGGTTTCACTTATCCTGCCAGGTTACCCGGTGTCTGACTCGCTTACTTCCCGCACTTTACCCGGGGCCGTTACCGGCCTGGTCGGCACCGCCACGGTGCTCGCGCTGCTCTACTTCGGGCGCGACGTGCTGATTCCGATCACGCTGGCGTTCTTCTTCAGCTTCCTGATCGCGCCCTTCGTGCGCGCCCTGCGGCGGCTCGGCCTGGGACAGACCGTCTCGGTCTGCACCGGCGTGCTGGTGGTGACGGTGACGCTGCTGGCCATCGGCGCCGTGATCGTGCAGCAGGTCGGCGCCATGGGCGCCAGCCTGCCCAAGTACCAGGACACCATCGCCGCCAAGGTCGAGGCGCTGGACGCGCTCACGCGCGGCACGCTGGGCAGCATCGGCGGGCCGGCCGGCGAGCTGATCGAACACTTCACGTCCGATGCGCCGGGCGAAGCGCAGCCGGTGCGGCTGGGCGACGGCAGCGTCAAGACGCCGGTGCTGGTGGAAATCCACGAGCCGGCGCTGAAACCGTTCCAGTTGCTGAGCAAAATCGTCGCCTCCGTGTGGCCGCCGCTGGAGGTGGCCGGGATCGTCTTCGTGGTGCTGATTTTCGTGCTGCTCGAACATGAATCGCTGCGCGACCGCTTCATCCGGCTGGCCGGCGGCGGCGACCTGCGCGCCACCACCATCGCCGTCAACGACGCCGGCGAGCGGCTGTCGCGTTTCTTCATCTCGCAATTCCTGGTCAACCTCGCCACCGGCCTGGCCGTGTGGCTGGGCCTGAGCCTGATGGGCCTGGGCCAGGCGCTGCTGTGGGGCACGATGACGGCCGTGCTGCGCTTCATTCCCTACGTCGGCGTGTGGATGGCGGCGTTCTGCGCCACCCTGCTGGCGGCGGCGGTCGATCCCGGCTGGTCGCTGGCGCTGATGACGCTGGGCCTGTTCCTGGCGGTGGAAATCATCGTCGCCCAGACCATCGAGCCGAAACTGTACGGGCACACCACCGGGCTGTCGCCGCTGTCGGTGGTGGTGTCGGCCATCTTCTGGAGCTGGATCTGGGGACCGGTGGGCTTGGTGCTGTCGACGCCGCTGACCTTATGCCTGGTGGTGGCGGGCCGCTACATCCGCGCCCTCAAGGTACTGGAAATCATGTTCGGCGAACTGCCGGCGCTGACCATGCCGCAAAACTTCTACCAGCGTGCGCTGTCGGGCGACGCGCACGAAATGATCACCAGCGCCAAGCGCTACATGCAGCACAAATCGCTGGCCGAGTATTGCGACGGCGTGCTGCTGCCGGCCCTGCACCTGGCCAATTTCGACCTGAAAGACCGCGCCATCACACCGGATGAAGAAGAAAAAGTCACCAGCTCCATCATCGCCGTGATTGAAGCATTGAGCGGCAATCCGAAGTGGTGGAAAAAGCGCAAGCGCAGCAGCGTGCTGGCGGGCGGCGGCATCGGCCGGCAGCTGCGCGCGCAGCGCATCTCCGACACCGGCGAATGGCAAGGCTCGTTCGACGTGCCGAAGGGCAGCGTGGTGCTGAGCATCGGCATCGGCACGCAGTACGCGGAACTGGCGACGGAAATCCTGGTACGCATCCTGCGCGAGCAAAAAATCGATGCCCGCAGCCGCAATCTGGACGAGCTGGAGGACGAACCACCGCCAGGCGCTTCGCCGGAGCTGGTGGCCATCGTAGTGCTGATCAGCGTCGATCCGCTCAACGACTGCGAGCAGATGACGGCGATGCTGGCGGGTGTGCGCGAACGGCTGCCGCACGCCAAGCAATTCGCCTTGCTGCTCCCGAGTCCGTTCGACAATCCCGACCTCAAAACCTGCGTCTTCCCCACCGCAGACCACGTCTCCCGCTCCTACGAAGACGCCGTCCACAGCTGCCAGCAAGCCATGCTCTAGAGTCGGGGTCAGTTCCGACATTCGGACATTTCGCGCGCGAAATGTCCGAATGTCGGAACTGACCCCGAAGCATGAGAGCGTTAGAGGGCGTACAGACCTGCGGTGGGTGGCGCGTTAACTTGGTTCCATCGCAACCAGGAGCAAATATGTCCGCAACCACCGACCACACCATTAGCCAATTGTTTTTGCTCAGCAGTCCGGAGCAACGGGCCGACATCGTCAACCGTCTTTTGAGCAAGGTCAGCCACGAGATGGCCGCATCGCTGGCCGCCAGCATCGGCGACTTCGGCACGGAAACCCATCCGCATGTGACGCCCGAGCAGACCGAGCACATCACGCCCGTGCAAGTGGAGGAAATCGCCGCCACCGCCGAGCAACATGCGCCCGGCATGGTCGATCGCGTGACAGAATTTTTCAACGGCGAGCTGGCGCGCGCCTCAAGCAAGTAAAGGAATCACTATGGGTATGCTCAGCAACATCTTCCACAAGATTTTCCCGCCATCGCATCCGGCGGTAGCGCAAGCGCCGCAGGGAACTACCGTGCCGACAGCGCCCGGACCGGCGCCGACCGCGCCGGTCGTCGAACCTGCCGCCGTGCAGCTGACCGATGTGGATGTCGAAAGCATCCTCAACGACAAGGCCAAGCAGGCCGGCCAGCCACTGAACTGGCGCACGTCGATCGTGGATCTGTTGAAGCTGCTGGATCTGGATAGCAGTCTGCAGTCGCGCAAGGAGCTGGCGCAGGAGCTGCACTATGCCGGCGACATGGAGAATTCCGCCAGCATGAATATCTGGCTGCACCGCCAGGTGATGACCAAGCTGGCGCAGAACGGCGGCAAAGTGCCCGCCGACCTGAAGGATTAACCGGCCAGCAGCTCCGGCTGCTGCTCCACCACCGCCGTCTTCGGCATGCAGACGATGAAGGTGCTGCCCTTGCCCGCTTCGGATTTGATCTGCAGTGTGCTGCCGTGGCGCAGCAGCACGTGTTTGACGATGGCCAGCCCCAGGCCGGTACCCTGCGTTTCGCGTGAGCGGCTCTTGTCGACGCGGTAGAAACGCTCGGTCAAGCGCGAAATGTGCTCGGGGCTGATGCCGATGCCGGTATCTTCCACCATGAATTTGATGCCGTTCTCGAATTCTTTCCAGACCAGGTGGATCTTGCCACCCGCCGGCGTGTAACGCACGGCGTTCGAGGCCAGGTTGCCGAAGGCGCTGTGCAGCTCATCATACGAACCCAACACATCTGGACCGGACACTTCCATGGTGATCTCGTGCTTGCCGGCCGACAGCGCCCGCGCCTCGCGCAGCAACTGGTCCATCAGCTGGTTGACCACGATCGGCTCCGGCCGCATCGGGTAATCCACCGACTCCAGGCGCGACAAGGTCAGCATGTCCTCGATCAGGTGCTGCATGCGGTGGCCCTGCTCCGTCATCAGCTTCAGGTGCGAGGAGCGCGTGGCCGCGTCCAGCCCTTCCTGCGCGGCGATTTCCAGGAAGCCGACGATCACCGTCAGCGGCGTGCGCAGTTCGTGCGACGCATTGGCGATGAAGTCGCGCCGCATTTCCTCGATGCGCTCGGTTTCGGTGGCGTCGTGCGTCACCAGAATCTGGCGGCGGTTTTCAAATGGAATGATGTGCACGATCAGCTTGCGCTCGCGGAAGCTGATGGTCAGCGGCTGCTCGTAGCGGCCAAGGATGATGTAATCCATGAAATCCGGATTGCGCACCAGGTTGGTCACGCGCATGCCCTTGTCGCGCTCGTTGCTCAGGCCCAGGTGCTGCTCGGCGGCCGGATTGCACCACTCCAGGAACAACACGTCGTCCATGATGGCCACGCCGTCCGGCAGCAGGTGCATGGCCTGGCGGAAGCGCGCCAGCCATTCGGTCAGCTCGGTCTGGTTTTTTTCGTCCTCGCGCCGCATGCGGTACAGGCGCGAGAAGATGTTGGTCCATTCGCCCCAGCCGTCCGGCAGCTTGGCGCTCTGCGGGTCGTCCATCCAGTTGCTGAGCTGATACAGATATGACAGCTGGGTGAACACCAGCGCCATCATGGCCAGCAACGCCAGGATCAGGCCGTTGACCCAGCCGAAGATCCAGCCTCCGACCGCGCACGCCGCCAGGATGATGGCGGTGCGCAGCGCGGCAGGCACCCAGAACACCAGTTTAGGATTCATGTGAAACTCAGGTTTTTTCCGACAGCATGTAGCCCACACTACGCACGGTTTTGATCAGGTGCTCGGCCTCTTTCAAGGCCTTGCGCAGACGCAGCACATGCACATCAACGGTACGCTCTTCGATCACCACGTGATCGCCCCACACCTTGTCCAGCAGCTGGCTGCGCGAGAACACGCGTTCAGGATGCGCCAGCAGGAATTTCAGCAGCTTGTATTCGGCGTGGCCGATGTCGATCTTCTGGTCGTCCATCGACACCGTGCAGCTGACCGGATCGAGCATGATGTTGGCCGCGCGCATGGTCGATTGCGCGTGCTCAGGACTCTTGCGGCGCAGCAGCGCCTTGGCGCGCGCCAGCAGCTCGCGCGGCGAGAACGGCTTGGTGACGTAATCGTCGGCGCCGCTGTTGAGGCCGGCCAGCTTGTCTTCTTCCATGCTTTTCGCGGTCAGCATGATGACCGGAATTTCGTTGAACTGGCGGTCCGAGCGGATGCGCGACAGCAGGCGCAGGCCGGTCGAGTCGGGCAACATCCAGTCGAGCAGGATCAGCTGCGGGGTCTTGGTCTGGATGAAATCCCAGGCTTCGCCCGCGCTTTGCACGGCGCAGCAGTTCCAGCCCGCTTCGCGCAAGGAGAACGTCACCAGTTCGACGATTGCCGGCTCGTCTTCAACGATCAGTACGGTGGTTTTATCAGATGCCATTTATCGTTTATTTACTCGGCTTGTTCAGGCTGTTCTTCCAGCATGGGGAGTTTGGTGTGACGGATGTCGCGGCCTTCCACCACATAGATCACGTATTCCGCGATATTCTTGGCGTGGTCGCCGATGCGCTCGATGGCCTTGGCCACCCACAGCGTATCCAGCGCGGCCGAAATCGTGCGCGGGTCTTCCATCATGAAAGTGATCAGATTGCGCATGATCGAGCGGAACTCGTGGTCGATCACGGCGTCCTGGGCGATCAGTTGCAGCGCCTGCTTGCCGTCGTTGCGGGCAAAAGCGTCCAGCGCGTCGTGCAGCAGATCGCTGGTGTTGTTGGCGATGCCGCGCACCATTTCATAGTGGTTCACGGTCACCGCGCCGCGCGCGTGCAGCTGCTTGGCGGTGCGGGCGATCTTGGTGGCTTCGTCGCCGATGCGCTCCAGATCGGTGATCACCTTGATGGTGGCCATGATGGTGCGCAGGTCGTTGGCGGCCGGCTGGCGGCGCACGATCAGGTGGCTGCAGGCGTCGTCCAGCGACACTTCCAGCTGGTTGACCGTGTCGTCCTCGCGCATCACGCGGTCGGCGCGCTCGGAGTTGCCGATACGGAAACAGGTCATGGCGTCGAGGAACTGGGTCTCGACGATGCCGCCCATCAGCAGCACTTTGCTGCGGATGGCTTCCAGTTCGTTGTCGTACTGCTTGGATGAATGCTCACCGATCATGCTGCGCTCCATTTACATTTCGATATTATAAGGGGGATCAGCCGAAACGGCCGGTGATGTAGTCCTGGGTTTCCTTGCGTGCCGGATTCATGAAAATCTGGTCGGTCTCGCCGAATTCCACCAGCTCGCCCAGGTACATATAGGCGGTGTAGTCCGAGCAACGCGCGGCCTGCTGCATATTGTGGGTGACGATGGCGATGGTGTAGTCCTGTTTCAGCTCGCTGATCAGCTCTTCCACCTTGGACGTCGAGATCGGGTCCAGCGCCGAGGTCGGCTCGTCCAGCAGCAGCACGTCCGGTTTCACCGCCACGCCGCGCGCGATGCACAAACGCTGTTGCTGGCCGCCCGACAGCGACAGGCCGCTCTTGGTCAGCTTGTCCTTGACCTCGCCCCACAGCGCGGCCTTCTTCAGCGCCCATTCCACGCGCTCGTCCATTTCGCCCTTCGACAGGTCTTCATACAGGCGCACGCCGAAGGCGATGTTGTCGTAGATCGACATCGGGAACGGCGTCGGCTTCTGGAACACCATGCCGACCTTGGCGCGCAGCATGTTCAGATCCTGGCCGTCGTCGAGGATATTGCGGCCGCGGTACATGATCGAACCTTCGGCGCGCTGGCCTGGGTACAGATCGTACATGCGGTTCAGCGTGCGCAGCAGGGTCGACTTGCCGCAGCCCGACGGGCCGATAAAGGCCGTCACCTGCTTCTCATGGACGTTCAGGTTGACGTTGTGCAGGCTCTGGGTCTTACCGTAGAAGAAGTTCAGGCCGGAAATTTCGATGGTGGTGCGTTTGCCGTTCATGGCGATAACATTCTCTTGGCTCAGTTGCGTATTCATGTGATGGATTCGCTTTATAAATTAGTTCGGGGCTTTTTGGGCAAACACGGTGCGGGCGATCACGTTCAGTGCCAGCACGCTGAAGGTCACGAGCAGCGCGCCGCCCCATGCCAGGTCGCGCCAGTTGTCGTAAGGGCTCATGGCGAAGCCGTAGATCACCACCGGCAGGTTGGCCATCGGCGCGTTCATGTCGGCGCTGAAGAACTGGTTGTTCAGCGCGGTGAACAGCAGCGGCGCGGTTTCGCCGGAGACGCGGGCCACGGCCAGCAGCACGCCGGTGATGACGCCAGCCTTGACGGCGCGCAGGCGCACCAACATGGCGACTTTCCAGCGCGGCGCGCCGAGGGCGAAGGCCGCTTCCAGCAGGCTATTGGGCACCAGGCGCAGCATATTGTCGGTGGTGCGCACCACCACCGGGATGGCGATCAGGGCCAGCGCGATGGAGCCGGCGTAGCCCGAGTAGTGCCTGGTGGTGGCCACGTACATGGCCCACACGAACATGCCGATCACGATCGACGGCGCCGACAGCATGATGTCGGTGACGAAGCGGGTCACCGCAGCCACCTTGTTTTCTTCGCCGTATTCGGCCAGGTAGATGCCGGCCAGGATGCCGATCGGGGTCGAGATCAGGGTCGACAGGCCGACGATCATGAAGCTGCCGAAGATGGCGTTCAGCAGACCGCCGCCTTCGCTGCCCGGGGCCGGTGTGGTTTGCGTGAACATGTCGATGCTCAGCGCGCCGAAGCCCTTGATGATCAGGGTGAACAGAATCCAGGCCAGCACCAGCAGACCGACCGACATTGCAGCGACCGACAACGCGATGCCGATGCGGTGCGTCAGCAGACGCTTGCGATACACCGGATTCATCGCGGCTTTTTCCAGAGTTGCGCTCATTATTTGACGCCTTCCTTGCGAGACATGCCGGCCAGCATCAGCTTGGCGGCGGACAGAACGATAAAGGTGATCACGAACAGAATCAGGGCCAGCGCGAACAGCGACGAGGTGTGCAGCACGGTGTCCGATTCGGCGAATTCGTTGGCCAGGGTGGAGGCGATCGAGTTGCCGGCCGCGAACAAGGACCACGACAGCTTGTTGGCGTTGCCGATCACGAAGGTGACCGCCATGGTTTCGCCGAGCGCGCGGCCCAGGCCCAGCATGACGCCGCCGACCACGCCGGTCTTGGTGTAAGGCAGCACGATCTTGCGCACCACTTCCCAGCGGGTGCAGCCCAGGCCGTAGGCCGATTCCTTCAGCACGGCCGGCACGATCTCGAACACGTCGCGCATCACCGAGGAGATGAACGGGATGATCATCACGGCCAGGATCAGGGCGGCGGTCAGGATGCCGATGCCCATGGTCGGGCCGCTGAAGAACTGGCCGATCAGCGGCAGTTGGCCGATCGTCTGTTTCAGGAAAGGCTGGACGTAGTCGCCAAACAGCGGCGCAAACACGAACAAGCCCCACATGCCGTAGATAATCGACGGCACGCCGGCCAGCAGCTCGACCGCCGTGCCCAGCGGACGGCGCAGGCCGGCCGGGCAGATCTCGGTCAGGAACAGCGCGATGCCGAACGACACCGGGAAGGCGATCAGCAGCGCGATGCCGGAGGTGACCAGGGTGCCGACGATGGCGATCATGGCGCCGTATTTGTCGTTGACCGGATCCCACTCGACGGTGGTGATAAAGGCCGGGCCGAACTCCTTGAACGCCGGCCAGGCGCCGACCATCAACGAAAAGATAATCCCCATCAGCACCGCCAGCACCGACAGCGCGAAGATCATGGTGGTCTTGTGGAAGATGAAATCCTGGATGCGCTGATTACGCATGGTGCGGAGCATGGCCTGCGTTGCCGCCTGTTCTGCGGCGGTCGCTTGCGCGGTGTTGATGTGCATGGCTGGCTCTTGCTTGGATAGTGGCGTGGAAGTGATATCTGCGCTCATATTTTTTCTCGGTGGATGTAAGCTAGCCTGCGGTGTCCGGGTGGGCGCCGCAGGCTAACCCCCTCGCCGCCGCGCTGCCTGGCGGCGAAGGGAAGTCCGGATTAGTAGATGGCCTTGCCCGAAGTGTCTTTCAGGTTGGCTTTCCAGGAATCCTGGACCAGCTTGATGACCGATGCCGGCAGCGGTACGTAGTCCAGTTCGGTGGCAGCGGCGCCGCCGTTTTTGAAGGCCCACTCGAAGAACTTCACGACTTCCTTGCCCTTGGTGGCGTCAGCCTGTGCTTTGTGCATCAGGATGAACGACACGCCGGTGATCGGCCACGAGTTTTTGCCAGCCTGGTCGGTCAGCACCACGCCGAAGCCTGGGGTCTTGGTCCACTCGGCGTTGGCGGCGGCAGCTTTGAAGAACTCGTCGTCCGGCTGCATGAAGTTGCCGTCCTTGTTTTTCAGCTGGGTGTGCGACATTTTGTTCTTTTTGGCGTAAGCCCACTCGACGTAGCCGATCGAACCTTTGATACGCTGCACGTTGGCGGCGACGCCTTCGTTGCCTTTACCGCCGACACCAACCACCCATTTCACAGCGGTCGAAGCGCCGATCTTGGTCTTGAACTCAGGGCTGGTTTTCGACAGGAAGTCGGTGAACAGGAAGGAGGTGCCCGAACCGTCGGCGCGGTGTACCACGGTGATGTCGTCGGCTGGCAGTTTCACGCCTGGGTTCAGCGCGGCGATGGCGGCGTCGTTCCACTTGGTGACTTTGCCCAGGTAGATGTCGGCAACCACGGGGCCGGTCAGTTTCAGCTGGCCTGGGGTGATACCGTCCAGGTTAACCACGGTCACAACGCCGCCCATGATGGCCGGGAATTGCATCAGGCCTTCAGCGTCCAGGTCGGCGGCTGCCAGTGGCATGTCCGATGCGCCGAAGTCGACGGTCTTGGCTTTGATCTGCTTGATGCCTGCGCCCGAACCGACGGACTGGTAGTTCAGGCCGTTGCCGGTTGCGGCTTTGTACGACTCGGCCCACTTGGCGTAGATCGGGTAAGGGAAGGTTGCGCCGGCGCCGGTCATATCGGCGGCGTGAGCGGCCGACGAGAAGGCCATTACAGCCGCTGCGCCAAGCACCAGGGAGGAGATCAATTGTTTCAGTCGCATTTCAAGTCCTTTGTTATGACAGGTTAGGATGCTGCGCAGTCTAGCGGTCGAATATGACAGCTTTATGACATGGCCAAAATATTTCAAAAATGGCCTTGGAGGGCGCATTCCCCCTCTGTAGCGTCATCCCTTTGTCATAATCGGACGGCATTTATGACAGGCTTTGTCACAAAGCTGTCATATTTGATCTTTACACTGTTGCAATCATTCTTCTACAAACACGTTAGAATGAGATACCTGCAAAGTGATAAAAAAGACATGAAGCCTGACTTGCATGCTGAAGTAAACAAGAACTCGGCCTTCCTCGACCGGGAGCTGTCGCAACTGATGTTCAACCGCCGCGTATTGGCGCAGGCAGAAGACAAAAGCATTCCTTTATTAGAACGGCTGCGCTACCTGTGCATCGCCAGCAGCAACCTCGATGAATTCTTTGAAGTGCGCGTGGCCAGCCTGCTGGCGGCCGGCGCGGCCGACGGTTCGCTGGCCACCCACCCTGCCCTGGTCGCCACGCTCTCGCGCATCAGCAATGAGTGCCACCTGCTGGTGGCGCATCAATATGAAATCCTCAACAACGAAATCCTGCCGGAGATGGCCGCCAACGGCATCCACCTGGTGCGCCACAACGAACGCAACGAGGCGCAGCGCGCCTGGGTCAAGGACTACTTCGACACCGAGGTGCGGCCGCTGCTGACGCCGATCGGCCTCGATCCGGCCCACCCGTTCCCGCAGGTGGTCAACAAGAGCCTGAACTTCATCGTCCAGCTGGGCGGCAAGGATGCCTTCGGGCGCGGCACCGGCATCGCCATCGTCAAGGCACCGCGCGTGCTGCCGCGCGTAATCCGGCTACCCGACGAGTTGTCGAAGAGCGGCGGCATTTCCTTCTGCCTGCTGTCGTCCGTGATCCACGCCCACATCTCGGACCTGTTCGCCAGCCGCGAAGTGCTCGGCTATTCGCAGTTCCGCGTCACCCGCGACAGCGACCTGTGGGTGGACGAGGACGAAGTGAAAAACCTGCGCCAGGCCCTCAAGGGCGAGCTGGCCGGGCGCCAATTCGGCGCCTCGGTGCGGCTGGAGGTGGCCAAGAACTGCCCGCCGGAGCTGTCGCAGTTCCTGCTCGACCAGTTCGGCCTGCACCAAAGCCGGCTGTACGCGGTCAACGGCCCGGTCAACCTGGTGCGCCTGAACGAGATCATGGACCACGTCGACAATCCGGCGCTGCGCTTCACGCCCTTCTTCCCCGGCTTCGCGCAAAAACCCGGCAACAGCGACATTTTCGCGGCGCTGAGTGAAAACGATATCTTGCTGCACCACCCCTACCAGTCGTTCCAGACCGTGATCGACTTCATCCGCAGCGCCGCGCACGATCCGTCGGTGGTGGCGATCAAGCAGACCATCTACCGCACCGGCATGAATTCGGACTTGATGGAATCGCTGATTCTGGCGGCCCGCGCCGGCAAGGAAGTCACCGTCATCGTGGAGCTGAAGGCGCGCTTCGACGAGGAAGCCAACATCAACTGGGCCGACAAGCTGGAACAGGCCGGCGCCCAGGTGGTGTACGGCGTGGTCGGCCTGAAGACGCATGCCAAGGTGGCGCTGGTGATCCGCCGCGAGGAAGGCAAGCTGCGCTACTACGCCCACCTCGGCACCGGCAACTACCATCCGACCACCACCAAGTTCTACACCGACTTCGGCCTGCTGACCTGCCATCCCGGCATCGCCCAGGAAGTCAACGAGGTGTTCATCCATCTGACCAGCCTGACCAAGCCGCACCGGCTCACCCATTTGTGGCTGGCGCCATTCGCGCTGCACAACGAAATTATCAAGGCCATCCGCAACGAAGCGAAGATTGCGCGCAGCGGACGTGCGGGACGGATTATTGTTAAAATCAACGCGCTGGTGGACGAATCGGTGATCCGCGCGCTGTATGCGGCGTCGAAGGATGGCGTCAAGATCGACCTGATCGTGCGCGGCGCCTGCATGCTCAAGCCGGGCGTGCCGGGGCTGTCGGAAAACATCAAAGTGCGCTCGGTGATCGGCCGCTTCCTCGAACACAGCCGCATCTACTACTTCCGCAACGACCTGGCGCACGACACCTATCTGGCCAGCGCCGACTGGATGAGCCGCAACCTGTTCCGCCGCATCGAAGTGGCCTTCCCGATTCTGGACAAGGCGCTCAAGCGGCGGGTGATGGCCGAGGGTCTGAGCCCGTACTTGAAGGACAACACCAATGCCTGGGAGCTGGAATCGGACGGCCGCTACCAGCGGCGCCGGCCACGCGGCAAGCAAGTCAGCTTCAACGCACAGCAGCACCTGATGGAGACTTTGGGCACACCCAACGCACACCTGGGAGAATAAGCATGGATCTGATTTTATGGCGACATGCCGAGGCCGAAGAAGCGGCGCCCGGCATGACCGATCTGGAACGTGCGCTGACCGTCAAGGGCCAGAAGCAGGCGCGCCGCATGGGTCAATGGCTCAACTCGCAGCTGCCCGACAGCTGCAAGATCCTCTCCAGCCCCGCCGTGCGCACCTTGCAGACGGTGGAAGCGCTGGGCCGCAAGTTCAAGATCCACACCGACCTGGCGCCGGGTGCCGATCCGGCCGACGTGCTGAAGGCCGTCAACTGGCCGGGCAACAAGGATTCAGTGCTGGTGGTGGGGCATCAGCCGACGCTGGGACAAGTGGCCTCGCTGCTGATGACGGGCGACGATCTGGAATGGGATATCCGCAAGGCCAGCGCGTGGTGGTTTGCGCAGCGCGATCCGGGCGATCCCATGAGTGCGTACCTGAAAGCCGTGATGGCGGCGGACCTGGTGGTTAAATAGCTTGTAAAGTCGTTGGCGTCTGCTACAGTTTAATTGTATCAACTATTGGGGGGAGACCATCATGATGTTCACCTTGCTCACTATGGGGATTTTCGGAGGAATGATCGCCCTGGTTGTTTACGAACTGATGCAGGAAATGCGTGGCAGTAAACAAAAGCTCATCGACCGCTATCACGAATAGCACACAGCTTCACAGAAGCCTACGGCGCCAGCGGCGTGTCCCACCAGGACCACGCCTCTCGCGCCGTTCATCGTTTACGGCTCCGCTTACACGCCGGTCTTGAACTTGGTGTAGATGCGGGTGATGTTGCGGCGGATATCGGCCGGCAACGCCTCGGGTGCGGTCATGCGCTTCTTGTCTTCGTCCGACAGGAACACGGTCTTGTTGGTAGCGATATCCTTGCGCACAAACTTGACGCTGGCCGCATTCGGATTGGCGTAAAACACCTTGTTGGTCAGGCTCGCATGCACTTCTGGACGCATGATGTAGTTCATCCACAGGTGGGCATTGTTCGGGTGCGGCGCATCGGCTGGAATGGCCATGGTGTCGAACATCAGCGGCGCCGAGGTCTTCGGCACCAGCGCTTCGATCAGGTTGCCCTTCTTGGCGTCGATCGCGCGTTGGCGGGCGATGTTGATGTCGCCCGACCAGCCCAGCGCCACGCACACCGCGCCGTTGGCCAGGTCGTTGATGTAGCCCGACGAGCTGAACAGCGTCACGTAAGGACGGATGGACTGCAGCACCTTGGCCGCTTCCGCGTAGTCGGCGGCGCTCTTCGAGTAGGCCGGCTTGCCGGCATAGATCAGCGCGGCCGGCAGCACTTCCGACGGCGAATCGAGGAAGGACACACCGCACGATTTCAGCTTGGCCGCGTATTTCGGATTGAACACCAGGTCCCAGGCATTGTCCGGCATCGGCAGGTCGCCCAGCGCGGCCTTGACCTTGTTGACGTTGATGCCGACCGTGGTATAGCCCCACATCCAGTCGACCAGGTATTCATTGCCCGGATCGATCTTGGCCAGCTTGGCCTGGATTTCCGGGTCCAGGTTCTTCAGGTTGGGCAGCTTGGACTTATCGAGCTTGCGCAGCAACTTGCCATCCATTTGCAAACGCGCCCAGGCGACGCCCGGCACCACGATGTCATAGCCCGACTTACCGGCCACCAATTTGGAGTTCAGGATTTCGTTGTTATCGAAAAGGTCATAGCGGACCTTGATGCCGGTCTCTTTCTCAAAATTCTTCACCGTATCGTCGGCGATATAGTCCGACCAGTTATAAATATTGAGAACTTTTTCCTCTTGCGCCTGCGCCGCACCAGCCATCAAGCCAGCGGCCAGCACCGCAGCAACGAACTTCCCTGCCATAACACCTCCGAAAATGGGATACACACACAAGCCGTGATGATCGGGCATAGCCCGTCCGGATGCAAGGAGTTCCGTAGAATTAGCGCCCCAAATCAGCCCAGCATGTCGAACAGGGTGCCGGTACCTTTGCCGCCGAGGCCGTTGAGGGCGCTGCCGGCGCCGGTCTGGGCCTGGGCGCTGTAGAGGGCGGCCAGGGCGTTGGCCTGGGCCGTCAGCGCCTTGGTCATGCTGGCCTTCTTCGTGTTGAGGCTGGTGATTTCATTGTTGGTCAGCGCGGCTTCCCTGGTCAGCAGACTGTTGCTCGAGGTCAGCGACGACGCCTTGGACGATAGCAGGTCGGCAATGCCGCGCTTGTCGTCGGTGGTGAACAGCTTGGCGATGGCGGACGAGTCGGCGCTCAGCGCCGCTTGCAGCTTTTTATCGTCCAGCACCACGTTGCCGTCCTTGTCCATGCTCAGGCCGGCCTCGGCCAGCTTGGTGACGGACACCGTGCCACCGCCGGTTTTCAGCAGCATGCTCATCTGGCTGATGGCCTGGTTCAGCGCCGTGTCGGACTTCAGCTCGCCCTTCTGCAGCTTCTGCAGCTTGGCGTTGAGGTCGTTGTAGGCGGCGGCGAAGGCTTTCAGGTTGTCGCCGATCTGGCTGGAACCGGCGGCGACGGTCACCTCGCTCTTGCCGGCCGCGACCAGATTCAGCGTGGCGCCGCCAATGGCGCTGTCCTTGATGACGTTGCCGGTGCTTTTGATTTCCTTGCCATCCACCGTGAGGATGGCGTCCATCGCGGCGCTGGTCTGCTTGAGTTTTTGCGTGCCGTTCGGATCAAAGGCCAGCAGGTTCTTCAGCGTGGCGTCGCCGCTGACGCTGATGCGCATGCTGTTGGCGGCGCCCGGCTGGCCGGCGATGGACAGCGAATACTGGCCGTCGTCGCCCTTCACAAACGTGACATCCACGCCGGCAGCCTTGAAGGCTGCGGCGATGCCGGCCGGCGTGTTGTTGCTGCCGTCGATGGTCACGCTCTTGCTGCCGGCCGTGCCATTGCTAATAAAGCCCTTGTCGCCGCCGGTGGCGCCGAAATCGATCTTGATGGTGGTGGCGGCGCCGGCGCCCACCTTGCCGTCGGCGCCGGTGGTGAATTCTTCGCTGGTCAGGAACTGGCCCTTGGCCAGCTGCTTGACGTCGATGGCATAGGTGCCGGCCTTGGCCGCGCCGGTGGAGGTGGCGGTCAGCACGGTCTTGACGGAACTGGCCGCGCTCGTGCTCAGGCCGCTACCGGTCAGGCCGGCGGCGATCTGCTGGAAGTTGGCCAGCGCGCTTTGCAGCTGGCCGAGCGCGGACAGCTTGGTCTGGTCCTTGGTAATGGACGCGTTGAGCTTGGCGGCGGCGCTGGTCTGCGATGCCATGGTCTGCTGGACGCGGTTGTACACGTCCGTCGATACCTGCGAGCTGGTGGAGCTGTTGCCGGTAGAGCCTATACTGGAAGTAACCATGATCCAATTCCTTTTGGTGATTACTGAGTATATAACATTCCCACTGGCGGCAAAACCGGAAACAAGGCCGGATTCGTCCTTCAATCCGTGGAGATTGCCCGTGCCGGCCGCCAGTTGGCGACGGTCGCGCCGAGGCTCGATGCTGGTCGCGCCCAGGACATCGGTGCGCCGTCGATGGCGGCTGGTGGAAGAAGCCGGCGTGCCGGGCCCCATTCGGTGTGCTCCCGCGCTGGCGCGTAATCCTCTTCGGTGGCGGACGCCAGCGAGGTGCTGCTGCGGCCCGGTGCCGGCAAGGAGTCCGTCAGCAATGTGGCGGTGCGGGCCAGCGAGAGTCGGGCCGTGAGTGCCTGGCCTTCCGCCAGGCGGGCGATCAATGCGCGCACCACGGCCGCGGCGATCAGGTAGCCGGTGGCGTGGTCGAGCGCTTGGACCGGCAGCGGAACCGGCTTGTCGGCGCCTTGCATTGTCATGCCGTGCTGCGCGATGCCGCAGCTCATTTGCACCAGGCTGTCGAAGCCGCGACGGCCGGATTGCGGGCCGGTCCAGCCATAGGCGTCCAGTGCGACGTCGATCAGCGCGGGGTTGAGCTGGCGGCGGAATGCTACACCGTAGCCCAGCCGTTCCAGCGCGGCCGGGCCGTAGCCGTGCACCAGCACGTCTGCTTCGGCCAGCAGCTTGTCGAAGATGACGCGGTCGGCGGGCTGTGTCAGGTCGAGCCGCGCGCAGCGTTTGCCGAGCGTGACTTCCGGGACGACGCCGGGTTCGTTCCAGCCGGGCGGATCGATGCGCAGGACGTTGGCGCCGTAGCCGGCGAGGAAGCGCGTGGCGACGGGGCCGGCCAGCACGCGCGTCAGGTCCAGCACTTTCAGTCCGCCCAGCGGGCGGCCGGCCGTCCACCGCCACGGCGACGCAGCGACGCTGGCGACGGTTGCGAAGGCGATCAGCGGTTCGGCGGCGACGGCGCGGCCTTGCGGATGCGCTTGCCATTCGGCCATCGAGCGCATCAGCGCCGCGCAGCCGCCCTGCGCGATCACCGCCTCTTCCAGCACCAATCCAGGCCATGCGGCGACAGCACGCGCCACTGTTGCGCGGTCTTCGGCGCAACCCAAGGCAGCCAGCGCGGCCTTGCGGTGATGCGGAGCGTTGGTGTGCAGGCGCATCCAGCCATCGGCGGTCGGGTAGTCGCCGGCGATGGCGTCCCACAGCGGCGGCAGTTCCCAGCCCAGCGGCTGGATCGAGCGACTGAACCACATGGAGGCCAGCCGCCGGTCTATGCTGACTGGCGATGGCGCGGCGCCCTGCGCCACCATCAACTGCTGCACCGCCAGCGCCGCCGCGCCGATGGAGGCAACGGCCAGGTCGGTAACGGCGAAGTGGGATGGCAGCTCGCCTTCGCCGACAAGCAGCACCGTATCCAGCGCCGATGTGGGCAGGCTCAGCGCCGGCCAGACGGCGTTCAGCAGAGAATGAGACATGTCGACTCCCGATCAGTTATGCTTGGTCGCAGCTTAGGACTGCCGGCAAGCGCGCGTCAATCTTGACTTGAAGTGTCAACATAGGAAGTGGAAATGGTGTGGATGACCGCCGCAGAAGCGCTTAATGTGCTCAACGTTCGTCCGCAGACGTTGTACGCCAATGTCAGCCGGGGCAAGATCCGCGCCAAGCCCGATGGCGACGATCCGCGCCGCAGCCTGTATCACGGCGATGACGTGTTGCGCATGGCGCGCCGGGCCAACGGGCGGCGCAAGGTGGAAATCGTCTCCAGCGAGACGATGCAGTATGGCGAGCCGGTGCTGGCGTCGTCGATCTCCACCGCGTCCAACGGCAAGCTGCTGTACCGGGGCCACGACGCCGCCAGGCTGGCCGACAGCGCCAGTCTTGAAGAGGTTGCCGCCTTGCTGTGGCAGTGCGACGCCGCCCAGGCAGCCGCTTTGTGGCCCAGCAGCAGGCTGCCACGCCAGCCCGGCGACGAGGCGCCGGGCAGTGCCCTGGCGGCCGGGCTGCTTGCGCTCGCTCGACGCAGCGCTGTCGACCAGCCATCGCTGGGCCGCGCACCGGACGATTTGCGCGCAGAGGCCGCCCGCATCCTCGACTCCCTGGTGGACGCTATGACGGGCAGCTGCGGCGTGGACGCCGAGGCTGCGCGCGCCACGCCTGCGGCACCTGCCGCACCTGCGGCGCCTGCCGCGCCTGCCGGCGGCAGCATCAGCGCCCGCCTGGCCCGCGCCTGGCGCGCCGAGGCGCATGAAGACCTGATCCGCCGCGCCCTGGTCCTGATGGCCGACAACGAACTGAACGCCTCCACCTTCGCCGCCCGCGTCGCCATCTCCACCGGCGCCTCGCTGGCAGCCGGCATGCTGGCCGGCTTCACCACGCTCACCGGCCCACTGCACGGCGGCGCGGCGGCGCAGTTCGCCCAGTTGATCGCCCAAGCCAACGCCAGCAACGCCGACGACGCCGTACGCCACTGGCTGGCCGGCGCGCGTCCGCTGCCCGCCTTCGGCCACCCGCTCTATCGCGACGGCGATCCGCGCGCCCTGGCCCTGCTCAAAACGCTACCGAAAATTCAACCATATGAAGCACTGGCCGTCGCCGCCGAACGCCAGGCCGGCGAACTGCCGAATATCGACTACGCCCTCGCCTTGCTGACGGCGCACTGCGGCCTGCCGCAAGAGGCACCGTTTGTATTGTTTGCCGTGGGTCGCTGCGTCGGCTGGCTCGCACACGCCCTGGAGCAAGTGCAAGCCAACCGCCTGATTCGCCCGCGAGCCCGCTACACCGGGCCCGCCGAAATCATCAACGCAGGTATTTATTGATGGTGGCCATGCTGGCCAGATCGGGATTCATGAACTGGAATCCGATCTTGAAATGGTCGCCGCTGAAAATGCAGTAGTTCACACGCGACTGGCAACTGACGACCTGCGCCTTGCCCTCAACGAACAGCTCGAACGACACCATGCCGAGATCGCCTGCCGCCAGTTTGTGGTCCAACGTGATCGACACTCCGCTCGCGTTCAGATCCAGCGTCCGCCCCTGCTTCGGCGATATGCCATCCATCACCACGACTGCTTTGGAACGCAAAATCTTGCGCGCCGCTCCTGACCTTTGATCGACTAACACTTTCTTATCCTCTTAGTTACGCAATTTGCACTATTACCGATTACAACACGTAACAATACAACGTTATTGGATTTCGCGCAGCTTATTGAAGGCATCATCGATTCGATCAACACAGATGATGGTCATCCCCTCGATCGGCTGCTTGGGCGCATTCGAACTCGGAATCATGGCGATCGAGAAGCCCAGCTTGGCCGCCTCGCGCAAACGCTCCTGCCCGCGCGGCGCCGGGCGGATCTCGCCGGCCAGGCCCACCTCGCCAAACACCACGAAACCGCGCGGCAATGGCTTGTTGCGCATAGATGAATTAATGGCAAGTAGCACCGCCAGGTCGGCCGCCGGCTCGGTGATCTTGACGCCGCCCACGGCGTTGATGAACACGTCCTGATCGAAGGCGGCGATGCCGGCGTGGCGGTGCAGCACCGCCAGCAACATCGCCAGGCGATTCTGCTCCAGGCCGACCGACAGGCGGCGCGCGTTGGGCTGGTGGCTGGCGTCGACCAGCGCCTGGATTTCCACCAGCAGCGGCCGCGTGCCCTCCTGCGTCACCATCACGCAGGAACCGGGCACCTGATTGTCATGCTGCGACAGGAACAGGGCCGACGGATTGGACACCCCCTTCAAGCCCTTCTCGGTCATGGCAAACACGCCCAGCTCGTTGACCGCGCCGAAACGGTTCTTGATGGCCCGCACCAGGCGGAAGCTGGAATGGTTGTCGCCCTCGAAATACAGCACGGTATCGACAATGTGCTCCAGCACGCGCGGACCGGCCAGCGCGCCTTCCTTGGTCACGTGGCCGACCAGGATGATGGTCACGCCGGTCTGCTTGGCGGCGCGGGTCAGCTGGGCCGCGCATTCGCGCACCTGGGCCACCGAACCGGGCGCCGAACTCAGGGCATCGGAATACACGGTCTGGATCGAGTCGATCACCGCCACTTCCGGCTTGAGGTCGGCCAGCGTGGCCAGGATCTTCTCCAGCTGGATCTCGGCCTGCAATTTCAAATCGCGAGCATCGATCGCCAGGCGCTTGGCACGCAAGGCGATCTGCGCGCCCGATTCCTCGCCGGACACGTACAGCACCTTCTTCATGTGCGAAATATTGGCCAGCGCTTGCAACAGCAACGTCGATTTGCCGATGCCGGGATCGCCGCCGATCAACACCACACCACCGCCCACCAGGCCGCCGCCCAGCACGCGGTCGAATTCCTCGATGCCGGTGCCGAAGCGCGGCACGTCGATCGCATCGATATCATTGAGCGACAACACCGGCGCGGTCTGCGCCAGCGCCATGTGCGCCGGCTGCGAATAGCGGTTATTGCCGCCGCTCTCGATCGCCGTCTCGACCATCGTGTTCCACTGCTGGCACGACGCGCACTGGCCGGTCCACTTGGTGGCCATGCCGCCGCATTCGGTGCAGGTATAGTTGGTTTTTGCCTTTGCCACGTATGAAATCCTCTATTTAGCCTTCGACCACCGGCACGCGCTGCGTCAGCGCGCACATCAGCTCGTAGCCGATGGTACCGGCCGACTCGGCCACCTCATCGATCGGCAAGCCCTGCCCCCACAGCACCACCCGGCTGCCGATGCGGGCCTGCGGCAAGTCCGTCAGGTCCACCGTCAGCATGTCCATCGATACGCGCCCGACCAGGCGGGTGCGCACGCCATCGACCAGCACCGGCGTGCCCAGCGGCGCCACGCGCGGGTAACCGTCGGCATAGCCGCAGGCCACCACGCCGATGCGCATCGGGCCATCGGCCTGGAAACGGCTGCCATAGCCCACCACGTCGCCGGCGGCGATATCCTGCACGCCGATCAGCTCACTGCTCAGAGTCATGGTCGGTTGCAGGCCGAAGGCTTCGGCGGAGGCGCCGCCCGGCGTGCCGCCGTACAGCATGATGCCGGGACGCACCCAGTCGTTTTGCAGATGCGCGTGGTGCAGCAGCACGCCGGCCGAGTTCGACAAGCTACGCTGGCCCGGCAAGCCGGCCGCGCCCAGCTCGAAGCGGCGGATCTGCTCGGTAATCGGCAGCAGCGGATGGTCGACATCGTCGGCGTTGGCGAAGTGCGTCATCAGCGTGATGCTGCCGACGCAGGAAATCGCGCGCAGGCGCGCATGGGCGGCCGCGTAGGCGTCCGGCATGAAGCCGAGCCGGTTCATGCCGGTGTTCATTTTCAGGTGCAGGTCGAAGCGGATGCCGCGCGCCGTCAATTGCGCTGCCTCCGCTTCCAGCCATTCCAACTGCTCCTTGCAATGGACGGCGGCTTGCAGTTGGTAGCCGGCCATGGTGTGCAAATCGGCCGGACCGAAGAAACCTTCCAATAAGAGAATCGGCTTCTTCCAACCCAGTTCGCGCAGCTTGACGGCGTTGTCGACTTCGATCAGCGCCAGGCCGTCGGCATCGGCAAAACCGCGCATCGCGCGTTCCAGTCCGTGGCCATAGCCGTTCGCCTTGAGCACGCCCCAGGCCTTGGCGCCCGGCGATTTTGCCTTGGCCATGGCCAAGTTATGCTTCATGGAGTCAATGTGAATGGTTGCGAGGATAGGCCTAGGCATACGTCATTTCAGATCAATAAACGAAGCCGCCATTTTACCGCGCCCGCGCCCGGGCGCACTGCTCAATTCTTGGGGATACGATCAAAGCATGGTATAAAGCAAGCCAGATAAGTTTTCAGGCTATCCCAGAATGAATCGTGGTTTCTATACCATCATGGCAGCGCAGTTCTTTTCGTCGTTGGCGGATAACGCGCTGCTGTTTGTTGCGATTGACTTACTGATAAATATGCAATCGCCAGGATGGGTCACTCCGCTCCTGAAGCTGTCGTTTACGCTCTTTTATGTGCTGTTGGCGGCGTTTGTCGGTGCGTTCGCAGATTCGATGCCCAAAGGCAAGGTTATGTTCATTTCCAACCTGATCAAGGTTGGTGGCTGTCTGCTGATATTCGCCCACGTGCATCCTTTGATGGCCTACGCCATCGTCGGTTTCGGCGCGGCGGTGTACTCGCCGGCCAAGTACGGCATCCTGACAGAATTACTGCCTGCCGAAAAACTCGTGGC
The DNA here is from genome assembly GCA_041874725.1 of Duganella sp. BuS-21. GTDB lineage: Bacteria > Pseudomonadota > Gammaproteobacteria > Burkholderiales > Burkholderiaceae_D > Rugamonas. The sequence goes on along the minus strand of CP097466.1, from coordinate 2,683,458 downwards.
CGCCAATGGCTGGGTTGAAGGCTTGACCGTGCTGTCGATTATCTTCGGCACGGTGATGGGCGGCGCGCTGGTGGGCGGCCGGGTCTCGGGCTTCCTGCTGGGCTTCGACATGCCGGTGATCGATACCGGCATCGAAACCCCGACCCAGGCCGCGCTGTGCGTGGTGGTGGGTATCTATATGCTGGCGGCGCTGTTCAATACCCGCATCCCGGACACCGGCTGCGTCTACGGCCACCAGGAGCGCAACCCGATCCGCCTGATCAGCGACTTCGCCAACTGCTTCGGCATGCTGTGGAAAGACAAGCTGGGTCAGATTTCGCTGGGCGTGACCACCCTGTTCTGGGGCGCGGCGCAAACCTTGCAATTCATCGTGCTGGAATGGGCCAACCGGACCCTGAAGCTGTCGTATGAGCAGTCCACCAGCCTGGTGGGCGTGGTGGCGATCGGCGTGGCAGTGGGCGCGATTATTTCGGCGCGCTGCATCACGCTGCGCAAGTCGCTGTCGGTGATTCCGGTCGGTATCGCCATGGGCGTGATCGTCATGCTGATGCCGCTGGTGCAATCGCTGACGCTGGCCTATCCGCTGCTGATTCTGGTCGGCCTGCTGGGTGGCTTCTTCCTGGTGCCGATGAATGCGCTGCTGCAGCATCGCGGCCACGTGCTGATGAGCGCGGGTCACTCGATCGCGGTGCAGAATTTCAATGAAAACCTGTCGATCCTGACCATGCTGGCGGTGTACTCGCTGATGCTGCGCGCCCACTTGAACCTGAACATCATCATCGTGCTGTTCGGCTTGTTCCTGGCGGGCACTATGTTGTACATCCTGCGCCGGCACCTGGCGAACCAGCGCGAGTTCGATTCGATCAGCCTGATCGGCGAGGCCAAGCACTAACCCCCACCGTCATGCCCGCGCAAGCGGGAATCCATACGGCGTCTGCGGCACCAACTTTCTATGGGTTCCCGCGTGCGCGGGAACGACGAGGTTCACGCAGGCAGCACGCCCTCGTGGCGGCGCTGCGCGGCCTGTTCACGCCAGCTGTCGGGCACCACGAAGCCCCGGCGCTCCTCCACCAGATACTCCCCTACACTTTGCAGTGCCGCCACCATGACTGGCGCGGCGGCATCGTGCAATGCGGTCAACAGTTCGGCCTTGTCGATGCCGGTGTCGGTCTTGAGCGGCGCCAGCCATTGCAGGCGCGGCATGATGGCGTACTGCTGCTCCGGCAGGCCGGCGGCCTGCGCCTGCGTCATCCAGAAGCCATGGCAATGCGGCTGCGAGATGCCTGGCATGGGCGGCACGCCGTCCGGATAGAACAGCCAGCCCTTGACCAACGCCTGCGCGCGCGCCACCGGCTGCGGCAGCAAGGCGCGGGCGGCCGGATGGTCGGCCAGCGACAGCTGCTTGTCGAAAATCTTGCGCATCTTGGCGCCCAGCGTATCGGCCAGGTTGGGGCCGATCAGGCCGTTGAAGTCGGCACCGGTGGCGTTGGCGTCGAGCAAGTAGAACTTGGTGGCGAATTCGATGTGTACCAGGTCCGCGCCTACGCGCAGCAGGAAATCGAATTCGCCGATGGTGTCGGTGCGGTCGGCGCGTACTTGCAGGCCATGGGCATGCAACTGGCCGTGTTCGGCGAAGTAGAAGGCCATCAGCTTTTCAGCGTAGAGGCCGAGGCGCGAATAGTGCTTGTCGCCGAGCGCGGCCGCCAGCGGGGCTGGATCGCGTTCAAGCGCGGCCAGCCAGTCGGCGCTGGCCTGCGGCATCGGGCCCAGCGAGGCGATGCGGCCTTGCCAGTGCGGCGCGACAGGATCAAGCAGGTCGGGCGCGTCCAGCAGCCAGGCCAGCGCCCGCACGTGCGGGTTGCTCAGATGCGGCCAGCGGCTTTCAAACAGGGCTTGATAGCTGCCGGGCGACTGGTCAGGCATGGCTGGCTTTCGCCAAGCAAAGGTCGGCCCAGGCCTTGGCTTTGTCTTCCGGCTTGCGCAGCAGATCTTCAGGGTGGTAGCTGGCCACCACCGGCAGCTGGGCGGCGCCGTAGTGCATCACCTTGCCGCGCGCGGCCGGGCCCATCATCAGGCCCTTCGCGGCCATCTGGCCGAAGGTCATTGCCATGGTGGCGCCGGTCAGCACCAATTCACGCTCCAGGTAGGGACGGCAGGCGACCACTTCCTCGGCGGTCGGTGCGCGGTCGGCGCCGTCGGGCGTCGCCGGGCGGCACTTGACCACGTTGGTGATGTAGACGTCGGTATCGGGCTGAAGGTCGATGGCTTTCAGCATATTGTGCAGCAGTTGGCCGGCCTCACCGGCGACGGCTTGTGCGTCCCTGTCATCAAGACGCGATGGTGCGCCGCTGAAGGCGATCCAGCGCGCCTGCTCGGGACCACGGCCGTTGACGGCGTTGCGGCGCGTGGCGCACAGGTCGCAGCGGGTACAGGTGGAAACGGCGGCCTTCAAGGTAGGCCAGTCCATGACGGCGATGGCTGCGTCGCTGACGGGCGCCGCGCGTGCCGGGGCCGGCGCGTCGTCGAACCAGGACGTCGATTCGCCCTCGGCAACGGCCTCTTCGGCTGCCGGCGCGCGTGGTGCGGCGGCAGAGGCCGATGGACGCGATGCAGGGCGCGCAGGCGCGGCGGACGGCGGCGGTGTCGGCGCGTTGTCGAACCAGGCCATGGCGTCGTCCCCGGCCGCAGCAGCAGCCGGGGCCGCCGTCGGCGCCGGCGTGCGAGGTGCGGCAGCCGGTGCGGCTGGCGGAGCATCCGGGCGCGCGGCGGCAGGTGCGACTGGTGCGGACGGAGCGGCTGGTAGCGCCTCGGCCACCGGCCAGCCATCGGCCAGCGCCTGCACTGCCGAAACGAAGGTATCCGGCGCCTCGGCGTCCGCCGTCGCGCCCTCCTCGCCGGCCACGTCCGCCACGCCATTGCGCAACTTCCATTGCACGCCTATGCCCATCTCCTGCAGGAACACGGTACTCCGGTTCATAAGCCAAACCGCATCACAATAGCGTCCTCGCGTTGCCCTTCCGCCGCCGGGTAATAACCCTTGCGCCGGCCGATCTGTTTAAATCCATAGCGCTCATAAATCTTCAGCGCCCGCGTATTCGACGGCCGAACCTCCAGCAACACCGACTCCATGCCCAGGCCGCGCGAACAGGCTACCGCCTGGTTCAACAGGAAACGCCCCAAGCCCTGTCCCTGCTTGCTGGCAGACACCGCCACATTCAGCAAATGCGACTCGTCGACCACCGCCATCAGCAGGAAATAGCCGAGCAACTCGCCATCGCGGTCGCGCAGCACCCAGGCTTCGTAATTGCTGTTGAGCGAATCGACAAAATTGGCCATGGACCAGGGATGCGGATACACGCTCTCCTCCAGCGCCAGCACCTGTTCCAGGTCGGTCTTGTGCATCGGCTCGTAATTGAGCCGCGCCAAATCCCACACCGGCGCGATCATGCCCCGGCTTCCTTGGCGGCGGTCATCTCACGGCGCTCGGCCTGCGTGTAGGCGACCTTGTTGCGCAGATACAGCGGCTGCGCCTCGGCGGCCGTGACGGTCTGGCCGGCGGCAAAAGCGATGGCCGCCAACTGCGCCACCTGCTCCGCATGCGGCATTACCTCGGCAAAGCCGCCGGCCGGGAAGGCCTCGGCATACGCCGATAAACCATTGCCGCACGCCACCGGCGAGCCCTGCGGACGCACGTCGGCAGGTGCCGACAACACCGCCGGCAGCACCGCCACCGGCGCACCGTTCTCGAACCGGTACTGCGCCCAATAGACTTCGCCCATGCGCGCATCGAGCATCACCAGCACCTCGTCGGCGCCGTGTTGCTGATGGCAGGCCAGCGCCATCGCATCCAAGGTCACTACCGGCACGGCCGGTAGCTTGCCACCGAAGGCCAGGCCCTGGGCCACGCCGCAGGCGGTGCGCACGCCGGTAAACGAACCGGGGCCTGAACCGAAGGCGACGGCATCGCAATCCTGCAGGCTGATGCCGGCCTCGGCCAGCAACTCCTGAATCATCGGCAACACGGCCTGGGAATGGGTACGCACGCCGCTCGACAGGCGGCTAATGACGGCATCGCCCCGCAGCAAAGCGCAGGAAGCGGTCTCGGACGAGGTTTCAATGGCAAGAATAATAGGCATCCCGTATTTTAACCCGGCGGGCCGGCGGGCGCGACCCCGCGCGGGGAGGTAAAATACGCCTTTAGCGCCCAGCGCGCTGTTTGCAGAACCGACTATGGCCAGCCTGACCCTGAATTTCGAGAACCGTGAAGAGATCGCCGCCGCCGTGGCCGGCGACCGCTGGATCGTCGCCTGCCTGTGCGCCGCCTGGTGCGGCACCTGCGCCACCTACCGCGCCACCTTCGACGAAGTGGCGGCGCGTCATCTGGACAAATTCTTCGTCTGGATCGACATTGAAGACCATGCTGACGTGGTCGGCGACCTGGACGTGGAAAACTTCCCGACCCTGCTGATCCAGCATCACGAGCTGGTGGCGTTCTTCGGCACCATGCTGCCGGATGCCGGCATCGCCCACCGCCTGGTGCAATCGACGTCCGCGCAAAGCGATCAAGAGCTGCAGGCGCTCATCACCAACAGCAAAGAACGCGCCCAGTGGCAACGCGACTGCAACCTGCGCACCCTGCTAGGCCAAGCTTAGCGGCAGGCTGCGCAGGCGTTGGCCGGTGAGTTTGAAGACGGCGTTGGCGACCGCCGGGGCGATCGGCGGCGTCGCCGGCTCGCCCATGCCTTCGGGATGCGCCGCGCTTGGCAGGATGATGGTTTCCACTTCCGGCGCCTGGTTCAGCCGCAGCACCGCGTAGTCGTGGAAGTTGCTTTGCTCGACCTTGCCATCCTTGATCGTGACCGCGCCGTACAACGCCGCCGATAAGCCGAACACGACGCCCGATTCCGCCTGCTGCGCAATCGTATTCGGATTAACCGCCAGCCCGCAGTCGACCGCGCACACCACGCGGTGCACGCGGATCTCGGCGCCTTCCACCGACACCTCCGCCACCTGCGCGACGATGGTGCCGAACGATTGATGCAGCGCCACGCCATGCGCCCTGCCCTCCGGCGCCGCGCCGGCCTTGGCCACCGCCGCGTTCAGCACCGCCAGGTGACGTGGATGCTGCGCCAGCAGTTCGCGGCGGAATACCACGCTGTCCTTGCCCGCCGCATGCGCCAGTTCGTCGATGAAGCTCTCTTTGAAGAACGCATTGTGCGAGTGGCCCACCGAACGCCAGTAGCCCAGCGGCACCGCACTGTCCACGATCACATGGCGGATGCGTTGGTTGGCGAAGTGGTACTGCATGTCGAATTCGCCTTCGGCCGTGGTCTTGTCCGGGCCGCCCGGCGGCAGGCCGAGATTGCGCTTGAAGAATTGGTGCGAGATCGCGCCGCTGGCCGATTTGTTGTCGTAGCCGAGCACCGTGCCCGCAGCGTCCAGCGTGGCGCTGAAACGCGCCAGCGATGCCGGGCGGTAGACGTCGTGCGTGGTATCGTCCTCGCGCGACCAGATCAGCTGCACCGGATAGCCATCCGCCTGCTTGGCGATGGCCACCACCTGGGCCACCATGTCCACGTCGAGCCGCCGGCCGAAGCCGCCGCCCAGCATGGTCACCGTCAGCACCACGTCGTCGGCCGACACGCCGCCCACCTTGGCCGCCACGTCCACCGCGAAGCCAGGCGACTGCGTCGGCGCCCACAGGTGCACCTTGCCGTCCTTGACCTGCGCAGTACAGTTGACCGGCTCCATGGCCGCATGCGCCAGATATGGCGCGCGGTATTCGGCCTTCACGGTCTTGGCCACGCCGGCGGCCTTGCCTTCCACCGCGTCCATGTCGCCCGCCTTGTAGTAGGCGAAGCCGTCTTCCGCATCCAGCCTGGCCGCGAAATCGGCATAGATGGCGGCGCTCGACAGGCCCGCCAGCGGGCCGTCGTTCCATTGAATCACCAGCGCCAGCGCGGCCTGTCTGGCCTGCCAGTAGCTCTTGGCGATGACCGCGACGCCGGCGCCGGCGCCGGTTTTCTCCGGCAGCGCGCCCGCATAGTCCACCAGCTTGACCACGCCGGGCATCTTCAGCGCGGCCGCGCTGTCGACGCTGCCGACCGAGCCGCCGATCACCGGCGACATGCGCACCGCCGCGTACAACATGTCCAGCGGCCGCACGTCGATGCCGAAAATGGCGGTGCCGTTGACCTTGGACGGCGTATCGCGGCGCGCCTGCGGACGGCCTATCAGCTTGAAGTCCTGCGGCGATTTCAGACGCACCTCGCCCGGCTTGGCCTGCACCGCCTTGGCAGCCAGCGCACCATATGCCAGACGGCGGCCGTCGGCGTGGATCACGTGGCCATCCTCGGTGCGGCAGTCTTCCGCGCGCGCCTTCCATTCGGCGGCGGCAGCGGCCACCAGCATGGCGCGCGCCGTGGCGCCGGCTTCGCGCATCGGTTGCCACGCGTCTTTCACGCTCGACGAACCGCCGGTGATGATCAGCCCCAGCTCGCGCGCGACCTTGCCCACCACCCAGCTGACCGTGCTTTTCAGGCGGCCCGTATCATCGGGATGGAACGGCAGCCCGTCCTGCAGCATGGCGATGTTGCCGAAAATTTTATCGATCGGCGCTTGCACCACCCGCACTTGCGACAGCGGCACGTCCATTTCCTCCGCCACCAGCATCGGCAAGGCCGTGTACACGCCCTGCCCCATTTCGCTGCGCGGCATGGCCACGCTGACGCTGCCGTCCGGGTGGATGCCCACCCAGCCGTTCAAGGCCACACCGTCGCCGCCCATCGGCAGCGGGTGCGATCCGTTCAGGCGCTGGCGCGGCGGCGCCACGCCCCAGCCAACCACCAAGGCGCCGCTGACCGCCAGGCCGCCCAGGATGAAGCGGCGGCGCGATGTACTTTTCGCTCCCTGCATGAATAGTCTCCAATGACGAATGTTTTTATTTTTGATGCTACACGCCGGGGGTGCTCATGCCGCATACTCGTTGGCGCTTCAACAGCCGTGCTTCAAAGCACCCCTAACGAAAGGGTCAGACCTCGCAGGGTCTGACCCTGGCCGCAGCGGTGTGCGGGTTGGGTTGGTGCCGCCTGCTTTTAAAGCGGCAAGCAACATCAACCCCTTCAGGCCACACCTTATTTTTTCCAGCGTTCCAGCATATCATCCGCCGACACCGGGCGGCTGTAGAAATAGCCTTGCGCCAGGTTGCAGCCGTGACGCAGCAGGAAGGCTGCCTGCTCTTCGGTCTCCACGCCTTCTGCGATCACCGACAGGTTCATGCTCTTGCCCAGCTGGATGATCGCAATCGCAATCGCTTCGTCGTTGACGTCGGTCGAAATGTCCTTGATGAAGGAACGGTCGATCTTCAGCGTCTCCACCGGCAGCTGCTTCAGGTAGGCCAACGAGGAATAGCCGGTGCCGAAATCGTCGATCGCCAGCGCCACGCCGATCGAGTGCAGGTCGTTGATGAAGACCAGGGCGTCGCCGGTATTCATAATCACCGACTCGGTCACTTCCAGCTGCAATCGCTGCGGCGCCAGTCCGGTGTCGTGCAGAATGTCGGCCACCATGTTGACGATCGAGCCGCGCTCGAACTGCTTGGCCGACAGGTTGACGGCGATCTTCGGCACGTGCAGGCCGGCCTCCTCCCAGCGCACCATCTGGCGGCAGGCTTCGTGCAGCACCCACTTGCCCAGCTGGTTGATGAAGCCCGTGTCCTCGGCCAGCGGGATGAAGCGGATCGGCGGCACCAGGCCCAGTTCCGGATGGTTCCAGCGCACCAGCGCCTCCACGCCGATCAGGCGGCCGGTGTCGATTTCCACCTGCGGCTGGTAGTTGAGGAAGATTTCGTCCTTCTCGATCGAGCGGCGCAGGAAGGTCTCCAGGCGCAGGCGCTCGACGCCCTCGCCCGTCATCGACGGCGCGTAGAAGCTGTAGCCGTTGCGGCCGCGCGCCTTGGCCTGGTACATGGCGACGTCGGCGTTGCGGATCAGCATATTCAGGTCCGAGGCGTCGTCCGGGAACAGCGAGATGCCCACGCTGCAAGTGACGAACAGCTCGTGCCCGGCCACCATGAACGGCTCCTCGAACATCTGCACCAGCTTTTCCGCGACCTGGCTGGCGCCGAACTGGTTCTCGATATCCTCCAGCAGCACGATGAATTCATCGCCGCCCAGACGGGCCAGCGTGTCGCCTTCGCGCAGGCGGTCCTGCAGCGCCTTGGCCACCTGCTTGAGCAGCTCGTCGCCGATGTGATGGCCCAGCGTGTCGTTGACGTTCTTGAAGCGGTCAAGGTCGATGAACAGCAGCGCCAATTGTTCGCCGTCGCGCGAGGCGCGCTGCAGCGCATGCTGCAGGCGGTCGTGGAATAGCAGGCGGTTCGGCAGCGCAGTCAGCGGATCGTGGTGGGCCAGGTGGTCCAGCTTTTCCTGCGACTCCTTGGCCTTGGTGATGTCGCTGAACACGCCCACGTAGTGGGTGGTGGCGCCGCTGGTATCGCGCACCGCGCTCACGGTCAGGAATTCCAGATACAGCTCGCCGTTCTTGCGCAGGTTCCACAACTCGCCGCGCCAGAAGCCCTGTTCGAGCTGCGTCCGCCACATGTCGTCGTAGAAGTCGGCGTCCTGGCGGCCGGAACGCGTCAACGTGCGGTCCTTGCCGATGGCTTCCTCTTCGCGATAGCCGGTGATCAGGGTAAAGGCCGGGTTGACGGCCACGATGGTGCCCTGCGCGTCCAGCACCACCACGCCGTCGGCGATGTGCTCGATCACAGTGGCCGACAGGCGCAGTTTCTCTTCCGCTTCCTTGCGTTCGGTGATGTCGGCGAACACCCAGATGCTGCCCTCGTTGGCGCGGCTGCGGTCAAGCGCATAGCCGCTGACCAGGCACCAGAACACGCTGCCATCCTTGCGCCGGTACTGGCGCTCTTCGTTGAAGTAATCGCCGTCCGACAGCGACGGATACTGGCGCGCGCCCGACGATTCAAAGTCGAAAGTATTCAGGAACAGGATCGAGGTCGAAGCGCCCGTCATGTCGCCGGGCTCGTAACCGAACAATTCTTCGCAGCGGCGGTTGACCGAGACGATGGAACGGTGGCGCACGAACATCACGCCGAACATCACGTTGTCCAGAATCGCACTTTGTTCGGCCAGCAGCGCCTCGATGCGCATTTCATTGTGCTTGCGCTGGCTGATGTCGGAGATGATGCCGTCGACCCAAGGCGCGTCGCGCCCGCCGTCCGGCGGCTGCGGCTGGCCGTTCTCCTGCACCCAGCGTTCGGCGCCGGAGGCGTCGAGGATGCGGTATTCGATTTCGTAGGACTGGCCGTCCTGAATGGCCTGGCCGATCACACGGCGCTGCTTCTTGCGGTCTTCCGGCGCGATCAAATTGGTCCACGAGTGGGTGGTGCTGCGCATGAACTGCGCGGCCGAGTAGCCGGAGATGTCTTCGATGGTGTCCGAGACGAAGTCGATCGGGCCGTCCGGGCGGAAACGGAACACCGCGCCCGGCACCTGCGTCACGATGGTGCGGAAACGCTCTTCGCGCTGGCCGATGTCTTCGAACAGGCGCTTGATCGCCACCCGCATCTGTTCCAGCTGCTGCGCCAGGCGGCCCAGCTCATCGCTGCCGGTGACGTCGAGGCGGGTTTCGAAGTCGCCATGCGAGAGGCGGTCGGAGAAGCGCATCAGCTTGCGCAGCGGCTTGATCAGGCGCGCGTTCAGGAACAGCACGATCAGCAGCAGCGACACCATCAGCTGCGCCGCCAGCACGAAGACATAGGACAGCTGCTTCTCGCGCAGCTCCTGCTGATTGCGGGCGTCGTCCATCTCGACCATGATGCGGCCGATGCGCTCGCCGCGCACCAGGATCTCGCGCTCGGCGCGGTAGACGGTGCCGCTGGCCACGCGCGGCGACTGCACATGCATGAACTGGGTGTCGGCCTGGCCGACCACCTGTACCTGCAGCACCGAGCGGTCGCGCATCACCGACTCGACCAGCGAATGGGCCGACTCGGCGTTCATATTCCACAGCGATTCCTGCATGCCCAGGGCCAGGATGTCGGCATTGCGTTGCAGGGACTCATTCAGGGCGACGCGCGCCGACTGCTGCTCGTGCACGCCGATCAGCAGATAGCTGCCGATGATGGCCGGAATGACGAGTCCGCCAAACACCACCAGCAACAGCGCGCCATAGATGGATAGCCCGTACAGCGCGCTCAGGCGGGCACGCGTGCGTTTGTAGAGAGTACTAGTCATGCACCAGCACAGCGTAGTGATTAATTGGCATCATTGATTCGGAGTTGTTACTTGATGGGAATTATGCCCGTAAACATGCGGGAAAAGTGCCAGCACAAGCAAAAATCCTGCCGACGAGCTATGATCGCGGCTCTTTTCCCCACACATAGGAACCGCCATGACCACCTTCTCCATGTACTCCGCCTCCATTCCTGTGTTCAAGCAGATCCTGAATAGCCTGAACGCCATCCTGGACAAGGCCGAAGCGCACGCCGCCGACAAGAAAATCGACCCGGCCGCGCTGCTGCAATACCGTTTATTCCCGGACATGCTGCCGTTCACGCGCCAGATCCAGATCGCCTGCGATTTCGCCAAGGGCGCAGCCGCACGCCTGGGCGGCCAGGAAGTGCCGTCTTATGAAGACAAGGAAGTATCGTTTGCCGACCTGAAGGCGCGCATTGCCAAGACCCTGGCCTACATCGACAGCGTGCCGCAAGCCGACATCGAAGGCAGCGAGGCGCGCGCCATCACCACCGGCAGCGGCGAGAAGACCAAGCATTTCGTGGGCCAGACCTATCTGTTCCACTACGCGCTGCCGCACTTCTACTTCCACGCCACCACGGCCTACGACATCCTGCGCCACAACGGCCTGGAAGTCGGCAAGAAGGATTTTATCGGCAGCTATTGATTCCGTCGTCCTCGCGCATGCGGGGACCCATAGAACGCGAGCTCAGCATGGATTCCCGCTTTCGCGGGAACGACGTTTATTCCAACGTCTATTGTCCCGACGTCAGGTATTGCGGCGCGGGTAGCCCTGCGCCAGGATGCGCTGCCAGACCAGTTCCTTCTGTTCGGCAGACATCGACACCCAATGCGCCACCTCGACCACGGATCTGCCGCAACCACGGCAGATCTCATCAAAAGTGGTCGAGCACACCGCCACGCACGGCGTGTCCGGGCGGACCGGCACGTCGCTCATGGCTTCTCCATGGCTTGGTCCCAGCCGGCATGGCCGAGCTGCTCCAGCTTCTCGATGTTCTTCTCGAAAATCTCCGCCGCCTCGGGTATCGCCTCGACCGCGCGGTCGATGCTGTCCTCGCGCAGGATGTGCAGGGTCGGATACGGCGAGCGGTTGGTGTAGTTGCCGATGTCGTTTTCATCGGTGTCGGCGAACTGGTATTTCGGATGGAAGCTGGCCACCTGCAGGAAGCCGTCCAGGCCCAGGTCTTCCAGCGCGGCGTCGGCCACGTCCAGGAATTCGTTGTAGTCGAAGAAATCGGTCAGCACGTTCGGGTGGATCAGCAGCGTGGTGTCGACCTTTTCGGCATCGGCGTCGGCCAGGTACTGCAGCTCTTCCATCAGCTTTTCCAGCAGCTCTTCCGGCGTTTCCGCCTCGCTGACCACATAGCGCACCTGTTTTTTGACGTGCACGGCCTTGGCGAACGGGCACAGGTTCAGGCCGATAACGGCCTTCTCCATCCAATGGACGGTGTCGGCGATGACCACGTCGCGGTCGATGGCGGGACTACTCATATTGCACTTCCTCAATCACTACACAAAAACAGGATTGTACGCACTCTTGCGGCGAGCGACTACTTCCGGCATTTTGCCGCGATCTGACGCTTATTTATCGGGAATTGTTGCATATAAGAATTTGTCACTGAGGTGACATATTCCTTGACTCCCTCCGGTGAGCTTCGTACACTCCACGTTTAATTCATAGTCCAACGCGATTGTTTCTTGTCGCCAACCATGGAAAACTATGCAAACACGAATTCCCAAATCTGCAGTATTTGCCGCGCCTTTGGCGGCACTGTTAGCGCTACTAGCGCCGGTGCTGGCCCAGGCGCACGACGAAGCGCCGGGCCTGCCGGCGACCACCGCCGCCCTCTCCCCCCTGCCGAAGTCTCCGATTCCCGACGTCACCTCCCTGAAAATTGCCAAACCGGCCAAAGCGGCCGATGACGAGGCATTCCGCGAAAAAGACGTCTGGGGCCGCATCCGTAGCGGCTACGCGATTCCCGATGTCAGCAATGACCTGGTCACCAAGCACGCGACCTGGTACGCCACCCGTCCCGACTACATCGCCCGCACCACCGCGCGCGCCTCGCTGTACCTGTTCCACGTGGTCTCGGAACTGGAAAAACGCGGCATGCCGACCGAACTGGCGCTGCTGCCCTTTATTGAATCGGCCTTCAACCCGAACGCCCTGTCGAGCGCCAACGCGGCCGGCATGTGGCAATTCGTGCCCGGCACCGGGCGCGACTTCAATCTGAAACAGGATTCCTTCAAGGACGAGCGCCGTGGCGTGCTGGCCTCGACCGACGCCGCCCTGACCTATCTGCAACGCCTGTACGATATGTTCGGCGACTGGCAACTGGCCCTGGCCGCCTACAACTGGGGCGAAGGCTCGGTGCAGCGCGCCATCAAGAAAAACCAGGCCGCCGGCAAGCCGACCGATTTCGACAGCCTGGCCGACAATATGCCGGCCGAAACCCGCAACTATGTACCCAAGCTGCAGGCGGTCAAGAACATCGTCGCCAATCCGGCCCAGTTCGGCCTGAGCCTGCCAGCCATCGACAATTCACCGTACTTCACGGCGGTCGACAAGACCAGCGACATCGACTTGACCGTGGCGGCCCACCTGGCCGAGCTGTCGGTGGACGAGTTCAAGGCGCTGAATCCGCAGTTCAAGCGCCCGGTCATCATCGGCGACGAGCAGACCAAGATCCTGCTGCCGAAGGAAAACGCCGAGAAATTCCACTTGAACCTGTCGCAATGGACCAAAGAGCTGTCGACCTGGACCACGCACCGCATCACCAGCGCGCGTGAAAGCATCGGTTCGCTGGCGGCGCGCTTCAAGACTTCGCCCGAGGTGATCCGCCAGGCCAACAACATTCCGCAAAAATCCGTACTCAAGGCCGGCTCCACCATCCTGGTGCCGAAGATGTCGGCCTCGATCAGCCGCGACATTCCATCCGAAGTGGTTAACAACGCCACCATGGAGTACGAAGCCGAGCGCGCCGTGAGCACCAAGGCCAATCCGCGCTATAAGCAGGCCAAGCAGCAGGCCAAGGCCGGCAAATCGGAGAAATCCGGTCCGGTCGCCCTGGTCAAGGCGCGCGTGCCGCGTGACGCCGCCAAATCCAAGTCCCAGCGCAAGACCAATCATTGACAAAGGTTGCAGTCGCGGCCCACACGTCCTACAATCTTGGTCTTGCGTGTCGAGCAAGTCTCGTCCACTAACAAAAAACAACCCACTGACGCCGCCCGCCCGCTCATCGAGCCGGCTGGGCGGCGCAGCTGCAATCGGAGTCCCTATGGCGTTCTTGCAAGGCAAAAAAATCCTCATCACTGGTTTGCTGTCGAACCGTTCCATCGCTTACGGCATCGCCCAAGCCTGCAAACGTGAAGGCGCCGAGCTGGCCTTCACCTATGTCGGTGAACGTTTTAAAGACCGCATCACGGAATTCGCCGCCGAATTCGACAGCAAGCTGGTGTTCGACTGCGACGTCGGCAGCGACGAACAGATCGAGGCGCTGTTCGCCGACCTGGGCCAGAGCTGGTCGCAGCTGGACGGCCTGGTGCACGCAATCGGCTTTGCGCCGCGCGAAGCCATCGCCGGCGAGTTCCTGGACGGCCTGACCCGCGAGAACTTCCGCGTGGCGCACGACATCTCGGCCTATAGCTTCCCGGCGCTGGCCAAGGCCGCCCTGCCGCTGCTGAAGGAAGGCTCGTCGGTGCTGACCCTGTCCTACCTGGGCGCGGTGCGCGCGATTCCTTACTACAACACCATGGGCCTGGCGAAAGCCTCGCTGGAAGCCTCGGTACGCTACCTGGCGGAAAACCTGGGCAAGCGCGGCATCCGTTCGAACGGCATTTCGGCCGGCCCGATCAAGACCCTGGCCGCTTCCGGCATCAAGGACTTCGGCAAGCTGCTGGGCTTTGCCGCCTCGCACGCGCCGTTGCGCCGCAACGTCACCATCGAAGAAGTGGGCAATACCGCCGCCTTCCTGCTGTCGGACCTGGCCTCGGGCATCACCGGTGAAATCACCTACGTCGACGGCGGCTTCTCGCACGTGATGGGCCTGAACGCGGAAGATTACCAATAATCTTGCCAATAATCTTGCTCTTTCTAGTTGAAAAAAGTTTATACTTTGTAAAAGTAAAAACAACATTTTCCTACTAGGGCAGCACGTGAACAGAACCTCCACCGTCGATCAACTGATCGCGCCGGATCCGGCGCGCATGCGCAAAGTGCTCTTCATCCTCAGCGAGCTGCTGGATGAAGACGTCGAATGGCTGGCCAACTCCGGCGACCGCCTGCGCTATCCGGTCGGCGCCGAGCTGATCGCCTGTGGCAGCATGGTCGACAGCATCTACTTCGTCCTCGACGGCACCTTCTCGGTTCACGCCTGCAACGGCGACCTCCTCACGGAACTCAACTGCGGCGAAGTGATCGGCGAAATGTCGCTGGTCGATCCGGCCGCCACCACCGCCTCGGTGCTGGCCAACGAGGGCGCTTCGGTGCTGCGCGTGTCGCACGCCCGCCTGCGCGACAAGCTCGACGCCGACGCCCCCTTTGCCGCCCGCTTCTACCGCGCCCTGGCCGCCTTCATGTCGGCCCGTATCCGCCACACCACCGGCCTGTTCGGCCAAGGCCAGCAAACGCCATCGGCGCCGGCCGCGATCAGCGAAGCGCAGCTGGAACGCGCGCACCTGGCCAGCATGCGCTTTGAACGCATGTTGAAGCGCCTGGCCGGCTGAACGCCAGCCCGCAAGCGTGAACCGCAATCCGTCCCTGGAGCGATTGATCTCGCCGGACCGCGCGGACGTGCTGCCATCGGTCAGTCATCCCCCCAAGCGGCAATTTGTCGCCGGCGCCGCCATCCTGCTGCTGCTCAGTTGCGCCTGGCTAGTGCTGGGCGTGATCGATACCCGCATCAGCGGCCGCTGCCTGCTGCTGGCGCCGCAAGGCATCGACAATGTGGTCAGCGCCGTCGACGGCCGCGCCAGCGATTTGTCGCTGCGCCCGGGCGATAGCGTGGTCGCCGGCCAGTTGCTGGCCACCGTCCTCCGTCCTGAATTCGACACCCGCTTGCGCAAGGCCGAGGCGCGGCTGGCCGACCTGAGCGCGCGCAGCGCCGCCGCCGCGCCCATGATCGCCCGCAGCCGCCAGCTCGGACGCGGCAACGCCGGCAGCGAGCAAGCCACCGTGGCCGAGCGCCTGGCCACCCTGGAACAGCGTTTGCAACTGGCCGGCCAACGCTTGCAGGGACAGCAAAAGCTGTTCGAGCAAGGCCTGTCCACGCGCCAGGCCCTGCTCAACGCCCAGGACCAGGTCGACAAGCTGCAGGTCGAACAGGCGGCTCTGCACAGCCGCGCCAGGCAGCTCGATTTCCAGCAGCAGGAAGACCAGCGCATGCTGAATTCGGAATCACGCCAGCAATCGCTGCAGGTGGCGGAAGCGGAACGCGAAGTCAAGCTGCTGCAAAACCAGCGCGAAATCCTGATGCAGATCCGCTCCCCGCACGCCGGCACCGTGATCGAGGTCAAGACGCGCAACGGCCAGGCCTTGCAGCCCGGCGCGCCCATCGTCGCCATCGAGCGCACCGGCGCCAGCGCCGACGGCATGCCGCCGCTGGCCGCGCTGATCTTCGTGCGCGCCGCCGACGGCAAGCTGCTGCAAAGCGGCATGAGCGCCGAGATCACGCCGACCAACGTCAAGCGCCAGGAGTTCGGATTCATACGCGCCAGCATCGCCGACGTCTCGGCCTTCCCCGCCAGCCGCGAGGCGATCAACCAGCGCCTGAACAATCCAGACGTGGTGCGCGAACTGGCCGGCGATGGCGTCGCCACCCAGGTCCAGGCCACGCTGGTGCGGCGCGGCGACGGCAACTATGCGTGGTCCGGCGCCGCCCGCCAGCCGCCGGAAGTGCGCTCGGGCTCGATGTGCAACGCCGAGATCGTGGTGCGCGAGCAGCGCCCGATCGCGCTGGCCTGGCCGCTGCTGAAAAAACTGCTGGGGGTGCACTGAAATGGTGGCCCGCACACCAACCGTGATGCAGATGGAGTCGCTGGAATGCGGCGCCGCCGCGCTGGCCATCATCCTCGGCTACCACGGCCGCCACGAACCGCTGGAACAGCTGCGCGTGCGCTGCGGCGTCGGCCGCGACGGCGCCAAGGTCAGCAACCTGCTGCGCGCTGCGCGCAGCTTCGGCATGCAGGCCACCGCCTGGAGCACCGAGGCCACCGAGCTGCCCAAGCTGGAAGCGCCGTTCATGGTGTTCTGGAACTTCAACCACTTCGTGGTGGTGGAAGGCTTTGCCGATGGCATGGTACACCTGAACGATCCGGCCACCGGCCACCGCCAGGTGCAGGCCGAGGACTTCGCCGCCGCCTTCACCGGCGTGGTGCTGACCTTCGAGCCCGGCCCCGAATTCAAGAAAGGCGGCGGCAGCGGCGGCCTGCTCAAGGGTATGCTGGCGCGCATGGCCAGCGACCGCCCGGCCTTGCTGTTCGCCGCGCTGGCCGGCCTGTTGATGGTGGTGCCGGGCATGGTGATCCCGGTGTTCACCCGCCTGTTCGTCGACCGTATCCTGATCGACGGCCAGATGGGCTGGTTCCTGCCCATCCTGCTCGGCCTGCTGCTGGCCACGTTGCTGGAGGCGGCGCTGGCGTGGCTGCAAGGCGCGCACCTGCTGCGACTGCAGTACAAGTTGGCGCTGGCGGCGACCGGGCGTTATTTTTGGCACATCCTGCACCTTCCGGTGCTGTACTTTTCCCAGCGCGCGCCGGGCGAGGTGGCCTCGCGCCTGGGCTTGAACGAGTCGGTGGCCAAGGTGGTGTCGGGCGATCTGGCGCGGGCCCTGATCAACGGCGGCCTGGCCTTCTTCTTCGTGGCCGTGATGCTGACCTACGACGTGCTGCTGACCAGTATCAGCGTATTGATCGTCGGCGCCAGCATCGGCGTGTTCCACTTCGCAGCCAGGCGCACGCAGGCGCTGTCGATCCGCTACGCCATCGCCAGCGGGCGCCTGCAGGGCAACGCCTCGAACGGCATCGCCATGCTGGAAACGCTGCAGGCCAGCGCCGACGATAGCCACTTCTACACCAAGCACATGGCGCAGCAGGCGTTGGTGGTGAACGCCAACCAACGCATGGAAACCAGCAGCGCCGAATACGGCCAAGTGCCGGCCTTCCTGATGATGTTCAACGCCACACTGATTCTGGTGATCGGCGGCTTCCGCGTGATGGACGGCTATCTGACCATCGGCATGTTGATCGCGTATCAGGGCCTGGTCTACAATTTTTCGCGGCCGATGCTGGGGCTGTTCAACGTGCTGGAAAAAGTCCAACGCCTGCGCGGCGACTTGCAGCGGCTGGACGATGTGCTCAACTGCAGCGTCGATCCGCTGACCGCCGCGCCCGAGTCGACGCAGCCGGACCTGTCGCAGAAGCTGTCCGGCGCGTTCGAATTGCGCGGCCTGCGCTTCGCTTACAGCCCGCAGGACCAGCCCTTGTTCGGGCGCCTGGACTTCGTCGGCGTGCCGGGCGAGCGGATCGGCGTGATCGGCGCATCCGGCGCCGGCAAGTCGACACTGGCGCGGCTGATCGCCGGCATGTACACGCCGGACGGCGGCGAGATCCGCTTCGACGGCAAGCCGCGCGCGGCCCATGGGCGGGCGTTGCTGGCCAGCTCCATCGCCCACGTCGACCAGGACATCCAGTTCATCGAAGGCACGATCCGCGAGAACCTGACCTTGTGGGACCGCAGCCTGAGCGAAGCGCAGGTGGTGGCCGCCGCCAAGGATGCGCTGATCCACGATTTCATCATGGGCCTGCCAAATGGCTACGATACGAAGATGGAAGAGAACGGCCGCAATCTGTCGGGCGGCCAGCGCCAGCGGCTGGAGATAGCGCGCGCGCTGGCCGGCAATCCGCGCCTGTTGCTGCTCGATGAAGCCACCAGCGCGATCGAGGCGTCGGCCGAAGCGCGGATTCTCGACCACTGCCGCCGCCGTGGCTGCACCACCGTCATCATCACCCACCGCCGCTTCTCGCTGCGCGCCTGCGACCGCGTGATGGTGCTCGACGGCGGCGCCATCACCGAGCAAGGCCTGTTCGACACGCTGTACGCCCAGCCCGACAGCACCTGCCGCCGCGTGCTGGAGGACGCATGAGCGCCGACCGCGAGCCAATGCCGCTACCGCACGCTGGGGCGTCTGCGCCGCCCCTGCCGCGTCAAGCCATGCAGCTATCGGTTCCGCTGCTGCTCAGCGCCGGCAGCATCGGCCTGATGCTGCACAGCCCGCGCCACGCGGGCGGCGCCCTGCTGGCGGTGGCCGAGGTTGCAGCGCCGGCGGTGCTGCCTGCCTTGCCGTCGTTGGCCGGGCACGCGGACCACGCCGCGCCGCTGGCCTTCCCCTCCATCAACGCCATCGTCGCACCGCTCGCCGACGCGGATGCCGCCGCCGAAGCACCTCTAGAAGCCTGGCTCAACGGCGCCGCCGCCGTCGCCGCCTGCTGGCCGCTGCCGTGCGCCGGCCAGACCGTGCACGACACCATCACGCGCGGCCGCTACACCGCAACTGCCGGCATGCGCATCGCCAGCGCCTCGCTGGTCCTGATCCAGGTACGCGCCGGCCAACTGCGCATCGAAGGCCTGGACGGCGCCACACTGCAAGCCGGCGACATGCTGGCCGCCCCACGCGAACTAGCCTTCATGGTGGCCCAAGACGTCGAACTGGACGTCCTCCGCTTCGGCGACAGCGACGCCGCCACGCGCATGACCTGCCTGCAAAAACTCTGGCAGCTCTCACTGCTGATGGCATGGCAGCAGCGCTGCAGCGACGCCGCCAGCGAACGACAGCGCATGGCCGACACCACCGCCCGCGCCGACGACGACCTCGCCACCGGCATCGGCGCCCTGGCCGGTCTGGTTACCGGCGACGCCGACTGGATCGCCCCCAAGGAAGCAGCAGCAGCGCCGCTGCTGCGCGTAGCCCAAGCCATCGGCGCCCACATCGGCATCGACTTCAAGAAGGACATCAAAGCCACCACCGGCAAGACCGACGCCGACATCGCCGCCGCCTTGGCCGAAGCCAACGGCGTGCGCACCCGCCAGGTGCTACTAGGCGCCAACTGGTGGCAGCAGGACAGCGGCGCCCTGCTCGCCTTCGACGCCGACAGCGGCGCTCCGCTGGCCTTGCTGCCGCAACGCTGGAAACGCGGCTACGTCGCCGTCGACGCCGACGGCAAGCGCACCGCCATCGACAGCACCAGCGCAGCCAACATCAAACCCTTCGCCCATCTCTACTACCGCCCGCTGCCGGCCAAGGCGCTGACGGAAATCGACCTGCTGCGCTTCGGCCTGCACGGCTACGGCAAGGAGATGCTGGCGGTGGTGGCGCTAGCCGGCGTGATCGGCGCGCTGGGCCTGGTGGTGCCGCTGGCCAGCGCGCGCGTGATGGACGTCATCATCCCCTCGGCCCGTTCGCAGCTGCTGTTCCAGATGGGCGTGGGCCTGTGCTTTGTCACCATGACGGTGTCGCTGTTCTCCTTGGTGCGCTCGCTGATGGTGCTGCGCATCCAGGACAAGATGGATATGGCGATCCAGGCCGCCGTCTGGGACCGCCTGCTGCGCATGCCCGCCAGCTTCCACCGCAAATACTCGGTGGCCAACCTGGAGTCGCGCGTGCGCGCCTGCCAGAAGGTGATCCGCATCCTGTCGGCGCGCACGGTCGCCAACCTGTTCGCCGGCGCCTTCTCGGCGCTGAACTTCCTGGTACTGTTCTGGTTCAGCGCCACGCTGTCGCTGCTGGCGCTGGGACTGATCGTGGTGGCGGCGGGCGCCGTTACCTGGTTCCGCCGCAAGTCGGTGCGCATCGCCATCGCCGCGCCGGATTCGCCGCGCAACCTCAACGCCCTGGTGCTGCAGATGATCCAGGGCGTTGGCAAGTTGCGCGTGGCCGGCGCCGAGCGCCGCGCCTTTGCGCTGTGGGCGCGCGAGCATGCGCTGGGCGAAGTGCCCAACGTCGGCCAGGACAAATTGATCGTGGCCGAATCGGTGTTCTTCCGCGCGCTCGACCACCTGGCCGCGCTGCTGCTGTTCGCCGCCGCCGGCTCGATGATGAGCAGCGCCGGCACGCGCCTGTCGGCCGGTGAATTCGTCGGCTTCTTCGCGGCCTTCGGCGGCGTGTTCCACGGCGTGGTGGCGCTGTGCGAAACGCTGATCAGCACCGTGGCCGTCAACGGCGCCTACTTCAAGGCCAAGCCGATACTCGACACCCTGCCCGAAGCGGAACAGGGCAAGACCGCGCCGGGCGAACTGACCGGCATGCTGGAGGTGAACAAGGTCAGTTTCAGCTACGCCAACGGTCCGCAGGTGCTGAAGGACGTGTCGCTGACTGCGCGCCCCGGCGACTTCATCGCCATCGTCGGCGCCTCCGGCTCCGGCAAGTCGACCTTGCTGCGCTTGCTGCTGGGCTTTGAGAAGCCGGCCAGCGGCTCCATCCTGTACGACGACAAGGACCTGGCCGACCTGCACCTGCGTCAGCTGCGCCGCCAGTTCGGCGTGGTGCTGCAGGACACGCGCCTGCTGGCCGGCGACATCATCAGCAATATCGCCGGCGACTCCGGCGCCACGCTCGACGAAGTGTGGGCCGCCGCCGAAGCGGCCTCCGTGGCCGACGATATCCGCCGGCTGCCGATGGGCATGTACACCATGATCGGCGACGGCGTCAGCACGCTGTCCGCCGGCCAGCGCCAGCGCCTGCTGATCGCGCGGGCGCTGGTGCGCAAACCGCCGGTGCTGTTCATGGACGAAGCCACCAGCCTGCTGGACGGGCCGTCGCAGGCGCGCGTGATGCGCAACCTGGCGCGCCTGCGCGTGACCCGCATCGTCATCGCCCACCGGCTGACGGCCTTGACCGAGGCCGACCACATCATCGTGCTGCAGGACGGCCAGGTGGCAGAGCGCGGCAACTATCGCGACCTGACGGCGAAGGACGGCCTGTTCGGCGCCATGGTGCGCGACCAGTTGATGGAGCAGCACGGCGAATCATGATTTCAACACCAGGAACCCCGCATGCGTAAAGTATTGTTCATCCTCAGCGAGCTGCAGGACCAGGACGTCGAGTGGTTGGCGCAGACCGGCGAGCAGGTGCGCTATCCGGCCGGCGCCGAGCTGATCGCCTTCGACAGCAAGGTCGACAACGTCTACTTCGTGCTCGACGGCGCCTTCTCGGTGCTGACCGGCGACGGCAAGTTGATCACGGAACTCGGCAGCGGTGAAATCATCGGCGAAATGTCGCTGGTCGATCCGGCCCGCACCACGGCCTCGGTGCTGGCCCAGCCCGGCGCCTCGGCACTGCGCCTGTCGCACGCCGTGCTGCGCGCCAAGCTGGAGGCGGACCACGCGTTTGCCGCGCGCTTCTACCGTGCGCTGTCGATGTTCCTGTCGGACCGCGTGCGCCAGACCACGCGCCGCTTCGGCTATGGCGCGGCAACCGATCCGTCCAAGCCGCAGCTGGAGGAAATCAACGAGGAGCTGGTCGACAAGCTGCACCTGGCCGGCGCCCGCTTCGACCGCCTGCTGAAACGGTTGGCCAGCTAACGTGCATACCTTCCGCTTCCCCATTCGGCGGGCCGCTGCGTTGCTCAGCGCGGCGCTGCTGTCCCCTGGCGCCACGGCCCAGGAGCTGCCGCCAACGCTGGACCTGCGCGCCGCGATCCGCCTGGTGCTTGAACGCAGTCCCGAAATCGAACTGCAGCGCTACACCGAAAGCGCCGCGCAAGGCATAGCACTGTCCAGCCGCGCGCCGTTCGACCTGGTCACCAGCACCACGCTGGGCGGCACGCGCGACCGCCGTCCGCTGCGCGCCGACGAACGCGCCAGAGCGCTGGCCGCCGGCGCCGACCAACTGGTCGACGCCAATGCCGTCACGCTGGGCGCCGCGCGCCAGCTCGACTCCGGCGTGCAACTGAGCGGCGCCTACGCGCTGACCCGCGCTGCCGACAACGTGCAGGAAGCGCAAAACATTCCGCGCCAGACCAGCGACCGCTTGACCTTCACCGTGCGCGTGCCGCTGCGTAAAAATCCCGGCCGCGACCAGCTGGCCGCGCGCAACGCCACCGAACTGGAAGCCGTGGCGGCACGCCGCGACACCGAGCAAGTAGTGGCGCGCGCCGTGCTGGGTGTCGTACAAGCCTATTGGGACTGGGCCGCCCGCGTGGCCGCCGCCGATGTGGCGCGCGGCGCCGAAGCGCGCATGCAACAACTGCGGCGCGAAACGGAAAAGCTGGTGGCCGAGGATGAACTGCCACCAGCTGAACTCAACCTGCTGACCGCCGCCATGACCGAACGCGAAACGGCCCGCATCGGCGCCCAGCAGCGCGCCCGCGACGGCCGCTATGCGCTGGGCCGGCTCTATGGCATGGGCGCGCTGGAAACCGAGCAGTTGCCGCCGCCGATCGAAGCGCTGCCCGAACGCGCCGCCGCGCCGGGACTCGAAGCATTGGGGCCGCAAGCTATGGAACGCCGCGCCGACCTGGCCGCCCTGCGCCTGCGCGAACAGGCAATGGCCGAACGGCTGGCGGCAGCGCGCAGTAACAACCAGCCGGTGGTCGATCTCGACCTGTCGGCCTACTACGCCGGCCTGCGCGAAGGCGCGCGGCCGGTGTCGGCCGCCTTCGATCCGACCTCGCACCGCGCCGGTCCGGGCGTGGCGGCCAGGTTGTCGGTGCAACTGCCGCTGGAAAATTCCGCCAACAACGGCGCGCTGCGCACGGCAGCCGCCAACGCCGACAGTGCGCGCGTGCGCCGTTCGACGCAGGAACAGACGGTGCAGGGAAATGTGGCGGCGGCCTACCTGGGCTACCACAGCTATGTGGCGCAGCTGCGCGCGTCGGAACAGACCATCGAACGCTATCGGGCGGCGCTCAGGGATACGCTGACCAAACGCCAGTTGGGCAGCGCGACGCTGATCGATGTGCTGAATGTGGAGGATCGCCTGAACAACGCCATCCTGGCGCGGCTGCAGTACCAGCAAGGCTACGCGCTGGCGCGCGCGCAAATCCTGTACGAAAGCGGCGCACTGCTGCGCACCGCGCCCGACGGCACGCTCTCGGTGGCGCTGGACGAGCTGCTACCCTAACCCCCTTGGTTCCCGCGAAAGCGGGAACCTATCAAACGTCGGCGTTGCGGCAGCGCACACGTTCTATGGGTTCCCGCCTGCGCGAGAACGACGGGGTCAAGTCCCGTGGCCGCTGACGGTGCTGCGGAAAATCGGCAGCACCAGGCTAATAGGCTTTTCGTGATGCACCAGAATCTCGCCCTGGCATAAGGTGCCGCTGCTGAGCGGCAGCTCCCGCCCGGCGGCCGCCGACCATAAATAGGGATTGCGCGCCGCAGCCGTCGGCACCGGATCGCGTGTCAGCGCAATCCGCACCGCATAGGTCGCCGTGCCGCGCGCCAGCTCGCGCATCAGCTCTGGATTGGTAATGGTATTGGTCAGCCCCTGCGGCGTGGCCGGATACGCCGACGTCGACTTCACGCTGGCCTGCAGTACGCCATGCTCATAACGGCGCGCATGGCCGGGTATGATTTCCACCGCATCCAGCGCCGATATCTTCTTGCCATCGGCCGCCGACACATACATCACCGCCTCCAGCGCGGCAGCGCCAGCATCCACCCGCTCAATGCTGAGCACCGCCGTATCGCGCCGCACGGCGCTGTCGATAGCAACCTTGATCTCCACCACCCGCCCCGCCACCGGGCTACGTAAATGCGTGACCGAGCGCCCCTGCGTCTCCAGCCCGGACAACTCGCGACGCGCATCGGCGATCTGCAGCTCCAGCTTGGCCAGGCTGGCGACGCTGGAGCGGGCGTAGTCGGCGCCGCGCTTATCGAGCTCCCGCAGCTTGCGCTGGCTATCTTCCAGGCCGGCGCGGGCGTCGGCCAAATCCAGAGGCGTCTGCGCCGCAGCGCGCTTGGTGATCAAACCATCCGCACGCAGGCGCTGGTCCAGTTCCATCTGCTGTTCCAGGATGGCGATGCGCTTGCGGTCGCCGGCGATGCGCAAGGCCAGCGCGCTGCGCTGCTCGGCCAGTGAATCCTGGTTCAGGCGCGTGCTGCGCCGCGCCTCATTGCGCGCCGCTTCGGCCTGCGCATCGAGGTCGGCCAGATGAATGCGGGCGGAAGCGATGCGCTCGGACAGCTCCGGCGTGGCCACCACCGCCACCTCCTGCCCCGCCGTCACCAGCGCGCCCGGCTGCACCAGTACGCTCGTGATCTGGCCGGCCATGTCGGCCGTGACGTCGCTCACGCCTTGCGGCTGCATGACGATGCAACTGCCGGCCACGCGCGTCGGAATATCGCCCAGCACACTCCAGACGATCACCACCAGGATGACGGCGCCCAGTCCGCCAAGCGCGGCCCAGGCACGCCAGCTGACGCGCGCCACATGGTGATCGAAGCTGCGCAACGACTCGGGAACGCGGGCGGGGAAGTCGGTTTCTTCACTCATTTTCGTATTATGCCTTGAACAACATACGCTCGCCTATACAAGATGGAGAAACTAGTGCATAATAGCGGGCTAGCACTGATACATCAGTCCAGCAAGTATTTTTAGCAGCATCGCAAGCCTCAGCGCATCATTCTGATGCCTAATAAAGCCCTCCCGCCTCTGGTGTCGACATTCTGACACCGTCCCGGCGCAAAGCTTTTGTGCCGAAATTTCTTTCGATTTTGATTGAGTCATTTCGTTTTGGTAGGCGTTGCTATTTCGCGTTCCGTATTTGCGGCAACGCTGGTTTTTACGAAAGAACAGCATGACATTTGAAGCACTTGGTCTCAACACGTCCCTCATTCAAGCCCTGACCGACGCCGGCTACACCGCGCCGACCACCGTTCAACAGCAGGCAATTCCTGCAGCGATCGCAGGCAAGGACTTGTTGGTTTCCTCGCAAACCGGTTCCGGCAAGACTGCAGCGTTCATGCTGCCGTCGTTGCACCGTTTGTCCGAGATCGACCCGGCCAGCGCCGGCAAGACTCCAAATCAAGAAATGCAAGCCGCCCGTGCCCGTGGCGAGCGCCCACGTTTCAAAGCTGCACAGCCAAAAATGCTGGTGTTGACCCCAACCCGCGAACTGGCCCTGCAAGTCACCACCAATACCGACAAGTACAGCGTCAACCTGCGCCGCATCAAGGCCGTGTCGATCCTGGGCGGTATGCCTTACCCTAAGCAGATGCAACTGCTGGCCAAGAATCCTGAGATCCTGGTCGCTACCCCTGGCCGTCTGATCGACCACATGGAATCGGGCAAGATCGACTTCTCGCAACTGGAAATCCTGGTGCTGGACGAAGCCGACCGCATGCTGGACATGGGTTTCATCGACGACATCGAAAAAATCGTCGCAGCGACCCCGTCGACCCGCCAGACCATGCTGTTCTCGGCCACGCTGGACGGCGTCGTCGGCAACATGGCACGTCGCATCACCAAGGATCCGCAAGTCATCCAGATCCTGAGCGCGGCCAACAAGCACGAAAACATCACCCAGCGCGTACACTTCGTCGACGACCTGTCGCACAAGAATCGCCTGCTGGACCACCTGCTGCGCGACGAATCGCTGGATCAGGCCGTGGTGTTCACCGCCACCAAGCGTGACGCCGACACCATCGCCGACCGTCTGAACATCGCCGGTTTCTCGGCTGCCGCACTGCACGGCGACATGCACCAGGGCGCGCGTAACCGCACCCTGGACAGCCTGCGCCGCGGTTCGGTGAAGATCCTGATCGCCACCGACGTTGCCGCGCGCGGTATCGACGTGCCGACCATCACCCACGTGTTCAACTACGACCTGCCGAAGTTCCCGGAAGATTACGTCCACCGCATCGGCCGTACCGGCCGCGCTGGCCGCGATGGCCTGGCGATCTCGCTGGTGAACCACGCTGAAGGCATGAACGTCAAGCGCATCGAACGTTTCACCAAGCAGCTGATTCCGGTGAACGTGGTTGAAGGTTACGAGCCGAAGAAATCCGGTTCGGCACCACGCTCGACCTCGCGTCCAGGCGGCTGGAAGCCGGGCGACAACCGTGGCGGCGCCAAGCCAGGCCAGCGTTCGTTCAGCAAGCCAGGCAGCACCAGCGGCGCCCCGCGCCGCGAAGGCTCGGGCACCGGCGAAGGCTACAAGGGCGGCGGCTACAAAGGCAGCAACCCACGCAGCACCGACGGCGCACGCCGCACCTACGGCGACCGCTAATCCGGTCCGCTAGCAGATAGCAAAATGGCCCCGAAGCGATTCGGGGCCATTTTTTTGGGCGGCTTAGTCTTACCGTGCGATCACTCAGACTTGAGGCGTGCTGAAAGTTGGAACGCGTATTTGTCGATGGCGCGTGTGGAAGACCGCTCAGCGTAGGCTGGCTCTATGGTTCCGGAGCGCAGGTGGCGCCGGACGGTGTTTCTGGAGATGCCCAGTCGCCTGGCGATCTCTCTCAATGGGACCTGGTCGCGAATGTGCCAGCGTCGAATAATGCCTAGTAATGCCACGTCGATCACTCCAATTCCCCGCTCAATGTGATGAGCGGGATTGTGTCTTAAACGTGGGTCAGTTCGGTTTGCAAAATATGCGGCAAACTGGGTCAGACTTCACTGCAAATCAACACACATGGTTCATATCGCCTCAATTGCGCATCTGCGCTGGGTTACCGGGAAGCCGCCACATGCCTTTTCATTTGCGACGATGATGTTGGTGGCGGCTTGGGCCTCGTCGGTCGGCGCGCAATAATCGGCGCCGTACCTGACCGGGTGGCGCGCGGCGAGATCTACAAAGCCGATTCCAACTCGGCGAGCGTTTTCTCAAGCATCGCCCGCTCGTGCGGATTGTCGATCTTCGGCAGAACCTGTCGCAAGGCCAAGGCATTTGCTTTGGTCATGGCCTTGTCTGCGGCAATGGCCACATCGGGTTTAACGCCGCTTCCTTCCCAATCGCCTTTGGTAATCAGGTTGATTGATCGTCCCACCGGTATCACGGCGACCAAGTTAGGACTGACCCGGAACGGCTGGATCGGATGCGCCCCACCTCCGGTTGTGCCGCCAACGACCGTAATACGCTTGATCGCCTGGAGGTTGTACGTAAAATCTTCGGCGGCAGAAAAAGTTTCGCCGCTGGTCAATACATAAACTGGCTTGTCCGGGCCAAAGCGCACGCCTGGAACGGCAGGATCACTCCAGAACGAATTGGTTTCATTCTCAGCGCGGAAGTAGATGTCCGACAGATGCACCTTCTTATCGCCAAGCAGGTAACTTGCCACGTAGGCGACCATGCGCGGGTCGCCGCCACCGTTGTCGCGCAGGTCGATGATCATGGCGTTGCCGTTGGCTGCCAGATTCATCGCGGCCGTCGCGGCGGCTCTGCCGACCTCCGCTTCAAAGAAGCCGTTGAGCTTGAGGTACATGATATTGCCAGGTAGGCGCTCTACCTTTTCAAAAGCGAAATTCAGGTATTGCCCCACTTCGGTCATACGCTGCCGCATCTCGGCAGGCACGCCCCGGGTGAGTGAGGGACGAGGCCGATCAGGTAGCGCATTGGGGATGTGGCGGATGCTCAAGTGTTTGTCCGGATGCGCAGCCTGGAGATGGGTCGTCAGCAAGTCCGCGAATTCCGCATCCGTCGCCACCTTCTCGTAATCGCCCTTGAGCAAATGATCGCGGACGGCGGCGGCCATCTTATTGCCCTCGTCCGCGTAAACATATTTGCCAGACAGGCGTTGCGCCAGCAAGTCGACGGCGGCGGCCTTGTCGGCGGCGCTCAACGCGGGCGACTGCTGCGCGCTGGCGTTAGGGAGGGCGATGACGCTGAGGATCATGACTGCTGCGGAAAGGAAGTGTCGCATAGTAGTGTTAGTCTCCATATAAAGAAAAATCAAAAGGCGTGGTTTGCCGCCAAAGGCACGGTCAGCACGGCGCGCACGCCTTGTCCGTCGCCGGGCTCCACGAAAATGCCGGCCTCTCGCCCGTAAAGCAGCAGCAGCCGCTCTGCGATATTTGCCAGCCCCGTGCCCTGCCCGGCCTGTTCGGTCAAGCCGACGCCGTCGTCGATCACCGACACGCTCAGCAACTTGCCCTCACACCTTGCGCTGATGGTGATCAAGCCTGGCCGGCTGGCCCGCTCCAAGCCGTGTTTAATGGCGTTTTCCACCAGTGAGATCAGCATCGCCGGCGGGAACGGCAGGTTGCGCAATTCCTCATCCACCTCGACTGC
The DNA here is from genome assembly GCA_041874725.1 of Duganella sp. BuS-21. Taxonomy (GTDB): domain Bacteria; phylum Pseudomonadota; class Gammaproteobacteria; order Burkholderiales; family Burkholderiaceae_D; genus Rugamonas. The sequence goes on along the minus strand of CP097466.1, from coordinate 2,654,962 downwards.
GAAGCGTAGGCGTGCGCCCATGCGGATGCGCATCACTTCCAGGTAGTTGCTAACAAGATCCATTTCACGTCCCAGGGTCGAAGACACCGAGCGCATATCCGGCAGCGCGTTCTGTAGGTAGCCGACCAGGTGGTCGAGCATGTCCTGCGCGGCCTGCTGGTCGGTGCGGATCAGGTACTTCAGATTGGCCAGGGTATTGAACAGGAAGTGCGGCTCGACCTGCGCCTGCAAGGCCGAGAGACGGGCCTGCAGCGAGGTGCGTTCCAGCTCGCGTTCACGCCGTGCCGCATCCAGTGCGTTGGCATGGCGCGCAAGGTGCTGGCGCAGCTGAACGCACACCGTCTCGGCGGCCTTCAGCGACTCGCCCTGCTGGATCGCGAACCAGGCCAGACCCGCGCGGCAGCGCAGCTCGATGTGGCAGCTTGGCCCCACATCAGACGACACCCTCACCTCGACATGGCGCCCCAGCGCCAGCGGACGCCAGCGGCCCAGCACGATCCTGCCCTTGAACGGATCGTTGAAGAACGCCGGCGGACCGGAGTAGCCGAGCGCCGTGCCGAGCGCGAGTCCCGACAGGGATTCGGTGCACAGGTCAAAGGTGGTGGAGGAATTGAACGGTGCCTCGATGCGGCGCGTCACCGAGGAGGCCATCGCCTCGGCACACAGCGCCTCGCCCTCCTCGGCCAGCCGGGCAAGAAAGCTGCAGGCGATCCCGCTCGACAATAGCGCGAACCAAGCCATCAGCGCCAGCACGCCGCCGCCGACCAGGTACAGGTTCAGCTTGCGTGCATCGAGGTCGTCCGGCCCAGCCATGCCGAGGTTTAGCCAGAGCGGCATCAGCGCGATCGCCAGCGACAGGAACAGCAGCGAGCCAGTGTTGAAGCGCAGTGCCGATTGCAGCAGGTAGCGGCGTACCAGGCGGCGCTCGTGCTTCACTTCCGGTACGGGCGGAGCGTTGAAGGGCTGGAATGCGGGAGAACTCATTAACTTCCTCGGATTGAACTTGTCCGGCCATTCTAGCGGCTAGGGTGCGCGTGTTTTCGCCCATGCGACGAATGCCCGTAAATCGGGAAGGAAAGCGGTGCCGGCGGGACGAACGCCGCCGACCGACTCACAGCTTGGACCTGGCGGTCTAGACGAATATAGGCGCGTGCTCCAATCCGGCTGGAGAGGCGCGGTTGGCACGCGCACGGTCAATCGCACTAAGTTCTGATGTGACAGTCCGTGACTTTTCCAGCTTGGCAACATGCTATCCTGCGCTCAAGAACTGCGTCCGGCGACTAGCAGACCTATCGAGTTACGGCCTCATTTATCGGCGGAGGAAGTACGTGTTGAAACTATTCTTTCTGTGCATGTTGATGTTCTCTACAGCGGCTAATTCTGCCGAAAACGTTAAAGACCCATGGGCAGAAGCGGTCCCATCAGAGGTGCAGTTGAAGGCGATGCTTGGGCACGTCGATGCGTCTATAAGCAAAGCAGTCGCTAACACATTAAAAAACGACGCAGCACAGCAGCCGCCTTATCAAGGCGCTATAGTGTACAGCTCAACCAATACGAACATTATGACCGCTGCTTTTACTGAAGCGAAGGTGCCGGACTGTCTCCATTCGGAAGGCCTAAAGCGTCAACCTACATTTCTTCTCGGCGGATATCTAGCGCTGCCGTTCATAGCTGTCGCCAAAGTGCGAGGAAAGTGTATCTAATATTTCGGCGGCAACCGGCCACAAGCCGTCACTCGCAATCGGGCTGTCGATGATTGGTTCCCTGGTATGGCTGTGGGAAATGCCAGCAGCTCGACAAAGCGGTTAGTATTCACGCAATCAAGGCCGTTTCGGTCCTAAGCCACATTTGAGAACGGAATACCTTCCCATGGACGACCTCCTGTTTGCTTCGGCCCCAAAGCCGCCGTCCACTTTGGCACCTCCACCCCTGGTGTCGGATGCTGCCACCCTGCCCGAGGCACAGCCCCTGTTGGAATGTGTCACGGTCGCGTTGGGGGTGGCTGTGGCGTGGATTGCCTTTTCTGATGGTACGCAACCGTGTTATGTCGCCACTGCCGACCCTGTCGCAGTAGCTGGCCTGCTGGGCGACGAGACCCTTCTTGCCCTTGCAAAGGATAGTGATGAACTGGTCGTGGTGGACGACGCTGCGCACGATCCTCGCTTATTCGCCAGCCCCTGGGTTACCGGACCAGTCGGAATCCGTTTTTTCGCCAGTGCGCCGATAATGTTAGGATCCCAGCAGCGCGCGGGTACCTTGTGTGTGGTAGACCGCACAGCACATTCGCTGAACGCTAGCCAAGCCAATAAATTGGTGGCTCTGGCGGCCACTGCAGCCAAAATTATTGAAGGGTCTCAAGCAGTGCGGCGCGGAAATACCTTGCAGCTTGAGCTGCAACGTACCAAAACGCTGCTGGAAAGAACGGGGGCCATGGCTGGGGTCGGTGGCTGGGAAGTCGATCTAGTCGCAAACACGATTTTCTGGTCCGATGAAACCTGCCGTATTCATGGGGTTCAGCCGGGGTATGCGCCCCATATGAGTGAAGCGATCGAGTTTTACGCGCCGCAGGTTAGACCGGTGATGGAGGCCGCAGTTGCGCAGGCTATCGCAACCGGCCAACGCTGGGACCTTGAGCTACCTTTTGTTCAGAAAGATGGTACAGAAATTTGGGTACGATCCTTGGGCGTGGCCGAATTTGAACAGGGAAAGCCTGTGCGCCTGGTTGGCGCGTTTCAAGACATTACCGAGCGCCGCCTTGCCGAAGCGGCCCTCGTGATCAGTGAGTCGCAATTTCGTGGATCGTTCGACGCGGCTTCGCATGGTATTGCGCTGGTCTCCGTCCACGGAAACTTTCTCCAGGTGAACCAGTCGCTGTGCAAATTGTTTGGCTACAGCGAAGCGGAACTGCTCGTGACCGATTTCCAAACAATCACTCATCCAGATGACCTGGCATTGGACCTGCGCCACATTGATGAATTGCTCCAGGGCGTTGTGGAAACCTATGAAATGGAAAAGCGCTATTTCCACATAGACGGCAGAATCATCTGGGCCCAGCTCAATGTGTCGCTGGTGCGCACGTTGGACGGTGCACCGGTCCACTTTGTATCCCAGATTCAGGATATTACCGATAGGAAAAATTTAACTGCGCGCCTACAGACCTTGCTAACCACCGCCAGTGACGGCATCCACATTCTGGACCGTGACGGCAATATCTTGCAATTCAGTCAATCGTTTGCCGTGTTGCTTGGCTATACTTCGGAAGAAACAGCACTGCTCAACGTGCGCGATTGGGACGCTATGTTTGAGCCACAGGAACTGCTTCCCGAAATAGGTCGACTCATTGCGCAGCCGCAGGCCTTTGAGACCCGATATCGGCGCAAAGATGGAATCATCCTTGATGTGGAGATCAATGCCAAGGGCGTGGTGCTGGACGGCGTCGACCTCCTGTACGCGTCGGCACGGGACATCACTGTACGCAAGCAGGCCGAATGGGCCCTGGAAAAAGGTCGGCTGTTGACCCAGGACATCCTAGACTCGGTGTCCAGCGAGATTGCCGTCTTGAACGAGTCCGGGGTCATTGTGGCGACCAACGAGGCCTGGCGACGATTCGCCGCCGACAATGGCGGCTGCCTGGACAGCGTTAGCAGCGATAATGTCGACATTGGTGCCAACTACCTCGCGGCCCTGACTACTTTGCCGCCCGAGCCCGAGGATATGGTCAGCATCCGTGAAGGGATCGAGGCAGTCATCAACGGCAAGTTGCCAAAATTCAGTTGTGAGTATCCCTGCCACTCACCGGAAAAGCAGCGCTGGTTCGTCATGACGGCCACTCCCATGCACACTGGCGACCGGGGCGCGGTGATCGTTCATGCCGACATCACGGCTCGCAAAGAAGCCGAAAGCATCATGTACGACTACGCTTTCCATGACAGCCTGACCAAGCTTGCTAACCGGCGCCTGCTGCAAGAGCGCCTTAATATGACCATCGCCAGCAATAAGCGCAGTGGAACCTACGGCGCATTGCTGGTAATCGACCTGGACAATTTCAAGCCCCTCAATGACCAATTTGGCCATGCAGTGGGTGACCTCTTGCTCAAGGAAGTCGCCACTAGGCTTAAGGGTAGTGTTCGCCAAGTCGACACCGTAGCCCGTATCGGCGGAGATGAGTTCGTGATCGCGCTGGGGGAATTGAGCGAAAGCCAGACGGATTCGCGCGAACTCGCCTTGCGGATTGCTGAGAAAGTTCGCAACCGGCTTGCTGAGATCTACAACTTTACGGTACACCAGGGGCTGGGTGAGGTAGCAATTTCGCACCGATGTTCCGCCAGCATTGGCGGCGCACTTTTTTCGCCCACCGGATCGGACCAGATGGAATTATTCCGCCGGGCAGATGAAGCCATGTATCTGGCCAAGGAGTCCGGCCGCAATGCCGTCCGCTTTGAAGATGAACGGTGACCGGCCGGCTGCTAGTAATCTATATGAGTTTTTTGGTCAGGCGATGAAATCCAAACTTATTCAGGCTCAGTTGGGAAAGTTCAATCGCTCCGAAGATTTCGTCGTTACGCCGTTGAATACCGACTAAAAGAATTCAAGAAACTACTGCGCCAAACATGCATGTTTAATGTCCGCAATGGGGCGAAGCAGCCGCCCAACAGTTGTCATCAGGCTGGAGTATCGATTGCTCAAACTGGCGTGGGACCGGCCTCTGTCGATCCAGTCGCCGTTCCGGTATCATTCGGCATGAACACGAATTCCTTTCATCCCTTTATCATTGGTGTCGCTGGCGGCAGCGGCAGTGGCAAGTCCACCGTCTCCCAGCAAGTGCTCGCGTCGTTTGGCGCGGACATGGTTTCGGTCGTCATGCAGGACGATTACTACTGCGACCAAACCCACCTCACCCCAGAAGTGCGTCGCAAGCAGAATTACGACCATCCCCAGGCGTTCGACTGGCCCTTGCTGGTGCAGCACGTCCAGGCCCTGCGCAATGGCGAATCCATCGAGATGCCGGAGTACGACTTCACAATCGACAACCGCTCCAACCGGACCATTCCGGTCAAGCCGGCACCCGTTATCGTGATCGAAGGCCTGTTCGCCTTGTATGACGCCGACCTGCGCAAGATGATGTCGCTGAAGATCTTCGTCGACACCGCCTCGGACGTCCGCTTCATCCGCCGTATGCAGCGCGATATCACCGAACGCGGCCGCTCGGTGGAAAGCGTGGTCGGGCAGTATCTGGACACGGTGCGCCCGATGCACCAGCAGTTCATCGAACCCACCAAGCGCCACGCCGACGTAATTATTCCGCACGGCGCCAACGGCCCGGCGGTCGATGTGATCACCACCAAGGTCGCGAGCGTGATCGGAAAGTTGAAGCAGCCCTGATTTTCGTCCAGCCGCGCCTTCAGGGCGCGGTTATTTTGCGGGACGGCACAATATTCCGTCCGTTGGATCGTCCTCAGTGTATGACTGCACCAATAACAACAGCCGAACAAGACCAGGACATCACCGCGACGGTGTTGCGCGAGCGCTCGCGCTTGTGGAATTTCATCCGTCGCCGCGTGGCGGACCAGACCGACGCCGACGACATCCTGCAGGATGTGTTCTACGAATTCACCCAGGCCTACCGCCTGCCCGATCCCATCGAGCAGGCCAGCGCCTGGCTGTTCCAGGTCGCCCGCAACCGCATCATCGACCGTTTCCGCAAGAAGAAGGAAGTGGCGCTGGAAGACCTGGCCGCCACCGACGACGACGAGGACTGCCGCCTCGACCTGATGCTGCCCTCGCCCGATGCAGGCCCCGAAGCCGCCTACACCCGCGCCATGCTGCTCGAAGAACTGCAGCTCGCACTGGAAGAATTACCCGCCACCCAGCGCGAAGTCTTTATTGCCCACGAACTGGACGGCGTCAGTTTCAAGGAGATGGCCGAACAAACCGGCGTTTCCATCAACACTTTATTGGCCCGCAAGCGCTATGCCGTGCTGTTCCTGCGCCAACGCCTGCAAGCCCTGTATGACGAATGAAAGGAGTCACAAAATGCGTCACCATAATATGAGCTACAAGAAATTCAAACTGATGAAGGGTCTGTTCATCCTCGCCGGCGCCGCCATGTTCGGCGCCATCGTGATGGCCCTGTGGAACTGGCTGATCCCCGCCATCTTTCCCGGCGCCAATGCGGTGAATTATTGGCAAGCCCTGGGTTTGCTGCTACTGTGCCGAATCCTGTTCGGCGGTTTCCGCGGCCACCATCGCGACTGGCACGAGAAGCGTGAGCACTGGCAGCGCTGGCAGGCCATGACGCCCGAAGAGCGCGCCCAGTTCTTTCAGCAGCGCGAAAAGTTCTTCAAACACCGCGCGCCGTTCTGCCGCCCTGAAGCACCCAATGCGCCCGAAGCACCTGCAACGAAAGAATAAACAATGACGAAAACGCCCGCGCCGCCATTCAGCGGCTATCAGAAAAAAGTCGTGGCCATGCTGGCCTTCCTGCAGTTCGCCGTCATCCTCGATTTCATGATCATGTCGCCGCTGGGCGCGCTCATCATGCCGGACCTGAAGATCGGCCCGGCCCAGTTCGGCCTGGTGGTGTCGGCCTATGCCTTCAGCGCCGGCCTGTCCGGGCTGCTGACGGCCGGCTTTGCCGACCGCTACGACCGCAAGAAACTGCTGCTGTTCTTCTATACCGGCTTCATCCTCGGCACCGTCTGGTGCGGCCTGGCGCAGACCTTTGAAAGCCTGCTGGCCGCGCGCGTGTTCACCGGCCTGTTCGGCGGCGTGATCGGCTCGGTCGTGCTGGCCATCTCCAGCGACCTGTTCCCGCCACAAATGCGCGGCCGCGTCATGGGCCTGATCCAGACCGCGTTTGCCGCCAGCCAAGTGCTGGGCATCCCGGCCGGCATCTACCTGTCCAACCAGTGGAACTGGCACGTGCCGTTCATGGCCATGGCCGCGTTCGGCCTGGTCGGCGGCTTGCTGGTGGCCTGGCAACTGCAACCGGTCGACGCCCATCTGGCCCAGCCGCAGGAGCACAGCCCGTTCATGCACCTGTTCCACACCGTGACGGAGAAGCGCTACCTGCTGGCCTTCTGCGTGACCGCCCTGCTGACCACCGGCGGCTTCATGCTGATGCCGTTCAGCAGCGCCTACATCGTCAACAATATGGGCATCGACCTGCACCACCTGCCGACGGTCTACCTGGTTACCGGCCTGTGCACCATCTTCATCGGCCCGATGATTGGCCGCGCGGCCGATGCCTACGGCAAGTTCCGCGTCTTCCTGTTCGGCACCGCGCTGTCGATCGCCATGGTGCTGATCTACACCCACCTCGGCCATATTCCGCTGTGGATGCTGGTGCTGGTCAATTCGGTGATGTTCGTCGGCATCTTCTCGCGCATGATTCCGTTCCAGGCGATCTCGTCCACGGTGCCGAGCATGACGCAACGCGGTTCGTACAACGCCATCAGCGCTTCGATTCAACAACTGGCCGGTGGCGTGGCCTCGGTGGTGTCGGGCCATATCGTGACCCAGGCCGCCGACGGCCGTCTGCAGCACTTCGATACCGTCGGCTATGTGGTGGTGGCGACCTCGCTGGTGGCGTCGGTGCTGCTCTGGCGTCTGCAGCGCAGTCTGCCGGCAACGGCTGCGCCGCGCCCGCAAGCGGCTACCTGAGCGTCATGCCGTATTTGTCGGCGGTGCGCTGCATGAAGCCCGAGCTTTTCAACTTGTCGAACTCGGTGCGCAGCAAGTGCACCGTGGCGGTGGGCGTCTCCAGGCTGGCCGCCACGTAGTAGTCGCCCAGGCCCGGCATCGGCATCACGCGCTCCAGCTGCTCGCAATGCACCTCGATGCGCAGGCACAGGTCCTTCAGCATGCGATCCGACGCCACCATCAGATCTACCCTCCCCGCCACCAGCTTGCGCAGGCTAGCCTCATCCAGCGCCGCCAGGTCGGCATTCAAGCCCAGCTGGTGCAGCTGCTCCTCGACCACGTCGCCACGGTTGGCGGCGATGCGGTAGCGCCGCAGGTCGTCCACCGTGTGCGCCTTGATATCGTGGCGCGACCTCAGTTTGAACAGGTAGACGCTGCGCGGCGCGATCTGCGCTATCCATTGGAACTGGTCCTCGCGCTCGGGCGTGCGCACGATGCTGTAGATCAGCACATTGGGCTGAGTCCTGGCCATCTGGAAGGCGCGCGCCCAGGGACAGATCTGTACGCTGTAGTCGATTTTGGCGTGCGCCAGGGCGGCGGCCAGCAGTTCGGTCGCATAACCGGTCACCTTGCCGCGCTCGACGTAGCTGTATGGCATGAACGTCTCTGTCACCAGCGTCAGCGGCGGCGGCGGCGCAGCGGCAGCCGCGTGGACGCCCGCGACCAGCGCGCTACAGCCCGCCCAGCGTAGCAAAAAGTTCCTGCTAGTTAAGAAATACCAATTTTGTTGCCACATGGCATTATTTTCGACTTATAATAATTACAGTAAGACGTAACCCACCACCAACCTTATCAGATCCAAAAGGGAGAAGTGCATGAATTCCAGAATTATGGATGCCGCCTGTCTGCGCGCACTGCGCCGCCGGGGCCATTCCGACAGCAGTATTGCAGCGATGTCACCGGAGGAGGCGTTTTGTGAATACTGTGCCTACCACGGGATCATGAATCTGCTGCCGTCTACGCTGGAAATGCTGGACAAGCTGCGCGGCGACGCCGCCGGCTAAGCAAAGCGTACCCTGCCCCGCTTTGCCTTTTGTCATACGGCGCAGCGGGCTACAAGGGCAGACTGGGCGGATGCCGAATACCGCTCAGCCCGCCCGCTACGATCTGCCGTGGAAAGCCGCTTTAACGCATGCTTTCCACCCCTTCATGGACTTCTATTTTCCCGACTTCAGCGCTCACATCGATTGGACGCAACGTCCGCGTTTCCGGGACAAGGAGTTGGCCGGCCTCGTGATCGGCGCGGCACCGAACGTGATGGTGGCCGACAAGCTGGTGGAGGTATCCATGCGCGACGGTGGCGTGGAGCGCATACTGGTCCACATCGAAATCCAGGCGCAGCGCGACGCCGCACTGGCGCGACGCGTGCACGACTACAACTACCACATCGGCAAGACCTATGGCCAATCGGTGGCGAGCCTCGTGCTGCTGGCCGATACCGATCCTCATTGGCGGCCGAGCCATTTTCATCAGCAAATGCTGGGCACGGCCAGAGGATTCTCGTTCACGATAGCCAAGCTGATTGATTTCGCCGCCGACACCGCTGCCCTGGAAGCCTTGAACAATCCGTTTGCCTGGCTCACACTGGCCCACCTGCGCACCCAGCAGGCCCACCATGATCCGGCTATGCTCTACGCGGCCAAGCTGCACTTGACCAGGCTATTATTCAAGCATCGCTGGAAGCGTGGACGCATAATTGTATTATTCAATGTGATCAACTGGATGATGGCATTGCCCGAGCCGCATCAGCGGCGCTACTGGCAGGCGGTCCTCCGCTTGGAAAAGGAGCACGAAATGAAATTGCTCAACCCATTGGAACAAATGTTCCTCGAAGATGGCATAAAGAAAGGCCTGGAAATAGGCGTGGAAAGAGGCATGGAGAAAGGCATGGAGCAAGGCCTGCAGAAAGGCCGGCGCGAGGGCTTGGAGCAAGGACTTGAGCGAGGACTCGCGCGGGGGCGCGCAGAGGGAGCGGCCACGCTACTGGAACGATTGCTGACACAGCGTTACGGTCCATTGTCGAAAACTGTCCGCAACAGGCTCGCCAAAGCCAGTGTGGAACAGGTAGAAAGCTGGAGTGACGCGCTGGCGGCGGCGCAGACCCTGAAGCAGGTTTTCGCGACGACACAACCTGCCGTGAAACGCCCAAAAAAAATGCCGCCCAGTCTCAACTGAACGGCATTGCATTGCGTCGAACGGCGGCGCTTAGCGGTAGAACGGCTCGACCGTGCCTTTCAGCTTGATCAACATCGGCATGCCTTTGCGATCCAGTGACTTGCCGGCCGGGACCTTGATCCAGCCTTCGCTGATGCAGTATTCATCCACATCGTTGCGCTCTTTGCCGTTGAAATTAATACCGATGTCGTGTTCGAACACGGCAGCGACGTGGAATTTGCTGCGCGGATCGATCGACAGACGATCCGGCAGTGGTGGGAGTTGAGTAGTATCGTTCATCCCATAATTATATCAGCTCGTTTTGAACACCAGTTGCGCCACCCGCTGCAATTTCGGCGCCACCATCGGCACCGTCAGCATGGTGCTGCCGATGGCCATCAGCAGCAGCGCGGTGAAGGTCTCGCTGGTGATGATCTGCTTGTCGAGCAGGATGTTGGCGAAGATGATCATGATCAGCGCCTTGGTCTGCAGCAGCCAGCCGATGATGGACGCCTCGCCCGGGCCCCATTTGAGGATCTTGCCGGCGATGTGGATGCCGGCCAGCTTGCCGCTCACCGACGCCACCAGCAGCACGCCCGCCACCAGGAACACGGCCGAGCCGCCCATCGCCCAGTTGGTGCGCAGCCCCGTGCTCAGGAAGAACACCGGCATCACCGCCATCAGGATATTCGCGCGCAGGAAGTCCATTTTTTCCTGATTAAACCATTCGGCATCCATCACCGCGCCGGCCAGGAAGGCGCCGACCATGAAGTGCAGGCCCGCCCAGTCCGCAGCAAACGCACACACGGCCAGCCAGATGAAGGAAACGTACCAGCGGTCGCGCTCCTCGATGCGCACCATCATCATGCGGAACAGCTTGGTCACAACTGTAAACACCAGCAGGAAGCCCAACTGGCGGCCGACCCGGTCCCAGTCCAGCAGGATCACCGCCAACACGCCCCAGATGGCGATATCGTCCAGGCTGGCGTAGCGCAGGATGCGCTGGCCGATCGGCTGACGCAGGATCTCCAGTTTTTCCATCAGCAGGATCAGAATAGGCAACGCGGTCACCGCACAGGCCATGCCCACGCCCAAGATGAATTGCCAGCCGTGCGCTTTCGGTCCCATCCAGCCGGCGTAGCCCAGCAGCCCCAGCGCGGCGATACAGCCGAACACCAGCGGCATGCCCAGCGCCAAGCCGGCGGTGATGCTGCTCTCGCGCCTGTGCTCCCAGGCTTTCTTCAGGTCCAGTTCAATCCCGGCGATCATCACGAAGATCATCACCGCCCACCAGGCGATGCCGTTGAGCGACTGCACCACCTGCGGGTTGAACACGAACGCATAGTACTCGGGGAAAGCGCGCCCCATGATGCCCGGTCCCAGCAGGATGCCGGCGATGATCTGCACCACCACCAGCGGCGCGTAGTAATCGGTGCCGCCCAGGCGCCAGATCAGGTAAGGCACGCTGAAAATAATCGTCATCGCGATCAGAAAGATCTCGGTGGTCCCCATATGCATTTGTCACCCCTTATTGTTATGTAATACTGTAATTTTGGAAACGATACCATACCCAGTTGCACCCTGTCACTGATGTGGCAAAAAACTAACGTTTAAATTTCTCTGGATTTTGATTGCGCACTCAAGTATATTTCAAGCATTAATCAAACATTAATCAAACATTAATCAAGCATAGGACAAGCACATGGACACCACACCTACCCCAATCAGCCCCAGCCTCGAATTCACCCTGCGCCTGGCGCGCGCCCAAGCCACGCTGGTGCGTCGGCTCGATCAGGTACTGGGCGGCTACCACGGCATCAGCTTCAGCGACTTCATGCTGTTGCATCATCTGGCCCGCGCGCCCGGCCGCCGCCTGCGCCGCGTCGATCTGGCCGAGCGCCAGGGCCTGACTGCGTCCGGCGTCACCCGCACCCTGCTGCCGCTGGAGAAAATCGGCCTGGTCGAACGCCAGCAGGATCCGCGCGACGCCCGCGTGGCCTACGCCGCCATCACCAATACCGGCCACGAAATGCTGACCAACGCCACCACCGTGGCCGACCAGATCAGCAAGGACCTGCTGCGCAACTGTCCGCCGGCGCAGTTCGACAACATCAGCAACGCGCTGGCGCTCATCGCCGGCATGAACGCGTCCAACTCATGAGCGCCCTGAAACAGGATCCCAACTTCAAGTGGTTGATGCGCGGCGGCGTCATCTCCATGCTGGGAGACCAATTGACCATGATCGCCCTGCCCTGGCTGGTGCTCAAGCTCACCGGCGACACGCTGGCGCTTGGCCTGGTGATCGCGCTCATGAGCGTGCCGCGTGCGGTGTTCATCCTGATCGGCGGCGCGCTGGTGGACCGCTACTCGCCCAAGCGGGTGCTCATGCTCAGCAAGTACGCCAATGCCGTGCTGCTTGGCTTGCTGACGGTGCTGGTGCTGAACATCGGCAGCGCGCCGACGATTGCGCTGGGCGAATCGCTGTCGCTCACCATCGCGCTTACGCCGCAGCTGTCGCTACAGCTGATTTATGCGCTGGCGCTGGCCTTGGGACTGGCGCAGGCTTTCGGCATACCATCGGGGACGTCGATCATGCCGCTGGCGATACCGCGCGAACATCTGCAGGCAGCCAATGGCATGCTGATGGGACTACGACAGCTGTCGATGCTGGCCGGGCCGCTGGTGGCGGCGGGCCTGCTGGCGGTCGCCGGCGATGGTGGCGGCGGCACCAGCAACGGCGCGATCACCGACGCGCGCGGCCTGGCACTGGCCTTCGGCCTGGACTGCGTGAGCTTCCTGCTGTCGGCGTGGACGCTGGCGAAGGTGCGGCCGCTGATCGTTGCCGCCGCGCCGGCCGATGCGCAAACGGCGCCGGCTCCGCAATCGGTCCTGCGCTCCGTCGGCGAGGGACTGCGCATGGTGTGGAACGATGCGCCGCTGCGGCTGTGCTTTATCTACTGGGGTACGGTCGCCCTGCTCATCGGCGGCGCCATGCAGGTCGCCATTCCGGTATTGGCCAGCGATTTGCACGGCGCCACCACCCTCGGCCTGCTGATGGGCGCACACGGCGCCGGCACGCTGCTCGGCATGGGCGTGGCCGCCAAGTTCGGCGCGCGTCTGCGCTTCGCTGAATTCGGCGTCATGATCCTGCTGGTGGACGGCATCGCCGGCCTGCTGCTGGCGCCGCTCGGCATGGTGAACGCGGCGTGGCAAGCAGCCTTGCTGATGCTGGCCCTCGGCCTGCTGGGTGGCTACATGCAGATCAACGTCTTCACCTGGATCCAGCGCCGCGTGCCGCCGCAGATGATGGGCCGCGCCATGAGCATCTTCATGTTCATCTTCATGGGACTGGCGCCGATGTCGGCCGCCGTCGCCGGCTGGCTGCTCAAGTACATCGCACTGTCGCAATTGTTCCTCGGTGGTGGCATCATACTGGTGCTGTTTGCGGCGCTGGCCTACCTGTTCACGCCCATGCCCAGCATCAGCGCCAACACCGCGTAATCACCAAGGACACTGCATGGAAACCAAATGGCTGGAAGACTTTATCTCACTGGTAGAGACCAATAACTTCAGCCGCTCGGCGGCGCTGCGCCATGTGACGCAGCCCGCTTTTCCCGCCGCATCCAATCGCTGGAAAACTGGCTCGGCACAGACCTGATCGACCGCACCTCCTACCCCACGCGCCTGACGCCGGCCGGCATCGTGTTCTACGAACAGGCGCTGGAGATGCTCTCGAAGATCAACGGCGCGCGCGAGATGCTGCGCTCCAAACGCGCCGCCGCCCAAACCAGCATCGACCTCGCGGTGCCGCACACGCTTGCGCTGACCTTCGTGCCGAAGTGGCTGACCAAACTGGAACAAGACTTCGCGCCGATCCGCAGCCGCCTGATGGCGCTCAACGTACACGACGCCGTGCTGCAGCTGGTGGAAGGCGGCTGCGACCTGCTGCTGTGCTACCACCATCCGCGCCAGCCGGTGCAGCTCGACCCCGGCCGCTACGACATGCTGGTGCTGGGCCGTGAATCGCTGCGCCCCTACGCCCGCTGCGACAAAAACAAAGTCCCCGAATTCACGCTGCCGGGCACCAAGCGCGCGCCGCTGCCCTTCCTCTCCTACACCAACAACGCCTACCTGGGCCGCATGGTGGAACTGATCCTGAGCGACGCCAAAACCGCCCTGCACCTCGAGCCGCACTACGAAACCGACATGGCCGAAGGCCTGAAGATGATGGCGCTGGAAGGACGCGGCATCGCCTTCCTGCCCGAATCGGCGGTCACGCGCGAGCTCAAACAAAAGCAGCTGGCGCGCGCCGACGGCGACAGCGCGGACTGGGAAATCGAAATGGAAATCCGCCTCTACCGCGAGCGCCCGTCACCGCACCGGAGAGGAAAACCGATCGTCGAAAGGCTATGGGAATTCCTCGAACAACAGCAAAAACACAGCGGCGGCAAACGCCGCATTCCGGTATCGGAGAGATAACTATGCATTTTTTGCATAGCCGAATGCGCATACAGCATTGGCCGCTCTAAACGCTCCAGGCCTATGATTCGTCCCACTTGAGCACCGCCACAAGCGGCGCTCAGCAAACCAATCCAACGGGAGCCTTGAGCATGACCACTGTACAAGCACAACACGCACTGCCTTCATACCTCAACGCCGAAGATCTCGGCCCATGGGGTGTCTACCTGCAGCAAATCGACCGCGTCACCCCGCACCTCGGTAGCCTGTCGCGCTGGGTCGAAACCCTCAAGCGTCCCAAACGTATCCTCACCGTCGATGTGCCGATCGAGCGCGATGACGGCAGCATCGCCCATTACGAAGGCTACCGCGTACAGCACAATATGTCGCGCGGCCCAGGCAAAGGCGGCGTGCGCTTCCACCAGGACGTGACCCTGTCCGAAGTAATGGCGCTGTCGGCGTGGATGACGGTGAAAAACGCCGCCGTCAACGTGCCATACGGCGGCGCCAAGGGCGGCATCCGTGTCGATCCTAAGACCCTGTCGCGTGGTGAACTGCAGCGCCTGACCCGCCGCTATACCAGCGAAATCAGTCTGATTATCGGACCAAACAAAGACATCCCGGCACCGGACGTCAACACCAACGAACAGGTGATGGCGTGGATGATGGACTCCTACGCCATGATCGAAGGTAACCTGTCGACCGGCGTCGTCACCGGCAAGCCGATCTCGCTCGGCGGCTCACTGGGCCGCCGCGAAGCGACCGGCCGTGGCGTGTTCGTGGTGGGCCGCGAAGCCGCCGCCAAGCGTGGCGTGGCGATCGAAGGCGCCCGCGTCTGCATCCAGGGCTTCGGCAACGTCGGCGGCGTGGCTGCGGCCATGTTCGCGGAAGCCGGCTCCAAAGTCATCGCCGTGCAGGATCACACCGGCACCGTGGTCAATCAAGCCGGCCTGGATATCGCCCGCCTGCACCAGCACGTGGCCGAAGTGGGCAGCGTCACCGGCTTCCCCGGCGCTGAAGCCTTCATGGACCGAGACGCCTTCTGGGGCATCGAATCGGACATCCTGATTCCGGCCGCGCTGGAACAGCAGATCACGGCCGCCAACGCATCGCGCATCCGCACCAAGATCATTCTGGAAGGCGCTAATGGCCCGACCACGCCGGAAGCGGACGACATCCTGACCGACAAGGACGTGCTGATCGTGCCGGACGTGCTGGCCAACGCCGGCGGCGTCACCGTCTCGTACTTTGAATGGGTGCAGGACTTCTCCAGCTTCTTCTGGAGCGAAGACGAAATTAATGCCCGCTTAACCCGCATCATGCAAGATGCGTTCAATGCTGTATGGAGCGTGGCGCAGGACAAGAAGGTCACGCTGCGCACCGCCACCTTCATCCTCGCCTGCACCCGTGTGCTGCAAGCGCGGGAAGTACGCGGCCTGTATCCATGATCGACTGAATCCCCAGCAGTTTGCGCCTGTACGGTTTTACGCCGTGCAGGCGTTTTTCACATTTGTGAGGAACACACCATGACCACCATCGAACAAAAGGCCCTGGCCTACCACCGCACCGGCAGCGCCGGCAAGATCGCCATCGAAGTCACCAAAAGCGTGAGCACGCAGGAAGACCTGGCGCTGGCCTATTCGCCGGGCGTCGCCGCGCCGTGCGTCGAGATCAAGCGCGATCCGGCCAAGGCCTACGAATACACGGCCAAGGGCAACCTGGTCGGCGTCATCACCAACGGCAGCGCGGTGCTCGGACTGGGCAACATCGGCGCGCTGGCGGGCAAGCCGGTCATGGAAGGCAAGGTGGTGCTGTTCAAAAAATTCGCCGGCATCGACGCCTTCGACATTGAAATCGACGAAAGCGATGCGGACAAACTGGTGGACATCATCGCCGCGCTGCATCCGACGTTCGGCGGCATCAACCTGGAAGACATCAAGGCGCCGGAGTGCTTCTACATCGAACGCAAGCTGCGCGAGCGTTTGTCAATACCGATATTCCACGACGACCAGCACGGCACCGCGATCGTGGTCGGCGCGGGCATGCTGAACGCGATCGAAATGACGGGCCGCGACATCTCCTCGGTGAAAATCGTCTGCTCGGGCGCGGGCGCGGCAGCGATGGCCTGCCTGGAACTGCTGGTGGACCTGGGCGCGCAGCGCAAGCACATTTATGTCTGCGACAGCAAAGGCGTACTGACCACCGCGCGTGAGCTGGACGGCGAAAAAGCCGCTTGGGCGCAGGACACCGCCGCGACTACGCTGTCTGAAGTGATGGAAGGTGCGGAAGTCTTTCTGGGCGTATCGGGACCGGGCGTGCTGTCGCAACTGGACATACAGCGCATGAAAGCGCAACCGATCGTCTTCACGCTGGCCAATCCGGAGCCGGAGCTGCGTCCGGAACTGGTGCGCGAAGTGGCGCCGGACGCCATCATCGCGACGGGACGTTCGGACTACCCGAACCAGATCAACAACGCGCTGTGCTTCCCGTACCTGTTCCGCGCGGCGTTGGACTCGGGCGCGAGCACCATCAACCAGGAAATGAAGCGCGCCTGCGTGGTGGCCCTGGCCGACATGGCGCGCAGCGACGCGCGCTTCAGCAAAGACTACATCGTCCCAGGGCTGCTGGACCCGAGGCTGCTGAGCGGCGTCACGCCCAAGATCGCCACCGCAGCCTGGCGCAGCGGCGTCGCCCGCAAAGAGCTGGTGGAACTCGAATACGCCGACGACCTGAAAGACCTGGCCGAATCGCTGCTGTAAAAACGGGATCAGGTGGCGGTCGGAGCGTTAGCGGGCGTCGCCGTACGTCCGCCTGAAGCCGGGCGATACGAGCGGTTCGTCGCGCATCGCCGCCAATAAGTGATCCCGCGTTACCCCTTTTTCGAGCAGCTTAAGCCAACGCGCGGCCCATGCGGCGCTATTCGGATCATGATCGTTCCTTGCAAGCGTGTTGAAGGCGCGATAGGCGCTGGCTGAGTCGCCTAGCCAGGCATGCGCCAAGGCGGCCGCACGCGCAAATGCCGAGACATCATGCCCCTGGCGCCAGGCCTTGCTCGCCAGGCCCATGGCCTCTTCCGGTGGCGTTTCCGGATCCATGATCCCGACATGGAACAGTGCATACGATACCCAGGGCGTCCCGGGCGCCAGCAGCGCCGCCTCCGTCAGGCTGGTCCGGGCTTCCGCAAGTTGCTCCCGATTGTCTCCGACCTGGTTTTTCGCCAGCTTCAGGTGCGCCAGGCCCAACAGATAATGAAGCTCCACGTTGTGCGGATCGCGCCGCACGGCGTCCATCAGGTAGGGCATGGCGTCGCGCGGATCACCCCACTCGATCTGGGCACGGCTCAAGGTGACCTGGGCAAAATCCACAGCGCGTGCCCCTGCCGCCGCAGCCTGCACGCGCTGCAGCAGCTGCCGGCCATTGTCGGGAGAGGGGCAAGCTTTCAGCGCCGCGTTGTCAAGGACGAAGTCGCCCTCGACGCGGCTCAGGCGGGTGAAGTCGATACGGGCCAGGGGCAACTCGGGAAAATCTACCTTGATGACTTTCATGAGTACTCGCCGGTAATGCCACATGGTCGTTTTGAGCGTCCTGTCTGACAAGCCGAACACTTCGGCAAACGCCGCGCCGCCATCGCTGCCGCTATTCATCAGCTCAAGATACTGCGCCATCTTGTCGCGGTTTTCAGCCGATGAAAGCATGTAGTGCATCAGGGCCAACCGTCTCGACGGGGAATTCACCGAGCCCGGGCGGCCAGCCGATCCGGTCCTGAAAATACAGCGTGAGCTTGGGTAAGTCGGTTTGCCGGACCAGGAATGGCCGCAGGTACAGGCGCAGCACATAGTCGAGCCGCTCCAGCTTGTTCACCAACTGGACGACCTGATCCGGATCGCTGTCAGAATAGACGATCAGGTGCTGGCTCTCGATCCGGAACCACACCGATGGATCGCGCACGCCCTTGATGACGATTTTGGCGGGATTTGGCTCGCTTACGGATGCGCCGGCAGGCAGGAATGCCATTGCGATGAATAGGGTAAATACATACCTGGCCATGGTCATCTGCGTCTCCTTTTTGTTTACAGCTTGAGCAAATTACCATCTGGCAAAGTGGAATACATCGGGCCAAGACGCAAACACCTGCTCCGCCGTCGGGCTACGCCGCCCGTTCTGACTGCAACTGAACAAAGCTCACTTCATCTCAGTGCCCCGGCTGCAAGGCGATAACCGCCATGCCCACCAGCGCCAACGCCGCCCCAGCCGCATCGAAGCGACTCAACGCCACACCATCGACAAACCTGAGCCACAACAACGCCACACAAATATAAGCTCCGCCGTAAGCCGCATAGGTTCGACCAGCCGCAGCGGGATGCAAAGTCAACAGCCACGCAAACAGCGCCAGCGACGCCGCCGCAGGCACCAGCAAGCAAGCCGACTTGCCCTGCTTGAGCACAAGCCAAGGCAAATAGCAGCCAACAATTTCAGCAAGCGCGGTCACGAAAAACAACGCAGCAATTCTAAAGATATCTGTCATTTCGAGTCGCCAGCCTTCCACTCCTGATCGTCGAACGACAGCCTGGGCGGCCGCAGCTCTGCGGTGCGCGAAATGATCTGAACCTGTTCGCCAAAATTGACATGCTCGATGTGCTTGGTGACGGTCGCCAAATCGTGCTGCGTCGTTTCATCTTTGAATCGGATCTCGGCTTCAACGCTGTAGTGGGTGGTGCTGGTATTGATTTCCTCCACCCGCTCGATGCCGCGCAATACTTTCTCAAGCGGGTTCGTTACCGCTTCCACCAATCGTTCGGACACATTATCGTTGACCTTGTAGTGAACGGCCACAACGAGACCTTTAGGCCACATCGTCATGTGCGGCCTCGCGTCCATTGGTCTGCAACGTCCCCCATGTTCTTGGCCTCGCCATTGCGCACCCATGCCATGAATTCACGGTCAAATTTGAAATGTGGTCCACATTCACGGGAAAGAAAGCGCCGAACGTTTTGCGTGTTTCGGTAGCCCGCATCGATTTCCGTTGAGCGCAAAATCTCACCGCCATGCCAATCAAAATTCATGTTCAAACTCTCCGGTAATCCAACCGCAGCAAGGTTGCGGTATCGATGATACGCGCATACTCACCGTCCAGATCGGCAAGTCCTTGGTCATGGTCTGGCTTTCATACGATCGTTGATGAGTCGCATGGCGGTGGCGACGCCGTGCTCCCCCGCCATCGCCTCCGCCACGGCGGCCGCACGCGATTGCATCTCGGGCCGCAACGACTGGATGCGCGCGGCCAGCTGCTTGGCCGTCACGCTGCGCCGGTGCGTCAGCTTCGCGGCGATGCCCAGCCGAATTAGCTCCTCGCACCAGTGCTCTTGCTCGCTGATGTGCGCCACCACCACCGACGGCTTGCCCGCCAGCGTGGCCGATTGCGTGGTGCCGGCGCCGCCATGATGCACCACCGCCGCACAGCG
Source organism: Duganella sp. BuS-21 (assembly GCA_041874725.1). Lineage (GTDB taxonomy): Bacteria > Pseudomonadota > Gammaproteobacteria > Burkholderiales > Burkholderiaceae_D > Rugamonas. The sequence goes on along the minus strand of CP097466.1, from coordinate 2,635,187 downwards.
TGGGAAGATCAAATGATGCGGCGATGCCGACACGTACAACACTCGCTCATCCGAAACAAAACCGCATGCCGACGCATCATGCGTTTGCACGATGGCACGGCAGCCGGCAAGTTTCGCCGCTTCGATAAACAAGCGCAGGTTCTCGGACTGGCTGGCGACTTCGCGCGGCGTCCAGCTGCCGAAGGTCATGTACACCGGCGGCTCGCCCGCCGCGAGGAAGGCTTCCACCTCCGCCGTCAGGCTGCCTTCCAACTGCATATTGGGCATGTCGAGGAAGCCGCTCACCTGTAAAAATGGCGCCCAATCCGGCTGCCGCTCGCACAGCTGCGGGCTGACCGCGACCAGCGTCAACCAATTCGACAGCCATACCTCGGTCACGAAATCCTTCACCGGCGCCATGCCCAGCCGCGCGCGCAGACGGTTAGGATACGGACCCGCCACCTTGTGCAAAGCCAGTTTGCTCACCCACCACAGAAAGCCCTGCCCGAACGGCACGCCCATCGGATGACTGTAAGCGCTCGGCACCGCCACATGCGACAGCAGCACGCTCGCATACGGCTTGCCCGCGTGCTCCGCCGCCACCCGCAGCGGATACATGAAGTAATGACCGATCAGCAGGTCCGACTCCGCCGCCAGCTCCTGCGCGGCCGCGAACATCTGCTCCTCCGACGGCACGAAACATTCGTCCAGCAGCATCTTCATCTGCGTCAGCGGATTGCTGATCTTGATAGCAGCCATGCCCACCTGCTCGGCCCTCGCGGCGTCGTTCACCGGCGAGGCGAGCACCCGTATCTTCACGCCGGAAGCCGACGTGACGCTTTCATAGATCGCGCTGTCGACGCAGGTGATCAGCAGCGTAACTTCATGGCCGGCCTGCTGCAAACCCTCCGCCAAGGCGATGAACGGCCGGATATCGCCATGGCTACCCCAGGTTTGCAGCCCTATCTTCATGCCTGCTTCCGCTTCGCGATCCAGTCGTTGATCACCCGCTCCAGCACCGACAACGGCAACGCGCCGTGCGACAGCACCTCGTTGTGGAACTGCCTCAGGTCAAACTTGGCGCCAAGTTCCTGCCTGGCGTGCTCGCGCAAGGCCAGGATCTTCAGCATGCCCACCTTGTAGGCCAGCGCCTGGCCGGGATCGACAAAGTAACGCTCGATCTCCGCCGTCACATCGCCTTCGGCCATGCCGGTGTTGTCCATCATGTAGGTGATGGCCTGCTCGCGCGTCCAGTGCTTGTAGTGGATGCCCGAGTCGACCACCAGGCGCGTGGCGCGCATCATTTCGTCGCGCAGGCGGCCCAGGTTATCCAGCGGCGTTTTCTGGAAGCCCATCTCGTACGCCAGCCGCTCCGAATACAGCGCCCACCCTTCCTGATACGCGGTGAACGGCAGCACGCGACGGAAGAACGGCACGCCCTCCATTTCCTGCGCGATCGTCACCTGGAAGTGGTGGCCAGGTATGCCCTCATGATAAGCCAGCGTGCGCATGGCGAACTTCGGCGTGTCGCCCGGATTGCGCATGTTCGCGTAGAACACGCCCGGACGCGTGCCGTCGAACGCTCCCTGCATGTAGTAGGCGCCCGGCGCGGTCGCTTCCGACGACGGCGGCACCTGCTCCACCTTCACGCCCAGCTTGGGACGGATATCGAAGGCGCTGTCCAGGCCCTTGTTCACTTCATCCAGTATCACCTGATATTGCGCCAGCATGGCCCTCTTGCCTTCCGGCGTGTTCGGGTACTGCTGTTCCGGCGAACGCGCCAGCTGCTGCACGCGCGCGCCGATGGTGCCGTCGTTCAGTCCCTGCGATTTGAGAATCTCATCCATCTCCGCACTCACCCGCGCAACTTCGGCCAGGCCCAGATCATGCACCTGCTGCGGCGTCATGTCGGTGGTGGTGTGCATGCGCACCGCCCAGGCATAGAAGGCATCGCCGTTTGGCAGGCTCCAGGCGCCGTTGTTCTCTTTGGCCTTGGGCGAGAGCGCCGTGAAGTAGGCGATCAGGCCGCGATAGGCGGGATACACCTGATCCTTGACGGCAGCGGCGGCCGACGCCAGCAGGCGTGTGCGCGTTTCCGCATCCACTTTGTCGGCCGGGATCTTGCCCAGCTTTTCCTTGAAGCTGACGTACAGCGGATGCTGCTCCGGCGCCACGGCGATCATGCCGTTCATCTGTTTGAGCACCTTCTCCACCGTGAAGCGCGGCGGGATGATGCCGCGCGTCTCGCGCAGACGCAGGCCTTCGGTCAGCTGGTTGAATTTGGTCGGGAACAGCGTCAGGCGGGCGATATAGCTTTCCGCCTCGGCCTTGCTGGTCACCTGGTGCACCTGCACCATGAAGTCCGGCAGCGCGCTTTGCACGCCCTGCATCTGGTTCACAGGGAAATTGTGCTTGTCGTAGGCTTCGCCGTCGGCCTGGATTTGCAGGAAGTAGGTCAGCGTGTCGTAAGACAGGCGGCCTTCGCTATCGAGCTTTTCGCGGTCGTACTGCTTGATGGTGGCCAGGCTGTCCTTTGTCAGGTCCAGCATCTCCTGTTCGTGCGCCGGCGAGGCGTCATCCAGCTTGGCGCTGTAGAAGTCCGCCCAGCCGGGCAGGATGCGCATCGACGACAGCATTTCAGGGCTGTCGATGGCGAATGCCGCAAACACCTTGGTGTAGAACCAGTCCAGCTTCACCGGCTTGAAATAAATCGTGTGGGCGATCAAGGCAGCGATCACCAACACGATGGTGGCCAGCGCAATCGCCAGCCATTTGAATACACGCTTCATGCAGCACCCTCCCCATCATCATAATTATTTTTCAATTATGTGATAAGCAACATGCTGCGTGCAAGCGATTACTGCTGTATTACTGCTGCTTGATCAGCGCGCCGCCCTTCATCACAAACGACACCTTGGTCAGCTCGGTGGCGTCGTCGGCCGCATTGCCCTTGACGGCGATGATGTCGGCGAACTTGCCCACGCTGATCGAACCGACGCGGTCCTTCCAGCCCAGCAGGTCGGCGGCGTTGATGGTGGCCGCCTGGATGGCCTGCATCGACGTCATGCCGTACTTGGTCATGTAGTAGAACTGCTTGGCGTTGTCGCCGTGCGGATACACGCCGGAGTCGCTGCCGAAGGCCATCTTGGCGCCGCCGACGAAGGCCTTGCGGAAGTTATCGCGCTGCAGCTGGCCGATCACCTTTTCCTTGGCGATCGATTCCGGCAGCATGCCCGCCTTCTCGCCTTCCTGCAGGATGAAGTCATCGTTGTAGATGTCCATCACCAGATAGGTGCCCTTCTCCTTGGCCAGCTTGATGTTGACATCATCGATCAGGCTTGCGTGCTCGATCGAATCGACGCCGGCAAGGATGGCGTCGTGGATCGCGCTGGTGCCGTGCGCATGCGCCGCCACCTTGCGGCCCAGCTTATGCGCCTCGTTGACGATGGCCTGCATCTCTTCCAGCGTGTACTGCTGCGCGCCCGGTTCGTCGCCTTTGGACAGCACGCCGCCCGAGGCGCAGATCTTGATCACGTCGGCGCCGTACTTGGCCATCTCGCGCACCTTGGCGCGCGCTTCCCACGGGCCGTCGGCCACGCCGCGGCCGGTGAAGTTCACATCCGGCGGCAGCAGATTCTCGTCGCAGTGGCCGCCCTTGATGCCGATGGCGTAGCCAGCGGTGCGCATGCGCGGGCCGATGAAATCGCCGTCGTTGATGGCGTCGCGCAGCGCCACGTCGCCGAAGCCGCCGGCGCCGACGTTGCGCACGGTGGTGAAGCCGGCTTCCAGCGTCTTGCGCGCGGCGCGCACGCCATACAGCGCGGCGCGGATGTCGGACACGCCCAGCGAGTTGTAGCCGCTCATATAAGGATCGCCGGTCAGGTGGGTGTGCATGTCGATCAGGCCTGGCAGCACGGTCTGCGCCGACAGGTCGATTACCTGCGCGCCGGCCGGCGCCGGGGTCGAGGCGCTCGGGCCCACGGCGCTAATGCGCTCGCCGGTGACGACGATGGTTTGATCGGTGAGCACCTTGCCGGTGGTGACGTCGACCAGTTTGCCGGCGCGGATGACGGTCACCTGCTCGGCGGCGTTGGCTTGCGCGAGTGCGCCCAGAATGGCGGCGGAAATCAAAAGGTGCTGCAGTTTCATATATGGGCGCCCATGGCTATCGAAAACAAAAAGCATAGCAGAGCACCGCGTAAAAGCGAAACTATCCGGGCCAGGAGCAGGTGCGGAAACCTGCAAAGATATCGTCGCGTTCCGGAGCGTAGAAATTCCGGAATCTGGCCGAGCCAAAACGCGATGGCGTGGCGAAGGAAGCGCCGCGCAAGGTCTGGTGCGTGTGGAACCAGGGCTCGGAATACTCAAGATAGCGGTCCGCCTTGAACTCCGGATAAGGCTCGAACGGCGACGCCGTCCACTCCCACAATTGCCCCCAGCGGAACGCCGGATGGCCGGACAAGGCCGCGTACTCCCACTCCGCCTCTGTAGGCAGGCGGCGTCCGGCCCAGGCGCAATAGGCCTGGGCTTCATATAGATTCACGTGGCGTACCGGCTCCGTGCCGGCCAGTGTGGACAGCTTCCCAAAGCGCATGGTGCGCCATTGCGCACCCTCGCGCTGCCAGTAGCGCGGCGCGGAGCGCTCCTGCCGCATCAGCCAGTCGGCGCCGGCCTGGCTCCAGAACTGGCGGTTGTCATAGCCGCCATCGGTGACGAAATCTGCATACTGGGCGTTGCTCACCAAGGTGCTATCCATGCGAAACGGCGCCACATGGAAGCTGTGCGCTTCGCGCTCGTTGTCGAAGACGAAGCCGGCGCCGGCCTTGCTGCCCAGTTGCAGCGTGCCGCCGGGGAAGCCGATCTCGGACGGTGCGAACATCGTCAGCAGCTCGCCGTTGGCCGGCGTTGGCGCGGCCAGGCCCAACGTCTGCAAGGTGTAGAGGAAGGCTTCGCCGTGCATGTCCTCGTGCGCCAGCGCCAGGCGATAGGGATACAGCGCCTCATCGGTGTTGGGCTCGCGCGACAGTTTATCGAGCACGCGGTCCAGCACTTCGTGGCAGTAGGTCTTGACGCCGCCGGTGGTGGGCAGGTCCAGCGACCAGCGGCTGCGGTGCGGCACGCGCGCGGAGTCGAACCAGTCGTCGCCCTTGGTCAGCAGGCAGTTGCCGTTGGCGTCGGCCGGGTGGCTGGAGCTGGCCTCGCGCAGGATGAACCATTCGGCAAACCAGGCCGTGTGCCCGAGTTCCCACAGCGGCGGGTTGATGATGCGCAGCTGCGGCACGCGCGCGGGCGCATCCATGCCGGCGGCGGCAAAGCAATCGAACAGCGACAGCGTATAATCCCTCGCGTGCTGCAGGGCCTGGGCCAACTGTTGCGAGGTGGCGTTCCTGAATGAAGTAGAGCTGGAAGTCATGCGCCGATTGTAACCACTTTCAAGCAAAACACCAGTGAGCAAAGCACATATCTGGATCGTCAGTCCCGCGTCGGCCCGGGCCAACAACGGCAACTGGCAAAGCGCCAGCCGCTGGGCGCGATTCCTGCGCACGCGCTACCGCGTGACCATCACCCAGCAGTGGCCCGAGGCCGACGCTGAAGCGCAGCGCGCATCGGTCCTGCCCACGCCGCCGGACCTGCTGATCGCCCTGCACGCGCGCCGCTCGGCGCCGTCGCTGGACGCGTGGACCCGCAGCCATCCCGACCGCCCTTCCATCCTGCTGCTGACCGGCACCGACCTGTATCGCGACATCGACACCGACGCCGACGCCCAACGCTCGCTACGGCAGGCCAGCGCGCTGGTGGTGCTGCAAGACGCCGGCCTGCAAGCGCTGCCGGCACCGCTGCGCGGCAAAGCGCATGTCATCTACCAGTCCGCAGCCACACTACGCCCGGCGACCGGCGCGCAGCGCCACGCCGACATCGCCATGATCGGCCACCTGCGTCAGGAAAAAGACCCGCTCACCTTCATGCAGGCGGCGGCGCTGGTGACGGCGCCGTCGGCGCGGCTGATCCACATCGGCGGCGCACTGGAGCCGGCACTGGCGCTGGCCGCGCAAGCCACCGCCGCGCAGCGCCCGCGCTACCAATGGCTCGGCCCCATGGCGCACGCCGCCACGCGTCAGCGCCTCAAGCGCTGTCGCGCCATGGCCCTCACCTCCCACATGGAAGGCGGCGCCAACGTCATCATCGAAGCCGTCTGCGCCGGCGTGCCGGTGCTGGCCAGCGACATCAGCGGCAATCGCGGCATGTTGGGCCAGCACTACGCCGGCTACTTCCCGCCCGGCGACGCCGCCGCACTGGCGTGCCTGATCGACCGCGTCATCGCCGATACCGACTTTTATCGACAGCTGCGGGCACAGTGCGACGCCCGCGCCCCGCTGTTCGCACCGGCCGCCGAGCAAGCGGCTTTACTGGAGTTGGTGGATAATCTGCTGCATAAGACTTAACCAAGGATGCAAACCATGAGCAACGAAGCAATCAAATTGACCTCCTTCTCCCACGGCGGCGGCTGCGGCTGCAAAATCGCGCCCGGCGTGCTGTCCGAGATCCTGAAGAACTCCAGCGGCTTCCCGGTGCCGAAGGAACTGCTGGTCGGTATTGAGACGGCCGACGATGCCGCCGTCTACAAGCTCAATGACGAACAGGCGCTGATCGCCACCACCGACTTCTTCATGCCGATCGTCGACGATCCCTACGACTTTGGCCGCATTGCCGCCACCAACGCCATCTCCGACGTCTACGCCATGGGCGGCACGCCGATCATGGCGCTGGCCCTGGTGGGCATGCCGATCAACAAACTGCCGATCGAAACCATCGGCCAGATCATCAAGGGCGGCGAATCGATCTGCGCCGAAGCGGGCATTCCCATCGCCGGCGGCCACACCATCGATTCGGTGGAGCCGATCTACGGCCTGGTGGTCCTCGGCCTGATCCACCCATCCAGGATCAAGCGCAACGCCGACGCCAAGGCCGGCGACGTGCTGGTGCTGGGCAAACCGCTGGGCGTGGGCGTGCTGTCGGCCGCGCTGAAAAAGGCGCGCTCGATGATGAAGGCTACAAGGCCATGATCGCCAACACCACCAAATTGAATAAACCGGGCAAGGCGCTGTCCGAACTGGCCGGCGTGCACGCGCTGACCGACGTCACCGGCTTCGGTCTGCTGGGCCACCTGCTGGAACTGGCGCGCGGCGCCAAGCTGGAAGCGCAGCTGCACATGCAACAGATCCCGCTGCTGCCGGGCGTCGAGCAACTGGCGCACGATGGCTACTTCACCGGCGCCTCGGGCCGCAACTGGGACGCCTACGGCAAGGACGTGCAGCTGGCCGAGACCATCACGCCGGCCCAGCACTCGCTGCTGACCGACCCGCAAACCTCGGGCGGCCTGCTGGTCTCCTGCGACGCCGCCAGCGTGGACGAAGTGCTGGCCCTGTTCCACCGCGAAGGCTTCGGCGAAGCCGCCGTCATCGGCCGCATGGCCGCCGGCGCGCCGCGTGTCACCGTCGACTGAGTCGGTATCAAAACGACAACCCGCCAATTTCGCTTGACGACTGCGGCGGGGATCGCTTACATTCTAGGCATGACCTCGCATCTGCACCTATCCGCTTTCCTGCTATCGCCTGCCAGCGCCCTATCGCTAGCAGCGCGTCTACTAGCACGCGTTTAATCCGCGTCCCTGTTGTACCCCGTGCCGGCCACAAGCCGCACCGCCTCAAAAATCCAGGAAAGTTGTACCGATGCTCCCAGCCTTGTCGCTACTGCTAAAACTACCGATCGGTTGCCGCGCCTAGTATCCCGTGGCCGCGCCGCAGCCTTTCGCCACATCGCTTAGCACACCCCATTTTAGATCCAGGAGCATTCCCATGATGTTGCAGAACCCAGCGAGCAAATACCGCGCCTTCCCCGCCGTCCAGTTGACCGACCGTACCTGGCCGAACGCCATCATCAGCAAGCCGCCGATCTGGATGAGCACCGACCTGCGCGACGGCAACCAGGCCCTGATCGAGCCGATGAGCATCGAGAAAAAACTGCGCATGTTCGACCTGCTGATCAAGATCGGCCTGAAGGAAATCGAAGTCGGCTTCCCTTCGGCTTCGCAGACCGACTTCGACTTCGTGCGCAAGCTGGTGGAAGAAAAGCGCATTCCGGACGACGTCACCATCATCGTGCTGACCCAGTCGCGCGATGAACTGATCCGCCGCACCGTCGAATCGTGCCTCGGCGCCAAGCGCGCCATCGTCCACCTGTACAACTCGGTGGCGCCGGTATTCCGCAAGGTGGTCTTCGGCATGTCGCGCGAAGAGATCACCAACATCGCCACCACCGGCGCCAAGCTGGTGAAGGAACTGACCAAGCAGCATCCGGACACCGACTGGGGCTATGAATACACGCCTGAATCGTTCTCCACCACGGAGCTGGACTTCTCCAAGCATATCTGCGACGCCGTCATCGCCATCTTCGAACCGACGCCGTCCAGGAAGCTGATCATCAATCTGCCGTCCACCGTGGAGTGCAGCACGCCCAACGTCTATGCCGACCAGATCGAATGGATGTCGCGCAAACTGACGCGCCGTGATTCGCTGATCATCTCGGTCCACCCGCACAACGACCGCGGCACCGCCGTGGCCTCGGCCGAACTGGCCGTGATGGCCGGCGCCGACCGCGTTGAAGGCTGCTTGTTCGGCAACGGCGAACGCACCGGCAACGTCGACCTGGTGACGCTGGCGCTCAACCTCTACACCCAGGGCGTGCATCCTGGCCTGGACTTCTCCGACATCGATGAAGTGCGCAAGGTGGTCGAGGAATGCAACCAATTGCCGGTACACCCGCGCCACCCGTACGTGGGCGACCTGGTATTCACCGCCTTCTCCGGCTCGCACCAGGACGCGATCAAGAAAGGCTTCGCCAAGCAGGTCGAAGGCGCGCTCTGGGAGATCCCGTATTTGCCGATCGACCCGCAAGACCTGGGCCGCAGCTACGACGCCGTCATCCGCGTCAACAGCCAGTCGGGCAAAGGCGGCATGGCCTACTTGCTGGAGCAGGACTTCGGCCTGGTGCTGCCGCGCCGCCTGCAGATTGAATTCAGCCGCGCGGTGCAGGCGGTGGCCGACCAGACCGGCCTTGAAATCACCTCCGAGGGCATCTACGATATCTTCAACAAGGAATACTTCGAGCAGAGCTCTCCATACGCCTACCAGTCGCACAAAATGGTGGAAGACACCAGCAGCGACGAGCCGGTGCAGATCGACATCGCCATGATCCATCGCGGTGCGTCACTGGCGCTGCAAGGCGGCGGCAACGGCCCGATCGACGCCTTTGTCGATGCGCTGGGCCTGGATATCAAGCTGATGGACTACCACGAGCACTCGATCGGCTCGGGCGCCAACGCCAAGGCGGCCTGCTATGTCGAACTGCGCCTGGCCAACGGCCCGACCCTGTTCGGCGCGGCCATCGACAGCAACATCCTGACCGCCTCGTTCAAGGCGGTGCTCAGCGCGGTCAACCGCCAGCTGGTGCGCGTTGAAGCGGCCGAAGGCAAAGTGGCAGCCTAAGCATTCGGGGTCAGTTCCGACATTCGGACACGAGCCCTGCCGTAGCGCACGCTACGGCGAACTCGTGTCCGAATGTCGGAACTGACCCCGAACTAATACGTGCCGTCCGCGCAACACCTGGCGCAAGACTTTTTTCCGCACTGCAGCATTCAAGTTATACTGGTTTCTCGTTTTTTGTGACGAGGAGTCGGTTCATGATGCTCTCCAATCTCAAGATAGGCGCCCGCCTGGGTATCGCCTTCGGCGCCGTGCTGCTGCTGATGGCGGTGCTGATCGCCACCGGCCTGCAGCGGCTCGGCAGCATCGGTTCCCTCAATCGCACCATCATCGAGGACGACTGGGTCAAGGCCGAAGCGGCTGCCACCGTCAGCACGACCACCCGCGCCAATTCCGCGCTCACGCTCGAACTATTCACCACCGACCTGCCCGCGCGCACGGAGCAGATCCGCGCCGAGATGGAAGAACTCACCAGCACCGTCAAACAGAACGCCGCCAACGCGCATGAGGCCAACGCGCTGGCGCAGTCGGCCACCGAAGTAGCGCAGCGCGGCGGCGCGGTGGTGGCGCAGGTGGTCGATACCATGAACGCCATCAACGACTCCTCGCGCAAGATCGTCGACATCATCGACGGCATCGCATTCCAGACCAATATCCTGGCGCTCAACGCGGCGGTAGAAGCGGCGCGCGCCGGTGAACAGGGGCGCGGTTTCGCGGTGGTGGCGCAGCGCTCGGCCAGCGCGGCCAAAGAGATCAAGGCGCTCATCGATGATTCGGTGGGCAAGGTGGTGGCCGGCGCACAGCTGGTCAGTGCGGCCGGCCGCACCATGGACGAAGTGCAGGAGAGCGTGCGCCGCGTCACCGCCATCGTCGGCGCAATCACGCTGGCCAATCACGAACAGACCAGCGGCATCGAGCAAATCAATATCGCCATCAGCCAGATGGACCAGGTAACGCAGCAGAACGCTGCGCTGGTGGAGCAAGCCGCCGCTGCGGCGGCAGCCATGCAGGATCAGGCGGGGGAATTAAATCAGGTGGTGAGTCAGTTCCGGCTCAGCGGCGCGCACGCATGAAACTAGTCGCGCCGCGCCAGCCGGATGCCGGTGAATTGCCAGCGAGCGCCGGCCGGGAAGAAGTTACGGTAGCTGGCGCGGGCATGGCCTTCGGGCGTGGCGCTCGATGAGCCGCGCAGCACATACTGGTTCAGCATGAACTTGCCGTTGTATTCGCCCAGCGCACCCTCCGCCGTCGAGAAGCCGGGATACGGCGCGTAACTGCTGCTGGTCCATTGCCAGCAGTGGCCGAACATCTGCGCCGCCTGGCCTTGCACGGCGGCGTATTCCCATTCCGCTTCGGTCGGCAGGCGCGCGCCGGCCCAATGAGCGTAAGCGTCCGCTTCAAACAGCGACACGTGCGTGAGCGGCCGGTTCAGATCCAGCGGCTGCGCTCCATGCAGGGTGAATTCCTGCCACGTGTCGTGCTCGTCCTGGAACCAGTAGATCGGCGCGCGCAGCTGGTTGGCGCGCACCCAGTCCCAGCCCTCGGCCAGCCATGGCGCCGCATCGGCATAGCCGCCGGCATCGATAAACGCCAGGTACTCGCCGTTGGTCACCAGCCGCGAAGCCAGCGCGAACGGCGCCACGTACTGCTTGTGGCGCGGTAGTTCGTTGTCGAAGCTGAAGCCTGCGCCGTCATGGCCGATGTCGGCCAGGCCACCGTCGAACGCCAGCCAGGCAAAAGGCGCGACGCTGGCGGCGCGCGCCAGCGGCGCGTCCAGATAGGCCGGCCGCAGCAGACTTTGCGCCAGCACGTGCTTGACGTCGGTGAGCATCAGCTCCTGGTGCTGCTGCTCGTGCTGCAGACCCAGCGTGACCAGCATCGCCAGCTCGCCGCTACGCGCCGCGCCTACTTCGCCAGACAGCAGCCGCGCCACGCGCGCATCGACGTCGGCGCGGTAGGCGCGCACCTGCGCCATGGCGGGCCGCGTCAGCAAGCCACGCTGGGCGCGCGGGTGCTTTTCGCCGATGCCGTTGTAATAGGAGTTGAACAGAATGCGGAACGCCGGATGGAATGGCGCGAAGCCCTGCTCCATGCGCTCCAGGATAAAGGTCTCGAAGAACCAGGTGGTGTGCGCCAGGTGCCATTTGACCGGGCTGGCATCCGGCATCGATTGCGCGCCGCAGTCCTCGTCCGAAAGCGGCGCGGCCAGCGCCAGCGTGTGCCTGCGCACCGCCGCGTAGTTGGCCTGGAGCTGGTCCATCATCCTCAAATCACCCTGGCGTGTATAACGGCGAACCACTGCTCTTCATCGGTCCACACGCGCGTGGTGGCGAAGCCGGCGCGCTCCAGCAGGTTGACGAAGGATTGGCGCGTGTACTTGTAGCTGTCTTCCGTATGTATGCGCTCGCCGCGCGCGAAACTGCGCTCGCCGCCGGGCCAGCGCACCGTCAACCCGCAACGTGCTTCCAGGTGCATCTCGATGCGGCTGAATTCGGGATTGAAGAAGGCGATGTGCTTCCACTGCTCGACATCGAAATCCGATCCGATCAGGTGATTCAGGTGGCGCAGCATGTTCAGGTTGAAGGCGCCGGTCACGCCCAGCGCATCGTCGTAGGCCGCGTCCAGCACCGTGTGGTCCTTGATCAGGTCCACACCGATCAGCAGGCCGCCATCGGCGCCCGCATTGAGGCGCAGGCCGCGCAGGAAGGTGATCGCGTGGTCGGGCGAGAAATTGCCGATCGAAGAGCCGGGATAGAAGAACACGCGGCGACCGGCGCGCACGCTGTCCGGCAATGCAAAGCCGCTGGAAAAGTCCAGGCCGAGGGCCGTCATTTCGATGTGCGGGAAGCGCTGCTGCAGCTGCGCCACCGCGCCGGCCAGGAAGTCGCGCGAAATATCGACCGGCACGTACTGCGCCGGCTGCAACAGCGGGAACAGCGACGCCGCCTTGGCGCAATTGCCCGCACCCAGATCGATCAGCGTGGCGCCGTCGCCCACCGCGCGCGCCATTTCGGCGCCATGGCAGGCGAAGATGGCCGCTTCGGTGCGGGTCGGGTAGTATTCGGGCAGCTCGCAAATGGCCTCGAACAGCTTGGAGCCGAGGCCGTCGTAGAGATATTTGGGCGAAGTATATGCGGCGGCAGCCATCAGGCCTGCGCTGATTTCGGCGATGACCTCCGGACTACCGTGGGACAATTGCATACGCTGCTCCGCTTTTTCTTGGTGATCATCCCGCGACGGGATAGTGATTTTTGCTATGATAGCTGAATATCCATTTTGCAGCGCGTCAGTAAATCTTCCGTGCGTCTTTTCACACTCAAGGGTAAATACCATGAAAATCTCCTTCAAATCCGTCCTGGCCGCCGGCCTGATGCTGGCAGCCTCCTGGTCGCACGCGCAGTCCGCCGACAACGTGTTCCGCGTATCGGCCATCCCGGACGAAGCGCCGACCGAACTGCAGCGCAAGTTCAAACCGCTGGGCGAGTATCTGGAGAAGAAGATCGGCATGAAGGTCGAGTTTACGCCGGTGACCGACTACGCCGCCTCGGTCGAAGCCCTGATCAATAAAAAAGTCGACATGGTCTGGTTCGGCGGCTTCACCTTCGTGCAAGCCAACGATCGCAGCAAGGGCGCCATCACGCCGCTGGTGCAGCGCGTCGAAGATGAAAAATTCCGCTCCGTGTTCGTCACCACCAACAAGAGCATCAACAGCCTGAATGACCTGAAGGGCAAGACCCTGAGCTTCGGCTCCGAGTCCTCGACCTCGGGCCACCTGATGCCGCGCTTCTACCTGCTGCAAGCGAAGATCAATCCGGACACCGACCTGAAACGCATCGCCTTCTCCGGCGCGCACGACGCCACCGTGGCCGCCGTCGCAGGCGGCAAGGTCGATGCCGGCGCGCTGAATATCTCGGTATGGGAAAAACTGCTGGAAGCGAAAAAGGTCGATCCAGCCGTGGTGCGCGTGTTCTACACCACGCCAGGCTACTACGACTACAACTGGTCGGTGCGCACCGACATGAACGCCGACCTAAAGAAAAAGCTGAGCGACGCCTTCCTGGCCCTGGACCCGTCCAAGCCTGAAGACAAAGTCATTATGGACCTGCAGCGCACCATCAAGTTCATTCCGACCAAAGTCGAGAACTACAAGAACATCGAAGCCGCAGCCAAGAACGCCGGCCTGCTGAAGTAATTCGACGTTCTCAATGTTGAACTATCAACTGCAAAACCTGACGGTGCGCCACCTGAGCGCACCGTCTACCGCTGCACTGCATGCGATCCAGCTGACCGTCAATCAGGGCGAGCACCTGGCCTTGATCGGCCCCTCCGGCGCCGGCAAGACCACATTGCTGGCGACCCTTTCCCTCTCGCACAAGCCTGCCGACGGCAGCTTCCAAGCCTTCGGTGTCGACCCGTGGGCGCTCGATGAAGCGGAGCGCCATCGCCTGCGCGCGCAGTTATTCCTGGCGCCGCAAACCCCGCCGCTGCCGCCGCGCCAGCGCGTGGTGACGGCGGTGCTGGCCGCGCGCCTGCCGCAATGGAGCGTGTGGCGCGCGCTGGTCTCGCTGTTCAAGCCCGCCGATCCGCAAGCCGCATGGCAGGCGCTGTCGCGCTTCAACCTGGGCGACAAACTGTATTCCCGCGTCGACCGCCTGTCTGGCGGCGAACGCCAGCGCTGCGGCTTGGCACGGTTGCTGCTGTCACCGGCGAAATCGCTGCTGGTCGACGAGCCGCTGTCCGCGCTCGATCCCGCGCTGTCTGAACTCACCTTGACCACGCTGCGCCAAGAAGCCAGCGCCCGCAACGCCACCCTGATCTGCAGCCTGCACCAGGTGGACCTGGCGCTCAGCCACTTCCCGCGCATCGTGGCCCTGCGCGACGGCCGCATCGAATTCGACCTGCCGCGCGACCAGGTCACGCCGCAGATGATCGCCGCGCTGTATCAGGGTGAACAACCGGCCGCCAGTCCGCCGTCGCACGACGAGCTGATGGCGGTCAAGCTCGGCGTAGGCGCCTGCCTGTGATGGCTGCCGTCGCACCTGCAGCCGCAACCAATATCCGGCACGATCCAGCCCTGCGCGGCCGCATCCTCGCCATCGTGGCTGCGCTGGTCATCCTGTGGCCGGCGCTGGTCATCAGCGAATTCACGCCGTGGATACTGCTCGACGCGCAAAGCCTGCGCGCCACCGGCCGCTTCCTGGCCGACTTCCTGGTGCCGGCCCACAGCGCCGAATTCCTGGAGATGCTGCTGCGCGAAACCTGGAACACCATCGCCATCGCCACCGCCGGCCTGGCGCTGGCACTGCTGGGCGCCATCCCCGCCACGCTGATCATCAACGAACAACTGTCGATTTCCGCGCTGGGCACGGGCCGCATGCGCCTGGCCGCGCACGCCGTGCGCCAAGGCGTGCGCTGGCTGCTGGTGATTCTGCGCTCGGTGCCGGAACTGGTGTGGGCGCTGCTGTTCGTGCGCATCATCGGCCTTGGTCCCACGGCCGGCGTGCTGGCCATCGCCCTCACCTACTGCGGCATGCTGGGCAAGGTCTACGCCGAAATCCTCGAATCGTCCGACGCCCACGCCAGCGACACGCTGCTGACCAACGGCAGCGGGCGTTTATCCGCGCTGCTGTACGGCGTGCTGCCGGAATCGGCTGCGGAACTGATGTCCTACACCGTCTACCGCTGGGAATGCGCGATACGCGGCTCGGTGGTGATGGGCTTCGTCGGCGCCGGCGGCCTCGGTCAGCGCATGGACGAATCGATGAAGATGCTGGCCGGCGCCGAAGTGGCTTCCATGCTGCTGGTGTTCGTACTGCTGGTGGCCTTGGCCGACCAGTTCTCTAAAGTGCTGCGGAGGCGCCTCGGATGAAATCGAACCTAGCCGCCGCCCACATGCCCAAGCCGCCGGCCCGCGACTGGACCTTGCGCGTCCTGATGCTGCTGGTGGTGCTGCTGATCGTCGCCAGCTTCGCTACGCTGCCGCTCAAGTGGCGCGACTTCTTCACCATGGAAGCGGTCAACAGCGCGCTGGAACTGCTGGCAGGTTTTGCGCCGCCGGAGACCGGCCTGCCCTTCCTCACCAAGACCTTCTGGGCTGCGCTTGAAACGCTGGCCATGTCCGGCCTCGGCACGCTGCTGGCCGTGATCTTCGGCCTGGCGTTTTCGCTGCCAGCCTCCGGCCGCTTCGGTGCCGCGCCGCGCGCCGCCATGCGCGCCGTGCTCAATGTGCTGCGTTCGATCCCGGAACTGGTGTGGGCTTCCATCATGCTGATCGCCGCCGGCCTCGGGCCGCTCGGCGGCACGCTGGCGCTGGCCGCGCACACTGCCGGTGTACTGGGCCGCCTGTTCGCCGACTCGCTGGAAAACGCTGCGCCGCTGCCGGAGCAAAGCCTGCGCACCAACGGCGCCGACGCGGTCAGCGCCTTCTTCTACGCCACACTGCCGCAAACGCTGCCGCAGATGATTTCGTACACACTGTACCGCTGGGAGAACAATATCCGCGCCGCCGCCATCCTCGGCGTGGTCGGCGCCGGTGGATTGGGCCAAATGCTCAAGTACCACCTGTCCTTATTCCAGATGCCACTGGCCGCCACCGTCATCCTCGCCATGCTGCTGCTGGTGGCGCTGGTCGATGGCATCAGCTTCGCCATGCGCCGCGCGCTCACACGATAATGCTCGAACTCCGCGACCTCTCCAAATCCTATGGCGGCCGGCCGGTGCTGGACCGGCTGTCGTGGACCTTCAAGGCCGGCGAATTCGTCGCCATCATGGGCGACTCTGGCGTCGGCAAGTCCACGCTGCTGAACCTCATCGCCGGCCTGGATACGCCAGACCCCGCAGCGCAATCGCCCATCATCGTCGACGGCGTCGCCATGTCGGGCCTGGACGACGACGCCGCCACCAAACTGCGGCGCGCGCGCATGGGATTCATCTTCCAGGCCTTCCACGTGCTGCCGCATCTGACCTTGCTGCAGAACGTCGCCCTCCCCCTGCTCTTGAACGGTTTGTCCACGACACGCGCGGCCGAGATGCTGGCAGAAGTCGGCCTCGGCGGCCGCGAGCACGATTTCCCTCATCAAATTTCTGGCGGGCAAATGCAACGGGTGGCCATCGCCCGTGCCCTGGTCCATCGTCCGGCCCTGGTGCTGGCCGATGAGCCTACCGGCAACCTCGATCCGGATACCGCAGACGCCATCCTTACCCTGTTGCGGCGCGAAATAAAAGCCACCGGCGCGTCCGCCATCATGGTGACACATTCGCAACTTGCTGCCAAAAAGACAGACAAAATCCTACATTTATCGAAGAACGGGCTACAAGAAACAACAATCGTCAACCCGTTTGCGCAATAAACAAGATAATTTAATTGTCAAACCCTGCACTTTTTTTAACCGTAGTATTATTCAAAATAACTTGCATGGTTATTAAGAATGTTGAGTCGCGTACCACATTCAGGACCAAAAAATGTGGGCGCTAGCCTTGCCAGGAAACGTAGTTAATTTAACGTTTAGAGCAAAGGAGGAGCAAACCATGAACGTTCGGCAAAAAAAGCTTGAGCTGATCGAAGCCATGAACCGTGCGCGGGCCCTGGAGCCATCCAGTTTTGTCCCAAACAAGCTTCTTGACACTTTGATTGAAAAGATGAATCTGAAAAACGATGCAGAGTTGTGTCGGGTGCTGGAAGTTCAGCCACCGATCATCAGCAAGATCCGGCACCGGAAGTTGGCGGTTGGTGCAACGATCCTGCTGCGCATGCATGAAAAATCAGATATCAGCATACGCGAGCTGAAAGATCTGTCCACCGCGTCCATGCATTGATCGTGCTACATCAGTCATGCCATGCCGGCGCCGGCATGCGGTATCCGGCGCCATTTACGCTTTTTAGCGTCCAGCCCAAACCCTGCTGATCGCTATCCCTCTTAGCATTTTTCGTACTTCCAATTTCTCGATTTGCCTTCAGCGATCCACTCGACGGCCTGCTCGCGTCTGCGCGCGCGCGTCGCATCGGTCTTGGCCTCGGTCAGCCACTCGGCGTAGTCACGCTGCTTGCTCGGGGTGAAGGCGTCGAAGTGTTCGCGCGCAGCCGGCACGGCGTCCAGCGCGGCGTTCAGATCGTCCGGCATCTCCAGCGCGCGCGGCGTGGCCGGCCTGGCGCGCGCCGGTGCGGCCACGGCTTCGTCGTTGAGTTTCATGGCCCGCTTGATATATGCCGTCAGCACCTTCTTCGCCGGCAGATCCTTGATCGAGGTGATGCGACCGAAGTGGCCCATGGCCTCGCGCTTGACCTCATCGTCCGCCATCAACAGCTCGGCTTTCCAGAAGCCGAAGGCGCAATGCGCCTTGAACGACGCCATGCTGCACATCATGCCCTTGTACATAAAGTGCGGAAAGCTCCACTTCATGGTCTCTTCCACCTCGGGGCAGGTGGCGTGCACCACGGCGCGCAAGTGCTCCAGTATGGGCTGCGCGAAGTCGGCGGATTTGGCGATGTAGGCGTCAACGCGCGGATCGATGGTGGACATGTCTGTTCTCGCTCAAAAATAGTACGCCAGCTATTGTAGACGCTTGTAACATTTCGTTGCACGATACATATAGTCGATATACCAAACCGCGCAAACTGGCATATGCTCCGGCTATGGATACCCGACACCTCGCCCGCCGTATCGCCCTGCCGCTCCTGCTGCTCAGCGGCTGCGCCACCACGCCACCGCCACCTGCCGATCCAGCGGCGCTGAGCAGCGCCTTGAACCGCATCACCTGGGGCGTCAACCAGAGTACCTACCAACAAGCCGAGCGCATCGGCTACGCCGCATGGCTGGAGCAGCAGCTGCATCCCGTCCCCGCCGTGCTGCCGGCTGCCGCGCAGGCGCAGATCGACGCCATGACCATCGCGCAGACGCCGCTGCCGCAGCTGGTACAAAAAATGGAAGAGCAGCGCCGCGAGTCCGACAAAACCGTGGCCGACGACGACGCCAAGAAAGCCGCGCAACGCGCCTACCAGCAGGAACTGAGCCGTCTGGCGAAGGAAGCCGCCACCCGCTCGCTGCTGCGCAATCTCTACTCGCCCAACCAGCTGCAGGAGCAGATGACCTGGTTCTGGCTCAATCACTTCAACGTCCATCAAGGCAAGAGCAATCTGCGCGTGCTGGTGGGCGACTATGAAGAACAGGCGATCCGCCCGCACGCGCTGGGCAAGTTCCGCGACCTGCTGTCGGCCACGCTACGCCACCCGGCCATGATCCGCTACCTGGACAATGAGCAGAACGCCGCCAACCGCCTCAACGAAAACTACGCGCGCGAGATCATGGAGCTGCATACGCTGGGCGTGGACGGCGGCTACAGCCAGGCCGACGTGCAGCAGCTGGCACGCATCCTCACCGGCGTCGGCGTCAACCTCGGCGACAAGGCGCCCAACGTCCGCAAGGACAAGCAGGACCAATACCTGCGCGCAGGCCTGTTCGAATTCAATCCCAACCGCCACGATTACGGCGACAAGATGTTCCTCGGCCAGCCGGTAAAGGGACGCGGCCTGGCCGAAGTCGACGAAGCGCTCGACCGCCTGTGCCGCCACCCGTCCACTGCGCGCTACGTCAGCCGCAAGCTGGCGATCTACTTCGTGGCCGACGAGCCGCCGCCGCAACTGGTGGAACGCATGGCCGCGCGCTTCCGTTCCAGCGACGGCGACATCGCCGCCGTGCTGCGCCTGATGTTCGACTCGGCCGAATTCACCCAGTCGCTGGGCCGCAAATTCAAGGACCCGGTGCATTACGTGGTGGCCGCCGTGCGCCTGAGCTACGACGACAACATCATCCTCAACACGGGCCCGATGCTCAATTGGCTGAACCGCATGGCCGAACCGCTGTACGGCCGCCAGACGCCGGATGGCTATGCGCTCACGCAATCGGGCTGGGCCAGCCCGGGCCAGATGACCACGCGCTTTGAGATCGCCAAGGCCATCGGCGGCGGCGCGGCCGGCCTGTTCAAGAGCGAAGGTGCGCAGCCGCAGGAGCGCCCGGCCTTCCCGCAACTGGCCAACGCGCTGTACTACCAGTCGCTGAAAGCCACGCTGGCGCCGGCCACGCAACAGGCGCTGGCACTGGCCACCTCGCCGCAGGAATGGAACACGCTGTTCCTGTCCTCGCCGGAACTGATGCACCGCTAGGCACCGTTAGGAGAGTCGACATGCAACGCCGCACCCTGCTCAAATCATTGACCGCCCTGCCCGCCGCCGCCATGGCCGGCCAGCTATGGGCCGCGCCGGCCAGCAAGACGCGCCTGCTGTTCGTCTTCATGCGCGGCGGCTACGACGCCGCCAGCCTGCTGGCGCCCGTCTCCAGCCAGTACTACTACGACGTGCGGCCCAATATCGCCATCGCCAAAGCGACCGCGTTGCCGATCGACGCCGACTGGGGCCTGCACCCGGCCCTGCGCGACACCATCCACCCGCTGTTCACCGCCGGCCAGGCCGTCTTCGTGCCGTTTGCCGGCACCGAGGACCTGTCGCGCAGCCACTTTGAAACGCAGGACAGCATCGAGCTGGGCCAGGCCCTGGACCGCAAGCGCGACTTCCGCTCCGGCTTCCTCAACCGCCTGGCGACCACGCTGAACGCCGACCGCGCCAAGCCCATCGCCTTCACCGACCAGCTGCCGCTGATCATGCAGGGCGGCCTGCAAGTGCCCAATACGGCGCTGCGCAACGTCGCCAGGCCGGCCATCGACGCGCGCCAGGCCAGGCTGATCGCCGCCATGTACCAGGGCACGGCGCTGGCACAGCCGGTGCGCGACGGCTTCACCGTGCGCGAAGACGTGATGAAGGAAATGATCGGCGAGATGGACGCGGCCAACCGCAACGCCATCACCGCCAAGGGCTTCGAACTGGAAGCGCGCCGCATCGCCAAGGTGATGAAGGAGCGCTACAACATCGGCTTCATCGACGTCGGCGGCTGGGACACCCACGTCGGCCAGGGCAACGCCAGCGGCTACCTGGCCAACCGGCTGGAGGAGCTGGGACGCGGCCTGTCCGGCTTCGCGCAGGAAATGGGGCCGGACTGGAAGGACACGGTGGTGATCGTGGTCAGTGAATTCGGTCGCACCTTCCGCGAGAATGGCAATCGCGGCACCGACCACGGCCACGGCACCGTGTACTGGGTGCTGGGCGGCGGCATCAACGGCGGCAAGGTGCGGGGCGAACAGGTGCGGCTGGAACAGGCCACGCTGTTCCAGAATCGCGACTACCCGGTGCTCAACGAATACCGCGCCATGTTCGGCGGCCTGCTGGCGCGCATGTACGGTCTGAACGCCGGCCAGGTACACAACATTTTCGGCACCCAAGGCCGCGATCTGGCTCTGGTGTAAGGGCGATAACGCTCAGGAGTGCGTCAGCAGCCAGTCGGTGGCGTCCTCCACCGACAACGGCGGTGAATACAGGAAGCCCTGGAAGGCGACGCAGCCGGCCTGGTTCAGAAACGCCGCCTGTTCCTCGCTCTCCACACCCTCGGCAATCACGTTCAGGCGCAGGTCTTGCGCCAGCTGCACGACCATCCGCACCACCACGTCGGCATCGCCGTGATCGGGCACATCGTGCAGGAAGCTCTTGTCCAGCTTGATGGTATTGACGCGTAGGGTGCGCAAGTAACTGAGCGAGGAATAACCGGTGCCGAAGTCGTCCAGCGACAGCCGGAAGCCTTGTTCGCGCAGTTGGTCCACCACATTGCTGCCGCTGCGTTCCAGCTCGATCGCATCGCGCTCGGTCAGTTCGATCTCCACCATGGACGGTTCCAGCCCGTGCTGCTCCAGCCCGGTGCGCAGGCAGCACAGGTAGGCCGCATCCTGCAACTCATAGGCGCAGGAGTTCACGCAGATGCGTAGCCCCCGCACGCCAGCCGCCAGCCATCGCTGCATTTGCCGGCAGATCTTCAGGAAAATCGCCCGCCCCAACTCCGGCAGCAAGCCGGTTTCGCGCGCCAGGCCGATGATGTACTCGACCGGCTGGCGGCCCATCTCGCCAGGCAGGCGCAGCAAGGCTTCCATCGCCACCGTGTCGCCAAGCTCATCGACGATCGGCTGGTAGGCCAGGTAAAAGTCCAGATTCATCAAGTGTTGCTTCAGCTCGGCGTGATCGGCATTCTTGCGGTGCGCGATCATGTCCAGCTCCTCGGTGTAATAGTGGTAGCAATTGCGGCCGGCGTTCTTGGCATGGTACAGCGCCAGGTCGGCCTTCTTCAGCAAGCTGTCGGGCCCGTCGGCGTCCACCGGGCACACGGCAATGCCGATGCTGGCGCTGATCTTGACCTCGCGCTCGCCCAGCAGGAACGGCCGCGCCAGGGTGGCCAGCAGCTTCGCGGCCAGCACCCCGCCGTCGGCCGGGGACGGCGCATTCAACTGCAACAGCGCGAACTCGTCGCCGCCGAGCCGGGCCACGAAATCGCTCTCGCGGCTGGCGGCACGGATGCGCTGCGCGGTCTGCTGCAGCAGCAGGTCGCCGGCCTGGTGGCCCAGCACGTCGTTGACTTCCTTGAACTGGTCGAGATCGATCATCAGCAACAGCAACAGCTGATCGGTGCGCTCGGCCAGCGCCACCATCTCGGAACGCCGCGTATCGAAAGCGGCGCGGTTGGATAGCCCGGTCAGCACATCGATGGTGGCCAGGCGGCGGATCTCATCTTGCGCCAGCTTGCGGTCGGTGACGTCGCGCAGGATCTTCAGGTAGCCGATCGGCTGGCCGTGCTCGTCGCGGATCGGCGTCAGCACGCCGTCGGCCCAGAAACGCGACTGATCCTTGCGCAGGTGCCAGCGATAGTCGGCGGCACGCTCCCAGCGCTGCGCGGTGGACATCTCGACCAGGTATTCGCCGGCAAGCTGATCGTCGATGGTAAACAGCCGGTCCATGCTCTGCCCTATCATCTCCGCCGGCCCGTAGCCGAAGATCAGCTCGGCGCCCAGGTTCCAGCTGGTGACGCGGCTATTGATATCGATGGTGAAAATGGCAAAGTCCTGCAAATTCAGATAGATCTGACGCAGCAGCAATTCGGGGGTCAGCTCAGGGGCGATCACGGATCTTAGTGGTGGCGTCATGGCGTGGTATCTCTAAAACAGGTTGGACCGCCGCCCTGGTCAGAAGTTCACCGCATCATCGCGGCCGCCAGTTGCCGGCCGGCCGGGCTAGAATATACGGTGCCGGTGATGCCGCCGTCGTCGAGCGCCAGCGTCAGCAGGCCGGCCTCCTCCAGCAGCGTCAACTGCCGGCGCAGCACGCTCATGGGCAGGCCGGCCTGCTTGCTCAGCCGGGCCAGCGAGCACGGCTTGTCGGGCCGCTCGGCCTCCAGGCGCCACAAGGCCACCATCAGTTCCTCAACCATCGCAACCACCCCTAAGCTAAAAATACAATATACTCGCTGAAAATATTACTGGAACGCAACATGAACAAAAAGCCCGAAGGCCACATCGAACCTTACACCCATCCGGCCGCCGGCTGGGGGGCGTTGAAACAGGTGGCCATCAACCTGGTGCGCGAGCGCGTGGCCGGCGGCAACTACAAGACCCTGCTCAAGCAAAACCAGCCGGACGGCTTCGACTGCCCGGGCTGCGCCTGGCCGGACCGCGAACACGCTTCCACCTTCGAATTCTGCGAAAACGGCGTCAAGGCGGTGGCGGCCGAAGCCACCAGCAAGCGCGTGCGGCCGGAATTTTCGCCGCCCACACCGTCAACGAACTGCTGGCGCAATCGGACTACGAACTGGAACAGCACGGCCGCCTGACCGATCCCATGGCCTACGACGCCGCCAGCGACAAATACCTGCCGATCGCCTGGGACGACGCCTTCGCGCTGATCGCGCGCCACCTGAAGGCCCTGCCGGACCCGGACCAGGCCACCTTCTACACTTCCGGCCGCACCGGCAACGAGGCGGCCTTCCTGTTCCAGCTGTTCGCGCGCATGCTTGGCACCAACAACTTCCCGGACTGCTCGAACATGTGCCACGAGCCGACCAGCCGTGGACTGCCTGGCACGGTGGGCATCGGCAAGGGCACGGTCACGCTGCAGGACTTCGAACACGCCGACACGCTGCTGATCTTCGGCCAGAATCCGGCCACCAATCACCCGCGCATGATGGGTGAACTGCGCGACTGCGCCAAGCGCGGCGCCACCATCGTCTCCATCAACCCGCTGCGCGAGCGCGGCCTGGAACGCTTCACCAGCCCGGCCCACGCGCTGGAAATGCTGACCGGCTCCAGCACCGTCATCAGCACCCTGTTCATCCAGCCCAAGCTGGCGGGTGACTTCGCGCTGATCAAGGCCATCGCCAAGCGCCTGGTCGAACGCGACGACGCCGCGCAGGCCGCCGGCCAGGCCAGCCTGCTGGACCGCGACTTCATCGAGCGCCACACCAGCGGCTACCACGCCTTCGAACACGATCTGCGCGCCGAAAGCTGGGAACTGCTGCTGGCCGAATCCGGCGTGCCGCGCGCGCAGATCGAGCAGCTCACCGACATCTACATCCAGGGCAAGAACGTCATCTGCACCTGGGGCATGGGCCTGACCCAGCACAAGGGCGCGGTGGCGACCATCCAGATGCTGTCCAACCTGATGATGATGCGCGGGCAGATCGGCCGCCTCGGCGCCGGCCTGTGCCCGGTGCGCGGCCACTCCAACGTGCAAGGCGACCGCACCATGGGCATCGAGGAAAAGCCGACGCCGGCTTTTCTCGACCGCCTGCAGAAGGTATTCAAGTTCGATCCGCCGCGCGCGCATGGGCTGGACACGGTCGACAGCATCCAGGCCATGCTGGACGGACGCGTGAAAGTGTTCTTCGCCATGGGTGGCAACTTCGCCATGGCCACGCCCGACACCCCGCTCACCTTCGAAGCGCTGCGCCAGTGCGACTTGACGGTGCACGTGGCCACCAAGCTCAATCGCAGCCACCTGGTGACCGGCAAGCAGGCGCTGATCCTGCCGACGCTGGGCCGCACCGAGATCGACCTGCAAAACGGCGTGCCGCAAGGCGTGACGGTGGAAGACTCGATGAGCATGGTCCACCTGTCCTTCGGCATGAACAAGCCGGCCTCGGACAAGCTGCTGTCGGAAACCGCGATCGTGGCGCGGCTGGCGCACGCCACACTCGGCAGCGATAAAGTCGATTGGCTGGCGCGCGGCGCCGACTACGCCTCCATCCGCGAAATGATCGAACAGGTCTTCGACGACTTCCACGACTTCAACGCGCGGCTTGCGCATCCGGGCGGCTTCCATCTGCGGGTCGCCGCGCGCGAGCGTGAATGGCGCACCGCCAGCGGCCGCGCGCAGTTCGTGCCGCACAAGGTGGACCTGAACACGCCGATCCACCGCGCCCGCGCGCTGCACGGCGAGCGCCTGATGGTGCTGATGACGGCGCGCTCGCATGACCAGTACAACACCACCATCTACGGCCTGGACGACCGTTATCGCGGCGTGTTCGGCCTGCGCCGCGTGGTCTTCATCAATCAGCAAGACCTGGCGATGCTGGGGCTGAAGAATGGCGAGCACGTCGACATGGTCAGCGTCTGGGACGACCACGTCACGCGCCGCGCCGAGCGCTTCCTGCTGGTGGAATACGACATCCCGCGCGGCTGCCTGGGCGCCTACTTCCCCGAGACCAACGGCCTGGTGCCGCTGCACAGCACCGCCGACGGCGCCGGCACGCCGACCTCCAAATCGATTCCGGTGCTGCTGGAACGTCATCGACGCTCCAGCAGTACCGCCGCCTAGTGCGGTGCGGGCAGCACCAGGCGCCGCATCAGCTGCGCCTTGGCGCCTGAAACGGCTGGGATAGGGACCGCAAGCATGGCGCTGTCGCCCAGCAAGAACAAGGTCTTGCCGTCCGGGCTGATGGTGCCCAGCGCGCGCGTATCGCAGCCATAGGCGCTGGTCTTGCAGGTCGGATAGTCCTGCAAATCGAAAGAAGCCAGCAGCGGAAGGTCGGTGCTGGTCACCATGCGCGTGCTGCTGTCGAACACATACACGCGCGGCTTGCTGGTCGAAGTGGCATACAGGCCGGAGCTGTCGTAAGCCATCACGTACAGGCGCTTACCATCGGGCGAGAATATCGGCGTGCGGCCGAAATACTCGCGGTCCGGAATCGCCACTTTGCCGATCATATTGAAGTCGCGGTCCCATACGGTATATGTGCCTTCCGCAAAACGCTCGCCACGCAGGCTTTGGGCGGCCTCGTACCAGAAGTTCAGGCCGCCGGGGGCAACCTTGGACGCCAGGTCGTTACTGTCCAGCGACACCATCGGCGGCGCCGGCGAATAGCTTGCCGATTGCACGATATTGATGTGCGATCCATCACCGGAGGCCACCGCCCAACCGAAGTTGAAGGCGCCGCCGATGTTGCCGAAACGACGCGTGACCAGGTCGAAATACGCCATGTAGCCGCCACCGTCCTGCACCCCGGACGAGCCATTGAATAGCACTTTACCGTCGTTGCGCACCGCAATGCGCGGCAGGTTGTTGAGCGTGTCGCCATCCACGTAGCCGGCTTTAAAGCTGCCCTGTTCGGCCAGCGTGGCCGGATCGAACAGCTTGATATGGCCGGTCGTGACGGTCACCACCAGGCTCTTGCCATCGGGCGACATCGCTACCGCGTCGGCGCTCGTCACCGGAACGCTGCTGACATCCCAGCCCGTGACGGTTTTGCTGAAGCGCATCAGCGAACCCAGGCTTTTATTGACCGTGTACAGGGCCTGCCGCTCGGGATCGAACACGATGCCGCCTTTGCTGCCTTGCGCGGCCACCGCCGCGTAGCCGATCGCCGGTTGCGACAGGGTCTTCAGGATCAGCGTCCCGGATGAGGCCCCGAGACCATTCGACAAAGCCACGGAGGCGGCGCCGGTCGCCGCCGGCAAGGTCAGCTCGAACTGCGTATCGTTGACGCGCATGATCGCGGTGGGCGTGGTGCCGGTCACTTGCAGCACCTGGCGCAAATCCGCAATCGCATCGAAGCCGCGTCCGCGCACGATGTATTTGCCGGACTCGCCGGGAAGCCGGGTATGGGGGCTGATGTAATTCAGCTCGGGCAGCTTCTTGTTCAGCGAGACCGTGAATTTCGTCGCCGCCGTGATGCCGCTGGCCAGGCTGACCGTGACGTCGGCCGCGTGCAGCTGGTTGTTGGCCAGCTTCAGCATTTCCGGCACATTCACGGACAAGCCCAATTTATCGGTGCGCAACGAGCCGCTATTGCGCGACAGCACCAGCCAGCTGGCATTGCTGCTGGCCTGCCAACCCTGCACCGGCAGATTCGGGATGTCGATGCTGATCTGCCCGCTGAGGCTGCCTGCGGTGCTGGCCGCGTCGACCGTGAGCGTGGCGGCGCCGCTGATACGCCAGTCAGCCGGCAACACATTCAGCGTGACCGGCACGCTGACTGACAACACCTCGGCGCCGCCGCTCAGCACCACGTCGGCGCGGTAAATGCCGGGACTGAGCTTGGCTGCGGAAGCCACCAGATTCAAGCTGCCGCCGGCGCCCGGCGTGACCGCCAGCCAATCGCCATCGCCGCCGTACTGATAGCGTACGCTACTGCCCAGGGCCTGCGCCCACGGCGGCAGCGTCACCTTCAACTGCTGGGCGCCGCTGGCATAACCGGTGGGTGCGGAAAAGTCCAGGCTGGCGCGCTCGGGCGTAATACTGGTCACGGAGGCCGGATCGGCGCTGACCACATAGTTGACCGCCAGCGAAGTCTGGCGCTGCCCCGCATTGATCGTCAACACGCCGGAATAATTGCCCGGCGCCTTGGACGAAGCGACCACCGTCATGCCGCTGGCGGTGATATTCTTGGCCTGCAGCCAGGGCACGCTGCTGGTGACGGAGAAACTGCTGGCACCGGTCGGCAACTGCACCGCCACTGCGGCGGAGGCTGTGGCGCCGCCCAGCGCCCGCAAATCCAGGCCAAGCGGCGTGACATTCAAACCCTTGCTGATGCTGATCATGTACGCGACCTCGACCGGCGAACCTTTGAAGTGCTGGGCGCACTGCATATCGGCGCACATCGACAGTTTCAGCGTACCGGCGTACTCGCCCGCCGCCAGCTGCATTTTCGGGTACACATAAAACTGCGCTTGCGTACCGTTGATACGGGCCTCCACCCGGTCGATGGCGGTGCCGAGATCCTGGCCGCCGAAATAAGCCGTGGTTGGAACATTGGTGCCGCTGCCGGTGCCCAATATGACCTGAGGCGCGAGCACGCTGCCTTCATCGCCGGCGAAGCGCAACTGGGTGCGGTCGATACTGACCGAAAATCCCGGCGAGGGATCGGGCGTCGGTGTAGGCACGCTGGACGGAGCGCCGGCACTGGTGCCGCCGCCGCCGCACGCGGCTAGCAGCAATGACAGGGCCAAAGCTGCCGCAAGCGACAATCGGTTATTCTTATAGTTAAACAATCAGTTCTCTCTAGAAATTATTAAAAAGACAATTTTACCTTGCCAGCGGCAAGGCAGACCAAGCCCGATTGCGGCAGACGGGAATCAGGTGTATTCGACGCAGCCCTCGTGGCGGCAGAAGCTCACCAGCTTGATGCCGGCTTCGGCGGCGATGTCGATCGCCAGCGTGCTGGGGGCGGAGATGGTCGCCAGCATGGGAATGTTCATGCGCGCGGCCTTGCGCACCAGTTCATAGCTGGCGCGGCTGGACATGAAGACGAATCCGGTTTGCATGTCCACGCCTTCCAGCGCCAGGTGACCTATCAACTTGTCGAGGGCATTGTGACGGCCGACGTCTTCGCACGCGCGCAGCACGGCGCCACCGGCGTCGCACCATGCCGCCGCGTGCACGCCGCCGGTGGCGCGCATCAAATGCTGATGCTGGCCCAGTTCCGCCGCCGCGCGGGCGATCGCCGGTTGCAGCGCGCCCTCGCCGTGCAGCGCTGCGGCAGCGATGCGCTCCGGCTGCAGATCCAGCAGTTCCAGACTTTCGATGCCGCACACACCGCAGCCGCTGCGGCCCGCCATCGAGCGGCGCTGCTGCTTGAGCTGGACGAAGTCCTCGCTAGCGATGGTGATGTCGATCTCGACGCTGCGCGCGTGCTGGCGCACTTCGATGTCGAAGATGTCGGCGGCCTTGGCGACCAGCCCTTCGGTCAGGGCGAAGCCCATGGCGAACGGTTGCAGGTCACGCGGCGTGACCATCATGACGGCATGCGAGATGCCATTGAAAACCAGCGCCACCGGAACTTCCTCGATGACGCGGTCGGTGGTGAGAACGGCGTCCGCGCCGCGATGGCGCGTGGCCGGTCGTTCCTGAAAACCTGCGTGGTCCGACTCCAGATCCAGCTTCATACTGCCCCGCGAAATAAGCACAACGGCTTATTCTACACGGGGCCGCGGAACACTGTTATGCAGCCAGCGGTTGTGCTTCGCCCACGCCGTAGTGGCGTGCGTAGCGGGCGTCCAGGTTCGCCAGAGGCATCAGCAGGAACAGGTCGGCGCTTTCGAAATCAGGATCCCAGGCCGGTTCGCCGCAGATCCATGCACCGGAGCGCATATAGCCTTTCAACAGCGCAGGCACTTGCGGCTTTTGCGCGGCCTCCAGCTTGGAGAACGGGAACGGCAGGTGCGGCGTGACGCGGTATTCCAGCGGCGCCATGTTCTTTTCAATCAGCTGCTGGTACACGGCGACAGCATTGTGGCCGCCATCGGCCAGGCTGATGCTGGCGCAGCCTACCAGGAATTCGGCATTCTCGCGGACCATGTATTCGGCCAGGCCGGACCACAGCAGCATGATGACGCTGCCGCCGCGATAATCAGGGTGGATGCAGGCGCGGCCCGCTTCGACGATGCGGCCACGGATGTTGTTCAGGCGGCCCAGGTCGAATTCGCCTTCGGAGTACAAGCGGCCCAGTTTGCGGGCGCGGTTGGCGCTCAGCAGGCGGTAGGTGCCGACCACCATCAGGGAGTTGGCGTCGCGCACGATGAGGTGGTCGCAGTGTTCGTCGAATTCGTCGCTATCGAGGCCGTCGGCGCGAACGAGCGCGCTCAGGCCCATCGATTCGATGAACACCTTGTAGCGCAAGCGCTGCACTTCGCGCAGCTCTTCCGGCGTGCTTGCCATACTGAGTAGCAGCTTGCCGGACGATGCTCGCACGTCCGCTTGTATGATCGAGGTTTGCATGCTTCATCCCTTTGGTGTGGAAGACGAAGCAAGCGTAACGATCGAATACTTCAAGAAAATGACAGAGAAATGTCATTTCCGTGACATGTTGTTTTTTAATCAGGCTTCTTTGGACGGCCGGTTTTCAGCTGTGGCAGGCCGGCCAGCACGTTCTTCAGAGTCGCCAGGTCGATTTGCGAGATCAGGGCGACGCCGACGCGCAGCAGTTCGCTTTTCTTGACTTCGAAACCGGCTTTCAAGGCGGCTTTCTTCACCTGGCCCAGCACCGCGTATTCGGCTTCCGGCATGGTGAAGCTGTCGCGCACCAGTTTTTCCTTCGGCGCCTTGACTTTCACTTCCGCTGCGGCTGGCTTGGCTGCTGCCGGCTTGGCGGCGGCCTTCGGAGCGGCTTTCGGCTTGGCTGCGGCTTTTGGCGCCGGCTTGGCTACGGCGGCCTTCGGTGCTGCTTTAGGTGCTGCCTTCGGCGCCGGCTTCGCGACTGCTTTAGGTGCAGCGGCTTTAGGTGCAGGCTTGGCGGCCGGCTTCGGTGTGACGGCTTTCGGCGCCGGCTTGACGGCTGCCTTCGGCGCGGCCTTCACGGCTGGCTTGACGGCCGGCGTGGCTGGCTTGGTTGCGGTGGTTTTAGGGGTAGCCTTGGTGACCATACTCACTCCAATTTAATCAATAATATAAACAGTATATATCATTTCAGATGCGCCGCCACGCGGCTGAACAATTGATCGGGATTCACCGGCTTGCGCAAAAAGTCCACCGCGCCCACGCTGCGCGCCAAAGCCTCGTCTTCCGACAGGCTTTTCGCGGTCAGGAACACCACCGGAATCGCCGCGCTGGCGGGGTCCGCCTTGAGCCGGCGGCAGGTCTCGATGCCATCCACATCCGGCATCATGATATCGAGCAGGATCAGGTCCACCTTGGACGACGCCACGATCTGCAAGGCCGTCGCGCCGTTGGTGGCCACTTTGGTGGTGTACTTGTCCTTCAACAGACTCGATAGCAAGGTAATGTTATCCGGCGTGTCGTCCACGATCAGCACGGTGCGTCGATTATTATTGTTCATCATGTCTCCTGTCTTCCAATGGCGGCGGCCAGCACTTTGCCGGCCGCTTCAAATTCATACTGCTCCATATGATGGCTGAGCCGCGCCATCTCCGGCGCCGACAACGTCGCCGCCAGGCAGGCATGCGCCCGCTCGAAGTAATCCATGCTCTCGCCGCTGAACTCCGCCAGCAGCGCCGCCAGATCCTGCATCGCCTGGCGCGCATCGGCGGCGCTGGCGCAGGCCACGCCGTCGCCGCTTTCCTGCGCTTGCGGCAGCGGCGGCACCGGCGGTATCACCTTCATCGACATGCCGAGCCAGCGCGATAGCACGCCATACAGTCGCTGCGGATCGATAGGCTTGGCGATATAGTCCTGCATGCCCTCTTCCAGGCAGCGCGCCCGCATCCCCGCCAGCGCGTTCGAGGTCACCGCGATGATCGGCAGCTCGCTGAAGCGGCTGTCGGTGCGCAGCAGGCGCGTGGCCTCGTGGCCGTCCATCACCGGCATGCCCAGGTCCATCAGCACCAGGTCGTAGGCGCGCGGGCCGGCTTCCATCAGCCGCGCCACCGCCTCGCGGCCGTCGTTCACCACCTCCACGTCCAGCCCCTGCAGCTCCAGCAATTCGCGCGTTACGTCCTGGTTGTCGGCACTGTCCTCGGCCAGCAGCACGCGGGCCGTGCGGCGCGGCGAGGCGTCCAGCTGCAGGTCGCCCACTGTGCCGTGCTGCACGGCCGAATGCACCGCCAGCGCGGCGGCGTCGGACAAATCAAACGGTAAGTCGAAACGGAACACGGAACCGTGCTCGATCTCACTTTCAACCTCGATATTCCCGCCCATCAGCCGCACCAGCTGCTGTGAAATCGACAGTCCCAGGCCGGTGCCGCCGTACTGCCGCGTGGTCGAGCCGTTGGCCTGGCTGAAGGCGCGGAACAGCCGCGATTTCTGCTGCGGCGTCATGCCGATGCCGGTGTCGCTGACCGAGAAGCGGATCAGCGTTTTATCGCCCGCCTGCCCTTGCAGCGCGCAACGCAATTCCAGCTTGCCTTCCAGCGTGAACTTAACCGCGTTGTTAACCAGGTTGATCAGCACCTGCCCCAGCCGCAGCGGATCGCCCACCAGATAGCGCGGCACATCGTGCGCGGTGTTGATGACATAGGTCAGGCGCTTGTCGGCCGCGCGCTGCGCCGTCACGCTGTTCACATTGACCAGCACATCCTCCAGCGAGAACGGAATCGCCTCCACCTCCAGCCGTCCCGCCTCGATCTTGGAAAAGTCCAGGATGTCGTTGATGATGCCCAGCAAGTTCAGCGCCGCGCGGTGGATCTTGCTGATGTAATCGTGCTGCCTGGCCGTCATCTCGGTGCGCAGGGCCAGGTAGGCCATGCCGATCACGGCGCTCATCGGCGTGCGGATCTCGTGGCTCATATTGGCCAGGAACTCGGACTTGGCGATGTTCGCCGCCTCCGCCATCACATTCGCGCTGACCAGTTTCTGCTCGCGCTCGCGGCGTTCGCTGATGTCGCGGATGAAGGCGCAGAACTCGAAGCTGTCGCGCTCCTCCATCTTCACCTGCGTAATCGCCAGCTCGATGGGGAATTCCTCGCCGTTGCGGCGCAACGCGTACACCTCGATGCGGGTATCGAGCACGCCGCCGCCACCTCCGCCGGTCAGGTAGCGCTGCATGCCGCGCTTGTGCTCATAGCGGAAGCGCGGCGGAATGATGGTCTTGTCCAGCTCCAGCCCCAGCGCCTCCTCGCGCTTCCAGCCGAAGATCACCTCCGCCTGCTTGTTCCAGCCGACGATACGACCCTCCACGTCCATCCGCACCACCGCGTCCAGCGCCGTATCGACGATGTTCTGCAGCTTGGCCTGGCTGTCGCGCGCCAGCTGCATGCTGCGCGTCAGCTCCGCCGTGCGGTCGACGATGCGCTGCTCCAGGTCCGCATTCAGGTCACGCAGTTCGCGTTCGGCGTCGCGCAGGCGCGTCATGGTGTCGCGGAAACGCAGCACCGCGTCGGACAGCCGCCCCACCTGGTCGTCGCGCCCCACGCCGGAAAGCTTGATGTCGGTCTCGCCGCGCGTCAGCTTTTCCAGGCCGACGCGGATATCGGCGAACGGCCGCGCCGCGCGCCGCCCGACGATAAAGATCGACAGCACGATGCCCAGCGCCAGCAGCAGGTTGGCCGCCACCGTGTTGACGATCTGGCGCTGCAAATCCAGGTCCATCTGCTGGCGCGAATACGCCAGGTCGATGGAGCCCACCGGATAGCTGCGGCGCGCATCGCTGAACTGGATCTCACGCCGCACGTGGATAGCCGACACCGGCTCTCTCATCGGCGACACATAACTGGCCAGCTCCGCGCCGCCTGGACCCAGCACCCGCAGCACCAGCACCTCCGGCGTGGCGCCGGAAGCGTCCACCACGCTGGAGACGGCCGCGCTATTGATGTCGAACAGCGGCCGCGCCAGCGCCTGCGACAGCACCGCCGCCAGCCGCTCGGCGCGTTCGCGCAGGTTCTGTTCGGCCTCGCTGCGCAAGGTCTGCATCACATAGGTGGTATAGATGGCGGTGGAAATCGCCACCGCCAGAAAGATGCCGAAACCCAGCCGCAGCAGGATGTTGCGCCGCCAGGCCAGCCGCAGCTGCGACAGCGGGCCGCCGCCGTCGCTCAGCAGCTTGTCCTGCGTGTCAATGACGGACTCCTCGGCCAGCGCCAGTTTTTTGTAGGCCGCGCTGATGCGAGCCTGCTCCATCGCATCCCAGATGCGCGCCGCCAGCTGCGGCTTGGACGCCACCAGCGCGTGCGACAGAATCAGGAAATATGGTTTTTCGATAATCGGCACCGGCAGCTGCTCCAGCTGCGC
This sequence comes from Duganella sp. BuS-21, assembly GCA_041874725.1. Taxonomy (GTDB): domain Bacteria; phylum Pseudomonadota; class Gammaproteobacteria; order Burkholderiales; family Burkholderiaceae_D; genus Rugamonas. The sequence continues at coordinate 2,601,629 of CP097466.1, read as the reverse complement.
GCCCAGCGGGCCGCGCATCAAGCCGGCGGCGTCGCTGCCGCCCACCGCAGCCGCCGCCAGGCGGCCGGCGATCAGCTTGCGCGCCAGTTCGTCGGCGCGCTGGCTGCCCTCGTCCACTTCCAGGTTCTGCGCGCGCAGCACGTCGCCCACCGAATAACCGAGCTGAAAACCGATCGCGCCATCCAGATTGCTGAACTGTTTGCCGTCCCAGCCTACTTTGCTGCCTTTGCGGCGCAACACCACGTAGCGGTCGGTGTGCATGCGTTTATTGGCGTCGACATTGTCGCCGCCCGGATACTCGCCCAGCTCGCGGCGGTCAGGCTTGTAGCTGACGGCGAAGGCGCCATCGACCGCGTTGGCCTTGAGCTGCGCCAGGCAGCGCTTCCATGGGATGCTCTGGAAATCGAAATGGATGTCGAGCCGCTGCTCGACCAGCTTGAGTAATTCGAAATTCAGGCCGCCGCCCTGCTCCGTGCGCCACGGCCGCACATCCTGCGCCTCGTAGCACAGCGTCACGGTTTCCCGGGGCGCGGCGGCGACAGGCAAGGACAGGGCCAGCAGCATGGCGATGCAGCAGCGTCTTGTCCTGTGGTTCATGGCGGGCCCTTTTTAAGTCGTACGGATGGCGAAGTCTACACCGACTTCGTCCCACTGCTCCTGTTCCTTCTCCAGCCAGTAGGACAGGGTCGGATGCTCGGCCACCCACTCGCGCCGGATCTCCAGCTCGATGCGGCTCTTGAAGCGCAGCTTGATCTGCGTGAAATCGATGTCGATCCGCGAGTGCATGAACAGCACGGCCAGCCGCAGCGCCACCACGGCCTTGGCGAAATCGGCCTCGCCCAGCACCTCCACCACCTTGCGCAGGTTGCCCTTGTGCGCCACGATCAGGCGGCTCATGATGCGCTGCTCGCGCGCCGTGAAGCCCGGCAGATCGGCATTCTCGATGATGTAGGCGGCGTGCTTGTGATAGCCGGTGTGCGACACCACCATACCCATCTCGTGCAGCAGCGCGCTCCAGTACAGATGGCGCTCGTACTGGTCGGCGGCCGGCTTGGTCTGGGCGTACAGCGCCAGCGCATCGTTGGCCACGCGGTTGGCGCGGCGTTCGTCGACGTGGAAGCGCTCCACGCAGGCCAGTACCGACTGCTCGCGCCGATCGCGCTTGGTCGAGCGCAGGTGCAGGTCCCACATCACGCCCATGCGCAGGCCGGCCTCGATCGGCAGCACCACCGGGATATCGAGCTCGCGCACCAGGCCGATCAGGATCGCCAGCCCGCCGATGATGGTGCCGGCGCGGTCCGGCTTCAGGCCCGGCATGTCGATCTTGCTGACATGGCCGCACGCGATGAAGCGCTGCATCAGCGCCTCCAGCGTCTGCGCATTGACCTCGCGGCCGATGCCGTTCTTGACGATGATGTCGGCGATGGTGCGCGCGGTGCCGGACGAGCCGTAGCACTGCTTCCAGAACTGCGGCCGGTACGGCGGCGCGGCGTCCTCGAAATGGCTGCGCGCCGACAGGATGGCCGCCTCGAACGACGGCCCGTCCACCCGGCCGCCGATGAAGAAGGCCAGGCTTTGATTGACGGTGCCGACGCTGAACGATTCGACCCGTTCGATCTCCTGCCCGCGTCCCAAGATCAGCTCGGTGGAGCCGCCGCCGATGTCGATCACCAGCCGCCGTTCGCCGGGCAGCGCCACCGCGTGCGCCACGCCCATGTAGATCAGGCGCCCCTCCTCCTCGCCGGAGATGATCTCGATCGGATAGCCGATGGCCAGTTCGGCCTGCGGCAAAAAGGCGGCGGAATTGCGCGCCACCCGCATGGCGGAAGTGGCGACCACGCGCACGGCGTCCAGCTTGTAGGCTGCCAGCACGGTGCGGAAGTTCTTCAGGCAGTTGAGCGCGGTCTGCATGGCGGCCGGCGTCAGGTCGCCGTTGGCGTCCAGTCCTGCGGCCAGCCGGATCGGCTCGCGCACGCTTTTCAGGACACGTATGGCCTCGCCATCATGCTTGCCGATGTGGAGGCGAAAACTGTTGGAACCCAGGTCTACTGCTGCATACATATAATTGGAAGGCTCCGTGCAAAATAACCAGCTGAAATCAAACTAAACGGTTTATACCATTATAAGCAAGATAAGCCCGCTATATGACAGCTTGATGACTAGGCTTCCACATTTCCGTTGTTAATCGCCTCAACCACGCGATTACTGCCGCCCAGCTTGGCCGCCTGCAGCGCCGCGTCGGCCCGTTTGAACAGGCTGACGGTGCTGTCCTCGGCGCGGATCACCGTCACGCCCAGGCTGGCCGTCATGCCGATCACGGCTTTTTCCGCCTTGACCGGCAGCGCCGCCACGGCGTTGCGGATGCGTTCGGCCACCATGCCGGCATCCTCGAGCGAGGTGCGCGGCAGCAGGATGGCGAATTCGGCGCCGCCCAGGCGGCCCATCTGGTCTGAATCGCGCAGCTGCTTTTTGCAGACGTCGACCATGGCCTTCAGTACCATGTCGCCGGCCGGATGGCCATAGCTATCGTTGACGCGCTTGAACTGGTCCAGGTTCAGGATGATCAGCGCGGTGCTCATGCCGGGACGGCGCGCTAGCGCGATCCACGGCGTCAGCGCTTGGTAGAAGCCGCGCCGGTTCGGCACGTCGGTCAGCGGATCGACCACCTCCAGCCGCGCCAGCTCGGCCTGCGCCTGCTCGCGCCCCAGCAGCAGATAACCGAAAGCATTGCCCAACATCATCAAATAGAAAGCCGCGATGCCGGCGCCCTGCACCGCCAGCGCACTGACGCCGCTGACGTCCGTCGACAGCAGCGACCACAGGCCGCGCGCCACCACGGCCGCGCTCAGCACCAGCATCAATAGCACCAGGTAGCGCCGCAAGGCAGTGCCGTTGCGCCAACCGCGCCCCAGCGCGGCGGCGCCCGCCACAAAGAACAAGGCCGCCGCCACCGAGCCGATGGCGATGCGCACACCGGCCGGCACCTGCAGCAGCCAGGCGCCGACGTACACGCCGATGGCCGCGCCCAGCGCCGGCAGCAGATATTGACGCCATACGCGGCGGCCGGCCTGCTCCCACAGCGCGGCGGCGTCGAGCGCGAAGCCGGCGAACAACACGGCGTTGGCCAACGGAATGGTCAGGAAATCGGCAAGGTCGCCACGGAAATACAACAGGGTCCAGGCCACGGCCTGGCACTGCTTGGCCCAGGTCCAGGTGGCGTGGGCGCGCGCACAGTCGGCGACAAGGGTGTCGGTACCGCTGCGGCGCGCTTCCAGCCTATAAAAGAACAGCGCCGCGCACAGGCTCAGATTGCCCAGCGCCAGCGCCAACAGCAAGGTTTTTATATCCATCACCGCAGCGGGTCAGACCTCGTGCTCGACATTGGTGCTGCCGTCGCCCATCTTGCTGCACCACGCTTGCGTGAAGTAGGCTTTTTCGTCCTCGGTCGGGGCGTCGTGCCAGAACACGATCAGCGTGCCCTTGTGATCGTGCATCTGGCTGACTTTTTCAATAAAGGTCTGCTTGCCGGCCAGATCCGCCAGGGCCGCCACGTAACCGTAGACGCGGCTCAGCCGCTCCAGGCGGTCAGGTTCGGTGAAGCTGTTGGTAGCGGTAAGCGTAGGGTGATCTAAAAACATCGTATCTCTCTCCAAGATGGCTGCCGGAGGGCGGGCCTGTGCTATCGCCATGCTACTATAAATTCCTTGGATAAATCCACAATACAACAAAACTTGGCTCCCCCAACCGCCCAACAACCGAAGGTGCGCACGCTGGGCAACACGCGCCTGCTGGAGTTCCAGCCCGGCATGGTGCAAAGCGAAATGCGCCTTTCGCGCCCAGACGACCTGGTGCTCAGTTACGCGCGCGCCATGATGTGCTTTGTGCTGTTTCATCCACGGCCCGAGCACATCGTCATGGTCGGGCTGGGCGGCGGCTCGCTGGCCAAGTTCTGCTACCGCTATTTGCCGCACTGCCGCATCACCGTGCTGGAGCTCAATCCGCAGGTGATCGCCCTGCGCGAGCAGTTCGCCATCCCGCGCGACAACGCCCGCTTCCGCGTGATCGAGGCCGATGCAGTCGACTATATGCGCAAGCTCGACAACAGCGCCGACGTGCTGCTGGTGGACGGCTTCGACGCCGACGGCCTGCCGCCGCCCTTGGGTAGCGCCGCCTTCTACGCCGACTGCCGGCGCGCCTTGCGGCCGGGCGGCGTGATGGTGGCCAACATCTTCAGCTACGACCCTCGCTACGGCGCCATGTTGCGCCGCCTGCGCCACACCTTCCAGGGCCGCATCTGCTGGTTTCGCGGCATCGCCGGCAACAACCGCATCCTGTTCGCCGTCAAGGATGGCAAACCCTCGCCGGCGTTGGCCATGCAACAGAAGGTGGCGCGCACCCACGGCCTGCCCCTGCCGCTGCTGAACCGCCTGATGGCGCACTGGACCGTGCTGAAGCTGCGCTGGTCCTGAAGGTCTGGTGGGCGAAGTATCGAGCGTGGTGTTTTAACAAATGCATCTGTCACCACGGCATGTTTTGTGACACACTAGCTATCATCCCTGCGGTCCCCGCCCCTGTCCGCATTCCGCCACTCTCCCCCTTCGGAAAGCGCGTCATGCCGTCTTCCCGCAAGTCACCCCGGATCTCCCTGGCGGCCATTCTGACCCTGATGACCGGCTTCGCCGTCACCGGCATGCTGTTCGTGGCGGTCAGCGCACTGGAATATAGCAAGATGGAACTAAGCTTCCAGCAGCGCGGCCACATCCGCGCCGCCGCCATCCGCCGGGGCATGGACGACACGCTGGAACTGGTCACCATCCTCAACGGCCTGTTCAAATCGGTGGGCGTGGTCAGCCGCGAGCAGTTCGCCAGCTTCACCCAGCCGCTGCTGGCGCGCTACCCCTTCGTCCAGGCCTTCAACTACCAGCGCGTGATGGACCACGACACCGCCCGCCGCCACGAGGCCGAAACACAGCAGCAGCATCCCGGTTACCGCCTGCACGACGGCGGCAACCAGCCCATGGCCGCGCGCCCGCAACACGTCATCGTCGACTACCTGGAACCGCTGGAAGGCAACCAGGCCGCCTTCGGCCTGGACGTGGCCTCGCTGCCGGCCATGGCGCGGGTGGTGTTCGACGCGGCCGACAGCGGCCAGCCGCGCACCACCGCGCTGATGCGGCTGGCGCAGGAACAGGGCCGCCAGCAAGGCTTTGTGATGATGATGCCGGTGTACCACGCCGGCGCCGAACTGGGCACGGTAGCCCAGCGGCGCGCGGCGTGGCTGGGCAACACCAGCGCGGTGATCCGCTCCGCCGACCTGATCCAGAAGATCCTGCTGGCGGCCGACCTGCTGGACGACCGCGAGCTGATGGTGCAGGTGTATATCGGCGACGACATCCGCCCGGCCAACCTGGTGTACAGCCTGGGCCAGCCGGCCGACGCCCCACCGGCGCCGCGCCCGCTGCAGCGCTGGCTGGCCTTCGACTACCGCGAGCCTTATGTGCGCACCTTCAACGCCGCCGGCAAATCCTGGCACGTGCAGGTGACGCCGCTGGCGCGCCCTTTCTTGCCGCACCATCTGGGCTCGCTCTCGACCTTGCTCGGCGGCCTGCTGTTCTCGCTGTTGACGGCCGCCTTCGTCAACTCGCTGGCGCGCCGTTCCTCCCGCGTGCAGCGGCTGGTCGACGAGCGCACCGTGGCGCTCCAGCTCAGCAACGAAAAGTTGGCCGAGGACGTGGCCGCCCGCAAGCGCACCGAGGAAGCCTTGCAGGAAAGCGAGCACCGCTTCCGCCGCCTGCTGGCCCTGTCCTCGGACTGGTATTGGGAGCAGGACGAGGAATTCCGCTTCACCAATATCACCGGCGGGTTCTTCGACAAGGGCAAGCAGGACCCCCAGCGCTTCCTCGGCAAGACCCGCTGGGAGCTGCACCCGGAAATGTGGAGCAACCGCTGGGGCCGCGACCACCGCACCGTGCTGGAATCGCACCTGCCCTTCACCAACCTCGAATACGCATTGCCCGGCCACGACGGCCAGATCCACTGGTTCAGCACCAGCGGCGAGCCGGTGTTCGACCGCGAGGGCAAATTCAAGGGCTATCGCGGCACCGGCACCGAGATCACCGAGCGCAAGCAGGCCGAACAACGCATTCAGCACATCGCCCACCACGACGTGCTGACCGGCTTGCCCAACCGCGTGCTGCTGCAGGACCGGCTGAGCCAGGCGGTGGCCTTCGCCAACCGCAGCGGCAAACCTTTGTGGGTGATGCTGATCGACCTCGACCGCTTCAAGTTCGTCAACGACAGCCTCGGCCACAAGGCCGGCGACCAGTTGCTCAAGACCGTGGCCCAGCGGCTGCAGGACAGCGTGCGCGAAAGCGACACCGTGGCGCGGCTGTCGGGCGACGAGTTCGTCGCCATCCTCACCGAGTACCCGGAGGAAACCACGCACGACATCGCCCAGCGCATCATGCGCGCGGTGACCCAGCCGGCCATGCTGGAGGGGAAGGAATTCTTCGTCACCTGCTCGATCGGGGTGGCCGTCTACGGCGCCGACGGCACCTCGGCCCAGCGCCTGATCGAACACGCCGACATCGCCATGTACCGCGCCAAGAAGCTGGGCCGCAACAACACCCAGTTCTACGAACCGGCCATGAACGAGGAAGCGCGCGAACGGCTGCGCATCGAAAGCGCGCTGCGCAAGGCGCTGGAGCGCCAGGAATTCGTGCTGCACTACCAGCCGCAGGTGGACTTGCAGAGCGGCCGCGTGGTCGGCATGGAAGCGCTGCTGCGCTGGCAGCATCCGGAACTGGGCATGGTGGCGCCGAACCGCTTCATCGGCCTGGCCGAGGAAACCGGGCTGATCGTGGAAATCGGCGCCTGGGTGCTGCGCGAGGCCTGCCGCCAGGCGCGCAGCTGGATGGACGACGGCCACGGCATGCTGCGCATCGCGGTCAACCTGTCGCCGCGCCAGTTCAGCGAGCCGCAGCTGCTGTCATCGATTTCGCAGGTGCTGCTGGAGACCGGCCTGCCGCCGGCCTGCCTGGACATCGAATTGACCGAGGGCCTGTTCATGCACGACGTGATGCAGGCGGTGGAGCTGCTGCACAAGCTCAAGGCGCTGGGACTGGCGCTGTCGATCGACGATTTCGGCACCGGTTATTCCAGCTTCTCCTACCTGCGGCACTTTCCCATCGACGTGCTGAAGATCGACCGTTCCTTCGTCAGCGATATCCACGAAGACGACGATGCGGCCATCGTGGTCTCCATCATCGCGCTGGCCCACAACCTCAAGCTGCGCGTCATCGCCGAAGGCGTGGAGACCGAAAGCCAGCTGGCCTACCTGCGCCGCAACGGCTGCGACGAGATCCAGGGCTACTACTTCAGCCCGCCGCTGCCGGCTGCGGACTTTGCCCTGTTGCTGCAGCAGGGACGGCGTCTGCAAACAGTGCAGGCGCCGGCCGTGGCGTAGCGCGGCGCTTGCGCGGCTTGGGCGCCAGCATGGTGCCGCTGCAGTTGACGGCGCCGCAGCGGCAGGCGAACTCGCGCTTGATGGCCGGCGTGTGGCGGCCTTCATAAATCAGCGGGTAGGAATAGCTGAGCTCCTCATCCTGCTGGATGTCGTACAGCGCGTAGATGAAGATGCGGCCGTCCTCTTCCTCGATGGCTTCGCAATTGGGCTCGCAGGAATGGTTGATGAAGCGCGCCTCGTTGCCGTGGTCGCCGCCGTCGACGACGTTGCCGTTGGCCAGGCTGAAGAAGAAGGTATGGTTGTGCGGCCCGCCCTGGATCTCGGCGCGGATCTGCGCCTCGTCCCAGGTGATCTCGCGGCCGGCATATTCCACGATGCGTTCGCCGGGTGCGATATCGCGTTGTGCGAACACGCCGTTGCCGTGGACCGAAGAGCGTTCGACGCGGAAGGCGGGCTGATTTTGCTGATTTTGCTGGGTTTCTGGTTGGCTGGCGCTGGACATGGCAATCGATAAGGTCAACGATCTTTGATTAAACCACAGCCACCATCACCACACAAATCGTATCGCAATCGTACCGGTAAATTTTATCTAGACAATTTATTCTAGATGGCATAAAGTGCTCTGCATGAGAACCCTCTACACACTGACATGTGGATTATCCCTCGCGGCGCTCCTCGCGCCCGCCGTCAACGCTGCGCCCGCACAGGAGCCGGCCGCCGCCATCACGGCCTTCCTGCAAAGCGAAATGCAGGAGCGCCAGATACCGGGGCTGCAAATCGTCGTCATCCAGCATGGCAAGCCGGTGCTGTCCAAGGCGCTGGGCGTGGCCAGCATTCAGTATGGCGTGCCGGTCAGCGCCAGCAGCGTGTTCTCGATTAATTCCGCCACCAAGTCATTTACCGGCGTCGCCGTCATGCAGCTGGCGCAGCAGGGCAAGATCGATCTGCAGGCGCCCGTCTCGCGCTATATCGACGGCCTGCCCGCCGCGTGGCGCGCCGTCAGCGTGACCCAGCTGCTCAACCACACCTCCGGCCTGCCCGACATCCTCGACCCGGCCAGTTCGGCCATGCTGGCCAGCACCGAGGAGGCGGCGTGGCAAGCCGTGCAAGCTTTGCCCATGGAGTTTGGACCCGGCCAGCGCTTCAGCTACAACCAGACCAACTACGTGCTGCTGCAAAAGATCATCACGCAGCTCAGCGGCCGGCCCTATCTGCAATTCATCCAGCAGAAGCAGTTCGATGCGGTGGGCATGCCGGGCACCGGTTTCGGCGACAGCCTGGACGTGGTCAAGCACAAAGCCAACGCCTACCGCGTGGGTGCGGACGGCGTCACCCTCTACAATGTGATCGAGGACTTCCCGGTCTTTGCGCGCGCCGGCGCCGGCATCAACAGCAACGGCCAAGACCTGGCCCGCTGGATCATCGCCCTGCAGCAGGGCCGGCTGCTGGACCAGGCCAGCCTGCGCCAGTTGTGGGCGCCGACCGCGTTCGCGGACGGCAAGCCGGCGCCGTGGGCGCTGGGCTGGCCGGCGATACGGCGTGACCAGCATCGCGCGGTGGCCGGCATGGGCGGCGGGCGCTCGGCGTTTTATATCTATCCGGACGATGACCTGGCGGTCGTCATCCTCACCAACCTGGCCGGCGGCCAGCCGCAGCAGCTGATGGACTCGGTGGCGGGATGGTATCTGCCCGAACTGAAGCAAATCAGCAGCGGCGCGCACACGCTGTATCGCCTGCGCCAGCGCGTGGCGCAATCGGGCTACGGCGACCTCGACCGGAAACTGCAGCAGGTCATGCAGCAATACGCCCTGGCGCGACCGTCGCAGAACGACTTGAACAACTGGGGCTATCGCCTGCAGGGCCGGCATCAGCACCAGGCGGCGCTGGCCGTGTTCGAACTGGCGCTGCGCTTGTATCCGGACAACACCGACGCGGTCGAGCAGCTCACGACGCTTAAAGCAAACAAGCTTTGAGGTCGCGCGCAAACTGCGCCGCCTGTCCATCCTGCAGATTGGAGACGGTGATGCGGATCGCCTGCGCGTGCGCCGGCGGATGCGCCTGCACCGCATAAGCGCTGCCCAGGCGCACCAACCAGCCTTTTTTGGCCAGCGCGTAGGCCAGGTCTTTGGCATCCTGCACCACGGGGATCCAGACGTTCAATCCGCCGTCCGGGCGCGGCACCGCAATGCCCTGCTGCGTCAGCGCCGCGTGCAGTTCGTCGCGCCGCGCCGCATAAGCGGCGCGCGCCGCCTGCACGGTGTCGCGCACCTGTTCCGATTCCAGGCAGGCCGCCACGATGGCTTGCAGCAGATGGCTGACCCAGGTCATGCCCGGCGCCAGGCGGATGCGCAGGCGGGCGGCGGTGTCGGCGTCGCAGGCCACGAAGGCCAGGCGCAGGTCCGGGCCCAGCCCTTTTGACACTGAGCGTAGCAGCGCCCAACGCTTGGTCGAGGCTGGAATGACAGAGTGGTATGGCGTGTCGGCCAGCAGGGCGAAGTGGTCGTCCAGGATCACCAGTACATTCGGATGCTCGGCCAGCACCCGCTGCAGTTCCTCGGCGCGGCGTTTCGACAGGCTGCAGCCGGTCGGATTGTTGGCGCGCGGCGTCAGCAAAACGGCGCGCGCGCCCTCTTCCAGCACTCGGGCCAGCGCTTGCGGCTGCATGCCTTCGTCATCGATCGCCACGCCCACCGCCTGCATGCCGCCGATGCGCAGCGCGTTGATGCTGCCCAGGAAGCACGGATCTTCCACCGCCACCTTATCGCCCGCCACCAGGTGCGCGACCGCCAACCGCTCGATGCCATCGACCGCGCCGTGGGTCAGTTCCAGCTCCCAGCCGGCCGGGCAGTCCGGCGTCATCCACAGCTTGCCCCACTCGCGCAGCGCCGGCAGGATGGTGTCCTCGCCGTAGAGGAAAGGCTTGCTCATGCGGCCGCCCAGCAAGGTCGACACCTCCGGCAGCCAGTCGGCGTTCGGATTCCCGTGTGCAAGGTCGATCAGTGGCGTGTCGGCGCTCAGGCCCTCCTGCTCGCCGGCGCTGGGTGGCGCCACGATAGAGGTGCCGAGGCGGCCTTGCGCCACGGCCAGCCCGGCCTTGGTCAGGCGCTGGTAGGCGGCCGCCACCGTGTTGCGATTGACGCCCAGCGTCTCGGCCAGTTCGCGCACCGGCGGCAGCGAGGCGCCCGGTTGATAGTGACCGCTCTGCACCAGGGCGCGTATGCAGTCGGCGATTTCAATTGCAGTGCTTCCAGAGATCATTGACTTTGTCCTAGGACATAATTTATTATGATCCAGACATTCTACCCCACCCTCAGGAGCGACACCATGTTCAGCGGTCTCAGCGGATTTCCCATCACCCCCATGAATGAAGCCGGCATCGACGAGGCGGCCTATGCCGGCCTGGTGCAGCGCCTGGCTGCAGCCGGTGTCGATTCCATCGGCGCGCTCGGTTCGACCGGGGTGTACGCCTATCTGAGCCGTGAGGAGCGCGCGCGGGTGGCGCGGCTGGCGGTGGACGCGGCCGGCGGTGTGCCGGTCATGGCCGGCATCGGCGCCTTGCGCACGCGCGACGTGCTGGACTTGGCGGAAGATGCGCAGCGGGCCGGTGTTGGCGCGCTGCTGCTGGCGCCTGTCTCATACCACAGCCTGAATGCGGCCGAGGTCTACTGCCTGTTCGAGACGGTGGCGCGCAATGTCTCCGTGCCGCTGTGCGTGTATGACAATCCCGGCACCACGCGCTTCGATTTCAGCGACGAGCTGCACGGCCGGATTGCGCAGTTGCCCAACATACGGTCGATCAAGATTCCCGGCGTGCCGGCGCAGCCGGCTGCGGCAGCCGAGCGGGTGGCGCGTCTGCGCGCCCTGGTGCCGGCGCACGTCAGCATCGGCGTCAGCGGCGACAAATTCGGCGCCACCGGCATGAGCGCGGGGTGCGAGGTGTGGTATTCGGTCATCGGCGGCATTTTCCCCAAGACCACCTTGGCCATCACCCGCGCGGCGCAGGCCGGCAATGCGGCGGAAGCGGCGCGGCTGTCTGAGCGGCTGGCGCCGTTGTGGGAATTGTTCGGCAAATACAACGGCAGCCTGCGCGTGATCGGCGCCGCTGCCAACCTGATGGGTCTGGCGCAGCAGCCGTGCATTCCGCTGCCGCTGCACGCCATCGAAGGCGCCGACCGCGAACACCTGGCCCGACTGATCGACACGCTGGAACTGGCGTGAACCAGCACCCGGCGCTGGCGCGCTATGTCGTCGCTGCCTCGCTGGCACGGCTGGGCGATGGCGGCGGCGTGGTCGCCATCGTCCTGCTGGCAACCATGCGCGGCGATGGCGGCGCCACGGCCGGCCTGCTGGGCGCCTGCCTGACCGCGCCGCACCTGCTCGGCCCCTTTGTCGCGCGCCGCATCGACCTGGCCGCCGACGGCCGCAAAGTCATCGCCACCGCCTGCGCGCTCTACGCCACCGCCCTGATGACCGCAGTCACGACCTACGGCCATATCCCGCTCGCGCTGACCGGCATGCTGCTGGCAATCGCCGGCCTGTGCGGTCCGCTGCTCACCGGCGGCATCAGCACCCGCCTGCCTGCCATCGCCGGCAAAAACCTGCGCCGGGCCCAGGGCTGGGACATCGCCACCTACGGCATCGGCGGCACCGTCGGACCGTCCATCGTGGCCGCCGTCTCGGCATGGTCCACTCCGGCCCTGGCGGCGCAATGCCTCGCCATTGCCGTCTTCGTGGCCGCCTGGCTGGTGATGCGCCTGCCCTACGCCGCGCCGGAACACGGCGGCAATCCGCACACCGTGCCCAGCGCCTGGCGCACCATCCAGCTGATCACCCAGGAAGGCCGGCTGCGCCGCACGCTCTACATGACCATGCTGGTCGCCTTCAGCATGGCCGCCCTGCCGATCACGGCGGTGCACATGACCGGCATGCTTGGCATCTCGCTGGCCGGCGCGGCGGCCATGACGGCCGCCTACGGCATCGGCAATCTTTCAGGCTCGGTCGGCATCATGCTGCGCCCCTTGCGCGGCAGTCCGGACCAAGGGATGACGGGATGGGCGCTGTGCGCAGCCGCTGGCCTGTGCGCCATCGTGCTGAGCCCGGGCTGGATCATCGCCGTAGGCCTGTTCTGGCTCTCCGGCGCGGTGAACGCCTTCTTCTTCGCCGCCACGCTGGCGGCCCGCACCGAATACGCGCCGGCCAACGCACGCGGCCAGATTTTCCTGTGGGTGGCGGCCATGAAAATCACGGCCGGCTCCGCAGGCACCGCCGTCGCCGGCATGCTGGCCGGCTGGAACGTCCGCCTGCCGCTGCTGCTCGGCATCACCCTGATCGCCAGCGCGGCGCTGCTGTCCACGCTGGACCGCAAGCTCAATCGGAAGGCGGCTTGAACAAGTCCTCCAGATCGGCACGGGTAGTCGGCTTGCGCACCACGCCCTTGCGGCCGGTGAACTCCTCTTCGATGTTATCGCGATAGTAGCTCCAGGCCGCGCCGGAGGTTGACAGCTTGCGCCACACCTCGTTGCCGACGCCCGAGTAATCCATGGCGCTGCCGTCGTCGAACTCCACGCGCAACAGATTGTCGCGTGCGTCATAGCCGATGGCCCGCAATTTTCCCGCATTGATGCGCTTCATTTCCATGCCGGCCTCCCTCAAAGGTTTAGGTGCTGCCACGCTGGATCAGCTGAAACCCGGTATCGGTCAGGGCGCTCACCGCCTTGCCGTCCAAACGGTCCAGTATCGCCCGCGCCGCCACACGACCGATATTAGCCCCATCGACGCGCACAGTCGATAGCGGCGGATACGTGCGCGCCGCAAAATTCACATCGCCGAAGCCCAGCACCGCCAGTTGTTGCGGCACCGCCAGTCCGCGCGCGATAGCCTCCGTCAGCACGCCGTGCGCCAGGGTGTCGGAACTGCACACCACCGCCTCCACATCCGGACAGCGCTGCAACAGCAGCGCCAGGCCATCGCGCCCCAGCGCAAAGGTGGACGGCAGCGGCATGACCTCGATCGCCGCCACCTGCACGCCATGCTTGGCCAGCCCGGCCTGCAAGCCTTGATTCCGCCGCGCCGCGCGCGGATCTTCCACCGCCAGGATGGCGATCCGCTGGTAGCCGCGCGCCAGCAGATGCTGGGCAATCGCATGGCCCACCTCTTCGTGCGAGAAGCCGACCATCATATCGATCGGCGACGGTGTCAAATCCCAGGCCTCCACCACCGGCACCTGTGCAGCCTGCAGGCGTCGCCGCGTGGAATCCGTGTGCAGCGAGCCGGTCAGGATCACACCGTCCGGGCGGCGGCTGAGGATGGTCTCCACCAGCATCTCCTCGCGCCAGGCCTCGTAGCTGGACAGCCCCAGCATCACCTGATAGCCGGCGGCGGTCAATTGATCGCTGGCGGCCTGCACCATGTCGGCAAAGATCGGCGTGGAAATGGTCGGCAGCACCAGCGACACCAGCCGGCTGCGGCTGGACGCCAGCGCGCCGGCCATCATATTCCGCACATAGCCGGTCTGCTGCACCGCCGCCTGCACCTTGGCCACGGTATTCGGCCGGACCAGATGCGGCTGGTTCAGCGCGCGCGACACCGTAATCGGCGACACGCCCGCCACCTTGGCCACGTCCACCAGTGTGGCGCCGCTGACACTGAGCTCACCGCCGGCGGTACGCAAGGTGCGCAGTTCGCTCATAGAGACCCCGATAGAAAACGATAGGCGATTGTAGCACCAGGCATCATTTTCTATCATTTATAGAACGTAGATTTACCTTGAATTACTCATAAATGAGAGCTACCATCGTAAATGACAGCGCAATCATTTAAAGGACTGATCATGCAAGACACCCCACGTATTGTTGCCATGCGAGTAATCCCGGTAGCCGGCCACGACAGCATGCTGCTGAATCTCAGCGGCGCCCACGGCCCCTACTTCACCCGCAACATCGTCATCCTGACCGATAGTGCCGGCAACACCGGCGTCGGCGAAGTGCCGGGCGGCGAGAAAATCCGCCAGACGCTGGAAGACGCGCGCCCCCTGCTGCTGGACCAACCGATCGGCACTTACAACGCCCTTCTCAACGCCGCCCGCAACGCCTTCGCCGACCGCGATGCCGGCGGCCGTGGCCTGCAAACCTTCGACCTGCGCATCGCCGTGCACGCCGTCACCGCGCTGGAAGCGGCGCTGCTCGACCTGCTTGGAAAGTTTCTCGGCGTGCCGGTGGCCGCCCTGCTCGGCGAAGGCCAGCAACGCAGCGAAGTGGAAATGCTGGGCTACCTGTTCTACATCGGCGACCGCAAGGCCACCACCTTGCCCTACGCCGGCACGCCGGCCGACGCCGGCGACAACTGGACCCGCGTGCGCAACCAAGCCGCGCTGACCTCGGATGCCGTGGTGCGCCTGGCCGAAGCCGCTTACGAGCGCTACGGCTTCAACGACTTCAAACTGAAAGGCGGCGTGTTCCGTGGCGAAGAGGAAATCGAAGCCGTCACCGCCATCCATGAACGCTTCCCGCAGGCGCGCGTCACGCTCGACCCGAACGGCGGCTGGCTGCTGAAGGACGCGATCCGCCTGTGCCGCGACCAGGGCGATGTGCTGGCCTACGCCGAAGACCCCTGCGGCGCCGAGAACGGCTACTCCGGCCGCGAAGTGATGGCCGAATTCCGCCGCGCCACCGGTCTGCTGACCGCCACCAATATGGTCGCCACCGACTGGCGTGAAATGCGTCACGCGATCCAGCTGCAATCGGTCGACATTCCGCTGGCCGACCCGCACTTCTGGACCATGCAGGGCTCGGTGCGGGTGGCGCAGATGTGCCATGAATGGGGCCTGACCTGGGGCTCGCACTCGAACAACCACTTCGACATCTCGCTGGCCATGTTCACCCACGTGGCGGCGGCCGCGCCGGGCAACATCACCGCCATCGACACCCACTGGATCTGGCAGGACGGCCAGCACCTCACCAAGAACCCGTTGCAGATCCAGGGCGGCATGGTGCAGGTGCCGCAGCGGCCGGGCCTGGGCGTGGAAATCGACATGGATGCCATCGAAGCCGCGCACCGCCTGTACAACAATATGGGCCTGGGCGCACGCGACGACGCGGTGGCGATGCAGTTCCTGATCCCGGGCTGGAAATTCAACAACAAAATGCCTTGCATGGTACGCTGAACCTAGCAAAGAGCGGCCACGGCCGGCGTTTCACATTGCGCAAAAGAGATTGCTTTTAAGAAATTCGTGTTCTATGATGAGTTTTACAGACCTAAACCTTGTCTGGCGTTGTACTTGTCAAGAAGAACGATATGCTTCTCGAAGAACACATTGGGGTCATCATCCGCAAAGGGCCGCCACGGCCCCAGGATGCGATCGCCACGATCCCGGCCTCGGCCAGCTCGTATGAGATGACCAGCGAGGACGAGATCGGCGACGCGCTGACGCAACTCGCCACCCATGGCGACGCCATCACGCTGTACGTGACCGGCAGCCGCGAACCGGTGCTGGCACGGATCCTCTCGGTCGACCCCGAATTGCCGCATTTCGTGTTGGAATTAAACGAAGGGCTGGAACTCCCGCCCGGCAAGATCACCTTGGTTGCCGTGCTGCCCAAGGCAAAGATTCAATTCCGCCTCACCAGCCAGGAATGGAAAACGCTGCCCGACCAACCGCACCTGATTCCCCTGACCTTCCCGGAAACCTGCGCGGTGCTGGACCGGCGCGCGGTGGAACGTGTGGAAACGCCGCTGGGCGACAACTTCACGGCTTCGCTCGACATCCACGGCACCATCCACGAATGGTCGATCTACGATTTCTCGCTGGGAGGGCTCGGCCTGCGTTGCTCGAAGATCGCGGCCAAGGGCCTGATCAAGGGCCGCAAGCTGCTGGACGTGCATCTGGAGCTGGACGGCGAGCTGATCATCGTCGCCGAACTCGAAGTACGCTTCACGCGCGGCTTCCGCTCCTTCCTGGCCGGCGAGCAGATGCACATCGGCTGCCAGTTCGTCAATCTGAAGCCTGAAGCCACAGCCGAAATGAAGCTCCTGATCGACCAGATCAACAACGCCCCAAGGCACCGCTAACGTTCGGGGTCAGCTCTGTCATTTGGACATTGCGGAACTTTCGTGCTGGCGAAAAGTTCCGCAATGTCCAAATGACAGAGCTGACCCTGACTTGTAAGGGGTTATTTCTTGCGGTTGCCGTGCACCATCTGGCGGGCCTGCTTCCGTAGCAGGGCTTGCTCCCAGCGTTGTTTCTGCTCTTCGGTGTCGGGCACCAGCTCCGGTACTTCCACCGGCTTGCGGTGCGCATCCACCGCCACCATGGTGAAGTAGCAGCTGTTGGCGTGGCGTACCAGGCGCTGCTGGATGTTTTCCGTCACCACGCGGATGCCCACTTCCATCGAGGTGCGGCCAGTGTAGTTGATCGACGCCAGGAAGGTCACCAGTTCGCCCACGTGGATCGGCTGCAGGAACATTACCTGGTCCACCGACAAAGTCACCACATAGCTGCCCGAATAGCGGCTGGCACAGGCGTAAGCTACGCTGTCGAGGTACTTCAAGATGGTGCCGCCGTGGACGTTGCCGGAGAAGTTGGCCATGTCCGGCGTCATCAAGACGGTCATGCTCAGTTCATGCGCTACCCAGTTCATCGGTTTTTCCATTGCTTAGCTCCCTAGTTATATTTAACAACATGCTATCCGCTAAGCTTGTCATTCGCAAATTGTTATCAAAAAGCTGTATGCTTTGCGCTGATATTTTCGAAGGAGCGCTCATGAAATGGAAAGCCCTGGCCGCCAGCCTGATGCTCGGGATGGGCATCGGCGTGGCCGCCACCACGCAGGCCGCCGTCAACGCCAACGAGGTGCAAACCTTCACCCTGGCCAACGGCATGAAGTTCATCGTGCTCGAATCGCACGGCATCCCCAACGCCAATATGTACACCTTCTGGAAGGTGGGCTCGCGTAACGAAGCGCCCGGCATCACCGGCCTGTCACATTTCTTCGAGCACATGATGTTCAACGGTACGAAGAAGTTCGGGCCGAAGATGTTCGACCGCACCATGGAATCCAGGGGCGGCTCCAACAACGCCTACACCAGCACCGACCTGACCGTGTACCAGGACTGGTTCCCGGCCTCTTCGCTGGAAACCGTCTTCACGCTGGAGAGCGACCGCATCGCCCACCTGACTATCGATCCGAAGATGGTGGCCAGCGAGCGCGGCGTGGTGCTGTCCGAGCGCAGCACCGGGCTGGAGAACTCGAATCTGCGCATGCTGCGCGAAGAGATCAACAGCGTGGCCTTCCTGGCCCATCCGTATTCCTGGTCGGTGATCGGCAACGAGTCCGACATCAAGGCCTGGACCCAGGCGGATCTGGAACGCTATTTCCGCACCTACTACGCACCCAACAACGCGGTGGCGGTGATCGTCGGCGACGTCAAGGCCGACCAGGTGAAGAAGCTGGCGACCAAATATTTCGGCGCCATTCCGAAACGCGAGCTGCCGCCGGCGGTACGCACCGTCGAGCCGCTGCAGAAAGGCGAGCGGCGCGTGTTCGTCGCCAAGGAATCGGCCACCTCGGCCAATCTCACCGTGGCCTACAAGATTCCGCGTGCCGACAATCCCGATTACTACGCGCTGGAAGTGCTGCAAAGCCTGCTGGCCGACGGCAAGACCTCGCGCCTGTACAAGGCGCTGGTGGAAAAGCAGCTGGCCACCCAGGTCAGCGCCAACAGTCTCGATGGTTTCGATCCGGGCCTGCTGTATGTCGCCGCCGTGGCCGCCGCCAAGGTCGAGCCGGCGCAACTGGAACAGGCCTTGTTGGCCGAGCTGGACAAGCTGGTCAAGGACGGCGTGAGCGACGAGGAACTGCAAAAGGTGAAGAACCAGAAGCTGGTCAACCTCTACCGCGAGCAGGAGACCATCAACGGCAAGGCTCAGCAGCTGGGCAACTATGAAGTATTCTTTGGCGACTACCGCAAAATGTTCGACGCCCCGGCCGCCTTGCAGAAACTGACGCCGGCCGACATCCAGGCCGTCGCCGCCAAATACCTGAAGAAATCGCAGCGCACCGTCGGCGTGCTGGCTGCGAAGGAGGATTGACTCATGAAGAAAACCATGATCGCGGCAATGCTGGCGACCGGTGCGTGCTCGGCGCACGCGGCCGAGTTCCGCCTGCCCGAGTTCGATACCGTCACCCTGCAAAACGGCCTGACCGTCTACCTGATGGAGCGCCACGACGTGCCGCTGATCTCGGTGCGCGCCGTGGTCAAGGCCGGCGCGGTCAACGACGGCAAGCAGCCCGGCCTGTCCAACCTGACCGGCGACGCCGTGCTGCTGGGCACCAAAATGCGCGACAAGGCCGCCATCGACCAGGCCTTCGACTATCGCGGCGCGCGCCTGGCCGGCGGTGCCGGTGCGGAGGCCAGCACCGTGCAGGCCAACTTCGCCAAGGCCGACAGCAGCGCCCTGCTGCCGCTGTTTGCGGAAATCGTCCAGCAGCCGGGCTTCAACGAGGCCGAGCTGGCCAAGCTGCGCGAGCGCAAGGTGAGCGGCCTGAAGCAGGCCAAGGAAGCGCCGCGCAATGTGGTGCAGAACTATTACCGCGCCATGCTGTTCGGCGACAGCCCCTACGGCATCCCGGCCAGCGGCACCATCGGCAGCTTGAGCGCGCTCAAGCAGGGCGACGTGCAGCGCTACCACCAGCAATACTACCGTCCGGACAACGCCGCCATCATCGTGGTGGGCGATTTCCAGCAGGCCGAGATGCGCAGGCAAATCGAATCGCTGTTCGGCGCCTGGAAGGCCAGCGGCCCGGCCCCGGCCGCGCAGGACAACGGCAAGGTCAAGGCCGACCAGGCCCGCGTGCTGTTGGTCAACAAGGCGGACGCCATCGAGACCACCTTTCTGATCGGCGGCGCCGGCATCGCCCGCAACGATCCGGACTACGTGCCGCTGCAAGTGATCAACACCGTGCTGGGCGGACGTTTCACCTCATGGCTGAACGACGAGCTGCGCGTGAATTCCGGCCTGACATACGGCGCCAACAGCCAGTTCGCCATGCTGTCGCAAACCGGTACCTTCGCCGTCAGCAGCTTTACCGCTTCGGCCAAGACCGAAGCGGCGCTGGCGTTGGCGCACAAGACCTATCAGCGCCTGTGGGACAAGGGCATCGATAAGGCGACGCTGGAATCGGCCAAGGCCTACGTGCAAGGCCAGTTCCCGCCGCGCTACGAAACCGGCGAGCAACTGGCGGCCCTGCTGGGCGATATGTACGCCAACCAGGTCGGCCGCGCGCAGATCGACCATTTCATGCGCGATGTGGATAGCCTGACGCCGGAACGCGCCAAGGCGCTGGTGGACAAGCACTTTCCACGCACCAATCTGCAGACCGTGTTGATCGGCAAGGCCGCCGATATCCGGGGCGTGGCGGCCAAGTATGGCGAGGTCACCGAGCTGGAGATTACTGCCGACGGCTTCCGCTAGTCGCGAAGAGTCGTTGTTCGATGTCTTCGGCGACTGCCGGGCAGGCCTCGAGAACCAGCGCCAACGGCGGCCAGCCGTCGGCGTCCTGCTTGAGGGCGCGTTCGGCCAGCTGGCTGAGCGCGGCCAGGCGGTCGGCACCGACGGTGCCGGCCAGTCCTTTCAGCGTGTGCAGGGCCAGCAAGGCGCGGGCGCTGTTCAGTTCGCCACGCGCGGCTTCCAGCTCGGCGCGCAGCTTTTCCGCTTCCGCGACGAAGCTGCGCAGCGCGATCAGGTAGACCGACTCCAATCCGCCCAGCCGTTTCAACGCGGCCGCACTGTTCAGGCCGGCGTCGGGCAGCGGCATGGCGCCGCCGTCGTCGGCCGTCACGGCGACTGCGGGCCGCTGCGACGTTGCGGCCGTCACGCCCGCAGCAACCAAGGCGCGCTGGGTGCCATGCGTCAGGATCACCGCAATCAGCTGTTCCAGGTCGAACGGCTTGCCGATGTGATCGGCCATGCCCGCCTCCAGCGCGGCGATGCGGTCGGCCATCATCACGTTGGCCGTCATCGCCACGATGGGCGGCGTGGCCTTGCCCAGCCTGGCCTGGATCGCGCGCGTGGCCTGGTAGCCGTCCATTTCCGGCATCTGGATATCCATCAGTATCAGATCCGGCAACGGTCCGCCCCGCGTCACGATGGCCAGCGCCATCTGTCCCGAACTGGCCACCTCCACCTGCGCGCCTTCATAACTCAGCAATTCGCTGGCCACCTGCTGGTTGGCCGGATTGTCTTCCACCAGCAACAGCCGCATCCCGCACAAGCGCTGCTGCGAAGGCACCGACACCGACGCGAACGGCTTGCGGTTGTCCAGCCGCGCATCGGCCACCGCATCGAACAGCATCGATGCCGTCACCGGCTTGACCACGAAGCCGTCCAGCACCGGCCCCATTTCACGGTGCCGCTGCGCCAGCAGTTCGCGGTCGTGCGCCGTCACCATCACAATCAACGGCGTCTTGCCCTCGGGCGCCAGCTGGCGGATGCGGCAACTGGTCTCCCAGCCATCCAACGCCGGCATGCGCCAGTCGATAAAGACCACGTCGTAGGACTTGCGCCGGCCGATCTGCGCGGCGACCGCGTCCAGCGCCTGGTAGCCGTCCGCCGCCACGTCCACCTTCCATCCAAACGAAGCGGCCATTTCGCGCAGCACCGTGCGCGCCACCGGATTGTCGTCGACCACCAGGCAAGTCAGCCCCCGCATCAGCGCGTCCTGCTGCGCCAGCAGCGTGTAGGCGTCGTCCGCCGGCTGCTGGTCGGATTTGCCCAGCTCCACCGTGAAATCGAACACGCTGCCGTGCCCCGGTTCGCTGACCACGCGCAGCGTGCCACCCATCAGCCGCACCAGGCGCTGGCTGATCGCCAGGCCCAGCCCGGTGCCGCCGAAGCGCCGCGCGGTGGACGCCTCGGCCTGCGAAAAGCCGTCGAAGATATGCTCGCACTGGTCGGCCGCGATGCCGATGCCGGTGTCGCGGATGGCAAACGCGATCGACAGGCTGTGCTCGCCCTGCGCCACCAGTTGCGCCGCCACCACCACCTCGCCGCGCTCGGTGAACTTGATGGCGTTGCCGGCCAGGTTGAGTAGCACCTGCTGCAAGCGCAGCGCATCGCCCACCACCATCGCCGGCAGTTCCGGCGCGATGCGGAACAGCACCTCGATATTCTTCGCTCCCACGTTGGCCGACAGGATCACCGCCAGGTCGCGCCACAGCTTGTCGAGCCGGAACGGATGCGGATCGAGCGTCAGCTTGCCCGCCTCCACCTTGGAAAAGTCCAGCACGTCGTTGAGCAGTCCGAGCAAGGCGCTGGCGGCGGCGTGCGCCTTGTCGACATAGTCCTGCTGACGCCCGCTCATCTCGGTCTGGCGCAGCAGTTGCAGCATGCCCAGCACCGCGTTCATGGGCGAACGGATCTCATGGCTCATATTCGCCACGAAGTCGGACTTGGCACGACCGGCCTGGTCGGCCGCCTCCTTGGCCTGCAGCAGCGCGGCGTGGCCGGCGCGTACCTCGGTGCTGTCGGTGCTGCTGCCGACCCAGCTCAGGATGCCGCCGGCGGCGTCCTTCTGTGGCAGGGCGTGGTTGTCGAACACACGCCACTCGCCGTCGTCGCGGCGCAGGCGGCAATCGCAGCGGAACTGGTCGCCGCTGAGCAGCGCCTGCTGCCAGGCCGCCGTCACCACCGGCATGTCGTCCGGATGGATCACGCGCGACCAGTCGCCGCTGGCGATCAGCTGCGCGGCCGGTATGCCGCTGAAGCTTTCCCAATGGTGGCTCAGGAAGTCCAGCCGCAGCTCCGGCGTGGCGGTCCAGACCATCTGCGGCAAGCCTTCGGTCAGCGAGCGCCAGCGCGATTCCGACGCCGTCAGCCGGGTCAGCGAGGCTTGCAGCGCGCGGTCCGCATCGACCAGCGCCTGCAGCGCCTGGTACTGCTTGCGCAGGCCGTAGCGTACGCCCAGCAGCAGCGCCACCGCCAGCCCGATCAACAGCGCCAGGAACACGGCGGCGTTGCGCACCTCCTTGTACCACGGCGCCAGGAAGTCCTCGCTGGCCAGGCCGGCCACCACATACACCGGATAGGCGCCCACCTTCTCCACGCTGAGCGTGCGCTCGCGGCCGTCGCGCGGACTGACGATGGTGTAACTGGCGCGCGCCTGCTTGCCGTCGAGGATGGCCTGGGTGGCCGGATTGACCCGGATCACGCTGCCGAACTCCATGCCCGCCACTTCGGGATAGCGGTGCAGCACGCGCTTTCTATCGTCGAGCAGCACCAGCGAACCATTCTTGCCGATGTTCAGACCGGAAAACGATTCGGTAATGTGCGAGCTGTTCATCAGCACATAGGCGGTGCCGCCGAAGGCACCGTTGGGCAAGGTCAGCGGATAGACCAGCGGCAGCACCCATTCGCCGCTGATGCGCGACTTGACCGGCACGCCGAAGATCAGTTGGTGCTCATCGCGCGCGCGGGTGAAGAATTCACGGATGCTCAAGTCCTGCGGCTTGGCCAGGTCGATCTGCTCGCCGTACAGCACCAGCCCGGCCGCATTGGAGCCGCGCACGGCCTGGGCCTGCGGCAAGCGCTCCTTCAGGCTGCGCAGGTAGGCGCTGAACTTCTCGTCCGTGTAGCGCCCCTCCAGGTGCATGGTGCGGAATTCCAGGTCGGCGCGGCGCATCGCCAGCTCGACCTCCTGGAAATGGGAATGCAGGAAATTTTCCAGCGAGACGGCCAGATTGTGCGAGGTTTCCTCGGCACTGGCGTAATAGCGCAGCCGGCTTTGATTAAGCACGTGGGCAACAAACAACGATACCACCAGCAAGCCCAGCACCACGGCCGCCACCAGGACACCAAAGAGTTTGCGAAACTTTTGCAGTGTGGCGAATCTCATGAAAGGCCTGGACGCTTTGGTTCTGGGTTAAGCGCTACATTACAACAAAAAAAACGCTCCCTAGGAGTAATGCCGTTAAGTTAAGCTGAAAATAGGCTTCGTCATTCCCGCGAATGCGGGAATCCATGAGGCGCATGCCTGGCTAACTCAGCATGGATCCCGGCTTTCGCCGGGACGACATCGCTTAACTTAACGGCATTACTCCCTAGGAGCGTTTTTATCAGTAGCCTTGTTTAATGATGTCTTCCAGCGACTCGCGTCCCTTCTCGCTGATTTCGAAGCCGCCCTCGACGCGCTCGACGATATGGGATTTTTTACCAAGGAACATGGCCACATCGGCGTCGATGGCGGCGCCGGCCTGCTCGGCCAGGGCACGCAGCGCCAGCACGCAGCGGCGCAGGAATATGGTCTGTTCGCCTTTTTCGGTCAGCGAGATGCGGCCGTTGTGGGCGATGCTGATCAATTTCAGGCCGGACAGACGTTTGGTGTTGCGGCCAATGCAGGCGCTGACACGGTCACCCTTGATACCGCGCTTGATTTCGTTCAGGGCGTCGTGCTCGTCCTGCGTGAATTTTTCGTTCTTCATTGCCATTTTATCCATAAAAGACTGCTGCGGCCCTCATGGTACGCGCACCCGGCCCGCGCGGCAAGCCGAAGCGCTGCCGACGGGCTTAATCTCAGGGATGAGAATGGCAATACAGTATTTACTGAAACGCTCGGATGAGCAGCCACGCCACGCCGATGCTGGCGAACGCTGCGATGCAAATCAGGGCTTGTACACGCTTGGTGTTCAGGGCGACGCTGCGACGACCAAGGTAGATTTTGTTGTGTAATGAATTGCCCATGATTTGCTCTCCGTGAACAGGAACCGATGACATGACTAAATTATAGAAACTCTTTCATTGCAGCTGTGTGACACGGACCACAAAAGGCAAAAAATATATCCAGTCAGCAACAAAATAGAGCGTGGAACTAGAATACCGTCCGTTCCACACAACGGACGGTGCGCTGGTTCACATAGCAACATAATTAAACGTCAAGTTTGATCGGCGGCTTGGGCGGCGTCGGTTCTTCGATGGGCGCCTGGTCCGGCAACGGCTGCTTATCCGGCGGCGGATCTTTCTCCGGCTGCGGTGGCGGCAGGTCGGGCTCGGGGGTGGTGTGCAGATGCATGCTGCTCTCCTTGGGATGGCTTAGTCTTCAGTGTCGGGCAGACGGCGCCATTCGCAAAGGACGAAAAAAACCCCTGCGTGCGGCAGCACACGCAGGGGCTGATCAGGCATTAGACGATCGCGGCATTAGACGATCGCGGCATTAGACGATCGATATGGCATCAAAGAACTGATAGTCCGCCAGCGTCGTGGCAGGGTTGCCGGTGATGATGGCGATCTGCGTCAGCTCGCCCGCCGACACCAGCGCGTCCGATCCGCTGGACTTGAACAGGTAGACATAGCTTGCGCTGTTGTTGTCCACCACGAACAAGGTCTGCTGGCCCAGCGTGAAGCCGCTGTTGGCCGAACCGATCACCGCCGCCGCTGCGGCGGGTGTGATGCCGCCGGTATTGGCCGAGAAGATCACCAGTTCCGCATCGGCCGCAAAGCCGCCGGCCGCCGCGCGCAGCACACCGCCGTCCACCTGCGCATCGCCATTGCCGATCGTCAACGCCGCCTGGCTGATGGCAAGCTTGTCGAAGCCCTTGGCGACGCTGTTGGCGAAATCGGCGATGGTGTCGACGCCGGTTGTGCTGTTGAGCACGAAGGTGTCGTTGCCGGTACCGCCGGTGAGGCTGTCGTTGCCCAGGCCGCCGATCAGGGTGTCGTTGCCGATACCGCCGTTCAGCTTGTCGGCGCCGGTGCCGCCCGTAATGTGGTTGTCCAGCACGTTGCCGGTGCCGCTGAAGGCTGCCGAGCCGGTGTAGGCCAGGTTTTCCACGTTGGCCGCCAGCGTGTAGGTGACCGCCGTGGTCCGCACCAGGTCGGTGCCGCCGTTCAGCAACTCGGTCACCACGTCGCCGGCCACATCGACCACGTAGACGTCGTCGCCGTCGCCGCCGATCAAGCTGTCGTTGCCGGCGCCGCCGATCAGGGTGTCGTTGCCGAGGCCGCCGGTCAGCTTGTTGACCACGGCGTTGCCGGTGAGGACGTTGTCCAGCTCGTTGCCGACGATGCCGATGGCCAGCGTGCCGGTCACCGTGCCGTTTTCCACATTGGCGCCCAGCGTGTAGCTGCCGGCCGCCGTCAAGGCCACCTGCACCAGGTCGGTGCCCTCGTCCGCCAGCTCGGTGACCACGTCGCCGGCCACGTCCACCACGTAGGTGTCGTCGCCGTCGCCGCCGGTCATCACGTCGATGCCGCCCAGGCCGTTGATGAGGTCGTTGCCGTCGGTACCGGTCAGCGTATCGGCGTCCGCACCGGCCGCGTTGTCGGTCACTTGCGCCAGCGACTTGTCGCCGTCGTTGAAGTGCACGGTCTCGACGTTGCGGATGGTCAGCGACTCGCCGGTTGCGACGTTGACCAGCTTGGTGTCCGTGGCACTGGCCCGGCTGCGGGTGTAGGCGGCGAAGTTGCCCAGCACCGTCACCAGGTCCGTGCCTGCGCCGCCGTCGATGATGTCGGCCGCACCGGTGCCGGCCGCCAAGGAATCGTCGCCGTCGCCGCCGAGCAGGCTGTCGTCGCCGGCGCCGCCGGTCAGGGTGTCGTTGCCGACGCCGCCGCTCAGGGTGTCCTTGCCGATGCCGCCGGCGATGACGTTGGCGAGCGTGTTGCCGGTGCCGGCGAATGCTGCCGTGCCGGTGTAGCTGAGGTTTTCGACAAACGCGCTCAGCGTGTACGCCGCCGCAGCGGTTTGTACGCTGTCGGTGCCGCCGCCATCGGCTTCGGTGACCACGTCGGTAACCACGTCGACCACGTAGACGTCGTTGCCGTTGCCACCCACCATGGTGTCGTTGCCGGCGCCGCCGATCAGCGTGTCGTTGCCGTCATTGCCGATGAGCGTATTGGCCACGGCATTGCCGGTCAGGACATTGCTCAATGCGTTGCCGGTCAGATGGGTGGCCACCGTGCCGATCACGGCGGCGTTTTCCACGTTCGCGCCCACGGTGTAGGTCTGACCTGCCGCAGTGTAGGCCACCTTGACCAGATCGGTGCCCGCATCACCGCCCTCGGTGACTACATCGCCGGCCACATCGACCGTGTAGGTGTCGTCGCCCAGGCCGCCGCTCATGCTGTCCGCGCCGGCGCCGCCGTTGATGTCGTCGTCGCCGTCCGTCCCCTCCAGGGTATCGCCGGCCAGCGAAGGCACGTTGGTCTGCAACTGCTCCAGCGTCATGGCGACGCCGTTAAAATCGAAATGTTCGACGCCGCGCACCGTGATGGTTGCACCGCTGGTGTGCGTGAGCACGGTATCGATGACGTTCGGACGCGAAACCTTGTAATTGCCGAAGGCTTCCAGGCCGGCCACGGTGTCGCTATCGCCGCCGCCGTCGATCACATCCTTGTCGCCGGCGCCGCTGCTGCCGGCGTACATCGTGTCGTTGCCGAGACCGCCGATCAGGCTGTCGTTGCCGACGCCGCCGATCAGCTTGTTGGCCAGCGCATTGCCGGTGCCGGTGAAGGCGCCGCTGCCCAGGAACACCAGATGCTCCATATTGGCCCCCAGGGTGTAGCTGGCCAGTGCGGTTTTCACCGTATCGATGCCGCCGTCCGCCAGTTCGGTCACCACATCGCCCGCCACATCGACCACGTAGACGTCGTTGCCGGCGCCGCCGGTCAGCTTGTCGATGCCGGCACCACCGTCGAGCGTGTCGTTGCCGGCGTCGCCGAGCAGCGTGTTGGCCGCAGCATTGCCGGTCAGCAGGTTGTCCTGCGCATTGCCGGTCAGGTTGACGGCGATGGTGGCCGCCGCCGTGATGGTGGCGTTGTCCACATAGGACGACAGCACATACGTGCCGGCCGCCTTGAAGGCCACGTTTACCAGGTCCAGGCCGCCGCCATCAAGCTCGGTGATCGCATCGCCGGCAACGTCGACCTCATAGATGTCGTCGCCTTCGAGGCCGATCATCAGATCCACGCCGGTGCCGCCGTTGAGGCTGTCGTCGCCGATGGTGCCGGTCAGCGTATCGTTGCCGACGCTCACCAGGCCGGCATTGACCTCGTTGATGGATTTCAGCATGCCGTCGAAACTCACCGTTTCCACATTGCGCAGGATGATGATTTCGCCGCTGGAGACCTTGACCAGCTTGGTGTCGGTCGCGTTCGGACGCGAGCGCACGTAGTCGCCGAAATCGCCATCGAGGCTCAAGGTATCGTTGCCGTTGCCGCCGTCGACCACGTCGCCGAGCAGCGCCGTGCCGGCGTTCAGCACGTCGTTGCCTTCGCCGCCGAGCAGACTGTCGTCACCCGCGCCGCCGGACAGCGTATCGTTGCCGATGCCGCCGTTGAGGGTGTCCTTGCCCGCGCCGCCGATGATTTCGTTGTCGAGCGCATTGCCGTTGCCGGTGAAGGCCAAGGTGCCGATCGCCGTCGATTTCAGGTGCTCGATGTTGGCGCCCAGGGTATAGCTGGCCAAGGCGGTTTCCACGCTGTCGGTGCCGCCGTTGAACGCTTCCGTCAGCACATCGCCGGCGACATCGACCACGTAGACGTCGTTGCCGGCGCCGCCGGTCAGGGTGTCGATGCCGGCGCCGCCGATCAGGGTGTCGTTGCCCACGCCGCCATCGAGCTTGTTGGCCATGCCGTTGCCGGTAATGATGTTGTCCAGCCCATTGCCGGTGACGTTGGTTGCCACCAGGCCGGTGACAGTAGCGTACTCCACATTGGCCGCCATGACGTAGGTGCCGCCGGCGGCCTTGAAGGCCACTTGCACCAGGTCGACGCCGGCGCCGTCCGCTTCCACCACCACGTCGGCGGCCACGTCCACCACATAGATGTCATCGCCCAGCAGGCCGCTCATGATGTCGTTGCCGACGCCGCCGTCGATGGAATCGTTGCCGATCGTTCCAACCAGGTTGTCGTTGCCGACGCTGGCCAGGTTGAAGTTGATGTCTTCAATGCCCAGGATTTCCTCGGAGGAGGTGAAGACAAAGGTTTCGACATTGCGCGCAATCACCGCCTCGCCCGTTTCACCATTCACCAGCTTGGTGTCGCTGGCACTGATGCGGGTGCGCACGTAGTCCTCAAACGCGCCGGACAGCACCAACGTATCGTTGCCAACGCCGCCGTCGGCAACGTCACCGACGCCGGTGCCGGCGTACAGCACGTCATCGCCTTCGCCGCCGAGCAGGCTGTCGGTGCCGCCGCCGCCGTCGATGGTGTCGTTGCCGGCGCCACCGTTCAGGGTGTCGCCCTTGCTGCCGCCGTAGATCTCATTGTCCAAGGCATTGCCGCTGCCGTTGAAGCCGGCCGTGCCGTTGAAATACAGCATTTCGACGTTGGCGGCGAGCGTGTAGCTGGCCAGCGCAGTCTCCACCGTGTCGAAGCCCCCTTCCACCGCTTCGGTCACCACGTCGGTGGCTACATCAACCACGTAGACGTCGTCGCCGTCGCCGCCGATCAGGGTATCGCTGCCGGTGCCGCCGTTGAGCGTGTCGTTGCCTTCCAGGCCGGTGAGCTTGTTGGCGCCGGCATTGCCGGTGAGAAGGTTGTCCAGCGTATTGCCGGTGATGCCGACCGCCAGCGTGCCGGCCGACACCACGATGCCGTTCTCCACTTCCTCGCCCAGCGTGTAGCTGCCGGCTGTCTTGAAGTCGACCTTGACCGTGTCGGTGCCTTCGTCGGGATGTTCAATCACCACATCGCCGGCCAGGTCGACGATGTAGGTATCGTCGCCGTCAAGGCCGGCCATGGTATCGGCGCCGCCCTTGCCGTCGATCTCGGCGTCGCCGCCGGGCGTGCCGATCAGCATGTCGCCGAAGTTGCTGACCTTGTTGAGGATGGTTTCCGCGTAGGTCCGCAGTTCGCCGTTGAAGTCGAATGCCTCGATATTGCGCGCGGTGATGTTCTCGCCGGTGCTGGCGTTCACAAACACCAGGTCGGTGGCGTTCGGACGGGTGATGGTGTAGCTGTCGTAGTCGCCCAACAGTTCCAGCACATCGTGGTCGCCAGCGCCGCCGTCGGCCAGGTCGACGCCGGTGCCCGCGTTCAACAGGTCGTCGTCGGCGCCGCCCAGCAGGCTGTCGTTGCCGATGCCGCCGAACAGTGCGTCGTTGCCGGCGCCGCCATCAAGCGTATCCGCGCCGGCGCCGCCGCTCAGCGCATCGCCGCCGCCCATGCCGGACAGCTTGTCGCCCAGCGCGCCGCCGCCGATGAGGTTGCCAAGGTCGTTGCCGGTACCGGTGAACGCCACCCCGCCCGTGAATTCAAGTATCTCGACCTGGGCCGCCAGCGTATAGCTCGCCAGCCCGGTGACAACTGTGTCCAAGCCGCCGTCGGCCACCTCGGTCACCACATCGCCGGCGTCGCTTACCAGATACTGGTCGTCGCCGTCGCCACCGATCATGGTGTCGTTGCCGGCGCCGCCGATCAGGCTATCGTTGCCAGCATTGCCGGTCAGCGTATTGGCGGCGGCGTTACCGGTCAGCGTGTTGCCGAGGTCGTTGCCGATCAGATTGACAGCAAGCGCCGCGGCCGTGACTTTGCCGTTCTCGACGTTGGCACCCAGGGTATAGCTGCCGGCTGCGGCGAAGTTCACCTCCGCCGTGTCGGTTCCCTCGTCATCGAGTTCCTCGATCACGTCGTCCTTGTTGTCGATCTTGTAGACGTCGTCGCCCAGGGAACCGGCCAGGGTATCGGCGCCGGCGCCGCCATCGAGCACGTCGTCGTCGTCGCTGCCGACGATCAGGTCGGCACCGGGGCTGGCGCTATTGGCGATCAGCTCCGCCAGGTCGTAGCTGTGGTTGCCGAACGTGACATGCTCGACGTTGCGGATGGTGACCGTTTCGCCGGTGGCCACGTTGACCAGTTTGGTGTCGCTTTCGGTCACGCGGGTACGCATAAAGCCGGCGTATTCGCCCACCAGCACCACCGTATCGTCGCCGTTGCCGCCGTCGACCACGTCCACACCGCTGGCGCCGCCCGACGGCATCAGCACGTCGTCGCCCTCGCCGCCCAGCAGCGAGTCGTTGCCGGCGCCGCCCTTGAGCGTGTCGTCGCCGCCGTTGCCGATCAGCGTATCGGCGCCGATGCCGCCCTCGATCAGGTTGTCACCAGCGTTGCCGGTGCCGGTGAACGCCAGGCTGCCCGTGTATTTCAGGTCTTCCACATTGGCCGCCAGCGTGACGGCGCCAAACGCGGTGAGCACCGTGTCATGGCCTTCGTCCGCCAGCTCGGTGACCACGTCGCCGGCGGCGTCCACCACGTAGGTGTCGTCATCGCCGCCGCCGGTCATGCTGTCGTTGCCGGCGCCGCCGTTCAGGGTGTCGTCGCCCAAGCCACCGTCCAGCTTGTTGGCCGCGCTATTGCCGGTCAGCAGATTGTGTTCGTCGTTGCCCTCGATGTTGATGGCCACCGTGCCGGTCGCAATCGCGTTCTCGATATTGGCATCGAGCTTGAAGGTGCCGGCCGTGGCGAACGCCACCTGCACGGTGTCGGTGCCGTGATATTTGTGCTCGTCGATCACGTCGCCCACCGCATCGACCACATACAGGTCGTCGCCGTCGCCGCCGTCCATCGTATCGTTGCCGGCGCCGCCGTTGAGCGTGTCGTTGCCGTCGTTGCCCAACAAAATGTTGTTGAGGGCATTGCCGGTCAGGGCCGTGGCCAGATCGACGGTCAGTTCGGCATTGTCGACGTTGGCCGCCAGCGTCAGCGTTACCGCCGTGCGCACCGTATCGTTGCCGCCGCCGGCCGCCTCGGTGATGGTCACGCCGGTGTTGTTGACGATGTAGACATCATCGCCGCCGCCGCCGACCAGGGTATCGTTGCCGCCGCCGCCGTTGAGCGTGTCGTTGCCGTCCAGGCCGCTCAGGGTCTGGGCGTTGCCGTTGGCGCCGCGCGTGACCCAGTACGCTTCGCCATCGGCGCCGGCGGTGCCGGCGATGGCGCCGTTGATCACCACCTTGAAGATCGCGCTGGCCGTGCTGGCCTTGCCGAACAGATCGGTCACCACCGCCGTCAGCTCATGGTTGCCGTTGCCCAGCGACTTGACGTCGAGCGCCCAGCGGCCGTCATCGTCCACCAGCGCGGTGCCCAGCACGGTGGCGCCGTCCTTGACGGTAACGCTGGAACCGAGCGCGGCGCTGCCACTGACGACCACATGGCTGTTGCTGACGCTGGCGCCGCTGGTCAGCGGCGCATCCTTCAGGTAATAGGACGCGCTCGGGTAAGCCGGGTCCAGCACCGGCTGGGCGCCGCCCACCACGGTTTGCACGGTCAGCGCCGGCGCGGCCGGCTTGACGGTCGAGGAATCGCCGGCGTAGAACAAAGGCGCGCCGTTGAAGTCGATGATCTGCTGGTAGATGCCGCCGCTGGAGCTCAACTCGGCCATGCCTTGCGTGCCCCAGGCAACCACGACCTTGCCGTTCTGGAATTCGCTCAGGGTCGGGAATAGCTTGGTCCCTGCGGTGGCCATGCTGCTGATCTTGAACTCGGCCGTCAGCGGGCTGTCGTCGCTGCCGTAGCGGCGGCCCATGATGGCCGAGCTGCCGTCGGCGTTCTCGGCGTCCCACACCACCATATAGCTGCCGTCGCTCAAGCCCAGCACCGACGCCGAGTATTGATAGCCGGCGCTGGCGACCACCGTCGCCGCGCCGGTGGCCGCGCCGGTATTGTCGTAGTGACGCACCATCACCACGTTGTCACCGGCGCCGGCGCCGTCGGCGTCGTAGATCCAGCTCAGCACATGGCCGCCGTCGGTCGTGCGCGTGCTGTGCACCACCGACAGCTGTGCCGTCGCGTCCGGCGTAGTGAACACCACGTTCTCGCCGCCGACCTTGTTGCCCTGCGCGTCGAAGCGCTGTTCGATGAAGCCGTAATGGCCGTCCTGGGTGATGCCGGCCCAGGTCACCACTGCACCGGCGTCGTTCTGCGCGGTGACCACCGGCGCGGTCTGGTTGTAGTCGCTGGTGAGGCCGACCTGCACTTCCGGTCCCAGCGGCTGGCCGGCGGAGTTGAACACGCGCGCATACACCGCCAGATGGCCGTCCTCGCCGGCCTGGGCCGACTGCCAGGCCACGGCAAAGCCGCCGTGATCGAGACCGGTGACACTCGGCACGCGCTGCGCCACGCCGGCCGTGGTGCTGACGTTGACCGCTGCGCCGACCGGATTGCCGGCGTTGTCGAGCACCTGCACCATCACGTCCCAGCCATGGTCGTCGTAGGCGGCGCCCAGTGCCGGATTGCTGTGGTACGCCACCACATAGCCTTCGTACACCAGGCTGGCCACCACCGGCGCGCGTTGGTCGCCACCGGTATGACCGGCATTGATCAGAATGTTGCCGCCGTTGGGATTGCCGTCTTCGTCGAAGGACCGCACATACAGGCCGTCGCCGCTGCCGTCGCTGGCGCGGAACACCTGCACGAAGCCGCCGTCGCGATACCAGTGGGACGCCGTGCTCTGGTAGATCTGATAGCCGCCGGGCGCGCTGCTGACGACATGGTCGAGCGCCTTCAGGTCGGTGCTGCCGTCGGCGAATTTCAGGGTGCGCACGCCGATCAGCGTATCGGTGCCATCGAGCGTGCCGCCGGTGGTACGCTTGTCCTGCACCTTGACCGAGCCGTCGCTCAGGGTGCTGATGATGTAGTCGGCCTTGTTGCCGCGATAGACCGCGGTGTCGTTGCCGCCGTCGCCGTACAGGGTGTCGTTGCCGCCCAGGCCCACCAGGGTATCGTTGCCGAGCATGCCGCCGAGCGTGTCGTTGCCGGCGCTGCCGGTCAGGCTGTCGTTGCCGCCGCCGCCGCCCAGGGCTTCAACATTGCTGAAGTGGATGGTGCCGTCGGTGCTGCTGCCGACGCCGGTGCTCAGGCTGCCGGTGAAGTTGGCACGGCCGCCATAGATCACGGCGTCGGCGCCGGCGCCGCCGTCGATGGTGTCGTTGCCGCCGTTGCTCATAAAGATTTCGTCGGCACTGCCGCCGACGAAGACGTCGGTGCGGTAGCTTCCTTCGATCTCCTCGATGCCGCTGATGCTGCCGCTCTCGCCAAAGCCGTTGTCGATGATCTGGCCGGTGGCCAGGTTGATGTTGACGCCCTGGGTCGCGCCCGCGATGCCGACGTACAGCCGGTCCTCGCCGCCGGCGCCGCCCAGGATGGTGTCCTGGCCGGTGGACAGGTTGAAGAAGTCGCGGCCGGCGCCGCCATCCATCAGGTCGTTGCCGCTGTCCCAGGTGCCGCCGATGAAATAATCATCGCCGTCGCCACCGTACTCGACGTCGTTGCCGGCGCTGCCGTCGAAATTGTCGTTGCCGGCGTTGCCGTACAGCGTGTCGTCGCCGACCAGGCCGTTCATATACTCGCCGCCGCTGCCGCCGCGCAGCACATTATTCAGGTCATTGCCGACCAGGCCGCCGGCGGCTTTGCCGGTGACGGTCAGGTTTTCCACGTTGTCCGCCATGTACACGCCGTAGTCGGAGACGATGGTGTCGATGCCCTGGCCTGCCGTCTCCTCGATCACCTCGTTGCCGTTGACGATGATGTACACATCGTTGCCGGCGCCGCCGTTCAGGGTGTCCTGGCCGCCGCCGGCGCCGCCGTTGAGCGTATCGTTGCCATCGCCGCCGTTCAGGGTTTGCGCGCTGCTGTTGGCGCCGTTGGCGTTCCAGTAGGCGGCGTTGTCGTCGCCGCCGGTGCCGTCGATGACGCTGTTCTGCACCGTCAGCGCGAACGCCGCGCTGGCCGCGCTGGCATGGCCGAAGGCGTCCGTCACCACCGCCTGCAGCTGATAGACGCCATCGGTCAGCGACTTCAGGTCGGCCGACCACAGGCCCTGGTCGTCCGGACGGACCACCAGCAGCACGTCGTCGCCGGAATAGATGGTGACCGTGGTGCCGAACGCGGCATTGCCGCTCAAGGCCAGGTGCTGCACGCTGACCGTGACGCCGCTGTCGAGCGCCGCACCCAGCAGATAGTGGCCGAGGCTATCGGTCAGCGCCGCATTGCCGCCCGGGACGGCCTGCACCGTGAAGCTGGTGGCTGCCGGCGCGGTACCGCTATCGAATATGCCATTCTGCGGTTCACCGTTGAAGTTGATCACCTGCTGATACACGCCGGCGCTGTCGCCGTTGATCGCATTGCCCTGGGTGTTCCAGCTCACCACCACGTCGCCGTTGCCCGACTGGCTCAGGGTCGGAAATACCAGGCTGCCGCCGTTGGCGTGGTCGCTGATCAGGTACAGGTCGCCGGACGGCTCGCCGCTGTTCAGGTTGAAGTTGCGGCCAACGATGGCGCTGGCGCCGTCGTCGTACTGGACGTCCCACACGATCATGACATCGCCGTTTCCCGTCAGGATCAGGTCGTTGCCCAGGTAGTGGTCGCCCGCTGCCACGGTGAAGGCTTCGTTACGGGCGGTGCCGTCGTTGTTGAAGCTGCGCGCCATGACGGCGCCGTTGCCGTCGGCCAGCGTCATCACCCAGGACAGCACATAGCCGCCGTCCACCATGGTCTGGTGCATAAAGTTCATCAATGCGCCGGCCGGTGCAATGTAGGCGATCTGTTCGCCGCCGATCTTGTTGCCGAAGCCGTCGAACTGCTGCTGGGCCAGGCCGAAGCTGCCGTTCGACAGCTGACCCTGCCACACCGCGACCAGGCCGCCGTGGCTCAGGCCGTTTTCATCGGCCACGCCGAGCGTCTGGCGCACCAGTGGAAACAGCTGGTTGCCAGCCACCGTGGTGTTGATCTGGACCTCGCCGCCGACCTTGTTGCCCAAGTAATCGAATTTCTGGCCATAGATGCCGAGATTGGCGCCACCGCCTTCATGACGCGACTGCCACACCGTCATGAAGCCGCCGTCGAAGGTCGAAATCACCGACGGGAAGCGCTGCTGGGAGACGGTGCTGGTGTTGACGTCCACTTCGCCGCCGAGCTTGTTGCCATCGGCGTCGAAACGCTGCAGCTTGATTTCCACCAGGCCCGGATTGGTGTACACGCCGGCTTCCGGCGTGCTGTCCCACATCACGACAAAGCCGCCGTTGGCCAGTCCCGCCACCACGGGGGCGCGCTGGTCGCCGGTGACGGCGGTATTGACCAGCAGATCGCCGGTGCGGGCAACGCCGTCGGCGTCGAACAGGCGCACATAGATGCCTTCACCATTGGCGTCGGCCGCGCGGAACGCCGTCACATAGCCTGGGCTGGCGCCGCCACCCGTGCCTTGCAGTATGGCCGAGACGTTGAAATTCTGGTGGCCGGTCAGCGTGCTGCTGACGGCCTGCTCCTGCGCCACCGCCACCAGCTGGCTATCGGCGAACTGCAGCGTCTTGACGCCGCGCACGGTGTCGGTGCCGTCCGGCGAGCCGTTGCGATCGTCCTGCACCAGGGTGTCGCCGTTGGCCAGCGTGGTCAGCGTATAGTCGGCGCGGTTGCCGCTGTAATAGGCGGTATCGTTTCCTGCGCCGCCGATCAAGGTGTCGTTGCCGCCGGCGCCGGTCAGTTGGTCGTCGCCATGGAAGCCCCAAATGGTGTTGGCGCCATCGTCGCCGGTCAACGTGTCGTTGTTGTTGCTGCCTTCGATATTCTCGAAGTTGATCAGCACATCGTTGCCGTCGGCGCCGCTGCTGCTACCGGTCCCCAGGTTCACCTCGACGCCGCTGCCGCCAAACGCAACGAAGATGTAGCCGGTGGTGTCGCTGCCGCCGACGCCGCCGTCCAGGGTGTCGTTGCCGGCGTTGCCATACAGGGTTTCATTGGTGTCGGCGCGGCCGCTGATGATGTCGGCGTAACCCGAGCTGCCGGAAATGCGCTCGATGCTGCTCAGGTGGTCGATGTTGCCGCTGCCGTCGTCGGCCGTGCCGGCCTCCAGATCGACGACCAACTGGCCCGCCGTGCTGTAATACGTGACGCGGTCATTGCCGTCGCCGCCGTCCACCGTATCGGAACCACCGCCGCGCACGTTGATGAAGTCATTGCCGGCGCCGCCGTTGATCACATCGGCGCCATTGCGGCCGGTAAGCACATCGTTGCCGCCAAAACCGTTGAGCGTATCGCCACTATTGGTCGCGACAAGATTGTCTGCACTATCGGTGCCGTTGATGATTCCCATAATTTCCCCTGAGTGTAGGTTTGCGCGCCAAATCTACTGTCCGGCAACGTTTCCGCCACCTTTTGTGGGTGGTCGGACGAGCTGCCAAGCTAACATTTGAATGACCGTTTTACCAACAAAAATGTTGAGACTTTCAGGAAAATATAAATTCCTTTAGAAAAACAACAGAGGAAAAAGCAAGCTTATCTGTTTGCTTACTTTATGCGGAAAATCATGTCCACCGTTTGCGTCCAGCGCAGCACACCGATGGCCAGGAAATCCTGGTCGGCGCGGGCCGTATCGACGCTGCGGTTACGGGCATACAGGTCGCCCGGCATCAGGCCGACCGCGTGGGTCAGGTTGCGCAGCTGGCCGGCGGAAATGGCGGTGACCGCCCCCACCTTCTTGCCGAAGCCGCCGGCCATGCCCTCGGCGCGGCGCTGCGCGTCCTTGACGGCGGCGGCGGTCAATTCCTGCTCGGCGGCGAGGCGGTCGCTGCGACCGAAGCTGGTCGCCATGTGGTCGATATTGGGCATGGCAAGCAAGGCTTGCATGATGGGGCGCCACTGGCCCAGGTCGCGCACCACGATGTGGACCGAGCTGCGGATATCGTAGTCGGGCGCGGCGGGCGCGGCGGGCGCGTCCGCCCGCTCGGACTTGCGCATTTCCTTGCGCATGTTGTGAATCTCGGCGCTGGCGTCGGCATCGGCCAGCACCGCGCGCACCTGCTGCGCGCGCTCGGCCACCAGCGCCACGGCGACGGCCGGGTCGGCGTCGAAGGCGCTGATGTCGAAGTCGATCTCGCCCAGGTCCGGCACCACCATCACGAACGCCTCGCCGGTGGCGTGAATGAAGGGATACGCCGGCAGCCCGGAGGCGTGGACGAGGCATGGCAACAAGGCGGCGGCAAAGACGAGCGATTTCAGCATGGGCGTATTCCTGTGATTAAAAAATCACAGTATCGATTAAGTAGACAATCATGTCTACTTAATCCTGACGTCACAGGCTTTACGCGACGAACAGATAGTCCCCCAGTGTCGTTGCCGGATTGCCGGTAAGGATGGCGATCTGCGTCAGCTCGCCGGCCGACACCAACGCGTCGGTGCCGCTGGACTTGAACAGGTAGACATAGCTTGCGCTGTTGTTATCCACCACGAACAAGGTCTGCTGGCCCAGCGTAAAGCCGCTGGTGGCCGAACCGATCACCGCCGCTGCCGCTGCGACGGTCGTGCCGCCGGTGTTGGCCGAGAAGATCACCAGTTCCGCGTCGGCGGCAAAACCGCCCGCCGCTGCGCGCAGCACGCCGCCGTCGATCACCGTGTCGCCATTGCCGATCGCCAGCACGGCCTGGCTGGTGGCGAGCTGGTCGAAGCCCTTGGCGACGCTGTTGGCGAAATCGGCGATGGTGTCGACGCCGGTCGTGCTGTTGAGCACAAAGGTGTCGTTGCCGGCACCGCCGGTCAGGTTGTCGTTGCCGAGGCCGCCGGTCAAGGTATCGTTGCCACCAGCGCCGTCCAGCTTGTCATTGCCAATACCGCCCCGGATGTCGTTGTCCTGGAGGTTGCCGACGGCGGTGAAGGCAGCCGTGCCCGTGTAGATCAGGTTCTCGACATTGGTCGCCAGCGCGTAGTTGGTGATCACGGTGCGCACCACATCCGTGCCGCCGTTCAGCGCTTCGGTCACCGTGTGCCCCCCCACAGCGATCACATAGACATCATCGCCATCGCCACCGATCAGGGTGTCGTTGCCGCCTCCGCTGATCAGCGTGTCGTCGCCGGCATTGCCGGTCAGCTTGTTCGCGGCGGCATTACCGGTCAAGACATTGTCGCGCGCATTGCCGACGATGCTGATGGCCAGCGTGCCGGTCACCGTGCCGTTTTCGACGTTGGCGCCCAGCGTGTAGCTGCCCGCCGCCGTGTAGGCCACCTGCACCAGGTCGGTGCCCTCGTCCGCCAGCTCGGTGACCACGTCGCCGGCCACGTCCACCACATAGGTGTCGTCGCCTTTGCCGCCGCTCATCACGTCGATGCCGCCCAGGCCGTTGATGAGGTCGTTGCCGTCGGTGCCGGTCAGCGTATCGGCGCCAGGACCGGCCGCGTTGTCGGTCACTTGTGCCAGCGACTTGTCGCCGTCGTTGAAGTGCACCGTTTCAACGCCACGGATGGTCAGCGACTCGCCTGTCGCTGCGTTGACCAGCCTGGTGTCCGTGACGCTGACGCGGGTGCGGGTGTAGGCGGCAAAGTTGCCCAGCACCGTGACCAGGTCCGTGCCGGCGCCGCCGTCGACGATGTCGGCGGCGCCGGTGCCGGCCGACAGGGAATCGTCGCCCTCGCCGCCGAGCAGGCTGTCGTCGCCGCCGCCGCCGGTCAGGGCATCGTTGCCGAGGCCGCCGGTCAGGGTGTCCTTGCCAATGCCGCCGGTGATGGCGTTGGCGAGCGCATTGCCGGTGCCGGCGAACGCGGCCGTGCCGGTATAGCTCAGGTTCTCGACAAACGCGCCCAGCGTGTAGGCGGCTGCGCTGGTCTGGACAAGATCGGTGCCGCCGTTGTCGGCTTCTGTGACCACGTCGGTGGCCACGTCGGCCACATAGACGTCGTCGCCGCTGCCACCGATCATGGTGTCGTTGCCGGCGCCGCCGATCAGCGTGTCGTCGCCCAGGCCACCGCTCAGCATATTACCGGCGGCATTGCCGATCAGGGTGTTGTCCAGCCCGTTGCCTGTCAGGTTGACGGCTACCGTTGCGGTTACTGTGGCGTTTTCGACGTTGTCGCCGAGCGTGTAGTTGCCGGCGGCCGTGTAGGCCACCTGCACCAGATCGCTGCCCTGATCCGCCAGTTCGACCACGGCATCGCCTGCCACGTCCACCACATAAACATCGTCACCGTCGCCGCCGGACATGCTGTCGGCGCCCGCGCCGCCGTTGATGCTGTCGTCGCCATCGGTGCCGACCAGCGTATCGCTGCCGGTGCTGGCGGTGTTGTCCTGCACTTCCGCCAGCGTCTTGAGCACGCCGTCGAACACGAAACGCTCGATGCCGCGCAGCGTGATGAGCGCGCCGCTGGTGTGCGTGAGCACGGTATCGGTGGCGTTCGGCCGCGAGATCGTGTAGTGGCCCAAGGCTTCCAGGCCGGCCAAAGTGTCGCTATCACCACCGCCATCGATGACGTCCTTGTCGCCGGCGCCGCTGGTGCCGGCGTCCAGCGTGTCGTTGCCGAGGCCGCCGACCAGACTGTCGTTGCCTACGCCGCCAGTCAACTGATTGGCCAAGGCATTGCCGGTGCCGGTGAAGCTGCCGGTGCCCAGGAAGACCAGGTTCTCCACGTTGGCGCCCAGTGTGTAGCTGGCCAGTGCGGTTCGTACCGTATCGGTGCCGCCATCGACCAGTTCGGTCACAAGATCGCCGGCCACATCGACCACGTAGACATCGTTGCCAGTGCCGCCGCTCAGCTTGTCGGCGCCGGCACCGCCGTCAAGCGTATCGTCGCCGGCGTCGCCGATCAGCGTGTTGACTGCCGCGTTGCCGGTCAATACGTTGTTCTGCGCATTGCCGGTCAGGTTAACCGCAATGGCTGCCGCCGCCGTGACGGTGGCGTTGTCCACGTAGGACGTCAGCACGTAGGTGCCGACTGCCTTGAAGGCCACGTTCACCAGATCGATGCCGCCGCCATCGAGCTCGGTAATCGTGTCGGCGGCGACATCGACCTCGTAGATGTCGTCGCCCCCCAGACCGATCATCAAGTCGTTGCCGGCGCCGCCGTTGATGGTATCGGCGCCGCTGGTGCCGGTCAGCGTGTCGTTGCCGGCGCTGACCAGATTGTCGTTGACCTGGCTGATGGTTTTCTCGACGCCGTCGAAGCTCACCGTTTCCACGTTGCGCAGGGTGATGGTTTCGCCGGTGATGATATTGACCAGCTTGGTGTCGGTCGCGCTTGGACGGGAGCGCGTGTAGTCCTCGAAGGCGCCCAGCACCTTCAGCGTGTCGCTGCCGTTGCCGCCATCGACCACGTCGCCGAGCACGGCCGTGCCGGCGTTCAGCACATCATTGCCGTCGCCGCCGAGCAGGCTGTCGTCGCCCGCGCCGCCGGACAGCGCGTCGTTGCCGAGGCCGCCATTGAGCGTATCCTTGCCGATGCCGCCAGCGATATCGTTATCCGACGCGTTGCCGGTGGCGCCGAAGTTTCCGCTGCCGGTGTAGACCAGGTTCTCGACGTTGGCCGCCAGCGTGTAGGTCGCCAGCGCGGTCTCCACGCGGTCGATGCCGGTGCCGGCGCCCGCCGCCTCGGTCACCACATCGCCGGCCGCGTCCACCACGTAGACGTCGTTGCCCAGTCCGCCGGTCAGGGAGTCGTTGCCGGCGCCGCCGATCAGGGTATCGTTGCCGGCGCCGCCATCGAGCTTGTTGGCGACGGCGTTGCCGGTCAGGAGGTTGTCGAGGGCATTGCCGGTGATATTGATGGCCACCGTGCCGGTCACCATGGCGTTCTCCACATTCGTCGCCAGCGTATAGGTGCCGGCGGCGGTGTAGGCAACGTTGACCTGGTCGATGCCCTCGCCCGGATTTTCCCTGACCTCGTCGCCCGCCACGTCCACCGTGTAGCTGTCATTGCCGTCGCCGCCCACCATGGTGTCGCTGCCGGCACCGCCGTTGAGGTTGTTGGCGCCGCTATCGCCGAACAGGTAGTCGCCAAAGCCGCTGACCGAATTAACGATCGCTTCTCCGAGCGACTTCATGCCGTCAGCGAATTTCAGTTGCTCGACATTGCGTAGCGTGATGTTCTCGCCGGTGCTGGCGTTGAGCAGCACGACGTCGGTAGCGTTCGGCCGGCTAATGGTGTAGCT
The DNA here is from genome assembly GCA_041874725.1 of Duganella sp. BuS-21. Taxonomy (GTDB): domain Bacteria; phylum Pseudomonadota; class Gammaproteobacteria; order Burkholderiales; family Burkholderiaceae_D; genus Rugamonas. Next base: position 2,560,274 of record CP097466.1, on the reverse strand, counting down.
CAGGTAGTTGCCCAGCCCGTGCAACGCATCGCTGCCGGCGCCGCCGTCGATGATATCGACGCCGGTGCCGGCGCGCAGCGTGTCGTTACCGTCGCCGCCGGACACGCTGTCGTTGCCGAGGCCGCCGAACAGGGTGTCGTTGCCGGCGCCGCCAATCAGCGTGTCGTTGCCGGCCAGGCCCTGCAGGCAGTCGTCGCCGGCGCCGCCGCTAAGGCTGTCGCTGTAAGCGCTGCCGAACACCTCTTCAATGCTGATGAGTTTATCGGTGCCGCCCAGGCCATCGGTCGCCGTGCCGGTGGCCAGGTTGACCACCACGGCCGTCTTGGAACGCTCGTAATCGATCACATCGTAGCCGCCCCGGCCGTCGACCAGGTCGTTGCCGGCGCCGCCTTCGAACAGCTCCATTTCGCCGTCGCTGCCGTACAGCGTGTCGTTGAATGCCGAGCCGCTCACGCCCTCGATGTTGAGCAGCGTGTCGGTGCCGCCCAGGCCGTCGGCCGCCGTGCCGGTCGCCAGATCGACCACAACGCCGGCAGTGCTGGTGCCGTACTCGACCCGGTCGTAGCCTTGTGCGCCATCGATGGTGTCGTTGCCTTCGTTGCCGATGAAGATTTCCATGTCATCGTTATCGGCGTTGCCGCCGGTAAGCGCATCATTGCCGCCCGAGCCGGCCACGCCCTCGATATGTCGCAGCGTATCGGTGCCGCCGAAGCCATCCGTGGCTTCGCCCAGCGCCAGGTTGACCACCACGCCCGCGCCGGTGTGCTCGTAGTGCACGAAGTCGAAGCCGGCGCGGCCATCGATGGTGTCGTTGCCGCCCATGCCGTTGAAGTGCTCGATCAGTCCGCTGTCGGAACCGCGCAATTCGTCATCGGCGTAGCTGCCGACCACATAGTTGATGTGGAGCAGCGTGTCATGGCCGCTGTCCTCGCCGTCGGCGGTGCCGGCCTGCAGGTCGACCGTCACGCCGGCGCTCATGTCTTCATAGCTGACCTGATTGTTATTTTCCTGCAGCGGGCCAGTGATTGCGCCGCCATCGATCGTATCGTCGCCGGCGCCGCCGCCGAACATTTCCAGGACCAGCGCCGTGCTGCCGACCAGCGTGTCATTGTGGCTCGAACCCCAGACGATGTTGATGTTGATGAGTTTGTCCGTCCCGCCCTGGCCATCCTGCGCCACGCCGGTCGCCAGGTTGACCGCAACGCCGACCGTCGCCTGGTCGTACCCGACCAGGTTGCTGTCGGTAAAATTGATGCGATCGGTGATCGCGCCGCCGTCGATGGTATCGTTGCCGGCGCCGGCCCACAGGTAGTCCCGCTCCTTGCCGCCGTTCAGCACGTCGTTGCCGGCGCCGCCATGGATAAAGTCCCAGCCGTCGTCGCCGGACAGGCTGTCGTTGCCGTTGCCGCCGTCGAGATTGTCCCAGCCGGCGCCGCCGTTCAGCGTATCGTTGCCGACGCCGCCCGTCAGCCAGTTGTTCAACTCGTTGCCGGCGCCCTTGAAGTTGCCGGTGCCGGCATAGCTGACATTCTCGACGTTACCTACCAGCGTGTAACTGGCCAGCGTGGTCAGCACGCTGTCGTTGCCGGCGCCGGCAAGTTCCGTCACCACGTCGCCGGCGGCATCCACCACATAGACGTCGTCGCCGGCGCCACCACTCATGCTGTCGTTGCCGGCGCCGCCATTCAGCGTATCGTTGCCGCCGTTACCGGTCAGCGCATTGGCGCCGGCATTGCCGGTCAGCTGGTTGGCAAGCTCGTTGCCGATGATGCCGGCGGCGACCGTTCCCGTCACGGTCGCGTTTTCGATGTCGGCCGACAGCGTGTAGACGCCGGCCGCCGCGAAGGCGACCGACACCTGGTCCGTGCCCTCGCCGACATTTTCAATAATGACGTCGCCCGCCACGTCGACCATGTAGCTGTCGTTGCCGGCGCCACCGGACATGGTGTCGGCGCCGGCACCGCCGTTCAGCGTGTCGTTGCCGCCGTCGCCGACCAGCACGTCGCCGAAGATGCTGGTGATGTTGGCCAGCGTTTGGGCCAGCGTTTTCACGCCGTCATTGAACTCGAACTGCTCGACGTTGCGCACCGTGACGCTCTCGCCCGTGATGCCGTTGACCAGCAGCAGATCGGTGGCGTTGAGCCGCGTGCGCACGTAGTCGGCAAAGTTGCCGAGCAGGTTAAGCACGTCGCTGCCGGCGCCGCCGTCGGCGACGTCGGCGCTGCCCCTGCCGGCGACCAGCGCATCATCGCCGTCGCCGCCCATCAGGCTGTCGTTGCCGGCGCCGCCGTCCAGCAGGTCGTCACCGGCGCCGCCGGACAGGGTGTCGTTGCCGGCCATGCCGGAGAGGTAGTTGACGCCGGCGTCGCCGGTCAGGCTGTCGTTGAAGGTGGAACCCACGGCCTGCTCGATATTCAGCAGGGTATCGCTGCCGCCTTCGCCGTCGCTGGCCACGCCGGTCTGCAGGTTGACCGTGACGGCCGCCTTCGACAGCTGGTAGTCGACGCGGTCGACACCGCCCCTGCCGTCGATGCGGTCGTCGCCGGCACGGCCTTCGAACGATTCATAGGCGCCGTTGCTGCCGAGCAGCGTGTCGTTGCGGGACGAGCCACGCACCAGCTCAATCTCGAGCAACAGGTCTGTGCCGCCCAGCCCGTCCTCGGCCATGAGGGCGGCGAGGTCGACGCTGACGCCAGCCGTGCTGCTGGTGTAGTCGACCAAGTCGTAGCCCGCGCCGCCCATGATCAGGTCGTTGCCGCCGTTGCCGACAAAGATATCGTTGCCGTCGCCGCCGAACAGATTATCGTTGTGGGACGAGCCATACGCGCCCTCAATGTTCAGCAACTGATCGAGGCCGCCATCGCCGTCCATCGCTATGCCCTGGACCAGGTCGACCATCACGCCGCTGCCGGCGCTATCGTAGTGGACCATGTCGATGCCGCCGCGGCCGTCGATCACGTCGTCGCCGGGGCGGCCCTCGAATTCTTCCGTGAGCGCACTGTTCGAGCCGAGCAAGGTATCGTCGTAATTGGAGCCGCGCACCTGGTTGATATTGAGCAGCGTGTCGTGGCCGCTGCCCTGACCATCGGCGGTGCCGGCCGCCAGGTCCACCACCACATTGCTCCACGAGTAGGCGTAGATGACGAGGTTGTCGCCTTGCTGCGCGAAATCGGTGATCGCGCCGCCGTCGATGGTGTCGTCACCATCCATGCCGTCGAATATTTCCAGCAGCGCCGCCGAACTACCGACGATGGTGTCCTTATAGTCCGAGCCCTGCACGAAATTGATGTTGATGAGCTTGTCCGTGCCGCCCATGCCATCCAGCGCCACGCCGGTCGCCAGGTTGACCGACACGCCGGACGACGAGGTGAAGTAGCCGGTGAAATTGAGGTCGGTATAGTTGACACGGTCGGCGATCTCGCCGCCGTCCAGGGTATCGTTGCCGAAGTGGCCGAACAGTTCATCCTCGCCCGCGCCGCCGTTCAGCACATCGTTGCCGGCGCCGCCCAACAGCACGTCGTAGCCAAGACCGCCAGCCAGCGTATCGTTGCCGATACCTCCTCTGATTGTGTTGTTTAGCTCGTTGCCGACGCCGTTGAAGGCAGCGCTACCGGTGTAGCTCAGTTCTTCGAGATTGGCCGCCAGCGTAAAGCTGTTCAGCGAGGTGCTGACCCCGTCGTTGCCGGCCCCTGCCAGCTCGATAATCACGGCCCCGGCCGCATTGACCACGTAGCTGTCATCGCCCTCGCCACCGAGCAGGCTATCGTTACCGCCGCCGCCCACCAGCAGGTCGGCGCCGACGCCGCCCAGCAAGGTATCGTCGCCGAGGCCGCCGGACAGGGTGTCATTGCCGGCGTTGCCGGTCAGCTTGTTGGCGGCGCCGTTGCCGAACAGGTTGTTGTCCAGTGCGTTACCGACCAGGTTGACGGCCACCGTGGCGGCCGACATGACGGCGCCTATCTCCACATTGTCGGGCAGCGTGTAGGTGCCGGCTGTGGTGTAGGCCACTTGCACGCCGTCGGTACCGACATCGTTGCCTTCGATCACGACGTCGCCGATATGGTCGACCACATAGAGATCGCTGCCCAGCCCGCCGGACATGGTGTCGGCACCGGCGCCGCCATCCAGCGAGTCATTGCCATCGGTGCCGGTAAGCACGTCGGCGCCGCTGCTGGCGCTGTTGGCGATCAGTTCGGACAGGCTATGCGTGCCGTCCTTGAACTGCACCGCCTCCACGTTGCGGATGGTGATGGTTTCGCCGGTCAGCGTATTGACCAGCTTGGTATCGAACTCGGTCACGCGGCTACGCGCGTAGTTGGCGTAATTGCCTAGTGCGACCACCAGATCGGCGCCCGCGCCGCCATCGACGAAGTCCAGGCCCATGCCCGCGTTCAGTACATCGTCGCCATCGCCGCCCAGCAGACTGTCGTTGCCTTCCAAGCCCCACAGGGTGTCATTGCCGGCGCCGCCGCTCAGGGTATCGTTGCCCGAGCCAGCATTGATCACGTTGACCAGCGCATTGCCGGCGCCATTGAACGACTGAGCACCGAAGTAACTCAGGTTCTCCACATTGGCCGGCAGCGTATAGCTGGCCGTCGTCACGTTGACCGCATCGATGCCCGCGTCAGCCGCTTCTGTCACCACATCGCCCACCGCATCGACCATGTAGAGATCGTTACCGGCGCCGCCGATCATCGTGTCATTGCCGGCCTGGCCAGAGAGAGTGTCATTGCCGTCATTGCCGACCAGGATATTGGCGGCGGCATTGCCTTGCAAGATATTGTCCAGGGTGTTGCCGGTCAGATTCACCCCTGTCGTAGACGTTACGATGTAGGCATTTTCCAGATTGGCCGAAAGCACGTAAGTGCCGGCCGCAGTGAACGCTACCTGCACTTCCTCACGGCCGCCATCGAAGCCTTCCTGGATGACGTCGCTCGCCACATCGACACTGTAGGTGTCGTTGCCGGCACCGCCGATCAGGGTGTCGACGCCCGCGTAGCCGTTCAATATGTCATTGCCGCTGCCACCGGTGATGACGTTGTTCAGCGCATTCCCGTTACCGTTCAAGCCGGCGCCGTCCGCCAGCACCAGGTTTTCCACATTGGCCGCCAGCACCACACCCGTAATCGACGCGACCACGGTATCGGTGCCGCCGCCGGCCACCTCGGTGATGACGACGCCGGCCTCGTTGACGTAATAGGTGTCGTCGCCGGCGCCGCCGACCAGGGTGTCCTTGCCGCCGCCGCCGTCGAGCGTGTCGTTGCCGGCCTGGCCGTTCAGCGTCTGCGCCGTGCTGTTGGCGCCGGCGTTGTACCAGTAGGCCTGGTTGTCGGCACCGGCGGTGCCGCTCAGCTTGCTGTAGTTGACGGTCAGGTTGAACACCGCGCTGGCGTCGCTCACCTTGCCGAACACATCGCGCACGGTGGCCGTCAGCGCATGGCTGCCCGAGGCCAGTTGCTGGACGTCCAACACCCAGCGGCCGTCGTCGTCGGCCGCCGTCGTACCGAGCACGTTGGCGCCGGACTTGATGGTGATGACCGAGCCGAACGCCGCCGTGCCGCTCAGCACCACGTGACCGTTGCCGATGCCCGCGCCGCTACTCAGCGGGCCGCTGACCAGATAGCTGTAGTTGTCGCCGAATTCAGGCTGCTGGCCGCCGGTCACGGTTTGGGCCGTGATGGCGGTGGCGGCCGGCTTGACGGTGGAGCTGCTGCCGGCGTAATACATCGGATTGCCGTCGAAGTCGATGATCTGCTGGTAGACGCCGCCGCTGCCGGGCAACCCGGCCGAGCCGGCGCCGCTCCAGCTGACGACGATCTCGCCGTCCTGGAATTCGGTCAGCGTCGGATTGAACTTGTTGCCCAGCACGGGCGACTGGCTGATCTTGAATTCGGCGCCCAGTGCGCTATTGCTGCTGCTGTAATGGCGCCCCATGATGAATGACTCGTCGTTGGCGCCTTGCACGTCCCACACCACCATATAACTGCCATCGCTCAGGCCCAGCACATCCGTGCCCAGATGCGCGCCGCTGGCCACCGCAAACGCCGCGCCCACGGGAGTACCGGTGGCGTCGTAGCTGCGCACCATGACGACATCCTGACCATCGCTACCGGCGTTCTGTACCCAGCTCAGCACGTGGCCGCCGTCGACGGTGACGGCGGTTTGCGTGGCGAAGAAGTAAGCCTGGCCATCCGGGTCGCTGATCGCGTGGACCAGTTGCTGGTCGCCGATCTTGTTGCCGTCCGCATCGAAGTACTGCTGCATCAGTCCCGTCGATCCAGCGCTTACCGCGCCACTCCAGAGAATGACATAACCACCGCCGGGCAAGGCCGTGACTGCGGGCTGGGCCAGGTGGCCAACGGCCGAAATGCTGACCGGTATTTCAGGACCACGTGGCTCGCCGAAGGCGTTGAAAGAGCGCGCATAGATGCTGGTGTAGGGACCGTCGTCAGTCTGGGTCGACTGCCAGGTGACGACAAAGCCACCATCCTCCAGCGCCGTGATCGCGGGCGCACGCTGCGCGCCGGCCGTGGTGGTGTTGACCGTGATCGGGCCGCCGACCGGCTGGGCGGCGCCGTCGAGCAGCTGCACCTTGACCTCCCAGGCCGCATTGTTGCCAAAGGCGCCGGCAACCGGGTTGCTGTGATACGCCACGGCGAAGCCGCCCTGCTCCAGCGCGGTCACCACCTGGCCGCGCTGCGTGCCGCCGGAACCGGCGTCGATGGCGATGTTAGCGCCGAGCGGGTTGCCGTCGCGGTCGAACAGGCGCGCGAACAGGGTGTCGCCGCCACTGTCGATGTTGCGGAATAGCTGCAGGATCACACCGTCCAGCCCTTTGCTGGCCGCCGACACCGGCAGTACCTCAAAGTTGCCCGCCGCGCTGCTGATCACGCGGTCCACCGCCGTCAGCTGGACCATGCCGTCGGCGAACTGCAGCGTCTTGATGCCCTGCACGTTGTCGATGCCATCCGGCGAACCGGCGCGCAGGTCCTGCACGCTGACCGTGCCGTCGGCGTTGGTGCTGATGCTGTAGTTGGCCTGGTTGCCGCTGAAGACCGCGCGGTTGTTGCCGGCGCCGCCGATCAGGGTATCGTTGCCGCCCCCACCGGCCAGGGTGTCGTTGCCGGCCAGTCCGCGCAGCAGGTTGGCGCCGGCGTCGCCGCTCAGCACATCGCCCACGATGCTGCCCATCAGGTTTTCCACGCCGCTGAACTGCGTGGTGCCGCTCCCGTCCGTGGCCAGCCCGGTGGACAGATTGGCGACCACGGCGTCGTCGCCAAACATCAGCGTGTCGTTGCCGCCGCCAGCCTCGATGGTGTCGCTGCCGCCGCCGGTGAGGAAGGTTTCGCCGGCGGCACTGCCGACGAAATGGTCGGCAAAGCGCGTGCCGATCACTACTTCGATGCCGCCGATGCCGCCCATCTCGCCAAAGCCGTTGTCGAGGATCTGGCCGCTGGCGAGATCGAGCGCCACGCCGTGCGCCTGGTCCGGATGCACGGTGTACAGGATGTCCTTGCCGTCGCCGCCCTGCAGCGTGTCGTGGCCGCGTCCCATCAGCAGCCAGTCGTTGCCGGCGCCGCCGTCGAGCAGGTCGTCGTCTGCGCCGTTGTCGAACAACACGTCATTGCCATCATTGCCGTACAGCGAGTCGTTGCCGCCGCCGCCACCGATCATGTCGTGGCCGCTGGTGCCGTTCAGCACGTTGTCGAGCGCATTGCCGAACAAGGCCTGGCCGTTGGGACCGTTGACGGTCAGGTTTTCCACGTTGTCCTGCAGCGTCATGCCGAAGCCGGCGATGATGGTGTCGATGCCACCGCCGACCTGCTCGATGACGGTTTCGTTGGCGCGGAAGATGTAGAGATCGTTGCCGTCGCCGCCGTTCAGGGTATCGTTTCCGCCCTTGCCGTCCAGCGTATCGTCGCCGGCGCCGCCGTTGAGGATCTGGGCGTCCTGCGTGGCGCCCTGGTCCAGCCAATAGGCCTCGTTGTCGTTGCCGCCGGTACCGTTCAGTACGCTATTGTCGATGGTCAGCTGGAACGGCGCGCTGCCGGCGCCCTCCACGCCTTGCGCGTTGCGCACGCTCAGCACAAAGGAATAGCTGCCGGCCGGCAGCAGCCACGGGTCGATGCTCCAGTGGCCGCTGTCGTCGACGCCGCTGCGGAACTCCAGCTCGCCTGAGCGCACGATGATGGTCTCGCCATAGTTGCCGGTGCCGGAAAAGACCAGGTGGCTATTGCTGACCGTGGCGCCGTTATCGAGCGGATCGTGCAGCAGGTAGTGGGAGAAGGAACCGACGACTGCGTACTCCGGCAGCGCGCCGCCGACCACCGTCTGCACGGTGAACACCGGCGCTCCGGGCGGCGTAGCGTCGGCGTTGCCGCTAAAGAATTCCGGATGCCCGTACCAGTCCGTGATTTGCTGGTAGAGTCCGCCGTTGCCGAGGCCATCGCTTTCGGTCCAGGAAATCAGCAGCTTGCCGTTGTCCAGCACCGTCATGACCACCCCGCTCGGATAGCCCGCCGCTTCGCGCTGGTTGACGCGGAACTGCTCGCCCGCCACTGCCCCATGATCGGAAAAGCGCTGCACCAGTATCGACCCGGTGACGTTATAGCTGTCCCAGCTGACGGCAAAGCTGCCGTCCGGCAGGCCGACCACGCTGGGGACGCCAGCGTATTCACTATTAGCCAGCAAGATGGCATCGCCGCTCGCCTGCGCATGGGCATCGAAGGTTTGCACCATCACGTCGCTGACGCCGCCGGCGTTATGCGTCCAGGCGGCCACAAAGCCGCCATCGGCGCTAGCCGCCAGGTCCAACTGATCTACCGAGGTCCAGGGACCATTCTGCTGGCTGAACAGGACTTGAACGTCGCTGGCCTTGTTACCGGCCATATCGAAGCGCTGGGCCTTGATTTGGGTGTTTTCGGCCCAGGCGATGAGATAGCCGTCGGCCAGCGTCACCATATCGTAAAACGACTCGTAGACCGCATAATTGGTGGCACCCGCCTGTTGCTCGGCGCCGACCTTGTTGCCGTGTTCATCAAACCGCTGGGTATACACACCTCTGCCGCCGCCGGACGGCTGGTAGGAAACCCAGCTGGCGACTACGCCGCCATCTTTCAGCGCAGTCAGCATCGGCAGACGCTGCGAATAGTCGGTGGTGGTGTTGATGACCACCGGTTCGCCGACCTTGTTGCCTTCGGCGTCAAAGCGCTGCAGGTAGTTTTCCCAGGCCCAGTCGTTGAGCGCCACGCCGACGGCGGGATTGCTATTGTAGGCAGCGAAGAAGCCGCCATCGCCGGCCCGCACCACCGTGACGCTGCGCTGTTCGCCCACCACGTCGCCCACCACGATGTTGTCGCCCAACGGCACGCCCTGGGCGTCAAACACGCGCAGCGATACGCCGCTGCCGGAGACGTCGTCGTCGCGGAAGGCGATCACATAGCCGCCCCCGTCCAGCGCAGCGACGTCCTGGTGCCACTGCGGCCCGTCCGGGCTGGACGACACCACCGCGTCGGTCGGCGTCAGGTCGAGCACGCCGTCGGCAAAATGCAGCTGGTCGATGCCGCTCAGGTGATCGGTGCCGTCCGGGCTGGCGCCACGTTTGTCGCTCACCACCACCACGCCGTCCGGGCCGCTGGTGATGGTGTAGTCGTCCTGGTTGCCGCTGTAGTAGGCCTGGTCGTAGCCGGCGCCGCCGTTCAGGGTATCATCGCCACCGCCGCCGCGCAGGCTGTCGTTGCCCCAGAAGCCGTCCAGCAGGTTGGCGCCGTGGTCGCCCTCAATGAAGTCGTTGCCGCTGGAGCCGATCACGTTTTCAACGTTGCTGATGACGTCCTGCCCCTGCGCTCCGCTGACCACGCCCGTTTGCAGCGAGACGTAGACGTCACCGCCGAACGGGGTGTAGTAGCTCAGCAGGTCGGTGCCGTCGCCGCCGTTCAGGGTGTCGTTGCCGCCGCCGCCCTGGATTACGTCGTCGCCATCGCTGCCGGTGATCTGGTCGGCAAAACTGCTGCCGGCCACGTATTCGATATTCACCAGCGTATCGCTGATGCCGCCGCCGCTGGCCGTGCCGTTGGCCAGGTTGATCACCTGCGCGTGCGCCGCGCCGCTATAGTCGGCCCAGTCCTTGCCGTCGCCGCCGTCCAGCGTGTCGTTGCCGCCGCCGGGCAGAATGTCGTTGCCCAGGCCGCCCTTGAGCCACTGCGCATCGGCGCTGGCGCCATGCGCGGCCCAGTAGGCCGCATTGTCATTGCCGTCGGTGCCGTTGATCTCGCCGACATACACAGTCAGCTTGAATACCGTGCTGGCCGTACTGGCGACGCCGTACGCATCGCGCACTATCGCCGTCAGATCATGGCTGCCGCTGGCCAGCTTGCTCACCTCCAGCACCCACTTGCCGCTATCGTCCACGCCTACCGTTCCCAGCACTGTGGCGCCGGATTTAATTTCCACCGTGCTGCCAAACGCCGCCGCCCCGCTCAACACCAGATGGCTATCGCCCACCTTGGCACCGTTGTTGACATTGTTCAGCACGTATCGCGGCACCTGCGGCGAGGCGGCGTCATACACCGGCTGGTCGCCGCCGGCGACCGTCGCCACGGAAATACCGGTGGCCGGCACGGCGGCGGTCGCCGGCGCCAGCTGGAACTGCGAGTTGCCGCTGTAATCGATGAATTGCAGGTACACTCCGCCGCCGCCGGCCAGGCCCGGCAGATTGCCGGTTTCCCACACCACTTGCACACCGTTGCCCATGTCGATCAGGTCGGGCAGCAACTTGTCGCCCGCCGCCGCAGTTTTGCTGATGCTGAACACCGCCCCATCCGGCACGAAAGTGCTGCTCACATGCTGGCCCATCACCACCGCCTGGCCATTCTGCGTGGCGCTCCACACCAGCATATAGTTGCCATCGTACAGCGCCTCGACGCTAACCGCGCTGACCGCATCGCCAGCGACCACCACGCTGGCATCGCCGAACGGCGTACCGTCGTTATGGTAGGCGCGCTGCATGACCTTGCCCTCCTCGACCCAGGCCATCAGCACGTCGTCGCCATACTGCGAGGTGGCCTGGCTGAACTGGCCCGGCGGCAACTGGCCGCCCGAATTGCCCAGCTCGGCCACAATCACTTCACCGCCCACCTTGCTGCCATCCCAGTTAAAGAACTGCGCCACATACCCCGTATGGCCAGGGCTGGTCTGGCTTTGCCAGGCGATACTGTAGGTGTTGTAGGAGGTGCTGATCGACGGCGCCGCTTGCAGACCGTCGCCGCCGGTATTGATGTGCAGCTCGTCGCCCAGAGGTGAGTTGTCATAGCCGAAGCGTTGGGCAAAGATGCCGTAGCTGCCATCTTCCTCCGGCGACTGCCAGACGATCAGATAGCTGCCGTCACCCAGCCCAGCGACCGTAGGGGCGATCTGCGCCCCATCGTGATGGCTGTTGACGACCACCGGATCCCCTTGCGGCACGCCGTCGATGTCAAGCAGCTGCTGCACGATCTCCCAGCCGGCATCGTTGGCATCGGCACCTTGATCTGGATGACGCTGGTACACCAGTACAAAATATTGATTGTAGGTGCAGATCAGCGCCACACCGCTCAGCGTTCCACCCTCCAGGTAAGCCACTTGCTGGTTCACGCCGATCGGTTCGCCGTCGTAACCAAACTGGCTCACGAACAGGCGGTCGCCATCGCCAACGCCGACACCGGGCTGGCGGTAGGCCAGCATGGAGTAGCCGTAGTAATTGTTGTACGCCAGCGTAGCGTCGCTCAGCGTTCCGCCGACGGCGCCGACCGCGTGGTCCTGCACTTTCAGTTCCAGCGTGCTATTGCTGAACTGCAGCTTGTCGATGCCGCGCAAGGTATCGGTGCCATCCGGCGAACCGCTGCGCTTGTCCTGCACGCTGATGCTGCCGTCGGCGTTGTTGGTGATGTTGTAGTCGCTGCGGGCGCCGCTGTAGATGGCGGTGTCGTCGCCGGAATAATCGCGAATGAGGTCGTTGCCGCCGCCGCCTTTGAAGGTGTCGTTGCCGCCGCCGTAGTCATAAAAACCGTTGGCGTTGGCGTCGCCGGTGTAGTTGTCGCTGAAACGGGTGCCGATGACATCCTCGACGTTGGTCACCCGACCATTGGCGCCGCCGACGACGACTATGCCGGTGGCCAGGTTGAGGGTCACGCCGCTGCCGACGTTGTCGTAGGCGACAGTGTCATACCCGGCGCCGCCATCGATGGTGTCGGCGCCGCCATTGCTGACGATGTAGTTGCTGTTGGCGTCGCCGGTGATCTTGTCGGAAAAAGCGCTACCCCGGATTTCCTCGATATTACGGATGGTGTCGGTGTCAACGCCGTCGCTGGCGATACCGGTGACGAGATTGATGGTTTGCCCGCGCGGTGCGGCGCTGTAATCCAGCTGGTCGTACTCGCTGCCGCCGTCGATGGTATCCGAGCCGGGACTGTAGAGTATGGCGTCGTAGTTGGCGCCGCCCGCTTGCGAATCGTTGCCGGTATCGTTCAGGCCGCCGATACGATCGTAACCGGCGCCGCCGTTTTCGACATCGTTGCCGGCGCCGCCGTCGATAACGTCAAACCCGCTGCCGCCGATGATGGTGTCGTTGCCGCCCAAACCATAGTAGGTACCGGAACGGCCGCCCGTGATCATATTGGCCAGTTCATTGCCATTGCCCTGCAAACGGTTATCACCGGCGCTAAACTCGAGGTTTTCCAGGTTCTGCGACAGCGTGTAGCTATTTAGCCCGCTGCGCACCGTATCGATGCCGGCGCCGGCCGCTTCATTCACCACCGTATCATAGCTGTTGACGATGTAGAGATCGTCGCCGCTGCCGCCGTTCAGGGTGTCGGCGCCGCCGGCGCCGTCCAGCGTATCGTTGCCGGCGCCGCCGTTGAGGGTCTGCGCGCTGGCGTCGGCGCCATGCTGCTGCCAATAGGCGGCGGCGTCGTTGCCGGCCGTGCCGTCGATCACCGCGATGCTGCTGATGTCCAGCTGGAACACCGCGCTGGCCTCGCTGCTCCTGCCGGCGGGGCTGATGGCGACAGCGCGTAATGCGTAATGGCCGCCACCCAGGTTGTGCAGGTCGGCCGACCAATGGCCGGCGTCGTCTACCAGCACGGTCGCCAGCAGCGTGTCGCCGCTCATCACCTGGATGGTGGCGCCGTAGTCGGCCGAGCCGGACAAGGCCAGATGGTGCTGGTCGGTCGCGGCACCAAACTCCAGCGCCGGACTCATCACGTAGCGGCCGTTGCCATCGTACTGAGGCTCGCTGCCGCCGGCCACTTCGCGCACGATGAAGCTGGGCGTGGCCGGCGCGGCGTCGACGTCGAACACGCCTAGTTCGCGGTTGCCGTACATGTCGATGACCTGCCGGAACACCCCGCCATTGTTTTGAAGGATGGGGTCGCCCTGCGTATTCCAGGTGACCACGATGCCGCCACTCCCCAGGCTAAGCTGGGGGAAATTCATTTGCAGGCCCTGGTCGTCATCGTTGACGATGAACTGCTCGCCCAGCGGCGTGTTGTCGAGCTTGAAGTTGCGGCCGACGATGGCCGAGTTGCCGTAGGCGTCGGTGGTGTCCCATACCAGCATGAAGCCGTTGCTGCCGTCGACGCTGACGTTGATGACGTCGACGCTGACGTAGGAGGCGCCGCTGGCGGCAACAAAGGCCGGACCCATGGGCGTGCCGTCGGCGTTGTAGAAGCGCGCCATCACGCTGTTGTTGCCATCGGTGCTGGTGACGGTCCAGGCCAGCGCGAACTGGCCGGCGCCGTTGCCGGCCGGCTGGGCGTGACTGAACGACGCGGTGGACGAGCCGGCCGGCCGTGTATAAATGATCTGCTCGGCGCCGAGCTTGGCGCCGAGGCCGTCGAGCAGCTGCAGCGCGACGCCGAAACCGCCGTCGACCGTGGCGCCGACCCAGGTCAGCACTTGCTTGTCGTTGCTGATGGCGCGCAGGGTCGGGATCAGCTGCTCGCCGCTCACGGTGGTGTTGTAGTGCCCTTCGGTGCCGACCTTGGCGCCGCTGGCGTCGAAGCGCTGGCCGTAGATGCCGGTGGCGTTACCGCCACCTTCCGGCGATTGCCACACCACCAGGAAACCGCCGTCGCCGAGCGAGACCGCTTGCGCGAAGCGCTGGGCGCCGGCCGTGGTGGTGTTGACGTCGAGCTCGAGGCCGATTTTATTGCCGTCGGCATCGAAGCGCTGGAGCTTGACTTCCCAGGCGCCCGCATCGCTAATGAAACCGTTGTCGGGATTGCTGTCCCAAATGACCACAAAGCCGCCATCCGACAAGGCGGCAACCGAAGGCGCGCGCTGGTCGCCGGCGGTGGTGGTGTTGACCAGCAGGTCGTCGCCGGCGGGCTGGCCGTTGACGTTGAAGCGCCGCAGGTAAATGCCGTCGCCGGCGGTGTCGGTGCTGCGCCATACCGCCACGCTGCCGAGACTGCCGCCACCGCCGACGCCGCCCAGCAGGACCGCCGACTGCTGCACCTGGAAGCCGGCGGGATTGCTGGCAACCGGCAGCGCCAGCGCGTTCATGGTCAATTCAAGGTCGGCAAACTGCAGCAGTTGCACGCCGTGCAGCACGTCGGTGCCGTCCGGCCCGCCATCGCGCAGGTCGCGCACCTGCAGGTCGCCATTGGCCAGCGTGCTCAGTTCATAGTCGGCGCGCTTGCCGCTGTAGACGGCACGGTCGTAGCCGGTGCCGCCGATCAGGGTGTCATTGCCGCCGACGCCGGCGAGCGTGTCGTTGCCGGCCCCGGCGGTGATCAGGTTGTCGCCGTCGTTGCCGGCGAGGTCATCGTTGTAGCCGGTGCCGTCGATGCCCTCGAAGTTGCTGAGCACGTCCTGGCCGTTGGCACCACTGGTCGCACCACTGGCCAGGTTGACCGTAACAGCGCCGCCGGCAAAGCTGTAGCCGGCGATGTCGAAACCGGCGCCGCCGTCGAGGATGTCGTCGCCGGCATTGCCGTACAAGGTTTCATTGGCGTCACCGCCGGTGATGGTGTCGGTGAACGCCGTGCCGTTGATGCGTTCGATGCTGATCAGGGTGTCCAGCGCGCCGCTGCCATCGTCGCCGACGCCGGTGGCCAGGTTGACGTTGACCGCCGCGCCCACGCCGCTGTAGCTGAGGCGGTCATTGCCTTCGCCGCCGTTGAGGGTGTCCGCACCGGGCGAATAACGCAGGTAATCGTCGCCGGCGCCGGCATCGACCGAGTCGTTGCCGCCATCCGTGGGGCCGCCGCTGATCAGGTCGGGGCCGTCGCCGCCCAGTTCCAGATTATCTCCCGCGCCGCCAAAGATGTTATCGGCGCCGGCCCCGCCGTTGAGGGTATCGTCGCCGCCACCGGCGTACAGGAAGTCGGCGCCTGCGGTGCCGGTGATCAGATTTCCACTCATTTTTTGTAGCCCCTGGTTTGGGTTGCGTGCCCGGTCTTACGCCAGACGACGATGGATGTGCAAAATAAACATCCAAATATAGCAACAAATCTGGCCTAAAATTCACGGCTGCTGCAAATATAGCAATGCGGCCGCGACGAAATAGTATAAATATTACAAATATTTACACATGATGGAGGCCAGGTGTAGCCGGTACAATGTCGGCTTTACTGACCGAGCACGAAGCCGCCATGAGCAATGCACCGCTGAACGACGATGAATATGAGCAACTCGATGATCTGCTGGCCGCCATCAGCCCGCAGTCCCTGGACGTGGCCGGGCTGGAAGGCTTGCTGACCGCACTGGTGGCCGGCCCGGCCGATGTGCCGCAGGAAGCATGGCTGCCGTTGGTGTGGGGCGGCGCCGAAGGCAAGGCGGAAGCGACCGCGCTGGCGCTGCGTCACTACACCTATATGCAGGAATGGATGCGCAAAGACCCGGCCAGCTTTGAGCCGATCTACGAGTGCGGCGGCAACTGGACGGCCGAGGCATGGTGCGCCGGCTTCCTGGCCGGCATGCAGCTGGCCGGCCAGGCCTGGGCGCCGCTGCGCGCGCAGCAGCCGGCATTGCTGATGGCGTTCCAGGCGCCGCTCAACGCGGCCAAGGTCACGCCGTCCGTGATCGGCATCCACGCCTTCTTCCACGCGCCGCAGCCGAAAGCGGTCAAGGCCGGACGCAACGACCCCTGCCCTTGCGGCAGCGGCCAGAAATTCAAGAAGTGCTGCGGCGCCTGAGCTGCATCCACCACCCCAGCAGCGACGCGGCCAGCATCAGCAACGCCAGCCAGGCGAACCAGTCGCCCCAGCGCGCATACAGCGTGCGCGACTGATGCAAGGGCACGCTGGCGACCAGTTGCGCATCGCCGCGTGCATCGTCGGTATCGGCCACGATGCGGCCGCGATCGTCCGATAGCGTGAGGTTGCCGCGCAAGGCGGCGCGCGCCACCGCGAAACCACTCTCGACACCGCGCATGACGGCCATGCGGCCGTGCAGCCAGCCGTCCACGCCGAAATCCCATGCCGGCACCAGCAGCAGATTGGCGTGCAGGGCCGCATAGGCCGCGCCGGTGTCGTGGAAATCCATGTCCTTGCAAACTGCCAGGCCGCTCCGGGTGGCCGGCAGCATGGCGTAGGCCGTGCCCGGCCGGTATTGGTCTTCCAGGCCCGGAATCAAATGGTGCTTGGCGTAGCCGACCGGCGCCACCGCTGCCGGCGTGTAGGCCAGCGCCCGGTTGCCGCCGCCGGTGGCCACACCCGCCGCGATGGTAACGCCCAGCCGCGCCGCGCTGGCGACCAGCTCCGGTATCGCCGCGTCGCCGGCCGTCACGATGGTTTCAGGCAGCACGATGGTCCGCGCGCCTTGCGCGGCCAGCGTGTCGATCACGCGCAGGTAGCGTTGTAGCTGCACCTGCCCTTCCGAGGTTTGCAGGTTCGGCCGCGTCGGGCCGGGCAAGGACGCCAGCCCGATGCGCGCGCTACCGCTGGCAGGCTGTTGCAGGCGCAGCAGGCCGTAGCCGCAGCCGGCGGCCATCAGCGCCAGCGCGCACGCCGCCGCCGTGACGCGGCGACGGCGGTCCTCGCCAGGCAGCACCGCCAAGGCCAGCGCAGCCGGCGCCAGTTGCACCACGAAGGTGATGGCCCAGAGTCCGCCCAGGCTGGCCAGCTGCAGGATCGGCAGCACCTCCATCTGGCTGTAGGCCAGGCTGCCGAAAGTGCCGTGTGGAGACAGCCGTGCGTTGGCGTATTCCAGCACCACGGCCAGCGCGGCAAAGGCCAGCATGGCGCTGGCGGGACGCCCGGCCAGCCACAGGCGGCGGAACAGCATCAGACGCAGCGAAAATGCCAGGCCGGCGCCGGCGGTCACCATCAGTCCGACGCCGGCCGGCAGGCCGATCACGCGGGTCGCGTAGTCCCATTGATTCAAGCCCGCGCAGGCGCCGGCGGCGAACGCGGCCAACGCCGCCGTCCCCCAGCGCAAGCGCGGCGCCAGCAGCAGCAAGGGCAGCGGCGCCAGCCAGGTGAGCCAGGCGATGGGTTCCAGGCCGGTGCCGAACCACCACGCCGCGCCCGACAAGGCGGTTGCGGCCAACGTCACTGCGCGCTGCGCGCTCATTTGCCGTTGATGACGGACTTCAGCAGCACGAAGGTTTCGTGATTGATGGCTTGCTCGTTGGCCTTGAATTCCTTGCTGGCCTTGACGTAGGCCGGCTTCTTCAGCTCGGCCTGTTCGGCGGCGGTGGGCTTGGGCGTGCTCGGGCCGAAGCTGGCGCCGCTGTTGTAGGTGCTCTGCAGGATTTTCTTGCCGTAGCTCGATTGGTAGAACTTGGTCATTTCAAGCGAGGTTTCGGTGCTCAGCAACTTGGCCACTGGCGTCGCCAGGCGGGTGTAGACCATTTCCGGATCAAGCTTGATGACCTTGTCCATCACTTCCTTGCGCTGGGCCGGCGACGCGTACTGACTCATGCCGGCGGTCATGCGCATCATCTTCTCGGCCTGCATGGAGGCCATCAGGTCATGCGCGGCCTTGACCTGGCTGGCATCGGGAGTCGGCGTGGCGGCGTGCACCGCGCCGGCCAGCATGGTGGAGATCAGGAATGCGGCGAAGGATTTCATAGGTTCTCACGAGTTAATTTTTCTGCATTCTAGCCGAAAAATAACAACGCGCGCCCGCCATCGCCTGCAAGCGTTCCTGCAGATAGGCACTCAGCCTTGGATGCTGGCTGAACGCGACATTGAAGCGGATATGCTGGTCGGGCGTGTCGTTCGCCGAGAAGGCGGCGCCGCGCATCAGCAGGATCTTGTTGCGGTAGGCATCCTGCACCAGCAGGTCGACGTCGAGGCCCTCCGGCATGGTGCCCCACAGGAAAATGCCGGCATCGCCGGGCTGCTCGAAGCGCACGCCGGCGGCCGTCAACTGGCGCATGCTGGCGTTGCGCGCCGCGATGATCTTGCGCTGCAGGCGCTCCAGATGCTTGCGCAGGTTGCCGGCCCGGAGCACTTCCAGCAGCACGTATTCGTTCAGCGCGGGCAGCGTCATGATCGAATGAATCTTGGTGCGCATCAGCACCTTGAGCAAGGCCGGCGCGGCGGCCAGATAGCCCATCCTCAACGCCGGACTCAGCGCCTTGCAAAAGCTGGAGTAGTAGATCACGCCGTCGAGCCCGGCCAGCGACGCCAGCCGCGTGCTGTGCCCCTGTTGGAAATGGCCGTGCACGTCGTCTTCGGCGATCAGGAAACCGTGCTGCTGCGCCAGGATCAAGACCTTGTGCAGGTTGGCGGCGCTGCTGCTCCAGCCGGTGGGATTGTGCAGGGCGGTCTGCATGAACAGCAGGCGCGGCCGATAGTCGCGGCAGGCGGCCTCCAGTTCATCGAGGTCCAGGCCGTCGGCGCGGCGCGTGACCGGCACCAGGCGGATGCCATCCTGCCGCAGACGGCCGAACATCAGGAAGTAGCCGGGGTCTTCCACCAGTACGGTATCGCCGGGCTGCAGGAAGCTGCGGCAGATCAGATCGATCGCATGGGTGCCGCCGAAGGTGGTGAGGATGTGGCCGGCGTCGCAGGCCACGCCGATGCCGCGCAACATCAGTGCGATATGCTCGCGCAGCGCCGGCAAGCCCTGCGGCGGACAGCGCGACGCCATGCCGGCGGCGCTGCGCGACAGGGCTTTCTGCACGACGCTGGCCGGCACGGCATCCTGCAGCCAGGTGGGCGGCAAGGCGCCGCTGCTGGCCTGCAGCACGCCGGCACGCTGGTCGTTGGCCTGCTGCACCAGCCAGACCGGTTCCTGTTCCTCGCCCGCTTCCAAGGCGACTTCGTCGGGTATCTCCGTGCCGGCCTCACCGGCGGCGCGGACGTAGAAGCCGGCCGTGCCATGGGCTTCAATAACGCCTGACGCCACCAGCCTGTCATAGGCCACCACCACGGTGTTGGTGCTGACCGCCAGCTGAGTGGCGAGCTGGCGTATCGAGGGCAGCCTGGCGCCGCCCGGCAACGTCCTGCCTTCAACCAGCTGGCGCAATGCGGCCTCAATCTGCGTGGACAGGGGAATGGGCGAGGAGCGGTCGATGGCGAACATGGCTGGAGTCTAGCGCAAAAACATCAGGGCCAGGACCAGCAGGATGGCGCCCATGGTCAAATTGAAGATGCGCTGGTTGCGCGGTTCGGTCAACAAGCGGCGCATCGAAGCACCGAACAGCGCCCACACGGCATTGCAGGGTGCGCCGACCACGACGCCGATGGCGGCCAATGCCAGCGCATCGCCCAGCATATCGCGGCTGGCCGGCATGAACACCGACGCCATCGTCACCGTCTTGAGCCAGCTCTTGGGATTGAGCGCCTGGAAAGTCGCCGCCTGGGTGAAGGAAATCGCCTTGGGCGCGGGTGCTTGCGCCACCGATGCGCCGGCGAGCTTCCACGCCAAAAAGATCAGGTACAGCGATCCGGCGATGCGCAGGAACTGCTGCGCCAGCGGCCAGGCGATGAAGACGCTGGCCAGCCCTGCGCACATCAAGATAGTTTGCACGAACATCCCGGCCTGGATGCCGAGGATGACCGGCAGCGCGCCACGGCTGCCGAAGTTGGCGGCCGTGGTGGCGAGCATGACGTTGTTGGGGCCGGGCGAGACCGACATGACAAAGCAGTAGCTGATGAGGGGGATGAGTTCGTTCATGCGCCCAGTCTAGAAGCGCGGCACGAAGCGGACAAGGCACAAGGATGCGCCGACAGACACATGCTGTATTAGTCGCCCGACCAATACAGCAATCGCATCGGAAAATAAAAAAGCCCCCTTGCGGTAATGCCGTTAAGTTAAGCGATGTCGTCCCGGCGAACGCCGGGATCCATGCTGAGTTAGCCGGGCATGCGCCTCATGGATTCCCGCATTCGCGGGAATGACGAAGCCTATTTTCAGCTTAACTTAACGGCATTACTCCTTGCGGAGGCTTTTTTATTGAATACTGGCGGAGAGGGTGGGATTCGCCTACATCCTGCAGGCCGCCCTCGCGCTGGTAAGCGCGAGTCTTCGAATCCCACGCGCGAGCTGCGCTCGCTCCTCTCCTGTTCGGAAAATAAAAAAGCCTCCTTGCGGAGGCTTTTTTATTGAATACTGGCGGAGAGGGTGGGATTCGAACCCACGGTAGGGTCGCCCCTACGCTTGATTTCGAGTCAAGTACATTCGACCACTCTGCCACCTCTCCTGGTGACGCATTTTTACTACTTTTTCTCACATCCAAACAAGTTGGCGGAGAGGGTGGGATTCGAACCCACGGTAGGGTCGCCCCTACGCTTGATTTCGAGTCAAGTACATTCGACCACTCTGCCACCTCTCCGTTTTTCCCACCTGCTGCTGCGAGAAGGCAAGATTATAGCAGGTGCTTGAGAAAATGGAAGGACTAAATTGTCGCTTTCAAATGCGTCAGTCCGCCCATGTACGGACGCAGCACGTCAGGGATCTCGACCGAGCCGTCGGCCTGCTGGTAATTTTCCAACACAGCGACCAGGGTACGGCCGACCGCCAGGCCGGAACCGTTCAGCGTGTGCAGCAGTTCCGGCTTGCCCTGGGCGTTGCGGAAGCGCGCCTGCATGCGGCGGGCCTGGAACGCTTCGCAGTTCGACAGCGAGGAAATTTCACGGTAGGTATTCTGCGCCGGCAGCCACACTTCCAGATCGTAGGTCTTGGTGGCGCCGAAGCCCATGTCGCCGGTGCACAGCGACATCACGCGATATGGCAGGCCCAGGCGCTTCAAAATGGTTTCGGCATGGCCGACCATTTCTTCCAGCGCGGCGTACGAATGATCTGGATGCACCACCTGCACCATCTCGACCTTGTCGAACTGGTGCTGACGGATCATGCCGCGCGTGTCGCGGCCGTAGCTGCCCGCTTCCGAGCGGAAGCATGGCGTGTGTGCGGTCATCTTCAGCGGCAGCGCGTCGGCGGCCAGGATCTCGTCGCGCACGATATTGGTCAGCGAGACTTCCGAAGTCGGGATCAGGTAGAAGGTCTCGCCCTCGCCTTCGGCGCCGCCCTTCTTCACCGAGAACAGGTCGGCTTCGAACTTCGGCAGCTGGCCGGTGCCGCGCAGCGAATCGGCGTTGACCATGTACGGCGTGTAGCACTCGGTGTAGCCGTGCTCGTCGGTGTGGGTGTTCAGCATGAACTGCGCCAGTGCGCGGTGCAGGCGGGCGATGCCGCCTTTCATCACCGAGAAGCGCGAGCCGGTCAGCTTGGTCGCGGTGTCGAAGTCCAGGCCCAGCGGGGTGCCGACGTCGACGTGATCCTTGATCTCGAAATCGAAGCTGCGTGGGGCGCCGACTTTGCGCACTTCCACGTTGCCGGTTTCGTCGTTGCCCGCCGGGACCGATTCGTGCGGCAGGTTCGGGATGGTTTCCAGGAACCCGGCCAGCTTGGCCTGCAATTCCGCCAGTTTCACTTCATTGGCCTTGAGCTCGTCGCCCAGGCCGGCCACTTCCGCCATCAGGGCGGTGGTGTCTTCGCCCTTGCCCTTCATCATGCCGATCTGCTTGGACTGCGAATTACGCTTGCCCTGCAGCTCTTCGGTGCGCAGCTGGATCGCTTTGCGTTCGGACTCGAGGGCGTTGAACGCTTCCACGTCGAGCTTGAACTTGCGGGCCGCCAGGCGCTCGGCGACGGTGGCGATGTCTTTACGGAGAAGTTGGATGTCAATCATGGGGGCGATGGCGTTTGTATCGAAAACGTCAATTGTACCAAGACGACGCCACTTCCTAGCGAGTTTTGCGCAGCCCGCCGGCTGCCGCCATTACAGCGCGGCTTTTTCGGCGGCGGTCAGGCGCTTGGCGCTCACGGTCACGGTCGGCATGTCGGCCTTGGCGACCACGGCGACTTTGGCAGCCGGCATCGAGAAGTCGGCGCGGTCATCGGCGGCGGTGGCGAAAGTGGTGGCGCCGGCGATAACGGTGGCGGCGACAAAGATGATTTCCATGTGTTTAGCGATGCTCATGATGTTCTCCTTCAGGTGGTTGGTTTGATTCAGTGCTGCGGTATGGTTGTACTGTACCTAAAGGCGTTCTATCCTGCGCGGAGGATGCGATGAAGCGCTAAAAACGGCGCCTGAAATGCAAAACACGGGGGGGTATTCGTATGCGCTGAACTCCGCCGCCCGCATTGTAGGATTTCTCCTACGCAACTAATCGTGCGCCACATGATGAGCAAAATTTGTACTATGTACTCAACAGAACATTAATCAAGGAGAAGAGATGAAAAACCATATCCAGAAAATTGCAGCGGCTGCCGCCGTGATGCTGATCGCAAGCGGTTGCTCCACCATGGGCGGCTCCTCGGCGGATAGCAATGAACCGCCGCCGCCGGCGAATCCGAACTTCGCGGCCGAGATGAACAAGTTCAACGCCCAGTTCCCGAACGAGAAAGCCACCAAGTACGAAGAGATTTCGCTCAACTTCAACAATACCAAAAAGCTCGACGAGCGCGGCAACTGCCACGACCTGTCGCGCCATCCGGTCGTGATCGTGCTGACGCTCGATGCGGCTGGCAAAGTGACCCGCAGCACCACCGACGTCCAGGGCAAGAAAGCCGAATGCTTCCGTCAGGCGTATGCCGACGCGCAACTGCCGCCGCCGCCGTTTGCCCCGTACCAGAAGCCGATCCGCCTGCGTTAAGCGGCGTCTTCCTCTTCCGAACTGCCATCATTCTGGGCTGGCTTGTCCAGCCAGTTGATGACGATATCGTTGAAGCGCTGCGGCGCGCGCAGCATCGGCCAGTGATCGGTTGCCAGCGCCACCACTTGGCAGCCCTCCCTGGCCGCCATGGCCTCGGTCCATTGCGGCGAGTGGAACATAAAGGGCTTGTTGGTGCCGTAGATGTACAGCATCGGCACTTTCGGCACGAACGGCACCAGCGAACTGTACGAACCGGCAGCGCCGGCCGTCAAGATGTAATACGGATAGTTCATGCCGGAGCTGACGTACTGCTTCGGCGACGGTGCGCCCAGCATGCCGACCATAACCTTGGTCATCGCATTGCCGATCGGGCCGCCGATGGCCCAAGCCAGCGCCAGCGTGCTTTGGTAGCTGGACACCATCAACTTCTGCCCGACCGAGCGCGAGCGCGCCGTGGCTTTCGATTGCGCATCGCCGATATCGACGCCGACGATCGCCGACACCAGTCCTTTGTTCCGCATATAAAACTCATAGCCGAACACGCAACCCCAGTCGTGCAGCATCAGAATCACCTTCTGCTTCTGGCCGACGCTGTTGACGATATGCAGCAGCACGCGCAGCATGGCGTTCAGCGTATAGGAACGGCGTGGCTTGCCGATGTCAAAGCCAGGCAGCGTGAAGCGCACGCAGCGATAGCGGCTCTTCAGCTCGGCGACCTGCGCATCCCACAGGCGATAGGTATCCGGCCAGCCATGAATCATGACGATCGTCTCGGTCCCCTCGCCTTCGATATACACGTCGACCCCGTCGACCACCATTGCCGGCTGCATGCTGCTCCTCTGACCTGCGAATTCGTTAATCTTCTATCTTAACAACAATTCACACTGTACGTAAATTCAGGGTCAGCTCTGTCATTTGGACAGTCAGTGCAGATCTTTGATCTTTATCAATACGCAAAAATCCCCAAATTTGCGTATTGACGTAAATCAGACAATTGGTTCGGCTGTCCGAATGACAGAGCTGACCCTGAATAGCAGGATAGTAGGCGCCTCAGGTATCAACGGCCTAGCTCTTGCCCGCATCCTCATCCAGCTTGCGCAGGAAGGCCATTTTGTCGGCGATTTTCGATTCCAGGCCGCGCGGGACCGGTTGGTACCAGCCCGGTTCGCGCATGTCGTCGGGGAAGTAGGTTTCGCCGGCGGCGTAGGCGTGCGGTTCGTCGTGGGCGTAGCGGTATTCGTGACCATAGCCCAGTTCCTTCATCAGCTTGGTCGGCGCGTTGCGCAGGTGGACCGGCACTTCGCGCGATTTGTCCTTGCGCACGAACGCCATCGCCTGGTTGTAGGCGTTGTAGCCGGCATTGCTCTTGGCCGCGATCGCCAAATAGACCACCGCTTGCCCCAGCGCCAACTCCCCTTCCGGCGAACCGAGCCGCTCGAAGGTGGTGGCGGCGTCGTTGGCGATCTGCATGGCACGCGGGTCGGCCAGGCCGATGTCTTCCCACGCCATGCGCACGATGCGGCGCGACAGGTAGCGCGCGTCGGCGCCACCGTCGAGCATGCGGCACAGCCAGTACAAAGCCGCATCCGGATTCGAGCCGCGCACCGATTTGTGCAAGGCCGAGATCTGGTCGTAGAAGTTGTCGCCGCCCTTGTCGAAGCGGCGCGCGTTCAAGGTCAGCGCGTTCTGGATGAACTCAGCGGTGATCTTGTTGGTCTTGGCGGCGTTGGCCGCCATGCTGGTTTGCTCCAGCAGATTGAGCAGGCGGCGGCCGTCGCCGTCGGCGTAGCCGATCAGCGTGTCGATGGCGGCCTCTTCAAACTCCAGGTGCGTCAGCACCTTTGCGCGTGCGCGGTCGACCATTTGCCGCAGTTCGGCCTCGTCGAACGACTTCAGCACGTAGACCTGCGAGCGCGACAGCAGCGCCGAGTTGACCTCGAACGACGGGTTCTCGGTGGTGGCGCCGATCAGCGTCACCAGGCCCGATTCCGCATACGGCAGCAAGGCGTCCTGCTGCGATTTGTTGAAGCGGTGGATCTCGTCGACAAACAGGATGGTGTGCTTGCCCAGGTCGAGGTTGTGCTGCGCCTGTTCCATCGCCGCGCGGATGTCCTTCACGCCCGAGAACACGGCCGACAAGGCGATGAACTCGCAGGCGTAGGCATGCGCCGTCAGCCGCGCCAGCGTGGTCTTGCCGACGCCCGGCGGCCCCCACAAAATCATCGAATGCGGCTGGCCCGACTCGAACGCCAGGCGCAGCGGCTTGCCCGGCCCCAGCAGGTGGCGCTGGCCGACGACATCATCCAGCGTCTTGGGCCGCAGCGCTTCGGCCAGCGGCTGGCGCGGTTCGGTGGAAAATAAATCTGCCATGGTCTGAAATGGAAAAACGCCGCAGCGTCGCAGCTGCGGCGTTGGAATCGGTAACTACCCGCTTATTGAGCGTTCAATTATTGAATACGTCGGCGCCCTTGGGCATGACAAATTTAAAACTCGCGGCATTCAGCGCCGGATTTTTTTCAATCTTGGTGAATTTCAGCACCGAGGTCTGGCCGAAGGAATCCTTCAGCTCCATCGCTTCCGGCAAGCCGTTGCGCAGGCCGATGGCGATTTGCTCGAAGCTGGTGTCCTTGGCTTTCGGCAGTGCTTTCAGCCACTCCAGGCCGTCGCGCGTGCCGCCTTCCGACAGCGTGAAATTCTTTTCCAGGTCGTTGCTGCCGAACAGGATCGCCGCCGGCGACGAGCCCAGCGCATCGCCCAGCTTCTTGGTGGTGACCTGGTTCAGATCCTTGTCGAAGATGAACAGCTGGTCGCCATCGGCCTGCAGCACCTGCTCGTAAGGCTTGGTGTAGGTCCAGATGAATTTGCCGGGACGGGCGAACACGAAGGTGCCGCTGGCCTGGGTCGAGACTTTCGGCGTTTCGCCGGTGGTGCTTTTCACCTGGCGCTGGGTGAACTCGCCCTTGGCCGCCTTGGTGGAGGCAACGAAGGATTTGAACTGCTCCAGCGCGCTGGCGTGGGCGCCGCCCGCCAGCAGCAGGCCGCATGTCGCAGCGATCAGGGACTTGAACATGTCGTTCCCGCGCAAGCGGGATCCTATACGCAGCATGGATTCCCGCGTGCGCGGGAATGACGGTGGATTGGTCATAGAGTTCCTTTTATTCCGCACTGGCAGTGGGCGCGAGGATCTCGCGGTTGCCGTTCGATTGCATGGGTGAGACCACGCCGCTATTTTCCATTTGTTCCAGCAGGCGCGCCGCGCGGTTGTAGCCGATGCGCAGATGACGCTGCACCAGCGAGATCGAGGCGCGGCGGTTTTTCAACACCACCTGCACCGCCTGATCGTACATCGGATCGGCTTCGCCGCCGCCCTCGCCCGCCGCCGCGCCATCGGCGCCGCCGCCCTCGCCTTCGAGCGTGCCGCCTTCCAGGATGCCGTCGATGTAGTCCGGCTCGCCCGTGGTCTTCAAGTGCTTGACCACGCGGTGCACCTCTTCATCCGACACGAAGGCGCCGTGCACACGGACCGGCAGCCCGGTGCCGGGCGGCATGTACAGCATGTCGCCCATGCCCAGCAAGGCTTCCGCACCCATCTGGTCCAGAATGGTCCGCGAGTCGATCTTGGACGAGACCTGGAACGCGATGCGGGTCGGAATATTGGCCTTGATCAGGCCGGTGATCACGTCCACAGATGGGCGCTGCGTCGCCAGAATCAAGTGCAGGCCGGCCGCACGGGCCTTTTGCGCGATACGGGCGATCAACTCTTCCACCTTTTTGCCGACCACCATCATCAGGTCGGCCAATTCGTCGATGATGATGACGATGGTCGGCAGTTTTTCCAACGGCTCCGGCGAGTCCGGCGTCAGGCTGAACGGATTCGGTATGTGTTCTTCGCGCTTCTTGGCGTCGGCGATCTTGGCATTGTAGCCGGCCAGGTTACGCACGCCCAGCTTGGACATCAGCTTGTAGCGACGCTCCATCTCGTTGACCGCCCAGTTCAGCGCGTGGCCGGCCTGGCGCATGTCGGTCACCACCGGCGCCAGCAGGTGCGGAATGCCTTCGTACACCGACATCTCCAGCATCTTCGGATCGATCAGGATCATGCGCACATCTTTCGGGTCCGACTTGTACAGCAGCGACAGGATGGTGGCGTTGATCCCCACCGATTTACCGGAGCCGGTGGTACCGGCCACCAGCAAGTGCGGCATCTTGGCCAGGTCGGCCACCACCGGCTTGCCGGCGATGTCCTTGCCCAGCGCCACCGTCAGCGGCGACGGATTGTCGTTGTAGACCTTGGAACCGACGATCTCGCTCAGGCGCACGATCTGGCGCTTGGGATTCGGCAGCTCCAGCGCCATGAAGTTCTTGCCTGGAATGGTCTCGACCACGCGGATCGAGGTCAGCGACAGCGAGCGCGCCAGGTCGCGCGCCAGATTCACAATCTGGCTGCCCTTGACGCCGGTGGCCGGTTCGATTTCGTAGCGCGTCACCACCGGGCCCGGATAGGCCGCCACCACCTTGGCGTCGACGCCGAAGTCGGACAACTTCTTCTCGATCAGGCGGCTGGTGAATTCCAGCGTTTCGATCGGGATGGTTTCCTGCGTTTCGGCCGCTTCATCGAGCAGCGACAAGGCCGGCAGCTGGCCGTCGCCGGTCGGCATATCCTGGAACAGGTTGGCCTGGCGTTCTTTTTCCACGCGCTCGGACTTGACCACGGTGACGATCTGCGGCTCGACCTTGATGGTCGGCGCCGCCACCGGATGCTTCTCCACGTGCTTGGCGCGCTCGTGCACGACGACTTCCTCGCGCTTGACGGCCGCCACTTCACCCTGGCGGCGATCTTCGCGGTAATGGTAGCGCTGCACGAACCAGTCGATCGCACTCTCGATGCCGCCGCCGATGCGCTCGGCCACGGCCAGCCACGACACCTGGAAGAACAGGCTGAAGCCCAGGCCGAACAGCAGCAGCAACAGCAAGGTGGCGCCGGTAAAGCCGAAGGCGACATGGGCCGAATGGCCGATCAGTTCGCCCAGCACGCCGCCCGAAGCGCGCGGCAATTCGGCGTGGCTGGTCAGGCTGCGCATGCGCAGGAACTCCAGCCCCACGCTGCCGATGAACAGCAGCACGAAACCGATGGCGCGGATCAAGCCTTCCTGCGCGTGCTCGGGTTCCGGCTCGGTCGACAGCACGTATTTATTGGTCAGTCCGCGATAGCCTTTCCACACCACGCGCAGCAGGCAGAACGCCCACCACCAGGCCGAGATGCCGAAAATATACAGCAGCAGGTCGGACAGCCAGGCGCCGGTGCGGCCGCCCATATTGACCACCTTGGGCACCAGCGTCTCGTGCGACCAGCCCGGATCGGTTTTGGTGTAGGTGGCCAGAATCAGCACGAAATACACGCCCAAGACGGCCAGCGCCAGCCACCGCGCTTCCGACAGCAGCCGCACCAGCCGGTTCGGCAGGGGTTGGCGCTCGGTCGGAGTACGGGTGTAGCCGGACGATGCGGAAGCGCTCGCCGCACTGGTGCGCGGCGCGCGTTCCTGAACTTTTTTACTACTCATAGGTATCTAGGTGGTGCAATGTTGGCGGTCAGGAAATATTCCTATAGCGGTATTCTAAGGCATAAGGGCAACAACCGCCCCCACGATTCGTCCTGATTCCCTGCTTGCACTATAATCTTGTATTGCTTGCGTGATTGCAATAGGGAGCTACCTTGTCGCCCTTGCTTACGCCCCCACATTCGGATTAATCCAACATTACACAGAAATTCGCCATGACCACTCCTAAACACGCCCGCGTACTGATTCTTGGCTCCGGTCCTGCCGGTTATAGCGCGGCCATCTACGCCGCCCGCGCCAACCTGAAGCCGATGCTGGTGACCGGCGTCGAACAAGGCGGTCAGTTGATGACCACCACCGATGTTGAAAACTGGCCGGCCGACCCGATGGGCGTGCAAGGCCCGGACCTGATGCAGCGTTTCCTGCAGCATGCCGAGCGTTTCAATACCGAGATCGTGTTTGACCACATCCACACCGTGAAGTTGCAGGAAAAACCGATCCGCCTGATCGGCGACAGCCACGAGTACACCTGCGACACGCTGATCATCTCGACCGGCGCCTCGGCGCAGTACCTGGGCCTGCCGTCGGAACAGGCGTTCATGGGCAAAGGCGTGTCGGCCTGCGCCACCTGCGACGGCTTCTTCTACCGTGGCCAGGAAGTGGCCGTGGTCGGCGGCGGCAACACCGCCGTCGAGGAAGCGCTGTACCTGTCGAACATCGCCACCAAGGTCACCCTGATCCACCGCCGCGACAAGTTCCGCGCCGAGGCGATCCTGATCGACCGCCTGAACGCCAAGGTTGCCGAAGGCAAGATCGAGATCAAGTACAACCACACCCTGCACGAAGTGGTGGGCGATGACGGCGGCGTCACCGGCGTCAAGATCCAGTCGACCGAAACCGGCGCCATCACGGACGTGACCGTTCACGGCCTGTTCGTGGCGATCGGCCACAAGCCGAACACCGGCATCTTCGAAGGCCAGCTGGACATGCACAACGGCTACATCAAGACCAGGACCGGCACCGAAGGCATGGCCACCGCCACCAGCGTGCCGGGCGTGTTTGCCGCCGGCGACGTCCAGGATCATATCTACCGCCAGGCCATCACCAGCGCCGGCACCGGCTGCATGGCTGCGCTGGATGCCCAGCGTTATCTGGAAGGCCAGGAGTAAGCGTTGGGAGAAAAACAGTGGGCTTGAAAGACTTCGCCGACCTGAAATCCTTGAGCAAGCAGCTCAAGGAACAGGCTGACGCGCGCGCCGTCGCCGAGGCGGAGCGCGCCAAGCAGGTCAAGAAACAGGTGGTGGAAGCCAATTTGTTCCAGTCGCAGTTGGGTGGTGTCCAGCGCATGCCGGTCTCGGATCGCTACGTGCCGCCGACGGTGCCCAAGGGCCTCGCCGGCAGCGCCGCGCCGGCCCGCAAGCTGAGCCAGGCCGAGGACGATGCGGCGGTGTTGCGCGAGTCCTTGTCGGACCTGTTTGAAGTCGATCATTATCTGGAAGACGATCCGGCGCTGAACTATTCTGCGCCCGGCGTCGGTCCGGATGTGATGAAGAAGCTGCGCAAGGGCCACTGGCCGGTGCAGGAGGAGCTGGACCTGCACGGCATGAACCGCGACCAGGCGCGCGATGCGCTGGGCGCCTTCCTGACCAAGGCCGGACAACGCAACCACCGCTGCGTGTGCGTGATTCACGGCCGCGGCTTCGGCTCGCGCGGCCAGGAGCCAGTGCTGAAAACCATGGTGCATAGCTGGCTGGTGCAAAAAGGCGTGGTGGCGTTCTGCCAGGCACGCAACAACGACGGCGGTGAAGGCGCTCTGATCGTTCTGCTGCGCGCCGCGCTGCAGCCGCAACGCTACTAATCTTCCTTTTCGTTACCATGTTGCAACAGACCTACCCGGCGCGGGTAGGTCATGTTAACCTACGGACATTGCAACCTTGTCCATAGACCACATGAAGCCTGTCCCCGTCCACGTCTCCCTGATCACCATCATTGAAATCGTGGCTATCCTGGTCGGCGCGCTGTCTGGCTTCGTGGAAGCGCGCCGCAAGCGCAT
This sequence comes from Duganella sp. BuS-21, assembly GCA_041874725.1. Classification (GTDB taxonomy): domain Bacteria; phylum Pseudomonadota; class Gammaproteobacteria; order Burkholderiales; family Burkholderiaceae_D; genus Rugamonas. The sequence goes on along the minus strand of CP097466.1, from coordinate 2,529,570 downwards.
GGACATCGTCGGCGTCTTCACGGTCGCCTTCATCGCCGCGTTCGGCGGCGGCACGCTGCGCGACATCCTGCTCGACAAGCGTCCGCTGTTCTGGGTGCAGCACGAGGGCTACGCCATCCTGATCTTTGTGCTGGCCCTGGTGGCCACGCCGCTGATGCGCACCGTGCGCCAGATTATTTCCGAACGCGTGATCGTGGTCGCCGACGCCATCGGCCTCGGCCTGTTCACCGTGGCCGGCGTGTCGCAGGCGCAGGCCGCCCACATGCCGATCTTCATCGCCTCCATGATGGGCGTGATCACCGGGATCTTCGGCGGCGTGTTGCGCGATATCGTCTGCAACGAAGTGCCGATGGTGTTCCGCGACGGCAAACCCTACGCCATCTGCGCCTTCTTCGGCGCCTGGCTCTACATCGGCCTGCAATACACCGACGTCGCCGACGATACGGCGCTGTGGACCAGCGCCGCCTTCATCACCATCCTCCGCCTGGTGACCTGGAAGTTCGAACTGCACCTGCATTATCACAAACAATAAAGCACAAAAAAAGCCGCCGGGCTTTGCGGCCCGGCGGCTTTCTACATCCAGCTGATTAGAACGCGTAGGTTGCGCGCACGCTGTAACGTGGACCGCTCATGAACACCTGACGGGTGAAGTCACCCGAATGCTGCTCCATGATCTGGCGCGTGTACGAGTTGCTCAGATTGGTGCCTTCCAGGCCGATACGCAGCTTGTCCGTAAAGTCGTAGGAGATCGATGCGTCGATCTGGCCATACGATGCCTGGTACAGCGGCAGACCGAATGCCTGATCGTTGACGGTGGTCGGAATCAGATATTTGTCTGCCGGAGCGGCAGGGTTCGTGTTCAGGCCGTTGTTACCACGGCTGCCCCACTGGTTGACGCCCAGCAGGTAACGCGAACGCCAGTTGTACGCCAGACGCATCGACAGGCCGTTCTGATCGTACATGAGCGCCAGGTTGACCGTGTTGCGCGACAGGCCTTGCAGCGGCGTTTTGCCGAATGCACGTCCGTCGGTATCGCAGCCGTTGATGCTCAGGTTGAAGTTGGACGAGGCGTCGTTACCCGCGCACCAAGCTTCAAACACGGGATTTTTCAGCGTGCGCTCGCTCTTCACGTAGGTCCAGCTAGCCTGGCTGCCGAGGCCGCGCAGCCAATCCGGCACGAAATCGTAGTACTGCTGGTGCGCGATTTCGAAGCCGCGAGCATAACCCTTGGCGCCGTTGACCGGACCGGTGACCACGAAGGTCTGCTGCTTGCCGGCGGTATCCTTGGCCGTGTACGAATAGTTCTGCGTGGTGATGATGTCCTTCAAGTCCTTGTTGAACACCGCCATGGTCAGCGAACCGGCCTTGGCGAAGTACCACTCGGCAGTCAGGTCGACGTTGGTCGAGGTGGTCGGCTTCAGCAATGGATTGCCGTCGCTGGTACCGGTCAGGCTGGTACCGTTGAACTGCACACCAGTGGTGTTGCCGGCTGCATCCTTGATGGTCGTGGTCTGATGCTGGGCGCTCAACGTTGTCTGCACCTGCAGCTGGTTGAAGTCAGGACGCGACATGCCCTTGCCCAGCGCAAAGCGGAACTGCAGCTTCTCGTCGGCCTTCAGGCGCAGATTCAAGCTTGGCAGCCAGTTGTCGTACGAGTTCTTGTACGACTGCGCTTCCGCGAACGCGCCAATGCTGATCAGCTTGTCCTGGCCGGTAACGTTGGCGCCGGCGGGAATCGATGGCACCGATGGCGGCGTGAACGACACATAACCACGGCCTTCGCCGCGGGTGCGCACGTAGCGGACGCCGACGTTACCGTCGATCGGGTACTTCAGGTCATCCCAGCCGAAACGCAGTTGGGTGTAGGCCGAACGGGTCTTCTCCTGCTGCGTGTTGGTGGCGGCCGGATCATTGAAGGTCGCTGCCTTCCACGGATCGCAGGTCGAGCCTTTTTCCGCGCACAGCACATCGTGGTAAGCGTGGATCTTGCTCCATTGGTCAGGGAAGCCGCGCACGGTCGCTTCATCGGCGAACAGCATCGGTGGCAGGTTGTATTTGCCGCCGAAGAAGTTGTCGATGGTTTGCAGCGAAGCACCGCCGGCAAAGCGCGGATCGCTCAGGCGCGCCACGCCGTTGATCTGCCAGCCTTCCATCCATGGGAAGGTAATCGCCTGCCAGTTGTAGAACTTCTGGGCCTTGTGGTTCTCGCCTTCGCGATCAGCCATGCGGACACCGAAGCGGACGTCGCGCAGTACCGGATCGTCGAAGACGAACTTGACGTCGGACTTCCAGGCTTTCTGGGTGGCCTTGGCGTTATCCAGCGCTTCCTGGGTGTAGGCCCAGTAATAGTTTTTCGGGTCGGCCATATAGGCCGCCGAACCCAGGCCGATCTGCGGCACTTTGCCGGTCATGTCCATGGTTTGGTTCGGCAGAATGAAGCCGGTCGAGACGTCGGCGTCGAAGCCTTCGGTGGTCGAACGCACGTGCTGGAAGTCATTGGTCCAGGTCAGGTCCGGGGCGATGCGCCATTGGACGTTCAGGGCCAGGTCGCGGGTGCTCGATTCACGCGTGTTGATACGCTGCGAGCTGTTGAACGGCGAGCCGCCATAGGTCGGGTTCGAGATGGTGCCGCTCTGGAAGGCGCCATTCTTGTCGAACACCGAATTGGCGCTGGCCACCTGCTGGTACCACTTGTCCTCGGACGAAGCGACCACGTGCTCGTCCAAGTCTTCCTTGTAATGGGTCTTGAAGTAGGTCAGCGCGGCGGTCACGTCCTTGTTCGGGCGCCACTGGAAGGCAGCGTAGTCGCCGCGACGGGTGCGGTCGAAGTCCTGCGAGCGATAGCCGACGCCCAGCGGAATCCATTGCGTCTTGGTGCGGTCGTACTTGGTCGGATCGGTGGAATTCACGTGCGGGAAGTACGGGTCGACGCCCACGCCGTCCGAACGGCTCGGGCTTTCCGCATGGGTGAAGTTGATCAACGCGCCGAATTCACCAAAGTCCGTGGTCCAGCGGTTCGACAGCAGGATGGTGCCGGTCGGCGATGGATTGCCCTTGCGCAGGGTGGAATACGATTCCGACAAGCCCATCACGCCTTTGAAGCCTTTGTAATCGAACGGCATGGCGGTGCGCAGATTGACCAGGCCGGCGACAGCGCCTTCGATCTGTTCAGCGGACGGATTCTTGTAGACGTCGACGCCTGCCATCATTTCCGGCGCCACGTCGGCGAAGCCGAGCGAGCGGCCGCCGCCGGCCGAGAACGCATCGCGGCCATTGATTTCGGAACGCACGTAAGTCAGGCCGCGCACCGAGACGCCGGAGCCCTCGACCGATTGACGGTTAGGGTCGCCCGCCATATTGCGGTCGATGGTCACGCCGGCGATACGCTGCAGCACCTCGGTTACCGAACGGTCCGGCAGCTTGCCGATGTCTTCAGCGACGATCGAATCGACCACTTCGTCGGCGTCCTGCTTGAGTTTTTGCGCCGATTGCAGTGCGGCGCGCTGACCGCTCACGACGACGACATTGCCCTTGGCCGGCTCGGCGCTGGTGGTATCCGCCGTTTGTGCCCAAACCGGGCTGGTGTAGAGCACGACCACCTGTGCGACCGCTGCGGCGATCGCAGTTTTCTGTAGCTTGTTCAATTGCTGTCTCCCTCTCTTATAGATGTTTTGTACTTCGTAAGTCCTGACGCCAGTGTTGGAAAGTTTCTACCTCCATAAATTTTTGATGAGATAACACATGTCATGCGGCGGCGCGGACTGGCGCGTTTGCGGCAGCCGCTTGTTCTGCAACATACGCACCGTGATCCGGCATCCGGTTCACGGCCTTGGCAATCAGGTCGCGCAGTTCGGCGAAATGGCCGTGCACCACGCGGATGTCGACGCGGTCCGCCAGCGGGTCATAGCGCTTCGGCACCACGCCCAGGCCCATCATCATCGCCACGTACGACGGCTCGGCGAAGCCGGCGCGATCGATGACCGCCACGCGTCCGGTCTCGCGGAACAGCTCGATCTGGTGATGCAGCGCATCGGGGATCGCCATATTGGCGCAGTAGCGCCAGAATTCCGAATCGTCGCGCTTGGTCAGCTTGTAGTGCAGCACGATGAAATCGCGCACCGATTCATAACGGATGCCCATCACGCGGTTGAATTCGTCGGCCAGCACCGGGCTGCAATCGCGCTCCGGGAACAGTTCCACCAGCTTGCCGACCGCCGTTTCGATCAGGTTGATGCTGGTCGATTCCAACGGCTCGATGAAACCGGCCGACAGGCCGATCGCCACCACGTTCTTGACCCAGGACTTGCGCCGGCGCCCGGTGACGAAGCGCAACTGGCGCGGCTGGTCCAGCGCGGCGCCGTCGAGGCCCTCCAGCAGCACGCTGCTGGCCCGCTCATCGGTGGTGAAGCCGTTGCTGTACACATAGCCATTGCCGGTGCGATGCTGGAGCGGGATGCGCCACAGCCAGCCCGCTTCCCGGGCGGTGGAGCGGGTGAACGGCGTCAGCTGTTCCACCGAGGCGCACGGCACGGCCTGCGCGCTGTTGCACGGCAGGAAATTGCTCCAGTCTTCGTAGCCGGCCTTCAGCGTGCCTTCGATCAGCAGGCCACGGAAGCCCGAGCAGTCGATGAACAGGTCGCCTTCGAAACGGCGGCCGTCGCGCAGTTTGATGGCGGTGACGAAGCCGGTCTCGGGATGCTGCTCGACATCGACTATCATGCCTTCGATGCGCTGGACGCCGCGCGCCACGGAATAGTCGCGCAGATATTTGGCGTACAAGCTGGCGTCGAAATGGAAACCGTAGGAATAGGCGTCGGTCATGCCCGGCGTGTCCTCGTTCGGCGGCACGAATTTGCCGTGGCGCGCCATTACCGAAGGCATGGACCAGTTTTCGAGGTCCGGCATCTTGTCGAACTGCTGCGCCAGGCGCATCCAGTGCTGGTGTGCGCCGATGCCGCCCAGCGCCGGGCCGAAGTCGCCGAACTGGTGGAAGAAGCGGTTGCCGACGTGGCCCCAATCCTTGAATTCAATGCCCAGCTTGAAGCTGGCCTGGGTCTTGCTGATGAAATCGGCGTAATTCAGGCCGAGCGACTCGTTGTAGACGCGGATCGTCGGCAGGGTGGCCTCGCCGACGCCGATGGTGCCGATCTCGGGCGACTCCACCAGGGTGATTTCGCAAGGCTGGGTCGGGTGGCGTCCCAGGCGCTGGGCCAACGGGGCCGCAGTCATCCAACCGGCCGTGCCGCCACCGACAATAACGATCTTGCGGATCGCGCCGCCCTGCTGGTCGTTGCTACTCATCTCGTCTCCTGTAATCGTTTTCAAGGATTTGATCAGAATAGCCAAGCTATGACAACGTTTTCATAGTCGTCACACTCACCCGGTTTGGCTTATTTTCCCTGGACAATGCGAGTTTTGGCGCGGCCATGACGATGGCCTGTGTCTGCAGCGGTATCAATTGCGTCTCCCGTTTTTTTGTCTATCCGGTATCGAGTCCGGTAGTACCAAGCTATCATTAATTCGATCAACGAACAAATACATGTGACGAAATTGTTGCTGTTTAACCGCGTTGCCTAAACACGGAGAACATAAATAAAAACCTCGCCGGAGCGAGGTTTGTCGAATATTAGTCTGGGATCCGTCCCGCCGGCGGAACTCCGTAGCGGTCTGCTTGCACATTACCGCTGACACCGTGGGTACGTACTTCCGTTGTGATAGGCAGCATTTGCTGGTCCCATGCTTCCCACTGCGTCTTCAGCTTGCCGAATATGTCAGGGTAGCGGCGTGCCAGATTGGCGCGTTCGCGCTGGTCCTTGACCACGTCGAATAAAAACTCGTTGCCGTTAATGCGCAAATACTTCCAGTTACCGGAGCGCACCGCACGTTGTGCGTTGGCTTTGTAGCGCCATAACAACGTTCGCTCGTTGTTGGCGGCCTGGCCAGTGACTATCGGCAACAAGTTCTGGCCGTCGCTCGGGTACTGCGGATCGGGCGCGGCACCGGCGGCGGCCAGCAGCGTCGGCAGCCAATCCATGGAAATCGCCACCTGATCGCTCACCTGCCCCGCCTTGACCTTGACCGGCCAGCGCAGGATGGCCGGCACGCGGATGCCGCCTTCGAGCAGCTCGGTTTTCTGGCCGGTGAGCGGCCAGGTTTTCGAGAAACGCTCGCCGCCGTTGTCGCTGGTGAAAATGACGATGGTGTTGTCGGCCAGGCCCTTGGCTTCCAGCGCCTTCAGCACGCGGCCGATCGAGGCATCCAGCGATTCGACCATGCGGCCGTAGGTTTCCAGGTCGCCGCCGTCGTAGTGGAAGATGTTGTCGATATTGCGCGAGATGGCTTCATCGCCCGGACCTTCCCACGGCCAGTGCGGCGCCGTGTAGTGCAGCGACAGCAGGAAGGGCTTGCCGGCTTTCTGCTGGTGGACGAAATCGACCGCGCGCGCGCCCAGCAGATCGGTGTAGTAGCCGATCTGCTGCACCGGCACTTCGCCTTCGTACAGGTCTTCCTTGACGTTGGGGCCGACGCCAGGCTTGTGGGTGAAGTAGTCGATGGCGCCGCCGTAATTGCCGAAGAAGCTGTCGTAACCGCTCTTCAGCGGGCCGAAGGTCGGCAGGTAACCCAGGTGCCACTTGCCGATCAGGGCCGTGCCGTAGCCCTGCTGCTTCAGCAGCGACGGCAGGGTTGGATGCGAAGGCGGCAGACCGAGCGTGTCGGAGGCGCCGGCCAGCGGCTCCTCCAGGCCGCCGCGCAGGCGATACTGGTAGCGGCCGGTGATCAGCGCGAAGCGGGTGGCCGAGCACACGGCCGAATTGGCGTAGGCCTGGGTGAAGCGGATGCCTTGGGCCGCCAGCCGGTCCAGGTGCGGCGTCTTGATCTCGGCCTGGCCGTACACGCCCAGGTCGGCGTGGCCGAGGTCGTCGGCCAGGATGAAGATGATGTTCGGCTGGTCCTTGCCTGCGGCCAGCGCGGACGGCAGGACGTTGGCCAGCGCCAGCGCCGGCAGCGATTGCAGAATGCGGCGGCGGGCGCTGTTGTGCGCGTTGTTGTCAGTCATGTTGCGGGTCTCCGTATTAGAAATCTGCGCGGGCGCTCAGGCCCACGGTGCGCGGCGTGCCGATCACCGCGTTATAGGCGCCGAAGCTGGTGTTCCACAGGCTGGTGTAATACAGCTTGTCGAAGGCGTTCTTGGCCCACAACGACACATCCCATTTGGCGCCGCCGGCCTTGAAACGCGCGCCGGCCGACAGATTGGTCAGGGAGTAGGCCGGAATCTTGGCGTACTTCGAGGCGTCCAGCGTGCCAAATACTTCGGTGCGATACGAGGTGTTGAGGTTGAAATAGCCTTCTACACCATCGGCCACGGCGCGCGCGTACTGCGCGCTCAGGCTGGAGGTCCAGCGCGGCGCGTTGACCAGCGCCGCGCGCCCTGACAGATTGCACGAAGTCGCAGTGATCTCCGGCGGGCATGGCGCGTTGTTGTACTTGAGGTAGCGCACATCGTTGAAGGCGCCGTTGGCCCCCAGCGTCAGGCCGGGCGCGACCAGGAAGCTGGTTTCCAGTTCCGCGCCACGGCTACGCACGTCGCCGGCGTTGGTGATGTAGGACGACAGCGTCGATGGGTCATAGGCGTTGTTCTGGTAGCCGCGCACCACGTTGGCGAACACGCTGGCGTTGATCTGCGCGCGGCGCTCCCATAGCTTGCTTTTCACGCCCAGTTCCAGATTGTTGGCCTTCTCGTTGTCGATCTTCAGCGAGGAGATGCCGGCCGCGCCCGGCACGGTCAGGTTGATGCCGCCCGATTTCTCACCATGCGACAGCGTGACGAAGCCCAGCACATCGGCATCGGCCTTGTAGGCCAGGGTCAGCAGGCCCGACGGGCTCAGGTTGTTCAGCTTGATGTCGCCGGAATTGAAGGCGCCGTAGCGGGCGTTGCGCGACGCCAGCGCCGCGTCGGTGACGGCGGCGCCGCCGCTCGGCGCATAGCGTACCTCATAGGCGCGCTTGTCTTCATAGGTGGCGCGCAGGCCGGCGCTCAGATCCCATTGCGGATCGATGTGCCAGATCGACTGGCCGAACAGCGCATAGCTGTTGACGCGCAGGTGGCCGTCGGCAAAACTGGTCAGGTTGGCCCAGGCGCCGTTTGGCGTGCCGTTGAACTTGTCGGTCAGCGCGCCGTTGTAGCTGAAGTTGGTGTTGTCCAGGTTCTGATAATAGTAGTAAGCGCCAAGCACCGATTCCACCGCGCCGCCCTGTGGCGTGGCCAGACGCAGCTCCTGCGTGAACTGGCGGTGCCGCGCCAACGCACCGATGTTGAGGATAACGGGCACGTCGAGGCCATCGTCGTTGCGCGGCGTGAAGTTCCAGAAACGGAAAGCGCTGATCGCGGTGAACTTGTAGTCATTGGCCAGCTTCCAGTTGACTTCCGCCGACAGCCCGCCCTGATGCACGCTGACGTGCGAGCCGTTGTCCTGGTTCACCTGGTAAGCGGCAGGATTGTAGATCGCCTTGGCGCCGATGGCGGCGGCCTGCGTCAGCCAGCGTCCGCTCGGGCCGACGCTGTACAGCACCATGGTGCCGTTGTTGGAGTCTTCCTCGTTGTAGTCGGCAATCAGGCGCACACTGAAGGCGCTGTCGGGTTCCCACAGCAACTGGGCGCGCACGCCGGCACGGTCGCCGCCCTGCACCTGGTTGCCGTTGTAGAGGTTGGTGATGTAGCCGCCCTCATGCGTCTTGTAGACCGACAGGCGGCCGGCCAGCGTGTCCGAGAAAGCGCCCGAGATGCCGGCCTTGCCCTGCACGTAATTGTCCTGGCCGACCGAGATCGAGGCCGTGTTCTCGCTGCGGAAGGTGGGCTGCTTGGTGGTGATGTTAAGTACGCCGGCAGTGGTGTTCTTGCCGAACAGCGTACCCTGCGGGCCGCGCAGCAGTTCCAGCTGCTGCACGTCGAGCGCGTCGAACGCGGCCATGCCGGGACGGGCCAGGTAGACATTGTCCAGGTACAGGCCGACGCTGCCTTCGAGGCCGTCGCTGGCGGTGTTGTTGCCGAGGCCGCGCACGGCAAAGCTCAGCTGGCGGGCGTGGACGAAGTTGACGGTGGTGCTCGGCAGCAGTTGCTGCAGATCCTGCACGCGATAGACGCGGTTGTTTTCCAGCGTCTTGTCGTCCAGCACGCTCATGGTGGTCGGCACGCTTTGCGAGGTTTCATTGCGGCGGCGGGTGGAGACGGTGACGCTGGCGATCACCTGCGAGGCATCGGCGCCTGCCGCTGCAGCAGCGGCGTAAGCGCCGCCCTCCTGCCCGGTATCGGCCGCAGCCGATACCGAAGCAGCCGCAGCGGCTGCGGCCACCACCGGCGCGGCGGCGCTGGCGGAAACCGCCGTATCCGAAATGGCGGCAATCGCCAGCGCGGCAGCGTTCTGTGCCTGCGCCGATGGTGCGTAAGCGAGGGCGATGCCGTAGGCCGCAGCAATGGCGACGGCGAGTTTTTTCTGTTGCATGGTCAGGCTTTCATCTGAAAATCGGGCGTCAGCGGCCCCGCGCACCGGCTTCGACAGCCGGTACGTGCTTGTTATAGTAGTCGTGTTTGGCGTTTAGTTCGTGACTAGGCGGAATTTCCCTGGCTCCGGCGGGGTCACCGCTTTCTCGGAGCGCGGCGTGCCTTCCGGCACCCAGTCATACGGCACCGGTTGGGCGCGGTACAACCAATTGCTCAGCACCGGCTTGCCGGCGCCGGCAACCGGCGTCGGAGCAAAGTAAGGGCTGATGTATTCCCAGGCGATGTCGCCCTTGTTGGTGACCTGGAAGATGCGGCCGTTCATGCCTTCATCGATCAGGGTATTGCCGTTCGGCAGACGACGGGCGCTGCTGATGAAGGAGCTGTAGAAGCCCCAATCAGGACCGTTGGAATCGCCGCCCGTGTATTCCCACACGATCTGCTTTTTGACCGGATCGATCTCCAGCACCCGCGAACGCGGCTGCACGCCGACGCTGACGCGCGGATAGCCGGCTTCGCCCTGGTTGTCGAACACCAGGATATTGCCGGCGCCCGGCAGACCCGGCTCGATCAGATGGGCGTCGTGCTGGCCGACGATCTGGTCCACCGGCCGTGGCAGCACGCGCGGGCCGCGCGCCTGCGCCGGATAATCGGGACCGAGGTTCCACACCACCTTGCCGGTCTGCTTGGCGATGATGACGATGAAATTGGCTTCGCGCGAATCGATCAGGATGTTATCGGGATGGAAGCGCTGGTCGCCGGCGTCGAACCACTGGTTCGGGCCCAGCACCGACATATTGTTGATGTGCAGGTAGTCGAACGGTGCGCCCGGGCGGCGCGGCGAAGCACCCTCCTTCACCAGCTTGAGCGACGCCGCCGAAAAGCCGAACTCGTTCAGGTGTTCCGAGGCCACCCACTTCCACACGATGTCGCCCTGCTTGCTGACTTCGTAAATCACATCATCGAGTACCTGCGGCGCGCGGAAACCGGCCACCGGATGCACCAGGTTGGCCAGCACCAGCGTATTGCCGTTCTTCAAACGGCGCCAGTCGTGGTGCTGCTTGGCGCTGCCGCCGGGCACCTGGGCATCGGCCTTGCCTTCCACCGGCGCGGCGTAGGCATCCTGTGCGCTGGCGGCCGAGCCCCACTGCCACACCACCTTGCTGTTCCAATCCAATTCACCTATCGCCTGATTGCGCAAGCCGTTACCTTCGTTCGAAGTGCCGGCCACGCTGGCCAGCTGCACCAGCACATTGCCGCGCTGGCCGCCGGTCAGGGCCGGATCGAGCAACACCGGCGGGAAGCCTTCGGCGTCCCAGCTATGCACCTCGTTGCCGTTCATGTCGATCAGATGGGTTTTCTTGTCCTGCCCGCTGAAGATCACGTAGCTGTTGTGGGCGGTGGCGGTGTCGTAGCGGGTCACGCCGGTCGGATACACGCTGGGCGCCGCGCACAGGTTGGCGGCAATGGACAGCAGGGACAAGGCGACGATCTGGTAGCGATAATGGGTCATGACGCAGGCTCTCGGGGGTAGACAGTTTGCCTATATTACTAATCCACCCAGAAAGCTCGAACTAATATATCCAAAAAAGCATATGCAAAAATTGCCTTAATCGCTTTACTCGCTAACGAACAAAAAAAATGCCGGCATAGCCGGCATGTCGAATAAGGCGGGTTGCTTAGACCGCGTCTGCGCCGGTCTCGCCGGTACGGATGCGGATTACCTGCTCCACATTCTGCACGAAGATCTTGCCGTCGCCGATCTTGCCGGTGCGCGCGGCCTTGATGATGGCGTCCACCACCTGCTCGGCCACGCCGTCATCGACCACGACTTCGACTTTTACTTTCGGCAGGAAGTCGACGACGTATTCCGCGCCGCGATACAGTTCGGTATGACCTTTCTGGCGGCCGAAGCCTTTGACTTCGGTCACGGTCAGGCCGGTGACATTCACCTCGGCCAGTGCCTCACGCACCTCGTCCAGTTTGAATGGCTTGATCACAGCGGTAATCTGTTTCATGACTTCTCCTTATATCTCAATCAAAAATGCGGGCGCAGCGGGCTGCAAGCTTTGCTTCTATTGTAATCGACAGGCGCGCGCTGTCCATGCACATAAGCTTATTCTTTACACTCGCCTTTACTCTTGCACTGGAATGGAGCGTAATTCCTCCAACCATACAACGCTTTGCGCATCGCTCGGCGCGCGCCAGTCGCCGCGCGGCGAGAGTGAACCGCCGCTGCCCACCTTCGGTGCGTTCGGCACGCAACTGCGCTTGAACTGGCTGGTGCGGAAGAAGCGGTCAAGGAAGATGCCGAGGTTTTTCTTGATCGCCGCCAGGTCGTATTGATTGCGCGTGACGTGGTCGCCGTCCGGCCAGCGGCCCTGCTCCTTGTCCTTCCAGGCGCTATGCGACAGGAAGGCCACCTTGGAGGGATTGAAGCCGAAGCGCAGCACGTAGTACAGGTTGAAATCCTGCAGCTCGTACGGGCCGATGGTACTTTCAGTGCGCTGCTCCGGCTGGCCGCCGGCGGTGCCCGGCACCAGCTCGGGACTGATCTCGGTACCGAGGATGTCGAGCAGCACCTGCGCATCGTTGCGGCCAATCACGCCGGACTCGGCGACCCAGCGCACCAGGTGCGAGATCAGCGTCTTCGGCACGCTGGCGTTGACGTTATAGTGGGACATGTGATCGCCCACGCCGTAGGTACACCAGCCCAGCGCCAGCTCGCTCAGGTCGCCGGTGCCGATCACCAGCCCGCCGTGGTGGTTCGCCAGGCGGAACAAGTGGTTGGTGCGCTCGCCGGCCTGCACGTTTTCAAACGTGATGTCGTACTGCGCCTGACCATCCGCGTAGGGATGGTGCAAATCCTTCAGCATCTGTTCGCAGCTTGGGCGGATATCGATTTCCTGCGCGCTGCAGCCCACCAGTTTCATCAGCGCGTGCGCCTGTTTGAGCGTGCGCTCGCTGGTGGCGAAGCCAGGCATGGTGTAGGCCAGGATGTTGGTGCGCGGCAGTTGCAGCTTGTCCATCACGCGCGCGCAGACCAGCAGCGCATGCGTGGAATCGAGGCCGCCCGAGACGCCGATCACCACTTTCTTCAAGCCGCTGGTGGTCAGGCGCTGCGCCAGCGCCTGCACCTGGATGTTGTAGACCTCGTTGCAGCGGTCGTCGCGGCGGCGCGCATCGGCCGGCACGTAGGGGAAGCGTTCGACACAGCGCTTCAGCGCCAGCGCTTGCTCGCGTTCGATCTCCAGGTGGAAGAACACGGTGCGGAACTTGCCCACCTCGGCCGCGTGGCGCTGCACCGATTGCGCGAAGGTGTTCATGCGCATGCGCTCGCGCGACAGGCGCTCCAGATCGATGTCGGCAAAGGTCAGCGACGCTGCGTCGATGAAGCGCTTCGGCTCGGCCAGCAACTCGCCGTTCTCGTAGATCACGCCCTGGCCGTCCCACGCCATGTCGGTGCTGGACTCGCCACCGCCCGAGGAGGTGTAGAGGTAGGCGGCGATGCAGCGCGCCGACTGCTGGCCCACCAGTTGGTTGCGATAGTTGGCCTTGCCCACCAGCGCGTTCGAGGCCGACAGATTGACCAGCACCGTGGCGCCGGCCAGCGCGGCAAACGACGACGGTGGAATCGGCACCCACACGTCCTCGCAGATCTCGACGTGGAATTTGAACAGCGGCAGGTCGCCCACTTCGAACAGCAGGCCGGAACCGAATTGCACACGCTCGCCGAGCAGATCGATCTCGGTGGCGACGGCGTAATCGCCGCTACTGAACTGGCGCGCCTCGTAGAACTCGCCGTAGTTGGGCAGGTAGCTCTTCGGCACCACGCCCTGGATCTGGCCGTTGGCGATCACCACCGCGCAGTTGTACAGCTGGTGATCGACGCGCAACGGCGCACCGACCACGATGGCCATTTTCCATTGCAGCGAGGCGTCGAGGATCGCGCTCAAGCCGTCGAGCACGCCGTCGAGCAGTGCGCGCTGGTGGAACAAGTCGTCGCAGGTATAGGCCGACAGGCCCAGCTCGGGGAAGGCCACCAGGGCCGCGCCCTGCGCGGCGGCCTGCTCGGCCAGCAGAATGGTCTGTTCGGCGTTGTAGGCGGGATCGGCAATGCGGCACACCGGCGCGGCAATGGCGACGCGGGCGAAGTCGTGGGTGTACAGATTGAAGAAGTTCGAAGCCATGTCGCTCTTTCGGGCACGCAAAATCAAATTATCGCACGGGCAAAGCCCGCCCGCATGCGCTAGACTGGCACATCATTGGGCAAGGAGGCAGTGTGGCGGAAGCAGAATTATCGATCATCGACTCGTTGGCGGACATCGATCCGGCGCAGTGGCAGGCGCTAGCCGGTGACAACCCGACGCTAGCCTACGCCTTCCTGCACGCGCTGCACGAAACCGGCTGCGCCGCTGCCAACACCGGCTGGTCGCCGCGCTACCTGGTCCTGCAGCGCGACGGCGTGCTGCAGGCGGCCATGCCGCTGTACCTGAAGGATCACAGCCGCGGCGAATACGTGTTCGACCACGCCTGGGCCGACGCCTTCCACCGCAACGGCATCCCCTACTACCCCAAGCTGCTGTCGGCGGTGCCGTTCACGCCGGTGACCGGCGGCCGCCTGCTGGCGCACAATGCGGAAGACCGCCAACTGCTGGCGCGCGCCGCGCTGCAGGTGGCGCAACAACTGGGCACCTCCTCGCTGCACATCCTGTTCCCCGACGACCAGGACAAACAGGCGCTGGCCGACGCTGGCTACATGCTGCGCGAAGGCGTGCAATTTCATTGGGAGAACCAGGACTACGCCGACTTCGACGCCTTCCTCGCCAGCATGAAGATGGAAAAGCGCAAGAAGATCCGCCAGGACCGCAAGCGCGTGCAGGAAGCCGGCATCCACTTCGAACACCTGGCCGGCGCCGCCATCACGGACCAGGTGCTGCGCTTCTTCTACGAGTGCTATGTGTCGACCTACCAGGCGCACTTCTCCAAGCCGTATCTATCGCTGGCCTTCTTCCGCCGCCTGCTGGCAGAAACGCCGGACAGCCTGATGATCGTGCTGGCCAAGCGCGGCGACGCGCCGGTGGCGGCAGCCCTGAACCTGGTGGGCGGCAATGTGATGTACGGCCGCTACTGGGGCACGCTGGAATTCGTCTCCGGTCTGCACTTCGAAACCTGTTACGTGCAATCGATAGCCTACTGCATCCGCCACGGAATGGCGCGTTTCGAAGGTGGTGCGCAGGGCATCCACAAGATGTCGCGCGGCCTGGTGCCGACGCCGACCTGGTCGGCGCACTGGGTGGCCGATCCGCGCTTTGCCGACGCCATCGCCGACTTTCTGGCGCAGGAAACCGCCGCCATGAACGACTATATCGACGAACTGGCCGAACATCTTCCCTTCAAGGCTATAGAAACCTCGTAAGGGGAACCCGTATTGGGGTTACAATAGCATCGATATTGTTTCCCGGTAATATGGTAAAAATAGCATGAATGCAGATTTCATAAAACAGCGTAACCGCTTTAAATCCGCCACGATGAAGCGGATCGACGTGAGCGAAGAGTCGTTCAACAGCGTCACCAATATTCTGGCCACCATTGCCAAGCCCTTCCATGTGCGCAAGGGCGAGTACCTGCAGCGTGCCGGCGTGCCGGCGACGCAGGTGTACTGGCTGGCCAGCGGCGTGGCGCGCAGCGGTTTCTTCAACCGCGAAGGCGTGGAGATGACCTTGCGCTTCTATCGCGAAGGCGAGTCGGCCACCACGCTGACGGACCTGATCAACGGCGAGACCGGCCAGCCGGCGGTGCAATTCCTGATTGCGGAGACGCCGGTCCACGGCTTCACGCTGGACTGGAAGCGTGCTTCCGAGCTGCGCGCGCAGAGTGAGGAGATGCAAGACTACCACCTGCACATCGCCATGCACGGCCTGCAGGCGCTGGCGCAGCACGCGTACAGCAACGGCGAAACCTCGGCGCAGGAGCGGCTGACGGCCTTCCGCGAAGAATATCCGGGCCTGGAGGCACGCATCTCGCAGCGCGCCATCGCATCCTACCTGGGCATCACGCCGCAATACATGTCGCGCCTGCGCCGCGAAGCCGAAGCTGCTTCGGGCGAACCGCGCGCGGCATAAAAAAATCCGGGGTCAGTTCCGACATTCGGACACGAGCCCAACCGTAGCGGCTGCTACGGTTGGGCTCGTGTCCGAATGTCGGAACTGACCCCGGTTTGACTTGGCTGCTTACGCTGCCTGGTCTTTCTGGTAGTTGGCGACGCCGGCCAGGATTTCTTCCTTGGCGGCTTCTGGACCGTGCCAGCCTTCGACCTTGACCCACTTGCCTTTTTCCAGATCTTTGTAGTGCTCGAAGAAGTGCTGGATCTGGCGCAGGCGCAGTTCGTTCAGGTCTTCCGGCTTCTGCCAGTGGCTGTAGATCGACAGGACCTTGTCGACCGGCACGGCCAGTACTTTGGCGTCTTCACCGGCTTCGTCGGTCATTTTCAGCACGCCGATCGGGCGGCAACGCACCACGACGCCTGGGATCAGCGGGAACGGGGTGATCACCAGCACGTCCACCGGGTCGCCGTCGGCCGACAGGGTGTTCGGCACGTAGCCGTAGTTGCATGGGTAATGCATGGCGGTACCCATGAAGCGGTCAACAAAGATTGCGCCCGACTCTTTGTCTACTTCGTATTTGATCGGGTCGGCGTTCATCGGGATTTCGATGATGACGTTGAAGTCGTTAGGCAGATCTTTGCCGGAAGATACTTTGTTCAAGCTCATGGATTTTCCTCGGTTAGCGGACTGTGTTTAACCGCGACATTATATCGAAGTACAGGCTGCTTGTGCGGCGCAACACCGTTGAACGTTTGTTATGATAAGCGCTGTCCTTATTCAGATAACGAATTATGATTTTTCGCCAACTGTACGATCACACCTCCTCTACCTACACCTATTTGCTCGGCGACGGCGGCGAGGCGGTGCTGATCGACCCGGTGTATGAACAGGTGCCGCGCGATCTGGCACTGTTGGAAGAACTCGGCCTGAAGCTGGTGGCCACCCTCGACACCCATGTGCACGCGGACCATGTGACCGGCGCCTGGCGGCTGCACCAGCGTTGCGGCAACGCCATCGCGCTGTCGGCGGTGGCCGGCGCCAGCGGCGTCGATACGCCCTTGCATCATGGCGACCGGGTGCGCTTCGGCGCGCGTCACCTGGACGTGCGCGCCACGCCGGGCCACACCAGCGGCTGCCTGACCTATGTGCTGGATGAGGCAAGCATGGCTTTCACCGGCGACAGCTTGCTGATACGCGGCTGCGGCCGCACCGATTTCCAGCAAGGCAGTCCGCAACAGTTGTTCGCCTCCGTGCACGAGCAGATCCTCAGCTTGCCGCCGGCCTGCCTGCTCTACCCTGCGCACGACTATCGCGGCATCACAGTCACCAGCGTGGCCGAAGAGCGGCGCTACAACCCGCGCCTGGGCGGCGATGTCGATGTGGGGGACTTCACGGGCCACATGAACAACCTGCACCTGCCGCATCCGAAATTGATTGCCGTGGCGGTGCCGGCCAACCTGCGCTGCGGCCAGCCGGAGGGCGATGCGCCGACCGACGCGCCCGGCTGGGCGCCGCTGACGCTGCGTTTCAGTGGTGTATGGGAGATTGAGCCGATGGCCTTGCTGGAGCATTTGGCCAAGGTACAGGTGGTCGATGTGCGCGAAGTGCCGGAATTCATCGACCGTCTCGGCCACGTGCATGGCGCCACGCTGGTGCCGCTGTCGCAGCTGACCGAGCGCATGGGCGAGTTCGACCGCGAGCAGCCGATCGTGGCTGTCTGCCGCTCCGGCGTGCGCTCGGCGCAGGCTAGCGTGCTGCTGACCAAAGCCGGCTTCACCAAAGTCGCCAACCTGGCCGGCGGCATGCTGCGCTGGAAAATCGAAGGCTTCCCGGTCGACTCCGATCCGGCATAAGCCGCGTCACTCCCGCGCAGCCGCACGTCACTCCCGCGCAGCCGCACGTCACTCCTGCGCAGCCGCACGTCACTCCCGCGCAGGCGGGAGTCCATAGCCCGTTAGCTCAGCATGGATTCCCGCGTGCGCGGGAATGACGTTAGAGGATGGTGGCCAGTGCGCACTGGCGGTAGTGGTTGGCGGCTTCCGCTTCCTGGCCCAGCGCTTCGTGCATCTGCGCCAGTTTCAGGTGGGATTCGCGCACCATGCGCGGGTCGGAGGCGTCCGACAGCGCCTGCTCCAGGTAGCGCTGGGCTTTGCCCCACAGTTTTTGCTTCAGGCACAGTGAACCGAGCGTCAGCGCCAGCTCGGCGTCGGTCGGACGCGCGTGCGCCCAATTTTCGCAGTGCTCGATCTGCAGCAGCAAGGCCGCCGATCCGGCCGGCGCCGCCGCTTCGCGATAAGTGCGTACCACGCGCTCGTCCCAGTCGGCCGTCAGCGATTCTTCCGCCACCAGGCGCGCTTCGTCGTGCAGGCCGCGCGCGTTGAGCGCACTCGCCGCGCGGCAGGCCACGTAAGGCTTGATGCGGTCGGCGGTCGGCACCGTCGACCACACGCGCAGCAGCGATTCGGCGTCGTGGCTCTGGTCCGACAGCAGGTCGTCGTAAGCCAGCTCGCGCAGGCGCGACGACAGCGCCGGATGCAGCGCGCGGTGCTTGTCCAGCGAACGCACCAGGCGCAACACTTCCGGCCAGTTCTTGGCCTGTTGCTGTGCTTTCAGCGACATCTGCAAGGCATGGATATGACGGGTGCCGCTGGCGTTCAGTTCGCGCACCGCTTCCAGCGCCTGCTCCGGCTGGTGGTCGTCGACCAGCAGTTCGGTCATGGTCATCAGGCGCGCGGTTTTCATGCCGTTGTCGCCGGCCAGCTTGCCCAGCCATTGGTCGCGCCGCTGCGCCTGGCGCATGCGATGCGCCGCGCGGGCGCCGATCAATGCCGCCACGCCGGCGTTTTCCGGCAGCTCGGAGGCGCGCAGCGCGGCCTTCTCGGCATGGCCGAAACGGCCTTCGAACAGCGCTTTCAACGCTTCGCGCAGGCCCTTGTTGCCATCACGCTCACGCTTGTGCTGGCGGTAGGCCGCCACTTTGCCCGGCATTTTGATGGTGGCGCGGAAGGCGCGGATCAGCACGTACAGGAAGGCAAACAGCGCCACTTCCAGCACGATGAAGAAGTTCAGCGACAGGTCGATGCGGTGCGGCGGATAGAATAGCACCACGTTGCCCGGATTGAAGCGCGCCGTCACGGCAATGCCGATGGCGGCGGCCATCATGGCGACTAACCAGAGAAATAAACGCATGACTATGGCTTCGCTTTGTAATTGCGCACAGCGTTCAGGCTGTCGGACAGGGTCGGCATCTCGATGGCGAGATTGCTGCTCTGGACCTGGCGCAGCAGCGCCTGCACGGTCTGGGTGGAGCGGGCGCGCGTATCGAAGTATTTGACCAACGCTTCCTGCGCCGCGATCAGGTCGGCGCGGAATGCCGTTTCATTGCGCGACAACAGGGCCATGCGCGCGTTCAGCAGGCGCAGCTTGAGGTTTTCGCGCAGGAAGTAGGACTGCGTCGGCGACAGCATCAGCGCGTCCGGCGTGTCAACATTGCGCACGCGGATCAGCTGGCGCACGTCGGTCCACATTTCGCTACTCCAGCCGTTCCAGCCTTCTTGCAGCGCCAGCAGCCACGGGCTGGTGGTGTCCTCGACCTTGACCGGTTTGCCATCCTTGCCGTGCACGACCTTGGCCGGCTTGGCTTTCTTTTCCGGCGGCGCCGGCAGGGTCGGCTTTTCGTCGGCCAGCATCGGCAACGTGTCGATTTGCGCGATGGCGTTGTCGAGGCGCAGCGCCACCCCCACCGAATCGACGCTCGGCAGGGCTTTCAGCTGGTCGGTGTCGCGCGCGATGGCGCGGCGGATGGTGATGAATTGGGGCTTGTCCGAACGCGACAGGCTGCGGTCGGCATTCTGCAGCGCGATCAGCGCACCCGGCACGTTGCCGGCAAGCTGCAACTGCTGCGACGCGGTCGACAGTACCTGTTCGATTTCGGTCAACGCCCATTCATCGCGGTTCTTGGACAGATCCTGGTACAGCTGCTCCAGCGCCAGTTGCTGGCTCTGCGCTTCCTGCTGTTTGCTCTCCAGCAGGGCGACTTTGCCTTGCAGCTCCTTGGTGCTTTCCTGCACCGTGCGCACCAGGTTGCCGGTGTCGGCATTGGTGGCGTCGCCCTTTTGCAGGCGCAGCGCCATTTCCTCGCGCAGCTTGTTGACCCGCGCGTGCGACGACCAGGTTTGGCCGGCCAGCAAAATGGTCAGCACGATCACGCCCACCAGCAGCATTTGCGGCTGTTGCAGCGTTTCGAGCAGACTCGGTTCGGGCTGGGCCGGCGCGGCTGGTGGCGCCGGCGGCGCAGACTGCGGACTCTCGGCGGCTTTGGCGGTCGCGACCGCTGGATCAGGTAATGTAGGCAAATCGTTCATAGGCATGATTGTAACGCGGCCAGCAGGCGTTCGTCGCCTGATCCGGTCAGCGTCAGCTTGGAAAATCCTAAATTATTTGCCGTTTCGGCAATTCGGGCATGTGGCACGATCAGGTGCTGCTGTTGCATTGTTACAACGCTATTGTGCTGCATCGCATCAGGATGGTGCAAGTCCAACTGATGCAATAGACCCATCAGGCCGCGCAAGGCTTCTGAACTGGTGATGATCCAGTCGTTTTGCTGCGCCAGCAAGGCCCGCAGGCGCGTCGCCAGCGCCGGCGTCAGCAACGGCACGGAGCGACGGTAGGCCGCCACCACATCCACCAGGGCGCCGGCGTCGCGCAGGCCGTCGGCCATCAACTCGC
Organism: Duganella sp. BuS-21; assembly: GCA_041874725.1. Taxonomy (GTDB): domain Bacteria; phylum Pseudomonadota; class Gammaproteobacteria; order Burkholderiales; family Burkholderiaceae_D; genus Rugamonas. Next base: position 2,509,239 of record CP097466.1, on the reverse strand, counting down.
GCCCGCTTTCGCCACGAATGATGAGCACCGGCCTGCCGTTCAGGGCGGCCAGGTCCAGCGTTTGCAAGAGGTGTTCGGAATCGCTGTGGGCGCTGTCGGCCGGGCTGACGATGCGCACCGTATCCGGCGTGACGCCATGCGCGGCCAGGGCGGCGCGGCTGCCCTCGCCCAGCACCGCCAGCGTAACGCCGTCCGGCCAGCGCGCGATGTGCGCAAAGGCGGCGTCGATGGCATTGGGCGAGACGAAGGCCACCAGCTCGTATTCATGCAGCCGCGCCAGCGCCGCCAGCAGCGGCGCCTGGTCGTCCAGCGGCGCGATCGCCAGCAGCGGCAGCAGTTCCACCGGGCGGCCCAGCGCGCTGACGCGGGCGGCCAGCGCTCCGGCCTGGGCCAGTGGACGGGTAATGACGACGGCGCCGGTCATCCCCGGATCAGGCGCCGGGCTTGCCGGCGGCCGCGTCGGCCGCATCGACGGCGGCGGCATAGGCCAGGCTCGCCGAACGGGCGTCCGCCTCGGCTTGCGCCGCGTCGCTCAGGCAGGCCGACAGGATGTCCTCGGCGTCCTGCGCGCGCAGCAGTTCGGCCACTTGCGCGCCCAGCGCTTCGGCGTCGGCCGCCGCGCCGCGCACTTCGGCGCTGGCCATGCGCGTGCCGTCCGGCGTGGCGACCATGGCGCGCAGGTGCATATCGCCGCCTTCCACGGTGGCGAAGGCGGCCAGCGGCACCTGGCAGCTGCCGCCAAAGACCTTCGAGACTTTGCGTTCGGCGGTGACGGCTTGTGCGGTCGCTTCGTGGTTCAGCGGAGCGAGGATCGCCATCAGATCGATGCCGTCATCGCGCTCGGCGATTTCGATCGCCATGGCCCCCTGCCCTGCGGCCGGCAGGCTGCTGGCCGGATCGAGCAAGGCGCGGATGCGCTGCGGCAGGCCCAGGCGCTTGAGGCCGGCGGCGGCCAGGATGATGGCGGCGTAGTCGCCACGGTCCAGTTTGCCCAAGCGTGTGTCCAGATTACCACGCAGCGGTTTGATCACCAGGTGCGGATAACGCGCCGCGATCAGCGACTGGCGGCGCAGGCTGCTGGTGCCGACCACGGCGCCGGCCGGCAGCGCGTCGAGCGCGTCGTAGTCGTTGGAAACGAAGGCGTCGCGCGGATCTTCGCGCTCCAGTACAGCCGCCAGCGCAAAACCTTCCGGCAATTCCATCGGCACATCCTTGAGCGAATGCACGGCCAGATCGGCGCGGCCTTCAGCCATCGCCACTTCAAGTTCCTTCACAAACAGGCCCTTGCCGCCGACTTTGGACAAGGTGCGATCCAGAATTTGATCGCCGCGCGTCGTCATTCCGACAATTTTGACATCGCAGTGCGGATATAATATTGTCAAGCGTTCGCGTACATGTTCCGCCTGCCACATGGCCAGGCGGCTTTCACGTGAGGCGATCACCAATCTGGATGGGGGACTTTGTACCATTTCCGATGTTTTCAAAACCAGTTCTTTCGCTGTAGCTGACGTCAACCGGCGCAAGCCAGTACCACGCGCGTGTTTAAGATCACAAATTTTAGCATGCTCACCTTCTCGCAGAACCGGGCCACAAGCCCTTGCACCGACATTTATCTCTTTGTGGCTTAACCCATGGCAAACCAATCTAGTGCAACGCATCTTACTGCTGAACAAACGGGCGTAGACAAGGACGCACCACTCAAAGAAGGCATACGCTTACTCGGCCGCCTGCTCGGCGACGTGTTGCGCGACCAGGAGGGCGAAGAAGTCTACGCCGTGGTCGAAACCATCCGGCAAACCGCCGTGCGCTTCCGCCGCGAGGCCGACGCCGGCGCCGCCAAGGAACTCGACGGCATGCTGAAAATCCTCACCAAGGAACAGACGATTTCCGTGGTGCGCGCGTTTTCCTATTTCTCGCACCTGGCCAATATCGCCGAAGACCAGCACCACATTCGCCGCCGCCGCGCCCACCTGCTAGCCGGCTCGAACCCGCAGCAAGGCAGCGTCAACTTCGCGCTGTGCAAGCTGAAAGAAGCCGGCGTCAGCCAGGAAACCGTGTCGACCTTCTTCAAGGACGCGCTGATTTCGCCGGTGCTGACCGCCCACCCGACCGAGGTGCAGCGCAAATCCATCCTTGATGCCGAGCACGATATCGCGCGCCTGCTGGCCGAACGCGACCTGCCGATCACGCCGAAGGAACGCGCCGCCAACCTGCACCTGCTGCGCGCGCGCATCGCCACGCTGTGGCAGACCCGCATGCTGCGCTACTCCAAGCTGACCGTGGCCGACGAGATTGAAAACGCCCTGTCCTACTACCGCATCACCTTCCTGCGCGAACTGCCGGGGTTGTATGACGACATCGAGCAGGACATCGCCCACCACTACGGCAACGAAGAACAGCCGCAACTGATCAACGCACCGTACGTACAGATGGGCAGCTGGATCGGCGGCGACCGCGACGGCAATCCCAACGTCAACGGCAACACCATGTCGCACGCGCTGACGCGCCAGGCCACCACCATCCTCGACTTCTACCTGGAGGAAACGCACACGCTGGGCGCCGAGCTGTCGATCTCGACCCTGATGATCGCCTGCTCGCCCGCGCTGCAAGCGCTGGCCGACCAGTCGCCGGACACCTCCGACCACCGCGCCGACGAACCGTATCGCCGCGCCCTGATCGGCATCTACGCGCGTCTGGCATCGACCGCGCGCGCCTTGGGCGCCACCAACATCCTGCGCAAGGAAGTGGGCCACGCCGAGCCGTACGCCGACGCGTCCGCCTTCTCGGCCGACCTGCAAGTGCTGATCGACTCGCTCGACGCCAACCACGGCGCGGTGCTGGTGCAGCCGCGCCTGTCCACCCTGAAGCGTGCGGCCGACATCTTCGGCTTCCATCTGGCGTCGCTGGACATGCGCCAGTCGTCCGACATCCACGAGCGCGTGCTGGCCGAGCTGTTCGCCAAATCGGGCGTGCTGGCCGAGTACTGCGCGCTGGACGAGGACGCCAAGGTCAAGCTGCTGCTCGACGAGCTGTCGCAGCCGCGCCTGCTCAATTCGCCGTACATCAGCTACTCGGCCGAGACCGTCTCCGAACTGGGCGTGCTGCGCGCCGCGCGCGAGATCCGTGCGCGCTACGGCGTGCGCGCGATCCGCAACTACATCATCTCGCACACCGAAACCGTGTCCGACCTGCTGGAAGTGCTGCTGCTGCAAAAGGAAATGGGCCTGCTGCGCCTCGCCGCGGGTGTCGCCAAACCCGAGCTGGACCTGATGGTGATCCCGCTGTTCGAAACCATACCCGACCTGCAGCGCGCGGCCGACATCATGGAAGCCGTAATGGCCATCCCGCTGGTGAAGGAACTGATCGCCAAGCAGGGCCAGATCCAGGAAGTCATGCTGGGCTACTCGGACTCCAACAAGGACGGTGGCTTCCTCACCTCCAATTGGGAGCTGTACAAGGCCGAGACCCACCTGGTGACCGTGTTTGCAAAAGCCGGCGTCAAGCTGCGTCTGTTCCACGGCCGTGGCGGCACGGTCGGTCGCGGCGGCGGTCCATCGTACGAGGCCATCCTGGCGCAGCCGCACGGCACCGTCAACGGCCAGATCCGCCTGACCGAACAGGGCGAGATCATCGCCTCCAAGTTCTCCAACAAGGACATCGGCCGCCGCAACCTGGAACTGCTGGTCGCCGCCACCTTGGAAGCGAGCCTGATGCCGCAGCCGGAAGACGCCGAGCACAGCAAACAGCTGCGCGGTTTCGAAACGGTGATGGCCGAGATTTCGGACCGCGCCTACAAGGCCTACCGCAACCTGGTCTATGAAACCCCGGGCTTCACCGACTACTTCTTTGCCGCCACGCCGATCGCCGAGATCGCCGAGCTGAACCTCGGTTCGCGCCCGGCCTCGCGCAAGTCGACCAAGCGCATCGAAGACCTGCGCGCGATCCCATGGGGCTTCTCGTGGGGCCAATGCCGCCTGCTGCTGCCGGGCTGGTACGGTTTCGCCAGCGCCATCGGCGGCTGGATCGCCGACGGCGACAAGGCCGAGCGCCTGGCCCAGCTGCAAGCCATGTTCCGGCAATGGCCGCTGTTCGCCACCCTGCTGTCCAATATGGACATGGTGCTGGCCAAGACCGACCTGGCGATCGCCTCGCGTTACGCCGAGCTGGTGCAGGATAAGGAACTGCGCGACCGCATCTTCAAGCGCATCACCGAAGAGCACGCCAGCACGCTGGAAATCCTGCAAAGCATCACCGGCGCCACCGAGCGCCTGGCCGGCAACCCGCTGCTGGCGCGTTCGATCCAGAACCGCTTCGCCTACCTCGACCCGCTCAACCACTTGCAGGTTGAACTGATCAAGCGCCACCGCGCGCTGTCGAGCGAAAGCAAGGCGGACGAACGCGTGCACCGCGGCATCCACCTGTCGATCAACGGCGTCGCGGCCGGCTTGCGCAACACCGGCTAAGCCCGCAGCCCCATCAAGCCCCGGCCTCCTTACGGACGCCGGGGCTTTTTTTTTGGCATGATGGGATTGACGTTGCTTGTCGCTTTAAAAGCGGGCGGCACCACCCCAACCCGCACACCGCTGCGGCCAGGGTCGGACCCCGAGGGGTCCGACCCTTTCGTTAGGGGTGCTTGCTCGGCTGGACGCTGAAAACAACGTGCAACGCCCTGCACATTGCGCTGCCGGCCGCAGCGTGCGCGACTCAGGCGCGCGGCGTCCAGGCCGGTTTGTTTTCGGGATACAGTTCGCGCTCCACCGACCCCGCATACGGCGGCTCCAGCGTACCGAGCGTGATGGCGATGCGCTCCGGCGTTTCCGTGCTGCGCCAGAACAGCGTAGAGCCGCACACGCGGCAGAAATCGCGCCGGCCGTCGGCCGACGATGCGTATTCGGCGATCAGTTCCCTGCCCTGTTCGATCACCAGGCCGGGCCTGCCGACATTGACATACGATCCCGCCGCCGCGCCGTGCTGCTTCTGGCACATGGTGCAATAGCAGTGGCTGGCGTGAAACACCGGCAACGCCGCGCGATAGCGTACGCCGCCGCACAAGCAGCTACCGTGTAATTCCGTGCTGTCACTCATCGTCATTTCCTTCTTCGGCTTGCCAGTGTCAACAAGGACGCCACCCAGGCTCGCGGCACGGATTTACAGGAACAGCTTGGGATGCCGGGCTTGACCTTGCTTGTGGCTTTAAAAGCAGGCGCCCCCCCCCCAACCCGCACACCGCTGCGGCCAGGGTCAGACCCTTTCGTTCGGGGTGCCGTTAAGGACGACTGTTGAGTCGTCAACGCTTATTCTACGTGAGCACCCCGTCGAACCGCTGTCGACCTGGCAGCCCGGCGCCTTTCGGAAGATGAAAGCCAGGCTTCCCGGCAATGCGCAAAACAGCTTTAAAAAAAAGGGAGACAGCGTCTCTAATGCCGTTAAGTTAAGCGATGTCGTCCCGGCGAAAGCCGGGATCCATGCTGAGTTAGCCGGGCATGCGCCTCATGGATTCCCGCATTCGCGGGAATGACGAAGCCTATTTTCAGCTTAACTTAACGGCATTAAGACAGCGTCTCCCTTTTTTTGTTTGCCTCGCTGAACCTTAGTTCTGGGTCAGGAAAGTCTTCAGCTTGTCCGAACGCGATGGCTGGCGCAGCTTGCTCATGGCCTTGGCTTCGATCTGACGGATACGCTCGCGGGTCACGTCGAACTGCTTGCCCACTTCTTCCAGCGTGTGGTCGTTCGACATTTCCACGCCGTAGCGCATGCGCAGCACTTTCGCTTCGCGCGGGGTCAGCGAATCCAGCACTTCCTTGATGACGTTGCGCATCGAGGCGTGCAAGGCCGCATCCAGCGGCGCCAGCGTGGTGTTGTCTTCAATGAAGTCGCCCAGCTGCGAATCGCCATCCTCGCCCATCGGCGTTTCCATCGAGATCGGCTCTTTGGCGATCTTCATGATTTCGCGGACTTTGTTTTCCGGCATTTCCATCTTCAGCGCCAGGGTCGCCAGGTCCGGCTCGCTGCCGGTTTCCTGCATGATCTGACGCGAGATGCGGTTCATCTTGTTGATGGTCTCGATCATGTGTACCGGGACGCGGATGGTGCGCGCCATGTCGGCGATCGAACGCGTGATGGCTTGACGGATCCACCAGGTGGCGTAGGTCGAGAACTTGTAGCCGCGACGGTATTCGAACTTGTCCACCGCCTTCAACAGGCCGATATTGCCTTCCTGGATCAGATCCAGGAATTGCAGGCCACGGTTGATGTATTTCTTGGCGATCGAAATCACCAGGCGCAAGTTGGCGACCGTCATTTCACGCTTGGCCTGGCGCGCACGCTTCTCGCCGGCGGCCATTTGCTTGTTGATCTTGCGCAGGTCGGCCAGCGGCAGCGCCACGCGCGATTGCAGGTCGATCATCTTGCGCTGCAGTTCCTTCACGGCCGGCACGTTGCGACCCAGCACGGTGCTGTATGGATAGCCGGCATCGACTTCGCCGTCGACCCAATCCAGATCCGTTTCATTGCCCGGGAAGACTTTGATGAAGTGGGCGCGCGGCATGCCGCAACGGTTCACGCACAGTTCCAGCACGGCGCGTTCGATGTGGCGCACTTCTTCCATCTGGCCCCGCAGGGTGTCGCACAGCTTTTCCACCACTTTCGCGGTGAAGCGGATGCCCAGCAGCTCGGTCGAAATCGCTTCCTGCGCGGCGACGTAAGCCTTGGAGCCGTAGCCACCCGAAGCCTTGCGCATTTTCTCGAACTGCGCCGAGATGAAGGCGAACTTGTCCAGCGCGGCGATTTTCAGCTGCGCCAGTTGCTCGGTCGAGTAGCCGGCCGCGCCGCCACCGACGTCGCCGTCTTCTTCTTCGCCGTCGTCTTCTTCATCTTCGTCGTCCGCTGCCGAATGCGGCGCGGCCGGGGCCGGTGCGCTTTCGTTCGGGTCGACAAAACCGTCGACCACGTCATCGACCTTCATTTCGTCGGCTTCGATCTTGCCGGCCAGCGAAATGATTTCCGCGATGGTGGTCGGACAGGCGGAGATCGCCTGGATCATGTCTTTCAGGCCTTCTTCGATGCGCTTGGCGATCTCGATCTCGCCTTCGCGGGTCAGCAGCGCCACGGCGCCCATTTCACGCATATACATGCGGACCGGGTCGGTGGTGCGGCCGAAATCGGAATCGACGGTCGACAGCGCGGTGGCGGCGGCCGCCTCCACTTCATCGTCCGAGGCCACGGTGGCGACGTTGTCGCTCAGCAGCAGCGCTTCCGCATCCGGGGCGCGCTCGTAGATGGCGATGCCCATGTCGTTGAAGGTGGCGATGATGCCTTCGATCGCTTCCGGATCGATGATGTTTTCCGGCAGCTGGTCGTTGATCTCCGCATAGGTCAGGAAACCGCGTTCCTTGCCCATATTGATCAGGTTCTTGATCTGCGTGCGGCGCTTTTCCAGTTCCTCGGCCGAGGCTTTCGGATCCAGGCCCAGCAGATCCGCACCGCCCTTGGCTTTGCGTTCGCGGGCCTTGGACACGGCTTTCAGTTCGGCGCGCTCGACCGCGTTCAACGCGGCGATTTCGTCGTTCTCAGGGGTGAACTCGGACGGCTTGCGGCCACGGCGGCCCGGCACTTTCACGCCCGGCAGCTGGTAACCGGAGGTGTCGATCGACGCCAGGGTGGCGGCGTCGGTGACCTGGTTGACGGCCGGCGCGTTGGCGCTGCTGGTGGCGACCACCGGTGCGACGTCCAGCTTGGCCTTGACCAGCTTGGACTTCGGCGCCGCCTTGACCACCACGGCCGGCGCGTCGCCCTCGATCGCGGCGGCGGCGCTCTTGCGCGTCGCTTTGACGGCCTTGATGGTTTCGTCCGCCATGTCGGCCAGGTCGGCCGCGCCGGCAGCCGACTCCTCGACCAGTGCGGCCGCTTCGGCAGCCGCGCTCAGACGGGTTTTCTTTTTGACGACCGTTACTTTGCTCGCTGCCTCTTCATTATCAATCACATAAGACAGAGTCGTCTTCGGCACCACCAGTGGCGCGGCGCTCGCGCGGGTAGGCTTCTTGACGGACAACGTTAAAGTTTTCGGTTTTGTCATTAAAAATCTCTCAATGCGTACTCGCCAGAAATTACAAAAAAGCAGACCCCGCGCCGACCGCGAACGGTGCGCATGGGTGGAAATGTTGTAATTTAGCTGACGATTATCTGCGGAATAAAAAAAGCCCGCTTCCAGCCACGGGCTTGTTTCTCTTATCAGGGAAGAATGAGAAGGGCAAATGAGAAGGGCTAGCGCCCTCTTTCAGACCATCCGAATCGCATCCTGTTCCAAACTGAATCACACGGTATTGCGTTAGTGCGTCGAACATTATACACATTTCGGGCCGGGAGCGCACGCCTTACCGTCGTTCTAAGTCCTTCCTAAGTATGAGCCATCGAACACAGTGGCTCAAAATGCACTGCATTCCTCTGGAGCGCATGATATGCTGACGGCTGTTGCTTAACCTTTGAAGTCGATGAACACTAGTCTTACCCCCCAGCCTCCGGTCGCAGAGCCAGCTACCCCTGCCTCCCTCCCGGCGACTGCCGCCCAGTCCCCGCGCAGCTTGCTGAAACAGTTGCAAACCCAATTCCCGGCCTTCCGCGATTTTCTGCCGTTGTCGATCGGTATCGACAAGCAGTTGCTGGCCGTGATGCCCGACCTCGACCGCAAAACCATGCGGACCGCGCTCGGCATCCACACCGGCTCCCTGCGTTACCTGAAAGTCATGGAAAAAGCCAAAGTGCGCCATGACCTCGACGGCACCCCAGGCGCCGAAGTCACCGACACCCACCGCGCCCACGCCACGCAAGTGCTGCAAGAGCGCTTCAAGAAAGAAGCGGAACGCAAGAAAGCCGAACGCGACGCCCAGGCCGCCGACGAAGCAGCGCGCCTGCGCGCCGACAAGCTGACGCAGCTGGCCGCGAAGTTCTCGAAAAAGGGCTGAGTTGGATAGCCAGGCCGTAGTGGCGCCGGCGGAAGACGAGCTGCCGCCCTACACCGGCATCCGCATCGCCGACGTTCATCTGGTCGTCACCCCCGAACAGGCCATCGCCGCGCGCGATGCCCTGCTGGTGTGTGACGCCATCGGCTTCGATACCGAATCGAAGCCGACCTTCACGCGCGGCGAGACCTCCACCGGCCCGCACCTGATCCAGTTTGCCACCGACCACAAGGCGTATCTGTTCCAGATCGGCGCCAGCACCGAGCCGTACATCCGGGCGGCGCTGATCGCCATCCTGGAACGGCCTTTGCCGTTGAAGATAGGCTTCGGCCTGTCGGACGACGTCAAGCGCCTGCACGCCAAGCTCGATATCCGCGCGGCCGCCATCGTCGACATGTCGGTGGCGCTGCGCGCGCCCGGTCAGCGCAACGACCTCGGCGCCAAGACGGCGGTGGCCAAGTTCTTCGGCCTCAAGCTGCAAAAGTCCAAGAAGATCTCCACCACCAACTGGGCCCTGCCGCGCCTAAACGAAAAGCAAATCCTGTACGCGGCCGACGACGCACAAGTGGCGCTGCGCGTCTACCGCCGTTGGCTAGAGCTCGGCAACAAGTTATCTCCCATAAAGCCCGTCAAGCTGCCGAAGCCGGCCAAACCCGGTATAGTCTGACGCAGCGGCCGCCGTGCGCCGTCTGAATAAGGACCGGTATGCCGATGTTTGCCGCTTTCAGTATCGCCGCCGCCCTGGCGGTCGCACCTGCTGCCACGCCAGCCGCCGCCGCGATCCCGCCCGATACGCTGGAGCAGCGCGTCGCCGCCTGCCTGGCCTGCCATAGCGTGAAGGAACGCGGCGACGCTTACTTTCCGCGCATCGCCGGCAAGCCGGCCGGCTACCTCTACAACCAGCTGCGCAACTTCCGCGACGGCCGCCGTCATTATCCGATGATGACCTATATGGTGGCCCACTTGCCCGACGACTACCTGCGCGAGATCGCCGACTATTTCGCGGCCCAGCATCCACCGTACGCAGCGGCGGCGGCCGGCAGCGGCGCCAGCGCCACCGCCGCCCAACTGGCACGCGGGCAAACGCTGGCACGGCAAGGCGATGCGGCGCAGAAAATTCCAGCCTGCGTGTCCTGTCACGGCGCGGCCCTGACCGGGGTTGAGCCGGCCATCCCCGGCCTGCTCGGCCTGCCCAGCGACTATATCAATGCCCAGTTCGGCAACTGGAAGAACCACAGCCGCCGCGCCACCGCGCCCGACTGCATGGCCGACATCGCGGCCCGCCTGAGCGACGCCGACGTGGCCGCCGTCTCGGCCTGGCTCAGCAAACAGCCGCCCGACGCCGCCGCCCGACCGGCCGCCGGTCTGCCAGCCGCCCTGCCCATGGTCTGCGGCAGCGCGCCCGCCGTCGCAACGGGCGGTGCGAAATGAGGAAAATCGTGTATACCGTTATCGCCTTCGTGCTCGCGGCCGGCCTAGCCATTGCCGCCCTGCTGGCGCAGCAGTTCCGCAGCGAAGACCTCGGCCCGCCCGCCTCGACGACCAATGCCGCCCACGTGACGCCAGCGGTCGAACTGGTCGCGCGCGGCGCGTATCTGGCCAAGGCAGGCGACTGCATGGCGTGCCACACCACGCGCGGCGGCCAGCCCTACGCCGGCGGCCGCGCGCTGCAGACGCCGTTCGGCAGCGTGATCTCGCCCAACATCACCGCCGACCGCGCCACCGGCATCGGCGCCTGGAGCGCCGACGACTTCTGGCGTGCCCTGCATCACGGCAAATCCAAAGACGGCCGCCTGCTCTATCCGGCCTTCCCCTACACCAGCTATGCCCACGTCACGCGTGCCGACGCCGACGCACTGCACGCCTACCTGCGCACCGTGCCGGCCGTCAGCCAGCCCAACCAGCCGAACCAGTTGCGCTTCCCCTACAAGCTGCAGGTCTCGCTGGCCGCTTGGCGCGCGCTGTACTTCAAGCCGGCAGCATTCACGCCCGAACTGGGGCAGTCGGTGGAATGGAATCGCGGTGCCTATCTGGTGCAGGGACTGGGACATTGCAGCGCCTGCCACAGCGCGCGCAATTCGCTGGGCGCGGAAGGTGGAGAGCTGTCCGGCGCCATGCTGGCGGCGCAAGGCTGGTACGCGCCGCCGCTCAACGCCAGGGGCGACTGGCAGCGGGAGCATCTGGCGGCACTGCTGAAAACCGGCACATCAGCGCGCGCCACCGTGTTCGGGCCGATGGCCGAGGTGGTCCGGGAAAGTCTGCAACACCTGAACGACGGCGACATCCAAGCGATTGCGCTCTACCTGCAATCGCTGCCGCCCGAAGCCAAGCCGCCGGCCTACGAACGCGACAGCGGCGCGCAGGCCGTGGCCTATCTGGCGGAAGGCGCCAAGCTGTACGACAAGCATTGTGTGGATTGCCACGGCGCCAACGGGCTGGGCAAGCCGCCGGCCTATCCGCCGCTAGCAGGCAACCAAGGGCTGACCATGGACCATGCGGTCAATCCGATCCGCATCGTGCTCAACGGCGGCTTCGCGCCGGCCACGGCAGGCAATCCGCGTCCGTTCAGCATGCCGCCTTTCGGTCATGCGCTGAGCGACATGGAAACCGCGCAGGTGGTGTCCTATCTGCGCAGCGCCTGGGGCAATAACGCGCCGCCGGTCAACAGCACCGACGTCAACCGCTACCGCGCCATTCCGCTGGACTAGATCAGGGTTCGACGAAGCCGATGCGGTCGGTGGTGGCGTTGCGCGCATCCTGCACTGCGATCTTGCCTTCGGACAGCAACGTGCGCAGCGAGGTGTTCATGGTATGGCAGCCCTCGCCCGGCTTGTCTTCCATCCAGATGCGCAGGTTGGAGATCTGGCCTTCGGCGATCATCCCGGTGACTTCGGGATTGTTGGTCAGGCATTCGGTGGCGAGGTAGTAGCGCTCGCCCTTCACCGCCGGCAGCAGCGCCTGGCACAGCACGCCGCGCAGCGCGTGCGCCAAGGCTTGCGCCTGCGGCTCGGTGTTGCCGAGCAGGCGCAGCATCTTCTGCAGGCCCAGCTCGGTCGAGCGCGCATGCAGCGAGGCCAGCACCAGCGGACCGGCTTCAGCCAGCGCCAGCGCTTCCTGCGCGGTTTGCGCATCACGGATTTCGCCGATGCAGATCACGTCCGGGCGTTCGCGCAGCGCATCGAGCGCGCCCAGGTAGAAGCTCTCGACGTCGCCGTCGAATCCGACTTCGCGCTGGGTGATCACGCACTGGCGCTGCGGGATCAGGGTTTCGACCGGATCTTCAATCGTGATGATGTGGCCGGAACGGTGCTTGTTGATCTCGTCCAGCATGGAAGCGATGGTGGTCGACTTACCCTGGCAGGTGTCGCCGATAATCAATACCAGGCCGCTGGTCAGACGGGCAAAGTTCTGCTCATGCAGGCCCAGGCCCAGTTTGGACAGTGGCACCGGCTCCTTAGGGAAGCGGCGTATCACGCAACCGAGCCGCTTGCGTCCCTGGAAACTGAAGCAGTTGGCGCGGATGCGCGCGGTGTGCAGGTCGACCGCGCGATCAAAGGCGCGGTCCTGGATGCGCTCAGCCCAGTTGGGCTCGACCACTTCGAAGAATTCCTGCAGCTCCTCGCGCGTGATGGGCGAGTCGGTGACCGCCACCAGCCCTTTGGGTTGACGCAGCATCAACGGACTGTTCTGGTGGATCAGGATGTCGCTGAAAATCAGCTTGGAATTGAGCAAGTGCAAGATCTGCTCGACCAGGGTGCCGAAGACCGGATGGTCTTCGTTCTCGATGTAGCTCAGGGTGCGGATTTGCGACGACTGGTAGTGTTCCATCTCTGTTCAGATCTCCGGTGGGTCCCGGAAGATTATAAGAGAAAAACTTGCAGAGTCGAAACTTCTTTTGGCGTCGAAACTGTTAGCTGCGTACCTTGGGGTATTTGAAGCCGGTGCGCAAATCCATGCTGAAGCGTGTGCCTTTTTCGGTCACCAGCACGTGGTCGGGCGGCTCTTCGCCGGCCAGCGGACGGTAAAACACCGGCAAGCCCTCGGATTTACGGATCAGTTCGTCACAGCGCTCGAACACGTTCGGGCAGCCGGTATCGGCCAGCAGCGCTTGCACGATGGGCACTTTCCAGGCATCGACACCGGCCGCCTGGAACTGGCAGATCAGATAACCGGCGGTACCGCCCCAGCTATCGACCAGCAGGCCGGGCAAGCCGTCCTGGTCGCCGCGAATGACGGGCACCAGGTCGGTCGGCGCGGCCGCGCGCACGGCGGCGGCGCGCTTGGCGATGGCGGCGCGCACGCGGCGCTTCATCATCGCATGGTCGACCGGTTCGTCTTCCTTGTAGCTCCAGATGCGGGCCCGGACTTCGGAATTCGGGTTCCAGGCGGCGCGTGCCAGGAATTGGCGCGCGGCGGTTTGTACGATGGCGGTGGCGCCGGGCTTGTTTTTTTCTTGCGGGCGACCGTCGACGCGCTCGATGGCGGTGGCGTAGATCAGGATGTCGCCGGCCAGCAGGCGTTTTTCCTTGCCCTGTTTGATGGTTATAGTAAGCATAGGCGAATTTTACCTCATGCGCCGGCTCCGCCGTTCTCCTTCCATCTTGGCGCAGCGCATTCTGGCCCGCGCAGATTGCAATCCATCGCAGCACGGTTTCGGATCCGTACCCGATTCGGTAGGATGCAATCCAAGATAACCAAGGAGAGCATCATGACCCCACGCCGCATCGTTTCCACCCTGTTCCTGTCGGCCGGCCTGCTGGCCGCCAGCGCCCCTGTCCAGTTGGCCCAGGCCGGCCCGCTCAGCTGGCTGAGCGGCGGCGAGCGGGTGCAAGGCAGCGGCAAGATCGTCAAGCAAAACCGCGAGATCGGCCATTTCAATGCGCTGACGGTCGGCGTGGGCGGCGACGTCGAAATCCGCCTCGGCAATACGGAAAGCATCACCGTGGAAACCGATGACAATATCCAGCCGCTGATCACCACCGTGGTGGAAAACGGCACCCTGCGCATCCGCCCGGCCAAGAACAACTTGCGGCTCGACACCCGCACCATGAAAATCATCGTCCAGGCGCGCACGCTCGACAAGCTGTCCATCGGCGGCTCGGGCAACGTCACCGCCGACAAGTTGCGCGGCGAGAACCTGACCATCGACGTCGGCGGCTCGGGCTCGATCAGCGTCGGCCAGATGGAAGCCGAATCGGTGGCCATCGCCCTCGGCGGCAGCGGTAGCCTGAAGGCGGCCGGCAACACCGAACGCCTGCAGGTGTCGATCGGCGGCTCGGGCCGGGTGCAGACCGGCCAGTTGCAGGCGCGCGACGCCACCGTCAGCATCGGCGGCTCCGGCCAGGCCACCGTCTGGGCCAGGAAGTCGCTGAACCTGAGCGTGGCCGGCTCGGGCGATATCCACTACTACGGCGATCCGCAGATCAGCAAGAGCATCATGGGTTCGGGCACCATCAAACGCCTGGGCGAGGCGCCGCAAAACTGAGCGCCGCCGCACGTCATGGGCGAATTTCTGGCAAAGTAGCGCTTGTTAGCGCGACCAAACAGCGCCACCGCTTACTTAATGACCGGAGATTTTCCCATGACCAACACCAGCTATCCAGACACCCGCCTCCTGATCGCCAACGAGTGGAGCGATGCCGCCGGCGGCAAAACCATTCCGGTGCTGAATCCTGCCACCGGCAAATCCATCGGCACCGTGGCGCACGCCACCATCGCCGATCTCGACCGCGCGCTGGCCGCCGCGCAAAGCGGCTTCGACGCCTGGCGCAAGGTCTCGGCCCACGAGCGCGCCGCCATCATGCGCCGCGCCGCCAGCCTGCTGCGCGAACGCGCCGACGAGATCGGTCGCCTGCTGACCCAGGAACAGGGCAAGCCGCTGGTGCAGGCGCGCGGCGAAGCATTGGCCGGCGCCGACATCATCGACTGGTTCGCGGCAGAAGGCTTGCGCGTGTATGGCCGTATCGTGCCTTCGCGCAATCCGGCGGCGCAGCAGCTGGTGCTGAAGGAACCGGTCGGTCCGGTGGCCGCGTTCACGCCATGGAATTTCCCGATCAACCAGGTGGTGCGCAAGTTGGCCGCCGCGCTGGCGACCGGCTGCTCCTTCCTGTGCAAGGCGCCGGAAGAGACTCCGGCATCGCCGGCCGCGCTGTTCCAGTGCTTCGTTGACGCCGGCGTGCCGCCAGGCGTGGTGGGCCTGGTGTTCGGTGATCCGGCCGAGATTTCCAATTACCTGATTCCGCATCCGGTGATCCGCAAGGTCACCTTCACCGGCTCGACCCCGGTGGGCAAGCAGCTGGCCGCACTGGCCGGCGCCCACATGAAGCGCGTGACCATGGAGCTGGGCGGCCATGCGCCGGTGATCATCGCCGAGGACGCCGATGTCGCCTTGGCGGTGGAAGCCACCGGCGGCGCCAAGTTCCGCAACGCCGGCCAGGTGTGCATCTCGCCGACCCGCTTCCTGGTGCACAACAGCATCAAGGATGAATTCACGCGCGCGCTGGTGGCGCACGCCGAGCGCCTGCAACTGGGCAACGGCCTGGTGGAAGGCACGACGCTGGGGCCGTTGGCCAACGAGCGCCGCGTGGCGGCGATGAGCAGCGTGGTGGCCGATGCGCGCGCCAAGGGCGCCAAGGTGGCGACCGGCGGCGAGCGCGTTGGCACCGAGGGCAATTTCTTCGCACCGACCATCCTGGCCGACGTGCCGCTGAACGCCAGCGTGTTCAACGACGAGCCGTTCGGCCCGATCGCGGCGATCCGTGGTTTCGATGCGCTGGAAGAGGCGATTGCGGAAGCCAACCGTCTGCCGTTCGGTCTGGCAGGGTATGCCTTCACGCGTTCGATCAAGAATGCGCATCAGCTGATGCACAATATGGAAGTGGGCATGCTGTGGCTGAACCAGCCTGCCACGCCGAGCGCCGAGATGCCGTTCGGCGGCGTCAAAGATTCTGGCTATGGTTCGGAGGGCGGCCCGGAGGCGCTGGAAGCCTACCTCAACACCAAGTCGGTTTCGCTGCTGGGCGTGTAAGTTTGCTCAGCCCTCGGCAAACAACTGCCGGGGGCTGGCGCCGCCGATCAAGGACTTGATCCAGGCGCGCAATTGCATGCTGTCCGCCAGCGCAATTTTCGGCGCCGCCTCATGGCGTAGCGCGTCGCCTTCCAGCAAATCATTCAACACTTCGCGCAAGGCGCGCAATTCGCCTTGTTGCATGCCCTGCTGCATGCCTTGCTGCACAGCCTCGTCGTGCGGCTGCATAAACCTTCTGATCAATTCTTCCGTGATAAAGCTTTCGTGCCTCGCTTCAGTGCGCATGGTCGTATCCTCCTCCAGTTCAATGTTAGGATTTATCGCCGACTCACGCAAGGTGAGCAGCAGCCAACGGCCTATACTTGCGCGCGCAGGCGCCAGATCCGGTTGGCCGATCCGCGCCCAAAGCGCACTCAAGGCCGAATTCTTTTCAGTATCGTTGGCGGCTTGCTGTCAGCGAAACAGCAGCCCTACCAGGTTGCCGCGCACGCAGTCGTGTTGCTGGTCGATCAGCATGTGCGAAAAGAGTTATTTGTAGAGGATGTCGCCGCTGCTGTTCATGAAAGAATATTCTAGCGTTCCGCAGCATTGCCGAGTACGCTAGGCGGCGAGCTTGGTTTGGCTCTCCTCAACAAGATACCAACTAACGGGAGAAATACTTGAACGCTATCGCCTCATCCTTACGCTGTGCCCGCGCGCTACCCGCGCTGCTGTTGGCCTGCGCCGCCACCCCCACCTTCGCCGCAGAAACCACCGTCGCCGTCAAAGCCGCCCGCATGGTCGATGTGCGCAACGGCGCGCTGATCGACAACGCCGTCGTGCTCATCACCGGCGACCGCATCACCGCCGCCGGCAGCAAGCTGGCCATTCCCGCCGGCGCCAAGGTCATCGACCTCGGCAACAAAACCCTGCTGCCGGGCCTGATCGACGCCCACACCCACATCACCGGCAGCCCGGAAGACGCCGGCTACGGCATCATCGCCAAGTCGATCCCGCGCATCACGCTGCAAGGCGCCAAGAACGCCCTGGTCACGCTGCGCGCCGGCTTCACCACCATCCGCGACGTCGGTTCCGACGGCTACGCCGACATCGGCCTGCGCGACGCCATCAACGACGGCGACGTGCCCGGCCCGCGCATCCTCGCCTCCGGCCCGCCGCTCGGCATCACCGGCGGCCACTGCGACGACACCATGCACGCGCCCGAATACAAGTCCAGCGCCCTGGGCGTGGCCGACGGCGCCGACGAAGCCATGAAGGTCACCCGCCGCAACATCAAGTACGGCGCCGACGTCATCAAGATCTGCGCCACCGGCGGCGTGCTGTCGTTCGGCGACGACCCGCGCACCTCGCAATACACGCTGGAAGAACTGAAGGCCATCATCGGCGACGCCCACCGCCTTGGCCGCAAGACCGCCGCCCACGCGCACGGCGGCGACGGCATCAAGCTGGCGGTGCTGGCCGGCGTCGATTCGATCGAGCACGGCTCCTACATCGACGAAGAAGGCATCAAGCTGATGAAGGAACACCGGACCTACCTGGTGCCGACCCTGTACCTGGGCGACTGGCTGATCGACAACGCCGAAGCCATCAAGCTGCCCAAGCCGCTGCTGGAAAAAGCCAAGGTGGTGCTGCCGCTGGCGCGCGTCAACATCGGCAAGGCCATCAAGGCCGGCGTGCCGATCGCCTTCGGTACCGACGCCGCCGTCTATCCGCACGGCCTCAACGCGCGTGAGTTCGCGGTGCTGGTCAAACTGGGCATGACGCCGGCGCAAGCCATCCGCACCGCGACCGTGAATGCGGCCGATCTGCTGGGCTGGAGCGACAAGGTGGGCAGCATCGAGGCCGGCAAGTACGCCGACCTGATCGCCGTCGACGGCGATCCGCTGAAAGATGTGCGGACACTGGAGCAAGTCCAGTGGGTCATGAAAGGCGGCGCGGTGGTGCAGTAAGCACCGCCGACGCGGCCAGGCCGGGCGGCTTAGATCAGCGCTCGGCCTTGAGCACTTCGCGCGCCACCTCGACGGTGCTGACGCCGTCGGTCAGCCAGATCTGGCCGTCCTGGATGGTGCATTGCAGTTGCATATTACGCTGGGCCATCTTGCCCAGCTGCTCGGTGGCGTCGGCGTCCAGATCGACCACGGTCAGGTTTTTGCAGCGTTCGACCTTGTTGGCCAGGGTCTTCCACCAGATGTGGCTGGTGGCCGCGTAGCTGTAAACGTAGACATGCTCCGAACGGCCGCAGGCCTTCAGGATCACCTTCTCATCCGGCTGGCCGACCTCGATCGACAGCTCGATGGCGCCGGTCAAGTCCTTGTGCCACAGATCCGGCTCCTCCACATCGAACAAGCCCTTGGTAAAGGTCAGCGCGTCGTTGGCGTGGATGGCAAAGGCGATCAAGCGCACCATCATGCGCTCGTCGGTCTCCGATGGATGACGCGCCATCGTCAGCTGATGCGTCTCGTAATAATTGCGGTCCATGTCGGCGATCGACAGTTCCGCTTTGTAAATTGTTGCTTTGAGGGCCATCTGTTTCTCTGTTTCTCTTACTTGAAGACGACGGTTTTATCGCCGTTTTGCAAAATGCGGTGTTCGACAAACCATTTCACTGCACGCGCCAGCACCACGCACTCGACGTCGCGGCCGATGGCCGACAAGGTGTCGGCATCCATCGAGTGATCGACGCGCTCGACGTCCTGCTCGATGATCGGGCCTTCGTCCAGGTCGCCGGTGACGAAGTGGGCCGTAGCGCCGATCAGCTTGACGCCACGGTGGTGCGCCTGGGCATACGGCTTGGCGCCCTTGAAGCTCGGCAGGAAAGAATGGTGGATATTGATCGCCTTGCCCTTGAGCGCCGTACACAGGCCCGGCGACAGGATCTGCATGTAGCGCGCCAGCACCACCAGATCGATCTGGTGTGTGTTCATCAGCTCGATGATGCGTGCTTCCTGCACCAGCTTGGCTTCCACCGGCGCACCGGTCGCCAGCGGCAGGTGGTGGAACGGAATATTGTAGCTCGCCGCCAGCTGGTAGAAGTCCATGTGGTTCGAGACGATGGCCGGGATCTCGACCGGCAGCAGGCCGCTCTTGTAGCGGAACAGCAGGTCGTTCAGGCAATGGCCGATCTTCGACACCATCAGCATCACGCGCGGCTTGTAGTGGGCGTCGCGCAGCTCCCAGTCCAGCTTCATGTCGGCCGCCAGCAGGCCGAAGTCGGCGCGCAGCAGCTGGTCGCCGACGGCGCGGTCCTCCAGCGCGAAATGCACGCGCATGAAGAACAGGTGCGACTCGCTATCGCCGAACTGGGCCGAGTCGATGATGTTGCAGCCGTGGTCGGCGAGGAAGCCCGATACGCGATGAACGATTCCGCGCTGATCCAGGCAAGACAGTGTCAAAATGTATTCGGGATTGCTCATAAAACCGATGCAGGTTGGACAAAAAGATATCTATTGTCGCACGCCTTGCCGATGACGACAAAAATAGCACGATCGTGCAATTTGAGATATAGTCATTCCCACTCAAACAAGGAGACACTCGATGGAGACAAATCTGCAATTCCGCCTGGCCGCGCGCCCGGTCGGCATGGTCAAGGACAGCGACTGGCAGCAGGCCGACGAGCCGCTGCGCCCGCTGGCCGACGGCGAAATCCGCGTCAAGGTCTTGTACCTGTCGCTCGACCCGGCCATGCGCGGCTGGATGAACGAAGGCAAATCCTATATCCGTCCGGTGGCCATTGGCGAGGTCATGCGCGCCGGCGGCGTCGGCGTGGTGGTCGAGTCGGCCTCGCCGAAGTTCGCGCTCGGCGACCACGTCGCCGGCGGCACCGGCGTGCAGCGCTACTGGACCGGAGCGGCCGACGACAAGAGCGGCGCCTTCTTCAAGGTCGATCCGAAACTGGCGCCGCTGACCACCTACCTCAATACGCTGGGCATGCCGGGCATGACCGCCTACTTCGGCTTGCTGGAATCGGGCCAGCCCAAGGCCGGCGAAACGGTGGTGGTGTCGGGCGCGGCCGGCGCGGTGGGCCAGACCGTGGGCCAGGTCGCCAAGCAGCTGGGCTGCCGCGTGGTCGGCATCGCCGGCGGCAAGGAGAAATGCGATTTCGTGGTCAACGAACTCGGCTTCGACGCCTGCATCGACTACAAGAACGACTCGGTCAAGGACGGCCTCAAGCAGCACTGCCCGCAGGGCGTGGACGTCTACTTCGACAACGTCGGCGGCGAGATCCTCGACACCGTGCTCACCCGCATCAACCTGAAGGCGCGCATCGTCATCTGCGGCGCCATCTCGCAGTACAACAACACCACGCCGGTCAAGGGACCGTCGAACTACCTGGCGTTGCTGGTCAACCGCGCCCGCATGGAAGGCATCGTGGTGTTCGACTACGCCGACCGCTACCACGTCGGCGTGAGCACGCTGGCCGGCTGGCTCAAGTCCGGCAAGATCAAGAGCAAGGAAGACATCGTGCAAGGCATCGAGAACTTCCCGCAAGCCTTGAACATGCTATTCGACGGTAAAAACTTCGGCAAGCTGGTGTTG
The DNA here is from genome assembly GCA_041874725.1 of Duganella sp. BuS-21. Taxonomy (GTDB): domain Bacteria; phylum Pseudomonadota; class Gammaproteobacteria; order Burkholderiales; family Burkholderiaceae_D; genus Rugamonas. The sequence continues at coordinate 2,488,719 of CP097466.1, read as the reverse complement.
CAGGTGGCGACGCCGTAAAAATCCGGGAACCATCGTACTTCCTCGGCGTCTATGCAAATACCGCCAACACGCCGAGGACCCCATCCTGTCCCATGATTGCCTTCCACCTCCCCCGCCGTCCGCTCGCACCTCGACACCCTGCTGGCTTATGACGTCGATGTCAGCCAGCGCATCATCGAAACCCTGCAGAAGTTGAGCGCGCTCAATCTGCAATTGGGACGCGACCCGCTGCAAACCTAGTAGCGCCCAGCATGCCACCGAACTGACGGCGCGCGTGCGCGCGGGCGGCCAGTTGCACCACTAAACGCCGGCTGTGGAACTTCCATCAACCTTGCACCTCTAACCACACGGAGCGGCAGGAAGCCCTGCTGCTTTCTTTTCATTCCACGACGGAGGTTGATATGGCCAACAATTCAGCAAGCGACAAATCCAAGGGCACAGCCAAGCGCGGTTTTGCCGCCATGGACGAAGCCACCCAGCGCGCCATCGCCAGCAAGGGCGGGCAAGCGGCCCACCAGAAAGGCACGGCGCATGAATTCGATTCGGAAGAAGCCCGGCGCGCCGGCCAGAAAGGCGGCGAAGCGGTCAGCCGCGACCGCGAGCACATGGCCGCCATCGGCCGCAAGGGAGGCGAGAGCCGCCAGTCCGCCGCGCGTGCGGCCGCCGAAAAGAACGGCGGGCGCGGCAGCAGCGCCGGGTCGGAACAATCGGCCAGGGGCGGCAACAAGCAGTAGCCGCAGCGGCGACTCAGGCCGGCGTGCCGATGATCACGCTGGAGGCCTTGAAAATAGCGCTGGCCTGCACCCCGACTTCCAGCGCCAACGCCTCGCTGCTGTCGCGCGTGACAATGGCGGCAATGGCGCCGCCACCAGGCAGCGCGATGCTGACTTCGGTGTTCACCGCACCTTCCGTCACGCGACTGACCGTGCCGGTCAGGCGGTTGCGTGCCGACAGTTTAACGTCGCCGAGCTCGGTGGCCACGATCACCGACGATGCCTTGATCAAGGCAAACGCCTCCACGCCCACGGCCAGCCCCAGGCTGTCGCTGCTGTCGCGCGTGATGGTGGCGACGATCTGCTGGCCGCCGGCGATTTCCAGCACCACCTCATCGTTGACCGCACCACGCTGCAAGGCGGCCACTTTGCCGCTGAACTGGTTGCGTGCACTGGTTTTCATTTTCATCCTTTGAATCAGTAAAAAATCGTCGGCCAGCGCATGTGACTGGCTACTTAAGTGGGCGACGAATTCCCGGTGAGCGGCGTCGACCTTGCGGAAATTCTCCACCAACTGCGCGCCGCGCTGCGTAAGCCGCGTGCCGCCACCGCCCTTGCCGCCGGCCGCGCGCTCGACCAGCGCTTCGCCGGCCAGATTGTTCATCGCCTCGATGGCATCCCAGGCGCCCTTGTAGCTCATGCCGACCGCCTTGGCCGCCGCCGTGATCGAGCCGTGCTCCGCCACCGCCGCCAGCAGCGCCACGCGGTCCTGCCCGCCCAGCTTCTGGCCATCGATGGTCAGCCACACATTGCCCTGCAGTTCCATGCTCATGCCTTGCCCTCCTCCACCGCAGCGATGCGGCCGTTTTCCATGCGCAGCACATGCTCGCCAAAGACGCGCACATCTTCCGGGTCGTGGGTAATCATCAGCATCGGAATCGCCAGCCGGCGCTGCAAGGCGTCCAACTCGGCGCGCATGCGCTCGCGCAGGCCGGCGTCGAGCGCGGCAAACGGTTCATCGAGCAGCAGCGCGGCCGGCTGCGGCGCCAACGCGCGCGCCAGCGCCACGCGCTGCCGCTGGCCGCCCGACAATTGATGCGGGAACTGCTGTGCCACATGCTCCAGCTCGAACGCATTGAGCCAATAGCGTACCGCCTCGCTGTCTTCGCCGGCGCGCGGATTGCGCCAGCCGCGCTGTAGGCCGAAAGCGATGTTCTGCCGCACGTTCAGGTGCGGGAACAAGGCATAGTCCTGGAACAGATACGCCACATTGCGCTCGCGCGCCGGCACGTTGACGCCGGCGGCGGCATCGAACACGCAGCGGCCGGCCAACGTGATGCGACCGCGGTCCGGCGTCGTCAGGCCGGCCAGCGCCTTCATCATCTGGCTCTTGCCGGCGCCGGATGGGCCGTACACCACCACCCGCTGGGCGTCGGCGGCAAAGTTCAGGTCCAGCTGAAATTGCCTTCCGGCAGAACGCAGGGTCTTGCTGATGTCGAGAGATATGTGCATGGTCAGGCCAGCGGGTTGCGGTTGGGCGTCAGCTGGTTGGCCGTCACCAGGACCACGATGCAGACCACGGAGGTGATGATGACCAGCAGATTGGCATGGTCGTCCTGCCCGGCCTGCACCGCCTCATACACGGCGATGGACAGCGTTTGCGTCTTGCCGGGTATGCTGCCGGCTACCATCAAGGTGGCGCCGAACTCGCCCATCGAGCGGGCGAAGGCCAGCAAGGTTCCACCGAGCACGCCGCGCCACGCCAGCGGCAAGCTCACGCGCAGGAAGACGCCGAACCATGACAGGCCCAGCACCTGCGCCGCCTGCTCCAGTTGCGTGTCGATGCTTTCAAACGCGGCGCGCGCGCCCTTCAGCACCAGCGGGAACGCCACCACCGCCGCCGCGATCACCGCCGCCTGCCAGGTGAAGATCAGGTTGATGCCGAAGTGCTGCTGCAGCCACGCGCCGACCACGCCATTGCGGCCGATCACCACCAGCAGGTAGTAGCCAAGCACGGTGGGCGGCATCACCATCGGCAAGGTCAGCAGCGCGTCGAGCAGCTCGCGGCCGGGGAAGCGCTTGCGCGCCAGCAGATAACCGAGCGCCACGCCGAGCACCAGATCGATCAGCGTGGCCCAGCAGGCGACCTTCAGCGACAGCCGCAGCGCCACCCATGCCGGTTCGGCGAAGAACGGCTCCATCGCTTACGGGCGACCGAAACCGTATTTGGCGAGGACGGCCTGCCCGGCCGATGACTGCACGTAATCGGCGAACCGGCGGCCCGACGCCGCCTGCGGACCGGCGGCGATCACCGCGATCGGATACGTCACCGGCGTTTCGGTCGGCACCGTGGCCACCACGGTCACCTTGTCCTTGACGATGGCGGCATCGGTGGCATACACGAAGCCGGCATCCACTTCGCCGCGCGCCACATAGTCCAGGCACTGTCGCACCGAGGCACCGAGGATCAGCTTGGGTTCCACCGCCGCCCACAACTTGGCCTGCTCCAGCGCGGCCTTGGTGTAGCGGCCCACCGGCACGCTGGCAGGATTGCCGATGGCGATGCGCGCCACACCGGGCTGCGCCAGAGCGGCCACACTCTTCAGCGACGCCTTGCCGCCCTGCGGCGCGATCAGCACCAGGCTGTTGCTGGCGAAATTCTTGCGTGTGCCCGCGGCCAGCAGCTTCAGGCTGTCGGCCTTGTCCATCGCATCCTGGTCGGCCGAGGCGAACACGTCCACCGGTGCGCCTTTGGCGATCTGCTGCACCAGCGGGTCGGATGCGGCAAAGTTGAACAACACCTTGTCGCCGGCGTGTTCCTTCTCGTACGCCGCCCCGATTTCCTTGAACGCATTGGTCAGGCTGGCCGCCGCCGACACGGTAATGTCGGCCGCGCCGGCCATGCCGCCGAGCGCCGCCAGGACCATCGCCACACTGGTTTTCAACATACACTCTCCTCGTTGGTAGGACCGCAATATACTTGATTATATAGCGCAACGCTCATTTCCGCCCGCGACGCTGTGTTACAGTCGCGGTTCGCTATTTTTCTACCGCCGTCATGTCCCACCTGAAGTACCTCAGCGCCTACAACGAGCAAACGCTGCAACAAGTCTCGCAACTGATCGCCCAGAACAAGCTGGGCGAGATCCTGCTCAAGCGCTACAGCAAACCGCACCAGCTGCGCACCGATCGCGCGCTGTACCAGTACGTGCAGGATTTAAAGACCGAGTTTCTGCGCAATGCCGAGCCGATCAACAAAGTCGAGTACGACAGCAAGATCCACGTGATCAATCACGCGCTGGGGCTGCACACGTCCATCTCGCGCGTGCAGGGCGGCAAGCTCAAGGCCAAGCATGAGATCCGGGTGGCGACGATGTTCAAGGAAGTGCCGCTGGAATTCCTGCGCATGATTGCGGTACACGAGCTGGTACCTGCAAGTAATCGCTAGATTAACAACATTCTAAAGTAAGCAAAAAATGGACACCCGACGCTTGAAGTATCTGAGTGCCTATTCTGACCAACTGCAGTTGCAGGTAAGCCAGCTCATCGAACAAAGCAAGCTCGGCGAAGTATTGAGCAAGCGCTACCCGACTGCGCATCAGATTCGAACTGACAGCGCTCTATACAAGTACACGCAGGATTTGAAAAGTAGGCATCTCGGTAACGCTGAGCCTATAACGAAGGTGGAGTACGACAACAAGATTCACGTCATTAACCAGGCGCTTGGCTTGCATACCGCCATATCTCGTGTTCAAGGCAGCAAATTGAAGGCGAAGCGTGAGATTCGTGTCGCCACAATTTTTAAAAATGCTCCGCAAGAATTCTTGGCAATGATTGTGACCCACGAGCTGGCACATCTGAAATGCAAGGAGCATGACAAGGCCTTTTATAAGTTGTGCACCCATATGGAGCCCAACTATCATCAATACGAGTTCGACCTGCGACTCTACCTTACGCTGTTGGATACAGGTGGTAGTCGCCTTTGGGACTGAGGTATCGCGGAAATAGCGGCGTCTGGAAAAGATGCCAAAAATTGCGTGTTGAAGCCATTCGAGAACGTAGTGCAAATTCCGACGCTTCATCAGCGACACGACACTTTGATGTGAGATTTAACGTCGTTTTTCCGAAGGCACTATAGCGCCGACAGCGCCCGACCCTCCATCTCGGCGGTTTTCGAGTAACGCTGTCACGAATCTACCGAGCGTAAATTGCCTCTCGGTCGCACGCTTCACGATTGTTTTGTAGCCGGAATTCTTCACCAGGAGCCTCGGCTCTGCTGCTACGTACTTGTGCATACTTCACGCGGTTTCGTTTCCTCAGACCGCTACTACCCCTCAAGTAGCCACTGAGCTTCAACTTTAAGCGCACCTGCTAGGGCTTCAATTTTGGAGAGGGATGCGTTTACTTGTCCTCTCTCGAGACTTCCGACGTATCCAAGCGATACGCCAGCCATTCCCGCCAGATGTTCTTGAGACCACCCTAGGCTAGCTCTAGCTGAGCGTACATTGCCTGAGAGTCTAAGTCGAATGGGGACCGAGGTTACATCGGCTGGGAGCAAGTGTTGGAAGAATCTCTCAAGCGTGTCGACAGAAAGATTTACTTTCCCTGACTCTGCTTGACTTACGTATTGCCGGAGAAAGCCAGTAAGTTCCGCAAGCTTAATCTGCGATATGTCCTGAGCAGCGCGAAGCTCGCGGAGCCGCATTCCATAGAAGACCAACAAGGATTCCTTACTTTTCACCATTGGGGCAGGATGTCCGAAAGCGTTCCGCCGCACCAGACGCTATGCATTAACATGGTTTGCATTTACACGTTTTGCATTTACACGGTTTACATTGCATGTCTTTGCCCCTACAATTCATTGTCACTGTGGAATACTGATTTTCCGTAGTGTCGGTATCTCGCACTAACCACCCCTATTCGATTTTTTGCTCGATTTTGAGCACGGCGGAACTCGCCCTGAATATTTGAAAACAAATCGGTAACCGCACGGCAAGAGCGGTCCGGGACTTTACAAAAACGGAGCTTCATGCGTACTCGATTACTCGCAGCTATACCTTTCGTCGCCGCACTCGCCGGCTGTGCAAACGTAGATATGAGCCGTTATATCCATGCGAGCGACGTCAATGTTCCCTCGCGGCCGACCGAAACTTCGCCCCAAGCTACCACGTCGGCTGCTGTTCGGAAAAGTGGATATGACCCTCTGCCGCCGGCTTTTGGAGTCGGCCCAAACTGCTACACGGGAGCGGTTGGAAATTTTGGCGGTGTACTGGTGTACGGCGGCCGCGACGGACAAGACCGCTACTACTCTTGTAAGCCAGGAGCTCCGATTCGCTTTGCATCGGCAACGAGCGGTTTTAATTCTGCGCTCATCCCACACCTTTGCGACATCAGTAAGCCCGTCATCCAGACGCCAGGCTACAGTGGCTCGCTCACTGTCACATGCACGTACAAAGGACCCGAGGGAATACCTGCGAAAGTTCAAGGTGTGCCAATACTGGTCGTGAAATGATGATGAAGGCTCATATTTGCGTGGTTGCCGCAGCCGCCTTCATCGCTGGCTGCGGCGGTGGTGGCGCTTCGTTGACAGCGGTGGGTGGCAACCAACCAGCTCCTGACATGCCCGCCAAATTCGGCGGTGCATTGCAGATGCTGACTAGTCCGAAGCAGTGCTTTACACAAGTGTTCGTGCTTGACCCCAAAACTGGTCTTACGACAGGCGTGAAGGACGTCGCGGGCTACGATGAGTTACTGTTTGATGAAGTGGGTAATGGGTATCGAATTTGCGGCGACCAAGTGTGGCTTGCAAAAGTCAAAGGCACGATTAATGCACCGAATGCCGGCATCGGCACGGCGACGGTCAGCATTTACAACATCGGTAGAGGCTCACTCGTAAACGCCGCCACTCTATCTGGTGTCGTGTTTGACGCGGGTGCGAACGTAACGCAAATCGATTTATACGATGCAGCTGTATCCCCTGAAACGCGCATGCAGTCTGCATACACGAACTACTCGTATTCAAACGATGTAACTGGTAGCTACGCAACTCTTGCCGGGAGCTATGTCAGCAATCGTCCGAACACTAGTCTTGTGGTCGCTGCCGACGGCACTCTGTCGGGCAATTCCAGTGCCGGAACTATCACTGGGAAAATCACGAAATTCAACGCAGACACGCATGTGCATTCTGTGAGCATCACTTTCAATGCAAACACCGGCGCGCCGACCACGGCTAGCGGAGTCCTGGGCCCTTACAGCGACGCTCAATATGCGTGGTCCATCACGCCTGGTGGTAAAGGTTCGAGCTCAATAATGCTCGCCGTTATCGGCCCAAGTGTTAGTTACGCCGACGTGCTTTCACACAAATGACGACCGGGGCGCGAGGAAAGACATGCTGAGCCTACTGACAAACACTGCTTCAAGCGCCGCTATGAACGCGATGAACCAGACCTCGCGCGCCTTGAACACATCAATGACGCGACTATCGACGGGCTATCGCGTCAACTCAGCGATGGATGACGCGGCAGGGCTGCAAATCGCAACGCGTCTGAAAGCTCAGGCATCGGGCACGAAGGTCGCGCTGCGTAATATCCAAAACGCAGTGTCGTTGCTTCAAACGGCGGAGGGCGTAGCACAAGGCATGGAAGACTTATTCATGCGGATGAAGGACTTGGCAACGCAAGCTGCTGACGGGTCGTACACCGATAAGGACGTAGAGGCGATGCAGACTGAATTTGACGCTTTGTATAAGCAGCACTGGACTCTGCTCGACACCCAGTATGCCGGGGAAAGTCTCTTCGTCTACACCGGCACACAAAAAGCAAAGCTATTCGAACCTCTTTCATTTCAAATTGGTGCGTCTTCGAAAGAGACGCTCGACGTGAATTTCAACAGTTCGTTTTATAACGCGCTAGGCGTGACAGGTTGGGGCGATGCAGGCCTTATAAATTTGCTAAAAGACCGGCCTGACGAAGCAATCGACGTGCTTACCTCTAGTATCGACGGCTGGTCGGCGGTAAGGTCGGCCTTCGGCGCTGTGTCTAATCGCCTGGAGCATGCGTCGAACAATCAAGCGAACATGCTTCAAAATACGCAAGCGGCAGCTGGTCGAATTATGGACACCGACTACGCAACTGAATCGGCGCAATCGACTTCCCAACAAATGCTGATGCAAGCAGGCACTGCGATGCTCAAGCAGTCTAGCAGCACGTCGAAACTCATCGCTTCACTCATTCAAAACTAAGTCGCACGCCAGGGGATTGACCTGCCGGCGTTGTACTCAAGGAGGTTCACATGTCTTTAGCACCGTCTACATACAAGCGCACTATCCATCCTGACTTTCCTCACGAGACCATCCTGGGGACCGTCGCTGGGGTTCAACCCAAAGTCCTTGTGCGCCGGGATGACGATGGAAATTATGTCACCGGCGGCCCGACATTGGCAGATGTGCTGGAACGCTTTGAAGTGTGCGACGACCTCGCAGAGCAACTGGGAATTTATGCGTTGCGAAAGAAACGAGAGAATCCAGAGTGGACTACTGAGTTCAACATTGAGCGCACACGCAAGGCGATTGCCGACAAAGTGGACAGTGGAAAATGGACTGTCTCGGCCGATGAACAAAAGTGGATTCTCGACCGGGTGCGAGAAAGCTTATGAGCGATACCACAAGGACGACGAATGAATGAGAAAACGTTGGAACTCAATCCTGAAAAGATTGCCCGAGCCGTGAACATACTCAGAATCTCAGGGGTAATCATCGGCATAGTCGCGGTCACTTTCGTAGCCATGCTACCTCGTATTTAGCATCAACAACCAGAGTCCAAACAATGCAAAAATCGCATTCGCTCCGTGACGATGAGAAGCTACGCGCTGTCGTATTTTTAGACATCGACGACGTCCTTTGCGTGCATCGCACGCTCAACACCCGCCAAGTGCTCGCAGTACTTGCCGGTGACAATAGCGTCGATGCACACGAGGTTTGGCAGCAAATTTTTCATGCCTCAGCGCGTGACAATCTGCGTCAGCTCCACGACGAGTTTACACCCGAGTACGTGATTAGCTCCTCATGGACACTGCACTTGAATCGCGAACAGCTGTGCGAGACATTCAAGCGCACCGGGCTGGAATTCGTCTCTGACAATCTTCACGAGCACTGGTGCACGCCGCGAGACGACGATTCCTATCGGCTCACAGAAATCGAAGCCTGGCTAGACACGCATGCGTCATTGACCCCCGTGTCATTTTTGATTCTTGATGACATGCTGAGTGGTCAATCGATACCGGGCTCACACCTTGAGGACCATGCTGTTTTATGTGACGCGTGGGTCGGTTTCACACATCCAAAATTGAGGACCGCGCAAAAGATTTTACGTGCCAAAATGAAGAAAGCGGCCCGTTAACATGCTGCTGTTTCTCGACGTCGATGGCGTCCTTCACCCGGACATCAACTACAACAAGGACATGCTTTTTTCTAAGCTGCCGATGCTTGAAGATGTTCTTCGCGCACGTCCCGGAGTCGAGATTGTCATCAGTTCCACCTGGCGCTCGACGCGCACGTTGCAAGAGTTGAAGTTGATATTCAGTCCAGACATCGCGCCGCGCATCATCGGCACTACTCCGCATTGGCGAGAATTCCAAGATGAAGCGACCTTGGGGACGTATGTGCGCCAAGCTGAGATTGAGCAGTGGCTCAGAACGGCTGAGCGGGCTTGGGAACTTTGGGTAGCCTTGGATGACCAGCCACATCTTTTCCGGCCTTTCTGCCCGAATCTGTTGCTGACCAACCCAGCGACAGGTTTGAACGAGACGGTAGCCAACATGCTTTTCAATCGACTTTCGTGAGCGATTCCTTTTCCGCCTAATAGCTATCTTGGGGCGGTGGTAGAGCGTGGTAATCACTCGACGTCGTGCTATTTCAAATCGGCGGGTCGCCACTCCAGGACCAGACTGGGCCAACAATCGGCTTTAAGTGTTCAGGAAATCGCTCGGTCCAATATATTCAAAGTACAACCTCTCAGCTTCGCCCGTGGCAGTTGCAACGAAGATGCCCGCTGCCTTCGGATTAGGCGACCAATTCAGTTTTCCAACTTCCCGATAGTCCGATGTGAAAACGCTTTTTTCTTTACCAGAAACGCCACCTATTCGTAACGGAGTCCCGGGAGCCATTGGGGCGTCGAACCACGAAACCCCCGCGTGATAGGTGGCTGACTTCCATTCTTTCTGGACCTTGACCGTCCTTAAACTGGTGAAGTCTATCCAGATTTTATGTGATTCCGGTGTTGGCCAATGCGGGCTTGCCGAGAACGCTAGAACTTCATCTGAGTCTAACCATGTGCTCAAGCCGAGCGGAGAGTCAAAGGTAGCCGCCGTGGAGGTTACAGCCTCGATTGCTCCCAGACGAGACGCAAAGCCGGCTTGTATCAGCACAGCTGCCGGCATAGACATTGTCCCGGCTTCCAGTGCCATAACGGCGCTGCCGCGTGGGAAGTCGGACAGATTCATGACCGAATCGTCCAAGGATGATACATCGACGTGTGCCTCATACCGTACTCGCACCGCCTCCATAGCCCACGGTATGTTAAAAACGAATGCTTGTTCGATGAACGTGATGACATCATCGCCATCGCCGCCGAGAACACTTGTCAACGGCTTCCCATATAACCAGGCAGTCAGAATTTCAGGCCAGGAAGCGATAATTTTTTTCGGCGCAAAGGGTGCAATGCTGAACACAATCCTAGAAAATTCAATTATCGATTCAACCGCCAACTCAGGCATACGAGTGCTTATTGCGACGTTCGCAGTTAGGAGCAATTGCTCCAACTGAGATGCATGGGCATCAAGTTCTTTGCCGGTCGCTAGACCAACACCAGCCAGAAAATATCCTCGACGCTGTGCAGCTGTCGTGTTGCGCCAAATGTACTTGGTGCGTGCAACCAATCCGCCTGTAAGAGCTTGCCGAGTACTCTCATCTTTCCTACTCAGGCGACGATAAAAAAGCGATGACTGCAAAATTTCGTCGAGTGCGGCTTCGATGGCGCTATCAGCAATTTCTGCTTCTCCCAGCAAGCTGAAAATTGCCGTGTCGAGACTCATGAGGTGATTGGGCCATTTCGCTTCCTCAGCAACGCGGACATCCGGTTTCTCCCCCTGCAAGATTGGGAATTCCCAAGCGCCTTGCCCAGCAATATATTCCAGTAGCACGTTCATCCCGGCCCCCAATTTTTTGCTGATGCGAATAAGGAGCGTGTAGACAAGACGTAGAAGGCCGCTTTCCATCTCACGGCCGCTTTGATTTGCAATCAGGGCTTTCCATGCGGTTCGGCGTTTTGCGTGGTCATCGAACATCGGATAGAGTACGAGCCCTTCGATGTCGATATACGCCCGTCCAGCTCTGCCAACTACATTCCGGAATTCGGCGATGTCAATGCTGGCTCCGTTTCGAGCCAGTCCATGGAACACCAGGCTTGTGGCGGCTAGATTAAGTCCTTGCGCAAGTGTTGGCGAAGAAATCGTCATCTTCAAAACACCATCGCGCAGCAGCCTCTCCACTTCTTTACGATAGGGTGTAGGAAGTGCACCATGATGTATTGCCACGCCCAACTTCAGGCACGCAAGGATTTCGTGGTCTGCACCAAACCACTCTGCACCAACCGCTAAGGCCGTCTGTAAGGTCGCACTGGGCTCGGTTAGAACTGAAGCAATATGCCCGCGCTTATGCATCTCTATAATTTTCTTTGCGAAGGGAAGCACAGATTTACGGAGCGGGCAAAAAACCAATACAGTTTGCCCGTCGTCGATTAGCCGCCAAGCAGTCGCAATGCACATTTCAGCTTGGTCCGACGGGAATGTTTTCGTCGCCCGGCCCTTGCTCGGTTTTTTCCCCGAAAAGAAATTGGGAACGAACGGCGTCTCGCTGCCAACGGTAATATTGAGCTGGGCGTGCTGCCCCTTCCAATCTACGTCACCAAATCGCAATCGGGTTGGACGCCAGTCGTTTTTAATCAATCCGTCCAACCGGTCCGATGTGAGCCACGCCGCGAAATCTTCAAGTTGTTCCCCATCCGGAAGAATTGCAGACAAACAGACTATCCTCCTTGTAGCTGCATCGGCACGGCGAAGGAGCCGCTGTATTTGTGCTTCGTAACGCACTTCGCGCTCACCGAGGCCAATCATATGACCCTCATCTAGAACAACCAGGCCGATATCATTTAGTAGGTCTGGGTCACTTCGAAGAGCAAAGTCCAGCTTCTCCGGCGTGGCCACGACGATATCACTTGAGCGGAGTGAGTCGACATCGGAGCCAGTGGTTCCAATGCTTCCATAAAGGCTCGATACGGTCTTACCCAGCGGACCAAACGTGCGAGTTAGGCCTACTTCAGTTTGCGCGGAAAGCGCCCGCAGCGGAGTAATAAAGACCACCCGCTTTTTCTGAGCTAGGCATGCCAGAATACAAAGCTCAGCTATTCTTGTCTTGCCCGCACTGGTCGGAAGCGACAAGACCAAATTCGCCCCAAAATCCAAGGTTAACTCCGCTGCGCGAAGTTGTGAAGGCCAGAGTTCGACTTCGGATTTACCTCTACGGTACAAAGAGCCAATGAACAATTTCCGCAATAGGTTCCAGTTGCCGATGTCCGCGTCAGGAGGTCCTGCTGAAGGCAGAACCTTATGGAAGCTCATTTCCCAAAGCCCATCAACGAGCTCTGTCGCTAGCCTGTAGCACCACCACTGAGCAACAAGATTTAGCTCCGCCGCGACGTAAATCCCATTTTCCAGACGCTGACGGGCGAGCGAAATTAAAAACTGCTCGCCTCGTTCGAGTGCCAAAGTAACAATGGCGAGAGCCGCCATAAAGTTGCCATCAAGTGCGGTGCTCATCATTCCAAGTATAGGAGCGCTGGAATCCTCTTCGTTCTCCTCAAGCTGATGCGCCTGAAGGCCCCCAGTCAGTGATGCTATTAGCGATTCATCCGAGCCGATGCCGGAGCTGAACCACGTAGAAATATCCACCTCCAGACCGTTTAAGTCGCGGAGCATTAGTTTAGCCAAACACATTTCCATGGTGGACAAGTTTGAACTCGTCAATCCTTGATGCAAGAGGGAAAACGCCCTGGCAGAGTAGCGTCCAAGGTGGTAGGCCGCTGCGGCGACCAAGCGGTGGAAGTCACGTTCGGAGTCGTGTTCGCCTTTAGCGGTCACAGCTTCTAAAGCTTCGGCAGCAACCTCGTATCCATGCCGCACTAAAGCCGGCTCGCCACCAAGTTCGGCGTAGCGTAGTGCATGGCTCAACAAAGAATAGCCGTATGATAAAAGGTCTTCTGACAGACCAAGGCTGAAGTTCGGAGCCCCTTGAGGAAGCACTCCATCTCTCCATATCATTGCCCGCGACTGCCCTCTAGCCATCAACTTGTGTCGAAATCCAGGCTCTATAGCGGCCTCAATGTTGGCGCGCAAATCTTCTAAAGTGGAGGCCATTATTTTTCTACCGCCTCAAAAACATCTTTGACGAAGATTTGATGCAAATCAACTTGCAGCCCGACATAACTTTGCTTGGTCATGCCAGCGTAGCCAGTCAGATTTGCAGTGAGTAATTTGGTGGGATTGTTTCCTGAAAAAGTGAACAACATGTGGGTCACCTGAGACGCCTTTAGCCCGTCTTTAAGCATTGCGTCATCTATGGCATCGCGAAGCTCAAGGTCTTCGACTGCTGTTAATCGGTCGGCAACAAAAGCTATTGCATGAGCAGACGGCAAATCGGCATTTGAGTCCAGAGCAGACCTTGCCTCCTGAATTACCGTAGTAGTCATCGCCGCACGGCTCTTAACTTCCGCTTTCAGAACATTGAGTATTCGACTGGGTCCGTTGAGATTGAAGGCAAGAACATCTTCTCCTCTCATGGACATATTACGATGGTCCTTATAACGCAAGCGCTTAATACCGAGCTTAAACACTGTTCCTTCAAGGACGTATGCATTGCAGAGTATTTCGCCAAGGTCTCCAGAGCGGATTTGGGTCGATGTGGGCAGCTTGTCCTGCACGTACTTAGCGACTGCTTGGCGGCCAAGTCTGTCGAGCAAGGCTGAAATTCGTTGCGGTTCTGCGTAGTAGTCAGGGAGAACTTCCGCTAGAATCTTCACAGCCTGTGGGCGCTTGGTTGGGTCTGCTCTCAGCACGTTCACGCTGTGTGCCGAGACCACAACCTCTTCAGGAGTACACCACTCCATAAATTTACTCATTCTCAGCGCTCCATTTTCCAGCTATGAATCAGCGCCATAGCAGAGTTTCTCGTTTAAATGATTTCTTTGCAATAATAACGCACACCGATGCTTTGGCATATCCGAGCGGCAAAGTTTCCCGCAAGATGGCCGAATTTCACTGCCAACTGGGCCCAGTATGGACATCATCGAACAATTTGCAGCAACAGCACTCATGGCAAGTCAGGTATGACTAGCCATAGACAGCATCACTATGTCCCTGCTTTCCTGCTCAGGGAATGGGAGTCCGGCAGCGACGTCCGCCTTTCTTACTTTCGATGGCTGGCCGGCAGGTTCAACAACGGGCGAGCAAAGGCGCAATACGTCGCACGCCAAGAGCACTTGTATTCGGTCAACCAAGACAGCACTCAGCCAGATGTTTCCATCGAAAGGGATTTCATGGGACCTATAGTCGATGACCCCGCTGGCGCAGTACACAAAAAGATTTTGCGAGGAGAAATTGAGCGGCTCACGGACAACGAAGCGGAGGTATGGGCGCGTTTTTTGGTCTCCCTACTTCTGCGCCTGCCGAGCAAGATAGAACACATTCGTAGTGCTGGTGCCGAGGTTCTTCGGGCCGCTATCGCAGAGCGACCGGAGGAATTCGATGCAATCAAAGGACATAGGCCTGAACGGACCCTAACAGAATGGGTAGAGAAGGCGATGCCGAGCATTTTTGACGATATGGGTGTAATGACATTGCCAACTTTGATTCGGTCTAAAAAATTGAACAATGCTATCCTCGCCGCTAGCTGGGCAACTTTCCGGGCGTCTGGAGCTACGTCTGAATTCTTAATCGCAGACCGACCTCTAATCCAAATCGGCCCGCTCTCCGGCAATTTTTTGCTATGCCTTCCTCTGTCGCCAACACATCTTTTTATGGCATATAGTCACAATCATTTAGTAGAAATCATACTTTCGATGAGGCCGGAGCGTTTGGTTCGTGAGACAAATGCCAGTACGATGCAAAACGCGGTGTTAGCTGTCTTTAGTTCAAACGATAAGCTTCAACGTTTTGTGAAAAATCATCTTAGCCGTCCCAACTCGCCCAGATGATACCGTAGCGTTTGGTGCAATCTGTATGTCACATTGTGGTTTATCGAAATTTTCAAAATTCACTAGGAGACGTTATGACGGCGACCTATGCTGAAATTACCGGCTATCCGGATTATCGTGTGGAAAATGGGGCAGGGCTTTCTTATCACCATCTCATAATCCCCTGATAAATCTTGTCAGGAACTCTTAAATTTGACAAGATTAGCCCTAATCTTGTCAGTTGATGAGATGAGATACGTGCTCTAATCTCATCAACTGACAAGATTGGTATAACTCTCCGTTCGATGTCCATTTCCTCCCTCTCAGCCCGTGATGAAGCAATGTTGCGCCATGTCCTTGCCGCAAGCGGTCCCACCGGTCCTGGTACACTAGAACAAGTTCTTCACGTCTCCCGGCCAACCATCAATCTGGCCTTGCGAGACCTCGTGGCCGCTGGTTTCTTGGACAAGCAGGGGGATGGCCGGTCAACTCGTTACTTGGCCTCCGATGCAGCCCGAATTGCACTGGGGGCCTCCACTTCCCCCTCCCCTGCGCCAACGGGGGCCGGGCTGCTCCGGTGGTCGCCGGCTGCCCCTCCCCTTGTTGAGTTGCTTGGCGCGCCGCTGGGAACTCGCACTTCCGGTAGGCTATGAAGGCACTTTCGTATTCGACTACATCCCGAACCAATCCAGCTTGCTGCCCCACATCTAGCCACGGAACTGTACACCGCTGGCCGTAGTCAGGGCCCGCAGCCTGAGGGAACCTATGCCCGCGAAGTTCTAGAGTAGTTGCCATCAACTTGTCCTGGTCGTCGTCGCGCCTGGAGGGCAACAACAAGAGTTTGCTCGACACCAAGGAACTATTTTGGGCTCGCCGAGCAAGCCGGTCCTATGGACGAAGACACCGTGATGCTGCTCAATCACAAGAACGCCATCGAATTCATGGTCGACGCCGTTCCGACACAGGGCATTACGATGTCAGTCCTCGTTGACATACAGGCAAGCTGAAGCGGGACCTTTTAAAGGACGCGCGGGATATCGGCAGCATCCGCCGACGGGTGGTAAACATCGATGGTTCTGTCTACTCTCCGAGCAACATTTCTACGTTCCTGGAAGATACGCTAAAGAGCATCATCGACAAGGTCTGTCAAATTCGGAACCCAGTGTAGGCCGCATTCTTCCTATGGGTCAACGTGGCATAGCCCTCACTTAATAGGCGCTACATCGCCTCCCTTTCGAAGAAAATCTGGTCAGACAAGTTGTGCAAATGGCGTGACTACACGGCTACCTCAGCGCGGCTCAATGAAGGCCTGTCATCTTTGCAGGAAGCGGACCTGCAGGAAACCCACAGCGTTAGTGCTCGACCTAACTGAGTTAATGCTTCCCTGGTGCTACCGTGGGACTTTGGATATGGAAGACCTAAAATGTCAGATGACCTGAAAAACCGTGGAGCTCAAGACCGTGCACGCATCAACATCCATGAAGAGCACGAAGTTCGTTATTGGACCCAAGAACTTGGAGTAAGCCAAGAAGAGCTCGTACGCGCTGTTACGGCTGTCGGGGTGATTGCAACGGACGTACGGCAGCATCTTCGAAAATGATGCAGAGGCATGCGAATCTATATCGCCGCACGTCCATCGACCAGCCCATGCCTGACCCTTCAAAATATCCGAGTACTCCGGATGGCAGATACTTTATCGTCCGGGGCAGGCTTTGGCGACTCAGCGACCCGAATCTATCCCCCGATATGCGGCAGCTTTGCGTGAACAGGCTTATGGAAGCGAGGCGGCAAGTCGGTACGGCTAAAAAGGCGCAGGATTCGGTCGTTTTGCAAGACGCACGAGCGGCCGTTGAGCCGCCAAATTTGCTTTGGGTGGCAACGGACCGTTACGTTTAAATTTCCTCCCTATACTCTGCTTTAAAGGAGGATTAGCATGAGTAAATCAACCACCAAACCAATCCGCAGTGTAGATGACTTTTCACCAGAGCGATTGAGTGAGTTAATAGAGCAGCTCCTCAATTCTTCACTAGCAGTAGGCTCACCGGCATGGCAAGCGTACCATGCGTCAAACCGTGTCACCACCCAAAAGATAGAAGCTGGTGAATCGCTTTGTCACCCACAAGTTTTGGAATCCACTCAACCTTCGGGAATTGCTCCGGAAAACCTGCAAGCGGAACTGCCTTGCTGAGGTCGCCGCCCTGCTTTATCAGCATTGAAGTCGCAAAAGTAATATCAACAATCTCTCCCGATTGAAGAGACCACCATACGTGATAACGGCCAGAGGTCCGAAGCTTCAACAAGTCGAGTGTTTCCATTTCAAAAATAGGGTCGCCCGCCACTTTGATGCTTCCAAGTGTCAGCAAAACTTTATTTTGAATAATTTGTTCAAATTTAGATTTCATCTTCCAATTGACGCCCGCACATTGGAGACCAATGTCCACAGGAGTTAAATGGCCAAACCCTAGCTCTTGTGTCATTACATCAATTAACGCTTCGCAATGCTCCTGGTTCAGAATTGGGGAAGGTAACCGTGCGAACTCCTCACTCCCAAGGTCGCGTGAAGAAGTAACCGCTATAGCGTCTTGCAATGAATTCCAATAATTTTGCATTTTTCTCTAAAATTGAATGAATTGGGCCAGCGTCAAACGACATATTGCTCTTCCGTGGCAATCAGCAGAGTTAACGAGGTAGCTTTCTGTTCTTGGCATCAAATCTGGGAAGGAACGGCCAATTCTAACGGCCCGTTAGATTCGAAGCTTCAAACCTTTGAGTGGCTTCAGCTCGCTCTTGTAGCACTTCCCGGATTCAGACAATCTTCGGTCAAATGCTTGAGTGAGAGCATAGAAGTTAGTAGACGCGGATTGTACATCAAAGTTGCAATTTGGCACTAATTCAAGTTGGAAGTGCGGCGTCTGGCTAGCAAAAAATCAACGATTCAGCTTGATTTACGCAAGCCAGTCGCTAGTTTTTCATGGCAAAGAAAGTATTTTAATTAGCAATTCAATTGACTGAGATAAGTATTGGATGGATGTGCCACGGTTTGGAAAACGTCGCTGAAGTTGGCTTACCCTAACGACTAAGCTATCTTTTCCGCACTCACAAGTGCATGACAGAGGTAAAGAAATGATTTCGACACTTTCACATCCCAATGGCGGCACCATCATCTGCCAAGTGCAACACCCCTATCGAGAAGCACCGGCAACGATTCTAGGACCAGGCGGACAGCAGCATACGCAGGAAACGGTTTATTCCCGCGCTAACGTTAGAATTCAACTAGGGGGGCTTATGGAACTTCCAGTAGCTGTGCCGATTGTAGTAGTACTGCCGGATGGCAACTCCTTACAAATCGAGGTCTTACGGCAGCACGCCACAGACGTTTGGGCTACAGTTATGCTGTAGAGCTATTGGAGGTTGGTCGCAGTGACCAAGATGGCGGCATGGATTGCCGCTATCTCTTTTAACCGTGTATCTCTGCTAACTCTCGCTATTTTGATAGAGATAGATATCGAACACTCGCTCCAAAAACCAATCGCTATTGACCATTTCCCGAGTTCCTTCCGGGGATTGGTCCCATTCTGGTAGGATTTTGTGAATATTGTGCAAGCCTCTTACCGCCTTCACAATGGTTGGCTTGTAAAGCTCATATGATGTTCTCCAAGCCTCGTAATACCTAGCGTAATCTCGACTCTTAAATTTCGCGCCCATTGCTTTCAGGGTTTTTTCTGCACGCGAGTCATAGATTACGTAAGGCGCACGCCTTCTGAGCCAAAGCAGCTTAGAAGCTGCGGAGATGTTATTTTTACCAAATCGCACCTTGAATTTTGCTGCTAGTGCGGCAACTTTCTCCTGAACCTTTAGGCTTTTGTCCTTATCGATTTCAAGCAACATATCGATTATTTCTTGAGCGACATTTCTATCCGCCTTGATACCTGAAAAATTGCGAGCAATGATGAAAAAGCTTAATGCTGAGCGAAGCGATTCCGCCGAAGGTTTTTTACTGAGCGATTCATGAAATTTCTCCTCTTTGCGTTTCCACTGAAGCAAAAAGTGGGCGGCACAAAGCTCCATGCTTACGTCGATTTTGGCAAGTTCCATTGGATTTATTTTCCGTAACTGGATTAATTTTGGGCATTGAGACCTTTTCCGGTATCATTCCCCTGCGCATGCAAAGTTATATCTAGCTCTTCTATAAGATTGAGTAGAAAATATTTCGGGTTAATTATATTCGGGGATGCACTCCAGTGTCAAAATACGTCCCTCCCAATCCACTTCACTAACTGCGTGGATTGGCACTATTCGTTTAGTTAAACCTTTGATATACGGTTGTAACTGCGGCGGCAAGGTAAAGTATGTTGAAGCAATAGCTTCCGCTTCTTTAGCATCTGCATAGAAAAATGTTTCCATTTTCTTTTTTATAGCTAAATTATCTCCTTGAATCGCGACATCCTCGATTTTTCCTTCCAAAAAACGGCACAGGAGAAGCTCATCAATAACCGCAACGTTCCGAGACGAGACTCCAACATGTGTTCCTGTGCTTACTATAATCAACGGTACAATTTTAAAGTCCAGAATTAACTCTTTTCCAAATCGCTTAACATCTTTAACAAATTCTTCGCGATTTAATGCTAAAGAATCAGCTTTTCGCAATACTTGTTCGGCTGCGCCTTCAACAGTTTTCCGATGCATGGCTATCCCCTTAGCCTCTGTTGGTTCTAAAATACATTTTGATTCTGCGAGAAAAACAGTATTATCGATGAAAAATACGAGGTCGATTTGTTCCGCTCTTCCAATAGAAGGCCTAAATGTATAATTCTCATTAATGCAAATAGCGTTATTCGCCAATGGTATTGAAGTTGAGATAGCTTCAGCAACTGTTGCTCTTATATAGGATTCGAACGGTGGGCCGCGCTTGGAGAGGTCTATTCCCCCCTGGCGCATCCAGACGTCTACGAGCCGCCGCAAGTTGGGGTTTACTGCGGCGGTAAAAATAGGCGCTACCGTTTCCTTGCCGACAGGAATCATAGGTTGAGCCCAGATTTCCTGCTCGGGTCCCCCTCTATATGTAAAGAATTCCACTATTCTCCGTCCCTCAGACGGCTTAATCTGCACTGCTGCTAGCAACGCATCTATAAGCGCACTTACTTGCAGCACCGGAGCATATTCTGGAAACCAAGCACTATGCGCTAGGTTATCATTTAACCCTAAAGAATGTTTTGCGCCTACTGCCTCAACTAAAATTGTGGCAGTTCGGGAAATCACTGTCCAAGCGCGAAGTAGCATGGATAAAGTTACGCCCTCGAGCAAAGGAAGGGGCTCTTCAAGTAGCTCGGAATAGTATGGCTCAGAGGCAAAAGCTCTCATTATAGTAAGTTCTTCGAGTGCTGACGATAATTCACCACGTTTCGAAAATTGGATAACTTGGCGCTTACCTTCCCGTTTAATGGACTTGACTTCTCTTATGTTCGCAAAGAGCCCTTTTTCCGCCATTCCCCGATGGAACTTCGCGCCCATTACGGCGAATGAATTTGCGAGCGACATTCGACGTGAAAGCCCTATTCGATAACTTCGAACTGTATCGATGTTAGTAGGTATAAACGCTTTTATTTTTCCGACGTTCTGGGAGATATAACCATTCCATAGACATTCATCCCACAAGTCTTCGGTATGGCGATAAATAATCCCAAGGTTAATTTCGAGGATGATATCCTCCCACTCTATCTTATTCATCTGGGCTGCACCACCAAGCCCAGGGTTATCCTGCAAGGTGATTTTCACTGGTATTTCTATGCCATCTACTAAGCTTTCGGCTATCTCATCCGGTTTCCAATCGAAACCGCCAGGTAACTCAAGCTTTACGTTAGCAAAATCCTCAAATCTAAAATGTTCGGCGTTCTTACCCTCCAAATCACTAAGAATTTTTTTAAAGGCCTCTTGTGTCTTATCGCGATTGGCAAAAAATCCTTGATTCGAGGCAGCCACAAAAGCACGTAGCTTAGTGGAAGCGGAAAGTAGTGGCGAAGTCGAGAGCTTCAAGCAAGAGCGGATATTGTTTAGTTTTTCTGATATTGCAAGTCCGGAAACATATATGTTTTGGTCTGACTCGTCCGGATTTTCGATAGCAGAAAATACAGTTGACCAATTTTTAGCTTTAAAATTTCTGCGTAATGGCCCCGCTATTTCATCCCTTTGGATTTTTTTTAAAAATTCACCCATTATTTTCCCAATTAAAATTAGAAACTTCACGAAATTCTATCCAGAATAGCATGTTGCCTACGCGAAAAATACGTACATTTTCACTTAACTTTGCTACCGCAAGTATAAAAGTCTAACCAATGCGATTTGTTGCCATAAGCCCACGGCCCCCCAAGTGGTCGTCGGACTTTACGGAAGCCAGCTGTTGAGGTAGAGTGACTATCAGTCGAGCACGTCGGCTAGCCCGTCCACAAGGCGAAGCATCCTTCGGGAACATCGTGATGTTGTGCAACAGATATCTTTCTAGATGTCACTTTTTTGGTGAGTGGGCGCGCTGAATGTAATGGTGGCAATACGGAGAGCATATCGTGCCAACTTTTACCTCGACTCAACTTCAGCAATTCAAGCTGGAAGCAAAAAACAAATCACGCGCTACTGGAATCCCTCGCCGTCAGGCCTTGGATGAACGCGCACACGCACTAGGCTTCAGCAACTGGGCGCTTCTGATGAAGAATGCGTCCCCAGGTGACGAGCCGCCACGATTCAAATTCTCTCGCTCTGATGACGACATGCGAGCCGCGCTGCGAAAAGTCGCAGGTGCCGTATATAGCATTAGTGGACGCAACGTCCCCGCAGGAATAGACGTACCAGATATCTGGGATAAATTTACTGCCCCGTCGCATGCCGTCGAATTCGCCATCGACTACCTCACAACAATCCTCAACGTCCCTCGTTTTAAAGTTGGCTTCAATTCAAAGGCTTTTTGGGAAATGCGCCTGTGGTTGCCGTACGGTCTCCAGAACGTCGGAGGAATCGGCCAAATCCTCGTCAACCGCTACTACAAACCGGTTGGGCTCGATTCTAAAGAATGGGTGAAATACGAAGAGTACCCGCGCCTGATGACGAACGTCACCGCAGATGCTATGAAACTCTTCAGCCACAGTGAGACCGGCCAAGGCCACCTGTATGGGTTATCTCCATGGCGCTCCCGCAAGGCTGCGCAGGATTATCTTGGCCGCTTGCAGGCGCTGAGGTCAGTACTGCGATAGCTCTATGCCAGGAGCTCGAATCGAGCTCCTGGTACCTATACATGACTGATGCGCCCGACACCTTCTCCCCGCGATTATTGACCCAAGGAACAAATACATGATTGACCCAATTGATTCGTTAGCATTTTCCATTCACGCCAACCCCGGTATCTACGCAGTCCTCGTTGGCTCAGGGATTTCGCGTTCAGCGAAGATACCGACTGGCTGGGACATCACGCTCGAGCTAGTACGAAAGCTGGCAGTGATATCCGGAGAAGACTGTGGAGACGACCCGGAGGGATGGTACCGAACCAAATTTTCCAAAGAGCCAGACTACTCAGAGCTGCTTGATGGCTTAGCAAAAACCCCAGCTGCCCGTCAGCAGCTATTGAAAACATACTGGGAGCCGACTCCGGAAGAGCGGGAAGAAGGCGCAAAATCGCCTACAGCGGCTCATCGGGCAATTGCCAACCTTGTTCACAAAGGCTTTATCCGCGTTATCGTTACGACTAACTTCGACCGATTGCTGGAAACAGCGCTGGCAGATGTTGGCATCACGCCGACAGTTCTTAGCACAGCAGACGAGATACACGGTGCCTTGCCACTAATCCACACGAACTGCACTATCGTTAAAGTGCATGGCGATTACTTAGATACTCGTATCAAAAATACTCCTGATGAGCTCAGCACTTATAGCGCCGAGTTCAACACCATTTTGGACCGCATTTTCGATGAGTTCGGCCTCATCGTATGCGGCTGGTCTGCAGACTGGGACGTCGCGCTGCGAGCCGCCATCACGCGCGCACCGTCACGCCGCTACGCAATGTACTGGGCCGCGAGAGGTGTGCCCGGCACAGCCGCTCAAGAGTTAATTGCACATCGACAGGCCATACAACTTCCGATAACAGGGGCCGACCCGTTCTTCAGCACCGTCACGCAAAAAGTCGAATCCCTAGAGGAATTCTTACGCCCACATCCGCTCTCAACTGAAATGGCCGTCGCATCCTTAAAGCGATTCATGTCCGAACACAAGTTCAGGATTCAACACGAAGACTTAATCGTTTCTGAAGTTGAGCGCGTGGAACAGAACATCGGTCAGGAAAAATTTCCAACACATGGCCGGCTGCCGATAGACACCCAATCCCTCACCCAACGCCTACGAGCATACGAGGGGTATATGGCCAGCCTTACCGCTATGGCAGTGCAAGCAGGATACTGGGCCGAACCGCAACACTACCCCTCTTGGACCAAAACGATTGCTCGACTGAGCACCGTGCATCGCCAATCAGGAGGAACAGTTACCCTCCTGGACTTCCAAAAATATCCTGCATCTCTTCTGCTGTACTGTTTGGGAATCGCAGCGGTCGAAGCTGGAAAACTAGACTTCCTCCGTGAGCTCTGCGAGACAGCAATAGTAAGAGAGCATACTCAAGACAAACTCGCGGTACAAGAGCTGCCAGCTGGATGCCTGCTAGAGCACAGCGACGACGCAAAATTGTTAGAAGGGATGGCTCGACGCTACGCACCTCTTAGCGACTGGATATATCAGATTTGCCGTCCACTGTTTAATCGACTTATTCCTAACGATACCCGGTTCCAGTACGTGTTCGATAAGCTCGAAATTTTACTGGCTCTATCCTACGGTAAACATTTCAGACCGCGACCCTTCATGGCATTGGATTCCACCAGGACCTTTTGGATACCGACATGGCAATCGGACCAAGATTTTGGGCGAAATAGAGAATTCATTGGCTAACAAAAAAGAGACATCTCCGTTTGTAACGGCATCACTTTTTGGTGAAACTGAAGAAGCCTGCCGTAAACAAATTGAACTGTTCAAAGCGTTCGTCCAAAAACTGAACTGGCACTAAACGTAACCTCCTCCATGAAGAAAGAGGGGGAGCTTTCAAGGCTCCCCTTCGCGCAGTTACTACTCAGACCTTCAAATCATCTGGATAGACTCCTAAGTCCATCGCAGCCCTCTTAGCCTCGCCGTCCGCCCTCATTTTCCTCTGTTCCGCTACATGCATCGCCATCGAAAGATAAATCAATGCGGACCGACTAATCCGGAGTACGTGTTCGCTCTTATCAATCAAATCGTCGCGGGAAATTTTGTGAGATAAATGGTCCTTAAAAAGCCCATCTTCCTTCGCTATTTCGACTTCCGCCGCCACGACTTTTACGAACTTATGCTCAAGGTGATTGCGTAGTGCTTTAAGTTCTTTAGCGACCGGACTCGTCACAGTCTGCATGCTCGCATCGAAGAGGTCTTTCGATAGCCAAAATAGCCCTCTCAGCGGTAAATTCTCTGACGTTTCAAACGTTGCTCGCACTTGGCGCGGCTGTTTGCCTTTGGCATCCTCATACCAAATCGAATGAAAGTAAACGCTCCGCTCCGGTACCTCTAACTTCCAATAACTGTTGATGAAATAAGCTATCTTGTCGAGCAAAGAGTAAGCACACCTGAAAGCTGTCTTGACCTGTTCCAGACCTATTGAATAGTGAGAAAAGTCCGCGTTATATGCCAGACCGACCTCCTTGTCTGCAAAATGCACAGTGTCAGCATTGCTACCCTCAAAGAAGCACCAGCGAGCATAGGTGAACTCTTGAACAAGCTGATTGAAGGAGGCACGATAGGTAATTCCAGCCCCCTCCACTCGATGCGAGGGTACTGATAACGTATCCTTTGCCGCCACCGTGTCCGGCCCCAAGTCATTCATTGGATTGAGGAACAAAGTGCGCTCCAAACACCAGCGCCTGTAGTCTTGTTCCCGCTCGCTATCGCCTAAAGGGAATTCGCCCAGTTGTTCATCGTCCGCAACGTCATAGTGGCTGAGGTGATACTCAACGCCCAAAAGATACTGGCCGAATCCTTGTAGAGCTTCCGGGAAGGTACTGCCATCTCGCCCCACTCCGCCGGCTATCGCCGTCATCAATGCTTCGCGCGCTGCCCGAAGAAACCAATACGTGTGCCCGCCGTCATACAGTGACCGACCATACGTCGCCAGACCGATGCCAAGATTTCCACGAGCCATACCGAGAATAGGCTGCTCCAATAAAGCAAGTCTCCATTCCGTCAACGCATCAACGAATCGCCCCGCATGGTTCAGCGCATTTCCTAGGTTGCAGTAAACCTGGGCCTTTCGGAAAAGCGGCTGCTCATCAAAGCCAGGATGTTGGATAGCTCGTCTCAGCGCAAGAATCTGCTGTAAAAGCTGCGGTTGTTCCCACGACCACAGCGCTTCGGGCGTGTGGCGCGCGTAGTGGAGCGACGACCAAGCATTCGAGGCCAGATAAAGAACGTGACAGGCATCTACTGGAGCAGCCCCCGCGACCATTCGCTCGGATAGCTCAATTGCAGCTACCAACGCCTGCTCATCGCCCGTGTCCCCCGCACCATCAATCAGCTGACTGAGACCTGCGACAGCAAGTTCGTAATCCATGCCATCGTCCAATGCTTTCGCAACAGCGCGGCGAAGTTCTAACAAATCCAATTGCCACCCTCCATCTGTCATCAGAACTACACGTTAGAACCTATGAGTTCAAAACCTCGAAACCCGCCGATATACGATGCACATCCATTTCAATACGGAAGTCAAAGCGCGCGAAGTTCGTCGCGAAAATTGTACACGCTCGCGAACGAAACATCGGTATGGGTAATTGAAAAGTTGAAAAATGCAGTTTTTTCCAAAATTTTTGCATCAAAATTTTCATCAATTTTCTTCAATTTTCGCTGCGCGAAAAGCTACTAGTCCAACACCTCTCCACAGCTCCAAGTAAAAACATAAGCATCTGTTTAGAGTCCCCAATTTTCTTGTCCTTTCAGGAGCACAGGTTTATCAGAAAGCCTTATTAAATAAGGAGCCGTGACCTCAACACCTGCTTAGAAATTCTAAGAAAAACGTAGACGATTTTTTCGATAACGAAATTTTTCAGGAATTTGTAAAGCCTGCTTCTTGCTGCCTATAATCGCCTCCCCCAAGCAGCTCAGCGGAGAAAGAAAATGGCGAAACGTTGTTATGAAACGAAGGACGAGAAAATCGAGTGGCGACTCCCTGCTCGCCTCCAAGTGCAGATACCTCAAAGACATCGCTAGCTCCGAACCTGACATCAAAGCTCTTGTGAACCAATCTGAAAACCGAATGGTTACGCTTCAAGTAAAACCCAATTTTGGAACCAATAAATGCAAAACGTTATCAATGCTAAAGCAAGCAAAAAACTGCTTCCCCGCGTGGAGCTTACCGAAATAGCTTCGTCAGACGACCCTTCGGCGTACGAGGTGGTGATGCCCAACGGAGCAGTCCCACGCTCCTATTTTGTGAAGCCCTGTCACGACTCGGCGACCGGGTTCCGAGTTGACGGTAAACCCAAATGGATGGGAACACGTTTCAACCTATTCCCAATAGTGCTGGACTCAAAAGGAACGCCTTGGGCAGAGGCTGCGGTCTATATCACCTCACGCCTGGAGCAGAGCCTAGAGCCATCGATGAGCACTTATCACTGCATCGCAGCGGACCTCGCTGCCTATCTCCGATTCGTTGAAGAGTCATGCATAGATTGGACCCACTTCCCCCAACGCAAATTGGAGCGACCAACCTATCGATATCGGGCGCAACTTTGGCTATCGATTGAAGCGGGCACCCTGTCCGCGACAACAGCAAAGCGCCGAATGAGCTCCGTCATTTCGTTCTATCGTTGGCTGAAAAATGAGGAAGTGCTGACGTTTAAAAACCCGACCTGGGTGGAATCCGACCGAATGATTTTGTTCACCTACGAGAACGGACTTCGAGGTTCGAAAACCGTCAAGAAGACAGACTTGGACATCCAAGTCGCTAAGCAGAACGACCCCTACTCGGAATTCATCGAAGACGAAGGAAAGCTCCGCCCTCTCCCGGAAAAGGAGCAACGTTGGGTATTGGAGGCTCTCACAAAACATGGCCACACTGAGCTAACGCTAATTCAACTGTTCTCCCTGTTGACAGGAGCACGCATCCAGACCGTCTTGACGTTTCGAGTCAAGCACGTGACCGCGCAATACTTAGTCGCACCCGGCACAGATGTAGTGCGAATTCCGGTTGGTCCAGGTACTGGTATCGACACCAAAAAAAATAAACGAACGGTATTGCACGTTCCGACTTGGTTCATTGAAATGCTCATGACCTATGCTCGAAGTGAGAGGGCGTCCGTCCGGCGGAGCCGCGCGCTAGGCGGAGACACTGCGAACCAGTATCTGTTCCTGAGCTCACACGGAAGTCCCCTATACGAAAGCAAAGCTGACGCTGCGCAGTACAACGCAATAAGTAAGCGTCGCCATGCAAAAAATGGTCAAGCAGTACGACAGCTCATCAGGGATTACATCATCCCTTATATCCGAAGTACATATGATTCAAATTTCGACTACAGCCCTCATGACTTACGCGCGACCTTTGGCATGAACTTGACTGATGAACAGCTGAAGCGCGTAGCTAAAGGAGAAATTACTTTGAATCAAGCACGAGAGTATGTGAAGTCGCGAATGGGTCATAAATCGGCAGCAACCACGGACGGATACCTGCAGTACAGGGGTCGCCTGAATTTCATAAGGAAGACAAACGACGAATACGGAGACCATTTGAAACAACTAGCAATTCAGGCCTTAGGAGGTAAGGTATGAAAACTAAACCGAACGCCCTATGCACCTTGCTGTACCCGATGCCCTTGGCGATAGACTTGGAGATTCAGCCAGAGCGTGCTGTTGTGAAATTCGGTCTTTCGCTGACCGTCGACATCGGTGTGCTGTGCTTTCCCAAAGTACCCACAGCGGGCCTGTTGGCTGATGATGCGCGACGCCTGATAGCTAACTCGCCACCGTCGCCTGCTCGGGCTGACCGGGTAAAACACCTCCTGATGCATATTTCGGCAGTAGCTGCGTCCGGTAGTTTCCGAATGCCCACACTGCATGACCACTACAGTCGGCTTTCTGTTTTTGTTAGATGGGCTGATGCCAATCATTTGGCCGACGTTCTCGCAAACGAAACGAATGCAAGAGTTGGAGTAAGAGCTTACCTGGACCACATGCGTGACCGTGTATCTCGCAATGACATCAGCTTGAATGCCGGCGCAAAACAGCACAACACTGTCGTGCAAATACTCGGGGATTTCTTGGAAATTGATGGGCTTGGCCGGGGACTGAATTTGCTGAGGAAGGACTTAAAAACAGGAAAAGCTACGTCTACGCCATCTGAATTAGCCCAAGGTAGACTCTTGAGTCTTTGCATCTGCTTGTTTAACGGTCTCGCAGATTTCGTCCTAGAAAAGTGCCAATACCCGTACTCGCTACCCATGCCGAGCTATCTGAATTTTCCCAATGACCGTCTTTGGGTTTTCCCTGCCGTCTCTTGGTTCAAAACTCCCGACATGGTCAAGGCAAGCATCGCGCACGCTGGGTACGATTATGAGGAAGGCAGATTAGCCACAATCGATGAACTACGTGTTCAATATCCATTGGACAGAAGAACTGCGTCTGTAACCCGCGACAAGGCAAAAGTGAAAATGGATATCGCGAACAAAGACCCCTTCCACTCGAGCAGGTGGCAGCTAGCCAGCCAAGCGATGAATGCCTAC
The DNA here is from genome assembly GCA_041874725.1 of Duganella sp. BuS-21. Lineage (GTDB taxonomy): Bacteria > Pseudomonadota > Gammaproteobacteria > Burkholderiales > Burkholderiaceae_D > Rugamonas. Next base: position 2,459,901 of record CP097466.1, on the reverse strand, counting down.
ATGGTCATGTTTGTCGCTGATACGGCCATGAACTGGGCTCAGGTCGTATCACTGAAGTGGTCTACGAACTACGACATAGTCCCCTCCGCACAAGGCTTTCGGACTGTGAAGTGGCGGGCTGGTGGTAAAACGGTGTCGTTCGAGTTACCGGTATCTTCATTGCCGGCCTTTAAGCGCTACTTAGTGCTCAGGTCATATTTGCTCGAAGGCCTGACTTGCGACTACCTGTTCTTCACTAGCGCAAAAGCGAAAGCGCCACCTCGCGCTATTTTATCTAACCTCAACCGAGTGTTTCCGATGCTGCGCCGTATCGACGCGAATCTCAGCAAAGTGTTGCCCCGAGCTTGGCGCGCGGCGAAGAGTGACTGGCTAATACGAAAATCGGACATCTCCACAGCCTCACTACTCTTACAAAATTCGGAAGCCACCGTTCGCAAACATTATGCGTCCGGGTCTGAATCTTTGCACCATGAAGAGATGAGTGACTTCCTGACCCAAGTGGCGAACAAGGTTTTGCGGCCGAGCGAAGAATTAGACGGCGCAACCGAAAGGGCTGTTGGCAAGTGCGCCGGCATTGGAAAACCCATTTCGATAGAACCATCGCCTGTTGTAAAGCCAGACTGTGTCCGCCCTGAAGGCTGCTTGTTCTGCGACAAGCTCAAGGTACACGCCGACGAAACGGACACTAAAAAACTACTTAGCTGCCGATATGTCATTGCCATGGTCGCACCGATGACCGGTAGCGAAGAAATGTTCGCACTGATGGTGCAACCTGCCATTTCAAGGATTGATGAAATTGTCTCGTACATCGCGGCCCAAGACCCGGAAATGGTGAGCCGAGTGACGAAGGAAATTGATGAGGACGGGGAATTGGACCCGTATTGGTCAGCAAAAGCTGACATGTTGATGACACTAGGATTTTGAGATGAACACTTTATTCCAAGCTAAGCTGAGTTTGCCCGCAGACGCATTCGCTCCTGAAGACTTTATCGACAACCTCGGCCAGAGACCTCACGAAAGCTTCGTTGTTAGCAGAGATAAGGCGGGCAACCCCAAGTCTTTTTATGTTGACCTCGTGTGGGATTTTTCCGCTTACGACCCTGACGGTCGTCAAAAAAAACTTCATTTTCAATTCTGGGGGAAAGGAGCTGCAACTTCACGACAGAAGGAAATTGTCGCAGAAATTCGCTACGTATTTTTTTGCTTGATATGGAGGCGAACCGGCGCACCGTTGAGCATAGGCACGCTCGGAAACTATTTGAGTGTTCTAACCGCTCTGGCCCACTATTCGGACTCACTGAAGTCTAGTGCGACATCCAGCCTGGTAGACCACACACAGCTGTCTCAGTTCATCACAGGTCACTGTTCTGGTTGGATGGCGGAGACCCTATTTTCATTACTCACGCTGCTAGAACGTTTGGACTCTGAGGTGTTGGGATTCAAAGTTGTTGCTCCCAGTCGCCTCTCGGACCTAAAGGAAAAAAATAAATCCTATCGTGAGCTCTTGCAACAGCATCCACCTATGCCGACGCGGATATATTCTGAGTTCATCGCTGGTCTGGAGCACGAGCTAGCCGAATGGAAAATGGTCTCGAAAAATATTCTCGCCGCCGTGGACCAATGCACTAAAGACCCGCGCGCAGGCCGGCATCCAAATGTCCAGCGCACGATAGAGAAGACTCGTAAACTTGAGCGTAGAAAATTCCCTAACCTCGCGGATTTGCTCGATGCAAGTTCCGTTAGCTACTTCAAGGCCCGCACTAAAAAAATTGATGTACGTACGATGTCAGCAATTGTTGGCCAAGCCCAGTATATGGCGAAACTTTCCGCTCAAACTTTTAGTGGCATGCGTGACGACGAGGTAAACAGCCTACCCTACCACTGCCTTCAAAAGACAGTTTCGGGTGGTAGGTCGCATCAACTCATCAAGGGTCGAACTACGAAATTTTCGCACGGACTGGCGACTCAAGCTCAATGGGTTACCAATCAAAATGGAGCCGACGCTATCAAGGTGGCCAGAGAAATCGCTGATGTCATATATGGTTTCCATGGAGTGTCCCCTGAAGCATCGCCAGAACGCGACAGGGGATTGCCGTTATTCGTTTCCGTCGGATACTTGGGCTTTGTCGGTACCGCCTTAACTTCCGACGATGGCGACTTCGTGCCCGGGCGGATGGGCCACAGAGAGCTACCTGACAGCTGCCTGGCTAGCATTGAGGACGGCGATTTAATCGAACTGGAGCACATTGACCCTCATCGGGCTTGGCGTGCCGAAGACAAATTCAAGCTCGGCTCAAAATGGAATTTTACGTCGCACCAGACTAGACGGTCACTCGCGCTATATGCCCAACGCTCAGGCCTCGTGTCGCTACCATCCCTACGCCGGCAGCTTAAACACCTTACAGATGAGATGTCTCTTTACTACGCGAGAGGCTCTAGCTTCGCCCGGGATTTTATAGGTAACCACAAGGACCATTTCGGGCTTGAGTGGCAGGAGGCTCAATCCGAATCCTCCGGACTTAGTTATCTTCTCCACGTCTTGATGTCTGATGACACCCTATTCGGTGGACACGGAAACTGGGTACAACAGCGGCTAAAAAAACCTGATGGCTTATTGCTGATGGACCGAAGTGTCACGTTGAAGCGCTTCAAGAACGGCGAAATGGCCTACAAGGAAACGATTTTGGGAGGCTGCACGAACATTGGGGCATGTGACAGGGTGGCCGTGCAGTGGCTGCACACCGCATGCGTGACCGACAATTGCAAAAACTTAGTCGGAAATATGACGAAGCTAGACTTGACCATTAAGGCTCAGGAAAACATGTTGGAGCGGCTAGACAAGGCCTCCGTCGAATATCGAACTGAGCTCCAAGACTTACAAGCCTTAATCAATGTGCGTAAACGCGAAGCCAACTAACTGAGGAGTAAATGATGTCCAACGTCCTTAATGAATATTTTGAGGCACTGCAACGCCTAAAGAAACGAAAACCGCTTCGGGTTCCCAAGGGGGCAAAAATAAATAACGATACCGTAGCGATTGAAGCGGGAAGAAAGGCCGGTAGCATCAAGAAGTCGCGCACAGAATTCGATGACCTTAGGAGAGAAATCGCACAGGCGGCACAAGAACAAACCTCTACAGCGTCAACCGCCAAGGACAAGCTTGACAAAGTGACTCACGAGGCTTCTCAATATCGGGATGAACTTGAAACAGCACTCGCGAGAGAGCTAAGTTTGGTCCGTGAGCTGTATGCGCTGAAAAAACAGCTAGCAAAGCTTACCGGCGGGAACGTGCTGCCAATTAGAGGGCTCTCCACAGAGCAGTAAACCGAATGGACAAACCTAACAGGTTTTGTCCATTTTACTTAGCGCTTGATGGACACGCGACAAAAGAAGCCATCTTTAAAAATCAACTACTTACGTTGTCCATATTTGCATTACTTTGAGGTGAAGTTTCGCACATCAAGGAAAAGCAGCACGATAAGGCGTTCTACAAGTTGTGCACCTATATGGAGCCCAACTACCATCAATATGAATTCGACCTTCGTCTCTACCTGACCCAGCTGGAAACCGAAGGCCGAAAGTTGTGGAGCTAAATTACGCTTGCTTGCGGCGGCGCGCTGCCAGGCCGGCCAGCAGCATGGCGTAGGTTTCAGGTTCCGGCACGGCGGTCACGTTCAGCTTGTCGACCACATAGACGCTGGTCTGCGTCCATTTCAACGACGACAGATAGACGACGTCGGTGCCGAAGTTGAGCGTGCCCCAATTATTGTTGGTGAACTTGAACTTCTGCGAAACCGTCGTCGTCAAATCAGCCTTGGTACCGATAAAGGTCACGGTAGTGCTGAAGAACAGCGGGAAACGCAGCAGGTTCAACGCGGTGATGTTGAACAGGCCGCTGTTCGAGGTCGGCGTCGTGGTGCCCAACAGGGTTTCACCCAGCGAATACGAACCGGCGTTCAAGCTCAGGGCGGAAGCCAAGACGGCGTCCGGGCCTGGGCCGGTGCTGGTGAACGTGAAACCGTCCTCCACATCGCTGGTGCCGGCGTACGAGGCGATCAGGTTGGCGAACGGCAGTTGGCCGGTCACCGTTGCAGCGTCGAAGTCGAGCGTCGTCGCTTGGGCGGAATCCCCACGTTCCGGCAACGTAGCGCCAGCCCTACATCACAGCTACTTTCATTTCAGCAGTCATAGCGAAAATTCGAAAAAGGGACTGGCGAAGTGGATAGGTTAACGTTACCATTCATTTCGATTGAAACTTTCCGGTGCAGATACCATGACCCAGCTTCATCACTTGCCCGCCACGCGGTGGGCCGAACGCGGCGGCGCCCATACCGCCCGTGAAATCGCCCAGCAACCGGCCGTATGGCGCCAGTTGCCGGCCTGTCTCGACGCCTTGCCGGCCGCCGCCCACCACGCGCTTCACACCTTGTTGGCCGACCCGCGCGCCTTGGTGCTGCTGACCGGTGCCGGCACCTCCGCCTACGCCGGCGAACTGGTGGCCGACCATCTGGACGCGGCCTGGCCGGCCCAGGTGCGGGCACTGGCCACCACCAGCCTGCTCAGCCATCCGGCCTTCTATCTCCCGGCGCAACGCCCGGTACTTCTGGTATCGTTCGCACGCAGCGGCAACAGCCCGGAAAGCCAAGCCGCCGTCGAACTGGTGCGGCAACAATCGCCGGGTGCGCGCTTCCTCAACATCACCTGCAATGCGGACGGCAAGCTGGCGCGCCACGGCGCCGGCCAGCCGGACAGCATTAATGTGGTGCTGCCGCCCGCCTGCTGCGACCAGGGCTTCGCCATGACCAGCAGCTTCAGTACCATGGTGCTGGCGGCGCTGACCCTGCTGAGTCCCGATCCGCTGCCGGTGCGGGTGCAGCGCGTGGCGCAGTTGGCGGCGTTGGCCGAGCAGGCGCTGTCCACGCAGGCCGCCGATTGGCACGCGCTGGGCCAGCGCGATTTCCAGCGCATCATCTACCTTGGCGCCGGACCGCTGGAAGCGCTGGCGCGCGAGGCGGCGCTGAAAGTGCTGGAACTGTCGGGCGGCCGCACGCTGGCGCTGGCGAATACGCCGCTGGGCTTCCGCCACGGTCCCAAGTCGGTGTTGAACCAGGACAGCCTGGTGGTGCTATTCCATAGCCAGGATGCCCATGCGCGGCGCTATGACCAGGATCTGCTGGACGAACTACGGCGCGACAATGTGGCCGGCGCGGTGATCGCCATCGACGGCGCGGCACACGGACTGCCAGATCCATGGCTGGCCATGTGCCACGTGCTGTTCGCGCAGGTGCTGGCCCTGCATCAGTCGCTGCGACTGGGGCTGACGCCGGACAATCCATTCCCGGACGGTACGGTCAACCGCGTGGTGCAAGGCGTGATCGTTCATGCATACGCCTGATTACTTCTACGGCATCGACCTGGGCGGCACCAAGATCGAACTGGTGGCCTGCGACGCCAGCCTGCAAGTCCGCTACCGCCAGCGCGTGCCGACGCCGACGCAGGATTACGACGCACTGGTGCGCGCACTGGTCGGCCTGATACAAGGCGCCGATGCGGCCCTGACGGCGCGCCCGCCAGCGCCGCTCGGCATCGGCGTGCCTGGCATCGTCGACTCGATGACCGGCGCCCACCTGTGCGCCAACATTCCCTGCCTGACCGGCCGCGAACTGCTGCCCGTCCTGCGCGCACAACTGAAACGTCCCATCACGCTCGGCAACGACTGCCAGTGCTTCGCCCTGTCCGAAGCCCACGGCGGCGCGGCCGATGGCGCACCAAGCATGTTTGGTCTGATCCTCGGCACCGGCGCCGGCGCCGGCTACGTGGTCGATCAGCGCCTGGTGCGCGGCCGGCACGGCGCGGCCGGTGAATGGGGCCACTGGCCACTCGATCCCAGCCTGTTGCACCGCTACGAACTGCCGCTGCTGCCCTGCCCTTGCGGACGGCACGCCTGCCTTGAAAGCTACGTCTCCGGCACCGGCCTGCGCCGCCTGCACGCCCACTTCAACGGCGAGGAAAACATCAGCGCAGAACAACTGGCGATCCGCTACCGCGCCGGCGAAGTGCAGGCCGCGCGCGTGTTCGGCGTCCACCTCGACCTGCTCGGCGCGGCGCTCGCGCGCATCGTGCTGGCCTACGACCCGCACCTCATCGTGCTGGGCGGCGGGCTGTCGCAACTGCCGCACCTGTACACCGAACTGGCCGCCGCCGTCCGTCCGCACCTGATCCCCGGCCTCGGCGTGCCGCCCATCCTGCCGCCTGCATTCGGCGACGCCGGCGGGGCGCGCGGCGCGGCGCTGCTGGCGCGACAAACAAGCCATCAACTGGAGCCATGATGTCCCCGATCCAAACCCTGATCCGTCAACACCACGCCGGCCACGCCGTCGGCCTGCCCAGCGTCTGCTGCGCCAATCCGCAAGTGCTGCAAGCGGCCATGGAAGTCGCACTGGCGCACGGCACGCCGCTGCTGGTGGAAGCCACTTCCAACCAGGTCGACCAGTTCGGCGGCTACACCGGCATGACGCCGGCCGACTACATCGGCTACGTGCGCGACCTGGCGCGCAGCACCGGCCTGCCGCAGGAACAATTGATCCTGGGCGGCGACCACCTCGGCCCCAACACCTGGCAGCACCTGGCGCCGGAACCGGCGATGGCCAATGCCCGCGCGCTGATCGACGCTTACGTGCGCGCCGGCTTTCATAAAATCCACCTCGATTGCAGCATGGCTTGCGCCGGCGATCCGCTGCCGCTGCCGGACGCCATCGTGGCCGAGCGTTCAGCCGACCTGGCGCAGATCGCCGAGCAAGCCGCGCTCGACGCCAACCTGCCGCCGCCGGTGTACGTGATCGGCACCGAAGTCCCGATTCCCGGCGGCGAAGCGTCGCTGGCCGGCGGCCTGCAGGTAACCCGTCCGGACGCTGCGGACGCCACGCTGGCCGCACACGCCATCGCCTTCGCCGCGCGCGGCCTGCACGACGCCTGGCAACGCGTGGTCGCGCTGGTGGTACAGCCGGGCGTGGACTTCGACCACAGCACCGTTCACCACTACGCGGCAGCGCAAGCCGCGCCGCTGTCGGCCTTCATCGCCGAACACCCGGGTCTGGTGTTCGAAGCCCACTCCACCGACTATCAAAGCGAGCGCGCCCTGCATGCGCTGGTGCGCGACCACTTTGCCATCCTCAAGGTCGGCCCGGCCGCCACCAACGCCCTGCGCGAAGCCTGCTTCGCGCTGGCCGCGATTGAAGCTGCGCTGGTTCCCGTGGAACGGCGCTCGCACCTGGCCGAAGTGCTGGAACGCTGCATGCTAGAACAGCCGCGTCACTGGCAGAAGCACTACGCCGGCACGCCGGACCAGTTGCGCATGCTGCGGAAATTCGCGCTATCGGACCGCAGCCGCTACTACTGGGGCGAGCCGGCGGTGGCGCAGGCGCTACAACGCCTGAACGAGAATCTTGAAGGCCGCGACCTGCCGCTGCCGCTGATCAGCCAATACCTGCCGGAGCAAGTCGAGTCGGTCCTGGAAGGCACGCTGCCGGCGCGCGCCGCCGATCTGGCGCGCCACAAAGTGGGACTGGTGCTGGCGCGTTACGTGCGCGCCTGCCACGCCAACGCGGCGGAGGCGGTGTGCTGAACAGCGGCGTGCGCCGCGAGCAGATCCTGCAAGCGCTGGAGATGCAGGACCAGGTGCGCGTCAATCGCCTGGCGCAGCGCTTCGGCGTCTCGACCGTCACCATACGCGGCGACCTGCGTCTGCTGGCGGAGGCTGGACTGGTGCAACGCCAGCACGGCGGTGCCTGCACCGCAAGGCGCGCGCCGCCGGAGCTGCCGCTGGAGGAAAAACGCGCCCAGCACCGCGAGCGCAAGCACAGCATCGCGGCCCGCGCGTTGAAGCTGGTGCAGCCCGGCGACAAACTGATACTGGACGCCGGCAGCACCACGCTGCAACTGGCCCGCAAACTGGCGCGCGCCGTGGCGCAGCCCGATGCGGCAGCGATGGCGCCCCTCAGCATCTTCACCAACAGCCTGCCGATCGCCAACGAACTCGGAGCGGTGCAAGACATCGAACTGCTGCTTTCCGGCGGCATGCTGCGCAAGCCGTCGCAGTCGCTGCAAGGCCCGCAGGCAGAGGCAAGCCTGGACGGCTACGTCTTCGACAGACTATTCCTGGGCGTAGACGGCTGCGATCCCGAATTCGGCCTCTCCACCCACGACGAAGCGGAAGCACGCCTCAACGCCCGCATGACCGCGCAGGCGCGCCAGGTCATCGTCCTGGCCGACGGCTCCAAATTCGGCCGCATCTGTCTGCACCGCATCTGCGCCCTGGAGCGCATCGACATTGTAGTGAGCGATGCCAGCATGCCACCGGCCATGCGCACCGCCCTCACCCAGCGCGGCGTACAAGTATTGGTCGCGGAAGAGGAATCATGAACATCAGCGGACGCATACTCACGCCAAACGGCTGGATACTGGGCCACCTGCGCCACGACGGTGCGCACATCGCCAGCATCGAAGCCGATCCCGCCGCACCGACGGACCAACTGATCCTGCCCGGCTTCATCGACCTGCACGTGCACGGCGCCGGCGGCACCGACATCATGGAAGGCGGCGACGCGGCACGCCGCGTGGCCCGCCTGCACGCGCGCCACGGCACCACCTCCATGCTGGGCACCACCATGACCGCGCCGCCCGAACACATCGAACGCGCGCTGCTCGGCCTGGGCCGCGCCATCGCCACACCGGCACCGGACGGCGCGCAGATACTGGGCGTCCACCTGGAAGGCCCGTTCCTGAATTGCCAGCGCCTCGGCGCGCAGCCGCCGCTGGTCAGCATCGGCACGCTGGAACAGGTGTGCCGATGGAACGCCATCGCCGCCATCAAAGTCCTGACGCTGGCGCCGGAAATTCCAGGTCACCTGCAACTGATCGCGGAACTGTCCGCCATGGGCATCCGCGTGCAGGCCGGCCACAGCGCGGGCAGCTATGACGAAGGAGTGGCCGCCATCGAAGCCGGCCTGGCCGGCTTCACGCACCTGTTCAATGGCATGTCGGGCTTCAGCCACCGTGCGCCCGGCATGGTCGGCGCTGCGCTGGCGCATGCCGAATTTGCGGAAGTCATCCCCGACCTGCAGCACGTGCAGCCCGGCGCACTGCGCGCCGCCTTGCGCGCCATTCCGCGCCTGTACGCCGTCACCGACGCCACCGCCGCCACCGGCATGCCGGACGGCGAATACCTGCTGGGCAGCCAGCGTGTCATGAAATGCATGGGCTGCGTGCGACTGGTGCTCGGCGACTCGCTGGCCGGCAGCGCGCTGACCATGGACCAGGCCCTGCGCAACCTGGTCGACCTGGGTCTGACGCTGGAAGACGCCTCGGCGCGCGTATCGCGCTACCCGGCCGAATATCTGGGACTGCAGGACCGTGGCATTCTCGCCGCCGGCCTGCGCGCCGACCTCGTGGTGCTCGGCCCCGACCTGCAACTCCGCCGCGTCATCGCCGGCGGCCATCACATCAACCTTGCCCACGGAGTCTATCAAGATGCGCCTGTCCTCACCTGAAGCACAAACGCGCTACCTGTTGCTGGTGGCAGGCCTCGGCGGCCTGTTGTACGGGATCGACGTCGGCATCATCGCCGGCGCCCTGCCCTATCTGGAGGCCAGCGCGGTACAGCTGTGGAAGCTGTCGTCGCAGCAGTTGGGCTTCGTGGTGGCGGCGGTGCTGCTCGGCTCCGTGCTGTCGTCGCTGACGGCAGGCGCCATGGCCGAAGCGTGGGGCCGCAAGCGCGTGATGCTGCTGGCCGGTCTGCTATTCAGCTTGAGCATTCCCATCATCGCGCTGGCGGACGGCTACATGGCGCTGCTGCTGGGGCGCCTGCTGCAAGGCGTCAGCGGCGGCTTGATCGGCGTGGTGGTGCCGCTGTACCTGGCTGAATGCCTGCCGGCCGCCGTGCGCGGACGCGGCACCGCCATCTTCCAGCTGCTGCTGACGATAGGCCTGGTGCTGGCCGCCGCCATCGGCCTGCTGGTGGCGCACCAGGTGGAGCAAGCCGCGCGCGAAACGCCGGCCGCACTGCAAGCGGTGCAGGACGCCGCCTGGCGCCGCATCTTCTGGCTCAGCCTCGCACCGGGCTTATTGTTCTCGGCCGGCGTGCTGTGGCTGGCCGAATCGCCACGCTGGCTGCTGGCGCGGGGACGCGCCGCCGAAGCGCTGCTCGCGCTGCGCCGCACCCGCCACGAAGCGCAAGCACAGGCCGAACTGGCGGCCATCGCCGGCACCGACGACAACAATAAAAGCAGCCCGCACGCCACCGACAGCGGCAGCCTGCTGCAACGCCGCTACGTGCTGCCCTTCCTGCTGGCCTGCCTGATCCTGGCTTGTAACCAAGCCACCGGCATCAACTCGGTGCTGGCCTACGCGGTCACCATCCTCGACCAAGGCGGGCTGTCCGGCAGCATGAGCAATGTCGGCGACTTCGCGCTCAAGCTGCTCAACGCCTTGATGACGGTGCTGGCGGTGATCCTGGTGGACCGCAAAGGCCGCAAGTTCCTGCTGATGCTTGGTTCCGGCGGCATCGTGGTCTCGCTGCTGGCCGCCGCCCTGCTGTTCCACCGCGCCGAATCGGGACAGGCCGACGCCGGCGCCGCGCTGTCGCAGCACATCGGCGCCAACGCACTGGAACTGAACGCACCCGCGCTGCGCGCGCTGGCCAGTGGCGACGACTACCAGCTCGATATCGCCTACAGCTACGGCCCGCTGACGCAAATGCGCAGCCTGCGGCCCGGCGATACGTTGCGCATCGCGCCGCCGGACCGGGTTGAAGGCGACAGCGTCATCGGCGCCGCCTTCCGCCGCCTGCACCTCAATCCCTTCCCGGACATGAACGCCGCGCTGCAAGCGCCGCTGACCATCGACCGCGCCCACATCGGACCACGTCCGCCAGCGCTGCATGGCTGGCTGGTGCTGGGCTGCCTGCTCGCCTTCATCGCCAGCTTCGCGGTGGGACCAGGCGTCTGCGTCTGGTTGGCGCTATCGGAGCTGATGCCGACCCGCATCCGCTCCAACGGCATGAGCGTGGCGCTGCTGGTCAACCAGTTCGTGTCCACCGTGCTGGCGGCGGTGTTCCTACCGGTGGTCAGTCTGCACGGCTACGCGCCGATGTTCTTCTTCTGGGCCGGCTGCACGGTGGTCTACTTCCTGGCCGCGACCTTCCTGCTGCCGGAAACACGCGGCAAAACGTTGGAAGACATCAACCGCCACTTTGCCCGTCCCGCCTATAAATAACGCTTGAGCAGGCTGCGCCAGAGAATCACGCCGCAGCCTGCAGCCAGCGCGCCCGCCGGATACAGCATGCGGTAATCGCGCACGCTGGCATCGAGCAGCGCGCCCAATCCCACCGTCGACACCACCACCAGCAGCGCCGTCAGCGAAGCCGACACCGCCGCCAGTTGCGAGAAGCGTTCTCGCGGCAGCAGGGCCGGCAGCAGCGACACGGTCCCGGTCAGGAAGCAGCCGGCCAGCACGCCGTGCACGATCAACGCCAGCAGGAAGCCGTTGCGCTCGTCGACCAGCCGCCACGCCAGCAGCATGCACACGGCGTAGGCCGACAACACCACCGCGCCCACCCGCAAAGGATGATAGCGGTCGGCCAGCCAGCCCACGGGCCACGCCAGCACAATCGAAATCGCATACGTCAGCGCGATGGCGGCGCCGAAATCGTCGGCATCGACGCCGAACTGCGCGCACGCATTGAGCGCATTGATATTGATCGGCAGGACCGCGACCGCGCCCACCGCCACCGCCGCGAACAAACGTCCCCACTGCCCATCGCCTGGCTGCACCAAGCGCCAGCCGGCGCGCTGCGGCGCGGGGCCATACAGCGGCTCGCGCACGCGCCAGCACACCAGCAGCATGCAGCCCAGATAAACCGCGGTAATGGTCAGCAGCAGCGGCTGGAACACCGTCACCAGCTCATTGCGGAAAAACAGTGCGAAGAAGCCGGCGCCCGTCGCCAGGCTGACGATGCGGAACAGGCCGAAGAAGCGCCCCAGTATCGGACGCGGCACGGTGTCGTTGATCAGCGCAAGGAATAGAGGATTGCCGACGATGGTGGCCATCTCGAACACGGTCCAGCTGACCGCCAGTCCCGTAAGGCTGCTGCTGTAGGCCATGCCCAGCATGCCGATAGTGGACACCACGGCGGTGCCGAAGATGAAGGGAATGCGGCGCCCGTAACGCGTGCGCGTACGGTCGCTCCATGCGCCGATGACGGGACCGAGCGTCAGCGCGATCAATGCCGGCATCGCGCCGATCAGGATGTTGAGCAGCGTGGCGTCCTGGCTGAAGCGCATCAGATGCACTTTAAACAACTCCTGCACCGAACGCTCGCGCAACGACCAACCCAGATCGCCAATCAACAACAGGGCGCACAGGACCAGTAGTCCTGTGCGCCCTGTACGGACGCTTGCGCTTTCATCCCGCACCCCTGGCCTCCCCTTTTTTTGCGTGCCTCTACTATAAAGGAATCCCGGCGGGCGTTGTGACGAAGTTAAAACGGATACGTTAGAAGGTGAAGTCGGCGCGCACCGCAAAGTAACGCTGGTAATCACGCGCCGGCGTCCACTGCGTGGTGTTGACCACCACGACCGGATTGGGCGCACGCGAACTCCAGGTGCCGTTGGCCCAGTTGTTGGCCAGGCCGGTGGCGTAGGACTTGTCGAACAGGTTGTTCACCAGGAAGGTGACCTTGAACTTGTCCTGCTTGTCCTTGATGCCCAGACCCAGATTGAAGATGCCATAGGCGCCCTGCAGCGTCATCGGATCCTGGTTCAGATTGAACTGCGTGCGACTCTGGAAGCGGTAGGCGCCGGTGACGAAACCGTTATACGAGTACGACGTCGGGATGTCGTACTGACCGCCCAGGTTGAACTTGAATTTCGGCGCGTTCGGCAGCGTTGCACCTTTCAGGTTGGCCACGCTGGTGTTGTTGTACTTCGCGCTAGGCGCGCAGTTGCCACCCGGCGTGGTGCCCGTACCGGCCGCATTCAACACGCTGTAGCAAGGACCGTTTTCAAAGTCCGTCACGATGGCGCGGGTGTAGGCAAAGGCGCCGTTCAGCTGCAGGCGACTATCCACGCGCCAGCCAAGGTCCGCTTCGAAGCCGCTGGTGCGCAAGCCGCCGATCGAGTGCAGCGTGGTGCGGAATACACCGTCGCTGTCGTAGAACCCTGCCGATTGCTGGAAGCCGGTGAAGTTGGTGCGGAACGCCGCCAGGTCCAGCGACATGCGACCATTCAGCAGGCCGAGTTTCAGGCCGGCTTCGATGCTGTGCGCCGCTTCACCCGGCACCGGCTGGCTCTTGGCGATGGCGCCATTGAAGCTGGAGGTCAGGTCGTACGCCACGCCTTTGTGGCCGGTGGAGTAAGTCGCATATCCCATGGCGTTTGGATTGAAGCGGTGCTCCACGCCGAGACGGCCGGTCTTGTCGTTGTTGCTGTCGTCGCCCTTCAGGTATTCGCTCACCACGCGCGAGGTGGCCGGCGGCGGATTGTAGCGGGTGAAGGTATAGCCAGTATCTTCCTGGTTCACGCGCAGGCCGGCGATCAGGCTGGTGGCGGCGGTCAGGTCATAGCTGGCCTGGCCGAAGGCCGCATAGCTGGTGTTGTAGGCGCTGGCGGCGTAATCGGTCACGTAGGTCGACACCGGAGCGCGGGTCAGTTCGCGCGCCAGTTTGTTATCGCCGTACCACAAGCCGGCCACGTATTTCAACGGGCCCTGGTCCGGCGAGGTCAAACGCAGTTCCAGCGTGCGCGCGGTGACGTCGAACAAGCCGTACTGATACAGGCCGCCATGCAGGCCGCTCACCGCACCGTTCACCGGCAGGTAGGCCAGGATATCGCTGTCGGTGGCGTCGCCGTCCTGGTAGTCGTCCATGTGGTAGTTGGACCACGAGGTGATCGCGCTCAGGTTGTAGCCGGCCAGCGCACCTTTTTCATCGAAGGCGTAGTTCACCTTCAGGCCCGCGCCCTTGTCCTTGGCCTTGCCGCCGGCGCCGTAGTCGTTACGCACGCTGACGTTGCCCGGACCGGGATTGATCCCGGCCAGCAGGGTCGATGCCGGCAGCTGCGCCACGTTCTGGTAACGGCCGCCCGGCGTCATGCTGGAAAACGGCTGCACGCAGCAGGCCACGGTCGATACGCTGGCGCGCGGGCTGAAGGTCAGGTTCCATTGGTCGTCCGGACGCCATTCCAGTTTGCCGACGAAGTTGGTGCTGCGCGAGCCGTTCAGATGATCGCCGTTGGCAAGGTTCTTCACCACGCCATCGAACGATGACTTGTTGACGGCGGCACGCATCCGCACCGTGTCGCTGAGCGCACCGGAGATCGAACCCATGGCGCGCCACTCGCCGTCGCTGGACAGATAGGTGGTGAGCTTCTGCTTCCACTCACCGTCGATAGGCTTGGTGGTGATGTTGATCGCGCCGGCGATGGAGCTCTTGCCGAGCAGCGTGCTTTGCGGACCTTTCAGCACCTCGACGCGGAACACGTCGGCCAGATCCTTGAAGGCGTTGGCCTGCATGGCGAACGGGATATCGTCGATCACCACCGCCACGTCCGACTCCACGCCGATGCCGAGCGAGTAGGTGCCGATGCCGCGCATATTGATGCTGAAGTTGCCCGGCTGCGTGGAATACGTCACCGTCAGCGCCGGCGACAGGTTGGGCAGGTCGTTGATGTCGCGGACGTTGTTGCGCTGCAGAGTGGCGTCACTCAGCACCGTAATCGCGGCCGGCACGTCTTGCAGATTCTGGGCGCGCTTGTTGGCGGTCACCACCACCTGCTCAACCTTGAGATCGTCGGGTTTGGCTTCCTGTGCCGCAACGCCGTGGGACAAACTGGCCAACGCCAGGGCGACGAATGCTGCCAGGGGGCGAACTGCCAGGCTGGCTTGATGCTGATTGCTCTTGCTCACTGCTGATCCTCCTCGATGGAATGTACACCTTCTATGCCTGTGATACCACTCGGGCCGGATAAACATGTGAACGTTATCACATGCGATGAAAAAAATATCGCACCAGCCCCATCCGCCGCCCAACCCCGCTGTGGCAGCGGCTTGGCGTGTATTTCATGCAGATGAGTTAACGTTATCAGTCGAACTTTTCATTGACAAGCCTTTTTACACGCTTTTTGTTGATGAGGACAAAAAAGCGACAAATCCCTACTAAGCTTATGCCTTGCGTGAGCGACGCTTGGTCGTTGTGCCGGCCGCCGGCGCGGTCGATTCGCGCACCACCATCTCGGCCGGGAACTCCACGCGCTGGCGCGTGCCCGGTTGGCCGAGTATGCGGCGCATCAGTTCCTGCACGGCCGCCTGCGCCATCAGCGGCAAGGGATGACGCATAGTCGTCAATTGCGGACGCACGATGCTGGCGGCGGAGACATCGTCGAAGCCGATCAGCGACAGCTGTTCCGGCACCTGCACGTTGAGCGTGCGCGCAGCGTTCATGCAGCCGATCGCCATTTCATCGTTGGCGCAAAAGATGGCGGAAGGACGCGCATCGGCCGCCAGCGCCAGCAGGCGTTCGCAGGCTTCCTGACCCGATTTTTCGCTGAAAGTACCCTGCTCGATCCACGCCGCATCCAGCGCCAGGCCGGCATCGGCCATGGCCTGGCGGTAGCCGCGTTCACGCTCGGCGCTCTGGCCGGTCCAATGGGTGCCCTTGATGAAAGCGATGCGCTGATGGCCTTGTGCGATCAGGCCCGCCACGGCGTCGCGCGCGGCGTTGAAGTTGTCGCCCTGGACCACCGGCAGCGTGGTCTCGCGGCGGCAGAAGTTGACCAGCACGATGGGACTCTCGCTCTTTTCCAGCGCGTCAAGGTATTCGTCGGTCATGCGCGGCAAAACATAAATCAGGCCGTCCCACAGGCCGTGCAGCAGCTGGCTGTGACGGCGCTGGGTTTGTTCATCGAGCTGGCCGATGGAGTTGTAGATGAAGAGGTCCATCTCGTACTTGCGCACCTCTTCGGTCAGCGCGGAGACGAAGGCGTTCACCACCACCGAACTGAGGTCGTTGACCACTACGCCGATGACGTTGGTACGGCCGCCCTTCATCACACGCGCCAACGCATTGGCCGCATAGCCTAGGCTCTTGGCGGCGGCTTGGACTTTGGCCTTGGTCTCTTCCGATACATAGCCTTCGCCCGACATGGCGCGCGAAGCCGTCATGACCGATACCCCTGCCTTGGCCGCTACCTGCACCAACGTCACCGACTGCTTCTTCATGCTGTTATCCCATATTTGGCTATGGTGATAACGATACCGTCACTTGCTCCCGGAGACAAGGGGCAATGCAAACGTGGCCGCATAGCCGCCGCCCGCCGCGCGGGCGGTGGCTATGCGCAAACGCAGCTGCGGCGCGGTCTGTAGCACCGTCACGCCCGGTGCGGCGGTCAGCATGGCGGACACCGGACGCGCCACCGTCAGTTCAATCACCTGCTGCTGCTGCGTGGGATCGGCCACCGACAGGCGCAGTTCGCCGCCCTCTTCCGCCAGCACCACGGCAGCCGGGCCGGATGCGTTGACATAGGCGCGTCCATTGCGCGGCGCGCTGCCGGCCTGCCACAGATTGGCGGCATACACATTGGCGCGCGTGTCGAATACGGCGGCGACGCGGCCGTCGTTGGCCTCGATGCGCAAGCCCGGCTCGCGCGCGGCTTGCGCCGTCGTCGCCTCGCTGGCCGCAGGGAGCAACAGATAAGCGTAGCTGCTGCCGCCGACGCCGTGGGGAATCGACAGCGTCTGGAACGACGCCCGCACCTGCTTGTCGCTCTGCTGGTCGTTCAGCGCGCGCCAGCTGCCGCTGCGCTGCGCCTGCTCGGCAACGATGTCGGCGCCCTGCGGGAACACATAGCCGATGCTGCTGCCCACACGCTCGTCGCTCAGGTGCGCCCAGCGCGCGGCGGCCTTGCGGCCATTCGGCAGCGACACGCCATCGACCACGAAGCGCGCTTGCAGGCTGCTTAACTTGCGATTCTCCACCACCGTCTCCACCGGCCCGTCGCCATCGCCAAGGTCCGCGCCCAGCGCCAGGATGCGCTCGCCCAGCATGAACCACGACTTCTTGCCTTGCAGCGGAGAGCCGGTGACGCCGCGCATACTGAACGCCATGCCCAGCGCCGCGTAGCTGCCTTGCGCCACGCCGCCCACCCAGTGCTCGGTGTTGGGATACATCTTCCACGCGAGCGGTCGCCCGCCGCCGCTGCGGTCCGTGGTGGTGCCAGGCAGGCGCCGGCTATCCACGGTCGCCCAGAAATCGCCACCGAACTGGGTCTGGTCGGCGGTGTACAGCGACAGCACGCCCATGCCGGTCCACCAGGCCTGCAGGTTTTCGCCGTTGCCTGACTCGAAGGAGGAGATGCGCGGCGAGGCCATGCTCAGCACCGCCGCGTAAGCGCTGGCGCGCATGATGGCGCGGTCCATCGCAGCATACAGCCGCACGCCATGCGGCTCCGGTGCGGCAGCGATGGCGGGATCGCCGGCGATCTTTTTCAACAAGCCCAGTTCAAACAGCGACAGGCCGGAGGTGCCGACGCCGCCCGGCGCGGCCAGATAGCTGGCGCCGAAACTGCGGTCGCGCGCCATCCAGCCTTTGATCGAGGAGCGCAGCGCGGCCGCATCGGCGGGGGCTGCGGATTCCGCCAGCACCGACAAGTAGGCGATCATGCTGCGGCCGACGGAGTGTTCGCTTTGCGTCGGCGTGGCGATTTTACGGCCACGCACCGCGTCCGGCATGGCGCCGTCGATGAACCACGGCGCATAGCTGTCGCGCGCCCACAGGAAAATGTTCGATGCGCGTGGATCGGTGATCGGCCAGGCGGAATGCGACAGCAGTTGCACCAGCCGTGAGAAATCGGCCAACGCCACCGCGCCATAGCTGCCGGTGTAGGGCACATAGGTGTGCTGCAGGAAGGAGCCGTCGCGGTAAAAGCCGTCACCCTGCTCCACCAGTTCCAGCGCCGGACCGATGGCGTCGCGCCCCAGCGCCACGCGCTGCTCGTCACGCCCCAGCATGCCGCTGAGGATGGCGACCAGCGCCTTGTCGAGCAGGTTGGCGCCGGTCTCGATGTCCTTCACGCGCGTGGCGCCGTCGCTGCGGGTGCGGTGGCGCGGATCGGGGACGTACCAGTTCACCGCCGCCAGCGTGCGCCCGCGCACTGCGGCCGGCGCATCCATCAAACTGAGGACGTCCAGCAGATACAAGGGTGTGCCGATCTGCCAGTCCCACCAGTTGCCGATGGCGGGCTTGCCGGCGCGGTAATGATGCGTCACCAGCCAATCCAGCCCGGCCAGCGTCGCCTTGCCCAAGGCCGCGTCGCGGTGCAGCGAAGAACCTGGCGTGGCATAGGCCAGCGCCATCTGGCGCAGGCGCAAGGCATTGGCGGTCACGGCGGCGGATGCCAGCAGACCTTTAGGGTCGTCGAAGGCGGCAGCGTCGTCCCACAAATACTGCGCGTCCGGCGCCGCGTTCATGCGCGCCAGCCAACCCTCCACCGCACGCGCCCGCGCCTGCAGCTGCGCTTGCACATCGGGATCGCTGCGGTCCAGCGAGGCGGCGCCCAGCAACTGCTCCTGCCAGCGGCCGCGCAGCGCGTCGAAACGATCCTCTGCGTGTGCGGCGCCGCACACAAATGCCGCCGCCAGTGCAAGGCGATGAATTAGACGCATGCTGTTCTCCGATCAGTAGGTAACCTGCACCGGCGAAGCCACACGTGCCGCCGTACTCTTGACATAAGCTTCCCATGTCTGCGCATTCGGGAAGTCGCCACCCTTGCTCCACGCGGCACCGAGATAATAAACGAAGGGACGGCCCGGCGTGGCCGCAGCCGTCGCCACGTAGCTGCCATCGATGCCGGCATAGCCGCTTGCGCCGGGCACGATGACGGCGCAGGCATTGCTACCATGCGCGCCCTGCTCCGGCTCCCAGTAGCTCATCCAGCCGGCGCGATCATCAAGGTAGCGGCCTTGCCCCTCACGCTGCGAGATGCCCACGCCCACCGTCAGCGGCGCGGCGGAGACGCTGCTGAACACCGTCTCCACGCGGCTGAAGTTACTGCCCGCGTCGAGCGACACGCGGCGCGTTTCGGCAACCTTGCGTCCGGCCGCATCCCAGGCGTCGTAGTGCAGTTCGAACTCGGTGCGGATAGGACCATCGGCCAGGATCTTCCAGCCGGCGAAATTCTTCGCGGCGTACAACGCCTTGCCATCCACGATGCCAAGGCCGCCGCAACCGCGCCCTTTACCGACATGGTAGAAGTCATGGCCTTCGCCTTTTTCCGTATGGTAGTCGCCGCCCTTGTACCAGGCATCCTGCACCAGCTTGCGGGTGGACTTGGACCACACATCGATGCCGCTGGAGACCAGCATTTCACGTGGATCGGTCATGATCGCAGGACCGTAGGTACGATGCGCGATGCGGTCGTTCTCCCACGCGAAATCGTCCATCCGTTCCGGCACGAAGCGCGCGTGCGCACGCGATATCACCGGCGGCGTCGCCGGCAGCGCCTTGCGCGGGAACAGCAGGAAGCGGCGCTTCTCGCCCGGCGCCAGATCGGCCTGGAACAGCACACCTTGCGCCACCGCCTGCGAAGGCAGCACGCGCGAGGTCAGCGCATCCATCACCGCCACGTCGCCGTCCGCAGCAACCTCCAGCGATTCTTCAAGCCGGTAAGCCTGGCCTGCATTGACCACGGTGGCAACGCGCGGCGCGTTGGCCTCCTCCAGTCCCATGCGGTACATCTCGCTGCCCGCCATCAGGAAAGCGCCCACCGCGAAGATGTCCGTCGATTCAGGATCGAAGTGCTTGGGATCGGCGCCGATGGGCTGCACGTGCGTCAGCTTGCCGTCTGCATTCACACTCGATGCCAACGCCAGCCAGGCGCGCTTCACGGCCGGGCCGTAGCGCTCCTTGGGCAGCAAGCCCTGGTTCACGCCCCACGCCAGGCCGTAGGCATACAGGCCGGTGCCGCTGGTGTCCTTGGACGGATAGCTGGCCGGATCGAGCAGACTGGCGCGCCACAGGCCGTCGGCCTGCTGCAGGCCAAGCAGCCGCTCCGACATCTCGCGGTACTGCTGCAGGAAGCGCGGATACGATGGATGGTTGGCCGGCACATACTGCAGCATGCGCGCCAGGCCGCCCAGCACCCAGCCGTTGCCGCGTCCCCAGAACACCTTCTTGCCATTGGCCTCGCGCTGTTTGAAGTAGCGGCTGTCGCGGAAGTACAGGTGCTCCTGCTTGTCGTACAAATAGTCCGACGTCTTCCACCAGCGCTCGATCGCAAATTCCAGATAGCGAGGATCGCCGCTCACCGACGACAAGCGCGCCCACGTCGGTGGCCCCATGAACAGCGCATCGCACCACGACCAGCGCATCAACACGCCCGGCACCAGGAAGTCCAGCGTGCCATCGCGCGGTTCTTCGATGATGGCGTCGAACTGCGCGCGCATCGGCGCAATCATGGCCGGATCGCGCAGTTGCTGATACAGCTCGGCGTAGGTCTGGCCCACCGCCTGATCGTCCGCGTGGTACAGGCTCGGGCCCAGGCGCCAGCGATTCTTGCGGCCCATCTGCAGCATGGCGTCGCGGTAGGCCGGATTCCCGGAGATGCCGACCAGGGCCATGAAGCCCGCATCGCCGACCGCTACGGTCCAATCGTCTTCCGGATAGCCGGTCGGATGCGCCAATTGCCAGTTGGCCGTCTTCTCCATCGCCGCCAGCACGGCGGCCGGCGCCAGTGTGGACGCCCCCTGCGGCGCCGCCGCGGCCGGCATCAGCATGAACCAGCCCGCGCACAGGCCGGCCAGAATAGTCACCGAATTTTTCAAAACCATTCCCCCTCAAGAATTGATAGGTTAACGATACCACACGATTTTTCAGATTGTGAAGCGATTTTTAAGGAAATACGCGCCAGCCACCAGCGCACGCCTTGAAATCTCAAAAACAACATGGTAACGTTAACTATCACCAACAAGATTTTGCCGCTCATGACTGCTAGCGCCCTGACATTGGCCCTGCGCCAGCTGGAATATACCCTCGATACGCTGGGGCCGGATGCCTTCCCCGGCGACACCAGCACCGACCAGCACTACCAGCCGCGCCGCCTGCAAGACAGCGCAGCTGGCGCCAACGTCGGCTGGACTACCGGCTTCTGGACCGGCCAGCTATGGCTGGCGCACGCCCTCACCGGCAAGGTAAAGCTGCGCCAGGCAGCGCAACGGCAGAGCGCCAGCTTCATCGCGCGCCTGGAACAGGGATTCGACCTTGAACACCACGATCTCGGTTTCCTCTACATGCTGAGCTGCGCCAGCGCGCACCAGCTGACGGCCCAGCCGGGCGCGCACGCCGCCACCCTGGGCGCTGCGCAGCGATTGTTGTCGCGCTTCCTGCCGGGAGCGGGCGTGATCCAGTCGTGGGGCACCATGGACGATGTCGAGCAGCGCGGCCGCGTCATCATCGACGGCATCATGAACCTGCCGCTGCTGCACTGGGCCGCGCGCGCCAGCGGCAATACGGCCTACACCGAGGCGGCGCGCAGCCATCTGCGGCGCACCCGCGCGCACCTGGTGCGGCCGGGCGGCAGCACCTATCACACCTTCCATTTCGACGCCCACAGCGGCGCGCCGCTGCGTCCCTCCACGCATCAGGGACTGGCCGACGATTCGTGCTGGGCGCGCGGCCAGGCTTGGGGCGTGTATGGTTTCGCGCTCAACCACCGCCACCTGCCGGAGATGAATTTGCTGGCGGATGCCATGCAGCTGGCCGACTACTTCCTGGCCCAGCTGCCGCCGGACCGCATCGCCTTATGGGATCTGAGCCTGCCGCACGATAGCGGCGAGCCGCGCGACAGCTCGGCCTGCGCCATCGCCGCCTGCGGCCTGCTGGAGATTGCCGCGCAACTGCCGGAAGGCGCGCCGCGCCAGCGCTATCACAACGCCGCGCTCGACCTGCTGGAAGCGCTGACGCAGCATTGCGCCGGCCGGCTTCCCGCCAGCGGCGGCCTGCTGCGCCACGGGGTCTACCACCGCGCCGCCAACCTGGGCGTCGATGAAGCCACGCTATGGGGGGATTACTATTATCTGGAAGCGCTGGCCCGCGTGGCAGGCCACTGGACGCCGGCGCAACTGTGATCAGCTAATGAAACGGCGCAGCAGCGCCTCGGCGTCGCTCTCCACCATCATCAGCGCGGCGTGCTGCGGGCGCACCAGTTCCTGTTCGGTGGCGTGGCGCACGAAGGTGATCAGGCCATCGTAATAACCGTCCACATTGAGCAGGCCGATCGGCTTGGCATGGATGCCCAACTGCGCCCACGTCAGCATTTCAAACAACTCCTCCAGCGTGCCCAGGCCGCCCGGCATGGCGATGAAGCCACCCGCCAGTTCCGCCATCATGGCTTTACGCTCGTGCATATCCTTGACGATGAACTGGCGCGTCAGACCCATGTGGCCGACTTCTCGCTCGACCAGCGCCGTGGGAATCACACCGGTGACTTCGCCGCCCAGGCGCAGCACCTCGTCGGCGATCACGCCCATCAGGCCGACCTTGCCACCGCCATAGACCAGCGACAGATTGCGCTCCACCAGCGCCCGCGCCAGCGCGCGCGCCTCTTCGGCAAACCGCGGGGACGCGCCGGGATTGGCGCCGCAATACACACAGACCGATTTATTTGATAACAGCGCCACTCAGCTTTTCCTCTTCCAGTTCTTTTTGCGCCGCTTCCTGATCCAGCCGCTCGGTTGCGTCGCGCACGTTACAGCAGGCGGCCTGCTCGTACAAGGCCGTGGCCTGCGCCACTTTCTTTTTACCGTCCAACATCAGCAGCGCGCGCGCGTACTGGATGCGGGCGATGGCCGAATCGGGATTCAGCTGCAAGGCCTGTTCGAACTGGCGATAGGCCTCTTCCTTCTTCACGCCGTAGGTCAGGCCGGCCAGCACCGCGCCCACCTTGTCGAGGATCTCGGCATGGTACACGCCCAGCGCCACATGCGCATCGGCGCGCTGCGGCGCCAGTTTGCTGGCCATGTCCAGGCTGCGCTTGACCTTCGCGCCCAGGCCCTGCGCCAGCGCCTTCATCACCGAAATCCCTTGCGAATACTGGCCCAGCGCATACGCATGCCAGTAATAGCCGGCCGCATTGCCCGGCTGCTCCAACTGCTGCCGCTCACAACGCTCGGCCACGCATTCGAACGTGGCCAGGCGCTTTTTCAGGTTCGGCTCCAGGTAATTGGTGTGCATGCAGATCGCCTTGTGGGCGACCGCGTAGCCGTTGACGCCCGCGTCCAGTCCCAGCCGCGCCGCCCGCTCAAACTCGCCGGCGTGAAACGCGATCCACGCCTGCAGCAGCGCCGGATGGCTCGGAAACGCCTCGCGGTCGCCGGCGTGCAACTGCGGCCAGGCCGCCTGCAAGCCCTCCGGCGTGTAGCGGTAGGCTGGATTGGGATACGGGAAAGGGGTCCACGCCATGAAGCCTCCGGTCTACTTCAACTTCTTCAGATATTCTTCGGACAGTTTCTGGAACAGCAAGCTGGTCTCGTTGCGCAGGTAAGGTCCGATCTGCGACAGCACCTGGTAGCAGCCGCGCGCCAGCGCATCGGCCATCGACTGCTGCTCGCTGTACTTGCGCGGGTTGCGCACGTACTCGTAGGACAGCCAGTAGGTCGCCACCACCACCATATTGGTGGCCATGGCCTCGATCGCGGTGTCCGAGGCCTCCAGCGATTTCTCGCTGCGCAGGTCTTCGCACAGCTGCTTGGCGACCTTGATCTTGTGCGCCAGGATCTGCTTGAAATGCAGCTCCAGCTTGCGGTTGCGCGACAGCAGGTCGTTCAGGTCGCGGTAGAAGAAACGGTAGCGCCAGATCAGCTCAAACATCAGGTGCAGGTACAGCCACACGTCCTCGATGTTGGAGCGGCGGCCGTTGGGCACGGTCAGGATGCGCTCGATCTCGGTCTCGAACTGGACGAAGATCGAGTTGACGATATCGTCCTTGTTACGAAAATGGTAGTACAGATTCCCCGGCGAGATATTCATCTCTTCAGCAATCACCGTGGTGGTGATATTCGGTTCGCCGAACTCATTGAACAAGCGCAGCGACAGCTCTAATATGCGTTCGCGGGTGCGGCGTGGGGCTTTTTGTAGCATGGGAGGAGACCTCTGTTTATTCTAGCGCAAGCATAACACCGATGCGCACCACGGAGGAACACCCGCACGCGCTTTTAGGCGCACTTAGCAGCCTGATGCCGCAAGTTAGTTATTTTGCTTTTTTCGCGGCCGGCTTGTCGGCGGCGGGCTGTTTCACGGCGGGCTGTTTCACGGCGCCCTTCTTGAGCGCCGCCTGCTTAAGCAGCGGCTTGGCGGACAGCGCCGCGAGCTGCTTGGTTAGCTCATCGATACGCTGGTTGAGCGCGTCGATTTCCTTGCGGTCCGGCACGCCGATCGAACTCAATGCGCGCAGCACGCGCTCCTCGAACAACTGCATCGAGAAGAACTTGCCCTCGTCTTCCTGCGCCTTGGCGAAGGCGGCCAGGCCGGCCTGCCAGATCTCTTGCGACGACATGCGCACCGCGTCCAGTTGCCGGTCGTCGTTCTTTTTCAACTTCTTAGCCATTTCCATCCCATGAATGCGGTTGCCGATACCGCATTCTAGCCGAGCCGGCCTAGAGAATGCTCACTAATGCTGCAATGCGACATCGGCCGGCATCTGGTGCGGGGCCAGCCACTTGCGGTAGATTTTCAGAAAGCTGCCGTCGCGCTTCATCGCGCGCAGCGCCTGCGCCCAGTCGCGGATGATGTCGGCCGAGGTGCCGTTGGAGAAGGCGAAATGGACGCCGACCAGGTCGAGCCGGAACGCCACTTCCACGTCGCTGTCGCGGAAGCCGGCCAGGCGCAGCGCGTCGACGTACAGCTCCTCGCCGTCGAACCACAGGTCGAAGCGGCCGTTCATCAGCATCTTGGCGGCGGTCTCGGAGGTGTTGGTTTCGTCGACGATCTGGTAGCCCTGCTCGCGCGGCAGGGTGACGAAGATGCTGCCGCGCCGGGCGCCGCCGCGCAGCGTGCGCAGATCGACCTGGCGCTGGCGCCACTCGGCCGCCTTGCCCTTGGACGCAAACGCCGTCACCCGCGTGTTGAAGATGGGGCCGACGAAGTGCATCGTGCGCGCGCGCTCGGCCGTGCGGACGATGGACAGCAACATCACGCCGGGCGCGGCCACGGCCAGCGTATTGGCGCGCGCCCAGGGCACGATCTCGATCGCATCGTGCTGGCCAAGACGCGTTTGGATCGCGCGCGCCAGCTCCACGGCAAAGCCGTCGGGCTGGCCGCTGCTCAAAAAGCTGATCGGCGCACTTTCCATGCCATAGATTTTCAGCGGCGCGGCAACGGCCACGCCGGACAAGAACCAGCAGAGTATCCAGGCAAGGCGTAGAGCATTCATGCTTCGATCTTACTGCATATCGCTAATCGGACGCCGATTTCACCGCCGGCTTGCCGAGATACTTTTCCAGAAACGCCAGCATGGTGTCGAAGTATTTCTTCTCGTTGGCGATGTAGCGCAGACCATGCCCCTCCTCTTCAAAACTCAGCCACTCCACCTGCTTGCCGCTGGACTCCAGGGCCTGTTTCATCTTGCGGCCATGGGCGATCGGAACCCGGCGATCCTCCTCGCCGTGCATCAGCAGCACCGGTGCGGCGATGCGAGCCGCGTGCTTGAGCGGCGACACCTGGTCGAACTTCTCCCGATCGGCGCGCGGGTTGCCGATACGCGTCAACATCAGTTCGCGCGTGACCTTGTCGCCAGCACTATCCGAGTTGTCGTTGAGCATATAGTCAATGTCCGCCACCCCGGCAAAGCTGACGCCGCAGCGATACAACTCCGGCGTCTTCGCCAGCCCCCACAGGGCCGCGTAGCCGCCGTAGCTGGCGCCTACGATGCAGATGCGCGCCGGGTCCGCAATCCCCTGGCGTATCAGCTCGCGCACCCCCGCCGTGATGTCATCCTGCATGGCCAAGCCCCACTGGCCGAAGCCGGCCTGCTCGAACTTCTTGCCGAATCCGCTGGAACCGCGGAACTGCGGCTGGAACACCGCATAGCCCTGCGCCGCCAGGATCTGCACTTCCGGATTCCAATCCCAGTAGTCGCGCACCTTGGGGCCGCCATGGATCAGCACAATCAGCGGCGAGGCTTGCGCTCCATCGGCCGGACGCGTCAGAAACGCCGGAATGGAAGTGCCGTCATCGGCCGCATACTGCATGATTTCCATCGGCCGCATCGTCACGTCTTTGGTGGAGACGATGCGGCGTGCCAGCAGGCGCAACTGGCCCTTGCCCATGTCCACCAGGTACCAGATTCCCGGGTCCAGGTCGCTGTGCGAATACACCAGCATTTTGCCGCGCGGGTCGCCGCTCAGGACATTGCTGTGCCCCGGCAGCGCCAGGTCCACGGACTGCTGCGCGCTGGCCCAGGCCGGATCAAACCACACGTGCTGGACGCGCATGCCGCGCGTGCTGACACGCTCGAACGACGCTTGGTCGAGGCCAGCCGCGCCGAGAATATCCTGCGTGGGGTGGCCCGCCATCATCTCGCCGATCTGGCGGCGTGCAGTGTCGTAACTGAAAATGGCATAGGTGTCGCGCCCGATGCGCGATGATACCGCCAGCGTATTCGGTTCGTCCGGCACGAACATCGGCGTCCAGTAATCGTCGGCAATGCCGAACTCGGCCAGCTTCTCCCATGCGGCTCCCGCCGCCGGCCGGTACCAGTTGCTGACGGTGGACACATCGCGCCAGAAGGCGGAATTAACCAGCGTGACCGCGCGCAGCTCGCCGCTGCGGTCGAACGCCCAGTTCATCACCTTGCCGCTGGGGTAGTTGAATTTTTTCTTCTGGCCGGTGCGGGCATTGACCTTGGCGATCTCGCCGTCGTCCACATCCGTGTAGACCAGCAACCACGGCGATTCGGGTTTGTCGCGTTCGGCGCGGGCGATGACCGCCTCACCGAGCTCGGCCACTTTTTTGCCGTCGAGGTTGATCGATTCCGCCTCGACGCCGTAGTCGACGGCCAGCAAGTCGTTGCCGGCCCAAGTCACATCGCGCGGCGCCTTGAGGTAGCGCCAGAAGCCTTCAACCACTTGCCGGCTGAACGACAGTACCTTGCTCTGTCCGGTCTCCGTATCATAAATCTGCAGCTCGTGCGTATAGCCATTGAAGAACACGACGGCGATGTGCTTGCCATCCGGCGACAGGCTGGCGGTTTTCGCGCCGGTGGGCTGAATCGCCTGCATGACGGTGAGCGGCGTGGCGCACGCTGCGCCGCCAACACATGCCAGGAAAAGACCGGCAAGAATAAAAGACCGCATGGTGAACAGAATAATTGTTTATATATGGAAATTATAAACTTGACATATTTTTTTGTCACCTCAGGTGATTCGGTCGGTCGCGCGGGCCACCTCGCCCACCACCGGCTGTCCGCGCACCAGCGCCTGCAGGCGGAAGCCTTCGCGAATGTTCTCGCGCAGCACGGCGCCCTTCCACGGCTTGGTGTAGAAGCGGTCGATGGCGCCGTGGTTGATGGCGGCGATGATGGGCGTGAGGTCGGCGTAGGCCGACAGCATGATGCGGAAAGTGTCCGGGCACAGGTTCTTGACCCGCTCCATGAACTCGGTGCCGCTCATCAAGGGCATGCACTGGTCGCACAGGATCACCTGCACCCGGTGCCGCGCCAGGATGTCGAAGCCTTCGGCCGCCGTCTGCGCGGTCAGGATGCGGTAGCCGTCCTGCGACAGGAAATCGGTCAGCACGTCGAGCATGAAGGCGTCATCGTCGACGATCAGCAAGGTCTGCTGCTCGACCACATTCTCGTCGGCCGGGGCCTGCATGCGGCGCCCTTCGCGCAGCATCGCCTCGAAGTCGTCTTCCGGCAGCGGCCGGCTGAAGTAGTAGCCCTGCATCTCGTCGCAGTCGTGGCGGCGCAGATAGGACAGCTGCGCCTCCTTCTCCACGCCCTCGGCGATCACGTTGAGCTTGAGGCTGTGCGCCATGTTGATGATGGCCAGCACAATCGCGGCGTCGTCCGGGTTGCTGGTGACTTCGCGCACGAAGGCGATGTCGATCTTCAGCTTGTCGATCGGGAAGCGCTTCAGGTAGGCCAGCGAGGAATAGCCGGTGCCGAAATCGTCGATCGAAATCTGGATCCCCAGCGCCTTCAGGTTCTGCAGCACGGTGATGGTTTCCTCGGCGTTCGACATCAGCGAGCTTTCCGTCAATTCCAGCTCCAGCAGCTCCGGCGCGATGCCGTGCTCGCGGATCGCCTTCAGCACCTCCTCCTCCAGCCCACCGACAAAGAACTGCACGCCCGACACGTTCACCGACAGCTGCACGGCGCCGACGCCGGTCTTGTTCCAGTGGGCGATTTTGCGGCAGGCCTCGTGGATCACCCAGTTGCCGACCCGCACGATCAGCCCGGTCTCTTCCAGCAGCGGAATGAACAGCGCCGGCGACACCATGCCGTGGCCCGGCCGCTGCCAGCGGATCAGCACCTCGGCGCCGCTGACGCGGCCGCTGGCGATATTCACCTTGGGCTGGAACTGCAGCACGAATTCCTGGTTGTCGATGGCACGCCGCAAGGCGCTTTCCAGGTCCAGCCGCGCCAGCGACTGCGCGTTCATCTCGGCGGTGAAGAAGCGGAAGGCGTCGCGCCCGGCTTCCTTGGCGCGGTACATGGCGGTATCGGCGTACTGGATCAGCGTGTCCGGTTCGGCGCTGTCATCGGGGAACACGGCGATGCCGATGCTGGCCGTCACCGTCACTTCATGGCCCTTGAGATCGAACGGGCGGCGCAGCGCCTCGCGGATCTTGTCGACCACGGCGATGGCGTTCTGGGCGCCGTCCGGCAGCATCAGGATGGCGGCGAACTCGTCGCCGCCGAAGCGGCCGATGGTGTCGCGCACGCGCAGGCAATCGACCAGCCGGCTGGAGAACTGGCGCAGCAGCTCGTCGCCGATGGTGTGGCCCAGCGTATCGTTGATGTTCTTGAAGCGGTCGACATCGAGGAACAGCACCGCCAGCGACCACTTGTGCTCGGCCGCCTGGCGCAGCGCATGGCTCAGCGAATCGTAGAACTGGCTGCGGTTGGGCAGCCCGGTCAGGGTGTCGAAGTGCGCCAGCTTGAGCAGGCGCTGCTCGGCCTCCTTGCGCTCGGTGATGTCGCGCGCCACCGCCACCATGATCCAGTTGGCGCCCGAGCGCACGGTGCGGCGCTGCACCTCCACCGCCAGCGCCGAGCCGTCCTTGCATTGCAATAGCAGCTCGGTCATGGCGCCGCTTTGTTCGCCGGCCAGCAGCTTGTCGTACAGCTCCTCCAGCTTGTGCAGGTCGCCTTCGAGCGAGCGGTTGGGGCCGACCTTGAGGAAGTCCTCGCGCTCGAAGCCGAGCATGCGCGAGGCCGTGGCGTTGACGTCGACAAAGCACATGCCGGCGCGGTCGACCAAAAAGATGGCGTCGGCGGTGGCGTCCATCGCCAGGCGGAAGCGGCGCAGGTCTTCGTCGAGCCGGATGCGGGCGTTCATGTCCAGCTGCAGCTGCGCATGGTGACGCTTGATTTCCTCGTACAGCAGCAGGTTTTCGTAGGCCACCGCCACCTGCGCCGCCACCGTGCCGGCGACGCGCTCGTCGACTTCGGAGAAGCCGTCCGCGCCCAGCTTGTCGACCAGATAGAGCCAGCCGTGGGTGCGCTCGCGCGAGGCGATCGGCACGCCGAGGAAGGAATGCACCGGCGGGTGCGTCGGCGGCAGGCCGATGGTGCTAGGGTCGCCGTTGAGGTCGTTGATGCGGCACGGCATGCGCTGGTCCAGCAGGCCGCGCAGCACGCCGGCGCGCGGGGTCTGGGCAATCTGCCGCACCGGCATGCCGGCGCCGCAGCTGGCGAAGTAACTGAGTTCGGTCGCGCCCGGCTCCATCACGCCGATGCAGGCGTATTTGGAGACGCAGATGTTCTGCGCCACCCGGCAGCCGATCTCCACCAGCGCGGCCGGATCGCGCTCGGCGCCCATCTCGATGCCGAGCTCGATCAGCGCGGTCAGGCGCAGGCTCACCGCCTGCAGGCTCGACAGCGAATGCGACAGGCGCTGCGTCATGCGCGACAGGTGCTCCGGCGTGGTCTCGTCGGTGTCGTTGGCCATGCGCGTGATCAGCTGGCTGCTCGATTCAAGCTCGTCCAGATACTCGGCCACCTTGTGGTCGAGGTCGAGGAAGCGCCCTTCCAGCGGCGGCTCCGGCGAGAAGGCCGGCAGGCGGTCGTCCGCCGTCACGCGCTCGGCCAGGCCCAGCGCCTCGCGCACGGTTTGCAGGATCACCTCGGGATCGGACGGCTTCGGCAGCACCCAGCGCACGCCGCAGGACTGCGCCACCGACAAGGCTTCGCGCTCGCGGTAGGTGGCGGTGTAGAAAATCACCGGCACGTCGGCCGTGGCCGCGTTCTCGTGCAGGCGGGTGACGAATTCGTAGCCGTCCATATTCGGCATCAGGATGTCGGAAATGACCAGGTCCGGCTTTTCCGCCAACACCATTTTCAAGCCTTCGGCGCCGTTCGACGCCTCCAGCAAGCGATGGCCGCCGTAGCTCAGCAGCGTCATCAGGAATTCACGGTTGAGTACATGATCGTCCACGATCAAAATCGTGGCCGTGTCGGTTTTAACCGGGGTCGACACCGCCCCTTGCAAAAAAGGTTCGATCAGTGCGACAAAGGTATCGGGCTCGATCGGCTTGCCGATGTAGCCGTCGAAGCCGGACTCCAGCAGTTTTTCACGGTCGCCCACCATGGCCAGCGCGGTCACCGCCAGCGTCGGAATGTGGCGCACCAGGGGATCGGCCTTGAGCGCGGCCACCACGCCGTAGCCGTCGAGCTTGGGCAGGTGGACGTCGCAGATGATCAGGTCGGGCAGCTCCTGGCGCGCCGCCGCCACGCCGGCCTCGCCGTCGGCGGCCGACAGCGGGGTGTAGCCGAAGGCCCGCAGCAGGTAGACCATCAACTCCATGTTGGTGGCATTGTCTTCGATTATCAGGATCCGTGCCGACACCTCACCCCTCCCTTTCGCAAAATTCCAGTGGCAAGGCCAACGTGAACACACTGCCCACACCATACTCGCTATCAAAATAAATCTCACCCTGCAGCAGCGCGGCCAGCTTGCGGCTCAGATGCAGGCCCAGGCCGGAGCCGTCGAACTGGCGCAGCGCGCTCGGATCGAGCTGGGTGAAGGCCTGGAACAGGCCGTCGCGCTGCGCGGCGCCGATGCCGATGCCGGTATCGCTGACGCTGATCGTGGCGCAGGCCCGCTCGCCCACCAGCGCCGTTGCCAGCCGCACCAACACGGTGCCGCTGTTGGTAAACTTGATCGCGTTGTGCACCAGGCTCATCAGGATCTGCTGCACCGCCTGACGGTCACTGGACACCGCCGGCTCCTGCGTCGACTCGAACTCCAGCGCCAGCCCCTTGCTGCGCGCCTGCGGCTTGAACGAGATCAGCACTTCATCGATCACCGCGCGGCACGACAAGGGCTGTACATCGAGCTCGACCTTGCCGGACTCGATGCGCGTCAACTCCAGCAAGTCGTTGATGAGCGATAGCAGGTGGCGCGCACTGCTTTGCACCATACGCAACTGCTTGTTCTGCTCATCATTAATGGGTCCAGGCAACTTCATCAGCATAGTACCTGTAAAACCGATGATCGCGTTCAACGGCGTGCGTAATTCGTGCGACATGCCAGTGAGGAAGCGATCCTTGGCCGCCACCGCCTTGGCCAGTTCGACATTGTTTTCCTGCAGCGCCTGCTCGAACCGCTTGCGCTCGCTGATGTCGCGGATCGCGCTCATCACCAGCGTGCCCTCGTCCGCCGCGATCGGGCTCAGGCTGATCTCCACCGGGAACTCGGCACCGTCGCTGCGCAGGCCGTACAGGTCGCGGCCGCTGCCCATGGGGCGCACCAGCGGCTGCGCCATGAAGCCGGTGCGGTGGGCGATGTGGGCGTGGCGCAGGCGCGCCGGCATCAACTGTTCCAGCAACATGCCGCGCAGGGCGCCGTGCGCGTAGCCGAACAATTGCTCGGCCTGCCTATTGGCCAGCACGATGCGGCCGGCCGCGTTGGCCATGATGATGGCGTCCGGCATCGAGTCGAGGATGCCGTCGTAGCGCGCCTCGACCAGCTTGGCATCGCGCAGCACCTTGAGCGCGGTGACATCCTTCTTGCTCCACAAGATATAGGCGGGCCGGCCCTCGGCATCACGCACCAGCTTGCTTGAACTGTCGATGTAGACCAGGGTGCCGTCCTTGGCCTGGCGCATCGACTCGTAGCTGGCCAAGCCTAGTGTCAAGGTTTGTTGCAGGATGTCGACACTATCATTAAAGGGGGTAGGTGCTTCGATCAACGCATCGAGGCGGCGGCCCGTCGCCTCGGCGCTGCTGTAGCCGAACACGGCCTCGGCGCCACGCGTCCAGCAAACTACTTCGCCGTCCGTCGTGGTCAGCACGACAGCATCGGGGGTCTCATTCAGGAACAGGGTACCGAAATCGACGGTCATCGCCTCGCCTTTTGCTAGAGGTACAGGACTCACCATACAGCATGCCGGCAGCAAGATCTTCACACAAAGTCACACTCGTGCAACGGCCTCGATTTCTTTCAGGGCGCAGCGCAGAATTTCCGGGTGGCGGCCGAGCGCCACATGGCCGATGGCGCCGAACACCAGGTTGCGCGCGCCCGGCAACACGCTGGAATCCTGCGGCGCGATGATGTTGTCGTGGACAGAATAAATCGAACTGATCAAGGTGCGTTGCGTATTTGCCTCAGACGCCGCCAGCGCGTTCAGCCAGGCGCTGTCGCGGCGCATTTGCGCGGCATTGCTGCCGGGGCCGAAGTGTGCGAGCGCCGTGCCGTGGTGCGGCGTGCCGAGCGTGATCACGCGCGCGATATGCAAGTCACCGTAGCGGCGCAGGTAGGCGCGTGCCACCAGGCCGCCCATGCTGTGGCCGAGGATGATGACTTGCGGGCTGCCAGTCTCGCGGCGCAAACGCTGCACCGCCGCATGCACCTGCGGCGCGTAGTCGTCGATCGAGGCGCCCGGCGGTTCGAGGTCGATGCCGTAGTGGCTGATGCGCGCCTGCTTCAGCAGCTTGCTCATCGGTAGCCAGTAGCCGCTGTTGCAGACGTAGCCATGGATCAGCAGCACCGGCAAGCCACGCGCCGCCGGCTGCAACTGCAGGCCGACGGAACGCAGCATATAGTACGACGAAGTCAGCATCGAGGAATTGAATTCATGCCAGAACAGGCCGGCCGCGCGCAGCGGATTGAGCGCATGGTCCGGCGGCGTGATGCTGCCGGAGCGCCAGCTCAGGTAGAAGTTGTTGGCCGCGATCAGCAACCGTATCAGCAGCACCACCAGGATGCCGAAGCCGAGGCACAACGCCACCGTGGACGGCGCGCTCAGCGTGGCTACACGCAGCGGCCGCCACCCGTAGTAAAGGCCGGTCGCCAGCAGGCCGACGGCCAGGGCTTGCAGCACCAACAACAGGATCAGCAGTCGTTTAATCATGACTGCATGATACCGCGTTCAGATAACGCTCAGGGCGACTGCGCAAAAACCTGGACCGTGTCGTTCCCGCGCAAGCGGGAACCCATGCAGAGCCAGTCAACCTGCGCGCAATGGATTCCCGCGTGCGCGGGAATGACGATTTTTGAGGCGCTCTCAGGCGCGCGTCGGCCGCAGCGCCGGCTTGCCGCTCAGTTCCTGCGCCAGGCCGCTGGCCAGGCGCGCGACGATGCCGTAGATCGACAGCTGCGGATTGGCGCCGATCGAGGTCGGGAACAAGGAACCGTCGTGCACCGACACATTGCTCAGTCCGTGATAACGGCCGCTGGAACTGGTCACGCCCAGCCGCTCGTCGTCCGACATGGCGCAGCCGCCCATCACGTGCGCCGACACCACCCGCGTTTGCAGCAGCTTGAACGGCAGCGCCGCGATGCCGGCCTTGGCCTGCGCCCAGCTACCGTACATCTGCGCCCGCTCATGCGTCGGCATGACGCTGTTGGCGCCGGCGGCAAACTGGATTTCGGCCATGCTGAGCAGCGCGCGGCGGGCGCCGTCCCAGATGAAGTCGCTAATCGGATAATCGAGCACCGGTGCGCCGTCGACCAGCGCCACGCTACCGCCGGGCGTATCGTTGTGGAAGCCGTCGCGCAGCAGCGCCAGCAAGGCGTGCACGTGCGGGAACTGCTGCATCAGCGCCGCGTGCTGCGCGCCGAAGCCGGCCATGGTGGTCGACAATAGCAGCGGATGCAGCGGCGGCGCTTCCAGCTTGTACCCCATGGGGCCGTCGATGCGGTCGGTGTGCAGGAAGTGGTCGGAATATACCGTCTGCGGCGCGCCGGCATAGCCGTCCACGCGCTGCTCGAACAGGCCGGCCGAGATCACGGTCGGATGCAGGAAGGTGCGCCGCCCCAGCAGGCCGCGCGGATCGGGCGCAAGCGAGCGTAGCAATAAGGCCGGGGTGTTGATGGCGCCGCCGGACAGCACGAAATGCTTGGCGCGCAGCGTCACGCGGCGGCCGCTGGCCTGCAGGCCGTCGTGAGTCAGCGCCACGCCTTCGAGTTCGGTCACGCGGCCGTTCCTGATCACCAGCTTCTCGGCGCGCACCCGCGTCAGCAGGCTGGCGCCGTGCTGCAATGCCGATGGGATGGTGGTCACCAGCATCGACTGCTTGGCGTTGGTCGGGCAACCCATGCCGCAATAGCCGAGGTTCCAGCAGCCGTTGACGTTGCGGCGGATCAGCGCGGTTGGAATGCCGAGCTTGCTTGCGCCGCGACGCAGCAGGTCGTTGTTCTGGTTGGGCGGGGTCGGCCAGTCGGTGATGGACAGGCGCTCCTCCATCATGCCGAACCACGGCGCCAGCGACTCCGGCGTGTAATCCTTGAGGCCGAAGTGCTGGTTCCAGTAGCGCAGCGTGATCTCCGGCGTGCGGAAGCTGCTGGTCCAGTTGACGGTGGTGCTGCCGCCCACGGTGCGGCCCTGCAAAATGTTGACGCCCTTATCCTTGGTCTTGCGCGCAGCCGACTCCTGGTACAGCGCGGGATAGGCGTCGGCCTCGCGCATCTTGAAATCCTTAGAGGATTTGAGCGCGCCCTCTTCCACGATCAGCACCTTGAGGCCGGACAGCGCCAGGATCTCGGCCGTCACGCCGCCGCCGGCGCCGCTGCCGACCACCACCACGTCCGCTTCCAGCGTGTGATCGGCCTGCAGTTGCGCGCCGTCGGTGACGCGCCAGCCGGCGGCCAGGCCGGCCTGAATCGGATCAACGATGACGCTCATGCCGACAACTCCTTCAATGGACCGGGGTAGCCGATCGCCTCCCAGCTGGACGGATCGGCATACCAGGCGCCGATGATCAGGTCATGCAGTCCGTGATACGCGGTTTGCAGCGTCTGCAGGCGATGGCTGCGCCAGTTCTGCAGGAAGGCCTCGACCTGACGCGGATCGGCCTGTTCCCAAGCGCCGCCCACGCCGGCCAGCAAGCGCCGCGCCGGTCCCAGCGCCAGCAGCCCAAACAGGTCTTGCACTTCCTTTTGCGTGGTCAGCGGCAAGCCGCGCACGGCGTCGCCCACGCGCTGGCCGGCGGCGGCCAGCGCCTGCGCGCGCGCGGCCGGCTCGACCGGCAAGACCGGGCCCAGCATGACGGGAATAATCGCCTGCAGCACGGCCTGGGCGCCGCCTTCCAGCGCAAAACGGTGCAGCGCCGGCCGATGCGCCAGGCGATAGAGGGCGCCGCCGGCAGCGAGGGTCAAGGCGCCGGCCACGCCGATCTTCAGAAAAGACCTGCGGGATAATTCCATTGTCTCCGTCCATTTTTATGGTTTGGCTACAGTGTAAGCCAAAGCGCCATGCTGCTTTCAGGCAAAAATAGAGGACCGGGTCTAGATTCAGGCCACCACGGCAGGCAGGTAGGCGGCGCAGAATTCGGCTGGCATGCGGCGCGCACGGCCGCTGCTGATGTCGATGCAGACCAGCTCCCAGCGACCGCGCAACACCGTGGCGCCGTCGCTGGCGCGCAGCAGCTGGAAGCGGCGTTCCATGTTCAGCTTGCCGTCGGTGGCGTACAGCCAGGTGCCCAGCACCAGCTGCTCGCCGGCGCTGGTCGGCAGCAGGTAATCGTATTCGGCGCGACGGATCGCCATCGCCCGGTCCAGGCGGCGGTAGTCGGCCAGGCGCATGCCCAGCGCTGCCGAGTGCGCCCAGCCGGCTTTTTCGCACCATTGCACATAGACGGCGTTGTTGGTGTGGTCCAGCCCATCGATGTCGGCGGCGGCCGGCGACAGTTCCAGAATGTACGGTTGTGGATGATCCCAGTTCCAGCGCATGGCGTCCTATTTCGGTAACTCGTATTGGTATTTTTTCAGCAGCCGGTCATAGGCGCCGTCGCGCACCATGGCGTCCATGGCGGCGCGCCACTCGGCCAGCAGCGCAGGATCGAGCTCGGGCGAGCTGGCCATGTAGATCTTGACCCGGCTTACCACCACGCCGCGCCGCAGGCTGTCGGCTTTCAGGCCGGCATTGCGCTGCGCCGACAGGATGCCGTTCCATGAACTGAGCCAGGCGTCGATCCGCCCCGCGCTGAGCTTGCGGGCGTTGAGGTCGTCGTGCGCGACCAGGCTGACGCGGTCGAAATTATGGGCCTCGGCCAGGCGCGCGCCGGCGCCGTCGCGCACCACCCCCAGCGCCAGCTTGCGCACGGCGGCGATCGAGGAGATATCGACGCTGGCATCCTTGGCGGCGACCACCACGAACTCATCCTCCAGAATCGGCACCTGCCACTGGTAGAGTTTTTCGCGCGCCGGAATCCGCGCCACCGGCGCCACCAGCATGCCGGGCGTGACGGCGGCCAGCATCAGCGCGCGCGCCAGCGGGTATAGCTGGATCTTGCCGGTATGGCCGGCGCGGCGCGCCATCTCCGCCATCAGCTCGCAGGCCAGCCCGGACGGCGCCTCGCCTTCGACCGCCGGCGGAATGCAATAGAACGAGGTCTCGGCGCCGATCATGCGTAGCTCGGTGGCGGCGGCCGGCACGCACAGGCAGGCGGCGGCCACGGCCAGGAGGTAGCGCTTGATGGCGGCGGACATGGCGCCTCAGTCCTTGGCGCCGGGCTTGCCGGTCATGTGGCGGGCGATGCCGCGCAGGATGTTGACTTCTTCCTTTTCCAGCTGGGCGCGCGCGAACAGGCGCTTCAGGCGCGGCATCAACTTGCGCGGATTGGCAGCGTCCAGGAAGCCGATCTGCACCAAGGCCTGCTCCAGGTGCCGGTACATGCCCTCGATCTGCTCGATGCTGGCGGCCTCGCCGTGAAAGCCGATCTCGCTGGCCTCGCCGGCCGGCTGGCGCGGCGTCAGGGCCACGCCGGCGCCGTCCAGCACCGCCATGCGGCACTCGTAGGCCAGCACCTGCGCCGCCTGCGACAGGTTCAGCGACGAATACTCGGGATTGGCGGGAATATTGATCAAAACATTCGATTTCTCGACCAGCTCGTTCGGCAGGCCGAAGCGTTCGTTGCCGAAGATCAGCGCGGCGCGCAGCTCCGGCTGCGCCACCAACTGCCCGGCGAACTGGCGCGGCGCCAGCACCGGCGGTGAAAATTCACGCAATCTTGCCGAAACGGCAGCGGCGAAATTGATGCCGTCCAGCGCTTCGGCCATGCTGCCCACCACCCGCGCGCGCGCCAGGATATCCTGCGCGCCGCTGGCGAACGCCACCGCTTCCGGGTCTTGCAGCGCGTTCTCGAAACGCGGCGTCACTAACACCAGGTCGCTATAACCCATGGTTTTCATGGCGCGCGCCACCGCGCCGATATTGCCGGCGCGGCTGGTCTCGACCAGAATAAATCGCAGTTGTTTGAAAAGATTCGTGTTGATTTGGGGCAGGTTCATTTAAAATAGCGCAATCGCGCGGTATCGAGACGGAAATTCAAGCAGAATTCTACCCTGTCGGCGCCGCCCCGCTCTTTAATTCACTCTTGTACCCTGACGCGCCGCCGGGCTGGTATTCCCCCGGTGGGCGTTAGCGTTCTTTTAACGGAAAAAGCCCACATGCATCCAATGATCAACACGGCGGTCAAAGCCGCCCGCCGCGCTGCGGCCGTCATCAACCGCGCCTCGTTCGACCTCGACCGCGTCATCGTGACCGAGAAAAACCACAAGGACTTCGTCACCGACGTCGACCAGGCCGCCGAACAGGCGATCATCGAAGTGCTGTCCAAGGCTTATCCGGACCACGCCTTCCTGGCCGAGGAATCGGGCGCCTCCAAGAACGCCCACGACGAGAGTGAATACACCTGGATCATCGACCCGCTCGATGGCACCACCAACTTCATGCACGGCTTCCCGCAATACTGCATCTCGATCGCGCTGGCCCAGCGCGGCGTGATCACGCAAGCGGTGATTTACGACCCGGTGCGCAACGACCTGTTCACCGCCACCAAGGGCGCCGGCGCCTATCTGAACGAAAAACGTATCCGCGTCGGCAAGCTCGACCGCATCAGCAACGCCCTGCTGGCCACCGGCTACCAAACCGGCAGCCCGAAGGCGTTGACCGAATATCTGGAAATGTACGGTATCATGGCGGAACGCAGCCAAGGCGTGCGTCGCGCAGGCAGTGCCGCGCTGGATCTGGCCTACGTTGCATCGGGTCGTCTGGACGGCTTCTACGAAAAAGGCCTGAAACCTTGGGATATCGCCGCCGGCGCCCTGATGGTGACTGAAGCCGGCGGTATCGTCGGTGAGTTCAGCGGCGAATCGGACTACCTGTACAAGGGCGACATCATTGCCGCCAGCCCGAAAGTATTCGCCCAGATGGTCGGCTTGCTGGCCCCCTACGCATAACCGTTCAGCACGTTCTTCTTAGCAAAGGGAGCGTCTGCTCCCTTTTTTACTTCCTGAAGTATTTCCTCTTTGAAACAAGATGCTATACTGAAAGTTGCGGCACCGCTCAGTCCGATGCCGCAAACCAAGAATAATCGACTGCATTCACATAAAGTTACTATGTCATTCTCCTCCCTCGGTTTGTCCGACGCCCTGATTCGCGCTGTCAGCGAAACCGGCTACACCTCGCCCACCCCTATCCAGCAGCAGGCCATCCCTGCCGTGCTGAAAGGCGGCGACCTGCTGGCGGGCGCGCAAACCGGCACCGGCAAGACGGCCGGCTTCACCCTGCCGCTGCTGCACCGCCTGTCGACGGACGCCGTCGGCCTCAAGCAGACCAGCAACAAGACCCCGCGCTCGATCCGCGCCCTGATCCTGACCCCGACCCGCGAACTGGCGGCCCAGGTTGAGGAAAGCGTGCGCGTGTACGGCAAGTACACCCAACTGAATTCGGCCGTGATTTTCGGCGGCGTCGGCATCAACCCGCAAATCAAGCAGCTCAAGCACGGCGTCGACATCCTGGTCGCCACCCCGGGCCGCCTGCTGGACCACATGGAACAAGGCACCGTCGATCTGTCGAAGGTCGAAATCCTGGTGCTGGACGAAGCCGACCGCATGCTCGACATGGGCTTTATCCGCGACATCAAGAAAGTGCTGGCCAAGCTGCCGCCGAAACGCCAGAACCTGCTGTTCTCGGCCACGTTCTCGGACGAGATCAAGGCCCTGGCCGACGGCCTGCTGGACAAGCCGGCGACCATCGAAGTGGCACGCCGCAATTCGACGGTGGAAGTGATCGCCCAGAAAATCCATCCGGTCGATCGCGACAAGAAGCACCCGATGCTGGCGCACCTGATCAAGACCCACAACTGGACCCAGGTACTGGTCTTCACCCGCACCAAGCACGGCGCCAACAAGCTGGTCGAACAGCTGGAAAAAGACGGCATCGGCGCCATGGCCATCCACGGCAACAAGAGCCAGTCGGCGCGCACCAAGGCGCTGGCCGAGTTCAAGGACAACAAGCTGCAAGTGCTGGTCGCCACCGACATCGCCGCGCGCGGCATCGACATCGACCAGCTGCCGCACGTGGTCAACTACGATCTGCCGAACGTGCCGGAAGACTATGTGCACCGCATCGGCCGCACCGGCCGCGCCGGCGCCACCGGCGAAGCCGTGTCGCTGGTGTGCGTGGACGAGCACGACATGTTGAAAGACATCGAGAAGCTGATCAAGCAGACTCTGCCGCGTGAAGTGATTCCTGGCTTCGAGCCGGACCTGAACGCCCGCGCCCAGCCTATCCAGCTGCGCAGCGGCGCCGGCGGTCACCGTAATGGTGGCGGCGGTGGTGGTGGCCGTGGCGCTCCGCGCAACAAGCCGGCTGGTGCTGGTGCTGGTGCGGCCGGCAAGCCGCGCTCGGCTGGCGGCAACGGCGGCGGTGGCGCTCCACGTGGCAACGGCGGTGGTGGCGGCGGCGGTGCTCCGCGCTCCGCAGCCCAGCACCGCTCCGGCGGTCGCGGCCGCTAAAATCACAGCCATCTTCGGATGGCTTTTTTTTGCTTCATCGCGGTATGCGGCGCCCAACAGCTTTGCTGTCATTGCCACCCCGAACGGAAGGGTCGGAGCCCGACGGGGTCTGAACCTGAGCCGCAGCGATGTGCGGGTTCCAACGGTGCCGCACGCTACCAACCCGGCCGGCAACGTCCACCCCGCATTTTCGTGCATCGCCCAACCGCGTTCTGGATTAGGATAGCGCATCCACCACACCCGCTAAACGTCCATGCCCAAGTTCGCCGCCAACCTGTCGATGCTGTACACCGACGCCCCCTTCCTCGAGCGTTTTGCCCTGGCCCGCCAGGCCGGCTTCGAGGCCGTCGAGTTCCTGTTCCCCTATCCCTACGAGGCGGCGCAGATCGCCGAACGGCTGCGCGCGCATCAGCTCAAATTGGTGCTGTTCAACCTGCCGGCGGGCGACTGGAACGCCGGCGAACGTGGCATGGCCTGCGATCCGACAAGCGTGGAGCAATTCCGCGCCGGCGTGGCCACCGCCCTGCACTACGCCAAGGCGCTTGACGTCGGCCAGGTCCACTGCATGGCCGGCAAGCTGCCCGCCGGTCTGGCGCCAGAACTCGCGCGCGCCACCTACCTCGACAACCTGCGCTACGCCGCCCAGCAATGCGGGTCCGCCGGCATCAACGTCCTGATCGAGCCGATCAACCACTACGACATGCCCGGCTACTTCCTCATCCGCAGCAGCCAGGCGCTGCAGATCATCGAGGAAGCGGCCTGCCCCAATCTGTTCTTGCAATACGACGTCTATCACATGCAGCGCATGGAAGGTGAACTGTGCAACACGATCGCGGCCAACCTGGCGCAGATCAAGCACATCCAGATCGCCGACACGCCGGGCCGCCACGAGCCGGGCAGCGGCGAGATCAACTACGGCCACCTGTTCGCCTTCCTCGACCGCATCGGCTACAACGGCTGGCTCGGCTGCGAGTACAACCCGGCCGGCGACACCAATGCCGGCCTCGACTGGCGCAAGACGCTGACCACATAATCTTGCGCCCGCGCAACACCAAAATCTTCACCAGCGGCAACAATCGACCCTAGCGTTTCCCTCACTGCGGAGTGCCCATGAAACTGTCCCGCCTGTTCCTGATCGTCGGCCTGCTGGCCATCCTCACCGGCTGCGCCAGCAGCACCCCGCGCATGGCCGAGGTGCGCGCCTTGGCCGACCAGGCGCCCAAGCTCGGCGCCTATCACGAACTGACGGAGCGCTACCGCCAGACCTACCAGCGCGAGCAGCCGTTCCTCTCGCCCGAGGCCGACGCCCGCGCGCAGCAGATCGACGCCCGCCGCCAGCAAGCCTGCGACGATTTCGTCAAGCTGCAGTACGGCCTGCAGGCCTATATGCAGACGCTGGGCAAGCTGGCCGGCGACAACCGCTACGACCTGGAAGACCAGGTGAAGAACATCGGCACCGGCATCAAGGCCTGGCCCGATTCCGGCCTGGACGACCGCCACGTCAACGCCTTTGCCGGCCTCACGCGCCTGATCGCGCGCGGCCTCACCCGGCCGCTGCAGGAGAACGCCGTCAACGACATCCTGCGCGAAGGCCAGCAACCGGTACAGGATCTGCTGGACGCCATGCGTACCCTGCTGCGCCTGTATGACAAGACCAGCGAGAACGAAGAGAAAATCGTCATCGGCATGCTGGAATCGGAAATCCCCTTCCGTGATCCCAAGCACGACAAGCTGCTGATCGCGCTCGCCAAAGCACAGCAGCAACAGAAGCAGGCCGAGTTCCGCCTGGTCGGTCTGCGCTATACGCTGGCGCGCAAGAACCTGGACGCGATCGAGCAGCAGCACCGCGCGCTGGTGGCGCAAATCTCCGCAAAACCGTAAGGAGCAGCCATGACAGATCCGCATAAACAAGCCGCGTTCGAAACGCTGGCCGACCATTTGTCCGCCTGCGCCGAGGCCCTGCATCAACGCCTGATGCGCGCCATCCGCAAGCCGGCGCCGGAAGGCGGCATCCCCGGCATTTCGCAGGGCGTGGCGCAGGCGCTGTTTGAGAACGAAGTGGCGCTGCGCCAGCGCGCCAACAGCCTGTACCTGGACGCCGCCGTGTTGGCCGCCGGCGGCCTCGCCGCGCAGCAGCAGCAATTGCTGGAAGTGACCGCACGCGCGCAGGAAAAGATCGACAAGATCGAGCGCATCAAGGACCTGGTGGACTTCGCCGCCGAGCTGATTTCGCTGGGCGCGGCCGTCGCCACCGGCAAGCCGGACAAGGTGCTGCAGCCGCTGGAAAAACTCAAGCACCACATCGAGGCGCTGTAGCCCGCTGCAGCCATGGCGCAGAACCAATCGGCGTGCAGCGGGTCCAATGCCAGAGGAGAAAAGTGGGAGCACAGGCATGGGCGCGAACGGTTTGAACGATCAACAGTGGCACGAGCTGCAGGAACGCCTGACGCAGGCGCACGCCGCCCTGCTGAGCCAACTTGCGGACGATCTCGACCGCACCACCGACCTGCGCCTGCCGCTGCCGCACGTGGCCGAAGCGTCCCCCGCCGACAACGCCAGCCAGCGCGCGCTGCATAGCGCCGTGCATGAGGCGGCCACGCTTACGGCACGCCGGCTCGACCTGGTGCGCCATGCATTGGCCAGGTTCGACGATGCGAGTTATGGATTATGTGAAAGTTGTGGCGAGCCGACAGGCTACTCGCGGCTGGCGGCCTGCCCCGAGGCGCGCTGTTGCATCCAGTGCCAGACGCGGCTGGAACGGGGCCGGCGCTAGCGCGGCAGGCTCAAGTCGCTATCAGTCGCGCCACGGCTGGTTGCGGATCTTGGCCACCTGCCGCTGCGCCATCAGGCGCCACAGCTGCAAGGCGTCGGATTGCGCCGGCACGGTCATGGTGCGCGGTGAGGCCAGCGCGATTTCGCAATCGCGGTCCGACCATTCGGCGAAGCGCACCGCGCCGCCGGACGACACTTCCATTTCGTACATCAAGCCGTCGTCGTAACCGAAGCGCAGCACGGCGCTGCCGGGGCCGTCGTCGGAAACCGGCGCCTTGCTGCCGTAGACGTCGGCCAGCGCCGCCGCCAGCTGGGCCTCGGACGGCGCAGCCACATCACGTCCGTCAGGACCAGTGAGCACTAGCCATGCCTGTGTCATTGCCGCCTCCCGCTCTTCGGTTGGGTGTCTAGCGACTATCATACCGAAAATTGCTCAGCGCGCTGAGATCGTCGCCGATATGCAACAGCATGGCCCAAAAGAGGGATAGCAAGCCGACACTGTTGCCGGAGTGCGGACCGCCGACGGTCAGCCGACGGTCAGCCGACGATTAGCCGGCGATCAATTCGGGCAGCGAATTCGGATCGAAATCGCGCCAGTCGCCTGCCGTGATCTGGCCTTCCGCGCGCTCAATCTCGCGCGCCCCCAGGCGCAGCAGCACGCCCAGCGCGCGCTGCTCCTGCGCCTGGTCGTCGACCGCCACCGCGATCATCATGCCGGCCTTGCGCGGCGCGCGCACATTGCTGCCGTCCTCGTCCGGCTCGCCGGCCTCCTTCATCTTGTGCAGGCTGTACAGCGAACCGACGTGGGCGCCCACCAGCGCGCCCACCACCGGACCGATCGGCCCGGTCACGGGCATGGTGGCCGCGCCGACCACCGCGCCCGCCACCGCGCCGGCGGCGCCGCCCTTGACCACGCCTTCATCGCTTTCCTTGGCGCCCGGCGATTTGTCATGGTCCCCGCCCAGCTCGTACACATCGTGCTGGCCGGGCGGATTGACATAGAAGGAACTGATGCGCGCCGCCCCGAAGCCGGCGTCCAGCAAGGCCAGCCGCGCGTTGGCGATTTCATCCTGCAACTGGAAATGTCCCGCAATGATGTTGCTCATGATGTTCTCCTGTGTTCATGGTTAGCCGCAGTGTGGCCCGCCTGTCCGCCGGCTTCCGTTCGCTCCCGCACATGTTTGGCCGTATAATCAGTCGATAGTATTTTCGAGCAGCAAGCTTCCATTTCGATAGGAACGCCTGATGGAGTTCGATGAGACGCCGCCGCGATACCAGCCGCTGGTCGATTTGCGCAATGGCGCGGTCGCCGGATTGGAGATGCTGTCGCCGGGTTCCGGCAGCCTGCCGCTGCTGCGCCGCTCCTGCGCCGACCGCCAGCTGTGGCAAGGCGGCGTGCTGGCCGGCGGCGATCTGCAGGTGACCATCAACGTCGGGTCGGCACAACTGCACGATCCGGCCTTCGGCCACGAGGTGGCGGCCGTGCTCGAACAATGCAATGTCCAGCCCGCCGCGCTGACGCTGGAACTCGACGAGGC
Organism: Duganella sp. BuS-21; assembly: GCA_041874725.1. Lineage (GTDB taxonomy): Bacteria > Pseudomonadota > Gammaproteobacteria > Burkholderiales > Burkholderiaceae_D > Rugamonas. Next base: position 2,415,085 of record CP097466.1, on the reverse strand, counting down.
GACCCTCAGCCGCGATCCTGACGCCAGCGACCGCGCGCTGGATTTCTTCAAGCAGCTGGGCGCCTGCCTCACGCTGGACCACTTCGGCGCCGGCCCGGCCTGCCTGACCCATCTCCTGCGCTATCCCTTCGACTACGTCAAGCTCGACGCCGCGCGCGTGCGCAGCGTGGCCGACGACGCCGCTGCCGCCGCACGGTGCCAGGCCTTGATCGCCATGGCCCACCATCTCGGCATCCGCATCGCCGCCGACGGCGTGCACACCGAAGCACAGTGCGCCTTCCTGCGCACCAACCTGTGCGACCTGGTGCAGGGCGACCTGTACGCGGCGCCGCTGTCTGCCGTCGACGTTGGCGCCCTGCTGCGCGAGGACCGGCGGCTGCCACCGCAGCTGCTGCGCAACCCGACGCGGCGCCGCTGCCTGCTGCTGGTGGACGACGAGGCCAATATCCTGTCGGCGCTCAAGCGCTTGCTGCGGCCGGACGGCTACCACATCCTGAGCGCCGACTGCGGCGAGCAGGCGCTGGAGATGCTGGCGCAGCAGCCGGTCGACGTCATCATCTCCGACCAGCGCATGCCCGGACTGAGCGGCGCCGACTTCCTGCGCCGCGCACGCATCCTGCGGCCGGACACCCTCCGCATCATGCTGTCCGGCTACACCGAACTGCAATCGGTCACCGAGGCCGTCAACGAGGGTGCAATCTACAAATTCCTCACCAAGCCGTGGAACGATGCGCAGTTGCGGGGCCATTTGGCCGACGCCTTCCGCCTCAAGGAAATTGCCGACGACAACGCGCGCCTGAACATGGAGGTGCGCAATGCCAACCACGAACTGGCCGGCGCCAACCGCCGCATGGAGCAGCTGCTGCACCAGATGCAGCGCCAGATCGACCGCGACGAGATCAGCCTCGGCATCGCGCGCGAAGTCTTGCAGCAGCTGCCGCTGGCGGTGATCGGCCTGGACGACGATGGCATGATCGCCTTCATCAACGGCGCCGCCGGCCAGTTGTTCGCGCACAGCGGCGCCCTGCTCGGCAACCAGGCGCGCGCCGTGCTGCCGCAATTGTTCGACACCACAGCGGCGGCGCCGGCCGCCGGCCGCCAGGTCGACATCGCAGGCCGGCGCTACGCCGTGCACGCCTATGCCATGGGCCGGCATTCGGCCTCGCGCGGCAGCCTGCTGACCTTCAGCCTGGCGGGAGACGCGACATGAGCCCGGTCGCGCTCGAGGAAGTGGTGCGCCGCGTGCACGATCTGCCCTCGCTGCCGGCGGTGGTGGCCGAACTGCTATCCAGCATGGAGGACGTAGACGATATCGACCTGAACTACCTGGCCGGCCGCCTCGCGCTCGACCAGGCCCTGACCGCCAAGACGCTGAGGCTGGCCAATTCCTCGTTCTACGGCATGCCATCCAAAGTGATCAGCATCCCGCAGGCGATGTCGGTGCTGGGCCTGCACAGCGTGCGCACGCTGGTGACGGCCTGCGGCGTCATCGGCGCCGTGCCCAAGGCGCCCGGCACGCCGCTCGACTTCGACGCCTTCTGGCGCCACGCCATCGCCACCGCCGTGTGGGCGCGCGCGCTGGCGCGCCACCTGCGGCAAAGCCCGGACGCCGCGTTTACCACCGGCCTGCTGCACAACCTCGGCACGCTGGTGCTGGCCACCCGCTTCCCCGAGGAATATGCCGCCGTGCCGCTGTGGCGCAAGGTCCACCAGGACGCCAGCCTGGCGGAGGCGGAGCTGGCCGTGTTCGGCGTCGACCACACCGAGGCCGGCCGGGCGCTGGCGGCGCACTGGAAATTTCCGCTGGCGATACAGGACGCCATCAGCCAGCAGCACCGCGCCGATGCCACCGGACTGGCGCTGGCGGTGGGGTTGGCACATCTGCTGGCCGGCCCGGCCGATGACAAGGAGTCGACCTGGGCCACGCTGGCCTTCGACGACGAACAACGCCGCCAGCTGACCGAGCACTGCACGCTGACGGTAAACGATATGTGCCAGATTTTAATCAACTGAGTCATCAATCAGGGGCCAGCCATGAAATTGACCACGCAGGCGGAAGTCGACCTGTCCGAGTTTTTCGACGGCCATCCGGTGGCCACCTTCGCCATCAACCGCGAGCATGTCATCACGCACTGGAACCGCGCCTGCGAACAGTTGCTGGGCTGGACCCGCGCCTGCATGGTCGGCACGCGCAACCAGTGGCAGCCGTTCTACACCAAGGAGCGGCCGTTGCTGTCGGACCTGCTCGTCTCCGGCGAGGACAATATCGGCGCCCACTACCCCGGCCAGACGCGGCGCTCGACACTGATTCCGGGCGCCTATGAATCGGAAGACTTCTTTCCGAATATCGGCGCCAGCGGCCACTGGCTGCATTTCACCGCCGCGCCGCTGCGCGACGCCGAGGGTAATCTCGTCGGCGCCATCGAAACCCTGCGCGACGTCACCGAGCGCCGCGTGGCCGAGAACGCGCTGCGCAAATCCAGGGATAGTCTGGAGCATATCGTGGAAAAACGCACGGCCCAGCTGGCGCAGGCCAACGACAAGCTCGAGGACGATATCCGCCAGCTCACCGAACTGAACGACATGCTCACCACTGCCCAGCAGCAGCTGGTGCAGTCCGAGAAGATGGCCTCCATCGGCCAGCTGGCGGCCGGCGTGGCGCACGAAATCAACAACCCGATCGGCTACATCTTCTCCAACGTCGGCACGCTGCAAAACTATCTGGAGCAGCTGTTCGGGATGCTGGACGCCTACCAGCAGGCCGAGGCCAGCATCGCCCAGCCGGCCGTCACGGTGCAGCTGCGCGCCATGCGCGAACAGATCGACCTCGACTTCCTGCGCCAGGACATCCCGGCTTTGATGCGCGAATCGCGCGAAGGCATCGTGCGCGTGCGCCACATCGTCGAAGACCTGAAGGATTTCTCGCGCGCCGACGCCGGCCAGCAGTGGACCCGTGCCAACCTGCACCAGGGCATCGACTCCACGCTCAACATCGTCGCCAACGAGGTCAAGTACCGCGCCGACGTGGTCAAGGCCTATGGCGAGATACCGGAAATCGAATGCCTGCCGCTACAGATCAACCAGGTGGTGTTGAACCTGGTGATCAATGCGGCGCAGGCCATGGGGACGGAGCGCGGCCTGATCACCCTGCGCACCGGCATGGCCGACCCCCACACCGTCAAGCTGGAGGTGGAGGACAGCGGTCCCGGCATTCCGCCGGAGGCGCTGTCGCGCATCTTCGACCCCTTCTTCACCACCAAGGCGGTCGGCAAGGGCACGGGGCTGGGCTTGTCGCTAGCCTACGGCATCGTCAAAAAACACGGCGGCCGCATCGAAGTCGATACCGAACCAGGACGCGGCAGCTGCTTCCGCGTGCTGCTGCCGATACGTCATACGGAGGTAGCCGCATGAGCCGCATACTGCTGGTGGACGATGAACCGAATATGCTGAGCGCCCTGCAGCGCGCGCTGCGCCAAAGCAAGCCGCTGGCCGGGGCCCAGATCGAAACCTTCACCAACCCGTTCGAGGCGTTGAACCGCATCTGCGTGTGCGAGTTCGACCTGGTGGTGTCGGATTTCATGATGCCGGAAATGAGCGGCGGCGAGTTCCTGCAGGCGCTCAAGGACGTCGCCCCGACCACGGTGCGCATCATGCTGAGCGCCTCCACCGATTTCCAGACCGCCATGACCGCCATCAACGAGGCCCAGGTGTTCCGCTTCATCTCCAAGCCGTGGCAGCAGTCGGAGCTGGAGCAAAACATGCTGCAGGCGCTGGACGAACGCCAGCGCCTGCTGGCCGAGGCCGGCCGCAGCCCGAGTGCGCAGGAACTCGAGGCGCGCCGGCTGGAACAGGAGGAGCCGGGCCTGCTGCACGTCAAGCGCAGCGACGACGGCTCAATTATCTTGTAGCCGTCTTACCAGCCGGCGACATAGCCGTAAGGCGGCGCTTCTTGCACTGGCGGAGGCGGCGCAGGTGGCGTCATCCATTCGCGCGGATCGACGCGGTAGTATTTGAGGAATTCCGCGTACAGCTCGGCGTGGTGCTCGGCCATCTGGTACGGTTTTTCGAAGAAGGTTTCGGTCGCCACGGCAAAGAATTCCGCCGGGTTGGTAGCGCCGTAGGGGTCCATTACCGTCTGCTGGCGGTACATGGCATTCATGCGCAGGTTTTGAAAGTCGCGCGACAGCACTTCCGACCATTCGCGGTAGCTGGCCGGATTGCCCAGGTAGGGGGCGCCGTTGGCGCGGCCCGATTCGCTGTCGAGCTGATGGGCGAATTCGTGCAGGACCACGTTGTGGCCGTCGGTCCAGTCGGCGGCGCCGCGCTGGACATTGTCCCAGGACAGCACCACGCGGCCATCGTCCCACGATTCGCCCAGCATGCTCTGGCGGCCCGGCGTGACTACGCCGCCCGGCCCTACTTCGGCGCGCTGCGCCACGAATTCGCTGGGGTAGACCAGGATGGTGTGCAAGGCCGGATAGACCTTGCTGGGGCGGTTCAGCAACAGCAGGCAAGCCTGCCCGGCGATGGTGACGGCCATTTCATCGGTCACCTCCAGTCCTTCGCAGCCGACGAATTTCTTTTGATGCAGGAACTGCACCACCATGTGCCGCAGCTGCCGCTGTAGATCCGGGCTCATGCGTGTGTAGACGGGTATGTTCCGCTGCAACACGGCCTCCGCCTGGGGCGGCAACGGCCGCGCCAGCACGCGCCGCAGGCGCCAGCGCGGCAAGAAAAATGGCGCTGCAATCAGCAGCGCCGTCAGGCCTATCCAGATCAAAGCTTCCATATGCCGCTGTCCGTTGTATGTCTTGACGGAGTAGTTGGGGTTGCTTGTTTACATTTCAATATGCAAACATCATACCCCTGCGGCGGGACGCTTACTCTGCTTTTTGCTGCGAAGCCGGCGTACCGAACAGTGCAGCCACCAGCGGATCGCGCATCACCGGGCCGCGATTGACGCGAATCGCATAGTGCGTATCGTCGGCCAGAATATGGAAGTGGCGGCCGCTGCCCGACATGGCTTGTTCGCGCAGGCCTGGACGTTCCTTGCGTGGCGGCGCACCTTCGCGTTTCGGCTGGGCGATGGCGGCCAGGAAGGCGGCAATGCGCTCCGGGTCGGGAGTCAGCTGATACACCGCCTTACCCAGATAGGTGGCCGTGCCTTCGACATAGCGCGACAGCTCGATCACGCCGGCCTCGCGCAGGTCGCGGATATATTTACGGGCGCCGGACGGCGAAAATTTCAGGAACCAGGCGATCTCGTCGGCCAGCATTTCGTGCTGGGTCAACTCGGCGATCAGCTTTTGCATGTTTTCGATGCGGCGCAGGGTGGCCGAAGTCGAGCGCACACGTTCGATGGACGCCATCGACAGGGCTGGCTTGCGGTCCAGTGGGGCCGGGGTCGAACGATCGACCATGGTCAGGCGCGCTGTCGTCGCCTGCATCTCTGGCGAGGCTTTCATCTCGTTTTGGACCAGGGTTTGTTGTTTGCTGACTGCGTGCATGGGATCACTCCTTAAGATTGGGTATGCCTTATGCCCAAGAATGCCCGCATGTGCGGCCGCAGTCTGTGCGGCAACGAACATTATTGAGGCATCTATGTCCTTACGATGGGACAAATGTCATCCAAATAAGTTTTCAGCAAATGTGACCGTTTTGAGACAGGTCAAACTTGTGTGCGCTAGCGAACGGTGAGAAAGAACCAACTTGCCTAATCTTCGGTCCATCAGCGGTGCAACAACATTGCTGGCATCGAAACATTTTCAAACAATTCGGGAGCTTACCTGTGAATAAATCAAAAAAAATCGCCCTCGCCGCTGCAGTCCTCTGTGCGTCGTTCTCCGCCATGGCCCAAGATGCGGTCATCAACCCATCGTGGTACATCCAGCCTAGCGTGAACGGTATCAAGCCTGATTCCGACTTCGGCGTGGACAAGCGCGGTTACGGCGGCGGCCTGAAATTCGGTAAAGCCGTGAACCAGAACTGGGACGTGCAAGTGGGCACGACCTACGCCAGCAGCGACGAAAACGGCCAGCGCTACCAGCAAAACACGCTGGGCGTGGACGGTCTGCTGATGCTCTCCCGTAAATCGTTCCGTCCTTTCCTGCTGATCGGCGCCGGTGTTGAACGCGACAAGGCCAATCTGGTCGGCAATATCGAACGCCGCAAGAACTCGCCTTACCTGAGCGCCGGCCTGGGCTTCCAGGCCGACCTGAGCGAACGCGTCGCCCTGCAAGCGGACCTGCGCAATGTGCACGGTTTCATCCGTGACGGCGTCTTCCCTAACAGCAAGAGCAACAACTACTATGCGACCGTGGGCCTGAACATCGCGTTCAACGCGCCACCGCGTCCAACCCCACCGGCGCCGCCGCCAGCCCCCGTAGCCGCTGTGGAACCACCACCGCCACCAGCACCACCAGCACCGCCGCCACCAGCGCCGGCGCGCTTTGAAAAAGTGACGATGTCGGCCACCGAGCTGTTCACGTTTGACAGCGCCAAGCTGAACCCGAACCAGCCTAAGCTGGACGACATCGCCACCGTGCTGAACACCAACAGCGGCATCAGCGACGTCACCATCTCCGGTCACGCCGACCGTCTGGGCAGCGACAAGTACAACCAGAAACTGTCCGAGCGCCGCGCCAATGCGGTCAAGGACTACCTGGTCGCCAAAGGTGTTGCCGCCAACCGCCTGAACGCCGTCGGCAAAGGCGAGTCGAGCCCTGTGGTTGAGTGCAACGACAAAAAACGCGCTGACCTGATCAAGTGCCTGGAACCTAACCGTCGCGTAGAGGTGGAACAAATCACCATCGAACGTCGCGTTCCTTAAACAGCAATGAATCGCCCCGCAACTTCGGTTGCGGGGTTTTTTTTTGGCTTGTTCGCGGATGAAAACTGCTGCGAGGGGCCACCTCGGGGGGGGGGAGGGTCAGCCCCCTCGGGGTCTGACCCTGGCCGCAGCGGTGTGCGGGGTGGCTTGGTGCCGCCGGCTTTCAAAGCGCCAAGCAACATCAAGCCCATCATGCCAAATCTATTCCCGTAAATCCGTGATGACCCTTTTCCATGAAGACAAAAACCTTACTCTCTGTATTCAAGTGCGCCATTTCCGAATGGTTCGAGCATCGCGGCGGCAGCATGGGCGCGGCGCTGGCGTTCTACACGCTGTTTTCGCTGGCGCCGATCCTGGTGCTGGTGCTGGCGATTGCCGGCTGGTTTTACGGGCCGCAGGCGGCGCAGGGTGAACTATTTGCCCAGCTGCGCGGCCTGGTCGGCACGCAAGGCGCGGAAGCGATCCAGCTGGTGCTGGCCGGGGCGAAGAACAAGGAGGAAGGCCGGCTGGCCACCTTGATCGCCAGCGCCCTGCTGCTGTTCGGCGCCACCACCGTATTTGCCGAACTCAAAGACAGCCTGGACGCCATCTGGCAAGTCCCGCCGCTGACCAAGGGCACGTTCTGGAACGTGATCCGCACCCGCCTGCTGTCGTTCGGCATGGTGCTGGTGCTGGCTTTCCTGTTGATGGTGTCGCTGGTGGTCAGCGCCGTGCTGACGCTGCTGGAGAAATACTGGGGAAGCCTGTGGGGTGAAGCGGGGATGATCCTGTCGGCGCTGAACCTGGCCATCAGTTTTCTGGTGATCGCCGCGCTGTTTGGCGTGATCTTCAAGATGCTGCCTCGGATCAAATTGTCGTGGCATGACGTGACCATCGGCGCGCTGGGAACGGCCGCCTTGTTCACGTTGGGGAAATATGCGATCGGCGCCTATATCGGCAACAGCGGCGTGGCCAGCAGCTTTGGCGCCGCCGGCTCAATGATCGCCCTGCTGCTGTGGGTGTATTACTCGGCGCAGATCTTCTTCTTCGGCGCCGAGTTTGCGCGTCAATATGCTTTGCAGCTGGGCAGCTTGCGCACCAGCTCACTCACCCAGTAGCTCGGCCACCACTTCCATCCCTTCAACTCGCTCGGCCACCACCTTGACGATCACCGTCAGGGGGACGCCGAGCAGCAAGCCCCACACGCCCCACAGCCAGCCCCAGAACAGCAGACTGACGAACACGGCGGCCGCGTTCATGCGCGCAAAGCGGCCCGTCATCCAGGTCGCCACCACGGTGCCGATCAGGGTGGCGACGGCCAGCGACACGCCCATCACCAGCAAGCTCATCTGCAAGGATTCGAACTGCAGGAAGGCCACCACGCCGGTCGCCACCATGATCAGCAGCGGACCGAAGTACGGCATCAGGTGCAGCAGGCCGGCCACGATGGCCCAGGCGCCGGCATTCTCCAGGCCGATCCAGCGCAAGGCCACCCACATCAGCAGCGCCAGCGCGACATTGGTCACCAACAGCATCAGCATATATTTCTGGATCGAGACGTTGATGTCTTCCAGGATGTGGACGGTAATCCGTTTCTTGGTCAGCGAAGGCCCGGTCAGCTTAACCAGCTTGCGCTTGAAGGTGTCGCCCGACAGAAGCAAAAAGAATACCAGGAAAATCACCATGGTGGCCTGGCTCAGGAAGCCCATCACACCCATGGAGCCGGCCCAGATCCAGTTCATGACCGGGAAGCTTTCCGACGTGGTCGGCGGCGGCGTGGCGCGGCGTGCCGCACGCTTTTCCTGCGCGCCGGCGGTGGCCTGCTGCAGTTCGGCAGCGACGTCCTGAATACGCTGTATAGCGCTTGGTCCGCCGCCGTGCAGGCGGTCGGAGAGCAGGCGCGACAGCTTATGTCCGGCCGTCGGCAATTCATCGACGATTGATTGGAATTCGCCCTGCACTTTATCCACCACCAGCACCGAGCCGCCAAGGATGGCGGCAATCACCAGCGTGGCGCCGATCAGGCGCGGTAGGCGCCATCGCTCCAGCAGGCACACCAGCGGACTCAGGGTATAGGTGAGCAGGATGCCGAGCAGCACGGGCACAAGGAAATTGCGCGACCATTGCAGGGCGTACAGGAAGGCGACGGTTGCGATGACGCCGAGCGCGAGGCCGCGCGCGTGGACATGTAAAGGAATACGAGGAGCATCAAGGTCCTCGGCAGGTAGGTTCATGATGACTCACAAAAAAAATGCCGGCGCGTGGTTGGCGCCGGCGGGGCTACTGGCTAGCGCGAAAGCTTACTTGACGCGAATGTCGTTCTTCACGGAAGTGACGCCCTTGACGCCGCGGGCAACCTGGCCGGCTTTGGCGATGTCTTCAGGTTGGGCCACGAAGCCGCTCAGCTGCACGGTGCCTTTGAAGGTTTCGACGTTGATTTCGGTCGACTTCAGGGTAGGCTCGTTGAAGATGCTGGCTTTGACTTTGGTGGTGATGACGGAATCGTCGACAAATTCGCCGGTGCCTTCTTTGGTCGAGGTCGATGCGCAGCCGGTCATGGCGCCCAGCAGCGAAACAGTGAACAGGGCAGTAGCGATTTTATGTGCGATTTTCATGGCGATTCTCCTTGGTTTGAAAAAATGAGTTTGTCAGCCAGCGGGACGTTTAAGTGATGACGTCTCTGCTACCGATGTGCCATTAGACGCTGAATCCAGAGCGCGCTCTGTACGCTAGCGTACTAAAAGCTCAACGACCTTGTTGCCTGCGACACAGTGCGTAAGCGCACAGATCGCCCGGCGTTAAGTGTCTATGCTGGTATCACACTTTTCCAGGAGGATAAAATGAAACGCTCAACTACCCTTGCCGCCGCAGTCTTCGCCGGCGTTGCCGTGCTGAGCGGCTGCGCCAGCACCAGCCAGCAGCCTCAGCAAATCGGCTATATCAGCAATGACGCTTCTACTTACGGCACCATCGATTCGATCCAGGTCATGCAAGCGCGCGGCAGCTCCGGCGCCGGCGCCATCACCGGCGGCCTGATCGGCGGTCTGCTGGGTAACCAGGTTGGCTCGGGCAGCGGCCGCACCGCCGCCACCGTGGCCGGCGCCGTCGGTGGTGCAGTCGTTGGCAACAACGTCGAGAACAACCGCAACGCCGGCAAGGAAGAATATCAAATCACCGTGCGCATGAACAACGGCGATACCCGCATCATCCAGCAGGACAGCGTCTACGACCTGCGCGTGGGCAACCGCGTGCGCCTGATCGACGGCCGCCTGTATCGCTATTAATGCCTCATCCGGGACCAGTCCACATCATTTATTACAGCCACTAAAAGGAGAACAATATGGGTACCATCATTCTGATTATTCTGGTCCTGGCCTTGATCGGCGCACTGCCGACCTGGCCGCACAGCCGCAACTGGGGCTACGCCCCGAGCGGCATCACCGGTCTGATCGTCGTCATACTGCTGATCATGCTGCTGACCGGCAGGCTCTAAACGAGGGAGAACATCATGGTTCGTCACAGCATCACGGGCGTGATGATGGCGTGGGCGGCGCTCTGCACCGCCCACGCGCAAGACACCACGCCACCGCAAAATATCCAGTTGCAGCAGCAGGAAATCGCCAAGGGAGAGCCGGCGCGCTGGACCCAGCCGGACACCACCAAGGCCCAGCAGGAGCGCACGCTGCGCAAGGAAATCGGCGCAGCGCTGGCCGAAGCCAAGCAGGCTTGCCAGAAAGGCCCAGGCGCAGAACGCGGCGCCTGCATCAAGGAAGCGCAAGCGACCTATCAGCGCGACCTGGCCAACATGCCCCAGTTGCTGGTACAAAGTCAGCAACAAAGCCAACAACCACGCCAACAATGAGCAAGGGCCGCATCCGCGGCCCTTGTTTTACTCCTGCTCCGCTGCGGCTCTGCGCCGCATCATCCAGGCCACGCCTGCACCCGCCACCAGCGCCAAGGCCAGCACCGGCTTGATCAGGCGCCTGCGCGCGATGAACGAGCCTACCGTCAAAGCATACGGCATCAGCGACTTCGCATACGGCAGCAGCGCCTTGACGTTCAAGCCGCTGACGCCACCCGGCTGCAGCAAACCGCCCATGCGGGCTCGGGCCAGACCCACCGCATGGTCGACCGCGCCATGGAACAAGGCGTCAGGATGCAGGGCCTGGCCGACCAGCGCCTTCGAGTGCACCAGCTTGATGCGGTACAGCTCGCCTTCGCGGATCACCTTCAGCTTTTCGGCCGCCAGCGCGGCCGCTTCTTCGTGTTTGCTCATGGCTTCTCCTTACAACAGCATGTCGCGGTCGGACTTGAGTTCGGCCATGGTCGCCGGCAGCGAAAGCTTGCCGCCGCGTAGCAGGCTGCGCGCATAGACAATGAGGCCGATGGCGATCAGCAGAAACACCCCGGTGATGATCGGCAGGATGAGCCAGCCGATGACCGCCCAGGCCAGATAGACGATGGTGACCGAGGCATAGATCAGCGCAAAGCCGCCCAACAGCACGGCCAGCGCGAACACCAGCACCAGCTGCAGCAGGCGGTCGCGCACCTCTGCCAGCTCCAACGCGGCCAGTTCAAGCCGGTTAAGCAGCAGGCCGATCGCGTTGCGGGTCACCAGACCCAGCGACGCGATCAACCCGGGCGGACGAGTACCTTCTTCGTGCGCCACGGTAGCTTACTTGCGACCGATGATCACGCCGATCAGCAGGCCGATGCCGGCTGCCGCCGCAATCGAACGCCATGGGTTTTCCTTGACGTACTCATCGGCGTGCTGCGCCGCTTCCTTGGTCGCGGCCAAGGCACTGACCTGGGCGTCGTGCGCCTTGGCCAGTGCGCTGTCCAACGCACGCATGCCGCGGCCGCGCAGTTCGTCGGCTTTTTCGCCGGTCAGGGCGGTGGCGGCGGTAAACAATGCCTGGGCATCTTTGACCAGAGTTTTCACGTCGTTATTCACGGTACTGATGTTTTGTTCCAGCATGATGAAGCTCCTGTTATGGTGGTTGATGTGAAAACTGTACAGCAAATGCGGCCGGCTCGACGCCGGCTTGTTTAAACCCTGTCAACCGTGTACGTCCATCAGATCACGCATATCGTCCGCGTGTTCTTCTTCGATCGCCATGATCTTGATCAAAAGATGGCGCGTGGTCGGATCGGTGTCACCGATTTGCGCAATCATCTGACGGTAGGACTCGATGGCGACCCGCTCGGCGATCAGATTAGCGCGCACCATCGATTGTACGTCCTCCGACGCATCATACTCGGCATGGCTACGTGCGAGCAATGTTGCCGGATTGAAATCAGGATCGCCGTTCAACTGGACGATGCGTTCGGCCAGCCAGTCGGCGTGTTCCTGTTCCTCGTTGGCGTGTTCGAGGAACTCGGCCTTGATGCTGGCGTTCTCGCGGCCCGAGACCGTGTAGTAGTGCCGCTTGTAGCGCAGGATGCACACCAGTTCGGTGGCCAACGCCTCGTTCAGCAGCTTGATGACGGCCTCGCGGTCGCCCTGGTAGCCGGCCGTGACGGGACCGTCTTCCAGGTTGCGGGCAGCGGCGCGTATGGCTTCGACATCGATGCCTGCCGGATGGGTTAGGGTAGATTCAGCCATGGTCAGTCCTTATTGGGTGAGAAAGTTAGCGGCGGTTGGCGATCGGTGCGCCGTTCTGCGACAGCACGATCTCCACACGACGGTTGAGCTGGCGGCTGCCGGCGTCCGAGTTGCTGGCAACCGGATACGCTTCGCCATAGCCGCGCGTGGCCACCTTGGCGGCCGGCACGCCCATGCCGATCAGGGCGGCGCGCACCGATTCGGCGCGGCGCTGCGACAGCTCCAGGTTGTGGTTCGAGGTGCCGGTGCTGTCGGTGAAGCCTTCCACCAGCACCACGCTTTGCGGTTCCTGCATCAGCACGTCGGCGATTTTTTGCGCGGTGCGCTGGCCTTCGGCGCTCAGTTCGGCGCGGTCGACATTGAACAGCACATCGCTCAGGGTGATGATGATGCCGCGTTCGGTCTGCTTGGCCTGCAGATCGGCCAGTTGCTGTTGCAGAGCGGCGTTTTTGGCGGCTTCATCGCGCGCCGAATTGGTGGCGGCGTCGGCTTGCGCACGGGCGGCGTCGGCGTCGGCCTTGGCTTGTTCAGCTGCGGTACGGGCGCGGTCAGCGCTGGCGCGGGCATTGTTTGCTTCGGCGGTACGAGCCTGCAGGCGCACTTCATCGCGCTGACGGGCGGCGTTGGCCACTTCGGATTCCGCCTGCTTGCCTTTGGCGACTTCCTGCGCGGTGGCGATCTTTTGCTTGGCCACGTAGGCCAGCTTGTCGATCTCGTCCAGGCTTTCCTTTTTCGCGGCGGCAGCGTTGGCGCGGTCCAGCGCGTCGGCGGCGGCCTTGAATTCCAGCGGCGCGTTGGCGGCCACGGATGGATTGCTTTGGGCGACGGCGAAGTCGCTACGCGCCTGATCCAGCTGACCGGTGGTGGTCGGCGTGGTGCTGCAAGCGGCGAACATGACGGAGACGGCAAAAGCGGCTGGCAGAAGAATGAATTTTTTCATAATGGGCTCCATGTAGTTAAGTACTTATTGTTGGCTGGTGGCGTTGGCGCGCTGCAGTTCTTCGCGCAGCAGACGGATATTTTGTTGCAGCTCGTCGGCTGCGGTGGTGGCCTTGGCCGAATTGGCCTTGCTTTGCGCCAGCTGGGCATCGGCCTGCGCTTGCACCGCCAGGTCCTGGGCGGTTTTGTAATCCTTGGCGGCCAGCGCCTGATTGGCGCGCATCAGCTTTTCGCGCGCCGATTGCATTTCTGCCGGCGCCAGATCGGCGGCGCCGGCACTGGTGGCGGCGGCGATCGCTTCACGGGAGACGGCAACGCCGGCCGTGGCCGGGGTTTTGTCGCTGGCGCAGCCGCTCAGGCCGACCAACAATGCGATACCAGCCATCATCTGCCATTGGGTGTTTAAGTTCCTCATTATTTTTCTCCTCAAGTTTGGTGGGATGAGCGTAGTTATAAACGCATGTCGCGTTGCCATCAGTACGGTGACGCACAAAAGGGGAATGTGTAGAATGATGCAACTATCAAGATAAGGTTTGCCATGGCCCTCCCGCGTCGTACCCGTATTGCCCTGGCCGCCAGCGCCATCGTGCTGGCGGCGCCAGTCGCCGCCATTGTCGCGCTCAGCACGGTGGACTGGGAGCGGGCGCGGCCGTGGCTCAACGACAAGATCGGTGCGGCGATCGACCGCCCGTTCGAGGTTCGCGGCCCACTCGCGCTGGACTGGCGTCGACAGGACAGCTGGCTGCCGCAGCCGCATCTGGTGGCGCGCGACGTTCATATCGGCAATCCGCGCGGCATGCAGGCGCCGGCCGAGATGGCCAGCGTCGGCCAGTTCGCGTTTGCCATCGAGCTGTTGCCGCTGCTGCGCCAGCGCATCGTGGTGCCGGAACTGCGCTTCGACAATCCTGCCCTGCTGCTGCAGCGCGACGCCGACGGCCGCCACAACTGGAACTTCAAGCACCACGACCAGCCCTCGGTGTGGACGCTGGAGGTGCGCCGCGTGGTGTTCGCCAAAGGCACGGTGCACTACATCGACGCCATGGCTCACCTCGACGCCAGCGCTACCATCGACACCATCGACGACCCTCGCTACGGCGTGACCTGGCAGTTGCGCGGCAAATGGAACCAGCAGGACGTCAGCGGCGGCGGCAAGGCCGGCGCGGTGCTGTCGCTGCAGCAGCAGACCGCGCCCTACCCGCTTGCGGCCCACCTCAACGTCGGCGGCACCAGCATCAGCTTCGACGGCACGCTGACCAAGCCGGCGGCGCTGACGGCGCTCGACATGCGGCTCAAGCTGTCCGGTCCGAGCATGGCGCGGCTGTACGGCCTGACCGGTGTGCTGCTGCCGGAAACGCCGCCCTTCGTCACCGAGGGCCATTTGACCGGCAACCTGGGCCAGCACGCCAGCCACTGGGTCTACGACCAGTTCACCGGCAAGGTCGGCCAGAGCGACATCGCCGGCAAGCTCGACTTCAAGAGCGGCCAGGCCCAAGCGCGCCCGCTGCTGAGCGGGAACGTGCAATCGAAGCTGCTGCAGGTGTCCGACCTCGGCCCGTTGATCGGCGCCGATTCCAAGGCCAGCAAGGAAGCGCGCGGCGCTGACGCGCTACAGCCGGGCAACCGCGTGCTGCCGGTGGAAACCTTCCGCACCGAACGCTGGACCGCGATCGACGCCGACGTCAACTTCAAGGCCGCGCGCATCACGCGCGACAAGGACCTGCCGATCCATAATCTGGATACGCAGATCCACATGAAGGACGGCGTGCTGGCGCTGACGCCGCTGAATTTCGACATCGCCGGCGGCCGCTTCACCTCCACCATCATGCTCGACGGCAGCGGCAAGATCAATCCGCACGCCATCCGCGCCGAACTGAAGGCCGATGCCAGCAAGCTGCAGCTCAAGCAGCTGTTCCCCGGCATCGACGGCATGCAGGCAACAGTCGGTGAAGTCAACGCCGGCGTCTCGCTGTCGGCCACCGGCAATTCGGTGGCCAGCCTGCTCGGTTCCTCGAGCGGCGAGCTGAAGGGCGTGGTCAACCAGGGCAGCGTCAGCAAGCTGCTGCTGGAAGCCATGGGCCTGAACATCGGCAGCGTGGTGCTGACCAAGATTTCGGGCGACAAGCAGGTCAAGCTCAACTGCATGGTGACCGATTTTGCCGTCACCAACGGCCTGATGAAGACGCGTTTGTTCGTGGTGGACACGGCCGATGCCCGCATCGACATCGGTGGCACTGTCAACCTCGGCAACGAGAAACTCGACCTGGTGCTGCGGCCGGACGCCAAGAGCATGCGCGTGCTGTCGCTGCGCGCGCCCATCTATCTGCGCGGCACTTTCAAGCAAGCCGAGATCAGCATCGACAGGGGCACGCTGGCCCTGCGCGCAGGCGGCGCCCTGGCCTTGGCGGCAGTGGCGCCGGTGGCCGCCATCGTGCCGCTGATGAGCACAGCTCCGCGCGAGACCTCGGGCTGCCAGGCCTTGATCGCCCAAGGCGGCGGCAAGCCCAGCGCACCGCGCCCGCGCTGATTCGAGAGCTGTGTGTGGTGGCGAACGGAAGTGGGAGACACCGTTGCGTAAGCTGTAGTCATTGGTTGAGGCGCAATACCGCGCCTCGCCTGCCACAGGAGAAAA
This sequence comes from Duganella sp. BuS-21, assembly GCA_041874725.1. GTDB lineage: Bacteria > Pseudomonadota > Gammaproteobacteria > Burkholderiales > Burkholderiaceae_D > Rugamonas. Next base: position 2,399,104 of record CP097466.1, on the reverse strand, counting down.
CCATGAACAACATCAAGCGTATCGCAGCAACGGCCGCCGTCGTGGCAGCCACCGTCGGTCTGAGCGCATGTGCCAACATGTCGGGTCAGGACAAGAACACCGCCATCGGCGCGGGCGTGGGTGCGGTGGCCGGCTCGGTCCTGACCGGCGGCAGCGCAGTCGGCGCAGTGGGCGGCGCGGCCGTTGGCGGCGTGATCGGCAACCAGGTGCAAAAGCCACCACGTTGATCGCCTGACGCGTCAGCTAAAAGACCGACCTGAGAGTCGAATGCCGTTCAGCTAAGACTGGGCGGCATTTTTTTTGATGATCTATTGACGCTTAACGGATTGCTGTGGTCGTCGCAAAGACCTGCTTCAGAGTCTGGGCCGCCGGCAGCGCGTCACTCCAGGCTTCCACTTGGCCCACACTGGCCTTGGCGAGCTTGCTGCGTACAGTCTTCGGCAATGGCCCGAAACGCTGGACCAGCAATCGTTCCAGTAGCGCGGCCGCCCCCTCCACGCGCCCGCGGGCGAGTCCTTGCTCGAGTCCTTGCTCAATTCCTTGCTCGAGTCCTTGTTCAAGTCCCTGCTGCAAGCCCTCGCGACGGCCTTTCTCAAGGCCTTTCTGCAGGCCCTTTTCCATGCCTGTTTCCACGCCCATCTCCAGGCCCTTTTTTATGCCATCTTCGAGGAACATTTGCTCCAATGGGTTGAGCAATTTCATTTCGTGCTCCTTCTCCATGCGGAGAACGGCCTGCCAGTAGCGCCGCTGATGCGGCTCAGGCAAGGCCATCATCCAGTTGATCACATTGAATAGTACAATTATGCGCCTGCGCTTCCAGCGATGCTTGAACAATAATCGGGTCAAGTGCAACTTGGCCGCGCAGAGCGCATCGGGATCATGATGCGCCTGCTGGGTGCACAGGTGGACCAGCGTTACCCAGGCAAACGGATGGTGCGACGCTTCCAGCGCATCGGTATCGGCGTAATCGAGCAGCTTGGCGGTCGCGAACGAAAATCTCCTTGCCGTGCCCCGCATCTGCTGATAGAAGCGACTGGGCCGCCAGTTGGGCTCGGCATCGGCCAGCAGCACCAGGCTGGCCACCGGTTGGCCATAGGTCTTGCCGATGTGGTAGTTGTAATCGTGCACGCGCCGCGCCAACGCCGCGTCTCGCTGCGCCTGGATTTCAATGTGGACTAGTATGCGCTCCTCGGCGCCGTCGCGCATGGATACCTCGACCAGCTTGTCTGCCACCATCACGTCCGGCGTGGTGCTGATAACTATCCCTGCCAGCTCCTTGTCCCGGAAACGCGGCCGCTGCGTCCAATCGATGTGGGTGCTGAAGTCGGGAAAGTAGAAATCCATGAAGGGGTGGAAAGCATGCGTCAACGCAGCTTTCCATGGCAGGTCATAACGAGCGGGATGCGCGGGATGCGCGGGATGAGCGATGTTCGGCATCCGCCCAGTTTGCCGCGATAGCACTCGCCGTCGTATGACAAAAGGCAAAGCGAGGCCGACTGCAGGCGAGCGCGTTACAGCGCTTTACTTTTCCTTGAACAGATCGTAGCAATGACAGGAGACGGCTTCCAGTCCCGTCGAATCGAGGATCTCGATATTGCCGCGGCTGTAGGTGATCAGCTTTTGCTGTTGCAGCGCACTGGCTGCCTTGGTGACGCCTACCCGGCGCACGCCCAGGGCATGGGCGAGAAACTCGTGGGTAAGGTGAAATTTGTCCGATCGCAGGCGGTCGCGCGTGATCAGCAGCGAACGCGCCAGACGCGCCTCCAGTACATGGAAGCGGCTGCACACAGCGATCTGGATGGCTTGCGCCAGCATGCCGTCGGTGTAACGATGGACCAGGCGGCGCAGCGATTCCATGCGATAAAACTCGGTGACGAAGTCGCCGACGGCCAGACGATAAACACGGCCCGAACGCTGCACCACCGCCCTCACCTGCGCCAGTTCGTGCCCCAGCACCACCGACGCGCCAAGCATGCCCTCGCGTCCCAGCGAACCGATCTCCAGCGTCATGCGGCCTTCCGCCACACCGAGCAACGAGATCAGGCAATCGATAGGGAAATATACATAGCGGATTTCCTCGCCCGGCTCCGACAGCAACTGGCCGTTTTCCACACGGACCGTTTCGCATTTTTCCGCGAGCTGGAGCTGGTCGTCGTCCGGCAGGCTGGCCAACAGGCGGTTGTTCGCCAGGCGGGGCAGCGCGCGGTCGTCGGTGGTATGTAGGCTGGAGGTATGCATGCAACCAAGAGTAAGGGCAATTATTTGCCCTGTATGTACGATGACGCACGGAAGAAATAGATGTCCTCTAGGAAAATATCGTTTGAAATGCTTCATCTCAATCAACAACAAAAAAGGATTCCCTCATGGACACCCAACACAAGTCAGGCACCCATCCCGTTATGGTCATCGCCGCCGTCGCCGTCGTCTTGTTCTGCGGCGTAGGCAGCGCAGCGCTGCTGGGCTGGCTGCCAAGCTCCAACGCCACCGTTCCCACCCAAGTGAGCGGCATGCCGCCGACGGCATCGACGTCCTCGTCGGCAGCGCTGACGCCCACCTCTGCCGAACCTGCGGTGGCGCAGCAAGGCCGGGGGCAGGGCCAGATGTCGGAACCGGTCGCCCGCCAGGCGCCCTGCACCAGCTGCGGCGTGGTGGAATCGGTGCGCTCGGTTGAACACCGTCCGCAAAGCAGCGGCGTCGGCGCGGTAGGCGGCGCGGTGCTGGGTGGCCTGCTGGGCAACCAGGTCGGCAGCGGCCATGGCCGCCAAGCCGCCACGGTGGTCGGGGCGGTCGGCGGCGCGGTCGCCGGCAATCATATCGAAGGCAATATGAAGACCACGCACACCTGGGACATCGTGGTGCGCATGGATAACGGCAGCAAGCGCACCTTCCACCATACGACCCAACCATCGTGGCGCTCCGGCGACGCGGTGCGCGTCGTCCAAGGCCAGCTGCGTTCGGCCGACTAAAGCGCAAGGTACGTTAGCGTACAGAACGCAAAGCAAGTATTACCGATAATAGATTCAACACAACCCGAGGAGATAATCATGCTTTACACCATCGCTGTAGTTCTGCTCATCCTGTGGCTGCTGGGCCTGGTAACGTCCTACACCATTGGCGGCTTCATCCACATCCTGCTGGTAGTCGCCATCATCATGGTACTGCTGCGTCTGATTAGCGGACGCGGCGTCTAGCCATCTTCGCAGTTGGATGAACGTGAACGGCGCCTAGGGCGCCGTTTTCGTTTATGCTGGTCGTTTTCGGGAGGACACATGAAACGTCTATTGCTCACGCTGGCCATCCTGGCTGCTGTACCCACCTCCGCACAATCCCCGTCCATCAAGCCCGGCCTGTGGGAACTCCATAACAAGGTCAAGACCGGCAACGCCCAAACCGACCAGGCCATGAGCATGGCGATGGCGCAACTGGCAGCCATGCCGCCCGAGCAGCGCGCGCAAATGGAAGCGCTGATGGCGCGCAATGGCGTCTCCATGCCCAAGGCCAGCGGCGACGGTGGCATCGCCCTCACCGCCTGCGTGACGCCGGAGATGGCTGCGCGCAAGGAGCTACCGCTCAATCAGCAAGGCAAGTGCAGCGCCACGCAGGAACAGGTGCCAGGCGGACTGAACCTCGCCTTCACCTGCACCGATCCGGCATCCAGCGGCAAGGGCCAGATCCGCTTCAGCAGCGACAGCGCCTACACCATGACCATGAATGTAATCAAGCACAGCGGCGCGGGTCCGCAAACCGCCACGGTCGAATCGAGCGGGCGCTGGCTGAGCGCGACCTGCCCGGCCAAGCCCAAATAAATTTCAGGCGTAATCAGAAGGAGTGGCGCAGGCCGAGATTGATGGCGCGGTCGCCGTTGCCGCGATTGCTGGCATTGCCAACGGTGTAGCTGGCGCCGTTGCGGTTCTGGATTTTGGCGAAGGAGGCGTACATATTGGTGCGCTTCGACATCGCATAGCTGGCGCCGATGGCGAGCTGGCCGGCGTCGAGATCGGCCAGGCCCTGATCGTCCTTGCGGATATAGGAAGCCAGCAAGGTCGTGGCTCCGCCCATCGGCACGGCCACGCCGACCAGCACGTCGCGGCTTTTGGTGGACGGATAGCGCTGCGCCACCGCGCCGTAAGGATTGGTTTCATCCCACTGCGTGCCGGCATCGCCCCGGCTGTGGCCGTAGGCCGCGTAACCGACCCAGCGGCCAAAGTCGAAATTGGCCGCCACCAACGAGTTGCGCGCCGATTGATCGACGGGCGGCGTCGAGCCGGTGGCGTCCAGCATATTCTCCTTGCGTTGATGCGTCAGGCTCAGATTGAACCTGCCCTTCTCAAAGCCCAGCGTGGCGCCATACGCGCGATTGACCCGGCTGTTGAACGGCGACTCGCCGAAGGCATAGATCACCGATCCCACCAGACCGCTGCGCGAGCGCGGCGACTTATACTTGACCGTATTGTCGTAGCGCTTGGTGGTGTAGCCGACCAGGTTGGCGGCGCTACCCGCCATGCCGCCGTGGAAAGGATCGGCCACGTCGGTCAAGGTTTCATACACGAGGTTGTACTGACGGCCCATCGTCACCAACCCGAGCGGCCCGTCCAGTCCGACATAGGCCTGACGGCCGAACAGCCGGCCGTTCTGGTCGGAGGCGCCGGTATCGTTGAGGATGCCGGCTTCCAGCGCGTAGACCGCCGACGTGCCGTTGCCGATATCTTCACGTCCGCGCACACCCAGGCGTGAAGCGCTGGCGATGCCGCTGTCGAGCTTGACGTTGGCGCACTCCTTATGGCAACCGCGTTCAGCCACCACGCCGGCATCGAGTGTGCCATACACCTCCGTCTGGGCCATGGCGGCCAGCGGGGCGATCAAAGCAAACGTAGCGAGTACAGGTTTCATGATGGCGGATAGGCGATTGCGATGGTTGACACCAGTGTAGGCGGTCCCGGAGGTCCGCTCTGTGCGCATCATCACGCTAGCGCTGAATTGCAAACCGGAAAACTGTGTTCGCTGACGTACATACAAGCAGGACAGCTCTCGGTATACTGCGCCCATGTTAGAAATCCTTGAAAAAATCAACGCGGAGCGCGACGACATCGGCTTGTTGGTCGAGCTGTTCGCCACCCTGCGCCCCAAGCGTGCGCACGATGGCGCCAGCGCCACGGCCAAGGTGCGGACCTTGTGCCAGCTACTGAAAGGCAATCCGGCGCATGCCTTGGCGCTGCGTCAGTACGCGCGCAACATCATCGCCGCACGTCGCCACGCCAGCCTCTACACCGAGATCGGCGTGCTGTCCAACGACGGCTTCTTCTCTGAATTAAAGACCCGTATCGCCCATCGCATATTGCCGCCTGCGCTGGGCAACGACTACCTGAGTGAGGCGCTCGACCAGGTGGTCTACCAGCGCACCGACTACATCTGGATCAGCCAGGTGCCGGCCGACGACTGGCTGGCTCTGCTGGACGTGGTACAACATGCCGACGGCGCTCCCGAGCACGGCAGCAAGCTGATGCTGCCCGGCCTGCTGGACGCGATCCGCACCCTGTCCTATCGCGTCTGCGCGATCGGGCTGGAGCCGCGCCTGACCAACTTCCACACCGAGATGGAGACCTACGAATCGCCGTTCATGGTGCAGAACTTCGAGGTCAACGCCTATCTCGACGCCTACCACCGCAAGCTGGCCGGTGACGAAGTCGAGATCGAAGACGCCCGCCACCTGCTGGTGATGCTGGACCAGTGCGACGCCGTCATCGCCAAGATCCGCAAGAAAGCGCTGAGCCAGGGCACCAGCATCGCCCTCACCTACCTGCTGGTGTCGCTGACGCAAAGCCTGGACCGCATGCGCAAGCTGCTGTTCCTGGTCGATGAACAGGAAGACGCCGCCCACCGCAGCGCCGCCGTGGCGCTGACGCTGGAACTGATCGCGGCGCACAACAACAAATACATGGTGAGCGACCTGCTCAGCGATAACATCAACCTGCTGGCGCGCAACGTCACCGAGAACGCCAGCCACACCGGCGAGCACTACGTGGCCGACAACCGCCGCGAGCTGGGCCGCATGTTCGTGCAGGCGGCCGGCGCCGGGCTGGTGATCGGCTTCATGGCACTGTGCAAGATCCTGATGTCTTACCTGCGCACCGCGCCGCTGGTGGAAGCCTTCCTGTTCAGCATGAACTACTCGCTCGGTTTTGTGCTCATCCATTTGCTGCACTTCACGGTGGCCACCAAGCAGCCGGCCATGACCGCCTCGCGCATCGCCGCCGGCCTGCATTCCCGCGACGGCCGCAATATCGACATCGACAGCATGGCCGAGCTATGCAACAAGGTCATCCGCACGCAGAACATGGCGGTGCTGGGCAACCTGATGGTGGCGATTCCAACCGCCTGGCTGATCGCCATGGCCTGGCCGCTGATGACGGGCCACCACCTGGTGTCGCCCGAGAAGGCCATGCACCTGCTACAGGACATCGATCCCATCCACGGGCCGGCGCTGATCTACGCCGCCATTGCCGGCGTCTGCCTGTTCGTGGCCGGCCTGATTTCCGGCTACTACGACAACAAGGCGCTGTACACGCGCTGGGGCCAGCGCGTCGCGCAGCTACGCGGCCTGCGCTGGCTGCTGGGACAGCCGCGCCTGGACCGGCTGGGCGCCTACCTGGAGAACAATCTCGGCGGACTGATGGGGAATTTCGGCTTCGGCATCCTGCTCGGCGTGATGCCCTTCCTCGGCTTCGTGCTGGGAATTCCGTTGGACATCCGGCACGTCACCTTCTCCTCAGCCAACTTTGCGACAGCAATTGTTGGACTCGATCACAATGTCGGCTGGGAACTTATTGTGACCTCGGTGGCAGGATTCCTTTCCATCGGGACAGTCAATCTACTGGTCAGTTTCGGGCTGGCGCTGTGGGTGGCGCTGCGCTCGCGCCAGGTGCGCTTCAAGCAGGGCTGGCAGTTGGTCAAAGCGATGGGCCGGCGCTTCCGGCAAGGACCGATGTCATTTTTCTTCGGTTCGAATGAGGATGAGGTACCTACTGAAAAGGCAATCCGATGAAACTGTTGCACATGCGTAGCTGGCTCCCCCTGGTGTTAATGTGCTGGGGTTTGCTCGGTGCCTGCGCGTCCCTGCCCAACGTCACCGCACTCGGCGACAAGCTCGACACCGGAGGCGCACCCACCGTCAGGGGCGCCAAGGGCGAACTCAGCGACGCCCGCGCCAAGTCGCTGCTGTCCAAGCGCTGGTCCAAGGGCACGCTCGACATGCAGCAGCAAGCGGCGCTGGAGGAAGCGGCGACCGGCGTGCCGCTCATCGCCGGCAACAAAACCACCTTGCTGTTCGACGGTCCGCAGACCATGACGGAAATGCTCAAGGCCATCAACGGCGCGCGCAACAGCATCAACCTTGAAACCTACATCTTCGACCAGGACGAATTGGGACTCAAGTTCGCCGATGCGCTGATTCTCAAGCAGCAGGAAGGCGTCACCGTCAACGTGCTGTACGACAGCGTCGGCACCATCGGCGTGCCGGCCGAATTCTTCGAGCGCATGCGCAAGGCCGGCATCCGGCTGGTGGAATTCAACCCGGTCAATCCGGCCAAGGTCAGCGGCGACGGCTGGAAGCTCAACAGCCGCAACCATCGCAAGGTGCTGATCGTCGACGGCAAGACGGCATTCACGGGCGGCATCAACATCAGCGCCACCTACGCCAAGAGCTCCTTGTTCCGTTCGGCTTCCCGTCCGACCGACAAATCGCAGGTCGGCTGGCGCGATACCCACATCAAGATCGAAGGACCGGCGGTGCATGCCTTCCAGTGGCTGTTCATCCGCAACTGGGCCACGCAGGACAAGGACGACCTGCGGGAGGCGGACTACTTCCCGGCGGCGGTGATCGCCGGCGACAAGGTGGTGCGCGTGCTGGGTAGCGAGCCCGGCGGAAAATTCGAGATCTACAAAGCCTATGCGCTGGCGATCCAGGAAGCGAAGAAATCGATCCACATCACCTCGGCTTACTTCGTGCCCGACCGCCAGACGGTGGACGCGTTGATCGCGGCCGCGAAGCGCGGCGTGGACGTCAAGATCGTGCTGCCAGGGGTCTCCGACAGCGGCCTGGTGTTCCACGCCGGCCATGGCTTCTATGACGACCTGCTGTCGGCGGGCGTAAACATCTACCAGCTCAAACTGGCCGTGCTGCACGCCAAGACCGCCGTCATTGATGGCAACTGGTCGACGGTAGGCTCGACCAACATCGACACCCGCAGCTTCCTGCACAACAGTGAAATCAACGTGATCATCATGGGCGAAGCGTTCGGCAACGAAATGGAGCGCGCTTTCCAGGAAGACATGCGTGACTCCAAGCTGATCACGCTGGACGACTGGCGCAATCGGCCGCTGGCCGACCGTATGAAAGAATGGGCCGCCCGTCTGATGAACTACTGGCTGTAATCTGAGCTTAAGCCTCGGCGGCGAGCGACCAGGCGTCGCCGCTGCGGCGGAAGCATTCGGTGTGCACGCACTCGAAACTGGCCGTGCCTACGATCCAGCTGTAGCGGTCGACCTCGATGTCGTCCGGTGCTACCCGTAGCACGTTGAAGGAGTTCGATTCGCCGCGCCCACGTGTCGAGGTCGCCGTGCCGGCTTGTACCACCAGCGCCGCGTAGCCTTCTATCTTGTAGCGGTGCGCGCTGTTGCCGGCGTGGCTGGAATGCAAGTGGCCTGCCAGCAGCAAGTCCACGCCGCATTCGGCAAACGCCTGCATCGCCATCGGCGCGCGGTCCACCAGGTCGTCCTCATCGAAATGATCGGGCAGGTCGAACGGGTGGTGGGTGACGATGATGCGTGTATGGTTTTCACCCACGGCCTGCATGCGCTGGCGCATCTGCGCCAGTTGCTCCTGGTTGACCCGTCCATCCTTGAACGTCAGCGAGCGCGCCGTGTTGATGCCAAGGACGACGATCTCATCATCCACATACTCCGGCGCCAAATCCAGCGTGACATAGCGCGTGTACTTGCGCAGCGGCGTGAGGAAGCGGCTGGCGACGTTGTACAAGGGAATGTCGTGGTTGCCCGGCACCACGATCTGCGGCCCCGGCAAGGTGTCCAGCCACGCGCGCGCGGCCTTGAATTCCTCGGTCTTGGCGCGCTGCGTCAGGTCGCCCGACACCACCACCACATGCGGCGCCAGGCGCGCCACCAACTCCTGCAGGGGCCGCAGCAGGTCCTGATCGACCCGGCCGAAATGCAAATCCGATAAATGGACGATGGTGCGCATGCTGTTCTCCTAGGCGACCGGGACGATCACGCTCAACGACGATGCCCTTGAGCGATAATATAGTGGCGGGCTCATGACTGTTACCTCCCCGTCGGTGGCGACCCGCAGGCGCTGGTGCCGCGTTTCGATGGTCAGCGACGACGACGACAGCACATCGAAATCACGCGCCGCTTCCAGCTTGCCGAACAGCGCATGCAAGGCGTAGCGCAGCAGGCCGAGCCGCGTGGGCTTTTGCGCCACGTACAGGCACAACTGGCCGCTGTCGAGCCGCTCGCGTGCGCCCAGCGTCAGCCCTTGCAGGTATTCGTTGTTGCCGATGAAGACGAAGGGCGTGCGCCGCAGGTGCTCGTCGTCGTTGATCTTGAGCCGCACGCTAAGGAAGGGAAAGCGCCGCAGCACGGTAAACAGCGCCCAGCCGAACGCCGGCCACTTGCCTCGTCCCAGATGGCGCTGCTGCTGTTCGCGGTCGCGCACCAGGTCCGGATAAATGCCGAGGCTGGAGTTGTTCAGAAAAATGCGGCCGTTGACTTCGCCCACATCGACCCGCGCCGGCACGCCGTGCACCGCGTTGGCCACGGCCTGGTCCAGATCCAGCGGGATCTTCAAGTCCTTGGCGAAGTGATTGAGCGTGCCCAGCGGTAGCACGCCGAGACGCGTCGGCGTATCGACCAGCACCGAGGCCACGGCGTTGATGGTGCCGTCGCCACCGCCCGCCACCACCAGCGGCGCGCCCTCCTTCACGGCACGCTCGGCGCGCGCGATCATTTCCTCGCCGCTTTTGGCCAGCGTAATGTCGGCCTCCACGCCTTGTGCGCGGAACTTCTGCTCCAGCGCGGTGGTCCAGCCGCCGCAATAACCGAGGCCGGCACTGGCGTTGACGATGACGACGATTTTATCCATACGGTTTATACTGTTTTACCTTCTCGCCGACGGCGCAGAGTGGAAACGCCAGTGATGCAGACGGACAGCCAGGCCACGCTTTCGGCCATGCCCGCCAGCACGTCGCTGACATAATGCGCGCCCAGATAGACGCGGCTGAATGCCACCAACAATACCATTGTCAGGCAGAAGCTCACCGTTCCCAAGCGCACACTCCACGCCGGCCGCGCGATCACCAGGTAGCTGACCAGCATGCCGTAGAAGCAAGTCGCCGCCGTGGTGTGGCCGCTGGGGAAACTGTAAGTCGCCAGCGTCACCAGCGGTTCCTCGAACACCGGTCGCGTACGCTGGAATATGTGCTTGAGCACGACATTCAGCACCATCCCGCCCGGCACCGCGATCATCAGCGCCAGCAGCCAATAGTATGCCTGCTGGCGCCACAGGTAGAGCGCCAGTGAGCCCAGCAGCAGCGCCATGCCCGCCACCGAATGCATAGTCGAGATCGCGTGCATGAAGCCGGTCAGCGGTTCGAAGGCGTTGGCGTTGAACCAGTGCGCCACTTGCAGGTCGAGCACCGTGATGGCTTCCTGCCCCATCACAGCCTCGGCCAACTCATGGAATACCAGCCCCGCAGCCAGCAGCAAGGCCATGCCCACCGTCAGGTGCAGCCCGAATTCCCCGCCCGGAGACAACCTTGCCTCCACGAAATTAAGCAATTTGCTAATAGTTGGCCCTCCTTCATGGACCGCCGATTAAATTCCGGCAAAAACATCAAAACGACAAATTTACTGTGTATTTGCACAGTACCTGTGTATTCATACAGTAGTTATGCTATTCTGAACTCCTCGTTAAACACCTCTCCAACAAAAAAGGAATTGTCATGAGCACTCTGAACAGCAGCTATGGTTCCCGTTTCGGTCTGGAATACCTGCCTACGTCTTTCATGGTTCGTATGGGCAAACGCGAAATGATGGTGTGCCGTGACTTCCGCAAGCGTTTCTACGCCGTGAACCCGATCATGGAATGCGACACCGGCGTACAAGCAGGGCACCTGGAAGTGCTGCTGTTCCGCCGCTGGCTGCTGATCCTGTCGAAGTCGAAGGCGCACTAATGGTTGCCGGTGCCAGTTGCCCTACCCAGTCGCATGACAGGCCGGCAGATGCCGCCGCCTCGCTAGCGCTCCTCACCTGGGTGTGGCAACTGGCAAGCCGACAAACATCGGACGCTAGTCAGCCACCAACACCGCAGTAGTTTTGCCAGATGATAATAAACGCATTTTTCTGCCGCGCCATAGTCGCGCAGGGCGTTTCAGCGAAGCTTAAGCTTTTTCACACTGCGCACGCAGGAAATCCCGCAGTTGCAGCACCGTCGGCGTAATCTGCGAGCGGTGCATGCACAGCATATTCAAGGCCGTGCGCTCGCCCAGCACATCAGGCAGCAGCACTTGCAGGCGGCCGGCACGGATATCCGCGCTCAGGTCCAGCCGCGACTTGTAGGCGATGCCCAGTCCTGCCACGGCCCAGCGCCGCACCACGTCGGCATCGTCCACGCTGCGGTTGCCGTTGACGTGAATGACCACGGGCTTCGCCTCCGGCTCCGCAGCGGGATAGAAACTCCAGCGGTCATGGATCACCTCGTCCAGCATGAAGCGCAGGCAGTTGTGGCGTGACAGATCCTCCAGCGTATTGAGCTTGCCGTGCTGCTTGATGTAGTCCGGCGCGGCCACCAACACGCGACGGTTTTCCGGCGCCAGCGGAAAGGCAATCAGGCTGGAGTCTTCCTGCACGCCATAGCGTATGGCGATGTCCACCGGCTGCCGGTACATATCCGACACCCGGTCGCTGATGCTGAGCTGGAAGCCGACCTTCGGATACAGCGTCTGGAATTCATCGAGCCAAGCCAGCACCATATTCCGTCCCAGATCCGAGGGCATGGAGATTTTCAGCGTGCCGCCCAGCGTTTCCTGTCCCTGCATCAGCGTATCATGGCCTTCTTTGAGCAAGCGCAGCGCTTCGCGCGCATGGCGCAGGTAAAGCTCGCCCTCTTCCGTCAAGCGCAGCGAGCGCGTGGTGCGGGCAAACAGCCGCAACTTCAGTTCACCTTCCAGCCGCTTGACGGCGGCACTGGCCAACGCCGGCGAAATCTCCAGCTCGCGCGCGGCGGCGGACAAGCTGCCCCGGTCGGCGGTACGGACAAACACGGTCAAATCATCTAAACGCAGCATTTTCTTCAATTCTTTGAAAGTGTTTCGGCGCACGGCCTCTTTTTCAGCGCCACGAAATAAATGATCATACCTCCATCCCAACTATTTCGGAGCGTTTCCATGCACGCCATCGCCTACCGCCAGTCCCTGCCCATCGATCACGCCGACGCCCTGATCGACATCGAACTGCCTGCACCGCAAGCCGCCGGTCGCGACCTGCTGGTCGAAGTGCGCGCCATCTCCGTCAACCCGGTGGACACCAAGATCCGCCGCAACGTCTCCCCCGCCGAAGGCGAGGCCAAAGTGATCGGCTGGGACGCCGCCGGCGTGGTCACGGCCGTGGGGCCGGACGTGACCCTGTTCAAACCGGGCGATGAAGTCTGGTACGCGGGCGACCTGACCCGCGCCGGCACCAACAGCGAATTCCATCTGGTGGATGAACGCATCGTCGGCCACAAACCGAACAACATCGATTTCGCCCAGGCCGCCGCACTACCGCTGACCACCATCACCGCATGGGAGCTGTTGTTCGACCGCCTGGAAGTGAGTCGTGACGCCGGCGCCGCGGCCGGCAAGTCGTTGCTGGTGATCGGCGCGGCCGGCGGTGTCGGTTCGATCCTGGTGCAGCTGGCGCGTCAGCTGACCGGCCTGACCATCATCGGCACCGCCTCGCGTCCGGAAACCGGCGAGTGGATCAAGCAATTGGGCGCGCACCATGTGATCGACCATAGCAAGCCGTTGAACGAAGAGATCGCCCGCCTCGGCCTGCCGCCGGTCAACTACGTCGCCGCGCTGAACCAGACCGACCACCACTGGGCGGCCATCAGCGAGCTGGTGGCGCCGCAAGGCAAGATCGCACTGATCGACGATCCCACCGCCATCGACGTGCGCACGCTGAAGCGCAAGAGCGTGTCGCTGCACTGGGAGTTCATGTACACCCGCTCGATGTTCCAGACCGACGACATGCAGCAACAGCACCAGTTGCTGAACGACGTGGCCAAGCTGGTGGAAACGGGCGCCGTCAAGACCACGCTCGCCGAACGCTACGGCAAGATCAATGCCGCCAACCTCAAGCGCGCTCACGCCTTGATCGAGAGCAACCGCGCCAAGGGCAAGATTGTGCTGGAAGGTTTCTAAGCCAGACGCGGCAAGCGCGCCGCCGCTGTGGCATCCGCATCAGCCCGCAGCCGCGCCAGCACGGCGTCATCATGGCGCGTCAAGGCTTCCTGCATGCGGGTCGCTGCGGCGCAGGACGCCTCCAGCACCTCGATCAGCGCAGCCTGCCGCCGCTTCAGGCCGGCCGACTCGTAGCCCAGCTGCTCGAACAGGCGGCCGATGTCGACGCAGTAATCGCGCAGCTCGAACATGGTGACCTTGGTGTATTCGATGTCGGTGCGCATGCTGCGATCGAGGTCCAGCATTTCCAGCTGTTCCTGCTTGTGCGGCGAGAGCTCGCGGATGGTCGGCCCCCAGCTTTCATACTTGCCGGCGATTCTACGGATGCGCGCGATTTTCTGATCCAGCATGCGGCAGTAGTGCCAGCACAGCCAGCATACGGGCAAGCGCGCCACAAAGCGCGGCAGCCCGGCCGTGGCAAGCTTGCGTTCAAGTTTTTGGACAGCGGTAAGCAGACGCCGCGCGCTGGCTCCGGTGCGAAGTTGGGACATGATGTCAGCTCCGATGAAGGGTTCTCAGAGCTACGGTAGCCGCCGCATCAAACCAGGGTTTGATGCGGCTTAAACTTCTGACGGATTTACGCGGAAGTCTTGCGCAACATGGCTTTGATGCCACGCAGGCCCTGGCGGATGCGCGCCTCGTTCTCGATCAGCGCGAAGCGCACATACTCATCGCCATACTCGCCGAAACCGATGCCCGGCGAGACGCACACCTTGGCCTCGGCCAGCAGCAGCTTGGCGAACTCCAGCGAACCGAGATGGCGATACGCTTCAGGAATGCGCGCCCAGATGTACATCGAGGCCTTGGGCTTCTCCACCGGCCAGCCCGCTTCGCACAAGCCTTTGTGCAACACGTCGCGGCGGGCCTGGTATTGCGCGCAGATGTCGCTGACGCAGGACTGATCGCCTTCCAGCGCGGCAATCGCCGCCACCTGCACCGGCGTGAAGCTGCCGTAGTCGTGATAGCTCTTGATGCGCGCCAGCGCCGCCACCAGTTCCTTGTTGCCGACCATGAAGCCGACGCGCCAGCCGGCCATGTTATAACTCTTGGACAGCGTGAAGAATTCCACCGCCACCTCGCGCGCGCCCGGCACCTGCATGATGGAAGGCGCTGTCCATCCATCGAAGACGATGTCGGCATATGCGAGGTCGTGCACCACCAGGATGTTGTGCTGTTTGGCCAGCGCCACCACGCGTTCGAAGAACTCCAGCTCCACGCACTGCGCGGTTGGATTCGACGGAAAGCCGAGGATCATCATCTTCGGTTTCGGATAGCTCTCGCGCACCGCGCGTTCCAGTTCGTCGAAGAAATCCACGCCCGGCGTCATGCGCACGGAGCGGATATTCGCGCCCGCGATCACCGCGCCCCAGATGTGGATCGGGTAGCTTGGATTAGGCACCAGCACGGTGTCGCCCCGGTCCAGCGTGGCCAGCATCAAATGCGCCAGGCCTTCCTTGGAGCCGATGGTGACGATGGCTTCCGAGTCCGGATCGAACTCGACGTCGTAGCGCGTCTTGTACCACTTGGAGATGGCGCGGCGCAGGCGCGGTATGCCTTTGGAGGCCGAGTAGCCGTGCGTGTCCGGGCGTTGTACCGTGTCGACCAGCTTGCTCACGATGTGCGGCGGCGTGGCGCCGTCGGGATTCCCCATCGACATGTCGATGATATCTTCGCCGCGACGGCGCGCCGCCAGCTTGAGCTCGGCGGTGACATTGAAAACGTAGGGGGGCAGGCGATCGATACGCGCAAAGCTGCGCGGAGTTTGGGTGTCAGTCATGCGTAGTCCACGTAAGCGCCCGGAACCGTCCGAGCGACGTCGATGCAGAGGCATCGGGATCGATACTAGACGATCCCGTCCATGTCTGGCAAGAATTTTAAGCGGCGGCTTCCTTGGCCTGCTCGCTGAACCACTCGAACAAAATCAGGCCGATGATAGAAGCAAGCGGCAAAGTGCACAGGGCGACCAGCACCCACAGCACCGGCGAGCGACCGAGGCGCTTGGCGGCGATGCCGATGAACACCAGGTGCAGCACCAGGCAAATAAAGATGCCGATGCCGGCGACGATAATCAGCGGCAGCGATTGCAGCGTGTAGTGGGACAGCGGCGGCAGGAAAGCCGCCACGCCAAATATCCACAGCACCAGCGTGACAGCAGCGGCGGCAATAGCTGGTTGAGCGCGATCGATTTGCATAAAGATCTCCTTGGCGAAGAAGCCATGCTGCCACGAACCGCTTGCAAAAGCAACAACGGGCTGGCTAGCGCAATGAGGTCAGCGCCGAGGCGGCCACGATGGCGGCGATGGCCAGCCATTGGGTCGGCGTCAGGTGTTCCCCCAGCACCGCCATGCCGACCAGGGCGCTGAGCGCCGGCGCGGCGCTGCTGAACATGCTGAAGGTGCGCGAGGACAGCGTGCGCATCGACAGCATCTCCAGCGTGTACGGCAGCGCGCTCGACATCACGGCGATCGCCGCGCCGATCAGCAGATACGACGGCGTCAGCAGCAAAGCGCCGGCATGGCCGATGCCAATCGGCACGATGAACAGCGATGCCGCCAACATGCCCCACGCCACCGACTGCCCGCCCGACATGGTCGAGACGCGCTTGCCGAACACGATGTACAAAGCCCAGCACACCGCCGCACCGGCCGCATAGGCGACACCCAGCGGATCAAGCTGGTCAACCGCGCCATGGATAGGCAGCAAGAAGTACAAGCCGACCACCGCCAGGCACACCGCCACGAAATCGCGCGGGCGATGCGCGGACAGCACGGCCACCGTCAACGGCCCCGCCACCTCGATCGCCACCGCGATGCCCATCGGGATGCGGCTGAAGGCGCGGTAGATCAGCAGGTTCATCACGCCGATCACCACGCCGTAAATGGCGACGTTGAGTGCCTGCTTCCTGGTCAGCGGCGTGCGCCACGGACGGAACATCAGCAGCATCACCAACGCCGAGATGCCGACGCGATAGGCCGTCACGCCTTCCACGCCTATCTTGGGAAACAATTGTTTGGCGATGGCCGCGCCGGCATTCAGCGACAACTGGCTGCACAGCAGCGCCAAACCGGCGGCCCAAGGATTTCCCGCCAGTTTGATTTTTTCCTGGTCCATGCTATTTCGCCGACAATTCCAGCTTCAGCGCGACCGGCTTGCCGGCATCGTTATCGGCGGCGGCCGGCGAGCCGGCGGTGGCGGCGCCAGGTGCGGTGCCGGCCTCCTTCAGCACCACCATCACGGCTGCGGCGCGACGGGAACCCAGCTGCGGCAGGGCGTCTTTGTCCAGCGGCTGGTTTTTTTCCAGGCGTTCGCGCAGCTGGTCGTAGAAAGCCGTAGCGTCCGCCACTTGCGGTTCGCCTTGCACCATCTTGCCCAGACGTTGCAGGACCGGCAGCTTCTTGCCGGCCGCCGCAGGATCGGCGACGGCCGTGCCTTCGGCGGCCTGCTTCTGTTGCTCCAGCTCGGCCGCGCCGAAGCGTTCGGCGTACAGGTCGCGCAATGCGCCGCGCACTTTGCGTTGGCCGATATCGAGCGGGCCGGGCTGCTCGTTGGCCGCCAGCTTAATCTCGGCGCGAGCCAGCACCAGGCGGCGCAATGCTTGCGCGCGCAAGGCTGCGCCGTCGTTGGCTTCGTTGTATGCACCGGGCACGGCGAGTTTCAGTTCAGGCTTCCTGGCCAGGATCTTGGCGATCTGTTGCAGCTTTTCACGCTCGGGCGGCAGCACGGCGTCGCTGCCGGCGTCGAACTCCACCGCTTCCAGCTTGTCGCCGCTCACGCCGAACAGATTACCCAGCGCGCGGAATGGCGAGGTCACGATTTTGGTCATGATGTTGCCCAGCGCCTTCCACACTACGGCGCCATAGCTGAAGCTTGGATCGTTCATATTGCCGGACACGGGGATGCCGAGGTCGATGCGACCGTTGCTGTCCTTGAGGATAGCCAGCGCAAGTTCCAGTGGCAGCTTGAGCGCGTCGGGGCTGTCGATGCGCTCGCCGAGTGTGAGCTTGTCCAGCACGATCTGGTTGTTGCCTTCGAGCTGGTTGTTGCGCACTTTGTATTGCAGGTCGAGCGAGATCTTGCCTTCGGCGATTTTGTAGCCGGCGAATTTCATGCTGTACGGCGAGGCCGACACCATGTCGACGTTTTTGAACAACACATTCAGGTCGGTGTTATCGGCGGGGACGAAAGGATTCAATTGGCCGCGCACGCGGGCCATGCCGTAGTCGTCCACGCGGCCGTCCAGTTCGATCTGGCTGCGTGCGTCGCGCCTGGATGAGAGGCCGGTGATCACGCCGTTCAGTTCATAGATCTTGGCGGCGAATTGCGGGCGCAGGCTGAGATCGGTGAAGTCCAGCTTGCCGTTCTCAACGCGCACGCGGCGCATGCGGATGGGGAAAGGTTCGCTGGCAGCGGCGGCGGGCGCGGCGGCCTCCGGCGCGCCCGGAGCAGCGGCCGGCGGCTCCACCAGCAGGCGCTGCGCATTCATGCTGCGGTCGTTTTCGATCATCAGAATCGCATTCGGCTCGACCACGCGCAATTCCGCCACATCCAGCAGATCTGGCCTGAGGCTGAGGGCGACCTTGTCGGCTCGAACCGACTTCCAGTGCGCAAAGTGGTCGTTGTCGAGTTCATTCAGCGAAAGCTGGGCGACTTCAAACCAGCCGTCGTAACGCATGGCCGGATCGGCTTTGCTGCCGCCCGCGCCGGTGCGCAAACGACCTTGCGCATTGATCGCACCATCGGCGATTTTCAGCTTGACATACTTGCCCAGCAACGGCTGTACCGGCGCCAACGCCAGCTTGCTCAACTTCAGTTCGGTATCGACAGCGCCGCTGGATGGTACGACCTTACCCTTGGCCGTCAACTGCCCGCCTTCGCGCAGGCTGACGCCGCCATCGAAAGCCAGCGGCTGTTTCAGATCGGTGCTGGCATCGCGCACTTTCAGGTTGAAGTCATGCAGATTGACCTTGATGCCGGTGGCCGCATCGTCATAGCGCGCGCCGAACTTGCTCAGTTCGACCGACTTGACCTCAGCCTTCCAAGACGCCTCGCCGCGCGCAGGCGTCGCCGGCCGCGCGCTCGGATTGGCCGCACCGCTGCCGGGCATCGCCGACATGAACAGGAACTGCCCTTTCGCATCCCGCGACAGGTCCAACTGGCCGCCGTCCGCATACAAACGTCCCACGCTGGCGATGCGCGCCGACAGATCCAGCGACGCCTCATCAAATCCTATCCGCGCCAACCTGAGCGGCGCGAGGGCGCCGCTGCCCATCGTCACCTCATCCATGGCAAACGAGGCGGCGTCGAGATTGAGCTTGTCACCATCCATCTGCAAGCCCAGCTTCAGCTTGGCGTTGTTGGCGCTCACCTTGAGCACCGGACTCACCGTCTCATCCACATACGACAGCGACACCGCATCCAGGCCGATCTGCTTGAACTGCAGCTTCCATGGCGCAGACGGCGCAGCGGCAACAGCCGGCGCAGGCTGCGGCTTGCTTGTCGGCGCCGGCGCCGGCGCCGGCAGCATCAAACCAGCCACATCCAGCTCACCACGTGCATCGCGCCGCACAGCCAAAGCACCACCGTTCAACTGCAAACTACCCACCAGCACCGACCGCTTCAACAAATCCACGCCCACAGCGCTGACCGCCAACTGCTTCAACTTCACAAACGGCGCATCGATGCCCCGCTTCAGCGACAAATCACTCAGCGTCAAACCAGCGCCAGCCAGGCTGGCGTCCAAACGCCCATCCTGATAAACAAACTTGTACGGCAACTGGGCCGACAACTTGCCGTCCGCCACCACAATCCGCGAAAACGACTGCAGATACGTCGCCACACCCGGCAACGCCACATTTTCCAGCGTCAGCAAGCCACTACCGGCCATCGGATTCACCGCCGCCACGCCCGTCCAGCGCAGCTTGCCACCGAGCCCGGCGTCCGCGCTCAAGGTGTAATCGCCATTCTCATCCGGCAGCGTGCTCAGGTTATTCAGCGCAAACGTGATCGGCGTAAAGGTATCGTTATAGCCGGCGCGCTGATCGTGCATCGCCACCTTGCCGCCATCCAGCACAAAATGTTCGATCACCAGACGCGGCATGCCGCCCTTGCTGTCTTCCTTCTTGTGTTTGTCCAGCGTCGCCAGCAACTCGGCGATATTGAACTTGCCATCCTTGGCGATCGCCAGTTGCACCGACGGTTCGGTGATGCGGATCTCGGCAAAACTCCAGGCGCGACGGAATAGCGAGCGCCACTGCATCTCCACCGCCAGCGCGCCGACCGCGAACAGCGGCGCATCGTTGGCCTCGGTAAAGCGCACATCGCGCGCTTCCAGCCGCAGCGTGAACGGATTGAAGCTCAGCTCGCCGATACCGGCCTTGCGCTCCAGTTCGGTCTCGGCATACTTGGGAAGCTGGTTCCTGATGACGCTGGGCACCAGCCAAAAGCCTGCCACCGCATACACCCCGACCGCGCTCGCCGCGCCTATTGCCCACCGCTTCCATCGTATCGTCATACCGGCCAACCTTTGCTTTTTTTATGTTACAGACAACAGTATAATCCATGCATGAACGCCCAACTTGAACCCTTCCACGCCATTGCCATCAGCAAGCTGGCCCACGCCCTCAAGGCGCAGGGCCGTTCCATCATCCACATGGAGTTCGGCCAGCCCTCGACCGCCGCACCCAAGACCGCCATCGCCAGGGCGCACGCCGTGCTGGACGCAGAAAGCATGGGCTATTGGGAAAGCGCACCGCTGAAGGAGCGGCTGGCGCGGTTCTACCAGGAACGCTATGGCGTTCAAGTGGAGGCAGACCGGTTCATCCTGACCTGCGGCGCCTCGCCGGCGCTGGTGCTGGCGCTCAGCGCCATGTTCGCGCCGGGCGACCGCATCGCCATGGCGCGGCCCGGCTATGTGGCCTACCGCAACACGCTCAAGGCGCTGCACATGACGCCGGTGGAAATCGCCTGCGGCGCGGAAGTCGGCTTCCAGCTCACCGCCGCCGCACTGGCCGCCGTGGAGCCGGCGCCGCACGGCGTCATCATCGCCAGCCCGGCCAATCCGACCGGCACGCTGATCAAGGCCGAGGAACTGCAAGCCATCGCCGAAGTGTGCCGCGCACGCGGCATACGCATCATCTCGGACGAGATTTATCACGGCCTCAGCTATGTGGAACCGGCGCAGACCATCCTCGCCTACGCACCGCAGGCGCAGGTGGTCAGCAGCTTCTCCAAGTATTTCAGCATGGCCGGATGGCGCCTGGGCTGGCTGCTGGCGCCGCAGGATCACGTCGAGCGCGCACAAGCATATTGCGGCAATCTGTTCCTGACCGCGCCGTCGCTGAGCCAGCACGCCGGACTGGCCGCCTTCGACGCGCTCGCTGAACTCGACGCCCACATCGACGTCTACCGCGAAAACCGTCGCCTGCTACTGGCCGCCCTGCCCGCGCTGGGCCTGACCACGGTGGCGCCGCCCGACGGCGCGTTCTACATCTACGCCAGCATCGCCCACCTGACCGACGACAGCCTGACCTTCTGCAAGCGCCTGCTGGAAGACACAGGCATAGCCAGCGCACCGGGCATCGATTTCGATCCGGTGGACGGCAAACACTTCATCCGTTTCAGCTTTGCCGTCTCCACCGCCGAAATCGCCGAAGCGATCCGCCGCATGACGCCGTGGTTCGCGGCGCAAGCCGCCAAGGCCTGAGCGGGTGAAAAGCTATTGCTCGGTCATGCCGCGCACCAACTCAGAAATCCGGCATTTTCGCGATCAGTTTGTCGAGCGTGATCGGATAGTCGCGCACCCGCACGCCGGTGGCGTTGTAGACGGCGTTCGCAATCGCCGCACCCACGCCGCAAATGCCGAGCTCTCCCACGCCCTTGGCCTTCATCGGCGACGAAATCGGATCGGTCTCGTCGAGGAAAATGACTTCCTGATGCGGAATGTCGGCATGCACCGGCACCTCGTAGCTGGCCAGGTCGTGATTGACGAAGAAACCGCCGCGCTGGTCGATCACCAGGTGTTCCATCAGCGCCGCGCCCACGCCCATCGTCATCGCGCCGATCACCTGGCTGCGCGCCGACTTGGGATTGAGTATGCGCCCGGCCGCGCACACGGCCAGCATGCGCCGTACACGGGTTTCGCCGGTGGCCGCGTCCACGCCGACTTCCACGAAATGCGCGCCGAAGGTCGATTGCTGGAACTTCTTGTCGAGATCGCCGTATTCCATCATGTCTTCGCCCACCAGTTCGCCGTCGGCGGCCGCTTGCGACAGCGGCAAGCTACGGCCGTCCGCGCTGACCGCGTTGTTGGCGAATTCGGCCACACGCTGATCGAGTCCCAGCTTTTGCGCCGCCAGTTCGCGCAGCTTGACGCAAGCGGCGTACACGCCGGCCGTCGAGCTGTTGGCGCCCCACTGCCCGCCGGAACCGGCCGACACGGGAAAGTCCGAATCGCCGAGCTTGACCACCACCTGCTTGAGCGGCACGCCCATCATCTCGGCGGCGGTCTGCGCGATGATGGTGTAGCTGCCGGTACCGATGTCGGTCATGTCGGTTTCCACTGTCACGATGCCCTGCTTGTCCAGCCGCACCCGCGCCGCCGACTTCTGCACCAGGTTGTTGCGGAAGGCAGCAGCCATGCCGATGCCGATCAGCCAGCGGCCATCGCGCGTCTTGCCGGGCTGCGGATTGCGCTTGTCCCAGCCGAAACGCTGGGCGCCGGTGCGCAGGCAATCGACCAAGCGCCGCTGCGAGAACTTGCGGTCGCGCTTGGCCGGATCGACCGTGGTGTCGTTGATGATGCGGAAGGTGATGGGGTCCATCTTCAGCTTCTCGGCCATTTCATCCATGGCGATTTCCAGCGCCATCAGGCCCGGCGCTTCGCCCGGCGCACGCATGGCATTGCCCTCGGGCAGATCGAGCACGGCCAGTCGCATCTTGGTCAAGCGGTTGGCGCCGGCATACAGCAGCTGGGTTTGCTGGACGGCGGTTTCCGGCTTGCCGTCCGCCAGGTCGCCGGACCAGCTCTCGTGCGCAATCGCATTGATCTTGCCCTCGCGGCTGGCGCCGATGCGGATGCGCTGCATGGTCGCGGGACGGTGCGTGGTGTTGTTGATCATCAGTGGCCGCTGCAAGGCCACCTTGACCGGCCGGCCCGCCGCCTTGGCGCCCAGCGCCGCCAGCACCGCCTCGGCGCGCAGGAACAACTTGCCGCCGAAGCCGCCGCCGATGTAGGGCGAGACCAGCCGCACGTTTGCTTCGGGGATGCCCAGCGTCTTGGCCAGGTCGCCCTTGCCCCAGTTGATCATCTGGTTGGCAGTCCACAGGGTCAGCTTGTCACCCTTCCATTCGGCCACCGAGGCGTGCGGCTCCATCATCGCGTGCGACTGGTCGGGCGTGCTGTAGTTGGCGTCCAGCCGCACCGGTGCGGCGCTGTAGGCCGTGCCGAAATCACCGACTTTCTTGTCGGCGTTTTCCTTGTCCTTGTGCGGCTTGGCCGAGTCCTTGGCCTTGGCCAGGTCGTAAGCGCCCTTCTCGGCCGTGTACTGCACGCGCACCAACTGCGCGGCCGAGCGCGCCTGCTCGAAGGTTTGCGCCACCACCAGCGCAAGCGCCTGGTGATAGTGCTGGACCTCCGGTCCGGCCAATAGATTGGCGGTGTTGAAGTTGCCCTTGCTTAGCTTGCCGGCGTTGTCGGCAGTCACCACCGCCAGCACGCCGGGCGAGCGCCGGGCCAGTTCGATATCGATGGACTGGATGCGGCCCTTGGCGATGGCGGCGCCGACCACGTAGCCGTAAGCCGCCTCGCGCTCGTAGGCATAGGGCGCGGTGCCGGTGGTCTTGAACGGGCCGTCGATGCGGTCGGTGGCGTGACCGATGACCTTCAGCTGGTCAATCGGATTGGTGGTCGCTGGCGTAGTGAATTTCATCTGGATCAGCCTTTCTTCGCATCGGCCAGTACGGCGGCAAGCGTGCGCTGCACCAGCGGCACCTTGAACGCATTTTCCGCGCTGGTCCGGGCGCCGGCCAGCAACGGCTCGGCGACGGCTTGCGCGCCGCGCACCATGCTGGCGTCGGCGGCCGGTATGCGCCACGGCTTGTGTGCCACGCCGCCCAGCGCCACGCGTCCGCTGCCGTCAGGCAGTACGACGGCCGCTACGGAAATCAGCGCGAAGGCATACGAGGCACGGTCGCGCACCTTGCGGTAGACATGCACGCCACCGATGGGCTTGGGCAGTGTGACGCCAGTGATCAGCTCGCCTTGCGCCAGCGCGTGTTCGATGTGCGGCGTGTTGCCCGGCAGCCGGTGGAAATCGGCGATCGGGATGGTGCGCGTGGCGCCATCGGGCTTCACGGTTTCCACGGTGGCGTCGAGCAAGGCCATGGCCACCGCCATGTCGCTGGGATGGGTGGCGATGCAGGCCTCGCTGGCGCCCAGGATGGCGTGGTTGCGGCTATGGCCGCCGATGGCAGAACAGCCGCTGCCGGGTTGACGCTTGTTGCAGGGCTGGTTGGTGTCGTAAAAGTACGGGCAGCGCGTGCGTTGTAGCAAATTGCCGGCGGTGGTGGCCTTGTTGCGCAGTTGCGCGGAGGCGCCTGACAACAAGGCGCGTGACAGCACGGCATAATCACGCCGCACGCGCGTGTCGGCGGCCAGGTCGGTATTGCGCACCAGGGCGCCGATGCGCAGGCCGCCACCGGGCAATCCTTCAATCTTGTCGAGTGCGAGGCCGTTGACGTCGATCAGGTGCTGGGGCGTTTCAATCTCCAGCTTCATCAGGTCGAGCAGATTGGTGCCGCCGGCGATAAACCTGGCGCCAGGCGTGCGCATGGCCGCAGCGGCCGCTTCGGCGGGCGATTGGGCGCGCTGGTAAGTAAAGGCCCTCATACGCGCCCCGCCACTTCGGTCATCGCATCGATGATGTTGGAATACGCGCCACAGCGACAGATGTTGCCGCTCATGCGCTCACGCATTTCAGCCGCGTTCAGCAGCGGCTTGGCGTTGAGGTCGGCGCTGACGTGGCTTGGAATGCCCTGCTTGATTTCATCGAGCACCGCCACCGCCGAACAGATCTGCCCCGGCGTACAGTAGCCGCATTGGTAGCCGTCGTGCTTGATGAAGGCGGCCTGCATCGGATGGAGTTGCTCAGGCGTGCCCAGGCCTTCGATGGTGGTGATCTTGTCGCCCTCGTGCATCACTGCCAGCGACAGGCAGGAATTGATGCGGCGGCCATTCACCAGCACCGTGCAGGCGCCGCACTGGCCATGATCGCAGCCCTTCTTGGTGCCGTTGAGGTGAAGATGTTCGCGCAGCGCGTCGAGCAGGGTGGTGCGGGTGTCGACCTCCAGCGTGTGCGGCTTGCCGTTGACCTGGAACGTGAATTTGGCGGTCGATGGCGGCGCCGGCGCGGGTGCCGGCGTGGGCTGCGCATCGGCCGTCAAGGGAACCGTCGTCGCCGTGGCGGACAGCGCGCCCGCAATCAGCAAACTACGTCGGGAAAGACTGATATCGCAAAGGTCGTTCATGTCGTCGCATCCTCTAGCCAATAGGGTCAAGCCTAGTGTAAATGCGATATCGTTTCAGGTTAAACACTGTTGACTGCTCACTCCCGCAGGCGCAGGCGATACAGGTCGACGCCGGTCTGCTGCAACTCCAGCGCATGGCCGGTCAACCACGGATACAGCGCCGTGTCGTTCACCCCGATCGGCCCGCCCAGCACGACCACCAGTTCGGTATCGCGCCACTGCGCCTCGGTCAGCGGCGTGCCCGCGTGCTGATACGTGATCCGGTACCCGCGCGCCTCCAGCGGCGCTGCAAAAGTGCCGAGATCTTCAAATCCAACGTGATACAGAGCAATGCAGTTCATGATCGATATAAATAGGACCCCTAATCAATAAATAATACCACAGCGCGGCGCCTAACCCCAATTAACCAGGATTAACTATTGATCCAAAAGGCGCGGTGCTAACCTGCTTCATCACCAATTTTTACGGAAGCAATCATGTCCACCAACGTCCTACCCAATCTGTTTGCGCCGCTGAGCATCGGCGACATCGAAGTCGCCAACCGCATCGTCATGGCGCCGCTGACCCGCTCGCGCGCCGACATGGACGGCGTGCACTCGCCGCTCGCCGTCGAGTACTATCGCCAGCGCGCCTCGGCCGGGCTGATCATCAGCGAAGCCACCAATATCTCGCGCGAGGGTCGCGGCTACGCCTTCACGCCCGGCATTTACACCCGCACCCACATTGCGGCATGGCGCAAGATCACCGATGCGGTCCATGAAGCCGGCGGCAAGATCGTCTGCCAGCTGTGGCACGTCGGCCGCATGTCGCACGTATCGCTGCAGGAAAACGGTGCCGCACCGGTGGCGCCCTCGGCCATCCAGGCCGGCGAGCAGGTGTTCCTGGAAAGCCAGACCGTCGAACGCCCTTCGATGCCGCGCGCATTGGAAACCGACGAAATTGCGCGCCTTCTGGCCGACTACCGCCATGCCGCGCGCTGCGCGCGCGAAGCCGGCTTCGACGGCGTCGAGATCCACGCGGCCAACTGCTACCTGCTGGAGCAATTTATCCGCGACAGCACCAACCAGCGCACCGACCAGTACGGCGGCCCGGTCAAGAACCGCACCCGCCTGCCGATCGAAGTGGTGACCGCTGTGGCCGAGATCTGGGGCGCCGGCCGCGTCGGCGTGCGCCTGTCGCCGATCACCCGCGCGGTCGGCGACACGCCGCTCGACAGCGATCCGCAAGCCACCTACTTCTACCTGGCCGAACAGCTGGGCAAGCTCGACCTGGCCTATCTGCACTGCGTGGAAGGCCAGACGCGCGGCGACAACGGCGCCGGCGATTTCGACTTCATGCGCCTGCACGCCAAGTTCGGCGGCCGCTACATCGCCAACAACAGCTACGACCGCGAGATGGCCATGGAAGCCGTCGCCTCGGGCCACGCCGACATGATCGCCTTCGGCCGTCCCTTCATCGCCAACCCGGACCTGGTGCAGCGCCTGCGCCGCGATGCACCGCTGGCGGAGGCCGATCATGCCACCTTCTACGGCGGCGGCGCGGCAGGCTACACCGACTATCCTGCGCTGGCTTGACTTTGCAGCAGGGCCTGGGCCTGGCGCAGGTCGGCACTGTCGTACCCGTCGCCAAAACGCTGGTACACCGACGCCAGCAGCTGGCGTGCCGCCGCGACCTCCGGGCCGGGCGGGGCCGACTGCGCCAGGCTCATCGCCGCACGCAGCTGCCACGACAGCGCATCCTGCCGGCGCGCCACCGCCAGCGCCTGACGGTAAAGCTGTGCGGCAGCAGCAGGCTGCTCCGGCTCCAGCAGCTCGCCCTTGATCCGCAATAGCTCGGCGTGATACCAGCGCTCAAGGCCGCGTTCGCACGATGCCAAGGCCTGGTCGACCACCAGCAATCCCTCGCTGCGACGGCCCTGTTTCCCCAGGGCCGCCGCCAGCGTTCCCTGGTAGCTGTTCACGCGCAGATGAAACTGGCTGGCGCGCCGTTCATCGAGCGCCGCGCACAGCAGCGGCACGCCGGCGGCGTCGCCGCGCCGCACCTGCAGCACGGCGCGCAGGCAGCGCAACAGCGAATCCCACAGCGGCAAGGCCAGCTTGTCGAGCTGGCCCGACAACTCATCCAGCAGACGCTCGGCGGCCGCATGGTCGCCAAGGTGCAGCATCACCGGAAAGGCGGCGTGGGCCAGCACATGCAGCAGCGACGGCGCGTGATCGGCCGCGCGTACCTCCGCCAGCGCGGCGTTGATGGTGCGCATCGCCTGGTCCGGGTAGCCTTGCAGCCACAGCACATTGGCCAGCGTGCCGAGCAGCGCACTGCGCTGGTCCAGGTGAAAACCCGCCATCGCCAGTCGCTGTACAGGCGGGACCGACTGCGCCAGCAACTGCTCCAGCCGGCAGCGCGCGGCCGTCTGCTCGCCGCCGTAATGCAAGGCCGTGGCGATCAGGCGCTCCAGGCTGAACGCGGCGAAGTGCGCGCCACTGCCACTGGCGGCGATGCTGCGCACCTGGTCGCCCAGTGCCAGCACCGCATCGTCGTCGCCGGCGTAACTGCTGTAGACCGCCATGCCCCACATGGCGCGCAGCCGGTAGTCCTGGTCGTCGAGCTGCTCGGCCAGCGCCAGCACCCGGGTCCAGGCCTGCATGGTTTCCGCCACCGGTCCGCGTGCATACAGGATGGCCGCGCCCAAGGCCGCGCGCAGTTGCATTTCGTCGCCGGCTGCGTGCGCGCCGGCCAGGGCGCGCTCGACGCCGAGGCGGCATTCTTCCAGCAGCGACAGTTGCATCCACAGCGGGATCGCCGCCACCGTCAGCGCCACGCCGAGTTCTACATCACCGGCCGGCGCGTAGGCCCAGGCCAGTGCGTGACGCACGTCGTCGAGGCTGCGGCCATGCGCGGCCAGCCAGTCGGCAGCAGACAGTTGCCCGCCTGCCAGCGTCGCGGCAGTCAGCGCCTGGCGATGAAACTCCGCGTGACGCCGCCGCATGGCGTCCATCTCGCCGCACTGGTCCAGCTTGTCCAACGCATAGGCCTTGGTGGTGTCGAGCAGGCGGTAGGTCACCACGGCGCCGCCGACATCGGCCGACAGCATGGACTTGGCGACCAGGTTGGCCAGCGCGTCCACCAGCATGCCCGTATCGGCGGGCGCGACGGCGCACAGGCCGATGGCGGCGTCGAGCGTGAAGGCGCCGGCAAACAGCGACAGCTGGCGCAGCAGCGCGGCTTCGTCCGGCGGCAGGAATGCATAGCTCCAGTCGAGCGCGGCGGCCAGTGTGGAGTGGCGCGGCTGGGCGCTGCGGCGTCCGCGCTTGAGCAGCCGGAAGCGATCGTCGAGGCGCGCCGCCAGTTCCCGCGCGCCGAAGGCGTCGATGCGCATGGCCGCCAATTCGATGGCCAGCGCATTGCCTTCCAGACGGCGGCAAATCTCCGCCACGGCCGACGCGTCGGCATCGGACAACCGGTAGCCCTCCAGGCATTCCGCCGCGCGCTCGGCGAACAGCTGGACCGCCGGAAACGCCAGCGCCTGGTGCGCCGTGATCGCCGCGCCGGCCGTGGGCGGATAGTCGAGCGGCGCCAGGCGATGCACCAGCTCGCCGGCCGCGCGCAGCGGCTCGCGGCTGGTGGCCAGCACCGTCACGCCCGGCGCACCACTGACGATGCGCGCCGCCAGCACCGCCGCCGTCTCCACCACGTGTTCGCAGCTATCGAGCACCAGCAGCAGGCGGCGTCCGCGCAGTCCGGCGATCAGTGCCTGCCCGCCGTCGTCGGTGTTGGCGGCCAGGCCAAGCGCCGAGGCCAGCGCACTGGCGACAAAGCGGGCATCGGACACGGGACTGAGATCGACAAAGCAGAGCTCCGAGCCGGTTTGCTGATGGCACGCCTCGGCCAGCGCCACCACCAGCGTGGTCTTGCCGATGCCGCCCGGTCCGACGATGCTGACCAGGCGATGCTGCCCCAGCATCTGCAACAACGCGGTGACGGCCGGCGCCCGGCCCAGCATGCGCGTCACCGGCGCCGGCAACTGATGCACCGGCAAGGCCGCACCCGGCGTCGTGGCAAGCGCTGCATCGCCCTGGCGGCAACTGACGGGCGCCACGAAGCGATAGCCGCGTCCGCTGACTGTGGCGATATGGGCGTTCCCCTCCATGCCCGATTCCAGCGCGCGCCGCAGCGCGGCAACGTGGACCTTGAGGTTGCTGTCCTCGACCACGCTGTTGGGCCAGGCGGCGGCGATCAACTCCTTTTTGGTCACCAGTTCACCGGCGCGTTCGATCAGGACGGTCAGGATGTCGAGCGCGCGCCCGCCCAGCCGCAGCGGCGCATCGTGAAGCAACAACAGGTGTAGGGAGGGGATGAAACGGAAGGAAGCAAAGGTGTATTCCCGATCCCGGGGTGACATCGCATGATCGCTGCCGGTGTACATCGGAAATCCTGGTCGAAGATGGTGGCTTGATTCTAGAGCGGCCGCAAGCAAAGGCGCAACATACCAGAAGTGGGAGCGCCATCACGAGTAAAGAAAGGTTAATTATGGTAAAGCGCCAGCGCCTGATACCATCGTTTACTTTAACTAACTATCTATGGTCATGATCATACCCCGGGAACAGGTTGGGCATGGGGCTTGACCTTGCTGGAAGCATTAAAAGCACGCGGCACCACCCCAACCCGCACAACTGTTGAGCCGCCAACGAGTATTCATCCTGAGCACCCCGAGAGGGCCAACTGCATGGCACGCAGGCCCATAAGTGCAGCGTGGCGCCCAGTGGCTTCCGGAAGGTCCAAACCGCGTTTCCCGATAATCCGTGCACAAGCTTTTTTGCCCTAGGACTTGCCGGCCTCGGTGTTCAGGGCCGCGATGATGGTCGCGGCATAGCTGCGCGGGAAGGCGACGATGGCGTCGTCCTCGCCCTGCTGCCCTTGCTGGCGGATGACGATCTCGCCGCGCACATTGGTGTACACCGCAATCGCATCGACCTGCTGCACCACGATGCTTTTTTGCTTTTCCGGATTCCAGTCCCAATCGTTTGCCATCATGCCCTCTAAGAAAAGTTGAATTCACATCATACCGCGAGGTGTGGCGGTTGAGAAAGATCACCCGTCCGGGCGATGACGGGTCATGGCGAAAATGTTATTCTTGCATCATTCAAACCCTGCATTGAGGTTCCTATGGCATCGAAGCGCACCCTGGCTGGCATCCTGCTCCCGCTCGTTCTGCTCAGCGCCTGCGGCGGCGGTGGCGATAGCCCGGCACCCGCGGCCGCCGCCAAACGGATGGGCCTGACGACCGGCCCGGTCTTGCTGCCCGTTGCCAAGGATTACCACCGGCTGGTGCAAATGATCTACGTCGGCTATTTCGGCCGTCCCGCCGACCCCGCCGGCTTGAGTTATTACGCGCAAACCTTCGCCGCCAACAGCCTGCCCATCACCTTGGCCGGTTTCAGCGAGGCCTATGGCGCCAATCCCGTCATCCGCCAGACCATCGACGGCTTCGCCACCAGCCAGGAATCGCAGGACCTCTACCCCGGCGACAACGACACCTTCGTCACCGCCATCTATAAAAACCTGTTCAATCGCGCGCCGGACACCTTGGGCAAGGAATACTGGGTGCAGCAGTTGAACGCCGGCCTGGTGACGCGGGGCAGCGCCGCGCTGTCCATCATGGCCGGGGCGCAGACCAGCGACATCACCATCATCGACGTCAAGGCCGACCTGGCGTCGTCCTTCACCACGGCGCTGGACACGCCGGCGCGCATCGTCGCCTACAGCGGGATGGCGCCGAACGAATCGGTGCGCCAGCTGCTGCAACAGGTCGCCACCAGCGCCGACGCCGCCACGCAGGCGCCGCTACTGGAAACGCTGGTACAGACGCTGCTGGCCGCCGCGCCGCCGGCCGGCGCGCCCGGCGCCATCGAGCTCACGGGCGCCAGCGGCGGCGATGGCCTGGCGATCCTGCCCTTCTCCGGACCATCGAGCGGCGCCGGCGTCGCGCTCAGCTACAGCGCCGTCTGCATCGGCGACGGCGTGGTGACCAGCGCCACTGCGCCCACCAGCCCGGTGATCGTCAGCGGCCTGCCGAACGACATGGCGCAAACCTGCGCCGTGCGGGCCAGCAATGGCGTCGGCGCCGGTCCGATATCGGCGGCGGTGAGCGTCACGCCCAAGGCTGATGGCGCCGTCTGGGCGGCGCCGACCGCACTCACCGCCACCGGCCTGGCCACCTCCAGCGCTGGTCGCGCCTTCCTGGCGTTCACCGCGCCGCCGCGCATCAATGGCGCCGCGCCAGCGGCCTACCTCGCCAGTTGCACCGGCAACGGCGAAACGCGCTACGGCCACGCGGCCGCCAGCCCGGTCATGGTGGAAGGATTGCGCAACGGTCTGCGGTACCAATGCGCGGTACGCGCCGCCGGCAGCGTTACGGCCTCGGCCGCTGTGGTGGTCGACGTGCCGCTCGCCAATCCGAATCGATTGCAGTACATCTACGCCTATCCCACCGACCGCACCTACAACGCTGGCTGGTCGCGCGCGCTGCAGGCCTCGGCGGCGCACCTGCAGCAATGGTTCAAGAGCCAGCTCGGCGGCCCCACCTTCACCGTGCAATCGGTGGAACCGAAGATCTGCCAGCTGCCCGGCGCCTCCGCTGCCTATTTCGACACGAATACCTGGAGCACGGTGGCCAAAGACTTGCGCGATTATTGCGGCGTCGACTACTCGCGCACCGACACCGACTGGATCGTCTACGCCGACGTCCTGCACAAGGTGGATACGCCGGGCCGGCTGGGCGCCGGCGCGATCGGCCTGGCGATGTTCCCGCGCCAGGACCTGGAAGGCATGGGCGGCGCGCCGTGCGTGGTCTCCGACGAAGGCGTGACCTACTGTTTCGACCAGATACGCTGGTCGGGCGGCGGCGCCCATGAGATCGGCCACACGCTGGGCGTGCCGCACCCGGCCGGCTGCGACGGCGGCTTGCCCACATGCGACAGCTACGCCGCGAACTCGATCATGTGGACCGGTTACACCATCTACCCCGACACCTACTTCGTGCCCGAGGCCAAAACCATCCTGCTGAACTCGCGCTTTATTCGTTAGCCGAAGTAACACTAAGTCTTCAGCTTGGGCTCCAGCTGGGCGACGATTTGCTCGATCGTCACCGGCTTGACCAGATGCACGTCAAAGCCGGCCTCGGCGGCCGTCTCGCGATCTTTCTGCTGGCCCCAGCCGGTGATGGCGATCAGCAGGGTGTGCTGCAGCGTCGGCATCGCGCGCAGCGCGCGCGCCAGGTCGTAGCCGTTCATGCCCGGCATGCCGATGTCGAGGAAAGCATACTCCGGCACGAAGTCGGCCGCCGCCGCCAGCGCCTCGACGCCGTCGTGCCCGACCACCACGGTATGCCCCATGGACGCCAGCAGCTGGCCCATGCTGTCGACGAAGTCGATATTGTCGTCCGCCAGCAGGATCCGGCGTCCCGATCCGCCCATCGGCGACGCGGCCGCTTCCAGCGCCTGGCGCAGTTGTCGCGAAAACGGCAACTTGAGGATGAATTCGCTGCCGCCGCCCAGGCCGGCGCTGCGCGCCTCCAGGCTGCCGCCGTGCAGTTCCGCCAGCCGCCGCGCCAGCGACAGGCCCACGCCCAGCCCGGCCGTGCTGCGCTCGAGCGAGGCGTCGACCTGTACGAACATCTGGAAGATGGCGTCGATCATCTCCGGGGCGATGCCGATGCCGCTGTCGCTGATCCGGATCACCACCTGGCTTGCTTCCAGCGCCACCGTCAGCCGGATCGCGCCGCCGCGCGGGGTGTATTTGGCGGCGTTGTTGAGCAGGTTGGACAGGATCTGCGTCAGCCGCGTGGGATCGCCTTCCAGCATGATCGGCCGCTCGGGCATCGTCACCGTCAGCTGATGGTTGTGCAGCTCCACCAGCTGGCGCACGGCCTGCAGCGCGTCTTCCACCACCGCCTGCAGCTGCGTCTGCTCGCGCCGGATCGCCAGCTTGCCGGTGTTGATGCGCGAGACGTCGAGCAAGTCGTCCACCAGCCGTATCATCTGGCGCAACTGGCGCTCCATGATGGTGCGCGAACGCGCCATGCCGTTGAGGTCGCCGGGATTGAGGCGCATGATGTCCAGGCAGGTGCGGATCGGCGCCAGCGGGTTGCGCAGTTCATGCGCCAACGTCGCCAGAAACTCGTCCTTGCGCCGGTCCGCCAGCAGCAGCGCCTGCTCGGCGTGCTGGCGTACCGTCATCTCGCGCTCCAGGATCTGGTTGGCCTCCTGCAGGTCGGCGGCGCGCCGGTCGACTTCGCTCAGCATGGCGTTGAAGGCGTCGACCAGGGTGCCGATTTCGCCGCTGCTGTGCTGGGCTACGCGCAGGCTGAAGTCGCGCCGCCGCATCACCTCGCGCGCCACGGCGGTCACCGCCTCCAGCGGCTGCGTGATGTCGCGCTGCAAGCGGCTGGCCACGGCCGCCGCCAGCAACAGGCTGCACACCATCACCGCGCCCAGGATCGAGAGGTAGGACAGCAGCCGCTCGCGCCCCGGATAGCGCGCCTCCAGATACACCGTGCCCAGCTTCTCGCCCTGGTCGGCGATGGCGTGGTACAGCATCAGGCGGTCGCCGTCGATCAGGTGGCCGGGCTCGCTAGGGCGGTCGCGGAACACCGGCCTCTGCTGCGCCGAGCGGGCGTAGGCGGCGAACAGGCGGCCATCGGCGCCGTAGATGGCGCCCGCCAGTATCTGCGGCCGCACTTTCAGCAAGGCCAGGTTCTGGTGCGCGGCGGTGGCGTCGTTGAAATTGAGCGCGGGCGCGCTGGCCTGGGCCACGATTTCGGCCTGGGTTTGCATGTCGTCGATCCAGGCCTGGCGGAAGGTCGTCAGCTCGTACGCCAGCATCGCGCCGGCGCACAGCAGCAGCGCGGCAAAGGTGGTCGCCAGCGCCATGACGATCAGGCGCGCACGCACGGTGAGGACGCGGATCACGGGCATCACGAACCACCTTTCTGCACCGCGTAGGCCACCGACAGCAGGCGCGAGCTGAGCTTGACGTTGCTCTTCTCGGCCGCGTCGACCGACACCTCGAAGCGCACCCGGTTGTCGACCAGGCGGAAGTTGATCACGCTGCCCAGCTGCAGGGCGTCCGGCGTTTCCGTCACGCTCAGCACGCTGGCCTTCTGGGCCGAGCGCAGCCACGACGTCGCCTGCGCGCTCTCGCTGGCGCCGATGAACAACAGGTGCAGGCCGGCCACGCTGTCGCCACTGCGCAGCACGCGCACCTGCAGCGGATGGTTGTTGACGTTGCGGCCCTCGGTGATGCGCACCAGTTCGGCGGCGACATCGTCGGCGTTGGTCACGCCGATCACATACGGCGCGTCCGGCGCCAGCAGGCCCGCCGGGTACTCGACATAGCTGAGGAATTTGTAGAGGAACGCGGCCTTCACGTTGCGCTCGACGCTGGCCACCTCGGACGCTGCCGCCGCCTGCGTGAGCGGCGCCGCCACGGCGGCCAGGCCGCAGGCCAGCGCCACCGCGCGCGCCAGCGCCAACACGCGATGGCGCGCGGCTGGGCGCGGTGTCTTCCCGATAGGCGTCATGGCAGTCAGAACCGTTTACTCAGTTTGAGCTGGACGCCGCGCTCCAGCGCGCTGCGCGACGTCCCGCCGCCGAACTCCACATGGCGGCGGTGCAGCAGGTTCTGGCCGATCAGGGCCACCTCGATATCGGCGCGCGGACGCCACAGCAGCTGCGCCTCCAGCTCGGTGTAGGACGGCACATGGGGACGCGGCAAGGCGCCCGTATGGCGCAGGTGCAGGTCCAGCATCAGGTGTTCGCTCAGGTCCAGCGACGAGCGCAACAGCCAGTGCTGCGCCGGATCATTGGTCTCCAGCCCGCTCTCGCCCGCCGCATTGATGCCGCCGGGCGCGATACCGGTGAGCAGGTGCTGCAGCACCAGGCCGCCGTTCATGCGCCAGTACGACGCCGGTTGCCAGGTGGCCCACATCTCGATCCCGCGCAGGGTGCCCTTGCCGAAATTGCGGAACACCGCAGCGGCCGGCGCACCGCTCGGCTGCGGCTCCAGCGTGCGCAAGCGGTCGAAGTCGGTGAAATACACGGTGGCGGAATACGACCACGCGGGCGAGGCCTGGAAGCGATAGCCCAGCTCGGCCGTGCGCGCCACCTCGGACACGAAGTCCGGGCCGCCGCCCAGCAGGTAGACCGGCTTGCCGTTGACGATGCGCGGCTGCGTCGGCGAATACAGGTCGTGGTCGATGCGCGACGGCGTGCGCACGCTGCGGGTCAGGCTGCCCCACACCAGTGTGGACGGGCCGGCCTCCCACGCCAGGCGCAGGCTGGGCAGGTACTCGCCGCCGACATAGCTGTCGTGCTCGAATTTCAGGCCGGCCGTCAGCTTCAGGCCAGGCGACAGCGCGATCTCGTCCTGCATGAACACATTGCCCCAGTGTAGTTTCACTTGCGCCGGGAAGAAGCCGAACGCCGGCCCGTTGACCACGCGATCGCGGGCGTAGCGGTAGCCGGCGCCCCAGATCAGCTGCTGCTGCGCGCTGAGCCGCATGCCATGCTGCAACTGGACATCGAGGATATCGAGGGTCTGGTCGAACGCCAGCGGCTGCTTGCGCTCGGTGTGATCGAGCACCACATCGAGCCGCAGGCTGCCGCCGTCATCCAGGCTGCGCTCCATGCGGCTGAGGACGTTCGCGCCGGAGATCAGGACGTCGGGCGTGCCCAGCTGCGCCAGCACGCCCTGGTAGGCGTCGCCGGAGGCGCTGAGGGCGAGGCCGCCGCGCAACCAGTCCACGCGGAAGCCGGCCTGGTTGCGGCGCCACTCGGTGACGGTGCCGACGCCGCGCTCGTTGACGGTTTCGTCCGCCTGCGCGTGTTTGCCATACACCCGGTAATGGCCGTTCTCGCCGAAGCTGCCGCCGTAGCGCGCCATGCCATCGCGCGCCGGCTCGCCGGCCGCCACCGAGGCCAGCCCGCCCTGGGTGTCGCGCGCGTGCTTGGTAATCACATTGATCACGCCGTTGACGGCGTTGGCGCCCCAGATGGTGGCCCCGGGACCGCTGATCACCTCGATGCGTTCGATGTCCTCCATCGCCACATCCTGCGCGTCCCAATACACGCCGGAGAACAGCGGGCTATAGATGCTGCGGCCATCGATCAGCACCAGCAGCTTGTTTTCGAACGGGCTGTTGAAGCCGCGCGCGGTGATCGCATAGTTACGCGCATCGAGTTTTGCCACCTGCAGATTGGGCGCCAGGCGCAGCGCCTCGGGAATCGAACGCACGCCGCTGCGGAGGATATCGGTGCCGGTGATCACAAATGCCGAAGCGGCCGCATCGCTGAGGCGCTCCTCCTGGCGGGACACGGACGTCACCACAACGTCGCTCAATTGTTCGAGCGACAGGTCGGCCAATTCCTTCGTATCCGGACGTGCTTGCGCTGCGTTCCCGAGAGCGATGAACAATCCGAGGGAACCCAAAGCGATGACCGTGCGTCTCATGCGATCCCCTTTGTGTGACTACTCAAATTATACTCAAGACAACAGTTAAGCCCAGCACGATTGATGTTGCGTGACAACATTTCTTCGAGCGCCTTGCAATGCGACAGGCATGGGAATCTCTCCTTGCGTTTACTTCCACCCCACTTGCCTCTACAATAATATTTCCCAAAATCAATAAAGGTAATCTACGATGGCAATCGGCTGGCTCGCAATGTTACAAACCGTTCCTTGGCAGGACGTCATCAGCGCGGCGCCCAAGGTGGCGGGCGGCGCGCGCAGCTTGTGGCAGGCGGTGTCGAATAGGTCGGCAGGCAAGCCGCCGCAGGTTCTGGATGCGGGCGCCGACGCCGTGGCCACGGCCATCAAGCAGCACGAGGAATCGATCGCCTCGTTGAATTCGCAGATGTTGTCCGCGTCCGAGCTGATCACAACGCTGGCGGATCAAAACGCCAGCCTGGTCTCGAATATCGCCAGGATTCGGACGCAGCTTATGTGGTCGCTGATCATCGCAGGGACATCGCTTTCCATCGCGGTCGGAAGTCTTGTTCTGGTGCTGAAATAAATGAGAACAATCGTCGTGGCGCTGGGACTGACGTTCCTTATTTTTATCTTTTCCTCTGCGGTCTTCGCCGTCCAGCAGTGGAGAGAACCAAGAGAAAAGTCTGCCAATAAAGCTGTCATCGCCATCGCCGCGATAGGCCGATTTTTCGTCCGTGGGGCGCTGGCATTTATTGCCTTCGCAATCGTAGTTTTCTTCGCCACCTGTGCGTTAAGCTAGCCGCAAGCCTGAAGCAATCTGGCGTCGTACAGATTGCATGAGGTGGGGTTTTATGTTTTCATGAGCCTCTTACTTACTGCACAAGGTGATTCATGAAAAGCTGCTTTCTGGTACTTCTGTTTGCGGCCGTACCGCTGCTGGCGCAGGCCGCCGATGTCAGTGATAGTCAGCTGATCGAAGCTGCGGTGCGCGACTACATCGAATCGCAGCACCAGGCCGACCCGGCGCGCATGGAACGCGGGCTGGACCCCAAGCTAGCCAAGCGCACCTACTGGCAGGCGGCAGATGGTTCGGAATTCGTGATGAACACCGACTACGACGCCATGGTCAAGGTCGCCAAGAACTATAACAAGGACGGCAGCAAATTCCCCGCCAAGCCACGGGTGGACATCAAGATCCTGGACGTCGACCAGCGCGTGGCCACCGTCAAGCTGAGCGCCGACGAGTGGATCGACTATATGCACCTGTATAAGAACCAACGCAGTGAATGGAAGATCGTCAATGTGCTATGGCAGTACCATGACACTGCGCGGCAGGTCAGCAAGAAGTAAGTAGGCGCGGGCGGCTCACCTCAGCATCCGGGACGGGAGGTGATGCAATTCGGCGCACGTGGTATGGCGCTGCTATGATTCAGCATCAATCTGCCCCCCGGACCAGCCATGTGTGTCAATTTCCGCCCGCCCGATCCTGAAATGCTCGATGCCGTGATGGGCGTCATCATCAACCTGCACGACACGGGCTTCTGGAAAACCGAGTCCTGGAAAGACTACAACGCACCGATCGTGCGGCGCAACGTCAATGGCGGGCGCGAAGGCGTATTGGCCAGTTATGGCATGGTGCCGCGCAACCGGATCGCGCCGGGCGTGCGGCCGTTCGACACGATGAATGCGCGCGCCGGGACGGTCGGCCAGTTGCGCTCCTTCTCAGGCGCCTGGAAGCGAACGCAGTTGTGCCTGGTGCCGATGACGGCCTTCTATGAACCGAACTACGAATCGGGCAAGCCGGTGCGCTGGGGCATAGGCATGGCCGATCAGTCGATGTTTGCGGTGGGCGGGCTGTGGCGGGAATGGGAAGGCGCAGCAGGCCCGGAATACTCGTTTACGCAATTGACCATCAACGCCGACCACCACCCGCTGATGCGCCGCTTCCACAAGCCGGGCGAGGAAAAGCGATGTTCAGCCTTCCGCCAACTTCTCGCGCACCGTTTTCACGCTAGGGCCGGCGTCTTTATGCCAACTTGGCCCCGCTAAATCAGCGATTCATCCATCCTCAGCCGCTGTTCGTCGGATAGTCATCGCCTACACGGCGCATGATCGCTATCGTCATCGGATGTTTCAAACCACTGCGCCTGATTTGCCGGGCCAAACTTCCCTTTTACCTGGAGTAAGCAATGTTGCGATACATCCCCGTGTTTTTGGCCTTCAGCGCTACGGTTCACGCAGGTGAACTTGATGCGCTAACCCGCGCCGTCAAAGCCGGCGAATTCAAGCAAATTACCAGTGTGGTGGTGGCGCACCATGGCAAACTGATCTATGAACACTACTTCGACGTCGAAGGGGCCGAAGGCCTGCGCAATACACGTTCGGTGGGCAAGACGATAACCGGGATGCTGGTCGGCCTGGCGATCGACCAAAAGCTGTTACGTGCCGACACCCCGGTCCTTCCCAATTTCCCGGAATTGTACCCACTGGCCGCCGCCGATCCCCGTAAGGACAAAATCACGGTGGAGGATTTATTGACCATGAGCTCACTGCTTGAATGCGACGACGACAACCAGCACTCGCGCGGCAACGAGGAACGCATGTATTTGATCGAAGATTGGAGCCGCTTCGCCGCCGACCTTCCCGTCCGCGGCTTTCCGGAATGGCAGCCGCGGCCGGAGCAGTCGCCGTATGGCCGCGCCTGGAGTTACTGCACGGCGGGCGTCACCCTGCTCGGCCCCCTGCTTGAAAAGGTGAGCGGCCAAAGCGTTCAACACTTCGCCGCAGCCAATTTGTTCGAGCCGATCGGTATCGAGAAAGTGAAATGGCAGTTTCAGCCCAAAGGCACAGCGATGACCGGTGGCGGGCTGCAACTGCGCAGCACAGACTTATTGAAGCTGGGGCAGTTATATCTTAACCAGGGGCGCTGGGCTGGCAAGCAAGTGATCCCCGCCGAATGGGTCAAGCGATCGGTTCAGCCGCAGGCGAATGCGCGCGAGGGCATGGACTATGGCTATCTCTGGTGGCTGCAAAATTTCAACGTCAATGGCCGCACTGTGAAGAGCTATGGAATGTCGGGCTCGGGGGGCAACAAAGTATTCGTGCTGCCGGAATTGGACGCGGTGGTCGTCATCACAACGACGAACTTCCAGATCCGCGACGCCCACCCTCTGAGCGAAAAATTGCTGACAAACTTGATCATGCCGGTGTTAATGTAAGTCGCTACTGATGACTTTTACGGAATTCCTTCGGCGAGGTGCCGAACCATCGCTGGCAGGCCCGGCAGAACGTGCTCTGGTCGGAAA
This sequence comes from Duganella sp. BuS-21, assembly GCA_041874725.1. Lineage (GTDB taxonomy): Bacteria > Pseudomonadota > Gammaproteobacteria > Burkholderiales > Burkholderiaceae_D > Rugamonas. The sequence goes on along the minus strand of CP097466.1, from coordinate 2,359,278 downwards.
AGCCGACCAGGAACGCAACCTGGCCCAGCGCCATCTGCTCTTTGGCCAGATATTCACGCGCCAAGTCACGCCGGGTTTCATCGAGCAGATCGTTGTAGGAAGTCCCTTCATCTTCCAGCCGGCGCTGCAAGGTGCGCTCGCTGATGCACAGCGCCGCTGCCGCCACGCTGCGCGGCGGCGAACCATCCGGCAGGCAGCGGACGATCACTTCGCGCACGCGCGGCGCAAAGCGCTGTAGGTCCATTTTATCCAGGAACTCCACCGCAAACCGCTCGTGCAGCGCCGACAAGGCGGCGTTCGACGCCGGCAGCGCCGCATGCAGGTCAGCGGCGGACAACAGGAAGCCATTGTGGGCCGCGCAAAACCGCACCGGCCCGCCAAACACCCGCGCATGCATCTGCGTGCTGCCGGGCTCCACATGCGCCAGTTCGATCGCCAGCGGATTGATTTGCTTGCTCGCGATCCAGCGGCAGATATTGAGAATGGTGATGAGCACAAACTCGCAGCGCTGACGCGGCACCGCCAGCTGGCCGCCGTTGATGGTCAGGCGCAGCCATTGCGCGCCCTCCGCACCGGGCTCCAGCGAGAACACCGCCGCATCGCTGATGATGCGGATGTAGCGGATGAAGCGTTGCAGCGCCGCCTCCATGGTGGGCGCGGTGATCATCGTGTACATCAGCAGATCCAGCGTGGCCGGACGTGGTTGTTCCGCTGCGGCCAGCGACACTGATTCGTCGCCGGACACCTCGGTGATCACATTCCACAACATACTGAGCTTGTCGCTGGCGATGCGCTGATGCGGATTGCGGAAGCTCTCCTCCGCGATGCCGGCGCGTGCAAAGATCGGCTGTGGATCAAGGCCTATCGTCTGCAGCATCTCCCAGATACCAATCAGCCACGATCCGGCCGTGGTGGCTTGTTCCATACACTTCGTCTCCAGATTGTCTTTATCGGTCAAAAACTTGGCTTTCAGAAGCAAGACGGTTCTTGGCGCCGTCTTTACAGTCACACCTAACAAGTTCGACCCTAAATAAATACTAAACGAAAACGCGCACCGCAGTGAGGAAGAATTAGACCTTCCGATCACTGCGCGTGTGCCTGGAGACACGCATGCCCGAATTAAGCCGCAGCCCCCTTCCCGGCCAGATGATGCGCCGGCCCTTGCTGATCTCCTCCCTGCTGCGCCACGCCGACCGCTATTTCGGCGACCGCGAAATTGTGTCGCATGGCGACGACGGCAACGTGCATCGCTACACCTGGCACGACTGCCATCAACGCTCGCAAGGCCTGGCGCGCGCGTTGGAGCGGCTCAATGTGCGCATGGGCGACCGCATCTCCACGTTGGCCTGGAACGGCTATCGCCACCTCGAGCTGTACTACGGCATCTCCGGCATGGGCGCGGTGATCCACACGCTCAATCCGCGCCTGCATGCGGAGCAGTTGGCCTACATCCTCAATGACGCCGGCAGTCACTACCTGTTCTTCGAACGCTCCTTCGCGCCGCAAGTGCGCGAGCTGCTTGCGCACTGTCCCGCCATCAAAGGCTATGTGCTGCTGGGCGACGAGGCCGCGCTGCAAGGCGTTGAAGGCATGCCAAATTTACTCAGCTACGAAGCGCTGCTGGCGCCGGACGCCGACCACTGGAGCTGGCCCGTCTTCGATGAAGACGCCGCATCAGGCCTTTGCTACACCTCCGGCACCACCGGCAATCCCAAGGGCGTGCTGTACTCGCACCGCTCCACCGTGCTGCACGCCTACGCGCAGGTGGCACCGGACGCCTTCAACCTGTCCGCCGCCGACTGCATCCTGCCGGTGGTGCCCATGTTCCACGTCAATGCGTGGGGCCTGCCCTACTCCGCTGCACTGGTCGGCGCAAAGCTGGTGTTGCCGGGACCGGCGCTTAGCGGACCCGCGCTCCACGCCATGTGCGAACAGGAAGCGGTGACTTTCTCCGCCGGCGTGCCCACCATCTGGCTTGGCCTGTTGAACCACGTGCGAGAACAAGGCAAACGATTTACCACGTTTAAGCGCGTGGTCATCGGCGGCTCGGCCTGTCCGCCGACGCTGATGGACAGCCTGCGCGAAGACTACGGCATGCAGGTCATCCACGCCTTCGGCATGACGGAACTGTCACCGCTGGCCACCGTCTGCACGCCGCAAGCGCAGCACGCGGCCTTGCCGCCGGAAGAACTGCGCGCACTGCTGCAAAAGCAAGGTCACGTGCTCTACGGCCTGGACGCCCGCATCGCCGACGACGACGGCAACGAACTGGCATGGGATGGCGCCACCTGCGGCCACCTGCAAGTGCGCGGCCAATGGGTGGTGGATTCCTACTACGGCCATCCACCCGGCAGCGCCGTCAAGGACGGCTGGTTCCCCACCGGCGACGTGGCCCACATCAGCAGCGACGGCTACGTGCAAATCACCGACCGCAGCAAGGACTTGATCAAATCCGGCGGCGAATGGATCGGCTCCATCGATCTGGAAAACATCGCCATGGCGCACCCGCAGGTGCAATTGGCGGCCTGCGTCGGCGTGGCGCACGACAAGTGGGACGAGCGTCCTTTACTGGTGGTGGTGCGCAAGCCCGGCACGGACATCGATCCCGCCGAACTGCTCGCCCTCTACGACGGCAAGGTGGCCAAGTGGTGGATACCGGACGATGTGGTGTTCGTTGACAGCCTGCCGCTCGGCCCCACTGGAAAAATTCTGAAGCACCGTGTACGTGAACAGTTTCGCCAGCATCTGAAAACATAAAAATTACAACCACAACAAAGAAGGAGACAAACATGATCAGCACAAAAGAAATGTGTACCGTTGCCGCACTGGGCCTGGCGATGTCGGCACACGCGCAGCAGGCGGCACCGGACGCCGCGCCGGCGGAAGCGGCCGACGTCAACACCGTGGTCGTCACCGCGCAAAAACGCGAGCAGCGCCTGCAGGACGTGCCGGTATCGGTGAGCGTGATGAACGCCCAATCGCTCACCAACGCCAAGATCGACACCGGCACCGAAGTGGCCCGCCTGGTGCCCAACCTGCGCGTGTCTACCCTGGGCGACGAATCGCAGCCGAAGTTCTCGCTGCGCGGCATCTCCACTTCCGAATTCAACCTGAACGCCATCTCGCCGACCGGCGCGTTTTTTGACGAAGTCTATATCGGCGCCCAATACCTGGGCGGCGCGCAAATCTTCGATATCGAACGGGTCGAAGTGCTGCGCGGTCCGCAAGGCACCTTGTTCGGCAAGAACACCACGGCCGGTGCGGTCAACTTCATCTCCAAGCGACCGCGCTTCAAGGAAGAAGCCGAGATCACCGTCGGCGCCGGCACCTACGGCTACCGCGAAACCAAGGGCGTGGTGGAAGTGCCGTTGGTGGAAGACCGCCTGACCGCGCGCCTTGCCTTCACCGGCGCGCACTCGGACGGTTACGTCAAGAACCTCAATCCCGCCGGCCACGACCTGTCCAATATCGACCGCAAGGCGGCGCGCCTGACGCTGGCCTACAAGGACGGCGACGGCCTGAACGGCACGCTGCGCCTGTTCGGCGTGAACAGCAATCCGGACGCCATCGGCGTGGTCAACACCGGCATGCTGGCCGGCGGCCTGAACGCCAACGGCAAGAACCCGCGCATCAATCCCTTCAACGGCCAGCCGCTGGGCGACCGCGAAGTGGCGGACGACCGTTCCGGCGAAATCGCCGTGCGCGGAACCGGCGGCTACCTCACCCTGAACCAGAGCACCGACCTGGGCACCGTCACCTCCATTACCTCCTTCCTCAACGGACGCTTCCAGAACCTGGTCGATGCCGACGGCACCATGGACCCGCTGCTGCACATCGACTTCCGCTCGCGCAACCATGAGTTCAGCCAGGACTTGCGCTTTGCCACAGCGTTTGACGGCCCGTTCCAGTTCATCACCGGCTTGTACCATCAGCGCGACAACGTCGACATCGGCACCACCTACACCATCTTCGGCGGCCCGCCGGTACTGCCCATCCTGAACCAGCAATATCTGCAGGAACGCCGCTCCACCGCGCTGTACATCGACGGCACCTACGACATCGACAAAGTCTGGAGCATCTACGGCGGCGTGCGCTACACGCGCGACGAAGGCCGCCTGGCCGATTTCCGCGTGACGCCGGTGATTCCAGTGCAACCTGAGCTGCGCTACGACGACCGCAAGCCCACCGGCCGTCTCGGCGTCGACGCCAAGCTGACCCGCAGCCTGATGCTGTACGCCCACTATGCGCGCGGCTACCGCAGCAGCGCCTTCAACGGCGGCGCCCTGACCAATGCGGCCGACCTCAATGTGGCCAAGCCGGAATACCTGAACTCCTACGAAGGCGGCGTCAAGTCGCAGATGCTGGACAACAAGCTGACCCTGAACGTCTCGGCCTTCCGCTACGACTTCCGCAACCAGCAGTTTCTCAATGTGATCGGCATCGGCAACCAGCAACTGGTGAACGCCGGCCAATCGCGCATCACCGGCGCCGAGATCGAGAGCTTCCTGCAGGTGAACAAACAACTGCGCCTGAGCGCCAGCCTCGGCCTGTTGGACGGCAAGTACCGCGCCCTGACCCTGAACAGCGCCAACCTGTCCGGCAAGCGCATGATCGAAGCGCCGCGCTACACCGGCAACGTAGGCATCGACTACAGCATCCCGGTCTATGCCTATCTGCTGACCTTGCACGGCGACGCCAGCTTCATCGGCGAACAGTACTTCCTGGCCACCAACGCGGACAACTCGCGCGTGGGTGCAACGCGCGACGTGTCGGCGCGCATCGCCTTGCTGTCGCCGTCGAAAAAGGTGGAGGTCGCCATGTATGGTAAAAACCTGAGTGACAACCGCAATCCGACCGGTATCGTGCTGGACGCCACGTCGCAGACCAAGTTCACGCCTGTGCCCTACCCGCGCCGCTACGGTATCGACGTCACCTTCCGTTACTAAAAGCATGGAGACCAGCATGAGCATCAAAATGGAACGCTACACGCTCGGCGCCAATGACGGCCAGGCCATCCACGTCATCTCGTGGTCCGGCCCGGTGATCAAGGGCGTGGTGCAGATCGTCCACGGCATGGCCGAACATTCGGTACGCTACGAGCACGTGGCCGCCGCGCTGGTGGCGGCCGGCTACCGCGTCATCGCCAGCGAGCACCGTGGCCACGGCCAGGCCGCGCTGGACGACGGCAGCCTGGGCGACTTTGGCCCGCGCGGCTTCCAGGGACTGGTGGACGATATGGCGGTGGTCACGCGGCACGCCCGCGCCGGCCACTTCGGCCTGCCGGTACTGATGCTGGCGCACAGCATGGGTTCGATGGCGGCGCAGATCTACCTGCTGGAATATGGCGCGCTGCTGGACGGTTGCGCGCTGTCCGGCACCACCGCGCTGGAACTGCTCGATCCGCGCGTCTCCGGCTGGACGGTGGACAGCGCCAACGCCACCGTGGCCGACGCGCAAACGCCGGTGGACTGGCTGAGCCGCGATCCGCAGGTGCCGGCCGCCTATGTGGCCGATCCGCTGTGCGGCTTTGCGCTGACCTTGCCGTCGCTGTTTTCCATTTTTGATGTCGGCAACAGCACGGCCGATCCGGTGCAGCTGGCGCGCATGCGCAAGGACTTGCCGCTGCTGCTGTTCACCGGCGACCGCGACCCGGTCAACGGCATGCTGGCCTGGTTCGATCCACTGGTGCGGCGCCTGCGTGAAGCCGGCGTGCAGGACCTGTCCACCCACGTCTACGGCGGCGCGCGCCACGAAGTACTGAACGAAACCAACCGTGCCGAGGTCATAAGCAATCTGGTGGTCTGGTGCGACCGGGTGACCGCCTCGCTCTAGCAATCTCTTCCCCTGCACAGTACCTGACAGCAGCGCCGCAAGGCGCCGCTGGCGGTCCCGTGCGCCCCAAAGCAAAGGAATGAACATGACCCAGATATTTGTCGACGGCCTGCTAAAAGGCAAAGTGGCCCTGATTACCGGCGGCGGCAGCGGCATCAACCAGCGCATCGCCGAGACCTACGCTGCGGCCGGTGCGGCGGTCGCCATCGTCGGCCGCAACCTGGACAAGGCGGAACTGGCTGCGGCGGCCATCCGCGCCGCCGGCGGGCAAGCAATCGGCTTGTCTGCCGACGTCCGTGACCATGACCAGATCTACGCCGCCCTGTTCCGCACACACCAGCACTTCGGCCGGCTCGACATCGTGGTGGCCGGTGCGGCGGGTAACTTCGTCGCCAATGCGGTGGACATGTCGGCGCGCGGCTTCCGCACGGTGATCGATATCGACCTGATCGGCACCTTCAACACCGCCCACGCGGCGCATGAATTCCTGGCCAAGCCGGGCGGCATGCTGCTGGCCATCTCCGCCATCCAGTCGCGGCTGCCGACGGCCACGCAAAGCCACGTGTGCGCCGCCAAGGCCGGCATCGACATGCTGATCCGCACGCTGTCCATCGAATGGGGCGCGGTGGGCATCCGCTGCCTGGGCATCGCGCCCGGCCCGGTGGGCGACACCGAAGGCATGCGCCGCCTGGCGCCGGACGGCCAGCGCAGCTGGGATCGTCTGCTGCGCGGCATACCATCGGGCCGCGCCGCCAGCCGCGACGAAGTGGCGGCATTTGCCTTGTTCCTCGCCAGCGGCGCGGCCGACTACATCAACGGTGCCGTCTTGCCGATCGACGGCGGCCAGACGGCGGTCGGCAGCCTGGAGTTCGGCGCCATGCTGAGCGCATCGCTGGGACAGGCGACGGCGGCGGCAGCATGATGAAAACCGCATCCGTGCTGCGCTGCGACCTGCTGGTGGTGGGTGGCGGCATCAACGGCGCCGGCATCGCGCGCGACGCCGCCGGCCGTGGCTTGTCGGTGGTGCTGTGCGAGCAGGATGACCTGGCGGCGCATACCTCGTCCGCCTCCTCCAAGCTGATACACGGCGGCCTGCGCTATCTGCAATATGGCGAACTGGGCCTGGTGCGCAAGGCGCTGCGCGAGCGCGAGGTGCTGATGCGCTCGGCACCGCATTTGATCCGGCCGCTGCGCTTCGTGCTGCCGCAGTTGCCGGGACTGCGTCCGGCATGGATGCTGCGCTGTGGGCTGTTTCTGTACGACCATCTGGCGCGGCGCGAGCTGCTGCCAGCTTCAGCGTCGCTGGACTTGCGCATGCACGCAACCGGACAAGCGCTGACGGCCGGGCTACGCAGCGGCTTCATGTACGCCGACGCCGCCGTCGACGATGCGCGGCTGGTGGTGCTCAACGCGCTGGATGCGCACGAGCGCGGCGCCATCATCCTGCCGCGCACCCGTTGCGTATCCCTCCACGCCAGCAACCAGACCTGGCACGCCAGCCTGCGCGCGGAAGACGGCACCACCACCACGGTGGAAGCGCGCTGCCTGGTCAACGCCACCGGCGCGTGGGCGCTCGACCTGTTGCAGCAGGCGCAGATCGCCAGCCAGCGCAAGCTGCGCATGGTCAAGGGTAGCCACATCGTGGTGCCGCGCCTGTTTGAGCACGAGGAGGCCTACCTGTTTCAGAACGACGACGGCCGCATTGTCTTCGCGCTGCCGTTTGAACAGCACTACACGCTGATCGGCACCACCGACGTGGAATTTACCGAAGACCCGCGCCGAGTAACCATCAGCGCCGACGAAACCACCTACCTGTGCAACATCAGCAACCGCTACTTCCGCAAGCAGATCGGCCCGGCAGACGTGGTGTGGAGCTACGCCGGCATCCGCCCGCTGCTCGATGACGGCGCCGGCAACGCGGCAGCCGTCACGCGCGACTACGAACTGCTGACCGACACGCGCGCCGCACCGCTGCTGTCCGTATTCGGCGGCAAGGTCACCACCTACCGCAAGCTGGCGGAGCAAGCCTTGAACCGCATCGCCGGCATGATGACCGTGCCCGGCGCAGCCTGGACCGACGCCGCCTGCCTGCCTGGCGGCGACGTGCTCGGCGCCGCGCCCGCCAACGCCTCGGTCCTGCACTTTGACGATTTCATCGAACGCATCCAGCGCCAGTATCCATGGCTGCCCGCCACGCAGGCCAAGCGCTACACCCGCGCCTACGGCACCCGTGTGCACAAGCTGCTGGCCGGCTGCCAATCGCTGGCCGATCTCGGCGTCGCCCTCGCGCCCGGCTTGCACGAAGGCGAACTGCGCTACCTGATGGAAACCGAATGGGCCCGCAGCGCCGACGACGTGCTGTGGCGGCGCACCAAGCTGGGCCTGCAAGCGCCGCCCGGCGCGACAGGCCTGATCGACGCCTGGATGCAACGCCATCTGCGCCAGACGCCTGTTCTCGCGGCGGGAGGCAGGCATGGATGACTACATCCTGGCGCTCGACCAAGGCACCACCAGCTCACGCGCCGTGCTGTTTGATGCCGCTGGCCGTGTGGCCGGCTGCGCGCAGCACGACATCCGCCAGATCTTTCCCCAGCCGGGCTGGGTGGAACACAACCCGAACGAATTGTGGCACTCACAACTGACGGCAGCGCGCGAAGTGCTGGAACGTTGCGACGTGAGCGCCACGCAAGTACGCGCCATTGGCCTGGCCAACCAGCGCGAAACCACCATCCTGTGGGACCGCGCCAGCGGACAACCGCTGATGAACGCCATCGTCTGGCAAGACCGCCGCACCGCCGCGTATTGCGACGCGCTGCGCCGCGACGGCTACCAATCGCTGATCGGCGAAAAAACCGGGCTGGTGATCGACGCCTACTTCTCCGCCTCCAAACTGAAATGGATGCTGGACCACGTGCCGGGCGCACGCCAGCGCGCATCGCGCGGCGAACTGGCCTTCGGCACCGTCGACAGCTGGCTGGTCTACAAGCTCAGCGGCGCGCACGTGACCGACGCCAGCAACGCCTCGCGCACCATGCTGTTCAACATCCACACCGGACGCTGGGACGAGGAACTGTTGGCGCTGTTCGACATACAGGCCGCAGTCATGCCCGAGATCGTCGATAGCAGCGGCCACATCGCCACCGCCTCGGCCAACTTGCTGGGCTGCGCGATCCCCATCACCGGCATCGCCGGCGACCAGCAGGCCGCCACCTTCGGCCAGGCCTGCCATCAGCGCGGCAGCGCCAAGAACACCATCGGCACCGGCAGCTTCCTGCTGATGAACGTCGGCGACGTGCCGGCGCCATCGGCCAACCAATTGCTGACCACGGTCGGCTGGCGGCTGCGCGGCCGCACCACGCACCTGATCGAAGGCAGCGTCTTCATGGCCGGCGCGACCTTGCAATGGCTGCGCGACGGGCTCGGCATCGTGAACGACGTCAGTCAGGTGGAGCAACTGGCCGGCATGGTGGCCGATGCGGATGGCGTGGTGCTGGTGCCGGCCTTCTCCGGACTCGGCGCACCGCATTGGGACCCGTACGCGCGCGGCACCCTACTCGGCCTGCATCGCGGCTCGACCCGGCACCACATTGCACGCGCGGCGCTGGACGGCATCGCCTACCAGACGGTGGACGTGTTGCGCGCCATTGAGGCCGATTCCGGCGTGGCGCTGCGCGAACTGCGGGTTGACGGCGGCGGCGCCCGAAGCGATCTGCTGCTGCAGTTGCTGGCCGATGCACTGGGCATTCCCGTGCTACGGCCGGTGAATATCGAAACGACGGCGCTGGGCGCAGCGCAATTGGCCGGGTTGGGTGCGGGTCTGTGGGAAGGTATTGAGGAGCTGGAAAGTCATTGGCAAGTGGAGCGCTGCTTCACACCAGCGACCTGCGCCGACCGCCGCGCCTGGGCCATGTCGCGATGGCACGATGCCGTGTCGCGCTCCGTTGCGTGGGCAACATCATAGGAGACTGCTTTGACTAGAAAACTTATCGTCGGCAACTGGAAAATGAACGGCAATCGCGAGAGCATCAAAGCGCTGTTGGCGGAGATCGTTGCGGCGGACTGCGAAGCAACCGTCTGCGTTCCCCACCCCTATCTGGCGCTGTGTGCCCATCTGGTTGCCGGCAGCAATATCCGGCTGGGCGGGCAAGACCTGTCGGCACACACGGCCGGCGCTTACACAGGAGAAGTCTCGGCCGCCATGCTGCAAGAGTTCGGCTGCGCCTACGTGCTGGTCGGCCATTCGGAACGCCGCGTTTACCATGCCGAGTCCGATGCAGTCATCGCCGGCAAAACCCAGCGCGCCGTTGACGCCGGCCTGATCCCCATCGTCTGTATCGGCGAAACGCTGCACGAGCGCCAAAGCGGGCAAACGGAAGCCGTCCTTGCGCGGCAATTGCAAGCGCTGCCCTTTGCTGAACTGGGAAATATCATCATCGCCTATGAACCCATCTGGGCCATCGGCAGCGGCGCCAGCGCCTCCCCCGAAGTCGCCCAGCACGCACACGCGATGATCCGAAGCCGCGTAGACGCCGCCACCAAAATCCTCTACGGCGGCAGCGTCACCGCCTCCAACGCCGCCAGCCTGCTAGCCATGCCCGACATCGACGGCGCGCTCATCGGCGGTGCTTCGTTGCACGCCAAGGACTTCCTGCAAATTGCCCAAATGGGTCAGCGAAGAGCCGCTTAAGAAACCTCATGCGACACGACAGCGGTGTTTGTGAAAAAGCATCAGAAAATTCCTGTCTCTATGAATTAGGTGTGCTGCCGCACCATCAAAGAAAAAACCGCAGACGGCATGAAGTGCGGTTCTGTAAGCTTGAAGAGCGACATTAAACTAATTTCATAATTCGTCCGACACGAAGGCAAAGAGATTCCATGGGCATCGCCAAAATCGACCGCAGGTACCGAGCTGAACTGCCCCTTAATGCAATTTGCAAAAGGTCGAACATAGGTGGCGGTTGGGTGTCGCTGGCTGACTTATACAAGTCGCGATGGCGTTTCGTATTGTCTCAGGCGCTATTTATCACGCGGTCACGTCAGGCCGCCGAAGAAATTACGCAAGACGTTTTTGCTTTCGTTTGGCAGCACGGCGACTCATACGAATCAGCCAAGAGTAGTTTGGCCACTTGGCTTTCGATGCTATGCCGCAGCAGGTCCCTCGACTACCTCCGTTCTCAGCGAGCAGGATACCGAACGGTCGATTTCAATGCCGGGATAGCGTCGGCTCATGATGAGGAGTCCGACCCTGAGGCTCGACACGCCAGCAACGCTTTGCGAGATGCTGTAAGCATCGCACTTAGGACATTGCCCAAGCGGCAAAAGCAGCTATTGGTAATGCATTATTACTCCGACTTATCGCATGCGGAAATTGCAACCCTTGCCGACCTGCCGCTCGGCACGGTAAAGACAACTATACGGCGAGCTAGAATCGCCTTGGGCACGAGCCGGGTGCTTGATGCATTCGACGTTCATTAGCCAACACTTCCGCCAGGAACAAATAAAAAACTGCCTCATAGACGGTAATGCCGTTAAGTGAAGCGATGTCGTCCCGGCGAAAGCCGGGATCCATGCTGAGTTAGCCGGGCATGCACCTCATGGATTCCCGCATGCGCGGGAATGACGAAGCCTATTTTCAGCTTAACTTAACGGCATTACCTCATAGGCGGTTTCTTATTTTTTTCCTGGCGGAAGCGGTGAGATTCGAACTCACGAACGGCTCACACCGTCGGCAGTTTTCAAGTCTCCACACTATCTTAAACGAATCAATGACTTGATACTTTTTTGGTTCCGCAACATACGCACAGCACGTTATTGTAACCGATTGATTTTGCTAGGTTTGGCGGCAGGTTGCGGAACAGATTTTAATAGAGAAAGCTCATTTAGCCCACTTGCCCACGTCGCTGAAATCACCAATGAGGCTCCAATTACGGGCATCGGGATTGATGCCACCCATGCAACGCTCAACAAAGACTTCGACCCAGTACCGAAGCTTACTAAAACTCCGAATTCGCCACTCCGGCGCCACAAGCAACCGGGGTTGCTATGAGGCATGAATTTTAAGGTGGCCGTCCCACCGTTGATGGCATAGTGCACCTTACCGGCAATACAGATGACTTGGCAGCCTAGCTCCCTTCATATATTTTTATCAATGTTACCATTGGTGAGTTTTGCCAGCATATCTTTCAATATAATCAATATTCCTGCGGAGTCACTTTGACCAGCAGTAACTGCTGAAATTTGGAGGAGTCTTATAATAAGTGATTATTGGTATATTTCGACACCCGGTATCAAGCCAGCAGATGCATCACAGCTAACCCTTACATTGACATACCTTCAGAAAAGTCCGACCCTGGCGATGTTTTATGTCAATCTTAGTGGGTACACGATGTATGTTGGCTCGAACTTAGCTACGATAGCCATGCCAGGATCAGGGCAGATCATGTGGAATCCTAATCAAGGGTTACAGGTAATTTCGGACACAGGTGTTCTTGGGGTCCAATCGCCTGCAATGGGACTGGCTCATGAAATCGCTCACGTTATCTTCGGTCATGATGAGGCGCAAGCGACCGCGTTTGAAACACGTGTAGCCCTTGAACTTGGAGAGCCGGTTCGCGCGAATTACAACGCTATTGGAAGTGACGTAAAAGTACAGAACTCGACGCAGCACACCGACAATGGAACGTGGAAAACCTTCGAAAAAGGAGGATGGACTAAGGTCGGGGGTACCTACGATGGAAGTTCTAACGCGCCCGGTATGGGAAATGGTTTCCCAATGCCACCGCCCAACGCGCCTACCGGCTGGGGTTATGCTACGTCTTTCTTTTCCATGGATTCCAAAGGTAACTTGCATGATGCCAGTTATCTGATTATTCTGGACCCGGAAAAATCAGAGCCAAACGATTTTGATACCAAGATTTTAGAAACTTATCTCGCTCAAAACGAGCCAGCACCAATCGCCGCCTCGCCAATAGAACACAACGACGCGACCTTTATCGAAGCCCATATCGTTGGAGTTCACGAGTTGGTGCATTACTGATCACAAAGGCACCCAGTTATTATGTTTCCGTCTTGATTGGAGGACTTATGAAGCTTTTTGTACTAATAGGGTTCGTCTTGGTATCAGCAGTTTGCGTGGGCCAACCAACAATACCAGATACCGAAAAGGCGTTGGATAAGAAGCCGGGGTCTAGCGAAAGTGCATCTACGCAAACTCCCCCTAAAATCGGATATGAAAAAGCACTGCCGCCTCTACTGGACGATCAATTCGTTTGGGATCAATTCAAGCATCGCAGTACGCTGGTATGGGCTTGCAGGGGCTCGAAAACCGGTAAAGTCGTGGCCAATTCGTACTGCGCTTCGCAACCAATGGTCGATTCCAGGTGGCCGGAAAAAACAGCGCCTGAAGGGTACAGTGGCGTTCTCAATTTTGAGTGAGAGACGCTAACATAAGTGTCTACGCACCGGGAAGTTATGATCGCAGCTGCAATTGACAGCAATGTTTTGTGAATGTTGACGCCTCAGCAGTTAAAGAGCGTAAGCGAAAAAAAACCGCATTCTTTGCGGTTTTTTTTCACGGACTACGGGACTACGGACGTAAGCGGCCAGCGCATCCACCTATGGGACTACGCGGACTACGGGGTCAGCTCTGTCATTCGGACACGCAAAGGCATCGTTTGACAAATCTCAACGCGATAAGACAGATTGTGGTCTAAGCCACGGACTACGCGACTACGGGGTCCGACTACGGGGTCAGCTCTGTCATTCCGACTACGGGGTCCGACTACGGGGTCAGCTCTGTCATTCGGACACGCAAAGGCATCGTTTGACAAATCTCAAGGCGATAAGACAGATTGTGGTCTAAGCCACAGACGGATGATTAGGTGCAAAACGCGCGCCCTCGGCGCCCAACTTCTGGGCGCTTGGCGCCCAGCAGTTGGGCGCCGAGGGGCGGGATGGCCCGGTAGGGCCATGCCCTTCGAATCTCACACGCAAGGCCCGCAGGGGCCTTGCTCGCTTCCGCCAGGAAACAAATAAAAAACCGCCTCATGGGCGGTAATGCCGTTAAGTTAAGCGATGTCGTCCCGGCGAAAGCCGGGATCCATGCTGAGTTAGCCGGGCATGCGCCTCATGGATTCCCGCATTCGCGGGAATGACGAAGCCTATTTTCAGCTTAACTTAACGGCATTACCTCATAGGCGGTTTCTTATTTGTTTCCTGGCGGAAGCGGTGAGATTCGAACTCACGAACGGCTCACACCGTCGGCAGTTTTCAAGTCTCCACACTATGTTAAAAGAATCAAGGGCTTATGAATTTTTTGGTTCCGCAACATATCTACAAAACGCTGTTGTAACGTATTGATTTTGCTACGATTGTTAAGAGGTTGCGGAACCGATTTTAACAGGGGAAAAACGCATGTACCCCACGTGCCCACGCTTCCGATAATTTACCAATGCGGCTCTAATTCAGGATATTGTCGCAATATCGGACGATATAAATGCTCGTCGCAGTTTCCCATCAGAGTTGCAATGTTGCGCCGCATCTCCATGCGATCAGCGTCCGGGGTGATACCTTCAATTTTCGAGGCAATGACGTTGACTTGAGCGCTCAACTTCAGTATTTCCTCCATCAGTTCAGCTGCAATCTGCTTTTCCATATCTCCCGTCCTCGGTGTTTGTCAACGTAGTTGTCGCGTCATCTCAAGCCGCTTGCTGTAGTGCTTCCGGCCGAATCCGTTCCGGATTCAACCAGACCTGATCGTCCAGTTTCCAATTTCTCGTACCCTGTGACCAGCGCCGAGGATTGCGGTATTTTGCCTCACGATAGACTTGATCGCGATGTTCCAAAATCGTCTTGTCGCGACCACTGTGACGCTGTTCCGGCGTCACAAATTTCAGGCCGCTGTGCTTATGTTCCTGGTTGTACCAGCGAGTGAATTTTTGCGTCCATTGCTGTGCTTCTGCCAGCTTCCCGAACGGCTTGCTCGGGTAGTCCGGACGGTATTTACATGTCCTGAACAGCGACTCTGCGTAGGCGTTGTCGTTGCTCACACGTGGCCGGCTGAATGACGGCGCCACGCCCAGTTGCTCGGACTACGGGGTCAGCTCTGTCATTCGGACACGCAAAGGCATCGTTTGACAAATCTCAAGGCGACAAGACACATTGTGGCCTAAGCCACAGACGGATGATTAGATGCAAAACGCGCGCCCTCGGCGCGCGAGGCTGGGCGCTTGGCGCCCAGCAGTTGGGCGATTCGGGGCGGGATGGCCCGGTAGGGCCATGCCCTTCGAATCTCACACGCAAGGCCCGCAGGGGCCTTGCTCGCTTCCGCCAGGAAACAAATAAAAAACCGCCTCATGGGCGGTTTTTTATTTGTTTCCTGGCGGAAGCGGTGAGATTCGAACTCACGAACGGCTCACACCGTCGGCAGTTTTCAAGACTGCTGCCTTCAACCACTCGGCCACGCTTCCTAAGTGTGCAGCATTATACAGATTTCCCGCACCAAAACCACCTCTGCCCTCTTAAGCCGCCCGACTGGCCCTGCCCGGCGCCCAGTTTTCCCGCAGCGCGCGTTCGAACGCGTCCGCTTCCAGCGGCTTGGAGAACAGATAGCCCTGCACTTCGTTGCAGCCGGAGTTCTTCAGGAAGGCCAGCTGCTCCACCGTTTCCACGCCCTCGGCAATCACTTTGTGCTTGAGCTGCTGGGCGATGCTGATGATGGTGTTGGCGATCGCGCAGTCGTTCGTGTCGCCGGGGATGCCGATGGTGAACGAGCGGTCGATCTTGAGCGTGTCGATCGGGAAGCGCTTCAGATACGACAGCGATGAGTAGCCGGTGCCGAAATCGTCCAGCGACAAGGTCACGCCCATGGCCGTGATCCGGTCCATGATGCCGATCACGCGGTCGATGTTGTGCATCAGCGTGCTTTCGGTGATTTCCAACTCCAGCCACGATGGTTCCAGCCCATAACGCCGCAAGGTGTCGCTGACACGCCCCGGCAAGGCCGCCGTGAATTCGCGCGCGGAGACGTTGACCGCCAACCGGATCGGCGGCAGTCCGGCGTCTTTCCACACTTGCGCCTGCGCGCACGCCGCTTCCAGCACCCATTCGCCGACTTGCACCACCAGCCCGGTGGCCTCGGCCAGCGGGATGAATTCCGACGGCGGCACCAGGCCGCGCTCGGGATGGCGCCAGCGCACCAGCGCTTCGGCGCCGATGATCTTGCCGTCCGCGATGGCGTACTTGGGCTGATAGTGCAGCAGTAACTCGCCGTTGCCCAGCGCGTGGCGCAGGCCGGTTTCGATGCGCATGCGTTCCTGCATGCCCTGGTTCATGTCCTGGCTGTAGAACGCCACGTGGTCGCCGTCCGCGCTGCCTTCCTGCTTGGCGCGGTACATGGCGATGTCGGCCAGCCGCAGCAACGTTTCGGCGTCGCCGCCGTCCTGCGGGTAGACGCTGATGCCGATGCTGCCGCCCACGCGCAGGTCGTGGCCGTCGATCAGGATAGGCGCGGCCAAGGTGGCCAGCAGCTTTTGCGCCACCATGCTGGCTTCGAAGTGCTGGCCGATGTCGAACAGGCCGATCGCGAATTCGTCGCCGCCCAACCGCGCCACCAGGTCCTGGTCGCGCAGCACGGTGCGGAAGCGGCGCGCTACCTCCACCAGCAATTCGTCGCCGATCTTGCGACCCAGCGTGTCGTTGATGAGCTTGAAGCGGTTGAGGTCGATGAACAACACGCAGCCGTGCGCCTTGTTGCGCTGCGCGACCATCAACGCCTGGTCGACCAGCTTGGTCAGCAGCGTGCGGTTGGGCAGGCCCGTCAGGGCGTCGTAATAGGCCAGGTGGTGGATGCGCTCCTCCGCCATCTTGCGCTCGGTGATGTCGGTCAGGTAGGCGATCAGGCCCACCGAGCGGTTGTTGATGTCGCACAGCGCCGACAGCGACAGGCTGGCCCAGAATACTTCGCCGCTTTTCTTTTTGCGCCGCACTTCCATCAGCCGCCCGCCCTGCTCCAGGAAGGCGTCGTGGAAGCCGATGTCTTCGTCATCGTAGAGGAACAGGATGTTGCGGCCGACCGCTTCCACGGCGGTGTAGCCGAACAGACGCTCCGCGCCCTTGTTCCAGCTGATGATGAAGCCGTTCATGTCCATGGTCAGCACGGATTCGTGGATCTGGTCGAGGATCTGCGCCTGGTGCTGCAGCTTGGCTTCCACCTGCACGTAGGCGTGGGTGGTGCGCTGCGCTACCGAGTGTACCTGCAGCACGCTGGCCGCGAGGCTGGCCAGGCTGGCCAGGTGTTGGCGGTCCAGCTCGCTGTAGTGGGCGCGGCCGGACACCACGAAGCGGCCGAACAGGTGGCCGTCGAAGCTGATGTCCTGGCTCAGCGTCGGCACGGCGTCGTCGTTGGCCGCCAGCACCGGTTCCACCGGCGGGTGCAGCAGCATCGAGAACGAGTCGGCCGGGATGTATTCGCCCAGCGGGGTGTCGAGCACGGCCCGCACGATGCGCCCGAGTTCCTCGGCCAGGGCGGAGCCGCGCAGCCGCAGCACCGCGTCGCATAAGGCCGCGCTGTTGGTCAGGAAATCGGAGACGGGTTGCGCGAGCATCGTTTAGATATTCCTGCTCACCTGGATCGCCCAGTGGTAAGCCTGCAGTTGCGCCTCCCAGTAGACTTCGTGGGAAATGCCGGCCTGCTCGAGGACGACGCTGTCATGCTGTTCCACCAGCGTGAGCAGGTCGCCCAGCGGGCCGGCGCGGTCCAGCAGCGCCATCACCACATCCAGGTCGAGACTGAGGGCGGCGACGATTTCAGTCATCGGCATGGCCAGCAGCACGTCCAGCAGCGAGAACACACCGGCCACGAAGGCCATGTCCTGCTGGTCGCGGTCCCAGCCCTGGGCCTTGGCCAGCCCTTCCATCAACGAGGCGCGCACAGCCGCCAGCGGCAGCAGCGGATTGGCCAGGCCGTCGTCCTGCTGGCGTGCGTACAGCAGCAGTTGCAGCCAGCGTTGCAGCTGGCGCCGGCCGAGCACGTTAATGGCCTGGCCGAAGCTGTGGATCGGCGAACTGAGCGCGAAGGCGGCCGAGTTGACCAGTTTCAGTAAGTGGTAGGCCAGCGCCGGATCTTGCTTGAGCAGCACTTCAAGCTCGCGCGAGTCGGCGTCGCGCGCCAGCAGGCCGAGCAGCGCCAGCAGGCGCTTGCGCGAGGTGCCGTCGCCCTGGGTGGAGTCGGGGTCGGGATGCAGGGCGAAGTGGCCGGCGAACCAGCTAAAGCCGGCCTTGGCGCATTCGGCGATGCGCGCTTCGCTATGCATGCCGGTGGCCAGGTGCGGCCCCGGCTGGGCCACCAGCGCCAGCACCGGCGGCAAGCTCAGCGAGGCGTCCACCATCAGCGCGCGGGCGCCACACATGGTGGCGCCCGAGCCTTCGGCCACGCCGTCGAGCATGATGCGGTAGCCGGCGTCGGCATAGCCGGCGAGTTTTTTCTGGACGGCGACGTCGGCGCAGGCGGCGGCCGGCACCCGCAGGACGATGCGGTTGGCCGGCAGCGACTCCAGCTGCGATTGCTCCAGCAGCTGCGGTTGGGGAACGGGGAGGATGCAATCCATGGGCGCCAACGCGGCAAACACGTCCGGCGTTTTCAAGAGCGTCAACGCTGCCTGGAAGGGGTCGCCGCTGGCGGGCGATAGCTCAAAGTCAGTGCCACCCACTCGTTGTGAGCGTTGGATACTGCTTGTAATTCCACCAGTGGAAACGGGCTGATTTCAGGCGCAGACATCAATATCTCATCGAGGTTATGCGCGCCATCTTAGACCAACACTTGACTTAAGGCAACCAATTACCATAAAGATACCAGTAGAGGACCAATCGACGGCGCGCGAAACGTTTTTCTTTTGCACAATTGCAATAATCTGCGGTCGGAGCAGAAATATAGCAGATATTGCCGTGCAAACACGCACTGTTAAATTTTGCTCAATGGTATTAGTAGCAAGCGTCGGTATTTTCCGACAGGTCCAGCTTTGGTAGCGTTCTCATCTTGCATTTTGCACCGCGAAGCGGATCAATTCAGCCTGCCCTTCGATGCCGAGCTTGCGCTTGATGTTGAGCCGGTGGGTTTCCACCGTGCGCACGCTGAGGTCCAGGGCGCGGGCGATTTGCTTGTTCGATTCGCCGTTGGCGATGTGGCGCAGCACCTCGTGCTCGCGGGTGGTGAGCTGGTTGTCCTGGTTCTGCGGCTGGGCCAGTTGACGGGCCAGCGCGGCGCTGTAGTAGATGCCGCCGGACATCACGGTCTCGATGGCCACCACGATGTCCTTGCCGGGCGCGTCCTTGAGCACATAGCCGCGCGCGCCGGCCTGGATCGCCTGCGAGACGTATTCCACCTTGTCGTGCATCGACAGGATCAGCACGGCGATCTGCGGGAAGGCTTGCTTGAACAGCGCGGTGGCCTCGATGCCGTTGGTGCCGCGCATATTAATATCCATCAGCACCAGGTCGACGCGGCAGCGGGCCACCTGTTCCAGCGCCTCGGCCGCGCCGCCGGCTTCGGCCACCACCTCGAATTGCGGCATGGCTTCAAGCCGGGCGCGCAGGCCGTCGCGCACCAGGGGATGGTCGTCTACCAGCAGGATTTTGATCGTATCGGTCATAAAGATTCAACTATTGTTAGGGGCATGGGCCGTGACCAGCGTGCCGTCGGTGGACGAGACAATCTCGAAACGGCCGCCGACGGCGTCCATCCGCTCCATCATATTGCGCAGGCCGATGCCGCGCTGCGGATGCTGGGCGATGCCTTCGGCGTCGAAACCGTGGCCGTCGTCGCGGATGCGCAGCGTGACGCCGGGCTCGGCGCCGGCCAGCGTGATGTCGATGCTGGCGGCGCCGGCGTGGCGTTCGATATTGGTCAGCGCTTCCTGCGCCAGCCGGAACAGCACGGTGTTGGCGACGTCGGACAAGCCGTCGGTACAGCCCGACGCCTCGAAGTGTACCGGGGTTCCGCTGCTGAGGGTGTACTCCTTGGCCAGATGCTGGAGCGCGGCCGCCAGGCCGAGGTCGTCGAGAATGGCCGGACGCAGGTTGTGCGAAATGCGCCGCACCTCGGCCATGACGTTGCTGAGCTGGTCGGCGGCGTGCTCGAACACCGCCTGCGCAGCCTCCTTCTGCTCGGGCTTGGCCGACGACAGGCGGATGATGCCGGCCTCGATCTGCAATTTGATCGACACCAGCCACTGGCTGATGCCATCGTGCAGGTCGCGCGACAGCCGTGCCCGCTCCTCCTCCTGCGACTCGACCACGCGCTGGGCCAGCACCTTGAGCTTGGCGTCGGCCACGCGCAGCTCGCTGATGTTCAGGGCCAGGCCGGAACTGGCCACGGCCACGGCGGCGGCGATCGCGATGCCGGTAATCCACAGCATGGTGTTGTGGATGTTGCCCGATTGCTGGACGTCGACCTTGGCCAGCGCCTGCTCGACGTCGTCCAGATAAATACCGGTGCCCATCATCCAGCCCCACTTCGGCATGGCGATCACGTAGCCGAGCTTGGCCACCGGCTTGTGGGTGGACGGCTTGACCCACATGTAGCGCTCCAGGCCGCCGCCATTGCGGGCCCGCTGCAACAGGTTCTGGATGGTGGGCTGGCCGTGCTCGTCGCGCAGGCCAATCAGGTTGCGGCCGACCAGCTCGGGCTGGCGCGGGTGCATCAGGGTGTTGCCGCCCATGTCGTACAGGAAGAAGTAGCCGTCGTCGCCGTAGCTGAGCGAGGACAGGATGCGCATCGCCTCGTCGCGCGTGGCCTGGTCGTCGCGGCCGGAATCGTAGAGGTGCGAAATCGAGTGCGTGGCCAGCGTCACGTAATGCTTGAGCTCGGCCTCCTTGCTGCTCAGGTAAGCCTGCTGGATGGTGGCGCGCTGCTGCTGGGCCAGCAGCACCGATTGATGGCGCACCGCCAGCGCGATCGCGCACAGCGCCAGTATCAGCGGCGTGATGGCCAGGAAAATCACCTTTTGCCGTAGTTTCATCCCGGCTACTCCCTCAACATTCATCCCGCGATTCTACGCTCCCGCACGGTGCCGCCCCTACGTAGTTGTACGCAGCCGGCATCAGTAGTGCTGCGCTTGCGGCTGATATCACAATCATGAATACTGGCCATAAGCTAAACAACATACCGACCAACTCTTGGAGGCAGCATGAACACTCTACCGAATACCCTGGCCAGCAAGCTGGGCTGGGCCGCGCTGGCCCTGTGCGGCGCCTCGGCGCTGGGGGTGGTGGCCCTGCACCGCGGCGAATCGATCAGCGCCATCTGGATCGTCATCGCGGCGGTCTGCGTCTACCTGATCGCCTACCGTTTCTACAGCCTGTACATCTCCGATAAAGTGCTGGGCCTGGACGGCCGCCGCATGACGCCGGCCGCCAAGCTGAACGACGGCCTCGACTACGTGCCGACCAATAAGAACGTACTGTTCGGCCACCACTTCGCCGCCATTGCCGGCGCCGGTCCACTGGTCGGCCCGGTGCTGGCCGCGCAGATGGGCTACCTGCCCGGCATGCTGTGGATCCTGGCCGGCGTGGTGTTCGCCGGCGCGGTGCAGGACTTCATCGTGCTGTTCATTTCCATGCGCCGCGACGGCCGCTCGCTGGGCGACCTGATCAAGTCCGAACTGGGGCCGATTCCGGGCAACATCGCCTTGCTCGGCACCTTCATGATCATGGTCATCATCCTGGCGGTGCTGGCGCTGATCGTGGTCAAGGCCCTGACCGGCTCGCCATGGGGCAGCTTCACCGTCATGGCCACCATCCCGATTGCACTGTTCATGGGCGTGTATTCGCGCTTCATCCGCGTCGGCCGCATCGGCGAAGTGTCGATCATCGGCTTCGTGCTGCTGATGGCGGCCATCTTCGGCGGCCAGTGGGTGCAGGAAAATCCGGCCCTGGCGCCGATGTTCACCTTCACCGGCACCGAGCTGACCTGGATGCTGATCGGCTACGGCTTCATCGCTTCCGTGCTGCCGGTGTGGCTGCTGCTGGCGCCGCGCGACTATCTGTCGACCTTCCTGAAAATCGGCACCATCGTCGGCCTGGCGCTGGGCATCATCTTCGTCGCGCCGCATCTGCAGATGCCGGCCTTCACCAAGTTCATCGACGGCACCGGCCCGGTATGGTCCGGCTCGATGTTCCCCTTCCTGTTCATCACCATCGCCTGCGGCGCCGTGTCCGGCTTCCACGCGCTGATCTCGTCGGGCACCACGCCCAAGATGATCGAAAACGAAACCCACGCCCGCTTCATCGGCTACGGCGCCATGCTGATGGAATCATTCGTCGCCATCATGGCCCTGGTGGCCGCCTCGACCATCGATCCCGGCATCTACTTCGCCATGAACTCGCCGGCCGCACTACTCGGCACCACGGCCGAGTCCGCCGCCCAGGCGGTGACCCAGATGGGCTTCTACATTACCCCTGAAATGCTGATCCAGACCGCCAAGGACGTCGGCGAGCACAGCATCATCTCGCGCGCCGGCGGCGCCCCGACCCTGGCGGTGGGCATGGCCCACATCCTGTCGAACGCGCTGGGCGGCCGCGAGATGATGGCCTTCTGGTACCACTTCGCCATCCTGTTCGAAGCGCTGTTCATCCTGACCGCCGTCGACGCCGGCACCCGCGCCGGCCGCTTCATGCTGCAAGACCTGCTGGGCTCGTTTGCACCGTCGATGAAGCAGACCGACAACACCTTCGCCAACCTGACCGCCACCGGCCTGTGCGTGGCGGCCTGGGGCTACTTCCTGTACCAGGGCGTGGTCGATCCGCTGGGCGGCATCAACACCCTGTGGCCGCTGTTCGGCATCGCCAACCAGATGCTGGCGGCGATCGCGCTGATCCTCGGCACCTGCGTGCTGTTCAAGATGAAGCGCGGCCAGTACGCCTGGGTCACCATCGTGCCGACCATCTGGCTGCTGCTGTGCACGCTGACCGCCGGCTGGCAGAAGATCTTCGACGCCAATCCGAAGATCGGCTTCCTGGCCCACGCCGCCAAGTACCAGGCCGCACTGGCCGAAGGCAAGATCCTGGCGCCGGCCAAATCGGTGGCGCAGATGCAGCAGGTGATCTTCAACGACTACCTGGACGCCTCGCTGGCCGGCTTCTTCGTGATCGTGGTGCTGAGCGTGCTGATCTTCGGCGCCCGCACCGTGCAGGCGGCGCGCGCCAACAGCCGCCCGACCGCCAACGAAAGCCCGATGGTCCTGGCGACCGCCAAGGTGCAATGATGCTCGGCGAAATCGCCAAGGCCGGCCGCTATCTCGGCCAGAGCGTGCGGCTGATGATGGGCCTGCCCGACTACGATGTCTACGTCAGCCATCGCGAAACCACGCATCCGGGCGAGCCCTACATGACGTACGAGGAATTCTTCCGCGAACGCCAGGAGGCCCGCTACGGCGGCGCGGGCAAACGCGGCGGTTGCTGCTGACGATGAAAACCGGCTCCCCGCGAGCTAATGCCGTTAAGTTAAGCGATGTCGTCCCGGCGAAAGCCGGGATCCATGCTGAGTTAGCCGGGCATGCGCCTCATGGATTCCCGCATTCGCGGGAATGACGAAGCCTATTTTCAGCTTAACTTAACGGCATTACTCCCCGCGAGCCGGTTTTTTTTGCAGTTTTTTTCTCATGCGCACGGAACTTCTCGGCCCGCCATCGCGTCCAACGTAGATGGCTTACATTTACCAACAGGCATATGCACGCAATATCGGCTGGGTGACGGCGGCCGAACAGGCCACGCTGCGCAGCAAGCGCGTGGCCATCGCCGGCATGGGCGGGGTCGGCGGCGTGCATTTACTGACGCTGGCGCGGCTCGGCATCGGCGCCTTCCATATCGCCGACTTCGACACCTTCGACATCGCCAACTTCAACCGCCAGGTGGGCGCCACCATGTCCACCCTGGGCCAGCCCAAGGTCGAGGTGCTGGCCGCCATGGCGCGCGACATCAATCCCGAGCTCAAGCTGGTGCGTTTTCCCGCCGGCCTCACCCAGGACACCCTGCCCAGCTTCTTCGAGGGTGTAGACTTGTATGTGGACGGCCTCGACTTTTTCGCCTTCGATGCGCGCCAGATGGCGTTCGCCGCCTGTGCCCGGCTCGGCATTCCGGCCGTGACGGCGGCGCCGCTGGGCATGGGTACGGCCGTGCTCAACTTCCTGCCGGGGCAGATGACGTTCGAAGAATACTTCGGCTGGGGCGACCGGCCGGACATGGAGAAGGCCCTGCGCTTTCTGGTCGGACTGGCCCCGGCCGGGCTGCACGGCGCTTACCTGGTCGAGCCGTCGGCCATCAAGCTGCAGGAGCAGCGCGGCCCGTCCACCATCATGGGCTGCGAACTGTGCGCGGGCGCGGCGGCTACCGAGGCGCTGAAGATACTGCTCAAGCGCGGCGATGTGCGGGCCGCGCCGTGGGGCTACCAGTTCGACGCCTTCCGTAACAAGCTGGTGCGCACATGGCGTCCCGGCGGCAACCGCAATCCCCTGCAGCGCCTGGCCATGATGCTGGCGCGGCGACGAGGTCCCGGAGACAAGACATGAAGCAGATGGAACAGCAGCCGGTACAGCAACTCGATTCGACGCTGGAGCAAATCCTCGAACTGGCGCGCTGGGCGCCCAGCGGCGACAACACGCAGCCCTGGCGCTTCGAAATCCTCGACGCCCGCCGGCTGGTGGTGTACGGCCACGACACGCGCGACCATTGCGTCTACGATCTCGACGGCCATCCGAGCCAGATCTCCATCGGCGCGCTGTTGGAAACCATGGCCATCGCCGCCAGCACCTTCGGGCTGGAGATGCGCAGCTCGCGCCACGCCGGCACGCCCGATGCGCACCCCACCCTCAGCGTCGAGTTCGTTCCCGCGCCCGGCATCGAACCCGATCCACTGGCCGCCGCCATCCTGCCGCGCAGCGTGCAGCGCCGCGCGCTGAGCCGGCGGCCGTTGACCGGCGCCGAAAAGTCCGCGCTAAGCCTGACGCTGCCGCCCGGCTACCGCGTACACTGGCTGGAAGGCAGCCGGCGCCTGGCCGCCGCGCGCCTGATGTTCCGCAACGCCAAGCTGCGCCTGACCATGCCGGAAGCGCACCGCGTGCACACCGCCATCATCGAATGGGACGCCCGCTACAGCGAAGACCGCATCCCCGACCAGGCGCTGGGCGCCGACGCCATGACCACCAAACTGATGCGCTGGGTCATGCACGACTGGAAGCGCGTGCATTTCTTCAACACCTGGCTGGCCGGCACGCTGGCGCCGCGCCTGCAGATGGACCTGATTCCCGCCCTGGCCTGCGCCGCGCACTTCGTGCTGGTGGCCGAGCGCCGGCCGCAGCGCATCGACGACTACATCGCCGCCGGCCGCGCCATGCAGCGCTTCTGGCTGACGGCCACCGCGCAAGGCCTCCAGCTGCAGCCCGAGCTGACGCCGCTGATCTTCGCGCGCTACGTGCGCGAAGGCCGCGCCTTCTCCGCCGCGCCCGGCATGCGGGAGCGGGCGGCGGCGCTGTCGCGCCAGGGTGCGGCGCTGGTGGGCGACCAGGACTGGGACGCCGCCGTGTTCATGGGCCGCATCGGCGCCGGCGCGGCGGCACAGTCACGCTCGTTGCGGCGGCCGCTGCGCGACTTGCTGGTGGCCGGCGGGGGCCGCTGATGCGCGCCATCAAGCCCGGCCAGGTCGCGGTGTTTCTCGGCTTGCTGGCGCTGATCCTGGTGCTGGCCATCGCCACCACCGTGCTGCTATTCGGCAGCCTGCCGCTGGGCGACTTTCGCGGCGTGGCGCTGTGCGCGCTGGCCGTGCTGCTGATCTACCTGTACGCCTTCCTGGTGTACCGCTGCTTCCTGCTGGCGCTGCCGCTGCACGAAGGCGAGGTGGCGGAACACTCGCGCCACGAGCTGGCCGCCAACGTCAACCTCCTGTTCTACCTGCTGCTGTTCAATTCGCTGATCCGCACCCACTTTATTCCGGTGCCGATCCAGCGTTTGATTTACCTGGCGCTGGGCGCCGAACTGGGCGCCAACACCTACAGCGCCGGAGCCCTGCTCGACCCGCCGCTCACGCGCATCGGCAGCAATACCATCATCGGCCACGACGCCGTCATCTTTGCCCACGTGATCGAAGGTTCGCGCCTGGAACTGAAGCCCGTGGTCATCGGCAACACCGTCACCATCGGTGCCCATGCGGTGGTGATGGCTGGTGTGCGCATCGGCGACAACGCCATCGTCTCGACCGGCGCGGTGGTCACCAAGGATACGCAGATCGCCGCCGGCGAAGTGTGGGGCGGCATACCGGCACGCCGCATCAAGGCCGCACCGTGACGGTTTTCTTTACACCGACGCCCGAACAAGCCGTCAATCCACACGCAAGTGATTGATCTAAAAAGAAGTACCGTTACTGGCAAGGCTTTTGCTCTTTGATGGTCACGGCCTCGATTCCCGTGGCCCTTCTCAAGGAGCACACATGACAACCTATCAACCCGCGCTGGCCGGCGCCATGCTGGCAGCTGTGCTGGCAGCGCCACTGAGCGCCAGCGCCGCGCCGGCCTTGGGCCTGGATCCCACCGGCACCGGCGTCTACACCACCTACGCCGACCTGTGGACCAACGTCACCGATACCGGCCTTGCCACCGGCTTCGTTCCCGGTCGGATCGTCGGCCCTGGCGCCAGTGCGCCCTACCTGACCGAACTGCGTTCGCAGATGGTGGTTGGCACCATGTCCAACAGCAATATCCCAGCCATCGTCACGCCAGGTGGGCTGAACACCACGTTCGAGATCAGCAAAGTAGTGCGCTTCCAGGAGCTGGTAACCGCGCAAACTGCCACCACGGTCAACTTCGGCCTGCCGGCCGCGCAATCGCTGGCCATGGACGTCGATCCGCTGCGCACCGGCGTGCAGAACCTGGCCATCTTCATTGACAACATCGGCGACGGCAGCCGCGCCATTCCCGGCAACGGTGCCAACACCGTGCGCTGCTACGGCGAAGGCGTCACCTCTGCCGGTTGCGGCGGCGCTGGCGGCGATGGCGACGGCATCATGATCCTGTCCGGCCACCTGGTATTCAACGAAGCGAGCTTCAGCGCCTCGGGCGCGGTCGGCACCGGCTCCTTCGATTCGCGCTTCATGATCGACTATGTCGATCCGCTGTATCTGAACGCCGTCAGCGGCTCGATCTTCGTCGACAAATTCACCGGCACCACCAACGTGCCATCGTTCTTCACGCCAACCATGATGTGGGACGGTACCACGCCCACCACGGTGCCATTCCTGAAGGTGGACTCATCGCAGAGTTTCGCCACCATTCCGGAGCCTGCCACCTTGGCACTGATCGGTCTGGGCTTTGCGGGACTCGCGCTGGGCACGCGCCGTAAAGTTCAGTCCTGACCGCAGCAGCGGTCATTTCACAGCGGATCGGCTACCAGCCGGTCCGTTTTTTTTAGGGGTAAGTCGAGACCGGAACGCCACCGGCGCTGACCAGGTGTGCTGCTTTTTTTACCCCAAACAAAAGGGTCCGCCCCCTGCGGGGTCAGCCCCTAAGCCGCAGCGGTGTGCGGGTTGGGTTAGTGCCGCGCGCTTTCAATGCCAGGCAGCGTCAGCCCCGCTTTAGCCCTGCAATTGCGCCAGCAGCCCTGCCAGCCGCGCGCCGGCATCATAGCGCTGCAACTGCTGCGCCACCAGCGCAGCCGCCGCGCGCGGCTCGGGCTGCTCCAGCAGGCGCAAGGCCGTCGTGCGCAGCTGCTTCTCGACCAGCCGATCCGAGCGCAGCAAGGCGCCGGCACCCGCGCGCAACACCCCATCCATGTTCAGGTATTGGTCGAGATTGCCAGCGATGCCCAGCACCGGCACGCCGGCCGCCAACGCTTGCTGACTGGTCGGGCTGCCGCCGTTGCAGATCACCAGCCGCGAGCGCCGCGCCGCCTGCTCGCCCGGCAGGTAGTCGGCCACGCGTGCATTGTCCGGCACGCGGCCCGGATCGACTTTGCCGGCAGTGGCGGCCAGCACCGTCACCGGCAACGGCGCCAGCGCCTGCAACACCACCGGCAGCAACCCGCCCTGCCCCGAACTGCCCAGCGTGACGTAGACGATGTCGCGCCCCCCGGGCAGCTTCTCCCACCACAGCGGCAGTTCGGTCGGCGGCGACCAGGTTACCGGGCCCAGGTAGGAATGCGTCAGCGGCAGGTCAAACGCGGGGAACATCTCGGGGATATCCGCGTACAGCACGCGGTCGGCGTCGGTGTAGATGCGCCGCAGGTCGCGCCCCAGCGATGGCATGTGGTAAGCGCGTCGCACGCGGTTGAGTGGCCGGCTGTGCAGCGCAAACGCAAACGGCCGCACCAGGTTGAACAGCCGGTCGGCGAGCGGCAGCGGCAACACCCGCGCCAGCGGGATGGCAGGCACCCGGTAGTGTTGCTGGACGTAGGGGCTCCAGTAGGCATTGATCAACCCCACATACGGCACCTCCGCCAACCGCGCGCTGACCGACAGCGACAGGCGGAAATCCCCCACCACCACATCCGGCCGCACCGCTTGCAGCAAGCGCATGTCGTCCAGCACGTATTGCTCCAGCGTGCCCGTGTCGTACACCGGCTTGCCCGCCGCCAGCGCGGCCAGAAACCGCGCGCTGGAGATGCTGTGCAGATGCCACCGCGTGAGGTCGCGGCCCTTGAAAAACATGTCGTAGCCGGGCGCGCATGCCAGATGCACGTCGTAGCGGTGACGGTCGAGCGTTTGCGCCAACGCCAGCGGCCGGCCCACATGCGCCAGTGTCACGGCCTCGGCAACGAAGAGGATTTTTGTACGTTTCATCCTCCTAGCTTGCGACAGTCGATATGCCGTTGTTTGAGGCAGCGCAAACGTGCCAGCATTAGATGCAGATCAAAGCCGAGCTCGCCGGATAAAGATATTTTGCCTAATAGCATTTATAAATAGGCCCTCGCAATGTTCAACGTTGAACGCTCAGGTCTCAGTCAGAAACTGACGATGATGTCCGTGTTGTCGACCGGCAGCGCCTTGCTGCTCGTGTTCGCAACGTTTGCTACCACCTCGGTGCTCAGTCACAACGACGATGCGCGCCAGCAGCTATCCTCCCTGGCGGGTGTGATCGGCAACAACAGCAGGACCGCCCTGCTCTACGCTGACCGCAAGCAGGCCGCCCAGACGCTGGCCACACTCGCGGTCGAACAGGACATCCTGCAGGCAGCCTTGTACAGCAGCGACGGCACGCTGCTGGCGCATTACCTGGCGCCGGGCCTGCCGCCGGAACAGGCCGGACCGGCTGCGCTGGCGCCCCCCGCAACCACTTCCTCTCCCGACGCGGCCGAGGTCCGCACCGAG
The DNA here is from genome assembly GCA_041874725.1 of Duganella sp. BuS-21. GTDB lineage: Bacteria > Pseudomonadota > Gammaproteobacteria > Burkholderiales > Burkholderiaceae_D > Rugamonas. Next base: position 2,330,102 of record CP097466.1, on the reverse strand, counting down.
CGCAGCGGCAAGCCCTGGGCGCCGGCCATGCGCATCCACCGCGTGCTGCGCCACGGCGACGCCACCACCGGCGTGGTGATGGTGGAGCTGTCGCAAACGCGCATGTGGCTCGATAGCCTGAAGAACCTGGGCGCCGCCATGGTGGCGGCCGCGCTGTCGTTCATGATGGCGCTGCTGACGGCGGCGCGCTTCAAGGGCAGCATCGCCGAACCGGTGGGCCAGCTGATCGCGGCGGCACAGCAGGTCAGCCGTGGCCAGGCCACGCAGCGCATCGTCCACCAGCGCAACGACGAACTGGGCGCGCTGATCGACAGCTTCAACGACATGCTGGCGCAAGTGGAAGGCCGCGACGCCGCGCTGGCCCAGTACCGCGACCAGCTCGAACGCCAGGTCAGCGTGCGCACCGAGCAGCTGGAGAAGGCCAAGAACGCCGCCGAGGCCGCCAGCCAGGCGAAAAGCGCCTTCCTCGCCACCATGAGCCACGAAATCCGCACGCCCATGAACGGCGTGCTCGGCATGACGGAACTGCTGCTGGCCACGCGCCTGAGCGAACAGCAACGCCACTACACCAGCATGGTCAAGCGTTCCGGCGAGCACCTGCTGGTGATCATCAACGACATCCTGGATTTCTCCAAGATCGAGGCCGGCAAGCTGACGGTGGAATACATTCACTTCAGCTTCCGCGACCTGCTCGACGATATCGACAACGTATTTTCGCCGCAGGCGCAGGCCAAGGGCCTGCAGCTGGAACTCGACATGGCCCACAACATTCCGCTCAGCATCTGCGGCGATCCGAACCGCCTGCGGCAGGTGCTGTTCAACTTGCTCGGCAACGCCATCAAGTTCACCGACGCCGGCCGCATCACGGTCAGGGTGGCGGTGGCGCAGGAGAATGCGCAATCGGTGCAGCTGCGCTTCGAGGTGCATGACACCGGCATCGGCGTCTCGTCCGAATCGCGCGCACGCATCTTCGATTCCTTCTCGCAGGCGGACGGCTCCACCACCCGCAAACACGGCGGCACCGGACTGGGATTGGCGATCTCAAAACAACTGGTCGAGCTGATGGGAGGCGTTATCGGCGTCGATCATGCGCCAACTCAAGGTTCGGTGTTTTGGTTTGCCGTAAATTTCGATAAGCGTCGCGTTGACAGCGACGATCCATCCACCGCCACGCAGGGAATCCGCGCTTTGATTGTCGATGAAAATCCCGCCAGCAGCGCCACACTGGCGCGGCAACTGGCGGCCTGGCGCATTGTCTGCGTCCACGCCGCCGCTACCGACGCCCTGCCTGCGCTGCAGCAGGCGGCGGCCCACGGCCACGCCTACGACGTGGTCCTGCTCGACATGGAACTGCCCCGCACCAGCGGCCTGTCGCTGGCCGCCGCCATCCGCAGCGAACTGCCATCCAGCCGCCTGCTACTGCTCAGCACCGCGCGCAACGCCGCCGACCGCGTGCAGCAGCGCGAGGCCGGCGTGGCGTTCCAGCTCATCAAGCCGCAGCGCGACTGCGACCTGTACGACGCCATCGTCGCGCCGGTGCGCGGCCGCGATGCGCGCGCGGCCGCCGTGGCCGCCGTGGCTGCGGCCGCGCCGCCTGTCGCCACGCTGAGCAACAGCCCGGTCGCGGAAGCCCGGCCGCGGAAGCGCCGCAAGGTGCTGCTGGCGGAAGACAATCCGGTCAACGTCGAGGTGGCCAGCGCCATGCTCGAAGGCCTGGGCCTGGACGTCAGCCGCGCCTGCAACGGCGAGGAAGCGCTGCACTCGGTGATGGCCGACGACTTCGACCTGATCCTGATGGACTGCCAGATGCCGGTGATGGACGGCTTTGCCGCCACCACCGAGATCCGCCGCCACGAGCAGCAGCGCGGCCGCGCACGCAGCATGCCCATCATCGCCATCACCGCCAATGCGCTGCAGGGCGACCGCGAATCGTGCCTGGCGGCCGGCATGGACGATTACCTGAGCAAGCCCTTCACCCAGCAGGCGCTGGGCCAGACCCTGTCGCGCTGGATCAACCTGCCGCGCATGGCGGCGCAGCCGGCCGAGGCCGCGCAGCCCGATGACGACGGCATCAACCGCCAGGCGCTGGACAACATCCGCGCGCTCAGCCCAAGCAACGGCGACGCGCTGCTGGAGCGTGTGCTGCAAGCCTTCCTGCGCGACACGCCGGCGCACCTGAACATCATCCGCCAGGCCATCGCCATCGACGATGCCGGGCAGCTGCGCAAAGCCGCCCACAGTCTCAAATCGAGCAGCGCCAACGTCGGCGCCGGCACGCTGTCCCAACGCAGCAAGGAACTGGAACAACTAGGACGCAATGACACCACCGCCGGCGCCGCAGCTTTGCTGGCTGAGATGGAACGATCTTTCCAGGCCGCGCGGCAGGCGTTGGGAGCACTCCTGGAAAAGGAAACCTGATCATGACAACTTCCCCCAAGCGCGGCCTGGTACTGGTCGCAGACGACGATCCCACCATGCGCCTGCTGATGCTGGAAATGCTGGCGCAGGTCGGCCTGGACGCCATCGAAGCCGACGACGGCCTCAAGGCGCTGGCCTGCTTCCAGAGCGTGACGCCGGACCTGGTGCTGCTGGACGTCGACATGCCCGGCATGGACGGCTTCAGCGTCTGCCGCGCGATCCGCGCGCTGGAAGCGCAGGTGGCCGTGCCCATCATCATGGTTACCGGCGGCGACGAGCTGGAATCGGTGACCCGCGCCTACGAGGCCGGCGCCACCGATTTCGTCTCCAAGCCGATCAACTGGCCCATCCTCGGCCACCGCGTGCTGTACGTGCTGCGCGCCAGCGACGCCATCAGCCGCCTGCGCATCGCCGACGCCCAGCACCGCGCCGTGCTGGCGGCCATTCCGGACACCTTCTTCCGCATGAACAAGGACGGCTACTACCTCGACTATGAACAGGGCCACGAGGCCAGCAGCGTGTTCTCCAGCGAGCTGTGCGTGGGCCGCCACCTGAGCCAGGTGCTGCCGCCGGACATCGCGGGCCACATGATGGAACAGGTACACAGCGTGCTCGACACCCAGCACATCCGCTCGCTTGACTACGCACTGCCGCTGCCCGGCCCGGCGCCGCGCGCGCGCCAGGGAGAACATCCGGCGCTGCTGCCGGTGCGGCATTTCGAAGCGCGGCTGGTGGCCACCGGTCCCGACGAAGTGCTGGGCCTGGTGCGGGATATCAGCGAGCGCAAGCGCAGCGAGGAACAGATCCGCCGTCTCGCCTATTGCGACTCGCTGACCGGCATCCCGAACCGCCAGGCCTTCCTGGAAACGCTGGAGGCCGAGTTGGTGCGCTCGCGCAAGGCGCACAAGAAATTCGCGGTGCTATTCATGGACCTGGACGCCTTCAAGCGCATCAACGACACGCTGGGCCACGACGTCGGCGACCATCTGCTGAAAGCCGTCTCCGAGCGCCTGCGCGAAACCACGCGGCCGGGCGACCTGGTCTCGCGCACCGAAGCGGCCACCAATCTGGCGCGGCTGGGCGGCGACGAATTCACCATCCTGATTCCCGACCTGGAGCGTGTGGAAAATGCGCTGAACGTGGCGCACCGCGTGAAGGAAGCCATGCGCCGTCCCTTCCTGCTGGATGCGCATGAAATCTTCGTCACGGCCAGCATCGGCATCTCGCTGTATCCGGAAGACGGCGAGGACTGCAACTCGCTGCTGAAGTACGCCGACACCGCCATGTACCACGCCAAGAACTGCGGCAAGAACAACGCCAAGCTGTACAGCTCTTCGCTGACCATGCAGATCATGAGTCACGTCAAGCTCGAGGTGGGCCTGCGCAAGGCCTTGCAGAACGACGAACTGTATTTGCTGTACCAGCCGCAGATCGACGTGCGCAGTTCGCGCATCACGGGTTTTGAAGCGCTGGTGCGCTGGCGCCATCCCGAGCGCGGCGTGATCTCGCCGACCGAGTTCATCCCGCTGGCCGAGGAGACCGGCCTGATCGTGCCGATCGGCGAATGGGTGCTGCGCACCGCCTGCCAGCAGGCCACCACCTGGCAGCTGGAGGGCAAGCCGCCGGTGCGGGTGGCGGTGAATCTCTCGGCCAAGCAGTTCAAGGATGAGAACCTGGCGCAGATCGTGCTGTCGGCGCTGCACGACACCGGCCTGCCGGCCGAGCTGCTGGAACTGGAGTTGACCGAAGGCACGCTGATGGACGACGCGCGCGCCACCATGGTCACGCTGGAGCAGCTGCGCGGCATCGGCGTGTATTTATCGATCGACGACTTCGGCACCGGCTACTCGTCGATGAACTACCTCAAGCGCTTCGACGTGCGCGCGCTGAAGATCGACAAAAGCTTCATCAGCGGCCTGCCGCTCGATTCCGAAAACGCCGCCATCACCCACGCCATCATCGCCATGGCGCACGGACTGAAAATGGCGGTGGTGGCCGAAGGCGTCGAAACCGACGCCCAACTGGTCCTGCTGGAACAATACGGCTGCGACATGGTCCAGGGCTATTACCTCGGCCACCCGTCCCCACCCGACACCATCCACCGCATGCTCAGCAACCAAGGCGCGCTTGCCATGACATGATCAATATCACCCAGCGCGGCTGGCAATATATTTTGCGACACCATACAGGTACGCAATTTACACGCCATAAATCGAAGAGTAAATTCTATAGTACGATCAATTTGGTGAATTTGATAAACCAAGCGGCCAGTTGCCCGCCCAGCGCCTGCAAAGATAATCTGCAAAGGATCTTCGATGCAGGTTACGCTGTCGGAATAGATCGCAACACCGGTAAACCCACTTCAATTGTGAGCGTTTTCACCCGGCACAATGGCGACCTCATCACCATGTTTCCGGGCCGCCGATAGGAGAATTCATGCCACTCGACTTCGCGATATTGTCCAACGACGGTACGCCTAACCAAACAGTTCCCCTATCGATGGAGCTACACGATGAATTGATGTCTAACGCACGTGAGCTAAAGCTTTACCGCATTCTTAAGTTCCACGACTATTTTGAAGACGTTGATACCAGCCCTATAGAGCTAGCCGGACTACAGCAGGAGATTCTCTCATTGCAGCGCACTGCCTCCACCCGACAAGCACTACGGTTTCTACTTGAACTGTATCGATTGACCGAGCTGGCAGTCGGACAAGGTCAAACTATTTACGCTATTGCCGACTAACACTACAGCACGCCGTCCTGCTTCATGGCGGCGATGGTTTCGGCGCTGTAGCCCAGCGATTGCAGGACTTCGTCGTTGTGCTGGCCCAAGGTCGGGCCCAGCCACTTGGTGTGGCCCGGTGTGGCGGAGAGTTTGGGCGAGATGGCCGGCAGCTTGACCGGCGTGCCGTCGGCGAACTGGTGTTGCTCGAACATGTCGCGTGCCAGGAACTGCGGGTCGGTCATCATGTCGCGCACAGAATAGATCTTGCCGGCGGGGACGTCGGCCGCTTTCAGCACTTCCAGCGCGCCGTCGATGGTCTGCGTATCGCACCAGGCCTGGATCGCGTCGTCGATCATCTGCGTGTGTTTGACGCGGCCGTCGTTGCGCTCCAGTTCTGGATTGCCGGCCAGGTCGATGCGGCCCATGGCCAGCATCAGGCGCTTGAAGATGGCGTCGCCATTGCCGGCGATGACGATATTCTCGCCGTCCTTGGTGGTATAGGTATTCGACGGCACGATGCCGGGCAGCGAACCGCCGGTGCGCTCGCGCACCACGCCCGCGTGATCGAACTCCGGCACCAGCGATTCCATCAGGTTGAACACGGACTCATACAGCGCCACATCCACCATCTGGCCCTCGCCTTTCAGCTTGCCGCCGGTGGCGTCGCGGTGGCGCAGCGCCATCATGGCGCCGATCACGCCGTGCAGGGCCGCCACCGAGTCGCCGATCGATACGCCCACGCGCACCGGCGGACGGTCCGCATGGCCCGATACGTAGCGCAGGCCGCCCATCGATTCGCCGATGGCGCCAAAGCCCGGCAAATCCTTCATCGGCCCGGTCTGGCCGAAGCCGGACAGCCGCACCATGATGGTCGATGGATTGAGCGCCTTCAGCTGCTCGTAGCCCAGCTCCCACTTCTCCAGCACGCCGGGACGGTAGTTCTCGATGATGATATCGGCTTCCAGCGCCAGCTTGCGGGCGATCTCGCGGCCTTGCGCGTGCTTCATGTTCAAGGTCAGCGATTTCTTGTTGCGCGACTGCACCGACCACCACAGCGAGGTGCCATCCTTCAGCACCCGCCATTTGCGGATCGGATCGCCGCCGTCGGGCGACTCGATCTTGATCACTTCCGCGCCGAACTCCGCCAGCATGCGCGCACAAAAAGGGCCCGCGATCAGCGTGCCCAATTCCAGTACCTTGATGCCGGCCAATGGCCCGGCAGGGGTTGCAGGCGGCATGCCGCCTGCCTGCTTGCGGTCCGCCCATGCAGGGGCGAACTCCTGCCCGGAAGTGTTTTTGTCCGTCATGTTGCCCTTCGATCCAGCATGGCGCGGGCGATGGTGCCGGCGTCGACATATTCGAGTTCGCCGCCCACCGGCACGCCGCGCGCGAGGCGGCTCACGCGCAGGCCGCGCGCCTTCAGCATCTCGCTGATGTAGTGCGCGGTGGCTTCGCCTTCGTTGGTAAAATTGGTGGCCAGCACCACTTCGGTGACCAGGCCGTCGGTGGCGCGCGCCACCAGTTTTTCGAGATGAATGTCTTTCGGGCCGATGCCGTCCAGCGGCGACAGGCGGCCCATCAGCACGAAGTACAGTCCCTTGTAGGTCAGGGTCTGCTCGATCATCAGCTGATCGGCGGGCGTCTCGACCACGCACAGCAGGCGGCGGTCGCGCTGCTCGTCGTTGCAGGTGTCGCAGACGTCTTCTTCGGTGAAGGTATTGCACAGCGCGCAGTGGTGCACGGCGTTGACCGCCTGGTGCAGCGCGCGCGACAGCATGTCCGCGCCTTCGCGGTCATGCTGCAGCAGGTGGAACGCCATGCGCTGCGCCGACTTGGGTCCGACGCCGGGCAAACGGCGCAAGGCTTCGGTCAGGAACTCCAGCGACTTGGACATGGTTCCTTAGAAAGGCATCTTGAAGCCGGCCGGCAGGTTCATGCCGGAGGTCAGGCCGCCCATTTTCTCGGCGGCGGTGGCTTCGGCCTTGCGCACGGCGTCGTTGAAGGCAGCGGCCACCAGGTCTTCCAGCATGTCCTTGTCGTCGGCCAGCAGCGATGGATCGATCTGCACGCGCTTGACGTCGTTCTTGCAGGTCATGGTGACCTTGACCAGACCGGCGCCCGATTGGCCTTCGACTTCGATCAGCGCCAGCGATTCCTGGGCTTTCTTCATATTGTCCTGCATTGCCTGGGCTTGCTTCATCAGGCCGGCCAATTGGTTTTTCATCATGGTGGAGTTCTCCGTGTTTCGGTAAATTAAAGAGGCGATCAGTTGGCCGCGACGGCGCTCGCTTGCGGCGGCACGATGGAGCTAGGGACCACCCAGGCGTCCAGTTCGCGGATCATGCTGTTCACAAAGGGATCGTTGGCGATGGTTTCTTCGGCGGCGCGCTGGCAGGCTTCGCGGTAGGCCTGGGCCTCGGCGCTGGCGGTGAACCAGACGGCGCCCAGTTCGCTGTCCACGCGCACGGTGCGGCCGAAGCGTTCGCTCAGGGCGGTGGTCAGTTTTTCGATGTTGCCGGGCGTGCGCCAGGTTTCGATCGGCACGCGCAGCTTGAACACGGCGGCGTTGCCTTCGAAGTAGCACTGGACCATCTCGGCTTGCATGGCCAGTTGCTGGGCCGTGCCGCGCAGCGGCAGCGCGGCGGCGACTGCCGGCCAGTTGCCGTCCCAGTTCAGTTCCGGCACCGGCTTGATGACGTATTCGTATGGCGCTTTGGAAGGCGCAGGTGCGGCGCGCGCCGGCATGGCGATGGCGTGCGGGTCGTTGGCCTGGGGCGCTGCGGCCGCCTGCATAGGCGCCTGCGATGCCGGCTCGGGGGCGTACGGGTGCGCCGACGAGGCGGCAACGGCGCTGTCGTCGGAAAATTCGGTTACCCAAGGCGGCAGATCGTCTTCAGCGGCCACCGGCTGTGGTTTGGCTTGCGGCGCAGGGGCAACGTACTGCGGTGCGGCGACCGGCGGCGCGACGCGGACAGGCGCTTCCAGAACAGCGGCGCCTCCGTCCGTTTCCGCTGCTGGCGGCATGTCTTCCCACGGCGCCGGACGCGACGGCTCGGCCTTCTGCATGGTCGGCATGGACGCGCCGGCTGCGACTGGCGGCGTGTAGGCCGCCGCCGGGGCCTGCGGTGCAGCGCTTGCAGGCGGTGGCGTCATTGGTGCGGGCGCAGCTGGAGCGCTTGGCGCTGGCACTGCGGCCGAAGCGCCGGCGGCATGCGTGCGTGCGCCTGGTTTCGATGCGGCGCGTGCCGCTTCCAGCGCGGCGTTGATGGCGGCCCGCGCGGTACTGATCGGCGCGGCCGGCGCAGCGGGTGCAGTTGGTGCGGCGGCCGGCGGCGGTGCAACTGGCGCGGACGCGACCGGCGCAGCTGCGACTGGCGGCCTGGCTGGTGCTGGTGCTGGTGCTGGTGCTGGTGCTGCTGCGGCCATCGCGGCAGCGCCGGCGACGACCGATGGCGGTACCATCCTGGCGTGGTTGGCTTGTACATTGGCGGCTGCACGTGCAGGCGTGGTGCCCACCGCAGCGCGGGCCGAAGCCATCGCCGCCTGACGCGACACCGCCGGAGCGGCCGCAGCTTGTCCGTCCGCCCCGCCTACGCCGGGGCGAAAGGCCAGCATCCGCAACAAGGTCATGGAGAAGCCGGCATATTCATCCGGCGCCAGGCCCAGCTCATTGCGGCCATGCACAGCGATCTGGTAATACAGCTGCACCTCTTCCGCATCAAACGCGGCGGCAAGGCGCACGACGTCGGCGTATTCCGGCAAATCCTCAGGCAGCGCGGTCGGCACGGTCTGCGCCAGCGCGATCCGGTGCAGCAACGTGCCCAGATCCTGCAAAGCGCCGTTGTACGACAGGCTACGCGTCGCCATCTCATCGGCCACGGCCAACAAATCGGCGCCATCCTGCGCCGCCAGCGCATCGAGCAAACGAATCAGGTAAGACTGGTCCAGCGCACCGAGCATGCCCTGCACCGCATCCAGCGTCACGGCGCCGGCGGCATAGGCAATCGCCTGATCGGTCAGCGACAAGGCGTCGCGCATCGAACCATGGGCGCCGGCAGCCAGCAAACGCAAGGCCGGCTGCTCGAAGGTGATGCCCTCCTGCCCCAGAATATTTTCCAGATGGCCGATGATATGACCCGGCGGCATCTGCTTCAGATTGAACTGCAGGCAGCGCGACAACACGGTCACCGGAATCTTCTGCGGATCGGTGGTCGCCAGAATAAACTTGACGTGCTCCGGCGGCTCCTCCAACGTCTTCAGCATCGAGTTGAAGGCGTGGTTGGTCAGCATGTGCACCTCATCGATCATATAGACCTTGAAGCGTGCATTGGTCGGCGCGTACACCGCCTGCTCCAGCAATTGCGCCATCTCGTCAACGCCGCGGTTGGACGCCGCATCCATCTCGATGTAATCGACAAAGCGCCCTGCATCGATCGCCGTGCAAGCATCGCACACGCCGCACGGCGTGGCGGTGATGCCGCCATTGCCATCCACGCCCACGCAATTGAGCGACTTGGCCAGAATGCGCGACAAGGTGGTCTTGCCGACCCCGCGCGTGCCGGTGAACAGATAGGCGTGGTGCAGCCGGCCGCTATGCAAAGCATGCGTCAGCGCGCGAACCACGTGCTCCTGACCGACGAGCGTTTCGAAGTTCCGGGGGCGGTATTTACGGGCGAGGACTTGATAGGACATGCTGGGATTTTACCGTAGATAGCGGGTGCCAAAGCGGCAATTGTAACAAGTCGAGACTCGATTAGCTAAGTCTGCGAATCCGCTCTACAATTTGTTTTTCTTTTAACATGTAAAAAATGAAAAACATTGCCCTCGCTCCCCTGCTGTTGCTGTCCCTCACCGCCCACGCCGACGAACGCGAATGGGTGCCTTATAAGAAGCTGGTGGAAGACCTGCGCCTCGACAAGTTCTACGCCCTGCCCGCCGCCGAGCGCGACAAGATCAACCTCTTCCTGACCGTGAAGCCGAAGAACAAGAATATCAAGCCCGCCGACGTGGTGCTGACCGTGGTGAGCGGCGGCGAGCGCCAGCCGCTGCCCGCGCTGTCGCCGGACTACCGCATCACGTTGATGCCAAATCCCAAGTGGATGAGCGACGACACCAAGATCATGACCAGTCTGCCGAAGGAAGAAAAGTCGCAGGTCGGCTACGACGCCGTCACGCCGCTGCCGGAAGGCTTGCAATGGAACTACGCGCCGGTGATGGCCAGCATCGGCCAAATGAACCAGGCGATCAAGAAAATGGCCGGCGCCCTGAGCATGTTTGCGCCCAGCGTCAAGGTGGTGGTGTTCAAGTTTCATCACCCGGCGCAGTTGAAGGTTGGCAGCACGGCCTACAGTACCGACGCCAAAAACCAGATCAGGCTGAAGCCGGAGTCAAATTGGCTGAAGGAAAATCCGCTGATGGTGGCGTCCGAGCGGCCTTACGAGGCGGAGCTGGACAGCGAGTAGGAAAAAAAGGGGCTTCACAGATTACAGGGAAACCCAGCCACGCGCTGTGAAAGCTCCTGCGGGCGGCCATGTACAGTCATCCTTAAAAGCACCCCTAACGAAAGGGTCAGACCCTGCGGGGTCTGACCCTGGCCGCAGCGGTGTGCGGGTTGGGTGGCTGCCGCGTGCTTTCAAAGCGAGAGGCAACGTCTAGCCCGTCTTCACCCCGCTCACCGCGATGAACCAAAAAAAAACCATGTGGCCGTAAGACGATTTTGAGCGTCTCGGCACACATGGCTTTTTTTCGAATAAGGAGGCGAGCCTGATCTGCGGCACTTATGGTGAACGGCTGTGGCTGCTTCGTTCCCGACCTGACCAGGTTAACCATGCCACAATGCGCAGGGGCCCGCCAGCAGTCATTATACCTTACAGGCCCAACTCCTGCCAAATTTGATCCACCCGTGTTTTCACCTCGGGCGACATGGTGATCACCGTACCCCATTCGCGCGTGGTTTCACCGGGCCACTTGTTGGTGGCGTCGATGCCCATCTTGCTGCCCAAGCCGCTGACCGGCGAGGCAAAGTCCAGGTAATCGATCGGCGTATTGTCGACCAGCGTGGTGTCGCGAGTCGGATCGACGCGCGTCGTAATCGCCCACATCACCTCGTTCCAGTCACGGATGTTGACATCCTCATCCACCACAATGATGAACTTGGTGTACATGAACTGGCGCAGGAAGCTCCATACGCCAAACATCACGCGCTTGGCGTGACCGGCATACTGCTTTTTGATCTGCACCACCGCCATGCGGTAGCTGCAACCTTCGGACGGCAGATGGAAATCGGTGATCTCGCTGAACTGCTTTTGCAACAGCGGCACGAACACCTCGTTCAGCGCCAGGCCCAGCACGGCCGGTTCATCCGGCGGCTTGCCGGTATAGGTCGAGTGATAAATCGGATCGCGGCGCATGGTGATGCGGTCGATGGTGAACACCGGGAAGTAATCCTGCTCATTGTAATAACCGGTGTGGTCGCCATAAGGCCCTTCCAGCGCATGCTCGTATCCGGTCGGATGGTTCTCGTCGGGATAGATATGACCTTCCAGCACGATCTCGGCCGACGCCGGCACGCGCAGCTCGCTGCCGATGGCTTTGACCAGCTCGGTGCGGCTGCCGCGCAGCAGGCCGGCGAACTGATATTCCGACAACGAATCCGGCACCGGCGTCACCGCACCTAATATAGTAGCGGGGTCCGCCCCCAAAGCGACGCAGATGGGATAAGGCTTCCCTTTGCTTTGGATGGCGTGCTCGCGGAAGTCGAGCGCGCCACCGCGATGCGCCAGCCAGCGCATGATGACCTTGTTCGGACCCAGCACCTGCTGGCGATAGATGCCGAGATTCTGGCGCTTCTTATTAGGCCCCTTGGTAATCACCAGGCCCCAGGTAATCAAAGGCGCCACGTCGCCGGGCCAGCAATGCTGAATCGGCAATTTCGACAAATCGACATCAGCGCCTTCCCACACGATTTCCTGGCACGGCGCACCGCGCAATTCCTTGGGCGCCATATCCCAGACGGCCTTCACCAGCGAGCCCAGGCCCATCAGGTCCTTAAAATCCTTCGGCGGCTCCGGCTCCTTCAAGCGCGACAACACGTGGCCGATCTTGCGCAGCTCGCTGACGCTGTCGGCGCCCATGCCCAGCGCCACGCGGCGCTGCGTGCCGAACAGATTGCCGAGCACCGGCATGCTGTGGCCGGTCGGATTCTGGAACAGCAAAGCCGGTCCGCCGGCGCGCAAGGTGCGGTCGCAAACCTCGGTCATCTCTAAATGTGGCGAAACGGGGGTTAAAATGGGCTTAAGTTCGCCCATCCGTTGCAGCTGGGAAATAAAATCTCGTAGATCGGAATATTTCATCGGTTTTTAATATTTTCTTACATTAAAGCGTACTGTTTAAAAATACAGGTCAAGTGATTGATTTTATTGGTTTTACGCTGGACGCAAGGCAAAATTCTAGATTTAAAAGTTATAAAGACGTCCGGTGTTAGTATTGACTTGATATAAAACGCCTTCTACAATCCACCCTACTTGATGAGGTCTGGCTTTTGTTGCCGCTCATTCATTCACGGAGTCGGGGCTCCACATGACATTTTAAGGAGTGTTTTCGAAAGGCGTCTGCCTTCCTCCCCGAAAATAGTTGTATTGCATTCTGGTTGACTTCCAAGGAAGAGATCAGCAACGAGCAAGCAATGATGGCGTTCTCGCACGCTCCCTACAGCGGCGACGAACGAGATATTTCTGATGCACGGCATTAGCACCTGTTTAGCTGCGTTTTGACGCTGGCGGGGTATCGCTTTTACGGTCATTTCAGGGGAAATTCTATGATTAATCGCATCACCGGGGCAACCACGTTTGCCCGCACCATGGCTCGCCAGCCAGTCGCGTGGTTCACCACGTCGAACATTTCGGCAAAGGGCGTTTTGACCACCGCCCAGCACACCCTGACCATTGTGGGCGTGACCGCTTTAGTTGTTATGGCAGTACTGTTTGTCCGTCCAGACCTGGCCAAAGCCCTCAGCGACTCGCTGAACGGCGCACCGGAACTGGAAGCCGTCGCCGTCACCGCACCACCGCTGACAGCCCTGATGGAGGCGCCAGCCTCCGGTACGGCCGCCGCAGCCCAAGCACAGCTGTCGGCCGAAGAAAAAGCCCTGCTGGGCACTGAGAAGCAGCAGAAATGGGTGACCACCTGGCTGTCCAAGCGTTACCGCGTTGCCGGCGACGCCGCCAACATGCTGGTATCGACGGCCTACCTGACGGCACGCGAGATCAAGCTTGATCCGCTGCTGATCCTGGCGGTGATGTCGATCGAATCCGGCCTGAATCCGTTCGCGGAAAGCCCGATGGGCGCGCAAGGCCTGATGCAAGTCATGTCGAAGGTGCACCATGAGAAGTTCCAGGACATGGGCGGCCTGCAAGCCGCGCTGAACCCGGTCGCCAACATCCGCGTCGGTTCGCTGATCCTGAAGGATTACGTCACCCGTGGCGGATCGGTGGAAGCCGGCCTGAAGAGCTACGTGGGCGCAGCGGCGTTTGAAACCGATGATGGTTATGGTTCGCGCGTCCTGGCTGAATACAACCGCCTGAAGCAGGTTTCTGCCGGCAAGAAAGTGCCGACCATCACCCCTGTGATGGCAGCCGTTCAGCCAAAACCGGCAGCGCCGGTGGCGGTGGCCGAGAAGTCGGTGGGCGATACGCAAATCGCCGGGCTGTAAGCGCCGGCGCTCGAGAACAAGCCGCCATGGTCTGGCGGCTTTTTTTTGTTCGAAGGCGTACCTCGCCAACCTAGCAATTAGCGCTGAACAGCTTTGCTATCAATTTTCACCCCGAGCAAAAGGGTCGGACCCCGTACGGGGTCCGACCCTGCGCCGCAGCGGTGTGCGGGTTGCTGCGGTGCCGTACACTTTGAAAGCGGCGGACAACCTCAACCCCGCGCTATCCGGGACAGGCACGTACCGTGACCCGGCCGCTGTCGCGGAATGGATCGCGACCGCCGGCAAAGGCGTTCGAATCCTTGTAATAGCACACCACACTGCCGCCCGGCAGGCGCCATTTGGTCACGCGGCTGCCGTCCGGCGTGGTGAACTCCCCTATCGCTCCGCCGCTGCGGTCCTTGTAAGCCTTGCCGATGGCGGTTGCCAGGGCAGTTTCGTCGTTGACGTACTTCCTGTCGCGTTGGGTCCAGGCTTCCTTGCGCAGCTGCCGGTCCGCCGCCGCCGCGCCTTTGATTGAGCTTTGCTTGAGGTCGTCCTGCGGCTTGGCCGGTGCGGCAAACGGATCGGGCGGTAGCGTGGCAGGCTCGGCCTCGCGCACCGCCTCGGCGATCGGCCCCGGCTCGGGCGTCTGACGCGGCGCCAGCGGCACCGTGATCGCCTCCGGCTTGGCTGGCGGCGCAGTGGCGCTTGTCGGCGGCGGTATAGCCGGCTCAGGCCGCCGTAGCGGCTTGAATGGCGTCAGAATGTAGGTCATCGGCTCACGCGGCGCCACGGAGGCCGCCAGCGGCCGCACAGGCGTTTGCCAGGCCATAAAGGCTAGCAGGTGTATGCCGCCGATCAGCGCCAGCCAGCCGCGCCGGCGCCAGCCTGGGGTGTGCAGTTCGATGATGAACTCCAGAATTATCTGAAAAGCAATTCTGACCAGCACCACCCTGCCCGGTCAACCCATAAATAAAAAAAGCCACCGCACGCTACCGTGGGTGGCTTTTAACGATACCGGAAACGCTTAACGCTTCTTGTCGGCAGCAACTTCGTCGGGACGCAGCTTGGCAGCCAGCTTGTCCAGCACGCCGTTCACGTACTTGTGGCCGTCGATACCACCGAAGGACTTGGTCAGTTCCACCGCTTCGTTGATGACGACGCGGTATGGAATTTCATGGTTGTTCTTCAGTTCATAAGCACCGATCAACAACACGGCGTGCTCGATCGGCGACAACTCGTTGATGCCACGGTCGACCAGCGACGCAAAACTCTCACGCAGCTCCACCGAGGAACCGATGGCGCCGTTCAGTAACACGGTGAAGTGGTCGGCGTCGGCCTTCTCGAAGCCGTGCGCGCCGCGGATGTGGTTGACCACCGTGGAGGCGGATTCGTTATTCAGCAGCCACTGATACAACCCTTGCAGCGCGAACTCGCGCGCGCGGTGACGCGGCGTGCGGTTCTTGCTGGGGTTGGCGTGCAAAATCTTCTCGTTCATGGTTCTACCTGTTTATATAGTGCTTGTTGATTACTCGTCGTCGCCCTGGTCCTGGCTCAGCTCTTCCAGAGCGATGGTCAGGTTGGCCATTTCCACGGCCACGCGCGCGGCGTCGGCGCCTTTGATGGCCATGCGGACTTCGGCCTGCTCGTCGTTCTCGGTGGTCAGGATGGCGTTGGCGATCGGGATGCCATAGTCCAGGCCGATACGGGTGATGCCCGCGCCCGATTCGTTCGACACCAGTTCGAAATGGTAGGTTTCACCACGGATGATGGCGCCCAGCGCGATCAGCGCGTCGAACTGCTGCGATTCGGCCATCTTCTGCAGCACCAGCGGCACTTCCAGCGCGCCCGGCACGGTGACGTGCAGGACGTCCTCGTCGGCCACGCCCAGATGCTTGAGCTCGGCCAGGCAGGCGGACAGCAGGCCGTGGCAGATGTCTTCGTTGAAACGGGCTTGTACCACGCCGATGCGCAGGTCTTCACCGTTCAGGTTGGTTTCGTAGCTTCCTACGGTCATGATGGCCTCTTATATATGTTGGTTGAATTAGTTCGGTTTGGCGACGTAGCCGGTCACTTCCAGGTTGAAGCCCGTCATCGACGGCATCTTGCGCGGGCTGGCCAGCAGCTGCATCTTGCAGACGCCGACTTCGCGCAGGATCTGCGCGCCGATGCCGTAGCTGCGCAGGTCCATGCTGGCCGCGCGGCCTTTCGGTTTCGATGCCTCCGGCTTGCACAGGGCGTCGAACTGGGTGAAGAACTGTTCGGCGGTTTCCTCGCAGTTCAGCAGCACGATCACGCCGCTGTCGGCGGCCTTGATGGCGGCCATCGACGACGACAGGTTCCACGAGTGGGTGGTCGCTTCCGATTCCAGGATGTCGAGGATGGACACCGGCTGGTGCACGCGCACCAGGGTTTCCTTGCCTTTTTCGATCTCGCCGTGCACCAGCGCCAGGTGCGCCGAGCCGCTCGGCTTGTCGCGGTAGGCGATCATGCGGAAGTCGCCGTGGGCGGTCTTCAGGGTGCGCTCGCCGGCCTTTTCGACCAGCGACTCATTGCGGCTGCGATAGTGGATCAGGTCGGCGATAGTACCGATCTTCAGATTGTGTTCCTTGGCGAATTCCAGCAGGTCCGGCAGGCGGGCCATGCTGCCGTCGTCCTTCATGATCTCGCAGATCACCGAGGCCGGCGTCAGGCCGGCCATGGCGGTCAGATCGCAACCGGCTTCGGTATGGCCAGCGCGCATCAGCACGCCGCCTTTTTGCGCCTTCAGCGGGAAGATATGACCGGGCTGGACGATGTCCGACGGCTGCGCGTCCTTGGCCACGGCGACCTGGATGGTCTTGGCGCGGTCGGCGGCCGAGATGCCGGTGGTCACGCCTTCGGCCGCTTCGATCGAGACGGTAAAGTTGGTGCCGAAGGCGGTGCCGTTACGGGACGACATCATCGACAGCTCAAGCTGGTCACAACGTTCTTCGGTCAGCGTCAGGCAGACCAGGCCGCGCGCGTGCTTGACCATGAAATTGATGGCTTCCGGCGTGACGAAGTCCGCCGCGAGCACCAGATCACCTTCGTTTTCCCGGTCTTCTTCATCGACCAGGATCACCATGCGGCCTGCGCGCAATTCGGCGACGATTTCTTCGGTGCTGGAAATTGACATTTTTAATCCTTCAAGGCTAAGCGAGAGTATTTCATTAACCCGCTATTTTAAAGGATTTACGCCATCCCTACCGCAAAAGCCGCTTTTTCCGCCTTATTCAGCGGCTCGCATGGTGTTCCTGCCAATCTTTTGCTATTGATTGACCTTGCCGGGCAAGGTCAGCTTGCCGGACGCGACCTTGAACACGTCGACGATGCACAACAGCGGCGCATGCACGCTGGCATTGACGCGCAGCGCCGAGGTCACGCCGTCGAAGCCGGAGGCGGTCACCACACCGATATCGTCGAACGGCACCTTCACCTCCAGCGTGGTGCCCTTGAAGATCGGGCTCCAGCCCGGGCTGTCGAGCAGGATGGGAAAGCCGGGCCAGGTCTTGGGCAGGCGCGGCTTGGCCCCGGCCGGAATGTCGACCACCTTCAATGCGCCTTTGCCGCACTGCTGGTCCGGCGCCAGCACCACCCAATGCGAGTGCCACAGGTTGCCGTCGTTCTTGGGATCGCCGTCGCCGTTTTCATCGTACAGTGGCGTATCGTCGAAGTCCGGGTGCGCGGTCACGGCAAACGCCAGGATGCCGGCCTTGGGCTCGAAACCGACCACGGCGGGATCGATGGTGGTCGGCCACACGTAGGAAAACACCGAACTACCGGCCAGCTTGCCGGTCTTGCTCGGCCGCGTGGCGCCGGCCTTGCCGGAGACGGCGATGTGGAAGGTGGCGAGATTGCCCTCGGTGGTGATCTTGGTGTGGAAGATGTCGAAGTCCGCCTTGACGGCCTTGCTCTGCTCGGTGGCGATGCCGCCGTCGTGCGCCTGGGCCGCCGCAGCCCACAACAACAGCGCCGCGCTAAACAGTTTTTTCATGATGTCCTCATCGTGATGGTCGATGGGGCATTATCGAATTCACACCGGCGAATGACACACCTCTATGGTGGTAGAGGACATAGCTGAGCTATGATGTGTGTTTAGCAAGCAACGCTACCATCTGCCGGGCATAGCGACATCAACGAAAAAGTTGAATCCGCTTTGACCAAAATTGCGTATAAGAAATAAACGCAATGCAGATCCAGGGATAAATATGTTCACCACCGCACTTTCGGTCTTGCTGACAGCCCTGCTGCTGGCAGGACCGGCGCAGGCACAAAACGGGCAGCAGATCGCACAGGGGCAGCGCCTTTGGCAAAAACGTTGTTCGGAATGCCACGCCATCGACACCGACGAAACCGGTCCGCGCCATCGCGGCGTGTTCGGCCGCCGTGCCGGCAGCATCAAAGGTTACGATTATTCACGCGCGCTGCGCGCCACCCAGCTGCAATGGGACGAGAAATCGCTGGACCGCTGGCTCAGCGATCCCGAAAAATTCATCCCCGGCCAGAACATGGACTTCCGGGTGCGCAGCAAGACCGAACGGGCGGCCTTGATCGCCTATCTGAAAAGTATCGCGCAGTGATGACTGCACTGCGGCGTTAATCCACGCCGCCAGTGCGCAGGTCCCCAAGCGCCCGTTGCAGGGAATCGGGCGAGCCATCGTACAACTCGAGTATGCGCGCCACACCCAAGTCGCCCAGCACGGCTCGTGTGCGCAAACCTTGGATCACGCCGGGTCTGTCGGCCGGTACATCGCCTTACGAAAATTTTGCAGTCAGGTCGACCAGGATGGCGGCGAAGGGAAAGGTGCGCAGCATGTGCGACACCAGCCGTGGATCGTTGAGCTTGTATTCCTCGTAGTGCATGGTAGCCTAAATATTTTTAGAGATCAGGCTACCCGGACTACGGCGCCGGCCTTGACCGCCCCCAGGGCCTCCCCTGCAGCCCACAGTGAAGCCCCCAGTAGCGTGAGGTCTTTGACCAGGAAACCGGCGTCTACGGACAGCAACGACAAGCCGGGCGTGGAGACGAGGAAGGACAGCGTCACCGCCAACGCACCGGCTGCAGCCAGGCTACCAAGCGCCGAGACAATCGGGTTGAAGGAGCGGGCTGCTATCATCGCGGCAATGACGATTTCCATGACGCCGATAAGATTTGCCCCGCCCTGCCGGCCCAACAAACCGTTGAGCCAGAACAGGAAGGGGCTATTTTCCGTCAGTGGCGCGATGGCGTTGGCTTCGACTTCGGTGAACTTGAAAAGCCCGTAAGCCAAAAAGATCGCCGCCACGCTGTAACGTGCGATGCCGCCCCCAATGCGGGTCAACATATCGGCATAAGAAGTTGCGTTGTTAGCAAGGTATTTAGTAAGGTGTTTCATAATTCCTCCGTTATGTGCATAATGCACATATTCATGGAGGAAGCTAATCGTGTCAAGGAATTTTTATGAATGAGAGTTTGAGGACGGCCAATCTGCTGGGCGCGCTGAGCCTGGCAATTACCGATCGCCTATTGGTCGAATTGAAAGAACACTCGCGACAAAATGACACTTCCGCGTCTGCGCTGAATGTGATCAGCTTTGCCGAAGGATGCACGAATGGACAGCTGTGCGCAGCGCTGCAACTGTCGCACTCGGCGACCGTGCGCTTGGTCGATAAGCTGTCGGAGGCGGGATTTGTCGAAGTGCGCCAAGGGCTGGACAAGCGCTCGGTGGCCATTTTCCTGACCGATGCCGGGCGCGATCGCACCCGCAGCGTGGTACAGGCACGCAATCACGCACTGGGGGACTTGGTCGAACTGCTCGCGCCGCAGCAGCGCGCACAGCTCGACGGTATTGCGGAAATATTGCTGGAGAAAATGACGCAAGCGCGGGCCGACGCGATGCACATCTGCCGCCTTTGCGATGAACAGGCTTGCCCACAAGATCGGTGTCCCGTGCATCAAAAATACTGCTCCATGCCCGGCTGAAGCAACTCAAAGCAACTCAAAGCAACTCAAAGCAACTCAAAGCAACTCGAAGCGGCAAGAATCGCGGCGATGAGGCCCAGCGTTGGAAGCTGATGCCGGCACCGCCCGATACGTTCACTTTCCGGCGGTAATCTCGGACAGGGTAACCATCCGCTCCACGTAGCGGGCGATCAGGTCGATTTCCAGGTTGACCTTGCTCTCGACCTTGAGGTGCTTGAGCGTGGTCATGGCGATGGTGTGCGGGATCAGGTTGATCGAGAACTGGCACACCAGGTCATCGCCGGCGCCGATGTCGGTCACGCGGTTGACGGTCAGCGATACGCCGTTGACCACGATCGAGCCCTTATAGGCCAGGAACTTGGCCAGCTGGTGCGGCGCTTCCACCACCAACTCCCACGACTCGCCCACCGGCGCGAACTTGCGCACCACGCCCAGGCCGTCCACGTGGCCCGACACCAGATGGCCGCCGAGGCGCTCGTTCAGCGTCAACGCCTTTTCCAGGTTCACTTCGGTCAACGTATCGAGGCCGACGGTGAGGTTCAGGCTTTCGCGCGAGACGTCGACGCGGAAGTTGGTGGCATCCTTCTCCACCACCGTCATGCAGGCGCCGTTGATGGCGATCGAGTCGCCCAGCGCGACGTCGGCCAGCGGCAGTCCGCCGGCGTTGATGTCCAGGCGCACGCCCGCGAAAGAGCCGCCCTCGAGCGGCTTGACCGATTCAATTTTGCCGATGGCGGCGACGATACCAGTGAACATATTGTGCAATCTTCTTAATGGGTGAATCGTGCAAGGATACGCAAATCTTGGCCGATCTGCTGAACCTCGTGGAATTTCAACTGCTTCTTCTGCGTCAGGTCGGTCAGCGCCGGCAGGGCGAACATGCCTTGCGCTTCGCCGATCAGGGCCGGCGCCAGGTACACCAGCAGCTCATCGACGCAGCCCTCGCGGATCAGCGAGCCATTGAGCTTGCCGCCCGCCTCCACGTGCAACTCGTTGATCTGGCGGCGGCCCAGCTCGTGCATCAGCGCTGGCAGGTCGACCTTGCCGTAGGCGTTCGGCAGCAGGATGACTTCGTGGCCGGCGGCCTGCAACGCGGCTTGCTTCTCGGGATGGCCGACGGCGGCGACGATCCAGGTGCCGCCTCCCTCCAATATCTTGGCGGACAGGTCGATTTCAAGCTTGCTGTCGACCACGATGCGGCGCGGCTGGCGCGGCGTTTCGACAGCGCGCACATTCAGTTGCGGATCGTCGGCCTTGACGGTGCCGATGCCGGTCAGGATGGCGCAGGCGCGCGCGCGCCAGGCGTGGCCGTCGGCGCGCGCTTCCGGTCCGGTGATCCATTGGCTGGCGCCGTTGTGCAGGGCTGTCATGCCGTCCAGGCTGGCGGCCGTTTTCATGCGTACCCACGGCAGGCCGCGCGTCATGCGCGAGAAGAAGCCGATGTTCAGTTCAACCGCCTGATCGGCCAACATGCCGACGCTGGTGTCGATGCCGTTGGCGGCCAGCTTGGCCATGCCCTGCCCGGCCACCAGCGGATTGGGGTCTTCCATGGCCGCCACTACGCGGCCGAGGCCGGCACGCACCAAAGCGTCCGAGCAAGGCGGCGTGCGGCCGTGGTGGTTGCACGGCTCCAGCGTGACATAGGCGGTGGCGCCGCGCACGTCGTGGCCGCGCGCCTGCGCGTCCTTCAGCGCCTGGATTTCGGCGTGGTCGCTGCCGGCCTGCTGGGTGACGCCGGCGCCGATCACCACGCCGTCGCGCACGATCACGCAGCCGATGTGCGGATTGGGCGAAGTGATGTACAGGCCCTTGGCGGCCCATTGCAGCGCCAGCGTCATGCCTTCGAGATCGTTGCTGATGTTCACGGTGTTCCTGCAAGATTAGTCTTCGCGCCATTATAAATGCTTGTTCAGTCCATCGCGCTGCTGCAGTTAGAGGGTTCCGCCTTGGGATCGCAGACACGGACACGACCCAGCATGTTGATGATGACGTTGCGGGCGTGATCGCCTTGCGTGAGGGAGAGCGTGCCCCAGCGCGTGGTCAGGCTGTTGTCGGCGCGGCAGGTGCGGCCGGCGGCGTTGTAGGCGATGTAGGTGGGTGCGCCGCCGGAGGTGAAGCGGGAGGTGATGATGACGTCGTCGCGTAGCTGGTCGTGGCGGTAGATCAACGGTTCGCCGGGGTCCGGGCGGCGGTTGTTGTTGATGTCGACAAAGACGGCCCAGCCGCTTTGCCAGTTGGCGCCAGTCGGCTCCAAGGGCGCCATCAGCACTTTGCGTCCGCGCGCCATGGCCTGGGAGCGGGTTAGATTGATGGCGGCCTGCAGGTCGTTGCTGGCCGCTTGCACGCGCAGGCGCTGCAGCGCTTGATGGAACGCCGGCGCGGCCACGCCGAGCAGGATCACGGCCAGCACCAGGACGATGAGCAGTTCGATCAGCGTCAGTCCTGCGAGGCGGCCGCAGCGCGGACAGCGGGCGCATGATCGCGCGGCCTGCACGGCGATGGCGTCCGCAGTCATGGCCAGCATCCTGCTGCAGGGCCGCTCGCCAGGCGCAGGCCGGCGCTGGTGAGCTTGAGCGTGCGGCAGTCGTCGTCGTCGAAGCGGCTGTCCACCATTGCGGTGCCGGGACGGGCGATCAGTTGCACGCATTGCGAGATCAGCTCACCATCGCAGGCCTTGCCTTCGATCTCGTATGCGCTGGTCGGCGCGCTGGCGCCGCTCCACCATTGGAACTGACGCGACTCCTCATCCCCGCCGCCGGCGGAAAATTCGACATAGGTGTTGTGCTGCGAATGGAAGCGTTCCTGCTGCATCATCAACTTCAGCAGCGCGGAATGCGCCTCACCGCGCCGCGTGCGGACAATGTGCTGCTGGTAAGCGGGAAGCGCGTACGCCGCCAACACGGCCACTATCACCAGCGCCACCAGCAGTTCCATGAGGCTGAAGCCCGAGCGCTTCATTTGGCGGCCTCGTGCAGTTCGCGCCAGTTGACGATCTCACGCCAACTGAGACGGCCCACGCGCCGCGCCGCGCGCATGCTGCCGACAGCGGCCACCTGCCCCGCACCGGTCACCTGCACCACCGCATACGTTTTCTCCTGCTTCACACGCCCCACCGCATCGCGCTCGCCGCGCGTGACGGATTGCGGCAACAGCGATGGCGCCGCTACGTAGCCCGGCACCGGCAAGCTCACGATCACATCCTGGTTGGGCGTGGAGGTGATGATATTGCCATCCTTCGCCAGTCCAGTGGTGACATTCAGCACATAGCTGCGGCTGTGCGTGGGACTGCACCAGTCAGCGCCGGGCTGCACGGTGTTGAACAGCACCGCGCCATCGGCCAGCAAGCCTGCATGCACGCTACGTTCGGCAGGCTGCACAAAATCCACATACCAGCCTTGGCTGCCGGGGTCCAAGGGACCATCTCGGCTATCGAGAAAGCGCTGCGTTAACTGGCGGCGGCTGGTGATGGACTCCATTGGCGTTCGCAGGCTGTCGATGATGGCGTAGTAAGACTGTGTCGTTGCGGTGGCGGTGCTGCGGTCGGCCGGTTCGATCAACTTTCCGGTGCCGAACAACGCTATGTAGCCGCCCGAGTTGGCATAAGCAAGCAAAGGCTGTTGCATGATCTGCTGGCGTCGGCCATCGGCATCGCGCGCCACGAACAAGGGCTTGCCAACAACCTTCTCCCACGGCGCACTGCCGCTGAAGTCGAAGCGCCAGAGCGCACCTTGCAGATCGCCGGCGTAGGCATAGCGCAGCGCACCGTCGCTGTCGTTCACCAGAACGGGCGAGCTCAGCGCATTGGCCAGCGCAGGATCGGAGACCGGCGTGGTGATGCGGTAGTAGTTGCTGTTGCGCTGCCAGTTTTCGTTGGGAGGCTTGTCGAGCGCCAGCAGGAATAAGGCGCCCTTGCCGTCGCCGCCGTTGTTGACGCCGCTGGCGATGATGGCGAAGTATCGATAAACGTCCTTCTTCACGCGGAGCCTGGCGACTTGCGGGAGCGTGGTGACGTTGCCCATCATGGGATCGTCGCGGTCGGTGAATTCCCACAGGGCGCCGGCGAAGTGCTGAGGATCGGTGACGTCCAGTGCGAAGACGCCTTTCGCGCCGCCACCCATGGCGGAAAAGAGCATGGTTTTCTTGCTGCCGCCGATGGTAAGCTCCGCCGCGCTGGCCGGGCCGTCGACGTAAGCGCGGTGGGTGTAGGCTGGATAGCTCAGGTGGTGGAGCTGGGCGATCAGCGCGTCCGGCACGTAGGCGAAGAGTTCGATGCCGGTGGTGGCGTCGAAGGCGTGCAGCATGCCGTCGTTGGCGCCGAGGTAGATGGTGGCGCGGCGCTCTGGAGCGCCAACATAGACAGGTGTGCTGTGAATGGCATCGCCCAGCACACTACTGCGGCGGCGGAACTGGATGCCTTCCAGCGAGCGGTCGCCGCGCAAATAGGCGAGGCGCTGTTCACCGGCGTGGTCGTCAAGGTTCAGCAACGCTTGCTGTGCGGCGGACAAGGCGCTCCAGGTGAACGGGATGGTCTTCAGCGCGCCGCCGCGCTGCACGATGGCGGTGTAGATCTGACGTTGTGCCGGCATCGGCTCCGGCGGGCGACCGGCGGCGCCGCTCAGGATTGTACCGGCGTCCCAGGCCAGAGCGGCTGCGCCACCGGCAGCGGCCGCACCGGCGGGCAATAGGTAGCGCGAAAAATGTCCGGCCCAGTCGGCAATGTCCATCGTGGCCTGATACAGGTCGCCCGGGCTCATCGAGGCCGACGCGCTGGCAAGCGGCGCAGGCCGCAACAGCACGGCGCCTTCGGCGGTGCCAGCAAGCCCCTGCGCAGCCGGTGCGGTGGCGTGGCAGGCGGCCGTGACGGGCAAGCTGTCCAGCTCAATCAGGGACGGCCCGGCGTGGGCCTGCATGCAAGCGGTGGCGAATATCCATGCGCACCGCCATCTCATTCCGTTCATGGCGCCTCCTCCGGTTTGCCGTATACACTTTGCAGCACCACCTCCATCTCCGGCGCGGAGGCGAATCCGATCGCCGTCACGCGGTAACAATAATTCGGAGCCGCGCCCGCCGACGCGTCATCCCCAGCCTGATGGCATGCCATCCGCTCGACGATATAACGCGGCTTGCTGAACGGCGCGAAGTCCGCCCCACTTGTCACCGCGCAGGCATCTCCGGCCAAATCCACCTTCTGCCAAACCGGGGTTTCCCCGCGCGCCGCGCGCTCGTATCTGCCTGCAGCACAATCCTGCGCAAACGGACCGCCGCCGCCCTCAATCTCCCGCTCCGCATTTTTCACGGCATCCTCCGCCATCAGAAACGCCACATCCCGATCGCGCTCGCCGCGCGCAGCTTTCTCACCTTGCAGACTCAATTGCGCCGCCGACACCCCCAGCAGCATCACCATGATCAGCAACACCAGGCTGACCACCAACGCGATTCCCCGTTGCCTGTCCATGATTCAGCCATCCCGATTCCGCAACGCCACCGTCATCCCAAACACCCGCCGCGCCCGCAACCGCTGCGATGGCGGCAAGCGCGCCTCCACCACGCGCACACCGACATCCTCGCCATGCGACTCGGAATACGCCGGCCCGAACAAGTCATAACGCCCATTCACCGTATCGGCACGCGTGTTGTGCTCACCATGCAGCAGCAAGGCCAGCTTGATGGAGCACACGCGCTTCCAGCCATCGATCGCCCGCACCGCCGTCGCGTTCAGATACGTATTCGGCACGCCATCCATCGGCACATCGCTATCGACGCCATACAGCACCTGAAACGAATCCACGCCGCGCACAATCGCATCGGCGCCCCAGCCGCCCGCGCTACGGTACTTGCAGCGCAACTCCGTCACGCCACCCGCATCGGCCGCAACGTAAAAGATGCTCCAGCCCTGCACGCCGCCAGCCACGCCGAAGCCTCCGCAATTCACACTTGAACCATCACCGTTTACCCCTTCGCCGGCGCCGTAAAAACGCAAGGCCAGCACATCACTGCCGTTGGCCACCGCCGGCAACGGCGCGCTGATGCCATCGCTGCCGCGACTGATGCTGGCGGCATCCAGCCCGTCCACCGAGGCCGTCGCCAGCGCTGGCGGCGCCAGATCGCTATCCCAATTGAGGTAAGCACCCTGCCGTATCGCCTGCGCCATCAAGCGTAGGGCATAGCGGCCGCCATCGCCGAGCCACTGCGACTCGCTGTGATTACGCGAAGCGCCTCCCGACGCGATCAGCAAGCCGCTCGCCAGCAAGCTCACCACCAGGCCCAGCGCAATGGCGATCAGAAATTCGACCAGTCCCCAGCCGTTGCAGCGCGCGCCGATCATGGCACCGCTCCCACCACAAGCGCCACACCGGGCGCATACTCGCCGGCGGCGTCCTTGAGCGGCGTGCCATCGGGATTCTTGCCGCGCCAGCCGACCTTCACCACCAGCGGCGACGCCGCACCGCCCTCGCACGCCCAGCGCAGCTTGCCGCCGCTCCACACTCCGGCATCGCGGCAGACTGCAACGCGGCCGGCCGGCATGGACTGGCGTACCAGCAGCTTGGCCTCGTACATATCGGCCAACGCCAACTGCGCGGCCGCGCAGGCGTCGCCATGGCATAGGCAAGCAGGCGCGTGCGGCACCGGCTCGGCGTAGGCGTCGTAGTTGAGGGTGAGATAGAGATCGGCCTGCGCCGGATTGGCGCGCACACGTTCGGCCAATGCTACGGCCATGTGCGTTGCCTGCGACAGCAGCACCGCCTGGTGCCGCGCCCGCAGCGCCGACATTTGCAAAGCGACGCCACCGACGATGCCCAGGGCGAGCACCACCACCGCAATCAGGATTTCCGGCAAGGTATAGCCGCGTGCGCGCATGGCACACCTCCGCAAGTCAGGGAGACTGCGTTACAAGTTAGCAGCGGCTACAGCAGAGAGTATGAGGTGTATCAATAGTGCGCCAGCAGTATGCTAGCTTTTACGAGGGACTTTACGCTCTTGGCCGACTTCGGCAATGGCGTTCTGGAACTCGGCCAGATCTTCGAAGTTTTTGTAGACGGAGGCAAAGCGGATGTAGGCCACGTTGTCGAGGCGCTTCAGTTCCTGCATCACCAGCTCGCCGATGTAGCCGGTTTCGACTTCGCGCTGACCGCTGGTCAGCAGCTTTTCCTCGATCGAGGCAATCGCGGCGTCCACTGCAGGGGCGGCCACGGGACGCTTGCGCAGGGCCAGCTCCAGACTACCGCGCAACTTGGCCGAGGCGTACTCGGTGCGGCTGCCATTCTTCTTGACCACATACGGCATCACCAGTTCAATGCGCTCATAGGTGGTAAATCGTTTATCACATTTACCGCAGCGCCGGCGCCGGCGAATGGCGTCCCCCTCCTCCGATACGCGCGTATCGAGGACCTGGGTATCTTCATGCTGGCAAAACGGACATTTCATAAGCGCTTACTTTAATGCCGTCGTTCCCGCGCAAGCGGGAACCCATAGAACGCATGCTCAGTATGGGTTCCCGCGTTCGCGGGAACGACGTGCGTTGGTATTACTTGGCGTAGACAGGGAACTTGTCAGCCAGAACCTTCACCGCCGCTTTCACGCGCTCGATGGTGGCAGCGTCGTGCGGGTTGTCCAGCACGTCCGCGATCAGGTTGCCGACTTCTTCCGCTTCCGCTTCCTTGAAGCCGCGGGTAGTCATGGCCGGCGAGCCCAGACGCACGCCCGAAGTCACGAATGGCTTCTGCGGATCGTTAGGAATGCCGTTCTTGTTGGTGGTGATGTGAGCCGAACCCAGGATCGCTTCCGCTTCCTTGCCGGTCAGGTTCTTAGGACGCAGGTCCACCAGCATCACGTGCGACTCGGTGCCGCCCGACACAATGCGCAGGCCGCGCTTGATCAGGGTCTTGGCCAGCACGTCGGCGTTCTTCACCACTTGCTGCTGGTACTCTTTGAACGCAGGCTGCAGCGCTTCCTGGAAAGCCACGGCTTTACCGGCGATCACATGCATCAGCGGGCCGCCCTGGATGCCAGGGAAGATGGCCGAGTTGATAGCCTTCTCGTGCTCGGCCTTCATCAGGATGATGCCGCCGCGCGGACCGCGCAGCGATTTGTGCGTGGTCGAGGTGACGAAGTCGGCGTGCGGCACCGGGTTAGGATACAGGCCGGCAGCGATCAGGCCGGCGTAGTGCGCCATATCGACCATGAAGTACGCGCCAACCGCTTTGGCGACAGCGGCAAAGCGCTCGAAGTCGATCTTTTTCGAGAACGCCGATGCGCCGGCGATGATCAGCTTAGGCTTGTGCTCTTTGGCCAGCGCTTCCATGGCGTCGTAGTCGATGTCTTCCGCAGCGGTCAGGCCGTAGGACACGACGTTGAACCATTTGCCGGACATATTCAGCGGCATGCCGTGGGTCAGGTGGCCGCCTTCGGCCAGCGACATGCCCATGATGGTGTCGCCTGGTTTCAGCACGGCGAAGAACACGCCCTGGTTGGCTTGCGAGCCCGAGTTAGGCTGCACGTTGGCCGCTTCCGCGCCGAACAGTTTTTTCACGCGGTCGATGGCCAGTTGCTCGACGACGTCCACATACTCGCAGCCACCGTAGTAGCGCTTGCCTGGATAGCCTTCGGCGTATTTGTTGGTCAGTTGCGAACCTTGCGCTTCCATCACGGCTGGCGAAGTGTAATTCTCCGACGCGATCAACTCGATGTGATCGTGCTGGCGGGTGTTTTCGTTTTGAATCGCGCCGAACAATTCCGGGTCAACGCTGGCGAGGGTGTGATCTTTTGCGAACATGAAAAAACTCCAATCGAATGAGTAGCTTGTGTTACTGGCAGTTGGATCGAAAGAGAGAAGCCATAGCGGACCGGCAGCCTCTTCGTGCTTTCCATCGAGGGCTGCCCAGGCGAACGGCTGTTGAAATCTCACGTTTCCCGGTGGAGACCCACCTTTCGCCGGCTGAGCAAAACGCACCGTTAAGGAGCGTTTTTACGCATTTTTCCAGCTTTTCGCCAGTTACGTGAGACGTAATGGAATCCAGATTGTATTTGATGCGCCAGATTTGAGCAAGAAAACGCATTGCTTTAAAGGCAATTCTGCATATAAGGGAATTTACGGATACAATTTTGTCCACCCTCCCTACGCAATATCACCTCAACAAGGACAGATCATGATCGTCTTCATTACCGGCGCAACCGCCGGCTTCGGCGCCGCGATGGCCCGCATCTTCGCGCAAAACGGCCATAAAGTGCTGATCAGCGGCCGCCGCGAGGATCGTTTGCAGGCCTTGGCGGCCGAATTGGGCGAGGCCGCCCTGCCGGTGGTGCTGGATGTGACCGACCGCGAGTCGATCAAGGCGGCGCTGGACGGTTTGCCGACGGCATGGCGCGAGATCGACGTGCTGGTAAATAACGCCGGCCTGGCGCTGGGTGTGACCCCGGCCCACACCTCCTCGCTGGAGGACTGGGATACCATGATCGCCACCAACATCAGCGGCCTGGTGGCGATGACGCGGGCGATTCTGCCGGGGATGGTGGAACGTGGTCGCGGTACGGTGATCAATCTGGGTTCGGTGGCGGGTGACACCCCGTATCCGGGCGGCAATGTCTATGGTGCGACCAAGGCGTTTGTCGAGCAGTTCACGCTGAATTTGCGTGCGGACTTGGTCGGCACCGGCGTGCGCGCGACCAATCTGGCGCCGGGCCTGTGCGGCGGCACCGAATTTTCGAATGTGCGTTTGAAGGATGATGCGGCGGCGGCCAAGGTGTATGAAGGCACCCAGCCGCTGACCGCCGAGGACATTGCGGAAACGGCGTATTGGGTGGCCACCCTGCCGGCGCACGTCAACATCAATCGCATTGAGATGATGCCGACCTGCCAGGGTTACGGGCCCTTGAACATCAAGCGCAAGCTCTAACTTTACCCCAGGGCCACACCAGAGGGGTCGGACCGCCGTGCGGGGTAAAGCGAGCGCCAAGGAGACGCATCGGCCATCGGGGTACGGGTTAGGGTCGCCCCCCACCAATTCGTAAGCCATTGTTACAATCCTTGGCAAACAAGCAGGAAAACGCTTTACTCTCGCCAGGCACCTTTGCGCGCCAGTTGATAAAGTTCAACCAAAACAACAATATCGCGTAGAATCTTGCTCAATTACACTAGTAGTCAAAACAACATGCCTGCAGATTTCATCTGGAACGTCCGGGTCTACTACGAAGACACCGACGCCGGCGGTATCGTCTATTACGCAAACTATCTGAAGTTCTTCGAGCGCGCCCGCACCGAGTGGCTGCGCGCCCTTCACGTCGATCAGCACGCCCTGCTGGCCGAGCACGACGCCATGTTCGTCGTCAAAAGCGTCAGCGCGGAGTATCATGCGCCCGCAAAGCTCGATGATGAACTAAAATTAACGGTTAGTATCGAGAAGATCGGCCGCGCCTCCATCGTTTTCCACCAGGAAGCGTGGCGTGGCGAACTATTGCTGAACACGGCGCGGGTGAAGGTTGGCTGCGTCGATTCCGCTCTGCGTCCGCGCGCCGTCCCGGCGGTCGTCGCCGACAAAATGCGTCACAACACCAAAACAGACTGATAAACAATGAACGTCACTCAAGACCTTTCTTTCCTCGCCCTTATCACCAATGCGCACCTGATCGTGCAATTGATCATGGCGCTGCTGTTCGTCATCTCCCTCACCAGCTGGACCTACATCTTCAGCAAACTGTTCGCGATCCGCACCGCACGCCGCCTGACGGTGGACTTCGAAAAGACCTTCTGGGCCGGCGGCAACCTGCACGCCCTGCACCAGAACGCCGGCAAGGACCGCGCCAGCAGCGGCCCGCTGGCCCGCATCTTCGAAGCCGGCATGGGTGAGTTCATCAAGAGCAAAGCCTCCTACACCGCCAGCCGCGAAGACATGGACGCCGGCGCCGTGCTCGACAGCGCCCGCCGCGCCATGCGCGCCGCCTTCCAGCGCGAGATGGATGCGCTCGAATCGCACCTGGCCTTCCTGGCCTCGGTCGGCTCGGTGTCGCCGTACATCGGCCTGCTGGGCACCGTGTGGGGCATCATGAACGCCTTCCGTGGCCTGGCCAACGTCCAGCAAGCCACCCTGGCCGCAGTCGCGCCCGGCATTGCCGAAGCGCTGATCGCCACCGCCATCGGCCTGTTCGCCGCGATTCCGGCCTTCGTCGCCTACAACCGTTTCTCGTACGACGTGGACCGCCTGGCGATCCGTTTTGAGAGCTTCGTCGAAGAGTTCTCCAACATTCTGCAGCGTCAATCGCGTTAATCACCATGGCCTCTTCCTTCTCCAGCAGCATGCGCGGCGGCCGTGGCCGCAAGCTCAAGTCCGAAATCAACGTCGTGCCCTACATCGACGTGATGCTGGTGCTGTTGATTATCTTCATGGTGATGCCGTCGGCCAACGACCCAAGCGTGGTCGACCTGCCGCGCGCCGAGAAATCGACCAAGCCGCCGAGCGACTACGTGCAGATCGTGCTCAAGCCGAACGGCGCGCTGTCGATCGGCATCAAGGGCAAAGGCGAGGACGCACCGGAAACCGCGCCCAACCGCGACGCCCTGGTACGCAAGCTGCGCACCATCCACGCCGAACACCCGGACTACCCGGTGCTGATCGCCGGCGACAAGGAAAGCAAGTACGACGACGTGATTCAACTGATCTCGGAAGCGAAAAAGCTGGGCATCTCCCGCGTCGGCCTGTCCACCAAGTAAATGCAGACAATGAAACACGCAACCGCAGGCGGTCCGTACAAGGTTCCGCGACAACACGATGGTTTCCGCTCCGGCCTGCTGGCGGTGGTGATGCACGCCGTGCTGTTGCTGTTCCTGTGGGTCGGCGTCAGCTGGCAGAACAATGAACCGACCGAAGTGCAGGCCGAAATCTGGGACATGAAGGTGCAGGACGCCGCACCGCCGGCGCCGACGCCAGAGCCGGCGCCGGAACCGCAGCCCGAGCCGGAAGTGATCAAGCCGCCGCCACCGGCGCCCAAGGTGGAAGCACCGCAGGTGCCGAAGGAAGATCCGGAAATCGCGCTCCAGCGCATCAAGAAGAAAAAGCTGGAAGAAGAGAAAGCTGAAAAGCTGGAACAAGCACGCCTGAAGAAGGAAGCCGACGAAAAGCTGGCCAAGCTGGAAGCCAAGAAAAAGGCCGACCAGAAGGCCAAAGAGGATAAAGAAAAAGCCGAAGACGAAGCCAAGGACAAAGCCCTGGCCGAGAAAGAGAAGAAAAAAGCCGCCACCGAAAAACTGGCCAAGGAAAAAGCCGAGAAAGCCGCCAAGGAAAAAGCCTTCGCCGCCGAAATGAGCCGCATCACCGGCGCCGCCGCCAAAGGCACTTCCGGCAGCGCCGCGCAATCAACCGGTGGCCGTGTCGACGGCGGCTATGCGGCGGCGATCCGAACCAAGATCAAGAGCAATCTGGTCTACGGTTCCGAGGACGACAGCCTGAGCGCGACCTATGTCATTACCCAGCTGCCGACCGGTGAAATCATCGGCGTGCGCAAGGTAAAAGGCAGCGGCTCGACCGCCTACGACAATGCGATTGAAAACGCGATTGCCAAATCGTCACCACTACCCAAGAAAAAAGATGGTACGGTAGAACGCGAACTTAACCTGGATTTCAAGCTGAAGGACATGCACTGATATGAAAAAACTCACTATGCTTTACACCGGCCTGATCATCGCCGCCACCATGGCCAGCGTACCGTCGGCCCAGGCCCAGATGCGGATCGAAATTTCCGGCGTCGGCAGCAACCAGATTCCGGTGGCCGTGGCCGGCTTCGCCAATGAAGGCGTGGCGCCGCAGAAAGTATCGGAAATCATCAAGGCCGACCTGGAGCGCAGCGGCGTATTCAAGATCATCGACGCCGGCGTGGTCAACGACGTCAACAACATCGACTACAGCGGCTGGAAAGCCAAGGGCGCCGACGCGCTGGTGGTCGGCACCGTCGACGCGCTGGCCGACGGCCGCTACGACGTGCGCTACAAGCTGCTCGACACCGTCAAGCAAGCCAAAATCTCCAACCTGGACAAGGCCGTCACCGCCCAGTTCACCCGCCTGTCGGCCCACCTGATCGCCGACGACGTCTACTTCAAGCTGACCGGCATCCGTGGCGCCTTCTCGACCCGCATCGCCTACGTCAAGCAGGAAGGCCGCAGCTACCAGTTGATGGTGGCCGACGCCGACGGTGAAAACGAACAACTGGCGCTGCGCTCGAACGAGCCGATCATCTCGCCATCGTGGTCGCCGGACGGCACCAAGGTCGCCTACGTCTCGTTTGAACAAAAAAAACCGGTGGTCTACGTGCAAAACCTGATCACCCGCGCGCGCACCGTGGTGGCCAATGAAAAGGGCAGCAACTCGGCGCCGGCCTGGGCCCCGAGCGGCAACAAGCTGGCCGTGGCCTTGTCCAAGAGCGGCAACACGCAGATCTACACCGTCAACGCCGACGGCAGCAACCTGCGCCGCGCCACCAACAGCACCGGCATCGACACCGAACCGCAATGGTCGGCCGATGGCGAAAGCATCTACTTCACCAGCGACCGCAGCGGCGGCCCGCAGATCTACCGCATGAACCCGGACGGCGGCGACGCCAAGCGCATCACCTTCGGCGGCAGCTACAACATCAGCCCGCGCATCTCGTCGGACGGCAAAACGCTGGCCTACATCTCGCGCCGCGACGGCAACTTCCAGCTGTACGTGCTGGACCTGGCCAGCGGCCAGGAGCAGCGCCTGTCGGACACCACCAGCGACGAATCGCCGAGCTTTGCCCCCAACGGCAAATACATCATGTACGCCACGCAATCCGGCAGCCGCAAGTCGTTGGCCGTGGTTTCGGTCGACGGACGTGTAAAACAACGCCTGACCACTCAGGCGGGCAACATCAAGGAGCCCACCTGGGGTCCGTTCATGCAGTAATTTCGAATCATTACAAGGAGAATCACTATGCGTAAACTCAGCAGCCTGGCATTCGCCATCACCACCGCCGCCATCCTGTCGGCTTGCTCGACCCCAGTCAAAGTGTCGGAGCCGGCACCCGTTGTGGAACGTCCAGTCGAAAAAGCTGTGACCCCACAAGCGGACACCCGCACCGTGGCCCCGGTTGAAACCAAATCGCTGGATCCGCTGGACGATCCAAAAGGCGTGCTGGCCAACCGCAGCATCTACTTCGACTTCGACAGCTACGTCGTGCGCGCCGACGGCAAGCCAGTGGTGGAAAACCACTCGGCCTACCTGGTGAAAACCAAATCGCGTTCGATTCTGGTTCAAGGCAATACCGATGAACGCGGCGGCGCCGAATACAACCTGGCCCTGGGCCAGAAACGCGCCGAAGCCGTGCGCAAAGCCATGAGCACCCTGGGCGTGCCGGAATCGCAAATCGAAGCGGTCTCGCTGGGCAAGGAAAAGCCTAAGGCCAGCGGCTCGAACGAAGAAGCATGGGCGCAAAACCGTCGTGCAGACATCGTCTACAAGTAATCAAAAGCACTACCTTTTTGCCGGGTCACAGGCATAATACGGGGCGGCGCGCGGAGATTCTCCGCGCCCTGCCCCGTTTCTTTTTATAGATTTGTGTGAAAGCGCCCGACATGATGAAATTCTCCAAATCCGGCCTGAGCGCCGCCCTGCTGGCAGCGGCCGTGTGGATGCCGCTGCAAGCCCATGCCGGCCTGTTCGACGACGACGAAGCCCGTCGCGCCCTGCTCGACCTGCGCGCCAAGGTCGAGTCCATGCGCACCGAACTGTCGGCCCGCATCGACACCAAGTCCGACAAAGCCAGCACGCTCGACCTGGTGAGCCAGAACGAAACCATGCTGCAGGAAATCGCCAAGCTGCGCGGCCAGATCGAAGTGCTGGCCAACGACATCTCCAACACGCAAAAGCGCCAGAAAGATTTCTACACCGACCTCGACGCCCGCATCCGCAAGCTTGAACCGCGCGAAGTGAACATCGACGGCAAGACTGCCCAAGTCGACCCGAACGAGCAGCGCAACTATGAAGCAGCCATGCAGCTATTCAAGGCCGGCGACTACAAGGCCGCCGGCAGCGCCCTGAGCGACTTCGTGGCGCGCTATCCGGGCTCGAGCTACGCCTCCAACGCGCAATACTGGCTCGGCAACGCCTACTACGCCCAGCGTGACTGCAAGGCCGCCATCGCAGCCCAGCTGGTGGTGCTGAAGAACTACGGCGACAGCCCGAAGGCGCCGGACGCCATGCTGAACATCGCCAGCTGCCAGACTGAGCTGAAAGACAAGGCTGCCAAAAAGACACTACAGGACTTGATCAAGCAATACCCGGATTCGTCGGCGGCGGTGACGGCCAAGGAACGCCTGGCCGGGAAATAATTACCGGTGGGTATTTGACAGTTGAGCTGGCCTCCCCTATAATCTCGCTTCTTTCGGGGGTCGTTAGCTCAGCTGGTAGAGCAGCGGACTTTTAATCCGTTGGTCGCAGGTTCGAATCCCGCACGGCCTACCATTCCGAAAGAACCTAGGTGAGATACCTATGGGTCGTTAGCTCAGCTGGTAGAGCAGCGGACTTTTAATCCGTTGGTCGCAGGTTCGAATCCCGCACGGCCTACCAAGAATAATCAAGGAAGCCCACGAATTTTGGTTCGTGGGCTTTTTTGTT
Organism: Duganella sp. BuS-21; assembly: GCA_041874725.1. Classification (GTDB taxonomy): domain Bacteria; phylum Pseudomonadota; class Gammaproteobacteria; order Burkholderiales; family Burkholderiaceae_D; genus Rugamonas. The sequence goes on along the minus strand of CP097466.1, from coordinate 2,294,665 downwards.
TCTGGTCGCTCTCTGGTCGCTTTGGAAAGTGAGCAGCTACACGGCGGATTACCAATACTCAGCGCAACTTAACATGAGTTCCCCTCATCTTGCGGAGATGGTTGGGTAGCGAAGCTGCACTTGGGGACCTCCTGCAATGGCGACCTTTTGCTCAGCAATGGTGTCGTAGGGCGAGCCGAGTTTGATCGCGCTGGCCGCATCCAAGCGCGCAGCCTGCTCGATGCTCAGTTGGAGCGCAACTGCACCCAGAGTGGCGTCCAACTGCGCGCGCGTGCGAGATCCGAGGATCGGAACCAAAGCGGTATGCGTGCGGCGTGCTTTATGCAGCAGCCAGGCGATGGCCACTTGGGTTGGCGTCGCGCCCAGCTCGTTACTAATCGCTTGCACGGTATCGAGGATGGTGGTCTCGCGCTCGGACTTTTCTGTATGTACCAGCGCACCGCCAAAGCCGGTCAGACGCCCATCCTTGCTGCCGTCACGATACTTCCCCGTCAACAGTCCACCACCCAGCGGCGACCATAGCGCGGCGCCCAGCCCAAGTGTCTCGACCATCGGAAGCAGTTCGCGATCAGCCCCACGCTCCACGAGGCTATATTCGATCTGGATGCCGGCAATGGGGGTCCAGCCACGCAGCTCTGCCATCAGGTCCGCGCGCGCCACGCGCCAAGCTGGAAAGTTGGACAACCCTGCATATAAGATCTTGCCTTGGCGCACCAAGTCGTCGAAGCCACGCATTATTTCCTCCAAGGGCGTTACCTCGTCCGTAAAGTGGGCCCAAAAAAGGTCGATGCGATCAGTATTCAAACGCTTCAGGCTTGCCTCCACCGACTGGATCATGTTCTTGCGGCTGTTGCCGGTACGGGAAGGACCGCTATTAGGAGCCATGCCCATTGTGTACTTGGTGGCCAAGACAAAGTGGTCACGGTCAGCAGCAATGAAATCGCCCAGCATTTGCTCGGATTGTCCAACTTGATAGGTATCGGCCGTGTCGATGAAGTTACCACCTTGGGCAGCAAAACCATCGAATACGGCCTTCGCTTCTTCTCGCTCGGACCCGTAGCCCCAGCCAGTGCCAAAATTACCAGTCCCCAACGCGAGTTCGGAGACGCGGAGGCCGGTTCGACGGCCGAAAGTAGTGTATTGCATGTTAAAGCTCCTTGAAATTTATCGGATACGTTATATGATGGTCGACATGAATGAAATTATATGACGTTCATCATATAATTCAAGGAGAATTTTGTGTCCGGAGGCAAAGTGAATGAAGGTTACTAGGGCAATCGCGGTACGCAACCGCGAAAACATTGTTGATAAGGCAGGCGAGCTATTCCGAGCATATGGCTATGGCGGGGTGGGAGTCGCGGAGATAATGCGAGCTGCGGGGTTGAGTCATGGTGGGTTCTATGCCAATTTTGACTCTAAAGAGGATTTAATCGTCGAAGCCAGTTCAAGCGCCATGAAGGGGAATGTCGATTTCTGGCGGAAGTTGCGCACAGAGGGCGCGCGGTTGCAACCGCGCCAGATGGTCGAACGCTATTTGAAAGAAGCATATGCCGAAGCGAACGCAGAAGGGTGCGTCATGGCCGCGCTGGGTTCCGAAATCGCGCGTCAAGGGGAAAAGGTGCGCGTACCGCTCACGGAACAGGTTAAGGAGTTAGTGGAAGTGTTGGCGGCAATGATGCCACCGGGTACGGAGGGCGACCGGCGCAGGCAGTCATTGGCAGCCTACGCAGGTATGGTTGGCGCATTGGTGCTGGCGCGGGCTTCCACCGATGTGGTGTTTTCCCAGGAAATAATTCAGGCCGTCGCTGATACTATCTGAACAAGCGCGATCACTGCCTGATCATCGGCATTCGTAAGACGCATCGATATGAAATTACTACACTGACTCAACATGGTCTTATTGACCTCTGATGGACGCTGGCTAATTACCAATAAGCTAACTCCATACTTTCGCCCTTCCTTGGCGATACGCTCAAAAATGCTAATAGAGATATTCGTCGAACCAACTGATCGCAACCAAGACCATTGAGTTACACGGTGAGCACGCCATTTTCTCCCGCCTATCGAACGCGAGGAAAAATGCTGTCTATGCGAGCATAGTCACATCCGCAGGTAAATCGAACCGCAAAGTCACTCTCGCGATGGCTCGCCTTTCCTATTCTGGGCGTAGCGTGCTGTTCTTGAGTCTGGCACTCTCTACCTATCACGTCGTCACCTCGTCAAACAAGATGGCGGCATTTCAAAAAGAGCTCGCCATCAATGGGGCCAGTGTTGCAGGCGGTATCGCCGGAGGAGCGTTAGCCGGAGTAGCATGTGGCCCAGCTGCGCCGGTCTGTGCTACCGTTGGCGCGTTTGCAGGAGGAGCACTTGCCGCTTTCGGGGCAAGCTATAGCTGGTAAAACTCCCATGAAATTAGTACACGCACCAGGCTACTCGATACGTGTTATCACGCCATCCACCTCGGACACGGAACCGGTGTGCGAAGTCACTGTGGCAGGGGCTGCTACGAGTACAGTCCTCGACGGCGCAGTGCTTGAGGCTGCCCTGACTTGGAAGGAATATGTTCTGCTCTTCCTCACCAATGATGTGCCTTTTGAAGACACCCTGAACATCTATTTGCTCGACCGGCATCTGAATGTCGCAGACTACGCGCGGATGTACTTCATGTACTCAACGGGTATTTTTTCACATCTGGACCTGACCGAAGACGACACCGTCCGCTTTGAGTTTCTTGGCGAGATGACTTGGACACTCAAGCTATTCCCTGAGAAAAAATTTGCCATTCCCATAGTCTCGGCGCCTTTAGGCGTACATCGCCCTCATACGTTTTTTCAAAGATTTCAGCTCTCGGCACATCCGGCACCTAAGCAAAGCAATCAACCGGGTAATCAAGCGCTGCCATCTCGTCGGGCGGGACGCATTCGCGTGACGCCAAAGGGATAGATGTATCAGAGAGCCAGCTCATGAGATTACTTCCAACCTCAGAATTCACAGCAAGGCCAGCATCCCCCTATTCCGATACGGCGCTGGCGACGTCGGAATTGCTGGTGGACGGTAAGCCCACCGGGTCGGTTGTGACCGGCGCGATGCTGGAAGCTGCAGTGACATGGCGCGACTATCGCATTGCCTTTTTCACTGATGACATTCCTTTTGAAGAGTCGCTGCGGATTTATATGTTCGATATGAACATGACGCTCATTGACGCTGCTACCTTGGGCGCGATGTACTCCACCGGTACATTTGCCGAACTCCGCTTGCAACCACCGGATACACTGACGTTTCGCTTTTTCGGCGGCATAGTCTGGCGGGTGGTGTTGCTCACCGAGAGGGAGTTTGACTTTCCCTTCATTTCAGATCCACGCGGCGCGCATCGGAAATTCAAATTCTTCCGGCAATTTCGCGTGGAAGGCAAACCACGGCCGGAAGGCGCGCCCGATGTTCCAAGTTAAACCGAGAATCGGAACTAATCGACCTCAGCTCTGGAATCGAATCGGCAAATTACCCAGCCTTGCAAAGAAAAAAATGTGTCCTCATGCGTTAATGCCGTTAAGTTAAGCGATGTCGTCCCGGCGAAAGCCGGGATCCATGCTGAGTTAGCCGGGCAAGCGCCTCATGGATTCCCGCATTCGCGGGAATGACGAAGCCTATTTTCAGCTTAACTTAACGGCATTAGTCCTCATGCGTACCTTTATCCATTGGTCGCAGGTTCGATTCCCCCAGGTCCTCGTGGAACCGCTTTAACTGAGATAACCCGTGCTAAAGAATCGCGTCGGAAAATAGTACGAGACCAACAGAAAGGAACCGCTCAGCACTGCCGCCGCCTAGTCGGGCGCCGTAGCTAGCATCCAGTTGCACTCGATCCGTGACGATCCAATGCCGGACGCCGATCTGGAACAGCGGCCTGCCGCGCTGCTGACTGAAGATTTCACTCGTCAATCCCGTTTGCTCATTTAACTGCAGTTCGCTGCCCACACCCCAGGTCTTGCCGCGCCGCTTGGTCGCTTTCTCCCGCAGCAAGCCCACGTTGGCGTGCATCAAAAAGCGATCGTCCTGAAATGAAAAGCTGACTGGCACGCTGGCGTACGTGTCGCCGGAAAGGCTGTCGCCAGGCTTGAACTGATTGCCAAACACCAGACCGACACCCCAACCGTTCGTCACCAAAGGCTTGAATACCGTTTTGCCCTGCAATACCGCCAGGCTGTACTGCCCCGCGCCGTCCTTAACACGCGCTGCCCCCAGAGCAGCTTCCAGATTGCCGGTAAAGTTGCAGGCAGGGACTGCCCAGTACTCAGTGCTGTCGCGATTTTTTTGGACCCAGGTCTCTAACTGGCAGCTGTTAGCGGCAACGATGGCAGCGTCGTCGACGACCATCGGGCGGCCAGCGTGTGCTATCGGCATCGTTGCTATTAATGCCGGCACCATAGCAAATTTTAATTTCGACTTCATCAGCCCTCCCTTTCGGCTATAAATTCCGCATTTTTCATGATGTCCCGATGCGCAACCAAACCGCTGCACGCCATGTCCTTGAGGATCGAGCGTCACTATAGCTGCGACGACGCTCCCACGGAGACCGGAGGCGGAGTGCTGCCGCTGCGCGCCGCGCAAAGTGAGCTTGGTGTCATTAGACCAGATAACCCCAGTCAATCAGCGGCCGACTAGATAAACGAAAGTGCGAGGTGTGCGGCGAGGAACTCGCTGTGCCAGCCTGTGCCGCTTCATGCATCCTACCCTGGGGATACGACAATGCGATGACGAAGGAACTCAGGCTGATCAATGGAGCCGTGCTCCGGGGCGCGATGCCTCACCGCCTTAAATTGGGCATTTCAGCAGGCATGGTAAAATCCGCGTTTGCGATGCTTGCCGCTTCACTGCCAAGATTCTCGATAAAGCCAGCCTGCGGGTTGGCTTTCTTGTTTCCTGGTTATTCAATAGAGAGCACTACCATGACTTATGAAGAATTCCTGGACGAGGTAACTACCCTCCTCACCGAACTGTATGAACTGACCGACGAAGCCGCCATCAAGCTGGTGGTCGATGCGCAGGCGAACGATTATTTCGTCACGCATGACGATAAGGAAGAACTGCGCACGTTTGCGCAGGCCAAGCTGGATGCCGCCGCCATCTATCAGGCCAAGCAGAACAAGAACGAGACCCAGCGCAAACAGCAGCAGCGCCAGGTCCAGAAGAAAAAAGTGCCTTAACGGAACGCTACAAACTAGCTTCCAGTATCCGCCGGCTCAGCTCAAGCGTCACATCCTGACGCTCGCCGATCGCAGTCATGCCGTGGGATTCCAGCTGGTTGATGACCGCGTCGATATGCTCGGCGCCGATGCCGTAGGCGCTGAGGCGCGTTGGCACCCCGAGCAGCTTGAAGAATTCGCGCGTTGCGCTGATGGCGGCGTCGATGCGCTCCGCTTCGCTTCCTTCGGTAATTCCCCACACGCGCTCTGCGTATTGCAGCAACTTCTCTCGCTTCGCCTCATAACGCACGGCCAGGTTTGCTGGCAGAACAATTGCCAGCGTACGCGCGTGCTCGATGTCGTGCAGCGCCGTCAGCTCGTGGCCGATCATGTGGGTAGACCAGTCTTCCGGTACACCCGCTGCGATCAGGCCGTTCAACGCCAACGTGGCGACCCACATCAGGTTGGCGCGCACCGCATAGTCATCTCCGCCCGATAGTACATCCGGGCCGATTTCCACCAGCGTTTGCAGCAAGCCTTCGGCGAAGCGATCCTGAATGCGCGCGCCCACCGGGTAGGTGAGGTATTGCTCCATCACGTGCGTGAAAGCGTCCACTACGCCGTTGGCCAGTTGTTGGCGCGGCAAGGTGAAGGTCTTGCTCGGATCAAGGATGGAGAAGCGCGGATACACGTGCTCACTGGAGAACACCAGCTTGGCCTGCGTCGCCTTCTTCGTGATGACAGCGCCACGGTTCATTTCCGAGCCGGTCGCCGGCAAGGTGAGGATGGTGCCGAACGGGATGGCGCTCGCCACCGCTTCACCGCGGGTTTCCATGATCTGCCACGGCTCGCCGTCGAAGCGAGCGGCTGCGGCGACGAACTTGGTGCCGTCGATGACGGAGCCGCCGCCTACGGCCAGCAGGAAGTCGATGTGGTGCTCGCGCACTACTGTCACCGCTTCCATCAGCACTTCATAGCTCGGGTTGGGCTCGATGCCGCCGAATTCGAACACAGCGCGGTCGCCCAACGCCTGGCGCGCTTCAGCCAGAGTGCCGGTGCGGCGCGCGCTTTCGCCGCCGAAGAGAATTAACACGCGCGCGTCAGCGGGCACCAGTTGATTGATTTTCGCGACCGTGTCGCGGCCGAAGACGATGCGCGTCGGATTGTATAAGTCGAAATTTAACATCTGATCTTTGAGTAAAAGGGTTAGCGGCCTGGCTGGCCGCGCGTGCCGGTCCATACGCGGGCGATGAGGTACGGCGGCGTGCCTTTGTCTTCCGCGCCCGAGAAGATCGGGTTGCGATGCAGTTGATTGACCGCGACGTACAGCCACGAGCCTTGGCCGAAGTGGGCGTTGTCCGGCCACAGGAAGCGCGGGTCGCGCACCAGCGGACGCAGTTGGCCGTCCTTGGTCAACATGTCGATGCCGTTGTCTGGCAGATTGGTGAAGAAGTGGTTGCCTTCGGCATCGGTGGCCGCGCCGTCCGAAATCGGTTTGACGCCGGCCTTGGTGATGGCCGCCGCAATGGCCGCGTCCGATGCGCCTTCACGGAACAGACGGGTCGGCAGCGCGTACCAGCCGATGCCGTTCATCGGGCCGTAGAACAACGTTTCGCCATCCGCCGACAGGGTGATCGGGTTGATGCCGACGCGTGCCGGACCCATCTTGCCGTTCACATCCGGGAACAACAACGGTTGGCCCTCCACCACCAGGTCAACGTTCTCCGATGCCAGCGACGGATGCTTGCTAAAGCGGCGTGCCTTGTTGGTGTTGATGTCCAGTACGACGATGGCCGGGTCGTCGCCACAGTCGGCGATGTAGACCAGGCCGCGTTCGCCATCTACCGCCAGGTCCTGCAGGATTTGGGTGCGCGGGGCAACGGTCTGGTCGAAGTCGAAGCGGTAGGCCAGCTTGCCGGTGGCGATGTCAAAAGCGACCAGCTTCGGCGGCTGCGGCTTGTCCAGCCAGTTGCCGTGATCGATCACCCACAGGCGGTCCTTGCCGTCGATCAGCACACCGTGCGGGGTGTTGAGCACGTTCGGGCCGGAGCCCGGCTTGGCGTTCCAGCTGGCGTCTGGGTACGGTTTGTAGCTATTCTTGCCCGTTACTTCCATCAATTGCATGGCGCCGCGACGCATGCCGTGGACGCTGGCAAAGATGCGGCCGTCTTTGCTGACTGTGACGTTGCCGGGCGTGATATCGAGTTCGGCCACGATTTCCACCTGGCCGACGGCCGGCGCGGTATGAGGCTGACTGGCACAGCCGGCCAGCGCCAGCGACGACGCGATTGCGGCGATAAAGTTACGCATTTGGTTCTCCTGAAATCCACTAAAGAACCGGAAGCGTAGACATTCACCAGGCCGAAGCGAAGTTAAATGCGGTTAAAAATTATCGCCCTGCCCGGACGCAGATTTAACCGAGGTTTAACTGCCGGCCCCGCTCTTCTCCGCTAATCTTTTTCAACTGATTTTAATAGGAGAAAGCGATGAAAACTGAACAACACCAAATGGGCGAAGCGCATGATCCGCAACGCCGCGAACTGATGCGCGCAGCAGGTGTCGCCACCGTGGCTGGCATCGCCGGCCTGGCGGCAGGCTTGCCAATGGTGGCGCAGGCGGCGACGGCGAAGCGTCGCGGCGTGCTCGGTGACCGGCTACAGGGCGTGCAGCACTTCGGCATCACGGTGCAAAACATGGACCGCGCGTTCACGTTCTACACCGAGGTACTGGGCGGCACCGAAATCATGCGCGACGGCGATTTCCAGGGTGAGGTCATCCACAACACCCTGCTGCTCACCGAAGAGCTGGACGCGCGCCAGCGCCAGGTCAACCCGCACACCGTCGGTATTCCCGACCTGCGCGGCGGCGCCCAGCGCCTGGACGTGCGTTTCATCCAGTTCGACAACGTGGTGATCGAGCTGCTGCAATACCGCGACAGCAATCAGCCGCAAGGCAGCGGCGCCGCCTTCGCCCCGCCGCTGAACCAGACCAGCCCGGCGTTCCCGAAAGCGATGCACGTCTGCTTCTACATCCGTGACGATGTCGACTTCAACCAGTTCATCCACGACCTGGAGACCGCATCAGCGAAGCGCGGCATGGTGAATGTGAAGGCGAACCGCATCGTCGCCTCGGCCAGCGAACAGCAGCGCCTGGCTGCGCCGTTGGACACTATGAGCAATCCTATTACCAGCGGCAAGTCCGATGGCTGGACGCTGATCTACGCCAAGGGACCGGAGGGCGAGCAGCTGGAATTCGTGCAGGTGCGCGGCCAGGCCAAGAAGGTGTTCGACGGCGCCATTGCGGCACGTCGCTAATGCCGATTGTCCAGCAGGGCGTGGGCTTTGCGCAGATCGGCTGTGTCGAAGCCTTCGGTAAATTTGCCGTACACGCTGCCCAGCAGCTGTAGCGTATCGCCCGCCTGGCATTGCCTTGCCTTCAGATCGGCCAGGCTGGTGGCGGCGCGCAGCTCCCAGGCTGGCGTGTGTTGTTCTCCAGCGAGAGCCAAGGCCTGGCGGTAAAGCTGCTCGGCCTGGACCGCGTCGACATCCTCCAGCAGGCCGCCCTTGATGCGCAGCAGTTCGGCGTGATTCCAGTGCGCTTCGCCGGACAGGCACAATTCCAGCGCCTCGTCGATCAGCGCCAGGCCGGGACCACTGCGCCCCTGCGCGCCGTAGCTGGCGGCCAGCATGCCAAGGTGGCTGCTGGTCTGCAAGCGATAGCCGGCAGCCTGCATCTGCTTGACGGCCTCGTACATTTGCGTCAGCTGGGATGCCTGGCCATGAACGGCGAGCAGCGCACCGCCCAGAAAATTGCGCAGCCGCTCCCACCGTGTCAGCGCATGGCTGGCCAGGTAGCTGGACAACTCATGCAGCAGGGACTCGGCCATGTCGATGTCGCCTCGGTGCAAAGCCAGCGGGAATGCAGCGTTGGTAATGGCGTGCATCAGCGATTCTGGATGCGCCGCATCGCGTGCCTCCTGCAATGCCGCCTGCAGCGCCTGCATGCTTTGCTCGGGATGGCCTTGCAGCCACAGCACGTTGGCCAGTGTCCCAAGCGCAGCCGAGCGCTGGTGCAACTGGAAGCGCGCGAACGGTGAACTGCGCGCGTCGTCATACTGACTGATCATCCGTTCCAGATGATGTCTGGCGCCCTGCTGGTCGCCCGCATAATGCAGCGCCGTGCCGACCAGGCGGTCCATGGCCGCCAGCGCGCTGTGATCGCCGCTTGCCAGCGCTGTGAAGCGACCGGCTAGTTGCCGCACCATCCTCACCTCGCCGGAAAGACCATGAAACACGGCCAGGCCCCACAACGCCCGCAGCTGGACATCGATGTCCTGTCGTTCGTCGGCCAACCGCAATGCATGGCTGCACGCGGCGGCAACCGCCTGGACCGGACCTTCGGAATACAGTGTTGCCGTGCCCAGCGCTGCATGCAGCTTCATTTCATCCGAGCCGGCGGCGTAACCGTGCGCCGCCCCTGCCGCAATGGCGCGCTGAACGGACACGCAACATTCTTCGGGGCGCGATGACAGCATCCACAGCGGCGCGGCCGCCACGGTCAGCGCAATGCCCAACGCCACATCGCCCGTCGGCGCGAACGCCCACGACAAAGCGCTGCGCACGTCATCCAGGCTATGGCGGTATCTGGCCAGCCACTCGGCATCCGAACAGTCCGCCAACTCGCCGGTGGCGCGCTCGAACATCGCTTGATGGAACTGCACGTGCCGCCGGCGCATCGCTGCTATGTCGCCGTCCTGCTCTAGCTTGTCGCGCGCGTATGCTTTGGTGGTGTCGAGCAGGCGATACCGAACCTGAGGTCCGCCGATGTCTGCGGACAGCAAGGACTTGTGCACCAGGTTAGCTACGCCATCCACCACCGGCAGCACTTGCGCATCCGACTCCACCAGCAGGCCCGTCGCAGCATCCATACTGAAGCTGCCGGCAAATACGGACAGCGCGCAGAACAGCTTGCGCTCATAGGAGGGAAGCAGCTCATAGCTCCAGTCCAGCGCGGCATCGAGCGTACGGTGACGGTCGAGCGAGCCACGACGGCCGTGCTTGAGCAGCAGGAAGCGGTCATCCAGCCGCGCCGCCAGCTCACGCGCACCGAACGCATCCATGCGGGTGGCGGCCAGTTCGATGGCGAGCGCAACGCCTTCCAGACGCCGGCATATGTCGACCACGGCGAATACATCGGCTTCGGTCAACACATAAGCTTGCAGCGTTTGGGCGGCGCGCTGGACAAACAGCTCAACGGCCGGATACGCCATCGCCTGCGCGGGAGTCCACTGCCGGTCGCCGTCGGGGTAGGCCAGCGGCGGCAGGCGATGCACGTGCTCGCCCGCTATCCGCAATGGCTCGCGGCTGGTCACCAGCGCCTGCACCGCCCGCGTGTTGGAATGGATGCTGCAGACCAGCGCGCCCACCGCCTCGATCAGAGGCTCACAACTATCGAGCACCAGCAGCACGCGACGTTGGCTCAGATGGGCCAGCAAGGTAGGCAGGCCGGCGCCGGAGTGGATGGCCAGCCCCAGCACGCCCGCAACAGCGCCGATCAGGAAGCCAGGTTCGGCGAGCGGGGCCAGGTCCACATAGCAGACCTCGATGCCTGAACGCGCCACATAACTCTCGGCCAGTTGCAGCATCAGCGTCGATTTGCCGATGCCGCCCGCGCCCACGATGGTCACGATGCGCGACTGCTCCATCACCGGCAGCAGCACAGCCAGCGCATCGTCCCGCCCCACCATGCGCGCGGACGCTACCGGCAGCTTGTTGCGCTGCTCCCAGCCAGGCGGCAGCTGGAGATAGGCGGCGGCCCGGTTCTTACTGGTGACCGGCGCCACAAAGCGATAGCCCCTGCCGGGGACCGATACGATATAGCGGCCATCGCGGCCATCATCCATCAGCGCCCGGCGCAGCGCGGCCACGTTGACTTTCAGGTTGCCCTCTTCCACTACCGTCTTGGGCCAGACCCTGGCCATCAGATCCTGCTTGCTGACCAGTTCGCCCGGCTGTTCCAGCAGGCGGGCGAGAATCGCCATGGCGCGACTGCCCAGGCGCAAGGGCGCATCGCCGCACAACAGCAAATGCTGGCCGGGGATGAAGCGGAACGGTCCAAAAACCAGCTCACGTTCATCCGGCTGCGTGCCGATATTGTCGCTTGGGGTGTCCATCACCCCAAGTATAAGGCATCAGATCAGGCGCAGGATCAAGCCGGCCAGCGCGCACACCGCGATCACATGGGTCACCTTGCGCTTGTAGCGGAACAGTGCCACGGCCGCGCCGATGGCAAGCGCGGCCGAAGTCCAGTCGAACCCGCCATCGAGGCCCTTGGGCCACAGCACGTGGAAGCCGAAAAACAGCGCCAGGTTCAGTATCACGCCGACCACAGCGGCGGTTATCGCCGTCAGCGGCGCCGTGAAACTGAGTTCGCCATGGGTGGACTCGACCAGCGGGCCGCCGGCCAGAATGAACAGGAACGACGGCAGGAAAGTGAACCACGTCACCAGCGACGCTGCCACCGCGCCGGCCAGGAACAAGGCGTCGGGCCCGAACACGGCCTTGACGTAGCCACCCACGAAAGCGACGAACGCCACCACCATGATCAACGGACCGGGCGTGGTTTCGCCCAGCGCCAGGCCGTCGATCATCTGCGTGCCGTTGAGCCAGCCAAAGTGGCCGACCGCGCCCTGATACACATACGGCAGCACGGCGTAGGCGCCGCCGAAGGTCAGCAAGGCCGCCTTGGTGAAGAACCAGCTCATTTGCGTCAGCGTGTGATGCCAGCCGTAGCAAGCGGTCAGCAGGCCCATCGGCACGGCCCACAGCACCGCGCCGACCGCCAGCACGCGGGCCAGCCTGGACCAGCGGAAGGTTGCGTGTTCGGGGATGGGCGTGTCGTCATCGATCAGCGCCGGGCCGTAAGATTGGCCTGCCTTGCCGTGTCCGCCACCGAGTGCGAACTTGTCCGGCGCGACGCGCCCGCCAACAGAGCCGATGGCGGCGGCCACCGCGACGATCGCAGGGAACGGCACATTGAGGGCGAAGATGGCGATAAACGAAGCGGCCGCGATGCCCCACAGCCAATTGTTCTTAAGCGCGCGCGATCCGATGCGGTGCGCGGCCTGCACGACGATGGCGGTGACGGCGGGCTTGATGCCGTAGAACAGTCCGGCCACGATGGTCAATTCGCCGAAAGCGATATACAGCCACGACAAGGCGATCAGTATCACCAGCGACGGCAGCACGAACAACAGGCCCGCCACGATGCCGCCCTTGGTCTTGTGCATCATCCAACCGATGTAGGTGGCCAGTTGCTGCGCCTCCGGGCCGGGCAAGAGCATGCAGTAATTGAGCGCATGTAGGAAGCGGCGCTCGGAAATCCAACGCCGGTTCTCGACCAGCTCCTGGTGCATGATGGAGATTTGCCCCGCCGGCCCGCCGAAACTAATCAGCCCCAACTTGAGCCAAAAGCGGAACGCCTGCCAAAAACTGATCGAGGGCGGCAAAGCGTTCGGCTGATTCATGATCAGGATTTAAGCGGGCGCGGCATGTGGACGTCGCGCACCACCACCTGTTCCGTGAGGAAGTGGATGGCGCGGCCGAGCGGCTCTTCCACCCAGCGGTGGAAGGCGGCGCCGGCGCTCAGGCTGCAGCCCCATGCCACCAACATGCCCAGCGCCTGCCACAAAGGCTCGGCCGGCATGAAGCGTGTGAAGGCGGCGTTGATCAACAGGCATACCGGGAAGTGAATCAGGAATACCGAATACGAAATCTTGCCCAGGCCGTGGATGGCGGTCCAGGCGCGGCCTTCGGACGTGGTCCGCAGGCGGCCGAACAGGAACAGCACGCCCGCCACGCACGCGGCCAGCGCGATGCGGCTACGGAACTCCAGCGCCAGACCGGCCACCGCCGGCAACAGCGCCATCATCATCAGCAACACGGCGATGCCGGGCTTGCGGCGCGGATCGCTGGCCCACCAGGCCATCACGCCCAGGCCGTAGCTGCCGAAGAAGTAAGGCGCCCAGTTGTCCCAGCCGGCGTCCACATTGAAGTACAGCAGCGACCAGGTGACGCCGAGCGCCACCGCCAGCGGCATCAGCCACGCCAAGGGACGCCTGCCTTCGACGATGCCGCCCACCCACAGCGCCAGCACCATCAAGGCGTACAGCTGGAAGTCGATGGCCACATACCAGGCGCCCGCCGACACCGAGGCGTAACCGAGCACGCCATGCAGCAACAGCGCGTGCGCGCCCATTTGCGCCAGCGTGGCGGGGGCGGAAATCGAATCGTGCGTCATCCACATGGCGGCCCCGGCCGAGGCAAGGGCGGCGATCAGCGTGGCGGCTACGAATGGCGGCGCCAGCTTGACGTAGCGGCGCCAGATGGCGATCAGCGGATAGGAATAGCCGGCATGGCCAGACGGCGCCAACGATTTGGCCGCCAGGAAGCCGCCGATCACCAGGAATACCTGGACCGCTATACGCGCGCTGTCACTCAGCCATTCGATCAGCGACGGCAACAACACGCGCGCGTGATCGGACATCGGGCCGTAAAATGCCAGATGATGCAAGACGATCAGCTGCGCTGCGGCTGCTTTCAACAGATTAATCAAACCAAATTGCGACGGGGCCGGCTTCACCGCGCCAAGCGTCGCCTCTGCAACTACTTTCATTCCCATTCCTTGCGATGCAATGTTTGATGTTTAAAACATTGCTTTTAACGACAGGGCGATATCATAGCTGAGGTTGCCCTTTTAGTGGCGCGCAGATGCGAATGAATATCGCCCTGCCCTTGAATATTTAGGCGCAAGGCATTAGAATTCCGGCCCTTGGGTCGTTAGCTCAGCTGGTAGAGCAGCGGACTTTTAATCCGTTGGTCGCAGGTTCGAATCCCGCACGGCCTACCAAGACACACAAAAAAGCCAACCATCAGGTTGGCTTTTTTGTTATCGGCGGAACTTGCGCGGCTGGCGTTTGCGCGCCGCCGAGTTCTGGTCCTGCAGGATGGCGTCGACCCGCTCCGAGGCCTCACGCGACAGGCGCAGCGCCAGTTCGGTATCCGGGAAATACTCGGACTGGCGGTAGGCCAGCCAGGCATAGGCCGAATACAGGCGGCAAGCATCCTCCACCTCCTGCAGATTCATGTAGTGCAGCGGCGTATCGCCGCCCTTCAGATGCGTAACCTTCTTGTGCGCCAACGATTTAGCCCAGTTCTCCCAGGCGTTCTGCAAGGACGGCACCTTGGCCGAAATCGGCACCAGCGACAGCGCAAACTTCTCCGCCACGGTCAGCTGCAGCGTATCGAGCCAGGCGGCGCGCTCGAACTGGTCCTCGGTGATGCGCGGGTAGAAAAAGCCGTCCGGCACGTCGATGTTGTGCACGAAACGTTTCAGCAGCTTGGCCAGCGCGTGCTCGTGCGTCACCGAGGAAATGCGGTGCAGATGTTCGAGCGTCGGCGCCACGGCGAAGCCGGTGGTTTTCAGCGGCACCGGCTTTTCGCGCAGCAGCGAGCGCATCACTTCGTGCGTCTCGTTGTCGTAGCCGGCCACCAGGCCTTCCTCGTGCACACCATAGCGCCCTGCCCGGCCGGCGATCTGACGCGCCAGCGCGGCCGGGATCTCTTCCTCTTCATAACCGTTGTACTTCACGCTGGTGGTCATCACCACGCGCGCGATCGGCATGTTCAGGCCCATGGCGATGGCGTCCGTGCCCACCACCACGTCGGCCGCGCCGTCGCGGAAGCGCTGGGCCTGCGCGCGCCGCACTTCCGGCGACAGGTTGCCGTACACCGTGGCCACCGACAGCCCCACCTCCGTCACCATGTCGCGCCACATCAGTACTTCGCGACGCGAGAAGCAGATCACGGCGTCGCCCCGGCGCAGATTGCTCAGCTTGCGCACAGCGGTCGGCTCCATCGACAGCGGCCCCTTGCGCTTGAGCAGATGGACTTCCAGCTCGCACTCCAGCCGCGCCGCCAGCACTTCGATCGCGCGCCGCGCCTCCGGGGCGCCGACCAGATAGACCACGCGCGCCGGCGCACCGCAGACGGCGGCGGTCCAGGCCGCGCCACGGTCGCGGTCGGCCAACATCTGGATTTCATCGATCACGGCCACGTCCACCGGCGTTTGCGTATCGAGCATCTCCACCGTGCTGGCGATGTGCGTGGCGCCCGGCGTCAGCCGGCGCTCCTCGCCCGTCACCAGGCTAACCGCCAGCGGCTTGCCACGCTGTTGCACTTCCTGCAATCTTTCGTAGTTTTCCAGCGCCAGCAAACGCAGCGGCGCCAGATACACGCCGCTCGGCGCCTTGCCCAGCGCTTCCATCGCCAGGTGGGTCTTGCCGGAATTGGTCGGGCCCAGCACGGCGATGAACTTGCGCTTCATGCGCCGCGCCACCTCGAACGAGGCCGGATACTCGGCCAGGTTGATGCTCTGGCGGGTGCGCTCGGCATGCTGCTCTTCCATCTCCCGCTCGACCGCGTGCTCCAGGCGCTGGCGGATGCGATCGAACACCAGCCCGGCCGGCTCGGCAATCTGCATGTCGCTCAGCGCGTTCAGGAAGGGCTCGGCGTCCATGTCGCAATCGTCGCAGGCGTCGGCCAACTCTTGCACGAAGGCAACAACAAAGCCGTGCAGCTCGGCGATCACCTGGTCGCTGGCGCGCTCGCGCAGCAATGCGCCGCGCGTGCCGGCATCCATCTTGCGCCATTTGGACGGCTTGGCGAGGACACCTTGGGCCGGCACCAGATCGTAAGGCACGCGGCGGCGGCCGTACTCGACCACGCCGGTAATGCGCAGGAACACCCGCCCTTCGAGCCGGGACAGGGACACGCCTTGGTCGGCCAGGCCAAGCTGGCGGAGCAGCTCATCGTCCTCGCCCGGATCGCCGTCTGAGGCTGCAAGATGAGGCGCTGGGGAAGGATGGGTCATGGCGTTATACTCGGTTGGGATACTGATCGGATTATACCGTGCCGTCTCATACGCCCTCGTCTTTACGGCTAAATTCTGGCACCATACGCCCCCATGCCTCAAACCATACTCACAGCGGTTCACCACGAATTGCTGATTAAAAAAAGCCGCTTTATCGCCTGCGTGCAGCCGATGACCGATCGCGCCACCGCGCAGAAAATCGTTGCGGAATTAAAATCGCAGCATCCCGGTGCGGCCCACGTCTGTTGGGCGTTATTAGCCGGCGGCCAATCCGCAGCGGTGGATGATGGCGAACCGAGTGGCACCGCAGGCCGTCCCATGCTTGATGTATTACGCCACCAGGATTTAGAAGGTGTATTGGCGACCGTGGTGCGTTATTTCGGCGGCATTAAATTGGGCGCTGGCGGCCTGGTGCGCGCATATACCGACAGCGTAGCCCAAGCGCTATTAACTGCCGATAAAATCGCGATCATCAAACAGCGATTCCTGATCTGCAGCGCACCGTATGCCTTGGAAGGCATGGTAAGGCGGGAAATTGAATTGGCCGGCGCCAGCCTGGATAATGTCGTGCACGCCGATGACGTTAAATTTGAATTCAGTTTTCCCGCCACTGCAGCCGAAGCGCTGATTACCCGTCTCAATGAATCCGGCCACGGACGGATTAGCTGGACTAATCCCGACGACGAATAAGCGGGTCGGCCGGCATCGCTGGCTACCGCCCTTTGCAAGCTCAATACTGGTGTGTTCGTGCTAATTCTTGGCATGAACCGTGGGTGCAATACCGGCCCACGTCATTCTGTGCCACAGCATTTCCAGCGGTCCTTGGGCATGACGGGCCAGCCACCACACGCTGAACTGTCGCTGCGCCAGCGCCAGCGCGATGCCGATCGCCAAAGCAAAACTGGCGCCCGTGTACTGATACATGCCGAGGCCAAAGCCATAATAAATCGACGTGCCGATAATCGACTGCACCACATAGCTGGTTAAACTCATACGACCCAAAGGCGAGAATACCGTCAGCCAGCGACGTGAATAAAACAGCAGCGTAAATGTCGAAACCAGCACGACCATAAATGCCACATTCGACCATGATATAATAATCGTCAGCAGTGGACGCTCCAGCGCAGACCCTACGCCCCACGTTTGCGGGAAGGTTTTAAGCAGATAGAGGGGAATAAACGCCACCACCGCGAAAAACAAAGTGCGACGCCAGAATGCACTATTACCTTCCTTGAATATTCCCTTGCGACCAGCCAGCATGCCAAGCATAAACAATGCAGGAATCTGGAATATGCGACCATTCTCCCAGCTCCAGCGTATGACACCGATTTTTCCATTGGTCAGATTACCCCACCACACCTGCGCCGCCGAACCGTTCGCGAAATAGTCATTCGCAATACCGAAATACGCCCAGGATGCGGGATTCGGTAGTTTCTCATTCGGATTCGGCAAAGCCTGAATAACTTCCAGCCATGCATACGGCTGCAACAATAAAACAATCGCGATCGCCACGACCCAGCGATTGCTCAATCGCGCCACTGGTATCAACGCAAAACCCAACACCGCGTAAATACTCAGAATATCGCCGTGATAAAACATGGAATTGATCAGTCCGAAGCCCAGCAGCAGCACCAGCCGCCACGCAAACCGTGCCCGGAAATCCTCGCCGCGCAGCTCGCGCTTGTGGAATTGAATGTAGAAAGTCATACCAAACAGCAAGGCAAAGATGGCGTAGGACTTGCCGCCGAACAAGAAGAACAGGCTATCCCAGATCACTTTGTCGATGGCCTTCAGCCAATCCGGCAAGCCGCCCGGCGCAAAATAGAAGTCGAAGTGCTCGATGTTGTGCAGCAACATGATCGATACGATGGCGAAGCCGCGCAGCGCATCGATCACATCCAGCCTTGAAGCATTATTGTTAGTCATGGGTCTCCACCATTTCCTGGCATAAAAGTGAACAGAAAGCCAAGTGTAATGGAAACGCTCCCATGCAACACATTCCTACCAAAGAAAAGCTTGGCATTTATATTTTGTTGCCATAAGGTAATTTAAAGTGTATATTGAAGACAATTCACAGCATGATGAATCGCCTAACTCCCGCGATCGCCACTATCCTCTCCGGCCTTATTCCCGCCAACGTTCCCATCGGAACGCGAGTTACCTCGACATCGGAATATCAACATGACACTCAATAACCTCAAGGTAGGCACCCGGCTCGGCCTCGGCTTTGGCGCAGTTTTGCTGATGCTGGCGATCTCCACCGGCCTGAGCCTTTACAGCCAGAGCGAGCTGGCGCGCAGCAGCGACGAGATCGTTACCGAAACCTACCCCAAGGTGCAGCAGGCGCAGCTGATCATGAATCACAACAACAAGATCGCCCGCTCGCTGCGCAACGCGCTGCTGATCCGCGACGACGCCAAGGCCGAAAAGGAATTGGCCGTAATCATGGAAAAGCGCAAGGAAAACACCGAGGCCATGAGCAAGCTCGGCGAGATGGTCAAATCGGCCAAAGGACAGGAATTCTTCCAGGCGATGCAAGCGGCGCGCGTGCCGTTCAACGAATCGCTGGATGAAGTCATGCGCCTGCGCCGCGAAGACAACGTCGACGCTGCGGTCGACGAAATGCTGGGCAAGATGCGCGGCCTGCAACTGGCCTACATGGGCGCCATCGACGCCATGATCGCGCATCAAAGCGCCAGCATGGAGCGCGCGCGCGCCGACGCCGAAGCCACGTATGTGCGCTCACGCAACCTTGCGATCATCTTGGGCGCGGCCTCGCTGGCGCTGGGTGCGGCACTGGCCTGGCTGATCTCGCGTCAACTGCTGCGCCAGCTGGGCGGCGAACCTAATCACGTGGCGGCGATTGCCGGCAAAATCGCCGGCGGCGATCTGGCCGTGCCGATCACCCTGCGCGGCGGCGACCAGCACAGCCTGCTGTTCGCCATCCAGGGCATGCGCGACAGCCTGGCGGACATTGTCGGCCAGGTGCGCAGCGGCGCCGACTCCATCGTTACGGCGGCCACCGAGATCGCCTCGGGCAATATGGACCTGTCATCGCGCACCGAGCAGCAGGCCGGCTCGCTGGAAGAAACCGCCTCCTCGATGGAAGAACTGACGGCCACCGTCAAGCAAAACACTGAAAATGCACGTCAGGCCAACACGCTGGCGCAAAACGCGTCCGACATCGCGGTCCAGGGCGGCGCCGTGGTGGCGAACGTGGTGCAGACCATGGATGCGATCAACGAATCGGCCAAAAAGATCGTCGACATCATCGGCGTCATTGACGGCATCGCCTTCCAGACCAACATCCTGGCCTTGAATGCGGCGGTGGAAGCGGCGCGCGCCGGCGAACAAGGCCGTGGCTTTGCGGTCGTGGCATCGGAAGTGCGGGTGTTGGCGCAGCGTTCGGCCGAAGCGGCCAAGGAAATCAAACACCTGATCGACGACTCGGTAGGCAAGGTCGGCGCCGGCACGCAACTGGTGGGTGAAGCCGGCGCGACGATGGAAAAAATCGTCGCCGCCGTCAAGTCGGTCACCGCCATCATGAGCGAGATCAGCACGGCCAACCACGAACAGGAAGCGGGCATCGAGCAGATCAACCACGCGATCGCCGAAATGGACACGGTCACACAGCAAAACGCCGCGCTGGTGGAAGAAGCGGCGGCAGCGGCCGAAGCGCAGCAAGACCAGGCGCAGCAGCTGGTGCAGCTGGTCGGCGTCTTCAAGCTGAGCGGAGGCCAGGCCAGCGCATCCGCGTCGGCCCAATTATCGAGCCGCCGCAAGCCGCAAAAACCGCAGCCCACCCGCCACCTCCACCGCCTCGCCGCCTAAACGTCAGGGTCAGCTCTGTCATTCGGACATTGGGGAACTTTGAGGCTCGCCGAAAGTTCCGTTTTGTCCAAATGACAGAGCTGACCCTGAATGAGAGGCGCTCAATGTCCGAATGTCGGAACTGACCCCGAATTAGAGGCGGAAAATTTTGACGGCTTCGGCCAGGCGCGCGGCTTGTTCTTGCAGCGCGCCGGCTGCGGCCGCCGCTTGTTCGACCAGCGCGGCGTTTTGCTGCGTGGCGCTGTCGATGGTGCCGATCGCCTGGTTGACCTGGTCGATGCCCATTTCCTGCTCGCGGCTGGCCGCCGCGATCTCGCCGACAATCACCGTCACCCGCTGGATGCCGCCGACGATTTCTTCCATCGTGCCGCCCGCCTGCCCGACCAGCGCACTGCCCTCGCTCACCTGCGCCGCCGACGCTTCGATCAGTTGCCGCACTTCTTTGGCCGCCGCGTCGGCCCGATGCGCCAGGCTGCGCACTTCCGACGCCACCACCGCGAATCCCCGTCCCTGCTCGCCCGCACGCGCCGCTTCCACCGCCGCATTCAGGGCCAGGATGTTGGTCTGGAAGGCGATGCCTTCAATTACCGCGATGATGTCGACGATCTTTTGCGACGCGGCATTGATGCCGCCCATGGTTTGCACCACCTGCGCCATCACCGCGCCGCCCCGCGTCGCCACCTGCGCCGCCGACGAGGCCAGCCGGTTGGCGTCGCCCGCGTTGCTGGAGTTCTGCCGCACCGCCGAGGTCATCTCTTCCATCGACGACGCCGTTTCCTCCAGCGAGCTGGCCTGTTCCTCCGTGCGCGCCGACAAGTCCAGGTTGCCGGTGGCGATCTCCCCCGACGCCAGTGCGATCGCGTCCGTGCCGCTGCGCACCTGACTGACGATGCCATGCAGGCTGCTGTTCATCTCGCTCAACGCCCGCTTGAGCTGGCCGGTTTCCGTGCGGTCGTCCGCTTCCACTGTGATCGGCGTCGACAAATCGCCTTGCGCCACGCGCGAAGCAAAGCCCACCGCTTCCTCCAGCGGCAGCAGGATGGAGCGCGAGACGATCTGCCCCAGCACCAGCGACACCACCGCCGCCAGCAGGCCGAAGCCGATGATGTGGATGCGCGATTTGACCACCGCCGCATCGCCCACGCCGCGCGTGGCGTCCGAGTTCTTCTCGATCAGGTCGCTGAGCGCCGCCATGCTTTTTTCCAGCACGCGGAAGCTGTCCATGAAGGCTGGGAATTTCGCCGCCGCCGCCGCCGCATCGGTCAGCGACAGGTTGACCATTTCTTCGGCGCTGGCGAGATACCGGTCCACGTCAGGCCGCACCTTTTCCATGGCTTGATGTACCTCGGCGTCCGTGTTGGACGCGTCCATATCCTTGATCAGTTTGCGGAACAGGGCAATGTGCTCGGCCGTGTCCTGCCGCACTTCCTTGACCTCGGCCGGGTCGTTCTTTTCCGCCGCCAGGCGTGCGGCCAACACGTCGGCACGCAAGGCGTCGTGCGCCTGGTCCGCCTGCAGCTGGTCTTTCATGGCCGCACTGTTGGTGCTGATGGCGTCCATCGACACATCCAGCACGTGCACCGCGTAATAGCCCACCAGCCCGACCAGGCTGACGAACACCAGTGTCGCCAGGTTAATCAACAACAGGCGCTGCTTGATCGTGAATCGCATGGCACTCCCTGCTTAGAATTTGATGGACAGGCCGACGGTCCAGCTCCAGTCCGGCGTATTCCGGTTGAGGCCGCGCGACAGCGCGCTATCGACCTGCACCAGGTCGGTCAGCAGGTAGGCCGCGCCGACATCGAAGGTGGTGACCGTGCCGCCGTGCCGGCCACGGGCGATCTGTGGCGCCGAGTATTCAATGAAGCTGCGGAAGCGCTCGTTCCACTCTTTGCCCAGCACCACACCGAGGATGGCGCTGGTGTAGCGCGCACCGTTGTCGTCGCGCTGCCAGGCCAGGCCCGGCATCACGCCCAAGCCAAGGTCGCCGGGCAGTTCCCATTCGGCGGCCAGCCGCAGCGAGCCGCCCTTGCCGGGCGCGCGGAAGGCGGCCGTGCCGCTATCGAGGTCGAGGTGGGCCAGTACGCCCATCGATGGCAGCGCGCCGTCGGCATCGGCCATGTGCCATTTCACGCCGAGCGAGACGTCGGCGTAGCCGTTGTCGGTTTGCCGGCCGCCGCCCGGATCGTCGGTGACGACGCGCATGCGGCCATCGGTTTCTATGCGCGCTTCCCAGTTGTCGCTGAGACCGAAACGCAGCAGGGTCGGCGTCGAGTACGTGCGCTGCTTGCCGCCATGGGCTTTGTCACGCTCCAGCGCGAAGCTGGTTTCGATCTGGAAGCGGCCGGCGCCGACAACATTGCTCGATTCGACAAAGTCCGGACGGTCGGTGACGACCTGGTCTTTTTCTTCAACGGCGTGGGCCAGCAAGGGCAAACCCAGCAACAATACCGCAGTCCACAAACGAGGCATGACTCCTCCGCTTTACGATGCGCAATGGACATTACCCTAACACATTGGTATAACCGAGTCGTTGGTAAATTTCCACAGAGATAATGAAGATAGAAAAACTGGCGCTGGCGGATTTCGAGGTGTTTCTGGCCTACCTGAACGACCATCTATCCGACAACGGCCGCGGCGGCACGGCCTATTTCCAGCCCTTGCCGCGCGCTGACTCGCACTTTCCCGTCGAGAAAGCCGATGGGTTCAAGGCCGGCATCGGAATCGACGTGGGCCAGCCCGGCTGGCGCCGCGTGTGGCTGGCGCGGGATGCCGACGGCGCCATTGCCGGTCACATCGATTTGCGCGGCCATCCGGAGCGCCACACCGGCCACCGCTGCCTGCTCGGCATGGGGGTGGATCGCGCCTACCGCCAGCAGGGGCTGGGCGGTGCGCTGCTGGCACATGCCGCCCAATGGGCGTTGGTGTCGGGCATCCAGTGGATCGACCTGCAGGTACTGTCGGTCAACACACCGGCCATCAATTTGTACCAGCGCCACGGCTACCGCAAAACCGGCGAGATCCCGAACATGTTCCACATCGACGGCCAATACTTCAGCTACACCAGCATGACAACGCGCCTGCGCTAGCGGAGGACAAACTAAGCGACAACGGCAGCCGCATAGCTCGTGGCCATGATAAGCGACGTGACACCATTCCAAGTCATGACGCATTCGCGCTGACGGGCCTCCAGGGGTGCTCACGATGAATCCTCGTGAGCGACTCAACAGCCGTCCCTAAAAGCCGCCCCTAACGAAAGGGTCACCCCTCGGGGTGACCCTGGCCGCAGCGGTGTGCGGGTTTTTTAAAGCGACAGCGGTTGCCGATTCTTGACGGCGTTGTACACCACGGCGTGGGTAGCCTTTCTACGGGTGTCCGGTTGCGGACGGTGATGAGCGGGTCCGGGCAACCGTGAATATGGTTCGGCCTGGCAGGAATAGCTTAGTCCCTTGATTTACAACACTTTGTCCTTTTATCAAACAGGTGGCACGGCGCTTGCAGTAAGGCGGGCATGGATACCAATATCAGCCCCACCATCATCGCCAGCCGCAAGCGCAAGACCGTGCTGGCGGTCGCCGCCCTGCTCGCCACGCTGAGCCTGACCGCCTGGGCCATCAACCGCGCCGTCAGCCCCAGCGTCGATGCCGACAGCGTCAGCCTCACCACCGTGCGCAGCGGCGCCATCGCCAACACCATCAACGCTTCCGGCATCGTGATCCCGGTGCATGAGGAAATGGTGTCGAGCCCGATCCAGACGCGCGTCGCCAAAGTCCACGCCAAGCTGGGCCAGCAGGTGCAGGCCAACGAGCTGCTGCTCGAACTCGACCACCGCACCATCCAGCTGGCCATCGATTCGCTCAAGGAGCAGCTGGCCCAGCAGGAGAACCGCATCCTGGCGCTGACCCTGGAATTGGACCAGCGCCGCAAGCAGCTGGCCAGCGCCATCGAGCTGCTGGAACTGGACCTGCAAGCCACCCGCGTCAAGCTCGGCCGCTACCAGACCCTGCGCAAGGCCGGCGGCGTCTCGGCCGAGGATTTGCTGACGGCCGAACTGAACGTCCAGCGCAACGAGATCCAGCTGCGCCAGCACCGCGAACTGATCGAAGACAGCAAGCGCGTCACCAACAGCAATATCGAAGGCGCGCGCTTGCAAAAGAGCATCCTGCAAAAGCAGCTGCACGAACAGCAGCAATTGCTGGCGCAGACCCAGGTGCGCGCGCCCTTCTCCGGCATGCTGACCTGGCTGCTGGCCGACGAAGGCGCCAGCGTCAACACCGGCCAGCTGGTGGTCAAGGTCTCCGAGCTGAACAACTACAAGGTCGAAGCCTCGCTGTCCGACTTCCACGCGCGCGCGCTCAGCGCCGGCCAGCAGGTGCTGGTCGAACAGGGCAACGTCAAGCTGCGCGGTGAGGTACAGACCGTGCTGCCGGAAATCCAGAACGGCACCGTCAAGCTGCTGGTCAGCCTGGCCGAGCCGCACCACGCCATGCTGCGCAACAAGCTGCGGGTCGAGGTCAACATCATCACCGAACAGAAACAAAATGCCATGCTGGCCGACAACGGCCCGGCCTTCAACGGCCGTGGGCCGCAGGAGATTTTCGTGGTGCGCGACGGCATCGCGCGCAAGACCACGCTTACCATCGGCGCCAGCGATGGCAAGGCCGTCGAAATCATCGCCGGCGCGCGCGCCGGAGACCGTCTCATCATTTCCGATACCAGCCGCTACAAGGACCGCGACAGCGTCCGCGTGGCCCAATAACAAAGGAGCTCCTCATGATCCGCCTGAACAAAGTCAGCAAAACCTACCAGACCGACAAGGTCGAAACCCTGGCCCTGAAAGACATCGACCTGCACGTCGAGAAAGCCGAATTCGTCAGCATCATGGGCCCCAGCGGCTGCGGCAAGAGCACGCTGCTGAACCTGATCGGCCTGCTCGACGAACCGGGCAGCGGCGCCATCCACGTCGGCGGCACGCCGGTCGCCTCGTACAAGGACAAGTACGTGGCCAAGCTGCGCAACAACACCTTCGGCTTCATCTTCCAGAGCTTTCACCTGATCAACGACCTGCGCGTGATCGACAACGTCGAACTGCCGCTGTTGTACCGTAATATCTCGGCCAAGAAGCGCCAGCGCCTGGCGCGCGAAGCGTTGGAAAAAGTCGGCCTCGGCGCGCGCATGGACCACTACCCGAACCAGCTCTCCGGCGGCCAGCAGCAGCGCGTGGCCATCGCCCGCGCCATCGTCGGCCAGCCGCAAGTCTTGCTGGCCGATGAACCGACCGGCAACCTGGACAGCAAAATGGGCCAGGAAGTCATGGACATCCTGCTCAAGCTGCACAGCGAGGGCACCACCATCGTGATGGTCACCCACAACGAGCAGGAAGCCCGCATGGCCACCCGCATCGTGCGCGTGTTCGACGGCCAGCTGGTCGCTTAAGGAGCTCGCATGTTCAGGAATTATTTGCTGACGGCATGGAAGGTCTTCATGCGCCGCAAGCTGTTTACCGCGATCAATCTGCTGTGCATCGTGCTGACCTTGGTGGTGCTGATGGTGGTCACCGCCCTGCTGCAAAACACCTTCTATCCCACCGGGGTCGAAGGCAAAAGCCAGCGCTACGTCCAAATGCTGATGATGCAGTCGACCCACACCGACAAGGGCGGCCGCCGCACCGGCACGCTGGGCTACAAGCTCATCGACCAATATCTGAAGCCGCTGAAGCACGCCGAACTGGTGTCGGCCTCCAGCTTCCCCATGTCCGTCTCCGTGTATCAAAAGGACCAGGTCAGCAGCCTGATGATCCGCCACACCGACGCCGAATACTGGCGCATCCTCGACTTCACCGTGCTTGCCGGCCGCGTCTTCAACGTCGACGACGTGGTGCATGGCCGCATGGTGGCCGTGCTCAACCAGTCGACCGCACGCAAGCTGTTCCCCGGCGAGAGCTACCTCGGCCAGAAATTCAGCGCCGGCGGCCAGATCTTCACCGTGATCGGCGTGGTGCAAGACGAGATGCACCTCAACGCCTTCTCGGACATCTGGGTGCCGGTTACCTCGCAACCGTCGACCGACTACCGCAAGACCCTGTTCGGCGGCTACACCGCCATCATAATGGCGCGCTCGGCCGACGAGCTACCGGCCCTCAAAAAGGAAATCATGCAGGCCGCCGCCAGCGTGCAGTTCGACGATCCGAACGTCTTCAACACCGCCAAATTCTGGGGCGATTCCAAGCTCCAGGTGTTCGCCCGCTCGCTGCTGGGCGACCAGAGCGAAGACGGCGGCGCCCCCAAACTGGTGGCCAGCATCGTGGTGCTGATGGTGCTGTTCATGACGTTGCCCGCGCTCAACCTGATCAACCTGAACGTCGGCCGCATCATGGAGCGCAGCAGCGAGATCGGCGTGCGCAAGGCTTTCGGCGCCACCAGCCGCCAGTTGGTGGCCCAACTGGTGCTGGAAAACGTGCTGCTGTGCCTGATCGGCGGCGCCATCGGCCTGGTGCTGGCCGCCGGCGTGCTGTGGTGGCTGGAAGGCTCGGGCCTGATTCCCTACCTGCAGGTGCACCTCAATCTGCCGGTGTTCGGCTACGGCCTGTTGATCACGCTGGTATTCGGCGTGCTGTCGGGCGTGATCCCGGCCTGGAAAATGTCCCGGCTGGCTCCGGTCCATGCCTTGAAAGGAACCGCATAATGCTGCGCCATTTATTCAAACTGATCTGGAAACGCAAATCCCGCAACCTGATGCTGAGCCTGGAGATCCTACTGGCCTTCGTGGTGGTGTTCGCCATCGCCGCCTTCGGCCTGCGCTACGGGCAGCTGTACCAGATGCCCACCGGCCACGGCTGGCGCGACCAATGGTCGGTCAGCATCCGCGCCGCGCAGGACCTGCCCAACGACGCCGCCATCTTCGACAGCATCAAGCGCAGCCTGCTCGACCTGCCCGAAGTGGAGTCGGTCGCCTTCAGCTCCTTCGGCACCTACGAGATGTCGCGCTGGACCGAGGAATACACCCTGCCCGACGGCAGCAACGTGCTGACCATCGACGGCATGGGCGTGACCGACGACTACTTCAAGACCATGGACATGACGCCGTCGGCCGGCCGCTTCTTCTCGAAGATGGACGACGGCGCCGACGCCACGCCGGTGGTGATCAACCAGCGCCTGGCCGACAAATTCTTCCCGGGCAAGGATCCGATCGGGCAGCTATACCTGGTCCAGGCGCGCGGCAAGGAAGCGCCGCAGCGCTTCCGCGTCAGCGGCGTGGTCGCCAACTTCCGCTCGCATGGCGAACTCATGGACCCGGTCTACTTCATGCTTCCGCGCTACATCCCCGGCGTGGGCCCGAGCGCGGCCAACAACATCATGCTCAAGGTCAAGCCGGGCACGCCGCGCACCTTCGAGACGCGCCTCAACGCCAAGCTCAAGCAGATCCGCAACGACTGGACCTTTGTGATCACGCCGCAGACCGAGGCGCGCAAGTCCATGCTCAGCGCGCAGCTGATACCGCTGATCATCCTGTCCGTGATTTCCGCCTTCCTGCTGGTGATGGTGGCCTTCGGCCTGTTCGGCGTGCTGTGGCAAAACACCACGCAGCGCATACCGGAAATCGGCCTGCGACGCGCGCTGGGCGCGGACTCCGGCCATATCTACCGGCAGATCATCGCCGAGCAGATGCTGCTCAGCAGCAGCGCCATCCTGGTTGCGCTGGTGCTGCTGGTGCAGCTGCCGCTGACGGGCGTGTTTGGTGCAAGCCTGAACTGGCCGGTGTTTTTCGGCGCCGTGCTGCTATCGGCAAGTGTGATCTATCTGCTATCCTTGCTGTGCTCACTCTATCCCGGCTGGCGCGCCGCGCGCTTGAGTCCGACCCAAGCGCTGCACTACGAATAAATAATGGAATCCAAGCACAAGCAACGCATTCTGGTCATCGACGACGACAGCGCCGTGCAGGTGTCGCTGGCCCTGCTGCTCAAGCAGGCCGGCTACGACGCCCTGTGCGCCGACGCACCAAAGCAGGCGTTGGTCCTGCTGGCCCAGCAGCCGGTCGACCTGGTGCTGCAGGACATGAACTTCTCGCTGCAAACCAGCGGTGAGGAAGGCCTGCAGCTGCTGGCCGACATCCGCGCGGCCTATCCGGCGCTGCCGGTGCTGCTGATGACGGCCTGGGGCTCGATCGCGCTGGCGGTGCGCGGCATGCAGGCCGGCGCCGCCAACTTTTTCACCAAGCCTTGGGACAACACGCAGCTGGCCGAACTGGTCCGCTCCACGCTGGACGCGGCCACGCCGGCGCCGTCCGGCAACGCCTCGCGTCAGGCACTCGATGCCCAGTTCGATTTCAGCGGCATCGTCGGCGAGCACCCGCGCCTGCTGAAAGTGCTGGCCACCATCGGCCAAGTGGCGAATACGCGCGCGCCGGTGCTGATCCTCGGTGAAAGCGGCTGCGGCAAGGAGTTGATCGCCGACGCCATTCACCGCAACAGCCCGCGCAAGGGCCAGGCCATCGTCAAGATCAACATGGGCGCGATCATGCCGTCGCTATTTGAAAGCGAAATGTTCGGACACGTGCGCGGCGCCTTCACCGACGCCAAGACCGACCGCAAGGGCTATGTCGCCAGCGCGCACGAGGGCACGCTGTTCCTGGACGAGATCGGCGAACTGAATCGTTCGGACCAGGTCAAGATGCTGCGCGTGCTGCAAGACCAGACCTACCAGCCGGTGGGCGCCAGCCGCAGCGACAAGGCCGACGTCCGGGTGGTCTCGGCCACCAACCGCGAGCTGGCCGAACTGGTGGCCAGCGGCGACTTCCGCGAAGACCTGTTCTACCGCCTGAACCTGATCACCATCCGCCTGCCGCCGCTGCGCGAACGGCGCAGCGACATAGCGCTGCTGGCGCGCCATATCATCGGCGAAGTGGCGGCCAGCTACGGCCTGCCGCCGGCCACGCTGACGCCGCAGGCGCTGGAGTGGCTTAGCGCGCAAGCGTGGCCCGGCAATATCCGCCAGCTCAAGCAAACGCTGGAACGCACCCTGCTGCTGGTGGGCGGCAGCGAGCTACGGCAGGCCGACTTCGTTGCGGTC
This sequence comes from Duganella sp. BuS-21, assembly GCA_041874725.1. GTDB lineage: Bacteria > Pseudomonadota > Gammaproteobacteria > Burkholderiales > Burkholderiaceae_D > Rugamonas. The sequence goes on along the minus strand of CP097466.1, from coordinate 2,265,657 downwards.
GAACAGCACGAACACGGCGGCGCGGCCGGCAGCCAGCGCCTGGGCGTCGATGGCATGACGCTGGAACAAGTCGAGCGACACATGATCGTGCACGCGCTGGAACAACACCAGGGCAACATCTCGCGCGTGGCCAAGGCCTTGGGCCTGAGCCGCACGGCGCTGTATCGCCGCCTGGAACGCCACAACCTCGGCGCGGCGGACGGCGCGGCGCTGTCATGAGCTTGCGGCGGCGGCTGTACGCCTACCTGATCGCCGCCCATCTGCTGTTTCTGGCGATCACCGTGCTACTGTTCCGCAGCCAGCCCATGCTCATGCTGGCGCTGGAGGCGGCGGTGCTGCTCAGCCTGGCGCTTGGCATCCGCCTGGCGCGGCGCGCGCTGGAGCCGCTCGGCTACACGCGCCACTTCCACGACCTGCTGCAGGACCAGCACTACGCGGCCCGTCTGCAAACCAGCGGCGACGCCGAACTGAACGAGCTGGTCCAACTGTTCAACACCATGCTCGGCGCGCTATACCAGGAGCGGCTGCAGATCGGCGAGCAGCAAGGCTTCCTCGACCGCCTGTTGGAAGCGACGCCGAGCGCCGTCATCGTGTTCGACTTCGACGGCCGCATCAGCCTGCTGAACGCCAGCGCGCACGCCCTGCCCGGTCTGCGCAACGCGCGCGGCCACACGCTATCGGCCTGCGCAGCGGCGCACGGCGTCGCCGGCGCCGAGGCAGGCGAGGTCGGCCACGGGCTGCTGGCCCAGCTGGACGCGCTGCCGCTGGGCGACTCGCAACTGCTGACCGACGCCGACGGCCGCCGCTATCGCGGCCAGCGCGGCCAGTTCTACGATCGCGGCTTCGCGCGCCACTTCCTGCTGGTGGAGGAATTGACGGAGGAACTGGAAAGCTCGGAAAAAGCCACTTACGAAAAACTGATCCGCGTGCTCGCACACGAAGTCAACAACACGGTGGCCGCCACCGGCTCGGTGCTGGACTCGCTACTCTACTACCGCAGCCAGCTGGCCGAACGCGACGGCGAAGACTTCAGCACCGCCATCCTGGCGGTACAACGGCGCAACGCCAGCCTGGGCGAATTCATCGAGCGCTTCACGCGCGTGGTCAAGATGCCGGCGCCGGAGCTGCGGCCGAACGCCGTGCGCGACATCATGGACGACATCGTCTACCTGTACCGCGAACAATGCCGCAGCCGTGGCATCAGCATCGCGTGGGAGCGTTGTGACGACGTGCCGGCCATCGCCATGGACCGCCAGTTGATGGAGCAAGCATTGCTGAACGTGGTGAAAAATGCGATGGAAGCGGCCGAGGCCGGGGCGGGAGAAGACCGGCGCATCGCACTGGTGCTGGCGCGCGAAGATGATGGCGTACGGCTATCGGTGATCGACTCGGGCAACCTGCTGGGCGACGTCCCGGCGCGGCAGCTGTTCACGCCCTTCTTCACCACCAAAAAAGGCGGCCAGGGCATCGGCCTGCTGTTCGTGCGCGAAGTTCTCAACCGGCACGGCTTTGCCTATCGGCTGGCGGCCACCGGCAAAGGCGCCACCAGCTTCGATATCTGGCTATAACTTCGGGGTCAGTTCCGACATTCGGACACTAGCACAACCGTAGCGACCGCTACGGTTGTGCTCGTGTCCGAATGTCGGAACTGACCCCGATGTTGTTTACTGAACGCGCTGCACTTTGGGATTGCGGTGCGCGCCTTCGATGTCGAGGAAGATGGCGCCCAGCAGGCCGCGCTTGACCGTGACCTTGGGATTGTTCAGCTCCACCACATCTTCGGTGTCGTCCACCACTTTCCAGACCTGGCCGTTGGCCAGGCGGATGCGCTGCCCGCGCACCCAGCCGTCGAACGGACCGGCGATGCTGGTTTCAATCGCGTTCAGGCGCGCCGACTTGATGGCGTCCGGCTCGCGGCCGAACATCGCCTCCATTTCAACCTTGGTCGGGGCGGCCACCATGGTGTAGCCTGCCGCGCCCGGCGCTGCGGGCGCTGCGGGCGCTGCGGACGCTGCAGGCGCTGCGGCCGGGGTCGGGACCGGCGCCAGCGGAATGGCATTGTAGCAAGCCAAACGCACCGGGCCGTCTTCCAGCTGGCGGCATTTCTGCAGCGCTGCATTGTCGGCCAGGGCGGCCGTCGAAACCAACATCAGGGCAAACATGACTTTCATCGCGACTCATCCATAAAGGTTATCCTGCCGCGATTATAGACAGATTCAAAACGCTTCCCTATCCTCTTTGCTGCCGGCACCCGTATTGGCCAGGCGCTGCTGCGGCCGCGCAGGCGCGCGCAGCGGCTTGGCGGACGCCGGACGCGGTGCCGCCGGCCTGGCCCTGGCCACCGGCGCGGCCGCGTGCAGCGCTCCAGCATCGAGCCGGAACACGCTGACCACGCGCTCCAGGCTGGCCGCCTGATTCTGCATGGCCTCGGCGGCCGCCGCCGCCTGCTCCACCAGCGCCGCGTTCTGCTGCGTCACCGTGTCCATTTCGCTGACGGCCTGGTTGATCTGCTCGATGCCGGCGCTCTGCTCGTCTCCCGCCGTGGAGATCTCGGCCATGATGTCGGTCACGCGCTGTACGCTGGCCACCACTTCGCCCATGGTGTGGCCGGCCTGCTCCACCAGCTTGCTGCCGATCTCCACCTTCTCGACCGAGGTGCCGATCAGCTCCTTGATCTCCCTGGCAGCCGAGGCCGAACGCTGGGCCAGGGTGCGCACCTCGGATGCCACCACGGCAAAGCCGCGCCCCTGCTCGCCGGCGCGCGCCGCTTCCACCGCCGCGTTCAGCGCCAGAATATTGGTCTGGAAAGCGATGCCGTCGATCACCGCGATAATGTCGACGATCTTGCGCGAGGATGCGTTGATCGCGCCCATGGTGTCGACCACCTGCGACACCACCGCCCCGCCCTGTAGCGCCACCGCCGACGCCGACTGCGCCAGTTGATTGGCCTGGCGCGCGTTGTCGTTGTTGGCGCGCACCGCGCTGGTCAGCTCCTCCATCGACGACGCCGTCTCCTCCAGCGAGCTGGCCTGCTGCTCGGTGCGCGCCGACAAGTCCTGGTTGCCGGAGGCGATCTCGGACGACGCCGACGCAATCATGGCGGTGCCGGTGCGCACCTCGCCGACGATGCCGGCCAGTGCATCGCGCATCATCTTCATGGCGTGCAGCATGCTGTGCTTGTCGTTGCTGCGGGTATCGACCACCACCGTCAGGTCGCCCGAAGCGATCCGGCCGGCGATGTCGGCCGCGTAATCCGGTTCACCGCCGAGCTGGCGCAGCAGGCCGCGTGCGATGCGCACCGAAGCCACCACGCCGACCGCGATCGCCACCGCGCTCAGCACCAGCATCAGCGTGCGGGCGCGCTGGTAAGCAGCCAAGGCCTCTGCCGCGTCGGCCTGATTGTTGGCTTTTTGCAGCGCTGCGTATTGGTCCATCTGGTCCTGCCAGGTCTGGGTGGCCGGCCCGGCCTGCTTCATCAGCAAGTCCGTCGCCTCCTGGTCCTGGTTGACCAGCGCCAGCTCGAACACCTTGTCGTTCAGCGGACGCGTGAGCTTGGCCTGGGCAGCGATGCGGTCGCGAATTTCCACGCCCTTGGGCGTGGCCGGCAGCTTGGTCAAGCCCTCGACCGCCTGGTTATAGTCGGCGCGCGCCTTGGCGACCTTTTCCATTTCACGGCGGATGGCCGGCTCCTCCTCCAGCAGCACCACGCTGCGCGTGACCCGCGCCACGATATGCACCGCCTCCGACATATCGTTCACCAGCTGCGTTTTGACCGCGTTTTGGTTGACGATGCGGTCGAGCTTGGCATAGATCGTGCTCATGTTGTACACGCCCAGCGCGGCGATCGCCAGCAGCAAAACCAGCACCAAACCGAAACCCAGGCTTAACCGGGTACCTACTTTCATGTTCGCCATTCGAATTGCTCCTAGCAAGGGGATAGCAAGAATTGTACGCCGAGAAAATTAAACTAATTTCACAAATTGCCAAATTACAACACTTGCATATGTGAATTCTGTATAGCCTTATAGCCAAATATTCGCTCAACCGCCTATAAACCATCGCTTATCGCCTATAAAATGGGCGATTTCTGATCAATATGTAGTAAAGGGTAAGAAATGACGATCAATGTAATCCTCAATCTGCTGGTGGCGCTGGCCTTGCTGGGACTGCTATATTCGCAACAGCGCAGACATGCGTCGTTTTCGGTGCGCGTATTCACCGGGATGGGGCTGGGCGTGGTGCTGGGCGCGGCGCTGCAGGCCATCTACGGCGCCGGCTCGGCCGAGATCAAGATCACCAGCGACTACCTCGACATCGTCGGCAGCGGTTACGTCAAGCTGCTGCAGATGATCGTGATGCCGCTGATTATGGTGTCCATCATTTCCGCCATCCTCAAGCTCAAGGGCATCAACTCGCTGGGCAAGATCAGTGCGCTCACCATCGGCACCTTGATGCTCACCACCCTGGTGGCGGCCGGCATCGGCATCCTGATGGCCAAGGTCTTCAGCCTGAGTGCGGTCGGCCTGACCGCCACGGCGGCCGACGTGGCGCGCGGCGTCTACCTGCAGGGCAAAGTGGAAGCGGCGCAGGCGATTTCGCTGCCAAGCATGCTGCTGAGCTTCATCCCGGCCAATCCCTTCCTCGACATGACGGGCGGGCGCAAGACCTCCACCATTGCGGTGGTGATCTTCTCGGTGTTCATCGGCATCGCCGCCACCGGCATCCATGACAGGAAAACCGAGCTGTTCGCCTCGTTCGAGCGCTTCATTCATGTCGCCCATGCGATCGTGATGCGCATCGTCACCCTGGTGCTGCGGCTGACGCCGTACGGCGTATTCGCGCTGATGGCGCAGGTGGTCGCCACCTCCAGCTACACCGACATCCTGCGCCTGGTCGACTTCGTGCTGGCGTCGTACAGCGCGCTGTTGCTGATGTTCGTGGTACACCTGCTGATCGTCAGCGGCCTGGGCCTGAACCCGCTGCGCTGGACCAAGAAAATCCTGCCGGTGCTGACTTTCGCCTTCACCTCGCGCAGCAGCGCCGGCGCGATTCCGATGAGTGTGCAGACGCAGACGCAGCGCCTGGGCACTGCGGAAGGCATCGCCAACTTCGCCGCCTCGTTCGGCGCCACGATCGGCCAGAACGGCTGCGCCGGCATCTACCCGGCCATGCTGGCGGTGATGATCGCACCGACGGTGGGGGTAGATCCGTTCACGCTGGGCTTCATCGCCCCGCTGCTGGCGATTATCACCATCGGCTCGGTGGGCGTGGCCGGCGTGGGCGGCGGCGCCACGTTTGCCGCGCTGATCGTGCTGTCGTCGATGAACCTGCCGGTGGCTTTGGCGGGTTTGCTGATCTCGATCGAACCGCTGATCGACATGGGCCGCACGGCGCTCAACGTCAGCGGCTCGATCACGGCCGGCGCCGTCACCAGCCGCGTGCTGGGCGAAACCGAGCTCTCCATCTTCAACAGCGACGCCGAACCGTCCGTTGACAGCGAGCGCAAAGCGGCATAAAAAAAGGGCCCGAAGGCCCTTTGTCGTTGTTGCAGCTTACATTAGAATTTGTAGTTGTACGCCACGCCGATCAGCGACAGGTGGGTCTGGTACACGCCACGGGTGGTTTCGCCATTGCCGGTGCAGGTGCGGGTCAGCGGGGTGCACTGGTTGGTGTAGTTGATCTTGGCATCCTTGAAGTCCAGGAAGCTGTACGCCAGGTCGATCGACGAACGCGGGCTCAGTTTCCAGTTGGCGCCAACCGAGTACTGCATGCGGTCGCTGTCCGGCAGCGCCGGGTGGGTCAGCTCGGCACTCTTGACCGGCGATTCGTCATACGCCACACCGGCGCGCAGGGTCAGCTGTTCGTTGTAGGCATAGTTGCCGCCCAGCGAAACGCGCACGGTGTTGTTCCATTGCTGACGAATCACTTCGTCGCCTTCGCCGGTGCCCGGGAATTCAATGTGCAGGTCGCCCATGCGGTTGTTGCGCGTGAAGGTCACGTCCGCCATGCCGGCCCACTTCGAATCGAACTGGTGGAATACGTTGGCCGACAGGGTTTCAGGCGTGCGCAGCTTGACCAGCGCCGCCGAATTGACCTTGTTCGAGGCCGCGCTCAGCACCTTGTTGACGATAGGGTCGGTGGTCACTTGCGAGAAGTCCCACACGGTGCTGCCCTTCAACTGATGCGATACCGACGAACGGTAAGCCAGGCCGAAACGGGTGGCTTCGTCGAGCGTGAACAAATAGCCCAGGTTGAAGCCCCAGCCCCAATCCTTGCCATCGTTGGCGCCGTGCGCGTCGCGCGCGGTGGCCAGCAGCGCAGGATTGCCGCCCAGTGCGGCGATCTGCTTGATCAAGGCCGCACCTTGTGCCGCGCCGGCGCCGCTCGACAACGCAGCGATGGTGCCCGGCACGTCCACTGCCTGGCCCAGCTCGGCCTTCATGAATTCAGCATTGATGCCGAAGCCGAAGGCGTGGTGCTGGTTCAGCTTCCACGATACCGACGGGTTCAGGGTGATGGCTTCCAGCTTGATGTTGGACAGCGCGTAACGGCCGGTCCAGGTATTGCCGTAGTCCAGCTTGGCGCCGTACGGTACGAACAGGCCCAGGCCCACGGCCCAGCTGTCGTCGATCTTCTTGCTGATGTACAGCGATGGCGCGGCCACCGCGTCCGGCGCGTAGCCGTCGGCGCCGGTGCCGCCGGTCGGCTTGCCGGTGAAGCGGGTCGAGCCGGTGTCGTTGAAGGTCGAGTGCGGCACTACCACGGTGGTGCCGGCGCTGATCTGCGTGCCTTCCAGACGCGACATGCCGGCCGGATTGTAGAAGATGGTCGAAGCGTCGTTGGCTTCGGCGCCGTTGGCGTCGGCCGTACCTTGGCCGGCCACGCTTTGCGAACCGAAACGGTAACCGGAGGCCTGCGCGCTCACGGACATGGCGCCCAGGGCGGCGGCAATGATCAGGGGGAGATATTTATGCTGCATGACAGTCTCGCTTTTTGAATGGTTTTATGAGGATCCGGTAGCCGTTCGGTACAGGAAGGCCAGCAGCATACTACATAAATAAACCAGTTTCAAAAGAAACCGAGCACTCGCTCTACAAATAATCGACAAAAAAGGGCCCGCAGGCCCTTTCTCATGCTTAATTAAAAATACTTTTAAGCAATCTTGCGAGGCGCCTCTTGCGGCGCTTCCGGCGTTGGCGCACGGCGGCCGGTGACCTTGTGCACCAGCTTCATCACCGAGCGGTAGACGAAGCGCACCAGCACCACGAACAGCAGGGTTTCGACCACGATGGCCGTCACCGCCAGCACCATGCCGAAACGCTGGGCGCGGCGATGGGTCTTGGCGATCGCGCTGTCCTTGGCGATCTCGATGCTGTCGTAGAAGGTCGGCACCATCAGCAGGGTCAGCACGGTCGAGGTGATCGTGCCGCCGATGATGGCGATCGCCATCGGACGGTAGAACTCGCCGCCCTCGCCCAGGCCTATGGCCACCGGCAACATGCCGGCGATCAGCGCGAAGGTGGTCATCAGGATCGGACGCAAACGCATGCGGCCGGCGTACATCAGCGCGTCTTCACGACTGAAGCCCTCTTCCTCGCGCTTACGCGCCGCGTCCAGCAGCAGGATGGCGTTTTTCGCCACCAGGCCCATCAGCATGATCACGCCGATCAGGCTCATCAGGTTGATGGTGCTGTTGGTGGCCAGCAGGCCCAGCACCACGCCGATCAGCGACAGCGGCAGCGACAACATCACCGCCACCGGCGCCGTGAAGGAACCGAACTGCATCACCAGGATCAAATACATCAGGCCGACGCCGGCGATCAGGGCGATGCCCATGGCGCCGAACACTTCCTGCATGTCCTTGCCGGCGCCGCCCAGCGCCAGGCCGTAGCCCGGCGGGAAGTCGATGTCCTTCACCAGCTTCATGGCGTCGGTGGTCACTTCGCCCGGCGAGCGGCCTTCAACGTTGGCGCTGACCGAGATCACGCGCTTGCCATCCTTGTGCTTGATGGTCGACGGGCCTTTGCCCATGGTCACGCTGGCGATCTGGTCGAGCGGCACCATCTGGTTGGTGCCGGCCACGGCGATCGGCAGGCGCTCGATGTTCTCGGCGCTGGTGCGGTCCGACGGCGACAGGCGCACCGCCACGTCGCGCGACTCGCCGGTCGGGTCGACCCAATCGCCCACTTCGATACCGGCGAACGCCACCCGCAGCGCTTGCGCCGCGTCGCCGGCGGCGATGCCCATGGAGTTGGCCAGGCCGCGATTCAGCACGATCTGCAGTTCATCCTTCGGATCCATCTCCGACAGGCCGACGTCCACCGCGCCCGGCACTTTGCGCAGGCGGTCCATGAAGGCGTTGGTGATTTCCATCAGCTTGCGCGAATCGGTGCCGGTGAATTCGATCTGCACCGGTTTGCGGGCGCCGTTGCTCAGGTCGTCCAGCACCGTGTATTCGGCGCCGACCAGCCCGGCCAGCTTATCGCGCAATTCCTTGGCCACTTCCACCGCGCCGCGATCGCGTTCGGTCTTCTTGCCGATGTCCACATAAATGCGGCCGCCGCTCAGGTTGACGTAGCTATTGGTTTCCTTGGTTTCCTTGATGCCACGGGCGATCACGGCCGCCTTTTCCAGTTTCAGGCGCGAGTATTCCAGCGAGCTCGACGACGGCGTGCGGACGTCGATCGCGATCGTGCCCCAGTCCGAGGACGGCACGAAGCTGGCGCCGCCGAACTTGGCCTGCAGGCCCAGCGCCGCCACGAAGGTGGCCACGGCGATGATGCCCATCGCGCGGCGGTGATGCAGCGCCCACTCGATAACGTTGCCGTAACGGTCAGCCTGGTGGTCGAACCAGTGGTTGAAGCGGACCAGCACTTTCTCGAAGCCCTTGCGCGGCGCCGTGTGGTGATCCGGCGGGTCGCCCCAGAAGGCCGACAGCATCGGGTCGAGCGTGAACGAAATCAGCAGCGACACCGCCACCGAGCAGGTCACGGTCAGCGCGAACGGACGGAACCATTCGCCGGTGATGCCGGGCATGAAGGCCACCGGAATGAACACCGCCATGATCGAGAAGGTGGTGGCGGCCACCGCCATGCCGATCTCGGCCGTGCCTTTCAGCGCGGCGGTGCGGCGGTCGGCGCCCAGTTGCATGTGGCGCACGATGTTTTCGCGCACCACGATGGCGTCATCGATCAGCACGCCGATCGCCAGCGACAGGCCCAGCAGGGTCATGAAGTTCAGCGTGAAGCCGCACAGCCAGACGCCGATAAAGGCCGCCAGCACCGAGGTCGGCAGCGACAGCGCGGTGATCAGGGTCGAGCGCCACGAGTTCAGGAAGGCGTACACCACGAAGATGGTCAGGCCGGCGCCGAACACCAGCGCGTGGATCACGTTGTTCAGGCTGCTTTCGGCGTTTTCGCCGTCATCCTGGGTGATCTCCAGCTTGGTGCCGGATGGCATTTCCTTCTGCATTTCCTCGGCCATGGTCTTGATTTTCTTGGCCACGGTCACGGTCGAGGCATCGCGCGAGCGGGTCACGGAGATGCCGACGTTCGGTTTGCCCGAGCGCACGCTCAGGCTGTTGACTTCGGCAAAGCCGTCTTCAATCGTCGCCACTTGCGACAGGCGCACCAGCTCGTTGCCGTTGCGCTTGACCACCACCTGCTGGAACTCTTCCGGACGCTCGATGCGGCCGACCAGGCGGATGCTCTTCTCGTCCAGCTCGCCGCGCACCTTGCCCACCGGCGCATTGGTGTTCTGGTTGCGCAGCGCGTTGACCACGTCGCCCACGGAGACGTTGTACTCGCGCAGCTTTTCAGCCTTCAGCAGCACGCTCAGCTCGCGCTTGAGCGCACCGTCGATATTCACCGTGGCCACGCCGTCGATGCTGCGGAAGCGGTCGGCCAGCTTGTCCTCGGCCAGGCGCGAAATCTCGGCGTGGCTCTGGCTGCTCGACGACAGTGCCATCTGCATCACCGGCTGCGCCGCCGGGTCGATGCGCTGCAGAATCGGTTCGCGCATCTCGATCGGCAGCTTGTAGCGCACCGCCGCGATGGCGTTGCGGATCTCGTCTGAGGCCTCGATCAAGTTCTTGCTGAAGGTGAACTTGATGAAGATGCTGGCATAGCCTTCGGCCGAGGTGCTGTTCAACTCGGTCACACCGGTGATCGAGTTCAGCGATTTTTCCAGGCGGTTGACGATCTCGCGCTCGACCGTCTCAGGCGACGCGCCCGGATACGGAATATTGACCACGATGAACGGGACTTCGACGTCCGGGTTCTGGTTGACGCGCAGCTTGTTCAGCGCCATCAAGCCCAGGCACATCATGGCGACGATCAGGACGATCGTGGCGATGGGCCGTTTGATACTAAAATCGGATAAGAACATGGCTGGGTCTCCTTTTTATTTTTCCGCGACCTTGCCAGACGAAGCCGAAGCCACAGCCTTAGGCGCCGTCAATTCCACTTTCTGGCCATCCTTGAAACCGGAGGCCGGCACGCGCACCACCATGTCGCCGGCCTGCAGGCCGCTCAGCACCTGCCAGCGGCCGCTGCGTTCGTCGCGGGTGCCGATGGTCAGCGGCACCTTGGCCAGCTGGCCGCCCTTCACGCGCCATACATAGTTACTATCGCCGGCCTGCACCAGCGCCGACGGCGGCACCATCAGCGAAGCGGTGGTCCGGGCCTCGACGCGGCCTTCGGCGTACAAGCCGGCCACGCCGGGACGGGCCGCCTCGGCGAAGTCGACCAGCACCTCGACCTGGCGGGTGACGGCATTGGCGGCCGGATCGACGCGCTTGATCTTGCCGCTGAAGCTCTGGCCTTCATAGCCGTTCACGCGGAACAGCACCGGCTGGCCGAGCTTGACCACGCCGATCTTGTCGGCCGAGACCATGCCTTCGAAGCGCATGCTGCTCGGGTCGATCACTTTAATCAGTTCCTTGCCGATCTGGGCGGTGTCGCCGTTGGACACCTTGCGGTCGCTGACGATGCCGTCGAACGGCGCGCGCACCACGGTGCGGGTCAGTTGCTGGCGCGCCGCCACCGAACGCGAACGGGCCGCCGCCAGATCGCTCTGGGCATTGTTGCGGCGCACTTCGGCGTCCTCCAGCGCGGTGGTCGACACCATGCCGGAGGCCAGCAGGGTTTTCTGGCGCTCGAACATGCGCTGGGTCTGGGCCAGGGTCTGTTCGGAGGCGCGGGTGGCTTCGTCGGCCGAGGTCAGGCTGTCGCGGATCGAGGTTTCGTCCAGGCGCAGCAGCACGTCGCCCTTTTTCACCGTCTCGCCATTTTCCTTGAGTACCTGAACTACGATGGCGTTGACTTCGGCGCGCAGGTCGGCGCGGCGCTCGGGCTGGATCGAACCGGTGATGACCGGACCGGACGCCAGCGCGTCGGACTGGATGGTCAGCGTATCCTCGGGCGACATCTGCAAGGTCACTTTCTTGTCGTCTTTACCTGCGGAAGCGGAGGCCGAAGCACTGGCCCCGGCTTTTTCAGGCTCCTTGGCTGATTTGCCGCATGCAACCAGGGCAGAGGCAATGGCGAGAGCGAGAAGGGATTTGCGCAACATAAAGTTCTCCAGAAAGTGGCACATTGGTGCTTTTAGAATATTAGCCAGACTACAGGGCGCAGAGTATCCCCGACTGCCCTGAACAGGTCAATCACAGTGCGACGGACGGTAGAATTTGTGGCTGAAACGCCGAATATCGGGATGAACGGTAAAGCTGGGGAGCGCCGATCGGACGCTCCCCGGACAGTCTGCGGACAGTCTGGAGGGAGTTGGCGGGTACTCAGCCGCGCCCGAAAATGGCGTGAACCAGATGCCCGATGGCGATGCCGGTGCACAGGCCGCCGGCAATTTCCACCAGGGTATGTCCCATGCGCTCGCGCAACCAGGTATGGCCGCCCTCGGCCTTGGCCAGTCGGTTGATGGCCGCCGCCTGTTTGCCGACGTGCTGGCGCAGGCTATTGGCGTCGATGATGACGATAAAGCACAGCGTCACCGCGACGCCGAAGGCCGGATCACCGATGCCCTCGCGCAGCGCGATCAAGGTGGCCATGCTCGACACCACGGCGCTGTGGTTGCTCGGAAAACCGCCGTTGCCCACCAGATTAAAGGCCCATTTACCGGCCTTGGCGCTATTAATCAGGAACTTGATCGGTCCGACCGTGATCCAGGTCATCAGGGGAGTGACGAGATACGCAATGTCCATCGTGGTTATCCTTTGCATTTTTGTGGCGACATTATGGCAGACGGCCCCCAGCGGCGGAAGCAAGTAATATAAAATCCAAGCTATCCTAAATTTCCACAAAGACAACAATTATGCAGCACTTCCGTATCTCCATTGCCGTCTCCTTCATCCTCATGGCGCTGGCCGGCTGGTGGGGCTACACCCAGGGCGGGGCCGCCGGCCTGGCGCAAGCACTCTGGATCACCGCCGTGCTGGGCGTGCTGGAGGTGTCGCTGTCGTTCGACAACGCCGTGGTCAACGCCTCGGTGCTGCGTCACTGGAACGAATTCTGGCGCAAGCTGTTCCTGACGGTCGGCATCCTGGTCGCCGTGTTCGGCATGCGGCTGGTGTTCCCGCTGTTGATCGTCTCCATGGCCACCGGCTTCGGCCTGATCGACGTCTGGCACATGGCCCTCAACACCCCGGACGAATACTCGCGCCACCTGACCGGCGCGCACGCCGAGGTGGCGGCCTTCGGCGGCGCCTTCCTGCTCCTGGTGTTCCTCAACTTCCTGTTCGACGACCAGAAAGAACTGCACTGGCTGGGCTGGATCGAAGAGAAACTGGGCCAGCACGGCACCGAAAGCCTGTCCGTGCTGCTGGCGCTGCTGGCGGTGTTCGGCTGCGTCTCGCTGGTGGGGGCGGAAGCACAATACAAGGTGCTGACGGCCGGCGTGGTCGGCATCGTCATCTACCTGGCGGTGATGTGGATCAGCAGCCTGCTGGAGGAAGATCCGCCGGCGGACGACGAAGACATCACCGAAGCGGGCGTCGGCCAGGTGGTGGCGACGGTGGCCAAGGGCAGCTTCGGCGGCTTCCTGTACCTGGAAGTGCTGGACGCCTCGTTCAGCTTCGACGGCGTGATCGGCGCGTTTGCGATCACCTCGGACGTGGTCATCATCATGCTGGGCCTGGCGATCGGCGCCATGTTCGTGCGCTCGATGACGGTCTACCTGGTGCACAAGGGCACGCTGGAAGAATACGTCTACCTCGAGCATGGCGCGCACTATGCCATCGGCATCCTGGCGCTGATCATGCTGGCCAGCGTGAAATACCACATCCCTGAGTGGTTCACGGGCCTGTCCGGCGTCGCCTTCATCGCGGTGTCGATCTGGTCGTCGCTCCGTCACAAACGCCTGCACGCGGCGTGATAAGATTCAAAACATTGCCTAATTCAGAGTTGCCATGACCTCATCCAAACGTATCCTGCTCTACATCTTCGGCCTGCTGGCCGCCGCCCTGCTGTTGCTGAGCCTCTACACCTGGGCCATGTTGCACATGTCGTATTCCGAGGGCGAACGCGCCGGCTACCTGCAGAAATTCTCCACTCGTGGCTGGGTCTGCAAAACCTGGGAAGGCGAAATCCTGCTGACCTCGATGCCGGGTGCGATCCCGGAAAAGTTCGAATTCAGCGTGCGGGACGACAAGATCGCCAATGAACTGACGGCGGCCACCGGCAAGCGCGTGGTGCTGTCGTACGCCCAGCACAAGGGCGTACCGAGCGAATGCTTCGGCGAGACCGAATACTTCATCACCAAAGTGGCCGTACAACAATAACCATGCAACGGACACTCTTCGCGGCAGCAATACTGGCAACGGCCGGCATCGCGTCGGCGCAAGAAGTGACGGTCTATGGCGGCGGCCTGCGCGTCAAGGAAGCCGACCAGGCCACGTTCAGCGCCGGCGCTGCCTACTCCCATCCCATTAACGAGCATCTGGCGCTGAGCCTGAGTTACCTGAACGAAGGCCATCCGCTCAGCCATCACCGCGACGGCGTCGCCGGCCAGGTCTGGGGCCGCACCCGCAGCAATGGGTCGGGCTGGAGTTTCGGGGCCGGCATCGGGCAGTATTACTACTTCGACACCAGCGACCTGCACAGTCAAAGCGGTGCTCTCTACACCAACGATCACGGCTGGGCCGCGATCTACAGTGTGCAGGCCACCTACCACTATGCGGACAGCCGCTGGTACAACCAGGTGCAGGTCAACCGGATTACGCCCTCCGGCAAGGACTCGACCGCCTCGCTGATGCTGGGGGTAGGCTACCAATTCAACGGCGTCAAAGGCGACAAGCTGCACGTGGAGGGTCCGGCCGCCGACGAGGCCATCACGTTGATGGCGGGGCAAGGCATCAGCAACAGCCTGCGTTCGGAAACCGCGTTGATTGGTGCGTTGGAATACCGGCACGCGGTCGGGCGCTACGTGGACTGGACGGTGACGGCCCTCCATGAAGGCAATAGCGCGCAAAGCCAGCGCAATGGCGTGGCCACGCAGCTGTGGCTGATACGCTCGCTAAGTCCAAAGGTCGAATTGGGCATGGGGGCCGGCCCCTATTTCAACCTTCGGGTGCCGGACGGCGAAGGGCAGCGCTCGCACCGGTCCGGCCTGATGACGGTGGGCGCGCGCTACCACCTGGACCAGCGCGTAGTGGCCGAAGCGGCCTGGAACCGCGTCGTCACCGACTACCACCGCGACGCCGACCTGTTGCTGGTCGGCATAGGCTACAGCTTCTAGATTCGGGGTCAGATTCGGGGGGGGGCAGATTCGGGGTCAGTTCCGACATTCGGACATTTCGCGAACGAAATGTCCGAATGTCGGAACTGACCCCGAATGTTGACCCCGGCTTAACGGGAGCGCCAGACGGCTTGGGTGGTTTCCACCGGGCCGGTCTGACGCGCCGCTTCCTTCCGGGCGCGGGCGTCGTCCAGGGTGGCGACGACCGTGGCGCCTTCCGCCGCGATCTTTGCTTGCACCGAGGCCAGCACTTTCTGCGCTGCGCCCAGGCGGCGCGTTTCCAGTTCCACCAGTTCCAGCTTGGCCGCCGTCATCGCGGCCGTGGTGTCCGCTACTTTGCGCTGCATCGCGGCGTGCGCTTGCGCCGCTTTCAGCAACGCTTGCTGCGCCTCGGCCTTGTCCAGCATCGCTTGCGCAGCTTCCTGCTCGGCCAGCTCGCGCTGACGGGCGCTGGCCGCGACCTTCCGTTCCGCCTCCAGACGGCCGGCGATCGATTGCGCGGCGCGAATTTCCGAGGCCGTGGTGATACGTTGCTGCGTCAGCTTCTGCTCGATCAGCGCCAGGGATGTGCGCTCGGCGTCGACGAATTCAACTTCGGCCTGCAACAGCTCTTCAGCTTTGGCCGCTTTTTCCTGCTCCACGCGGGCGCGCTCGGCGTGCACCGCACCCAGCTCGACCGCCAGGTTGGCTTGCGCCGCCAGCGCCTGCGCAGCGATGGCTTGCTGT
Organism: Duganella sp. BuS-21; assembly: GCA_041874725.1. Classification (GTDB taxonomy): domain Bacteria; phylum Pseudomonadota; class Gammaproteobacteria; order Burkholderiales; family Burkholderiaceae_D; genus Rugamonas. The sequence continues at coordinate 2,250,186 of CP097466.1, read as the reverse complement.
TCCGCTTCGGCCGATACCTGCGCCGCCATGATGCGCGCCGCTTCCGCTTGCTGATGGGCGGCGTCGGTCAGGCGCTGCTCGGCGTCGCGCTGCTGACGCAGGGCTATGCTCTGCGCACGCTCGGCGGCCACGCGCTGCTGCGCCGCTTCGGCGGCGCGCTGTTCCGCGTCCAGTTTGTCCTTGAGCGCGGCGATCGCCTGCTGCTCAGCGGCGGCGCGCGCCTGCTCGGCCTGCAGCACCGCAGTTGCCTGTTCGGCACGCTGCTGCGCGATCGCGTTGGCGGCGTTCTGCGCTTCCACCTGACGCGCCAGCGTGGCGACTTCTTCCTGTTCGGCGGCGTTGCGGCTGGCGGCCAGGTCAGCTGCCGCGCGCGACAGGGCCTCACGCTCGCGCGCCAGATCGGCGGCGCGCTGCTGTTCCACGCCATCGACGCGGACCGCTTCGGCGGCGGCGGTATCGGCGCTCTGGCGCAACTTGGCTTGCTCCAGTGCTTCGGCTTCGGCTTCCACCTTGGCCAGGGTCGCCATTTCGGCTTCCTCTTCGGCGTGCACCCGCGCCACGGCCACTGCGCGCAGCTGGTTGTCTACTTCGAGGCGCGCTTCGGTCGCGGCCAGGATGCGGCTATCGGCTTCACGGCGGGCCTGCGCTCTGGCGGCGGCCACCGCTTCCATGCGCTCGCGGTGGATGGCGGCGTCGCGGATTTCTTTTTCGGTTTGCAACCGCAGACGCAGCGATTGCGCGGCGCTGCGTTCGGATTCAGCTTTGGCCAGGGCGATCTGCTCGCGTTCCTGCTCCAGGTGGGCCAGCGCGCGCGCTTCTTCCAGCGCCCGCACCTCGGCGGCTGCGCGGCTGAAGGCCGCCTCCAGCGCGATCTGGTCGGCGCGTTCGCGCTGCTTGGTCAGTGCCAGCGCTTCAGCTTCGGCTTCGGCCAGCTGCTGCGCGGTCTGGCGCGCGCCGTGAGCGTGACGCTCACGCTCGCGGGCCAGGGTGGCGACGCGGGCGTCGGCCGAGGCGATGCCGACCATTTCTTCCTTGGCGGCCTGGACAGCGGCCACCCGCTCGGCGGCCTGGCGCCGCGTTTCCTCGGTCTGGACTTGGAGTTCTTCGGCAGCGCGCGAGGCTTGCTCGGCCATTGCCGATTCGGCGGCCACCTGCTCATGAGCGCGCTTGCGGCTTTGTTCTTCGGCTTTGGCGCGCTCCTCGGCGGCCTTGCGGATCTGGTTGTCGGCCTCGGCGCGGGCACGCAGTTCTACGGTTTCCTGTTTGACGGCGTCAAGACGGGCGACGCTGGCCTGGGCGGCGGCCCGCAGCGATTCCAGCCGTTCTTTATTGGCGACGATCGCCTCTTCCGACGCTTGCGCATTTTGCTGCGCGACGGCGGCGGCGGCGGCGTCCATGGCGGCGCGGTCTTCGGCCAGCGCGCGCGCGCGCGACTCGGCGTGGGCGCGGTTTTCGGCGGCGCAGGCCGCCTTGGCTTCGGCTTCCACCCGGGCGATGGCTTCCTGGATCGCCTTCATTTCCATCGCCGCGCGCGGCATGATGGCCGGTTCCTCAGCCTCGTGCAGCGACACCAAAGGGATCGGGAGCAAATCGTGATCGTTCGCGCGGTCTGCTTGGGTCAGTTGTGCTTGCATGAGAGTTCTCGCTAGGGGATGTCCGAGCTCTCATTATCATGTAGCCATCAAGCAAGCCTTACCGCAAGAAGAGGCTGAAACACCCGCTATTTCTCAACTTGCTGAATTGGCTAGACCGGCAACGGCGGCTCGTCCATCAGCGCCACCTGCTCGCGCAGTTCCAGCACCCGGTCCTGCCAATAACGCTGGGTGTTGAACCACGGGAAAGCCGCCGGGAAGGCCGGATCGTCCCAGCGTCGCGCCAGCCAGGCCGAGTAATGGATCAGGCGCAGCGTGCGCAGCGCTTCCACCAGGTGCATCTGGCGCGGATTGAATTCGCAGAAGTCTTCGTAGCCGGCCAGGATGTCGCTCATCTGGCGCACCTGCTCGGCGCGCTCGCCGGACAGCATCATCCACAAATCCTGGATCGCCGGCCCCATGCGGCTGTCGTCGAAGTCGACGAAGTGCGGCCCGGCGTCGGTCCACAGCACGTTACCGCCGTGGCAATCGCCGTGCAGGCGCAAGGCCGGCAACTCCCCGGCGCGGTCGTAGCAGCGGCGCACGCCGTCCAGCGCCTGGGCGGCGATGGTGGCGTAGGCCTGTTTCAAATCCGGCGGAATGAAACCGTTGGTTTGCAGGAAATCGCACGGCTCGGTGCCGAAGGTGGCGATGTCCAGCGCCGGGCGGTGGGCGAAGGGCTTGATCGCTCCCACCGCGTGGATGCGCGCGATGAAGCGGCCGGTCCACTCCAGCACGGCCGGATCGCCCAGCTCGGGCGCGCGGCCGCCGTGGCGCGTGAACACGGCAAAGCGGAAGCCCTGAAAATGGTGCAAGGTACGGCCATCGATGGCCAGCGCCGGCACCACCGGGATTTCGGCCGCCGTCAATTCTTCGGTAAAGCCATGTTCTTCGAGGATGGCCTCGTCGCTCCAGCGGCCGGGGCGGTAGAACTTCACCACCAGCGGTTTGTCGTCTTCGATGCCGACCTGGTAGACGCGGTTTTCGTAGCTGTTCAGCGCCAGCAGGCGGCCGTCGCCGCGCAGGCCGATACTGTCGAGGGCGTCGAGCACGCAGTCCGGGCCTAGCGCGGAATAAGGATGTTCTTGAGTCATAAGCCCCATTGTACGGGGCGCGGCGTGTATACTGACAGCTTCCCCCAAATAAAAAGAGCAAAATATGCAACTCGACCAGCCTTTGAGCGACAAAGAATTCGACGAATTGGACAACTTCCTGTTGTCCGAGCGTAGCCCTGAAGACGCCATGACCATGGACATGCTGCATGGCTACCTGACCGCCATCGCCATCGGTCCGGAAACTATCATGCCGGCCGAATGGCTGAAGAAGATCTGGGGCAAGGAAGACACTGACGTGCCGCAGTTCAAGCACGAAAAAGAAGAACAACGCATCATCGAACTGATCATGCGCTTCATGAACGAAGTGCTGGTGACGTTTGAAGTGGCGCCGAAAGAATTCGAGCCGCTGTTCGTCGAACACGAGCACGAAGGCCAGACCCTGATCGACGCCGAAGCCTGGTGCTGGGGCTTCTGGGAAGGCATGGAGCTGCGTCCGGGTTCGTGGGATGCGGTGTGGGATTCGGAAGTCGGCCCGCTGATGCGCCCGATCTACCTGCTCGGCGCCGACGAAATCGAAGAGGAAGAACTGCCGCAGGTGGAAGATCCGGTGAAGGCACACAAGCTGGCGCAGGAACTGGAAGCCAACCTGCCGAACATCTACAAATACTGGCTGCCACGCCGCAAGGCTGCGGTGGAAACCGTCAAGCGCGACGAACCGAAAGTCGGCCGCAACGACGACTGCCCCTGCGGCAGCGGCAAGAAGTACAAGAAGTGCCACGGCGCGGATTCCGCCGAATAACACCCTCCGTGTAAGCACAACATAGGCGTCGATATCGATGCCTATGCCCAGCTTCGTGCCCCGATTCAGGGTCAGCTCTGTCATTTGGACAGACGACATGCACATTTGAGTTACCTCAACACGCTCAGTTTTCTATCGTGCTATCTCGCAGCAAATTCGAATATTCGGCATGCAAGCGCGTCTTGCCGTATTGAGATTTATCAAAGCATGTGTGCGCGTGTCCAAATGACAGAGCTGACCCTGAACTTAATTATTAGCATGGAATGATGTCTAGAGATCGCAACACGCCGCCCGAGAAGCGCGCTTTGCCGCCGCGCGTGCTGGTTGAGGAGACACCCGAGCAAGCTGCCGCCAACAAGCTGGCGCGCGAGCAGCGCGATGCGCAGGTGCGCGGCGTCAGCTCTCTCCACGCGATGCGTGAAGCGATCAAGCTGGCTGCGCGCGATTTGCCCGGCATCGCCGCCGTGCCGCGCGTCGGCAAGCTCGATGCCGCCGGATTCCGCGAACGCGCCGCAGCCGGTCTGCCGTTTTTGATTGAAGGGATCGTCGGCCGCTGGCCGCTGGCCCAACATCCGCACGCGATTCTGCGCGAACGTCACGGCCACATGCCCGTGCGCGCCCGCGTCGGCGATTACATCAACACCGCCTTCGCGCCCGACCGTGCCATGCAGGACATGTCGATGGCCGAATACCTCGACCTGGCCGAACGCACCCAAGGCCTGCCGCCCTACCTCGGCAACCTGGAGTTGCGCGAGCTGAACAGCATGTGCCACTGGCCCACCTGGTTCGACAAGATGGGGCCGCCGCGCTTCTGGATCGGCCCGGCCGGCACCGTGACGCCGCTGCATTGCGATTACGACGACAATATCTTCGCGCAGATCTGGGGCAGCAAGCGCCTCTTCCTGGCGCCGCCGCATCACGACGCGTTCCTGTACCCGCGCGAGGCCAACGCCATCTTGTTCGGCTCGCCCTTCGATCCAGAAGCGCCCGATTACGAGCAGTTCCCGCTGGCACGCCAGGCCACCATGATCGAGGTCATCGTCCATCCCGGCGACATGTTGTATGTGCCGGCCGGCTGGTATCACCAGGTGCGCGCCCTGACGTTCTCGCTGTCGTCCAACCGCTGGGCCAGGGGCGTGCCGCTGGCCCTTCAGGCCTGAGTCAGGTCTTCAGCGCGTCGATGAGTTCCTTGACGTCGGCCAGCAGCATGGCGATGCATGCCTCTGCAGTCGGGAAATGGCGGTTGCCCAGCGTGATGACCTGGGCGCGGGCGTCGATCCAGATGTCGCCGCTCTGGCTCTGCTCGATCAGTTCCGCATGGGCGCTGGCCGTGTAGCGTTGCGCGCGCGGCGCGTCGCCGGCGGCGTCCTGGTCGGCCACGCAGCGGATCTCGATCCGCCAGCCCCGGTATTCGGCTTTAACGATCTGGGGCACGCGCACTCCCTTGGCAACAGTGAGCCACGGCGACCTGCTCCCGGCGCCCTTCCTGCGCGGTCACGAACGACGCCACCTCGTCCAGCGTCGGCGCCAGCCAGCGTAGCGGCGCCGCGATGCTGCCGACCAGCGTGGTGTGGCTGACCTTGTCGTAGTACACCTCCCGCACCGGCACCTGCCGCGCGCGCAAGGCGTCGGCCAGCCCGCCCGTATTGCGCTGCGGGTTCACCAGCTTGTCGCTGCGCGCGGCGATCAGCAGGGCCGGCGGCGCCCCCGCGCCGACATGGCGTATCGGCTGCGATTCGGGCGGCGTGTCGGGGAAGTGGAACACCGGCCTGGTGGTCGGATTTTCAATCGGCAAAAAGTCATACGGCCCGGCCAGCCCGATCCAGCCGCGCAGGTCGGCCGGCGACATGCCCTGCTCCGCCAGCCAGCGGCCGTCGAGCGCGATCATGGCGGCGTTGTAGGCGCCGGCGCTGTGGCCCATCACGTATAGGCGCTTGGGATCGCCGCCGTAATGGACCGCCTCGCGCCGCGCCCACGCCACCGCCTGCGCCACGTCCTTCAGGAACTCCGGATAGCGCACTTCGGGATACAGCCGGTAGTCGGCGATCACGGTGACGATGCCGCGCGACGCCAGTGCGCGGCCGACGAAGGCATAGTCGCCGCGATTGCCGCCGACCCAGTTGCCGCCGTAGAAGAACACCACCACCGGCGCGGCGTTGGCGTCACGCGGACGATACACGTCCAGCTTGCGGCGCGGACCTTCGCCATAGTCCAGGTCCGCCGTCAGCGTGGCGCCGTCGCCCGGCGACAGCGCATTCAGCGCCTTCAACGGTGAACAGGCGGCCAGCGCCAGCAGCAACAGTGGCGCGGCGGCAAACAAAACAAGGGCGGATCGGGTCATGGCGGTCGCGCGGAGGGTGGAGATGGGCCAATATAGCCGACCCGCCGGCAATCCAGCGTGCGCCAGGACACGGCGAAAAAAAACGCCGGACGGGGCCGGCGTGATTCAGATTACAGCTTGATGAAGTGCTCGCGGTAGTATTTCAGCTCTTCGATCGATTCCATGATGTCAGCCAGCGCCGTGTGCTTTTGCGCTTTCTTGAAGCCGCTGACCATTTCCGGTTTCCAGCGCTTGCCCAGCTCTTTTAACGTTGAAACGTCGATATTCCGGTAGTGGAAGAACGCTTCCAGCTTCGGCATGTAGCGCACCATGAAGCGGCGGTCCTGGCCGATGGTGTTGCCGCACATCGGCGCTTTGCCCTTCGGCACCCACAGCTTCATGAACTTGATCAGCTCTTCCTCGGCATGCGCCTCGGTGACGGTCGAGGCCTTGACGCGCTCGGTCAGGCCCGAGCGGCCGTGCGTGCCCTTGTTCCAGTTGTCCATCTTGTCCAGCGTTTCGTCCGACTGGTGGATGGCGAACACCGGGCCTTCGGCCAGCACGTTCAGGTGCATATCGGTGATGACAATGGCAACTTCGATAATGCGGTCGGTGTCCGGCTCCAGGCCGGTCATTTCCATGTCGACCCACACCAGATTGAACTCGTTCTGGCGCGGCGCCACCGGCGCGGCAGCGGAACCCTCTGGCAAATCTGTAGCTTGTGACATAATTCTCTCTTGGCTAAATTAATCCGAATCCGCCATTTTCTCACAGGCACAGAATGTATTCACTCGCGTTTTCGATTTTGTTCGTATCTTTCATCATTTTGACGCTGCTGGTCCGCTTCTGGCTGGCCTCGCGCCAACTCCGCCATGTGCTGTCCCATCGCGGCGCCGTGCCGGCGGAATTCGCTGAAAAGATCCCGCTCGCGGCGCACCAGAAGGCCGCCGACTACACCATCGCGCGCACCAAGTTCGGCCTGCTGACGCTGCTGATCAACACCCTGGTGCTGATCAGCTTCACCCTGCTCGGCGGCCTGCAATGGCTGTCGCTGCAGCTGTTCCAGATGACCGGCGCCGGCATGGGCTACCAGCTGGCCCTGCTGGCCGCCTTCACCCTGATCTCGGGCGCCATCGACCTGCCGTTCGACTATTACAAGCAGTTCAAGCTGGAACAACGTTTCGGTTTCAACAAGATGAGCAAGGGCCTGTTCTTTGCCGACATGGTCAAAGGCTCCCTGCTGGCCGCCGCCATCGGGCTGCCGCTGGCGTGGGTGGTGCTGACCCTGATGGACCGGGCAGGCGACCTGTGGTGGCTGTACACCTGGGTGGTGTGGAGCGGCTTCCAGCTGCTGATGATGGTGTTGTACCCGACCGTGATCGCGCCCCTGTTCAACAAATTCATGCCGCTGGAAGACCCGTCGCTGAAAGCCCGCATCGAAGGCCTGATGCAGCGCGTCGGCTTCGCCTCCAAGGGCCTGTTCGTGATGGACGGCTCCAAGCGCAGCGCCCACGGCAACGCCTACTTCTCCGGCTTCGGCGCGGCCAAGCGCATCGTCTTCTTCGACACCCTGCTGGCACGCCTGCAACCGCAGGAGATCGAGGCGGTGCTGGCGCACGAGCTCGGCCACTTCAAGCTCAAGCACATCGTCAAGCGCATCGCCATGATGTTCGCCATATCGCTGGGCTTCCTGGCCCTGCTCGGCTACCTGAAGACCCAGCCGTGGTTCTTCGACGGCCTCGGCGTCAATCCGGTGCTGTTGCCGGGCCAGGGCAACGACGCCATGGCGCTGCTGCTGTTCATGCTGGTGCTGCCGGTGTTCACTTTCCTGCTCAATCCGCTGACCTCGATCGGTTCGCGCAAGCACGAGTTCGAAGCCGACGCCTTCGCCGCCAAGCACACCGATGCCCGCGACCTGGTCTCGGCGCTGGTGAAAATGTACGAAGACAACGCCTCGACCCTGACGCCCGATCCGCTGCACTCGGCCTTCTACGACTCGCACCCGCCGGCCAGCGTGCGCATCCGTCAACTGAATCTGGCGGCACTATGAGCGATCAACGTCTAGCCACCATCATCGCCGCCCACGGCCGCCACTACCTGGCGGAAGCGGACGGCGTCAAGCTGCAGTGCGTCACGCGCGGCAAGAAGACCAACGTCGCCGTCGGCGACCTCGTCAACATCACCATGACCTCGCCCGACCAGGGCGTGATCGACAAGATCGAGGAACGCAAGACGCTGCTGTACCGCTCGGACCAGTACAAGTCCAAACTGCTGGCGGCCAATTTGACCCAGCTGTTCATCGTGGTCGCCACCGAACCCGGCTTCACCGACGACCTGGTGTCGCGCTCGCTGGTGGCGGCCGAGGCAGCCGGTATCAAGGCCCACCTGATCCTCAACAAGACCGACGTGGTGGCGTCGCTGGAGCGCACACGCGAACGCGTGCGCGCCTATTCCTCGCTCGGCTATCCGGTGCACGAGGTCTCGGCCAAGGCCAACCCGGAGCACACGCTGTCCGTGCTCAAGCCGCTGCTGGCCGGCCAGTCGTCGATTTTGATCGGCCAGTCCGGCATGGGCAAGTCGTCGCTGATCAACCTGTTGATCCCCGAGGCCGACATCGCCGTGCGCGAAATCTCGGCCGCACTCGACACCGGCAAGCACACCACCACCTTCACCCGCCTGTACACGCTGCCGGCGCTGGGGCCGGACTCGGCCATCATCGATTCGCCGGGCTTCCAGGAGTTCGGCCTCTACCATTTGAGCGAGGGCATGCTGGAGCGCGCTTTTGTAGAATTCGAACCGTATCTCGGTCATTGCAAGTTCTACAACTGCCGTCACCTGATCGAACCGCAATGCGCGGTACTGGCCGCTGTCCAGGAAGGCAAAATCGCCAAAATGCGCCACACGCTGTACGGGCAGCTCTTGCACGAATCTTCACAGACCCTGTACTAATTACAAGGGTTTGTGTCTATAATGCCTTGAGGCAATTAGCCCGAGGGACCGTGATGGACATGTTTGCGCTCGACGACGCGTTGGCCGACTGGGAGGCAGCCCTGCCGACCTTGCGCGGCCCTGCGCGGCTGCCGATGCTGCTGCCGCTGGCGTGGCATTTGCGCCAGCGCGACACCCCGCGCGCCCTCGATCTGGCGGCCGAAGGCCTGACCCTGCTGCCCGCCGCCGACCTGCCCGAAGCGGACGCCCAGTCCATTGCCGCCCGCTTGCTGCTGGTGCATGCCGAGGCCACCTGGCTGTCCGGCAAGCTGGAGGCGGCCGACGACCAGGCGGTCGACGCCGCCGCCCGCTTCACCACGCTCAACGACCCGCTAGGCCGCGCCGACGCCCACTGGCTGCGCGCCTGGATCGCCATCGACAGCGGCGAGCACGCGCGCGCCTCGGACGCACTGGATCTGATGGCCGCCGCCGCCGCGCAAGCCGGCGACGCCCAGCGCCACGCCGTCGCCGACGCCGTCAACGCCCGCTGGAGCGTGCTGCGCGACCTGCCCAGCGCGCAGCAACGCTGGGCCGGGCGTTTCAGCCAGGACGACGAAAAGCTGCCGGCGGTGGCCGGCTGGATCTACGACTACTACGGCCTGGCGGCCAGCCAGTCCAGCGACTTCGGCTCGGCCGCCGCCCACTACCTGCGCTGCTACGAGGCGGCGCTGGAGAGCGGCCAGATGCGCCTGGCAATCACCGCCGCCATCAACATCGGCCTCGATTTCACGGTCCTCAACGACCACCACGCGGCGCTGGAATGGATGGAGAGCGCGCTCGATCTGGCGCGCCCCACCGGCTGGCCGCGCAGCATCGGCGCCTGCCTGATGCACACCGCCGACACCATGCGCCGCCTCGGCCGGCTCGACGCCACCGAGGAGCTGCTGCAGGAAGCGCTGCAGATCCTGGCGCCATTGTCGGCCGCGCGCGCCTACGCCACCGCCCTGCACTACCTGGGCGACCTGTCGCTCGACAAGGCCGACTACACCGCCGCATTGGACGCCTTCCGCAAGCTGCAGGCGCGCAGCGAAGCCTTGCAGCACGCCGATTTCCAGAGCATCGCGCGGCGCGGCCAGGCCCACGCGCTATGCTTCCTCGACCGGCCGCAGGAAGCGCTGGCGATGGCCGAGCGCGCGGCCGAACTGGCGCAGGCCCAGGCCAACCGCTACAACCACGTGGCGGCGCTGCGCGTGATGTCGCTGATCCATCTGCGCCACCAGCAGCCCAGGCCGCCCGGCATGACGGAGCCGAACGCCACCCTGCACTTCCTGCACCAGGCCTTGGCGGTGGCGGCCCATATCGACGGCTACACCCTGCCCTGCGACCTGCATGATGCGCTGGCGCGCGAATACGCGCAGATCGGCGACTACCAGAAGGCCTACGCTTCGGCCCAGCTATCGGCCGCCGCGCGTGAAAAGACCCACAGCCAGGACGCCACCAACCGCGCCATCGCCATGCAGGTGCAGCACCAGACCGAACACGCGCGCGCCGAAGGCCAGCATCACCGCGAGCTGGCCGCCGCCGAGGCGCGCCGCGTGCAGCTGCTGCAGCAGACCACCACCACGCTGGAGCGCCTGTCGGCCATCGGCCAGGAGATCACCACCCACCTCGACGCCGGCGCCGTGTTCCAGGCGCTGGACCGCCACGTGCAGGCGCTGTTGCCGGCCAACTCGCTGGCGGTATATATGTGCGATCCGGGCTGCGACACCATCAGCCGCGTGTTCGGCATCGAGAACGGCGTGCCGCTGGCCAGCAACACCATCGATATCGGCAACCCGCGCGCCAACGCCGCCCGCAGCCTGCGCGAGCGCCAGGAAATCTACGTGGCACAGGCCGGCCCGAACGACATCTTCCTGGCGCCCGGCACCCAGGTCATGGCCAGCGCCATCTACGTGCCGCTGTCGGTGGGCGAACGGGTGCTGGGCGTGATGACGGTGCAGTGCTCCATGCCCAACGCCTACGGCGCGCGCGAGCGCCTGATCTTCCGCACCTTGTGCGCCTACGGCGCCATCGCGCTCGATAACGCCGAGGCCTACCGCCAGCTGAAGGACGCCCAAACGCAGCTGGTGTCGCAGGAGAAGCTGGCGGCGCTGGGCGCGCTGATGGCCGGCGTGGCGCACGAACTGAATACGCCGATCGGCAACAGCCTGCTGATCGCCAGCACGCTGATGCAAAAGACCGAGGAACTGGAAACGCAGATGAACAGCACCGGCCTGAAACGCTCGTCGCTGGCCAACTACCTGGAGGACGCGCGCAAGGCGCACGACCTGGTGATGCGCGGCCTGACCAGCGCGGCCAACCTGGTCAACAGCTTCAAGCAGGTGGCGGTGGACCGCACCACCGAGCAGCGGCGCGAGTTCAACCTGGCGCAGGTATCGCAGGAAGTCATCGCCACCATGATGAACCGCATCCGCGCCGCCAACCACCGCATCGAGGTCGAGGTGCCGGACACCATCTCGCTCGACAGCTATCCCGGTCCCTACGGCCAGGTGATCGCCAACTTCATCAACAACGCGCTGCTGCACGCCTTCAGCCGCGAAGGCGGCGGCTGCATGTGGCTGCGCGCGCAAGCGCCGGCCGAAGGCCGGGTGCAGGTGACGTTCCGCGACAACGGCAGCGGCATCGCGCCCGAACACATGTCGCGCATCTTCGATCCCTTCTTCACCACCAAGCTCGGACAAGGCGGCAGCGGCCTCGGGCTGTCGATCAGTTACAACATTGTCACTTCGCTTATGGGCGGCCTGATTTCCGTCCACAGCGCGCGCGACGGCACCATGTTCACCCTCGATCTCCCTCTGACAGCGCCGGCGCACCAGCAGCCCGCCGCCAACCAGATCTACCGCCGGTGACAGCACCTGTCTAGACAGGAGATTCTGCGGCGATTAGCCCGATCCGCCGAATTGCCTTTATAATTGACCAGCTAAGCTTTAGCTATCTGTCAGTTGTCATTATGCCTATCCAAAAACCGATCAAGCATTACCTGCAGTTTTCCGACCTCACGCTGGAAGAGTACGAGTACGTCATCGAACGCGCGCACCTCATCAAGCGCAAGTTCAAGAACTACGAGATCTACCACCCGCTGATCGACCGCACCCTGGTCATGGTCTTCGAGAAGAACTCGACCCGTACCCGCCTGTCCTTCGAGGCCGGCATGCACCAGCTGGGCGGCGCCGCCATCTACCTGAACACGCGCGACTCGCAGCTGGGCCGCGGCGAACCGGTGGAAGACGCCGGCCAGGTGATGAGCCGCATGTGCGACATCATCATGGTGCGCACCTTCGGCCAGGAGATCATCGAGCGTTTCGCCGCCAATTCGCGCGTGCCGGTGATTAACGGCCTGACCAACGAACACCATCCGTGCCAGGTGTTCGCCGACATCTTCACCTACTACGAGCATCGCGGCTCGATCACCGGCAAGACGGTGGCCTGGGTGGGCGACGCCAACAACATGCTGTACTCCTGGCTGCAGGCGGCCGAAGTGTTCGGCTTCCACGTCAACGTGTCCACGCCCAAGGGCTACGACATGGACATGTCGCTGGTGTCGACCGACCGCTATACCTTCTTCGAGAACCCGTCGGACGCCTGCCAAGGCGCGCACCTGGTCAACACCGACGTCTGGACCAGCATGGGCTACGAAGAAGAAAACGCGGCCCGCCTGAAAGCCTTCGACGGCTGGATCGTTGACAGCGCCAAGATGGCGCGCGCCGCACCGGACGCGCTGTTCATGCACTGCCTGCCGGCCCACCGCGGCGAGGAAGTCTCGGCCGACGTCATCGACGGCCCGCAATCGGTGGTCTGGGACGAGGCGGAGAACCGCCTGCACATCCAGAAGGCGCTGATCGAGTACCTGCTGATCGGCCGCGTCGATAATAAATAACCACTGTCATTCCCGCATCAGCGGGAATCCATGCTGAGTATGGGCTGCCGCCTGCGCGGGAGCGACGCTAACCAAAATGGGAATCACCATGAGCGACATTAAAAAAGTAGTCCTCGCCTACTCGGGCGGCCTCGATACCTCCGTCATTCTGAAATGGCTGCAGGATAACTACCAATGCGAAATCGTCACCTTCACCGCCGATCTGGGCCAGGGTGAAGAGCTGGAACCGGCACGCGCCAAGGCGCTGAAGTTCGGCATCAAGCCTGAGAACATCTACATCGACGACGTGCGCGAAGAATTCGTGCGCGACTTCGTGTTCCCCATGTTCCGCGCCAACACCGTGTACGAAGGCGAATACCTGCTGGGCACCTCGATCGCGCGTCCGCTGATCGCCAAGCGCCTGATCGAAATCGCCAACGAAACCGGCGCCGACGCCATCTCGCACGGCGCCACCGGCAAGGGCAACGACCAGGTGCGCTTCGAACTGGGCGCCTACGCGCTGAAACCGGGCGTGAAAGTGATCGCGCCATGGCGCGAATGGGACCTGCTGTCGCGCGAAAAACTGCTGAAGTACGCGGAAGACGCCGGCATCGCCATCGACATGAAGCACAAGAACGGCGGCGCACCGTACTCGATGGACGCCAACCTGCTGCACATCTCCTTCGAAGGCCGCCACCTGGAAAACCCGAGCGCCGAAGCCGAGGAATCGATGTGGCGCTGGAGCGTCAGCCCTGAGGCGGCGCCGGACCAGGCCGAGTACATCGACCTCGAATACGAAAAGGGCGACATCGTCGCCATCAACGGCGTGCGCATGTCGCCGGCCACCGTGCTGACCGAACTGAATCGCCTGGGCGGCAAGCATGGCATCGGCCGTCTGGACCTGGTGGAAAACCGCTACGTCGGCATGAAGTCGCGCGGCTGCTACGAAACCCCGGGCGGCACCATCATGCTGAAAGGCCACCGCGCCATCGAGTCGATCACCCTGGACCGCGAAGTGGCCCACCTGAAGGACGACCTGATGCCGCGCTATGCTTCGATGATCTACAACGGCTACTGGTGGGCGCCGGAGCGCGTCGCGCTGCAAACCCTGATCGATCACACCCAGGCCACGGTCAACGGCTGGGTGCGCATCAAGCTGTACAAGGGTAATGTGATCGTCGTATCGCGCGATTCGAAGACCGACTCGCTGTTTGATATGAACATCGCCACCTTCGACGAAGACGGCGGCGCCTACAACCAGGCCGACGCCGGCGGCTTCATCAAACTGAACGCGCTGCGCATGCGCATCGCCGCCAACGCACGCTTGAAGCGCGGCCAATAAGCCACATTCGCCCGCTATCAAAATGGCCGCTCGCTGAGCGGCCATTTTTTTGATACATTGCTTGCACACCCAGACAGAGAATGAAGCGGCCATGTTCAAAAATCTCAGTATCAAACAAAAACTCGCCAGTGGCTTCGGCGCCATTGTCGTCATCATCATCATCCTGCTGGCCCTCGCTTACAACAACTTCACCAGGCTTTCCACCGCCAACGAGTGGGACAAACACACGCTGCAGGTGCTGCTGCAGGCGCGCGAGATCGAAACGGCCCTGATACAGGTGCAGAATTCCACGCGCGGCTTCATGCTCACCGGCGAAGAAAGCATCACCAAGCCGATCCCGATCGAGGAAGACAAGGTGCGCCATCACATGGCGGAGATCGCGCGCCTGACGGCCGACAATCCCGCCCAGCAGGAACGCCTGAAGCGCCTCGCCCCCCTGATGCAAACCTGGATCGACAAGGTGATCCACCCGCTGCTGGAAAAGCGCCGGGCCTTGAACCAGCAGGTCGGCGTGTCGCAGCAGGTGGCGACATCGGCCGACGTGCTGAATGGCGCCAAGACCATCACCGAGGTGCGCCAACTGCTGCGCGACGTCTGCGACGATGAAAACCGCCTGCTGGCCGAACGCAGCAAAACCTCCAGCGACCTGTCCCAATCGATGATGCTGTTGCTGGTGCTGGGCGGCGGCGTTTGCACCGTGCTGGCCATCGTCATCGGCACGGTGCTGTCCGGCGCGCTGGCCGGACCGCTGATGCGCCTCAGTGCCGTGGTCGAGCGCATCGCCAGCGGCGATCAAAACGCCCGCGTGGAAGTGGACTCGCGCGATGAACTCGGCCAGGTGTCGGCCGCCTTCAACCAGATGGCGCAATCGATCCAGGACAACCAGGCCAAGGAACTGGCGAGCACCAACGATCTGCGCGCCAAGGTGGACTCGCTGCTCGGCGTGGTCTCGAAGGCCGCCGCCGGCGACCTGACCGGCAAGATCACGGTCAGCGGCGACGACGCCATCGGCCAGCTGGCCGGTGGGCTGGACCGCATGTTCGAGAACCTGCGCGCGCTGCTCAACAACGTGCAGAAGGCCGGCATCCAGGTCACCACTTCCGCCACCGAAATCGCCGCCTCCGCCAAGCAGCAGGAAGCAACCGGCATGGAACAGGCCCAGACCAGCGTGGAAATCCTCAGCACCACCAAGGAAATCTCGGCCAATATCTCGCAGTTGGTCAAGACCATGGAGGACGCCACCTCGGTGGCCGACTACACCACGCACGCCACCGCCGACGCCCAAAACAACCTGCAGCGCATGGACGGCACCATGCAGAACATGGTCACCGCCACCGACTCGATCAACGCAAAACTGGCGGCGCTGTCGGAAAAGGCTTCCAATATCAACAGCGTTCTGATTACAATCACGAAGGTGGCCGACCAGACCAACATCCTGTCGCTGAACGCCGCCATCGAGGCCGAAAAGGCCGGCGAAGCGGGACGCGGTTTCTCCGTGGTCGCCACCGAAATCCGCAGGCTGGCCGACCAAACCTCCGTCTCCACCTGGGACATCGAACAGATGCTCAAGGAAATGCAGTCCGCCGTATCGGCCAGCGTGATGGGCATGGACAAATTCTCCGAGGAGATACGCCGCAGCGTGGGCGAAGTACGCCAGGTGACCAATCAACTCTCCGGCGTGATGGACCAGGTTCAAAAACTGGCGCCGCAATTCGACATGGTGCTGCAAGGGATGCAGTCGCAAGCCGTCGGCGCCTCCCAGATCACCGAGACCATGATGCAGTTGAACGACGCCACCCAACAAACCGTGGAATCGCTGAAATCGACCAGCGAAGCGGTCCACCAGCTGCAGTACGCGGCCGGCGGACTGCAAAGCAGCGTCGCCACCTTTTCGGTGGCAAGCTGACACCCAAATAAAGTCCGGAGAAAAAATTGTTTAAAAACCTGAGTATCAAGACCAAGCTGTACCTCGGTTTCGGTGCCATCCTGGCCATCATCCTGGTGCTGCTGTCGATCGCCTACAACCGCTTCAACACCCTGTCCGAGGCCAATGCGTGGGACCGCCACACGATGGAGGTCATCCAGGACATCGACGTGCTGCGCAACGACCTGCTGCAAGTGCAGGTAGAGGCGCGTGGTTATTACCTGACCGGTAGCGAACAGCGTCTTGAGCGCGCGCGCAAGGAGATGGCCGACATCCCGGCATCGGTCGCCGCGCTGCAAAAGATCACCTCCGATAATCCGGCCCAGGTGACTCGCTTCAAGCAACTGGCGGAAATGGTCCGCGTCTGGACCGGCGAAGTGATCGAGTCCCAGCTCAAGATGCGCCAGGAACTGGGCGACAAGCCCGGCGCCGCCGACGCCATGGGCCGCACGCCGCAGCTGTCCGGCGCCACCTCGGCCATCGGTGACATCTACAAATTGATGAACGACGCGGCGGCCGAAGAGAAAAAGCTGCTGGTCGAGCGCAGCAAGGCTTCCGAAGAACTGCAGCAGTCCATGCGCACGGTGCTGACCGTCGGCGGCGTGGTGTGCGTGGCGCTGTCGCTCGGCATCGCCTGGCTGCTAGTCGGATCGCTGCTGGCGCCCTTGAACAACCTGACGCAGGCCGTGGGCCGGATCGCCGGCGGCGACCAGTCGGCGCGCGCGCAGGTGCTGTCGGCCGATGAACTGGGCGAGGTGACCACGGAATTCAACCGCATGGCGCAAGCGATCCAGGACAACCAGGCCAACGAACTGGCGGCCACCAATCTGCTCAAGTCCAAGGTCGATTCGCTGCTCGGCGTGGTGTCGAAAGCGGCGTCGGGCGACCTGACCGGCAAGATCGACGTGCAAGGCAGCGACGCCATCGGCCAGTTGGCCAATGGCCTGGACCGCATGTTCGTCAACCTGCGCGCGCTGCTCAACAACGTGCAAAAGGCCGGCATCCAGGTCACCACTTCGGCCACCGAAATCGCCGCCTCCGCCAAGCAGCAGGAAGCCACCGGCATCGAGCAGGCGCAGACCAGCGTCGAGATCCTCAGCACCACCAAGGAAATCTCGGCCAACACCTCGCAACTGCTCAAGACCATGGAGGAAGCGACCGCCGTCGCCGACTACACCACCAGCGCCACCGCCGACGCGCAGAACAACCTGCAGCGCATGGACAGCACCATGCAGCACATGGTGTCGGCCACCGATTCGATCAACGCCAAGCTGGCGGCGTTGTCGGAAAAGGCTTCCAACATCAACAGCGTGCTGATTACCATCACCAAGGTGGCCGACCAGACCAACATCCTGTCGCTGAACGCCGCCATCGAAGCCGAGAAGGCCGGCGAAGCGGGACGTGGCTTCTCGGTGGTCGCCACCGAAATCCGCCGCCTGGCCGACCAGACTTCGGTCTCCACCTGGGATATCGAGCAAATGCTCAAGGAGATGCAATCGGCCGTATCGGCCAGCGTGATGGGCATGGACAAATTCTCCGAAGAGATCCGCCGCAGCGTGGGCGAAGTGCGCCAGGTGACCGACCAGCTGTCGGGCGTGATGGACCAGGTGCAGAAGCTGGCGCCGCAGTTCGACCTGGTGCTGCAGGGGATGCAGTCGCAGGCGGTGGGCGCGGAACAGATCAGCGCCACCATGATGCAGCTGAACGACGCCACCCAGCAGACCGTGGAATCGCTCAAGGCCACCAGCGAAGCGGTGCACCAGCTCCAGTATGCGGCCGGCGACCTGCAGAGCAGCGTGGCCAACTTCGCTGTCGCGGTATAACGGCGGACACCATGAAACTACTCGTCTTCCACATCGGCGCCGACCGCTATGGCTTGCGCCTGCGCGACGTGCTGCGCGTGCTGCCGCTGGTGGAACTCAAGCAGCTGCCGCTGGCGCCCGACAGCGTGGCCGGCATCATGGACCTGCACGGTGCGCCGGTGCCGGTAATCGACTTGTGCCGCGCCAGCGGCCTGCCCAGCGGCGAGGACCATTTCGACACCCGCATCATCGTGGCCGACTACGTGACGCCGGCCGGCGCGCACCACGCGCTAGGCCTGCGCGCCGAGCGCGTGCTGGGCGTGCAGGAAGTGGGCAACGAACTGCTGCGCGACAGCGGCGTGCAGGCCGCGCCCTTCCTCGGCGCCGTGGCCAGCGACGCGCAAGGCATGCTGCAAGTGGTCGAACTGGCGCAACTGCTGCCGGCCGATCTGTGCGCCTTGCTGTTCCAGTCGGCGGATAACCCGACATGACTCCGGCCCAATCCATGCTGCGCGCGGCCACCGGCTTGAATCTGTCCAAGTCGGTGGTGGAGCGCGCGATCAAGAATCGCATGGAACAAACCGAGGTGGCCGATCACGACGCCTACCTGCAGCAGATGACGCCCGAAGAGCTGACCGCGCTGGTGGAGCTGGTGGTGGTGCCGGAATCGTGGTTCTACCGCGATCCGCAAGCCTTCCAGGCCATGACCGAATTCGTGCGCACGCGCCTGGCCGCCGACAGCGGGCGGCTGGTGCGCATCCTGTCGATACCCTGCGCCGGCGGCGAGGAGCCGTACACCATGGCGATGGTGCTGACCGACGCCGGCATCGCGCCGGGGAACTTCATGATCGACGCCTTCGACATCAGCCCGACCTGCGTAGCGCGCGCCAAGAGCGGCATCTATGGCCGCAACGCTTTCCGCGCGCAGGACCTGAGCTTTCGCGACCTGCATTTCACCAGCGCCGGCGACGGCGATTACCGCGTCAACGACGCCATACGCAAGCAGGTGCGCTTCAAACAGGGCAATCTGCTGGAGTTCGACCTCAGCACGCGCACCGGCCACTACGACGTGATCTTCTGCCGCAACCTGCTGATCTACTTCGACAAGCCCACCACCAGGGCCGCCATCGCCAAGCTGGAGGCGCTGCTGATGGATGACGGGCAGCTGTTCGCCGGTTATGCCGAAGTGCCGTCGTTCTGCCAGCATGGTTTTTCGCCGCTGTCGTACAGCCAGGCGTTCGGCTTGCGCAAGGAAGCCGCCGCAGCGGCGCACAAGCAGGCGACCGATAAGATCGCGCCGCCGCGCGCCGCGCGTCCAACGCGCACCGTGACCTCGCCGCCGGCATCCGCGCCGAACACGCTGCGCGCACGCGCAACGCCGACGCTCAGCCCGGCCGCTCGCGCCGCACCTGCGACGCCTGGCACGCCTGCCGCATCGTCTGCGCCCGCCGCTGCCGCCAACCTGCTGGCCGAAGCACGTCGGCTGGCCGACCTGGGCGACGTCAAAGCCGCAGAAGCGAAATGCCGCGACCACCTTGCCCAGCACGCAGAATCGGCGGAAGCCTATTTCATCCTCGGCCTGCTGAACGAGCTAAGCAACAAGCCGCAGATGGCATCGGAGTACTGGAAGCGCTGCATCTACCTGCAGCCGGACCACTACGAAGCCCTGTGCCACCTGGCACTGCTGGCCGAAGCCAACAACGACGCCGCCGGCGCCGCCGCGCTCAAGGCGCGCGCCGCCCGCATCTTCAAACGCCAGCAGGCCTCCTGAGACGCCAAGTGAAACGCCAAGCCATGAGCACAACCATCATCGAAGCCTGCTGGAACCAGATCGGCGTGAACGGCGACCAAAGTTGCGAGAAGCTGGAGCAGCACATCCACTGCCGCAACTGCGAAGTCTACGCCGCCGCCGCGCAACAGAACCTGCAGCGCGTGGTCGGCGACGACTACAAGAAAGACTGGGCCGCGCACTTCCGCCAGGCCGCCACCGACACCCAGCAGCAGGACGCCTCCTGCCTGGTGTTCCGCATCGGGCGAGAATGGCTGTCGCTGCCGACCCGCATGTTCGTCGCGGTGGCGCCGATCGCCACGCCGCACCGCCTGCCGCACCGTGCTTCGCGCGGCTTGCGCGGCATCGTCAACGTCGGCGGCACGCTGTATCCCTGCATGTCGCTGGCCGAACTGCTGGGCATCGACGAAACCGAGGGCGAAGCAGCCACCCATCGCCATACCTTCGCGCGCCTGCTGCTCACGCGCTGGGAAGACCAGTCCTATGCCCTGCCCGTGGCCGACCTGCATGGCCTGCTGCGCTACGCCAGCGCCACGGTGCAGGCGCCGGCCGCCACCATCAACAAGGGCTTGTCCCGCTTCCTGTCCGGCGTGATATCGCATCAAGACATGCGTATCGGCGTGCTCGATGAAGCGCTGATCGGCTACCAACTCGCGAGAACCCTACGATGAGCGTCGATAACAACGGAGACCTGAGCCAGTTCTCCATGCTGGACCTGTTCCGCATGGAGGCCGACAGCCAGACCCAGATCCTGACCGACGGCCTGCTGGCGATGGAGCGCCTGAAGGACGACGCCAGCGCGGTGGAGTCGATGATGCGCGCGGCACACTCGATCAAGGGCGCGGCCTCCATCGTTGGGCTGGAGGTTGTGGTGCAGCTGGCGCACGGCATGGAGGACGCCTTCATCGCCGCGCAGAACGGCAAGCTGGCGCTGACGCCCAACCGCGTCGATGTGCTGCTGGCCGGTGTGGACCTGATCCTGCAGCTTTCGCGGCTGCAGGACAGCGGCGTGGATGCCTGGCTGGCCGCCAACAGCGGACAAATCAGCAGCACCATGAATGCGATCTCCACCATCGCCTTCCTGCCGGAACCGATCAGCTTCGCGCCGCCGGCCGCAACGGTCGCTCCTGCCGCCATACCGACATTCCCGATCGGCGAGCTGCCGATCGCGCCGCAGGTTACAAGCGCCAGTCCGGCGGCGGCGGCGCCGGCACCGACGCCCGCCGAAGAAGCCGCCGCCACACGCCAGCTGGCGCAAGCGCCGATGAAGCACGCGCAGAACTTCGACAAGCTGCTGTCACTGGCCAGCGAATCGCGCATCAACGCGCACCAGATGCACCCGTTCATCCAGAGCATGCAGCGCTTCAAGCGCAACCAGAGCAGCCTGTTCACGCTGATCGAACAACTGCATGAAGCCGTCTCCAACAGCAGCGACGCCAGCCTGAAAGAAAAATCCCTGCTGGCACTGCAAAAAACGCATCCGCTCAAACAGTTCGTGCTGGAGCACATCGCCGACATCGAAGCCTACGAGCGCCGCCTGCTGGGCGTCTCGCAAGGCATGGTGGACGAAGTGCTGACCATGCGCATGCGCCCCTTCAAGGACGGCGTGCAGCACTTCCCGCGCATGGTGCGCGATCTCTCGCGCAGCCTGGGCAAGGACGTGCAGCTGCAGATCATCGGCGAAGACACGCTGGTCGACCGCGACATCCTGGCCAAGATCGAAAGCCCGCTCAACCACATGCTGCGCAACGCCATCGACCACGGCATGGACAGCGCCGCCGACCGCATCGCCGCCGGCAAGCCGGGCACCGGCACCATCGTGCTGGAGGCCAAGCACCGCGCCGGCATGCTCAGTATTGAAATCAGCGACGACGGAAAAGGCGTCGATCTCGAACGCATCCGCGCCCGCGTGATCGAACGCAAAATGGCGCCGGCGCAGATGGCGACCTCGATGTCGCCGGCCGAGCTGATGGAGTTCCTGTTCCTGCCCGCCTTCAGCCTGAAGGACAACATCACCGAAATCTCCGGGCGCGGCGTCGGCCTGGACATCGTGCATGAAACCATACGCTCGCAGAACGGCACCGTGCGCATCGAATCCGAACTGGGCGTCGGCTTCCGCACCTACATCACGCTGCCGCTGACGCAATCGATCGTGCGCGCGCTGGTGGTGGACGTCAAGGGCGAAGCCTACGCCGTGCCCATCGTGCAGGTGGAGCGCGTGCTCAAGGTGCCGCAAGCGTCCATCCACACGCTGGAGAGCAAGCAGTTCTTCGACTTCGGCGGCGAGCATCTGGGCCTGGTCTCGGCCTCGCAGGTACTGGAACTGGGCGACACCGACGCCGGCACCGGCGAACTGCCGGTGGTCGTCATCGGCGCCGGCGCGCGCCGCTATGCATTGGTGGTGGACGCCATCCGCGGCGAACAAAGCCTGGCGGTGCAGGCCATCGACCCGATCTTCGGCAAGATGCGCGACATCTCCTCGGCCGCCCTGCTCGACAACGGCGAGCCGGTGCTGATCCTCGACGTGCCGGACCTGCTGCTCTCGATCGACAAGCTGCTGCACGAAGGCGGCCTGCATCAACTGGCCAAGTCCGACGCCGCCGAGCGCCGCCGGACCAAGCGCATCCTGGTGGTGGACGACTCGCTCACCGTGCGCGAGATGGAGCGCAAGCTGCTGATGGCGCGCGGCTTCCTGGTCGATATCGCCATCGACGGCATCGACGGCTGGAACGTGGTGCGCAGCGGCGACTACGACCTGGTGATCACCGACGTCGACATGCCGCGCATGGACGGTATCGAACTGGTTACACTCATTAAAAAAGATATACACCTGCATAAATTGCCAGTCATGATAGTCTCTTATAAAGATCGACCGGAGGACCGCGCGCGCGGCCTGTCGGCCGGCGCAGACTACTACCTGACCAAGGGCAGCTTCCATGACGAGACGCTGCTTGACGCAGTCAGCGATTTGATTGGGGACGCCCGTAGATGAAGATAGCCATCGCCAACGATGTCGCCATGGCGGCCGAGGCGCTCAGGCGTGTAGTCGCCAGCACCGCCGAACATCAGGTGTTGTGGATAGCACGCACCGGCGCCGATGCGGTGCGCATGTGTGCCGACAACCGTCCAGACCTGATCCTGATGGACCTGAACATGCCGGAACTCGACGGCGTGGAAGCCACGCGCCAGATCATGGAGCACAGCCCGTGCGCGATCCTGGTGGTGACCGGCCGGCCGCAGGACAACGTCAACCAGGTGTTCCGCGCGCTGGGCGCCGGTGCGCTGGACGTGACGGCCACGCCGGTGCTGCAGGGCCAGCCGGGCGGCGACGCCGAACTGCTGGCCAAGATCCGCACCATGGACAAGCTGATACGCCACAGCGGCGGCAACCAGGCCATGCTGCCCCGCACCGCCGCCAACCCCAATGGCAACGGCCACGCGGGCGACGGGGCGGACACCGAAAGAGTCACCTCGCTGCTGGCCATCGGCGCTTCCACCGGCGGGCCGGTGGCGGTCTCCAAGCTGCTGGCCGGCTGGAAGGCGCCGCGCGGTTGCGCCATCGTGGTGGTGCAGCACATCGACCAGCACTTCGCCGATAATTTCGCGCGCTGGCTGGGCGAACAACTGGAGATGCCGGTGCGCGCGGCCGAAGAAGGCGACGAACTGGTGGCCGGAACCATCCTCATCGCCAAGAGCAACGATCACCTGACGCTGGATCAAAACCTCCGCTTGCGTTACGATATCCATCCGAAGGACTACGCTTACCGGCCGTCGGTGGACGTGTTCTTCCACTGCGTGGCGCAGCACTGGAAAGGCGACGCGGTCGGTGTTCTGCTGACCGGCATGGGACGCGATGGCGCCGAAGGCCTGCTGGCGATGCGCCGCGCGGGCCAGACCACCATCGCCCAGGACCAGGCCAGCAGCGCGGTGTACGGCATGCCGCGCGCGGCGGCAGAGCTGGACGCGGCGCAGATGATTTTACCGTTGGCGAAGATAGGACCGGTCTTGCGCAGCACCCTGGGTGGACGTGGTCAATAACAAGCAAAGAGAATCCTGATGTCCGAAGCAAATGTAATCGCCGCAGATCAAGAGCCGGTCCTGCCCATCTTCAAAGTAAGAGTGCTGTTGGTGGACGATCAGTTGATTATCGTCGAAGCCGTGCGGCGCATGTTGAGCGACCAGCCCGACATCGAATTCCACTACGTGACCGACGCCACCAGGTCGCTGGACACGGCGTTGCAGCTGCAGCCGACCGTGATCCTGCAAGACCTGGTGATGCCGACCATCGACGGCTTCGGCCAGATCACGCAATACCGCAACGAGGAAAGTCTGCGCCACGTGCCGGTGATCGTCCTCTCGGCCAAGGAAGACCCCAAGCTCAAGGCGCACAGCTTCAGCACCGGCGCCAACGACTACATGGTCAAGCTGCCGGACAAGCTGGAACTGCTGGCGCGCGTGCGCTACCACTCGGGCGCGCACATCAGCCGCCTGCAGCGCGACCAGGCGTTCCGCTTCCTGCGCGAGAGCCAGAAGCAGCTGGCCGACGCCAACATCGAACTGCAAAAGCTGGCGGCGCTCGACGGCCTGACCGGCATCGCCAACCGCCGCCGCTTCGACGACACCATGCGCATCGAATGGCAGCGCGGCCAGCGCGACAAGAAGCCCTTGACGCTGCTGATGTGCGACGTCGACTTCTTCAAATTGTACAACGACAGCTTCGGCCACCTGGCGGGCGATCTATGCCTGAAAAAAGTGGCCGCAGTGCTGACCGAACACCTGAAGCGCCCGGCCGACCTGGCCGCACGCTACGGCGGCGAGGAATTCGCAATTATCCTGCCCGAGACTCAATTGACCGGGGCACTGATCGTGGCCGAGTCATGCCGCCGCCACCTGGAGCAGCTCGCGATCGAAAATCCGCAGGCCACCACGGAAATGTCATGCGTGACCATGTCGGTCGGCGTGGCCAGCGTGGTGCCCTCGCCTGCGGGCAGCGTGGAAGAGCTGATCCGGCAAGCCGACCGGGCCCTGTACGCGGCCAAGAACGGTGGCCGCAACCGCGTGGTGAACGCGGACGAGTTGCCCGGTCTCACACCATAACCTAGGAAAAACAGCAGCATGAGTGCACAAATCGAGCAAGTCAGCGTCGTCAAGAAATCGAATATCTACTTTGACGGCAAGTGCGTTTCGCACACCATCATCCTGGCCGACGGCAGCAAGAAAAGCGTGGGTGTGATCTTCCCATCGAGCCTGACCTTCAACACCGGCGCGCCGGAAATCATGGAAATCACCGGCGGCGTCTGCAAGGTGCGCCTGGACGGCGCCAGCGAGTGGCAGACCTACAGCGCAGGCCAGGAGTTCAAGATTGCCGGCAACAGCAAGTTCGACATCGAAACCGTCGAGACCGTCGACTACGTTTGCCACTTCGGTTAAACAAATTCGGGGTCAGTTCCGACATTCGGACATTTCGCGTGCGAAATGTCCGAATGTCGGAACTGACCCCGAATTTAGATGAAGACAGGCTCCGGCTCCAGCAGCACGCCATAGCGCGCCTGCACGTCGGCCTGTATCGCTTGGGCCAGCGCCACCACTTCCGCACCGGTGGCGCCGCCGTTATTCACCAGCACCAGCGCCTGTTGCGGATAGACGCCGGCCGCACCCAGGCTCTTGCCTTTCCACCCGCATTGATCGATCAGCCAGCCGGCAGCCAGCTTCTCGCTGCCATCGGGCTGCGCATGGTGCACCAGGTTCGGGAAGCGCGCCAGCAGCGCCGCGCATTGCGCGCCCGGCACCACGGGATTCTTGAAGAAGCTGCCGGCGTTGCCGATCACCGCAGGATCGGGCAGCTTACGGCGGCGGATCGCAATCACCGCATCCGCCACCTGCTGCGGCGTCGGCGCCTCCGCCATGCCCGGCTCCGCCGCCAGTTCCGCATAGCGCAGGTTCGGCGTCCATTGCTTGGGCAGCGCAAATGTCACATCCAAAATAATCAGGTGCCGCCCTTCCTGCTTAAACACGCTGTCGCGATAGCCGAAACGGCAGGCCGCCGCATCCATCACGCGCGTCTCGCCGCTGACCGGATCGAACACCGTCGCGCTGTGGAAGACATCCTTGATTTCCAGTCCATAGGCGCCGATATTCTGGATCGGCGCCGCGCCCACCGTGCCCGGAATCAGCGATAAATTTTCCAGCCCGCCGATGCCCTGCCCCACCGTCCACTGCACGAAGGCGTGCCAGTTTTCACCAGCCGAGGCACGCACAAAATGATGCCGGTCGTCGCCGCCGATCAGCTCCTTGCCTTCGAGCGCGAGGTGCAGCACCAGGCCGTCGAAGTCGCCCGTCAGCAGCACATTGCTGCCGCCGCCCAACACCAGCTTCGGCAAAGTAGCCCAGGCGCCATCAGCATAAACGCCGAGCAGTTGCTCCTTTTTCGTCACGCGCAGATAGGCGCGCGCCGTCGCGGCGATGCCGAACGTGTTGAGGGGCTGGAGGGAATGTTGATACTGGACGGAAGACGATGCGGACATGAGGGAAATAAGCAATAAATTTAGTCGATTATAGAGCGAAACAGACAAAAAACCAGTGTCGGTATGGCTGCGAACGGCGGGTTGTCCGTTAAAATGACAGTCTTTGAAGCAGCAAGATAAAGGAAATAGTTATGCCGTCGTTTGATGTAGTTTTGGAAGCCGATATGATCGAAGTAAAGAATGCCGTCGAGCAATCTCAAAAGGAGATCGCCACGCGCTTCGACTTCAAGGGTACCGGCGCCGCCGTCGAACAGAAGGAACGCGAACTGACCGTCACCGCCGATTCCGATTTCCAGTTGCAGCAGGTACGCGACGTCCTGACCACCAAGCTGTCCAAGCGCAAGGTCGACGTGCGCTTCCTCGACGACGGCGAGATCAAGAAGATCGGCGGCGACAAGGTCCGCCAGGTCATCAAGGTCAAGAACGGCATCGAAACGGAAGACGCCAAGAAGATCGTGCGCATCATCAAGGACAGCAAGATGAAGGTGCAGGCCAGCATCCAGGGTGAATCGGTGCGCATCACCGGTACCAAGCGCGACGACCTGCAGGCTGCCATGGCCCTGCTGCGCAAGGACGCCACCGACCTGCCGCTGGAATTCAACAACTTCCGCGACTGATCCCCTTCCGTGCACGGCAGGCCTGCGCGGCCGTGCCGTCACAAAGCTGTAGTACGCTTGGAGTAGAATGATCGGAAGTCCCGATCATGCGTACTACCGCGCGACCGCAATTAACTTCGGTAGTCTAAGGATAGCAATGAAACGTGTTGATGATTTCCGCCTGCGATTTGGCAACGACGAGTATGTGCCCATCATGATCGGCGGAATGGGGGTCGATATCTCGACCTCGGAACTGGCGCTGGAGGCGGCCCGTCTGGGCGGCATCGGCCATATCTCGGACGCGATGGTGGAAGACGTTTCGGACCGCAAGTTCGACACCAGCTTCGTCAAGGACAAGACCAAGCTCTATAAGCACAACATCAACAATATGGACAAGTCCATTGTCCAGTTCGACCTGGAACGCCTGGCTGAAGCACAGCGCCTGCACATCGGCGCCACCATGAAGGCGAAACAGGGCCACGGCCTGATCTTCGTCAACTGCATGGAAAAGCTGACCATGAACGGCCCGCGCGAAACCCTGCGCACCCGCCTGAACGCGGCGCTGGACGCCGGCATCGACGGCATCACCTTGTCGGCCGGCCTGCACTTCGGCTCGTTCGCGCTGATGGCCGACCACCCACGCTTCCGTGAAGCCAAGCTGGGCATCATCGTGTCGTCGGTGCGCGCACTGCAGATCTTCCTGCGCAAGAACGCCAAGCTGAACCGTTTGCCGGATTACGTGATTGTCGAAGGCCCGCTGGCCGGCGGTCACCTGGGCTTCGGCCTGAACGACTGGCAGGATTACGACCTGATGACCATCACCCAGGAACTGCTGGCGTATTTCAAGCAAGAGAACCTGGACATTCCGCTGATCGCGGCCGGCGGCATCTTCACCGGTTCGGATGCGGTGCGCTTCCTGGAAGCCGGCGCGGCTGGCGTGCAGGTGGCGACCCGCTTCACCGTCACCAACGAATGCGGCCTACCGGAGAAGGTCAAGCAGGAATACTTCAAGGCGTCCGAAGACGACATCATCGTCAACGGCGTGTCGCCGACCGGCTACCCGATGCGCATGTT
This sequence comes from Duganella sp. BuS-21, assembly GCA_041874725.1. Taxonomy (GTDB): domain Bacteria; phylum Pseudomonadota; class Gammaproteobacteria; order Burkholderiales; family Burkholderiaceae_D; genus Rugamonas. The sequence goes on along the minus strand of CP097466.1, from coordinate 2,222,486 downwards.
GAAGAACACGCCGGCGATCGGCTCCGGCATCCGCCCAGGCTGCGAATCCTACGGCTACCTGCTGGACGCCAGCGGCAACTGCTCGTATATCAACGCCTACAACCGCGAAGTCGAAGCGCATCCGGAAGCCAAGACCGTGGTGGTGATGGACAAGACCTGCCTGTGCACGCACATGCGCAACTTCAACTGCTGGACCTGCGGCCACTACACCTACAAGCTGAAGGACACCTCGTTCAAGAAGCCGGACGGCGATTACCAGATGCTGACCGCCGAACACGTGTTCAAGGACTACCAGTTCAGCACCGATGATTTAATAGCATTACCTGAAAAAGAGTTCTAATTAAAAAAGCGTGTGGCGGTGCGACGACTTGAGCGTCGCACCGCACACGCTTTTTTCAACCTTCTGTCGTGATCCGGTGGATCAAGGCTCCCAGCACATCCTCCGCCATCTCGTTATCCACCTGGCAGGTGCCGGCATTCTCGTGCCCGCCACCGCCGTATTCCAGCATCAGCGCGCCGATATTGGTTTTCGAGCTACGGTTCAGGATCGATTTGCCGGTGGCGAACACGGTGTTCTGGTTCTTCAAGCCCCACAGCACGTGGATCGAGATATTCGTCTGCGGGAAAATCGCGTAGACGATGAAGCGGTTGCCGGCGAAGATGACCTCTTCGTTGCGCAGATCCAGCACCACCAGGTTCTTGTGCACGGTGGCGCAGCGGCGGATCTGGTCCTTGCACTTCTCGGCATGCTCGAAGTACAGTTCCTTGCGCTCCTTCACGTCCGGCAGTTCCATGATCTCTGCAATTGAGTGATTCTTGCAGTAGTCGATCAAGTCCATCATCAGGTTGTAGTTGGAGATGCGGAACTCGCGGAAGCGGCCCAGGCCGGTGCGCGCATCCATCAGGAAGTTCAGCAAGTCCCAGCCTTCCGGATTCAACACTTCCTGCTCGTTGAAGCGCGCGGCGTCGCCCTTGTCGACCGCCGCCATCATATCGTCCCACGACGCCGGGAAAGCCTTCAAGCCGCCATAGTAGTCATACACCACGCGCGCGGCGGATGGTGCCTCGGGATCGATGATGTGATTCTGGCGATCGCCAGTATTGCGGATGGTTTCGGACAGGTGGTGGTCGAAGGCGATGTGCGCGCCCGCCACATAGGGCAAATTGGTCGTGATGTCACGATCGGTGATGCTGATCTTACCGTCCTGCATGTCCTTCGGGTGGACGAACAGGATTTCATCTATCAGATCCAGGTGCTTGAGTAGTACCGCGCAGACTAGACCATCGAAGTCACTGCGCGTTACCAAGCGATATTGTTTTGACATGTATGCACCCTTTAGTAGTTGGTCTTTGCAACGACTAATGATACATAAAAAAAAGCCCCAACAGCATCTAATCTGTTGGGGCTTCTTTCGGAATAACTAGCTTGACGATAACCTACTTTCACACTGGTTGCAGCACTATCATCGGCGTAGAGTCGTTTCACGGTCCTGTTCGGGATGGGAAGGGGTGGGACCGACTTACTATGGTCATCAAGCTTTGACTTGTATGCTCTGGCGCCACCGATTGGGCGCCACAGCGAATCTGGGAGAAGTAAAGCGGCGCGTCAGCGTCGTCCCCGCGAACGCGGGGATCTCATTTAGTTTATTGGGTAGCACACTCATCATCAGAGTAAATGCATATAACCATCAAGGTTATAGGGACAAGCCTTACGGGCAATTAGTACTGGTTAGCTTAATGCATTACTGCACTTCCACACCCAGCCTATCAACGTCCTGGTCTCGAACGACCCTTTAAAGAGCTCAAGGCTCTGGGAAATCTCATCTCAAGGCAAGTTTCCCGCTTAGATGCTTTCAGCGGTTATCTCTTCCGAACTTAGCTACCCGGCAATGCCACTGGCGTGACAACCGGTACACCAGAGGTTCGTCCACTCCGGTCCTCTCGTACTAGGAGCAGCCCCCTTCAAATTTCCAACGCCCACGGCAGATAGGGACCAAACTGTCTCACGACGTTTTAAACCCAGCTCACGTACCACTTTAAATGGCGAACAGCCATACCCTTGGGACCGGCTACAGCCCCAGGATGTGATGAGCCGACATCGAGGTGCCAAACTCCCCGTCGATATGAACTCTTGGGAGGAATCAGCCTGTTATCCCCAGAGTACCTTTTATCCGTTGAGCGATGGCCCTTCCATACAGAACCACCGGATCACTATGTCCTACTTTCGTACCTGCTCGACTTGTCGGTCTCGCAGTTAAGCACGCTTATGCCATTGCACTATCATCACGATGTCCGACCGTAATTAGCGTACCTTCGAACTCCTCCGTTACACTTTAGGAGGAGACCGCCCCAGTCAAACTGCCTACCATGCACTGTCCCCGATCCGGATAACGGACCAAGGTTAGAACCTCAAACAAACCAGGGTGGTATTTCAAGGTTGGCTCCATAGAGACTGGCGTCCCTACTTCAAAGCCTCCCACCTATCCTACACAGATTGGTTCAAAGTCCAATGCAAAGCTACAGTAAAGGTTCATGGGGTCTTTCCGTCTAGCCGTCTAGCGGGTAGATTGCATCATCACAAACATTTCAACTTCGCTGAGTCTCGGGAGGAGACAGTGTGGCCATCGTTACGCCATTCGTGCAGGTCGGAACTTACCCGACAAGGAATTTCGCTACCTTAGGACCGTTATAGTTACGGCCGCCGTTTACTGGGACTTCAATCAAGAGCTTGCACCCCATCATTTAATCTTCCAGCACCGGGCAGGCGTCACACCCTATACGTCCACTTTCGTGTTTGCAGAGTGCTGTGTTTTTATTAAACAGTCGCAGCCACCATTTTATTGCAACCTTTTCGCCCTATCACAGTAAAGTGACCAAGCTACCGAGGCGTACCTTTTCCCGAAGTTACGGTACCAATTTGCCGAGTTCCTTCTCCCGAGTTCTCTCAAGCGCCTTAGAATACTCATCTCGCCCACCTGTGTCGGTTTGCGGTACGGTCTCGTATGACTGAAGCTTAGAGGCTTTTCTTGGAACCACTTCCGATTGCTACGTGTACAAGTACACTCGTCCCGCTCCCTTGAATTACGCACCCGGATTTGCCTAAGTGCCTTCTATGAAGCAGAAACTGACTATTCCAACAGTCAGACAACCTTCCGCGATCCGTCCCCCCATCGCATCATACGACGGTGCAGGAATATTAACCTGCTTCCCATCAGCTACGCATCTCTGCCTCGCCTTAGGGGCCGACTCACCCTGCTCCGATGAACGTTGAACAGGAAACCTTGGGCTTACGGCGTGGGGGCTTTTCACCCCCATTATCGCTACTCATGTCAGCATTCGCACTTCTGATACCTCCAGCATCCTTTACAAGACACCTTCGCAGGCTTACAGAACGCTCTCCTACCATATGCTTACGCATATCCGCAGCTTCGGTGACTGGCTTAGCCCCGTTACATCTTCCGCGCAGGACGACTCGATCAGTGAGCTATTACGCTTTCTTTAAATGATGGCTGCTTCTAAGCCAACATCCTGACTGTTTTAGCCTTCCCACTTCGTTTTCCACTTAGCCAATCTTTGGGACCTTAGCTGGCGGTCTGGGTTGTTTCCCTCTTGACGCCGGACGTTAGCACCCGACGTCTGTCTCCCAAGCTCGCACTCATCGGTATTCGGAGTTTGCAATGGTTTGGTAAGTCGCGATGACCCCCTAGCCATAACAGTGCTCTACCCCCGATGGTGATACTTGAGGCACTACCTAAATAGTTTTCGGAGAGAACCAGCTATTTCCAAGTTTGTTTAGCCTTTCACCCCTACCCACAGCTCATCCCCTAATTTTTCAACATTAGTGGGTTCGGACCTCCAGTGCGTGTTACCGCACCTTCATCCTGGCCATGAGTAGATCACTTGGTTTCGGGTCTACACCCAGCGACTATCGCCCTGTTCGGACTCGATTTCTCTACGGCTTCCCTATGCGGTTAACCTTGCCACTGAATGTAAGTCGCTGACCCATTATACAAAAGGTACGCAGTCACGGAACAAGTCCGCTCCTACTGTTTGTATGCACACGGTTTCAGGATCTATTTCACTCCCCTCCCGGGGTTCTTTTCGCCTTTCCCTCACGGTACTGGTTCACTATCGGTCGATTACGAGTATTTAGCCTTGGAGGATGGTCCCCCCATATTCAGACAGGATTTCTCGTGTCCCGCCCTACTTGTCGCACGCTTAGTACCACCGGTCTGATTTCATGTACGGGGCTATCACCCGCTGTGGCTGCCATTTCCAGAGCATTCCATTATCAGTCCGACTATCACGTGCAGGCTCTTCCCATTTCGCTCGCCACTACTTTGGGAATCTCGGTTGATTTCTTTTCCTGCAGCTACTTAGATGTTTCAGTTCGCCGCGTTCGCTTCGCAACCCTATGTATTCAGGTTGCGATGACCTAAAAGGCCGGGTTTCCCCATTCGGAAATCTGCGGATCAAAGCTTGTTTGCTAGCTCCCCGCAGCTTATCGCAAGCTACTACGTCCTTCATCGCCTGTAATCGCCAAGGCATCCACCATGTGCACTTATTCACTTGTCCCTATAACCTTGACGGCTATAGTTCTAAGCATTTACTACTTTGTGATGATGAGTTTTACTACCCAAGCATGTATCTGTCGATACACGCTTAATAAAACTTTACTTCTTCCAGATTGTTAAAGAACGATACTGCTTTTACCTAAACCCGAGCGCTTGGCTGGCTTACGTAAAAGCAGGTATTGGTGGAGGATGACGGGATCGAACCGACGACCCCCTGCTTGCAAAGCAGGTGCTCTCCCAGCTGAGCTAATCCCCCATTGGGTATTTCTAAATACCGGCAACTGGTAGGGCTGGTTGGACTCGAACCAACGACCCCCGCGTTATCAACACGGTGCTCTAACCAGCTGAGCTACAGCCCCAATATTTGCTGTTCTTTTATGGTCTACAGTCGATAAGTGTGAGCGCTTGAAATGTTCCGAAGAACCTGCAAACTCTAGAAAGGAGGTGATCCAGCCGCACCTTCCGATACGGCTACCTTGTTACGACTTCACCCCAGTCACGAATCCTACCGTGGTAAGCGCCCTCCTTGCGGTTAAGCTACCTACTTCTGGTAAAACCCGCTCCCATGGTGTGACGGGCGGTGTGTACAAGACCCGGGAACGTATTCACCGCGACATGCTGATCCGCGATTACTAGCGATTCCAACTTCATGCAGTCGAGTTGCAGACTACAATCCGGACTACGATACACTTTCTGCGATTAGCTCCCCCTCGCGGGTTGGCGGCGCTCTGTATGTACCATTGTATGACGTGTGAAGCCCTACCCATAAGGGCCATGAGGACTTGACGTCATCCCCACCTTCCTCCGGTTTGTCACCGGCAGTCTCATTAGAGTGCTCTTTCGTAGCAACTAATGACAAGGGTTGCGCTCGTTGCGGGACTTAACCCAACATCTCACGACACGAGCTGACGACAGCCATGCAGCACCTGTGTACTGGTTCTCTTTCGAGCACTCCCCAATCTCTCAGGGATTCCAGCCATGTCAAGGGTAGGTAAGGTTTTTCGCGTTGCATCGAATTAATCCACATCATCCACCGCTTGTGCGGGTCCCCGTCAATTCCTTTGAGTTTTAATCTTGCGACCGTACTCCCCAGGCGGTCTACTTCACGCGTTAGCTGCGTTACCAAGTCAATTAAGACCCGACAACTAGTAGACATCGTTTAGGGCGTGGACTACCAGGGTATCTAATCCTGTTTGCTCCCCACGCTTTCGTGCATGAGCGTCAGTTTTGACCCAGGGGCTGCCTTCGCCATCGGTGTTCCTCCACATATCTACGCATTTCACTGCTACACGTGGAATTCTACCCCCCTCTGCCAAACTCTAGCCTTGCAGTCTCCATTGCCATTCCCAGGTTGAGCCCGGGGATTTCACAACAGACTTACAAAACCGCCTGCGCACGCTTTACGCCCAGTAATTCCGATTAACGCTTGCACCCTACGTATTACCGCGGCTGCTGGCACGTAGTTAGCCGGTGCTTATTCTTCAGGTACCGTCATGAGCCACGGGTATTATCCGTAACCTTTTCTTCCCTGACAAAAGAGCTTTACAACCCGAAGGCCTTCTTCACTCACGCGGCATTGCTGGATCAGGCTTGCGCCCATTGTCCAAAATTCCCCACTGCTGCCTCCCGTAGGAGTCTGGACCGTGTCTCAGTTCCAGTGTGGCTGGTCGTCCTCTCAGACCAGCTACTGATCGATGCCTTGGTAGGCTTTTACCCTACCAACTAGCTAATCAGATATCGGCCGCTCCAGGAGCATGAGGTTCTTGCGAATCCCCCACTTTCATCCTTGGATCGTATGCGGTATTAGCGTAACTTTCGCTACGTTATCCCCCACTCTTGGGTACGTTCCGATATATTACTCACCCGTTCGCCACTCGCCACCAGGTTGCCCCGTGCTGCCGTTCGACTTGCATGTGTAAGGCATGCCGCCAGCGTTCAATCTGAGCCAGGATCAAACTCTTTAGTTTAATCTCTGTTTAGTGACCACTGCTGGCCACTGGTTCGCTCTTACTCAAAATACTGACAGTATTTCTACTGAATATTTATTGCTTGAGCATTTAATGCTTTTTGTTGCAGCATCAAACGCCCACATTTATCGACTGTAAATTTTTAAAGATCATCTTGTATTGCTAGCTGAAGAAGCGTTGTGTTCATCAGCACAGGAGCGAGATTATGAAGCGTTTCTTTTATCTCGTCAACCCCTCAGTTTTCATCGTTTCGCTTTGCAGCGTACGCGTTGATCTGCGAGGGACCGAACTATAGCAAACCTCAAACGGGTTTGGCAAGGGCTTCGTATGCATTTACCGTCTGATCCCCGTTTTTTGCAGACTGTCGCAATCGCATGGCGTGTAGGGGCGATGCTGGGTACACTTGCTCCATGTTAAGAGTGAAAGCTGTATATGTTTCCTACACCTAAAGTACAAGACACCCTGAAGACCGCCGGCGGCCTGCTGCATCGCGGCTTCGACGTTACCTCCACCTGGGTAACCCAGCTGTCGTGGTGGAAGTTCCTGGTGTTTGCGGTGCTGATGCTGATTGCCGGTTCCATCCTGCAGGACGAGCTGTTCTCTTCCAGTCCGGTGCGTGACGATATCGATCGCGGCAGCCATACACAGAAACGCAAGAGCGGCGACACCAATATCCTGATCGATGACAGCGGCATCCATTTCAACCCGCGCAAGATCCGCAACAAGAACGCCGAGGAAGGCATTGCGCCGGCCGCTCCGCCCGAAGCTCCAGCCTCACCCGCCTTGCCTGAGCCACCCGAGGCGCCGGCCACGCCCGCGACGCCTGGCGCCGCCGCCAAGAGCGACATTCCCGCCCTGCCCTCGCTGCCCGGCGAGGAAGTACACATCGACCTGCCGCCGCAGATCGGTGAAGAACTGTCCAACGCGATCGAAGAAGCGGTCGACGACGCCGCCGAACAGAAGGTAGCCCGCTATCACGGCCAGGCCTCCACCTGGTTCAAGAGTTTCATCACGCTGCTGGTGCTGGCCCTGTTCGGCACCAAGGTCCTGATGAGCAAGAAAATGCGCGCCGAAGCCGAAACCCAGACCGCCAACGCCACCGCTGAACGCGAATCCATGCAGCGCCAGCTCAGCGAAGCGAAGATGCAGATGATGCAGGCCCAGGTCGAGCCGCACTTCCTGTTCAATACCCTGGCCTCGGTCGAGCACCTGATCGAAACCGATCCGCCGCGCGCCTCGGCCATGCAGCGCAGCCTGATCAAATACCTGCGCGCGGTGCTGCCGCAAATGCGCGACAACGCCCTGATCACCAACCTAGGCCGCGAGGCCGACATGGTGGAGGCCTACCTGAACCTGCTGAAAATGCGCATGGAAGAACGCCTGACCGTCGACCTCGACATCCCGGACGGCCTGCGCACCGCCGCCTTCCCGCCGATGATGCTGCAATCGATGGTGGAAAACGCCATCAAGCACGGCCTCGAAGGCAAGCCCGAGGGCGGCACCCTGAAAGTGCGCGCCGACGTGGCCCATAACAAGCTGCGCGTGATCGTCATCGACGACGGCCTGGGTTTCGGCGCCAAGCCGAGCGATGGCACCGGCCTCGGCCTGACCAATATCCGCGAACGCCTGAAACTGCTGCACGGCGACCAGGGCCAGTTGCTGATCGCCGCCAACAGCCCGAGCGGGGTCATTGTGACCATTGAAGTGCCATATCAACTGGCAAACAAGTCGCATTGATTGCTTATTAGCGCGATTCGTTGAATAATAAATTAAACAACCTTCACACCCGAACAAGATGCCTACAGCAATCATTGCAGACGACGAACGTTTAATGCGCGACCAGTTGCGCATGCGCCTGGGCCAGGTCTGGCCCGAGCTGGAAATCATTGGCGAGGCCAAGAATGGCGACGAGGCCATCGAGCTGGTCGATGAACTCAAGCCGGACTTCACCTTCCTCGACATCCGCATGCCCGGCAAGACCGGCATGGAAGCGGCCTCCGTGATCGGCAACAAGAGCAATATCGTGTTCGTGACCGCCTACGACGCTTACGCCGTGGAAGCCTTCGAGCGCGGCGCCATCGACTACGTGCTGAAACCGCCAGAGCAGGAGCGTCTGCAGATCACCGTCGACCGCCTCAAGACCCGCCTGAACCAGCCGGCCGCCGCCAGCGACGTCAGCGCCAGCGTAACCGCCATGCTGGCCCAGCTGACGGAAAAGATCGCCGCGCCCAAGCCGGCCTTCCTGCAATGGATCCAGGCCAGCATCGGCCAGGACCTGCGCATGATTCCGGTCGAGGAGATCCTGTTCTTCCGCTCCGATGAAAAATACACCTGCGTGCAGACCGAAAAATATGAAGCGCTGATCCGCAAGCCGGTGCGCGACCTGGCCGAGGAGCTGGACCCTGCCCTGTTCTGGCAGATCCACCGCGCCACCCTGGTCAACGTCAACGCCATCGAGGGCGTGACCCGCGATATACGCGGCCGTCACCTGGTGATGATCAAGGGTCGCTCCGACAAGCTGGAAGTCAGCCGCAGCTTCCTGCATTTGTTCAAGCAGATGTAAAGGCCTGCGGCATATCAAGCCCCGCCCCGGCGCACTGGCATAAGGTAACTCGACGCGGCTGATTCCCGGCCGCAGGGAGATCCCATGCGCCGCATCCGAACACTGCTGTTACTGGGCGCCGCCTTGGCGCTCACCGGGCGCATCTGCTGGCGCCTCGGCTGCGAGCGCGACTCCACCGCCACCGAACGCTCCTACGCCCAGCTGCGCGAACTGTCGACCGCGCTGCAAACCATCCGTGAAGAGGAACGCAAGCACATCGCGCGCGAGCTGCATGACGACCTGGGCCAACTGCTGGCCACCTTGCGCGGCGACCTGGCGCTGCTGCAGCGCCACACCAGCAACAACGCCGCCACCCGCAAGCTGCAGGCGGGCATGGATGCATTGCTGATGACGGCGATTACCTCGCTGCGCCGCATAGCCGGCAACCTGCGCCCGCGCGCACTCGATGAAGGTGGTTTGTATTTTGCGCTGCAGAGCTTGCGCCACGAGTTTGAAACGCGCAACGGCATCAGTTGCACGCTGGACGCCAACGAAGAAGAACTGGTACTGGACGACGCCTACAGCACCGCCATCTTCCGCATTGCGCAGGAAGCGCTGACCAATATCGCCCGCCACGCCGAGGCGCACAAAGTGGGCTTGTCGCTGTATCGCCAGGATGGGGCCTTGCACATCACCATCCATGACGACGGCCGCGGCATCGCCGAAAAGGACATGGACAAGGCCTCGTCCTACGGCCTGATCGGGATGCGCGAACGGGTCTGGGCACTGCAGGGCGAGATCGCCATCGCCAGCGACGGCGGCACCCGGATCATGATCCGGCTGCCGCTGCCGCCCGCCCCTACAACCTCAACAACTTAGAACGCGTGACGCAGGCCCAGGTTGAAGGCTTTGTCGCCGGTGCCTGGCTCGTTGTTGTTGCCAACGGTGTAGCCGGCGCCGTTCTTGTTCTTGATCTTGGCGTAAGCAACGTAGGTGCTGGTGCGCTTCGACAGGGCGTACAGGTAGCCGACGGCCCACTGAGTAGCGTCCTGGTTGTTGGCGGTCTTGTCGTTCTTGTTGATGAACGAGGCCATGATGGTGCCGGCGCCGACCGGGATCTGCGCACCGATCAGGTAGTCTGCGCTGTCCAGGCTGGCTTTAGGCGCGACGGTGTAGCCGTAGGCGTTGGCCACCGGGATCTGGGCGCTGTTCACGCCATCGTTCGAGCCGTAGGCGAAGTAAGCCTTGACCACCTTGAAGTCGTAGTTGGCGGCGAACATGGTGGTGCGGCCGCTCGACTGCTGGCGTGCCGGGGTGGTGCCAACGGCTACGGTGTCGTTGTTCTTGTTGTTGTGCACCAGGCGCGCGTTCAGCGGGCCTTGGGCGTAGTTCAGGCCCAGGCCGAACTGACGGCCGGCGGTCGAGCTGCCGTTCTGCTCGCCCAGGGCGTACAGGGCGTCGGCGCTAAAACCTTCGATGACCGGGGTCGAGTACACCAGGGCGTTGCTGACGCGGGTGTTGGCGCCCGAGGTTGGGAACAGGTTTTTGATGGTGCCGGCATAGCCGGCGCCGAACGGGTCGGCCACCTGGCTTTGCGCCAGGTACAACATGGTGTATTGACGACCGATGGTCAGCTGACCGGCGTCCTTGCTTTTCAGGCCGACGAAGGCCTGACGGTTGAAGATGCTGTTGGCGGTGTCGAGCGTGCCGTCGTCGGCTTTGAAGCCGGTTTCCAGCTGGAAGATGGCCGACAGGCCGTTGCCCAGGTCTTCCGTGCCACGGAAGCCCAGACGCGACTGGCCGCCGATACCGCTGGTGACTTTGGTCACGGAACCGGCCGAGCCGCCGCGCTCGCTAACGATGCCGGCGTCCACCAGGCCGTAGATCGTTACATTCGATTGAGCTTGAGCTTGCGCAGCGAAGCCGCCGATGATCAGTGCTGCCAGAGTAAGTTTTTTCACTTGATGTTCTCTACTTAGGGTTGAAAGAAATTGCGTTATTGATTCCACGGCCGGAATCATGCCTGTCAATTACTTCAACAATGTGACAACGATCATTTGTTGTAAATGAACATCAAATGAACATCAAGTGATAACTTTTATTTGAGACGGCAGCTCAGCAAATAGTAGTACTCCAGGCGCTCGATGCGGATCTGGCGCCCGTGGTTGGCGAAACGCTTGCGCAGCGTGCTATCGGTCAGGTAGTTCTTCATGATCTCGTAGCGCTGGCCGTCGTCGGCGGTGAGGATCTGGAAGGTGTTGCCCTGCGCATCGGTGCGGGCGATGACCATGGAATTGCCGTCGACATAGGATTCGTCCAGCAACACCACCAGGATGTCCTTGCCCAGCTTGGCGCGCAGCATCTTCAGGAAACTGTCGTACTGCTCGCGCGGCACATGGCTCCACAGGCCGGCGGCGAACACGGCGGTGTACTGGCCTTCCAGGCCGTCCGGCAGATTGAAGGCGTCCAGCTGGCCGAACGAGACGATCTCCTCGTCCAGGCCGCGCGTTTCCGCCAGGTCCAGCATTTCCTGCAGAATGTCGGTGGCGTAGACCGACTCGGCGGTCTCGGCGATCAGGTCGGTCCAGTAGGCCGTGCCGCAGGCCAGTTCCAGCACCTTGTGGCCGGTGAACATTTCGGCGACCATTTCCTGTAAGTCATCCAGATCGTCAAAACGCTCTTCCTGGGCGTAGACCTGGTCATAGTTGTCGGCGTTGACGGCGTAATATTGTGTCAACTGATTGGTAATCATGATGATGCTTTCTTTATAGTTCGTAGTTATCTTTTTCGCCACTCATCGCCTGTTCGATCAATTTGCGGTTGAGCGTAGGCGCCAGCAGTTCAATAAAGGTGTAGATATAGCTGCGCAGATAGGCGCCCTGCTTGACCGCCACCCGCGACACATTCATGCCGAACAGGTGGCCCACAGGGATGGCGCGCAGGTTCTTGTCGCGCTCGGCGTCGAAGGCCATGCCCGCTATGATACCAATCCCCATGCCCAACTCCACATAAGTCTTGATCACGTCGGCGTCGATGGCTTCCAGCAGCACGTCCAGCTTCAGGCCGCGCAGGGAAAACGCATGGTCTATCTTGCTGCGGCCGGCAAAGGCGCCATCATACGTGATGATCGGGAATGCCGCGATCTCTTCCAGCGTCGGCTGCTTGATGCGCAGCAGCGGATGGTCGGGCGCGACCACGATTACGTGCTCCCATTGATAACATGGCAAGGTCACCAGGCCGGTCACGCCGGCGATCGATTCGGTGGCGATGCACAGGTCGGCCTGGTCGCGCTGGACCATTTCGGCGATCTGCTGCGGATTTCCTTGCAATAAAGACAATCGCACTTTCGGGAACTTCACCATGAAGGCCTGCACCACCTTGGGCAGCGTGTAGCGCGCCTGCGTGTGTGTGGTGGCGATGGTAAAGCTGCCGCTGTCCTGCGCCGCATATTCCTTGCCGATGCGCTTGAGCGAATCGATTTCCTGCATAATCAATTCCACCGACTGCAGCACCAGCCGCCCCGGCTCCGTCAGGCCCCGGATGCGCTTGCCGTGGCGGGTGAAGATATCGACCCCCAATTCCTCTTCCAGTTCGATAATCGCCTTGGACACGCCCGGCTGCGAGGTGAATAGCGCCTTGGCGGCGTCGGTCAGGTTGTAGTTCTGGCGTACTGCTTCGCGCACAAAGCGCAACTGATGAAGGTTCATTGCAGGTCTTGGCCCATCTTAAAATTATTAGCGTCCATGCTTATGCCCAATCCTTATATAAGCAAATAAAGACTAAGTCGTATGGAATAAAGACGAAGTTTATTACTATTAGCGCTAGTTTGGGGAATCAGCGACTATTCAGGAAGAATATACATGTATCAATACGACCAATACGACCACCTCATCGTCCGTGAGCGCATCGCCCAGTACCGCGATCAGGTACGCCGCCGCCTTGCCGATGAGCTGACTGAAGCAGAATTCCTGCCGCTGCGCCTGCAAAACGGCCTGTACATGCAGCGCCACGCCTACATGCTGCGGATTGCCGTGCCCTACGGTTTGTTGGCAAGCAAGCAAATGCGCATGTTCGCCCACATCGCCCGCAAGTACGACCGCGGCTATGGCCACTTCACCACCCGTCAAAACATTCAGTTTAACTGGATCGAGCTGGAGCAGACTCCGGACATCCTGAGCGACCTGGCCTCGGTGGAGATGCACGCCATCCAGACCTCGGGCAACTGCATCCGCAACACCACCTCCGATCCATACGCCGGCGTGGCCGCCGACGAGATCATCGACCCGCGTCCGTATGCCGAGGTGCTGCGCCAGTGGTCGACCTTCCATCCTGAATTCCTGGCGCTGCCGCGCAAGTTCAAGGTCGCCATCAACGGCGCCGTGGAAGACCGCGCCGCCATCGCAATTCACGACATCGGCCTGACCGTGGTGCGCAACGACGCCGGCGAGATCGGCTTCAAATTCATGGCCGGCGGCGGCATGGGCCGCACGCCGATCATCGGCAGCGTGATCCGCGACTTCCTGCCATGGCAACACCTGCTGACCTACACCGAAGCCGTGATGCGCGTGTATAACCAGCACGGCCGCCGCGACAACAAGTACAAGGCCCGCATCAAGATCCTGCTGAAGGCACTGGGCGTGGAAGAGTTCACCCGCCAGGTGGAGGCGGAATGGGTCGACCTGAAAGACGGTCCGGAAACCCTGACCATCGAAGAGATGCAGCGCGTGATCGACTACTTCCAGCCGCCGGCTTACAAGCTGCTGGACGACAGTGACGTGGTGGCTGCAGCATCGGCGCAAACCGCTGGCAACAAGGCCTTCTCGAATTGGGTCAACCGCAACGTCAAGCCGCACAAGACGCCGGGTTACGCCGCCGTGGTGCTGTCGCTGAAGAAGACCGGCGTGCCACCGGGCGATGCCACCGCCGAGCAGATGGACTTCATGGCCGACCTGGCCGACCGCTACAGCTTCGGCGAACTGCGCGTCACCCACGAACAGAACGTGGTGCTGGCCGACGTCGAGCAATCGCAGTTGTTCGCGCTATGGCAAGAAGCCAAGGCGCACGGCCTGGCGACGCCGAACATCGGCCTGCTGACCGACATGATCTGCTGCCCGGGCGGCGACTTCTGCTCGCTGGCCAACGCCAAGTCGTTGCCGATCGCCGCCGCCATTTCGGAGCGCTTCGACAACCTGGACTACCAGCACGACATCGGCGAGATCGAACTGAATATCTCGGGCTGCATCAACGCCTGCGGCCACCACCACGTCGGCAGCATCGGCGTGCTGGGCGTGGATAAAGACGGCAGCGAATGGTATCAAGTATCGATCGGCGGCGCGCAAGGCAACAACGCCGCCATCGGCAAGATCATCGGCCCGTCGTTCTCCGCGCTGCAAATGCCGGAAGTGATCGACCGCCTGCTGAAGGTTTACCTGCGCGACCGTTTTGAAGATGAATCGTTTGCCGACTGCGTGCATCGCATCGGCGTCGCGCCGTTCAAGGAATTTGTGTACGCCACGCCGATCGCTGAAAAAGGCGGGCGTCTGGTTGGAGAGGATGAATATGTCTGACGCAGTGAAAAACCTGATCATCAAGGGCCGTGAAGTCGTCGAAGACGAATGGCAGGTGTTGCGCCTGGCCGAACCGGTGGAAGGCGCTCCCACGCACGACCCGGCCACCGTCAGCGTCCCTGAGGGCAAATTCATCGTGCCGCAAAGCCTGTGGCTGGTGCAGCGCGACCTGCTGGCTGCGCGCGCCGCCGCCGGCGAAATCGGCGTCTGGATCGCCAGCGACGAACGCGCCGACACGATCAAGGACGACCTGTCGAAGTTCGCCGTGATCGCCGTCGACTTCCCGAAATTCACCGACGGCCGTGGCTACTCGATCGCCTACAACCTGCGCACCCGCCTGGCCTGGACCGGCGAACTGCGCGCCATCGGCGACGTGCTGCGCGACCAGCTGTTCTCGATGCAGCGCGTGGGCTTCAACGCCTACTCGGTGCGCGCCGACCGCGATCCGCACGATGCGCTGAAAGGCCTGTCCGATTTCTCCGAAACCTACCAGGCTTCGGTAGACCAGAAAGTGCCGCTGTTCCGCCGCTTTGCGCGTCCCGCACCGGGCAGCGTCAATAACGACGGCGCTGGCATCTGATTGGAGCTGCAATGAGTGACCAGAGCAAGCTGATTACGGACACGCGCGCCACGCTGTCCCGCATCGCCAGCGATTTTTCCCCGGCCGTCTTCGCCTCCTCGCTGGCGGCGGAAGACATGGTGCTGACCGACCTGATTCTGAAGGGTGGCTACGACATCGGCATCTTCTCGCTGGAGACCGGCCGTCTGCACAAGGAAACGCTGGCGATGGTGGACAAGGTCAAGGCGCACTACGGCTACGACATCGCGCTATTCAAGCCGCAGACCGAAGCGGTGGACGCCTACGTTGCGCAGAACGGCCTGAACGCCTTTTACGACAGCGTCGAGATGCGCAAGGAATGCTGCCGCATCCGCAAGGTCGAGCCTTTGGGCCGGGCCCTGGCCGGCAACAAGGCCTGGGTCACGGGACAGCGCCGCGCGCAAGCGGCCACCCGCACCTCGCTGATGGTGGAAGAGGATGATCCCGGCCACCTGATGACCAAGTTTAATCCGCTGGCCGATTGGTCGGAGCAGGATGTGTGGAACTACATCCACGAGAACGGCGTGCCGTACAACGCGCTGCACGACCAGGGCTTCCCGTCGATCGGCTGCGAACCGTGTACCCGCGCCATCGAGCCAGGCGAAGACGTTCGCGCCGGCCGCTGGTGGTGGGAGAACCCGGAATCGAAAGAGTGCGGCCTGCACGTCGTTGACGGCAAACTGATACGCATTAAATCCGTGGCGTAGCGTCGCACTCGCGAAAGCGGGTGCCCATACGCCGCAACCGAAGTTACTCAGCATGGATTCCCGCTGACGCGGGAATGACGATAACGAAATAGGCTAGTCCAATGAACGCTTTAGTAGAAAACAATGTGCACGTGAATTCGCGCCACCTCGATGCCCTGGAATCGGAAGCGATCCACATCATGCGTGAAGTCGCCGCCGAATGCAGCAACCCTGCCCTGCTGTTCTCGGGCGGTAAAGACTCGGTGGTGCTGCTGCGCATCGCGGAGAAGGCTTTCCGCCCTGGCAAATTCCCGTTCCCGCTGGTGCACGTCGATACCGGCCACAATTTCGCCGAAGTGATCACCTTCCGCGACAAGCGCGTGGCCGAACTGGGCGAGCGCCTGATCGTCGGCTCGGTCGAAGACTCGATCAAGAAGGGCACCGTGCGCCTGCGTAATCCGCAGACCGATTCGCGCAACGCTGCACAAGCGGTGACGCTGCTGGAAACCATCGCCGAACACGGCTTCGACGCCTGCATCGGCGGCGCCCGCCGCGATGAAGAAAAGGCCCGCGCCAAGGAACGCATCTTCTCCTTCCGCGACGAATTCGGCCAGTGGGATCCAAAGTCGCAACGCCCGGAACTGTGGGACTTGTATAACACCCGCGTCCATCCAGGCGAAAACATGCGCGTGTTCCCGATCTCGAATTGGACCGAACTCGATGTGTGGCAATACATCGCCCGCGAAAAACTGGAACTGCCGCCGATCTACTTCGCCCACGAACGCAAAGTCATTCCGCGCAACGGTCTGCTGGTGCCGCTGACCGACCTGACGCCGGCGCGCGAAGGTGAAACCGTCGAAACCCAAGTGGTGCGCTTCCGTACCGTGGGCGACATCTCCTGCACCTGCCCCGTGTCCTCGGACGCGGCCACCGTGGAGCAGATCATCGCCGAAACCGCGATCACGCAGGTAACGGAACGCGGCGCCACCCGCATGGACGACCAGACTTCCGAAGCATCGATGGAAAAACGTAAAAAAGCAGGATACTTCTAATGACCGCAATTACTGAAAACACGACCGAGCGCGGTTTGCTGCGTTTCATCACCGCCGGCTCCGTCGACGACGGCAAGTCCACCCTGATCGGCCGCCTGCTGTTCGACAGCAAAGGCATTTTCGCCGACCAGCTAGACGCCATGTCGCGCTCCAAGCACAAACGCACCGTGGGCGACGCCGTCGACCTGTCGCTGCTGACCGACGGCCTGGAAGCCGAACGTGAGCAAGGCATCACCATCGATGTGGCCTACCGCTACTTCGCCACGCCGAAACGCAAGTTCATCATCGCCGACACGCCGGGTCACGAGCAGTACACCCGCAACATGGTGACCGGCGCTTCGACCGCCGATGCAGTCATCATCCTGGTGGACGTATCGAAAGTGAAGCTGCGCGAAGACGGCGGCGTCGACCTGCTGATCCAGACCAAGCGCCACTCGACCATCGCCCACCTGCTGCAGATCGAGCACGTGATCGTGGCCGTCAACAAGATGGACCTGGTGGACTACAACCAGGACATCTACAACCGCATCGTCAAAGCCTACGGCGAGTTCGCGCAGTCGCTCGGCCTGAAGGACATCACGCCGATTCCGCTGTCCGCACTGAGCGGCGAGAACGTGGTGGAGAAGAGCGAGAAGCTGGACTGGTATCAGGGGCCGACGCTGATCGAGCTGCTGGAATCGCTGTCGGTGTACGACGAAGCGCACGATGCGCCGTTCCGTTTCCCGGTGCAGCTGGTGGCGCGCCACAACGGCCACGAAGCCAACGACTTCCGCGGCTACATGGGCCGCATCGAAGCCGGCAAGGTGTCGGTGGGCGACAAGCTGGTGGTGCAGCCATCGGGCCAGAGCGCGACCGTAAAAGACATTCTGACGCTGGAAGGTTCGCACCAGTCGGCGGTGGTGGGCCAGTCGATCACGCTGCTGTTGAACGAATACCTCGACATCTCGCGCGGCGACCTGCTGGCCGGCGCCGACCAGCCGGCCACCCAGCTGAAACAGCTGAAGGCCGACGTCTGCTGGATGTCCGACGAGCCGCTGGACCAGCGCCGCAAGTACTGGATCAAGCACGGCACCAAGCAGACCTCGGCCAAGGTGACGGCCATCGAGTCGCTGCTGGACATCAACACCCAGCAGCGCCACGGCGCCGAAGGCCTGAAGCTGAACGACATCGCCAGCATCGCGCTGACCGTGCAGCAGCCGCTGGCGGCCGACGACTACAGCGACATCCGCGCCACCGGCGCCTTCATCCTGATCGACGAAGTGACGCACCAGACCGTCGCCGCCGGCATGATCCGCCTGTAAGTCTTTTAGCCAGCACCATGCCAGCTCTCGGAAAAGTGTATTTGATCGGCGCCGGCCCCGGCGCCCAGGACCTCATCACCCTGCGCGGCGCGCGGCTGCTGGCGCAAGCCGACATCGTGCTGCACGACGCGCTGGTGACATCCGAGATGCTGGAACTGTGCCCGCAGGCGGAGAAAATCTCCGTCGGCAAGCGCAGCGGCCAGCGCTCGGTCGCGCAGCAGGTCATCAACCAGCAACTGGTGGACTGCGCCGGCCGCGCCAGACTGGTGGTGCGCCTGAAAGGCGGCGACCCGATGATGTTCGGCCGCGCCGACGAAGAGCTGCGCGCGCTGGAAGAAGCCGGCATCGAAGTCGACATCGTCCCCGGCATTACCACCGCACTGGCAGCAGCAGCCGCCACCAAACAACCGCTGACCAAGCGCGGCGTGGCGCGCAGCGTCGGCTTCTTCACCTCCTCCACCGCACCCGAACACTCGGAGCACGACGCCATTCCGGAAACCGACACCCTGATCCAGTACATGGGCGGACGCGAAGCCATCGCCACCGCCGAGCGTCTGCTGGCGCACGGCCATGCGCCGGACAAACCGGTGGTCGTCATTGAAAACGTCAGCCGCCCCGACCAGCAAATCCAGCGCATGACCGTCGCCGAGCTGACCCAGGGCCTCGGCACGCCGCACGGCCCGGTGCTGGTGATGATCGGTGAAGCCATGCGCGCCCGCGCCCAGCAGCAGCCCTGATGCCGCGATTAGCAGGACAATAGCCACCCAACTCCGCGCCTGACTTCCGGTTTTCCGTAATAGAATGTCCACTCTGACCACAAGAGGTAGCAATGGACACTGTGCACGAAGTACTGGAGCGCGCCTGGAACGCACACTCGGCCGGCGAATTCGACGCCGCCCTGCGCGATTACATCTGGCTGTTCGACGCCACCACCACCGACGAAGAAACCGCGCCGCTGCGCCTGTCCTATGTGCTGGCGGCGTGGGCCAAGCTGGCGGAGGAGCACCTGCCCGCGCGCCAGGAACTGGTGGTGCTGCGCGATCGCCTGACACAACAGCTGGCGATCGAGCCGGCGCTGTTCCACGACATCCGCGTCATCAACGACAAGCTGGGCGACTTGCAGAACACCTACCACCTATTCCAGCGCCTGCCGCAAGCGCAGGCGCAGCAGAACGCCCGCGCCGCCCTGCCCTCGCTGATGGCTTGCGGCGACTACGCACTGGCGCAGCGCTACCTGCCGCATCCCGAGCACCACCTGGCGCTGGCGGCCATGCAGCTCAATGAGCTGAAGAACAACATCAACGTCCTCACCACCGAAGGCATGGCCGAACTGCTGGCCGACGTCTTCAACTACACCACTGAAGTCATGCTGGTACTGGACTTGCTGAACGGCTGCGGCGATACTGCGGCTGCGGCGATCGCGCGCCAGCAGGCCGTATCGCTGGTGCAGTCGCCGGAAGCGCGCGCCTGCGTGCAGGCGGAGCTCGATGCTCCGGGCAGCACGCTGGACGCGATGGTGGAACTACAAAATTCGGTGACTGCATAGTGAACAAGATTGTTGCGCAAACCCTAATCCTGGCGGCGCTGCTGCCGGCCGCCGCTTCGGCGATCGCGGCCTTGCCCACGTATGACTACAAGGTGGTGCGCAGCTACCCGCACGACGCGGACTCGTTCACCCAGGGCCTGCTCTACCGCGACGGCTTCCTGTACGAGAGCACAGGCCTGAACGGCAAATCCTCGATCCGCAAAGTGAATCTTGAGAGCGGCAAGGTACTTCAGAACAAGGACATTCCGCCGCAGTATTTCGGCGAAGGCCTGACGGTATGGGGCGACACGCTGGTCGGCATCACGTGGCAGACGCAGACCGGCTTTGTGTTTGACCTCAAGACTTTCGAGCTGAAAAACCAGTTCGCCTATCCGGGCGAAGGCTGGGGGCTGGCGCAGAACGGCAAGCAGCTGATCCTGAGCGACGGCAGCGCCACGCTGCGCTTCCTCGATCCGACAACCTTTCTGGAGGTACGCCGGGTGAAGGTCACGGCGGACGGCATCGCGGTCGATCAGCTGAATGAACTGGAAATGGTGGAAGGTGAAATCTACGCCAACATCTGGCACACCAATACGATCGCGCGGATCGACCCGGCGACGGGCAAGATCACCGGCTGGATCGACTTCAGCAAGCTCTATCCGGAGGCGGGCAAAGGGAGAAATGGCGAGAACGTCATGAACGGCATCGCCTACGACGCCGACAAAAAGCGTTTGTTCGTGACGGGTAAACTCTGGCCCAAACTCTACGAAGTGAAGATCGTGCCGCGCAAGCACTAACCCGCGTGCTTTTAGCGATACGCCAACTGCCCAACTTAGGGGGCTCTGCCTAAGGCAGGGCGGGGCGCAGCCCCTATCCGGACCCTGGGTCCGACCCCGCGTGGCCGTGCGGGTTTTACAGCGCAGCCAGGCAGTAGTCGGACAGTGCTTTTAGCACGGCAGGGTTTTCGCCGGCCGCCTCCACCACCTTGATGGCCACCTGCGGATAAGCCGCGCGCAGTTCGTCGAGTATCAACGGCAAATCGCGCAGCACATGGCCACCCTGCCCCAGAAACACCGGCACCACGGTAATCTCATCGACACCGTCGGCCATGAGCGTCGCCACCAGCTCCGGCAACTGCGGCGTCATCAACTCCAGAAACGCCAACGCCACCCTCACCTGCGGTTCGCGCGCCTGCGTCAAATCGCGCAGGCGTTCAAACGGCGCAGCCCAGGATGCGGCGCGCGCCCCATGCGCAAACAATACCAAAGCACGTCGAGCAGCCATCAATGTCTCTCCACCCACCACAAGGCCCATAGCGCCAGCAGCATGAATAATAAACTCGGCGCTATCGCCGTCAATATCGCCGGCCAGGTGCTCAGCACACCCAGATGCGAGAACAGCGTATTCACCAGCAAGAAGCTCACCCCCAGCATAATCCCCAGGAAGATCTTCAAGCTCACGCCACCGCTGCGCGTGTGCAGATAACCGAACGGCAGCGCCAGCGCCATCAGCACGAAAATCGCCAACGGATCGAACAGCTTTTTCCAGAATGCGATCTTGAAGCGCTCCGTCTCCTGCTTGTTCTCCTGCAAGTGGCGGGTGTACACCGCCAGCTCGTTGGCCGACATGCGCTCCGGGTCCGAACGCGACACCGACAGAATCTTCGGCGTAATCTCGGACAGCACATCCTTGCTGTCGCTGCGGCGCGTTTCGATCAGGCTCGACTCCTGCGCATAGTTGTTCGCCAGCGTCGCCTCCATGCCCGGCTTGAGCAGCCCGGGGTTGGTGAAGATATTCTCCGTCACGTCTTTCAGCAGCCACTTGTTGTTGCCCTGGAAGGTGCCGGTCTTGGCCAGCGTGATCGAGCGCAGGCGGAAGCTGGTGTCGAACTCGTACAACTTCACGTCCTTCAACACGCCGTCCGCGCCCACTTCGCGCACGTTGAAGAAGCGCGAGCCGATGACGGTGCCGGTCATGCCTTCCGACTTGACGATATCCTTGGTCCACAGCCCGGAGCGGAACTCGGTGGAGATGGTCGTGCCGCGCGAAGACAGCTTGAACTTCTCCGCCAGCGGCGCGGTGCGCGGCACCACCAGCTCACCGACGATAAAGGTCAGCACCACCAGCACCAGGCCGATCTTGGCCAGCATCCACGCCACCATGGCGGTCGACATGCTGGAGGCGCGCATGATGGTAAATTCCGACGTCGCCGCGAACTGCGCCATCGTGTAGATGGTGCCGATCAGCGCCGCCAGCGGCATCACTTCATACACGTGGCCCGGCAGCTGCACCAGCACGAACAGGAAGGCATATTGGATGCCGTAGCCGTTCTTGCTGACCTTGGGCAGTTCGCCGGTGAGGTCCATGAACGCTTGCAGCGCCAGAAAGGCGACCAGCACGAAGGCGACCGCTTGCAGTATCGAGACCGCGAAATAGCGTTGCAGGATTTTCATTGCGAGACAACTTTCTTGTTCGCGTTACGCGAGCGCTTGAACGACGCCAGCAAGGCCAGCGGGTGATAGCGATGGTTCAGGTTCAATCGCCATGCGAACAGACCGAACACGGTCAGTGCGACGATCAGGTGCAGCGGCCACCACGACAGCGCAAAGGCGAACTTGCCCTGGCGGACGCTGGCCTCCAGCAGCTTGACGAAGTTGTTATAGCTGAAGAAGACCAGCAGCGCGATGATCAAATTGGCCGAGCTGCCGGCGCGCGGATTGACGAAGCCCAGCGGAATCGCCAGCAGGATCAGCACCAGGCAGGTCAGCGGCGAGGCCACGCGCCACAGCAGCTCGGCGCGCGCGCCGTTGCTGTCGTCGGCCAGCAGCTGCATGGTCGGGATGCTGTCGGTATCGTGATCGCCTTCCAGGTCCTGGTTCTGGCTGGTGACGCGCATGCTGTAGCTTTCGAACTCCATGGTCTGGAAGTCGGACTGGCCGGGCACGCCCTGATAGCGGCGGCCGTTCTTCAGCACCAGATAGCGCTCGCCTTTCGGGCCGGTGTTGATCACGCCTTCGCGCGCGACGATGACGGCGGTGCCCTTGTCATCGACCGTGTTGACGAACACGTTTTGCACCACGGCGGTCTTGCCCTCCACGCCTTCGACAAAGAAGATGCGGTTGGCCGACGCCGATTCCTTGAACTGGCCGGGCGAGACTTTTTGCAGGTCTTCGCGCTTTTCGAAGCGCTCCACATACTCCGCGCTTTTCTGCTTGGCCCACGGCGTAGCGACGAAACTGAGCATGCCGGTCAACAGCACGATGGGCAGGCCGAAGGTCAGCACCGGCACGATCCAGCGCGTCAGCGACAGGCCGGAGGCGAACCACACCACCATCTCGGAATCGCGGTAGCTGCGCGTGACCACCATCAGCACAGAAATAAAGCTGGTGAGGATGAGGATAGTTGGCAGATAATTCAGCGTCGCGAAGACGATCAGCGCGATCACGTCGCTGGACGCCACCTTGCCGCCTGCGGCCTTGCCCAGGACCGCGATCAAGGTCCAGGTGACGCAGATGCTGAACAGGACCGTGAAGGAGGCGCCGGCGGTGGCCGCCATTTCACGTCGTAAGGCGCGTTGGAATATCATTGAAGATTATAATTCGGTAGTTTTGGCCCACACATACACTGCATGGGACCACAAGTTTTAAGTACGTACACGACACGGAGAATCAAATGGACTTTAGCATAAAAGCATTCGACACAAAAAACACCATCGCTACGGCCAAAGCCGGCGTCATCGCCGTTGCGGTCTTCGAGAACAAGAAGCTGTCGCAAGCGGCCAAGGCCCTGGACGGCGCTGGTGAAATCACGGCTGCGCTCAAGTCCGGCGACATCACCGGTAAAACCGGCACCACCCTGCTGCTGCGCGGCCTCAAAGGCGCTGGCGCCGAGCGCGTGCTGCTGGTCGGCCTGGGCAGCGACGAAACCGTCAGCGAGAAAAGCTTCGCCGGCGGCGTGGCCGCGGCACTGAAGGCTTTCTCCTCCCTGGGCACGAGCGACGCTATTATCGCACTGCCGATGACGGAAGTGAAAGAGCGCGATGTCAATTGGGCGATCCGCTGTGTGGTGCAGAGCGCGCACGAAGCCGTATTCCGCACCGACGGCCAGAAGAGCAAGAAGGATCCGGCCGCCGCAGGCGTGAAGAAAGTCGCCCTGGCCGTGCCGAATACCGCCGCCACCAAACTGGCGCTGGCGCAAGCCGTCTCCATCGCCAACGGCATGGACCTGACCAAGGAACTGGGCAACCTGTCGCCGAACGTCTGCACCCCGACCTACCTGGCCAACACCGCCAAGAAACTGGGCAAGGACTACAAGTTCGAGGTGGAAGTATTGGACCGCAAGCAGCTGGAAGCGCTGAAGATGAACAGCTTCCTGTCGGTGACCAACGGCAGCGATCAGCCGCCGAAATTCATCGTCATCAAGCACATGGGCGGCAAGCCGAAGGACGCGCCGGTGGTGCTGGTCGGTAAAGGCATCACCTTCGACACCGGCGGCATTTCGCTCAAGCCGGGTCCCGGCATGGACGAAATGAAGTACGACATGGGTGGGGCGGCGTCGGTGCTGGGCACCTTCCGCGCGATCGGCGAGATGAACCTGAAGCTGAACGTGATCGGCATTATCGCTTCGTGCGAAAACATGCCGTCGGGCCGCGCCACCAAGCCCGGCGACATCGTCACCTCGATGAACGGCCTGACCATCGAGATCCTGAACACCGACGCCGAAGGGCGCCTGATCCTGTGCGACGCCCTGACCTACGCCGAGCGCTTCAACCCGGCCGCCGTGATCGACATCGCCACCCTGACCGGCGCCTGCATCGTGGCCCTGGGCCACCACAAGAGCGGCCTGTTCACGCGTGACGACGACGCCCACAACAAGCTGGCCGACGAGATCATGGCCGCCGGTAAAACCGCCAGCGACACCGCATGGCGCCTGCCGATCGGCGAGGAATACAACGAGCAGCTGAAGTCCAACTTCGCCGACCTGGCCAACATCGGCACGCCTGGCGGCGCCTCGTGCACCGCCGCCGCGTTCCTGGAAAACTTCACCCGCAAGTACACCTGGGCGCACCTCGATATCGCCGGCACCGCGTGGAAATCGGGCGGCGCGAAAGGCGCAACCGGCCGTCCGGTACCGCTGCTGTCGAACTTCCTGATCAACCGTAGTTAATTACCAGAACAGGGTCACGCCGGGCGCCGGCGGTGGCCCTTCCTCCTTCTCCTGCGCGGGATGCATGACGACGGTCAGTACGGCCGGATAGTCATAGCCCGCGCCGGTGTTCTTGTCGACGATATAGCCGACACCGGCGGTCAGCGCCAGATTCCCCCACAGGTTGCCGTCCGCCTTGGACTCCACCTTCTCGTAGGCCCAGCCCTTGTCCGCCTTCTGGCAGTCGATGCGCAGCGGACCCGCGCTTTTGCGCAGCGTCACGCGCGCCGGCGTGGTCACGAACCATTTGCCGACGTCGTTATACAGCACGCAGCCGACCCCGGCGATCTCGCGGTGATCAAGCACGGTTTGCACCATGACGTTTTGTTCAGTGGATTCGGTGAGGGAAGCGCAAGCGGTCAGCGTGGCCAGGATGACCAACGGGGCCAATAGCACGGTTACCGCAGCGGCGGGACGGAGATACATGGTCTGCCTCAAAAAGTAGAGTCATGCCAGTGTAGCAGCCCGCTGTGGGATTTATTCGCTGGATCAAACGGCGTAAAGCCTTGCACTTTACGCCTTGTACGTCACATCTTTGCTTCAGGCGTTGTGGCGGTCCGGGGTTTTGGACACCATCGGCGTTTCCGCCTGCTCCTGCTGCTTCTTCTTCAAGCCCTGCACCACCTTCAGGATGTCGTCCATGCCGCGCTCGCCACCAAGGGTGGAGAAAGCATCGAGCACTTCGTTCAGTACCTGGTTGCGGACAGCGGCTTCGTCGGAATTGATCGCCGGCGCGCGCTGCACAGCTTCAGTGGCGCGCTTTTCAGCAGCTGCTGCCTCTTTCTGTGCGGCGGTCTTGCGGCCGCCAGGCGTTTTGCCGTGCTCCAGCGCCGCTTGCCAGATCACCCAGCGGCGTTGCGTTTCAAAAACCAGATATTCGTCTGGCTTGTCTTCTCGGCGTCGAACGATGTGACCATCGCGCTGTGCCCATGCCTCAAATGCAGTTCGCATTTCTATTCCTTTGTAAACGCGCTACGCGCAATTCACTATCAAGACGACTGTTTATTTCCGTATAGTATCATTTATTGCGCCATCACAACACATAAATATACGCAGGCGTGGTTATTTTTAGTTGCTAAACAGAAATACTAGTTTTCCATTTAATTTGTATCAGTATATTTCCTTTTTGCTTACTTTGTCTCGTTTTTCAGTTCTATTTTGACAACAACGAGACAGTATTAGCAATTTTTTTTTAATTTCACACATTTTGCAACATTTTATGCCCTCCGGGCTCCGGAGCGAAGCAGTTTTTCATGTTTTTTCATACAGATTTACATACCTGCAAGTGGATCTGTTAAATCCGGATACTGTAAGATGCAAGCCAGCCCGGGCCACCGCCCTCCCCGAACCCGCAAGGAACCTCAGCATCATGAAATTAGCCACCTGGAATGTTAACTCTTTGAACGTAAGACTGCCGCACGTTATGAAATGGCTAGAGGAAAACCCAACGGATGTGTTATGTATTCAAGAAACAAAATTGACTGACGACAAGTTTCCACTGGCCGCCATCGAAGCCGCCGGTTACCACGTGGCGTACTCGGGCCAGAAGACCTATAACGGTGTCGCCATTATTTCCAGGCTGCCGCTGGCGGATGTAGTAAAAAATAATCCAAAATACCAGGATCCGCAGCAACGTATCCTTGCGGCAACGGTCGACGGTGTGCGCGTGGTCTGCGCCTACGTGCCGAACGGCCAAAGCGTCGACTCCGACAAATACGAATACAAGCTGGCCTGGCTGGCGGCCTTCCACGACTGGATCAAGGAAGAAGCGGCGCAGCACCCGCAGCTAGCGGTACTGGGCGATTACAACATCGCGCCGGAAGACCGCGACGTCCACGATCCAGTCGCGTGGGCCGGCCAGGTGCTGGTGTCGGACCAGGAACGCGCGGCGCTCAACCGTCTGCTGGAGATCGGCCTCACCGATGCCTATCGCCTGTTCGAGCAGCCGGAAAAATCCTTCAGTTGGTGGGATTACCGCGCGCTGGGCTTCCGCCTGAACAAAGGCCTGCGCATCGATCACATCCTGTTGTCGGCGGCGCTGGTCAAGCGTTGCAGCGCCTGCGTGATCGACCGCGTGCCGCGCAAATGGGAACAGCCTTCCGATCACGCACCGGTGATCGCCACGCTGGACTAACAGCGAGGCAACAGCAGCTGGGCCGTTAGGTGCGGCACCGGCTGCGAGAACAGATAGCCCTGCGCGAACTGACAACCGTCGCGCTGCAGCAGGGCGTACTGCCCTTCCGTCTCCACGCCCTCCGCCACCACCGACAGCTGCAAGCTGTGCGACAGCGCGATGATGGCCGCCACGATGGCGCGGTCCTCCGCACTCTCTTCCAGATCCTTGATGAAGGCGCGGTCGATCTTGATCTTCTTGACCGGGAAGCGCTTCAGGTAAGCCAGCGACGAATAACCGGTGCCGAAATCGTCGATCGACAGGCGGATGCCCATGGCGTTGATATGGCCGAGAATCTCCAGCGTCTGCTCGCCATGCTCCATCAACGCCGTCTCCGTGATCTCGAATTCGATCAGCGCCGGATCGATGCCGGTTTCGTCGAGGATGGCGCGGATCGACTCCACCAGCCCGCGATGCATGAACTGGCGCGGCGACAGGTTGACCGCCAGCGGCACCGGCGTCATGCCCTGGCTTTGCCACGCCATGCTTTGCCGGCAGGCCTGGCGTATCACCCATTCGCCGATCGGCACGATCATGCCGTTTTCCTCGATGATGGGAATGAACTGGTCGGGCGTGATCAACTCCGTGCCGCCGCGCCGCCAGCGCAGCAACACCTCCATCGCGTGCAGGCGGCGCGTGCCGATATCCATGATGGGCTGGAAGTACAGTTCGAACTCGCTGGCCGCCAGCGCGCCGCGCAGGCTGGACTCCAGCTCGAAGTGGCGCGCCGCCTTCTGGTTCATCGCCTCCTTGAAGAACTGGTAGTTGTTACGGCCGCTGGCCTTGGCATGGTACATGGCGCCGTCGGCGTTGCGCATCAGCGTCTCCACGTCGGCGCCGTCGTCCGGATAGACGCTGATGCCGATCGATGGCGTGATGTGCAGGTTGCGGCCCTCGAGCGGGAAGCTCTCGGCCAGCGCCTCGATGATCTTCTCGGCCACCTGGCTGGCCTCCTCTGTGGTGCGGATGCCCGGCACCAGCACCACGAATTCATCGCCGCCCAAACGCGCCACGGTGTCGCTGGCGCGCACCGCGCGGCACAGGCGGCTGGCCACTTCCTTGAGCAGCTGGTCGCCGGTCATATGGCCCAGCGAATCGTTGATCATCTTGAAGCGGTCAAGGTCGATGAACATCACCGCCAGCTTGCGCTCGGTGCGCTGGGCCGCCAGCATGGCGCGGTCCAGACGGTCCGACAACAGCGCGCGGTTCGGCAGGCCGGTCAGGCTGTCGTGGTAGGCCATGTGGTGAACGCGCGCCTCGGCCTGGCGGCGTTCGACGATCTCGCCCTGCAACTGGGCGTTGGCGCCGGCCAGTTCGGCGGTGCGCTCCTGCACCCGCAGTTCCAGTTCGTCGCGCGCGCGCGCCACCGCTTCGGCGGCCTCGCGCCGCGTGGTGATATCGTCCACCAGCCACACCGAGCGGCCGCTGGCCTGCGTCAGATCGAAGGGACGGCCCGACAGGCGTCCCCAGAAAGTGCTGCCGTCTTTACGCACCAGCTGGTACTCGGCGACGTTGACCTGGCCGCGCCGGAAGTCGTCTGCGGTGGCGGCGCGCGCTTCGTCCCACTCTCCCTTGCCGGCGTAGAAGGCCTGCACGCTCAGGTGGTTCATCTCGCCCGGCCCGTAGCCGAACAGCTCTTCCATCTTGCGGTTGCAGCGCAGGTTGCGGCCATTCTCCACCACCGAGATACCCAGCACCGCGCTGTCCAGGATGGCCTGGTTCTCCAGCAGGGCGTTGCGCAGCGCCTCCTCCGCGCGTTTCTGCTCGGTGCGGTCCTCGATCACCCAGATCGTGCCCTGGGTCGGATCTTCCGGATTGACCACGTAGCCGATCAGCTGCGCCCACAAGGTGGTGTCGTCGGCGCGGCGCATTTCGATCTCGGTCTGGAACGGCTTGCCGATCGAGAGGAAGGGATAGGCTTCCGCGCCGAGCCGGTCGTAAGCCTCCTGCGACGGATACAGCGCGCGGCCCGGCAGGCTCAGACCGGAATGTTCGTCGTAGCGGAACATCTCGGCGAAGCCGCGGTTGTAGCGCGTGATCACGCGGTTCTTGGTGAACAGGATGCTCATCGAGGCGTTGGTCATGATGGCCTCGACCTCCATCTGCGTCTGCCGCGACTCCGTCACGTCTTCCAGGATCCAGATGGTGCCGCCGCCGCGATGCTCGTTATCGATGGCGCGCGCACGCACGCGGCACCAGAACAGGCTGCCGTCCTTGCGTTTGAACTGGTAGGCATCCTTTTCGTAGGGCTGGCCGGAGCCCAGCAGCGGCGCGGCCTGCTTGCCGAATTCCTCGTAATGCTGCTGCGACTGGAACAGGATCACGGAAGGCCGTCCCTCCATTTCATCCGGCGTGTAGCCGAACATCTCCGCCATGCGCGCATTACAGCTCAACATCAGCTGCTCTTTCGTGAACAGGATGCCGACCGAGGCATTGTCCAGGATGGCCTTTTGCTCCAGCAGCATGCGCCGCAGTTTTTCTTCGTGCAGCCGGTGCTCGTTGATGTCCTCCATGATCCACATGGTGCCATCCTGCGTGTGCATCGGATCGATGGCGCGGCCGAACAAACGGGCCCAGAACAGCGAGCCGTCCTTGCGGCGCACCTGGATCTCGGCGGTGAAGGAATGCCCCTGCGACAGCGGCGGCCCGGCCTCCGCACCCAGCATGGCGTGGTCTTCCTCGCTCGGATAGACGATCACGCTGGCCGCGCCTTCCAGTTCGTGCCGGCTGTAGCCCAGCATCTCGGCGCAGCGGATATTACATTCGAGGATCACGCCGCCCTTGCTGAACAGGATGCCGACGGCGGCGTTTTCAAGGATGGCCTGCTGCTCCAGCAGGGTTTTGCGCAGCGCGCGCTGGTCGCGCTGGACTTCGGTGATGTCGTGGAAAACGATGGTGACGCCGGCCACCCCGGCGGCGGGCGGCAAGGGCTTGCACCACGCCTCCACCGACAGGTACTGGCCATCGGCGCAGGTCAGGCAACTGTCCCACCGTCCGCTGCCGTCGGCGTTGGCCACGTTGGCGATGCTGGCCGCGCGCACGTGGCGGGCAAACAGGTCGCCGACCGGGCGGCCGGCCGGATCGAGCCCCAGCAGCGCGGTCAACTCGGTATTCGCGGCCAGCACCACACCCTCCGCGCTGCAGGCGCAGGCGGGCACGCCGATCAACGCCAGCGCGTCGGCTACAAAATCAGAACGGGGCGACTCATCATACCTAGGGAGCATAGTTGGCAGATCATAAACCACATTAGTGGCATCCGCCATTAAAGCCGCTTAAAGGAGCAACCGTGCGCTCCTAAAAACGACAATGCCCGGCGAACCGGGCATCATCTTCTTACAATCTGCGCACAACTTATCAAATTGTCAGTGCGCGGTGGCGCCGGCGGCGCCGATGCCGGTTTCGGAACGCATCTGCTGCGCCTCGTAGCCGGCGCGGTCGATGCGGGCACGGGCGCTCTTGTCCAGCATCGAGAACACGAAGATGCTGACGAAGGCCAGCGGCATCGAGAAGATCGCCGGCGACGCGTAAGGGAACAGCGCCGCGGTGTGGCCCAGCACGTCCACCCACACCGATTTCGACAGCACCGTCAACACCACGGCGGTAATCAGGCCGATAAAGCCGCCGACGGTGGCGCCGCGCGTGGTGCAGTCCTTCCACAGCACGGCCATGAACAGCACCGGGAAGTTGGCCGACGCCGCGATCGCAAAAGCCAGCGACACCATGAAGGCGATGTTCTGCTTCTCGAACAGGATGCCCAGCACCACGGCGACGATACCGAGGATGATGGTGGTGACGCGCGACACTTTCAGTTCGCTGGCGCCGCTGGCCTTGCCCTTCTTGATGACCGTGGCGTACAGGTCGTGCGATACGGCCGATGCGCCGGACAAGGTCAGGCCGGCCACCACCGCCAGGATGGTGGCGAAAGCCACGGCCGAAATAAAGCCGAGGAAGACATTGCCGCCCACGGCCTTGGCCAGGTGCACGGCCGCCATGTTGTTACCGCCCAGGAGCTTGCCCGCCGCGTCCTTGAACTCGGGATTGGTGCTCACTAAAACAATGGCGCCGAAGCCGATGATGAAGGTCAGGATGTAGAAGTAGGCGATCCAGGTGGTAGCCCAGAACACCGACTTGCGCGCTTCCTTCGCGCTTGGCACGGTGAAGAAGCGCATCAGGATGTGTGGCAGGCCGGCGGTGCCGAACATCAGCGCCATGCCGAACGAGATGGCGGAAATCGGGTCCTTGATGAAGGTGCCCGGTCCCATGATGGCTTCCTTGTTGGCGTGCAGTTCCACCGATTTGGCGAACAGCGCCTCGGGACTGAAGTTGAACTGCGCCAGCACGGCGATGGCCATGAAGCTGGCGCCGCCCAATAGCATCACCGCCTTGATGATCTGCACCCAGGTGGTCGCAGTCATACCGCCGAACAGCACGTAGATCATCATCAGCGTACCGACCAGCACCACGGCGATCCAGTATTCAAGGCCGAACAACAGCTTGATCAGCTGGCCGGCGCCGACCATCTGCGCGATCAGGTAGAACGCCACCACCACCAGCGTGCCGGAGGCGGCGAAGATGCGGATCGGCTCCTGCTTGAAACGGTAGGCGGCAACGTCGGCAAAGGTGAAGCGGCCCAGGTTGCGCAGGCGCTCGGCCATCAGGAAGGTGATGATAGGCCAGCCAACCAGGAAGCCGATGGCGTAGATCAGGCCATCGTAACCGTTCAGGAACACCGCTGCGGAAATGCCGAGGAAGGATGCGGCCGACATGAAGTCGCCGGCGATGGCCAGGCCGTTCTGGAAGCCGGTGATGCCGCCGCCGGCGGTGTAGAAGTCCGACGCGGAGCGCGTCTTGGCGGCGGCCCACTTGGTGACGAACAGCGTGAAGATGACGAACGCGCCGAACATCATGATGGCGGTCCAGTTGGTGGGCTGGCGTTCGGCTTGGCCGAGGTCCGCGCCGGCCGCCATGGCGGCGCCGCTGGCGGCAGCCAACAGAATCATCGACAGCGGCGCTGCCAGCTTACGAGTCAGGGCGCTCATGCGTTCACCTTGTCGTGAATGGCTTGGGTCAACGCGTCGTAACGGCTGTTGGCGCGGCGCACATACACGCCGGTCACCAGCACCGTGAACAAGATGACGAACAGGCCGATCGGCATGCCCCAGGTCATGACGCCGTCGCCGGTTTTCGCGGCGAGTAATTCTTTATCGAAGGCGATCAGCAGGATGTAGCCGTAGTAGACCAGCATCATCAACGCGGTGAGCGTCCAGCCGAAACGGGAGCGCGACTTGACCAACTCATGATAGTTGGGGTCGCGCTTTAATTTTTGTACGAGGTCGTCGTGCATGGTGTGTCTCCTTCTTTTATATGTGTTTCCACATTAAAGGAGGAGACTTACCGCTTGCTTACGTCCACCCTTACGTGCGCTGTTATTTTTTCTCCAGCGCGCGTTGAATCTGCTGCAGCGACGCCGGATCTTCGATCGACGTCAGGTCGCCGGGATTGCGGCCTTCGCAGATGGCTTGTATCGAACGGCGCAGCAGTTTGCCGGAACGTGTCTTCGGCAACTGCGTCACGAAGTAGACGCGCGCGGGCCGCGCCACGGCGCCAAGCCGGCGATCCACCACGGCCATGATGTCCTGCTCGCTGGTGGCCGTGTCGGCGTCCTTGAGGATCGCAAACGCCACCGCAACCTGGCCCTTGATCTTGTCCTCGACGCCGACCACCGCCACCTCGGAGACATTGGGATGACTGGTGATGGACTCCTCGATCTCGCGCGTACCGAGACGATGACCGGCGACGTTGATCACGTCGTCGGTGCGGCCCAGGATAAAGTAGTACCCATCCGCGTCGCGCACGCCCCAGTCGAAAGTCGAGTACAGCATCTTTCCGCCGGATTCGGTCCAGTAGGTATCGACAAAACGCTGATCGTCGCCGTACACGGTCTGCATGCAGCCGGGCGGCAGCGGGCCTTCGATCATCACCACGCCTTTTTCACTCGCACCGCACTCAGCGCCGGTGGATTCGTTTACCAGCTTGACCTTGTAGCCGTACATCGCCACGCCGGGGCTGCCCAGGCGCGTCGGCGCATCGTCCACGCCCTGTGCGATAGACAGGATGGGCCAGCCGGTTTCGGTCTGCCAGTAGTTGTCGATGATCGGCACGCCCAGCTCTCCGGAGATCCAGCTCGACGTGGTTTCATCGAGCGGCTCGCCGGCCAGGTACAGCGCCTTCAATGACGACTTGTCGTACTGGCGCATGAACTCCGGCGCCTGCTTGCGCAGCACGCGGATCGCGGTCGGTGCCGAGAACATGCGCGTGACCTTGTACTTCTCGACGATGCTCCACCAGATGCCCGGATCGGGACAGATCGGCAAGCCTTCGTACACGATGGTCGCCATGCCCGCGATGAGCGGACCATAAACGATGTAGGAGTGACCCACCACCCAGCCGATATCGGACGTGGCGAAGAAGGTCTCGCCGGCCTTGCTGCAGAAGTTGTACTTCATCGACGCCGCCAGCGCCACCGCATAACCGCCGACGTCGCGCTGCACGCCCTTCGGCTTGCCGGTGGTGCCGGAGGTGTAAAGAATGTACGACGGCTCGTTCGACTCCAGCCAAGTTACCGGCACGTGCGCGGCCAGGTGCGAAGCGCGCAAGGCGGCGTAATCGACATCGCGCCCTTCCGCCATCGCCATCGGCACCAGGCCGCGATCGACCAGCAGCACGCGCGACGGCTTGGCGGCAGACAGCGCAATCGCTTCATCCAGCAGCGGCTTGTAGGGAATCGCCTTGCCGTTGCGCGAACCGGCGTCGGCCGAGACGATCAGCACCGGCTTGGCATCGTCGATGCGGCTGGCCAGGCTGTTGGCGGCAAAGCCGCCGAACACCACCGAGTGCACCGCACCGATGCGCGCGCAGGCCAGCATGGCGAATGCCGCTTCGGCGATCATCGGCATGTAGATCAGCACGCGGTCGCCCTTGCGCACGCCGAGCGCCTGCATCATGGCGGCCCAGCGTTCGACTTCGGCTTTCAGTTGCTTGAAGGAGTAGCTGCGCTCCGTGTTGGTTTCGGTGGAGATCGCGATCAGCGCGGGCTGGTCGCCCTGCGTGGCGCACCAGCGGTCCACCGCGTTGTGACACAGATTGGTCTTCCCGCCCACGAACCAGCGTGCGAACGGCGGATTTGAATAATCCAGCACTTGCGTGCAGGGCGTGTTCCAGTCGATGAGCGCAGCTTCGTCCTGCCAGAATTTTTCAGGCGTGGCGATAGAGCGCTGATAAAAATCAGCGTACATCTTGTCTCCTTCGGTTGTTCAACTTCGGGGTCAGTTCCGACATTCGGACACGAGCCCAACCGTAGCACGTGCTACGGTTGGGCTCGTGTCCGAATGTCGGAACTGACCCCGAATGATCAGGCTGGTACGCGTACCCAGCCTTCCATCAGCACGCGGGCGCTACGGCTCATGACCGCTTTTTTTACGCTCCACTCTCCATTCTGTTGTACCGCTTCCGCGCCGACCCGCAAGGTGCCGGATGGATGGCCGAAGCGCACCGCGCCGCGTTCACCGCCACCGGCCGCCAGGTTTACCAGCGTGCCCGGAATCGCCGCCGCCGTGCCGATGGCCACCGCAGCGGTGCCCATCATGGCGTGATGCAGCTTGCCCATCGACAGCGCGCGCACCAGCAGGTCGATATCACCTGCCGCCACCTGCTTGCCGCTGGAAGACACGTAGGCCGCCGGTGGCGCCACAAACGCCACCTTCGGCGTGTGCTGGCGCGTGGCCGCTTCGCTCAGGTCCTTGATAAGGCCCATGCGCAGCGCGCCGTGTGCGCGGATCGTTTCGAACATCGCCAACGCCTTGCTGTCACCGTTGATGGCGTCCTGCAGCTCCGTGCC
Organism: Duganella sp. BuS-21; assembly: GCA_041874725.1. Classification (GTDB taxonomy): domain Bacteria; phylum Pseudomonadota; class Gammaproteobacteria; order Burkholderiales; family Burkholderiaceae_D; genus Rugamonas. Next base: position 2,187,399 of record CP097466.1, on the reverse strand, counting down.
GCTGTAGCCGACAGCGTCCGCGTTGATGAAGATGGTCGGGATGCCGGCGTTGATCATGGTGGCCTTGAGCGTGCCGATACCTGGCACTTCCAGATCGTCGACCAGTCGGCCCGTCGGGAACATCGCGCCACCACCACCCTCCTCTTCCGCCGCCGGGTCCATGAACTCCAGCTGCACTTCGGCGGCAGGGAAGGTCACGCCGTCCAGTTCAAAGTCGCCGGTCTCCTGCACTTCGCCGTTGGTGATCGGAATATGCGCGATGATGGTCTTGCCGATATTGGCCTGCCATACGCGCACCACGGCTACGCCGTTCTGCGGCACGCGCGCCGCGTCAACCAGGCCGCCGCTGATGCCGAACGCGCCCACTGCGGCCGACAGGTTGCCGCAGTTGCCGCTCCAGTCGACGAAGGCCTTGTCGATGGAGACCTGGCCGAACAAATAGTCGACGTCGTGATCGGGCTTGCTGCTCTTCGACAGGATCACCGTCTTGCTGGTGCTGGAGGTGGCGCCGCCCATGCCGTCGATCTGCTTGCCGTAGGGATCAGGGCTGCCGATCACGCGCAGCAACAGCTGGTCACGCGCGGCGCCAGGCTGCTGCGCCGCTTCCGGCAGATCCTGCAGGCGGAAGAATACGCCCTTGCTGGTGCCGCCACGCATATACGTGGCGGGGATTTTGATTTGCGGTTTATGAGTCATGACATTGTCCGTCGCCGTCATTCCCGCGCAAGCGGGAATCCATGCTGAGTATGGGTCCCCGCTTGCGCGAGGACGACCAGGGTTAAGCTGCTTTGGCCGATTCCAGGAAGTCCTGCGCGAAGCGCTGCAGCACGCCGCCGGCCTCGTAGATGGACACTTCTTCCGCCGTATCCAGGCGGCAGGTCACCGCCACATCCAGGCGCTCGCCGTTGCGGCGATGGATCACCAGCGTCAACGTCGAACGCGGCGTGCGGTCGCCGATCACGTCATAGGTCTCGGTGCCATCCAGCGCCAGCGTCAAGCGATTCACTCCGGGCTTGAACTCCAGCGGCAGCACGCCCATGCCCACCAGGTTGGTGCGGTGGATACGCTCGAAACCCTCGGCCACGATGGACTCCACGCCCGCCAGACGCACGCCCTTGGCCGCCCAGTCGCGCGACGAGCCCTGGCCGTAGTCGGCGCCGGCCACAATGATCAACGGCTGCTTGCGTTCCATATAGGTTTCAATCGCCTCCCACATGCGCAGCACCTGCCCCTCCGGTTCCACCCGTGCCAGCGAACCGGCCTTCACTTTGCCGTCCGTATCGCGCACCATCTCGTTCTTCAAGGTCGGATTGGCGAAGGTGGCGCGTTGCGCGGTCAGGTGGTCGCCACGGTGGGTGGCGTAGGAATTAAAGTCTTCTTCCGGCAGCCCCATTTTGTGCAGGTACTCGCCGGCGGCCGAGTCCATCATGATGGCGTTCGACGGCGACAGGTGGTCGGTGGTGATGTTGTCCCCCAGGATCGCCAGCGGGCGCATTCCGCTCAGCGAACGCTTGCCAGCCAGCGCGCCTTCCCAGTACGGCGGGCGGCGGATGTAGGTGGTCTGCGGACGCCAGTCGTACAGCGGGCTGACGGAAATGCCGTCATCGGCCTGCTTGGCAAACATCGGAATGTACACCTTGCGGAACTGCTCCGGCTTGACGGCGCTGGCGACGATGGCGTCGATCTCTTCGTCCGATGGCCAGATATCCTTCAGCCTTACCGGCTGACCATTGGGGTCGATGCCCAGTACGTCCTTTTCGATATCGAAACGGATGGTGCCGGCGATGGCGTAGGCCACCACCAGCGGCGGCGAGGCCAGGAAGGCCTGCTTGGCGTATGGGTGAATGCGGCCGTCGAAGTTGCGGTTGCCCGACAGGACGGCGGTGGCGTAAAGGTCGCGCTCAACGACTTCCTTCTGAATCACCGGATCGAGCGCGCCGGACATGCCGTTGCACGACGTGCAGGCATACGCCACCACGCCGAAGCCCAGCCTCTCCAGCTCCGACATCAGCCCCGCCTCTTCCAGATACAGCGTCACGGTCTTGGAGCCGGGCGCCAGCGACGACTTCACCCACGGCTTGCGCGTCAGGCCGCGTGCGTTGGCGTTACGGGCCAGCAGGCCGGCGGCGATCATGTTGCGCGGGTTGTTGGTGTTGGTGCAGCTGGTAATGGCGGCGATGATGCAGGCGCCGTCCGGCATCAGGCCAGGCTCGTTCTCCACCACGCCGCTAATGCCGCGCGCGGCCAATTCGCTGGTCGGCACGCGGCTGTGCGGATTCGACGGGCCGGCGATGTTGCGCACCACGGTCGACAGGTCGAACCTCAGCACGCGCTCATACTCGGCGCTTGCCAGCGCCTCGCCCCACAGGCCGGTCTCCTTGGCGTAGGTCTCCACCAGCTTAACGGTTTCGTCATCGCGTCCGGTCAGCTTGAGGTACTTGATGGTTTGCTCGTCGATGTAGAACATCGCGGCGGTGGAGCCGTATTCCGGCGCCATGTTGGAAATGGTGGCGCGGTCGCCCAGCGTCAGATGCGAAGCGCCTGTGCCGTAGAACTCCAGATAGGACGACACAACCTTCTGCTTGCGCAGGAATTCGGTCAGCGCCAGCACGATGTCGGTGGCGGTGATGCCCGGCTGCGGCTTGCCGCTCAGCTCAACGCCGATGATGTCCGGCAGTCGCATCCACGACGCGCGGCCCAACATCACGCTCTCCGCTTCCAGGCCGCCGACGCCGATGGCGATCACGCCCAGCGCATCGACCATCGGCGTGTGCGAGTCGGTACCGACCAGCGTGTCCGGGAACGCCACACCGTCCACGGACTGGATCACCGGCGACATGCGCTCGAGGTTAATCTGGTGCAGGATGCCGTTACCGGGCGGGATCACGTCGACGTTCTTGAACGCCTTCTTGGTCCAGTTGATGAAATCGAAGCGGTCTTCGTTGCGACGGTCTTCGATGGCGCGGTTCTTGTCGAAAGCCTGCGGATCGAAGCCGCCGCACTCCACCGCCAGCGAATGGTCGACCACCAGCTGCGTCGGCACCACCGGATTGACCTGCGCCGGATCGCCGCCTTGCAGCGCGATCGCGTCGCGCAGGCCGGCCAGGTCGACCAGCGCGGTCTGACCCAGAATATCGTGGCAGACCACGCGCGCCGGGAACCATGGGAAGTCCAGGTCGCGCTTGCGCTCGATCAGCTGCGACAGCGAGGCGTTGAGTGTGGCCGGATCGCAGCGGCGCACCAGGTTTTCCGCCAATACGCGCGAGGTGTACGGCAGTTTGGCCCAGGCGCCTGGCTGGATCGCATCGACAGCGGCGCGCGCGTCGAAGTAGTCTAGCTGGGTGCCCGGCAAGGGCTTGCGGAAATTGGTGTTCATGATTATTTACGGTCTTTGATCGGGACGAATTGCAGGTCTTCAGGGCCAACGTAGTTGGCGCTTGGGCGAATGATCTTGTTGTCGATGCGCTGCTCGATGATGTGCGCCGACCAGCCGGAAGTGCGCGAGATGACGAACAGCGGCGTGAACATCGCGGTCGGCACGCCCATCATGTGGTACGAGACGGCCGAGAACCAGTCCAGGTTCGGGAACATCTTCTTGATCTCCCACATGACGGATTCCAGGCGCTCGGCGATGTCGTACATTTTGGTTGAACCGGCTTCCTCGGACAGCTGGCGCGCCACGTCCTTGATGACCACATTGCGCGGATCGGAAACCGTGTACACCGGGTGGCCGAAGCCGATCACCACTTCCTTGTTCGCGACGCGGTTGCGGATGTCCGCTTCCGCCTCGTCCGGATTGTCGTAGCGTTTCTGGATTTCGAAAGCGACCTCGTTGGCGCCGCCGTGTTTCGGGCCGCGCAGCGCGCCAATGGCGCCGGTGATGGCCGAGTGGATGTCGGAGCCGGTGCCCGAGATCACGCGGCTGGTGAAGGTGGACGCATTGAATTCGTGCTCCGCGTAGAGGATCAGCGAGGTATGCATGGCGCGCACCCACGAATCGCGCGGCTTCACGCCGTGCAGCAAATGCAGGAAGTGGCCGCCGATGGAGTCGTCGTCGGTTTCAACTTCGATGCGCTTGCCGTTATGGCTGTAGTGGTACCAGTACAGCAGCATCGAGCCGAAGGAGGCCATCAGGCGGTCGGCGATGTCGCGCGCGCCCGGGGTGTTGTGGTCGTCCTTTTCCGGCAGCACGCAGCCCAGCACGGACACGCCGGTGCGCATCACGTCCATCGGATGGGCACCGGCAGGCAGTGCTTCCAGCGCCGACTTCACCGCTTGCGGCAAGCCGCGCAACGAGCGCAGTTTGGCTTTGTAGCCGCGCAGCTCGGACTCGGTCGGCAGTTTGCCGTGCACCAGCAGGTAGGCGATTTCCTCGAACTCGCAGGTGGTGGCGACATCGAGGATGTCGTAGCCGCGATAGTGCAGGTCATTGCCGGTTTTGCCGACGGAGCACAGCGCGGTATTACCGGCGGCGACGCCGGACAGGGCGACGGATTTTTTAGGCTTGAACGTGGTGGCTTCGGTCATTTACGGTCTCCGGTGAGCCGTCATTCCCGCGCAGGCGGGAATCCATACTCAGCATGGGTTCCCGCCTGCGCGCGAATGACGGCGGTGGTTAATTATTTTTTCTGTGCGGCGAACAGTGCGTCCAGCTTTTGTTCGAAATCGTGATAGTTGATGCGCTCATAAAGTTCGGCGCGGGTCTGCATGGTGTCGACCACGTTCTGCTGCGTGCCGTCGCGGCGAATGGCGCCGTAGACGTTTTCCGCCGCCTTGTTCATGGCGCGGAAAGCGGACAGTGGATACAGCACCAGGCCCACATCGGCGCTGCGCAACTCGTCCACGGTGAACAACGGCGTGGAACCGAATTCGGTGATATTGGCCAGCACCGGCACCTTGACGGCGGCGGCGAATTTTTTATACATATCGAGACTGATCATCGCTTCCGGGAAGATCATGTCGGCGCCCGCTTCCACACAGGCGACAGCCCGCTCGATAGCGGCGTCCAGGCCTTCCACGGCCAGCGCATCGGTGCGGGCCATGATGACGAATTGGTCGTCGGTGCGCGCATCGACGGCGGCGCTGATGCGGTCGACCATCTCCTGCTTGCTGACGATTTCCTTGCCCGGGCGATGGCCGCAGCGCTTGGCGCCAACCTGGTCTTCAATGTGCATGGCGGCGGCGCCGAACTTGATCATCGATTTGACGGTGCGGGCGACGTTGAAGGCCGAAGCGCCAAAGCCGGTGTCCACATCGACCAGCAGCGGCAGGTCGCACACGTCGGTGATGCGGCGCACGTCGGTCAGCACATCGTCCAGATTGGAGATGCCCAGGTCCGGCAGGCCGAGCGAACCCGCCGCCACGCCGCCGCCCGACAGGTAGATCGCCTTGAAGCCGGCGCGCTTGGCCAGCAGCGCATGGTTGGCGTTGATGGCGCCGACAACCTGCAATGGGGATTCTTCCTGGACGGCTTGGCGGAACGCGGCGCCTGCGGAATAGTGACTCATGTTTTGACCTTTCGGTGTTGCGTTAAAGTTGGCTACTAAAGATGGCTACACTACTGCAAGGGCTGTGCCAGACCATCAAGCTATATAAATCAATAGGTTACATCCATATTGATGTTTCAAAATGAAACACAGAAACAAAATTGAACTATAATTGAAACATGCGCCACTCCACGCCCCTGCCCTTCGACGCCAACGACAAACCGGTTATCTGGACGGTTTCCGTCTCGCGCCTGTCCGACCTGTTCCGCGACATCACGCTGGAATACGACAACCTCGCCACCATCGAGCCGATCAATCTCGGCTTCGACGAAGCGGCAAAGTACATCCGCGAGCGTCTGGCCACCGAGCGTTGCGACGCGGTGATCGCGGCCGGCTCCAACGCCGCCTATCTGAAAGGCCGCCTGTCGGTCCCGGTGGTGATCGCCAAATTCAGCGGACTGGATGTGATGCAGGCGCTGGCGCGCGCGCGGCGCGTATCGGACCGCATCGGCATCGTCACCTACCAGGAGCGGTTGGCGGAGCTGACGGAATTTGCCAGCACCTTCGGCTTCCAGGTCGAGCAGCGCACCTACGTCACCGAAGAAGACGCGCGCGCGCAGATCAACGACCTGAAAGCGGCCGGCATCAAGGCCATCGTCGGCGCCGGCCTGATTACCGACCTGGCCGAGGAAGCGGGACTGACCGGCGTGTTCGTCTACTCCGCCGCCTCGATCCGCCACGCCTTTGACGATGCGCTGGAAATGGCACGCCTGACGCAACTGGAATCCAACCGCAGCCGCGTGCGCGGCGCGGTGGTGACGGACACGCTGCGCGCCAAGCACGGCATCAACGATCTGCGCGGCGACTCGGCGGCGATGGAAACGGTGCGGCAGTCGGTGGTGCTGTATGCGAAATCGCCGGCGACCGTGCTGATACAAGGCGAAACCGGTTGCGGCAAGGAGCTGGTGGCGCAAGCCATCCACCGCGAAGCGCCGCGCACGCTGGGGCAGAACCGGCCCTTCGTGGCGGTGAACTGCGGCGCGATTGCGGAATCGCTGCTGGAGTCGGAACTGTTCGGTCACGAGGAAGGCGCTTTTACCGGCGCGCGGCGCGGCGGCCATGCGGGATTGTTCGAGGCGGCCAATCGCGGCACGCTGTTCCTCGACGAGATCGGCGAAATGCCGCTCACGCTGCAAACCCGCTTGCTGCGGGTGCTGGAGGAGCGCGAGGTGGTGCGCGTCGGCGGCACACGGCCGATACCGATCAGCGTGCGCATCATCAGCGCCACGCATTGCAATCTGGAGCAGCGCGTGCGCGAAGGACGCTTCCGCGCCGACCTGTTCTACCGGCTGGCGGTGCTGCGTCTGACGCTGCCGCCGCTGCGCGCGCGCGCGGAGGACGTGCTGCCGCTGGCAGAGTGGTCGCTGAAAAACGCGCTGGCCTCTTTGGGTGCGCGTCCGCATCCGAACCTGCATGCGGAAATGGCGGCCTGCGCGCCGCTGCTGCAGCGCTACGACTGGCCGGGCAACGTGCGCGAGCTGCGCAACCTGACGGAACGCCTGGCGCTGTTCCTGGCGGCCGAGCCGCTGCAGGCGCTGACGCCGGCCTTTGTCCTCAGCGTGGCCCCGGAACTCGGCACGCACAGCAGCGCCGCGCCAACGCCGACAATCTCGACGCAGGCGGCCGGCGAACGCATCGCGGACGTCCTGGCCCGCTTCGGCGGCCGCCGCGACGCCGCCGCCGACTACCTCGGCATCAGCCGCACCACGCTCTGGCGCAAACTCAAGGCCGAAGGCTGATTTACCGCTCATCACGGCTGCAAACCGCTCATCCCAAAGCCGTCGCCGCCGCCGCGACGCATCGATAGCATGGCTCCACTTACTCACCAACGGAGAACACCATGCTGATTAAATCCATCGCCGCCTTTGCCGCCGCCCTCACCCTCGGCCACGCCGCAGCGGCAACAGCACCAGCAACAGCACCAGCAACAGCGCATCCCGCCTTCAAGGTCGACGTCACCGGCACCGGCGCACCCATCATCCTGATTCCGGGCCTGGGCTCCTCCGGCGGTGTGTGGGACGGCACGGTGGCGCACTACTGCGGCAGCGGCAAGCACCAGTGCCACGTGCTGACGCTGGCCGGTTTCGCCGGCGAGCCCGCCATCGATACGCCGCTGCTGCCGGCCGTGGAACAGCAACTGAGCAGCTACATCGCCGACAACAAACTGCAAAGCCCGGTGGTCATCGGCCATAGCCTGGGCGGCTTCCTCGGCATGAAACTGGCGGCCGGCCACCCGGAACAGGTCGGGCGCCTGGTCATCGTCGATACGCTGCCGGCACTGGGCGCCACCCAGGTGCCAAGCATCACCGTCGCGCAGCTGAAACAACTGGCCGAGGGCATGCGCGCCAACATGAAGGGACAGGATGCGCAAACCTTCAAAGCCGGCCAACTGAGCATGCTGCGCACCATGATCACCAAACAGGAAGACATGGACCGCGTCATGGCCGCCGGCAAGCTGTCGGACCGCAGCACCGTGATCGACGCCATGGCCGACCTGATGGGCAGCGATCTGCGCGAAGACATCAGCCGCATCACCGCGCCGACGCTGGTGCTGGGCACGTGGATCGCCTACAAGGACTACGCGCCGAAGCCGGCCATCACCGCCATGTACACCACGCAGTACGCCAAGCTGCCGGGCGTGCGCGTCGAGATTGCGGACAACGCCCGCCACTTCATCATGTACGACGATCCGGCTTGGATGTATGATCGCATCGACAACTTCTTGAACTAAGACCATGAGCCACCACCGCCCCCTGCTTGCGCGCCTGAACTGGTACTGGATCTTCCAGCTTGCCGGCTGGGGCTTCCTGCCCCTGTTCGCCGCCGCCATGGGCGCCACGCGCATGCCCGGCCTGATGTGGGTGATGTGCTGGGGCGCCGCCAGCGGCATCGTCATCTCGGACGTGTGGCACCGGCTGATCAAGCGCCGCGTAGGCAGCGGACGGCGTGTCGGCTGGAAGATGGTGCTGGGCGGTGTGCTGGTGCTGGGCACTTTCCACACCGCCGTGCAGTACCTCGGCTTCCTGATGTTTGCATCCTCCGGCATGGTGCGCGGCTTCGGCTGGCTTCCTTCCGCGCTGATGTCGTGGTGGTCGATCTACCTGGTGTGGCACATCTTCTACATGGGCGTGCTGTCGCTGCGGCGCGCCAACCGCGCGGAGGCGGAAGCGCTGCGGCTGGAGGTGGCCGCCAAGGACGCCGAGCTGCGCGCTCTGCAGGCGCAGGTCAATCCGCACTTCTTCTTCAACAGCATGAACAGCGTGCGCGCACTGATTTACGAAGACCAGAACGCCGCCGCGCAAATGATCGACCAACTGGCCAGCGTGATGCGCTACGCACTGCAATCGGGCCATCACGACACGGTGCCGCTGTCGGCGGAGATCGAAGCCGTGCAGGCCTATCTCGCCATCGAAAAGATCCGCTTCGAGGAACGCATGCGGGTCAGCGTGGAAATCGGCGCAGGGCTGGAACTGGTGCGCATTCCGCCGATGGCCCTGCAAACACTGGTGGAGAACGCCGTCAAGTACGGCGTCGAGATCAGTGCCACCGGCAGCGAGATCCGCATCGTGGCGCGGCGCCTGGATGATGGCACGGTGCATATCGAAATCGCCAATCTCGGCGCCATCGTGCCGTTCGCGAACTCCACCAAGGTCGGCCTGGTCAACACGCGCAAACGTCTGGCCTTGGCACTGGGCGCAACAGCGCAGTTGGATTTATCTGAAAACAGTGGCTGGGTACGCGCCACGCTCACTTTGCCGGAGGCCGCATAATGCGTGCATTGCTGATCGATGACGAGCGCCTGGCGCGCGCAGAATTGCGTCGCCTGCTGGCGGCGCACCCGGAAGTCGAGATCGTCGGCGAAGCCGTCAACGCCGCCGACGGCCTGCAGCAGATCGCCGCGCTCAAGCCGGACCTGATTTTCCTGGACGTGCAGATGCCCGGCGGCTCCGGCTTCGACATGCTGGCGGCGCTGGAGGATGCGCCGGAAGTAATCTTCACCACCGCCTTCGATCAATACGCGCTACAGGCGTTTGAAGTGAATGCGCTCGATTATCTGCAGAAGCCGATCCAGGCCGTGCGCATGGCGGCGGCCCTGCAGCGCTGCGCCGTGCGGCACCGGGCGACGACTGCGGCGCCATCGACGGCGGCGCGCAAGCTGTTCATCAAGGACGGCGAACGATGCTGGTTCGTAGCGCTACAGGACGTCCGCCTGTTCGAATCCGACGGCAACTATACGCGCGTCTATTTCGGCGACCAGCAGCCGCTGATGCTGCGCTCCCTGAACCAGCTGGAAGAAAAGCTGGATCCACAATCGTTCTTCCGCGCCAGCCGCCGCCACATCGTCAATATGGAACACGTCGAGCGCGTCGCACCCAATGATGCGGGCGGTCTTGATCTCACGCTGCGCGACCAGGCGGTGGAAGTCTCGCGCCGCCGCGCCCCACAGTTCAAAGCCTTGACCAGCCTATAGCTCCGGGCTAAGCACGCAGAGCTTCCACCGGCGACAGGCGCATGGCCAGCCAGGCATGGCGGCTGATGGCGCTGAGTGCAATCAGCAATGTCAGCGCCAGTGCGAACAGCAAGGTCCAGTAGCCCACCGGCGCGTGTTCAACGTAGCCTGCCAGATAACGCTGAATGGCGATCGCCGCCAGCGGCAGACCAATCGCGGCAGCGATCAGGATCAGTGTGCCGATCTCGCGCAGCACCAGCAGGCCGATGTCGCCGCGCCGCGCGCCATGCAGTTTGCGCAGGACGATTTCCCTGGCGCGGCGTTGCACGGTGTTGGCGGATAACACATAGGTGCCGACGCCGGCGATGATCAGCGCCAGACAAGTGGCGCTGGCCAGGAGCTTGGCCATGCGAGCGTCCTCGGCGTAGTTCACGGCCAATACCTCTTCCGCGCGGTGCATGCGCAGCAGCGACTCGGGGAAGTAGCGCGGCCACAGTTCGCGCACCGCACGCTCGACGTCCGCCATCGGACCATGCACGCGCGCGGTCAGCGAGGCGCCGGCGGTGCGCAATTCGTAGGCGGTGGCGCGCGGCGCTTCGCGCAGCGAGCGGAAACGCAATTCGGGGGCGATGCCGATGATCGTTTTGCGGATAGTCTTGTTGTCGTAGCCGGTGAACAGCACCGTTTCGCCCACCGCCGCCTCCGGCGACGGGAAGCCGAGTGCGCGCGCGGCGATGGCGTTGATCACCACCGGCACGACATCATCGTCGGTATCCAGACTGCGCTGGAAAAGGCGCCCCGCCACCGGCTGCATGCGCAACTGTTCGAAGAAATTGGTGCTCACCGATTTCATCTCCATCGTCGCCGCCTGGCCGCCGGGGCGTTGCAGGTCGCGCGACCAACTCCAGTCCAGACGCCCGACCGGATCGTCCGAAATGGCCACGCCCTCCACGCCGGCCTGCGCCGACAGCGCCGTATGGAATCCGCGCGCCACCGCGCTATCCTTGACGCGCTCCGGCATGTCGACCACCAGCAGCGGCGACGGGTCAAAACCTGGCGACGAGGTCAGAGCATAATGCGTTTGCCATGCGATGGCGATGCTGACGCCGGCCAGGCCCATGGCCGCTGCGATCTGTATCACCGTCAGCACGCGCCGCAGCCGCATGCTGGCACCGGACTCGGTGCCGGGCCGGCCGGCCAGCACCTGGGTCGGATGCACGCGCAGCGCAATGACGGCGGGATAAATCGCGCTCACCACGCCCAGCAAGACGCCTATGCCGAAGGCCGCCGCAATATTCGACGCCGTGAACAAATCGTCCAGCTGGCGATTGACCAATGCTGAAAACATCGGCAACGCCAGCCAGGCCAGCAACAGTCCCAGCACCGTGGCCAGCAGTGACACCAGCAGCGACTCCAGCATGAATTGCAACGTCAGCTGCGGCAGACCGGCACCCAGCACCTTGCGCATCGCCACTTCGCGCTGGCGCCGCAGCATCCGCACCGTGGCCAGGTTGACGTAGTTGATCGCCGCCAGCACCAGCACCAGCACCGCGATGGCAGCCAGTCCGGCGATCACCACCGGATCGCCACGGTCGCCCACCAGCGCGATGGTGTTACGCAGGTTCTGGGTAAGATAGGCGCCGCGCAATGGCGCCAACGAGATATCCATGGTCTTGCGCTTGCCCAGGCGTGCCATCACCTCGGCAGGGAAGCTTTGTACGCTGGGTGTGTGGTCCACCACCTGCTGCAGGCTGTCGGTCAGCGTGGAGATCGAGGTGCCGGGACGGACCCGGATCAGTATCTTGCCGATCCATCCGTGCTCGCCGGTCACCATCTCGTGGCGGACTTCAGCGGCGAAAGTCGAGTTCACGCCGAACAGCATCTCGAACGGTATGGTGGTGTTCGAAGGCGGCGTGGCGACGACCGCGCCGACCTGCTGCGGCTTGCCCTCCATATGGACGATGCGGCCGACCGCGTCGGCGGTGCCGAAGAAGCGCAGCGCCGACGCCTCGGTCAGCACGATGCGGTCGGGACGCTCCAGCGCTCCCGCCAGGTCGCCGTGCAGCGCGCGCAAGCCCAGTAGGCGTTCAAAGCCCGGCAGCACGACCAGCGCGCGCACGCGCAGCATCTTGCGGTCGATGCGCACGGCGATCGGCAGTACCTCTTCACGCGCCGGAATGTAGCTGGTGGCGTCGACCACGCCCGGCATTTTCAGCGCCGCATTGCGCAGGAACATCGGCGCCAGGTCGTATAACGGCTCGGTGGGATCGACATTGAAGCGGTGGCGAACGACGTAGATGTTGTCCACGTCCGGCACGAAGGCGTCGTACTCCAGCGAGTAGCGCACAAAGCCAAGCAGCAGCAGGCACGCCGCCAGGCCCGCGCTCAGTCCGAGCATGACCGCCAGCGTGTAGGCCGGTTCTTGTATCAGGGTGCGCCAGCCGATGCGAAAGTCCATGTGTGAATCCCATTATGAAGTTATCGCATCAACTGCAACATCCATGCCATACGTTTTTTGTCGCCGATTGTCCGATCCTGAACAAGACTACTGTTCAATTCCGGACATTCAGGCCCGGGATCACTTGCGGCGCATACGGTTTCACCGGCTGCTCTTTCAGTTTTTTATCCAGCAGTTCCAGCGCTGCTTCCAGTTGGCGGTCCTGGCCCTGATAGGTGGCGTGCGGCGGATTGTCCACCACCACGTCCGGCGCCACGCCCACGCCTTCGATCAGCCACTGGCCGTCCTGCGTATTGAACTGGCCCATCTCCGCCACGCGCGCCATGCCGTTGTCGCTCAAGCGGTTGTTGTCGCTGAGCCAAACGCCGGCGCCGGCGCTGCGCTTGCCGACCAGCGGCCCCAGGCCGAGCGCCTTGACGCCGGCGGCGAAGGTCTCGCCGTCCGAGTAGGTGTATTCGTCGATCAGCACCACCAGGTGGCCACGGAAGGTGTTTTGCATATTCGGTGACGGCGCCACACCCGGCGGCGCCCAGAACGCCCAGGCCTTGCGCAGCAGCTTCTCGATGATCCAGCTGTCGATGTTGCCGCCGTTGTTGCGGCGCACGTCGATAATCAGGCCGTCGCGATTGACGTTGGCATAAAAGTCGCGCGCGAACGAGGCGATGTCGTTGGCGCCCATGGCGCGCAGGTGCAGGTAGCCGACGCGCCCCTTGGACAGCGCCTCCACCTGGCGCGCGCGCGATTGCTCCCAATCGCTGTAGCGCAGCGCCGTCTGCCGGACCATGGTCACCGGCAGCACGATCACCGCGCGTGTTTCGGCCTTGCGCTTTACCTGCAGCAGCACCTGCTTGTCGGCCTGGTTGAGCAGCAGGTCGGCGATGTCGCGCGCCTCCAGCACCGACTTGCCGTTGACAGCGGTGATGATGTCGCCCTCCTTCACATCCACGCCGGCTTGCGCCAGCGGGCCGCGCAGCGACGGCAGTTCCGGTTCGCTGGCGTAGATGTGGTCCACGCGATAGCCGTCCACGGTGCGCGACAGTAGCGCGCCCAGTCCGGCCGGCGTGCCTTCCGGCGCCGAGCGGCGGATGTCGCCGGGCGCGATCTGCGAATGCAACGCGCCGACTTCGCTGACCATCATGCCCAGCACGTCGTTGAGCTCCGCGCGGTCGGTCACGCGTTCCACCAGCGGCGTGTACTTGGCGCGCACCGCCGGCCAGTCGGCGCCGCGCATCTTGACGTCGTACAGGAAGTCGCGGTGCATGCGCCAGGCGTCGTTGAACATCTGCTTCCATTCCAGGCGCGGATTGGCGGTGAAGGTCCAGTCGTCCACCTTGACCTTGGCCTTGCTCACATCGGTCGGCGCCTTGGCGCCGGCATCGACCACCAGCATGTCGCCGGCGCCGGTGGCGAAGCTGCGGTAGTAGATGTGCTTCCTGTCGAGCGACAGGTCGTACTCGCGCACGCCGGCCACGAAGACTTCGGGCTGTGGGCCGTTGCTGGCGATGGCCAGGGTTTTCAGGTTGGCCTTGCCGTCGTTGCCGTCCGCTTCAAGGAAGTACAGGCGCTTATCGTCCATCTGCAGCGCGCGGTAATTGCCGGCGGCCAGCGGCACTTCATACAGGCGCTCGGCCAGGCCGGCGTAGGCGATGGCGGGCAGCGTCTTGCCGCCGGCCTTGGGCGCGGCCTTGGCCACGGCCTTCTCGGCCGCCTTCTCCGCCGCCTGCTCGGTGGCGCCTTCGGCCGGCTTGTCGCCCGGCTTGCTCAGCTCGTCGTCCGGCTTGAAGGGGAAGCGGTTGTCCGGCTGCAGCGCCAGCGCAAACACGCCGGTGCGCTTGTCGAACACCGGTCCCATATTGCGGTCGCCCCACGGTGAGCCATTGGCCAGCTGGAAGTTGCGGGCAGAGAGGAAGTACAACCACTTCCCGTCCGGCGAAAACACCGGCGAGCGCGAGGTGTAGCGGTCGCTGGTGACGAAAGCCAGCTGCTTGCTGTCGACGTTGAACAGGCCGATCTGGTTGCGCTGCTCGGTGCTGGCGGCGCGCACCAGCGCCAGGTTCTTGCTGTCGGCCGACCACATGATTTCGTCGTACTCGCCCAGGCCGGACTTGCCGGCGTCGTCGATCACGGTGTTGGCCTTGCTGGCCAGGTCCAGCAGCCAGAAGCGGCCCTTCTTGTCGGTGTGGCCCAGCCAGCGGCCGTCCGGCGACGGGTACAGCTGCCAGCGGTGGTTGTTGCCGTCCCTGGTCAACTGCTCGCCCTTGCCGGAACCGTCGGCGGCGAATTTCCAGATTTCGTTTTCGCCGGTGCTGTCAACGATGGCGTAGATGGATTTGTCGTCGTGGCTGAACACCGCCTGGCGCGCGCGGGCGCCTTCCGGTATCGCGATCTCCACGCGGCGCTGGGCGCCGGTGCCGGCCACGCTGACGCGGCCGCGCGCGGTCAGCACCAGGCGCTCGAACTTGCCGGCGATCTGCACATTGGTCAGGCTCTCCAGCGGCGAGCGGATCTGGCGCGTGCGCTGCTGGTCGAAGTCCGACACCAGGTTGATGGCCAACTGCTGGTCCTTGCCGGCGCCGAGGTCGAACACGTGCAGGTCGGCGCCCAGCTGGTAGGCGATGCGGCCGTCGCCCATGCTGGCGTTGCGCACGTCCCAGGCGCTGTGGCTGGTCAGCTGGCGCGGGTCGCTGCCGTCGGCGGCCATGCTCCACAGATTGTCCGAGCCGCTGCGGTCGCTGATGAAGTAGATGCGTCCCTGCCACCACATCGGCCGCTTGTTGTTGCCGGCGTCGGTGGCCAGCAGCTGCACCGCCTCGGCAGCGCCGCCGCCGGCCAGATCATAGCGCCACAGCTGCGCGTGTGCGCCGCCTCGATAGCCCTTGACGTTGTCGTTGGTCAGCGCCAGACCGTTGCGGGTGAAGTAGACCGTATTGCCGCTGTCATCGAGCGCCACGTCGTTGGCGTCGGCCAGCGGGAACACGCGGCGTTGCAAAATGTCCGGCGTGATGGCCGCCACCACCACGCTGCGGCCCGGTCCGATGCCGGCTGCCATGCTCACCAGCACCTCGCCCTGCGCGCTCCAGCCCAGTACCGCGACGGCGCCGTTCTCAAACGTAATGCGCTTGGGCAGGCCGCCGGTCAGCGGCATCACATAGGCCTCCTGCGCGCCCTCGTAGGCGGCCGAGAAGGCTACCCAGCGACCGTCGCGCGAGATGGCGGCATTGGTCTCGGCGGACGGGTGCGTGGTCAGGCGCACGGCCTGCCCACCCTGCGCGCCGGTGCGCCACAAGTCGCCCTCGGCGGTGAACACGACGCTGTCGCCGCGCACTGAGGGGAAGCGGTAGTAGGCCTCGGCGGCAGATGCCGTGGACAGCGGACCGGCGGACAGCAACAGCAATAGCAAGGAAAGCGGCGGGCGAGACGGGTTCATGTGACAGTGTCCAAAGGTTGTCGAATGGATCGGCAATTTTGGCACAGCTTGCCCAGTCCTCCTACCATGGGCAAAAAAAAACCCGCACGCAGCGGGTTTTCTGGAAGCCGTCAGGCTTATTCAACTTCGACCGTCTCCGGCGCCTGGGTCGGTGCCGCATCGGGCGGTTCCGGGAACTCCAGCTTGACCGCATCCTTGTCGTCCAGGTCCACCACCACCTTGCCGCCGGTGACCAGGCGACCGAACAGCAGCTCGTCGGCCAGCGCCTTGCGGATCATGTCCTGGATCAGGCGCGACATCGGGCGTGCGCCCATGAGCGGATCGAAACCCTTCTTGCCCAGGAAGGCGCGCAGCTTCTCGGTGAAGATCGCTTCGACTTTCTTCTCGTGCAGCTGCTCTTCCAGCTGCATCAGGAACTTGTCGACCACGCGAAGGATGATTTCCTCGTCCAGCGCGCGGAAGCTGATGATGGCGTCCAGACGGTTGCGGAACTCCGGCGTGAACATGCGCTTGATGTCGCCCATTTCGTCGCCGGCCTGCTTGGTGTTGGTGAAACCGATCGACGACTTCTGCAAGCTTTCGGCGCCCGCGTTGGTGGTCATGATGATGATCACGTTGCGGAAGTCCGCCTTGCGGCCGTTGTTGTCGGTCAGCGTGCCGTGGTCCATCACCTGCAGCAGGATGTTGAAAATGTCCGGGTGGGCTTTTTCAATTTCATCGAGCAGCAGCACGGTGTGCGGCTTCTTGGTGATGGCTTCGGTCAGCAAGCCACCCTGGTCGAAACCGACGTAGCCCGGCGGCGCGCCGATCATGCGCGAAACGGCGTGACGCTCCATGTATTCCGACATGTCGAAGCGCACCAGCTCGATGCCGAGGATGAAGGCCAGCTGCTTGGCCACCTCGGTCTTGCCGACGCCGGTCGGACCGGAGAACAGGAAAGAGCCGATCGGCTTGTCGGTTTTGCCCAGGCCGGCGCGCGCCATCTTGATGGCCGACGCCAAGGCTTCGATCGCCGGGTCCTGGCCGAACACCACGTTGCGCAGGTCGCGGTCGATGGTCTGCAACTTGCTGCGGTCGTCCTGGTTGACGGTTTGCGGCGGGATGCGCGCGATTTTCGAGATGATGTCCTCGATCTCGGTCTTGCCGATGGTTTTCTTCTGCTTCGACTTCGGCAGGATGCGTTGCGCCGCACCGGCTTCGTCGATGACGTCGATGGCCTTGTCCGGCAGGTGGCGGTCGTTGATGAAGCGCGCCGCCAGTTCGGCTGCGGTCGACAGAGCCGACGACGAATATTTCACGCCGTGGTGTTCCTCGAAGCGCGACTTCAGGCCGCGCAGGATCTGCACGGTCTGCTCGACGGTCGGTTCATTGACGTCCACTTTCTGGAAGCGGCGGCTCAGCGCGTGGTCTTTTTCGAACACGCCACGGAATTCCGTGTAGGTGGTCGCACCGATGCACTTGAGCTGACCGTTGGCCAACGCTGGTTTCAGCAGGTTGGACGCGTCCAGCGTGCCGCCCGAGGCCGAGCCGGCGCCGATGATGGTGTGGATCTCGTCGATGAACAGGATGCCGTTCGGGTTATCCTTCAATTGCTTGAGGACGGCCTTCAGGCGCTGTTCGAAATCGCCGCGATACTTGGTGCCGGCCAGCAGCGCGCCCATGTCCAGCGAATACACGACGGCGTTCGACAGGATGTCCGGCACGTCGCCCTGGGTGATGCGGTAGGCCAGGCCTTCGGCGATGGCGGTCTTGCCGACGCCGGCTTCGCCCACCAGCAGCGGATTGTTCTTGCGGCGCCGGCACAGGATCTGGATCACGCGGTCGACTTCCTCTTCACGGCCGATCAGCGGATCGATCTTGCCTTCGGCGGCCGATTTGTTGAGGTTCTGGGTGAACTGGTCGAGCGGGCTTTCCTTGGTCTGCCCTTCGGCGCCCGGAGCGCCCTCTTCCACGCCTTCCGACGCCTTGGCGGTGTCGGTCTGCTGGTCCTTGCGCACGCCGTGCGAAATGAAATTGACCACGTCCAGGCGGGTCACGCCCTGCTGGTGCAGGTAGTACACCGCGTGCGAGTCCTTTTCGCCGAAGATGGCCACCAGCACGTTGGCGCCGGTGACTTCCTTCTTGCCGTTGGACGCCGACTGCACATGCATAATGGCGCGCTGGATCACACGCTGGAAGCCGAGCGTGGGCTGGGTATCGACCTCGCCGGTGCCAGGCACGGTCGGCGTATTGTCACCAATAAAATTGGTCAGGGTCTTGCGCAGATCTTCAATGTTGACGGCGCATGCGCGCAACACTTCGGCAGCCGAAGGGTTGTCCAGCAAGGCCAGCAGCAAGTGCTCCACCGTGATGAATTCATGCCGTGCCTGTCGGGCTTCGACAAACGCCATGTGCAAACTTACTTCCAATTCCTGCGCAATCATACTTCCTCCATCACGCACTGCAGGGGATGCCCCGCCTTGCGCGCATGCGTTAAAACGAACTCCACTTTAGTACAGGCTATATCTTTCGAGAACACGCCGCATACACCTTTGCCGTAGCGGTGCACACTGAGCATGATCTGTGTTGCGGTTTCGCGATCTTTGTTGAAATACTCCTGAATGACCGCGACCACGAATTCCATCGGGGTGTAGTCGTCATTCAGCAACGCCACCTGGTACAACGGTGGCGGCTTCAGCGTTTGCCGCTCCAAGAGGGTTTCGGTGTCATGCTTGGTTGCCATACGCTTATATTCTAATGCTTTCGAGGTTGATGCAATGTGCATTTCGGTGCACATATCCAATTGTTTTTCATCTTACGCGCTTTCTCGACTTGCCGCAGATGGCGCCCTATTCCGCAAAATCAAGAGTTGCATTTTCACCAATCGGTCAAAAAGTAGCAAAATGCATACAAATCTGCTTGACTTTCAAATTTGGTCCGCTAACAATGCGTTATCGGCTGCGTGCAGAAATGTACATGTTGATAAGAAGTGGGCGTGAGGAGAGGGGCAGGAAGCTTCTTGCTTTTATGGCTCGTGTGATCCGATTTAATTTTGAAAGTTCTTTTTATGGCAACAGGTACTGTTAAGTGGTTCAATGATTCCAAAGGTTTTGGCTTCATCACTCCAGATGACGGCGGCGAAGATTTGTTCGCTCACTTCTCCGCAATCAACATGAACGGTTTTAAGACCCTCAAAGAAGGTCAAAAAGTTCAATTCGAAGTCACGCAAGGCCCTAAAGGCAAGCAAGCTTCCAACATCCAGTCGGCTTAAGTTTTTAAGCTGTCCGATGTAAAAAACCCCGCGCGCGGGGTTTTTTTTCGTCTGCGCGGCGGGCCGGACCTCTACAAAGTGTTGTAGAAGTCCGACGTTCGCCCTTGCCTACATTTGTTCGATCATTACCTCGCCAAAGCCCGAGCATGAAACCTGGATGGCGTTCTCCATCAGGCGCGCAAAATCGTAGGTGACCTGCTTGGAGCCGATGGCGCGTTCCATCGATTTGATGATCAGGTCGGCCGCTTCGGTCCAGCCCATGTGGCGCAGCATCATCTCGGCCGACAGAATCATCGAGCCCGGATTGACGTAGTCCTTGCCGGCGTATTTCGGCGCGGTGCCGTGGGTGGCTTCGAACATCGCCACCGAGTCCGACAGGTTGGCGCCCGGCGCGATGCCGATGCCGCCGACCTGGGCCGCCAGCGCGTCCGAGATGTAGTCGCCGTTCAGGTTGAGAGTGGCGATCACGCTGTACTCCGCCGGACGCAGCAGGATCTGCTGCAGGAAGGCGTCGGCGATCGAATCCTTGATGGTGATGTCGCGCCCGGTCTTCGGATTCTTGAACTTGCACCACGGGCCGCCGTCGATCAGCTCGGCGCCGAATTCCTTTTGCGCCAGCGCGTAGGCCCAGTCGCGGAAGCCGCCTTCGGTGTACTTCATGATATTGCCCTTGTGGACAATGGTCACCGACGGCTTGTCGTTGTCGATGGCATACTGGATCGCCTTGCGCATCAGGCGCTCGGTGCCCTCGACCGAGACCGGCTTGATGCCCAGGCCCGAGGTGTCCGGGAAGCGGATCTTGTTGACGCCCATTTCCTTGACCAGGAAGTCGATCAGGCGCTTGGCGCCGTCCGAACCCTGGGCGAACTCGATGCCGGCGTAGATGTCTTCCGAATTTTCACGGAAGATCACCATATTGGTTTTTTCCGGCTCCTTCAGCGGCGACGGCACGCCGGTGAAATAGCGCACCGGACGCAGACAGACATACAGATCCAGCTGCTGGCGCAGCGCGACGTTGAGCGAACGGATGCCGCCGCCGACCGGGGTGGTCAGCGGGCCCTTGATCGACACCACATAATTCTTCACCGCGTCCAGCGTTTCCTCGGGCAGCCACACGTCCGGGCCGTACACCTGGGTGGCCTTCTCGCCGGCGTAGATTTCCATCCACTGGATGCGGCGCTGGCCGTCGTAGCACTTGGCCACGGCGGCATCGACCACCTTCAACATCACCGGCGTGATGTCGCGGCCGGTCCCGTCACCCTGGATATAGGGAATGATCGGATTATCTGGTACATTCAGGGAAAAATCCGTATTGACGGTAATTTTCTGGCCGTCCGCCGGTACTTTGATATGTTGATACATCGTGGTTCTCCGAAGGGGAATTGCTAGTCTTCTATAAGATATAAGACGCGTGTTTCACATTATGCATGAGTATGTAGTGAGGCGCCATGACTTTCAAGCCTACACCAATTTGCGTTTTCCATAATGTCCCTGATTCTATTCAACAAACCATTTCAAGTGCTGTGCCAGTTCTCGGCGCAGGACGACAAGGCCACCCTGGCCGACCATTTGAAGATCCCCAACATCTACCCTGCCGGCCGTCTGGACTATGACAGCGAAGGCCTGATGCTGCTGACCGACGACGGCAAGCTGCAGCACGCCATCGCCCACCCCGACCACAAGGCCGGCAAGACCTACCTGGTGCAGGTGGACGGCGTGCCGGACGCGGCGGCCATGGCGCGACTGCAGGCGCCGCTCGACCTCGGCGACTTCGTCACCAAGCCGTGCAAGGCCGTGCCCATC
Organism: Duganella sp. BuS-21; assembly: GCA_041874725.1. GTDB lineage: Bacteria > Pseudomonadota > Gammaproteobacteria > Burkholderiales > Burkholderiaceae_D > Rugamonas. The sequence continues at coordinate 2,166,465 of CP097466.1, read as the reverse complement.
GCCGCGCCCGAATGGCTGTGGCCGCGCAACCCGCCGATCCGCCAGCGCGCCGAGCAGCCCACCAGCTGGCTGGCCATCACGCTCCAGGAAGGCAAGAACCGCCAGGTGCGCCGCATGACGGCAGCGGTGGGCCTGCCGACGCTGCGCCTGGTGCGCAGCGCCATCGGTGGCATTTCGCTGGCCACGCATCCGCTGATGCCGGGCGAATGGATGGCAGTCTCGCCCAAGGATCTGTAAATCCGGCGGCTACAGACGAAAAAAGCCGCACTGGCAATGCCAGTGCGGCTTTTTGCTTGGCTTTCCCGTGAGGGAAATTAAGCGGCCAGCGCCTTCAGGGCAGCTGCCAGACGGCTCTTGTGGCGAGCTGCCTTGTTTTTGTGGATGATCTTCTTGTCGGCGATGCTGTCGATTTTCGACACCGAGGTTTGGAAGATGGTCGTCGCAGCTGCTTTGTCGCCAGCCTGGATCGCCTTACGTACAGCCTTGATAGCGGTACGCAGGGTCGAACGCTGAGCCGAGTTGTGAGCGTTTTGCTTAACTGCTTGACGAGCGCGTTTACGCGCTTGTGCGGTATTTGCCATGAAAGTTCCTAAACAGGTAAATGATGCGTTTGCAAACGTTAATGTTTGGCAAACAGGTGCGTCCTAGGTTGCCATAAGAGCGAACCATGTGAGTCAAACTACTGCCTGCCAAACATTAATGTCTGCGCAACAGAATTTTGTACAGCCTGTGATTATAGCGATGTTTATCGGCAGGAGCAACTATAATCACGTCCCATGAACTTGCTAAAGACACTATCAGCCATCTCCAGCATGACAATGCTGTCCCGGATCACCGGACTTCTGCGTGAAACCTTGATCGCCCGCGCCTTTGGCGCCGGCGGCATGACCGATGCCTACATCGTCGCCTTCCGCATTCCCAACCTGCTGCGCCGCCTGTTCGCCGAGGGGGCCTTCTCGCAAGCGTTCGTGCCCATCCTGGCCGAATACAGGAACCAGCAAGGGCCGGAGGCCAGCAAGAAGCTGGTCGACCATGTCGCCAACACCCTGGTGTGGGCCACGCTGATCGTCACCATCGTCGGCATGATCGCCTCGCCGCTGTTCATCTACCTGATCGCCAGCGGCCTGGAGGAGTTCGATGCGGCGGTCTGGATGACGCGAGTGATGTTCCCGTATATTACCTTCATGGCCTTCGTGGCCATGGCCGGCGGCGTGCTCAACACCTGGCGCGAGTTCAAGATTCCGGCCTTCACGCCGGTGTTGCTCAATTTATCCTCCATCCTGGCCTCGCTGTTCCTGCAGCAGCACCTGGCGCAGCCGATCTACGCCATGGCCATTGCCGTGTTCGTGGGCGGCGTGCTGCAGGTGGCGATCCAGGTGCCGGCCCTGATGCGGATCGGCATGCTGCCCTCGCTGTCGTGGAATCCCGTCGCCGGTCTGGGCGATCCCGGCGTGCGCCGCGTGCTCAAGAAGATGGGACCGGCCGTGTTCGCCGTCTCGGCTGCGCAGATCAGCCTGATGATCAACACCAGCATCGCCTCGCGGCTGGCGGAAGGCAGCATTTCCTGGCTGTCCTACGCCGACCGCCTGATGGAGTTCCCCACCGCCCTGCTGGGCGTGGCGCTGGGCACGATCCTGCTGCCCAGCCTGTCCAAGGCCAAAGCCGACGACGAGCCGCAGGAATATTCCGACCTGCTCGACTGGGGCCTGCGCCTGACCTTCATGCTGGCGCTGCCGGCGGCGGTGGGCATGGCGGTGCTGGCCGAACCCCTGATCGCCACCCTGTTCCACTACGGCGCCTTCACCGACGAGGCGGCGACGCAGTCGGCGCGGCCGCTGGTGGCCTATTGCGCCGGTCTGCTCGGCATCATCCTGGTCAAGACGCTGGCACCGGCCTTCTACGCGCAGCAGGATATCCGCACGCCGGTGCGCATCGCCATCGGCGTGCTGATCGCCACCCAGTTGATGAACCTGCTGTTCGTGCCTTATCTGCAAGTATCGGGACTGGCGTTGTCGATCGGCCTGGGTGCCTGCCTGAACGCCGGCTTCCTGTACGCCGGCCTGCGCAAGCGCAATATCTACCGCCCCAAGCCTGGCTGGACGCCATTCTGCGTCAAACTGGTGATCGCCTGCGCACTGATGGGCGCGGCGGCCTGGTTCGGCGCCCAGCAGATCGACTGGATGGGCCTGCGCCAGCACGCCGTATTGCGCGCCGGCGCCCTGCTGCTGCTGATCGGGCTGTGCGCGGCGGTCTACTTCGGCGCCTTGCTGGCGATGGGCTTCCGCCTGCGCGACTTCAAGCGCAACGCGCGCTGACCTCGCATTCAAAAACGCACACAAAAAAAAACCCGCCGAAGCGGGTTTTTAAAAGTCAGCAGAATTAAGCTGCTTTTTTGCGGCGTGCGGCGAAGCCAACCAGCGCCAGACCACCCAGCAGCATGCCGTAGGTAGCTGGTTCCGGTACGGCGGTTACCGAGTAGGTACCGGTGTAGCTGGCGCCGGTCAGTGCGGTGCCGTACAGGCTCAGGACGAACGGAGCACCGCCGGTCAGTTCTGCTGCGACGAAGCGCAGTTTACCGATCGACCACACGTCGGCAGCTTGATCATTCAGGTTCGAAGCACCGGTGAAGGTCAGTTTCTGACCGGTGACGCTGAATGCGACTTCATAGGTACCTGGCGTAGCCACGGTGAAGGTGATCACATCCAGGCCGTTCGACAGCAGGCCATCGCCTACGAAGGCATCCCAGTTGTGCGATGCGCCGTCGGCGATCACAGCGATGGATTGGTCACCAGCGAAGGCGGAAACGGAAGCAACGGCCATGACGGCGCCAGCAACGAGAGATTTCAATTTCATGAGATTATCCTTAATCAAACGAATGGTGGCGGTGCTTGCGCATACCACTTAGGGGTTTAACGGAGTGCTGCTGAACTGAACAATAACATAAAAACATTAGTTACGATTGTAAATATTCTACTTTTAATTCCAGTTAGACAACTTTTTCCGCGATGCAGAAAAACCCTGTCTGCACCGCAACATTTTTATGCCGGCATGGCGATATTTCCAATCGAAAGTTGACTTGAAGTCACAGTTTAGCGCCCTGTTCCAGGGGTTCCGGTGGCTCCACAATTGGCGGCGCCAGAGGAGAAACGGATTCTTCTTCAGGCGCCGGAGCGGTTGTATCCGGAATCGGCACGTCGATCACAGGCGCGGCAGGCGCAATAGGGGAAATTTGTTGCTGTCCAGGTGAATTCTGTGGTGGAACAGATACATCAATGGTAGTCGGTGTCGGTTTTTCCTCTGCGGAGCGGGCTGCGGACTGTTCGGCAGCCATTGTAAATTTCCAGTCGGAAATTTTATGTCTATCCTCAAAACCGCCAAATCGCGCAGGGAAATTGCCTATTTTTACGGGCTTGGCGGCCGACAGGCTATACACCGCCAACACGCCGGTTTTATTCCCCAGGTAGGTAATGCCCCATTCCGCATTGCCGGTCATCGGATCGACAAAAATCTTGCGCAAGTGGCGGCGCGTGCCGGGGAAGCGCGGATCCTTGAGCAATTCCTTCAGCGAGGGCGGCTGCGTAGCCTGCCCTTGTGGTGTGGCGTCCGCATAGCTTTTCAAGGCGTCGCTGAAAGCGGCGCCGATGGTCAGCAACTCCTGCTCCGCTCTGCTGCGCTGCAACACCGAACCGAGTTTCAGCGCCGAAGCGGCCACCAAAGCGATGATCGCCACCACAATAATCAGGCTTAAATAGGTAAATCCCCGCCCATGTTTAATGCGGCGCGACATCCGGCACAATGTTGGTGCTTCCACCATATCACCAGTCGGCGTAAGGTTTGCCGCTGCGATCGTTGCCGGCGGCGCCGCTGCGCAGGTTGTACACACTGCCCTTGGTGCTGTCTTCCGGCGGCACCAGGATCCAGGCGACATCGCTCTCGGCGATGGGGTCGTAGGGCAGCGCGCGCAGATAGTGTTTTTCCACCAACTGCTCCAGCGTATCCGGATAGCGGCCGGTATCGCCATAATATTGATCCAGCACCTGGCGCACCTTGCGCAGGTTGTCGGCCAGCACCACTTCCTTGGACTTGTCGATGCTGGGGAAATAGCGCGGCACGGCCAGCGTCAGCATCAGGGCGACGATGCCGAGCACCACCAGCAGTTCGATCAGCGTGAATCCTTTGCGCTTCATAATCACCACTTCCTGTAGGGAACGCCGTTGAGCCCGGCCTTTTCGCTCAGGCTGTAGACATCATAGACGTCCTCGCCCTCCTTCGGCTGGTCGGCCTCGCTGGCGTAGCTGCGTTTGCCCCAGGTCTGGCCGTCGCTCAGCGTGGCGTCGCCGTTGAACGGATCGCGCGGAATGCGGCGCAGGAAGAATATCTTGGTGTGCTTGGGATTTTGCAGGTCCGGCACGCCCTCCACCAGCAACTCCAGCGTTTTCGGATAGCCGGTGGCCGCCAACGACTTGGTGATGCGACCCTGGTCGTAGGCCTGCTTGTAGGCGTCCAGCGCGTGACGGATCTCGCGCAGCGACTCGCGCAAGTCCTGCTCCTGACGGCGCTGCACCACCACTTGCGCGGTCGGGATCACCATGGCGCTGAGCAGGCCGAGGATGGTCAGCGTGACCAGCAGCTCGATCAAGGTGAAGCCACGCGTGCGCATCGTCATACCCGGTTTATTGCTGCACCGGCGGCGACGGTTCGGCGGCCGGCGGCTGCACCGCCTGCGGCTGCGCGCCCTGCGACGGCGGCAGCGGCGCCGGCTGCGATTGCGACAGCGGGGTCGCCTGCACCGGCGACGATGCAGCAGGTGTGGCAGGTGTGGCAGGTGTGGCAGGTGCGATCGGCGCCGGCGCCACGGCGCCCGGCAGCGGCACGGTGGCGCGCGGCGTCAGGTCGGGACGGCGGCGGAAGCTGGCCTCCGTCCCGGCCGAGAACTCCGAGGCCGACGCCTCAGGACGTTGCACGTTGCGGATCAGGTGCGGCGTAATCGACAACACGATCTCGGTCTTCTGGTTGTCGTCGCGCTGGCTGCCGAACAGGCGGCTGATGATCGGCAGTTCGCTGAAGCCCGGCACCTTGTTGGACGAGTTGCGCTCTTCGTTGTTGATCAAGCCGGCCAGCACCTGGTTCTCGCCGTCCTTCAACTGCAGCATGGTCGAAGCCTGGCGCGTGCCCAGCTGGTAAGCCGTGGTGCCGTTCTTGGTGGTGATGGTGTTGACCAGATTGCTGACCTCCAGCTGCATGCGGATCGCCACCTCGTTGTTCAGGTAAATGGTCGGCTCGGCATTCAGGGTCAGGCCCACGTCCACGTAGGTGACGGAGTCGCTGGCGAAGCCGCCCACGCCGGACGACACGGTGGAGGTGATCACCGGCAGCTTGTCACCGATGACAATCTTGGCCTTCTCCTTGTTACGCACGCGGATGCGCGGATTGGCCAACAGATTGGAGTCCGCATCGTTTTTGTTGGCATTGACCGACAACTGCACGCCGGTGACGCCGATGGTGCGCTGGTTCAGGTTATTCAGGTCGCGGATCGTAATGCCGGTGCCGCCCGAGGTGGACAGCGGCGCGAAGCCCACGGAGGTCGGCCACACCACGCCCAGGTCCATCAGGCGCGAACGCTTCACTTCCAGGATCTCCACTTCCAACATCACTTCCGCTTCCGGCGCGTCCTGCAGCGTGATCAGGCGGTCGGCCAGGCGGATCGCCTCCGGCGTGTCGCGCACGATGATCAGGTTGAGCTTTTCATCCACCACCACGTCGCGCGACTTGAGGATGGTCTTGAGCGTGTTGGCCACCAGCTTGGCCTCGGCGTTGGCCAGGAAGAAGGTCTTGACCGTCATCTCCTGGTATTCCTTCAGCTTGGCCGCCACGTTCGGGTAAATCAGGATGGTGTTGGCGTCCATGACCTGCTGTTCCAGCTGATTGGTCAGCAGCAGGAAGTAGATGGCCGATTCGACGGTGCTGTTCTTCAGCAGGACCGTGGTTTTCTGGTCGGTCTTCACGTCCTTGTCGAACACGAAATTCAGGCCGGAGCGGCGCGAGATCACTTCGAACACCTGCTTCAGCGGAGCGTCGCGGAACTCGATGGTGATCGGCTGCTTGTAGGACTTAGACAAGCCCGACTCCACCGCCGACGGCGCGCTCTTCTCCACCACTTCACGCAGCATCGCACGCACCTTGTCGTTGGTGGGCGATTCGCTCAGGATGGCGTTGAGCTTCTGCTTCGCCAGTTCGTACTCGTTTTTATTGACATGCTGCGTCGCCGCTTCCATCAGCTTGGCCTGGCGGATGTCGCGGTCCAGCGCGCGCAGGCCGGCGTTGGCGCGCTCGTTCTTCGGGTCCAGGCCCAGCACGCGGCCATAGCCCTGCTCCGCCTGCGCGCTGCGGCCCTCGGCATGGTCGCGTTCCGCCGTGTCCAGCAGGCGTTGCGTGGCGCGGTCGCGCGCCGCCAGATAGGCGCTGCGGTATTTGGCGTTGTACGGGTCGGCCTGCACCGCTTCCTGGTACTTGGCCAGGCCCGCTTCGACCTGATTGTTCGCGATCAGCTCATTGCCGTCACGGTAGGCCATTTGCGCGGCGCAGCCGCTCAGCAAGATCGCCAGCACGGCGCACACGCCGATTTTCTTCAAAGGGCTAGCCATCACTCAAGAGCTCCAATATTCATCTGTTGTTGCTGATTCAAAGGCAAATACGTCAGGGACATCTGCGGCGGTGCGATCTTCTCCACCCGGTAGGTTCCGTCGATGACGCTCTGGGCGCGCACCGAATAAGTCTTGTCGCCGCGCGCCAGGAACACTTCCCAGGCGCCGTCGGCCAGCGCCTTGCCGATATAGATGAACGGCATGGGCGGCGCCATCGGCGGTGGTGGCGGCGCGTTCGATACCGGCGGCGGCGGCGGTGGCGGCGGATTCCAGTTCTGGCCCAGGAACACGCCCTCGCCCGAGGCAAAGGAGGCCTCGCCGGATTCGCCCACCAGCTGCGCGCGCGGAATCAGCGGCAGGATGGCGACGTCGGCTTGGCTGGTTTCCTTTTCAACCTTGGCTGGCGCCGTGGCCTTGCGCGCGACCGGTTCGGCGATGTCGCTCGATGGCGAGTTATCGCCGAACAGCATCAACCCCGCCGCGCCGGCCAGCGCCAGCGCCATCGCCATCTGATAGGGCTTCATGGCTCGGCGTCCTTCAGGTACAGGGTAAAACGCAGGCGTGCCTCCACCGTGGGTTCGGCGATGGTGTCGCGGCGGAAGCCCACTTCGTCCAGCGAGGCATAAGGCATTTCGCGCAAGCCCTGCATGGCGAACTGCCAGATCGACTGGTACGATCCCTTCACCGGCAGGATGATCTGGTAAGTGCTGACGCGGCTGGCCTTGTCGTAATTGGCCTTGTACTCGCCCTGGTTCAGCACCAGGCTGGATTTGGCGGCCAGGTCGAACAGCACCTTGACCTGCTGCTCGGCGTAGCGCTTTTCGCCGAGCGTGTCATAAAAGGCCGCCAGATTCTGATTGGCCGACGGCGGTGGCGGCGGCGCCACCAGCGTGGACGGCGCCGGCAAAGGCTGCGCCATCAGCTCCGCCTGGGCGGCGCGTTGCGGCAGCAACCAGGCCCACGCGGCCACACCGGCCGCACACAGCACGATCGCCATGCAGGCCGGCACGCCGAGGCGCAGCACGGCCAGGCGCGCACGCAGCAGCAGCGCGGACAGGTTGACGTTGTTCATATGACTCATCGCGCCTGCCATGTCGCCTCCAGCTGGAATCGCAAGGGCCGGTTCGGATCGGCGTCGTTGATTTCGTGGCGGGTCAGGATCACGCCGCTGAAGCTTTCCTGTTCCTTCAGCGCCGCCACATAGTCCACCATCTCGTCGCTGGTCCTGGTTTCGGCGGTGATCTTCAGGCTGCGCTTGCGCGGGTCAGGCTCCAGCGCGATCAGCGCCACGCCGCGCGGCGTGGCGGCCAGCACGGCGTCCTGCAGCTCGCGCCACGGCAGGTTCAGTTGCATGACGGCGCCGTTGACGAAAGCCGCCTGCGCCTCGGGAATGGCGATCCGCGCCACTTCCGCCGGCCGCACCGTCAGCGCGGCCACGCGCTGCTGCAAGTGCTGCAGCTGCTGCTGGCGTTCGCGCTTTTGCTCGACCAGCTTCCAGCCACCGAAGGCCGCGCCGACGCACAGCAGCAAGCCGGCGCCGGCCAGCGCCAGCACGCCCGGATGGATGTGGAACAAAGTGCGGCGCAGGCTGCGCGGCGCGAAATCGATGTGTATCGCCCTCATCACGCACTCCCCGCCAGCACGCTGCACGGAATCTGCGCGGCGTTGGCCGGCGGCGCGCGCCATGCGGCGGGCGCGTCGCCATCCACCTGCAGCAGCATAGGGGCTTCCATATCCAGCAGCAGCGCCTCGCGTTGCAGCGTTTGCGTCAGCCACTGATGGTCCGCATCGCGCGGCAGCGGCAGCGGACGGATGGCGCGCAGGCTTTTGCCGTCCGCCTCGGCGGCGCCCAGGGTCAGCAAATTGTCGTGCACATGGCCGAACCAGGCGCCGGGCTTGACGCTGCGGCGGCTGCGGTTCCACGCGCCGATGAAGCGCGGCTCGATGGCGACGATGCTTAGCTTGCCATCCTGCGCCACCAGCTGCAGTGCGGCCAACAGGGCGCGCGGCATGGCGGCGGCAAAGAACGGCTGCACCGCATCCCAGTCGGCCGAAAGCTGCCAGGCGGTCGGCGCTTCGCCGAACAGTGACTGGAAGCGCAACGCGGCCGCCGCTTCCAGGTCGGCCATGCGGGCGGCGCCGGCGGGCGGCGTGACGCGCCAGGTGCGCGTCAATTCGTCGGCCAGCGCGAAGCTCGCCGGCCAGCCGCTCACGTCCAGTTCACCCAATAGCGCGCGCAAGGCGTTGGCGATGGCGTCGACCGGATGCTCGGCGGACGGCGCGATGGCCTGCGACGCCAGCACCACCGGACTTCCCGATCGGCTCCAGCGGTTCCAGTTGCTCGCGCGCTGCACGCTCACCGCATGGGGCGAGACATCGATGCGCAAGAATTGTCCGATTGCTCTACGCATGCAAGGTCACCCGTTTAATCTCGGTCAGCGTGGTGCCGCCGCGCTTGACCAGTTCCAGCGCCGCCTGACGCAGGCTGCGCGTGCCGTTCTCATAGGCCGCCTGCTTGATCTGGCGGATCGGCCGCTTGTCGACAATCAGCTCACGGATCTCGTCGTTCAGGGTCAGGATCTCGGCGATCGAACGGCGACCCTTGTAACCGGTGCCACGGCAATCGCCGCAGCCCTTGCCCTGCATGAAGCGGTAGTCGTAAGCCTCAGCGCGGGTCATGCCGACGCTGGCCAGTTCATGGTCGTCCGGCGTGTACTCGGTGGCGCAGTGCGGGCAGTTGGTGCGGATCAGGCGTTGCGCCCAGATGCCGTTCAGCGCCGACACGAACGCATACGGATCGATGCCCATGTGGGTGAAGCGGCCGAACACATCGAACACATTATTCGCGTGCACGGTGGTCAGCACCAGGTGGCCGGTCAGCGCCGACTGCACGGCGATTTCCGCCGTCTCGCGGTCTCGGATCTCGCCCACCATGATCTTGTCCGGGTCGTGGCGCAGGATGGAGCGCAGGCCTTTCGCAAACGTCAGGCCCTTCTTCTCGTTGACCGGAATCTGCAGGATGCCCGGCAGCTGGTACTCCACCGGATCTTCAATCGTGATGATCTTCTCGCGGCCGTTGTGGATCTCGGTCAGCGCCGCGTACAGCGTGGTGGTCTTGCCGGAGCCGGTGGGGCCGGTCACCAGCAGCATGCCGTAGGCTTCCTGCGCCAAGGTGCGCAGCGTCGACAGCGACGGCGCATCGAAGCCCAGCGCTTCCAGCGTCAGCGAGCCGTAGGCTTCGATCATGGCGCGCTTGTCGAGGATACGGATCACCGCGTCTTCGCCGTGGATGCTCGGCATGATGGAGACGCGCAAGTCGATCTCGCGCGCATTGGCTTCCACGCGGAAGCTGCCATCCTGCGGCACGCGGCGTTCGGCGATGTCCAGTTCCGCCAGCACCTTCAGGCGCGAGATGATTTGCTCGGCCACGTCCACGCCGTTGACCGAGGTGGCGTGATCGAGCACGCCGTCCACGCGGTACTTGACCGCCAGGCCGCCGGCCGTGCTTTCCAGATGTATGTCGGAGGCGCCGGCCTTGAGCGCGTCGTACAGGGTCGAATTCACCAGGCGCACGGCCTGGCTCGCGCCTTCGGACACCGAGGCGAACGACAGCACCGCCGCCGTCTTGCCGTCGCGCCGCCCTTCGCTGGCGCCGGGCAGCAGCGAGTCGGTGGCGCGTGCGGATTCCTCCTGCTTGGACAGGTAGGCCTGGATGTCGGCCTGCAGCGCCAGCCGCGTCGCCAGCGGCGCGGCGGCGGTGGCGCGCGCCTGCGTGCCGAGCCAGGTGCGCAAGTCCAGGTCGAAGGGATCGGCGATCACGCCGACCACCGTGCCGTCCACCCCGCGCAGCAGTACGCAATGGCGCGCCATGGCCTGCGACAGCGGCAGCAGATCCCAGGCCGGCTGGTAGGCCAGCATGTCGACCGTTTCCAGCACGGTCATCTCAAAGGGCTGCGCCAGCGAACGCACCAGCAGGCGCGCTTCGGTGCCGGTCAGCGCTTCCAGTTCCTCGACCAGAGTGCGTTTCGATTGCTGGCGCAAATGACGGGCGCGCGCCAGCAGGGTCGCGTCGATCGCGGTCATGACATGTCTCCGGCCAGATCAAAGATCGGCATATACAACAGCACCACGATGGCGCCGACCACCAGGCCGATGGCGGCCATCAACAGCGGTTCAAAAGTGCGGGTAAAACGTTCGATCCAGCGGCTGATTTCACCGTCGTAGAACGCCGCCGACTGGGTCAGCATCGGCCCCATGTCGCCGGTGCGCTCGCCCACGCGCAGCATGCGCAGCGAGATCGGCGTGGTCAGTTGCGCCGCTTCGAAGGCGGTCGACAGCGGCAGGCCCGATTCGATCGCCGCGCGGGCGCTCTGCAGGTTGGTCCGCATGGACGGCGACACCATGCCCTGCACGGTCTGGATGGCGTGCACGATGGTGATGCCGCCCTCGCTCAGCATGCCGAGCGTCAGGTACAGGCGCGACAGCTCGTAGATGCGCACCCGTTCGCCGATGCCGGGCAGCTTGCCGAACAGGCGCGCCATGCCGCCGTTGGCCAGCACGCGGCGCACGCCCAGCACCAGCGATCCCAGTACGGTGGCGATGCCGAGCAACAGCAGCGTGGTGTGTGCGCTGGCGAACTGGCCCCAGTTCAGCATCTGCTGCGACAGCCAGGGCAGGTTGCGGCCGGCGCCCTGATACACCTCGGCAAAGCGCGGCACCACGTAGCCGATCAAAAACAGGCTGACGCCGCCGCCCACCAGCAGCAGGATGCAGGGATAAATCGCCGCCGACACCAGCTTGGCGCGCACCAGGTCGATGCGCTGCTGGTAGTCGATGAAGCGCGCCAGCGAGCGTGGCAGATCGGAGGTGCCCTCGGCGGCCTTGACGATGCCGACGTATAGCGGCGGGAACAGGTCCGGCTGGTCGGCCAGCACGGCGGAAAAACGCTGGCCTTCGCGCAGGCCGTTGAGCAGCCGCTCCAGCACGCCGCGCGTGGCCGGGCTGCTTTCTTTTTCCAGCAGTGCTTCCAGTCCTTCGACGATGCCCAGGCCGGCCGTCAGCAGCGCCAGCAGTTCCTGGCTGAACAACACCAGCGACAGCGCGCCGCGCTTGCCGCCGCGTCGTCCCAGGCCGGCACGCACCGGCGCGATGGCACTGACGAACAGCCCACGCGCCTCGACCTGGCGGCGCGCGTCCGCCTCATCGCGGCCATCGATCACCAGATGGGAGATGACCATTTCGGCCGACAAGGTGCGCACGTCGTACTGCATGGCGAAGGGGACGGTGAAGGTTAGCGCGAAGTGATGTCGGCGTCTTCGCCGGCGCCGCCGGGCTGGCCGTCGCGGCCTTCCGACGTGATGATGTACTCGGCGCCCGCTTCAGGGCCCTTGTATTTGTACGGATGGCCCCACGGATCGGGCGGCACGCCCTTCTTCAGGTAGGGACCGTTCCATTTGGCGCCGACGCTGGGCACGGCGGTGACCAGCACGCCCAGGCCTTCCTCGGTGTTGGGATAGCGGCCGACGTCGAGGCGGAAGGTGTCGAGCGCTTTTTCAAACGACTCGATCTGCGCCTTGGCGATGGTGACTTCCGATTTGCCCAGCTGGGCGAAGTATTTCGGCCCGACGTAAGCGGCCAGCAGACCGATGATCACAATCACCACCAGCAGTTCCAGCAAGGTGAACCCGGCCGTCCTGCGCATGCCGGTTTTGCCGCCATTCTTTGCCACTTCCATCCCTGCAACTCCTCGTGATCAACCTGCAGATTCAAAGCCAGAGGCTACCACGTCATTTGTATCTACGACAATCTTTTCTTGCAATCCGTGCCCCCCAGTGGTTGCGCCCCAACGCAACCAATAGTATTGACATTACCCAACCACAAGTTTCAAGCAAAACCAGGCTAGGCGGCACGTGCCAGCGGCTGCGGTGGGCGGTCGAACAGGTCCAGTGTCATGCCGCGCGCGATCGCCTGCGCCCGATTGGAGACGTCCAGCAGCCGGTACAGGCGCTGCAGGTGGTTTTTGACCGTCAGGCCGCTGATGCCGAGGATCTGGCCGATCTCTTCGTTGCTCTTGCCTTCGCGTACCCAGTGCAGGATTTCGGCCTCGCGCGCGCTGACCGACCGCGCCAGCGTGCCGGCCCTCGCCTGCGCCTGCTGGCGATTCACCCGTTGCAGACTCATGTGCAGGTACGGCAACAGCAGCGCCAGGAAGTAGCCGTGGCGCGTGCGCGGCCGGTGCGGCAGGCCGAACAGCACGAAGAAGGTGGCCCCGCCCGGCAGGCGTTCGCTGCCGTGCATCAGCACATTCTCCAGGCCCAGCTCGCGCAGCTCGCCCTGGAACGGCGCCAGCCCCTGCCCGGCCTTCAGGGCGTCGGCACCGGGAGCGGCGTCCAGCATGGCCGGCAGGCGCTGCGACTGGCGGCAGTAGCGCGCCAGTCGCAGCGCCAGGCCATCGTCGCGGTGGGTCAGGCGCGAGCGCAGCACGGCGTCCAGCACGGTGCTATGCAGGCACTCCACGTGCTGCAGTTCATCCTGTGCACCGAACTGCAGGCACACCATCACCTGGTGCGGCAGCAGCGCCTGCAACGGTCCCTGGCTCCACAGGAAAAACTGGCGCGCGTCCTGCACCGGCAGCGCCGCTTCAATGGCGTGCAGCAGGTACTCCTGCTCCCGATTGCTGAGGATGACCAACTGCTCCATGCTCACGCCTGCGCCGCGACAAAGCGGTAGCCGCTGCCGCGCACGGTTTCGATGCGGCGCTGGTAACCGCTCGGCTGCAGCGCGCTGCGCAGGCGGCCGACATGGGTGTCGACGGTGCGTTCGTCCAGATAGACGGCGCTGCCCCATACCTGGTCGAGCAACTGGGCGCGGGTGTGCACGCGTTCCGGGTGGCTCATCAGGAAATTCAGCAGCTTGAATTCGACGCGGCCCAGCGCCAGTTCGCGCGCCCCGGCGGTGACACGCAGGGTGCAGGGATCGAGCCGCAGGCCGGCCAGCTGCACCGGGGTGTCGGCCGCGCCGGGCAGCGACCAGCGGCGCAGCAGACAATGCACGCGCGCTACCATCTCACGCGGGCTGAACGGTTTGGTCATGTAGTCGTCGGCGCCGGCTTCCAGCGCCATGATCTTGTCCGGCTCGCCGCAGCGGGCCGTCACCATCATGATCGGCAGGCTGCGCGTACGCGCTTGGGCGCGCAGGCGGCGCACCAGGGACAGGCCGGATTGGCCCGGCAGGTTCCAGTCCAGCAGCACCATGTCGGGCAGGCCGTCCTCCAGCATCAGCATGGCGCTTTCGGCATCGGCGGCGCGGCTGATACGGTGGCCCGCCATGCCCAGGTTAAGGGCAATCAGTTCCTGGATGGCGGGCGTACTTTCGACGACGAGGATATGGGCGGCTGGCATAGTGTTCCCCTGTAAAGGAATCACTATGCATTAAGCAATGGTGCATTACTAATATGATTTCCATCGCAAATTCAGAGTTTTGCGATATAAATACCAGCCGTTTTGTATGCTTTACGACACTTGCTTACGGCGGCAAACCAGACCCAGCAGCGCTAGGCCGGCCGCCATCATGGCCCAGGTTTCCGGTTCCGGCACCGGGGCCGCCACTGCCGGGATGCTTGGCGCCTCCAGCAACGGCGCCGCCGTCACGCTGCCCTGGTTGGCCACCAGGCTGGCGGTCCAGTTCAGCTGCACCAGCGAGCCGGAGATGTCCGTCGTACCCAGGTAGGTGTCGGCATCGGCATTCATCAGGCCGACCGCGAAGGTCGACTGCTTGCCGCCCTGCCCCGGATCGGCGTCGCCGCTGAAGGTGACATTGAAGCCGATCGTGCCGCCGAAACTCACCGCATGGAACAGGTCGTTCCAGCCGCTGGCATCGGTGTTGGCGATGGTGTAGCCGCTCGCCAGCGAGCCGCTGACGGCGCCGTTGATCTGGGCGCTGGCGGCGTCGCCGAAGCCGACGAAATCGGTCAGCGTGACGGCTGCCGCCGGTGTGCCGCTGTTGCCTGGATTGAACTGCAGGTCGATCCAGCCGGTGGGGCCGTAGGTCGACACGAAACTCGCGGTATTGAGTTCGATATGGTAGGTGGCGGCGGAGGCCAGGCCGGCCACGGCGCTCAGGGCCAGCGCCAGCGCGCCGCGGCGCAGGGTCATCAGAGTGTTCATCTTGTGCATTCCTTACTTATTAAAAAGTGCCGCTGAAAATTTGCGGGGTGTAATTGATGGCTGCGGTGCCGGTCTTGCTGAAGCTGACCGCGACCGTGGCCGTGGCGCCGGCCGCCAGATTGGCGTTCAGCGTCAGGTACGGTGCGCCGTTGCGCACGCCGCTGGCGCCGGCCAGGGTCACGCCGGCCGGCAGGCCGTCCAGCACCACCTGCAAGGGGCCGTTGATGGCTTGGCCGCTGGTGTTGGTCAGGGTGACGGTGCCGTTCCACTTATTGGTCGCGCGGTTCAGGACCAGACCCGAGCTCAGCGCCTTGATGCCGGCGCTGACGTCGGTGTACGGCGCCACCAGGTTCAGGCTGACCACCACCGGATCGTGGTCCGAGGCGCGGTACGGCGCGCTGGTGTATTTGTCCTGCGGCTTACCGTCGGTGTTGTAGTCCAGCACGGTCGGCTCGTCGGCGTTGTTATGCCACTCGGCAGCGCCCACCACTTGCGGATTCAGCGCGGCACTGGCCTGGGCGTGGTCCAGGTAACCGGCTTCACCGTTGAAGACGTAGGAGTACGGCATTTCGCCGGCGGCGCGCACGAAGCGCTCCAGCTGGTTGACGTAGCCGGCGGCGTTGATGGCCGCGATCGGATCTTCCTGACCGTAGGCGTTGAAGTCGCCCACCAGCAGCACCTTGGCGTCGCCCGCCGCCGCCACCACTTGCGGCACGAAGGAGTTGATCAGGCGGCGCGCCTGCGCCACACGGGTGCCGTTCCAGCAGCTCTGGCCGTCGCCGGTGTCGGTGTCGGCGATGCCGTTGACCGGCAGCGCGGTGGTCGAGCAGCTGCCCTTGGATTTCAGGTGGTTGACCACCAGCGAGAACTTGGCGCCGTTGACGGCGCGGAAGGTCTGCGCCATCGGCGGACGGTTGTTGACGCTGTCGGCATCGGACAGGGCGTTGCCCACCAGCGTCAGCACGGACGGCTTGTAGATCATCGCCACGCGGATGGCGTCGGTGCCGGTGGCGGCCGGCTTCGGCACCACGGCGTAGGTCTGGAAGCCGGTGCCCGGCGAAATCGCCTCGTTCAGCGCGGTGACCAGCGTCGAAACCGCATATTCACCGTTGTTCTGGATTTCCATCAGGCCGTAGACGTCGGCGTCGATGGCCTTCAGCTCGCCGACGATCTTGGCGCTCTGGCGGTTGAACTCGTTCAGATTGTCGGCGCCACGGCAGTTCGACTTGTTCGAGACACCGCCCAGCAAGCAGCCCTGCCCGGTCTGGCCGGCGACATCGCTGCCGTTGGTGAAGGTGGTGAAGTAGTTCAGCACGTTGGCGCTGGCCACTTTCACATTGCCCGCAGCCAGCGCCGGCGGCGCAGCGCGCGGGTGATCCTGCGAGAACACCGGCGCTGCGGTCGGCTGCAGCTTGAAGCCGGCGCCACCACCGCCCTTGGCGCCGAAGTCGACCACGCCGGTCAGGCCGGAGACGGAGTCGCCGGCGCGCAGCGCGCCGTCTTCGGTCAGGTAGGGAATGGTGGTCGGCGCAACAAAGATGCCGTCGTCCAGGATGATCTGGTTGCGCAGGTTGGCGGCGGCTTGCGCCAGCGCTTCCGGCGTGCCGGGACGGTAACGGTTCGAGGCCAACTCCAGGCGGCCCGAGGACAGCGTGATCTCGCCGCGCGAGCCGAGGAATTCCAGCTGCGACACGGTCAAGGCGTCGGCGAAGCGCACCAGCATGCCTTCCACCTGGCCCAGGTTGGCGTGCGGCAGCGCGATATTGGTCGGCGTAATGTTGACGCCGCTGGCCAGCTTGGTGATGGCGGTGACGGTGGTCAGCTCGGTGTACGAGCGGGTGGCGGCGGTCGGCGTGTACTCGGCCACGGTGGCGGTGATGCGCACCTTGTCGCCCACCTGCACGGTGCCGATGTTGGCGACGGTGGTGAAGACGAAGACGCCGTCCGAGGTCAGCGGATTGCCGTCGCCCTGTGCATCCTGGATGAAGAAGCCGGAGCCGACCTTGGAAGTCACCACGCCCTCGGTGGTCTGGATGGTGTTGGCATACGGGCTGGCGTCGCCCTCGCCCTGGATTTGCGGAATCGTGTGGGTGACGGTGGCCGGTGCGGCCACGCTGACGTTGATCTTGCAGCTGGCTTCCTGCGACTGGTCGTTGCCGAACTTGATGGTGACCGGATAGGCGCCGGCCTGCACACTGGAGGCGATGCTCAGGCTGGCCGTGGCGACGCCGCCGGCGCCGGACGCGGCCAGGAAGTTGACCAGGCTGATGCCCGGCACGGCCGTCGACGTGATCACGGCGCTGTTGACGATGCCGTCACTGTCGGTGGCGCTGAGGTCGGCGCTGCCGTTAACGCCGTAGGCCAGGGCCAGGTTTTCCGGGCAGGTGGCGACGATAGCCGGCGCCTGCACGCCGCAGCTGTTGAGCGCGCTGGAGCGGTTGCGCGGGGTCGGCGTGGTCACCGTGAAGTCGGTGCTGTTGTTGTCGGTGTCGACGCAGCCGCCGTTGTTGCGCAGCGCGCCGTTGGTGTTACTCAGCAAGGCGGTAGCCGTTCCCTCGGCGAAGTTGGCGCCGCCGAAACCGACGAAGTCGACCACCGCAGCGCCGATCGGCGAGGTGCCCGCCAGTGCTGCGGTGCTGTTCGACAGCGCCACCTTGCCGGCGGTGGCGCTCATCGCAATGCTGCCGGACGCATCCGACGTCGGCAAGGCGTCGGTGCCGCCGCTGCCGGCCGCTTCCTGCACCAGATAGTACTGGCCCGGCTGCAGCGTGACGCTGCCCAGGGTGGTCACCTGCCAGCTGCTGCCGCTGGCGCTGGCGTATTGCACGCTCCAGCCGCTCAGGTCGACGGCGCTGCCGCTGCGATTGAACAGCTCGATGAAATCGTTCTTGTATTTGGAGCCGCCGTTGCCGCCGCCGCCGTACACCTGGCTGATGACGACCGACGAAGCGGCAAAGGCCGGCGCCGACAAGGCGCCGAGCAGCGCGGCGGCGATCACGGTACGTGCCGGCGGGGAGAGAAGTTTTTTCATGAGCTGTCCTGAAATATTAACAAATTGTTTTTGAAGCTTGCAATTTGCATATTAGTGGTCTGGATTGACATCATGATGACATGGTATTAGTCCGTTCGAGCTAAGCGAGGTCAGACCGGAGTTTTCCTGGAATACAGGCCCACCGTGTGCTAAACTTAACAATAAGAAATTTAAGTTTCTTATGGTAATTGAAAATTTGCGTGATTGTTACGCGTCAGGCTTGAGTCGAGGAGCTATCATGGGGAAGCAACTGCAGATGTCGTGGATCCTCTGGTGCCTCGCGAGCGCCTGCGCCGCGCAAGCCGCGCAGCCTGTGACCGTGCTTGAACCGGCGCCGGCGGGCACCCGGCCCGGCGCCTGCGCGCTGGCGCTGCACACCGCCCCCGCGCAACAGCAGCAGCCAGCACAACCGCAGGGCCCGGCCCAGCCGCCGGCGGCAGCGTCTGCGGACGACCACAACAAGGTCAATATGGATTTCCTGTTCGACCCCTGCAAACTCGACGACGCCGCCAAGGATAGCGCCGTCAACAACAATACCGGCGCCTCCCCCAAGGACGGCTTCATCGAGCGGGACGAGTGGGGGGCGTGGAACCGCCGTCTCGCCGGCGTCAAGCAGGACGAGGTTTTCGGCATGGCTTGGGAGGCGGCCGATCCGCACCAGTATGCCCGGCAGCATGACGGGCTAGCCTGGCCAGAGCCGGCAGGCAGCGCGCCAGCGGTGCCGGAACCAGCCGCCGGTCTGCTGTGGCTGGCGGGTCTGCCCTTGCTGGCGCTGGCGCTGCGGCGCCGTCAGCGACGGTAAGGCGCAGCCAGCGGCTCGCCGATAAAGACACCCTGGGCAGGCCAGGCAACACTTTTCCAGTAGGCTTCAATGGCGGTATTGCCGCGCAGATATTGCGTCAGCAACACGCTCGATTGCGGGAATTTTTGCCAGTGATTGCAAGGCTCGGTGACGCTGCCATAGCTGGCTGTCGCCCCAGCATCAAGCCAACGCAGGCTGCTCATCTGCGCGTTGCTCAGCAAGTCGCCGCCAACCGAGGTCAGGTGATCCGCCAGCGCGCCCGGCAGAAACTTCAGCGTGTCCAGTTTGGGCACAAAATCACGCCCCGTTTGATACACGATGATATCGCTCACCTGCTCGATGCTGTCGACTTGCAGCGTCTTGATGGTCAGCTTCTTCTGAGGTAGCGACATCGAGCGCGGGAAGAAGCGCGCGCGGCTGCTGCGCGCGACATCGCTGGTTTGCAGGAAATAGGCAGTGGCGACCGGCGTGGCGAAGCCGCTGAGCACCCCGCGGTCGATCAGCGCCTTGCTCGCAGCCACCGACTCGGTCGGCATCTGCATCGCAATGCGCATCTTGAAGTCGCTCATCGGCTTGCGCGACACGGCGTTGAAATACGGGCTGGGCTTGCTGGCATTGCAGGAGTTCGAACACAGCTCGCTATCCAGGCCCATGGTGTAGGCCGCCGTCAGCGAATTGCATTCGACCGCGTAGGGCGCGGTCCACACCATCAGCACCGCCTGGATCTCGGGCCCCAGCCTGGCGTCGATTTGCGCCTTAAGCGCCTCGAATTGCTCGGCATCGAGCTTGCGCTGGCGGTGCGGCAGGCGCACGTGGACCATGTTCGCGGCCGGGATACTCCGCGCTTTGCGGTAGTATTCGGCGATCTCAACGCTGTTCGGTTCGTCGTCATTGACGACCACCGCCAGTTGCTGAGGACCGAGGCCGGCACTCACCTGGGCCCGGGCCGGTAAAGCAGCGCACAGCAGCGCGGCCAACAAAAGAGAAAAAAGTCGCAAGGTCGCAGTCGGTAGTGGATAAAAAAACGGAGGCGCTGGCCTCCGTTTTGATTATACCGCCGTCACGCGCGTTGATACACATCCTCGAGCCGGACGATGTCGTCCTCGCCGAGGTAGCTGCCAGACTGCACTTCGATCAGGTGCAGCGGCAGCTTGCCCGGATTCTCCAGGCGGTGCGTGGTGCCGATCGGAATATAGGTTGACTCGTTCTCGGTCAACAAGGTGACCGTGTCGCCGCAGGTCACGCGGGCGGTGCCGCTGACCACGATCCAGTGCTCAGCGCGGTGATGGTGCATCTGCAGCGACAGCTTGCCGCCGGGGTTGACCGTGATACGCTTGACCTGGAAGCGCTCGCCGATGTCGATGCCCTCATAGCTGCCCCATGGTCGGTACACCTTGGTGTGGTGCAGGTGCTCGGTGCGTTCCTGGCTCTTCAAGTGCTGCACGACTTCCTTGACACGCTGGACGTGGTCCTTGTGGGTGACCAGCACGGCATCGGCGGTTTCCACCACCACCAGGTCCTGCACGCCGACCACGGCAACGATACGGCTTTCCGCACGCACCAGCGAATTCGACACGCCGTCGAGGAAGACGTCGCCGCGCACGGCGTTGCCGCTGGCGTCCTTGGGCTGCACTTCCCACAACGCCGACCACGAACCGACGTCGCTCCAGCCGATGTCGGCCGGCACCACGATGGCGTGCCGGGTATGCTCCATGACTGCGTAGTCGATGGAATCGGACGGGCAGCTGCTGAACGCAGCCTCCTGCAGGCGACAGAAATCGAGGTCGCGATAACCGTCCTTGACCGCCAGCTCGGTGGCCTCGGCGATGGCTGGCTGCAACACGCGCAGTTCGCTCAGGTAGCTGGCGGCACGGAACAGGAACATGCCGCTGTTCCAATAGTAATTGCCGGCGGCGACGAAGCTTTCGGCCGTCTCACGGTCCGGTTTCTCCACAAAACGGTCGACCTTGTAGCACTGCGGCGCGCCGGCGCCCTCGCCGCTGCGAATATAGCCGTAGCCGGTTTCCGGGCTGGTCGGCACGATACCGAAGGTGGCCAAGGCGCCGTCGGCCACCAGGGCCGACGCCTGGCCGATGGCGGCGTAGAACGCTTCGACATTGTCGATAACATGGTCGGCCGGCAGCACCAGCATGACGGCGTCCGGATCGTGCGCGGCCAGGAAGTACGCGGCGGCGGCTACCGCAGGGGCCGTATTGCGCCCCACCGGCTCCAGCAGGATCGCCAGCGGCGGAATGCCGATGTCGCGCATCTGCTCGGCCACCAGGAAGCGGTGGTCGTTGCCGCACACTACCAGCGGTTGCATCAACCCCGGTCGTCCGGCCAGGCGCAAGGCCGTGTCCTGCAGCATCGTCCGCTCGCCCATAACCGGCAACAATTGCTTGGGCAATACCGCGCGCGACAAAGGCCACAGGCGCGTACCCGCGCCGCCTGACAGGATGACCGGATAAATCTTCATGCTATACGTCTCTTTTCTAAGTAATCAGTTGATTCAGTAATTGCTTCAGTGGTGCGACGCTTGTTACGGCGGTCGCGCGCATTGGACCAGGCATCGACTGGCAGCTCCGATACGTGTTTCATCACCCCGGCACGGTCCACACTATAGTCCTTGAAGACGATAATTTCTTCTAAAGAAACATTCGGTAACACCCGCGTGTATTCAAACAGCACACTGCGAACGATTTTGGCGCCGTGGCAGATTTTACTCCCATGGCCGATCCATGCGGGACCGATAATCGTGGTCCCGGCCTCGATCTGCACACCGGAGCCAATATACACCGGCCCTTCGATCCGGGTATCGTTCCAATCTATACTGGTGTTCAAGCCGACCCACAGGCCGTCGTTGATCTGGATGCCGGGCACGTCCAGATGGGCCACTTCGCCCATCAGCACGCTCTGGCACACTTCCCAGTAGTCGCTCACGGTGCCGATGTCGATCCAGTTGAACGGTCGGGTCTGGGCATAGAACGGCAAGCCTTTTTCCACCAGCAGCGGGAACAGGTCGGCGCCGATATCAAAGGTGACGCCAGGAGGGATCAGCGCCAGCGCTTCCGGTTCGAAGATATAGATGCCGGTGCTGGCAAAGTTGGACAGCGCCTCTGCCTGTGACGGCTTTTCCTGGAAGGACTTGATGCGGCCATCCTTCTCGGTCACCACCACGCCGTAGCTTGACACCTTATCCCACGGCACTTCCTTGGTGATCACCGAGGCGATCGCGCCCTTGCGCTTGTGCTCGAACAGCGCAGACTGGAGATCGAGGTCGATCAGCGCATCGCCGCACAGGACGATGGTCGTTTCGTCAAAGAAATTGCCAAATTCCTGGATTTTCTTCATACCGCCGGCCGAACCGATCGGTTGCGGCACCACTTCGCCCTTGTCGTCGGTATAGCCCTCGAACGAGTAGCCGATCTGCACGCCATACTGATGGCCTTCACCAAAGTAATCTTCGATCTTTTCATGCAGATAGCTGACGTTGACCATGATTTCCTTGACGCCGTACTTCTCCAGATGCTCGATCAGGTAAGCCATCACCGGCTTGCCCAGCAGCGGAATCATCGGCTTGGGCAAGTCATAAGTTAAAGGACGAACCCGGGTACCTTTACCAGCGGCCAGTATCATGGCTTTCATAGATGAACTCCTGAATTAAAAGGGTCTTACACCACACACCTGACAGCCACCACAGCCGTCCCTGTAGAGAAATGCCGCACCGCAGCACGCGCTTATAATACAATACGTACAAGATTTCAGCCACACTGTTACCCTTCGCCTGTATGGGGACATGCGAAAAATTTTCGCATGTCTGCTGCGCAGGGGAAATCCTTGCTGCGTCGCAGAATAGCGACCTCTGCCGCTTTGTAGGCATCGCGACACGTCGCGAAAGTTGTTTATGCGATAATTATCAATTAACCTGACGAGACCGACATGAGTGATGCATACGACGTCGTGCGCCCGCGCACGGAGCAGACCACCTCCACCGGGGACGCCGGATTCCGCCTCGATATCAACGGCTTGCGGGCCTGGGCCGTGCTTGCGGTGGTGTTGTACCACTTCAACGTACCGGGCTTTTCTGGCGGCTTTATCGGCGTCGACGTGTTCTTTGTCATCTCCGGCTATTTGATGACGGGTATCGTCGTCAACGGCCTGGAGGGCGCACGCGGCCGGCGCTTTTCGCTGATCGAATTTTTCCTGGCGCGCGCGCGACGCATTTTGCCGGCGCTGATCGCCGTCTGCACCGCCCTGCTACTGCTGGGCTGGTGGACCTTGCCGGCCATCGATTATAAGACGCTGGCGGCCGGCATCGGCTACAGCCTACTGTTCATTTCCAACGTTAAATTTTGGTTGGGCACCAATTATTTCGATGCCGACGCCCACGAAAAGTGGCTGCTGCACACTTGGTCGCTGTCGGTCGAGTGGCAGTTTTATGTGCTGCTGCCCTTCATGCTGCTGGCAATATGGAAATTCTTCCCCAGACGCGCCGCCATTACCGCCTTTAACCTCGCCGGGTTTGCCCTCTCACTGGCCGCCTGCGTGTTGTGGACCCGGCGCGACCCCAGCCTAGCCTTCTTCCTGCTGCCGACCCGCGCCTGGGAAATGTTCGCCGGCGGCCTGGTGTTCCTGCTGCCGCTGTCGGCAGCCTGGTCCGGCGCGCGCCGCAAGCCGCTCGAATGGCTGGGCCTTGCTCTGATTTGCACGGCCATGTTTAGTTTCAATGCCAGCACCGTGTGGCCGGGCTGGCGCGCCATGATACCGGTGGCCGGTGCAGCATTGGTGTTGATGGCGGCGCGCACCAGCTCGCGGTTTACCGCCCTGCCCCTGCTGCAATGGATCGGCACCCGCTCCTACTCGCTCTACTTGTGGCACTGGCCGGTGGTAGTGGCGCTGGAATACCAGAAACTGGCGGACAACGTCACCGCCGTCGGTGTCGGTATCGTGCTGACCTTCGTATTGGGCCATCTGTCGTATCACGGCATTGAAAACCTGACGCGCCGGCGTTTGGTGGCGCTGCGCCCGGCGGTGGGCGGCGCCGCGCTAGTGGGCGCCGTGCTGGCCGTGGCCGGCGTCGGCACGCTGATCCGCATGCATGCCGGTTATCCGGCGCGCTGGCCGGACGCAATAGAAATAGTCAGCCAAGAGCAGATGAATCGTAATCCCCGTCAGAACGAATGCATGCCTACAACTGGCGCCACTTCCCCCTCATGCGTATATGGCGGTAGTAAGATCCGTGCGGTCCTGCTGGGCGACAGTCACGCGGAAGCCGTTGCCTCCGCTATTGCGGAGGCGATGCCGAAAGACAGCGGCATAATGAGCTGGACCTACGCGGACTGCCCTACCATCGGCGCAGGGACAATGCACCAAACAAGCCTCTACGTCCGCAGAGGCTATCACTGCGACCAGTTCCAAGGATGGACCGCCAAAAAGGTGATGTCTCTTCCTGCGGATATCCCACTCATCGTGGTCAACCGCAGCAGTTACTATGTGTTCGGGGTAAATGGCAAACCCGAGGAACAAGCTCATCCGCGTATTTATTTCGACCGCGAGTACGACACACCCGATGCCACCTTACAAACTGCGTACGCCCACCGCTTGACCGAAAACGCTTGCGCTCTGGCATCCCACCACACGGTATACCTCGTACGACCGCTCCCCGAAATGAATACCGACGTACCGAAGACTGCTCGGCAGATGACGTTGAGACGCCAACCCGACGCCTCCATCTCACTCGACGACTATCGTCGCCGGCATGCTTTGGTATGGGCAGCGCAAGACGCGGCGCGCGACCAGTGCGGCGTCAAAATTCTTGACCCTCTGCCTTACCTGTGTGCTGGTGGCCGATGCCAAGGTATCCGAAATGGTAGACCAATCTATTACGACACCAATCACTTGAGTGAGTACGGCAATCGTTTCCTAGTACCGATGTTTGCCAAGGTGTTCAACAACCGCACGGCAGAATTGGCCTCCGAGAGATGAGGTGAAAACGCCCCTGAACGTGCTGTTCAAAATTAAAGAATGAGCTTGTATCGCTTTGCCAAATAGTTAATTGAATAAAACACGATCAGGCATGCGACAACCGTTACGCAGAAAAATGTGGTGCCGACTTGAAGGTTCAAATAGCGATAAAGCGGCATTGTCAGTAATGTATAAACAAAACAAAATAAATACGCAGGACTGCACTGCAGAGTCTAAAAAAAAAACGGAGGCCCCAGCCTCCGTTGCGTTATTTGCCTGACTCCAGGCCGTCCTTGCCGCTGCGGCGCTTGCTGCGCCGGTCGCGGGCATTGCCCCAGGTATCGGGATCGTATTCGGAGATGTGCGTCATCTCGCCGGCCCGATCAACACTGTAATCCTTGAAGACGATGGTCTCGCTCAGGCTCACCGATGGCAGCACCCGGGTGTACTCGAACAGAATGCTGCGCTCGACCGTCGCATCCTTGCAGATGTGGCTGCCGTGGCCGATCCAGGTCGGGCCGATGATCGTCACGCCCGATTCGATGCGGGTACCGGAGCCGATATACACCGGGCCCTCGATGCGGGTGCCGTGCCAGTCGATGCTGGTGTTGAGGCCCACCCACAGGCCGTCGTTGATCTGGATGCCGGGCACGTCCAGATGGGCCACTTCGCCCAGCAACACGCTCTGGCACACTTCCCAATAGTCGGTGACGGTGCCGATGTCGATCCAGTTGAACGGCCGGGTCTGGGCGTAGAACGGCAAACCTTTTGCCGCCAGCAGCGGGAACAGGTCGGAGCCGATGTCGAAGGTGACGCCGGCCGGAATCAGCTCCAGCACTTCCGGTTCGAAGATATAGATGCCGGTGCTGGCGAAGTTGGACAACGCCTCTTCCTGCGTCGGCTTTTCCTGGAAGGACTTGATGCGCCCATCCTTCTCGGTGACCACCACGCCGTAGCTTGACACCTTGTCCCATGGCACTTCCTTGGTGATCACGGAGGCGATCGCCCCCTTGCGCTTGTGCTCGAACAACGCCGACTTGAGATCGAGGTCGATCAAGGCGTCGCCGCACAGCACGATGGTGGTTTCGTCGAAGAAGCCGCCGAATTCCTGGATCTTCTTCATGCCACCGGCCGAGCCGATAGGCTGCGGCACCACTTCGCCGTCGTCCTTGGTGTAGCCTTCGAAGGAGTAGCCGATCTGCACGCCGTACTGATGGCCTTCGCCGAAATAATCTTCGATCTTTTCGTGCAGATAGCTGACGTTGACCATGATTTCCTTGACGCCGTATTTCTCCAGGTGCTCGATCAGATAGGCCATCACCGGCTTGCCCAGCAGCGGAATCATCGGTTTGGGCAAGTCGTAGGTCAACGGCCGCACCCGGGTTCCTTTACCGGCGGCAAGTATCATCGCTTTCATGTGTATTACTCCTTAAAATTCTTATTACAACAAGCCGCGGAAATCGCTGAGGCGCGCGGCGAAACCGCCAGCAAGAACCAGTCCCACTAGCAACAGCGCGGCCCACAACGCCGGACTGCGCCGGTGCAGCTGCGCCCGCATGTGCGGCGCAAGCAACAAGCCGGCCAGCAGAACCGCCATGATGGTCCAGTAGGCATAGCGCACGTCTGACGCCACCCCGATCACCAAGTATGCCAGTAAATAAAGATGCCCCGATGCCAGCAAAGCCAGGCCGGCGCGGCCGGTGATGCCGGCACGGGCGTCGCGCGCCAGCAGCAAGATCGCGCCGCCCAGCGCCAGCCAGACAACCGGCCAACCGAGGAAGTTTTTCTTGATATAGTCGAGGCGGATTTCGCGCGCCACGTCTGGGGCGTCGGCGCGAGTCCAAGGATAAATCCATGGAGTGGGAACGCCGCAACCCGGTGCATACCGGCAATGGCGCGCCGGCACAAGGAAGAACATCTCCGAGTTAAAGGCACGCAAGCGGTGATCGAGGTAGGCAAGCGGGTGGCTCAGGATGGCGTGCACCCATAGCGTGCTCAGCTCCTTGCGCGGCACCGAGTCTACTGGCCCCAGCATTTCGGACACCGAGTTGCAATAGCCCCACGGGCTGAACGTATCCCAATAGTACGGCGTATAGCAGCGCTGAACATCGTCGGCGCTCAGCTGTGCCACCGGCGGCAACACACTGACGTCACCGGACTGACGAGCGATGCCGGCCAGGTCAAACAGTTGCAGCGAGTTGATGGCGCCGCTCGACTGGGCGCCGATCACGCGGTGATTGATTACACCGGACAGCGCCAGCGCCGCCACCGCAATCACGCCCGACCACAGGACGGTGGCGTACAGCTTGCGCGCCGGCCGGTCAAAGCACAGCAATAGCAGCAACGGCCCAATTGCGAATACCGCATTAGTCCGTACCAACGCGCCGTACGCCAGCAGCAATATCATCAGCGTCGCCGCCCACAGCGGTATAGCGCGCTGCTGTAGGCGGAACCAGCAACCAAAGCCAAAGCCGGCGATCAGCGCTGACGCCATGCCCACATCTTTCCAGATGCCGCCGTTGTAGAACACCAGCACCGGGAAGGCGCCGGCCAACAATACCAGCACGGCGATACGCTGGCGGCCGCTGCGCGCCAAGCCGTCGGCAAGCAAGCCGATTCCGAACCAGTGCAGAACCAGATGCAGGACTAACATTGCGGCGGGACCGCGCAGCAGATGATCAAGCCATCGCCACACTAGCGCCATGATGGGGGGATGCCAGTCGGTATAGATACCGGACATCGCTTCTGCGTACTGCATACTGCTATCGTTATTCATACTGCCGGGATAGTGCAGCGCCAGGTTCAGCAACAACAACAACAGCGCGGCCGCCGTCAGCAGCGCGCTGCGCTGGCGCGGCGCGCTGGCATCCCAGAAATTCAGCAATCCATTCACCAATACCTCAGCTGCGGTAGGCGTCGGTGCCCGCCAGCAGGCTGCGCTCGAACTGCAGGCGCTGCTGATGGCTGAGCGAATCGAGGATCAGGCCGATCGCCAACAGCACGATGGCAAAAATTTCCAGGCTGGCGGCCAGCACGGCCAGCGGCACGTGGTAGATGTAGCGGTAGGAGAACCAGTCGACCAGCACCGGCACCGCCGACAGCACGCCCAACAGGCCGGCCAGGACGGCCAGCGAACCGAAGAACATCAGCGGCCGGTAATAGCGCAGGATCTGGGCGATGGTGAAGATCACCTTGGCGCCGTCGGACAGCGTGTTGAGCTTGGAGAAACTGCCGGCCGGACGGTCCTTGTACTCGACCGGGATCTCGACGATGCGGAAGCGCTTGTGCAGCGCGTGCAAGGTCATGTCGGTCTCGATCTGGAAGCCTTCCACCAGGATCGGATAGCTCTTCACGAAAGCGCGGCTGAACACGCGGTAGCCGCTCATGATGTCGACCAGCTTGGCGCTGAACAGGGTGTTGACCGCGTGCTGCACCAGCGCATTGCCGAAGCCGTGCAGCGAACGGGTGTTTTCCTTGGCGTAGTGGCCGCCGGAGTGGCGGTCGCCCACCACCATGTCGGCACGGTTCTCGATCACCGGCACGATCAGGTCGCGCGCCCGGCTGGCCGGGTAGGTCATGTCGGCATCCGCCAGCACGTAGACGTCGGCATCGATGGTGTGGAAGGCGCGGCGCAGCGCGTTGCCCTTGCCCTGGCGCAGTTCATCGATCACGCCGCCCTCGCGACCCAGGCTCTGCAGCACCTCGCGCGCGATGCGCCCGGTCTGGTCCTTGGAGTTGTTGTTGATGACGTAGATGCGGGCTTCCGGCAAATGCTCGGCGAAGTCCCGGATGGTATCGGCAATGGTCAGCTCTTCATTGTAGGCTGGCAGCACCACGGCAATCCGCGGCACAGCGCTACTCACATTTTCATTTTGCATTACACCCTCTCGTTGTTCAGTTCAAAGTCATGCCGGCTGGGGTCAGCCGGCATGCGATTGCCAGCGCCAGGAGTCGGCGCACATCTGGTGGATATCCCGTTCGGCTTTCCAGCCCAGCTCGCGCTCGGCCAGGGCCGCGTCCGCGTAACAGGCGGCGATGTCGCCCGGACGGCGCGCCACGATCTGGTACGGCACCGGACGGCCGCTGGCGGCCTCGAAGGCGCGCACCATGTCCAGCACGCTGTAGCCGCGGCCGGTGCCCAGGTTGTAGGTGTAGACACCGGGGCCGGACTGCAGCTTGTCGATGGTCTTGACGTGGCCCAGCGCCAAGTCGACCACGTGGATATAGTCGCGCACGCCGGTGCCGTCCGGGGTCGGGTAATCGTTGCCATATACCGACAGCTGCGGCCGGCGGCCCACCGCCACCTGCGCCACGAACGGCAGCAGATTGTTGGGGATGCCGTTCGGGTCTTCGCCGATCAGGCCGCTCTCATGGGCGCCCACCGGGTTGAAGTAGCGCAGCAGCGCGATGCGCCATGCGGGGTCCGAGCGCGCCAGATCGCGCAGCAGCTCTTCCACCATCAGCTTGCTGCGGCCATACGGATTGGTGGCGCCCAGTGGGAAGTTCTCCAGGATCGGCACCGAGGCCGGATCGCCGTACACCGTTGCCGACGAGCTGAACACGATCGACTTGACGCCGAACTTGGCCATGGTTTCCAGCAGCGCCACGGTACCGCCGACGTTGTTGTCGTAGTAGCGCAGCGGCTCGGCCACCGATTCGCCCACCGCTTTCAGGCCGGCAAAATGGATCACCGAGTCGATCTGGTGCTGGCCGAACAGCTGCGCCAGCGCCGTGCGGTCGCGCACGTCGCCTTCGACCAAGGTGAACTGGCGCCCGCCAAGCTGGTTCAGGCGCTCCAGCACGCTGGCCTTGGCGTTGCACAGGTTGTCGAGGATGACCACCTCGTGGCCGGCTTTGCTCAGTTCAAGGCAGGTATGCGAGCCGATGTAGCCCATGCCGCCGGTTACCAGTATTTTCATGTCGATGCTCCTTGTTGTTCATTCAGCGTACGGTCGACCAGTCCCAGGAATTGCGGCGCCAGCGCCGACCATAGGTATTTCTTGCCCGACGCATGGGCCGCTTGCGACACCGCCGGCAATTGCGTGCGCTGCGCCTCGACGCTGGCGATGACAGCGGCAAAGGCGGCGGCGTCGTAATCGAAAATCCAGCCGTTCTGGCCGTCGGTCACGTAATCGGAGTGGGTTCGGATGCGGCTGCCAAGCACCGGCAGCCCGGCCACCAGGTACTCGAACAGCTTGGTCGGTGGATTGAAGCGCCACCAGATCCGGTCTTCCCAGATACAGATGCCGACGTCGGCATCGGCCAGGTAGCGCGGGATCTCGCTGCCAGGCACCCGCCCCACCACCTGCACCGCCTCGGCAATGCCGAGTTCGGCCGCGCGCTGGCGGCAATAGGCCAGTTGGTCCTCGGCGGCGCCGACGATGGTCAGGGTGGCGTTGGCGCCGCGCTGGCGCGCCAGCGCCAGGCCTTCGAGCATGACGTCGCGGCCGCGCTCGCGCATCACGGTGCCGGTGTACACCAGCCGCAGCGACACCGCTTGGTTGACCTGGGCCAGGAAGCCGAAGCGGTCCTCCACGCCCATGTAGATCAGCTCGGCGCGGCGGGCGTCGACGCCATGGTTGAGCAAGTCTTCCAGGTGCGCTTCGCCGATCGGCATCACCTTGCTGACCCGATTGGCGGCCGCGTAGTTAAAGCGCAACAGCAGGCGCGAGACCAGGCGCTTGAGCGGATGCCGGTAGTCCGGGAAAAAGAAATGGGTCGGGTGCTCATTCCAGTACAGCAAGGTCGGCAATCCCTTGAGGCCGTAGGCAGTGATGGCCAGCTGCGAGCCCAACAGGACGACCAGGTCGGTCGGCTGGCTGCGGCAAAAACGCGCGCAGTCGCGCATGAAGCGCAGCTGCTCCAGCATGCTGGTGCCTTGGGTGCTGAAGACGCGGGTGCTCAGCGGCAGGTCGGCGAACTCTTTTTCAAAGAAGGCGTTACGCAGCAACAGGGTCACGCGATAGCGCTCGGCCAGCGCCTTGATGCGGTACTTGAAATCCAGATAGCCTGGTTGCCCCTCGTAGAACCAGGTGGCAATCACGATATGCTCGGGTGCGCCCATCAGGCCACCGCGCTCGTTTCGAGCTGGCCGACCTTGGCCACTGCGTCGTCAAAATCACTGGCAAACACGGCCATCTCGGACGGGTGGGTCCAAGCCTGGTGGAAAGTTGAAATCTTGCCGTAGTCATTGTCCAGTACTACGTGCGGCTTGTTCAGCAACAGGCACAGGATGTGGGCATGCAGGCGGTCGGTCAGCACCACCTTGCCTTGCGACAGCATCCGGACGCCGCGGTTCAGGCGCGCCTGCGCCGTCATATTGGCCAGCCCCACCATCAGCTTGCGGCCGACCGCGTGACGGTTCCAGCGTGTATTGAATTTACAGAGCTGGTTGGACAGCTTTTGCTCAAACCAATCCGAGGCCAGCCAGTCGCCGCGCAGCCAGCTGCCCGGCAGGCGCTCCAGCGCCAAGTGCCGCACGGCCCCGGCGCCGGCCGCTTCGATGTCGGTGCGCGCCAGGACGAATCCGTCGGCCACCGGCCGCTGTGGCGACAGGGCGCCGATGAAAAACGCCATGTCCGGCGAAATCTGGATTTCGCAGCTGTCGCCAAAGTATTCGCGCGCCTGGCGGTCGGAAACCTTGTCACGGGTGAGGAGCACGAACTGGCCGTGAGCGGCGATGGCCTGCTGTGTCTCGGCGATATTATCCGGATTGTCGAAGCGCACGGTCTGCGGGAACTGAATCATGCGACATCCCTTGAGCTCGCGCAGCGCCTGCAGGCGCAGCTTATGCGGTTCCGGCCAGCGGTCGCCAAAGTTGCCGCCACCGTGGAATAGCACCACGCCATCCGGTCCGATTACGCGGCGGATCAGCTCGGGATCGAAAGCCTCGTGCCAACAAACGTACTCAATGCTAGCCCCGCGCTGCTGCAGATAGGCTATTTCCCCCAGCCAGATGTAGGAGTCGCCCGCGTTGGCATGGTGCGGGAAGTCGATCACCGCCACTTTCTGTCCCGGCTGGATGTAGCGATCCAGCGCCGCGCTGGCAAGCTTTTGCAAGTGAGAAATTAATTCCATCCGTTCCATGCTATTTTCTACTCCGTTTAAATTTCAGCAGCATCAGCAGATACCCGGCGCCCAAGACCAGTGCCACGCCGGCTGCCTGCACCAAAAATACATTTCCTACCGCCCACGACAACAGATAAAAAATCGCCGCTACTGCTGCTGCCGTGCACAGACCAGGGACGACCGCACGGCCCAGCGCGGCGTACTGGAAGGCGATCACGCTGCGCAGGAACACCCAGCCGCTACCGATGTTGAACAGGATGCGCGCGACCTGCGCCATCACCACTGCCTGCCAGCCCCAGTATGAGGCCACAAACAAAATCACCAGCCCGCCAATATTACGCACCAGCGAATAATGGAAGCTACTCGCCGCCCTGCCCCCGGCCATGATCAGCGGCCAATTGAATTGGTAGAACGGGAACAACATGCCGACGATGCAAAAGCTCTGCAAGATCCATACCGCCCCAGCCCAATGCTGGCCGAACAACAGCGGAACAATGGTCGGCGCAAAGAAATATAGCGCGACGTAAAGCGGGATGATCAGCCAAGCGCAATAGCGTACCGCTTCCAGGAACATATTCCATAGCCGTCGGCGGTCGCCGTCGGCCTTGGCGAACAATGGACCGGAAATCTGCTGGGTCACGCCCGCCAGCAACTCGATGCTGATTGCATACAGCTTTTTGCCAATTGAATAAAAGCCCAACTGCTGCTGTCCCACCACCACGCCAACGATCAGGTCGTCGACATTTAGCGTAAACACGTCCAGCAGCCGACCGCCAGCCATGTAGCGGCCATAATCGAACACGCGCCGGAAGCCGCTCCAATCGCAGCGCCAGCCCGGGCGCCAATCGCTCATGCGCCACATGACCAGCGCCATGACGATGGTCTCGGTCAATTGCTTGAACACCAGGCTCCACATGCCTGCGCCCCAGAAGGCCAGTCCCACCCCGACCACCGCACCGGCAAGCATGCCGATCAGGGAACGCATCGCAATCGCCTTGAACTGCAGGGCGCGGCGCTGGATCGCATCCTGAACCGAGGTAAGTGCCGCCAGCGGCAGCATCAACCCAAGGTAAGGCAGCATCGCTGCGGCATCGTGCTGTCCGAGATGGTGCAGCAGCGGCGGCCCCACCAGCAAAGTCAGGGCGAAAACGGCGCCGGTCACATAAATCTGAAACCAGAAGATCTGATTGCGCGCGGCCGGGGTATCTTCCTTGTAAATCAGGTACTCGGCCAGACCCATTTCCACCACAGCGGCAAGCACGGCGATGATGGCGCCGATGAACGCGACCGCGCCGATATCGCGCGCGTCGAGCAGCCGGGTCAGCAAGGCGAACACCACCAGCGAGGTCAGACGCCCGCCCCAATTCTTCACGATCGACCAGATCAGACTGTGTATAACATGGTTTTTTGTCATCTAATTCTGCCAGTATAAATTCCTCCTGCCCACCTGCCGGGAGTCACGGCAATCCAAAGCTGAATTTATAAAAAGCACAATTCGCTGGTCATCCCGATAGTATCGCCGCTACCTCAGGCATGGTCAATCGAAATGTTGCCCAAACGTCCATGCGTCCGGGACCGGAATTACGGGTGGGAATTAAACGTGCTGCGGATGCTGGAGGGATTTCCCGGCCGCAGAGCGCAGCCGGGGAGGCGATGCAAGACTTACGGAGCAACGATTTCGAAGTACGTGGTCGGACCATGGGTCAGCTTGGACGTGTCGAGCGTAAAGTTCAACGTGCCGACGCTGACGGTGGAAGCGATCAAGTCCTTACGAACCCCGTTCAGGGTGTTGGAGTAGACCTTGAGCGTACCGGCATTGCTGTTGGTCAGCGTCAAGTTGATGCTACCAGTCTTGATCACAACCGGGCCGGTGCCCAGATCCGCCAGCGTGGTCTCGCCCGGATCCGAAAACTTCATGTTGCTGTTGCGGGCATCGGTCGCGTAGATCACCAGCATGCGCTTGCTCTGGCCGATCGGCAGGCCGTCCATCGCCGAGACCGAGATCATCGCAGGACCGCTGGCGGTATTGACGCGCAGGCTCTTGATGGTCAGCGGCTCAGGGGTGGCAAAGACCACACCTTCGGTGCGCGGGGTGTTGACGATCATCCGCTTGCGGCCGGCGTCCACGTTCAACTGGCCGGTGTCGCTCTGGAACAAGCCGCCGACGACGTTTTCACGGGTGTTGGCCGTATCGTAGAGATAGGTGTACACCTTGCTTGGATCCTGGGCAGCCGCTGCCTTGCGCATACTGGTCACCCGGTTATTAAAGGTGTCCACGTCCCAGTTGCCGGTGTTGCTCGATTCGGCTGGTGCAACCCATGGCGTCACTGTCGGCGGGGTCGACAGCAGGGAGGCTGCAGGCGCGTCCAGCGGCGCCGGGGCTGCAGCCGGGTTGACCGGCGCTTGGTAGATCACATTCATGCGATAGTTGTTCGGTACCAGTTCGGCCTCGTACAGGTTGCGCCCCGACGCCAGACCGTTGTAGTCGACACCCAGTTGGCTGATCATGCTGACGCGGCGGACATCGGTGTTCAGGTTTGTGTACGGGGTGCTGACGTCAAGCGCCATGGCCGGAGTCATTTTGATCGCGTAGCGGTGGCGTGCCGGCGCCACATCGCCGCGCAGGAACAGCAGCGCCGCCAACGTTTCGTTGGCGCGCTGAATCGGGTCGGGCCCTGCCATGTACGGATAGATGCGGTCCTTGCGACCGCTCGGTTCGGCATAGCTCAACGTCACCGCGCCGGCGTGCTGCGCAATCATGCTCCATTCCTGGAACGAAGCCATTGCCGAGAAGGCGAGGCCGGTTTCACGACGATATTTATTCCAGAAGATCTGACCGTACTCCGACACTGAAAACGCCTTGCCGTACACACGACTGGTGGACAGGTCGACGATGTACTGCGCCCAGCCACCGATCATGCTTTCCTGGCTAGCAGTCGAACCCGGGGTGGTAAAGTCGCTCGGCGCGCCGGCAAAATAGCTGTGCAGGTCAACCCAGTCAAATTGTGAACGGGAAGCGGTCGCCTGCGAGGAGACCCAGGCATCGTAACTTGTAACCAGCCCCTTATACCCGTAGTTAGGCAAACTCTGACGCAAATAGGCCGTCATCCAGTCCGCCGTACTCTTCTCCAGATCAGTGATGAAGCGCTGCGTGTCGCTCATGCGCGGACCGGCGCCAGCACTCAGCGACGCCAGGGCAACGGTGTTGTTATCAAAGTTTTCGGCCGCCTTAAGCTCGGTTTTCCATGCTGTCGCCAACGCTGCCGTGGTGCCGTACTTGGTTTTCAACCAGGCGTTGAACAGCGGCGTCAGGCCTGGCGAGTAACCGTAGCGGTTGGTGAAGACCAGACCGCCCTCATTGACCAGGATCAAGCCAGCCAACGCGGGATCCTTCAGCAAGCTGATCCCAGTGTAGGGATTAATAGAAGCGTAAAGCTTGTCGACCATCTTCTTCCAGTGCGCTTGCGCTTCAGGATCGAAAAACACGCGCTTGCTCAGATACTTAGTATCGATCCAGCGTTTTTCTATGTTACCGTAGCCACCATTACCGGAAGTTATCACATCCATAATGTAATAAATGCCAGCCTTTTTCATCTGGGCGAGCAGATAGTAAAGATTGTCGAGCTGTGTCGGGCTGAAATCAAAGTCGCCAGGGCGCAGATTCATCAGGATGGCATCGACGAAATGGAGACGCACCATGTTATACCCGTGCAATTTCCATTGCTGAATATAGGCGTCGGCGGTCACCTTGTTCGGAATACCACCGGTCGCGGCATCGAATCCGGAGGATGCCATCAGGAAACGCTTAGGTACAGTGGGGTTACTGGCAACGGCGAATTGGCCATTCTTGACGATCAGCGGACTGGTGATGGCGACGCTAGCCGGCGCCAGCGAGGAGAAATCCAGGATGCTGCCCGGGCTAACGAGTAACGAAACGTCTTTGACCGGCGCCCAAGTATCCTGCGCAACCCCGACGAGTGGTAGAACTGCCAGCAGTAGCGACGAGATTTTCTTCATTTAAAACTCCTGTTTTGAAGTAGCAGAAACGCCGTATCGGGCGCGCAGGCGCGGCACTCCGTCGTTTCGGGGTGATGCAGTGGATGTGAGATCGATGGTTATCGGTAGCGTATGGTCAGGACCGAGCAAGTAAAAACGAGTTTACATCCAATTTCCTGCAATCACCAGAGAAGAATTAATTGTATCTCCTGCGCAACTAAGATATTTATAATGATACATTTCAAACATTATTGAAACTTAATCCAAACCCATGGCTTTCCGATAAACCCGTAAAGTGGCCGCCCCAATCGCGCCCCAGTCGTAGCGACTGGCTACCCACTGCCGCCGCTGCTCGCGCAAGTGTGTAGAGCGGCCCTCGGAGGCAAAGCTTTTCAGACGCTCGGCCAGCGCATCGACATCACCAAGCGGAACGTAGTGTTCTTGCGACAAACCGACTTCCAAGTTAGCAGGAATATCACTCGCGATCACAGGCAGGCCGTAGGACAGCGCCTCCAATAAAGCAATCGGCAAGCCTTCATGCGAAGACGGCAGAACAAAAATGCCGGCATGGCCATACAACTGCGCAAGTGCCGTACCGCGTTGGGCACCGGTGCACACCACCGACGACGACCGGCCGGCGCGTGCCTGCACGGCGCGTTCATAGTCGTCCGGATGATCGGCCCCGCCGACGATGGCCAGCTTCCAACCGGGTAACGCGGCGCGTTCGAACGCCTCGATGAGGTCGAGATGGCGCTTTTCCGGTACCAACCTGCTCACCAGCACCACGTATTTGCCTGCTTCCAGGCCAAATTGTCGCAAAGTGTTGATCCCCTCGGGCAAGACCGGAAGTACCACGCCGTTCGGCACCAGCGTGCTGTCGCGCCCGTGCTTGTCGCGCACGATGGCGGCGATGACTTTCGAAATCACGATGCGGCCATGCGACAGGCGCATGCCCCAGCGTTCTCCGGTGCGCAGGGCCCAGCGGGCAAATTTGCCCCACTTCTGGCGGTCGTAGTCGGGGCCGTGGTGGGTGACCACCACGCGCAGACCGAGCAGGCGCGCCGGCAAGGTGACGATGGCTGGGCCGATGGCCTGGATGTGCAGGATGTCGGGCCGGTGCACGGCCGCATACAGCACCCCCAGCATGCTGTGAGCTATGGCCTCCAGCCCTTTGGATTTAGGCGACCACAGCGAGACGAACTTGACACCGTTCCACAGCGGGCCGGTGTCGGCGTGCTGGTATGGCTTGCGCGCCAGCACCGTGACATCGCAGCCGAGCGCCACCAGCCGCTGGCACAGATGCTCGGCATGGGTCTCCACCCCACCCTGCACGCCGGGAAAGCCGCGCAGGCCCAGCATCATCACCCGCACCGGCTGGCTCACGCGCGCGCTCCGTCAAACACTGCCAGCACCTGGCGCGCCAGCACGGTCCAGCTGTAATCGGACTCCAGCAGGCGCCGGCCGTTGCGGCCCAACGCGGCCGCCTTGAGCGGGTCGGCCAGCAGTTCCAGGATCCTGGCCTGCATGGTGTTGAAATCGTCGGGCGCGGCCAGGGCGCCGGTCTCGCCCTCGATCACCAGGCCGCGATAAAACAGGAAGTCCCACACCACCGCCGGCAGCTGCATGGCCATCGCTTCAAGGCAGGTGCCCGGCAAGCCTTCATAGTAGGAGGTGGCGGCATACACATGGCTGCGGCGATAGTAGTGCACCATCTGCTCGAACGGCACCTTGCCGGTCAGGGTGATATTGGCGGCCAGCGGCGCCAGCTCGGCGTTGACCCAGGCGTCGTCTTCGCCGTAGCCGACGATGCAGATGCGGATGTCCGGCTTGGCCGCCACCAGCTGCTTGCACAGTTTCACCATCGGCACGCTGCCCTTGCGGCGTTCGATACGGCCGGAGAACAGCACGTCGATATCCTTGGCGACGCTATCGTCGGGCTGGAACTTGCGGGTGTCGGCGCCGTTCGGGATCACCGTCACCGGGCCGCGGTAGCCGTAGGCCAGCACTTCCTGGCGGCCCTGCTCGGTCAGCGTGATGACCTTGGTGGCCAGCTTGAAGATGCGGCGCTCCATC
This sequence comes from Duganella sp. BuS-21, assembly GCA_041874725.1. Classification (GTDB taxonomy): domain Bacteria; phylum Pseudomonadota; class Gammaproteobacteria; order Burkholderiales; family Burkholderiaceae_D; genus Rugamonas. Next base: position 2,128,722 of record CP097466.1, on the reverse strand, counting down.
CACTGCTTGATGGCCAGCGAAGCGCCCTTCCACTGGCTGTCGAAGTGGCGCACAGGATAGTAGCCGCCGGACATGCCGAGGTAGGTGGTGTGCGCGGTCAGCACCATGGGAATGTGCGGCGGCAACAGCAGGCCCGGAATCAGCGGCGGAAAATGGAAGTTCACCCACTGGATCTTGCCTTCGCGGTGCAGGCGCGTCAGCACCTGGCGCGCCTGCCAGCCCCAGGTAAACAGGCTGAAGCGCCCGCTGCGCAGCGGGATGTGGATGATGTCCACGCCCGGATAGCTGCGCGGGGTCTGGTAGTCATCGCCGGTGACCAGGTAGACCGGCGGGTGGCCGGCCGGCAGGTTGGCCAGGAAGGAGTCGACGTAACGGGCAATCCCGTGCACGCCATAAAATTGCGGGAAAGCGATGGCTATCATGCGGCCTTAATCCTTGCTAGTGATTTCGAAATAGGTGGTCGGCCCTTGCGTCAACGCGCCGGTATCGAGCGTGAAAGTGATGCGGTTGCCTTCGCGGCTGACGGCGAGCTGGTCGCCGCGCTGGCCGCGCAGGTCGACCGCGTACACCTGCAGGCGGGCGGCGTTGGCGTTGTCGAGCGAGAGTTTGAGACGGCGGTTTTGCAGCTGCACCGGGCCGCTGCCCAGGTCTTGCAGCGTGGTTTCGGCGGCGTCGGCAAAGCGCATGCCGCTGTTGCGGGCATCGGTGGCCAGCACCACCAGCATGCGCTGGCTCGATGCCAGCGGCTGGCTGTCGACCGAGGACACCGCCACCAGCGCCGGGCCATCCGCTTCCAGCACTTTCAGCTGGCGCAATGCCTGCGGTTCCGGGGTATCGAACACCACGCCTTCGGTGTGGCTGGTGGTGACGCTGAAACGGCGGCGCTGGGTTTCCATCAGCAGCTGGCCGGTGTCGCTCTGGTAGACGCCCTGCAAGGGGTCGCTCTGGTTGGCGGTGCTCAGCAGGCCGGCCGCGCGCAGCGCCGCCACCCGGCGGCTGGCGCGCGACAGGATGGCGGCGCGGCTGTTGTCGACCTTGTCGCCGGCCTTGCCGCCGTACTCGCGCGCCAGGGCGCCAAGCTTTTCGGTGACGCTGGCCGGCGCGTCGACCATTTTGCCGCCGGCCAGCTGCATGCCGCCAACGCCGGGCTTGAGCAGCGCGTCGGCGCGGGCGTTGCCGCCGGGCCGGGCGCCGGTATCGAGCGCAAAGCCGGTCACCAGCGACAGCTTGGCGATGTCTGCGGCAATGCCGCCGTAGAACGGGTTGTCCTGGAAGGTGTAGGACGGCGTCAGCTGGAACGCCACCGTGCTTCTGGCGGTCGCCACGTCGCCGCGCAGGTACAGCAATGCGGCCAGCGTTTCGCCGGCGCGCGTGACCGGGTCAGGCCCCACCATGAAGGGGTAGATCCGGTCCTTGCGGCCGCCGCGCTCGGCGTAGCTGAGCGTGACCGCGCCGTTGTGCTGGGCGATCACGTCCCAGTCCTGGAAGGCGGCATAGGCCGGCAAGGCCAGCGCCGATTCGCGCCGATAGCGGTTCCAGAACACCTGGCCATGTTCGGACACCGAGTAGGCCCGGCCCAGTTGTTTACCGACCGCCAGCTCGGTGAGGTAGCGGCCGCCGTCGCCGATCATACTGTCCTGGCGCATGACCGAACCGGGCGAGACGAACTTGCTGGGTTCGGAGAAGTACGCGTGCAGGTCGACCCAGTCGAACTGCGAACGCGCCAGGTGCGCGGCCGGGGACGGCCAGTTGTCGTATGCCGTTACCAGTCCCTGGTAGCCGAGCTGACGCAGATACTGGGTCATCCAGTCGGCCGTGGTCTTTTGCAGCGCTACATAGAACTGCTGGGTGTCGGCCATGCGCGGGCTGTTCCAGGCCGACTGCTTGAGAAAGCCGACCGATTTGGCTTCCAGCGCTTCGCTCGGGGCCAGGTCGCTCTTCCATGCTTTCGCCAGGGCGCCGGTACCCGCGTATTTCTTTTTTAACCAAGTAGCGAACGGTTCGCGCAGTTCGTCCGGCACGCGACTGCGGGTGACGAACTCCAATCCGCCCTCGTTGACCAGGATGATGCCTGCCAGCGCCGGATCGGCCAGGGTACTGATGCCGGTGTAGGGATTGACCGCGCCGTAGGCTTTCTCGATCAATTTCTTCCAATGCGCCTGCGCTTCCGGATCGAAGTAGACGCCCAGCTTGAGGCTGGTCGGGCGCAGCATGCCATTGTTGCCGTAGCCGCCGGTATCGGCGGTCAGGCCATCGACCATATAGTAGATGCCGGCCTTCGTCAGCGCGGCCAGCAGGTAGTGCATGCGGTCCAGCTGGACCGGGTTGAAATCGAAATCGATCTGGCGCGCGACCATCAAGCTGACGTCGGTGAAATGCAGCCGCACCATGTTATAGCCGCGCATGCGCAGCTGCTTCACATACAGGTCAGTGCTGGTGCGGTCGGGGAAGGCGCCGGTGGATGGATCGAAACCGGTCGAGGCCATCAGGAAGCGCTGCGGCCTTTGTGGCGCATCGGCGCGCGCCAGTCGCCCATCCGGGGTCACCAGCAGGCGCGCGTGGACCGGTGCCGGCGGCAGCGGCAACAGTTGTGAGAAGTCCAGCACGCTGCCGGGCGCCACCATCAGCGAGTTATCGCGCAGGGGACGCCAGCCGTCGGCCCCGTGCGCCAGCGGCAGCAGCGCGCCGGCGACCAGTCCCAGCAGCATGCGCCTCATGCGCTGCGCTCCCGCACCACCCGCGCATCGAGCAGGCGGCGGTAGGTGGCGGCCACGCCGCGCGCGATGCTGTCGTAGCCGCGCTGGCGCAGCACATAGGCGCGGCCCTGGCGGCCCATCTCGCGCATCGTGTCCGGCTGCGCCAGCAGTTCCGTCACTGCCTGCGCGAAGGCGCAGGCGTCCAGCGGCACGCAGCGGCCGGCACCGCTTTCACGCACCACCTGTTCCTGGTCGGGATTGTCGTTGACCACCACCGGCAGGCCCAGCCCCATGTATTCAACTGCCTTGGTCGGCGAAGCGCTGTCGAGCAGGTAGCCGCGCGGAAATGGCGACAATCCCAGTTCTGCGGCGCGCACATAGCTCCAGGCCTCGGCCGACGGCCGCCAGCCGAGCCACAGCACGTTATGGTTGAGGTCGAGCCGTTGCAGTTCGGCCTGCAGCCAGGCGCGGTGGCTGGCGTCTTCGGTGTCGCCGGCCAGCACCAGCAAGACCTCGGGGAATTGGCGGCGCACGATCAGCAGCATATGGAACAGCACATCCACCTGACGCACCGGATCCATCACCCCCAGGTAGGTGATCACCCGGCGCCCCTGCAGGCGGACATCGGTGCTGGCAACGATTTGATCGGGGCCGGCCACCTCGGTATCGACGCCCATGGGCACCGGCGTCATCTTTTCCATGGGGATGCCGTGGCCGGCCAGGTCGAGCTGCATCTGACGGCTTTGCACGAACACATGGTCGGCGCGCGGCAGCACCAAACGGTACAACAGCCATTTGCCGACATGGCCCTGCAGCAGCGGGAACCAGAAGCGCATGCCGCCCTTGAGGCCACGTTGGCGTGCGCGGTCGATCTGCCCTTCCGATTGCGGATACGACAGCCAGTAGTAAAACGGCAGACCTTTCAGGCGCGCCATCAACAAAGCGGCCACCGCAGTGACCGACATGTCGCGCACCTGGATGGCGTCGTATCGACCCGCGTCGGCGCACGCCAGCCCGCGCAGGCTGTGCCAAAGCTTGATGACATAGTGCGCCGACCTGCTGCCGGGTACGCGCCGCAGCAACGCTTCGCCGCCCGGCCACTGCGGCGCGGTTTCCAGCACTTGTTCGGTCAGCAGGTCGCTGTGGATACCCAGACGCGGCAGATATTTGCCAAACAGGGAGATCAGGTCGGCCCGGTGGGTCGGCCACGGTTCTGCGGTCAGGTACAGCAGGCGCACGGCTTGATCAGGCATATCGTCGCACCGGTGCGCGCACCGCCTTTTTAACGCGCAATAGTCCGTGCAGATTCATCAGGTAGGACAGGTAGCCCAGCACGATCGCCACCACAATTTCCAGCGACACCAGGTTGACGATCGAGTCGGCATACACCAGTTGCAGGCCGAACAGCACGAGCGCCGCCTGGATGGCCAGGGCGTCGGCCTTGACGCCAGCGTCGTCCACCTCGTTGTGCAGGCGACCGGCGGCAAACCAAGCCAGCACTAGCATGCTGATAAACATCAAGCAGCCGATCATGCCGACGTCCCACAACAGCGTGGAGACGGCGGTCATGTTGATGCCGTAGTTCAGGTACTTCAAGGCCACGTGGCCATTACTGGTGAGCGAAGAGAACGAGCTGCCCAGGCCATTGCCGATCAGGAAACTGACCAAGTCGTCACCCTGCCGCGCAAACCAGAAAGTGATCGAGGTGAAGCGGTTCAGCACCATGCCCTGTGAATAGCCCTGGTCGCCGACGTTATAGCGCAGCGTATTAGCGATGACGTCGGCCGGCGTGCTCTTCATCATCAGCACCACGTAGATATAACCAAGCGCCATAGTCAACAGCGCCATCACCAGCAAGGCCGGCACGTAGCGCAGCGGCGCCTTCATCAAGTCCTTGCGCAGCAAGCTCACCCCCACCAGCGGCAGCATAACGACAGCGATCTTGGTTTCTCCGAAACCCAGCGGCGCAAGACAAATCGCCGACAGCAGCACGAAGCGGCCTGTCTTCAGCAGGCCCGCGCGCCAGCGCGCCACCAGGAAGGCCAGGGCAATAAACAAGAACATCACCATCACCGCGTTGGGGCTGCCGCCGTCCAGATTGGCGCCGAAGGTGCCTGCCACCACATCGGTGGCCTCGCTGCCGTGAGCCAGGCCGCCGCGCATCGGCACCAAAACGAACAGCTCGAAGGCGGCGAACGGCAATTGCAGCAACGCCACCACCAGGACGAATTTTTTCCAGCGTGCGTACGCTTCGGGCGGGAATACGATCAGGCTCAGCGCCAACATCAGGCCGAAGGCCTGGAAATAGCGCTTGAAGCCGGCAATAAATTCGCCCAGCGAATACCAACGCGCGAAGGTGACCAGCACCGCGTACACCAGGAACAGCACGGCGATTTTCATGAACGCCGGCAGGCGGCGCTCCTGGCTCCACATCATATTGATGATGGCCGGCGGCAGCAGGAGCATGCTGAGCAAGGAAGCACCCCAGGCCAGCTTGCTGAACTTGGGACTACCGGTCAGCACGCCCAGCACCAGCCCCACCACCAGCAGGATCCAGATGGTCAGTTCAGGCACCAGCAGCAACAGCGGGCCGACGATCAGGGCGGCAGCCATCCCGACCATCAGCGGACTGCCGCTGGTTGCGATCAGGGCAAACACCAGCGCCAGTCCGAGGCCGCCAACGCCCAGCGCCAGCCAGGCCCAAATCCCCGTCGAGCGGTGGCGATACGTCGTGGAGAGGGTTCTCAAGATACTATCCTTAAAACTAAAGAGCAGGTCGCGCCGGCGGGAAGACCACGCCGGCCGCGCTTAATCGGCGTTCGGTCCGAGGCCGGCCACGCGCGCCAGCGCGTCGGGCGGCAGCACCTGCAGCATGGACTGGATGAATTCCTGTTGCACTTTGTAGGCGCCGGCGGAATCGCCGTCGATGGATGAGACGCGCACCAGCAGGCCGTCCGGAATCTGGCGCCGCACCGCATAACGCATCTGCTGCTTCTTGCGCTCCCAGTCGCTGTTGACCGCATGCTCGCCGACGGTGAACCAGTAGCTGACCATCTCGTGGCGCGCACCGCTCAGCGCTTCCATACGCCGGATCGGCAAGGCGCCCTGCGCTGTGCTCACCACGTCCTTGCTCTTGGACATGATCTGGAAACCTTGGGCCGGGTAGCAGCCTTCCGGATCGTGCGCGGCCAGGCCGTCCGACTGGTTGGCGCCGTACGGCACGCTGAGCATAATGCGGTAGCCGGACTTGTTGACGTAAGTACGGGTCAGCACCTGGGTATAGATCTTGGCCAGCGCGGCGCCGACATCGGGACTGACTTGCTGATAGACGACCTTGTCGTCAACCTGCCATTCGCCGAACTGGCGCGGCACCAAGGTCTCCAGGTCGACCGCCGGCCCGAGGCTGGCGATGCGCTCGGTGGGGCGCAGCGCCACCGCCAGCCCCGAGGAGGCCATCATCAGCGCCAGCAACAACAAATTGCGTGCCGTATTTTTCATGGTGCCACCTCGCTGGCAGCCGACTGACGCCGGCGCACAATGTATTGCAGGAAGGAGTCAAGCGCCAGGATCAGCACCAGCGCACTGATGAACAGCACCATGCCGGCAAAGCCGTGCATGAAGCCCTGACCGGCGGCGTCGCCGAAATAATAGGTAATCAGCGTCAGCGTAATGACCCGGATCACGTTGGCGGTAAACGAGATGGGCACGATCAGGATCGCCAACGCGACGTTGCGGAAGGCCGAGGTATGACGCACCACGTTCAGGTAGAACAACCCCAGCGACTCCAGCGTCAGCAACGTCTGCAGGCCGGCGCAGGCGTCGGCCACCATCAACTGGTATTGACCGATCTGCAGCACCACGCCGGTACGGGCAATCGGATAACCGGCCCAGAACAACAGGTGTTCGGTGACATAGGACACCGCCATCTTCATGGGCATGGTGACGGTATCAACGACAAAGCTCGGCAGTGGAATCATGAACAGCATGAAGAAGAACGGGAACCACTGGTGCTTGAGCGCAGCGCCGCCATAAATCATCAGCATCAGGCCGGCCAGCAGCACGATGAACGAGCCCATCTCGAACATCAGGATGTCCTGCGAGCGGCCAATGATGTACAGCAGCAAGGCAAACGCCACCAGCGCCCAGCCGCTGCGGGTCGCCGGCGGCTGGCCGGCGGCGGCCTGCTGCATGGCCGGCCACTGGCGCTGGAGCAGCCAGATCGACAAGGCCATGATATCGGGCCGTGGGCATAGGCTTCCTGAGTCCAGATGCCGGTAAACAGCGTGTAGAGCGTTGGCAGATACAGGATCAGCAGGCCCAGTTGGAGCGGCCACCAGGCCGAGATCCGCTGCTTCCAGGCAGCAGCAGAATGCAGCGCGACGCCGTTGTTCATGACCGCGTCCATTACTTGTCGATCATGACTGCGCCGACCACTTCGGCGCCGCTATGGCGGATTTCTTCCGTGATCGTGTTGATGTCCGCCAGCAGGGTGTGGTCCTTGCGGCCGATCAGCAGCACGCCGCCGGCGCGCGCGGCCACCGCCAGCGCGTCGGCGCCGAGGGCGAACGGCGCCACGTCGTACAGCGTGACGTCGTAACTGGCTTCAAGCTGCGCGTTGAAAGCCGAGAATGCCGAGCGGCTCAGCAGTTCCTGCGGATTGGGCGGCAAGGTGCCGGCGCCCAGCACCGACAGCGACACGAAGCTCGGGATGCGGGTGACGGCGCTGGCGTCGGCGCGGCCGGCCAGCACGTCGGACAGGCCCTGACCCGGACGCAGGTCGAACACAGTGTTGAGCGACGGCTTGCGCAGGTTGGCATCCACCAGCAGCGTGTTTTCGCCCAACTGGGAAAACACCACGGCCAGGTTGGCGGCGAACATGCTGGCGCCGTCGGTTTCGTTGACCTGCACCACCGCCAGCGACTTGCGGCCGCGCGCAAACCAGCGCAGCATGAGCTGACTGCGCACGGCGCGCAGTTGCTCAACTTGCGGGCTAAACGGCTGATACGCCGCCAGCAACTCTTCCGAGAACTTGTTTTCGCCGGCCTGCAGGTAAGGATAGTCAAATTGGCGCGCCAGCACTTGCTGGATATCGGCCTCCGTGATCAGGCCGAGGCGCTGGGCCGCTTCGCCGAAGCGGATGCCCAGTTCTTTTTGCATGCGCAGCACGCGCTCGGCGCTCTCAGGGGTGATCTTGCCGGAGGCCAGCAGGATGCCGCCGATGCTCGAGTCAGCGGAGCTGGGCATGGACGGAATCGACATTGGAGAATTCATGGCAGTGTCTTTCATTAGTTCAAGCGCAGACGGCGCGACATCAGCAACTGGGAACCGCCAAACCGCGATTTACGCTTGACGTGCATATCGAGGACGCCGAATACCGGAATGCCCAGCACGTCGGTCAGGTCGTCGGTGGAACGCAGGCGGCGGTCCAGCATCTCGGCCACCAGGCCCAGGCCCACGCCCAGCATGGTGCCCAACACCAGGGCCAGCGCAGTATTCAGCAGGACCCGCGGACCGCTCGGCTCAAGTGGCGCCACGGCCGGATTGAGGATGGCGATATCGGCCTGCTCGGACTGGCCTTCGATACGGGTCTGCGACGAGCGCTGCGCAGCCGAGTCGAATGCGCGCTGGGCGCTTTCCACGTCTTTAAGCAACACGCCCATTTCATCGCGGGTACGGTTCAGTTCCAGTACCTTGGTTTTCTGCGCGGCCAGGCTGGCGCGCACTTCTGCTTCACGCTGGCGCATGATTTGTTCGCTGTTGGTCACCGCGTTGGAAGTGGCCTTGATCTGACCGTTCAACTCGCCGCGCAGCTTGTCGAGCTCCGCCTTGGCGCTCTGGTATTGCGGGTGGTTTTTGTCAAGACGCTGCGAGACGTCGGCAAACTTCGCCTCGGCATTGCTGACCGCCATGCGCAGATTCTGGATCAGCGGGTTGTTCGCCACGTCCGGCGACTCGCCGGCCTGACCGCTGGCGACCTGGCGGCGCGAACGCGCCTCGATCAACTGGGTCTGCGCCACCACCAACTGGCTCGACAGGTCATTCAGGCGTCCCGACTCCACGTCGAGGCGGTTGTCGACGCTGACAATGCCATGTTCCTGCTGGTATTTCGACAGGCGGCCCTGGGCCACTTCCAGGTTGTCGCGCAAGAGCTTGATCTGGTCATTGAGGTAAAGCGACACTTTTTTCATCGGGTCGACCTTGAGCATGATGCTGACGCGCTGGTATTCCTCGGCAAAAGCGTTGGCCACGGCCGCCACGAACTGCGGATCGGAGCCTTTGAAGCTGATCTCGACCAAACTGCTTTCCTTGGCAGGCATGGCTTCGATCTTACGCAGCAGCAGGTCGGCCAGCCAGTCTCGCACGCTGCCGCGGCCACCGGTGGCTTCGTTGAACTGACTCACCACGGCCGGGCTGTCGGCCAGGTGCAGGCGGTCGACCACGCGCAGGGCGACATTCTTGCTGGTGATGATGTCGACCTGGGTCGCCATGTAGCCGGGCAGCATCTGGCCCGGTACGCCAACGCCGGTAATCGGATCCACGCCCTTGGCGTTCAGCAGTACGGACGAGCTTGCCGAGTAGGTTTTGGGCAGCAGCTTGCTGACCACAAACGTGGTAATCACCGTCACCAGCATGGTGACCAGGATGATCTTGTAGCGTGCGCGCAAGATGAGCAGAAACTGGGAAAGATTCATGGCGTAATTCTCTTAGATAAGACTACCGGGCAGCACTACCTGCCCGGACGGATGGGGACGATCAGAACCAGCTTTCGCTCACATACACAACATCGTCGTTGCGCAGCAAGTCATCATGCTTGGCCTTGATGACTTCCAGCTTGCCGCCGGCGTCGCGACGCTTGATGCGGATGTCGCGCTCGGTGCCGCGCGCGGTCAGGCCGCCGCCGGCCGACAGCGCCTGCACCACGGTCATGCCGCGTTCCAGGCGGAACGAACCAGGACGCTGGACTTCGCCGTAGATATAGACGCGCGGCGCGCGTTCAACGTACAGCACGTCGCCGCCCAGCACCTCGAGATTGCGCTGCAGTTCGCCATCGCGCACCAGGCCGATGATGTCGATCAGTTCACGTGTACTCTTGCCGTCCTTGGTGCGGATCAGCACGATAGTCTCGGCGCCATCCTGCGCCGAGCCGCCGGCCTGGGCCAGCATCTCCAGCACGCTGCGACGGCCTTCGACCGGATAGCGCCCAGGACGATTGACCTGGCCCAGCACCGATACCTGCTGACTGTTAAGCACGGTAACCAGCAGGTTGACCTGCGGTTTCTTCACGAAACCACCGCTCTCCAGCAAGCCGGCCACTTTCTTTTCAGCGGCCGAGGTCGACAGTCCGCCGACTGCCACTTCGCCGATCAACGGCACGGTGATCGAGCCGCTTTCGCTGACCCGCGTCTCCAGCGTCAGATCGGCATTGCCAAACACCGACATCTTGACCACGTCGCCCGCGCCCAGCAGCACATCGGCCGCCCCGGCGCTGCCGACCAGTGCAGCCAGCATTAACCCCACAGCCCAACGAAACAGTTGTTTCATGATCCACCTGACTTTTCAATGTATAAAATTATTTCAAACCGGCGACGCCGCGTGCATTGGCGTCCTGCGTTTCAGCAGCGGCGGGCGCCGCCGCAGCAGGCACCGGTGCCGGTGCCGGTGCCGGTGCCGGTGCCGGTGCCGTAGCCGACGCCGCAGCCGACGCGCTGGCGGCGGGCGCGCCACCTGCCGGCGCGTTCAGATACTCGATTTTGGCGGCGGCGCGCAGGCGCTTGACTTCGGCGTCAGCCACTTCCTTGTTCTTCTTGTTCAGCAGGAACTGACCGATTTGCGGCGTGGCTGTTTCCAGCGGCACCGACGGCGCATCCTTGATGTCGGTAATGCTGATCAGCAGGCTACGCTCACCTTCGCGCACGATGAACAACTGCCCTTTCGGCAAGGCCAGCAACTTGCCAACCATTTCGGCCGGCAGTTCGGAGCTCATGCGCGAGACCTGGTTGCGGTTGTATTTGACTTGATGCGCATCCAGCCACGCGGCGACCTCGTCGAGCGACTTGGCGTTGTCGATGGCAGCCTTGACGGTGGCGTCCAGACTGGCGCTGGTCAGAATCAGCTGACGCATCTCGAATTGCTTGCGGGCGGTGAAGAATTGCGGGTTCTTGTCATAGTACTCCTGCACTTCGGCCGCGCTCGGCTTGACCGGCGTGCCGATGCGTTTTTGCAGATATGCCTGGGCCAGCAGCACCGACTTGGCGCGCTCCAGCGTCAGCAGCACTTTCGGATCGCGGTCGAGACCTTCCTTGACGGCGGCGCTTTGCAGCAATTGGCGGTCGATCAACGACTCCATCAACTGCTTGCTGGCGCTGGCTTGCTGGCCGGCTTGCACATTGGCATGCTGCAGTTCATCATTGAGCTGCAAAACGGTGATTTCTTCGCCATTCACGCTCACCACGGCTTGACCGGGCTTTTTGCTGTCCTTCGCGCCGCAGGCCGAGAGTACGGCTGCGGCAACCAGCAGCATGGCGCCGTTGCGCAATGCACGGCGGGTGGGGAAACGCGGGACGGAATGGACTGGCTTGGTGTGCATCACAATTGTTTCCCTTGAACGGTGAAAACCCAAAAAAAAGTTTACTAAAATGGCAAATCCGTTGCGCGCAGAGAAGTATGAAACTTGCCACGTGGATTGTCAACGGCATAATTTTTATCGCCCAAGCGCAGCCTCCCGGGCACGAGAGGCTGGCTGTCCTTGCAGATAACTATTGATGCTATTGTAACGCCACCGTGGACTGCGCACCCCTGAATATTTTGTGTCAAAACAACGGCTTAAGGCGCATTTAAGGGCGTAGCCAAGGCATCAATGGGCGTTTTCTCGCTGCAGCACTACTTTGATGGTGCAGATCACGATCCACAAATCGAGCCAGAGCGACCAGCGGCGCAGGTAATCAAGATCGTAGCGTATGCGCGCCTCCATCTTGTCCAGCGTTTCGGTCTCGCCGCGCAAGCCGTTCACCTGGGCCCAGCCAGTAATGCCCGGCTTGACCTTGTGGCGCAACATATATCCCTTGATCAGCTTGCGGTATTGCTCGTTGTGCGCCACCGCATGCGGACGTGGGCCGACAATGCTCATCCGCCCCTGCAAGACGTTGATGAACTGCGGCAGCTCGTCCAGCGAGGTGCGGCGCAGGAAGGCGCCGACCCGGGTCACGCGGGCGTCGTCCTTGGTGGCCTGCGTGACCTTGCTGCCATCCTCGGTCACCCGCATCGAGCGGAACTTGTAGACGATGATCTGCTCGCCATACAGGCCGTAGCGGCGCTGGCGGAAGATCATCGGCCCCGGCGAGCTGAGTTTGACCGCGATGCCGATCAGCAGCATGATCGGCAACAGCAGTACCTGAATCACCGACGCCAGCAGAATATCGCTGCCGCGCTTAATCAAGCGATTGAAGCCGGTGAACGGGCTTTCGCAGATGGCGATCACCGGCATGCCGGCCACGTTGTCGAAACGCGCCTGCATCAGGTCGAAGGCGTAGATGTCGGGCAGGAAATACACCGAAGCGGTGGTGTCCTGCAATTCGTCGAGCAGCTTACGGATGCGCGGCTGCGCTGAAATCGGCTGGCTGATGAAGATCATCTTGATCTGATGCTTGCGCACATAGCCCGCCACTTCGTCCATGGCGCCCAGCGTCGGGTGGTGCATGTCCGGCGGACGACGGTCTTCGCCGCGGTCGTCGAAGTAACCGTGCACACTCAACGGCAGATGGGTATAGGCCAGGATGTTGTTCGCAAACTTGATGCTCACGCCGTTGGCGCCGACGATCACCATTGAGCGCACCTCGCGGTCGCCGCCGATGCGATGCGCCAGCATGTGGCTGCCCAACAAAATAATCGGCGTGACCAGGAACCAGGTCAGCACCACCTCCTTGTGGTAGTGGGCGCTCATGCCGGCGGCCGAGCCGAGCAGCACCAGCACGGCGGCCGTGATCACCCAGCCGGCCAGCGTGTCGCGCGCGAAGGCCAGCATTTTGCCGCTGTGCCAGGCCCGGTAGGGGTCGATGTTCTGGTACACCGCCGAGGCGATGAAAAAGGCCAGCACCATCAGCACCAAGGCATAGCCGTCAAAGCGGACGCCGTGCAGCGATGAGACCAGCACCAGTGTCCCCATGATAATCAGCGGATCGAGTACTCTTTGAAAAAAAGAAATCAGGGGAATGTCGTTAACCATATGTCTTCTTAGAATTGAGCACGGGCACTGAGCGACATACCATGGGTCCGATAACTATTGGTACGGCTGCCATCGCGGGTTTCGCGGAAGCCGCCGACGTACAGGCGTAACTGCTTGAGCGGCGCGTAGCTGATGCCGGCGCTGTAGTTTTTATTGTCATCGTTGAGCTGCAAGGCGCTGGTCACGCCCGGGATCGCGATGAAATCGCGGCGCTCGCGGCGGGCGCTGGCATCCGCGCTGATCTTGCCGGTCAGTTCCCACTGCGCGTTCAGGCTCACGCCCTTGTTGAAGCTGTTGCTGACCTCGTTGCTGTCGACCGAGGCGTATTCGCGCCAGGCGCTGGCGGTCATGTTCAGCCGGCGCAGCATCGACCAGTTGAAGACGGCGCGACCATTCAGGCCGCTCGAATCACGGCGCGTGAAATATGTGTGCTTGCGCTCGGCCCGGCCGGCCAACATCTGGAACTGCGAAGTGGCGCTGAAGATCCACTGCACGTTGACCTTGAGTTCGTCCTGGGTGTAGCCGTCGTCGATGGGCACGCCGGCGGCCAGGAAGTGGTTGTCATAGCGCCCGGTGACGCGACCAAACTGCAAGCCGACCTTGCTGCCGCTGCTGGCCAGGTAGTCGATGCCGACACTCTTGCTATCCTCGGTGCGGTCATTGAATTTCTGCGCCTGCAGATCGTAACTGACCTTCTGGTTGCTATAACCGGTGCGCACGCGCCAGCTCGGATGAAAGCGCCAACCGCCTTCGAAATACTCGCGGCGCTGCACTTGCAGGCTGCGGGCGGCCTGGCGGAAGTCGCTGAACGAGGTCAGGGTTTGTCCATAGGTGGCGCCAACGCGGCCGTCCAGATGACTGCCCAGCATCCAGTCGAGGTTGGCGCTGAAATCCTTGCCGGTGTAATCAAGCATGTCGTAGCGGTCAAACGCCACCTTCGACACCTTGAACGCGCCGGTCAGCTTCTGGCGGCCGAGCGGACGGTCGATACTGATCCCGACCTGGGTCTGGGTCAGGGTGTCGTCGCGGTCGGCGTCGGCGATCGGCGCCTGCTCGGCATAGCGGAACAGGTTGGCGTCGTAGCTGCGCGTGACCGATACGAAAGGATGTAGGGTGTCGCTGATGTCCGCCCACGCGGCGCCACTCGCCGCCATGCCAAGCATCATGCCTACGGCGACCGCCAAGGGTTTGAAAGGCGTCGACAAACGCGCGCCCGGATCGCAAGAGAGGGGACTCAACATGTGTATTTTCTTTTGATAGCCGATAATTAGTAAACAATACTACCAGTAAGACCAGCTACCGGTACAGGTAATCCAGACCCCTAGTGCGCCATTGGTCACCGCATGCGCCAGCACCGGCGACCACAGGTTTCCAGTGCGTGCGTACAGCCAGCCGTAAGCGATTCCAGCCGTGACGCCCGCCAGCCACAAATTATGCTCAATGCCGAACAGCAAGGCCGTGACCAGAAAACTACACAGCCCCACACGCGCCGGATTTACTTCAAGAAACTTCGCCCCCGCCACCCAGCGCATCAGGAACGAACGCCAGAATAATTCCTCCATCACTGGCACCACCAGCGCGGCGCCGGCGATGCGCAGCGCCACCAGCGGCCAGTAGATGGCGCCGTCGCGGGTCGGCGCGAAGCCGGCCGACTGGCCGATCACCATCCACCCGGCATCGAGGTTGAGCCACAGGACCAGTACCAGCAAGCCGACCGCGACCGCCTCCAGCAGCGCGCGCCCTCCCGGTGCGGCCACCCATAACTCGCTGTAGCGCCGGCGCCAGCACCACAGCGCCAGTACCACGGCCCCCACCTTCACTGCATATAGCCAGCGCTGCTGCTCCGCGCTCCAGCCCAGCCGCGTGAGCAGGTCCGCCACGACGATAAACGCCATATAGATGGCAAACGGCGCGATCCGTGGCCAGGCGTCGCGGTCAAGCGTCATGAGCAGCCCCGCGCTGGACGCCTGGCGCGATGGTGACTAAGCAAGGCATATTCCTTTGAATTTTATGGATGTGTACATTGTAATTGCAGCAAGTTTAACTGTCCACACACAAAAGCCATTGTTGTGCGCAACCGGCGGCGGTGTGCCGCCCGGCCGTTTGCCGGTACAATGCGTACTTTCTCTCCTTTGAAACCGGCGCCGCCGCGCGCCTTCCCCCACAGCATATGGCAGTTATCTCTATTTCCTCCGCACAATTGGCGTTTGGACACGTCGCCCTGCTCGACCACGCGGAATTTTCGCTGGAAGCAGGCGAGCGCATCGGCCTCATCGGCCGTAACGGCACCGGCAAATCGTCGCTGCTGAAAATCATCGCCGGCCGCTTCAAGCTCGACGACGGCCTGCTGGTGATGCAGCAGGGTCTGAGCATCGCCTACGTGGAGCAGGAGCCGGTGTTCGACCCGGAGATGACGGTGCACGATGCGGTGGCCGCCGGCTTGGGCGAGCTGCCGGCGCTGCTCAAGGAATACGACAGCCTGACCGGCCAGTTCGGCCAAGGCAACGACGACGCCGTGATGGAACGCATGCACGACATCCAGGTCAAACTCGACGCATCCGACGCCTGGAACCTGTCGAACAAGGTGGAGACCGTGCTGGGCAAACTATTGCTGCCGGGCGACTTATTGATGAAGCAACTATCGGGCGGGATGCAAAAGCGGGTGGCACTGGCGCGCGCGCTGGTGTCGGCGCCCGACGTACTGCTGCTCGACGAGCCGACCAACCACCTGGACTTCAGCTCCATCGTCTGGCTCGAGGGTCTGCTGCGCGACTTCAAGGGCAGCGTGTTGTTCATCACCCACGACCGCTCGTTCCTCGACAACGTGACCACCCGCATCATCGAACTCGATCGCGGCCGCCTGCTGTCCTTCCCCGGCAACTTCACCGCCTACCAGGCCCGCAAGGCCGAACAGCTGGAAAACGAGGAAGTGGAAAACGCCAAGTTCGACAAGGTGCTGGCGCAAGAGGAGATCTGGATCCGCAAGGGCGTCAAGGCACGCCGGGTGCGCGACGAAGGCCGCGTGCGCCGTCTTGAGGCGCTGCGCCTGCAGCGCGCAGCGCGGCGCGACCAGCAAGGCCAAGTCAAGCTGGAAGTCACCACCGGCGAGCGCTCGGGCAAGATCGTCGCCGAACTGGAAAACATCAGCAAGTTCTACGGCGAACGCGCCATTGTGCGCGACTTCACCGGCACCATCCTGCGCGGCGACAAGGTGGGTTTGATCGGCGCCAACGGCGCGGGCAAGACCACCATGCTGAAGATAATCCTGGGCGAACTGGCGCCGGACAGCGGCACGGCCAAGCTCGGCACCAAGCTGCAGGTCGCGTATTTCGACCAGATGCGCGCCCAACTGAACGAAGAGGCCAGCCTGGTCGAGACGATTTCACCGGGCAGCGACTGGGTGGAGGTCAACGGCCAGCGCAAGCACTCGATGAGCTACCTGAACGACTTCCTGTTCTCGCCGGAGCGCGCGCGCTCGCCGGTCAAATCGCTGTCCGGCGGTGAGCGCAACCGCCTGTTGCTGGCGCGCCTGTTCGCCAAGCCGGCCAACTGCCTAGTGCTTGATGAACCGACCAACGACCTGGATATCGACACCCTGGAGCTGCTGGAAGAACTGCTGGAAGACTACCAGGGCACCGTATTCCTGGTCAGCCACGACCGCACCTTCCTCGACAACGTGGTAACCCAGGTCATCGTGGCTGAAGGCGATGGCCAGTGGCGTGAATTTGTCGGCGGCTACAGCGACTGGGAGCGCATGCGCACGGCCACCCCTGCAGCCAAAACCACGGCCAAACCGGCGGCCGCTGCGGTGACCGCCGCAGCCGCCGTTCCAGCCGTCAGCAAGAAAAAACTCAGCTTCAAGGAACAGCGTGAACTGGAGGAACTGCCCAAGCAAATTGCCGCACTGGAAGATGAACAGACTGCACTGAACTTGCAGCTGACCGATCCGGACTTCTACAAGAAGAACGCGGCCGAGGCGCGACGCATCAATCAGCGCGTCGAAGAAATTGAAACCGAGCTGCTGACCGCGCTGGAACGCTGGGAGCAGATCGAGTCACGCAGCAACGGCTAGGCCGGCCATGCCTACTTGCCGCCGATCCCAACATGGCGCCGCGCTGCTGCTGCTAATCCTGTTGATGGGATTTGGCGCGGCGGCGCTGCTGATGGGCGGCTTTCAACCGGAGCAAGTCGAGGCGCGGCGCCAGCGCGAGACCCTGGCCACCCTGGCGCAGGCACGTGAGGCGCTGCTGGGCTACGCCCTGAACAACGGCCGCCTGCCGCGGCCTGCGGTGTCGGCCACCAACGGCGTCGAGTCGACCCAGCCGTGCAGCGCGGCCGCAGCCTGCACCGGCTTCATCCCGTGGGTAACGCTGGGCTTGCCAGGCCTGGACGGCTGGGGCAAGCGGCTGCACTACAGCGTGACGGCGGCGTTCACCGAAGCCCCACTGCGGCAGGACGTCACGGTAGCCGACAAGCGCGTCGTGAGCCGGCGCCCCAACGGCGTGACCTATTTCCTGGCGGGCTACAATCAATGCAACAAGGAATATCAATGCGCGCCGGCGGTGATCTTCTCCAGTGGGCGCCACAACCCCGGCGTCGCGGCCAGCGGCATGGTACAGATCAGCGACAGCAACAGCAACATCGACGAGATCTACAACGACAGCGCCGTCAATGACTTCATCGTGCGGCCGGCGAGCTTGCCCGGGGATGAGCGCGCCTTGGGTGGCGAATTCGACGACCTCGTCATCTGGCTGCCGCTGGCCTCGCTGTACCAACGGATGGGCGTCACCGGCACGCTGAATTAGCGGAAGCTTCATGAACGCGCGCGTCTCGGCTATAATCTCGCCGCGTCCTCCCCGTAGCACAATGGATAGTGCACATGCCTCCTAAGCGTGGGATACTGGTTCGATTCCAGTCGGGGGGACCATTGCCGTCACCTCGATTTCCACCTTGGCCCGGTCCTCCACCAGCGCTGCCACCTGCACCGCCGTCATCGCCGGATAGTGGGCGCCGATGATCTCGCGGTAGGCCGCGCCGATGGCCTTGTAGGCGCCGACATATTCGTTTTTATCCACCACGTACCAGGTCATGCGCACGATGTGCTCTGGGCCGGCCTTGGCCTCGGCCAGCACGGCGACGACGTTGAGCAGCGCCTGGCGCACCTGGCCGGCGAAATCGTCGGTGTGGAACACGCCGTCGCCGTCCCAGCCTATCATGCCGCTGACGCACACCATGCGGCCGCCGGCGGCCACCCCGTTCGAATAGCCGCGCGGACGCGCCCAGCCTGGCGGTTGCAATATCTCCATCATGTCTCCTTCAGCAGTTCACGCGCGATGATCAGTTGCTGCACCTCGGTCGCGCCTTCGTAAATGCGCAGCGCGCGGATTTCGCGGTACAGGCTTTCCACCGCATGGCCGCTGACCACGCCCTGGCCGCCGAACATCTGCAGCGCCGCGTCGATCACCTGCTGCGCGGTTTCAGTCGCGTGCAGCTTGGCCATCGCCGCCTCTTTCGTAACTTTTTCACCCTGGTCGCGCTGCCATGCGGCGCGGTAGGTCAGCAAGGCGGAGGTGTCGATGCCGGTCGCCATGCCGGCCAGCTTGGCCTGCGTCAGCTGGAAGTCGGCCAGCACCTGGCCGAACATCTGGCGCTGCTTGGCGTGGGCCAAAGCTTCGTCCAGCGCACGCCGCGCGAAGCCCAGCGCAGCCGCCGCCACCGAGGTACGGAACACGTCCAGCGTCGCCATCGCCACCTTGAAACCCTGCCCCGCCTCGCCCAAGCGTTTGGATGCCGGCACGCGGCAGTTCGTGAACACGAGCCGCGCCAGCGGATGCGGCGCGATTACGTTGATGCGCTCGGCGATTTCCAGGCCGGGCGTGTCGGCATCGACGATGAAGGCGCTGATGCCGCGCGCGCCGGGCTGCTCGCCGGTGCGCGCGAACACCACATAGAAATCGGCGATGCCGCCGTTGGAAATCCAGGTCTTCTCGCCATTCAGCACATAGTCGTCGCCATCCCGCATCGCCGCGCACTGCATGGCGGCGACGTCGGAACCGGCCTGCGGCTCGGACAGCGCGAACGCCGCAATCGCCTCGCCACGCGCCACGCGCGGCAGGTAAGCGGCGCGATTGGCCTCGCTGCCGAACAAGCTGATGGCGCCCGAGCCCAGTCCCTGCATGGCGAAAGCGAAATCGGCCAGGCCGTTGTGACGTGCCAGCGTTTCGCGGATCAAGCAGATGGCGCGGGTGTCGATGCTGTCGCCGGCGCCGCCATGCGCCGTGCCGCCGATGGCGTGGCGCAGCCAGCCACCCTCGCCCAGCTGACGCACCAGTTGACGGCAGGCGGCATCGACGTCGTGCCCATGCCCATGGTCGCCCGCCACCTGTTCGGTGGCCCAGGCGTCAAGCGCCTGCTCAAGCGCCGCGTGGCGCGATTCGAAGAAGGGCCAGGCCAGGTAATTCTTGTCGCTCATCTAGTTGCCCTCGAACTGTGGTTTTTGCTTGGCCACGAAGGCGTGATAGGCGCGGTGGAAGTCCTGCGTCGCCATGCAGATGGCCTGGGCCTGCGCTTCGGCCTCGATGGCTTCGTCCACGCCCATATTCCATTCCTGCTGCAGCATCTTCTTGGTCATGCCGTGCGCGAAGGTGGGCCCGTTGGCCAGGCCTTGCGCGTAGTCGCGCGCGGCGTCCAATAAGGCTTCCGGTTCCTGCACGCTGTTGAAGAAGCCCCAGCGTTCGGCTTCGGTTCCGCTCATCGAACGCCCGGTGTACAGCAACTCGGCCGCCCTGCCCTGGCCGATCACGCGCGGCAGCAGCGAACACGCGCCCATGTCGGCGCCGGCCAGGCCCACGCGCGTGAACAGGAAGGCGGTCTTGCTGCGCGCCGTGCCGAGCCGGATGTCGGATGCCAGCGCCAGGATCGCACCGGCGCCGGCGCATACGCCGTCCACCGCCGCGACGATCGGCTGCGGGCAGTGGCGCATGGCTTTCACCAGGTCGCCCGTCATGCGCGTGAAGGCCAGCAGGCCTGGCATATCAAGCTTGGTCAGCGGGCCGATGATGTCGTGGACGTCGCCGCCGGAGCAGAAGTTATCGCCGGCGCCGGTCAGCACCACGGCCTTGATCTCGGTGTCATACGTCAGCGCGCGGAACAGGTCGCGCAGCTCGGCATACGAGTCGAAGGTGAGCGGGTTTTTGCGCTCGGGGCGGTTCAGCGTCAGCGTGGCGACGCCGGCGCTGACCTCGAACAGAAAATGACTGGGGGTGTACGGCATGGTGTGTCCTTATTTCAGTTGCTGCTTGATGGCCGACAGCATGTCGATCAGCTGCGCCTTGTCCGTGCTGGAGACGTCCTGCAGCAGCTCTTCGATCCAGCTTTCATGTTCCGCCGCCATGGTGGCAAAGGCTTTGCGGCCGGCCGCCGTCAGCTTCACGCTGTAGGCGCGGCCGTCTTTCGGGTCGGGCACGCGCACCACCAGCTTTTCCTGTTCCAACTGGTCGGTGATGCCGGTGATGTTCCCACCCGTGACCATCATGCGCTTGGACAGCTCGCCCATGCGCAACCCGTCCGGGTGGCGCTCCAGCTGCGCCATCAGGTCGAAGCGCGGCAGCGTGATGCCGAAGCTGGAACGCAGCCGGCTGCGGATCTCGTTCTCGATCTTGACGGTACACGACAGCATGCGCAGCCACAGTTTCAGCGACTGGTGGTGGTCCTGTGTCAGGCGGCTGGCCAGGTCCAGTTGTTCTTCTTCATCTTCCATTTTGTCCTCTTGCCAGATTTCTTTCCAATTGCTGTTTGCCGGGCAGGTATTGCTTCGGCCATGCCACCGCCGTGTAGCCGATGCGGGCCGCTTCGGCCAGCGTCCACGCCGGATTGGCGAGGTGCGGACGGCCGACGGCGCACAGGTCGGCGCGGCCGGCGGCGATGATGCTGTTGACGTGGTCCGCTTCGAAAATCGAACCGACGGCGATGGCGCCGATGCCGACCTCATTGCGGATGCGGTCCGCGAACGGGGTCTGGAACATGCGGCCGTACACCGGTTTTTCCAGCTTGCTGACCTGGCCCGACGAACAGTCGATCATGTCGGCGCCGGCGGCCTTGAACAGGCGCGCGATCTGCACCGCGTCGTCCGGCGTGACGCCGCCTTCCACCCAGTCGTGCGCGGAGATGCGCACGCTCATCGGCTTGTGCGACGGCCACGCCGCGCGCATGGCCTGGAATACCCGCAGCGGATAGCGGCAGCGGTTTTCCAGGCTGCCGCCGTATGCGTCGCTGCGCTGGTTGGTCAGCGGCGAGATGAAGGACGACAGCAAATAGCCGTGCGCGCAATGCAGCTCCAGCCAATCGAAGTCTGCCTCATTTGCGGCCAGCGTGGCGCGCACGAAGTCGTCCTGGATACGGTCCATGTCGGCCGCCGTCATCGCGCGCGCTGCTTGCGATACGCCTGGCAGGTATTGCTGCGGCGAGGCGGAGAACAGCGGCCAGTTGCCGTCGTCGAGCGGGCGGTCGATGCCATCCCACATGGCGCGCGTGGAGCCTTTGGCGCCGGCGTGACCCAGTTGCAGGGCGATGGCGGCGTCGCTGTGATGGTGCACGAAGTCGACGATGCGCTTCCAGGCCCGCGTGTGTTCGGGCGTGTACATGCCGGGGCAGTACGGCGTGATGCGGGCGTCGGCCGAGACGCAGGTCATTTCGGCGAACACCATTGCGGCGCCGCCCAGTGCGCGCGCGCCCAGGTGGGCCAGGTGGTAGTCGCCGGCGACGCCGTCCACCGCGCTGTATTGCGCCATCGGCGAGACCAGGATGCGGTTTTTCAGCACCAGCTCGCGCACCTTGAAGGGCGTGAACATGGGTGGCGGCGTGGCAGTGGTGGTGGCGACGCCGGCCTGCGCGGCGGCACGGTCGGCGAACCAGCGTTCGTAGCCGCTGACGTAGGCAGCATCGCGCAGGCGCAGATTTTCGTGCGACAGGCGCTGGCTGCGCGTCAGCATGGAGTAGGCAAACTGCGGCGCGTCCATGGCCGTGTAGCGTTCGACGTTCTCGAACCATTCCATCGAATTGCGTGCCGCGCTTTGCAGCTTGAGCACCTCCACCGCGCGCAACTCTTCATACGAGGCCAGCGCGCCGGCGGCGTCGCCGTGCGTGCCGAAGCAGCGCGCCAGTTCGATCGCGTCTTCCAGCGCCAGCTTGGTGCCGGAGCCGATCGAGTAGTGCGCGCTGTGGGCGGCGTCGCCCATCAGCACGATCGGCACGCGTTTGCCATCGGCAGCGTGCCAATGTACCCACTTACCGCACACAATGCGCGGGAAAGTGATCCACATCGCCGAGCCGCGCAGATGGCTGGCGTTGGACATCAGCGCATGGCCGTCCAGCTCCTCGGCAAACAAACGCTCGCAGAAGGCGATCGATTCTTCCTGCGTCATGTGCTCCAGGCCCGATGCGCGCCACACCGGTTCCGGCGTTTCGATGATGAAGGTGGAGGTGTCGGCGTCAAACTGGTAGATGTGCGCCTGGAACCAGCCATGCTCCGTCTGTTTGAAGGCGAAGGTGAAGGCGTCGAACTTCTTGCGCGTGCCCAGCCACACGAAGCGGCAACGGCGCGGCTCGATCTGCGGCTGGTAGCTGTCGGCATAGCGCGCGCGGGTGCGGCTGTTCAGCCCATCGGAGGCGATCACCAGGTCGGCGCCGTAGCGCACGGCCAATGCCTGGTCGTCGGTCACATCGGTCTCGAACACCAGCGCCACGCCCAGTTCCTCGCAGCGGTGCTGCAGGATGTTGAGCAGATGCTTGCGTCCGATGCCGCAGAAGCCGTGGCCTCCCGAGGTCACCTTCTCGCCCTTGAAGAAGACCTCGATATCGTCCCAGTGGTTGAAGGCCGCCTCGATGGCTTGCGCGGTCTGCGCATCGGCCCCGGCCAGGTTGCCCAGCGTCTGGTCGGAGAACACCACGCCCCAGCCGAAGGTATCGTAGGGACGGTTGCGCTCCACCACCGTGATCTGGTGGGACGGGTTTTGCTTCTTCATCAGCAGGGCGAAATACAAGCCCGCCGGGCCGCCGCCTATGCACAGTATTTTCATCTCGTTCTTCACACTATTCAGACCGCAATTTGAACCGCTGCAGCTTGCCCGTTTCAGTACGCGGCAAGGCCTCCATAAACTTCACCGAGCGCGGATATTTGTACGGCGCGATCTGCGACTTCACAAACTCTTGCAGCTGCGCCGCCAGTTCCGGCGTCGCTTCCACGCCCGCACGCAGCACCACGTGCGCCGCTACGATCTGGCCACGCTCCTCGTCCGGCTTGCCGATCACGCCGCATTCGGCCACCGCCGGATGCCGCAGCAGCACATCCTCCACCTCCGGCCCGGCGATGTTGTAGCCGGCCGAGATGATCATGTCGTCGGTGCGCGAGCGGTAGTAGAAATATCCGTCGGCGTCCATCTCGTAGGCGTCGCCGGTCAGGTTCCAGCCGTCGAGTACATAGTCGCGCTGGCGCTCATCGTCCAGGTAGCGGCAGCCGGTCGGGCCTTTCACCGCCAGCCGTCCGATCACGCCCGGCCCCACCGGCTTGCCATCCAGGTCGAGGATGCAGGCCTGATAGCCCGGCACCGGCTTGCCGGTGGCGCCGGGCCGCACCTGGTCGCCGGCGGCCGAGATGAAGATGTGCAGCAGCTCCGTCGCGCCTATGCCGTCGATCATCACCAGCCCGGTGGCCTTACGCCAGCTTTCGCGCGTGGCCAGCGGCAGCGCTTCGCCGGCCGACACGGTTTTGCGCAGGCTCGCCAGATCGAACTGCGGCGCCAGCGCCGCCATCTGGCGGTAAAACGTCGGGGCGGTAAAACATACCGTCGCGCGATACGTCTCTATCGCTTTCAGCAGAGTTTCCGGCGTCAGCTTTTCCAGCAGCACCGCCGTCGCGCCGACCCGCAGCGGGAACAGCAACAGGCCACCGAGGCCGAAGGTAAAGGCCAGCGGCGGCGTGCCGATGAAGACGTCGCTGCGCTCCGACTGCAGCACCGAGCGCGGGAAGCAATCACAGATCACCATCACGTCGCGATGGAAATGCATGGTGCCTTTCGGGACACCGGTGGTACCCGAGGTGAAGCTGATCAGACAGACGTCGTCGGCCGCCGTGTCGATCGCGTCGAACCGGGTCGGCTGCGCCGCCATCAAGGCCTCCAGCGATGCGGCGCCGGCACCAGTATCGGCGCCGCCGAACCACAGCGTGTTGGCGCGCGCCGCTTCCGGTAGCAAAGTCGCCTCGAGTTCCGCGCGCAGGCCGTCGGCGCACAGCACCGCGTTCACTTGCGCCTTGCCGGCGATCGCCCCCAGTTCGCGAGCGCGCAGCAGCGGCATGGTCGGCACGGCGATCAGCCCGGCCTTGATCACCGCCAGGATGCAAGCCGCCATCATCGGCGTATTCGCACCGCGCAGCAGCACGCGGTTGCCCGCCTCCAGCCGCATCGGGCCGCGCAGCACGTGGGCGATACGGTCCACCTGCGCCAGCAATTGCGCATAGGTCCAGTCGCCGTGCGCTCCGCGCAGCGCCACGCGCGCGCCGTCCTCGCGCGCGCTTGCCAGCAACTGCTCCACACAATTGAGGCGCAGCGGGTAGTGCAGCTCGGGCAGGTCGAAACAGAGTTCCGGCCACAGCTCGGGCGGCGGCAAGTGCGTCCGCGCGAAATGGTCGGTGTAGGCGCTGGCTGCGAAAGGTCTGGTCATGATCGCCCTGTAGTTGAAAGTCGAAAGAGATCCGCTGCTCCGCAGATACTTTAAACCTAAACTATCCCGGCATCAAGCGCGCATTCAGCCCCTCAAGCGAAATTTTCCTGTCGCGTCAAGCCGGCCTGATGAATGACGGCCCGCACCACGTCCGACAGCGCGGCCTGCACCGCCTCGTTGGAGAGCTGGCCCGGCGCGATGGTCTTGAGCGCGTCGGCCGCGCCGTGCAGGCCGAGCGTGACACAGCCGGCGTGCAGGCGGTCGATGCGCGCCTGCGCCTCGGCCTGTTCGCCCTTGGCCAGCATGGCTTGCAGGTCGGCGGCGGCGGCGCTCAACTGGTTCTGGAAACCGCTCAGGTACACCAGCAGGCGCTCGCCGTTGATGCCGAGGCGACGCAGCGTTTCGGCCGGCGCTTCGGCCAGGTGTTCATGGCCGCTGGCCGCCTGGTCGAGAAAATTGACGAGGTGAACGCGCACCTGCTCGGCCTGGAACGGCTTGACGATATAACCGGCGGCGCCGAGTTGGGTGGCTTCCTGTACAGTGTCCTTGTCGTTGGCCGAGGTCACCAGCACGAAGGGCATGCTGTCGAATTCCCCATGCGTCTTCACGCGCTGCAGCAGCTCCATGCCGGACAGGCGCGGCATGCGCAGATCGCAAAAGCAGATGGCCGGACGTAGACCGCCCTCCAGCTGCTGCCACGCATCGGCGCCATCCTCCGCCTCAACGATGTCAAAACTGCCGCAGCCATCGATCAGGTGCATCAGCACCATGCGCGAGACGACATCATCGTCTACTACCAGAACTTTCATGTAGCTCCCTGTGTCGTATTGTGATGATCTTACATCAATAAACGCGGCTTGCAACGTCCTGGACAAGAAAGTTTGCGCCGGTTTGCACCTTCCAGACTGCTAGCCGCGCGCCGCCGCGCGCACCTGTTCCAGCAGGCGCCGCAACTGCGGCATGGCCGACTCCACCTGGGCCCAATTGCCATGATCAGCTTCGTGTTCCAGGTCGCCGCACAGCGCCTGCAATTCCTGCTCCTCCAGGTAACCGGCGCTGCCCTTCATGCCATGCAGCAGACGGCCCGCCACTTCGCGGTCACGCTCGCGCAGCGCCAGTTCCAGGTCGGCCAGGCGCATCGGCGCATCCTGATAGAAGACGTTGCGCAGGCGGGATTTGAGGTCGCTGGCGCCGCCGCTGTGCTGCGCCAGGCGCGAGGTCTCCAGCGACGCCGGCGCCACGCCAAACATGGAATCGAGTTCCGCCGTGCCCAGCGCCGGATTGCGGCGCGATTGCATGCGCGGCAGCTGGAAGCCGCGTTGCAACTGACGCTCAATCGCCCTGCTTAGCTGGAAGTGCAGCTTGTCTTCGTCGATCGGCTTGGTCAGGAAGTCGTCCATGCCGGATGCCAGGTAGCGGCTGCGGTCTTCCTCGCTGGCGTTGGCGGTCAGTGCGATGATCATCAGCTCCTGATCGCGCACGGGCGCGTCGTCCGGGCCGCCGGCGCGGATCAGGCGCGTGGCGCTGGCGCCGTCCATCTCCGGCATGCGGCCGTCCATCAAGATCAGGTCATAGCGGGTCAGCCCGCAGGCCTTCACCGCCAGCGCGCCGTTGGCCGCGATGTCGACCTTGTGACCGAGGTCTTCCAGCATCATGCGGATGATGATCTGATTGGTCGGGAAGTCTTCCGCGCACAGCACTTTCAACTGGTGGCTGTGCGGTTCGCGCGGCACGTGCGGCACCACCGGCGGCGCCACACCGTTCGGCAGCTGCAGCTCGAACATAAAGACGCTGCCCTGCCCCGGCGTGCTGACGGCGTTGATGCTGCCGCCCATCAGCTCCACCAGTTGGCGACAGATCGCCAGTCCCAGGCCGGTGCCGCCGTAGCGGCGCGTGGTGGAGGCGTCGGCCTGTTCGAACTGCTGGAACAGGCGCGGTATGGCATCGGCCTCGATGCCGATGCCGGTGTCGCTGACGCTGAAGCGGATGCGGTTGTCGCCCTCGTCCAAGCCTTCGCCGGACAGGCGCTCGACGCGCATCCGCACCGAGCCGCGCTGGGTGAACTTGAAGGCGTTGCCGACCAGGTTGACCAGCACCTGGCGCAGGCGCGAAGGGTCGCCCACCACGAACTGCGGCAGGCCGTCGTCGAACTCCAGACTGAAGCCGACGCTGTGCGCGGCCGCCTGTTCCTCGAACAGGCTGACCACGTTCTCCACCGCCGCCGAGAGCGAGAAGTCGATGTTCTCGATGGTCAGCTTGCCGGCCTCGATCTTGGAGAAGTCCAGCAGGTCGTTGATGATCGACAGCAGCGACTGCGCGTTGGCCTGCCCGCGCAGGATCTGCTCGCGCGTGCCAGCCGCCAGTTGCGCGTCGCGCAGCGCGAAGCCCAGCATGCCGATCACGCCGGCCAGCGGGGTGCGCATCTCGTGGCTCATATTGGCCAGGAATTCCGATTTCTGGCGCGTCGCATCTTCCGCTTTTTTCTTGGCGTAGCGCAGGCGTTCCTCGTTGTCCTGCAAGGCACGGTTGGTGCGCGCCAGTTCCTCGGTGTGCAGCCGCACCTGGCGCTCCTGCGCCATCAGCTGTTCCTGCGTCCGGCGCAGGGTTTGCAGCGTGTCCTCCAATTGCTGGTAGGCGCGGGCGTTTTCCAGGCCGGCGGCGGCGTGGGAGGCCAGGGTTTGCAGCATGTCCATATGCACGCGCTGATAGCTGTTGCGCTCCGTGCTTTGCACGCACAGCAGGCCGACCACGCGGTCGCTGACCACCAGCGGCGCGTACATCATCGAATGCGCGGTCGCCACCGGCATGCCGTCCTCGCGCTCACACGGCACCAGCGACGCCAGTCCCGATTCATCCATGTAGTCGCGGTATTCCCGGCCGAAGTCGTTGATGAAGATCGGCTTGCGGTGGTTGATGCACCACACCGCCAGCTGGTTGGACTGGTCCAGGCGGCGCTGGTAGGGCAAGGTGCGCACGCCGCCCTCGATGGCGAACGGGAAGTCGATCACGCGCGCCTCCTCGCGCACGAAGCCGATGCCGAAGATCTGCGCGTTCATCAGGTGGTTGACGTGGCGGTACAGCGTCTGCATGGTGGTTTCCATGTCCAGCGAGGCGCTCATCTCGCGACCCAGTTCGCTCAGCACCGAGATGTTGCGGTGGGCTTGCTCCACTTCCTCTTTCTGGCGCTCGGTGTCGATGCGGCGCTGCTCGGCCTCGGCGCGCTGCGCCTCCGCTTCCAGGCGGCGCCGTTCCAGCTCGTGCTTCTGCTGCTGCAGCTGCTGGTTCTTGTATTCCACTTCCGCCGTGCGTGAGCCGACCAGATGTTCCAGCCGCAGTTGCTGGTGGCGCAGCGCGCGCATCCGCGCGTGATACATGGCGTAGGCGCCGCCGGCGGCGGCCAGCGCCAGCAAGCTGCGGAACCACCAGGTTTTCCAGAACGGCGGCTCGATGGTGATTTCCAGCGTGGCGGCGTTGTCGTTCCAGATACCGTCCTTGTTGGCGGCCTTCACGCGAAACACGTATGTGCCGGCGTCGAGGTTGGTGTAGGTGGCGAAGCGCTTGGTGGAATCGGTGACCACCCAGTCCTGGTCGAAGCCCTGCAACTGGTAGGCGAAGCGGTTGCGCTGCGGCGCGGCGTAGTGCAGCGCCGCGAATTCCAGCGAGAACACCGAATCGCGCTCCGGCAGCGTCAGCGCGCCGGTGTGCTCGATGGCGGTTTTCAGTACTTCGCCGTGCTCGCCCTGCCCCGGCCGCAGCGACTTGTTGAAGATCTGGAAGTCGGTGATGACCACCGTCGGCGCCACACTGTTCTCGCGCACCTCGGCCGGCGAAAACGCGGTGATGCCGTTGAAACCGCCGAAGTACAGGGTGCCGTCCGGCATGCGCAAGGCCGCGCCGTCGAAGTAGGCGCCCTCGATGGTGCCGTCGGCGCCGCTGTAGTTGCGCACCAGGCCCGTGCCGATATTCAGGCGCGACAAGCCGCTATTGGTGCTCAGCCAGAGATGGCCGGCGTCGTCCGGCAGGATGGAGGCGATGGCGTCGTCGGCGATGCCGTCCTTGCGCAGGTAGCGGCGGAACGACACGCTGCCGTCGGCCGCCACTTCCATCTGGTTCAGGCCCGCCGCCGTGCCGACCCAGATCACGCCGCGCGCGTCCTCGTAAAGATAGTGCACCTCGTCGTGACTGAGACTGCGCGGGTCTTTGGGGTCGCGCCGGTAGTGACGGAACTTGCCGGTCTTGCGGTCCAGCAGATCGAGGCCGTTGAAGGTGCCGATCCATAGCTGGCCACGGCGGTCTTCCAGGATCGGCCGCACCACGTTGTCGGACAGGCTGGCCGGATCGGCCGGATCGTGGCGGTAGGTGCGCGACTCCAGCGTGGTGGGATCGAGCCGGTGCAAGCCGCCGCGCGAAGCCACCCACAGCACGCCGCTGCGGTCGCCGACGATGTTGCGGATGGTGTCGCTGGAAGCATCACCGCGCACGAAGGACAGCGAGCGGATCGCGCCGGTGGCCAGGTTCAGATGATTGACGCCGGCCGGGCCGCCCAGCCAGATATTGCCGTTCTTTTCGCGCCACAAGGTGGTGACCTGGTCGCTGCTGATGCTGTTGGCGTGGTTCGGATTGTGGCGCCACACCTGGCTCTCGCCGGTGAGTGGATCGTACAGGTTCAAGCCGCCGCTGCTGCCCAGCCACAGCTTGCCGCGGCCGTCGGCGACGATGCCGCGTATCTTGTTGTCCGACAGCGTGTTGGGCTGGTCGGCCTGGCGCACGATGCGTGCGAAGCCGCCGCTGCCCATGTCGACCCGGCTCACGCCGTCGTTCCAGGTGCCGACCCAGAAAGTACCCACGCGGTCGCGGTACATGGCCGAGATCTGGTTGTCGGCCACGCTGTGGGTGTCGCTGACCTGATGGCGGTACTGCATTAGCCGCTCGTCCGCCGACTGCCAGCGGAACAGGCCATCGGCCAGCGAGCCGACCCACAGGTTGGCCTCGGCGTCTTCGTACAGGGTGGTGATGGCGACGCCGGCCTTCAAGCCTTCGCGCGGGCCGAGGCGACGGCGCTGCGGCTCGGCGCCCAGCAGACGCCATTGCTCCAGGCCCGCCTGCGTGCCCACCCACAGGGTCTGCGCGCTGTCGACCTGCAGCGCGACGACGGAGTTGAATTTGCTGTCGCCGTTGGCATTGGCGGCGTCGATGGTGTAGTGCCGGAAGCGCGTGCCGCCCGGCGCCAGCATGTCCAGGCCGGCGGCGGTGCCGACCCACAGGCGGCCGGTGGCGTCGCGCGCCAGCGCGTTCACATGGTCGCTGGCCAGGCTGCCCGGATCGGCGGGGTCGTGATACCAGCTGGTGAAGCGCTTGCTGGCCGGGTCGAAGTGATGCAGGCCGTCGGCGCTGGCCACCCACAGGCCGCCCAGGCCATCGTCGATGATGGCGCGCACGTGGCGATTGCCGTTGCCGCGATGGGCGGACTCGCGCGGCAGGAAGTGGGTGAAAGTCCTGGTGGCCGGGTCGTAGCGGTCAAGGCCGCCGTCGGTGCCGACCCACAGCTGGCCGGAGGGATCGAGGTGCAGCACGCGCACCCAGTTGTCGGCCAGGCTGCGCGGATCGGAAACGGCGCTCTTGTAGGTGATGGTGCGGTAGCCGTCGAAGCGCGTCAGGCCGGCCTGGGTGCCGAGCCAGATGAAGCCCTGCTTGTCCTGCGCGATGGCCAGCACGGTTTCCTGCGCCAGGCCGTGCTCCACGCTGAGCTGCTCGAAACGCAGGGTGCGCGGCGGCGCGGCGGCCATGGCAGGGACAAGTAAGCTCCATAGCAACAGCAACGGCAACAATAACGGCAACAGCGACTGGCGGACAAAAAACAACATCAGGACTCAAAGAAAGCCAGCACGTCGCTCTTGCGCGCGTGGGTGTCGCGCTGGCCGAGGCGGATCAACTCGCAGGTGTAGGTGGATTCAAACAGCAGATAGGACGCCAGCGCGGCGCCGCGCGTTTCAGTGGCGCCGATGCCGGACAACATGGCGCGGATCGGCGACGGCAGGCTGGCGATGTGGCGGCTGGCGATATCGTCCAGCCGTTCGGACGGCGCGATCACCAGCAGCTCGACCGGCTTGAGCGGCGTCTGCGCCAGATACTCGGGCGGCAGCATGGACAGCGTCTTGTTGATGCGTTCAAGCCGCTCGATGTCGACCGCCAGGCTGTCGAGGAAGATCGACGACATGGCGTGGCCGGCGATCTGCGCCAGGCTGGGATAGCGCGCCGCGTTCTTTTCGGCGGCGCTGCGCGTCGGCTCGGTCAGGCGTCCGGCGCCCACCACCAGCACCTTGGACGCGCCCAGGTGGATCGCCGGCGAGATCGGCGCCAACTGGCGCATCGAGCCGTCGCCGCAGTATTCGCGGTGGCCGCCCAGGTACAGCGGCGTGGCCGGGAAGATGAAGGGAATCGCCGACGACGCCAGCAAATGTTCGACGCCGATCTGGTCCTGCAGCGCCACGCGCTGCATGCGCACCCACGGCGCGATGTCGGCGGCGGTCTGGTAAAAGGTCAGGTGATTGCCGCCGGTGTAGGACGAAGCGGTGACGGCCAGCGCATGCAGCAGGCCTTCGGACAGCACTGCGTCCAGGCGCGGCAGGTCGAGCATGCGGTGCAGCAGGCCGACCAGCGGCGTGTTGTCGAGCAGGGACGCAGGCGGCGCGGCGCGCCATTTGCGCAGCAGCCAGCCGAACGACAGCAGCGACAACCAGCGCGCGCCGGAGCGGATCACGCCCAGCGAATCGGCGCGATAGACTTCCTCCACCGAGATGTGCTGCCAGACGTCGAGCAGCTTTTGCACGCCCTCGCCGAAGTTATCGGCGCGGCAGGCCAGCGCCGTGGCGTTGATCGCGCCGGCCGACGTGCCGCAGATGATGTCGAAGGGATTGCGGGCCGGCGGCCAGCCCTCCTCCCATAGAATCTCCGATATGGCCTGCAGCACGCCCACCTGGTAGGCGGCCCGGGCGCCGCCCCCGGTCAGGATCAGGCCTGTTTTCTTTTGTCGTCCCATCTTGCAAGGTTATCAGGGTCTATGCCGTTTGGGGAAGGTTTAATCCCCTAAAACGACACCTTCCCGGCGTGGATCGGCGCCGCCGAACCATTCTTCCCTGCCGTTGACGGTGCGCCGCTGCAGGCCTTGCAGGCCGGAGTTCTGGTCATACTCGCGGATATCGTGGCCGCGCGCCTTGAGCTGCTCGACCACGGCGCGCGACACGCGCCCCGCTTCCAGCTCGGTCGGTCCGTTGCGGCTGCCGAAGTTCGGCAGGCTGATGGCCTGCTGCACGTCCAGGCCCCAGTCCAGCGTCCCCACCAGCACCTTGGCGACGTAGTTGATGATGGCCGAACCGCCCGGCGAGCCGGTGGCCAGCACCAGCTTGTGCGTGCCCTTGTCGAACACCAGCGTCGGCGACATGGCGCTGCGTGGGCGCTTGCCCGCCTGGACGCGGTTGGCGACCGGGCCGTTTTCGTCTTTCGAATCGAAGGAGAAGTCGGTCAGCTGGTTGTTCAGCATGAAGCCGTCGACCATCTGGCGCGCGCCGAAGGCGTCTTCCACCGAGGTGGTCATGGACAGGCCGCCGCCAAAGGCATCCACCGCCACCAGGTGCGAGGTGGACGGCTTGTCGATGGCGCTGTCGGCGCCCCAGGCCACCTGCATGCCTTCCGGCGTGCCGAACCTGGCGCGTCCCATGGACTGGTTGCCGATCAGCGCCGCGCGCTGTTTCAGGTAGCCCTTGTCCAGCATGGCGTCCACGCCCTTGCCGGGCAGCGGCACGAAGTCGGTGTCGGCAACGTAGCGGTTGCGGTCCGCATAGGCCAGGCGGCCGGCCTCGGTGAACAGGTGGATGCCTTCGGCGGTCAGCTGGCCGTTCACCGGCCGCGCCGCGCCGATCTCCTGGTTCTCCAGGATGCCGAGCATCTGCGCGATGGCGATGCCGCCCGACGATGGCGGCGGCGCGCCGCACACGGTCCAGGCGCGGTAGTCGCTGCACACCGGCGCGCGTTCCTTGGCCTGGTAGCCGGCGATGTCGGCGGCGGTCAGCTTGCCGGGATTGGTCGGATGGGATGCGACCTTGGCGGCGATGTCGTTGGCGATGCGGCCCTTGTAGAAGGCATCGGCGCCGCCGGCGGCGATCTCGCGCAGGGTGCGCGCCAGTTCGGGATTCTTCAGCAGGTAGCCCACCGGACGCGGCTTGCCCTGCTCGTCGAAGAAGTAGGCGCGCGCCACCGGATCGCGCGCCAGGAATTTATCATACGAGATCAGCGCGTTCAGGCGCGGGCTGATGGCAAAGCCGTTTTCCGCCAGCTTGATGGCCGGCTGGAACAGGGCTTTCCACGGCAGCTTGCCGTGCTGTTTGTGCGCCAGTTCGAGCATGCGCAGCACGCCCGGCGCGCCGGTCGAGCGGCCGCCGACCACGCCCACTTCGCGCGATACCGGCTTGCCGTTCTGGTCCTGGAACAGCGTTTCGTCCGCAGCGGCGGGCGCGGTTTCGCGGCCGTCGTAGGATTGCACGCGCTTGCCGTCCGAGTACAGCAGGAAGGCGCCGCCGCCGATGCCCGACGATTGCGGCTCCACCAGCGTCAGCACCAACTGCATGGCGATGGCGGCGTCGATCGCGGCGCCGCCCTGCTTGAGCATCTGGTAGCCGGCCTGGGTGGCCAGCGGATTGGCGGCGGCCACCATGAATTTGTGCGCCGACTTGCCGGCCTTCTCGGCATAGCCGGTGGCGATTTCCGGCGCGGCGTCCGGCGTGGCGCGCTGCGCGGAAGAAGGAAGGTGCCATGCGCCAAGCAGAACGCTGAGCGCTGCGCTCAGCATCAGCGGCTTCAAATCAAACATAGATCGTTTCGCTTTAGCGGGAGACAAAAAAAGCCCCGACGCCAATCAGCAGCAGCCCCAGCAGCCGCACTGGGGTCAGCGACTCTTGTAGCACCAACACGCCCAAGATCGTCACGATGACGATCGTAATCGCGGTCATAACGGGATACGCCAGAGTGATCGCCAATTTTTCCAAGGCAAAGGCGTAGCAAACAAAGCCCGCTACATACGCAGTGCAGGCGCCGCCGAGCCACAGCAGCCGCATCATGCTGATGCCGCTGCCGTAGTTACTGGAGGACTTGATGAGAAACGTAGCGCCCGCGCTGGCAACGGAAGCCAGCGCGCACCACAGGTAACCTGCGAGGGTGGGATTCATGAAATAATTCAGTTAGGTTGAAATACTGGCGCCGAACCAATGGCCGGAATGTTACCGAACTGATTATACGTAAATTATCTCGGGCGCGTGTCACGGCTCACTTCGGCTGCATGCGGATCGCGCCGTCCAGGCGGATGGTCTCGCCGTTCAGCATCGGGTTCTCGATGATGGCTTTGGCCAGCAGCGCGTATTCGACCGGCTTGCCCAGGCGCGGCGGGAACGGCACCATGGCGCCCAGCGCGTCCTGCACTTCCTGCGGCATGGCGGTCAGCATCGGCGTTTCGAAGATGCCGGGGGCGATGGTCATCACGCGGATGCCGTTGCGCGACAGGTCGCGCGCCATCGGCAGCGTCAGGCCGGCCACGGCGGCCTTGGAGGCGGCGTAGGCGGCCTGGCCGATCTGGCCGTCGAAGGCCGCCACCGAGGCGGTGTTGATGATGACGCCGCGCTCGCCGCTGTCCAGCGGCGCGTTCTTGCTCATGGCGTCGGCCGCCAGGCGGCACATATTGAAGGTGCCGATCAGGTTAATCGACACCACTTTCTGGAACAGTTCCAGCGGATGCGGGCCGTCCTTGCCGACCGTCTTGGAGGCCGGCGCCACGCCGGCGCAGTTGATCACGCCGCGCAGCGTGCCTTGCGCCAGCGCGGCCGCCACCACGGCCTGGCCGTCCGCTTCCGAGGTGACGTCGCACTTGACGAAGACCCCGTTCAATTCAGCGGCCAAGGCCTGGCCGGCCTCGGCCTGCACGTCCGCCAGCACCACTTTGCCACCCTGCTCCACCAGCATGCGCGCCGTGCCCGCGCCCAGACCCGATGCGCCGCCGGTGATGATGAATACCTGATCCTTGATCTGCATGCCTGTCTCCTGTTGTATTGATTGACGTTTACGTTAACGTAAACGCTGCCTCCGCATTATAGCAAGGCAGGCACGATGGCATCCAGGTGGGCGACTTCATAGGTGGGCCGGGCTTCGGAGGCGTTGGCCAGGCGGCCGGGATTGAACCAGCAGCTGTCGATGCCATAGCGGTTGGCGCCCAGGATGTCGGCATCGAGGCGGTCGCCGACGATGATGGTGGCAGCCTTGCTGAAGGCGCGCGCCATGCCGGTGGTGTAGTCGAAGAAGCGACTGTCCGGCTTGGCGTAGCCGCAGGCTTCCGAGGTGGCGACGAAGGAAATGTGATCGCCCAGGCCGGAAGCGGCAATGCGGCGCTGCTGGATCGAATCGACGCCGTTGGTGATGATGCCGACCTCGCCCACCGCCGCCAGCTGCGCGCACACGGCCTGGGCGCCGTCGATCAGCACCACGGTTTCGGACAACGATTCCAGGTACAGCAGGCTGGCCGCTTCGGGATCGATGTCCAGCGCGTTGGCCGCGAAGGTTTTGCGAAAACGCTCGACCTTGAGGAAGTCCTTGCTCACCTCCCCGTGCTCGAAGCTGCGCCACAGCGCCGTGTTGATCGCCTGGTATTGCGCGAACAGAATTTCGGACACCGTATGGTGGCCCAGCTGCTGCAGGGTGCGGACGAAGGATAGCTGTTCGGAAGCCTTGAAATCGAGCAGCGTGTCGTCCAGATCGAAAAGAAAAAGTTGATGTCTCATAGCCCGACAGTTTAACCGAAGGGCGAGCCGCGGACGCAGGACGGCGCACACACGATCACCGCAGCCGGAACCCGGAGGACCGGCGATCGTCGGCAGCTGACTATTTCTGCAGCACCACGATGCCGGCCAGGTGGCGCGAGAACAGGACGCAGAAGGTCGCCACCAGGCTGCGCATGCCGGGGATGCGGAACAGTTTGCCCATCAAGCCGCCCTGGCTACGGCGGTAGAGCGAGATGTACAGATAGGACGCGTGCGGGTGCACGCTCCAGCTGCGGAAGCCGACCTTTTTGGCGGCGCGGATGATCTTGGCCGGGTGCATATCGCGCTCGGTCACGTCGAATTCTTCCATGATTTTGGCGGAGCGGCGCGCGTGGCCGATGCCCGGTTCGGAGGTGATGCAGA
This sequence comes from Duganella sp. BuS-21, assembly GCA_041874725.1. GTDB lineage: Bacteria > Pseudomonadota > Gammaproteobacteria > Burkholderiales > Burkholderiaceae_D > Rugamonas. Next base: position 2,092,864 of record CP097466.1, on the reverse strand, counting down.
TGCCGCCCGGCTTGAGCGCGCGCCAGGCGCTGGCCAGGGCGCCCTGCTCGTCCACCGCGTGGTGCAGGCAGTCGAAGAACACCACCACATCGAACGCGTCCTTGAACTGCAGCGATTCATAATCGCTGACCACGAAGTCGAGATTGGCCAGGCCGTTGGCCTGCTTCAGACCATGCGCGGCGGCGATGGCTTCCGGCACCAGATCCTGCCCCACCACGTCGAAACCTTTTTTGGCGAACAGCACGCTGGTCCAGCCGGTGCCGCAGCCCATGTCGAGCAGGCGGCCGGTTTCCGGCATCAGCGCCATCATGGCGCCCAGCTCCATCAGATACAGGCCGCACTGCGCGTCCGACCACGGCTTGTTGGTGGCGTGCTGCATGCCGTCGTCGCCGATGCGCTTGAAATAGTCGAGCTCTCCCTGTGTTGCCATGCCACCTGCCCCGATACCAAAAATCGCATTCTATCGGATCGGACGGCGAATGACCTATTATTTAAGATTCAGCACTGGATCATGCCGCTGGCTTTGCTGCAGACCTTGCCGGACGGCGTGACAACGCCGTTCGGGCCGGCATTGTTGTAGCGCACGCCATTGGCACCATTGCAGCCGGCCGCGTCGCAGCCGGTGGTCGGCACCGGCGCCTTGGCGCGCATGTCGAGCTTCGGCGGCACGGGCGGAACCGGCATGGCCACCTTGGGCGGCGGCTGGCTTTGCGGCATGCCTTGCATGGTCTGCGGCACCGGACGGCGCGGCATGGCTTGCTGAGCGGGCGCGGTGCGGCACGGCTCGACCGCCAGCGACTTGCCGTCCGCACTCAAGGTGCAGACCGGCAATTTGAGGTAGTCGTCCTTGACTGTGTCCTCGGCCGGCCCGGCCCAGGCATATTCGCACACCAGCATGCCGAACAGGAACAAGACGGTGAAAGCGGCAGGCTTGGCGATGTTCATGGTCTTCCCTCCTCCCTTCATTATTAGCAGGTTCATCGCAGGAGGGAAGCCATCGAAACAATTCGTGACTTTACTGCTGGACCGGCAACGGCGGTGGCGGCGGCACGTCGGCCGGCTGCACGATGGCCGGCGGATGCGCCATCGGCGGCACCGACACCGCCAGCCAGCCCGAGGCCGGCAGCAACGGCACCAGCAGCAGCGCCACGATGTTGATGATCTTGATCAGCGGATTGACCGCCGGCCCGGCCGTATCCTTGTAGGGATCGCCCACCGTGTCGCCGGTCACCGCCGCCTTGTGCGCATCCGAGCCCTTGCCGCCGAAATGGCCGTCCTCGATATACTTCTTGGCGTTGTCCCAGGCGCCGCCGCCGGTGGTCATGGAAATCGCCACGAACAGGCCGGTGACGATGGTGCCCATCAGCATGCCGCCCAACGCGGCCGAACCCAGCAGCATGCCGACCAGGATCGGCACCACCACCGGCAGCAGCGACGGCACGATCATTTCCTTGATGGCCGACGCGGTCAGCATGTCGACCGCCTTGTCGTACTCCGGCTTGGCCGTGCCTTCCATGATGCCCTTGATGTCGCGGAACTGGCGGCGCACCTCGACCACCACCGCACCGGCCGCGCGCCCCACCGCCTCCATCGCCATGGCGCCGAACAGGTAGGGAATCAGGCCGCCGATGATCAGGCCGACGATCACCATCGGATTCGACAGATCGAAGGAAACGCTGCGCCCGGCCGATTCCAGCGCGTGCGTGTAGTCGGCAAACAGCACCAGCGCGGCCAGGCCGGCCGAGCCGATGGCGTAACCCTTGGTGACGGCCTTGGTGGTGTTGCCCACCGCGTCCAGCGGATCGGTAATCGCGCGCACCGAGTCCGGCATGCCCGACATTTCGGCGATGCCGCCGGCGTTGTCGGTGATCGGACCGTAGGCGTCCAGCGCCACGATGATGCCGGCCATCGACAGCATGGCGGTGGCGGCGATGGCCACGCCGTACAACTGGCCGAGCTGGTAAGACACCAGGATGGCCGCGCACACGGCCAGCACCGGCCAAGCGGTCGACTTCATCGACACGCCCAGACCGGCGATGATGTTGGTGCCGTGGCCGGTGGTCGAAGCCTCGGCGATGTGCTTGACGGGATGGAAGTCGGTGCCGGTGTAGTACTCGGTGATGTAGACCATCAGCCCGGTCAGCACGATGCCGACCACGGTGCAGCCGATCATGCGGTAGCGCATGGCGTCGTCCGGCCACATCTGCCAGGTCACGGCCACGAAGCCGATCAGCGACAGGCCGGCGGCCCACCACAGGCCGGTGTACAGCGCCGACATGATCTTCTTGCCCGGCTTGGCCTTGACCATCGAGCAGCCGATGATGGAAGCGATGATGGACACCGCGCCCAGCAGCAGCGGATAGACCACGGCCGTGGTACCGTTGGCGCCCATCAGCAGCGCGCCCAGCAGCATGGTGGCGATCAGCGTCACCACATAGGTCTCGAACAGGTCGGCCGCCATGCCGGCGCAATCGCCGACGTTGTCGCCGACGTTATCGGCGATCACGGCCGGATTGCGCGGATCGTCCTCCGGAATGCCGGCTTCCACCTTGCCCACCAGGTCGGCGCCGACGTCCGCACCCTTGGTGAAGATGCCGCCGCCCAGCCGCGCGAAAATCGAAATCAGCGAAGCGCCGAAGGCCAGGCCGATCATCGGCTCGATGGTCTTGTGCAAATTCATGTCCGGGCCCAGGCCCGCCACCAGATACATATAGAACAGCACCACGCCCAGCAGGCCCAGGCCCACCACCAGCATGCCGGTGATGGCGCCGCCTTTGAAGGCCACGTCCAGCGCCTGGTTCATGCCCTTGGTGGCCGCCTGCGCCGTGCGCACGTTGGCGCGCACCGAGACGTTCATGCCGATGAAGCCGCACGCACCGGACAACACCGCGCCGATCAGAAAACCGATGGCGGTGCTCATGTCGAGCAGGACGGCAATGAGGATGAGCAGCACGACGCCGACGATGGCGATGGTGCGGTACTGGCGCGCGAGGTAGGCTGCGGCGCCCTGTTGAATCGCCAGTGCGATTTCCTGCATGCGCGGATTGCCCGCGTCCTGTCGCAAGATCCAGCTGCGCGACCATAATCCATAAACCACGGCGATAACGCCGCACGCGACTGCCAACCATAAGCTGCCTGCCATAGTGTCCCCTTTATTTTTGTTGATTAAGCCTACAAACCACACTTCAACGTGCGAACTGCAAAACTTCAAAAATCGGGATGGCATCCGGCAAAAAAAAAGCGGACCATCGGTCCGCTCTACTTTACCGCTTATTTCGCCAGCGCGGCAAACGCGCTGTCGCGAATTTGCTCAACCGGGCCGACGCCCTCGATGCGGCGGTACTTCGGCGCACCAGGTTCGCCCGTTTGTGCCCAGGTATTGTAGTAACCCAAGAGCACTTCGGTTTGATTGTGGTAGACGTCCAGGCGCTTCTTGACCACTTCGGCCTTGTCGTCGTCGCGCTGCACCAGGTCTTCGCCGGTGACATCGTCCTTGCCTTCGACTTTAGGCGGGTTGAATTTGACGTGGTAGACGCGGCCCGAGGCCGGGTGGCAGCGGCGGCCGTCCATGCGCTCGATGATCGATTCGTCCGGCACGGCGATTTCCAGCACGTAGTCCACGCTCACGCCGCTGTCCTTCATGGCGTCGGCCTGGGCGATGGTGCGCGGGAAGCCGTCGAACAGGTAGCCGTTGGCGCAATCGGGCTGGGTCAGGCGGTCCTTGACCAGGCCGATGATGAGATCATCCGACACCAAACCGCCCGCGTCCATCACCTTCTTCGCGGCCACACCGAGTTCGCTGCCAGCCTTGATGGCGGCGCGCAGCATGTCACCAGTGGAAATTTGCGGGATGTTGTATTTTTCTTTGATGAAGTTAGCCTGAGTGCCCTTGCCGGCACCTGGTGCTCCTAACAGAATGAGACGCATGAAGTTTCCTAAAACAGATATGGAGTACGGGTTAGTTAGTGTGAGATCGTACGAAACTTACCACAAAACTTAGTTGTTACGCCAATTTCTGGACGATATTCCGTATGAATATCGCACAGTTACAGCCGTTATAACAGTCGTAGCTGACGGTGAACTGACGAAATCAGAACTGGCGGCGCACACGTTCCAGGTCTTCCGGCGTATCGACGCCGGCGGCCGGGGCCGCATCGGTCACGTACACGGCGATCGGATAGCCATGCCACAGCACGCGCAACTGTTCCAGCGCTTCGATCGATTCCAGCGGCGACATTTCCAGCGCCGGGTAGGCTTGCAGGAAGTCGTTGCGGTAGGCGTACAGCCCGATGTGCCGCAGCGGTACGTAGCCGGCAGGCAGGCTGTCCCGGGTCTGGGCGTAGCCATCGCGGTGCCACGGGATGGTGGCGCGCGAGAAATACAGGGCACGGCCGGCCTTGTCCAGCACCAATTTCACCACGTTGGGATTGAAAGCGTCAGCGGCGTCGTGCAGCGGGTGGGCGCAGGTGGACATCGGCACCTCGGCGCCGATGCGCGCGGCGGCCGCCTGCAACAGGGCCGGATCGATCAGCGGCTCGTCGCCTTGCAGGTTGACGATGACGGCGTCAGCCGGCAAATTCAGCGTGCGCGCCACTTCGGCGATGCGGTCGGTGCCGGACGGATGGTCGGCGCGGGTCATGCAGACTTCCACGCCATGCTGTTCGCAGGCGGCGCGGATGTCGTCGTGATCGGTGGCGACGATGATGCGGGAGGCGCCGGACAGTTGCGCGCGTTCGGCCACGCGCACGATCATCGGCTTGCCGCCAAGGTCGGCCAGGGGTTTGTTCGGCAGCCGGGTCGAGGCCAGGCGGGCCGGGATGATGACGATGAAGGACACGGGCTTATTCCGCCTTGTCCTGCAGGGTGCGCGCCTCGTCGGCCCACATGATGGGGATACCGTCGCGGATAGGATAGGCCAGGCGATCGCCTTTGCAAATCATCTCCTGCGCCTTTTTATCGTACTCCAGCGGGCCTTTGCAGACCGGGCATACCAGGATATCAAGCAATCGAGCGTCCACGACATTTCTCCACAATTTGGTCGGCCAGCGCGCGGTCGATGCGCGCCGTCACCGGGACGACCCATAGTCGCGGGTCGTCTCTGAGTTCTTCAATTTGCGCACATTTTACTGCATCCTTCTCGGTCATCAAGATAAGGTCGGCGTCCAGGGCGGCAAATGGGCGATCCTGGAAGTCGTGATGATCGGGCAGGGGCAGTTCGATGATGCTCAACCCCGCGTGCTTCAGCATCCCGAAAAATCGCGCGGGATTGCCGATACCGGCGGCGGCGGCGATGCGCAAAGCGGGTTGCGCCGCGAGTTCCGACAGCGGCGTGTGCCGGGTGCGGTCGCGCAGTTGCTCGGCGTGCTCCCCCACAAGCGTCATCTGGATCACCGGCCGTCGCGGACATGGGGTCTGACCCTTGGGGTCAGACCCCGCCGTGCCGGGGTGGACCGCGCGCACCAAGGCATCAGTCAACTGCGGTGCATTAATCACGGTGAAATCGCGCCGGCGCGAAACAGGTTCGCGCAGCGGCCCGGCCGGCAGCAGCCAGCCGTTGCCGGCGCCACGCCCGTCGAACAGAATGATCTCCACATCGCGCTGCAGCTTGTAGTGCTGCAGCCCGTCATCGGTCAGCAGCACATCCACCTCGGGGTGCGCGGCCAGCAGTGCCAGCCCCGTGGCGGCGCGATCGCGCCCCACCATCACCGGACAAGCGGTGCGCTGCTTGATCAACAACGGCTCATCGCCCACCTGCGCCGGGGTCGAAGCCGCCGTCACCTCACGCGCGCCCTGCTCCGCGCTGCCAAACCCGCGCGAGATCACGCCCGGCCGCATGCCCGCCGCCTGCAGGGCCTGCACCAGCCAGATGGTCAGCGGCGTCTTGCCGGTGCCGCCGATATAAATATTCCCCACCACCACCACCGGCACCGGCAGCCGCGACGACTTCAGCACGCCGGCCTTGAACAAGGCCGCACGCACGCCGCTCAGCAAACGAAATAGCAGGGAGAGCGGCCACAAGGCGCAGGCCAGCGGGCCGCGCCGCAGCCAGTTACGTGTCAGCGTGGATTCCAGCGCCGACGATTTATTTTGAGCCACCGGTTTGCGCCGCGAAAGTAAGTTTTTCGTAACCGGCGATGCGCGCGGCTTCCATCACATTGATCACCATCTGATGCATGGCGAACTGGTCGGCGTTGACGATCACCACCGGGGATTTATCGGCCTGGCCCGCATCCCCTGCAGTGGCGGCCTTGCCGGCCGCCGCACGCAACGACTGCGCCAGCCCGTTCACATCGCGGAACGACACCGGCTCGCTGTTGATGGTGTAGTTGCCCTTGGCATCCACCGTCACGTTCAGCTCGAACGGCTTGTCGACCGCCTTCTGCGCGTCGGCCGTCGGCAGCGTAATCTGCAGCTCGGTGAACTTGCTGTAGGTGGTGCTCACCATCAGGAAAATCAGGATCACCAGCAGCACGTCGATGAACGGGATCAGGTTGATCTCCGGGTCCTCGCGGCGCTGGCCTTTGCGGAAATTCATGGCGCGTCCTTATTTGCGCTTGCTGTGGACGATGTCGACAAACTTCACCGCCTGCTGTTCCATGTCGATGATGAAACTGTCCACCAGCGCGCGGAAGTGACGGTAGAACACCAGGGTCGGCATGGCGATCGCCAGGCCGAAGCCGGTGTTGTACAAGGCCACCGAAATACCGTGCGCCAGCCCCGCCGGATTGGAACCGGCCGCGTTCTGCGAGCCGAAGATCTCGATCATGCCGACCACCGTGCCGAACAGGCCCATCAGCGGGGCCAGCGTGGCAATCGTGCCCAGCGTGGTGAGGAAGCGCTCCAGCGTGTGCGCCACGCCGCTGCCGGCCTCCTCGATCGATTCCTTCATCACTTCGCGCGGCGCGTCGACGTTGCGCAGCGCGGCCGACAGCACCACGCCCAGCGGCGAGCTTTTCTCCAGCTTCTCGATGATGTCGGGTGTGATGTGGTTATTGCGGTAGACCTGGACCACTTCGTCCAGCAGCTTCTTCGGGATGATCTTGCTGCGGCGCAGATACATCAGGCGTTCGACAATCAGGGCCGTCGCGACGATGGAAGCAATCAACAACAACCAGATAGGCCAACCTGCAGCTTGGAATATGGCGAGCAAAACGAACTCCTGTAGATATGAACACCCGAATGGCGCAATGTATCTTGTTGGGCCGATGTCGGCAAGTGTCTGGCGGAGTTCTCAACATTTTCTGTGGACAATAATGTGAGCAAGCCCAGTGCTTCAGCGCTAAACTATTGATCTGTAAGGGAATAGTTGCCCAGCTTAAAAATCGCGCAGCTGCCTTGCAGCTTACTCCAGTTATGCCCACATTCTGTGGACAACATTGTGCGCAACGTGCTGGGCAATCTCTACCCCATTGATTTTAAAGCGTATTTTTCGAATGCGCAAAAAACACGCAGCCGTGCGGCGATGAATAAGTAGCCAAACTACGCTATGCAGTTCTGCACACTTAATGTGGATAAGATTGTTAGCAAGCGATCCAGCAACATGAAACAGCGTTGATTTATAAGGGTTTTTTTGCCTTGAGTAAAAATTTGGCAGGAGGGTGTTTTTCACCCTTTTCCAGGCAGAAAACCGACTTATCCACCGCAGGTCGCTGGAAAGCGACTGATCGTTTTCAGCTATCGCTGGCCGCGCCGCAGTTCTGCACACTTTGTGTGGATAAGATTGTTAGCAAGGTCCAAGTTGACTTGGCAAGTCCTTGATTCCTAAGCCGATTGTTACCATGCGCAAAAATAAAGCAGCCGATTTCAAGCCGGTATCCGGGCCACACCAAGCTATCAAGTTGACAATCCCCGCTATTCGGTGCCCGGCGCGCAATATGGAGAAAAACAGAGTTTTGCACAAATTCTGTGGATAAAAGTGTGCGAAACAGGGGTTGCCCCACCTTAAGTTGTTGATTTTTCACACTATAATTTCCATGCGTAAATTTTAAGCATGACAAAAACTGCAACAAGAAAAAGGCTATCACTCACTAAAGTTTCGCACATCTTTTGTGGATAACTTTGTGCGTAACCGGGCAGCCTATGCTCAAAGTGCTTGATCCATAAGGGTTTTTCCTCAATGCACGCAAATACGGCAGAAATGTTTACTCTTTAAAATCATGGATTTACCTATAATAGCTGGCGCCAAACCTATGCTGTTACCGCTGTGTGACAAAACGCACATACTGTGGATAGTTTCCATTATTGAAATCCTATGACCTTCGACGACCGCAACGATTCCGCCCCCGTAGCCAATGCCGCGCCCGTAATGACCGTCAGCGCGCTGAACCAGGCTGTGGCGCGGCTGCTGGAGCGTACTTTTCCACTGAGCTGGATCGGCGGCGAGATCTCCAACTTCACGCGCGCCGCTTCGGGCCATTGGTACTTCACGCTCAAGGACGACGGCGCGCAGGTGCGGGCCGTGATGTTCCGTGGGCGCGCGCAGTATGCCAACTTCGTGCCGCGCGAAGGCGACAAGGTCGAGGTGCGGGCGCTGGTGACCTTGTACGGGCCGCGCGGGGATTACCAGATCAATGTGGAGGCGATCCGCCGCGCCGGCGTCGGTTCGCTGTTCGAGGCCTTCCAGCGGCTCAAGGAAAAGCTCGACGCGGCCGGCCTGTTTCATGCGGACCGCAAGCGTGCGTTGCCGATGTTCCCGCGCACGGTGGGCATCGTCACCAGCCCGCAGGCGGCGGCGCTGCGCGACGTGCTGACGGCGCTCAAGCGCCGCGCGCCGCATGTGCGGGTGGTGTTGTATCCAACGCCGGTGCAGGGCCAACTGGCGGCTGGGAAGATCGCGGCGGCCATCGACACGGCCTCGCTGCGCGGCGAATGCGAGGTGCTGATCGTGTGCCGTGGCGGCGGCAGCATCGAGGATCTGTGGTCGTTCAATGACGAGGAAGTGGCGTACGCGGTGGCCAACTGTCGCATGCCGGTGATCTCCGGCGTCGGCCACGAGACCGACTTCACCATCTGCGACTTTGCCGCCGACCTGCGCGCGGCCACGCCGACGGCGGCGGCCGAACTGGCGGTGACGCCGCGCACGGACTGGATCGGTTCATTGAAGGCCGACGTGATCGATTTGCGCCGCGCCATGCGCCGCGCGCTGAACGACGCGGAGCAGACGCTGGATGGTCACACGCGCAGGCTGCTCAATCCTCGCGCGCAGATTGCGCAGCAGCGCCACCAGCTGGCAGCGCTGTCGACCGCGCTCAGCCACGCCAACCGCGCGCCGCTGACGCAGGCGCGCCACCAGCTGGATCGCCTGAGCGGCCGCCTGGGGGCGCGCAAGCCGGATGTGACGGCGGTACGCGCGACGATGCAAGGCCTGCGCCACCGCGCAGCCATCAGCATTAACACGCAACTGAGCCAGCGGCGCGAGGCGCTGGCGGCCTTGTCGTCGCAACTGGACATGTTGAACCCGCAGCGCACGCTGGAGCGCGGCTACGCGATTGTGACGGATGAGAATGGCACTGTCGTGCGCACCCCTGATCAACTGCACGCCGACACGGCGCTGACCTTGACACTGGCGGAGGGTAGCGCGCGCATCGACATCAAAGGGGTTCACCCCAGGTAAGGCAGGGGCTGCTCCGCAGTAGCAGCCGGGCGTAGCCCCTCTCCCGGACCATGTCTGCCCCTTAAGACGCGACGGCCGCGTGGCCGAAACGGCTCACGGGTCAGGCGGCGGACAACATGGAAGACATGCCGATCAGCACGGGGTTCGGTTCCGTGATGACATAAGTAGGAATATGCGCCAGATAATCCGAAAAACGCCCCTTCTGCTCGAAGCGCGCGCGGAAGCCCGAGCGCTCGAAGAACTCGCTCATCTTCAGCACCGTGCGGCCGCCGATATAGATGCCGCCCTTGGCGCCCAAGGTCAGCGCCACATTGCCGGCCACCGTCCCCAGCATCTCGCAAAACGCCAGCAGCGTCTCCTCGCACACCGGGTCAAGCCGATGCACGCCGCGCTCCATGATCTCGGCCGTGGTCAGATTCTGCGGCTCCACCCTGGCCCGCTCGCTCAGCGCCCGGTACACCAGCGCAATGCCGATGCCCGACACCAGCCGCTCGCTCGACACATGGTCGTGATAACGCCGCGCATAGCGCAGGATATCGATCTCGCGCTCGTTCATCGGCGCAAAGGTGGCGTGGCCGCCCTCGCTGTCGATGGCGATCCAGCGGTCGCCCGCCGGCACCAGCCCGGACACGCCCAGGCCCGCATCCGCCCCCACCAGGCCGATGGTGGTGCCGATGCGCGCCACCCCGCCGCCCACCTGGTGCTTGTGCTCCGGCGCCAGATAAGGCAAGGCGCTGGCCAGCGCCGTGAAGTCGTTCACCACCACCAGCGATTTCAAACTGAATTGCGAACACACCGCCTCGATCGAAAACGACCAGTGGTGATTGGTCATGGTGACCCAGTCGCCGTCGATGGGATTGGCGATGGCGATGCCGGCAAAGCGCGCCTGGTAGCCGCCCGCCGCCACCGTCGCGGCCTGCGATAGATAAGCCACCAGCGCCGCGCCCAAGGTCGGGTAGGCCTGGCACTCGGTCACCCACACGGCCTCGATCTGGTTGGGGGCGGTCTCCAGCCCGAAGCTGGCGCTGCTGCCGCCGATGTCGGCCAAAATGCGCGGGCCGTGCGCGAGATGCGAAAAAGCGTCGCGTTTCATGTCTCTTTCCGTTTTTCTCTTATGTCTGGCTGCGATGATTATATGCCAGATAACGCTATGAAAACGTTTTCAAGCGCCATCCCATTAAATACCGCCGACGGCCGAAAGTCAATCGCCGGCAGGCGCCAAATTGGCGGAAAGCATGGGGATTATGGTAACCTTTGCCGAAAAGGTTTTCATAACTACATCCACAAAGGAAATACTTTGGCAGACGCGTTCCATTCCAACGGCCCATCGACTTTGATGGATGTCGCCCGCCTGGCCGGAGTGTCCCCCAGCACCGTGTCACGCATCCTGAACGGCACGGCCAAGGTGTCGGATGAAAAGCGGCATGCCGTGCTGGCCGCCATCGAGCAGATGAACTTCGCACCCAACCAGATGGCGCAGGGCCTGAAAAAAGGCCGTTCGATGACCATCGGCATCGTGGTGCAGGATATTTCCTCCCCCTTCTTCGACGAAACGCTGCGCGGCGTCGACGACGGCCTGAAAGGCACGGGCTTCGCCTCGGTGATCGTCAGCGGCCACTGGAACGCCGACGAGGAAGCCGAACGCATCCGCCTGCTGCTGGCGCGCAAGGTCGACGGCATCATCCTGCTGTCGGGTCGCATGTCCGATGAAACGGTGCTCAAGTTCGCGGCGCAGCGCCCCATCGTGTCCACCGGCCGCGCGCTGCAGACCCGCACCGCGCTGGGCTTCAAGATGGACAACGAGTCCGGCGCGCATATGGCCGTACACCACCTGATCGAACTGGGCCACCGCCACATCGCCTTCATTTCCGGCCCCGCCAACAACATCGACGCCGCTGACCGCCTGGCCGGCTACAAGCGCGCGCTCGAGGAAGCCGGGATTCCGATCGAAGAGCAGCTGGTGGTCGAGGGCAATTACCACGAAGCCAGCGGCATGCTGGCCATGAACCGCCTGTTCGACACCCACCAGCATTTCACGGCCGTGTTCGCGGCCAACGACCTGAGCGCCTACGGCGCGCGGCTGGCGCTGTACCGCAAGGGCATCCGCGTGCCGGACGATATCTCGCTGGTCGGCTTCGATGACTTGCCGGGCTCGTCGTACACCACGCCGCCGCTGACCACCATCCGCCAGCCGCTGTACGACATCGGCCGCATCGCCACCCACGCGCTGCTGCGCATCATCAACGGCGAGGCGGCGCGCGGCGAGGTGCCGCCGCTGGAACTGATCGTGCGCGAGACCACGCGGCGGGTGCGCTAGGGCCGGCTAACCCACACGGATCGCGGGCCTTTTCAGCGGCGCGCGCCTATCCGTTTTACAATGATGGACGTTTCAATAAAATTACCCGGTTTTTAAGACCACCTCATCAAAGGAAGAACAATGGAACATACCCTGCCACCTCTGCCATACGCCATCGACGCCCTGGCGCCATCGATCTCGCAAGAGACCCTGGAATACCACTATGGCAAGCATCACCAAACGTATGTCACCAACCTGAACAACCTGATCAAGGGCACCGAGTTCGAAAACCTGTCGCTGGAAGAAATCATCAAGAAATCGTCGGGCGGTATCTTCAACAACTCGGCTCAGGTATGGAACCACACCTTCTACTGGAACAGCCTGACGCCTAACGGCAAAGGCGCACCGGACGGCGCGCTGGCTGACGCCATCAACGCCAAGTGGGGTTCGTTCGACAAGTTCAAGGAAGAGTTCACCAAGTCGGCCGTCGGCAACTTCGGTTCGAGCTGGACCTGGCTGGTGAAAAAGGCCGACGGTACGCTGGACATCGTCAACACCTCGAACGCCGCCACCCCGCTGACCACCGACGCCAAAGCGCTGATCACCTGCGACCTGTGGGAACACGCCTACTACATCGACTACCGCAACGTGCGTCCTAAGTACCTGGAGACCTTCTTCAAGCTGGCCAACTGGGACTTCGCTGCCGCCAACTTCGCGTAAGCGACACCGGCAGCCTCCACAAAAGCCCGCTACCGCAGTAATGCCGTTCAGTTAAGCAGGTTTTCGTAGAACGCGCGTGGCATATCGCTGTGGTTTTGCCTTGACGGCCCGGTCGAATTTTCGATCGGGCCGTTCGTCATTGAGGAGACTAACCAACCTTTCTCGAAGATGTTTCATCGAAGCAGGCAGTTTGCCGTACGACTTGGTTGTGGCAGCCCATTGGAGTTCGAACTGGATCAAGTGGAAGGCGCGGATAAAGCTCACTTCGGTCGGTTCGCATTTGACGACCAAGGCGGCTTTGGCGATCTCCAATCGGATCAGGTTGTACGCAATCAAGGTTCCCCAGATTTCTTGGTACACGCCGTCGACGGTTTTTGATCGCAGCGTAAGCGTGGCGCCAAGCATGGTTTGCTTAAGTTCACGGTAGCTTGTCTCGATGCCCCAGCGACGCGTGTAACATTGTGCGATATCGGCAGGTTTGTAGCGACGTCGATCACGTAGCGAAGTAAGTAAGATACGTTTGCGCCCCTGCTGATCGATGACGGTAATGGCACGCGCCTCCCAGAATTCCGGCAACTGGGCGCACTTGGCACGTGCCTGCGGCGACACGCGCATCCGCACTGTGAAGTCGTTACCATTTTCATCGCCTTCGATCACTTCCCAGCACGTATTCGATTTAGCCGGGATGACGAAATGGCGCTCGCTGCCCCCTCTGGTCAACGCGCACAGAATTTCAGCCGAGAGAAATCCGCGATCGAACACGGTGAGTGAATTGTTGGGTATCCCCTCGATCAGCTCTTTGGCATACAGCATTTCGTTCGTGCCGTACTTGCCAAATGCCGCGCTGTGAACAAGATGGGTGGACAACGCGGTCAAGCTCACGCCGCGTACCTGGGGATAACTGGCTACGGCACCGCTGGAATAATTTTGCGCTCCGAAGTGTTCCCGGGTCTCCTCATTGTCGTGGGTCCGCAAGGTAGTGCCATCCATTGCGAACAGAACCAGTCCCTTGAAGACATAGGCGCGACGATCCTGACCACACCAATGCTGAGCTGAATGCTCGAATAACCATTTCAATGGTTCTGAGCCGAGGCGCTGGCGCGCTTGGGCGGTAGCGCTCTTGCTGACAAAAGGGGGCTGCGCGTCTGGAACGGCCAGGCCGAGCGTATCGAGCACTTCACTGATCGACTGATGACGATAGAGCGCCAACGCCACCATCAGCCACACTACTTGCTCAGCCGGCAGCCTCCGCTGGCGAATGCTTGTTGCCTCGGTCCGTTGCACGGCTTCTTCAATCCACTCGACCGGTAAATGCTCCCCCAGCCGGTTCCAGTCAGGCGCATCAAAGTGGTTAGCAAGGAAGTGCAGAGTATCGTCGAACATCGCCAGGCAGGTTAACAGCAGACCTGGGCGTTTACAAGCTCAAAATGAAAAATGCCGTTCAGTCTTAACTGAACGGCATTACCGCTACCGCGGGCTTTTTTACGCCTGTTTGTGTTGCGACAAGGGGCGGTCAACATGCTAGGATATCTTTGCACGACGGAGGATGTCATGAAAAAACTGCCCGACCACGATCTTGAAGTTGCCCCTAATTCCGGCAAACCACCGAAGCACCTCGCTGTTAAGCGAGTGCAGGCGCATGAAATTGATCCTGAACTCTACCGCGCACCCGTAAAGATTAGCGCCTTCAAGGAGACGACTCCAGAAGATTTCGATCGCATCATCGCCGAGTTCCAACATGAGCTGGGTAAAGTTTGATGTAGAAAGCGACGGGCGATTTCTTGCATCGGTCAAAGACCTCGGCGCCGCCCCGGCGCAGCGTATCCTGTTGAAGTTGAGGGATATAAGCGGCAGTGTCACCTGGACAGAAATGTGCAAGGATTATGGCTGGCATGAAATTCCCATCGCACCAACAGACTGCTTCCCCGGCGCTAATCAGCTCTTCAGTTTCGTCCTCTACTTTTCGCCGGACGAAGTCTATGAAATCATCGCCCACAACTACGCGCCTCCCGAAGTGGTGTGCGTGCTGGCGCGGGCGACCCGGCTTGTGTGAAGTTGCTTCTGCACGACTATAATCGGCGAGGTCCAACTTCCCATGGAGACAGCTAATGACCTACCTCGCTTCGCCGCACCGCTATGATGCGATGCAGTACCGCACTTGCGGTCGCAGCGGCTTGAAATTGCCGGCAATGTCGCTCGGCTTGTGGCATAACTTCGGCGACACCAACAACCTGGCCTCGCAGCGCGAGATGCTGCGCACGGCGTTTGACCTCGGCATCACCCACTTCGATTTGGCCAATAACTACGGGCCGCCCTACGGCTCGGCCGAAGCCAATTTCGGCCGGCTGTTCAAGCAGGATTTCACGCCGTATCGCGATGAGCTGATCATCTCCACCAAGGCCGGCTGGGATATGTGGCCCGGCCCTTACGGCCAGGGCGGCGGCTCGCGCAAGTATGTGCTGGCCAGCCTCGATCAGTCGCTGCAGCGCATGGGCCTCGATTACGTCGACATCTTTTATTCGCACCGCTTCGACCCCGATACGCCGCTGGAGGAAACCATGGGCGCGCTGGCGCACGCGGTCCAGCAGGGCAAGGCGCTGTATGTGGGCGTGTCGTCGTATTCGGCCGAGAAAACCGCCGAAGCCGCGCGCCTGCTCAAGGAATGGAAGGTGCCCTGCCTGATCCATCAGCCTTCCTACAATATGCTGAACCGCTGGATCGAAACCGAAGGCTTGCTCGATACGCTCGGCCAGGAAGGCATAGGCTGCATCACCTTTACCGCGCTGGCGCAGGGCATTTTGAGCGACAAGTATTTGAACGGCGTGCCGGCCGATGCGCGCGTCAACCGTCCCGGCGGCGGTTCGCTGCAGCAGTCGCACTTGAGCGAGGCCAATCTGGAACGTGTGCGCGGCCTCAATGAAATCGCCCGCCGCCGAGGCCAGACCCTGGCGCAGATGGCGCTGGCCTGGGTGCTGCGCGATCCGCGTATCACGTCGACGCTGATCGGCGCCAGCAACGCCGCGCAGATCCGCGAGAACGTCGCCGCCCTCGCCAACCTGCAATTCAGCGCCGAGGAACTGGCGCAGATCGATGCGCAGGCCCAGGAGGGTGCGATCAATCTGTGGGCCGGTTCATCCGCGCACCGCTAAGTTAAGCGCCGTCGTTCCCGCGAAATTAAGCGCCGTCGTTCTCGCGAAATTAAGCGCCGTCGTTCCCGCGAAAGCGGGAACCCATGTCGAGTTTGCTCCGCAGATGGCGTATGGATTCCCGCTTTCGCGGGAACGACGGTGGAATGTTGGCGTAACTTAGCGGCCTTAAAGACCGACTCCGGTCTTTCGTTGTTAACTGGTACGCGCCCAGTCGCGGCGCTCCGTGCCGTGCGGCTGCGGCGGTTGACCGCGCAACGCCGTGTCGTCGTCATCTTCCGGCACGGCCTCGTGGAACTCGCCATCCACCACCGGGATGGTTTCGACATGGTCGAAGCCGATGTCGGACGCCTCATTCTCCCGCCCTACGCTCGCGCGCTCTCCGGTGCCTTCGGCGTCGGTGTCGCTATCGAGCTCGGCACCGGGTTGGCCCACCATATCGCTGCCGCTGTCGGAGTTGTCGCTCGGTCCGAGGGCGCGCGTGCCGTGGCCGCTGCCGAGCGTACGGTCGGTGCCCATGGGGATGTTATCCGGGTCCAGGGTGCTGTCTGCCATGATGCTCTCCTTATCAAAAGACTATTACAACATCGCGGTAGCCGGCGGGTCGGTGTGTGAACGCACATAACAGCTATCGTTCTCATAGGAATTTTTTACTTTACAAATGTATTATTCATCTCTATAGTTACTCCATCAACCAACGGAGAACATCATGAGCACAACTAGCAAACACCTGTTGACCGCCGCCGCTACCGTGGCTTTCTCGATCGCCGCCACCGCCACCTCCGTGAGCAGCGCCTTCGCCCAGACCGCGCCGGCAACGACCAGCACCGCCACCACCGCAGCTGCGACCTCGGCCGCGAAGAACGCTGTCGCCACCGGCGCCCTGGCTAGCGTCAAGATCGATCAGCCGGCCGGCAAAACCCGCGCTGAAGTGCAGGCCGAATTCCTGGAAGCGCGCAAGAACGGCACGCTGCTGGAAACCGAAGCCGACTTCGACGTCGCTCGCACCCGCAAGCAATACGCCAAGTAAGCGCTGACGTTGACCATGCCGCACATGCTTCCTGCGCACGCCGCCCGCAACTTCGCCGCCCCCATGCTCGCATGCGCGCTGGCGGTGCTGGCCGGCTGCGCGGACATGGGCAACATCCAGCCGCAAGCCGTGCCGTTGCGCCCCGCCGAGCTGAATCCGGGCAAAGCCATCGCCGCAGCCACAGCTACCGGCACCAGCGCGGAAGTAGCCTGGCCCGACGAGCATTGGTGGGAGGCGCTGCACGACGCGCAGTTGAACCGGCTGGTCAGCGCGGCACTGCACGACAATCCTTCGCTGCGGGCGACGCTGGCCCGCGTGCGTCAGGCCGAAGCGCTGGCCGGCGTGGCGCGCGCCGCCACCCAACCGCGCGTGGACGCCTCGGCCAGCGCCGACCGCGAGTTGTACTCGGCGCACAGCACGATCCCGGCTCCGCTCGCAGGAAACTACGCGTGGAAGAACACCGCCACGCTATCCGGTTCCTACGATCTGGATCTGTGGGGCCGCAACCGCGACGGGCTGGCCGCCGCGCTGGACGATGTGCACATGGCCGCCGCCGAATCGCAGATGGCGCGGCTGACGCTGGAGACTTCCATCGTGCGCGCCTACATCCAGCTGGCGCTCAGCCACGCGCTGCAGGACAGCGTGACGGCAAACCTGGCACAGCGCGAACGCATCCTGGACATCACGCGGCGCCGCAAGGCTGCCGGCCTGGCCAGCGAGATAGACGTAACCAGCATCGAGACCACGCTGCCGGCGGGACGGCGCGAGCATGAGCAATATGGCGCGTCCATCGCTCTGCTGCGCAACCAGCTGGCGGCACTGATCGGCAAGGGACCGGGCGACGGCGAAGCGATCGCCCGGCCAATGCTGGCCTTATCTGCCGACACGCAGGCGCTGCTGCAGACGAATCTGCCGGCGAATTTACCTGCGGAGCTGCTGGGCCGCCGGCCCGACATCGTGGCGCAGCGCTGGCGCGTGGAAGCGGCGTCGTCGAGGATCGAAGTGGCGAAGAAGGACTTCTACCCGAACCTCAACCTGGCGGCATTTGTCGGCATGCAGTCGCTGGGCTTCAGTCACTTCCTGGATGCCAGCTCGCACACGCGCGGCATCACGCCGGCCATCAGCCTGCCGCTGTTCGAAGGCGGCCGCCTGCGCAGTCAGCTCGGCAACCAGACCGCGATGTACGACGGCGCGGTCGAGCAGTACAACGCCACCGTGATCCAGGCGATGTCGGACGTCGCCAACGCCATGGTCACGATGGCGTCGGTGCAGCGGCAGGAGGTGCTGGCGCAAGCCGCGCTGGCCTCGGCGCAGCGGCAGCAGCAACTGGCCGAGCGCGCGTATCAATCGGGCCTGACCGACACGCTGAACGTGATCAATGCGCAGCTGGCGCTGTTGAACGAACAGCAGCAAATGGCGCAAGTGGCGAGCAAACAACTGGAGAACTTCGCATTGTTGATGTCCGCCTTGGGCGGCGGCATAAAACTGGATTCACCTTGATACTTCGATAGTACAATCAATCCTTTCCAAAAATAACAGAGGAGTGGCAATGAGTAGTTTTGAAGCGACTAAAAAGCGCCTTAAAAACATCCATGGCCGAATACCGGAGTTCCCAGAGGAGTTGATGCGCCTGCTGCGCATGACTTACCACATCCAGAAACGGATGAAAGATTTGAGTAACGCCGCACTGCGCAAGTACGAGCTGGTGGACGCAAGCTACATGGTACTGGCGGTGCTGTACGGTTCGGACAATGAAACATCGACCGCGTCCACGCTGGGCGAAGCCTGCATGGAGAAGCCGGCCAACCTCACGCGCGTGTGCAACGACCTGGAGTCGCAAGGCCTGATCACGCGCGGCAACCGCCCCGGCGACCGCCGCTGCGTGATGATTTCGCTGACCGACGCCGGCCGCGCACTGGCCGAAAAAGTGCTGCCGGAAGTATGGGCCACCACCACGCGCGCCTACGACGGCTACAGTGCGGAAGAAGTAAAACAACTGGAAGCGCTGCTGAAACGGCAGCTCGATAATTTAGAATCCATCACCTAGACCTTCACCCATGAATGCTACTCCCGCCGCCCAGCCCTCCCAGGACCACAGCGCGGCGCGGAGAGCCCTCAGCTGGTTGCATACGCAGACCAACGACTGGCTGCACACCGAAGGCGAACGCTGGATCTTTGTCGCCAAGGCCATGCTGGCCTCCTTCTCCGCCTTGTGGCTGGCCTTCCGCCTCGGCCTTGACGCTCCCTACACCGCACTCGCCACCACCATCATCCTGGCCATGCCCAGCAGCGGCATGGTGCTGGAAAAAGCGTTCTACCGTTTTCTCGGCACCCTGGTCGGCTGCGCCGCCGCGCTGGCGCTGGTCGGCTTTTTCCCGCAGGCGCCGATCGTGCTGTTCATCGGGCTGGCGTTGTGGGTGGCGTTGTGTACCGGGGGCGCCGCCATGCACCGCAACCAGCAATCATATAGCTTTGTGCTGGCAGGTTACACGGCGGTGATGATCGCCGTGCCGGCCGTCGACGCGCCGGCCCATGTATTCACGCTGGCCGTCACGCGGGTGACCGAGGTCGGGCTGGGCATCATCTGTTCGGCGGTGGTGCACGACGTATTTTTCCCGCGCCGCCATTCGCGCGCCGTGATGCGCACCGTGCAGGCGCGCTACGCCGGCTTCATCGATTTTTGCCGCCAGGTGCTGGAGCACCGCATTACGCCGGAAGAGGCGGAGCTGAACCACCTGCGCTTCGCCGCCGACATCGCCGCGCTGGAATCGGGCCGCGCCGCCGCGTTCTTTGAAGCGGGCCATTCGCGTTCGCATACGCGCCAGCTGCACGCCTTCAATGCCGCCTTCATGACCGCGCTGACCACTTTCTACACGCTGCACCGCTTGAGCCACCGGCTCGGCCATCGTCCGCTGGGCGCCGACCAAGGTTCCTGCAAGCGCGCCGATGAAGGCCCGGTGCTGGCGCTGCTGGCGCCGATGTATGCGCACATGGCGCGCGCCCTGTGCGACGACCTGAGGCCGGCACGCCTGGCGCAGATGCGCCACGGGCTGGCCAAGGACATCGCCGCCGCCCGCGCGCAGTTGGCGGCCGGGCCGGCGCTGGCACGCCCGCAGCAGATCGACTTCGACACGGCGGCTGAACTGCTGGAACGCTTCGCCGCCAACCTGGCCGACTTCGCCGCGCTCTACCACGGCCTGGCGCAGGAAAAGCGCCAGCAGGTCAGCGATCCCGGCGCCTACTCGCCGAAGACGCCACCCGCCATCATCTTCGCCAGCGGCTTCCGCGCCGGCGCCGCGCTGCTGATCACTGCGGCCATGTCGTACTGGCTGGCATGGCCGGCCGCCGTCAACGCCCTGCTGATGGCGACCATCTTCTGCGCGCTGGCCTCGTCCTCGCCGCGCCCCACGGTGCTGGTGCAGCAGGTGACGACCGGCTTCCTGATCGCCACGCCGCTGGCCTTCGTCACCGAATTCCTGATGGTCGCCAAGGCCGACAACTTCGCCCCGCTGGTGCTGGCCGCGCTGCCGTTGTTCGCTTTCGGCGCCTACCTGAGCAGCGGTCCGCGCTGGGCCGGCGTGGGCATCGGCATCGGCATGTTCTCGGCCACGCTGGTGGTGCCGACCAATTTGATGCGCTACGACGTCGAGGCCTTCATCGGCAGCGAACTGTCGATGATCATGGGGGTGGTGGTGGCCTACCTGATGTTCAAGGTGGTGCTGCCCGAGCACACCATGGGCCATCGCGGCCACGTCGCCGCCGCCTTGTGGCGCGAAGCGCAGCAAGCCTGCGACGCGCGCCTGCATCGCCTCAAGCACCGCTACGACCACCGCGTGCGCGACCTGCTGAGCCAATTGAACGCCGCCGCCGGCCCGGCGCCCAACGCCGAAACGCGCGCCGTGGTGCGCCAGGGCCTGACCCTGCTGGAACTGGGCCACGCCGTGATCGAGCTGCGCCAGCTACTGCACGCAGCGCATGCCGGCGCCGCGCGCGACAGCCTGCAAGCAGTGCTGGACCGGCTGGCCGCCTACCTGCACGCACCGCCGCGCGAACGCCATCAGCACGGCGAGCGCGCGCTGCAAGCCATCCTCGACGCCGGCACCGCCGTGCGCGCCGCGCTGGCCGAACCATCGCCCGAAAGCGAACGGCGTGCGCGCCTGCACACGGCGCTGACCGACCTGCATTCCATCTATACGTCCTTGCTGGACCAGTTTTCCGGAGATTGACCATGTTCCCTACCATGCCGCGTGAAGTGGATTTTTTTGGCGTGCTGCTGCCCGGCGTGCTGCCGGTGTTCCTGGCCGCCATGCTGCTGCAACTGGTGCTCGACGCGGCGCTCAGCCACGTCGGCGCCTATCGCAACAGCTGGCACCCGGCGCTGGTGCGGCTCTGCATGTTCGTCGGCATCTTCAGCGCCCTGCTGGTCACCCTGTACAACTAACTACTTTTCTGAGAGTCCGCTGTGAGTGCATCTAAAATTTTCCGATTCTGCCTGACCATGCTGTTGTTGGCGGCGGCGCTGTGGATGGGCCACGCCGCCTGGAACCACTATATGGAGTCGGCCTGGACCCGCGACGGCCGCATCAAAGCCGACGTGGTCACCATCAGCGCCGACGTCGCCGGCACCGTGACCGAAGTGCTGGTGCGCGACAACCAGCTGGTACACAAAGGCGATGTGCTGTTCGTGGTCGACCAGGCGCGCTACGCCAACGCGCTGGCGCAGGCCAGCGCCATGCTGGCTTCGCAGCAGGTGGAAACAGGCCGCCGCGCGCAGGAAGCCAAGCGCCGCACGGCACTCGACAACGCCATCGTCTCGGCCGAGAGCAAGGAAACCGCCGTGGCGGCGGCCGACACGGCATCGGCCCAGTATCAGGCGGTGCTGTCGGCACGCCATCTGGCGCAGCTGAACCTGGAGCGCACCGAGGTGCGTGCGCCGGTGACCGGCTACGTCACCAACCTGAACGTGCACGCCGGCGACTTTGCCGCCGTCGGCGCGGCCAAGCTAGCGCTGATCGACAGCGCGTCGTTCTACGTGGTGGGGTATTTTGAAGAGACCAAGCTGCCGCTGCTGAAGGTGAACGACAAGGTGGCGGTGCGCATGATGAGCGGCGAAGCGCAACTGCAAGGCCACATCGAGAGCATCGCGCGCGGCATCACTGATCGCGATGCGAGCCTGGGCCGCGAACTGCTGGCCGATGTGAACCCGACCTTCAACTGGGTGCGGCTGGCGCAGCGCGTGCCGGTGCGCATCCACATCGATGACAAGCCGAAGAACCTGGAACTGGTGGCGGGCACCACCTGCACGGTGGTGATCCACGGCTAGCCAAGCTGACCGGCGCTTAGCGCGCGCCGCCGGCATCGACGATGGCGCCGCTGACGTAGGAGGATTGAGGGCCGAGCAGCCACAAGATGGTTTCGGCGATTTCCTCGGGCTGGCCGCCGCGCCCCAGCGGCACGCTGGAGGACAGCTTGTCGACGCGGCCGGCATCGCCGCCGCTGGCGTGGATGTCGGTGTAGATGATCCCCGGCCGCACACAGTTCACGCGGATGCCTTGCGGGCCGACCTCCTTCGACAGGCCCAGCGTCAATACATCGACCGCGCCCTTGGAGGCCGCATAGTCCACATACACATTGCCGCCGCCATGGCGCGAGGCGCCCGACGAGACGTTGACGATGCCGCCGCCCTGCCCGCCGCGCGCGGTGGACATGCGCCGCACCGCCTCGCGGCTGCACAGGAAATAGCTGAGAATATTGGTGTTGAAGACGCGCTGCAGGCGCTCGGCCGACATGTCGGCCAACTGGCCCTGCTGTTCCAGCACGCCGACGTTGTTGACCAGCGCCGTCAGCGGCCCCAGTTCCTCGTCGATGGCGGCGAACAGGCGCAGCACGTCGGCTTCCACCCCGACATCGGCCTGCACGGCGATGGCCTCGCCGCCTTCGGCCACGATCTGCGCGCGCAGGCGCGACGCGGCGTCGGCGTTGCTGTGGTAGTTGATGCAGACCGCGTAGCCGCGACGGCTGGCCAACAGCGCGGTCGCGGCGCCGATGCCACGGCTGCTGCCGGTCACCAGCATCACCTGTTTCATCTTACTTCGCCGGGCTGAGGTTGCCCAGCGCGTAGCTCAGGTGCTGCCACCAGTGGTCGCGCGACTGCACCGTGCGCAGGCACTTTTTGTCGATCTCGGTCTTAAAGATCGGATCGCGGCACTGCTTGGTGGCCAGCGCATTGCGCTGGTTCTCGGCGTTGACCAGGGCCACGCTCAGCCACAGGATCAGGCCGAGGAACACGATCACCAGGCTCCATGCCACATGGTTGATATAGGCCCATTCAAACAGGTTCTCCAGCGCCGGCGAAGACTCTTTGTAAATCTTCATGACCTGGGCTTCCGCTTCTTCCCGCTCGTTCTTTGGGAATTTCATTACCTTACCCGTCCTTCCTTGGTTACTTCTTGGCGGCGCGTTCCTGCAGCGACTTCGCTACCAGGCTATCGACAACCGCGAACATCGCTTTGTGTGCTGCATCGGCCGACGTCAGGCCGTGGCCGGCCACCGCCGGCGAGGTCGTGTAATGACCATCGATCACCAGTGCCGGTACGCTATCGAGTTTATACTGAGTTGCCACCTGCTGCGCGCGTTTCAACTTGGTCTGCACGCCGAAGGAATTGAAGGCCTCGACGTACTTGGCCTTGTCCACGCCGTTCTTGACCACGAAGTCCTGCAGGGCCGCGTCGGTGTTGAGACGGTTGCGGTCGACGTGGATGGCGCGGAAGATTTTCTCGTGCACGCCGTTGCCCAGCGCGTTCATCGCTTCCAGCGTATAGAAGGCCTTGGCCTGGGCGTCGTCGCCCATGTGCATGCGGCGGAACACGATCTTGTCGTTGTTCTTTTTTACCCAGTCGGCCAGCACCGGATCGAGCACATTGCAGTGCGGGCAGTGGTACATGAAGAACTCCAGCACCTCGACCTTCTTGCCGGTGTCCGGCCGCGGCGTGTTGACGGTGTTGTAGTCCAGGCCATCCTTGAAGTCGGCGGCGCAAGCGCCGGCGGCGGCCACAAAGGCGACGGTGGCTAACAGTGGGCGCAAGAGACTCAGCAAACGCATGGCATTCCTTCGAATAGATAAGTGGCAAACGCCGCGAGAGTACCACTTTTTACGCGCGCCGACCCAAGTATTGAACGGTCGATTAAGCCAGCTTTAAGGGCGATGCCGGCGCGCCGTCTCCAGTTTTTCGCACAACACGGCGACGCCGTCGGCGATGCGCGGGCTGGCGCGCACCAGCAGTTCGCTGTCGAGCATGAACAGGTTGTTGCGCTGGACCGCCAGCAGGCCCTTGTAGGGCTTCCAGATGTGGATGCCGGATTGGCCGTCGTGGCGTTCGCCGCCGACGATCGCTTCCGGATTTTCCTGCAGCACGGCCTCGGTGCTGACCGAGGGCGCGGTCACCTTCAGCGCGCCGAACACATTGCGGCCGCCGCAGACGCGCAAGGCGTCGCTGACGATATGCTCGCCGTTCAGCGTGAACAGCGGCTTCTCCCATATCTGGTAGAACACCCTGACCGGCGCACGCTGGGCGTAGCCGGCGGCGAGCTTGGCGATCTTCTGGCGATAGTCGCGCGCGGCGGCTTGCGCGGTGGCGTCCTGGCCCAGCAGCCGGCCGAGGCGGGTCAGACTGGTGGCCACTTCGTCGAGTCGTTTCGGTTCGCTATAGAACACCGGGATGCCCAGGCTTTTCAGCTGCGCCAGCTGGCGCTCGGTGTTCCCGGTCTGCCAGACCACCAGCAGGTCCGGGCGCAACGCCAGCAGGCGTTCCATGTCGATGGTGGCGTCGCTGCCGATCACCGGCAGGCGCTTGGCCGCTTCCGGGTAATCGCTATAGCTCATGACGCCGACCACGCGCTCGCCGCCGCCGGCGGCAAACAGCAGTTCGGTGATGTGCGGCGCGGTCGAAATCACGCGCTGCGCGGGTTTCGCCAGCGTGACGGTGTTGCCGGCGTCGTCCTGCACGGTGATGGCGGCGCCGGCGCCAGCGCACAGCGCGACGCCCAGTACGGCCAGCGCAAGGCGGCAGCGGCGCAGCGCGGATGAAATCATGGTGCTTGGCTTTCAAAATTCGGGGCACCGGCATTATACGCCGGGGAATATCATTCAGCTTTTAGATACGATCCATCACCATTTACCGTATTGATTGCATGGAGTTGGGTGCTTATAGTGGGGATATTGAAAAGGAAATCGCCATGACACTCCCAACTTATTTTCTGTCGCACGGCGGCGGACCCTGGCCATTCATGATGGACCAGGTCGGCCATCTGTATGCTGAACTGGACGCCTCGCTGCGCGACATTCCGCGCCAGCTCGGCGTCACGCCGAAGGCAGTGCTGGTGGTGACGGCGCATTGGGAAGGCCGTGAGTTCATGCTGTCGTCGTCGGCCAGGCCGCCGATGATCTACGACTACGGCGGCTTCCCGGCGCACACCTACGAGGTGCAGTACCGTGCGCCGGGTTCGCCGGAGCTGGCGGCGCAGGTGCAGGGTTTGCTGGAGGCCGGCGGCCACAAGGCGCTGCTCGATCCGCAGCGCGGCTTCGACCACGGCACCTTCAGCGCCATGTATCCGGTGTATCCGCAGGCGGACGTGCCGATCGTGCAGCTGTCGCTCAAGCAGGGACTGGATCCGCAGACGCACCTGGAAGTGGGACGCCTGCTGGCGCCCTTGCGCGAGCAGGGCGTGCTGATTATCGGCAGCGGGCTCAGTTACCACAATCTGCGCGCGTTCAACACCAGCGGCGCGGCCGCTTCGCACGCGTTCGACAAGTGGTTGGGCGATACCATGGCGCTGCCGCCGCAGGAACGCAGCGCGCGCTTGATGGCGTGGGAAAGCGCACCGGCGGCGCGCATCGCGCATCCACGCGAAGAACACCTGCTGCCGCTGATGGTGGTGCTGGGCGCGGCCGAAACCGACCCCGCCACCATGCCCTACCACGAAGACGCCTTCATGGGTGGAATCGCCGTCAGTAGTTACCGCTTCGGACAGGCTGCGGCTTAAAGCTTAGCGTTGTACCCCGAGGCGAGGCGGGGGCAGCTCCGCAGGAGCTGCGGGGCGCAGCCCCTGCCCGGACCATGTCTGACCCTTGCTTGGATTTGCGGGTCGGGTGCTAATGGCGTACTAAGTGCCGCGCTTGCCGTTGGCGGCGGCTTTCGCCTTCTCGGCGGCGATGGCGGCTTTTTCGGCGGCCTTGGTCGCCATCTCCTCTGCATGCTGCGCCAGGCGCACTTTGCGCGTCTCCGGCGTCTCCAGCGAGATGCGACCCAGGATGCCGCTGCGATAATCACCCAGGAAGGTGTGCGCCGCTTTTTCGTAATCGAGATCGCCGCCCTTCTGGCGGAAACCGCGCTTGGCGCCTACGCCTTCCACCACGGCGATGGCGTCAAACGTTTCAATATCCTTAAAGCCGTAGCGCGCCACCAGCAATTGCGGGTAGTGCACCAGCAGCTCGCCGGCCAGGAACTCCGCCACCTCCTCTTCGATCAGCGCGTTAGCACCGATCGCGTGACTGGCCGCCAGCATCAGGCCATCGCTCGGCAGCGCGATCTTCGGCCACAACATCCCCGGCGTATCGACCAGTATCGTGTTCTTGTCCAGGTAAAGCTTTTGCTGCTGCTTGGTCACGGCCGGCTCGTCGCCCACCTTGGCCACGCGCTTTTTCAGGAGCGCGTTCATCAAGGTCGACTTGCCGACGTTGGGGATCCCCATGATCATGATGCGCAGCGGCTTGGTCGGCACGCCGCGATGCGGCGCCAGCTGCTTGGCCAGGTCCGGAATGCGCGCCACGTCGGCCGGCTTCTTGGTGGTCATGGCGTAGGCGGTCACGCCTTCCTGCGCGTTGTAATAAGCGCTCCAGGCGGCGGTGGCGGCGGGATCGGCCAGGTCGATCTTGTTGAGGATCTTCAGGCATGGACGCTGGCGGAACTTGCGCAGCTCGTCGACCATCGGGTTGGTGCTGGCCTCGGGCAGGCGCGCGTCGACCACCTCGATCACCAGATCGATGTTCTCCATCTGTTCCGCCGCCTTCTTCTTGGCGGCGTTCATATGCCCCGGGTACCATTGTATCGACATGCTCTGACCTTCAAAATCGTTCTGACAACCTGCTATTTTACCTGCTAACGGCTGCGGGATTCGTTTATCATTGGGCGCGACATCCTTTTAATTAATCAAACAACAACCAATAACAACTCCGGAGTGCTGAAGATGAGCATAGCTGCACCGTCCAACCCGCGGGAAATCACCGTTCGCGGGATTATTCTGGGCATTCTGATTACGCTGGTATTCACCGCCGCCCAGGTCTATCTGGGCCTGAAGGTCGGCCTGACCTTCGCCACCTCGATCCCGGCCGCCGTGATCTCGATGGCGCTGCTGAGCGCCTTCAAGAACGCCACCATCCAGGAAAACAACATCGTCCAGACCATCGCGTCGGCGGCCGGCACGCTGGCCTCGGTGATCTTTGTGCTGCCTGGCCTGTTGATGATCGGCTGGTGGGCCAACGTGCCGTTCTGGCCGACCTTCGGCGCCTGCGCCATCGGCGGCGTATTGGGTGTGATGTACACGGTGCCGCTGCGCCGCGCGCTGGTGTCGCAGTCGTCGCTGCCGTATCCGGAAGGCGTGGCCGCCGCCGAAGTGCTGAAGGTGGGCATGGCCTCGCGCGAAGGCGCGGCGGAAGGCAAGGCCGGCCTGCGCGCGGTGATCTGGGGTTCGCTGACGTCGGCGCTGTTTGCCGCCGCCGGCGCCGCCAAGCTGATGGCCGCCGAAGTGGCGGTGTTCTTCCGCACCGGCGCCGGCGCCACCGGCATCGGCGCATCGAGCTCGCTGGCGCTGATCGGCGCCGGCCACCTGATGGGCATCACGGTCGGTATCGCCATGCTGGCGGGCCTGATCATCGCCTGGGGCATCCTGGTGCCGCTGATGAGCAACCTGACGCCAATGGCGGCCGGCGCCGAAGTGGCCGGCCATGCGCTGGGCATCTGGTCCAAGCAGGTGCGGATGATAGGCGCCGGCGTGATCGGCATCGCCGCCATCGTCACCCTGGCCGGCCTGGCCAAACCTATCCTGGGCGGCCTGAAGTCGGCCATGGAAGCGGCGCGCAAGGCCAAGCTGGAAGGCGCCTCGCTGGACCGCACCGAACTCGATATCCCGATCTACATCGTCGGCCTGGTCACCCTGCTGTCGATGGTGCCGGCCGGCTGGCTGCTGGCCAGCTTCCTGCAAGGCGGCCCGCTGGCGTCGCTGGCGGTGCCGCTGGTGGCGGTCGGCGTCGGCTACGTGCTGGTGGCCGGCATTTTCGCCGCCGCCGTCTGCGGCTACATGGCGGGCCTGATCGGCTCCTCCAACTCGCCGGTGTCCGGCATTGCCATTCTGACGGTGCTGGGCGCGGCGCTGAGCGTGGGCGTGGTGGGCCGCAGCGTCATGGGTCCGGAGGTGGCGCAGGCGCTGATCGCCTACGCGCTGTTCGTCACCACCGTGGTGCTGGCGGTGGCCGTGATCGGCAACGACAACCTGCAGGATCTGAAGACCGGTCAGCTGGTCAACGCCACCCCGTGGAAGCAGCAGGTCGGCCTGCTGATCGGCGTCGCCGCCGGTTCGTGCGTGGTGCCGCCGGTGCTGGAACTGCTGAACCGCGCCAACGGTTTTGTCGGTGCACCGAACCTGGAATCGATCTCCGACCAGCCGCTGGCGGCGCCGCAGGCGCTGCTGATCTCCACGCTGGCCAAAGGCGCCATCGGCGGCGATTTGCCGTGGGATCTGCTGGGTTACGGCGTGCTGATCGGCCTGGCGCTGGTGGTGATCAATTTCGCGCTCAAGCAATCGAGCGATGGCAAATACAGCCTGCCGCCGCTGGGCGTGGGCCTGGCGATCTACCTGCCTAGCGCGGTGATCACGCCGGTGGTGATCGGCGCGGTGGCCGGCTACCTGTTCGACCGCGCGGTCGAGAAAAAGGTCGGCGGCGAATCGGCCAAGCGCATCAGCGTGCTGGTGATGTCGGGCTTCATCGTCGGCGAGAGCTTGTTCAACGTGGCGCTGGCGGGTTTGATTGTGTTGTCGGGCAAAGGCGAGCCGCTGGCGATCGCCACCGGCATGGGTGAAGGCCAGGGCATGACCGTGGCGCTGATCGTCGGCACGGCGATTGTCTGGGGTCTGTACCGCTGGTCGGCCAAGAACGGCCAGGCGGTGCAGGGGTAACTCGGGGGTGGGGGGGGGTGACGTGGCCTGCCGCTTTAAAAAAAAGCGGCACCGCCGAAACCCGCACACCGCTGCGGCACAGGATCGGACCCCGTACGGGGTCCGACCCTTACGTTTGGGGGCTTTTTTTGGGACTGCAAGGCAGGCGTCGCGCAAGCCTGGTCCGCTGTACCGCGCTTTATATTTCCGCCAGCGCCTTCAAATGCGCCACCACGCTGCGGCCCAGCGCCGACAGGTTGTAGCCGCCCTCCAGGCAGCTGACGATGCGCCCTTGCGCATGTTCGCGCGCGACCGCCATCATCTGTTCCGTCATCCACGCATAATCCGCCTCCACCAGCCCCATGCCGCCGATGTCGTCTTCACGATGCGCGTCGAAGCCGGCCGAGATGAAGATCATCTGCGGCTTGAACGCGTGCAGCGCCGGCAGCCACTGTTCCAGCACGATCTTGCGCACCACGTCGCCCTTGCTGTGCGCCGGCACCGGCACGTTGACCTGGTTGGCGGTGATCGGCGGCGGCTCGGTGTACGGGTACAGCGGGTGCTGGAAGAAGCTCACCATCAACGCGCGCGGTTCGTTGATAAACGCTTCCTCGGTGCCGTTGCCGTGGTGGACGTCGAAGTCGACGATCGCCACCCGCGACAAGCCGCGCACGTCCAGCGCGTGCTTGGCCGCCACCGCCACGTTGTTGAACAGGCAGAAGCCCATCGGTTCGATCGGCCGTGCGTGGTGGCCCGGCGGGCGCACCGCGCAAAATGCGTTGTCGATTTCGCCGTCGATCACGGCGTTGGTGGCAGCCACCGCCGCGCCGGCCGCGCGCTGCGCCGCGCGCCAGCTCCAGGCGTTGAGCGAGGTATCGCCGTCGATCGGGTAGCTGTCGCCCTCGGCCGGCACGTTGTCGCGCACGATGGCGATGGCGTTTTTGCTGTGGTTGCGTTCGAGGTCGGACAGCGCCACCAGCGGCGCTTCGCGGTGCTCCAGCAGGTCGCTGATGTGCGATCCGATCAGCTGGTCGGCGATGGCCTGCAGGCGCGCCGGCGATTCAGGGTGCCAGTCGCCCATGTCGTGGCGCTGGCAGTCGGGATGGCTGTAGATGGCTGTGGTCATGTTATGTTTACTGCTGCGAGCTGTTTCTCGCATAGAATCCCCTCAGACGCTAATCTACCATACATATCATGACGACAAAATTGCATGCGGTGGCTCGGCAGGTGGGCGATATCATCGTCGGCAAGGATATGCAGATCCGCCAGGCCTTGACCTGCCTGCTGGCCGGCGGCCATCTGCTGGTGGAGGATGTGCCGGGCGTGGGCAAGACCACCCTGGCGCACGCGCTGTCGATTTCGCTGGGCCTGCGCTTCAACCGCGTGCAGTTCACCAGCGACCTGCTGCCGGCCGACGTCAACGGCATTTCGATTTATGAGCGCGAGAAGAACGGCTTCGTGTTCCATCCCGGTCCGATCTTCACCCAGGTGCTGCTGGCCGATGAGATCAACCGCGCCACGCCGAAAACCCAATCGGGCCTGCTGGAGGCGATGGAGGAACGGCAGGTCAGCGCCGACGGCGTCACGCGCGCCCTGCCCGAGCCTTTCTTCGTGATCGCCACCCAGAATCCGACCCACCAGATCGGCACTTTCCCGCTGCCGGAGTCGCAGCTGGACCGCTTCCTGATGTGCCTTTCGCTCGGCTACCCGGACGCCGCCGCCGAGCGCGCGCTGCTGATGGGCGAGGACCGCCGCCTGCTGCTCAAGTCCCTGCCGGCCGCCATGACGCCGGCCGAACTGTCCCAGGCGCAGCAAGGCCTGCGCCGCATCCACGCTTCGGCCGCGCTGATCGATTATGTGCAGGCGCTGGCGGCGGCCTCGCGCCAGAACGGCATGTTCGCCGAGGGCCTGAGCCCGCGCGCGGCCATCGCGCTGCTGCAGGCGGCACGCGCCTGGGCCGCGCTGGAGGGCCGCGACCATGTGCTGCCCGAGGATGTGCAGGCGGTGCTGGTGCCGGTGTGTGCGCATCGGCTGCGGCCTGTGAAGTCGGCGCACGGTGTGGCGCTGGCCAGCCGCGACCTGGTGTTGCAGCTGCAAGAGTCGGTGCCGGTGTAAGGCGCCATGACCGGCGCGCTGCAATCGCTGTATCGCAAGGGCAGGGACAAGTGGCTGTTCCAGCTGCGCGACAGCGAGCCTGGCACGGTGACCCTGACCATGCGCCGCGTGTTCATCCTGCCCACCCGCGCCGGCATCGCGTTTGCCTTGCTGCTGCTGGTGATGCTGATCGGCGCCCTCAATTACAACCTGGGACTGGGCTTTGCGCTGACCTTTTTCACCGCCGCCTGCGCGGTGGCCGATATGTATCTGACGGCCAAGAACCTGGCCTTGCTGCAGCTGGTGGCGGGCCGCGCGCAGCCGGTGTTTGCCGGCGAGGAGGCGCAGTTCGAACTGCACATCCTTAACCGCGGCAAGCAGGATCGCTTTGCCGTGTGGCTGGGTTTTCAGGCCGACGGCGAACCGCGTCAGGTGACCGATATCGCGGCCGGCGCGGACAGCGCGGTGCGCCTGTCGGCCGCCACACGGGCACGCGGCTGGCTGGCGGCGCCGCGCGTGCGGCTGGTGACGCGCTTTCCGCTTGGGCTGTTCCGCGCCTGGAGCTATTGGCGCCCGGATGCCAAGGTGCTGGTGTATCCGGCGCCGGAATCGCCGCCGCAACCGTTGCCGTCGAGCGGTGCGGCCAGCGAAGATGGGCATGGCACGGTAGGGCTGGATAATTTCGCCGGCATCCGCAGCTATCAGGCCGGCGATCCGCTCAAGCATTTGGCGTGGCGGCAGATCGCGCGCCACGATCCGGCGCTCGGCGGGCAGCTGGTGACCAAGCATTTCGAGGGCGGCGCGGTGGCCGAGCTGACGCTGGACTTCGCCGCGCTGCCGCTGCAGATGGACCTGGAGCAGAAGCTGTCGCGCATGGCCGGCTGGGTGCTGGCGGCCGAGCAGCGCGCCCTGCCCTACACTTTCCGCCTGGCGCAGCACGAGTACGGGCCGGCCCTCGGCGACGCCCACCGCGCCGCCTGCCTGCGCGCACTGGCCCTGTTCGGCCGCGAGGGCGCTCAATGAGCCGGCTGGCGCTGCGCCTGACGCGCGACAAGTCGGACACGCTGCTATTGCTGGCCGCCGCGCTGATGGTGCTGGCGCCGCACGTGGCCCATCTGCCGCCGTGGATCAGCGCCCTGGCCGGCGTGACGCTGCTGTGGCGCGCCGCCATCACCTGGCTGGGCCGGCGCATGCCGCCGGTCTGGCTGCTGGCGCCGATCGCGGTGGCGGCCATGGGCGGCGTCTACCTCACCTTCCGCACCCTGCTCGGGCGCGACGCCGGCGTCGCCATGCTGGTGCTGCTGCTGGCCTTCAAGCTGCTGGAGATGCACGCCAAACGCGACCTGTTCGTGGTCACCTTCCTCAGCTTCTTCGTCCTGCTGACCAATTTCCTCTATTCGCAAACCATTCCCACCGCGCTGTTCGTGGCGCTCACGCTGGTGCTGCTGCTGACCGCCCAGCAATCGTTCCAGTACACCGGCGTCGTGCCGCCGCTGGGCCGGCGCCTGCGCACCACGGCCAGGCTGTGCGCGCTGGCCGCGCCGCTGGCCGCGCTGCTGTTCGTCGGCTTTCCGCGCATCCAGGGCCCGCTGTGGGGCATGCCGGGCGACGCGCTGGGCGGCAAGACCGGCTTGAGCGACAGCATGGCGCCCGGCACCCTGTCGACGCTGGCGCAATCCGACGAGCCGGCCTTCCGCGTGCGCTTCCTCGACCCGGCGCCGCCGCAGCAGCAGCTGTACTGGCGCAGCATCGTGCTGGGCGACTACGACGGCCGCACCTGGACCCGCGTGCCGCGCAAGCGCGGCCTGCAGCGGCTGGAGATCGCCATCCAGGCGCGCGGCCAGCCGGTGCGCTACGAGACCACGCTGGAGGCCAGCAACACGCGCTGGCTGGCGCTGCTGGAGCTGGCCGGCCCGGACTTCCGCCTGCCCGGCCACCGCCTGCGCGACACCGACGAGATGGAGCAGTTCACCGCCGATCCGATCGAACGCCGCCTGCGTTTCAGCGCCAGCGCCTATCCCGAGTACGCCTTGCAGGCCGGCGAACTGCCCGAGCGCATGACGCGCTGGCTCGAGCTGCCGTCCGGTTTCAATCCGCGCACGCTGGCGCTGGCGCAGCAGCTACGCGCGCAACTGCCCGGCGCCGACGCCGCCCGGCTCAGCGAAGCCGTGCTGGCCCGCTTCCGCAGCCTCGGCTACGACTACACGCTGGAGCCACCGCTGCTGGGCCGCGACGCGGTCGACGATTTCCTTTTCAGCAGCAAGGCCGGCTTCTGCGAGCATTACGCCGGCGCCTACGTGGTGCTGATGCGCGCCATGGGCGTGGCGGCGCGCGTGGTCACCGGCTACCAGGGCGGCGAGCGCAATCCGGTCGACGGCTACCTGACCGTGCGCCAGTCCGACGCCCACGCCTGGGCCGAGATCTGGTCGCAGGACGCCGGCTGGCGGCGCGTCGATCCCACCGCCGCCGTGGCGCCCGAGCGGGTCCAGCGCAACCTCGCCCTGGCCCTGCCGCGCCCCGCCGCCTTCGGCCTGGCGCCGCTGCTCGACCTGCAGAACGACCCGAATTCGTGGTTGGCGCAACTCAGATTCAACTATGGCGCGCTGAATAATTCTTGGAATCAATGGGTCCTGGATTACAATCCCGAGAGGCAGCGAAGTTTCCTCGAAGAACTAAGCTCCGTGCTGCTCAACGGGCGCAGCGCGCTCGGTGCGACGCTGGTGCTCGGCCTGCTGTACGCTTTGCGCTGGCGGCGTCGGCTGCGGCCGGCCGATCCGCTCGACGCGCTGTACGCCGCCTTTTGCCGGCAGCAGGCGCGTCACGGTGTCGCCCGCCGCCCGGACGAAGGGCCGCAGCGCTACGCGCAGCGTCTGCGGGCGATGGCCGCCAGCCCGGAAAAACACGCTGCCATGGACCAGTTTTTACACCTGTACGGTATGCTGAAGTATGGCGCCGGCGGGACCGAATCACGCAAGGCGTCGCTGACGACCTTGAAAACATTGCTACCTAGATGCCGATGAAGACTTTGATGACCGCCCTGCTGCTCAGCGCAGCCACCCTTAGCGCCGGCGCCGCCAGCGCCCAGGTCGACCGCTATGGCTACACCCTGCCGCCGAGCATGCAGAAAAAGAAAAAGCCGGCCGCGCCGAAAAAGAAGGCCGTGCCGGCCATCGACTACGTCGGCGAATACGTCAACTTCGGCGACTGGAAGGAGGTGCGCGCCTTCCTCGACGACCTGGCGGCCCGCCACGGTTTCGACCGCGCCGCGCTGGACACGCTGATGGCGCAGGTGCGCTACGTCGACGCCGCCGTGCAGCTGGTCAAGCCGGCGCCGCCGGGCAAGCCGAAGAACTGGCAAGCCTACAGCAAGCTGATGATCGACCCGGTGCGCATCGACGCCGGCGTGAAATTCTGGAACGAGAACAGCGAGGCGCTGGCCCGCGCCGAATCGCAGTACGGCATTCCGGCCGACGTCATCGTGGCCATCATCGGCATTGAAACCGTGTACGGCCGCAACACCGGCCGCTTCCGCGTGCTCGACGCGCTGACCACGCTGGCCTTCTCCTATCCGGAAGCGCCGCAGCGGCGCGAGCGCATGGCCTTCTTCCGCGGCGAAGTGGAGGCGACCTTGCTGTTCGCGCGCCAGACCGGCATCGATCCGCTGTCGCTCAAGGGCTCGTTCGCCGGCGCGGTCGGCATGCCGCAGTTCATGCCCAGCAGCGTGATGAAATACGCGGTCGATTTCGACGGCAACGGCGCCGTCGACCTGCTCGGCTCCAGCAGCGACGCCATCGGCAGCGTGGCGGCCTTCCTGGCCGGCCACGGCTGGCAGCGCGGACAGACCGGCCCGCTGGTGTTCGCGGCCAGCGTGTCGCCCAACCGCGCCTGGGAAGCGATGATCAATCAGGGACTGGAAGCCAAGTACCGCAGCGAGGAACTGAGCGCGGCGGGCGTGACGCCGGCGGCGCCGCCGCCGGACCAGCTGTATGGCCTGGTGGATTTACAGAACGGCGCCGAGCCGACCGAGTACTGGCTGGCGAATAGTAATTTCTTCGCCATCACGCAGTACAACCGCAGCTATTTTTACGCGATGTCGGTGGTGGAGCTGGGCCGCGCGGTGCGCACGGCGCGCGCCGCCTCGGGAGCGGCGCCGGGAACGGCGTCAGGACTTACTTCAGGAATGTAAGCAAGCGTAAAAAGCTTAGGCCCGTGGGCGTGCCCACGGTATCGTTAAGTTGACACTTGGAAATTATTACTGCCCGCGCACGATAGGCGGGCGAGTTGAGCAACTTTACAACGAAATTGCTTTACAATTAACTTTAATTGTTAAACAAAGTGTGCACAACAGAGCTTAACATACCAGTCGGTGTATAATTCTCACACAATGTTGCAGTCGGACAACAATACCTTGTGGGAAGAGCTTTTTTTTATTGCTGCCAAGTATTAGATTGCAGATTGTTGTACAATTGTGTATATATTATGAAACTTGTTATCCTGGAACCCGTGTCCCGTGTGTGAGTCGCCCTGGTAAGGATGGACATAGACGCAGCAAAGCCCCGAGTGTTGTACTTTGCAGGACAACTTTACAGAAGGAAAAGACGACATGACAAACCAAGTCGGCATAGACATGAACAACGATGCGGATGGCGATGATCTGCTGCAATACAATCCCAACCGCCTGCTCGATACCCTGATCGAGAATCTGCGTCTGAAAAACGACGCGGCACTGTCGCGTGCGCTGGAAGTCGCGCCGCCTGTGATCAGCAAAATTCGTCACCACCGTCTGCCGGTCGGCGCTTCGCTGCTGATCCGCATGCATGAAGTGAGCGACCTGAGCATCCGCGACCTGCGTTACTTGATGGGCGACCGCCGCAACAAGTTCCGCATCAGCGACAAGCAATTCAAGCCTAAAGAAGGCGAAACCCCAGGCGGCGGCCAAGGCTAAACCAGCCGCAGGCGCAGCACCGGTTAAGTGCCCTCCTCCCTACACGCAAGGGACGAGGGCATTTTGCTTGGGCGCTTAGCTTTTATGCAGGAAACACGCCGGTCGACAGGTAGCGGTCGCCACGGTCGCAGATGATGAACACGATGGTGGCGTTTTCCACGGTTTGCGAAATGCGCAGCGCGATCTCGCAGGCGCCGGCGGCCGAGATGCCGCAGAAGATGCCTTCCTCGGCGGCCATGCGGCGCGCCATGCGTTCGGCCGCCGCCTGCGACACAGCTTCCACCCGATCCACGCGCGAACGGTCATAGATCTTCGGCAGGTAGGCTTCCGGCCATTTGCGGATGCCGGGGATGGACGAGCCCTCTTCCGGCTCAGCACCGATGATCTGGATTTCCGGATTCTGTTCCTTCAGGTAGCGCGAGGTGCCCATGATGGTGCCGGTGGTGCCCATGGCGCTGACGAAGTGCGTCACGCGGCCGTCGGTGTCGCGCCAGATTTCCGGGCCGGTGCTGTCGTAGTGGGCGCGGGCGTTGTCCTGGTTGCCGAACTGGTCGAGGATGATGCCCTTGCCGTCCTTCTGCAACTGCTCGGCCATGTCGCGCGCGTATTCCATGCCGCCGGTCTTGGGCGTAAGCATGATCTGCGCGCCGTAGGCGGCCATGCTCTGGCGCCGTTCCACGCTCAGGTTTTCCGGCATCAGCAGCAGCATCTTGTAGCCGCGGATGGCGGCGGCCATTGCCAGCGCGATGCCGGTGTTGCCGCTGGTCGCTTCGATCAGGGTGTCGCCGGGCTTGATGTCGCCGCGCTCCTCGGCGCGGGTCAGCATCGACATGGCGGCGCGGTCCTTGACGGAGCCGGCCGGATTATTGCCTTCCAGCTTGCCCAGGATGATGTTGTTGCGGGCCGCCGCATCGGCGCCGGGCAGACGCACCAGTTGCACCAGCGGCGTGTTGCCGATCGTATCCTGCAAAGTCTTGTAAGCCATTGTGTTCTTGTTTGAGTTCGCCAAAACAACCATTTTAGCCCAGTTGCAGGAAAGCGGCCGGCCCTCCCATAAGACTTTGGACTGGGCGGCGCGCATGCGCTAGACTGGCAACACTTGTGCAACCATCTTCATAGCGGATTTCCATGGCAACCACCTCCTCCGACCTGCTGCCCGAACTGACGCCGGACGAACCCGCGCCAAGCAGCGCGCTCAATCTGGAGCAGCGCCGGCATCAGATCTTTCCGATCCTGAGCGCGGCCGACATCCGCCACATGCAGCGCTTCGGCCGCATCATGTGCTTCAAGAACGGCGAGCCCATCTTCGAGGCCGGCAAGACCAGCTTCGGCCTGGTGCTGGTGCTCAAGGGCGGGATTGAAGTCAACCGCTACGACGGCCTGGGCAACACCTCCTACGTCACCACCCACCTGCCCGGCCAGTTCAGCGGCGAAGTGGCGCAGCTGTCGGGCCGGCCTTCGCTGGGCAACGGCCACGCCGTGGGCGACGTCGAGGCGCTGGTGGTGCCGTCGGAATCGCTGCGCGCGCTGCTGGTGGCGCACGCCGAACTGGGCGAACGCATCGTGCGCGCGCTGATCCTGCGCCGCGTCGGTTTGATCGAGGAAGCCTCGGGCGGCCCGGTGATCGTCGGACCGCGCGGCCACGGCCGCATCCACACGCTGCAAACCTTCCTGGCCGCCAACGGCCATCCGCACATCGTGCTCGATCCCACCCAGGACCGGCAAGCTGCCGAGCTGATGGAACACTACCGGCCGACACCGGAAGAACTGCCGCTGGTGGTGTGTCCGGACGGCGAGGTCAAGAAAAATCCCACCGTGGTCGAGATCGGCCGATGCCTCGGCATGCTGCCGCAACTCGACAGCGACAAGGTGTGGGATGTGATCGTGGTCGGCGCCGGTCCTGCCGGGCTGGCCACGGCGGTGTACGCCGCTTCGGAAGGCCTGTCGGTGCTGGCGCTGGAAACCCGCGCCTACGGCGGCCAGGCCGGCGCCAGCGCCCGCATCGAGAACTACCTGGGTTTCCCCACCGGCGTCTCCGGCCGCGCGCTGGCGGGCCGCGCCTACGTGCAGGCGCAAAAGTTCGGCGTCGAGGTGGCGATCCCGGCGCCGGCCGGGCGGCTGATCTGCGACACCTATCCGCTGCAGGTGGAAATGTGCGGCAGCCTGCAGCACCTGAAGGCGCGCACCGTGGTGCTGTCCTGCGGCGCGCGCTACCGCCGGCCGTCGCTGGCCAACCTCAAGCAGTTCGAGGGCAAGGGCGTGTACTACTGGGCGTCGCCGGTGGAAGCCAAGCTGTGCAAGACGGAGGAAATCGTGCTGGTCGGCGGCGGCAACTCGGCCGGACAGGCGGCGGTGTTCCTGGCGAACTACGCCTCCAAGGTGCACATGCTAATCCGCAAGGAAAGCCTGTCGTCCACCATGTCGAGCTACCTGATCGAGCGCATCCAGGCCACGCCGAATATCGAACTGCACACCTGCACTGAAATCATCGCGCTCGAAGGCGACGAGGACGGCTTGAAACAAGTCCGCATCCGCAACGCCAAGACCGAAGAGGAATGCGATTACGATGTCTGCCGCGTGTTCCTGTTCATCGGCGCCGAACCGAACACGAGCTGGCTGAGCGACTGCGGTGTCGACGTCGACGCGAACGGTTTCATCCGCACCGGCTTCGACGTCACCAAGGCGCAGTGCAAGGCCAACTTCAGCAACGGCGTGTATCCGAAAGACCTGCCCTCGCGCGCGGCGCTGGAGACCAGCGTGCCGGGCGTGTTCGCCATCGGCGACGTGCGCGCCACCTCCACCAAACGCGTCGCCGCAGCGGTGGGCGAAGGCGCGGCTGTGGTCTCGCAAATCCACCAATTCCTCGCCAACTTGCCGGCAGACAAGTTGAGGGCATAGGCACGGGGAGCCAAATCCCAACCCTTGCGGGAGCATTTCTCTTTTGGCTTTCTCTTTTTGTCTCTTTCTTTAGTTTTTGAACTCCTCTCTCAAACTTCGGTCCAAGAGACAGGAAGAGAAGAAAAGAGAACGAAAGAGAAAGGAGAACGAGAATGTGTCCCGCAAGCCTTGAGCACTTACCGCCCCCACCTATACTCCCGGCAAGCGTTTTTAACGAGCTCCGCAGCTACCTGCGCGCGAGCGGCAGCACGCTTTCAGCGAGCGAAGCGCTCATCAAAGCCGTTCAGCTCTGGATCGCACAAGACCGCGCCGACGCCATGCCGGTACGCGGCTATCAATGGAAGCAGCTGTTCCTCCCCGAAGGCACGCGAATCCGCATGCAAATCCGCGAGTGCTGGCACACCGCCGTCGTCGTCGGCCGAGTCGATGAAAATTGCCGCCAAAGCGATGAGCGACGCGCTCAGCACGGCACTCACGCTGGTCGCTCACGCCAACGACCAGGCGCAAAACACACTGGAACGCCGCCTCCCCAAATACCGACGGGCATGGGACCAGCTAGAGGATATCGATTAGAAATATCGCCCTGATTTATCCCTGCGGTGCTGCACGCTCCTTGATGCGGCGTAGTTGGGCGGCCTGGTAGGCGGCGAAGGCGTCGTTGAACAGGGTACGGATCAGCGGGTCGTCGACGATGTCGGCGTCGGCTGGTGCGCCGGCTATGCGCATGTACATGGAGGTCAGCGATTCGCCCAGCGCCAGGCCGGCGTACAGCTTGGCCATCGGGATCTCAGTCATCCAGGTCGGCGCTTCCTCATCACCGGCCAAGGCGATGCTGTCGCCGTGAATGGTGTAGCGGAACTGCTGCACCGCGCCGGCGTGGTCATACAGCGACAGCTGCCACACGCATGGCGTGGCGAAGTAGCTCTCTTCCGGCAGCTCCATGTCTTGGTAGCGTTCCAGCAGGCCGCTGCGACAGAACGCCAGCACCTGCGCGGTCTGCTCCGCCGTCAGCGCAGCAAAGTGCTGCGCGATTTCGGAGGTCGGCGGCGGCACGATGTCGGGATCGTAGGCGAAGTCGATGTCCTGATCGCCCACCGGCACCACCCACGGCAGCGGCGCCGCCGGCAGCAGCGCATCGGCAGTCAACTCCACCGCCACCGATGGATTCAGCCGCACCACGCGCGCCGACGGCAGCCACTCGGCCACCGCCTGCTCGAACCGCCGATACGTGATCGGGAACATCGCATGGTTGTACCACGACCACGGCTCCTGATTGAACTGGCAGGAACTCGGCACCACATAGCGCGGCGCCAATGCA
Organism: Duganella sp. BuS-21; assembly: GCA_041874725.1. Taxonomy (GTDB): domain Bacteria; phylum Pseudomonadota; class Gammaproteobacteria; order Burkholderiales; family Burkholderiaceae_D; genus Rugamonas. The sequence goes on along the minus strand of CP097466.1, from coordinate 2,052,594 downwards.
TGCAACTGCTCCGGCCATTCCTCCGGCAGCTCCACCGGCCCCGGCACCGCGCGCGACGGCGCGATCACGTCCACCTCGCGCATGGTCTGAAAAGGCCACAGCACCATGTCCCACGGCGCGTAGGGCTTGAGCTGCTCCAGCGTCTCCGGGTCCATCCACGAATCGACCACGTTGAGCACATTCAGGCCCTCGGCGCGGATCTGGAACATGGAGTCCACGTCGGCATCGAGCGCGCGGCGCGCGATCACCTCGAAGCCGCCCACCCGCACCGGCACATCGAGCGCCAACGGCCGCACGTCGGCGAAACCCAGCTCGCGGATCATCGCAAACAGTTCATCGAACAGGCAGTAGAGATAAATCGGCGTGGCCCGGTCCAGCAGGTCCAGGCTCTCCAGCGAGCAGTGATCATCGTGGAAGTGCGAGATGAACACCGCATCCGGCCGCAGCGCGCGCACCTGCGCCAGCTCGAAGCGCACATCAGGAAACGCATGGCAATTCCTGCTGAACGGATTCTCGAACACCGGATCGAACATGATCCGCGTGCCGCCGCTGTCGAACACATAGCCGGCGTGGAGGATGCGCGAAATCTTCATCAGCGCAGCGGCGTCGGATAGCTGGCCGGGCTGACGTTGCCGTCGACGTCGATCGCCTGCACGCCGAAGTACACATTATCCTTCGACAGCGGCAGCGTGAATTCGGTGGCCTTGCCGACGAACTTCGCGCCCTGCCAATCGGCCGCCGTGGTATCGCGCCAGACGATGCGGTAGCCCGCCAGATCCGGCTCGCCGTTGGCCTGCCAAACCAGCTCGGTATCGTTCTGCAGCTTGGAGGTGCGCACCTGCACCTTCTGCGGCGCGGCCGGCGCCAGCGCCAGCGTCGACAGGGCTGCGGCGTTCACGCGCGCCACCTTGGCGATGTAGTGGTAGTCGTTGTACTGCGGCAGATCGCCGATCAGCACACCGTTCTCGGTGCGGATGTTCTGGTGCTGGTGGTTGAAATCCTCGGCCGGCTCGGTGAAGCGCAAGGCCGCATAACCGCGCTCCAGGAACGGCATATGATCACCGCCGCGCAGATAGCGGTCGCGCCGCTGGATCACGCTCACCTTGAACTTCGGCACATAGCGCTCGCCGGCCTCCTTCACCGCGCGCGCCAGCTGGCGCGACAGCGAATCGTTCTCGCCCCCGGTCTGGATCAGCGTGCGCACCGCCTCGCTGGCCTCCTTCTGCAGCGGCAGGCCTTCGGCGAACAGGCGCACCTGCGTGTCGTCCTTCTTGCCATGCTCATCGCGCGAGCTGCCGATGATATCGTTGGTGAACATGCCGGCGATGTTCAGGTTCTTCTGCCTGGCCTGCTCGGCCCAATGCGCCGCGCCCAGCAAGCCCTGCTCCTCCGCCGCCACCGTCATGAACACCAGCGTGGCGTCGAATTTATACTTGGCCATCACGCAAGCCATCTCCATCACCGCCGCCGTGCCGGAAGCGTCGTCATTGGCGCCGGGGGCGTCGCCCAGCGCGTCCATCACATCGGTGTTGCGCGAGTCGTAATGGCCGCTGACCACGTACATGCGCTCGACCGACGCCGCCTGCGTGCCCGGCAAGGTCGCCACCACGTTGACGATCTCGGTCGGACGGCTGATGCGCGCGGAGACCGGCGCGATATGGCTGTCGAAGTCCACCTTCAGCGCGGTGCCGGCGCCGCAGCGCTCCAGCTCCGCCTTGATCCAGCGCCGCGCAGCGCCGATGCCCTCGGTCTCGGACACCGTGTCCGACATCGTATGGCGCGTGCGAAAACCCACCAGCTTGCGGATGGTGGCTTCGATGCGAACGGGGGAAATTTCCTGGACGATGCGGTCGATCTGGGCCTGATGACGCCTGGTATCGGGCGTAGCAGGTGTGCCAGCTTGGGCGGCCATGGCCGGCACTGCGATCAGCAGGGCCAGCGCGAGAGGTTTGCACTGCATGCGGCGGTCTCCGTTTGAGTAGCCCGCAGCGGGTCGCTGCGGGCTATGGGGAAACCGCTATCTTACTTTGAGGCTTTGGCCGGCGCACCATCTTTCGACTTGCCGTTCACCTGCAGGCCGGCTTCCGACAGCCGGGCGGCGTTTTTATCGCCGATGCCCTTCACGCGCTGCGCGAAATCGCCCCAGTCCTTGAACTCGCCCTTCTTGCGTTCTTCCAGGATGGCCTTGGTCTTGGCCGGCCCCAGGCCGCGTATGCTGTCCAGCGCGGCCGCGTCGGCCTTGTTGACGTCGACCTGGGCCCAGGCCATGCTCATGGTGGCCACCAGCGCGGCCACCGCCATCAGTAGTTTCTTGTACATAAGTGTCTCCGTTAAAGTGAACAAGGGCGACCATCGCACCTTGAATCACCTTAACGGCGCCCACTCGCGGCGCGGTTGACAGCGCCGGCTTGAGCCAGATCAAAGCGGCGACAGCCGATCAGGCGCCGAACAACTCCTCGCGCGTGACGGTCGCCGTGCCCAGCTTGCCGACCACGATGCCGCCGGCGCGGTTGGCCGTCTCCACCGCCTCCTGCCAGCCGGCGCCGGTGCCCAACATGCAGGCCATGGTGGCGATCACGGTGTCGCCGGCGCCGGAGACGTCGAACACCTCGCGCGCCTGGGCCGGCATGTGGAACTGCTCGCCGTCGGTGTACAGCGTCATGCCCTCTTCCGAGCGGGTCAGCAGCAGCGCGTCGAGTTTCAGTTCGGCACGCAGGGCCTGCGCCTTGGCGGTCAGCTGCTCCTCACTGTTCCACGAACCGACGATGCGCTTGAATTCCGACTTGTTCGGCGTCAGCACCGTGGCGCCGGCATAGCGCGTGAAGTCGTCGCCTTTCGGATCGACCATCACCACCTTGCCGGCCGCGCGCGCCGCCGCGATCATGTCGGCCACCGCCACCAGGCTGCCCTTGGCGTAGTCCGACAGCACGATCACATCGTAATCGGGCAGCAGCGTCTTGAACTGCTCCAGCTTGTCGCGCAACACCGTGTCGGTCGGCGCCTCCTCGAAATCGATGCGCACCATCTGCTGCTGACGGCCGATCACGCGCAGCTTGATGATGGTGGAAATGGCCTGGTCGCGTTTCAGGTAGCTGCGGATGCCGCCGCCTTCCAGCAGCTGCGCCACCTCGTCGCCGGCTTCGTCGTCGCCGACAATACCCAGCAGGCCGGCCTGCGCGCCCAGTGCGGCAGCGTTGCGCGACACGTTGGCGGCGCCGCCCAGGCGCGCTTCGCGCCGCTCGATGCGCACCACCGGCACCGGCGCCTCCGGCGAGATGCGGCTTACTTCGCCGAACCAGTAGCGGTCCAACATCACGTCACCCACCACCAGGATGCGTACTTTGTCCAGATTCTTCGTCAAAATGGGGCCTCGTTAAGTGCGGGTCAATATGGAACGGCCGATGCCGTGGTATTCAAATCCGGCTTGCGCCATCGCCTGCGGCTCGAACAGGTTGCGGCCGTCGAAAATCACGGCCTGCTTGAGCGCCGCCTTGATGCGCTCGAAGTCCGGACTGCGGAAGGCCTTCCACTCGGTGACGATGACCAGCGCCTCGGCGCCGCTCAGCGCATCCATCGGGCTGTCGGCGAAGCGCACGCGCGCCAGTTCGGCGCCGCCCAGTTCCAGTGCCAGCACGCGCCGCGCTTCATCCATGGCCACCGGGTCGTACACGGCCAGCGTGGCGCCGGCGTCGATCAACTGGCGCACCAGCACCCGCGCCGGTGCTTCGCGCATATCGTCGGTATTCGGCTTGAAGGCCAGACCCCAGATAGCGAAGTGTTTGCCAGCCAGGTCGGCGCCGAAGCGACACAACACCTTCTGACCCAGCACCTGCTTCTGCCTGTGGTTGACCTGCTCCACCGCGCGCAGGATCAGCAGGTCCTGCGTGTAGTGCCGCGCGGTGCACGCCAGCGCCTGCACGTCCTTGGGGAAGCAGGAGCCGCCGTAGCCGGCGCCGGCGTACAGGAAGCTGTGGCCGATGCGCGGATCGGAACCGATGCCGCGCCGTACCGCCTCGATGTCGACGCCGACGCGGTCGGCCAGGTTGGCCAGTTCGTTCATGAACGAGATGCGCGTCGCCAGCATGGCGTTGGCCGCGTACTTGGTGAACTCCGCCGAACGCACGTCCATCCAGAAGGTGCGCTCATGGTTGCGGTTGAACGGCGCGTACAGCAGCTTCATGATGGCGGCGGCCTTGAGGCCGGCCGGGGTGGCGTCATGGCCGATGACGATGCGGTCGGGGCGCATGAAATCCTCCACCGCCGCGCCTTCCTTCAGGAATTCGGGATTCGACAGCACCGAGAAATCCTGTGGCGCGCCGCGCGCTTGCAGCGCTTCCCGCAGCGCCGCCGCGACCCGCTCGCCGCTGCCGACCGGCACGGTCGACTTGTCGACGACAACCTTGAAACCGCTCATGTGGCGGCCGATGTTGCGGGCCGCCGCCAGCACGTAACTCAAATCGGCCGCGCCATCCTCGTCCGGCGGCGTGCCGACCGCGATGAACTGCACCTCGCCGTGCGCCACCGAAGCGGCGACGTCGGTCGAGAAGCGCAGGCGGCCGGCGGCGCGGTTGCGCGCCACCAGCTCGCCCAGGCCCGGCTCGTGGATCGGGATGCCGCCGCCGTTCAGCAGATCGATCTTGGCCTGGTCCAGGTCCAGGCACAAGACATCGTTGCCCAGCTCCGCCAGGCAGGCGCCGGTAACCAGCCCCACATAACCGGTGCCGATGATGGTAATTTTCATGAGAAGCAGTCTTTCATCACCGTCGTTCCCGCGTAGGCGGAAACCCATGCCGAGAATGGATTCCCGCCTGCGCGGGAATGACGATCCGTATCAATTCATCACATTCAATTCTTCGGTGCGGCGCGGCGGATAGCTCTCCCACCGGCTGCAACCGGGACACTGCCAGTAGAACTGGCGCGCCTTGAAGCCGCACTGGCCGCACTGATAGCGCGCCAGCTTCTGCGTGTAGCTGTGCACCAGGTTCTTCACCATCGACAGCTCCGGCATCACCGACGCCGGCGCGTCCATCAGGCGCGCCTCCAGGAACTTGTCGAGGCCCAGCAGGGTCGGCGTGCGGCGCAGCTCATCGCCCACCAGCTGCTTGGCCGCTTCCACGCCGTCGAGCTCCAGCACCGCCTTGTACACCACCTCCACCAGGTCGATCGACGAAGCCTGCTCCAGGTAGGACTTCAGCAGGTTCACGCCTTCCTGCGGGCGGCCGACCTTGCGGTAGCCGTCCATCAGGCGCTGCGCCACCAGCGCCACGTGCGGCACGCTGATCTGCTCGACGCGGCGCCAGGTCTGCAGCGCGCCCTCGATGTCGCCCTGCGCCAGCTGGGCATCGCCGCTCAGCATGGTGGCGCGCACGTTCACGCGGTCGGCCTGCAGCGACTTCTCCAGCAGCGCCAGGGCCTCGTCCGGATGCATCTGCACCAGCGCATCCTGCGCCAGCTCGCAGTAGAACTGCGCGATTTCCTTCTGGCGCGAACCGGCGCCGGCTTCCTGCAGGCCGATCGCCGCCTCGATGGCGCGCGGCCACTCCTTCTCGCGCTGGAATATCTCCAGCAGCGCGCGGCGCGCCTGCACCGCATACTGGCCGTTGAGCAGCACGTTGAAGGTCTCCTCGGCGCGGTCCAGCAGGCCGGCCTTCAGATAATCCATGCCCAGCTCATAGCGCGCCTGGTCCTTCTGCTCCTGCGGCAGGTCGGGACGCGCCAGCAGGTTCTGGTGGATGCGGATGGCGCGCTCGGTCTCGCCGCGGCGGCGGAACAGGCTACCGAGCGCGAAGTGCATCTCGGCCGATTCCGGATCGAGCCGCACGATGTCGATGAAGGCGTCGACCGCCTTGTCGGCCTGGTCGTTGAGCAGAAAGTTCAGGCCCTTGTAATAGCCGCGCGGCAGGGTGCGCGATTCCGACAGCAGTTGACGGATGTCGACCCGCGCCGCGACCCATCCCAGACCGAAGAAGACGGGGATGCCCAGTAACCACCAGAGTTCTAATTCCATGCTATGTCTTTGTACTTGTTATTGGGTATTGACGCTATCGGGCTGCGGCTGGCGGGTGGCCTGCTGCGCCGACGATTGCAGCGTATGAATGGTGACCTTGTGCTTGTTGGTTTCGCGGCGATGGCGGAACACGGTGGGCGTCAGCGCCAGCACGCCGAGCACGGCGCCGGCCACGAAAAAGCCCAGCAGCATCAGCACCAAGGGGCCGCGCAGCTCATAGTGCAGGAACAATTGCAGATCGACTTCCTGCGAGTTTTTCAGGGCGAAGCCGAAAAACAAGACGAAAATCACAAAGCCTATGATGGGGGAGATGAATTTCATCAGCCAGGGTCCTGTTGTAGTGTTCTAAGAGCGCCAGTATCGCACCACGGGCGATAAAAAAAAAGATTCCTCACGGATTAGCGGGAAACGCAGTTGCGCCTCCCGGGGTAGTCGGAACGCATACCCGTTGGCGACGCAACAGTCGTCCTTCACAGCACCCCGAACGCCAGGGTCGGACCCCGAGGGGTCCGACCCTGGCCGCAGCGGTGTGCGGGTTGGGCTGGTGCCGCGTGCTTCCAAGCCCACCCGGCCCAACCCCTTCCCGTCATCCGTGATGAACCAAAAAAAAGCGGCATCCCGAAGGACGCCGCTTTGTCTAACTAATGGAATGCTTCAGTCCTCGATGATCGGCTGCCCGACCATCGCGTCAACCCGCTCGCGCAATTGCTTGCCCGGCTTGAAGTGCGGCACCCGTTTTTCGGGCACCATCACCTTGTCGCCCGACTTCGGGTTGCGCCCGATGCGCGGCGGCCGGCTGTTGAGGGCAAAGCTGCCAAAACCGCGGATCTCGATGCGCTGACCGGTCGACAAAGCGTTGGTCATCGCATCCAGAATGGTCTTGACGGCATACTCCGCATCTTTGGCCACCAGCTGAGAATAACGCTCAGCCAGGCGGTTGATTAACTCGGACTTAGTCATCGACTAGTTCTTAGTTCTTGTTGTCCAACTTGGCCTTCAGCAGTGCGCCCAGGCTGGTGGTGCCCGAAGCGGCGTTGCTGTCCGAAGCGATGTTTTTCATCGCTTCAGCGGTCTCGGCCGAATCTTTCGCTTTGATCGACAGCTGGATCGAACGTGCTTTGCGGTCGATGTTGATCACCAGCGCTTCGACGGCATCGCCGACTTTCAGGTGGGTGCCAGCATCTTCAACGCGGTCACGCGAGATTTCCGAAGCGCGCAGGTAGCCTTCAACTTCTTCCGACAGTTGGATCACGGCGCCTTTAGGCTCCACCGATTTCACGGTACCGTTCACCAGCGAACCTTTGTCGTTCATGGCGGCGAAGTTGTTGAATGGGTCGCCTTCCAGTTGCTTGACGCCCAGGGACACGCGCTCGCGCTCAACGTCGATGGCCAACACCACGGCTTCCAGTTCGTCACCTTTCTTGAACTTGCGCACGGCTTCTTCGCCGGACTCGGTCCACGACAGATCCGACAGGTGCACCAGACCGTCGATGTTACCGGCCAGGCCGATGAACACGCCGAAGTCGGTGATCGACTTGATGGCGCCACGGACTTTATCGCCCTTCTTGTGGGTTACGCCGAAGTCATCCCATGGGTTGGCTTTGCACTGTTTCATGCCCAGCGAGATACGACGACGCTCTTCGTCGATCTCCAGAACCATCACTTCTACTTCGTCGCCCAGCTGGACAACTTTGTTTGGCGCGACGTTCTTGTTGGTCCAGTCCATTTCCGACACGTGAACCAGGCCTTCGATGCCTTGCTCGACTTCCACGAACGCGCCGTAGTCGGTCAGGTTGGTGACTTTGCCGAACAGACGGGTGCTTTGTGGGTAACGACGCGACAGACCGGTCCATGGGTCATCGCCCAGTTGCTTCACGCCCAGCGAAACACGGTTCTTCTCCTGATCGTATTTCAGGACTTTCGCGGTGATCTCTTGACCAACAGTCAGCACTTCCGACGGGTGACGCACACGACGCCATGCCAGGTCGGTGATGTGCAGCAGGCCGTCGATGCCGCCCAGATCCACGAACGCGCCGTAGTCGGTGATGTTTTTCACAACGCCGGTCACGACCGTGCCTTCTTTCAGCGTTTCCATCAGTTTCTGACGCTCTTCGCCCATCGAAGCTTCGATCACGGCGCGGCGGGACAGAACGACGTTGTTACGCTTGCGGTCCAGTTTGATGACTTTGAATTCGAGGGTCTTGCCTTCGAACGGGGTGGTGTCCTTGACTGGACGGGTGTCGACCAGCGAACCCGGCAGGAAAGCGCGGATGCCGTTGGTCAGAACGGTCAGGCCGCCCTTGACTTTGCCATTGACGGTACCGACGACGATCTCGCCCGATTCCATGGCTTTTTCCAGTGCCAGCCACGAGGCCAGACGCTTGGCTTTGTCGCGCGACAGGATGGTATCGCCGAAACCATTTTCCAGCGATTCGATGGCCACGGAAACGAAGTCGCCTACTTTGACTTCCAGTTCGCCTTGGTCATTCTTGAATTCTTCAACAGGGATGAATGCTTCCGATTTCAGGCCGGCGTTGACGATCACGAAGTTGTGATCCAGACGAACGACTTCAGCCGAGATCACTTCGCCCGAACGCATGTCTTGACGCGACAGGGATTCTTCGAAGAGGGCTGCAAAACTTTCCATATTAGACATTGTATTTCCAGGTTGCCAGCAAGGTTCGCGGATTGCGTCTTCAGCTGGGTTAGGGTTGATAAAAGTACTACTTTTACTACTTTGTTACGGAGGCATACCACTGCAACACCTGATCGACCGCTTGATCAGCGCTCATTTCAGAGGTATCCAGCACGCACGCCCCTTCCGCCGGCAGCAGCGGCGCGATGGCCCGGTTCGTATCCCGGTCGTCACGCGCCTGCAAATCCACCAGTAGGTCTTGCATATTAGCAGAAATTCCCTTGTCTATCAATTGCTTATAACGGCGCCCGGCGCGCGCCGCCACGGAGGCCGTCAAAAACACCTTGAGCGGGGCGTGCGGGAAGATCACCGAGCCCATGTCGCGGCCGTCGGCCACCAGGCCCGGCGCCTTGCGGAAACCGAGCTGCAGCCCGGTCAGCGCGTGGCGCACGGCCGGGAAGGTGGCGATCTTGGACGCCGTGTTGCCGACCTCTTCGGCGCGGATCGCCTCGGTGACGTTTTCGTGCGACAAAATGATATCGCCGCCCTGGAAACTGCAATGCAGGTGCTCGGCCAGCTTGGCCAGCGCGTGCTCGTCGGCCAGGTCGGTGCCGCGGCGCAGGGCCGACAGCGCGGTCAAGCGGTACAGCGCGCCGGAGTCCAGGTAATGGAAGCCGAGCTTATCGGCAACGCGATGCGCGACCGTGCCCTTGCCGGATGCGGTAGGGCCGTCGATGGTGATGACTGGAATCTGGGAAGTTGGCATGGTAATTATTTTGCTATCTCGGCAAAGACGTTGAAGTAGTCGGGGAAAGTCTTGCCCACGCACTTGGGATCGTTGATGCGCATGAGATTCCCCTTGCGCGCGGCGCCGTCCAGCGACACCAGCGAAAAGCACATCGCCATGCGGTGGTCGTCGTAGGTGTCGATGGTAGCAGCGGTGATCGCGGCCGGCGGCGTCACCTTGATATAGTCGGCGCCCTCCTCCACGATGGCGCCGACCTTGCGCAGCTCGGTCGCCATGGCGGCGATGCGGTCGGTCTCCTTCACGCGCCAGCTGGCGATATTGCGCAGCGTGGACGGGCCGTCGGCGTACAGCGCAGCGATGGCGATGGTCATGGCGGCGTCGGGGATGTGGTTGAAATCGGCGTCGATGGCCTTCAGCACGCCGTTGCCGCGCGCCTCGATCCAGTTATCGCCCATGGTGATCTGCGCGCCCATCTGCTCCAGCGCGGCGGCAAAGCGCACATCGCCCTGGATCGAATGCTTGCCCACACCCTCCACCCGCACCGGCCCGCCGCCGATGGCGCCGGCCGCCAGGAAATACGACGCCGACGACGCATCGCCCTCGACGTGGATGGTGCCGGGCGACTGATACACCTGGCCGGGCTGGACGGTGAACGACTCCCAGCCATTCTGCTCGACCTTCACGCCGAAGCGGCGGATCAGGTTCAGGGTGATTTCGATGTAGGGCTTGGAAATCAGCTCGCCGATCACGTCGATGGTGATGGCATGCTCCTTGGCCATCAGCGGCGCCACCATCAGCAGCGCGGTCAGGAACTGGCTCGACACATCGCCGCGCACGGACAGGCGCCGGGTGGTGATCTTGCCCTGCTTGATATGCAGCGGCGGGAAGCCTGGGTTGCCGGTGTACTCGACGTTGGTGCCGGCGGCGTTGAGCGCATCGACCAGATCGCCGATCGGACGCTCATGCATGCGCGGCACGCCGTGCAGCGTATAGTCGCCGCCGATGACGGCCAGCGCGGCGGTCAGCGGGCGTATCGCCGTACCGGCATTGCCCATGAACAGATCGGCCGACTTATTCGGCAGCACGCCGGCGACGCCGGTCACGTGGTGAATAGTGCCGGTAGCGGTCTTCTCCTCGGACCAAACGACGCCGAGCGAGCGCAATGCCGCCAGCATCACGGCGGTATCGTCGGAGGCCAACAGATCGACTATCGCCACCTGCCCCTGCGACAGCGCCGACAGCAGCAAAATGCGGTTGGAAATCGATTTAGAACCCGGCAGGCGCACCACGCCTTGCACATGGGAGACCGTTTGCAGGTCGATAAATTCGTGACTCATAGTATTCCTTCAACTTCGCAACTTCGGGGTCAGCTCTGTCATTTGGACATTGCGGAACTTTTTTGGTGCGACAAAGTTCCCAAATGTCCAAATGACAGAGCTGACCCCGAATTTACGGGATTTAATCTTTCAAAGGCGGCGCTTCGGCCGTTTCGATTGCGGTGATCCATTGGTGGCGGGCGCGCTGGGCGTTGCTGTAGACGCTTTCCAGACCGGCGCCGTCGCCGGCGGCCAAACTGGCACGCAGCACCGTCAGCTGCGCCATGTAGGCGTCCAGCTCGACCAGCAACGCCGGCTGGTTGGCCAGGCTGATGTCGCGCCACATTTCCGGCGACGATCCCGCGATCCTCGTGAAATCGCGGAAGCCGCTGGCGGCGTATTGGAACAACAGGTCCGCATGCGGCTTCTTCGCAATGTCGTCCACCAGCGCATACGCCAGCAAGTGCGGCAAGTGGCTCACCGCCGCGAACACTTTGTCATGCTGCTCCGGCGTCAGGCGATGAATGATCGCGTCGCAGGCGCGCCAGGCTGCCGCCACGCGCTCGATATCAGCCTCCGTATTCTCGGCCAGCGCGGTGATCACCACCTTCTTGCCGACATACAGATTGTCGATGGCCGCATCCGGCCCGTTGGTTTCGCGGCCCGCGATCGGGTGGCCCGGCACGAACTGCGCCACCTTCCCGCCCAGCGCGCGCCGCGCCGCAGCCACCACGTCCGACTTGGTGCTGCCGGCATCGGTCACCACGGTGCCCGCTTGCAGGTGCGGCGCGATGGTCGCCAGTATCGCCTCGGTCTGCGCCACCGGCGCCGCCAGCAGCACCAGGTCGGCGTCGCGCAGCGCTGCCGCCAGCGACGCCGGTTCACCGGCCACGCCGACCGCGTCGACAATGCCCAGCTCCAGCGCCCGCGCCATCGATGCGGCGCTGCGGCCGACACCGACGATGCGCCCGACCGCGCCCGCCTTCTTCAGCGAGCGCGCAAACGAGCCGCCGATCAGGCCTACGCCAAATATCACAACTTTGTTCAGCATTACTGCGCCAATGCCTTCGACAGCGCCGCGATGAAGACGGCGTTTTCCTGCGGCAGGCCGATGGAAATGCGCAGCCATTCAGGCAGGCCGTAGTTGCCGACCGGGCGCACGATCACGCCCTGCTTCAGCAAGGACAGATTCACGCGCGCACCGGCGCCCGCATCCGCGCCCACTTTCACCAGCACGAAGTTGCCATACGATGGCACGTACTCCAGGCCCAGTTTCTCGAACGCTTCCACGAATTGCTGGTAGCCGGCCGTGTTGTTGGCCGCGCTTTGCGCCAGGAATTCCTTGTCGTTCAGCGCCGCGATGGCCGCAGCCTGCGCCAGCGAGTTGACGTTGAACGGCTGGCGGATGCGGTTCATCAAATCCGTCAGCGCCGGTTGCGCAATCGCGAAGCCCACGCGCAGACCCGCCAGGCCGTAGGCCTTCGAGAACGTGCGCGACACCAGCAGGTTGGGATACTTCTTTACCCACTCGGCCGATTCGAACTGGTTTTCTTGGGCCAGGAATTCATTATAGGCCTCGTCCAGCACCACCACCACGTGCGCCGGCACCTGGGCCAGGAAGGCCTCGATCTCGGCGGCCGGGATGAAGGTGCCGGTCGGGTTGTTCGGGTTGGCGATGAACACCAGCCGCGTATCGTCGCGGATCGCCGCCAGCATGGCCGGCAGGTCGTGGCCGTGCGACCTGGCCGGCACCACGATGTGCTGCGCACCCACGCCCTGCGTCGCCAGCGCGTACACCGCGAACGAATACTGCGCGTAGACGATGGACTGGCCGCGCTCCACAAACGCGTGCGCGGCGATTTCCAGGATGTCGTTGGAGCCGTTGCCCAGCGTGATCCAGTCGGCCGGCACGTCGTAACGTTTCGACAGTGCGCCTTTCAGATCGAAGCCGTTGGCGTCCGGGTAGCGGCCCAGTTCCGCCACGGCGGCGGCCATGGCCTGCTGCGCCGATGGCGGCACGCCGAACGGGTTTTCATTGGAGGCCAGCTTGACGATGCTTGCTTCGTCAAGACCGAATTCACGCGCGACTTCAGCGATCGGTTTGCCGGCCTGGTAAGGGGCGATGGCGCGGACGTATTCCGGGCCGTAGTTCTTGGTCATGTGGTTCTCTCTCTGATTCAGGTCAGGCTGACGGGATACGATCCCAGCACCTTGAAGAAGGCGGCGTTGCCTTGCAGCTCGTCCAGCGCCTTGGCGACGGCCGGGTCCTGCACGTGGCCTTCGACGTCGACGTAGAAGTAGTACTCCCAAGTGCCGGTGCGCGCCGGGCGCGATTCGAAGCGCGTCATCGACACGCCGTGCTGCGCCAGCGAGCCAAGCAGGCGGTAGATGGAGCCCGCCTTGTGCGGCGCCGCCAGCGCCAGCGAGGTACGGTCTTCGCCCGACGGGCCGGCCTGCAGCGAGCCGATGACGGCAAAACGCGTGCGGTTGTGCGGGTCGTCCTGGATGTTGGGTTTCACCGTGCCCAGGCCGTAGCGCACGCCGGCGCGCTCGCCGGCGATCGCGGCGATGCCGTGGTCGTCGCGCGCCATGCGTGCCGCTTCGGCGTTGGACGAGACGGCGCGGCGTTCGATGTCTGGGTAATTATTATTCAACCAGATCTGGCACTGCGCCAGCGCCTGCGCATGGGCGCAGATGGCGGTGATGCCGTCCATGGTGCCGCTGGCCGTCAGCAGGCTGTGACGCACGGCGATGGAGACCTCGCCGCTGATGGTCAGCGGCGTATGCAGCAGCAGGTCCAGCGTGCGGCCGATGGCGCCTTCGGTCGAGTTCTCGACCGGCACCACGCCGAATTCCGCCGTCCCCGCCTCGGTGGCGCGGAACACTTCATCGATCGACGCGCAAGGCAGCACATCGACGGCGGTGCCGAACTGCTCGTACACGGCCTGTTCGCTGTAGGTGCCGGCCGGGCCGAGGAAGGCCACGGTCACGCGCTTTTCCAGCGAGCGGCAAGCGGACATGATCTCGCGCCAGATGGTTTGCAGCTCGGCGTCGCCCATCGGGCCGGGATTGCGTTCGGCCACGCCGCGCAACACCTGCGCCTCGCGTTCGGGACGGAACACCGGCGCACCGGTTTCGGCTTTCACATGGCCGACTTCCTGCGCCACTTTGGCGCGCTGGTTCAGCAGGTCCAGGATCTGCGCGTCGATCGAATCGATCTGTTCGCGCAAGGGTTTGAGTTTATCGTTCATGGGTTGTTCGCTGCGAATTCGTTCAAGTAGTCTACGAGCGCTTGCACGCCCTCGATAGGCATCGCGTTGTAGATCGATGCGCGCATACCGCCGACGGACTTGTGGCCCTTCAGTTGCAGCAGGCCGCGCGCTTTGGCGCCGGCCAGGAATGCTTCGTTCTTGCTTTCGTCCTTCAGGTAGAAGGGCACGTTCATGCGCGAGCGGCTTGGTGGCGCTACCCGCGTTTCGTAAAAATCGCTGGCATCGAGCGCGTTGTACAGCAGCTCGGCCTTGGCCTTGGCGCGCTGCTCCATCTCGGCCACGCCGCCCTGCCGCTTCAGCCACTGGAACACCAGGCCGGCGATGTAGATGCCGTAGGTCGGCGGCGTGTTGTACATCGATTCGTTGTCGGCCACCAGCTTGAAGTCGAAGGCCGACGGGCACACCGGCAGCGCCTTGCCCAGCAGGTCGTCGCGCACGATGACGATGGTGACGCCGGCCGGGCCGATGTTCTTTTGCGCGCCGGCGAAGATCACGCCGTATTTCGAGACGTCGATGCGGCGCGACAGGATGTGCGAGGACATGTCGGCCACCAGCGTCACGCCGTCCATCGCCGCCGGCACGCCGGCGTCGAAATCGAACTCGACGCCGTCGATGGTCTCGTTGGTGCACAGGTGCAGATAGGCCGCGCCGGGCGTGAGCTTCCACGCCGATTGCGGCGGCACCGACGTCATGGACGACGCGGCGACGTTGACGTTGGCGTACTTGGCGGCTTCCTTGATGGATTTGCCCGACCACGAGCCGGTATGGATAAAATCGATGGTCGCTGGCTGCGGCTTGTGGCCGACGAGGTTCAGCGGTATCAGGGCGTTTTGCGACAGTCCGCCGCCCTGCATGAACAAGATCTTGTAATTGTCCGGTACTGCCAACAGCTCGCGCAGATCGCGCTCGGCCGCCTTGTAAATCGACATAAACTCCGGCCCGCGGTGGCTCATCTCCATGACGGACATACCGCTGCCATGCCAATCGAGCATTTCAGCGGCAGCTTGCGCCAGCACTTCCTTCGGCAATACGGCAGGGCCGGCGGAGAAGTTGTAGATGTGAGTCACGTTGCGTTCCTTTGGCAACCCGTCGTTCCCGCGCAGGCGGGAACCCATGCTGCGTATGGATTCCCGCTTGCGCGGGAACGACGGTATTAATAAAACGGGGCCAGTCCTATTGGCGCGCAATAGTCGTGGCCCCGCTGTCTCGATACTTCGAGCTTTACTCTGCAGCTGAATCCGGGCCTGGTTCCAGCTCGACTTCGTCGATGTCGGTTTCCACCACGCGCTGCAGGCCGGACAGCTTGGTGCCGTCCTCCACTGCGATCAGGGTCACACCCTGGGTCGCGCGGCCCATCTCGCGGATTTCCGACACACGGGTGCGTATCAACACGCCGCCGGTCGTGATCAGCATGATCTCGTCGGTCGAATCGACCAGCGTCGCCGCCACCACCTTGCCGTTACGCTCGGAGGTCTGGATCGCGATCATGCCTTTGGTGCCACGGCCGTGACGGGTGTACTCGGTGATCGGGGTACGCTTGCCGAAGCCGTTCTCGGTCGCGGTCAGCACCGACTGCTGCTCGTTCTCGGCCACCAGCAGCGCAATCACGCGCTGGCCTTCGTCCAGGTTCATGCCGCGCACGCCACGGGCGTTGCGGCCCATCGGACGCACGTCGTTTTCGTCGAAACGCACGGCTTTGCCGGAGTCGGAGAACAGCATCACATCGTGTTCGCCATCGGTCAGCGCGGCGCCGATCAGGAAGTCGCCCTCGTCCAGGTCGACCGCGATGATGCCGGCCTTGCGTGGATTGCTGAAGTCCTTCAGCGGCGTTTTCTTCACGGTGCCCAGGCTGGTGGACATGAAGACGTAGTGGTCTTCAGGGAAGGTGCGGTTCTCGCCCGACAGCGGCAGGATGACCGTGATCTTCTCATTGTCCGCCAATGGGAACATATTGACGATCGGCTTGCCGCGCGAGTTGCGCGAGCCTTGCGGCACTTCCCACACCTTGAGCCAGTACATGCGGCCACGGTTGGAGAAGCACAGGATGTAATCGTGCGTGTTGGCGATGAACAGCTGGTCGATCCAGTCTTCATCCTTGGTGGCCATGGCCTGCTTGCCGCGACCGCCGCGCTTCTGCGAACGGTACTCGGAAATCGGCTGCGCCTTCATGTAACCGGTGTGCGACAGGGTCACCACCATGTCCTGCGGCGTGATCAGGTCTTCGGTATTCAGGTCGCTGGCGTTGTGCTCGATGTTGGAACGGCGTGGATCCTTGTTCGGGTCGCCGAACTCGGTCACCACCGAAGTCATCTCTTCGGTAATGATGGTGGTCACGCGCGACGGCTTGGACAGGATGTCCAGCAGGTCGGCGATTTCGGCCATCACGTCCTTGTACTCGTTGACGATCTTGTCCTGTTCCAGGCCGGTCAGGCGTTGCAGGCGCATCTGCAGAATCTCTTGCGCCTGGTCGTCCGACAGCTTGTACATGCCGTCCGGCTGCATGCCGTAGTGCTTCGGCAGGTGCTCGGGACGGAAAGCGTCGATGCCGCCGGCGGTCGGGCCTTCGCCCGTGCGCGACAGCATCTCGCGCACCAGCGAGGAATCCCACGAACGGTCCATCAGGGCGCTCTTCGCCACCGGCGGCGTCGGCGCGGCCTTGATCAGGGCGATGAATTCGTCGATGTTGGCCAGTGCCACGGCCAGGCCTTCCAGCACGTGGCCGCGTTCGCGCGCCTTGCGCAGTTCGAACACGGTACGGCGCGTCACCACTTCGCGGCGGTGCGACAGGAAGCACGACAACATTTCCTTCAGGTTCAGCAGGCGCGGCTGGCCGTCGACCAGCGCCACCATATTCATGCCGAAGGTGTCCTGCAATTGCGTTTGCTTGTACAGGTTGTTGAGCACCACTTCCGGTACTTCGCCGCGTTTCAGCTCGATCACCACGCGCATGCCCGACTTGTCGGACTCGTCGCGGATGTCGGAAATGCCTTCGAGCTTCTTGTCGCGCACGTTTTCGGCGATGCGTTCGAGCAGCGATTTCTTGTTGACCTGGTACGGCAGTTCGTCAACGATGATGGCCGTGCGGCCGCCGTCCTTGCCGTATTCTTCGTAATGGGTCTTGGCGCGCATCACCACGCGGCCACGGCCGGTGCGGTAACCGTCGCGCACGCCGGAGACGCCGTAGATGGTGCCGCCGGTCGGAAAGTCCGGCGCCGGGATCAGTTCGATCAGTTCGTCGATCGAGCAGTCGGGATTGTTCAGCACGTGCAGCGCGCCGGCGATCACTTCATGCAGGTTGTGCGGCGGGATATTGGTCGCCATACCCACCGCGATACCGGACGAACCGTTGATCAGCAGGTTGGGGATGCGGGTCGGCAGGACGGTCGGCTCTTTTTCCTTGCCGTCGTAGTTCGGCTGGAAGTCGACCGTGTCCTTGTCGATGTCGGCCAGCAGTTCGCTGGAAATCTTGTCGAGACGGCACTCGGTGTAACGCATCGCCGCCGCGCCGTCGCCGTCGACGGAGCCGAAGTTGCCCTGGCCGTCCACCAGCATGTAGCGCAGCGAGAAGTCCTGCGCCATACGCACCAGCGTGTCGTAGATCGAGGCGTCGCCGTGCGGGTGGAACTTACCCATGGTCTCGCCCACCACACGGGCGCATTTGACATAGGGGCGGTTCCAGACGTTGTTCATTTCGTGCATCGAGAACAGGACGCGGCGGTGCACCGGCTTCAAGCCGTCACGCACGTCCGGCAAGGCGCGGCCGACGATCACGCTCATGGCGTAATCGAGGTAGCTCTTGCGCATCTCTTCTTCGAGGGAAATCGGGATTGTTTCTTTTGCGAATTGATCCATTGGCCGGTCGTTTTACTGTGGTTTATTAAGCCTCTCCAAAGAGACAGGCAAGCGGTCGATTTTAGCATGGGCGCAAGGCAACAAGCGGATTTCCGCGCGGCCCCAGCAATCATGCGGGGTCGCACACGATTGGTGCGAGTAACAACTTGTAATATTCATGACACATTACTCAATTATTATCGACAATCGCGTTGCAACAAAACAACATTTTGGTTGAACCCGAAACAGCGCCATGTTGGAGCCCGCCAAACGAATTGCGGCGCTTGTGGCAAAATGGACGAGAAGTCAATTGCTTGAATCACAAGCGGAAAACGGGTCTGACGCCCCTGCGTGGTAGAATTCGCCCCACGCAAAGAACTACGACGCGCAGTTTTCTGCAGATATCACCCCCGAAAGGAAAAAAAATATGAAAAAACTGATTTCGATGTTGGCCATCTCGGCTGCATTCGCAGCCTCCGCCATCGCCCAGACCACCCCGACCGCGCCACCCTACGCACCGGTCACCACCGACATCAAGGCATCGACCCCGAAAAGCGCCTACGTTCAGGACGCACGCGGCATCATCGCCCGTGACCCGTTCGGCCTGTGCTGGCGCACCGGCTACTGGACCCCGGCTGATGCCGTGCCAGGTTGCGATCTGCCACTGTGCGTAGAGCCAGAGAAGCTGGAAAACGGCAAGTGCGTGGCGCCTCCGCCGCCACCGGTCGCCCCAGCGCCTGCGCCAGCACCGGCACCAATGCCAGCACCTGCTCCAGCACCAGTGCCAACCGCACAAAAAGTGAGCTTCGCCGCTGACGCGTTCTTCGACTTCGACAAAGCCGTCCTGAAACCGGAAGGCAAAGCCAAGCTGGATGACGTCACGTCGAAACTGGGTTCGATCAACCTGGAAGTCATCATCGCCGTCGGTCACACCGACTCGGTGGGTTCGGACGAGTACAACCAGAAGCTGTCGGTACGCCGCGCTGAAGCCGTCAAGGCCTACATCATCTCCAAAGGTGTGGAAGCCAACCGCGTCTACACCGAAGGCAAAGGCGAGAAACAGCCAGTTGCAGACAACAAAACTGCAGAAGGCCGCGCTAAAAACCGTCGCGTAGAAATCGAAGTAGTCGGCACCAGCAAGTAATTCGCTGCGCTGAACAGCAAAGGCCCCGTCGGCCGAGTGCGCTCTAGAGCATACTCGGTCCGACGGGGCTTTTTTTTGCTTCATCGCGGCTAGCCGCACACCGCTGCGGCCAGGGGTGCTTTTCAGGACGACGATTGAGTCGCCCACGAGTATTCATCGCGAGCACCGCGTTGAACCGCATTACCGGCAATCCATGAATAACATTCCCCCCCCCCAATCCAAAAGGGGTCCGTCCCCGTACGGGTTAAAATAGCGCATTCCATTTGCATAAAACACCATGAACGCCGACCCATTAGAACTGCAAAAATTCGCCGAACTCGCCCACCGCTGGTGGGACCCGACCTCGGAGTTCCGCCCGCTGCACGAAATTAATCCGCTGCGCCTGGAATGGATCAACGCGCGCGCCCCGCTGGCCGGCAAGAACGTGATCGACATCGGCTGCGGCGGCGGCATCCTGTCCGAATCGATGGCGCGCAAGGGCGCCACCGTCACCGGCATCGACCTCGGCGAGAAAGCCCTGAAAGTGGCCGACCTGCATTCGCTGGAATCCGGCGTGCAGGTGCGCTACAAGCTGATCGCCGCCGAAGACATGGCCGTGCAGGAAGCCGGCCAGTACGACGTGGTCACCTGCATGGAAATGCTCGAACACGTGCCGGACCCGGCCGCCATCGTGCGCGCCGCCGCCGCGCTGGTGAAACCGGGCGGCCAGGTGTTCTTCTCGACGTTGAACCGCAATCCGAAAGCCTATCTGTTCGCCGTCATCGGCGCCGAGTACATACTCAACATGCTGCCCAAGGGCACCCACGACTACGAAAAATTCATCACGCCGTCCGAGCTGTCGCAGTTCATCCGCAGCGCCGGGCTGGAAGTGCAAGGCTTCAAAGGCATGGGCTACAATCCGCTGACCAAGATCTACTCGCTCAACGAGAACACCAGCGTCAACTACCTGGTGGCCGCGCGCCGCCCATTGTAATCATCATGACCATGACCTTACCCGCCGTTCCACGCGCCATCCTGTTCGACCTCGACGGCACACTGGCCGACACCGCGCCCGACCTGGCCGCCGCCGTCAACCGGCTGCGCACCGCGCGCGGACTGGCGCCGACCGACTACGCCATCCTGCGCCCGACCGCCTCGGCCGGGGCGCGCGGCATGATCGGCGCATCCTTCGGCCTGAAGCCGGAAGACCAGGGCTACGATGAACTGCGCGACGGCTTTTTCGCCAACTACGAAGCGGCCATGGCCGTGCACAGCGGCCTGTTCGACGGCATCACCGAGCTGTTGACAGGCATCGAAGCGGCGGGCCTGCAATGGGGCATCGTCACCAACAAGCCCAAGCGCTTCACCGACCCGCTGCTGCCGCAGATCGGCCTGGCGCACGCGGCCTGCTCGATCTCGGGCGACACCACGCCGCACGCCAAGCCGCACCCGGCGCCGCTGCTGGAAGCCGCGCGCCGCCTGAACCTGGCGCCGGAACAGTGCTGGTACGTGGGCGACGACCTGCGCGACATCCAGGCCGGCAAGGCCGCCGGCATGCTGACCATCGGCTGCGGCTGGGGCTATTGCGGCCCGACCGAACCGCAACATTGGCAAGCCGATTATGTATTCCAGCAACCGCACGAGCTGTTGGCGCTGCTGCAGACCACGCTGGCGGCCCGGCCACTGGCGGCCTAGGCGTTGTATAGACGAGTCATCGTGCACGAATTTGTTGCTGGGCGAGACGGCGATCCGGCCGCGCGCCTACGCCCATCCACGCGCATTGGAGAACGCCACCTGCTGAGCTGCTTCATCGCCGAGGGCCAGGCCCACGTCAGCGCCATGCCGCTGCCTGCCGTGGCGAAGCGCGCCGAGGCCTGAGTAGTGTTACATTGAGTAATTTTCTTGCCGCCGCTGACTGTTTCCACGTGGAAATATCACGCTGAAGGCACTATAATCACGGAACGATGAGACACTTGGAGCGCGCAACATGAGCAATGACGACGACGATTACCCAGATCCGTCGCCGGAAGAGCTGGGCATAGGCGCCCTGTTCGAAGAAGCGCCCGAGCCGTTCCACGACCTGCTGGCGCCGCCGCCCGATGCGATGGAGGAGCTGCTGCCGCTGATGCCGCAGCGCACCGCCGCACCGCAGACCTGGGTGGTCACCGTGGCCGACGCCAAATTCCATTGGTATGACCTGATCGCCGGTTTTCCCGAAGTGCCGGACATCCGCGACCCGGTCGGCCGCCATCTGCGCCGGATGCAGTTCGACCTGGAAGCGACCAGCGAAAAACGGCTGATCTACTTCGCCGTCAACCGCCCGCGCGTGCGCTTCGATACCAGCCGCAGCACCAGCTGGGGCTTCTTCTCGCTGAAGCTCACCGTGCCGCTGCTGGTGGGGCCGGAAGAAAAGAAGGAGTCGCTGACCATCGAGCTGACCGTGCCGTTCGCCGCCACGCTGAAGAAACCGTCGGTGGTGCTGACCGACCGCTTCCTCACGCTCAACTGGGGCGGCCTGATCGAAGCGCTGTCGATCCACGACCTGCTGCAGCAGTACGAGAACAATCTCAACTACAAGACCGAAGTGCAGTACGTCGGCCAGACCAAGGACCCGGTAGGCCGTCTGGCGCGCGCGCGCCTGGTGCCGGTGCAGCGCGTGCACCAGCGCTTCAGCGAAGACAACGACATGCTGCTGCTGATCCAGCGCATGAACGTGGAGGTGATGTCGGACGACGGCGACCCGGCGGAAATGGAAGTGAACCAGAACCCGATCGCCGCCGACATGCTGCTCAAGGACCGTATCGACGTGGTCGAATGCGCGCTGATCCGCTACTTCGAAGGCCCGGAAATGCACGGCCGCAGCGACAAGGAGGCCGAAGTCCGCAAGCAGCGCCTGCGCGAAGTCCAGCAGACCAACAACCTGGACAGCTTCCGCATCGACCTGCGGCTGGAAGACGCCGGCAAGTACCACGACCTGACCTCGCGCCACACCGGTCCTTCGCGCACCCATATCATCGATTGCAAGCTGGTGGACGGCAACGTCATCGTTACCCGCGTGCCGGACAAGGTCAAAACTTAGTACTTAAAGCAGATGGTGCGACTGCCATTTTGGGCTAGGATGGACCACCAACCATCCCTCCCGAAAGGACCAGCATGCAGATCGATCTGAAAGGCAAGACCGCGATTGTGACCGGTTCCACGCGCGGCATCGGCTACGCCATCGCGGCGGGCCTGGCCGGCGCCGGCGCCACCGTCGTTATCACCGGCCGCAAACAGGCCGACGTCGACCAGGCCCTGACGCGGCTGCGCGACCAGGTGCCGGGCGCGCAAGTGCGGGGCGTGGCGGCCGACCTGGCCAACGCCGACGGCTTCGTCGTCCTGCAACAGGCGGAACCGGTGGCCGATATCCTGGTCAACAACCTCGGTATTTTCAAATTGCAGCCGTTCGCCGAGATCCCCGACGAGGAATGGACCCGCTTCTTTGAGGTCAACATCATGTCGGGCGTGCGCGCCAGCCGCGCCTACCTGCCCGGCATGCAGGCCAAGAACTGGGGCCGCATCGTGTTCATCTCTTCCGAATCGGGCATCAGTATTCCGGCCGACATGATTCATTACGGCTTCTCCAAGACCGGCAACCTGGCCATTTCGCGCGGCCTGGCCAAGAGCCTGGCCGGCACCGGCATCACCGTCAACGCCGTGTTGCCGGGACCGACCTTGTCGGAAGGCGTGCAGGACCTGGTGGCGCCGGGCGCCGACTACGCGGCCGCCGAGCGCGAGGCCAATGCCTTCGTCAAGGAACACCGCAGCGGCTCCCTCATCCAGCGGGTGGCGACGCCCGAGGAAGTGGCCAATATGGTGGTCTACGTCTGTTCGCCGCAGGCGTCGGCCACCACCGGCGCGGCGCTGCGGGTGGACGGCGGCGTGGTCGACACCATCGTCTGACGGCACGATCGCGCGGGCGATCAGCGAAATCGGCTATGCTTGTCACAAAACCAGACCGTCATCCGTCTTAGGTTCATGATGAGCGAAACTTCCACCTTCACGGCGCTGCGCACGCGCCTGTTTTCAGTCGCCTACCGCATGCTGGGCACCCGCGCCGACGCCGAAGACGTGGTGCAGGACGCCTGGCTGCGCTGGCACGACAGCGACCGCGAAGCCGTGCAGTCGGCGGAGGCCTGGCTGGTGACCATCACCACCCGGCTGTCGATCGACCGCCTGCGCTCGCGCATGGCCGAGCGTGCATCGTATGTGGGCTGGTGGCTGCCGGAACCCATCGTTGAATTCGACGAACACACGCCCGAGAGCAACGCGGAACGGGCCAGCGAGGTATCGATGGCCTTCCTGTGGGTGCTGGAGCGGTTGTCGCCGGAGGAGCGCGCGGCGTTCTTGATGCGGCAGGTATTCGAGCACGACTACGCCGACATCGCCGCCATGCTCGGCAAGAGCGAAGCGGCCTGCCGGCAGATGGTGCACCGGGCGCAGCAACGTGTACAGCAGCAAACGCCGCGCTTCCAGGTGCAGAAGGAGCAGCACCACGCCCTCCTGGGCCGCTTCATCGCCGCCGCGCAACTGGGCGACCGCGCCGCCATGAAAACCATGCTGGCCGACGATGTCCAGCTGGTGGCCGACGGCGGCGGCAAGGTCAACTCCTACCTGCACATCCTGCACGGCGCCGGCCGCGTGGCCGGCTCGTTCTGGTCGCTGGAACACCAGTATCCACAACAAGTGGCGTACCGCCAGGCCCGCGTGAACGGCGAGCCGGGGCTGGTACGCTATGTCGACGGCCAACTGGAATCGGCCCAGTCATTCCGCATCGAGAACGACCACATCGTCGCCGTCTTCATCGTCCGCAACCCGGACAAACTGACCGGCGTGCCGCAAACTATTTTCTGAAAGCTGTCACAAGCTGGGCGGGTGGCCCGTCTAACAAGGTATGGAGACGCAATTATGCGTGCTCCGCTTACCTTGAGAGACCATCATGACCCAAACCGCCCGCCTTCCCTTCTTCCAACTCGCTCCGGCCAAGCTGCAGGCCATGATCGCGCTGTCCGGCGCCGTCAAGAAAAGCTCGATCGGCGTGCGCCTGGTGGAGCTGATCAACCTGCGCGTGTCGCAAATCAACGGCTGCGGCGTGTGCGTCGACATGCACTGGCGCGACCTGATCAAGCAAGGCGCCGAACCGCGCCACCTGAACGCCGTCTCCGGCTGGCGCGAGGCGCCGTTCTTCAGCGCCCTGGAACGCGCGGCGCTGAACTGGGCCGAGGCGGTCAACGCCCTGCCCCACAAGCACCCGACCGACGACGATTTCGCCCAGTTGAAAGAACATTTCACCGACACCGAAATCGCCGAGATCAGCTACACCATCGCCACCATTCGCGGTTGGAACGTCATCAACGCCAGCCTGCTCAACCAGATCCCGGAAGTGCCGGCGCCGGGCTTCTAAGCTTCTAGAACTTCACGAGGTTCAAGGTCGGCAGCGGGCCGCCCGGGAATTGCGCCAGGCGACCGCCGCCGTCCAGCGTGCCGAGATCGATGCCGGCAAAACCCAGCCGTTCCACCAGCGCCAGCACGGCGCGCTTGGAATCGCCATGGTCACCGGAGACGAACAGCACGCGACGTCCGCCTTCCTCCTCGGGGGCGCGTGACAACAAGGCCGCTTGCAGGTGGTTGAAGGCCTTGACCACATGCGCGCCAGGCAGCAAGTCCCCGATCACGATACTGGACGCCTTGCCGTGCAGCTCCACCGCGCGGAACGACGGCGCCTCGATGGCATTGTTGGTATCGACCACGATGCGGCCCTGCCACGGTCCGAGGCCGGCCACGGCCGCCGGGATCTTCGACCACGGCACGGACAGGAATACCAGATCGGCCCGCGCCGCTTCGGCGGCAGTCACCGGCGTCAGCAGCGGCCCAAGTTGGTCGGCCAGGGTGGCCAGCGAGGCCGGTTCGCGGCTATTGGCCAGCGCCACCGGAATGCCGGCGGCGGTCAGGATACGGGCGATGGTGGAACCGATGGCGCCCGCGCCGATGATGGATATCTTCATGATGTGCTCTCTTTCAAAAAAGTTGATCAGCCAAGTATGGCGATGCGGAGCTAACAGCAGTAGTCACAACTGGCTATAATCTGTTTCAATGAATACTTGAAGGCATCGACCTTGGAAACCCTGTCCAACCTGGAGTCGTTTGTGCGCAGCGCGGAGTCGTCCAGCTTTTCGGCGGCGGCGCGGCAGCTGGCCCTGACGCCGGCGGCGGTGAGCCGCAATGTCGCCCAACTGGAGCGCAATCTGGGCGTGCGCCTGTTCCAGCGCAGCACACGCGGCTTGCAATTGACCGAGGAAGGCGAACGCTTTCTGCAAGCGGTCAGCGGCGGCCTGGACACCATTCAAGGCGCCATCGCCGATCTCACCACCCACCAGGGCGAGCCGGCCGGCATGCTGAACTTGTCGATGCCGCCGCGTTTCGGCCGCCTGCATGTGCTACCGCTGCTGCAGGCTTACCAGCAACGCTACCCGGCCGTCACGCTCGATTGCAGTTTCGATAACCGTCCGGTGGATTTGATCGCCGACCGCATCGACGCCGCTATCGGCGGCGGCTTTGAGCTGACGCCCGGCGTGGTAGCGCGCGAGCTGGCGCCGGCGCACGTGATCGCGGTGGCGGCGCCGGCCTATCTCCAGCGCTCCGGCATGGCGACGCCGCGCACGCCCGCCGACATGGCGGCGCTGGATGGCATTCTGATGCGCTCGCCGCAAACGCGCCGCCTGCAATCGCGCGCGATGCGCAACCGGCACGGTGCTGAAATGCCGCTCGAATTGCGCCCCGCCCTGCTAGTCAACGATCCCGATGCGATTTGCGCGGCGGCGCTGATGGGCATGGGGGTAGCCCTGCTGGTGCTGGCCGATGTGATCCAGCACCTGGAATGTGGCGAGCTGGTTCGTCTGCTGCCGGACTGGTACGGCGACGCCGGCCCGATCTCGCTCTACTTCACCAGCCAGAAGTTGATGCCGGCCAAGACCCGCACCTTTGTCGACTTCGTCACCGAGTCGTTCCGGCAGCAGCAACTGGCGCAGCGCTTTTCCGCACTGTAGCGGCTTACTCCAAGGCAGCGGTCAGCACCTCACCGAGCGGCGTGGCCGGCGTGCCGAGCAGGCGTTCCAGCGCCGGATCGGGCTGGTCGAAGGCGCCAGCCGCAATTGCCGCCAGCCAGCTGCCGAAGAACCCGGCCACCGATGCGGGCAGGCCATCCGCCATGCGCTCGGCCACGTACTGCGCGGGCGTGATGGCGGTGTAGCTGATTGGCACGGCCAGCAGCTCGGAATACACGTCGGCCAATTCGCGCATGGAATAGCTAACACCTGCGTTCAGGCTGATCTCGGTGTTCTCATGGCCGTCGCCGGCCAGGATGGCGGCGCTGGCTGCGGCCAGGTCCCTGCGCCCGGTCAGCGGAATGCGGCCCTCTCCGGCCGGCAGGCGCAGGCCCTTGCGCACCACGCGCTCGCCGACCAGCAGCGGAATCAGTTCCGCATACAGCGGGTGCTGGACGATCGTGTACGCCATGCCGGAAGCGCGCAGCAGCAGCTCGGTGCCGATGTCGCTGTCGGTCACGCCGTCGATCACGGCGGTCACGCCTTCGCGGCGCTGGATCGACGGGTAGACGATGTGACGCACGCCGGCCGCCTCGGCCGCGCGGATCACGTTGCCGTGCTGCGCAAGACGGTCGCTGAAGGCCACGGCCGACACCAGGAACAGCTTGTCGATGCCCTGCAGCGCGGCCAGCAGGCTGTCGTAGTCGTTGTAATCGGCGCGGCGCACTTCCACGCCGAGCTTGCGCAGCCCGGCCGCCTGCTGCGGATCGCGCGCGCTGGCGACGATCTGCTGCGGCGGCACGTAGTTCAGCAAGGCTTCGACGATGCCCTTGCCCAGATGCCCGGTGGCCCCGGTAACCAATATCCTTTTCATGACGCGACTTCCCATTAGACTTAAGGGAGTCAATATAGTCACGATATTGCGCTTAAAATAGAGGCAATCATTTAAATCACTTTCAAGCCAAATAGCGGAATCCACGTTGGAAAAGCTCGCCAATATCGAATCGTTCGTGCGCACCGCCGAGGCCGGCAGCTTCACGGCAGCCGCACGCCGACTGGGCCTGACGCCGGCGGCAGTCAGCCGCAACGTCAAGCGGCTGGAGGAAAGCCTGGGCCTGCTGCTGTTCCAGCGCAGCACGCGCAGCCTGGTGCTGACCGAGGCCGGGGCGCAGTTCCTGGCCGACGTCAGCGCCGGCCTGAGCAGCATCCAGGGCGCGGTGGACCGGCTGGGCAGCAGCGACAATGCCCCGGCCGGCCTGCTCAAGGTCAGCGTGCCGATCGGCCTCGGCATGGGACTCTTGCTGCCGATGCTGCCGGCCTTCACCGCCCGCTATCCGGCGGTGCAGTTGGAGCTGAACCTGGACAACCGCCAGGTCGACCTGATTGCCGACGGCTACGACGTGGCGATGGGCGCGGCGCTGGAACTGCCGCAAGGCATGGTGGCGCGCGAGCTGTGTCCGATCCACGTGGTGGCGCTGGCCTCGCCCGCTTTCCTGCGCACGGCCGGCGTGCCGGCCACCATCGCCGAACTGGAACAGCTAGCGGCGATCACCATGCGTTCGGGCAGCACCGGCAAGGTGCGCGTGTTTTCGCTGTGTAACGGCGAAGGCGAGAAACGCAATGTCGCCCTCAAGCCGGTCCTGATCGTCAACGATACCGAAGCGCTGTGCCGCAGCGCCGCGCTGGGCATGGGCGTGACGCTGGCGCCGCTGACGCTGGCGACCGCCTATCTTGAACGCGGCGAACTGGTGCACCTGCTGCCCGACTGGCACGGCGAGCTTGGCGTGGTGTCGCTGTATTTTTCCGGCCAGCGCCTGCTGCCGGCCAAGACCCGCGCCTTTGTGGATTTCCTGGTGGCGCAGTTCCGCGAGGCGCGTCTGAGCCAGCGCTTCCACTACGCCAGCGTGGCAAACAGCTCGGCGGACCAGTCGATGAACACCGAATAACACTTCGATCGCATCGTCGACAGCAATGTCAAAGGCATCGATCTGATGCGGTAGGACCGGCGACGGCCCTTCGGGATAGGGGCAGTCAGTGTACCTGACCAATGCGGGCATCTGATGCCAGGCACATTCCATCGTCACGTCGGTTGTCGCTCCTTCTCGTTCGGCCCTTCGCTGAAAAAAAACAACCAGCTACTACGGCCTCTGCTGACTTCTCGCTCCGTTTCTCAACGTTGCCCTTTCAGACGCGAGGCGAGATCTCCCCAGGTAAGAACGCATTCCTTCCCTGCACAACCGCCGGATTTACGCCACTTCGCCTTGACCACAAGAGCTTCGCGGTTGCTTGCCCGCTCGCCCTGCTCGGCAGCGCCTTCTATCCGGTTCTTGTCCATCGGCTCGCAGTTGCGCTTCACTTCGCTCGCTGTGGTCAGCTCGCGGCGGGACTTGCACCCGCAAGAATGCGCCCATGCCGGGCGCACAAACAAAAAGGCCGGACCCCAAAGAGGCCCGGCCTTTTCACATCCGCCCTACCAGGGGCAATGTTTAAGCTTTGCGGCGACGTGCGACCAGGCCCATCAGACCCAGGCCAGCCAGCAGCATGGCGTAGGTTTCTGGTTCCGGCACGGCAGCGGCGACGCTGACGTTGTCGACCAGTGCATCGGTGTTGTCCGAAGTCAGGCTGGTGTCGCGGAACAGCAGGCGGGTGCTGGTGCCGGTGGCAACGAAGGTGAACGAGTAAGGCGAAACCAGAGCGGCCTGGTTGGTGGTGCCGTAGGCGCTTACGCCCAGGGAACTCAGCAGCGACTGGCCGTTCGACGCTTCAACCGTCAGGGTCTGCAAGGCGCTGCCGGAGATGGCGCCATACGAGAAGTTCACGGTGTAGGTTTGGTTGGCAACGGTGGTCAGGTCCTGGAAGAGCGTACCGCCGGCCATCTGGCCCCAGCCGAAAAACGCCGCAGCCACGCCGTTGGCGGCCGGATAAGCGCTGCCATCGATACCGCAGCAATTGATGTATGCCGAGATCGGCGCAAAGCCCACGGTCGCGGTCGAATCCCAACCTGCGCCGCCGTCTTCGAAACCGCCATTGGTCACCAGTTCGGCCGCGCTAGCGCCGATTGCAGCAAAGGCCAGCAAGCTGGCAGCGATAATTTTTTTCATGGTGAGCCTCTCGGTTTAGTGTACATACAAACAACAGTGATTGCTATTTTACATCACAATTTTCCTGAGAGGTAAACTTTAAATAAATCATGTGCTTGTGAGCGCTAGCTTTCCGGAGGCTGGCGCTGCGTACTCTGCTACCATTGTCAAATCGAAAACAAAGCCGGAGCTAGGGCCAATGATGACTTTCAGTGAAGCACAAAAAGATATGCGGCACGCCTACGTTGACGGTGCGACCGGCGTGATTACTTCCGCGACAGTCTGGCTGCTTGCAGCGATCACCGCTTGGCAGGCCACACCCAACACCGCGATTGCGACGCTTCTGATTGGCGGTATGTTCATTTTTCCGCTATCCGTCGCGCTATCAAAGCTCTTGGGACGGAGCGGCGTGCATTCCAAGCAGAATCCCCTTGCTCCGTTGGCGACCGCAGTCACGTTGTGGATGTTGCTGGCGATCCCGATTGCCTATGCCGCCTCCCTTCACAAAATAGAATGGTTCTTTCCAGCCATGCTGCTGACGATAGGCGGCCGCTATCTCACCTTCTCAACGCTATATGGCCTGCGCATCTACGACGTTTGCGGCGCTACGCTGTCACTCGCGGCAATCGCCTGCGTGCTGCTGAAAATGCCGATCTACATTGGCGCAATCGCAGGAGCGCTCATTGAGTACATTTTCGGTTTCCTCATTCTGCTGAAAGCACGAAGAGGAAGCTAGCTAGGCAACCAGCCCTGTCTCTTCAACTTTGATGGCGGCAGTCCACCTGGACCTCGCTTTTTGGTGAGGACAATTCGGGTATTTGCCATTTGGTCTGCGTCACTTGGACGGCGTTAGATGCTGCCAGATGATTCGGCGGTGGAGACGGCGGAATCTGCAATCTCCTGCACACCACCCTGGCGCAACTGCGCTCGCTGAAGCTGGACGGCCTGGCGGCCGGCCTTGAAGAACAACTGGCACAACCCGGCATGGCTGCATTGAGCTTCGAGGAGCGCGTGGCGCTGTTGATCGACCGCGAGGTCCACGCACGCAACGACCGCAAGCTGGTGCGACTGCTGAAGAACGCGCACCTCAAGTACGGGCAGGCTGCGATCGAGGACATTGATGCGCGCGCAGGTCGCGGCATCGACCGCCGCGAGGTGATGAGCCTGGCGCTAGGTGAGTGGGTCAGCGCTGGCCACAGCGTCCTGATTACCGGGCCAACCGGCGCCGGCAAGTCGTGGTTGGCTTGTGCACTGGCGCAGTACGCCTGCCGGCGTGGCTACAGCGCGATCTATCAGCGTGTACCCCGCTTGCAGGAAGAACTGCGCATCCGGCACGGCAGCGGGGCATTCGGAAAATGGCTGCTCCAGATGGCGAAGACCGAAGTGTTGGTGCTCGATGATTGGGGCATGGGTGCCATCGACAGCACGACGCGTTCGGATCTGTTGGAGGTCATTGACGACCGGGCCGGCAACAAGGCGACGATCATCACCAGCCAGCTGCCGGTCGAACACTGGCATGCCTGGATCGGCGACGCCACCATCGCCGACGCTATCCTCGACCGCATCATGCAGCGCAATCATCGCTTCACCCTGACCGGCGACTCACTGCGTGCCCAACGACCTAAATCCAGCAGAAAGGAGAGAAATATCGACCTATCGTGACCGCAGCCATTACAATTTGAACGCGTAACATCATCGAATGCGCAGCGGTCACGATAGGCCGGAATCAGCGGTCACGTTGACCGGAATACGCACGGGGCACACTGGAATTCCACCAACACCGCATCTTTCCCGCCATTGCGACCGAGCGAAAGATACAAGCCGGTGCGTTCTACCTGGTCAATAAACCGTACGGCCTTGTCCGAGATGAGTGGAAGCAGAAACCGGGCCTGCCGGTTGAGTAGCTGAAGCACGAAAAAGGCAAACTTGGTGCCTTCTCGTGTGGAAAAAAGTCCTAATGTATAACCGCGCGAGCTGTCCGCTAGTGCAAGCTGGTAGAAACTTTATGATACATCTCCACACAGATACCACCGCCCTCGGAAATTCTCCGGCATTGTCCGTGCCAAGTCAGTGCCTACGATAGAGTCATGTACTTCTCGAGGGGACATCAATCGCCCTGGGAAGACAGTTCCCACGTCATTTGCCGTTTTCATATACGTCCTCATTTCAAAAGAATGCTGTGAATTCGCCGGGGGCTAGGGTCTGGACGGCGAGACAAGCTTCGTCCCATCCTCTTATCCAATCGCCCGAATAGGTTCCGAAAAACATGGGTGAATGTCGTGACGCCCCGTCCCTATATGCCGCCGCCCCAGCGTTGAATGCGCGTGCAGTTAGAAAACAGAAATAGTCGTTCACGTGAAGCTCCTAGCCGTTGTTGTCCTAATACGTATAGGAACCATCGGCTGATCCGGCGCTAGGTCTTTTAAATTAATTGTTCCTCAGGGGACATAAGTCAAGTTGCCAGCAATCAGCATAGAACCGCGAAACATCTCGGTGGATGCCGAGCGAGCGATAAAGTTCTTGAAGGCTGGATTGCGGGGCGCAGGAAGCGTCCAACGAGCAACGCCCTTGCCGTTTGCCCAAGGCCGCCCGCGCTGCTATCTGGGCATGAGCCCCTTGGTCATCAACTTCCGAGGGCCTCGAAAGAGGACCGTCCCACTACTAACATAACGAAATGGCCCAGCCCAGGCCTTGGCGCCGGCGCCGCCCTTGCCCGGGCCGGTAGTCCTCAACGACGGCGGCCTGCGAGGTAGCGGCACGAGTCGTGTCAGGGTGCGCATACGACACTAGACGACCGCAATTTCAACGTTGAAAGTATCAGTTACCTCTGGACGTTCACTGTTGGGCCAACCTACAATTCCTGTACTATCTTCGGAGCCTCCTGCCAAGCATGCCAAATTCCAGGCTTTTGTTACCCAAAAACAAGTATAATTTTTGTAAATTTTTCATCCGCATGAAGAATTCTGAGTTTGCGTAAGAGGTCCCAGCCCGCAGCTGGTAAAAAGCCCTTCCGCAGGTCAGTCAAGACGCCGCGCAAACAGGGATAAAAATGATTCATCGAGTTACCCGTACACCGCTGAAACCTCCGAAACCAGCCGAATTTGTCGAGTTCACCGTGGACGCTGCGTTGCTACGTGAGTTAGGCGAGCGTTTAGTCGGCAAACCCCACGTCGCGTTGGCAGAGTTAGTGAAGAATGCTTATGACGCTGACGCGACGAAGGTCGTCATTCGGTTTGGCACAGACTCGATTGAAATTATCGATAACGGGCACGGGATGGCGGACGCCGACTTTAAGAACTTTTGGATGCGGATAGGTACGACTCACAAGCAAACTGTTCGTGTCTCCCCTCTGTTGAAACGACCGGTGACCGGGTCCAAAGGCATCGGTCGACTCTCCGCCCAGTTCCTGGGGACCGCTGTGGAATTATGGAGCCGGAAGACTGGGGGAAGTACTGGAGTACACGCAAAGGTCGACTGGGCAAAGGCAAGGCAATCTGGGGACCTAGTGAAAGCCGGTGCCGATGTCGATGAATTCGATGATACCGATGATGATAGTGAAATCTCGGTTCATGGGACTAGAGTAAAGATTACTGGACTCCATCAGGTCTGGGGCGACGCAGACTTGCGTGACTTAGCCCGTGAGCTCTGGTTTTTAAAACCCCCACTCCAGGTCTTGAAGGACCTTCGAAAACGCGACCGTTTTGATATTTCCCTCGAAGGAGTTGGCGATAAAGAAAAGGCGGCGTTTCAAGAGTTGATGTCCGCAGCGTTCTCAAACTGGATAGCTGAAATTCATGGGGATATAGAGAATGGGCGGGTTACGGGGAAAGCGAATGTAACGGTCCGTTTCAAAGATAGAGAAAAGTTTAGCCAGACGTTTACCATCCCGGACTGTGAGCTAAATGAAGCAAATTTTCGTATCCGCATATATAAGCTAAGTGGAAAGCAAGCGCAAGGTATTGAAGTTAAAGAAGCTCGAGACTATTTCAATCGATTTGGCGGGGTGCATATCTACGACGATGATTTCCGTCTCCCCTTTTACGGTGGTGCGGAGCAGGATTGGTTGCGCTTGGAAATTGAGCATTCTCATCGTCTAATGACATCGAAGATGCTTCCAGAGAGTCTAGTGGTAAATGGCGGCTTACAAGACTTACCTACTCTTGGACGAGTGTTTGGCCTCGTCAAAGTGTCCACTTCCCGCGAACGTTCTGCGGCAGACGAGAAGTCGCTTGAAAAAGGTCGTTATCTCAATATTCAATTGACGCGTGATAGGCTAATTACCAATAAATCCTTTGAGAACTTGGTCTACATGGTTCGCTGGGCATTTCATTATTATGCTAACTTGTCCTATATGCGGAGACAGAAGCGTGTGGCAATTCCAGAGTATGTCCCGCCAGTAGCAGAGGTTTTTGATACGGTTAAGGTCCAACTTCAAGAGTTGCGTAACGACGTCCCCCAGGCAACCAAAGTTAGGGTTGAAACCGTTCTAAAAAGTCTGGTAAAGGCTGAGGCTTACGAACGGAAGCGTGAAGAAACTCTTGCTAACGAAAAAATTCTACTTGGCGCCTTGGCAACTGCCGGGATGAGCGCTCTTGCCTTGGAGCATGAACTGGGGAAAGAGCTTGTTGCACTCCGCGCTAGTCTTAGCGACCTCAGAAAACGCAAGGGTAAGATTGACATGTCTGAGCTGCTTCCGGTTGTAAATAGTATTGAAGACTGGATTAACCGTGCCTCGAATACTCAGAGCTTGTTTTCGCCATTAATGAATGAAACTGACCGTGAGGTCAGAACTAGCATGTCCGTGAAGAAGGTCGTAAAACAGATAGCCAGCAATTCAAGCGTTTTACTGAGAGATGTTAAAGTTAGTTACGAAAAAATAGATAGTTCGTTAAAGCTTCCGTCTGCCACTCTAGCAGCCTGGAACGCTATCCTCCAAAATGTTTTTGTGAACGCGATTAATGCCCTTATTGATGCCCCAGTAAAGGCTATTGTATGCGAGTCGTCACTAGATTTAGTTACTGGAAAAGCGTCCTTGTTCATTTCTGACACCGGTGTCGGCGTTGATTTGTCTGATTCATCCGAATTATTCAAGCCTTTCGTTCGGCGACTTGAATTGCCGGCAGACCGCCAGGGGCTCGGCTTAGGGGGGGTAGGTTTAGGTCTGACAATTGTGAAGACTGTGGCTGACTCTGTTGGTTGCGGTGTCGATTTCATTAAGCCCCGACCAAAGATGAGTACTACTTTTGAATTAACATGGAGAAATTCGTGATGCAAGAGCCTATCAAGGTTTTACTGCTGGATGACGACACAGATAGAGCTCAAGGTTGGGCTGCTCAAATTAACCAGAATACGTCATGCGCCGCAATTGCGCCCGATAAGGAAGCGGTGCGAGACTTAATCAGTCTTCTATTCAAAAGGCGCAAGGAGGGACGTGCAAACGGCGGGAAATTTTGGGAAATTAGCTGTGATGCTATCGATACAGTAGATTTGCTAATCATAGATTACGACCTTCAGAATCTCGATGCAAATGGGGAGTGGACTACCGGGAGCGAAGTGGCCTATTCCGCCCGATTGGTGTCGAAAGCGAGAACCATTGTAGTTATTAATCAACGCGGTACCAATAGGTTTGACTTGACCTTAATCAAAGGTGCTGAGTCGCGTGCAGATTTGGATGTCGGTAGCGTTCAGCTCATTAATCCCGGCCTATGGCAGTCCGATGGGTTTCAAGGCTTCAGGCCTTGGCACTGGCCAAATTTGCTCTTAGAACCTGCTCGAGCTACAGAGGGTACCGCTTTTGTAAAGGAAAACCTAGATTCACCAGTCCTGGCCAGTCTGGGATTCTCAGAGGATTTCGATTCAGGTCGCGCTTTAAGGCCTGAAGTATGGGGGAAATTATGCGTCGAGCAAAAAACTACGTTTAGGGAGTTAGTTGCGCCCGAAAACGAAGAACATTCCATGCACCTTCTTTCTGCAGATACTGCGATATTCAAAGATGACGATGAACTGACGGCGACTATTGCCGCCGCCGTGACACGCCGTTGGCTTGAACGATGGGTACTCCCTAATCAAGATATTCTTGCGGACGCGGCTCACCTCGCTCTTCGGATGCCTTGGATTATCGTCAATAGCGAGGACGAAGCTAGCTGGAGGAAACTAGAAACATTAGAGACCAGTGACGTTCTAGTGCCCGGCATTCAAGAATATAAGTTTGCCCCCAGCTGCCTTCTTTCCCGGCCTGTTTATTGGGCAGAATCACTTGACGTAAGCGGCGCACTTCGCCCTGCCAATTTTGACTACTCGAAAATACCAGATTTCGTCTTTAGGGAGGATGTGTCGAATTTTGGGGCGCCTGATGATTCACGAGATTTCCCGAGCCAGGTTATTAGCATCGAGAATAGAAGATGGATATCGGAGCCGGACAATGAGCCTCAGATGGAAGGGCCTCAGAATATTAAAGCGGTAGTATTCGAGCCTCAATCCCTACTACTTTCTTAAAATATGGCAGAGACAATTGAAACAGCTACAGCGGCATTACTTGCGGATGTCGCAGAGAAAGGTTTTCGGTGGCTCAATTCGACTAGCGATTGGCGACGCGAGCTCGTAGGCCAGCTCCGTACCGATAGCTTCGAGGTTATGAGCGCTTCCAAGATTGAGGGGATAAAGAGAGGTCTAGCGAAGAAAATTCAGGACAAGATAGTGATGCCTGACTCACATTTCGTGGTAAGACCTTATGGTCCCGCAGACAGCGAACACTGGGCGCCTACAATCGGGTTCGACGCCAGGGCTAACAAAGACAACGAAGTGCAAGTTGGTTTCTTTGTCGCTTTTTTTGGAAAGAAGTCAACCGCAGTGAACGGATATAAGCTCACTTCATTTGGGCACCGATTTGACGCCCCTGAAGGGTATGATACTACGCATAACTATTATCATATCCAGCCGTTGAAGGCTTGGAAAAATGGAGCGACATTACCCGGAGCTTTTCAAGTCCAGCCGGATACGTTTCCAACATTCCCTTTGGAAGCCAGCGATACGCTGGATTTGGCCTTGCATGCTTTACACGTCGCGTGTGGAGCTAAGTACATTGAAGAGCTGGCTAGAACAAAAATTAGTGCAACAGTAGCTCAACGCGCAGCCCTGCTTCACGGTAAGTTAAATCCAGTTAGACCCGTTCGCGGTGAATAAGGGCCTTATGGCGGAGGACCTTTTAGTCGGGCGGGCGGTGACGTGATAGATGTGCTGCTATGCTTTCCGCAATGACGGTTCCGAGCTTTACTGGAACCGCATTGCCTATTAGCCTTCCAATGTTTTTCATCTCGACACGCGTGCCAGGTTTAACAAAAGAATATTTTTTTGGGAAAGTTTGAAGCAGTGCGCCTTCTCGCAAGGACAATGCTCTGTCTTGTTCTGGGTGGCCAAATCTACCATTTCCAAAACCAAAAAATTGAGTGGTAATCGTGGGCGAAGGTTTTTCCCACTCCATTCTGCCATAAACGCTGGAAAAGGATTTGCCCGCCTCGCCCCGGTGGCATTCAGCCACCAGCTCAGAATCCCAATCACGCCAAGAGCCGCCTGGTAACGATGCCTTGATGCGAATTTCGTTTTGTGGCGAAAGGGCGCTGCAGATATGCAGCGGGTCACTGGCGTCCTGTTGACCGGCTTCTAAGTGCGGCATTTTGCCGATTACTGCCGATACCGAGCGTAGCTTATCCTTTTTAGGGTCTTTCTGCCGTAGCTCAATCGGGCCAAATTTCGATGCAAGCAGAACGAGGCGTTTTCTAGTCTGAGGAATCCCATACTCGGTGCAAAGTACGGTTCGCACCGAAACATAGTAATCGGCCTGGAGCGCTGTTACGAAATTCGTAAACACCTCATGTTTCATCAACTGGGGCACATTTTCCATAGTGACAAGGTCAGGTTTCAACTCGTCAACCAATCGCTGAAACTCGGATAACATAGACCAACGCTTGTCTGTTGAATCCGTTTTGCCCAGACTGTAGGTCGAGAATGGCTGGCATGGCGCGCACCCCGCCAACAACTTGATTTCCCCTGGCTTAAACCAAGTGCTCAGCTGTTCGCCAGTTAGGGCGGATACGTCCTGCCCGAAGAACTTTGCCCCCTTATTGTTTCTCTCGAACGGCCACTTGCACGCGTTATCAATATCATATCCAGCGCGCACCTGTACCCCGCCGGCCATGAGTCCATGCGTAAGCCCGCCTGCTCCACAAAAAAGGTCTACAGCTGAAACATTCATCAATACTTTCCCACAATATACTTGCAAAGATGATACATCATCTACTTATACCGCTTTATCTCAACTCCTGAAAGTAGACCGGCGGTAGAACGAATATCAGAGCACTTGTCGCAAACTTTGTCGCACTTCCCAAACCTAACCAGACCTCTTCAGACCAAATGATTATGCAGACGAAAAAAAACAGCCATAGGTTAAGTGGCTGTTTCTAAAGGAAAAACGAGATTTTTCCTAGTTTTTTAGCCTTCGCTAAAAGGTATTTGGTGGTGGAGACGGCGGGAATCGAACCCGCGTCCGCAAGCACTCTACAGACAGTTCTACATACTTAGCACTATCATTTAATTTAACCAGTACAACACGGATGTGCACGTTTTGGACTAGCGATTCACCTTAGATTTAGCGCTGCTTCAAGTGACCCGTCACAGCGCGATTCCCTGTAAATGACTCCTTGACTTTTAACGGTCCGCCCCAGGGAAGAAGCGTTTAGGAGCTAACAGCCCTTAGGCTGCCAGTGCGTACGAGTTATCGTTTGCAGTTATTGATTTCTGGGTGTATTTACGAGGTAACCAGGCCTCGGTATGCCCTGTTCTGCTTTGCAACCCACGTCGAAACCAGGTCGTCCCCACAGGCTTCCTATTCTACAGCACTTTGCACGCCCCCGCCACGCACGTCAAACGCCCGTCATATTTGGCCGTTATGATCACTGCAGTTCTCACATGGAACGACAAATTAGCGCCCTCGCGGGCGGCTACTACCGGCGCCGGCGGTCGGGAAATATACCGGCACCATATTCGTTATCACGTTCTTGCCAGCAGTGCGGCTACGCCCAGCACTGCGGTAAGCATCAGGCCAGCCAGCGATACACGACATCGAAATTCTTCCGCGTATCAGTCCGGAAAAGCTCCAGCTTGGCGTCGAGTACCCGGAAACTTTCCTGCATTTCCTTACGCGATTGATCAAGTCGGTCGTAAGTTTCGATGCGCAATTGCGTGGCTTGCTCGTAACTTTCCCGGCGTAATACATCGATCCGCGCATTCGTTTCGACGCGAAGCGCATCAATCCGCGCGTTGACCTCCCGGAAGCCGGAATTTACTTCGTTTTTCAGCAGGTCGATTGTGGCATCCATTTCCTCATCCTCCGCAGCACGATTGCCTTTATCAAGCTCAGCCAATGCGTTCATGGTGATCTCCTTGGTCGCAATGTCGAGCTTAGAATGACAAATTCCCCACATCCTGATATGGTGCAAACGGGTACTGTTGTTGCGCCGCAGCACACGGTAGCGCGTTTTGTGATTTCGTTTGAACAGTGCATTAAAATGAGACTGTCTTCACTCCCGCTACCGACACCGCCATGCCCGATGCCGCCGTCCATGCCGTGCCCCATGCGAAGAAACGCGGGCGTCCCCAGAAGGGCGAAGGCGGCGGCCTGCGCGCGGAGTTGATCGAGAAGTCCGCCCAGCTGTTCCGCACCAAGGGCTACGAAAACACCACCGTGCGCGATATCGCGGCGGCCGCCGGCATCCAGGCCGGCAGCTGGTTCTATCACTTCAAGACCAAGCAGGAGATCCTGGCCGCCATCATGGAGCAAGGCATGCAGCGCTCGCTGACCGAGATCGAGGCCATCGCCGCCGAACCGCTGTCGCCCAGCGCCATGCTGCACCGCCTGGTCGAAGCCCATCTGCATACCCTGCTCGCGCCCGACCACCATTTCATCGCCGTGCTGTTGTACGAATGGCGCTCGCTCGACGAGGCTTCGCGCGAACGCATCACGGCCTTGAAGGACCGCTACGAAGCCGTGTGGGACGATGCCATCGCCGCACTGCACCATTCCGGCGTCTGGGGCGTGCCGTCGCAATTCGACCGCTTGCTGATCTTCGGCGCGCTCAATTGGACGGTGCAGTGGTACAAGCCGGGCAGCGGCGCCGACGTGGCGGAACTGGCGCAACAGGCCATGCGTTTCATCTTGCGCACACCGGCCGCAGTTGAGGCACAATAGAGCATTCGCCCACTCTCAGGAATGTTCATGATTTACGAGATCGCCGAGCTGTACATCAAGCCCGATGCCCACGTCGCCTTCCAGGCGGCGGTGGCCGAGGCGGTGCCGATTTTTAAGGCGGCCACCGGCTGCCTGTCGATGCGCCTCGATCGCGATATCGAAACGCCGGACACCTACCATCTGGTAATCACCTGGCAGACACTGGAAAACCATACCGTCGATTTTCGCGGCAGCAGCGGTTTCCAGGATTGGCGCGGACTGGTCGGCAGTCATTTCGCACTGCCGCCGAAGGTGGAGCATTTCCAGACCGTGGTAGCCGGTTTCTAACGGCCGCCACGCACCATGTGTCTCAGCAGGAGGCCATCATGACCCGCAGCATTCATCGCAATTTCGAGCAACTGGCGGACGCCGAGAGCGCCCGCAGCGCCCTGCTCTCCAACGGTTTTCCACAGTCGAGCGTGAAGCTGACCAAGCACACCACGCTGCCGCCCAATGTGGCCACCAGCACGGTCGGCAATCTGCTGGACTCGCTCACGCCGGGCGGGCCGGCGGCTGCAGCGGCGGCACGCCAGCGCAGCGGCGCCATGCTGACCGTCGATATCTATGATGAGGACGAGCGCGACAAGGCCGATGCCATCATGGGCGGCTTCGGCGCCCGCGACGCCTGACGCCATCGTTGCTGTTTAGTCGGCCAGCGCGGCCTGACCATCGTCGGCCGCGCAGTCATCGCCGTTGCCATGCTGGCGCTGCATCCATGCGCCCGCGTCGGCCACGGTGAGCGGTCGCGCGTAAAAGAAACCCTGCAAGGCATGACAGCCGGCATCGCGCGCAGCAATGGCCTGCTCCATGGTTTCGATACCCTCGGCCACCACTTGCAGTTCCAGCGCACCCGCCAGTTGGCAGATCGCCCTCACCACCGCCACCGCATCCGGCGCCGGCAGCGGCGAAATCAGGCCACGGTCGATCTTCAGCGTGCTCAAAGGCAGTTCGCGCAACATGCTCAGCGACGAGAAGCCGGTGCCGAAATCGTCCATCGCCACCTGGATGCCCAGCGCGCGCAGCTGTTGCAGCTGGCTCTGCGTGTCTTCCAGGTTTTCCACCGCCGCGCTTTCCGTGATTTCCAAGGTCAGGCAATGCGATGGGATGCCGGTCTCGCGCAGCACCTGCTCCACCAGTTGCGGGAAGCCTTTGTTCAGCAACTGCATCGGCGAGACGTTGACCGCCACCGGCACGCAGAAGCCGATCGCGCTGCGCCAGGCGGCGATCTGGCGGCAGGCGCGTTCCAGCAGCATGGCGCCCAACTCGGAGATCAGGCCGGTGCGCTCGGCGATGGCGATGAATTCCACCGGGCTGACCAGTCCGATGCCGGGCCGCTGCCAGCGCGCCAGCGCTTCAAAGCCCAGCAACGCGCCGCTGACGGCGTCGATCTTGGGCTGGTAGTCGAGATAGATTTCCTGGTTGCGGATGCCTTTGCGCAGCGCCTGCTCGTTTTCCAGCGCGGCGCTCGACATCTGCGCGAAGCGCCGCTCGGCCATGGCCAGCGAGGTGCCGGGGATGCGCTTGGCCTGGTACATGGCGGCGTTGGCGGCGCGCAGCAGCGCTTCGGCGTCGACCGCGTGGTCGGGGAAGATGGCCATGCCCATCGAGGCGTCGATCACATACTCGCCGCCGTCCAGCTTGACCGGCCGGGCACAGGCGAGCTGCAGCCGGTTGGCCAGTTCGCGCGCCTCCAGGCCGCCGGCGCCGTCCGGGTCGACGATGGCGAATTCGTCGCCGCCCAGGCGCATCAGTTCCGCGCGCACGCCCAGCACTTCCTTCAATTGTTCGGCAAACGCCTTGAGCAGCTGGTCGCCGGCCAGCAAGCCCTGGCTCTGGTTGAATAGCTTGAAGCGGTCGATATTGAGCACCACCAGCCTGCAGTGCAGCGAGCCTTCTGTCAGGTAGCAGTAGTCCTTCAGGCGCTGCATCAGCACCGCGCGGTTCGGCAGGCCGGTCAGCTTGTCGTGGCTGGACTGGTACAGCAGCTCGCGCGCGCTGGCGTTGCGTTCGGTATCGTCGGTGATCAGGATTTGCGTGGCGGGCCGGCCGTCCCACTCCACGCGCCAGGCCTCGAAGCGCAGTTCCAGTTCGCGTCCGCCGGCCACCATGCGCCGGCCTTCCCAGTTGGCCAGCTCAATCTCGCCGCGCTTGATCTGGCCGTGGTAGTGCTGCAGCAGCTCGTCGCTGAAGCTTTCCGGCGGCAGGTCGGCAAAGGTAATGTAGTTGCGCAGGCCCAGCGGCATGCCGTAGATCTGCCGTACCGCCGGATTGGCGTACAGGATGTGCGCGCCATCGGTCACCACTACGCCTTGCACCGAGTGCTCGGTCAACATCTGGAAGCGGGTCGCCAGCTTGCTCGACTCGCGCAGCGCGCCATCCAATGCCGACAGCAGGAACACCACGCCGATTGCCGTGCGCAGCAAGGTGGCGAAGATCAGGTTGAACACGAAGCCCTGTTCGCCGTACAGCACCAGCGGCAGCTGGTCGACCCCGAGCGCGATCAGCAGCAGACCGGCCAGCCGCACGCTGGCGCCGGTGCGCCAGGTCCAGCACGTGACCAGCGCGCCCAAGGTAATCAGCACGGTCATGTTGAAGCTGGCCCAGTAGCGCAACTTGTCGCCGGTGGGCGGCACCAGCAATACCAGCAGCGCCAGCAGCGCCAGCAGCGCGATCACGGCGGCGCCGGGGCGCGACAGGCGGCGCCCGGACAGTTGCAGCACGCCGGAGGTCAGGAACAGCAGATTCGGAATTGCGCCCAGCACCACCAGCGGCAGGCCTAGCTCACGCCACGGCGCGGGCAAGACCAGGTGCACCAGATAGCCGACCGGCAGCAGGCCGGCAAACAGGGTCGAACAGCCCATGTCGCGCGCGAAGGTCTGCGCGCGGTGGCGCTGCCACACCAGCAGCAGCGTCGTGCCGATAATCAGGTAGACG
The DNA here is from genome assembly GCA_041874725.1 of Duganella sp. BuS-21. Lineage (GTDB taxonomy): Bacteria > Pseudomonadota > Gammaproteobacteria > Burkholderiales > Burkholderiaceae_D > Rugamonas. The sequence continues at coordinate 2,010,284 of CP097466.1, read as the reverse complement.
CCGGCGTTGATGAGGTAGAGGGCGTTCATCAGGCGGCCGGATGGTGGAAGACCTGGCGCAGGTAGGCCAGGAAGGTTTGGTCCTTGCACACGGTTTTGCCGGGCGAGTCGGACAGCTTGGCCACCGACTGGCCGTTGCAGCACACCAGCTTCATGACGATGTTGAGCGGCGCCAGGCCGACGTCGTTGGTCAGATGGGTGCCGATGCCGAAGCCGGTCATGATGCGGTCGGCGAAGTGGTGGTACAGGTCCATCGCGCTCTGCAGGTTCAGGCCGTCCGAGAACACCAGCCGCTTGGTGCCGGCGTCGATGCGCAGCGCGGCGTAGTGGGCGATGGCTTTTTCGCCCCAGATCACAGGATCGCCCGAGTCATGCCGCAGGCCGTCGAACAGCTTGGCGAAATACAGGTCGAAGTCGTCGAGGAAGGCGTCCATGCCGACCACGTCGGTCAGCGCCACGCCGAGGTCGCCGCGATATTCCTGCACCCACGCCTCCAGCGACGCTTTCTGGAAATCGCGCAGGCGCACGCCGAAGGCCTGGAACGACTGCATGTACTCATGCGCCATGGTGCCGATCGGGATCAGGCCGAAGCGCATGGCCTGGTAGACGTTGGAGGTGCCCTTGAAATACTCGGGCACTTCGCGCGCCAGGCGCTGCACCACTTCATCGTGCCACGTGCCGGAGAAGCGGCGGCGCGTGCCGAAATCGGAAAACTCGAACGGGAAGCGCCGTGCCGGCTCGGCGCTGAATGCGTTCAGCGCGGCGATCTTGGCGCCCAGACGCGCGCGCCCTTCCGCCAGCGCCGCTTCCTGGTCGAAGCGCCGGAAGTATAGTTCGTTGACGATGTAGAGCACATAGATTTCAAAGCCCATCACATGCACTTGCGGGCCGCTGGCGTGGATCACCAGCTGGTCGCCGTCGGCGCGCACCTCGATGAACTTGCGCTGGAAGCGGAACACCGTGAGGAAATCGACAAAGTCACTCTTCATGTAGCGCAGCGAGCGCAGGTAGGCCAGTTCCTCATCCCTGAAACTCATCGAGCACAGATGGTCCAGCTCGCGTTCAACCTCGGCGCACAAATCGGCCAGCGGAAAGGTCGGCGCATTGCGGCAGACGAACTCGTACTCGGTGAGCGAATTCGGCTGTCCGTGCAACAGCGCCTGCCACATGGTGAACTTGTATAAATCCGTCTCCAGCAGGCTGCGGACGATCGGCTCCCTCATGCGCTCTCCAGGGCGCGGCCGGCGTTGTCGAGCAGTTCGGGCAGCACGTCGCCCGCCTGCATCAGTTGCACGCCGCGCGCCTGCATGGTTTGCAGGAAGGCCTGGTATTGCGCTTCAAAGCCGCCCACCGGGCTGATGCAGTCTGTGATCAACACCAGCTTGCCGAGCGAGGCCGCGCCGTATTCCAGTTCGAAGTAATCGGCGATGTGTTCCACCGTGGCCTTGACGCAGTGGCTACCGGCCTCGCCGGCGATGTAGATGCGGTCGGCCTCGGCCAGCCCGCGCACGAACTTGAGGTTGAACTGGGTGTCCGGGTCATCGGCGTACGGCACTTCGGCCTGCACGGCGGAATAGTGTTCGGTCCACGGGTTGGACCCCTTGGCCAGCTTGGCGACGATGCCCAGCGCGGCTTGCTCCCAATGGCCGTAGGCGGCGCGCACGTCGGCGTGGACATTGTTGCCCCAACTGCCGATTTCGCAATGCACCGGCCATATCATCAGCTTGTAGCGGCCGGCCGCTTCCAGCTGATCCAAGTAGTTGAGCGCCAGCGGCAAGGCGGCGGGATGGCGCGGCAGGTATTGCTGCGCGCGGACTTGCGCGGCGGTGATCTCGGTGTAGGGAGCGACCGGTACGCCGTCGGCAGCGATCCAGAAGGTCGGGTGGGCGATGTCGAAGCGATGGTGGGAATCAAGCGTGAGGCTGATGGCCGTGAGGCCGGCGCGGCCGCGATTGATCAGGCCGGCGAGACGCAACATGTCCTGGTGCGCGCCGGTGACGGGCAGCGCCGGGGTCAGCGGCTGGAGGCTGACCGGGTCCAGCGGGCGGTGGGTATCCGGCAGGTCGCAAAAGTCGTTTTGCGGGTCTATCATCAAAAGATGCAGATTCCGTTTCATGGAGGCTCCATTGCTGTGAGCCTCCATGATACCGCAGGTGCTACCTAGGCGGCGATGGCCTCGATCTGGGCACGGCTCTTGGCGATGGCGCTGGCAACAGCTTCTTCGCCCATGGCCACGCCTTCGGCGACCACGAAGGTCACGTCGGTCATGCCCAGGAAGCCCAGCACCGAGCGCAGGTAAGTGGTGGTGTGGTCGTAGGCAGCCGCAGGACCTGCGCTGTAGGCGCCGCCGGTGGCGACGAAGACGATGACTTTCTTGCCGCTGACCAGGCCTTCAGGGCCGTTGGCGCCGTACTTGAAGGTGCGGCCGGCGCGCGCCACGTGGTCGATCCATGCCTTCAGGCCGGAAGTCACGGAGAAATTGTACATCGGCGCGCCGATGACGATGGTGTCGGCGGCCAGCAGTTCGTCCACCAGGGTGTCCGAGGTTTTGATGGTGAAAGCCTGCTCGGCGTTGCGCTGCTCGGCCGGGGTGAAGTAGGCGCCCAGCATTTGCTCGGTCAGGTGCGGCACAGGGGTGCTGGCCAGATCGCGGGTGACCACGGTCGTGGCCGGGTTCGCTGCCACCAGTTTGGCGATGAATTCGCCGCCCAGTTGGCGGGTCAGGGAGCCGGTGCTGCGCACGCTGCTGTCGATGTGGAGTACGTTTGCCATGATGCTGTTTCCTTTCGGTTAGGGAGTGCTCGCATCATAAAACGATTATAATATCGATGAAACTACCTAAATTTAAATCCTACCTATCGATAAAATCGATTATGCGAGATCCCGGCCTCCCCTCCCTCGACCAGTTGCGCGTTTTCATCGCCGTCATCGACCACGGCGGTTTTGCCCATGCCGCGCGCGCCCTGCACCGTACCCAGTCGGTGATCAGCTACACCATCGCCAATCTTGAGGAACAGCTCAACGTCGCGCTGCTCGACCGCAGCAAGCGCAAGCCGACCCTGACCGAAGCCGGCAAGGCCCTGCTGGCCGACGCCCGCGCCGTTTCGCTCAAGGTGGACGGCATGCGCGCCCGTGCCAAGGCGTTATCGGCCGGGCTGGAGGCGGAAGTCTCGCTGGTGGTGGATGTGATGTTCCCGACCTGCAAGCTGGTGCGCATCCTGCACGCTTTCCAGAAGGAATTCCCGACCATCTCCATGCGCCTGCGCACCGAGGCCCTGGGCGCGGTGACGCAGCTGGTGGCCGACGGCACCTGCCGCATCGGCATCAGCGGCTGGATGCCGGGCACGCCGGACGTGATCGAGCGCCAGGCCTGCGGCTTCGTCACCATGGTGCCGGTGGTGGCGCCCGACCATCCGCTGGCGCAGATCAAAGGCATCGTGCCGACCGCCATCCTGCGCGAACACACGCAACTGGTGCTGACCGACCGCAGCACCCTCACCGCCGGCCAGGACTTCGGCGTGCTGGCGCTGCGCGACTGGCGCCTGGGCGACCTCAGCTCCAAGCACGCGCTGCTGCGCAACGGCATCGGCTGGGGCAATATGCCGCAAGGGTTCGTGCAGTGGGATCTGGATGCGGGTCGCCTGGTGCAGCTGCAGATCGCCGAAGGCAATTCCTTCAGCTTCCCGCTGTACGTGATCCGCCGTGGCGACGAGGAGCCGGGACCGGCCACGCGCTGGCTGATGCAGCAATTCATGGAACTGGACCAGGCCGAGCCGCTGACGCCGCTGAACGAACGCGAAGCGGCCGAGCTGGCCGCCCATCGGGCACAGGTAGCGGGGCTGACCGGGGTGGCGCTGGCCGGCGCTATTTCACTCCGGCCGCGCTGAGCTTGCCGCGCAGGCGGCGGATTTCCTCCGACAGGTCGACCACCAGCGCCGCCACGTCATGATTGGCTTCGAACGCGCGTTCGATCTGACACAACCGGCGTGCGCGCACCAGATCGGCGCTGGTGAAACGCCAGCCGCCCGTGTGTTCGGGCGCGTCCTCGAGCAGGATGCCGGTGCGCACATGCTGCACCACCCAGTCCGTTTCCACCGCACACGCCTGCGCCAGTTCCTCCAGCGTCAGCGCGGCATCGTCGACCACCACGGCCGTCAAGATAGCCTGTCCCATCATGCTCCTCCCGCGCGCGGATTGAATGCCATCTCGCGCGCCATGGTTTGATACAGTTCACGGTTCTTCTCGCTGTTGGCCGGCGGCAGCACCACCTCCAGCAGCAGATACAAGTCACCGGCTTCTTTTCCTGGAATGCCGCGTCCGCGCAGGCGCAGCTTGCGGCCGCTTTGCGAACCGGCCGGCACCGTCACGGTGACCTTGCCCGAAGGCGTGGCCACGTCGATCTCGCCGCCCAGCGCCATTTCCCACGGCGTGACGGGCACGGTTTCAAACACGTCACGGCCGTCGATGCGGTAGCGCGTGTCCGGGCGGAACTGGATTTCCAGATACAGGTCGCCCGGTCCGGCGCTGCCCGGCTGGCCCTGCCCCGTCAGGCGCAGCTGCTGGCCGGCCGTCACGCCCTTCGGAATGTTGACGCTCAGGTTGCGTTCTTTGGTAACGATGCGGTCCTGGGCATCGCGCTCGGCCACCATCAGGCTGATGGTGCGGGCGGCGCCGTTGTAGCTGTCGGCCAGGTCGATGGTGATGCTGGCGTGGCTGTCTTCACCACGGCGCGGCGCCTGCTGATGCGGGCGGCGCCGTCCGCCGCCGAGGTTGGCGAACAGGTCGGCAAAGAAATCGCTGCCCATGGGATCGCCGCTGAAGCCGCCAGCGCCTGCTCCGCCCGCGCCGCCGCCGGCCCCGCCGAAGCCGCGTCCCCAGTCCGGCGGCGGACGGAACTCCTGGCCGGCGCGGTACTGATGGCCGCGTCCCAGCTCGTCGTAGGCGGCACGTTTCTCGGCGTCGCCCAGGACGCCGTAGGCCTCGTTGATTTCCTGGGTTTTATTCTGCGCGTCGGCTTCCTTGCTGACGTCAGGATGATATTTGCGCACCAGCTTGCGGTACGCTTTTTTGATGTCATCCTCGGAAGCCGTCTTGGCCACACCCAGAGTCTGGTAATAATCCTTGTATTCCACGTTGCGCACTCCTGTTTGGCCAGCCATCAGTCTAACGAAAATCGACCAGGCACGCCGGACTATTAGCAACATAGTAAAATTGACGGTTTCCGCAACACAATCTCTCCCATGCCGCATACCTTCACCCTGCCCAACGTCCGCCGCGAAATCACCTCCCTGTGGAAGCTGGCGTGGCCGGTGCTGATCGGCCAGCTGGCCAACGTCGGCATGGGTGTGGCCGACGTCGCCATGACCGGCCACACCAGTGCCGACGAACTGGCCGCCGTCTCGCTGGGCGCCTCGGTGTGGGGCATCATTCTGGTCACGGTCACCGGCATCATGATGGCGGTCAACAGCATCGTCGCCCACGACGTCGGCGCCGGCGCGCTCGGCAAAGTGCCGCACACCGTGCGCCAGGCGCTGTGGACCAGCCTCGGCGTGGGCCTGGTATCGGCGCTGCTGGCCAACGTCGCCACGCTGGTGTTCGACTATCTCTACCTGTCCGGGCACGTGCATCGCCAGGCTTCGCTGTTCGTCCACATCATCAGCATCGGCCTGCTGCCGCTGGCCGCGTATCGCGCGCTATACGGCTACAGCACCAGCATCAACCAGACCAAGCCGGTGATGGTGATCGCCCTGCTCGGCCTGCTGTTCAACGTGTTCGTCAACTGGCTGCTGGTGTTCGGCAACTGGGGTTTCCCGGCCATGGGTGGGGTCGGCTGCGCGGTAGCGACCGGCCTGTGCATGTGGCTGATGCTGGCCGCCATGCTGCTGTGGATACGCTTCGCGCCAGCCTACCGCGCAACCTATCCGTTCACGCATTGGGAATGGCCGCATTGGCCGGAGATCCGCTCGACGCTGCGCCTCGGCCTGCCGATCGGCGTCACCTATTTTGCCGAAGTCAGTGCCTTCGGCGCCGTCAGCCTGCTGGTGGCGCGCTACGGCGTGATCGAGGTGTCGGCGCATCAGATCGCGCTGAACTTCAGCTCGCTGACCTTCATGGTGCCGCTCAGCTTCGGCATCGCCTTGATCACACGGGTCGGCCAGTCCATGGGCGAAGGCGACGCGGTGCGGGCGCGCTTCGTCGCCTGGGTGGGAGTAGGCATGTCGCTGGCGTTCGGCGTGCTGTCGGCGCTGCTGATGGTGCTGTTCCGTCACCAGATCGCCGCCGCCTACACGTCCGATCCGGCGGTGCGCGCGCTGTGCGCCTACCTGCTGGTGTATGCCGCCCTGTTCCAGCTGTCGGACGCCACCCAGGTCGCAACGTCGAGCGCGATACGCGGTTACAAGGTTACGCGCCAGCCGATGCAGATCCAGCTGCTGGCGTTCTGGGGCTTTGCAATGCCGCTGGGCTGCTGGCTGGGCCTCGGTCACGACATGGCGGCGGCCGGCTTCTGGATCGGTCTGACCATCGGCTTGACGGTGGCGGCGGTGCTGCTCAGTTGGTCGCTCAAGCGGCTGTCATGGCGCAAGGTGGCCGAAGGAAAAACGGTTTTCTAGCGTGGATTCAGAATCTTGCCGTCTCGCCACCGGCGGGTCGGTCTGGTATCGTCTTGGATTCCGCAACTGAGAGATACCTATGCGCTTCATACTTTGCTTCCTCGCCCTGCTGGCCGGCACCGCCTCGGCTGAAAAACTCACGCTCGACCGCATCCACAGCGACCCGTCGCTGAGCGGCCCCGGCGTGCGCAGCCTGAAAGTGTCGCCGGACGGCGCCCGCGTGACCTTCCTGCGCGGCCGCGAGGACAACCAGTTCCAGCTCGACCTGTGGGAATTCAACCTGAAGGACAAGACCACGCACCGCCTGGTCGATTCCAAGATGCTGGTGCCGGAAGAGAACCTGTCCGATGCCGAAAAAGCACGCCGCGAGCGCGAGCGCACCGCCAGCCTGAAAGGCATCCTCAGCTATAGCTGGTCGCCGGACGGCAAGCGCCTGCTGGTGCCGATCGCCGGCAACCTGTACCTGATCGACGCCGCCAAGCCGGACCAAGCGCGCATGGTCGCCTCGGGCAATGTGCTCGATCCGAAAATTTCGCCGCAAGGCCGCTACGTATCCTTCGTGCGCGACCAGAACCTGTTCGTGATCGAACTGGCCACCGGCAAGGAAAAGCAGCTGACCACCGACGGCAAGGGCACCGTCCACAACGCCGAAGCCGAGTTCGTGGCGCAAGAAGAAATGAGCCAGACCACCGGTTACTACTGGGCGCCGGACGATTCCGCCATCGCCTACAAGCGCTACGACGAAGCGCCGGTGCCGGTGGTGCGCCGCTTTGAAATTTTTGCCGACCGCACCGAAGTGGTCGAGCAGCGCTACCCTGCCGCCGGCGATCCGAACGTGCTGGTGCAGCTGAAGATCGTTGCGCCGACCACCGGCGACATCCGCGACGTGACGCTGGGCGCCGAGCAGGACATCTACCTGGTGCGCGCCGACTGGAGCGCCAACAGCAAAGCCCTGCTGTTCCAGCGCCAGACCCGCGACCAGAAGAAACTTGAACTGATCTCGGTCGACGCCGCCACCCTGGCGCAGAAAGTGCTGATCACCGAAACCTCGCCGACCTGGGTCAGCATCTTCGACGACCTGCGCTTCCTGTCGGACAACAAGGGCTTCATCTGGGCCTCGGAACGCAGCGGCCGCAAGCACCTGTACCTGTACGACATGAACGGCAAGCTCAAGCACGCCATCAGCGCCGGCAACTGGGGCATCGACCGCCTGCTGGCGCTCGATGAAAAAAACGGCCGCGTCTACGTGCAATCGAACCGCGACGCCGTGATCGACAGCCAGACCTACGCACTCAAGCTGGACGGCGGCAGCGCCGACAAGCCGGTGCGCCTGACCCAGGGCGACGGCTGGCACGACTCCTCCTTCGCCCGCAACGGCGAAGTGTTTGTCGACACCTATTCGAGCCCGGACACGCCGCCGCAAGTCAGCATCCGTCGTCCCGACGGCGCCATGATCGAGTGGCTGGAGCATAACGAGCTGAACGCCAGCCATCCATACGGCAAGTATCTGGACGCGCACCTGAAAACCGACTACGGCACGCTGAAAGCCAAGGACGGCCAGACCCTGTACTACTCGATCATCAAGCCGAGCGGCTTCGACGCGTCGAAGAAATACCCGGTCTACCTGTCGACCTATGGCGGCCCGCATGCGCAGCACGTGTCGCGCAAGTGGGGCAATTTCTTCGACCAGTACATGGCACAGCAAGGCTTCGTGGTGTGGCGCCTGGATAACCGTGGCTCCTACCGCCGCGAGCGCGCCTTCACCGACGCCAACTACCTGCAACTGGGACGCGTGGAAGTGGAAGACCAGCTGACCGGCATCGAGTGGTTGGGCCAGCAAAGCTTTGTCGACGCCAAGCGCATCGGCGTGTTCGGCTGGAGCTACGGCGGCTTCATGACCTTGCGCCTGCTGGCGGAAGCGTCGGACAAGATCGCCATGGGCGTATCGGTGGCGCCGGTCACCGACTGGACGCTGTACGACACCCACTACACCGAGCAGTTCATGCGCACGCCGAAGGACAACGCGGCCGGCTATGCCTACAGCGGCGTGTATGCGCATCTGGATGGTTTGAAGTCGCCGCTGCTGCTGATGCACGGCATGGCCGATGACAACGTGCTGTTCACCAACACCACGCGCATGATCGATGCATTGGTCAAGCGCAATGTGCACTTCGAGCTGATGACCTACCCGGGCGGCAAGCACGGCATCTCGGGCCGCGCGCCGCAGCGCCACGTGTATGGCAATATCGAAGCCTTCTTCAAGAAGAACCTGAAACCAGGCGAGTAAGTTTTAAAAGCCGATGAAAAAAGCCGCTGAGATCAGCGGCTTTTTTTTCAACCTCAGCAACGATTAACGGTTGCCTTTTTTGATTTCGTCCACGGTGTCTTTCACGGCTTCTTTGGCATCGCCATAGCTCTTCTGGATTTTGCCTTCCGCCTGTTTGTTCAGACCCTTGGCTTGCTGTTCGGAGCTGCCAACCAGTTTGCCGGCTTCTTCCTGAATTTTACCGCCAACGTCTTTCAGTTTACCTTCGACTTGATCCTTGTTCATGATGAACTCCTTTGTAGCGAATGATCACTCAGCCCAGTGCTGTGTGCATGGGTTCTACTATAGACCGCTCATCATCAGGCTTCTGTGCGGTCCCGAACGCAACGCCAAACACTGGCCAACCATGGCTGCTGATCGCGCGGCAAACCTGGCGGTCGATAGTAATGTTGGACTTCAACAAAGCCTGCTTCCGTCAAGTAACGCTTCCAGGTGTCGTAGTCATAGTAGCTGCCGTAGCGCGGCCCGTTCCATCCCTCGCGGTTGTCGCCGCGCGGATTGGAGCTGAACAGCACGCCGCCGGTTTTCAGCGTCGCATGCAAGTCACGCAGCACCTGCGGCAAGGCCGCGCTCGGTACATGGAACAGCGAGGCATTGGCGTAGACGCCGTCAAAATATTCGGCCGGCAAATCGAGCTTGACGAAATCCTGGCGCCACACTTCGCAGCCGCTGAACGCGCGCGCCATCTCGACAAAGCGCGCCGAACCGTCAATGCCGACCGCGACGTGGCCCATGGCCGTAAACGCCTTCAAGTCGCGGCCCGGTCCGCAGCCCAGGTCCAGCAACCGAAACGGTGCGGCCGCCTCGATTGCACCGAGCAAGGCGGCGATGTTCTGGCTCACGTCGTGATCGATGGTGCCGGCAAAGAATTGCTCGGCCGTTTGCTCGTAGTGACGCAGCGTAGTCTGGGTAATGTCTTCGATATTTTCGGTGCTCATGGCCGCAGTATAAGTGGGCGCATACTGAAAAGCGACGCTTCCCCACCAAATCTCTTCTGTCATGCGAGGAATCGCTATATAGTTAGCCTATAGCAACGCGCTTATCAACGAGGAGATAAATATGAAACTTGATGCCCTGTTCCAGAATCCAACTGCGTTGCCCACCGCGCCCAAGGTCGTGGAAGAGCTGATCAGCAGTTTCGACAAGGCCAGCGTCTCGACCGAAGAGATCGCAAAGAAATTGTCGACGGATCCGGTGCTGAGCGCCAAGCTGCTGCGTCTGGCCAATTCCGCGTACTACCACGTATCGCGCAGCATCGGCACCGTCGAAGACGCCGTGCTGATGCTCGGTTTTGTCACCGTCCGCACGCTGGTCATCAGCTCCGGCCTGGTCAGCGGTTTCAAGACCGTGCCCGGCCTCGACCTGAAACAATTCTGGAAATACAGCCTGTACACCGCTGTCTCGGCCAAATGGATCGCCAAGAAAACCAAGGAAAACACCGACCTCGCCTTCACCATCGGCATGATGCACGCCATCGGCCAGCTGGTGATTCACTCGGCCGCGCCGGAGCAGGCCATGGCGCTCGACAAAGTGGCCGGTCCGCTGGACTCGCGCCGCCTGGATGCGGAACAGGCATCGCTGGGCTACACCTTCGCCGACGTCGGCGCGGAACTGGCGAAGCGCTGGAAGTTCCCCCAGGCTTTCTCGGAAACCATCCTGGCCTTCCCCGAGCCGCATCATAATGGCGAGCTGAACCGTTTGGCGGCTGTGGTATCGCTGGCGGCCTGGCGCGCGCGCGTAGCGCTGGCCGAGCTGAACGATGAAGAAATCGCCGCCTGCTACCCGGTCGACCTGGCCGAGGAGCTGGGCCTGGAAGACAACGCCCTGATCGACGACATGCCATCGCCGGACGAACTGAGTGCCGGCCTGGAAGAGCTGGTCAAATAAACACCATTGGTTTTAAACCATCGGAATCCGCCTGTTTTTGACTGCAGGCGGATTTTTTTTCGACTTTTTTCAATTATTTTTCAAAAAAGCCTAAAGTTCCCGTTTAAGGCGACGTTAATCAGGACATGCGGTAATCCGTTTAACTAAGCCAGGTGGAATTATGACCTCTTCCGAAGTTCTCTCGATGTACGAAAATATTGCCGGATTGACCAATCAAATGGCGGCCGCTGCACGCATGGGAGATTTGGACAGTCTGGGCCAGCTGGAAACCCAGTGCGCCGCTGAAGCACGCGCGGTGAGCGCCGGCGTACCGGCATTAGGCGGCGCGCAGCGCCTGCGCAAAATCGACCTGCTGAAACAGATTCTGGCCAACGACCGCGAAATTCGCGACGCTACCGATCCTTGGATGAACAACATCCCTGGCATGGCCCGTCAATAAAAACCCCTGCACCAAAGTCCAAAGCGCCGAATCCGGCGCTTTTTTTTCGGGGGTACACCGCTGGCGTTGATCGTTTGCGCTAAACAGGTGTGCAGTTTCAAATCCCCCCAACGAAAGGGTCGGACCCCGTACGGGGTCCGACCCTGTGCCGCAGCGGTGTGCGGGTTTGGGCGGTGCCGCCAGCCTCTACCCCAACGCCAGCCGCAGCGACAGCGCGATGCCCTGCGCCGCCTTGTTGATTTCGTCCAGCGACGGGAAGCTCGGCGCGATACGAATATGACGGTCCTTCGGATCCAGTCCATACGGGAAAGCAGCGCCGGCCGGCGTCAGCGTGATGCCGGCGTCCTTCGCCAGCGCTACCGTGCGCTTGGCCGCGCCGTCCGGGGTCACCAGATCGATGAAGTAACCGCCCTCTGGACGGGTCCATGAAACTCCTTCAACGTCGCCCAGCAAAGCCTCGAACTGCTCCAGCACCGCGTCAAACTTCGGCTTGAGCAGCTGGCGATGTTTTTCCATCAACGCTTCCACGGTCGGCAGGTCTTTCAGGAAGCGCACGTGGCGCAGCTGGTTGATCTTGTCCGGGCCGATGCTGCGCAAGCCGGCGTACTTGGTCCACCAGGCGATATTCGCCGGCGAGCCCGCCAGCGCCGCCACGCCCGAACCGGCCCAGCTCACCTTCGACGACGACGCAAACACGATCGCGCGGTCCGGGTTGCCAGCCTGGACGCAGGCATCGAGGATGCTGGCCACGGCCTGCTTGCCCTCACCCAGATGGTGGAAGCGATAGGCATCATCCCACATCAGGCGGAAGTCCGGCGCTGCGGTTTTCATGGCGGCCAGACGCGCCACGGTTTTCTCCGAATACACCACGCCGCCCGGATTGCTGTACTTCGGCACGATCCACATGCCTTTGATGCTGGCGTCCTCGGCCACCAGTTTTTCCACCAGGTCCATGTCAGGACCATCTTCGTTCATCGGCACATTGATCATCTTGATGCCGCGCGCTTCGCAGATGGCGAAGTGACGGTCATAACCTGGCACCGGGCACAGGAAGGTGACCGGATTCTGCACCCACGGCGCATGGCCGGGCACGCCGTTCAGCAGCGCGTAGACAATCACATCGTGCATCAGCGACAGGCTGGAACTGCTGTCGACCACCACTTGCGCAGCCGGCACATCCAGCAGTTGGCCAAACAGTGCGCGTGCTTCAGGCAGGCCGATCGTGCCGCCGTAGTTGCGGCCGTCGGTGCCGTCGGCGGCGGTGTAGCCATCCACCGCATCCAGCAGCGTGTTGGACAGGTCCAGCTGTTCAGGCGCCGGCTTGCCGCGCGACATATCGAGCTTGAGGCCGAGTTGTTTGAAGGCTTGGTATTGTGCTTGGTAGTCGACTGCGCTCATTGGTGGGCTCTTTCAATGTGGGGAAAATACTATACCCCAGATTGCCAGTATGAGCTCAGAGCTTCCTGCTATATGCTTATTCACTTTGCGCATTACGCATTATGCGTTCGATGCGGCGGCCTCGGGCGCGGCTTCGGCGACTGGTTCGGTCTTCGGCGTGTCGGCTTTTTTCTTGCGGAAGCCTTGCCAGATTTTCAGCGGACCGCGACCGGTCCTTTTCTTCTGCCAGAAGATCAAACCGGCGCCCAACAGCGCCACCAGGCCGACGCCGCCGGCGATCAGCGGGATGGTGTAATTTGCCGCCTGCTCGGGCTGCTTTTCCTTTTCCTTCTTGTACTTCAGCTTGGGCAGCACGCGCACCTGCTTGGTCGGCACGGATGCGGCCGAAGCAGCCGATGCCGCCCCACTCGCCGCCGCTTCGCCCGAAGACGCCTGCGCCGCATGCGACTCCGTCTCCCCTTGCGCCGACAAACTGGCCGACGCCTGCGCGGACGACGCACCTTTGCCGCCAGCCCCCTTCGCTGACGCCGAGGCCGAAGCTGCGGAAGCGTCGGCGGAGCCCGCTGCCGACGCTGCGGCCGGAGCCGACGCATGGCCGGAGGTCGCGACAGGCGCCGACGCTGCAGTCAGCGCATGTCCGGGAGCTGACGCCGACGCGTGGTCCGAGCCTGCTGCGGGCGCCGAGGCTGCGGCCGATGCGTGGCCGGAAGTGGACGCCGCCGCCCGCGTCGCAGTCGCAGTCGCAGCTGGGGCCGTAGCTGGCGCTGCGCTTGCCGCCGCCGGAGCGGCCGCCTTGGCAGCGCCGGTCTTCGCCGCCGCGCCACCGATTGCGCCTTGCACGGCCTTCAGCCTGGCCTCCAGTTCGACCAACTTGCCGGACAGTTCGGCATGATGCTGATCCAGCGCCACGCACTCCTTGGCGCTCATGCCGGTAGGCGCGCACGAAGCCGGCGCGAGCCGCTTCACGCCCTTGGGCAAGGGCAGCGGCGCAAGCGGCAACAAGGCCTGCGCCACACCCACCGGCACCTCCGCAGACTCCTCCCTGGCAGACGGTTTGATCGGCTTGCCATCCGCCGACACCAGCACGCCCGCAATACGGCGCGCCTGTGCCGCCGCCTTCACCTCGCCCGGCACGCCAACCTGCGCCTCATGCATGGAAGGCAACGGTGCCGGCTTGGTCCGATCCCGTACCGGAGCCGCCGTCGCCGCTGCCGCTGCTGCTGCCCCAGGCATCGCACCAGCAGTCGCTGCCGCCGCCCGCGCCGCCCTGGACTGCGCAGCAATCTGCTCCGCCTGCGCCGGCGTCATTGCACTGGCCAGCGGCACCGGTGGCGCGACAGCCACAGCCACCACCACGGGCGCCGGCGGTGGCGGCGGATTCGGATCACGCTGCAACCACACGGTCGCCAAGCGCACCTCCTGCTTGCCCGGCACGCCCAACTCCACATACAAATGCACAAAATCCGCCTCCACCGCCCGCGAGGTGGAAACATGCAGCACCGGCTTGCCGCCGCGCCGCTCCACCGCCATCTGCACCGACGCCAGCGCCGGATTCATCCGCACATTGGCGCCGCGATACACATCCGCCTGCGCCAACCGCACCTGCAAGCCCCCCAGCTCCTCCGGCGTCAGCGACACCAGATCGATATCCACCGCCAGCGGCTGGCCGATATACGAACGCGGCGCGATATCACCCAACTCCGCCGCCGACGCCCCGAGGGAGCCGAACGCCAGAGCCAACGTGCACAGCGAAGTGGTTAATTGCTTGTACTGCATCATTTTATGAATCGAGGTCAGGCGATATTTTCTGAAGTGTAACTGCTATAACGGCCAATTTTCCCGATTTTGTAGCCCTCAGATAATTTTTCCGAACTGCGCTACACTAAATCCACCCACCCCCGCAAAGGATTCCTCATGAGCACCCGTAGCGAACGCGACAGTTTCGGCCCGATCGACGTCCCCGACCACCAACTGTGGGGCGCCCAAACCCAGCGCTCCCTCGAACACTTCCGCATCTCCACCGAGAAGATGCCGCTCGAACTGGTGCACGCGCTGGCCAGCGTCAAGCGCGCCGCCGCCCGCGTCAATCTCGACCTTGGCCTGCTGGAAGGACCGAAGGCCATCGCCATCACCCAGGCCGCCGATGAAATCCTGGCCAACCAGCACCCCAGCGAATTCCCGCTGGCCGTCTGGCAAACCGGCTCCGGCACCCAGTCCAATATGAACATGAACGAAGTGCTGGCCAACCGCGGCTCCGAGCTGATGGGCGGCGTGCGCGGCGAGCGCCGCGTGCTGCACCCGAACGACGACGTCAACAAAGGCCAGTCGTCGAACGACATCTTCCCCACCGCCATCCACGTGGCCGCCGCGCTGGCGCTGGCCAACCACGTGCTGCCGGCGCTGAAACAGCTGCGCGACAGCCTGCATGCCAAAGCCCAGGCCTTCGCCGACATCGTCAAGATCGGCCGCACCCACCTGCAGGACGCCACGCCGCTGACGCTGGGCCAGGAATTTTCCGGCTACGTCGCCCACCTGGACTTCGCCGAACACGCCATCAACGCCGCCCTGCCGGGCGTGCTGCAATTGGCGGCCGGCGGCACGGCGGTCGGCACCGGCCTGAACGCGCATCCTGAATACGCCACCCGCATCGCGGCCGAACTGGAGCACGCGCTGCACCTGCCGTTCAAAACCGCCGACAACAAATTCGCCGCGCTGGCCGGCCACGACGCCCTGCTCTCGGCCCATGGCGCGCTGAAAACCCTGGCCGCCGCGCTGATGAAAATCGCCAACGACGTGCGCTGGATGGCCTCCGGCCCGCGCTCCGGCCTGGGCGAAATCACGATTCCTGAAAACGAACCGGGCAGCTCCATCATGCCGGGCAAGGTCAATCCGACCCAGTGCGAAGCGCTGACCATGCTGGCTTGCCAGGTATTCGGCAACGACGTCGCCATCACGATGGGCGGCGCCTCCGGCAACTTTGAGCTGAACGTGTACAAGCCGATGATCGCCCACAATTTCCTGCAAAGCGCGCGCCTGCTGGCCGACGGCATGCGCAGCTTCGAAGAGCATTGCGTACACGGCATCGAACCGAATCGCGGCCGCATCGAGGAATTGATGGAGCGCTCGCTGATGCTGGTCACCGCGCTGGCGCCGCACATCGGCTACGACAAGGCCGCTTCCATCGCTAAGCAAGCCCAGCATGAAGGCACGACCTTGAAGCAAGCGGCGCTGGCGCTGGGCTACGTCACGGCCGAGCAGTTCGAGCAGTGGATCGTGCCGCTGGACATGACCCGGCCCGGTGCCCAGGGTTAAAAACCGTAGGAATAGCGCACGCCCATCAGCGCATCCGGTTTGGCGTCGGCGTCGTGGCCGGGATTGATGCGCCACATCAGCGCTCCGGTCACCCTGCCCTTGCTGCCGTCGCGCCCAAGCAGGCGGGTGTAACCGAACTCCAGGTCGCGCTCGGTAGCGGTCGGGCGCAGGTTGATGGTGGGCGCGCCGAACGCCGCCACACCGGGTGAGACCGCTTGCGGCAAGGCGCCGTTGAACTCCAGCGAGCCGGTGCGTACCTTGGCCGGTATCGACAGGGTGAAGGCAAGCCGGTCATCGGCGCTGAACACCTGGCGCCGCACCACACCCACGCTGTACGCCATCGTGCGCACCGAGGACACCTGCGACAACAGGCTGTCCGGCGAGCCGATGCCGGCGGTGCGGCCGTACGACGCCATCGCCATCAACGAGCTACGGGGCGACATCGCATAGCCCAGCGACAGGGAGGTAAACGTGGTGGTCGGGCGCGTGTTGAGCATCATCGACATGCTGTGTTGCGTGCCCGGTGCGCCGGTCGCTTCGCGCAACATGCCGATGGTCAGGATGCCGGTGCCGCGTCCCATTTTTCGTTCGAATTCCGCACTGCTGAGGAAGCGTTTGCCGCGCTCGTTGAGCATGGGCCCCAGCGGATCGAGCAGCGCCAGATTATCCGGCAGCGCGCCGAAGCGCAGGCGCGGCGTGCCGCTGACGAGGGCGTAGCGCCGCGCGCCGTCGCTGATGAAGGAATCGGCCAGCGCCGCCTGACGGTCGGCCGCACCGAACAACAGGGCCGTATCGGCGCGCTTTTCAAACAAGGGAGGAGTCTGCGAGAACGCAAACGGATCGGATGCGGCGGCGTCTGCGGCCAGCCAGCCGAGTGTCGCCAAAGTCAGAGAAAGCTTATTCATGATGCTACTCGCTACGGTTTGTCGCACCCTGCTTGAAACGCCAGCAGTTGATTCAGCATAGCCCTTCTTTTGCCCACTAGCAATCCAAATTACTTTGCGCGGATAAGGTAAACTGAGCGCCTGTCGGAATGCCGCTACACTACCCAAAGACGGACCCACAGCCGATTTCACATTATGGCAACAGAGGATAAAATGCAGAAAGTTAGTTTCGAATTGAACGGTGAATTTGTTGAGCTGAATCAACTGTTAAAACTGGTTGGGCTGTGCGACAGCGGTGGCGCCGGCAAGATGATTGTCGCCAGTGGCGAGGTCAAGGTCGACGGCAAGAAAGAGCTGCGCAAGACCGCGAAAATCCGCGCCGGCCAGCAAGTCAGCCTGGGCGACGTTCGTATTATGGTGGTGGCGGCATAGGGGATGTTTGAGCGCGCGCAAACCGGCGCGCGCTGGTGCCGCTATATTGATTTTTTGACCGATCACAGGGGGACGTCATGGACGGTCCTGCACCAGGTAGCCCTACCCAGGAACGATTGCTGGACGATCTGCGCCAGGTGATCGAAAACGCCGAAGAACTGCTCAAGAATACGGACCAGTATCATGGGGCGCCATATCAGGCGGCCCGCAACAAGCTGGCCGAAGCGCTGCTGGCCGCCACCGAGGAACTGGCGCGCTTCGAAACCGTGCACATCGACCGCATGATCGAACTGACCGCCATCGCCAGCCGGCTGCACCGCGACCTGACCGGCGAAGCCAAGCTGTTACGCGCCTTCCGGCGCGAGGACTGACTCCCCCAATACCGCGTGCGCCAGCCAGTGTTGCAGGCTGGCGGCGACGTCGAAATTATCATCGTGTTCAAACGCCGCATCCAGTGCGGCGCCGAAATTCCCGCCCTCCTGTAGAACTTGCAAGGCCGCGTAACTGGCCGGGCTCAGCGGCTGTACGCCGGCGCGCCATGCCGGCCTTACCACGACGCCGTGGCTGGGCGTCGTCATGTCTTCCGGGAAGTCGACGCCGCTGTCCGGCTGATGGGCGAGCCAGAGCGGAATCACCGCCCACGGCGAGGCCAGCAGCTGCACGGCCGGATGCAGCGTGAACACCGCCGCCTCGATCTGGTCCGGCGCGATGGCGGCAAGCTGGGCGGCGCTCAGGACTTGCGCCTGCGGCGCGTAGTGGGCGCGGTGCAGTTGCCATTCCAGCGTTGCCATGTCCGGCAGGTAGGGATAGTCGGCCGCGTGCGGGAAATCGCGCAGGAAGGTGGCGAAGTGCGCGCCGAAGCGGTTCAGATCGCCGTCATCGGATAGATGGACTCTGCCGTAGGCGCGCGCCAGGCCGCCGAAGAATTCTTCGCCGAGCAGCGCCAGCACTACGGGATAGGCGGCGGCCAAGGTCTTGGTCCAGGTTTCGGTGAGGTTGCCCCGATACAGCGCGTAACGGTGGGCGGCATCGCTGCTGCCGGACTTGCATTGCGCCAGCACCTGCGCCGCCAGTTGGGCATCGAACAGCGCTGCGGCAAACAATTGCTGGCCGGTCGCCAACACCTGCGCATCCTGTGCCGATGCCGATGCCGATACCGATGCCGATGCCGATGCCGGCGTGGCGGACAGCTGCGCGGGCTGCGGTTGGCCGGCGGACGAGCGGATGACCTGCGGCGCGGCGCGCGCGTGCAGCGCGGCGGCCGTTGAGGCCTCGGCCAAAAGCACGTCCAGCGCCGGAACATCGGTATCCCACTCGATCAGGGTCGGCACCGCGCCGAAGCGCGCCAGCGCCGCTTCGTACAAACGCCACACCGGCTCGGCCACGCGGTCGCCGTGGTGATCGATCACCGCTTCCGGCGTCACCAGATGGCCCGCCAGATGCATCTCACCCACCATGCCGGGCTGAATCGCGGCGATGGCCGCCAGCGCATCCTCGCCGTGATTGCATTGATTGACGTATAAATTATTGATATCCAACAGCAGACCGCAGCCGGTGCGCGCCGACAGCTGCGCCATGAACTCGGCCTCGCTCATGGCGTCCGCATGGAAGCGCACATAGCTGGAGACGTTCTCCAGCAATAGCTGCCGCCCGAGCGCATCCTGCACCCGGCCCACGCGCTCGCTCATCAGCGCCAGCGCCGCGCTATCCAGCGTCAGGGGCAACAAATCGTTGAGTTGGCGATCCGCCACCGCGCCCCAGCACAAATGCTCGGACACCAGCACCGGTTCCACCTGCAGCACCAGCTCGCGTACGCGCGCCAGATGCGCCTCAGAAAACCCGCGCGCCGAACCCAGTCCCAATCCAACCCCGTGCAGACTTACCGGATAATCGCGCCGCAATTCCCGCAGCACGTGCCAGTCCCAACCGGCCCGGTCGAGATAATTCTCGCTATGCACTTCCAGCCACGCCACGCGCGGCCGTTGTTGCATGAACCGCCTGTAATGCGGAGCCCGCAGTCCGACGCCGACACCCAATGCTGTCATCCCTGCGGCTCCGCCTGTGATCAGTTACTTCTTGGCAGGCGGCGTGGTTTTGCCACCGGCCTTTTCGCACGTGCCCTTGGCAACGAACTTCCACTCATCGGGCTCGTTGTCGGCCTTGGCCTGGCCCGAGCAGGAATGGACGGCCGTGCCGCAATCGTTCTGGCCGGCTTTGGCGACGCCGTAGCATTTTTCTTTCTCTTCGGCGGCAGCGGCCGTGCCGATCTGGGTGGCGCATACGGTGGCCAGGGCGGCGGCGATCAAGGCTTGACGTTTATTCATATTGGTCTCCTGTGGAAAAATGAAAAAGCACCCGCAGCGTACCAGCAAAAACGCCGATACGCACCTGTCGAGTAGTTAGTGGGGAAATGTGCGCGTACGCGCCGCGCGCCGAGTGGCACGCGGAGAAAGTGGCGGCCGCCAAACCAGGGGCCGCGTCGGCCGATCAGGCCTTGGTGTTGATGTTGTTGCCGAGGTGAGCCGGCAGATTCGGCACCGGTGGGATCGCCTCGATCAAGGCCGATGCGCTCGAGGCCGCGATGTCCTGCGCTTTTTTCAGCACGGCAATACCGACAGCCTGCTTGGTGCCAGTGTCTGCGATTGTGGTTGCAGTCTGAGCAATACCGGTAACGTCCATGGGGTCCTCCAGTTTGGGGTATCACTTCTTTTACGGCGACTGCGCGGCGAACTTTAGGCGTTTTCAGCAATTCGCTGAATTTTTTTTCAGATGCGTGAGCAACCAGGCAAGCACCTGCTCCGGCTGGTTCAAATCCAGCCAGGCGACGCTGGGTCGCAGTCCTTCCGGCCGCGCGTGGTCGGCGGCCACCGCCAGCACGTGCTCGTCGTGGGGATACAGCGGCGCGCGGCCGGCCTCCACCCGATAGACTTCCAGTTTATCGATGGGATAGGACTTGAATCCTTCCAGCAAGGTCAGATCGGCCGGCGCCATGCGCGCCAGCTGCTCTTCCAGCGACGGCTCAGCAGCACCGCGCAGCTCGTGGATGATGGCGTAGCGGAATGGCGAAGCGACCATCACCTCGGCCGCGCCGGCCATGCGCAGGCGTGCGCTATCCTTGTGCTGCGGTTCGAATTGCAGGTCGTGGTGGCTGTGTTTGATGACATTGACCTTCCGCCCCTGCTGCGCCAGTTGCGCCAGCAGATATTCCAGCAGCGTGGTCTTACCGCTGCCGGAGGTTCCGACCACACCGAGAACTTGTTGCATCGCCTGCCCTTCTACACCGACCAATGATGTCCAGCATTATACGCAGCAACATTTGACGGTGCGGGGCGGCTTACTGTTCCGGCTTGATGACGGCGCTGCGGGTGTGGCCGGCACCGGCCAGGACCACCAGGCTGAGGCAGATCAGCAACAGGCTCAGGCCGCTCGGCTCGGTGGTCTGGACCACTTCGGCGGCATGGCTGCGGGGCATGTAGGAGACGGCGGCAATCAGGAAAGGCAGAAACTTCAGGTGCTTCATGATGGGTTCCATGCAGAGTTCACAATGATACAAAAATATCATTTTTTCATGACATGGAAATGACAACTCAATACGGAACGCGGTAGCGATAGCCTTTGAAGTTAAACACGGCTTCTTTCGGCTGCAGCTTCTCCAGGATCAGGCCGGGCGCGACTTCGTCGCCTTCGCGGCGCAGGATCTTGTCGATCAGCAATACGCGGTCGGCGGCGTTGCGGGAGTAGATATAGCCGCCCACGCTGACTTGCGGGATCGAGCGTTGAATCGGTTCCGGCAGGTCGCGCAGGTTGACCACCGGTTCCTCCGGTGCTGCGACTGGTTTGGCGGAGGCGAGGCCAGGCGCAGGCGCGGCCAGCGCGACGGGCTGCGGCGTTGATGCCGAGGCGCGTGCAAGATTGGCCACGGACGGCGGCAAGTCCGCCACCGGAGCCGGCAGCGGCGTTGGCGATACGGCCACTACGGCGGGCGGCGACGGCGACGCGGAGGCCACGGCGGGCGCAGGTGTCTGCCTCGGAGTCGGGGCGGAAGCCGGCGAACGCCACACCAGCACCAGCAGCACGCCTATCACCACAGCCATGCCGCCTAGCGACAGCAACAACGGCTTGCTGACGCGCGCCACCGGCGAGGCGCGATCGGCCGCATGCAAGGTGGGCGCATGGATGGTGGGCGAGCTCCCCAGTTGACGTTCTGCTTGCGCCTTTTTCAAGGCTTCCAAAATATAGGACATGGCTTTTAAAGAATCAGATATCGCGCTATCTTACACCTTCACCACGACCAAGGCCGCGCCAGCTGATCAGCGCAGGCGCGGCTCCTGCACGCCGCCCAGCTGATACAGGCGGATAAAAGTCTTGGGGCCGGCAACGCCGTCGGCCTTCAGATTTTGCGCGCTCTGGAACTCGGTCAGGCGCTTGCGCAATGGCGCGTCCAGCGGCTGGTTTTCCTGCGGCTTGTCCATTTCGTAGATTTGCGACAGGCGTTTGGCCAGCCAATCGACATCCGGGCCGCGATCGCCGCTGCGCACTTCGTCGCGCCAGGCGCGTGGCGCGCGCCAGAAGGTGGTGAACTCGCCGTCATAGCGCGCCGCCAGGGCTTCCACGCTCATCTTGTGAGACTTGCCGCCGGGCTCGGTGACGGTGGCGTGGTGCTCGTCCAGCGCAGTCAACAGCACGTAGTTGGGCGCGACCGGATCATCGTTCAGCTTCAACATCACGGGACGGTCCAGCAGACGCACTTCGTCCAGACTGCCCTTGGTTTGCAGACAGCGTAGATTGGCGCGCGCGGCGATGGCACAAGGCTCGCCATCGGTCAGCGTCAATCCCCACAGGCCGGCCAATTGGCGCAAAGCCGCAGCGCTGTCGCCGCCCTGCTTGAGCGCCGCCGACGGCGCGGCTGCAGCCAAGGCCGGCGCAGGCGCGGTCGCCGAACCTGGCTGCGCGCGCGGGGACGCCGCCGCCGGCTTCAGCGCCGCTTGCGCCTGCGCCACCGGCGCCGCATCGCGCGATGCCAGTTGCCAGGCCAGCGCACTGATCGCCACGCCGCCCAGAAGGCCCGCCGCCACCAGCGGCCAGCGCGCCGCCGTCCCATTGCGCGCGCCCTGCCCGGCACTGACCGCATCCTGCCCGGCAAACACCTCACTGGCTGCCCGCTTCAAAATCGTCCGCGTCACCTGCGGCTGATTTTCCACGTACGCGCCTAGCAACGCCCGGTCGCACAGCAAATTGATGCGGCGCGGCACACCCTTGGTCAAGCCATGGATCAAGCCCATCAATTTGCGCGGAAACGGCGCAATCGCGGTCGCGCCGGCCACGGTCAGGCGATGCTCGATGTAGATGCCGGTTTCCGCCTCCGACAGCGATCCCAGGTGATAACGCGCGATCACGCGCTGCGCCAGCTGCTCCAGCTCCGGCCGCGCCAGCATGGTGCGCAGCTCCGGCTGACCGATCAAGATGATCTGCAGCAGCTTGCGCTCGCTGGTTTCCAGATTGGTCAGCAGGCGCAGCTGCTCCAGCACCTCGGCCGACAGATTCTGCGCCTCATCGATAATCAGCACATTGTTGCGCGACTGCGCGTGACTTGCCAGCAGATAGGCATTGATCGCATCCACATAGCCCTTCACGCTGACCGCGCCGCTACCCTGCGGCGCCAGCTCGATGCCGAACTCGTCGCAAATGGACAGCAGCAACTCCTCCACCGACAGCTTGGGATTGAAGATATAGCCCAGCTTGCAGTCGGCCGGAATCTGCTCCATGAAGCAGCGGCACACGGTGGTCTTGCCGGCGCCGATTTCGCCGGTCAGCAGCACGAAGCCGCCGCCGCTGCCCACGCCATACAGCAAATGCGCCAGCGCCTCGCGATGGCGTTCGCTCATGAACAGGTAGCGCGGGTCCGGCGCGATGGAAAACGGCGATTGCTTCAGATTGAAAAAATGCGTGTACATGAAAGCCCTGGGGATGCGCGGTCGCCTATTTTAGCTGCTGTCGGACCGGCGGCGGCTGCACCGGCGGCAGCGGCTTGTACTTGGCGCAGTAAATCTTGGACTTGGTGTCGAAATACACGATGCGGCTGGCCGGCTTGGCCTCGCGCACCGGATAGGCGGAAGTATCGATCACGGTATAGCGGGTGCCCACTTGCCGGATGATGGCCTGCTCCAGGTTCTCCGGCGTGGCTTCGGCCACCGCGCCGACGAAAATATAGGGACTGGTATCGTCGCTGACCATCACCTCGGAAATGGTCTGGCCCCACAGCGAGGCGCCATCGGTACGGAACCAGAAAGCGCCGCCCTCATGCTTGTAGGCCGCACCGAAATGCCGCAGCAGATAATTGTAGAAATAGATATTGTCGGTATGGTCGCGGCACAGCAGGCCGTTGCCGATGATGGTGCCGAAGGTGGTCGGCACCGACTGCGACTGCGCCGTGCCGCAGCAGCACGCCAGCGCCAGCACCAACGCGGCGGAGGTCAGGCGAAAACGTATTCGCATTAGGTTTTCGACAACCACGCACGGTTGGCGCTGATGCGCGCCTTGGCCGTGGCGGGCAGTGCCTCATAGCAGCCCGGATACTGTTTCAAGGCATGTTCCTTGATTTCCTTCTGCAAGCCATTAATCAAAAAGATATACAGCACGCCGCCGTCGCTGGTGTTTTTCGTACCCATGTATTTAATCATATGCGCTCCTTTATGCTGCGCAGGCCGATCGCGTCGCCTATTGATGCGCCCATTATGACATCACGGCCGCAGCGGGGCCACACAAACGGTAACGGCGGCGCGCGGGCAAAGTTGAGCTGCGGCTCAGCCCCGGAATTTTGCAGTTGATCCCCCACTTCCGCGCGTCCATCCCATGGCCAGCGACGGCGGCGGGGTTTTGTCATATCGTCCAGTTCTCGCCACTTCCCACCATCGAGACCAAACATGAAGCAGACGATCAAACACGCAGCGCTGGCATCCACCTTGTTGCTGGCCACCGCCATGGCCGGCGCCGCCGATACCAAAGACGACAGCTACGGCAGCGAAACGCGCAGCGTCGCGCCGTTCACCAACCTCAATCTCATCGGCCCATTCCGCGTGATCGTCACCGCGCAGCCGGGCAATGCGGTGGAGCTGAGCGGTCTGCGCCGCCAGTTTGCCGAGATCGAAACCTCGGTCAGCGGCGACACGCTCACCGTGCGCCAGCCGCGCAAGCAAAAAGGCTGGACACTCAACCTCAGCTGGGGCAAGGAAAGCCGGCCGCCAATGACCATCCGCATCAGCGCGGCCGGCCTGAAAAGCCTGCGCAACGCCGGCAGCGGCGACGTCGACCTGCAGCAATTCCAGGGCAAGGCGCTGACCCTGGTGTCGGACGGCCCGGGCGACATCCACGCCACCGGCAAGGTGGGCGACCTCAGCATCACCGCCAACGGCAGCGGCGACCTCGACCTGCGCGCGCTGTCGTCGGCCAACCTCAACCTGCAGATGGGCGGCCCGGGCGACGTCAGCCTCGCCGGCGTCACGCAGGACTTGAACCTGGTGGTCAACGGCTCTGGCGACCTCGACATCAGCGACATCCGCGCCAACCGCGTCAACGCCGCGCTGCATGGCCCCGGTTCGGTGGCGTTGCACGGCAGCGCCAAGGAAATCCGCGCCGACGTCCACGGCTCGGGCGACCTCGACGCCTGCACCCTCAGCGCCGAAGCGGCCAGCGCCTCGTTGCACGGTCCGGGCGAGGCATGCATCGCCGGCCACATCAAGAAACTCGACGCCGAAGTCCATGGTTCGGGCGACCTCACGGTGCGCGGCCTGGAAGCGCAAAGCGTGCGTGCGCGGCTGAGCGGTCCCGGCAACATGGTCCTGTCCGGCAATACCGCCGTGCTGAACGCGCAAGTGAGCGGCTCGGGCGACCTCGACGCGCGCCAGCTGTGCACGCGCCAAACCGACGTCACCGTCCACGGCCCAGGCAATGCAGTAGTGACGGTCGCCGAGAACGCCGACGCCAGCCGTACCCGCCTGGTCACCTACCACCGCTGACGCCCCCCGTCCCCCGCGCCACGCACGCGTCATTCCCGCGAAAGCGGGAATCCATACGCCAACGATGGAGCCCAGCCGCTATGGATTCCCGCTTTCGCGGGAACGACGAGGCTGACGAAGTGGCATTCAAATGCGACATTGGACTGCGGGCCGATAATTTACTTTTTATTTATTAAAAACAAGCACTTAGAAAACGATTACAAGACGACAACCCCAGTCCACTTCAATATTTTTTAATACCAGTTAAATACCTGTTGACAAGCTGGTTTGCCACGCCCTATAGTGCCCTTCATCGCGGGGTATCCCGGCATCAGCTTTCTCAGGTAAACATGATCGAATTTTTCATCGGCGTAGACGGCGGCGGCAGTGGCACCCGGGTGCGCCTGGCGCGCGCCGATGGTGTGGAAATCGCTGAAGGCGCCGGCGGCCCTTCCGGCTTGATGCACGGCATCGCCAAAGCCTGGGCCGCCGTGGAAGAAGCCGCCACGCAAGCCTTCGACGCCGCCGCACTGGATTTTCCCGACAAAAGCACCATCGCCATCGGCCTCGGCCTGGCCGGCGTGCACAACCGACAATGGGCCGCCGAATTCGTCGCCGCCAATCCGGGCTACGCCCAGGTGGCGCTGGAAAGCGACGGCCATACCACCGTGCTCGGCGCGCACCAGGGCCAGCCCGGCGCCATCATCGCGCTCGGCACCGGCAGCGTCGGCGAAATCAAACTGGCCGATGGCCGTCACGTCGAAGTCGGCGGCTGGGGCTTCCCCGCCGGTGATGAAGCCAGCGGCGCCTGGATGGGCCTGCGCGCCATCAACCACGTGCAGCAAGTGCTCGACGGCCGCATGCCGGCCAACGCCTTCGCCACCGACGTCGCCAATGCCTGCGGCGCGAATCAAGCAGAACCGCGCAACGCCATCCAGAACTGGCTGGCGCGCGCCACCCAGACCCATTACGCGCAACTGGCGCGCATCGTCCTCCTGCACGGCGACAGCAACGACACCGCACGCGCCATCCTGCAAGCGGCCGGCCGCGAAGTGGAATTGATGGCCCATGCGCTCGACGCCAGCGCCACGCTGCCGATCGCGCTGTGCGGCGGCCTGGCCGCGCCGATGCGCCCTTACCTGCCGTCGTCGATGTCGCAGCGCGTGGTCGCGCCGCATGGCGACTCCGCCGCCGGCGCGCTGCGCCTGATCCAAACCCGCTTCAAGGAGTGAGTCCGTGCTAGCCCAGTTGAGCGCGCAGTTAAGTGACTTCAGGCCGGACGCCGGCAGCGACACGCCACTGTACATGCAACTGGCGAACAAGCTGTCCGACGGTATCGCCGGCGGCGACTGGCGCGCCAACGAGGCCCTGCCGTCCGAGCGCGTGCTGTCGGACATGCTCAACATCTCGCGCGTGACCGCACGCAAAGCCATCGACATGCTGTGCGAGCGCGGCATGCTGACCCGCAAGCGCGGCTCCGGCACCTACATCACGCCGAAACTCGAACAACCCTTGTCGCGCCTGACCAGCTTCTCCGAAGAGCTGCGCGAGCGCGGCTTCAAGGCCGGCTCGCGCTGGCTGCAGCGCGAGCTCGGCCTCGCCTCGCCGGTGGAACTGCTGTCGCTCGGCCTCTCACCGAATATGCCGGTGGCGCGCCTCAAACGCCTGCGCACCGCCGACGATGTGGTGATGGCGATTGAAACCACCACCATCCCGGCGCAGTACATGCCCAACCCGCACAGCGTGACCGATACGCTGTACGGCTATCTGGAGGCCAATGGCACCATCCCGATGCGCGCGCTGCAGCATATCCGCGCCGTCAACGCCAGCGAGGAGCAAGCACGCCTGGCCAATATTCCTGCGGGTGCGGCGATGCTGCATATCACCCGCGTGAGTTATCTCGACAACGGCGCGGCAGTGGAATTGACCCACTCGTTCTGCCGTAGTGATTATTATGAATTCGTAGCGGAGTCGCGCAGATGAGCGATGCAATCAAAGGCAATATCCTGACACCGGCCGGCTGGATCCACGGTGAACTCACTTTCGACGAGCGCATCGCATCCGTCATCGGCGCCGGCGCCGATCCCGCGCTGAACGAGGAAGTCTATATCCTGCCTGGGTTTATCGACCTGCACGTGCACGGCGGCGGCGGCAAGGACGTGATGGAAGGCGGCGACGCTGTGCGCACCATCGCCGCCATCCACGCCAAGCATGGCACCACCAGCATGCTGGCCACCACCATGACCGCGCCGCCCGAGGACATCGACCTCGCATTGAAAGGCATCGGCGCAGCGGCGGCCCAGCGCGGCGTCGGCGAAGCGCGCGTGCTCGGCGCCCACCTCGAAGGCCCGTTCATCAACTCCGGCAAGCTCGGTGCGCAGCCACCCTACGCGCGCTCGGCCAAGCTGGCCGACGTGCGCAAGCTGGAACAACTGGCGCCGCTCAAATTGATCACCGTGGCGCCGGAAATCGAAGGTCACCTGGCGCTGGTGAAGGAACTGTCGGAAGCCGGCATGCGCGTGCAGATCGGCCACACCCTCGGCACCTATGAGGATGGCGTGGCCGCGCTGGAGCACGGTGCGCACGGCTTCACCCACCTGTTCAACGCCATGACCGGCCTGCATCACCGCGAGCCCGGCATGGTCGGTGCGGCGCTGGCCCATGCGCGCTTCGCCGAATTCATTCCCGACCTGCTGCACGTGCATCCAGGCGCCATCAAGACCGCGCTGCGCTGCATTCCGCACCTGTACTGCGTGACCGATTCAACCTCCGCCACCGGCATGCCGGACGGCGAGTATATGCTGGGCCGCCACACCGTCATGAAATGCATGGGCGGCGTGCGCCTGCCAGACGGCACGCTGGCCGGCAGCACCCTCACCATGGACCAGGCGCTGCGCAACCTGGTCGGACTCGGCCTCGATCTGGCGGACGCCTCGGCACGGGTCTCAACGTATGCGGCCGATTACCTCGGCCTCTCCGAGCGGGGCCGCCTGGCCCCCGGCGCTTTCGCCGACTTCGTGGTGCTCGACCGTGACCTGAACCTTAAAGCCGTCTATATCGAAGGAGAATTGTTGTGACCTCAATGATGTTGAAAGAAGCCCTGTCCGCAGCTGATTGCGTCGCCCTGCAACTGGCCAACGACGGCGACCGTTACGCGGAGCTGGGCCGCAAATTGAGGAGCACGTCCTTCTCGACCGCCCTGACCATCGCGCGCGGCAGTTCGGACCACGCCTGCGCCTATGCGGCCTACCTGATCATGGCGCGTCTGGGCCGCGTGGTGGCCTCGCTGCCGATGTCGCTGGTGACCCTGAACAAATCGCCGCTGATCACGCGCGACACGCTGGCGATCTCAATTTCGCAATCGGGCCAGAGCCCGGACGTGGTCGAGCCGATCCGCTACTTCCGCGACGGCGGCGCCACCACCATCGCGCTGGTGAACGACATCGATTCGCCGCTGGCACACGCCGCCGAATTCGCAATGCCGCTGCGCGCCGGTAAAGAGCAGAGCGTGGCCGCGACCAAGAGCTTCATCACCAGCCTGGTGGCGAGCGCACGCCTGGTGGCGGCATGGCAGAACGACCCGGAGCTGCTGGCAGGCCTGGAAGCCCTGCCGGAATCGCTGCGCGCAGCGACCAATGAAGACTGGTCGAAGGCGATTGAAGTCTTGACGCCGGCCCGCAACATCATGGTGGTGGGACGCGGCATCAGCTTCCCGGTGGCGCTGGAAGCGTCGCTGAAGTTCAAGGAAACCTCGGCGCTGCAGGCGGAAGCCTTCAGCGGCGCGGAGATCAAGCATGGTCCGATGGCACTGATCGAAGAAGGCTATCCGCTGGTGATCTTCGCCACGCGCGGCCCGACCCAGGCCAGCCTGCTGGCGCTGGCGAGCGAAATGCGTGGCCGTGGCGCACGCGTACTGCTGGCCGCTCCGGCCGATGTGGCGGAACGCGATCTGACCTTGCCGATTGCGGCGACGCCGGATCTCGATCCTATCGTGGCGATCCAGGCCTTCTATGTGATGGCGGCCCAGTTGTCGGCCGCGCGCGGCCTGGACCCGGACCAGCCGCGTCACTTGAGCAAAGTCACGAAGACTAACTAAGTCATGTTGTCCGCAAAGCCGTCATCCTCGCGCACGCGGGGATCCATACTGAACGTGATCGCACGCAGTCTATGGATCCCCGCCTGCGCGGGGACGACGGCGCTGCTGCTGGCAGCGAGCGCCCACGCTGCCGACAAGATCGAGTTCTGGACCTTCAGCATGAAGCCCAAGTTCACGCCCTATTACGAGACGCTGGTGAAAAACTACGAGGCAGCGAATCCGGGCGTGAAGGTGGAGTGGGTGGACTTCCCCTGGGATATCATCCAGACCAAACTGGTGACCCGCATCGTGGCCGGCACGCCGCCCGCGCTGGTCAACCTCAACGTCCCATGGGCCGACGAATTCGCCCGCGACGGCCTGCTCGCCCCCATCGACAATCTGCTGGCCGACGCCCGCCAACGCTATATCCCCAGCACGCTGGAGGACCTCACCTTCAACGGCAAGACCTACGGCTTCCCGATGTATAGCAACGTCGCCGTCATCGCCTACAACACCCAGATTTTCAAGGCCGCCGGCATCCCGCACGCGCCGCGCAATCTCGACGAACAGTTGCTGTTCGCGCGCCGGATCGCCGCGCACACCGGCAAGGCCGGCCTGTGTCCGGCGCTATCCAAGATCGACGGCCTGATGATGCAGCAAGGCCTGCCCGTCATCACCAATGGCAAGGCAGTCTTCAATTCGCCCGGCCACGTGGCGCTGATCCGCAAGCTGGCCGAGACCTACAAGGCCGGCGGCCTGCTGAAGGACGCGCTGTTCGCCGAAGATAACTTCCCCGCTGCAATCGACGCCTACAAGGGCGGCCGCCTCGGCATGCTGCTGGCGCCACCGACGGCGGTAAAACGCATCCAGAGCGACGCCAAAGATATCTACGCCATCACCGACGTCGCTCCGGCACCGCTCGGCCCCACCGGCATCGCCGATGGCGGCTGGTTGATACACTACGCCGTGCCGAAGAACGTCGACCCGAAACTGATGCCGGCCATCGGCAAATTCGCCCGCTATCTCACCAACGACGCCAACCAGCTGGCCTTCGCCAAACAGGCCAGCGTGTTCCCGGCGATGGCGCAAGCGGCCAACGATCCCTTCTTCACCAACGTGCCACCAGGCGCCGGTGCGGCGGAAAAAGCCGTGGCGGCGGGCGCCGTATCGATGCCGCATGCGCACACGCTGTACGTCGCCGGCATCACCGACTACGACGAACTGCGCCGCTACCTGGTAAAAGCCGTCGAAGCCGGCGTCACCGGCAAGCAGGACATCCAGCAGGCGCTCGACCAGGCAGTCGCGATCTGGAACAAGAAGCTCGCCTCGCAGCGGAGTCATTGAGATGAGCGCCGAACAGCCCCCCGTCGCTCCTGCGCACGCAGGAACCCATGCTGAGCATCCCGGTTCGCTCGGTATGGGTCCCCGCATGCGCGAGGACGACGGGGCACGCCGTCGCTTAGATTTCGCCGCTTGGCTGTTCCTCGCGCCCGCGCTAATTCTGCTGGCCGTGTTCTCGTTCTGGCCCGTGGCCTTCGGCTCGCTGCTGGCCTTCACCGACTACAGCCTGATACGCGAAACGCACTGGGTCGGCCTGGATAACTTCCGCTACATCTTCGACAACGAGATGTTCGTCACCGGCCTGAAAAACTCGCTGCTGTTCCTGCTGATGGTGCCCTTCGTGCAAATCGGCGCCCTAAGCCTGGCCGTCCTGGTGAACAACAAACTGCCCGGCATCCGCTACTTCCGCGCCGCGTTCTACGTGCCGGTGGTGACCACGGTCTCGGTGGTCGGCATCATGTGGGGCTTCATGTTCCACGAACAGGGCACGCTCAACTACGTGCTGCAAACGCTGCAACTGGTGAACGCGCCGGTCGGCTGGCTGTCCAACGACACCATCGCGCTGTTCGCCATCATGTTCGTCACGCTGTGGCGCGGCCTTGGCTGGTACATGGTGATGTACCTCGCCGCATTGCAAGCCGTCCCCGCCGACATGCAGGAAGCCGCCATCCTCGATGGCGCCAACCGCTGGCAGCGATTCTGGAAAATCACCGTGCCGATGCTGCGCCCGACCATCATGATCTGCTCCGTGCTCTCGGTGCTGGCCGCGCTCAAGGCCTATCAGGAAGTCGATGTGCTGACCCAGGGCGGCCCGATGAACTCCACCTTCACCGGCCTGTATTACGCCTACGACCAGGGCCTGAAGCACCTCAAGCTGCCGCGCGCTTTGGCCGCCAGCTTCGTGGTCTCCATCTTCTGCGTCGGCATCGCCCTGCTTTGCCTGCGCTACATTCGGCCCAAGCATCGATGAAGACCATCACACACTACCTGCTGCTGTGCGCCATCGCCGTGGTCTGCGTGTTCCCGTTCTGGTGGACGCTGGTCACCGCGCTGTCCACCGAAGGCAACATCTTCGCCTACCCGCCCACCTTCTGGCCGCAGAAGCCGTCGCTGGATAACTTCATCGAAGTGTTCAACGCCATCCCGATCTGGCGCTTCTTCCGCAACTCGGTGTTCATCGCCGCCTGCACCGTGTTCTGGAAACTGGTGCTGTGCTCCGCCGCCGCGTACCCGTTGGCGCGCATGCAGTTCAAGGGCCGCAAGCTGGTGTTTGGCCTGATCCTCGCCACGCTGGTGCTGCCGTCGGAAGTCAACTTTCTGGTCAACTTCATCACCGTCACGAAACTGAGCCTGGTCGACACTTACACCGGCGTGATCCTGCCCAACGTGGTCAACGCCGTCGCCATCCTGCTGCTGAAGCAAGCCTTCGAAGAAGTACCGCAAGACCTGATCGACGCCGCCCGCGTGGACGGCGCCTCCGAGTGGATCATCTTCAGCAAGATCATGCTGCCGCTGATCGCCCCGTGGCTGGCCACCGTCGGCATCCTGACGGCGGTCGAGGCATGGAACGAATACATCTGGCCTTCCATCGTCATGAGCAAGCCGGACGAATTCCCGCTGTCGGTGGGCGTGCTGTATTTGCGCGGCACCTTCGGCAGCAGCACGCGCGTGATCGCCGCAGGCACCGTGCTGACCATCCTGCCCACGCTGGCAGCCTTCTTATTTACCCAACGATTCTTCATGCGCGGCATGGACGGAGCAGTGAAATGACAACTCAAAACGACTACAGAAAAATCGCCGGCCAACTTATCATGATCCGCTTCCCAGGCACCGTGCTGGACACGGCCACCGCCGACTTCCTGAAAGCGAACAGCATCCGCGCCGTCTGCCTGTTCCGCGGGAACATGACCGATTCCGAGCAACTGGCCAAGCTGACCGCCGACCTGCGCGCCGCCATGGGCCCGGAATCGCTGATCGCCATCGACCAGGAAGGCGGCGCCGTGGTGCGTTCGACCTGGGTGCCGGCGCCGCCGGCCGCCATGGGCCTGGGCGCGGCCAACGACACCGATCTGGCCTACCGCACCGGCGCCGCCGTGGCGCGCGCCGTCAAGGCGCTGGGCTTCAACTGGAACTTCGCGCCGGTGCTGGACCTGAACAACAACCCGCACAATCCGGTCATCGCCGAGCGCTCCTTCGGCGCCGAGCCGCAGCGCGCCGCCGAACTGGCGATGGCGTGGATGGCCGGCAGCCATGCCGAAGGCGTGGCTTGCTGCGTCAAGCACTTCCCCGGCCACGGCGACACCAACGTCGATTCGCACCGCGACCTGCCGACCGTGAACAAGCCGGTGGAAGAACTGAACCGCCTGGAACTGGCGCCGTTCCGCATCGCCTCCGGCGCGGCGCCGGCCATGATGACCGCGCACATTGTCTACCCGACGCTCGATCCCGAGAATCCGGCCACCATGTCGCGCCGCATCCTCAACGACCTGCTGCGCGATGAATGGAAGTACCAGGGCATCATCATCACCGACGGCATGGACATGCACGCCATCGCCGGCCGCTATGGCGTCGGCAACGCCGCCGTACGCGCGCTGACCGCCGGCGCCGACATGGTGATGGCGCTGGGCACCACCGAAACGCAGGAAGAAACGCTGAACGCCATCGCCGCCGCCCTCGCATCAGGTGCGCTGTCGCAGGACGAAGTGCAGCATCGCCTGGACCGCCTGGCGGCGCTGGCGAAAGCCTATCCATGCAAACCGCGCTCGTACAAGGAAGATGCGGCCGACCGCGAGGTGATGGCCGAAGGCTGGCGTCGCAGCCTGACTGCCTACGGTGCGCCACAGCGGCCGGCGGCCGGCGCCAAGCTGCGCCTGATCGCGCGCCAGGATGTGGTGAGCGACGGCGTGTCCGAAGCCGGCGTGCCTGCCGGCGTGGTGGCCGAGTCGCTGCGCAAGCTGTACGACGTCGAACTGGTCACCTTTGCCGACGCCGACACCTTCGACTGGAACGCGCTGCCGCAGGACGGCCGTTTCACCATGCTGGCCTCCACCTCGCGCCTGCGCTACGGCCGGCACGCGCGCGACACCTGGCGTCCGAACCTGCACCTGGCGCTTTGGAATCCCTACCAGGCCTTGGACATCGACGCCCCGGCCCTGATGACCTACGGTTTCGCTCAGCCTGCGCTGGAAGCGGTCAACGCATGGCTTTCAGGCGAACTTCAAGCCACCGGCAACGCACCGGTTCCAGGCTTCGACAAATAAAATAACACCGTCAAAAAGACACCGTCATTCCTGCGAAAGCAGGAATCCATGCTGAGTATGGGTTCCCGCCTGCGCGGGAACGACACTAGTGGAGATAACACAGCATGGAAAACAAACAAATCCGCAATCCGAAGTTCTGGGTGCCCAGCCTGTACCTCGCGCAGGGCCTGCCGTTCTTCGCCGTCGCGATTGTCGCCAACCAGATGTTGAAGAGCATGGGCGTGCCCAACGACGAACTCAATCACTGGACCGGCTTGATCGGTTTTGCGTGGGTGTTCAAGCCTTTGTGGAGTCCCTTCCTGGAACTGGTCAGCAGCAAGAAGCTGGTGGTTACCTTCTTCCAGGTGTTCGGCGGTTTGTGTTTGGGCGGCGTTGCGCTGGCCTTGCAGGCGCCGTTCTGGTTTGCCGCCTGCATGGGCATGCTCGCGCTGGTCGGCATCTCGGCCGCCACCCACGATATCGCCTGCGACGGCTTGTACATCACCAGCCTCGATGAAAAAGACCAGGCCAAGTACGCCGGCTGGACCGGCACCTTCTTCAATGCCGCCAAGTTCTTCACCACCGGCGCCCTGCTGCTGCTGGCCGGTCACTTCGAGAAGACGCTCGGCGTGGTGCCCGCGTGGACCATCTGCTTCTGCATCCTCGGTGGCATGATGGTAGCGCTGGGTCTCTACAACGGCTGGGCGCTGCCGCTGGCGAAGAACGAAGTCACCGCCGACACCAACGCCGCCGCCATCGCCCGCACGCTGCGCGAAGTGATCGTAGAGTTTTTCAAGAAGCCCGGCATCTGGGTCTCGATCGTGTTCATCATCCTGTTCCGCGCTGGCGAGGCGCAGGTGCAGTCCATCGGTCCGCTGTTCCTGCGCGAGGCGCGCAACCTCGGCGGCCTTGGCCTGTCCACCGCCGAAGTGGGGGCGGTGTATGGCACGGTCGGCACGGTGGCCTTCCTGATCGGCTCCATCGCCGGCGGCTACTTCACTTCGTGGCTGAGCCTCAAGCGCGCCATCCTGTGGCTGATCCTGGCGGTCAATCTGCCGAATGTGGCGTTCTATCTGCTGTCCTATTTCCAGCCGACCGACCTTGCCATCATCGGCGCGGCGCTCAGCGTGGAGATGTTCGGCTACGGCTTCGGCTTCGTGGGTCTGATCCTGTACATGATGCAGGTGGTCGCGCCGGGCAAATACCAGACCGCGCACTACGCCTTCGCCACCGGCATCATGCAGCTGGGCTTCGTGCTGTTCAAGCTATTCAGCGGCGACATCCAGATCGCGCTGGGCTACCAGCACTTCTTCGTCTGGGTGATGATCTGCGCGATTCCGGTCGCCATCCTGTCGCAACTGATTCCGATGACGGCGCGCCCGCAGCCGAAGGACGAAGAACCGGCGGTGCAGCAAGCCGCCCACGCGGGATAAGCAATGGCCAGTGTCAGTCTCAGTAACATCGTCAAGCATTACGATAAAACGCCGGTCATCCACGGCATCGACCTCGATATCGCCGACGGCGAATTCATGGTCTTCGTCGGACCTTCCGGCTGCGGCAAGTCCACCCTGCTGCGCATGATCGCCGGCCTGGAAACCATCAGCGGCGGCGCGCTGCACATCGGCGGCACACTGGCCAACGACATCGCGCCGGCGCAGCGCAAGCTGGCCATGGTGTTCCAGTCGTATGCGCTGTACCCGCACATGACGGTGTACGAGAACATGGCCTTCGCCCTCAAGCTGGCCGGCCACAAGCCGGCAGCCGTGCAGGAGGCGGTGGAACGCGCCGCCGCCATCCTGCAGATTGCGCCGCTGCTCAAGCGTAAGCCGAAGGAACTGTCGGGCGGCCAGCGCCAGCGCGTGGCGATCGGCCGCGCCATCGTGCGCAAGCCCGAAGTGTTCCTGTTCGACGAACCGCTGTCGAATCTCGACGCCAGCCTGCGCGTGCAGATGCGGGTGGAACTCAGCCGCCTGCACAAGGAGCTGAACACCACCATGATCTACGTCACCCACGACCAGGTCGAGGCGATGACGCTGGGCCAGCGCATCGTGGTCTTCAACGGCGGCCGCATCGAGCAGGTGGGCACGCCGCATGAACTGTATAACGCGCCGGCCAACCTGTTCGTGGCCGGCTTCCTCGGCACGCCGAAGATGAATTTCATTCCCGGCCAGGTGGTCGCTGCCGGCGGCAATGGCGTGTCGGTGCTGCTGCCCGACGGCGCCATCATCAAGGTCGAAGCCTGCACCGGCACGGACGCCGCGCCGCAGCCGGGCGACCGCGTTACGCTGGGCGTACGCGCCGAACACCTGTCCATCGCCGCAGCGCAGCAGGAAGACAATGTCATCCAAGTGGGGGTCGGCCACGTTGAGTATCTGGGTGACCTGTCCATCGTCTACACCACGCTGGACGGCCTGCCCGAGATGATCGCCGTCAAGCAGACCGCCGAAGCGGCGCCGCTGCACGCTGGCAGCCCTGCCCGCGTCCATCTGCCGCCGTCGCGTTGCCTGCTTTTTAACTCCGAAGGCCGGGCGTTGCCTCGTGCACCGCAGCACATTTGAATTCGGAGTTTCGGCCGGTTTTGTGTAACAATACGCGGGTTTACATACCCATACGTTTGATAGAAGGATAACCATGTCCCATTCCCGTCTTGCTCGTATCAGCCTGCTCCTGGCCGCGATTGGCCTGAACGCCGCCCCTGCCATCATGGGCATGGCGCCAGTCCACGCCGCCGAAGAAAAGAAAGCACCGGAACCGCCGAAAGACGCCGTCCGTCCTGAGATCTACAAGCTGATCGACCCAGCGCAAACCAAGCCGCTGCTCGATGCGAAGAACTACACCGAATTCCAGAGCCGCATCGACCAGGCTGCGGCGATGCAGAACATCACGCCGTACGAAAGCTTTGTGCTGAACCAGATGCGCGTGCAACTGGGGCAGGCATCGGGCAACAACGACATGACCATCAAGGGCCTGACCGCGATGATCGAATCGGGCCGCCTGAAGCCGGAAGACAAACTGCGCTTCATCGACGCCATCGCCACCATCTACTACAGCGGTCTGAAAGACTTCGACAACGCCATCAAATGGTTCGAGCGTTATGGCGCCGAATCGGGCGACCAGGTCAAGCAGCGCCAGTTCATCGTACGTTCGTACTTCCTGAAGAACGACTTCGCCACCACCAAGACCGAAGTACTGAAGGATCTGGAAGCGGCCAAGAAGACCGGCGTCGTGCCGCCTAAAGACACCCTGAACCTGCTGGGCAACGTCGGCATCAAGACCAAGGACACCGAACTGTATCTGACCGCCGTGGAAGAGCTGACCCGCTACTACCCGACCGAAGACTACTGGAACGACCTGCTGAACCGCACCCGCGGCAAGAAGACCTACTCCAACCGTTTCGACCTGGACCTGGTGCGCCTGAAGGCCGTCGCCGTGCCATCGAAGATGGAACCTGAAGACTACGCGGAACAGGCCGAACTGGCCGTGCTGGGCGGCTTCTTCACCGAAGCGAAGATCGCGATGGACAAGGGCTTCCCAGGCGCCATCCCTGCCGGCAAGGACAAAGTCGCGCTGGAGAAGATCCGCGCCAGCGCCAACAAGGGCGCAGCTGACGATGCCAAAAACATCGACAGCGGCATCCCGGCTGCGCAGAAGTCGAAAGACGGCGTCGGCCTGGTCAACCTGGGCTACAACTATGTGACCCTGGGCCAGTTCGACAAAGGTATCGACCTGATGAAGCAAGGTATCGCCAAAGGCATAGCGAAGAATCCTGACGACGCCAAGCTGCGCCTGGGCTACGCCCTGGCCATGGCCGGCAAGAAGGACGAATCGGTGGCGCTGTTGAACAGCATCACCGGCACCGACGGCCGCAACGACCTGGCGCGTTACTGGATCATGTACCAGAACCCGCCGGCAGCAGCCAAGTAATTGAAAAGGGTACATCGTTTGCGGTGAACCGGTTTGCAGGTTCAAATCCACCCCGACCGAAAGGGTCGGACCCCGTACCGGGTCCGACCCTGTGCCGCAGCGGTGTGCGGGTTGAGGTAGTGCCGCATGCGCTTAGTTCAACCCCATGAAACCCTCGTCAACGCTCCATGGCCTCCGACAAGGTCCGCAACAACTGCCCCTCGCCGTCCGCGCTCAACTCCCAGAACATCGCGCCGCGCAGCCCTTGCTGCTTGATATAACGCGCCTTCTCCTGTAGCGACGTCGGATCTTCATACGTAATCCACACCTGCTCCGCCGCGCTGTACATATACGGCGACCTGGCCAAGGCATTGCGATAGCGCTTGTACCCATCCCCCTTCTTCAGCAACTGCCAATAGCCATATGAATTGCCGCCGTTGATACCGTCGCTCACACCGCCCTGGCACAGCTGATACTGCCCATCGCCCTGCGGCCCCGCCGCGCAGCCTTTCCAACCGTAGCCATAGAACGGCACGCCCAGCACCAGCTTGTCCGCCGCCACGCCAGCCGCCAGATAACGCTGCACCGAACGCGATGCATAAAAACCGTCCGCCGTCACCGGATCGCCTGCATCGGCAAACAAAGCCGAATGATGGCCGGTGCGCTTCTCCCACGGCATGTGGTAGTCGTAGGCCATGATGTTGATCCAGTCCAGGCTGCGCGCCAGCTCCTGCACCCACGCGCCGTCGCCGACGTAATTGCCGTTGGCGCCGGCGGCGATGGTGAGGAGGTAATGCTTGCCATCCTGCTTGCCCGCCGCGTCGAAAGCCGCACGCAACTCGCGCGTCCAGGTGATGAAATTCTGCCGGTCTTCAGGCCGCGCACACACTTCACCCGCCACGCAAGGCACGCCCGCTTCGCCCGGATATTCCCAATCGAGGTCCACCCCATCGAGCCCATGGCGGCGCATGGCCTTCAACGAAGACGCGATGAAGTTGGCGCGCGCCGGCGCCGATGCCGCCACATTCGAAAAACGGTTGGACCAGTCCCAGCCACCAATCGACAACACCACCTTGAACTTCGGATGCTGCTTTTTCAGCGCCGCCAGCGCGCGCAGGTTGGCGGCATCGGAGGCTTCATCGCGCCACGCCAAGGCGCCGTTGAGCGGCTCCTGGCAGGGCGCCACATCGTTCACCGACGGCTCGGGGTTGCCGTGCTTACCGTCCCAGCACAGGTCCACGAAGGCATACAGCGCCATGGTCAGCTTTGACGCATCGACCTTGGACACCGGGAAGGATGCATGTTTCCAGCCGGGGTAGTAACCGACCACTTCGGACGCCGCCGCGTGGGGGACGGGGATCGACGCCGCCAACGCGGCGACAAGAGGAAGTAATTTAGCTTGCATTGAGTTCCGCCACAAAGTCATACATATCGCCACGGAAGTAGGAACGGCAGAATTCCACCGCCCGTCCGTCGCGCAAAAAGCCCAGCCGCTCCACCGCCAGCCCAGCATCCCCCTCCTTCGCCTGCAGCAGCATGGCCTGCTCCGCGTTTAACAGCAACGCGGAGAGACGCTGCAACGCCCGCACCGGGCGGTTGCCCGCCTTCTCCAGCGCGTCGTACATGGACAGGTCCACCGCCTCCAGCGACGGCAGGCAGGACGCCACGATGGTCGCGTATTCAAGGCACATCGGCACGTCGTCCGCATAGCGCATGCGGTTGAAGCGGAACACCCTGGCGCCGGGACTGAGCCGCAGGCGCATCGCCTCGTCCGGCGTGACCGTGCCTTCCGAGCGCTTGAGCCACACGCTGCGCGGCGTGCGGCCGCGCGCCCGCATGTCCTCGGAAAAGGAAGTCAGCTTGGCGAAGTTCTTTTCAATCCGGGTGTTGATGAAATTGCCGGAGCCGGGCCGGCGCACCAGCACGCCATCGCTCACCAGGCCGTC
Organism: Duganella sp. BuS-21; assembly: GCA_041874725.1. Taxonomy (GTDB): domain Bacteria; phylum Pseudomonadota; class Gammaproteobacteria; order Burkholderiales; family Burkholderiaceae_D; genus Rugamonas. Next base: position 1,970,498 of record CP097466.1, on the reverse strand, counting down.
GATGGCCTTGCGCACCGTGATGCGGGAGACCTCCAGGTCGGCGGCCAGTTGCCGTTCGGCCGGCAAGGCATCCTCCGGCTTCAGCAAATGATGCTCGATCGCTGAGCGCAGCGCGCGCTGAAGGCGTTGGTACAGGGGTAGGTTACTGGTCTCATTGAGGTGCTGTCGAATGTGTACCAGTGGTGTCGTTTGATCGCTTTTCATAACGATGGTGACCTATCCTCTCTGTTAGTTCGACGATAATACCAAAAAAAGACCACCACAAATCCAGCGGCCGCGCAACAGCCATAAATAATTTCAACCGGATCGCATAGAGCCTTTAGGTAAAGGCTTTATGCGTGTTGCAACGGCGCACATCAGCTTTCCATACCACCATCTATCCGGTATTAACGAGTTGCTGAAAAGATACTTTGTATGCTGCATACAACATAACAAAAAAGAATTTTAAAGTGGTAGTGATCTGGTATTAAAACGCAGGTATATTGGCGTTGGATTGGTTTTGAACGTGATTTAAAAGAAGAGATACATCAGCACATCAACAATCGGTTGGCTCGGCGGAGCCTTCAACAACGGGAGGGAACAAATGCAACACCATTCGAAAAATACCAAACTGTCCAAACTGACGCCTATCGCTACTGCGGTCGGTCTGATGATCATGGGCGCCAGCATGACGGTCCAGGCACAGCAGGCAGCCGAAGAACCGGCACAGGTTATCGTGACCGGTATCCGCGCATCGTTGCAGCAATCGCTGAACCAGAAGCGCAATTCCGACACGCTGGTGGAAGTGATCACCGCCGAAGACGTCGGCAAGATGCCGGACAAAAACGTGGCCGACTCCCTGCAACGCCTGCCTGGCGTGAGCGTGGCGGCAGCCGGCGGCGGCGAAGGTTCGTTCGGCGAGAACGACCGCGTGGCACTGCGCGGCACCCCGTTCGGCCTGACCCTGACCACCCTGAACGGTCACTCGGTATCGAGCGGCGACTGGTTCGCCGATAACATCCTGGGCGGCGGCCGCAGCGTCAGCTTCTCGCTGTTCCCTTCCGAACTGATCGGCCGCGTCACCGTGCACAAAGGCTCGCAAGCCAGCCTGCTCGAAGGCGGCGCCGAAGGCGTGGTCGATATCGAGACCCGCAAGCCGCTGGACTTCAAGAAAACCTTCAATGCGCAAGTGAGCCTGGGTGGCGTCAACTCCTCCAACTCCGGCAAGACCGATCCGCAGTTGAGCGCCATGGTGGCATGGAAGAACGACCAGGGCACCCTGGGCGTGCTGGTGCAAGGCTTCCATCAGAAGCGCACCCTGAGCCGCGTCGGCCAGGAAAACCAGATCTGGTACGACCGCGTTGAAGCGGGCAGCCCGATCGCCAACGTGGTTCCCGGCGCTGCCGGCGCCATGGCCAACTACCTGGGCGGCACCGCCTGGTTCGAACAGGAGCGCACCCGCAAGGGCGGCCTGATCGACGTGCAGATCAAGCCTAGCAGCGACCTGACCCTGGACGTGACGGCCTTCCGCTCGCACCTGGACGCACCGAACATCAACCACAACTTCATGCAATCGCTGGGTCGCTTCCTGGCGCCGTCGTGGGCCACCACCAACTTCCCGAACAGCGGCGTATCGGGCACCTTGAGCAACGGCGTCATCACCCAGCTGACCGGCACCGTGCCGGCCAACTGCACCGCCTGCGCCACCATGTCCAGCGCCGTGCAGGAAGAGTTCAGCCGTCCTGTGGCGGAAAGCAAATCGCAGTTCTTCGATGTCGATGCCAAATGGCGCATCAACGAGCAGCTGACCATGAAGGGCCGCATCGGCACCACCAAAGGCGTCGGCAACACCGTCAGCGGCGCGCTGGGCGTATGGATGCCATGGACCGGCGGCAGCTACACCATCAAGGACGCTGGTTCGGCGGTGATCTACACCACCCCGGGCGCAGACAAGTTCTCGATCGGCGGCATGCAGGCCACCCCGTACACCTACGGTTCGCACGTCACCGCGAACGACCGTGAAAACTACGGTGAACTGGGCGGCACGCTGCGCACCGACTGGGGCGCAGTCAGCTCGGTGCAATTCGGCGCACGCGTCGCGGAACACAAGCGCGACCTGACCGCCATCGGCATCAACGCCTTGCCTGGCCTGGATTCCGTGGCCAACCTGCCGATGTCGGGCCTGACCTCGTTCCCGAACGACTTCAACGACCTGGGCGCCAACGGCGCCGGCTACTGGACCTTCTCGCAGGACGCCGTCAACGGCTGGCTGTCGAAATACGGCAACTACTCGGGCAACCTGCGTCAGAATGAATTCACCATCAAGGAACCGACCCAGTCGGCTTACGCGATGGCGAACTTCGGCGCCGAAAGCCTGTCGGGTAACTTCGGCCTGCGCGTGGTGCACACCACCGAAGAAGTCAACCGCTACGAGATCGGCCCATCGGGCGGCTTCGAGCCTAAGCAGTACAAGAACGGCTACATCGACTTCCTGCCAAGCGCGAACTTCCGCCTCGACGTCACCAAGGATCTGGTGGGCCGCTTCGGCACCAGCCGCACCATGGCGCGTCCTGAGCTGGGCATGATGGCCGGCGTCGACCTGCGCGACGTACAGGGCACCGGCAACGTCGGCAACCCTAACCTGCGTCCGATCCGTGCCAACAACTACGAGCTGGGTCTGGAGTGGTACTTCGCACCGAAATCGCTGGTGTCGGCCGGCGCGTTCTACTCGGCGCTGGACGGCTACGTGACCTACGGTTCGAGCACCGCCACCTTCTACAACCAGCTGGAAAAGAAGAACACGGTGTACCAGGTCTCGACCCCGGTCAACACCACGGCCGAAGTCAAAGGCCTGGAGTTCTCGTATGTGCAGGAGCTGCCTAAAGGCTTCGGCATTAACGCCAACTACACCTACACGCTGGGCAAGGAAACCGGCAAGGCCCCAGGTTCGCCATGCGGCAACCTGACCTCGCCGGATTGCACCCTGATCGGTACCTCGAAGAACGCCTACAACGTCGGCCTGTTCTACGAGCAGGACAAGCTGAGCGCGCGTCTGACCTACAGCTGGCGTTCGGGCTTCCTGAACGGCACCAGCCGTAACAGCGCCGCCTTCCAGGCGCCGATCGGTACGCTGTCCGCTTCGCTGGCTTACCAGATCAACGACAGCTACAGCATCACGCTGGATGGCAAGGACCTGAACAACCCGCTGGTGCGTTCGATCATCCACACCGCCGGCGCGATGGACCTGCCAGGTTCGCTGTACAAGAATGGTCGCCAGGTCTACCTGACCTTGCACGCCAAGTACTAAGACGTCGTCAAAACGGGGCGTTCGCGCCCCGTTTTTTTATTGAGTCCCCATCATGAACCAGACCATGCCTCCCAAGAAAATCATCATCGTCGGCGGCGGCAGCGCCGGCTGGATGACGGCACTGATGTACGGCGAAGCACTGATCAAAAAAGGCGTCGAGATCATCGTGCTCGAATCGCCGACCGTAGGCGTGATCGGCGTGGGTGAAGGCTCCACCCCTGCCCTCAAGCGCTACTTCGACAGCCTGGGCATCGCGGAATCCGAATGGATGCCGGCCTGTAACGCCACCTACAAAAGCGGCATCACCTTCGACGGCTGGTCCACCAAGCCCGGATACGCAAGCTACTTCCACCAGTTCGCCACCATGGTCGACAACCTGACCCTGCCGAACTTCATGGAGAACGTCCACGCGCGCCAACGCGGCGCCGACGTCGACGCTCGTCCCAACCGCTACTTCCTGTCGGCGCGCCTGGCGGACGACTGCCTGGCGCCGCAGGCGTCCGAGAACTTCCCCTTCTTCACCACCTACGGCTACCACTTCGACGCCGCCTTGCTGGGCCAGTTCCTGCAACAGCGCGCAGCCGCGCTGGGCGTGCAGTACAAGAGCTGCCACGTCACGCACGCGGTAATGAATGAACGCGGCGACATCGCCGCCGTCGCCACCAAGGAAGGCGAACAGATTGCCGCCGACTTCTTCATCGACTGCTCCGGCTTCTCGGCGCTCCTGATCGGCAAAACGCTGGAGACGCCGTTCGTCAGCTATGCCGACAACCTGTTCAACGATGCGGCCATCGCCATGCCGAGCGAGATCGGCGCAAAGATCCCGACCCTGACCGTGTCGACCGCCATGAAGCACGGCTGGTCGTGGAAAATCCCGCTCACCAACCGTTATGGCAACGGCTATGTGTACAGCTCCTCCTTCGTCTCGGCCGACGAAGCCGAGCACGAACTGCGCGCCAAACTGGGCCTGCTGGCATCGGACACACAGGCGCGGCACCTGAAGATGAAGCTGGGCCGCGTCAGCAAGCACTGGAACCGCAACGTGCTGGCGGTGGGCCTGTCGCAGGGCTTCCTGGAGCCGCTGGAAGCGACCGCGCTGTACCTGACGCAGATGACGGCCGCGATCTTCCTGCTGTTCCTGGAAAAGGGCGACATGAGCGAGCAGGCGCAAGACGTCTACAACCAGGAAATCCACGACTACTTCGACGGCCACCGCGACTACATCGTGGCCCACTACAAGACCAACAGCCGCAGCGACACGCCGTACTGGCGCGCCAACGCGGAGAACCTGGGCGGCGTATCGGACTCGCTCAAGCACATCTTCCAAACCTGGATCGAAGGCCGCGACCTGGCGGCGGAGATTCGTCGTCAGAACATCGAGCGTTACTACCCGGTGGGTTCGTGGTATGCGCTGCTGGCGGGCATGGGTTCGTTCCCGGAGATCGCGCAGACAGGAAGCGGCGCAGATGCGCTGGCGCCGCTGGATGACTTCATGCGCCGCTGCGCCCTCAACTTCCGCGACCATCGCGCGGTGCTGAATGAGCTGGGTCGCCCAGCCGAGATGTAAACATTTTCATTGTGTCGTCTTGACCCGCCACGGCTCCCCGGCCCTGGCGGGATTTTTTTGTGGGGTTGACGTTGCTTGCCGCCTAAAAAGCGCGCGGCACCAACCCACCCCGCACACCGCTGCGGCACAGGGGCTGGCCCATGGGCCAGCGGGGCGCAGCCCCTATCCCCGACCCTGGGTCGGACCCTTTCGCTTGGGGTGAGAATTGGCAGCAAACCTGCTTGGCGCTAACGACATCGTTCGGGACCTACCCCCTTATCAGTAAACGTGCGCGCAACAGCGCTAAACTGGCGCACCCCATTGTTGGCGACGCCGTATGGCGCTACATTGACTGCATGAGATATCTGATCCTTCTTCTGGCCTTTGCCCTGCCGCTTGCCAGCGCGGCGCCGCGTGACGATAAAACGCAAGCCCTCTACGATTACCTGCTCGGCATCTGGGGCAACAGCACCCTCGCCGGCCAGTCCGACCTGACCTGGCGCGACAGCATCGACATGGCGCAGCGCGTCCACGACGACACCGGCAAGTATCCAGCACTGATGGGCTATGACTTCATGAACTACTACGACGCCACCGAAGGCGACGGCCGCCACCAGACCGAGGAAGCCATCGCCTGGCACGCCCGAGGCGGCCTGGTGTCCTTCCATTGGCACTGGCGCATGGAGAACGGCAAGTTCTACACCAAGGAGACGCCATTCCGCCTGCCGGCTGCGGACTACCGCAAGATCGATCAAGCCATCGACCGCATCGCGCTGGAACTCAAGCGCCTGCAGGACGCCGGCGTGCCGGTGCTGTGGCGCCCCTTGCACGAGGCGGCCGGCGGCTGGTTCTGGTGGGGCACGTCGCGCGAGGGCTATATCGCGCTATGGCGCCACATGCACGAACGCCTGACGCAAACGCATGGCCTGCGCAATCTGATCTGGGTATGGAACGGACAAGACCCGGCCTGGTATCCGGGCGACGATGTGGTGGACATCACCGGCTACGATGTCTACGACCATGCCTACGCCGAAGCATGGCAAAAAACGAAACAGCACGGCAAGCCGGTGGCGCTCAGCGAGACCGGCCATATCCCCGATCCGGCGGAAGGTCCGCGCTGGCTGTGGTTCCTGACATGGAACGACGGCGCCGGCCCAGCGGGCGTCACCGATCCAAATAACTTCTGGACCGGTGAACACCACAACAGCAATGCGCACAAGCGCAAGGTCTACAACGACCCGCGCGTGATCACGCTGGATCGCCTGCCGAAGTTTTAAGGCGTCTTCGGCGCCGCTGGTGCTGGTGCTGGTGCTGGTGCTGGTGCTGCTGCGGCAGCTGCGGCCTTGGCCTGATCACCGGCGATGGCCACGGACACCTTGGCCGGGTCGATGTGCTTGCGGAAAGCTGCGTTGACCTGCGCCAGCGTCGCCGCCTTCAGCTTGGTCTCGTAGTCCTTGCTCCAGCTGTAGGTGCGGCCCAGATACAGGTTGCGCGTCCAGCCCGAAGCCACCACATTGTCCTTGGCGCGGTTCTGCAGGCGCTGTTGCAGCAGGCCCGATTTGGCGCCGTCCAGTTCCGCCTGGGTGAAGCCGTCCTTGATCGCGCGATCGAGTTCTTCGCGGATCGCCACTTCCAGCTTCTTCAGGTTCTGCGGTGCGGCGATGGCGCCCATGCCGAAGGAACCGGCGCGGTCTTCATCGCCCGCGTGCACGCCGCTGCCACCGCCGTAGGACAGGCCGTCCTTCTGGCGGATGCGGTCCATCAGGCGCGATTTCAAGGCGCCGCCGCCGAAGATGTAGTTGCCCAGGTCGAGCAGCGGATAATCGGGATCGTTGACGTTCAGGTCCAACGGCAGGCGCGCGCTATACGAGCCGTTCTCCTTGTCCGGCGCATTCAGATTGGCATGCAGCGGCGCCTTGTCCGGATTGGTGACCAGGACAGGCGCATACGCGGCCTTGCTGGTCCAGCCGCTGAAGCTCTCATCGATGGTCTTGCTGATGGCGGCTTTGTCGAAATCGCCGACGATGGACAGCTCGCCGTGATTGGCGCCGTAGAAGTTGCGATGGTAAGCCACCACGTCTTCCAACTTCAGCGCCTTGATCGCCGCCAGGCGCTCGGCCACGGTCAGCGCGTTGCGGATGTCGCCTTTCGGATAGTGGTTGAAGTGCTGCTCGATGGCTTCATTGGCCAGCACCTGCGGCTCGCTGCGCGAGTATTCCAGGCCGACGATCCACTGCTGGCGCAGCTGTTCAAATTCCGACTGCGGGAAGCTGGCTTCCTTCAGCACGTGCGCCACCAGGCGTAGCGAGGCGTCCAGATTAGGTCCGGTGGTTTCGAAGTTATACGGCGAGCCGGTGATCTTCAGTTTCGAGAAGGCGTCGGCCAGTTGCTCGCGCGTGTACTTGCTGGTGCCGCGCGACAGCATCTCGTTGGCGATGGCGCCAGCCACCGAGGTACCGGCCAGGTTCTTCTCATCGCCCCAATGCAGGCTCAGATTCACGGCCACGGTTTCGCCGCGGTTCTTCTTCGGCAGCAGCGCTACTTTCAGGCCGCCGATGGTCTTGATCTCGGTGCGGGCGTTGATATTGTCCTGGGTCGGATCGAACACCTCGGAGGTCAGCACGCTGTCCTTGCCCTTGAAGTCCTTCATCACCTCGGCCACGCTCGGCGCGGCGGGAACGTCCACGCGCTGCGGATTGTCTTCCGGGATGAATTCACCGACCACGCGGTTGTCGCGCTTCAGATAGCGCCCCGCCACCTCGGCCACCTGCTGCGAGGTGATGCTCGGGATCTTGTCGCGGCCATGGAACAGCAAGCGCCAGTCGCCCAGCGCCACTTCCTCCGACAGCGTCACGCCCACGCGCTGCGGGTCGTTGAGCGACTTCTCGATGTAGTTGGCGAAGTTGCGGCGGGTGCGCTCCATCTCTTCTTCGGTCGGCGGCGTCTTGGCGAAGCTCTCCACCGCTTCGGTCAGTGCGGCGCGCACCGGCTCCAGCGGTTCGCCGGACTTGACCACCGCACCGATGATCTGCAGGCCCGGCGCATAGCCGGTCATGCCGAAGCTGAACACCTGCGCCGCCTTGCCGCTTTCGACCAGTTGCTTGTGCAGGCGCCCGGTCGGCTCGTCACCGAGGATCTGCGACATGAAGCTCAGCGCATCGCTGTCGCCCTGCAGCGAGCTAGGAATCTTGTAGCCCAGCGCGACGATCTGCACGTCGCCCTTGCGGCGCACGGTGAAACTGCGTTCGCCGTCCTGGGTCGGCTCGACGGTCCAGAATGGCGGTAGCACGCGCTTCGGTTTTGGAATCGCGCCGAAGGATTTGCCGATCCATGCCAGCGTTTGCGCCGGATCGAATTTGCCGGCCACCAGCAGCACCGCGTTATCTGGCTGGTAGTAGGTGCGGTAGAAGGCCTGCAGGTTCTCGATCTTGACGTTCTCGATGTCGCTGCGGTTGCCGATGGTGGAACGGCCATAGCCATGCCAGTCGTAGGCGATGCTTTGCATGCGCTTGAGCAGCACGCCGAACGGGCTGTTCTCGCCCGACTCGTACTCGTTGCGCACCACGGTCATTTCCGAATCCAGATCCTTGCGCGAGATGTAGGAGTTGACCATGCGGTCCGCTTCCATCTCCAGCGCCCACTTCAGGTTCTCAGGGCTGGCCTGGAACACTTCGTAGTAGTTGGTACGATCGTTGGAGGTGGTGCCGTTGTACTCCATGCCGCGATCGGCGAATTCCTTCGGAATCGCCTTGTTCTTCGGCGAGCCCTTGAACACCAGGTGCTCCAGCAAGTGGGCCATGCCGGTCTCGCCGTAGTTCTCATGCCGCGAGCCGACCAGGTAGGTCACGTTGACGGTAACGGTGGGTTTGGAGGCGTCCGGGAACAGCAGCACTTTCAAGCCGTTCGGCAGCCGGTATTCGGTGATGCCTTCCACCGAAGGACCTTTCACCACCCCGGCCGGCAGCGCAGGCGCGGCGGCGGTGGCGGTGCTCGCCTTGGCGGCGGCGGCCCAGGCGGTTCCGGTGGCGACGAAGGACATTCCGCACAGCAGGAGGCTGGCGGCGGCGGCGTGTTTCAGACGGCTGTTATTCATGTTCTCTCTCAAAAAAAGATACGAACACGCAGCATACGCCCACGCCGTTATCGTGGGTAGATACTTAAGTAAAAATTAATACAATGAATTAAGTTTTTTCGGGAACGAGGCAGGCGTCGACCACTTGCAGGTCGTTGTCCTTGGCGAAGGACAGCACGAAGTGATACGCCATCGGTTCCAGCGCGCGCAGCTTGCCGTTGACCACCACCGACTTGATGCCGTTAACCACGGTCGGGGTCACGTAGGGAGAGAACTGCAAATGGGAATCGCGGCCGCCGCCGGAGCCTTCCGGCTTGAAGCAGGCCATCACCCCGCACAAGCGTTCAGCCCAGTCACTGGGACGGAACTGCCTGCCATTGCTGGTTTGGCCAAGGATGAAGAACGAATCTTGCTGTTCTGCCGGTTTTTGAACTGACATAGGCGCGGCTGCTTCTGCGTGGATACTTGTTGGTAACAAGAATGCGTGGAGGAAAGAATCTTACGTATTATATCTTATAGAAGACCTAAATAAGTAAGTCCTTGATACGCAAAGGAATTTTCATCAGAAAATCCACTTTGGTGCAGAAAATGATATTTCTGCACCAAGGCAATACCGCTATTGTACCGGGTTTGCGCGCGATTACGGCGATCCGCCGAGCCAGGCGGCGCTCGACAGCAGCAGCAGCAACATCATCCACAACAGCAGCGCGCGCCAGACCAGGCCGACCGTGCTTTGCAGGGCGCGGATGTTCGGTTCTTCGCCCGGCATCACGTCCTGCTCCACTTCGACATCGACCGTGGTGGCGTCCACAAACTGGGCCTTGACGGCGTTTTCCAGCGGCGAACCCAGGCGCACACCCATGGCGCCGCCGCCGGCCGACAGGATAATGCCGATCGCCTCGTTCGACCAGCGGTGGGCGAAATTGCGCCAGGCGTAAATCGCGTCTTCGAAGTTGCCGACCACGGCAAACGCCACGGCCGTCAGGCGCACCGGAATCCAGTCGATCCAGTAGTAGGCGCGCGCGGCGAACTGGCCGAAGGCTTCGTTGCGCATATGCTCGGGCTCGTTCCAGGCGCGGGCCAGGTGCTCGGCCACGCGGTACATCACGGCGCCGGCAGGGCCGAGCGGCATCAGGAACCAGAAGAACACGCCGAACACATTGCGGTGGGTGGTGATCAGGGACTTCTCGACGGCAAGCCGGGCGATTTCGGAGGCATCCATGCCCACCGTATCGAGCCGGGTCCACTCGGCCAGCAGCGCGCGCGCAGCGGCTTCGTCGCCGGCGTTCAGGGCCAGCTGGATCGAGGTGAAATAATGGCTGTAGTGGCGGAAGCCCAGCGTCAGGTAGACGATCAGCACGTTCCACGCGAACGCGGCCAGGAACCAGTCGTAATGGCGCAGCACCCAGTAAATGGCGGCGGTCGGCACCATCAGGAGGGCCATCATCAGGAACCAGCCCATGCGGCCGTGGGTCGAGTGGCCGGCGTTGAACCAGGTCTCCATCCGCAACGCCAGGCTCTTGATCTCGGCGTAAATCGGATTGTCTGCGCGCAGCGGTTTCATCTGTTCGATCAACAGCGCGCATAAGATGGAAAGAAAAGTCATGTATGTCCTTGTGTCGTCCTGCCCTTAATGGTCGTTACGATAGCCTAGTTCTCACTCTGCACGCAAGAAATGGAACAGATTGCGCAGCATGCCGGCCGTGGCGCCCCAGATGTAATAGCCCTCGTACGGCATGGCGTAGAAGCTGCGGCGCCCGCTGGGCAGGTCCACCGACAGGCGCTGATGGTGCATGCCGTCCATCAGGAAGGCCAGCGGCACCTCGAAGATGGCGGCCACCTCGGACGGATCGGCGGTGACCTCGAACGGCGGCTGCACCAGCGCCACCACCGGGGTGACGCAGTAGCCGGTGCCGGTCAGGTACTCGGGCAGCGCGCCCAGGATCTCGACGTGGCGGCGCGCCAGGCCGATCTCCTCTTCCGACTCGCGCAGCGCGGTGTCGACGGCGTCCTGGTCGTAGTCTTCGGCGCGGCCGCCGGGAAAGCTGATCTGGCCGCCATGGTCGGTCAGGTGGGCGGTGCGCTGGGTCAGCAGCACGGTCAGGCCGGTGGCACGCCGCACCAGCGCAATCAGCACCGAGGCCGGGGTCGGCGGCCGGCCTTCGCGGTCGGGCATCACGCGCTCGCTGCCCTCGGGCGTCCACTCGCGATGGACAGCAAAGCGCTGGCGCAGCCACGTGGGCGCCAGGCGCTCCGGCGCAACGGCGGGTTCGCCGGCAATCGCGTCAACCGGCAGCAATTGGGGATCGAATGGGGGCTGGGCCAATATCACTCCTCGGGAAGAAAAAAAAGGGCGCCCACGGGCGCCCTCTCTCCAAACACAACCGATATTAAACGGCTGCTTTCGCCGCTGGGCGACGGTTTGGCAGTTTTTCCTTGATACGTGCCGATTTACCGGAACGATCACGCAGGTAGTACAGTTTAGCGCGACGTACGTCACCGCGGCGTTTCACTTCGATCGAAGCGATCAGCGGGGAGTACAGCTGGAAGGTACGCTCAACGCCTTCGCCGGACGAGATCTTACGAACGATGAAGTTCGAGTTCAGGCCACGGTTACGACGGGAGATGACCACGCCTTCGTATGCCTGGGCGCGCTTGCGGGTGCCTTCGACTACGTTAACGTTGACCACCACGGTATCGCCAGGAGCGAAGTCAGGGATCTTCTTGCCCAGGCGAGCGATTTCTTCTTGCTCGAGTTGTTGAATCACGTTCATTTTGAGACTCCAAAAACCATCTTGCTGGCGCGCTATGAGTTAAAACTCGTGCCCAGTAGAGGATGGGGTTATAACGAGCAGGCCAATAACCACTAAAGGCCCGCCAAAAATCGCTCGTCGTGCTTGGTGAGCAGTCCCGCCTCACGCGCTTTGACAAGCAAATCCGGTCGCTTGCGCGAAGTCGCCTCCAGCATGCGCTGGCGACGCCATTTTTCTATCTCTGCATGGTTGCCGCCCATCAGTACCGGCGGCACGCCCACACCTTCATACGTTTCCGGCCGCGTGTAGTGCGGCGAATCCAGCAAGCCGTTGACGAAACTGTCCTCGATGGCCGAGGCGTCGGTGTTGAGCACGCCGGGAATCTGGCGGATCACCGCATCCATCAAGGCCATGGCCGGCAGCTCGCCGCCGGACAGCACGAAATCGCCAAGGCTGATTTCCTCATCCACGCAACGATCGAGCAGGCGCTGGTCCACCGCTTCGTAGCGGCCGCACAGGATCACCAGACCGGCTTCCTGCTTGAGCTGCATGACACGTTCGTGCGTCAACTGCTTGCCCTGGGGCGACATGAACACCACGCGCGGCGCCGGCAAACCGGCATCGATCTGGCGTTGCCTGGCTGCGGACAGCGTCGCTTCCAGCGGCTTGGCCAGCATCACCATGCCGGGACCGCCGCCATACGGGCGATCGTCCACGGTGCGGTGATTGTCGGTGGTGAAATCACGCGGATTCCACAGCGACAGGCCACATTTATTCTGATCAAACGCGCGCCGGGTCACACCCGACTGCGTGATGGCGGCAAACATTTCCGGGAACAGGGTTACGACATCAAATTGCATGGCGAACCGCCCTCAATATTGCGCTGGTATTAGTAATCAAGGCCCCAGTCGACGGTGATCTGCTTGGCTTCCTTGTCCACCTTGATGATGAACGCGTCCACAAATGGGATCAGGCGCTCTTGCGCCGCAACTTCTTCGGGAACAGCGCCTGCGGGCGCGGCTGGCGTGATGCGCAGGATCGACTGGGGACCGTTGCTCATCATGTCAGTCACCTTACCGAGGTGCTCACCTTGCAGATTTTCTACTTCCAGACCGATCAACTCGGTCCAGTAAAACTCATCGCCGGTCAAGACCGGGAAGCGGCTTTGCGGAATGAACACGCCGGTGCCTTTGAGGGCTTCGGCCTGGTTCCGGTCAGTCACGCCAACCAGACGCGCTACGACATCGCCGCCATGCAGCTTGCACTGCTGAACGTCCACATCGCGCAACGCCGGTTTATCGAGCCACCAGGTTTTAACCTGAAGGAGTGCATCCGCATCTTCCGAGAAAGGACGAATCCTGACCCAGCCTGCTACGCCAAAAGCACCGAAGACAAAGCCTACCTGTGCCAAATCGTCGGGGACTTGCACCCCGGATGCATTCTTATCGGTCAAACCGGTAACCTGAACTTAGGCTGCTGCTTTTTTGTTCTGGGCGACCAGACGAGCAACGGTAGGCGACAGTTGTGCGCCGACGGATTCCCAGTGAGCCAGACGGTCAGCGGTAATACGCAGAGCAACTTCCTGGCCCGAAGCCATAGGGTTGTAGAAACCAATGCGCTCGATGAAACGGCCATCGCGACGATTGCGCGAATCAGTTGCAACGATGTTGAAGAAAGGGCGCTTCTTGGCACCACCACGAGCTAAACGAATAACGACCATAATATTTCCAAAAAATTTGTGCTAGGACGGAAAAAGCCGCAAATTATAGCGCGCTTTGCCGCAAGGCAGCAAGCGTTAATGAAATAATTGGGCATGTTGGGGTAATCGAAGATTATCCCTTGTTCCGGCACCTGGGGCAATAGGCTTGCTTGCAAAAAAGGCGTGCCGGGGCCGGTATTATGCCTGATACTGGTGGTTTACCGACTATTTTGCTGAACAACCATGCCTGTTTCGCACCAGACCCGTCACAAAAACAAGACAATCGCCACCCTGCTGGCCTTTTTACTCGGCGGCCTGGGCCTGCACCGGCTCTACCTCGGCGGCTGGCGCGACCGCTGGCTGTGGCTGCACCTGAGCTGCCTGCCGGCGGCCTGGCTGGTGACGCAACTGGCGCCGGAGGCCAACGTCTTCTACAAGCTGCTGCCGATCATGGTCTCGACCCTGGCAGGTTTCCTGCAAGCGCTGGTGCTGGGACTGACGCCGGACGACAAATGGGATGTGCGCCACAACGCCGGTTCGGGCCGGCAATCGGACACGCGCTGGCCGGTGGCCGTGATCCTGGTGGCCACCATGATGATCGGCACCGGCTCGCTGATCGCCACCATCTCCCGCCTGTTTGACTTGTTGTACACTGGTGGCGCCTACGGTTAACACAACAAGGAGACCATCATGTTCAACCGCTCCCTCATCGCCGCACTGACCCTGGCCGCCCTGGCCTCCCCGGTGCAGGCGCAAAGCAGCAAAGAACAATACAACGCCGAAGCCAAGCGCATCGCCACCCGCTACGGCGAAGACAAAAAACTCTGCGCCGACGAGCAGGATTCCGGCCAGCGCATGCAATGCCTGCGCGACTCCAAAACCGAGCACGACAAAGCGCTGGCGCAGGCCAAGGCCCAGCACCAGGCATCCTCGGCCAAGCCGGGCGCCTGCCATGACTGCGGCAAGGTGACCCAGGTGGTGGTCAACGACAAGGCGGGCGAAGGCAGCGCACTGGGCATGATCGCCGGCGGCGTGGCGGGCGCCCTGCTCGGCAACCAGGTCGGCAGCGGCGGCGGCCGCAAGCTGGCGACGGTGGCCGGCGCCGCCGGCGGCGCCTACGCCGGCAAGAAGATCGAAGAACAGGCCAAGTCGAGCAAACAGTGGACCGTGCACGTCAAATACGACGACGGCCGCCAGGCCTCCTACAACTTCGACCACGACCCACAAATGCTGAGCGGCGACCGCGTGCAGAACGCCAACGGCAGCATCATTCGTCGATAAGGCATCATGACCGCACCCACCTTCCCCGCCGAATGGCAAGCACTGGTCGACCAGGCAGCCGGCGCCCTGCGCGCACTGGCGCTCGATGTAACGGCCAAGGAAAAATTCTGCAACGACCCGCAGTTGCGGCCATTCATGCACAAGGTATCGCAGCGCTACGTGGCCGGCCAAACGGTGACGGAAGCGCTGCAGCGCGTCGAGCAGATCATCGCGCGCGGCCATGCGGCGTCGGCCGAATACATGGGCGAAAGCGTGCGCGACGAAGCCTTCGCCATGGCCGAAACGGCAGTCTTCATGGAACTGGTGAAAGCCATCGGCCAGCGCAACCTGAACTGCTCGATTTCTTTCGATTTGTCGCACGTGGGTTCGCTGGTGGACAGCGAACTGGGCTACCGCAACGCGCGCCGCATCGCCCTGGCCGCCGCCGAGATCAACCGCGAGGTCATGATCTCGATGGAAGGCATCGACCGCAGCGACGACATCTACGCCATCTACACGCGCCTGCACCGCGAGGACGAGCTGCGCAACGTCGGCATCACGGTACCGGCCAAACGCCACCGCACGGCGCAGGACTTGCCGCAGCTAATGAAGCTGCCGGGACGCATCCGCCTGGTCAAAGGCGCCTTCCTGGAGCCGGACAGCGTCTCCTGGAGCCGCAACAGCCCCGAGCTGGCGGCCGCCTACCGCCGCTACGCGCAGGAGCTGCTGCTGAGCGGCCACAAATGCTCGATCGCCACGCACGACCGCAGCATCCAGGCCAACCTGGTCGACCTGATCGTACAGGAACGCATCGACCCGCGCTGGTTCGAATTCGAATCGCTGATCGGCCTCGGCACCGAGCAGCTCGACGCCCTGCAGGCCAGCGGCTTCCCCACCCGTGAATACGCGGTCTTCGGCGAAGAACACTTCCTCTACGTGCTGAACCGCATCGCCGAGGAACCGATCCGCGTCTACCAGGCCATCGTCGACCTCAATGCAGGTTAATCAAGCCGAAAGAAGTCACGCCTGCGACGGCTGAGCGCGACGAAGGCCGCGCGCCGGCGGCGACCGCCCAGGCCAGCACCCAATGCCCGGCCTGGATCTCCTCGGCGACGGTCTCGGCGTGCAGCAAGCGCTGCGCGGCCGCATTCATGCGCCTGACGGCATACGCCTTGCGATCGGAAATAGGAGCGGTGCGAATAAAGATAGGTCTCATGCTGGCCTCACAAAGGATATCCAGCTTGTACGCACCTCATCCCGCAACGGATTCAAAAAAATCGGGGTCAGCTCTGTCATTTGGACATTTGGGAACTTTTCCTGCTCCAAAAAGTTCCGGAATGTCCAAATGACAGAGCTGACCCCGAAGTTTACCGACCTTTAGAACTGGTCGATGTCGAGGGCGAGGACGCCCGCGCTGCCTTCGATGATGGAGGCGCGGATACCCGACGACTGGCTCAGGAAATGGTCGGCGAAGAAGCGCGTGGTGCCGATCTTGGCTTTGTAGAAGCCGACGTCGCCGGAACCGGCGTCCAGTTTCTGCTGCGAGATCACCGCCGCGCGCGCCATCTGCCAGCCGCCCAGCACGATGCCGGCCAGTTTCAGGTACGGCACGCTGCCCGAGAACACGCCCTTGATGTCCGACTTGATGTTGGCCACCACGTAGTCCACCACCGCTTCCAGATCGGCCGCGCCCTGCGCCAACTGCTTGCGGATGGCGGCGAAGTCGGCGCCTTCCAGCTTGGCCAGCTCGGCTTCCGTCGCCCGCACTTGCGCGATCAGGCCCTTGGCCACCTTGCCGGCGTCGCGCACGGTTTTGCGGCCGATCAGGTCGTTGGCCTGGATCGCCGTCGTGCCTTCGTAGATGGTGAGGATCTTGGCGTCGCGGTAGTGCTGCGCTGCGCCGGTTTCTTCGATGAAGCCCATGCCGCCGTGAATCTGCACGCCGTCGCGCGTGACGTCTTGCGACAGTTCGGTCGACCAGCCTTTGATGATCGGCACCAGGTATTCGTACACCGCCTGGTTTTCCGCGCGCACTTCGGCATCCTCACTGTGGTGGGCGGCGTCGTACAGTGCGGCGCCGACGTAGGCCAGCGCACGCGCCGCTTCCGTTTGCGAACGCATATTCATCAACAGACGGCGCACGTCCGGATGGTGGATGATGGCCACGCCCGACGGCGAGCCGTTCAGGTCGCGCGACTGCACGCGGTCCTTGGCGTAGGCCAGCGCGTGCTGGTAAGCGTGCTCCGACAGGCCGATGCCTTGCATGCCGACGCCGAAGCGGGCCGCATTCATCATGATGAACATGTATTCCAGGCCGCGATTTTCTTCGCCCACCAGCGTGCCGATGGCGCCGCCGTTGTCGCCGAATTGCAGCACGGCGGTCGGGCTGGCCTTGATGCCGAGCTTGTGTTCGAGCGAGACGCAGTGGGCGTCGTTGCGCGCGCCCAGCGTGCCGTCGGCGTTGACCATGAACTTCGGCACGATGAACAGCGAGATGCCCTTCACGCCCGCCGGTGCATCCGGCGTACGCGCCAGCACCAGGTGGACGATGTTGTCGGTCATGTCGTGATCACCGTAGGTGATGAAGATCTTGGTGCCGAAGATTTTGTAGGTGCCGTCGCCCTGCGGCTCGGCGCGGGTGCGCACGGCGGCCAGGTCGGAGCCGGCTTGCGGCTCGGTCAGGTTCATGGTGCCGGTCCATTTGCCGGTCACCAGCGGTTCCAGGTAGGTGGCTTTCTGCTCGTCGCTGCCGGCGGTCAGCAGCGCTTCGATGGCGCCGTCCGACAGCAGCGGGCACAGCGCGAACGCCAGGTTGGCGCCGTGCAGCATTTCCACGCAGGGCGTGCCGACCAGCTTGGGCAGGCCCTGGCCGCCGAAGTCGGTCGGATGTTGCAGGCCCTGCCAGCCGGCGTCGGCGAACTGGCGGAAGGCTTGCTTGAAGCCCTTGGTGGTGATCACGCCGTCCTTGGTCCAGTAGCTCGGTTCCTTGTCGCCTTCGTGGTTCAGCGGGGCGATTTCGTTGGCGACGAATTTCGCGCTTTCTTCCAGCACGGCTTCGGCGGTTTCCGGGGTGGCGTCCTCGCAGCCCGGCAGTTCACTCACGGCTTGCAGGTTGGCCAGTTCGTTGATGACGAACAGCATGTCTTTGATCGGTGCTTGATACGGCATCTCATGTCTCCTTCGCCGTCGCTCCCGCGCAGGCGGGAGTCCATACTCAGCATGGATCCGCGCCTGCGCGGGGACGACGTGTCGCGGTTAAAAATAAGGCCACGGCAACCCGGCGTTCCGGATCAGCGTGGCCTGAGCGGTGCTGGTGTGCGGGTTTAGCCCAGTTCAGCAACCAGTTGTGGCACGATGTCGAACAGGTCGCCTACGATGCCGTAGTCGGCAACGGAGAAGATCGGCGCTTCCGGATCTTTGTTGATGGCGACGATGGTTTTCGAATCCTTCATGCCGGCCAGGTGCTGGATCGCGCCGGAGATGCCGACCGCGATGTACAGGTTGGGCGCAACGATCTTGCCGGTCTGGCCCACTTGCCAGTCGTTCGGCACGTAGCCCGCGTCCACGGCGGCGCGCGATGCGCCCATGGCGGCGTTCAGCTTGTCTGCCAGCGGTTCCAGGATCTTGAAGGCTTCGCCCGAACCCATGCCACGGCCACCGGAGACGATGATCTTGGCGGCGGTCAGCTCTGGACGGTCCGACTTGGCCACTTCGCGGCCGACGAACGAGGACTTGCCCGAATCAGCCACGGCAGCGGCGGTTTCGGTGGCGGCCGAACCGCCGGTGGCGGCAGCGGCGTCGAAACCGGTCGAACGCACGGTGATGACCTTGATCTTGTCGCTCGACTGCACGGTGGCGATGGCGTTACCGGCGTAGATCGGACGCTCGAAGGTGTCCGGCGAGTCGACCTTGGTGATTTCCGAAATCTGCGCCACGTCCAGCTTGGCGGCAACGCGCGGCAGGATGTTCTTGCCGTAGGCGGTGGCCGGGGCCAGGATGTGGCTGTACGAGGCGGCGATTGCCAGCACCTGCTCGGCAACGTTCTCGGCCAGGCCGTCGGCGAAGTGCGCTGCATCGGCAACGATCACTTTCGAGACGCCGGCGATGGCGGCGGCAGCGGTGGCGACGGCGCCAGCGTTGGAGCCGGCCACCAGGACGTGTACGTCGCCGCCGCATTGTGCGGCTGCGGTAACGGTGTGCAGGGTGCTCGCCTTCAGGCTAGCGTTGTCGTGTTCTGCGATAACTAATGCGACCATTTTCGGTTTCCTTTAGATGACTTTAGCTTCGGTGCGCAGTTTTGCGACCAAGGTAGCGACGTCCGGTACTTTGATGCCGGCCGAGCGTTTTGCAGGCTCGGCGACTTTGACGGTTTTCAGGCGCGGGGTCACGTCGACGCCCAGGTCTTCCGGCTTGGTCACATCCAGCGTTTTCTTCTTCGCTTTCATGATGTTCGGCAGGGTCACGTAGCGCGGCTCGTTCAGGCGCAGGTCGGTGGTGATGATGGCCGGCAGGGTCAGCGCCAGGGTTTCCAGGCCGCCGTCCACTTCGCGGGTGACGGTGACTTTGCCGTCTTCCAGCACCACTTTCGAGGCGAAGGTCGCCTGCGGCCAGCCCAGCAGCGCAGCCAGCATCTGGCCGGTCTGGTTGGAGTCGTCGTCGATGGCCTGCTTGCCCAGGATGATCAGCTGTGGCTGTTCCTTGTCGGCCAGCGCTTTCAGCAGCTTGGCGACCGCCAGCGGCTCCAGCTCAACGGCGGTTTCCACCAGGATGCCGCGATCGGCGCCGATGGCCATGGCGGTGCGCAGGGTTTCCTGGCACTGGCTCACGCCAGCGGACACGGCGATCACTTCGGTGACCTTGCCGGCTTCTTTCAAACGGGTCGCTTCTTCGACAGCGATCTCATCGAATGGGTTCATCGACATTTTGACGTTGGCGATATCAACACCGGTGCCATCGGACTTCACACGCACCTTGACGTTGTAGTCGACCACACGTTTGACGGGTACCAAGACTTTCATAGCTGTGCCTTTGGGAAAAATTGAATTCGGGACTAAATAATGTGGGCTAGATTATATGAGAAATCCAGCCCGCACAAGAAATTTAAGCACGATCGTGCGTTTTTTAGCTAGTAGAAATCGTCTAAAAAATAAATGTTTCAGACGAACTTCTAGAAGGAAAAATACAGCGGCTGTTATTTGCGCTGCATCAAAAAGACAAACTCACGGCCGATCTGGACGTGCGACAACAGGGCATTGCCGGTCTGCTTGCAGAATGCCTGGAAGTCGCGCACGGAACCCGGGTCGGTCGCCATAATGCGCAGCACTTCGCCGCTCTGCAGCTCCGCCAACGCCTTCTTGGCTTTGAGGATAGGCAGCGGGCAGTTCAAACCGCGGGCGTCGAGTTCCTTGTGGAATTCGATGATTTCGTTTTCAAGTATCGTTTCGGTCATCAAAAAACCCGCTCGTTTGTGGGGAGGTGTGGCCATACTACTCCTTTTCTGGAGGGATGACGCGCCGCACCAAAATAGTTCGTTGTACGTTGCAAGTTTGCAACGGGAACTGGAAAGTATACAACAGTCCGCCACATACGACAACGGCCTGCATGTGATGCAAAATCACACACAAGCCGCATTAACACTGCTTTACAGCAATATGGAAGGTGTTAAGCGCGCTCGCCCACCCATGCTGAAACGCCGGCCAGCGCCGCCGCCAGACCACTAGGATCGGTGCCGCCGGCCTGCGCCATATCAGGGCGTCCACCGCCCTTGCCGCCCACTTGTTGTGCGACGAAGTTGACCAGTTCGCCAGCCTTGACCTTGGAGGTCGAGTCCGCCGTGACGCCGGCGATCAGGCTGACCTTGCCGTCGTTGACGGAAGCCAGCACGATGGCGGCGGTCTTCAGCTTGTCCTTCAGCTTGTCCATGGTTTCGCGCAGCGCGGTGACGTCGGCGCCGTCCAGCGTTGCCGCCAGCACCTTGATGCCCTTGACATCGACCGCCTGGCCGGCCAGCTCATCGCCCTGGCCCGATGCCAGCTTGGATTTCAGCGCCGCCAGTTCCTTCTCCAGCGATTTCACCTGGTCCTGCACGGCGACGATCTTGACGGTCAGTTCTTCCGGGTTCGATTTCAGCGCGGCGGCCGCTTCGTTCAGCTTGCGGGCCATGCCCTGCACCAGCGCCAGCGCGCCTTCGCCGGTGACGGCTTCGACGCGGCGGATGCCGGCTGCCACGCCGCCTTCCGAAATAATCTTGAACAGGCCGATGTCGCCGGTGCGCTGCACGTGCACACCGCCGCACAGCTCTTTCGAGGTACCGATATCGAGCACGCGCACTTCGTCGCCGTACTTCTCGCCAAACAGCGCCATGGCGCCATGCTTGACGGCGTCGTCGAACGACATGTGCTGGGCCTTGGTCGGGTGATTTTCCAGGATCTCTTGATTGACCTTGGCCTCCACTTCGGCGATCTGCTCGGCCGTCAGCGGCGCGTTGTGGCTGAAGTCGAAACGGGTTTTGTCCGGATCGACCAGCGAGCCTTTTTGCGCCACGTGCGAACCCAGCACTTCACGCAATGCCTTGTGCATCAGGTGGGTGGCCGAGTGGTTGCGGATGGTGCGTGCGCGCTTGGCCTGGTCGACGTCGGCGCAGACCGCATCGCCCACTTTCAGCGCGCCGGAGGCCAGCACGCCGTGGTGACCGAACACGTCGGCCTGCACCTTCAGCGTGTCGCTGACAGTGAACTGCGCAGTGGCCGTGGCGATCACGCCCTGGTCGCCCACCTGGCCGCCCGATTCGGCATAGAACGGCGTGGTGTCGAGCACCACGATGCCGGCCTGGCCGGCCGTCAGTTCCTGCACCGCCGTGCCGGCCGCGTACAGCGCGACCACTTTGGCGTTGGCGTGGCTCAGCTTGTCGTAGCCGACGAATTTGTTCTTCTCGCCCGAGTATTCAACCTTGCTGTCCTTGGCCGACTTGCCGCCCTTGCGCGACAGTTCCTGGCTTTCCTTGAGGGCGACGTCGTAGCCTTCCTGGTCGAACGTGATGTTGCGTTCGCGGCAGATGTCGGCGGTCAGGTCCGGCGGGAAGCCGTAGGTCTCGTACAGGGTGAAGGCGGTGGCGCCGTCAATGCCGGTGGCATCCTTGGCCAGCTGCGCTTCCAGCACTTTCATGCCGGTTTCCAGCGTTTCGCCGAAGCGCTCTTCTTCCGCTTTCAACATATTGGCGACGTTGCCCTTGGCTTCTTCCAGCTCCGGATAGGCGCCGCCCATTTCGATCGCCAGGTCGGCCACCAGCTTGTAGAAGAACGGCTTGGTCTGGCCCAGTTTGTGGCCGTGACGCAGCGCGCGGCGGATGATGCGGCGCAGCACATAGGCCCGGCCTTCGCTGCCCGGAATCACGCCGTCAACGATCATGAAGGCGGCCGAACGGATGTGGTCGGCGATCACGCGCAGCGATTTGTTTTCCAGGTCGGTAGCGCCGGTTTCGCGCGCGGCGGCCTTGATCAAGGCCTGGAACAGGTCGATCTCGTAGTTCGAATGCACATGCTGCAGCACGGCGGCCAGGCGTTCCATGCCCATGCCGGTGTCGACCGATTGCTTCGGCAGCTTGTGCAGCACGCCGGCTTCGTCGCGGTTGAACTGCATAAACACCAGGTTCCAGATTTCGATGAAGCGGTCGCCGTCTTCGTCCGGCGAGCCTGGAGGACCGCCCCAGATGTCGGCGCCATGGTCGTAGAAGATCTCGGTGCACGGGCCGCATGGACCGGTGTCGGCCATTTGCCAGAAGTTGTCCGAAGCGTAGCGCGCGCCCTTGTTGTCGCCGATGCGGATGATGCGCTCTTTCGGCACGCCCACTTCCTTGGCCCAGATATCGTAGGCTTCGTCATCTTCCTGGTAGACGGTGACGGTCAGCTTGTCGGCCGGCAGCAGGTAGACCTTGGTCAGCAATTCCCAGGCGAAGTTGATGGCGTCGCGCTTGAAATAGTCGCCGAAGCTGAAGTTGCCCAGCATTTCAAAGAAAGTGTGGTGACGCGCGGTGTAGCCGACGTTTTCCAGATCGTTGTGCTTGCCGCCGGCGCGCACGCAGCGCTGCACCGAGGTGGCGCGGCTGTACGGGCGGCTGTCGGTGCCGGTGAACACGTCCTTGAACTGCACCATGCCGCTGTTGGTCAGTAGCAGGGTTGGGTCGTTGCCAGGCACCAGGGAGCTGGAACGAACAATCGTGTGACCTTTGGACTCAAAAAATTTGAGGAACTTCTCGCGGATTTCAGATGATTTCATGTCGTAAGCAGTGGTAGCTGGCAAAATGCAAAGGGTTGATTATATATGACCGTGAAGTCGACCGGGTCTCAGGTGAAGGCCGGGCCGATCAGGTCGATACGGTCGGTGCAGAAACCGTCCACGCCCCAGGACAGGATTTCGCGGCCGCGCGCCGGATCGTTGACGGTGTAGCAGAACAGGCCGTAGCCGGCCGCCTTGATCGCCGACGCCAGCTCGCGCGTCAAATGCTTCTGGTTGGTGTGGATGGCCACCGCGCCCAGTTGCCCGGCTTGCGCCTGCCAGTCGTCCGGGACGTTATCCAGCAGGTAGCCGCGCGGCAGCTCGGGGGCGGCGTCGCGGGCGGCGGCCAGCGCCTCGTAGCTGAACGAGGACAGCAGCGGATAGCCAGCCGGGTCGCCGGCGGCCAATTCGGCGGCGTAGCTGTCGCGCGTCACTCTCGCTACCCAGGCGCCGGTGGCGGCCTCAAAACCGTCGGCCGGCTTGATTTCCACATTCATCCAGATCCGCTGCGCCTTGCAGTAATCGATAAACTGCGTGTAGTACGGCACCGGTTCGTCGCGGAACTCGGGGCTGAACCAGCTGCCGGCGTCCATGCCGGCCAATTCCGCTGCGTCAGTGCCGGCCACACTGCCCTGCCCGGCCACGGTGCGGCCGAAATCCGGGTCGTGCATCACCATGCCGATGCCGTCGCGCGACAGCATGACGTCGAACTCGACGGCGCGAAAGCCGTAGGCCAGTCCGGCGCGCAGCCCGGCCACGGTGTTTTCCGGCGCCAGCGTGCCGCCGCCGCGATGTGCAACAATTTTAGGATACGGCCACATGGCTACGCCTCGGAGAGTGGTTATGGCAAGGATAGCAACGTTATCACGAATCGCCGCCCTGCTGCTAGCGGCGCAGCTGGTCCATGCCGCACCCACGCAGCAGCAGCTGGTGGCGCGCGCCGCCGTGATGTACGCCGACCGCCTGGCCGTGCTCTCCATCGACGCCCACGCCGCCTTCACCGCCCGCGTGCGCGCCATCGCCGAGGTGTTGATCGCGCAGGCCCGGCGCGATTATCCGGACACCGCCGGCTGGGCCTGGGAGGTCCACAGCACCGACGACACCGACCAGAACGCCGACTGCATGGCCGGCGGCAAGATCCTGGTCAGCCAGCCCTATGTCGAGCGGCTCGCGCTCAGCGATGCCGAGCTGGCCATGCTGCTGGCGCACGAAATCGAACACGCCGCCCTGCGCCACAACCTACTGGAGTACGAGGCGGCGCTGCGGCTGGAGCCGGCCTGGGCCCAGCACCCGTTCATCGAGCTGGAATACGCGGTCGACCATGACATGGCCCTGATCGGCAAGCTGGCCGCCACCAACTACGCGCAGGAAGAAGAAGCCGACCGCGAAGGCCTGCGCCTGGCGTGGCGCGCCGGCTGGCCGGCCGAACGTCTGGCCGGCTACTTCCGCAAGATGCTGCGCGCCAGCGACTGGCCGCGCCGCAGCAAGCCCGACTATCCATCGCCGGCGCAACGCTGGCGCGCGGCGCAGGCGCTGGCAGCAGACTTGCAAAAAAACGTGCAGCCAAGCGACTGAGCCACTACACTAGCGGCCTGATTTTGTTACTCAAAAGGCTAGATCAATCATGACAGCTCCAAAAGCGCTGGGCCATATCCGCGTGCTCGACCTGAGCCGCGTGCTGGCGGGACCGTGGTGTTCGCAGAATCTCGCCGATCTCGGCGCCGACGTGATCAAGATCGAACGTCCCGGCAACGGCGACGACACCCGCGCCTGGGGCCCGCCCTACGCGCGCGACGCCGACGGCAAGGACACCACCGAAGCGGCCTACTACCTGTCCGCCAATCGCGGCAAGCGCTCGGTCACGGTCGACATCGCCAGCGCCGAAGGCCAGCAGCTGATCCGCGAACTGGCGGCGCACAGCGACGTGGTGCTGGAGAACTACAAGGTCGGCCAGCTCAAACGCTACGGCCTCGACTATGACTCGCTGCAAGCCGTCAAGCCGGACCTGGTGTACTGCTCGGTGACCGGCTTCGGCCAGGACGGCCCCTACGCGCACCGCGCCGGCTACGACTTTCTGATCCAGGGCATGGGCGGCCTGATGTCCGTCACCGGCGAGCGCGACGACCTGCCGGGCGGCGGTCCGCAGAAAGCCGGCGTGGCGCTGACCGACTTGATGACCGGCATGTACGCCACCATCGCCATCCTGGCCGCGCTGACGCACCGCGACCGCAGCGGCGCAGGCCAATACATCGACATGGCCCTGCTCGACGTGCAGGTGGCCATGCTGGCCAACGCCGGCAGCAACTACCTCAACAGCGGTAAGCCGCCCAAGCGTTGGGGCAACGCCCACCCGAACATCGTGCCCTACCAAACCTTTCAGTGCGCGGACGGCTATATCATCGTCGCCACCGGCAACGACGGGCAATACCAGAAGTTTGTGGAAGCCGGCGGCCGCGCCGACCTGGCCTTCCACGAGCGCTACGCCACCAATCCGCTGCGCGTGAAAAACCGCGACGAGCTGGTGCCGATGCTGGCCGAGATGGTGCTGCAACAGTCGCGCGATTTCTGGATAGTCAAGCTGGAGCAAGTCGGCGTGCCGTGCGGCCCGATCAACAACCTGGACGAGGTCTACCAGAACCCGCAAGTGCAGGCGCGCGGCGTGGTGATGGAAGTGCCGCACCCAAGCGCCGGCACGACCAAGCTGGTGCGCAGCCCGATGCGCATGTCCGCCACGCCGACCGACAACGCCGTCGCCCCGCCGCTGCTGGGCCAGCACACCGACGCCGTGCTGCGCGAACTGCTGGGCCGCAGCGACGACGACATCGCCGCCTTGCGCGCGCAAGGCGTGCTGTAACGGCAGCTTGTTGCCGTTACATGCCGATGTCACGCTTGAGTTCCTGCATCTGGCTGTGCATGTGCGTCACCGCGCCCTTGATCTGGGCGGACAGCGTGGGGATGAAGGTACAGACGCGCTTGGCTTTTTCGGCCAGCAGGTCCATGTCGCGGATTAATCGGCGGATGCGCAGTTCGTCCGCCGATTGCAGGATCTCGCGCGCGTGGTCGGCCTGCTTGTCCATGCGCTCGATACAGTCGCGCAGTTCGCGCGGCAGAACGGGCTCCGCCGAAGCGGCCTGCGCCGCCAGCCGGACCGCCCGTTCCAAAAAATAAAACCTGTGCTCGATATCGTTCGCTTGTAGCATGATCGTCTCCTCCGGTGAATTTGAATTCGACCGCAAGAGCGACTCGACAGTTGCGCCTATCAAGCGCGGCACTGATGCAGATCAGACCGTGATCAAATAAGGTTTTCGCCGGGAATGCGGGCCATGTCGACAAAGGCGCGCAGGGCCGACGACATGCGGCGTTGGCGCGGGTAGTACATCATCAGGCGCGTGCTCGGAGGACACCAATCCTCCAGCACGCGTACCAGCCGCCCCTGCTCCAGATAGGGTTGCAGCCGGAACTCGGGCAGGAAGGTCAGCGCCACGCCGTCCAGCGCAGCGCGCAGCGCCAGTTGCGAATCGCCGACCGACAAGCGGCCCTGCACATCGAGCTCCAGCTTGACCTCGCCCTTGCCGAGTTCCCACTTGTAGAAATTCCCGCGCGGGAAACGGAAGCGCACACAGTTGTGCCGCATCAGATCGTCCGGCTGCCGCGGCACGCCGTGCCGCGCCAGATAGGATGGCGCTCCCACCACCAGAAAGCGCTGCCCCGGCCATACCGGCACGGCGATCATGTCTTCCGGCACGTGCTCGGCGTAGCGTATGCCGAGGTCGAAGCCGCGATCAACGATATCGACCATGCCATCGTCGCTGACGATGTCGAGCGAGATGTCGGGATAGGCCGTCAGGTAGCGCTCGATCAGGGGACCGATCACCATCACCGCCGCGTCGCGCGAGCAGTTGATGCGCAGGGTGCCGGCCGGCGAGGCGCGGAACATATTCATTTCCTCCAGCGCCGTCTTGACGCCGCCGAGCGCCGGCTGCAGGCGCTCGAGCAAATGCTTGCCGGCCTCGGTCAGCGCGACGCTGCGCGTGGTGCGGTTGAACAGGCCGACGCCGAGCCGGTCCTCCAGCGTGCGCACCGCATAACTGACCGCCGACGCCGACAAGGCCAGCTCGGCCGCCGCCTTGCGGAAGCTGCCGTGGCGCGCGACAGCAGCAAACACGGCCAGGTGGGACAGATTGTCTAGCTGCATGATTGTGCAAATTTCCTGTTTAAACCATGCAGATTAACCCGCTTGCCTCCTGCATACCACAAGAATTATAGTGCAATGACAGTCAACAATCGAAGGAGTCCCTCATGTCCCAGGCACACGGCTACGCCGCCCACGACAAGCATGCCCATCTCGTCCCCTTCAGCTTCGAACGCCGCGCCCCGCGCGCCGCCGACGTGGTGATCGACATCCTGTATTCGGGCGTCTGCCACTCCGATTTGCACCAGGCGCACGACGACTGGGGCGGTTCCATTTACCCGATGGTGCCGGGCCATGAAATCATCGGCCGCGTGATCGAAGTCGGCAGCGGTGTGCACAAGTTCAAGGTCGGTGATTTGGCCGGCGTCGGCTGCCTGGTGGACTCCTGCCGCCATTGCGCGGCCTGCGAGGAAGACCTGGAGCAGTATTGCGAAGGCGGTCTCACCGTCACCTACAACGGCCGTGAGCGCGACAGTGGCGCCCCCACCTACGGCGGCTACTCCGACTTCATCGTGGTGGACGAGCACTTCGCGGTCAAGGTGTCCGACCAGCTGGACCTGAAAGCCGTGGCGCCGCTGCTGTGCGCCGGCATCACCACCTATTCGCCGCTGCGCCATTGGAAGGTCGGCCCCGGCCAGAAGGTCGGCGTGATCGGACTGGGCGGGCTGGGCCACATGGGGGTCAAGTTCGCCAAGGCCATGGGCGCGCAAGTGGTGATGATCACCACCTCGCCGGACAAGGGCAAGGATGCGCAGCGCCTTGGCGCCGACGCCGTGCTGCTCTCGACCGACGCCGACGCCATGGGCGCCGCCGCCAACAGTTTCGATTTCCTGCTCAACACCATCCCGGTGCCGCACGATATCAACCCCTACCTGGCCCTGCTGCGCCGCGACCGCACCATGGCCATGGTCGGCGTGCTGACCGAACTGGACCCGCCGCCGCTGGGCATAGGCCTGATCCTGGGACGCAAATCCGTGGCGGGATCGGCAATCGGCGGGCTCAAGGAGACTCAGGAAATGATGGACTTTTGTGCCGAGCACAACATCGTCAGCGACGTCGAGATGATCGCCATCCAGGACATCAACCAGGCCTGGGACCGCCTGCTTAAAAACGACGTCAAATACCGCTTTGTGATCGACATGGCGACCCTGAAACAACCGTCCTGATCGCCCCTGCCCGGGCTGCAAAACACACGAGCTAGCCGTGCGACGGCCTGCCGAGACCTTCTGCTGGTATCGAATGGCACCGATACAGCCCGGGCATCCGATGGACCACCTTCCGCAGCCAGCGCACGGGCGGCAAGCAGCAGTCCTCGGCGTTCGACCAGCTATTCGGTCGCAGCCCTACTTTGTGTTCACCGTCGCCGAATCCGGGAAGTTGCTCAGCATTAATAACCACGGCAGCTCTGTGCTGGGACCGCTTTCGGACGACATGCCGGCCAGTTCCCTGTACGCCACCTATCCGATTGGCGACTACGACGTCTATGAATCACGGCTGCGCTTCAAACCCTTGTTCGAGGCGCACCCACAAGCGATGTGGGTGTACCACCTGGAACCGCTGCGCTTTCTGGTGGTGAACGCAGCCGCCGTGGCCCAGTACGGCCACACGGAAACCGAGCTCCTGCAACGCAGGAGCAGCTCAGCTACCTGCGGCAGCACGAGTGCGACGAAATGCAGGGCTACCACTTCAGCCGACCAGTTCGGGGTCAGGTCTGACATTCGGACACGAGCACAACCGTAGCGGCAGCTACGGTTGTGCTCGTGTCCGAATGTCAGACCTGACCCCGAACTTAACCCCGAACTTGACACGCAGGTGGAGTGCGATCGCCAGCGCCAGCAGCAGCGCGCCGGCCAGCACGGCCACCACGCCCGGCCAGCCGGCGCGGCCCCACATCACGCCCGTGGCCGAACCGATCACGCTGGAACCAAGATAGTAGAAGAACAGGTACAGCGCCGACGCCAGCGCCTTGTGCCCCACCGCGCGCCGCCCCACCCAGCTGCTGGCCACCGAGTGCGTGGCGAAGAAGCCGTAGGTGAACACCGCCACACCGAGCAGGATCAGCGGCAGCCAGTTCGACAGCGTCAGCAACAGGCCGGTCAGCATGATCAGCGCCATCACCCACAACACATTGCTGCGCCCGTAACGGTCGGCCAGCCGGCCCGCCCAGACCGAGCTGTAGATCCCCAGCAGGTAGAAGAACGAGACCGCGCCGACCACGCTCTGGCTCAGGCCCAGCGGCGCCCCCAGCAGGCGGTAGGCGATGTAGTTGTACAGGCTGACAAACGCGCCCATCAGCAGGAAGGCCAGCGCAAACAGCCACGGCATGCCGGCGTCCGTCAGGTGCTGCCTGAAGCCGGCCGGCAGCGCGCGCCAGCCGCCGTGCGACGCCGCGAAATGACGCGATTCCGGCAGGCTGCGCCAGAACTCCACCGCCGCCGCGATGCCGGCCACGCCGACCACCGCCAGCGCCAGCCGCCATGAGGCGTGGTCGCTCAGCACCGACGTCAGCACCCGCCCCGCCATGCCGCCGAAGGCGCTGCCGCTGATGTACAGGCCCATCGACAGCCCTAACGATTGCGGTTCGATTTCCTCGCCCAGGTAGGCCATGGCAATCGCCGGCATGCCGCCCAGCGCCACGCCCAGCAGCGCGCGCATGGCCAGCAGTTGCGGGTAACTTTGGGCGAAGGCGCACAGCAGGGTCATGACGGCGGCGACCGCCATCGCGGCCACCATCAGCGGCTTGCGGCCCAGGCGCTCGGAAACGGCGCTGGAGGCCACCAGCGACAGCGACAGCGCTCCGGTCGAGATCGACAGCACCATGCTGCTCTGCGTCGCGCTCAGTGTGAACTCGTGCGACAGCAGCGGCATCAGCGGTTGCACGCAGTACAGTAGCGCAAAGGCGGAAAAGCCGCCGAAGAACATGGCGCGGTTGCTGCGGCGGAATTCCGGGCTGCCGAGGGCGATGCGTGGAGCGGTGGCGACGAGCATGGCTGCGATTCCTTCGAGGTACGATGAGTTCATCTTAGGATTGCCACAGTAAGCTGTCCAATATATATTTAAGGCGTTAGTCATACTTTAAAAAGATAATGGAACTGCGCCACCTGCGCTACTTCGTCGCCGTCGCCGAAGAGCTGAGCTTTACCCGCGCCGCCGCGCGCCTGCACATCGGCCAGCCGCCGCTGAGCCACCAGATCCAGCTGCTGGAGGCCGAAGTCGGCGCGCAGCTGCTGGAACGCAGCAAGCGCTGGGTGCGCCTGACCGAGGCCGGCAAGCTGTTTCTCGACGATGCGCGCCGCGTGCTGGCCCTGTCCGAGCAAGCCATGCAGACCGCACGCCGGGCCGGGCGCGGCGAAGCCGGCGAACTGCGCGTGGGCTTCACCTTTTCCACCCCGCTGACGCCGCTGTTCGCCACGCTGATCAACCGCTACCGCCAGCAGTCGCCCGGCGTGCTGCTGACCATGAAGGAGATGTCGACGCTGGGCCAGATCGAGGCCATCGCCAACCGTGAACTGGACCTGGGCCTGGTGCGCCCGCCCGAGCTGACCCTGCCCGATGCCGTGGAGTTGACGATTTTGCGGCGCGATCCGCTGGTGATGGTGCTGCCGGTGGCGCATCCGCTGGCGCGCAAGCAGAGCATCGCCATCAACGATCTGCAGGGCGAGCCGCTGGTGATGTATCCGGAAAGCGCCGGCACCGGCATCCATCCGCAGATCAACCGCCTGTGCCGGGAGGCCGGCTTCCAGCCGACCATCGCCATGGAGGCCGGGGAAGCCTCCACCATCATCGGCCTGGTGGCGGCCGGTTGCGGCGTGTCGGTGCTGCCGAGTTCCTTCGACATCATCCGGATGAGCGGTGTGTGTTACCGGCCGATGGCCGATGCCGAGGCGACGACCGGGCTGTACCTTGCCAGGCGCAAGGATGCGGCCTCGCCGCTGGTGGCCGCCTTCATCGCGGTGGCGGCGGCGGCGGCCGAGAACGCCACCGTCATTGCCGCGTAGGCGGCAATCCATGCCGAGCCGGCGTTGTATGGGCACCCGCGTGCGCGGGTGCGACGGGAAGGTGCGCGGGTGCGACGGGAAGATGCGCGGGTGCGACGGGAAGGTGCGCGTGCGACGATCAGGAGTAATCCGCGTCGAGCTCGGAACCGGCGTAGTTTTCCAGTTCCGCGAACAGCGTTTTCATGGCCGTGCGGCCCTTGATGTTTTGCAGCACGGTGCAGGTCTGGCGATAGCTGGCGATGCGCTCCAGCAGCACCGGGTGATGTTGCACCGGCACCTTGGCCACCAGCGCGGCCCAGCCGGCTTCGTAGTCGGGCTTGTTCTTGCGCACCGATTTCACGAAACGCTCGAACTCCTTCTGCCCGGTGCGCGCGACGATCATGCCGCCGCCCTCCACCGCGAAGATGACGGCCAGCGCGATCACACCTTCGGCATTCAAGTCGGCGTCGCTGACCGGGCCTTCGGTGTTATGGCGACGCAGCCAGTTGGCCAGCCGCACCACCGCCTGCACTTCCTTGCGCTGCCGGAATTGCAGGGCGTAACGGGTGCTGCCGTCCCAGTTCCGGTTCGGATCGGCCTGGCAGATGTCGACCAACTTGTCGCGCAGGCGGCGCGCCGCGTACACCGGGTCGGTGTCGTACTCGCCGACCAGCGCATCCTCGGGCATCGCCACCAGATCCTTGACCATGCGGAAGCCGACCTGGAACGCGTGTTCCGCGCCCTCCTCGATCAGCACGTCCAGCGCGGCCAGGTCGTCGGCGTCGCCCAGTTCATGGTCGAGGCCCAGCGAGACGCAGCCGGTGGTCAGCTGCAAGGCCTTCTGGATGCCGTCGGCGGTGCGGTCGTTGGTGAACTTCTCGGCCACCATGGCGGTGATGCCGGTCAGTTCATCGGCCAGCGCGTAGGCGGCGTCCTCGTCGGGATGGGCCGCCAGTTGCTGGATCGCGCGCGTCAGGCGCGGCAGGGTTTCTACTACGATTGCTGGCAACATCTGGCGCGCACCGATCACGAGAAGATGTTGGTGCCGACCGAACGGCGCGAGGTCTTGACCACGCGCGTGGACGGTACTTGCTTGCGCAGGCGGTACAGCAATTCCTTGGTCGAGCGCTGCAGGAAGTTCGGCTCGCCGTCGGGATCGTCGTTGTACTCGGCATCGGCCAGGTCGGCGCTGTGGCGGAACTCGGGGAACAGCTCGAACAGCGCGCGGTCCCAGCCGTCTTCCGAAGCCTGCGCCAGGGCGATCGCCACCGGCACCACATCGCTGTCGGAAGCGGTCTGGCCGGTCAGGTACGGGCCCTTGGAAATCACTTCGCTGGCCACTTCCAGGATTTCCTTCGGCGCCAGCGAGAACAGGATGGCGAAGATGGTCGCACCGTGGTCGGTGGCCGAGGCGGCCGCCAGCAGCTCGTTGCGGCGCTCGTCGTCGTCGTTGGCGAAGGCCACGCCGTGCACGTGGGCAAACAGCGACTCGGCGATGCGCTCTGGATCGTCCTCGATCTGGTCGTCCGGCCAGGTGGCGGCGATGAAGGCCAGGCTGTCGGCCCAGGCCTTGGGCGACACCAGCAGCGTCGCCAGCGACATCTTGCCGCCGTCGAAGCCGGCCATGTGCAGCGCCGTCACTTGCGGCGGGATATTGTCGAGCACTTCCACCACGGCCAGGTCGCCGTACTGGTCGGCGGCGTCGGCAAAGGCTTGCTCGGCGTGGCTCAGCGAGCCGGCCAGCACCAGCTCGGTCACTTGCTTGCTCAGCGCCGGCAGATTAGATTTTTCCGACATGCTTATTCTCCATCCTGGTCGAACATCTGCGCGAAGTCGTCGGTCGCGCCGTCGTCGTCTGCGAGATCGTCGCCATCGTCGTTGGCGGACAGTTGATCCAGCGATTGATCGTCATCGTCCCACTTGCGCGGGTTCTTGTGCAGGAAGGCGGTGATGATGGCCTGGCGCGCCAGGTCCGGCATGCTCTGGCCGATGGCCTCGTACATGCGGGCCGCTTGGTCGCCCTTGCAGGAGGCCATGGCGAACACGCGCGCGGCGTCGCCGAACTCGTAGTCCTCGGCTTCGGCCAGCAGGCCTTTCGGGTCGTTGAACGCGATGTGATCGACCAGCGCGAAGGCCAGCATGTTCACATCCTCGATGCCGCCGCCGTCGGCGTACTCACCCACCAGCGCGTCGACCATGCGCTGGTAATTCTTGCGGTCCGGCGGGTCGCCCAGGATGCCATCGATCTGGC
Organism: Duganella sp. BuS-21; assembly: GCA_041874725.1. Classification (GTDB taxonomy): domain Bacteria; phylum Pseudomonadota; class Gammaproteobacteria; order Burkholderiales; family Burkholderiaceae_D; genus Rugamonas. The sequence goes on along the minus strand of CP097466.1, from coordinate 1,937,188 downwards.
CTTCCAGCTCGCGCGATTGATAGGCGAATTCCGGGTGTACTTTTCTCATTGCTTGCTTTCTTTTCTTAAACCGGGGCTTACGCCACCGGCAGCGTGGTGCCGTGCAGGGCAAACACCGAACGCCATAACTGATAGGCTTCCGCTTCCGCATCGATGATGATGCGGTGGTTCAGGCTCTGGTTGTATTCCTCGCGCTTGGCCGGGTCCGACAGGATTTCGTAGGCCTTGGTCACGGCCTTGAAGCGCGCGTCGGCGCCGGGCGCGGGATTGCGGTCGGGGTGAAAACGCATGGCCAGCGAGCGGTAGACTTTCTTGATCTCGTCTTCCGTGGCGTTAGGCGCGATACCCAGTGTATTGTAATAATTTTCCATTTGGGAAACTCCGGGCGCTAGGTCGAACCAATAAACAAGCATTATACCTGCCCGCCCCGCATGGCCGCAGCGCAGCATTTCGCAGGGGATACGGTAAAATGCACGATACACGAACTTTTGCCTAGCCAAACTTCTCAGATGAGCAACGATAAAAACAACCCAGCGCCAGCACTTCCCTCCAATTTCCTGCGCGCCATCGTGGAACACGATCTGGCGGCCGGCACCCACGTGCGCCAGGGCATGCCCAGCGTCATTACCCGTTTCCCGCCCGAGCCGAACGGTTATCTGCACGTCGGCCACGCCAAGTCCATCTGCCTTAACTTTGGCCTGGCGCGCGATTATCAAGGCCGTTGCAACCTGCGTTTCGACGACACCAACCCGGCCAAGGAAGAGCAGGAATACGTCGACACCATCATCGACAGCGTGAAATGGCTGGGCTTCGACTACGACTATCCGCAAGCCGACGGCGGCGTCGCGCATCACCTGCACTACGCCTCCGACTACTTCGACCAGCTGTACGCCATGGCCGAATACCTGATCGAACAGGGCTACGCCTACGTCGACAGCCAGTCGGCCGAAGACATGGCGGCCAATCGCGGCAACTTCAGCACGCCGGGCACCAACTCGCCGTTCCGCAACCGTCCGCGCGAGGAATCGCTGCAAATTTTCCGCGACATGAAGGCCGGCAAATACGCCGACGGCGAACACATCCTGCGCGCCAGGATCAGCGAAGACGCGATGGCGGCGCCGAACATGAATCTGCGCGATCCGGCCATCTACCGCATCCGCCACGCCCACCACGTGCGCACCGGCGACGCCTGGTGCATCTACCCGATGTACGACTACACGCACCCGATTTCGGACGCGCTGGAAAACATCACCCACTCGATCTGCACGCTGGAATTCCAGGACCACCGCCCGTTTTACGACTGGCTGCTGGAAACCCTGTCGCAAGGCGGCTTCTTCACGCTGCCGGTGCCGCGCCAGTATGAATTCTCGCGCCTGAACCTGACCTACGTGGTCACCTCCAAGCGCAAGCTGCGCCAGCTGGTCGAGGAAAACATCGTCGACGGCTGGGACGACCCGCGCATGCCGACCATCGTCGGCCTGCGCCGCCGCGGCTACACGCCGGAAGCGATCCAATTGTTCTGCGAACGCATCGGCGTCACCAAGGCCGACGGCTGGATCGACATGAGCACGCTCGAAGGCTGCGTGCGCGAAGACCTCGATCCGAAGGCGCCGCGCGCCACCGCCGTGCTGCGCCCGCTGAAACTGATCGTCGACAACTATCCGGCAGGCCAGACCGAGGAATGCACCTCGCCGGTCCACCCGCACCACCCGGAAATGGGCGTGCGCACCTTCCCGTTCTCGCGCGAGCTGTGGATCGAAGCCGACGATTTCATGGAAACCCCGGTCAAGGGCTACTTCCGCTACACCCCGCCGATCGGCGACGCCCCGGGCAGCCGGGTGCGCCTGCGCCACGGCTTCGTCACCGAATGCACCGGCTACGACAGGGATGAAAACGGCAAGGTCATCGCCGTCCACGTCAAGTACTTCGAGGACTCGAAGTCGGGCACGCCGGGCTCGGACACCTACAAGGTCAAGGGCAACATCCACTGGGTCTCGGCCGCCGCCGCCGTGGAAGCCGAAGTACGCCTGTACGACCGTCTGTTCACCGACGCCCAGCCGGACGCCGGCGGCAAGGACTTCCTGTCCCTGCTGAACCCGAACGCCAAGGAAGTCATCACGGCCTACCTGGAGCCGGGCATGAGCGCCGCGCAAGCGGACCAGCGCTACCAGTTCGAGCGTCACGGCTACTTCGTCGCCGACCGCGTCGATTCGCAGCCAGGCAAGCCGGTATTCAACCGCATCGTCACGCTGAAGGACAGCTGGACTCCGGGCAAGTAGGCGATCGCCGGCTGCACCAGGGCGCCGTTCGCGGCGCCTTTTTTATGGTTCATCGCAGTATGCGGAGGAAGACGGGCTTGACCTTGCTTGTCGCCGTAAAAGCACGCTGCACCATCCCAAACCGCACACCGCTGCGGCCAGGGTCAGACCCCGCAGGGTCTGACCCTTTCGTTAGGGGCGCTTTTAAGGACGACTATTGAGTCGCCAACGAGGATTCATCTTGAGCCCCCCCCCCTGGGAGGTACAACTGCGTCGCCGGCATTCCCCACAGATGAAGCGTGGCCGCTCGAAGGAGCTTTGACAGCCCGTCGCTTCCGCAAGATCCAAGCCGCGTTTCCCGGCAATCCGTGAAGCAGCTTTTTTATTGGCGCTTTGTACAGGACAGCTGTCATTTAAGCAAAATTACTTGACGAGCCTACACATTATTTCCTATAGTCAAAAGTCCATGGGCACATAGAGGGCAGGCAGTGACCGCTTTTCCAGGACTGAGACAGCTGCTCTCATCATCGCGGCCGGTGTGGTGGGCCAGCGTGCTGCTGTCGCTCGGGATCGGCGGGCTGTTCTACCTTGCCGCCCACAAAACCATCGAATACGACGCCGGCGAGCGCTTCCTGCATCAGGCGCAGAACGCGCAATACAACATCAATTCGCGCATCAACGCCTACACCGACGTGCTGCGCGGCACCGCCAGCTTCTTCCATGCCGCCGAGCATGTGGACCGCGCCAGCTTCCACCGCTACGTCGACGGTCTCAACATCACGCGCCAGTTCCCGGCGCTCGACAACATCAACTACGCCGAATATGTCACCGGCACCGAACGCGACGCCTTCGAACACGGCCTGCGGCAGCGCCCCGCCGACGCCGCGCTCGGCTATCCCGCGACCACCGCGATCTCGACGCCGGAAGCGCGCCCCGAATACTGGGTGCTGACGATGATCGAACCACTGGCCGCGTTCCGCGAAAAGATAGGGCGCGACATCGGCTACCGGCCGGCGGTGGCGCGCGCACTGGCGCAGGGCCGCGACAGCGGCGGCCTGAGCGCGTCCGGCATGCAGATCGACAGCGTACACCAGCCGCTGGGCGCCGGACTGGCGCTGCGGCTGCCGGTCTACCGCAAGAACCTGCCGCTGGACACCCTGGCCGCGCGCCGCCACGCCTACATCGGCTCGGTGGGCATCGGCTTCAGCGTGCCGCGCCTGATGCAGGCGGCGCTGGAGCAGATGCAGGTGGGCGACGCCCGCCTGGTGCTGTCCGACAGCGGCGACGGCCAGGACGGCGGCCACCGCCCCCCGCTGCAGCTGTTCGACAGCAAGCCAGGCAGCGCCTTCCCGCGCCCCAACGAACTGTTCAGCGTGGTGCTGCCGATCGACTTCAACAACCGCCACTGGAGCGCCCACTTCAGCGCCCCCAAGACCAGTTGGTACAGCCGCTTTGACGCCTCGCTGCCGTGGCTGGCGATGGCCTCGGGCTTCACCGGCGCGCTGTTGTTCTTCCTGCTGTTCCACACCATGGCGTCGTCGCGCATGCGGGCCGTGAAAATGGCCAAGGAGATGACGCGCGAACTGCGCAACAGCCAGGCCAAGCTGCAGCAGTCGCACCACAAGCTGCGCCGGCTGGCCGCGCACGCCGACCAGATCAAGGAGCTCGAACGCAAGCGCATTGCGCGCGAGATCCACGACGACCTCGGCCAGAACCTGCTGGTGCTGCGCATCGACGTCGACCTGCTGTCGACCCGCACCCGCACCCGCCACCCGCGCCTGCACGCGCGCGCCCAGCGCATGCTGAGCCAGATCGACAGCAGTATCAAGAGCGTGCGCCACATCATCAACGACCTGCGCCCCACCGTGCTCGACCTCGGCCTGAACGCGGCCGTCGAATGGCAGATCGCCCAGTTCCGCGCGCGCTCCGGCATCGTGTGCGAGCTGATCGACTACGAGACCGAAATCCGCGTCGACGACCATTGCGCCACCGCCTTCTTCCGTGTGCTGCAAGAGTCGCTGAGCAACATCCTGCAGCACGCCCACGCCAGCCTGGTGCGGGTGGAACTGCGGCAGGCCGACGGCATGCTGAGCATGACCATCAACGACAACGGCGTCGGCGTGCGCGACGCCAGCCGCAACAAGGCCGGCTCCTTCGGGCTGGTGGGCATCGAAGAGCGCATCAGCCTGCTGGGCGGCACCTGCTCCATCACGGGAAGCGCCAACGCCGGCACCACGGTGGCGGTGACGGTGCCGGTCGGCGCCCACGCCGCGCGCACCACCCTGATGGGAATGGTTGACCTGGGAATTTAATTTCCATTAAAACATTGATTAACATCAAGGAAAACCTATCTCCTAAGGGCAAAATCAAATGCGTACGCCGCTTTTTTCAACCCGCATCAATACTTCAAAGGAAATTCTGATGAACGCCCAACAGATGAATGCCCAAGCCATGCACGCCATCGCCGCCCTCGACCTGGAGCCGATCAAGGTCAAGTTGATGCACGAGGAGTCGGGAGAAGGTTGGACGCTGGAACGCGCCAACGCCGTGGAATTCGAATACCGCCGTTTCCTGATCCTGATGAAGAAGTTCCCCAACGAACCGAGCGCGCCGCTGGTGGACGTCGATACTTTTTGGCACTACCACATCCTGGACACCATGAAATACGCGGCCGATTGCGACGCCGCGTTCGGCCACTTCCTGCACCACTTCCCATACATCGGCCTGCGCGGCGAGGATGACGAAGCGGCCCATCTCCGCCTCGGCATGCGCATGAAGCAGCTGTACGAAGACACCTTCGGCGAGGACTATCTGCGCGACGCCGCGCCCGCCAATCCGGCACACTCGGGCGTGGCAGCCGGCCCGGCCAGCTTCGCGCACTCGGGCGTGGTGGGCGTACAGTTCGCCCATTCCGGCGTGATCGGCGCCAAAACGGCCCACTCGGGCGTGATCGGCGCCAGCGCGGCGCAGGCTGCGGAGGTGATCGCGGCGGCCCGGCAGTCGAGCTTCTACAGCCAGCGCCCGCGCCTTCCGTTGTCGAACTGAGGCGGAAAAAAGCGGCGACATGCTGAAAAAAGTGGCATACTCAAGGGTCTGAAGAAGATGGGAGTACATCATGGCCGTCAATACCGTCGCCCCCAGCAACAACGCCGCAGTTCAGCAAGCCATTCCAGCCCGCCAGCCTGAGCAGGTGAAAGCGGTGGACAAGCCGGCCGAACGCGTCGAGCAGCCGCCGCCACCACCGCCGCCGCAAGCGGCCGTGGCGCCGACCGTCAACACCAGCGGCCAGCGCATCGGCACCACCATCAGCACCTCGGCCTGAAACGCCGGGCGCAAAAAAGGCGGCTTTCGGGTGGCCAGGATGAATACTCGTTGGCGACTCAACCGTCGTCCTTAACAGCACCCCGAACGAAAGGGTCAGACCCCACAGGGTCTGACCCTGGCCGCAGCGGTGTGCGGGTTGGGTCGGTGCCGCGTGCTGTTAAAGCGACAGGCAACGTCAACCCCGTCTTCCCCCGCTAACCGCAATGAACTCAAAAAAAACGGCGCGTCACCTTGCGGTGACGCGCCGTTTTTCATGGATATCCTGACTCAGGAGGCCATCATCTCGCGCAGTTCACGGATGCTGAAATCGCTGATCTCGTGCATGCGGATCAGGATGGTCGCGCCGATCGGCAGCGTGTTGTGGCGGATTTTCGAGATGACCGGTGGGGCCACTTCCAGCGCGCGCGACAAGGCTGCATCGTTTTTCAGCTGCAGCTTTTCAATGATGGCGTCCAGCACGCGGTTCGGGTTATACGTCGGCGACGCGGTGATTTCTTTGAGAGACATGGCGTTTTAAGTAGGTTCGCTGTCGAATTTTTGTAAAAAAACGACACATGGGTAAGAAAAATTTTTAGCTCAATTACCATTGGAGCACTACAAAACACTGACATTTATGCCGGTTTTTAGTGCTTAACCGAGATAATACACGTTTCCGTTACAAAACGGCTAACTCGGAATACATTTCGGTGAGATTTAGAGAGATTCTAACCCTATTTTTTATGCTATGGCACTTTTTGTTGTAAAAAAAGGTATCAAACCATGTAAAGATTCAGCTGGGACGGCCAAGGCCGGCGGCAAGGAAACACCATTCAACGGCCATCAAGGCGGCCAATTGGGCGATCGTGCCTGGGAGGAACAACGTGGTGGTGGAACAGTGATCGGTATTGTCAGCGCTGAGGTGCCAGCCCAGCTGGCGGCGGATTTCTTCAGGCATGGGGGGCGGACGGCGGCAAGACTCACGCTGTCGCTGGTGCATATAGGCCCGCACCTGCTCCTTGGTTGGCTGCAAACTGGCGACCATGGACGCACTCCTTAAAGGAAGATGGCTAACAATATCGTATTACGCAGCGGATTTATTGAGAAGGATCAAACGCGTCAGCTTGCAATTTTGGCACAAAAAGCCGACGCGGCTATTGCAATAGTTTAACTATATTTACTTCTTTACATATATTTACCGATTTCGCAACAGTCCCAGCAGGCTGCCCACAGTAGGGTAACGCAGCCGTACGCCAAGCTCGCGCTTGATGCGGCCGTTGCGCAGACGGCGCGATTCCGACATGAACGACAGCAGCGCCGGCGTGACCACCTGCTGCAACTCGGCACGCGGCAGGCGCGGCGGCCGGGACATCTGGAAGGCGTCCGCCACCGCCTCGAAATAGTGCGCCATCTTCATGTCGCTGTCATCCACCGCATGATAGATACGGTTCGGTAGCGCACCGAACAGCGCGCGGACTATGATGGCGGCCAGGTCGTCGGCGTGGATGTGGTTGGTGTACACGTCGTCGGCCTCGACCAGCGCCGGCGTGCCCTGCTGCAAACGCTTGAGCGGCAGGCGGTCTTCGGCGTAAATCCCGGGCACGCGCAGGATGGACAGCGCCGCCCCGCTGCGGGTGGCCCAACGCCGCAGGGTGCGCTCGGCGTCGACCCGGCGCAGCGCGCGGGCGTTGCGCGGTGCCACCGGACGGCTCTCGTCGAACAGCGCGCCGCCGCAGTCGCCATAGACACCGGTGGTGCTGACATAAACCATGCGCGCTTGCTCGGGTAAAATAGCGGTCAAATGACGGGTGCGGCTATCCAGTACGCCATCGGCCGGCGGCGGCGCCAGGTGGATGACCCACCGCGCCAGCCCGGTCAGGCGGCGCAAGCTGGCCGGATCGTCCAGGTTGGCCACCAGCGGCACGGCGCCGGCGGCGCGCAGTTCGGCGCAGCGCTCCTGCTGACTGGTAGTGGCAAACACGCGGAAACGCCCGCGCAACAGCGGCAACAGGCGCATGCCGACATCGCCGCAGCCGACGATCAGCAGCCGGGGCCGGTCGATTTTGTGATTTTTAAGGTTTTTCATCTGAAAGATTGTATGACGTTTCAAATAACTGTACAGCCCAGCGGCCATCAATTCAGCTGCGAGGCGGACGAAACCATCCTGGCGGCGGCCATGCGCGCCGGCGTCGGCCTGCCTTACGGCTGCAAGAACGGCGCCTGCAGCTCCTGCAAAGGCAAGATCGTTTCCGGCTCGGTCACCCACAAGTCGCACCAGGAACGGGCCCTGAGCAAGGACGAGGAAGCGGCCGGTTTCTCGCTGCTGTGCTGCGCCACCACCCAGGGCGACCTGGTGATCGAAGCGCGCGAAGTGGCGGGCAGCGACGAGTACCCGATCCGCAAGATGCCGTCGCGCGTGGCGACGCTGGAAAAAATGGCGCCGGACGTCATCGTCATCACGCTGCAATTGCCGGCCAATGAAACGCTGAAATTCCGCGCCGGCCAGTACATCGAATTCATGCTGCGCGACGGCAAGCGCCGCAGCTACAGCATCGCCACCCCGCCGGACCAGGACCAGCCGCTGGCCCTGCACATCCGCCACCTGCCGGGCGGCCTGTTCACCGACCAGGTGTTCAGCACCATGAAGGAACGCGACATTCTGCGCTTCGAAGGCCCGATGGGCACCTTCTTCGTGCGCGAGGATTCCGACAAGCCGATGGTGCTGCTGGCCTCGGGCACCGGCTTCGCACCGATCAAGGCCATCGTCGAGCACCTGCGCGCCCAAGGTGCCGAGCGTGCCATGACGCTGTACTGGGGCGGTCGCCGCCCGCAGGACTTGTACATGGACGCGCTGTGCCGCGAGTGGGCCGCCACGCTGCCGAACTTCCGCTACGTGCCGGTGATCTCCGGCGCGCTGGCGGAAGACCACTGGGACGGTCGCAGCGGCTTCGTCCACCAGGCCGTGATGGCCGACCTGCCCGACCTGTCCGGCCACCAGGTCTACGCCTGCGGCGCCCCGATCATGGTGGAATCGGCGAAGCAGGATTTCGTCGCCCTATGCGGCTTGCCGGATGAAGAGTTCTACGCCGACGCCTTCACCACCGAAGCCGATATCCACCAGTAACAGCACCCCACCCAACGGCAGGGCTGACGGGGATGCAGAGTCCCCCAGGCTCTGCTCCCCGAAAGCGCGAATGTCATCGAGTACTTCCTCCTCCAACGGTTTCAGCGTCCTGCGCCACCGCAACTTCACGCTCTACCTCTCCGCCCGCACCCTGGCCACCCTGGCCGTCCAGATGCAAAACGTCGCCATCGGCTGGCAAGTCTATTCGATGACGCACAATCTGTTCGACCTCGGCCTGATCGGCCTGGCGCAGTTCCTGCCGTTCCTGCTGCTGATCCTGATCGCCGGCCACGCCGCCGACCGCTACGACCGCCGCACCCTGATCACGCTCTCGCTCGGCGCCCAGCTGGTATGCGGCCTGATGCTGCTCGGCTACACCAGCACCGGGCTGACGGCCGTGTGGCCGGTGTTCGCGGTGCTGGTGCTGTACGGCAGCGCGCGCGCCTTCATGGGGCCGGCCACGCAGGCCATCCTGGTCAACCTGGTGCCGCAGGAGAGCTTCAGCAAGGCGGTGGCGCTGAGCTCCTCCAGCTTCCACGTGGCCGTGATCGTGGGACCGACGCTGGGCGGCCTGTTCTACCTGGCCGGACCGAAAACGGTGTATATGGTTTCCTCGGTCCTGCTGCTGGCGTCGGTGGTGATGATGGCGATGGTGAAATCGGTCAAGCAGCCCAGCGCCAGCGGGCCGGCTTCGTGGCACACGGTGCTGGAAGGGCTGCGCTTCGTGTGGTCGCGCAAGATCGTGCTGGGTGCCATCTCGCTCGACCTGTTCGCCGTGCTGTTCGGCGGCGCCACCGCCCTGCTGCCGGCGCTGGCGCACGATGTGCTGCACATCGGCCCGAGCGGACTGGGCGCCTTGCGCACGGCGCCGGGCGCGGGCGCGGCGCTGTGCTCGATCGCCCTCGCCTTCTTCCCCGTCACGCGACGGGTCGGCGCATGGATGCTGGGCGGCGTGGCGGTATTCGGGGTCGGCACGCTGGTGCTGGGCGCGACCACCAGCTTCATCGTCGCGCTGGTGGCCCTGTTCCTGATGGGCGCCGGCGACATGATCAGCGTCTACGTGCGTCACCTGCTGGTGCAATACGAAACGCCGGATGAAATCCGTGGCCGCGTCAGCGCGGTCAATTCGGTGTTCATCGGCGCCTCGAACGAGCTGGGCGAATTTGAATCGGGCATCACCGCCGGCTGGCTGGGGTTGACGCGCGCCATCCTGTTCGGCGGCGCGGCAACATTGGCCGTGGTGGGGGCCTGGACCTTGTTGTTCCCGGCCTTGTCGCGCATGGACCGCTTCCCGCACGAGGATAAAAAATGAAGCCGACACTGGCGCTGCCGTCCATCATCCACAGCCGTCCGCACCTGAGCCTGGCCGTCGTGCTGGGCCTGCTGGCCGGCCCGCTGCTGCCGGCCGCCTGGTCATGGATGACGCAGCTGTTGGCATGCTGGGACATCCTGGTCTGGACCTATCTGCTGACGATGGCCTGGATGATGATGAAGGCCGACCACCACGACATCAAGCGCGCCGCCTGCCGCCAGGATGAACGGGGGCCGGTGATCCTGGCCGTGCTGTCGCTGGCGGTGCTGGTCAGCCTGGCGGCCATCGTCTCGCAGTTGGCGACCGTTAAAGACTTGACCGGCGCCGACCTGGCGCTGCGCTACGCGCTCGGGCTGCTGACCTTGATCGGCTCCTGGTTCATGGTGGGTGTGATGTTCTGCTCGCACTACGCACACCTGTACTACATGGAGGAAACCGGCGACAAGCCGCTCGGCTTCCCGGACAGCCAGCTCACGCCCAACTACTGGGACTTCCTCTACTTCTCGTTCACGATTTGCGTGGCGGTGCAGACCTCGGACGTCACGGTGCGCAGCCGCCGCCTGCGCCAGGTGGTGTTGGGGCAATCGGTGCTGTGCTTCTTCTACAACCTGGCGATCCTCGGCCTGTCGATCAACATCGCCGCCTCCTTGATTAACAGCTAAGAGTCAGGACCTGTACATCAGATCCTTCAAATACGACCCGTTGTCCTCAAGGCGGCGGCGAAATTGTTCATTAATCAGATCCGGCACTTCAATATCCGCACCGCAGGCGTCGCGAATTATCTTGCGTCCCGTGTTATTGAACTGCCCTATTTCAAACAACTCCAACTTCCCTGTTATCGCGCGCTTGAATGCTTTCACGTCCTGATCGTGAACCACCAAGGCTATCGACCAGTCACCTACACCGAATGCAAACCGCCAAAGCGGAACACCAGTCTTAACGGATGCCTCACTTGCGAGCTGATGCAACGGCAAACTGGTTTCTGCGATAGTAATGCCGGCACCGTCGGCGCAGAAAATATGCAGTGCATCCGCCAAGCCATCACTCAGATCGCAAGCAGCGGCCACCATGCGTGACTTACGCAGGTACTTCCCTTCATGCAGACGGGCCATTGGTATGGTGAGAATCTCTTGCCATTCATCCGGCACATTTTGCTCTTGCGCAGATACCAGCTCCAGTAATGCCAGAACTCCGGCAAAAGCGCCCAGGCGTCCCGCGATGAATAGGCGGTCCCCAGGTTTGGCGGCGGCGCGTCCGAAGGCGAATTTTTTTTCAACCGTGCCCCATGCGGAACCTATAACTTGGGCTGCGTCACCTTCTTTGGTATCCCCGCCAACGAAAGCGATGTCGTGCCACGCGCAAGCTTCCTCGCAGCCCTTAACGATGGCGCGTGCATCACTTGCCTCAAAAGTGCCAGGCACGACCAGTGACAACATCAGCGCTCGCGGTACAGCACCTACGGCCAATAAGTCGCTGACATTAGCCGCGACGGCCAGACGCCCCCATGTCCGGTAGTCGCCGATACCATGTTTCAGGGCCACAGGAAAGGCTGCGCGGTCGATCTTGACAGCCAGGCACTGCTCCAACCCGACATCGACAATACTCGCATCGTGTCCGAAGCCATTGACAAACATCGGGGCCACATGGAGTTCAGGTAAAAGCGCTTTGAGAAATGCCTTCTCGCCAAGATCTGACATCGTCACCATCACCGACTCCCATTTTCTATATTCACTATGATGTCATGTGGCGGCTTTTTGAGCGTGGGACTGGTCGTCTTCTGTTTCAATGTTCCAACCTGCTTGGTGAGTTCAGCGATGGTGACATTATTGCGTTCAACCTCCTCCTTCATTTCCTTCAGTTGATCCTTTTGCTCGTTCAAGCGATCAGTCAGGCTACTGAAGGAGAAAAAACCAGGAACCGCAAACACGGCAACGATCAAGGCAACAACAGTCATCATCTGGGCGGCAAACAAATCGACTTTCTGACTTGCGGCAGTCGAAATTTTCGCGATGTCAGACAGGCTGCTCACCAACGGCTTGGGCAACTGCTCTTGCAATGTCTGTACCGAGCGATGCGGTTTTGCATTTGTAGTGCTCAGCGACAGTCGCACGAACTCAATCGTAGCCAGCCGGTCACCGCTGCGCAAATAGAACGGTTCCGAGGACAGATTGTGAAGCATCACGACCACGCGTCCCTTGTACCCAGGGTCAAATGGCGGCTGCGAAGTAAGCACCATTCCCGCATAGATATGCGTCATCCTTAGCGAAACTTTTGCCGTTATATTTTTCGGCAGTTCAATCAATTCCGTCGACAAAATAAAGCAGACCGCGTGAGGAGGAATGGTGAAGGACTGTCCAGGAGTCAGTTGCTCGGTTGATAGTTTGGAGGCAGAAAAATCTCGGCCAACGTAGTATTCCGCCCCCACGGTCAAATCATAGGAACTGCCGCGCAGATTGTCTTTATCGAAAGGAGTAATCAAACGTAAAGGGTCATGAGGCCGGTATTCCGACAGCATCTTGATTTCCTGGCTAGGAAGAATCATGTATGAAGCAGCCTTTCCTTAATGTTAGCCAGCATCGCACGCATCTGCTCGACTGGCATACCGGAGGCCGCAGCGCAATCCTCAGGCTCCGCGTCAAGCGGCTTTAGCACCAGAGCCTCGCCATTCCGCGCGCCCCATGCAGAGACCGTCACTGTCCCGGGCACAACATTGCCGACGCTATGTAAGTCGAAGGCATGCTTAATGTAAGCTTCGCCCTGAAACACAGTGCGGCTCTCCCGCAGGCAAATACCAGTAAGGCCACCCTTGACCGCCACGCTATGACCAGCGTCCACGTCAAAATGATAACGAAAAAGTGCGTGAGTCTCCCCGCCCGCGAGTTCAAAGGCATTTTCCTCTAAACGACCAAGCACCACGCGAGACATAAAGTCTGCGCAATGCGAGTGAATATCCTCCACTGGATTGACCAGCCGGTCCCATACGTGCAGCCGCAGGCAAGCGCCATCCAAGCCAGTCATCAGTACAAGCTTGAGAAACCCGAGCTGGTGTCGATAAGACCTGCTTGCAGCCTCGATCAGCAGCACATCGTCAGCTTGCAGCAATTTCAAACACCGCAACAACTTCCCGTTGGATACGTCTTCGACCACCTCTAGAATCATGTGATCCTCATAGCAATAATGTCAAACTTATGATAAGTTTCCAAATTGTACCCTTGCTGTCATCGGACGGCTACCAATCGGCAGAACCTTCCACCAGCAAGCGCATCGTAGCAATATACATAGTTACAGATATTTATGCACAGTCTAGGCTTTCTCACTTTGGGTGCCAGTGCCGGTCTTCTATCAGGCTTGCTCCTTCCTGCAGGCAGCGCGCGCAATAGCGCCGCCTTGTCGCTGGTGGCATTAACGCCGATCGTGTTATCCGGCACACTGGTCTTCTTACATCCCACGCTTGCGCAGTCGCCTGCGATGCACTTCTATGGAATCGGATTGCTAGTTGCATTGATGTGGCAAGGCGTAGCAGCATCGATTAGCGCACTCAATCTGCCGTTTCGGCAACAACGTTCGCTGGCGCTTGTCAACATCGTCGCCTCGCTTATTCTTACAGGCTGGGCGTTACGCTTCTATTTGCAGCAAGCTTGAGCGTTAGGAAATTAACGCGTGCTTAAGGCGGGAAGGAGTAAGATGGTCTCGCAGTCAAACAACAGGAGCAAGCTTATGCAAATCCAAATTAATACTGACAAGACCGTCGAACGTCATGCGGGTCTCGATGAACATGTGCAATCTGTCGTGAGCAACGCCCTCCACCGCTTCGGCGAGCAGATCACCCGCGTCGAAGTGCACCTGAGCGACAACCTGGGCCAGAAATCGGCCGACGGCGACAATCGTTGCTTGATGGAAGCCCGTCTCACCGGCCTGCAACCGATCGCCGTCAGCGACCATGCGGCCACGCTGCACCAGGCCATCAGCGGCGCCACCGACAAGCTGAAACGCTCAATCGAAACGGCGGTCGGCAAGCTGCATGATCACAAACGCCATGCCGAAGGTGTCGGCGCCGCCTCGGCTGCGGTGGTCGCCAACGTCGACGAAGAGTAATCCCGCCGCGGGGGCTGCCGGCGTTGATCTAACGTTGCGCCAGCTCCCGCAAGTAACGCAAGCCTTGCAGCGACCTGCTGCCATACCACGACATCATCTCGCCATCGACCAGCAGCACCGGCTTGCCGATCTGCCGCTCGAGCACGTCCGCGTGCGCTTCCGTGTAGCGGTAAGGCTCGCTCGACAGCAGCACGCCGTCCACGCTGTCGATCAACTCCGAAGACCAGCGGAATTCCGGATAGCGCGAGTCGCCCAGGTCCGGCACGCTCCAGCCGATTTCCTCCAGCATGCGCGCGATATAGGTGTCCTGCGAAATGCTCATCCACGGATCTTGCCAGATGCAGTACAACATGGTTTGCGGCGGCCCTTTCGGCGTGGCCTGCAGCAGCGCGTACTCGGCCTCGAACGCGGCGCACCATGCGGCCGCTTGGCGCTCGCGGCAGAACACGCCGCCCATCAAGCGCGCCAGTTCCAGGTTGTCGCGCGGGCGCAGCGGATGCGTGACCACCACGTTCGGCACGAACTCGGCCAGCGCATCGGCGGTCGGCTTTTCGTTCTCATCGATATTCAGCACCACATGGGTGGGCGCCAGCTTGCGGATCTTTTCCAGGTTCACGTCCTTGGTGCCGCCCACCTTGGGAATCTCCTGCACCGTGTCCCAGGGATGGATGCAGAAGCCGGTGCGCCCCACCACCTGCGCGGCCAAGCCGAGGTCGCACAGCAGCTCGGTGATCGACGGCACCAGCGAGACGATGCGCGCCTGCGGCGCGGGTTGATGCTCGGTGCCCAGCGCGTCGAGGTAAGCCATGGTGTGTCCCTAAAGATTGCGATGCCGGTATTGAACCACAAGCTGTGGAAAATTTACACTTCCCTTCCAGTACAAAGCGTGACCTGCCAACATCCTTTCAGCTATGATTGTAGCCACGATTGATTGCCTTTCGGCATCCTGAAAGAACGCCTTGAAACACATCAGCACATTCGGTTCTTCGAACTACCGGGTCAGCGACCTGCAACTGCTGCGCAACTCCGACGATGACGCCGCCGTCGCCAACATGCTGGCGCACTGCCCCATCATGCAGCTGGAGCCGCAGGAAGCGGTGGCCGAATCGGGCCGCGCGCGGCTGTACATCCTGCTGCGCGGCGCGCTGTCGGTCACCCACGACACCCGCACCGGCATGGCCGACGGCACGGTCAGCAAGATCCTGCCGGGCGAGAGCGTGGGCGAGCAATCGGTGCTGGACGAGGAAACCAACCTGGCCCACATCACCGCCCTTGAACCAAGCGAAGTGCTGGTGATCGAAGCCGATCTGGTGTGGCAATTGATCGATGAATCGAACGTGCTCGCGCGCAATCTGCTGCGCCTGCTGTCGTTCCGCATCCGCGCCGCCAATGCGCAGCTGCGGCGGCGCCAGAAATTGGGCGAATTCTATCGCCAGCTGTCGATGATCGACGGCCTGACAGGCCTGTACAACCGGGCCTGGCTGAACGACCTGCTGCCGACCATGGTGGCGACGGCGCACGGCTCGAACGCGCCGCTGGCGCTGATCATGATCGATCTGGACCACTTCAAGAAATTCAACGACAGCCATGGCCACCTGGCCGGCGACGAAGCGCTGCGCACCGCCGCGCAAGTGCTCAGCAGCGCGCTGCGGCCGACCGATTTTGCCGTGCGTTACGGCGGCGAGGAAATGATGGTGCTGCTGCCGGACACCAACGCCAAGGTCGCGGTGTCGGTGGCCGAGCGGCTGTGCGAACGCATGCGCCAGGCCAAGGTGTTTGCTGACGTCCGCGTCGGCGGCATGCAGCAGCCGCTGCCCCATATTACGGCCTCCTTCGGCGTGGCCATCCTGCAGCCGCAGCAAAGCGAGCAGGAGCTGATCGCGATTGCCGACGCCGCGCTCTATCGCGCCAAGGAACTGGGGCGGAATCAGGTCGCCGCCTGAGCCTCCTGCGGCTTGGACTGGTGGGCGCTGATGAAATCGGCGTAGCCCTGCTGCACCAGGTCGTAGGTCTTGTCGATGTTGCTGGCGATATCGCCGTTCAGCACTTTCAAGCCGTCCAGCACCTGCCGCGCCTCCTTAAAGCCCTGGTCCACGCCTTTTTTCAGCGTATTGATGAAATTGTCGAGGACCTCGCTCTCATCCTCGCCCGCGTGCTGCTGCTTGTAGGCTTCGTAAAAAGCGGTGGACAACGATACAATGCGGCTCGCGGTGCCCTGCGGCGTATTATCCTGCGACACGGCGTTCTGGATCGCGTTGTCGCCAAAATCGTCCTTGAGCGCCTCGTTAATGCCGGTCAGTGCGGTTTTCAGCACCACCGACAGCGGCTCGTTGGAAGAATTTAACGATACCGTCAGGGAAGCTTGTACGATAGACACGTTTAAGTCAGCCTTGGCCTTGGCGACGGCAGACATGGGCCGCTCGTCCTTGCCCTGGACCGGGGCGGCGGAATTGCCCGACGTAAGCGATACTGGAGTGGCCATGATGTTGCTCCTCGATGAACATGCCTGAATTATCGGCAGAATTTAAAATAACTGTAGCACCTATGACCAATCAGACCTTCCTCTGGCACGACTACGAAACCTTTGGCGCCGTCACCCGCCGCGATCGCCCGGCGCAATTCGCCGCGATCCGCACCGACGCCGACCTCAACGAGATCGGCGACCCGATCATGCTGTATTGCAAACCGGCCAATGATTTCCTGCCGGACCCGCAATCGTGCCTGATCACCGGCATTACGCCGCAGCAATGTCTGGAATGGGGCGTGCCCGAGCACCAGTTCGCCGCCACCATCGAGCAGGCGTTCTCGCAGCCGGCCACCATCGGCGTCGGCTACAACACGATCCGCTTCGACGACGAGATCACCCGCTTCATGTTCTGGCGCAACCTGATCGACCCCTATGCGCGCGAATGGCAAAACCAGTGCGGCCGTTGGGATTTGCTGGACGTGGTGCGCATGACCTACGCGCTGCGCCCGGACGGCATCAACTGGCCGACCAAGGAAGACGGCAAGCCCAGCTTCCGCCTGGAAGACCTGGCCAAGGCCAACGGCCTGCTGCACGCATCGGCGCACGATGCGCTATCGGACGTGCGCGCGACGATCGCGCTGGCGCGCCTGATCAAGCAGCACCAGCCGAAACTGTTCGATTTCTGCTTCGCGCTGCACAAAAAGGACCGCGTGGCCGACGAGATCGGCATGCACCTGGCGCCGGCCCTGCGCCAGCCTTTCCTGCACGTGAGCGGCATGTTCCCGGCCGAGCGCGGTTGCATGGCGCTGGTCTACCCGCTGGGCGGACATCCGACCAACAAGAATGAAATCATCGTCTGGGATTGCACCTACGACCCGAGCGAGCTGTTCACGCTGGACGCGGCAACCATCCGCATGCGCATCTTCACGCGCAGCGACGCCCTGCCCGAAGGCGTGACGCGGCTGCCGATCAAGAGCATCCACCTGAACAAATCGCCGATGCTGGTATCGAACCTGAAGACCTTGTCGCCGGCGATGGCGGCCAGGTGGGGCATCGACCTCGAGCAAGGCAAGGCCCACGCGGCGCTGGCGGCGGCCGGGCGCGATTTGGCGGCGGTGTGGGAGGAAGTGTTCCATCGTCCGGCGGCTGCGGCACTGGATGTGGATGAAGATTTGTACAACGGCTTCATCAGCAAGGACGACCGTCGCCTGCTGGACAGCCTGCGGCGCGAATCGCCGGCGCGGCTGGCGGTGGCGTCGCCGTCGTTCAGCGACGCGCGTCTGGGCGAGCTGCTGTTCCGCTACCGCGCCCGCAACTTCCCGGAAACGCTGTCGGAAAGCGAGATGGAGCACTGGGAACAGCACCGCGCGGCGCGCTTCTACGAAGGTGAAGGCGGCGCCCGCACCATTGACGACTTCTTCGCGCAGATCGACGAGCTGCAGCAGCACGCTGACGAACGCGCGGAGCAAATCCTGGCCGATCTCTACGAGTACGCCGAGCTGGTGGCGCCAGCCCAGTAAGTAGCGCCGCAGTCATTCCCGCGAAAGCGGGAATCCATACGGCCTATGGGTTCCCGCCTGCGCGGGAACGACGGGGTGGCTGTTACGTGCGGTATTGGTTGATTGCGTCCCGGGTTTCTAACGCGACGCGCCGCGCGGCCGTCGCGAAGTCTTCCCCCGCCGTCGGGGTGGCGTACAAAATCGCGCGCGACGAGTTGATCATCATCCCCGCGCCGTTCGCCGTGCGGCCCGATGTCACCGTCGCCGCAATGTCCCCGCCCTGCGCGCCGATGCCCGGCACCAGCAGCGGCATGTCGCCCACAATCGCGCGCACTTGCGCCAATTCCTCCGGGAAGGTGGCGCCCACCACCAGCGCGCATTGGCCGTTGGCATTCCACTTCTCCGCCACCAGGCGCGCCACGTGCTGGTACAGCGGCTTGCCGCCCACGTCCAGGAATTGCAGGTCGGAGCCGCCCGCGTTCGAGGTGCGGCACAGGATGATCACGCCGCGATCGGCCCATTCCATGTACGGCTCGACCGAGTCGAAGCCCATGTAGGGATTCACCGTCACCGCGTCCGCGCCGTAGCGGTCGTAGGCTTCACGCGCGTACTGGCGCGCGGTGGCGCCGATGTCGCCGCGCTTGGCGTCCAGGATCAGCGGAATGTGCGGATAGTTCGCGCGCACGTAGTCGCAGATCCGCTGTAGCTGGTCTTCCGCGCTGAGCGCGGCAAAGTAGGCGATCTGCGGCTTGAACGAGCACGCCAGGTCGGCCGTCGCGTCGATGATCTCGCGGCAGAAGTGGAAAATACCTTGCGGGTCGTTCTGGAACTGGGGCGGCAGCTTGCCCAGGTCCGGGTCCAGGCCGACGCATAACAGGGAGTCGTTGGCCGTCCAGGCGGCGGATAATTTGTTGATAAAAGTCACGGCGGCCCCCTAAAGAATATTGCAAACCCTCTATTGTAACCCGCCCGCAGGGGCCTGTTAAAATTTGGGATCGCCACCTCAGAAAGCCCTATCCCATGAAATTACTCGATAAAGTCGCCATCGTGACCGGCGCCACCCAAGGCATCGGCCTGGCCTGCGCCCAGCGCATGATCGCCGAAGGCGCCAAGGTCATGCTGGTCGACATCAAGCCGGAAGGCGCCGCCGCCGCCGCCGCGCTGGGCGAGAACGCCCGCTTCTTCGCCGCCGACGTCAGCCAGAAGGCCGACGTCGACGCCATGCTGGCCGCCACCCTGGCCGCGTTCGGCCGCGTCGACATCCTGATCAACAACGCCGGCGTCACCCACGCCGCCAATTTCCTCGACGTCTGCGAGGAGGATTTCGACCGCGTCATGCGCATCAACCTGAAGTCCATGTTCCTGTGCGGCCAGGCCGTGGCGCGCGTGATGGTCAAGCAGCAGAGCGGTTCCATCATCAATATGTCGAGCGTGAACGCCGAGCTGGCCATCCCGAACCAGGTACCTTACGTGGTGTCCAAGGGCGCCATCAACCAGCTGACCAAGGTGATGTCGCTGAACCTGGTGTCGCACGGCATCCGTGTGAACGGCATCGGCCCCGGCACCATCCTGACCGAACTGGCCAAGCAGGCCGTGATGGCCAGCCCGGAAGCGCGCCACACCATTTTGTCGCGCACGCCGATGGGCCGCTGCGGCGAGCCGGAGGAAGTGGCGTCGATCGCCGCCTTCCTCGCCAGCGACGACGCCAGCTACATGACCGGTCAGACCCTGTACGTCGACGGCGGCCGCCTGGCGCTGAACTACACCGTCCCCGTCAATTAAGAGAGATATGCGCCAGCCTGATGTCTGGTATCTGAAAGAACAATTAGACACATATCTGGCGACGCAGCATAATGCATCTGTCTCCACTATTCTCCTCCAAGAAAATAGTTTTAAGCCCGCTCCAGTTAGCGGGCTTTTTTTTGGGTGACGGGTTTAGGCGGTAGATTTGGCATGATGGGCTAGAAGCGCGCGGCACCAACCCAACCCGCACACCGCTGCGGCCAGGGTCGGACCCCTAGGGGTGACCCTTTCGTTCGGGGTGCTGTTAAGAACGATTATCGAGTCGACAACGAGGATTCATCGTGAGCACCCCCGGGGGGGACGACCGCATTGCCCGCAGGCCCATAGGCGAAGCGTGGAGCCCAGTGCCGCGTTTCCCGGCAATCCGTGACGAACCTTTCTTTTTGCGCCCTGTCATAACGGCGTAACAAACGCTGCCTATACTGGCTACATCTTAAGTACATGCAACCGATAAGCATGACTGAAGACCAGGCGCGCCGGGGACGGTGCGCCGCTCCCGTTTACAGGCCATGCATGGTATCGTCTGCCCCATGTTGAAACTGCTCCTCCTCACCTCTTCCCACGCCCGCCTGCGCTACTGGACCGCCATCGTGCTGTATCTACTGATACTGGTGCTGGGCTCGATACCGGGTGCGCGCCAGGACATCGGCGAAGTTGCCACCGGCGTCATTTTGCATTCGATCGCCTACGCCGGCCTGGCTTTCCTGATTTACACCGGCAGCACGGGCGGACTGGCGCAACGCGCGGCCAAAACCGTGCTGACCATCGCGCTGATGGGCGCGCTGGACGAGTCCGTGCAAAGTTTCTTCCCCTACCGTCATGGTGCGGTGTCGGATTGGCTGGTGGATTGCAACGCCGCCGTGCTGGCCTCGGCGTTCATGTGGGCTCTGTGGAGCCGGTATCGCATCCTTCCGGCAAACTGATGGGATCAGTCGCCCGCCCCACGTCGCGGCGCATTTCCTGGAGCTGCTCGGCCCTGGCCACGCGAACCAGGGCATGCAGTGCGTGAAAGTAAAAGTGCCGGCTGCGGGTGTCACTGCAAGTGGCATCGATTAACTCTTCGATAATAGTGTCTGTCACGCGTGTCAACATATCGGTGTCCTTAAAAAGTGATACCGATCAATTATTGCTCCTCACTAGCATCTTTCAATTGATGTACATCAACATCGGGCTCCGCCTTCAGTCCAGTTGCTCGACCTGGTAACCGCGCCGCTTGAGCAATTGCGGCAGACCGTCGTCGCCCACCAGATGCAGCATGCCGACGCCAACGAAGGCGGTCTGGTCTTGCTGCATGATGCGTTCGATATTGGCCGCCATCTCGGGATTGCGCTTACCCAGCAGCACGCGGCTCATGAAGCCGGCGGAAACGCTGTCGCCGCTGGTGGCGGATTGCCACGCGGCGTTGATGCCGGGGCCGTCGCCGGCACGCCAGGCTTCGATCAGCGCCTGCGACTTTTTCAGCGCATCGCCGTCGGCCAGCGCCGCCAGGTTCTCCAGCAGGTATTTCTCCTGCTGCTGTTCATCCAGGCTGTCGAACAGGCCCAGCTGATAATCGGCGCTTTCCAGCTCGTGCACCGTCTTGTCCTGTTTTTGCGCGACGGCCAGCAGCGCGTATTCCACCGCCTGGCTGCGCTGGTAGCCATGCTGCGTCAGCTCGGCCCCCACCAGCAGGTTGGCGAGCAGCCACGGCTTGTATTGCTGCACCGAGGCCAGCGAAATACCGGCGCGCGTGAGCGCCTGCACCAGTTGCTGAAACGTTTGCGGCGTCAGATGGCGCTGGATGGTGTCGCGCTCCGGATAGCGGGCGTGGCGCGCCAACGCGATCTGGAACGCCTTGTCCTCACGGATGTCGAGTTCGATCACCAGCGCCTTGGAATCAAGCAGCGCGCGCGTGGCGATTTCGTTGAGCGGATAGCTGCCGTCGCGGCCGACGTGGACGGTGCCGTACAAGTAACCGGTATTGCCTTCGTGGGTGACCCGGTACAGCTGGCCGGCGGCAAAAACGGACTGGCAGCAAGCCAGTAACAAAGCGAAAAGAATTGAGCGGGCCATTGCATCAGGTATTTATATTGGAGTTTCCAATGGTAAATCATGATTATGGGCCGGAATAAACTATTTTTAAAAACCGTCGGCAAAATAAAACATTATTTAAGGCGCGTTTGATAATTACTGATTATTTTACTCACACTTCCGTCCTTGACGATCTGTTCTATTGCCTTATTCACTTCATTGACATTCACCCTCCCCTGCGGCGATACAGCGCACTGGGCCTGGTAATGTTTTACCACCAAAGGCGGATATAACGATAGTTTCTCGCCAACCTTGAGATAATAATCAAGCGTGCTTTGTTGGGTAATCGCATGATGCAAACGCCCGGCCGCCATTTTGCGCAGATTACCCGATGACGAATGACCGTCATCACGGACAAAACCATCGCCCATGGCCTTTTCCAATTCGGGATAGTAATAACCCAATACTGTTGCCACCGGCTTGCCATTTAAATCGCGGAGATGATGCGGCTGTGCCACCGAGGTATCGGTGACCACCACTTCGGACACCGGGAAAAAGCCGCGCGTCCACTGGAAATTGCCCGGCAGCCAAGGCGGCAGATACAGGCAGAGCACGTCGGCCTGTCCCGCTTCCAGCGCCATGGCGATGCGCTTGCGCGGCAGCAGCAGGAAGTCCGCCTCGCGGCCCAACCTGGCCGCCAACGCCGCCCCCAGGTCCTTGTGGATGCCCTCGGCCAGCCGGCCGTCCTTGAAGCCTGCCATCGGCATCTCGGTGCCGGTATCGACGAGCACCACCAACGGCGGCGCTGCGGCAGCGGCGCCATACCATCCCGTCAGGGCCAAAACCAGCGCCCCGCCTGCACGCTTGATCCAATCTGTGTATGCTTGTCGATCCATTTCGAAAGATTATACCCACACCCTTTCAATGGGCTTGTAGACCACTTTAGATTAGATCGCGACATGACCCCATTTTCCATACTTGACCTCTCCCCCATCGCCGAAGGCAGCGATCCGTCCACCTCGTTCCGCAACACGCTGGACCTGGCGCAGCACGGCGAGCGCTGGGGCTACCAGCGCTACTGGCTGGCCGAACACCACGGCATGCCCGGCATCGCCAGCGCGGCGACGGCGGTGGTGATGGCCCACGTGGCCGGCGGCACCAGCACCATCCGCGTGGGCGCCGGCGGCATCATGCTGCCGAACCACGCGCCGCTGGTGATCGCCGAACAGTTCGGCACGCTGGAAGCACTGTTCCCCGGCCGTATCGACCTCGGCCTGGGCCGCGCGCCCGGTTCCGACCAGACCACCGCACGCGCCCTGCGCCGCAACCTGGAGAGCGACGCCGACGCTTTCCCGCAGGACGTGCTGGAATTGCAGGACTATATGTCCGACAGCCCGCGCCAGCGCGTGCTGGCCGTGCCCGGCAAAGGCGCCAAGGTGCCGCTGTGGATACTGGGCTCCAGCACCTTCGGCGCGCAGCTGGCCGCGCACCTGGGCCTGCCGTTCGCGTTCGCCTCGCACTTCGCGCCGCAGATGATGTTGCAGGCGCTGTCGCTGTACCGCGCCAACTTCCAGCCGTCGGCGCAGCTGAGCAAGCCTTACGTCATGCTCGGTTTCAACGTGTTCGCGGCCGATAGCGACGAGGAAGCGCATTTCCGCGCCACCTCCATGCAGCAAGCCTTTGTCAACCTGCGCACCGGCCGCCCTTCGCAGTTGCCGCCGCCCAAGGCCGGCTATCTGGAATCGCTGGGCCTGCCGGAGCGCGCCATGTTGGATTCGGTGCTGTCCTGCACCGCCATCGGCGCCGCCGACACCGTCAGCCGCCAGCTCCAGCAATTCATCGCCCGCACCGGCGCCGACGAGTTGATGATCACCTCGCAAATCTACGAGCACGCGCAGCGCCTGCGTTCCTACGAAATCACCGCCGAAGTCCGCCAGTCGTTGACCCGAGCGCAAGCGGGGCTGTGACGTGGTGGCATCAAAGCAAGATATTTCGCCAGGCATGGTCTGGCTGTTCGCTATTGCCACCGGCCTGATCGTTGCCAACCTGTACTACGCGCAGACCCTGATCGGCCCGATCAGCAAAGCCACCGGCCTTGATCCCGGCGCGGCCGGCCTGATCGTGACGCTGACGCAGATCGGCTATTGCATCGGCCTGCTGTTCATCGTGCCGCTCGGGGATTTGCTGGAAAACCGGCGCCTGATCTTCATCTCCCTGCTGACCACGGCGCTGGCCCTGCTGGCCGCCTCGGTCACCAGCAGCGCCAAGCTGTTCCTGTTTGCCGCGCTGTGTATCGGGCTCGGCTCGGTGGCGGCGCAGATCGTGGTGCCGTTCGCGGCCCACCTGTCGAACCCCGACACACGCGGCAAGACGGTGGGCAAGGTCATGAGCGGCCTGCTGATGGGCATCATGCTGGCGCGGCCGGTATCGAGCGTGGTGGCGGATGCGTTCGGGTGGCACGCCATCTTCGTGCTGTCGGCCGTCACGACGGCGGCGCTGGCCTTCCTGCTGCGCGCCAGGCTGCCGCAGCGCCAGCCGCAAGGCGGCATGCACTACTTCGCCTTGCTGGGTTCGATGTGGCATCTGTTGAAAACCACGCCCATCCTGCGCCGGCGCGCGGCTTACCAGGCGTGCATGTTCGGCGCGTTCAGCCTGTTCTGGACCTGCGTGTCGCTGGAGCTGACCGGACCGTATTTCCAGATCAGCCAGACCGGTGTCGCCATTTTCGCGCTGGTGGGTGTGGCCGGAGCGCTCGCTTCGCCGATCGCCGGGCATCGTGCGGACCAGGGCAAGAGCCGTTCGACCACGCTGGCGGCGCTGCTGCTGGGGGCGTTGGCCTTCATCATGCCGCTGGCCATCCACGGCAGCCGGCTGGTGGACCTGGGTGTACTGGTGGCGACCTCGATCATTCTGGACATGGGCGTATCGGCCAACCTGGTGACGGGGCAGCGCGCGATATTTGCCCTGCCGGCGGAAATTCGCAGCAGGTTGAACGGCCTGTACATGGCCCTGTTCTTCATGGGCGGCGCAATCGGCTCATCGCTGGGCGGCTGGATGTTTGCCGCACACGGGTGGACGGGGGTGCTGTGGACCGGGCTCGCGTTTCCGCTGATCGCCCTGTGTATCTTTGCCACCGAACCCCGCAAACCGTAGGGTCAGACCCCTGCGGGGTCTGACCCTGGTCTCGGTGTGCGGGTTAAAGCAAGCGCCGCAACGTCAGCCCGATATCGGGGCCGCCGTCCGTCGCCTGTATCGCCCCCTTTACTTGTTGCGCGGGACCGCGAACGCGTCCCCCGCCTTCCACTCGGGCAGCTTGGCGCCGTTGGCGATCAGGCGCCCCAGGTTCAGCGTGTATTGCGCCGTCTGCACCATGCCCGACAGATCCCAGCTCGGATCGTATTCATCGCCAGCCTGGTGGTAGCGCGGACCATAGGCTTCCGCCTTCAGCTTGGCCGCCGCCGGGTCCTTGATGTAATCGCGGCCCGATGAAATCGAAAACGCCGGCACACCGTTCTTGGCGAAGTTGAAGTGATCGCTGCGGAAGTAACCACCCGCCAGGTCCGGCTTGGCCGGCGCGATCTTCATGCCCATCTCTTTCGCCGCCGTCTCGGCCAGCTTGCCCAGCTCGGTGCGCTCGCTGCCTTGCGTGCCGATGTCGCGCGTGGCGCCGACGAAGTTCAGGCTATCCAGATTCAGGTTGGCCGCCGTCTTCGCCATCGGCCACAACGGCGACGAGGCATACGCCGCGCTGCCCAGCAAACCCTGTTCTTCGGCCGCTACCCACAGGAACATCTGGCTGCGCTTGGCCGGCGCCAGCTTGGCCTGCTGCGCCATTGCCAGCAGGGCCGCCGAACCCGAAGCATTGTCCACTGCGCCGTTGAAAATCGTGTCGGCCTTGGCCTCCCCGCCATTTGGCTGGCTGCCCAGATGATCCCAGTGCGCGCTGTAGATCACCACTTCATCCTTCAGTTTGGGATCGGTGCCCGGCACCACCGCCGCCACGTTGAACTGCTCCACCTTGCGCACGGCAGCCTTCATCTCGCCATTCAATTTGGCGGCCAACGGCACCGGCTTGAAATCCTTCGTCTCGGCCGCTGCACGCAGCGCATCCAGATCCTGCCCGGCCGCGCTGAACAGCGCACGTGCCGTGTCGTCCGTCATCCAGCCCTGCAGCTCGGTGCCCAGCGTGCCCGCCGCCAGCTGGAAGCGTTCCACGCCCGACCAGCTGTTCTGGATCACGCTCCAGCCATACGACGCGGTAGGCGTAGTGTGGATCAGCAGCACGCCGGCCGCACCCTGGCGCTTGGCCGATTCAAACTTGTAGGTCCAGCGGCCGTAGTAGGTCAGGCCCTTGCCGTTGAAGCGGTTCGGCTGCTCGGCGGTCGGCTGCGGGTCGTTGACCATCATGACCAGGATCTTACCCTTCAGGTCCATGCCCTTGAAATCGTTCCACTGCTGGTCCGGCGCGTCGATGCCGTAGCCGACGAACACCAGGTCCGCATTGAAATTGTGCGCGGCGGTCGCATCACCGGGCGCAAACACCCAGTCCTTGCCGAAGGCGATATCCAGCGCCTTGCCGCCCGCTTCCAGCTTCAGCGTGCTTTCGGCCGGCTGGGTCTTCACGCCGGCGATCTGCACCGACTGACGGAAGCTGTCGCCATTGCCCGGCTTGAGGCCCAGCGCCATCGCTTGCGCTTCAAGATAGGCAACCGTCAGGTCGCCGCCGCGCTGGCCGGTGCCGCGTCCTTCCAGCAGATCGCTGGCGAGGAAGGCCAGGTGGGCGCGCAGCGGCGCTTCCTGCACGACGGCGGTCTTGCCCGCGTCGGCATGGGCCGGGAATGCCAGCGCAAAGCTCATGGCCAGCGCGGAGGCAACTAAGGATTTCGTCATTTTTTGCATGATGTCCTGGAGCGTAGTGTGGTCGATGCGGTTTTTCCGCGCGAACATTGTATGCGATTTGCCCTGACCGCCGGCCGCTGTCCGTTGCGCAGCGCAGCATGGCGCCGCCGCGTTAAAATGCTGGTCATGACTGACCGCCCACCCTACATCGGCCGCTTTGCCCCCTCGCCCACCGGCCCTTTGCACATCGGCTCGCTGGTGGCCGCCATGGCCAGCTACCTGGACGCCAAGGCCCATCACGGCCAGTGGCTGGTGCGCATCGAGGACGTCGACGTCGGCCGCAACGTGGCCGGCGCCGACCAGCACATACTGGCCTCGCTGCAACGCTGCGGCATGGTCTGGGATGGCGAAGTCAGTTGGCAAACGCAACGCTACGCCTGGTACCAGCAGGCGGTGGAGCAGCTGGACCAACTGGTCTACCCATGCGGCTGCTCGCGCCGCGAAATCGCCGATTCGCAGATCAACCAGTCCGTCGGCCCCAACCAGATGGCGGTCTATCCCGGCACTTGCCGCAACGGCCTGGCCGCCGGCAAGGTGGGCCGCGCGCTGCGCCTGAAGGTGCCGCAGGCGCCGCACTGCGTGATGTGCTTTGAGGACCGCTGGTTCGGCCGCTACAGCCAGGACATCAGCGCCGAAGCGGGCGACTTCGTCATCCTGCGCGCCGACGGCTTCTGGGCCTATCAGCTGGCCGTGGTGGTGGACGACGGCGCACAGGGCGTCACCGACATCGTGCGCGGCGTCGACCTGATCGACTCCACGCCGCGCCAGCTGTATCTGCAACAGGCGCTCGGCCTGCCGCAGCCGACCTATCTGCACGTGCCGGTGGTGCTCAACGACGTGGGCGAGAAGTTATCCAAGCAAAACGGCGCCATCGCCTTCGACGACGGCGGCGCTGCGCACCTGCTATTGCATAGCGCCCTGCTGCCGGCCGCCCGTTTCCTCGGACTGGATGTACAAGCGGAAACTATCGATGCCTTCTGGCGCGCTGCCGTTCCTGCCTGGGCGCAACTGCTACCGACCCTGCCGCGCCGGAACTGAGGCCGTGCGCCGCGCCGCCGCGTTTTTCCCTACACTGACGTGATGGAAATCGAACTCAAACTTTTACTCGCGCCCGAAGACAACGACAAGCTGCTGCAACATCCGCTGCTCGACGCGCCGCCGCGCGTGCAGCAGCTGGCCGCACGCTACTTCGACACGACGGACCTGCACCTGATGCGTCACGGCGCCGGCCTGCGCGTGCGCAAGGTGGACGGCGTCTGGATGCAGACCATGAAAGCCGGCGGCAGCGTGCAAAGCGGCCTGCATCGCCGCAATGAGTGGGAAGGGCCGGTCGACCGCTGCTGGCCGCGCCTCGCCAAACTGCGCAAGCTGATCGGCGATGACGAGCAAGACCAGGAATGGCTGTCGCTACTCGATCTGCCCGATTTGAAAGACCGCCTGGAGCCGCTGTTCCTGGTCGATGTCGAACGCCATCTGTGGGAAATTGAAACCGGTGGCAACCGCATCGAAGTGGCGCTCGACATCGGCCATATCGAGCGCAAGGGGCACAAGGTGCCGGTCAACGAAATCGAGCTGGAACTGAAGGAAGGCGATCCCGCCGTCCTGTACGCGTTTGCGCTACAGCTGCTGGAGGATATTCCGCTCCGTCTCAGCAACATCAACAAGGCGCAGCGCGGCTACATGCTGGTGCGCGAAACCGGCCACGCGCCATATCGCGCGCAAGCCGTCAGCCTCGACGCCGACGCCACGCTGGCCGATGCGCTGCCGGCCATTCTGGGCAACTGCCTGGAACACATCCAGCACAATGAAGTAGCCGTAGTCGAGGGACAAGACCCAGAAACGCTGCACCAGATGCGCGTCGGCGTGCGCCGCCTGCGTTCGGCGCTCAAGCTGTTCGACACGATCGCACCCTGTCCGCCCGCGCTGCTGGAAGACGTCAACTGGTTGGGTGCGGAACTGGGCGCCGCGCGCGACTGGGATGTGATGCTATCGTCGACACTGGCGCGCATCGATACGGCGCAACTGGAGTTGCAGGCTTTGGCGCTTGAGACCGCGCAGGCCAAACGGCGCGAAGCGGCGCAAGCCTTGCTATCGCAGCGTTACACGCACCTGATGCTGACCATGGGCTCATGGATGCTGCAGGCGGCCGCACTGCTGAACGGCTCGGCCGCGCAATTCTCGCGCCAGAGCATGCAGCAGCTGCACAAGTCCCTGATGAAGCGCGCCAGCCGCATGCAAGCGGACGATCCCGCCAGCGCCCATCGCACGCGCATCGCCGCCAAGCGCGCCCGCTACGCACTGGAGTTCTTCCATTCGCTGTACCGCGCCAAGGGCACGCATACCTATCTGAAAGCGCTGGCCGCCGTGCAGGAAGAACTGGGTCAGCACAACGACCTGGCGGTGGCGAACACGCTGCTGCAGGAACTGGCGCAGCAGCATCCGCAGTCCGCCGGCGCAATCCAGTTCGCGCGCGGCTATCTGCTGGCGCAGCAGGCCACGCAACCGGCCGACCTCGATGCGATCCGCAGCCGACTGCATGCCCTGCGGCTGCCGCGCATCAGCAACTAGGCCAGCATCGGATACAGCGTGGCCACCAGGGCCAGCGCCATCGCCACGTTGAAGATGCGCACCGAGCGCGGGTCTTGCAGCAGGCGGCGCATCGCCACGCCGAACATGGCCCACGAGCCCACACAGAAGATGCCGATCAAGCCGAACACCCCGGCCAGCAAGGCCACGTCGGCCACCTTGAAGCCCTCAGGCAGATAAGTGGTCAAGGCGCTGAGCGACATCACCCACGCTTTCGGATTAATCCACTGGAAGGCCGCAGCGCTCCAGAAGCCCATCGGCTTGGACAGGCTGGTCTGCTCGCCGCTCATCGGCGCCGCGTGCGCCAGCTTCCACGCCAGCCAAAGCAGGTAGATGGCGCCGCCGTATTTGAGGATGGTCTGCAGCAT
The DNA here is from genome assembly GCA_041874725.1 of Duganella sp. BuS-21. GTDB lineage: Bacteria > Pseudomonadota > Gammaproteobacteria > Burkholderiales > Burkholderiaceae_D > Rugamonas. Next base: position 1,907,467 of record CP097466.1, on the reverse strand, counting down.
CGGCACCTGCTCGAACACCGTGTGCAATCCCAGCCCGGTGGCAAAGATCATGAAGGTGAAACCGCAGGTAATGCCAAACAAATGCGGCAGCGAACGCACGAAGCCGTAATTCAGGCCCGAAGCCAGGATCATGGTGTTGTTCGGGCCGGGCGTGATGGAACTGATGGCGGCAAAGGTACACAGTGGCAGCAGCAATTCGAGCGACATGGCGGTATCCGGTGTTGAAGTGTGCATTCATTGTACGGTCAAGTGTACTGGCGCGTACCAGTACACTTCTGCAAACAGTCTCCACCACTGTATAGGCGAATCTACCGATACGACTTGCTCTTGCGGCCCAGCTGCTGGTAGAAGCCTTCCAGCTCGCGGCGGATCAAGTCTTGGCCGTTTTCGATCACGAAGTCCTGGAACGCGGCGGCCACTTTCGGAATCGGATGGTCGCTCAGGTGCATGATGTGCCAGTCCGCTTCCACCGGCGCTACCGGCAAAGTGGCGAGCAGGCCGGCTTCGAACTCCAGCCCGCAGGCGTGCACCGACAGGAAGCCCACGCCCAGGCCGGCCGACACCATGCGCTTGATTGCCTCGTTGCTCGATACTTCGGAGCCGAATTCCGCCGCGTGGCCCTCCTCGCGCAGCAGCTTCTCCACCGCCGTGCGGGTGCCGGAGCCGCGCTCGCGCACCAGCAGGTTGGCTGCCATCACGTCGTTGAGCGTGATCTTTTTCTTCTTCATCAGCGGGTGCGAAGGACTGGCGACAAAGGCCATCGGATGGCGCGCGAACTTGGCGGCGTTGGTGCGCAGCTCGCGCGGCGGCGTGCCCATGATGGCCAGCTCGATCTCGTGCCGCGCCAGCATCTGGATGATCTCCGTGCGGTTGCCCACCTGGAGCTTGAGGCGCACGTCCGGCCGCTCCAGCGTGAACGGCACCAGCATCGGCGGCAGCAAATGCTCGGCCGTGGTTACCGCGCCGATGCGCAGCGTACCGGAGGTAACGCCCTGCAGCGCCGCCAGTTCGTCGCTAGCCTGCTCCCACAGCCGCAGGATGCGCTCGGAGAATTCCGCCATCACCTCGCCGGCCGCCGTCAACTGGATGTTGCGGCCCACCTTGCGCGTCAGCGCGATGCCGGCGATCTCCTCCAGTGTGCGGATTTGCAACGACACCGCAGGCTGCGTCAGATGCATGGCGTCCGCCGCCCGCGACACGCTCTCGTGGCGCGCCACCAATACCAGCGACTGCAGCTGGCGAAAACTCGCATGATACATAAGTAATCCTTATCGATTATCGAATATCTTTAATTTTTCTTTTGTTCATTCTACCCCTATATTGATAATCATCTGACATCGCTGAGCGAGACCGACATGAGCATAGACGTGATCTTCCTGGGACTGGACGGCGTGCTGTTCGACACCGAAGCGCTGCACCTGGCAGCCTGCAACGCGGCTTTCGCCAATGCCGGCCTGTCGCTGCGCTGGACCTTGCCGGCGCTGCGCGCCGCAGCCGCCAGCCACGGTTACGCCAACGCCATCGGTTCCGCCGTCGCCGCGCCGCCGCTGTCGCGCGACAAACGCCGCGTGGCCGAACTGCTCGCGGATAAGCAGCACCAGTTCCACCAAGCCATCCTGGCGTGTCCACCGCAGGCGCAAGCCGCCGCGCTGGCGCTGATTGAAGACGCCAGCGCCGCCGGCTGCAAGATCTGCATCCTCACCGACCTGCCGGCGCCGGCCACCGCCGTCTTGCTGGAGCGCCACTTCGGCGCCGACGTCACCAGCCTGTTCAGCGTGGTGGCGGGCGGCGTGAGCTTCGACAGCGCATCCGGCGCCGGGCCTTACGCCCACGCGCTTAACGCCATCGGCGCCGACGCCCACCACGCCATCGCCATCGACACCGCCGTGCCGGCCCTGCGCGCCGCAGCGGCGGTCGGGCTGTGGACCGTCTCGGTCGGGCCCTACGGCACGGACGTGGTGCGTCCACGCCAGTTCATCACCTTCGACGCCTTGCACGACTTGCAGGCCAGCCCCTACACGCCGGACCAGCAGCGACCCGCACCGGGCCCGAGGCTGGGGATACACCAGGCAGCATAGCTTTTCAATTCATACAGGAGGCGCATCATGGAAACCATCGTCATCGTCGGCGGCGGTGCGGGCGGGCTCGAACTCGCCACCCGTCTTGGAAACACGCTGGGCGCGTGCAAACGGGCGCGCGTGCTGCTGGTGGACCGCTGGCCGGGCCACTTCTGGAAGCCGCTGCTGCACACGGTCGCTTCCGGCAAATGCGATCCACAGGTCACCGAACTGTCGTTCAGCGCGCAGGCGCTCGACCACGATTTCGAGTTCGTCCAGGGCGACATGCTGTGCATGGACCGCGCGCACCAGACCATCACCCTGTCGCCGCGCGACGGCGGCGACGGCGCCTGCCGCGTGATCGCCTACGACAAGCTGGTACTGGCATTGGGCTCCGTCACCAACTTCTTCGGCGTGCCGGGCGCGGAACAGCATGCGCTCACGCTCGACAGCGTGGCCGATGCGGAAGCTTTCCGCCGCCGCTTCTTCGACACCTGCATCCGCGCCAGCGAACAGAAAGCGCCGGTGAACGTGGTCATCGTCGGCGGCGGCGCCACCGGCGTCGAGCTGGCGGCGGAACTGAGCAACACGGCGCGCACGCTGGCGGCCTACCGCGTGCACGATCTCGATCCCGAGCAGGATATCCGCATCACCGTCATCGAACGCGGCGAGCACCTGCTGCCACAACTGGAGCCGCTGCAGGCGCAGCGCGCCGCGCGCCATCTGCGCTCGCTCGGCATCAAGGTGCTGACCTCGACCAGGGTAGCCGGCGTCGATGCCGACGCGGTAACCGACACCGACGGCCAGCGCCATGCGGCCGACCTGACCTTGTGGGCGGCTGGCGTGGAAGCGCCGCAGCTGTGCGCCACGCTGGGCCTGGGCGTCAACCACCTGCGAAAAATCATGGTGGACTCCAGTCTGCGTTCGGCCAACGACAGCCGCATCTACGCCTTGGGCGACTGCGCCAACTACATTTGCCCCATCAAGGGTGCGGCGCCGCCGCGCGCGCAGGTGGCGCATCAACAGGCCATGTTCCTGGCCGACTTGCTGGCCCGCCGCGACGATACGCCGCGCCCGGAGTTCCGCTATCACGACTACGGCTCGCTGGTCTCGCTGGGCCAGCACGCGGCGGTCGGCGCCCTCACCGGCCCGGTCAGCGGCAAGCGTTATCGGGTCGGCGGCGCAGCCGCGCGCGTGCTGTACCAGATGATGTATCAGAAGCACCTGCTGCAATTGCACGGCACCCTGCCGATGCTGACGCATACGCTGGCCGACTGGCTGCGGGCGCGGGTGCTGCCGCCGGTGAGGTTACACCGATAAAACCGGCCTATAATAAGGCCATGACGACGATCTCTCCCTTGAACCGGACCACTCCGGCGGTCGCCTCCACGGCGGCCGCCGGCGCTTCTGCGTCCAACTATCCTTACGCCAGCAGCGCCACTGCCTCCAATGGAGGCGCTTCCACTGTAGTATCGCTAGGCGGCACGGCCGACGGATCGCTGCCCAAGGCGCTGGTGTGGGAAAACCGCACCCGCAGCAGCGCCGCCAGCATGATGGCGCGGAACTTCAACGAGCAGCCGGCCGCAGGTCGCCTCAAGGGCCTGGGCGGCGAGTTGCTCAGGCAGGTGGCCTACGACGGCGAGGACTTCTCGCAGTCGGTGCAGCAGGCGCCCAACGGCGTGTATGCCGAAACCTACGATATGCTGGTGTCGCCATCGCAGATATCGCAGCACGGCATGGGCGACAACCATATCTCGCTGAGCATCACCACGCGCAGCGGCGTCAAGGTGGATCTCAAGCTGGATGCCGGCGACAATAGCATCGCCATCGAGGCGCACAGCGACGGCAAGCTGAATGAGGCCGAACGCAAGGCGCTGGGCGAATTATCAGAAGCGTTCCAGAAATCGATCGATGGCCTGACCGAAGACCCGCCGCACATCGATCTGGCGGGACTGACGCAGTTCGACAAGAATGCCTTGGCATCGGTGGACCTGAAAGGCAGCATCAAGATCAATCCGAAGGAAACGCAGCACCTGGAATTCCACGCCGACGCCACGCAGCGCTCGGTCAATTTCAGCGGCCCCGCCGGCAGCGCAAAAATAGACGTGGACCTGAGCCAATCCGCCGCCTGGGGCAGCAAGGCGCAGCAGGCCAAGGCGCTGGATAACTACATGCAGCAGGTCGACCAGGCCGGCATGCGCGGCCAGGGCAACGCCACCATGATCGCCATGTTCAAGGATGCCTTCACCGACATGAACAGCGACTACGGCACGCCGGCCGTGGCGCCGCTCAGCACCGGCCTGACCGACCGCGACCGCGCCATGACCACCGGGCTGGCCGACTTCAAGGCCTCGTTCGCGCAGACCGAAGTATCGTCCAATCCGGCGAAGGTGACCGAGAAGGACAGCTTCGCCTACGATATATCGCAAAAGACCACCCTCAGCGGCGCCTCGCGGATGGAGCGTGGCATCACGCAGCAACAGGAATCGCACCTGAAGGCGCGCTATCACGCACCGGTATCGGCCGACGCGCAACTGGCGCTGGACCTGGAACCGCAGTCGCAGAACTACAAGTATCACATGATCGACGACTCGGCCAGCACTACCACCACCATCGCCTACGACGAGGGGGTGCTGGCCAAGGCCACGCTGGAAATGCAGGCCCACCAGTCCAGCCGCGTGCTGAAGTACACGCTGGGCAAACTGCAGGAAGACCACACCACGCCGTCCGGCAAGGCCAGTACGCGCGACTTGCTGAAAGAGTTGAACGAGGCCGAGGACCCGCAGGCGCTGGCGGCGCTGAACCGGCGGATCTTCCTGATCTCCAATCCCGACGCCATCGCGGCATAACTGCATGAGCACACCTGAATACTTCGCCCTGCTGGCGCGCTACAACGCCGACATGAACCGCAAGCTGTACGAAGCGGCGGCCCAGCTGCCGCCGGAAGAATTCACCGCCGACCGCAAGGCCTTCTTCGGATCGCTATGCGGAACACTGAGCCACCTGCTGGCGGGCGACACCATCTGGCTCAAGCGCTTCAGCACCCATCCAGCTTGCTTTCCGGCGCTGCAGGCCATGCAAGCGATCGCGCAGCCCAGCGGCCTGACGCACTCCTTCGGCGACGCCCTGCCGGCGCTGCGCAGCTACCGCGAGCAGCTGGACGCCATTATCAGCGCATGGGCGCCGCAGCTGACGGAAGCGGACCTGGCGCACGCCTTCGAATACCGCAGCACGCGCGGCGACGTCTATCGCAAGCACTTCGGCAGCGTGCTGCTGCACTTCTTCAATCACCAGACGCATCATCGGGGACAAGCCAGCACGCTGCTATCGCAAGCGGGCATCGACATCGGCGTCACCGATCTGCTGCTGTGGGTACCGGATGCCATCACTTAGTTAATTCGTCAATTAGTCATTAAGGAAGTTCATGTCGCTCGCCTATCGTGCAACCGCCGATTTCGCCAAACTGAATCACCCGATGCGCGTGCCGCTATCGGCCGAAATCCACTCCCGCCCTTTCCTGCAACTGCAGTCTCCCGAAAGCATCACCCACTTCGCGCTGTACCTGCAGCAGGACCAGCCTTCGCGCCAGAATCATCGCAGCAGCCAGCACCAGATACTGGAGCAACTTTGCCTGCACTACGGCGTGGCCGGCCCGCACGAGCAGGCGCGCTACTTCTTCCATGACTTCGGCCGCTTCCGCCTGAAGTGGGAATGCCACACCGAATTCGCCACCTACACCTTCGTCGAGCGCAGCGAAGCGGGCGTGGACTTCCACACCGCTTTCGCGCGCATGCCGGTGCAGCACGTGCCGCAGGAATGGCTGGCCGGCCTGCACGGCAAGATCATCGTCGCCGCCCACATCCTGCTGTGCAAGGACGCGTCGGACGACGGCAGCTTCGCCGCCAGCATCCGCGAACTGTATCAAGGCCGCTCGCTGGTAGGCAGCAGCGGCGGCGGCAACGCCGAAGTATGGACCGACTTCCTGATCCATCCTGATGGCTTCAGCCGCTTCGTGGTGCGCGACCAGAACCTGCGCGAATACCAACCCGGCCGCCTGGTCGGCCGCATGCTGGAAATCGAAACCTACCGCACCATGACGCTGCTTGGCCTGCCGCAGGCCGAAGCCACGCAGCCGGCGCTGAACGGCATCGAAAACGAACTGGCCGAACTCACGGCCACGCTGGTGAAGAACCAGGCCAACGGCGACCAGGACATGCTGCACCGGATCACCAGCCTGGCCGCGCAACTGGAGAAAATCTCGGTCAACAACAGCTACCGTTTCGCCGCCTCGCAGGCTTATTTCAACCTGGTGCAGTCGCGCATTCAGGAACTGCGCGAAGTACGCATTCCCGGCACGCCGACGCTGGCCGAGTTCATGGGCCGCCGCCTGGCGCCGGCCATGAACACCTGCACCTCGGTGGCGCAGCGGCAGGAAGGACTGGCGAAACGTATCGCCCGCACCAACGACCTGCTGCGCACGCGCGTCGGCATCGAACAGGAACTGCAAAACCGCAAAATCCTGCAATCGCTCGACGCGCGCGCGGCCCAGCAACTGCGCCTGCAGCAGGCGGTGGAAGGCCTGTCGGTTGCGGCCATCTCGTACTACACGCTGGGATTGGTGGGCTACGTGGGCAAGGCGCTGAAGGCCAGCAGCGTGCAGGTCAACCCGGACATGATGACCGGCATCGCCGTGCCGCTGGTGATCGGCGCCGTGTGGCTGGGCCTACGCCGCCTGCATCACCAGTTATCGGGCGACGCTAAGCATTAAACCGGCTGGAGAGGAAACTGGCGATACGCATCTGCGTCGATTCCAGGTAGGGGATGTTGATGTGGTCGGAGTCGGGCACGATTTCGTCCGCATGCAGCGTGCCCAGTTTCTGCACCAGCAGGTCGGTATGCGAATGCGGCACGATGTCGTCGACCGCCGCCCGCAGCACATAGGTCGGCGCCTTGAGCTGGTGCGCGTACTTGATCGACTCGAATTTATGCTTGAGCACATACTCCACCGGGATCGCGCGGAACTTACGCTTGGCGATGGCGAGGATGGAATCGTAAGGCGTAATCAGCACGATGGAATTGGCGTCGCGCTCCATCGCCACCTGCACCGCCACGCCGGAACCCAGGCTGCGGCCAACCACGGCGATGCGCTTCGGGTCGACGTGATGGCGCTCGCTGAGCCAGTCATATAGCATGCGGCCGTCGTCGATGAAATGTTCTTCCGCCGGATCGCCATGCGAATCGCCGTAGCCGCGATAGTTCACCGCCAGCACGGCCATGCCGGGGAACAGTTTGCCGGCGTCGCGCGCCACCCAGGAGACTTCTTCCGAACGTCCGCCGAAATACACCACGCCCGGATGCGGACCGGCGATCGGAGGCGTCATCAGCCAGCCGGATAGCCGCGTGCCATCTTTGGCGCGCACCACGATCGGACGGGTACGGTGACCGCTGCTGTAAGGCTTGAGCACTTCGCGCCGGCTGCCCAATGGGTTGAACAGCAAGCGTTTCTGGTTAGCCGCCACCGCTGCCGTCAAACCCATCCAGAGCACGCTGGCGAGACCCGCCAATCCTGCGAATTTTTTTGAGTTGTTCATCTCTCTACTGTACTCTTATCCTGCTTTTTTGCAGCCGCAAAGTGACGGCGGCGTGGTGTAGACCACACATGACGGTATAATCTGCGCTTCGCTTTTTTCATACCAAGCTGACAATGAAACCTGCCGTCGTCCTGCTGCATAGCTCCATGAGTTCCAAGTCCCAATGGCTGTCGCTGAAAGCGCATCTGGGCGACGCCTATCGCTTCCTGCCGGTGGACCTGCTGGGCTATGGCGCATCGCCATTCCCCGCCGCCGCCGACGCAGGTGAAGATTATATCCATACGCTGGCGCACGAGGTTGACGCGGTGATCGCCTCCATCGCCATGGAGCTGGAGCCGGGCGAAGCGTTCCACCTGGTCGGCCACTCCTTCGGCGGCGCCTGCGCGCTGCACATGGCGCGCCGCATGCCGGAGCGCGTGCTGTCGCTGACGCTGTTCGAGCCGGTGGCCTTCCACCTTTTGGCAGACCAGCATCCGGCCAAGGTTGAAATCACCAGCGTGGTGGCCGGCATCGCCGCCAGCGCGTCGGATCGCGACGCCACCCGCATCTTCATCGATTACTGGAACCGTCCGGGCGCCTTCGACGACGCACCGGCCGGCGCGCAGGACAAGATGATCGCGCAGATTGCCAAGGTGCGGCTGGACTTCCAGGCGCTGTTGGGCGAACCGGCAACGTTGGATGATTTGTCCATGTTGACCATGCCGTCGCTGGTGATGGCCGGCGAGCGCAGCCCGGCCTCCACGCGTTTGCTGGTGGAGCAGCTGGGTCGCTCGCTGCCCAACGCCAGCGCCATGCAGACGCGCGGCGCACACATGGGGCCTATCACCCATGCCGATGTAGTCAATCCAGCCATCGCCGCTTTCCTTAGCGGCGCCGAAGTCACCACCGATTAGTAACCTCGCAACGAAAGTCATCCCATGCGCCTCCCTGTCCTGCTGCTAAGTGTCCTGACCTTCCATGCCGCTGCGACAGCGGCGGAGTACGACCTGCCGGCGCGGCCGGACACGGTGGCCTGGGGCTATTACTCCGGCCAGTCCAAGCCGGTGCTGACGGTGCACAGCGGCGACACGGTGCGCATGCAAAGCCTGTCCACCTGCGGCACGCCGGAACGCATGATCGCCGCCGGCGTCAAGCCGGAGGACATCCCGGCCTACACCGCGCCGATCTACGACCAGGTGAAGGACAAGGGCCCGGGCGGCCATATCCTCACCGGCCCGGTGGCCATCGCCGAAGCGGAACCGGGCGACGTGCTGGAAGTGCAGATCCTGAAGGTGGACCTGGACGCCAACTTCGCCTGCAATGCCTTCAGCGTCGGCAAAGGCTTCCTGCCGATGGAGTATCCCTACAGCCGCTTCAAGATCGTGCCGCTGGACCGGCAGAAGATGATCGGCCACTTCGCGCCCGGCATCGAAATTCCGCTGCGTCCCTTCTTCGGCAGCATGGGCCTGGCCCCGGCCGGCGGCAAGATCGACAGCGCGCCGCCGTTCGTCCACGCCGGGAACATGGACAACAAACACCTGGTGGCCGGCACTACGCTGTACATCCCGGTCGCCGCCAAGGGCGCCCTGTTCCAGGCCGGCGACGGCCACGCGGCGCAAGGCAACGGCGAAGTGGACATCACCGCGCTGGAGACCTATCTGAGCGGCAGCTTCCGCTTCATCGTCCACAAGAACAAGCGCCTGCTGTGGCCCCGCGCCGAAACGCCGACCCACATCATCACCATGGGCTTCAGTCCCGACCTGAAGACCGCCACCGAACACGCACTGCGCGACATGATCGACTATCTGGTGACGGAACGGAAACTGAACCGCGACGACGCCTACATGCTCTCCAGCGTGGCGGTGGACATGGAAATCACGCAGCTCGTGGACGGCAACGTTGGCGTCCATGCCATGCTGCCCAAGCAGATCTTCAAGCGCTGATTTTCCTTTACAGGCTGGCCGGACACTCGCCTCGTTCCCACTGGGCCTGAACGCGTTCGCGCGTTTCCAGCAACGACGCACGCTGCTCGGTCAGGGTCTGCATCATGTGGTTGATGTCCTGCAGGCGCTGGTCCAGGTGCTTCATCAGCCCTTCATGCAGCGCCGGGCCTTCCAACCGCGTCACAGCGCGTATCGCGTCCAGGGTGAAGCCCAGCTGCTGCCCTATCTGAATCAGATTGATGCGCTCCAGCGCCGCATCGTTGTAGGCGCGATAGCCGTTCGCGCCACGTTCCGCCTTGGGCATCAGGCCTGCCTGTTCGTAGTAACGGATCGCCGACGCCGCAATGCCCGAGCGCTCGGCCAGTTCGCCTATTTTCATATTTCGCTTGACCTTAAAGTTGGCTTTAATCTTAGCATGGCTTGTCTCGATCAACGAATTGGAAAAAACGATGCTGTTCACGCCACTTACCCTGCCCAACGGCAGCACCTTGCCCAACCGCCTGGCCAAGGCCGCCATGGAAGAAAGCATGGCCGACGCCGGCCAGCTGCCCGGCCCCGACATTCACCGCCTCTACCGGCGCTGGGCGGAAGGCGGCATCGGCCTGCTCATCACCGGCAACGTGATGGTCGATCGCCGTGCGCTGACCGGCCCCGCCACCATTGCGCTGGAAGCGGACACGCCGCTGGCGCCGTTCAAGGCCTGGGCGCAGACCGCCCGCTCACACGGTGCGCAGGTCTGGATGCAGATCAACCATCCGGGCCGGCAGGTGATGGCGAATATGGGCGGACGCGCGTGGGCGCCGTCCGCCGTGGCGCTGGACCTGGGCAAGCACAGTAAATTGTTCGCCCAGCCGGTGGCCATGAGCGCGGTCAATATCGCAGAAGTGATTCAGCGCTTTGCCGACACCGCGCATGCGGCCGAGCAGGCGGGCTTCAACGGCGTCCAGATCCACGCGGCGCACGGTTACCTGCTGTCGCAGTTCCTGTCGCCGCTGACCAATCAGCGCAAGGACGAATGGGGCGGCACGCTGGAGAATCGCGCACGCCTGTTGCTGGAAGTGGTGGGCGCGGTGCGTTCGCGCGTGTCGGCCGGATTCAGCGTGGCGGTCAAACTCAATTCCGCCGACTTCCAGCGCGGCGGCTTTTCGGAAGACGATGCACGCCAGGTCGTGCTGCTGCTGAACGAACTGCCGGTCGACCTGATCGAACTGTCGGGCGGCAGCTACGAAAGTCCGGCCATGCAGGGCCGCACCGCTGACGGCCGCACGCTGGCGCGCGAGGCTTATTTCCTCGAATTCGCGACCGCGCTGGCCGCCGTGGCGCGCATGCCGGTGATGACCACCGGCGGCATCGCGCGGCCGGCGATTGCGGAACAGGTGCTGGCGAGCGGCGTGGCCGTAGTGGGCATTGCAACCGCACTCTCGCTGGCGCCGGACTTGCCGCTGCAATGGCGTGCCGGCCGTGCACTGGACGCCTCGGCGGCGCCGGTGAACTGGAAAGACAAGACGCTAGGCAGCATCGCCGCCATGGCGCTGGTGCGGCGGCGCCTGCGCGCGCTCGGACAAGGCGGCAACAGTAGCGCCAGCCTCAATCCGCTTTGGACGCTGATCACCGACCAGTTGCGGGCAAGCCTGCTCACCCGGCGCTACCGCAAGTGGCTGACGTCAGCGGCCTGATTCGCCAACCTCGATGTCGATGGTGTTCTCCAGCCAGATGCCGAGGTTGGGCGTACGCGCCTGCTGGGCCGATGGTCCAAGTTCGCCCGGCGGGTTGAACTTGGTGCCGATTGGCAGGATGGCGTTGAGGAAGGAGATATCGCCCGGCGGGAAATCCATCTGCGTGCCCTTCGGCTCGAAACCTTCGCCGCTGGCCTGTTTCGGTGTGAAGACGCGCAGGGTGATGTCGTCGGCGTGATTGATGAAGGTGATCGGCAAGCCCTTGGTACTCAGCTGCGCCCAGTAGACTTTATCGTGAAAGCCTTTGAATTCAGAGTAGTTCCACGACAGGCCGGTGACGGTGTCGTTGTAGTCCTTCTGCCAGACGTCGAACTCCACACCCTGCGTGCGGTTTTTCCATACGCGGTAAGGACCGCGCCCCAGCCAGCGCATCGATCTCACTTCGCTTTCAGGGTAGTCAAAGGTCACGCCCAGCGCGTCGACGTAGCGGCTGCCTTCCATTTGATAGCCGTAGTTCACGCTCAACCGACCGTCGGCGGTCAGCCGCCAATTCACCTTGCGCAGGTTGCCGGTGTATTCGGCCGACACCACCACATCAGCGCCGTCGCGAGCAGCCGAGATGCGCTTCAGTTCCGCCTTGCCGGCAACCAGGCGCGGACCGTTGGTCAGCGGCGCGATGGCGCCGCCTTTTTTCAGCTCGCGCAAATAGCCGGTGGCCTTGTCGATCACGACGCTCAGCGCGCCGGCGTTCAGGCGATATTCGCCAGCCGTTTCGGCCAGCGAGGCCTGCGCCGCCGTCGCTGCGGCGGCGGCGGTGCGCATCCGCTCAGCTACTTGCTGCGGGCCGGCGATCATCCACGACCAGGTATAGATGTCCTTGCCATCGGGACCGGTGGCGGTGAGGTAAAGCGCATCCTGCTTGCTCCAATCGCGCGGCAAGCCGATGTTGGCGACACCGCGCATGCCGGCGGCGACGTCTGGCGACTTCACACTGCCCTGCGCCACCACGGCGTGACCGGCCGCCCGTCCAAAGCGCACCAGCTCCCAGCGCAGTTTCACCTGCTTCAGGTTAGTGAAGTCGTAGCGATTCTCCAGCGTGATCACGCCATCGAAACTCGGAGGCAACGACGCCATTTCCGACAGCGGCAAATATACCGGCGACCAGATCTTTTTCACCGCGAAGAAGCTGCCCTCCTTCTCGCGGTAAGGCCCCACAATGCCATCCGGCGCCAGATTGCCCGCCACGTCGATCGCGCCGCCCTTGTCCTCGCGCACAATACCCTCGTCGGCAAAGGCCCAGATAAAGCCGCCCGCGCTCAACGGATTGGCCAGCATGGCGTTCCACCAGTCGTTCAGGCTCGCACCCGCGCCGCCGTCGTACAGGCCATGCAGGAACTCCGTCGGCATGAACACATCGCGGCCATTGAACAACGAAGTCGCGCAGCAGTTAAAGGTCGGATAGTGCGCGGTATCGATGCCGCCGAAGTTTTCCCACGGATGAATCACCGGCCGCTTCTGCACGTCCCAGTCGGCATATAGTTTGTCCAGATCGCGATTGAAGCCGCCCTCGTTGCCGTTGGCCCAAAAGATGATGGACGGATGATGCTGATCGCGCTGCACCAGCTCCTTTACCAGCGGCGAGGAGACATCGGTATCGTAAGCCTTCTGCCAGCCGGTCAGCTCGTCGATCACATACAAGCCCACTTCATCGGCCACGTCAAGGAAATGGGGATCGGGCGGATAGTGCGACATGCGCACCGCGTTCATGTTCATTTCCTTCATCAGCCTCGCGTCCTGATAACTCAACGCCTTGCTGGTGGTGCGGCCCGAAGTCGGCCAGATCGAATGGCGGTTGGAGCCCTTCAAGCGCACCTTGCTGCCATTGATATACACGCCGTCGCGCGGACGCAGCTCCATGGTGCGGAAGCCTATCGTCTTGCTGACTTCGTGCACGATGTCGCCGCCGTTGCGCAACTGGAAGCGCACCTGATAACGCTGCGGATTTTCCGCCGACCAAGGCACAATGCGTTCAATGCGGCCACGTAAATGCGCCTTGCCGCCAACAACGTCGGCTACCATCTCCTTACCCAGCTGAGCACCGGCCAACGTGGTAATGCGGGCGCTGACCTTGCCGTTGCTGGCGCCGGCCAGGAACACATCGGCGTCGAAATCGCCGGTATGACGCGCATCAAGACTCACGCGCTCGATGTTCGCCAGCGGCTTGGCCTCCAGCCACACAGGTCGATAGATGCCGCTGAACAGCCAGAAGTCCGCGCTGCGCTCGGCGCGATTCACCGACTCGTTGGCGGAGTAGCGGTTCACGGTTACTTCCAGCTGATTGCTCTCGCCGACCTTGAGCAGGCGCGATACGTCGTAACGGAATTCGTAGAAGCCGCCCTGGTGCATCGGGCCGGCGGGCTGGCCGTTGATCTTGACCAGCGTATCGGTCATGGCCGCACCGAACACAATCTCGATCTGCTTGCCGCGCCAGTCGGCGGGCACCTTGAACTGGTGGCGATACACGCCGGTGCTGTCCGGCGCCGGATCTTTCTGCCAGTCGTTGTAGTAGCGGTAGGTACCGAAGCCCTCCATCTCCCAATTGGACGGCACCGGAATCTTCTTCCACGTGCCGCTATTGCGGCCGCCGTTGACCTGGAAGTCCCACTCGACGCGGTGGTCCTTGTCGGTGCCGCTCAGGTACTGGACCTGCGTAGGCACCGCAACACACTGGCTGCTTAGCGCCAGTAAAAAAACACTCAGCAACCAACGCATCACAGACTCCTTCCAAATTGTTTGCTCTCGCCCGCTTTCAGATTCAGCGGCACGACCTTGTCGCCATAGCGCACCTGCCCCGCGCCTTCGCCGGCGATGCGGCGCACCGTGGCGGAGCTCAGTTTGCCGTTGGCCCAGCTGACGTCGACTTCATAGCCACCGCGTGCACGCAAGCCTTGCACCGAGCCGCTGCCCCATGCGGCAGGCAAGGCAGGCAGCAGATGGATTTCGCCGGTCTGCGATTGCACCAGCATTTCACAGATCGCCGCCGTTGCACCGAAGTTGCCGTCGATCTGGAACGGCGGGTGGGCGTCGAACATATTCGCATAGGTGCCGCCGGCGTTGTTGCTTTCCGTGCCCTGGCTGCTCTGCTGCGCGGCGCGCGCGCCGGGTTTGGCCAGTTGGCCGCGCAGCATCTTGTAAGCATGATCGCCATCCAGCAGACGTGCCCAGTAAGCCGTCTTCCACGCCATCGACCAGCCGGTGCCGGCATCGCCGCGCGCGTCCAGCGACTTGCGTGCGGCGGCGGCAAGCGCCGGGGTTTTGGTCGGCGAGATCTGACGGCCCGGGAACAGGCCAAACAGATGCGACACATGGCGATGCGTGTCGCCCGGCGTATCGAGCACGTTATCCTTGTCCTTGCCCTTCTTCTCGTCCATCCACTCCAGCAGTTGGCCCCAGCTGCCGATGCCCGGCGTCGCCAGCTTATCGCGCATGGCGGCGATGCGGTTGCGGTATGGCGTGTCGCCCAACGCTTCGGCGGCTTCCACGGTGTTGTTGAACAAGTCCCAGATGATTTCCTGGTCATAGCTCACACCATCCTCGATCGGGCCGTGTTCCGGCGACCAGCCAAGCGGTGCGACCAGGCGGCCGTCCGGCAGCTCTTTCAGGTAGTCCTCCCAGAAGGCAACGGCTTCCTGCATCATTGGATAGGCGGTGTTGCGCAGGAAGGTCTTATCCTGCGTGTAGGCGTAGTGCTCCCAGAAGTGCTGCATGTACCAGGCGTTGCCGGTCTTGTTCCACACGTAGCCCATCGCGCCAAAAGGATTGGACTCGGTACGCACCGTCCAGCCGCGCACCGGCTTGCCGGATTTGGCGACGAAGGTTTCTTCGCGCTGCACCGCTTCGCCGCTCAGGTCCGGCTGCGACATCTGCACCGATGCAGGATCGGCGATGGCCTTGGCGGCGGTGTCGGCCACCAGCTTGCGGTAGACCGGCGCCATGCCCTGCACGAAGTCGAAGAACGGCTTGGCGTGTTCGGACAGGTTGGCCGGTTCGGCGGGCCAGTAGTTCATCTGGATGTTGATGTTGGTGTGGTAGTCCGAGTTCCACGGCGGCGTGAGGCTGTTGTTCCACAGGCCTTGCAGATTGGCCGGCAGCGAGCCGCGCGAACTGGAGATCAGCAGGTAACGGCCGAATTGGAAGAACTGCGCTTCCAGTTCGGGATCGTTGCCTTCCGCCGTATAGGCCTCGATGCGCTTGTCGGTGGTAAGTGCGCGGCGTGCGGCGGATGCGGCGCCGAAGTCCACGCCGACGCGCTTGAACTGCGCGCCATAATCGCGTTCGTGCGCAGCCGCCAGAGAAGACCACGCGGGAGCGGCGGCCACTTGCGCCGTCACGCGCGGCAGCGGCGCTTCGCCCTGGAAGCGGCGCGCGGCGTCGTTGGCGTAGCTGGTGCCTGCGCCGAGGATCAGCGTTATCGCATCGCTGCCGGTGAAAGTGATCCTGTTACCCTTCACCGCGAGCTTGCCGCCCTCGTTGAGCACCTGCACCTGGCTGGCGTACTGCATAGCATTCGGCAGCGCGCCGGTGGCGGTGATGCGATCGCCTTGCGCGCTGATCTGCGCATCATGCATATCGGTCAGCTCGATGGAGCCGGTATACTGTCCGCGCTTGTCGGCACTCAGCCGCACCGCGATCACCTGCGCCGGAAAGCTGGCCAACGCTTCGCGCTTGAACTTCACACCGTTGTACGTATAGTCCACCGTGTGCCGGCTGCGCGCAATATCCAACTGACGCGCGTAAGAAGAAGCCTTCTCATGCCCGGGCAGATTGATATACACATCACCGAACGGCTGGAACGCCCCCATCGCCTTGTCATCGCCGGTCCACAGCGTGATGTCGTTGAACTGCAGGCGCTCGCGCGCCAGCTGCCCGAAGATCATCGCGCCGATACGGCCATTACCGATAGGGAGCGCTTCCTTTTCCCACCCCGCCGCCGTATCGGGAGCAGGCTGGGAATAGCGCAAGGTCAGATCCGGCGCGGCGGCGGCATTCGCCGCCAAGAACGCCACGACAAGCAGCAAAGGTTTCATTGCGGGTTAATCTTGATCAGCACAACATCATTCACGCGCATCTTCACCTTCACGGACGCAGCACCCGATGCCGGCACGCGCACCGTGCTGGTTTGCGGCCGGTCCTTGGTCAAGGCATGCAGGCGCTCCACTTCCTTCGGCGTCAGCGTTTTCGGCGAACCCATTTTCAGGTATGCCGTGTGCGCATCGTTGGCCTCGAAGCCGGTGCGATACACATTCACCGTATAGGCGCCCGGCTTCAGGCCCTTCAGGTCCACGCTCACCGGCGCACCATCGCGCGTCGGCTGCACGGTGGTGTAGAAGCCGCGATTGCTGCGTCCCTGCTGCGGCGTCTGGAAGTCCCACGCCAGCACCTGCACGCCACGGCCGTCTTTGGCCGCATAGCTCTGCACATCGGCGGTCTTGATGGCGGCGTCGCCCAGCTGATTCAGGTACTTGTAGGCAAACCACGAAGGCTTGCGTATGCCCTGCGGATTCATCAAACCGAAGCCACCTTCGAACGGCGCGGTCGGCGGACCGGGCTCCTCGAACAAATCGCTATAGGTCCAATAACTCATACCCTGCACAATGCCTTCGGTGGCTTTCAGCTTGCTCAGGATGTACGGCGCGCTGATATAGGAATCATGCACCGGATCGCGCGGCGTGTAGCTGGTGCTCCACTCGGTGAAGTACAGCGGCATGTCCGGATGGCCGGCCGCCTTCATCTCGTTGCGCACCTTGCGCACATCGCCCACCACTGCATCCGGCGATGGCGACAGCTTGGTGTCTTCCTTGCCATGCTCGTCGAGGAAACCGCCATCCACGCCGTAGGTGTGCGTGGTGACGAAGTCCACCACCGAACCACTGGCTTTGGTATGCGCCAGGAATTTCGGCACCCAGGCCGCGCCTGCGGTCGACGGGCCGCCAACGCGCAGCGCCGGATCGATGGCCTTGATGGTGCGCGAGGTGATATCGAACAGCTCGAAGTACACCTTCTGGTCCGCCTTCTCCCAGAAGCCGTCCAGGTTAGGCTCATTCCACACTTCAAAGAACCAGCTGCGCACTTCCTCCTTGCCATAGCGCTCCTGCGCGTGGCGCACGAACGCATCGATCAGACCCGCCCACTTCTTCGGATCGGGATGGGAGGTATTGCCCTTCCAGTAGAAGATGCTCAGGTCCGAGCTGCGCATGGCCAGCGGCGTAAAGCCCAGTTCCACGAACGGCTTCACGCCCATCTTCAGCAAACGGTCATACAGGAAATCGAGCTTGGTCCAGTCGTACACCGGCTTGCCGTCCACTTCCTTGTACGTGCCGAGCACGTCGTGGAAGATGGCGTGGAAGCGGATGTAGCGGAAGCCCAGTTCGTCCTTGGCGGTCTTCAGCTGCGCCAGGCTGTCTTCACGAATCAGCGTGCCCGGATAGTCCGAGCCCACCGACAGGTCGGCAAAGCGGTCGCGTGGCGTGGTGGGCGCGGCGACGTCCACCACGATGCGGCGCACATCGGCGGCGCTGGCAGTGCTTGCTGCGCCTGCCAACAACATCAACAACAAGGCGGTAGGTTTTTTCATCAGCGTTTCACCGTCAACGATTTGCCTTCATAGCTGACCACCTTGTCGGCCGCCTCGAAGTTGTCCGAGGTCGACAGGCCAGGCTTGATGAAGCGCACCTTGAACTGGCGCTTGGCCTGCATGCCCTTGAACTGGCCCGTGCGGTCACCGATGGTGACGACGCCGGTCTTGTCGTTGTAGCTGAACGGAATGCGGCTGGCTTCACCACGCAGGTAGCCGTTGCTCACGCCATCATCCTCGTACAGGCTGAATTTACCGTCCGCGCCGGTATACACATTCAGCGTGATCGGCGCATCCGGCTTCTCATCCACGTACTGGGTCACAGGACCGATAGGCAGGATCGCGCCGGCCTTCACCAGCAACGGCATGCGCGTTTCCGGCGCCTTGATGCTCGCCGTGGTGCCGCCCTTATGCAGCTCGCCGGTATAGAAGTCATACCAGTTCGCGCCCTTCGGCATGTAGACGCTACGCTCGCGCGCACCATACACGCTGACCGGCGCCACCAGCATGCTGCGGCCGAACAGGTATTGATCCTTGATGTTCTTCACCGCGTCGTCGTGCGGGAAGTCCAGCACCAGGCCGCGCATGATGGCACCGGACTCGTAGTGGATGTCGGCGGCGGCCGAGTAAATGTAGGGCATCAGGCGATAGCGCAGCTGGTCGTACCAGACCATCGATTCACGCATCGGCGAACCGGCCGGCGAAATCTCGTGGATCTCGCGCTTCACCACTTCGCCGTGGGAACGGAACAGCGGCGAGAATGCGCCGAACTGGAACCAGCGCAGATTCAACTCGCGCCATTCCTTCAGGTCTTCCGGATTACCTTGCTGGATGCCGGTGCTGCGGTTCTCCTGCGCCGAACCGACTTCGCCCAGCTGGAAGCGCGTCTCCTGCGCATAGCCGCCGATATCGTGCGTCCAGTTGGCGATGCCCGACATCGACACGCTGACGCCGGCCGAAATCTGGTCGTACAGATTGTTCCAGCGGCTGGCCGTATCGCCGCTCCACACGGCGGTGGCGTTGCGCTGGATGCCGGCGAAACCGGAACGCGACAGGATGAACTGGCGCTTCTCCGGCTGGTCTTTTTTCAGGTGGCCGTAGAAGCCTTCCGTATGCACCAGGCTAAACGGATTGAAGGTGATCTCGCCGCCGCCATAAATAGTCGGGCCGATCAGCTTCTTGAAATCGGCGGGACGGGTGTTGGACAGCACGTCAGGCTCGGTGTTGTCCATCCACCAGGCGTCGAAACCCAGGTCCACCAGCTTGGACTTCATCTGGCGATAGTAGATGTCGCGCGCTTCAGGCGCATACGGCGAGTAGTGACTGTTCTTGTAGCCGGGTCCTACCCAGTCCAGCGCACCGTCTTCAACGTTCTTGGTCCACATATGGCCCTTGGCCGTCAGTTCCTTGTAGTTTTCGGTGTTGGCGTAGAACTTGCCCCAGATCGAAATCATGATGCGCGCGTTGGCCTTGTGGACTTCATCCACCATGGCCTTCGCATCCGGGAAACGGGCCTTGTCGAAGTCGTGCGAGCCCCAGCCGTTTTCCGGCCAGTAGAACCAGTCCTGCACCATGTTATCGACCGGCCAGCCCTGCTTGCGGTACTCGCGCAGCACGCCCAGCAACTGCTCCTGGGTTTCGTAACGCTGGCGCGACTGCCAGAAACCGTAGGCCCACTTCGGCATCATCGGCGCCTGGCCTGTCAGGTGATGGTAGCCGGCGATGACCTTGTCCATGTTCTCGCCGTTGATCACGTAGTAGTTGATGCTCTGCGCGACTTCCGACGAGAAGGTCAGCGAATGACGCTCCGCATCCGGCAGCGGATCGTTGTGGGTCATCGCCACCATGCCGCCGCTCGGCTTCCATTCCAGGTGCAGCTTGACCGGCTTGTTCGCTTCGAATTTCACTTCAAAGTTGTGATACCAGGGATTCCAGCCCTGGCGCCAAACGTCCATGATCTCCCTACCGTCGACGCTCAGCTTCGCGTAGTCCGACGAATACAGCTGCATCTTGTGCACGCCGGCTTTCGGCGACGACATCGTGCCTTCCCACACCACTTTCAGATTCGCGGCTTTCGGATCGCCGGCTTCCTTCGGCCAGTTTTCCGTCACGTCCTTCAGGTACTGGTAGGCGATATCCTTTTCCTGGCGCGTGAACAGCAGCTTGTCGCCGGCGTAGTAGCGCGCGGTCAGGCCGCCGGCCTTGCCGTCGGCATCGGTCAGCTGCAGGTCGCGGCTCAGCCATGCATACGGCTTGGCGTCGCCAAAGCGCGAGATCGAGTTGTTGTCCCACAGGACGCCGTAGTTCTTATCCGAGATTACGAACGGCACGGCGATCGCCATATTGTGCTGCATCAGCAGCACGTCTTCGCCGTTCAGATTCATCTGGTTGTTCTGGTGCTGGCCCAAGCCGTAGAAGGCGTCCTTGGTGCCGTGGTTGAAGCCCTGCTTCACCGCCAGGAACGGCTTGCCGTCGACGTCCGTCGGCGCCATGCTTTCGGCCTGCTGCGTCAGGAAGGCCTTGCCGGCGGCGTTGAAGAACTGCACCTGGCCGGTGGCCAGCGACACCGCCACCGAAATCTTCCTGGCCTTCAGCGTCACGCTGTCCTTGCCCGAAGCGGCAACGCTGAAGTTACCGCTAACAGGAGCAGCAACGGTCATCAGCGATGGCGTCAGCGACTTGCCCGCCTGGTCCAGCTTCACCACGTGGATGATGTTATCGGCCATCACCTCCAGCCGTACTTCTTTTGCTGCGCCGTTGTCCGGCTTGACCACCACGCCGGTGGCGGTCTTTTCAAAGGTGCCGGCCACGGCGTGGCCGGACATCATCACGGCCAGGCAGGACGCCGCGTGAGCGATGGTTTTGATACGCATTGTGTCTCCGTTTTTTTAATAGGTACCGAGTTTAACCTTCAACACCACCGGATTGCCAGTGAGGTTGAGGCCATAGTCGGTCTGGTCGCCGTTCCAGTTACGTTCCATGATCCATTTGCCGGAAGCGTCGTAGCGCCCCTCCTCCACCCGCGCCCACATCGACGGCTTGCCTTCGGCATGGTCGATCTTCACGCGCGCGCGCTGGCCGATGATGATGAATTCATTCTCGCCGATCTGCGCGATGGCCACGCCGCCGTTGGGTTTCTCGGTGCCGGCCGGCAGATCCTTCACATCCTTGAAATACTTTTGTTCGCCGAACTGCCACTCGCGGAAGGAGATGGTGGCCTTCCAGCCCTTCATGTCCACGGTCTGCGGCTGGCGGTCGTCGCCTTCGGCGATGCCGTAGGTGCGGCCTTCGAACGCCCACTTGGCCCACTGACGTTCCATCGGACGGAAGGCGGCGTAGATTTTACCGAACGGTTCCGTCATGGTCTTGTCGGTGGCCTTGTGGCCGAGCGGGAAATTGCTGTAGTCGGCATAGTCGATGCCGAACGGTGCGAAACCGATGGCGCCGCGTCCCAGTACCTGGAAGGTGTAACGCACGTACTCGGGCGCGTTGCTCATCTCCGGCACCATCAGCGGATTGTCCTTGCGCTGGAAGCGATCCAGCGTGGCGGTGAACTTCTTCGACTCCGGGCCATAGACGTCGGGACCGGCGAAATCGATATGCGGCGCGGCGGCGCGGTAGATATCGATCACGTCGTAGGTCGGGCCGCCGCTGGCGAAGTTTTCCTTCCATGGCTTGACCGGGCTTTCCAGCGGGTCGCGCAGCGCGTTGTTGACGAACATCGGCAGGTTGTAGACGGCGCGGCCGGCCTTGGCGATTTCCTCGATATAGCTGGCGATGGAATAGGCGTGAAAGTATTCATCGGCGTAGTCGCCGTAGACCTGCTTCCAGGTGCCGCTCCTGGCCAGCGCCACCGGGGATTTTTTATAGTCGAGCACCGCCTGCGGCACCGGCTGATTGAACTGCGCCTCCGCTTTCGGCGCATAGTCGCGCGCGAAGCCGTAGGTGCCGACTTCATTCTCGACCTGCATCATGATGACGGTGCGTTGCGCCTCGTCGATCTTCTTGATGTGCGCCATCAGCGCCACGAAGGCCTTCTTGTCGGCCTTCAGCGTCTCTTCGCCTTGCGGCGACAGGCAGTAGATGTTCTTGCCGTCCTTGTCCAGCATGCGCGGAAAGCGCGCGTTGTTGAACTTGACCCATTCCGGCACATAATTCGGGCCGGTGTTTTTCCAGGTGCCGAACCACAGCAGCACCAGCTTCACTTTGTTCTTGCGCGCTTCAGCCACCAACGTATCGACGTAGCTGAAATCGAATTTGCCTTCCACCTGCTCGATCTGTTCCCAGGCCACCGGGATTTCGAGGGTGTTGGCGTGCATGTCCTTGATCGCGGCCCAAACCTTGTTCAGCGCCAGCGGATAATTGCTGGAATTCTGGGCCTGGCCGCCGAGGATGACGAAGGGCGCGCCGTCCACCATCAAGGCGAAACGGCCGTCCTTCTTCACGATCTGCGGTATTTCCGAAGCGGCCGCCGCGCCAGCTGCGGCCATCATCAAACTGAGGGAAACTACAAGCTGGCGGGTCGATCGCTTCATATTGCGTAATACCTTTCTATTAGAAGTCGTAACTCAGTTTAGCAACCACGCGGCGGCCGGTCTTGAACCATGCGCGGCCCATCATACCGATATTTTGCTGCATCAGCTGCTTGTAGGTCGCGTCGGTCAAGTTCTGCGCTTGCAGGCCCAGTTGCACCTTGTCGCTGAACTTGAAGGACACCGATGCGTCCAGCTGGCCGTAGTCGTCCGACCAGGTAGGCAGCGCCCATGCGACATTGGTCTGGCCGAAGGTCGGGCTGGCGGGATTGGTGTCCGTGCCGTCCGAGCCCTTGGTGCCGTTGACGTTGACCGCCTGCAGCGCCTTCGAACGCCAGTTGTAAGCCACGCGCGCCGACCATGGGCCTTTATCGTACAACAGCGCCAGGTTATACGACTGGCGCGACAGATTTTCCAGCGGCAGATTGCCGAAGGTGGTGCCGTTGGTGTCGCAGCCGTTCAGATTCAGGTTAAGGTTGGCCGCGTTATCGCCGCCGGTGCAGTATTTCGCGTACACAGGGCTGTACAGTTTGCGCTCGCTGTCCACGAAGGTGAAGTTGGCTTGCACGCCCAGGCCCGACAAGGCGCCCGGCAGTTTGTCGAAATACTGCTGGAAGGCCAGCTCGAAGCCGCGCGCATGGCCACGGGCGCCGTTGACCGGACCGGTGACGGTGAAGTCATGCAGTTTGCCGTTCACGTCCGCCAGCTGCTTGCTGTAGACCTGCTTGATGATGACGTCCTTCAGGCGCTTGTTGAACACTGCGGCGGTGAACGAACCGGAAGGCGCGAAGTACCATTCCATGGTCAGGTCGACCTGCTTGGAGGTGGTCGGACGCAGGTTAGGATTGCCGTCGCCGCTACCGGTTAGGCTGACGCTGTTGACGGTGGTGACGCCGGTGACCGGGTTGGTAGTGGTGTCGGCGGTTTCCGACAGCACGGTGTAACCCTGCAGCTGCGTGAAGTCGGGACGCGACAACGCTGCGGCGGCGGCGAAGCGGAACTGCAGCTGCTCGTTGACCTTCAGGCGCAGGTTCAGGCTAGGCAAGGCGTTGTGGTAGTTGTTTTCGTAGTCCTTGCCTTCGGCGAATGGGCGGATGACAGGTACCGGCACGCCGACCTGGTTGCCGCCATTCGGTGCGGTCGACGTGAACACGGTGTAGCCGCGTGCATTCGAATCGGTCTTCACGTAGCGCAGGCCGACGTTACCGTCGATCGGATATACCAGCTTGTCCCAGCCGAAGCGCAACTGGCCGTACAGCGCCTTAGTCTTCTCGGCTTGGTCGTTGGTGCCGGCGTAGTTGGTCGGACCAAAGGTGGCGGCTTGCCATGGCGCGCACTTGTCAGGCGTATTGATCTCCTTGCACAGGATGTCGTGGTAGGTGTGCAGCTGCTGATAGCTGCCCGGGAAGCCTTGCGCCAGCGAGACGTTCGGGAACACCACGGCCGGCACGGACACGCCGCCGTTGAAGAAGTTGTTGAACGAGTGGACGTTGGTGTTGCCGCTGAAGCGCGGGTCGCCCAGCGAGGCCAGTTTGCTGATGTTCCAGCCAACTTGCCACGGCTGGCTGATGGCGGACCAGTTGTAGCTCGGATTGGAGTTCTGGGTCACCGCATCGCGGTCGGTCAGGCGCACGCCGAAACGGAAGTCGCGCAGCACCGGATGGTCGAAGTCATACTTCGCGTCGGTGCGCCATGCGGTTTCCGTGGCCTTGCTCTGGTCCAGGTGTTCCATGGTGAACGCCCAGTAGTAATTCTTCGGGTCGGCCAGGTAGGCGCGGTCGGCGTCCGTGAACAGAATCTTCGGCACGTTGCCGCGCAGGTCCAGCGTTTCGCTCGGCATGGTCACGCCGGTGGCGACGGTGGAGTCGACGCTGCGGGTGCGGGCCTTGATGTGCTGGAGGTCGGTGGTGACGGTCCAGTTGTCATGACGCCAGCGCAGGTTCCACGCCACGTCCGTAGTGTCGGACTTGCGCCACGAGGTGCGGGTGTCGTCGCCGAAGTTGATGCCGCCGTCGGCCGGATCGGTCAGGGTGCCGGTCAGCAGCTGGCCGTTGGAGCCGAAGGTGGAATCCGGCGATACCTTGATATTGTAAGGGCTGGACTGGGCGAAGATGGCCTGCTCGTCCCACTGCATCTGGTACTTCGATTTGAAGTAGGTCAGGGAGCTGGACCAGTCGTCCTTCTTCCATTGCAGCGCGCCGTATGCGCCTTCGCGCTTGCGGTTGAATTCCAGGGTACGCCACTGCGCGCCCTTCGGTACGTAGACGGTATTGCCCTTGGCGTCCTTCAGCGGATAGTAAGGCTCGACCTGAAAGGCGTCGGTGCGGGTGCCGCTCTCCGAACTGGCCAGATCCACCAGGGCGCCGAATTCACCGATCGGGGTTTTCCAGCGGTCCGAGACCAGGCCGGAATACGAGGGCGAGGTTTTGCCCTTCTTCAGTTCCGACCAGGTGCGGTCGGCCGACAGCGAAGCCTTGAAGCCCTTGAAGTCGAACGGCATGGCGGTGCGCAGGTTGATCAAGCCGCCGACGGCGCCTTCGACCTGTTCCGCCGATGGATTCTTGTAGATGTCGACGCCGGCCATCAGCTCGGGCGGCACGTCTTCGAAGTTCAGCGAGCGCCCGCCGTTGGCCGAGAACGAATCGCGGCCATTCAGTTCGGAGCGCACGTAGCTCAAGCCGCGAATCGACACGCCCGAGCCTTCGACCGAGAAGTGCTCCGGGTCGCCCTTGGACATGGTGCGGTCGATGGTAACGCCGACCACGCGCTGCAGCACTTCGGTCACCGAGCGGTCGGGCAGCTTGCCCATGTCTTCGGCGACGATGGAATCGACGATTTCGTCGGAGTTCTGTTTGATCTTCTGGGCCGACTGCAGCGCTGCGCGCTGGCCGGTCACGATCACGGCGACCGGTTCGCCGGCCGGCGCCTCGGTTTTAGGTGCAGCGGTTGTCTGGGCTGCGGCGACGCCACTCAGCATCATCGTCATCTGGGCCAGGCCCAGTGCGATGGCCGTTTTCTTGAGGTGTTTCATCTGCGTTCTCCAAAGTTGTACGAATTTTTCATAGCTCTTTGGCTATTGAATATTTGTGGTTCGATCGTCTGTGGGGTGTTCGGGAAATTCAGGGCGAGTTATCCCGCCGGCGCTGAAAAGCGCAATCGTCTGGTCGTCATTGATGTCGTCTCGCTCGCTGTGTATTTTTTATCGCTGCTGCCAGCTGGCGGGGTGCCAGTGCGCGCGACTTTGAAGCATTGTGCAAGTTTGACTATTGTGCGGCAATTGCGAAATTCACCAATCGGCCGAATGATAATAAGCAATCGTCGCGCAGAGGCTACAGATGCAGCACCCCAAACGCGCCCCGCCGGCCCATGGGCCGGCCCCTGAGCCGCAGCGGTGTGCGGGGTGCGCCGGTGCCGCTGGCTTTTACTTCGTGCCGAGTTGTGCTTGGGTGTAGAACCCGTCTTTCACGACTACATCGATATTGGCCTTGGTCAGCGCGATCGGTTTCAGGAACACCGAGTCCACTTCCTTGAAGCCGTTGTTGTACTTGGCGTTGAAGGCCGGCTTTTCGCCGCGCACCAGCTGCACCGACAGCTTGGCCGCTTCCGATGCGATCAGCTTCAATGGCTTGTAGACCGTCAGCGTCTGCGTGCCGGCGATCACGCGCTTGACCGCCGCCAGATCGGAATCCTGGCCCGATACGGCCACTTTACCGTCAAGCTTCTGCGAAGCCAGCGCCTGGATCGCACCGCCCGCCGTGGCGTCGTTGGAGGCCACCACGGCGTCGATCTTGTTGCCGTTGGCGGTCAGCGCGTTTTCAACGATGGACATCGCTTCCGACGGGCTCCAGTCCTTCACCCACTGTTTGCCCACCACCTTGATGTCACCCTTGTCGATCAGCGGCTGCAGCACCTTGAGCTGGCCGTCGCGCAGCATCTTGGCGTTGCTGTCGGTCGGTGCGCCGCCCAGCAGGTAGAAGTTGCCCTTCGGTTTAACCGCCAGCACGCCTTGCGCCTGCAGCTGACCGACCATATTGTTGTCGAACGAGATGTAGGCGTCGATGTCGGCGTTGAGAATCAGGCGGTCATACGAGATGACTTTAATCTTGGCCTTTTTCGCTTCGCGGATGGCGTTGGTCAGCACCGTGGCGTTGTAGGGCACGATCACCAGCACGTCCACGCCGCGCGAGATCAGGTTCTCGATCTGGGCGATCTGGCGCTGCTCGCTGGCGTCGGCCGACTGCACGAACACCTTGGCGCCCTGCGCTTCGGCGGCGGCGACGAAGTAGTCGCGATCGCGCGCCCAGCGTTCCAGGCGCAGGTCGTCGATCGAGAAGCCGATCTTCGGATTCTTGGCATCGGCCATGGCGTTTCCGCCTGCGAAAGCCATCATCACGGCGATTGCCGCCGTGCTCAGTAATTTCTTCATTGTCTCAAGTCTCCAGTTTTAATGGGGTGATGCGTGCCGCGCCGCTATGGTACCTCAGGCGCCGTACCAGCCCGCGTCCACATAGTACTCGCGGCCGGAGCAGCGTGCCGCACTATCTGAAGCGAGGAACAGCGTCAGCGCCGCCACGTCGGCGATCTCCACGCGCCGCGGCAGGCATTGGCCGGCCAGAATGCGCGCCTCTTCTTCCGGCGTGTGCCACAGCGCCTCCTGGCGCGGCGTGCGCACGCCGCCCGGAATCACGGCATTGACGCGGATATTGTCGCGTCCCAGATCGCGCGCCATGCCGCGTGTCATGCCCTCGATGCCGGCTTTGGCCGTCATGTACAAGGTCAGCTCCGGCAAGGCCAGATGCCATGAGATGGAGCTGAAATTCAGGATCACGCCGCCGCCTGCGGCACGCATGCCCGGCACCACGGCCTGCGCGCAGAAGTAGAGATGTCGCAGGTTGACCGCCATGCGGTTTTCCCAATAGGCGGGCGTGATGTCGCCGATACCATGCCGGTCGTCGTTGGCGGCATTGTTGATGAGGACATCGACCACGCCGATCTGCGCAAACACGGCCGCCACTTCCTCAAGCTTGGTCAGGTCGCACTGGATGAACGTCGGCGGCGCCGGCAGCGTTGACAGGCCGGCCTGCAGCGCAAGTGACTCCTGCACTGCGATGTCGAGGAAGGTGACGTGTGCGCCCTGGCGCGCAAAGGCTTCCACGATGCCGGCGCCGATGCCGCTACCGCCGCCGGTGATGGCCACGCGCTTGCCTGCGAGGCTGGGATAGATCGCCTGCTCGCGCGGCGTGTTGTAGGGTGTAGTCAAGGTCTGGTCTCCAAAGGTGCTGGACGATTTTGACCCGGCTACAGTTTAGTAGCAATTATGAAAATCACCAATCACAGTCATAATTTACGCTGCCAGCACCGGCGGCGGCAATGCCGAACCGTCGTCGACGATGCCCAGCATGGCGCGATCCTGATAGGTGCGCGGCGTGCATCCGAGCTCGCGCTTGAACACCGCGTGCATGTACTGCACCGATGTAAAACCGCAGCACAGCGCCACATCGGCGATGCTGCGCTCTCCGCGCGCCAGCATGGAGGTGGCCGCATCGAGCTTGAAACGCAGGATCACGTCATGCACGCTGCAATTGAGCTCCTGGCGGAAGTAGGACTCCAGCGACGAGCGCGAAATGCCCACGTACTCCGCCACCTGGTGCGTCTTGATGCCCTGGCAGGCGTACTGGCGGATGAAGTGGCGCGCGCGCATCACGTTCGGGTGCTTGGGCGCCTCGTGCTGGGTCGAGGCCAGCACGTTGATACCGACCGGCGGCACCAGCACGCGCGTGCCGCTCATGCGCACGCCGTGCAGCATCTGGTCCAGCAGGTGGGCGGCGGTGCGGCCCATCTCCTGCGCTCCCTGGATCACGGAGCTGAGCGGAATGCGGGTCAGCATGCGCGCCAGCGGATCGTTGTCGATGCCGATCAGCGCCACCTGCTCCGGCACCGCGATGCCGGCCATGATACAAGCCTGCATCAGCTGGCGCGCGCGGGCGTCGGTCACCGCGATGATGCCTACCGGCTTGGGAAGGCTGTGCAGCCATTGGATCTGCTGCTCCACCGCCTCGTCCCACGAGGGCGCGCTGGTGCCCAGGCCGCGATAGATGTGCGGCTCCATCTTGTCCTTGGCCATCAGCGACTGGAAGGCGTGCTCGCGCTCCTGCGCCCAGCGGTTCTCCTGCGCTTCCGGCAGCGAGAACATGGCGAAGTGGCGCAGCCCGGCCTCGATCAGGTGATCGCGGGCCATCTTGATCAGTTTGAAGTTGTCGGTGGCGACGTAGGGCACGTCCTCAGGGTAGGCGGCCTGGTTTTCGTACGAACCGCCCACCGCCACCACCGGCACGCGGCTGCGCGTCAGGGCCGCCGCAACGGCCGGATCGTCGAAGTCGGCGATGATGCCGTCGCCCTGCCAGCGCTCGATACCGGCCAGGCGCAGGCGAAAATCCTCCTCCAGGAACAAGTCCCAGGTGGCCCGCGTGGAACTCAGGTACGCGGCAATGCCTGCGATCACCTCGCGGTCAAAAATCTTGTTCGCGTTAAACAGCAGCGCAATCCGGTGTGACTTCATCTGCATTTCAACTACCCCGATCCGAGACGTATGTGGCCTTCTGATTATTGTTACATGGGGTATATATGGTGCAGATATGAAAAATTTCGCTTCTTCCATAACGAATTTCACTAAATACCTTAAAGCAATTACGTTTTATATTTCCTCAGGGCGCGACGGGCTTGCCGTAGACGATGCCCCGGCCTGCCGTGCTCATGTAGACCACGCCGAAGGTATTCATGTCGCCGACAACGAACTGGGCGTCGCCGGGACCGCCATATTGATGCCGGTCGTCGTTGATGCGCAGCCAGCTGGCGCCGCTGTCGGTGGAGCGGAACACGCCGCGTATGCCATCCACTTCGCCCCAGATGTAGACCGTCGGGAAACTGGCGCCCGGCGCGGCCTTGCCGAAGCCCACCGCCGCCGCATAACGCACCTGCGGCAGCGCCGCGAAGCTGGCGCCGGAATCGGTGGAACGTGCCAGGCCGCCGTCGTACAGCGCCACCCACAGGTCGCCCTCGCGGCCAGGCACGGCGCGCACGGCCTTGGAGCCGCGCGGCGAAGCCAGCCTGGCCGCCGTCGGCGCAAAGCTGGCGCCGGCGTCGGTGCTGAGCAGCAGGCGGTCTTCAACCAGCGCGTAGAACTTGCGCGCATCGACCGGATCGGCCACGGCACGGCCGCGCTGCGTATTCAGGCCCTTGACCTCGGCCCAGGTCGCGCCATCGTCGGCGCTGCGGTGACAGGTGGTGGATTTCTCCGGACAGTGCACGATCACCTTGCCGTCGGCGCTGACCGCCAGCTGGCCCTTCACGCCATGCATGCCGGCGGTTTTCTTCCAGGTCAAAGCCATGTCGCGCGAGATGTACATCGCCGCGCCGGCCCGCACCACCACATTCGGATCGCGGGCGGCGTAGTCCAGGCCCCAGGTGGTGCCCATGGTCGGCGTATGGATCGGCGAATACTCGGTCACGTCCGTGTGGCGGAAGCCGTCGTAGTCGCCGATGGCGGAAACCAGCGGCCCGCCCGGGATGCTCACCAGGTTGAGCGGCACCGATTCCTCCAGCCCCAGGTCCTCGAACTTCCACACCGGCTTGTCGCCATGGATGTCGGTCGAGACGAACACGCCGTTGCCCGACACCGCCATCAGCCGCCGGCTGTCGAAAGGATCGAACTCGATGCTGGCGGTCCAGTGGATAAAACTCCCGGCGATCCAGCTGACGCCGTTGGAATCGATGGTCACGCCGTTGGCGACGATGCTGTTCCAGCTTTTGCCGCCGTCCAGCGTTTCATAGAACTGGTCGCCGATGCCGCCGCGCATCTGGTAGTGCGAAATGGTGGACACCACCATGCGCAGCGGATTGCGCGGGTCGACCGTGATGCCGGCGTAGGCCCGGTTCAGCGGCGGCGAGATGTCGCGCCACTGGCCGCCGGCGATGTCGTACTGCCACACGCCGCCCTCCTCCAGGCCTTCGCCCTTGGCCTTGTCCGCATGCGGGCCGGCGCCTTTGGCGAAGGTCACCACCAGCTTGCCGTTGGCGACCACGGCGCGGTGCGGCATCAAGTGTTGAGGACCGTCCTTCAAAGCCTGGAAACTGGCGCCGCCGTCGGCCGACACATACATATTCTCGCCCACCGTGCCGAAGCGCGAGACGCCGACGAAGATCTTGCCGCCGTCGAGCAGCACGAAGCTGATGCCGTTGCTGTTGTTGGTGGTGGTGACGTCGAGCGCGTCGAGGCGATGCCAGCTCAAGCCCTCGTCGGTGCTGCGGAACAGGCCGTTGGCGCGGGTGCCGAGGTAGAGGATCTTGCCGTTGTTGGGATCGACCTGCAGCTTTTCGCCGTTGCCGCGTCCCATGCCGTTGCCGTGGATCTTGAACTGACTGGTGACGTCGATGCGTTTGAAGCTACGGCCGTAATCGTCGGACTTGAGGATGGCGCTGGCACCGCCGTTGAGGTAGGCGATGCCGCTGGTCAGGTACAGTTTGTTGGGCGAGGATGGGTCGATCGCCAGCGATTCGATGCCGAGCAGGCCGGTGTCCTTATCGGACACCCAATCCATCAGGGGAATCCAGCGTTTTTTTTTACGTCCCAGCGATAGGCGCCGCCGACATCGGTACGGGCGTAGATCAAGTCTTTCTCGGTCTTGCTGGTGACCAGGCCGGAAACGAAGCCGCTGCCGCCGATGGCGACGTTGTCCCAGGCGTACTGCTCGGCCGCCGGCAACAGCTTCTTCAACTCCGGCGCCATGGCCTTGGCCCAGATTTCATAGCCCTTCTGGTTCGGGTGCAGCAGGTCGGGCATGATGTCGCGCGACAGCGTGCCATCCGGCTGCAGGAAGGCCTGGTTGATGTTGGCGAAGAACACCTTCTGGTTGTCGGCATAGCCGGCGATGATGGTATTGACCTGCTCGTTAATCTGGCGTAGTTGGTCGTTCGGCTTCTCGCCGCGCGGGAAAATCGCCAGCAGCAGGAGCTTGGTGTCGGGCAGGCGCTTTTGCAGCTCGTCGATATTGCGCTTGATGCCGATGGCCGTGGTTTTCGGATCTTCCTGGCGATGGCCGGTGTTGTTGGTGCCGAACATCAGCACCGCGACCTTGGGCGCGATCTCGTCCACTTCGCCGTGCAGCAGGCGCCACAGCACGTTCTCGGTGCGGTCGCCGCCGAAGCCGAGCGCCAGGCCGTTCAGCGGCTTGTAATAACGCTCCCAGACCGGCGCGCCGTCTTTCTCCCAGCCTTCGGTGATCGAATCGCCGATGAATACCACCTGCGCGCTCTTGCCCAACCGCTTGGCTTCCGCCAGTTTCTTCTCGTGGCGCGGCGTCCACCACTTGATCGACCACGACTCGTTCAGCTTGTCGGGCGTGACGGAAACGGTTTTGTAATCCGGGCAGGCGGCGTTGGGCGTGCCGCGCATCTGATACTTGACGTTGGCGATGGAGACCTTGCCGATGCCGCTGCCGTCCAGCGCGAACGGCTGGGTGATGGCGCTGAAGTCGTCGCCTTCACGGTAGAAGCAGTTCATTGAAAACACCAGGTGCTGCCAGCCCTTGCCGGCGATCTCGCGCGCGGGAATCAGGTAAGGAACGCTGCGTTCGCATTCCTTGCCGCAGCGCATCTTAAAGCTGATGCCGCCGTCAGACAGTTCGTGCACATTGACGTCCAGCGCCAGCACGCCTTGGGCCACATAGGGCCGCAGATCGACCGGCTTGCCGCCATCGACGCGCAGGCTGGCGTACCAGGCCTTGTTGAAATCCAGGGTCAGCGCATCTTTCTGCCTGGCCTTGGCGGACTTGCTGACCGCCACCACGCTTTCCGGCACCTTGGGCTGGCGGGCGATTTCCACCTTGTCGCCGGTGAGGGTTTTATTGGTTTCAAAGTCGGAAACACTGATGTGCCAGGAAGCCAGTGGCCGGCCGGCGTACACGTTCAAGTCTTGGGGCGAAGCCGCGCAAGCGGGAGAAGACAACACGGCCAGGACGGTGGCAAGGCGGATATGCATGGGATGTCTCACTTATTTTTTATGGGCACCATTGTGCTGTCACCAGTCACGCAGGGCAATTACGAAATTCACCAATCAACGCAATGATAATTCGGGGTGAAACATCCGAAGCAATCAACGCCAACACAAGACAGCCATCAGCACCCCACACGGAAGGGTCGGACCCCGTACGGGGTCCGACCCTAAGCCGCAGCGGTGTGCGGGGTAAACGGTGCCGCAAAGTACAAAAACACCACCAGCCCCGCGCCCCCGCCTGCGTGCGTAAGCGCACATTCTGGCGGCCTGAGCCACACTACAATGAATCCAACTGCAATAAAGAAACAACTGATAGCGACTCATCAATCTTAGCGCGCTGCCGTGAAACCCGGCGAGCATAGCGCAGCTTCCATATGCCCGGCTTTACACGAGGAGAACGCCATGCGCTCACTTATGCCTTCCTGCCTGCTTGCCAGCTGCTTTGCGCTCACCGCACCGCTGGCATTTGCCCAAAACACCATCGACCAGAGCCAGACCGACAATCTGCTGCCCATGGCCGGCCTGTACGCCAGCGGTTTGGCGCAATCGTTCCAGACCGCCGCCGACACCATCACCGGCGCCGGCGTCCAGCTGCGCCAAACCGAAGAAGCCGGCCCCCTGGTCATCGCCCTGTGGGACGCCCTGCCTACGCAAGGCGGCACCAAGCTGGCCGAAGGCGTTGCCCGTGGCATAGGTTCCACCTGGGTGGACACCTTCTGGTCGCCGGTAACGGCGGTCGCCGGCAAAACCTACTTCCTGGTCTTCACCAGCGACATTCCGTACCACGTCCTGGCCGGCTCCACCGACAGCTATCAGTACGGCATGGCCTACGCCAACGACTACACGGCCTTCCCGCAATACGACTACACCTTCCGCACCTACTCGGCCCCGGCGCCGGTGATCGGCGCCCCGGTGCCGGAACCCACCACCGCAGCGATGCTGCTGGCCGGCCTGGGCCTGCTAGGCTTCGCCGCCCGCCGTCGCCAGCAGACTAGCGCGGACTGATGCAGTACGGCCGCTCGCGGTATTCGAAGTAGTCGAAATCGGCGTGCAGGCCGGTGCCGGCCATGTCCTGGCAGGCCATGCCGACAAAGGCACCTGTGAAGTTGGGCTGGCCGGGGGCGTTGGCTTCGTCCGACAGGATGCTGGCGTCGAATTGCTGCGGCAGCCATTGCCACTCGCTACCATCAAGCCCATCAAGCCCATCGAGCCGATAGGCGAAATACAGGCGTTCCTCATCCACCTCCACGCGCAACTGCACCGGTACGCCGGACGGCAAGGCGATCGGCGCCGTGAAGGTGTCGGTCTGCACATGGTTGGGCAGGCTGCTCATCACACGCAGATGCCGGCCAACTTCTTCATCATGCGTAATGTATAGATAGTGGAACTTGGCGCCGCCGTAGTAGCACACCAGCCCGGCCTGCTGCTGGTAGTGCTCCGGCTCGAACTCCACCAGCGTCGACGCGCTGTAGCATTGCGATTGCTGGCGCCGCGCCACCAGCGCCTGACGGAACTGACTACCCAGGGTTTCGCGGCCATACAGCCGCAGATGCCCCGCCCGTGCGGACAGGCTGAACAGCTCCTCCGGCCACGGCGAGCGCAGCCATTGGAACGCCAGCGGCAGTTGCGGCGCATCGAATTCAGCGCGTTCCGGCTCCGCCTCAAACCGGTGCTCGGGCAAACCGGGCGGGGCGGCCGTCAGCTGCGCGGTGCCCGTGCCGTCGATGGTGCGCAGCCAGCCATCCTCGCCCCACACCATCGGCTGGATTGCCGTCTCGCGCCCCAGCGTGCAGGTGCCGCGATTGCGCAATGGCCGGCCGCACAGGTAGACCATATAGGTTTGCCCATCCGGCGTTTCCACCAGATCCGCATGCCCGGCCCTTTGCAGCGCCGCATCGGGACGATGGCGCGAGCTGAGAATAGTCTGCTCTGGATGCAGCTCGTACGGCCCGTTCAAGCTGCGCGAACGCGCCATCGTCACGCCATGATTCCAGCCGGTGCCGCCCTCCGCGGTGAGCAGGTAGTAATAGCCGTCGCGCTGGTACAAGTGCGGCGCCTCTGTCAAGCCATGCGCCGTGCCCTTGAAGATGTTCTGGCGCTGGCCGACCAGCCTGCCCTCCTGCACCGAATACTCCTGCGCCACGATGCCGGCAAAGCGCTTGCTGCCAGGACGGTGATCCCACAGCTGGTTCAGCAGATACTTGCGGCCGTCGTCATCGTGGAACAGCGAAGGATCGAAGCCGCTGCTGTTCAGATACACCGGATCGGACCACGGCCCTTCAATGCTCGGGCTGGTCACCAGATAGTTATGGAAATCGCGCAGCGAAGCGCTGCCGGTCGCGCCGCCGGTCGAGGTGCGGCCATAGCGCTTTACATCCGTGTAGATCAGCCAGAACAAGCCGTCCGCATAGGTCAGACAAGGCGCCCACACACCGCAGGAATCCGGCGCACCGAGCATGTTGAGCTGGCTGGCGCGCGTCAGCGGACGCGTCAACAACCGCCAGTTCAGCAGATCGCGCGAATGATGAATCTGCACGCCGGGATACCACTCGAAAGTCGAGGTGGCGATGTAGTAATCGTCGCCCACGCGAACGATGGAAGGATCGGGATTGAAGCCGGTCAGGATAGGGTTTTGTATCATGCTATTTTTTCTCGTACCAAAATCCAAAGCAAGGCCGCCGCCACCAGGTCCAGCACGGCCAGGCTGATAAAGAACGGCGTATAGCCGACGCTCGCCATCAGGCCGCCGATCAGCAACGAAAAGATGAGCAGACCGAAGTTGCCGAAAGTGCCGCACATGCCCGCCACCGTGGCCACCTCGTTGCGGCGGAACAGATCGGACGACATGGTAATGACGGTCACCGACAAGGTCTGGTGCGCAAAGCCGGCCAGGCTGAGCAAGGCAATCGCCGCATACGGGCTCTCGACAAAGCCGACAAACGCCACGCCCATCATCATGCAGGCACCCAGCGTGAACGCACCGCGCCGCGCATTAATCAGACGCACGCCGCGCTTTTGCAGCGCCAGCACCACGGCCGGTCCGAACAGGCAACCGAGGTCGGCCGCCAGAAACGGCAACCAGGCGAACATCGCAATCTGCGCCAGATCGAAATGCCGCACCGTGGTCAAATACAAAGGCACCCAGAACGCCAGCGTGCCCCAGGCCGGATCAGCCAGGAAACGTGGCAGCGCTATGCCCCAGAAGTTGCGCATCTTGAGTATGCTGACGATGGACGGCCGCTTGCCGCCGCCATCGAGATGCTGCTCCTGCCCGGCCGCGATGTGCTGCGCCTCCTCGGCCGACAAACGGCGATGACGGGCCGGCGCGTCGTACAGCAGCAGCCAGGCCGCCACCCACACCAGGCCGAGCGCGCCGGTGATCACAAACGCCGACTGCCAGTTGTAATGCAGGATGGCCCACACCACCAGCGGCGGCGCCAGCATCGACCCGAACGATGCGCCGATGTTGAAGATCCCGCCCGCCATGCCGCGCTCCTTGGCCGGGAACCATTCCGACACCGCCTTCATGCCGGCCGGATTGGCCGAGCCCTCGGCCAGCCCCAACATGCCGCGCAGCACGGCCAGGGTCTGCCAGTTGGTCGCCATGCCATGCAACATGCACACCACCGACCACGCCGTCGCAAAGATGGCGAAGCCGTACTTCAAGCCGATCACATCGAGCACGTAACCGCACAGCGGCTGCAACATGATGGCGCCCTGGAACGCCGCCGTGATGTACGAGTATTCTTTGGTCGTGATGCCGAGGTCGGTGAGCAGCGTGGGCGCGGCCACCGCCAGCGTGCTGCGGGTGAGGTAGTTGATGACCGCACCCAGCATGATCAGACTGATCATCCACCAGCGTAGTCCCCGGATCTTTGAAGCTATCATGTTTGCGCAATCATCTCATTACGGGATTGCAACGATAGCACAATATCGGTGCAAATGATTGCGCAACCTAAGCGCTTACTACAGGGCGGGTGCGATCTCCGCCAGAGTACGCGCCAGCTCCCGTCGCAACGTAACCAGGTGCGGCGCGATGGTCTCCAACTCGCCGGCGTCGGCCAGCTTCTCAATGCGGGCGCAGCACGCATGCAGCGAGTCGGCGCCAAGGAAGGCTGCGGCGCCCATCAGGCTGTGCGCAGCCAGCGCCACGGCCAGCGCGCTGCCCTCCTGCTCGCCCTGTCGCGCCACTGCCAGCAGGCGCGGCCCTTCGACCAGGAACGCCGACCGCATGGCGCGGAACAGCTTGTCGCCCTCGCCCGCCATGTCGCCCCGCTCCGAACGCCGCCTGCCGAACGGCGCCAGCGCATCCACGCCGAACATGGCGTCCAGCTCCGCCAGCGCCGGTGCGCCCGCCGCCATCGCTTGCTGCTCGCCGATCAACAGCCGGCCCTGCGCCAGCAAGACGTCCAGCTGGCGCGCAATCTCAGCGTGCAGCGCAACTTCATCGATCGGCTTGGCCAGGAAGGCACTGGCGCCGGCCATCAGAAAACGCTGCCGATCCTCGGCCGCCGCGTTGGCCGTCAGCGCGATCACCGGCACGGCGGCGTTGCGCACGCCGTCCAGCCCGGCGCGTAGTCGCTGCAGGGCCGCCAGGCCGTCCATGCGCGGCATGCGTCCATCCATGATCACCAGATCGAAATCGCGCGCCGCCAGCTGCTCCAGCGCGGCCTGCCCATCCTCGACTATCGTGACGGTATGGCCCATATTGCCCAGCAACTCGCGCAAGATCACCTGATTGGTGCTGCCGTCCTCCGCGCACAACACGGCCAGACGCGCCGCGTGCGGACGGCAA
Organism: Duganella sp. BuS-21; assembly: GCA_041874725.1. GTDB lineage: Bacteria > Pseudomonadota > Gammaproteobacteria > Burkholderiales > Burkholderiaceae_D > Rugamonas. Next base: position 1,870,209 of record CP097466.1, on the reverse strand, counting down.
TCCTCCAACATGCGCACCGACAAAGGCACGCCCTGCCCCAGCGGCAAATGCACGCGGAACACGCTGCCGACGCCGGGCTGGCTGCTGGCCTCGATATGCCCGCCCATCGCCGCAACGATGTGCTTGCAAATCGCCAGCCCCAGGCCGGCGCCGCCGTACTTGCGCGCGGTGGCCGCATCGGCCTGCTCGAACTTCTGGAACAAGCGGCCGATGGCGCCCGCCTCGATGCCGATGCCGGTGTCGCGCACGGTGAGCACGATGCCCTGCTCGCCAGCTTCCGCCACGCTCACGCGCACCTCGCCGCGCTCGGTGAACTTGATACCGTTGCCCAGCAGGTTGACCACCACCTGCCGCAAGCGCGTCGGATCGCCGCGCCACCAGACCGGTAGCGCTGTATCAATCTCGGTGATCACGGCGATGCCCTTGGTCTCGGCGCGGTCCGCCAGCAAGCCCGTCGCGTCGCGCAGCAATGCGGGCAGATCGAAGTCGAGCGACTCCAGCGGCATCTTGCCGGCCTCCAGGCGCGAAAAGTCGAGAATGTCATTGATGATTTGCAGCAGCAGCTCGGCGTTGCTCAGGCTAAGCTGGAGCTTGTTGCGCGCCTCAAGCGCCAGGCTGCGCTCCTTCAGAGCCGAGCGCAGCATGCCGATCACGCCGCCCAGCGGCGTGCGCACCTCGTGGCTGATCATCGCCAGGAAATCGCTCTTGAGCTGGTTGGACACTTCCGCCGCCCGCTGCGCCGCCAGTGACTCCGCATGGCTGGCTTGCGATGCCCGCAAATCCGCCTCGCGCGCATGCAGGGTGGCGATCTGGGCCTCCAGCGTCTGCCGGTAGCGCACTTCGTTGTCGTGGCTGCGCGCGTGCGTGGCGCGCTGGCGCGCCAGGGCGCCGACCAGCCCATGCAACAGATAGGTGCAGGACAAGGTCAGCACGGTGGACACCAGCAGGAAATTCACGCTCAGAATGGCCCAGTGCGCCAGCGGGCTGACCGCCACCACCTCCATGCCCGGCTGTATGCCACCGAGGTAACCGGCCAGGAACAGGGTGGCGCTACACCACAGCAAGGCCAGCACAGCGGCGGTGCTGCCGATCAGCACCGTGCACAGCACCGGCACGGCCAGCAAATAAATCTGCGACAGCGGGCCGAGCGAAAACAGCAGGACCACGGCGAGCAGGTAAGCGATGCCCACCAGCCCCAACGCCCGCGATGAATAAGCGATGTCACGACGGTAGTGCAGCCAGCCGGTGCCGGCCAGCGCGATGAGGTCGGTCGCCACCAGCGGCCAATGCCCCTGCCGCGCGCCGCCCCACATGCTGGGCAGCACCACGAGCAGGCCGAGCCAAAACGCGACGGCGCACAAGCCATCGAGCAGCCGGTTGCGCCAGCCCTGCAGGTCCTGGTCACCGTCTTCCAGCATCTCCGTATGCCGGTGCAGGGCGGCGCGCAAGGCGCGTACCGGGGGGCTGTCGATCAAGGGACGCTCGCTGAGTAGTTGTAATTAGCGCATGATTCTACCCCAATGCGCATACCACCCTGTCGTTCCCGCGAAAGCGGGAACCCATAGCATCGCCGAGCCAAGATGAGGCAAGCGCGCGGTAGGCTCAAGGGCGTACCATTGAAAGCAGGTTTGGAGGAGGCCAAAATGAAAAAACTCTGGAAAATATTAAGTGCACTGAGCGTTATCGTAGTATGTGCGGTGCCCGCGCACGCCGCCAGTCACCCCGACCGTCCCCGGCGCCGATCGGCAATCTCCGCAACAACGACCCCGCAGCTGAAACTTTCCTGGTGCGCGCCGTGCCGGAACCCGCCACCTACGCCATGCTCGCGCTGGGCCTGGGGCTGATCGGTTTCATTGCGCGCAAGCGCTCCGTCTACATCATCCGGTGACCACATGAGACAAATGACTGTGCTTATGTTTGCCGCAGCGCTCCCACATGTCGGCAGCGCTGCTGAAGCCGTTCCTCAATGCCCCTCTCAGTTCGACGGAAAATTGGTGCATGTTCAATCAGCACAACCGGACTGGAAAGGAATATCCGCTACAAGCTTCCTTCTGATCGGATAAGTCCGCAACTGTCAGTTCGGTCGCGGTTCCGGTATCATTCGGCATGAATACGATTTCCTTCCAACCGTTTATTATTGGCGTCGCAGGCGGTAGCGGCAGTGGCAAGTCCACTGTGTCCCAGAAAGTGCTCGCGGCGTTCGGCAGCGATATGGTCTCAGTCGTGATGCAAGACGACTACTACTGCGACCAAACCCATCTTACCCCTGAAGTCCGCAGCCAGACGAACTACGACCATCCGCAGGCTTTTGAATGGTCCTTGCTGGTGCAACACGTGCAAGCTTTACGCAATGGTAATGCGATCGAAATGCCGGAGTACGACTTCACGATCCACAACCGCTCCGACCGGACCATTCCGGTTAAGCCAGCCCCCGTCATCGTGATCGAAGGACTGTTCGCCCTGTATGACCCGGCCTTGTGCGACCTGATGTCGCTGAAGATCTATGTCGACACCGCCTCCGACATCCGCTTCATCCGCCGTATGCAACGCGATATCACCGAACGCGGCCGTTCGGTGGAGAGTGTTATCGGCCAGTATCTGGAAACGGTGCGCCCGATGCACAAGCAGTTTATCGAGCCAACCAAGCGCAACGCCGACGTCATCATTCCGCACGGCGCCAACGGCCCGGCGGTCGATATGATTACCACCAAGGTGGCGAGCGTGATTGGGCAGTCGAAGCGGTCGTAGTTCCCGAATAGCGGGTAATTGGAAATAGTGCATGGTGGAATTTTTGGCGCTGCGCGCTGCGCGCTGCGCCTTCGGCGCGCCACCGCGCAGCGGCGGCAGATGGACGATTCGGAGAGGGCTGGGCGAGTACGCCCAGCCCTTCGAATCCCCCGCGCAAGCCCCGCAGGGGGCTTGCTTCTCTCCGTCAAAGCCACAAAACAAAAAAGCCACCCGAGGGTGGCTTTTTGCTTTGTGTCTTTGGCGGAGAGAGGGGGATTCGAACCCCCGATAGGTTTGACCCTATACACGCTTTCCAGGCGTGCGACTTCAACCGCTCATCCACCTCTCCTGCATTTCCCAAACCTCGGGAAGCGCCGAATTATAGCAAAGATTCCGACGAGTACCAACATTATTTGCCGGTACGTCATCACCTCCGCATGGGGTCCCGCTTTCGCAAGAACGACGACGCTGCCTAAGATGCTTCCTTCAACTGCTCCAGAATCGCCGGATTCTCCAACGTCGACACATCCTGCGTAATCACCTCACCCTTGGCCAGCACCCTCAGCAAACGACGCATGATCTTGCCCGAGCGCGTCTTCGGCAGATTATCCCCAAACCGAATCTCCTTCGGCTTGGCGATCGGGCCAATCTCCTTGGCCACCCAGTTACGCAACTCCAGCGCCAGTTTCTTGGCATCGTCACCTGTCGGCCGCGCCTGCTTCAACACCACAAACGCGCAGATCGATTCGCCCGTCGTGTCATCCGGCTTGCCCACCACGGCCGCTTCGGCCACCAGCGGATTGGCCACCAGCGCCGATTCAATCTCCATCGTGCCCATGCGGTGGCCCGACACGTTCAACACGTCATCGATACGACCGGTGATGGTGAAGTAGCCCGTATCCTTGTTGCGAATCGCGCCATCCCCCGCCAGATACATGCGGCCACCCAGCTCCTCCGGGAAGTAGGAAGTCTTGAAGCGCTCCGGGTTGTTCCAGATCGTGCGGATCATTGACGGCCACGGACGCTTCACCACCAGTATGCCGCCCTGCCCGTTCGGCACGTCCACACCAGCCTCATCCACGATCGCGGCCATGATGCCCGGCAGCGGCAACGTGCACGAGCCCGGCACCATGGGGGTCGCGCCCGGCAACGGGGTGATCATGTGGCCGCCCGTTTCAGTCTGCCAGAAAGTGTCGACGATAGGGCACTTCTCGCCGCCCACTTGCGTGTAGTACCACATCCACGCTTCCGGATTGATCGGCTCGCCCACCGTGCCCAGCAAACGCAGCGACGACAGGTCGTAGTTTTTCGGATGCACTTTCGGGTCCACATCCGATGCCTTGATCAACGAACGGATCGCCGTCGGCGCGGTGTAGAAGATGTTGACCTTGTGCTTGGCGACCGTTTCCCAGAAACGGCCCGCGTTCGGGTAGGTCGGGATGCCTTCGAATACCACCTGGGTCGCGCCCACCGCCGTTGGGCCGTAGGCGATGTAGCTGTGGCCCGTTACCCAGCCGATATCGGCCGTGCACCAGTAGACGTCGCTCGGCTTGATGTCGAACGACCATTTCATGGTCAGCGCCGCCCACAGCAGGTAGCCGCCGCTGGAGTGCTGCACGCCCTTCGGCGTGCCGGTCGAGCCGGAGGTGTAGAGGATGAACAGCGGGTGCTCGGCGTCAACCCATTCCGGTTCGCAGTCGGCCGATTGGCTTTCCACCAGCTCGTGCAGCCACAGGTCGCGGCCTTCCTTGAAGGCGATCGCGCCACCGGTGCGTTGGTAGACGATGACGTCTTTGATGGTGTCGCAACCGCCCAGCGCCAGCGCTTCGTCGACGATGGCCTTCAGTGGCAGGTGTTTGCCGCCGCGCAGTTGTTCGTCGGCGGTGATGACGGCCACCGCGCCGGCGTCGATGATGCGCTCCTGCAGCGATTTGGCCGAGAAGCCGCCAAACACCACCGAATGCGTGGCGCCGATGCGCGCGCACGCTTGCATGGCAGCCACGCCTTCCACCGACATGCTCATGTAGATGATGACGCGGTCGCCTTTTTTGATGCCGCGCGCTTTCAGGCCGTTGGCGAATTTGCAGACTTTTTCATGCAGCTCTTTGTACGTGACGTGCGTGGCCTTGCCGTCGTCCGCTTCGAAGATGATGGCGGTCTTGTCGGCGTTGCCGTTCTGCAGATTGCGGTCCAGGCAGTTGTACGAGACGTTGAGTTTGCCGTCTTCGAACCATTTGTAGAACGGCGCATTGTCTTCGTTCAGGGTTTTGGTGAACGGCGTTTGCCAGTCCAGATGTTCCTTCGCCAGGCGCGACCAGAAGCCTTCGTAGTCGGCCGCCGCCTCTGCGCATAGCGCGTTGTAGGCATCCATCCCGGATACGGTGGCCTGGCCGGTAAACTCGGCCGAGGGTGCGAAGACGCGGGATTCTTGTGGTCCTTGGGTTGTCGTGCTGCTCATGGTGTCTCCATTTTGTAGTAGTCGTTTGCTATCAAACATAAACGTGATCGCTTACTGTGCCCTTACAGCCCTGCCCTTCCCCGGCGGAGGATGGCATGCACGACAATTTTACCAATCTTTCAATGCAGCCTGCCGATGCGGTCGCCCGACAGCACGTGTAAAATGTCGGCAGTCTTCCTAGTCTGCCTCATTTCCAGGAGTTTTGCCCTAATGACCGAGCCTAAACCTAAGCTGCGCCCCCTGCCCGCTTTTATCTTTATGACCCGCTGGCTGCAGTTGCCCCTGTACCTCGGCCTGATCCTCGCGCAGTGCGTCTATGTGTTCCATTTCTGGGTCGAGCTGAAGGATCTGATCGGCGCAGCCATGGGCAACGAGGCCGCGCTGCAACACATCATCCAGGCCGTCACCGTGCCCGGCGCGCCGGTGCCGAGCAAGCTCAATGAAACCACCATCATGCTGGTGGTCCTCGGCCTGATCGATGTGGTGATGATTTCCAATCTGCTGGTGATGGTGATTATCGGCGGCTACGAAACCTTTATCTCGCGCATGAACCTCGATACCCATCCGGACCAGCCGGAGTGGCTCTCGCATGTGAATGCCTCCGTGCTGAAGACCAAGCTGGCCATGGCGATCATCGGCATTTCGTCGATCCACCTGCTGAAGACCTTCATCAACGCCAGTTCCTACACCGCGCAAGTTTTGATCGCGCAAACCGCGATCCATATCGTGTTCCTGCTGTCGGCCATCGCCATCGCCTATACCGACCGCTTGACGACGATGACGCACAACGATTCCAAATCCCATTAATCCCGCGAGAACATCATGACCATCATAAAGCAAGAAGACCTGATCGAATCCGTTGCCGCCGCGCTTCAGTACATCAGCTATTACCATCCGGCCGATTACATCGAGCACCTGGCCCGCGCCTATGAACACGAGCAGAGCCCGGCCGCCAAGGACGCCATCGCGCAGATCCTGACCAACTCGCGCATGTGCGCCGAGGGCAAGCGTCCGATCTGCCAGGATACCGGCATCGTCAACGTCTTCCTGAAGATCGGCATGGGCGTGCGCTTCGAGGGCTTCAGCGGCACCGTGACCGACGCCGTCAATGAAGGTGTGCGCCGCGCGTATAACTTCGACGACAACAAGCTGCGCGCGTCGATTGTCGCCGACCCGCATTTTGACCGCAAGAACACCAAGGACAACACGCCGGCCGTGGTCCACATGGAGCTGGTGGAAGGCGATACCGTCGACGTCAAGGTCGCAGCCAAAGGCGGCGGTTCGGAGAACAAGTCGAAGATGATCATGATGAATCCTTCCGATTCGCTGATCGACTGGGTACTGAAGACCGTGCCGACCATGGGCGCCGGCTGGTGCCCGCCTGGCATGCTGGGCATCGGTATCGGCGGCACCGCCGAGAAGGCCATGCTGATGGCCAAGGAAGTGCTGATGGAAGACATCGATATGTTCGAGCTGAAGCAACGCGGCCCGCAGAACAAGCTGGAAGAACTGCGTATCGAACTGTGCGACAAGATCAATGCCCTGGGCATCGGCGCGCAAGGCCTGGGCGGCTTGACCACCGTACTGGACGTGAAGATCATGATGCATCCGACCCACGCTGCATCGAAGCCGGTCGCCATGATCCCGAACTGCGCCGCCACCCGCCACGGCCACTTCGTGCTGGACGGCTCCGGTCCTGCCTACATGACGCCGCCACCGCTGTCGACCTGGCCTGACGTGTCGTGGGCGCCGGATACCGAGAAGTCCAAGCGCGTCGATCTGAACACGCTGACCAAGGAAGAAGTCGCTTCGTGGAAGCCGGGCCAGACCCTGCTGCTGAACGGCAAAATGCTGACCGGCCGCGACGCCGCACACAAGCGCATTCAGGACATGCTGGCCAAGGGCGAAGAGCTGCCGGTGGACTTCAAGAACCGCGTGATTTACTACGTCGGCCCGGTCGATCCTGTGCGTGACGAAGTCGTCGGCCCGGCCGGTCCGACCACCGCCACCCGCATGGACAAATTCACCGACATGATGCTGGAGAAAACCGGCCTCATCGCGATGATCGGTAAAGCCGAACGCGGCCCTGCCGCCATCGAGTCGATCCAGAAGCACAAGTCGGCTTACCTGATGGCGGTCGGCGGTTCGGCCTACCTGGTATCGAAGGCGATCAAGCAGTCGCGCGTACTGGGCTTTGCCGACATGGGCATGGAAGCGATCTACGAGTTCGACGTGGTCGACATGCCGGTGACCGTGGCCGTCGATTCCGCTGGTACCTCGGTGCACAACACCGGTCCTGCGGAATGGAAGACCCGCATCGAGCAGCTGAACGTGCCTGTCGTAACCGTCTGATGCAGATCGCCCGCTCACCCGCATCGCCCATCGGGGTTTTCGATTCCGGTGTGGGCGGGCTATCGGTGCTGCGCCATATCCGCGCGCAGTTGCCGAACGAGGATTTGCTGTACTTCGCCGATTCCGGCCATGCGCCATATGGCGACAAGACCGAGCAGTACGTGGTCGACCGCGCGCTGGCGGTGACGGAGTATCTGTTGACGCAAGGCGCCAAGGCGCTGGTGGTGGCCTGCAATACGGCCACGGTGGCCGCCATCAAGGCGGTACGGGCGCGCTATCCGGAATTGCCGGTGGTGGGCGTGGAGCCGGGTCTCAAGCCGGCTGCCGCAGCCTCGCGCAACGGCAAGGTCGGCGTGCTGGCGACGGCGCGCACGCTCAAGGGCGAGAAGTTTCTGCAACTGCGCGAGCAGATCAGCGCGGCCACGCGGGCCGAGTTCCTGTTGCAGCCGGCGGTGGGCCTGGTCGATGAGATCGAGAAGGGTGACCTGGAGGCGCCGCAGATCGGCGCCATGCTGGAGCGCTACGTGGCGCCGCTGCTGGACCAGGGCGCCGATACGCTGGTGCTGGGCTGCACCCATTACCCTTTCGTCCGCGACGGCATTGAACGCGTGCTGCGCGAGCATGAGCGCACCGACGTGACATTGATCGATACCGGCGATGCCGTCGCGCGCCAGCTGGGGCGTTTGCTGGAAGCCGGTGGCCTGCTGCAGTCGGCGGATGGCGATCAGGCCACGCTGAAAGGCTGCACCAGCGGCGAGGTGGCCGCGCTGACGCGGGCGTTCGCCAGCTTGCTGGGCCTGTCTACGCCGGTGGAAAAAATTGCCGTTTAGGCAAACGAAAAAAATCTTCAATTTAAATTTGCAGGATTGCACAACGGCTTGTATAATTCTGGCTCGTTGTTCAGCACTAGTTGAAAAGCGGAAGTAAGACAGTGGTGGCTGTAGCTCAGTTGGTAGAGTCCAGGATTGTGATTCCTGTTGTCGTGGGTTCGAGCCCCATCAGCCACCCCAAAGAACACCGAAGTACACGCAAGGCCTTGATTTCTATAGAAATCAAGGCCTTTGTCGTATATGGCTAAACAATAATTGATACACGGTCTGTCACACAACCTTAGTGGAGCAGACTATGAAAGCAATTGCTGAAAACATCTACGAGCGCGGCAAGCATGGCATTAAATATGTGCGTCGCCGTATCCCTGCCGACCTTCGATTGGCCTACCCTGAGAAACAAGAACACATCGTACGCAGTCTTGGCACCACCGACCTGAGGGAAGCCAAGGAACGTGCGCGCACTGAACTATCCCGTATCGACGCCGAGTTCCGTATGAAGCGCCAGAGTCTAGACCTCAACCGAGCGTCGCTAAATCCCAAACGGGTTACTAAGCTCGATGACGAACAACTTCAAAGTGTTGCTGGTTTTTGGGTGCGGAATGTTCTGTTGGCGGATGATCATTGCCGCCAAAATGGGCTTGATGACGACGACTTCGATGAGCTTGGCGCCAAACTTACAGTTCAACGCGCTGAGTTAGGTCGAATGCTAGCCCAAGGAAAAAGCCAAGGCGTGTTTCCTGCACTTCATGGCTTCCTACACTTGTGCGGACTAAACTATGTTCCCGAAAAAGACGAGGCGAAGCGCGCAACCCACGTATTCCTGCGTTCGGTTATTGAGGCTCTGGACTATCAACTCACGCGACAATCCGGCGGCCTCGTTGAAACAGACAAAGTCGCCCCGGCAAACACTCACCCGCTATATGTCGTCGCTCCTGAACGAGCTCCACAAGACCTTATGCTCCCCAACTGGGAAAAAGTCTTTGAAACTTGGCGCGACTATGTGAGAGAGCGGCCCATATCAACCACCATTGCATCGCAAACACCTTGGCGTGACTTACGCAAATTTGCAGAAAATGCGGGTGTACATATGCCAAATGAGGTTACGCCAGAACTGATGACCTCTTTTGCTCATCACATGCTTGACAGAGGATTGCAGGTCGTGACCATCAACGAGCGTATTTCAAAAATCCGCGCCATCTACAAAATTGCCGTAGGAAAGCATGTTCTGAAAACAAATCCCGCTGCCAGTACGCTTGGGTTCAAAGAAAACGGGGTCAAACAACGCAAGAAGCGCCGCCTACCCTTTGATAATGCAGACCTCTCGACACTGTTTTCTTCGGAGGTGTTCACGCAGCACAAACGTTCGCGAGGGCAATCTGGCGAAGCAAGTTATTGGATTCCCTTGATGATGTTTTATACCGGTGCTCGTCCAGAAGAAATTGCCGGGTTGGCTCTGGGCGACCTAAGCCAAGACCCCGCATCAGGGTGGTATTTAAATATCGTAGACCGGCCTTGCGACGAGGACCGCGAACTCTTCAACGATGATGACGTACCTGAAAGCCATCGCCGAACTTTGAAGAATGCTATGTCTATCCGCCGTGTTCCTGTTGCATCTGAACTCATAGAGTTAGGACTTATGCGCTATGTCGAATGGCTGCGTGAAAGTGGGGAAACCGTCTTTTTCCCGACACTTACCAAGGATTTTCACGGCAAACTATCAGGTTCATTCTCAAAGTTCTTTGGTCGCTACAAACGAGCTATCGGAATAACCAATAGTCGCAAGGTTCTATACTCGTTCCGTCACTGCATGAAAGACCTGCTAGAGGTAGCTGGCGTGCCATCCAAATACTTGCAACGAATCCTAGGGCACACTACCGGTGATGGTCGAGTTACAGATGGCTACGGTACAGACTTACCATACGACCGATTGTCCATGCACTTCTCTCAGGTTAAGTTTCCTGCCATCCCTGCGCTGCCGTGGCAAGTAGGACAAGGAATAGTCAGTCTAAAAACCGCCGACTCCTGAAACTAACCGGCCCGTCAGTTTTTTTGACGGGCCGGAATTTTATAGCGCTAAACTACGGCGAGGCGGGCGCTGTAGGTCAAGGGCGGCGTGTTTGATGTCCAGACGCGACATGGCACCACACAGCAACTCTCGGTCGTCAGTGTATAACGCCACGCCTTGGCGAGCGCGGCTGATAGCCACATAGTAAAGAGATTGATTGGCCATCGCCCCGCTCACGTCCGCGTCCACTAGGACGCGGTCACATGTCTGCCCTTGGGCAGCATGTACTGTGGTGCAGTAAGCGTGGTCCAGCCGCAATGGCTGACTCAAATTTAGCGTTAGCGTATGCTCAGGATTTATGCAAACAGTCAACTCACGGGCTGTATGGTCGATGGCTTTGATCGTACCCTCCTGCCCGTTGATGACCCCAAGCCGATAATTGTTAGCAGTGAACCGTATATGGTCACCAACTGCTAATTCGCGCTGCTCAGCACGATGTACGTTTACATGGGGCATCGCGGTCGGTCGCCATCGCACCGTCTGGCCATCTTGCCGGCGCAGTGTAATGCACCCTGGAGCAACTTCGACGACTTCTGCTATATCACCACGCCGCAATCCAATACTATCGTAATGCCGCAGCATTTCAACTATGTCGCCGTGGCCGTAGCTAAGCGAGCTTTGCATTTGAGCCCGGGTCAGGTCACGGCCTTCCAGCACTGTTAACATTACACCGGTGCCTGCTAAACCGAGTCGCTGGCGCACGCGTTCGTTGATAGCCTGCCGGGCGCGATTCGTCCCCGCCACCGCCAATGTCTGCAACCGCTCATCCGGTGACAGGGCAGCGTAGTCCTTGGCAATCCGTTCATAGCGCTCGATGGCATACGGCACCTCAACAACCATCGCTGCCAACTTTTTCAATGAAGCATCAACTTTACCTTCCGCTGCATCGGTCACGGCGGCTTTCAGCTGCTCACTCTGCTGCCGCAAAATATCCGCCATCCGAACCGTGACCATCCCCTGCTCCTGAAGCTGACGGAACGGCGCGCCAGCTTCGACGGCTTTGAGTTGTCTTGTATCGCCGACCAGCACTACACGTGCGCCCGCGTCCTCAACCGCCCTCAACAAAGCGTGCATATCTCGCAAGCTCACCATCCCGGCCTCATCCACGACAACGACTGTCCGCTCACTCAAGCTCCGGCCCCTAGCAAGGAATGCCGCGATAGTCATTGACTCGAAACCCGCTGCCGACAACTCGCCCGCTGCCGAGGCGGAGGGAGCCAAACCGATAGCATCGAATCTATCACCCAGATTCTCAGAGACGGTGCGTAGCATCGCCGTCTTGCCTGTTCCGGCCAGACCCTGTACACCAACTACTCGGTTACGTGTGGACAGCACCAGCTCCACCGCGCAACGTTGGCCTACCGTCAGATGCGCGCCGATGGCCGGTGTCGAGCGAGCGAGAGAATCCGGCTCTTGAAAGAGCCCACGCTGGCGTGTCTCACAGATTGCCCCACTCATTGCCTCTTTTCCGCGCAGCTCAATGTTCAGAATATCCCTCTCCATTGCCTGCGCTTTCGGAGTAGTAAGACGCCGACCATCATCTGACGCCAGTAATTCGCCACTCGCAATCTTGTGCTCTATTTCGGCCTGCACATCGTCGAATTTCACGCTGCCGATGCCGTACGCCAGCGCTTCCTGAACAATGGCAAGCCGCCTAATGATGGCGCTACGCTCGGTCAAGTGAGCGATACCAAAGTCAACAGCATCGCGAGCGCTTGCTTTCGCCCCCTGATTGTCCGGCAGCAGACTGGGACGCAAGTCTGGCTTCCAATTTACCTCAAGTGCCACGGACTTTGCATTCCAAAAATCACGCAGCTCGCCCCGATGTACACTATTGTCTTTTGCCCGTCGAGTACTCAAACCAGCGATTTCGCGCATCTTCGCAGTGGCAGTTGCGCGGCTTTTCCCCTTCTCGGCCAGCGCGGCATCAATGGCGTGGCTACGTGTACTGAAAGCCTCGACCTGATGCCGCGTAATATGTGCAAGCTCGAACCGCCCGTCCATGTGTGTACGGCGAATGCTATAACCTAACTCTTGAACATTCCTTGCCAGCTCTGCTCGATACAACACGCCAAGGAATTTTTGCCGCTCAAAAAGTGGCTGTGCATCGAGCGCCCTCCACTCGCCATCTGGCCGTTGCGTCATATTCAAAAGCACCGAGTGCGTGTGAACTTGAGGGTCGAGGTCCCTACTAAGGTCATGGTCGAATCGCGCAGCAATCAAATTGTGGCTAAGTATGGAAGTCGTTTCTCCATTTTGCGTGGCGCGATAGGCAGTCAGCTCGTCCTGAACATAGGACAACACGCTATCCACAGCTTGCCGATGCGCCTCCAATAAATCCGTCGAACCGCCGATGAGCGCTTGCATACTCAGCGACTTGGGAGCGCTAAAAGTCAAATCAAAACCGGCCGTACGTCCCTCGCCGCCGTGGTGCATCACCTGTCCGCTGGGGAGGGTCCCTTCCAGCAACGCGCGAAAGTCGGAACTGTCTATCTCTCCGCGCAATCCGAACGTCTTGGCACCCGCGCCCCACCATAACGACGGCGCTCGTCCGTCCTCGGCATAATAATCATCAGCCCCCTCATAATAACTGGCCGCTGACTGTGCCGAAACAACCTTTGCGAGCGTTAGCATGCCTCCTCCGGGATAAAGGCATCAATAACTTCCACCCGCTCTCGGGGCGTCAATCGCAGCCTGCGCACGGGTTGGTCACCCGCCAGTGCGAGATACCCCTCCAAATTCGGCAACCCGGCAACCTCGCTCCCGAGCACTAGGCGCTCTTGCGCATGCCGCAGGCTTTGCGATTCGCCTAGGCCGTTCGCGCCATTACTGCGGCTAACCTCCCGGCGCAACACTTCGCGCTCGCCGAGAGCACGCGAAAGTTCGTCAGCTGTCATGGGGTCGCTCCTTGCAATAGCCAACACCACCAAATTGCGGAAGCACGACCTCAATACCGTGGCTGACTCACGCCCATACAACCGCTCCAATTGCGCCGTACTTTGCAACCCAGCTACCACAACGAGGCCGTGCTTTCTCCCCAGCGTCAGCCCTCCCTCCAAACCGTTCACCTTACCTAGCGCGGCCAACTCATCAAGCACAAGCCACACGCGCCGAGTAGGGGCAGGTGGTAATGTCAGTACAGCATTGGTCGCGATGTCGACCCACGCAGCAAGAAGTGGCGCGAGGGCGGTTTGCATATCTGCACGCCAAGTCATAAAGAGACTTCCCTCCTCCTGCTCAAGCCATCTACGCAGGCTAAAATTTCCGGGCTTGATGAATCGATGTTGCGATAAATGAGCTGTCAGCACAAATCGTGTGCTTGCCAATGCCTTATCTGCCCCCTCATCAAATAGACCCGCCGCAGGCGTACCAGCGAGCAGTGCAGCTAATTCCCGAGCTGGTGCGCTTGTACACCAGTGCAGAAGGCGTTCGGTAGTGGTATCGCCGTTGCGCACCAATGCGCGCAACACCTCAGCCAGCAGCACTTGGGCATAATGATGCCAAGGTGCCGACTCTCCATGTCCGGCAGGGACGCAGCTCGCCGCTAGGCGATCTGCGTCAAAGTCTGCGCGCATTTCATTGAATACACACCAGCCTTCCGAACGGGCGTCAAAGGGGTTCAACAATCGGTCGCCACTTCGTGCAAAGCGACGCAAGTAGCCGCCGTTCGGGTCACACACAATGGCCTTTTCGCCACGTGCCACAATACCGTCCAGCAGCTCTTCGATGAGTGTGCTCTTGCCTGCCCCAGTAGTTCCGGCGACAAGAAGGTGCAGCGTCTCCAGTTCGACAGGCCAGCGATGGCCACCAAGAGTCAAGAACCGACGCCCGCCGGAATTCGACTTTGCATACTGCATTTTCGCTCGCCATAAGCGGAAGCGCTGCCAAGTTACTGGCATCATTTGTCTCCCTCCCAGCGCGCACCACGCAAGGGCATCAAATCAAAAGCCGCCTGACGCCTCCAGCGACGAAAGAGCCAGCCACAGACCAAGCTAGCGGAAGTCACACCAAATGCCCCGCATAGGAACAGCAGTGTCAACGTTGTCCGGTCAACCTCTCGTCCAAGCATTGCCAAGCCGAGTACATGCCATCCATTTAACACAGGCATACCGAGGCCTCGCCCCCATGCAGCGCTCCATGCCAAGGCCGTCAAAATAATGGCAAGCACCGCCCAGACTAGGGCGCGGTCCACCGCACTGAGGAGATAACGCAGGAATGGGTCGTGTGTCTTCATGCCACACCTCCATGTCAACAGCGATTGAAAACTGATACAGTTTTGACGCCCGCAGCGATTTAAAACTGATACACCTCCGTCACCAGCACACGCTGGATTTTATCTCTTTTCATAACCCTTTCAGCCAGCGTTGCCGGCGCTGATACCCTTGACGGTACCGGCCTGTCGCTGGTGCTTGAGCCGGTAGCTTTCACCGGCGATAGGCACGATGTGCGCGTGGTGCAGCAACCGATCCAGCAGCGCTGCCGTCAACGTCGCGTCTTGCGCAAACGTGGCGTCCCATTGGCCGAACGGCAGGTTGCTTGTCACGATCAGGCTACCTTTTTCATACAGCGCCGCGATCACCTGGAAAAACAGGTTGGCCTGCTCACGGTTCATCGGCAGATAGCCAATTTCATCGATGATGAGCAGCCGGTATGTCTTGATGGTTCGATGCATCACCGTCTTCAAACTGTTTTGCGCGTGCGCCGTCGTCAGCGTCAGCAGCAGGTCAGATGCCGTCATGAAGCGCGTCTTGATGCCAGCCTGAGTAGCCTTGTAGCCCAACGCCATCGCCAGGTGGGTCTTGCCCACGCCACTCGGCCCGACCAGCACCACGTTCTCGTTACGCTCAATGAAGCCCAGTCCGGCCAGCTCCTCGATCTGGCTGCGTTTGACGCCCTTGGCGAAGTCATAGTTGAACTGCTCCAGCGTTTTGATCGCAGGGAAACCGGCCAGGCGCGTCATCATGGTTTGCTTGCGTACCGTTCGTCCCGCCATTTCTTCGCGCAGCAACGCCTCCAGGAAGTCGCTGTATGCCATCTCGTCCTTGGCAGCCTGCTGTGCTGCCGCACCGTAGCTTTGCGCCACGAAGGACAGCTTGAGCGCCTCGCACAATTCAGTGATGCGTTCGTGTTGCAGATTCATGCCGGTACTCCCTGCGTAACGTTCATCAGCAGCTGTTCATAGACCGCCAGCGGGTGCTGCGCCGGCGCCACTTCGGCGATACGCTCAATCACGATCGCCGGGCGTGGCGCGGGTGGTTCCGGCGCCGCTGCCTGCGGCCGCGCGGCAGCGATATCACCCCGCCACGGCACTGCCAGCGCCTGTAGGTGGGGGACTTCTTTTGCCATTCGCTCGGCCGGTTTCTGCTGCGTCGTGCCATGCACCCGTTCGTTGGCGACTTCGCGCAGCCAGCGTGCTACCTCAACATTCGCAGTGACGACGTCGAGCTGCAATCCGCTCTGGCCCAGGCGACTTGCCAGCGGCACATAGAACGACCTGCGCAGATAGCCGTTGAAGCGCTCAACCTTGCCCTTGGTCTGGGCCCGGTAGGGCTGGCACAGTTTGATCCTGAAGCCGCTGTGCTTGGCGAAGTCGAGGAAGCCGGCGTGGTAACGGTGAACGCCTTCGCCGTATACGTCGCGCTCGATAACGACCGTCTTCATGTTGTCGTACAGGACCTTGCGCGGCACGCCGCCGAATGCAGCGAAGGCGCGTTCATGGCAGCCGATCAGCGTGGCCACCTTCATGTCGCTGACGAACTCGACATAGCTGGCGCGGCTGTAGCCCATCGTGGCGCAGAACGCGTGCAGCGGCGCGCTGCCTTTGCGGAACTCGACCCAGTCGACCTGCAACTGCTCACCCATCTCGGTTTCGAAGCGCACTACCGGCTCGACCGGCAACGTCGGCCGCAGCGAGCGCATGAACGCGCGCAACTGGCTCAGCCCGCCCTGGTAACCACGCTCGGCGATCTCAAGGTGCAACACGCTCGCAGGTATCCAGTTCGGCTGCGCCGCCGTCTGCCGCTCCCGCAGATAGGCCTCATATGGCGCCAGCTTGCTCGGCCGTTTTACCTTGCGTTCGTATTTCGGTACTGCCTTTAGCGCCAGGTGCCGCCGCACCGTGTTCACCGCGCATCCCACTTCGGCCGCGATCCGCCGCAGACTCAACCCATGCTTGCTCAATAACTGAATTTCCACACACACCTCGTTGGGTTTCAAGGCTGCTCCGCAAAGCAGCCATCTTCTCAAATCGGTGTATCAGTTTTCAATCGCTGCTGTGTATCAGTTTACAACCGCTGCTGACACTCCACGCTGTTGCCCGCCTGAATCACGTGAAGAAAGCTGTGCACGGACGCGCGCAAGAATCTGCGCATCGCGTGCTGCTGCCAGCTCACGCAGCAGCAATAGCATCTCTCGCTGCTCGGTGTCAGCGTGTTTATCAAAGGTCGTCGTAGGGCTAGTGGCTTGATGAATCTGTTGACGTAGAGCGGCCAATTCAGCGACCACATCCACCGACTGGTGCACCGTCGCAACGGTCGCGCGCACATGTTCGGACATAGTCACTCCGTGAGAATCGGCTCGCAGGCGCAGTTGCGCATATTCACCATCACTAACGCGAACCTTAATAAATCGGCTACGTTCAGTCATGGTTACCTCCTCGGCCCAAACCCTCGTCTACATTGGGCTGCTGGGAGAGGGGGACACAAACGTGGACCGCCTCAATCGGCACCGTGGACCGGCCAATGCGAGTGTTGATGCGGGTTTCGGCGCGTTGCGCCTCGCTATCGAAGATTGCAGGGGTGTGTATCGTTCTATTGCCCTGCGTCGGCAGGATTGATGGATTCATTCGGCTTCTCCAAAGGGTTGATGGATGAGCCGTATAGCTACATGCTTTTTATCTGAACGCGCCCGAAGCTCGGACCACTGTGGTCGCTTTGCGGTTACAATTTACTTACTGGCAATTATCGGCATTTAGGAAGGGAGATAAATTGAAAGCGCTAACACGGGAAGAGCTGATAGCGGAACTAACAGCTCTTGGCTTTCGCATAGGACCAACCGCATCAAAGAAATGGCGACTTGCCTTGGCCAAGTCAACCGAATCACACACAATGCTTGTACTAGTTCGCGCACGGGGCATTGACTTGCTTATCACACCCTTGGCCGTAGGAGAGATGCTCAATTCCGATGGGAGATTAAGCGTCAGCATGCATCGCGAGGCCGACAAGTTTGTCGAATACAACTATACGGAAAGCGAAACATCTATCCATTGGAATACGCTTTCCGCAGCAACTCTGTTTGTCACTCAGCAGCCAATAGACGATTCGTATTTCCAGAAAGTTGGCATTGGTCGCTCAGAATGGGCCAGTAAGCATGGAGCCAAGGCAGAAGCGCGGGACAGAGCGAGGGACGACGACAGTTTGTCCTCGATTTACCAAGCTCTAAGCAACAACGATGGAGAGTCCGTCTACCTTAATGACGGTATGTGGCTAGGACCCGGCGGGTCATTGACAGATAGGGATTGAGAATGGAAGATTTAAAGACAATGACGGCAAGTCATGAACCAAACCTAACAAAGCACACCTCGCTAGCGCTTGCTGTTGCAATTTCGCTAGTATCGTTTTTTTTCGCATTTTTTCAAACGTGGGTTCAAAATTTTGGACTACGGGCGCTCCCACAAATCGCCGTTTCTATCGACCACCCACAGGCGCTGAGTGAAATAATAGCCCAGTCTATAGGGGCAAGCCTTTTATTTCCAGTAATCCACTTAGGAATTGCTTCGTGCTTCAAGAGTATGCGCAACCCGAGTTCCCGACGTCGAATCTTCATCGGCTGGGGGATTTTCACAATCCTGCTCGGAGTTTGGACACTTTGGACGAAGAGTAAGGGCTATCAATAGCCCTTGCGTGCAAGCGTCCGTTGTTACACAATGCGTCACACAGACCTGTGTTTCATCCAGTGCAAAGCCTTGTGAGCACTAGGGTTCATAGGTGGCAAATGGTCCCCCATCAGCCACCCCAAAGAATGAAGTGAAAAGCCCAGTCTCCGACTGGGCTTTTTGCGTTTTAAGCCTCCCACCGTTGATCCACCTCTAGTCCTCCCCCTGTTGCACCGCTACGCTTCCTGAATACCCAGCAAGGAGGCCGCCATGCGCCCCATGAGCTTGCTTGACAAGCAATCGAAGCAACCGGAGGATAAAGCCATGACTCCCCAATCTGAATCCGATAGCGCAGCACTCAATGAACTCACGCTAACGGTGAAGGTCATGGCGTCCAACTATGCTAGCAAGGAGGAGCTTGCCGTCCTGAACGGCACCGTCAACGTATTGACCGGCAAGCTGGATGCAATGCCGGCACAAATCGAACTCGCCCTCAAGACCCACATCGATCAGGCATTCAAGACGCATACCGAGATGATGTACAAAGTTTTCGCCACCAAAGAAGAACCGAGCACCGCCATCAACCTGCAAACCTGGCGCGTAGCCGCATTTGGCAGCCTCCTCCTCAGCGCCGGCGTCGCCTTCGCGCGCTTTCTTTGACAGCGGAGGCCGCCATGACAAATCAGAGCCTGCTTGACCTGGATTCCGGACAGCCGGAGGATGGCCCTCCACCGTCAACAGCAACGCCCGCGACATTGAACGAACTGTACACCGCAGTCGAGGTCATCAAGTCCAACTATGTGACCAAGGAGGAGATCGCACTCCTTGCGGGCAAGCTGGACGTCCTCGCCGCCAACCAGCAGGCGTTTCAGGCCCAAGCGCTGCAGACCTTCGCCACCAAGGCGGAGCTTTCAAACGCGGTATATCAGCTGACTTGGCGCATGGCCGGATTCACCGCCCTCCTCCTCAGCGCCGGCTTCGCCTTCGCGCGCTTTCTTTGACAGCGGAGGCCGCCATGACAAATCAGAGCCTGCTTGACCTGGATTCCGGACAGCCGGAGGATGGCCCTCCACCGTCAACAGCAACGCCCGCGACAATGAACGAACTGTACACCGCAGTCGAGGTCATCAAGTCCAACTATGTGACCAAGGAGGAGATCGCACTCCTTGCGGGCAAGCTGGACGTCCTCGCCGCCAACCAGCAGGCGTTTCAAGCCAGCCTGCTGGCGTTTCAAACCCACGCGCTGCAGACCTTCGCCACCAAGGCCGAACTTTCAACTGCGGTGTATCAGCTGACGTGGCGCATGGCCGGATTCACCGCCCTCCTCCTCAGCGCCGGCTTCGCCTTCGCGCGCTTTCTCTAACCTGGCCGGCGACAGCGCGTTGGCTTGCCCTGCTCCGCTAGTCGTTACAAATTTTTAAGCTGGGCCATTGCCCGTTGGAACTAGATTGACGCTACAATGAACATTGTTTGCATTCCCATGCAAAGCCGCAGCACCCTGCCTGCCTCCCCTGAATCCTAGAAGTCATGTCATCAGAAAAAACCATCACCGAAGTCAGCACCTATGGCAAAGATACGCCCATCGGTCGCCCTGACATCGACGGCCGCGCGGCCGTCTTCGTCCCTACCCAAACTTTCGACGCCGGCACCAACGCCAACATCCGCATGGGTGCGGGCATTGTCGGCTTCGGCAATCCCGACGGCACGCTGACCGTGTACTTCGAAAGCAACCGCTTCGAAGACAGCAGCCTGCACAAGTGGGAGAACAAGGCGCGCAAGGCCTACGACCGCATGGTGATGGGCGCACCCACCGTGTCCAAAGCTAAAATCAACGCCAGCATGCTGGAACAGATCGGCGTCATCGACGGCATGGGCATCCACCTCAAGCAGCCGGAACGCCTGCAGCAATGGCTGGCAACCGCCAACGCGCTCGACACCGCGCCAGTCAGCCCGATCACGCTCTGGAAAACCAAATAAAGTTGTTGAAAGGATAGAAGACAAGCAGTTGTCCTACACTGCGATGGACATTTGGCTGATGCCGGAAAGACAGGCTGTGGACTATTCTGGAGTCATTCCAGTTACCCAACCTTTCTTATCAGGAGCACGTCATGGCACGCTATCTTCATATCGCATTTGGCGCTTTGCTGATCACCGTTGCAGGCGCCTCCGCTTACGAACTGTGCTCCGAGAACGTGCTGCACACGGCTTCCATCTACGTGCTGCGGTAAGAAATGGGTGGACGTTGCAGGTCGCCGTAACTGCATGCGGCACCACCCCAACCCGCACACCGCTAAAGCTCAGGGTCGGACCCCGTACGGGGTCCGACCCTTCTGCCTGGGGTACATGAAGTTGCATGGCGTTGACGCCAACTACCTAGCGCCTTCTCCCCCAAAATAAAAATTGGCGCTTGCCGTCCGCTCAGCGGTGGCGGTAGCCGCGCCCACCACGACCACCGCAGCACCAACGACCGAACGAAAAGTTCAGGCCCAATGCCACCGGCGGATAGTAGTACGACGGCGCCGGCGCGTAATACACGGGCGCTGGTGCGTAATAGGCCGGCGGCGCCACATAAGTGGTGGTGTACACCGGCTGACTGCCATACGCCACGCGCGCAGCTTGCTGGGCCGGCAACTCCTCGGTCCAGGTGCCCGAGCGCGTTTCCGAACCGGACGGCATCACGGCCACGGTGTGCCACTGGTAAGGGTCTTGCACGGCGGCGGGCGCGTAGTAATTCGGACGCTGCGTCGCACAGCCGGTCAACGCCGCCAAGGCGACAACTGCAACAACGATGGTCTTCATGACGATTCTCCTCTATCCAGATCGTACTATATAAGGAAGTCCGGCACGTTTCGCTCGCCATTACAGTTTATTACAACCGTTGCGACAGCCGAAAAAAAAGGAACCGCGCGCGGTTCCTTTTTTTGCTATGGCATCACCGGATATCAGTCCAGCTTCCAGGCATAGTCGACCTTGGTCCAGGTTTCGGCAGGTGCGCCGTCCTTGGTGCCCGGCTTGAACTTGCAAGCGCTCAGGGCTTTGACGGCCGCCTTGTCCAGATTCTTGAAGCCGCTGCTCTTATCCACTTTGGAATCGGCCACGCTGCCATCCGGCTTGACCAGGAAGGACATCGAGACCGTACCCTGCTCTTCATTCATCAGGGAGGCTTTCGGGTATTCAGCCTTGCAATTTTTCGCATCGAAACTAGCTGGTACTTCGGCTGCAAAAACTGCCGGGGCGCTCGACACGAGCACTGCTGCGAACACACTCAACCAACGCTTATTTGTAGACATCTGATTTCCCCAAAAGTGGTGTATCTATCCGGCTTTGCCGGCCGTGCTCGCACACGGCCTAGGTGAGGCTGATTACAGCTTCCAGCTATAGTCGACCTTGGTCCAGGTCTGGGCCACGGAACCGTCCTTGGTGCCCGGTTTGAACTTGCAGGCGCTCAGGGCTTTCAGGGCTGCCTTGTCCAGGTTTTTGAAGCCGCTCGACTTCTCGACTTTCGACTCGACCACGTTGCCGTCGGCGCCGACCAGGAAGGCCATGGTGACATCGCCTTGCTCTTCGTTCATCAGCGAGGCTTTTGGATACTCTGCTTTGCAGTTTTTGTCGTTCAGCGAGGCTGGCACTTCAGCGGCGAAGGCCGAGGTGGCGGCGGACAGGAGGACGGCGGCGAATACAGACTTGTTCATAATGCGATTTCCCAATGAATTGTTATTAACGACTGATTAAACGAACTCCACAGCGGACCATGCGTCCACAAAAGCGGACGGCAGACTGCGGCAATAAAATTTTCAAGACGACTTAGAACTCTTCCCATTCGTCGCTGCCGGCGGTGCTGGCTGCGGCGACTTTCTTCGGTTTGGCTGCCGGTGCGGCCGCTGGCTGTGCAGCCAGTTTCTTCACTGGAGCGCGGGCGGCTGCGATCGGCTTGACCACGGCTGCTTTGGTGGCGAATGCAGGCGCGGCAACTACTGCGCGCTCTTCACCTTCCACCAGCTTGAAGATGCTGACCACGCGAGACAACTCGCCAGCCTGATCCTGCAAGCTTTGTGCTGCGGCGGCGGCTTCTTCCACCAGCGCGGCATTCTGTTGGGTCATGCTGTCCATCTCGATGATGGACTGGTTGACCTGGGCAATACCAGCGCTCTGTTCCTGGCTGGCGTTGGCAATTTCGCTCATGATGTCGGTGACGCGACGGACCGAGGACACCACTTCTTCCATGGTCACGCCGGCCTGGCCGACCAGCTTGGTGCCGGCGCCGACTTTTTCCACCGAGTCGTCGATCAGCATCTTGATTTCTTTAGCCGCACCGGCCGAACGCTGGGCCAGGTTGCGCACTTCCGACGCCACCACCGCAAAGCCGCGGCCTTGTTCGCCGGCACGGGCCGCTTCAACAGCGGCGTTCAGCGCCAGGATGTTGGTCTGGAAGGCGATGCCATCGATCACGCCGATGATGTCCACAATCTTCTTGGCCGATGCGTCGATCGAGCTCATGGTGTCAACCACTTGCGACACCACCTGGCCGCCCTTGACGGCGACGTCCGATGCGGCCGATGCCAGCTGGTTGGCTTCACGGGCATTGTCGGCGTTCTGCTTAACGGTCGAGGTCAGCTGATCCATGGCCGACGCGGTTTTTTCCAGCGACGATGCCTGCATTTCAGTACGCGAGGACAGATCGACGTTACCGGCGGCGATTTCACGCGAGGCGGTGCCGATGGTTTCGGTACCGGTGCGCACCTGACTCACGATATCGCGCAAGCTATTGCGCATTTCACGCATTTCCGACACCAGGCTGTCCGGTGCGGCGCCGCTGGTGTTGATCGAGATCGACAGGTCGCCATTGGCGATCGAACCGGCAATCGAAGCGGTGTAATCCGGCTCGCCGCCCAGCTGCTTGAGCAGGCCACGGGTGATCACCAGTGCGGCAGCCACCGAAATCACCACGGCCAGCAGGCCCATGATGATCATGAAGTTGCGGGCGCTGGAGAAGCCGGCAGCGGCGTCAACCTGCATCTGCGCGTTCATCTGATCTTCCAGCGCGCCCAGTTGATCCAGGGCGGCCATCCATTTTTTCTGGGCTGGACGGATTTCCTTGACCAGCACGCGGGTCGCCTCTTCAGGCTTGGCCGCCAGCCACAATTCCGACGCCTTGGCGATGGCCGGCATGGCGATCGCTTCGCTTTCCTTGACGGTCGCCAGCAGGGCTTTTTCTTCAGGCGTGGCTTCCAGCGCGAACTGTGCGCTCAGCTTGCCCTGGGCTTCGGCGTACTTGCCGGCCAGTTCCTTGATGCGGTTCATGTCGGTTTCCATGTCGGCCGGGTCGGCGATCATGGTCAGGACTTTCAGCGAATTGATACGCTCGCTCACGTTGTTGCGCATGTCGACTACCAGACGCGACACGACGTTGTTGACACTAATCACGTGATCCAGGCGGTCCTGGATCTGCGCCATGCGCACGATACCCACGGCAGTCACTGCCACCAGGAACAGCAACACCAGGGCGAATCCAAGGCCGAGGCGCGTACCGACTTTCATTTTTGCTAAATTCATTTCGTCGTCTTCTTAAGTGACACTGTTGATAGAAGTTGCCCCGAATAACACGTCTTGTGGTCGCGTCATTCAAACAAAACCCTTGCTGCTAAGTAATAAGCTATGACAGTAGCAAACAATGACTGCGAATGCAAAATTTGACGCTCCACCAGCAACTTGCATGTAGTTTTTTGGGCCGCAACACACAACGAAGGTCGGTGGATATGTGTGTATATTACGGAATTATAGATGCAAATTTTGCCTCAAAGCAAGCAATTACTGCCTCAAAAATACGCAAGCGAACTTTCTGCGTGGAAATTTAACCACACCCATTGAAAGTTCGCCGAAATTGAGTTTCCTAAGCAGCAATACGCAGGCGGGCTGCGGCTTCAAGGAGCAAATTGGCGTCGCCGAGGGCGAGCTTTTTGGAGTCGGACAAAGTCTGACGGAAGGCACGGGCGCCGGGCAGGCCGGTCATGATGCCGAGCATGTGGCGGGTGATGGAATTGAGCTTCAGGCCGAGCGGGCCGTACTGGGCCAGCTGCGCCTGGATGTAGGGAATCATGGCTTCAAGCACCTGTTCGCGGGTCTTCGGCGCGCTGTGGTCGCCGTAGTAGCGCTGGTCGAAGTTGGCCATCACGAACGGATTGTGGTATGCCTCGCGGCCCAGCATCACGCCGTCGAGATGCTGCAAATGCTCGTCGATGTCGGCTTCGGTCTTGATGCCGCCGTTGATAATGATTTCGAAGTCAGGGAAATCGCGCTTGAGCTGGTAGGCGTATGCATACTTCAGCGGCGGGATTTCGCGGTTTTCCTTGGGCGACAGGCCCTTGAGGATGGCGTTGCGCGCGTGCACGATGAACGTAGTGCAGCCGGCGTCCGCCACCTTGCCCACGAAGTCGCGCACGAAATCGTAGCTTTGCACATCGTCGATGCCGATGCGGTGCTTGACGGTGACGTCGATCGAGACGGCGTCGCGCATGGCCTTCACGCAATCGGCCACCAGTTGCGGCTCGGCCATCAGGCAGGCGCCGAAAGCGCCCTTCTGCACGCGCTCGGACGGGCAGCCGCAGTTCAGGTTGATCTCGTCGTAGCCCCACTTCTCGCCCAGCTTGGCGCTGGTGGCCAAGTCGGCCGGGTCGCTGCCGCCCAGCTGCAGGGCGACCGGATGCTCTTCCTCGTTGAAGCGCAGGTGGCGTTCGACGTCGCCATAGACCAACGCGCCGGTGGTCACCATCTCCGTGTACAGCCAGGTGTGCTTGCTGATATGGCGATGGAACATGCGGCAGTGGCGGTCCGACCAGTCCATCATCGGCGCCACGGACAGGCGGCGGCTAGGCACTACAGGTGCTTGGTCGGCGGTCGGCAAGGTGATGATGGTCATGGGGTGGCCACTACGGGAATCGATTGGGGGCCGTCATTATACAGCGAATCAGATGCAGTCCCGCTTTGCCCCTTGAATATGCACCGTTGCCGCGATGACGGCAACCGCCACCACCACCTGCACCGCCACGATGGACAGCGCCGTTGCATTCCAGGTTGCCGTCGCGCCGTAGACATGGCGTGCGATCGGCTCGCTGTAGGCGACGGTCCACAAATAGGCCGACGTGGCCAGCTCGAATAACAGGATAGCCAGCACCGTCGCCCCCAGCGACTGGAACACCAGGCTGGCGCTCAGGATGCAGCAGTAGGCCACCAACACGCCGAGGAAGACCATGGTGATGAACGGCGCCGCGCCGGGTGGAAACAGCCCGAGGCCGAAAGCCAGGTAGAACGCCACCGCGCTGACCGCCAGCCAGAACACGACAAACACCGGCAGGTTGACCAGCAGCTTGGCGTGCGTGTATTCGCGCATCGTCACCGGCAGGCTCATGATGAAGGCCTGGGTCGACTTTTCCCGCTCAAAGACATTGGTCTTCATCGCCAGCACGATGCCGCAGGTGGCGGCGGGGCCGACCAGCAGGATGAAGCCGAGGTTGATCAGCGCCCAGTCCGGTATGTGTCCGTGCAGCAGCGGCACGAGCAGCATAGCAGCCAGGCTCACCAGGCCGAAGGTCAGGATGGCGCCGCGCGCCAGGCGCAGATCCTTGCGCACCAGTTGCGGGATGATCGAGGTACTCATGACGTCAGCGCCATCAAGGTGTCGGCTTTGGCGCACTTGACGTGGGCGAGGAAGATTTCTTCCAGCGTCAACCGTTCCACCGCGCCGACGGCCAGGCCGGCGCCGGCAAAGCGCGCGGCGACGGCATCGTCGTAATCATTGACGGTGACGGCGCACAGCCGGCCGCTCTGCTGAACATCCATGATGTTGACCAGTTCCGGCAAGGGCTGGTCCGGTTGCCGGGTCAGGCGCAGCCTGCGCCAGCCATCGATGAAGTCTTCCTTGTTGCGGCTTTCGACGATGCGGCCGCCATAGATGAAGGTGATGTAATCGGAAATCTGTTCGACGTCCGCCGTGTTGTGCGACGAAAACAGGATCGAGCGCGTCTCGTCCGCCAGGGCCGACATCATTTCATCGAGCACTTCCTTGCGCACGGCGGGATCGAGGCCGGTGGTCGGTTCGTCGAACACCAGCAGGGACGGCCGGCGCGCGAGCGCCAGCAGCAGCGTGGCCTTGACGCGCTGGCCGTGCGACAGGCCTTTGACCTTCTGGCGTTCATTCAAGTCAAAGCGGCGCAGCAGCAGCCTGGCATAGTCCGCGTCCCAGCTGGCGAAGATGGACTTGATGAAGGCCATGTGAAAGCCGATGGTCTCGCTGTCGTACAGCCGCATGTCCTCGGCGATGAAGCCGATGTTGCGCTTGGCGGCCACCTGCTGTTCCGGCATGGCGTAGCCCAGCACCTTGACGGTACCGGCATCCGGCGCCAGCAGCCCCATCACCATGCGCAGCATGGTCGACTTGCCGGCGCCGTTGGGGCCGACCAGGCCCATCACGGTACCCTGCTCAACAAGCAGGTCGGCCGCCTCCAGCGCGAAATGCGGATAGCGCTTGCTGATTCCCGTGCACTCTACTGCCAATGGCAAATCCATTCCAGTCCCCTATTCCATGTACGGCTTGAGCATCTGCAGTATCTTCTCCTCCGACAGGGACAGAGAGTGCGCCAGCTTGCCCGCCTGCTCCAGATGCTGCATCAACTCCTGCCGCTGAAGCAGCTTCATGTCGAGCGCATCGCTGACCCAGCTGCCTTTGCCCTGCTGGGTGATGATGACGCCCTCACGGCCCAGCTCCAGGTAGGCGCGCTTGATCGTGATGATGCTCACCTTGATCTCGCTGGCCAGCTCCCGTACCGATGGCAACGGCGTTTGAGGCGGCCAATCCCCCACAGCGATGCGCTGCTTGATCTGCTCCATGATCTGCTGATACATGGGGCTGGTGTCTGTCTGGGAAAATACAAAGCCGCTCTTCATATACACAGTATGCACAGTAAACTAAAAATGGTCAAACGCCTTTTAGGGCGCGAATGGCAGGGTCACCAGGCCGACCAGGTAGCGGGCCGGGGTGGTGCCGGGGTTTTCGTAGGCGATGGGCTGGCCTTCGCGGAAGGCGACGCAGTCGCCTGCTTGCAGATGCCATTGCTGGTCTCCCGCAGTGACCACGATCTCGCCTGCCAGCAGCCACACCTGCTGGTGAATGTCGGCGCCGTGCGGCGATTGGTCGTAGGCGACCCGCCGGCCGGGCGGAAATTCCACTTCCACCAGCTGCATCGGCGAGCGCACGCCGGGCGACAACTGGCGCCGCGTGTAGCCGGAAGCGGGATCGGTCCACACGGCTTGTTCGGCGCGCGGGCTGAGCGGAGACGGCGCCGCGTCCTGCGCCGCGAACAGCGAGGCCATGGTCACGCCCAGCGCGCCGGCCAGCTTGTCCAGCACGGTGGCGGTGGCGCTGCTTTCGCCGCGTTCGATCAGGGAAATATTGGAGCGGCTGACGCCGCTGCGTTCGGCCAGCGCCGCCAGCGATAGCCCGCGCGCATTGCGCAAATTCAGCACGCGGCTGGCAATAAGTTGATTGATGTCCATGAAATCCATTATACTGGATTTTTCATCCAGCAAAATGACACCATGCCTATCGCCTTTGAAACGCCCGACCAGCCCGAAGTCCACGCGCTGATCACCGAGCTGGATGAGTACCTGCTCGGCCTGTATCCGCCGGAATCGGTGTACGCGCTTGATGTGCAGGCGCTGCTGCAGCCGAATATCCAGTTCGCCGTGGCGCGCGATGCGGCCGGCGCGGCGATCGGCTGCGCCGCCATGGTGCTGTGCGGCGAGTATGGCGAGATCAAGCGCATGTATGTGCGTCCCGCCGCGCGCGGCGCTGGCACCGCGCGGCAGCTGATGGCGCTGCTGGAACAAACCGGACGCGGCGCCGGCTGCCCGCAGCTGATGCTGGAAACCGGCCCCGACATGCACGAGGCGCTAGCGCTGTACGCCCGCCAAGGCTTCGAGCGCTGCGGCCCCTACGGCGACTACCCGGACCATCCGCTCAGCGTGTTCATGCGCAAGCCGCTGAAGGCGCCCGACTAGGCTGCCGAAGAGCTCCGCTTCTTCTTGCGCACCACCGCCAGCGTCGGCGCCTGCGGGCCGAACATGGTGGCGATGCGCTCCAGGCGCGTGGCGGCGTCGCCGGCCAGCGTGCCGGTGGCGCCCGCCACCTGACGCACGATGCCCAGCGCCGTCGCGCGCGCCTCCGGCGCCTCCGGCAGCAGCAGCGGCAGATCGGCCAGCGCCGCTTCCTCGTCCACCTGCAGCATCAGGTACTGCTCGCGCAGGATGGTCTTCAGCAGCGTGACGCTCATCTCCTTGTCGTCGGAGGTGCGCAAGCGCAGCTGGCGCATGGCGGCAAAGGCGCGCTCGTCCGCCGCGCTCATTTCCGGGCTGCGGAAGATGTACAGCAAGGCGCGGATAATGCCCTCGGTCACGCCGCCCTCCTTGGTGCGCAGCGCCAGCGCGGCGCGGGTGGCGCTGCCGGCCGCCTCGCGCGCGATGTCGCGGCCGATGCGGCGCGGCTTGCCGCCATCGGTGCTCAGGCCCACCAGCGCCTGCAGCAGCGGCGAGCCATACACGCCCAGGAAGATGTTCTCGGTGGCCTGGTCGCGCGCATCGCGATAGCGGTCCAGCGCGTCGACGATCTGCTTGGACCACGCCTCCTGCATTTGCAGGAACACATTGTCCTTGGCCACCGGCCGGCGCTCGGCACGCACCTTCTCGGCCAACGCCGGAATGCTGTTGAGCAGCGGGTTCTTGCTGGAGAACGCGGTGTAGCGCAGGCGCAGTGGATGCGATTCGCGCTGGCGCTCGGCGCTCGCTTCGGTCACCAGGCTTTTCACCAGCGGGCTGGCAAAGGTCTGATACAAGCCCTTGTTGATTTCCGACAGCCGCGCCACGGTGGCAAAGCGGCGTTCATCCTCGACGTCGTTGCCGCCCAGCGCACGCAACGACTCCAGATTGCGGCGCTCGAAGCGCATCACATAGTCGCCTGCGGCCAGGTCGCCGGCGGCGATTTCCGCCTGCAGCATTTCCTCGTCCTTGTCGAGGAACACCGCTTCGTACAAGCCCGGCGGCATGATGTCGATCATGTCCATCGCCGCCGTGAATTCCTCGTGTTCCTTGTTCGCCACCGACGCCGAGACGAAGATGCCCAGGTGGCCTATGCTCTGGTGCATGGAGTAGATGATGGTCTGGCCGCCGGCCACCAGCGCCGCATCGTCCTCGTACAGGTCGAGCACCCAGCCCAGCGCCTGCTGCGGCGGCGTGATGTCGTCGCCCCACGAACAGAACACCACGATCGGCGACTTGATGTTGCGCAGGTCGATGCGGTGGCCGTTGCTGTCCATCAGCGCGGCGTCGCTCAAGCGGTTACCGACGAATAGCGAATCGGCGATGTACTGCATTTCGCCGGCGTTCAGCAGCACCGGGTTGCCCCACCATTTTTCAAACTCCAGGAAGCGCTGCGCCTCGGTGTCGATCTTGGAGTAGACGTTGTAGTTCTTGCTCCACAGCGTGTTGGACGGATTCATCTTCTCGAAATTTTCCACCAGCTGCGCGCCGTCGAAGATGCCGTTGCCGAGGTCGCCCGCGAGCGCCGTCATCCAGGTGCCGCCAAGCACGCCGCCCAGGTAGCGCAAGGGGTTCTTGCCGCGCACACCGGCCCAGTAGGACAGCGGCGCACCGGCCAGCACCAGCGGGCCGACCAGGTCGGGATTGAGGGCGCTGGTCATCATGATCTGCCAGCCGGCCTGGCAGTTGCCGATCAGGGCCGGCTTGCCGTCGGCCTGGGGATGCAGCGCGGCCACCTTGGCGATGAACTGCGCTTCGGCGCGGCACACGTCTTCAATGGTCTGGCCGGGACAGGGATGTGGCAGGAAGCCGACGAAGTAGCACGGATGGCCGGCCTTCAGCACCACGCCGATTTCGCTGTCGTGCTTCATGCCGCCGATGCCGGGGCCGTGGCCGGCGCGCGGATCGAACACGATGAAGGGACGCTTGGAGGGATCGGGCGCTACACCGTCGGGCTGCAGGATGTGCAGCAGGCCGTAGTTGACCGGCCGCTCAAGATGGCGGCCGTCCATCACGACCTCGAATTTAAAACTCAGCACGTGGGGGGCGGTCTGTTCGGCGCGATGGTTGCGCTCGTCGCCGCGCTCGCGCAGCACGTCCATAAACAGGATGGATCGCTGGGCCGCATCGATCCAGTAATCGCTTGCTTGCTGGGCCAGGTTGAAGGGATTACCGGGCCAGTTCAGCCAGGGGTTGCTCTTGTCGTCGCTCACCGTGTTCCTCCGTTGCGTTAATGCTGCCTCGCACCAAAGTACCGCAGCGACAGAAAAAACGCAAACGAAAAAACCACACGCGCCGGCCCGGTTTCTTGTCCAGTTCTTTATTAAATTTGTAATAGGTTGATCATTGCGCAATAATCAACGCATGAGCCCGAATCGCATCGATACCCTGCTAACCCACGTCTACGAATCCGTCCTGGCGCCCGATGGCTTCCAGCGTTTTGTCGGCGCCTTCATCGAACTGTTCCAACTGAAAGCGGCCATGCTGCTGACGGTGAACCGCCAGACCCAGGAGGTCAAGGGCCTATGGATGGAAGGCCTGCAGGAAAAGTGGATGACCATGTATGTGATGGAATACGCAGCCGAAGACGTGCTGGCGCATCACATCCGCAGTTCCCCGATCGCCACCTTCTACGCCAGCAACCTGGACCTGCCCGCCGCGCAGGCGCAGGACAGCCGCTTCTATCGCGAGTGGGTGGAACCGCAGGGCGTGGCGTGGGCCAGCGGCGCCATCGTGCTGAACGAGGGACCATGGCTGACGCAGATGATGTTGCAACGGACGCCGCAACAACCACCGTTCTCGCGCGAAGAACTGGACTTGTTCAACCTGCTCATGCCGCACTTGCAGCGGGCGATCCAGATGCGGCAACGCTTCGCCGAACTGCAACTGGGACAGAACCTGCTGATCAGCGGCCTGGACGTGATCGCCATGCCGGCCATCCTGATCGACGAATTCTGCCGCGTGGCCCATTGCAACCGCGCCGCAGGCACGCTGCTGCAAGGCCGGCGCGACCTGTGGCTGGAAGAGGCCCATTTGTTTTGCCGTAGCAGCATCGTCACCCAGCAGCTGAATCTGGAAATCACCAAGGCCATCCACGCCAGCCAGGGCACCTCCGGCGACATCCCCGGCGTGGTGCTGGTGCCGCGCGTGGCGCAGCGCGATTTAATGGTGCTGATCTCGCCGATGCGCATGGCCGCGCGGCCCGATGTGCGTAGCGGCGCCCTGCTGTTCGTGTTCGACCCGGAAGCGGCGCCGCACATCCGCACCGAGCTGGTACAGCGCTTGTTCGGCCTCAGCGAGGCGGAGGCGCAGCTGGCAGTAGCCATCTGCAGCGGCCTGACGCCGGAAGCGGCCAGCGTCGAGCGCGGCACCTCGCTCAACACCGTGCGCACCCAGCTCAAAAGCATCTTCGCCAAGACCGGCACCAGCCGCCAGGCTGACCTGGTATCGGTGTTGCTGGCGAGCCCGGCCTACTTCCTCTCGCATCAGCGCAGCGGTGACACGTAGGCTGCGAGCGCTGACCCCGAACGAAAGGGACGGACCCCGTACGGGGTCCGTCCCTGCGCCGCAGCGGTGTGCGGGTTGGGTTGGTGCCGCGCGCTTTTAAGGCGGCAGGCAAAAAAAACCACCCCGTGGGGTGGTTTTTCTGATTACGCGTCGCGCGAGGCTTTTTTACGCTCGTGCTCTTTCAAGAAGCGCTTGCGCAGACGGATCGATTTCGGGGTGATTTCCACCAGTTCGTCGTCGTCGATGAATTCGACTGCGTATTCCAGCGACATCTGGATCGGCGGCACCAGGCGCACGGCTTCGTCGGTACCCGACGAACGCACGTTGGTCAGCTGCTTGCCCTTGATCGGGTTAACCACCAGATCATTGTCACGCGAGTGGATACCGATAATCATGCCTTCGTACACCGGGTCGTTGTGGACCACGAACATACGGCCGCGATCCTGCAGTTTCCAGATGGCGTAGGCAACGGCGGCGCCGTCATCCTGCGAAATCAGCACGCCGTTGCGACGGCCGCCCAATTCGCCTTTGGTGTTGTCTACTGGAGCGTAGGCATCAAACACGTGCGACATCAGGCCGGTACCACGGGTCAGGGTCATGAATTCGCCCTGGAAGCCGATCAGGCCACGGGCTGGAATACGGTATTCCAGACGCACACGGCCTTTGCCGTCCGATTCCATGTTCTGCAGGTCGCCACGACGACGGCCCAATTCTTCCATCACGCCGCCCTGGTTGGCTTCTTCAACGTCAACCGACAGTTGTTCGAACGGCTCATGGCGCACGCCATCAACCATTTTGAACACCACGCGTGGACGCGATACCGCCATCTCGAAACCTTCGCGACGCATGTTTTCGATCAGGATGGTCAGGTGCAGTTCGCCGCGACCCGATACTTCGAACACGGTGTCGTCGTCGGTTGGTGCAACGCGCAGCGCGACGTTGGCTTTCAGTTCCTTGTCCAGACGATCGCGCAGCTGGCGCGAGGTCACGAACTTGCCTTCGCGGCCAGCCAGCGGCGAGTTGTTGACCATGAAGTTCATGGTCAGGGTCGGCTCGTCGACGGTCAGCATCGGCAGCGGTTCCGGGGTGTCCGGTGCGCACAGGGTCGAGCCGATGCCGATTTCATCGATACCGTTGATCAGGCAGATGTCGCCGGCGACAGCTTCGTCCACCAGCACGCGCTCCAGGCCCTTGAAGTTCAGCACCTGGTTGATGCGGCCTTTGATCGGGGTGGCGCCTGGGCCATTGATGACCAGAACGTCCTGGCCGACCTTGACGGTGCCGCGATTAACGCGGCCAATGCCGATCTTGCCCACGTAGGACGAGTAGTCCAGCGAGGTGATTTGCATTTGCAGCGGGCCTTCTGGATTGTCGTCGCGCACTGGCACGTGTTCCAGGATGGCGTCGAACAGCGGCTTCATGTCGCCGTCACGTACGTCTTCGGTCAGGCCGGCGTAGCCGTTCAGGCCCGATGCGTAAACGATAGGGAAGTCCAGCTGCTCATCGGTAGCGCCCAGCTTGTCGAACAGTTCGAAAGTCTGGTTGATCGCCCAGTCGGCGCGCGCGCCAGGACGGTCGACCTTGTTGACCACCACGATCGGCTTCAGGCCCAGGGCCAGTGCCTTGCGGGTCACGAAACGGGTCTGTGGCATTGGGCCTTCTTGGGCATCCACCAGCAGCAGAACCGAGTCAACCATCGACAGCACACGTTCCACTTCGCCGCCGAAGTCGGCGTGGCCTGGGGTGTCGACGATGTTGATGTGGGTGCCTTCGTACTCAACCGCGCAGTTCTTCGACAGAATCGTAATACCGCGCTCTTTTTCGAGGTCGTTCGAGTCCATGACGCGGGTATCGACCGCTTGGTTTTCGCGGAAGGTGCCGGACTGGCGCAGCAGCTGGTCAACCAGCGTGGTTTTGCCGTGGTCAACGTGGGCGATGATTGCAATATTGCGAATTGCGCGTTTAGTAGTAGACATAGTCGTTATCTTGGGGAAAAACTGCGGGTGTACGTACAGGAGGTACGTAAAGCCGGCAAGTATAGCATGTTGCGGCGCAACTTTATCTCTTTATTGCGCCACAAATGCGATTAATCGTTCAGGAGCGAGGATGCTGTACTCGCCGAGGTGAGCGGTGCCGAGCAGCTTGTCGTCCAGGTAGACGCGCACCCTGCCCTGCTGCGCCGGCACGGCAATCGCTTCCTTGCCCAGCGCCAGGCGCTGGCCATTCAGGAAACGTTTCGCCAGCTCGGCGTTCAGCTGCACGGCCGGGAAGCTCGACAGCAGCGCATCGACCGGCGACAGCAGGCTGTGCGGCGCCTGGTGCGCCACCAGTTCATCGAGCGTGATCATGTGCTCGGTGGTCAGCGCGCCGACCTGGGTGCGGCGCAGCGCGTTCAGGTGGGCGCCGCAGCCGAGCGCTTCGCCGATGTCCTGGCCCAGCACGCGGATATACGTGCCCTTGCTGCAGGTGACCGACAGCTTGAGGAACGGCGCCTGGTACGAGATCAGCTCCAGCTTGTGGATGATGACGTTGCGCGCTTCGCGCTCCAGCGTGATGCCGGCGCGGGCGTACTCGTACAGCGGCTTGCCGTCGCGCTTCAAGGCCGAGTACATCGGCGGCACTTGCGCGATCGGGCCACGGAACCGTTCCAGCACGACGTGGATCTGCTCCAGCGTGACGTTGACGTCGCGGCTGTCGATCACTTCACCTTCGGTATCGCCGGTGTCGGTGGTCTGGCCCAGGTGCACGGTGGTGTCGTAGGCCTTGTCCGCTTCCAGCAAGTCCTGCGAGAACTTGGTGGCCTCGCCGAAGCACAGCGGCAGCAGGCCGGTGGCGAACGGGTCGAGGGTGCCGGTGTGGCCGGCCTTCTTGGCGTTGAGCACGCGCTTGGCTTTGATCAGGGCGTCGTTGCTGGAAAAGCCGACCGGCTTGTCGAGCAGCAGCACGCCGTCCACCAGGTCGCGGACGCGCTTGGTACGGGCTTGAGTCATTTACTTGGACTCGGTGCCGTCGGTGCCGTCGGTACCATCATCCAGCGAGCGGCTGCTGTTGGCCTGGTCGATCAGCGCCGACATCGCCATGCCGCGCGCGGCCGAGGTGTCGTGCACGAAGTGCAGCTGCGGCAAGGTGTGGATGTGCAAACGCTTGCCCAGCATATTGCGCAGGTAGCCGGCGGCGGCGTGCAGGCCGGCCAGCGTGTTCTTCACGGTTTCCGCGTCGTCCTTCAGCATGGTGAAGTAGATCTTGGCGTGCGCGTAGTCCGGCGTCAGCTGTACTTCGGCCAGCGTGATCATGCCGACGCGTGGGTCTTTCAATTCAAATACGATCAGCTCGGACAAGTCTTTCTGGATCTGATCGGCCACGCGTTGACCGCGTTGCGGAATGTTTTTGCTATGTTTTGCCATGATGATTCCCTAAACGGCAAGTGGACGGGAAGGCCCGTCCACTTTACCAGATACTGCTTTACACCCCGAAATTACAGGGTACGCGCGATTTCCTGCACTTCGAACACTTCCAACGTATCACCCACCTGGATGTCGTTGTAGTTCTTCAGCGACAGGCCGCACTCCAGACCGGCGCGGACTTCTTTCGCATCGTCCTTGAAGCGTTTGAGCGAGTCGATCTCGCCGGTCCACACCACGATGTTGTTGCGCAGCAGACGGACCGAAGACGAACGCTTGACCACACCATCGGTCACCAGGCAGCCGGCGATGGCGCCGACTTTGGACACCAGGATCACCTGGCGTACTTCGACCTGACCGATCACGGTCTCGCGCTTCTCCGGCGCCAACATGCCCGACAACGCCGATTTGATCTCGTCGATCGCATCGTAAATGATGTTGTAGTAGCGAATGTCCACGCCGTTCGACTCGGCCAGCTTGCGACCCTGGGCGTCGGCACGGGCGTTGAAGCCGATGATGACCGCTTTCGAGGCCACCGCCAGATTGACGTCCGACTCGGTGATGCCGCCGACCGCTGCGTGCACGATCTGTACGCGCACTTCCGAGGTCGACAGTTTCTGCAACGAGCTGACCAGCGCTTCCTGCGAACCCTGCACGTCGGTCTTGATGATCAGCGGCAGGTTTTTCACTTCGCCTTCGGCCATCTGGTCGAACATGTTTTCCAGTTTCGCCGCTTGCTGACGCGCCAGCTTCACATCACGGAACTTACCTTGACGGAACAGACCGATTTCACGTGCTTTACGCTCGTCGGCCATGACCATGACTTCTTCACCGGCTTGCGGCACTTCGGTCAGGCCCTGGATCTCGACCGGGATCGATGGGCCGGCTTCGGTGATCGGCTTGCCGTTCTCGTCCAGCATGGCGCGCACGCGGCCATACGAGGAACCGGCCAGGATCACGTCGCCGCGACGCAGCGTACCGGATTGCACCAGCACGGTGGCCACAGGACCCTTGCCTTTATCCAGACGACCTTCAACCACCAGGCCACGGGCCGGGGAATCGATCGGTGCTTTCAGTTCCAGCACCTCGGCTTGCAGCAGCACTTGCTCCAGCAGCGCGTCGATGCCTTCGCCGGTCTTGGCCGATACCGGCACGAATGGCGATTCGCCACCGTATTCTTCCGGCACCACGCTCTCGGCAACCAGCTCTTGCGTGACACGGTCGACGTTGCCGCCCGGTTTGTCGATCTTATTGATCGCCACCACCAGAGGCACGCCGGCCGCTTTCGCGTGAGCGATCGCTTCCTTGGTTTGCGGCATGACGCCGTCGTCGGCCGCCACCACCAGAATCACGATGTCGGTCGCTTTCGCACCGCGGGCACGCATGGCCGTAAAGGCTTCGTGACCCGGCGTATCCAGGAAGGTGACGATGCCGCGTGGGGTTTCCACGTGGTAGGCGCCGATGTGCTGGGTAATGCCACCAGCTTCGCCCGACGCCACTTTGGCGCGGCGGATGTAATCGAGCAGCGAGGTCTTGCCGTGGTCGACGTGACCCATGACGGTGACCACCGGTGCGCGCGGCTTGGCTTCGAAGTGCGCGTGCTCGCCCTGGTCGGCCAGAATTGCTTCCGGATCGTCCATCTCGGCCGGGTGGGCTTTGTGGCCCATTTCCTCGACCACGATCATCGCGGTTTCCTGGTCCAGCACCTGGTTGATGGTGCACATCTGGCCCAGCTTCATCAGCTGCTTGATGACCTCGGATGCCTTGACCGACATCTTGTGCGCCAGTTCGGCCACGGTGATGGTTTCCGGTACGTGCACGTCTTTGATGACGGCTTCGGTCGGGGCCTGGAAGTTGGTCTCGCGATCATCGGCTTGATGATGACGGCGACCACCGCCCTTGCCACCACGCCAGCTGTCGCGGCCGGTGGAGGAACCCGGACCGGAACGGCCCTTCGGTGCGCCCGGTGCGCCGCGTTTCTTGGCGTCGTCCGACCAGGTCGACGAGACATTGGCCGATTTGATCGACTTCTTGTCGGCGCCGGCTACGGCTGGCTTCTTGTCGCCTGGCTTGTCGCCCGGCTTGGCTGCATTGGCGGCGGTGGCCGGCTTGTGCAGCGTGCCTTCGGCAACTTTCGGCTTGACCGGTACTGGTACCGGCTCAGGGGCTTTGATGGCGCGACGTGGCGCGTTCATCATGGCCTTGATCTGGGCCACTTCGTCGGCGACGGCCTGGCGTGCGCGCTCCGTGGCAGCGGCCTGGTCGGCGGCTTCCTTGGCGGCGGCGGCAGCCTTTTTCTTGGCTTCGTCGGCGGCGGCTTTTTTCTTGGCTTCCTCGGCAGCGCTGTCGGCGCTCTGCACTACCGGCTCGGCGGCAGGTGCGGCGGCGGCGGCGGCCTTGGCGGCAGCGGCTTTCTTGGCTTCCGCGTCGGCTTCCTTCTTGGCGGCGGCGGCGGCGTCGGCCGTGGCCTTGTCGTGCGCTGCCTTGTCGGCTTCCAGCTTGGCCAGGCGATCCTGTTTCTCGCGCAGTTCGGCTTCCTGACGTGCAATCAGTTCCGCTTGCTTGCGCACTTCTTCTTCGCGGCGTGCGACTTCAGCCGGATCGATCACCGGTGCCGCCGGAGCGGCAGGGGTGGTGGTCAGCGGCTCGTCGCGCTGCACGAAGGTGCGGGTTTTCTTGACGGCGACCTGAATCGTGCGGGCCTTGCCATTGGCATCGGCCTGCTTGATCTCGGTGGTTTCCTTGCGCGTCAGCGTAATTTTTTTCTTCTCTTCAGCACCGGCGCCGTGGGTACGGCGCAGGTGATCGAGTAGCTTATCCTTATCATCTTTCGACAATGGATCTGACGTCGAACTTTTTTCGACGCCGGCAGAACGCAGCTGCGTCAGCAGCAAGTCTGCAGGCATCTTCAGTTCGGTGGCAAATTGGGCTACGTTGTTACTCGCCATTCAGTCCTCTTTTCTATGTGTCGCGGAGATGATAAAAATAATCAAATTAAGCCTTTGCAGATTCGGTCAGACTCCAGGCCTTGGCTTGCAAGCCTTTGGCACGGTCGTCATATTTCGCATCAACCAACTTCATCTCATCGTCGGTCACATCTTCAAATTCACTCGTAATCAGTGCTCGTGCACGGTCAGACGAGAGGGCCAGAATGGCGCCGAACTCGTCATAAGCCAGGCCGGCAAACGCTTCTACCGTTTTGATACCAGCCAAGCCCAGCTTGCCGGCGGTGATGCGGTCCATGCCTTCCAGACCGACCAGCGCCTCGTCCATGCCTTCCAGGCCTTCTTCCGAAGCGATGGCTTCGGTGACCAGGGCGTCACGGGCGCGGGTGCGCAGTTCGTTGACAGTATCTTCGTCAAACGATTCGATTTCCAGCATTTCGGAGATCGGCACGTAAGCGATTTCTTCCAGGCTGGCAAAGCCTTCTTCCACCAGGATGTCGGCCACTTCTTGATCGACGTCCAGTTTTTCCATGAACAGGGCGCGGATCGCGGCCGTTTCCTGGGCTGCCTTGTCGGCCGATTCCTCGGCCGTCATGATATTGATCTTCCAGCCGGTCAGGTCGGAAGCCAGGCGCACGTTCTGGCCGGAGCGGCCGATCGCGATCGCCAGGTTTTCTTCGTCCACCACCACGTCCATGGCGTGCTTCTCTTCGTCGACGACGATCGAGGAGACGTTGGCCGGGGCCAGGGCGCCGATCACGAACTGCGCCGGATCTTCCGACCACAGCACGATGTCGACGCGCTCGCCGCCCAGTTCACCGGTGACGGCCTGCACGCGCGAACCGCGCATGCCGACGCAGGTGCCGATCGGGTCGATGCGCTTGTCGGCCGTGTACACGGCGATCTTGGCGCGGACGCCGGCGTCGCGGGCGGCCGATTTAATGTCCAGCATGCCTTGTTCGATTTCCGGCACTTCCAGTTCGAACAGCTTCATGATGAATTCCGGCGCGGTGCGCGACAGGATCACTTGCGGGCCGCGCATATTGCGGTCGACGCGCAGGATGTAGGCGCGGACGCGGTCGCCGATACGCAGGTTCTCTTTCGGGATCATCTGGTCGCGTGGCAGGCGGGCTTCGATCTTGCCCGACTCGACGATGGCGTCGCCACGTTCCATGCGCTTGATGGTACCGGTCACCAGCGAATCGCCGCGTTCCAGGAAGTCTGCCAGAATCTGTTCACGCTCGGCGTCGCGCACGCGCTGCAGCACCACTTGCTTGGTGTCCTGCGCGAAGCGGCGGCCGAATTCCACCGATTCAATCGGTTCTTCGATGTGGTCGTCCACTTCGATGTCGGCGATCTGTTCCTTGGCTTCGAAGTGCAGAATTTCCTGGTCCGGCAATTGCAGGCCTGCCTCGTCAGGCACAACGTGCCAGCGGCGGAAGGATTCGAACTCACCCGACTCGCGATCGATCGAAACGCGGATGTCCACTTCACCCTCATAACGTTTCTTCGTGGCTTGCGCCAACGCGAACTCCAGTGCGCCGAAAACGACATCTTTATCGACGTTCTTCTCACGCGCCAGCGCGTCTACCAATAACAAAACTTCGCGACTCATGCTTTGCGTCCCTTAAAATCCACCTGCGGCACCAAACGTGCCTTATCCACATCGGCGAGCGTAAAATCCAACTGCGCCGGACCTTCCTTGCTTTCAAATTCCAACGACAAATTCTCGCCTTCAGGCTCCAGCAGGACGCCCGTGAACGATTTCCGGTTGTTCGTACCCGGCATGGCTGTGCGCAGTTTAATGACTACTTCACAGCCGGCGAAACGTGAAAAATCCGTCAGTTTGCGCAGCGGACGATCAAGGCCCGGCGACGAAATTTCGAGACGTTCGTAAGGAACGTTCTCGACCGTCAGCACGTGCGACAATTGATGACTGACCGTGACGCAATCTTCTACGGTGATCGGACCTTTTTCTTCGGCATCTTCGGCGGTGAAATCGATAAACACGCGCAGCAGTCCGCGCTCGGCCCGTTCGACATCAACCAGCTCGTAGCCCAGACCGACGACGGTCTTTTCAATCAGTTCCAGCTGCTGCAAGAAAATTCTCCAGTTCAAGGCCTGTTTATGCGTTGCAAAAACAGACCGATCAAAACGGTTCAACAAAAAAAAAATGGGCATCTGCCCATCTTTCTAAAACACCCAGCCAGATGAAGCGTTCCGGAGCAGTTGTGCAACTGGAACTTCTACTAGGCTGGATATTATAACCTTATATGAAGTTTGCCGCAACGCCGCACAGGCGCCATGGCAGACTTACAACAAGGTCAAAGATACCTAAGGTTGCCTCAAAATACGCGCAGCGAGGCGCGGCGCCGCAACGAAGCTGCGGGCTTTTTGAAGCAACCTTTAACCCTTGCGACGACGCGGCATGCCATGATCGGCAGCGCCACCGCGTGGCGGCTGGCCACGACGTGGCGCACCACCGGCAGCGCCGAAACCGAAGGTCGTCTGCAGTGGATCAGGCTGGCGCGGACCGCGGGCCGGGCCCTTGGACTGCTGGCTGCGGCCTTGCCCCTGGCCGCCCTGGCCGCCTTGACCACCCTGACCGCCCTGGCCCTGCGCACGCGGAGCCGGTGCTTCGCCCAGCGGACGACCGCCGGCGTAAGCACCGATACCCTGCGGGCGACCGCCCGGGCGGCTGGACGTCGAGCCCTGGCCGCCGGCACCGCCAGGACCACCCGGAC
Organism: Duganella sp. BuS-21; assembly: GCA_041874725.1. Taxonomy (GTDB): domain Bacteria; phylum Pseudomonadota; class Gammaproteobacteria; order Burkholderiales; family Burkholderiaceae_D; genus Rugamonas. Next base: position 1,829,221 of record CP097466.1, on the reverse strand, counting down.
GGCCTTTGCCGCCACGGTTGCCGGCACCACCACCACCGCCACCGCCATTACCGCCACCGAAACCACCCTGGCCACGGCCGTTGCCGCGCGCTTGTTTGGCGAACGGCAGCGCATTGGCGTTGCTGGTGTCGGCGCGATTGAAGTTCGGCTCGTTTTCGTCGTCCTCGTCATCATCGTCGAAGTCGCGCTCGTCACGCTGGTTGCCGCGCTCGGCGTACACCGGGCCATTGGCATTGCGGCCGCGTTTTTCCGGCCCCTTGTTCTGGACCGGCTTGGGCTGCTGCTGACCCTTGCCGCGCGCGGCACCGCCGGCGCCTGGCGCAGCGGCAACTGCCGCTGCCGGCGCAGGCGCTTCGGCGCCGCCTTTTTTCTCGATGCTGTACGCCGCCATCAGGCCGCGCACCGCATTTTCTTCCATTTCTTCCCAGCGGCCGCGTTTCAGGCTGCTTGGCAGGGTCATCGCGCCATAACGGGTACGAATCAGGCGCGACACGGTCAGACCGATAGCCTCGAACATGCGGCGAACCTCGCGGTTACGGCCTTCGCCGATGATCACGCGATACCACTTGTTGACGCCCTCGCCACCACCGTCGGCGATCTTGGAGAACTGCGCCACGCCGTCTTCCAGCTCAACGCCGGCCAACAGCTTCTGGCGCATGCCCTCCTCCAGCTCGCCCAGGGTGCGCACCGCGTATTCACGGTCGATGCCGTAGCGCGGGTGCATCAGGCGGTTGGCCAGGTCACCGGAGGTGGTGAACAGCAGCAAGCCTTCGGTGTTGAAGTCCAGGCGGCCGACGGCCAGCCATTTGCCGGCCTTCATGGTCGGCAAGCGGTCGAACACCGATGGACGGCCATCGGGATCGTCGGTGGAGACGATCTCGCCGGCCGGCTTGTGATAGATCAGCACGCGTGGCGGCTTCTTGCTCACGCGGCGCTGGATCAGCTTGCCGTTGATGCGCACGGCATCGGTCGGCAGGATGCGCTGGCCGATGTGGGCCGGCTCGCCGTTGACCGACACGCGGCCGGCAACGATCAGGTCTTCCATGTCGCGACGCGAACCGAGACCGGCTTCGGCCAGCACTTTGTGCAGTTTTGGCGCGTCGTCGTCCGAGGTCAGGTCGCGGCGCACGGCCTTGGCCGGCTGGCGGCCTTTGCCGTCTTCGCTGTCGAAAGCGTCCGAGGTGACGTAGGAGAACGCGGCGTCGGCATCGTTGCCTTTGCCACCGGCGTTCTGACCGTTGCGCGGCTTGCCGTTCTTGCCCTTGCCGGCATGCGCCGGCTTGCCGTTGCGCTGATCATTGCGCGGGCCGGTGCGCTCGTGGCGCGGCTTGCCGTCGCGACCGAGGACCACTGGCGCTGCGCCGTCTTCCGCCGGCGCGGCAGGATTTTCACCACCCTCGACCGCTGCGACAGGCTCAGGGCGCGGCATGCTGGCTTCGCGCAGTGCACGTTGCTCACGCATCTGGCGCGGGCCGCGTGGACGCTGCTGACGCTCACCACGTTCGGCGCGCTCGCCGGCGGCTGGCGCTGCAGTATCGGTTGCGGAAGGCGCTGCGGCTGCGACAGGCGCAACGCCCGCCACTGCTGCGACCGGCTCGGCGGCTGGCGCAGCCTTCTTGGCGCGCGGCTTGACGGGCTTGGCGGCAGGCGTTTCAGCAGCTGCGACCGAAGCGGCAGGTGCGGCAGGTGCGGCAGGTGCGGCAGGTGCGGCGCTTGGCGCTGGCGCATCGGCGGCAACGGCCACTGCCTCGGCCTTCTTGGCGCGCGGTTTCTTCACTGCGACTGGAACGTCGGCGGCTGGCGCAATCGCCTCGCCTTCGGCTGCAGCCTTGGTCTTGCGCTTCGGCTTGGCGACCGGTGCGTCATCAGTCGGGGCTGCGGCTGGCGCGGACGCCTGGCCTGCAGCTTCGATCTGGGCTTTGGTGCGGCGCTTGGGCTTGGCGGCCACTTCAGGAGCGGCGGCGTCGTTGACAGTCTCTGGGGTATTAGGTTTGTTCATTATTCGTTTCTTGGTTGTGCTCAGCGTCAACCGTTAAATCTGGCGCGGGGCCTGTTTCGTGCTCAATATCTTGCTCGGTGGCTTGCTCAGCATGGTCCTGCTGTGCGGCTTTTTCAAAGTTCTCTTGCAGGGCCGCTTCCAGGGTTTCCATGGCGTTCTGACCATCGCTGATTTGCTGCAACGGCGGCAACTGGGACAGCGAATTCAATCCCAAATCATCCAAAAACTGCTTGGTCGTGCCCAGCAAGGCCGGGCGGCCAACCACATCGCGGTAACCGATGGCATCCACCCAGCCACGGTCTTCCAGCATCTTGATCGTCTGCGAATTAACGGCGACGCCGCGTATCTCCTCGATATCGCCGCGCGTCACCGGTTGGCGATACGCAATGATCGCCAGCGTTTCCAGCGTGGCCCGCGAATACCTGGGCGGTTTTTCCGGAGTCAATCGCTCCAGATACAACTTCATCTCAGGGCGGCTCTGGAAGCGCCAGCCGCTCGACAGGCTAATAATTTCCACGCCCTTGCCGGCCCAATCGAGCCGCAGTTCTTCCAGCAATTCCTTGATCGTATCGGCGCCTACGCCGGGGCCGCGCGGCCGGTCCTGGTCATCCAGTTCGACAAACAGCTTTTTCAGACTGTGAATCGACAACGGCTCACGAGCGCATAGCAAGGCGGTTTCGAGGACTTTTTTAGCCTCAAGATTATCCATAAGCAAAATCGAAAGAAATCAATCACATTCAGTGAGGCTGGTGGGAGTACTCGCTGAAGCTGCTTTTCCGACGCCAAGGTCTATGCGCACCTGGCGGGAGAGAGGGACATGCCGACAGCGGCCAAGACCGCTGCTTTCTACGTGAAACGTGGGCAGGAAGCCAGACGTTTCATTCAACACCGCGAATTGTACCTGATAAAAGCACAAAACGCGCATTTCGCTGTCATTCAAATGTAACTGACCCGGTAACTCAACTTACCCAGCGGAAAGTCTGTCGGACAAAATTGCCGAAACACCAACGAAGGCCGGGTACTCGGCGGTGATCACCCAGGTCGGCACGGCGGCCAGGTATTTGTCGAAACGGCCCTTGGCTTCAAAGCGGGCGCGGAAGCCTGAACGGTCGAAACGGTCGCCCAGTTTCGGCACAATGCCGCCGCCGATATAGATGCCGCCCTGCGCACCCAAGGTCACGGCGATATTGCCGGCAATGGTGCCCAGCATGCAACAGAAGGCTTCTATCACTTCGTCGCACAGTTTGCATTCACCGCTCAGCGCGCGACGGGAGATCTCGGCGGCGCTCAGCTTTTCCGCCGGCTGACCGCTGTGGTCGGCCAGTGCGCGGTAGATCAGTTCGATACCTGCACCAGACATCAGGCGTTCAGCCGAAACGTGTTCGAATTCTTTCCAGGCGAATTGCAGGATCGCCACTTCGCTGACGTTGGCTGGCGAGAAGGTCACATGGCCGCCCTCGCTCAGCAGCGCGGTCCAACCGTCCTTGCCTGGAATCAGGCCGGAAACGCCGAGGCCGGTGCCGGCGCCGATCAGGCCCAGCGGTGTGTCGGGAATACCGACGCCGCCACCCACCTGGTGTTTTTGCGTTGCCGACAGCTGCGGCAACGAACTGGCCAGCGCGGTGAAGTCGTTCACCACCACCAGGGTGTCGAAATTGACTTCGCGGCGCAGCGCCTCGATCGAGAATGCCCAGTGGTGGTTGGTCATGCGCACCATGTCGCCGGTGACCGGATTGGCAATCGCAATCGCGCCATTCCGGATGCCGGTAACGCCGGCCTGGGCTACGGTTGGCGAGGCCAGATACGCGACCAGGGCGGCGGCCAAGGTCGGGTAGGCGGCACAGGCCAGCACTTCGATCGCTTCAATCGTGCCCGGAGCGGTTTCCAGCGCAAAGCGCGCATTGGTGCCGCCGATGTCCGCCAGCAGACGCGGGCCACCAGGGAAGACGGTGGTCAGGGAGGGAGGCGTTTGTACGGACTGAGCTGTCATGATGGATCAAAATTAGTTGAGGCCTAAGCTTAAGGTATATTGCCTACGGCAGGCAAGCAAAGTTTTGTAGTTTTAGTACAGTTTGCCACACAAGTTTGCAATACGAGATGATTGGTCCGTAGTATGACTACCCACTTCAATTTGGAAACGATTCCAACTCTAGCCTTAAAAAGTACCGCGAAGGCGGAAATCCTGCTCAGCTAAGCGAAGTCGTTCTCGCGAAAGCGGGAACCCATACTGACTTTGCGGGGCAAGCCGTCTCGGAATTCCCGCTTTCGCAGGAATGACGAAGTGCCATTTACACTCAACTGAACACATGACCGCAAAGGCGGCGCAATACATCAGGCGGAAGCTGCCTGGTCTTCCCGCAGATTTTCCTCGCCGGGCCGGAACGCCGCGTTCCACGCCTCCAGCCCGCCATGCAGCGGACGGGCGCGGTGATAGCCCTTGCCGATCAGCGCCTTGGCCACATGGGCGGCGGTGACGTCGTTCGGGCAGCTGCAATAGACGATGATGTGGCGGCCCTTGTCCAGCGAAATCAGGTCGACCGTCGGGTCGCCGCCGTTGAACAGCAGAGCGCCCGGCACGGCAGGGTCCAGCATTTGCGCGGTGACGCTGCGCGCATCCACCAGCACCGGCTCCTGCCCCTGCTCCAGCAGCCCTTTCAAGTCGTCCACGGTGATGCGCTCGATTTCCACCGACTGGCGGAAACGCTTGCGTTCCACATATTTAAACGCCACGAACAGCGCCAGCAGCACGCCCAGCACGATCAGCGCGGTGGTGCCCATGGTACTCAGAATATCGAGCAGCTGGTCCACGCTGGTGTGGAAGAAGGAGCCGATCGCGATGCCGGTGCCGGCCCACAGGAAGCTGCCCATCACGCTGAAGCACAGGAATTTGTTGCGGCTGGTGCCCATGGCGCCGGCCAACGGCGGCGCGATAACGTTAAAGCCCGGAATGAATTTGGCGACGATCAGCGCCTTGGGTCCCCAGCGGTTGAAGTTGTCTTCCGTCTGGCTGACGCAGTAATCGGGCGACAGCGAAATTTTACACAGCAGCTTGAGGATGCGCTTGCCGTAGAAGCGCCCTGCGCGGAACCAGAAACTGTCGCTGATGAGGCAAGCCAGCATGGCCACCGCCAGTACCGCAGACCAATGGCTACCGCCATCGACCGACATGGCGCCGGCCACGATCAATACCGGGAAGGCAGGAATCGGCATGCCGATCTGCTCGATCAGCACGATCGCAAACACGATCAGTACGCCATATTCTTGAAGCAGGAGGATTAAATTCGCCATACAGATATCTTAACTTAAAAATCGCTTAACCGCTGTGCGGGGATGGCGTCCAGCAACGCCTTGGTGTAGGGCTGCTGCGGGTTGCGGTACAGCTCGTCCGCATCGGCCATTTCCACCACTACGCCCCGGCGCATCACCATGACCTGGTCGGCCATGTACTTCACCACTGACAGGTCGTGCGAAATAAAGAGGTATGACAGGCCCAGCTCGTCCTGTAAATCCTGCAAAAGGTTGAGTACCTGGGCTTGCACCGACACGTCCAGCGCGGAGACCGATTCGTCGCACACCAGGATTTCCGGCCGCAGGGCCAGGCAGCGGGCGATGGCGATGCGCTGCCGCTGGCCGCCGGAGAACTCGTGCGGGTAGCGATAAAGGGCGGACGCCGGCAGGCCGACTTTGTCCAGCAGCGCCAGCGCCATGATGGTGCGCTCGCGGTCGTCGGCGCCGATGCGGTGGATGCGCATCGGTTCCAGCAGGATGTCGCCCACCGTGAAGCGCGGGTTGAGCGAGGCGTAGGGGTTCTGGAAGATGATCTGGATGCGCCGTTTGTAGGCCTGGAATTCGCGCGCTGGCATGGCGAGGAGGTCGCGGCCTTCGAACAGGACGCTGCCGCCGCTGGCCTGGTGCAGGCGCAGCAGGGTCAGGCCGACGGTGGTTTTGCCGGAGCCGGATTCACCCACCACGCCGAGGGTCTTGCCGCGCGCCAGCGTGAATGACACGTCCTTGACGGCGTGAAACTCGCGCTTGCCGAACCAGCCGTGGCGCGTGGTGAAGCTTTTGCTGAGTTGGCGTACTTCCAGCAGCACCCCGTCGTTCTCGCGCAAGCGGGAACCCATACTTCGCAAATGCTGTGGCTCAGCATGGATTCCCGCGTGCGCGGGAATGACGGGGTGATGCGGAGTGACGGGCTGAGGCGGCATGTCGGGCTGAGGCGGCATGTCGGGCTGAGGCGGCATGTCGGGCTGAGGCGGCATGTCGGGGTGATGCGGAGTGACGGGGTCCAGGAAGTCAGCGATCACCGGCAGGCGCCATGGCCGCGCGTCCAGTCTCGGCCGGCACGCCAGCAGCGCGCGGGTGTAGGCGTCGGTGGGCGCGGTCAGCACTTCTCGCGCCGGCCCCGCTTCGCGGATCTCACCGTTGCGCATCACCATCACCTGATCGGCAATCTCGGCCACCAGCGCCAGGTCGTGGGTAATAAATAGCACCGACATCGCACGCCGCTTTTGCAGACCCGCGATCAGTTCCAGGATTTGCTTCTGGATCGTGACATCCAGCGCCGTGGTCGGCTCGTCGGCGATCAGCAGCTTCGGTTCGCAGGCGATGGCCATGGCGATCATCACGCGCTGCTGCTGGCCGCCGGAGAGCTGGCCCGGATAGGCGTCGACGCGAACGGCGGGCTCGGGCAGGCCGACCTCCTCCAGCAGTTCCAGCGTGCGGCGACGCGCCTGCGCGGCGCTCATCTTCAGGTGCAGCCTGAGCACCTCGGCGATCTGCGCGCCGACCGTGAACACCGGGTTCAGCGACGACATCGGCTCCTGGAAAATCATGGCGATATCCTTGCCGCACAGCGCGCGTCGGTCCTTGCTGTCCAGCGCCAGCAACTCGCGGCCATCGAAGCGGATGCTGCTGGCCGGATCGACGATGGCCGCCGCCGGATCGAGCAAGCCCATCACGGCCAGCGAGCTAACCGACTTGCCGCTGCCCGACTCGCCCACCAGCGCCACGGTGGCGTTGCGCGGCACGGTAAAGCTGATGCCTTTGACGGCCTCGCTGGTAGTGCCGCGCTCGCCCCGGAAGGCGACGCGCAAGCAGCGGACATCCAGCAATGTCATTGCCTCACCTTGGGGTCGAGGGCATCGCGCAGGGCGTCGGTGAACAAGGAAAAGGCGGTCACCAGCAGCGCCATGGCGATAGCGGCGGCGCTTAGTTGCCACCAGCGTCCAAGGATGAGTTCGCCCTGCGCTTCGTTCAACATGCTGCCCCACGACACCACGCCGACCGGCACGCCGAAGCCGAGGAAGCTCAGGATGACCTCGGCCTTGATGAAGCCGACCACCAGGATCGACAACTGCACCAATGCCACATGGCTGACGTTGGGGAAGATGTGAGCAAACATCCGGCGCCAGTGGGAGGCACCGATGGCGTCGGCGGCCAGCACGTACTCGCGCGCCTTGTGGCGGATGTATTCGGCGCGGATCAGGCGGTAGGGGCCGGTCCAGCCGGTCAGGCCGAGAATCAGCACAATGGTCAGTACCCCTTTCTGCTGCAGCACGGCCGCCACGGCCAATATCATCAGCACGGAGGGAATGGCCGTGAAGACACTGTAGAACCAGGTGAAGAAATCGTCGACCACGCCGCCGCAATAGCCGGACAGCGCGCCGAACAGGACGCCCATGCCGACCGCCAGCGAGGCGGCCACCAGACCGACCACGATGGAGGTCTCGCAGGCCTTGATGGTTTTCTTGATGACGTCGTGGCCCCACTTGTCGGCGCCGAACGGTAGGGTCGGACGCCGTGCCGCGCCCTGCGCCGCGCCCGCGCCGCCGGCGCGCAAGGCGCGGATGTCGTCGGCGATGGGATCGAAAGGATTGTCCGGCAAGGCCTGGGTCGGCAATGCTGCGGCAGCAGGCGCAGCGGCCGCGCCGCCGGCAAACGTCGGCGGCGCGTAGCTCACACCGACTTCCGCCTCCCAATCGGCCGCCACCAGGCCGGTGGCCGACAGCACCACCAGCAGCAGGAACGCCGCCACCACGGCCAGCGCCCACACCGCCACCCGATCCGCGCGCAAGCGTCGCCAGGCCAAGGTCCACAAGCCCTGCGCCCTCATGACAGCTGCACCCTCGGGTCCACCGCCTGATATAACAGATCGGTCAGCAGATTGAACACCATGGTGGCCGCCGCCACATATACCGTAATCGCCTTAATCACCGGAAAATCGCTGCGCTCCACCGCCAGAATCACCTCGCGCCCGATGCCGGGAATGCCGAAGAAGCGTTCCAGCAGAAAGGCCCCGATCAGCAAGGCCGGCAGATTCGACATCACATGCGTCAGGATCGGAATGGCCGCATTGCGCAGCACATGCACCCACATCACGCGCCGCTCGCTCAAGCCCTTGGCGCGCGCGGTGCGCACGTAATCCTGCCCCACCTCGTCCAGCACGAAACTGCGGAACAGCCGCAAGGTCGGCGCGATCGACACCGCCAGCCCGATCAGGATCGGCAAGGCCGCATAGCGCAACAGGTTCTCACCGACATGCTCGCCCCAGCCCTGCACGGGAAACCAGCCGAGCCGGTACGCCAGCCCATATTGAAACGCAATGATGTAGACCAGAATACTGACCGACATGCCCACCGTGCAAGCGATCATCACCAGCCTGTCGGTCAAGGAACCGCGCGCCAAGGCCACCGCCAAGGCCAGTGCAATACCGATCGCGGTTTCAAGCAGCGTCAGCGGCACCAGCACCGTCAGCGACGGCCCCAGGCGGGTGGCAATGATACGGGACACCGGCTCGCTGGTAGCCCAGCTCAGACCGAAATCGCCGGTGGCGATCTGCTGGATAAAGATCCACAGCTGCACATACACCGGCTGGTCGACGCCCAACTGGCGGCGGATATTGGCGATGCTGTCGGCGTCGGCCATCTTGCCGGCCAAAATATAAGCCGGATCGCCGCCCACCCAGTTAAACAGCAGGAACACCAGCAGCACCACACCCAGCATGGTCGGCAGCATCTGCCACAGGCGGCGCACACTATAAGACACCATCTCTCGGTCCTTGGAAATCGATGTGGGGTTGAGGTTGCCTGCCGCCGTAACGGCGCGCGGCACCGCCCCACCCCGCACTCCGCTGCGGCGCGGGGTCGGCCCCCTTTGTTTGGGGTACTGGATGCCCTTTCTTTAACAATACCGCACTTTTTGCTTGACAGGAAGATTAGCCCGAATTACAAACTTAACTAAATATAATTAATGCAATTGCACGTTATTCTTAGCATAAACCCATTCAAACCTTAGAAAAACCCGCATAAAATTTGACAAGAGTGGTCTTTAAGTGGTTTCATATCGGCCCTTGTGAGAATTGGTGACCATCCATCCTCACAAGTTTGAACCACTTGAGAGAGCACAAAGCACCATGATCAAAGAAACCATCCTGTCCCGTTCCCTGCGCGTCATGTTCGCCGGCGGACTGGCCATGACCCTGGGCCATGCCTTCGCCCAGGAAGCAACTGAACCACCGATGCAGCGGGTCGAAATCACCGGTTCCAGCATCAAACGCATCGCCGCCGAATCCTCGCTGCCGGTGCAATCGTTCAGCCAGAAAGACATCAAGAAGTCCGGCGTCACCACCGTCACCGACTTCATCCAGCAACTACCGGCCATGCAAGGCTTCTCCGTGGCGGCCGACTCGGTCGGTGGCGGCGGCGGCGGCGTGACCACCGCGTCGATCCACGACATCGGCGCTTCCTACACCCTGGTGCTGCTGAACGGCCGCCGCATCGCTCCGGCCAACTCCGGCACCACCATCGACCTGAACTCGATCCCGCTGTCGGCCATCGAACGCGTCGAAGTGCTGACCGACGGCGCCTCGGCCCTGTACGGCGCCGACGCCATCGCCGGCGTGGTCAACTTCATCCTGAAAAAAGGCGCAGCGCCGTGGGAAATCAACGCCAAGTACAGCTCGCCTGAAAAAGCCGGCGGCAAGAGCAACTCCGTCAGCCTGAGCAAGGGCTTCGGCGACCTCGAGGACGACGGCTACAGCGTCTTCGTCTCCTTGAGCCACGACGAGCAAAAGCAGCTGAAAGCCTCGCAGCGTGATTTCGCCAAGACCGGCATGATCAACTTCACCGACCCGAAGACCGGCAAGGCGCTGCAATTCCTGAATGGCTCCTCGCGCGCCATTCCAGCCAACGCCGCCATCAAGTACAAGGACGCCAAGGGCGAGACGCAAACCGTCAACCTGAACCCGTACGCCCTGATCAACGGCAAGTGCGCCACCAACAACGTCGACGCCTTCGGCGACGGCCAGTGCTACTACGATTACACCTCGACCATCGAGATCAATCCGGAATCGAGCCGCGATTCGATCTTCAGCTCGGGCAGCCTGAAACTGGGCAGCAGCGGCTTCAAGGCCTTCTTCGACGCCGCCTACACCGAAGCCAAGATCACCGCGCGCATCGCGCCGTATCCGGCCGACTTCTCGCTGTCGACCAGCTCGCCGCTGTTCAGCAAGTACCTGTCGCCTTACCTGACGCCTGAACAACGCGCCGGCGTCAGCTCGGTGGCCGTCAAATACCGCCTGTACGAAATGGGCAACCGTGGCTACGAGTACGGCACCAAGGCCACCCACCTGGTGGCCGGCATCGACGGCGCCGCCTTCGGCTGGGACCTCAACGGCGCCCTGACCTGGTCGCGCAACCAGCAGGAACAAAAATACCTGTCCGGCTTCCCGCTGGCCGACAAATTCGATGCCCTGCTCAACAGCGGCAGCTTCGACCCGTTCGCCTACGCCCAGGGCGCCATGCCGCAAGCCATGCGCGAGCAGCTGAACGCCACCGGCTTCACCGGCCTGTACAACACCCAGACCGTGGTCATGAAGGGCGCCGATGCCCACGCCTCGCGTCCGGTGTTCGAGCTGCCGGGCGGCGCCGCCATGATCAGCGTCGGCGCCGACTACCGCGTCACCAGCTTCAGCACCGAACAGGAAGACGTGGCCGAGCAAGCCCTGATCCTGTTCGACAGCGCCGTCTACGACAACCACTACAAGCGCGCCAACACCGGCGCCTTCGCCGAGCTGCTGCTGCCGATCTCCAAGCAATGGGAAGCCACCGTGTCGGGCCGTTTCGACAATATCGGCGCGGTCAAGGACCAGCTGGCCGGCCGTGAAGTGGGCGATTCCGCCAGCGCCGGCACCTACAAAGTGTCGACCAAGTACTCGGCCGCCAAGAACCTGATGCTGCGCGCCGCCACCGGCACCGGCTTCCGCGCCGCCAGCATGCAGGAAATCGCCGGCCCGCTGGAAGAGTTCGGCGTGACCGGCGGCACCTACAACTGTCCGCTGACCGCCGCCAACGGCCTGGGCGGCCATCCGCTGGCCCGCTACTGCGAGTCCGGCCGCAGCCAGTTTGAAGTGTTCCAGGGTGGCAATCCCGACCTGAAGCCGGAAAAATCCAGGCAATGGTCGATCGGCGCCGTCTGGGAGCCGAGCAGCACCACCAGCGTGGCGATCGACCTGTGGAACGTGGAAATCCGCGACCAGGTGACCGCGGTCTCGGAAGGCCTGATCTTCCAGAACCCGGCCAAGTATGCCAAGCTGTTCACGACCAAGCACATCGGTTCGACCGGCCTGGACGTGCTGGCCATCAAGCTGCTGCCGATTAACATCGGCAAGGTGGAAAACCGTGGCATCGACTACGACTTCACCCAGAAGACCAAGCTGTTCGACGGCCGCCTGACCAACCGCCTGGCCGGTACCTACCTGCTGCGCTCGCGCTACACCACGCCGGGCACCGATGACCAGTGGGAAACCAGCCTGAACCGCTACGGTTCGAACGACAAGGTCAGCTTCCGCAACATCATCAAGGCCAGCAGCTCGTGGGAAAACGCCAAGTGGACCCACACCCTGAGCGCGAACTACCGCAACGGCTACACCGACAAGCACCAGAACGCGGACGACTGCGCGGTGACCACGGCCGATGCGGCCCAGTCCTGCTACGACATCACGCTGGAAGTGCCGAGCTACACCACCTTCGACCTGCAGACCGCTTTCCGTCCGCTCAAGAACGTGGAAATCACGGCCGGCGCCAACAATCTGTTCGACCGCAATCCGCCGTTCTCGCTGCGGAATACCGGTTCGCACCAGATCGGCTACAACCCGTCCTACTCCAGCGCCCTCGGCCGCACTTTCTACCTGAGCGGCTCGTATAAGTTTTAACGCCGAATTAACGTAGTTTCAGCCCGGACTTGCCATATGGCATTTCCGGGCTTTTTTTTGTCGCATAAATGTAACGTTCTGTTACGGTATTAATGAAGGTTCACAGTAGTTACCAAACACCAAATTGGTGCATTGCAACCAAGAAGCTTCCGTATTTTTGCTTTTTTTTTGATAGTAAATCAATTTTTCCGTCACTTCCAAACCACGATGCACCAAATTAGAGCGTTTTTCGGCGCTAATTTAGCGCGTTGTTGACTTCGCGGTAACGATGCTGAATGGACATGGTAATAAGGGTTTCCACATTGACAGTAAAACAGCCCAAATGCTCTGATGACCAAACGAAAAGAACGTACATGTTTTTTTCACCGGCAAAGTACGCCGATAAAAAATAAAACTTAAACACACCCGTTGTTCATTAAATTTGGGAGCTAACATAATGATGGTTGAAACCGTATTGTCGCGATCGGTACGTCTGATCTGCGCCAGTGGCCTGGCGCTGGGCATGCATACCGCGATGGCACAAAGCGCGGACGCGCCGATCCAGCGCGTGGAAATTACCGGTTCGAGCATTAAGCGGATTACCGCTGAAGGCGCGTTGCCAGTGCAAACCTTGTCCAAACTGCAAATCGAGCAATCCGGCGCGTCCAATGTGGCCGACCTGATCGCCACCCTGCCGTCGATGCAAGGCTTCACCACGTCGTCGATGTCGGTCAACGGTGGCGGTGGCGGTCTGCAAACCGCCTCGATCCACGCGATCGGCGAGGGCTACACCCTGGTGCTGTTGAACGGCCGCCGCCTGGCGCCTTCGACTTCCGGTTCCACCGTCAACCTGGCCAGCATCCCTCTGGCGGCCGTTGAGCGCGTCGAGATTCTGACCGACGGCGCCAACACCCTGTACGGTTCGGACGCGATCGCCGGCGTGGTCAACTTCATCCTGAAGAAGAACCAGCAAGACGCCATCATCGAAGCCTCCTATACCCAGCCACGCAGCACTCCGGGCTCCACCTCGACCGCCTCCCTGTCCAAGGGCTGGGGCGACCTCGATCAGGACGGCTACAACGTACTGCTGTCGGTTTCGCACGATGAAACCAAAGCCTCGTGGGCCAAGGACCGCTCGTTCTCCCAAAGCGGCGTGATCCCGTTCTATGACAACGGCAAGGCCTACAGCCTCTACCAACTGAGCTCGAACTCGATCCCTGGCGTGGCCACGGTCAAGTACACCAAGGCAAACGGCACGCCGACCAGCGCCGCCTTCAGCCCTAACCTGTTCGCCACCGGCTCATGCAACGGCGCCAACCTGTTCCGCGTCGGCAACCGCTGCCTGTACGACTACGCCGCCACCGTCCAGAACACCCCTAGCCTGAAGCGCGACAGCGGCTTCGGCTCCCTGAACTTCAAGATCAACGAGAACACCAACTTCTTCGCCGAAGCGCTGATCTCGTCGTTCAGCAATACCGCCCAATACGCGGCGCCGGCACAACCGCTGGGCGTGCCGCTGAGCAGCGCCCTGTATGCCAAATCGATCGCGCCTTACCTGGCGCGCCTGGGCGTCGCGCCCGGCGACAAGGTCGACAGCGTCGCCATGAATCTGCGCCTGGTCGATGCCGGCGGCCGTGCCGACGAGTACAAAACCATCGCCAAGCACGCCGCCTTCGGTGTCGACGGTACGTTCAAAACCTTCGACTACCGCGCTGCCTACACGCATTCGGAAAACAAGCAAACCGACACCGCCGCTGGCGGCTACATGAGCTTGAACCAATTCGATGCGCTGGTCACTGCCGGCAAATTCGATCCGTTCGCGCCGCCGGGCAACTCGCAGGCCGTGCTGGCCCCAGCCGTGCTGCATAATGTGTTCAGCGTCACCAAGTCGAAGATCGACATGGTCCAGGCCAGCGCGTCGACCGAAGTGTTCAAGCTGCCGGCCGGTACCGCCCAGCTGGCACTCGGCGCCGACTTCACCCGCCAGGCTTACTCGGAAGCACCGGATGCGTTCTCGCAAGGCCAGAACAAGCAGCAGCCTGACTTCACCGACGCCATCGTCGGTGGTGGCGCCGGCGCGCTGCCGATCGACGCCAGCCGCAAGAACTGGGGTACCTACGGCGAGCTGTTGCTGCCGGTGTTGAAAAACATGGACCTGACCGTGTCCGGCCGTTACGACGATTTCACCGCCGTGACCAACGACAAGAACTTCGACACCGACGGCAACCTGATCGCCGCCGGCAAACAGGGCGAAGCGGCCAGCAAGGCCACTTACAAACTGGCGCTGCGCTGGAATCCAGTGGAATCGGTGCTGATCCGCGGTTCCTACGGCACCGGCTTCAAGGCGCCGACCATGTCGAACATCGTCAAGCCACTGGTCAACGGCGGTTCGTCGCAGTTCCACGCTTGCCCGATCACCTCGGCCAGCGATCCGCGCTTCAAGCTGTGCAACCCTGGCTCGTCGGAATACGGCCTGCTGTCCGGCGGTAACGCCGCCACCGGCGCCGGCGCGCTGAAGCCGGAAGAGTCCAAGCAAGCGACCTTGGGCGTGCGCTTCGAACCGTTCACCGGCCTGTCGCTGGGCCTGGACATGTGGGACGTGAAGCTGCGTAACCAGATCCAGACCTTGTCGGAAGACCTGGTGTTCAACAACCCGGCGGTGTACGACAGCCTGCTGCGCACCTACTTCGATCCTATCCAGAAGCAAAACGTCCTGGTCGCCGCGCTGACCCCATTCAACCTGGCCAGCTCGCACTACCAGGGCATCGACTGGGACCACAGCTATCGCACCAGCACCGCGTTCGGCAAGGCCAGCCTGCAGTGGACCGGTACCTACATGACCAAGGCTGAACAGGAAACCCCTGGCACCGGTCTGGAAAACAACATCGGCCGCTTCAACTCCTACGCCGAAGTGACGTTCCGCTGGATCTCGAAAATGACCGCGACGCTGAACACCGGCCGCTTCACACACGCCCTGACCGCGAACTATCACTCGGGCTACACCGACCAGGTGTACAACGAAGACGACTCGGTGGTGCGTGAAGTACTGGCCAACGGCACGCTGGGCGACTATGTGCCGTTCAAGCGCCGCGTCAGCTCGTACACCACGTTCGACTGGCAGACCAAGGCACAGCTGGGCAAAAATGTCACGCTGACCGCTGGCATCAAGAACCTGGCCGACATCGACCCGCCGTTCTCGATCCGCAACGCCGGCGGCGGCAACCAGTCGGGCTACGACGGCCGCTACGCCGATCCGCTGGGCCGCACCTTCTACCTGACCGGCTCCTACAAGTTCTGATCAGTTAAAAGGTAAGCGCAACAGCTGCAAGGGCTCCTTCGGGAGCCCTTTTTTCGTCTATACAACGGTAACGACCTATTGTTTTATATCAACAGGCAATGTTGCACAATTGATACTCCATCCCGTCTAATGAAATTATCGTGGCCCTGACCAAGAGCGCAGAGCAATGATGAAAGAAACAATTCTGTCCCCTTTCCAGCTTCAGCTCCGGCAACGTGGTCGGCGGCAACGTGGTCGGCGTGTGCGACCACCACAAGATCGACATCCTGACCTCGCAGCAGCGCGAGTTCTCCAAGACCGGTGTGATCCCGTCGCGCGGCCTGAACCTGACCTCGGGCACCACCTTCCCCGGCAACTTCTTCGATACCACCTCGGGCGTCTCCGGCAACCCGGGCTGCGGCAGCTTCTAAAGTAAAAACGCCCGGCAGCCTGAACGCGCTCGAGATCGCGCTCAGTGCAGCCGGGATTTTTGCTTAGAACTTATAGTTCCCAGTGATGTAGAACGAACGTCCCGCCGGATCGGCATAACGACCATCGTATCCAATCTGATTACCACCGCCGGCATTTTGCAAGGTGAACGGCGGATCGCGATCCAGCAGGTTCTTGATACCGGCCGTCAGCGCGAACTTGCCGAAGTCGTATTTACCCTGCCAGTCGAAGGTGGTGTAAGACGGCGTCCACAGCCCGCCAAACGCCACCGAGTCGCCCACGCTGCCGTCCGGATTCACCGCAAACACGGCGGTGTCGATTGGATAGGCCTGATCGTGGTAACCCGACTTGTAGTGCGCGGTCAGGGTGTTGGTCAGCTTGCCGTTGGTCAGGCTCAGGCTGACATTACTCTGCACGCGGAACACCACGCCATTGTCGGGACCAAACGCGCCCAGGTTGGACTGCACCACACCGCCAGCGCTGGTGGTGTAGTTTTGCTTGAGCATGTAGGTGCCGTTCCACGCCGCGCGCAGATCGCCGATGGCGGTCTTGTTGCGGTAGCTGAAATCCCAATCGATCCCACGGTAGTTGGCGACACCGCCGTTGATCGGCGCCAGCAGGTAAGCAATGGTGGTGTAGCCGGCAGGATCAGGATAGGGATTGACGAACAGGTTTTTGTAAGTCTGCGGATTGGCGAAGCCCACCTGCTCCGGCACGCCGGCCGACAGCACCTGATTGCGGATCTGCACGTTCCACAAGTCCAGCCCCAGCGACAAGCCACGCAGCGGTTCGACACGGCCGCCCAAGGTCCATTGCTTGGATTTCTCCGGCTGCAGGCCGGCGTCGCCGCTCTGGCCGTTCGGGCCGGTCAGCAGGTCATACTGCGCCTGGCCGACCTGGCAACCGGGCGAGCCAGGGAATGGGCAGGCATAGCTGCCGGCCGTGCTGCCGTTGAAGGTGTTGGCGCCGGCGATATCGTTCAGGTTGGGGGCCTTGAAGCCGGTGCCGTAGGCGGCACGCAACAGCAGGGTGTCGACCGGAGTCCACTTCACGCTGACCTTGTAGGTGCCGGCGCTGGAGGTGTTGCCGATGTCGCCGCTGCCCAGGCGCGGGATCAGGCCGGAGGCGTCCGGCACCGAGGCGAAGATGTAATCGCTGTGCACCTTGTCATAGCTGTCGTAACGTCCCGACACGGTCGCCTCGAAGGTCTTGGTAACCGGCAGCAGCACCTCGGTGAACACACCCCAGTTGTCGCGCTTGGCGCCGAACGGCACTTGACCGTAGCTGCCGCCCACTGGATAGTTGGGCGAAGCCGGCTGGGTCGAGAAGCCCGAGTTGGACAGGATCAGCGAGCTGTAGTCGATCTCGTACTTGGTCTTCGAATAATCGCCGCCCAGGGAGATGATGGAGGTGCCGCCCGGCAGCGAGAACAGGTCGTGCTGCGCGCCGGCGTGCACGGTGTTCAGGGTCGACTTGGTATTCGAGAACACGGTGCCGTTCAGCAAGGCGCCTTTCAACTGATCCGCCCCCTGGCCGGTGACGGGATCGTACTTGCCGGCCGCCACCAGGTTTTCCAGCATGGTGAAGTCGGAATAGCCGCCGGCCGCCGTGTCCTTCAGTTTGGCCTGCGACAGGATCAGCGACGCATTGTAGGTCCAGCCGAAAGCCGAACCGTCGATGCCGCTGGCGAAGTGGCGCGCGGTGGTTTGATATTCATCGGCGCGGCCGCCGATCAGCACCGAGCGGTAGCCCAGCGTGGCGTCATTGGTCGGATTTTCCAGGCCGTTCGCCGCCAGGTAAGGCTGCACGTATTTGGCGTACAGCGCCGGGAAGCGCGTGGTGGAATTGACGCCCATCGGCTGCGCCGACGGCGCGAATTGCGCGGTCATCGCATATTGCGACAGCACCAGCTCGGCCCACGCCGTGGTGTCTTCATTGATCTTGAACGTGCCTTTCAGCAGGCCGCTGTCGCGATGGTTGCCCGGTACGTCTTCCACCGTGGAGGCGTAGTTGAAGCGGCACTGCGCGCCCAGCGGGCCGGCCAGCGCGCTGCCGCAATTGCCGTTGGCGGCCAGGTAGGGATTGATGGCGTAGCCGGTGGTGTCGGCACCCGATCCGACCGGACGGGCGTTGAAGGTGATGTTGGCCGGCTCGGTGTTGCCGGTGCGCTGGTCGAAATAGTACTGCTTGCCGTTGGCGCCGAACTTGAAGAACGCGCCCTTGGCCGAGAAGTCACGCTGCAACGCGGTGATGCGCTCCAGCTCTTCATGGCTGTACGAGGCCAGCAGGTTCCAGCCATTGGTTTCCAGGTCGCCCCAACCTTTGGTGATGCCGGCGCTGCTCCATTTGCCGCCGTTTTTCTTCGGCTGGCCGTAGGTGGCGTACACCTCGCCCTTGGTCATGTTTTTCTTCAGGATGAAGTTGACCACCCCGGCAATCGCATCCGAACCGTACAGGGCGGACGCACCGTCGGTCAGGATTTCAACGCGCTCCACCGCCTCCAGCGGAATGCTGGACAGGTTGACCGCGTAGCCGCCGCCCTGGCCGGAGCCGATGGCGCTGGGCGCCACGCGCTGGCCGTCAAGCAGCACCAGCGTGTACTTCGACGGCAGCGAGTGCAGCGACGCGGTGGTGACGCCGGCGCCACCGCCGTTGACCGAACTCGACGACGGCACGAAGCCCTGCATCGACGGCAGCATCTGGATCAGGTCGGTCGCGGATGCGGCGCCGGTCGCCTTGATTTCGGCGGCGGTCAGCACCTGCACCGGCAGCGAGCCCTCTTTCTGGATGCGCTTGATCGACGAACCCGTGATCTCCACGCGTTGTATGGGCTGATCGGGCGTCACGTCTTGCGCCATGGCGGGCAGCGCCAGCATGCCCAGGCTGGCAACCACACTGCCCGAGAACATCAGGCGTAAGCTACGGGACAGCACTCTTTCTTGAATCATGACTAACCTCCGGGTAATTTTTTTAGGATGCAACTATCCAACGACCGTAGCCGGGTAGGCTGCGGACGGGAATTCGGTTCACTTGTGGGGAACTACTCTAGGAAGGTGTTCAACGACACCGGCCATGTTTTATATAACAACATGGCGGAGAATCAACTGTCAATCGAACCACATACAATTTTGGCGTCCTTACAACAGCCATGCTAGTCTGATGCAAAAAAAAAGGCCCCAACGCGACATTGGGGTCCTTCAGCAGGCTCTCGTTAGTGCTTACTTTGCGGCAGCCTCTCGCGCCTGAGTGGCCAAGCGGCGCTGGCGCACGGCGGCGGCCAGGCCTTGCAGCACCTGGATGCTGCTGTCCCAGTCAATGCAGCCGTCGGTGACCGACTGGCCGTAGGTCAGTTCCTTGCCCGGCACCAGATCCTGGCGGCCCGCCACCAGATGCGATTCCACCATCACGCCGACGATGCGGCTGTCGCCGCCGGCCACCTGGCCGGCGATGTCGGCGCACACCGGCACCTGGTTTTCCGGTTTCTTCGAGCTGTTGGCGTGGGAAGCGTCGATCATCAGGCGCGGCGCCAGGCCTTGTGCGGCGATCGCCTTGCAGGCTTCTTCCACGCTGGCGGCGTCATAGTTCGGCGCCTTGCCGCCGCGCAGGATGATGTGGCAATCCTCGTTGCCGTTGGTCGAGACGATGGCCGAGTGGCCGCCCTTGGTCACCGACAGGAAATGGTGCGGCTGCGAAGCGGCCTTGATGGCGTCGACCGCAATGCGCACATTGCCATCGGTGCCGTTCTTGAAGCCGACCGGGCACGACAGGCCAGAAGCCAGCTCGCGGTGCACCTGCGACTCGGTGGTACGGGCGCCGATCGCGCCCCAGGAGATCAGGTCGGCGATGTACTGCGGGCTGATGACGTCGAGGAACTCGGTGCCGGCCGGCAGGCCCAGCTCGTTGATGTCGCGCAGCAGCTCGCGCGCCATGCGCAGGCCGTCGTTGATGCGGAAGCTGTTGTCCATGTAGGGATCGTTGATCAGGCCCTTCCAGCCCACCGTGGTGCGCGGCTTTTCGAAGTACACGCGCATCACGATCTCCAGGTCGCCGGCCAGCTCCTTGCGCAGCGGCGCCAGGCGGCGTGCATACTCCATGGCGGCCTTGGTGTCATGGATCGAGCACGGGCCGATCACTACCATCAGGCGGTCGTCCTGGCCGTGCAGGATGCGGTGCAACGCCACGCGGGCGTTGGCGGCAGTCTGCTCCGCAGCGTCGCTGCACGCATACTCACGGATCAGGTGGGACGGTGGCGTCAGTTCCTTCATCTCGCGGATGCGCAAATCATCGGTACGGGGCATGCTGTTCTCCAGTTGATCTAAAAAATTACGGGTAAAAAAAAACCGCCTCAGGAGGCGGTTTTTTAGGAATTTGCTGGGACTCGTTTTCTGCTGCTACGTGCACCGGCCGCTCATCCACCGCCTAGGGGTTGGAAAGCTAAAGTAAAACCAGCCGGTAAAGAAGAATTTGGTCATGCGTTGACTATAACGCCATAGTTCCGGGCTTGGCAAGCAATTTTTTTTCGGTCAGACCGCCTCTCAACAAAACTTTACACCCTCCACAATTGTCTTTACATCTTATCCATTGTGTCCAGATGTAAAGCTGCCGCGACCGCAGAATGCCGTCCGGCGACCCGGCGCTCGCTTTATGCAAAGGCCCGTCTTTACAGGTGCTTTTATTTGCTACTGTTGGATATACACACAATTATCTTTCGGTCATTGTTCGGATAGTCACTGAATGTTTTGATGGTTTTCCCTAACCACAAAACAAAATCAGGAGTGACACACCCATGATGATAGAAAGAGCTCTTACCCGGACTCTGCGTGTAATGTTCGCCGGCGGCTTGGCCGTTGGCATGCAGGCAGCCGTGGCGCAAACCGACGACGGCGCCATTCAGCGCGTAGAAGTGACCGGTTCCAGCATCAAGCGCCTGGCCACTGAAACGGCCTTGCCGATCACCAGCATCAAGGCCTCGGACTTCGCCAAGCAGGGCCTGACCACGGCCGCCGAAGTGATGAACACACTGTCGATGAACCAGAGTTCGACCGGCAGCAGCCAGTCGGTCGGGTCCGGCACCGGCGGCATCGCCACCGCCGACCTGCGCGGCCTGGGCAGCAACAAGACCTTGGTCTTGCTCAACGGCCGCCGCCTGGCCAGCCATCCGTTCAACGGCTCCTCGGTCGACCTCAACATCATCCCGCTATCGGCGCTGGACCGCGTGGAAGTGCTGCGCGACGGCGCCTCGGCCATCTACGGCACCGACGCCATCGGCGGCGTCATCAACTTCATCACCAAGCGTTCGGTACAGGGCGGCACGGTCAGCATCGAGCGCTACCAGCCGCAGGCCAGCGGCGCCGGCGGCGAATCGCGCCTCAACCTCTCGGGCGGCTACGGCGACCTGGACCAGGACGGCTGGAACCTGTTCGGCGTCATCGACCTGCACAAGCAGACCGCGCTCGATGCGGTGGAGCGCGACTTTTCCAGCACCAGCGTGCGCGCCGATCGCGGCATCAACAACAGCAGCGGCACCTCGCAGCCAGGCAACTTCTACTCGGCCAACGGCATCACCGGCAACCCCTACTACGCCAGTGGTTGCGCCGGCAAAGGCCTGATCCGCAACACCGCCAACGGCACCTGCCGCACCGACACCATCGCCTACATCCAGGACATTCCGAAGACGCAGCAGGAATCCTTCCTCGGCAAGGCCAGCTTCAAGCTGAGCGCGGACAATATCGCCACGGTGGAATACCTGCACAGCCGCTCGACCAACGCCAGCGCCATCGCGCCGTCGCCGCTGACCGGCATCACCATGACCTCGGCCAGTCCCTACTATCCGGGCGGCAGCGCCGGCGTGCCGTCCGTGGCCGGCCTGACCGGTGAGAACCTCAGCATCAACTGGCGCACCGTCGCCGCCGGCAAACGCCAGGGCTACGACACCTCGATCTCCGACCGCCTGGTGCTGGCCTCGGAAGGCCTGGTGGCCGGCTGGGACTACAACGTCGGTCTGACCTACGGCATCAGCAAGGCCAGCAGCGCCTTCGCCGGCGGCTACACCAACGACTCGCTGATGAAAGCGGGCGTGCTGAGCGGCGTGCTGAATCCGTTCGGCGAGCAATCGGCGGCCGGCCTGGCCTACATCGATGCGGCGCAGCTGCGCGGCGAATACCTGGCCGCCAAGATGACCAGCATCGGCGTCGACGGCAAGGTCAGCCGCGAGATTTATCAACTGCCGGCGGGCGGCGTCGGCTTCGCCATCGGCAGCGAGTTCCGCCACGACAAAGCCATCTACGACATCAACACGGCGCTGGCCTCGCAGGCATCGAGCTCCGGTTATGCCGACGCCAAGGACCAATCCGGCCAGCGCAACATCGCCGCGCTGTATTCCGAGCTGAGCGTACCGCTGACCAAGTCGCTGGAACTGTCGGCGGCGGCCCGCTACGACCACTACAACGACGTCGGCGGCAGCTTCAATCCCAAGCTCGGCCTGCGCTGGGAAGCCAGCAAGCAGCTGATGTTCCGTACTTCCTACAACACCGGCTTCCGCGCGCCGACGCTGTACGACCTGCACGGCCCGGCCACCTCCACCTTCACCAGCAATGCCTACGACGATCCGGTGCTGTGCCCGGGCGGCGCGGCGGCCACCGGCGCCAATCCGAACGTGGCCTGCAACCAGCAGCAATATATCCGCAGCGGCGGCAACGCCAACCTGAAGCCGGAGAAATCCAAGACCTTCGCGCTGGGTGCAGTGTTCGAGCCGAGCAATGCAGTCAGCATTTCGCTGGACTACTTCAACATCAAGATCCGCGACTCGATCGGCACGGTGGCCGAGTCCACCATCTTCGACAACTACGAGAAGTACAAGAGCTACTTCGTCTACTCGGCCGACGGCAAAACGCTGCAGTACGTGAACGCGGTGTTGGACAATCTGGGTGAGGTCAAGACTTCAGGCATCGACACCAGCCTGCGCTGGAAACTGCCGCGCAGCGCGGCCGGCGACTTCAGCTTCCAGTTCGACGGCACCTGGGTACACAGCTACAAGTACCAGAACGAAACGGGCGGAGCGTTTGTTGAAAACGTCGGCGTGTACGGCGACAATGCGCCGGTGTTCCGCTGGAAGCACAACGCCACCATCAACTGGAAAAAAGGGGTGTGGAGCGCGAGCTTCTCGAACAAATACCTGAGCGGTTATGTGGATGAGAACGACGTCGACGACGCCTATCGCAACAAGGTGCGCGCGTACTCGACGTACTCGCTGTCGGGCGGCTACACGGGCTTCAAGAACACGGAGCTGACGGCCGGCATCAAGAACCTGTTCGACACCGCGCCGCCGTACACCAATCAGGGCACCACGTTCCAGAGCGGCTACGATCCACGCTACACGGACCCGCTGGGCCGCACCTTCTACGTGAAAGCAACCTACAAGTTCTAAGCGCCGTTGCTCCCGCGCAAGCGGGAGCCCGTGCTAAGCATGCGTGGTATGGGCTCCCGCCTGCGCGGGAGCGACGACTATGCGGTGCCGCCGACGGTGACGCCGTCGATGCGCAGCGTCGGCTGGCCGACGCCTACCGGCACGCTCTGGCCTTCCTTGCCGCATACGCCCACGCCTGGATCGAGCTTCATGTCGTTGCCAATCATCGACACGCGGTTCAGCACTTCAGGACCGTTGCCGATCAGCGTCGCGCCTTTTACCGGATAGGTGATCTTGCCATTTTCGATCATGTAGGCCTCGCTGGCCGAGAACACGAATTTGCCGTTGGTGATGTCGACCTGGCCGCCGCCGAAGTTCACCGCGTACAAACCATTCTTCACCGACGCCAGGATCTCGCCCGGATCTTTGTCGCCACCGAGCATGTAGGTGTTGGTCATGCGCGGCATCGGCAGGTGCGCGAACGATTCGCGGCGCGCGTTGCCGGTCACCGGCATCTTCATCAGGCGCGCGTTCATGGTGTCCTGGATATAGCCTTTCAGGATGCCGTCTTCGATCAGCGTGGTGCACTGGGTCGGATTGCCTTCGTCGTCGATGTTGAGCGAGCCGCGACGATCCGCCAGCGTGCCGTCGTCCACCACCGTCACGCCCTTGGCCGCCACGCGGTCGCCGATGCGGCCGGCGAAGGTGGAGGAACCCTTGCGGTTGAAGTCGCCCTCCAGGCCGTGGCCGATCGCTTCGTGCAGCAGGATGCCGGGCCAGCCAGGTCCGAGCACCACGGTCATCGGGCCGGCCGGCGCCGGACGCGCATCGAGATTCACCAGCGCGGAATTGACCGCGTCGGTGGCGTACTCTTCCAGCAGGGCGTCGCTGAAGTAGCCGTAGTCGTAACGGCCGCCGCCGCCCGACGAGCCGACTTCGCGGCGGCCGTTCTGTTCCACGATCACGGTCAGCGAGACGCGCACCAGCGGCCGGATGTCGGCCGCCAGCACGCCGTCGCTGCGCACCACCAGCACCACGTCGTATTCGCCGGCCAGGCTGGCCATCACCTGCACCACGCGCGGGTCTTTCGCGCGGGCCATCTTTTCGATGCGCTCCAGCAGTTTGACCTTGGCGGTGGCGTCCAGCGACACCAGCGGGTCGTGCGGCAGGTACAGCGAACGTCCGCCCACATGGTTCATGGCGCCGGCCACCTTGATCTTGCCGGAACCGGCGCGGGCGATGGTGCGGGTGGCGGTGGCGGCATCCAGCAGCGCCGCTTCGGAGATTTCATCCGAATACGAAAACGCCGTCTTGTCGCCGGACACGGCGCGCACGCCCACGCCCTGGTCGATGGAGAAACTGCCGGTCTTGACGATGCCCTCTTCCAGGCTCCAGCCTTCGTTCTTGGTGAACTGGAAATACAGGTCGGCATAGTCGACCTTGTGGGTGAACATCGCGCCCAGCGTCTTGATGAGCTTGCCTTCGTCCAGCCCGAACGGCGTCAGCAGGATATCGCGCGCTACGGCAAGGGTGGACAGATTCGGTTCAAATGGCTTCATGGTGATGCTTTCTGTTAGGTGTTACCGGCATTGTAGTAGATATCACATGGTCCGGTGTTTCAGCGCCGGCAGGCTGTCGCGCACGCCTTGCATGTAGGCCGGGTCGATCTCGCCGGCCACCACGCCCTCGCCTTCGGCCAGCACCGACTTGACCGCGCCCCACGGGTCGATCAGCATGCTGTGGCCCCAGGTGCGGCGGCCGTTCGGATGGGTGCCGCCCTGCGCCGCCGCCAGCACGTAGCACTGGTTCTCGATCGCCCGCGCGCGCAGCAGGATTTCCCAGTGCGCCATGCCGGTGGTGTAGGTGAACGCGGCCGGCACCACGATCAGCGATACCGGCCCCATGGCACGGTACAGTTCCGGGAAGCGCAGGTCGTAGCAGACCGACATGCCGACCTTGCCGAACGGCGCCTCGAACACGCCCACGTTCTGGCCCGGCACGATGGTCTTCGATTCGTTGTACGACTCCGTGCCCTTGGTGAAGCCGAACAGGTGGATCTTGTCGTAGCGGCCCACGTGCTCGCCCTGCGGGTTGTACACCAGCGTGGTGTTGATGACTTTTTCAGGATCGTCCGACGCCAGCGGCAAGGTGCCGCCGATCAGCCAAACGCCCAGCTCGCGCGCCAGGCCGGACATGAAGTCCTGGATAGGCCCGCTGCCGAGCGGCTCGGCGACCTTGACCTTGTCGCTGTCGGCCAGGCCCATGATGGCCCAGTATTCCGGCAGCAGCACCAGCTGCGCGCCGCCCTTCGCGGCCTGCGCCACCAGCCGGCGCGCGGTGGCGATATTGTCCGGCACGGACGGCGAGGAGATCATTTGGATGGCGGCGACGGTGTGCATGATTATCCTTTCGGTGGGGCGGGCGGTTCGATTTTGGCGGCGTCCAGCTTGGTGACCACCGGCGCTTTCCACGGGCCGGTCACCTGCATATGATAGGTCAATGCTTTCATCATTGGTGCACTGAGGAACAGCTGC
This sequence comes from Duganella sp. BuS-21, assembly GCA_041874725.1. Lineage (GTDB taxonomy): Bacteria > Pseudomonadota > Gammaproteobacteria > Burkholderiales > Burkholderiaceae_D > Rugamonas. The sequence continues at coordinate 1,803,364 of CP097466.1, read as the reverse complement.
GCCAGGAAACTGCCCAACCCGATCACGGGATTGACGGCCAGCGCATACACCAGCGGCGCCGTGCCCAGGTTCACCTCCGGTATCACCACCACGTGCAGATTGGTGGTTTCGTTGGCGATGTCGGCGCTGCCGTCCATCAATACGGTGGCGGCAACGCCGTGCATTTTCAAGTTGTCGGTCTTGGCGATGCCGTGGTTGATGCTGGCGCTGGCGGAGATGCCGTCGAACGCCAGGCCTTCCGAGAAGACATCGTGGAAATCGAGCTTGAGCAGGCGCGGCAAGGCTTGCAGGCTGAGCACGCCCAGCAACTTGGCCGCACCCGGGTCCTGCTTGAGGAACTGGCCCTTCTCGACATTCATGGCGATCTGGCCGGACAAGCTGGGCAGGTCCAGCGAATACGGCAAGCCTTTCCAGGCGATGTCGCCCTTCAGTGCGCCCTTGCCGCCCTTGAGCGTGTCGACGAAACCGAAGCGGTCGAGCAGCTTGCCGGCGTCGGCGATGTCGAGGTTGAAGTTCAGCGTGGTGTTGTGCACGCCGTCCTTGCTGACCCATTTGCCGGCGCCGTTCAGCGCACCGTCGGCGTTGATCAGCGACAGCTTGTTGACGCGCCATTCGCGCGCGCCGGGCAGTTGCACATTGTTGGCCTGCAGTTCCAGGCGGCCGAGCGGCTTGTTGAACAGTTCGAAGCGATCGACCACGACATCAAGCGCGGGGATGGTGGCGGCCGCGCTCTTGCCGTCGAGCAGGGCCTGGACGTCGCTGCTGGCCGACTCAGGAATCACCAGCGAGGACAGGCGCGCCGTCACCTTGCCCAGGCCGGCGCCGGTGGACGGTTCGGCCCAGGTCAGGTAGCCGTTGGCCTGGGTCGAATCGATGTTGGCCTGCCACGTGCCTTTTTGATGGCTGACGCCGACCACGATGTTTTCCAGCTTGCGGTCGCCGACGATCAGTTCGCTGGCGCGCCCGGCGATGGCGTCGGGGATCACATATTGGGTGAAGTCCGAGCCTTCCGCCGATGCCGCCGCCGATGCTGGTGTGCCGCCCTTGCCGGCCACGGCGTCGCCGAAGTCCAGCCAGTTGTCGACGTTCAGCTGGTTCATGCTGATGTTGAAGGCCAGCCCGCTGTCCGGCTCCGGCGCCGGCGTGTTGACGCCGATGCCGCCGCGCACCAGTTTCCAATGCTGCTTGCTTTGCTTCTGGCGCTGGTAGCGCGCGGCGATGCCGTTGCCGAGCGCGATGCGGATCTCGTCGTGCAGCAGGCCGCCGGCGTCCGGCGTCAGGCCGCTGGTCAGCACAAAGCGCAGCGGCATGGCCTCGACCGCAGCCTTCCTGAGCGGCGCCGGCAGTTCCAGTCCCAGTCCGGTCAGGTTGGAGTCGACCGCCACCACCACCTGGTGATCGCGCACGGTGATGCTGCCGCTGTAGCGGGTGGCGCCGGAGAAGTGCTCGGCCAGGCGCTGCATGGCCGGCGCCGCGTAGGTCTGGCGGAAGCCGTCGGCCGTCATCATCCCGCCCAGCTTGACGATGATGGCGTTGTCCTTCTGCGTGCCGCCGCTGATGGCCACCGGACCGCCGAGGAAGTTGCCCGACAGCTGGTTCAGGTTGACGCCGTGTTCATTGAATTCGATCTTGCCCTGCGCCGCCTGCACCACCGGCAGGTCGTTCATCAGGGTGATGTCGTTGTTCTGCAATTGCAGCGCGCCCTGCACCTTGGTGTCGATGGCGTGCGCCAGCGGAATGCGCAGGCTCAGGCCCAGCTTGGCGTTGCCGCTGGCCTGGGTTTCATCGGTGAAGTGCGAGATCCATTCCAGCACCGGGCTAACCGCCACGTACTTGAGGAATTCCTGCATCGGCCCGGCGGCGCTGCCGTCGATCTCCAGCATGGAATCGTGGATGGTCAGGTCCGGGATCACCGCTTTCACATTGCTCAGCGCCACGCCGCCGGTGGTGGCCGTGTCGCCGCGGATTTCCATGCGCGCGCGCTCGAACACGAAGCTGCCCTTGATGTGCTCGGCTTGCGGCCACAGCGGCAGCGGCTTGCCGTCCTTGCCCAGTTCCTTGCCGTCGCGCAGGTAGTGGCCGGGCTCGTAGTTCAGTTTGGCGTCGGTGAGCTTGCCCGCCACGCGGAATTCGCCGCGCGCCTTGTCGGCGCTGCCGTCGCCGTGGAAGGGGAAGTGCGCCAGGTCGCCGCGCAGGCGCAGCGTGACGTCGCTGGCGACGCCGCCTTCGAGCGCGCCGCTCAGCCATTGCTGCAAATGCGGCGGCGTCTGCATCGGCAGGTAGCGGCCTATGCGGTTGATCTGAAAGCCGGTCAGCGTGCCGCTCAGGTCGGCCGTGCCCGGTCCTTTGCCCGCCAGCGAAATGGTGTGCGTGCCTTGCAGCGTGCCGCTCAGCCCTTCCTGCTCGAAGTCCATGCTGTCGACCTGCAGCAGCAACTGGTTGTCCGCTTCGAACGACCAGCGCGCCTTCAGGTCGAGGTGGTCGAACGGCATCGACGCCTCGGCGAAATAATCCGGCATCTGCAGCACCAGTTGCTGCGAGTGCAGCTTGAAGCTGCCGCCCTTTTCCGTGGCGTCGATAGCTCCGCTCAGGTTGTCGAAGCCCGGCAGCGCCGGCATGCCGGCGATGGCGGGGGTCTTGCCGGACTTGGGCTGCGCCAGGCGCGGCGGCTGCGGCTTCAGGCCCAGGCCGACCAGCTCGCCCTTGACGCGGTAGCTCTGCAAGGCCGGGAAAGTGCCCTGCCATTCGGCGGAAAAGTCTTGCAGCAGGCCGCGCGGCGCGAAGCCGGCCACCATCTTGTGCTGGCGCTCGGTCAGCGGCAGGCGCTCGGCCAGCCCGGCCAAGGTTTGCAGATCGAGCTGGCGCGCGCGCAGCGTCACTTTTTCGGCCTTGGCGCCGGCCGCCGCCACATAGCTTTCCGACAGCGAGGTCGGCGCCATCACCAGGCCGTCGCGCGTGGTCAGGGTCAGGTTTTGCAGTTCGACGCTGTGGGCCAGCGCGCCGAAGCCCGGCGTGACGGCGCCCTTGCGCGCCGCCGGCGGACGGAGGTCCTCGCGGACGGCGACGCGGCCGCTTAGTTGCTGCAAGTCCAGCAGCGGCAATTCCTTGCCGAGCACGGCGGTGACGTCGGCCAGGCCGACATCGGCGGTGAAGCCGGTCAGGCGCGACTGGTCGATGCCGACCCAGGCGCGCAGCGAGCCCTGGCCACGGCTCAGTTCGAACGGATAGTCGACCCAGGTTTTCCAGGCCAGCAGGTCGGTGTTGCGGATGTCGGCGTACAGCTCGCCCTTCCACATCGAGAAATTGGCAATGCGGGCGCCGAAGGCGGGATGGCTGAAGTCGGCGCGTACGTCGAGCGGCGCCGCCAGCGCGGCCGGCGGCGTGGCACGCAGGGCCAGTTGATGATGCAGCCACTGGTTGCGCAGCACCACCGTCACATTGTCGAGGGCCAGCGGCGCGGCGGCGCGCTGGCGGTCGGTCCATTGCAGGCGGCCTTCGCGGACCACGATCTCGCGCTGCAGCAGCAGCCATTCGAGGCCCTTGCCGTCGCCCGGCTGGTTCGGGTCGATGGCGATGCCGGCCACCACCAGGCGGCCGTCGGCCTCGCGCAGGATGGACAGGTCGGGACGGTTCAGTTCCAGTACATGGAAACGCAGCTTGGCGCTGACCACCGTCCACCACGACAGCGTGGCCGAGACGCTCGGCAGGCTCAGCGCCGGGCGGCCCTGCTGGTCGTGCAGCACCACGTCGCCAAGGAACAGGTTGGGACGGAAGCCGCTCCACGCGGCATACACGCGGGAGATGGTGACGCGATTGCCGACGGCGTCGCTGGCGGCGCGCTCGATGTCGCCCTTGTAGTGGTCGATATTCGGCAGCACCGCGTAACGCAGCGTCAGGAACAGGAGGGTGAAGACAAAATACAGCAGCAGCGCCAGCTTCACGGTGAAGCCGAGCACGTGGTGGGTGGCCAGGTTGCAGATGCGGTAGGCCGCACGAAGCCGATGCCAGCGCGCGGCCAATGGCCCCTCGCCTGTCACGCTCTCCTCCTCTGGTTTTTGCATTAATACGCTAATAAATCAGGCCATACGTTCAAATAATGTCTAAAGTCGCGCTAAACTCGGTCTCCGGAGCAATTCTACCTTATCCCTCTATGAGTTCACCGTCTGACTCCCGTTTCTACCAGCGCTGGCTGGCCGCCGCACCCGACCGCAGCGCCAAGATCGACCAACTGGCGCAATTATCGCTTGCCCAGATCGATCTGGAACAATATTTACAAAAAGAAGCAGAAGGCGGACTGCCGCTGGTGCGCTGCATGCGCCGCTTGCGCAACCTGCTGGTGTGCACCCTGATCCGGCGCGACCTCGAAGGCCAGGCCAACCTGGCCGAGGTGGTGGAAACCATGACCCGCTTCGCCGACTTCGCCATCCAGCGCCATCTGGCCGAGGTGTATGCCGACATGGTCGCGTCGCACGGCGTACCGATCGGTCGCGATTCGGGCGCGGCGCAGGAAATGATCGTGCTGGCCATGGGCAAGCAAGGCGGCGGCGAACTCAACGTTTCTTCCGACATCGACCTGATCTTTGTCTATCCCGAGGACGGCGACACCGCCGCCGTCGCGGGATCGGGCCAGCGCAGCCTGTCCAACCATGAATTCTTCGTCCGCCTGGGCAAGAAGCTGATCGCCGCGCTGGCGGAGATCACGGAAGATGGCTACACGTTCCGCGTCGATATGGCCTTGCGGCCGAATGGCGGCTCCGGCCCGCTGGCCGCCAGTCTGGGCATGGTGGAAAACTATCTGATCGTGCAGGGACGGGAGTGGGAGCGCTACGCCTGGGTCAAGGCGCGCGCCATCACTGGACGCGCCGAGGATATCGCCGCGCTGGATGGCATCGTGCGGCCGTTCTGCTTCCGCCGCTACCTGGACTTTGGCGTGATTGACGCCATCCGCAATATGCATGCGCAGATCCGCGCCGAGGTCAACCGCCAGGAGCGGCTGCACCCGGACCGCAGCAACAACGTCAAGCTGGGGCGCGGTGGCATCCGCGAAATCGAGTTCCTGGCCCAGGTGTTCCAGCTGATCCGCGGCGGCCGCGACGCCGCCCTGCGCGACCGCTCGACCCGCACCACGCTGCGCATCATCGCCGAGAAAGGCTTGCTGAGCCACGCCATCGTCTATCAACTGCTGGCTTCCTACACCTTCCTGCGCAATCTGGAACACCGCCTGCAATACCTGGACGACGCCCAGACCCACACCCTGCCGGCCAACGACGCCGACCGCCAGACCGTGGCCGAAATGATGGGCCTGGCCGACGCGGCCACCCTGCTGGCCCAGCTCGACGCCCATCGCCAGTTCGTGGCCGGCCAGTTCGACGAGATGTTCTCGGACAAGACCGAAACCAGCGAGCACGACATCGATCTGCAGTCGAGCAACGAATGCGCCGATCCCGACAACCGCGAAGCCATGGTGGCACGTTTCACCGCGCTCGGCTTTGCCGATCCCGAAGCCGCCACCAAGCGCCTGATCGCCACCTGGCAGGCGCCGCGCCTGCAATCGATGCCCGAGGCCAGCCGCAACCGGCTGCAGGGGCTGATCAACATGGCGCTGCCGCTGATCGTCCAGGCGGCCGCCGAATCGAGCGGCGGCAACCAGCTGGCGACCCTGGGCCGGCTGCTCGACTTCCTGGAAGCCATCGGCCGCCGCTCGGCCTACCTGTCGCTGCTGACCGAATATCCGCACACGCTGGCGCGGGTGATCCGCATGGTGCACGCCAGCGGTTGGGCCGCGCAATTCCTCAGCCAGCACCCGATCCTGCTGGACGAGCTGCTGGACGACCGGGTGCGCAACGCCGTGTTCGACCCGGTGGCGCTGGCGGCCGACATCGACCTCCAGCTGGCCGCCGCGCCCGGCGACACCGAGCGCCAGATGGACATCCTGCGCGAGATCCACCACGCCCAGCTATTCCACCTGCTGGCCCAGGACCTGGCCGGCGACCTGACCGTGGAAAAGCTGGCCGACCACCTGTCGGCGCTGGCCGACACCATCGTCGCCGCCACCATCAAGGCGGTATGGCAGACGGTGGCCACGCGCCACCGCGAGGTGCCGCTGTTCACCGTCATCGCCTACGGCAAGCTGGGCGGCAAGGAACTCGGCTACGTGTCCGATCTCGACATCATCTTCCTGTACGACGATCCCGACCAGGACGCGCCGGCCCAGTATGCCAAGCTGGCGCAGCGCTTCATCACCTGGATGACCTCGCACACCTCGGCCGGCATCCTGTTCGACATCGACACCGCGCTGCGCCCCGACGGCGCCAGCGGCATGCTGGTGTCGAGCGTGTCATCGTTTGAAAAATACCAGGGCAACTCGGCCTGGGTGTGGGAGCACCAGGCGCTGACCCGCGCCCGCTACTGCGCCGGCGACCTCGCCATCGGCCAGCGCTTCGAGCAGATCCGCGAAGCCGTGCTGCGCAGGGAACGTCCGCCCGGCGGCCCGCTCAGGCAGGAAGTGATCGCGATGCGCAAGCGCATGGTCGACGCCAAGCCCAACGCCAGCGCCCTGTTCGACCTCAAGCAGGACCCAGGCGGCATGATCGACATCGAGTTCATCGTGCAATTCCTGGTCCTGCAGCATGCGGCGGCCTATCCTCAATTGACGGCGAACTTCGGCAACATCGCCCTGCTTCATATGTGCGCCGACCTCGGCCTGATCGACGCCGGCCTGGCCGCCAGCGTGGCCGACGCCTACCGCCAATACCGCAAGCTGCAGCACCAGTTGCGGTTACAGGGGCAGGACCTGGCGCGCATCGACCCGGCGCTGGTGGAGCAGCACGCGGCCCAGGTGTCGGCGCTGTGGCATAGCATCTTCGGCACAGGCGTCGCATCCAACTGAACCGGGAGTAGCGACGACGCCTTGTCGCGCCAGCGATACACTGCGCGACTCTCAATATGTTTCGTGTTTAATTTATATCAATTTTTCGCGCCCGATAACTATAATCAGAAAGCCATGCATGATCTGCATGGAACCCATGGGTTATATAAAACTATAGACGGGAGTGGAAGTGAAAAAAATTGCACTGAAACAAGGCGTTATCGCGGTCGCGTTGACGCTTGCCTCATCACACGTGGTGCTGGCACAAGAAACCGACGCGGCGGGCAAACCGTTGGAAAAGGTCGTTATCACCGGCTCCAACCTCAAGCGCATCGACGTCGAAACCGCCACGCCGGTACAAATCCTGCGCCGCGAGGACATCAATCGTCTGGGTGTAAACTCAGTGCGCGATATGATCGACACCCTGACCTCGGCCACCAGCAGCCTGTCCGACATCGGCGGCTCCAACTCCTTCGCCAGCGGCGCCTCGTCGGCTTCGCTGCGCAATCTCGGCAAGCAGTCGACGCTGATCCTGCTGAACTCGCGCCGCGTGGCACCGTATGCGCTGGCCGACTATAACGAAGTGTTCACCAACCTCGATTCGTTGCCACTGGACGCCATCGACCGCATCGAGGTGCTGCGCAACGGCGGCTCGGCCGTCTACGGCTCGGACGCGGTGGCCGGCGTGATCAACATCATCACCCGCAATGACTTCCAAGGCGTGCAGGCACGCGCCAACTACCAGCAATCGGTCGCCAACGAACAATTCAACACCAAGACCGCCAGCATCACCGCCGGCGTCGGCGATTACGCCAAGGACGGCTACAACGTGTTGGCCAACGTCGAGTTGTTCCGGCGCGGCAGCGTGATCTGGCGCGACGTGCTCGACGACATCAATCCGGCCTATGGCAACAAGTTCACGGCGGTCGCACCGAAAAGCGGCGCCATGTTCGGCAACCGCGGCGCGCCGTCCACCTTCAGTTATCCGGGCAATTTCATCGGCCAGGGGCCGGTCCCTGGCTGCGCCACGCTCAACGCCGCCGGCCTGTGCGTCTACGACCGCTTCGCCCGCTTCGAAGCGGTACCGAAGGCTGAGCGCGTCAACGCGCTGGTGTCCGGCAAGCTGAACTTGGGCAATGGCACCGAAGGCTACGCCGAGGCGCTGTATTCGAAGACCAAAACCGACTACATCTCGGCCGCCGGCACCTACGGCTCGACCAACTCGGACACCATCTGGGGCAACCCGGCCAACGGCCAGGGCAAGCTGTTCGGTTTCCGTTTCCTGTCGCCGGACTCGCCGCTCAACACCACCGGCGAACCGCTGGAACTGCGCTACCGCTACGCCGACGCGCCGGTCGGCAACCCGAACGATAGCGACCAGTACCGCGTGCTGACCGGCCTGCGCGGCCAGTTGGGCGGCAAGTATGACTGGGATACCGCGATCGGCGTCATGGGCAGCAAGACCAAGTCGCGCAGCTACGGCTCGATCAGCGACAGCGGCTTCAAGGCCGTGGTCGGCGACTACACCAAGACGCTGGCGGGCAACCCCGACTGCGAAGCGAACTTCCCCGGCTACTGCGAATACACGGCGGCCGACCCGAACTTCTTCAACCACGGCTACAAGCTGGGCCAGGTCAACTCGGCGGACGTCCTCAAACAACTGTTCCCTGAGCAGGGCTACGACGGCAAGATCACCCAATACTTCATCGACGGCAAGATCACCGGCGAAGTCGGCACCATCGGCGACCGCGCCATCGGTGTAGCGGTGGGCGGCGAAGTGCGTCACGAGAAATTCAACATCACGCCGACCGCCAACCTGCTGAGCGGCGACATCGTCGGCTACGGCGCGGCCATGGCGGACGCCAGCCGCACCACCGAGGCCATCTTCACCGAAGTGAACCTGCCGGTGACCAGGCAGTTGGAGCTGGTCGGCGCCGCCCGGATCGACAAGATGCCGGGCTTCAAGGCCCACGCGTCGCCGAAGGTCGCGGCCCGCTTCGAGGCCACGCCGGCGCTGTTGTTCCGCGCCACCTACGAAGGCGGCTTCCGCGCGCCCAACCTGACGGAGAGCGCACAGTCGAGCAAGTTCGCGTTCGACAACGGCGTGACCGATCCGAAGCGTTGCAGCCAGGCGCAAGCCCTGGCGGGCGACCTGCGCAAGGCCGCCGGTGCGCTGCCGTCCAGCGACCCCAACCAGGCGCTGCAACTGGCCCGCGCCGACATCGTCGAGCAGAACGAGTGCGCGGCCGGCGTGGCCAGCATCGTGCGCAACAACCCGAACCTGAAGCCGGAAACCACGCGCAGCGCCACCGTCGGCTTCGTCATCGAACCGGTCAAGGGCACCAGCCTGTCGCTGGACTACTGGCACATCGAGCGCAAGGATGAGATCGGCCTGAAGTCGACCGACGACCTGCTGGCGGCGGAAGCCGACCAGGCGCCGGGCGTGGTCAATCGCCAGCCGCTGTCGCAAGACAAGACGTTCACGTCGGCCGAGCAAGCCAAGTATGGCGTGACCTCCGGCCCGCTGGCCTCGACCTCGGGACGCTTCGAAAACGTCTCGCGCACCAAGACCAGCGGCGTCGACCTGGGCGGCAGCTCGCGTTTTAACACCGGTATCGGTCGCCTGGACTTGGGCGCCAACGCCACCTACCTGCTGGACCTGAAGAACTTCAGCTCGACGCTGAACGACTACGGCGACAATCTGGCGGGCCGTTACGGTTATTCGAAGATGGTGGCCAACATCAGCGCGACGCTGCAGACCGGCAAGATCAGCAACAATCTGCGCCTGGTGTACAACAGCAAAACTTCGCTGAACACCGACTACTTCGACGACAGCTACACGTCGAGCGGCTGCACGGCCAAGAAGTGGAGCGCCGACGAATGCCAGGTCAAGGCGTATAAACGGCTGGACTACAACGTTGCCTACACCGGCTTCAAGGACCTGACCTTGTCGCTGTACGTGCGCAACGTCACCAACCGCCGTCCGCCAGTCGACCTGCGCGCCTTCAACAGCGACGGCGGCGGCGTGATCCCGCAAAGTACCGAAGACGTGCAAGGCCGCGTCGTACGTGTGACGGCGGAATACAAGTTCCGTTAATCACAGGCACAATAAGACCCTCATGTGTGCTTTGTCGCGGTGCAAGCCGCCACAAAGCCACATCGAGGGTTTTTTTTGGTTCATCGCGGTTAGCGGGGGAAGACGGGGTTGATGTTGCCTGTCGCTTTAAAAACACGCGGCACCAACCCAACCCGCACACCGCTGCGGCCAGGGTCAGACCCTGGGGTCTTACCCTTTCGTTCGGGGTGCTGTTAAAGACGACTGTTGAGTTGCCAACGAGTATTCATCCTGGGCACCCCAATGCCGCCTTTTTTTTGCCTACTCGCCGAGTCGTTTCATCACATAAAGGAGATCGATATGAGAGCATTATTGGGCGCCGCCGTGCTTGGCCTGGGCCTGTTGGCAAGTCACGGCACCGTGCTGGCGACGGACAAGGGCACGGCCGACGAGGCTGTTGCAATGGTGAAACGGGCGGTGGCGCTGATCAAGTCCGACGGCAAGGACAAGGCTTTCGCCGCGATCGCCGATCCGGCCAACACGGCTTTCCATGACCGCGACTTGTATATTTATGTATATGACCTGAATGGCGTTGCGGTCGCCCATGGTAATAACCCTAAAATGGTTGGCAAGCCATTGATTGGTTTAAAAGATAATGAAGGCAAGGCCATGATTAAAGAAATGGTCGATACAGCGAAGAATAAAGGCAAGGGCTGGGTTGATTTTAAGTGGCCTAATCCCGTGACCAAGGCGGTGGAATCAAAGTCAGGTTATGTCGAGCGGGTTGACGATATCCTGGTCGGCTCGGGCATATATAAGTGAGCTCTCTCCCGGCCCCATGCGGCCGGGCTCTCGCCTACGGTGCAACACGCACCATGGCAGTGCGGCAACATTCAAAATCTGTCGTTTATTGCGCTTCACCTCTCAAAAATTAGCGGATTCTCGTGTTCCACATGGGTTATCTCAGCAGTCTTTCCGCAAGCACCCCTTACGTAATTCCCTTACTGATAAATCGGTGGCATCCGCTATTTGACGACGGAAATTTCGCAGCGAGTGGCCGACGAATATTAATTCCGCGATTAAAAGTTTTTATTCTCAGATTATATTTTCTGTGGCCTATTCCTATTGGTAGAGCATGAAACTAGTTTTATTTCCCATTATCAACCCGATACACTTTGTTACATTTGTGCTCCTGTTGCTTTTTTGCGAATGTTAGATTTTTTACGGCCATTTACGTTTACAACATGACTCCGAAGTCGTTAAAGTTGGTCAGTTAAACCAAGAAATTTAACAAAAAATAAACGGAGAGTTGTTTCAATACACCCTAAGGAGTTCCGCAATGATGAAGGAAACAGTTTTGTCCCGTTCCGTACGCATGATCTGCGTAGCAGGCATGGCGATGAGCGCGCAAGTAGCATTCGCACAAGAAGCAGCACCAGCAGAAGCCGTACAGAAAGTACAAATTACCGGTTCGCGCCTGCTTTCGCCTAGCGCCGAATCGCCAACCCCGCTGCAAATCCTGACCTCGGCCGACATCGCCGCGTCCGGCGCAGTCAACCTGCAGGACCTGCTGCAGAAGAATCCGACCATCGGTACGCCTTCGCTGAGCCGCACCAACTCGAACTTCCTGACCTCGGGTGGTGGTGTATCGACCGTCAACCTGCGTAACCTGGGCGACTCGCGCACCCTGGTGCTGGTCAACGGCCGCCGTTTCGTTTCGGGCGTACCCGGCGACACCGCAGTCGACTTGAACACCATTCCGGTCGACTTCATCGAGCGCGTCGAGCTGCTGACCGGTGGCGCTTCGGCCACCTACGGTTCGGACGCTGTGGCCGGTGTGGTCAACATCATCCTCAAGCGCAACTTCGAAGGCGTGACCGTCGATGCCTCGACCGGTAAGAGCGATAAGAACGACGACTTCAAGAAAAAACTGGCGATCACCTTCGGCACCACTTCGGCCGACGGCGGCAGCAACATCATGGGTCACTTCGGCTACTCGAAACAGGGCTCCGTGATGTCGAAAGACCGTCCGGGCCTGGGCGCCGCGATCGACCAGTACTCACTGGCTGAAGCCGTGACCGGCGACGTGCGCGACATCTTCAAAACCACCGCGCCGTTCTATTCGAGCTTTGCGCCGCAGGGCCGCTTCTTCTACGGCAGCGGCAGCGCGAGCTACACCTATGACAAATCCGGTAAAGAAATCGGCTGGTCGACCAACGGCAACGCCACCTTGCCTGCCTCCGGTTTCAACCGTTCGGAATACCGTACCATCGCCGTACCGACCGAGCGCTACCTGTTCGCCACCAACGGCACCCTGAAACTGAACGACAACCATAACGCGTTCTTCGAAGGTACCTACGCCCAGACCAAGGTCGATACCAACATTGAGCCGTTTGCGCTGGATTCGGCCAACATCTTCCGTCCTAGCGGCGTGGTGCAGGGTGAAACCATGGTCAACGGGGTAGCCGTGCGCAACCCTATCATCCCGCAATACCTGTGGGACAAGATGACCGACACCGATGGTGACGGCCTGAAAGACTACCGCTTTACCCGCCGTCTGGCTGAGTTCGGACCGCGTCACAGCACCGTCAACCGCGGCACCATGCGCCTGGCCACCGGCCTGAAAGGCACTCTGCCATTCACCAACGACTGGAACTACGAGGCCTTCGTCAGCTACGGCCGCACCACGGAATCGCAGGCATCCACCGGCCAAATTAACATCGTCAATATGCGCAGCGCGCTGGCTGGCGTGCCCAACCCTGACCCGGGTGGTGGCGTAATGTGCGCCGACGTGCAGGCCCGTCGCGATGGCTGCGTGCCGGTCAATATCTTCGGCCTGGGCACCATCTCGCCGGAAGCACTGAAGTACATCACAGCGCCTGGTTCGCTGGAAACCGCGTTGACCCAGAAGTCTGCCGGCGGCACCATTTCCGGCGAACTGCCATGGGGCCTGCCAGCAGGCAAGATCGGCCTGGCGGCCGGTTACGAATGGCGCAGCGAAGATTCGAGCGCCGTGCCGGATCCACTGACCCAGGCTGGCCTGAACGCCGGCAACGCCACCCCACCGACCTACGGCAGCTTCATCGTGCGTGAGGAGTTTGTGGAAACCCGCGTACCGCTGCTGAAAGATGTCTTCCTGGCCAAAAACCTGGACTTCCGCGGCTCCTTCCGTCACGGCGACTACACGACCGTCGGCAGCACCAACAGCTGGAATGCCGGCATGGAATGGGCCCCGGTTTCAGACATCAAGTTCCGTGGTACCCGTGCTGTGTCGACCCGCGCGCCGAACATCAACGAGCTGTATCAGGCGCCTAGCCAGGACTTCCCATCGGTCAGCGACCCATGCGAAGGTGTTACCGCCACCGGCACCGACAAACTCAGCGTCAATTGCCGTGCCGCCCCTGGCGTCGCTGCCAACATTGCTGAAAATGGCGGCGTGTTCACCCTGGTCCAGGCAGACTTGCAAGGCGTCAGCGGCTACAACCGCGGCAATCCGAATCTGAAAGCGGAAAAAGGCCGTTCGAGCACCATCGGCGTGGTCATCACCCCGACCTCGATCCCAATGCTGAGCAAATTCACCTTCACGGCGGACTACTTCAACATCAAGATCTCGGACGCTATTGTCGGCACGCCACGCCAGTTCGCACTGCAACAGTGCTACACCGGCGACACGTTCTACTGCCAGTACATCACCCGTCGCGCCACCAAGGAAGGCTCGAACAGCCCAGGTTCGATCAAGTACAGCGACACCTCGCAAGAGAACAGCGGTGGCCTGGGCACCAAAGGTATCGATTTGACCGCCTCGTGGGCGGATAAAGTTGGTCCAGGTCGCCTGAATGCCAAGATCGCCTACACCTATCTGAAAACGCTGTGGAACGTTCCTACCCAAGGTGCGGACCAAGACGAATCGGCTGGTGAACTGGAATCGCCGCGTAACAAGGCGGTGCTGAACCTGGCCTACAAATGGGGCAATTTCGGCATCAGCACCTCGACCACCTACACCGGCCGTGTGAGCCTGGACGACCAATTCCTGAATACTTACGAGAATCCGGAACTGGCGCCAAAAATCGGTGCGTATGTCACCACCGACTTCCAGTTCACCTACGACGTGAAGAAGAACTACCAGCTCTACTTCGGTATGGATAACGCCTTCGACAAGAAAGCGCCTCCAGTCGTCACCGGCCTGCCAGGCAACACCACCGGTACCGAGACCGACGCATCGGCCTACGATCCGATCGGCCGCCGCTACTATGTGGGTCTGCGCGTGTCGCTGTAATCCAATCAGCACGCTGCCCTTCGGGGCAGTTGCCTGAAGCCCGCCGGGTTCACGCCCGGTGGGCTTTTTTTGCATCTTCGCAAACATAAAAAAACCCTCCACGGCTTGCGCCGGGAGGGTTTTTTCATACAAATGCCTTTGAATTACTTGGCGTTCATCAGCGCCACGGTGGTGTCCAGCATGCGGTTCGAGAAGCCCCACTCGTTGTCATACCACGACGAGACTTTCACCAGGCGGCCCGATACCTTGGTCAGGGTCGAATCGAAGTTCGACGATGCCGGGTTGTGGTTGAAGTCGATCGAGACCAGCGGTTCGGTCTGATAGGTCAGCACTTCTTTCAGCGCGCCTTCCGAAGCGGCTTTCATCAGGGCGTTGACTTCGTCCACGGTGGTGTCGCGCTTGGCGATGAAGGACAGGTCGACCAGCGAGACGTTGATGGTCGGCACGCGGATCGCGAAACCGTCCAGTTTGCCGTTCAGCTCAGGCAGCACCAGGCCGACCGCAGCGGCGGCGCCGGTCTTGGTCGGGATCATGCTCATGGTGGCCGAACGGGCGCGGCGCAGGTCTTCATGCATCACGTCGCTCAGCACCTGGTCGTTGGTGTAGGCGTGTACGGTGGTCATCAGGCCGCTTTCCACGCCGATGGCGTCGTTCAGCGGCTTGACCAGCGGGGCCAGGCAGTTGGTGGTGCACGAGGCGTTCGAGATCACGGTGTCGGTGGCTTTCAGCACTTGCTGGTTGACGCCGAACACGATGGTCGCGTCCACATCCTTGCCGCCCGGTGCCGAGATGATGACTTTCTTGGCGCCGCCCTTCAAGTGGGCCGAAGCTTTTTCCTTGGTGGTGAAGAAGCCGGTGCACTCCAGCACCACGTCCACGCCCAGGTCGCCCCATGGGATTTCAGCCGGGTTGCGCTGGGCGAATACGCGGATCACGTCGCCGTTCACGATCATGTTGTCGCCGTCTACTTCCACGGTGCCAGGGAACTTGCCGTGGGCGGTGTCGTAGCGGGTCAGGTGGGCATTCGACTTGGCGTCGCCCAGATCGTTAATCGCCACGATCTGGATGTCTTGTTTCTTGCCGCCTTCGTAGAAAGCACGCAGCACATTGCGGCCGATGCGGCCATAGCCATTGATTGCAACTTTGATCGTCATACTTTGCTCCTGATTAGAAATATAGGTAGTTCAACAAGCAATTATAGATTAAGCAATGACAGATTTGACTTTCGCCACCACGTTTTCTACCGTGAAGCCGAAGTGCTTGAACAGCACGCCTGCCGGAGCCGACTCACCGAAGGTATCGATGCCGACAACAGCGCCTTCCAGACCAACGTATTTGTACCAGAAATCGGTTACGCCGGCTTCGATTGCCACACGTGGCACGCCTTTGGTCAACACGCTGGCCTTGTAGGCGGCGTCCTGACGGTCAAATACATCGGTCGACGGCATCGACACCACGCGCGCCACGATGCCTTCTGCGGCCAGCGCCGAGGCGGCCGCTTGCGCCAGTTCGATTTCCGAACCGGTGGCGATCAGGGTCACCTTGGCGTCGGCCGCTTCGCGCAGCACGTAGCCGCCACGAGCGATGTCGGCGATCTGCGCGTCGCTACGCTCCTGGTACGGCAGGTTCTGGCGCGAGAAGATCAGGGTCGACGGGCCATCGTTGCGTTTGACCGCCGCGCCCCATGCCACCATCGATTCGGTGGTGTCGCATGGACGCCAGTTGTCCAGATTAGGAATCAGGCGCAGCGACGAGATGTGTTCGACCGACTGGTGGGTCGGGCCGTCTTCGCCCAGGCCGATCGAGTCGTGGGTGAACACGAACAGCGAACGCTGCTTCATCAGCGCAGCCATGCGCAGCGCGTTGCGGCTGTAATCGGCGAAAGTCAGGAAGGTGGCGCCGAACGGGATGTAACCGCCGTGCAGGGCAACGCCGTTCATGATGGCCGACATGCCGAACTCGCGCACGCCGTAGTTGATGTGGTTGCCCGGCTGGCCCGAACGCACCGGAGTGATTTCTTTCCAGTTGGTCAGGTTGGAACCGGTCAGGTCGGCCGAACCGCCCAGGAATTCCGGCAGCACCGGCGCCAGCGCCTGGATGGCGTTCTGGCTGGCCTTGCGGGTGGCGATGTTTTCTTTCTTCTCGACGGTCGAAGCGACGCCGGCGGCCAGCGCCGCATCGAAGTTGCCTGGCAATTCGCCAGCCATGCGGCGCGTCAGTTCAGCGGCTTCGGCCGGGAACTTGGCGCTGTACTCGGCGAACTTGGCGGCCCATTCGGCTTCCAGCTTGGCGCCGGCGGCTTTGCCGTCCCATGCGCTGTAGATGTCGGCAGGGATTTCGAACGGCGCGGCGCTCCAGCCGATGTATTCACGGACGGCGGCCACTTCCTTGTCGCCCAGCGCGGCGCCGTGCACCTTGTCGCCGCCTTGCAGGTTAGGCGAACCCTTGCCGATCACAGTCTTGCAGCAGATCAGGGTCGGCTTGTCGGCGCTCTTGGCGGCGGCAATGGCGGCGGCCACGGCGGCCACGTCATGGCCGTCGACGGCGCGGATCACGTTCCAGCCGTAGGCTTCGAAACGGGCCGGGGTGTCGTCGGTGAACCAGCCTTCGACCTTGCCGTCGATCGAGATGCCGTTGTCGTCGTACAGGGCGATCAGCTTGTTCAGGCCCAGGGTGCCGGCCAGCGCGCACACTTCGTGCGAGATGCCTTCCATCAGGCAGCCGTCGCCCAGGAAAGCGTAGGTGTAGTGGTCGACAACGTCGTAGCCTGGCTTGTTGAACTCGCTTGCCAGCAGCCACTCAGCCAGCGCCATGCCGACCGCGTTGGCGATACCCTGGCCCAGCGGACCGGTGGTGGTTTCCACGCCCGGCGTGTAGCCGACTTCCGGATGGCCCGGGGTCTTCGAATGCATCTGGCGGAAGGACTTGATGTCGTCCATGGTCACGGCGTAGCCGGACAGGTGCAGCAGCGCGTAGTGCAGCATCGAGCCGTGGCCGTTCGACAGCAGGAAACGGTCGCGGTTCACCCATTTCGGGTTGGCTGGATTGTGGCTGTAATGGCCGGACCACAGCGCAACAGCGATTTCAGCCATGCCCATAGGCATACCTGGGTGGCCGGAGTTGGCCTTCTGGACGGCGTCCATTGCCAGCGCGCGAATCGCGTTAGCCATTTGGGTGGTTGGGAGCGTAGAAGTCATCGTAGGTATCACGGAAGTATGGAAACTGTGAGCAAGAGCGGCGCTTGCAGAGCCCATTATTTTACCAGACGAAGACATCCACGATTTAAAATTGCACTTCTACTTACCCTGGATGCCACGTTATGCCTCGCTTCTTTTGCCCCCAGCCGCTGGCCATCGGCCAGATCGTCGCCCTGCCCGAGGCGGTCGCCCACCATATCCAGGTGCTGCGCCTGGCGCAGGGTGGATTGATCACGCTATTCAACGGCGAGGGCGGCGAGTACACAGCCAGCCTGAGCGAGATCGCGCGCCGCAGCGTGACCGCCGAAATCAAGGCCCACACGCCGCGCGAGATCGAGCTGCCGTTCGCCGTCACGCTGGCCCAGGCCTTGCCCGAGGGCAGCAAGATGGATTGGATTATCGAAAAAGCCATTGAATTGGGGGTGTCGGGCTTCCAGCCGCTGGCGGCGCAGCGCTGCGTGGTCAAGCTGTCGGCCGAGCGCGCGGAAAAGAAACTCGAGCACTGGCGCGGCATCATCGTCTCCGCTTCCGAGCAGAGCGGGCGCAACCGGCTGGCGCAACTGACGCCGCCGCAGGACTATAAACAGTGGATCACCCAGCAGGATATGCATCGCCGCATCATCCTGACGCCGCGCGCCGAGCAATCGCTGGCGGACTGGTCGCGCCATCACTCGCCGCAGGCGGTGACCTTGGTGGTCGGCCCCGAGGGCGGCCTCAGCGAGCAGGAGGAAGACCTGGCCTTGCGCCATGGCGCCCTGCCCCTGGCCATGGGTCCACGCATCCTGCGCACCGAGACGGCGGCGCTGGCCGCCGTCTCCATCCTCAGTGCCGCCTGGGGCGGCATCTGAGGCTAAGCGCGGAACACGCCCATCTCGCCCAGGTTCCAGCGGTAGCCGATGTCGCCTTCCAGGCCGGTGATCTTGGTGCTGCCGCCGTTGATGTACTGCGATTCGGCGAACAGGATAGGACCGACGGCTGGCATCGGAAACGAACAGCGACGAGGCGCCGCTCTTCAGGATCTCAATGCTGATGACCTGGATCGGCGTCGGGGTTTCGGTATCGGTGCGGCTGATCGGGAAGCCGGTGACCACTACGCGCTGCACCGGTTCGGCGATGGCGCAACCGAAAAAGCACCACCTGCAATAACCTGCAGAGTTGCACATTCAATCAATAACGAGCACAAGTAGCATAAGAACGCATGCCATAAGTAGCTGTTAATTTTATAGATGAAATGTTCACCAGAAAACAACGGGCGTAAAAAAGTTCTTCACGGATTACCGGAAAACGCGGCCTGAATCTTCCGGAAGCTACGGCTGTCAGCGCTCCTTCGCGCGGCCGCGCTTCATCTATGGGGTTGCGGGCCCGGGGTGCTGGTTGGCGACTCAATAATCGTCCTTAACAGCCCCCCCTAACGAAAGGGTCAGACCCTGCGGGTCTGACCCTGGCCGCAGCGGTGTGCGGGTTGGCGTGGTGCCGCTTGCTTTTACAGCGACAAGCAACGTCAAACCCAACAGGTCAACGCTATTCCCGTCAATCCGTGATGAACCTAAAAAAGCCCCGCCCGGCTTTGTGGCCGTGCGGGGCTTTTCATGCTCAACCGAAATTAGAATTTCAGGTTGGCACCGAAGGTCACATAACGGCCGAGGGCATCGTAGGTTTGCGGGAAGGTATTGCCGCTATCCATCGACGTGGTACCGACGTTGGCGCCGACGATAGGCGGTTTCTTGTTCGCCACATTGTTGACGCTCAGGTTGAAACGCAGGTTCTTCGAGAAGTTGTACACGCCCGACAGGTCGACGTAGCTGTAGGCCTTGATGTGGGTGTACTGGTCCAGGATCTTCACGCGGGCGGCCTGTTGCGACGCCGGCTCGTAATCGACCGCGCTGGTGTAGCGCCAGTTGTAACCGAGCGCGAAGTCGCCCACGTTCCAGGTGCTGCGCTGGACGAATTTGCGCTTGAATACCGGCGCGTTGGCGACGTTGCCGCAGGCGACCGAGTAGTAACCGAGGCAATCGCGGTTGTCGGTGGCCGGCGCCGCCTGGAACTCGTAGCGCTGCACCTGGGTGAAGTTGAAGCCCAGGTCGAGGTTGCCGTACTTCGGATCCAGGCTCAGGCTCTTCGCCTGCAGCTTGTACTGCACGCCGAGGTCGTAGCCGCTGGTGCTTTGCTTGCCGGCGTTCGACAGCGGCGTCTGCACGCCCTTCGAACCGTTGCCGTTGAAGCCGCCGGTGGCGGGATCGCGGCCGACGATGGCGCAGTACTCGTTCATGGCCAGGGTCGGGTTGTACTTGGTGCTGTAGCAACCGTTGAGGACGTCGGTGGTGCTCAGGCTGGAAATCGCCTCCGCGATCTTGATCTGGTAGTAGTCGAGCGAAATCGCCAGCTTCGGCAGCGGCTCCCAGACGAAGCCCAGGGTCTTGGTCTTGGCTTTTTCCGGATTCAGTTCAGGATTGCCGCCGGTCAGATTGTTGATCTGGCCCGACGATGGTTGCGACAGCACGCCGAAACGGCTCAGCGGCACGCCGGTCAGGCGGCACAGGTTCGACAGCGTGCCGGCCGCGTTGGCCTGACCGGCATTGATGGCGGTGCCGGCGCACGGGTCGGCCGACAGATTCGACAGGCCGGTCACCAGCGGCGAGAACAGTTCGTTCACGTTCGGCGCGCGGGTGGCTTTCTGCACCATGCCGCGCACGCGGAACGACTTCACCGGCTCCCAATCGCCACCGATCTTCCAGCTGTTGTAGCTCTTCGACTGGGTATTGGTTTTGAATTCGGTTTCGCGGTAGCCGACGTCGGCGTTCAGGGCACGGATGAAAGGCTTATCCTTGATCAGCGGGATGCTCGATTCCACCGCCAGCTCGCGCAGGCTGAAGATGCCGCTGCGGTCAGGAGTCGGTGCGCCCGAGCCCAGCACTTCGCCCGGCAGCTGGGTGGCCGCGTCGGACTGGTTGCCGGCTTGTACGCGGCGATGCTCGCCGGTGATCGCCATCGTGATCGGCTGGCCGGCCAGCGGGCTGACGAACTTGTCGCCGAAGTCGCCCTGCACCGACAACGACGCCACGTCCTGCGCCACGTGTTGCATCGAGATGGCGCTGGAGTTGATGAACGCCAGTTGCGCCGGCGTGATCGAGCCGCCCGCGCCGAACACGTTCAAGGGTACGCAGTTGTTGGCCGGATCGACGCAGGCGGTGGTGCTCAGCGCGTTGAGCGCCTGCGACACTTTCGACAGCGAGCCCCAGTTCTGCTTGACTTGCACCTGGTCGGAGGTGCCGCGCGTCCACGACGCGTCGTAGGTCCAGTCGAAGGCGAGGTCGCCCTTGGCGCCGATGGTGTACTGCAGCGTCTTGTTGTCGAAGGCGTTGATGCGCGGACCCAGTTCGACGAAGCGGCGGCCGATGGTCATCGGCACCATGGTGGCGTTGCCGGCCACGCAATTGGCGGCGCTGATGCCGCGCTGCTGGCAAATCTGCTGGCGCGCGCCCGCAGGGATGTACGGGTTGCCGATCGGGACGTTGTAGGTGTTCTGGAAGGTGCCCGACTCCGCCAGTGTCGACGCCACTTTGCTGGTGGTGTAGAACACTTCGGCGTACACATTGGCGTGCTCGTTGATCTTGTAGTTGGCCAGCGAGGTGGCTTGGGTGCGATCGAGGCCGGTCTGGTAGTAGTTCAGCGGGTTGGTGTTGTACAGGTTGACCGTACTCGACAGCAGGCCGGTGGCCGGGTTGATCTGGGTGGTGCCGTTGATGCCGCCCACCACGCCGGTGGCCTGGCCGATGCCGAAGGTGGCCGGGATCGCGGTCTCGGAACCGGTCGGCTTGCCGGTGGTCGAGCTCAGACTGGTGATGCCGAACGGACGCGAGCCCTGGGTCACCGCGTCGGTGGTGGTCTTGCCGATGCTCAGCACGACGTTGCCACGGCCGTCGTCCAGGCTGGCGCCGATGGTCAGGTCGGTGCGCTTCTTCTTGCCGTCGTGGTACTCGGTGGTGCCGCCGTACGAGGACGAGATGTCGACGCCGCTGAAGTTGCGCTTGAGGTTGAAGTTGATCACGCCGGCGACGGCGTCGGCGCCGTAGGCTACCGAGGCGCCGCCGGTCAACAGGTCAACGCGGCTCAGCAGCGCGATCGGGATAGAGTTGGTATCGACCGTGCCGTTCAGGTTGAACGGCACCATGCGGCGGCCGTTGATCAGCACCAGGGTGCGGTTGGCGCCCAGACCGCGCAGGTCGACAGTGGCGCCGCCACCGGTGCCGTTGTTGGTACCGGGGCCGATCGACGGCAGCGCCGCCGGCAGGCTCTTGATGAACTCTTCCACAGCAACCGGCTGGGACTGTTTGATGTCTTCCGCGCTGATCGAGGAGATCGGGCTGGTGGAAGTGGTGCCGGGTGCAGTGATGCGGGTACCGGTCACTTGCACCGATTCGATCTTCGGTGTTGCGGCTTCCTGAGCCACGGCGTTGTGCATCATGGCGGTCATGCCCACCAGCATGGAACCAGCGAATGTCCTGCGCAAAATACGCGACATCTTTTTTTCTTGAATCATCAAAACTCCCAATATTGGACTCCCCTGTCGGGGCTGAAACCTAACGCTGTTACCACATGTTAGAGTTGGTTACATAAGACCATATACTGAATGTAAGTGTCAATATGAGCAGACGTAAAAAAACCCCGCTTGGCCTTGCGGCCAAGCGGGGTTTTTTACGCTGCAGTGAAGATTAGAACTTCACGTTGGCGCCGAAGGTGACGTAACGACCGATTGCATCGTAGGTCTGCGGGAAGGTATTGCCGCTGTCAACCGAGGTGGTGCTGACGTTGGCGCCGACGATAGGCGGCTTCTTGTTGGCGGCATTGTTGACGCTCAGGCTCAAACGCACGTTCTTCGAGTAGTTATACACACCCGACAGATCGATGTAGTTGGTAGCCTTGATGTGCGAGAACTGCTGCAGGAACGTTGGCGCGACGTTTGGTCGTGGGTATTGCGCCAGCGGCTCGATATCGACCGCGCTGGTGTAACGCCAGTTGTAGCCCAGAGCGAACTGACCAACGTTCCAGGTGGTGCGCTGGTTGAACTTGCGCTTGAACACTGGAGCATTTGCCACGTTACCGCAAGCGACCGAGTAGTAACCCAGGCAATCACGGTTGATCGAAGTAGGCGTACCCTGGAAGGTGAACTTCTGCACCTGGGTGTAGTTCCAGCCCAGGTCGAAGCTGCCGTACTTAGGATCCAGGTTCAGCGTCTTGGCCTGCAGCTTGTACGCTACGCCGACGTCGAAGCCGCTGGTTTCTTGTGCGCCAGCATTCGACAGCGGGGTTTGCACGCCACGCGAACCAACACCGTTGAAGCCACCGGTGGCAGGGTCACGACCAACGATGTCGCAGTACGCGTTCATGGTGAACGATGGGTTGTTTTTGTAGCAACCATCGATCACGTCGGCGGTACTCAGGCTGGATACCGCCTTGGCGATCTTGATCTGGTAGTAGTCGACGGTAACAGCCAGCTTAGGCAGCGGTTCCCAGACGAAGCCGATGGTTTTGGTCTTGGCTTCTTCAGGGCCCAGGTTCGGGTTACCACCGGTCAGATTGTTGATCTGGCCCGACGACGGCTGGCCCAGCACGCCGATGTTGCTAACTGGCACGCCGGTCAGGCGGCACAGGTTAGACAAGGTGCCTGCTTTGTTTGCGTCCGCTTGGTTGGCCTGGGCTGGATTTTTATCATCCTTTGCGCAAGGATCAACTGCCAGATTCGACAGGTTAGTCACTTGTGGCGCGAACAGTTCGTTCACGTTAGGTGCGCGGGTGGCCTTCTGGACCATGGCGCGGAAACGGATCGACTTGACTGGTTCCCACTCGCCGCCGATTTTCCAGCTCTCGTAGCTCTGCGAGCCGTTGCTGCCCGACTTGAACTCGGTTTCGCGGTAGCCGATGTCAGCGTTCAGCGAACGGACGAACGGCTTGTCCTTGATCAGCGGTACGGATGCTTCCACTGCCAGTTCGCGCAGCGTGAACTTACCGGTACGATCCGGGGTTGGCGCGCCCGAACCCAGGACTTCGCCCTGGATCTGGGTGGCGGCGTCAGAACGGTTGCCCGCTTCAACTTTACGCTCTTCACCGGTAATTGCCATCGAGATAGGCACGCCAGCGAGGGGGCTGACGAAGTTATTGCCGAAGTCACCAGAGAAGTTGATCGATGCCACGTCCTGCTGCACGTTTTGCATCGAGATTGCGCTCGAGTTAACAAAGGCCAACTGTTCCGGCGTGATCGAACCGGCAGCGCCGAATACGTTCAGCGGTACGCACTTGTTGGCGGTGTTGACGCAAGTGGTGGTGTTCAGAGCGTTCAGCGCCTGGCTAACCTTGGACAGCGAACCCCAGTTCTGCTTGATCTGCACCTGATCCGATTGACCACGGGTCCACGACGCATCGTAGGTCCAGTCCCAAGCCACATCGCCTTTGACGCCGATAGTGTATTGCAGGGTCTTGTTGTCGAAGGCGTTGATACGTGGGCCCAGTTCAACGAAGCGGCGACCGATGGTCATCGGCACCATGGTGGCGTTGCCGGCTACGCAGTTTGCCGGGCTGATGCCGCGCTGCTGGCAGATCTGCTGACGCGCTGCTTCGGGGATGTACGGGTTACCGATTGGTACGTTGTACGAGTTCTGGAAGGTGCCCGATTCCGCCAGGGTCGAAGCAACCTTGCTGGTGGTGTAGAACACTTCGCTATAGACGTCGGCATGGTCGTTGACCTTGTAGTTCGCCAACGCGGTCGCCTGGGTACGGTCCAGACCGGTCTGATAGTAGTTCAGCGGGTTGGTGTTGTACTGGACGTGCGGGCTGACCAGCTTGCCGCTGGCCGGATCGATTTGCCAGGTGCCGTTGATGCCGCCTTTCACGCCGTCTGCTTGGCCGATGATAAAGGTGGCCGGAATGGCGGTGTCGGAACCAGTGCCTTTACCGCTCACCGAGCTCAGGCTGACCTTACCGAAGTCGCGCGAACCCTGGGTCACTGGATCGACCGAGGTTTTGCCGATGCTCAGTACCACGTTGCCGCGGCCGTCATCCAGGCTCGCGCCCCAGGTCACGTCGGTGCGCTTGCGCTTGCCGTCATGGTGTTCGGTGGTGCCGCCGTAGGAGGTCGACACGTCCAGGCCCTGGAAGTTTCTCTTCAAGTTGAAGTTGACCACGCCGGCCACTGCGTCGGCGCCGTAGGCCACCGATGCGCCACCGGTCAGCACGTCAACGCGGCTCAGCAGGGCGATAGGAATGGCGTTGGTGTCGACGGTGCCGTTCAGGTTAAACGGTACCATGCGGCGGCCGTTCAGCAGCACCAGGGTACGGTTCGCGCCCAGACCACGCATATCGATGGTGGCGCCGCCGCCGGTACCATTATTGGTGCCAGGACCGATCGAAGGCACTGCCGCTGGCAGGGCCTTGATGAATTCTTCAACGGCTACAGGCTGGGACTGCTTGATTTCTTCGGCCGAGATCGAGGAAATTGGGCTGGTCGAGGTCGTGCCTGGCGCAGTAATGCGGGTACCGGTTACTTGCACCGATTCGATTTTTTGCGGTGCAGCTTCCTGTGCAATGGCGTTATGCATCATTGCGGTCATGCCGACCAGCATCGAGCTGGCGAACACGGTACGCAAGGTACGCGACATCATCTTCTCTTGAATCATTGTAAAACTCCCATTATTGAACTCTCTTGTCGAGAGAAACGTAACCAAATACACGCAGGGCTTTATTTAAAAACCCCGGCACATTGTTATTGGCCCAACCTGCTGGATTCTTTAAACCTTGGATGACATTTCCGCCAGGCCGCAAAGCCGTGGGGATTATCAGGGTGATGAATCTCATTTATTAACACCTGGCAAAGTTGTGTTTTGCAGGCGCATTGCATGAAACCATTTGCTTGGCAAAACTGTCAACCACGGCGGCGCAATGTTTCGTGAAAACAACGATTACAAACCTTCGCAACAATGCAAGTACTTTACGAAGAGTTTTTTGCTGCGGCGCGAGGATTTTCATTATTCATCTACCAATTCCAGATGTAACAATGCTTTTATACGTGTTAATCCATGTAAAAATGAATTAAATAAGGCAAAAAAGGTAAAAATTTGGCATTACTGCGGCAATGCATGCGTTGATTGAGGTGCAATATTGGTGCGATGCAGCATGAGCGGTGTATCTTAGTGTATACAAAAGTGTGACAAGAGCCATTTCATAGTCCGAAATACAGCGCGTCTGGAAAGTTGCAAAGTGGCACCATCGTTGTTTTTTTACAACGCACATTTTTAGTGCGCAGCCGGCTGATTTGGTGCATATGAATATGCAATTTTCGCTTTATAACTTTTTTATCAGTTTATTCGTCGATGATTTGAAACTGAATAAAATAAATGGCGTGCATTGTTAATATGCTTGCTGAGCCCAACGATATATTCGGCGACGACCGGGATATCAACCGCCCTGGTCGGCGCACACCTGATTGCGGCCATTGCGTTTGGCCACGTAGACTTCGCGGTCGGCCACGGCCAGCAGGGCCTCGGCGCTCATGCCGGCGCAGTAGGTGGCCACGCCGATCGACACCGTGGCCGGGATGGGCGGCTCGGTCTCCAGCGCCGCCTGCGCCACCGCCTGACGGATGCGCTCGGCCACCTCGCAGGCCTGGTCCAGGTCGGCTGCAGGCAGCAGTGCGACAAACTCCTCGCCGCCGAAACGGGCGCACAAGTCCCCTTTCCTGAGCGGCGCGGCGATACGCCGGGCCACCGCCTGCAAGGCCTGGTCGCCGACGCTGTGGCCGTGCGTGTCGTTGATTTTCTTGAAATAGTCGATATCGAGCATCAGCAGGGAAAACACGGCGCCGCGCCGGTCGCCCTCGACGATCAGTTGATCCAGCGCCTGGTCCAGGGCGCGGCGATTCATCTGCCCGGTCAGGGCGTCGGTGCTGGCCAGGTGCTTGGCATGGTCCAGATGCTGCTGCAGACGTTCCGCCAGAGCGCCGTTTTCCAGCCGTAGGCGTATCCCTTCCACCACGCGGGTAGAGATGGGGCCGATGGTGTAGATCAGCAGCCCGCAGTAGACCAGCAAGCCGGTGAGCAGCTGGATCGCGGCGTCGATGCCGGACCAGCGCGTGGCGACGGACACGGCGGTGGTCAGCCACATCGCCCCGGTCAGCAGGCGAAACGCGCGCGGGTAAGTGATATAGGTCGGCACGTTCACCGCCAGCGCGCCGCACAGCACGATCAGCAGCCAAGCGTCGAGGCGGGCGTTGTGGGTCATCAGCATCCGTGCCATCAAGCCCCAGCAGACACCGTCCAACACGACCGTGGCGGTCAGCGCGAAACGGTGGCGCCGGATGTCGGGCCCGGTTTTGGCGATATGCCGCAACGTCAGCAGGTTGACGGTCCATGCCAGAAAGAAGCAGCCGGCCCAGCGCAGCACGTCGGCGGGCGGCACCATGCCGTAACAGAGCCAGGCCACCAGCAGCCAGCCTATCGGGGTGGCGTAGAAGGTGCGCTGCTGGGCCTCCACACATTGGGCGAAACCCAGTGCCATGGCTTCGGCCTGCATGCCTTGGGGCGGCACCGGGGACTGGGTCGGGATTTCAATGGTCATATGCCTCTTTCGCTGCCGCTACAGGCCGACAGTGCCATATGGATGAGTTAATTGCAACGGCCTTTTCCGGCCATCTGCCGCTAACAGCAGGTAAAATAGCGCCTGCGGCCGCTGCCCGAGGGAGATGGCCGCACCACTCTCCGCTAGCTACGGAGCCCTGTCACTTGTTGGAACCCATCATGTTGAGACTAAACGAACTCAAGCTCCCGCTGGACCATGCGGAAGCCGACCTGCCGGCCGCCATCATCGCGCGCCTCGGCATCGCCGCTGACGAACTGCTCGGCTTTACCATTTACAAGCGCAGCTACGACGCGCGCAAGAAATCCGCCATCGTCCTGATCTACGCGCTCGATATCGAGCTCAAGGACGAAGCCGCCGTGCTGCAGCGCCACCACAACGACCTCCACATCGTGCCCTCGCCGGACACCGCCTATCAATTCGTGGCCGACGGCGCCGCGCTGGCGGCGCATCCCGACTTCCAGCGTCCGGTGGTGATCGGCATCGGCCCCTGCGGCCTGCTGGCGGCGCTGATCCTGGCGCAAATGGGCCTGCGCCCCATCATCGTTGAACGCGGCAAGATCGTGCGCGAACGCACCGTCGACACCTTCGGCTTCTGGCGCCAGCGCAAGCTCAATCCGGAATCGAACGTGCAGTTCGGCGAAGGCGGCGCCGGCACCTTCTCGGACGGCAAGCTGTACAGCCAGATCAAGGATCCGAAACACTACGGCCGCAAGGTGCTGACCGAGTTCGTCAAGGCCGGCGCGCCGGACGAAATCATCTACGTCAGCAAGCCGCACATCGGCACCTTCCGCCTGGTGAAGATGGTGGAAGCGATGCGCGAGAACATCGAAGCGCTGGGCGGCGAATACCGCTTCAGCAGCAAGGTCACCGACATCGACGTTGAAGAAACGGCGGACGGCCGCCAGATGCGCGGCATCATGCTGGAAAGCGGCGAGAAAATCGTCACCGACCACGTAATCCTGGCCGTCGGCCACAGCGCGCGCGACACCTTCGAGATGCTGTACGAGCGCGGCGTCTACATCGAAGCCAAGCCGTTCTCGATCGGCTTCCGGGTCGAGCACCCGCAATCGCTGATCGACGCCTGCCGCTTCGGCGCCAACGCCGGCCACCCCATCCTCGGTGCGGCCGACTACAAGCTGGTGCACCACGCCAGCAACGGCCGCGCGGTGTACAGCTTCTGCATGTGCCCGGGCGGCACGGTGGTGGCGGCGGCGTCCGAGCCGGGCCGCGTGGTCACCAACGGCATGAGCCAATACTCGCGCAACGAGCGCAACGCCAACAGCGCCATCGTGGTCAGCATCTCGCCGGAAGAAGACTATCCGGGCCACCCGCTGGCGGGCATGGCCTTCCAGCGCGAGCTTGAAGAAAAAGCCTTCCACCTGGGCGGCGGCAGCTACAACGCGCCGGGCCAGCTGATGGGCGACTTCGTGGCCGGGCGCGCCTCGACCGACTTCGGCGCGGTGGTGCCGTCGTACAAGCCCGGCATCACGCTGACCGACCTGGCGCAGATCCTGCCGGAGTTCGCGGTGACGGCGCTGCGCGAAGCCTTCCCGGCGTTCGACAAGCAGATCAAGGGCTACTTCAAGCACGACGCCGTGCTGACCGGTCTGGAGACGCGCACCTCGTCGCCGATCCGCATCAAGCGCCGCGACGACACGCTGCAAAGCCTCAACACCAAAGGCCTGTTCCCGGCCGGCGAAGGCGCCGGCTACGCGGGCGGCATCCTCTCCGCCGGCGTCGACGGCATCAAGGTGGCCGAAGCGGTCGCCCTCTCCATGGCCGCCAAGCGCGCCTAAAAACAACCCGGGGTCAGTTCCGACATTCGGACATTTCGCGAGCGAAATGTCCGAATGTCGGAACTGACCCCGGGTTGTAGACCCCGGATTGTATCGTTATATAACAGCGTAAACCTGGCTTCAGGTTTACGCCGTTCCTAGCATGCCCAAGCCATAATCAGCCAAAAACTTTGTATTCTTGTGTAAAAAACGCTTGTTTTTCGGTAAAAACCGAAGGAAGTGTTGTTTATTTCAATGTTGTTACAGAGCGATAATTGACCTTGGGCGGCGCCGGGTGGTTTCATGACCTGCACTGAATAAATTCATTTATAGAATATTCATAGTGTAATTTTCAATAATAAAGAGTCAAGAAACACCCCCCGAAGGAGTTCGTTAATGATGATGGAAACTGTTTTGTCGCGCTCGCTGCGCGTGATGTTTGCGGGCAGCGCCGCACTGATGCTGGCACAACCAGCATTCGCCCAGGATGCGCCTATCCAGCGCGTTGAAATTACCGGTTCGGCGATCAAGCGTATCGACGCTGAGACCGCCGTCCCTGTGACCATAGTGAAAATGGCCGACCTGAAGAAGGAAGGCATCACCACCGTTGAACAAGTGCTGGCCAACCTGAGCGTCTCGCAATCGTCGCAAGGCACCAGCCAGGTGGTCGGTTCCGGCACCGGCGGCGCTTCGTTCGCCGACCTGCGCGGCATCGGCGCCAACAAGACCCTGATCCTGCTGAACGGCCGCCGCCTGGCGAACAACGCCCTCGACAGCTCGGCACCCGACCTGAACATGATCCCGTTCGCCGCGCTCGAGCGCGTTGAAGTGCTGCGCGACGGCGCTTCCTCGCTGTACGGCTCCGACGCCGTCGGCGGCGTGATCAACTTCATCACCAAAAAAGACTACCAGGGTGGCACCGTCACCGTGGGCGCGGACAGCCCGCAGCACGACGGCGGCTTCTCCAAGAACGCCAACTTCGGCTTCGGCTACGGCGATCTGGACAAGGACGGCTTCAATATCTTCGCCATGTTCGACCACCAGTCGCAACAGCGCATCGGCGGCATGCAGCGTGATTTCAACACCCGCTATCCAGGCGGCCTGTCGGGCTCGACCAGCCCAGCCAACTACTACCAGGAAGTCAGCGCCAATCCGTCCGGCCCCGGCTGCACCACCGGCACCAACCTGATCCCGGCGGGCGACGGCTCCTGCCTGATGACCACCTCCAGCTTTGTCGACTACATCCCTAAGAGCAAGCGCAACACCGGCCTGATCAAGGGTACCTTCAAGCTGAACGAGAACCACGAACTCGGCGTGGAATACCTGTCGACCGAAAGCAAGATCCAGAGCGGCATCGCGCCTGTGCCATACGGCGGCCTGTACATCAACCGTCAGCGTCCTGACGGTTCCCTCAATCCTTACTTCCCAGGCAACGGCAGCATCCCTGCCGCAGTCGCATTGGACCCGAACTACACCGACATCGGCGGCGACAACACCGCCGGCGTCAAGCCAGGCTTCGTCCACGCCAAATGGCGCGATCTGCCGAACGGTTCGCGTGCCGATGAAAACATCAACCGCCAGGAACGCCTGGTGGTCGAGTTGAAAGGCACCATGGCAGGCTGGGACTACCAGACCGCCCTGACCTATAACAAGAACAAGCTGAAGGAAAACCTGTACGGCTACAGCGATGGCAACCTGATCACCAAAGGCGTGCTTGATGGCGTGATCAACGTCTTCGGCGCCCAGGATGCCGCCGGCACCGCGCTGCTGAATTCGGCAGCTCTGGACGGCAACATCATGAACGCGACCGGCAAGACCCGTGGCGCGGACTTCAAGATGAGCCGCGAAATCGGCGACTGGCTGAATACCGGCCACCAGGCCGCACTGGCCGTCGGCGCGCAATACGAACAGCAAGAGTTCTACAGCGCCGCCAACACCGAGTACGCTGCCAAGGTGATCGCCTCGACCGGTATCGATCCGAACACTCTGAACGTCGGCAAGCGCAACGTGTCGGCGTTCTTCTCGGAGCTGAACCTGCCGCTGCTGAAGAACCTGGACGTCACCGCCGCCGTGCGTTACGACAAGTACAGCGACTTCGGTCACACCGCCAATCCGAAGTTCGGCTTCACCTACCGTCCAGCGACCGCCGTGCTGCTGCGCGGTTCGTACTCGAAGGGTTTCCGCGCGCCGTCGCTGTATGAGCTGAACATGTCGGAAGCCTACACCAACTCCGGCAACACCCTGAACGATCCGATCAACTGCCCAGGCGGTACGCCGATTCCGGGCAAGTCGTCTGCGGCCAACTGCAAGCAGCAGTTCCAGGTGCTGAACGGCGGTAACGTCAACCTGCAACCTGAACGTTCGAAAAACGGCAGCCTCGGCGTCGTGCTGGAACCGGTCAACAACCTGACCGTGACCGCCGACTACTGGTCGATCCGTCTGACCCAGCAGATCAGCACCCTGCAGGACTTCGACATCCTGACCGATCCGAAAACCTTCGCGTCGTACTACCACCGCAATCCGTCCGGCGATCTGGCCACCGACGGTTCGCAGTGCCCGAACCCGATCACCTGCGGTTACATCGATACCCGCTACCAGAATCTGGGCGACCTGAACACCAACGGCGTCGATCTGTCGGCCAGCTACCGTTTGCGCACCAAGGACTACGGCAACTTCACCATCGCCGACAACGCGACCTGGGTGCACAAGTACGAGTACCAGAACTTCATCGGCGACTCGATGCACCAGAACGTCGGCGCATTCTCGGGCAACCAGGTGATCTTCCGCTGGCAGAACACGCTGAACCTGGGCTGGAGCAAAGGCAAGTACGCCGCCGGTCTGACCGGTCACTACAAGTCGGGCTACCAGGATCAGGAAGTTGAAGATCATCCAGGCCACAGCGTAGCGTCCTACACCACCTGGGACACCTACGCAGCATGGGAAGCGATCAAGGGCCTGACCCTGACCGCCGGCGTGCGCAACCTGTTCGACCGCGTACCGCCGCTGTCGTACCAGAGCGCCGTGTTCCAGGCTGGCTACGATCCACGCTACACCGATCCAACCGGCCGCACCGCCTACGTGCGCGCCACCTACAACTTCTAATCAGAAGCTGACGTAAAAATCCCCGGCGGCCTGAGCATGCTCAGTGCCGCCGGGGATTTTTTTATAACCACCCAGATCGCTTGAAGCGCCGGTACAGATACAGGCACACGCCGACCATGATGGCCACCGCCATCGGATAGCCGTACTTCCAGTCCAGCTCCGGCATGTATTTGAAATTCATGCCCCACAGCCCGGCAAATGCGGTCACGATCGCGAAGATCGCCGCCCACGCCGCCAGCCGCTTGTTCACTTCGCTCTCCTCGATCGCCGTCATCGACAGATTGACCTGGATCGCCGTGGCGATGGTGTCGCGGATGCCGTCCAGCGAACCGCTGATGCGGTGCAGGTGATCGTGCACGTCGCGGAAGTATTCCTGCGTGTCCTGGCACATCGACGGCACGCGGCCGCCGTGCAGCCGCCCCACCGCTTCCATCAACGGCGCCACCGCGTGGCGCACCAGCGTCACCTTGCTCTTCAGCTCATACAGGCGCTGGATGTTGTCGCGCTGCCGGCCCTGCGTGAAGATCAGATCCTCGATTTTTTCCAGCTCGCTCTCCAGCATGTCGAGCACCGGGAAGTAGCGGTCCACCACCGCGTCCATCAAGGCATACAGCACGAAGGCCGGACCGAGGCGCAGCATGTGCGGCTCGCGCTCGGCGCGCGCACGCACGCCGAGAAAGCCTTGCTGGCTGTCGCCGTCGCGCGAGGACAGCACATAATTCTGGCCGACGAAAATATCGACCTCGCCCAGCGCCACCTCGCCGTCGCGGCATTCGATGGTCTTCACCACCACGAACAGCGAGTCGCCGTACTCTTCGATCTTGGGGCGTTGATGGCCGCGGCTGGCGTCTTCCACCGCCAGTTCGTGCAGGCCGAATTCATGCTGCATCGCCGCCAGTTCATCCGGGTCGGCGGCGCGCAGCGCCACCCACACAAAAGTCTCCGGCTTCTCGATGTAGTCGCTGATATCCTCGACCGGGATGTCGGCCAGCTTGTTGCCATCCTGATAAGCCACACAATTAATCAGCATACGTATTCCATAAAAAAAAAGCTCCTGGCTTGTCAGCCAAGAGCTTACCTCAAACTGCTGCCGAGCAAGATTACGTTTCTGCTAGATAGCGCGCGGCCGGCTTGCTGTTGGACAGCCGGCCCGCCATGGCGTGGCGCGCTTCCTCCATGCGGTTGAAGTCGTCCAGCTCCGGCAGCGGCGGCACCGTCACCAGCTCGCGCTGGTCGAAGCCGGCCAGCGCGGCGTCGACCAGGTCTTCCGGCGTCATCACCCACTCGGTCGGCAAATTCGAGACGGCGTGGCCGGCGCGGTCCCAGAACGGCGTGGCGGTCACGCCCGGCAGCACGGCCTGAAGCTGGATGCCCTTGCCGCTCAGTTCATGGTGCAGCGACTGCGTCAGCGCCAGCACGAAAGCCTTGCTACCGCCATAAGTGCCGTTCAACAGTTCCGGCTTGAGCGCCACGATCGACGACACGTTGATGATGGCGCCTTCGCCGCGCGCCACCAGCCCCGGCGCCACGGCGCGGGTCAGGCGCGTCAGCGCGGTGACGTTGACATCGATCAACGCATCCAGTTCCTCCGGCGTGGAATCGATCAGCGGCTTGACGGCGCCGAGGCCGGCGTTATTCACCAGCATGCTGATGCTGGCGTCGCTGGCCAGGCGCTGCTCGACGCGGCGCAGATCGGCCTTCACGGCCAGATCGGCGGCGATGGTGTCGACCTTGCGGCCGGTGTCGGCCTCCAGTCGGGCCGCCAGCGCGGACAGCTTGGCGCCATCGCGCCCGGTCAAGATCAGGTCGTAGCCGCGGCGTGCCAGGCGGTCTGCGTAAATGGCGCCTATGCCCGAGGATGCGCCGGTAATCAATGCGGTTTTCATCTTGATGCTTCCTTTCGTTGAATTGACAGGAGCAGTGTATCGGCGCAAACTAAGGCCCGTGTGACATAGAAACCTCATTTCAGGCCATCATGAAAAAAACCATCGGTTTGCTGCTGTTTCCCGATTTCCAGATCATCGACATGGCGGTGGTGGCGGTATTCGAGACCGCCAACTCCCTGCCGGGCGGGCCGTACTACGAGCTGACGGTACTGTCCGAACTGGGCGGCCCGGTGCGCAGCTCTTCCGGCGTGGCGGTGCTGACCGAGCGCTTCGGCGCGCCGGCGTTCGACACCATCATGGTGGCCGGCAGCAGCGAGGCGACACCGCCCATGCCGCCGTTCACCGCCTTCCTGCGTGAAGCGAGCCAGGCGTCGCGGCGCACCGCCAGTATCTGCGCCGGCGCCTTCCAGTTGGCGGAAGCCGGCCTGATCGACGGCCGCCGCGTGACCACGCATTGGGCCATGGCGCGCGAACTGCAGCGGCTGTATCCGAAAGCCAGGGTGGAAGAAGACCGCATCTACATCGAAGACGAACGGATCTGGAGTTCGGCCGGCATGACCGCTTGTATCGACCTGTCGCTGGCCTTGGTAGAGGCCGATTACGGCGTCGAGCTGGCGCGCGCGGTGGCGCGCAAGATGGTGGTGTACCACCGGCGCACCGGCGGCCAGTCGCAATTCTCGGCGCTGCTGGAGCTGGAGCCGAAGTCGGACCGCATCCAGAACGCCCTGAGCTATGCCAAGCGCAACCTGCGCAAGGCCTTGTCGGTGGACGAATTGGCGGACGCGGCCACGCTGAGCCGGCGCCAGTTCACGCGTGCGTTCAGATTGGAGACCGGGCAATCGCCGGCCAAGGCGGTGGAAACGCTGCGCGTGGAAGCGGCGCGTACCATGATTGAAGAAGGCAACCACGCCATCGACGTGGTGGCCCGCGAGGTGGGATTCGACGATCCCGAACGCATGCGCCGCGCCTTCATCCGTGCCTACGGCATGCCGCCGCAGGCGATCAAGCGCGCCGCACGCGCCGGTGCGGAATCGGCTACTTAATCGTCCTTGGCGCCGTCGATGCCGAGCTCGGCGATCTTGCGGGTGATGGTGTTGCGACCGATGCCCAGGCGCACCGCCGCATCGTTCTTGCGGCCGTGCGTGTGCTTGAGCGCGGTGCGGATCAGCGCCGACTCGAACTGCCGGCCCAGCACCGCCATCACTTCCTGCTGACCGCCGCTCAGCATGCTGGCAGCCTGCGCTTCCAGCAAGGTCAGCCATGCGTCCGGCGAACCGGCAGCAGCGTCGGCCACCGGCGTCACCATGCCGTGGTGGATAGGCGCGCTATAACTTTCCGGCGCCGACCCAGGCGCAGCGCCAGCCACCAGCGGCGCCGCAGTCGCGCCGCCTTTTTCCTGGGACAGCTCGAGCGGCAGATCCTTGATCTCCACCGTCTGCCCCGGCGCCATCACGGTAATCCAGTTGCACAGGTTTTCCAGCTGGCGCACATTGCCCGGCAACTCCAGGCCGCACAGGAACTGCAGCGCCGCGTCGCTCATGCGCTTGGCCTCGACGCCGAGCTGCTTGGCGCTTTGCACCAGGAAGTGGCGCACCAAAAGGGGGATATCCTCGCGCCGCTCCCTCAAACTGGGCAGGCGCAGGCGGATCACGTTCAAACGGTGATACAAATCTTCGCGGAACAAACCCTCGCGCACGCGCTGCTCCAGATTTTGGTGCGTGGCGGTGATCACGCGCACGTTGGCCTTCAGCGGCTGGTGGCCGCCGACGCGATAGAAATGGCCGTCCGACAGCACGCGCAACAGCCGCGTCTGCAAATCAAACGGCATGTCGCCAATCTCGTCGAGGAACAGCGTGCCGTTCTCGGCCTGCTCGAAGCGGCCGCGCCGCGTGGTCTGCGCACCGGTGAAGGCGCCGCGTTCGTGACCGAACAGTTCCGACTCCAGCAAGTCCTTCGGAATCGCCGCCGTGTTGAGCGCGATGAAAGGCTGCGAGGCGCGCGGGCTATGCTTGTGCAGCGCGCGCGCCACCAGCTCCTTGCCCGAGCCCGATTCACCGGTGATCAGCACCGTCACATTCGATTGCGACAGGCGGCCGATGGCGCGGAAGACTTCCTGCATCGCCGGCGCCTGGCCGAGGATTTCCGGCGTTTCGGTCGGGCCCGATTCGACGCTGGTTTCGCGCAGGCTCTCATCGAGCGCACGCCGGATCAGCTCGACAGCCTTGTCGATGTCGAACGGTTTGGCCAGGTATTCAAAGGCGCCGCCCTGGAACGCCGCCACGGCGGAGTCCAGGTCGGAGAAGGCGGTAATGATGATGACCGGCAGGCCGGGCAGGCGCGACTTCACCAGCTGCAGCAGGTCCAGGCCCGAGTCGCCCGGCATGCGGATGTCGGACACCAGCACTTGCGGCGTCTCGAACTCCAGTGCGGCGATGGCGTCGCGCGCGTTGGCAAAACTCTTCGTGGCCAGGTTTTCCCTGGCGAGTGCTTTTTCCAGTACCCAGCGGATCGATTCGTCGTCGTCTACTATCCAGATTGGCTTCATGTGTTATGTGTATTCCGCGATGGATCGTCTATCAAGGGACTCGGTCCGCACTACTCACCACGGCTTATGGCAACGGCAGCAGAATACGGAAATCCGTAAATCCAGGCCGGCTCTCGCACTCGATCACACCCATGTGCTGTTGCACGAAGGTCTGCGCCAGGGTCAAGCCCAGGCCACTGCCGCCCTCCCTGCCTGATACCAATGGGTAGAAGATGCGGTCACGGATCTGCGGTGCGATACCCGGTCCATTGTCAATGATATGCAAGTCTAATGCCAGCCCGTAGCGGACCTTGGCCAAGGTGACCTGACGCGCCACGCGCGTCTTCAAAACGATCTGCGCACTACCCGCTTCGATCTGCGCCGACAGCGCTTGGGCGGCGTTGTGCGCGATGTTGAGTACGGTCTGGATCAGCTGTTCCTTGTCGCCCCGGAACTCGGGAATCGAAGCGTCGTAATCGCGCAGGATGGTCAGGCCGGATGGGAACTCGGCCAGCATCAGGCTGCGCACGCGCTCCAGCACTTCGTGGATGTTGACGTCACCGACGATGTGCGGGCGTCGGTGCGGCGCCAGCAGGCGGTCCACCAGCGTTTGCAGGCGGTCGGCTTCCTTGATGATGACCTGCGTATATTCGCGCAACTGCACCGCGTGCAGCGCCGGCAGCTCCATTTCCAGCAGCTGTGCAGCGCCACGGATGCCGCCCAGCGGGTTCTTGATCTCGTGCGCCAGGTTGCGGATCAGCTCCTTGTTGACCTGGCTCTGGTCGAGGATGCGCTCCTCGCGGTCCAGCTTGAGGTGCTGCTGGTTTTCGCGCAGTTCGATCAGCACGCCGCCGGCCGGCTCGTCCACGGCCGAGACGATGCTG
Organism: Duganella sp. BuS-21; assembly: GCA_041874725.1. Lineage (GTDB taxonomy): Bacteria > Pseudomonadota > Gammaproteobacteria > Burkholderiales > Burkholderiaceae_D > Rugamonas. The sequence goes on along the minus strand of CP097466.1, from coordinate 1,766,170 downwards.
TGCACATGCAGCGGCTCGCGGCCGGCGCGTTCCAGCGTCAGGTCCTGGCGCAGGTCGGAGAACTGGTGTTCGCGCGCCTGGTCGCAGATATTGTCCAGCTCATCGGCATTCAGGAACTGCGCGCTCAGCGTCTGGCGCGACAACGCCTTGAGCGAGCTTTCCAGCAGGTTCTCGGCGGCGGCGTTGGCGTAGGCGATGCGCCCCTCGCCATCGAGCAGCACCACGGCGGAGGCCAGCAACTCCAGTCCGGCCAACGACGGCGGGCGGTTGATGGCGGCGGCCGCGCGGGCCGCGATATTACTCACTAGGCTCATAGTAAACTCGTCATCGGATATTCGCGATCTCACGTTTCAAGGCATCCACATTCTTTTCCGAGCGGCTGATGCTGTCGCGCATGGAGGCCACCCGTTCCTGGTATTTCGCGTAATTGCGTTCGTCGCCGCGCCGCTCCGGTTCGCCGCCGTTGAATTCACGGCGCAGATCGGCCAGCTTCAGCGTTTCGTTTTTCAGTTCATCTTCCAGGATGCCGCGCCGGTCGGCGTCGCGTGCGCGCTGCTCGGTGCTGTCGACGCGCGGGAACTCGCCTGGCGTGGCCGTGGGCATGGTCGGCTGCGCATTGCGCGGCGACGGCGCCGGCGAGGCGCGGCGCGGCGGCGCCGGCACGGTCACGCCGGGCAGGTCCATCAGCTTGCAGTAGCTGCCGCGATTGATGTCGGTAAACTCCACGCTGCCGCCGGGCGGCTGGCACTTGTAGATCTGTCCCTGCGCGGCGGCGGCGACGAACAGCGCCAGCAACGCACTCAATTTAAAACTCATGGTCATTCATTATCCGTGGGTGGAACATTCCATGCCGAATATACTCCATCCAAAGAAAAACGCGGGGAAAGCATGCTTGCCCCGCGTTTTTAGCGACATCAACGCGCCGGACCGGCCGGCGCAGTGGATTACAGCGAGTAGTACATGTCGAACTCGGCAGGGTGAGTCGTCATGCGCATGCGCTGAACGTCCTGCATTTTCAGTTCGATGTAAGCATCGATCATGGAATCGCTGAACACGCCGCCACGGGTCAGGAACTCGCGGTCTTTGTTCAGGGCGTCCAGTGCTTCTTCCAGCGATGCGCACACGGTTGGGATCAGTGCGTCTTCTTCCGGCGGCAGGTGGTACAGATCTTTCGATGCTGCTTCGCCTGGATGGATTTTGTTCTGGATACCGTCCAGACCAGCCATCAGCAGCGCCGAGAAGCACAGGTAGACGTTGGCCAGTGGATCCGGGAAGCGGGTTTCGATACGGCGGCCTTTTGGATTGGCGACGTGTGGAATACGGATCGACGCCGAACGGTTTTTAGCCGAGTACGCCAGTTTCACTGGCGCTTCGAAGCCTGGAACCAGACGCTTGTAGGAGTTGGTGCCTGGGTTGGTGATCGCGTTCAGTGCCTTGGCGTGCTTGATGATGCCGCCGATATAGTACAGCGCGGTGTCGGACAGGCCGGCATAGCCGTCGCCGGCGAACAGGTTGACGCCGTCTTTCCAGATCGACTGGTGCACGTGCATGCCCGAACCGTTGTCGCCAACGATAGGCTTAGGCATGAAGGTCGCGGTTTTGCCGTAGCTGTGGGCCACGTTCCAGACCACGTATTTCAGGTTCTGGGTCCAGTCGGCGCGCTCAACCAGGGTCGAGAACTTGGTGCCGATTTCGTTCTGGCCGGCGCCGGCCACTTCGTGGTGGTGCACTTCAACCGGGATGCCCAGCGATTCCAGGATCAGGCACATTTCCGAACGCATGTCCTGGAAGCTGTCCACTGGCGGCACTGGGAAGTAGCCGCCTTTAACGGTAGGACGATGGCCGCTGTTGCCGCCTTCGATGTCCTTGTCGGTCGACCACGAAGCTTCGTCGGAATCGATCTTGACGAAGCAACCGGACATGTCGATCTTCCAGCGCACGCTGTCGAAGATGAAGAATTCTGGCTCAGGACCGAAGTAGGCGGTGTCGCCCAGGCCCGACGATTTCAGGTAGGCTTCAGCGCGCTTGGCGATGGAGCGTGGGTCACGGTCGTAACCTTTACCGTCCGCAGGCTCGATCACGTCGCACTGCATGAACAGGGTGGTCTCTTCCATGAACGGGTCGATGTTCGCGGTGTTTGGATCAGGCAGCAGGATCATGTCCGATGCTTCAATACCTTTCCAGCCGGCGATCGAGGAACCGTCGAAAGCGTGACCCGATTCGAACTTGTCGATGTCGAAGTGCGACACTGGCACGGTAACGTGCTGTTCTTTACCACGGGTATCAGCGAAACGGAAATCAACGAATTTAACTTCGTTTTCCTGGACCATTTTCAGAACTTCTGCGGCTGTCATTGCCATGCGTCTCTCCTAAAGGAATATGTGGAACTCGTGAGGCCTTACTAAGCAGTATCCATGCCAGCCCAAAATACGACTTTCTATATGTCAGCAACGTCTATGATAGCGCACCTATTTGGTGCATTCACCCCAATTTGCACTTCGTGGGTGCATTTTGAATTTTTTTCTGAAAAGCGCATGGTTTTGGTGCATTGCAGTCGCGGACTTACACGGACGCCATATAATAAACTCAAACTTATTTCGGGAACACCCTATGAGCAAAATAGATGAGATTCTGGCGCTGGCGCGCGGCCGTCGCAAGGACTGGGCCTATGAGGGGGCGGTGACGCCGGCCGAAGCGTTTGAGTTGCTGAGCCTGGAGAACGCGGTCAAACTGGTGGACGTGCGCACCAATGCCGAGCGCGACTGGGTTGGCCGGGTGGCCATTCCGGAAGCCCAACATGGTGCGGTGCAGTGGAACATCTATCCGGGCGGCGTGGCCAACCACGAGTTTATCGAGCAGCTGAACTCGGTGGCGCGCAAGGACCAGGTGATCCTGTTCCTATGCCGCTCGGGCGTGCGCTCGCGTGGTGCAGCGACCCTGGCGAGCGAGCACGGCTACCAGCACTGCTTCGACATCCTCGAAGGCTTCGAAGGCGAGCGCGACGACCACGGCCACCGCAAGAACATCAACGGCTGGTGCAAGGCCGGCCTACCCTGGATCGGCGCCTGAGCCATTCGGGCTCGTGTCCGAATGTCGGAACTGACCCCGAATCTAGATCGGCACGGCGTCGGTGGGCACAGGCGCGCCCTCGCCCATCAGGAACTGGATGCGCTTGCGCACGAACTGGATGTGGCTGCGCAGGCCGTAGAGGCCGTCCGCAAACGATAACGGGATCGATACCTGGTTGACCAGGTCTTCGATCTCGTCGAGGCGCTTGAGCTGGGCCTGATAGACCTGCGTGCGCGTTTCCTCAGGCGCCTCCTGCGCTTCCTCGACCTTTTGCTCCACCGCCCGCAGCTGCCCGTACCAGCGGTACACGCGCGAACGGATGCGCCACACGTATAGCGGCGGGATCACCTTCGACAGCGGCAGGATCAAGGCGCCCAACGCCACCACCACCACCCACATGCGGTCGAAGAAGTTCGCCAGCCAGAAGGTCATGTAGCGCTGCAGGAACGGCGGGCCGCTCTTGTAGAATTTGGCCGCTTCCGCATCCACCGGAATTTCGCTGTACTTGGCCGACGGGAATTGCCCCTGCTGCTGGAACCAGCCGGCGCCGCTGTGGATGCCCGACGCGGCTTGCACGAACAAGTCCACCAGCGCCGGATGCAGGTCTTCACGCGCCACCAACGTGGCGGTCGGCGCGATCAGGTTGTAGTCCTCGGCCGGCAGGTTGCGGCCCAGGTCGACGATGCCCTGCGGCAGCGTGACGTGCGTGAGGAAGGGCAGCTTGCGCGCGTAGGCTTCGGCCTGGCTGAAGTCGAACAGCTTGATGCCCGGCGTTTGCAGCAGCATCTGGATCAGCGGCGCTTCCGGCGCCGAGGTGAACACCAGGCCGTCGATGCGCCCTTCCAGCAACTCCACCGTGGCCGGCGTGTTCGCCAGCGAGAAGCGCTCGACTTCGCCTTTTTCCACACCGTTCAGTTCAAGCACCTGGCGGAACAGGCGCGGCGAGCCGGCGCCCTTGGGACCGTAGTTGATCTTCTTGCCGCGCAGCTGGGTCAGCGTGGTGATCGGCGGCTTGCCCTTTTCTTCGCGCAGAAACAGCCACAGCGGCTCGACGAACAGGCTGCCCAACGACGACAGGCCTTCGCGCTCGGCCGCTTCCTCGTTGGTCGAGCCGCTCTGGACGAAGGCGATGTCCACCTTGCCTTCTTTCAAGTTACGCAGGTTTTCGCTGGAACCGGCCGAGGGCACCATGGTCACCTTGACCCCGTGCTTGGCCAGCGCGGCGGCGTATTTCTTGCCGAATTCTTCGTAGGCCGAGTTTTCCTGGCCGCTGCCCAGCCGCACCGTGCGGGGTGGCGCCGGGTCCACCACCCAGTAGGCCAGCAGGCAAACGCCGACGATGGCCAGCACCGTGGGCGCTGAGGCAACGATCAGATCGCGCACGGAAAATTGCGTGAACTTGAGTATCTTGGACATGTGGTGGCGCATAGGTTTCATGGGCTCACACATTGCCAACAATTAAGCAACTATGCAAGGGAAACACGCGACCGTCGAGTAAGCCGCATGGCAACCCGGTGAGGCAGGGGCCGGCCCATGGGCCGGCGGGGCGCAGCCCCTGGCCCTGACCCGGGTCAGACCCTTGTCTGCCGCCGTGCGGGGTGGAAATTAACCGCCGCAGGCCTGCAGTGTTGGCTTTGCGACTTCGGGCGCTATTCCCCCGGTCTTGACGATCACCGGTGGCGTCGCGCCGGGTTTCGGCGCGGCGTTGGGTTCGATCAAGGGCATCAAGCTCGGCGCCAACACCACCAGCAGTTGCACCGGCAGCGCACTGGTAAAGTCGTAGTTCTTCGACTCCGGCCCATGCACATACGCCGTCATCGAACCAAAGAAGCGCTCGCCGATATTGAACACGAACGTCGCCGAGCGGTTCACATAGCGCGATTCGATCAAGCGCCCGCCGCCGCCATACACGTCGAAGCGCTGGTCGCCCGTGCCGGTCTTGCCGCCCACCGGAATGATGGTTCCGTCCGCCGCCACGAAGGCCGCCTTGACCCGCTTGGCCGTGCCGTCCGACACCACGCCACGGATCGCGTCCGCCACCACCCGCGCCACTTCCGGCGCCAGCACCTGCTCATTGCTGGTGGGCGGCGCCTTGGTCACCAGCGTTTCATACGGCGTGCCCTTGGCGAAATGCAGCGACGTCACGCGCTGCGAACTCTTGCGCACGCCGCCGTTTACCACGATGCCCATCATCTCCGCCAGCGCGGCCGGACGGTCGGCCGACGCGCCCAGCGTGGTCGCATACGACGGCACCAGCGATTCGAACGGATAACCCATTTTCTTCCACTGCTTGTGGATTTCCATGAAGCCTTCCATCTCCAGCAGCCCGGCGATGCGCTTGTCCTGCGCGTGCTTGCGGTGGGTCTTGAACAGCCATTGGTACACTTCCTGCCGTTCCTTCTCGCTGGCCGCCGTCATTTCCGACAGCGTCGCCTTCGGGTGCAGGCGCTGATACGCCGCCATCCACAATTCCAGCGGGTGCACGCTGGCCAGGTAGCCGCGATCGGCCAGCGACCAGTTGTCAATGGCGTACTGCTCGTACAGCTTGGCCGCGCGCTCGTCCGACACTTCGTTCTGCGATGGCAGGTAGTCGTTCAGGAAGGCCGAGAACTGCGCCAGCGTCGCCTGCGGATAGATGGTGCGGTGGATCACCGCCAGCCGCACCGGCGTGCTGCGGATATTCGCCAGCAGGATCTTGTCCAGCTCGTTCGCCGGCTTGCCCTTGTACTTGGCGTAGAAGCGCCCCAGGAATTCCTTGCCCTCCTTGTCCGCAAAGCGCGCCAGGTAGGCGGCGCGGCGCGGGTCGTCGGCGTCGGCCAGCAACGAGGCCGACGAACCCGGCGTCTGGAACATGTAGAACTTGGCGACGTCGCGCATCAATCGCACGAACACCAGGTTGGTCGAGTGGCGCAGCGCCTCGGTCACGGTGAGGATCTTACCGTTGTCCTCCTTCGAGAAGTTGCCGAAGTAATGCAGGCCGCCGCCGGTGAAGAAGCCCTCGCCCGGATTGCCCGAATACTTGCGCTCCATGGCCGCGTTCAGCATCGGCGTCAGGCCGCGCTGGTCCAGCGCCAGCGGCTTGAGGTAGTCCAGCGCCCACTGCGACAACTTGTCCTGCGGATCGACCTTGACCTGCGCCAGCGCCGCCGCATCCATGCCGCTGTATTTCTTGTGCAACTGGTCGACGATGTCCAGGTAGCTAATCAAGGTGCGCAGCTTGGCGGTCGAGCCCAGGTCCAGCTTGGCGCCTTCGTTGATGTCCAGCGGCTGATCGAAGTTGTCGGTCTGCAGGCGCAGCAAGTTGTTCTGCTCGCCCTTTTCCAGCAAGGTGAAGCTGTACACCACATTGGCCGGATCGCCATTGCCCAGCATGCCCTTGCCGGTCAGGCCGGCGGCCTGCGCCTTTTCGGGATCGCGCAAATCGCGCAGCACCTGGGTGACGGCGGTCTGCGCCTGCGCATCGAGCGTACTGGTCACGCGCAGGTCGAGGCGATCCAGGTTGTACATGCGGTTGTCGCCCAGCAGGTTGGCCAGGTGGTTGCGGATCGCATTCGACGCCTTGCGGCTGACAAAGGTTTGCGGCGGCGCCGATTGCAGACCGTTGCCGGTGGCCGGGTGCAGCACCTGCTTGAGCGCCATGTCGCGCATGGCCGGCGTGATGGCGCCGTCGTTGACCAAAATGCGCAGATGGCTGTTGGCCAGCACTTCCAGATCGGCCGAGCCTTCGCCCAGGTAGTGGCTGGGGCGGCGCTGCGCGATCATCAGGCTCAACGCTTCCTTGTAGACCAGCGCGGTGTGCGCATCGGGATTGTCGAGCTTGCCGGTCAGCAAACGGTTGACCTCGTCGAACGGGCGGCCGTACCACACCCACATGCCGTCGCCGATGCCGTTCACTTCGCCATAGCCGGGCTTGGCCGACAGCGGCACCGTGTTCAGGTAATCGAGCACGATGCGGCGCCGCGCCTTGCTGGTGTCCGGGCCGTCCTGGTAGGAACGCAGGCTGGCCGAGACCATCTGCTGCAGCTTGTCGGTCATCGAGCTGGTACGCCCTTCCGGCGAGTGGCGGTATTTTTCAATCTGCGTGGCCAGCGTGCTGCCGCCGGCCGCGCGGTGGCCGCCGGCGACGGCGCTCACGCTTTTCTCCAGCACCGCCTTGGCCAGGCGGTCCCACTCCACAGCGGGATTGCGCTTCGGATAGGTGTTGTCGAGCAGCTCGCGGTTCTCGATGAACAGCAGGCTGTTGACCAGCGCCATCGGCGCCAGTTCGAACTTTGAGTAGACACGTTCCGGATAGCTGGCGGCAAACAGTTCCTGCGCGCGGCAGTCGACGATGGTCAGGCCGGTCTTGGTCTTCTCGCGGTAGGTGGCAAAGATGCCCATGTCGGCCAGCTCCGCCATCTTCGGCGAGATGCGCGCCTGCGCCGCGACCTCGTAGTCGCGCGCGCTCAACTTGCCGATGTAGTCCGGCAGGCTGGCGTAGCCGAGGCGTTCGTCGTAGGGGCTGTCATGCGGGAAGCGGATCGACTTGCTCGGCCCTTTCTCCACTTTGTACGTCATCTTGCTGTTCATGTCGCTGAAGATGCGCGCCTGCAGCGATGAGGTCAGCGATTCGCGATAGCCCCAGTACACGGCAAACGATACGCCGATCAACAGCACCAGCAAAAAGGCGTTACGCGAACGCTTGCTTTTTTTCGGCGCACCGGACTCCGGCGGCAGCGGCGGATCCATTTGCGCCTGCGCCAGGTGGGCTTCGGTTTGCTCGGGAGTGGGGGGCGGCACCACCTTCAGGTGGCGCTTGCTGCGATAGCCAAATGCTGCCGCGCCTGCACGCAATTTGCGTACTGCGCGTACAACAAGACGGGGCCGGCGGAAACGACGATTGCTTAACATATGATTCAAACCGGTCATGTTTCAGTAGAACTTACAGACTGCACTTGCTAGCTTCCATTGCACCACATCGCAGCGCCGCTGACCGGAGCGGACGCACAATAATCTCCATGGGCCGTTTATTTTTCGCAAAAAAACAACGACGTTCTACCGTTGGGGAGAACGCCGTTCAACTGCTTGATGACAGCGCGCACTAAATGTTGCTGAACTCTACATTGAGCTTGCGCAGCTCGTCGCACAATTGTTCGAAGGCGGCGGCGGTTTGCACCACCTCGCCCTTCACGCCCAGCTCGATATGGCGGCGCGTGTTGGCGTCGCCCACGCTGGGCAGACTGAACACCTTCACGCGCGGATACTGCTGTTCGATCGCCACCATCAGCGGCGTCAGCGCCGACTCGGCCGCCTCGTACACCAGCACCGAGCGCTCCATGCGCGACTCGCGGTTGAACAGGTCGGCGTAGTGATTGTCCAGCACCCACTCCAGCATCGGCCAGGCCATCACCGGGAAGCCCGGCACGAAGTAATGCTGGTGCAGTGCGAAGCCGGCGATGTTGTTGTACGGGTTGGGAATCAGCGCCGCGCCTTCGGCGAACTCGGCCATCTTCAAGCGATGCAGGTTCTCGGCCGTCTCCAGGTCGGCGCTCTGGCCGGCTTCCTGCGCCATCTGCACGATGCGCTGTTGGATGTTGAGCTTGCCCTGCGCGTGCAGCACCAGCGGCTTGCCCAGCGCGTCGGCGGCGGCCTGGCGTGTGTGGTCGTCCGGCGTGGCGCCGATGCCACCACAGCAGAACACCACGTCGTCGCTGGCGAAGGTGCGCTTGAGGGTGGCGGTGATGCGCGCCGGATCGTCCGGCAGCACCTCGGCCCAGGTCAGCTGCAGTCCGCGCGCCGCCAGCATCTGCACGACCTTGGGGAAATGCTGGTCGACGCGCCGGCCGGACAGAATTTCGTCGCCAATAATGATGAGTCCGAATGCCATGCCTACTCCTTAATGATGACTTCCTGCGCGCGCAACTGCGCCAGCGCATCCATGCAATAGTACGCGAACCACAAACCGGTAAAGATAAATATCAAAATGTACAGCCAGATCGAGGCCGCCGCCAGGAAGGGGAACAGCACCACCGCCATCACGCCGCCCAGCCAGATAGCGCCCGGCAGCGCGCCGGCGGCACCGGACACCACGCCGATCACCAGCAGGCGCCAGCGATGCTGACGCAGAATTTCGCGGCGCTCGTCGGCGCTGGCATAGTCGGCCAGCACGTCGTACACCATCACGCGGCAGGTCAGCCAGCCCCACAACAGCGCCTGCACCAGCACCGCCAGCGGCGGGAACACGTACAGCGGCAGCGTGACGATCCACAGGCCGATGAAGATCGCCATACCGCCCAGCGCCAGCCCCACGCTGCCGAGGATGGTGCCGCCCTTGCGCTGCGCCAGTTGCGGATAATGGCGCAGGCCGACGTGGCGGCCGATCACCGGCATCGCCACCACGCCGATGAAAATCAGCGCCGTCAAAATCATCAGCGGCAGCAAGGCCAGCATGGCGATCAACGGCGGCACCACCGACGTCAATGTGCCGAGGCCGACGCTGCGCAGCCAGCTGGTGCTGGTCGGGAAAAGGTTATGTTCGCTGAACAGCGCGTGCAGCTGGTCCACCAGCGGCTGCAGGTAGCAATACAGCAGCACGGCCCAGACGCCCAGCGCCAGCAGGAAAGGCGCGATGCTCATCAACAGCAGCTTGCCGTGCCATTGGGACAGGAAAGCGCGGCCCCACGCGCGCAGCACGCTGTTCATTACACCACCTCCTTGCGGGCATATTCCACCATGCGTTTCAGGCCCAGCCAGTGCTGCGACCAGAAGCCCTGACCGTATTCGCGGCCGGGCCGCAGCACGCCGTTGGCGTCGGTGCTGGGCAACTGGTCGCGGATGCCGGTGGCGACAAACGCCGGCGTGAAGTTCGCGGTGCGGAACACCATGTCCCACAGCGGCAGCAGCACGGCGAAATTGCAGCCGCCCTGCCTGCCTTCATGGCCGACGCCGATCGCGTGGTGCATGCGGTGGTAGCGCGGCGACACCAGCAGGCGCTCGCCCAGCCAGCCGAAGTGGATGCGCACGTTGGCGTGCTGCAGGCTTTGCACGATGCGCGACACCGACACCAGCACCACATACTGCGCCGGTTCGACGCCGATGCCGAGCGCGATCACGCCCATGTAGACGTCGCGCAGCAGGTCGTCCAGCACGTGGTTGCGGTTGTCGCTCCACAGGTTCAGGTTCTGCTGGCTGTGGTGCAGGCCGTGCAGCGCCCACCACCAGTTGTAAGTGTGCGAGGCACGGTGATACCAGTAATCGAAGAAATCCAGCACCACGAAGTACACGAAGAAGCTGCCCAGCGGGCTAATACCAGGCCACAGCGCCTCGAGATTGAAGGGCTGGAAGCCGTCGAAGCGCAGCGCGCCGGCCACGCTGTCCAGTAGCGGATCGAGCGTGAAAAACACCAGCACCGGGAACAGGCCGATACGGTGCAGCACGGTGTAGAGGAAATCGTTCCAGCGCGCGCGCCGGTCGGACATGGCCTGCGCCGGAATCATCGATTCCAGCGGCCGCAGCACCAGGAACAGCAGCGCCAGCTCCAGCGCGCCGATCAGCAGCCACTCGGTGCCCTCGAACGCATCTTCGATGAATTCGCCGAAACCGAAGCGGAAGACCAGCGGTTGAACCACGGTTTCGAACAAGCAGGCTTGGGCCAGGCCCAGCCAGTCGGAGAGTGTGTCGATCATTTTTTGAATCGTGCCAGGTAATCGGGATGCTCGCGCAGGGTGGCGAAGCACAGGTCTTTTTTCTCCAGGCCGCTGATCAGCGGCTCCAGGTTGGCCGGCGCCCACGGGTCTTTGCGCGACCAGATGCCCATATGGATGAGCACGATATCTCCTCCGCGCAAATCGCGCAGGGATTTTTTCAACAGGACATCGTTCGGGTAGGCGGCACTGGCGAGTTCATCGCCGGAGAAGCCCGCCGGCGACCAGCCCACGTGGGCGTAGCCGCAGGCCTGGCCCATCGCCAGCAAGCGCGGCGAGGTGCGGCCGGCCGGTGCGCGCCAGATCGGGTCGAGATGCTTGCCGGTCAGTTCGACGAAGCGCTGGTCGACGCGGCGGATTTCCTGGCAATACTGCGTGGAGCTCAGGCTGACCTGCTTGCCGGCGTGTTCGCCGAAGCCGGGCTTGAGCACCACCTTGCCGTCGGCGCCGTCCTTGACCAGCACGCCGTGGTCGAAGGTGTGCGAGCCGATGGCGTGGCCTTCGGCGACGCGGGCTTTCCAGTAGGCCGACCAGGATGGATCGAGCGAATAATCGCCGCGCACGGTTTTCTCGTTGGCCAGGAAGAAGGTGGCTTTGATCTGGTGGCGGTTCAGCGTGTCGGCGATCAGTTCGGCCTGCGCCTGGCTGCCGGTGTCGAAGGTCAGGTAGATGGTGCCTTGGCAGCCGGCTGCAGGTTTCGCGGCGGCAGCGACAGCGGCGGCGGCGGCCATGCCGGCGGCCTTGGCTTCGGCTGCGCGCCGCGCCGGGCCGTTGCGTTCGCGCGCCTGGGCATTGGCGGCGCGGGCGGCGGCGTTGAGATCGCGCGCGCCATCGTTGACCGACCTGGCCGGCTCCACCGCAGGCGCGGCCGCACGCACCGTCACGGGCACGGCCGGCGTCACCGCCAGCGCCAACCAGGTCAGTGCGGCGGCGGTCTTCATCAGCGCTGTGCTGAGTTAAAGAAGAACACGCCGTGCGGCGAACGCCCCACCGGGATGGTCTTGACGACCTTGCGGGATGTCAAATCAATCACCGCCACCTTCTTTACCCAGCGCAGCGTCACCCACATGGTCTTGCCGTCATCGGACACTTCCATGCAATCCGGGCCGCCCGGCACATTGATCTGGCCGACGTTCGCCAATGTCGTCTGATCAATGATGTTGATCGAATTGGAAACACGATTCGACACATAGGTATACCGTCCATCGCCGGCCGAACGGAAGTTGTGCGCGCCCTGCCCGGTCTTGATGCGCTTGACGGTCTTCTGCGCGCGCCAGTCGATCACCTCGACATAATCGCTGCCCATGATGCCGACCAGCAGATGCTTGTCGTCCGGCGTCATCGCAATGCCGGCCGGCAGCTTGCCCACCGGGATGGTCCACTTCAAGGTCTGCGTGGCGAGGTCGATGGCGCTGACCTGGTCGCTGCCCTGCTGCGTGATGAAAGCCATATTGCTGGCCGCATTGAAGGCCATGTGGCTCGGCAGCTTGGGCAAGGCGATGCGCTTGGCCAGCGTCATATTGGCGCCGTCGTATTTATACAGGTCCACGCGATCCAGGCGCAGCGAGTTCGACACGAACCACTTCTGGTCCGGCGAAAAGCCGATCTGGTAAGGATCGGGAATATTCTTGATGGTGCGCTGGACCTGGCCCGATTTCGGATCCAGGAAAATCAGCTCGTTGCCGACCGAGCTGGCGACGATCAGCGACTTGTTGTCCGGCGTCGCCATCAGGTGGTGCGGCTCCTTGCCGACCGCGATGGTGGCCAGATCCTTGAAGGTCGCCTGGTCCAGCAACTGCACGCTGGCGTCGCGTGAATTGAGCACGACCACGACATTGGCTTGCGCGCTGCCGATAGCCAGCAGCACACAGGAAAGGACGACACGGCGGAAACTGCGGAACATGAAAAGGATCGCTCTCGAGGCAAAACCTTATTTTACGTGCAAATGGGCAACTCACAAGGCAATCCGCCACAAAACTTCAAGGCTGCTGTGGCCCTGCTACAATTCCGGCCTGTTTCTAATGAAAGGAAGACCATGTCCACCATCACCACACCATCGGGCCTGCAGTACATTGAACTGACCGAAGGCGAAGGCGCCGAAGCCAAAGCCGGTCAGAACGTCACCGTGCATTACACCGGCTGGCTGCGCAACGACGACGGCACCAAAGGTGCCAAGTTCGATTCGAGCAAAGACCGCAACGATCCATTTGAATTCGCCCTGGGCGCCGGCATGGTGATCCGTGGTTGGGACGAAGGCGTGCAAGGCATGAAGATCGGCGGCACCCGCCAGCTGATCATTCCAGCCGACCTGGGCTACGGTTCGCGCGGCGCCGGCGGCGTCATTCCACCGAACGCCACCCTGATCTTCGACGTCGAACTGCTCGGCGTTTAATCCGTTGAATACCGGTCGCTAGCGAATGCTACGGGCGGCCGCAGCTAGGCGCGGCGCCGAAGACAGTACGAAAGTACGAAAGTACGACGAGGCGCCGCAACGACGCTGCGGTCGTTCCTAGCGTTCGCTAGCGCTGCCAGTTGCGGCGTAGCGCTTCCACTTCCGCTCGCGTGTCGAGCATGCCGCCGACGATGCGCTGGTCGATCGCTTCCAGCAGCGCCGTCGGCATCTCGGTTCCCTTGGCCGGCGTCGGCCGGGCCGTGTGCACCAGCACCGGTATGCGCCACTCCTCGTTGGCGCGGCACGCAATCCCCACCAACTCCTGCACCGCTCCCACCAGCGTAAAGCTGCGGCAGTAGCCGCCTTCGTTGGACAGGAAACTCAAGCCCACGCGCACCTCGCCATCGGATGGCGCGGCACTACCCAGTTGCTGGCTCAACGCCACCGCCAGCCGGCCCTGCGCCACCAGCAGCCCGTTGCGGCTGGCCACCTCGCTGTGCGCCGTCGCCGACTCACTGAACCAGTCCGGCTGCCACTGTGCCAGGCCGAACTTGCCGGCCGCCAGACCGAGCACCATCACCAGCGCCAGCGCGGTCCATTCCAGCCAGCCCCAATGACGCCGGGTCGCCTTGCGCGCCGCCTGCTGCGTGGCCAGGCGTTGCGCCCGCACGGCCGCCAGCTGCACCACGTTGGCATTGGCGCCACGGCTGGCCCGCAGGTGCGATGGATGCTTGCGGTCGAGATAAACATCCTCATCGCGCGCGGCGCGCAGGCGTGCCACGCGGCGCGCGATGCTGCTGTCCAGACGCATGGCTGCTTCCACCTCCAGGCGGGTTGCATCGTCCAGTTCGCCGTCGGCATATGCCATCAGGGTTTCGTCTGAAAAGCTCATGGTCCTGTCCTTTATCGCGTTCCATCATAAACCTTTTTTTGGCCGGATGCGGATTCGCCAAAACTGCGTAAGCCCTTTAAATACAAGGCTTTATTTGCGCTGCACCGCAGCGAGACAGCAAATACAAGGCGCGCTTCGTACAGAAACCATTACATTTGACAATATTTATGCTAATCTGCGCGCTCCAATAACCCAGGAGGTAGTAATGAAAAAAGGCGAACTGATTGCAGAATTTGCGAAACGCACCGAGCTGTCCGCTGCTGCCGCCAACGGCGCAGTGAACACGCTGATCGCCATCATCACCGAGCGTCTGAAAAAAGGCGACACGGTAGGCATCACCGGCTTCGGCACCTTCTCCGTCGCCAAACGCGCTGCACGCAAAGGCCGCAATCCCGCAACCGGCGAAGCGATCAAAATCGCAGCGTCGAAAACCCCAAAATTCTCGGCTGGCGCCACGCTGAAATCGGCAGTCAACCCGACGAAGAAGAAGTAATTCTTCCCCGGAGTTTTAGCAGGTGCCCGCGAGGGCACTGGAAACGGCGGTTCATGTGCGGGAGCATTCCCGGCATGGCCGCCGTTCTGTTTTTGGAGCGCCTCCTCTAGCGGCTTTTGCCGGCGCTGCGGTTATGATGGCGGGTCAACCCATCAAACAACAAGGAGCGCGGTATGAGTTTGCAAGAACAATTTGATCAGGCCCAGGCGGACTCGAAGAACCTGCCGGAACGTCCGGACAACATGACGCTGCTGAAGATTTACGCGCTGTTCAAACAGGCGTCCAGCGGCGACGCCACCGGCGAGCGTCCAGGCATGACCGACTTCGTCGCCCGCGCCAAATACGACGCATGGGCCGAGCTGAAAGGCAAAACCCAGGACGAAGCGAAACAGCTGTACATCGATCTGATCGAAGATCTGAAATAAAATTTGGAAACCGCTGGCCGGCAATGGAGTAGTCCACCACGGGGTGCTCACGATGTATCCTGGTTGGCGCCTCAACAGACGTCCTTAAAAGCACCCCGAACGTAAGGGTCAGCCCCCGAGGGGTCTGACCCTGGCCGTAGCGGTGTGCGGGTTGGGTTGGTGCCGCTTGCTTTGAAAGCGACACGCAACGTCAAGCCCATCATGCCGATCCGTGATGAACCAAAAAACGGGTCCTTACTTTGCCTTGCGGCGACGCGCCGCGAAACCCACCAGGCCCAGGCCGGCCAGCATCATGGCATAGGTTTCCGGTTCCGGCCCGGCCGGCACGCTGAACGACGTGATGCGCTGGTCGGCATCGGTGCCGCCGGTGCCGCCGGTAAAGCCCACGTAGATGGCGCCGCCGAACCTGGCGTTCAGGTCGACGATCTTGGCATCGCTGCGTTGTCGCTGACGGTCTGCGAGCCGGTCACGTTGTTCGACGCGCCCAGGCTGAACGGCGCATCCTTCACACCCTGCACCTTGCCGTCGATGCTCAGGCCATAGTCGTTCCTGTCCCACGACAGGATCACCGAGCCCACCACCGATGCGCCGTGGCCGCCCAGATTCCAGTAGCGATAGTGCGTAACTATATCGATGCCATTCCTTTACGCAATTTAAATTGAAATTTAAATTATCCTTAGGAAACAAATACTTTGCGCATCTTCTCGCTGACCTTGGCCTCGACCATGGCAGCCATCATGCTGATCGGGAAGCCCAGCGCGATCTGTAGCTGCGCCTGGTTGGGCAGCAAGGTCAGCGCGCCGTTGACGCCGCTGCGTTCGAAACGCAGCACGTCGCCGTCCCAGCGGCAGGCCAGTTCGAACTGCTCGGCCAGCTTGTCGGCCACTTGTTGGGCGGCCGCGCGAGCCTGTTCCGGCGCCAGGCTGTGCGCCTGGACGATGTTGATGTCCGCCATGCGGATCCCCCTGCTCGTATAAATAAAGGCGACATGATGCCAGTTGCGCCCGTGCCACGCCAGTGCGCACAGGGTGGGAATGAATTTGCTTATATGTATTGTATATAAGCGCAGTTTGTGAGAAATAGCGAATTACCTTAAAATACAGTGCTTTGCCGAGGTTAGCCAGGCACTCCCCCGCCGCCGACGCCGCTGCACACCAACATTGATAGGACTGTTATGACCCACGTTGTCACCGAATCTTGCATCGCCTGCCGTTACACGGACTGCGTCGATGTTTGCCCGGTAGATTGTTTCCGCCAAGGCCCGAACTTCCTCGCCATCGATCCCGACGAGTGCATCGACTGCGCCGTCTGCGTGGCCGAATGCCCGGTCAATGCGATCTACGCTGAAGAAGACATCCCAGGCGATCAACAACAATTCATCAAGCTCAACGTTGATCTGGCACGTAAATGGCCTTCGATTACCAAGACCGTCTCGCCGCTGCCGGACGCGGACCAGTTCAAGGACGTCAAAGAAAAACTGCAACTGCTGGTGCGCTAAGCGCGCCACCATTGAAATCACAGGAAAGCAAGTATGAATAGCACCGTAACACCTACTGGCGTCATCGAAGCCGATGCCGTCATCATTGGCGCCGGCCCGGTCGGCTTGTTCCAGGTCTTCGAACTCGGCCTGCTGGAAATCAAGGCCCATGTGATCGATTCGCTGAACGCCGTGGGTGGACAGTGCGTGGAACTGTATCCCGACAAACCGATCTACGACATCCCGGCCGTGCCGTCGTGCACCGGCCAGGAACTGACCGACAACCTGCTGAAACAGATCGAACCGTTCGAGCCGACTTTCCACCTGGGTCAGGAAGTGACCAAGGTCGAGCGTCGCGACGACGGCCGCTTTGACGTCGAAACCACGCTGGGCACGCAGTTCATCACCAAGACCATCTTCATCGCCGCCGGCGTCGGTTCGTTCCAGGCGCGCACCCTGAAGGTGGACGGCATCGAAGTGTTCGAAGGCTCGCAGCTGCACTACAAGGTCAAGGACCCGGCGCAGTTCGAAGGCAAGAACCTGGTCATCTGCGGCGGCGGCGACTCCGCCCTGGACTGGGCCCTGAACTTCGTCGGCAAGGCCGAGTCGGTCGTGCTGTTGCACCGCCGCGAGGACTTCCGCGCCGCGCCGGCGTCGGTCGCCAAGATGAAGGCCCTGTGCGACGACTACGAAATGCAGCTGATCATCGGCCAGGCCACCGGCTACGAAGCCGATGAAGCCGGCGTGCTGAACCACCTGAAGGTGACCGGCGCCGACGGCGTCACCCGCCGCGTACCGCTGGACATGCTGCTGGTGTTCTTCGGCCTGTCGCCGAAACTGGGCCCGATCGCCGAGTGGGGCCTGGACATCGAGCGCCGCCAGTTGAAGGTGCAGAACACCGAGAAGTTCGAGACCAACGTCCCGGGCATCTTCGCGGTGGGCGACATCAACACTTATCCGGGCAAGAAAAAGCTGATCCTGTCGGGCTTCCACGAAGCCGCGCTGGCCGCTTTCGGCGCCGCGCCGTACATCTTCCCGGACAAGAAGATCCACATGCAATACACCACCACCTCGCCGAAACTGCACAAGGTGCTGGGCGTGGAAACGCCTGTGTTCGACTAAAGGTCGATTAAAAACGCGCGCCGCTTCGTTGCGGCCGGCGTTTTGAAAGAAGCGTTGGAAACAAGCTTCTGTCCTACAAGAAAGCAGCCTTCAGGCTGCTTTTTTTATTCCGGAAAAAGCATTACCCTTTCTAACAACGTTGCTTGTGGATTCCACGTAGTCTTGCAGCTCAGCATAAGATTATGCGTTACGTCAAAAACACAGCCCTTATAATTTGGCTTATGATGATAGTTATTGGTGCATCGCACCAAGCTCACCGATCGGGACTGCCCTATGCTCTACCACCTTCATGAAATGCAGCGTTCGCTGCTGACGCCCCTGATGCAATGGGCGGACGCCTCCTCCAAACTGTTCACCAATCCTGTGTCGCCGCTGGCGCACACGCCGTTTTCGCAGCGCATCGCCGCCGGATACGAGCTGATGTACCGACTGGGCAAGGACTACGAAAAACCGGCGTTTGAAATCGACAGCACCGACATCAAAGGCGAAACGGTCGGCATTATCGAGCACGTGGCGATCAACAAGCCGTTCTGCCGCCTGATCCATTTCAAGAAAGACCTGGACGACAAAAAGTTCAAGGCACTCAAACAACCGACCGTGCTGCTGGTTGCGCCGCTGTCCGGCCACCATTCCACGCTGCTGCGCGACACCGTGCGCGGCCTGCTGGTCGAGCACGACGTCTTCATCACCGACTGGACCGACGCCCGCATGGTGCCGCTGTCGGAAGGCGCCTTCCACCTCGACGATTACATCTACTACGTGCAGGACTTCATCCGCCAGCTGGGCCCGGACGTGCACGTGATCTCGGTATGCCAGCCGACCGTACCGGTGCTGGCGGCGATTTCGCTGATGGCGTCTGAAAACGATCCCAAGCTGCCGAAGACCATGACCATGATGGGCGGCCCGATCGACCCGCGCCGCTCGCCGACGCAGGTGAACGACCTGGCCACGGAAAAGAAATTCTCGTGGTTTGAAAACACCGTGATCTACTCGGTGCCGTCCAACTATCCGGGCTTCGGCCGCAAGGTCTATCCAGGCTTCCTGCAGCACGCCGGCTTCATCGCCATGAACCCGGGCCGCCACGCGCAAAGCCACCGCGACTTCTACAACCACCTGGTGGAAGGCGACGAGGAAACAGCCGAATCGCACCGCAAGTTCTACGACGAATACAACGCCGTGCTCGATATGCCGGCCGAATACTACCTGGACACCATCAAGACCGTGTTCCAGGACTTCGCGCTGCCGAAGGGCGAATGGATCGTCGGCGGCAAGCTGGTGCGTCCGCAGGACATCAAGACCGTGGCCCTGTTCACCGTCGAAGGCGAGCTCGATGACATCTCCGGCGCCGGCCAGACCCAGGCCGCGCACGACCTCTGCAGCGGCATTCCGGCCGACATGCAGCAGGACTACGTGACGCCGGGCGCCGGCCACTACGGCATCTTCTCGGGCCGCCGCTGGCGCGAGATCGTGTGTCCGAAGATCACCGACTTCATCAAGAAGCACGGATAAATCGGTAAAAAGCACGCGGCACCCACCCAAGCCGCACACCGCTGCGGCCAGGGTCAGACCCCGAGGGGTCTGACCCTTTCATTCGGGGTGCTTTTAACCACGACTGTTGAGTCGCCGACGAGTATTCATCGTCAGCACCCCAAGGCGGCACAGATATCGGATAATGGCGTTTTCGCCTGACATTTGTACGCCGTGCCCGACCACACTGCCCTCGCCGACCGCATCGAAGACATCCTGCCGCAAACGCAATGCACCAAGTGCGGCTTTGACGGCTGCCGTCCGTACGCGGCAGCGATCGCCTCCGGCGCGGCCGCGATTAACCAATGTCCTCCCGGCGGCGCTGAAGGCATCGCCAGGCTGTCGGCGGTCACCGGCCACAAGGTCATCCCGCTCAACCCCGTCAACGGCCTGGAACGCCCGCGCGCGCTGGCCTACATCGACGAATCGCTGTGCATCGGCTGCACGCTGTGCATCCAGGCCTGCCCGGTGGACGCCATTGTCGGCGCGGCCAAGCTGATGCACACGGTGCTGCCGTCGCTGTGCACCGGCTGCGACCTGTGCGTGGCGCCCTGCCCGGTCGATTGCATCGTCATGTACCCGGTCACCGAGACCACCGGTTGGGATGCGTGGACCCAGGCCGATGCCGATGCGGCGCGCGAACGCCACGACTTCCGCGCCATGCGTTTGACACGCGAAAAACAGGAAAACGATGCGCGCCTGGCCGCCAAGGCCGAGGCCAAGATGGCAGCGGTGCAGGCCATCGACCCGGCCGATGCCGAATCGGCAGCGGCGCTGGAGCGCAAGCGCGCCATCATCGCCGCCGCCATGGAACGTGCGCGGATCAAAAAGGAACAAGATAGTCAATGAACGCAGCCAAACGCTATGAAATGTTTGTGCGCTTCCGCGCCGCCAATCCGAAACCCGTCACCGAACTTGAATACACCACGCCGTTCGAACTGCTGATCGCGGTGCTGCTGTCGGCGCAGGCGACCGACGTCGGCGTAAACAAAGCCACGCGCAAGCTGTACCCGGTGGCGAATACGCCGCAAGCGATACTGGACATGGGTGAGGAGGAGCTGAAGACTTACATTCAGACCATCGGCCTGTACAAGACCAAGGGCAAGAACGTCATCGCCACTTGCAGGATGCTGGTGGCGCTGCACGGCGGCGAGGTGCCGCAGGACCGCGAGTCGCTGGAAGCCTTGCCGGGTGTGGGCCGCAAGACCGCCAACGTGGTATTGAACACGGCCTTCGGTCAGCCGACGATGGCGGTGGACACGCACATCTTCCGCGTCTCCAACCGCACCGGCCTGGCGCCGGGGAAGAATGTGGACATCGTCGAACAGAAGCTGCTCAAGTTCGTGCCGAAGGAGTTTTTGCACGACGCGCATCACTGGCTGATTCTGCATGGGCGTTACACGTGCAAAGCCCGCAAACCCGAATGCTGGAACTGCATGCAGATCGATCTGTGCGACTATCGGGGCAAAACGGCCGCGCCAGCGGGCGCCTGAGCGCGCATGCTTGCACCCCAAAGCGCGGCGCAGCCACGGGGTCTGCGGGGTTCTAGACCAACACCAAATTATCGCGGTGAATCAGCTCCTTGCCTTCAACGAAGCCGAGGATGGATTCGATCTCGCTTGAAGGCTTGCGCATGATGCGGCGGGTTTCGGCGCTGGTGTAGTTCGTCAGCCCACGCGCCACCGCCTGGCCGTCCGCATCGACGCAGGTGATCACCGCACCGCGTCCAAACTCACCCTTTACCTCCACCACCCCGATCGGCAGCAGCGACTTGCCGTCGCCGGTCAGCTTTTGCACCGCGCCCGCATCCAGCACCACCTGTCCGGCCGTGTGCAGATGATCCGCCATCCACTGCTTGCGCGCCGTCAGATGGCCGGTCTGCGCCGCCAGTTCCGTGCCGATCAATTCACCGCTGGCCAAGCGCGCCAGCACTTCATCCTCGCGCCCATAGGCAATCACGGTATGCGCACCCGACTTGGCCGCGCGCTTGGCCGCCAGGATCTTGGTCAGCATGCCGCCGCGACCCAGGCTGCTGCCGGCGCCGCCGGCCATTGCCTCCAGCGCCGCATCGCCTGCGCGACCATGCTGGATCAGCACCGCCGACGGATCCTTGCGCGGATCGGCGCTGAACAAGCCTTGCTGGTCGGTGAGAATAATCAAGGCATCGGCCTCGATCAGATTCGCCACCAGCGCGCCCAGCGTGTCGTTGTCGCCGAACTTGATTTCATCGGTGACCACCGTATCGTTTTCGTTGATGATGGGGACGATACCCAGCCGCAGCAAGGTGGTCAGCGTCGAACGCGCATTCAGATAGCGCTCGCGATCGGCCAGGTCGGCGTGCGTCAGCAACACCTGCGCGGTGCCCAGCTGGTGCGCGCGGAAGCTGGTTTCGTAAATCTGCGCGAGGCCCATCTGGCCGACGGCGGCGCAGGCCTGCAATTCGTGGATATCGGTGGGGCGCTGCTCGAAGCCCAGGCGCAGCATGCCTTCGGCGATGGCGCCGGACGACACCAGCACCACCTGCTTGCCCAAGGCGCGCAGGCCGGCGATCTGCGCGGCCCAGCGCGCGATGGCGGCGTGATCGAGACCGCGTCCATCATTGGTGACCAGCGACGATCCCACCTTGATGATGATGCGGTGTGATTTTTGTATGACGGAATTCATGGCGGCGACAATCTTCAAAACAAGCGTAAAAAAACAGGCTGTGATTTGGCGGGCTGGTTGCCCTGCTTTGCCGCTAACAGTCGCCGGCCCCGCGATGAGCGGGACGGGCGCCGAGATGGAAAGACATAATCAGCTGATAACTGATTATGCCGGTGATGCAGGCGATCCGTCGAGTGTTTAGTCGAGGATCTTGAAGCGAGGATCGTCTGGATCGATGGACGAAATACCGCGCGCTTCTTCCGTCATCTGGGTTTCTTCCGCGCGCTGCTCGGAGTGGCGCGTTTGTTCCAGGTGCTTCTGGATGGCGTTGACCAGTTCCTGCGTGCCGTCGTGGCTCAGCGCGGAGATCTCGAACACCGGACCCTTGAAGCCGAACTTCTTGACGAAGTCCTTGACCTTCTTGGCGCGCTCTTCTTCCGGCACCATGTCCAGTTTGTTGAGCACCAGCCAGCGCGGCTTGTCGACCAGATCTTCGTCGTACTTTTTCAGCTCGTTGACCAGGGCCTTGGCTTCCTTGACCGGATCGACGGTGGCTTCGAACGGCGCCAGGTCGACGATGTGCAGCAGCAGGCCGGTGCGCGACAGGTGGCGCAGGAACTGGTGACCCAGGCCCGCACCTTCGGCGGCGCCTTCGATCAAGCCGGGGATGTCGGCGATCACAAAGCTCTTCTCGTGCGACACGCGGACCACGCCCAGGTTCGGGTGCAAGGTGGTGAACGGGTAATCGGCGATCTTCGGACGCGCGTTCGACACGGCGCTGATGAAGGTCGACTTGCCGGCGTTCGGCATGCCCAGCAGGCCGACGTCAGCCAGCACCTTCAGTTCCAGGCGCAGGGTACGGGTTTCGCCTTCCTTGCCCGGGGTCTTCTGACGCGGGGCGCGGTTGGTCGAGGTCTTGAAGTGGATGTTGCCCCAACCGCCTTCGCCGCCCTTGGCCAGCAGTTCCATCTGACCGTGCTCGCTCAGGTCGGCCAGGATTTCGCCGGAAACGTCATCGATGATCAGGGTGCCCAGCGGCATGCGCAGATGCATGTCGTCGGCGCCGCGGCCATAGCAGTCGGCGCCACGGCCGGCTTCGCCGTTGCCGCCGCGATGGACTTTGGAGAAGCGGAAATCGACCAAGGTATTGATGTTACGGTCCGCTACGGCCCAGATCGAGCCACCCTTGCCGCCGTCGCCGCCGTCAGGGCCGCCGAACGGGCGGAATTTTTCACGGCAAAACGACGAGCAGCCATTGCCGCCGTCACCACCGATTACTTCAATTTTTGCTTCGTCGATAAACTTCATGATGTACCGCCATAAAACTAAAAGGCTCTACCTAGAGGGCAGAGCCTTTCGATTGAAGGCTTGCGCCTTACAAACGGCCTCTTGAAGAGGCCGGAGCGTAATTTACGCTGCTGCTACTACGGTGACGAACTGTTTCGAGCCTTCACCTTTTTTAACGAACTTGACCACGCCGTTCACCAGAGCGAACAGGGTGTGGTCTTTGCCGGTGCCTACACCTTCGCCGGCGCGCACTGGCGTGCCGCGTTGACGAATGATGATGCCGCCTGCATTGATCGTTTGACCGCCGTAAACCTTAACGCCCAGGCGTTTTGATTCTGAGTCACGACCATTTCGCGTTGTGCCGCCGCCTTTTTTGTGTGCCATGCTAAAGCTCCTTGAATACTAGATTGTGTCGAACCGGGGATTAGCCGTTGATCGAAACGATTTGGATTTCGGTGTAATTCTGGCGATGGCCCTGATGCTTCTGGTAGTGCTTACGACGACGCATCTTGAAAATCTTCACCTTATCGTGACGACCGTGTGCCACAACAGTAACCAGTACCTTAGCACCTTCAACCAGCGGAGCGCCAAACTTGATGCTCTCGCCTTCGCCAATGGCGAGGACCTGATCGATAGTGAGTTCGGAACCAATGTCTGCCGGTATCTGTTCTATTTTGAGTTTTTCGCCAGCGACAACTTTGTATTGTTTGCCACCGGTTTTTATGACCGCGTACATGATTTGAAACCTCTTAAAATGTTAAGAAAATTCCCCGAAAACAGGGGAACCGCAGATTATACACAAGATGCGAATTTGCGTCAAAAAGTATGCACAAAAGCGGGAGGGCGTGGTATGTCAAACAATTTTGCCCGTGATCGAGGCATTGATCATTATCAATAAATCAATTCCCCTGCGCAAAACGAGGGGCTAAGCCCCTGTGGGCGGGGCCTTGGCGTATAATCCCGCCACCAATAGTCTAACTGCACAGGTTCGCCTTGTCTGCCGCTACCCAAAACGCCACCCAAAACAACATCACCCAGACCATCGCCGCCGATATGGACGCGGTCAACGCGGTGATCCGCCAACGCCTGCATTCCGAGGTGAGCCTGGTCCATCAGATTGCCGAATACATCATCAGTGCGGGCGGCAAACGCATACGTCCGGTGCTGGTGCTGCTGGTGGCCAATGCCTACTCATATCAAGGCGCGGCCCATCACGAGTTGGCGGCGGTGGTGGAATTCATCCACACCGCCACCTTGCTGCACGACGACGTGGTGGACGAATCGTCGCTGCGCCGCGGCCGCGCCACGGCCAACGCCCTGTTCGGCAATGCCGCGTCGGTACTGGTCGGCGACTTCCTGTACTCGCGCGCATTCCAGATGATGGTCGGCCTGAACAATATGCGCGTGATGCAGATCCTGTCGGACGCCACCAACGTGATCGCCGAAGGCGAAGTGCTGCAGCTGCTGAACATGCACGACCCGGACGTGACGCAAGAACGCTACCTGCAAGTGATCCGCTCCAAGACCGCCAAGCTGTTCGAAGCGGCGGCCGAGCTGGGCGCGCTGGTGGCCGGCGCCAACGACGCGCAGATCGCGGCGGCCGGCGAATACGGCCGCTCGCTGGGGACGGCGTTCCAGTTAATTGATGATGTACTCGACTACGCCGGCGACGCCAGCGAAATCGGCAAGAACGTCGGCGACGACCTGCGCGAAGGCAAGCCTACCCTGCCGCTGATCTACCTGATGGAAAACGGCACGGCCGAACAGCGCGAGCTGGTACGTTCGTGCATCGAGCAGGGTGACGAGCAGCATTTCGACACCATCCTGGCGGCCATCACCAGCAGTGGTGCGCTGGACTACACGCGCCAACAAGCGGAGATCGCCGCCAAGCGCGCCTCGGAAGCCATCGCCGACCTGCCCGACAGCATCTACAAAGAATCGCTGCTGCAACTGGCCCACTTCTCGGTCCACCGCAACCACTAACATCAACGCTGTCATTCCCGCGAAAGCGGGAATCCATGCACAGCATCTGTGACGCAAGCGTGCTATGGGTTCCCGCCTTCGCGGGAACGACGGTCGCGGACTACAAGATCTCCTGCACCAGCTCAGCAGGACGGCACAGGCGCACGCCTTGGGCCGTGACCACCAGCGGACGCTCGATCAGGATCGGATGCGCCATCATGGCGTCCAGCAGCGCGTCGTCCGTCAGCGTTTCGTTAGCCAATCCCAGTTCCCCATACAGATCGCCTTTGTTGCGCATGGCCTGGCGCACGCTCAGGCCGGCCTTGGCAATCAAGTCCTTCAACAACGCGCGCGATGGCGGGTTCTTGACGTAGTCGATGATCTCCGGCTCCACGCCGGTGGCACGTATCGCTTCCAGCGTTTTGCGCGACGTGCCGCAGGCCGTGTTGTGATAGATGGTGATGCCCATGATGCTGCCCTTGCAGTGAATTCCAAAGGCAGCATTATCGCTTAAAACTTGGTCGCCAAGCTCACGCCGATGCTGCGCGGCGCCAGCCGGTAACCCTGCACGATGGACGCCACCTGCGGGTGCTGGATGATGGTGTCGTCGTCCAGCGCATTCTTCACGAACACGGTGAAGGCATAGCTGCCGAAAGTCATGCCGCCGCTCAGGTTGACCGTGTGGTAGGACGGACGATCATGGTCGGTCTGCTCCGGGTCCAGCGAGCCCTTGCTGGAGCCTACCCACTGCATGCCCGCCATCACGAACGCCGGACGCTCCCATGCCGAGAAGTTGTAGGTGGCGTTGACTGCCGCGTTATATTTCGGCACGCCCTGGATCTGCGCACCGGCCACCGCACCCACCACGCCGTTCTCGATGCCGGCGTCGTTCGACAGCTCCGCCTTCACATAACCGCCCGATGCGCTCAGGGTCAGGCCCGGCAACGGCTTGGCCTTGATGTCGAACTCGAAGCCGCGCGTGGTGGCGTCGCCCGCGTTGGCGTTGTAGGTGTAGGCGCAGGTCGGCAGATACACGCCCTGCTGGATGTTCTTCCACTTCACGTAGAACACGTCGGCGTTCAGCGTCACGCGGTTGTTCAGGAAACGCGATTTGCTGCCCACTTCATAGCTCCACAAACTGTCCGGCGAATACGACGGCGGCCCCGCTTCGATGCCGTTCGCTTCCAGGTCCTGGCCGCAGGTGCTGGTCGGCACGTAGATGTTGGCGCCGCCCAGGCGGAAGCCTTTGGCGACGCTGGTGTAGACCGTGTTGGTGGGGCTCACTTCCCACGTCAGCGCATACTTCGGCGTGTAGGCGCTGGAGGAAGTCTCGGCGCTGCTGTTGTTGCCGGCGCCGGCCAGGTAGTTGCCGTTGCGTTGCTCCAGCGTGGTGTTGGCCTTCAGGTAGCGCGCGCCCACCGTGGCGTGCACCGTCGGCGAGAAGTAGTAGTTCAATTCGCCGAACACCGAAGCCTGCTTTTCGCGGTAGTGGAAGGCGCCGGCGAACGAGTTATCGTTCGGGAACTGGCCTGGACGCGCATCCGGCAGCAGTTCCGGGTCGGCGATGTCGAAGCCGAACTGCTTGAACACATCGGTCACGCCGAAGATCGGATCGTTCTCGATGATATTGGTGTGCTGGCGCGAGACGTAGACGCCGGCCAGCCAGGTCCACGGCGACGCCTTCTCGTCATACGGACGCGAAGCCAGGCGGAACTCCTGCGATACCTGCCGCACCTGGTTGTTCAGGTACACGGCCGACGGCAGGCCGGCAATCGCTTCGATCAGTTCCGGTGGCGCCTTGCCGCCGTCGTCGGTCGAGGTCAGGAAAGTCGACAGCGAATAGCTGTTGTAGGCTGAGCCGTTCTGCGTGCGGTCGAACTTGCGCTGGAAATAACTGGTGGCCGAGGTCAGGTCGACCTCGCCCAAGTCCCAGTTGATGGTGACGCTAGGCGCCAGCAGTTTGTCGATCGACGGCTCGCGCACCTGCTTCTGCGCCTGGTAGGTCGGCAGCTCCAGGTTGAAGGCCGCGATGTCCTTGGCGTCGATGCGCTGGTAGTACACCGACGGCGTGATGGTCAGCGCATGCGTCGGCTTCCATTTCAGCGCGGCGCGGAACTCCTGGTCGCTGATCTTGTTGATGTCGTTCGCCATGGTCTTGCCATCGCCATCCACCTGCTTGATGTAGCCGCCCGTGTGCTGCGCCTGCACGCCGATGCGCAGCGCCAGTTCGTCGGCGATCAACGGGATGTTGGCCACCACATTGGCCGCATAGTTGGCGCTGCCGCCCTTGGTGTTGGCGCCCTCGGTGTAGGTGCTGAACTCGCGCTCCTTCAAATCCGGCTCGTTCGGCACGAACTTGATGGTGCCGCCCATGGAGCTGGCGCCGTACAAGGTGGCCTGCGGACCGCGCAGCACTTCCACCCGGTCGATGTCGAAGAAGCGCGGCTCGATATTGCCCATGGTGTAGACGTTGCCCACGGTGACAGGCGTATCGCCAAGATAAATCCCCACCGTGGCCGCGCCGGCCGTGGAGCTGATGCCGCGTATCTCCACATTGGAGGTGCCCGGCCCCGCGCCACCGTTGCCGCTGGCGGCGGTGAAGGAGATATTCGGCACCACGCGCGTGAGGTCGGTGATATCGCGCACATGCTCGGCCTGCAGCTGCACGCCGGTCACCGCGCTGATGCTCATCGCCACCTTGGCCGGGTCTTCCTTGCGCTTTTGCGCGGTCACCTTCACGACCTCGATTTCGTCGGAGGGCTGTGCCTGCTGTGCCCACAATGGGGCGCTGAAGGCCGCCAGGACGGCGGTGGCGATGAGTTTGCGTGGTATATCCATGTGCGGTTTTCTCCTTGGTGCCCCAGAATGATGCATTCCGGGCTAGTTGCTTATAATAACCATCTTGATCTTTTAACAAAGCAAGAACTTTGCCAAGACGTTGGTATCAAGCCACAACCAGTTGAAGCGTCGAGGTCACAGGCCGTAGTCGACATCCTTCGGCGCCATGCGCTCATCGCTGCTGGCGACGAACGGCAGCGCCTGGTCCGCCTGCTTGTCGACCACGCCCTCCTTCATGACGAAGCTGACCTTGGTCATCAGCTTGATGTCGGCCAGCGGATTGCCCGGCACCGCCACCAGGTCGGCGAACTGGTCGGCGAACTGGTCGGCGAACTGGTCGGAACAACCGGTGGCGCTGGTCTGGCTGGTCAGGTGGGTGTGGCTGTCGATCACGGTGGCGCCGGCGGGCGTATGGCGGCCGGCGATTAGCTGCGTGATGCGTTTGCCATCGACGAGCACCGTGGTCGCCGCCAGCCGCTTGCCGCTTTGCGTATCGGGCAGCTGCCAGCACTGCAGCGCGACCGGGGTGGGCGCGGCGCTGGCGCAAGTGGCAAAGCAGGCGGCGACGCACAGGGCGGCAGTATGGATACGCATCGGAACGCCGAAAAAAGGTGAGCATAGATATGATCGCAACGGTGCTTGAGGTATCATGAAAACGCTTTCATAACAACGATACGGAGACAAATTGACTATTTTCCCCCACGAATCAGCAAACCGTGTTAACGCTATCAACAGCAAGCGGATCAAGCTGGTGCTATTGATGCTTGCCGCCATCGGCACCGGCGCGCAGGCCGCCGCGATCCGCGTCAACCAGGTCGGCTTCGCGCCGCAGGCCGCCAAGCAGGCCGTGATCACGGACAACGCGGCCACCAATTTCGAAGTGGTGACGGCGGACACCGGCAAGACCGTCTACACCGGCAAGCTCAGCGCGCCTGCCGTATGGAAGCCCTCGCTCGAAACCGCGCGGCTGGCGGACTTTTCGGCGCTGACCGCGCCCGGCGACTACCGCATCAAGCTCGACGGCAAAACCGTCTCCGACCGCTTCACCATCCGCGCCTGGCCGTACGGCGACCTCAACGCGGCCGCCATCAAGGCCTACTATATGAACCGCGCCAGCATCGCGCTGACGCCGCAATACGCCGGCATCTACGCGCGCCCGGCAGGACACATGGACGACAAGGTGCTGGTGCACGTCTCCGCCGCTTCGCAGCAGCGCCCCGAAGGCAGCGTGATCGCCAGCGGCAAAGGTTGGTACGACGCCGGCGACTACAACAAATACATCGTCAACTCGGGCATCTCGACCTACACCCTGCTGGCCGCGCTGGAACACTTCCCCGGCTACTTCGCCAAGCAGAACCTCAACATCCCCGAATCAGGCGACGGCCTGCCGGACCTCCTCAACGAAGCATTGTGGAACCTGGACTGGATGCTGACCATGCAGGACCCGCAGGACGGCGGCGTCTATCACAAGCTGACCAACAAATCCTTCGACGGCATGGAGATGCCGGACCAGGTCAAGGCGACGCCGCGCTACGTGGTGCAGAAAAGCACCGCCGCCGCACTCGACTTCGCGGCCACCATGGCCACCGCCAGCCGCGTGCTCAAGGCCTACGATCAGCAGCGTCCCGGCTTGTCGGCGCGCATGCTGGCCGCCGCCGAATCGGCCTGGAACTGGGCGCAGGCCAACCCGGGCGCCACCTTCCGCAACCCGGCCGACATCCACACCGGCGAATACGGCGACCAGAAGCTGCAGGACGAATTCGCCTGGGCCGCCGCCGAGCTCTACATCAGCACCGGCAAGGACAGCTACTACCGCGCCATCAAGGCCGAGCAGCTGCCGGCCACCACGCCGAACTGGAGCGACGTCGGCGGCCTGGCCTGGATGTCGCTGGCGCAGCACCGCGCGCACCTGACGCCGGCGGCCGACCAGAAGCTGATCGCCAGCCGCATCGACAGCCTGGCCGCCAGTCTGACCGCCAACTGGAAGGACTCCGCCTACCGCGTCCCCATGCAGGAGCAGGACTTCGTCTGGGGCAGCAGTGCCGTGGCGCTCAACCAATCCATGATGCTGCTGCAGGGCTACCGCCTGAACGGCAAGGCCGACTACCTGAGCGCGGCGCAAGCGGGCCTCGACTATGTGTTGGGCCGCAACGCCACCGGCTACTCCTTCGTCACCGGCATCGGCGCGCGCCCGGCGCTGCATCCGCACCACCGGCCATCGGAAGCGGACAAGATTGAAGCGCCGGTGCCGGGCTTCCTGGTGGGCGGCCCGCAGCCCGGCCGGCAGGACGAGAAAGACTGTCCGGTGCACTATGTAAACAAGCTGCCCGCCACCGCCTACCTGGATCACGTGTGCAGTTACGCCAGCAACGAAATCGCCATCAACTGGAACGCACCGCTGGTCTACGTCTCGGCGGCGCTGGACCAGCTGACCGTCAACAAAACCACCACCGGAGCAAGCATGGAACCGAAATTCGAACTGGCCACGCTGGCCCGCCAGGAAGAGCTGCTGCAATTTGACAGCTTCAGCAACGACACCGCGCTGGCGCTGGGCATGAAGGTCATCGAACTGGCGCGCGCCGCCGGCAAGTCGGTGGCGGTCAACGTCACGCAGGACGGCACCATGCTGTTCTACCACGGCATGCCGGGCACCAACGCCGACAACGCCAACTGGATCCGCCGCAAGAGCAACCTGGTCAACCGCACCGGCCACAGTTCCTTCTACACCCACACCGAAGTGAAGAACGCCGGCGGCGACTACGACGCCCTGCCCGGCCTGGACATGCGCGAATTCGCCGCGCACGGCGGCGCCTTCCCCATCATTATCAAGGGCAAGGGCCGCATCGGCACGCTCACCGTCAGCGGCCTGCCGGGCTGGGAAGACCACGCCATGGCGGTGGCGGCGCTGAAAGCCCATCTCAAAATCGACGCCAACATCTAAATCTCAGGAGCACACATGACCGACACCATCCGCTGGGGCATCCTCGGCACTGGCCGCATCGCCCACGACTTCGCCAAGGCGCTGCAGGACACGCCCGGCGCGGTGCTGGCGGCGGTGGGCTCGCGCAGCGTGGAAAGTGCGGCCGCTTTCGGCCGCGAATTCGGCGGCGCGGCCGGCCAGCCGGCCGCCTACGGCTCCTACCAGGAACTGGCGGAAGCGCCGGGCGTGGACATCATCTACATCGGCACGCCGCATCCGATGCACGTCGAGAACGCCATGCTGGCCCTGCGCGGCGGCAAGGCCGTGCTGTGCGAAAAGCCGTTCACCATGAACCGGCGCGAAGCGGAACAGGTGGTCGCGCTGGCGCGCGAGCGCAAGCTGTTCCTGATGGAAGCCATGTGGACGCGCTACATGCCGGCGCTGGCCGAAGTACGCCGCATCATCGCCTCCGGTGAAATCGGCGTGGTCAACTCGGTGCATGCCGACCTCGGCTTCGTCGCCTCCACCGATCCGGAAAACCGCGTCAACAAGCGCGAGCTGGGCGGCGGCGCGCTGCTCGACCTCGGCATCTATCCGCTGTCGATCGCCTGCGCGTTGCTGGGGCCGGTGGAATCGGTGCAGGCGCAAGCCATCCTCAGCGACGGCGGCGTCGATATGACCACCGGCTTCACCATGAAGCACGCGGGCGGCGCCATGTCGATCAACAGCTGCTCGCTGCGCGCCCGCACGCCGTCCGAGCTGACGGTATCGGGCACACTGGGCAGCGTGCGCATGGAAGGCATGTTCCACCTGTCGCAAACGCTGACGGTGAAGTTGGCCGGCGGCGTCACCCGCACGGTGGCCACGCCCTACCTCGGCAACGGCTACGTGCACGAAGCCATCGAAGCCGGCCGCTGTCTGCGGGAAGGCTTGCTGGAAAGCCCCGGCATGACGCACGCAGAGTCGCTGGAACTGATGACCTTGCTGGACACCATACGCGGCCAGATCGGCGTGGTCTACCCGGCCGACGCCGGTTGAAAAACGCGAAAAATCTGATGTAATTAACACCAATGTCGGGGTGTAGCTTAGTCCGGTAAAGCGATAGCCCAAAGTTCATGCCCGAGACACCGCGCATGAGACAGGTCGCTGCGAAACGGGGAGATGGGGGCAAAGTCGTTCGCATCTATGTCGTCGACTAATTTGGCTCCGGCAAAGACGGCGGTACCCTCAGTCTTTGCAAGGCACCACCGCAGTGAACTTTAGCACGACGAATCAGCTGACTGACTTTTTCTAACGGCGGCAGGCCTATCAGAGCTACTAATCCAATTCAAGCCGTTCGACCTACATCGTTACGGTCATCAAGAATTGGCGCTCAACCTTGTTTGGGTTGATTTGTTTTCCTAGCGTTTTGCTGACGTACCTGACTTTCCTCGATGCGTCCATTCGTCATGTAATGAACTTCGCATAGAATGCGATACAAGGAGAAAAATTCGGCTATGGAATCATGCAACTCGCCTACCCATGACAACCGCCCTGCTTCATCAGCAACAAAGTCATCTCGCCCCGTGCCTCTTGGGTTAGTCCATCGGTATGCTTTTGGTACTCGTAATTCGCCTTGCCTTCGTAGTCTTTGTCATGACCGATTTCCCAAATGGAGAGACCATCCGGCACGAATGCATTTCCTTCCTCACATTCCACGATTCCGTCAAAGCCCCGTACTTGGCCTTTATCCCCTTGAGGGAAACGGTATGAAGACAGGCTTGTCGCGGATGCTCTCACTAAATCCAGTACGACAGCAGGAAAGTCTGTTCTTGCATTCAATTTTTCAGCCCACTGTTCAAGCTTTAAAGCACTAATCCGCTTCATAGAGAATCCTTATTCTGGTCATTATTGGAGTTGAGGCTTGAGAACGCGGCGGTTCCAGCGACCGATGGACGGCTAGAGTCTACTTCGCGCGGCGCGCTACGTATCGAAAAGTTTGAATGGGTTTTCAACCAATCATGTGCCCCCTCGATATCCAGCTTCAGGCTCGCGAAGGAGTTCTGCAGCAGCCGTTCTGGAAGAGCCCAATCCCACTTCTCCTGCGTCAAATTATGGGCGTCAGCAAGCAGCATATTCGCTGATGGCGCCGGCAGCGCGGCAATCTCCGCCAAGCAGGCAGTTGCATCAACAGCTGAATTCGCGGTTCCAAAAATTTCAAGAGCGGGGCCGACCAACGAGACACTCAGTCCCTTTGTACGAAGCATCATCGCGAGCGCCTCGTTCTTTGCGTCGCCTAGCCAAGTGAACAACAAGTGTGTACTCCCCGCGCTAACGAATACATTCGTCGCGAGTGAAAAGCGTGAGTACGCGCTGCGGCCTTCGGCTACCAGCCGCTTGGCTGTTTCGTCGAGAAAGGCCAGGTCGCTCTTTCCCTCGTAGAGCTCTCGCATGCGCTGGCGGACTCGGTCATGAATTGCTCCACCGGGACTGTTGAAAGGTGGGGCCTTGCCGGTCTTATGATGCGTCACAAAAATTGACTTGGACTCGTCGTCCACTTCGTCCACGTGCCAGGTTTTTGCGGCAAACAGGATGAAGTCGCCGACACTAATGGCGCTCGATACCGGTATTGAGCCCAAGGTTTTACTGCCGGCCACGACGCGGAATTCCTCTTCAGCGCTGAACGCGGCGTAAAACGTATAGTGATTGACGAGCGGTGAGCCGTTGGGCCCGTGCAGAAGGACACCTGACGATTCCTGTTGCAGGATTTCGATGTCGCCCAAGTGTGACAGCAGTGCTACGAAGTCGCTCTTCGAAACGGACTCAAACGGGCCAGTACTGCATAGGGTTCGGTATGCGTCGGCCGCAGTTACCCCCCCGCGTTGAGCGATTAGCGATAGCAATTGCTGCACAAGTGTGGACAGGTGCTGACCGCGTGCTCGCGGCGGCTCGAACCATCCTTCCAGCAACAAGCTAATCATCGCCGTGAGTTCGAACATGCCCTCACGTAGTTGTGTCATCGCATGTGACCGGTCCGTCAACTCTGATTCAATTACATATGCGCGCAAGATGGCAGGCTCTCCTTTTCGGCGTCCTGACCTTCCAAGCCGTTGGCGTAGGCTGGCAACCGATGGGGGAGAGCCAATTTGGGCGATGCTCTTAACTGCTCCGATATCAATGCCCAGCTCTAGCGTGTTTGTGCAGACGGCTGTGGCGTGGAGTTCTTTGTTTTTTAACGCTGACTCTGTCTCTTCACGAATCTCTTTTGAGAGGTTTCCATGATGCGGCCAGAATTCATTTGGCCTGCCGCTTTCTTCACATAGCTTCTGTAGCCCATACGTGTACTGTTCGACCTTCGAGCGGCTGTTTGGAAAGACGAGATTGTTCGAACCGATTAACGTCTTGAAGAGGTGACTAGCGATTGAGTGCGATGCCTGCGATTCTGGATGTTGCTCTTCCAAATCCGGGCTTGGTTCCATCTCGACAAAGCCCTTCACGACCAGCCTCAACTCGCCGCCCTCAGACTTCGATTCGATAATCTCGACACCCTCCTCTGAGCCAGGGCGCAGGAAGTACGCTGCAAGGCGCATATCTCCCAATGTGGCAGACAGGCCGATGCGCGGAACCCGCTTGTTTGCAGCGAGTTCTATACGGTGCATTAACGACTGCAGCTGCTTGCCTCGCTCACTGCCGATGAAGGCATGTAGCTCGTCGACGACGATATATTTAAGGTCTGAAAACAGAACCGGTGCGGAAAAGCCTCTATTGCACAACAGCGCCTCAAGGGATTCAGGGGTGATTAGCAATATCCCTGCTGGACGCTTTAGGAAGCGAGTCTTCGACGAGGAGGAGATGTCCCCATGCCATGGCCATACAGGTACTTCAAGCGCTTCGCAGAGGGGTTCCAGGCGCCCGAACTGGTCATTAATTAGCGCTTTCAGCGGACTGATATAAATCACCAGGCCATTTTGGTCCTCAAGTTGTAGAAGGTGGGTCAGCACTGGCAGCATCGCTGCCTCGGTCTTGCCGGCAGCGGTTGCTGCAGCGACGATGACGTCGTGGTCTGCCGCCAGAATAGCGGGAATCGCGCGCTCTTGAGCCTCCCGCAATTCCTCCCAACCCGCCGACCAAATCCAGCGGCGGATGCGTTCCTCGAGCAGTTCAAAAGATGATGATTGCTGGCCCATCGACTACATCTTAAAGCTGGCCAACTCATCGTCAACGTCAATCTCTGCGTCCGCACTGCCGCCAGTGTCCGGCTCGACGTCAACAACGTCAATCAGTGGTTTCCAATCCTGGCCCGGATTCTGCTCAAGGACTGCTAGCAAATTGATGAATGCCGTAATCGTCGTTCGCGGGGTACGGAAATAACTGTCTCCCAAGCGGCGCGCGCAGTGCGCCATAAACGGTGCAATGGCCTCATCAGGAAGCAGGTATTTTTCCGGCATGCCGAAGGCATAAACGTTACGAAGCTTAAGCAGCATGACGTAGAAATCCTCGGGCGACAAGCTCGCGAGCCGTATTACGGGACCACTGAAGTCAACAAGTCCTGACTTCGCAAACGAATTTTCGGCAAGCCGGCTCTGGAGGGCAGGGTAGCTAAATAAACCTCTGCGCGTGTCCATCAAAAATTCAGGAGTACCACCCAGGATAAAGCCTAGCCCTTCCGCCGAGCCTTGAAGAGAGTCGTTGAGGATACGGAGAATCTGCTCGTAATTTGCGTTGCGCGCCTGCGTGTTCGATAGCTTGTAGAGGTTGACTAGCTCGTCCAAACACACGACAAACCCGGAGTATCCTGCAAGGCGAACGAACCGCGCAAACAGCTTCAATTGGTCATAGAACGAAGCATCGTCAACGATTGTGCGAACGCCCAGCGCCTGGCGGGCATCGGTGCGGGTAGAGAATTCACCGCGAAGCCAGCGAATAGCATCGGACTTCAGCTGCTCGTTACCCTCGTCGAAGCCTTTGCAGTAGCAAGAAATGACTTCGGCAAAGTCGAATCCATTAACCATTTCCGTCAGATGCTCGAGTTTCGAGCGAATGACCGCCTCAGCCGTCGTGCCTGCTGCGACCGCTTCAGTCTTTGCTGTCGCGACAAAACGCTCAATGATGCCGTTCATGGCGCCGCCATCGGGCTTTGTCCTCGTCGATAGATTGCGCATCAATTCAGCGAAGAGGGACCTCGCTTGACCTCCTGTGGCGTGCAGTCGGCGGTCTGGATTCAGGTCGGCATTTGCAGTGACGAGCTTACGCTCCATAGCGACTGCTCGCACCAGATTAAGGAAGAAAGTCTTGCCGGCACCGTATTCACCGATGACGAAGCGGATGGTCGAGCCCCCATCTGCGATGCGGTCAATGTCCTGTATGAGCGTCTCGATTTCATGATTTCGTCCGACTTGAATTAGATGCTGGCCATGTCTGGGCGAGACCCCAGCTCGCAGGGATTGAATGACCGCATCACGGTCTTTAGGGCGAATAGCTGTTGTGCTCATTGGGTCAGGCTCTCTATCAGTTCTGCATTGATTTCTATCGGGTCATCGCCTTCGGTGAACGTCGTGTCTAGTTCATCGAGACTGGCTTCATTGAGTTTTTCAAGTGCGCCGTCCAACATAATGTTCAAGTCTTGTGCCACATCGAGTAGTTCAGCCCGCTCCCATGTTGGCCGCGACATGAGCATGCGTGCAAATGCGCTGTGGTTTTCATCAAGGCCCAGAATGGCGTTGGACTGCTGTGGCTCCGCAGGAACTTCAGCTGCTGCTGGTGCAGGAGGCGCCTCTTCAACAAAAATATGGGCAAGGCGCTGAGCAATCTTGTCACTCGATTCTTTGAGCGCTGCAATCTTCGATTGGTCCAACGTAAAGCCGGATGCCGTGCTTCCGCTGCTTACACTAGGCGATTGTGCCGCCGGCATGGCACCGCCATGGCCGGCATGGATATCACTGTAGACGGTCGTGCGCTCCAATCCTAGCTGGAGGTATATCCTTTCCAATACTTTGACTTCTTCTGGCAAAGCTACGCCGTCAGCCAAGACCATTGCAGCTGCAAACGCAGCAATTGCCTCGCGTGTGTGCTGGTCGAGTTGCTCAACTTTTTTCTTGATTGATGAAAGTGCGACGGAGCTGTTCACCAGCACCTGGGCGTAAGCTTTTAGCCGACTGCGAGCCTCAACGTCGAGGTGGTCCCATTTATCAATGTACAAATTTAGATGGGTGAGCTCACTTTCGGAGAAATCCCCGTCTGCATGCGCCACAGCCGCTGCTAGTTCAACGCTAATCCTCGCGACTTTGTAGCCAGAGTTGTCCCTTACATCCTGTGAACGTACGCTGGTCTGAAAGAGTACGAGCGGGTCCTCTGGTTTGCTGGCTCGAGCAGCGCCGAGAACATCAGGTTCCATACCAATTCCACCCGCTTCGAGAGCACTAGCGAGAGCTTGCTGTTTGTCTTTGGTCGGCTCGCCCGTGGCCTTGAAGGTTGCGAACAGCTCTTTAAATTTCAGAAGGACCAAGCCATTTGATACCTGTTGCTTGATGTCGTCCATGGCCTTGCGTGAAGTGTCTGGCCAAAACTCAAGCGGGAGCGTGAGTACTGCTTCGAGGTCATGTCTGCCATCGGGATTTCGTCCGAGATACCTGCTGTATGGCTCGAGGAGCTTGGTGCACGAATCCACGACTGCTTGGAGTTTTTTGACAGGAGCCGTGAGCGCGGTAACGTCAGGAGTGTCTCCGAACTTCATATCCACGCCGGTTGAACCCATAAATCCTCCGGAGGCCGGGCGGTAGCCCAACTTGATTTTGGTCTTGTTTGGAGCGATTTTCAGCCCTTGCCCAAAGGCTTTCGCATACTCGCTAGCGAACAACTTCTTGAACTCTTCGGAACACCTTTGGACTGGAGTTTTGCGCGAAATTGCGGGGTCTCTTTCGGCCCAGGCTAGGGCCAGGTGCATCGGAATTGGAACGCCGTCACGCACAGCCTGGCCGATGGCAACCCTAAGAGGCAGCGGCAGCCCGTAGGAAGGAGGGAGTTCGCCAAGGTCTTCTTCGTACAGCTTAGACGACTGGTTAGCCGCGTCGACTATGTCAATCAACTGCCCACAGTACATCTTGAATGAATTGGAACCAGCCGCATAGGTGGCGTATAGCCGTTTGAGCTCGCGACCGAGTTCGGGCAGTTCGTCCTGGGCCTGCTTCTCCGCCAAAATATCAATGATTATCCGCCGTTCAAGTCCATAGAAATAGAGGAAGACATAGCCTATGTCGGCGTCTGGAGCGCTCCTGCCATCCGCTAACCAGAGTAGATATGCGCGGCGTGCTTGTGGTGAAATATCCGAGTAGTTCGGCCAATAGTTCGTGTGCCGGTCTGTGTAGTGCCCGTTTTTGGCGACAGGCTTGCGTTGGTCAATGAGCGCGGGCTCTACACCTCCATTCGCTGCTGTCATCGATGGTCCAACGTAGACTTTCCCTCCACGGATTTCGATTCCCGCGACGGTGACAGACTCGGACTTGTTTAACCAACGCGCGGTTTTGAATTCGCTAGGCGCGGAAGGTATTTTATAGTCGTTGACGTGCGCTGGATTGGTGGTGGCGCCAAATGAGGTCAGCTCATCCTCGACAAAGGAGGCTGCTTTACCACCTGATTGTGGCTGGCTGACCGGTCGAGCACTCCAGGTGCGACTCGTGCTGGTAGCTGGGTTGGCTTGCCTGATGTGTGAGGGGCTAGGATTTGCTGGGGAGTGCGGGACGTTACTTCCTTGGGACTTTTGCGAGTAACGATAGCACCTATAAATCGCATAGGCCACCGCTGCGGCAAGGAAGAACGGCCAGTAATCAGCAACGAGTTTTGCCAAGACGGCTAACGCGGCCACGACGATTACGATGGTGGTGGTTAGACCACCGTTTCCCTTACGCTTTGCCAATCTATTCCCCTGTTTGCACTGTCGGCGCCGCCGTTAAGATTTGTCCGACGAAGATTTTGATTCTTAGTGATAGCTTTTTCGATAATACCTCATCGACATTTAAGCGAAAAGTTGTTTCGTGAATACCTTTGTTGCATAACTGCTTCCTTTGACGTCAACGCGCCGCGTGGGGGCCAGAGGATGGCTCTAGATTCGGACAAGTTGTGATGGCGAGAGAAAAGTTGCTTACGAATATCAAATTGTGACAATTGGTGTAAATTTCAAATGAGCAAAGAATGTACACTTAAGTAATAAATTTGTTTTTACATCAAAATTTTGCGGGTGCATGTTGGTCGTTAGATGCAGACAGGTATCAGACGTGCTTCAGGAGGTGGGTTTGATGCCGACGGAGCTGGAGGTATTGGCGCCGACCCATCAGAGCTATCGGGGCTTGATGTTGCAGCCGTCCGGCCCTATTTTTGCTGATGAGCGTCGAATCGGACACTGGCGCGGAAGCGATGGTGCTCTACGTTGCGAGCGATTTCTGTCGTTAGCGGCTGAACGGGGAAATCAGCTCGCCGTTGCTCCGGAATATTGCGTGCCTATTGATACTTTGGAGAGATGCATTCTTGAGGATGTGTTTCCTCTCCCCCGGGCGATATGGATACTCGGATGCGAGAGCTTAACGCCGGCGGCAATAACGCAGTTCGCAACCAATTTGTCTGCGTGCTGCACTGTCATTCAGTTTAGAAATACTCAGCATCGTCAGTTCCCTTTTCCTGGATACTCAACTTGACGCGCTGGCCGTAGTCACCTTGCCACAGCGCTGCTGGCAGTGCTGGTGCCGCTTGATCGACGATGCCTAATGCAAGAAGTGCTGTCAGATATGCCCCTACCCCTGCACCTGGGTCCCCTTTTTCCAGCCGTAGCAACGTCGTCCGTGAGATACCCAGTCGCGCAGACAAATCAGCGACAGCGATACGCTGACGTAGGCGCTGCGTGTTGATGCACCTACCACACTCAATTAGCCGTTCCTGCACCAGTGTTGGCCAAGTTTCAGAACTGGAAAGCTTCTTTGGCATTATGTACTCCATTCACAGATAGGTCGTTATGGCACATAACGCTTTATCTATGAACACCTGAACATTCCCAGTGCGTCATAGATGCGTCCTTATGCCATATAGAAACCTATTTATGACGCATAAAAATTCAGGATATTTTTTCGCGCCGCCAAAGTATACGACGTGGCGCACACTGCGCTTTCATCGAAGAGAACTCCGCCGAACGCGATTACAAGAAATCCTCAACCAGTTTAACGTCGCCCCACGGGGAAGTTCCTATAATCTTTCTTCCCTAAAAACATAAATTGCCCACAAGGCAGTAAAGGAGCGACAGCGATGTGGACGCAACGATTGGACGCAAGCCAGCGTACACAGGCCAAACAGCAAACCCGGCAGCCCGACCTGATTTTCCTGTTTGAGGCGACCGAACTGGCCCTGGAGGGCAAGCAACTGGCATCGCTGCGCCAGCGTTTTCCCGGCACGCCCATCGTCGGCTGTAGCAGCGGCACCATCATCGAAGGCCAGTACGTGGCGGACGACAGCGCGACCGCGCTGGCGGTCGGCTTCGACCATACGCCGGTGCGGCTGGCCACCCATCCCTGCCCCGGTCCTGAGCACAGCCGTGAGGCAGGCCGCGCGCTCGGCGCGCGCCTCGCCGCCGCCGATCTGTCGGCGCTGCTGATCCTGTCCGACGGCTTGCACGTCAACGGCAGCGCGCTGATCGCCGGCTTGCGCGCCGAGGTCGGCGAGGACGTGGCCATCAGCGGCGGCCTGGCCGGCGACGGTCCGCGCTTCGCCCGCACCCTGGTGCACGCCGACGGTGCGCCGCAGTCGCAGCTGGTGGCCGCAATCGGCTTTTATGGTCCACACATCCAGATCACGCACGGCAGCGTCGGCGGCTGGGACGTGTTCGGCCCCAACCGCACCGTGACCGCCTCCACCGGGCAGGTGCTGCAGTCGCTGGACCACAAGCCGGCACTCGATTTGTACGAACGCTACCTGGGCGACGAGGCGGCCGACCTGCCGTCCTCCGCCTTGCTGTATCCGCTGCAGATCTGGGACGTCGAACGGCCACGGCACAGCCTGGTGCGGACGGTGACGGCGATCGACCGCGAGGCCCGTGCCATGGGCTTTGCCGGCAACATCCCGCAAGGCTGGCACGCACGCCTGATGCGCGGCCGGCTCGAAGGCTTGATCGACGGCGCCAGCGATGCCGCCCAGCACGCGCTCGACGCCATGCGTGCCCGCAGCCCCGGCGCGACGCCGCAACTGTGCCTGACCATCAGCTGCGTCGGCCGCCGTCTGCTGATGGGCCAGCGCACCGAGGAGGAAGTGCGCGGCGTGGCCGAGGTGCTCGGCGCCGGGGTCGAACAGATCGGCTTTTACTCCTACGGCGAGATCGCGCCGCACCAGGACTCCGGCGTGTGCGACCTGCACAACCAGACCATGACGCTGACGCTGTTCGCCGAAACGGCGCCCGGTCATGCATAAGCTGCTGGCGCGCCAGCTGGCCAAGGTCGACCTCGATAGCGCCGCCGGCCTGCCGGCCTTGCTGGAACTGGTGGGCAACGCCTATACCGAACATGATCAGGAACGCCGCCGCAGCGATCGCTCAACCGGGCTGATGGCCGAAGAGCTGGACGAACTGTACGCGCAGTTGCAACAATCGATGGCGCTCATCGCCCAGCAAAACCTGCGCTTCCAGGCCGCGCTGGACAATATGTCGCAAAGCCTGTGCCTGTTCGACCGCGACGGACGGCTGGTGGTCTGCAACCGCCGCTTCCTGCAGCTCTACCGCCTGCCCGACAGCTACCAGCCGATCGGCCAGCCGCTGGCGGCCATCCTGGAGCACAGCGCGGCGCTGGCCCAGCTGGCGCCGGCCGACGCCGCGCAACGGCGCGCGGCCCACGTGGCGCTGGCGCTCGGCGCCGCCCTCGAACAGCATTGGGCCGGCGAACAGGTGGTGGCCATCGCCCGCAACCGCATCGACGACGGCGGCTACCTCGACACCATGGCCGACATCACCGCCAGCCACCAGGCCACCGCGCGCATCCTGCACATGGCGCGCTACGATGCGCTGACCGACCTGCCCAACCGCACCCTGTACCGCGAGCGCCTGCTCAACGTGGTGGAACATGCCCGGCGCGGCGAACTGTGCGCCGTGTTCTGCCTGGACCTGGACCGCTTCAAGGCCGTCAACGACAACTTCGGCCATCCAGTCGGCGACGCCCTGCTGGTCGAGGTCAGCGCCCGGCTCAAGGCCTGCGTGCGCGAAGTCGACACCGTGGCCCGGCTCGGCGGCGACGAGTTCGCCATCCTGCTGCGGCAACTGGTCTCGGCCGAGCAGACCCACGGGCTGGCCGAGCGCATCATCCACGACCTGTGCCAGCCGTATGAGCTCGACGGCCACCTGGTCAGCATCGGCGCCAGCATCGGCATCGCCATCGTCAACCGCACCCACAACGATCCCGAAACACTGATGTGCTACGCCGACCAGGCCTTGTACCAGGCCAAACACGCCGGCCGCGGCGTGTTCCGCCAATATCTGCCCTGAGCCCCGGCGGGGAGCGCCCGCCGCCAGTGTTGCAAACATGTCGTATTTTTACATTCGTTCAACTGCCTGAACGACCCATAGTTTCCCCAATCGATACTCTTTCCCGCAGGGTGATCGTTTTCAGATGTCATCCTGCTGAATCAAGGGAAACTATGTTAAAAAAACTCAGCATTCGCGTACGGCTGATCTATTTCATGCTGTCGATGTCTTTGCTGCAGATCGCGCGCGGCATCTGTGGCCTGGTGGGCATCGCGCAGGTCAACCAGGCCAGCGCGGCGCCACACCGGAGGACCACCCCGCAGTGACACGATGCCTTCCCCGATTGTCACTGGTCAGGCTGCCTTGCCACAATGACGCGTCCCCATCCTGCACAGAAGCCACAGTGAGTCTCTCGGCGCTCAAGCTGATGCCGCCGTCGACGGCGTTACCCCTGATGGCGCGCGCCCAGATCCTGGAGCGCCTGGCCAGCGAAGGCGAATTCAAGATCAACCTGCTGCGGGCGCCGGCCGGCTATGGCAAGAC
Organism: Duganella sp. BuS-21; assembly: GCA_041874725.1. GTDB lineage: Bacteria > Pseudomonadota > Gammaproteobacteria > Burkholderiales > Burkholderiaceae_D > Rugamonas. The sequence continues at coordinate 1,723,434 of CP097466.1, read as the reverse complement.
CTCGCTGCTGCGCATGCTCTACGCCTGCGCCAACCAGCGCGGACAGCAAGCGGCCTGGCTGACGCTGGACAGCTCGGACGTCGACCAGATCCGCCTGATGCTGGGACTGCGGGCCGCGCTCAAACTGTCGAGCACGCCCGCGCCGGACAACTTCGCGCCGCTGCAGCAATCGCAGTGCACCCATTTGTTTCTCGACGATGTAGAACGTCTCGACACTGCGGCCATCGAGCTGCTGTTCTCGCTGATCCTGCAAGGGTCGCCGCCCGGCCTGCGGGTGTTCCTGGGCGCCCGCAGCCTGCACGGCTTCAGCACCGCCGGCCTGAAAGCCAAGGGCGTGCTGCGCGAGCTCGACATGCAGGACCTGCAATTCACCGATGCCGAAACCGTCCGCTACCTGCAGCATGCCAAGCTCGACCTGCAGCGCGACGAGCTGGCGCTGCTGCAGCACGCCAGCGAAGGCTGGCCGGCCGCCGTGGAACTGATCGCGCTGGCCTGGCGACGACGCCAGGGACGGACCCAGCACGCCCTGCCCAGCCTGCACAACCTGCACGACCTCGGCGAATACCTGGCCAACGAAGTGTTTGAGGCCCAGTCCGCGACCGTGCAGGACTTTCTGGTGGCCACCACCCCGCTGGCCTCGTTCAACGCCGCGCTGGCCGACGCCGCCCGCAACGCCGACGACAGCGCCGCACTGCTCGACGCCATCCGCGCCGCCGGCCTGCCGATCCAGCCGCTGCAGGGCGGCTGGTTCCGCTACCACCCGCTGTTCGCCGAGCACGTGGTGCTGCGCCACCGGCCGGCGCCGGCCTTGTACCTGCGCACCGCCGAGTGGCTGTCGGCGCATGACCACAAGCTCGAATCGTTCGACTACTTCGTCAAGGCCAATCGCGTCGAGCGCGCCACCGACACGCTGGAATCGATCATGCTGCAGCTGCGCTCGAGCGGCCAGATCGCCACCGTGGTGCAGATGGCCGACCGGCTGCCGCAGGACATCATGCAATCGCGGCCGGCGCTGGCCGCCACCTTGGTCGCCGGCATGGTGTATACCGGGCGCCACCGCGAACTGGCCGAGCGGCTGGAACAATGCCGGCGCTGCAGCGAACAGCCGTTCGCCGACCCGTACTACAGCGAAGTGGTGCGCGGCCTCGATCCGACCTGCGCCTTCCTGAACGGCGACTTCGAAGCAGCCACGCGCCTGATCGCGCAGAACTGGCCGCTGCAACAGAACGCCAACGCGCTGGACCGCTCGGCGCTGACCTATAGCAACGTCTACGCCTGCCTGTGGCGCGGCGACCTCGACGAGGCCGCCGCCCTGATGATCCTGGCGCGCCGCGACTGCGGCATCACCCGGTCCTTGATGGGGGTGGGCATCGTCCACTTCCTGCAAGCCTACCTCGATGCGATCCAGGGCGACCTGGCCGCCGCCGACCGCGGCCTGGCCGCGCTGGAGCAGGTGGCCAGTCAATACGGCGAGGAAGTGCCGCCGATGCTGCTGCACCTGTTCGGCGGCGGCCTGATGTTGCTGGTCAAATACGAACTGAACCAGCTCGACACCATCAAGCTGCGCCTGCAGGCGGTGGACGGCATCATCCTGTTCGGTCTGCCCTGGGAATCGCATATCAGCATCCTGCTGGTCCAATCGCGCATGATCGCCATGCAGCAGGGCGCGCACGCCGCGCGCCAGTGGCTCGAAGCGCACATCGTCGGCGCCGGCCGCGCCCAGCAATTGCCGGCGCCGGCGCGGCGCGTGCTCGAAAGCGAGCTGGCACGCCTGTCGTCGCAGCAGGAGGCGCCCGGCGAGACGCTCGGCTACGCGCGCCTGCTAGGCAACGGCGCAGGCCAGGAAACCTATCTGGCGCCGTGCACCGAAATCGATGGCGGCGGCATCGCCCAGGCCCGCCTGCTGATCTACACCGCCCAGCCGGAGGCGGCGGTCGAACGGCTGCGCCAGCTGCTCGAGCACGCGCAGCGGCACCGCCGCGTTTGGCGCGCCACGCGGCTGCAATTGCTGCTGGCGATCGCGCTCGAACGCTGCGGCCGCCAGCAGGAGGCCGAGCCGGTGCTGGCGGCCGCGCTGGCGCAGGGCGCCCAGTCGGGCCTGATCCGCTGCTTCCTGGACGAGGGTGAACCGGCCCTGGCCCTGCTGCGCGGCCTGCAGGGCCGCGCCCGCCACGTGCTGAGCGCGGCCGCCATGAGCCACCTCGAGCATCTGCTGTCGCTGCACGACGTTCCGGCGCCGACCAGCCCGCTGTACGACGAGTTGACACAAACCGAGGCGGCGCTGCTGACGATGGTCGCGCACGGCAAAACCAACAAAGAAGTCGGCGACGCGCTATTTCTCTCAGTCAACACTGTTAAATGGCACATGGGCCAGATCTTCCGCAAGCTCGACGCCAGCAATCGCAGCCAGGCCGTCTTCAATGCCCGCCAGGCGGGTCTCCTCCCGAAACAGTAGCTTTTTCTTCATGTGCTTGAATGACAGTCCGCGCCCACGCCGGCCGGACTGCGTTTCCTTTCCCTCCAGCACTTTCCAATCGGCTATTTCGCGGCCGCGCGACTTTATTTCTGGCTTTGTTAAGGCAGTTGAATGTTGCCTACCATGACACAAACATACAATAATTACATTAGTTTCCGATTGTTAATTAGAAATTCTTTTTGGCATCAAATGCCCCCCACGATCATGATAACCGCCCTTCTGCTGACCACCGCCATGCTGACCAAGATCGCTCCCGAATGTTCGTGGGACCATCCCGGCGTTAACCCTTTTCAAGGCAACGTTGCCGAGGCTGTCGACCATTACAAGGATATTCCAGCCGACATCCGCGCGGTGCTCAAGCGCCGCATCGCGCAGCAGCAGCCGGATGAAGTGGTCGACATCGGCCGCGACCGCATCATCGCCAAGGCCGACTACGCGCCGGAGATCCGCGACATGCACTTCGGGGCGGCGTCCCTGTGTCGCAACATCACGCGCAGCAAGTGGCGCAGCGACCATCTCGAGCCGGCCACCGTGTACTGCGAGCAAGACCAGTGCGTGATCATCCCCCGCATCTGCAACAACCTCAGCCGCATCACCCGCCGCCAGCCGGCCCGCCACGAACCGGCGGTCGCGGTCGCGCCTGCGACGCCCGGCCCGGCCGATGAGGGTGGCACGGCGGTGCCGGAGATCGTGCTCCCGGCCTCGCTCAGCAGCGGCGGCGGCGATGGCGCCGGTCTGGCCGGCGGCGACGGCGACGGCGACGGCGCCATCCCATCGGGGCTGGGCGTGGTCACCGGTACGGCGGACGACGACTGGCACGGCGGCGGCGGCTGCGGCCGGCACTTCCCCACCTGCACGCCCGACAGCCCGCAGCTGTACGCCCCGGTGCCCGAGCCCGATGCCTGGGCCATGTTGCTGTCCGGCGCCGCGCTGATCGCCTGGCTGGCACGCCGCCGCCAGCGCATTTCCCAACTTAAGTATGGTGAATAGTATGGCCCTGGAAATATACCATTCGGCACATGCATGGCCCCATCTCGATACCCGACGCTGGCCGCGCGCCCCTCAACGCACCAGTGAACACCATGCCTCAACATATTTCAACCATCGACGACAGCAGCCTCCCGCCCGGGCATGACTTGACCGAATTGATCGAATCGTTCGAATTGATCGAACTGACCGAAGCCGAAACCGATACGCTGGTTGAAATCTTCAACATCGGCGTCGGCCACGCCGCCGCCGCCATGAGCGCCATCGTGCAAGAGGAAGTGTGCATGTCGGTGCCGAGCCTGCGCTTTGCCCGCCGCTCGCTGGCTGCGCGCGAACTGGGCGGCAACGTCGCGCTGTGCGGCATCAGCCAGCAATATGCCGGCGCCTACGCCACCGAAGCCATCCTGATGTTCCCGGAGGCGGCCAGCTTCGAGATCGTGCGCATGATGGTGGGCGACGCGGTGCCGATCGAGGAACTGGGCGAGATGGAGCGCGAAGCCATGAGCGAAATCGGCAACATCGTGCTCAACGCCTGCGTCGGCACCATGGCCAATATGTTCCACCACGAATTGCGCGGCTCGCTGCCGACCTACCGCATCGGCACCAGCGAGGACATCCTCAATCCGCGCCACGACAGCACCGATCCCCCGGTGCTGACGCTGCGCATCGGCTTTTCGCTCGAGCGGCAACAGCTACGCGGCTACCTGGCCTTCATCCTCAGCATGGCCACGCTGTCCGACCTGCGCCGGGAAGTCGCGCTATACCTGGCCCGCTTCGAGGCCGCCGGCAACGATGGCCCGCCGCCATGAAACCCTTTTTGCTGCACCACCTGCGCGTCGCGCCCAGCGACCACGCAATCACCACACAGAAATCTATGTCTACCGAGAATAACGCTTTTTTTGCCCAACGCCGCAGGTATCAGCAAATCCTCTGCGAACGATTCAATATCGATGCCGAGATCTATCACGCCGTCAGCCACCTGTTGGCGCCGCTGGCCGTGCCCTTCGTTCGCCGCAAGGGCGAGTACCTGCAACATGCGGGCGAAGTGGCGCGCTACCTGTACTGGATCACCGAAGGCGTCGCCCGCAGCGGCTACACCACCAGTACCGGCACGGAAATCACCATCACCTTTTCGGTCGAGAGCCACAGCGCGCCGCCCTACCACGACCTGCTGGCGGCCAACCACGGCGAGCCGGCGCGCTACTTCGTCATTGCCGAGACCGCGTTACAGGGCTTCCGCATCGACTGGCAAGCCCTGAGCCTGATGCTGGAGACGCAGAAAGCCCTGCGCATCTACCACACCAAGACGCTGGAATACCTGCTGCCGCAAGAGGCGCGCCGCTCCTATATGCACATCGCCGCCAGCGCCAGCGACCGCCTGACGACCTTCCACAACGACTTCCCCGGCCTGGAGGACCGCATCTCGCAAAAGGTGATTGCCTCCTACCTGGAAATCACGCCGCAGTACCTGTCGCAACTGCTCAATGGTGCCGTCATGCAGGTACGCTGAAAGACGCTGCGACGACCGCGCCCAGCGGCCAGGCCACCGGCCGCTGCCGATCGATGCGTGGGCGCGGAATTTCAGCGGCGAAGATTGTTAGAAGATTCAAACAGTTGAAAGACAGTCATTCTTGCCAGCCATAGACTGGGCCTCATCATAGCGCTTGTCATGGAGGGAATATGGAAAGTATCACGCACCACGAAGCGGGCTTGTTTTTCCCGAGCGATCGATCCTTGTCGCCGGCCAGTGCGCGACGTGTCGTCAATCTGGTCAAGCTGCTGCGCGAAGTGGAACTGCATCCCCTGCGCCTGAGCGAGATCGCCAGCCTGCTGGGGCTGACGCACCCGGGCGCCCGCAAATATGCACGCCAGCTGCGCGACATCGGCATCCTGCAGGCGGTGCTGCCGGATGCCGAAGTCAGCGCCCGCATGGAAAAAGTTTATCGATTGAGCACCAACCAGGCGTTGGTGCGGCGCTGCTGGGCCGAGCTGCTGCAGTTGGCGCCGCGCGCTGCGGCGGCGCAGTGCGCCGAGCTGCCGGTGCCGCCGTGGACGGCGCCGGCCGGCGAACCACACCGGGTCTACCGCGACCCGCTGGTCAGCGCCCTGTTTGGCAATCGCATCCCCTCCGTGGCCGAGTAACCTCCTTTGCCCCCGGCCCGGATTTGCCGTTCGGCTCGCGCTGAACGGCTTTTTTTTGGTTCATCGCGGTATGCGGGGGAAGACGGGTCTGACCTTGCCTGTCGCCTTAAAAGCACGCGGCACCGACCTAACCCGCATACCGCTGCGGCCAGGGTCACCCCGAGGGGTGACCCTTAGGTTCGGGGTACTGTTAAGGACGACTGTTGAGTCGCCAACGAGTATTCATGCTGAGCACCCCGGGAGGGTCATCCGTGAACCACCTTTTTATTAGAACTCGCCCCACTCGCCGCCGACGGCCTTGCTGCTGCGGTTCCTGGCCGCTGCGGCGCCCGGACGCGCTGACGCCACCAACCGCAATGCCGAAGCCTGCTGCGGTTGCGGTTGCTGCCCGCCGAGTTTGAACACGCTGACCACGCCGGTCAGGGCCTGCGCCTGGTTCAGCATCGCTTCGGCGGCCGCCGAGGCCTGCTCCACCAGCGCCGCGTTCTGCTGGGTGGTGTTGTCCATCTCGGCGATGGCCTGATTGACCTGCTCGATGCCGGCGGACTGCTCCAGGCTGGCCGAGCTGATCTCGCGCATGATGTCGGAGACGCGCTGGACGTTCTGCACGATCTCGCGCATGGTGTCGCCGGCCTGGTCCACCAGCTGCGTGCCGGTATCGATCTTGCCCACCGAATCGTCGATCAGCGCCTTGATTTCCTTGGCCGCCGAAGCGCTGCGCTGCGCCAGGTTGCGCACTTCCGACGCCACCACCGCAAAGCCGCGGCCCTGCTCGCCGGCCCGGGCCGCCTCCACGGCCGCGTTCAAGGCCAGGATATTGGTCTGGAACGCAATGCCGTCGATCACGCTGATGATGTCGACGATTTTGCGCGACGCCGTGTTGATCTCGCCCATGGTGTCGACCACCCGGGCCACCACCTCGCCGCCGCGGATTGCCACTTCCGAAGCGCCGAGTGCCATTTTGTTGGCGCTGCCGGCGTTGTCGGCGTTCTGGCGGACGATGGAGGTCAGCTCTTCCATCGACGAGGCGGTTTCTTCCAGCGAACTGGCCTGGCTTTCGGTGCGCGTCGACAGGTCGGCATTGCCGCTGGCGATCTGGCCCGAGGCGGTGGAAATCGCCTCGGTGCCGACCCGCACTTCGCCGACGATCTTGACCAGAGCGGCGTTCATGTCCTTCAGTGCTTGCAGCAACTGGCCGGTCTCGTCGCTGCTGCGGACTTCGATGTTGCTGCTCAAGTCGCCGGCGGCGACCGTCTGCGCCACCCGTACCGCCACTTCCAGCGGCTGGACGATGCCATTCGTCACGATGCGCGCCAGCACGATGCCGCACACCAGCGCCACCACCGACAGCACCACCATCAGCAGCCGCGCGGCGTCGTAGGTGGCGCGCGCTGCCGCCACGCCGAGGCCGGCCTGGCGCGACTCGTAGTCGCTCATCTCATCCATCGTGGCCAGCGCCTTGTTCATCACCGGGCGCGACTCTTCAAGCAGCACCTTGGTCCCCTCCTCACTCTTGTTGGCGCGTCCGAGCGCTGCCGCTTTCTCGATCGCCGGCAGGGCCGCTGCGCGCGCCTCGTTGATCCGGGCCAGCTGCGCCTTGCCCTCGGCGCTGGTGGTCAGCGTCGTCAAGGTTTGCAGGTTCTTGCGGTACTGCTCCTTAAAGCTCGCGATCTTCTGCTCCTCCACCTGCATGTCCCGCTCATCGGTCATGAAGATCAAGTCGCGGACGCTGATCGCCTCATTGCGCACGCTGTCCACCATCGTGTTGACGGCTGCCTGCCGTGCATTATTCTCATTAACGATAATTTCCGTCTGTTCTTGAATGCGCCCCATCTGGTTCGCGGCCATGATGGCCAAAGCCAGCAGCAACGCCAAAACGCTGCCGAAGCCCAGCCTCAGGCGCGTACGGATGCTCAGATTATTCCAGTTCACGATAGATCCTTCCAGTTTTGCCGTTTGGGCGTTCGAATAATTCACACAAGGAAATAAATAGTAAATTATTGCAACAGCTTCCTCGCCACCCGTAAGTATGGAAATGAGGATGGCGAGGCGTTCGCATCAATCTCGGGCGGCGATCAGGCGGTAGCACAACGCGCCCAGCCAGGCGCCGACGATCGGCGCCACCCAGAACAGCCACAGCTGGTTGATAGCCCAGCCGCCGACATAGACCGCCACGGCGGTGCTGCGCGCCGGATTAACCGAAGTGTTGGTGACCGGGATGCTGATCAGGTGGATCAGGGTCAGGCACAGGCCGATCGGCAGCGGCGCAAAGCCGCGCGGCGCGCGGGCGTCGGTGGCGCCCAGGATCACGACCAGGAACATCATGGTCATCACCACTTCACACACCAGCGCGGCGGTCAGCGAATAACCCGCCGGGGAATGCTCGCCATACCCGTTGCTGGCAAAGCCGCCGGCCAGGTCGAAGCCGGCCTTGCCGCTGGCGATCAGATACAGCACGCCGCCGGCGACGATGCCGCCCGCTACCTGGGCCACGATGTACGGCAACAACTGATGGGCGGGGAAGCGGCCACCCGCCCACAAGCCGACCGATACCGCAGGATTGAGATGGCAGCCGGAGATCGGGCCGATGGCGTAGGCCATGGTCAGCACGGTCAGGCCGAAAGCCAGCGAGACGCCGACAAAGCCGATGCCCAGCCCGGGAAAAGCGGCCGCCAGGACGGCGCTGCCGCAACCGCCCAATACCAGCCAAAACGTGCCCAAAAATTCTGCGCCATACGATTTCATTGTATTTCCCCCCAAGAAAAAAATACCGCCGTAAAGGCGGTAATGCCGTTAAGTTAAGCTGAAAATAGGCTTCGTCATTCCCGCGAATGCGGGAATCCATGAGGCGCATGCCCGGCTAACTCAGCATGGATCCCGGCTTTCGCCGGGACGACATCGCTACACTTAACGGCATTAGCCGTTAAGGCGGTTTATTCATGTAAAAGCCGGGAAACTTCCTAATGCCGTTAAGTTAAGCTGAAAATAGGCTTCGTCATTCCCGCGAATGCGGGAATCCATGAGGCGCATGCCTGGCTAACTCAGCATGGATCCCGGCTTTCGCCGGGACGACATCGCTTAACTTAACGGCATTAGGGAAACTTCCCGGCTTTCTTGATGCTTGCCGTTTATTTCACGCGGCGTTCGACGGTGATCTGTTCGACTTCCACGCGGCGATTCGGCTCCAGGCACTTGATCAGGTCAGCACGCTTCTTGTTGTCGCAAGAGACGACCGGGCTGTCCTCGCCCTTGCCCACCGTGCTCAGGCGGTCGGCGGCGACGCCCTTGCCCACCAGGTAAGCCTTGACGGCGTCGGCGCGGCGCAGCGACAGCGCCTGGTTGTACTTGCTGCTGCCGATACGGTCGGCGTGGCCGCTGATGACGATGTTGCTGACGCCCGGATTGGCCTTGAGCAGCGCGGCGATGTCGTCCAGCTTAGCCTGTTCAGGCTTGAGCTCCGACTTGTCGAAGGCGAACAGCTCGGTGGCCGACATCGTTACCTTTTCAAAGCGCGCCACCGGTGGTGGCGGCGGCGGCAGCGGAGCTGGCGGCGGTGGCGGCGGCGCCACCACAGCGACCGGTGCCGGCGCCGGTGCGGGCGCCGGGGCCGGCTTGCCGAACGCATAGTTCAGGCCGGCGGTCAGGTAGAAGTTGTGCGGGCGGTTGACCGGCGTATGGTTGGCCAGGCCTTGCACGTCGCGCACATCGAACTGCAGCGACCACTGGTCGTTCAGCGAGGCTTGCACGCCGGCGCCGACGTTCACGTAGGCCGAGGTGTAGTGCTTGCCTGGCAGGCCGGCAGGATTGTTGCGGTCACGCTGGGCGCCGCCGCCGATCAGCAGGAATGGTCGCACCGCGCTGCGCGAAAACATGTACAGGGCATCGGCGCCCAGCAGGTTTTGCTGGTAGCGGTTACCGTCCTTGAGGGCGCGCGAGTAAGTGGTGCCCAGCTGGACGTCCCAGTCTTCCGACAGCGCTTTACCGAATTTCAGGCCGGCGCCGTGGCCGTGATGGTCCGGGCTCCAGTCCGGGTCCTGGCGCATGGCGTTGACGCTCGGCTGGATGTACCACGAAGGATTGATTTCCGCATCGGCAGCCAAGGCCGAAAACGAAGCGCACAGCGCCGCAGCCGCCAGGGCGATCTTTTTTGTTGTGATCATGATTTTCTATGGAATGATTAATTTATTGGATGCGTCCTTTCCTAGGGGAAGTAAGCATTGTGCTGCGGATTGTAGAGACAGTCGCAGGCATGGGGATTTATCTAGTTGAAGATTGCAAGAAATAGCCAAGCGGCGCGCAGTGGAATCACGCGGATGCTCACGGTCTCGCCCTAAGCCGTCGGTGGCGGAACCCGATTGACCAGCGCTACACCGCGCTCGAAGGCGCTGATGCTGTCGATGGTGGTTTGCATGATCTGGCCGACGGCCTCTTCCGTAAAGAAAGCCTGGTGGCCGGTGACGATGACGTTGGGGAAGGACACCAGGCGCTGGATCACGTCGTCGCAAATAATGGTCGAGGACAAATCCTGGAAGAACAGGCTGGCCTCCTGCTCGTAGACGTCGATGGCGAGGCCGCCCAGCTGGCCGGTCTTCAGCGCCTCGATGGCCGCATTGGTATCGACCAGGCCGCCACGGCTGGTATTGACCAGGATGGCGCCGCGCTTGGCGCGCGCCAGCGCTTCGGCGTTGACGATGTGGTGAGTCTCTTCGGTCAGCGGGCAATGCAGCGACACCACGTCGCTGCTGGCCAGCAACTGCTCGACCGGCACATAGCTGCCGATGGTGTCGAACGCGGCCGAAGGATAGCGGTCGTAGCCGAGCACCGTGCAACCGAAGCCGGCCATGATGCGGGCGAAGATGGTGCCGATCTTGCCGGTGCCGATCACGCCCACGGTCTTGCCGTGCAAGTCGAAGCCCATCAAGCCGTCGAGGTCGAAGTTGCCCTCGCGGGTGCGCACGCTGGCGCGGGCGATCTTGCGGTTGACCGCCAACAGCAGGCCGACAGCAAACTCGGCCACTGAATGCGGCGAGTAATCGGTCACGCGCACCACGGCCATGCCGAGCCGTTCCGCGGCGGCGGTGTCGATCTGGTTGTAGCCGGTGGAACGGGTGGCCACCAGCCGCGTGCCCTGCGCGGCCAGGATCGCCAGCACCTCGGCGTCGACGGTGTCGTTGACGAACACGCACACCGCCTCGCAGCCGGCCGCCAGCGGCGCGCTGGTGGCGCTCAGGCGCTCTTCCAGGAAGCGCAGCTCATGCCCGGCTTGCGCGTTGGCCCGCGTCAGCATGGTCTTGTCATAGCGGCGGGCACTGAATACGGCGGTCTTCATTTTCCGGCTCCTTGATTGACGTTGCTCCATCATACAAGCATCTGCGCGTAAGGACTGGCAACCGCGCTGGAACGGTCGTCGGCCATCATGAAGCGATGGCCAAGAAGCAAAAGGCTTCGATGAAATAAGCGGCGGGGCGGCGCTACCGAGTTAGTACAACTGTATTTTTAGAACCTCTAAAAAGAGCAATAACTACGTACACTTGTCATATCCTCGTCATAAATGCGCAATAAGATCACGCCTTCACACACTTCCGAAGCAAGGATCTCCATGAACTACCGATTGATCTTGGGCGCTGGCGTTGCCCTGTGCGCCAGCCCGGCGTTCGCATTGAACATCGTGCTGTCCAACGATGATGGCCTGACCAGCAACGTCAAAGCACTGTACGACGAACTGAAAGCGGCCGGCCACTCGGTCATCGTCTCGGTGCCTTGCACCGGCCAAAGCGGCCGCAGCGGCGCCATCGTGATGTACAGCACCACCATCATCATCCCCGACAACGACAAGACCCAGATCGACGCCGAAGGCGGCTGCCACAACGGCGCTGCTGCTACCGGCGCACCGGCAGTCGGCCAGTTCACCAAGAGCGGCTACACCGGCGGCGATTACAACTATGTGCACGGCACGCCGGTGATGGCGACCATGTACGGCCTGGACGTGCTGGCCACCGCGCGCTGGGGCAAAGCGCCCGATCTGGTGCTGTCCGGCCCGAACGAAGGCCAGAACGTCGGCAAGCTGGTGATCAACTCCGGCACCATCGGCAACGTGCAGTTCAGCGCCGGCCGTGGCATTCCATCGATCGCGCTGAGCGCCAGCGCGGACAGCGCCGACAACACCGGACTGGCCAACGCCAAGTCCAAGGTGGTGGCGCAACTCACCCTGAAATTGATCGCGGCCTTGCAGGCCAAGGCCGGCAGCTCGGCCCTGCTGCCGGCAGGTGTGGCGCTGAATGTCAACTTCCCGGATGCACCGTCCGCCGGCAACGTGTTCGCGTTCACGCGCCAGGGCACTTACGACACCTACAACCTGAAGTTCACCAGCGCCGCGCCGTGGGGCTTGAGCGGTTCGGCACCGGCAGCCGCCACCGCCGAACAGGCCGAGGACGAGGCGCTGGTCTACAAGACCAAGGTAGCGGTCACCGCCATGCAGGTGGGCTACGAGCAGCGTCCGGCCGCCCAGCAATGGCTGCGCCTGCGTCTGCGTGACCTGTTCGCACAGTGAGCCGCGCCATGAAACTGAATGTTCCAGGCCGCGCCGCCATCCTGTTGCCCTTGCTGCTCGCAGCCTGCGGCAGCAGCCACGATAACGAACCGGCCGCGCCGGCTGCGGCCAAGGTCAGCGTGACCGAACTGGCGGCCGGCGTCTACGCGGTCGGCAGCGGCGACGCCGCCGCCCCTACCGCCGGCAAATACTATGCGGCGGCCGACGGCGCGCGCCTGCTGCTGCTCAACAACAGCGCCCAGCAAGCAGGCACGCTGTATCGGCGCGATGCCGGCAGCAGCGCCGTCTGGCAAATGATGCCGGCGCCGACGCAGGACACCAAGCTGGATCTGTTGAACAGCAACGCGATACCGTCGACCGTGGTGAACATCGCCAGCGTCGCCCGCAGCTACAGCGTGCGTCTGGCCAGCGGCGCGGCTGCCGCGTTCGCCGTCAACAGCAGCGGCGACATCGTGGCCGGCGCCACCAGCTGCAAGCTGTCCGGCAAGTTGACCGCGAGCTCGCTGCCGAATGCGCTGAAAGCTTCGCTCACGGCATCGGGCTGTGGCGACCTGCCGGCGCAGTCAGAGGGCTATCTGGTGGTGGATGGCGACTATTCGCCGGCGGTGTTCCGCTTGCTGACCTACAGCGGCAACACGCTGGTGGACTTGTGGAGCTACGCGGAGTAAGGTAGTGCCCGTGTGCTCAACCACTTTGCCGCAGCCTTGAAGGCTGCGGCTACCGTGTCATCCGATGCCTGGCCTGCCGGTTCGGTATTGGTCAGACCCGTCAGGCCCATCGACATCACTTGCGCGCACAGCGCATCGATCCCTTGCGCGTCCGGCAGGTATTTTCGGAAGACTTTCACCAGGTTGTTGCCGCGCCGGCTGCGCATGTCGGCCGTGTAGGCCAGCAGTTCCGGCATGCGCGTGGCAGCAAGGGCAACGGCGAAATTGGCGCGCGCCAGATCGAGCTTCTTGCCATCTCCTTCGGTGCGCAGGCGTTCCAGCTCGGCCAGGCTGGCGGCGTCCATCGCCGACACGAGGTGCGCGATGATGGATTCCAGACCGGCGATCAACAGATCGCGCTGCGTTGGATAGCGGTTGCTGAGCGTGGTGTGCGGAATGCCCAGGTCGGCCGCGACGGTGCGGTGCGTCAGGCCGTTCACGCCCTGCGCCGCTAGCCGCATGCCGCAGACGCGCGCGGCCTGCGCCTGCCAGTCCGCAGACCTGCCCAAGCCCGGCGCCGCCAACAGGCCGGCCTTGGGCGCCTGCAGCTGTTCCAGCAGCAGCGCAAAGAGCGCGCCGTCGCCGCGATCGGGCGTGTCGGCCACGCCCCCTGCGAACAAACGGCGCATACACAAGCGCCGCAACATGCGGTAAGTTGGCTCCGCACCCAATACTGTGCTGTACGCCAGCTCGGCGACGACGTAGCCGTGCCACCAACCGCACGCCACCAACCCCGGCGCCAGTGCCGCCGCCTCGGCGAAGCCATTCCAGAAACCGCGCCGGGTCGCCGACCACGCAGCAAAGACAGGCGGCAGCGAAGCATCCCAGGTACAGGCATGCAGCAGTTCCAGGTAAAGGATCGAGACGGCGCGGTGGCGTGTGGAGAGTTCGTCGATGATCGCCTCCGCCAGTTCGGCGGCGATGGCGGGCGGCAGGCTGCCGAGCGACGCCAGCATCTTGCGCCAGCGCGCCAGCAGCGCCTCGTCCTGTGCGGCGGCGGCGGTGCAGATCGCGGCGATCACATCGACCCGCGCACCGTAATGGCTGCTCAGCACCGTCACCGACACACCCAGCATCTGCGCCAGCGGCCGCAGCGTCAGGCCGGCCAGGCCGCCCTCGCTGACAATCGCGCACGCGGCGTTCAGCAAGGCTTCTGCCTGCGGTGCTTTTCTCGGCCGGCGGATGGCGGCATGCTGGGTCAAGGGGAACTCGTTGCGCTAAAAGGGATGCGCGCCATTGTAGAACATTTGTTCAGCGATAGCGCAAGCCAAATCCAAACGGATACAAGGTGTCCGCCGCCGGATAGCCCGGCGCGTCCGGATCGTTGTCGATCACGGCCTGCAGCTTGTTGGCCAGCGCGAACGGCAGCTTGCCATGCGGCCGCGCCCTGCCGCTCAGCACATCGAGCAGCGCCTGGTCGGAAACGCCGAAGGTCGCCACCAGCACGCCGGCCGACTTGATGCCGCTGGCGTCGTCCAGCACGTAGGGATTGCGGAAATAGATGTCCAGCACCGTACGCTCCGCGCCCACTTCGCGCATCACCGCCTGGATTTCCGCCAGCGAGGGCGTGATGCGCCACGACTGCGCCTGCGCCATCGTGGTGAACGACAGGCTGTTGGCCTCCCACGGCAGCGCGCCGCCGAAGATCAAGCCCATTGGCCGGCCCGGCACAAACTCCGCATCGTCGGCGCAGCGCGGATTGCGCTCGGGGACCAGTTGGCAGCCGTCCTCCGCGCCCCACACCTTGCCGGTGCGCGGATTGATGCGCGCCGGATCGGCGCCGCTGTCGGCGCCGCGCGTGCGGTAGCCGCCGGTGTTGACGTTGTTGACCTGCACGCGGATCAAGGCGACATCGTGGCCGGCGGCGCTTGGACGCGGCTGACCGGCGGCCACCGTGCCGTCGGTGACGCGGAAGCCGTGACGCTCCGCCTCGGCCTTGGCCACGCCCATCGTGTACAGTGCGGCGCCGGGCTTGAGCGGCAGCAGCGGCTGGCCGTCGCGCGCACCGTTCTGCAGCAGCACCACCGACTGCCGCTGCACTTCCAGCCCGGCGGCGCGGTTGGCGGCGTTGCCCACCACGGCGCCGGCGTGCGATGCATCGACGTAGGGATTTTCGAACAAGCCAAGCTGGAATTGTTCGGTCAGCAGCCGCGTGGCCGCCAGGTCGATGCGCTCGCGCGCCACCAGTCCGGCGCCGACCAGGTCGGACACCGTGGCGGCCTGGCGGAAGCCGGACAGCACGTCGGTGCCGCCGTTGACCGCCGCCGCGATCCGCTCGGGCACGGTCAGCTGCTCCAGCCCCCAGGCGCGGTCGCTGACGATGCCGGTATCGGAATTGACATTGCCCTTGAATCCCAGCTGACCGCGCAGCAAATCGTTAACCACCTGCGCGTTGAAGGCGAAGCCGATTTCACGGTAGTCCACGCCGTCATGACGCAGGCGGCGCGGCACGCCGTAGTACGGCATGATCGACGATACGCCGGCCTTGATCGCCGCCTTGAAGGGCTTGAGCGCGTCGCCGAACTGGCCGGCCGGGTACACCTGCGATTTGCCGAACGAGTAGTGCGGGTCCAGCCCATCCTCCTGCGGCCCGCCGCCGGGGAAGTGCTTGATGGTGAGCGCCACCGCCGATGCGGGGCTGAGCGCTTCGCCCTGCAAGCCCACCACCAGCGCGCTGATGATGTCCGCGCTCAGGTCGGCGTTTTCGCCAAAGGTTTCGTGCACGCGGTGCCAGCGCGGTTCGGTGGCCAGGTCGGCCTGGTAGCCGTACATGCCGCGCAGGCCCAGCGCGCGCCACTCCTGGCCCATGACCCGCGCCAGCGTGCGTGCGGGTTCGACATCGCCGCTGCCCAGCACCGCCGCCGCAATTCCCGGCTCCTTCGGAAATTCGCTGAGCAGCCCCGCCCCGCCGCCGATGCCGAAACGCGGATCGGTTTCCACGTGGTTGCGCGGATTGCTCTTGAAGAGTACCGGTATGCCCAGCGCTTGCGCTTCGGCCAGCGCCTGCACGGCGTTGACGTAGTTCGCCAGCTGGGCCGGCGTGACGGCCGCGCCGTTCATGCCGCCGCCGTCGGGTGGGCAGGCGCCGGCCTCGCCGACGACCAGGTTGCGCAGGATGAAGCGCGTCATGTGCTCACCCGCGACCAGCGCCTGCGCCTGCGGCGTCAGCGCGCCGCCGCAGCCGGCGTTGAGCGTATCGATCAACATCATGCCGGCTTTGTCCTGCAGACTCATGCGGCCTACCAAGTCGGCCACACGCTGCGGCACCGGCAGGCGCCAGTCTTCGTAGGGATCGAGCTTGCCGTTGCCGTTGGCGTCGCGGAAGGCCAGGCCGTCGACCTTGAGCAGCGCCTTGCTGCGCACGCCGAGCGGCGGCTGCTGCTGCGCGGCGGTCGCCAAGGTCCAGGCGTTGAGCGCCCCGCATATGGCCAGCGTGGCCTTGAACAAGCGTGTTTTCATTGTGCGTCTCCGGGTAAAACGTTTTACTAATTTAAAGAGGATACCGGAGGACGTACAAAATTCACACGCGTGAATTGCGATATCAGCTATGCGCGGGCGCGATAGCTGGTTGATCGGCGTTGGTTTCAGCGTTGGCGTCAGCACCCGGTAAATCCTTCCACCATCCAGAGTCCGGCACGGTGCCGTTCAGGTAGTAGTCGCCGATGGCACGTTCGCGGAAAATCGCCGGATTGTGCGAGGCGGCGGTGCGGGCGTTGCGCCAGTGGCGATCCAGCCGGCGCGTTTCGCTGGTGGCGGAGGCGCCACCCACTTCGAACAACAGGGTGCTCGCTTGCAGCACCAGGTCGATCACCACTTGCTGTGCCTGGAACGCCTCGATCTCGGTGCGCACGAACAGCGCGTCGTCGGCCAGGCCGGCCTGCGCCTGCAGCCAGTTGTGTTCCAGCGCGCGCGCCACGCTCTGCACCAGGCTGTCCGCCGCATACGACAGGCTGGCGATGCGGCCCACCACGCGCTGCACCAGCGGGTCCTGGCGCGGACTCGATTGGCCCAGCACATCGAAGGCGCGCGTGCGCGGCTGCACGAAGGCGATGGCGTCGCGCAGCACCGCGCGGCCCACACCGGCAATGCTGGTCAACAGGATCAGCTGCAGGAAGGCCTTCTGGTAGGAGCTGGGCGGCTTGGCGCTGAAGCGCCGCACGATGTGCTGCTCCGACAGGCGCACGTTCTCGAACAGCGTGGTGCCGCTGCCGGTCATGCGCTGGCCGAAGCCGTCCCAGTCGTCCAGCCGCGTTACGCCCGGCAGCGTGGCCGGGAAGGCGACGCTGACGCGCTCCTCACCGTCCACCACCGAGGCCACGATCCAGTCGGCATAGATGGTGCCGGTGCTATAGTATTTTTTGCCGTTCAGCAGCCAGCCTTTTTCACCTTGGACTTCGTCTTCGGCACGCACGATGGTGGCGCTGGTGCCGGTGACTTCGGTGCGCTCGGCCATGGCGTAACCGATCAAGGCGCCCTCCACCACTTTCGGGAACCAGAATTCGCGGCTCTCTTCGTCTTCCTGGTTCAAGCGGCTTTCCAGGAACGCGAAGTGGCCGCGCAGCAGGTGCGAGACATTGGAGTCGGCCGTCGCCAGTTCCTGCAGCAGCGAGAAGAACTGCGGCAGCGTGGCGCCCAGGCCGCCGTAGCGCTGTGGTACGCGCAGCGCGCCGAAGCCGGCCTCGCGCAGCCAGCTCACCTCTTCATACGGCAGGCTGCGTTGCTGTTCGCGTTCCACCGCGCCGGCGGCGATGCGGTCGAAGATGGGCCGGAAGCGCGCGGCCAGCTGCTCGTCGGTGGGCGGAATGTGCTGCGAGAAGGATGGTTGATTCATGATGGTCTCAAGCGTTCGAAGTGTTGGGGCGGCGCAGGCGCGGGTCGATCAGGACATAGCTTGCATCCACCAGGATGTGAACAACGGCGTACAGGAAGGCCGACAGCAGCGTGATGCCCAGCACCAGCGGAATGTCCTTGCCGGCGGTGGCGTCGACCATCAGGCGGCCGATGCCGCGCCGGGCGAACAGGGTCTCCACCACCGCCGTACCGGCCAGCAGCGTGCCGAGGATGAAGCCCGACAGCGTGACCAGCGACACCAGCGCGTGGCGCAGCGCATGGCGCAGGCGCACCGCCGCTTCGCCCATGCCGCGCGCACGCGCCATGGCGATGAAGGGCTGTTCAAGGATATCGTCCAGTTCCTGCCGCAGGATTTGCGCCAGCCATGGCGTCATCGGCAGGGCCAGGGTCAGCGCCGGCAGCACCAGTGCGCGCCAGCCGTCGGAGCCGGAGGCCGGCAGCCAGTGCAGGCGGAACGAAAACAGTAGCAACAGCAGCAAGCCAAGCACGAAGCCCGGCGCCGAGGTGAGTATCAGTTCGAAGCCCGATACGGTCTGGCGCAACCGGTTGCGGCTGCGGCCACGGCCCGCCGTCAGCGTCGCCAGCGTTACCGCCAGCAGCACCGAGACGCCGGCCGCCGTCAGCGACAGTGTGACCGTGTAGCCCAGTTGCTGCCAGATCAGTTCCGTCACCGGCGTGTTGAGGCGGTAGGAGGTGCCAAGGTCGCCCTGCAGCAGGCGGCCGACATAGTGCAGGTACTGCACCGGCAAGGGCTGATCGAGGCCGTAATCGATGCGCACCTGCGCGATGGCCTGCGGCGACGGTTGCGCGTCCTCGCCGCCGAGGATGGCCAGCGCGGTATCGCCGCCGGTCAGACTGATCGCCGCAAACGCCAGCGACGCCGCGCCCAGCATCACGGCGAGGGCGCCCAGCAGTTTCACCAACAAGGTACGCAACCAGTTCATTTTGCCTCCAGCCAGAGCGATGGAATGAACAGCGTGTTGTGCGAGGTGTCATACACCACGCCCTTGACCCGTTTGCTGTACGCCACCGACGAATAATTTTCATACAGCGGTATCGCCGGCACCAGCTCCGTCAGGCGCTGCTGCGCTTTCGAGTAGGCGGCCTTGGCCACCTCGCTGTCCTGCGCCGTGCGACCCTGCACCAGCGCTTCGTCCAGTTGCGCATCACGCACATGCGCGGTGTTCTGGCCGATCCGCTTGGGCGAGGTGATTTCGCTGCTGTGGTAGTTGATGAACAGCGCATCCGGTGTATTGGTGTGCCACACGCCGGCGAACATGGCCTGGTAGTTGCCGGCGGCGCGCCGGTCGGTGATCTGGCCGGTCGGCAGCTGGGTCACCGTCAGCTCCACGCCCAGCTTGCGCGCGTCGGCCTGCAAGGCTGCGTACATGGGACTCGGCTGCAGGTTGGTGGACAACAGCACTTCGGCACCCAGGCGCTTGCCGTCCTTGGTGCGATAGCCGGCGGCGTCACGCGCAGTCCATCCGGCTTCGTCGAGCAGTTTGTTGGCCCGGGCCGGATCGTAGCGCAAGACGTCCTGGAACGATGGATCGTAGTAGCGCGTATTCGCCGCCAGGAAGTCGGTCTTCGATTGATACTCGCCGAAGCCGACCACCTTGGCGATGCCGTCGCGGTCCACGCCGATGGCCAGCGCCCGCCGCACGCGCACGTCGTCGAATGGCGCTTTGTCGATATTGAAGGACAGGCCGCGCATCGGCGAACCGGTACGCACGCGGGTGTCGAATACCAGCGCCGGATCGTTGCGGATGGCGGCGGCGTTCTGCGGCGGCGCGTCCATGGTGATGTCGTACTGGCCGGTCAGCAGGGTGTTGTAGCGGATCAGCTGCTCGGGCACGAAGTCGATTTCGATGCGCTCGACGTAGGCCGGTCCCTTGTGGTTGAGCTGAGGCGGCGACCAGTTGTAATCCGTGCGCCGCACCAGCCGTATGCCCTGCTGGCGCGTGTAGCTCTCCACGATGAAGGGCCCGGAGCCGACCGGGAACTGGCCCAGCTTCTCCGGTTGCTGCTTGATCGCGCGCGGCGATTCCATCGACAGCCACGATTGCGCCAGCACGTGCAGGAACGGCGTGTACGGCTCACGTAGCGTGGCTTCGAACACGTACTCGCTGACCACGCGGCCGTCGATGTACGGCGCGATATAGGCCGCCGCCAGCGGCGACTTGGTGGCCGGCGCGCGCATGTGCTCCAGGTTGGCCTTGACGGCGGCGGCGTCGAACTTCGAGCCGTCGCTGAAGGTGACGCCCTCGCGCAGGTGGAAGGTGTAGACCTTGCCGTCTGGTGAGATGTCCCACGACGTGGCCAGCCACGGCACGATCTCGCCCTGTGCGTCGAGGTAGACCAGGTTATCGTAGATCATGCGGCCCAGCCACTGCGCATTCGCATGCGAGATCGAATGCAGGTCGAGCGAGGTCGGATCGCCGTAGGTCGATATCTTCAGCGTGCCGCCTGGTTTGCCGGGCGCCGCTTCCGCGTAGTCGGCGGCACGGAACGGGCTTGGGCCTTGCTGGCTTGCCGGGGAGCCGGCGCCATCACCGGCGGCGGGCGTGTTGTCGCATGCCGCGAACAGCAGCAGCGACAGCACGGCGGCGCCAGTGGCCAAAGTGGAGACGAAGCGCTTCATGATCAACGGAAGCTCAGGCTCAGGCCCGCATACACGCCACGGCCATCACCTGGCGCTGAGCGGCGCTGGTCGGTGCGGTTGTCGTTGTAGGTCGGCGCCACGCTCGACACATAGTGCTTGTCGGCCAGGTTGCGGAAGTCGACAAACACTTTCCAGCCCTGGCTGGGGTGATCGTAGCCGAGACTCGCGCCGACGATGCCGTAGCCGTGGGTGCGGAAGGAGTTGGCGTAATCGACGTCAATCGCCGACGCGGCCTGCACGCTGACGCCCGCATAGAAGCCGCTGCCATGCTCGTATTGCAGCTCGCCCTGGTAGTAGCGGCGTGGAATGCCCGGCAGCGTGTTCTGGCCGAAGCGCTTGTCGTTGCGGAAGTAGAAGTCGTTCAGCGTGAACGACTGCCGCGCCGACAGCTTGCCCGAAGCATCCTTGTACAGCTCCGACTCCAGCCCCGCCTCGATACCCTGGTGGATGGTCGGCGTGGCGTTCGATTCGGCGGTGATGGCGGCCGTGGTGGCGCTGGCCGGAATCACTTCCACGGACAGCAGCTCGTTTTTGACCGAGGAACGGTACAGGCTCAGACTCCAGTTGGAGTTGAGGGCGCGGCCGCGCGTGCCGATTTCCACCGTGTTGGCCGATTGGTCCTTCAGGTCCAGGCCACGGCGCGACAGGCCGGTGGCCGGTCCGCTGGTGAAGGTCGGCGGGATCGTCAGGAACGCCCAGCTGTTCGGCGGTTCGATCGAGCGGCTCACGTTACCGTACACCTGCACCTGGTTGTCGAAGGTGTAGCGCAGGCCGGCGCGCGGCGCCAGCGCGTTGGTGCTGCGGTTGTAGGGCTCATTAGTGAACGGGAAGGTCACCTCGGTATAGCGCTTGGTCCAGATGGCAGACAGGCCGGTGGTCAGCCAGAAGTTGGACGCCAGTTCCAGGTCATTGCCGGCATGGAGGGTGGTGTCGGTGCCGTCGTAACGCGCGCGGCGGATCAAGGTACCGACCGGCAGCGCGGCCGTGGCGGCGGCCGGAATCCGCACGTAGGTATTGAGCCAGCCATTCAGGTGGCTGGTGGTCAGCACGCCGGCCTTGGTTTCGCTGCGGTGTCCCCACAGCGTATCGTTGCGCTGGTACTGCAGCGAGGCCGAATAATCGCGGAAGCCCCACTCGCCGACGTTCACCGCCAGTTGCTGGTCGATCGGATAGTCGTGGTACACCAGGCCAGCTTCCAGCTTGGAGTTGGCGTCGATGTTCCAGGTGGTCTTGTTGGCGATCCAGGTGGAGCCGGGCTGGTGGCGGTGCGCGTCCTGCGCGACGGATACCGGGTTGGCCTGGCGCGGATTGGCTTCGATCTGCGCCACGGTCAGTGCGCCCGGCTGGTAGTTGTCGGTTTCGCGGTAGCGCAGGTAGAAGCGCGTTTGTACGTCTGGACTGAATTTGTAGCCGATGTTGGCGATCACGCCTTTCGATTCGCCGCTGGACAAGGTCTGGAAGCCCTTGCGCTCCGAATAGGTGGCGGCCGCGTAATAGTCCCACGCACCGATCACCTGGCCGCTGCTGACGGCTACCTTGCGGTAACCGAAGCTGCCGCCCTCCACGCGCGTTTCAAACGGTGCGGCTTCGTAACCGGTGCGGGTGACGTAGTTGATGGCGCCGCCGAGCATCAACGCGCCGAGGTCGAAGGCGTTGGCGCCGCGCAGTACTTCGGTATGCGACAGGCCGAGCGGCTCGAACAATTCATACGGCGTGCCGCCCGGACCGGTGACCGGCAGGCCGTCGAACAGGAACAGGGTGCCGGAGCGGAAGAAGTTGGTGCCACGGTTGATGGCCGAGCCACGGATCGATATCTTGATGCCGTCGGTGCCGCCGGCCGCTTGCGCATACACGCCGGGCTGGTAGGCCAGGACGTCTTCGTTGGTGAAGACGCGGCCCTTCTCCACTTCCGCCGCGCTGATCAAGCTGGTGCCGCCGGGGATTTCATCGAGGCGCAACTGGGCGCGATCGGCGTTGTTGAGGGCTTTGCCTTTGATGACGACGGAGGCGCCGATGATGGAGGAACTGGCTTCTACTGTGGCCTGCGGATCGGCGGAAGCTTCCGCTACTGCTTCTGCTGCGGCGGTTGCGGCCGAGGCGCTGTGCATGCACAGCGCGCCGGCGGCGGCTGCGATCAGGGTGAGGGATAAACGGCTGCGCTTCGCATGGTCAGGCTGCGTCCAAAACACTTTCTTTTTCATTGCCGGTACTTTCTTCTGTGATCGAATTGAATAAAAAATCGGGATGCGGCATGCTGGCCTGAGCGGCCAACAGCATTCGCGTATAGGGGTGGCGCGGCTGCGCATACAGTTCGTCGGCCGGGCCATGCTCGACGATCAGGCCATCCTTCATCACCGCGACCTGATCGCAGATGCGGCGCACCACGCCAAGGTCGTGCGAGATGAACAGACAGGAAAGGCCGAGCCGCTGCTTGAGGTCCGCCAGCAAATCCAATACCTGCGCCTGCACCGAAACGTCGAGCGCCGATACCGGTTCATCGCACACCAGCACTTCCGGCTCCGCCGCCAGCGCACGGGCGATGGCGAGACGTTGGCGCTGGCCGCCCGAGAGCTGGATCGGCCGGTGCGAGATACAACCGGCATCCAGCCGCACCAGGTCGAGCAATTCCAGGATGCGCTGGCGGCGCGCGCTGCGCGCCACGCCGGCGGCGGCCAGCGCTTCATCCAGCACGCGATCGACGGTGTAGCGCGGATCGAAGCAGCCCAGCGTGTCCTGGAACACCACCTGGACGCGGCGGCGGTGCTGGCGTTTCTGCAGCGCCGACAGCGACTGCCACGCCTGGCCGTTCCAATGCACGCTACCGCTGTCCGCCGTTTCCAGGCCGAGCAGGATGCGACTCAGCGTGGTCTTGCCGGAGCCGGATTCACCGACGATGCCCAGCGTCTCGCCGCGCCGCAGCCCGATCGATACGCCGGCCAGCGCGTGGCGTTGTTTGCCGTCCGGCGCCGCATAGGTTTTCTGCAGCCCGGACGCATGCAGCACATAAGGATGCTGGCGTGCGGCGGCCATGCGGCGCAAGGCCGATTCGGTGGCGGCGACGGCACTCGGCACTTGGCCGTGCACGGCCACGGCGGCGGCCAGCAGCGAACGGGTATAAGGATGTTGTGGCGCGTGGAGAATCTGCTCCACCGGGCCTTGCTCGACAATCTCACCATTCAGCATGACGGCCACGCGGTCGGCCAGCCTGGACACCAGCGCCAGGTCGTGGCTGACCAGCAGCATGGCCATGCCCTGCCCGCGCAATTGCAGCAGCAGTTCCAGCACCTGCGCCTGCACCGCCGCATCCAGCGCGGTGGTCGGCTCGTCGGCGATCAGCAACTGCGGCGTGCAGGCGATGGCGGAAGCGATCAGCGCGCGCT
This sequence comes from Duganella sp. BuS-21, assembly GCA_041874725.1. GTDB lineage: Bacteria > Pseudomonadota > Gammaproteobacteria > Burkholderiales > Burkholderiaceae_D > Rugamonas. The sequence continues at coordinate 1,699,679 of CP097466.1, read as the reverse complement.
GGCGCAGGCCGCCCGACAGCTGGTGCGGATACAGGCCGATACGTTGTTCGGCATCGGCCATGCCGGCCGATTGCAGCAGTTCCAGCACCTTGGCCGCACGCTGTTCGCGATTGAGATCGCGGTGCAGGTCCAGTGGCTCACCCACCTCACGGCCCAGCGTGCGCAGCGGATCGAGCGCATTGAGGGCATCCTGCATCACAAAGCCGACCTGGTTGCCGCGCAGCCCGCGCCATTGGCGCTCGCTGTAGTTGCGCAGGTCGGCGTCGCCGAAGCTCAGGCGGCCGGCGCTCACTTGCGCATCCTGGCCGGCCAATCCCAGCAGGGTGCGGGCGGTGACGCTCTTGCCCGAGCCGGATTCGCCGACGATGGCCAGGCATTCGCCGGCACGGATTTCAAACGACACGCCCTTCACCACTTCGCCGGCGGCGAAAGCGACACGCAACTGCTCAACGGACAACAGGACAGGTTTGATCTGGTGCAGTATCGATACAGGCATGTTCATGATGATTTCCCTTCGCTTCGTAGCAGCAGTTCGCGGCCCAGCGTGGTGATGGACACCACGGTGAGAGTGATGGTGATACCGGGCATGGCAACCAGCCACCATGCGTTCGACATGAAGTTGCGGCCCAGTGCCAGCATGGCGCCCCATTCGGGCGACGGCGGCGGCGAACCGAAACCGAGAAAACTGAGCGCCGCGCCGAGCGCGATCTTGGCGCCGATGCCGATGGTGGCCAGCGGCAGCACCGGGCGCACGGCGTTCGGCAGCACGTGGCGCCACAGGATGACCAGCGGATGCCAGCCCAGCGTGCGCGCCGCTTCGACGTAGCCTGATTGACGCACCTGCACCGTCTGCGCCCGCACCAGCCGCGCATAACGCGGGATGCTGGCCACACCCACCGCCAGCGTGGCGTTCACCAGGCCCTGGCCCCAGATGGCGATGAACACCAACGCCAGCAGCAGGTCCGGAAACGCCAGCAGTACATCGACAAAGCGCATCAACACCGTATCCAGCCACTTCTGCCCCAGCCCGGCCGCCAGACCCAGCCCCACGCCGAAGATGACGCCGACCAGGGTGGCGCCCACGCCCATCAGCAGCGACGGACGCGCGCCGTGTATCAGCCGGGTCCACACATCGCGGCCGTTTTCGTCGGTGCCTAGCAAGTGCTGCGCGGAGAACGGCAGGCCGAAGGCATCGCGCGCGTTGCCTTCCAGCGGATCGCCATGAGCCAGCAGGCCTGGCGCCACGGCGGCCAGCACCAGCAAGCCGACAAACAACGCGGCCAGCACCAGCCCCGGGCGCCAGCCGGCACGGCGGCGGCCGCTCCGGCTGGCGGGAGGGACAACGCCCGTTGCCTGGGTTAGTGCGACGTCGCTCATCGGTCAGGCCGCCGAACGGCTATCGCGGCGCGCCGCGTACTGGCTCACCGGCCGTTCCAGGCCAAGGTGATGGCGCAGCGTGCTGCCGGTGTACTCGTGGCGGAAGATGCCGCGCTTGCGCAGCAAAGGCACCACGTGGTCGACGAATATCTCGGCGCCGGACGGGAACACGTCGGGCATGATGTTGAAGCCGTCGGCGGCGCCGGCCAGGAACCACTGTTCCAGGCTGTCGGCCACCTGCTCCGGCGTGCCGACCAGCAGGCGGTGGCCGCTGCGGATGCGGCGCGAGAGCTGGCGCACGGTCAGCTTTTCGCGACGCGCCAGGTTGATCTGCGCCTGGAAGAAACCATGCGAGCCGGTAGTCAGGTCGCGCACGTCGCCGATGCGGTCCCACGGCAGTTCGGAATCCAGGTCCAGCTCCGCGACGTTGATGCCGATGCGCTGGGCGATCTGCCCCGCCAGGCCCTGCTCGCCCTGATAGGAATCGAGCAGGTCGCAGCGGGCGTTGGCTTCCGCTTCGGTGGAGCCGATCACGGTCGACAGGCCGGGCATGATCTTCAGCGATTCCGGATCGCGGCCCCAGGCGCGTGCGCGACCCTTCATTTCGTTGTAAAACTCGATGCCGTCTTCCAGCGTGGTCTGGGTGGTGAAGATGGCGTCGGCGTAGCGCGATCCTAGCGCCTTGCCGCCTTCCGACGATCCGGCCTGCACCAGCACCGGGCGGCCTTGCGGGGAGCGCGGCACGTTCAGCGCGCCGTGCACGGAGAAGTGTGCGCCGTCGTGGTTGATCGCATGGACGCGCGAGGCGTCGGCGAACACGCCGCGTTCGCGGTCGGCGATGATGGCGTCGTCCTCCCAGCTATCCCACAGCTTGTTGGCGATGTCGATGAATTCGGCGGCACGGCCATAGCGGTCGGCGTGCAGCGGCGCACCGGTGAGGCCGAAGTTGCGGGCGGCGACATCGCCGGCGGTGGTGACGACATTCCATGCCGCGCGGCCGCCGCTGATGTGGTCCAGCGACGCCAGGCGGCGCGCCAGGTTGTATGGATCATTGTAGGTGCTCGACGCGGTGGCGATCACGCCGATGTGGCGCGTGGCCAAAGCCACTGCGGTCAGGAGCACCGTCGGCTCAAGGCGGCCACCGGGCTGGCTGGCGACGTCGCCGATCAGTGCCGGGCCGTCGGCCAGGAAAATGGCGTCCAGCGTTCCACGCTCGGAGATGCGGGCGATGTTGGTGAAGTAGTCCACGTCCAGCAAGGCCGACGGCGGCACCTCGCCCAGGCGCCAGGCGGCGCTATGGCCGCCCAGTCCCAGTATGTTCATCCCGATGCTCATCTGCTTGCGTGTCATGCCATTCCCCGTGTTGCGTTTTTGAGTAGTGGGATGGAAGTTACATGTCAAATGCGGCGCGCACAAACAATCAAAAATGCGAACGATAGAAGGAAAGACGATATAAGCTTTATCGCACCAACGTACTTCGGATATGCATATTTGGAAGTGTTCGTTGTGAACTGGCGTGGAATATCTATCATGTTGCAGAGTTGATCACCATATTTGGTTTCTACAGCCAGGATCGGAGCAGCATGAACTTCCAGCAACTGCGCTTTGTGCGCGAAGCCATCAGGAATAACCTCAACCTCACCGAGGTTGCGGCGGTGCTGTACACCTCCCAGTCGGGTGTCAGCAAGCAAATCAAAGATCTGGAAGATGAATTGGGAATCGAGCTGTTTGTCCGCAGCGGCAAGCGTTTGACGGGACTCACGCGCGCCGGTGACGGCGCGGTGCAGATCGTCGGCCGCATTCTGCAGGAGACGGAAAACCTGCGCCGCTACGCCAGCCAGTACGCCGGCGTGGACAGCGGCCGCCTGGTGATCGCCGCCACCCACACGCAGGCGCGCTACACGTTGCCCAAGGTGGTGGAGGAATTCAACCAGGCCTTCCCCAAGGTGAAGCTGGAGCTGCATCAGGGTTCGCCGCGCCAGATCGCCGACATGCTGGCCAATGGCGAAGCCGATATCGGCATCGCCAGCGAGGCGCTGAACGAAGCGAGCGAGGTGAGTGCGTATTCGTGCTTCACCTGGAATCACCAGGTAGTGGTGCCGGCCGAGCACCCGCTGCTGGCGCTGGCGCCGGTGACGCTGGAGCAGATCGCCGCGTATCCCTTGGTGACCTACAACGACCAGTTCACCGGCCGCAAATGCGTGGACGCAGCGTTCAGCCAGGCCGGCCTGACGCCGGACCTGCGCCTGACCGCTATGGATGCGGACGTGATCAAGACCTATGTGCGGCGCGGCCTGGGTATCGGCATCGTGGCCGAGATGGCGCTGGAGGATTTGCAGCGCGACGATCTGGTGGTGCTGCCGACGCAGGGGCAGTTGTTCGGCACCTGCAGCACCATGCTGGCGGTGCGCAAGAGCGTATTCCTGCCCAGCTTCGCCTACCGCTTCATCGAGATGTTCGCGCCAGGCTTACAGCTGGACCGACTGTCGGCTTGATTATCGTCGTTTGACTACCAGCGATAGCGGCTGGCCGAGAAATCGGCTTCGTAGAACGGCGCCACATGAGTGCCGGGTGCGATGATGGCGTCGATGCGTTTCAAGTCTTCGGCGCTGAATTCCACCGCCAGCGACGCCAGCGCATCGTCGAACTGCTCCACCGTGCGTGGGCCGATGATGGAGCTGGTCACCCCCGGCTGCTGCACGGTCCACGCCAAGGCCAGTTGCGACAGCGGCACACCCTTCTCTTCCGCCAGTTGCGTCAGCGGCTCAATCACATCATAAATCTGCGGCGTCAGGCGACGCGCCTGCATCGGGCTCGGATCGACGTAGCGGCCCTGTTCCGGCTTGCTGTCCTTGCGGTATTTTCCCGATAAAAGCCCGCCGCCGATAGGACTCCACGGCAGCAGCGCCAGGCCCCAGGTCTGCGCCACCGGCACCAGCTCACGCTCGATGCGGCGGTCCAGCAGATTGTAGGGCGGCTGCTCGGAGACGAAGCGATTCAGTCCCAGTTCCTTGGCCGCCCACAGCGCTTCCACCGCCTGCCAGCCGGCGAAGGTGCTGGAGCCGATGTAGCGCACTTTGCCCGAACGTACCAGGTCGTCCAGCGCACGCAGGGTTTCGTCGATCGCGGTGTCGGGCGCGGGACGGTGGATCTGGTACAGGTCCAGGTAGTCGGTGTCGAGGCGGCGCAGGCTGTCTTCGGCCTGTTCGATGATGTGGCGGCGCGAGCTGCCGCGCAGGTTGCCGTCGGTGTCGTGCATCGGCAGGTGCACCTTGGAGGCCAGGAACACCTTGTGGCGCTGGCCGTTGCGCTTGAGCGCCTTGCCGGTGAACTCTTCGCTGCGGCCGCGCGAATACACGTTGGCAGTGTCGATCAGGTTGATGCCGGCTTCGATCGCCAGGTCGATGATGCGGGCCGATTCGTCATACTCGGTCTTCCCGCCGAACATCATGGTGCCCAGCGCAAGCGGGGATACCTTGACGCCGGTGCGGCCGAAGGGCCGGTAGTCGCGGATGGTGGTCATGTCGTACTTTCTAATCAGGTGGATGGAAGATCGTCGAACGATGCGCTGCTGCTGGCGTGCAGGCCGGCGTAGATGCCATTGCGCGCCAACAGCTGCTGGTGGTTGCCCTGTTCGGCGATGCGGCCGTGCTTGAGCACGACGATCAGATCGGCGTCGCGCACGGTGGCGAGACGATGGGCGATGATGATGGTGGTGCGCCCCTTGCGCAGCAGTTCCAGTGCGCTTTGGATTTTCAGCTCGGTAAAGCTGTCGATGTTGGCGGTGGCCTCGTCCAGGATCAGGATCTTCGGCGACGCCAGCAAAGCGCGCGCAAAACTGAGCAACTGCCGCTGGCCGACCGAGAGGTTGCGGCCGCGCTGGCCCAGGGGCGTGTCGTAGCCCTGCGGCAGCGCCACGATGAAGTCGTGCGCGTGCACCGCCTTGCAGGCGGCGACGATCTGCTCGTGCGTGGCGCCGCCGACGCCATAGCGCACGTTTTCTTCGACCGTGCCGCTGAACAGGAAGGGTTCCTGCAGCACCATGCCGACGCCCTGCCCCAGCGATTCCTGGGTCAGTTCGCGCACGTCGTCGCCGGCCACGCGCACGGAGCCGCTCCAGACGTCGTAGAAGCGGTGGATCAGCGCGGCGATGCTGGTCTTGCCGGATCCGGTGGCGCCGACCAGGGCCACGGTCTGATACGGTGCGATGTGCAGGTTCAGGTCATGCAGCACCGGCTGCCCGGGCACGTAGCCGAAGTTGACGTGTTCGAAGGTGATGGATGGCGGCGCAGTAGATAGCGGCCGCGCGTCCTCGCGGTCCGACAGCGTGACCGGCACGTCCAGCACTTCGAAGATGCGTTGGGCGGATGCCATGGCGCGCTGCATGACGGTGTATTGCATGGTCAGCGTGCGGATCGGGTCGAAGAAGCGCTGTACGCAGAAGATGAAGGCGACGATCACGCCGACATCGAGCTCCCCCGCCACCACCGCGCGGCCGCCGACCACCACCACGATGGCCATCGCGACGCCGGTCAGAATGTCGACGGTGGGCACCATTACCTGCGAAGCCAGCGAGGATTCCACCTGCGCCGCCAGGTTTTCCTTGGCGCGAACCGTGTAGCGCTCGAAGTTGACCTGCTCGCGGCGGTTCTCCTGCACGGTGCGGATGCCGTTGATGTTTTCCGCCAGCGCCGCGTTGACGCTGGACGATGCTTCGCGCGCGCGGGTGAAGGCCTTGCGCGCCCACGGCAGCCACACCAGCCGTATCAGCAGCAGCGCCGGCAGCACGCACAGCGTGAGCAGGCCCAGTTCCACGTTCATGGTCAGCAGCAGCGCGATGATCCCGATCAGCAGGAACAGATCGCTGAGTGCCGAGACCGAGGTTTCCATGAACTCCTGCAGCGAATTAACGTCGCCCTGGAGGCGCGACATCAGCCGGCCCACCTGGGTGCGGTCCATGATGGACAGCGACAGCCGCTGCAGATGCTCGAACATGGCGCGGCGCAGGTCGAAGATGACGGTTTGCGCCAGGCGCGCGGCCAGCCACTCCTGCAGGAAGGTCAGGCCGGCGTTGAGCACGATGAGCAGCGCGAAGCCGGCCAGCACCAGCTGGAAGCTGAAGCTTGACTGGCCAAGGGCGCTGTCCACCGCGTGCCGCACCGCCACTGGAATCGCCACCTGCACCGCCGTGTACAGCGCCACAGTGAGCAGCACCACGGCGAATGCCCAGCGCTGCGGATGCATGAAGCGCCACAGGCGTGCGCTGACGCCAAGGTCGAAACGCTTGAAAACCTCTTCGCCACGGTCGCGCAGCAGCGCTTCGACCGCGTCGGCTTTCTGAATACTCATGATTGCAATTCCTGTTCGTCTTCGTCTTGCAGCTGCTGCGGTGCCGCTGCGCGTTCGGCGCCCGATTTGGCGGCGCGGTGCTGCAGGCGCCATAGCTCGGCATAGCAGCCGTCGCGCGCCAGCAGCTCGACATGCGTGCCGCGTTCCACGATGCGGCCATGATCCAGCACCAGGATGTGGTCCGCGTGGCGCAGGGAGCTCAGTCGATGGGCGATGATGATGGTGGCCGCGTGGCGCATCGCTTCGCTGATGGCGCCACGCACGCGCTGCTCGGTGACGGCGTCGATGGCAGCGGTGGAATCGTCCAGCACCAGCACCGATGGATGGTCCAGCAAAGCGCGCGCGATGGTCATGCGCTGCCGCTGCCCACCCGACAGCGCCACGCCACGTTCGCCGACGCGCGTGCCGTATTGTTTCGGCAGCTGGTCGACGTGATCGTGGATTTGCGCTACTTGCGCAGCCGCGATCACCGGCGGCTGGCCGGCGTCGGGGACGGAATAGGCGACGTTGTGGTGTACCGAGGTGTTGAACAGGAAGTTCTCCTGCTGTACCAGCGCTACCTCGCGCCGCAAAGACGCCAGTTCGATATCGCGGATGTCGCGGCCACCGAGCGTGATGCGGCCTTCGCCGACGTCGTAGAAGCGCGGGATCAGGTGCGCCAGTGTCGACTTGCCGCTGCCCGGCGCACCGACGATGCCCAGCACCTGGCCCGGATGCAGTTCGAAGCTGATGTCTTCCAGCACCCTGCGTCCGCCAGGGCTGTAGCCGAAGCCCACCTGTTCGAAGCGCAGCACACCGGCGCCACGCGCGATCTGTTCAGCGCCGGGGCGGTCGCCAATCTCGGGCTGCGCATCCAGCACGTCGAACAGCCGCGCGCCGGAGCTGGTGGCGCGGGCGCTGGCGTTGACCACCATGCCGATCTGGCGCAAGGGCTGGTGCAGGATGGTGATGAAGGTCAGGAACTCGGTCAGCTCACCCACCGTGGTGGTGCCGGCCGCCACGCGCTGGCCGCCTACCCACAACACCAGCGCCATCGAAATGTAATACGCCAGCGTCATGGAACTCATGGAGCGCATGCGCGTGGTGATGCGGGCGTTGGACAGGCGTAGCGCGCGCTGGGATATCTCGTCGAAGCGCGACATCTCGGCGCGCACCGCATGGAAGGCGCGCACCACGCGCACGCCCTGCAGGTTCTCCTCCATGCGCAGCGTCAGCTCGGCCATCATCTTCTGCAAGCGCTGCCAGCTCACGCGCAGGCGCAGGCCTGCCGTGACGGCGTTCACCAGCACATACGGCGCAAAACTCAGGGCCAGCAGGCCCAGGCCGACATCGAGGCTGAGCAGCCGCCATGAGCCGATGCCGAGCAATAACAGCAACGTCAGCACGCGCAGCACACCGAATTCGAGGAAGGCGCGCACACCCTCCAGGTCCAGCATGCCGCGCGCTATGAGCTCGCCGGTATGGATGCGGTCATGGTAGCTGAAGCTCAGTTGCTGCAGCTTGTCGTAGTAGGCCAGCCGCAGGTCGTAGCCGACCTTCTGCGCCAGCGTTTCGCCGTAATAGCCTTGCAGGCCGGTCAGCACGCCGCGTATCGCGCAGGTGGCGACGATCAGCAAGGCGGTGATGAGCAAGGCTAGTTCAGTGCCGCCTGTCGTGGCGGTAGTGGCGGCAACTGCGCGCGGCAGCAGGTGGCCGGCCTGGTCGACAGCGCGACCCAACAGCTGCGGCATGATCAGGTTGAAGATGGCCGCGCCCAGCGCGCAGGACAACGCCGCCGCGCAGCGGCCCGGATAGCGCGCGGCCAGCACCACCAGCCGTCCCAATATCTTCGGCATGGCCTGCACGTCGATGGTTTCTGCATGCTGCGGCGGGACTGGACGATTGGACGTCTCGCTCATGCGCGCGCCACCCGGCCGGTCACCGGATAGGCCGGATCGGTGTAGCCGGGCGTGCTCGGATGGCCGGGCGTGACCAGGCTGTCGAACAAGGCTTCGTCTTCCGCAGTAAAGCGGTACGCCAGCCCCTTGCGATAGCCCTGCCACTGCTCCAGCGTGCGCGGGCCGCCGATCACCGCGCTGACGTGACGGTTATTCAGCACCCAGGCCAGCGCCAGTTCGGCGCTGGTGACGCCGCGTTCCTGCGCCGCCGTCGCCAGCCGCTGCGCCAGCAGCAGCGATTCCGGCCGCCACTCGGTCTGCAATGCACGCTGGTCATTGCGGCCGATGCGGCTGTTCGCATCCGGCTGCGTGCCTGGCTGGTATTTGCCGGTGAGGACACCACGCGCCAAAGGGCTGTATGGCACCACGCCCAAACCGTGGTGCGCGCAGGCCGGCAGATGCTCCACCTCCGGCATGCGGTTGGCCGCGTTGTAGTAAGGCTGCGAGACGATGGGCGCGGCGATGCCGAGCTGGCGGCTCAGGTGCACCACTTCCGACACCTGCCAGCCGCTGAAGTTCGACAGTCCGTAGTAGCGAATCTTGCCTTGCGCCGTCATGTCGCCCAGCGCGCGCAGCGTCTCTTCCAGCGGCGTGCCCGGATCGGGACGGTGCAGGTAGTAGATGTCGATGTAGTCGGTTCCCAGGCGCTGAAGGCTCTGCTCCACCGCCTGGATCACGCGGCGGCGCGACAGGCCGCGTTCATTCGGCCAGGTGCCGACCGCATTGCCTACCTTGGTCGCCAGCACCCATTTGTCGCGCCGGTTGGCGATGGCCCGGCCCACCACGCGTTCCGATTCGCCGTGGTTGTAGATGTCCGCCGTGTCGATGAAGTTGATGCCGTGTTCGTGCGCGTCGTCGATGATGTAAAGCGCGTCGCTTTCGGCGGTGGCGCCGCCAAACATCATGGTGCCGAGGCACAGCCGCGATACCTGCACGCCGCTGCGGCCCAGTTGTTCGTATTCGATTGCCTTGCTCATTGATGGTCCTTATGCCTTGCTCAGCCAAACATTGGCGAAATTGTTGCGGGTCTGCGAGGGAAATTCATCCACGTTGCGCAGCTGTTTTGCGTACACCGAGAACCATTTCACTTCCAGCAGCGGCAGCACCGGCAGGTCCGCCGTGACGATCTGCTGCAGGCGCTTGTAGTTCACTACGCGCTGGGCCGGGTTCTCGCCGGAGCGGCTCTGCTCCAGCAATGCGTCGACTTCCTTGTTGCTGTAGCCGGAGGCTTTGCTCCATGGGACGCCGGGCCGGTCACCGCGCGCGCCATAGCGGATTTCCAGGCTGGCTTGCGGGTCGGCGGTCCAGCCGCCCCAGGAGCTGATCACCTGGAACTGGCGGTTGGTGAATACATCGCGCGACCATGTCGACAGATCCTTGGCGCCCAGGCTGGCGTCGATGCCGATGCGGCGCAGCGCCTGGCGCACGAATTCGCCGGTGCGGCGGTAGTCGTCGCCGAAGGGGATGAAGTCGTGCACCAGCTTGAAACGCCAGCCGTCCGCCTTGCGCGGCAGGCCGGCCTGGTCGAGCAGCTTCTCGGCCTTGGCGGGATCGAACGGGTATTGCTGCAGGTCGCGCGTGAAGTATTCCTTGACGCCGGACGGCACCGGGCCATCCAGCGGAGCGCCGTAACCGCCCCACACGGTCTTGACCAGGGCGGCGCGGTCCACCGCGTGGGCGATGGCCTGGCGTACTTCCAGCTTGCCCAGCACCGGGTCGCGCAGGTTGAACTCCAGCCAGAAGCTGGTGGGCTCGTACTGCTTGGTGTCCAGCACCAGGGTATCCAGTTTTTGCAGGCGCGCGGCGTCGCTGAAGGTGATCGGGTTGCGCACCGCGAAATGGGCGGCGCCGGTTTCCAACGCAGCGGCGCGGCTGGCCGAGTCGTTGATGACTTTCCAGACAATGCGGTCGAGGTGCGGCAGGCCGGGAATGTAGTAGTCCGGATTCCGCTCCAGCACGATGTGACTGCCGCGCTGCCATTCCTTGAACACGAAGGGGCCGGTGCCCACCGGCTTGGTGTTGTACGGATTGGTGGCGAGGTCGGTGCCCTGGTACAGATGGCGCGGCAGGATCTGGCCGCCGTTGGTGCCGAGGTAGCGCATCAGCACCGGCCAGCGCTGCTTCAGGTGCAGCAGCACGGTCAACTGGTCGGGCGTGGTGACCTTGTCGATGACGGCAGTGATGTTGGTGGCGCTGCGCGGCCAGATCACGTCCAGCGAGTATTTGACGTCGTCGGCGCCGAAGGCGTGGCCGTCGTGCCAGCGCACATTGGGACGCAGCTTGATGGTGATGGTGCGGCCGTCGTCCGACGGCTTGGCGCTCAGCGCCAGCCGGGGTTCCAGTCCGCCCTGGCCGTTGTCGACGAACAGGCGGTCATAGATCTTGGAGGTGATCAGCGAGATCGGATTGGCGCCGTTCAGGTGCGTGGCCAGCGTGGGCGGCTCGGGATAGGCGATGCCGACCAGCGTACCGCCGCGTACCGGAGCGCCGATGGCGGCCGCATTGGATACCGCCGTGCCGCCGGCGGCCATGATGGCGGCGGCGGCCGCGCCGCTGGCCTGCGCCGCCAGCGGCAGCCCCCCGGCCAGTGCGGCGCCGGCCCAGCGCAACAGGCGGCGGCGCTGTGGCGCGGCCAGGCTGTCGAATACGGAATTGGAATCCATGGCGTGCTCCTGGTCAGATGCCGGCGGCGAGACGCGGCACCGGCAGTTCACCGATGACCGGTTCCGGCCCTTCCGGCATGGCTTTCGGCTTGTCTTCGCCCAGGTGCTTCGGACGGCGCAGCGGCACCTTGTCGTTCAGGTAGTAGTTGCCGACGTCGAACAGGCGCCAGCGCACCGGATCGTGCAGCGTGTGGGTACGGGCGTCGCGCCACAGGCGGTCCAGGCCATGATCGGGCGCGGTCGAGCGGGTGCCGGACAGTTCGAACAGCTTGGTGGTCAGTAGCAGCGCGCTGCTAGTGCTGGCTGCGCGCACTTCGGACACCGCCACGGCGGCGCGGGTCCAGTCGGCGGCCAGGTTGCTGTTGTAGGCGCGGTCGATGGCCAGGCCGGCGCGTTCCAGCAGCGCCTCGGTGCCGTGCAGGGAAACGGCCAGCTCGCCCAGTTCGCGGATGCTCAACTGGTCCTCTTCCCATACCGCCTCCGCTGGCGCGTCGTCGGCCTTGGGATTGCGCTGGCGGATGAAGGCGATGGTGGCGTCGAAGGCGGCGCGCGCCAGGCCGGTGTCGATGGCCGCGTGCATGATCTGCCCCACCGGGCCGACCGGCTTGACGTGATCCGGCGTGACGCTGTGCGGCACCAGCCATTCCGGCTTCAGGTAGGCGTTGTCGGCGACGACGGTGCCGCTGGCCGTGGTGCGTTGGCCGAACGAGGCCCAGTCGTCGACCACGCGGATGCCGTCGTGCGTGCGCGGGTAGATCGCCAGGAAGTGATTGCGCTCGGTGTCGGCCACGGCGATCGGCACCCAGTCGGCGAACAGCGCACCGGTCGAATAGTATTTGCGCACGTTGACGCGATAGCCTTCACCGTCTTCATCGGCGGACAGGCTGACCTTGCGGTCTTCCGCCTTGCGCACGTCCGGCTCCACCAGCGCGTTGCCGAAGTGGTCGCCGGCCAGCACGCGCTCGAAGAAGAAGGCTTTCTGCGCTTCGTTGCCTTCGTGGCGGATGATCTCGATGATGAAGTAGTGGTTCTGCGGGATCTGGCCGATGGAGCCGTCGGCCGCCGACAGCAGCGCGAACACGCGCGCCAGCGTGGCGTAGGAGACGCCGGCGCCGCCAAACTCCTTCGGCACGGTGATGCCCCACAAGCCGCTCTGGCGCAGGCGCTTGAGTTCCTGCACCGGCAGGCGGCGTTCGCGGTCGCGCAGGCTGGCGCCGGGTGCGAATTCGGCGGCCAGCGCGGCGGCGACTTCCAGCGCTTCGGCGTCGTCGCGGATGATGTGGACCCGGCCCGGTCCGATAGGTGTAACGGTCGTGATGCTTGTGCTCATGGTCAGTCTCGCAGCTTGGGGTTGAAGTAGTGATTGAGTGAGTCGCCCAGTACGTTCAGCGACCACACGGTCAGCATGACGGCGACGCCGGGGATGGCGATCATGTACCAGCCGGTGCGGATGGCTTCGCGGCCGGTGCCGATCATGGCGCCCCAGCTGACCGCGTTTGGATCGCCCAGGCCCAGGAAGGACAGGCCCGATTCGGCCAGGATGCAGCCGGCCACCACGATGGAGGTGCTGACCACGATGGGGGTGAGTGCGTTCGGCAAAATGTGGCGCAGGACGATGCGCGCGTGCGAGATCCCGGCCGCCAGCCCGGCCTGCACGTATTCGCGGTGGCGCAGGCCCAGCACCTCGCTGCGTACCACCCGTGCGGTGTGGGTCCACGAAGTGACGGCCAGCGCCAGTACCACCACCCACACCGATGGCGACAGCAGTGCCACCATGATGGCGGCCAGCAGGAAGCGCGGCACGATCTGGAACAGGTCGGTCAGGCGCATCAGCACATTGTCGACCCAGCCTCCGCAATAGCCGGCCAGGGTGCCGGTGAGGACGCCCAGCATCAAGGTCAGTGCGCCGGCGGCCACGCCGACCAGCAGCGAGACGCGGGCGCCGTGCGCCAGGCCGGCGGCGATGTCGCGGCCCATCAGGTCCGAGCCCAGTGGATGACTCCAGTCCTGACCCGGCCACAGGTAGGGCGACAACGCCATGTCCTGTGGGTCGCCGGGGAACAGCAGCGGCGCGAACAAGGCGCAGAACAGCACCACAGCCAGAATGAGGAGTCCGAGGCGGACCTGGAAAGTGGTCTTCATCATGCGAGCTCGATGCGTGGGTCCAGCCGCGCGCTCAGCACATCGGTCAGCAGGCTGGCCAGCATGACGAGCAGGGAACTGAGGAACAGGATGGACAGCAGCAGGCTGGTGTCGCGCGCGCCGACGGCGTCGTAGGCCAGCTTGCCGAGGCCGGGCCAGGAGAATACGGTTTCAATGACGATGCTGCCGCCCAGCAGTTCGCCGACGCTGGCGCCTGCCAGCGAGACCACCGGCAGCAGCGCGTTGCGCAGCGCATGGCGGAAGTACACCAGGCGTTCGGACAAGCCCTTGGCGCGCGCCGTGCGCACGTAGTCTTCCTGCAGCGCGTCCACCATGGCGGCGCGGGTGAAGCGGGCGTAGACTGCGCACGAGTACACGGCCAGCGTGGATACCGGCAGCACCAGGTGCCAGGCGACGTCGCGCACATGGGCCCAGCCGGTCAAGGCGGCGCCCTCCACTTCCTGCATGCCGCCGATGGGCAGCCATTGCAACTGCACGCCGAACAGCACCACCAGCATCAGCGCCAGCCAGAACATGGGCACCGAGTAGCACAGCGCCATCAGCGCGGAGACGGCGCGGTCCAGCAGGCCACCGCGATAGCGCGCGCACAGCATGCCGATGCTGACGCCCAGCACCAGCGCCACCGTCAGGCTGGTGATGCCCAGCAGCGCTGTGGCGCCGATACGTTCGCCGATCAGGTGGGCCACCGGTTCGCCGTAGCGGTAGGAGTAGCCGAGGTCCAGCATCAGCAGTTTTTTCAGGTAGATCAGCAGCTGCATGTAGAGCGGGACGTCGAGGCCGAAGGCGCTGCGCAGTTCCGCCAGCTGGGCTTCGGTGCCGCCGGCGTTGTCGCCCTGGCCGGATTCGCCGGCAATGACTTGCGCCAGGTCGCCGGGCGCCAGCTGGATCAGGGCGAAGTTCAGTACGCAGATGCCCAGCACGATGGGGATGAATTGCAGCAGGCGGCGTTTGAGGTAGGTTTTCATGCGGTAGTCCTAGGCGCGGCGGGCCAGTACGGGGCGCCCAGCCGGATGGACGGCGGGACCGGCATCCGGCTGCGGCCATGCGGGATGGGCGGCGATCAACTGGCGCGTGTAAGGGTGGGAGGCGCCGCTGAACAGGCGGTCGCGGTCTATGGTTTCCACCACTTCGCCTTTTTGCATCACCATCACGCGGTCGGCCATGTAGTTGATGACGGACAGGTCGTGCGAGATGAACAGGTAGGACAGGCCGAATTCCTGTTTCAGGTCCACGAAAAGTTTGAGGATTTGTGCGCGCACCGAGACGTCCAGCGCGGATACCGGCTCGTCGCAGATCAGCAGTTGCGGTTGCAGAATCAGCGCGCGGGCGATGCCGATACGCTGGCGTTGGCCGCCGGAGAATTCGTGCGGATGGCGGCGCGCCGCATCGGCTGGCAGGCCGACGGCGTCCAGCATGGCGCGGATACGGCGTTGGCGTTCGTGGCGGTCGCGCTGGCCTTGTACTTTCTGTACTTCGTCGAGCATGTCGTCGATGCGCAGGCGCGGGTTCAGCGAGGCGTAGGGGTCCTGGAACACCAGTTGCACCTTGGCGCGGTGCGGGCGCAGCTTGCTGCCGCGCAGACTGGCGATGTCTACGCCGTCCAGCACTACTTCGCCTTCCACCACCGGATTGAGGCCGATGATGGTTTTGCTGAGGGTGGATTTGCCGCAGCCGGATTCGCCGACCAGGCCTAGCGTTTCGCCGCGCGCGATCTCGAAGGAGACGCCCTTGACGGCGGAGATGGTGCCGTAGCGCGTGGAGTATTGGGCGACCAGTTTGCGGACTTCCAGCACCGGCGTGGCCGGAGCTGATACCTGGCGCAGCGGCGCGCGGTTGCGCGTGAGGTGCAGGGTGGCGTCCAGCAGGGTTTGCGTGTAGGGATGGCTGGCGGCGAAAAAGACTTCGGCGCAGGTGCCCTCTTCCACTTTAACACCGTGGCGCATCACGGCCACGCGGTCGGCCCATTGGCCGACCACGCCCAGGTCGTGGGTGATGAGCAGCAGCGACATCGACAGCTTCTGGCGCAGTTCATCCAGCAGTTCCAGCACCTGCGCCTGGATGGTGGCGTCGAGCGCGGTGGTTGGTTCGTCGGCGATCAGCAGGCGCGGTTCGCAGGCGATAGCCATGGCGATCATCACGCGCTGACGCTGGCCGCCGGAGAGCTTGTGCGGGTAGTCGTCGATGCGGCGTTCCGGTTCGGGGATCTTCACCAGTTCCAGCAGTTCGATGGCGCGCGCGCGCGCCGCCGCGCCGCGCAGGCCGCGATGCCGGTGCAGCACTTCGATGATCTGCAGGCCGATGGTCAGCACCGGATTCAGTGAGGTCATCGGGTCCTGGAAGATCATGGCGATGTGGTTGCCGCGCACGGTCTGCAGCTGCGATTCCGTTGCGCCGCGCAGGTTGCGGCCGTCCAGCAAAATTTCGCCGCTGGCGCGCGCCTTGGGCGACAGCAGACCGGTGATGGCGGCGGCGATGGTGGATTTGCCGCAACCGGATTCGCCGACCAGCGCCACCACTTCGTTGCGGTGGATCGTCAGGCTGAAATCGCGGACGGCCGCGCCGCCCGGATACCAGACGTCCAGCCCACGTATTTGCAGCAGCGCGGCAGCATCCGTTGCGGCATCGTTAGCGGCGATGTCGGCGGCGTGGCGGGCGGATGTCATTTCCATATTCGGTGCGCAGCGGCCGTGTGGTTGTCCGGCAGGTGGGCGCTGCGCCGGCCGAACAGCTTCTGGCGCAGCGTGCCTTCCTCGTAGGCGGTCTTGTACAAGCCGCGCTCCTGCAGCTCGGGAATAATCAGGTCGATGAAATCGGTGAAGGTCTCCGGCGCCACGGTGCGGGTAAGGTTGAAGCCATCAAGGTCGGTCTCGCGCACCAGCTTTTCGATTTCATCGGCCACCTGCGACGGCGTACCGACGATGGCCGAATGCTGGACGCCGAAGCGGCGCGTCTCCAGCAGTTGTCGGCGCGTGGTGCCCGGCGCAAAACGTCGTCCGCGCGCTTCGCCCACCCGGCGCAGGCGATCCGGGTACATGGACTCCAGCTTTTCCTCGGTAATCTCTTCGTCCAGGCCGAAACGCTCCAGGTCCACGCCCATGCCGCTGACCATGTGCGCCATGGTTCCCTGCGCGCTGGCGTACTGCTTGTAGTCTTCGTATTTTTCCTGCGCGGCTTTCTCGCTGCGGTCGGTCACCACGGTCAGGCCGGAGAACACCTTGATATCGTCCTCCTCGCGCCCCGCCCGCACCGCCTCGGCGCGGATGTTGGCGACGATCTTGCCGATGGCCGCGCGATCGGGCCCGCCGGTGAACACGCATTCCGCATGGCGCGCGGCGAACTGGTTGCCGCGCTGCGAGGCGCCGGCCTGGAACAACACCGGCGTGCGCTGCGGCGACGGCTCGCTGAGGTTGTACACGCCGTCCACCTTGTAGTACGGGCCTTCGTGGAAGATGCGGTGGATTTTCTTTGGATCGGCGTAGATGCCGCGTTGGCGGTCGGCCAGCACGGCGTCGTTTTCCCAGCTGCCTTCGAGCAGCTTGTAGAACGCTTCCATGAAGTCGTCGCCACGGTCGTAGCGATCGTCGTGGTCGAGCTGCTGTTTCAGGCCGACGCCGCGGGCTGCGCTGTCCAGATAACCGGTGACGATATTCCAGGCCACGCGGCCGGAGGTCAGGTGGTCGAGCGTTGCCATGCGGCGCGCAAAGATGTAGGGATGTTCGTAACTGAGGTTGCAGGTGACGCCGAAGCCGAGATGCTCGGTGGCCAGCGCCATGATGGGCACCACGTACAGCGGGTCGTTGACCGGCAGCTGCACCGCTTCGCGCGCGGTGTGCTCGATGCCGCCGCCCAGTACATCGTAGACGCCGACGATATCGGCCAGGAACACTGCGTCGAACAGACCTCGCTCAAGAAGTTTGGCGAGGTCGGTCCAGTATTGCGGCTTGTTGTAGTCGACGGAATTGTCGCGCGGGTGCTTCCACAAGCCGTGGTGGATGTGTCCAACGCAGTTCATATTGAACGCGTTGAGGCGTATCTTTTTGGTCACAGGGTCTTCTCCAGCATAGCGCAGAAGACCAGCATATCCTTTCGACTAGCGTTTCAGAACCAAGCAAATCTCAGTTCGATATTCCAGTATTAGTGATAACGATAGCTCGATTTGTGGATAGCGACGCTGTTAAGGCGCCTCGAAAACCGTCATTCCTGCGCATGCGGGAATCCATAGGCCGCGTGTTTGCTGCTACAGCATGGGTTCCCGCTTGCGCGGGAACGACGAGTTCCAGAGGTTTAGATCACGCCACGGCGCTTCTGGTCACGCTCGATCGACTCGAACAGCGCCTTGAAGTTGCCTTCGCCGAAACCGTCGTCGCCCTTGCGCTGGATGAATTCAAAGAACACCGGCCCCAGTTGGGTCTCGGAGAAGATCTGCAGCAGCAGGCGTGGTTTGCCGTCCGCCACCGAACCGTCGAGCAGCAGGCCGCGCGATTTCAGTTCTTCGACGTTTTCGCCGTGGCCCGGCACGCGGCCGTCCAGCATTTCGTAGTAGGTTTCCGGCGGCGCGGTCATCAACGGCACACCTGCGGCGCGCAGGCTGTCGACGGTGGTCTTCAGGTCGTCGGTCAGCAGCGCGATGTGCTGGATGCCCTCGCCGTTGAACTTCATCAGGAATTCCTCGATCTGGCCGCCGCCCGCTTTGCCCTCTTCATTCAGCGGAATGCGGATCATGCCGTCCGGCGCGGTCATGGCGCGCGAGGTCAGGCCGGTGTATTCGCCCTTGATGTCGAAGTAGCGGATTTCCTTGAAGTTGAACAGGCGCTCGTAGAACGAGGCCCAGTAGCTCATGCGGCCACGGTAGACGTTGTGGGTCAGGTGGTCGATGATCTGCAGGCCGTGGCCCGGAGGGTTGCGGTCCACGCCTTCGATGAATTCGAAGTCGATATCGTAGATCGAGGCGCCTTCTTCGAAGCGGTCGATCAGGTACAGCGGCGCGCCGCCGATGCCCTTGATGGCCGGCAGGCGCAGTTCCATCACGCCGGTCTGCATGTCCATCGCCTGTGCGCCCAGTTCCAGTGCGCGCTGGTAGGCTTGGTGCGAGTTACGCACGCGGAAGGCCATGCCGCAGGCCGACGGACCGTGTTCGGCGGCGAAGTAGGCGGCCGGGCTGCCTGGCTCGTTGTTGATGATGAAGTTGATCCCGCCCTGGCGGTACAAGCTCACGTCCTTGGAGCGGTGCACCGCCACCTTGGAGAAGCCCAGTTGCGCGAACACGTTCTCCAGCAGGCCTGGCACCGGCGATGCGAATTCGACGAATTCAAAGCCCATCAGGCCCATAGGGTTTTCAAACAGATCTGCCATGTTATTTTTCCTTTTTAAAGTTGTGATAGTTGCCGGTGCCGCGCGTGACCACTGCATCCTGTTCGAGGATGCTGCCCGGCTGAAGTAGCGGGCGCTGTTGGACTTGCTCATATAGCGGCGCGAAATCGGTTTGCGCCAGCTGGAGCAGTTCGTCGAGATCGCGGATGACAAAATAGGTTTCCTGGAAGTCGTCGATGCGGTAGTCGGTCTGCATCACGCGCGCCAGGTCGAAGCGCACGCGGTTGGGCGAGGCGTCGTCCAGCGCGAAGATCGATTCGGTGTAGGAGGAAACGATGCCGGCGCCGTACAGGCGCAGGCCGTCCTTCTGCTGCACCAGGCCGAATTCCACCGTGTACCAGTAGACGCGCGCCAGCAGGTCCAGCACGCCCTTCTCTTTCGCGCGCAAGCCGCCCACGCCGTAGGCCTGGATGTAGTCGGCGATGATGGGATTCATCAGCAGCGGCACGTGGCCGAAGACGTCGTGGAACACGTCCGGCTCCTGCAGGTAGTCCAGCTGGTCGGCGCCGCGTATGAACTGGCCGGCCGGGAAGCGGCGGTTGGCCAGGTGTTCGAAGAACACCTCGTCCGGCACCAGTCCGGGCACGGCCACCACCTGCCAGCCGGTGTGCTGCATCAGCACTTCGCTCAGTTGGCGGAAGTCGGGAATGCGGTCCGGCGCGATCGGCAGCGCGCGCATGCCGGCGATGAATTCGTCGCAGGCGCGGCCTTCCAGCAGTTTGCTCTGGCGCTCGAACAGGGTCTTCCAGACCTGGTGCTGTTCGGGCGTGTACTGCTCCCATTGCTGGGCGATGGTCCAGTCGTCGCGCTGGCCCGGCGGCAGGTCAGACAGGTGCATGGCCGAACCTCTGGGCGATGGTGTCGCAGAACTGCGCCATGTCGATGTCCTTCTGCGTCAGGCCGCCGGCGTCGTGGGTGGTCCAGGTGACGCGCACCTTGTTGTAGACATTGCTCCACTCGGGATGGTGGTCGCGCTTCTCGGCGGTGATGGCCACCGCGCTCATGAAAGCGAAGGCTTCCACGAAACCGGCAAACACAAAGTGGCGCGTGATGGACAGCTGGTCCGCATCGGCGGTCCAGGCAGGAAGGGCCGCCAGTTTTTCCGGCAGCGCGGCAGGGTCGAATTTTTTCATCTCAGGTCTCCGTCATAACTTGCACCATGGCCTGCGCCACCGGCGCCACGCCCGCACTCGACAGCGCGGCCAGGCATACGCGGCCCGAGTCGATCAGGTAGACGCCGTGTTCGTCGCGCAGCTTGCGGATCTGCTCCACCGGCAGGCCGGTGTAGCTGAACATGCCCTGCTGCACGCGCAGGTACTCGAAATCGCCGCCCGGCAGCTTCGCTTGCAGTTGCGCGTGCAGCTCGCTGCGGATCTGCTTCACGCGCACGCGCATGGCGGTCAGTTCGGCCTCCCATTGTGCGCGCAATTCCTGGTCTTGCAGCACGGTGCTGATCACGCGTGCGCCGTAGGCCGGTGGGCTGGAGTAGTTCTTGCGCACGGCCGACTGCAACTGACCCAGCACGACGGCCGCTTCGTCCGGATGCTTGCAGGTGACGTGCAGTGAACCGCAGCGCTCACCGTAGATGGCGAAGTTCTTGGAGTAGGAGCCGGACACCAGCAGCGGGATGTTCTGTGCGGCGAAGTGGCGGATCGCGAAGGCGTCTTCGGCGATTCCCTCACCGAAGCCCTGGTAGGCGATGTCGAAGAACGGCAGCAGGCCGCGCTCCTGGACCACCAGCGCCAGCTCGCGCCACTGCTGCTGGTTCAGGTCCGCGCCGCTCGGGTTGTGGCAGCAGGCGTGCAGCACCACGATGTCGCCGGCCGGCAGCGCGCGCAGCGCGGCAAGCATGGCTTCGAAGGCGACGCCGTGGGTGGCGCGCGCGTAGTAGGGATAAGTGCCTACTTCAAAGCCGGCACCGCCGAAGATGCCCTTGTGGTTGTCCCAGGTTGGATCGCTGACCCAGACACGGGCTTGCGGGAACCAGGCTTTGAGAAAGTCTGCGCCGACCTTCAGCGCGCCGGAACCGCCCAGCGTCTGGATGGTGGCGATGCGGTCGGCCAGCGGCTCGCCCGTCTGCGCGCCGAACACCAGGCGGCGCGACTGCTCGCGATAGTCCGGCGAACCGGCCATCGGCAGGTAGGGATGCGGGTGGAACGATTGCGCCAGCCGCGCTTCGGCGGCGGCTACGGCGCCCATCAGCGGGATGCGCTGCTCGTCGTTCAGGTACACGCCGATGCTGAGGTTGATCTTGCCCGGCCGTGGATCGTGGGCGAATTGTTCGTTCAGCGTGAGGATGGGGTCCCCCGCAAATGCTTCAACGTGCTGAAACATCCGGTCTCCTGTTTTTTATGGTGATAACAGAAAGAGCTTAACGCTCAAAAGACGGTAAAAGTAAGCGTTTTTGCCAGTGTTTTGTATAATCCATGCACAAATTTCCCACAAATCTCCGAGGACATGCACATGACGATCACCACCATCGACAAGTTCGATTTGCAGTTGCTGACGGAGCTACAGCGCGATGGCCTGGCGACCAACAGCACCTTGGGCGGCAAGATCCATTTATCGACCTCGCAGGTCAGCCGCCGCGTGCTGCGCTTGCAGGAAGGCGGGGTGATCGACCACTATGCGGCGATCATCGATCCGGTGGCGGTGGGGCTGGACGTGATGGCGTTCACCGAGGTGACGCTGGACCATCACAGCCCTTCGGCCAGCGAGCGCTTCGAAACGGAGGTGGCCATGCTGCCGCAGGTGACCGAGTGCTACACGCTGGCCGGCCGGGCCGATTATCACCTGCGCGTGGTGGCGCCCGACCTGGCCGCGCTGTCCAGGTTCATGACCGAGAAGATCCTGCGCATTCCCGGCGTGGCGCAGGTGAAGTCCACGGTCACGCTACGCAAGATCAAGCACACCCACGAACTGCCGCTCGATCACGTGATGCAGCCGACCGAGAACCGCAAGCGCATCCAGTTCACTTAGGCGGCGAGAAGTCCGGCAGCCGTTTGATAGGCGGCTGCACGTCGCCGATGTGCTGGACGGAGGCGGCCGAGCCGTCGAACGCAGGCCATGCTGGCAGTCCCTTGCCGGCCGGGTTGCCGCTGCGGGCGAAGTTGACCCAGGTGGCGGCCAGCCGTTCGGACAGCGCACGGTCGGCCTTGGTCCATGGACGGTCGTCCAGATTGCCGAACACGTACTGGATCTCCGCGCCATGGCCGGCGCCGCAACCGTAACCGCAAGGCGTGAGCGGTTCGGCAGGACGGTGGGCGAAGAAGTAGGCGTACGATTTGGCGCGGCCATGCTTGGCCTGCAACGCGGCCCATTGCGTCATGCGCCAGCCCCACCAATCGGTGGTCAATTGGTTGATGGAGGCCTTGGCCTGCGCGTCGTCGGCGGCGGGATAGGCGGCCAGCACGGCGTCGGATGGGGCGTGGCCCAGCAGCTTGGCCACCAGTTTGCGATGGTTCGCGGCCGTGAAGTCGCCGGTTTCCAATATCTCGGGCGCCAGGTCCTGGCCCTCCTCCGCATTCCAGCCGACCAGCAGCGGCACGTCGTTCTGGCGACGGTTGCGGTAAGTGGTGGTGAGGTCTTCACGCAGCAGGTAGCCATCGACGATGGTGCGCGGCAGCCAGGCCGGCTTCTGTGCGTCCGCCACGGTGAGCGTGCGCAGGCTGGCGAGGTTGGACACGCCGGCCGCCTTGGCGTAGGCGACGCCGTTGGCTTCCGCCGTCTTGCGGTCGAAGCGGCCGGCTTCGTCGGCGGTGAGCGGCAACGCGTCGTTGCCGCTTTGCGCGATGGCGCGCTGGAACAGGCCTTTCGCCAGCGGCGATGCGACCAGCAGCGCGACCGACTCGCCGCCGGCCGATTCGCCAAAGATGGTCACGCGCGATGGGTCGCCGCCGAAGGCCGCGATATTGTCCTTCACCCATTGCAGCGCCGCGATCTGGTCGAGGATGCCCTGATTGCCGGAAGCGCGGTGCGGCGACTCGGCCGACAATTCAGGATGGGCGAAGAAGCCGAAGATGCCGAGGCGGTAGTTGATGGTGACGACGATGGCGCCGCGCTTTGCCAGATTGGCGCCATTGAAGCCCGGCTGCGAGCCGGTGCCGCCGTAATAGCCGCCGCCGTGTATCCATACCAGGACCGGCAGCTTGGCCGCTTTCTCCGGCGCCCACAGATTGAGGTAAAGGCAGTCTTCGCTCTTTGGGCCGGTAATCCACACGGCCGTCTGCGCGCAGGCGGGCGCGTAGCTGGTGGCTTGCTTGGTGCCTTCCCAGGCCGCCACCGCTTGCGGCGCACGCCAGCGCAATTTACCGACCGGCGGCGCGGCATACGGCACGCCCAGATACGACTTCACGCCCTCCGCCTGCGCACCGGCGATCTCGCCGCCCGTGACCTTCACCGCATGCGCCGGCATCGCGGCCAGACCGCACGCGAACATCCCAACCGCCCCCAATCGCTTCATCATTCCGTCTCCTTGATTTGCCGTCTGCGCGGCCCTCAAGAAGACTACCCGTTTTCTGCGCCGGTGTTTGTATGAATTTCGTCAATTCCGGTTTCGAAATTGATCAAGCGTTGTGCGGACGGCGTTTGTTTAGTAGGCCACGTCTTCCAGGCGATAGCGGAATTTGCGGCGTTCCGGCAGATCCCAGCCCTCTCCGGTGCCGGGTTCCCGCAGCGGTGCCGGTGGCTGAACTTGAGGCGCAGGCGCGGGTGCCTGGAGTTGTGACTGCAATGCTGCCAGCAAGGCGATGGCCGAAGTATCGGAAAGCGCAGCAGTTGCGCCGGTGACCATCGCATGAGACTGTGCTTGGTGCTTTGCTAGTTCCGCGCGCAGGCTGGCAGGGGTCGCTACCCTTGCTCAGTTTGGATTGTTCACGCATCCAGAATTCGATGGCGCTGTTGATTGCTTCCGACATATCTTGTGTACCACCACGCATCTTCAATTGGGAAATGAGTCGGAGCAGGGTATCGGTATCTACCTGCAGGGTCATTGTGGATTTCATTCGATTTCTCCTTCTATTTTGTCCTGCTTTCTTTTATTTAGACCGGGAATTCTCAGCAAAGTTCAAAGCAGGGGAAAATAGGGGGAAATCGAAGAAAATAGAAGACAAAATAGAGCGAAATACACAGGGACTCGGATACGACGCCCCCTACGCATACCCTCCCCACTTTCCGTGGTTCAAGCCTGCTTAAAGTGGTTCACGAACCAGCGACCCGCCGGGCCTGGCGGGTGGCCTTTCATGTGGATGGCGTGCATGGAGAAGCCGGGGCCCAGGGCGGCCTTGAGGAATGACTACTGACTGACGGATCAAACCGTCTGCATCATCCTTCTTTGACGAACAGCGCCTGCAGATCGCCATACGGCATGGCTGTGGCGATCAGCGGGCCGGCGTTGCCGGTGGCGAGGAAGCCTTTGGCCATGTCGGCGGCGACCGCCCACAGGGCTTGGGAGATACCCGAGCCGGCGCTGAAGCGCGCCACGCCCAGTTGATGGAGTTCCTCCACCGGCGGCACGCCCGGCCAGTCCATGACGTTGACCGGCAAGCCGGCGCCGGCCACCACCGCCTTGATCTCTTCCACTTTGCAGATGCCCGGCACGAACAGGCCGTTGGCGCCGGCTTGCTGGTACAGCGCCGCGCGCTTCAGCACTTCCGCCACGCGCTCGCCTTCCGGCGCCAGGTTGCGCAAATAGACGTCGGTACGGGTGTTGATGAAGATGTCCTTGCCCGACTGCGCAGCCAGCGCCTTGATGGCGCTGATCTTCGCCGCCAGCAGCGACGGCGCGTCGTTGCCGTCTTCGAGGTTGATGCCGGCCACGCCGGCGTCGATCAGGCGCAGCACGTTGCGCGCCACCTGCTCTGGATCGGACGAATAGCCGTTTTCAAAATCCACCGACAGCGGCACCGTCAGCACGCGTGCGATGTTGGCCGCCACCGCAATCGCGTTGTCGACCGGTAAATGGTCGTTGTCGGCATAGCCCTGCGCCCACGCCACGCCGGCGCTGGTGGTGGCGATGGCCGTCGCCCCCAGGCTTTCGAACAGGCGCGCGCTGCCTGCGTCCCAGGCATTCGGCAGTTGCAGCAACTTGCTGCCGTCGTGCAGTGTGGCGAAATGGTTCATGCGGTCTCCTTGATCTAGAAAAGACTGGCTTGCGCCGTGGTCAGGCTGTTGAAACTGTCGTTCATCGGCAGCAGGATCGAATCGGCGATCGGCTGCAGCTGCTTGGTCAGATAGTGTTCGTAGTCGATATTCGAGCGCATCACTTCCAGCGGCTCCGGCCCACCGGTGGTCATCACATAGCTGATCCAGCCGCCGTTCTGATAGCGCAGCGGGCGATGCTGCGACTGGTTGTATTCGTCCGCGATGCGTGCGGCGCGCACCTGCGGCGGCACGTTGACTTTGTATTCGTCCAGCCGCTGGCGCAGGCGCTTGCGGTAGACCAGCAGTTCGTCATAGTCGCCCGACAGGGTCTTCTGCGCGTAGTCGCGCACGAAATCCTGGTACGGCTCGTCCTTGAAGATGCGCGTGAACAGGCCTTGCTGGAACTGCTGCGCCAGCGGCGTCCAGTCGCTGCGCGCCACTTCCAGGCCGCGATAGATCACCTCCTCTTCGCCCTTGCCGTTGATGGTCAGGCCGGCGTAGCGCTTCTTGCTGCCCATGTCGGTGCCGCGTATGGTCGGCATGAAGAATTTTTGATAGTGCGTGTCGAACTCGATTTCAAGGTGGCATTCGAGGCCGTGCTTTTCCTTCAGCATGGCGCGCCACCAGTGGTTGATGTTGTCCGCCAGCCGCTGGCCGATGGCCAACGCTTCATCGTTCGGATATTCGCGCTTGAGCCAGATGAAGATCGAGTCGGTGTCGCCGTAGATCACGTCGTAGCCTTCGGCCTCCACCAGCTCGCGCGTTTGCTTCATCATCTGGTGACCGCGCAGCGTGACCGAGGACACCAGGCGCGGATTGAAGAAGCGGCATTCGGTCGCGCCAAGCACGCCGCAGAAGGAATTCATCAGCAACTTCAACGCGATCGACAGCGGTTCGTTTTTGGCGCGCTTGGCGGCGTCGCGCTGCTTCCAGATGTCGGTGGTGATGGCGGGCAGGCAGTGCTTCTCGCGCGAGAACACGGTGCCGTTGACGCCCTCCACCACATCAGCCGAATTTTGCGCCGCCTCGCCTTCCACCAGCCCCACCGGATCGACCAGGAAGGTGCGGATGATGGACGGGTACAAGCTTTTATAGTCCAGCACCACCACCGAGTCGTACAGGCCGGGCTTGGAGTCCATCACAAAGCCGCCCGGCGAGGCGCCGCCGTTGATGTCGCCGACGTTGGGCGCGACATAGCCTTCGCGGTGCATGCGCGGCAGGTAGTGGTGCGAGAAGGCGGCGATCGATCCGCCCAGGTGGTCGGCCTGCAGTCCGGTGACGGTGGCGCGTTCGATCATGAAGGCCAGCAGGTTGGCCTTGTCGAAGATGCGCGTGACCAGCTCGCAGTCCTTCAGGTTGTAGGTCGCCAGCGCCGGCTTGTCGTGCTGGAAGCGGCGCTCGATCTCGGCCATCTTGTCGTAGTCGCTGCCGATGTCCTTGCCCTCGCCGAGCATGGCCTGCGCGACGTTTTCCAGGCTGAAGGACGGGAACATCCACGACGCCGCCTTCAAGGCGTCGATGCCGTCGAGGACGATGCGGCCCACCACCGGCGCGAACAGGTAGCCCTGCTTGCCCGGATGTTCGCGCCACTCGATGGCCTTGCCTTCGCGGCCCAGCGCCAGCGGCACCTTGTACTTGTCGGCGTTTTTTTGCAGCACGCGCAGGTCGAACTGCACCACGTTCCAGCCGATCAGCACATCGGGATCGTGGCGCGCCATCCAGGCGTTCAGGCGCTCGATCAGCTGGCGCGGGGTGGCGCAGTATTCGAGCGCGAAATCCACGTCTGGTGCGTCTGCGGATTCCGCCGGCGCAGCGCCCAGCATGTACACCTGGCGCTGGCCGCAGCCTTCCAGCGCGATCGAGTACAGTTCTTCGAAAGCGCTGGTTTCAATATCAAGCGAGACCATCTTGAGCGTCGGCCGGTAATCCGGCGCGGGCTTGAGCTTGCAATTGTGGATGACGGCGCCGCTGGCGTGGCCGCCCTCGGTGTGGACGGTGGCGGTGATGAAGCGCTCCATCAGATAGCGCTCGGGCGGGCGGATGTCGGCTTCGTAGAGCTTGACGCCGTGCTCGCGCAGCGAGCGTTCCAGCGCGGTCAGTTGCTTGTAGCGCGGCGCGTACACGCCCACCACCGGCTGCTGCTCGAACGTCTTGAGTTGCAGGTCGCGCAGCTCGATGCCCGCGCCCTGGCCGATCTGCGCCTCGATGACGCCGCGCAGCGATGCCTCGGCAAAGGCGACCGAGGTCTGCCCCGTCAGGCGAACCTTCTTCGGGCCATCGTCGGTTGCCAGCCAAAAATCGATCTCCGTCCCACCGGGCGTGTCGCGCCAGTGACGGGTCAGGATGAAGCCGGTATATGCGGTATGCGTCATGCCAAGATTATACTGTATGCACATACAGCCCGCACCCCGTCGTTCCCGCGAAAGCGGGAACCCATAGGAAGTTTGCTCGCAAATGAAGCATGGATTCCCGCTTTCGCGGGAATGACGACAGCTATCAGCCCGCGGGCTATCGGTGCGAACAAAAAAAAGCCCGCTACGGGAGCGGGCTAAATCTATTTCCTTGGAGGAGATAGAGGAGACAGGTGAATGATGAACCTTCCTCAGCTATTAATCCAATTTATCTTTCTGATGCCAGAGATTCACCAAACGAATAACCGGCCTTAGAACTTCACGTCGAGCTTCACGCTGAAGTAGCGGAACACGTCGCGTGGCGGCACCCAGCTGTTGGCCGATACCTGCGGCGAGGTCGACGTCGGGCCGTTGCGGAACGACGATGGGCCGCTGGCGTTGGCGTTCGGGATGTAGAAGCGGTCGAACAGGTTGTTGACGCGGAAACTCAACTTGTAGCTGTCGTTCGCCGCCCGGATGCCGAAGCCCAGGTCGGTGATGCTGTAAGCCTTGTTGCGCGCGTTCGGATCGTTGTTGATATTGGTGCTGTAATCGCTTTGATAACGCACATTGGCATTCACGAAGCCCTTGAACGGCATGGTCGGAATCAGGAAGTCGTAGTTGGCGCCGATGTTGGCCTTGATCTTAGGCGTGCCGGGGAATACCGAATCGTCCAGGTTCTGCACACCGGTGGTCGAACCCGGCGCGATCGGGAAGCAGGCCGAGTTCTGGCCGGCGATCGAGCCGTTGGCGGCCAGCTTGGTGCCGTTCACCGCGACGTTGGTCGAATCGCTGAAGCACGGACCGTTGGCCCACTTCTCGATGGTCGGCAGCGTGAAGGCCAGCGCCGCGTTCACCGTCAGATCCTTGGCCACCAGCGCATTGGCGTCGATCTCAAAGCCGTGGGTGCGGATGTGCGGAATCGAATTCAGCTGGCTGTAGATGGTCGGGTCGTTCGGCAGCACATAGGTCACGTTCTGCTGGTAACCGAAGAAGTCCGAGTTGTAATACGTGGCCGCCAGCGACAGGCGGTTGTTGAACAGATTGGCCTTGGTGCCGAGCTCGAAGCTCTGACTGGTTTCCGGCTTGATCGGGAACGCGGCCGCCGCCTTCAGGCCCGAGGTCACGTCATACGCCTCGCCCTTGTAGCCGGTCGACACCTGGGTGTAGACCATCCAGTCCGGGGTGATCTGCTTCTGGATGCTGACCTTGCCGGTGGTGGCAACGTCGCTATTGCCGGTGCTCTGGAACTGGTCCACGCCCACCGGGCCCGGCTTGAAGCTAGCCTCGTCCAGCTGGTCGGTGTAGAAGTTGCGCTTGTAGTGGTAGCCCGAGGTTTCCTCGTTCACGCGCAGGCCGGCCGTCAGGGTCCAGCTCGGCACGAATTCCCACGAGGCCTGGCCGAACACCGCCTTGTTGGTGTTGTAGATGTCGGTGTAGTAGTTGGTCGGGCTCGATGGCGAATTGGCGTTGCAGGCGGTCGGCGCCACGCAGTAGCCGCGAATGAAGTGGCGGTAGATCTCGTTGTGTGCCGCCCACAGGCCGGCCACGTACTTGAAGCTGCCGGTGTCCGGCGACACGTAGCGGATTTCCTGCGTCTTCGAGCGGATATCGTAGGTGCCGAACTGGTAATTGCCGATGGTCGGCACGGTCGAACCGGCCGCCGCGATGGTCGGCACGTCGGTAAAGTCCTGGTCGCGGAAGTCGTTGGCCAGGTATTTGCTCCACGAGGTGATCGACATCAGCGTCGCCTCGTTCGGCAGGGTCCACGACACCTTCAGGCCGACGCCGCGGTCGCTGGAGATCAGGCCGGTCGGGAAATCACGGCGCACGTTGCGGTTGCCAGGATCGTTGACGTTGATGCCCTTCATGATCTGCGAGGCCGGCAGCTGCGGATTGCCGTTCAGGTAGACGCCGTCCAGGCCGATCGGCGTGGACACCAGGTTGCCGGCGGCGGCCGAACCGGTGCGCAGGAAGAAGCCGTTGACGGCGGTCACGCCGCGCGAATTTTCCTGGTAGTTGTAGCGCGGCGTCAGGTCGATCTGCAGGTTTTCCAGCGGCGTCCACTGCAGCTTGGCCATGAAGGTCTTGCCGCCCGAACCGTTGACGTCCTTGCCGTCGGTCAGGTTGTGGAAATTGCCGGGCATGCGGGTCTTGCCGCCGTACAGGCGCATGGCGAATTTTTCGTTGATCTGGCCGCCGATCGAGGCGTTGACGCGCCACTCGTCGTCGTTGGTCAGGTAGGTGCTGGCGCGATACACCATCGGGCCGGCGATCTGCTTGGTGACGATGTTGACGGCGCCGGCCACGGCCGACTTGCCGAACAGCGTGCTCTGCGGACCTTTCAGCACCTCGATGCGCGCCACGTCGGCCAGGTCCTTGAAGGCCTGGAACTGGGTGGCGATAGGAATATCGTCGATGATCACGGCGACGTCCGACTCGACGCCGATGCCGACCGAGACGGTGCCGATGCCGCGCATGAAGATGGCGTTGTTGGCGGCGGTGGTGCCCGAGTTCAGCGTCAGCGACGGCATCATGGCCACCACGTCTTCGATTTCACGGATGTTGGTGCGCTGGATTTCCTGTTCGCTCATCACGGAAATCGCCATTGGAACGCTTTCCAATTTCTCGACGCGTTTATTCGCGGTAACCACTACGGTTTCCAGCTGGCCGGGTTTGGAGGTGGATTCTTCCTGTTGCGCCTGGGCGTTCATGGACAGCAACGCGAGGGCGAGCGCCGCCGCCATCGGCGTCGGATTGATGGTTTTCGTCATGCTTGTCTCCTGCTTGTAGTTTTAGTTAATCGTTTAACTTAAGTGACGACAAAGATTAATCCAGTCATCTTTATAAGTCAATACGTTTGGGAAAACCGCGCAACACTCGCGCGGTAAACGATTACCTTAAACTCGCCGAAGATGTTATTTATAGCGCGACAGTTCCATCTTGCCGATCTGCGAGCGGTGTACCTCGTCCGGGCCGTCGGCCAGGCGCAGCGAGCGGGCGCTCGCATAGGCGTGGGCCAGGAACGGATCGGCCATGCCGCCGCCGCCCTGGACCTGGATAGCCCAATCGATCACCTGGCAGGCCATGGCCGGCGCGGCCACCTTGATCATGGCGATTTCCTTGGCTGCCACCTTGTTGCCGACCGTATCCATCATATGGGCCGCGTTCAGCACCAGCAGGCGGGCCTGGTCGATCATGATGCGGGCCTCGGCGATGCGCTCCAGCGTCACGCCCTGCTCCGCCACCAGCTTGCCGAATGCAAGCCGCGACAGGCTGCGCCGGCACATCTGCTCCAGCGCGCGCTCGGCCAGGCCGATCAGGCGCATGCAATGGTGGATGCGGCCCGGTCCCAGCCGGCCCTGGGCGATCTCGAAACCGCGCCCTTCGCCCAGCAACAAGTTGGCGGCCGGCACGCGCACATTGTCGAACACGATTTCGGCGTGGCCGTGCGGCGCGTCGTCGAAGCCGAACACGGGCAGGTGGCGCAGGATGTTCACGCCCGGCGTATTGCGCGGCACCAGGATCATCGACTGCTGCTTGTGGCGGCTGGCGTTATCGGGATCGCTCTTGCCCATGAAGATGAACACCGCGCAGCGCGGATCGTTGGCGCCGGACGACCACCACTTGCGGCCGTTAATCACATACTCATCGCCATCGCGCACAATGGAGCTGGCGATGTTGGTGGCGTCCGACGACGCCACGTCCGGCTCGGTCATGCCGAAGCAGGAGCGGATGCGGCCATCGAGCAGCGGTTCCAGCCACTGCTTCTGCTGTTCCGGCGTGCCGTAGCGCGCCAGCACTTCCATATTGCCGGTGTCCGGCGCGGCGCAGTTGAACACCTCCGGCGCCCAGTGCACGCGGCCCATGATTTCACACAGCGGCGCATATTCCAGGTTGCTCAGGCCGGCGCCGTGCTCGGAGTCCGGCAGGAACAGGTTCCACAAGCCGGCGGCGCGGGCCTTGAGCTTGAGCTCCTCCATGACCTTGGTCGCCACCCAGGCGTTGCCGGCGGCGCGGTTGGCGTCGATCTCGGCATGGAAGCGCGCTTCGTTGGGACAAATGTGTTCAGCCATGAAGGCCGTCAGGCGTGCCTGCAATTGCTGTACTTTCGGGCTGTAGTCGAAATCCATGGTGTGTCTCCGCTTATCGGTAGGTGACGCTGCCCGGCTGGCCGAGCCATTCCAGGTGCGCATAGTTGTTCAGGTAGCCCAGCGTGAACTGGCCGGGGCGCTGCAGCAGCTTGGTGACGGCGCCATTGGCCAGGGTCCAGCTCAAGTCCATCACCTGGTAATCCTGCAGGCCCAGCAGATGTTGCATCAGCGTGGCGATCACGCCGCCGGAGGTGAACACGATGGTGATCTGTTCGCGGTCTTCGGTATCGAGCCGCTCCAGTGCGCGCACGCAGCGGCGGCGGAAATCCGGCCACGGCTCGGCGTAGTCGCTATCGTGCCAGCCGCTCATCCAGCGCTGCATGGCGGCGCGGAACAGATGCTCGAGCGCGCGCGGCGGATCGACATGGCCGGCCAGCAGCGCCTTGAAGGCGACGGCGTCGGCGTACTCGGGACAATGGCGCAGCAGCACCTCGTGGTGATCGAACTCCGCGAAGTCTGCATCCGTGATCCACTCGGTATCGGCCAGCAGCGGCTTGGGCAACTCGGCCAGGCAGGTGTCGGCGGTCTGGCGGTGACGCGCCATGCCGCCGTTGATCACTTTGTCGAAGGACTGGCGGCTGTTGGCGTACCACTGCCCCAGCAGGCGCGCCTGTTCGTAGCCCAGCTCGGACAGCTGGTCGTAATTGGCGGCGCCGAACGAGGCCTGCCCGTGGCGTACCAGAAAAATTTGTCCCATATGGATTCTCCTTCAGACCCTTAGCTTAACGCCTGGCCTATAATTCATCAAATGAATAGAATTAATTCATATGGATAAATATCATGCATATATCTAAGGTCGATCTCAACCTGTTCATCGTGCTGGAGGCAATCTACGCCGAAGGCAGCATCACGCGCGCGAGCATGAAGATGAATCTGACGCAGCCGGCCATCAGCCACGCATTGAACCGATTGCGGCAGCTGTTCGACGACCCGCTGTTCGAGCGCCAAGGGCACGTGATGGTGCCGACGCCGTTGGCGCGTTCCATCATCGACCCGGTGCGGCGCGCGCTGCGCGGCTTCGAAGTCACGCTGACCGGCGCGGCGCGCTTCGACGCTGCCAGCAGCGAGCGTAGTTTCTCGCTGGCCGTGCGCGACGTGCTGGAAGCAAGCGTGCTGCCGCCGCTGATGACCGGCATCGCGCGCGAAGCGCCGGCGGCCACGCTCAACACGCTGCAGGTAAGCCGGCGCGAACTGGAAAGCGAACTGGCCGCCGGCACGCTGGACGCAGCCATCGACGTGCTGCTACCGCTATCGAACGACATCCGCCGCGCGCAGCTGGCGGGCGACAAGACGGTGGTATTGGTGCGACGCGGCCATCCGCTGGTGAAGAAGAAAACCTGGGGGTTGGAAAACTACCTGGCGCTGGAGCATATCCAGACCAGCTCGCGCCGGCGCGGGCCGGGGCTGGAGGATGTGGAGCTTAGCCGGCAAGGGCTGCAACGGCGTATCCGTTTGCGCTGCCAGCACTACTTCGCGGCGTGCCGGGTGGTCAGCGTCACCGACCTGGCCTTGACCATGCCCGAGCGTCTGGCGCGCATCGTCAACCAGCAGTTCAACAACCAGATCCTGCCGATTCCGCTGGAAATGCCATCGCTGGACGTCTACCTGTACTGGCACGCCAATGTCGACGGCGACCCCGCCAACGTCTGGCTGCGCGGGCAGATTGGCGCAGCCATGCAGGCCTCGGGTTAAGACGGGGTAAGTAAGCAGCAGCATCGTTGGCGGTGGACGCGTGTGCAGCTTGCAGTCACCCCAAACAAAAGGGTCTGACCCCGTACGGTGTCAGACCCTGAGCCGCAGCGGTGTGCGGGTTCCGGCGGTGCCGCACGCTCCACACCACTGCGTCAACACTCCGGCTTACCGCCCGCCGCCAGCGCGCGCACGGCTTGGGTGATGTCAGCCCCGACCCGCCCCACAGCACGCCGATGACCGGCCACCAGTTCATCGTAGCCGGCACCCACCGTCTCCTGCGCCATGCTGCGGCAAGTCAGCACCTGCGTGGCGCCGACCAGGCGCACGCTCCACACGGCATCGACCAAGGCATACCGCCCCGGCGCCGATTCAAAGCGCTGCACATTGGTGCTGATGCGGTACACCGGCGCCTTGTCCGGCGTCGGCGTGCGGAACACGTCGATGGTGCCCAACTCCCCCGATATCGCCAGCGACAACGCCTGCCCGATCTCCGCCGCAGGCTGCGCCACCCAGCGCTCCTGCTCCAGCAGATCCACCCTCCCCGCGCCGGTGGTCACCACCAGCTGGTTGCGCGCCACCTGCTGCGGCACCGTCACCGCCGGCACTTCGATGTAGTAGCCGGCCCGCGCAAGCGGCGCGGCCGGCACGCCCATGCCGCTGCTCAAACTGTAGAAACGCTCCGGCGGCGCGCTGGCGCAGCCGGCCAGCACCAACACCGCAGCCACCGCAGCCGCACCTCCACGTCGCATCATTTCTGCTCTCCTTTTTTCTCCTGTTTGCCGCGTATCAGCGACTCGGGATGGCGCTCCAGGTAATCCGACACCGCATTCAGCGACTGCAAGGTCTGCGTCAACTGCTGCAAGGCTTCGCGCAGGTCCGACTGCACCGGCGAATCCTTCTGTAGTAGCTGGTCGGCCTCGCCGAAGGTCTTGCGGGCCGCAGCCAGGGTGTCCTTCATTTCCGGCACCACCTGCTTTTCAAGCTGCTTTATCAGCACTTCCACGCTCTTCAGCGTATCGCGCAGGTTCTTGCCGATTTCCTCGAACGGCACCTTATCCAGCTTGCGCGCAATGCTCGATATCTGTGTCTGCAATTCGTCCAGGCTGTTCGGCACCGTCGGCACTTCCGGCACCTCCTGCGTGATATCCATCTTGACCGCCGCCGCATGCGGGAAGAAGTCCAGCGCCACGTACAGTTGTCCTGTCAGTAGATTCCCGGTCCGCAGTTGTCCGCGCAGGCCGCGCGCCACCAGCCGCTCCAGCAATGCCGGGCCGGCGTTGCGTTCCTGGTCGTTGGCGATGGTCTGCGCAAAACTGCGCCCCAGCCGCGCCGGATACATATCCACCGTCACCGGCATGCGGAAGTTCTTCTTCACCGGATCGAACTCCACACCGACCGAGCGCACCTCGCCCATCACGATGCCGCGGAAATCCACCGGCGCGCCCGGCGCCAAGCCGCGCAGCGACTGGTCGAAATACAGCACCGTGGTAATCGGCACGCCGTCGGGTTCGCGCAGGGCGCTGCCCTGGTCGGCCGCCAACGGAAACTCGGTCCCCACCGGCGCCACGGCCAAAGGCTTCTGCCCGCTCACCGACTCGAACGCGATACCGCCCACCAGCAGCGCCGCCAGCGATTGCGTATTGACCTTGAAGCCGCTGGAATCGAGCCGCACGTCGACGCCGCTGGCATGCCACCAGCGCGTATTCTTGCCCACGTACTGGTCATAAGGCGCGCTGACGAACACCGTCATCTTCACGCCGCGTCCCTGCTCTTCTAGATCGAAAGCCGTCACCTGCCCCACCTGGATGCGGCGGTAGAAAATCGGCGAACCGACATCGATGGAGCCCAGCGTGTCGCCATGCAGCGTATAGGTCGTGCCCTTCTCGTCGCGCGCCACCTGCGGCGGTTTTTCCAATCCCGTGAAATCGGTCTTGGTCTCTTCCGACTTGCCGGCGTCGACGCCGATGTAAGACCCGGACAGCAAGGTGTTCAGACCCGACACGCCGCTGGCGCCGATGCGCGGCCGCACCACCCAGAAGCGCGTATCGTTCGCCGTGAAGCGCTTGGCTTCCTTGCTCATGTCGATGGTCACCAGCACCTTGGACAAATCCTTGGCCAGCGAAATCGAACGCACCAAACCGATATCGACATCCTTGTATTTGACCTTGGTCTTGCCCGGCTCCAGCCCGTCCGCGCTGCGGAAGCTGACCACCACCGTCGGTCCCTGGTCGAGCACCGACTTGACCACCAGGGTCAGGCCGATCAGCGCCGCCAGCAAGGGAATCAGCCACACCAGCGACGGCAGCCAGCGGCTGGCCTTTTCCACATCCGGCTCAGGCAACTGTGGCGACGGCGGCGACGGCAATGGCGGCGTTGGGCCGCTCTCGTTTTCAGACATGCTTCTCTCCATGTGTATCAACAGGGTCCCAGATCAGGCGCGGATCGAACTGCATCGACGCGATCATGGTCAGCACCACCACCGCGCAAAACGCCAGCGCGCCGGGGCCGGCCGTGATCACCGCCAACGACTGGAAGCGCACCAGCGCCACCGTCAGGGTAATGACAAAAATATCGAGCATCGACCAGCGGCCAACAAACTCCACGATGCGATACAACAGCGTGCGCTGCAAGGGCCGCCAGCGCGAGCGCCGCTGCGCGGTCCACGCCAGCAAGGCCAGCGCCGCCAGCTTCAGCACCGGCACCACGATGCTGGCGACGAAAATAATCACCGCCAGGGCCGGCGAGCCGCTGGTCCAGAAGTAGACCACGCCGCTGATAATGGTGTCGTCCTCCTTGCCGAACAGCGAGTGGGTGTACATCACCGGCAGCAGGTTGGCGGGAATGTAGAGGATCGCGGCCGCCAGCAGAAAGGCCCAGGTGCGGCCCACGCTGTCCGGATGGCGGCGGTGCAGGTGCGCGCCGCAGCGCGCGCAATACTGGTGGCGCACCTTGTACTTCAAGGACTCCACCAGCCCGCAACTATGGCAGGCCAGCAGCGGCACCCCCTTGGCCAGCGCCGCGTAGTGAAAAGGTTTCTGCGCCACCCGGCCCTGCCCCCTTGCCGGCAAATGCTCGCCGATATTCCATAGGATCTTGGGATCGAAAGACACCACGATGGCCAGCATCAGCGTCAGCGCGCCGAAGGCGTACAAGCCCGGTTGCACCACCACCTGGGCCAGGCTGGTCATCTTGACGATGGTGATCAGGATGCCGATCATCAGCACCTCGGTCATGCCCCAGCGCCGCGCCAGGCCGACCATGCGCAGCAATTGATCGAAACCCGGAGGCCGCACGCCGCGCCGCAACGACATCGTCACATACGTCAGGGAAGACAGTTCCACCGCCGGCAGCACCATGGTGAGCACGAACACCACCGCCGCCACCACCTGCATCTTCTCCATCCACAGCACGCGGATGGCGCCCAGCAGCGTGGCGCTGGTGCTGTAACCGCCCACCTCCAGCTGCACGATGGGGAAGAACTGCGCAATCAGGAAAGTGATCACCGCAGCCAGGGTGATGGCGGCCATGCGGCCGGCGTCGGAATGGATGCCGCGATACAGAACGGAGCCGCAACGCACGCAGCGCGCCTTCTCGCGCGGGCGCAGCGGGCGGCGCTGGTGCAGCACGCCGCAGTCATGACAGCTGATTAGATCGTATCGATGCATTTCCATATAATACATCGGCTATCATAGAGCACGATTTCAATCCGGAGACAGCCCATGCCCCGCTGTTGGCCCGCCCTTCTGGCCATCGCTCTTGTCCTATCCGCGCCCAGCCCCGCATCGGCGCAAGGCCCGGACACGCTGATCTTCGGCACCACCCACGAAGTCGATTCGATCATCTACGCCTACGCTACCGAATACCTGCAGCATTTATGCGCGGAGGTGCGCCAGCGCTGCCTGCTGCAAAGCCTGCCCGGCCGGCGCAGCTCCGCCATGCTGGCCGACGGCAGCATCGCCGGCGAGATGGGCCGGGTGATCGAATACGGTCAAAAAAATCCCGCGTACCGGCGCGTGGAAGAGCCCTTCGTCACCTCCCGCAGCTATGTGTTCACGCGCGCAGGCCAGCCGGACATCAATAGTTGGGAAGAACTGGAACGCAAGGCACGCACTGTGAGCTACAAGCGCGGCATCTTCATCTATCAACGCCGGCTGGAGGCGCTACGGCCTCAGTTGCAGCCGCATGACGTGCAGTCCGTGCCGGCCTGCCTGCAAATGGTGCTCAACGGCCGCGACGAAGCCTGCCTGTTCGACGACGGCAGCCTGAGTGAAGCATCCAAAGCGCTGCTGCCGCAAGGTCGCACCGGCAGGCAACTCGACGAATTCAATCTGTATATTTATCTGGGCAGGGACCATGGCGCGCTGGCGCAGGCCCTGACCGACGCCGGCCGGCGTCTGGCAGCGCAAGGCCTGAAGGCCCGGCTGCACCGAAAGTACTTTATTTCGCCTTGACTTACGCTCCAAGGAAATCGAACAAGGTGCATGCTACCACCTTGGTCGCCTTGCGCAGGTCGTCCAGATCGAGGCGCTCGTCGGCCTTCTTGGCGTTGGATTCGGGTACGGTGCGCGGACCGGCGCCGTACAGCACCGCCGGGATGCCATGCTCGCCGTACAGGCGCGCATCCGCATACAGCGGCGTGCCTTGCGCCGGAATCTGCTCGCCGATGAAGGTCTGCGCGTTCTGCTGCAGGCTGGCCACCAGCGTTTCCGTGCCCGGCCGCTCGCGCAGCGCATGCGACAGCAGCAGGCGCTTGATCTCCAGCGTGATGCCGGGCACGCCCTGCACCGCGTTCTCGATCAGCGCGCGCACCTGGGCTTCCACCGCCACCGGATCTTCTTCCGGAATCATGCGGCGGTCCATCTTCAGCGTCACTTTGCCCGGCACCACGTTGGTGTTGGTGCCGCCGTCGATGCGGCCCACCAGCATGGTCGGCGAGTCGATGCCGGCGATTGTCGATTTGATCTTTTTCAGTTCCGGCAGCTCGCCGTAGATCGCGTTCAGGATGCGGGTGGCCGCCTGCAGCGCGTCGTGACCGGTTTCCGGCATGGCGCCGTGGCCGGACTTGCCGTGCACCGTGATCTCCAATTGCAGACAGGCGTTGTGCGCGGTGACGATGTTGTAGCTGAAGCCCGCCGCGATCACGTAATCGGGCTTGGTCAGCTTCTGCTCCAGCAGCCAGCCAGGCCCCAGCAAGCCGCCGAATTCCTCGTCGTAGGTGAAGTGCAGTTCCAGCCCGCCCTTGAGCGGCACGTCCAGCGCCTCCAGCGCGCGCACCGCGAAGATGTAGGTGGCGAAGTCGCACTTGGACACCGCCGCCGCGCGGCCGTAGATAAAGCCGTTGTCCACCACGCCGCCATACGGCGGATAGGTCCAGTTGTCACCCGGCGGCACCACATCGCCATGCGCGTTCAACGCCACGGTCGGGCCGCCCGCCGCATACGGACGGCGCACGATCAGGTTGGTGATGCTCTCCATGCCGTAGTCGCGCACTTCCTGCTGCGGCACCACGTGCTTTTCAGCGGTCCAGCCGTAGGCCTGCACCAGATCGGCCACCAGGTCCGCGTGCGGTGCGTTGTTGCCGGGCGGCGTATCGGTCGGCATGCGCAGCAGTTGCTGCAGCACGCCGACTTCTTCATCAAAGTGGGCGTCGATCCATTGCGCCAGTTGCTCTTTCTTGTTCATTTGTGCTCCTTCATTTTGCGCCGGACTCGTACCAGGCGGCGATCTGCGCGCGCTCGGCATCGGTCATATTGGTCAGGTTAGCCAGCGGCATGGCCTTGGTCTGTACTACCTGCTTGTAGATCTTTTCCGCGTTCTGATGGATCTCGGCGGCGCTGTCGAAGGCCACGCCCAGCGGCGCGGCGGCGAAACCGGGCTGCGTAGGATGGGCCGCGTGGCACGACAGGCAGCGCGTGTCGATCACCGCTTTGACCTTGGCGAATTCGGCGGCCGGATCGGCCGCAGGCGCGGACGCCACCGGTTTGGCCGGCGCAATTGCCACCGCCACCGCAGCCAGCAGCGCCACGCCGATGGCGGGATAGCGCCACTCGACCCGGCCCTTGTGGCGCAGGTTGAAGAAGTGGCGGATGAAGACGCCGGCCGCCATGATGAACGCCAGCACCAGCCACGCATGCTGGTGGCGGTAGGTCATCGCATAGTGGTTGCTGATCATGATGAACAGCACCGGCAGCGTGAAGTAGTTATTGTGGACGCTGCGCTGCTTGGCCTTCTGGCCATGCACCGGATCGGGCATGCGGCCGGCCGACATGGCCTCCACCATCTTGCGTTGGCCCGGAATAATCAGCATCAGCACATTGCCGACCATGATGGTGCCGATCAGCGCACCAACGTGGATATAGGCCGCGCGGCCGCTCAGCACATGCGTCAGACCATACGCCGCGCCGACGATCAGCGCGAAGGTCACTACGCCGAACCACAAGTCATGCTTGCCCAGCGCGGAGCGGCACAGCAGGTCGTATACCGTCCAGCCGACCACCAGGGTGCCGATGCCGACGCCCACCGCCTGCAGACTGGTGAGATCGGCCACCGACTTATCGATCATCATGGCCTGCGCGTTGAAGTAGTAGGCGATGGTCAGCAGCGCGATGCCGGACAGCCAGGTGGAATACGCTTCCCATTTAAACCAGTGCAGCTCCTTCGGCAGTTCGGCCGGCGCCACCAGATACTTTTGCGGATGATAGAAGCCGCCGCCGTGCACCGCCCACAGCTCGCCCGACACGCCCTTCTTCGCCAGGTCCGATCCCGGCGCCGGCGGACGGATCGAATTGTCCAGCCATACGAAGTAGAACGAGGCGCCTATCCAGGCGATGCCGGTGATGATATGCAGCCAGCGCACCAGGAGATTCAGCCACTCAAGGCCGTAAGGGATCAGGTATTCCATGTATTTTTATCGGGTCAAAGATGTGGCTAATTTACAGAAGATAAACGGATTTGATTCCGGCTACATGAACAATGGAGTATATTAGACATATCCGATTCCGTATAAACCGATTGCCCCCATGTCCGCTTTGCCGCAACACCTGGACCTCCACCTGATCCGCATCCTCTACCTGCTGCTGGTCGAGAAAAACGTCTCCCGCGTCGCCCTCAAGCTGAATCAGCCGCAGCCCTCGATCTCCGCCTCGCTACGCAAACTGCGCGAACTGACCGGCGATCCGCTGTTGGTGCGCGGCGCGCGCGGCATGGTGCCGACCCAGCACGGCGAAAGCCTGCTTGCACCAGCAAAGCGCATTCTGGACGAAACCGAGAACCTGTTCCTCAAGAAGGCACCTTTCGTGCCACAGGAGGAAGCGCGCACCTTCCACGTGGCTGCGCCGGATTACCTGGACAGCCAGTTCCTGCCGAATCTGGTGGCGCTGCTGCGACGCGGCTCGCCCAACAGCCGCGTCAAGATCCACGGCCTGGGACCGGGCGTAGACTACGTGCGCCTGCTGTCGGACGGCGACATGGACCTGGTCATCGCCAACTGGGACGAACCGCCCGAGCACCTGCACATGTCCAAGCTGTTCGAAGACCCCATCATCTGCGTGATGCGTGCCGACTGTCCGTATGCGCTGCGCACCGCCAGCGACAAGATGACCATGGATGACTACCTGTCGCTGCCGCACGTGGCGCCGACCCAGATCCTGCCGGGCTACCACGGCGTCATCGACGATTACCTTGAACGCCAGGGCCTGCAGCGCAACGTGATGGTGGAATCGGCCTACTTCGGTTTGATCCCGCACATGCTGGCGCAGACCGATCTGGTGCTGACCACCGGCAGCCAGTTCGTGCGCCACTACGAAAAGCTGATGCCGCTGAAGACCTACACCGTGCCGGTGAAATTCCCGGCGATGCGCTTCTACCAGCTGTGGCACGAGCGCGTGCACCAGGCGCCGGAACACAAGTGGCTGCGCGAGCAGGTGACCACGGCGGCCAAGGCGCTGTCGCAAAAGTAAGCGCAGTCATATAAACCTTAGGCCATACTGCATATATTGCGGCGACGCCCGCGCGTTATGATGGACGCTATGATGACGACACTCTCCGACCTGAATAGCTGCGACAGCGCCACCTTCGTTGAACGCCTGCGCGGCATCTACGAGCATTCGCCGTGGATCCCCGAACGCGCCGCCGCCCAGCGGCCGTTCGCCAACGACACCGCCCTCAAGCTGGCCTTGCAGTCGGTGGTCAGCGCTGCCACGCTCGATGAACAACTGGGCCTGATCCGTGCCCACCCGGAGTTGGCAGGCAAGGCCGCCGTCGCCGGCGAGCTGACGGCGGAATCGACCAGCGAGCAAGCCAAGTCCGGCCTGCATCTGTGCAGCGCCGAGGAATTCGCCACGCTGCACCAGTTGAACGCGGACTACAACGCCAAATTCGGCTTTCCCTTCATCCTGGCCGTCAAAGGCCCGACCGGACAAGGCCTCACGCGGCAGAGCGTCATCGCCACCTTCACGCGCCGCCTGAAAAACCAGCGCGCCGATGAAATCGCCGAGTGCCTCCGCCAGATCAAGCGCATCGCCGAAATCCGCCTGAACGACCTGCTGTCCGTGCAGCTGGACTTCGGCCCCGCCATCATGGACTGGTGCGAGGCGATAGGCGCATGGAGCGACGACGAATCCGGCCTGACCTGCGCCTACATGACGCCGGCCCACCGCCAGAGCGCCGCGCAGATCCTCGACTGGATGCGCGAAGCGGGCATGGACGCACACATCGACGCGGTCGGCAACGTCACCGGCGTCTACCGCGCCGACGCGCCCAACGCCAAGACACTGATGACCGGCTCGCACTACGACA
Source organism: Duganella sp. BuS-21 (assembly GCA_041874725.1). Classification (GTDB taxonomy): domain Bacteria; phylum Pseudomonadota; class Gammaproteobacteria; order Burkholderiales; family Burkholderiaceae_D; genus Rugamonas. Next base: position 1,657,647 of record CP097466.1, on the reverse strand, counting down.
CCGTGCGCAACGGCGGCAAGTACGACGGCCGCCTCGGTATCCTGCTGCCGATCGCCATCGTGCGTCACCTGAACCAGCGCGGCGAAAAGCTGCCCTACCATTTAGAGATCGTCGGCTTCGCGGAAGAAGAAGGCGTGCGTTTCAAAAGCACCTTCCTCGGCAGCACGGCGATCACCGGCCGCTTCGACCTGTCGCTGCTGGACCAGACCGACGCCGACGGCGTGACCATGCGCGACGCCTTGCTGGCCGCCGGCCACGACGTGGCGCGCATCCCCGCCATCGCGCGCGATCCGGCCGGCTTGCTGGGCTTTGTGGAAGTCCATATCGAACAAGGTCCGGTGCTGCTGGAACGCGACCTGGCGCTGGGCGTGGTCACCGCCATTGCCGGCAGCTCGCGTTACCTGGTCGACCTCACCGGTCTGGCCAGCCACGCCGGCACCACGCCGATGACCATGCGCAGGGATGCCGCAACGGCGGCGGCGGAAATCGTGCTGCTGGTGGAGCAGCGCTGCGCGCGGGCTGAGTCGCTGGTGGGCACGGTCGGGCAACTGCAGGTACCCGGCGGTTCGGTCAACGTGATTCCCGGCGCTTGCAAGCTCTCGCTCGACATCCGCGCCGCCGACGACGCGGTGCGCCTGGCTGCGGTGAAGGACGTACTGGACGGCATCGCCGCCATCTGCGCACGTCGCCAGATCGAATATACGTTACAGCCTATCGTCAACGCCAGCGCGGCACCGTGCGCGCCGCGCCTGATGCAGCAGTTCGGCGACGCCATCGAACGCGCCGGTCTGCCGCGCTTCGACCTGCTTTCCGGCGCCGGTCACGACGCCATGGCGATGGCGGCCGTCACCGACGTCGCCATGCTGTTCACACGCTGCGGCAACGGCGGCATCAGCCACAACCCACTGGAAACCATGACCGCCGACGATGCCGACATCGCCGCCCGCGTGCTGCTGGACTTCCTGCGCGCTTACAAGGCCTGATCGCGCACGTACTGGCGCGGCGAGCATCCCATCACGCGCTTAAAAGCGGTGCTGAAGGCGCTGTCCGATTCATAGCCCAGCGCTTGCGAAATCACGGACACCGGCTGACTGGTATGCCCCAGCCGGTCGCCGGCCAGCAGCATGCGCCAGCGCGTCAGGTACTCCATCGGCGAAGCGCCCACGGTCTGCTTGAACTTCAGCGCCAGTGTGGAACGCGACATGCCGACATGCTGGGGCTGCTCGCGCAATTCCATCGACAGCCGCTGTAATGACCAGCGCAGCGCTTCGCGGTCCGCATCCTTGTGGATGTGGGCGATGGGCGGCAAGGCTTCCAGCAACACGCCGGTATGCTTGCCGCTGAAAACGAAATGGCCGCCGACAATCATGCACTCGCCGCCGTCGTTGATGATGCCGATGCCGCCGACGCGCCTTCTATGCAAAAGGTCCAGGGCCTCCACCGGCGGCAGGGACAAGTCGCTGGCGATGCGGAAGGCGCGTCCGCGCGGCAGCAGAAAACAGTCGCCGGTCTTGAGCAGCACCGGCTCGTCCACGTCCTCCACCGCCAGCCAGCACTGGCCTTTTACTACCGCGTAGCACTTGATGCCTTCGGCTCGGTGGAATTGCAACGCCCAGTCGCCGCTGGCGTCAAAGCCGCCGGCAACGTAGCTACGGGGATTGAGCAGGGAAAGTGTCGGACCTGGACGCACTGGCAGCCGGCGCACGCGCCTGCGACGGCGTGATACACACCGCCTTCATCCACGACTTCAAGGACTTCAATGCTGCCGGCGAAACCGACCGCCGCGCGATCGAGGCCATGGGCGAGGTATTGGCGGCCGATCCCACCGGTCCTGCCAGACACCGCAACGCTTCCGACGTGCTGACGGTGGCGCTGGCGGAACGCGGCGTGCGTTCGATGTTGATGCGTCTTTCGCGCTCAGTCGACGCCATGCGCTTGTATCGCCTGGCGCTGGAACATGGCGTGGCCGGCGCGCGAGCAATTGAACTGGCAGCCGCAGGGGCTGGGGCTTATCGCGGATCTGGAGCTGCCGCACTACTTCCAAGCCTGACCAACGCCACCGCAACGTCGGCGATGACCGGCGCCCAGCCGCCGCCGCGCGGCTGGCGGAATAGACGCATGGATGGATACCATGGCGTGTCGTCGCGCTCCGCCATCCAGCGCCAGTCGCAGCGATAGTCGGGCAACAGCAGCCAGCATGGCTTGCCCATTGCGCCGGCCAGGTGCGCCACCGCCGAGTCGGTGCTGATCACCAGATCGAGGTTGGCGATGACGGCCGCCGTGTCGGCAAAGTCGCCAAGCTGCGGCGCTATCGCAAGCAACGTCATGCCAGCGGGAGGCGTCAACGCCTCGTCCGCGCCGCTGCCTTTTTGCAAACTGACGAATTGCACACCGCCCGCAGCCTGGGCCGCAGCGCCGAGCGCCGCAAGCGTCATCAGCGAAGGCAGCGAGCGGTCGGCATCGTTCTCGAAATTGGGATTGCCGCGCCACGCCAGGCCAACACGCAAGCCTTGCTGCGGCAGCAGCGCGCGCCAATGCGCCACCAATGCCGGCGGCGCATGAAGGTAAGGCACGGCGGCCGGGATGCTGGCCAACTCCGTGTCGAACAATCCCGGCAAGCGCATCGGCCGCGTCCAGTAATCCCATCCATCCGTCGGTGCATGGTCCGGTGCATACACATGATCCACGCCAGCCAGCGTCGCGAGCAGCCGCCGCAAGTCCGGATGGCACACCACATCCACCCGCGCCGCGCCGCGCGCCTTGAGCATGGGCGCATAACGGCAGAAGTGGATCATGTCGCCATGCCCGGCCTCCAGCCCGATCACGATAGACTTGCCTTCCAGCGCCTCGTCCTGCCAGAACGGACAATCGAACGACAGGGGAAAACCTTCGAACTCCCAGCGCGCCTCCAGCATGCGCCAGCCTTCCTCGAAGCGTCCCTGCCGCAACAGCACATACGCCAGATTGAAGCGCGCCCGCGCATGCTCCGGCTCCAGCGACAACGCCCGCCGATAACAGGCCTCGCCCTCAGGCTCGCGATGCGTGAACACCAGCAGCGCACCAAGCTGGTTCCAAGCCGACGCTTCCTCCGGCGCCAACGCCACCGCTGCCCGCATCGCGATTTCCGACTCTGAAAAACGCTTTTCCTTCAACAGCAGCGCGCCCAGATTCTGCTGCAATTGCGTGTGATCCGGCATCAAGGCGATCGCCTGCCGATAATGGAATTCCGCCTCCGCCGCAGCACCCTGCAACTCCTTCAGATAAGCAAGATTCGCCCGCGCCGCCGCGTGCCACGGCTGCAAGGCCAGCGCCTGCAGGTATGCCTCCTCCGCGCCGGCGAGGTCGCCCGCCGCCATCAGGTGGTTTGCATCGAGATAAGCCTGCTGGGAATCGTTATGCATCGCGTGCTAAAAAAGCCACCAGCTCATGCTCCGGCAGCGGCTTGCTGAATAAATAGCCTTGATAATAGTCGCAACCCTCGGCCCTGACAAACGCCAGCTGTTCGGACGTCTCCACGCCTTCGGCCAACACCGTCATCTCCAGCGCCCGGCCCAGCGCCACGATCATGCGCACGATGGCGGCGCCATGGGCCTCCTTCAACGCGCCCCAGATAAACGAGCGGTCGATCTTCAGCTGCGACAAGGGCAGCCGGTGCAGGTACGACAGCGACGAATAACCGGTGCCGAAATCGTCGAGAGAAAAACACACGCCCACATCGCGCAGGCGCTGCATTTTCACGGCGGTGCTTTCCACTTCGGTCAGCAGCACGCTCTCCGTCAGCTCCAGCCGCAGCAACGCCGGCCGCGCGCCGGTCTGCGCCAGCACTTCCAGTACCTGCTCGACGAAATCGGGACGATGGAATTGTACCGTGCTGACGTTGACCGACATCTCCAGCGCACTGGTGGACGCATCGCCCGCCCAACGCGCCAGCAGGCGGCAGGCCTCCTCCAGCACCCAGCGCCCCAAGGGCAGGATCATATTGGTCTCTTCCGCCACGGCGATGAACTCATCCGGCGGTACCAGCCCGCGCTGCGGATGACGCCAGCGCGCCAGCGCCTCCACCCCGGCCAGCTTGCCGTCCACCACGGCCAGGGGCTGGTAGTGCAGTTCAAACTCTTGGTTGACCAGCGCACGCCGCAAGTCGGCCTCCAGCTGCGCGCGCGCCGACACGCGCTCTTGCATGGCCGGATCGAAGAACGAGAAGTTGTTGCGGCCATCGGCCTTGGCCTGGTACATCGCCAGGTCGGCACGCTTCAGGATCTCATCCACGCCGGCCGACTCGCGGCCGAACAGCGCCACGCCGATGCTGGGCGTGCTGTAATGCTCAACGCCGTCGACTTCGAACGGCGCGCGAAAAGCCTGCAACAAGTGGTTAGCCGTGGCCCGCGCGCTGTCCTTCGCGCTCACGCCCAACTCCTCCATCAGCACCACGAATTCGTCGCCGCCAAAACGCGCCACCGTGTCGCAACTGCGCACGCTATCGTTCAGCCGGTCGGCCACCAATTGCAGCAACCGGTCGCCTTTATCGTGGCCACGCGTGTCGTTGATGCTCTTGAAGTTATCCAGGTCGATGAACAGTACCGCGCCGCCCTGCCCATGTTCATCCCTAAGCGCCTGCTCGATCCGGTCCAGCAGCAGCTGGCGATTCGGCAGCCCTGTCAGCTTGTCGTAGAAAGCCAGGCGATTGATCTCCGCCTCGATGGCCTTGCGCTCGCTGACGTCGCGGAAGTAGATGGTCAGTCCCTCTTCCGAGGGATAGGCGCGGATCTCGGTCCACAGATCCAGCGGCGCGTAATGCTCCTCGAAAGTCACCGGCATATTGGTTTCCACCGCCTGGTGATAGGCGCGATGATAAGGACCACCGACGGCCTCCGGGAACACCTCCCACACACGACGGCCAACTACATCGCTGCGGATCACCTGCAGCAGGCGCTCGGCATTGCCGTTCATGTAGCGGATTTCCCAGCTGTGCCCCAGCATCAGGACGGCGTCCGAAATGCTTTCAAGCGTGGCGGTCAGGCAGGCCGCTTGCAGGGCTTCGGTGTGAGGAGCTTGTGGTGCTTGCATGATAAAAGCGGCCGGACTGACGCCTGCATTCTAATCTGGATAATCAGTATGCGCTCCGGCCGCTTTGCGGTCAAACTACATCATTAAACCACGCGGGCGCGCTCCAGCATGGCGTGCAGCAGCACGTTGCAGCCCGCTTCCAGATGCTCGGCCTTGGCATCCTCGATCTCGTTGTGGCTGATGCCGTCCTTGCACGGCACGAAGATCATACCGGCCGGCGCCAGGCGCGCGGCGTAGATGGCGTCGTGGCCGGCGCCGGACACCACGTCCATGGTCGAGTATCCGAGTTTGGCGGTGGCGTTGCGCACCGCGTCCACGCACTCGGGATGGAACGGGCACGGCGGGTAGTAGGATACCCGCTCCAGCGAAATCTTCAAGCCGCTTTCGCTGCGGGTCTTGTCGATAAAGGCCAGCATCTCTTCGTGCATGGTGTTGAGCAGTTCATCGTTCACGTTGCGCAGGTCGATGCTGAATTTGACTTCGCCCGGAATCACGTTGCGGCTGTTCGGGAACAGCTGCACCATGCCCACCGTGCCGCGTCCATACGGCGGATAGCGGTTGGCGATGGCCACCACTTCCTGCATGATGCGGGTGGAGACCTGCAACGCGTCCTTGCGCAGGCCCATCGGCGTCGGCCCGGCGTGCGCCTCCATGCCGGTCACCACGCAGTCGTACCACGAAAGTCCCATCACCGCCGGCACCACGCCGATCACCTTGTCGGCGTCTTCCAGCACCGGGCCTTGTTCGATATGGGTTTCGAAGTAGGCGCCGATGGGATGGTCGCCGGGCACCTGCGGGCCTTTGTAGCCAATGCGCTCCAGTTCATCGCCGACGGTTTTGCCGTCGACATCCTTGGCCGCATACGCCGTCTCCAGCGAGAAGGCGCCGCAGAAAACACCGGAGCCCATCATCACCGGCACGAAGCGCGAGCCTTCCTCGTTGGTCCAGAAGGCCACTTCGATCGGTGCTTCGGTCTTGATGTTCAAATCGTTCAGCGTGCGCACCACTTCCAGGCCGGCCAGCACACCGTAGTTGCCATCGAACTTGCCGCCGGTCGGCTGGGTGTCGATATGGCTGCCGGTCATCACCGGCGGCAGCGCGTTGTTGGTGCCGTCGCGGCGCATGAAGACATTGCCGATCTGGTCGACGGTAATCGACATGCCGGCCTCCCTGCCCCAGCCGACCACCAGGTCGCGGCCTTGCTTGTCAAGATCGGTCAGGGCCAGGCGCTTGACGCCGCCCTTCTCCGTCGCGCCGATTTTCGCCAGTTCCATCAAAGCCGTCCACAGGCGGTCGCCGTTGATTAGCGTATTACTCATGCCTCTTCTCCTTTACCCCCGTGATTCCCGCGCACGCGGGAATCCATAGGTCGTGTGATTGTTCGCTCAGCATGGATTCCCGCTTGCGCGGGAATGACGTTAGTGCGCCGACGTCGCTTTGAACGCGGGGCGGTTGATATATCGGCCGGCGCCTTCCACCGCCATCAGCACGCCGCGATGGAACACGACATTGCCGGCGGCGAGCGTGGTGCTCGGGTTGCCGCGCACCACGCGGCCCTCAAAGACATTGAAGCCGCCCTTGGCGAACTGTGTCAGCGAGGAGATGGTGCGCGTGGCTTCAGGGTCCCACACCACCACGTCCGCATCCGCGCCCGGCGCGATCACTCCCTTGCGCGGATAGATGTTGAAGATCTGTGCCGCATTGGTGGACGTCACCTTGACGAACTCCGATGGCGTCAGCAGGCCGGTGTTCACGCCCGCATCCCAGATCACCGACATGCGGTCCTCGACGCCGCCGCAGCCGTTCGGAATCTTGGTGAAGTCGTCCTTGCCGGCTGCCTTTTGTTCGGCGCAGAAGGTGCAGTGGTCGGTGGCGGTGGTGTGCAGATTGCCACCGCGCAGGCCTTGCCACAAGGCCTTCTGATGGTGCTTGCTGCGGAACGGAGGGCTCATCACATGGGCCGCCGCGAATTCCAGGTCGTCGCTCTGGTACACGCTGTCGTCGATCACCAGATGGCCAGCCAGCGCCTCGCCATACACGCGCTGCCCATGCGCGCGTGCGCGGCTGATGGCTTCCAGCGACTCTTCGCACGACACGTGTACGATGTACACCGGCGTATTCATGACATTGGCGATCGCAATCGCCCGGTTGGCCGCTTCCGCTTCCACCTCGGGTGGCCGCGACAAGGGATGGGAACTCGGCCCGGTCAGGCCGCGCTTGAGCAAATCCTGCTGCAACTGATAAACCAGCTCGCCGTTCTCGGCATGCACAGTCGGCATCGCGCCCAGCTCCAGGCAGCGGCGGAAGCTCTTCACCAGGGTTTCATCGTCGGCCATGATGGCGTTCTTGTACGCCATGAAGTGCTTGAAACTGTTCACGCCATGATCCCGCACCAGCGTTTCCATATCGCGATGCACGCTGTCGTCCCACCAGGTGATGGCCACGTGGAAGGTGTAATCGCCGGCCGACTTCCTGGCCCACTCGCGCCACTGCGCGTAAGCTTCGATCAGGTTTTGCTTCGGCGCGGGAATCACGAAATCGATAATGGTGGTGGTGCCGCCGGCCAGCCCGGCAGCGGTGCCGGTGTAAAAGTCGTCCTGCGTCACCGTGCCCATGAAGGGCAGGTTCATATGCGTGTGCGGATCGATCCCGCCCGGGATCACGTACTGGCCGCCGGCGTCGATCACCTTGGCGCCGGCCGGCACCGCCAGATTCTCGCCGACGGCGACGATCTTGTCGCCGTCGCACAACACGTCGGCGCGGAAGGCTCGGTCGGCGTTGACCACCGTGCCGCCACGGATAATAGTTTTCATAACGTCTCCTTAGAGGTGAGCCGGTGCGCGCAAGGCGGGCGCCGTCTTCCCTTTCATCATAACCCCGTACACCACGGCCGAAATGGCAATGCCGACGAACCAGGCGTAGGTATAAATCGTTTTAAACGTTTCCGACACACCCGGGAAGGAAGCCGGAAACGCCGCGTTGAGGAAACCGGGAATATTCGGCAGCACGCCGATCACGAAGGCCACCAGCGCCGCCATATTCCAGCCCTTTCCATACGAGTACTGGCCGTCTTCGCGATACAGATCGGCGACGTTCAGCTGCGTTTTGCGCACCATGTAGTAGTCGATGATCAGAATGCCGGCGATGGGGCCGAGCAGCGCTGAATAGCCGATCAGCCAGGTGAAGACATAGCCCTGCGTCGACTCCAGTATCTTCCACGGCATCATCAGGATGGCGATGCCCGCCGTGATGTAGCCGCCGGTCTTGTAGGTGATCTTGTTGGGCGCCAGCGCCGAGAAGTCGTAGGCCGGGCCGACCAGATTGGCGGCCAGGTTGACCGACACCGTATCGATCAGCAGGATCAGCAGCGCCACCAGCACCGCCACGCCGGTCATGCGGCTCGACAGCTCGACTGGATCCCAGATCGCCTTGCCGTACAAGACCACCGTGGCCGAAGTCACGATCACCGCCATTGCCGCCAGCAGTCCCATGGGCAACGGCAGGCCGACAGTCTGGCCGATCACCTGATCGCGTTGGGTCTTGGCGAAGCGGGTGAAGTCGGGAATGTTCAAGGCCAGCGTGGCCCAGAATCCCACCATCGCCGTCAGCGAAGGCCAAAACACGGACCAGAACTGGCCGGCCTTCTTGCCGCCATCAACAAACTGCGACGGCGCCGACAGCAGGTCGCCGAAGCCGCCGGCCTTGCTGTACACCCAGCCAAGCAGCACGAAGCAGATCGCGATCTTCAGCGGCGCGGTATAAGTCTCCAGTTTGCGAATCGCATCCATGCCGTGCACAATGTAGTAGAACTGGATGGCCCAGAACGCGAGGAAGCAAAGCAGCTGTGCGCCGTTGATGCCAAGGCCGGCGATCTTGTCGCCACCGATTTCGCTGCCCATCATCACGCCCAGCAGGGTGTAGATCATGGAGCCGCCGAACCAGGTCTGGATGCCGTACCAACCGCAGGCGACGATGGCGCGCATCAGCGCCGGCAAGCGCGCGCCGGAAGTGCCGAAGGAAGCGCGCGCCAATACCGCATACGGAATGCCGTACTTGGTGCCGGCGTGGCCGATCAGCAGCATCGGCAGCAACACGATGGCATTGGCAAGAAACACCGTCAGCACCGCCTGGTAACCCGACATGCCGCCCTCGATCAAACTGGCGGACAAGGTGTACGCCGGTATGCACATCACCATGCCGACCCACAGCGCGGAGAAGTGATACCAGCGCCACGTGCGCTGCGCCGCCGTGGTCGGCGCCAGGTCTTCGTTCCAGAGTTGCGTGCTGCCGGATGGTTCTATGCTCAAGACGTTCTCCAAAGGGTTGGTATATCCTTCGATCAGTGCAAGTTTCGTACCTTAACGCTTGCTTATACCCCGCACTGCGCGCCGCCAGGGTCAGACCCCTGCGGGGTCTGACCCTCTCTGGCCTGGGGGTGGCAGCGCCGCTCAATCACGCGGTCTCTGCGACCTTTTCGGCGCGCGGATTGCGTGGATCCTGCGTCCAGTTCATATAAGGCTTGCCGGTATCCTGCGGCACCATGGTAATGCAGCCCTGCACCGGACAGGTGATCTCGCACAGATTACACCCAACGCACTCCTCCTTGATCACCTCATAGGTGCGCACGCCGGTGGCCGCATCGATCAGCTGCGCGATCGACTGGTGCGACGTATCTTCGCACGCCACATAACAGCGGCCGCACTTGATGCAGTCGTCCTGATTGATCTGCGCGATCACCTGATAATTCATGTTCAGGTATTTCCAGTCCGTGGTGTTGGGCACCGCCTTGCCGACAAACTCGCCGACGCTCTTGTAGCCCTTTTCGTCCATCCAGCGCGACAGGCCGTCCTTCATCTCTTCAACGATGCGGAAGCCATGCAGCATAGCGGCCGTGCAGACCTGCACGCAGCCCGAGCCCAGCGCCATGAACTCCGCCGCATCGCGCCAGTTGCCGATGCCGCCGATGCCGGAAATCGGCAAGCCCGCCGTCTGCGGATCGCGCGCAATCTCCGCCACCATGTTCAGCGCAATCGGCTTCACCGCCGAACCGCAATAACCGCCGTGCGTGCTGGCGCCGCCCACAATCGGAAACGCCACCATCTGATCCAGGTCCAGATGCGTGATCGAGTTGATGGTGTTAATCAGCGACACCGCATCCGCCCCGCCGGCCTTGGCCGCGCGCGCCGGCGCCCGCACATCGGTGATGTTCGGCGTCAGCTTCACAATCACCGGCAGCCTGGTATTCTGCTTGCACCAGCGTGTGACCATTTCCACGTACTCCGGCACCTGGCCCACCGCCGCGCCCATGCCGCGCTCCGGCATGCCGTGCGGGCAGCCGAAATTCAGCTCGATGCCGTCGGCGCCGGTCGCTTCCACCAGCGGCAGGATATCGGCCCACAGCCGCTCCTCGCACGGCAGCATCAGCGACACGATGATCACGCGATCCGGCCAATCCTTCTTCACCTGCGTGATTTCCTGCAGATTGATTTCCAGCGAACGATCGGTAATCAGCTCGATGTTGTTGAAGCCAAGGACTTCGCGGTTCTTGCCGTAGTGCGCCGAGTAGCGCGACGACACGTTGACCGCCGCAGGATCTTCGCCCAGCGTCTTCCACACCACGCCGCCCCATCCCGCTTCAAATGCGCGCACCACGTTGTAGGCCTTGTCCGTCGGCGGCGCGGAGGCCAGCCAGAACGGATTGATGGATTTGATGCCGCAAAATTCTATGCTCAGGTCAGCCATTATGCAGCCTCCTTCAGACCGTTGATATCGAAGTGAATGGCATGCGCCGCCAGCTTGCCGTGTTGGACCGCCTGCACGGTCAGATCCTGCCCGGGCGCCACACAGTCGCCGCCGGCGTAGATGCGCGGCAGGACGGTGCGGAACTGATCATCGACGTGGATTTTGTCACCGTCGCGTTTCAGCGTTTTCGCCAGCGGATCGCTGATGCTCTTGTCGTCCATGCTCTGGCCGATGGCCTTGAAGATGGCGTCCGCCGCAATCTCGAAAGTCTCGCCGGTGCCGGAAAGGCGGCCATTCATCACCGCCGTTTTTTCAAAGCGCATGCCGCGCACGCGGCCCGCGTCGTCCAGCAGCACCTGCTGCGGCTGCGCCCAGGTGCGCATGCGGACCTGGTTTTCTTTCGCGATGTGCTGTTCATGCTCGGTCGCGCTCATGGCCTCGAAGCCGCGACGGTACACCAGCGTGACCTCTTCCGCGCCCAGGCGCTGGATCTGCACCGCCATGTCAATCGCGGTGTTGCCCGCGCCGATGACGATGGCGCGCGCCGGCACCGGCAGTTTGCTCAAGTCATCCGATTGGCGCAGTTCGGCGATGTAGTCCACCGCAGCCAGCAGGCCGGGCGCATCTTCACCGGTCAATCCCATCTGCTTGCTGGCGCCCAGGCCCAGGCCGAGGAATACGGCGTCGTAGTTCGCGTGCAGATCCTTGAGCTGCACGTTTACGCCCAGCGCCTGCCCGTGCTTGATGGTGATGCCGCCGATCTGCAGCAGGAAATCGACTTCCTTCTGCGCGAAGTTATCGGTCAGCTTGTACTTGGCGATGCCGTACTCATTCAGGCCGCCGGATTTCTCCCTGGCTTCGTAAATCACCACGTCATTGCCCAGCATGGCCAGACGGTGCGCGCAGGACAGGCCGGCCGGGCCGGCGCCGACCACGGCGATTTTCTTCGCAGTCGACGGCCCGCGCTTGAACGGGTGTTCTTCAAGCTTCATATTGTCGATGGCGTAGCGCTGCAGCAGACCGATTTTCACCGGCTGGCCTTCCGCATCATGATTACGCACGCAGGCGTCCTCGCACAGAATTTCGGTCGGACAGACGCGCGCGCAGCTGCCGCCGAGGATGTTCTGCTTCAGGATGCCGACGGCGGCGCCGTTGATGTTTTCGTCGTGGATATTGCGGATAAAACTGGCCACATCGATATCCGATGGGCAGATGCGCGTGCATGGCGCGTCGTAGCAATACAGGCAGCGCGAGCTTTCAATCGCGGCCTGGCGCGCATTCAGCGCCGGCGCCAGGTCGGTGAAGTGTTTCGCCAACGAGTCATTGGACTCTTTCGGTTTTGGCATGTAGCTGAGTGATTCGATCATGATCATTTCCTGGCGTATGCTGAGTTGATCGTCGTTCCCGCGCAAGCGGGAACCCATGCTGAGTATGGATTCCCGCCTACGCGGGAATGACGGGTGCTACTTACTTCATCTGAGGGAATGCAAATTCTGCGCCAGCGCTGGCGGTATTCGGCCAGCGCTGCATCACCGCCTTGTGACGCGTGTAGAAGCGCACGCCTTCGGGACCATAGGCATGATGATCGCCGAACAGGCTGCGCTTCCAGCCACCAAAACTATTGAACGCCATCGGCACCGGCAGCGGCACGTTCACGCCTACCATGCCCACCTGGATCTGCCGTACGAACTCGCGCGCCACGCCGCCGTCGCGCGTGTAGATCGCCACGCCGTTGCCGTACTCGTTGCGGTTGATCAGTTCCACCGCGCTGCCCACATCCGGCGAGCGCAGCATGCACAGCACAGGCCCGAAAATTTCTTCCTTGTAGATCGTCATGTCCGGCGTCACGTGATCGAACAAAGTACCGCCGACAAAGAAACCGTTCTCGCGGCCCGGCACTTTCAGATCGCGCCCATCGACCACCAGCTTGGCGCCCTGCTCTACGCCTTCGCCGATCAGGCGCTCGATGCGCTGCTTGGCCGCGCTGCTCACCACCGGTCCCATTTCGGCATCGCCGGCCATACCGTCGCGCACTTTCAGTGCGGCGGTGCGCTTTGCCAGTGCATCGACGATCTTGTCGCCCGCATCGCCGACCGCCACCACCACCGAGATCGCCATGCAACGCTCGCCGGCGGAGCCGAAAGCGGCACCCATCAGCGCATCGACCGTCATCTCCATATCCGCATCCGGCATCACCACCATGTGGTTCTTGGCGCCACCCAAAGCCTGCACACGCTTGCCCGCCGCGCAGCCGCGCGCGTAGATGTATTCCGCAATCGGCGTCGAACCGACAAAGCTCACCGCCTGAATCACCGGATGATCGAGGATCGCATCGACGGTGACCTTGTCGCCCTGGATCACATTGAACACGCCATCCGGCAAACCGGCTTCCGTCAACAGCCGCGCATGCAACAGCGACGGCGACGGATCGCGCTCGGAGGGCTTCAGGATAAAGGTGTTACCGCAGGCGATAGCGACCGGGAACATCCACATCGGCACCATCACCGGGAAGTTGAACGGCGTAATGCCGGCCACCACGCCCAGCGACTGCCGCATCGACCACGCATCGATGCCGCGCGAAATCTGATCGGTGAATTCGCCTTTCAGCATCTGCGGTATGCCCACCGCGAATTCCACCATCTCGATACCGCGCGCCACCTCGCCCTGCGCATCGGCGAAGGTCTTGCCGTGTTCGCGCGTGATCATGGCCGCGAATTCGTCGGTATGCTGCTGGCACAGCTGCAGGTACTTGAACAGCACGCGCGCGCGCGTCAGCGGCGGCGTGGCGGACCACGACGGAAACGCCTGCTCGGCCGCGCGCACGGCGGCGTCGACATCCTCCGCCGTGCCCAGGGCCACTTTGGCTACCGGTTCGCCCAGGGCGGGATTGAAGACGTCGGCATGGCGGCCGCTTTGCGTATCGACGTTGACGCCGTTGATGTAATGGGTGATGGTATCCATGATGCTCTTTCAAATTGGCGGATCAGCCTAGCAGGCTGTCCGCGTCTACATAGGTATAGCCAAGGCCGTGCGCCACCGCTTCGTAGCTGACCTGGCCCAGACAGACATTCAAACCGTGTTTCAGATGCGGATCGGCTTTCAGCGCTTTCTGCCAACCCTTGTCGGCCAGCGCTACCGCATGGCCTATCGTTGCGTTATTCAGTGCGAAGGTCGAAGTGCGCGCCACCGCGCCCGGCATATTGGCCACGCAGTAGTGCACCACGCCGTCCACCACATAGGTCGGCTTCTCGTGCGTGGTCGCGTGCGAGGTTTCAAAGCAGCCGCCCTGGTCGATCGCCACGTCCACCACCACCGCGCCCTGCTTCATGCGCGCGATCATGGCCTTGGTGACCAGCTTGGGCGCGGCCGCGCCGGGCACCAGCACGCCACCGATCACCAGGTCCGCATCCAGCACCGCTTCCTCGATCGAATGGGCGTTGGAATACAGGGTGGCGATGCGGTTGCCGTACACCAGGTCCAGCTGGCGCAGGCGGTCGATATTTTTGTCCAGTACCGTCACGCGCGCGCCGATGCCCACCGCCATTTGCAAGGCATTGGTGCCGACCACGCCGGCGCCGATGATGGCGATATGTCCCGGCGCCACACCCGGCACGCCGCCCAGCAGCAGGCCCATGCCGCCCTTGGATTTTTCAAGGTGCGCCGCGCCGGCCTGGATCGACATGCGCCCCGCCACTTCGCTCATCGGCGCCAGCAACGGCAAGCCGCCGTTGGCGCCGGTGATGGTTTCGTAGGCGATGCACACTGCGCCCGACGCCACCAGCGCCTTGGTCTGCTCCGGGTCCGGCGCCAGGTGCAGATAGGTGTACAGGATCTGTCCCTGGCGCAGCATCGCGCATTCTTCCGGCTGCGGCTCCTTCACTTTCACAATCATGTCGGCGCGGGCGAAGATATCGGCCGCGTTGTCGATGATGGTGGCGCCGGATGCTTCATACATCGCATCCGTCAGGCCGATGGCCGCGCCGGCGTTTTGTTGTACCAATACTTGATGACCACGCAAAACGAGTTCCTTGACGCTGGCCGGGGTAAGGCCGACGCGGGACTCCTGGTTTTTGATCTCTTTTGGGACGCCTACCAGCATGGTGTTCTCCTCAGTCTAAGTTTTTCAGCACATCCTTCAATTTTCCAAACAGTTCATCGATGTGTTTTTTCTCCAGCACCAGCGGCGGCGACAGCGCGATGATGTCGCCCGTGGTGCGGATCAGGATGCCGTCCTCAAAGGCTTTCTTGAAGGCGGTGAATGCGCGCACGCCCGGCTTGCCGGCAATCGGCGCCAGCTCGATGCCGGCGATCAGGCCGATGGTGCGGATGTCGATCACGTGCGGCAGGCCTTTCAGCGCATGCACGGCGTCGGCCCAGTATTCGGCCATGCCGGCCGCGTGCTCCAGGACCTTCTGCTCTTTAAAGACTTCCAGCGTCGCCAGCGCAGCGGCGCAAGCCACCGGATGGCCCGAATAGGTGTAACCGTGGAACAGCTCAATCCCGGCCGGCGCATCCATGAAGGCATCGTGGATGTGCTGCTTGCTGAACACCGCGCCCATTGGAATGGTGCCGTTGGTCAGGCCTTTGGCGGTGGTCATCATGTCCGGCTCGACGTCGAAGTAGTCGCCGGCGAACGGCGTCGTCAAACGTCCGAAGCCGGTGATCACTTCATCGAAGATCAGCAGGATGCCGTGCTTGGTACACAGCTCGCGCAGGCGCTTCAAATAGCCTTTAGGGGGAATCAGCACCCCGGTGGAACCGGCCACCGGCTCGACGATCACCGCCGCGATGCTCGAGGCGTCGTGCAGCGCGACGATGCGTTCCAGTTCATCGGCCAGGTTGGCGCCGTGTTCCGGTTCGCCGCGCGTGTAGGCGTTCTTCTCCAGATTGTGCGTATGCGGCAGGTGATCGACGCCCGGCAGCATCACGCCATACGGCTTGCGGTTGCCGGCGATGCCGCCCACCGAGATGCCGCCGAAGCCGACGCCGTGGTAGCCGCGTTCGCGGCCGATGAAGCGCGTGCGGCTGGCTTCACCGCGCGCCTTGTGATACGCCAGCGCGATCTTCAACGCCGTGTCCACCGCCTCCGAACCGGAGTTGGTGTAGAACACATGGCCGTAGCGATGGTTGGTGTACTCCATCAGCTTTTCGGCGAGGTCGAAGGCGGCCGGATGGCCCATCTGGAAGGTCGGCGCGAAATCGAGCTGGCCGACCATCTCGCGCACGGCGGCGACGATCTTCGGCTGGGCGTGGCCGCACGGCACGCACCACAGGCCGGCCGTGCCGTCCAGGATGCTGCGGCCGTCCACGTCCTTGTAGTACATGCCTTCCGCCGACACCAGCAGGCGCGGGTTGGCCTTGAAATCGCGGTTGTTGGTGAATGGCATCCAGAAAGACGCCATCGATTCTGGTCGGGACTCGTTCATCACATCTCCTATGAAACAACTGCTTTCGGATTTTTTTGACAGACCGTAAAAAAAATTTACCAGTTGGCAAAATGATGATGCAATAATAGACAGCGCAACAACTATGGCACAGATACACAATTCATCAAACTGTCCAACCGTACTGGCAACAAAAACACTACAGTTTTACTTTCGCTGCGTGGAGTCAAGGATGGAACAAGCAAGTCCTGTGATCGATCAACCCGCCGGGCCGGGAAGCTGGCCCTGCGTGGCGATCGAGCGCCGGCAGAAAGGCAGCCTGGTCGAGCAGATCGTCGCCGCCATCAGCGCCATGGTCGAGCGCCGTGAGTTGCGCGTGGGCACTAAGATGCCGTCGGTGCGGCAGTTCGCCAAGTGTAATGGCGTCAGCACCTTTACAGTGGTGGAAGCCTACGACCGGCTGGTGACCCTGGGCTTGCTGTCCTCGCGGCGCGGTTCAGGCTACTTCGTGGCGCGCCAGGACTTGCCGGCCACGCTGTTGCCGGCCGCCGCCCACATCACGCCCAGCGCCATCGACGCCCTCACGCCCGACCTGTATTCCGGCGTCTCGGACGCGCTGCCGGTGGGCGCCGGCTGGCTGCCGCCCGAGTGGTATGGCGAAGACACCATCCTCGACGCCGTGCGCCAGGCCATGCGCATTCCGGCCAACCGCCTGCGCGGCTACGGCCACCCGCTCGGCTTCCCCACGCTGCGCCAGCACATGGCGGCCACCTTGAGCGAAGAACTGTTCCCGGTGGAAGCCGAACAAATCCTGCTGACCCACGGCGCCACCCATGCCTTCGACCTGGCGCTGCGCACCCTGACCAAGCCGGGCGACACCGTGTTCGTGGAAGATCCGGGTTACAGCAACCTGCTGTCGCTGATCCGCCACCACGGCTGCATCGCGGTCGGCATCCCGCGCGGCGAACACGGACTGGATCTGGATCTGCTGGCGCAGCAGGCGGCGCTGGTGCAGCCCAAGCTCATGTTCGTCAACACGGTGCTGCAAAATCCGCTCGGCACCTCGCTCAGCGCCGCCCAGGCGCACCGCCTGCTGGCCTTGGCCGAGCAGTTCGACTTCTGGCTGGTGGAGGACGACATCTACCGCGAACTGGCGCCGCGCGGCGAAGCTTCGCTGGCCGCCATGGACGGGTTGCGGCGCGTGATCCGTGTCGGCAGCTTCTCCAAGACGCTGTCGCCGGTGCTGCGCGTCGGTTCCATCAGCGCCTCCGCCTCGCTGATCCCCGAGCTGCTGCGCGTGAAGATGCTGGCCGGCCTCACCACCTCCGAGATCAACGAGCGCGCCGTTTACCATGCCATCACCGCGCGCCCCTACAAGCGCATGGTGGACAAGCTCACCACCCAGCTCGACACCGGTCGCGAACGCGCCACGGCCAGCCTGGGCGACGCCGGCATGACGCTGCTGGCGCGGCCGCGCGGCGGCATGTTCGTCAGCGCCGGCTGGCAGGATGCGCCGACGCCTGAATGGAACGGCAAGATCATCGCCGACATGGCGCTCAAGCACGGCATCCTGCTCTCGCCGTGCGATTTCTTCATGCTGCGCGCGCCGGAATCGATCTGGTTCCGATTCAACGTAGCCTACGCAGACCACCCGCGATTGCAGACCTTCCTGAGGCGCTTATGCCGACAGTAAAACCGCCTGCCAAAATCAACCGCAGGGTCCAGAACCGCGACAAGCTGGAAGCCGAAATCACCGCCGAAGCGGTGCGCGTCTTCGCCGAATGCGGCTACGAAGGCACCTCCATCGCCACCGTGGCGGAGAACGCCGGCCTGTCCAAGCAGAACCTGATGTACTACTTCCCCACCAAGCAGGCGCTGTATCAGCGCGTGCTGGACGAAGTGCTGGACGAATGGCTGGCGCGCATGGACAGCCTGGCCGATGCCGACCAGGACCCGCGCGCGGTGTTGCGCACCTACGTGCAGGCCAAGCTGAAATTCTCGCGCGAGCATCCGTGGGCGTCGCGCGTGTATGCGATGGAGGTGATCAGCGGCGCGCCCCTTTACGGCGGCCAGATACAGAGCCGCGTGGTGCCGCTGGTGCGCAAGGATATCGAGGTGTTTGAACAGTGGATCAGCGCGGGCAAGATCGCGCCGATCAATGCGACGCATCTGTTGTTTGCGATCTGGGCGATGACGCAGTCCTATGCGGACTTCTCGGCCCAGATGGCGCTGGTGCTGAACCGCAAACAGCTGACCAAAAAGGATTTCGACGATGCCGAGCAGGTCATCGTCGACATGGTGCTGGCTGCGATCAGCGTGCAGCCGCCTGGCGGCGACGGCCGATAAATCCGATCACGCCCAGGCCTGCCAGCAGCATGGCCCAGGTTTGCGCTTCCGGCACGGCGCTGGCGTAGCCGTATACGTTGGTCGGCTTGAAGTAATTGCTGGCATTGATCTGCACCTGCGACGCCCACGAATCGACCACCACGTTGCCGTTGATGACGCCCTGGCCGCCGTTGATGACGGCCTTCGGCGCCAGGATGCTGACGTTGGCGCCGGTGTTGATGTGAATCGCGTTGGCGTCGGCGAAGTTGAACAACACGTTGTAGCCGTCGAAGGCCTGGTAGCCGCCCTGGAACGTGGCCGCGTTGCCGCTGACGTTGACGATCAGGGTGGCGCCTTTGGCCATGCCGGAGAGGTCGAAGTAGGTGCTTTTCTTCAGCGAGCTGGCGTTCAGGTCGATGATCTCCACCGCGCTTTTGCTGCCGGTGATGAACACGCCGCCCCATTTTTCCTCGGCCTTGGCGGTGCTGTTCAGCTTGGACAGCGACAGCGACGTCTGGGTCAGCGCGGTTTCGGTCTTGGCGAAGTCGACCGGCGACTTGCCGGTTTGCACCGCCGTGGCGGTGGTGGCGCTGGTCAGTTTGCTCTTGCCGCCGACGTAGGTGTCGCCGTTCAGGACATCGCCGCCCTTGTAGGTCAGGTTGCCGCCGGCGATCAGGGCATAATGGCCGTAGGCATCCTTGTTCTTCAGGTTGACGGTGTAGGAGTTGACCGAAACGTTGCCGGCGGCGACCAGCGAGCCCTCCACGTCCGCGCTCGGCGCACTGAAATTGCCGAACGAGAAAATATTGGCGCCCCCCATCAGCGAACTGAGGTCCAGGACGGCGGCCTGGGCCGAACCGAGCGACGCCAGGGTCAAAGCGATAGCGGAAACGGCAGTCTTGATTCGGGCAACCATGATATTTTTCTCACGAGAAATTTAAGTTACTCCCAGAGTATCATAAATTTGATTTTATTTACGCAAAGCAATGAAAATACATGCATACTTTCACCTCGCTTGAGCTGCGCACCGCGCGTTTGCAGTTGCGTTTTGTCCACAACAACGACGCCGACGCGCTGTTCCGGCTGTTTTCCGATCCGCCGGCGCTGCGCTACTGGAGCAGCGCGCCGTGGCTGCACATGGCGCAGGCCGAGGCCAACATCGAACAAACCCTCAAGTCCTACCAGGACGGCAGCGCGCTGCGCCTGGCCATGGTCCTGCCGGATGGCGAACTGATCGGCACCGTCACCCTGTACGACTTCGACCGCCGCAACCACCGTTGCCAGATCGGCTACATGCTGGCGCGCGGCCACTGGGGCCAACGCTATATGCAGGAAGCCTTGCCGGCGCTGATCGCGCACGGCTTCGGCCCGCTTGAACTGCACCGCATCGAAGCCGATATCCATCCCGACAACATTGCCTCGGAGCGCATACTGGCAGGCCTGCACTTCCAGCGCGAAGGCTGCCTGCGCGAGCGTTGGTTCGTCGGCGGCGAAATATCGGACAGCATCATCTACGGCCTGCTGCGCCGGGACTGGCAGGCCGCCATTCATCCTGCGCAGTAACCGGCTATTCCCGCCAAAGCGCAGTTGATCGGAATCCGCTACGGCGCTGCGGGGAGCTTTGCTAAAGTGATCCCATCGCAACACGTTTTGATGGAGAAGCAAGATGAGCAAAATGAATACCCAGGCAGTGCTGGACCTGATCGAGGAAATCTTCCGCGCCTTCGCGCAAACGCTGCGCTACGGTGTGCGCCTGATCGGCCGCATGTCGCCGCCCGCCCTGCTGGGCGCGGCGCTGGTGCTGGCCTTTATCTGCTCGATCCTGCCGTTGGCGCTGGTGCTGTTCGTGGTCTTCCTGCTGATTAAACTGGTGGTCGGCGCCACCGTGGTCGGCAGCCGCCGCGCCAACCGCCGCCAGGAGCATGCGGAATGAAAAAGCATCGGCTGGCCCAGGCCGGCTACAACAACGCCAAGAGCCTGCTCGACATCATCCGCGAGATCGGCGAAACCGCCGTCAGCGTGTGGTGGCACTTCTTCGACTGGCTGGCCCAGGTCGAGTGGCGCAAGCTGCTCATCATCTGGCTGCTATTGCTGATTTTGTCGGCCTCGCTGTTCCATGTGAACGAACAGGCCTGGGGCTTCATCCTGATGTCGTTCGGCCTCAAGGTGCTGGCCGGCGGCAAGCGCAAGGCCGAGCTGGAAGCGCGCCACGCCGTATCGCACGCCGACGAGGAAAGCATCGAACGGCGCGTGGTCGAGGCGCGCATGGCGGCCCTGCAGGCGCAGGTCGAACCGCACTTCCTGTTCAACACCCTGGCCCTGATCGGCCAACTGATCGAAACCGATCCGCCGCAGGCCGCGCGCATCCACCAGAACCTGATCGACTACCTGCGCGCCACGCTGCCACAGATGCGCGCCAAGGGTTCCGGCACGCTGGGCCGGCAGATCGAAATGTCGCGCGCCTACCTGGCCATCATGCAGGCGCGCATGCGCTCGCGGCTGGCGGTGTCGATCGACGTGCCGGAAGAAATGGCCAGCGCCACCTTCCCGGTGATGATGCTGCAGATCCTGATCGAGAACGCCATCAAGCACGGCCTGGAACCGAAGATCGACGGCGGCCGCATCGACATCCGCGCCACGGTCGACCACCAGATGCTGCAGGTGGACGTGGTGGACGACGGCGTCGGCTTCAATCCCTTCTCCAGCGACGGCCTGGGCCTGGCCAATGTGCGCGAACGCCTGCGCATCCAGTACGGCGCCCGCGCCCAGCTGGTGATCGAGGCGCCGCTCACCGGCGGCACCCGCGCCAGCATCCGCGTGCCCTACGCCCCCGACATCTTTGCCGGCGGCGCCAAATGACCCGCCCCACCGCACTCATCGCCGACGACGAGGAAGGCATGCGCCAGCAACTGCGCAGCCGCCTGCAGGAAGCCTGGCCGGCGCTGGAGATCGTCGCCGAAGCGGCCAACGGCATCGAAGCCGTGGCGCTGGCCGGCCAGCACCAGCCCGACATCGTGTTTCTCGACATCCGCATGCCGGGCATGTCCGGCATCGAAGCGGCGCGCATGCTGTTCAACCGCTGCCACCTGGTGTTCGTCACCGCCTACGACCAGTACGCCATCGAAGCGTTTGAACAGGGCGCGCTCGACTACCTGCTCAAGCCGGTCGGCGGCGAGCGCCTGAAGACCACCTGCGCGCGCCTGCAGGCCTTGGTCGGCCAACAGCCGACCAACATCGAACGCCAGTTGAGCCAGCTGCTCTCGCAGCACAGCAAGCCGGTCGCGGCCAAGCGCGAATACCTGCGCTGGATCCAGGCCGTGGTCGGCGCCAACCTGCGCATGATCTCGACCCGCGAAGTGCTGTTCTTCCAGGCCGACGAAAAATACACGCGGGTGCAGACCGAGCAGTCGGAAGTGTTGATCCGCAAGACGCTCAAGGAACTGGCCGACGAACTCGACCCCGATGAATTCTGGCGCATCCACCGGTCCACGCTGGTGCGGGTGGACGCCATCGAGGAGGTCACGCGCGATCTGCGCGGGCGGCAAATGGTCCGCATCCGCAACCACCCGGAACTGTTGGAAGTCAGTCGCGGCCACACGCATTTATTCCAGCAAATGTAAGGTGCTGCGGCCCCGCATGGGTCTATACTGGACAGCTTCGATCCAAGGGAGGGAATGATGTCCAGCATACCCAAGCATACTCTCTGCGGCGTCATACCGTGCCTGCGCTACCGCGATGCCGCCGGCGCCATCGAATGGCTGCGCAGCACGCTCGGCTTCACGGTGCAGTTCGTGGTGCCCAACGAGGACGGCAGCATCGCCCACGCCCAGCTCAGCTTCGGCAACAGCATGGTCATGCTGGGCTCGGCCTTCGACACCGACTACGGTCGGCTGCTCAAGCAGCCCGCCGACATCGGCGGCTTCGTCACGCAAAGCAGCTACCTGGTGGTCAACGACGCCGACCTGGTCCACGGCCGCGTGCTGGCAGCCGGCGGCCGCATCCTGCTCGACATCAAGGATGAAGACTACGGCGGGCGCGGCTTCACCTGCAGCGACCCCGAGGGCCACGTCTGGAGCATCGGCACCTACGATCCCTACGCGTAAGGCGCAGCCCCCACATCAGGCGCAGATCAGTTCATCCTTGATGCCGGCAAGCGCCGGCATGGTATTGAGATGACCATGGGCGCGCAGATGGGCGACCAGGATGTCGATGAACTTGCGCACCCTGGACGGGCCGAACTTGCTTTCGCGGTGCAGCACATGCACCGGCAGCGGCGCGCCTTCATAATCCGCCAGAATCGGCTGCAGCCGGCCCGCGCACAGCTCATTGCCGACCTGGCAGGACAGCAGCCGGCAGATGCCCAGGCCGCCCACCGCCGCGTCGATCACCGCCTCGTTGCTGGTGACCATCAGGCGCGGCTTGACGCGCACCACGATCGGGTCATTGCCGCCGCCGAACTTCCATTCGACGCGCGGCGACACCTCGCTGGACGCGATCACGGTATGCCGCAACAGGTCGGCCGGATGCTGCGGCACGCCATGCCGCAGCAGATAGCCGGGCGCGGCGCACAGGATCGGCCGCACCTGCCCGACCCGCAGCGCCTTGAGACTGGAGTCCGGCAAATGGCCGATACGCACCGCCACATCCATCTCCTCCTCCACCAGGTTCACCACCCGGTCGAGGAAATAAGCCGACACCTCGACTTCCGGGAACTCGTTCAAAAAGCGCACGATGCACGGCATGATGAGATCCTTGCCGAAGCCGTCGGACACCGCCACCGACAGATTGCCCTTGGATGCCGCGTTGGCGGCGGCGACCGTCTGGTTGGCCTCCGCGATGCTGGCCAGGATGTTGCGGCAATCGTCCAGATAGCGCCGGCCCGCCTGGGTCAGCCGCACGCTGCGGGTGGTGCGCAACAGCAGCGCCACGCCGAGTTGATCCTCCAATCCGGAGATGGCGCGCGTCACCGCCGCAGGGGAAAGATCGAGCCGGCGGGCGGCGGCGGCAAAGCTTTCCCCTTCGCCGACAACGACAAACACATTCATTAGGTGGATCTGATCCATACTTGACTCCTGACGGGATAAGGCCTCAACATTATTCCGCACAACCTATTGGGCAACAATGCACTTTCGGGTAAGCACCGTCGCACCGGGCTACACCCTTTAGAGTGACGCAGGGAAGCTGCGCCGGTGTTAGATTTGCGGCTGAAAGCGAGATTGAAATGAAGACCAGCAAGCCCATCCGTGTCCTGATCGCCGATGATCACCCCCTGCTGCGCAGCGGCATCGCCGCCGTGCTCACCTCCGATCCCCACTTCACGGTGGTGGCGGAAGCGGAGGACGGCCACTCGGCGGTGGAACAGTTCGAGCAGCATCGGCCCGACATCACGTTGATGGACTTGCAGATGCCTGGCCTGAACGGTGTCGAAGCGACCCAGGCCATCCGCCAGATCAATCCGCGCGCGCTCATCATCATCCTCACCACCTTCAATGGCGACGTCCAGGTGACGCGCAGCCTGCGCGCCGGCGCCAGCGGCTACATCCTGAAAAACCTGGCGCGCACCGACCTGTGCGACTACCTGATCTCGATCCACGCCGGGCAACGGCTGCTGCCGCCGCAGGTGGCGCGCAGCCTGGCCAGCAGCTTCCACGCCGAGTCGCTGAGCAAGCGCGAAGTCGAGGTGCTGCGGCTGGTCGCGGCCGGCAATTCGAACCAGAAGGTGGGCGTGGAACTGGGACTGCGCGAAGACACCATCAAGGCCCACATGAAGGCCATCCTGCTCAAGCTCGACGCGCGCGACCGCACCCACGCCGTGACTATCGCGCTGCGCCGGGGATACTGGGAAAGCTGAGAGGGCTAGGCGCCGATGGCCTGCACCAGGCCGGCGTCCGCCACTTGGGTCGGACGGATGCGGATCACGCTGCGGTAGAGCGGCGGCATGGCGGCGCAGATGGCGTTCAACTCGGCTTCCGGCAGCATCGGCAGCACGTACTGGAACTGCGCCGGATTCTTCAGCGGCAGCGGGCCTTCCATGGTCGAGCCGTAGGCGCCCAGATCCATGAAGCTGACCGCGCCGGCATCCGGCCCGTGGGCGAAGACGAAAGTGCCATCCTTGGGATGGCCGAGATGGCGGCGCACTTCGTGCTGCTGCTCCGGCGTGGCGCCGTTCATCAGCTTGTAGCGCAGCTGCGCGTAAGCGCGCGTGGTTTCCATGAAAGCGCTGCGGATGCCCGACTGCGCCATCCGTCCCGGCATGCACAACAGCAGATTGCCGAAAGAATCGAGCAGCGCCACGGCGTTGCCTGCGCCGCCGTGTTCACGGTCGCGCGCCATCGCTTGCAGCAGGAACGGCGCGAGGCCGGCGTCCGGCTGGCGCGGCGCGCAGCGGTAGGTCAGCGCGTCCGGGTAGTGTTGCTTGAGCGCGGACACGATGGCGTGGTCGGCCGGCAGCGCGGCCGGGTCCTGCAGCAGTTCCTGCGGCGGGTCGGTGTTGAACATCTCCATCACATCGGCCGAGGTGGCCTCAAACACCAGCGCACACAGGGCCTGCGTCGGTTCGGCGATGGTCTTGCCGATGAAGAAGGACTTCGGCGCGGCGCCGGTGGCGGCGCGCGTGTATAGCGAAGCGCCGAGGATGGCGGGATAACTGAAACTGGCGGCGGCCTGCGCGCGCAGCGTTTCCGGCAGCGCGGTGAAGGCGGCGCTGTGGTCGTAATTGATGCCGGCGTTCTTGTCCGGCGCCGCCACCACCACATTGAAGCCGCCCGACAGGATCGCGCCGCTGCACATGCAGCAGGGATCGAGCGAGGTGACGATGGTGATGTCCTGCGGCGCGGGCAGCTGGCGGCCCTTGGCGCATTCGGCGTAGTACCAGTCGATCAACTGGCGCTCGCCGTGGGCGGTGGGATCGAAGATCAAGCCATGCTTGACGACGTTGTTGTGCAGCGACTGCAGCACGTTACCGTGCTGGTCGAGCATCAGGCCGCCGACGCCGAAGCTACCTTGCGTCTTGGCGGCGATGGCCTCGGCCGCCGCAATCGCGACAGCCGCCTGCACATCGATCGTCTTCTTGAGCGCCATTACTTCTTCTTGAGATCCGCGCCGCCGAAGGCGTTCGGCAGCTGTGCGGCTGCGGTGGTCTCCAGGATGTCGCCGTTCAGATTGGTCAACAGCACCGGCAGCTCATTGCCGCCCAGCTCCAGGATCACCTGGCGGCAGGCGCCGCAAGGAGCGATCGGACCATCGGTTTCGCCGATGACCACCAGCTGCTCGAAATCGCCCTGCTTGTAGCCGTGGGCGAAAGCGCTGAAGAAGGCGGTGCGCTCGGCGCAATTGCACAGGCCGTAGGAAGCGTTTTCCACGTTACAGCCGTGGAACACCTTGCCGTCGTTGGTCAACAGCGCGGCGCCGACCTTGAAGTTGGAATACGGGGTATAAGCCTTAAGGCGCGCGGCGGTGGCCTCGGCGATCAACTCTGATTTATTCATACAGCTTCCTAAGTTAGCATGCCGGCGGTGCGGCGTTCAACCCGCACCGCCGACCAGGGGTCTGTCCGCGTACGGGGACAGACCCCGCGACGGCTTGAGGGTTTACGGCCGAATCGTACGATAGATGACTGGATTGGCGGCTGGCGCCGCCGCCCCGATCCGATACGCCGCCTGGATTTCGCGGACAGCCTGCTCGGCCGCTGCCTGCGTGCGTGCATGCACCATCGCCAGCGGCTGGCCGGCTTCGATCTGATCGCCCAAGCCAACCAGATCGGTCAGGCCGACGGCGAAGTCGATCGGATCGGCCGCGCGGCGACGGCCGCCGCCCAGCGACACCACGGCCAGGCCGATTTCGCGGCAGTTGGCCGATGCGGCGTAGCCCGACGCCAGCGCAGGCGCCGGCACGAGAATAGGCGAACGTTCCAGGTACTTGTCCGGATTGTCCATCAGGTCCGCCGGACCGCCCAGTGCCGCCACCATGCGCGCAAAGCGCTCGGCCGCTTCGCCGCTGTCGAGCGACGCTTGCAGCTTGGCGCGTGCTTCCTGTTCGGTCGCGGCCAGCTTGCCCAGCACCAGCATCTCGGCGCACAGCGCCATCGTCACTTCATGCAGGCGTGCGGGACGCGACTTGCCGCTCAGGTAATCGATCGCGCCGCGCACTTCCACGGCGTTGCCGGCGTAAGGCGCCAACGACTCGTTCATGTCGGTCAGGATGGCGGAGGTCATCATGCCGGCGCCGTTGCCGACCTTGACGATGCTCTCGGCCAGCTCCACCGATTTCTCGTAGGTCGGCATGAAGGCGCCGCTGCCGACTTTGACGTCCATGGCCAGCGCATCCAGGCCGGCCGACAGTTTCTTCGACAGGATGGAGCCGGTGATCATGGCCACCGATTCCACCGTGGCCGTGACGTCGCGCACGCCGTAGAACACCTTGTCCGACGGCGCCAGCGACGAGGTCTGGCCGATGATGGCCACGCCAACGTCCTTCACCACCTTGCGGAACAAGGCGTTGTCCGGCACGGTGGAGTAGCCGGGGATGGAATCGAACTTGTCCAGCGTGCCGCCGGTGTGGCCGAGGCCACGGCCGGAAATCATCGGCACGTAACCGCCACAGGCTGCGACCATGGGGCCGAGCAGCAGCGACACCACGTCGCCAACGCCGCCGGTGGAATGCTTGTCGACCACCGGGCCGTTCAGGTCCAGCGAGCGCCAGTCCAGCACTTCGCCGGAATCGCGCATGGCCAGGGTGAACGCCACGCGCTCGTCCATGGTCATGTCCTTGAAGTAGACGGCCATGGCCAACGCGGCGATCTGGCTTTCGGTCACGCCGCCGGAAGTGATGCCGCCGACGAAGAACTTGATCTCCTCGGCCGACAGCACGCCGCCGTCACGTTTCTTACGGATGATCTCTTGGGGTAAAAACATGAATGCTCCGATCAAACGCCGTAAGGAATCCAGATATTTTTCACTTGCGATGCATGCGCCAGCACCGCACGGCCGCCGGCTTGCGCCGTGCTGTACCAGTCGCGCCCCTTCGCCCCGCCAACCCAGGTGCGCTTCAGCGAAGCAGCCGACAGGCGCTCAACCTCGGCACAACCTTCGGCCGAACCGTCGTGACGCCATACGGCATCGACGTCGCTGTGCGTCGCCAGCGTGCGCGCCAGTTCATCGGCCGACCCGGTGATGATGTTGACCACACCAGCCGGCAGATCCGACGTATCGAACACCTGATACAGATCCGTCGCCGACAGCGGATGCGCTTCCGACGGCACCACCACCACGCGGTTACCCAGCGCGATCGCCGGCGCCACCAGCGAGATGAAGCCCAGTAGCGGCGCTTCGTTCGGGCAGACGATGCCGATCACACCCAGCGGCTCGTTCAGCGCCACGGTGATGCCGTGCATCGGCGGCTGATGCGCCAGGCCGTCGTACTTGTCGGCCCAGGCAGCGTAGTAGAACAGGCGCTCGATCGACGCCTGCACTTCCTTCTCGGCGTTCTTACTGCCGGTCATGGCGGCGATGCGGGCGGCGAATTCCTCACCACGCGCAGCGAGGTTCTCGGCGATGTAGTACAGCACCTGCGCGCGGTTGTGCGAGGTAGCCTTGCTCCAGCCGCCGGCCTTGTGCGCGGCTTCCACCGCATTGCGGATGTCTTTGCGATTGCCCTCGCCCACTTCGGCGATGAAGGCGCCGTCGGCGCCATGCACGGCGCGGCTGTAAGCGCCGTCAGGGCGGGCCTGCTTGCCGCCGATGTACAGCTTGGCCGTGCGATCGATGGCCGCCGGCGCAACGGCGGCCTTGGCGGCTTTTGCCGTGTTGGCCTTTACTTCAACCAGCGGCGCCGCCGGACGCGCATCTTCCGACAGCGCGGTCATGTATTCATACATGCCTTCACGGCCGCCTTCACGGCCGTAGCCGGATTCGCGGTAGCCGCCGAAACCGCAAGCGGCGTCGAACTGGTTGGCGCTGTTAATCCACACCACGCCGGCCTTGATCTGCGGCGCGACATCCAGCGCCAGCGAGATGTTCTCGGTCCACACGCAGGCGGCCAGGCCGTACACGGTGTTGTTCGCCAGTTGTACCGCTTCAGGCGGCGTGCGGAAGCTCATCGCCACCAGCACCGGTCCAAAGATTTCAGCCTGCGCCACGGCGGCCGCAGTCGAAGCGCCGGTGATCAGGGTCGGTGGGAACCACGAGCCGTCGGCCGGCAGTTCGCAGGCCGGCTGGTACACGGTGCAACCTTCGTCGCGTGCCGATTGCACCAGGCCTTCGATGCGCTGCTTCTGCACCGGATCGACCAGCGCGCCGATGTCCATCGACTTGTCCAGCGGGGAGCCGAGGGTCAGCTTGTCCATGCGCGCGCGCAGCTTGGCCAGGAATTTCTCCTGCACCGATTCCTGCACCAGCAGGCGCGAACCTGCGCAGCATACCTGGCCCTGATTGAACCAGATCGAATCGACCAGGCCTTCGACGGCCGCGTCCAGGTCCGCATCCTCGAACACCACGAACGGCGACTTGCCGCCCAGTTCCAGCGACAGCTTCTTGCCGCTGCC
Organism: Duganella sp. BuS-21; assembly: GCA_041874725.1. GTDB lineage: Bacteria > Pseudomonadota > Gammaproteobacteria > Burkholderiales > Burkholderiaceae_D > Rugamonas. The sequence continues at coordinate 1,628,589 of CP097466.1, read as the reverse complement.
TGCGGTGGCCTGGCGGATCAAGCGACCTACTTCGGTCGAACCGGTGAAGGCGATTTTGTCGATGCCCTGGTGCTTGACGATGGCTTCACCCACGCGGCCGTCGCCGGTGATGATGTTGACCACGCCGGCCGGCACGCCGGCCTGCACGCAGATGTCGGCGAACAGCAGCGCGGTCAGCGAGGTGAATTCGGCCGGCTTGAACACCACGGTGTTACCGGCGGCCAGAGCCGGTGCGATTTTCCACGCCAACATCAGCAGCGGGAAGTTCCACGGCACGATTTGGCCCACCACACCGACGGCGCGGTAGTCGGCGAATTCTTCGGCTTGCAGTTGCGCCCAGCCGGCGTGGTAGTAGAAGTGACGCGCCACCAGCGGCAAGTCGACATCGCGCGTTTCGCGGATGGTCTTGCCGTTGTCCAGCGTCTCCAGCACGGCGAACAGACGCGCGTGCTTTTGCATCAGGCGCGCGATCGCGTACATGATCTTGGCGCGGCCATGGCCGCCCAGCGCCTGCCAGCCCGGCTGCGCGGTGCGCGCGGCGGCGACGGCGCGGTCGACGTCGGCGGCGGTGCCCTGGGTCAGGTCGGCCAGCTTGGCGCCGTCGGCGGGATTGGTCGACGCGAACAGCTCACCGGCTTCGCTCCATTCGTTGTTGATGAACAGGCCGAATTGGCGGCTACGCTGTTCCAGCCACGCTTGCGCTTCTTTGGTGCTTTCCGGTGCTGGGCCGTATTCCATGGTGTTCAGGATCTCTTTGATGGTTGGCATGACGTGTCCGTAAATTTTTGTAAGCTGCGTTATGGTTGCGCGTGGCGGTGAGCGGCCGAGTAGTTGCCGGTCACGTAGTGTTCCAGCTGGCGTTCGATGTCGGTCAGCAGGCTCGATGCGCCGATGCGGAACAGGTGCGGCTCCAGCCACTCGTTGCCCAGTTCTTCCTTCATCAGGGTCAGGTACTGCAGCGCGGCCTTGGCCGTGCCGACGCCGCCCGCAGGCTTGTAGCCGATCTTGAAGCCGGTCTGCTCGTGGTACTCGCGGATCGCGCGCACCATCGTCAGCGACACCGGAATCGTGGCGTTGACCGGCTCTTTACCGGTCGAGGTCTTGATGAAGTCCGCGCCGGCCATCATGCACACCCACGATGCCTTGGCCACGTTTTCCAGCGTGACCAGTTCACCGGTCGCCAGAATCGCTTTCACATGCGCTTCGCCGCAGGCTTTGCGGTACGCCAGCATTTCGTCGTACAGCGCTTGCCAGTTGCCCGTCAAAACGTGCTGGCGGGTGATGACGATGTCGATTTCGGATGCACCGGCGGCGACCGACAGTTCGATCTCGCGCACCTTGGTTTCCATGCTGGTCAGGCCGGCCGGGAAGCCGGTCGACACCGCAGCGATAGGCAGGCGGCCCTGCAGCACTTCCACCGCCGGCTTGATCATCTCGTGGTACACGCAGACGGCGCCGGTGGCCAGGTTCAGGTCCTGCAGGCCCAGTGCTTCCACCAGGTCGGCGCGCAGCGGGCGGATCGCCTTGCGGCACAGGCGCTCGACGCGGCCCGGCGTGTCGTCGCCGGACAGCGTGGTCAGGTCGATCAGGCCGATGGCCTTGACCAGCCAGGCGGCCTGGTATTCCTTCTTCACCGTGCGGCGGTTCGCCAGGCTGGCGGCGCGGCGGTCGGCCGCGCTCTTGTTCACGTGGATGTGGTTGATCCAGCCCAGGTCCAGGGGCACGGCTTCATTGCGCTTAAAGTCGCTCATAACAGATTGGTTCCGTTCGAAAGTGGTTTGACGCCGAGGTGATGGGCCAGCGTCTGGCCGATGTCGGAGAAGGTTTCGGAAATGCCGAGCGACTGCGCTTTCACGCCCGGACCGAAGAAGATCATCGGGATGTGTTCACGGGTGTGGTCGGAGCCCGGCCAGGTTGGGTCGCAGCCATGGTCGGCGGTGATCACCACCAGGTCGTCCGGCTGCAGCTTGGCGATGAATTCCGGCAGGCGCGCGTCCATCTCGTGCAGCGCGTTGGAGTAGCCCTTGACGTCGCGACGATGGCCGAAAGCCTGGTCGAAGTCGACGAAATTCACGAAGGTCAGCGACTTGTCGCCCGCTTCGTCGGCCACTTTCAGCAGCGCGTCGAACAGCGCCATATTGTCCTTGCCCTTCACCACGCGCGATACGCCTTGCGTCGCGAAGATGTCGCTGATCTTGCCCAGCGCGATGACTTCGCCGCCGTCGTTCTTCACGTGGTCCAGCAGCGTCGGCGCCGGTGGCGCGACGGCGTAGTCGTGACGGTTGCTGGTGCGGGTGTAGTCGCCGTTGGCGCCGGTGAACGGGCGCGCGATCACGCGGCCGATGTTGTACGGTTCCACCAGCTTGAAGGCGATCTCGCACACTTCATACAGGCGTTCCAGGCCGAACGATTCTTCATGCGCGGCGATCTGCAGCACCGAGTCGGCCGAGGTGTAGATGATCGGTTTGCCGCTGGCGACATGTTCGTCGCCGTGCTTGTTGATGATCTCCGTGCCCGATGCGTGGCAGTCGCCCAGGAAGCCCGGCACGCCGCTCAGTTCCTGCAGCCTGGCGGTCAACTCGGCGGGGAACGACGGCACGGTTTTCGGGAAGTAGCCCCAGTCGAATTCCACCGGCACGCCGGCGATTTCCCAGTGGCCCGACTGCGTGTCCTTGCCGGTCGAGCGCTCGCGCGCCGCGCCGTAGGCGGCGGTGAAGCCTTCGCGCTGGGTGAAGCCGGTGGCCCACTCGCCGCTGGCCAGATGGGCGGCGGCGGTCAGGCCGAGTTTTTCCATGGTCGGCAGCGACATCGGCGCGCCGCTTTTGGCGACGGTGGCGGCGATGTGGCCGAAGGTGTTGGCGCCGACGTCGTTGTACTTCGCCGCGTCCGGCGTGGCGCCCAGACCGAAGGAATCGAGCAGCAGGATAAATGCGCGTTTCATAACATACTCCAGTTCCGCCGTCGTACTCGCGCAAGCGGGTACCCATACTGAGCGTCGGATAACGCGTTCTATGGGTCCCCGCGTTCGCGAGGACGACGAGCTAACAAAAAAGGGCGGCATCGCCGCCCCTCAAACATATTACGCCTGCGGCGTTTTAGCCACGTTGGCCAGGAAGCCCAGGATCACTTCGATCAGCGAGGTCGCCGCGATGGCCGCATACTTCAAGGTCTGGTCATGCGACAGCGGGAACGGCGACAGGCCTTCGGCCAGGTTGGTGATCGCCGACACGCCCACCACTTTCAAACCGCAGTGACGCGCCGACACCACTTCCGGCACCACCGACATGCCCACCACGTCCGCACCCAGCGTCTTGAACGCGCGGATTTCCGCCGGCGTTTCAAAGTTCGGACCGGCGTAGGCGATGTACACGCCTTCGTGCAAGGGCACGTTTTTCTCTTTGGCCGACGCATGCAGCAGCGCGCGCAGATCGGCATCGTAGGCGTTGGCCATGCTGAAGAAGCGCGGGCCGAAGCGTTCATCGTTCGGCCCCATCATCGGGGTGCCCGGCAGGTAGTTGATATGGTCGGTCAGCGCCACCAGTGCGCCGGCATCGACTTCGGTGCGCAGCGAGCCGGCCGCATTGGTCACGAACAGCATTTCGCAGCCCAACAACTTCATGGTGCGCACGGCGCTGGTCATCACGCCCAGGCCGTAGCCTTCGTAGACGTGGCCGCGGCCCTTCATGCACACCACCTGCACGCCCGACAGGGTACCGATCACCAGTTCGCCGGCGTGGCCGTGGACGGTGGAGATCGGGAAGCCCGGCAGTTGGTCGTAGCCGATGGTGACGGCGTCGGTCATTTGTTCCGCCAGCACGCCCAGGCCCGAACCGAGGATCATCGCCACGCGCGGCTTGAAGCCTTCCGGGAGACGGGCGCGAATGATGTCAGCTGCCTGGAATGGGGAATTGTTAGACATGGAAATCCTCTGTTTTTTTGATGTGGCTGGGGAAGCTGACACTATGCATCATCGTCCATATGTATGGCAAATACCATTTTTCTTAACCATTTATATAAAAGTGATATAAATCAGGAGTATTATCAATGCAGACAAACTCAGCTTCCGCCGCGTCATTGACTCGATTCAGACAAATGTTTACCATACTGGACAATTGTTTAATGAGGCCACCACCGTGACCGACTCCTCCAAAAAGGAACAGCTCTACCAGCTGATCCGCGCCAACCCCTTCATCTCCCAGCAGGATCTGGCGGTCGAGCTGCGCCTGTCGCGCTCCGCCGTGGCCGGCCACATCGCCGGCCTGATCCGTGAACGCCGCCTGCTGGGTCGCGCCTATGTGCTGCCGGACAAGCGTCCGGTGCTGTGCATCGGCGCCGCCAATCTGGACCGCAAGCTGCGCACCATCGCACCGATGGCGCTGGGCACCTCCAACCCCGCCACCGCCGAGGAAGTCTACGGCGGCGTGGCGCGCAACATCGCCGAAAACCTGGCGCGCCTGAACCTGCCGACCGCCCTGCTCACCGCCGTCGGCGACGATGGCGCCGGCCGCAGCCTGCAGGATCACGCCGAAGCGGCCGGCATCGACACGCGCGGCAGCCTCAAACTGCAGGACGCGGCCACCGGCACCTACACCGCCATCCTCGACGACAAGGGCGAACTGGTGGTGGCGCTGGCCGACATGGCGCTGTACGACCGCATCACGCCCGAATTCCTGGCCAGCCGCCAGCCGCAGCGCGCGGCCGCCGCCATGACCGTGGCCGACCTCAACCTGCCGGCCGCCAGCATCGCCATCTTGCTGGAGAGCGCGCGCAGCGACAATCTGCCTTTGGTGATCGTGGCGGTCTCGCAACCGAAGATGGCACGCCTGCCGCAGGATCTGCGCGGCCTGCGCCTGCTGATCCTGAATCGCGGCGAACTGGAAACCCGCGCCGGCCGCGCCCTGCCGACCGAGGCCGACGTGCGCGCCGCCTGCCGCGACGTCCAGGCGCAGGGTGCGCAGGACGTCATCGTCACCTGCGACAGCCAGGGCGTGTACCACACGCGCGGCGGCGAACTGGCCTGGCTGGCCGCGCACCAGGTGGAGGTGGTGGACGTCACCGGCGCCGGCGACGCTTTCTCGGCCGCCGTCTGCTGGTCGCTCTACCAGGGCAGCACCGACCTGACGCTGGCCTGCCGCCGTGGCCTGAAGGTGGCCGCGATGACGCTGGAAAGCCAGGAGACCGTTTCGCCGGTACTGGCGGCCGACATCCTCGACGAAATACACGACTTTGATATGAACGCTCCGCTGTTCCCGAATAAAGGATAAAACCATGCACCAATACTTATTGTTCTCGCCGGAAGTGGCCGCCGCCCGCGCCGCCGGCAAAGCCATCGTCGCGCTGGAATCGACCATCATCTCGCACGGCATGCCCTACCCGCAGAACGTGCAGATGGCGCGTGAAGTGGAACAGCTCATCCGCGACGGCGGCGCCGTGCCGGCCACCATCGCCATCATCGGCGGCAAGATCTGTATCGGCCTGTCGGATCAGCAGCTGGAACTGCTGGGCACTTCGCCGGACGCCATGAAGGTCAGCCGCCGCGACCTGCCGTTTGTGCTATCGCAGAACAAGCTGGGCGCGACCACCGTGGCCGCCACCATGATCTGTGCCGAGCTGGCCGGCATCCAGGTCTTCGTCACCGGCGGCATCGGCGGCGTGCATCGCGGCGCCGAAACCAGCTTCGACATTTCGGCCGATCTGCAGGAACTGGCGCACACCTCGGTGGCCGTGGTCTGCGCCGGCGTGAAATCCATCCTCGACATCGGCCTGACGCTGGAATACCTGGAAACCCACGGCGTGCCGGTGGTGAGCGTGGGCCAGCGCGGCTTCCCGGCCTTCTTCACCACGGAAAGCGGTTTCGACGCCGACTTCCAGCTCGACACCCCGGCCGAGCAAGCCGCCTTCATCCACACCAAATGGCAGCTGGGCCTGAAGGGCGGTGTGGTAGTCAGCAACCCGGTGCCGGCCGCCGAAGCCATGCCGAAGGACGAGATCGACCGCATCACCGCGCAGGCCTTGCAGGAAGCCGATGCGCAGGACATCAGCGGCAAGCGCGTCACGCCCTTCCTGCTCGGCCGCATCAAGGCGCTGACCGAGGGCCGCAGCCTGAGCACCAATATCGCGCTGGTGAAGAACAACGCCCGCTGCGGCGCCGCGCTGGCGGTGGCCATGCAGCACCCCTGACCCGTCATTCCCGCGCACGCGGGAATCCATGCTGAGCGTGCCATCTTGCGCTCTATGGATTCCCGCTTGCGTGGGAACGACGGCTTAACTTCCGAGCCGAAATCCCATGTCCATCGATCTGAAACAACTGAAGTACTTCCTCGCCGTGGCTGAAGAAAAAAGTTTCAGCCGCGCCGCCGAACGCCTGCACATTTCGCAGCCGCCGCTGAGCCAGCAGATCATGAAACTCGAAAGCGAGCTGGGCGTTAAACTGTTTGCCCGCACCACCCGCACCTTTGAGCTGACCGTGGCCGGCAAAGCGCTGATGGCGGAAGCTTCCGAGCTGTTGGCCAAGATGCGCATGACCATCGACACCATCCGCCAGATCGACCGCGGCGAGGTGGGCCGGCTGCGCGTGGGCATCGTCGGTTCCGCCATGTGGGGACCGATCCCCAGTCTGCTGGAGGAATTCCAGACCAAGTTCCCGCGCGTGACCTGGACCCTGCACGAGCTCGGCCCGACGCTGCAATACGAGGCGCTGCGTGCCAAACAGATCGACGTCGGTTTCTGGCGCGAACCGAAGCTGGACGAGGACGACCTCAAGACCGACAACCTGCGTCAGGAACTATGCTTCCGTGAAGACGTGTGCGTGGCGCTCAACGAGCACCACCCGCTGGCCAAGCAGGAGGCGATCGAACTGATCGACATCGCCGACGAGCCGATGCTGACGCTGGCGCTCGACAAGTCCTCGTTTCCGCGCTACCTGATCCAGTGCTGCGTGAAGGCCGGCTTCCAGCCGACGATTTTCCAGGAAGCGTCCGAACCGCAGACCCTGCTGGCCATGGTCGGCGCCGGCCTGGGCGTGACCCTGATTCCGGAAACCACCAGCCGCATCGGCTGGCCCGGCGTGGTGTTCGTACCGATCCGCAGCAACCCGCCGTCGGCCAACCTGTACATCACCTACACCACCACCGACGATGCGCCGGTGGTGCGGGCTTTCCTGAATATCCTGAACCCGCCGGCCCGTAGCGACTAGATCAGTGAGTGAGCCCGCCCGCTTCACGCAGATCGACGGTATGCGCGAGCGTGGTGCGCAGCGCGATGCGCAAGCCTTCCACCACGTCCTCCAGCTTCATGCTGGCGGTGCCGGGATGGGCCGCCGCCTGCTGCGGCAGATACGGAATATGAATAAAGCCGGCGCGCATGGTGGTGCCCCACTCGTGCGCCTGGTGCATCAGGCCGTAGAACACATGGTTGCAGACAAAGGTGCCGGCCGTTTGCGACACCGACGCCGGCAAGCCCGCTTCGCGCAGCTGGTGTACGATGGCCTTGATCGGCAAGGTGGAGAAGTACGCGGCCGGGCCGCCGTTCACAATCGGCTGGTCCACCAGCTGGCGTTGCTGGTTATCCGGTATCGGCGCGTCGTCGATGTTGATGGCGATGCGCTCGACCGACATGTCCACGCGGCCGCCGGCCTGGCCCACCGCGATCACGATACTCGGCTGCAGTTCCTCCACCGCCTGGTGCATGACCTTGAGCGCGTGCCCGAACACGCAAGGCAGCTGTCGCGCATGCACAACGAACTCACCCTCATGCCAACCGTCCAGCTGGCGTACCGCTTCCCACGAGGGATTGACGGTCTCCTTGTTAAACGGTTCGAAGCCCGTTAACAATATTATCTTTTTCATCTTGCCTTACTCCGTGATGCTGTGCTAGCAAAGCGAGAGCGTCTCACATATTCATCAAAAAATAAAGCAAAGCAATATTTGCTAACAATATCGGCAACGCCGTGGGCACCTGGATTTTCACCACGGCGTTCTTGTCGGGCAGTTCAAGTAATGCCGCCGGAACAATGTTGAAATTGGCCGCCATCGGCGTCATCAGGGTGCCGCAATAGGCGCTGAACATGCCGATCGCCGCCATCACCGCCGGGTTCGCATGGTACACGCCGACCAGCACCGGAATGCCGACACCGCCCGCCATCACCGGGAAGGCCGCGAAGCCGTTGCCCATGATAATGGTGAACAGCGCCATGCCGACGCAGTACACCGCCACCGCCACCAGGCGGATGTCCATATTGATGTACGAGGTGACTACGTGCGCCACCGCCTTGCCCATGCCGGCCTCGGTGAACAGCAGGCCCAGCACCGCCAGCATGTGCGGTAGCACCACCGCCCAGCCGAGATGGTCGATCAGGCGACGCGATTCGCGCATGGCCTGCACGGGCGTCGAGCGCGTCAGCCAGCAGGCCGTGGCGACGGCACACAACGAGCCGATGCCGAGGCTCACCAGCGTCAGATTTTTCGGGTCGAGCAGGAACAGGCCGTCCCACTTGACGTCCTTGAACAGCGTCGAGCCGATCACGGTGGTGATCGGAATCAGCAGCGCCGGGATCAGCAGTTTATTGCCGAGTCGCTGCGCGCTGCTGCGGCGGTCCTGTTCGCTGCGGTCGCCGTAACGGCCCAACGCCACGCCGCCGAAGCCGGCGATCAGCGCCATCACCACCATCAGCACACCGGCCGCCACCGGCGGCAACTGCTCGCCGGCCAGGTAGATCACGGCGTACAGGCCCCAGAACATGGCGCTGCTGTAGCGCTTCGGATTGTGCTGGTCACGCAGCGCCATGTAAGCGACCACCAGCAGCATCGCCCCCAGCACATAGTAGAAATAATCGAGCGTGACGATCATGTTGCGCTCCGGGCGATCTCGGCGTCGAGCCGGTACAGCCGCCACGCGTGAATGACGAAGGCGCAGATCGCCGTCGGTATGCCCCACAGCGCCATGTGCAGCGGATCGACCTCGATGCCCTCGCCGTGCAGGATGGTTTGCATCAGCACGATGGCGCCGAAGGCGACGAAGATATCCTCGCCGAAAAACAGGCCGACATTATCGGTGGCGGCGGCCATGGCGCGGATGCGGTGGCGCATCTCCAGCGGCACGTTCGGATAGCGCACCTCGGCCGCGCCTTCGGCCATCGGCGCGATCAATGGCCGCACCATGCTGGCGTGGCCGCCGATGCTGGTCAGGCCGAAGGCGGCGCTGAGCTCGCGGATCGCCAGGTAGACGATCAGCAGGCGGCCCGTAGTGGCCGAACGGATGCGCGCGATGGAAGCCTGCGCATGCTCCTTCAGGCCGTGACGCTCGAGCAGGCCGATGGCGGCGATCGGCAGCAGCAGGATCAGCGGCAGGTTGCGCGTCTTGATAAAGGCCGTGCCCAGCGTGGCCAGCAACTGCTCCATCGGCATGGCGGCCGTGACGCCGGTGACCACGCAGGCGGCGATCACCACCAGCACAGGATGCGCGCGCAAGGCGAAGCCCGCAATGATAACGGTCACACCCAGCAGCGGCCATAAATTAACAACGGAATGTTCCAAGTCAGGCTCCCAAATAAGAAAATTCCCGCCTACCGTATTGCGTTATTCCCCGATACACAGTCGGTATGGCGGGAGCGTCGCTGCTTATATCACAAACCTCGCGCTGCCTGCCTGATCGGCTCACACAACAGACGAAAGTAAACGCGATTGCGCGGCGGCTGACCAGCCCGGCGCTAACTCACTGAATGTCAGCAGATTTCCACACCAAGGTCTTCGGGCTGATTGGCGGACAGCGAGCTGCCGCTCGGCGTTCAACTTGACTTGTTAAATCCCACACTCACGTTGCACTCTACATGGCAGCGGTGTAGGATTATCCAGAAGGAAATTTTCTCGAAGCAGTATTTCCATGAATCAAATTCTAGTGGAGATAGCAAAATGTCGTTTTCCAATTTCACGGTGCAAACGCGGCTCGCGATCGGGTTTGGTATCGGGCTGTTGATCTTGATCACTGTTTCAATACTGAGCCTCAGCAGGTTGGCCGCGTTAAATCAGTCGCTGATTGTAACGGTGGATTTTAATGCAACCGAGTCGAATATTATTTCGCAGGCGCTGGGCGAGGCGCAAAAAGCATCTGCTGCCATGCGCAACGTCACGATCCTGAACGACGTCCCGAGAATGACGAAGGAGAAGGAGGCATTCGACAACAGTTTAAAACAATATGAAATATTTTCAGCCGATCTGAATAAAATATTCCTCGCCGATCCCAATTCCAGCCCCGAGGAAAAAAGCTATCTGGTAAAAATAGCCGACGTGAAGGCGGCAGCATTACCCCTGGTTAAAAAATCGTTCGCGCTGGGTTTTGCCAACGACGCCGCCGCGCCCGAGCTGTTGATGAATGAGACTGGGCCGGCCCTGGATAAATGGGTCAATACCCTGATAGAGTTCAGGGATTATGAAATAAAATCCAGTAATCAGACCGCCAACATGGCGCACGAGCAATACGCCGATAGCAGGATATTAATCATCATCATGGCCGTCATTGGCGTTCTGGGCTCGATCGGCGCCGGCTTGGCCATCGCCCGCAGTATCTTGAAGCAATTGGGCGGCGAGCCCACCTACGCAATGTCCGTCGCCAAAGATATCGCGAGCGGGAGATTGGATACCGATATTCAGGTACGCCAAGGCGACGACACCAATTTGATGTCGTCCATGAAACTGATGCGCAATCAGCTAGCCGATATCGTCGGCCGGGTGCGGGCCGGTACCGATACCATCGCCACATCCTCCAATCAAATCGCAGCGGGCAACCTCGACCTGTCCACCCGCACGGAGGAGCAAGCCAGTTCACTGGAGGAGACGGCGTCGTCGATGGAGGAGCTGACCAGCACCGTCAAGCAAAACGCCGACAACGCGCGGCAGGCCAACGAGCTCGCCGTATCGGCGGCTGCGGTGGCGGTCAAAGGCGGCTCGGTGGTGGCGCAGGTGGTCGATACCATGGCTTCGATCAACGACTCGTCCAACAAGATCGTCGATATCATCGGCGTCATCGATGGCATTGCGTTTCAAACCAATATCCTGGCGCTGAACGCCGCTGTGGAAGCGGCCCGGGCCGGAGAGCAGGGCCGCGGCTTCGCCGTGGTCGCCACCGAGGTGCGCAACCTGGCACACCGCTCCGCCGCTGCGGCCAAGGAGATCAAGGCCTTGATCGACGATTCCGTCAGCAAGGTCGATGCGGGCGGCAAATTGGTGGACGCCGCCGGCGTGACCATGGTCGATATTGTGCAGTCGATTAACCGCGTGACCGACATCATGAGCGCGATCGCCTCGGCCAGCGTGCAGCAAACCATGGGTATCGAGCAGATCAATTCGGCGATTTCGCAAATGGATGAAGTGACCCAGCAGAACGCGGCGCTGGTGGAACAGGCGTCGGCGGCGGCCAGCTCCATGCAGGAGCAGGCGCAAGAACTGTCCGGGGTTGTCAGCGTGTTCCAGTTGGGACAACATGCCGAGATAAAAACGGTGTCGACGCCGGCCCCGGCCGCGCGCCTTGCCGCTGTGGCGGTGCCCAAGCGGCCCACCAAAGCAATCAAGGCGCCCGCCGCGCGCGGCGCAAAGGAGCAGAGCAAAACCGACGCGGAGGAGTGGCAGCAGTATTAGGGGGCCGCGTGACCATCAAGCATCGGAGCGCCGCAGCTTCCCGCACTATCTGGATCTGATCGAGAGCAGCAGCATTGCTGACGCGAAAACGATCTGGCCGTGACGCGTGCGCCTGGCGGCAACCAGTCAAACCACACTGAAAAAATCCCCGCCCACCGTGCGGCGTGCGGCGTGCGGGGATGCTCAAGCAAAGCGAGGCTTAGAAGTTGACCTTGAACGTTGCGCCGTAGGTGCGTGGCTCGTTCAGCATGCCGGTCAGGTTATCGAACTCGATGGCGCTGAGCGCGACGATCTTGTCGGTGATGTTGCGGCCGAAGGCTGCCACTTCATACTTGCCATTACCCCACTTGTAGCCGACGCGTACGCCGCCCTCGGTCAGCGGCTTGGCAGTGTACTCGGTGGCGGTGTACAGGAAGAAGTTGTACTTGCTGCGGTAGCTCCAGTCGGTCATCGCGTACAGTTCGCCGTTGGCCACTTCGGTGCTGTACTTCAGCGTGAAGTTGGCCTGGTGACGCGGCGCGCGCGGCAGGTCGTTGCCATCGATCAGGACATTGCCAGGGAAGCCCACCGCCATCGGATTGGTCGGGGTGCAGCCGAGGCCGGCATTATTGGCCAGGTTGCCGCAGTACTGGACGCGCAGATCCTTGTCCTTGATCTCGGTGTCGTTGAAGCTGTAGCCCACCGAGCCGCTGAAGCCGTAGCCGAGGTTGGCTTGCAGGTCCAGCTCGATACCGTGACCGGTCACCTTGTCGGCGTTGATCAGCTGGTTCATGTTGACGGTGCCGCTGCCGGCGGTCAGCTGTTTGTCCTTCATGCGGTACTGGAACACGGTGGCGCTCAGGCGCGCGCGCTTCTCGAACAAGTCCTGCTTGATGCCGGCCTCATACGACAGCGCTTTCTCGGCGCCGGCTTGCGACGGCACGTCGCCCAGGCCGTTCAGGCGGCCCTGCATCGACGGTGCGCGGTAGCCGGTGGCGACGCGGGCAAAGGCGTTGGTGCTCTTGCTCAGTTCGTAGGTACCGCTCAGATCCCAGCTGACGTTGGTCGACTTGGCGTCCAGCGTGTGCGGGATGGTGACCAGCTTGTTGCTGGCGTCGAAGTCGGTGCGCGAGGCGAAGAAATCCTTCTTGTCGTCGGTGTAGCGCAGGCCGCCGCGCACTTTCAGCTTGTCGGACACGGTGTAGTTCAGCGCGCCGAAAGCCGCCCACGACTTGGCCTTCTGGTACTGCAGCGCGTAGGCGACGTTCTGCGGATTGCCCGGCGCCAGGCTGTTGAAGCTGATACTGTCGATCTGGATGTTTTCGTTGAAGTAGTACAGGCCGCCGATCCACTGCAGCGGACCGCTGTAGTTCGACTCGGCGCGGAACTCCTGCGAGAACTGCTTGTGGTTAGGCAGCAGGTCGGCGGTTTCGACCGGGAACGGAATGCGGCCCGGGCCCGATGGTGGCGCGAACACGGCGCCGTAGCCGCCGTCCACGTCGGCGCGGCTGTTGAACTTCAGCTTTTCGTAGCCGGTGATCGAGTGCAGCGTGATGTCGGCCAGGTTGTACTTCAGGCGGATGCTGCCACCCTGAGTTTTCAGCTTCTGGTAGTTGACGCCGTCGGTCGGGTAGGAGCCGTAGTCGAAGCCGTCCACCAGGTCGTTGGTGCCCTGCTTGAGGATGTTGGCGCGGAACAGCGTGGCGCTGCCGTGGTAGTTGCGCTGGTGGTAGTTGAACAGCGCCTCGAAGTCCTTGTTCGGCTTGACCAGCGCCTGCAGGCGGAAAGCGTTGTCGCCGTAGCCTTCGAAGTCCTGGGTGCCTTTGTTCGGCGTTGGATTGGTGTTGTGCACGCGGTTGTCGCGGTGCTGGCTGGTGCCGGCGAAGCGCAGCGCCACGGTGTCGCTGAGCGGGATGTTGAACGCGCCTTCAGCCGTCTTGGCCGAGTAGTTGCCCACGCCCAGTTGCAGATAGCCTTCCTGCTTGAAGACCGGCTTGGCCGAGTCGAACTTGATGACGCCGGCCGGCGAGTTGCGGCCGAACAGCGTGCCCTGTGGGCCGCGCAGCACCTCGACCTGGTCGACGTCGAACACCGGGAAGCCCTTCAGCATGGCGTTTTCCATGACGATGTCGTCCATCACGTAGCCGACCGGCTGCGAAGCGTTCAGGTCGAAGTCGGTGTTGCCCAGGCCGCGAATATAGAAGCGCGGGAAGGCGCGGCCGTAGTCGGACTCGATGTTGAGCGACGGCGAACGGCCGGACAGCACGCGGATGTCGCCGGCGCCGGCGGTCAGCGCGTCCAGCTTGTCGCCCTTGATGGTGGCGATCGACATCGGCACGTCCTTGATGTTTTCCGCGCGGCGCTGCGCCGTCACGATCACCGTTTCCAGCTGGTCTTTACCAGCGGTTTCAGTGTCCTGCGCGTATGCCAGCGGCAAAGTGCTGGCGACAGCCAGTGCGATCAGCGACCGCACTGCGAAACTGCGTTGCTTGCTCATATGTCCTGCTCCCGTCATTGTGTAGTTGGATTTTTCTTGTTAAATGTGTATCGAAACTGAACGATAGCGCATATCGATATACAAATTATCAACCATGCTAGCACGGAAAAAATGGCAGCAAACCCAGCTTTGGTAGGATCTTGATTCATATTTATTTTGAATAAATAACCAAGAAAAAACGAATTTGTCCTACATATCGGCGCTAGGGCATAGTAGTGGGCTGCCCTGAACGCTAGGGCGGAAGCCACTTTCCCTCTGGGAGAGGGCAAAAGCAGCGGCCCGCCACTGCGTGTATTTTTTTCCAAACGGACAAAAAAGCAACAAGATAAAAAAATTTAATTCGGCGGGCCGTGTTGTTGCAGTGCGACATACATTCTTGGAACGGTAGATGAACAACATGCTCGAATACAGCCGGCTACAGGCAGTCGGCGCCCTGGGACAACAAATCTGGCTCGACAACCTGAGCCGCGACCTGCTCGCCTCCGGCCAATTGGCCGCGCTGATCGCCAACGACGGCGTCCAGGGCATCACGTCCAACCCGGCCATCTTTTACCAGGCGATCCAGCACGATCCCGCGTATCGCGCCGCCCTGCCGCTACTGCGCACCGCGCACGCCACGCCGGAAGCGCGCTTCGAAGCGCTGGTGATCCCCGACGTCCAGCGCGCCTGCGACCTGTTCGCGCCGCTGTACGACCACAGCGACGGCCGCGCCGGTTTTGTCAGCTTTGAAGTGTCGCCGCGCCTGGCGCACGACGTCAGCGCCACCGTGACCGAGGCGCGCCGCCTGTGGAAGCTGATTGCCCGCCCCAACGCCATGATCAAGATTCCGGCCACGCCGGCCGGCATCGCCGCGCTGGAGGAAGTGACCTACGCCGGCATCAACGTCAACATGACCCTGATTTTCAGCGCCAGCCAGGTGCACGCGGTGCGCACCGCCCACCGCCGGGGCCTGGCACGCCGCTTGCAGGACACGTTGTCGGTGCAGCGTATCGCCAGCGTCGCTAGCGTGTTCATCAGCCGTATCGACGTCGCCGTGGACGCCCTACTGGCGCCGGCCGACCCGCTGCGCGGCCAGGCCGCCATCGCTGCCGCCCGCATCGCCTACGCGGACTGGAAGAACGACAGCGGTTTCGGCGTATTCGCCGCTTTCGGCGCCACCCCGCAGTGGCTGCTGTGGGCCAGCACCGCCACCAAGACCGCCGCCGAGCGCGATGTGCGCTACGTCGAGGGCCTGATCGGGCCGGACACCATCAACACGGTGCCGGACGCCACCCTGGCCGCCTTCCGCGACCACGGCGTGGCCGAGGTCGCGCTGGGCACCAATGTAGAAGCCGAACGCGCCGTGCTGGCGCAGCTGGCGCACCAAGGTATCGATCTGGAAACAATCGGGCAGCAATTGCTGGCCGCCGGCCTGCTGCAATTCGAGCAAGCTTTTAGCAAGTTGCTAGCACTTACCGAGTAGACCCGCCTGCGTCATTCCCGCGCAGGCGGGAATCGATGCCCGGCCGGTTCCGCAGCAAATCATGGGCTCCCGCCTACGCGGGAGCGACGGAATACGAGTAAACGAGGCGGAATTATATGTTTCGGCCAATAAAAATATACAATATCGATCTTCCAGGAGCCTATTCATGAAACTTTCACAACTTAGTTTGACGGTTGCAGCACTGTTTATCGCTGCCAGCGCGTCCGCGGCTGACCCAAAGCTGGGCATCGTGTATGACGCAGGCGGCAAGTTCGACAAGTCGTTCAACCAGTCCGCTTTTGAAGGCGCCACGCGCTTCAAGAAGGAAACGAATATCAATTTCATCGAGGTGCAAGCCTCCAGCGACACCCAGGCTGAACAGGTGATGCGCGGCCTCGCCCGCAAGAACCTCGACCTGATCGCCGCCATCGGCTTTGCCCAGCAGGCCGCCGTGCAAAAGGTCGCCAAGGAATTCCCGAAAGTTCATTTCGTGCTGATCGACGGCGTGGCGCAAGGCGCCAACGTCAACTCCATCACCTTCAAGGAAGAAGAAGGCTCCTACCTGGCCGGCGTGGCTGCGGCCATGGCCTCCAAGTCCAAGAAGCTGGGCTTCATCGGCGGTGTCGACATCCCGCTGATCCGCACCTTCGCCTGCGGTTACACCCAGGGCGCCAAGGCCGTCAACCCGAAGGTGGAAGTGACCTCGAACATGGTCGGCACCTCCTCGGATTCGTGGAACAACCCGGCCAAGGGCGGTGAACTGGCGCGCTCGCAGTTCGATCGCGGCGTCGACGTGGTGTTTGCCGTGGCCGGCGGTTCGGGCCTGGGCACGCTGCAGACCGCCAAGGAAAAAGGCAAGCTGGCCATCGGCGTGGACTCCAACCAGAACCACCTGTACCCAGGCAGCATCCTGACCTCGATGGTCAAGCGCGTCGACAACGCCGTCTACGATTCCTTCATGCAAATGAAGAACGGCACCTGGAAGGCCGGCGTCACCGCCAAGGGCTTGAAGGAAGGCGGCGTGGACTGGGTGCTGGACGAGCACAACCGCAAGCTGATCACGCCTGACATCGAGAAGCGCGTGCTGGGCGCACGCAAAGACATTATCGACGGCAAGGTCAAGGTCATCGATATTCGTTCGGGCGCCGCCTGCCCGGTCTAAAACCTGTTTGAACATGAAGCGCGCCGCCGGGGATAGCCCCGCGCGGCGCGTTTTACTTAATTAAAAAACGATCCTATGCAGCCAGCAGTAGAATTTCGCGGCATCTCCAAGCATTTCGGAGCTGTAAAAGCGAACACGGACGTCAACTTCACCATCGCCAAGGGTTCCATCCACGGCCTGGTGGGCGAGAACGGCGCCGGCAAGTCGACCCTGATGAGCATCCTGTACGGATACTACCGCGCCGACGGCGGGGAGATCCTGCTTGATGGCCAGGCGCGTCGCATCCACAACAGCCAGGAGGCGATCGCCCTCGGCATCGGCATGGTGCACCAGCACTTCATGCTGGTCGAGAACATGACCGTGCTCGACAACGTGATGCTGGGCAGCGAAGGCGGCTTCAAGCTGAAAGCCAAGCGCGCCAAGGTGGAAGCGGAGCTGCGCGAGATCTGCACCCGCTACCGCCTCGACGTCGATCCGCTGGCTACCATCCACGATTTGTCGGTGGGCGCGCAGCAGCGCGTCGAGATTCTCAAGCAGATCTACCGCAGCGCCAACATCCTGATCCTGGACGAGCCGACCGCCGTGCTGACCGCGCAGGAGACCGAGTCGCTGTTCGAGATCCTGCGCCTGTTCAAGGAACAGGGCAAGACCATCATCCTGATCACGCACAAGCTGCAGGAAATCCTCGACATCACCGACACCGTGACCGTGATGCGCGGCGGCCGCGTGATCGGCGCGGTGCCGACCGCCGGCACCACCAAGGAAGACCTGGCCAATATGATGGTCGGTCGTCCGATTGAAAACAACCTGCCGCGCGCGCCCTACAATCCGGGCGCGCCGGTGCTGCACGTCGAGCAGTTGCAGCTGCTGGACGACCAGGGCGTCAAGCTGCTGGCCGACATCGGCTTCACGCTGCGCGCCGGCGAGATCGTGGCGATTGCCGGCGTCTCCGGCAACGGCCAGAGCGAGTTGATGGAAATCCTGTCGGGCATGCGCCTGCCGTCGTCGGGCAAGCTCGAATTCCTCGGCAAGGAACTGCCGGGCCTGTCAACCCGCGGCCGCTCGGACGCCGACGGCCTGCCGCGCACCTTCCGCGACCTGGGCATCGCCCACATTCCGGAAGACCGTTTGCGCGACGGCGTGGTGAAGGCCTTCTCGGTCATGCACAACACCATCCTCGGCTACCAGGACAAGCTGAAAGGCCGTTGGGGCCTGTTCGACTTCAAGGCCATCGCCGCGCGCTGCGATGCGTTGATGAAGAGCTTCGACGTCCGTCCCAACAACCACGACCTGCGTATCGGCCTGCTCTCGGGCGGCAACCAGCAAAAGGTGGTGATCGCGCGCGAAGTGCTGGCGCAGCCGAAGCTGATGCTGGTGGGACAACCGACGCGCGGCGTCGACATCGGCACCATCGAAAGCATCCACACCCAGCTGCTCAAGCTGCGCGACGAAGGCGTGGCGATTTTGCTGGTCTCCGTGGAGCTGGAGGAAGTGCGCGCGCTGGCGGACCGTATCCTGGTCATGTGCGGCGGCCGCATCACCGGCGAACTGAAAATTGAGGAATTCGACACCACCCGCATCGGCTTGCTGATGGGCGGGATGCAAAAATCATGAACAACCAAGACCTGCCACGCTGGGCTACAGCGTTTGTAATGCCCATCCTGAACCTGCTGTCGGCACTGCTGGTGACCGCGCTGGTGATCCACCTGCTGGGCGAGAGCCCGATCGAATCGCTGCAGATCCTGGTCAACAGCGCCGTGATCAATCCGGAAGGCCTGAGCTACACGCTGTTCTACGCCTCGACCTTCATCTTCACCGGCCTGGCGGTATCGATCGCCATGCAGGCGGGCCTGTTCAACATCGGCGCCGAAGGCCAGATGTACTTCGCCGGCCTGGGCCTGACCCTGGCCATGCTGACCTTCGACAGCACGCTGCCGTTCTGGCTTTTGATCCCGCTCGCCATGCTGGGCGCGGCCCTGTTCGGCGCGCTGTGGGCCTTCCTGCCCGGCTACCTGCAAGCGAAACGCGGCAGCCACG
This sequence comes from Duganella sp. BuS-21, assembly GCA_041874725.1. Classification (GTDB taxonomy): domain Bacteria; phylum Pseudomonadota; class Gammaproteobacteria; order Burkholderiales; family Burkholderiaceae_D; genus Rugamonas. The sequence goes on along the minus strand of CP097466.1, from coordinate 1,609,822 downwards.
TGGTGGTCACCACCATCATGTTCAACTACATCGCCGGTTCGCTGATGAACACCGTGATCGTAAAATACCTGGTGCCGCCGGGCGAACAGAATCCGGCCAGCCGCGTGTTCTCGGCCGCCGCTGAAATGCCGCGCCTGAACCAGTGGTTCCCGATACTGGGCGAGACGCCGCTCAACATCAGCTTCTTCCTGGCGATTATCGCGCTGGCAGTCTACGGCGTGGTGGTGGCGCGTTCCTCGTGGGGCTTCAAGCTGCGCGCCACGGGCCTGAACAAGCATGCCGCGCATTACGCCGGCATCCGCATCAGCAAGATGATCATCACCGTGATGCTGATCTCGGGCGCGCTGGCCGGCCTGGGTTCGGTCAATTCGATCATGGGTTCGACCCACTACCTGTCGCTGAACTTCGTCGGCGGCGCGGGCTTCATCGGCATCGCGATTGCGCTGATGGGCCGCCAGCATCCGGTCGGCATCTTCCTGTCGGCGGTGCTGTTCGGCGCGCTGACGCAAGGTGGCTTCGACCTGTCGCTGGAAAAGCAGAACATCCCGCCAGAGATGGTGGTGCTGGTGCAGGGTGTGATCATCCTGTTCTGCGGCGCGATGGAAAACCTGTACGGCCCGGCGATCGCCAAGCTGCTCAAATTGAAGAAGTGAGGACGATATGACTTTTGACGACCTGCATATCGGCAGCATCCTGGTATCCACCGTGCGCAACGCGCCGGTGCTGATTTTCGCCGGCATGGCCGGCCTGTTCGCCGAGCGCTCGGGCGTGATCGACATCGGCCTGGAAGGCAAGATCCTGGCCTCGGCGTTCGTCTCGGCGGCGGTGGCCTTCACCACGCAGAACCCGTGGTACGGCGTGATGGCCGGCATCCTGGTGTCGGTGCTGCTGGCGACCCTGCAAGCCTACGTGGCGATCACCCAGAAGGGCAACCAGCTGGTGGCCGGCATCGCCATCAACATCGCCATGAGCGGCCTGACCTTCGTGGTGGCGCAGTACATCTTCCAGCAAGGCGGCCGCACGCCGGACCTGGGCGCGGCGCGCCTGTTCGACGTGGTGCTGCCCGGCTCCGCCGCGCTGGAGGGCATCCCCTTCATCGGCTGGGTGTATGCGCACCTGATCGGCGGCCATTCGGTGCTGGTGTACCTGGCGTTCGCGCTGGTGCCGCTGGTGCACTGGGTGGTCTACCACAGCCGCTTCGGCCTGCGCCTGCGCGCCTGCGGCGAGAATCCGCACGCGGCCGATGCGGCCGGTATCAGCGTCGAGCGCCAGCGCTACATGGCGATGCTGATCGCCGGCGTACTGTGCTCGTTCTCGGGCGCCTACCTGGCGATTGTGCAGAGCGGCTTCTTCCTGCGCGACATGTCGGCCGGCGCCGGCTACCTGGCGCTGACGGCCATGGTGTTCGGTAACTGGCGTCCACTGCACACCTTCCTCGGCTGCCTGATGTTCGGCTTCTTCGCGGCGGTGCAGATCCAGATTGAAGGCGTGGAGCTGCCGGTGGTCGGCCGCCTGCCAGGTTCGCTGATCCAGATGGTGCCCTACGTGCTGACCGTGATCGTGCTGGCCGGCCTGATGGCCAAGTCGGTGGCGCCGAAAGCACTCGGCACGCCGTTCGTGAAGTCCCGTTAAAAAGTCTTCAAATAGGACAGCAGGTCGGCGACCTGCTGTTCATCCTGAATTCCCCAGAAACGCATGCTGGTCCCCGGCACCACATCGTGCGGTGCACGCAGGTAAGCGGCCAGCGTCTTCTCATCCCACGTCAGCCCCGACTTCTTCATCGCCTCGGAATACTTGTAGTCCTTGGTCGACGCCGCGCGCCGTCCGACAATTCCCGTCAGCTGCGGCCCGTAGCCGGCGCTCGCATACGGCCCCACCGCATGGCACGAGGCGCAACGGCGGAACAGGGCCTGGCCCGACTTGACGTCGCCCACCAACTTCGCCGCGCTTGCGGCCTGGCTCGCGGCCAGCAGGATCAAAAAAATAGTTACACGCATGGCGTCATGTCAGCACCGCATCAGAACTCTTCCCAATCCGTGACCGGCTTGGCCGGCGCCGGGCTGGTCACCGCCACCGCACGCCTGGTCGATGGTGCTGATGGTGCTGATGGTGCTGATGGTGTCGATGGTGTCGATGGTGCGCGCCTGGGCGCCGGCGCATTCGCCATGCCCGACGCGCTGCCCGCGCCGCGATCCAGCTTGAACACGCTGACCGCCTGCGCCAGATGTGACGCCTGCTCCTGCAAGCTCTCCGCCGCTGCCGCCGCCTGCTCCACCAGCGCCGCGTTCTGCTGCGTTACGCCATCCATCTGCACGATGGCTTGATTAACCTGCGCAATGCCCTCGCTCTGCTCGGCCGTCGCCACGCTGATCTCGCCGACGATCTCGGTCACGCGGCGCACGCTGGTCACCACTTCGTCCATCGTGCTGCCGGCTTCATCCACCAGCCGGGTGCCGTCGGCCACCTTGCTGACCGAATCATCGATCAGCTGCTTGATCTCCTTGGCCGCCGCCGCACTGCGGTGCGCCAGGCTGCGCACCTCCGAAGCCACCACCGCAAATCCGCGTCCCTGCTCGCCGGCGCGCGCCGCCTCCACCGCCGCATTCAGCGCCAGGATATTGGTCTGGAACGCAATGCTGTCGATCACGCTGATGATGTCGACGATCTTCTTGGACGACGCATTAATCGAGGCCATAGTCTCCACCACCTGGGCCACCACCTTGCCGCTGCGCTGCGCCACGTCGGACGCCGACACCGCCATCTGATTGGCTTGGCGCGCATTCTCCGCATTTTCCTTGACGGTGCTGGTCAGTTCCTCGATCGAGGCCGCCGTTTCCTCCAGCGCGCTGGCCTGCTGCTCGGTACGCGCCGACAGATCGCTGTTACCGTGCGAGATTTCCGAACTGCCGCGCGCCACGTTCTCGGCGCTGGTGCTGACCTGCAGCAGCACCTCGTGGATATTGCCGACGAACTGATTGAAACCGTTGCCGATCACCGCCAGTTCATCCTTGCCGCTGACCTCCAGCTTGACGCTCAAATCGGCGTCGCCGCTGGACAAGGCGGTCATGCGGACCCCCAGCGTACGCAGCGGCCCGGTCAGGCGGAACACCACGGTGATCAGGATAAAGGCCGTCGCCACCGCGCACACCAGCGATACAATCAGTGTGTACATCAGCAGTTCGCGCGCCGGCGCCGTCGCCACGCTGCGCGGGAAAGTCAGCTGCACCGACCAGGGCGCCGTTTCGGCGTGGATGAACACCGGTTGCAGCAGGTGCACCAGGCCCTGCCCGTCCTCGTACTCGTAAGCCTGTCCACGACGCACATGCTCCAGCGCCGCCGCCGGCAATTCCTCGGCCTTCTTGCCCAGCTTATCCAGCGCCGGATTGCTGGCATACAGGCCGCCGTTGGAAATCAGACTGAGTTTGCCGCCGTCGATCACTTTCAGCTCGGCCAGGATCTTGCTCAGGCGGGTCAGCATGAAGTCGGCGCTGGCCACGCCCTTGAACTGGCCGCCGATCATGATCGGCGCCACCAGCGACGCCATCAGCGTCGGCTTGCCATCCACCGGATAGTTATACGGCTCGGTGAAAAACACCTTGCCGGAGCGCTTGGGGATGTCGTACCAGTCGTTGGCGCCGGGCGCAGGATCGAATACGATAGGCTCGACGTGGGTGCCGTTGGCGGCGCGGGTCCAGTACGGCATGAAGCGTCCGCTGGCGTCATACAGGGGCAGTTTGCCGGCAAACTCGGCGTCCTTGCCGTCCAGCGCATTCGCCTCCCAGGTCACGGCGGCGCCGATCAGGTCTTCCGATCCGGCCAGCGTCGCCTTGACCATTTCATTGATCTGATCACGCGACAGCGCCTGGTCAGCGGCGCGAGTGCTGCGCATGGCGGCCGACAGATTGATCACCGCGGACAGATTGGTGACGATGCGCGCCTGCAGCGCGCCCGATACCTCGCGCGCCGAAGTGCGCGCCAGCTGCATGGCCGCCGCCTCGGCGCTGGCGCTGCTGCGGAACCCCGTCACCGCTGCGGTGAGCGCCAGGCTCAGGACCACCAGCGCGGTGGCTGCAGCGCAGATCTTGCCATTCAACGATAACGATATCGACATAGGACGCCCGCAGAAAAAATCAGAAAGAACGGCTCAGCGACAGCACCAGCGTGCCATCGGCAGGATTCGAGGTCGGGATCACGCCGGCGCTGTTGGGAATGCCGAGCGTGTAATTGTCGTAGGCGCCGGTGCGCGGATGGGCTCTGGTGTAGGCGGCGGCCAGCGTCCAGCCGGGCGCCAGCACCTTGCTGACGCCGGCCTTGTAGTCGCGCCAGTTCCACACGCTGTTGTTGGCGACGCGGCCATGGCCGAAGTGTAGATTGAGCGTCCAGCCCTGGCCGAGATCGAGGTTGGCGCCGAGATCCAGATAACCGGTGCCACGCGCATTCTCGATGCCAAAGAATTCCGGCGACACGGTGTAGAAGTACTTGGCATAAACCACTTTGTAGCTGAGCCCAAGCGCCAACTCGCCGTAGTTGTAGGTGGTGTCCGTGGCCTGATATCTGGCGCCGGGGTAGAGGTATTGGTAGTAGCCGATGCTGTAACCGAGATCGCCGACGCTGGCGCCATAGGCGCCGTAGACATCCCACTCCAGCGTGCCGTTCTCGACAAAGCGGTTGCTGACCGTGGACAGCCAGGTGCCGGCCGAGAAGCCGTTCGCGCCGGCGTAATCGAAGCCGCCTTGCAGCGCCGGCTTGCCCCAGGTTTGCCGGAAGCCGCGCGACACATACTGCGACGCCAGCGTGACATTGGCGCTGAACGGTGACGCCGCCGGCGCGGTTTCGCTTGCCGGCATGGTCTGTGCGATTGCGGACATAGCAGCGGTGCAGGTGATAACCGCCAGCACGCAGCGATTCAATCCATACTTCATGATGTCCCCTTATTCGGCGTAGCCTGGCCCCAGCATAGGCAACTAGCAAGGGCAAAGTCAACAAAGGAAACGCTGGCGCCGTCCGACCGTTGTATTGGCAGCAGCGAAACCGGGTCAACGTGGCGCTTGACCCGCTGGGCTATCACTAGGGCCGGCATCGCGATTGTGGCAAACTAGCGCCATGACGATCATGTATGCATCAAAATCGCGCGCGCCATGGCGCCTGCTGCTGCTGGCCGCCGTGCGTACGCTGGATGATTTGTGCAGGCGCGGTGCGTACTGCACATTCGCAATCCGCACCTGTCGCCAGAGGCACCGCTGTCGCGCAGTGAACGCCGGTTCGATCCGGTGAAGGGCAGATAAGCTAAACCGTCATTCCCGCGCAAGCGCAAGCGACGGTCACGGCCAGATCGCCTTCAACACGGCGGCCAGATGATAGCCGCCCTGTATCAGCTGCGACCTGGCGGCAGCCGACGATGGCACCGGATAGCTGTCCGGCACCGTCAACGGCCAGACGTTGTACACCTCACCCGTGGTCTTGCTGGTTTGCTGCCCCATCACGCCGGGCGTGACATCGGCATAGGCCAGCTTGGCCACCACCAGCGTCTGATCCGCCCACTGATACGGCCAGGTTACGGGATCGCCGCTGCTGGGCGCCACCACCGGACTGTCGGCAATCACCATCTGCGCAAACTGCTCCGGCGTGCGCGCACCGATGCGGCGGAAGGCATAGTTCACCACCGTGGTATCCCAGTACGAGTGGAAAGCGCGGATGGCTTGCGGCGCGCGTGGCGGCGTGGCGGCCGCCGGCTTGTCTTCCGCCGACGCGGCAGGAATCAGCTGCGAACTGGTGGCCGTCAGCTTGATGTCATCCAGCTGCAGATTGTTGCCGCCCTGGGTGGCAAAGGCTTGCTTGTCATCCAGCTGCTGTTGCGTCGGCAGCACAAAGCCGCCGCTCTTGCCGACATAGCCTTCGCCCACATGCAGCGGCTGCGCGATGTCGCCGCTCAGGTGCGTCAGCATCAGCAAGGCCTGGCGCGGCGTGAAGTTGTGGGGATTGGTGCTGGCGTCGCCCTTCCCTTGCAACACCGCGATGCACTGCTTTAAGGTCTGCACGATGTCGTGGCCGTGCGTGCCGACGCCATTGTCTTCATAACGCGACAGCTGGAACGGCACGTCGGTGTAGTGGTACTCGCTATGCTTCGGATTGGCGGTGGTGTAAGCCACCATCTCCTCCGTTTGCGGGCCGCAGTAAGTGCCCTTCACGCAGTCCGCCCAGGAGGCGACTTTCGCCAAACTCTCGCCCGGCAGCAGCAAGGCCTGCACCTGCTTCTCGGCGTTGCTGCCCTTGATCAGCTGATCGGCGATCGCACCGACCGCGCGGTGGCCATCGTTGCCCCATGCATGGGCGTTCAAGGAGACAAACGCGCTGCTCAGCGCGAGGATGCATGCAAGCTTTTTCATTCAGGGCTGCCTTTCGATGGCTTGGGATATTGTTTGTTGATGTCCAGCGCTTGTGCGTAGGACGAGTTCCAGATCTGTTCCTGCATGGCCGTCAGGCGCTGCGCCATTTTCTCGTTGCGCATCACCACTTCCAGATTGCGCGACAGGTCGAAGTAGCCGCCGGCCCAGTTGCTGGTGCCTACCCACGCCACCTGGCCGTCGATCACCATGGTCTTGCTGTGGATGACGCGCGCGAACGGAATGAAGCCCATCGACGCCGCCGGCAGCGTCACCACGCGGATCTCCACATTGGGCAGCATGGCCAGGCTTTTCAGGTACGCCTGCGCCGGCTGTTCCAGGTTCCAGTTGGAGACCATCAGCTTGATCTTGACGCCGCGCGTGGCGGCCGCGCGCACCGCGTTGTCGACCACCGCGTAATAAGGGCGCGTGCCTTTCGGGCCGTAGCTCAGCGGCGCGTAGTCCAGCAGTTGAACGCGCACTTCGTTCTTCGCTTCCGCCAGCAGCGCCGGCAGGCCGGTCTCGGAATCGCCCACGCCCGCCGGGTTGTACTGGTTGGGACTAGCCAACAGGAATGCACCCTGGTGGCTGTCGGCCATCGCCGTGCGCACGTTCAGCACCGGCGCGATCTGGCCGGCCGAGGTCAGCGCCTGCGCGCGCCAATCCTGGTTGAAGATGGCCAGCACCTGCGCCACCACTTTCGGATCGGTGATGCGCAAGCCGGTTTCGTGGATGTGCTCAAACGAGCGCCAGTCGAAATTCTGGCTGCCGATGAAGGCGGTCGCGCCGTCCACCACCAGGTACTTGGCGTGGATGATGCCGTTGCCGGTCAACTTGTTGAAATCCAGGACGCGGAAGTCCAGGTTCGGAATCGCCTTCAGGCGCTCGATGGTCGGCTGCTCGGACAGGCCGACGCCTTTCTGGTCGAGCAAGAAACGGATCTTCACGCCGCGCTTGCCGGCGGCCTCCAGCCGCTCCACCACTTTTTCAAACGCGCTGCCCGGCTTGACCACCGCGTAGAACTGGCCGATGACGATTTCGCTTTTGGCGTTGTCGAACAATTCGCTCCACACCTGCACGGCGCTGCGCAGGTCGTCGCTGTGCAGCGAGGTTTCCACCGGTGCGGTCTGCACCAGCTCATAGCCGGGAATGGAAAATTCAGCCCGCGCCGGCGCCGCCAGAACGGCAGCCGACACCAGCACGGAAAGTAGTATGCGACGCATGATGACTCCTGTGATCCGCTGGTTTAGTCGATTATTTATTGAGCGCTCTTGTAGCGCACGGCCGGCGCAGCGGCGCCGGCGGGTTGCTTGTCCTGCTCACGCTTGATCAGATAGCTGGTCAGCGCGTCGATGTCGCGGATGCTGGTCGGCGCGCGGTTGCTGCCTTTGCTGAAGCCGGGGAAACCGTCGCCGCCTTCGGCCAGGAAGTTGTTGGTCACCACGCGGTAGCTGCTGTCCATCTGCAGCGGCACGCCGTTCAGCTTTACGCTGCCCGGGAGCACCCGGCTACCTTCCGGCTGCGTCGGATCCCACTCGTACCAGAATCCGTCCGACACCTGCAGCAATCCGCGCTTGGCCTCGCGGCCGCCGATCCACTGCTGTTCCAGCAAATCGACGATCTGCGCGCCGCGCAAATTCATCGCCACCATGGTGTTCCCGAACGGCAGAACCGCCATCGCGTGGCCGAGCGTAACACGGTTGCCTTCCGTCGTTTCCAGATCCTGGCGGATGCCGCCCGGGTTTTGCAGCGCGATCTGCGCGCCGAACGGGCGGGCGGCGTACAGCATGGAGTCGGCCACAAGATCGCCCAGCGCCGATTCACGCGCGCTTTCCTTTTCGCGCTTCACGCTAGCCACGGCCAGCGTGGCGATCGGCTGCGCCAACGCGGCGGTGCTGCGTTCGCGGCTTTTCTTCAGGTAGGCTGTCAGCGCGGGATCGGCCGGCCAGGTGCCCGGCACCATGACCTCCTGTGTGGCGCTGAGGTCGCGCACGGAGTTGGTCTCGGTGTCCACCGTCAGCTTGATGCGCGACAGGACGTGGCCGCCCATGTCGGCCTGCGTCACCATGCGGCCATCGACCTTGCACAGATAGCCCTGATGCGAGTGGCCGCTGATCACCAGCCGGATCGCCGGGTCCAGGCGCTTGACCACATTGGTGATCGGTCCTGTGAGATTGGCGCATTCCTGCTGGTCGAATTTGTCGGTGGTGCGGCCGCCTTGATGCAGCAGCACGACGAACACGCCCACGCCCTGCTTGCGTAGTTCCGGCAGCTGGCGGTTGATGGCGTCCGCTTCATCGACGAACTCCAGGCCGGCGATGCCGGATGCCAGCGCCGATTCGGCCGCCTCGCGCAGCACGGTGCCGATGAATCCGACCTTCACGCCGTGGGCGGTCTCGATTTTGTAGGCCGGCAGCACCGGCTTGCGCGTCACCATGTCGATCACGTTGGCGGCCAGGTACTGGAACTGCGCGCCTTGATAAGTGCCTTCGAATTTACAGGCCTTGTCGGCGCGCGGCGAGACGCAGCCGCCCTTCTGCTGGCGCAGCAGCTCGATGCGGCCTTGGTCGAATTCGTGGTTGCCGACCGAGGTCGCGCGCAAACCCAATAGGTTCATGGCGCCGATGGTCGGTTCGTCCGCCCACATCGAGGAGATGGCGGGACTGGCGCCGATCAAGTCGCCGGCGCCGACCAGCAGCAGCTCGGGGTCTTGCTTGCGCCACGCCTGCAGCGCCGCGCCCAGCGTGTCGATGCCGCCGGCCTGGATCACGCGCTCGCCGCCGCCAGCGACGCTGTCCCAGGTGTACTTGCTCGCTTCCAGATTGCCGTGGAAATCGTTCAGCGTCACCAGCTGGATCTCGGTCAGATTCGGCGCTGCGGGGCGCGACGCGCAGCCCGCCAATACAATCGCCAACGAAGCGGCCAGCGCGATGCCGGCAACTGAACTCGGATGTTTAATCATTACGGTAATGCCTGTGTTGAATCGACCATTGTACCGTCCAAACCGCTGCTCGCAGCGCGGTAAATAGTACGTTACAAAACGCGCTTTCCATGAAAAACACCCTATAAGCCTTGCAACTTATAGGGTGTGTTACGTCCATCCATGAACGGGCCGTGAGGCCCGCCCGGGAAGGTCGGTTAGATGTCTACCGACAGGGTCACCGACGCGAAGCGTGGTGCGCCCAGGTAGTAGCGGGTGGCGCCGGAAGCGGCCAGGCCCTGGTACGGCAGCGAGTTGACGACGGTGGTCGACGACGGGTTGCGGTACTGCTTGTCGGTCAGGTTGCTGACGTTGACGGTCAGTTTAGGACGCTTCAGCCAGCCGAAGTTGGCGAAGGTGTAGCCGCCGTCCAGACCGTAGGTGGTGTAGCCAGGAGCGACTTCGTCGTTCAGGATCGAAGCGTACTGCTTGCTGGTTGCACGGGCCTTGACACGGACCCAGAACGAACCGTCCTGGTATTCCACCGACAGGCCGGCCTTGCGGGCTGGCGCGTTAGGTGCTTCCTTGCCGGCGGTTGGCAGGATCACGGTGGCGCTGCCACGCAGGTTGTCTTTCAGTTCCGACTTCAGGAAGCCCAGCGAACCGTAGAATGCCCAGCCGTTGATCGGGGTGTTACCCAGTTCGATCTCCAGACCGCTGTGCTTCTCGCCGCCGATGTTGCGGTAGAAACTACGACCGGTGTCGACATCGAAAGCGGTGGCTTGCTTGTTCTTGAAGTCGGTGTAGAACGCGGTCACGGTGGCGATGAACTTGTTGTCCTGGTGACGGTAGCCGAAGTCGCTGCTCCACGAGGTTTCCGGGGTAACGTCAACGAAGCTAGTCGGATTCAGGGTGACAGGGTCCACCAACACGCTGGTGCCGATATTGCCGAACACGAAGTTAGGAGGCGCCTTCATGTTCTTGGCCACCGAGGTGAAGACCTGGTCGTCGTTGGTGATGCGATAGCGCGCGCCGAACTGCGGCAGCACTTCGTTGTAGGTCTTCGAGAAGTTGTATGGCTTGACGTTGTTCGCTTCGTCGCCGAAGTTGGTGAAATCACGCTTGATGTGCGGGGTACGCACGCCAATGTTGATCTTCACTTTATCGTCCATCAGGCTGATGGTGTCTTGCAGGAAGGCCTGATAAGCGGTCGAGACCGAGATCCAGTCGCGGCTGTTGGCGGCGTGACCGTCCGGACGCAGGATCTGGCCATCTTGCAGCCAAACGTCGGCGCGGTTACCGTCGTTACCCAAGGTCAGCATCGGGCCGGTCTGCTCGTGACGAGCGCGTTCCCACCATACGCCGGTCTTGATTTCGTGGTTTTCCAGGTTGTAAATGAACGCCAGGTTGGCGCCAGGGCGCACGGTGCGGGTCACGCTGGCGTTGGCTACCAGGACGGTGTCCAGGGTGTCGCCGTCGCCGTTCAGGTCGACGGTCTGGTCGCGCTTGCCGGTGGCCGGGTTGTAGAAACCTTTTTCCGACTGGGCGCGCTGCTGCACGCCGCCGTTGCCGAAGCCGTACCACAGGTATGGGGTGAAGGCCACGTCCAGGTTCTCGGTCAGGCGGAACTTGCTGACTGCCGAAGCGACGATGTTCTTGAACGGGTTAACGCCCAGGCCGTAGTAGGCCGGCGACTGGGTGGTTTCCACTTGCGCGGTGCCCTTGACCGGGGTCAGGTGACCCTTGAAGGTGTCGGCGTAGTCGAAGAAGTAACCGTTGGCGTTGATCTCGGCCAGGGTCAGGTTGTTGATGTTGTTGTTGACGGCCTTGTTGTACAGGATGGTCGCGTGGATGTAGTTGAAACGGTCCCAGTCGTAGTACGCACCGAAGTCGATGTGGTTACGATTGGCTTCGCCCTTGCCCTTCCACTTGTCGGCTTCAGCGTGCGAAGCGGAGATGAAGGCGGTGAATTTACCGTCCAGAATCGCGCCGGTGTCATAGCGCAGGAAGGTCTTCTGCATGTTCAGTTGACCGAAGGTCTGCATGGCACGCACGCGCTGCTTCTTCTCAGGTGCGCAGGTGCTGATGCCGAAGTTACCGCCGGTGGCGCCAACTTGTGGCGAGTCGACGTCGGTCGAACCCTGGGTCACGAACTGCGAGCAGGTGTTTTCCTGGTCCACATATTCTTGTGGGTAGATGGCGAAGTTACCCGAGTCGTTCACCGGCACGCCGTTGATGGTGGCGCCGATCTGGTCGGAGTTGAAGCCGCGCAGGGTCATGCCGCCGCCGAACAGGCCGGTTGCATCGTAGTTGTAGCTGTTGACCGCTGGCAGCATCTCCAGGGCTTCATAGGCATTGCCGGTTGGACGCTGCTTTTCCAATTCTTCCGAGGTGATGGTCGAACGTGCTTTTGGCGCGTCTTCCGTCACCATCAGGCCCATACCGAGTTTTTTACCGGTAATGACCACTTCGGACTTGCCTGGCGTTGCGACCGGTGCTTCGGCCTCTTGTGCAAAAGCGGAGCCGGCTGCCAGAGCAGCCAGATGAGCCGCCACGGCGATTACGCTCAAGCGCAAGACCGGAGATTGTTTGGATTGCATTGAAAACCCCTTAAGAGTGTTATGTGAAAACTGTGAATAACTAACGAAATCTGATGTGAAGAGCTGTTTGACCTCTGCACCAACGTGAGAGTTTATCTGAGCTAAATGACCGCAGTATGACAATAAAAGTTGTCAAATTACTCTAACTGACTATAACTATTGCATGGTCATACACCCGCGACAAATACGTTTTTACTAAGCAATTAAGTGGAAAAACATATAAATGAACGTGGAATGCTGACTATTTAACAAGTTCAGATGGTGGCAGAGGCGTGAATGGGCGGAATTATAAAAGCATACGCGGTCAATGAATTTCGTTCATGGCAACATTTAGAATGATTTCTCAGAAATGTAGTAAAACCGCGACAAAAAAAGCCACACAACTTTATCAAAAAGAAAAGCCGGCGCATAAAAGCGCCGGCTTTTTAGAGGGGTATAAAAATACTAACGTTTGCCGCTGGCTGCCGCGCCGGCGATATCCGCCTCAAATTTGGCGAATTTTCCATCCAGGGATTTTAAAAGTCGTTGTTTATCCACATCAGCCAGGAAAGAATAACGAATACTGTCGTACGACAGCTTCTTCACTTCCGCATAGTCGGGCTGATAACGCGCCGCGTACAGCACATACTCGCCCGACAGATTATTGCGCGACACGCCGGCATCGTCGGTCGACAACACATACGGCACGCCGTATTTGCGGAACAACGTGACCGGATGCGCCTGGTCCTTGATACCCAGGATGAAGTCGTTGCTGCTCAGGTTCACCTCGACCGCGATCTTCTGATCACGCATTTTTTTCATGATGGCCAGCGGATTGCTCTCATGGGCGATATCCATGCCGTGGCCGATGCGGCTGGCGCCGGCGACGTCGATCGCCTCCTTGATGTGGAAGGTCAGGCCTTCCGGCGGCACCATGCCCAGCGCCAACTCGCCGGCGTGCAGCGCCAGTTTCACCTGCGGGTAGTTGGACTTGAGGTATTTGAACATCTGCATGTGCAGCGCGTAGTCGCGCATCGACACGTTGACGCTTTCCTGACCGACGATGTTGACGCCGACGATCTGCGGGCTGCTGCTGGCCAGCTTAAAGCTCGATACGATCTGCGAGTACACCTGCGACGGCGACAGGAAACGCAGCGCGAACGGCTGGTAGCGCAGCGTGAAGTTGGCGTCGTCGATGCCGGCGCCGGCGGTTTTCACATTTTGCAGGTAGGCGCCGATCCAGCCCTGGAAGGCCTGATCCTGATCCAGCTTGGCGCTCAAGGCGGCGAAGTCGGCTTCGGTGACGCCGCCGCTGGTGGCTTTCTTGTCGAAGTCCAGATCCTGCGCGATCGGCGCGATCTCGAAGATGGTTTCGATGTAGCTCAGGTTTTCCTGGATGGCGCGCTGCTTCAGGCGTTGCAGGCCATCAGCGGTATTGGTCGACGACACCGGGCCGAAATAGGCGAAGGTATCGAAGAACTGGCGGTCCGGCGGCGACTGGATGGCGCTGTGGTTGTAGAAGTCCTTGTCCGACCAGCGCTGCAGCAGGTTGGCCAGCAGGGTGTTGTCGTTCATGACGTCCTGCCCGGACACACAAACGCCGGCCGGCTTGGCCTTCTCGATGGTGTAGCTGTTCTTGTTGACGCAAAAGCCTTCCTTGTCGACCCACTCCAGGTACTGCTCGGCGTAGATCGCGCCCGAGTAGTGGTGGTGAAGGTCGCCGCCCTTCGGCATCAGCGTGAAGAACATCGTCAGCTCGGCCAGTTTCGGGTCTTTGCCCGGCGCCAGCAGCGCGGCGAGGTGGCGCTTGGTGGCCTCCTCGTTGGCGTTGGCGGCCTGCGCGTACGGCATGGCGCAGAACACGGCGGCGGCCAGGGCAACGGCTTTGATGTTGTTCTTCATCTGAATGATTCCTTAATTAAGTCGTTTCACGGGCATGTACCTGCTTGCCGGCGGCATAGGTGGCGGCGATGGCGCGGTCGTCGCCCAGCAGCGCCAGGGCGAACAGCAGTTCTTCCAGGCTGCCGCTGCGCGATGTCCGGCGTTGCAGCAGCGGCGTGGCCTGCGGATCGATGACGATGAAATCCGCTTCCGCACCCTGGCTGAAATTGCCGATCGTGCCTTCCAGCTGCATGCTGCGCGCGGCGCCCAGCGTGGCCAGATAAAACATACGCAAGGCCGGCAGGTAACTGCCCTTCAAGCGCGCTACTTTATAGGCTTCATTCATCGTTTGCAACATGGAGAAGGAAGTACCGCCGCCGACGTCGGTCGCCAGCGAGAGCAGCACGCCGGCTTCGTCGGCGCGCTCGAAGTCGAACAGGCCGCTGCCGAGGAACAGGTTGGAGGTCGGGCAGACGGCGGCGGCGGACTGCGTCTCGGCCATGCGCTGGCGGTCGCGCTGATTGAGCCAGATGCAGTGGCCGTACATGGCGCGCGGACGCATCATGCCGTAGCTGTCGTAGACGTCGATATAGCTGCGCGAGTTGGGGAACAGCTCGCGCACCCACGAACATTCGGCTTCGTTCTCCGACACGTGGGTCTGGATGAAGGTGTCTGGATAGGCGCGCGCCAGTTCGCCGGCCAGCTGCAGTTGCTCCTCGGTGGAGGTGGGTGCGAAGCGCGGCGTGATGGCGTACAGCGAGCGGCCGCGCTTGTGCCAGCGCTGGATCAGGGCTTCGGTATCGCGCGCGCTCGATTCGGCGGTGTCGCGCAGGAAGTCGGGGCAGTTCCGGTCCATCATCACTTTGCCAGCCACCATGCGCAGGCCGCGCTGTTCGCTGGCGGCGAAGAAGGCGTCCACCGATTGCGGGTGCACGGTGCAGTAGACCATGGCGGTGGTGGTGCCGCAGCGTAGCAGTTCGTCGAGGAAGAAATCCGCTACTTCGGCCGCGTGCCTGCCGTCCTCGAACTGACGCTCGGACGGGAAGGTATAGGTCTCCAGCCATGGCAGCAGGCCTTCCGACGGCGAGGCGATCATGTCGGTCTGCGGATAGTGGATGTGGGTGTCGATAAAGCCCGGCATCAGCAGCTTGCCGCTGTAGTCGTGCACCACGGTCCCCGGCGGCAGCGTGGCATGCAGCGCGGCGTAATCGCCGGCCGCCTGCACTTTGCCGTCTTCGACGATCAGCAGGCCGTCTTCGTGCCAATCGTGGGATTGGTCGCTGAAGGCAGGATCGGCGACGAAGTGCAGCAAGCTGCCACGGTAGGCTTGCAGGTTGGAGATCATAAGGTCTTTCTTAAGCTTGAATTCAAATATTAGCGGGCGGCGACCAGCCGCGCCGGTGCGGCTGCCACATCGACGTTAAGCGCGGCGGTCTGCTGCGCTTCCCATACCATCAGCAGTTGTGCGCACACGGAGGCGGCGATGGCGGCGGGCAGCTTGCTGGTGATACCCGGGAGGCCGATGGGGCAGACCATGTTGTCGATGCGGTCCTGCGGCAGGCCGCGCGCGGCCATGCGGCGCTCGAACTGCACGCGCTTGGTGTGGGAGCCGATCAGGCCGAACCAGCCGGCGTCTTGGCGCGCGAGGATGGCTGCGCACAGCCGCTGATCGAGCGCGTGGCTGTGGGTCATGACAAGGTAGCTGGCGCCGGCGGGTGCGTCGGCGACTGCGGCTTCCGGCGTGTCGGTGGCTTCCATGGTGACGTTGAACGGGAGGCTGGCAGGGAATATGTCCTCACGCTCGTCCACCCAGGTGACGGTGCAAGGCAGCTCGCCCAACATGCGCACGATGGCCGCGCCCACGTGGCCGGCGCCGAACAGCACCAGATGCGCGCGCGGCGCCAGGCAAGGATCGGCAAGCCAGCGACGGCCGGCCGTGTCGCGCACAATGTGCGTGCCGCGCTCGCGGTCGACAGCAGGGAAAGCTGGGCCGAAGGCGCCCGCTCCACCGGCAACGACGCCGCGCGCGTCCAGCAACAGCGACACCGGTTCGCCATCAATGGCGCTGAGCCGCCAACTGTCTTCGGTGCGACGTTCCCGCAAACCCGCCAGCACCACGGCCAAAGCAGCATCGACCACCTCGAACGCCAGGTACACTACGCCGCCGCAGCACTGCCCCAGCGTCGGCCCGAGCGCGTATCGCTCCAACCGCGCGCCGCCACCGCTAGACAGCATCTCGCGGGCCAGGTCGATGGCGCACAGCTCCAGATGCCCGCCGCCGATGGTATCGTGCTGGCCGCGCGCCGTCACCAGCATCCTGGCGCCGGGCTCGCGCGGGCCGGAGCCCTCCACGATCGCCACGGTCACCAGCACTGCCGGTTCCGACACCTGCACTGTCAGCCACTCATTCATCACGCCGCCATTTCTACTGCGGACACCGCCCGCAGGATCTCTTCGCTGGTTGCCGGCGCATTCAACGGCGGATTCACGCGATGCCCGCCCACCGCCGAAATCGCATCCCGAATAGCAAAGAACACCGAGAACGGCAACAGCAACGGCGGCTCACCCACCGCCTTGGAACGATGAATACTGTCGGCCACATTGCCATTGTCGAACAGCTTCACACGGAAGTCGTCCGGACAATCCGAGATTCCCGGAATCTTGTAGGTGGACGGCGCATGCGTCATCAACTTGCCCGCCGCGTTCCACCACAACTGCTCCGTGGTCAGCCAGCCCATGCCCTGGATGAATGCACCCTCCACCTGACCGATATCGATGGCCGGATTCAGCGAACGCCCCGCGTCGTATAAGGCGTCAGCGCGCAGCAGCTTCCACTCGCCGGTCAGCGTATCGACCACCACCTCGGACACCGCAGCACCATAAGCGTAATAAGAGAAAGGATTCCCGTTCATGGTCTTCGGGTCCCAGTGCAGCCCCGGCGTGGCGTAGAAGCCATCGGACCACAGCTGCACCCGCGCCAGATAAGCCTTCTGCACCAGCTCCGGAAACGCCACCGTGTGGCCATTGACGTGAACATGGTTGTCGAAGAAGCGCACCGGCTGGCCATCCTCATCGCCATACAGCTTGACCGCATAAGCGGCCAGACGCTCGCGTATCTGCCGCGCCGCATCCTGCGCCGCCTTGCCGTTCAAATCCGCGCCGGTGGACGCCGCCGTCGCCGAGGTATTCGACACCTTGCTGGTATCGGTCGCCGTCGCGCGCACGTGGAACATATCCACACCCAATTCATGCGCCACCACTTGCATGACCTTGGTGTTGATGCCCTGCCCCATCTCCGTGCCGCCGTGATTGACCAACACCGAACCGTCCACATACACATGCACCAGCGCGCCCGCCTGGTTCAGATGCGTCACGTTGAAAGCGATGCCGAACTTCAGCGGCGTCAATGCCAGGCCTTTCTTCAGTACCGGGCTCGATGCGTTATACGCAGCGACCGCAGCGCGACGCGCACGGTACTCGCTGGTCTGCTCCAGCTCCGCCGTCAGCGCCTCGATCACATTGTCGACCACCTCTTGCCCGTAAGGCGTGACATTGCGCTCCGTAGTGCCATAGAAGTTAAGGCGACGAATATCCAGCGCATCACGTCCCAGATTGCGCGCGATTTCATCGATCACATACTCGATCGCAATCGCCCCTTGCGGGCCGCCAAAGCCACGGAAGGCCGTATTCGACTGCGTATTGGTCTTGCCGCATCCGGCGCGGATATCCACGTCGGAAAGGTAGTAGGTATTATCGAAGTGGCAGACCGCGCGCGTCGCCACGGGACCGGACAAATCCGCCGAATAGCCGGCGCGCAAAGTCATGTCCACCTTGGCCGCGAGGATTTTGCCGTTGTCGTCGTAACCGACTTCGTACTCATAGAAGAAGCAGTGACGCTTGCCGGTGACCAGCATATCGTCATCGCGATCCGCGCGCAGCTTGACCGGACGATGCAACTTGGCCGCGGCAATACCCGCCGACGCCGCCCACAGGGCCGACTGCGACTCCTTGCCGCCGAAGCCACCGCCCATGCGGCGGCACTCCACCTGCACCTTGTGCGAATGCACGCCGATGGCATGCGCCACCACGTGCTGCATCTCGCTCGGATGCTGCGTGGAGCACTGCACCAGCATGCCGTTGTCTTCCTTCGGAATCGCATAGGCGATCTGGCCTTCAAGGTAGAACTGTTCCTGGCCGCCGACGAACAGCTGGCCCTTCACCACGCGCGGCGCCATATCGAAGGCAGTCTGGTAATTGCCGCGCCTAAGCTGCATCGGCGGCAGCACGTAGGAATTGGCGGCCTTGGCTTGCTGCGGCGTGAAGATGGCAGGCAGCTCGTCATATGTCACCGCCGCCTTGCGCGCGGCGCGGCGCGCATTGTCGTGCGTATCCGCCACCACGATGAAGACCGGCTGGCCGACGTACATCACCTCGCCCTCGCACAGGATAGGATCGTCATGGATGATCGGGCCACAGTCATTGGTGCCGACGATGTCGGCGGCGGTGTACACCGCCACCACGCCCGGCGCGCTGCGCACTTCCTCCAGATCCATCGCGGTGATGCGCGCGTGCGCTTTCGACGACAGGCCCAGCGCCGCATGCAGCGTACCTTGCAGCTCGGGGATATCGTCGGTGTAAGTGGCCTGGCCCAGCACATGCAGCTCGGCCGATTCGTGCGGACGCGCGACGCCAACAGCCTTCCATGCCGATTCCGCAATCGCGGTGGGAGCAACGGGTTGATTCATGATGGCTCCTTTCAAGCGCGGCAAGCGAAAGCGTTGACGGCATCGGCCGCAAGCGGCGCATCGGCGCGCGTCTCCAGCCAGAAGCGGCGCAACAGGTTCTGCGCCGTCTGCATGCGGTAATTACTCGACGCGCGCATATCCGACAGCGGCGCAAAATCCTGCTGCAGCAAGTCCATCGCCACGCGCAGATTGGTTTCGTTCCAGCCCAAGCCGGTCAACGCGGCTTCGGCGCGCGGTGCGCGGCGCGGCGTGGCCGCCATGCCGCCAAACGCGATGCGCGCATCGACCACTTTGTCGCCATCAAGCGTGAAGGCAAACGCCGCGCACACGGCCGAGATATCCTGGTCGAAGCGCTTGGCCAGTTTATAGGTACGGAACTGCACGTTCGCACGCGGCAGCGGCACGCGCACGGCGGCCACGAATTCATCGGCCTGCATGTCCTTTTTCTGATAATCGAGATAGAAGGCTTCCAGCGCCAGCACGCGCTGGCCGGACGGGCCTTGCAGCACCACTTCGCTGCCCAGCGCGATCATCCACGGCATCGAATCGCCGATCGGCGAACCGTTGGCGACATTGCCGCCCAAGGTGCCGGCGTTACGGATCGGCAGCGAGGCAAAGCGCTGCCACATCTCGCCCAACTGCGCCGGATACAGCTCCCACAACGCCGCATACGCATTGTTCAACGAAACGCCGGCGCCGATTTCCAGCATGCCATCCTTCTGCTGCACGGACTGCAGTGCAGTGACGTGGCCGAGGTAGATGATGTCGCCCAGCTCGCGCATCTGCTTGGTGACCCACAGGCCAATGTCGGTGGAGCCGGCCAGCAGTGTCGCCTGTGGATGCGCCGCGCGCAGCGCCACCAGTTCGTCCAGCGTGCGCGGTGCGTGGAAGGAGCGGCCGCGCGCGATGTACGTGGCGCCGGCGTCGCGCTGCAAGGCTTGCAGCTGGCGCGTGAGTTCCTCGCGGTCGAACTCCACTTTCGGCAGTTCAGTCATGCGATGGGCCGCGTCGATGATCGGACGGTAGCCGGTGCAGCGGCACAGGTTACCGGACAGGCAGTCGTCGATCTCCTTACGCTGCGCCGGCTTGCCATCCGGGTTGTCGTCACGGCGCAGGTACATGCCCCACAAGGACATGACGAAACCGGGCGTACAGAAACCGCATTGCGAGCCGTGGCACTCCACCATCGCCTGCTGCACCGGATGCAGCGCGCCGTCGGGCTGCTGCATGTCTTCAACCGTGAACAACGCCTTGCCGTCCAACGTAGGCGCGAACTGGATACAGGAATTCACCGCCTTCATCTCCAACTGGCCGCTGGCATTCAGGCTGCCCACCACCACCGTGCAGGCGCCGCAATCGCCTTCGGCGCAACCTTCCTTGGTGCCGGTGCAATGCAGATCCTCGCGCAGGTGCTGCAGCACGGTGCGGGTAGGTGCGGCGTCGTGAATCTCTTGTACCGCGCCACGGAAGTAAAAACGAATCGGTTCGGACATCACAATCTCAATCTACAAAAGGGTGCGTTTTGCGCCAGTGTTCGGCGATATCGATCCGGCGCGTGATCCACACGTTGTCATGCTGCTGCACGTAGTCGAGGAAGCGCGCCAGCGATGCCGCGCGCGCCGGACGCCCAACGATGCGGCAGTGCAGGCCGATGTTCAGCATCTTCGGCTGGTTCAAGCCGTTCGGATCGCCTTCGGCGTACAGCGTGTCGAAGGCATCCTTCAGGTAATCGAAGAACTGCGTGCCGGAGTTGAAGCCCTGGGCGGCGGCGAAACGCATGTCGTTGGTGTCCAGCGTGTACGGCAGGATCAGTTGTGGCGCGCTGGTGGCGCGGCCATCCTTGTCCGTGTAATCGACCTTCTGCCAAAACGGCAGATCGTCGCCGTAATGGTCGGAGTCGTAGCGGAAGCCGCCATGTTCCATCACCAGCTTGCGGGTCTGCGGCGAATCGCGGCCGGTGTACCAGCCTTGCGGCGCGCTGCCGGTCAGCTCGCGGATGATGTCCACCGCTTCCTTCATGTGGGCGCGCTCGGTGGCCTCGTCCATGTTTTGATAGGTGATCCAGCGCAGGCCGTGGCAGGCGATTTCGTGGCCCAGTTCTTTAAATGCGGCCACCGCCTCAGGATGCCGATTCAGCGCCATCGACACGCCAAAGATGGTCAGCGGCAGCTTGCGCTCCTCGAACATGCGCAGCAAACGCCACAAACCGGCGCGCGAACCGTATTCGTACAGCGACTCCATGCTCATGTGGCGGTTGCTGAACGAGGCCGCGCCGATGATCTCGGACAGGAAGGTCTCGGAACCAGCATCGCCGTGCAGCACGTTGTTTTCGCCGCCCTCTTCGTAATTCAGCACGAATTGCAGGGCGATGCGGGCCTGGTTGGGCCACTGGGCGTGCGGCGGCTTCGGGCCGTAGCCGATCATGTCGCGCGGGTAGTTGTCGTAAGTGGTCATGGCGCTGGCAAGTCTATGGGGAATATATCTCTAATCATATATGCCTGCGTGCTTGGCAGTATATGATTTAGACCATAGATACCTGTTACAAGCAAATATAGGACCAATCATGGGCAAACTCAGTACGCACGTTCTGGACATCACGCAGGGCAAGCCGGGCGCCGGCGTCAAAGTGGCGCTCTATGCGGTGTACGCGCAGGGCCGGCAACTGCTGAAGACCGACGTCACCAACGCCGACGGCCGCTGTTCCACGCCGCTGCTGGAGGGCGACGCACTGAAACAGGGCAAATATGAACTGGTGTTCAGCGCCGGCGAATATTTCGCCGCCCAAGGTGTGGAACTGCCGGAACCGCGTTTTATCGATGAGGTCACGCTGGCGTTCGGCGTCGCCCATGCGGACCAGAATTACCACGTGCCGCTGGTGGTATCGCCCTGGGCTTACTCCACTTATCGAGGTAGTTGATCTGATAAGATGCGGGCACTATGACTGAATCCCTGGCCGCATCCTTACTTCAACAAGCCGTCGAACTGCATCAGCAAGGACGGTTGGAACCGGCGCAGGCGCTGTACCGGCAGGTTCTGGAACTCGACCCGCATCGTGTCGACGCACTGCACCTGCTGGGCGTGATCGCGCGTCAGCAGGGTGACGCGGCCGGCGCGATCGACCTGATCTCGCGGGCGCTGGCGGTCGACAGCACGCAGGCGCCTCCCCACTGCAATCTGGGCGTGGCCCTGCTCGACGCCGGCCGCGCCGACGATGCGCTGGCCAGCCACGAGCGCGCGCTAGCGCTCAATCCTTCCTATGCGCTGGCCTGGAGCAATCGCGGCAACGCCCTGCGCCGTCTGAAGCGGCTGGAGGAGGCGCTGGAGAGCTACCAGCGGGCGCTGCAAATCCAGCCGCAATATGCCGAAGCGCACTGCAACCGCGCCATCGTCCTGCAGGACATGGGCCGCTATCTGGACGCGCTGGGTGCGGCCGAGGATGCGCTGCACATCAAAGACCGCAACCCCGACGCCTGGCTGGCGCGCGGCAACGCCCTGCACTGCCTGCGCTATCTGCCGGAAGCGGTGGAGAGCTTCGACCGCGCCATCCATTTGCGTCCCGACTGGGCCGAGGCCTATGTCGCGCAAGGCATGTCGCTGCATCGGCTGGGCGAGTTTGGCGCGGCCGTGGACAGCTACGACCAGGCGCTGAAGCACCGGCCCGATTACGCGCTGGCCTACTACCATCGCGGCAACGCCCTGCGTTCGCTGGACCGGCGCGAGGAGGCCAGCGCCGCCTACCGCGCCGCGCTGGCGCATGGCGACAATCCCGAAACCATCGCCTTCGCACTGGCCTCGGTGGGCGAAGGCGAAACGCCGGCCGCGCTGCCGGACGACTACGTGCGCTCGCTGTTCGACCAATACGCCAACCACTTCGACCAGCATCTGACCGAAGTGCTGGGCTACAAAACGCCGGCCGTGCTGGACGCGCTGATCCGCCACGTGGCGCCGTCGAGCGAGCTGGCCACGGTGGACCTGGGCTGTGGCACCGGCTTGTGCGGTCCCTACTTGCGCGCCTACTCGCAACGGCTCTACGGCGTCGACCTGTCGCAGCCGATGCTGGACAAAGCGGCCGCGCGCGCCGTATACGACGACCTGGCCTGCACCGATTTGCTCACCTACCTGAACCAGCGTCCGGTGGCGTGGGACCTGGCGGTGGCGGCCGACGTCTTCGTCTACATCGGCGACCTCGCACCGGTATTCAGCGCAGTGCACGCCGCGCTGCGTCCGGGCGGGCGCTTCTGCTTCTCGGTCGAAGCGGGCGACGGTGCCGACTACGTGCTGCGTCCCACCAACCGCTACGCCCATTCGCTGGACTACCTGCGACGGCTGGCCGCCGAAGCCGGCTTCCAAATCCTCGCCACGCAAGCCATGGAAGCGCGCCAGGAAAACGGCGCCCCGATCGCCGCGCACGCGCTGCTGCTATGCAAATAGAGCACATCCTATGCAAACGACGATCAACAATTCAATTCCCGGCGCAGTTCTGCAGCGCTCGGCATGACGATTCCGCTAAGCGCAGGTTCTTTAAACAACTTGATGAACTGTTCTAGCAGAAATTCAGGGTCAGCTCTGTCATTTGGACATTCGGGAACTTTTCGCTTAAGCTCCAATACAATTAAACGCTGGCACAGTAAATAGAATTGATGTGGGCATATTGATTTAGCTCAAAGGAGCACGCTGCGTGTCCAAATGACAGAGCTGACCCTGACTTAAGGTTGGGCAACACCGCTGAGCTTGCGTGCAACTCATCATTGCCTTAGAATTCAAAGCTGTTGCCCCTACCTTTCTCCCCATGCAAGTTTCTTTACGGTGACCCTTGGATACCGTGCCCTTTTGGGTGCAATTTCTTGCACTCTTTATCCTGATCCTCTGCTCGGCCTTCTTTGCGATGGCGGAAACCGCTTTGATGGCGGCCAATCGCTATCGCCTGCGCCATGAAGCCAAACGCGGCAATCGCCGCGCGATCACTACCCTGTGGCTGCTCGAACGCACCGATAAGTTGCTGTCGCTGGTGCTGATCGCCAATACTTTGTTTAACGCCGCCGCCACCGCGCTGGTCACCTCGATCGCGATCCAGGCCTTCGGCCACGACGATAACGTGATCACCCTGTCCACCGGCGGCGTCGCTTTCCTGCTGATCGTGTTCGCCGAAATTTCACCCAAGGTGATCGGTGCCACCTTTCCCGAGAAAATCGCCAAGCCCACCAGCATGGTGCTCAAGCCGCTGATGTCGCTGGCCAAGCCCATCATCTGGTTCGTCAACCTGTTCGTGTCGCTGCTGCTCAAGGTGTTCGGCATCACGGCCGGCTCGCATGCCCACGATCCGCGCGTGTCGCCGGAAGAGCTGCGCTCCATCGTGCTCGAAGGCGGCAATTTCATTCCGCAGAAGCATAAGAGCATCCTGCTCAACCTGCTCGACCTGGAAACCATCTCGGTCGAGGACATCATGACGCCGCGCTCGCAGATCGAGGCGCTGAACCTGGAAACGCCGGTCGAGGAAATCAAGCGCGAGCTCACCACCTGCTACCACAACAAGCTGCCCGTCTACGAAGGCGAGATCAACCGCATCGTCGGCATCCTGCACGTGCGCAAGGCCGTGGCGCTGCTGAACCAGGAAGAGGAACTCACCACCGAGCATTTCCGCGCGCTCCTGACCGAGCCCTACTTCATTCCACAGGAAACCCGCCTGTTCACCCAGCTCCAGTACTTCCAGGAGAACAAGGAACGCCTGGGCATCATCGTCGACGAATACGGCGAAGTGCAGGGCCTGGTCACGCTGGACGACATCATCGAGGAGATGATCGGCGAATTCACCACCTCCACCCCCGGCGCCTCCAAGGCCGAGAGCTTCGGCTGGGACGCCCACGGCGAATGCATCCTCGACGGCACCACGCCGCTGCGCGACGTCAACAAGCGCCTCGGCCTGAACTTCCCGCTCGACGGCCCCAAGACCCTGAACGGCATGCTGCTGGAATTGTTGCAAGAAATTCCAGACGCACCGATCAGCCTCAAGATCGACCAGTGCATCATCGAAGTGGTCCAGGTCCACGACCAGGCGATTAAAGTTGTCAAACTGCGTCGCCCGAGCGGCAACTAGGCCGTAATCGCGTGGGCCCACGCAACAGAGCGGAGTACAATCGTTTCTTGTCGGCGACAAAGGCTTTACAAAAGTAATGCCTGAGAGCATCATTCCCTGATCGCCCTCCTCCAACCTGACAGACGCGACTATGGCAGCAGTCCTTCCTAACGCAGCGCCAGGCGCCCCGATGCCGGGGTTGGCGAGGGCATTGCTGCAGGCCGGACGCCTGTCCGCCACACAGGCCGAGAGCTTGCAAAAAAAATCCGTGGCCGAGAAGCTGGCCTTTATCGACGTGCTGCTGTCGAGCGGCGTGATCGAATCGAAAGCCCTGGCCGTTTTCTGCGCCGAAACCTTCGCCTATCCCCTGATCGATGTCAGCGCGCTCAGCATTGAAGCGCTGCCGGCCAAAATCATCGACAACAAGCTGATGCAGGCCCAGCGCGTGATCGCCTTGGCCAAACGCGGCAACAAGATGTCGGTGGCGATTTCCGACCCCACCAATATCCAGGCGCTGGACCAGATCAAGTTCCAGACCGAGTCCACCGTCGAACCGGTGATCGTGGCGCACGACGCGCTGCTGCAACTGCTGGCCCGCCTCAACAAGAGTAGCGAGCAGAGCATCGCCGACCTGGCCGGCGACGAGGCCGATATCCAGTTCGCCGAGGACGAGGAACCATCCGCCGCCAGCGCGGCCGCCGCCGATGCCGCCGCCAACGAGGTCGAAGACGCGCCGGTGGTGCGCTTCCTCAACAAGATGCTGATCGACGCCGTCAATATGGGCGCCTCGGATTTGCATTTCGAACCGTTTGAAAAGTTTTACCGCATCCGCTTCCGCGTCGACGGCGTGCTGATCGAACATGCCCAGCCGCCGATCTCGATCAAGGAAAAACTGGTGTCGCGCATCAAGGTGCTGGCCAAGCTCGACATCTCGGAAAAGCGCGTGCCGCAGGACGGCCGCATGCGCCTGATCGTCTCGCCGACCAAGACCATCGACCTGCGCATCTCCACCTTGCCGACCCTGTTCGGCGAGAAAACCGTGATGCGGATCCTCGACGCCACCCAGGCGCAGATGGGCATCGACAGCCTCGGCTACGATCCCGACCAGAAGGAGCTGCTGCTCGATGCCATCCAGCGTCCTTACGGCATGGTGCTGGTGACCGGCCCGACCGGTTCCGGCAAGACGGTGTCGCTGTACACCTGCCTCAACATACTGAACAAGCCCGGCATCAACATCTCCACCGCCGAAGACCCGGCCGAGATCAACCTGCCGGGCGTGAACCAGGTCAACGTCAACGACCGCGCCGGCCTGACCTTCCCGGTGGCGCTGAAGTCCTTCCTGCGCCAGGACCCGGACATCATCATGGTCGGCGAGATCCGCGACCTGGAAACGGCCGACATCGCCATCAAGGCGGCGCAAACCGGCCACATGGTGTTCTCCACGCTGCACACCAACGACGCGCCGTCCACGCTGACGCGCCTGATGAACATGGGCGTGGCGCCGTTCAACATCGCCTCGTCGGTGATTCTGATTACCGCCCAGCGCCTGGCGCGCCGCCTGTGCAGCTGCAAGCAGCCGGTCGAGATCGCCCCCGAACTCTTGATCAAGGCCGGCTACCAGCCCGAGGAACTGGACGGCAGCTGGAAGCCCTACGGCCCGGTCGGCTGCGAGCGCTGCAACGGCGGCGGCTACAAGGGCCGCGTCGGCATCTACCAGATCATGCCGATCACGCCCGCCATCGAGGCGCTGATCCTGGCCCACGGCAACGCCATGGACATTGCCGCCAAGTCGGAACAAGAAGGCGTGAAGTCGCTGCGCCAGTCCGGCCTGGTCAAGGTCAAGGCGGGCATGACCAGCCTGGAAGAAGTGCTCGGCTGTACCAACGAATAGGATAACGATCATGGCAACATCGGGCAATCAGGTCAAGGAATCGGTCTTCGCCTGGGAGGGCAAGGATAAAACCGGCAAGACCGTGCGCGGCGAGCTGCGCGCCGGCGGCGAGGCCGTGGTCAACGTCACCCTGCGCCGCCAGGGCATCATGGTCACCAAGGTCAAGAAGAAAGCCTACCGCTCGGGCAAGAAAGTGTCCGACAAGGACATCACGCTGTTCACCCGCCAGCTGGCCACCATGATGAAGGCCGGCGTGCCGCTGCTGCAATCGTTCGACATCGTCGGCAAGGGCCACGCCAATCCGTCCGTCTCCAAGCTGGTGATGGACCTGCGCGCCGATATCGAAACCGGCACCAGCCTGAACCAGGCGTTCCGCAAGTTCCCGCTCTACTTCGACCCGCTGTTCTGCAACCTGGTGGGCGCCGGCGAACAGGCCGGCATCCTCGAAGACTTGCTGACGCGGCTGGCCATCTACAAGGAAAAAACGCAGGCCATGAAGGCCAAAATCAAGTCGGCGCTGATGTATCCGGTGTCGATCCTGGCGGTGGCGTTCCTGGTCACGGCGGTGATCATGATCTGGGTGGTGCCGGCCTTCAAGGAGGTGTTCACCAGCTTTGGCGCCAACCTGCCGGCGCCGACCCTGTTCGTGATGGCGGTGTCGGAATTCTTTGTGACGTGGTGGTGGCTGATATTCGGCGGACTGTTTGCGGCCATCTACTTCTTCTTCCGGGCCTGGCAGCGCTCCTTGCAGATGCAGCGCTTCATGGACAAGCTGCTGCTGCGCTTGCCGATCTTCGGCGACGTGATCCGCAAGGCCACGGTGGCGCGCTGGACCCGCACCCTGTCGACCATGTTCGCGGCCGGCGTGCCGCTGGTGGAGTCGCTCGATTCAGTGGGCGGCGCCGCCGGCAACGCCGTCTACCTCGACGCCACGCGCAAGATCCAGACCGAAGTCAGCACCGGCACCAGCCTGACGGTGGCGATGCAGAACGCCGACGTCTTCCCCAATATGGTGACACAGATGGTCTCCATCGGCGAAGAATCCGGCTCGCTGGACGCCATGCTGGCCAA
Organism: Duganella sp. BuS-21; assembly: GCA_041874725.1. Taxonomy (GTDB): domain Bacteria; phylum Pseudomonadota; class Gammaproteobacteria; order Burkholderiales; family Burkholderiaceae_D; genus Rugamonas. The sequence goes on along the minus strand of CP097466.1, from coordinate 1,582,279 downwards.
GGTGGCCGACTTCTACGAAGAGGAAGTCGACGACGCCGTGGCCTCGCTGTCGAGCCTGATGGAGCCGGCCATCATGGTCATCCTGGGCGTGCTGATCGGCGGCCTGGTGGTGGCCATGTACCTGCCGATCTTCAAGCTCGGTTCGGTGGTCTAGCGTCTAGGCAGGTTCCAGCACCGCGCGCTGGTTCGACAAATAGATGTTGTCGCGCGCCGCCGGCGTGCCGGTGGCCAGGCTGGCAAGCCATTCGTCGGTGCTGAGGACGGCCGCGAACGAGGACTCCAGCACGATGCATTCGACACGGTGGATTTCCGCCGCCGTCGCCATGCCCATGCGGTTGCGATACGGCAGCGATCCGGCCGCGTCGTGCAGGAACTCCACCGCGTAGCCTTCGTGCATGGCCTGGCGGATGGTCGAGTCGTTACAGTTGTGCGTCATGTAGCCGACGATCACCACGGTATCGATATTTTTTTCCTTGAGCCACTGGCCGAAGTCGGTGCCGGCAAAGGTCGACGGCAAGTCCTTGGTGATCAGCTTGTCGTACGGCCGTGCGCCCACCACCGGGTGCAGGGCCACGCCGAAGCCGCCCTTGGCGAAGATCGGCGCGTCGGGCGGCAGCACGTGCTGCACCATGGCGATCGGAATATCGTGGGCGCGCGCCGCGTCCATCGCCTTGCCGATCTGCACCAGCGACGATTGCGGGTCAGGATATTCAATTTTGAAATTGCCGCTGATGTATTCGTTCTGCACATCGATAACGACCAGGGCGCGGCGGGGAGCGGAGGCGGACATGGACTTTCCTTTGCGGTGGGGGGGAGCGAACTGGCAGCTTAATCGCCTGCCGCCCGCGCGCCATCCCTGCACGATGGTAATTCCCTATACCCCCACGGAGTTATAGCAAAAGTGCCTAGGCTGTGGCACTGTCATGCTTTCCATCGAGCGCAGCGATACCTTATGGAGCAGGCCCCGATCACCGTCATGACGGCGGACGACCACCCGGTGTTCCGCCAGGGCATCGCCAGCGTGCTGGCCAGCGATCCGGGCTTCGGCCTGGTGGCCGAGGCCGCCGGTGGGCGCGAGGCGGTGACGCTGTACCGCAGCCTGCGGCCGCAGCTGGTGCTGATGGATATCCAGATGCCGGACCTCGACGGCGTTGAAGCGACCCACCTCATCCGCAACGAATTCCCCCACGCCGCCATCATCGTGCTGACCACCTACGAAGGCGATGCGCTGGTGATGCGTGCCATCAAGGCCGGCGCCGCCGGCTACCTGCTGAAGAGCGCGGCCCGGCTGGAAATGCTCGACACCATGCGCGCCGTCCATGCCGGCCGCCGCCACGTGCCGCCGCTGCTGGTGCAGGCGGTGGCGCGCCAGCAGCCCGGCGAGACGCTGACGCCGCGCGAAGTGCAGGTGCTGGAGCTGGCCTCGCTCGGCAAGAGCAACCGCCTGATCGGCCGCCAGTTGTGCATTGCCGAGGAAACCGTCAAGGTGCACATGAAGAACCTGATGTCCAAGCTGCGGGCCAACGACCGCACCCACGCCGTGCTGATCGCGCTGGGGCGCGGCATCATCGGCACGCGCAGCCGGCCGCGGCCGCTGGCCGGCTAGCCCTGGCTTTCGGTGCGGCCCAGCCAGGCCAGCAGCCGGTGCCGCAGGCTCGGCTTGCACGGCGCCTGGTAGCAGATCTGGCCCGGCACCTTGAGGATCACTTCCGTGCCCTGCTCCGGCAGGCTCAGCACATCCACCGTGCCGGCCAGCCGACCGGCGCGCTCGCGCATGCCGGCCAGGCCGCGCGGCGGCTGCTCCATGCCCTTGCCGTCGTCGCGCACATACACCACGAAAAACTCGCAGCCATACGCCAGCTCCAGCTCGACGTTGCCGGCCTGGGCGTGCTGGAAGGCGTTGTACAGCGCCTCGCGCACGATGGCATAGATTTCTTCGCCCCGATCGCCTTTGATGGCGGCCTGCTCGCCGCTCACCACCATGCGGAAGCGGGTCTCGAAATTTTCCTGCAGCGACTGCCCGATGGCCGCCAGCGCCTGGCTCAGGTTGTCGCCGTAGACCACCGGCATGCGCAGCGCCAGGATCTGGTGACGGCCCTCGGCCAGCACCTCGTCGGCCTGGTCGAGGATGTGCTCGATGGTGGCGCGCTCCGGGCTGTCGGCCGCCAGCCGGTGGCTCACGCCCTGGAAGCGCAGGATCATGCCCTGCATGCTTTGCAGCAGGGTGTCGTGCAGGCCGGTGGCCACGCGCTCGCGCTCGGCCAGCAGCCGCAGCCGGGCGCCGTAGGCGCGCCGCACGCGGCGCAGGCACACCACAAAAGTGGCCGCCAACACCAGGCATGCCAGCAACAGCCCGAGCATCAACAAGATGGGTGTCTGAGGAAACGACAAGGACAAGCTCCGGGCAAGGTTCGAGTCCCCACCTTGCCATTACCACCACCTTTTTACTATCCCCCCGACGGGATAGTGCCATTGGAAAAAGCAGCCGCAATGTTGCTGTAATGCTTTAATATGGGTCCGTGACTATTTAAGACCTCTCGACGCCCATGCTGCAATCGACCCTGTTGTTCGCCCCCGCCGGCGACCTCGCCATCAGCCTGATCGCCGGATTGTTCGGCCTGCTGTTCGGCAGCTTCCTGAACGTGGTGATCCACCGCCTGCCGATCATGATGCAGCGCGAGTCGGACAACTACGTGGCCGCCGAAAGCGGCAAGCCGGCGCCGCATACGGAGCGCTACAACCTGGTGGTGCCGCGCTCGGCCTGCCCGCATTGCCAGCACCAGATCACGGCGGCGGAAAACATCCCGGTGCTCAGCTGGCTGGTCCTGCGCGGCAAGTGCAGCAACTGCAAGGCACCGATTTCGCCACGCTATCCGGCGGTGGAGCTGCTGACCGGCGCGCTATCGGTGCTGGTGGTGTGGAAGCTGGGCAGCGGCTATGCCGGACTGGCCGGACTGTTCTTCCTGTACGCACTGGTCGCCATGACCTTCATCGATGCCGACACCCAATTGCTGCCCGACGACCTGACCTTCCCACTGCTGTGGGCCGGCCTGCTGATGAACGTGAACGGCACCTTCGTGCCGCTGCAGGATGCGGTGATCGGCGCGGCCGCCGGCTACCTGGTGCTGTGGGCGATCTACTGGTTGTTCAAGCTCGCCACCGGCAAGGAAGGCATGGGCTATGGCGACTTCAAGCTGCTGGCGGCGCTGGGCGCGTGGATGGGCTGGGCCATGCTGCCAACCATCATCCTGCTGTCCTCGGTGGTGGGCGCGGTGGTCGGCATTTGCCTGATCGTGTACGCCAAGCGCGGCCGCAACAACCCGATTCCCTTCGGCCCCTATCTGGCGGCGGCCGGCCTGATCGCGCTGCTATACGGTGGCCCGCTGTCGGCCTTCACCAACAGCATCGTCCATCCATGACCGCAGCCGGCAAGCAGCCTTTCGCCATCGGCCTGACCGGCGGCATCGGCAGTGGCAAGAGCACCGTGGCCGACATGTTTGCCGCGCGCGGCGCCAGCATCATCGATACCGACGTCATCGCCCATGGCATGACCGCGCCGCACGGCCCCGCCATGCCGGCCATCGTGGCCGAATTCGGCCCCGGGTTCGCCGACGCCAGCGGCGCCATGGACCGCGCGCGCATGCGCCAGCTGGTGTTCGGCGACGCCGGCGCCAAGGCCAGGCTGGAAGCCATTCTGCATCCGCGCATCCGCGACGCCGCGCTCGCCGCCGGCGCCGCTGCCACCGGCAGCTACGTCATCTACGCCGTGCCGCTGCTGATCGAGTCGGGCACGTGGCGTGCACGCGTGGCGCGCCTGTTGGCGGTAGACTGTCCCGAAGAGGTGCAAATCGCCCGCGTGATGGCGCGCAGCCATCTGCCCGAGGCCCAGGTGCGCGCCATCATGGCGACCCAGGTCAGCCGGGCCGAGCGCCTGGCGGCGGCCGATGACGTCATTGTCAATCATGCAGAAATCGACGCGTTGCAAGCCCAAGTAGACCGATTGCACGCCATTTATCTGCAAATTCGCTGGTAATTTCGCGTAGAAAGGCAATAATGCCTTCGCAACGTTTGTAATTTTGCTTCGCTTGCTTCAAAATCACGAGAATTCTTTGCAAGTCCATCTATAGAGGGATGTTATTTTGATCGTCTACGAATATCCTTTCAACGAGCGCATCCGCACGTTGCTGCGCCTGGAGGATTTGTACGAGAAATTCAAGTTCTTTGTGCATCAAGAACATTCGATGCAACACCATGTCGCGCTGGCCACCATTTTCGACATGCTCGAAGTCGCCGGCCGCGCCGACCTGAAATCCGATCTGCTGCAAGAACTGGAGCGCCAGCGCCAAACGCTGCTGGGCTACCGCATGAATCCCAACGTCCAGGCCGAAACGCTGGACGCCATCCTCAATGAATTGGACGGCGTCAGCGGCGCATTGGTCGCGGCCCAGGGCAAGACCGGCCAGAACGTGCGCGACAACGAATGGCTGATGAGCATACGCGGCCGCACCATCATTCCGGGCGGCGCCTGCGAATTCGACCTGCCGTCCTACTACGCCTGGCAGCAGCGTCCCGCCGAGCAGCGCTTCAACGACATCGTCACCTGGTTCGCGCCGCTGGCGCCGCTGTTCGACGCCCTGGCCCTGGTGCTGCGCCTGCTGCGCGATTCCGGCGGTCCGGTCAAGATGATCGCCGTGGCCGGCAGCTACCAGCAGATGTTGCAGGGCAAGGTGTACCAGATGCTGCGCCTGACGCTCGATGAATCAATGGGCGCGATCCCCGAGATCTCGGCCAACAAATACATGTTGTGGGTGCGTTTCACTTCGCAGGGCGGCGACCTGAAACCCAAGCCGTTGGAAGATGATGTACCATTCGAGCTCACGCTTTGTAACTTCTGACGAATCATCATGACCACTGTAGTTGAATGCCCTACCTGCTCCGCCAAAGTCGAGTGGAAGCCGGAAAACAAGTTTCGCCCGTTCTGCTCGGATCGCTGCAAGAAGATCGACCTGGGCGCCTGGGCCGAGGAAAAGTATGCGATTCCGGTCGCGCCGCCGAAAGATCCTCTCGACGAGGAGTAATCCGCTTTACATCACCGCATTACATCACCTTCACGGCCTTGCCGATGTACAGCACCGGCCCGGTCGGCCTGCCGGTGGGCGAGCCGGTGGCCGGTTCCAGCGTGATTTCAAACAGCTGATCCTCTTCCACCGGCGGCAAGGTATCCAGCGCCAGCTTGAGCGAACGGTTCGATTCCACCAGCCCCAGCGATACCGGCCCGCTCCAGCCCGGCGCCTTGGTCCAGAACTGCAAGGCCTTGCGGTCGGGCACCACCGTGCCGCGCAGCGGCGTCAATGTCAGTTGGCGATTCATGCTGGTTTGCACCACCCAGCCGGCGCCGCGATCCTGCGGCGCGGCCAGCACTACCATATACGCTGCTTGCGGCGCCGGCGGCCGCATCAGCACAGTCACGGCCAGCGCCAGGCAGGCAGCAACGGCGCCACCGGCCAGCCCGCGCCACAGGCGCAGATCGTCCCACCAGCGGCGCCAGCCTGCCGCAAGCGCGGATGCCGGGGCTGCGGGAACGGCTGCGGCGCTTACGCTGCCGGCGATGCGCGGCCAAAGGCGCGCTGACGGCTCGACTTCCGGCGCCAGCGATGTCAGCGGCAGCAGCCGGCTTTCCCATGCATCGACCTCCGCGCGCAACTGCGGCGCGCGCGCCAGCCGCTGCTCGACCGCGCGCCGCGCGCCGGCCGGCAGCGTGCCGAGCACGTACTCGCCGGCCAGTTGCTGTAATTGTTCGGGCGTTTCGTTCATCCCATGCACTCCCGCAATGCGGCCAAGCCGCGCTTGAGCCAGGCCTTGACCGAGCCCAGTGGCGCGTTCAAGCGCGCCGCGATTTCGCTGTGGCTGCAGCCGTCGACATACGCGCAGACGATGCTGTTGCGCTTGGCGCTATCGAGATGTTCGAGGCAATCCTGCAAGCGTCCCATGCTGGCCTGCAGTTCGAATTGTTCCATCACCGGATCGGCGTGCGCCTCCTGCAAGGCGTCGAGCGTATCGGCATCGGCCTGCACCTCGCGCTCGCTGCCGCGCAAGGCGTTCAAGGCCTGATGCCGCACCACGCTGTAGATCCAGCCACGGCCGGCGCCGCGCGCCGCGTCGAAGCTGGCGGCCTTGTGCCAGATGCTGACGAACGCATCGTGCAGCACGTCTTCCGCCACATCGCGCCGGCGCACGATGCGCAGCGCCACGCCGAGCAGGTGCCGCCCGTCCTGTTGATACAGGCGATGCAGGGCCTGCTGGTCGCCCTGGGCACAGGCGGCCAGCACAGCGTTGTAGTCGAACAGCTCGGGCGTGTTGGGCATCAGCCGATTATAGCGATACTTATGCTGCTTTCCAGAAAATATAGTCAGCCTGATACTGCACCTTCTGCTTGCTGCCGACATGGGCGGCGGCGCACGGTGCGGCCGGCGCCACGCCGCCCTTGGTGGCCACGCGCTGGATGTGACTGATGCCGAACATCTCGCCGCTGCCGACCGAGGGATTGGCTTTCACCAGTTGATACGGGATATTGCCGGCGCCCGCTGGCGCAACGGCCAGCTGGGTGGCGGTGACCTTGGAGCCATCATTGCTCTGCCAGGTGGCCGGTGGGCCGAAGTATTTGCCGACGGCTTTGCCGCTGCGGTCGCTCAGCAAGGCGTCGGGGCCGATGAAGGTCCACTCGAACTGGTCGGCGGCGTCCTTTTTGGCTTTGCATTCATAGGTGATCTCGCCGGCGCCGACGGTTTCCATGGCGACGCGATGGCCGGTCGGCACCTGTACGGCGGCGGGCAGGCCTTGCTGATCGAACTTCGGCATGCCGGCGCAAGCGGACAGCAGCAGCGCGGTGGCAATGGCGGCGGCAACAACAGTGGTTGGGGGTGTTTGCATGGCGGACTCCAGGTCGGATGGTAGGATCGGCGCGCAACATTGCGGCCGATACCTGTACTACCCGCCAGCGCGGCGTTTGGATGCAGCGCGATGCAATTATTTTTTCAGGCCTGGTAACGCACTTGCTCCAGCCAGTCCAGCAGGGGAATGGTGGCTGGCAGCAGCGGCTCGACACCGACCGTGCCCTGCCAGGCAAACGCCTGCCCTTCCAGGCTTTGCGGCTCGCCCGACCAGTCGCGGCTAATGTAGAAATGCAGCCGCACATGCGCGTGTGGATAGACGTACTCGACGCCGCACCATTCCTCGGCGCTGTGGATGGTCAAGCCCAGTTCCTCGACAAACTCGCGCTTCAAGGCTTGCAGAATGCTCTCGCCCGGATCGACTTTACCGCCGGGGAATTCCCAGTAGCCGTCGTAGGGCTTGCCGGCAGGACGCTGGCCCAGCAGCACATCGCCGTTCGGCTTGACCAGGATGCCTACCGCGACATCGACCGGCTTGCTCATGCCAGCTTCCCCGCATAATCCTTGGCGAACTGCCACGCCACGCGGCCCGAACGCGAGCCGCGCTGCAAGGCCCAGCGCAAGGCGTCGGCGCGCGCCGCCCCGATCTGCGCTTCGGTGCAGTCGAGCGACGACAGCCAGTGGCCGACGATCGCCAGGTAGTCGTCCTGCTTGAACGGGTAAAACGTCAGCCACAGGCCGAAGCGCTCCGACAGCGAAATCTTCTCTTCCACCGTTTCGCCCGGATGCAGGTCGCCGTCCTCGTCATGCCTGTAGCTCATGTTGTCGGACATGCGCTCCGGCAGCAGGTGGCGGCGGTTGGAGGTGGCGTAGATCAGCACGTTGTCCGACTGCGCCGAGATGCTGCCGTCCAGCGCCACCTTCAGCGCCTTGTAGCCGCTCTCGCCCTCTTCAAACGACAGGTCGTCGCAGAAGATGATGAAGCGCTCGGGCCGGCCGGCCACGATGTCGACGATGTCCGGCAGCTCGGCCAGGTCGGCCTTGTCCACCTCGATCAAACGCAGGCCATCCTTGCCGAACTGGTTCAGGCAAGCCTTGATCAGCGAGGACTTGCCGGTACCGCGCGCGCCGGTCAGCAGCACGTTGTTGGCCGGCTTGCCCTGCACGAACTGGCGCGTGTTCTGCTCGATCTGTTCTTTCTGCGGGCCGATGTGCTGCAAGTCGTCCAGCGCGATCTGCGATACGTGCGTCACCGCCTGCAGATAGCTCGGGCCGCGGGCCGCGCCATTGCTGCGTTGACGCCAGCGGAAGGCGAAGCCCAGCTTCCAGTCGGGTTCGCGCGGTGCTTGCGGCAGCACTGCTTCCACGCGCGCCAGCAAGGCTTCGGCGCGCACCAGGAATTGTTCGAGAGGCGTCGCCATCTTACGAACGGTAGTCGGCGTTGATCGAGACGTAGTCGTGCGACAGGTCGCAGGTGTACACGGTGGCCGCCGCCGCGCCGCGCGCCAGCTTGACGCGCACGCTGATTTCGCTCTGCTTCATCACGCGCTGGCCGTCTTCTTCCTTATAGTCGGGATTGCGGCCGCCGTTCTTGGCTACCCACACGTCGTCCAGGTACAGGTTCAGCTTCGACACGTCGAGGTCGTCGACGCCGGCATAGCCGATCGCGGCCAGGATGCGGCCCAGGTTCGGGTCGGAAGCGAAGAAAGCGGTCTTCACCAGCGGCGAGTGGCCGATCGAGTAAGCGATCTTGCGGCACTCCTCCACGTTGGCGCCCTCTTCCACGATGATGCTCATGAACTTGGTGGCGCCTTCGCCGTCGCGCACGATGGCTTGCGCCAGGAACAGCGACAGTTCGGTCACGGCATCACGCAGGGCGGCGTATTCAGGCTGGTCGACCGAGGTGATCTCCAGCGCGCCGGCGCCGGTGGCGATCAGCATGAAGGAATCGTTGGTCGAGGTATCGCCGTCGATGGTGATGCAGTTGAACGACTGGTTGGCGGCGTGCTTGACCAGCTGGTCCAGCACCGGCTGCGCCACCTTGGCGTCCAGCGCCAGGTAGCCGAGCATGGTGGCCATGTTCGGCTTGATCATGCCGGCGCCCTTGGAGATGCCGGTCATGGTGACCGTGTGGCCGCCGATGGTCACCGTGCGCGAGCCGGCTTTCGGCTGCGTGTCGGTGGTCATGATGGCTTCGGCCGCGTTGTACCAGTTGTCGGCTTGCAGGCCGGTGATGGCCTGCGGCAGGCCGGCAATGACTTTGGCGGCAGGCAGCGGCTCCAGGATCACGCCGGTCGAGAACGGCAGGATCTGCGCCGCGTCCACGCCGAGCTGGGCGGCCAGCGCGGCGCAGGTTTCATTCGCCAGCGACAGGCCCAGCTCGCCGGTGCCGGCGTTGGCGTTGCCGGTATTGACCAGCAGCGCGGCGATCGGCTTGCCGCTGGTTTGCGCGGCCGCCAGGTGCGCCTTGGCGATCTGCACCGGCGCGGCGCAGAAGCGGTTCAGCGTGAACACGCCGGCCACGGTGGCGGTCGGCGCCAGTTTCATCACCAGCACATCCTTGCGGTTCGGCTTCTTGATGCCGGCTTCGGCAAAGCCGATTTCAACGCCGGCAACCGGCTTCAGTTCGGAGGCAATGGGCAGGGGGGAATTGACGGCCATATTCGTGATCTCGTGGGTGGGAAGAGGAGCCGCTATTGTAATCCCTGATACCGCCGGTTGCAGCCATGGCAGAACAGTAAATTTATTAAAAATTCACTAGAGCGATATCGTACAACCTCCTGTTTATGCACGGTTTTTTGCATAAAAACCACAATAATTAGCACTCCCGTACGGTTTAACGTTTTTCCATTTCATGCTGCGAAGAAATTGGTCTATGGTAATAATCGAATGCCCCATCCCCGCATTGACAGCGCCGCAAAGACGGCAAAACCTTCAGACAAACAATAACTCCCTAGGACTGAACACATGAAAAAGCAACTGTTAGTAGCTGCCGTATTGGCTGCGACCGCGTCCCTGCAAGCCCAGGCCGGCGCCATGGACGACGGCAACCTGACCATCGGCGGCTTCGGCACGCTGGGCGCGGCCAGGAGCAACCTCGACGAAGGCCAGTTCGCGCGCTACAACCAGGCCGAAGGCGTGGGCGACAAAGCCCGCATCGGCCTCGACAGCAACCTCGGCCTGCAAGCATCGTACAAAATCAATGACTGGCTGTCCGCCACCGCGCAGGTACTGACCCGCAAGAACACCAGCCCGACCTTTACCACCGACCTGACCTGGGCCTTCCTGAAAGCCCGCATCAACGACGAGACCAGCGTGCGCGTCGGCCGTGTCGTCATGCCGATCTTCCTGATCTCGGACTACCAGAACGTCGGCTACGCCAACACCATGATGCGTCCGCCGATCGAGATGTACGCGCAGGCCCCGGTTGAAAACGTCGATGGTGTCGACCTCACCTATCAGCGCGCGTTCGGTGATCTGAACCTGACCACCGTCGCCTTCGTCGGCACCAGCCGCGGCAAACTGTTCGTGCCGACCGCAGGCGGTTCGGTCGCCACCTACCGCGCACCGGCAATGGGCCTCACCCTGACCGGCGAATACGGCCCGTTCATGGCGCGCGTCAGCCACGCCCGTGCGGACCTGACCAGCAATGACGTCGCCCCGATCAACGCCTTGACCAACACGCTCAAGACCGTCGGCTTCACCCAGCTGGCCAACGACATCACCCTGGTCAGCGGCAAGAAAGTCGCCTTCACCTCGGTAGGCGCGACCATGGACTGGAATAATATCGTGGTGCAGGCCGAGTATGCCCAGCGCCGCGCCAAGGAAGCCGTCTATATTCCGGACACCAATGCCTGGTACACCATGGTTGGCTACCGCATCGGCAAGTTCCTGCCGTACTACTCGCACGCCGCCTACAAAGGCGCGGGCCGATCGATCACCCTGCCTGGCAACTTCCCGAAAACCGGCGTGCTGGCAGCCACCGTCAACGGCGTGATGACCTCGGCCGAGCAATCCTCCGACCTGATCGGCATGCGCTGGGACTTCGCCAAATCGTTGGCGCTGAAAGTGCAGGTCGACCGCATCAAGCCGGGCGCCAAATCGGGCGCGCTGATCTTCGCGCCGGCCGCCGGCATCAAGAAAAATGTCACCGTCGTCGGCGCTGCGCTCGACTTCGTATTCTGATTAGGGAGGCGCTATGAAAAATCTGATGTCCACCCTGCTGCTGGCCGCGTTTGCCGCACTGACCGCCACAGCCATCCCCGCTACGGCGGCCGAAATCGTCGTCATCGTCAGCCAGAAGAATCCGGCCACCCGCATGTTCTCGGAACAGGCTTCGCAATTCTTCCTCGGCAAATCGAACCTGTTCACGCCGGTCGACCAGGCCGACGGCTCCGCCATCCGCAACGAGTTCTATCACAAGGTGGCGGACAAGGACGCGGCCCAGGTCAAGGCGCTGTGGTCCAAGCTGGTGTTCACCGGCAAAGCCACGCCGCCGAAAGAGTACGCCAGCAGCGCCGAGGTGAAAAAAGCAGTTGCTGCCGATCCGAAAGCAATCGGGTATATTGACAAGTCGGCAGTTGACGATACCGTCAAAGTGATTTTGACCCTGCCTTAAACCCAGGTCGTCCTGCCAGCCTGCCGCGCCATCCGCGCGGCAGGCGCGTGTGCTCCTGGCTTCGCCAACAAGGAGTAACCGTTTTGAGTCTTTCGTTACGCGCGCAGTTCCTGCTGCTCAGCGCCATCATTCAAGCGCTGGTGGTCGGCCTGCTGATCTGGAACAGCCTGCGCCTGATGAACCACGCCGTCGGCACCAACGCCGAGCGGGTGGCGCAAGAATATGCGGTCACGCTCAACCTCTCCCTCAGTCCCTACGCCGTACGCGCCCGCCTGCCCGAGCTCGACAGCTACCTGGCAGAAATGCTGTCCGATCCGGACGACAGCTTCCTGCGCTATCTCACCATCCTCGACGAAAACGAGCAGCCCATCATCGCAGTGGGCAAGCGCGATATGGCGCTACCGGCCATCCTCAAGCAAGGCGGCGGCACCAGCTTCAAGGGCGTGCGCACCATCATCAGCGACGCCACCCTGCACGCCCGCTCGCCGCTGCTGCTGGCCGACAACCGCATCGGCAGCATCAACTTCGGCCTCAGCACCACCGACCTGAAACGCGCGCGCGACGAAGTGCTGCTGCAGGCCGGCATCATCTCGCTGATCGGCTTCGGCGCGGCCATGGCCATGTTCTACCTCTTCACGCGCGGCATCGGCCGCCGCCTGGAAGCGCTCACCGACGAATCCGAACAGATCACGCTGGGCGACTACAGCAAGGCGCTGCCGGTGCATGGCGACGACGAACTGGCTGTCTTTACACGTACGCTCAACGCCATGAGCGCGGCGCTGCGCGAGCGCATTGCCGCGCTGGAGCAATCGCAGCAGCGCCTGTCGGAATCGGAGGCGCGCTTCAAAACCCTGTTCGACATGGCGCCGCTGCCGCTGACGGTATCGGACCGCGAAGGCCGCATCGTCGCCGCCAACCGCGCGCTGACCCACACCTTCGGCCAGGGCGCCGACCACCTGATCGGCAAGCGCAGCGACGAAGTGCCGTTCTGGGCCAGCATCCAGGAGCGCGAGCGCATCTGGGCCATCTACCGCGACGAAGGCGCGGTGCACGGCGCCATCGCCGGCGTGCTGCTGCCCGACGGCAGCGTCGGCAGCGTGGCGATCTGGTCGTCCTCGCTGACGCTGGACGGAAAGGGCGCCATCATCTGGGCCTTGCTCGACCTGACCGAAGAACTGAACGCCAAGCGCGAACTGAAAGACCTCAACGTCTCGCTGGAAAGCCGGGTGCGCGAGCGCTCGGCCGCGCTGGAGCGCGCCAACGCCGACCTCAGCACGGCGCTGCAAACGCTGCAGCACACCCAGGATGAATTGCTGGCGTCGGAGAAAATGGCCTCGCTCGGTTCGCTGGTGGCCGGCATCGCGCACGAACTCAACACGCCGATCGGCAACAGCCTGCTGGCCTCGACCGCGCTGCGCGACCGCGTGCAGGCGTTCGATCGCCACGTCGTCGCCGGCGCGCTGCGCCGCTCCGAGCTGACCGCGCACCTGGAGGAAGTGCGCCTGGCCAGCGAACTGATCGCCGGTTCGCTGCACAAGGCGGCCGAGCTGATCTCCTCGTTCAAGCAGATCGCGGTGGACCAGACCAACGACCAGCGGCGCGTGTTCAACCTGCTGTCGGCGGTGCACGACACCATCGCCACCTACATGCCGCGCCTGCGCCGCGTGCCGTGCGAAGTGGTGCTGCGGATCCCGTCCGAGATGAACCTGGACTCCTATCCGGGCGGCCTGTACCAGGTGCTCAACAACCTGATCAACAACGCCTTGAGCCACGCCTTCGAACAGCGGGCGGCCGGCGTCATCGCGGTGCGTGCGGAAGCGGTGGATGGCGACACCATCGAGTTGGCCTTCAGCGACGACGGCTGCGGCATGAGCGAGGACGTGCTCAAGCACGTATTCGATCCCTTCTTCACCACCAAGATGGGCCAGGGCGGCACCGGGCTGGGGATGAACATCGTCTACAACATCGTCACCGGCATTATGGGCGGGCGCATCACCATCGACTCCGCGCCCGGCGCCGGCACCACGGTGCGCATGCTGCTGCCGCGCACCGCGCCCCAACGTTAGCTTTTCTTCTTCAGGTAGCCGTGCATGTCGAGCCAGCGGGTGTAGGCGTCGAACCAGCCGGTGCTGGTGGTGGTCTTGGGATACATGCCGAAGCCGTGGCCGCCCTGCTCGTACAGGTGGAACTCCACCGGCCGCTTGGCCTTGCGCCAGCTGTCGACCAGACCGTACTCGATGTTGCCGAACAGCGGATCATCGGCGGCCAGCGCCACGAACAGCGGCGGCGCATCGGCCTCCACCTTGACCGGCGCCAGCGGGCCGTAGATGTTGGCGATGAAGGCCGGGCTGGCGTCCTGCCCGTGCAGCGCGGTGGCCATGGTCAGCATGGCGCCGGCGGAAAAGCCGATCATGCCGACGCGGTCGCCGTCCACCTTCCATTCACCGGCGCGCGCACGCACCAGCGCGAAGGCGGCGCGGGCGTCGGCGATCTGCGGCGCGAACGTCACGGCCGGGCTTTCCTTGGGCGGCTCGCGCGCGGCGCGCGCACCGCCGGAAAACATCTCGGCCATGGCGCGCTTGAAGGCGTCCATGTCTTTCGGCGTCTGCACCAGGCGGTACTTGAGCACGAAGGCGGCCACGCCACGGTCGGCCAGCGCCTTGGCCACGTCCCAGCCTTCGTTGTTCATCGACAGCGTGCGGAAGCCGCCGCCCGGCGCCACGATCACCGCCGCGCCGGTGGCCTTGGCCGGATCGGGCAGAAACGGCGTCAACGTGGCTTGCGTGACGTTGCGCGCGAACACGCTGCCGTACTGGCTATGCCAGCTTTCCTGCACGGTGGCGCCGGGCAGCGCGCCCGTGTTCAGCTTGATGGCGTTGGGCTGGGCCGGCGCCGCGATCGGCGTCATCTGGTCGTTCTGCGCCATGGCGGGCGCGCCGCTCAGTGCATACAATGCCAGCGCCAGGGCAATGGCGAGTTTATTTTTCATGGTCTCCTCCTGTTATTGTTCAAGTGCCACACGACGATTGAGCACCAGCGCGGCTTCCTGCCCTGCCACGCCCGCACCCGGTTGACCCGAGCCCACGCTCAGCTTGTACTGCCCGGGTATCAGTTGCCGTGCGCCGTCGCGGGTGACGAAACTCAGGTCGCGCGGCAGCAGGCGGAAACTGATCTGCCGCCGTTCGCCGGGCTTGAGCGACACGCGCTGGAAGCCGCGCAGCGCCAGCCGTGGCGCACCTTCAAAGCCGGGGGGCGTCAGGTAGAGCTGGGCCACTTCGTCGCCGGCTCGCTTGCCGGTGTTGCTGATCTCGGTGGTGACCACCACGCCGTTTTCGGCCGCGCCATCCACCGGCGCCACCTGCAGCGGCGCATAGCTGAAGGTCGTGTAGCTGAGGCCGGCGCCGAAGGCGTATACCGGCGTGCCGCTGTAGTAGCGGTAGGTGCGGCCCTTCATGGTGTAATCGTCGAACGGCGGCAGGTCGTCCAGGCTGCGGTAGAAGGTCAGCGGCAGGCGGCCGCCCGGATCGGCGCGGCCGCTCAGCACATTGGCCACCGCCAGCCCGCCGGACTGGCCCGGATACCACGCTTCCACGATGGCCGAGGCATGGTCCTTAGCCCACGACAGGTCGAGCGCGCTGCCGTTCATCAGCACCACCACCAGCGGCTTGCCCAGCGCCCTGGCACGCTCCAGCAGGCGGCGCTGGTCGGCCGGCAGGTCGAGCGAGGTCTTGTCGCCGCCGGAAAAGCCTTCCACCTTGATCGCCATTTCCTCCCCTTCAAGGTCGGAGGTCAGGCCCACCACGGCGACGATCACGTCGGCGTCGGCGGCGCCCGCCTTCAGGTCCGCTTCCTCATTGATGGACACACGTTTCCAGAACAGGCCCGGCACGCCGGTGCCGCCGGTTTCCACATAAAACTCCAGCGGATAGCGCTGGCCTTTTTCCAGCCGGACGTCGTTCAGTTGCAGCGGCTCGGCCCATTGCGAATAGTTGAGCGCTTCCAGCACCGGCTTGCCGCCCACCGACAGCTGGCCTTTGACGCCCGATACGCCGAGGCGGTACATGCCGCTCTCCGGCGCCACCAGGTAGCCGCTCCAGACGACCTTGTGCTTGTCCGCCACCGCCTTCAGCGCCAGCGCATGCGACTCCAGGCCGCGCTCGACGCTGGTGACCACCGGCTTGCTGTCGTACCGGCCGTCCTTGCGGTTGAAGTATTCGGTACGCAGGCCGGGCTTGCCGTCCGGCGTGCGCAGGGCCGAGGCGGGCACCGGATCGCCGTCGGTGATCGACGGCGCCGCCGCCACCAGCCGCACCTGCGCCTGCGGCAGCACGCGGCGCAGGCCGGCCAGCACCGACACCGGCGGCGCCGATTGCGTCGACGAGTAGTTGCCGCGCAAGACGCGGGTGGCGTCGGCCAGCGGACCGATCACCGCCAGCTTCAGGCCCGGCTTGAGCGGCAGCACGCCGTCGTTCTTCAGCAGCACCAGGCTCTTGATAGCCGCCTCCAGCGCCAGCGCCTGATGCTTGGCGTTGCCGATGGCGCTGACCGGCACCGGCTTGCCGTCGCGTTGCGGCAGGCCGGCCAGGTCGCCGTTGCGATAGCGCGCCGAGAACAGCCGCAGCAGCGCCTGATCGATGTCGCCCATGCCGATCAGGCCGCGCTGCCATGCTTCGCGATAGCGCGCGCTGAGCTTGGGCTCGTCGCCCAGGGTCTTGGTGTTGCACTCGTTGTCGGTGCCGGCCTTGAGCGCGACGGCCACGGCGGCGGCCGGATCGGGCGCATACTTGTGCTGCTCCGAGATGTCGGTCACAGCGTCGCAGTCGGACACGACATACCCTTTGAAGCCCCAGGCGCCGCGCAGGTACTGCTTCATCAGCAGCTCGCTGCCGCAGGCCGGCTGGCCGTTGACGCGGTTGTAGGCGCACATGATGGAACCGGCCTTGGCATCGACGATGGCGGCGCGGAAGGCCGGCAGATAGGTGTCTTCCAGGTCGTGCGGGGTGACGAACACGTCGGCATAATGCCGCGTCGATTCCGGGCCGCTGTGCACCGCGTAGTGTTTGGGTGTGGCCACCACCTGCGGCAGGTCGGGATTCGGTCCCTGCATGCCCTGGATGAAGGCCACGCCGAGCGCGGCCGTCAGTTGCGGATCTTCACCGTAGGTCTCCTGGCCGCGCCCCCAGCGCGGATCACGGAAGATGTTGATGTTCGGCGACCAGGTATTGAGGCCGGTGCCGATCTTGCCCAGATGCCCGGTGGCGCGGCCCAGCGTATGCAGCGCGCGCACCTCGACGCCGATGGCCGAGGCGACCTGCTGCACCAGCGGCGCGTCGAAGCTGGCCGCCAGGCCGATCGGTTGCGGAAAATTGGTGGTCGGCACCGGACCGAGCGCGCCGTGCAGCGATTCGGTCCACCAGTTATATGCCGGAATACCGAGGCGCGGCACGGCCGGCGCCACGTTGAGCAGCTGTTCGATTTTTTCGTCCAACGTCAGCTTGCCTACCAGCGTACGGGCCTCGGCTTCGGCCTGTTGCTGCACATCGGCGCCCTGGGACCAGCCCGGCAATGCGGCCGCCAGCGCCAGCGCGCAGGCGTTTACTACGATGTTCGTCAGGCGCATGTTATATCTCATGTTATAGAGTCTAAAAATGTTTGCGATAACATTTCGACTCGTTATTGGCTTGTCTCCATACTTGCCATGAGAATGTAGTTCGGTAATTGATTATTAACCAATAACTTTTTATAGCGTACCGATATCGGTATCGATATCTCGACCGGCGTAAAAAAACCCGCAGGGCTCGCGCCGTGCGGGTTGATAGTCTAGCTGTCCGGCTTACGCCAGCTTGCCGTGGCAAGCCTTGTATTTCTTGCCGCTGCCGCATGGGCATGGATCGTTGCGGCCGACTTTCAGGCCCAGTTCCATCAGTTGTTCGCCGCTCAGGTTCTGCAGCTCCGGTGGCAGGCCGCCGAACTGCGATGGCGCCAGCAACTCTTCCGGCGCCGCGTTCGGGTTGAAGTCGGCGTGCTGGTAGCTGACGTTTTCCACGTGCGACTGCTGCATCGCCGCTTCGGCCGCGTCGATTTCTTCACGCGACTGGATGCGCACGGTCATGATCAGCTTGACGACTTCGTTCTTGATCATGTCCAGCATCTGGCCGAACAGTTCAAACGCTTCGCGCTTGTATTCCTGCTTCGGATTCTTCTGGGCGTAGCCGCGCAGGTGGATACCCTGGCGCAGGTGGTCCAGCGCCGCCAGGTGCTCGCGCCAGTGGCTGTCCACGCTTTGCAGCATGACGTTGCGTTCGAAACCGGCGAACGATTCCTTGCCGACGATCTCCACTTTCGACTGGTACAGCGCATCGGCCGCAGCCAGCACGCGCTCGACGATTTCTTCGTCGTTCAGGTCCGGCTCTTTTGCGATCATGGCCGCCAGCGGCAGGTCGATCTGCCATTCGGCGGCCAGCGCCGCTTCCAGGCCCTTGATGTTCCACTGCTCTTCCACCGATTCCGCCGGCACGTATTCACGCACCAGGTCGGTGAAAGCGCCGTGGCGCAGCGACTGGATCAGTTCCGAAATATCGGTCGCTTCCAGCAGCTCGTTACGCTGCTGGTAGATGACCTTGCGCTGGTCGTTGGCGACGTCGTCGTATTCCAGCAATTGCTTGCGGATGTCGAAGTTGCGCGCCTCGACCTTGCGCTGGGCCGATTCGATCGAGCGCGAAACGATGCCCGCTTCGATCGGTTCGCCTTCCGGCATTTTCAGGCGGTCCATCACGGCGCGCACGCGGTCGCCGGCGAAGATGCGCAGCAACGGGTCGTCCAGCGACAGGAAGAAACGCGACATGCCCGGGTCACCCTGGCGCGCGGCACGGCCACGCAGCTGGTTGTCGACGCGGCGCGATTCGTGGCGCTCGGTGCCGACGATGTGCAGGCCGCCAGCGGCCACCACTTGTTCGTGCAGCGCCTGCCAGCCGTCGCGCAACGCCTGGGCTTGGGCTGCCTTGTCGGCGTCGCTCAGGTCAGGGTTGGCTTCGACGAACTGAATCTGCTTTTCTACGTTACCGCCCAACACGATGTCGGTACCGCGACCGGCCATGTTGGTGGCGATGGTGATGGCTTTCGGCGAACCGGCCTGGGCGATGATCTCGGCTTCGCGGGCGTGCTGTTTCGCGTTCAGCACGTTGTGCGGCAGGCCGCCCTTGGTCAGGATGCCGGACAGCAGCTCGGAGTTTTCAATCGAGGTGGTGCCGACCAGCACCGGTTGGCCGCGATCGTAGCATTCGCGGATTTCCAGCATCATGGCGTTGTATTTCTCGATCGCCGATTTGTACACCTGGTCCTGGCGGTCTTTACGCGCCGACGGACGGTTGGGTGGGATCACCACGGTTTCAAGGCCGTAGATTTCCTGGAATTCGTAGGCTTCGGTATCGGCCGTGCCGGTCATGCCGGACAGCTTGGCGTACATGCGGAAGTAGTTCTGGAAGGTGATCGAGGCCAGGGTCTGGTTCTCGTTCTGGATCTTCACGCCCTCTTTCGCTTCCACCGCCTGGTGCAGGCCGTCGGACCAGCGGCGACCCGTCATCAGGCGGCCGGTGAATTCATCGACGATCACCACTTCATTGTTCTGCACCACGTAGTGCTGATCCTTGAAGTACAGCGCGTGCGCGCGCAGCGCCGCGTACAGGTGGTGCACCAGCGTGATGTTGGCCGAGTCGTACAGCGAGGCGCCTTCCGGCAGCAGGCCCATCTTGGTCAGGATGGCTTCGGCTTTTTCGTGGCCGGCTTCGGTCAGCAGCACCTGGTGCGATTTCTCGTCCTTGGTGTAGTCGCCCGGCACCTCGATCTTGCCCTTGCCGTCCGAAGTTTCCTCGCCGATTTGCAGGGTCAGCAGGCCCGGCACTTCATTGATCTTGTAGTACAGGTCGGTGTGGTTCTCAGCCTGGCCGGAGATGATCAGCGGGGTGCGGGCTTCGTCGATCAGGATCGAGTCGACTTCATCGACGATGCCGAAGTTCAGCACGCGCTGCACGCGGTCCTTGGCGTCGAATACCATATTGTCGCGCAGATAGTCGAAACCGAATTCGTTGTTGGTGCCGTAGGTGATGTCCGAGGCGTAGGCCGACTGCTTGGCCGAGTGCTCCATCTGCGACAGGTTGATGCCGGTGCTCAGGCCCAGCCAGCCGTACAGCTTGGCCATGGTTTCCGCATCGCGCTGCGCCAGGTAATCGTTGACGGTAACGATGTGCACGCCCTTGCCCGACAAGGCGTTCAGGTAGGCCGGCAGGGTGGCGGTCAGGGTCTTGCCCTCGCCCGTGCCCATTTCGGCGATCTTGCCGTAGTGCAGAACCATGCCGCCGATCAGCTGGACGTCGAAATGGCGCATCTTGAATACGCGCTTGGACGCTTCGCGGCAGACGGCGAAGGCTTCAGGCAACAGGGCGTCCAGCGATTCGCCATTGGCGATGCGTTCTTTAAAGGCGGGCGTCTTGGCTTGCAGCTCGGCGTCGGACAGTTTTTCCATCGCCGGCTCGAACGCATTGATCTCGCGTACCGTTTTTTGGTATTGCTTGAGCAGTCGCTGGTTGCGGCTGCCGAAAATCTTGGTCAGTAAAGACATGCTTGAATTCTTGAAAAAACGCCGTTAAAAAAAGCCTGTTTAGGGGAAAAACGCCTACCTGCACGGAATTCGACTATGGCAAAAGACGGTGATTTTATCACGCGTCCGAAGCTACATTGGGTTATTGGCCTATATAACAATAGCTCGACTGTGAACAATGTCACAAAATCAAGCAATTTTACCCGGTGGTGACGATTTTGGGGTGCTGTGATAAGGTTCGCCGCATGCGATTCAACTCCTCCAACCTCTCGCTCAAGCGCCCCACGGCGGTGGAAGCCACCGATTTCCTGCGGCGCAATGACAAAATGGCCACACTTTTGCCGGCCATTCAGCGCATGGCGCGCTTGCAAAAGGATTGCGCGGCGATCTTGCCGCCCATGTTCAAGTTTTGCGAGATCCTGGCGTTCGAGGAAGGCCAGCTGACCTTGTCGCTGCCGAACACCTCGCTGGCGGCCAAGCTCAAGCAGCAAATCCCCAAGCTGCAGGAGACGCTCGCCGTGCGCGGCTGGCAGGTGCAGCACGTCAGGCTGAAGGTGCAGATGACCAAGCCGGCCGAGATCAAGGAAAAGATGCGCTCGCTGGAACTGCCGCCGGCCGCCGTCGAGGCCTTCGACCAGCTCAGCGCCTCGCTCGAGGACAGCAAGCAGAACAGCGCGCTGATCGACGCGGTCAAGGCCATGGTGGCCCGTCGCCGCGCCGGCGGCGGCTAGATTAAGTTAGCGCCCACTCGCGCGCCATCTGGCGCACATACGATTGCGGCGCCGCATCGAGGCTGTCGAAGGTGACGATTTCGTAGGCGTCCGGATGCTTGAGCAATTCCAGCAACAGCTGGTTGTTCAGCGCATGGCCGGATTTGTGGGCTACGTACGAGGCCAGCAGCGGATGGCCGACCAGGTACAGGTCGCCGATGGCGTCGAGGATCTTGTGACGCACGAATTCATCGTCGTAGCGCAGGCCGTCCGAATTGAGGATGCGGTATTCGTCCATCACGATAGCGTTTTCCAGCGAGCCGCCACGGGCCAGGCCGATACCGCGCAACATTTCCACGTCCTGCATGAAACCGAAGGTGCGGGCGCGCGCCACGTCGTGCACGTAGGAGACGTCGCCGAAATCCACCTGCGCGCGCTGTTGCGTGCCGTCCACCGCCGGGTGGTTGAACTCAATGAAGAAGTCGAGCTTGAAGCCGTCGTGCGGCAGCAGGCGCGCCCATTTTTCCTTGTCGCCCTTGCCTTCGCGGATTTCGACCGGCTTCAGCACGCGAATGAACTTCTTGGCCGCCGGCTGCTCCTGCACGCCCGATTGCTGCAACAGGAACACGAAAGACGAGGCCGAGCCGTCCATGATCGGAATTTCCTCGGCGCTGACTTCGATGTACAGATTGTCAATACCGAGGCCGGCGCAGGCCGACATCAGGTGCTCGACGGTGGAGACGCGCGCGCCGTCCTTGACCAGCACCGACGCCATGCGGGTGTCGCCCACCGCCATGGCGCTGGACGGGAACTCCACCATCGGCGACAGGTCGACGCGGCGGAACACGATGCCGGTATCCGGCGGGGCCGGACGCAAGGTCAGCTCGACCTTGGTGCCGGAGTGCAGGCCGACACCCGTGGTGCGGACCAGTTCTTTGATAGTGCGTTGTTTTAACATCCGTCGATTATAACGAACTGCGGTTAAGGATGCTCGGCTTCCACATGGACTGCCTCGCGCCGCACCAGATAGATGCCGCTGGCGATGATGATGCCGGCGCCCAGCAGCGTGTAGCCGTCCGGCAGGGTTTGCCACAGCAGCCAGTCGATGGCCACGCCCCAGGCCAGCGCCGTGTACTCGAACGGCGCCACGATCGACGCCTTGCCGGTGCTGAAGGCCTTGGTGATGGCCAGCTGGCCGAAGAAACCGGATAGCGCCAGCGCCACCAATATCCAGCCGTGCTCGGCCCGCACCGGCACCCAGATATGCCAGGACAGCGCCACCGCGCCCAGCGCCATCATCGTCAGCAGCCAGAACATCATCGACTCGGTGCTGTCGGTGCGCGCCAGGATGCGCGCGCTGATGGCCGACACCGCATAGCAGGCGGCAGCGGCCAGGATGGCCAGCCCGCCCAACGACAGAAAACCCGCACCCTCGGGACGCAGCACCACCAGCACGCCGAGCAGGCCGACCGCGATGGCCACCCACTGCCCGGTCGCCACATGCTCCTTGAGCAGCCATACGGACAACGCCGTGATCAGCGCCGGCGCGATGAAGAAGATCGAATACGCCTCGGCCAGCGAGAGCGACTTCAGGCCGAAGGCAAAGGTGGTCAGCATGGTGATGCCGAGCACGGCGCGGAAGATCTGCATGCCCCAGCGCACCCGCAGCACGCCTTTGAACGCACCGCGATACAACATATAGCCGCACAGCAGCGGCAACGAACTGAGCGAGCGCATGGCGGTCACCTGCATGGCCGGATAATGCGCGGACAGCAGCTTCATGGTGGTGTCCATGAAGGAGAACATGGCAACGGCGGTCAGCATCGCGTAGATGCTGTGCAGGTTTTCGGTGCGGGAGGAGAGGGAGGGCATCGCTGCGATTATAGCAAGCCGAAGTACCGGCGAAATTGGCGATAGATTACAATACTGCAATTAAATATTTTTCAGGATTTAACGATGCGTAAAATTACCCTGGCAGCAATGCTCACCGTTAGCGCCGCCCTGTTGGCCGGCTGCGGCAAGGAACCAGCCCCTGTGGAAAAACCGGCGGCATCGGCCCCGGCGCCGAAACCCGACACCACCAACCTGACCCTGCCTGAAGCGCGCGAGAACTACGCCATCGAGAAAACGGCGGACGGCTACGCCATCAAGAACACCAAGACCGGCGTCGTCACCAAAGGCGCGGCCGACCTCAAGCGCGTCCACTTCAGCGACCAGTCGCTGGCACTGGATATCGAATCGTCGGGCCGCATCTACCGCCTGTACCAGGCGACCTTCAACCGCACGCCGGACCTGGCCGGCCTCGGCTTTTGGCTGCACTCGGTCGAACGCGGCGCCCCGCTGGAAGAAGTCGCCACCCAGTTCATGCAAAGCAAGGAATTCCAGGACCTGTACGGCAAGAATCCTTCGGACAAGGAATTCATGACCAAGCTGTACAAGAACGTGCTGCACCGCGCACCGGACAAGGCCGGCCTGGACTACTGGCTCAAGGCCCTGAAAGACGGCACCTCGCGCGCGCAAGCCATCGTCAACATGTCGGAAGGGGCAGAGAACGTGGCCCAGGTCGCACCGTCCATCGCCAACGGCATCCCTTACGCCAAGCAGTAATCGCCGGGCAACAGCATCACCAGCTTGAGGTCGTGCCGCTGAGCCAGGTGCAGTGTCACCTGGTTGAAGCCGAGCTCGCCCATGCTGGGATGCTGAAACAGGCGCAGGCCGCCTTCCCGGCTGACTACGTCATGCAGCGACCATAGCGCGCGGAACTCGGCGCTGGTGCGCGACAGTTCATCGATCAAGCCGGCCAGCGGCTGCTGGGCGGCGTGCTTGCCGACATCGGCGCGGAACTCCGCCACCAGGCGGCGCGCGCGGTTGTCCCAATCGACGATCAGGCCACGCGCAGCGGCGCTGCGAAACATGAAGCGCAGCAGGTTGGGCCGCGTCGGCGCTGCCTCTTCCACATCCAGCCAGCCGCCGAACAAGGCCAGTGCGTGGTCGTTCCACGCCACCGCGTCCCATTGCCGGTCGAGCATATAGGCCGGCGCATCGATGGCGTCGACCATCGCTTGCAGTGCTTCGGCGCCGCCTTCCTCTTCCTGCCCTTGCTGCGGGTCGAGCCGTTCGGCCAGGCTGAACAGATAGGCACGCTCGGCTGCCGTCAAGTGCAGTACCTCGGCCATGCGCGCCA
The DNA here is from genome assembly GCA_041874725.1 of Duganella sp. BuS-21. Taxonomy (GTDB): domain Bacteria; phylum Pseudomonadota; class Gammaproteobacteria; order Burkholderiales; family Burkholderiaceae_D; genus Rugamonas. The sequence continues at coordinate 1,558,281 of CP097466.1, read as the reverse complement.
GCAGCTTGCCCGAGGCCGACACGTCCCTGCCCTGCTCGAGCCAGGTCAGCCAGGTGGGGCTGACGTCGCATAGCTGCGCCAGTTCCTCGCGCCGCAGGCCGGGCGTGCGGCGCCGTCCGGCGGCGGGCAGGCCGAGACTGGCCGGCGTGGTGCGCTCGCGATGGGCGCGGATGAATTCTCCGAGTTTGCTGTGCATGGTAGGTCTCGATACCAGGATAAATCCTAGGCTTGTTACAGGATAAAAACACGCCTATTCTGCCCTGACTGATCCCACTTTTGGAGAAAACATCATGCAACAGCAAGCCGTCGTCGCCGAGCAGTTCGGCAATACCGCCAGTGCCTACCTCACCAGCAGCGTCCACGCGCAAGGCGCGGACCTGGCCATGCTGCGCGCGATGGCCGCCGCGCTGCCCAAGCGTCCGGTGGTGCTGGACCTGGGCTGCGGCGCGGGCCACGCCGGCTTCGCGGTGGCGCCGGTGGCGGAATCGGTGACGGCCTATGATTTGTCGCCCGAGATGCTGGCGGTGGTGGCGGGCGCGGCGCGCGAGCGTGGGCTGGACAATCTGGTTACGCGGCAAGGCGACGTCGCCGCGCTGCCGTTCGCCGACGCCTCGTTCTGCATGGTGGTCACGCGCTTCTCGGCGCACCACTGGCTGGACGTGCCGGCCGCGCTGCGCGAAATCAAGCGCGTGCTGAAGCCGCGCGGCGTGGCGATCATCATCGACATCACGGCGCCGGAAACGCCGCTGCACGACACCACCTTGCAGGCGGTGGAACTGCTGCGCGACGCCTCGCACGTGCGCGACTACCGGCCATCGGAATGGCTGCGCATGCTGGGCGACGCCGGCTTTAAGGCCGAGCGCGTCAATGACTGGAAACTGGAAATGCAATTCGACGAATGGACCGCACGCATGCGCACGCCGGCCGAGCGCGTAACAGCCATCCGCAGCCTGCTGCACAGCGCGCCACAAGAAACGCGCGACTACTTCGCCGTGCAGTCCGACGACTCGTTCACCATCGACTCGACCCTGTTCAAAGCCAAGCACGACTTTGGCGACATCTACTGACGCACGCTACAGCCGGCAGCGGAAGCTATCTGACCCGGTGCTTTTCGAAGAACTGCCAGATGACTTCATTGGCGTCGATGTCGCGGGTGGTTTTGCCGATGGGGAGGCCGACGTTGAAGGCGTCGGCGCCGGGCCAGGTGTGGCCGCCTTCGCGCACCGTTGCCAGCGCTACGCTTTGTTGGCCGTTGCTTTGTTCGATCCAGCTTACGTCCGTGCCGTCGCCGGTGTCGGGGTTGATGGTGCGGCGGCTAGCGGCCGCACTGATGTCGTTGCGCTTCAGCCAGTAGGCGTAGCTGTCTTGCGCCGACAGGTAGCCGCCCGGCTTGCCGTCGTAGGCCACTACCTTGTCCGCCGTGCCGTGGATGAGGAGCACGCCGACCTTGCCGGGTTTGACGTGGTGCTGCACCACCGGCTCCGGCATCGGCCCACCGACTGACGCCACCGCCGCGAACAGCTGCGGCAATTCGGCGGCGATGCGCAGCGTAAAGAAGCCGCCGCGCGACAGTCCGGTGGCATAGACGCGCTGGCCGTCCACGCGATAGTCCTGTTTGAGTTTGGCGAGCAGCGCTTCGGTGTAGCCGATGTCATCGCTGCCTTCTAGGTAGGGCATGCCGAAGCCGACGTTCCAATCATTCTTGATGCCCAAAGGGTAGACGACGATGAACTGGTGGCGGTCCGCCGCCCGGTTCATCTGCGTGTACAGCATTTGCTCGGCCATCGTCATGCCGCTGCCGTGGAAGTTGAAGACGATCGGGAAGGTTTTCTGCGGCTGGCTGTCGTAAGACGGCGGCGTGTACACCAGATAGCGCCGTTTTTCCTCCTTGTGTACCAGTGACTTCACTTGCGCGAGTACCGGCAAGGAAGTACATGTCAACAGGACGAGAGTGATCAGGATTTTCATAGCGCCTACCATTCAAAGTTGAAGAATAGGCAGCGTAGAAAACCCGCGGTGAAATCCAGGTGAAATCCGTCCTCTTTCAGCGCGGGCGCAGTGGCACGATGTCGACGCGGTAGGCCGCCGCGCCGGCGTGGAAGCTGATCTGCCATTGCATGGCCTCGGCGATGCGCAGCAACAGGTGCTGGCCGTGCTGGAAGCCCTGCATGCCCCCCGCATGATCGGGATCGACGGAGTTGCCGACGACAAGCACGCCGTCCGCGAAAGTCAGTTGCAGCCGCGCGGCCGGCCCGCCATGGAACACCGCATTGCCCACGCAGTTATTGATCAGCAGCGTGCATAGATGGCGACTGCCGATCACCTCCAGCCGTTCCGGCAATTGCAGCAGCAGCCGGTCCTCGCCGGCGGTTTTCTCATCAAGTTGACGCAGCAGGCTCTCTTCAATGCAGCCGCGCAGGTCGAACGTTTCGGCGGCGATGTGTTCGGCGCGGGCGAGTGCGAACAGCAGGTCGACCGTGTTGGTCATCTCGTCCAGGCCCGCCTGTAGCTGCGCCACTTCCTGCGCATCCAGCGAGCGGGATGCGGCCTGCCGCAGCGTGTTGTTCATCACCGTCAGCGGCGTGCGCAGCTCGTGGCCGACGTCGCGCGTGAAGGCGTGCTCGCGGTTCAACGACGCGTGAAGTTCAGTGAGCGTGGCGCCGAGCTTCTGCGCGAGGTAGCCGATTTCGTCCTGCCGCGCCACCGCGCTGAACACGACCGGGCCGGGCGATGCGTGGCGGCGCAATTCGTCCGCCAGAACCTGCAACGGCGACACCAGTCGCCGCGACAGCAAGTAAGCCAGCAATAGCGCCAGCACGATCAGTCCCAGTGCAACGGCAGTCAGGAAGCCGCCGACTTCCTGGAACAGTTTGGACACCACCTGCAGCGGGCGCACGTCGGCCAGCAGGTAGATACGCTGCGCGCCGGGCAGATCCAGCACGCGCAAGTGGTAGTGCGGCCCCGTATCGGTGGAGATCTCGGCGCGATCACGGCCGGCGGCGGCCGGCGCCCGCACCGGCGCGGGCAGCGCATCCACGCTGCGGTAGATGCGGATCAGTTCATCGCGCGGCGGCGGCACTTCGCCATACCGGCTAAAGTGCGCGCTGACGGCGACCGCTTCCCGTTCCAGCAGCCGGTCCACCAGCATGTCTTCCGTCACATAGGAAATGACCAACGCGAGCGCGGTGTAGCCGAGACAAATCAGCACCGTGAATCCTGCCAGTGCGGCAAACAAGCCATGCCGGATCGATTTAAACATCGAGCGCCAGCCGGTAGCCCAGCTGCGGAATGGTGACGATCATCTTTGGCGCGCCAACCTGCTCCAGCTGCTTACGCAGCGCATAGACGTGCGACTTGAGCGCATCGCTGTCCGGCGGCTCCGCGCCCCACAGGGCATGCAACAAGGCCGAACGCGACACCGCCTGCGGATACGCACCGCACATGGCCAGCAGGATCTTGAAGCCGGCCTGCGTCAACGCCACCGGCACATCGTTGTAGACGGCGCGCTTTTCGCGCAACAGCAGCGTCAAAGGACCGACGCGCATTTCCTGGTCCAGGTGCAGCTGCCCACGACGCGCCAGCGCTTCACAGCGCAGCGCCAGTTCGCGCAGGTCGAAAGGCTTGGTCAGGTAATCGTCCGCGCCCTCGCTGAAGCCGCGCGCCTTGTCTTCAAAGGCATCGCGCGCGGTGAGCATCAGCACCGGCAGATTGCGCGGCGCGCGCGCCTTGATGGCGCGGCATACTTCCAGCCCATCCATATCGGGCAGGTTCAGGTCCAGCAGCACCACGTCGTAGACCTCGCGTGTGGCCAGCTCGATCGCCAGCGCGCCATTGGCAGCATGGTCGGCCTGCCACTTGAGCCCATCGAGGAACTCGACGATCTGACGGGCGATCGTCGCATGGTCTTCCACCACCAGTATGGACAGGGAGCTGCGGTTCATTGTGCGCGCAAAAAGAAACGGCGCCGAAGCGCCGTTGGTGTATTACAGCTGGCCCAGCAGGGTTTCAGCGTTGGAGACTTCGAACTTGCCGCCCTGCTCGATGTTGAGCTGGGTGACCACGCCGTTGTCGACCAGCAGCGAGTAGCGCTGCGAGCGGGTGCCCATGCCGAACTTGCTGAAGTCGGCGTCCAGGCCCAGTGCTTTCGAATAGGCGGCGTTACCGTCGGCCATCATGCGCACCACGCCGGTGGCTTTCTGGTCGCGGCCCCACGCGCCCATCACGAAGGCGTCGTTGACCGAGATGCACCAGATCTCATCCACGCCCTTGGCTTTCAGCTCATCGGCGTGCTTGACGTAACCCGGCACGTGCTGCGCCGAGCAGGTTGGGGTATAGGCGCCCGGCAGGCCGAAGATGGCGATCTTCTTGCCCTTGACCAGATCCTGTACGTTGAACGTGTTAGGGCCGAGCGAGCAGCCTTCGGTTTCGGTTTCGATGAATTCAGACAGGGTGCCTTCTGGCAGCTGGTCGCCGATTTTGATGGTCATGGATGACTCCTAATAAAAATAAATAAAAAGCCGCGCCCCAAGGCGCGGCTTTTGCCCGGATAGAACCGGCAGTATGCCTTAATCGGCTTGCTTACGCAGGAAAGCCGGAATATCGTAGGTTTCCATGCCGTTCTTCTCCATCGCACGCACCTGCTCCGAGGCCGACTCGCGACGCCATACCGCTGGCGCCTTCATGCCGTCGAAGGCTGGCGATGCGCCGCCGCCCATGCCGCCGGCAGCGCCCATCGACAGGCCTTGCGTAGCAGCCGCGCCGCCCATGGCAGCCGATGGCATCATCGGGCTGTTGTGGGTGCCGGTGCGCAGCATCTGCTGCGGAACCAGTTGCACGTGCTTCTTGGTTTTACCCAGGCCGGTGGCCACCACGGTCACACGGATGTTGTCACCCATGTCGTCGTCGTAGGCGATGCCCTGTGCGATCGAAGCGTCCGGCGCCGCGAAGGCGCGCACGGCGGCCATGACTTCCTTGATCTCTTTACCTTTCAGGCCGCGCGAGGCGGTGACGTTTACCAGCACGCCGCGAGCACCCGACAGGTCCACGCCGTCCAGCAGCGGCGAAGCCACGGCTTGTTCGGCGGCGATGCGTGCACGGTCCACGCCCGAGGCGGTGGCGGTGCCCATCATGGCCTTGCCCTGCTCGCCCATGATGGTCTTGACGTCGTTAAAGTCGACGTTGATGTGGCCCGGCACGTTGATGATCTCGGCGATACCGGCAACGGCGTTGTTCAGCACATCGTCGGCGTGTTGCAGCCATTCGATCAGCGATTCGTCTTCGTAGATCTCTTCCAGCTTTTCGTTCAGGATCACGATCAGCGAGTCGACGTTGGCCGACAGCTGCTCCAGTCCTTCATCGGCGATGTCCATGCACTTCTGGCCTTCGTGCGAGAACGGCTTCGATACCACGGCCACGGTCAGCGCGCCCAGCGACTTCGCCACTTCAGCGACGATCGGTGCGGCGCCGGTGCCGGTGCCGCCGCCCATGCCGGCAGCGATGAAGACCATGTGCGCGCCGCGCAACGAGTCTTCGATGCGCTGGCGCGATTCTTCGGCCAGCCTGCGACCGACTTCAGGCTTCATGCCCGCACCCAGGCCGGTCTCGCCGATCTGGATGACGTTGTGCGCCTTGGAAGTGGACAGTGCCTGGGCATCGGTATTGGCGGCGATGAACTCGACGCCCGACATGCCTTTATTGATCATGTGTTGTACCGCATTGCCACCCGCACCGCCGACGCCGACGACCTTGATGACGGTACCCAAAGCTGCGTTATCGACCATATCGAACTCCATGATGTAACTCCCTATCAGAATGCGGTTTTCAAGCGCCAGTGCTCATAATTGTAGGAGAACTGGGGATTGAAAACTGCGGTTTAATATAAAAAAATTTAGCTACCGTCGTTCCCGCGTAGGCGGGAACCTATACTCAGCATGGATTCCCGCTTGCGCGGGAACGACACACTGTCAGAAATTACCTAAGAACCATTCCTTCATGCGCTGCCAAACTGCCTTAACCGAACCATCCTGCCGCGTGACGATGTGGCCACGCAGGTACTGCTTTTTCGCTTCCAACAACAGGCCAAGCACGGTCGCGTAGCGCGGGCTGCGCACCACGTCGGCCAACTGGCCACGGTAATCCGGCGTGCCCAGACGCGCCGGCTTGAGGAATATGTCTTCCGCCATTTCGACCATGCCCGGCATGATCGCGGTGCCGCCGGTGAGCACGATGCCCGACGACAGCACGCCTTCGTAGCCCGACTCGCGCACCACCTGGTGCACCATCGCGAACAGCTCTTCCACGCGCGGCTCGATCACGGCCGCCAACGCCTGGCGCGACAGGTTGCGCGGGCCACGGTCGCCCAGTCCCGGCACTTCCAGAGATTCGCCCGGATCGGCCAACACCTGCTTGGCCACGCCGTAGCGGATCTTGATCTCTTCCGCTTCGGTGGTGGGCGTGCGCAAGGCCATGGCGATGTCGTTGGTGATCTGGTCGCCGGCGATCGGGATCACGGCGGTGTGGCGGATCGCGCCGTCCGAAAACACGGCCACGTCGGTAGTGCCGCCGCCGATGTCGATCAGCACCACGCCGAGTTCTTTCTCGTCGACCGTCAGCACGGCATCGGCGGAGGCCATCGGCTGCAGAATAAGGTCCGACACTTCCAGGCCGCAGCGGCGCACGCACTTGACGATGTTCTGCACCGCCGACACCGCGCCGGTGACGATGTGGACTTTCACTTCCAGGCGGATGCCGCTCATGCCGATCGGCTCGCGCACATCTTCCTGGCTGTCGACGATGAATTCCTGCGGTACCGTATGCAGCAATTGCTGGTCGGTCGGAATGTTAACCGCCTTTGCCGTTTCAATGACGCGCGCTACGTCGGTGGCCGTCACTTCCTTGTCCTTGATGGCCACCATGCCGCTCGAATTGAAGCTGCGGATATGGCTGCCCGCGATGCCGGCATAGACATTGCGGATCTTGCAGTCGGCCATTAGCTCCGCTTCTTCCAGCGCGCGCTGGATCGATTCCACGGTCGCTTCGATGTTGACCACCACGCCCTTCTTCAGGCCTCGCGACTCATGCTGGCCCAGGCCGATCACTTCGTGGCGTCCATCGCCCATCACCTCGGCCACCACGGCCACCACCTTGGAGGTGCCGATATCGAGGCCGACGATCAGGTTTTTCGCGTCTTTTGTCATTTCTTCTCTGCCTGCTAGTTATGCTTTGGGGCCGTTTTCTTTGCCGTTGGTTTTGGTTTCGCGCCTTCCGCCGGAATCTTCAATCCCGATGCGCTCAACGCCAAACCGTTCTGGTACCGCATGTCTATCGTCTCTATATTCGGCAGGTGTTCCACCAGTTGCGGATAAATCCCCACCAGGCGGTCCACCCGCTCCTTCAACGTGGTGCTGGTCTGTTCCCGACCCAGCGCCACGCTCGTTCCGTTATCCAGCTTCACCGTCCACGCGTAGCGGCTGGACAGCGACAACGCCTGCGGCGCCAGCTTGAGCGGCGCAAACCAGGTGCGCAGCTCGGCGTAACGCGACAACACTTCCTTCTCGCTGCCGTCCGGCCCATCGAACTCCGGCAGCGCGTGATCCTCTTCCGCCTCGGCCAGGTTGGCGGTGAACACATCGCCCTTGGTCGATAACAGTCTGCCGTCCTCGCCCCACGTGCCCAGCGCCTCGTGTTCTTCCAGCGCCACGATCAACTGGTCCGGCCATTCGCGCCGCACCGTTGCGCGACGTACCCAGGGCACCGATTCAAACGCCAACCTGACCGCATCCAGGTTGGTGGTGAAGAAGTTGCCCTTGATCCGACCCAGCGCATTGTTCCGCAGCGTCAGATGGTTCACATGCTTCAGGTCTTCGTCGGCGATATTCTCGATGCGGATCGTGCGCAGGTTGAACATCGGTCGCTGCGATACCCACCACACCCCGGAAGCTATGCATGCCAACAACGTCAGCGCAAACAGCCCGCTGGCGGTTGCATTCAAAGCCTTCGCGTCATGCCACATCTACCACTCAGCCCTTCATCTTCAAACGCGCGGTGCGCAGGATTTCCACGCACAACGCTTCATAACTAATGCCTTCCGCGCGCGCCGCCATCGGCACCAGCGAATGGCTGGTCATGCCCGGCGAGGTATTCACTTCCAGCAGGAAGGGCTGCTGGTCGCGTTCGCGCAGCAGCACGTCGACGCGTCCCCAGCCCTCGCAACCGAGCGCGCGGTAGGCTTCCACGGCGATGCGCTGCATTTCCGCCGTCAGCGCGTCCGGCAGTACGGCCGGGCAGAAATACTTGGTGTCGTCCGTGAAGTACTTGTTCTGATAATCGTAATTGCCTTCCGGCGCCACGATCTCCACGACAGGCAGCGCGCGCGCGCCGGCGCCGCCGCCAAGGATGGCGACCGTGAATTCGCGGCCGGTGACAAATTCTTCCGCCAACACCGAGTCGTCCAATGCGGCGGCGGTGTCGTAGGCGGCCTGGAAGGCGTCCGCTTCGCTCACCTTGGTGATGCCGATGGTCGAGCCTTCGTGCGGCGGCTTGACGATCAGCGGCAGGCCCAGATCAGCGGCGGTCGCCGCCAGATCGGACTGCGCATTCAACACAGCATAGCGCGGGGTCGGCAGGCCGGCATTCAACCAGACGATCTTGGTGGTGATCTTGTCCATGCCGACCGAGCTGGCCATCACGCCGCTGCCGGTGTAGGGAATCCCCAGCAGTTCCAGCGCGCCCTGCAGGCTGCCGTCTTCGCCGAAGCGGCCGTGCAGCGCGATGAACACGCGGTCGAATTTTTCCGCCGCCAGTTCGGCCAGCGAGCGCACGCCCGGATCGAACGGATGGGCGTCGATGCCCTGGCTTTGCAGCGCAGCCAGCACGCCGGCGCCGGACATATTGGACACTTCACGCTCCGCCGAACGGCCGCCGAACAGCACGCCGACCTTGCCGAACGCCTTTGCATCTTGTGGATGAATGATGGTACTCACGATTCAGACCTTTGGATAATTAGTCAGTTTGGCCGGGACGCCGCTGATCGAGCCTGCGCCCATGGTCATGACGACATCGCCGTCACGCACCACGCCCATGATGGTTTCCGGCATATCGCCGATTGCCTCAACAAAAATCGGTTCCGTCTTGCCGCGCGCGCGCAGCGCGTGCGACAGCGCACGGCCGTCGGCCGCCACGATAGGCGCTTCGCCTGCCGCATACACTTCGCCCAGCACCAGCACGTCCGGTGCGCCCAGCACCTTGACGAAATCTTCAAACAGGTCGCGCGTACGGCTGTAACGGTGGGGCTGGAACGCCAGCACCAGGCGGCGGCCCGGATAGGCGGCGCGGGCGGCGGCCATGGTGACGTCCATTTCCAGCGGATGGTGGCCGAAGTCGTCCACTAAAGTGAACGTTCCGCCGCCTGGAATTTCTACGTCGCCGTATTTGGTGAAGCGGCGGCCGACGCCGGCAAAGCCAGCCAGGCCGGCTTGCGTTGCGCTGTCTTCGATGCCGATCTCGCGGGCGATGGCCACGGCGGAGCAGGCGTTCTGCACGTTGTGCAGGCCCGGTTGGTTCAGCACCACGTCCAGGTCGGGATAGCCTTCCTGCTGGACGGTGAAGTGCATTTCCACGCCGACCGCGCGCGCGTTCACGGCGCGCACTTCGGCGTCTTCGGCAAAACCGTAGGTGGTGACCGGCTTGGTCACCTGCGGCAGGATCGAGCGCACGTGCGGATCGTCGATGCACAGCATGGCGCGGCCGTAGAACGGCAGGCGGTGCGTGAAGTGGACGAAGGCCTGCTTGAGCTTTTCGAAATCGTGCTCGTAGGTTTCCATGTGGTCGGCGTCGATGTTCGTAATGACTTCGATCATCGGCGTCAGGTTCAGGAACGAGGCGTCCGATTCGTCGGCTTCGGCCACCAGGTATTCGCCGGTGCCCAGTTTGGCGTTGGCGCCGGCGGCGGTCAGGCGGCCGCCGATGACGAAGGTCGGATCGAGGCCGCCCTGCGCCAGCACGGACGCCACCAGGCTGGTGGTGGTGGTCTTGCCGTGGGTGCCGGCGATGGCGATGCCGCGCTTCAGGCGCATCAACTCGCCCAGCATCACCGCGCGCGGGACGATCGGGATCTTGCGGCTGCGTGCCGCCACGACTTCAGGGTTGTCCTGTTGTACAGCGGTCGAGGTGACGACCGCGTCGGCCTTGCCGATGTGGGCTTCCGCGTGGCCCTGGTACACGGTCGCGCCCATGTCGGCCAGGCGCTGGGTAACGGCGTTGCTGCCCAGGTCCGAGCCGGACACGTTGTAGCCCAGCGTCAGCAGCACTTCAGCGATGCCGCTCATGCCGCTGCCGCCGATGCCGACGAAGTGTATGTTCTGTACTTTATGTTTCACGGCTTATCCAATGCTAATGCTTCCAATACCTGTGCGATCGCGTCGTTCGCGTCGCGTTTTCCTACGTCGCGCGCCGCGCCGGCCATGGCCAGGCAAGCCGCGCGGGTCAGCGTTTCCAGCAGCGTCGCCACACTCTGCGCGCTCAATTCCGATTGCGGCATGTGGATCGCCGCCTTCTGCTTGGCCATCCACTGCGCGTTGTCGCGCTGGTGGCTGGTGGTCGAGGCCACGAACGGCACCAGTACACTGGCCACGCCCGCCGCCGTCAATTCGGATACGGTGATGGCGCCGGCGCGGCAGATCACCAGGTCCGCCACGCTGTAGGCACCGGCCATGTCGTCGATGAAGTCGACCACGTTGGCCGTCACGCCGGCCTGCTGATACGCCGCGCTCAGGGCATCGATGTTCTTCTTGCCCGACTGGTGGGTGACCAGCGGACGTTGTGCTTCCGGGATCAACGCCAGCGCCGCCGGCAGCGCGTCGTTCAGCGCTTTCGCGCCCAGGCTGCCGCCCACCACCAGGATGCGCAGCGGACCTTCGCGGCCGGCGAAACGCCGGGCCGGCGGCGCCATGTCCAGGATCTCCTTGCGCACCGGATTACCGGTGACCACGGCCTTGTCGGCGGCCTTGCCGAAATCGGCCGGGAAGCCGAAGCACACGCGGTCGGCGAACGGCACCAGCGTTCTATTCGACAGCAGCAGCGCCGCATCGGCGTTCACCAGTACCAGCGGCGTGCCGCGCATACGCGCCATCAGGCCACCCGGCACGGTCACGTAACCACCCATGCCCATCACCACGTCCGGCTTGCGGCTGCCGATAAAGCCGAAGCAATCCTTGAATGCCTTGACCATCTTCAGGGCGCCGTCCAGCGAGTGCTTCAAGCCCTTGCCGCGCATGCCGGTGAAGTTGATGCTGTCCATCGCGATGCCGCTCTTCGGCACCAGGTCCTGCTCCATGCCGGTGGAGGTGCCCAGCCAGCTCACTTCCCAGCCGCGTGCGCGCATGGTTTGCGCGATCGCCAGGCCGGGGAAGATATGACCGCCGGTACCGGCCGCCATAATCATTAATCGTTTCATAGTCTGCCACCACGCATCAGCACCCGGTTTTCGTAATCGATCCGGAGCAGGATCGCGAGTCCGATGCAGTTAATTACAACGCCCGTGCCGCCATAGCTCATCAGCGGCAGGGTCAAGCCCTTGGTAGGCAGCAAGCCAAGGTTCACGCCCATATTGATAAAGGTCTGCACGCCGATCCAGATGCCGATGCCTTTGGCGGTGAGGCCGGCGAAAGTCTGGTCGATGGCGATGGCCTGGCGGCCGATGTCGAAGGCGCGCTTGATGATCCAGTAGAACAGCGCGATCACCACCAGCACGCCGGCCAGGCCCAGTTCTTCGCCGATCACGGCCAGCAGGAAGTCGGTGTGCGCTTCCGGCAGGTAGTGCAGCTTCTCCACGCTGCCGCCCAGGCCCACACCGAAGATTTCGCCGCGACCGAAAGCGATCAGCGAGTGGGTCAGCTGGTAAGCCTTGTTCAGCGCATTGTCCTCTTCCCACGGATTGAGGTAGGCGAAGTAACGCTCGCGGCGGAACTTGGACAAGGCGATGATGGAGCCGAAAATCACCACCAGCACCACGCCGATGCCGCCGAACCAGATGGCGTTGATCCCGCCCAGGAACAGGATGCCCATGGCGATGCAGACGATCACGCCGAAAGCGCCGAGGTCCGGCTCCAGCAGCAGCAACAGGCCGACGAAGCCGACCGCCGCCGCCATCGGCATGAAGCCCTTGGTCAGCTTGTGCATGTATTCCTGCTTGCGCACGGTGTAGTCAGCGGCATACAGCACGGCCACCACCTTCATCAGTTCCGATGGCTGGATGTTGAATACCTTGAGCGACAGCCAGCGACGGCCGCCGTTGACCACCACGCCGACGCCGGGTATCAGCACCAGCACCAGCAGCACCAGCGTGCCGATGAACAGGTACGGCGCGGCCTTTTGCAGGTCGGCGATGCGGGTGCGGAACACGAACAGGCCGGCGACCAGCGAGACCATGATGAACATCGCCTGGCGCTGCAGGAAGTAGGTGTTCTGCCAGCGCACGTAGTTGGCGAATTTCGGCGAGTCGGGTAGCGAGATCGAGGCCGAGTAGACCATCACCATCCCGAGCAGCATCAGCAGAAGGGTGACCCAGACCAGCGGTTGGTCGTACTCCATCATCTTCGACTGCCGCGCGCGACTCTCCATCGGCGTTTCAACCGACTTGGAGCCAAAGCGGAACGGCAGCTGGAGGGCCATCAGATCTCCTGTCCGGCGTCGAGGGCGATTTCGCGCACGGTGTCGATGAACACCTGGGCGCGATGCGCGTAGTTCTTGAACATGTCCATGCTGGCGCAGGCCGGCGACAGCAGCACGGCGTCGCCGGCTTGCGCCAGTTCGCTGGCGCGCTTGACCGCTTGCGGCAGATCGGTGCCGCAGTCTTCCAGCGCGATGCCGCTGGCGGACAATGCGGCGCGGATTTGCGGCGCGTCGCGGCCGATCAGCAGCACGGCACGCGCATAGCGGGCGGTTGGTTCGGCCAGCGGCGCGAAGTTCTGGCCTTTGCCGTCGCCGCCCATGATGACCACCAGGCGCTGGTTGGCGCCGGTGAAGGCTTTGCCCAGGCCATTCAAGGCGGCCACGGTGGCGCCGACGTTGGTGCCTTTGCTGTCGTCGTAGTATTCGACGTCGTTGATCGCGCTGACCAGTTCCACGCGGTGCGGCTGGCCGCGATAGTCGCGCAGGCCGTGCAGCAGCGGCGCCAGCGGCAGGTCGATGGCGCGGCACAGGGCCAGCGCGGCCAGCGCGTTGGCGGCATTGTGCACGCCGCGGATTTGCAGGGCGTCGGCGGGCATGAGGTTCTTGACCATGCATTCGACCGGCGGTGGCGGCGGATCGTTCTTTTTGCGTTTCTTCGGCTCGCCCTCTTCTTCGGCCGGGACCGAAGTGGCCAGCCACAGCACGCCGCGTTCGTTGTTCAGGCCAAGGTCGTCGCGCAGGGTTGGCGCGTCGGTACCGAAGGTGACGCTGTGGCCAGTGGCGCTGGCCATGCGCATGGTGGTGGCGTCGTCGCGGTTCAGGACGCGCACGGTGTTGGCGGCGAAGATGCGGTGCTTGGCGGCGGCGTAGGATGGCATATCGCCGTGCCAGTCCAGGTGGTCCTGCGTCACGTTCAATACGGTGGCGGCGTCGGCTTCCAGGGTAAAGGTGGTCTGCAGTTGGAAAGACGAGAGTTCGAGCACCCAGACTTCCGGCAGCGCTGCGGCGTCCGCAGCGACGTCGAGCACTTCGCGCAGGACGTCCAATGCTGCTGGGCTGATGTTGCCGGCCACGCGCACGGTCTTGCCGGCGCGTTCGCACAGCTGGCCGACCAGTGTGGTCACCGTCGTCTTGCCGTTGGTGCCGGTGATGGCGATGATCTTCGGATGATAATCGCGCTCGGTCTTGAGCGACTCCAGCGCCTGCGCGAACAACTCGATCTCGCCCCACACCTCGATGCCGGCGGCAGCGGCGGCCGGCGCAATCTCTGCCAGCTCGCGGTTCGGCGCCAGGCCAGGGCTGACGGTCACGAAGTCCACGCCCTCCAGCAGCGACGCGCCAAATGCACCAGCGACAAACTCCGCATCCGGCACGGCCGCGCGCAATGCCGGCAGGCGCTCCGGCGACTCACGCGTATCGGCAACGCGCACGCGCGCGCCGCTGCGGGCGAGCCACAGCGCCATCGCCAGGCCGGATTCTCCCAGCCCCAATACCAGTGCGTTTTTGCCTTCGTAAATCATCAGCGCAGCTTCAACGTCGAAAGTCCAACCAGTACCAGAATCATCGTGATAATCCAGAAACGCACGACGACCTGGGTCTCTTTCCAGCCTTTTTGTTCAAAATGGTGATGCAGCGGCGCCATCAAAAACACGCGACGGCCGACGCCATAGCGCTTCTTGGTGTACTTGAACCAGCTCACCTGAATCATCACCGACACCGTCTCCGCAACAAAGATACCGCCCATGATGAACAACACAATCTCTTGACGCACAATCACGGCAATGGTGCCCAACGCGCCGCCCAAGGCCAGCGCGCCCACATCACCCATGAACACTTGCGCCGGATGCGTGTTAAACCACAGGAAAGCCAGGCCCGCGCCCGCCAGCGCGCCGCAGAAGATGATCAACTCTCCGGCGCCGGGAATATGCGGAATGAACAGATACTTCGAATACGTCGAGCTACCGGTGAGGTAAGCGAACAGGCCAAGCGCCGAACCGACCATAATCGTCGGCATGATCGCCAGGCCATCCAGACCATCCGTGAAGTTAACGGCGTTGGACGATCCCACGATGACACAGTAGGTCAAAGCAATGAAGCCCCACACGCCCAGCGGATAGCTGATGGTCTTGAAGAACGGGACAATCAAGTCGGCCTTCGGTGGCAGATCCATCTCGAAGCCCGAACGCACCCAGGCGAAGAACAGCTCGAACACCTGGCCGGTGCTCGGCGCCGACACCGAGAACGCCAGGTACAGCGCGGCGGCGATGCCGACCAGCGACTGCCAGAAATACTTCTCGCGCGAGCGCATGCCTTCCGGGTCCTGGTACACCACCTTGCGGTAGTCATCCACCCAGCCCACCGCGCCGAAGCCCAGCGTCACGATCAGCACCGGCCAGATCAGGCGGTTCGACAGGTCGCACCACAGCAGCGTGGAAATCGCGATCGACAGCAGAATCAGCACGCCGCCCATGGTTGGCGTGCCGTGTTTTTTCAGGTGAGTCTGCGGACCGTCGGTGCGCACGGCCTGGCCGTACTTCATGGCGGTCAGCTTGCGGATCACGAACGGGCCGGCGGCCAGGCCGATGAACAGCGCCGTCGCCGTGGCGAACACCGCACGGAACGTGATGAAGTTGAAGACCCGGAGGATTCCGATATCCTGTTGAAAAAATTGTGCGAGCCAGAGCAGCATGATTAGTGACCTTCCTTGTTAGCTTGTTGCGACCCAATCAAATGCTGCACGACCCGCTCCATCTTCATGAAACGGGAGCCCTTGATTAATACAGTTGCATCAGGCGATACCGCTGCTTCGACAGCAGACAGCAAATCGCCATAGTTTTCAAAATGACGAACGTTCGCACCTTGATGGACAGTGCCAACCATATGCGCAGCCAGTTCGCCGGTAACCAGCACCGTATCGATGCCTTTGTTTTGCGCATACGCGCCTATCTCTTCATGGAACTCGCGGCCCTGGGTGCCGACTTCGCCCATATCGCCCAGCACCAGCACGCGCGGCGCGGCGGCTTTCGCCAGCACGTCGATGGCGGCGCGCACCGAGTCCGGGTTGGCGTTGTAGGTATCGTCGATGACCACCGCGCCGTTGGCCGCCTGCTTCTTCTGCAAACGGCCGCTGACCGGCGCAAAGGTGTCCAGGCCCAGCTTGATCTGGTCCAACGTGATGCCGGCGGCGTAGGTGCACGCCACCGCAGCCAGCGCATTCCGCACATTGTGTTCACCGGCCGCCTGCAGGCGCACGAAGAACTGCTGCGTATCGGCCTCGCTCTCGCAGATGGTGATGAACATCTCGCTTTCGAAATCGCTGGCGCGGTAGGTGCAGCTCACTTCGGCATCCTTGGTCAGTCCGAAGCGCAGCTTGCGGCGGCCGGCCGACAGTTCCTCCCACACCGGCGTGAACTCGTCGCCATGCGGGAACACAGCCACGCCGTCGGTCGGCAGCGCCGACAGCACGGAGCCGTTCTCGCGCGCCACCGCTTCCACGGTGTGCATGAATTCCTGGTGCTCGCGCTGGGCGTTGTTGACCATGGCGATATCGGCGGCGGCGATCAACGCCAGGCGGCCAATCTCGCCCGGATGATTCATGCCCATCTCGATCACGGCCGCTTGCTGCGGGTGTTCCATGCGGAACAGCGTGAGCGGCACGCCGATCTCGTTATTCAGATTGCCGCGCGTGGCCAGGCGGCCTTGTTCGCCGTGGGCCGCCGCCAGGATCGCGGAAATCATCTCTTTAACAGTGGTCTTGCCATTGCTGCCAGTGACGCCGATCACCGGCATGGTGAACTGCTTGCGCCACCAGTTGGCGATCTGGCCCAGCGCCACCAGCGTGTCCGGTACGACGATGGCCGGCAGGGTGAAACCTTCCGGCAGTTCTTCAACAACGACAGCGGCAACGCCCTTCTCCGCCACTTGCGGCAAGAAGTTGTGGGCGTCGAACACCTCGCCGCGCAAGGCGACGAACAAGGCGCCTGCAGCGACGCTACGGCTGTCGGTCGACACGCCGTCAAAAGCAACATCGCCGGCATTCACGAAGCGTGCGCCGGCCAGGGAAGGCAGAATTTGTGCGACTGCTGCACGCATTAATTCGTCCTCATCATGGTTAAACGTGCCGACAGCGCCAGTTGCGCGTGATCGGCGTCCGAGAATGGCAGTTTCTTGCCTTTGATTTCCTGGTACGGCTCATGGCCTTTGCCGGCCAGCAGAATCACATCCGGCTTGGCGGCGTGCTTCACCGCCGACAGGATGGCGGCGGCGCGGTCGTCCAGCGCCTGCACCGTCGATGCCGGATTGTTCCGGTCCATGCCGGCCAAAATCTGCTCGATGATCGAATGCGGATCTTCGCTGCGCGGATTGTCGCTGGTGACCAGCACATGGTCGGCCGCCTGCGCCAGCTTGCCCATTTGTGGGCGCTTGCCCGGATCGCGGTCGCCGCCGCAGCCGAACACGCACCACAGCTGGCCGCCACGGTCGTTGGCCACCGGACGCAATGCGGCCAGGGTTTTCTCCAATGCGTCCGGCGTGTGCGCGTAATCGATCACGATCAGCGGCGCGTCGTGGCCGCCCACTTGCTGCATGCGGCCCGGTGCCGACTCCAACGCCTCCACCGCGTCGATGGCGGCGCGCAGGCCCAAGCCCTTGGCCAGCATTGCGCCCATTACACCCAGCGCGTTGCTGATATTGAAGCCGCCCACCAGGTGCGTTTTCACCAGCGCCACGCCCAGCGGGCAATCGAGATGGAATTCGGTGCCGCCGCTGCGGCCGGCGCGCAACTGGCTGGCGCGCAGCATCAGCACGCCGGCGATGTCCGGCTGGGCGACGGCGTCGCGCAGCGTATAAGCAATCAGCGGGATGTTGCCTGCCAACGGAGCCTTCGCCTGCAGATGCGCGATCAGGCGCAGGCCCGCCGGATCGTCCAGATTGATGACCGCCGTTTTTAAACCCGGCCAGTTGAACAGCTTGACCTTGGCCGCCTCGTAGGCTTCCATGGTGCCGTGATAATCGAGATGGTCGCGCGTCAGGTTGGTGAATAGCGCCACGTCGAAATGCATGCCCGAGACACGGCCCTGTTCCAGGCCGATGGACGACACTTCAATCGCCAGCGCGGCCGCGCCTTTGTCGCGCAGCTCGGCCAGCGAGCGCGCCAGCAGCACCGCATCCGGCGTGGTGTAGCCGGTGACGTCGTATTCCACTTCGCCGCGCGGGCGGAACACGCCGACGCCCAGCGTGCCGATCACCGCCGCCGCTTCGCCGGCGCGCGACAGCGCATGGCCCAGCCACACGGCGCTGGAGGTCTTGCCGTTGGTGCCGGTGACGCCGACGGTGAACATGGCGGCATCCGGCTGCTGGTAGAAGGCGTGCGCGATGGCGCCGGCCTGCTGCTTCAGGTTCTCAACCGTCAGGTAAGGCACGGCCCACTTGTCGTTCCAGGTAAAGCCGGCTGGATCGAGCACCACCAGCGCCGCGCCCTGCTCAATGGCGCCGTCGATAAAGCTGCGCCCGTCGGCCGCATTGGCGGCATCTGGAGCGAAAGCAAAGAACACATCGCCCAGCTTGATGCGGCGCGAGTCCGAAGCCAGGTTCGCCGTAGGCGCCAGCTTGCGGATCGCGTCGGCGACAGCCGATGGGTCGAAAGTAGAAGTCGTCACATGTTCCCCTGTGCTGCAGATTCAGGAATGATGATATGGGTCAGGTCCGAATCGGGCGCCACGTTCTTGGCGCGCAGCGCCTGCGCCGCCAGGGCCGAGAACACCGGGCCGGCCACGTCGCCGCCGTATTTCAGCGGGCCGCCCGGTTCGTCGATCATGACGGCGATAATAAAGCGCGGGTCCGACATCGGCGCCATGCCGACGAAGTTGCCAATGTATTTGGTGTGCGAGTAGCGGCCGCCGATGAACTTCTGCGCGGTGCCGGTTTTGCCGCCGACGCGATAGCCCGGCACCTGCGCCTTGACGGCGGAGCCGCCCGGCAGCGTAACCATCTCCAGCATCTCGCGCATTTCGGCGGCGGTCTTGGCGCTGATGACTTGCGTCCCGTGCGGCGCTTCGTGCACCTTCTGGAACGACAGCGGAATGATGTCGCCGCCGCGCGCCAGCACCATGTAGGCGCGCGCCAGCTGGATCAGCGATACCGAGATACCCTGGCCGAAGCTCATGTTGGCATGTTCCACCGGACGCCACGATTTATACGGACGCACGCGGCCGGCCACGGCGCCGGGGAAGCCCCACTTCGGCTGCTGGCCGAAACCGAGCTTGGTGAACATCTCCCACAAGTCCTGCGCCGGCATGCCCATGGCGATCTTGGTGGTGCCGATGTTGGACGACTTCTGGATGATGCCCTGGACGTCGATCATGAAGTGCGGATGCGTATCGTGAATCACGCGGTCGCCGATGACCATCGAGCCGTTGCCGGTATCGAACATGGTGTGCGGCGTGATCTTCTTGGCGTCCAGCGCCATCGCCACCGGGAACGGTTTCATCGTCGATCCCGGCTCAAACGTGTCGGTCATGACGCGGTTGCGCAGCTGCTCGCCGGTCAGCTTGGAGCGGTCGTTCGGGTTGTAGGTCGGCCAGTTGGCCAGCGCCAGCACTTCGCCGGTGTGCACGTCCAGCACCACGGCGGCGCCGGCCTTGGCCTGGAATTTCTCGACCGCGTCCTTCACCTGCGTGAAAGCGATGTACTGGATCTTGCTGTCGATCGACAGGGTCAGGTCCTTGCCGTCGTGCGGCTCGCGCACCGACTCGATATCTTCCACGATATGGCCCAGGCGGTCCTTGATCACGCGGCGGCTGCCGGTGATGCCCTGCAGCGTCTTCTGCTGCGCCAGTTCCATCGACTCCTGGCCCATGTCTTCGACGTTGGTGAAGCCCACCACGTGGGTGGTCACTTCGCCCTGCGGGTAGAAGCGCTTGTATTCCTTGCGGGTCTGGATGCCTTCGATACCGAGCTTGGTGATCTGGTCGGACACGTCCTGCTCCACCTGGCGTTTCAGGTAGACGAAGCTGCGGTCGGAATCGAGTTTCTTCTGCAGCTCGGCGTCGCTCATGTCGAGCAGTTTGGCCAGCTGTTTCAGCTTGGCCGGCGGCGCTTCCTGCACATCGTCCGGGATCGCCCAGATAGCCTTCACCGGCACCGACGAGGCCAGCACCTGGCCATCGCGGTCGGTGATCTTGCCGCGCGTGGCCGGCAGTTCCAGCGTGCGCGCGTAGCGGATCTCGCCCTGCTTCTGCAGGAACTGGGTCGACAGGCCTTGCAGCCACAGGGCGCGCGCGGCCAGCGCCGCGAAGGCGGCAAACAATACGAACAGCACCACGCGCGAACGCCAGGTTGGCAGACGCACCGCCAATACTGGGCTCTTGGAGAAGGCCACGCCTTTGGCGGCGGCCACGCGGGAAGTGTTCACATTGCTGCCGCGGCTCATTTTGCAGGCTCCGGCGTCAGGTACTGGGTGCGCGCGGAAGTCAGCGGCGTCATGTTCAAGTCCCGGCGCGCGATCTCCTCGATGCGGGCGTGCTTGCCCAGCGTCGATTGATCGAGCTGCAGCTGCGCCCATTCGATGTCAAGCTGGCGCGCCTGCGACTGCGTGCGTTCCAGTTCGATGAACAGATGGCGCGCCTGGTACTGGGCGTTCACCAGCGACAGGCCGCAAGCGACCAGCAGCATCGTCAGCACCGCGTTGATCTTACCGCTCATGCATCCTCCGGCGTTGCGGGGATGGGCAGGCGGCGCGCCACGCGCATCACCGCCGAGCGGGAACGCGGGTTCTCATCGACTTCGCGGTCGGACGGCTTCATCTTGAACAGCAGCTTGATCTCCGGCTGCGGCAAGTCCACCGCGCGGATCGGCAGGCGGCGGTCCGGCTGCTCAACGTTGGCCTTGGACGCGAAGAAGCGCTTCACCATGCGGTCTTCCAGCGAGTGGAAGCTGATGATGGCGATGATCGCGCCCGGCGCCAGGCTGGCGTAGGCTTGCGTCAGACCGACTTCAAGGTCTTCAAGCTCCTTATTGATGAAAATCCGGATAGCCTGAAAGGTGCGGGTGGCCGGATCCTTGCCCTTTTCCCGAGTCTTGACCGCGCCTGCCACGAGGCTGGCAAGCTGTCGTGTGGTTGAAATTGGCTCGACTGCCCGGCGAGCAACAATCGCCTTTGCAATCTGAAAAGCAAACCGTTCTTCCCCATATTCCTTTATCACCTTTTCCAGTGTCTGTTCGGTTTCAGTGGCGAGCCACTGCGCCGCCGACATGCCGCGCGTAGTGTCCATGCGCATGTCGAGCGGGCCGTCGTTACGGAAGCTGAAGCCGCGCGCGGCGTCGTCCACCTGCGGCGACGAGATGCCCAGGTCGAGCAGGATGCCGTCGACCTGGTCGACGCCGTTGGCCGCCAGCGCCTCGCGCATGGTGGCGAAGCTGTCGTGCACGATGGTGAAGCGCGGGTCGTCGATTTGTTCGGCGGTGGCGATGGCTTGCGGATCCTTGTCGAACGCGATCAGGCGGGCCTTCGGGCCGAGCCTGGACAGGATCAGGCGCGAGTGGCCGCCGCGGCCGAAGGTGCCGTCGACGTAGACGCCGTCGGCGCGCGCGCCATCCAGCGCCAGCGCATCGACCGCTTCGTCTAGCAGCACCGTACGATGCTGGAATTCAGGCACCGCTGTTGTTGTCATGGCGGAACCTTAGAAGGAGAAATTGGCGAGTACATCGGGGGTGCCGGCTTCCAAAGCCTGCTGCTCTTTTTCCGCCATCTTGGCGGCGTCCCAGATCTCGAAGTGAGAGCCCATGCCCATCATCATCACCTCTTTGTCCAGGCCGACGGCGGCGCGGAGTTCGGGCGAAATGAGGATGCGGCCGGCGGTGTCCATTTCCACGTCGGTGGCGTAACCGAGGAAAATGCGTTGCCAGGCACGCGCTTGCATGGGCCAGGCGGAGATCTGTTGACGGTGTTGTTCCCACACGGGACGGGGGAACAACATGACGCAGCCGTCGGGATGGCGCGTCAGGGTGAGGCGGCCTTCGCACTGGATCGAGAGCGCGTCACGGTGCTTGGCAGGGATGGACATCCTGCCTTTGGCATCGAGATTGATTGCGGACGCGCCTTGAAACACGTGATTACCTTTTTACCTCAGTATGGTTAGCGGAGCATGAAACCATGGCGATTCGTTTTTCATCTCCCCTGTCCGCTAAGTCAGGCAAAACTTCCCACAAAATGACACTTTTTCACACAGATGCCCACTTTAGAGGATGGCTGAATAGTGGTCAAGCGGTTTCAGCCAATCGAAACAGGGATTTTAGTAATGAAATTAAGGACTTAGCGCGATTCCTTGAAGCCAGCTAGAAATAAAATAACTCGATAAATTAAGTACTTATGAAAGGTTGTGAAGGTGTCACCTCACTTGTACCCATGTGTTTAATACTGAAAATGCTTATATAAAAAAATTGAAATAAAAGCATAAAGTTGCAATTAGCCAACATTGCAGTATCAAATAGGCAACAGGAAAATGGGGAGGAAAAAGCAGGGAGTCAGGAAGACAACGCCGGCATAGCGCGCCAGAAGCGCGCTCAAGCGGAATGAGAGACCTTCATCAAGCAAACACAATAAATTTCAACATTACTGTACAGCAAGCAATCCACCCAGCTTGTCTATACAAATTAAATAGCGTATCGACCTCATTATACGCTCTCCCACGCCTTCGAACGCTCCACGGCCCGAGCCCATTTGGCCAGCAGTTCGGTGCGGCGGTCGGTCGGCATGGCGGGTTCGAAGCGGCGTTCGCAAGTCCATTGGGCAGCGATTTCTTCCTGCGTGTCCCAGAAGCCGACCGCCAGGCCGGCCAGATAGGCGGCGCCCAAGGCGGTGGTTTCGGTGACTTGGGGGCGCACTACCGGCACGCCCAGCAGATCGGCCTGGAATTGCATCAGCAGATCGTTGCGGGCGGCGCCGCCGTCGGCGCGCACTTCGATCAGCGGCGTCGAGGCATCCTTCTGCATGGCCGCCATCAGCTCGGCGCTCTGGTAGGCGATGGCCTCCAGGGCGGCGCGGGCGATGTGGGCGCGCTTGCTGCCACGACTCAGGCCGAACAGCGAGCCGCGCGCGTAGGCATCCCAGTGCGGCGCCCCCAGGCCGACGAAGGCCGGCACCATGAACACGCCGTCGCTGTCGGGCACGCTGGCCGCCAGCGCTTCCACCTCGGCCGAGGATTGGATGATGCCCAGCCCGTCGCGCAGCCATTGCACGGTGGCGCCGCCCATGAAGACACTGCCCTCCAGCAGATAGTCGGTCGCGCCGTCGACACGCCAGCCGACGGTGGTCAGCAATCGGTTGTGCGAGGCCACCGGGTGGCGCCCGAGATGCATCAGCATGAAGCATCCGGTGCCGTAGGTATTCTTGACCATGCCCGGCTGGTGGCAAGCCTGGCCGAAGGTTGCCGCCTGCTGGTCGCCGGCGATGCCGGCCACCGGGATCGCCGCGCCGAACAGGCTGTGGTGCGTGGTGCCCACCTCTTCGCTCGACGACACGACCTGCGGCAGCACCGCCTCCGGTATGCCGAACAGCTGCAGCAGGTCGTAGTCCCAGCGCATCAGGTGGATATTGAACAGCATGGTGCGCGAGGCGTTGCTGACGTCGGTCACGTGCTGTCCGGTCAATTTATATACCAGCCAGCTATCGACGGTGCCGAAGGCCAGCCGGCCCTGCTCGGCCTTCGCGCGCGCGCCGGGCACGTTGTCGAGCAGCCATTTGAGCTTGGTGGCGGAGAAATAGGCGTCCAGTTCCAGCCCGGAGATGTCGGTGATTTTTTTGGCTTTGCCGTCGGCGCGCAAGGCGTCGCACAGGTCGGCGGTGCGGCGGTCCTGCCAGACGATGGCCGGGGCGATCGGCTCGCCGGTCTTGCGGTCCCACACCACGGTGGTCTCGCGCTGGTTGGTCACGCCGATGGCCAGTATCTGCTGCGGATCGATGTGCTGATCGGCCAGCACCTGGCGGGCGACATTGAGCTGGCTGTGCCAGATCTCCATGGGGTCGTGCTCGACCCAGCCGGGATGGGGAAAATGCTGAGGAAATTCCTGCGCCGCGCAGCCGCAGATCTGGCCTTGATGATCGAACAGGATGGCGCGCGAACTGGTCGTGCCCTGGTCCAGGGACAGTATGTATTTTTTCATCGCGTCCGCAGCGAAAAAACGGTTGTTAGTTGAAGCAAGCCGATAGGCCGGATTTTGTTACGGCACAGGCGAACCTGCGCTATGACAGCCATTCCTCTAGGCGCTGGATTACTCCAGCGCTCAAGCTTCCTACCCGCACGCTCCGCGAGCAGCATCATCGCGTGCCTATTTGGAATTGCACCAGGTGGAGGTTACCGCGTTTCACCGTAACTTAATACGCTCGTCTCTGTGGCCCTATTCCTCGCCTTATACCTCGTGAGAGGCTTTCAGCGGACGGCCGTTAACCGTCACCCCGCTCTATGGAGTCCGGACCTTCCTCCCGTCAGGCATTACGCGCTGACCAGCGGCTGTCTGGCTTGCTTCAGGCGGTATTGTACCAGTCCATGCCGACAAATCTGAAATTTGGTGTCGCCATTCCAAAAGCCGCCCTCCCGCCGCCGCCGTAGAATACCGGGATACCGACACCGTATAAGGCTCACAACAATGACGCATCCCTCCCGCACCGGCGGCCAGATCCTGGTCGACGCCCTGAAGATCCACGGCGTGGACACCGCTTTCGGCGTACCCGGCGAAAGCTACCTGGACGTGCTCGACGCCCTGCACGATTCCGCTATCCGCTTCATCATCAACCGCCAGGAAGGCGGCGCCGCGTTCATGGCCGACGCCTACGGCAAGATGACGGGCAAGCCGGGGATCTGCTTCGTCACGCGCGGCCCGGGCGCCACCAATGCGTCGATCGGCGTACACACGGCGTTCCAGGATTCGACGCCGATGATCCTGTTCATCGGACAGGTCGGCAGCGACTTCATCGACCGCGAAGCGTTTCAGGAAATCGACTACCGCCGCATGTACGGCCAGATGGCCAAGTGGGTCACGCAGATCGACCGCGCCGACCGCATTCCCGAATACATCGCGCGCGCCTTCCAGATCGCCACCAGCGGCCGTCCCGGCCCGGTGGTGCTGGCGCTGCCCGAGGACATGCTGATCACCAAGGCCGCCGTGGCCGACACCCGCAGCTACCAGCCGGTGCAGGCCGCACCGTCGGCGGCGCAGATCGACACCGTGCGCGCCATGCTGGCGTCGGCGAAAAAGCCGCTGGTCCTGATCGGTGGCGGCGGCTGGAACCAACAGGCCTGCGCCGATGTGCAACGCTTCGCCGAAGCCAACCATCTGCCGGTGTCGTGCGCCTTCCGCTTCCAGGATCTGCTCGACAATGAACACCCGAACTACGTCGGCGACGTCGGCATCGGCATCAACCCCAAGCTGGCGGCGCGCGTGCGCGAGGCGGACGTGATCCTGGCCATCGGCCCGCGCCTGGGCGAGATGACCACCAGCGGCTACGCCATCATCGCCGCGCCGGTGCCGGCGCAGCGCCTGATTCACGTCCATGCGGATACCGAAGAACTGGGCAGCGTCTATCAGGCGGAACTGATGATCAACAGCGGCATGCCGCAAGTAGCGGCCATGCTGGCGGCCATGGAAGCAGTCGATGCCTCGGCCTGGCAAGGCACGGTGGCCGCAGCGCGCGCGGACTACGCCGCGTGGCAGGAACAGCCGGCCATCTTCAAGGACGGCAAGGCGCCGCTCGACCTGTGGCAGGTGGTGCAGCAGATTGAAAAGCTGGCGCCGCACGACACCATCATCACCAATGGCGCCGGCAACTACGCCACCTGGGCGCACCGCTTCCACAGCTACGGCGCCATGCGCACCCAACTGGCGCCTACCAGCGGCGCCATGGGCTACAGCGTGCCGGCCGGCGTGGCCGCCAAGATCATCGATCCCGAGCGCACCGTGATCACCTTCGCCGGCGACGGCGAATTCATGATGAACGGCCAGGAACTGGCGACCGCCGTGCAGTACCAGGCCGGCGTCATCATCATCGTGTTCAACAACGCCATGTTCGGCACCATCCGCATGCACCAGGAACGCGAGTATCCGGGCCGCGTGTCCGGCACCACCTTGCACAATCCTGATTTCGCGGCGCTGTCGGCGGCCTACGGCGGCATCGGTGAAGTGGTCACGCGCACCGAGGAATTCGCGCCGGCGCTGGAACGTGCGCTGGCACATACGCGCGAAAAAAACCTGCCGGCCCTGATCGAGCTGCGCTACGACGGCAACCTGATCACGCCGGGCGCCACGCTGGCAACCATCCGCGCCACGGCGGCGGCGGCCAAGGCCGCCAAGCAGGCAACGTAAGCGAGGGAGAGCCGGCCTACAGGCCGGCGGTACGCGTGGAGCCGGCGTCGATCGCCGGCGCTTCTTCTTTTTCAGGCTGGCTTTTCGGCGGTGGACAGGCGCGGCAGACGCCGGCCTTGCGGCTGAAATCGGTCACCAGCGGCAGCCGCATCGGCACCGACTGGTCTTCGCAATAACCGCCGTCCAGCACCAGCGTCTTGCCGTTGTCGGCCAGTTTGCCGCTGATGATGCGCTCCTCTTCATCGGGCGGACGCACGGTGAAGTAAAACTGCCGGCCGCGCGGATCGATGGTCACGTCGCTGGCCACCACCGGCCAGCTCAAGCCGCCGGCCGTGTATTCGTACAGCACGGTATCGACTTCAGCGAAGCGCTGCAGCGTGATGCGCTGGCCGCCGAATTCGCCGCTGCCGCGATGTATGCATAAATCGGAAAACACCAGCATGCCGTGGCGCGGCAAGGCGCCCGGCTGCCGGCCGCCCCTGGGCGCGGCCAGCACGGCGCAGGAAGCCAGCAGGATGGCGCCGGCAAACAGCGCGCGTCGTGTCGTCGTCATACTCAATGCGCTTTCAGAAAAGAACAACGGCTGCACCAGGCAGCCGTTGTGTATTCTAAACCTGAATAATCAGATTAGAACGAGTGCTTCAGACCCAGGTTGAAGGCTTTGTCGCCCGAACCGGCTTCGGTGTTGTTACCAACGGTGTAGCCTGCGCCGTTTTTGTTTTTGATTTTAGCGTAAGCAACGTAGGTGCTGGTGCGCTTCGACAGCGCGTAGCTGTAGCCGATTGCCCACTGATCTGCATCACGGTCAGCGAATTGCTTGTCGTTTTTGCGGATGAACGAAGCCATCACGGTGCCGGCGGTCGATACTGGCGCTTGCAGGCCGATCAGGGCGTCGGTGCTGTCTTGCGACGCAGCGAAGGTTGGACCGTAGGCGGTTGCCGAACCGTTCAGCGGTGCGCTGTTCAGGCCTTTGTCTTCCGAGTAAGCAGCGAACACTTTCACTACTTTGAAGTCGTAGTTGGCAGCGATCAGACCGTTGTGGCCGATGCCGGCGGTCTTCAGGGTTGCGGTGTCGTTGTTCTTGTGGTTGTAAGCAACAGCAACGTTCAGAGGACCGTTGTTGTAACCCAGCGATGCGCCGATCTGACGTGCAGCCGATGCGTCGCCTGCGGTTTCGCCCAGGCTGTACGACACAGCAGCGGTCACGCCCGACAGGTTAGGCGATTTGTAGACCACGGCGTTCGAGTTGCGGGTCATGAAGCTGGCCACTGGGAACAGGTTTTTAGCGGTACCAGCGTAGCCCATTGCGAACGGGTCACCTACGTCACGCAGGGTTTCGTAGTAAGGGGTGTACTGACGACCCAGGGTCAGGGTACCAGCGGTCTTCGACGATACGCCAACATAAGCTTCGCGGTTGAACAGGGTGCTGGTGGTGTTGTCCAGGGTGCCGTCATCGACGCGCACGCCGGTTTCCAGCTTGAAGATTGCGCTCAGACCGCCACCCAGATCTTCGGTGCCTTTGAAGCCGATGCGCGATGCCGAAGCGGCGCCGCTGGTGACTTTGCTGACGTTGCCAGCTGCGCCGCCGCGTTCAGCGACGATACCTGCATCCACGATACCGTAGATGGTGACGCTCGATTGGGCGAATGCTGCGGAGCTGGTTGCTGCCAGTACGGCGATAGCGATAAGGGATTTTTTCATTACATGTTTCCTTCTGTTTGTGTTGCTGTAAAAATGAGCCAGTAAGTACGGCGTGTTCGGTGCTTCTCGGCTTGAACCATTTGTGCGTGAGGGCAAACTCCCCAGCTGCCACTGTGCATCCCTGGGGATGCGTTCACTATATTGCGGCCGATAAATCGACGCCGGCTTTGTCGCGGCGCTCTCATGGAACGCCGGAGGCGGCACTATACTGATACCAAGAAACTTCAACAAGTGTAAAACCATTCATAGTGAACCGTCTGCATGCTTGTGATTTTCTAAAGCACCGGCATTTTACCGCATCGCAATATTTCCTGCCGATCAAGCGAAACGGGCCGGGTTTCCGCACGAGGAACACGGTTGATGTACCACTGCTCTTCGGACCAAGTAAAAATAGCCAGATTGCTATTTCTGACGCTATTTTATACTGAACTATCCACACGCCTGCCTCTACCAAATGGTAATAAGCTAACAACCCCAGACGTTGTTCGGCAGTTTTATCCAGCAAAATAGCCCGTCAACCAACTTTGCACCCCGTATTACACGTTTAGTTGTGTAGTAAATTTTGTCAGAAGAGCAGTCGCTTGCATCGCGTTACCGATTTGTAAGAAATTGCTACCTGTTGCGTTTAAGAGACAAATTAGTGCATTTTCTTGCGCGGACGCACCGATTTAGTGCAGCTAATGCCTGCCACCGGGTCGGCGTCGCATGAAACTGTTTCACCTAGGAACGTCGGCGGGCGATGTCCGGCGCTGCAACAGCGTCTGCTCAGGGCGGGCCGGAGCGCTTGTTGAAGGCCACGGTCAGACTGCCCAGGCCGAAGCCGAACTTGCTCATGGAAGCGCGGTTCAGCATCACCCGGTCGTCAATGAGGTACAGCCAGTCGTCGAAGTCGACCTCGTAGGTTTTACCATCGGACGGCACTTGCAGCACGTATTGCAGTCGCATGGCGTTGCCGGCCACTTCCACCCTGGCCTCGCCCACAACGTCGGACGCGGTGCCGGTGTAGCGGCCGGGTGCGGTCTTGCGCAAGGTCCAGACACGGCGCTGTGTGGTGCCGTCGGCGTAGCGAAAGTCTTCGTCCAGCGTGCCGACGCCATCTTTCCAAGCGCAGCGCATCAGCACGGTAAAGCGTTTCTGCACCGTACCGCTGCGGTCCTGATACATGCCGTGCACGTCCAGCGTGCCGTTGAAATAGTTTTCGATATCGAGCTTTGGCGACTGCTGGACATAGTGGCCCGGCGCCACCGGTGTCGAGCAGCCGGAGAGCAAGGTGGCGCCGGCCAGCATGGCGGCGGTGCACAGGTAGGCTAGCTTCATGGTTTATCTTTCGCGGTCGTGGTGCAGGGGAGCGCGCCACAGCAAGGCGGCGGCCAGCAATTTAAGGGCACAAGGCAGCAAGGCGTAGGCCAACGACAGCGCCGCCAGCCCCTGCTGCATGCCGGGCCGGTAGCCCAGCCATTCCAGCGTCGGCAGCGCCACGCCGGCGGCCAGGGCGAGCGTCATCTGCACGCCCCAGTTCCAGGCGCCGACATAGGCCGCTTCGCGCCTGCCGCTGTCGCCGGCATGGGCGATGGTGGCCGCCAGCAGCGCCGGCGGCAGTGCCAGGTCGGCGCCCAGCGCCAGGCCGGACAAGGCGCAGATCACAGCGTAGGCAACCACGTCGCCCGCGCCCAGGCCGTAGGCCCAGACAAACACGGCGGCCGTCAGCAGCATGCTGCCCATCCAGGCGCGCGCCTCGCCCACGCGCGCGGCGATGGCCGGCCACAGCGCCATGGAAGCGGCGGCGCTGGCGAAGTACAGCAGCAGGAACAAGCCGGCGTTGGCGCCCAGCCGCAGGCGGTCTTCGGCAAAGAACAGGAACAAGGTGGCGGGTATCGAGGCGGCGACGCCGTTCACCAGCAGCACCGCGAACAGCCAGCGGAAGCGCCGCTGGCGGAAGGGCGCGAACATCTCGGACAGGCCGGGCGCAACCGGCATGGCGGCTGCCGTGCCAGCGATGGCGGCGCTGACGTTTGCCGGCCGGGGCGCCCTGAACAGCAGGCTGGCGGCGGCGATCAGCAGGATGGCGGCAAAGCTGATGCTCAGCGCGTTGTAGCCGGCCAGGGCCGGCACGGCGGCGGCGGTCATCACGCCCAGCAGGCCGCAGCCCTCGCGCACCGCCGCCAGGCGCGCGCGCTCGCCCGGCCGCTGCGTCAGCGCCGCGCCCCAGCTCTGGTGGGCGATGGTGGCCATGCCGAAGCCCAGATACACCAGCATCAGCGCGCCAAGAAACCACGCCAGTTCGGCCGCTTCAGCCAGCGCCGGCGGATGGAACAGCGCGCCATAGCCGAGCAACAGAAAAGGCAGCGCCATTGCCACGAAGCGCGGATAAGCACCACCCGAGCGCGTAATCCACCAGCCGAGCAAGGGATCGACAAACGCCGCCGCCGTGCGCGCCGCCAGCAGCGCGGCGCCGATCAGCGCCAGCGTCAGGCCGCCGCGCTGCGCATAAAACTGCGGCACATATACATAGATGGGCAAGGCCAGCATCGCCAGCGGCATGCCGAACAGGCCGTACAGCAGCATGGCCTTCAGCGACATCGCCGCCGCAGGCGGCACGGCGCGGCGCGGCGCCGAGGCGGTCGTCACGGCCGCGCCGCCGCGTCGCGCAACAAGGCCTCGCGCAACTTGGGCGCGCTGGTAGCCGGGTCGAGCCAGATGCCGAAGAAGGCCCGGGCGAAGGCCGGATCGGCCACCGTGGCCAGCAACTGGCCGTCGCGATAAAACCGCACGCCCTGCCCCGGCAAGAGCACGCCGGCCAACCGCGTGCCATCCTGCACATCGGGGAAAATCGCCTTCATCTGCGCCAGCCACGCGCTGCGCTGCGCCGGGCTGCCGGCGCCGATATGCGCCATCTGCTCGACACTGGCGTCGGCGATCCTGGCGCCGTTCAACGCGCGCGCATAGCGCAGCTCCAGCACCAGCGGCACGCCGTCGGCCGCATAGCCCTGCGGGCCGAGCCACAACTCGGCCGCATAAATCTTCAGGCCGAACCAGGTATAGTTGCCCTGCCCGCTCAAGCGCGCCGCGCCCAGCTCCTGGCCGACGTAAGCCGGTGCCGCCGGCGCCGCATGCAAGGAACCGCACAACCACCATAAAGCGATCAACCATGCGCGCATGTCATTCCGTCCTTTAATAACCGCTGCCAAACGCCTAATATAGCCTTACAACACTATTTTGCAAGCAAATGAAATAATTTTGTCCAGGACAATATCGGTTCAACGCCGATAATCAGTTAATTAGTTCTGTATGTCAACTGTGTGTCGTGGACAAGCTGTTTTCGTCTAGTTACTGCCGGTGAGTGATAGTTCAGTCGCTGTGTGTCCACGCGGAAAACGAAGGTAGAATGCAGGTCGCGCTTGCCCAAACCCGCAAGCGCCGAAGACTCCAGATGACATATACAGCGCTCTCACAACCCGTTTCCAGCACGATCAGCGACGTCGAACGCGATACTGGCGTGGCCAAGGAAACCCTGCGGGTATGGGAGCGACGCTACGCCTTCCCCCAGCCTATGCGCGATCCCAACGGCGAACGCATCTATCCCGTCGAACAGGTGCACAAGCTACGCCTGGTGAAGCGGCTGATCGACCTCGGCTTCCGTCCCGGCAAGGTGATCCAGTACAGCACCGACCAACTGCAAGCCCTGACCAGCACGGCCAGCGGCCGTGGCAGCTGCGCCGGCACACCCGGACCTGAACTGCAAAGCTACCTGGATTTGTGCACCAGCCATCAGATGGAGACATTGCGCCGCAAGCTGTCGCAGGCGCTGCTGATGATGGGCCTGAAAAGCTTCGTGATCGATCTGGTGGCGCCGCTGACCACCCTCATCGGCGAAGCCTGGGCCGGCGGCCAGCTGGCGACCTTTGAAGAACATCTGTATACCGAATCGCTCACCGTGATGATGCGCGGCGCCATCTTCGGCATGCCGCAGGCCAGCGCCAGCAATATCGGCGCGCCGCGCATCCTGCTCACCACCCTGCCGCAGGAGCGCCACGGCCTGGGCCTGCTGATGGCCGAAGCCATGTGCGTGGCCGAAGGCGCGCAATGCATCTCGCTGGGCGTGCAGACGCCGCTGCCCGACATCGTCGAGGCGGCGCGCGTGCAGCACGTGGACATCATCGCCCTGTCGTTCTCGGTGGCGATGAATCCACGCCAGGCACTCGATGGCCTGGCAGAATTGCACGCCCGCCTCAACGGTGCCGCCGAACTGTGGGCCGGCGGCAGCAACGCCGCCCTGAAACGCCGCCGGCCTTCCTATGTGCGGGTGTTCGAACTGGCCGAGATTAGCGCCGCCATCGCTGAGTGGCGCGCGCGCCAGTCAGCGATGCTCTCGCCCGGCTAAGCACCGCGCACCGCGGTCTGCGGCGGGGTCTGTCCCTTGGGTCAGACCCCTGCTTCGTAGTGCGGAGTAGCGCTCTGGTAAAATAGACAAACTTTGTGCTGGCCAGCACCCCAACTACATACCATGTTCAGCTTCTTCAAGAAAAAACCTGTCGCTCCCGAAGCGCCTGCGGCGCCTGTCGTCGCCCCTGCCCAAGTCGCCCCCCCCGCCCCCGTCACGCCCGCTGTGCCCGACTTGCCCGACTTGCTCGACTTGCCCGACCTGCTGCCGATCGAAGAGCCGGCGCAGAAGCAATCGTGGATGATGCGCCTGAAGGCCGGCCTGTCCAAGACCTCGTCCAACCTGTCGGTGCTGTTCGTCGGCGCCAAGATCGACGACGAGCTGTACGAGGAGCTGGAATCGGCGCTGTTGATGGCCGACGCCGGCGTCGACGCCACCACCTACCTGCTCGACGCCCTCAAGCGCAAGGTCAAGGACGACAAACTGCTGGACGCCGCCGCCGTCAAGGCCGCGCTGAAGCAGCTACTGCTGGAACTGCTATCGCCGCTGGAGCGCCCGTTCGAACTGGGCCGCCACACGCCAACCGTGATGATGATCGCTGGCGTCAACGGCGCCGGCAAGACCACCACCATCGGCAAGCTGGCCAAGCATATGCAAACCCACGGCCAATCGGTGCTGCTGGCCGCCGGCGACACCTTCCGCGCCGCCGCCCGCGAACAGCTGATGGTCTGGGGCCAGCGCAACAACATCAGCGTGGTCTCGCAAGCTTCGGGCGACCCGGCCGCCGTGTCGTTTGACGCCGTCCAGTCCGGCAAGGCCAAAGGCATGGACGTGGTCATGATCGACACCGCCGGCCGCCTGCCGACCCAGCTGCACCTGATGGAAGAGCTGAAAAAAATCCAGCGCGTGCTCGGCAAGGGCCTGGAGGGCGCACCGCACGAAACGCTGCTGGTGATCGACGGCAATACCGGGCAAAATGCGCTGGCGCAGGTGAAAGCCTTCGACGACGCTCTCACGCTGACCGGCCTGGTGATCACCAAGCTGGACGGCACGGCCAAGGGCGGCGTGCTGGCCGCCATCGCGCGCGCGCGTCCGGTGCCGGTGTATTTCATCGGCGTCGGTGAAAAAATTGAAGACCTGCAGCCCTTCGTGGCTGCGGAGTTTGTCGAAGCACTGCTAGGCTAATCAGACCTCTATGATCGAATTCCGGAACGTCTCCAAACAATATTCTTCCGATGTGATGGCGCTGCGCGACATCTCCCTGACTGTAGAAAAAGGCGAACTGGTCTTTCTGGCCGGCCCATCCGGCGCCGGCAAATCCACCCTGATGAAAATGATCGCAGCCATGGAGCGTCCCAGCGCCGGGCAGGTGATCGTCAACGGCCAGGACATCGCCCGCATCAAACCGTCGGCTGTGCCCTTCCTGCGGCGCAATCTCGGCCTGATCTTCCAGCAGCAGCGCCTGCTGACCGACCGCACGGTGCTGGCCAACGTCATGCTACCGCTGCTCGTGACGGGCGCCTCGCATCAGCAAGCCGAGCAACGCGCCCGCGCCGCGCTCGACAAGGTGGGCCTGGGCGACCGCGGCGGCGCCCAGCCGCTGGCCCTGTCCGGCGGCGAGCAGCAGCGCGTCTCGATCGCGCGCGCCATCGTCAACCGGCCGCAGGTGATCCTGGCCGACGAACCGACCGCCAACCTGGACCGCGCCAGCGCCAACAAGGTGCTGGACGCCCTGAAAGCCTTCCATTCCGTCGGCGTGACCTGTTTGATTTCCAGCCACGACGAGCAGATGCTGGACTCGGCCGCGCGCGTCATCCATCTCAACCACGGCCAGCTGGAGGTGCCGGCATGACTTACTGGTTGCGTCAACACCGTTATGCCCTGGCCGCCGCGCTGGTACACCTGCGCCGCTCGCCGGGCGGTTTCCTGTTCAATATCTTGGTGGTGGCGATCGCACTGGCCCTGCCCTTCATGGGCGTGACCCTGCTGGACAACGTGCGGCCGATGTCGGAAACGCTGTCGGTCGATCCGGAAATCAGCATTTTCCTGAAACAGGACACGCCGCGCGAGCAGGCCGAAGGGCTGGCCGTGCTGCTACGCCAGACCGCGCACGACAAGCAAGCCAAGATCATCTTCACGCCGCGCGAAAAGGCGCTGGACAACCTGAAAGACAAGAACGGCCTGGCCGACGTGCTGGCCACGCTGGGCGACAACCCGCTGCCCGACAGCTACGTGCTCAAGCTGGACGCCTTCCGCAACGCCCAGGCCGGCGGCGACGTCGACCAGCTGGCCGAGCAGATCCGCGCGCTACCGGGCGTGGACACGGTGCAAGTCGACTCGGCCTGGGTCAAGCGCCTGGCCGCGCTGCTGAACGTGCTGCGGCTGGCCCTGCTGCTGCTGGCGGCCACGCTGGGCACGGTGGTGGTGGCGGTCATTTTCAACACCATCCGCCTGCAGGTGCTGACGCAGCGGGAGGAAATCCTGGTCTCCAAGCTGATCGGCGCCACCGACAGCTTCATTCACCGCCCCTTCTATTACACCGGTGCGGTGCTGGGCCTGTGTGCGGGCGGGGTCGCCCTGGGCGCGGTCACGCTGGCGCTGAATCCACTCAACACCGCGATTGCCGAATTCGCAAGACTGTATGCCTCCGAATTTCAGCTGGCGCCGCTGGCGCCGCCGGCCATGGCCTGTCTGCTGGCCCTCTCCGCCGGCCTCGGCCTGATCGGCGCCCGTCTCTCGGTCAAACGCCACACCGCCCGCCTCAACTGACTTTCCTGCCATTCCGTGCGTGCGCGCACGGAATGCGCTTCCGCACCGGCCTAGCATCGTTGGATAGTTAAGCCCTCCCTAAGATCCATCAAGCATTCTAAACACATCCGAAGTCTCAATAGCGATTTGCTATTGAACCCATAAAATTTGGAAGATTGGCACTCATCGACAGAGAGTGCTAATATATGTTCCAAAGAGTACACATGTGCTCAAAAGCAATCTCAAGCGAAGGAAACGAAAATGACGACGATGTCCGTGATACCTGCAAAGAACAGTGCCTTGGAACTCGGGTTTACTGGCACCCTGGGTAACCTGGATGCCTACATTTCGGCCGTCAATCGCCTGCCGATGCTGACGCACGATGAAGAAATCTCGCTGGCCAAGCGTCTCAAAGAACAAAGCGACCTGGGCGCCGCCCAGCAGCTCGTGATGTCGCACCTGCGTCTGGTGGTGTCGATCGCTCGCGGTTATCTGGGCTACGGCCTGCCGCATGGCGACCTGATCCAGGAAGGGAATATCGGCCTGATGAAGGCGGTCAAGCGCTTCGACCCCGACCAGGGCGTGCGCCTGGTGTCCTATGCCATGCACTGGATCAAGGCCGAGATGCATGAATACATCCTGAAGAATTGGCGCCTGGTCAAGGTGGCGACCACCAAGGCCCAGCGCAAGCTGTTCTTCAACCTGCGCAGTCACAAGACCGGCCTGGACGCCATGACCCCGGCCCAGATCGACCAATTGGCGAAAACCCTGGACGTGAAGCGCGAAGAAGTGATCGAGATGGAAACGCGCCTGAGCGGCCGCGACATCGCCCTGGAATCGCCGACCGATGACGAAGACGACAAGTTCGCGCCGATCGCTTACCTGTCGTCCGAAGCCAGCGAGCCGACCCGCGTGCTGGAAGCCGAACAGGTCACCCGCCTGCAGTCCGAAGGCCTGGAAGTAGCCCTCGGCAAGCTGGACGCCCGCTCACGCCGCATCATCGAATCGCGCTGGCTGGCTAACGACGACGGCTCCGGCGCCACGCTGCACACGCTGGCCGCAGAGTTCGGCGTGTCGGCCGAGCGCATCCGTCAGATCGAGGTTGCCGCACTGAAGAAAATGAAGGGTGCGCTGGCCGCTTACGTGTAAGCCAGCACCGCTTTCCCCGAATGCCGCCGGCGTCCGCGCCGCGCGGCTTTTTTTTTGGTTCATCGCGGTATGCGGGGGAAAACGGGTTTGACCTTGCTTGTCGCCGTAAAAGCACGCTGCACCACCCCAAACCGCACACCACTGCGGCCAGGGTCACCCGCAGGGTCTGACCCTTTCGTTAGGGGTACTTTTAAGGACCACTACTAATGAGTCGCCAACCAGGATTCATCGTGAGCCACCCCGGGGGAGGTAAAACTGCATCGCCCGCACTCCCATAGATGAAGCGTGGCCGCTCGAAGGAGCTTTAACAGCCCGTGGCTTCCGCAAGACCCAAGCCGCGTTTCCCGGCAATCCGTGCAGCAGCTTTTTTTTCGTCTCTCCTTTGACGTGGCGCTGGCTGCGTGCCGTTCGTGCGCCACCATCGTGGTCTTTTTGTTAAGCTTGCCAACAAAAGATGCAGGAGAGTCCGATGAAAACAACCATATTGCGCCAGCTCGTCGTGTTGCCGGTGCTGGCCGCCAGCATGGCCGGACTATACGCCTGCGGCAACATCCACCACGCCAACGGTGCGCAGCGCGCCGCCGCGCCCGCGCCGTTTTCCAACACCTATGTGCTGCGCCGTGGCGGCAGCGCCGTCATCACAGCGGCCACCACCATGGCCATGGCTGCGGCCAGTACAGCTGCGACGGCACCGGTGCTGCGTCTTGAACGCATCAACGACAGCCGCTGCCGCGCCGGCGCCGTCTGCGTCTGGGCCGGCTACATCAGCTTCAGCTTCGCGCTGCGCCACCCCGACGGCAGCGCCACCAACTTCGTCCTCTCGGACAACATGCCGAATGGCACGCCGAGCGTCACGCGCAACGGCTTGAACTTCACGCTGGCCGGGTTCGAACCCCAGCAGTTGCCGGCAAAAGATGAGACCGCGCCCGATTATCAGGTAAGCTTAAAGGTGAGCAACATTAACTCACCTTGAAGCTTGCCCACATGACCATCGTCCTCCGCTCTTCCCCTTTCCGCAGCGTTCTCTTTTCCTCCATCATTCTCACCCTGGCCCTGCCGGCCACCGCCAAGACGCCGGTCGCCACCGGCAGCGGCGGCGCCGTGGCCACCATCAGCGAGCCGGCTTCGCAGGCCGCGATCACCATCCTCAACCAGGGCGGCAACGCCA
Organism: Duganella sp. BuS-21; assembly: GCA_041874725.1. GTDB lineage: Bacteria > Pseudomonadota > Gammaproteobacteria > Burkholderiales > Burkholderiaceae_D > Rugamonas. The sequence continues at coordinate 1,521,109 of CP097466.1, read as the reverse complement.
TCGACGCGGCCATCGCGGCGGCGGCCACGCTGGGCGTGACCGATCCGTTCAGCTGCGGCATCGGCGGCGGCGGGCTGATGGTGATCTACCTGGCCAGGGACCAGCGCGTCATTACGCTCGACCATCGCGAAACGGCGCCCGCCAGTTTCACACCGAGCGTGTTCCAGAAGGACGGCAAGGAGCTCGATTTCGACACGGTGGTCGCCAGCGGCCGCTCGGTCGGCGTGCCCGGCACGGTGCGCGGCTGGCATGAGGCGCTGGACCGCTACGGCTCGATGTCCTTCAAGCAGGTGCTGGCGCCGGCCATCGGCGTGGCCACGCAGGGCTTCAAGATCAACGACAACTTCTCGCACCTGGTGCGCGAGAACGAAGGCAAGTTCGCGCAATTCCCCGCCACCGCCGCGCTGTATCTGAAGCACGGCAAAGCCATCGCGGCCGGCGTCACGCTGCGCAATCCCGACCTGGCCAAGGCCTACCGCGAACTCGGAGCGGGCGGCGTCAAGGCGTTCTACAGCGGGAAGATGGCGCGCGCGCTGGTCGACGAGACCAACAAGCACGGCGGCAACATGACCCTGGCTGACCTGGCCAACTACGAAGCGCGCCTGCGCCAGCCGGTGCGCAGCACCTATCGCGGCTATGAGCTGTACGGCATGCCGCTGCCGAGCAGCGGCGGCGTGGCGGTGGCCGAGGCGCTCAACATCCTGGAAGGCTACGACCTTAAGTCCATGCCGCGCGCCAAGGCCGAACACCTGTACCTGGAAGCGAGCCGCCTGGCCTTCGCCGACCGCAACGCCTACCTGGCCGATCCGGAATTCGTCGAAGCGCCGGTGGCCGGCCTGCTGAGCAAGGACTACGCCGCGCGCCGTCGTGAGCTGATCAATCCCGAGCAAGCCAGCGTCCACGCTGCGGCCGGCGATCCGTACCCGTTCCAGAACGATCAGAGCGTGCCGCTGCGTCCCAACGCCAACAAGCTGATTGCCGAAGGCGCGCACACCACCCACCTCACCGTGTCGGACAAGGACGGCAACATCGTCTCCTACACCTACACCATCGAGTCATGGGGCGGCAGCGGCATCGTGGTGCCGGGCTACGGCTTCCTGCTGAATAACGAGATGACCGACTTCGATTTTTCCGGCCCGGCGCCGAACGTGCCGGAAGCGGGCAAGCGGCCGCGCAGCAGCATGTCGCCCACCATCGTGTTCAAGGACGGCAAGCCGGCATTCACCATCGGCAGTCCGGGCGGCGCCACCATCATTACCACGGTGCTGCAGACCATCTTCAACCACGTCGATCTCGGCATGTCGATGCCGGACGCGCTGAATGCACCACGCCTGTCCGAGCGCAACGGCATGACGACCGATGTGGAGCCGGGCTTCACCGGCAGCGCGCAAGCGCTGGCATTGGAAAAAACCGGCCAGCACTGGAGCAAGACGCCGGAGGAAATCGGCGCGGCCAATGCGCTGGTATTCAATCCCGACGGCACGGTGACGGCGGTCAGCGAAGGCCAGCGCCACGGCGTCGGCAGCGCGCTGGTGCAAAAGCGCGGGCACTAAATCGATGGCGGGAACGGCAGATCGTTGAGTTTCATGATCGCGGCGGCAGCTAAGCCATGATTAAGACTCTGGAAACAATAATACTGCTCGCCATACGGCCCCGCCATCAACCACCTGGGAGAAGACATGAAGAACTGGATGCGCGCCAACAAGGGATTCCTGATGTTCCTGATGCTGTTCGGGATCTTCCGCACCGCCGTCGCCGACTGGAATCCTATCCCCTCGGCCTCCATGCACCCCAATCTGCTGGAAGGCGACGTGGTGTTCGTCAACCGCCTGGCCTACAACGTCAAGGTGCCGCTGACCGACATCGTGATCCACCCCACCGGCGAACCGCAGCGCGGCGACATCGTCACCTTCTCCTCGCCGGTGAACGGCACGCGCCTCATCAAGCGCGTGATCGCCCTGCCCGGCGACCGCGTTGAAATGCGCAACGAACAGCTCATCATCAACGGCCGGCCGGCCGGCTATGGCCCCATCAGCCACGGCGTGGAAAACATCCACGGCGTCGGCGACCTGGCCGCTGTGCGCGTCGACGAATCGCTCGGCCAGCGCCGCCACGCCATCCAGTTTCTCCCGCAGATAAAGGCGCGCCGCGATTTCGCCACGGTCGTGGTGCCGGCCGGTCAGTACATGATGTTGGGCGATAACCGCGACAACAGCGAAGACTCGCGCTACATCGGCCTGGTGCCGCGCGCGCTGCTGATCGGCCGCGCCGAGCGCGTGCTGGCCTCGGCCGACATCACCGGCAACTGGATGCCGCGCACCGAACGCTTCGGCATGAGCCTCTATCCAAAGGAATAAACAAAGGCTGGAGGCACGCGCCGGCGGTGTTATGATCGCGTAATAAATTCATAACATTGCCGGTATCTTCATGATCGAGTTTCAAAGCCTGTCCAAAATCTACGGCGACTTCAACGCCGTCAAACCGCTCACGCTCACCGTGCGGCGCGGCGAAGTGTTCGGCTTCCTCGGACCCAACGGCGCCGGCAAGACTACCACCATCCGCATGATGATGGGTATCCTGGTGCCCAGCGGCGGCAAGGTCGTCATCGATGGCCTCGACTGCCACAGCGACGCGGCCGAAGTGAAGCGCCGCGTCGGCTACCTGCCCGACACGCCGATCTTCTACGACTACCTGCGCGGCCGCGAGATCCTGCAATTCGTCGCCGAGATGCACGGCTACACGCGCGCCGAGGCGGCCGAGCGCAGTGCGCGCCTGCTGGCGGAATTCGGCCTGCAGGAAGCCGGCGAAGACTACGCCGTCAACTACTCGCTGGGCATGAAGAAGCGCCTCGGCCTGGCCTGCGCGTTGATCCACGATCCGACGGTGCTGATCCTCGACGAACCGATCAACGGCCTCGATCCACGCGCCTCGCGCGACGTGCAGGAACGCCTGCTGGCGGCGGCCGCGCGCGGCGTCACCATCTTCGTCTCCACTCACTTGCTGGACATGGCCGAAAAGCTGTGCGACCGGGTCGGCATCATCCATCGCGGCGAGCTGGTTGCCACCGGCACGCTCGATGAAATCCGTGCCGAGTCCTCGGCCAGCGGCTCGCTGGAAGACGTATTCCTGAAGATCACCGACGAAGCGGCGGAAGAGACGGCGCAATGACCGAGCTGCAAACCATCTGGTTGATGACCAGGATGCGCCTGACGCGCCAGCGCAATATGCTGTTCAATAACCTGTTCCGCCGCAAGAAGAAAAAGCCGCGCGACGGCATCGCCGCCAAGCGCAGCAACCTGTGGATCTTGACCACGCTGATGGTGCTGCTGATGTCCTTCTCGTTTATCAGCATGTCGCACAATGTGCTGGTCAACATGCAGTGCCACCTCGACCCGGCCAGCGCCTGCCGCTACGTCGACAAGGAAGGCGATGCCCACGTCAACCAGCCAATGGCGGTGGAGGAGCTGGCGACCGCGCCGTTCTCGGCGCCGCTGGTGCGCGGGCTGACGATGGAACTCGCGGTCTTGTTCGCGATCGCCGTACTGATGCCGCTGGGGACCAAGGAATTGGCGCAGCCGGACTGGGACCTGGAATGGCTGGTGACCATGCCGGTCAAGCGCAGCACGCTGCTGTGGGGACGCGTGCTGGAACGCAGCGCCAGCAATCTCGCCGGCTGGTTTGCGTTTGCACCGGTCTTCGGCGTGATCGCCTGGCATTCCGGCCATGCCTGGACGGCGCTGCCGATTGCACTGCTGGCCGCAGTGGTGTTGCTGCCGCTGGCATCGATGCTGCACACGCTGGCCGACACCGGCCTGCGCATGTGGCTGCCGGCCTCCCAGCTGCGCAACCTGCAAGCGGTGACAGGTTTGCTCAGTCTTCCGCTGATCTACTTCGTGATGGCGCTCGGCATGCCGCAGGCCAGCGGCTTCGCCATGGACTGGGCGCGCAGTTTCCCGGCCTGGGTAAGCTGGACTCCACCCGGCCTGGTAATGCAAGCGATACAGGCACGGGAGTTCACGCAATTCGCCGCGCACGCCGCGCTGCTGCTGGCGGAAGTGGCAGTGCTGATGTGGGCCGGCATGGCGCTGCTGCGCCACCAGCTGCGTCATGGCGTGGTCAATTCCGGCTCGCGCGAAAGCGTGCGCCGCGCACCTGCCGCCGTTTCAACACCAAGCGGCGGCCTGGCCGGCTGGCTGTCGCCCATCAAGCGCCGCGAACTGCGCCTGCTGAGCCGCGACCGCAATTTCTTGTTCCAGACCCTGCTGCTGCCCGTCATCATCATCGGTAGCCAGATGGTCTTCAACGGCAAACTCAATAGCATGGCGGAGCTGGGCGAACACCACACGCTGGCCGCCGCCATCGCCTTCGGCCTTGGCGTTTACGTGCTGATGCTATCGGCCTTCCAGACGCTGAACAACGAAGGCCAGGTCCTGTGGCTGCTGTACACGGTGCCGCGCTCGATCGAAAGCGTGTTGAAGGAAAAGGCCCAGTTGTGGGGTATGCTGACGATGGCCTATCCCGCCGTGGTGCTGGGCCTCACCGCCTGGTACACCACGCAGTTCGACTGGAACACGCTGGTGCTGGCGCTGACCGTGGTGGCCGGCATTCCGATCTATTCCATGATCGCCGTATCGCTCGGCGTCTTCGCCTGCGATCCGCAAGCGGTGGACGTGCGCAATCGCGTGCGCCCCACTTACGTTTATCTGTACATGTTGCTGGCCAGCTTCTACACCTGGTCGATTTACAGCAGCGTGTGGTCGCAAAAGCTGGTGGTGCTGGTGCTCACCGCCTCGCTGGCGTTGGCCTTGTGGCAGAAAGCGCGCGACTCGCTGCCCTACCTGCTCGACCCGGCCGCCGCGCCGCCGGCGCGCGTCTCCACCGCTGACGGCCTGATCGCCGCCACCGCCTTCTTCATCCTGCAGGGCATCGTGCTGCTGTTTTTCGAGGAGGTGAACATGCAGGCCGTCACCATCGCCTTCGGCATCGCGGGACTGACCGTGTATGGCCTGATGCGGCTGGTGTACTGGCGCAGCAAAGCGGCCGGCGTGCCGGCCATCCTGCGCGGTGCGGACTTCGGCCTAACGCTGCGCGGCGCGGCCATCGGCGCCGTTGTCGCCTGCGCAGCGGGGCTGGCGTATACGATGGCCGTCCAGCACACGGCGGCATGGATGGAGATACAAAAAGCGGCAGCGGCGACGATCCATTCGCGCGGCTGGATACTGGCGCTGACCGTGGTGGCCGCGCCGCTGTGCGAGGAGTTCATCTTCCGCGGCTTGATCTACGGCGGCTTGCGCCGCTCAATGAAAGCCATGCCGGCCATGGTGATGAGCGCGGCGGTGTTCGCGGTGGTACACCCGCCGCTGTCGATGCTACCGGTGTTCGTGCTCGGTCTCTGCGCAGCGTGGGCCTACGAACGCAGCAAAACCCTGCTGGCGCCGATGCTGGTCCACGCGCTGTACAACGCCGCTATTCTGGGCTTCCAGTTTTCGCAATCACCTTGATCTCGAAGTCGAAGCCATAGAGCCAGGTGACGCCGACGGCGGTCACGGTGGGATGCGGCGCACCGCCCCAGAACTCGCCGACCACGGACCAGATGCGTTCGAACCTGCTGGCCGGATCGACGATGAACACGGTAACGTCGATCACGTCGTCAAAACTGCTGCCCGCAGCGGCGAGAATGGCGTTCAGGTTCTGCAACGCCAGCCGCACCTGCGCCTCCAGTTCCGGCTCCGGCGAACCGTCCGGCAAGCTGCCTACCTGGCCCGAAACGAACAGAAAGCCGTTGGAGCGGATGGCCGGCGAATAGCGGTTGCGCTCATACAGCTGCTGGCGGCCGGCGGGAAAAACTACGTCGCGTACTGACATGACAAACTCCTACAGTGATGAAAGTAGACACTGTAGAAAAATCCGGGCCGGCGATAAACAGGCAAGACGTACAATGACTGTTTGGCGATCCCAAACAATCAACGCCCATGGACAGATTTGATACGCTACAAGCCTTTGCCCGCGTGGTGGAAGCCGGCAGCTTCACCAAGGCGGCGCAAACGCTCAACATGAGCAAGACCACGGTGTCGCAACTGGTGCAGCAACTGGAGGCGCGCCTGCGCGTCAAGCTGCTGAACCGCACCACCCGGCAGGTGAAGGTAACGCCCGAAGGCGCCGCCTACTACGAGCGTGTCGTGCGCCTGCTGGCGGATCTGGAAGACGCCGACAACGTGCTGGCAGGCGACCTGGCCGCGCCGCGCGGACGCCTGCGCATCGATGTCCCCAGCCCGTTCGCACGCCTGGTGCTGATGCCGGCGCTGCCGGACTTCCACCGCCGCTATCCGGACATACAAATCATCATGGGCGTGAGCGACCGCCACGTGGACGTCATCGGCGAAAACATCGATTGCGTACTGCGTGGTGGAGAGATCACCGTACCGTCGCTGGTGGCGCGCCGCGTCGCCGACTTGCGCCTGGGCGCCTACGCGGCGCCCGCCTACCTGCAAGCGACAGGCGTGCCGGCGCATCCGCGCGAGCTGGATGAAGCGCCGTATCACATCATCGGCTTCCTGCGCTCAAGCAGCGGCAGCATCGCGTCGATACCCATGCGGCGCGGTGGTGAATCGGTGGCATTGAAAGGCCGCTACGTCGTCGCAGCGGACGACGGCAATGCCTACCTGGCGGCAGGCCTGGCCGGCATGGGCGTGCTGTGGCTCCCCACCTACATGGCCGAACCGCATGTCGCGGCCGGCGAGCTGACACGCCTGTTTGAAGACTGGCAGCTCGTTCCCATGCCTTTGTACCTCGCCTATCCGCAGAACCGTCACCTCAGCGCCAAGCTGCGGGTGTTCATCGCGTGGATAGACGAGTTGGTGGCTGCGACTCAGTCCTTGTAGCAGATCGCCCCCCCCCCACGCGTAGGCGCATACGCTGATTGAGTAAACTCAAGAACTAAGTGAAACCATCGTGACATTATCGGGAACTTGTGTAGCCCGAGGAATGCATCGACGATGGATACCAATGACTTCTTGATTTTTATGGCGCGAGCCAAGGAACTGGTCGCCAGCAACCGGCCCTTGCGCTTGCGGCGAGACCTGCCCGAGGGCGTGCAAAGCAAAGGCGCTCACACCATCAAGTCATCCACTTTCGCTCGCACGACTGGCGGCGATGGTGAAGTCAGCGAAGTTACATTCCCCAGTACGTCGATCGAAACCGATGAGCGTGTCGTTCTCTATCACGCTCAAAACGGGCAGCCCGGCAAAGGCCGCCGCTACAAACTAACACTACCTGATGGGCGAAAAATTGAAGGCACAAACGACGATCAAGGACGCACGGAACTAGCCACCGCCGAAGAGTTTGGCGACGTTGAAGTATTGATCTATCCGACAGAAGAATAGGAGACGTTATGGCCACATCAGGAAATCGGAAAGAGCCTACTCGCCCGGTGCCGTCATACGAAGACCACGAAGGAAATCTGCGCGCATATACGTCGCTTTCCCCGAAGGTCAACAACACAAGGGCTGCTGTTGCAGTGCCTCCGGCGAAGGTGATGCCGGTGATTGTCGTCGCCGGCATCATGGGCAGCAACTTGCGTGCTCATATCAATCCCGCTGACGGAAAGAACAAGGAACTGAATCCGGGCGAAGCCGCGTGGCGTCCGCCTAATGGCGTAGAAGAAGGCTTGAAGGAAGCCAAAAAATGGAAAAGCCGCGATGCTGCCGTTCGTCAGGCAATTCTTGATGGGGACACGCTAGAAGTCGATCCTGATGGTGCGATTCCTCGCGGCTTCACTACCAATTCGTTTGTATGGGACGAGAAAATTGCCAAGGAACGAGGATGGGGTGAAATTCATCTCGCGAGTTACGGAATGCTGTTGGCCAGCTTGCAGCAAAATCTGAATACCACTTACTGGTCTGTTTGGGGCACGCCAACACTGGAAGAGAATTGGCAAGCATTGAACGTCTATGACAGGTCTCGATGGGGCATAGATAACAACGGCATCGGAGCGCCTCTTACCGATGAGGAAATGAAGAAGTTCGCGGAGTTCCATTATCCAGTCTATGGCTTCGGCTACAACTGGCTCAAGTCGAATGAAATATCTGCACAGTCTTTAAAGAAGAGGATCGAGAGCATCATCGCTTACTGGAAAAGTAAGAAGCGAGAATGCAATGCGGTTCTTCTGGTCACGCATTCGATGGGCGGACTGGTGGCGCGCGCTTGCGCACAGCAAATCCCGCAATTAATCGCGGGGGTCATCCATGGCGTCATGCCGGCACTCGGCGCGCCTGTATGTTATCGCCGCCTTGCCTGCGGCACTGAAAGCAGCAGCCCAAGTAATTCGCTGCTGGAAAATATGGCGTCAGAAAAATTCGCAGAAATCGCGGGACTGACGATGGCAGATACCACAGCGGTACTTGCCACAGCCCCCGGGCCGCTTGAACTGCTACCTAACCATATCTATCCCAAACCATGGCTATTTGCGCAGACCAAAGGCGCGCTGGATAAGCCTTTCTTTACCAATCTATGTACTGGAAATCCATACGATTTGTATGCAGAATTTAAATCCTGGTATCGCTTAATTGATCCGGCCTTTGCAGATCCCGGCAACAATTACAAAGGGCTGGTCAAGGAGAAGATCGTTGAATCGGTATTTCAAGCGCAGAAATTCCACATAGACATTCTTCAAGAATATTACCACCCTAAGACATTCGTATTTTACGGTGATGATAAGACCAAGCTTTCCTTCGGTACATTCAGGTGGAAGTTTTCCATCACACCTTCCGTGCTGACCGAAGCCAATCTAAGGAATGCAAAGCTGGATAAATATCTTGTCGGTGGTGGAAGACGAATAGAAGTGCGACCAAATGTATTCGCGGATGTTGTACCGTCCGTGCAAGACGTGGCTGGGGATGGCACCGTACCAGCGCAATCAGGAATTGCACCACAAGGAAAAGTGAAACACCTTTTTTCCACTCAGGGCTATGCACATCAGGGTAGCTATAGCAATGCAGACATGCTTTCGCTGACGCGTCACCTTATTGTTAAGTTGATGCAAGACGTATGAGCACTTTATTCCGACATCGATTTTGGGGCGCAGCAAGTGTTTTTGCTTGTTCTGCGCTGGCATTCTGCTACGCCGCGAATTATCAGGAGAAAAAGAAGATGGAACACCGTATCGCAGTCATGAAGATGAAAACTTTATGTGTGGGGCGATTCCTTATTGATGTTCCTGAAACCGCATTGGTGTCATACCGCAGTGCTACGGTAGAGGGCTATGAAATCTCCTCTTGGATTGAAACTGATGAGGCATTTTTATCCCGTAATATAGCTCAGGAAGCCCAGCTAAAATCAGAAAAAAACGACAAAGGCGGTACTTCGCTAGAACAGATCCGGGAGATAGAGAATGACCACCTTCATGGACGTCTGTTTGTTTTCAATCGGAGGTGGCAAGCGAGCTTCAATCTCGGCGTTCGAGAGGAGAGTCAGGTGATTGCAGTCCGCGCCTTCGTTCGTTCCCGAGATGTGACTTACAGCTTTTACTCCAAGTATCAATATGACAGTGATGTTCCTAATCTGGAAAAACTAATCAGCCAGCTTCGCTGGCGAGGTGGAGATGGAATTCCGACGCAAGCTGGCTTCTGTTTCGAACTCGGGCTTCTAGTCGAGCCTCTCCCGGTTGACATATCTGAATTCACAGCGATCTTTGTAGGCTTGAAAGAGCATCCTGATTTATCCATCGCGCTCAGCACTTTTTCAGGAGCGACTCAATACAAACCGCTGTCACAGCGTGAAGCTGAAAACAGCATTAAGCAGGAATACTGGAGTCGGTTTCATTCGCTGCGCGAAGGTCCGAGGGCATTGGCGGGAGTGATGGGCGATGAAGTTCTTGAGCGCGTTGATGAACCCAATGGCAGCGTGCTACATGGCTTCATGTGGGAATCGTTGAGTAAGCAGTATGACCCTGCCCGCCCGCTGATGATCCTTGAGTTAGACACCGGCCACGGACAACAGGGAAGACCTGTAAATTCCAGTTTATCCGATGCCGAAGCGCTGGCCTTATGGGACAAGATATCGTCCAGCTTACGCCGCCATCATCCACTGTGAAGGAGATGACATGCCAAACGTAATCCGATTAGGTGATCCCACCTCACACGGCGGCAAGGTGATTGAAAGTGGTGCGACACATTTCACGGTCAGTGGCAAACCGGTGGCGCTGATTGGCGATAAGTGCCTCTGCCCGATGACCGGGCATCAAAACTGCACCATCATCAGCGGCAACAGCAAGCACACCATCAACGGCAAAGCCGTCGCCTACGATGGAGATAAAACCAGTTGCGGCGCAACGCTTATCTCCACCATCAGCACATTCTCTTCGAGTTAATCCTTGTAGCGAATCTCGGCCAATGCGAAGCCGCCGCCGTGGTAGGTGACGGAGGCGTTGGGCGATGCGTATTCGCCGCTGTCGGGGAACTTGCCGTCGAACTGGCTGGAGCTGTCCTTCGGCTTGTAGCCCAGGTGCGAGGCCTGGCTGTTGTTCCACCAAGCGACGTCGTTGTTCGACATGCCGAACAGGATGGTGAAACCGACGCGCGTGGCGAACAGTGAGCGGTGCAGCGCTTCCACCAGATCGTCGTAACTCAGCCACGTCACCATCATGCGGCGGTCCACCGGTTCCGGGAACGAGGAGCCTATGCGCAGGCACACCGTCTCCAGGCCGACGCGGTCGTAGTAGTAGCTGGCCAACTGCTCGCCGAAGCATTTGCTCACGCCGTAGAACGAATCCGGGCGGGTCGGCGCGGTGGCGTCGATGTAGTCGGTGTTGCGGTAGAAACCCACCGTGTGATTCGAGCTGGCGAAGATGATGCGCTTGACGCCCTTTTTGTGCGCGGCCTCGTACAGATTGGCCGTGCCCAGGATGTTGGCCTGCATGATGTTCTCGAAGGTGTTCTCGGTCGAGATGCCGCCAAAGTGCAGCACCGCCTCCACGCCTTCCATCAGCTTCATCACCGCCGCCTTGTCGGCCAGGTCGCACTGCACGATCTCTTCACCCTCGCCGGCCTCGCCCATGTCGGCGATGTCGGACAGGACCACCACATCGGCCCACGGCTTGATGCGCTCGCGCAGAATTTTACCCAGGCCGCCGGCGGCGCCGGTCAGCAGCAGTCGTTTGAATGGTTTTGCCATATTTGTCTCGCTTGTTTATTTTCAGGTCACCGGTGCAGGATTGAACAGCACCAGTGCGTTATGCAGTTTCCATTTTTCGGCGTAGGTCTGCTTGCCGCTGGCGACGTCCAACAGCATCTGAAACATCTCCCAGCCGACATCGGCGATGCTGGCTTCGCCGCTGGCGATGCGCCCGGCGTTGATGTCCATCAGATCATGCCAGCGCCGCGCCAGGTCGTTGCGCGTGGCGACTTTAATCACCGGCACTTCAGCCAGGCCGTAAGGCGTGCCGCGACCGGTGGTGAAGATGTGCAGATTCATGCCGGCCGCCACCTGCAGCGTGCCGCAAATGAAATCGCTGGCCGGCGTGGCGGCGTAGATCAAGCCTTTCTGCGTCAGCTTTTCGCCCGGCGACAGCACGCCCGAAATCGGCGAGCTGCCCGATTTGACGATCGAGCCCATGGCCTTTTCCACGATGTTGGACAGGCCGCCCTTCTTGTTACCCGGCGTGGTGTTGGCACTGCGGTCAACGCCGCCGCGCGTCAGGTAGGCGTCGTACCAGGCCATCTCGCGGATCATGGCTTCCGCCACTTCCGGCGTGGTGGCGCGCGAGGTCAGTTGGTCGATGCCGTCGCGCACTTCGGTCACTTCCGAGAACATCACGGTGGCGCCCGCGCGCACCAGCAGGTCGGTGGCGAAGCCCACCGCCGGATTGGCGGTCACGCCGGAGAAGGCGTCGCTGCCGCCGCACTGCACGCCCACCACCAACTCCGAGGCCGGCACGGTTTCGCGCTGGCGCTTGTTCAGTTCCACCAGATTGGTCTCGGCCTGCTTCAGGATCGAGTCGATCATCGACATGAAGCCGACGTGCTGCGCATCCTGCAGGCACACCAAACCAGGATCGGCGCCGCCGGCGTTCTGGATCGGGATCGAACCTCTCGGGAACAGGCGCGTAGGCTGTAGCTTCTCGCAACCGAGGCTGACCACCATCGCCTGCCCGCCAAAATTCGGATTGAGCGCGATATTGCGGATGGTGCGGATAGGGATGTCGGCGCCCGGCGCATCGATCGCCACGCCGCAGCCGTAGGTGTGCTCCAGCCCGACCACGTCGTCGACGTTGGGATACTTCGGCAGCAGTTCCTGCTTGATGCGCTCCACCGCAAACTCCACCACGCCCGATACGCACTGCACGGTGGTGGTGATGGCCAGGATGTTGCGCGTGCCGACGCTGCCGTCCGGATTGCGGTAGCCCTGGAAGGTGTAGCCTTCCAGCGGCTCCATCGGCGCCGGCTTGACGGTGGCGATCGGCAGGCCTTCAAGCTCGCGCGCGGCCGGCATCTCGACATTGTGTTCGGCCAGCCAACTGCCGGCGTTCAGGTCCGACACCGCGAAACCGATGGTGACGTTGTAGCGGATCACGCGGTCGCCCTTGGCCAAATCGCGCAGCGCCACCTTGTGGCCTTGCGGGACCGCTTCCAGCAGCGTTAAGCCGTTCGGGAAAACGGCGCCTGCCGGCAGGCCGCCGTCGTTGACGACAATCGCGACGTTATCGTTGTCGTGCATGAGGATGTAGCGCGGGGTATTTGCGCTCGGCGGTGTGGTCATCTGGCGTTCCTACGTTGTTTTTTGGTCTCGTGAAGTGGCCTGACCACTTCTGTTATCGGCCGGCCAGTGCTGCGTTGTGGCCTGCGCGCCACAGTCTGAAAACCGCATGTTTCCTAGGGGAGAGCCCTTGTACACATGGGGCGCAGACGGCTGCTCCATGAATTCAGTATGCCATTTAAAAATTAATTTGGCTAGTCCACATTGCGCATTTGGTCTGACCACCTTAGAATGGCCTGACCAGATGGCAATAAAATCAGCCACACGAAATACTCACGAGACATCAATGTTGAAAAAGACCGCACTTCCTGCCGACAGCAACGCCCACGAACCGCGCCTCTACCGCGTTGTGGCCGACCGCATCCAGGAACTGATCCGCAGCGAAAACATCGGCGCCGGCGAACGCCTGCCGTCCGAGCGCGACCTGGCCACCAAGTTGAGCGTCAGCCGCGCCTCGCTGCGCGAAGCGCTGATCGCCCTGGAGTTGGGCGGCGTGATCGAAGTGCGTGGCGGTTCCGGCGTGTATGTGAGCGAACTGCCCGAGCCGGCCGAAGCCGACCTGCCGGAAGTGGGTCCGGGTCCGTTCGAAGTGCTGTCCGCGCGCCGCCTGATCGAATCGGAGATCGCCGCCATCGCCGCGCGTGTCGCCACCGACGGCGCCATCGACGCCATCCTGCAGGCGGTGGTCGAGATGGAAAAGAACCACGCCAATTATTCAAGCAACGAACAGGCCGACCGCAACTTCCACCTGGCCATTGCGCGCGCCACCGGCAACAGCGCCCTGGTGGGATCGCTGAACTACCTGTGGGACCAGCGCGGACGCCTGTGGCACAAGCTCAAGGAACACTTCCAGACCGAGGAACTGCGTCAGGAAACGCTGAAGGACCATCGCCGCATCCTGGAGGCGATCGCCGCCCACGATCCGGCGGCGGCGCGCAAAGCCATGCGCGCCCACCTGGAACGCGTGACCCGTACCTTCTCGCGCGGTTGAACCAAGGCAGCACCCGAATTCAGTAGCACCGCAGGACCGGCCTCGAAGCCGGCCGCGAAAATAAAGCAATCAAGTTATTGACCGTCTCGACCTCGGCCGCCCTCTGCACCATGCACGGCGTGCGGCCCTCGTCCCAGCGGCACGGAGTACGCGAGGTGCTCCACTCACGCAGGCGCTTTCCAGCGTTGCGTATAACTTTATTCAAGAGACGAAGGAGACAACACCATGAAGTCCGAGCACCCGGTCCAGAAACGTTCCGCACAACCCCGCCTGCTGCTGTCCGCCATCAGCCTGGCCGTGCTGACGCTGACCAACCAGGCATACGCCCAAAGCGACGATGCCACCATGACCCGCGTCGAAGTGACCGGTTCGAGCATCAAGCGCGTCGCCAACGAAGCATCGCTGCCGGTCACCACCGTGAAGGCGGAAGACCTGGTCAAGCAGGGCATGACCACCCTGGCCGACTTCATGATGGCGCTGCCGCAATCGGCGTCGCTGGCGCCGTCGAACGCCGGCTCCGGCACCAACATCAATCTGCGCGGCCTGGGCGTGAACCGCACCCTGGTGCTGCTGAACGGCCGCCGCCTGGCCAACGAGGCGATCGCCGACGGCTACGCCAACCTGGACACCATTCCAATGAGCGCCGTGGCGCGCGTGGAAGTGCTGCGCGATGGCGCATCCTCGATCTACGGCTCCGACGCCATCGGCGGCGTGGTCAACTTCATCACCAAGACCCAGTTCGAAGGCACCCAACTGACCGCGCAAGCCGTGCAGCCGGAAGCCGACGGCGGCGGCGACGAACAGCGTCTGACCGCCACCTGGGGCAAGGGCAACCTGGAACGCGACGGCTGGAGCTTCTACGCCACCGTCGACGCGCACCAGCGCACCCGCCTGTCGTCGCGCGACCGCGACTATCTGAGCACCGCCGACAAACTGACCGCGCTCGGTCGTCCGCCTACGCTGGGCACCGGCGGCAACGCCACCCCGGCCAACTTCACCACGCCGACCAACAAGACCGCGCAGAACCCATACGCCGCCAGCGGCTGCCTGGCGCCTTACTCCATCGTCGGCCAGAAGGGCACTTGCGTACTGGACGCCAATGAATACGGCACCGCACTGCACGCCAACCAGCAGGTCACCTTCTACGCCCGTGGCGCCTTGAAGCTGAGCGAAGACCACATCGTCAACATCGACTACGCACGCGGCGAGGAATTCATCAAGGGCGCGCGCAACCCGACCAACGCGCTGGCAGTCAAAGGCGCCCCAGTCACCCTGCCCTCGACCAGCAAATGGTATCCGGGCGGTAGCGGCGGCGTGCCTGCCGTGGCGGGCCTGAACAACGCGCCACTGACCCTGACCTGGGCCGTGGCCGATCTGGGCCTGGCCATCACCAAGGACGTGCAGGTCAACCAACGCCTGGCCATCAGCGATGAAGGCACGCTGGCGGGTTGGGACTATAAGGCTGGTCTGGTGGTCGGCATCTCGGAGCGCGACAACTACTACCACCAGGGCTACGTCACCGGACAAGGCCTGCTGGACGGCCTGAAAAACGGCAAGCTCAATCCGTTCGGCCTGCAGGACGCCGACGGCAAGGCCTTCCTGGCCTCGATCAGCGTGGACGGCGCCAAGAACCGCACGTCGAAATCGACCTACACCGGCATCGACGTTACCGCCAGCCGCGCGCTGATGGAACTGCCGGGTGGCTCGCTGGCCGTCGCAGTGGGCGCCGACCTGCACCGCGACACCACCGAAGACACCAAGCTGGCCATCGTCAGCGACGTCACCTACGCCAACACCAGCCCATCGCACGGCGAAGGCGGTCGCAACGTCGCTGCGCTGTTCGCCGAGGTGAACGCACCGGTCACCAAGACCCTGGAACTGAACGGCGCCGTTCGCGCCGACCGTTTCAGCGATTTCGGCACCACCGTCAATCCGAAGATCAGCTTCCGCTGGGAGCCTAGCAAGCAGGTGATGTTCCGCGGTTCGGCCAACACCGGCTTCCGCGCACCGACCCTGTTCGACGCCTACGGCTACCGTCTGCCAGGCGCCACCGGCCTGACCGCCGCCAAGTGGGACGATCCGGTACTGTGCCCTGGCGGCACGCCAGGCGTGGCCGGCACCGGCACCGCGCTGCCAGGCTTCGTCGCATCGACCGTCTGCAACACCACCCTGCCGAAACAAACCGGCTCCAACGCCGGCCTGAAGCCGGAGAAGTCGAAAGGCTTTACGCTGGGCGTGGTGATGGAACCAGTCAAGAACGGCATGATCTCGTTCGACTACTGGAACATCCGCATGACCGACATGCTGGCCAATCTGCCGGAGCAGGTGTACTTCCTGGACCCGGTCGGCTACTCGTCGTACTTCGTGCGTAATCCTGACCGCACCATCAACTACATCGTCAACACCACGATGAACCTGGGTGGCCAGAAAGCAGCCGGTATCGACGTCTCCGGTTCGTACGCCTTCCCGAAAACCAGCTACGGCGACTTCAAGGTCTCGCTGGACGGCACCTACCTGACCCAGTTCGACAACCAGCTGTATGACGGCAGCCCGTTCGTGTCGAACATCGGCCGCTTCGGCCTGGCCAGCAACGGCACCACCTCGAGCTTCCCGATCATCACCTATCGCTGGAAGCACACGCTGCGCCTGAACTGGGCATCGGGTAACTGGAACAGCACGCTGACCCAGAACTACAACTCGAAGTACCACGACCAGAACTTGGTGGCGTCGCAGTACTGGCGCGATATCAACTCGATGAAAATGTGGAACCTGACCACCACCTACAGTGGCTTCAAGAACATCCAGGTCACCGCCGGCATCACCAATCTGTTCAACGCCGAACCGCCGGCAACCAACAGCAGCCTGTATAGCTTTGGTTACCTGAGCAGCGCAGCCAGCCCGATCGGCCGCGCCTACAACGTGCGTGCTACCTACACCTTCTAAATGAAGGCATGAGTATGGGGCGCCGGACCGACACCTCGGCCGGCGCCCTTTTTTTGCCCGGAACCCGCCATGAAACACCTGATTACCTGCATCGCTGCGGCAACGACCTTGCTGGCCGGCGGCGTGCACGCGGCCGAAGCGTCACCGCCGCCACCGGCAAAGCCGATCCGCTTCATCCTGGTCGGCGACTCCACCATGGCCAATACCAGCGGCTATGGCGACGCCTTCTGCGCGCGCGTCAATCGCGCCAACACCTGCATCAACCTGGCCAAGGGCGGCCGCAGTTCCGGCAGCTTCCGCGCCGAGGGCCGCTGGGATGAAGTGGAAGGCCTGCTGCGCGGCGCCGCCGCCTACCGCGCCACCTATGTGCTGATCCAGTTCGGCCACAACGACCAGCCGGGCAAGCCAGGCCGCTCCACCGATCTGAAAACCGAATTCCCCGCCAACATGGCGCGCTATGCGCAGCAGGTGAAAGCGCTGGGCGGCGTGCCCGTACTGCTGACGCCACTCACGCGCCGCACCTTCAAGGACGGCGTCCTTGAGAACAATCTGGCGCCGTGGGCGGAGGTGATCCGCGCCACCGCCGCCGCACAACTGGCGCCGCTGCTGGACCTGAACGCCGAGAGCTACGCCGCCGTGCAGGCCATGGGCCAGGACGAAGCCGACACGCTGGCCATGGTGCCGCGTCCGGCCGACTTCGGCGCCGCGCCGGCCGCCGGCAAGGTGGAAGTGGCGGGCGCCGCGAAGTCCGCCTTCGACCGCACCCACGTCGGCGCCAAAGGCGCGGCCTACTTCTCGCGCATGGTGATGGACGAAATCAAGCGCACCATCCCGGATCTGGCTGGCCAGTTCAAGCCGGAGAGCGAGCAGTGAAGGCCTCATCACTCGCCTCGCTCGCCTCGCTCTCCTTGCTGGCGCTGACGACCGCCGCCGGCGGCGTGCACGCACAGGACACGCGCAAGGTCACCGAGCCTTCGCCGCCGCCCTCGTGCACCGTGCTGACCGCAAGCTCCAACAACGCCTCCGCCAGCGGCAGCGACGACGGCGCGCGCATCCAGGCCGCCATCGACCAATGCCCTGCCGGCCGCGCCGTGCGCCTGACGGCGGGCGTCGACAAACAGCGCTTCGTCTCCGGCCCGCTCAAGCTGCGCAGCGGCGTCAGCCTGCTGATCGACCAAGGCGCGACGCTGGCCGCCAGCCGCAATCCCAAATTGTATGATCGCGGCGCGGGCACCTGCGGCAGCATCGACCGCCAGGAGCGCGGCTGCAAGCCCTTCATCACCATCGACAACGCCAAAGCCAGCGGCATCTACGGCGAAGGCGTCATTGATGGCCAGGGCGGCCATGTCATCGACGGCGGCACCGAATCATGGTGGCAGCTGGCACGCCGCGCGCAGAAGGAAGACGCACGCCAGAACGTGCCGCGCCTGATCGAGATCAGCAACGCGCAAAACATCACGCTGCACAAGATCACGCTGCGCAACTCGCCCAACTTCCATGTCACGCTCAACCGGGTGGACGGCTTCACCGCCTGGGGCGTCAACATCGACACGCCGGCCACCGCGCGCAACACCGACGGCATCGATCCGATCTCCTCGCGCAACGTCACCATCGCTTACAGCCATATCCGCACCGGCGACGACAACGTCGCCATCAAGGCAGGCAACAACGGCGCCACCGAGAATATCTCCATCCTGCACAACCGCTTTTACAGCGGCCATGGCATGTCCATCGGCAGCGAGACCAATGGCGGCGTGCGCCGCGTGCTGGTGGAAGACCTGAGCATCGACGGCGCCACCTCGGGCCTGCGCATCAAGAGCGACGTCTCGCGCGGCGGCGTGGTGGACCAGGTGCGCTACCGGAACGTCTGCCTGCGCAACGTGAAAACGCCGATCGACATCGGCGCCCGCTACGACAGCCGCGCCGAAGGCACGCAGGTGCCGGTCTACACCCACATCGCCTTCGAAGATGTGCACAGCGTCACCCCGGGGCGCATCGTCATTCAGGGCTACGACGAACAACGTCCGGCGCAGGTCGGCCTGCAAGACGTCAGCATTGCCGGAAATGCCGAACGCAAGATCGAATTCGCCCGCCTGTCCGGCGACGCCATCTCTCGCAAGGACACCAGCACCTGCGCCAACCGCTTCGCCCCCTTCCCCGCCATCGCTGCCAGCAACGCGCGACCGCAGCTCACGCTGGAACAGGCCAGGCAGTTCTCCTACGGCGAAGTGCTGAAATACGTCGGCGAGGCTGGCAATGAAAAAGTCGATCCGTGGGACCCGCTGTCCGATCCGCTGGCAAAGGGCGCCGCTTTCACACCCGACTTCATCGTCGACAAAACCTTGAAGGCCGACGGCGCGCACACCTTCAACACGGTACAGGAAGCGGTCAGCCGCGCCGTGCTCGATAGCGCCGCGCGGCCGGGCAAACGCCTTTACATGCTGGTCAAGCCGGGCGTGTACCAGGAGCTGGTGTACCTCCCCGCCAGCGCCGCGCCGATTACCCTGTACAGCGACGGCAAAGACGCGACGGCCACGCGCATCACCGCCCGGCTGGACGCCTCGGTCAGCGGCGCCGCCTACGATGCGCAATACGGCCCGCAATTCGCCAAAGCCGCGCCGGCGGTGCAAGCCATGTACGCCACCATCAAGGACCGCGCGCAGATCGGCACCTTCGGCACGCAGACCGTCTGGGCGCAGAACAACGGCTTCCAGGCCCGCAACCTGAGCTTTGAAAACAGCTACAACAAAGACACCGGCAACGCCCGCGCCGAGGAACTCCCCAACGTCAACAACGTCCACCACCAGGCGATCGCGCTCAGCGTGGACAGCGCCGACAAGGCTCAGTTCGAGAACATCCGCCTGATCGGATTCCAGGACACGCTGTACCTCAAGTCGCCGCAGCCCGGCAGCACGGTGCGCAGCTTCTTCAACAAATCCTACATCGAAGGCGACGTCGACTTCATCTTCGGCGACAGCACCGCCTACTTCCACCAGACCGAAATCCGCACGCTGGGCGACCGTGGCGTTTCCTATGTCGCCGCGCCGGACACGCACCTCAAAACCCGATACGGCTTCGTTTTCGACAACGTCCGCTTCACCCACGAAGGCGCGAAGAACGGCAGCTTCCATCTGCTGCGCCAATGGTTCCACAGCTCGCGCTGCACGCCGTACGCCCCGCTGGCGATGGAAGGCTACAGTTGCACCTACGGCCCGCTCAACGGCTACAAGGCGCCCACCGGCACCGTGGCGCGCGTGTCGCTGGAAGCGGTCGGCAAGATGGCGGTGCTCAATTCGCGCATCGGTGCGCACATCAACCAGCAGCAGCCGTGGGCGGACTGGAACAAAAAGGGCACCATCTCCTATCGTCCGGTGCAGTACAACTCGGACGAGCACTGGAACAACCTGCTCAAAGCCGGCATCGATCCCGTCAAGGATCTCGGCTACGCCCAAGCACCTTCGCCGGCCGATATTTTTATCGGCGAGTTCAATAATTCAGATGAATAAGGACACCAGCATGACCATCAATACCCACCGCCGCACCCTGATGAAAGCCCTGCCGGCTGCCGGCCTGTCGATCGGCCTGCCGGCCGCCGCCGCCACCGCGCCGGACCCGTGGCTGCAGGCGCAGGCCATCGTCGACCACGTGTCCAAGCCACTGAAATTCCGCAAGCAGGACTTCAACATCACCGCCTACGGCGCCAAGATCTGCAAGCTGACCAAGGTGAAGGCCTGGGTCTCGCACGAAGGCATGGAGGAACTGGGCACGCCGGCGGCCGGCGCGCACGACTGCTACGCCGCCATCAAGGCCGCCATCAAAGCCTGCAACGCGGCCGGCGGCGGCCGTGTGCTGATTCCGGCCGGCGACTGGTTCGTGGCCGGCCCCATCGTGCTGCTGTCGAACGTTAACGTCCACCTGAGCAAAGGCGCGCACGTCTACTTCAGCCACAACCCGGCGGACTACGCCAAGTACGGCGACATCGACTGCGGCAAGCACGGCAAGCTGACCATCTCTCGCTGGCAGAGTAACGACTGCCTGAACTACTCGCCGATGGTGTACGCCTACGGCCAGGACAACATCGCCCTCACCGGCGACGACTGGACCGCGATCCTGGACGGCCAGGGCGGCGTGCCGTTCAACGACGCCGGCGATTGCTGGTGGACCTGGAAAGGCAAGCAGAAAACCATCAACTCCATCGGCCAGGGCACCACGCCCAACTTCAAGGCCGGCACCATGTCGGAAAACACCGTGAATCCGCTCAACGCGCAATCGCTGGCCACCGTGGCGCCGGCGCTGACGGAAGCGGAACGCCTGCTGATCCAGGGCGAAGGCGACAAGTGGCGCTGGGACGCGCAATACCTGCCGGCGCTGTCGGAAGCCGGCGTGCCGCTGTCCAAGCGCATCTTCGGCATCGGCCACTACCTGCGCGCGCCGATGATCCAGATTATCGGCTGCACCAATGTGCTGCTGCAAGGTTACCGCGTGCAGAACACGCCGTTCTGGCAGCACCATCCAGTCCATTGCCGCAACCTGGTGATCCGTGGCGTCGAGATGCACAGCCACGGTCCGAACAGCGACGGTTTCGATCCGGAAGCCTGCGACCATGTGCTGGTGGAGAACTGCACCTTCGATACCGGCGACGACTGCATCGCCATCAAGGCCGGCAAGGACCAGGACACGCAATATGGCCCGTCGCAGAACATCGTGATCCAGAACTGCATCATGCACAGCGGCCATGGCGGCGTCACGCTGGGCAGCGAGATGGCCGGCGGCATCCAGAACGTGTTTGCGCAAAAGCTGGTATTTGAAAACGCCAACTGGAAAACCAATCCTCTCAACACGGCCATCCGCATGAAGACCAACCTGAATCGCGGCGGCTTCCTGCGCAATTTCTACGTGCGCGATTGCACGGTGCCGAACGGCGTGCAGATCTCGCCGTCGTTCTACGCCTCGCTGCCAGGTTCGCCGATCCAGTCGAAGACCGTGGCCACGGCGGCCGGCGCCATCGTCACCTTCGACTGCGACTACGCGCCGATCAGCGACAACGTGCGGATTCGTCCGCCGATTGTGGAAAACATCCACATCTCCAACGTCAAGGCCAGCAACGTCGACAAGGATGGCAAGACCGCATCGTGCTTCCAGGCGATCGTGATCCTCGGCCCGGTGGCGTCGGACTACAACGGACCGGGTCCGATGCCGCCGGTGTTCCCGGTCACGGGCGTGACCATCACAGACTGCGATTTCGGCACGCCGGTCAACGCCGAAGCGCCATGGTATCTGTACAACGTGAAGGGGCTGACACTGAAGAACGTCACCATCGGCGGCAAGGTCCACAACACCACGCTGTCGGCATGATGGCGTAGTATCGAGCGTAGCATCGACGCAACCGCATGGCGTGGGCCTTGGCATATACTGGCCGGACTTTCATCCGGAGATACGCCATGCGCCCACTGCCGATGCTGTTGCTGCTGTCCTCCGTCTTCCCTGGGGCCGTCGCGCAGGCGGCGCCGGCCGAGGCCTTGAAGCCGATGGCGTTCCTTGCAGGCCACTGCTGGAAAGGCGAATTCCCGGGCGGGAAGCAGACCGACGAGCATTGCTTCCAATGGATGCTGGACGGCCACGCGCTGCGCGACGTCCACACGGTGCGCACGCCGGGCAAGCCGGACTACGTGGGCGAGACCATCTACTACTATGACGCGGCAACCAAACTGGTGTCCTACCTGTACGTGGAAAACAGCGGCGGCTTCAGTCGCGGCACCATGAAGCCATCGGCCAACGGCCTGGAGTTCCCCGAAACGCAATACATCAACGGCACGCTGGTCCTGCCCTACCGCGTGCAATGGACCGTGAACGCCGACAGCTACGACGCCTTCAGCGAAATGTACGTGAAAGAGAAATGGGTCATCCAGTTCAAGATGACCCTGAAGAAGCAGTAGTCAGCGCGTCACGCGGAAGTAGTCGATGTCAGCGTGGCCTGCATTGCCGGCGCTGAAGAGGCCCATCTGGGCGCCTACCCAGCGGCCCATTTTGGCGGTGAACTGGGCGCCGATCGGCGTGTATTTTGCGCCATCGAGGCTGTACGAGAATTGCGTCACGCCGCCGGCCAGCACCTGCATGCGCAGCCATACCTGCGGCGACGGCAAATCGATGCCGGCCTCCTGCTGCTCGTGGCATTTCACGTCGGCTTTATAACAGCTCACCAGCGCCAGCCTGGTCACGCCGTCGCTGCGGCGCGTGCCTAGCCAGGCGTAATCGGCGCCGTACATCACCAGGCCTGCAACGCCGCCTTCCGCCAGTCCGGACGCATCCAACCTGGTGGTGACGGTGAAGGTTTCGGCCGGCAGTTTTTGCAGCAGCAGCGACGGCACGTCCCACAGGTTGCTGTCGCGCGGCTGGCCGTACAGGCGCAGCTTGCCGTCGCCCAGCGCATACCACGACGGCTGCCAGTTGGCGTTCCACTGCCATTGCAGGCCGAGTGCCGCGCCGTTGAATTCATCGCTGGTCGGCGGTGCTGCGGTGGACTTGCCTGGCACCGGCATGCGGTAGCTCGCCACCGGCTGGCCGGCCGTGCCGCCGACATCCTCGCCGATCAAAGGCCAGCCATCGCGCCACTTCATCGGTTGCAAGTGCACTACGCGGCCGTAGGCGCGCTTGTCCTGGAAGTGGATGAACCAGTCCTCGCCTTGCGGCGTCTGCACCCATCCGCCCTGATGCGGACCGTTCACCGCAGAATCTCCCTGCGCCATGACGATGCGTTCGTCATATGGACCGCCAATGCTGCGCGATCGGAACACTGTCTGCCAGCCGTATTCCACACCGCCGGCCGGCGCGAACACGTAGTAGTAGCCATCGCGCTTGTAGAGCTTCGGACCTTCCAGCGTGGTGTACTTGGGCAGCTTGTTACCGTCGATGACGATCTTGCCCGCATCGTCCAGCAGGCGGCTGGCGTCCGGCGCCATGCGGCGCAGGGTCAGCACGTTGTTGAATCCGGCGCGGCTCTTGGCCCATGCATGCAGCAGCCAGGCCTGGCCGTCCTCATCCCACAGCGGCGTCGGATCGATCAGGCCCTTGCCCGCCGCCAGCAGGCGCGGCGCGCTCCATGGGCCGGCGAAATCCTTGGCCGTGATGACGTAGATGCCGAAATCGGGGTCCGGATAAAAGATCCAGAATTTGCCGTCGTGGTAGCGCAGGCACGGCGCCCACACGCCCTTGCCGTGCTGCGGCTTGGCGAAGACATCCAGCGGCACCTGCTGCGGCAAGGCGTGGCCGACCAAAGTCCAGTTGACCAGGTCGGGCGACTGCAGCAGCGGCAATCCCGGCGCGCTGTTGAAACTTGAAGAAACCAGGTAATAGGTCTCGCCGACGCGGATCACATCGGGATCCGAATAGTCAGCGTGAAGAATCGGATTCTGGTACTGCGCAACAGGCGCGGTACCACACGCGGCGAGCCAGGCCGCAAACAAAAAAGGCAGACACCGCAAAAGTATCCGCCTCATCGTCACGCTCCGAACGGGGTTTCAGCCACGCCTTTGACACCTGGCCGCAGCATGATCACGGAACCGCCCCACTCCGCATCTTCCGGCTTGCCGGAGACGATGGAAGTGACCAGCAGCGTATCCAGGTCCTTGCCGCCGAAGGCGCACATGGATGGCTTGAGCATCGGCACCTCGACGCGGCGATCGACCTTGCCGTCCGGTGTGTAGCGCAGCAGGTAGCCGCCGTCATTACCGCAGATCCAGTAGCAACCGTCGGCATCGACCGCAGCGCCGTCGGGACGGCCGGCCTGGCCCGTCATGTCGGCGAACACGCGGCGATTGCTTGGCACACCATCGGCGATATCGTAGTCGTAGGCCCACACCATGCGCCGCTGCGGATGCGAATCCGACAGGTACATGGTACGGCCGTCCGGCGAGAACGCCGTGCCGTTCTGCGTCAGCAGCTCGGACACCAGCGGCGCCGAAATGCCGCGCGCCGCATCGTAGCGATACAGCTGACCCACCGCCTTGGCGGCGCCCATGTCCATGAACATGGTGCCGGCCAGGAAGCGCCCCTGACGGTCGCAGCGACCGTCGTTGAAGCGCATGCCCTCGCCCAGCCCGGAAGCCGGCGTCGCCAGCTTGAGCGCCGACGCATTCTGACCCGCGCCCAGCTCCAGACTGAAGATACCGGTCTCCATGCCGGCGATCAGGCCACCGCCAGCTTTGGCCGCCACGCAAGCGACCATCTCGGCGTTGTCCCAATAGCGGCTGGTGCCGCTGGCGGCGTCCAGGCGCCAAACGCGCTTGGCCGGGATATCGACCCAGTACCAGGCGCCTTCGGCCGCGCTCCACGTTGGGCTTTCGCCCACCGTGCAGCTCACATCATTTACGCGTTCCATACCAGATCGCCATTCACTACGCGCGGGATCTTCTGTGGATTGGCATCGGCCAGCGACTCAGGCAGCAGGTATGCAGGCACGTCCTGGTACGACACTGGACGCAGGAAGCGGTCGATGGCCGACGCGCCTACCGAGGTCGAACGGCTGTCCGACGTCGACGGGTACGGACCGCCGTGAACCATGGCGTGCGCCACTTCCACGCCGGTGCCGAAGCCGTTGAACAGGATGCGGCCAACCTTGCGTTCCAGGATAGGCAGCAGCTTGGTGGCCAGCGCCTTGTCGTCGGCGGTGGCGTGCACGGCGCCGGTCAGCTGGCCTTCCAGGTGCTCGGCCACGGCCAGCAGTTCTTCTTCGGTTTCAGCCACGACCAGCAGCGAGGTCGGGCCAAAGATTTCGCCTTCCAGCGCGGTGTCGGTCAGGAAGCGCTTGGCGTCGACCTGGTACAGGAACGCTTGTGCCGCGCATGGCAGATCATTGGTCTGGCCAACGGCAACCTGCTGCACGCCGTCCACGCCAGCCAGGCCTTTGACGCCGCTGGTGTAGGCTTTGTGGATACCAGGGGTCAGCATGGTCAGCGCAGGCTTGGCGCCGATGGTGCCGGCGGCAGCGTCCACGAAGGCTTGCAGCTTGTCCGATTTCAGTGCGATCAGCAGGCCTGGGTTGGTGCAGAACTGGCCGGCGCCCAGGGTCAGCGAATCCGCGAAGGCTTGCGGCAGCTTAGGATTGTCCAGCGCGCCCGGCAGCAGGAACACTGGATTGATCGAGCTCATTTCCGCGTACACAGGAATTGGTTCTTTACGAGCGGCAGCAGTGTGCATCAGCGCCACGCCACCAGCGCGCGAGCCGGTGAAGCCGACGGCCTTGATGAACGGATGCGCCACCAGGTTCTGACCGATGGTCTGGCCCGAGCCGATCAGCATCGAGAACACGCCTTCAGGCATATTGCACTCTTCTGCGGCTTTGGCCACAGCCTTGCCGACCAGTTCCGAGGTACCCAGGTGAGCCGAATGGGCTTTGACGATCACCGGACAGCCGGCTGCCAGCGCCGAGGCGGTGTCGCCACCAGCCACCGAGAACGCCAGCGGGAAGTTCGAAGCGCCGAACACGGCAACCGGGCCCAGGCCGATCTTGCGCAGGCGCAGATCGGGACGTGGCGCAGGTGCGCGGTCCGGCAGCGCGCTGTCCAGGGTGGCGGATTGGAAACGGCCGTCGCGCACGACTTTCGCGAACAGGCGCAACTGGCCGACGGTACGACCGCGCTCGCCTTCGAGGCGGGCTTGCGGCAGACCGGTTTCCTGCATGGCGCGCTCGATCAGGGTCGGGCCCAGGTCCAGGATGCGGTCAGCGATGGTTTCCAGGAATTTGGCGCGCACTTCCAGGCTGGTTTCGCGGTACACGTCGAAGGCCGCGTTGGCCAGTTCGACTGCGCGTTGCAGGTCGGCGGCGCCGGCCAGGCCGAATGCCGGTTCGATGTCAGCGTTGCGGGATGGGTCGATGGCCTTGATGGTACCTTCTTTGCCCAGGACAGCGCTGCGGCCGATGATCATTTCTCCAACTACTTGCATGTTATGGCTCCAATGTGTGAAAAGCGCGGACAAAGCCGCGCCTGGATTTATGTTAGCGGTAGCTTAACGCATTACTGCGCGCCTTGCTTGAGCATCAGTTGGTGCAACATGTCCATCTCTTCCGCGTTCAGGTCGGTCAGCGGTGCGCGCACCGGACCGGCGTCGTAACCGGCCAGCTTGGCGCCGGCCTTGACGATCGACACGGCGT
The DNA here is from genome assembly GCA_041874725.1 of Duganella sp. BuS-21. GTDB lineage: Bacteria > Pseudomonadota > Gammaproteobacteria > Burkholderiales > Burkholderiaceae_D > Rugamonas. Next base: position 1,494,275 of record CP097466.1, on the reverse strand, counting down.
AACCGGCTTTGCGGTTGCGAATGTCCAGGTATGGCAGGAAAAACTCGTCGATCATGCGGTTCTGTTCGGCGTGGTTGTCGGCGGCCACGGCGTGGTAGAAGTCCATCGCCAGCTTCGGCATGAAGTTGAACACGGCCGACGAGTACACCGGGGTGCCCAGCGCCTTGTAGGCGGCGGCGTAGACTTCAGCGGTCGGCAGGCCGCCCAGGTAGCTGAAGCGGTCGCCCATCTTGCGCCAGATCGAGACCATCAGTTCGATGTCGCCGATGCCGTCCTTGAAGCCGATCAGGTTAGGGCAACGGTCGGCCAGGATCGCCAGCGAGTTCGGGCTCAGGCGGCAGTTGGCGCGGTTGTAGACCACCACGCCCAGGTTGGTGGCTTTGCAGACTTCGGCCACGTGTTCGATCAGGCCGTCCTGCGACGCTTCGGTCAGGTAGTGCGGCAGCAGCAGCAGGCCTTGCGCGCCGGCCTGCTCGGCTTCCTTGGCGTAGGCTGCGGCAACGCGGGTCGGACCACCGACGCCAGCCAGAATCGGCACCTGGCCACGGCAGGTGTCGACGGCGGTCTTGATGATCTCTGGATATTCCTGCGGGGTCAGCGAGAAGAACTCACCGGTGCCGCCGGCGGCGAACAGCGCGGTCGCGCCGTACGGGGCCAGCCATTCCAGACGTTTGATATAAGTCGACTTGTTGAAGTCGCCTTCAGCATCGAAGTCGGTGATAGGGAACGACAGCAGGCCGGAGGAAAGGATTTTTTTCAGGTCATTCGGATGCATTACAGTCTCCAATATTAACGTCTGTGGGATGAGGGATGACGCTCTGGCGCCGTGTTGTATGACATCGTACAACTAGATCTGTTGGGAAGCAAGCGATTTAACGCAAAGCGTCAAATCGCCGTCCTAGCCCTTGCTTATTGGCTCACCTATTGGCTCACCTATTGGCTCACCTATTGGCTCACCTATTGGCTCACCTATTGGCTCACCTCTTGCTGCGCGCGGCGCAGGCGCTCGCGGCTATTGCTCAGGTGCGTCCGCATGGCGGCGCGCGCCGCTTCCGCATCCTTGCGCAGGATGGCGTTGTAGATATCGTCGTGCTCGCGGTTGACGCGCTCCTGGTAGGCCACCGGATCGTCATGGGCCAGCTGCTCGGCATCGAGGCGCGCGCGCGGAATAATGGTGTTGCCGAGATCACTCAGGATATCGACGAAATAACGGTTGCCGGTGGACTGCGCGATCAGCAGGTGGAACGCCTTGTCCGACTCCACCGCGCCGGAACGGTTCTGCGAGGCGACGATGCGCTTGAGCGCCGCGTCCATCAGGGCCACCTGCTCTTCCGTGCGGCGGGTGGCGGCCAGCCAGGCGGCTTCGGTCTCCAGGCTGATGCGCAACTCCAGGATGGCCAGCACGTCGCCGATGGTACGTATGGTGTCGGATGAAAAGATATTGGCCGGCTGCGGCTCCAGCACAAAGGTGCCGATGCCGTGGCGCGTCTGTACCAGCCCGGCCGCCTGCAGGTGCGAAATCGCTTCACGCACCACGGTGCGGCTGACGCCGTGCATTTCCATGATGACGGACTCGGTCGGCAGCTTCTCGCCCGGCTTCAGCGTGCCGGCCTGGATGCTGGTGGTGAAGCCCTCCACCACGCCCTGAGCGAGGTTGCGGTGCTTTTTCTTGGGCGCTGGCGCCGATACGGTCTGATTCATGGTTTTCGACTGTTGTATGACGACGTCAGGATACACGCATACCCAACATCACACCAGCAGGGCGGCGCTCATCGATGCGGCTTCATCGGAGGATTCGAGCAGGATCTGGTCCAGCAGTGCGTTGTCGTCCACAAAGCCGGCCAGCGACGGGCTGTCCTGCCCTGCGGCCAACGCCAGCGGCGAGCGCACCGGCGCCAGGCGCTTGGCAATCAGCAGGGTGTCGCGCAGGCCCAAAGGCGGCGGCGTCAGCGTGGCGCCGGGCAGCGAGACGATGGCCTGGCCCACCGGCTCGGGTATGCACATCTTCTTCATCAGCTCGCGCGAGATGATTTCCTGCGCCGGCCCCATCAGCCCGCCCACATCGTCAAGCAGGCCCGGCATGTCGTCGGCGCGCGACAGCAGGTAGAAGCCGGCGGCTTCATGCACGATGCCGGCGAACAGCGCGGTATCGGGATCGGTGGCGGTCAGCTTGCGGCCGACCACATGTGCCAGCGCCGCCACGTGGGCCGTGTGGCGCCACAGCTGGTCGGCCTGGCGGCGCAGGCGCTCGTCGCGGATGCGGGCGCCGAACTGGCGCACCACCATGGCGGCCGCCATGCTGTAGAGGTTGCGGTAGCCCACGCGCTGCACCGCTGCACGCACGCTGGTGACCGGCACGCCGCTGCGGTTAAACACGGCCGAGTTGGCCAGCGCCACGGTGCGCGCGGCCAGCAGCGGCTCGCCCAGCACCTTGCGGATCACATCGTCCATCTCGCAGTCGGGATCGGCCAGCGCCAATTGCAGGCGCAAGGCCGCATTCACGCTGGTGGGGAACACCAGTTCGCCACGGCTGGCCTGCGCGACGATCTCCGAGAGGTCTCTTAGTTTTTCCATAGAAACATTATAGCCTTACTGTGCCCCACCCCTTGCAACTTGCTCGCCAGCGTTGCTGTCAAGACGCAACGCATCGGCCAATCCGAGCAGGCTGACCAAAGCCACCAGCAGGAAGGCCAAACGGTAATCGATGGCCGCCCAGTGCGAGATGCCCAGCTGCTGCGCGCCCCACTGCCCCAGCCGCACGCCGCCCGCACCCAGCGCCACGCCGAGGCCGAGCGCCACCTGGAAAGCGGTGCTGAACAAGGTGTTGGCTGCCGCCATGCGCTGCTGCGGCACGTCGGCGAAGGCGATGGTGTTGAGCGCGCTGAACTGCATGGAGCGCGTCAGGCCGCCGACGAACAGCACGGCGGCGATCAGCCACACCGGCGTGGCCGGCGTCAGCAAGGCGCAGGCGGCCAGCGCCGCCACGTTGGCGATGCCATTCACCAGGAGCACCGGCTTGAAGCCGAAGCGGCGCAGGATGGGCGTGGTGGCCGGCTTCATCATCAGGTTGCCGGCGAACACGGCGATCACCAGCAGGCCGGAATGAAAGGCGTCCAGCCCGAAACCAAGCTGGAACATCAACGGCAGCAGGAACGGCACGGCGCCGATGGCCATGCGGAACAACGAACCGCCGACGATGGTGATGGCAAACGTGGGAATGGCGAACGATGACAGGTCGATCAACGGCGCGGGCGCACGCCGCAGGTGCCGGCGCAGCGCCACCAGCAGCAGCGCGCCGGCAACTAGGCAGGCGCCGGCCTCGCGCCAGTCCGGCTGCGCTCCGCCGATGGTTTCCGCGCCCCAGGTCAGCAGGAACACGGCGCTGCCGCTCAGCAGGAAACCAGGCCAGTCGAAGCGGCGCGGCGTGGCGACGCGCTGGTCGGGCACCAGCCACCAGGCCAGCGCCAGCGCGATCACGCCCAGCGGCAGGTTGAGGTAGAAGATCCAGCGCCACGAAGAATGGCTGGCGATGAAGCCGCCCACAGGCGGCCCCAGCACCGGCGCCACCAGCGCCGGCCAGGTCAGCGTGGCGATCACCGCGATCAGCTTTTCCTTGGGCGTGTTGTTCAGCACCAGCAGGCGGCCGACCGGCACCATCATGGCCCCGCCGGCGCCTTGCAGCACACGCAACCCGACGAACTCGGCCACGCTGTCGGCCATCCCGCACAGCACCGAGGCCAGCGTGAAGATCGCCAGCGCCGCCGCAAACACGCGGCGCGTGCCGAAGCGCTCGGCCACCCAGCCGCTGATCGGAATGAATACGCCCAGCGTCAGCAAATAGGCGCTGACGCCGATATTCAGCGCCAACGGCGCCACGCCAAACGAGCGGGCGATATCCGGCAGCGCCGTGGTGATCACCGTGCCGTCCAGGTTCTCCATGAAAAACGCGCCCGCCACCAGCAGGGCGAGCCACTTGCTGTTGACCGGCGGCTGTGCGCTGCCTTGCATACATCATCCTTGCCGCGTTGAACTGTCGCGCCATTCTGCCCCACGCGACGGATTTCCGCACGCTCACTATTTATCCGCAAGTGTTGATACCGGAACGCAAGTGTGTTTTTCCTGCCACGGATTAAACGAACACTCGTGCCAATTTCTTCACACTGCTATAGAGTCACTGTACAAATACAAATCACAACAACCACAACATTCATCACGGAGACACCACATGAAGAGAACTGCCGCCTACGCAGCTTGCCTGTCCGCGCTTGCCATGCTTTCGGGCCACGCCGCCGCCCAATCCTCGGTCACCATCTACGGCACCCTGGACGTCGGCGTCGACCGCGTCGATAAGAGCGAGGGCAATGTGCAAGGTACCGTGTTCGGCGTCAGCGGCGCCACGCCAGTGCCGAACCGCCTGGCCGCGCCGGCGACCGTGACCACCCGCCTCAGCCCTTCGCACACGCGCCAGAGCAATATCGGCTTCCGTGGCGTGGAAGACCTGGGCGGTGGCTATCGCGGCCTGTTCGTGCTGGAAGGCGGCATCACCCTCGACAACGGCGGCCTCGCCAATGATGGCCGCCTGTTCGGCCGCCAGGCCTACGTCGGCCTGACCACGCCGGTGGGCGAAGTCAAGCTCGGCCGTCAGGCCAGCCCGATGCTGATTTCCTATTACCTGGTGACGCCGGAAGCCCTGGGCAGCACCGACCTGTTCGGCGCCGGCCTGGTGGTCAACACCGTACAAACCTGGCAGGACAACCAGATCAGCTACGCCATCAAGCAAGGTCCATGGACCGCGATCGCGTCCTACGCCACCAACTCCGGCATCGGCAGCGGCGTCAGCGCGGCGCGCTCGTTTGCCACCGCGTCGACCCCGGTGGCGACCGGTAGCACCGGCCAGATCATCGGCGGCCTGACCGCCGGCGCCGAAACCGCCAGCGGCCGCGGCAAGACCGCCGGTGCCATGCTTGCCTACCGCACCGATTCGCTGGTCGCGCTGGCGTCCTACCACCGCAACAACTTCGACAACGTGCCGATCGGCGTGGTGTCCGGCACCACCCTGGTGCCGCTGTTCTTCGGCGAGCGCTTCACCTCCTTCATGGCGGCGGTCAAGTACACCATCCCAGGCGTCGGCACGTCGCTGGCGGTGGCCGGCCACAACGCCCAGTTCTCGCTGCGCGGCAATACCGATCCTGAAGTGCGTACCTGGACCGCGACCCTCAAGCATCCGATCGGCGCCGTCGACCTGACCGCAGTGTTCCTGAATACCCGCTTCACCAACTACACGCGCGGCAAGGACAATGGCCTGATGCTGGGCCTGGACTACAACTTCTCCAAGCGCACCGCGTTCTACACCCGCTTCGGCGGCATCAAGGACAAGCGCGGCAACGTCGTCGTCAGCAGCGCCACCCCGCTGCCGCTGGCTGGCGGTCCCGGCGCCATCCTGATCCCGCTGGGTACGCAGGAAGTGCCGCTGTTCTCGGGCGCCGGCCAGAACATCGACGCCCGCACCACCATGCTGAGCCTCGGTCTGCGTCACGCCTTCTGACAAAAAAAAGCGGAGCACTGCCGGTACAGTGCTCCGCTAAAGACTACAGCTAAAAATTATTACAGGTGCGCGGCGATCTGCGGCAGCAGGTCGTCGAAGGTGCGGCCGTTGCCGTTCTCGCCGATCGCATGCATCTTCCACTCGCCGTTGTGGCGATACAGCTTGGCCATGATTTGCGCCGAGTGTGGGCCCTGCACCGACAGGTTGAAACGCGCCACTTCCTTGCCATTGCTGGCGTCCAGCAAACGGCAATACGCATTCTCCACCTGCGCGAACGTCTGGCCGGTGAAGCTGTTCACCGTGAAGACCAAACTCTTGATCGTCGACGGCACCGCGTTCAGGTCAACATTGATCTGCTCATCGTCGCCATCACCGGCACCGGTGCGGTTGTCACCGCTGTGGACCACGCTGCCGTCCTTGCTTTTCAGCTGACGGAAGAAAATCACGTCCACCGGACGATGGCCTTCGTCGAACATCACGCACGAAGCGTCGAGATCGACCGCTTCCGACTTGGAACCGAAGCCGAGGAAACCCTTGCTCTTGATGGCGTCCCAACCGAGGCCCATGGTCACGCGCCCAAGCGCGCCGCCGGCTTCCTTCTCCAGAGAGATCTTCTGGCCCTTGCTTAAATTGACTGACATAGTTACTCCTAAAATTTATTGTGCGGGCTGACGCATCAGCCACGATTGCAGCGAGGCGCTGTTGCGTGAGCAGATCAAAATCTTGCCCTTGCCCGAAAAGCGCAGCACCATGCCCTCGCCGCTGGTCTGGCTGTTCACCAGATTACTGAGGAAGCCGCTGCTGCCGCCCGTGGTGACCGATATCTCGTAGCGCAAACCACTATCCCAAGCCACCACGTGCGCGTTGTCGATAATGACGTCGCGGCCCGGCTCCACGTCCAGTTCATGCACCCCGCCGAAGCCGGATACCGCGACCTGGCCCACACCGTTGGTTTCGGTGATGAAGAAGCCGCCGCTCTGGGCGAACAGCGCATTGCCGACGCTCTGGGTGCGCACCTTGAGCTCGACGCCGGAAGTAGCGGCCACGAAGCAGCCGTCGCTCAGCATGTACTGGCGCTGGCCGACGTCAAGGATCTGCAGCGCACCGGGCAGGGTCGGCGCCAACAGGCAATCGCCGTCGCCGCGCACCGCCTCGATATGCTGCTGGAACAAGGACTCGCCGTTGGCAAAGCGCCGCATCAGCGCCGCGCCGATGCCGCCGGTCATCTTGCCCTTGAGGTCGAGCGCCGCTTCCATCATCACCATCGCGTTCGATTCGCAGTAGATTTTTTCTCCCTGCCGCATCGAGACATGCAGGAATGGGTCGAAGTCACCGGTGATCGTCAATACAGGCATGATGTCGAGTCCTTTCCGTGTGAATTAAACGCCGACGCCGAACGAGCCGGCCAGTGGGCCGAGGCCGCCCTTGAAGCCCTGGCCGACGGCCTTGAACTTCCAATCGGCGCCGTTGCGATACACCTCGCCGAAGATCATGGCCGACTCGGTCGAGCTGTCTTCCGACAGGTCGTAGCGGGCGATCTCGGTGTTGCTGCCGGCGTTGACGGTGCGGATGTAAGCCTTCTGCACCATGCCGAAGTTCTGGCGGCGGGCATCGCCCTCGTGGATGGTGGCGCAGATGGCGATGCGCTCGACATCTGCCGGCACCTTGGTCAGGTCGATGGTGACGGTTTCGTCGTCGCCGGCGCCGTCGCCGGTGCGGTTGTCACCCGAGTGGACCACCGACTGGTCGGTCGATTTCAGGTTGTTGTAGAAGATGAAGTCGCTGTCGTTGCGTACTTTGCCGTCCACTTTCAACAGGAAGCCGGAGCCGTCCAGATCGAACGGGCTGCCGTCGGTGGTGCGGGCGTCCCAACCCAGGCCGACCACGATCTTGGTCAGGCCGGGTGCTTCTTTGCTCAGGTTGACGTTGCCGCCTTTTTGCAGACTGATTGCCATTTTGATGCTCCTTAAATGAAAACCGGACTTGGGGTACTACCAGGCGGCGGGCCGTGTCCGTATAAAACGGCCCGCCGAATTCTTGAAAACTTTATGCAGGCACGGCCAGTGCTGCCTGCTGGCGGCGGTGCCGCACCGAGGACCACACCGAGGCGCCGATGAAGGCTACGCCGATCAGGCCGGTGAAGATCTCAGGCACATGGAACTTCATGCTCGCCAACATGATCGCGGCCAGAATACCGATCGCGTAGTGGGCGCCGTGCTCCAGGTACAGGAACTGATCCAGCGTGCCCTTCTTCACCAGGTAAATCGTCATCGAACGCACGAACATCGCACCGATCGCCAGGCCCAGCATGATGATCACGACGTCAGTGGTGATGGCGAACGCGCCGATCACGCCGTCGAAGCTGAACGAAGCGTCCAACACTTCCAGGTACAGGAAACCACCGATACCGCCCTTCTTGACCATGTCGCCGACGTTGCCGCCGCCTTCTTCTTCCTTCTCCAGCAGGCTGCTGATGCCGTCGACGCCAACGTAGATCAGGATGCCCCACAGGCCGGAAATCAACACCACCAGCTTCTGGCCTTCCTGCACCAGGCCCATACAGCCGAGCAGCACGGCGATCGAGATCATCACCGAGATCGAGGACATCTTGCCCAGCGAACCGAGCTTCTTCTCAAAGTTACCGAGCCAATGCGTTTCCTTCTCCGCATCGAGCAGGAAGTTCAGGAACACCAGCAACAGGAACATGCCGCCGAATGCCGCCACTTCCGCGTGGTGGTTGGTCAGGTGGGTCGAATACGTCTTGGGATCGTTCAGCGCCAGCGTCCACACCTCGGCGATGCTCAGATCGGCGGCCACGGCCACGATCACCAGCGGGAACACCAGGCGCATGCCGAACACGGCGATGATGATGCCGACGCCGAGGAACAGTTTCTGCCAGTACTCGTCCCAGGTCTTCAACACGGAGGCGTTGACCACCGCATTGTCGAAGGACAGCGACACTTCCATGGCCGCCAGAATCAGCGCCACACCAAAGGCCGACAACGCGCCGCCCCATCCCGCCAACTCATAGCCCCACCAGCCTGCCAAGCCCAGGCAGATAAAGCTGATGAGGAATGAAATCCTGAAGTGTTTCATTTTTTTCTCTCGTGGTGATCAATTAATCGAATTTATGGACCGTAGTGTAAAGAATTCCGACACTTTGAAAAATAGAAGATAATTGAAGTATTACTTCGATAAAACAGAACAATGAAAAACAGCGGATTGAATTTCAGACACTTGTATTTCTTCTGGATGGTGGCGAAAGAAGGCGGCGTCACGCGCGCGGCCGAGCGTCTCGGGCTGGCGGTGCAGACCATCAGCATGCAGCTGGCATCGCTGGAACAATCGATCGGCAAGCAGCTGCTGGAGCCGCAGGGACGGCGCCTGGTGCCGACCGAAGCGGGCAAGCTGGCGCTCAGCTATTGCGAGCAGATCTTCCTGCTGGGCGACCAGTTGCAGGACGCTTTGGAGGAAGCGGAGACCGACAAGATGCGGCTGGCGGTCGGCATTTCGGACTCGCTGCCCAAGCTGATCGCGTTCCGGCTGCTGCAGGCGACGCAGCAGATGGCAACGCGGGTGCGGCTGGTCTGCATGGAGGACGAATTTGAAAACCTGCTGGCCGACCTGGCGCTGGGCAAGTTGGACGTGGTGCTGACCGACCGCACGGTGCGCGCCGGCGGCAGCCTCAAGGTATTCAGCCATCTGCTCGGTGAAAGCGACATGAAACTGTTCGGCGTGCCGCGCCTGGCGCGCAAGTACAAGCGCAACTTCCCGCACAGTCTGCACGGCGCACCGCTGCTGGTTCCCACCCGCAACAATGCGCTGCGCGGCCGCATCGACGCCTGGCTGGTGCAGCACAAGGTGCGGCCGGAGATCGTCGGCGAGTTCGAGGACAACGCCATGCTCAACACCTTCGGCCGCAACGGGCTCGGGCTGTTTTTCGCGCCGTCGGCGCTGGCGCAGGACATCGAAGACCAGTTCGGCGCGGTGCTAGTCGGTGACGCGCCCGAGCTGCAGGAGCACTTCTACGCCATCTCCAACGCCCGTAAAATCACCCATCCAGCGATCGAAGCCATCATGACCGAAGTCCACTCCGGCCTGTTCGCCTGATTCGGGGACTGATTCGGGGTCAGTTCCGACATTCGGACATTTCGCGCGCGAAATGTCCGAATGTCGGAACTGACCCCGAATGCTGACCCTGCTGGTGATCATTCTTGACCGCACTACCCGGAGCTTGGGCCGGCATCGGGGAGGCGCAAGCGCCTGAGTTCGCAAATTATCGTTTAAGATGGCGGTTTCAACTACGCAAAATGCCGCTCGGCCCCTATGCAAAACTTCCTGCTTGTCGTGCTCGCCCTGTTCCTGGTCGCGCTTAACGGTTTCTTCGTGGCGGCCGAATTCGGCATTGTCACACTGCGAAAAACGCGCGTGCGCGCCATCGCCAAGACACAGGGACTCAAGGGCCGCATCCTCGGCAAAGTACACGGCGAACTCGACGCTTATCTGTCGGCTTGCCAATTAGGCATCACCCTCGCCTCGCTCGGTTTGGGCTGGGTCGGCGAGCCGGCCTTCGCCAGCCTGCTGGAACCGGTGCTGACCTTCATCGGCATCACCTCGCCCGAACTGGTGCACGGCATCGCCTTCGTGTTCGCCTTCGGCGTGATTTCTTTCCTGCACATCGTGGTCGGCGAACTGGCACCCAAGTCGCTGGCCATCCGTATGCCCGAGGCCGTCGGCCTGTGGGCTGCCCTGCCACTGTATGCCTTCTATTGGGCCATGTTCCCCTTCATCTATGTGCTCAACGCCAGCGCCAACATGGTGCTGGGCCTGGCCGGCCTGACCGGCAAAGGCGGGCACGACAGCCACTATTCGGTCGATGAGCTGAAGCTGATCCTGCGCACCAGCCAGCCGGGCGAAAAATTCAACGAGGACGAACGCAACATCCTGGCCCACTCGCTGGACTTCAGCGACCTGTCGGTGTCGGACCTGATGCGCCCGATCAACGAGGTGATCAGCCTGCACGCGGCGCGCTCGCTCAGCGACAACCTCGACGCCATGCTGCGCAACCGCTTCAGCCGCTACCCGTACTACGACAAGGACGGCGAGACCGTGCTCGGCGTGGTGCACCTGAAGGACTTGTTCTTCGCCATGCAGTCCGGCAAGCCGATCAACGACCTGGCGCCCTTCCTGCGCCCGGTGGAGACGATTTCCTCGCGCACCGCCGCGCTCGACCAGTTCCGCCGCTTCCGCGACGGCGCCCCGCACTTCGCGCTGATCGGCGAAAAAGGCAAGCGTCCGGTCGGCTTCATCACGCTCGACAACCTGCTCGGCGCCATGGTCGGCGAAATCCACGACGAATTCCGCCTCAACGAGAACGACTGGCTCAAGCAGCCCGACGGCACCCTGATCGGCAAGGCCAGCCTGCCCATCTTCTCGCTCGAACGCACGCTGGGCATCGATATAGAAAACGAAGAACTCGGCCTGGAAGAGGTAGAATCGGTAGGCGGCCTGATTATGCTGAAACTCGGCGATATCCCGAAACAGGGACAACGCATCAGTTTCCGCGGATTCGATATCGTCGCCAAGAAAATGAACGGTCCGCGCATCCTGCTGGTCAAGGTGATCCCGAAAGACGACACCGAGGACAACGCCGACCAGGACTGACCGGCGCCTGCGCGCCAAAGGGGGAGACATGTTGCTCCGGCTTATACTGTGCGGCGCCCTGCTCGGTCTGAACGGCTGGGCAAGCGCCCAGCCTCAGCCACAGCGTGCCTGCGGCCACCTGCGCAGCGCCTTCTATGAATACGGCGCGCTCTACTACAAGGCCGCCGACGGCAGCTGGACCGGCATCGACAAGGACGTGGTGGACGAAGTCGCGCGCCGCCTCGGCTGCACCATCGAAGCCATCACCGATTCACGCGTGCGCATCTGGGCCGGCCTCAACGGCGGCACCGTCGACATGTCGGTCTCGTCCCTGTCGACGCCGGAGCGCGAAAAATTCGCGCGCATGGTGCCCTATCTTGCCGAACGCAATTATGTGTTGCTACACAAGGACGTCAGCGCCAGCATCCGCAGCATGGACGACTTCCTGGCCGATCCCAACATCAAGATCGGCGTCATCAAATCCTTCCGCCACGGCAAAGCCTACGACGTCTGGCTCGATCGGCTGCGCGCCCAGGGCCGCGTCTACGAGGCGCCCGACTACGAGGCCATGCTGCGCTTGTTCAAGGTGGGACGGGTGCAGGCCGTGATGGCCATCAGCAGCGGCTGGTATCCGCTGCTCAAGCAGGACCAGATGAACGGCAATTACCGCATCATGGACTGGGCCCCGCCCAAGGACGTGCTGGTAGGCGGCCTGATCCTGTCACGCCAGCGCGTCGATGAAGCGCTGGCGACGCGCATCAGCCACACCATCCGCGCCATGCGCGAGGACGGCACGCTGCGGCGCATCTTCGAACGCCACCTGGACGCCGAACTGGCCTCGCGGTTGCTGCATTTTTAAGGCTAGTCAGCGGTCCAGTTGCGCAGCAGGCCCAGGGCCACCGCCAGCAGGGTCGGGCCGATGAACAAGCCGACGAAGCCGAACGCCAGCACGCCGCCCATCACACCCAGCAGCACCAGGATGAACGGCAGGCTGCTGCCGCGCGAGATCAGCATCGGCTTGACCACGTTGTCGACGCCGCTGATCACCAGCAGTCCCCATATCAGCATGAAGACGGCCCAGCCGGTGCTGCCCTGGTTGAACAGCCAGATGGTGGCGCCGCCCCAGATCAAGGGCGGGCCGACCGGAATCAGCGAGAACAGGAAGGTGGCCACCGACAGCAGCGCCACGGCCGGCACGCCGGCGATCAGGAAACCGACCGCCGCCACCACCGCCTGCGCCAGCGCGGTGCCGAGGATGCCGTACATCACGCCGCGCACGGTGCGGCTGACAGTGTCGGCCACGCCCACGCTTTGTTCACCGATCAGCTTGTCCATGCCCTTGGCCAGCGCCTGCAGCATGGCTTGGCCGTCGCGGTACAGGAAGAAGCTGACGAACACGGCCAGGCTGACCTGCGCCACGCCGCTGCCCAGCACCAGGCCGCCGCCCAGCAGGACGCGGCGGGCCGGTTCCAGCAGGTTGCGGGCGGCGCCGAGCAGCTCCTCGCGGCTGTGCAGCAGCTTGCCGAGATAGGTGTAGACGGCGTCGCCCACCACCGGCAGATCCTTCACCCACGGCGGCGGATCAAGCGTGCCGCTGCCGAGGCCGGCCTTGATCTGGTCATAGAATCCGGAGGCATTGTCGGCGATGTTCCAGGTCACCAGCGTCAGCGGCACGACGATGAGCAGGGTCAGGCCGATGCTCATCACCAGCGCGGCGATGGTGCGGCGCTGCTTCAAGCGTGACAGCAGGCGCAGGTACAGCGGCCAGCTGGAAATGGTGATGGCCGCCGCGAACAGGATGGCGGCCAGGAACGGCCGCAGCACGATCAGGCAACCGATCACCAGCAGGATGATGGCGGCGAGACGGGTAAAAGGCTGGAAGCGCTGCTGCATGGCGCCCTCGCTCACGACAACAACAGTTTGATGTCATGCACGGCGGCGGCGGCCGGCTGGCCCGAGCGGATCAGCAGGCGCAGCTTGCCCTGCTTGTCGAACACATAGCTGGCGGCCGTGTGGTCCATCGTGTAGCTGCCCTTGGTACTGCCCGGCACCTTGGCGAACATCACCTTGAACTCCTTGCCGACGGCGGCGGTCTGCTCGGGCGTGCCGTACAGGCCGATGAAGCGCTGGTCGAAGGCCGGCACGTACTCGGCCAGCAGTTGCTGCGTATCGCGTTCGGGATCGACGGTGACGAACAGCACCTGGACCTGATCGGCCTGCGGGCCGAGCTGCTTGAGCACCTCGGTCATTTCGGCCATGGTGGTCGGGCAGACGTCGGGGCACTGGGTGTAGCCGAAGAACATCACCACCACCTTGCCCTTGAAATCGGCCATGGTGCGCGGCTTGCCGGTGTGGTCGGTCAGCGCGAAGTCCTTGGCGAACGAGGCGCCGGTCAGATCGGTATTCTGGAACGCCGCCTTGGGCGCCTCCACCGCCGGCTTCTCACCGCAGCCGGCCAACAAGGAAACAGCGATCATAGCAAAGGCGAGAACTTTTTTCATCAGTGTTGGTCTTTCGGTTGAACTTGTTTGAGCTTGAGCTGGTCTAACCAGGGATAGTGCCATTATCAACCATTGCCACAAAGAGGCAAACATGAATGAAAGCGATGCCAAAGAAAAGATTCGCGCCGCGATCCACGAATCCAAATATATATGGCGGACGCCGATCGCCCTGGCAAAGGAGACCGGTGTTCCCCTGGAAACCGTACTAACGCTGCTTGAAACCAGTGGATCGTTTATGCGGGCCTACAATACCAATGCGAACGGCCAGTCCGTCTTCACCACCAAAGAAAAGTATTTAGCGGACGCAACGTGGCGGCGGCGACTGCTGGATTTATTGGCAAACAAAGTCGGGGTATAACATGGCCGCCGCAGATCCCCTTTCCACCTTACAACTCGTCGCAATTGCCGGCGCTGGCGGTTTTGTCTGGAACATGGTGGACTTATGGGAGGATGGCAAGAAGCCCAGGGACAAGCGCACTCCGAAAGATCTGCGGTACTGGACCTTCTTTATCTTTTGGCCCTGCTCAGGAGCTGCGTTAGCATGGCTCTACATTCTCGACGGCTCCACCTTACGCCCCTTGCTATCGTTTTCCATCGGCCTCAGCATATCTTCCACACTGCAGGCCATGGTCGCAAAGGCCCTTCCCGTCCCACCGCCGGACAAGGAGCAGAAATAAGCTGCTCAGAGCTTGATGTAGTGGTCCACCAGCAGGGCCAGGAATAGCAGGCCGAGGTAAATGATCGACCAAGTGAAGGCTTTGCGGGCGATCAGGTCGGTGTAGTGACGGTAGATCTTCCAGGCGTGGCGCAGGAAAATGGCGTTCAGGATGATGGCGCTGAGCAGGTAGATCAGGCCGCTCATCTGCACCGCGAACGGCAACAGCGTCGTCGCCGCCAGCGCGATCGAGTACAGCCAGACGTGGAATTGCGTGAACTTCATGCCGTGCGTGACCGGCAGCATCGGCAGGCCGGAGCGGGCATAGTCGTCGCGGCGGTACAACGCCAGCGCCCAGAAATGCGGCGGTGTCCAGACAAAAATAATCAGCACCAGCAGCCATGCCTCCATCGGCACGTCGTTGGCCACGGCGGCCCAGCCCAGCGCCGGCGGCATCGCGCCCGACAGCCCGCCGATCACGATGTTCTGCGGCGTCGACGGCTTCAGTATCATGGTGTAGATGATGGCGTAGCCGAGGAAGGTGACGAAGGTCAGCCACATGGTCAGCGGATTGACCAAGGTGTACAGCACCCACATGCCGGCACCGCCGAGCACCAGCGCGAACACCACCGTCTCCGGCACCGAGATGTCGCCCAGCGCCATCGGACGGCGCGCCGTGCGTGCCATGCGCGCATCGATCTCGCGCTCGGCCAGGCAGTTGACGGCAAACGCCGCGCCGGTCAGCAGCCAGATGCCGACGGTCGCATACAGCACCAGCCGCCAGTCCGGCAGCCCGTACGGCACGGCCAGGAACATGCCGATGATGGCACAAAACACCGCCAGCATGGTGACGCGCGGTTTGGTCAGCGCCCAGAATTGCGAGGCGCGGCTAGAGGATTTGCTGCTTGCGGTTTGCGTGGTCATGAGGGGTACTTAATCAATGCCGTACCGTCGACGTCGGGGGATGCGAAGCGCTATATGCTGCTTTCTTTGCAATGTCGTACTGGTACTTAGCCTTGTAGTTTAACATGGTCAGCAAAAGCACCAGCAGCGCGGCGCCGGCGTTGTGCAGCACGGCGATGGTCAGCGGGAAGCTCAGGTAGATGGTGGCCACCCCGGTGAGGATCTGCGCCGCCAAGGCCAGCGCGATGCCGCGCGCGGTTTTGTGCAGCACGTCGTGGCCCCAGGCGCGCCACGCCACATAGCCGGCCGCCAGCGCCACGACGAAACCGAAATTGCGGTGCACCCAATGGATCGCCGTCAGCGCCGCAAACGGCAGGTAGTGGCCGGCGGCGGTCTTGCCCAGCTCGCGCCACAACGTGTAGCCGTGTTCGAAGTCCATCTCCGGCACCAGCTTGCCGCCGCACAGCGGAAAATCGGTGCAGGCCAGGGTCGCGTAGTTGGTGCTGACCCAGCCGCCCAGCGCCAGCTGCACCAGCAGCAGCCCGGCCGCCAGCGCCGCCAGGATGCGGATATTGCGCATGGCCGGCGGCGATGCGCTGACCAGCGTGCGCGGCGCGCTCAGGTGGTTCTGGCGGCCGCCGTACCAGACCAGCAGCGCCAGCAGGCCCATGCCCAGCAGCAGGTGGATGGTGACGATCACCGGTTGCAGCTTGAGCGTCACGGTCCAGGCGCCGAACGCGCCCTGCACGCAGACGAAGAAGAACAGCGCCGTCGGCAGCCACGGCCGGTACTCGGGCCGCGTGCCTTTCGACTTGCGCCATTGGTACCAGGACTGCGCCAGCATCGCCATGATCAGCACGCCGATGCACATGGCCAGGTAGCGGTGGATCATCTCGATCCAGGCCTTGACCACGGTCACCGGCCCGGTCGGCATCAGCGCTTCGGCGGCAACGATCTGCTGGTGCGCCAGGAAGGGATTGGCGGCGCCGTAGCAACCGGGCCAGTCCGGGCAGCCGAGGCCGGAGTCGGTCAGGCGCGTGAAGGCGCCGAACACGATCAGGTCGAAGGTGAGGAAGACGCTGACCCACACCAGCTTGCGGTATTTATTGGCGTCCGACGAAGTCCAGACCATGGCGGCCGGCAGCAGCGCGATCAACAGCGCCGTGATGGCCATTTGCGCGAGTGTGAGATGCATGACTACCCTATCGCCGAAGCTTTCAACAATTTCGCGATGTCCTTATTGACCCGCTTGACCTTCTCGACGTCGCTCGACACCGCGCCTTTCGGGAAGCGCATCATCAGGTTGCCCAGCGGGTCGATCAAATAGACGTGGTCGGAGGCGCGGTCGGAGGCGCCGCCTTCCAGCGGCAGCCACTTCTCCACCGCCGCCGCCGGCGCCCGCAACATGCGGGTGCCGTCGTTCACGCGCAGCAGCATGGTATCGAGCGGCTGGTCGTCGGTAATCACCCAGATCCGCTCGACCCGCTCCATGCCCTTGCCCTGCATGGTGCGCAGCTGACGCATGGCGAACAACTGGTCCTGGCACTCCTGCGCACAGTCGGACGGGCCGACCTTGAGCATGATCCACTTGCCCTTGTAATCGTCCAGCTTGGCCGGCTTGCCGTCCAGCGTGGTGCTGGCCATGGCTGGAATCGGATGCAGGCGCGGATCGATCAGTGTGCCGTAATTGGTTACGCCGCCCTTGGGCTTGACCACGTAATAGGTGAAGTATGACGCAATCAGCGGCGCGGCGCACACGGCCAGCACGGCGATCAGCTTCCAGCGGCCACGCCCTCGGTTATTTGGTTTTTCCACGTCTGAATCCATTCACTACAAAAAAGATAACCGCCATGGCCGACAGTGCATACCACTGGAAGGCATAGCCCTGATGTTTTTCCACGCCCAGCGCCGGCGCCGGCCAGTCGCGCACCAGCTGCGTATCGTCGCCCGACGGCCGCGCCGGCCCGTCCTGTTCCAGCACGAAAGGCTGCATGGTCAGGCCGCTGTCCTTGGCCAGCTGCAGCGGATCGGCGTTCTGCACGATGGCCTCGGGCGCCAGCGGCGCTGCCGTCCCCAGTTGCATCACATGGCCGGCATTCAGCCGCGCCACGCCCTGCAGCGTCACCGTGCCTTCGGGCGTGGCGTAGGCCGGCAGACGTTCGCGCACGGCCGGGTCGCGCGGCAGCCAGCCGCGCGCCACCAGCACGTGCATGTTCGAACCCGATATTTTAAACGGCATCAGCAGATAGAAGCCGGCCCGGCCCTGATACGGGCGGTTGTCGAGATACACCGGCCAGTGGCGCACGAATTCGCCGCTGACGGTGACGCGGCGCCAGGCCACGGCGTCGGCCGCGAGCGGGGCGCCATCGAGCGCCACCGGGACCGCCTGGGCGCCCTGCGCCAGCTTTTCCTGCACCGCGATTTTCTGCTCGGCGCGGCGCGTCTGCCAGTTCCCCAGTTGTATGCCCAAGGCCACCACCAGGACTGTGGCCACGAAAGGAATCAATTTAAAGCGGAACGCCATTACAATGGAACCTCGATCAAATCGCCACTCCTCAATGCCATGAAAATAGCCGTCGCCATCGCGTTCATCTTGATCATCGGCAGCCTCGGTGCGGCATTTTTCTTCCTGATGCGCGACAAGGGCCGCAGCAACAACACCGTGTACGCACTGGCGCTGCGCGTGGCGCTGTCAATCACCCTGTTCCTGCTGATCCTGCTGGCCTACCGGCTCGGCTACATCCACCCTACCGGCATCCGCGCGGGATAAAAAAAAGCCGCACCGGAGTGCGGCTTTGGTGTCTCTGGATATTATAGCCAGTAGACCACGATGTACAGGCCCAGCCAGACCACGTCAACGAAGTGCCAGTACCAGGCCGCGCCTTCGAAAGCGAAGTGGTGGTCGGCCGTGAAGTGTCCGCGCAGCACACGGTACAGCACCACCGACAGCATGATCGCGCCCATCGTCACGTGGAAGCCGTGGAAGCCGGTCAGCATGAAGAAGGTGGAACCGTAGATGCCCGAGGTCAGCTTCAGGTTCAGTTCGGTGTACGCATGGATGTACTCATACGCCTGGAAGCCCATGAACACGGCGCCCAGCAGGACCGTGGCGAACAGCCAGATCGCCGTCTGCGCCCGGTGACCGGCGCGCAGCGCATGGTGCGACAGGGTCAAGGTCACGCCCGAGGTCAGCAGCAGTGCGGTGTTGATGGTCGGGATAGGGAACGGCCCCATGGTGCGGAACTCTTCGACCGTGCCGGCCGGGCTGGCGCCGCCCCAGTGCGCGGCGAAGTCCGGCCAGATAAATTTATGGTCCAGGTCGCCCAGCCACGGCATGGAGATGGTGCGGGCATAGAACAGCGCACCGAAGAAGGCGCCGAAGAACATCACCTCCGAGAAGATGAACCAGCCCATCGACCAGCGGAAGGAGTAATCGATGCGCTGGCTGTACAAGCCGCCTTCCGATTCCTTGATGGCCTCGCCGAACCAGAAGTACAGCACCACCAGCGTGGCGGCGATGCCGGCCAGGTTGGCGACCGGGCCCCAAGGCGCGTCGTTGACCCAGCCCGATGCGCCGGCCATGGTCACCAGCAGCGACATGCCGGCCAGCAGTGGCCAGCGCGACGGCCCCGGCACGAAGTAGTACGGCGCTGCGGCATTATGTGAACTCATCTTCATCTCCCTAACTTTAATTAACTTTTATTGAGCTACCACGAGTTTGACGATCGATATCAGGATTGCTATCAACACGGCCACCGCCAGCACAGCCGCGATGATGATGTGGAACGGGTTCAAGCCCTCCTGGTCCTCATCGAAATCGCGCTTGCGGCGCAGGCCGACAAACGACCACAGCACGGCCTTCACGGTGTACAGAAAGCCGCGCTTTTTATTCATGTTTCGCCACCAGGCCGCCGCCGACCTCAAAGAAGGTGTACGACAGCGTAATGGTCGTCACTTCGCGAGGCAGCTTGGGGTCGATGTAGAACACCACCGGCATCTGCCGCGCCTCGTTGGCCTTCAAGGTTTGCTGCTTGAAACAGAAGCATTCCACTTTCAGGAAATACGGCGTCGCGCTTTGCGGCGCGTAGCTCGGTATGGCCTGCGCATTCATCTCGCGCTTTTGCGTGTTGACCACTTCATACATCACCGTGGTCAGCTCGCCCGGATGCACGGTCACGCTGCTGGTCGTCGGCCGGAAGCGCCATGGACCCTGGGCGTTGCCGTCCAGCTCCACGGTGATGCTGCGGCTGGCGTCGACCTGCGTGTTCTTGTCGTACTCGACCGTGCCGTCCTTCTGCGTCAGCACGTTCAAGCCGAGCGCCTCGCAGATCTGGCGGTAGAACGGGTTGAGCGCATACGCAAAGCCGAACATCACCACCGCGATGATGAGCAGCTTGCGCAGCAGGACGCGGTTGCTGCCCATCTCAGCTCAACCAGATGCGTTTGACGAACACCGACACGAAAAAGAACAGTACCAGCCCGCCCAGGATCAGGGCGGTGCGCAGGTTGTTCGGCTGGTTCTGGCCGGCCATGATTACTTGAACTGCGGTGGCGTTTCGAAGGTGTGGAACGGCGCCGGCGACGGCACGGTCCACTCCAGGCCTTCCGCACCGTCCCATGGCTTGGCTTCCGCCTGTTTGCCGCCACGGATGGTCGGGATAATCACGCCGAACAGGAAGAACACCTGCGACAGGCCGAAACCGAAGGCGCCGATGGTGGCGATCATATTGAAGTCCGTGAACTGCGCCGAGTAGTCGGCGTAGCGACGCGGCATGCCGGCCAGTCCCAGGAAGTGCATCGGGAAGAAGGTCACGTTAAAGGTGATCAGCGAGGCCCAGAAGTGCACCTTGCCCATGGTTTCGTTGTACATATGGCCGGTCCATTTCGGCGACCAGTAATAGAAACCGGCGAACAGGGCGAACAGCGAACCGGCCACCAGCACGTAGTGGAAGTGCGCCACCACGTAGTAGGTATCCTGCAGCTGGATGTCGATCGGGGTCACGGCCAGGATCAGGCCGGTGAAGCCGCCGATGGTGAACACGAAGATGAAGCCGACCGCGAACAGCATCGGGGTTTCAAACGTCATCGAACCGCGCCACATGGTGGCGATCCAGTTGAACACCTTCACGCCGGTCGGCACCGCGATCAGCATGGTGGCGTACATGAAGAACAGCTGCGAGGTCACCGGCATGCCGGTGGTGAACATGTGGTGGGCCCAGACGATGAACGACAGAATCGCGATCGAGGCGGTGGCATACACCATCGAAGCGTAGCCGAACAGCTGCTTGCGGGCGAAGGCCGGCAGGATCTGCGAGACGATGCCGAAGGCCGGCAGAATCATGATGTACACCTCCGGGTGGCCGAAGAACCAGAAGATGTGCTGGTACATGACCGGGTCGCCGCCGGCGGCCGCGTTGAAGAAGGTGGTGCCGAAGTGGCGGTCGGTCAGCGTCATGGTGATGGCGCCGGCCAGTACCGGCATCACGGCGATCAGCAGGTAGGCGGTGATCAGCCAGGTCCAGCAGAACATCGGCATTTTCATCAGCGTCATGCCGGGCGCGCGCATGTTGAGGATGGTGACGATGATGTTGATCGAGCCCATGATCGACGAAGCGCCCATCAAGTGCATGGCGAAGATACCCATGTCCATGCCGGCGCCCATTTGGGTCGACAGCGGCGCGTACAGGGTCCAGCCGGCGGCGGTGGCGCCGCCCGGTACCAGGAACGAGGTCGCCAGCAGCAGCGCCGCAGGCGGCAGCAGCCAGAACGAGAAGTTGTTCATGCGCGCGAACGCCATGTCCGAGGCGCCGATCTGCAGCGGGATCATCCAGTTGGCGAAGCCGACGAAGGCCGGCATGATGGCGCCGAACACCATCACCAGGCCGTGCATGGTGGTCAGCTGGTTGAAGAACTCGGGCTGGAAGAACTGCAGGCCGGGCTGGAACAGCTCGGTGCGGATGCCCAGCGCCAGGACGCCGCCGGACAGCAGCATGACGAAGGAGAACCACAGGTACAGCGTGCCGATATCCTTGTGGTTGGTAGCGAACAGCCAGCGCGACAGGCCATGCGGATGGTCGTGCGCATGGTCGTGCGCATGGTCGTGGTCCTGTGCGTGATCCAAAGTACTTGTGCTCATGTTGTAACGCTCCTGATTACTTGCGTGCAGCCAGGACTTCGGCTGGTTGAACGATGTTTTCGGCGGCCTTGTTCGACCAGCTGTTGCGGGTATAGGTAATCACAGCCGCGATATCCGTGTCCGACAGTTGCTTCCAGGCTGGCATCTCGGCAGGATATTTCCCGCTCTTCTTACCGTGCAGCAGCACGTTGATCTGTTCCGCTTTCGGACCGTTCACCGTTTCCGAGCCGTCCAGCGCAGCGAACGCGCCCGGCGTGCCCTTGCCGTTGGCCTGGTGGCAGACCGCGCAGTTGGTGTTGTAGACTTTTTCGCCCTTGGTCTTCAGCTCGTCGATGGTCCAGGTCTTGGTCGGATCATCGGCCAGCGCGGCCATTTCCTTCTTCTTGCCGCCGACCCAGGCCGAGTACTCGGCGTCGGTGACCACGCGCACCACGATCGGCATGAAGGCGTGCTCCTTGCCGCACAGTTCCGAGCAGTAGCCGCGGAAGGTGCCGGTGTGCTCGGCCTTGAACCAGGCGTCGCGCACGAAGCCAGGGATCGCATCCTGCTTGACGGCGAAGGCCGGGATCGACCACGAGTGGATCACGTCGTTGGCGGTGGTGATCATGCGGATCTTGCGATGCACCGGCACCACCACTTCGTTATCGACTTCCATCAGGTAGTTGTCGCCGCGCTTTTCGGTCGGTTCGAAGCCCGGTGCGCCCACTTGCGCGCGCGGGGTGGACAGGTTGGACAGGAAGGAAATCCCCTCGCCCTCGCCTTTCAGGTAATCGTAGCCCCATTTCCACTGCATGCCGGTGACCTTGATGGTGATGTCGGCGTTGGAAGTGTCCTTCATGCCGACCACGGTGCGGGTGGCTGGCAGCGCCATGCCGATGACGATCAGAAACGGCACGATGGTCCAGGCAATTTCGACGGCGGTGGATTCGTGGAAGGTGGCCGGTTTGTGGCCGAGTGACTTGCGGTGTTTGAAGATGGAGTAGAACATCACGCCGAAGACTGCGACGAAGATGACCAGGCAGACGCCCATCATCCAGTTGTGCAGGCTGTAGACTTCGGCAGCGATCTGGGTGGCGGGTGGTTGCAGATTCAATTCCCCGGCGATCGGTCCGCCGGTGCCGCCAGTCGCGGCGGTGTAGGTCCCGACTGCGGTACCTGCCGCTGTTCCTGCTGCGGTTTCAGCTGCCCACGCTGGCATACCGGCTGCCAACATCGACAGCCCGAGCATCAACGCTTGAAGTCGCTTCACATGTTTCATGTTTTCCCCAACTGCCCAAGAAATTAAAATATTTTTTTAACGTCTGACCGGCTGATCGGTGAAAAGAACCGGCGACGCTCCTTAAACAACTGACGCCAGCATGACCCGCAACCTGCCGCGAAACAACGCCGACGCTCGATTCTGCTTAATTCAACTGCTCGATCGTGCTCGTATTAACCTGCTTTTGCCTGGGGTCGCTGATTTATAGCTGGCGACGTGACTGGCTGGCAAAATTAGTGAATGATTATATAGAACAAAATCCGGCAGCATCAAGAAATAATCGATTTCACAACTATGCTGTGCCACAGGGCGACACGCCGCATGGCAACATGGATGCCGCCCTTAGCGCGGCTGGCGCGGCGGATCGAAGCGGATAATGACTTCCCCTTTGGAAGTGACCTTGGGTGCAGGGCGGAAGGCGTGACCGTAGATAACTTCAAAGGTCAGGCCGAGTTTCCCGTCGGAACGACGACCGCGTTCCAGGGTATCGAGCATGCGCTGCCATGCCTGTTTGCCCATCATGCTGCGGCGCAACGTTGTGAGCGGATTCCCGCCCAAAGCGCGCACGTCGGACAACAACGCTTGTGGCGTATCGTAGGTCACGGTGATGGTTTCCATGTCCAGCACCGGGGTGGAAAAGCCCGCCTCGACCAGTTGATCGCCGAAATCGTGCATGTCGACGAAGGGTAAAACGTGGGGCGCCAGGTCGGCTTCGGCGAAAGCGGTGCGCAGTTCGCGCAGCGAATCGGGGCCGAAGGTGGAAAACATCAGCAGGCTGTTCACGCGCAACACGCGGCGCCACTCGGCAAACACGCGGTCCGGCTGCGGGTGCCAGTGCAGGGCCAGGTTGGACCAGACCAGATCCACGGTATTCGGCCCCAGCGGCAGCTCGGCGAAATCGCCGCACAGCAGGTCGACGCCGCTCTTGGACGGCAGCAGCTTGCTCAGCAACTGGTTCAGCGAGGACGACTTGGCGCCCGGCGCGTGGGCCGAGCGCAGCATGGCGTCGGCGGCGTCGATGCCAAGGATCTGGGCGGCGGGATACGATTTTTGCAACAAAGGCAAATCAGCGCCGGCGCCGCAACCGGCGTCCAAAACGCGCTGCGGCGCAATTTTAATCAATTCCAGGCGGTCGAACATGCGCGAAGATACTTCACGACGCAGGAAATCGGCGGTCGCGATGCGTTCAGGGCGGGAAAACAGTGTACGGACGCGCTCCAGGTCGATAGGCGCGCTGAGTTTGGGTGGATTAGCAGGGACTTGCATGGTGATGAGTCGATGTAATGCGATAATGTCGGCAGTGTACATGGTTGCACGCGATCGCGACGACGACCGGGCCGGTTTTCAGCGCGGGGACGTGGCATGAATGGCAACATAAAGCGAACGACAAGCTGGGCCGCATGGCTGCTGCGGCATCTGCTGCCCAACGCCTGCGCCCTGTGCGGCGGCGACAGCGACGACGCGCTCTGCCGCGGCTGCGCGGCCCAGTTCTTCGGCGCGGCGGCCGCCATCGCCCGCTGCCACTGCTGCGCCAACCCGGTGTCGGCGGCCGGCCTGTTATGCGGCGCCTGCCAGGCGCACCGGCCGACTTTCGACCACACGCTGGTCGCAGCCGACTACGCTTTGCCGGTCGACCAGTTGGTGTTGCAACTGAAATTCGGCCACCGCCTGGCGCTGGCCCCGCTATGCGCCGGCCTGCTGCGCGACGCCGTGCAATCGCAAGCGGACTACGCCCTGCCCGCCCTGCTCTGCCCGGTGCCCCTGGGACCGCGCCGGCTGGCAGGACGCGGTTACAACCAGGCGCTGGAAATCGCCCGGCCGCTGGCGCGCGGACTCGGCATCGCGCTGGCAGCGCAGTTGCTCGTCCGCGTCCACGACACCGCCGCCCAGAGCAGCGTCGCGCCCGAGCAGCGCCGGCAAAACATCGCCGGCGCCTTCACGGTGACGGACGCCGCCCTGGTGGCAGGCCGCCACATCGGCGTCGTCGACGACGTCATGACCAGCGGCTGCACCCTGAATGAAGTGGCGGCAACATTGAAGCGCCACGGCGCCGCGCGCGTCAGCAACCTGGTATTTGCGCGCACGCCGCCACACTGATTAAAAAAGGAAGAAAACGCATGTTCCACGTCGTCCTGGTCCACCCGGAAATCCCGCCCAATACGGGCAACGTCATCCGCCTGTGCGCCAACACCGGTGCGCAGCTGCACCTGATCGAACCGCTGGGCTTCCCGCTGGAGGACTCCAAGCTCAAGCGTGCCGGCCTCGACTACCACGAATATGCGCGCATGAAAGTGCACAAGGACTGGGACGCCTTCCTGGCCGACACCCAGCCGGATCCGGCGCGCATGTACGCCATGACCACGCACGGCAGCGCGCCGTTCGCGCAAGCCAGCTTCCAGCCGGGCGACGTCTTCGTCTTCGGCTCCGAAACGGCCGGCCTGCCGCCGACGCTGCGCGCAACCTTCCCGCCGGCCCAACGCATCCGCCTGCCGATGCGCCCCGACAACCGCAGCATGAACCTGTCGAACACGGTCGCCATCGTCGTCTTCGAAGCCTGGCGCCAGAACGGCTACGCCGGCGGCGCCTGAACATCGGGGTCAGTTCCGACATTCGGACATTTCGCACGCGAAATGTCCGAATGTCGGAACTGACCCCGATGTTGGGGGTGGCGTGCAGCCACGCCGGCGATCAAGCGGATGCGGCAAGGCGCCGCTGCCATGGATGTCCAGCGTCAGCCGGCCTTGAGCAGCAATACCAGCTGGGCGTGGTCATGCGTGTCCGAGAACGGAGCGTCGTGGCTGCGCAGGTCGATTTCGGTTGAGCCCATGCCAGCCAGTGTCATCGATCAGCGCCGCGCCGCCCATACCGCGAGCAGCGCCAACAGGCCAGCACCCAGCACGCCGACCAGCATGGTGGTGCCGGCCATGATGGCGGCCGGATTGCGCCAGCCGGAGAATTCGGCCGCGAAGGCCAGCGTGACCGCCGCCACCAGCTGCGCCGGCAGCACGAAGCGCAGGTTGCGGAAGGCCCACGGATTCCCGCGCAGCCAGTATTTGCGCGCCACCATCAGCGGCGGCCCCCATAGCGCCAACAAAAACGCCAGCACCGCCACCAGGATCAGGATGATCCTCATTTGAAGGAACGCACCTTGGCCAGCAGCTTGCTGGTCGACCGGTCGTGCTCGAAGTCGATCGCCACCGCTACGCCGCCGTAGGCGATCACCGCCTTGCCTTCAGGGATGGCGTCCATCTGGTAGTCGCCGCCCTTGGCGTAGATTTCCGGACACGCTTGCTGCACCACTTCCAGCGCCGTGTCCTCGTCGAAATCGACCACCAGGCTGACCGATTCCAGCGCCGCCAGCACCGCCATGCGGTCGCCGCAATTGTTCAGGGGCCTATCGTCGCCCTTGCCCAGGCGCTTGACCGAGGCGTCGGTATTGGCCGCCACCACCAGCGAGGCGCCCAGCGCGCGCGCCTGCGCCAGGTAGGTCACATGCCCACGATGCAGGATGTCGAACACGCCGTTGGTCAGCACCACCGGTTTCGGCAATGCGGCCACGCGTGCGGCCAGTTGTGCGCGGGTGCAGATCTTGTCTTCAAATTGCGGCATGCGATGTTTTCTCGATTCTTTCTAGGTTTTCGGTTCGTCGTCTTCGGCTGTTTCTTCTTCGATGCTCAGCGCGCCGAACGCGCCGCCGCCCTCGCCCGGCTCGGGCCGCCCGCCGTGCAGCTTGATCTGCAGGCGCAGGCCGTTGGCCGAGTCGGCATTGCGCAGCGCCTCTTCGTAGGCGATGTAGCCCTTATTATAAAGTTCGTACAGCGCCTGGTCGAAGGTGCACATGCCCAGCTCGCGCGACTTGTGCATGATTTCCTTGATCGCCTGGAAGCTCCCTTTGAAGATCATCTCGGCGATGGTCGGCGTGTTGAGCAGGATTTCAATGGCCGCCTTGCGCCCCTTGCCGTCCTCGGTGCGGATCAGCCGCTGCGAGACGATGGCGCGCAGATTCGACGACAGGTCCATCAGCAGTTGGTTGCGGCGCTCCTCCGGGAAGAAGTTGATGATGCGGTCCATGGTCTGGTTGGCGTTGTTGGCGTGCAGCGTACCCAGGCACAGGTGACCGGTTTCGGCAAACGCGATCGCGTGCTCCATGGTTTCGGTGTCGCGGATCTCGCCGATCAAAATCACGTCCGGCGCCTGGCGCAGCGTGTTCTTCAGCGCGTTGTGCCAGGAGCGTGTGTCGACGCCCACTTCGCGGTGCGTGACCAGGCAGCCCTTGTTCTTGTGCACATACTCGACCGGGTCTTCCACCGTGATGATGTGGCCGGCCGTGTTGGCGTTGCGGTAGTCGATCATCGCCGCCAGCGTGGTCGACTTGCCCGAGCCGGTGCCGCCCACCACCAACACCAACCCACGCTTGGTCATGATGATGTCCTTGAGCACCTCCGGCAGTTCCAGCTTTTCCAGCGTCGGAATTTCGGAGGCGATGGTGCGGATCACCATCGCCACGTTCTGCTGCTGCACGAAGACGTTGACGCGGAAGCGGCACACCTCCGGTAGCGAAATGGCAAAGTTGCATTCCAGCTCGGCCTCGAATTCGGCCTGCTGCTTCTCGTTCATGATTGACAGCGCCAACGCGCGCGTCACGCCGCCGGTCAGCTTCTGCTGGCTCAGCGGCTTCATCGCGCCCTGCGACTTCATGCTTGGCGGGAAATCGGCCGAGATGAACAAGTCCGAGCCGCCGGTGTGATGCATCACCTTGAGCAGCTTGTGCAGATATGCCTGCGCTTCTTCCGGGCCAAATGTGGAGGACATACATCTCCTTTCGAGATTACGCTGCATTATATCGACACCATTCCGCTACAATAGCGCAACTTCGCCTTCCTTATTGCATCCCAGCATCGCCTGTGTTCAAATACATTTATGACACTGACCGAACTGAAATACATCGTGGCCGTCGCCCGGGCAAAGCACTTCGGACATGCCGCCGAAGCGTGCTACGTCGCCCAGCCGACGCTGTCGGTCGCCATCAAGAAACTGGAAGATGAATTGGGCGTGGTGCTGTTCGAACGGGGCGGCGCCGAGATTTCCGTCACCCCGCTGGGCGCGCAGATCGTCGCCCAGGCCGAGCGCGTGCTGGAGCAAACCGCCGCCATCAAGGAACTCGCCAAACAAAACAAAGACCCGCTGGCCGGCCCGCTGCGCCTCGGCGTGATCTACACCATCGGCCCTTACTTGCTGCCACCGCTGGTCAAAGGCATGATCGACAAGGTGCCGCAGATGCCCTTGATCCTGCAGGAAAACTTCACCGTCAAGCTGCTGGAGATGCTGCGCCAGGGCGAACTCGACGCCGCCATCATGGCGCTGCCCCTGCCCGAGCACGGCATGGCCATGCAGGTGCTGTACGACGAACCGTTCGTGGTCGCCATGCCGTCCCAGCATCCCTGGAACAAGCGCAAGTCGATTCCGTCCGAAGACCTCAAGACCGAGAACATGCTTCTGCTCGGCAACGGCCACTGTTTCCGCGACCAGGTGCTGGAAGTCTGTCCCGAGATGGCGCGCTTCTCCACGCCGGGTAACGGCATGCAACGTACTTTCGAGGGCTCTTCGCTGGAAACCATCCGTCATATGGTGGCCAGCGGCATCGGCCTGACCGTGCTGCCGCGCGCCTCGGTGCCGGACATGGACACCAAGGAAGGCATGCTGCAATACCGTCCCTTCGACGAGCCGGCGCCGTCGCGCCGCGTGGTCATCGTGTGGCGTAAAAGCTTCACCCGCAAGGCCGCCATCGACGCCGTGTGCGAAGTGGTTTCCGCCTGCAAGCTGCCCGGCATCACCACCCTCTGCAACGCCGCCTGAAGCACTTCACGCCGTCCCGGCCAGGATTTGCGATAATCACTGCTTTCTCGTTATCCAAGTCGCACTATGACGAACAAGCTGGCGCTCTACTTCCGCCTGATCAGGCTCGACAAACCCATCGGCACCGTGCTGCTGCTGTGGCCTACGCTGTACGCGATGTGGCTGGCGGCCGACGGCGTGCCGGACTGGCGCCTGCTGCTCATCTTCACGCTTGGAACCTTCCTGATGCGCTCAGCCGGCTGCGCAATCAACGACTACGCCGATCAGGATATTGACAAGCACGTCAAGCGCACCGCGCAGCGTCCGCTCACCAGCGGCCGCATCAGCGGCAAGGAAGCGCTGGCGATCGCCGCCATCCTGGCGCTCATCGCCTTCTGCCTGATCCTGCCGCTCAACACGCTGACCAAGCAGCTGTCGGTGGCGGCCGTGATCATCGCCGGCACCTATCCCTACTTCAAACGCTTCTTCGCCATCCCGCAGGCCTACCTCGGCATCGCCTTCGGCTTCGGCATTCCGATGGCGTTTGCGGCGATCCAGAACCAGGTGCCGCCGCTGGCCTGGCTGCTGTTGATCGGCAACGTGTTCTGGACCCTGGCCTACGATACCGAATACGCCATGGTCGACCGCGACGACGACCTGAAGATCGGCATCAAGACCTCGGCCATCACCTTTGGCCGCTACGACGTCGCCATCAT
This sequence comes from Duganella sp. BuS-21, assembly GCA_041874725.1. Classification (GTDB taxonomy): domain Bacteria; phylum Pseudomonadota; class Gammaproteobacteria; order Burkholderiales; family Burkholderiaceae_D; genus Rugamonas. The sequence goes on along the minus strand of CP097466.1, from coordinate 1,465,083 downwards.
CATGCTGTGCTACGCGCTGCACCTGACCATCCTGCTGCTGTGCGGCTGGCAGCAGGGCCTGCGCTTCTGGTTCGTGGCCGGTCTGGCGGCGGCGGCCGGCATCGCCTGCTACCACTACACCCTGATCCGCCACCGCGAGCGCGACGCCTGCTTTGTCGCCTTCCGCCACAACAACTGGCTGGGCGGCGTGATTTTCGCCGGCGTGGCGCTCGACTACGCACTCCGTTAATTGCCGGGCACAATTGAGCAGACGCATAATGGCGAGATCGCCGATACTGACACTGGCATTCTTTTCCCTATCCAGATAAGCGAGGTCACCATGGAAGCAACCCAGGCAAACGGCAACGACGCCATCGCCGACGCCAAGGCCGCCGGCGGCAAGGTACGCGAGCGGCTGATGGACGACATGCAGCAGGTCATCGACGAAGCGGAGCAGTGGCTGGCCGACAGCGCGCGCGACGAACCCAGCATCAGCAGCGAAGCGCGCGCCCGCTTCGACGACAGCCTGCGCACCGCCAGGAGCGACCTGCACAAGCTCGAGGACAGCTTCCTGGCCTACAGCCGCGACACCGCCGCCAGCGTCGACGTCTATGTACGCGACAACCCATGGCGCGCGGCCAGCATCGGCGCCGCAGTGGGTGTGCTGCTCGGCGTACTGATCGCGCGGAAATAAGCGGCGGCGCTGTTCCAGCGCATTGCCAATATGCTATCCTCGTCCGCACCACCACGACGAGGATGTACGCATGCAATCGATACACGGCCGGATGACATACCTGCGCATGGCCGAAGCCTTCTGCGCGTTCTTCCTGCCCCTGATCTTCTGGCTGGACTGGCGCAAAACCGAAGGCCCGGTGGCCTGGGATCTGCGCATCGCCAGCACCGCGATGATGAGCTTCATCCTGCTGCAAGGCGCGCTGTACTGGCATCTGAAGCTGCGCAGCTTCACCTTGCACCAGCCCTTGCCCGATTACTTCCGACATCTTTACAACACTTTTAAATACGTTAATGTGTTGCTCATCGCCGCGCTGGTGCTGCTGCTCGCCAAGCGCTACGCGGCCGTCACTGCCGAGGATTTGTGGTGGTCGGGCTGCGTTCTCACTCTGGCGGTGGCCGAGCAGATCAACTATTTCCACTATCAACTGATGTACGACACCCGTGGCGCCTTCAGCTACCTGCGCCGCCACCGCCGCCTGCGCGAAGCGGCGCTCGCGCTCGACCTCAAACGCAGCCGGATGAACACCATGTAGTTGAAGAATCCGAATAAAACATGCTGCTATACTAAATCGTGCCAGGTGCACTATAAAAATATCCATATAAAACAAAATCGGGAGACAGCAGATGAACAGAGCGTTAGGGGTCATTGCATTGTGCGGTTCCATGGGCGTGCTGTTGAACGCCTGCACCAAGACCGACGGCCCGGCGCCATCGGCGGAGAAAGTCAGCGCCGACGCCGCTTTCCAGAAGAAGCTGCAGGAGCAGCTGCTGGACGCCAAGCCCGGCAGCGTGATCGAGATCCCCGCCGGCACCTACCATCTCACCTCCGGCCTGACCCTGCGCGGCGACGGCGTCACCGTGCGCGGTGCGGGCATGGAAAAAACCATCCTCTCCTTCAAGGGCCAGGTCACCGGACCGGAAGGCATGCTGGTCTACGGTAACGGCTTCACCATCGAAAACCTCACCATCGAAGATTCCAAGGGCGACGGCCTGAAGATCAACGACGGCGACACCATCACCGTGCGCAAGGTCAAGGTCCAGTGGACCGGCGGCCCGAAAGTCAGCAACGGCGCCTACGGCATCTATCCCGTCAAAACCAGAAACGTGCTGATCGAAGACAGCGTGGCGATCGGCGCGTCCGACGCCGGCATCTACGTCGGCCAGTCCAACGGCGTGATCGTGCGCCGCTCGCGCGCCGAAGGCAATGTGGCCGGCATCGAGATCGAGAACACCGTCAATGCCGACGTCTACGACAACGTCGCCACCAACAACACCGGCGGCATCCTGGTGTTCAACATGCCCAACCTGTCGCAGCCCGGCCACAGCACCCGCGTCTACAAGAACAAGGTCGAGAAGAACAACCTGGGCAACTTCGCCGCCAAGGGCACGGCCGTGGCCAGCGTGCCGGCCGGCTCCGGCATCGTCATCAACTCCAACTCCAGGGTGGAAATCTTCGACAACGACGTGATCGACAACCAGACCGCCAACGTCATCATCTCCAGCTACCACTCGACCGGCTACTTCACCGAAAAAGGCGTGGCCGCCGGCTACGATCCCTACCCGAAAGCCATTTACGTCTACGGCAACCGCTTCAAGGGCGGCGGCGATGCGCCGGACGGCTTCGACCTGAAGGCGCTGAAGATCGCCATGTACGGCCTGACCGGCCACCTGCCGGACGTGCTGTGGGACGGCTACGTCGACACCAAGCTGATGGTCAAGGGCGTGCTGCCGCCTGAGCACCGCATCTGCATCCAGAAGGATGCCGCCGTGCTCAACGCCGACGGCCCGAACAAGTACAAGAATCCGAGCAAGGAAGATGCACCGTTCCGCTGCGAACTGGCCAAACTGCCACCGGTCACCATCGCCCAACTCGCCGCCCAGTCATGATGCTTACACTCGCAACCCGTCCGCTGCTGGCGGCGGCGTGCGCGCTCGTCCTGGCGGCGTGCACGCAAAGCCAGCCACCGGTCAGCTTTATCGCCGAAGGCAACCCGGAAAAACTCAGCGACTGGCATTTGATGGCGGTCTCTGGCGGCAAGCTCAACCTCAACAAGGATGTGCTGCCGTACGACCTGAACACGCCGCTGTTCACCGACTACGCCCACAAGCTGCGCACGGTGTGGATGCCGAAAGGCCAAAGCGCGGTCTACCAGGCCGACACCACGTTCGACTTCCCAGTCGGCACCATCATCAGCAAGACCTTCTACTATCCCAAGGGCGGCGACGGCAGGACCGTGCTGGCCACCACGGGCAACGGCAATAACAGCAACGGCGGCGCCAAGGACGGCGACCGCCTCGACCTGGCCAGCATGCGGCTGATCGAAACGCGCTTGCTGGTGAAACGCGCCGGCGGCTGGATCGCCCTGCCCTACGTATGGAACGCCGACCAGACCGAAGCCGTGCTGTCGCGCACCGGCGACCAGATTCCGCTGGAGGTGCTGCACGAAGACAAGCGCAGCAACAAACTGACCTACGTGGTGCCCAATGTGAACCAGTGCGCCTCGTGCCACGTGGCCGACGTCAAGTCGCGCCAGTTCGAGCCCATCGGCCCCAAAGCGCGCCACCTGAACCGCGACTACACGTATGAAGGCGTGAGCACCAACCAGCTGGAATACCTGGCGAAGGTGGGCTACCTGAGCGGCCTGCCGGCCAACGCCGCCACGGCCGCGCCGCGCAACGCCGACTGGAGCGACAGCAAGCTGGCGGTCGATGCGCGGGCGCGCGCCTACCTCGACATCAACTGCGCCCACTGCCACAACGACAAGGGTGCGGCCAACACCACGGCGCTGCATCTGAACATGGGCGCGCCGGCCAATCTGCACCTGGGACTGTGCAAGCCGCCGGTGGCGGCGGGCGCCGGCACGGGCGGGCGCAACTACGACATCGCACCCGGCAAGCCGGACGACTCCATCATGCTGTACCGCCTGGCCTCGGCCGAGACCGGCATCATGATGCCGGAACTGGGTCGCGGCTCGGCCCACAAGGAAGGCGTGGCCCTGATCCGTGCATGGATCGCCGCCATGAAAGAAGGCTGCCGCAACGAATCGTAAGGTGCCTCGTCGCTCCCGCGCAAGCGGGACGGTGCGCCGCCGCGATCCATGCCGAGCCAGCAAATATGCAGTCTATGGATTCCCGCTTGCGCGGGAATGACGCAGGCTGCTAGGCGGCGCCCAGCTCGTCGCCCAGTTCCTTGCCGCGCGCGGCGGCGGCTTTCAAGGCGGTCACGATGGAGGCCTTGACGCCGCTGCTTTCCATGCTGGTCAGCGCGGCGTAGGTGGTGCCGCCCTTCGAGGTGACGCGCTCGCGCAGCAGCGACACCGGCTCCGACGAACGGTTGGCCAACTGCGCCGCGCCGGCGAAGGTGGCCAACGCCAGCTGCGTGCCCTGCTCCGCGCTCAGGCCCATTTCCACCGCAGCCTGCTGCATCGCCTCGATGAAGTAGAACACATAGGCCGGCCCGCTGCCGGACACCGCCGTCACCGCATCGATCTTGCTTTCCTCATCCAGCCACACCGTCGGGCCGACTGCGCGCAGGATATCGTCGGCCGCCTTGATGTGCTGCGGGCCCACGCCGGGCATGGCCACCATGCCGGTGATGCCCATGCCGATCAGCGCCGGCGTGTTCGGCATGCAGCGCACGATGGCGCCGTAGCCGCCCAGCCAGCGCGACAGGTCGACGCTACGGATACCGGCGGCGATCGACACCACCAGTGGCTGCCGCGCCGGGTCGATGAACGGTAGCAGCTGCGCCGCCACCTCGCGCATATTCTGTGGTTTCACCGCCAGCACGATCACATCGGCCGCTGACAGCGCCGCATCGCTGGTCGGCGCCGTGGTCACGCCGTATAGCTGGTGCAGGCGCGCCAGTGGCTCCGCGTTGGGATCGATGACGTGGATGTTGGCGCCGGCGGTCAGCTTGTTGGCCAATCCGGCGATCAGGGCTGCAGCCATATTGCCGCCGCCGATAAATGCAATGTTCATGGTTTAAGCCTTGGTGTAGTTTCGTGCGCCAAAAATCGCGCTGCCGACGCGGACGATGGTTGCGCCTTCGAAGATCGCCGCCCGCATGTCGGCCGACATGCCCATCGACAGCGTATCGAGCGCCAGCCCACCGGCCCGCAATTGTTCATACAATACGCGCAGGCGGGCGAAGGCCGCGCGCTGCTGCTCGAATTCCACGGCCGGTTCGGGGATCGCCATCAGGCCGCGCAAGGTCAGATTGGGCAGCGCCGCGACCTTGTGGGCCAGCGCCGCCAGTTCCTCCGGGGCGACGCCGCTCTTGCTGGCCTCGCCGCTGATATTCACCTGCAGGCAGATCTGCAGCGGCGGCAAGCCGGCCGGCCGCTGTTCGGACAGCCGCTGCGCAATCTTCTCGCGTTCAACCGTGTGCACCCAGGCGAAGTTTTCCGCGATCGGACGCGTCTTGTTGCTCTGGATCGGGCCGATGAAATGCCATTCCAGCGCCGATGCGCCGGCCGCTTGTACCGCCAGGATCTTGTCCAGCCCCTCCTGCAGATAGTTCTCGCCGAAGGCGCGCTGGCCGGCCTGCACCGCCTCCAGCACCGCCTCCGGGCCAAAGGTCTTGGACACGGCCAACAGCCGCACCGCGTCCGCTGGCCGCCCAGATTCTTGGGCCGAGGCAACAATTGTCGCGGTGATTGCTTGCAAGTTTTGGCGGATCAGGGACATAATCATCGAGTAAGAGGGCGTTAAAACCGGCCATAGCGGACACTAAGGCAACATTCAGCAGGGATTATAAATGGACATCTCCGAACTACTCGCATTCTCTGTCAAGAACAAGGCCTCGGACCTGCACCTCTCGGCCGGCTTGCCGCCGATGATACGGGTACACGGCGACGTGCGGCGCATCAACCTGCCGCCGCTGGAGCACAAGGACGTCCACGGCATGATCTATGACATCATGAACGACGGCCAGCGCAAGGCCTACGAAGAGATGCTGGAGGTCGACTTCTCGTTTGCCATCCCCGGCCTGGCGCGCTTCCGCGTCAACGCCTACAACCAGGAGCGCGGCGCCTCGGCGGTGCTGCGCACGATTCCGTCCAAGATCCTGTCGCTGGAAGACCTCAACGCGCCCAAGATCTTCGCCGACTTCGCGCTCAAGCCGCGCGGGCTGGTGCTGGTGACCGGCCCGACCGGCTCCGGCAAATCGACCACGCTGGCGGCCATGGTCAACCACCTCAACGAAAATGAATACGGCCACATCCTGACCATCGAAGACCCGATCGAATTCGTGCACGAATCCAAGAAATGCCTGATCAACCAGCGCGAAGTGGGACCGCACACGCTGTCGTTCAACAACGCGCTGCGCTCGGCGTTGCGTGAAGACCCGGACTGCATCCTGGTGGGCGAGCTGCGCGACCTGGAAACCATCCGCCTGGCGCTGTCGGCGGCGGAGACCGGCCACCTGGTGTTCGGCACGCTGCACACCTCGTCGGCGGCCAAGACCATCGACCGTATCGTCGACGTGTTCCCGGCCGATGAAAAGGAAATGGTGCGGGCCATGCTGTCGGAATCGCTGCAGGCGGTGATCTCGCAGACGCTGCTGAAGACCAAGGACGGCACCGGCCGCGTGGCCGCGCATGAAATCATGGTCGCCACGCCGGCGATCCGCAACCTGATCCGCGAAGCCAAGATCGCCCAGATGTACTCGGCGATCCAGACCGGCAGCGGGGTCGGCATGCAAACGCTGGACCAGAACCTGACGGATCTGGTCCGCCGCAACATCATCAGCAGCGCCGCTGCCCGCAGCGCCGCCAAAACCCCCGAAAACTTTCCGGGCTAAAACCAGGGTCAGCTCTGTCAAATGGACATTTTGTCCATTTGACAGAGCTGACCCTGAATTCAAGGATGCATTATGGAACGCGATCAGGCCTCTAAATTCATGTTCGACCTGCTGCGCCTGATGTTGGCCAAGAAGGGCTCGGACTTGTTCATCACCGCCGGCTTCCCGCCTGCCGTCAAGATCGACGGCAAGATGACGCCGGTGTCCTCGCAGGTGCTGACCGCCGCCCATACGCTCGACCTGGCCCGTTCCATCATGAACGACAAGCAGGCCGCCAACTTCGAGCTGACCAAGGAGGCCAACTTCGCCATCAGCCCCGGCGATATCGGCCGCTTCCGCGTCTCGGCGTTTGTGCAGATGAGCTCGGTCGGCATGGTGCTGCGGACCATCACCTCCGAGATCCCCAAGCTGGAAGACCTCGGCCTGCCCGCAGTGCTCAAGGATGTGGTGATGTCCAAGCGCGGCCTGGTGATCATGGTCGGCGCCACCGGTTCCGGCAAGTCGACCACCTTGGCGGCCATGCTCGGCTACCGCAACGAGAACAGCTACGGCCATATCATCACCATCGAAGATCCGGTCGAATACGTCCACCCGCACAAGAACTGCATCGTCACCCAGCGCGAGGTCGGCGTCGATACCGACGACTGGGCGGTGGCGCTGAAGAACACCCTGCGCCAGGCGCCCGACGTGATCCAGATCGGCGAGATCCGCGACCGCGAAACCATGGACCACGCGATCGCCTTCGCCGAAACCGGCCACCTGTGCCTGGCCACCCTGCACGCCAACAGCGCCAACCAGGCGCTCGACCGCATCATCAACTTCTTCCCGGAAGAGCGCCGCCAGCAACTGCTGATGGATTTGTCGCTCAACCTGAAAGGCATGATTTCGCAGCGGCTGATTCCGAAGAAGGAAGCCAAGGGCCGCGCGGTGGCCATCGAGATCATGCTCAATTCGCCGCTGATTTCCGACCTGATCTTCAAGGGCCAGGTACACGAGATCAAGGAGCTGATGAAGAAATCGCGCGAGCTCGGCATGCAGACCTTCGACCAGTCACTGTTCGAACTGCATGAAGCTGACTTGATCACCTACGAAGACGCCCTGCGCAACGCCGACTCCGTCAACGACCTGCGCCTCGCCATCAAGCTGGAAGGCAAGGCCGCCAAGAACCGCGACCTGTCGGCCGGCACCGAACATTTGGGAATCATCTAATGAGCACTATTTTCGACCTCTCCGCCGACAGCCTGTCCGGCCAGCCCGTCAACCTGGCCCGGTACAAGGGCAAGGTTCTGCTGATCGTCAACACCGCCAGCAAGTGCGGCTTCACGCCACAGTACCAGGGGCTGGAGGCGGTCTACCAGCAGTTCAAGGACAAGGGCGTGGAGGTGCTGGGCTTCCCCTGCAACCAGTTCGGCGCGCAGGAACCGGGCCAGGCCGAGGAGATCGGCGCCTTCTGCGAAAAGAACTACGGCGTGACTTTCCCGCTGTTCGCCAAGATCGACGTCAACGGCGACCACGCCCACCCGCTGTTCCAGAAACTGAAGAAGGATGCCCCCGGCATCCTGGGCACCGAGAGCATTAAATGGAACTTCACCAAATTCCTGATCCGCAAGGACGGCACCGTCTTCAACCGCTACGCTCCGGCCACCAAGCCGGAAGAGCTGATTGCGGACATTGAAAAGCTGCTGGCCGAATAAGTGATGCCTTTGCTGGGAAAACTACTCTCGCCCTGGCTGCGCATGGGAACCTACTCGCGGCTGTTCCTGCCGATCTTCGTGATCATCGCGCTGGTGGTCGGCGTCCGCTATCACCTGATGCTGAAGTCGGAAACCAGCTACGCCCAGATCCGCTATAAAAAGGATGCCGGCGAGCTAACCGCCTACCTGGTCAAGACCGTGCAGCCGGCGTTGGCCGTGCCCGATCGCGGCAGCCTGGATGCCGCATTGTCGTCGGCCCTGCTGCTCAACGCCGACCTGACGGCGACGCGGCTCGATTATCCAGGCGGCCACCTGGAAGCCCTGCGCAGCAACCGCGTGGAACCGGCCTATCCCGACTGGTTCCCGCGCCTGAATCCCATTGCGCCGATCGAGCAGAACATCGTCGTCGGCGACGCCACGCTATCGCTCAGCTTTGAACCGGTGCTGCCGCTGACGCAGGTCTGGCGCAGCGTGAAGCAGCAGGCGGTGATCTCGCTGGTGAACATCGCCGTCATCTACACGCTGCTGGCGATGCTCATCTTCGCCAACAAGCGCATGCTGCACCGCCTGAACGATGCGACCAACCGCTTCCAGAACGGCGAGCACGATACGCGCCTCCCGGTCAGGGGAACGCTGGAAGCGCGCATGCTGGCCTCGACCTTCAACAACATGGCGCAGCGCGTGCAGGCGCTGGTACACAAGCTGCAGCAAAGCCAGAACGACCTGAGCGCCCAACTGGCGCGCACCCTGTTGGCACAACAGCAGCTGCAGGTGGAGAAGGACCGCATCGAGGTCACGCTGGCTTCGATCGGCGACGCCGTCATCACCACCGACCTGACCGGTCGCATCGAAAACATCAACGAAGTAGCGCAGCAGCTTACCGGCTGGTCGGAGTCGCGCGCGCGCGGCATGGAGCTGCATCAGGTGTTCATCCTGGCGAATAATTTCGGCCAACATTCGCTGCTTAAATCGATGAAAGCCATCTATGCCGGCGGTGAAGTGGTCAAGGTCGGCAACCAGAGCTTGCGCAACCGCCTGGGCGAGACCTGCACCGTGGAATACACGGCCAACGCCATCCGCACCCGGCGCGGCACGGTGCAAGGCTCGGTGCTGGTGTTCCGCGACGTGACCGAGCGGCGCCAGTTGATGCAGCAGATCTCGTGGCAAAGCCATCACGATATCCTCACCGGCCTGCCGAACCGCAGCGCGCTGGCGCAGCGCTTCGAGCAGGAGGTGATGCGCGCGCGTGAACACAATCACTTGCTGGCCGTGTGCCTGTTCGACCTCGATCATTTCCAGCACGTGAACCAGTCGCTGGGCCAGGCCGTGGGCGACGAGATCCTGAAGCAAGCCGCCAGCCGCCTGCACGATTTCGCCGGACAGCGCCACTATGTGGCGCGCCTGGGCGGCGATGAGTTCGTGCTGCTGCTGCCGGAACTGGACGACCGCGCCGCCATCGACCATGCCATGGGCAAGCTGATGGCAGCCCTGTCGCGCGACTATATTTGCGATGGCGATGCGGTGAGCATGTCGGCCAGCGCCGGCATCGCCGTCTACACCGGCACCGGCATCAGCGCCGACAGCCTGCTGCGCCATGCGGACCAGGCGCTGTACCAGGCCAAGATCATGGGCCGCCACCGCTATCATTTCTTCGACGCCGACCTGGATGAGCAGGTGCGCACGCACCACAACCGCCGCACCGAAGTGCGGGCGGCGGTGCGCGCCAATGAGCTGGTGCTGTACTACCAGCCCAAGCTCGACATGCGCAAGGGCCGCATCGTCGGCATGGAGGCGCTGGTGCGCTGGGAGCATCCGCTGCGCGGCATCATCGGACCGGGCGATTTCCTGCCCATCGTGGAGCATAGCGATGTGATCATCGATATCGGCGAGTGGGTGCTGCGCGAGGCCTTGCGCCAACTGCAGACCTGGCGTGCGTTCGATGCCGATTGGGTCATCAGCGTGAACATCGCGGCACGGCATTTCCAGCGCCATGATTTCGTCGAGCGGCTGAAGGCGATCCTGGCCGAGTTCCCCGACGTTGCGCCGCACATGCTGGAGCTGGAGATACTGGAGTCGTCGGCGTTGAGCGATATCGCGCATGTGCGCGGCATCATGCTGGATTGCCAGGCGCTCGGCATCAGCTTTGCGCTCGATGATTTCGGCACCGGCTATTCGTCCATGTCCTATCTGAAGCGGCTGCCTGCGGATATTCTCAAGATCGACCAGAGCTTTGTGCGCAATATGCTGGTGGACCGGGATGATCTTCACTTGGTGAGCGCGGTGATCGGGTTAGCGCGCTCGTTCGGCCTGGGTGTGATTGCGGAAGGGGTGGAGACCATCGAGCATGGCGCCATGCTGATGCGCCTCGGGTGCGACCTGGTGCAGGGTTATGGCATCGCGCGGCCGATGCCGGCGGACGATGTGTTGTCGTGGGTCGCCAGCTTCGATACGGCCTCGGTGTGGCAGGCCGCAGCCAGCCTGCCGTTGATCATCAACCTGCACAGCGAGCCGGCTGCAGGTACCGCGCAGATGGCTTTACTTTAAGGCTTTGTCGATCAGTTCTATCCAGTGCATGACCGGCGTTTCCGTGCCCGATTGCAGATGTGCGCTGCAGCCGACATTTGCCGACACGATCGTCGTCGCGCCGGTGTCTGCCAGGTTGGCGAGTTTGCGGTCGCGTAGTTGTAGCGACAGTTCCGGTTGCAGCAGGGAGTAGCTGCCGGCCGAGCCGCAACACAAGTGGCTGTCGGCGCATAGCACCACGTCCACGCCGACCGCGCGCAGCACGCCTTCGACCTGGCCGCGTATCTGCTGGCCGTGTTGCAGCGTGCAGGGAGGATGGTAGGCGACGCGGCCAGCCGCCGTCCCGCCGGCACGAGCACCCACCAGTTGCGCAAGCTGCGCCTCGAACTGCGGCATGATCTCGCTCAGGTCGCGCGTCAGCTCCGCGATGCGCCGCGCCTTCTCCGCATAGGCGCTGTCGTGCGCCAGCAGGTGGCCGTATTCCTTGACCGTGACGCCGCAGCCCGACGCGGTCATGACGATGGCCTCGACCGCGTCAGCAGCGGCGGTCCCGGAGGCCGGCTGAACGTACGGCCACCACGCATCGATATTGCGGCGCATATCATCCAGCGCCGCCTCCTGCTGGTTCATGTGATGCCGCAACGCGCCGCAGCAACCAGCCTTCGGCGCGACCACCAGTTGCACGCCCAACGCATCGAGCACGCGCGCGGTGGCGGTGTTGATGTTGGGCGCCATGCCCGGCTGCGCGCAGCCCTCCAGCACCAGCATCTTGCGCGCATGTTCACGCGCCGGCCACATACCGGCATGCCGCCGCTGCGGCACCTTGTCCTGCAGGGCCGGCGATAACAGCGGACGGAAAAACTGGCCCGCCCGCAGCGCCGTCTTGAACACCATTGGACGCGTCAGCCCTTCCACCAGCAGCTTGCGCTTGATGCGCTCCCCCAGCGGCCGCTCCACGCGCTGCTCCACCACCTGCCGGCCGATATCGACCAACCGTCCATACTTCACACCGGATGGACAGGTCGTCTCGCAATTCCGACAGGTCAGGCAACGATCCAGATGCGTCTGCGTCTTGGCCGTCACCGGCGCACCTTCCAGCACCTGCTTGATCAGATAGATGCGGCCACGCGGCCCATCCAGCTCATCGCCCAGCAGTTGATAGGTGGGACAGGTGGCGGTGCAAAAACCGCAATGCACGCAAGCGCGCAGGATCGCCTCGGCCTCTTCGCCTTCGCGCGTGTTCTTGATGAAGTCAGCGAGATTGGTTTGCATGGTTCAGTACATCCGCCCAGGGTTGAAGATCCCGGCGGGATCGAAAGACTGCTTGAGACGCTCATGAATCTTCGCCACCGCCGGCGCCAGCGGATGAAATACGCCCACGCTCTTGTCGCCGCCGCGATACAGCGTAGCGTGACCGCCAGCCGCCGCCACCGTGCGCCGGATACTGTCCGCCTGCGCGGTGGAATCGACCTTGAGCCAGCGCTGCGCCCCGCCCCACTCGATCAGCTGCTCGCCGCGCAAAATAATCGCGCTGGCATGCGACGGCAACGACATGCGCCACAAGCTACCGCCAATGAAGTAGTCATGCGCCTGATCGCGCAAGGAAGTCCAGAAGGCATCGGCCTCGCCCTCTTCCAATACCTGCCCGCCCAAGCGCTGCTGCGCCGCCGCCACCGCCGCACCGGCGCCGGACAAGCGCAACGTCAGCACGCCGCCATGCCAGCAACTGGCCGAAATCGGCAACGGCTGCCCGGCCCACTCGTTCAGGCGCGTGAGCGCATCGATCTCGCTCAACTCGAACCGCAGGCTGGCCGTGCGCAGCGGCACCGGCAGCACCTTGAGCGACACCTCAAGAATCAATCCCAGCGTTCCCAGCGAGCCCGCCAGCAAACGCGAGACATCGTAGCCGGCCACGTTCTTCATCACCTGCCCACCGAAGCGTAGCTGCTCGCCACGGCCATCCATCAACATGGCGCCGAGCACGAAGTCGCGCACCGCACCGGCGCTGGCGCGGCGAGGGCCGGACAGCGCGCTGGCGACCACGCCGCCGATGGTCGAGCCGGCGCCGAAGCGCGGCGGCTCGAACGCCAGCATCTGTCCGTGCTGCGCCAGCAGCGCCTCGATCTCCATCAGCGGCGTGCCGCAGCGCGCGGTAATCACCAGCTCCGTCGGCTCATAAGCAATGACGCCGCTGTTGACGCGCGTGTCCAGCAGCTCGCCATCGAACGCCTGGCCATACCAATCCTTGGTGCCGCCGCCGCGTAGGCGCAACGGCGTGCTGTTTGCGCTGGCGGCGCGGATGCGGGTGGCGAAATCGTCGTAGACAGTCATCTTCAAAACCGCGGAAGGTGGGAGAACGGCAGCACGCCGCCGCTGACGCGCATCTTGCCGAATTCGGCGCAGCGGTTCAGTGTAGGTATGGCCTTGTCGGGATTGAGCAGACCGGCCGGATCGAAGCTGCGCTTGACCGAGAAGAAGGCCTCCAGCTCGGCGGGCTTGAACTGTACGCACATGGAATCGATCTTCTCGATGCCCACCCCATGCTCGCCCGTGATGGTGCCGCCGACTTCCACACACAGCGCCAGGATCTCCGCGCCGAAGGCTTCGGCGCGGTGGAACTCGTCCGGGATATTGGCGTTGAACAGAATCAGCGGATGCAGGTTGCCGTCACCGGCATGGAACACATTGGCGCAACGCAGGCCGTACTTGACCTCCATCGCCGCGATGCCGGACAAGACCTCGCCCAGGCGCTTGCGCGGAATGGTGCCGTCCATGCAGTAGTAGTCCGGCGAGATGCGGCCGGCGGCCGGAAAAGCGTTCTTGCGGCCGGACCAGAACTTCAGGCGCTCGGCCTCGGTCTGCGACACCGTAATCGCAATCGCGCCGGCCGTATTCAGCACCGCCGACATGCGCGCGATTTCCTCTTCCACCTCCTCGATGGTGCCATCGGCCTCGCACAGTAGAATGGCGGCGGCATCGGTGTCGTAGCCGGCCTTCACGAACGGCTCCACCATGCGCGAGGAAGTCTGATCCATCATCTCCAATCCCGCCGGAATGATGCCCGCAGCGATCAGCGCGGCCACGGCGTGACAACCCTTCACCACCTCATCGAACGACGCCATGATCACGCGCGCAATGGCCGGCTTGGGCACCAGCTTGACCGTCACTTCCGTGACGATGCCCAGCATGCCCTCCGAGCCGACGAACACCGACAGCAGATCGAGTCCCGGCGCATCGAGCGCCTCGCCGCCCAGCTCCACCCGATCGCCGTCGATGGTCACCATGCGCACGCGCAGCACGTTGTGCACGGTCAGGCCGTATTTCAGGCAATGCACGCCGCCGGAATTCTCGGCCACGTTGCCGCCGATGGTACAGGCGATCTGCGATGATGGATCGGGCGCATAGTACAAACCATACTGCGCCGCCGCTTCCGAGATGGCGAGGTTGCGCACGCCCGGCTGCACGACCGCCGTGCGCGAATACGCATCCATGCGCACGATCCGGTTGAGGCGCGCGGTCGACAGCACCACGCCGTCGACGATCGGCATCGCGCCGCCGGACAGGCCGGTGCCGGCGCCGCGCGGCACCACCGGCACGCCCAACTCGCGGCACACCTTCAGCACGGCCACCACCTGCGCCTCGCTATCGGGCAGCACCACGATCATCGGCAGCTGGCGATATGCGGCCAGGCCGTCGCACTCATATGGACGCGTGTCCTCCACGGCAGAGAGCACAGCCCGCGCCGGCAGCACCTGCTGCAAAGCAGCAGCAACCTGCGCCCGGCGGGCGTTAAGATCGGTGACAGTGTTCATGGGTTAAGCGCCTGAAAACACAGATTGAGCCACGATTGTAAGCACAAACGCTGATTTGTTGTATTCTTTCGGGCGCAGCTACTACAACCACTGGAATAGAGTATGGAACACAATTTCGAACAAGCTTGGCTCCTGGCGCTGGAAGAACGGTTCGGCGTGCAGGCCAGGATCGGTCAGGTGGCGCTGGATAACCGTCCGCGCATGCTGATCTACTATTTTGAGAATTTCCCGGCAGAGGGCATGCTGACCGCAGTGACGGCCGGGCTGTCCAACGCCAATCACCCGAACTGGGTGCAGGGCAAACCGGAACTGAGCTTCACGCTGCACACCAAGGATACAGGCTGGGGCAGCGCCGCCGCCTATATCGCGCAGTCCTTCTTCAACGACAGCTCGTTCCACTACCAGGCCTCGTTCAAGATCGATCAGCCGATGTCCAAGGACAGCGCCATGAACGCCTGCTTCGTCTATCGTCCGCAATACATGAACGAAGAGCAGATCAAGTTCGAACTGCCCGACCGCACCATCTTCCTGGCCGGCTTGTTCCCGATGTACGACGAAGAAGTAGCGCTGTACGAATCCAAGGGCCTGCAGGAATTCTGGAACACGCCCGGCTTCGATCCCTACAATCCGCGCCGCGCCAGCGTCGTCACCAAGGGCTGAACATCATGGGCAACCGACTCTCTAAAATCGCCACCCGCACCGGCGACGGCGGCACCACCGGCCTCGGTGACGGCAGCCGCACCGACAAGGACAGCGTGCGCATCGACTCCATCGGCGAGGTGGACGAACTGAATTCGCATATCGGCCTGCTGCTGTGCGAAGACATGCCGGCCGACCTGCGCGAGGAACTGGTCACCATCCAGCACGACCTGTTCGACCTGGGCGGCGAGTTGTGCATCCCCGGCTACCAGATGATCAAGGAAGCGCACGTCGAACGCCTGGATCAGCTGCTGGCCAAGTACAACGCCACCCTGCCGGCGCTGACCGAATTCATCCTGCCGGCCGGCTCGCGCGCGGCCTCGCAGGCGCACGTCTGCCGCACCGTGTGCCGCCGCGCCGAACGCGCCATCGTCACGCTCGGCAAGGCGGAGACCATCCACGAGCATCCACGCCAGTATGTAAATCGTTTGTCGGATTTGCTGTTCGTGCTGTCGCGCGTATTGAACCGTTACGCCGGCGGCAGCGACGTGCTGTGGCAGCACGAGCGCAAGCGCGGCTAAGCATACGATAGGCATACGATAAGCAGGATTCAATCGTCGAACAAGCGCGCCATGCCCTTGGCCATGCTGAGGCGCGACGCGGTGGCGGGATAGGCGCTGGAGATCAGCGCCGCCTGCTCGCCCTGCGCCAGCTTGCGGTAGAAGCCCACCATATCGGCCGCCGCCCATCCGGCGCGGTGCGCCAGCATCATTCCCAGTTGATCGGCCTCGGATTCCTGCAGGCTGGATAATTTGGACAAGCGGATTTGCAGCGACAAGTCGCTGTCCAGCCGCGCCATCACCACGTCGAGCGGCACGGCGGGCAGGCGGTTCAGCAGCACGGCTTCGGAAAAGGTTTCTCGCGCATGTTCGGCGACGACGTGCGCCACCTCGTGCGCCAGCAGCACCGCCAGCTCGCCGTCCGTCAACGCCAGCCGGCGCACGAAGGCGCTGCCGACCAGGATCTTCCCGCCGGCCATGCAGATGGCGTCCACTTCCGGATCGCTGGTGGTATGGACTTCCCACGACCACTGCGCCGCCTCGGGCCTGAGCTCAACGGCGACACGCACCAGCTCCGCGCTGATGTAGCGCAGCCGCGCCAGCAGGCGGCGGTCCTCATCGAGCTTGCCGGCCGCCGCCAGACCCACCGTGCGGTCGATATAGCGGTCGCCCATGCTGGCGTCCACCTCCTCGGCGCTGAAACGGAGCTCCTGCGCCCGGCCGGACTCCGGCACCTGCGCCGTGGCGGCGCCACAGGCAAGCAACAGGCAGGCGATCAGCGATGCGGAGGCGTCCATATTGATATAAACGGCATAAACTGTTTATATCAATGTAGGACACGAATCGCAATACCGCAAGAAACTTTGGAGGCTCAGGCGTTATTAACGACCAGGCGCGGTTCGTCGCTAAGGTAGCGTTGTTTGATGGAGGCGGTGATGCCGGCGGCATCCAGGCCAACGCTGGCCAGCAGTTTGGCCGGGTCGCCGTGGTCGATGAATTTATCCGGCAGGCCAAGCATCAGCATCGGCTTGGACAGACCTGCCGCCGCCAGCGCTTCCGCTACCGCCGCACCGGCGCCGCCCATGATGCAACCCTCTTCCACCGTCACGAAGTAATCGTGATCGGCGGCCAGCTGCTTCACCAGCTCCACATCCAGCGGTTTGACGAAGCGCATATTGGCCACCGTGGCGTTCAGCGTTTCACCGGCCGCCAGCGACGGCGCCACCATCGAGCCGAAGGCCAGGATGGCGATCTTCTGGCCCGCGCGCTTGATCTCGCCCTTGCCGATCTCGATCGAGGTCAGCTCCGGCTTGATGACGGCGCCGATGCCGGCGCCGCGTGGATAGCGGATCGCCGCCGGACCGTTGTACTGGTAGCCGGTGGTCAGCATCTGGCGGCATTCGTTTTCGTCCGACGCCGCCATTACCACCATGTTCGGGATGCAGCGCAGGTAGGCCAGATCATAATTACCGGCATGGGTGGCGCCGTCGGCGCCGACCAGGCCTGCGCGGTCCAGCGCAAACGTCACGTCCAGGTTTTGCAGCGCCACGTCGTGGATCAGTTGATCGTAGCCGCGCTGCAGGAAGGTCGAATAGATCGCCACCACCGGCTTCAGGCCTTCGCACGCCAGGCCGGCGCCGAAGGTCACCGAGTGCTGCTCGGCGATGCCGACGTCGAAATAGCGATCGGGATATTCCTGGTCGAAGCGCACCATGCCCGAGCCTTCGCGCATGGCCGGCGTAATGCCGACCAGCTTCTTGTCGGCGGCGGCCATGTCGCACAGCCAGTCGCCGAACACTTCGGTATAGGTCTTCTTCGACGGCGCGACGGACGGCTTGATGCCTTCGGCCGGATCGAATTTCGGCGTGCCGTGGTACAGCACAGGCTCCGCCTCGGCCAACTTGTAGCCCTGGCCCTTCTTGGTCACCACGTGCAGGAACTGCGGGCCCTTGAGCTGCTTGATGTTCTGCAGCGTCGGGATCAGCGAATCCAGGTCATGGCCGTCGATCGGGCCGATGTAGTTGAAGCCGAATTCTTCGAACATGGTGGCCGGAACCACCATGCCTTTCGCATGCTCTTCCAGGCGCTTGGCCAGTTCCAGCACGGGGCCGGGCAACACCGACTTGCCGACATTCTTGGCGGCCGCATAGAACTGGCCCGACATCAAACGCGCCAGGTAGCGGTTCAGCGCGCCCACCGGCGGCGAAATCGACATGTCGTTGTCGTTCAAAATCACCAGCAGGTTGACGTCTTCCTGCACGCCGGCGTTGTTCAGCGCCTCGAACGCCATGCCGGCCGTCATCGAGCCGTCGCCGATCACGGCGATAGCGTGGCGATGCTCGCCCTTGATCTTGGCCGCCTGCGCCATGCCCAGCGCCGCCGAGATGGAGGTCGACGAGTGCGCGGTGCCGAAGGTGTCGTATTCGCTTTCGTCGCGCTTCGGGAAGCCCGAGATGCCGTTCAGCTGGCGCAGCGTGTGCATGCGGTCGCGGCGACCGGTGAGGATCTTGTGCGAGTAGGTCTGGTGTCCGACGTCCCAGACGATGCGGTCGTGCGGCGTGTTGAACACGTAGTGCAGCGCCACCGTCAGTTCGACCGTACCGAGGTTGGACGACAAGTGGCCGCCCGTCTTGGAGACGGAATCGAGCAGGTAGGCGCGCAGTTCGTGCGCCAGCGGCGTCAGTTGGGTGTACGCCAGTTTGCGTACATCGGCCGGGGATTCTATTTTTTCGAGCAAGTTCATTTAAGCCTTCCGCTGCACGATCAGATCCGCGAGTTCGCGTAATCGCAGAGCTTTTTCTCCAAACGGCGCGAGCGCTGCGTGCGCGTCGAGCCGCAATTTTTCCGCCAGCGCGCGCGACGGCTCAAGACCTAATATGGATACATAGGTCGGCTTGTTGTCGGCGGCGTCCTTGCCGGCGGTCTTGCCCAGCGTGGCCGAATCGGCCGTCGCGTCGAGCACATCGTCCACCACCTGGAACGCCAGGCCGATGGCGCGCGCATACACATTCAGCGCGTTCAATTCATTCTGGTCCAGATCCTTGCCGGCCAGCGCGCCCAGCACCACGGACGCGCGCAGCAAGGCGCCGGTCTTCAGCTGGTGCATCTGCTCCAGCTGCTCCAGCGTCAGGCTGATGCCGACGCTATCGAGATCGATGGCCTGGCCGCCGCACATGCCGGCCGAGCCGGAGGCATGCGCCAGCAAACGCAGCATCGCCACCTGACGCGCCGGCGGCACCGGGTTGGCGTCACCCTGCGCTTCCGACAGCACCAGGAAAGCCTGCGATTGCAGCGCGTCGCCGACCAGCAGCGCGGTCGCCTCGTCGTAGGCCACGTGCACGGTCGGTTTGCCGCGACGCAGTTCGTCGTCGTCCATGCACGGCATATCGTCGTGCACCAGCGAATAGGCGTGGATCATCTCCACCGCCGCCGCCGCGCGGCTCAGGATGGCCGCGTCGGCGCCGAACAGCGCGCCGGCCGCATACACCAGCAGTGGGCGCACGCGCTTGCCGCCGCCCAGCAGCGCGTAGCGCATGGCGGCGTGCAGCTTGACCGGGATGGCGTCAGCGGACGGCAGGTAAGCGGATAAATCGTTTTCCGATCCGGCCTGCACGGTTTTCATCCAGTCGTCGAAGGCGGCGTTCATTGCTCGGCCTCGCCCGATTCCACGAACGGCTTGAGCATCTCGCCTTCCAGCACCTTGACCTGGGATTCGACTTTTTCCAGCTGGGCGGCGCAGAACTTCACCAGCTCGGAGCCGCGCGCATAGGCGGCCACCGAAGCTTCCAGCGGCAGTTGGCCTGCCTCCATTTGCGCAACCAGTTGCGCCAGTTCGGCCATCGCTTCTTCAAATGAAGCGGGAGCGGGAGCAGCGTCGGTGGCGTCGGCAGTTAATTTCTTAGGCATAGTCATTCAGTTTTCAAGGCAAAGCTCGTGCCAGCGCAGTGTAGCCCGTTATTTTAGAACAAACCACCTTATCCCGTGGGACATAAGCGGCGGACCATGGATTTTATCGCAATCGCCCCCATTTGCCTTGCAAGCATGTATGAAACGCAAGTTTTCGCACGAAAAACGAGCACAGCAGGCTGTCGGTAGAGCATAAAAGACGGTATAATCGCCGGTTCTGTCCTAAATACCACCTCAACGCATAAGAATGCGGGTCGTCTTTACGGATTCTGTCTCTTCTTGGTTTGAATCATTGATTAAGGGGGGTTTGGATGTCCGATCTGGGTACCCACGCCAAGCTAGCGCGACCAACTGCGCAACTTCCGGTTAACGTCTATTTTGACGAAGCGCTGTTACAGCGCGAAATGCAGCAATTATTTAAAGCCGGTCCGCGTTATGTCGGACACGAGCTGATGGTGCCGAACGTCGGCGATTACGCAACCCTCGCCGCCGAGAACGAAGGCCGCATGTTGGTGCGCAACGCCAATGGGCTGGAGCTGTTGTCCAACGTCTGCCGTCACCGTCAGGCGCTGATGTTCAATGGCCGTGGCAATGCGAACAACATTGTCTGTCCGCTGCACCGCTGGACCTATGACCTCAAGGGTGAGTTGCTCGGTGCGCCGCACTTCCCCGAAACGCCATGCCTGAACCTGCCGAAGACCGAGCTGCAAAGCTGGAACGGCCTGCTGTTCGAGCAAAACGGCTACAACGTCATGGACACGCTGAACCAGCTGTCGGTGACCAAGGATCTCGATTTCAGCGGCTACATGCTGGACCACGTGGAAGTGCACCACTGCGACTACAACTGGAAGACCTTCATCGAGGTCTATCTGGAGGATTATCACGTCGAGGCCTTCCACCCCGGCCTGGGCAGTTTTGTCGCCTGCGACGACCTGCGCTGGGAATTCGGCCGCGACTACAGCGTGCAGACCGTGGGCGTGCACAAGGGCCTGCAAAAATCCGGCTCGGAAGTCTACCGGCACTGGCAGGAGCAGGTGCTCAAGTTCCGCGGCGGCGAACCGCCGCCGTACGGCGCGATCTGGCTGACGCTCTATCCGAACATCATGGTCGAGTGGTATCCGCACGTGCTGGTGGTGTCGACCCTGTGGCCGGAAGGCCCGCAGCGCACCAAGAACGTGGTGGAGTTCTACTATCCCGAGGAAATCGTGCTGTTCGAGCGCGAGTTCGTCGAAGCCGAACGCGCCGCCTACATGGAAACCTGCATCGAGGACGACGAGATCGCCCTGCGCATGGACGCCGGCCGCAAAGTGCTGATGCAACGCGGCGAGACGGACGGCGGGCCGTATCAGTCACCGATGGAAGACGGCATGCAGCACTTCCACGAGTGGTACAGTCGCAAGATGGCTTTATAAGGTTTAACCATGCAGTCACTGTGGATGTTGTTTGCGAGTTTTATGTTTGCCGTGATGGGTGTCTGCGTCAAACTGGCCTCGGTGGAATTCTCGACATCGGAACTGGTGCTGTATCGCGGGGTGGTCGGCGTGATGACGCTGGCCACCCTGATCAAAATGCAGGGCGGCAGCTTCCGCACCAGCATGCCGGGCGCCCACCTGTGGCGCGGCGTCATCGGCGTTATCTCTCTCTGGCTGTGGTACTACTCCATCGGCGAACTGCCGCTGGCCACCGCCATGACCCTCAACTACATGTCGCCGATCTGGATCGCCGCCTGGCTGTTCGCCATGGGCTGGTGGCACGCCAAAGGCGACGTCAAATGGCCGCTGATGCTGGCCGTCGGCTGCAGCTTCATCGGCGTCACCCTGCTGCTGCGCCCCGCCTTCGACGCCAACCTGTTGACACCGGCGCTGATCGCGCTTGGTTCCAGCATGATTACCGCCATGGCGTATATGCAGGTGCGCAAGCTGGGTCTGGCCGGCGAACCCGAGAACCGCGTGGTGTTCTACTTCACCGTGATGAATCTGCTGGCCGGCATTGTCGGCGTGCTCATCACTGGCGGCAGCGAGGGCCCGGCGTGGCATCCGATCACCAGCTGGCGCAGCGGCCTGCTGCTGCTGGCCATCGGCGTGTGCGCCACCAGCGCGCAGATCGCCATGACGCGCGCCTACCGCCTGGGCAATACGCTGGTGGTGGCCAACCTGCAGTACACCGGCATCGTGTTCTCCAGCGTGTGGGGCGTGCTGGTGTTCGGCGACGTGTTCGATTGGCACAGCTGGGCCGGCATCGCCATCATTCTTGCGTCGGGCATGGCCGCGACGTTTTACAATACGCGCAATACCGAACGCGGTAAGGCCATCGCCAATACCGATCCCATCGCCAGCGAAGTATAAGGAGCATCATGCACACCACCCTGATCGACGCCGCCACCCTGTCCCAGCATCTGCAAGACCCGAACTGGGTCATCCTCGATTGCCGTCATGACTTGATGAATCCAAACGCCGGGCGTGACGGTTTCGCCATCGGCCACATCGCCGGCGCGCAGTTCGCCAATGTGGATACGGACCTGTCGGGCGCCAAGCTGGGTGCGGACGGCGCGTTTCGCGGCCGGCACCCGCTGCCGGAGCGGGCGGCCCTGATCGCCACCCTGCGCAGCTGGGGCATCAACCACGACACGCAAGTGGTCGCTTACGATGCGCACGGCGGCATGTTCGCCGCGCGTCTGTGGTGGCTGCTGCGCTGGGTCGGACATCCGGCGGTGGCCGTGCTCGATGGCGGGCTGGCGGCCTGGCAATCGGCAGGCTTGGCCATGGTGACCTCGAACGATCAGCGCACGCCGGGCCAGATCGGTGACCGGCCATCGCTGGTGGCGACGGTGTCAGTGGAGGAAGTGGTCGCCAACCTGTCGACCCGGGCACGCACCGTGGTCGACGCCCGCGCGGCCGACCGCTATCGCGGCGAAAACGAAACCATCGATCCGGTGGGCGGCCACATCCCCGGCGCCAAAAACCGCTTCTTCAAGGACAACCTGACGGCCGAAGGCCGTTTCAAGGACGCCGCGCAGCTGAAGGCCGACTTCGCGCCGCTGTTCGACAGCGCGCCGCAAGCCATCATGCAATGCGGTTCCGGCGTCACCGCCTGCCACAACCTGCTGGCACTGGAAATCGCTGGCCTACCCGGCGCCGCCCTGTATCCGGGCTCGTGGAGCGAGTGGTGTGCCGACTCAGCCCGCCCTGTCGCTACCGGTACTGATTAAGACCTTGTCATCTTTTCCGCTGACGCGTAGCGCGTATCCAATGCACGATCAGTAATTCAGTGCCGCGTACTTGATGATCGATCAAGTGGCCCGTCTTCGCTGCGCGACCCGCCCAGCAGTCCGCTGATCTTTGACAATGATTCTGCTTGCTTGTTTTGTCGAGAGTCCAATACACGATCATACTCTCGTCGCTTGCGATCACAAGCCGCAAACGATTGAGCGGTCACAAAACCGTAAAGTAAGATCAGCAACCACGTTCAGCAGCGTGCGCGCATAGGCGAACTAGTCCATGTCGGCGTCCGGGCTCGTGGAGCGAGTGGGTGAGCGATCCCACCCGCCCGGTCGCCACCGGCAACTAAACCATTCAGGCCCGGCTGCGCGCCTTGTTGCGGCGGCCGGTCCAGCCTACCAGCGCCAGCCCCGCCAACAGCATGGCGTAGGTTTCCGGCTCTGGTACCGGCGTCACGCCATCCCAGTTCGCCGACCAGCCTTCGGTCGAAACAAATGCCTGAAAAGTGCCATCGGCATTCATCGCGCTGTTGTTGATAAAACTGGCCGACAACATCCCGCTCCAGCTATCGCTCACGCCCATGGTGGTGCCATCGTCGCGCACCGCAAAAGTCGCCGACAGCGCCAGGTCGCGTACGTCGTCCTGCGCCACGCCGTTCACCGAGCCGCCCACCGCCAGCAACATATGCGCGTTGGCGTACTCTTCCTGGTCGGCCTCGAGGTTGTAGCCCATGCTGGTCTGCACCTGCATGGACGCCATGGTGCTGAACGTTACCTTGGTGTTGGCCGACAAGACGAAGGTGTTGAGGAAGGGTTCGCTGCCGGCGGCGTAGCTGCGGTAGGCGCCATGGGCGTCGAGGCTGCTGCTGGCATTGCCGGTGGCGGACAGCGCGGTAAAGCCGGCCACCGTATTGGCGGCCGTCACGCTGGACGTTACAGCGGACCAGTCGCCATGCGTGCTGCCGGACAAAATGCCCTGCTGCTGCTTGGCGGTATGGGCGTACAGGCTTTCATCCTGGGTCTCGCCGAAACCCAGCGTCTCGCCCAGGACATAGGCGTGGCCGTTGGTGCTGAACGACAGGCTGGGCGCTATGCCGTCGGCCGCGTTCAGGTCGGTCAGGGTGATGACCAGGTTGCCGAAACTGACGCTGCTGCTCGACGCGGCGAACGCCGGGCTGACGGCGGCGACCATGCAGGCCGCCGCCAGGGTATGCAATACAAAGCGCTTCATAGATTCTCCAATGATGAGCAACGGTTTATCACGCGCGGGCGCGGCGGCGGGCGACGGCGCCGATCAGGCCCAGGCCGCCCAGCAACATGCCGTAAGTGGCCGGCTCCGGCACCGCCGAAATCACCGAACGACCGCTGATGCTGGCGTCGGCCCAAAACTCGCCGCGGCCGCTCTGACTGCTGAGGTTGCTGAAGCTGGCCGACATCACGCCGCTCCAACTGTCGCTGGCCGCGCCGGGCAGATCGCCATCGAAGTAGTGAACGCTGACGCTGTGCTCATGCGTGCCGTCGAGGATGGCGCCAGGGTCGGCGCCGAAAGCGCCGGCGTACAGGCGTAGCGTGGCCGCCGCGGCCTCGCCTTCCAGCGCGCCCGGCGTATAGCCGAGGGTGGTATTCACGCCCAGCGTGGCGTTGACCGAAAAGGTCACCATGGTATTGGCCGACAGGATGAAGCCCTTGTTCCCATGCGAGGCCGGCACGCCGGCATAGGCGTAGAAGCGCGAGCGCTCGTCGGCCGAGCTGAAGGCCGTGCCCGACAGGCTCAAGCCGCTGAAGCCGACGCCGCTGGCCGAGCCGCCCACGCTGGCCGACGAGGAAGCCAGATCGGTCTTGGTGCTGCCCTTGACGTTGGTGGTTTGCCAGGCGCCGGTTTTTTCATAGCGGCCCAGCTGGTGGCCGGGATCGTAACCGCCGGTCTGGCCGGTCTCCGCTTCGCCGTAGATATAAGCGCCGCCGGCGTACATGGTCGGGTTGGGCAGGAAGGAAATGCTGGCGGCGATGCCATCGTTCGGATCCAGATCGATCAGCGTCACGGTCACATTGCCGAAGGTGGCGGTCCCGTGGGCATCGGCGAACGCTGGGCCGGCGGCGACCGCCAGGCAAGCGGCCAGTGCGTTAAGTGCGGCAAGTTTCATTGATCCTCCTTGAGTTAACAAGAAACCAAGTATGCACAGCACGCAAAAGGCCGTCTAGACAATTGACTTTTATGTTGTATCTAATTGTAAAAATTCGTATTCCGAAAAATGTGACGACACCAACCAGATTTAGCTATAAAAACTGAAGCAATAAAGTGACTATTTATCGCTATTTTGTCTTAGCTTGTCGCTTGTTAATCGTTGTATTTTTTTAACCATGTAACAAATTAAATTGAATTTATTTCTATATTTCTTGGTTAAATGGCGCTCTTCAACCACACCCCGGAGCGATTCATGGCAAGGAACAAAGTACCGCAGCACCGTCGTCTCACCCTGCTGCTGATGGCGGCGCTGCCGCTGCTGGGCGCCTTCGACACGGCCCATGCGGACGACGTCCGCCGGCCCTACATCGTGCAGCTGTCCGGCCAGCCGGTAGCCGCCTACAGCGGTAACGTCAACGGTCTGCGCGCCACCAAAGTCGCTCCCGGACAACGCCTGGACCTCGCCAGCGGTGCCGCCCGCCAGTACCGCAGCTACCTCAGCACGCAACAGGAGCAAGCCAAGGCGCTGCTGCCGGCCGCCGCCGTCACGCGCCAGTTCCAGGTGGTGTTCAACGGCTTTGCCGCACGCCTGACCGATGCCGAAGTGCGCGCCCTCAAGGCCAGCGGCCAGGCCGTCAGCATCACAGCGGACCAGCGCCAGCACGTGGTCACCAACTACACTCCGACCTTCCTCGGCCTCGATCAACCGGGCGGACTGTGGGAGCAACTGGGCGGCAAGGCGCGCGCCGGCGAAGACGTGATCGTTGGCGTGATCGATACCGGCATCTGGCCGGAGAATCTGTCGTACGCCGACCGCGTTGACGGCGCCGGCCAGCCCACCTTCGACCACAGCGGCACGCTGGCCTATGGCCCGCCGCCGGCGCGCTGGAAAGGCGTCTGCCAGACCGGCGAAGCTTTCACGGCGGCCAGCTGCAACAACAAACTGATCGGCGCGCGCTATTTCGACGACGGCTTCCGCGCCGGCGGCAGCACCATCCACTGGAGCGAATTCCGCTCGCCGCGCGACTCGCTCGGCAGCCCGGTGGGCGACGGCGGCCACGGCACCCACACTTCGTCCACGGCGGCCGGCAACGGCAACGTGCCGGCGCAGGCCGGCAACGGCGACCTGCTGGGCAAGCGCAGCGGCATCGCGCCGCGCGCCCGTCTTGCCATGTACAAGATCTGCTGGAGCTACAACGAGGGCTTCCCCAGCACCACCGGCGTGGCCAACACCTGCTACAACAGCGACAGCCTGGCCGCGATCGAAGCGGCGGTGGCCGACGGCGTCGACGTGTTGAACTACTCGATCAGCGGCGGCGGCAGCCCGCTCGACCCGGTCGAGCAAGCCTTCCGCCACGCGGTCGACGCCGGCGTCTTCGTCGCCGCCGCCGGCGGTAACTCCGGCCCGGCCAACGCGGTCGCTCACATCAGCCCGTGGCTGACCACGGTCGCGGCATCGACCCACGACCGCACCCACACCGCCAGCGTCACGCTGGGCAACGGCCAGCAATTCAGCGGCGCTTCGCTCAATCCGGCACTGCTGCCGAACACCGCCGTCATTCGTGCGCAAGACGCGGTGGCGCCGGGTGCCGATGCGGACATGGCTGCGCACTGCTTCCGCCGCGAGGATGTGATCGACGTCCATCCGATCGCCCAGCTCGATCCTGCCAAGGTGGCCGGCAAGATCGTCGCTTGCCAGCGCGGCAACACGGCGCGCACCGACAAGGCGGTGGCGGTCAAGGCCGCCGGCGGCGTCGGCATGATTCTGCTCGATGACGGCAACGGCACCGTGGTCGACCTCTACAACGTGCCAACCATCCACGTCAGCCAGGCCGACGGCCAGACCATCGACGCCTACGCCGCCACGGCGGGCGCCAGCGCCAGCATCGCCGCCAGTGCGTTGACGCCGATGACGGGCCCGGTGCTGGCCGACTTTTCATCGCGCGGCCCCAACAACTTCGATCCGGGCGTGCTCAAGCCCGACCTGACGGCGCCGGGCGTCGACATCCTTGCCGGCATCGCGCCCAGCCTGAGCACCGCGCAGCACGCCGCCGTGATCGCCGGCAGCGCGCCGGCCTACAACAGCTCGGCCTATATGTCGGGCACCTCGATGGCGACGCCGCATGTGGCCGGCCTGGCCGCGCTACTCAAGCAGCGCCATCCGGGCTGGTCGGCCGCCGCCGTCAAGTCGGCCCTGATGACCACCACCCGCAGCGTGCTGCCGACCACCCTCAGCGGCGCCGAAGACGGTACCCTGCCGTGGGGCCAGGGCGCGGGGCACGTGACGCCGAACGAGGCGGCCGATCCCGGACTGGTGTACGACATCGCCAGCGCCGACTACCAGCAATACCTGTGCGGCATCACCGGCGAGAGCAGCGATTGCGGCAGCGGCGCACTGAAGGGCTACGCGCTGAACCTTGCTTCCATCTCGCTGCCGGGCGTGGTCGGCATGCAGAGCGTCAGCCGCCGCGTCACCAATGTCGGCGACAAGGCGGCGGTCTACACCGCCAGCGCCAGCCTCGACGGCTTCGCGGTCAAGGTTACGCCGTCGACGCTGAACCTGGCTGCGGGCGAGACCCAGAGCTACACCGTGGCGCTGGAGCGCACCGATGCGGCGGACGGCGAATGGAAGTTCGGTGAAGTAGTCTGGAACGATAGCGAGCACAAGGTACGCAGTCCGCTGCAGGCGCGCTACAACAGCGGCGCCGAAGCACCGGCGCTGGTCTCGGCCACCACCGTCGCCGGCAATCGCCAGCTCGACGTCATGACCGGCTTTAACGGCAAGCTCGGCGCGGTCAAGGCCGGCATGCGCGAATACACACGTCTGGCGCAGACGGTCACGCAGGCGGCGCCCGGTTCGCTGGACTCACTGGAAGGCGTGCTGGCGGCCTGCACCGCACGCGGCGCCGGCGTCAAGGCGGTGACGCTCGGCGTGCCCAACCAGAACATGATCGCGCGCTTCGAACTGTCCAACCGCGCCACGACCGGCGGCGACAACGACGACCTGGACCTGGCCTTGCTCGACCAGCGCAACAACCTGATCGCCTACAGCGGCCACGCCGGATCGGACGAGAGCGTTACCCTCACCGGCCTGCCGATGGGCGTGGTCAAGGTCTGCGTGCTGGGCTACCAGTTGAAGAACAATGCCAGCACCAGCTACACCATGTCGTATGCCTTCGCCATCCCCAACGACACCAAGGGCAACCTGAAAGTGGCGTTGCCGGCCGCGCCGGCCACGCAGGGCGGCACCAGCAAGGTCGGCGTCAGCTGGAGCGGACTGGAACAAGGCAAGCGCTACCTGGGCGGGTTGCAATTGCTGAACCCGGACGGCCGCGCGGTAACGATGACGGAAATCAGCATCGATACGCGCGACGTCACGCCGGCCGCAGCGGCGGAAAAGCACCGCAACAGCGTCAGGTAAGCCGGGCGGCTCCGGTGGCGCGCGACAGCAGGAAGTTGGTGCCGCCGCCGTTCGCGATGATGTTGAAAGACTTGCCGAACTCATTCAGCCCACTGTCCGCCCTGCCCTGCGACGACATCGCGGTGTAGCCGGCGGCGTTGCGGCGGTGGTCGGGCTGCCTTCGGCGCTCGACCAATCGGTCGCCCGCAGACGCGACAATACGCCGTCCTGCTTTGCCGAGGCCACGTAGTCGTCGGTGGTGCCGTGCTTATTAAAATTTCCTGGTTTGCCGCGTCCAGCGGGTGACGAGAATCAAGTCTTTGTGGACAAGGCGCGCTCAATGGTTACGCACTGCACCTGGCTTCGATCACGGTGCCGGACGTGGTGGGCGTGAAGACCGTCAGCCGCAGCGTCACCAACGTCGGCGACAGGCCGGCGATCTACACGGCCAGCAGCCGCATCGACGGTTTCGATATCGCCGTCAGGCCTTCCACGCTGCAACTGGCGCCGGGCGAAACGCAAAGCTACAGCGTCAGCCTGACTCGCACCAGCGCCATGCCGGGCGTCTGGCAAATGGGCGAAGTGGCGTGGAAGCCAGCGAGCACAATGTGCGCAGCCCATTGCAGGTGCGCTACAACAACGGCGTGGAAGGGCCGGAGGTGGTGTCCGCCACCACCACCAGCGGCACCCGCCAGTTCGAGGTGCAGACCGGCTTCGATGGCACGCTGGCGGTCGATCGTGGCGGCATGCGCGCGTACACGCGACTGGCGCAGACCGTCACGCAAGCGGCCAAGGGCTCGGTGGACGCGACGGACGATGTGGTGAACGCTTGCATAGCGCGCGGTCCCGGCGTCAAGGCGACCACGCTGGCGATTCCCAACAAGACCGTGGTGGCGCGCTTTGAGCTGACCAACCATGAAACCTCGGGCGGCGCCGACGACGATCTGGACCTGATCCTGCTCGACCAGTGGAACCGGCTGCTGGCTGCCAGCGCGCACACCGACTCGAACGAAAGCGTGACCCTGATCTCGCCGCCGATGGGCGTGATCAAGGCCTGCGTAGTGGACTACAAGCTGAATAACGGCGCCAGCGCCAGCTTGGCGGTGGGCGTGACCTGGAGCAAGGCAAGCACTACCTGGGCGGCATGAAGTCGGTCACCGAGATCAACATCGATACGCGTGACGTCACGCCGGCCACCGGCGTGGCCTACGCCAAACGCATCAACACGGAGAAGTAAGCCCTTGCGCACTGCGGCGGCGCAGCGCCGCCAGGCCTACCAGGCCGATGCCCAGCATCAGGTAGGTCTGCGGTTCCGGCACGGCGCTGGTGATCAGCGTTTGCGTGCTCAGCTGCGGCGTGATGTCGGCATTGCTCGAGTCGACCAGCACCACGTCGGCAAAGCTCAAGGTGCTGGTGCCGGCGCCGATGACATCAAACCGCAGATGCGCCAGGCTACCGCCGCCGCTGACGCCGGGAACCGCGCCGAACTTGACGCCGTAGACGTAGAACACCTGGCCCGGCGTGCCGGACAGGTCGACCACGTCGAAGTCGGTGCTACCGCCATCGGCGCCCAGGAAAGCGCCTTCGGTCGCGGCCGACGCTTGCAGGTAGGCCGGGTCGAACAGCAGCGTGAAGTTGTAAGCGTACAGGTCGCTCACACCGGACACCACGATATCGAGGTCGATGGTCGAGCCGACCACGCCGCTGGACGGCGTGGCGACGATGCTCAGCACCGGATCGGCGGCGTAGGCCGGCATTACGGCAAAGGCGGCGGCCAGCACGGCCGCACCGGCCTGATATTTCCATTTATTCAGATTCAACATGGTCATTTTCCTTGTAGATGTTGTGGGCTTAGCGGCAACCGCCGGCAACGCGCTGCGAGATGAACACCAGGTCGCGCGCATCGATCACGCCATCCTTGTTCAGATCGGCGCGCGCATCGAAGCCGGCCTGGTTGCTGCGCTTGCCCAGTGCGGCCTTGACGATGGCGTAGTCGGCGCAGTTGAGAGCGCCATCGGCGTTGACGTCGCCCACCAGGCGGATCGTGAAGTCGGCGTTGGAAACGTCAAAGAAAACATTGTCCACCGCTTCCACCTTGATGCGTGCCGTGGTGCTGGCCACCAGCGGCAGCGTGAGCGCCTTGCTGCCATTGTTGGCGGTGCTTTCCGCCAGCGTGTACGGATAAGTGTTGCCGCCGTCGGTCGACAAGCTGATCTTGACGCTGGCGGTGCTCACCGGTGCGACATCGGTGTTGGCCACGCTCCAGGTCACGGTCTGGGTCGAGCCGGCGTCCAGCGACACCGCAGTGTTCGGCGACGTCACCAGGAATGGACCGGCGCCGGACGCCAACACCAGCCGGGTGCTGGCGTTGGCCACACCGCCACGGCCGTCACGCGCGGTCAGGCGGAAGTTCAGCGCTGCCGGATTGGCGTTGGCGCCAAAGCCCACGTAGGCGGCGGTCGGCAAATACTCCGAATAGCACTCGATCTCGGCCGCAGTCGGCAGCGCGGATGCGGTCGGGCAGGCACCGCTTTCAGCGTTGGTGTTGTTGGCCAGGATCTGCGCCAGGTCCGGGAACACGCGGGTCGGATCGGTGCTGACATGGTTTTCGCCGGGCGAGCCATATTTGATGGTGTCTTCTGCGCTGACCTGCGCGCGCACGCCGAACTGGCGGAACAGCGGACCGTTGAACTTGCTGTTGCTGACCAAGCCGGTACCGGTGCCGGCGGCGCGGTCGTTCTGCTCCCACAGGTAGGTCAGCGGATCGCCTTCGGCATCGACGGCGCTGCCGGTCAGCGCGAACGGCGTGCGCACCGGGATGGTGTAGCCGGCGGCAACGCTGACCACCGGCGAGGTATTGCCGGTGAACGACAGCGCACCACGCCGAGTGGTCGGGCCGCCGGCGGCGATTTCACCAACATAGCCGGTGCAGGCGCCGCTGCAATCGCTCAGCTGCAGCGTCGCCACATTGGTGCCGGCCAGCGTGCCGCCGAAGGTGATGGTGGCGGCGTTGTTGCTCAGCGTGCTGATGGTGACGGTGGCGCCGGACGGCCAGCCGCTGATGCCTTGGATCGCCGCCTTGATGCCTGCAGTGGTGAAGTTGCTGCCGTTGACGATGGCGACCGACTTGTTGCCGTTATAGCCCAGCATGAACTGCTGGCCGCTGGCGAAGTTGCTCAGCACCAGGTTCTGTATTTCGTTGATGTTGCTTTCGGCGCCCGAGGTGTAGGCGACGATTTCGTCGAAGCTGCGCTGCGACCAATAGGCGTCGCTGTGGCTTTGCAGGTTGTCGGTGCCACAAATCCCGGCATAGGCCATGATCGACGAGCCGCTGCCCGGCTCCACCGAGGTGCCGGCGTTGCGATTGCCGCCGGAGCAATTGCTGATCACGCCGTTGAAGGTGTGGTTGCCGGCGAACTGGTGGCCCAATTCATGCGCCACGTAGTCGACCGCGAAAAAGTCGCCGACCGGCGTCGGAATACCGGTGCAACCCTGGGCCTTGCTGCTGCCGCCCACTACGCCCAGGCTGGCAATACCACCGCCGTTGAGGCCGAGCGCGATGTGACCGATGTCGAAGCTGGACGCTCCCGCCAGCAGGCCGGTGACCACGCGATTGCGGGTCAGCGTCGCGCTGCCGCAGCTCGCGGCCTGACTGGCGGTGAAGCAGGCGGCGCCGCCACATGGACCGTTGGCGCCGGTCATTTGCGCGGCGCTGTCCAGGTTCAGCGCGTCGGTGGCGTTGATCAGTACCAGCCGGATCGCGGTTTCATCTTCATACACCTGGGTCACGCGGTTGATCAGGCTGACCTTGGCGGCGGTGACGTTGGCCGAACCGCCGAAGTAAGTGGCGTAGCTCGGGTCGGTGACCAGCGCCAGGCGGTAGGTGCGCAGCTGGTTGCCGGACACCGGTGCGGCGACGGCCAGGTCATCCACCACGTGGTAAGCGACGGTGCTGGTGGTGCGGCCATCGGTGGCGCTGATTTCGAAGGCGCCGCTGTTGCGCGATGGATCGGCCACCAGGGTGGTGTTGATCACGCCTTCGTTGTCGGCGTTGACCACCACGCTCTGGCGGCTACCGCTATCGCCCTCGGCGCTGACCGAGACGGTGACGGCGGCGCCCGGCGTGAAGCCTGCGCCGCGCACTTCGACCGTGTCCTCGGCGTGGTAAAAGCCCTTCGACAGGGAGATCTGGGCTTCGGCGATCGGCGCTTCGCGCATGGGGCCGTGGACGTTCGGCAGGTCGCGGCTGTGATAGCTGTGGTAGACGCTGTCGTCCAGCACGGCTTGCGGATCGACGTACCAGGCGCCTTGGGGCGTACGCACCGAGGCGTGCAGGCCGAGCGGGGTAATGTCCATGCGCAGGCTGGCGTTGGGATCGTCGATGCCCTTGCCGGCGTAGGTCTTGATTTCAGGATGCTTGGCGGCCAGGCCCGCTTCCATGATCGGCGAATCGACGATGGCAAAACGCTGGTAGCCGCCGTCCGGGTGCGGCAATGACATGATCAAAGGGCTGACGTTGGCGGTCGCGCTGCGCTCCGCCGGCGCAGACTTGGCGAAGGCCTGCAAGCCGTTGCGGTTCAGCTTGGCGGCGTGGAAGCGGCGTGGGCCGGCCACAGCACTACCGGCAGCCTTGGCGCTTTTGCCGGTGCCGACGTCCTGCCAAAAGTCGCCCGTGGGCTGGACCTGGGAAGCGACATCCGCAGCGAGCGCGGTGGAAGAACCGGAGATGGCCCAGCTCAACGTCATGAAGACAAATAAGATGCGTCCAGCAGTAGGACGCAACTTGGCCCCAGCCTTCGTGAGGCGAGGTGTCAACGGGTGGTCTGATCGTTTCATTTCTTCTTTGCCCTTTAATCGTAACAAAAGAAATACCCATATGAAACTTTAGATGTCTTAACAACAAAACATGTAAAAGTTTTAATTTTAGTATTACTTAATTAATTAAATATCACAATGTATAGTGACAACGACGTTGTCTTTTTTACACAAGTGAATGGGCGCGGATTTTAGTGGTGCTCGCCGCCGGTGAGGAAGAGAACGATCGCCACGCCGGCGGCGATCAGCAGGACTTGCGGTATCGATTCGCGCAGCGTGGCCCGGCGCTGCATCTGCGGCATCAGGTCGCTCACGGCGATGTAGATGAAGCCCGATGAGGCAAACACCAGGACATAAGGAATCAGGCTGCTGGCGCGGTCCAGCGTGTAATAACCAAGCAGGCCGCCGGCGATCGCCAACAGGCTGCACAGCAGGTTGTAGACATAAGCGCGGGTGCGCGAGAAGCCGGCGTTGAGCAATACGATGAAGTCGCCGATTTCCTGCGGAATTTCATGGGCGATGATGGCCAGGCCGGTGATCAGGCCCAGTTGCGGATCGGCCATGAAGGCGGCCGCAATCAAAATACCGTCGGTGAAATTATGCATGCCGTCGCCGACCAGGATCATCCAGCCGGCCTTGCCGGCCTCGCGCTTGTCGTGGCCGTGGTGGTGGTGGTGACCGTCATGCTCGTGATGGTGCGAATGACGCAGGATGGCCAATTTTTCAAGCAGGAAGAACGCCAGCAGGCCGCCCAACAGGGTGGCGAACAGGCTGCGCGCGCTGGCGGTCGATTCAAAGGCTTCCGGCAAGGCGTGCAGGAGCGAGGTTGACAACATGATGCCGACCGACAGGCTGACCATGCGCTCGACCAGCTTGGACAGCAGCGTAAACGAGAACACGGCCGCCGCAGTGATGCTCACTACGCCAGCCAGTGTTGTTGCCAGTATGATTGAAACGAGTACGGGATCGATGTTATAGCCTCTGGTACCTTGAACCTGAACCGCGCGCGCTGCCGCGCACGCCGGGGCGTCATTTTACTCCCCAGCATGCTTTTCTGCTGAAAAACCGCTCACACCACGCCGTTTTGCTTGAACCAGGCTAACGTGCGGCCCCAGCCGTCCTTGGCGTCGGCCTCGTTATAGCTCGGCCGGTAGTCGGCGTGGAAGGCGTGGCCGGAGTTCGGATAGAGCACGAAAGTGGACGTGTTCGGCCCCTGCGCCAGCGACGCCTTCATGATGTCCACCGTTTCCAGCGGGATGCCGGTGTCCTTGGCGCCGTACAGGCCGAGGACCGGCACCGTCAGAGTGCCAGCAACATCGATTGGGTGCCTGGGAAAGTTGGCGTTCAGGTCCCCCTTCAAGCGGCCATACCAGGCCACGCCGGCTTTGATGGCAGGATTGTGCGCGGCGTACAGCCAGGTGATGCGGCCGCCCCAGCAGAAACCGGTGATGGCCAGCTTGTCGCCATTGCCGTTGTTGGCCTTGGCCCAGGCCACCACGGCGTCCAGGTCGGCGAATACTTGCGCGTCGGGTGTCTTGGCGATGATGTCGCGCTGCAGGTCGGCGATCGAGGCCGCCTTGGTCGGGTCGCCCTGGCGGATGAACAGGTCCGGCGCCAGCGCCAGGTAGCCCTGCTTGGCGAAGCGGCGCGCCACGTCGGCGATGTGCTCGTGCACGCCGAAGATTTCCGAGATCACCAGCACCACCGGCAGATTGGTCTTGCCTTCCGGCTGGGCGCGGTACACCGGCACATTCTGGCCGGCGACGTTGATGGTGATGGTGCCGGCGGTGAGGCCGGCGGTGTCGGTCTTGATGACGTTTTGCGCCGACACCGGCAGGGCGGCGGCGGCAAAGCCGGTACCCAGCGCCACCTTCAGGAAGTCGCGGCGGTCGACGCCGTCCGACAAGCTCGTTTTACCCAGCAAACTCTCTGCGTCCCGCGTCAAATCATCCATCCGTATCCTCCGTAAGAAGTTAGTGTGCCTGATCCCAGTTTGCGCCAACGCCGACCTCGGCAATCAGCGGCACCTTCAGTTGCGCCACGCCGGCCATCAGTTCCGGCAGCTTGCGCTTGATCAGCTCCAGCTCGGCGTCCGGCACTTCCAGCACCAGTTCGTCGTGCACCTGCATGATCATGCGCGTGCCCAGCTTTTCCGCTTCCAGCCAGTCCTGCACCGCCACCATGGCCAGCTTGATCAGGTCGGCGGCCGTGCCCTGCATCGGCGCATTGATCGCCGCGCGTTCCGCACCCTGGCGGCGCGGGCCGTTCGGCGAATTGATCTCCGGCAGCCACAGGCGGCGGCCGAACACCGTTTCCACGTAGCCGCGCGCCTTGGCCTGCAGGCGCGTGTCGTCCATATACTGCTTCACGCCCGAGAAGCGCGCGAAATAACGCTCGATATAGCTTTGCGCCGCGCCGCGCTCGATGCCGAGGTTGGCGGCCAGGCCGAAGGCGCTCATGCCGTAGATCAGGCCGAAGTTAATCACCTTGGCATAGCGGCGCTGCTCGTTCTCGACCGACTCCGGCGCCACGCCGAAGATCTCGGCGGCGGTGGCGCGGTGGATGTCCACGCCTTCCGCGAACGCGCGCAGCATATTCGCGTCTTCCGAAATATGCGCCATGATGCGCAGCTCGATCTGCGAATAGTCGGCCGACACGAGGTGCGAGCCGGCCGGCGCCACGAAGGCTTCGCGGATGCGGCGGCCTTCCTTGGTGCGGATCGGAATGTTCTGCAGGTTAGGGTCGTTGGACGCCAGGCGGCCCGTCACCGCCACCGCCTGCGCGTAGTTGGTGTGTACGCGGCCGGTCTGCTTGTTGATGCCCTTCGGCAGCTTGTCGGTGTAGGTCGACTTCAGCTTGGACAGGCTGCGGTATTCCAGCAGCACTTTCGGCAGCGGATAGTCTTCGGCCAGCTTCTGCAGCACTTCCTCATCGGTCGATGGCGCACCGCTCGGCGTTTTCTTCACCACCGGCAGCTTCAGCTTTTCAAAGAAGATTTCGCCGATCTGCTTCGGCGAACCGAGGTTGAACGGCTGCTCGGCCAGCTCGTGCGCCTTGGCTTCCAATTCGACGATGCGCGCGCCCAGCTCGGACGATTGCTGCTCCAGCAGCGCGGCATCGATCTGCACGCCGTTGCGTTCGATCTTCTGCAGCACCACGGCGGTCGGCAACTCAATCTTGCGGTAGATGAAGTTGAGCTTCTCGTCCTGCTCCACTTCGCTGATCATGTTCTGGTGCAGGCGCAGCGTAATGTCGGCGTCTTCCGCCGCGTAGTTGGTGGCGCACTGGATTTCCACCTGGTCGAAGGTGATCATGTTGGCGCCCTTGCCGCACACCTCCGAGAACGGAATCGTGGTGTGGTTCAGGTGGCGCAGCGCCAGGCTGTCCATGTCGTGCGTGCGGTGCGATTCGAACACATACGATTCCAGCAGCGTGTCGTGATGGATACCCTGCAGCGAAACGCCGTGGTTGGCGAAGATATGGCTGTCGTATTTCAAGTTCTGGCCGACCTTGAGCTTGGCGGCGTCTTCCAGCCACGGCTTGAGCCTGGCCAGTACGTGCTCGCGTTCCAGCTGCTGCGGCACGCCCTGGTAGGAGTGCGCCACCGGGATATAGCAGGCCTCGCCCGCCTTCACCGCCAGCGAAATGCCGACCAGCTGGGCCGTCATCGGCTCCAGCGAGGTGGTTTCGGTATCGACGGCGGTCAGTTCGGCGGCGTTGATCAGCGCGATCCACTTGTCCAGCTGT
Organism: Duganella sp. BuS-21; assembly: GCA_041874725.1. Lineage (GTDB taxonomy): Bacteria > Pseudomonadota > Gammaproteobacteria > Burkholderiales > Burkholderiaceae_D > Rugamonas. The sequence continues at coordinate 1,428,068 of CP097466.1, read as the reverse complement.
TCGTCGGTGAACACGGTTTCGTAGTGGGTGGTGACGGCTTCGGCAAACAGGTCGCCGTTGGCGGAGGCGGCGCCGCCCACCGGCGCGTCCAGCGCCGGCTTGGCGGAGGCGGCAGGTGCCGAACCGGCAACGCTCAAATCGCGCAGCAGGGTCTTGAAGCCGTACTTGGCGAAGAAGGCCAGCAGCGCCTCCTTATCCTCTTCACGTGCGGTCAGCGATGCGTTGATCGACACCATGTGGGCGGACAGGTCGCAGTCCAGTTTGACGGTAATCAGCTCGCGGCCCTTCGGCAACCATGCCAGCGCATCGCGCAGGTTCTGGCCGACGGCGCCGCTGATGTTGTTGGCATTGGCGATCACGCCGTCCAGCGAGTCATAGGCGGCGAGCCACTTGAGCGCGGTTTTAGGGCCGCACTTGGACACGCCCGGCACGTTGTCGACGGTGTCGCCGATCAGGGTCAGGTAATCGATGATGCGGTTCGGCGGCACGCCGAACTTGGCCAGCACGCCGGCTTCATCCATCTTTTCGTTGGTCATGGTGTTGATCAGCATGACCTTGTCGTTGACCAGCTGCGCCAGATCCTTGTCGCCGGTGGACACCACCACGTTCATGCCGGCCTTGGCCGCGTCCAGCGACAGCGTGCCGATCACATCGTCGGCCTCGACGCCGTCGACCATCAGGATAGGCCAGCCCATGGCCTTGACCGCCTCATGGATAGGCTCGATCTGCAGGCGCAGGTCGTCCGGCATGGAAGCGCGGGTGGCCTTGTATTCAGGATACATGTCATCACGGAAAGTTTTCCCCTTGGCGTCGAACACGCAGGCGATGTAAGCGGCCGGGTAGTCCGCGCGCAGGCGGCGCAGCATGTTGACCATGCCGTGCATGGCGCCGGTCGGATGGCCGTCCGGGCTGCGCAGGTCGGGCAGCGCGTGGAAGGCGCGGTAAAGATAGCTGGAGCCGTCTACTAACAACAGGGTATTTTGCATAGGGTCGAAGAGGGTGGCGCATGGCGACGAATGCAACATTATCGCAGGTTTTGGCGGCGGCCCAACCGCAATACGGGGCGGACAGCACAGGAAGCGTGTCGGTTTGTTACAATGGATCATAGATAAAAATTCTGCGGCTTTTACACTGCTATAGGCGATCCATCATGAAGCGCATTTCCCTCCTCCTCCTGACGCTGGTCGCCCATACGGCGTTTGCGCAGTCGACGCCTAGCCAGGCGCCACCCAAACTGGAAAAAATCGAGGAAATCGCCGAAGACCCGATCACGGTCACCGCCAAGCCGAGCACAGAAGGCAAGATTACCGAAAAACGCGACAACAGCGGCAATGTCACCGAGGCGACCGTCAAAAGCGGTCCAAGCACCTACACCCTGCGTCCCAACCATCCGGTGGGCACTGCCCAGCCAGGCGACGCAATGAGCGGCAACAATCGCGGCCCGCAGTGGACAGTGCTGGAGTTCGACATTGGTAAGAAGAAAAAGAAAACCACGGACGAGGAAGCCGTGCAGGACAACACCGCGCCGCCACCTCCGCCCGCCGTTAAATAACCAGACACCCCTGCCGGCCCGCCGGCAGCGTCACCGAACTCATCTAACTTCACATGGCAGTCTTTACCCCGGTATCGCTGGAAGATGTCACCCAGTGGATCACCCAATTCCCGCTCGGCAAAGTGCTTGAGCTCAAAGGCATCAGTTCCGGCATCGAGAACAGCAACTTCTTCCTGACGACCGAGCGCGGCGAGTACGTGCTCACCATCTTCGAGAACCTGTCGTTTGAACAACTGCCGTTTTACCTCAACCTGATGCGCCACCTGGCCGACCATGGCGTGCTGGTGCCGGCGCCGGTGGCCAACGACCAGGGCGGCCTGATCACCGCGCTGCACGGCAAGCCGGCCGCTATCGTCACCAAGCTCGAAGGCCGCTCGCAGATGGCGCCGCATCCCGTGCATTGCGCCCAGGTGGGCGGCATGCTGGCGCAAATGCACCTGGCCGGCCTCGATTACGAACTGAAGCAACCGAACCTGCGCGGCCTCGAATGGTGGCATGAAACCACGCCGCTGGTGCTGCCTTACATTCCGGAAGACAAGGCGCACTTGCTCAAGTCCGAAGTGCACTATCAGGAAACTTTCGCCGCCTGCGACCACTACCAGCAGTTGCAGGCGGGACCGGTACACGCCGACCTGTTCCGCAACAACGTCATGTTCAAGGGCGAGCAGGTCACCGGCTTCTTCGACTTTTACTTCGCCGGCTACGACACCTGGCTGTTCGACGTGGCGGTCACCGTCAACGACTGGTGCATCGACCTGGAAACGGGCGTGCTGGACGAAGCGCGCGTGCGTGCCATGCTGGACGCCTACCACGCCGTGCGGCCGTTCACGGAAGCCGAAACGCACGCCTGGCAAACCATGCTGCGCGCCGGCGCCCTGCGCTTCTGGCTGTCGCGCCTGTACGATTACTACTGCCCGCGCGAGGCGGAGATGTTGACGCCTCACGACCCCACCCACTTTGAGCGCATCCTGCGCGAACGCATCGCCACGCCGGCGCCTGGACTGTACTGATGGAAAAATTACCCGCACGCGTAGGTTGGCATTGGATCAAGCAAGGCTGGGCGCTGTTCCGCAAACAGCCCGGCGGCATGATGGCGCTGCTGTTCGTCTGCATGTTCGCCTCGTTGATCATCATGCTGCTGCCTGTGCTGGGGCAAATCCTGTGGGCCTTGCTGATGCCGATGTTCACCATCGCCCTGCTGCAAGGTTGCGCCGAAATCGACCAGGGCCGTCGCGCCCTGCCGCAATTCCTGCTGGCCGGCTTGCAGTCGCCGATGCGCAAGCATCTGCTGGGCATGGGCCTGTTGAATCTGCTGTTGATGCTGCTGGCCATGTTGGCCATCTACGGCATCTCGGGCGAAGCCATGGAAGGCTTGCGCACCGCGCAGGCGCGCGGCAGCATCAAGCCGGAGGACGTGGAAGGCCTGTTCGGCGGCATGCTGGCCGGTTCGGCCATCTACATGGTGGGCTGGCTGCTGACGTCGATGACGGCGCCCTTGATTTTCTGGCAGAAAATGGCGTTCAGCAAGGCGCTGTTCTTCAGCGTGGTGTCGGTGCTGCGGGCCATCCGGCCGCTGGTCAGCGCGGTGCTGATCCTGCACCTGTTCTATTTCTTCGGCATCCAGATCATTGTATTGGTGCTGGGCGTGTCGCAGCTGAGCGTGGCCGGCATCTTCACACTATTCCTGATTTCGCTGGTGCTGGTGCACTGCATGTTGTACGCGGCCTACGCGCAAATCTTCGGCCCGCCGCAAACGCCGCCATCGGCGCCTGCGACGGTCGATCTCGACAAGCAATAAGTCGTTCCCGCGTTCGCTGGAACCCATGCCGAGCCTGCCTACATGCGCCCTATGGATTCCCGCATGCGCGGGAATGACGGGTTTGGAGGCGCACTTAAATTTTCTCTAGCTTGGCGATACTCAAGTCAAGCACCTTCATGCCGGCGCTGCCGAAGTTGATCTGGGCGCGGGCATTGTTGCCGCTGCCCTCAATGTTGACGATCACGCCCTCGCCGAACTTGGCATGCACCACCGACTGACCGAGACGCCAGCCTGATCCGGCCTCGACCGACTTGCTGGCCATCTTCTGCGCCAGCGCCTTGTCCGAACCGACCAGCGGCGCCTCATCCCAGGCCGACTTCTTGGCAGCGAACCAGCCACCGCCCTGCACCTTGGGCGTCAGCCACTTCAAGGCGTCTTCCGGCAACTCTTCGAAGAAACGCGACTTCAGGTTGTAGCGGGTCTGGCCGTGTAGCATACGGGTCTGGGCAAAGCTCAGATACAAGCGTTCGCGCGCGCGGGTGATCGCCACGTACATCAGGCGACGTTCCTCTTCCACGCCGTCATGCTCGCGCGAGCTGCTCTCATGCGGGAACAAGCCCTCTTCCAGCCCGGTGATGAAGACATTGTTGAACTCCAGGCCCTTGGCCGAGTGCACCGTCATCATCTGCACCGCTTGCTGGCCGACGGTAGCCTGGTTGTCGCCGGCCTCCAGCGAGGCGTGCGACAGGAAGGCCGACAGCGGCGACATCACGGTCGACAGCGGCGCATCGGCGTCGAGGATCTCGAAGCCATCCTGATTCACCACCGCCGCGCCGGACTGCGCCTGCGACTGCGGGCCCAGATGCGCGGGCGCGCCCTGGCCGTAGCCCTCTTCCGACACGAACTGGGTTGCCGCGCTGACCATCTGCTCCAAGTTCTCGATGCGGTCGGCGCCTTCTTTTTCGGTGGCGTAGTGATTCAGCAGCGTCGATTGTTCCAGCACCACGCGCACCAGCTCCGGCAACGCCATCTGCTGTGTCTCGAAGCGCGTGCCCTCGATCAGCTTGACGAAGCCGGACAGCAGGGTGCCGGCCTTGCCGGTCACATACGGCACGGCCGCGTACAGCGAAATGCCGTACTGGTCGGCGGCCGCCTGCAAGGTCTCGATCGAACGCACGCCGATGCCGCGCGCCGGGAAATTGACCACCCGCAGAAAGGCGGAATCATTGTGCGGATTGTCCATCAGCTGCAGATAGGCGATCGCGTGCTTGACCTCGGCGCGCTGGAAGTAGCGCAGGCCGCCGTATACATGGTACGGAATGCCGGCCGAGAACAGCGCATGCTCGATCACGCGCGACTGCGCGTTGGAGCGGTACAGCACGGCGATCTCGCTGCGCGAGGCGCCGTCATGGATCAGGTTCTTGGTTTCCTCGATGATCCAGGACGCTTCGGACAGGTCCGAGTTGGCTTCGTACACGCGCACCTGCTCGCCGTGGCCGGCGTCGGTGCGCAGGTTCTTGCCCAGGCGCTTGCTGTTGTTGGCGATCAGCACATTGGCGGCATCCAGGATGTGACCGTGCGAGCGGTAATTCTGCTCCAGCTTGATCAGATTCTTGACGTGGTACTCGCGCTCGAAGGCGCTCATATTGCCGACGTTGGCGCCACGGAAGGCATAGATACTCTGGTCATCGTCGCCGACGGCAAACAGCGCGCCGCCCTGCTGGGTGCCGTGGCCGGACATCAGCTTCAGCCATTTGTATTGCAGGTCATTGGTATCCTGGAACTCGTCGACCAGGATGTGCTGGAAGCGCTGCTGGTAATGCTCGCGCAGTGGCTGGTTGCGGCTCAGCAGCTCGTAGGTGCGCAGCAGCAGCTCGGCGAAATCGACCACGCCTTCGCGCTGGCACTGGTCGTCGTAAAGCTGGTACAGCTCGACCTTCTTGCGCTCATCGGCGTTGTAGGGATCGATCTTGTCGGCGCGCAGGCCCTGGTCCTTGGCGCCGTTGATGAAGTACATGATGTCCTTGGCAGGGAACTTCTCGTCATCGACGTTGTTCGCCTTCAGCAGGCGCTTGATGGCCGACAGCTGATCCTGGGAATCGAGAATCTGGAAGGTCTGCGGCAGCGCGGCGTCGCGGTGATGGGTGCGCAGCAGACGGTTGCACAGGCCGTGGAAAGTGCCGATCCACATGCCGCGCGTATTAATCGGCAACATGGCGGACAAGCGGGTCAGCATCTCCTTGGCGGCCTTGTTGGTAAAGGTCACAGCCAGGATGCCGGAAGGCGACACCTGGCCGGTTTGCACCAGCCAGGCGATACGGGTGGTCAGAACGCGGGTTTTACCAGAACCGGCCCCCGCCAGAATCAGTGCGCTCTGCGCGGGCAAGGTCACAGCGGCAAGCTGTTCGTCGTTGAGGTTATGGAGAAGATTGTGCATCCCGTGATTATACCGGGATGCTCAATCCTCAGACGGATGGTGCGGGGACGGCTTTGCCGTTCTGTAAGCTTTCTTGCATCAGCGATTTGATCACGCGCTCGGCTTCACGCACGGCCTCTGTGTGTTTCAGGTTGAGTTCCCCCATGCGCACGTTCAGGTCGCCCATCGGACGGCTGGCTTCCGCCATTTTTTGCTGCAACGCTTTCATCGGCGCGTTCTGCTCGTGCAGCTTGGCGAGCTTGGGCGCCAGTTCGCGCTGGTACTCGGCCATCTGTTTTTGCAGCGGCGCCATTTCAGCCTGCAGGCCGTTCAGCTTTTCCTGGAAGGCGCGCAATTTCTCCGGACTGTTGTCCTGCTGCAGTTCACGCGCAGCCAGGTCCATGCGGCGGGCGACTTTTTCCTGGACGCGCGCCACCAGTTCCATCTGCCGTTGTTGCACATCCATGTCGCGCTCGACCTGGCGGCCGTAGTGCTGGCCGACAGTGTTCATCTGCTCGCCGATGGCGTTCATGATCTTGCCCTGTGCTTCCATCTTCTTGCCCTGGGCATCCATCTGGCCGCCGATGCTGTCGACCGGTGCCCAGGCGCTGTCGATGCGGGCGATGACTGCCGGGTCTTGCACCACGTAGGTCTTGTCGCCGTCGCGGAACCAGAGGAAGTCACCCTTCACAGCGCCACGCAGCTCGGAGACCTTGCGGATGTCCTTGGTGGAAGCCGATACCGTGATCGCTTCCTTGTTGCCGTGGACGATGGCATAGGCACTGCGCTGGTTCGGGCCTTCGTTGACGGTCATGTGGTCGAACTTGACGCGGACCGGCTGCGCCGGCGTGGCTGGCACGGCAGGCACAGGCGGCAGCGCAGCGGCGGCCATCATCGCGACAGGAGCGACAAGAGCGACAGGCGCAATCGGTGCAATTGGTGCGATTGGCGCCACCGGCGCGGCTTGCGCAGCGCGCGCCGGCGCTGCCGGTATCGCAGGCGCCGCCGCCGGCGCGACCGGTTCGATCAGGGCCGGCGGTTGCGGCGGCGCGGGTGGTTCCGGCAGTTGCGGCGCAGCGTGGGCATACAAGACCGCGCCGGCCGCCAGCAGGCCGGCCAGCGGCAGCGCCATCTTCCAGCTAACCGGTTCAACATCGGGACGCAGCAGGCGTTTGATACGAGACATGAGATTTCCTCCGTGAGCCGCATGGGCTAGTTGTGTAGTGTCGAACTGAAAGCGATCCAGTTGCGACAGGGCTTGCGCCAGCTTTTGCGGCTGGCCGAGCATACCCACTGCCAGGTCGTCGGCGATTTGTTCCCGCTCGATCCGTATCCTGCGCGATATAGCCCAAACACTAGGGTGATAGAACAGCACGATCTCGATCGCGCTTTGTATGAGGTTGACCAGATAGTCATTGCGCTTGATGTGCGCGAGTTCGTGCGCCAGCAGCGCTTCCAGCAAATCGGCCGGCATGCCGGTGACCAGCGCGGCCGGCACCAGCACGATCGGCTTCCAGCAGCCGGCGGTGATCGGACTATCGAGTTTGTCGGCCACGCCGAGACGCACATGCGTGTCGATGCCGAAACGGCGCGCCAGCTCGGACAAGCGGCGCTGCCAGTATGGATTGCTGGTGTATTCGTCCACCCGCGTATGATCGGCCACCCATTTCAGGCCGATCGCCAGCCGCAGCGCCATCAGCGCGGCGCCCAGCAGCCACAGGCCGACGATCCACGGCAGTTGCCGGCGCAGCAAGTCGCGCAGCGCGGTCAGCCTGGTGTTTTCGGTGCGGCTTTCGGTAAGGACGGAGGTCCAGGTGGCGCCGTCGCCGACACTGAAGACGTTGATGATGGGGCCGGCGACGGTGCGCGACTCGGCCAGCTGGAGCAGGATGCCCGACAGCGGCAACACCGCGCACAACAGCAGGCCGCCACAGGCGACGGCATAACGCGTTTGCGGACGCGCCTTGCGCAGCAGATACATCGCCAAGGTCACGGCCCAGCCGATCAGCAGGCCTTGCCAGAGGAAGTGCAACAGCGCCCAACCGGTGGCGGGCACCAGTGCCGACAACATAGTAGTGAGTTGTGATTCCATTGCCGCGCTCCCGATTGTTGGATGTAGAATAAATTATCTAGATCGCGATGTCTAGAACTTTTTTTCTACATCCAGGCGGGCAGGCTTTTAGTACAGCACGACCGAGCGGATCGATTCGCCGCTCTTCATCAGGTCGAAGCCCTGGTTGATGTCTTCCAGCTTGAGACGGTGGGTAATCAGGTCATCGATGTTGAGCTTGCCATCCATGTACCAGTCGACGATCTTCGGCACGTCGGTGCGGCCGCGCGCGCCGCCGAAGGCCGAACCCTTCCACTCGCGTCCCGTCACCAGCTGGAACGGGCGGGTGGAAATCTCCTGCCCGGCTGCCGCCACGCCGATGATGATCGATTTGCCCCAGCCCTTATGGCAGCACTCCAGCGCCTGGCGCATCAGGGTGGTGTTGCCGACGCACTCGAAGCTGTAGTCGGCGCCGCCGTCGGTCAGCTGGATGATGTGGTCGACCACGTTTTCCACTTCGTTCGGATTGACGAAGTGCGTCATGCCGAACTTGCGCGCCATGGCTTCACGGCCCGGATTGATGTCGACGCCGATGATCTTGTCGGCGCCGACCATCTTGGCCGCCTGGATCACGTTCAGGCCGATGCCGCCCAGGCCGAACACCACTACGTTGGCGCCCGCTTCCACCTTGGCGGTGAACAGCACGGCGCCGACGCCGGTGGTGACGCCGCAACCGATGTAGCAAACTTTATCGAACGGCGCGTCTTCGCGAATCTTGGCCAGCGCAATCTCCGGCACCACGATGTAGTTGGAGAAGGTGGAGGTGCCCATGTAGTGGTAGATCGGCTTGCCGTCGATCGAGAAGCGGCTGGTGGCATCCGGCATCAGGCCACGGCCCTGGGTCGAGCGGATCGACTGGCACAGATTGGTCTTTTGGGACAGGCAGAATTTGCACTGGCGGCATTCCGGCGTGTACAGCGGAATGACGTGGTCGTCCTTCTTCAGCGATTTGACGCCGGGACCGACATCGACCACGATGCCTGCGCCCTCGTGGCCCAGGATGGCCGGGAAAATCCCTTCAGGATCGGCGCCGGACAGGGTGTAGTAATCGGTATGGCAGATGCCGGTGGCCTTGATTTCGACCAGCACTTCGCCTTCGCGCGGGCCGCCCAATTCGACTTCTTCAATCGTCAGGGGCTTGCCCGCTTGCCAGGCAACGGCTGCTTTGGTTTTCATGATGTTCCTTTCGCGTTGGAACATCATGATAACAAAATCAATCGTGGAACGCGTCGACCACTTGACGTTTCCCCAGCATGAAAGCGTCGGCCACATGGCGCAGCGGCGCCACGTCGACGTCGGACTTGCCGGCGCGGACGATCTCGGCGAAACGCTGGTACAACGACGGATACTCGGCCTCTTTCTCCAGCGCCTGCTCGGCGCCGTCGATCCACAGGCGCGCGCCGCCATCGGCCAGGCGCAGCTCGCCCTTGGCGGTGGTGACGATGATGTCCCAGCTTTGCTTGCCGGTCTGGCGCCAGTCGAATTCCGCATGCACCTTGACGCCGCCGGCGTCCTGGAAATGCAGGTCGGCACCGATCGGCGCGTCGCGGTTTTCCGGGAACTCCAGCGCGGCCTTGGTCAGGAACACGGCCGACGGCAGGATCTCGGTGACGATGGACAGCGCGTTGATGCCCGGATCGAACACGCCCAGGCCGCCGGCCTGCCAGATCCAGTCCTGGTTCGGGTGCCACTGGCGCACGTCTTCCTTCCAGATCACGTGCATCGCGGTCGGCGCGTTGGCGGCCAGGTGGGCCTTGGCCGGCTGCACGCCCGGCGCATAGCGCGAGTGCCAGCTGGCGAACAGGCTCACGCCCTGTTCAGCTGCATAGGCTTCCAGGTCGGCCACTTCCGACAGGGTGGCGCCGGGCGGCTTTTCCATGAACACATGCTTGCCGGCGGCCAGCGCCTTGCGCGCGGCGGCGTAGCGGTACTGCGGCGGCATGCACAGCGACACGGCTTCGATGGACGGATCGGCCGCCAGCATGGCCTCGATGGTCGGGAAGCTGGGGACGTTGGCTATGGTGTTGTTGCGGCTGGCGGTGGCCACCAGCGCGTAATCGGCATTGGCGCGAATCGCCGGCAAGTGTTGGTCGTAAACGATTTTGCCCACGCCGACGATGGCGAGTTTGATAGGTGACGTCATTCCGTTCTTTCCTGATTGAGTTGATTCTGGCGAATCATGCAGCCTATCACCTCAGCCAAGCGCGCAACAAGCGCGGACCGGCGTCACCGAGTATTTATTATCAATATTGCGATTATTGGGGTTCAACCGGCATCGCAGGACCGACGCCCAACAGGTCCGACACAGTGCGCCACAGCTGGCGCGGCGAGGTCCATGGCTTGGGCAGGAAAGCGTTGCCGGCCTGGTGCTGCTCGGGATGGCGGGCCGAGTACATCAGCACGCGGGCGTCGGCCTGTGCGCGGCGCAGCTCGGCCAGCAAGTCGAGGCCATCGCCGTCGGGCAGATCCGGGTCCAGCACCACCAGCGCGAATTTCTCTTTTTGCAGCAGCTCCTGCGCTGCTGCCAGGGTCGGCACATGGGTCACCTGGGTTTCCGGCACCAGCAGCGCGGCCAGCACCAGCGCCGCATCGTGGTCGCTATCGACATGCAGCACGCGCGGGGCGGATGCAAAAATCGAAAAGCCGATGGCGCCACCGCTGTTTTCGGTAAATGGGCGAAAGGTACTGGTAGGCAAATCATTGGTCATATCGGTCTCCGCTGGAAGCTAAATGCAAGCTCGGCGGAGTTGGGCCGAAATGTGGGGCGTGGCGCAGGGTGCAGGCGGCCAGTGACGCGGCAGATGCAGTTTTGGGCGCTGCCGCTGATAAGGCGGGCGGATACCTGATCCGCCGCTCAGACGATAGTGTATATCAGAAATGATTTAGAGCAAGGGGAATTACCGCCTCCGTTTACTTTTTCAGACGGTTGCTGAAGGCGGTATGCAAGCTGTTCAATGTTTCCTCGGCAGCCAGCAACTGGTCGGCCACCTCGTTGACCTTGCGGCGGTTTGAGCGCGCATGGTCGCGCAACACCTCGAACGCGGTGTTGCGGTCGGTCTGGAATTTGCACATTAACAAGCCCACGGCCAGGCTGGTTTCGCGGCCGGCGGCCAGCGCGGCGTTGAGGTTGAGCTCGGTACGGCGCAGCTGGCGGATTTCGTCGGCGCGCGCCAGGCCGGCGGCAAACGCCGGCATCAGGTGAGTCTCATCGACCGGCTTGACCAGGAAGCCGACCGCGCCGTAGGAAGCAGCCTGCTTGCCGGCGTCGGCGTCGCCACGGCCGGACAGGAACATGAACGGCACCGAACTGGTGGCGTGCAGCTGCTTGGCCAGTTCCAGACCGTTCATGCCGGGCATGTGGATATCCAGCAGGGCCAGGTCCGGCTCGCGCTGGGCGATGGCTTGCAGCGCTTGTTCGGCGGAACACGCCTTGACGACGTCGTAACCGGCATGGCCCAGTACTTCACCGAGGAAGTCGAGCAGCAAAGGATCGTCGTCGACGATGAGAATCAGGCGCTTCGGCGCGGGGGTAGATGCAGTCATGGGCGGAAACCTTAGGGTAATACTAACGCCCCATTATATGACCGAAATCCCCCCACACTTCAAGCGATTTTATTGCTGCGCGAAAAGCGATTGGAATCGACCGACCGCCTGTGCCACACTTTCAGCTTGATAGACGCTGCTGATGGCCGCCACCATGCTGGCGCCGCGCGCCACCAGCGGCGCGGCATTTTCCGGCGTCATGCCGCCGATCACCACGGTCGGCACGCGGATCACGTCGCGCGCCTGATCGAGGATGGCCGGCTGCGTGGTGACCGCATACTTTTTCACACGCGACGGGTAGAAGCCGCCGAAAGCGACGTAGCTGGCGCCGGCCTCCTGCGCGCTCAACGCGCGCGGCATGTCGCCGTAGCAGGAGGCGCCGATAATCTTGTTCTTGCCGAGGCGGGCGCGCACCTGGGCCACTTCGGCGTCGGTACCGCCGAGGTGGACGCCGTCGGCATCGAGCTCGGTGCACAGATCGACGTGGTCGTTAATGATGAACGGCACGCGGTGGCGGCGGCACAAGGCCAGCAGCGCCGTGGCCTGCTCCTGGCGCAGCACGGGGCCGGCTTCCTTGTGGCGGTATTGCAGCAGCGCGATGGGAACGGCCAGCATGGCCTGCTCGCTCAATTGCAGCAGGCGGCTGGTATCGTCCCAGTTGGGGGTGACGAGGTAGAGTCCTTGCATGATTTTTCCTTGGTTAGCGCAGCGGAATACGCTGGCCGGCGGCAATGGCGTAGGCATCGCGCAGCGCGTGATAGGTGTAGTGCTGGGCGTACTCCAGCGCGACGGCGGTCGGCAGCCCCAGCGCCAGTTGGCCGGCGATGGCGGAGGCCAGCGTGCAACCGCTGCCATGAAACTCGCCCACCAGCCGCGCCCAGCGCCAGGCGCGCGACGGCGGCGCCGCGCCGGGGCCGTACCAGCGGTTGACGACGTCGTCGCCGTCGTCGTGGCCGCCCGTGATGAGAACGTGGCGGCAGCCGCGCGCGCGCAGAAGCTGCGCCTGCGCGTCCGGCAGCGTGGCGTCGGTCAAGGCCTGCGCCTCCGGCCCGTTGGGCGTGACAACGGTCGCCAGCGGCAGTAGCGGCGCCAGCGCCAGCGCCGCGTCATCGCGCGACAACAGATCGCCATGACCGCTGGCCAGCACCGGATCAAGCACCACCGGCAGCTCCGGCCAACGCGCGCGCAGGCGCGCAATGACCTGCGCAATCGCCAGCGCATTGGCCGCGCTGCCGGTGATCCCGATCTTCACCGCACTGATGGCGATCTTGTCGATCAAGGCCTGCGCCTGGCGCAGCACCAACTCCGCCTCCACCGGCTGCACGCCGAAGACGCGGTCGTTGTCCTGCACCGTCAACCCCGTGCAGACCGTGAGCGCATGCACGCCCTGCCCGGCCAGCGCCTGCAGATCGGCCGACAGCCCGGCGCCGCCGGACGGATCAAGCCCGGCGAACACCAGCACGCACGGTCGCGTGCCGATCGTCATGCCAGCCGGCCCGCCATCGGCGACGACGGCGACGCCGCGAACTTGCGCGGAATACGCCCGGCCAGATAAGCCTCGCGCCCGGCCTGCACGCCCAGCTTCATGGCGCGTGCCATGCGCACCGGATCCTGCGCCCCGGCGATGGCGGTGTTCATCAACACACCATCGCAACCGAGCTCCATGGCGATGGCCGCATCGGACGCCGTGCCCACGCCGGCATCGACCAGCACCGGCACCTTGGCCTGCTCGATAATCAGCGACAGGTTCCATGGATTCAGAATGCCCATGCCGGAACCGATCAGGGAAGCCAGCGGCATCACCGCCACGCAGCCGATATCCTCCAGCATGCGCGCCTGGATCGGATCATCGCTGCAATAGACCATCACATCGAAACCATCCTTGACCAGCGCGCGGGCGGCGACCAGCGTCTCCGGCATATTGGGGAACAAGGTCTTCTCGTCGCCGAGCACCTCCAGCTTCACCAGCGTATGGCCGTTGAGCAGCTCGCGCGCCATCTGCAACGTGTAGACGGCGTCTTTGGCCGTATAGCAGCCGGCGGTATTCGGCAGGATCGTATACTGCGAAGGCGGCAGCACATCGAGCAAACTCGGCGCCTTCGGATCCTGGCCGATATTCACGCGACGGATCGCCACCGTAATAATCTCCGCTTCGGCCGCATCGGTGGCCTCGCGCGTCTGCTGCAGATCTTTGTACTTCCCACTTCCCACCAGCAGGCGCGAACGATATTCCTTGCCTGCGATTTTTAATACGTCACTCATTTCCGTCTCCGATTTAACCGCCGCCAATCGCGCGCACGATATCCACTTTGTCCTGCGCCTGCAGCACCCGCCCCGGCCACTGCTGCCGCGGCACCACGCTGCGGTTGACCGCCAGCGCCAGCGCCTGCCCCGTCAACTCCAGCGCATCGATCAACTGATCCAGCGTCTGCTGCGACGGCACCTGGCGCGGCGCCCCATTCAACTCAATCTCGATCATGATCGATCACGCCTTGGAATACAGCTCAGCGCCGTTCTTCATGAACTCCACCGCCTTGACCTGCATGCCGTTCTCCGCATACGCCCGCACTTCCTGCGTAATCTTCATGGAACAGAAATGCGGTCCGCACATGGAGCAGAAATGCGCCACCTTGGCCGAATCCTTGGGCAGGGTCTCGTCATGGAACTCGCGCGCCTTGTCCGGATCGAGGCCGATATTGAACTGGTCATCCCAACGGAACTCAAAGCGCGCCTTGGACAGCGCGTTGTCCCGTATCTGCGCACCCGGATGGCCCTTCGCCAGATCGGCCGCATGCGCCGCGATCTTGTACGTGATGATGCCGTCCTTGACGTCGTTCTTGTCCGGCAAGCCCAGATGCTCCTTCGGCGTCACATAGCACAGCATCGCCGTGCCATACCAGCCGATCTGCGCCGCGCCGATGCCGGAGGTGATGTGGTCATAGCCCGGCGCGATATCGGTGGTCAGTGGCCCCAGCGTGTAGAACGGCGCCTCGTGGCACTGCTCCAGTTGCAGATCCATATTCTCTTTGATCAGCTGCATCGGCACGTGGCCCGGGCCTTCGATCATCACCTGCACGTCGTGCTTCCAGGCGATCTGCGTCAGCTCACCCAGGGTTTTCAGCTCGCCCAATTGCGCCTCATCGTTGGCGTCATAAATCGAGCCCGGACGCAAACCATCGCCCAGCGAGAACGACACGTCATACGCCTTCATGATCTGGCAGATCTCTTCGAAGTGGGTGTACAGGAACGACTCCTTGTGATGCGCCAGGCACCACTTGGCCATGATCGAACCGCCGCGCGAAACGATGCCGGTCAGGCGCTTGGCCGTCAGCGGCACATAGCGCAGCAGCACGCCGGCATGGATGGTGAAGTAATCGACGCCCTGCTCCGCCTGTTCGATCAGCGTATCGCGATAGATCTCCCAGGTCAGATCCTCGGCCTTGCCGTTGACCTTCTCCAGCGCCTGGTATATAGGCACGGTGCCGATAGGTACGGGGCTGTTACGAATGATCCACTCGCGCGTTTCGTGGATATGCTTGCCGGTGGAGAGATCCATGACGTTGTCGCCGCCCCAGCGGATGGCCCAGGTCATCTTCTCGACTTCCTCGCCGATCGACGACGTCACCGCCGAGTTGCCGATGTTGGCGTTGATCTTGACCAGGAAATTGCGGCCGATGATCATCGGTTCGATTTCCGCGTGATTGATATTGGCCGGAATAATCGCGCGGCCACGGGCGATTTCCTCGCGCACGAATTCCGGCGTGATCTCGGCCGGGATGCTGGCGCCGAACGACTGGCCCGGATGCTGGCGGCCCATCAAGTCGGCCAGGCGCTGGCCCATCGGCCCGGAATTCTTCAGATTCTCCAGATACTCCCGGCGGCGCAGGTTTTCGCGGATGGCGACGAACTCCATCTCCGGCGTGATGATGCCCTGGCGCGCGTAGTGCATCTGCGTGACATTGCGGCCTTCGCGCGCGCGGCGCGGCTTGCGGTGCAGGTTGAAGCGCAGCTCGGCCAGTTGCGGATCGGCCAGGCGTTGCTGGCCATACTCGGAGGTCGGGCCGTCCAGCTCCTCGGTATCGCCGCGCTCCAGTATCCACGGCAGGCGCGGGGTCGCGGCCAGGCCGGAACGGATGTCGATCACCGCTTCGGGATCGGTGTACGGCCCGGAGGTATCGTAGACGTAGATCGGCGGATTGGCTTCGAAGCCGAACGATGCGGGCGTGTCGGACTGCGTGATCTCGCGCATCGGCACGCGGATGTCGGGGCGGCTGCCCTGGACGTAGACTTTGCGTGAATTGGGTAAAGGCTTGATGGCTGCCTCGTCCACCGTGGCGGTGGCGGAGAGGAATTTGGCGTTGGCGTTCATTTGGCTCCTTTGTTCGGCTACAGGAGCCAGCAAAGGAGGTTGGACGACAGCACGCGCACATAAATCAGGAGTGGCGGCGGCATCCTAAGCTTCCCTTCGCTGGCATTATCCAGATCAGGTTCGGAGGGTATTTCTCACCCGCGCCGCAGAATGCGACGCAGGACCCCTAGCGTGTGCCACCTTGCGGCAGCGCGCCGATTATACGCCCGTCTTTCCCAATCCGACAACGATCTTCTGAGCGAGCACAACACCATCAGCAGAAAAACCGGTTCTGATGAGCTTGACCCGCCCTATCGAACGCCATACGATGAACACATCGGAAAAGCTATTTGCCGCCATGTCCGCCAATCCTAACAATTGGCGTCTGCGTGATATGAAGACTATCGCCAAGCGGCACGACATCACTTGGCAAAAGAAGGGAAGCCACTGCATATTCAAACGCACGGACGGTGAGAGGCTGTCAGTGCCCGATCATGGCATCATCAAGCCAATTTACGTCAAAGAATTCATATTGTTTGTAGAGGAATGCTGACATGGACAAGGTAGACGACTATCCCTACGAGATACGCCAACTGACGGCAGAGGAAGGTGGAGGCTATCTGGTCCGCTACACTGATTTTTGGGGTTGCATGTCGGATGGAGAAACCGTCGAAGAAGCAATTGCCAATGCACGCGCAGCGCTCATCGCAACAATAGCAACGCTGCGCGAAGACAAGCTGCCTGTTCCGATCCCGCACAGCAGGCAACCACGTATTGCCAGCGCGTAAGAGATGGGCCTAGTCTTTGAACTGCGGCGTGGATTTGCTCATGCCGGCCATCATGGCCGCTTGCAGGTCGGCCGACATCAGCATGGCGGCGTTCCAGGTGGCGACGTAGTTCAGGCCATCGGCCACGGAATGATCGCGCGCGTAGGTAATCATCTCCTTCACGCCGCGCACCGACAGTGGCGACTTGGCGGCGATCTGCGCGGCGATCTCGCGCACGCCGGCGCGCAAGGCTTCCGGCGAGTCGAACACGCGGTTCACCAGGCGCATCTCTTTCGCCTCGGCGGCGTCGAACTTGCGGGCGGTGTAGGCCAGTTCGCGCGCCATGCCTTCGCCGATCAGGCGCGGCAGGCGTTGCAGCGTGCCCACGTCCGCCACCATGCCGATATCGATTTCCTTGATGGTAAACCACGCGTCGGACGAGCAGTAGCGCATGTCGGCGCAAGAGATCAGGTCGATGCCGCCGCCGACACAGGCGCCGTGTACGGCAGCCAGCACCGGCTTGCGGCAGCGTTCCAGGCTGGTCAAGGTATCCTGCAGATCGAGAATCACCCGGCGCAGGTTTTCGCGCGTGCGGCCGTCGCAATCATCGCGCACCTGGGCGCCGACGCCCAACATCATCTGCAGGTCGATGCCGGCCGTGAAAGCCTTGCCCTCGCCCTCCAGAACCGCCACCCGTATCGCCGGCGTCTCATCGACATAACGAAACGCGCTGCGAATATCATTCCACATCGCCGCATTCATCGCATTCAACTTCTCCGGCCGGTTCAGCCGCACCGTCGCGATGTGGTCCTCCACACTCAACGTCAACGTTTCAAAGCTCGCCATATTGTCTCCTTCTTATAAGAATTGCCATTTTGCAGCTGCCACAATAATGCGCAGCGGGAGCTGCGTCATCTATAATGGCTGTTTCCGCAAACGCATTTATAGAATACTCAACCAAATCATGGAATTAGCCAAGTCTTTCGAGCCTGCCGACATTGAACAGTTCTGGCGCAACGAGTGGGAATCGCGCGGTTACTACACCGCCTCCATCGACGCCGGCAAGCCTTCTTTCAGCATCCAGCTGCCGCCGCCGAACGTCACCGGCACCCTGCACATGGGCCATGCCTTCAACCAGACCATCATGGACGGCCTGACCCGCTACCATCGCATGCTGGGCCATAACACCGCATGGATTCCGGGCACCGACCACGCCGGCATCGCCACCCAGATCGTGGTGGAGCGCCAGCTCGACGCGCAGAAGATCTCGCGTCACGACCTTGGCCGCGAAGAATTCGTCAAGAAGGTCTGGGAGTGGAAAGAGAAATCCGGCTCCCACATCACCGGCCAGATGCGCCGCCTGGGCGCCTCGCCGGACTGGCAACGCGAATACTTCACCATGGACGAGCCGCGCTCGAAAGTGGTGACCGACGTCTTCGTGCGCCTGCACGAGCAAGGCCTGATCTACCGCGGCAAGCGCCTGGTCAACTGGGATCCGGTGCTGGGCACCGCCGTCTCCGACCTGGAAGTGGTGTCGGAAGAGGAAGACGGCTCGATGTGGTACATCAAGTACCCGCTGGCCGATGGCAGCGGCTCGCTGACCGTCGCCACCACCCGTCCTGAAACCATGCTGGGCGACGTCGCCGTGGCCGTGGACCCGACCGACGAACGTTACTTGCCGCTGGTCGGCAAGATGCTGACACTGCCGCTGGTCGGCCGCGAAATCCCGATCATCGCCGACGAATACGTCGACAAAGCCTTCGGCACCGGCTGCGTGAAGATCACGCCGGCGCACGACTTCAACGACTACGCCGTCGGCCAACGCCACAAGCTGGACATGCCGGCTATCCTGACGCTGGAAGCGAAGATCGTCGACGACGCACCGGAAGCCTATCGCGGCCTGGACCGCTTCGCCGCGCGCAAGCAAATCGTCGCTGACCTGGAAGCGCAAGGCCTGCTGGAACAAGTCAAGCCGCACAAACTGATGGTACCGCGTGGCGACCGTACCGGCGTCGTCATCGAGCCGATGCTGACCGACCAATGGTTCGTCGCCATGAGCAAGCCGGCGCCGGAAGGCACTTTCTTCCCAGGCAAATCGATCGCCGAAACCGCGCTGGAAAAAGTCGCCAACGGCGAAATCAAATTCGTGCCGGAAAACTGGACCACCACCTACAACCAGTGGCTCAACAACATCCAGGACTGGTGCATCTCGCGTCAACTGTGGTGGGGCCACCAGATCCCGGCATGGTACGACGACGCCGGCAACATCTTCGTCGCCAAGACCGAAGCCGAAGCCGTCGCGCAAGCGGCCGCCAAAGGCATCACGACGCCGCTACGCCGCGACAACGACGTGCTCGACACCTGGTTCTCGTCCGCGCTGGTGCCGTTCTCGACCCTGGGCTGGCCGGAAGAAACGCCCGACATCAAGGCCTTCCTGCCGTCGTCGGTGCTGGTGACCGGCTTCGACATCATCTTCTTCTGGGTGGCGCGCATGGTCATGATGACCGCGCACTTCACCGGCAAGGTGCCGTTCGACACCGTGTACGTACACGGCCTGGTGCGCGACTCGCAGGGCCAGAAGATGTCCAAGTCCAAGGGCAACACGCTGGACCCGATCGACCTGATCGACGGCATCGGCATCGACGCGCTGGTGGAGAAACGCACCACCGGCCTGATGAACCCGAAAGCGGCCGAGAAGATCGCCAAGGCCACCCGCAAGGAATTCCCGGAAGGCATCGCCGCCTACGGCACCGACGCCGTGCGCTTCACCATGGCCTCGTACGCCTCGCTGGGCCGCAACATCAACTTCGACCTCGGCCGCGCCGAAGGCTACCGCAACTTCTGCAACAAGCTGTGGAACGCCACCCGCTTCGTGATGATGAACACCGAAGGCAAGGACTGCTCCGCTTCCGAAGCCGACCTGTCGAACGCCGACAAGTGGATCATCTCGCTGCTGCAAAAAGCCGAGCTGGATGTGGCCAAGGGCTTCGACGACTACCGCTTCGACAACATCGCCTCGACCATCTACAAGTTCGTGTGGGATGAGTATTGCGACTGGTATCTGGAAGTGGCCAAGGTGCAGGTACAGCAAGGCACCGAAGGCCAGCAACGCGCCACCCGTCACACGCTGCTGCGCGTGCTGGAAGTGGTGCTGCGCCTGGCGCATCCGGTGATTCCGTTCGTGACCGAAGCGCTGTGGCAAGCGATTGCGCCGCTGGCCGGCAAGACCCCGAGCGCGGACCGGGCCTCAATCATGCTGCAGCCGTACCCGATCGCCAATACCGCCAACATCGATGAAGCGGCTGAAGCGTGGATGCAGCAGCTGAAGGCGCTGACCGATGCGACGCGCAACCTGCGCGGCGAGATGCAACTGGCGCCATCGCTGCGCGTGCCGCTGATCGTCGAGCCGGGCAATGCGGCCGAGAAGGCGGCGATGGAAGGCTTTGCAGCCTACGTGCAGTCGCTGGGCAAGCTGTCGGAAGTGCAGATTGTGGATGCGTTGCCGGAATCGCCGGCGGCCGTGTCCATCGTCGGCACCACCAAGCTGATGCTGAAGGTGGAGATCGACGTCAAGGCCGAGCGCGAGCGTTTGTCGAAAGAGATCACCCGTCTGGAAGGCGAGATCAACAAGGCCAACGGCAAGCTGTCGAATGAAAGCTTCGTGGCGCGTGCGCCGGTTGAGGTGGTGGCGCAGGAGAAGGAACGCGTCGCCAACTTCAGCGCAACGCTGGACAAGCTGCGCGAGCAGTTCACCAAGTTGCCGGTCGCTTAAACCCGCACGGCCACGCAGGGTCCGACCCCGTACGGGGTCGGACCCTTAAGTGGTATCGCTGGCGTATCGCTTAGGTTGCGGGTCTCAGGCCAGCAGTTCGGCGTAGCGGGCAATGTCGATATTTCCCCCGCTGATGATGATGCCGACACGCTTGCCTTGTAGTTGGGTTTTCATCGCCCGTGCGGCCGCCAGCCCGAGGCAGCCGGTCGGTTCCACCACCATCTTCATGCGCTCCGCGAAGAACCGCATTTCGGCGCGCAATTGCTCATCGCTGGCGGTCAGAATGTCGTCCACATCACGCTGAATGATCGGGAAGGTCAGCTTGCCCAGATGCTGGGTTTGCGCGCCGTCCGCGATCGTCTTCGGCGTTTCGATATGCACGATGCTGCCGCTGCGGAACGATTGCTGGCCGTCGTTGCCCGCGTCCGGCTCTACACCATACAGCTTGGCGCCAGGCGACAGGGCACGCGTCGCCAGCGCCGTGCCGCTCAGCAGCCCGCCGCCGCCCAACGGGGCGAATACATAGTCCAGCAATCCCACCTCTTCGAACAACTCCTTGGCCGCCGTGCCCTGCCCTGCGATCACATCTTCATGGTCGTATGGAGGAATCAGGGTCAACCCGTGCTTCGCCGCCAGGTCGCGGCCGATCTGCTCGCGGTCTTCCTTGTAACGGTCGTAGATCACCACCTGCGCGCCGTAGCCGCGCGTGGCGGCCACCTTGGCCGCCGGCGCATCGTGCGGCATGACGATGGTGGCCGGAATGCCCAGCAACTTGGCCGACAAGGCGATGCCCTGCGCGTGGTTGCCCGATGAGAAAGCCACAACGCCCGCCTTGCGCTGCGCCGGCGAAAACTTCATCAGCGCGTTGTAGCTGCCACGGAATTTGAACGCGCCCATGCGCTGGAAGTTCTCACACTTGAAATACACTTCCGCGCCCAGCTCGGCATTGGCGGTGCTGGACGTCAGCACCGGCGCACGATGCGCGACGCCGGCAATGCGCGCCGATGCCGCAACCACGTCTGCAAAGGTGGGAAGTTTCAGTTCGCTCATGATGATTCCTGTAGTGAATTAGCGCGCGTCGTTGTAGACGGTGGCGCGGGAGACGTTGAGATAGGCGGCGACGATGTCCATGGCCCGGCGCACATCGCTCAGGCCGGCCTCCTTCAGCTCGCGCATCAACGCCTTGCGCTCATCGGCCTTCAGCGCGCGCGGCGTGCTGCCCAGACGGGCGGCGAACTGGTCGATCCGCAGGCGGATGGCGTCGGCGCCGGCCGGCGCCATGGTTTCACTGACGGCGGCGGCCGTGTCCACACTGCCGAACTGGGTCAGCATGGTATTCAGGCTGCGAAACACGGTCAGGTCCACGTTCATGCACAGCGCGGCCACATAGCGGCCCTCGCTGTCCTTGATGCCGATGGAGGTGCTTTTGGCCAGACGGCCGTCGGGGAAGGTGTTGGGGTAGTTGGCGATCACCTGCTCGAACGCCGGATCGGCCGCGCGCGCCAGCCCCAGCTCGGTGGCCGGGGCGCCGACGCTGCGGCCGGACAGGTTGTTGTGGATCGCCAGAATGGCGTGCTGCGGCTCGGTCAGGTCATGCAACACCACTTCGCAAAACGGCGCCAAGGTCCTGCCGAGACCCTCGGCCACTTGCTGCATCTGGGCAAGCAAGTTGTGGTGTTCAGATGTTTTTTCCATCTGAACATATTATCTTATTTTAGAATTTTTGTGTAGTCGGCGCAGATCAGCCTGGTTTGGGCTTGCTGTCCACCAAGCCGCCTGGATGCTGGACGCGCGAGCCTTGACGTTGCCTGGACTCATCTTTTTGCGGCTCGCCCTTGCCCTTGTCTACACCGGCGCCGCTGGTGGCGCCTTCGGTGCCCGAGGGGGTGCCGGCGATACCGTCCACGGTCCCTTGACCGCCTATCGATTGGTCGTGTTGTGTCATGATGTTTCTCCTTGATGAGCAACCATGCTAGCGGCAAGCGCCCGCGTCCGCCATCAGCGCCAAGCGCGCGCCCGTGTAGGAATTTTGGACGATAGCCTCTAATCTGCTGCGCGCATGATGTGCGATCATCGCTGCACTAAAACCAAGGAGACGCCCATGAAATTCCTCGCATTCATCGCAGCCGCCGCGCTGTCCATCGCCCCGGCCTTGGCCGACACCACTTCACCGACCGGCCTGTGGAAAAACATCGACGACGAGACCGGCAAGCCGAAGGCGCTGATCCGCATCACCGAGAGCAACGGCGTGCTGACCGGCCAGATCGAAAAAATCTTCCGCGACGCCAACGAAGACCAGAATCCCAAGTGCGACAAATGCGAAGGCGCGCGCAAGGACCAGCCTATCGTCGGCATGACCATCCTGTCCGGCCTGAAGAAGGACGGCGAGGAATACGCCGGCGGCGAGATCCTCGATCCGAACAACGGCAAGGTCTACAAGAGCAAGCTGCGCCTGGCCGACGGCGGCAAGAAGCTCAACGTGCGCGGCTACATCGGCGTACCGATGCTGGGCCGTTCCCAGACCTGGGTGCGCCAGGACTAAGCTGGCAGCGCAGTCTGACGTTTAATCTCCACAAAGTTTCCTGGTTTCAATGTGCTGTGCGCGCTGGCGCACATACCCGCCCGCCTCGGCGTGACATGGTGGTCTGCTGGCTTGCGCAAATACGCCAGCCACTAGCAGTTCCACCGGCTTCAGCACAAAGGAAACACCATGAATGCTTTGCAGAGATATGCCAAGACGCTGTCTTGTTCCATCGGCTTCCTCGCCGTCACCTTGCTGGCCGGATGCGGCGGCGGCGACCAGGGGCGCGATGCCATCCTCGGCGTGCCAGCCGCGACGCTCGTGGCGTTGGCGGTCACACCGGCCACATCCAGCGTCGCTGCAGGCACCACCCAACAGTTCAGCGCAACCGCCACCTATAGCGACAATTCCAGCCAAACAGTGGTTGCCGCCTGGACTACGGCCACCCCGGCCGTCGCCACCGTCGCCGCAGCCACCGGCCTGGCGAGCGGCGTCAGCGTCGGCAACAGCGTGATCAGCGCCGCCTACAACGGCAAGACCGCCTCGGCCACGCTGACCGTCACCCCGGCCGTGCTGCTGTCGATTGCGCTCACGCCGCAAGCGCCCACCGTGCTGATCGCCGCCACGCGTCAGCTGGCCGTCATCGGCAGCTACTCGGACGCGACCACCCAGGACCTGACGGCCAGCTCGACCTTCGCCTCGGCCACGCCGGCCAGCGCCATCGTCAACAGCGACGGCCTGGTCACCGGCATGGCACTGGGCACCTCGGTCATCACGGCCAGCAACGGCGGCAAGAACGCCAGCACCACCGTGACGGTGCCAGCCGCAACGCTGAGCAGCATCAGCGTCACGCCGTCCACCTCGACGGTGTCGATCGACGGCCAGCAGCAATACATCGCCACCGCAACCTATTCGGATAGCACCACCGCGTTGGTCACCAACACCGCGGTGTGGAGCTCCACCAGCCCGACCATCGGCACCGTGGCCGCCACCGGCCTCGCGACCGGTCGTGCCGCCGGCAGCACCACCATCAGCGCCACGGTCGGCGCCCGATCGGGCAGCGCCGCGCTGACCGTTGTCGCCGTCGAGCCACCCACCACCACGCCAACGCCAACGCAGCTGCTGCCGGTGCCACTGGGCAGCGCCGCCAACTTCGCGGTACTGGCCGGCACCGCGCTGACCAACAATGCCGGCGGCACGACGCTGATCCGGGGCGATGTCGGCTCACCATCGCAAACCACCGATCCGACGCTGGCCGCCGGCTTCACCAACTATAAATCCGGCGCCATCCTGGCCGGCGCGCTGGCCGACCTGCAAACCGCCATCAGCAACGCCAACGGCCGCAGCTGCGACGTCAGCTTTGCCGGCGATATCGACCTCGGCGGCCAGACCCTGGCGCCGGGCGTGTATTGCTACGCCGGAGCGATCAGCATCACCGGCACCCTGAAGCTGAGCGGCCCAGGCGTGTACATCTTCCGCACCGCGCTCACGCTCAACTCGGCCGCCAACTCGATCGTCGCGCTGAGCAACGGCGCCACGGCCGCCAACGTCAGCTGGCTGCCGGTCGGTCCGACCACGCTGGGCGCCAACAGCGTGTTCAAGGGCAGCATCCTCGGCCAAGCGGCCGCGATCACGGTGGGCGACAACACGACGCTGTTGAACGGCCGCGTGCTGACCGCTGCGGCGGTCACGCTGCGCAACAACCAGATCACCAAATAAACGCTCACCTTTCAAGGACCAGATCATGACCATCGCCAAGACTCTCGGAACACTGAGCGCGCTCACCTGCGCCATGCTCGCCATCCAACTGGCGCAGGCGGAAGAACCCTTCGTCAATCCGGACTGGGCCAACAGCGCCTGGTACCTCGGCGCCGGCGTCGGCCGCGCGCGCGCCACCATTGACGAGCAGCGCCTGCGCAGCAGCCTGAGCGCCAACGGCGCCACCGTCAGCGCCTTCAGCACGGACGAACGCGACACCGGCTACAAGCTGTTGGTCGGCAAGCAGCTGAACCGCTATCTGGCGCTGGAGTTCGGCTACTTCGACCTCGGCAAATTCAATTTCAACGCTACCACCTCGGGCAACGGCGCCTTCAACGGCGAAGCCGGCTTCCGTGGGGCCAACCTCGACCTGCTGGCGCAGCTGCCGCTCAGCGAGCGGCTGTCGGTGTTGGGCCGGGTAGGCGCCAACTACGCCAAGGCCAGCACCCATTTCAGCGGCAACCGCCTGCTGGCGGTGACCGGCCCCAACCATAGCGAGCGCAAGCTCAACGCCAAGGCCGGCCTGGGACTGGAATACAAACTGACCGAAGCCCTGGCGTTGCGCGGCGAGGTCGAGCGCTATCGCGTCAACGACGCCATCGGCAATCGCGGCGACGTCGATCTGCTGTCGGTCGGCCTGGTGTATAAACTCGGTCGTCCGGCGCACAGCGCACCGGTCTATGTGCCGCCGCCGGCGGCGCAACCGGCACCGCCGCCGGTAGTGGCGCCGGTAGCGGTGCCGATGCCACCGCCACCGCCGCCCAAAGCGCCGGAGCCGAGGTCGGAAAAGATCTCGTTCGCCGCTGAAACGCTGTTCGATTTCGACAAGTCGGCCGTCAAGCCGGACGGCAAGGCGGCGCTGGATGAGCTGCTGCTCAAACTGCAAGGCATGAACACCGAGGTGATGGTGACGGTCGGCCATACCGACTCGGTCGGCTCCAACGACTACAACCAGAAACTGTCGCTGCGCCGTGCCGAAGCGGTCAAGGCTTATCTGGTGAGTAAAGGCGTGGACGGCGCGCGCGTCTACACCGAAGGCAAGGGCGAGACCCAGCCGTTGGCCGACAATGCCACCGCCGAGGGCCGCGCCAGGAATCGCCGCGTGACCGTCGAAGTGGTCGGCACCCGCGACGTCCAGAAATAAACAGCTACTGCTTCATGCCTTTGCCGGTGGCAGTCCAGTAGATGCCACCCATCAAATGCGCCATGTACTGCGGGTCTTTGTACATATTGCCGTCGTGCCCGAGGGCCGTGACGAACACGCGGCCCCTCTCCACAGAGTGATACCAGCTGACCGGGTGCTCCTTGCCCATGCCGTATGACACCTGCCCCGGCCAGATCTTGGTCGGGTCGTAGCTGCTCTCATCGACGTTCAGCACCGGCTTGATCTTGATCTTGTACGGATCGTCGAACACATACCATTCATCGCTCCAGATCCAGTGCTCCGGCAAGCCGAACGTGGCCGGGTGCTTTTTGTCGACCACGTCGGCCACACCGGTTTGCAGCATCGGATGGACGCCGGTATGGCGGCCGATCAGCTTTTCGTACCAGACCCACGTGTTGGCCGGAATAATCAGCGAACGGTGCACCAGCATGGCGTTGCCGCCGCCCTTCATGTAGTCCTCAAACTTCCTGCGGCGCGCTTCGTTCAGCTCCTCCGGCGGCGTGTTCAGGAACATCACGGCGGCGTACTGCTTGAGGTCGCCGTCGAACACTTCCGGCTTGTTGGTGTAGGTCATCTCGAACGCGTGCAGCTTGCCCAGCCGTTCCAAGCTTTCGCGCGCAATCGGAATGTATTCGTAGTGGTATTTGCTGGGCATGGCCAGCACCAGAATCTTGTACTGCGTATCGGCCCAGGCGTTGGACGCCATCAGCAAGCCCGCCACGGCGGTCAGCATGATTTTTTTCATCGTCTCCTCGATTTAAGTTAGCGCTAACATTTTGTCATAGTCTAACCCAAGGTGATACGATTTGGCTAAATGAAAATAATTCTCAACTTCATCGGCGTACTGGCGGTATTCCTGGGTGTGCTGGGCATCTTTTTGCCGTTGCTGCCGACTACACCGTTCCTGCTGCTGGCCTCGGCCTGCTTTGCGCGCGCCTCGCCGCGCTTGCACAATATGCTGCGCACCAACCGCGTGTTCGGCACCTACCTGCGCGACTATGAAAACGGCAGCGGCATCCCGCTGCGCGGCAAGGTCTGGATTCTGATCTTCATGTGGGGATCGATGAGCTATTCGATCTGGCGCACCGACCACCTGTGGCTGCGCCTGTTGATCGTGACGATCGGCTGCTGCGTCACCATCTACCTGACGCGCTGCGTGCCCACCATGCCGATCCGGCCGAAGTCGCTACCGGAGCCGGGCGAGTGACTGCTGCGTGCGGATGATGTTCATCAGCGTGCGCAGCGCCGGATGATTGTGGCGCCGGCTGCTGTAGTACATATGGAACGGTGCGCCCTTGGCGGCGTACTCGGGCAGCACAATGCGCAGGCTGCCCTCCTCCAGTTCGGCGGCAATGCGCTGCTCCAGCAGATACGCCAGCCCCATGCCGGCCTTGGCGGCGGCAATCGTGGTGGCGGTGTCGTTGATGGTGATGGCGCCGGGTACCCGGATGCGCGTTTTCGCCCGGCCACGGCCCAGCTCCCACTTGTAGCTTGAGTTATCCCCGAGCAGCAGCTGCAAACAGGTATGGCTGGCCAGCTGGTCGGTATGCGTGAGCGGCGCATGCTGCTCCAGGTAGCAAGGCGCGGCGGCGATCACCCAGCGCAAGGCGCCGCTCAACGGCACGGCGATCATATCTTCCGGCACGTAGTGGCCGTAGCGGATGCCGGCGTCGTAGCCCTCGGCCACGATGTCGATCGGCCGGTCCTCGACCACCACCGTCAGCCGCACCTCCGGGCACGCGCGCGCGAACTCCGGCATGGCCGGCGCGATCAGCAAATGCGCCGCATCCGAAAACACATTGATGCGCAGTTCGCCGTAGCGGCCGCTGCCCGGCGCGTCGATTTCGGCCAGGGCGTCGCCGATCTTGTCGAAGCCGAGCTCCAGGCGCTGCGCCAGGTCGCGGCCGACATCGGTCGCCGAGACGGCCCGGCTGGAACGGTTCAACAGCTTGACCGCAAGCCGCTCCTCCAGCCGGCGCATGGCGTGGCTTACCGCCGACGGCGTCAAGCCGAGCTGGATGGCGGCGCCCTTGAAACTGCCGGTACGCATAATGGTGAGGAACACTCGCAAGTCGGTCAGATCGACCCGGTCGAATATGGACATGATGAATGCGGCTCAATCTAACGATGAATATGAATCATCGTTAAATCCTACCACGCGTGCGCGAAGCTTGTTATAACTGCTGACTTTACACACGCGAGGCGAGACTAAGATGAAGCAGAGAACATTCGGCCGCACCGGCAAAACCGTATCGGAAATCGGCTTCGGCGCCTGGGCCATCGGCGGCGCCTGGGGCGACGTCTCCAAGGAAGACGCCAAGGCCGCGCTGCACGCGTCGCTGGACGCCGGCACCACCTTCATCGACACCGCCGACGTCTACGGCGACGGCCGCTCGGAACAACTGATCGCCGAGGTGCTGAAGGAACGCGGCGGCGACAAGCCCTACGTCGCGACCAAGCTGGGCCGCCGCGTGTCGCCGCACGTGGCCGAAGGCTTTACCCGCGCCAACCTGACGGCGTTCGTCGAACGCTCGCTGGTCAACCTGCAAACCGACTGCCTGGACCTGATTCAATTGCACTGCCCGCCGCCGGCCGTCTACTACCAGCAGGAAGTGTTCGGCTTCATGGACGATCTGGTCGCCGCCGGCAAGATCCGCCACTACGGCGTGTCGGTCGAAAAAGTCGAGGAAGCGTTGAAGGCCATCGAATTCCCCAACGTGCAATCGATCCAGATCATCTACAACATCTTCCGCCAGCGTCCGGCAAGATTGTTTTTCGCGGAAGCGAAAAAACGCCAGGTCGGCGTCATCGCCCGCGTGCCGCTGGCGTCGGGCCTGTTGACCGGCAAGATGAACGCCGCCACCGCCTTTGCGGCAGACGACCACCGCGCCTTCAACCGCAACGGCGAAGCGTTCGACAAGGGCGAAACCTTCTCCGGCGTGCCGTACGACGTGGCGCTGGACGTGGTGGAGGAAATCCGCCGCCTGGTGCCGGAGCAACAGTCCATGGCTGAATTCGCGCTGCGCTGGATTTTGATGGAAGACGCCGTCAGCACCGTGATTCCCGGCGCGCGCAATGCGCAGCAAGCCCAATCCAACAGCCGCGCCAGCGATGCGCCGGCGCTGTCGACGGAGACCATGGCCGCACTGCGCGACATCTACGCCAAGCGCATCGCGCAGTACGTCCATCACAACTGGTGATCAGCTGGAGGATAGGTCGGCGCGTTTGTGCTTGGCCAGATGCCGGTCCAGGCTATTGGCGAAGCTCTGGCGGTCGGACTGGCTGAAGGCGGCCGGGCCGCCGGTATCGACGCCGCTGCCGCGCAGCTCGTCCATAAAGGCGCGCATGGTCAGCATCTGCGCGATATTATCGTTAGTGTAGAACTCGCCGCGCGGATTGAGGGCGAAGCCGCCCTTCTTCAGCACGTCGGAGGCCAGCGGGATGTCGCCGGTGACCACCAGATCGCCGGGTTCGAGCAGGCGCACGATCTCCTGGTCCGCCACATCGGCGCCGGACGGCACTTGCACCGAGCGGATAAAGCGCGATGGCGGCACGCGCAGCAGCTGGTTGGCCACCAGCGTGACCTGCATCTGCACGCGGTCCGCCACGCGGTAGAGGATTTCTTTCACGACCGCAGGACAAGCGTCGGCATCGACCCAGATCTGCATTAGAGATCGCCCCACAATTCGCCGTTAGGGCTGATGCGTGGCGGCGTGACGCCGAAGTGTTTGTACGCGGCCGGTGTCGCCACGCGTCCGCGCGGCGTGCGTTGCAGGAAGCCTTGCTGAATCAGGTATGGTTCCAGCACGTCCTCAATGGTATCGGCCGCTTCGCCGATGGCTGCCGCCAGATTGCCGATGCCGACCGGGCCGCCGCCGAACTTGAACAGCACCGCTTCCAGCAGCTTGCGGTCCATCACGTCGAAGCCGACGGTGTCGACATCGAGCATCACCAGCGCGGCGTCGGCGGTGGCCTTGGTGATTTCGCCGTTGCTCTTCACTTCGGCGTAATCGCGCACGCGGCGCAGCAGGCGGTTGGCGATACGCGGCGTGCCGCGCGCGCGGCGGGCGATCTCGTGCGCGCCTTCAGGATCGATGACGGCTTTCAGCAGCGCGGCGCTGCGGGTCACGATCTGCGTCAGCTCGGAGGTGTTGTAGAACTCCAGGCGGGCGACGATGCCGAAGCGGTCGCGCAGCGGATTGGTCAGCATGCCGGCGCGGGTGGTGGCGCCGACCAGCGTGAACGGCTGCAGGTCCAGCTTGACCGAGCGCGCGGCCGGACCTTCACCGATCATGATGTCGATCTGGTAGTCCTCCAGCGCCGGGTACAGAATCTCCTCAACCACGGGCGACAGGCGGTGGATTTCGTCGATGAACAGGACGTCGTTGGCTTCCAGGTTGGTCAGAATGGCGGCCAGGTCGCCGGGGCGCTCGAGCACCGGGCCGGAAGTCTGGCGCATATTCACGCCCATCTCGCGCGCAATGATGTTGGCCAGCGTGGTTTTACCGAGACCGGGAGGGCCGAACAGCAGCGTATGGTCCAAGGCCTCCTTGCGCCCGCGCGCGGCAGAGATAAAAATCTCCAGTTGATCGCGAATTTTGGACTGCCCGACATATTCATCGAGATGCTTGGGCCGCAAAGCGCGCTCGATCGCCTCCTCATTGGGCGAGGACGGCGCGGCATCGATGATGCGTTGTTCGGTAAAGTTGTCGGTCTGAATGCTCATCCCACCATTCTACCTTGCCTTCCCCCGTAAATTCAGGGTCAGCTCTGTCATTCGGACACGCAAGCGCAAGCTTTGAGAAATATCAATACCGTGGGGCGCAAATTCAGCTTAAGAGAACCAGACACTTAACCTGCCGAGTTCGAATGTAAATGAATGGCGTATTGAGCGATATCAAACCAAAGCGATGCGTGTCCGAATGACAGAGCTGACCCTGACTTTAGCCTTTGGAGAGGGCTTTAAGGGCTTGCTTGATGCCGTCGGAGACGGTGGCGCCGGCCGGGACGGTTTTGAGGGCCAGCAGGGCTTCCTTGTCGGAGTAGCCCAGCGCCAGCAGGGCGTTGAGGATGTCGGATTTCGCATCCGGCGCGGCGTGTGCGCCGCCGGCGCCGATGTCCGCGCCCAGCTTGCCTTTGAGTTCCAGCAGCAGGCGCTCGGCGGTCTTCTTGCCGATGCCCGGCACCTTGACCAGACGGCCAGACTCTTGCAGCGTCACCGCCTGCGACAGGTCGCTGATCGACATCCCGGACAGGATCGACAACGCGGTGCGCGCGCCGACGCCGGTGATTTTGATCAGTTGGCGGAACACCGCACGCTCCTCTGCGTTGCCGAAGCCAAACAGCAGGTGCGCATCTTCGCGGATGGCCTGGTGGGTGAACAATACGACTTTCTCGCCCACGCCCGGCAGGTTGTAGAAGGTGCTCATCGGCACGTCGACTTCGTAGCCGACGCCAGCCACGTCCACCAGCAGTTGCGGTGGATTTTTTTCAAGCAGAGTACCGGCAAGACGTCCGATCATTTTTTACCTTTAAAAGTTTAGCCGACCAAACGGCCGCGGCGCATGCGCAAGCCGGCCAGTGGTCCGTTCGCGGTGGAATTGGTGCCGCCGGCGATGATCGCCAGCGTTTCGCGGCTATGCGCGTGGCAGATGGCAATACCCAGCGCATCGGCCGCATCGGTGCCCGGCAGGCCCGGCAGCGACAACAGGCGCGCGACCATGTCCTGCATCTGCGATTTCACCGCGCGTCCGGTGCCCACCACCGCCTGCTTGATCTGCGTGGGCGAATACTCGGCCACGCTCAGGTCGGCCGATACCAGCGCACAGATCGCCGCGCCACGGGCCTGGCCCAGCAGCAAGGTCGATTGCGGATTGACGTTGACGAAGACTTGTTCAATCGCGGAGCAGTCCGGGCTGTAGGTGCGGGCTACTTCAGCCACGCCGTCCAGGATCACCTTGAGCCGCGTCGGCAGGCCGCCCTCGCCGCTCTTGATGGTGCCGGAGGCGATGTAGCGCAGCTTGCTGCCCTGCTGGTGGATGACGCCAAAGCCGGTAGTCCGCAAGCCGGGGTCGATGCCGAGAATAATCATGAGGGGATTGTATGCACTAAGGTAAGCATCGGCAAGCTTAGTCGCGCGTCGCCCGCGCGCAAGCGGGGGCCCATGGAAGCGTTGCTCAGCATGGGTCCCCGCTTGCGCGAGGATGGCGGGGTGGGATTAGTGGCGGAAGTGGCGGGTGCCGGTGTACACCATCACCACGCCGCGCTCGTCGGCTGCGTCGATCACTTCCTGGTCGCGCATCGAGCCGCCCGGATGGATCACGCAGGTCGCGCCCGCATCGACCACCACATCCAGGCCATCACGGAACGGGAAGAAGGCGTCCGATGCCACCACCGAGTTCGCCAGCGACAAGCCAGCGTTCTGCGCCTTGATCGAAGCGATGCGGGCCGAGTCGATACGACTCATCTGGCCTGCGCCCACGCCCAGGGTCATGTTATTGCCGCAGAAGACGATGGCGTTCGACTTGACGTACTTGGCCACGCGCCATGCAAACATCATGTCCTGCAGTTCCTGTTGCGTAGGCTGTTTCTTGCTGACCACGCGCACGTCGGCCAACAGCACGTTCTTCGAGTCGGCCGACTGCACCAGCAGGCCGCCGCCCACGCGCTTGAAGTCCATGCCGTTCACGCCATTGCCCAACGGGATTTCCAGCAGGCGCACGTTCTGTTTGGCCGACAGGATCTGCTTGGCTTCAGCGGTGAACGACGGTGCGATCAGCACTTCGACGAACAGCTTGGCCAGTTCGGTCGCAGCGGCGGCGTCCACTTCCACGTTGAAGGCGATGATGCCGCCGAACGCCGAGGTCGGATCGGTCTGCAGCGCGCGCTGGTACGCATCGGCAGCATCGGCGCCCAGCGCCACGCCGCACGGATTGGCGTGCTTGACGATCACGCAGGCGGCCGACTGGTCGAAACCACCCAGGCTCTTCACGCATTCCCAGGCCGCATCGGCATCGGCGATGTTGTTGAACGACAGTTCCTTGCCTTGCAGCTGCTTGTAGTTGGCCAGCGCGCCTTCGGTGGCGGCCACGTCGCGGTAGAACGCCGCCGACTGGTGCGGGTTTTCGCCGTAGCGCATATCCTGCACTTTTTCGAAGGCCACGTTCAGGGTTTTCGGATAGGCGCTGCGGCTGGCGTGGGCACGGGTGGCGTCCAGGCTGGTCAGGTAGTTGGCGATGGCGCCGTCGTACTGCGCGGTGTGCGCGTAGACTTTGGTGGCCAGCGTGAAGCGGGTGTCGTAGCTGACATAGCCAGGAGCGTTGTCGGTGGTTTTCATTTCCGCCAGCACCACGCCGTAGTCGGACGGATCGCAGATCACCACCACGTCCTTGTGGTTCTTGGCCGCCGAACGCAGCATGGCCGGGCCGCCGATGTCGATGTTCTCGATGGCGTCGTCGAGCGTGCAGTCATCCTTGGCAACGGTCGCCTGGAACGGGTACAGGTTGACCACCACCATGTCGATGGTTGGAATGTTGTGCTCTTCCAGCTTGGCCACGTGCTCAGGGAAATCGCGACGGGCCAGGATGCCGCCGTGCACTTTCGGGTGCAGCGTCTTGACGCGGCCGTCCAGCATCTCCGGGAAACCGGTGTAGTCGGCAACTTCGGTCACGGCGACGCCGTTGTCGGCCAGCAGTTTGGCGGTGCCGCCGGTCGACAGGATGTTGACGCCCATGGCGGACAGCGCGCGCGCGAAGTCCAGCACACCGGTTTTGTCGGATACGGAGATGAGAGCTTGTTTAATCATGGCGATGAATAGACTAGTGGTTGAGTATGGGGATTGCGGCCGGCAACAGCGACCGTCCCCAGCCACTTTCATTGCCGGATGGATCGGGCGCTGTTACAGCAGGCCGTGCTCTTGTAATTTCTTGCGCAAGGTATTGCGGTTGATGCCCAGCATCTGCGCCGCGTGCGACTGATTGCCGTCGGCGCGCGTCATGACCACTTCCAGTATCGGTTTTTCAACGGTCAGCACGACCATGTCGTAGATGTTCGATGCCTGTTGCTCGCCCAGGTCGGCGAAGTATTCTTCTAGACTCTTCTGGACTACTTCCTGGATACTTTCTTTGCTCATTTTGTCGTTCGCTTATTAATCTGTTGACGCTGGCAAATCGCTTCGGCTCGTGGCTGGAAACGTTTACCCTTCTGATATTGTGACTTTTTTAGTACGCTCTTCGCGCTGCTCAAACGGTCTGCAATTCCTCGGCGAGGCGGTATTGTAACCGCTCGCCGTAACTCCACTGGGATTCGAAGAATTGATCTACGGCAAGGAGTTGTTCTTCAACGGACTCCAGCAGGTTCATCCGTTGCCGGAATTCCTCGCCGCCCTGCAGGTCGCGCACATACCAGCCGATGTGCTTGCGTGCGGTGCGCACGCCCAGGTAGTCGCCGTAGAAGGCGTAGTGGGCGCGCAAATGTTCGTCCATCAGGGCGCGCACTTCGTCCACGTACGGCGCCGGCATGTGCTTGCCGGTGCGCAGATAATGGTCGATCTCGCGGAAGATCCACGGACGGCCTTGCGCGGCGCGGCCCACCATGACGGCGTCGGCGCCGGTGTAGTCGAGCACGAAGCGGGCCTTTTCCGGCGTGGTGATGTCGCCGTTGGCGACCACCGGAATGGAAACCGATTTCTTGACGGCGGCGATCATGTCGTATTCGGCGTCGCCCTTGTAGCCGTCGGCGCGGGTGCGGCCGTGCAAGG
Source organism: Duganella sp. BuS-21 (assembly GCA_041874725.1). Lineage (GTDB taxonomy): Bacteria > Pseudomonadota > Gammaproteobacteria > Burkholderiales > Burkholderiaceae_D > Rugamonas. The sequence goes on along the minus strand of CP097466.1, from coordinate 1,393,599 downwards.
TCAGCATGGCGATGCCGGCGTCTTCCGCGATGCGCGCGATGTTCAGGGCGTTTTTATTCTCGCGATCCCAGCCGGTGCGGAACTTCAGGGTGACCGGCACGTCCACCGCGCCCACCACCGCATCAACGATGCGTTTGACCAGTTCCTCGTCCTGCAACAGCGCCGAACCGCACCAGGCGTTGCACACTTTCTTGACCGGGCAACCCATGTTGATGTCGATGATCTGGGCGCCACGCTCGACGTTGAAACGGGCGCAATCGGCCAGGTCCTGCGGGTCGGCGCCGGCGATCTGCACCGCTTTCGGCTCCATTTCCCCCGTGTGGTCGGTACGGCGCGCGCTCTTCTCCGTGGCCCACAGGCGCGGATTGGAGGCGGCCATTTCAGACACCGCGTACCCCGCCCCAAGCTCCTTGCACAGCTGGCGGAATGGACGATCCGTCACCCCGGCCATGGGGGCAACGAAAACGTTGTTACGCAGTAAGTGAGGGCCGATTTGCACTGGCAATACCTGAAAGGGGGAGAAGGAACCTTCTATTTTAACCGAAGGACTGCTCAAATAATAAGCACTATTTTTTATGAATCCGGCAAATGTGCAGCTTGGCCGTTATGAAAGGCTGTTTCCGTGAGTAAATTTTAAGCACGATCGTTAGATCACATAGAATGACCTCAGATCACATCGTCCATGGTGGCCAGGGCCAGGTGCTCGACGTCGCCCCAGCTGTCCAGCACCAGTTTGCCGTCGACAATGGTAAAACGATTAATGCTGGCATTCTTGACCTGGAAGTCGCGCGGACTGTCTAGCTGGATGCCGCGCGCGGCACGATAGGCGCACTCCAGCACGCCGCCGTGGGCCACCACGGCCACGGTCTGGCCGGCATGGCCGGCGGCTACGGCAAGCAGGCCGCCGATGGCGCGGTCGTAGAACTGATGGAAACTTTCCGCCACGCGGCCGCCGGCCGGCATCACGGCCTCCACATCGCGCGCCTGCCAGCGGGCGAAGTCGTCCGGGTATTGCTGCTGTATGTCCTGGTACAACATGCCCTCGAACACGCCGTAGGCGCGCTCGCGCAGCCGGGCATCGGTTTGCAAGCTCAGGCCGGCGTGCAGACCGGCCACTGCCTGGGCCGTCTGCATGGCGCGTTGCAGGTCGCTGGCGACGATGGCGTCCAGCTGCTCGGCGGCCAGCGCGCGCGCCAGCGCGGCGGCCTGGCGCTCGCCTTCCCGATTCAGCGGAATGTCGATGTGGCCCTGCAGGCGGCGCACGGCGTTCCAGGCCGTCTCGCCGTGGCGGATCAGCAAAATAGTGGTGTTGTTCATTACCAGGTTCTTGTGTAGGTGCCGATCAGCTGCGCTTCGTCGACGATGTGGCCGTAAATCGCGTTCACCACATCGGCGCCGGTAAAGCGCGGCGGCAATGCCAGCTGCGGCACGTCCAGCGCGTAGATGCGAAAAATATAATGATGCGTGCCGTTTGGCGGCGGCAAGGGGCCATGATACCCGACCGTGTGAAAATCGTTCAGGCCCTGGCGCAAAGGCAGGCGGTGGTCGGCGCAGATGGACGACATCGCCGGCGGAATATCGACCACGCTCCACAGGAAGAAGTCGGCCGGCGCGTCGGCGTCCAGGCACAGCAGCGCCAGCGCGCTGACGCCGGCCGGCACCTCGCTCCAGCTCAGCTGCGGGTTGCCGGACGCCGGGAGGGCGTCGCCGTCGGGAAAACTGTCGCTGAAGAGCTTCATCTGAATCTCAACTTACTTCGCGTTCGTCTGCAGCCAGAACGTCACCGGCCCGTCGTTGGTCAATGACACCTTCATATCGGCGCCGAATTGCCCCGTCTGCACGGCCGGATGCTTCAGGCGTGCCTGTTCGACGAAATGATCAAACAGGCGCAGCCCATCGGCCGGCGCAGCCGCCGGCGTGAACGATGGACGGGTGCCGGACTTGGTGTCGGCCGCCAGCGTGAACTGCGGCACCAGCAACAGGCCGCCGTTGGTATCGGTCACGCTGCGGTTCATCTTGCCCGCATCGTCGGCGAACACGCGGTAGCCAAGCAATTTGGTCAGCAGCGCCTCCGCTTCCTTTTCCGTATCGTTGCGCTCGGCGCACACCAGCACCATCAAGCCAGCGTCGATCGCGCCTATGATAGCGCCATCCACCGCCACACTGGCGCTAGTGACGCGTTGCAGCAAGGCGATCATGCGGACAGGGTCACGCGCGCAAACTTGCGCTTGCCGACCTGCAGCACGAAGGTGCCGGCGTCCACCTGCAAGCCCTTGTCGCTGAGCACCGTGCCGTCCAGGCGCACGCCGCCCTGCTCCACCATGCGCATCGCTTCCGACGTGGACGCACACAGGCCCGCCGTCTTCAGCAGTTGCGCCAAGCCCAGCGGCGCACCGCCCAGCGTCACTGCCGGAATGTCGTCCGGAATGCCGCCTTTCGAGCGGTTGACGAAGTCGGCCAGCGCATCTTCCGCCGCCTGCTGCGAGTGGAAGCGCGCCACGATTTCCTGGGCAATGGCGACCTTGGCGTCGCGCGGGTTGCGGCCGCCGGCGATTTCGGCCTTCAAGGCCGCCACGTCGGCCAGCGAACGGAACGACAGCAGGTCGAAGTACTTCCACATCATCTCGTCCGAGATGCTCATGATCTTGGCGAACATGCTATTGCCCGGCTCGGTGATGCCGATGTAGTTATTCTTCGACTTGGACATTTTTTCCACACCGTCCAAACCTTCCAGCAGCGGCATGGTCAAAATGCACTGAGGCTCCTGGTTGTAGTCCTTTTGCAGTTCGCGGCCCACCAGCAGGTTGAATTTCTGGTCGGTGCCGCCGAGTTCCAGGTCGGCCTTCAGGGCGACCGAATCGTAACCTTGCATCAATGGATACAGGAATTCGTGCACGGCGATCGGCGTGCCGCTTTTAAAGCGCTTGGTGAAATCGTCGCGCTCCATCATGCGCGCCACGGTGTAACGCGAGGCCAGCTGGATCAGGCCGCGCGCACCCAGCGGATCGCACCACTCGGAGTTGTAGCGGATTTCGGTCTTGGCCGGATCGAGCACCAGCGAGGCCTGCTTGAAGTAGGTCATCGCGTTTTGCTCGACCTGCTCCTTGGTCAGCGGCGGGCGGGTCGCGTTGCGGCCCGACGGATCGCCGATCATGGAGGTGAAGTCGCCGATCAGGAAGATCACCTGGTGGCCAAGATCCTGCAGTTGGCGCATCTTGTTCAGCACCACGGTGTGGCCGAGGTGCAGATCGGGCGCGGTCGGGTCCAGGCCCAGCTTGATGCGCAGTGGCACGCCGCTTTGTTCCGAACGCGCCAGCTTTTGGGCGAACTCGCTTTCAATCAGCAACTCGTCGACACCGCGTTTGGTGATGGCGAGTGCCTCTTGTACGCTGTCGGATAAGGGCAACGCTGCTTTAGAGGGAGCCTGCGGTATCGAAGAAGGAGTAGTCATCATTTTTTAAGCGTATTTTTCAGAAAAAGGTAAGCAGCTTCAGGAGTTTGTTATAATCCTCGATCGATCAATCTTGCCGCACGAAAACTATCCAAACACATAATTAGAAAAAATAAAACGTTCCTGAATAGTTCAAGCAGCAAATTTTAACTGATTGCATGAACCAAATACATAAATTCACAAGCTCACGCTTGTTCAGTCTGCTAGGTTCTACGCGCAAATCGCGCATCATCAGCGCGTCTGCATTGTTTCTTGCAGTGTGTGCTTTTGGTGCGGCCGGCGTAGCGCCACTTGCCCCTGATGCGTCCGATCTGCCGGTGAAAACTGTCCAGGAAACCGTGGCCACGCCCGACCTGAGCGCACAGATCAATGTGCTGGAACAACAGTCTTCCAGCGAGCATTTCGTCCACGAAGAGAAGATCCGCGCCGGCGACACGCTGGCCACCTTGTTGACCCGCCTCGGCGTGGATGACGATGCGGCCGAAAACTTTATCAAAAAAGATAAAGTGGCGAAAGGCGTGATGCAGCTCAAGACCGGCAAGCGCGTCCAGGCGCAGACCGACGACGAGGGCAAGCTGCAGTGGCTGCGCGCCACCGTGGTCGACGGCAAGGACGATCCGGTCACCAACATCAAGGTCACCCGCAAGGGCGAAAGCTTCATCGCCACCGCCGAGCCAGCCAAGCTGGAACGCCGCGTGGAAATGCATGCCCGCACCATCTCCTCCACCCTGTACGCGGCCACCGACTCCAGCGAAGACGGCGCCAAGCTGCCGGACACCATCGTCAAGCAGATCATCGAGATGTTCTCGACCAACATCGACTTCCGCGGCGACGTCAAGCGCGGCGACAGCTTCAACGTGGTGTATGAAACCTTCTGGCAGGACGGCGAGTTCGTGCGCGCCGGCCGCGTGCTGGCGGGCGAGTTCACCAACAAGGGCACCACCTACCAGTCCGTATGGTTTGAAGATCCGCAGACCAAGCAGGGCGGCGGCTACTACAGCTTCGACGGCAAATCGCTGAAGAAAGCCTTCCTGAAATCGCCGGTGGAATTCTCGCGGATTTCGTCCGGCTTCTCGATGCGCGTACACCCGATCTCGGGCCAGTGGAAAGCCCACAAGGGCATCGACTTCCCGGCGCCGACCGGCACCCCGATCCGCGCGGCGGGCGACGGCGTGATCGATTTCGCCGGCACCATGAACGGCTACGGCAATTTCATCCTGATCAAGCACTGGAACAACTACACCACCGCCTACGCCCACATGAGCCGCTTCGGCACGGGCATGAAAAAAGGCGCCAAGGTCAGCCAGGGTGATGTGATCGGCTACGTCGGCAGCACCGGCTGGTCGACCGGCGCCCACCTGCACTACGAGTTCCGCGTCGGCGGCGAAGCCAGGGATCCGGGCAAGTTGAACGTGCAACCGCAGGCGCCGCTGACGGCCGCCGAGATGTCGCGCTTCAAGGTCTACGCCAACGACATGACGCACCGCTTCGCGCTGTTGCGCCCGGCGGGCGGTGGCGGTGCGGCGACCCGCGTAGCCGCGAAATAAAAACCACAGGCCAGCTTAGACTGGCCTGTTTTTTTTTCCAGCCCATGAGCTTACGCGCACGCACCGTCCTGCTGTTCCTGTTCCTGAACTGCTGCCTCTTCGCCTGGGCCGCGCCTGCGCGCCCGTTGCTGACCGACTACACCCACACCGCCTGGACCGAACGCGACGGCGCACCGGCCGGCGCCACCAAGTTCGCCCAGGGCCCGGACGGCTGGCTGTGGATCGCCTCGCCCACCGGCCTGTACCGCTTCGACGGCGTGCGCTACCAGCGCAGCGACACCGTCTACGGCCACCCGCTCGACTCCAGCAACCTCATGGCCGTGAGCACCGCGCCGGACGGCGCGGTCTGGGTCGCTTACCGCGTCGGCGGCGTGGCCGTCTTCAGCAAGGACGGCAGCCACAGCTATGCCGAGGCCGAAGGCTTGCAACCGGTCGGCGCCATGCATATCGAAGTGGCGCCGGACAGCGCGGTCTGGGTCGCCATGCGCGACGGCGTGGCGGTGCTGCGGCCCGGCGCCCAGCGCTTCGCACGGCTCGGCGCAGCCGTCGGCCTGCCGACACTGGGCGTGTTCCAGATCCTGTTCGCGCGCGATGGTACGACCTGGATCGGCACCAATCAGGGCGCCTGGTTCCGCCGGCCAGGCGAAGCACGCTTCACCCAGGCCTGGCCGCGCGGCGCCTTGGTGGCGCTGGCCGAGGCGCCGGACGGCACGCTCTGGGCCAACGACTTCAACGGCGGCAACCACCAGATCCGCACCACGCCGCCCGCCGCCGGCCAGCCGCCCGCTTCCGAATTCGAAGGCAACGCCGTCCGCTTCGACCGCAAAGGGACGATGTGGGTCACGCACGCCTTCAGCGTCGAACGCAAGCTGCAGCCGGGCGCCGCCGTGCCGGAACAGCAGGTGGCGAAGGCCGACGGCCTCAGCGGCCCGATGCTGGGCGCGCATTTCGAAGACCGCGAAGGCAATCTATGGATCGGCACCTCGCGCGGCATCGACCGCCTGCGCCCGAACCGCCTGCGCACCACGCCGGTCCCCAAGGAACTGGCCTACCCGGCGCTGGTGGCCGGCCCCCACGGCCAGATCTGGGTGGGCGACTATGGCGATGCCGATGTCTGGCGCTACGGCCCGGACGGCCGCATCAGCCTGGAGGCCAGAGGCCAGGTCACGGCCAGCCACACCACGGCCGACGGCGTGCTGTGGCTGGGCGGCACGCAACACCTGCAGCGGCGCGACCGCAACGGCGCCATGACCACCTTCAGCTATCCGGCCGAACTCAAGGGGCTGCGGGTCCACGCCCTGCAGCAGGACCGCCAGGGCGGCCTGTGGGCCTCGTTCTCCACCGGCAAAGGCGTGTACCGGCTCAGCGACGGCGCCTGGACCAAATCGGGCGGCCTGCAAGACCTGCCCGACATGTTGACCACCAGCATGACGCTCGATCGCCAGGACCAGCTGTGGCTGGCGCACATGCGCAGCCAGATCACCCTGATCAAAGATGGCGCACTGCGCACGCTCGGCGCCGAACAGGGCCTGCAGCTGGGCACCGTGCTGTCCCTGCTGGAAGACCAGGCCGGCATGTGGACCGGCGGCGAAGACGGCGTGGCGCTATACCGCAACGGCCGCTTCACCACCCTGCGCGGCGAACGCAGCGAACGTTTTCGCGGCGTCTCCGGCCTGGTGCGGCTGCCCGGCGGCGACCTGTGGTTGCATGGCGCCGAAGGCCTGTACCGCATCGCCTCCGCCGAGCTGGACAAGTGGCTGCACGACGCCCGCACCGGCGTCGCCTTCGAGCGCTTCGATGCGCAGGACGGCATGCAGGGCCACGCCGCCCAGCTGCGCCCGCTGCCCTCGCTGCGGCGCGACGGCGACGGCCTGCTGTGGTACGCCACCACCGGTTCGGTCGGCACCATCGACCCGGCCAACATCCTGCGCAACCGCTTGCCGCCGCCGGTGGACATCACCGGCCTGCTGGCCGACGGCGAGCGCCATGCCATCCCGCGCGGCGCGGAACTCGGCCTGCCGCAAGGCACGCGCGACATCCAGATCGACTACACCGCCTTGAGCCTGTCGCTGCCCGAGCGCGTGCGCCTGCGCTACCGCCTGCTGGGCATGGACCGCGCATGGCAGGAGCCGGTGGGCCGGCGGCAAGCGTATTACACCAATCTGGCGCCCGGCAAATACCGCTTCGAAGTGATCGCCTCCAACGAGGACAACATCTGGAACCAGCAGGGCGCCGTGCTGGAGTTCGACATTCCACCAACTTTCGTGCAAAGCATGTGGTTCAAGCTGCTGCTGGCGGCGCTGGGCACCTTGCTGCTGTACGCCGCCTACGCCGTGCGCATCCGCTCCCTGACCCGGCGCATGCATGAACGCCTGCAGGAACGCCTGGACGAGCGCACCCGCATCGCCCGCACCCTGCACGACACCTTGCTGCAAAGCGTGCAGGCGCTGCTGCTGTCGTTCGACGCCCACCGCCGGCATTTGCAGGCGGGCACGCGCGAGCGCGAGCGGCTCGACCAGACGCTCAACCTGGCCGAGCAGCTACTGGTGGAAGGCCGCGACCAGATCATGGACCTGCGCGCCACCGCCACGCCGGAAGCGCTGCCGCTGACGCTGGAACAGTTCGGCAAGGGCCTGGCCGAACACCGCGCCCATCTGTTCGAGGCCAGGACCAGCGGCATCGTGCGGCAGCTGCAGCCGAGCGTGCATCTGGAAGCCTACGCCGTGGCGCGCGAAGCGCTGTTCAACGCCTCGCGCTACGCCGGCGCCACGCGCATCCAGCTGGAGATGGTGTACGGCCGCAGCGCCTTCAGCGTGCGCGTCATCGACAACGGCCGGGGACTGGACGAGGCGGTTCTCGCCGCCGGCGAACGGCCCGGCCACTGGGGCCTGTCGGGCATGCGCGAGCGCGCCAACGGCATCGGCGCCAGCCTGACCATCGACAGCACGGCGGGCAAGGGCACCACGGTCACGCTAACCGTGCCCGGCAAGCTGGCCTACTGAACTATAATTTCGTCCACAACAAGGGGAATGCTATGGCTTTGTACATCGGTTTAATGTCGGGCACCAGCCTGGACGGCGTGGACGGCGCACTGGCGCAATGCGATGGCGACGCCATCACCACCATCGCCGCGTCCTACGTCGCGTTCCCGCCGTCGCTGCGTGCCGAGCTGATGGCCCTGCAGGCCAGCGGCGCCAACGAGATCGAACGCGAAGCGCTGGCGGCCAACCAGCTGGCGCAGCACTACGCGCAATGCGTGGCCGCCCTGTTGCATGTAGCGGCCACGCCGGCCCAGGACGTGCGCGCCGTCGCCGTGCATGGACAAACCATCCGCCACCGCCCGGAACTGGGCTTCACGCGCCAGACCAACAACCCTGCCCTGCTGGCCGAGCTGTGCGGCATCGACGTGATCGCCGATTTCCGCAGCCGCGACATCGCCGCCGGCGGCCAGGGCGCACCGCTGGTGCCGGCCTTCCACCAGGCCCTGTTCGGCAAGCAAGGACAGGCGCGCGTGGTGGCCAATATCGGCGGCATCGCCAACATCAGCGTCTTGAGCGGCGACGGCCGCGTGATCGGTTTCGACACCGGCCCCGGCAACGTGCTGATGGACGGCTGGATCCACCGCCACCGCCAGCAGGAATACGACGCCGACGGCGCCTGGGCCGCCGGCGGCAAAGTCATCCCCGCGCTATTGGCGGAGCTGCTGAAGGAACCCTACCTGGCCCTGCCCGCGCCGAAAAGCACGGGCCGCGACCTGTTCCATATGGATTGGCTCGATGCGCGCCTGGCCGGGCACCAGCCGGCCGCGCCGGAAGACGTGCAGCGCACGCTGACGGCATACACGGCCGTCACGCTGGCCGACGCCATCCGGGCGCACGGCGGCGGCGCGGACGCAGTCTACATCTGCGGCGGCGGCGCCTACAACGGCGTGCTGATGGAAGCGCTCGGACAAGCGCTGGGCAATCAAGTCCTGCTGGCTTCCACGCAAGCGCTGGGCGTGGCGCCCAACCGCGTGGAAGCGCTGGCATTTGCCTGGCTGGGCCATCGCTTCAGCGAACGGCTGGCTGGCAATCTGCCCTCGGTCACCGGAGCCCAGGGCGACCGCGTGCTGGGCGCCCTGTATCCCCGTTAAACACCGCTCAGGCGGCGGCTTGCTGCTGGCGCTTGCGCATCAGGCCCAGCAGCGCAAGTCCGGCGCCCATCATCAGGTAGGTGCCCGGTTCCGGCACGGCGGTGATCTGCAGCGTATCGATGCCAATGAAGTTCGAGTTGTCGCCGCTCGGGCCGCCATCGGCAACCACATAGCGGAAGGCGAATGCACCGGTGGTCGCGCCCGACAAGCCGCTCAAGGTCACGCTGTACTGGCTCCATCCTTCCGGATAGCCGCCCACATCCAGCGCCGGATTGACGCTGGCCAGCAAGGTCGTGAAGGTACCGACGCTGCTCGACGTACTGCCCACATTGGTGCCGCCGACATTGCTGAAGCGCACTTCCAGATTATCCGGCCAGAACGAATCGTCCACCGTGCGGGTATAGAACGACAAGGTGTCGCCATTATGGTAAGTCGAACTCGGCAATATCAGCCAGTTGCTGATATCGGCGACACCGGCGCCGTTGTTGAAGTTGGCCGCCAGATACGAGTTGGCCGCGCCTTGATGCGAGCCAAACACCGTCGGATTGCCCTGGAACCAATCGGTCGTACCCACCGGGGAGCTCAGGTTATTCACGGTCCAGCCGGCGGGCAGGCCGCCATCGAAATTCTCTGTCAATGCGTCGGCGAATGCAGCGCCGCTGAAAGCGAGGGCAAGGCTAAAGGCAAGAGCGGATTTGAAAGAAACAGCCATCTTGAAACCTCCATCATGAATAGTCAGGCATTGCGGCGATCACATGAGCACCGCCTTCAAGATAACATAATTGTTAAATTTTTATGTAAATAAAAACAACTTTAGATATCCTGCGCGGCCAGGTGACCGGGCGCAAAGACAGCTAAAAAAAAACGGCGGCCCGCAGGCCGCCGCTTTTTGCAAAGATCAGGTACTTATACCGAGAACGACGAGCCGCAGCCGCAGGTCGAGGTGGCGCTCGGGTTCTTGATGACGAACTGGGCGCCTTCGAGGTCGTCCTTGTAGTCGATTTCCGCGCCGACCAGGTACTGGTAGCTCATCGAATCGATCAACAGTTGGACGCCGTTTTTGACCATGGTGGTGTCGTCTTCATTGACGATTTCGTCGAAGGTGAAACCATACTGGAAGCCGGAGCAGCCGCCGCCCTGCACGAATACGCGCAGTTTCAAGTCCGGATTGCCTTCCTCTTCGATCAGTTGGGCGACCTTATCAGCAGCGCTATCGGTGAAAACGATAGGGGCTGGCATTTCGGCAACAGCATTCATTTCATACTCCTACGAGAAAACAATTAGGGTTCATTATAGACCCATGGTGTGATTTATGCTCCGGGCCACGCAAAAACAGCGGGTTTTACGGCAACAAGGCGATTTGGGTCAAGCCGGTCGTCTCTTCCAGGCCAAACATCAGGTTCATACACTGCACGGCCTGGCCGGATGCGCCCTTGACCAGGTTGTCCTGCACCACCAGCACGATCACGGTGTTGCCGTTGTCCGGACGGTGCAGCGCCAGGCGCAGCATGTTCGAACCACGGGTCGAACGGGTTTCAGGATGGGCGCCGAACGGCATCACGTCGACGAAGGCGCTGTTCTGATATTGGTCCTCAAACAGTTTCTGCAAGTCTTCGTTGCTGATCTCCTTGGTCAGGCGCGCGTACAGCGTGGAGTGCATGCCGCGAATCATCGGCACCAGGTGCGGCGTGAAGATCAGGCCGACCTTGTCGGCGGTGAACTTCTGCAGCTGGGCCGAGGTTTCCGGCGTGTGACGGTGACCGGCCACGCCATAGGCCTTGAAATTGTCCGACGATTCCGAGAACAAGGTGCCGATCTCCGCCTTGCGGCCGGCGCCCGACACGCCCGACTTGCAGTCGGCGATCAGCGAGCCGGCGTCGACCAGGCCATTCTTCAGCAGCGGGTAGTAGCCCAGCTGCATGGTGGTCGGGTAGCAACCCGGATTGGCCACCAGGCGGGCGTTTTTGATGCTGTCGCGGTTCAGTTCGGCCAGGCCGTAGGCTGCTTCTTCCAGCAGGTCCGGGCAAGTGTGGTCGATCTTGTACCATTTTTCAAAGACGGCCTTGTCCTTGATGCGGAAGTCGGCCGCCAGGTCGATGACCTTGACGCCGGCTTTCAGCAGCGCGGGTGCCTGGGCCATGGCGACACCGTGCGGGGTGGCGAAAAACACCACGTCGCACTTGCTCAAGTCGGCCTTGTCCGGCGACGAGAAAGCGATGTTCACGCGGCCGCGCAGGGAAGGGAACATATCAGCGACTGGCAAGCCGTCCTCTTTGCGCGAGGTGATTGCCGTCAGTTCCACATCCGGGTGGACTGCCAACAAACGCAGCAGTTCTACCCCGGTGTATCCGGTGCCGCCGACGATGCCAACTTTGATCATTGTTCTTCCTTGAAAATTAAAGTGAGGTGCCATTTTATCAGGCAACGGCTACCGGCGTATGACCGCTGACAGCGCGGCAGCCCAATAGTAAAAAAGCCGCCCGACACAAGGCCGGCGGCTTTTTCTGCAGTGCGCTGCAAGCAGCGCACCAGAGCGTAAAAATTAACGCTTCGAGAATTGTTTTGCGCGACGTGCTTTGCGCAGACCAACTTTTTTACGTTCAACTTCACGTGCATCGCGGGTGACGAAGCCAGCGCGTGCCAGATCACCTTTCAGGCCCGAATCGTAATCGATCAGAGCGCGGGTGATGCCGTGACGAACTGCACCTGCCTGGCCGGACTCGCCGCCGCCGTGGACGTTGACTTTGATGTCAAAACGTTCAACGTTGCCGGTCAGTTCCAGAGGTTGACGAATCACCATCAGGCCGGTTTCGCGCGAGAAGTATTCCGACGCTGGCTTGCCGTTGACGATAATCTGGCCGGTGCCAGCTTTGATGAACACACGAGCTACTGCACTCTTGCGACGGCCGGTGCCGTAATTGTAGTTACCGATCATGTCAGTTCCTTAGATTTCGAGTGCTTTAGGTTGCTGGGCAGCGTGCGGGTGCGAACCTTCGGCGTACACTTTCAGCTTCTTGATCATTGCGTAGCCCAGTGGGCCTTTTGGCAGCATGCCCTTGACGGCTTTTTCCAGAGCGCGACCTGGGAAACGCTGTTGCATTTTCAGGAAGTTGGTCTCGTAGATGCCACCTGGGTAGCCCGAGTGACGGTAGTAGGTCTTCTCGGTTGCTTTGGTGCCGGTCACGCGCAGTTTGCCTGCGTTGATGATGACGATGAAATCGCCGGTATCGACGTGAGGGGTGAACTCAGGTTTGTGCTTGCCGCGCAGTCGGAGTGCCACTTCGCTGGCAACACGTCCGAGGACTTTGTCCGTCGCGTCAATCACGAACCAGTCGCGCTGGACTTCATGTCCTTTAGCGGAAAAAGTTTTCATGTGATGACTTTCTGTATGTAGAAATTACCGCTCATATGGTGGTTCCGCCATTGTTTCAGCGGACTCGGCCTTTTTATTTACTTTCCTGAGCGAATGGAAAGCCGACAAGTATAAGCGGTCAAGGCTGCTGGCGTCAAGCGCGGTTTGGCTTGCAGACCGCGAAAACACAGGGTTTGCGCGCTCCATTACAATATGGACAAAGTTTTTTACACGGAGAATGCGCAATGGAATGCAAAGTGAGCTGGAACGGCCCGTCGGGCATGAGTTTCCTGGCCCAGACCGGCTCCGGCCATCTGGTCAACATGGACGGCGCCCCCGAAGGCGGCGGCCACAACCTGGCGGCGCGGCCGATGGAAATGGTCCTGCTCGGCACCGGCGGCTGCACCGCCTATGACGTGGTCCTGATCCTGAAAAAAGGCCGGGCCGACATACGCGGCTGCGAATGCACGCTCAAGGCCGAGCGCGCCGAGACCGAGCCGAAAGTCTTCACCAAGATCAACTTCCACTTCGTCGTCACCGGCAAGGGCCTGAAGCCGGAAGCGGTGGAGCGCGCGATCACCCTGTCGCACGACAAATACTGCTCGGCCTCCATCATGCTGGGCAAGACCGCTGAAATCACTCACTCCTTCGAAATCGTCGAAGTCGCCTGATAAAATTCGGGGTCAGTTCCGACATTCGGACACGAGCCCAGCCCTAGCCGCCGCTACGGCTGGGCTCGTGTCCGAATGTCGGAACTGACCCCGAATCACGAATCAGTGTCCGAATGTCGGAACTGACCCCGAATCACGAATCACCGAATCACGAATCAGATGTAGTAGGCAGTGCTGGTCATAACCTTGCCCATGGCGGACATGACCTGCCGCATCGGCGCCGGCACTTGCACCGCGCCCAGCTTGGCGGCGGCGGCGCCGTGTTCGATCTCGTCGATGCGCATCTGATCGACGATGGCGCGCGATTTCGCGTCCTGCGGCGGCAGACGGTCCAGATGGCTTTCCAGGTGGGCTTCCACCTGGCGCTCCGTTTCCACCACGAAGCCCAGGCTGCGCGCGTCACCCAGCACGGCGGCCACCGTGCCCAAGGCATACGCACCCGCATAGAACAAGGGATTGAGCACGCTGATATGCGAGTTCAGCTCGCCCAGGCGCTGCGCGGTCCACGCCAGGTGATCTTCCTCTTCCCGGCTCGAATGCTCGAACTGCGCGCGGATCGCATCGGTGCGGGCAAAGCGCGCCTGGGCGTTGTACAGCGCTTGCGCGCACACTTCGCCGACGTGGTTCACGCGCATCAGTCCGGCCGCATGGCGGCACTCCTCTTCACTCATCTCGGCATCCGGCGCATGAACCGCCGGGCTCGGTCGCGAGGCCGAGGCGACGCCGGTGACCACGCGCAGCGCCTTGTCGGCACCGGCAATGAAGCGGTCCAGGGGATTGTGGTGATGATGTGCGGCCATGAGCAAACCCGTGTCTTCAGATGGAAAGTCCCATTATAAGGGACCACCGATCAAGGGGCGTCGGCCGCTTCGCGCAACTGGCGCTGGCGCTCGATGTAGTCGGCCACCGGGCCGCGCACGTCGATCTTGGAAATATCTTTCGCCACCCCCAGGTTCAGGCCCAGCAGGAAGGGGATGTTTTCCAGCGGCACCTCGGTGCAGCATGCGCCGAAGGCTTTCAGGAAGCGCTTCGACTCCACCACCTTCACCACCTTCTCGCCGCTCATGTACTGCAGGATGCTGGTGATGCTGTGGCCCTTGCCGATCGAGTGGTAGATGAAGCGGTTGAATTCGCGGTCCAGCTGCGTGAAATCGAGGGTGTCCTTGGTCATCAGGCCCGACAGGTAATACAGGCCCAGCGCCACGCGGAAGAAGCCGGTGGCCTCGTCGCGGTCGGTGCCGCTCTGCATCACGGACAGTATTTTTTCCTTGAGTTGCGGATTCATCTTTTCGCCAGCCTCCCTTGTGCGACTATAGCAAGATTATCACCAGAGCTTCACCATCTAGTAGCTTGCGTGCCAGAATTTTCACATGCTACTCTTGAAACATTTAAATTTAAGGCAATCACAATGATCGAGGTAAGGAGCCTGGCCAAACGCTTTCGGCTCGGCGTCAAAGCCGCCGCCAAGCGCGATCCGCGCGACCACGACGGCTGGTTCCACGCGGTGCGCGACGTCAGTTTCCGCTGCGCGCCCGGCGAGGTGCTGGGCCTGCTCGGCCCCAACGGCGCCGGCAAGACCACCACCCTGCGCCTGCTCTCGACCGCCCTCGCCCCCGACGCCGGCAGCATCCACGCCAACGGCATCGACCTGCTGGAAAATCCGCTGGTCGCGCGCCAGCACATCGGCTTTTTATCGGGTTCGACCGGCCTGAACGGCCGTCTGACGGCGCGCGAGAATATCGAATACTTCGGCCGCCTGCACGGCATGAGCCCGGCACACCTGAAGCGCCGCTGCGACGAATTGTTCGAACTGCTGCAAATGCACGAGTTCGGCAACAAGCGCGCCGATCAGCTATCGACCGGCATGCAGCAGAAATGCGCCATCGCCCGCACCGTGGTGCACGAACCACAGATCGTGATTCTCGACGAACCCACCACCGGCCTGGATGTGATGTCGGCCAAGATCCTGCTGGACTTCATCGCCAGCTACAAGGCGCTGCGCGTGCCGCTGATCTTCTCCACCCACCACCTGCACGAGGTGGAGAAGCTGTGCGACCGCGTCTGCATCATCAACCACGGCAGCACCGCCTTCCACGGCACCGTGGACGAGCTGCGCCACCTCGGCGGCAGCGCCGATCTTTACGACGCCTTCGTCGGCGTCATCAACCGGGAAGCCTGAGCCATGTGGACTATCTATTTCAAGGAATTGCTGGAACTGGCGCGCGACCGCCGCACCTTTTTCTTCACCGTGTTCATTCCCGTGTTTGCCATGCCGCTGATTTTCGCCGGCTTCGGTTTTCTTTCCTCTTCCATGTTCAAGCAGGCCAGCACGGCCGACATGGCCTACGCGATTTTCGGCCAGCAACATGCGCCGCAGCTGGCCGCACGCTTCGCCAGGGAAAAAGGCTTCAAGGCCATCGCGCTGGCCAGCCCCGATGACATCCGCAGCGCCATCGCCGCCGACCGCATCAAGTTCGCGCTGGTGATTCCGGCCGGCCTGAACGACCAGCTTGGAGCACAGCGGCAAGGCGTGGTCCAGCTGCACTACAACAGCGCCGCCGCCATCGACCTGACCCGCAAGCGCGTGATGTCGGTGATCGGCAGCGAAAACAGCGAGCGCCGTGAACATGCGCTGTCGGCCCTGAAGCTGAGCAAGCAGCAGCTGGCGTTCGCGCTTGATCCGATCGCGCTGGAAGACCACTCCACCGCCGACAAGCGCGAGCAGATGGGCGCCGTGATCGGCGGCATGCTGCCCTACATCCTGCTGATGGTGTGCCTGATGGCGGCCATGTACCCGGCGATCGATACCGGCGCCGGCGAAAAGGAGCGCGGCACGCTGGAAACCCTGTTGCTGGCGCCGGTGTCGCGCACTGCCATCGTGCTGGCCAAGTTTCTGATGCTGTTTACCGTCGGCCTGACCTCGGCCCTGCTGATGATCGTCAGCGTCGCCGTGCTGTTGCATTGCTTCGGCCCCGCCATCGGCGGCGACATGGTGCAGATGGTGCGCGCCATCGGCCTGCTGGACCTGGCCATGGTGGCGCTGATGCTGGTGCCGACGGCCGCCATCTTCGCCGCCATCCTGTTGTCGATCTCGGTCTACGCCAAAAGCTACAAGGAAGCGGCCGGCCTGATCTCGCCGCTGATGATCGTCACCATCCTGCCGACCCTGGCCGCGCTGCTGCCGGGCGTGGAGCTGAACTGGAAATGGGCCATGGTGCCGCTCACCAACGTCTCGTTGGCGATGAAGGAACTGGTCAAAGGCACGATGGACTACCGCATGTTTTCAGTGATCTTACTGTCGACCACCCTGACCGCCGGGCTGCTGTTGCTGGTGTGCCGCTGGTGGTTCAAGCGCGAGCAGGTGTTGTTCAGGAATTGATTAAGTTGTCTATTCAACCACGGCCGAGTGCCGCCGGCCTGTTCCGCCAATTCCGCACTCTGGCGCGTCATTGTGCGTCCCATCGCAATGGCGCCCCTGATATGGATCAAATTCAATACAATGCCATCATGTGAAAAGTGTATGGTCGTACAGAATCAGGAGTTAGCATGGAATTAAGCATCAGCAACTTGTCCAAGACTTACGGCAACGGTGTCGTGGCGCTGGACAATATTTCGCTCACCATCCCCACCGGGATGTTCGGCTTGCTCGGCCCCAACGGCGCCGGCAAATCGACGCTGATGCGCACCCTCGCCACCTTGCAGGAATGCGATTCCGGCGCGGTCTTCTTCGGCGACCTCGACGTGCTGGACGAAAAGGATGAACTGCGCCGCCTGCTCGGCTACCTGCCGCAGGATTTCGGCGTCTACCCGAAGGTGACCGCTTACGAACTGCTCGACCACTTTGCCGTGCTGAAGGGTCTGAGCAGCCGCCACCGCCGCCGCGAGGTGGTCGACGGCCTGTTGCAGCAAACCAATTTGTTCGAGGTGCGCCACCAGCGCCTGGGCGGCTTCTCGGGCGGCATGCGCCAGCGCTTCGGCATCGCCCAGGCGCTGCTCGGCGATCCCAAGCTAATCATCGTCGACGAACCCACCGCCGGCCTCGACCCGCAGGAGCGCGTGCGCTTCCACAACCTGCTGTCCGACATCGGCGAGGACAAGACCGTGATCCTGTCGACCCACATCGTCGCCGACGTGGCCGACCTGTGCGCCAACATGGCCATCATCAACAAGGGCCATTTGCTGCTGTGCGGGCCGACCCAGGAACTGATCCACGAAGTGAGCGACAAGATCTGGGCCCGTTTCATCGACAAGCGCGACCTGCCATCGTTCCAGCTGCGCCATCCGGTGATCTCGTCGCGCCTGCTGTCGGGCCGCACCCTGATCCACGTCTACAGCGACACCGATCCCGGCGACGGCTTCGAGGAAGCCATCGGCGATCTCGAGGACGTCTATTTCGCCACCATCGCCGGCCGCCATCGCGCCGCGAACACCTGCGATTAAGGGCGCATCATGTTAGCCATCGCCCTCTTTGAAGCGCGCCAGCGCCTTAAGCTGCTGTCGACCTGGGTGTACTTCTTCGGCTTCCTGGCCCTGACCATGCTGTGGATGGCCGCCGCCGGCGGCTTCTTCAAAGGCGCCTCGGTCACCTTCGGCAGCCAATTGATCGACTCGCCGCGCTCGCTCATGTTCACCACCAGCTTCCTCGGCTCGATCGGCGTGATCGTCATCGCCGCCATGATGGGGCGCTCGGTGCAGCAGGACTTCGAGTACGACATGCAGCACTTCTTCTTCAGCGCGCCGATCAGGAAGCACCAGTACATGTTCGGCCGCTTCCTCGGCGCCTATATCACGCTGGCGGTGATCTTCACCAGCATCCTGCTGGGCGCATGGCTGGGCAGCTTCATCCCCGGCATCGATCCCGAGCGCTTGGCGCACGCGGGGCTGATGGCCTACCTGATTCCCTACCTGATCGTCATCCTGCCCAACATCTTCATCTTCGGCGCCGTATTCTTCATCCTGGCCGCGCTGACGCGGCGCATGCTGCCGGTCTACATCTCCAGCGTGGTCATGCTGATCGGCTACATGGTGGCGCCGGGCCTGGCGCGCGACCTCGACTATAAAAACTTCGCCGCCTTGATCGACCCGTTCGGCACCACCGCCGTGATCCGCCTGACCGAATACTGGCCCATCATCGAGCGCAACAGCCGCATATTCCTGCCCGAAGGCGTGTACCTGTTGAACCGCGTGATCTGGGCCTCGGCCGCGCTGGCCAGCCTGATGGTGGGCTACTGGCGCTTCCACTTCATCGCCACCGCCGACAGCGGCCACGGCAAGCGCACCAGCACCGGTGAAGGCGAAATCCCGCAACACCTGTCGCACACCTCGACCAACACCCAGGAAAAGCCCGACTTCCAGGCGCGCAGCCTGGGCTGGCTGCTGTTCAAGTCCAGCTGGCTGAACCTGCGCGAGACCACCAAGAACATCTACTTCCTGGTGATCGTGCTGGCCGGCGTACTGATGATGGGCGCCGCCTCGCTCGACCTCGGCTCGCTGTACGGCACCAACACCTATCCGGTCACCTACCAGGTGCTGGAAGTGGTCAGCAGCACCTTTGCGCTGTTCATGATGGTGATCACCACCTTCTACGCCGGCGAGCTGATCTGGCGTGAGCGCGAGGCGCGCATGAACCAGATGCTCGACGCCTTGCCGGTGCCGAGCTGGCTGCCGCTGCTGGCCAAGCTGTTCGCGCTGATCGGCCTGCAGGTGCTGCTGATGGTGGTCATCATGCTGACCGGCATGGCGGTGCAGATCTTCCAGGGCTACTTCCTGCTCGAACCGGGGCTTTACCTGCACCATCTGTTCCTGGTGCAGATGCCAGGCTATGCGCTGACGGCAGTGCTGGCGATCACGCTGCAGGTGCTGATCAACCAGCGCTACCTCGCCTACTTCGCGATGATCGTGTACTACATCATCAGCATCACGGCGGAGAGCGTCGGCATCGACAACCCCATGCTCATCTACGGCAACCTGCCGTCCATCACCTACTCGGCCATGAACGGCTACGGCCACTTCCTGGTGCGCGAGCGCTGGTACGAAGCCTACTGGGGCGGCGCGGCGCTGCTGCTGATCGTGCTGTCGCTGCTGTTCTGGGCGCGCGGCACCAACGACGACTGGCGCCAGCGCCTGCAATTGGCGCGCCACGCGCTGACCATGCCGGTGCTGAGCACCATCGCGGTGGGCGTGCTGATCTTCGCCGCCACCGGCGGCGTGCTGTTCTACAACCAATACGTGGCGAACTGCTTCAAGTCGGCCTACCACAAGGAAACGGAAAAGGCCGACTACGAGCGCAAGTACAAGCAATACGCCGTGCTGCCGCAGCCGCGCATCACCGACGTCAAGCTGAACGTCGAGATCATGCCGGACCAGCGCGCGCTGATGGTCAAGGGCCGCTACCTGCTGCAAAACAAGAGCACGCTGCCGGTCAGCGACATCATCGTCTCGCAGGACAACAACGTGGCGCAATTCACGGTGCGCTTCAGCCAGGCGGTGCGCAACGGCGTGCAGGATGGCGACCTGGGTTTCTACAGCTACAAGCTGGCGCAGCCGCTGGCGCCGGGCGCCCAGCTGGCGCTGGAATTCGACATCAGCTACACGCCGCAAGGCATCCTGGGGCTGGGGCGCGACACGCCGGTGCTCGGCAACGGCACCTTCTTCAACAACGGCGTGATGCCGCACATCGGCTACCAGCAGGACTGGGAACTGAGCGACGCGCGCGACCGCAAGAAACACCAGCTGGTGGCGCGCGAACGCATGCTGCCGCGCGACGATCCGGCCGGCCTGGCCAACAACATCACCGGCAACGACGCCGACTGGATCACCTTCGACGCCACCGTCGGCACCAGCGCCGACCAGACCGCGATCGCGCCGGGCATGCTGGTCAAGGACTGGGTCAGCAAGGGCCGTCGCTACTTCCACTACAAGGTCGACCAGCCGATGCTGAACATGTACGCCTTCCAGTCGGCACGCTACCTGGTCAAGCGCGACTGGTGGCAGGACGTCGGCATCGAGCTGTACTACCATCCGGGCCACGAGTACAACCTGGAGCGCATGGACAAGGGCATCAAGGAATCGCTGGACTACTACACCAAGAACTTCGGGCCGTATCAACACAAGCTGGTGCGCATCGTTGAATTCCCGCGCTATGCGCAGTTCGCGCAATCGTATCCGAACACCATTCCGTATTCGGAATCGGTGGGCTTCATCGCCAAGGTCAACGACAAGAATCCGAAGGACATCGACTACCCGTTCTACATCACCGCACACGAAGTGGCGCACCAGTGGTGGGGCCACCAGCTGGTGGGCGGCAACACGCGCGGCGGCACGGTGCTGAGCGAAACGCTGGCCGAATACTCGGCGCTGATGGTGATGAAGAAAAGCTTCGGCCCCAACAAGATGCGGCGCTTCCTGCACTACGACCTGGACCAATACCTGATGGGCCGCGCGCTGGAGCGCAAGAAGGAACTGCCGTTGGCGGACAATGAAAACCAGAACTACATCCAGTACCGCAAGGGCAGCCTGGCAATGTACCAGTTGCAGGACATGCTGGGCGAGGACAAGGTCAACGGCGCGCTGAAGGAAATCCTGAACCAGTACGGCCGCAAGCCGGGGCCGTACCCGAGCGTGACGGTGCTGGTGGACGCGCTGCGCAAGGTCACGCCGGCGGACCAGGCCTACCTGATCGACGACCTGTTCAACCACATCGTGCTCTACGAAAATCACGCCATCTCGGCCACGGCGCGCAAGCTCAACGACGGCCGCTACGAGGTCAGCTTCGCGGTCAGCGCCGCCAAGGTGCGGGCCGGCGAGCAAGGCGAGGAAAAAGATACGCCGCTAAAAGACTGGATCGACATCGGCGTCGACGACAAGGAAGGCAACAGCCTATTCCGCGAGCGCAAGCTGATCGCGCAAAAGGAAAACCGCTACACGGTCATCATCAACGGCCGCCCGGCGAAAGCAGGCATCGATCCCGACAGCAAACTGATCGACCGCAAGCCCGACGACAACCTGATCAACGTCGAGCTGCAGACGCAATAAAGCGCCGCCGTCGTTCCCGCGAAAGCGGGAACCCATAGTCAGCCTGCTTGGTCGATGGCGTATGAATTCCCGCTTTCGCGGGAATGACGGTTCGCGTGATCAGCGGAGCTTGAAGACCGAGACGATGGCGGTCAGCGCATCGGCCTGATCGTGCAGGGACGATGCGGCCGCTGCCGCTTCTTCCACCAGCGCGGCGTTTTGCTGCGTGACCTGGTCCATCTGGCCGATGGCCTGGTTCACCTGCTCGATGCCGCTGCTCTGTTCCAGCGAAGCCGTGGTGATTTCGCCCACGATGTCGGTCACGCGCTGGATGCTGATCACGACGTCACTCATGGTGCTGCCGGCCTGCGTGACCAGCGCGCTGCCGGCGTTGACCTTCTCCAGCGAATCGTCGATCAGCGACTTGATTTCCCTGGCCGCCGCCGCACTGCGCTGCGCCAGGTTGCGCACTTCCGACGCCACCACCGCGAAACCACGCCCCTGCTCACCGGCACGTGCCGCTTCCACCGCCGCGTTCAAGGCTAGAATATTGGTCTGAAAGGCGATGCCGTCGATCACGCTGATGATGTCGGCGATCTTGCGCGACGAGCCCGTGATCGCTTCCATGGTGCTCACCACTTCCGACACCACAGCGCCGCCGCGCTGCGCGACTTCCGACGCCTTCACCGCCAGCAGGTTGGCCTGGCGCGCGTTGTCGGCGTTCTGCTTGACGGTGGAGGTCAGCTCTTCCATCGAGGAGGCGGTTTCCTCCAGACTGGAAGCCTGCTCTTCGGTACGGCCCGACAGGTCCAGGTTGCCGGCCGCGATCTGGCTCGACGCGGTCGAGATGCTCTCGGTGCCGTTGCGCACTTCGGTGACGATGCCGATCAGACCGTCGTTCATGGTCTGCAAGGCTTGCAGCAGGCGGCCGGTTTCATCCTTGCTGGTGACTTCGATATGCGAGGTCAGGTCTTTGTGCGCCACGGCCACGGCGATCTCCACCGCCTGGTTCAGCGGCACGGTGATGCCGCGCGTCAGGCGCCATGCGCACACCACGCCCAGCGTCAGCACCATCAGGCCCAAACCCACCATGAAGGTACGATTGCTTTCGTACAGCGTTTCAATGCGCTCGGCGTTGGCGTCGATGCTCTTGCGCTGCAAGTCCAGCAGGCTGCTCAGCGCAGTCAGGTAGGCCTTGCCGTCCGGCGTAAAGCGCTGGTCCAGCACCTGGGCCGCTTCTTCGAACTTGCCTTCCTTTTTCAGCGCGACGATGGCGTCGCGCGAGGACAGGTAGCGCTTGCGGTTTTCCATCATGCCCTTGAACAGGGCTTTTTCCTCATCGCCTTCCAGCAGCGGCTCGACCTTCTTCTGCAAGCCGTTGACTTCCGCCGTCGAGGAAGCCGTTTCCTCGGCAAAGAACGGCCCCAACGACGGGTCCGAGCTCTTGGAAATGGCCGAGGTGCGGCGCACGCTGGTGTGGATCAGGCGATACCAGTCCGAAATCATGCGTTCCTTGGCCAGCGGTTGCTGCATCATGTCGCGCGTGGCTGTCGCCACCGTGCTCATGTGACCGATGCCGATGACGGTCATCAGGATCATCAATGCCAATACCAAACCAAAGCCCGCCGCAAGGCGCGTGCCGATAGTCAAATTTTTCATATTGAGTGCGGCCGCGAGGACGCCTTGGAATTAAAGAAGTGTTACCACTATTGAAACTGCGATTCAGGTAGATGAAATTGCATTACCTTAAAGAACCATAAGTTTATCACAGTAAATTATCTGGTGCTCGCGCCAGTCGTCAGCGCTGCCGCCAGCTGGCGTTGCCAGGCGCTCGCCTGTCCCCGGTTCCAGACCAGCGCCACTTGTTCCACGCACTCGAAGGTGCAGTCCACGACTTCGATTCGGCGCAACCCGGTATCGGCCAGCGCGAAGTCCGGCAGATAGGCCAGCGCCTGCCCTGCTTTCACCAGCCTCAGCAGCAGTTGCAGGTCGTCGGTCCAGTAGCGTATCTTGCGCGGCGCTGACGAAGATGCGCAAGTCGCTGAGGTTCATGATGTCCTGAGTCCGCATCCGCTCGACACCGTGCAGCAAAGCGCCGTGGTGGCGTAGGTGCTGGCCTCGAACGCCGCCGGCTTTGCCGAGGGCGACTGGGTGCAAAGCTACACCGGCTGGCAGACCCACGCCCGCGTGCACGTCGGCGCCTTGAAGCGCATCGATCCCGACCTGGCGCCGGTCACCACCGCACTGGGCGTGCCCGGCATCGCCAGCGGCGCGGCCAAGTGCGACTGGCTGCGCGACACGCTGGGCGCCGACTGGGCCATCGACTACAAGGCCTTCGACAACGCCGATGCTTTGGGTGTGGAAATCAAGCGCCTGACCGACGGCATCGACGTCTACTTCGACAACCTCGGCGGCATGGTGAGCGACGCCGTCATTCCCTTGATTAACCACCGTGACGGCAGGAGAGAACTAGGGCTGCTGCTGAGCGGCGTCGCCTTCGCCGCCGACGTCAGAGATGTCACGCATGGCGAGCATGGCATGGTGCTGTTCGGCGGCAAGAAAGGCCTGTACGCCTCCCACCTGCCGATGTTCCATGCGCCGCACGACTATCAGGTGATCCTGCAGCTGCACGTGGCCGACGCGGCCACCGACGCCGGCGCCATCATCAAACAGGGCCTACACCAACCGAACCCAGCCGAACTGGCCGCAGCCCTCCACACCAAGCCCGGCGCCATGAATGGCACTATCTACTTTTACACGGACGATTTGAAGTAGCCTTCCGTGAAATCGGACTTGTGTTCGTCCCTGTGTGGCCGCGCAGTAAGCCCGCCAAACCCGCATACCGCTGCGACCAGGGTCCGACCCGCAGGGTCAGACCCTTTGAGTCGGGGGTGCTAAGGGCGCTGTTGTTGAATGCGGCTCGATTGCAGGTTGCGCCCCCCCTTTTTTTACTCTGCCGTGGCGGCCGCCTTTTTAGCGGCTACTTTCTTGGCCGCCGGCTTCTTGACTGCGGCTTTTTTGGCCGCCGGCTTTTTCACCGCTGCGGCTTTCTTTACCGGAGCTTTTTTCTCTTCCGCGCCGTCGTCGGCATCCGCTGCGGCGGCTTTGCCTTTGGCCGGCGCTTTGGCTTTGCGTTCTTCGAACTCGAAGCTGATCTTGCCGTCCTTGCCCTTCACCAGGAAGGCCTTGAACGGACGACGCGTGCGCTGCGAAACAAAGCCCGGCATGAGATCGGTCTTGCCGTCGTTGAGCAGCTTGGCCATCTGCTCAGGCAAAATCTCCTGTTGCAGGATGATGCGGCCGCTGCGGAAATCGCACGTCTTCGGTTTGGCGACGCTGTTTTCGCAAACGTAAGCCAGGCCCATTTCGTACACGCCGGCGGCGCACTTGGGGCAAGGCCCCAAAGCCGTCTGGCCGGTGAAGTCGACCGGTTCCGAATCTTCCGAATCATCGTTCTGGCCGAAGTCGAACTCCAGCTTGAAGTTCTTGATGTCCTCGTCACGCACGATGCGCAGAATCGCCGCGAACGGACGGCCCATCTTCGAGCGGAAACCTTGCAGCGGGCCGATGGTGCGGTCCTTCAGCAATTGCTCCACTTCTTCGATTTCGAACTGGCGGCCACCCGGCGTTTTGCTCATCGAGAATTCGCACTTGGTGCAGGCGAAACGACGGTAGTTTTCCTTGACCACGCCAGCGCAATTCGGGCACGGCGTGACCATGGTGTGGTAATCACCAGGAATCGTATCGTTGTTGTATTCCTTGGCGCGCTTGACGATGATCTGCGTCATTTGCGCGATCTCGCGCATGAATTCCTCACGCGAGATCTTGCCCTTCTCCATCTGCGACAGCTTGTATTCCCACTCGCCGGTCAGCTCGGGTGCGGTCAGTTCGTTCACGCCCAGGCCGCGCAGCAGCGTCATCAGCTGGAACGCTTTGGCGGTCGGCATCAGCTCGCGGCCTTCGCGCAGCAGATATTTCTCGCTCAGCAGGCCCTCGATGGTGGCGGCGCGCGTTGCCGGCGTGCCCAGGCCCTTGCCGGCCATGGCGTCGCGCAGTTCGTCGTCTTCCACCAGCTTGCCCGCGCCCTCCATGGCGGACAGCAGCGTCGCCTCGGTGTAGCGTGCAGGCGGCTTGGTGACCAGGCCGTTCGGGTTGACGGTGTCGGTCAGCACCTTCTCGCCCTTGGCGACCGGTACCAGGTTGCCGTTGGCATTGCCTTCCTTGTCGTCGTCGGTCGAAGCTTCCTTGCCGTAGATCGCCAGCCAGCCCGGATTGGTCATGACCTTGCCTTCAGTTTTGAACTGATGGCCGGACACTTCCGTGTAGCGGGTGGTGACCTGGAATTCCGCCGGCGGGAAGAACACCGCCATGAAGCGGCGCGTCACCAGGTCGTACAGCTTCTGTTCCGGTTCGGACAGGTTCTTCGGCGCGATGGTGGTCGGGATGATCGCGAAGTGATCCGAGATCTTGCTGTTGTCGAAGATGCGCTTGTTCGGCTTGACCCACTTCTTGTCGATGATCTGCTTGGCGAACTGGTGATAGTTCGGATTTTCCTTGACCACTTCCAGCGCCTGCAACACGGTCGGGATGTAATCTTCCGGCAGGTGGCGCGAATCGGTACGCGGGTAGGTCAGCACTTTGTGCTTTTCGTACAGCGCCTGGGCCAGGCCCAGGGTGTTCTTGGCCGAGAAGCCGAAGCGCGAGTTGGCTTCGCGCTGCAGGCTGGTCAGGTCGAACAGGCCCGGCGCCATCGAGGTGGTCGGCTTGGCTTCTTCGGTGACCACGCCTTGCTTGCCACGCACGGCCAGCGCGATGGAGTCGGCGGCAGCCTTGCTCCACAGGCGCTCGGCGCGTTTTTCCGGGTCGGTCTCGTCCTTCTTGAACTTGGTGTCGAGCCAGCGGCCTTCGTACACGCCGGCGGCGCAGACGAATTCGGCGCGCACTTCCCAGAAGTCGCGCGAGACGAATTTCTTGATCTTTTCTTCGCGCTCGACCACGATCGACAGGGTCGGCGTTTGCACGCGGCCCACGGTGGTCAGGTAGAAGCCGCCCTCTTTCGAGTTGAAGGCGGTCATGGCGCGGGTGCCGTTGATGCCGATCAGCCAGTCCGCTTCCGAGCGGCAGCGGGCGGCGTCGGCCAGCGGCATCATGTCTTCGTCGCTGCGCAGATGGGTGAAGCCGTCGCGGATCGCGGCCGGCGTCATCGATTGCAGCCACAGGCGCTGGACCGGTTGCTTGGCCTTGGCGTTCTGGGCGATCAGGCGGAAGATCAGTTCTCCTTCGCGGCCCGCGTCACATGCGTTGATCAGGCCGGTGACGTCCTTGCGCTTGATCAGCTTGTTCAGCACCTTGAGGCGCGCTTCGGTCTTGGCGATCGGGTTCAGCGCAAAGTACGGTGGAATCATCGGCAAGTGCGCGAAACTCCATTTGCCGCGCTTGACGTCGTGTTCTTCGGGGACGGCGATTTCCAGCAGGTGACCGACGGCGGAGGACAACACGTACTCGTCGGATTCAAAGTACTCATCGTGCTTGGTGAAGCCGCCCAGCGTCTTCGCGATGTCATTCGCGACAGACGGTTTTTCGGCGATGATGAGGGTTTTGCTCATATTTTAGTATCTCGTTTTTAACACTTAGGGGGGATTAGCATGCGCATCATACATGGATCGCGCCGCAATCTACATGTTTGCGTCACAGTCTTGTCAAAGCGCCAATAATAAGCGGATTGTTTTGCGGACTGCAAGCACAGCGGCGCCACTGTGCCGATTATGGCCCGATAAATTGCTTACAGGGAAATTTTCTGGGGATTTAACGCAACAGGCTCACTGCCGCAAGCTCCGTGCAACAAACTTAATGCAGCAGGCGGGGCGCCTGGTCTTCGTCCGAGCCGAACAGGTCGTCGAACATCAAGGCGTCGGGTTCCTTGCCCTGACTCCACAGCAACATCAATACGATCACCTTGAGCTTGCCCAGCGAGACCGGCATCTCTTCCAGCGCCAGCGCGCGTTCAATGACGATTTCGCGTTGCAGCGGCGACAGTACCTTGGCCGATTCCAGGAACTGGATAAAGCCGATGGCGGCCGAGCCCAGGGCGTCGGTTTCCTCTTCGACATAAAAGCGCGTGCCGGTGGAGGACGCCGTCAGCGCCTGCTCCTCGCCGGCGATGGCGGTCAGATCAGTCAACCACACCAGGGCTTCGGAGATCTCGACGTCGTCAAAACCGACGGCCGACAGCTTCTTGGCCAATGCGGCCGGTTCAGGACAGGCATCGGGGCGGTAATAGGTCTCGTAGAGATAAACAAGGACGTCGAACATGGCTCTACTCTATCAGTTAACACGAATCGGAGACAAGTACTGTTCATGCCCGCAGGCGTTGAAACATTCCCCCTGGCAAGCGCTCCAGCAGTCCGGCCAGTTCCAGCGCCAGCAGCTGGCCTTGCAACTCGCCGGCCGTTTCATGCAGATGCAGGGCCAGCACGTCGGCCTGCACCGGATCGGCGCCCATGGCGTCCAGCACGCGATCGACAAAGCTGTCGTCCAGCGCGGCGCGGGCGCCGGCCTGGCCATCGGCCAGCATCTGCAACTCGGCCAGCACGTCGGCGCCGGATTCCACCAGCCTGGCGCCTTCCCTGATCAATTGGTGACAGCCTTTGGCTAGTGTCGCATGAATCGATCCGGGGACGGCGTACACATCGCGCCCTTGGGCCACCGCCAGCCGCGCGGTGATCAGGGAACCGGACCTGGCGGCCGCCTCCACCACCAGCACGCCGCGCGCCAGGCCGCTGATGATGCGGTTGCGACGGGGAAAGTTGTCGCGCGTGGGCGGCGTGCCCAGCGCGTATTCGCTGACCACGCAACCCTCCTCGGCGATGCGGCGCGCCAGCGCGCCGTTGCGGGCCGGATAGATGCGGTCGATGCCGGTGCCCAGCACGGCGATGGTGCCGCCGGCCCCGCCGAGCGCGCCCTCGTGGGCCGCCGCATCGATGCCCAGCGCCAGCCCGGAGACGATCACCAGGCCGGCGTCGGACAGGGTTTGCGCCATGTGCTGGGCGTTCAGCACACCCTGGCGGCTGGCGTTGCGCGAACCAACCACCGCCACTGAGCGGCGCAGCAATAGTTCGACCCTGCCTTTGACGTACAGCATCAGCGGCGCGGCGACGATCTCGCGCAATTCGTTGGGATAATCGGGATGATCGAGCGGCAATATGCGGTTGCCGGGCAGCGCCTGCCAGGCCTGCACGGCGTCGAGCTGCGCCTCAAGCACCGCTGTCGGCGGCGCCAGCAAGGCGTCGGCCTGGCGCGGCGTGACGATGTCCAGCAGGCGGGTGCGGCTGGCGTCAAAGATGGCGTGCGGGGTGCCGAGCGCGTCCAGCAGCGTGTGCGCGGTCAGCAGGCCGACGCCGCCGGTCTGTTGCAGACGCAGCCAGCCCGCCAGCGCTGGCCTGGTCAATTCGGCAATGGCTTCCGTGGCTTGCACGGGATGGTTTACTCCGGCGACTTGGCGACGTCGCCCACCTCAACCGGCGCCGTCACCTGCATGATCAAGCCGTAGGAAATATGCTTGAACACGCGGAAGATAAACAAGCTGCCCACTTCCTCGTCCGGCAGCTTGACCTGCTGCTCGCGCCCGAACCAGCTCTTCTGGCCGGTGGAATCGCTCACAGTTCTTCCCGCATGGTACAGCTGCAGCACGGAACCGATATCGAGTCCGTCAAGCTTTCCGCGATTAATGCTGACCACCTGGTTCTGGCCGGCGTGCGTGACGCCGCCGTACACCGCCACCACCCGCGCATCGACCGCCTGCCCGGGTGGATGCGGTGCGTAGTTCTGCATCGGCGTCGGCGGCACGGCGCGCAACTGGTCGCCCTTGCCCATTTCCTGGTTGGCGGTGGAGACGGCGAAAGTGTGCACCGCGCTGCCGGCGCCGGGCTTGACTTCGGCCTGCAATTTCAGCGTGCCTAAATAGAAGGCCTCGTAGCCGATCACCTGTTTGCTGACGGGATCCTTGAGCGGCGCACCGGGACGGAACACCTGGAAGGAACTGTTGCCTTTCAGGTCGCCGCGCACATAGGCCTTGTCGCCCTTGCCCAGGAACACGCGGCCCTCCTGCGTGGCGATGATGCGCGGTGCGCCCTTCAGTTCGTCATCCTCGATGATCAGCGGCTGGGTCAGAAAGGGTTCGATCACGCCGGGCGGGATCGACGGCACGGCGTCCTTGCCCAAGCCTTCGGTGCGCACGCGCGGCTCCAGCTTTTGCGTGGTCGAGGGATCGTTGAGGCCGTCGCTCAACTGCGTGCCCAGCCGCAGACGGCCGGCGGCGCGGTCGAACCAGATCACCTGGCCCGGATAAATCCAGTGCGGATTGGCGATCTCGTCGCGGTTCATGCCCCACACGGTCGGCCAGCACCAGGGCTGGCGCAGGAAGGCGCCGGAAATGTCCCACAGCGTGTCGCCCTTGACCACCACGTGTTGGTCCGGCGCGTCGGGCCGGAATTCGCATGTCAGTGGCGCGGCCGAGGCTGCAGCAGCGACGGAAAACAAGGCGGCCAATGCTAAGCGGGTACTGACTGTGCTAAAATTTTTCATTAATAGATCCAGTAAGTGCGCCGCAAGCACACGGCAGCGAAGCAGGAAAGCTTGCCAAATTGAATCAAATTCTGCCCATAAAACCCTGAACTAGCAAGCGAAACCGCGTACCGTCACTGGCGCGGTTATCTTATTAATTAGCAGGGCAATCACATAGTTTTCACTTAGTTATCATGGCTATCTTAAATATTCTGCGTTACCCCGATCCGCGCCTGCACAAGGTTGCGGCACCAGTCACTGTGTTCGACGAGCGTCTGGCGAAGCTGGTCGCCGACATGGCCGAGACCATGTACGAAGCGCCGGGCATCGGCCTGGCCGCATCGCAGGTCGACGTCCACGAGCAGGTGGTGGTGATCGACATCACCGAAGAAAAGAACGCGCTGGTCGCTTACATCAATCCGGAAATCCTCTGGAGCAGCGACGACAAGCAAGTCTACGACGAAGGCTGCCTGTCGGTGCCGGGCGTGTACGACGGCGTCGAGCGTCCATCCAAAGTAAAAGTACGCGCCTTTGACGTCAAGGGCCAAGCGTTCGAAGTGGATGCCGACGGCCTGCTGGCCGTGTGCATCCAGCACGAGATGGACCACCTGAAGGGCAAGGTTTTCGTCGAGTATCTGTCGCCGCTGAAGCGCAACCGCATCAAGGCCAAGCTGCAGAAGGAAGAACGCGGCATGGAACGCGAAGCCCAGCTGCGCGCCCAGGGCCGTCGCTTTTGAGCGTTGACCCGGTCATGAAAGTCATCTTCGCCGGCACGCCGGAATTTGCCGCCACGGCCCTGCAAGCGTTGCACGAGGCCGGCTTTGAGATCCCGCTGGTGCTGACCCAGCCGGACCGCCCGGCCGGTCGCGGCATGCAGCTGCAGCCGTCCGCCGTCAAGCAATACGCGCTGTCGAAAGGCATCGAAGTGCTGCAGCCGCTGTCGCTGCGCATGGACAGCAAGGACCCGCAGCGCGCCGAGGAAGCCTTGGCCGCACACCAGCGCCTGCTGTCGACGCCGTACGATGTGATGGTGGTGGCCGCCTACGGCCTGATCCTGCCGCGCAGCACGCTCGACATCAAGCCCTGCCT
Organism: Duganella sp. BuS-21; assembly: GCA_041874725.1. Taxonomy (GTDB): domain Bacteria; phylum Pseudomonadota; class Gammaproteobacteria; order Burkholderiales; family Burkholderiaceae_D; genus Rugamonas. The sequence goes on along the minus strand of CP097466.1, from coordinate 1,362,782 downwards.
GAACATCCACGGTTCGCTGTTGCCGCGCTGGCGCGGCGCCGCACCGATCCACCGCGCCATCGAGGCGGGCGATACGCAGACCGGCATCACCATCATGGAGATGGAAGAAGGCCTGGACACCGGGCCGATGCTGCTGATCGAGCGCGTCGCCATTGAAGACGGCGACACCACCGGCAGCCTGCACGACAAGCTGGCCGCGCTGGGCGGCAAGATGATCGTCGACGCACTCAAGCAGCTGCAGCACAATCAATTGGAAGCCGTGGTGCAGCCGGAACAAGGCGTCAACTACGCGGCCAAGATCAGCAAGGAAGAAGCGGCGCTGGACTTCACGCAATCGGCGCTGGACATCGGCCGCAAGATCCGCGCCTTCAATCCCTTCCCCGGCGCCTACGGCACGGTCAACGGCGTCCACGTCAAGCTGTGGGGCGCGGAAGTGCTCGACGGCGGCAACGCGCCGGCCGGCACGGTGCTGTCGGCCGATGCGCAGCACGGCATCGTGGTCGCCTGCGGCAGCGGCGCGCTGCGCCTGACCCAGTTGCAAAAACCGGGTGGCAAGCGCCTGCCTGCGGCCGAGTTCATCAAGGGCTTCCCGCTCGAAGGCCTGAGCTTTTCCTGAAAATCGGCCGTCGCCTGCACGTTTCCGGCATATTCGCTATGATGGTTTGCCGCCCCGCCCGCTTGGTGCGGGGCCTTACCAACAGGAGCGAATATGACCGAAGTGATCGACAAGCTGAACTGGCGCTACGCCACCAAAAAATACAATCCCGCCAAAAAAGTAGACGACGCCGTCCTGGAGCGCATCCTGGAAGCGGTGCGCCTGGCGCCGACCTCCAGCGGCCTGCAACCGTTTGAAGTGTTCGTGGTGAAAAATCCCGAGCTGCGCGCCAAGATCCGCGAAGTGGCGTGGGGCCAGTCGCAAGTGACCGACGCCTCGCACCTGCTGGTATTCGCGGCCTGGGACAACATCACGCCGGAACGCATCAACATGATGTTCGACCTGACCAACGACGTGCGCGGCTTCGTCAACGAAGGCTGGGAAGCCTATCGCAAGCAGTTGCTGGGGATCGTGGCGGCGCGCAGCGACGCCGCCAACTTCGACGCTGCAGCCCGCCAGGCTTACATCGCGCTGGGCGTGGGCATGGTGGCGGCGGCGTTTGAAGGCGTCGACGCCACGCCGATGGAGGGCTTCGATCCGGCCGCTGTCGACCAGATCCTGTCGCTGCAGGAACGCAAGCTGCGCAGCGTCGTGATCCTGCCGCTCGGCTACCGCGAAGAAGAAGGCGACTGGCTGGTCAACCTGAAAAAGGTACGCCGTCCACGCGACAAGTTCGTGACCGAACTGGCTTAATCAAGCAGCGACATCACGCGATCACCGTCGGCGGCTTTGCAGCCCTCGGCGATCGGCGTCCAGCCGCGATGGACGACGACTTGCTGGTCGTCGTGGCACAACTCAACGCGCTCGCTTTGCGGAAAGCGGGCGCGGATAAATTCTTCGATGCTGGCGGGCAGGCTGACGTGCAGCTTGAGCGCGGCCCGGTCCTCATCAGGATGGTCGTTCAGGTGCAGCAGCGGCACAAAGTAGGACGCCAGCATCCAGAAGCGCGAGCCCACCTCCACCGGCTGAGGCACATAGCCGGCATCGCGTAGCCAGGCTTGTGCGCGCGCCCGCAAAGCCTCTCCATCGGCCAGGTCGCCCCAGCCGGCGGCCAGCATCTCCATCAGCCATTGATTGCAGTTCTGGTAGCGCAGGCTGTACGCGTAAGCGTTGGCGCTGTATTGCGCCGCCAGCAGATGCAGCGCGCGCGGCGTGTCGAGCAGCGCCGGCCGTAGCGCCAGCACCGCCTGCGGCGGCAGGCGCACGATACTCAGGTAGCCAAGCGCGGGATCGTCGGTGCCCATGGCGAAGCCGGCCAGGCCTTGATCGTAGATGCGCGGACGGCCTTCATCGCAGGCGTAGTACAGCTGGCGTGCCGACCACAGGCCCTGCTCCGAACGCCAGGCAAGCGCCGCGTGCGAATAGCGGATGTTGAAGCGCGACAGGTCCAGGCCGGAGCGGCTGACCAGCGCCACGCTGTCCTCGCTGGCGGCCAGCTCGTCGCGCAGCACGGCGGCAAAGCGCAGCAGGCGGCTCTGCTCGGCGGCGCTCAGCTCCTGCGCGCGGTCGCAAAACCGCGCCGACGATGCGCTGGCCTCGCCCACCGTCACCAGCAGCAACGGCAGCAGCAGCAGCAGGGCGAGGCAGCAGGCCGGCGCGCCGAATCGCTTCAAAGGCTCAGCGGACGGGAAGCCAGTTCGCCGTACCACTCATCGGCCAGTACCAGGTAAAACGGCTGGCGATTGTCGACGCGGGCGAACTCCAGCCCGTAGACGCGATTGCGGGCATGAATCGCATCGCCCACGGCCAGTTGCTGCTGCTCGAAGGTCGCTTGCGGCAGGTCCAGCACCACGCGCTGTTCCGCGCCCTGCTCCCGGGTCGCCAGGGTGAGGCGGGTGCGACCGGCGCGCTCCGGCGTGACGGCGATCTGGATGATGCGGTAGTCGCCGTCGGCCACCTTGCGGTCGTTTTTCGAGCTGTTGCTGGAGCCCGACAAGGAATCAGACACGCTGCCGCTGGAAGCGGAGCCGGCGCTCGAGGCCGACGAGGCGAAACTTTCCGCCTGCGCGCTCACGGCCAGACCCAGAGCGGCGACGCCGACGATCAAACGTAATTGGAATTTCATCAACACTTCCTCAGCTCGGTAAATGAGGAATTTTACGCCACAAAAAGGTGGCGCATAGAAAGAAATCTCCCCGATTCTCACCGGTTCAGGCATATGATGAATTCAGCTTGCCGCTCTTCAGGAGATCGCGATGGACGACATGACGCAGCAGAACGCCGCGCTGGTGGAACAGACGGCGGCAGCCTCGGCCAGCCTGCCGGAGCAGGCGCCGGCGCGCGCGCCGAAGTTGCGCGGCAAAACGCTGCAACTGAGCCAGGCGCGCTGATGTCGCGGCCGGAACTCAGCTGCTGGTTCGACTTCGCCAGCAACTACAGCTACCTGAGCGTGCTGCGGCTGGCGCGGCAGCACGAGGTGGCGGTGCAGTGGAAACCGTTACTGAGGGCGGCGCAGTCGGCCGACAACAAGGAACGCCTGCGCACCCGCACCGACGCAGCCCGCGCCCTCCACATCTTCGGCGCCCCGACCTTCTTCGTCGGCCCCGAAATGTACTGGGGCAACGACCGCCTGGCCGACGCCCTGGCCCTCGCCGCCCGCACCTGACTGCTGCAAAGGGCAGATTGTTGCGGCGATGCAGCGCTTGGCTGAAGCTTATTCAGGGATGCCGTATAATCTTAGACCGCCCTGTGCTATGGGGCGCGCCTCTCCACGACCTTAGAGATAACAAATGAATAACACCGTGTCCCACACCGTCATGTCCAAGACCGATGCGCAGCTGCGCGCGATCCTCGCGCGCCGCATCATGATCCTCGACGGCGCCATGGGCACCATTATTCAACAGTACAAACTCGATGAAACCGCGTATCGCGGCGGCCCGACCGGCCGCTTCATCGACTTCGCCGCCCCCGCCAACAGCGGCGCGCGCGAGCTGTTCGTCAAAGGCAACAACGAACTGCTGACGCTGACCCAGCCGCAGGTGATCCAGGAGATCCACGAGCGCTACCTGGCCGGCGGCGCCGACATCATCGAGACCAACACCTTCGGCGCCACCTCGATCGCCCAGGACGACTACTACATGGGCAAGCTGGCCTATGAGATGAACGTGCAGGCGGCCAAGCTGGCGCGCGCCGCCACCGCCAAGTACAGCACGCCGGACAAGCCGCGCTTCGTCGCCGGCGCCCTCGGCCCGACCCCGAAGACCGCCTCGATCTCGCCCGACGTCAACGATCCGGCCGCGCGCAACGTCACCTTCGACCAGTTGGTGGATGCCTACTTCGAACAGACCAAGGGCCTGATCGAAGGCGGCGTCGACCTGCTGCTGGTGGAAACCATCTTCGACACGCTGAACTGCAAGGCCGCGCTGTTCGCCATCGACAAGTTCTACGCCGAGCACCCGCAACAGGAACGGCTGCCGCTGATGATTTCCGGCACCGTGACCGACGCCTCGGGCCGCATCCTGTCCGGCCAGACCGTGCCGGCCTTCTGGAACTCGGTGCGCCACGCCAAGCCGCTGACTATCGGCCTCAACTGCGCACTCGGCGCGGCGCTGATGCGCCCGTATGCCGAGGAGCTGTCGCAGATCGCCGACACCTACGTCTGCATCTACCCGAACGCCGGCCTGCCCAACCCGATGAGCGACACCGGCTTCGACGAACTGCCGGCCGACACCTCGGCGCTGCTGAAAGAATTCGCCGAAGCCGGCTTCATCAACGTCGCCGGCGGCTGCTGCGGCACCACACCCGACCACATCCAGGCCATCGGCCAGATCCTGTCGCCGGTGACGCCGCGCGCCGTGCCGCACGTGCCGGTGGCGCAGCGCTTGTCGGGCCTGGAGCCGTTCACCATCGACGACGACTCGCTGTTCGTCAACGTCGGCGAGCGCACCAACGTCACCGGTTCCAAGGCCTTCGCCCGCATGATCCTCAACGAGCAGTACGACGAAGCGCTGAGCGTGGCGCGCCAGCAGGTGGAAAACGGCGCCCAGGTGATCGACATCAATATGGACGAGGCGATGCTGGACTCGCAAGCCGCGATGACCCGCTTCCTCAACCTGATCGCCTCGGAACCGGACATCTCGCGCGTGCCGATCATGATCGACTCGTCGAAATGGTCGGTGATCGAAGCCGGCCTGAAATGCGTGCAGGGCAAGTCCATCGTCAATTCCATCTCGATGAAGGAAGGCGAGGAAGAATTCATCCGCCAGGCCAGGCTGTGCCTGAGCTACGGCGCCGCCGTGATCGTCATGGCCTTCGATGAAAAAGGCCAGGCCGACACCTTCGAGCGCAAGATCGAAATCTGCGAGCGCGCCTACAAGCTGCTGGTGAATACCGTCGGTTTCCCGCCGGAAGACATCATCTTCGACCCCAACATCTTCGCCATCGCCACCGGCATCGAAGAGCACAACAACTACGCGGTGGACTTCATCAACGCCACCCGCTGGATCAAGGACAATCTGCCGCACGCGAAGATTTCCGGCGGCGTGTCCAACGTCTCGTTCTCGTTCCGCGGCAACGACCCGGCGCGCGAAGCGATCCACACCGTGTTCCTGTACCACGCCATCAAGGCCGGCATGACCATGGGCATCGTCAACGCCGGCATGGTCGGCGTCTACGACGACCTGCCGGCCGAACTGCGCGAGCGCGTGGAGGACGTGGTGCTGAACCGCCGCGACGACGCCACCGAACGCATGATCGACATCGCCGGCACGCTGAAAGCCGGCGCCGGCAAGCAGGACGCCGCCAACCTCGAATGGCGCAACGCCCCGGTCGAGAAACGCCTGGCGCATGCGCTGGTGCACGGCATCACCCAGTTCATCACCGACGACACCGAAGAGATGCGCGCGCAAGTCGCCGCCGCCAACGGCCGTCCTATCCACGTGATCGAAGGCCCGCTGATGGATGGCATGAACATCGTCGGCGACCTGTTCGGCCAGGGCAAGATGTTCCTGCCGCAGGTGGTGAAATCGGCGCGCGTGATGAAGCAGGCCGTGGCCCACCTGATTCCGTACATCGAGGAAGAGAAGAAGGCCGAGGAAGCGCGCACCGGCATCGTCGCCAAGCCGAAGGGCAAGATCGTCATCGCCACCGTCAAGGGCGACGTGCACGACATCGGCAAGAACATCGTGTCGGTGGTCCTGCAATGTAATAACTTTGAAGTGGTCAACATGGGCGTGATGGTGCCGGCCTCCGAGATCCTGGCGCGCGCCAAGGTGGAGAATGCCGACATCATCGGCCTGTCCGGCCTGATCACGCCGTCGCTGGAAGAGATGGCCCACGTGGCCAAGGAAATGCAGCGCGACGAGCACTTCCGCATGCTGAAGATCCCGCTGCTGATCGGCGGCGCCACCACCAGCCGCGCCCACACGGCGGTGAAGATCGCCCACAACTACGACGGCCCGGTGGTCTACGTGCCGGACGCCTCGCGTTCGGTGTCGGTGGCGCAGTCGCTGCTGACGCCGGAATCGCGCGACCAGTACATCAGCGACCTGGCGCAGGATTACGAACGCATCCGCGAGCAGCACGCCAACAAGAAGGCGCTGCCGATACTGTCGCTGGCCGACGCCCGCGCCAACAAGATGAAACTGGAATTTTCCCCGGTGAAGCCGAAGTTCATCGGCCGCCGCGAGTTCAAGAACGTCGACCTCGCCACTATCGCCAAGTATATCGACTGGGGGCCGTTCTTCCAGACCTGGGACCTGGCCGGCCCCTTCCCCGCCATCCTCACCGATGACGTGGTGGGCGAGGCCGCCAGCAAGGTGTATGAAGAAGGCCAGGCCATGCTGAAAAAGCTGATCGACGGCCGCTGGCTGACCGCCAACGGCGTCATCTCGCTGCTGCCGGCCAACACCGTCAATCACGACGATATCGAAATCTACACCGACGATACCCGCAGCACCGTCGACTTCACCTACTACGGCCTGCGCCAGCAAGGCGTCAAGCCGGTGGTGGACGGCGTGCAGCGTCCGAACCAGTGCCTGTCCGACTTCATCGCGCCGAAGGAATCCGGCATCAAGGATTACATCGGCATGTTTGCCGTCACCGCCGGCCTCGGCATCGAGAAGCACGAACAACGCTTTGAAGACGCGCACGACGACTACTCGTCCATCATGCTCAAGTCGCTGGCCGACCGCTTGGCCGAAGCCTTCGCCGAGTACCTGCACGAACGCGTGCGCACCGACCTGTGGGGCTATGTGTCCAACGAGACGCTGAGCAAGCAAGACCTGATCGGCGAGAAGTATGTCGGCATCCGTCCGGCGCCCGGCTATCCGGCCTGCCCGGAGCACACCGTCAAGCGCGACATGTTCAACACCATGCAGGCCGAACACATCGGCATGGTGCTGACCGACTCCTTCGCCATGTATCCTGGCGCGGCGGTGTCCGGCTTTTACTTCGCCCACCCGGAGTCGAAATACTTTGTGGTCGGCAAGATCGGCGAAGACCAGTTGAACGACATGGTCAAGCGCCGTGGCGCCGACAAGGCCGACATGGAGCGCTGGCTCGCCCCCAACCTGTCCTGAGACGTGCGGCGTTACAGGGCGTAGCGCACCACGTTGTCGCTCCACTCGAAGGCGGCCATCTCCAGCTCCACCAGGTCATCGGTGGACATGGCGAGGTCGCGCAACGTCGGCACGATGTGCTCGTCCATTTCCTCGATGCGCTCTATACATTCGACCAGCTTGAGCAGGTCGCCGAAGAAGCCTTCGCGCAGCAGCAGCGCCTGGCGCACCTCGTCGCCCACCGGCACCTGCTCGAGGATTTCCGACATCGTGATGCCGAACAGCGTATCCATCAGCGACATGATGCCGACCGTGAAGGCGATGTCGGCCGATTCGCGCTGGCTGCGCCGCAGCTTGCCGGCCAACAGTTCCATCAGGCGGCCACGGGTGGTGGCCAGCATCAGCAGCGGCGTCATGCTGTGGCCGCGCTTGCTCGGCTCGGCGTACAGCATGATCTGCAGCCAGCGCTGCAACTGGCGGCGGCCGAGGATGGTGACGGCCTGGCTCAGCGAATCGATGCGCTGGCGCGCGCCGACGGCCGGCGTGTTCACCAGGCGCAGCAGGTTCAGCGCCAGCGACACGTCGCGCTTGATGGCGCGCTCGATTTCCTGGTTGTCGGCATCCGAGGTGACCAGCGTCATCAGCTCCATCACGGCCAGCTGCGACGGCGACAGCTTCTTGCCGCTCATGATGACCGGCTTCGAGAAGTAATAGCCCTGGAAATAATCGAAGCCCAGGTCCAGGCAGTTCTTGAACTCTTCGCGCGTTTCGACCTTCTCGGCCACCAGCTTTTTCCTGTCCTGGCGGAAGCGCGGCGCCAGCTTCATCAGCGTCGACAGCGGCGTGTTGCGCATGTCCATCTTGACGTAGTCGACCAGCGGCAGCAGCTCCAGCACGTCGGTGTTTTCGCCGGTGACGTCGTCCAGCGCAAAGCTGAAGCCGTGGCCGACCAGCTCCTGGATGCGGGCCAGCAACTGCGGCGTGGCCTTGGTGGTGTTAATAATCTCCAACACCACCTTCTCGCGCGGCAGGAAGGGGAAGATATCGCTCATGATGACGTCGGCGTCGACGTTGACGAAGCCTAACGCGTCGCCGATGGTTTTTTCCATGCCCAGCTGGGAGGCGTGGGCGATCACCGCCGCCGTGGCCGTCAGGTCGTTGCTGATCAGCGCAGGACCCACGGGAGCGTTGCGGAACAGCAACTCGTAGCCGAACAAAGCCTGGTTGCGGTCCAAAATGGGCTGGCGGCCCAGATAGAACTCGCGCACGCGCAAGCTGCGGGGACTACTGTCGTGTAGGCTTAGATCGATCATTTGACTATTTTGACAGCAATGCGCGGCCATGTCTTGCGAATTTAGCTCAATCTCCCGCTTGCGGGATCCCATCGATGAATAGTTTCAGTTCGCCCGGCAGGAACGCCGTCCACTGCTCGTTGGTGGTGAGGGGCTGGGTAACGATAATGGCGACCCGGTCGTTGGGCGTGGTGACCTCGGCGAAATCGACGCTGACATCTTCATCGGACAGTTTTGCCGTATCAAACGGGTGCTGGCGCACCAGATAGTACAGATTGGTTGAACAATGGGCGAACAGTTCACCGCCCGAGGACAGCATCATATTGAAGGTGCCGTGGGTGGCGATCTCGTGCACCAACGAGGCTAGCACCGAGCGCAACTGGTCCAGCGGCGGGCGCTGCTCGCCGAAGCGGGCCCTCAGCTGCTGCAGGATGTAGCAGAACGCCAACTCGCTGTCGGTGGTGCCGACCGGCCGGAAGGCGCCGTTCAACAGCGGATTGAATTCCTTGAGGTCGCCGTTGTGGGCGAATACCCAGTACTGCCCCCACAGCTCGCGCACGAAGGGATGGCAGTTTTCCAGCGCAACCTTGCCCTGCGTCGCCTTGCGGATATGGGCGATGACGTTGGTGGATTTGATCGGGTAGCGTTTGATCAGCTCGGCGATCGGCGAGGCGATGGCGGCCTGATGATCGACGAAGTGACGCACGCCGGCGCCTTCGAAAAAGGCGATGCCCCAGCCGTCGTGGTGGGTGTCGGTGTGGCCGCCGCGCATGGCGAAGCCGGTAAAGCTGAACACAATGTCGGTCGGGACGTTGCAGTTCATTCCTAGAAGTTGGCACATGGCGTGATTATAACCACCACGCGCCAACCGCCGTGAAGTTTAATGCAGCAGCACCGGCTGACTCATCAGCGCATCGTAGCTGCCCAGGAACTCGTCGATTTCCGCCATCGTGGGCTCGCCGGCGATCAGTTCGTTGACGTCGCGCCGGAAATGCTGGGCCAGGATACCGGCGATAAAGATTTCCCGCTTGCCGCCTTTGTCGACGATTTCGTAGCCACCGAAGCGCAATGCATCCAGGCTGCGGTCGGCGCCGAATTCGACAACACTGTATTGCTCGCTGTTGTAGATCAGGTTCATTTTGCTTCCTTTCACAAGGGGCGAAACACCTTTCGTTTCCGCCTCCAGCCTCACTTGGGGCCGGCAGCGGGCCATTTCAAGGCCAATCAGCGGGCTGGGGCTAGGCCGCGATGTCGTCTTGCAAATCCAGCAAGGTGCCGTAGGGCGCCTCCGACAGCCAGGCACGCAGCTGCTCAAGGTGCTCGGCGGAGGCCAGGCTGATGTAGAGCTGCGCGGGGGGACGGCGCAGCACACGGTTTAATGTTACTCGCAAAATCAGATTACCGCTGCAATGAAGGCAGCCTGGTGCTATCCGTAGTATCTGCGGCAACACATCAGGAACAATTTTGTTGGGGAAAGGGCCATCCGCAGGGTCAAAGGATAAGGCCGAACCGCCGTCCGACAAACCCTCCAGAATGATGACGCTGCCCCCCTCTTTCGGGAGATGGGCCGCGACGGCCGCCTCGCGCGCGCCGGCGCGGGGGCCGGTGACCAGCCAGGTGGGCACCGGCGGCCGGTGATGGGCGGCGCCGGTGTCTGGACTGCCCATGGGGATTATGCGTTCTTCTTGGCCAGCTTGCCCGGCTCCACGCCCAGCTGCTTGAGCTTGCGATACAAGTGGGTGCGCTCCAGGCCCGTCTTTTCAGCCACGCGCGTCATGCTGCCGCCCTCGCGGCCCAGATGGTGCTCGAAGTACATGCGCTCGAACGCATCGCGTGCTTCGCGCAGCGGCAGGTCGAACGACAGGTTGAACATGTGGTTGTCGGCGCCGGCCACGGTGGCGCCGCCGCGCACGGCAATCGCCGCCGAGGCGGTCGCTTGGGCGAAACCTTGCGAGATCGATTCTTCGGGCTGTGCCGTGGTCATCGGACGCGGCGCCAACGCCGGTGCGCGCACGCTTTCCTGCGCGCGGGTCAGGCCGGCCTGCACGGCTTTCAGCAGCTTTTGCAGGGCGATCGGTTTCTCCAGGAAATTCAAGGCGCCGATGCGGGTGGCTTCGACCGCCGTGTCGATCGTCGCGTGGCCAGACATCATGATCACCGGCATGGTGAGCAGGCCGTCGCGCTGCCATTCCTTGAGCAGGGTCACGCCGTCGGTATCGGGCATCCAGATATCGAGCAGCACCAGGTCCGGCGCACCCTGGGCGCGTGCTTCGCGCGCCTGCTGGGCGTTTTCCGCCAGTTGTATTGCATGTCCCTCGTCGCTCAAGATTTCCGAGAGCAACTCGCGGATACCCATTTCATCGTCAACCACCAGAATGTTTGCCATCTTCCCTTGTCCTCATTTCACCACCTGTAGGCGGCAATGATTTTTGTAGTCATAGCATTTTAGCTATTTTGCGACGCCGGAGCTAACTTTAACAGCAAAATCAACACCGACGCGCCACTTCTATCGACATGGTTCTGGATATCGATCCGTCCCCCATGTTCTTCGATAATTTTTTTCACCATCGCCAGTCCCAGACCGGTGCCGCGCGCCTTCGACGTGACGTAGGGCTCGAAGGCCTTGGCCAATATTTTCGGTGCAAATCCCGGTCCATTATCGGAGATCGCCAAGCGCACCGCTGTGCGCTGCTTACCATCCGCGCCCTGATAATGAATGGCTTCGGTGATCACGTCAATGCGCGCCTGCGGTGCGCCGTCCACCAGCTCGGCCATGGCGTCCTGCGCGTTCTGCAGCAGGTTGTGGATGACCTGGCGCAACTGGGTCGGATCGCCCATCACCAGCGGCAAGCCGGCGCCCAGCTGCAGATGAATAATGTCGTTACCTTCGCCGCCGAGGTACAGGTGCAGGATTTCGTCGAGCAGCGCGTTCAGGTCCAGCGGCTCCAGCACGGCCGGCGGCGTTTTGGCGTAGTCGCGGAAGTCGTCGACCATGCGCTTCATGGCCGCCACCTGGTTGACGATGGTGGCCGTGCCACGGTTGAGCAGCTCGGCATCGGACGGCATCAGCTTGTCTTCGAGCTTCATCTGCATGCGCTCGGCCGACAGCTGGATCGGCGTCAGCGGATTCTTGATCTCGTGCGCCAGGCGGCGCGCCACCTCGCCCCAGGCGATCGAACGCTGGGCCGAGATCACGTCCGAGATATCGTCGAACACCACCAGGTAGCCGCTGCCGCCCTCGATCGGCAGGCGCGAGCCGCGCGTCAGCAAGGTCAGGTCGCCGCCTTCGATGCTGGCGGCGCGGCGCGGCACTTCCAGCTGGCGCTGCCAGTGCAGGCGCGCGATATTGCGCCCGGCCGCCGACTGCGCGCTCTGCGCCGCGAACGCCGTCACAATGGCGCCGCCGAATTCCTGCAAGCCTTCGATCTCGTCGAGCTTCTGGCCGATCATGGTGACGCCGGCCTGCTGCAGGATGCGCTCGACCGAGTCATTGCAGCTGATCAGGTGGAATTCATGGTCCAGCACCATCACCCCGGCCGACATATTGGCCAGCACCGATTCCAGGTGGGCCTTGGCGTTCTGCAGCGCCGCGCGGTTGCGCTCGACGGCGCTGCGGGCGTCCGACAGCTGGCGCGTCATGGTGTTGAACGATTGCGTCAGCGTGCCCAGCTCGTCCGAGGTGGCGACGATCGGGCGCGGCGACAGGTCGCCCTCGGCCACCGCGCGCGTGCCCTCGGCCAGCAGCAACAGCGGCTGGGCCAGGTCGCTGGCGATCAGGAAGGCGCTGGCGATGGCGCCGAACACCGCCAGCAGCAAGGTCAGCGTCAAGGTCACGATGTACATCTTGCGCAGGCCTTCGCGGGCGTCGAAGCGCTCCTTATAGTCGGCATAGGCGGCGCGGATGGTTTCGCCGTCGGCCGCCAGCTGGGACGGCGCCAGCTGCAGCAGTTGCAGGTAGCGCGGCGCCAGATGGGTGCCGTTGGGCTGCACGTGGTCGGGTATGGCGATCAGCACGCGCAGGCGCAGTTTGTTGACGGCTTCGGCCGGCAGCGGTGCGTTGACCAGGTCGCTGTGCAGCTCGTTGCCGCCTTCGGGCGCGCCGTACACCTCGCCCTTGCGCACCTTGGCCATCATGTCGCGGGTCGGCAGGTCGGCGCTGAGGTTGCCGCTGCGGCTGGCGCGCGCACTGACCACCAGCCCGCCTTCGCCGTCGACGATGATGGCGTTCTGCATGCCGGTCTGGCTCTTGACCAGGTTGGCCAGCGTGGCGCGCTCGGTGCCGAACGGGCGGTCGGCCAGATCCTGCACGGTCTGGGTGGCGCTGACGGTCAGCTCGCCGACCGCGCGGTCCAGGCCGGCACGGCTGAGGTTGATGCCGGATTCCAGCGCCTCTTCCACCGGCACGTTGAACCACGACTCAATCGAATGGGAAACGAATTGTACGGAGACCAGGAAGATCACCAGCCCCGGCAGCACGCCAATGGCAGCAAACAGCATCACCAGCCGCGACATCAGCTTGGAGCCGAACTTGCCGGCCTTGAAGCGCGCATACAGGCGGAACAGGGACACCGCGACCAGCAGCAGCAGCGACACCGCCACCGCCGCGTTCAGGCCCAGCAGCCAGCCATAGTAGCGGTCGAAGAAGCCGGAATTGTCGGAGGCCGACGCCAGCATGAACAGCAGGATACTGACGATGCCGCCGCCAACGACCGAAAAATACCGCAAGGCCGTCTTCACTTACTCGGCCCTGTACTGGAAGGATTTCTTGTCGGACGCCAGGCGCCACTCGTTGTTGTTCAGGGCGTTGACCTTGAGCGGCTTGGGCACGTAGTTGGGGTCGAGCCCCATGCTCAGGCGCACGGTATAGGTCTCGCCCACCTTGAGCGCGCCGCGCGTCGCCACCAGCCAGCGGTTGGGGCGGCGGATCAGGAACAGCGCGTCGTCGAGCGAGGAGAAACTCTGGTGCACATTGCCGCTGATGGCCACGTTGTACTGGCGGGTCAGGACGTTGTATGACAGGCTGATGGTCTGGCGCGCGGTGATGGCTTTTTCATCGAACCAGTACCAGCGCGGGCGGGTGAATTCGATTTCGGTGTAGAAATACAGGGTCTTGCCGTACTGCAGGGCATCTTCCATCTCGCGGCTCAGTTCGAAGCCGTAGGTGGCCGAAAGGCGGTAGCCGTCTTCGGTCGCCTCCACCAGCGAACGACGGATTTCGACGCCCTCGGACGCTTGCGACGGCTGCGGCAGCAGCGCCAGCATCAGCAGCAATGGTGCGATCAGGAGTCGAAAAAATCGTAGCGTCACGGGTGGGCAAGTACTCAAGTGGTTACGCATTTTTCTGGAACAGCGCGTAAAACAAACCATCGTGATCCTGCCCGGAGCCGCCGGCGGGGAGCAATTGACCGGGCGCATCCAGGCGGACGGCCTGATTGCGTACTGCAAAAGCGGCCGCCTGCGCCTCGGATTCCTGCGGCCACAAGGAACATGTCACGAACAGCAATTTACCACCCGGCGCCAGCATCTGCCAAAGGTTGTCGAGGATTTTGCCCGAAAGTGTTGCAAGTTGGAGCGTGTCGCCCTTGCGGCGCAGCCAGCGGATATCCGGGTGGCGGCGCACGATGCCGGAGGCCGTGCACGGCACGTCGGCCAGGATGCGGTCGAAGGGCTGGCCGTCCCACCAGCCGCTGGACTGGGCTTCGGCCGGCTTGAGCGTGGCCTGCAGTTGCAGGCGCTCCAGGTTCTCGCCGACGCGGGTCAGGCGCTTGGCGTCGGCGTCCAGCGCGGTCACCTGGGCCTCGGCCAGCTCCAGGATGTGGCAGGTCTTGCCGCCCGGCGCGGCGCAGGCGTCCAGCACGCGCATGCCGTCTTGCACGTCCAGCAGCGGCGCGGCCAGCTGGGCGCCGGCGTCCTGCACCGACACCAGGCCCTGGTCGAAGCCGGGGATCAGGTGCACGCCCAGCGGTTTCTCCAGGCGCACGGCGTAGGGGCCGATCTGTTCGGCGGCCATGCCGGCCTCGGCCAGCGTGGCCAGATATTGTTCCATGCTGGTCTTGCGGGCGTTGATGCGCAGGGTCAGTGGCGGCGGCTGGTTGCCGGTGGCCAGCACCGCTTGCCATTCCTGCGGCCAGGCGCTCTTGACGGCGTCGATCCACCATTGCGGATAATTCCATTTTGCTACCGGTTGCAGCAGCACCGCGTCCAGCAGGGCCTTGCGTTCGCGCAGGAAGCGGCGCAGCACGGCGTTGACCATGCCCTTGGCGCGGGCGGTGTCCGGGTGGGCGTCGGCCGCCGTCACGGTCTGGTCGACCACGGTGAATTCTTCGTAGGGCGCAGTGTCGTCCGGCGCGGTCATCAACGCCAGCGCGCACGACAGCAAGGCCGCCACCAGCGGTTCGGGCGCCTTGGGCGCCATCAGGGCGATCAAGGCCTCGCTCTGGCCCAGCTGGCGCATGGCGCGATAGGCGATGTCCTGCATGGCGCCGCGCGCCTGCGGTGTGGTGTCCTGGCGGCCCCAGACCTGGGCCAGCGCCTGCGGCAGGTTGGTGCCGGTTTTGACCTGGGCGACGGCGCCGGCGGCGCCGATCAGGCTGAATGCCAGGGAATCGGCCTTGAGGCCGGTCTGGAAACTGGTCTGCAACGCTGGTTTCAGGTCGCGCGCATGGCTGGAGCGCAGTTTCGGCGCTGCCGGCTTGGACTTGACGGGCGACTTAATAGAGAGCGTAGGACGCTTGTTCATATGATAATTCCAGAGTGGGTGACGGCCGTGATCGCGCAGTATACAGCAGCGCTTATGACAAGGCGATTACGGGATATGTAAACACTTGTATCCGCCAGCTTGATTCGCCTCAAACATCGCGGCGTTTTTGGGCGTACCATGGGCGCATGGCTATCCCGGCCCAATCCGATGTGGTTCCCAATCAGGTGGTTGAGCAACTGACCGACCTTGACACCCGGCTGCGCGCCATGGAAATCGACGTCGCGGTCATCAAATCGAACTATGCGACCAAGGAAGACATCGCCAAGCTCGACATCAAAATGCAAGGCGCCATCGGCGGGGTCGACGCCAAAGTCGACGCCAAAACATCGCAGTTGGAAATCAAAATTGCGCAAATGGAGATCCGCCTGATCAGATGGTTTGTCGGCACCGCCATCACCCTCTCCGGCGTGGTGGGCGCAATCGCCTTCGCCGCGGCAAAGTATATCCATTAAACAACATCCGCTTGCCAACGCCGTTCGTCGGTCAACACAGTATAATTACCGCTGTTTGGCCGGCGCCTGCGCGCCCGCCGTTTCCACTATCTGATGAATTTTTAAGCGCATGCTAGCCCAACAAAAACAAGATATCACCGCCCTGTTCCAGGCCGCCCTCGCCCCCATCCTCGCCGGCAGCGAAGTGGTTGCCAACGTTGTGCTGGAGCGCCCGCGCGACCCGTCGCACGGCGATGTCGCTTGTAATATCGCCATGCAGCTGGCCAAGCAACTGAAAATGAACCCGCGCGAACTGGCCACCAAGCTGGTCGACGCGCTGCTGGCCAATCCGGCCGGCAAGGGCCTGGTGGAATCGGCCGACATCGCCGGCCCGGGCTTCATCAACCTGCGCGTGAGCGCGGCCGCCAAGCAGGCCGTGGTCAAGACCGTGCTGGCGCAGGGCGCCGCCTTCGGCGCCGTCAGCGTCGGCAACGGCAAGAAAGTCATCATCGAATTCGTCTCCGCCAACCCGACCGGCCCGCTGCACGTGGGCCACGGCCGCCAGGCGGCGCTGGGCGACGCGCTGTCCTCGCTGTTCGCTTCGCAAGGCTACAACGTCACCCGCGAGTTCTACTACAACGACGCCGGCGTGCAGATCCAGACCCTGGCCAACTCGGTGCAGGCGCGCCTGCAAGGCCACAAGCCGGGCGACGCCGCCTGGCCGGAATCGGCCTACAACGGCGACTACATCGCCGACATCGCCGCCGACTTCACGCAAAAGAAAACCGTGTCGGCCTCGGACGGCTCGCCGGCCACCGCCTCCGGCGACGTCGAAGACATCGAGTCGATCCGCGCCTTTGCCGTGACCTACCTGCGCAACGAACAGGATATCGACCTGCAGGCCTTCGGCGTCAAGTTCGACAACTACTACCTGGAATCGTCGCTGTACGCGGACGGCAAGGTGGACGCCGCCGTCGACCTGCTGAACAAATCCGGCAAGACCTATGAAGAAGAAGGCGCGCTGTGGCTGCGCACCGAAGACTACGGCGACGACAAGAATCGCGTGATGCGCAAGCAGGACGGCACCTACACCTACTTCGTGCCGGACGTGGCCTACCACATCGTCAAGTTCCAGCGCGGCTTCCAGCAGGCCATCAACGTCCAGGGCACCGACCACCACGGCACCATCGCGCGCGTGCGCGCCGGCCTGCAGGCGGTCAACGTCGGCGTACCGCAAGGCTTCCCTGACTACGTGCTGCACAAGATGGTCACCGTCATGAAGGGCGGCGAAGAGGTCAAGATCTCCAAGCGCGCCGGCTCCTACGTCACCGTGCGCGACCTGATCGAATGGTCGGGCGGCGGCGACATCACCAAGGGCCGCGACGCCGTGCGCTTCTTCCTCATCTCGCGCAAGGCCGACACCGAATTCGTGTTCGACGTCGACGTCGCGCTGAAAACCTCGGACGAGAACCCGGTCTATTACGTGCAGTACGCCCACGCGCGCATCTGCCGCATGCTGGAACAATGGACCGGCAACGAAGCCGACCTGGCCAACGTCGACCTGTCGCCGCTGACCGCGCCGACCGAAGCGACCCTGCTGGCCACGCTGGCCGCGTATCCGGAAACGCTGGCGCGCGCGCAGGCGGAACTGGGCCCGCACCAGATCGCGTTCTACCTGCGCGACCTGGCCGCCAACCTGCACAGCTTCTACTTCGCCGAACGCGTGCTGGTCGACGACGAGGCGCTCAAGGCCGCGCGTATCGCGCTGATGGTGGCCACGCGCCAGGTGCTGCGCAACGGCCTGGCGCTGATCGGCGTCTCGGCTCCCAATAAAATGTAATTGCGAAGGACATCCCGCACAATGAATTTCCGTTCCAGCCGCTCCAGCTTCATCCCTCGTACGCGACAACAAGGCAACACCTTCGTCGGCATCATCATCGGCCTGGTCATCGGCCTGAGTATCGCCGTGGTCGTGGCGCTGATGATTACCAAGGGCGCGACGCCGTTCACGGACAAGGGCCATGCAGGCAAGGCGGCGGAACCGACGGCGGGACAGATCGCCGATCCGAACAAGCCGATGTACGGCAACAAGGAAGCGGCGCGCGAAGCGGCCAAGGATTTCGCGCGCGACCAGCAGCCGGCGGCCCCCGCTAGCCCTGCCCCTGCCGCACCGGCGGCGCCGGCCAAGCCGGCGGCCGACCAACTGCAAGCGGTGGTGGACAAAATCCAGGGCACGCCAACCACGCCGGCTTCTGCCAAGCCGGCCACGCTGCCTGCTGCAACAGCAGCGGCAGCGCCGAACGCCGCCAACATCGCGCCGCAGCCAGCCGCCGCCGGCGACGAGAAATACATCTACTACCTGCAGGCCGGCGCCTTCCGCGAAGTGGGCGACGCCGAAAGCGCGCGCGCCAAGCTGGCGTTGCTGGGCTTTGAAGCCAACCTCTCGGACCGCTCGACCGATACCGGCGTCCTGCACCGCGTGCGGCTCGGCCCATACAACCAGGTCGAAGCGATGAACAAGGTCCGTAGCAAACTGTCCGAAAACGGCATCGACGTCGCCGTTGTACGTAACCAAAAATAAGGAGCATCGATGCGTATCCTGAAGTTCATCCTGACCGCCGCGCTGGCAGGCGCCATTGCGCTGAGCGCCACGGCCTCGCCGACCGATCCGAAAAACGGTGTGGAATACAAAACGCTGGCCGCGCCGCAACCGGTGGACACCGGCAAGAAGGTCGAGATCATCGAGTTCTTCGACTACGCCTGCCCGCACTGCGCGCACTACGACGAATCGCTCAACGCCTGGGTCAAGAAACAGGGCGACAACATCGTCTTCAAGCGCATGCACATCTCGCGCTCGGGCACCGACCTGCCGCAGCAGAAAATGTACTTTACGCTGGAAGCCATGGGCCTGCTGACGCAAGACCTGCACACCAAGGCTTTCAACGAAATCCACGTCAACCGCAACCCGATGCGCCGCGATGAACAGGTATTCGAATTCATCGCCAAGCAAGGCATCGACAAGCAGAAATTCATCGATACCTATCGCGGCTTCGGCGTGGCGGGCCGCGTGCGCAAATCGGTGTCCATGATGGACGCCTACAACATCGATTCGTGGCCGATGCTGGCGGTGGACGGCAAGTACATGACCTCCCCGACCATGGCCGACGCTGAAAAGCAATCGTCCACCACCGAAGCGCAGCTGCATGAGAAAGTCGCGCAAGTGCTGGACGTGCTGGTCGCCAAAGCCAAAGCAGAGAAGAAATAAGCATGACGCCTTTGCGCGTCTTCATCACCGGCGCCTCCAGCGGCTTGGGCGCCGCCCTGGCCCGCCGCTATGCGGCGCAGGGCGCCACGCTTGGCCTGCTGGCCCGGCGCGGCGAAACCCTCGCCGCCCTGATCGCCACGCTCCCCAATCCGCAACAGCACCGCGCCTATGCGGTGGACGTGCTCGATCACGCCGCCATCGCCAACGCCGCGCAGCAGTTTCTCGCGCATGCGGGCGGCGTCGACGTGGTGATCGCCAACGCCGGCGTCTCGGCCGGCACGCTCACCGAATTCGCCGAAGACCTGGCGGTCTTCTCCGACATCATCGCCACCAACGTGGTCGCCACCGCCGCCACCTTTGCCCCATTCATCGCCGCCATGCGCGCGCAACGCACGCCGGGCCGGCTGGTGGGCATCGGCAGCGTGGCCGGCATACGCGGCCTGCCCGGCGCGGAAGCCTACAGCGCCTCCAAGGCCGCCGTCATCAGCTACTGCGAATCGCTGCGGCTGGAGATGAAGCCCTACGGCATCCGCGTGGTCACCATTTGCCCCGGCTACATCGACACGCCCATGACGCAGGCCAATCCCTACCCCATGCCGTTCCTGATGGCGCCGGAAAAATTCGCCGCCAGCGCCGTGCAGGTGATCGCGGCCGGCCGCAGCTACGCCGTCATTCCCTGGCAGATGGGCATCGTCGCCAAGGTGCTGCGCCTGCTGCCGAACACCGTCTACGACTGGGCCTTCGGCAAGGCGCCGCACAAGCCACGAAAACAGGCATCATGAACCATTTGTCCGCGTCCGCCATCAGTGCGCATTGCGCCACCTCGGCCAGCCACGTCGCGATTGAAGTGGTGGCCGAAACCGGCTCCACCAACGCCGACCTGCTGGCCCGCATCGACAGCCTGACAGGCCCGCTGCTGCGCATCGCCGAAAACCAGACGGCGGGGCGCGGCCGCGCAGGACGCTCCTGGCTGTCGGCGCCGGGCGCCGCGCTGATGTTTTCGCTGGCGTGGCGCTTCAAGGGCCCGCTGCACAATATGAGCGGCCTGCCGATGGCGGTCGGCGTGGCGCTGGCGGAGACCATCTGCTCGCTCGGCGTGCCGGTGCAGATCAAGTGGCCCAACGATTTGCTGCGCGACGGCGCCAAGCTAGCCGGCATCCTGGTCGAAACGCAGACCGATAAAAACGACGGCGCCATCTGGGCCGTGATCGGCGCCGGCATCAACCTCCTCATGCCGGATGAACTGGAAGCGCAGATCGGCCGCGAGGTCGCCGCCGCGCCGTGGCTGGCGCAAATGGAGCGCAACCAGCTGATGGCCGCACTCCTCAGCCGCCTGGCCGCCGTGCTGGCGGAATTCGACGACACCGGCTTCGCGCCGTTCGTCGAGCGCTGGAATGCATTGCACGCCTGGCAGGGCAAGGAGGTGATCCTGCTCGACGACGGCGCCGTGCTGCAGCAGGGCCGCGCCGCCGGCGTCGACGCCATCGGCCGCCTGCTGCTCGACACACCGCAGGGACAGGTGGAAGTCCTGTCCGGCGATATTTCGCTACGCTTATCCGGAGACCAAGCATGATGCTACTGATCGACGCCGGCAACACGCGCGTCAAATGGGCGCTGGTGGATTCAACGAACGCACCTGGCGAATGGAGCGCCTACGGCGCCGTCGCCCACGCCGACATGCCGCAACTGGAACTGGCCTGGTGCGAAGCGGCGGCCAGTCACGGCGTGGACCGCGTGTTGATCGCCAACGTTGCCGGCAATGCGCTGCGCGTGCAGCTGGAGTATGTGCTGCAGCGCTGCATGCCGCAGATGCGGGCCGAGTGGTTTGCCTCGCTGCCGTCGCTGGCCGGCCTGACCAACGGCTATCGCAACCCGGCGCAACTGGGCTGCGACCGCTTCGCCGCCGCCATCGCCGGCCACACGCTGGCGCCGCGCGTGCCGATCATCGTGGTCAACTGCGGCACCGCCACCACCATCGACGCCGTCACGGCGGACGGCGTCTTTCTGGGCGGGATGATCCTGCCGGGTCTGGGCTTGATGGCCAGTTCGCTGGCGCGCAACACCGCGCAGTTGCCGCAGATCGCCCAAGACGGTAAGCTGGCGGACGGATTCGCGGACAACACCGACGACGCGATCCTGAGCGGCATCCTGGCCGCGCAGAGCGGCGCCATCGAACACGCCTGCGCCCAGCATCAAGCCGCCGAGTGCATCATCTCCGGCGGCGCCGCGCCCTACATTGCGCCGATGCTCAAGGTGCCGTACCGGATCGTCGAGAACATTGTGCTGGTCGGCCTGCAGGCGGTCGTGCGCAGCGCTGAACAAGGATAGCCCGTGCTGAAGTTTATTTTCTGGTCCCTGCTTGCCGTGAACGCCGCGCTGTTCGCGTATGGACGCGGCTACCTGGGCCACTTCAGCGGCAACGAGCACGAGCCGGAACGCCTGCTTAAGCAACTCAACGCCGACAAGCTGACCATCATCCCGGCCGGGAAAGCCAATGCCGTCAATGCGGCCAATGCAGCCAACGTCACCGCCGCCGCCAGCGAGGCCGCGCCGGAAGCACAGGCCTGCGTGGAAATCGGCAGCTTCGCGCTGGCCGACGGCCGTCGCTTTGAAAACCAGCTCGACGCGCTGAAGCTGGGCGACCGCCAGTCGCGCCATAACCTGCCGGGCAACGAAGTGTCGGGCTACATCGTCCACATTCCGCCGCAGGGCAGCAAGGAAGGCGCCGACAAGAAAGCCGGCGAACTGCGCGCGCTGGGGGTGACCAACTACTTCGTCATGTCCGACAATTCACCGCTGCGCTGGGGCATTTCGCTGGGCGTGTTCAAGACCGAAGGCGCGGCGCAGAACCAGCTGGCCGCATTGATGAAGCAAGGTGTGCGCAGTGCGCGCATCACGCCGCGCATGAGCGGCAGCAAACTGCTGGCCTACCAATTCCGCGACGTCGACGCCGGGCTCAAAGCCAAACTCGAAAAAATCCGCGCCGGCTTCCCGAGCGCAGAAACCCGCAACTGCAAATAAGCGCAGTTTAGCGCTGGACGACGATGGGTTTCAGGCCCAGCGCGGCCGGCAGCCCTTGCGCCGCCTGCTGCGCTTCCTGGCGCGTGGCGAACGGACCGCCGAACAGGCGGAACACCGAACCGCCCTGCACCACTTCCATCGCATCGAATTTTCCGGTCAACCTGGCGCGCACGGTTTCCGCATTCTCGGCACGCGAATAGGCGCCCAGCTGCAAATAGAAACCGCCCGCCGCTGCGGACGCCGGCGTGGGCGCAGCGTAGCCGGCCGGCGCACGGTCGGCCAGCATCAGCGCTTCGATCTCCTTCGACGGGCCGGCCGGCGCCGACGGCGTCAGCACCAGCGGCTGTTCGATCATGGTGGCGGTGACCTTTGCGGTCGGTGCAGTCGATGCCTGCAGCAGACGGTCCTTCAACTGCGGCGTCAAGCGCGCCTTGGTGCTGCCGGAGATGCCCTCGCGAGTGGCCAGAATACGGTCCACTTCATCGGGCAGGATGCGTTCGATCTTCAGTTCGTGGCTGCCCTTGCTCAGCAAGCCCAGTTTCAGCGCCGCCGTGTAAGACACGTCGATCACACGGTTGGCGTGGAACGGCCCGCGATCGTTGATGCGCACGATCACGGTGGCGCCGCTCAGCAAATTACTCAGGCGTGCATAGGACGGAATCGGCAGCGTGGGATGCGCGGCGGTCATCTTGTACATATCGTACAGCTCACCGGACGAGGTACGCTGGCCGTGGAATTTCTTGCCGTACCAGCTGCCGACGCCGATCTGCGTGAACGGCTGTTCGTCGGTGATCGGCGTGTAGGTCTTGCCGAAGACAACGTAGGGGCGATTGGAGCGCGGCAGCAGCGGATCGTTGCGCACGTCGGCGTCCGGCGTATCGGCCAGGTTGGGCGGCGGCGCGTCGCCGGGACCGTCGTCCTGGTAGTAGCCGCCGCGCCCGGAATTCGCCGGCGGCAGCGCCGGCAGCGAAGGATCGGCCTTGTGGCCGGACGGCGATTTGATCACCGGGCCGGAAGTCTGCACCGGGCGCGGCGCCGGCTGGGTATCGACCGGTGCAGTGCCGCAGCCGGCCAGCGCGAGCGCCGTGGCAATAATGGAAAGCTTGTAAGAATGGTGACTGTGTAAACGCATAGGCCGAGATAGTATCATCGATGCCGCTGGATACTCATCAGGATACCGCCGGCAAGGCCGAGGGTCATCAGCGCCGTTCCACCGTAACTCATGAACGGCAGCGGCACGCCCACCACCGGCACGATGCCGCTCACCATGCCCATGTTGACGAAGGCGTAGGTGAAGAAAATCATGGTGATGGCGCCGGCCAGCAGGCGCGTAAACAGCGTCGGCGCATGCTGCGCGATGGCCAGGCCGCGCCAGATCAGCAGCAGGTACAAGGCCATCAGCACCAGATTGCCGGCCAGGCCGAACTCCTCGGAGAACACGGCAAAGATAAAGTCGGTGGTGCGCTCGGGGATGAACTCAAGGTGAGCCTGCGTGCCGTGGGTCCAGCCCTTGCCGGTCACGCCGCCGGAGCCGATGGCGATCATCGACTGGATGATGTGGAAGCCCTTGCCCAGCGGGTCGTGATAGGGATCGATCAGCGTCAGCACGCGGTCGCGCTGGTAGTCGTGCATCACGGCCCACAGCAGCGGCAGACCGGCGGCGCCGGCGGCGCCCAGTGCAGCCAAGGCTTTCCACGATACGCCGCCGAGGAAGATCACACAGGCGCCGGCCGCCGTCACCAGCATGGCCGTGCCCAGGTCCGGCTGGCGCGCGATCAGGCCGGCCGGTATCGCCAGCAGCAGCGCCGCCAGTGCGTAGGACTGCCAGCGCAAATGCCCCTGCTCGCGCTGGAAGAACCAGGCCAGCATCAGCGGCATGGCGATCTTCATCAACTCCGAAGGCTGGATCTGCACGCCGACATACAGCCAGCGGCGCGAGCCGCCCTTGATGATGCCGAACAGCGCCACCGCCACCAGCAGCGCCACGCCCAGCAGGTACACGGGCACCGCCAGCCGCATCATGGTCTGCGGCGGGATGTTCGCCACCAGCCACATCACCAGCACCGCCGCCGCGATATTGCGCAGTTGGTCCCACACCTTGCCGGGAATCGCCATGCCGGCCGAATGCAGCGTAATCAGGCCGACCGACAGCAGCGCCGCGATGATCAGCGCCAGCGGCGGGTCGAACACCACCACGTAGGGACGCAGGCGCCGCCACCAGGACCGCCGCTCGCTGAAGTCCATCAGCTCTGCACCAGTTTGCGATGGCGCTGGATGCTCATCAGGATGCCGGCGCCCAGTCCCAGCGTCAGCAGCGCGGTGCCGCCGTAGCTCATGAACGGCAACGGCACGCCCACCACCGGCAGGATGCCGCTGACCATGCCCATGTTGACGAAGGCGTAGGTGAAGTAAATCATGGTGACGGCGCCGGCCAGCAGGCGCGTGAAGAAGTTGGGCGCGTTCCCGGCGATCATCAGGCCGCGGCCGATCAGCATCAGGTACAGCACCATCAGCACCAGGTTGCCGACCAGGCCGAACTCCTCGGAATACACGGCGAAGATAAAGTCGGTGGTGCGTTCGGGGATGAATTCAAGGTGGGCCTGCGTGCCGTGGGTCCAGCCCTTGCCGGTAACGCCGCCCGAGCCCACCGCGATGGTCGACTGGATGATGTGGAAGCCCTTGCCCAGCGGGTCCGAGGTCGGATCGATCAGCGTCATCACGCGCTGCCGCTGGTAGTCGTGCAGCACCGACCAGATCACCGGCAGGGCCGCCGCGCCGGCCACCAGCAATCCCGCCAGCGCTTTCCACGACAGGCCGGCCAGGAAGATCACGCAGAAACCGGCGGCCACCACCAGCAGCGCCGTGCCCAGGTCGGGCTGGCGCACGATCAGTCCCATCGGCACCGCCAGCAGCAGCGCCGCCACCGCATACGATTTCCATGTCAGCTGGCCGGCGCGACTCTGGAAGTACCACGCCAGCATCAGCGGCGTGACGATCTTCATGAATTCGGACGGCTGGATGTCGACCACGCCGATGTGCAGCCAGCGCCGCGCGCCCAGTTTGATGGTACCGAACAGCGCCACGCACACCAGCAGGAACACGCCGAAGGCGTAGGCCGGCACGGCGATCCGCATCATCATCTGCGGCGAGATGTTCGCCACCAGCCACATCACCAGGAAGCACAGGCAGATGTTGCGCACCTGGTCTTCGATCTTGCCCGGAATGCCGATGCTGGCCGAGTACAGTGTGATCATGCTGACCGTCAGCAGCATGATGATGATGGCCGTCAGCGGAGCGTCGAACACGGTGAAGTATGGCCGCATGCGACGCCACAGCGAACGTCTTTCATGGATGCGCATGATGGGTAATCCTTATTGTTTCTTCCGCACCGGCGCCGTTGGCTGCGGCGCCTGCGTGGCGGCTGGCACCGGCGCCGCCGGCGTGGGCGTGGGCGTCGGCGCCGGCGCCGGGCCGGGAGCTTGCGCCGGCGCGTTGGCGCGCAGCGCTTCCGCTGCGGCGGCTGCCGCTTCGGCGGCTTCTGGATCTTCGATCGGCACGAAGCTCTCGGCGTCTTCCTTCGGCACCTTGGTGGTTTCCTTGTCGACCGGGCGTTTGCCCAGCAGGTAGAAGTCGAGCGCCTTGCGCGCGATCGGCGCGGCGATCTCGGCGCCCCAGCCGGCGTTCTCCACCACCATGGCGACCACGATCTTCGGCTTGTCGGCCGGGGCGAAGGCGGTGTACAGCGCGTTGTCGCGCAGGCGTTCGGCCAGCGCCGAGGCGTTGTACTTCTCGTTGGCCTTGATGCCCACCACCTGCGCCGTGCCGGTCTTGCCGCCGGAGGTATAGCCGGCGTTGGCGAACGCGCGGAACGCGGTGCCCCCCTGCTCGCTGTTTACGCCCACCATGGCGCTCTTGATGATGTCGATGTTTTCCTGCTTGAGCGCGATGCGGTAGCTTTCGCTCGGCACGGTGAGCTTGCGCGCGCGGGTGCCGCCGTCTTCGACGATCTTGACCAGGTGCGGCTTCATCACGATGCCATTGTTGGCCAGGTTGGCCATGGCGTGTGCGATCTGCAGCGGCGTGTAGGAGTTGTAGCCCGAGCCGTTGGACACCGAGATGGTGTCGCCGCCCACCCACTTGCCGGCATTGCCCTTGAAGCGCTTGCGCTTCCATTCCTTGGACGGCAGCACGCCGGTCTTTTCGTTATCGAGGTCGATGCCGGTCTTCTGGCCGAAGCCGAAAGGCTGCATGAATTGGGCGATCGCGTCGATGCCCATGTCGTTGCCGAGCTGGTAATAATAGGTATTGCAGGAGACGATGACGGAGCGGCGCAGGTCGACGTTGCCGTGGCCGCCCACTTTATCGTCGCGGAATTTGTGGCCGCCGAGGTAGAAGAAGCCTGGGTCGGGATAGGCTTGCGCCGCGTTGCGCTTGCCCAGCTCCAGCGCGGCCAGCGCCATGAAGGGCTTGAAGGTGGAACCGGGCGCATAAGTGCCGGACAACGGACGGTTCACCATCGGCCGGTCCAGCGAGGTATTGAGTTCATTCCAGCTTTGCGAATCGATGCCGTCGACGAACAGGTTGGGATCGTAGCCGGGCCGCGAGACGTAGGCCAGGATGTCGCCGGTCTCCGGTTCGATGGCGACGAAGGCGCCGCGCCATTCGCCGAAAGCTTCTTCCACCACCTTCTGCAGTTCGATGTCGATCGACAGGATCAGGTTATTGCCCGGCGTGGCGGCCGTGCGCGACAAGGTACGGATGGCGCGGCCGCCGGCCGACACTTCCACTTCCTCATAGCCGGTCTGGCCGTGCAGCTGCTTCTCGTAGCTCTTCTCCAGGCCTTCCTTGCCGATATGATCGGTGCCCTTGTAATTCGGGCCGTCGTCGGTGGCCTCGATGGCCTTGACCTCGGACTGGTTGATGCGGCCGATGAAGCCGATCACGTGCGAGGCAGTTTCGCCCAGCGGATACTGGCGGAACAGGCGCGCCTGCACCTCGACGCCGGGAAAGCGGAAGCGCTGCGCGGTGAAGCGCGCCACTTCCTCGTCGGTGAGGCGGGTGCGCAGCGGCACGCTGGCGAAGCCCTTGGACTCATCGAGCAGCTTCTTGAAGCGCTTGCGGTCCTTGACGTCCACCGTCACCAGCTTCGCCAATTCGTCGATGGCTTCATCGAGCGTGGTGTGCAGCTTGGACGGCGTGATCTCCAGCGTGAAAGCGGAGTAGTTGCGCGCCAGGACCACGCCGTTGCGGTCCAGGATAAGACCACGGTTCGGCACGATGGGCACGATGGCGATGCGGTTTTCTTCGGCCTTGACGGCGAAGTCGCTGTACTTGACCACCTGCAGCCAGATGAAGCGCAGCAGCAGCAAGGCGAAGCAGAAAAACACCATCCCGCCCAGCACCGTCAGGCGCATGCGGAACTGCTGCAGTTCGCGCTGATTGTCCTTAATTTCAGTCATGCTTGAATCGCGGCGTCAGATAGGACGGGTGTGGTCGCGGTCCACCGCGCGGCGCTGAGGCGCCAGCAGCAGCCAGGTCGTCAGCGGCCACAGGACCGATGCCACCACACTTTCGATAAAGTAGAACCAGCCGGGGAATTTACCGGACACGAAGAAGCGCACCACCAGTTGCACCGACTGCGCCATCAGCAGCAACGGGAACACGTGCATGGCCTGGGTCCAGATCGGGAACCACAGCATCCGGCGGTGCATCATGATGGCGAAGTAGGACAGCAGCGTGTAGGACAGCGCATTCTCGCCCAACAGGGTGGAGTCATGCACGTCCATCAGCAGGCCGAGGAAGAAGGCGGTGCCGATGCCGACCTTGCGCGGCTGGTGCACACCCCAGAACACCAGCACCAGCGCCACGCAATCCGGCACGCCGACGAAGTTCCCCCAAGGGAGCAGGTTCAGGAGAAACGCGCAGAACAGGCTGAAAGCGATGAACAACGGGCTGACCGGCAGCAGGATGTAGTGCGGACGATTCATCGTGCCGGCTCCTTGGATGGTGTGACGGCGGCCGGCGGTGCAGCGGCTGGCGTCGTGGCCGCAGGCGCGGCGTTGGCGCCGGTGGTGGCGGCAGCGCCGGTGGCGGCTGGCTTGGGCGCCGGCGGCGGCATCACGGGAATCAGGCCGGGCGCACCCGGGGCAACAGCAGCGCCGGCGGCAGCAACACCAGCGGCAGGCTGCCCTTCCACGCCTTCTTTCGGCGCTTCCTTGATCGGCGCCATCTTGTTATTGTGCTTGCGCAGCGCGCGCGGCTCCTCGTCGGCCGGACGCGCGGGCATCTCCGGCGTCGACATGAGGATCAGCAGCTGCGTATTGTTCATGATGCCGGCCAGCGGCTGGCAGATCACGCCGCCGAAGGAACCGCCGGCGCTGTTTTCCACCTGCGACACGCGCGCCACCGCCAGCCCGGCCGGATACACACCGTCCAGGCCCGAGGTGACTACGATATCGCCGACCTGGATATCCGCATTGGGCGCCGTGAAGCGCAGTTCCAGGTTGCCCGACTTGCCGCGACCATAGGCCACGCTGCGCAAGCCGTTGCGCAGCAGCTGCACGGGAATCGCCTGCTCCTTATCGGACAGCAGCGTCACTTCGGAAGTAAACGGGAACACCCGCGTCACCTGGCCGACCACGCCCTGGTTGTCGATCACCGGCAAACCAAGCGTGACGTCATGACGGGTGCCGCGATCGAGAATGATCTTGCGGCTGTTGACGTCGCGCGCGTCATACAGCACGTCGGCCAGCATCGACTTCACCGGCAAGCGCTCGCGCGCATCGAGCAGGCGGCGCAGCTGCGCGTTCTCGGTGGCCTGGAGCTGCGCCTGCTGCAAAGCCTGCGAGCTGAGGATCTGCTGGCGGCGCAATTCGCGCACCTGCTTTTCCATCGACGACAAAGTGGAGAAATAATCGCCGACGCCGTAGATGGCGTCGCGCGGCAGCAAGGCCGCCATTTGCAGCGGGTACAGCACGGTGCCGGCAGCGGTGCGCACCATCGCCAGCACCCGCATATGCGAATCGGCCAGCAGCAGTGCAATCGATATGCACGCGAACACCATCATCTTGACCCGGGCCGAGGCGCCTTGCTTGAAAAGTGGCGGAGGACTGTATTCCATGACTTCCAATAAGCATCGGGGCCGCTGTCTGGCGGCCCCGTTTAGTCAGATCATTCGTAGGAGAAGATCGAACCCAGTTGGTCCATCCGCTCCAGCGCCATGCCGGAGCCGCGCACCACGCAGGTCAGCGGATCTTCCGCCACCAGCACCGGCAAACCGGTTTCTTCCATCAGCAGGCGATCCAGATCGCGCAGCAGCGCGCCGCCGCCGGTCAGCATCATGCCTTTTTCAGCAATGTCGGCGCCCAGTTCCGGCGGGGTTTGCTCCAGCGCGTTCTTCACGGCGGAGACGATGTTGTTCAGCGGGTCGGTCAGCGCTTCCAGGATTTCGTTGGACGAAATCGTAAACGAGCGTGGAATGCCTTCGGACAGGTTGCGGC
Organism: Duganella sp. BuS-21; assembly: GCA_041874725.1. GTDB lineage: Bacteria > Pseudomonadota > Gammaproteobacteria > Burkholderiales > Burkholderiaceae_D > Rugamonas. Next base: position 1,333,362 of record CP097466.1, on the reverse strand, counting down.
CCTTGACTTCCATTTCCTTGACTTCGGAGCCAGGGAAAGCCGAACCGATGGCCTTCTTGATCGCCTCGGCGGTCTGCTCGCCGATCAGCATGCCGTAGTTGCGGCGGATGTAGTTGACGATGGCTTCGTCGAACTTGTCGCCGCCGACGCGCACCGAACCTTTGTACACCATGCCGCCCAGCGAGATGATGCCTACCTCGGTGGTGCCGCCGCCGATGTCGACCACCATCGAGCCGGTGGCGTCCGATACCGGCAGGCCGGCGCCGATGGCCGCTGCCATTGGTTCTTCGATCAGGTACACCTGCGAGGCGCCGGCGCCCAGCGCCGATTCGCGGATCGCGCGGCGCTCGACCTGGGTCGAACCGCACGGTACGCAAATGATGATGCGCGGCGAAGGGCGGAAGAATTTGGAGTCGTGCACCATGCGGATGAACTGCTTGAGCATCTGTTCGGTGACGGTGAAGTCGGCGATCACGCCGTCTTTCATCGGGCGGATCGCCTCGATATTGCCAGGTACTTTACCCAGCATCTGCTTTGCTTCTTTACCTACCGCCTGGATGGTTTTCTTGCCATTCGGGCCGCCTTCCTGGCGAATTGCTACGACCGATGGTTCATCCAGTACGATGCCCTGGCCGCGAACGTAGATCAGTGTATTGGCCGTGCCCAAGTCAATGGCCAGGTCAGAGGAAATGTAACGACGTAAAAAACCAAACATGTGTGTCCTGTGGCGCCACCAGCGTGCGCGTAATCCGTTAGAGAGAAATCCGTGTCCTGTAAAATGCGGCGGCAGCAATGATTCAGCGCCGACAACGCATCAACCCGCCATTCTACCTTATAATTTGACTGTGATTTATCGAAAATCCACGCAAAAGTGTGGGGCCTGAGGCCGCGATTTAGGCGGCATTCCTTGATGTTTGAGGGCGAATAGGCAGAAATTCAAGTTTTTTATCAATATTACAATTAAGCTCCCGCCATGTCCCTGACCTTATCCGACGTAACCCGCATTGCCAAACTGGCCCAACTTGAGATGAGCGAGCAGCAGAGCGCTACCGCTTTGGAGCAATTGAACGGCATTTTCGCGCTGGCCGAGCAGATGCAGGCGGTTGATACCGACGGCGTCGCCCCGCTGAGCCACCCGCTGGCCGCGCACATGAACAACATCGCCCTGCGCCTGCGCGAAGACGTGGCCAGCGAACCGAATCGCCGCGACGACTATCAAACGGTAGCGCCCAAGACCCAGGACGGCCTGTACCTGGTGCCGAAGGTGATCGAGTAACCATCGTCGCTCCCGCACACGCGGGAGCCCATGCTGAGTCAGCGTTCTATGGGTCACCGCCTGCGCGGCGACGACGCTGTAACGAATTAGATTGAAACGCCATGCACACCAAAACCATTAAAGAGCTGTCCGCCCTCCTGCAAAGCAAAGCGATTACCGCCACCGAACTGGCCACGCAATACCTCGACCGCATCGAGAAAAGCGATCTGAACGCCTTCCTGCACGTGGACCGCGCGCTGACCCTGGCGCAGGCCGCCGAAGCGGACGCCCGCATCGCCGCCGGCACCGCCACCGCGCTGACCGGGGTGCCGATCGCCCACAAGGATATCTTTGTCACCAAAGGCTGGCGCTCGACCGCCGGCTCGAACATGCTGGCCAACTACGTCAGCCCATTCGACGCCACCGTGGTGCAGAAGTTCCGCGATGCCGGCATGGTCACGCTGGGCAAACTGAACTGCGACGAATTCGCCATGGGCTCGGCCAACGAGAACTCGGCCTTCGGCGCGGTGAAAAACCCATGGGACAAAACCGCCGTGCCGGGCGGCTCGTCGGGCGGTTCGGCCGCCGCCGTGGCCGCGCGCCTGGCGCCGGCCGTCACCGGCACCGACACCGGCGGCTCGATCCGCCAGCCGGCCGCCTTTTGCGGCATCACCGGCATCAAGCCGACCTACGGCCGCGTGTCGCGCTACGGCATGATCGCCTTCGCCTCGTCGCTGGACCAGGGCGGCCCGATGGCGCAAACCGCCGAAGACTGCGCCCTGCTGCTGAACGCCATGGCCGGCTTCGACGAACGCGACTCGACCTCGCTGACGCCGGAACTGGGCGGCGTGGACGAAGACTACACCCGTGAACTGGGCCAGCCGCTGAGCGGCCTGCGCATCGGCGTGCCGAAGGAATACTTCGGCGAAGGCCTGTCGAAAGACGTCGAAGACGCCGTGCGCGCCGCGCTGGCCAAGTACGTGGAACTGGGCGCGACCCTGGTCGACATCTCGCTGCCGAACACCGCGCTGTCGATCCCGGCCTACTACATGATCGCCCCGGCAGAAGCCTCGTCCAACCTGTCGCGCTTCGACGGCGTGCGCTTCGGCCACCGCGCCGAAGGCTACAAGGATCTGCAAGACATGTACCGCAAAACCCGCGCCGAAGGCTTCGGCGCCGAAGTCAAGCGCCGCATCATGGTCGGCACCTATGTGCTGTGCCACGGCTACTACGACGCCTACTACCTCAAGGCGCAGAAGATCCGCCGCCTGATCGCGCAGGATTTCGAAAAAGTGCTGAACGGTCCGGACGCCGTCTGCGACGTCATCATGGGTCCAGTGGCGCCGACCGTGGCCTGGGACCTGGGCGACAAGTCGGACGATCCGGTGGCCGCCTACCTGGCCGACATCTACACCCTGTCGACCAGCCTGGCCGGTTTGCCCGGCATGTCGATCCCGGTGGGTTTCGGCGCCAAGAACCGCCCGGTGGGCCTGCAGATCATCGGCAAGCACTTCGGTGAAGCCAAGCTGCTCAACGTCGCCTACGCGTATCAGCAAGCGACCGACTGGCACACCCGCGCTCCGGCCGGCATCTAAGAACAACCACCGTCGTCGTTCCCGCGCACGCGGGAACCCATGCTGAGTATGGATCCCCGCGTGCGCGGGGACGACAAGCTAACTAAGCGAGAAAAATATGGAATGGGAAGTCGTCATCGGTATTGAGAACCACGTGCAGCTCACTACCGTATCAAAAATCTTCAGCGGCTCGCCGACCACCTTCGGCGCCGAAGCCAACACCCAGGCCAGCCCGGTCGACCTGGCGCTGCCTGGCGTGCTGCCGGTCATGAACAAGCAGGCGGTGGATCGCGCGATCCGCTTCGGCCTGGCCGTGGGCGCGAAGATCGCGCCGGCCTCGATCTTCGCCCGTAAAAACTACTTCTATCCCGACCTGCCGAAGGGCTACCAGATCAGCCAATTCGAAGACCCTGTGGTCATCGGCGGCGCGGTCACCTTCGGCTACGAGAAGGACGGCGAATTCGTCACCAAAACCGTCAACCTGACCCGCGCCCACCTGGAAGAAGACGCCGGCAAATCGCTGCACGAAGACTATGCCGGCATGTCGGGCATCGACCTGAATCGCGCCGGCACGCCGCTGCTGGAAATCGTCTCCGAGCCGGAACTGCGCAGCGCCGCCGAAGCGGTGGCCTACTGCAAGGCCCTGCATTCGCTGGTGATGTGGCTGGGCGTCTGCGACGGCAATATGCAAGAAGGCTCGTTCCGCTGCGACATCAACGTCTCCGTGCGTCCGAAAGGCCAGACCGAATTCGGCACCCGCTGCGAGATCAAGAACCTGAACTCCTTCCGCTTCATCGAGGAAGCCGTGCACGTCGAAGTGCGCCGCCAGATCGAACTGATCGAAGACGGCGGCAAGGTGGTGCAAGCGACCCGCCTGTACGATCCAGACCGCAAGGAAACGCGCGAAATGCGCAGCAAGGAAGACGCGCAGGACTACCGCTACTTCCCGGACCCGGACCTGCCGCCGCTGATGATCTCCAACGCCTGGATCGACCAGGTGAAAGCGGCCATGCCGGAACTGCCGGCCGCCATGCGCGCGCGCTTCGTCAGTGAATACGCGCTGCCGGAATATGACTCGCTGGTGCTGACCGCATCGAAAGCCATGGCCAACTACTTCGTGTCCGTGGTGGATGCCGCCGGTAAGGAAAACGCCAAGGCCGCCGCCAACTGGCTGATGGGCGACGTCGCGTCGACCCTGAACCGTGAGGGCGTGGACATCGCCGATGCGCCGGTCAAGCCTGCGCAACTGGCGCTGATGCTAAAGCGTATCGCCGACGGCACCATCAACAACAAGACGGCGAAAGAACTGTTCGGCGACATGTGGGCAGCCAAGTCGGACGACGACAATCTGGTCGACGCGCTGATCGAATCGAAAGGCCTGAAGCAGATCTCCGACACCGGCGCGCTGGAAGCCATCGTCAACGAGGTCATTGCCAACAACGAGAAATCGGTGGAGCAGTACCGCGCCGGCAAGGAAGCCGCCATCAACGCGCTGATCGGGCAGGCCATGAAAGCCTCGCGCGGCAAAGCCAATCCGGCGCAGCTGACCGAACTGCTGAAGGCCAAGCTGGCAGGTTGATTTAATCACTGCCGTCTTGAAAAACGCCTCGCCGGCTTATGCCTGCGGGGCGTTTTTTTTCGGCCACGCGGCGCCCGGATCGCGGCTCAGCTCCGCGCGAAAGTCGGCCCACAGCAGCGACAGCGGCCGGCCATACGCCGCCTGCACCGCAGCACCGAACGCCTTGCCCGCCGCGATATCCTTGATCATGCGCTCGAAGGCGGCGCCATCGCATTGCTTCATGTAATCCACCATCATGGAAGTCTGGCGGTAGTACATCGGCCAGGACAGCCGATATTCAGCGGCGCGCTTGGGAAACCACAGCGAACCCTCCTCCGTCGCCTTGAAGTGCCGTCCGTGCACCATTGCGAACACCGCCTGATCGCGCGAAATCTTCTCGGCACCACCGCCGTTGGACACGGCGGTCGGCAGCCCTTCCATGAACCAGTTCGGCAAGCGCGCGACAGCCAGGTTGCCAGCCTGCTGCTGCAAATGCAGGTGCGACAATTCGTGCGCGAGGATAGATCCGCGCAGCGCCTCAGGCCCGCGCGCGACACGCGGCGACAGATGCACCGCACCCATGCCGGTGGCGCCGTAGGCGACAGGCGACACCGCCGAATGCCGGGCGAAGCTCTCGCGCGTGCGATACACCTGTATCCGCACCGGCTGCGGGAACTGCCCATAGTGTGCGCGCTCCACCACGACCAACGACGCCGCGACCAACGGCGCGATCGCCCGCGCGTCCGCCTCAGCTCCCGGCTCGCACCAGATGCGCGGATCAGCCGTGCATTGCGTGAAGTCCTTGGTCGACTGCGCCCATGCCAGCACGATCCGTCCCGTTTGTCCGGCGGCCAGAAATCCGCCCAGCGCAATGACCACACCGGCCACGCCAAACGCTATCAATCGTTTACTCACACACTGCTCCCTTTCCGCGCCTTATCATATGGTTAATTTTAACCGCCTCGAAAGGATGACGATGGAGTTGCAATTCAACGCCGACCCGGCCCTGTTGCCACACGCAGTCGCAGGCGGCGTGCGCTTTATTTTCGACGCTGCGCCGGACACTATCCGTGTCGCGCTGGCCGGCACCTTCAACTGCTGGGCGGGCGACGTCTGCATGCTCGACCGCGTGTCATCCACGCGCTGGCAAACCACGCTGCCGGTGCCGGCCGGGCGGCATCTGTACAAATTCGTCATCGACGACAGGGACTGGATACCCGATCCCGCCAATCCCTGGATTTCGGAAGACGGTCAAAACAACTCCTGCCTGACGGTCGATGAAACCGGCGCGGTGCTGATGCGCCAACAAAACCTGAGCGCCGCTGCTCCCGGCCCGCTGCATGCCCGTTCCGCGCTGGCCAGCCCGGATTGGCTGCGCGATGGCGTGATCTACCAGCTGTCGGTGCCAGCCTTCGGCGGTGACTTCGATGGCGTGCGCGCCAAGCTCTCCTATCTCAGCGAACTCGGTGCGGACGTGCTGTGGATCATGCCCTTCCATCCTGTCGGTATCCAAGGGCGGCGCGGCACGCTGGGCGATCCCTACGCCGTGCGCGACTTCGACGCCATCGATCAGGCCTTGGGCGACGCCGCCGCGCTGCGCGCGCTGGTGGACGCAGCGCATGCGCGCGGCATGCGCGTTATCATGGACTGGACGCTCAACCGCAGCAGCGCCGACCATCCGTTCACGCGCACGCATCCGCACTGGTACACCCGACGCGCCGACGGCAGCATCTACTACGCCGTTCCCAACCGCGACTACTTCGCCGGCTTCGACTTCGCCGACCGCGATCTGCGGCGCTACCTGATCGCCAACATGCGCGAGTGGATCACACGCTTCGATTTCGACGGCCTGCGCTTCGACGATTCCGACATCACGCCCTGCGATTTCCTCGACGAGATCCGCGCCGACCTGTCCGCGCTGCGTCCCGACATCGCGCTCATTTCGCAGTCCTACGACGAGTTCCACCACCTGGCCGCTTGCGACCTGACCTACGAAGGCGGCACGCGCGAGATGCTGCGTCGCTGCGCGCACGGTGAAGCGGACAACGCGGCCTTCGCCCGCTACTGGAACGAGTCCACCTACAGCTTCCCGCGCGGCGCGCGGCGCATGCGCTGGCTGGAAGACAAGGAGCAAGGACGCATCTCCACCTTCCTCGGCCAGGCCGCCCACCGTGCAGCGGCCGCCGTGCTGCTGGCCATGGACGGCGTGCCGCACATCCTGATGGGGCAGGAGTTCGGCGAACCGACATGGACCGGCTGGCCAGTGCTGTTCGAGCCCTATCAACTGGACTGGAACAGCTTCGACGCCGACCTGTACGCGCACTATCAGTCTCTGATCGCCCTGCGCCGCCGCCACCCAACCTTGCGTACCGGCGCCACCACGTTCCTGGACGGCCTGCCACCCGGCGCCATCGGCTTCACCCGCAGCGACGCCAGCGAGCACCTGGTGGTGCTGGCCAACCTGTCGCCAGCCACGTTAACGCTGCCCGCCGAACTGGCACAGATCAAACCTCTACACGCCTCCGGCTGGCGCGCCGAAGACGCCACACTGAGCACACTGGCGCCGCACAGCTGGATCATAGGCCGGAAAAAATCAGGATCAAATTAAAGTATACACTTTTGTCTAGATAGAATAATCTACGTCTACCGCATTCACGGAGACGTCCATGAGTATTCCAAAACCGACCGCCGCAGAACTCGAACTGCTGCAAGCCCTGTGGCCTCTTGGCCCGGCCACCGCCAAGCAGGTGCACGAGGCCATGCTGTCCGACAAACCCGAACTGGCCTACGGCACCGTGCTGCGCCTGATGCAGATCATGCACACCAAGGGCATCCTGCTGCGCGACGAAAGCCAGCGCTCGCACATCTACACGCCGGCACAGGCGCAAGCCACGCTGCAATCGAGCCTGCTCAAGGACCTGATGCAGAAAGCCTTCGCCGGCTCGGCCAAGGCATTGGTGCTGGCCGCGCTACGCAGCGGCATCTCCAAAAAAGAGCGCGAGGAAATCGAAAAGCTGCTGAAGGAAGATAAGGAAGCCAAGGAAGCCAAGGATGGCAAGAAATGAGCGCCTTCGTCTTCGCCCTCGGCATGACCTTGATGCACTTCCTATGGCAAGGCCTGCTGCTCGGCTGCGCCACCGCCGCCGCCCTCACCCTGCTGCGCAACAGCCGCGCCGAGTACCGCTACCTGGTCGCCTGCAGCGCCATGCTGGCCTGCCTGTGCTGGCCGGCGCTGGAACTGTGGCAGCGCCTCGCCAGCGATGCCACGACGGCCGGCACCAGCTTCAACGGCCTGCCGTGGGCGCCGTCCAGCTTCGATGAAGAGGACGGCTGGTTCAAGCTGCGCGATTCGCTGCGCGGCATTGTCGGCCTGTGGGCGCTGTGCGCCGCCGCGCTGGCGCTGCGCATGGTGGCCGGCCTGATGTGGATAGACCGCTTCAGCCGCGCACACAGCACCTGCGAGCGCCACGACCAACTGCGTTGGGAGACCGACCTGGCGCGACTGGCGCAACGCTTCGGCATCACCCGTGAAGTGCGCCTGCGCGTGGTCGATACGCTCAAGAGCCCCATCACCGCCGGCTGGTGGCGTCCGGTGGTGCTGGTACCTGCGTCGCTGGTCGGCGGCATGCCGCCGCAGCTGCTGGAAGCCTTGCTGGCGCATGAAATGGCGCACATCAAGCGCCACGATTACCTGATCAACCTGCTGCAGAACGTGATCGAAACGCTGCTGTTCTACCACCCTGCCGTCTGGTGGATTTCGAGCCGCATCCGTATTGAGCGCGAACTGATTGCAGACGATGTCGCAGCAAGGCAGCTTGGCGAACCGCGGCGCCTGGCCCTTGCACTATCCGAACTGGAAAGACTCCAGTTCTCCAATCACCAACTGGTCCAAGCGGCCAACGGAGGAAACCTGATGATGCGTATTCAACACCTGCTGCGCCCTGCCCCGCAGGCCATGAACTGGAAGGCTGCAGTCGCCATGCTGGGCATGGCGCTGGCCTGCCTGTCGATCTACACCGAAGCCACAGCCGCCGACAAAAGCGCGTCCGGCAAGAAGCCGGCGGTGGTCAACTTCGCCAGTTGCGCCAAACCTCAGTACCCGGAGGCGGCCGTCAAGGAAACGCGCACCGGCACGGTCCAACTGGGCTTTTTGATCGGCATGAACGGCAAGGTAAAAACCTCGAAAGTCGAACACTCCAGCGGCCATACCGACCTCGATGAAGCCTCGCGCACCGCCATCGAGAAGTGCACCTTCAAGCCGGCGACCAAGGCCGGAAAGGCGGTCGAATCCTGGACCCAAATGCAATACTCCTGGGTGCTGGAATAGTCACATGCCCTTGAAGCGGTGCTGAAAGCGCTGGCTCACGGGAAGACGTGTCCCATGGCCGCGCAGCACCAGCCATAGCGCACCATCACCATCGCGGCTCACGGCGGCGATATGCTTCAACGCCACCACGTAGCCTCGATGGATTTGCCAGAACCCCGCCGCTTCCAGCTGCTCGGCTAGTTCCTTCAACGGCGTGCGGATGTGCGCTTCCAGCTGACCGGTCACCACCCTGGTGTACTTGAGTTCAGCTGCGAAGTAGATCACGTCCGTCAGGTCGATAAAGTGGATAGTGTTCCCCATGCTGGCTTGCAGCCAGGCCGGCGGTGCGGGTTTGGGCGCCAGTTGCTGCACCAGCCGCGCCAGATCGGGCGGCGCAGTACCGAGTCGCAAACGCAGACGTTCAATGGCTTTTGCCATGCGTGCCGCATCGACCGGCTTTAGCAGATAGTCCACCGCCCCTTCATCGAACGCAGCCAGCGCGTGCTCTTGGTACGCTGTGACGAACACCACGTGGATGCGCGAGCCGAAGGTGCGCGCTACGTCCAGTCCATTCAGACCCGGCATGCGGATGTCGAGGAAGGCAATGTCCGGCGACAGTTCACGCGCCATGCGCAGCGCCTGCACGCCATCGGCCGCCGCGCCGACCACCAACGCCTCCGGCCATAGCGCGGCCAATGCCGCCTGCAACTCGGCGCGCAACAGAGGTTCGTCCTCGGCGATCAAGATGCGCGGCGTCATGCGGGCACCGGAAGCGTCAGCTCGGCGGCGGTCCATCCATCCGCATCCACGCTCAAATGCAAACTGGCTGCGCCGCCATACAAGGCTTGTAGCCGTTGACGTACATTGCGCAGCCCGACGCCGCTGCCCAATACGGCGTCGCCGACGCCGGCGCCGTTGTCGCGCACAGCGACCCGCATGCAATCACGTTGGCGCCGAACGGATATCGATACAGTGACTGGCCCTAGATGCGGCTCCACGCCATGCTGCACGGCGTTTTCCACCAACGGCATCAACATCAGCGGCGGTAGCGCAAAATCGCTCGCATCAATGGCGCAATCAATTCTGACGTCGAGACGGTCGCCGTAGCGTATCATCATCAGCTCCAGATAGTGCGCAGCCAATTCGCATTCGCGCCCCAGTGTCGACATGGGACTGCGCAGATCCGGCAAGGCACTGCGCAGATACGCGATCAAGTGGTCCAGCATTTCAACGGCGCGCTCGGGCTGATGGCGTACCAGGTAGCGGGTATTGGCAAGCGTGTTATACAGGAAGTGCGGCTCGATTTGCGCCTGCAACGCCTTCAAGTCCGAGGCCAACGCAGCCTGAGACAGCTGCGCCACATACAGCGCGCGCGCGTGCTGCTGCGCCATCCACAATGGCAGCACCAGCAGCAGCGCGCCCAGCACCGCCTCGGCGGCCATGACATGCCCTGCGTTGCGCACATCGATGCCGCCCCACGACAGACCTGCCTCATACAAGCAGCCCGCCGTGACCGCGCCGGCAGGCAACAGCACCAGCATACCGACCCACAGCGCCAGCCAGGTGCGCTGGATCAGCAACAGCGCAGCGGCGGTAAGGCACAACGGCAACAGCAAGGCCACAAACAGCGCAACCCATGTGTAAGCGCGCAGCGCCAGCCCCGCCAGGACTGCGGCGGCAATCAGGGACGCGCTCAATGCAAGTTGTGATGCGGTGCAGGCAACCGCACGCCGTACGGCCTGCGGCGCTCCGCCGGGATCAGGCTCCATCCATGTGCGCAACGCCATCATAGGCTCGGGTGCTCCGGCAGCCCTGCCGACGGCATGCGGTCCACCGGCACGTCCTTGCCGACGATCTCGAACGACAGTTCATCTATCCATACTTGGCCGTTGCCGGAATTGATGACGCCAAACGCAATGCTGTCGCCGTCCTCCGGCACGTCCAGCGTCACGCTGCGCAGCTGCCAGCCGCTGCTGCCTTTGATCGGCTTGTCGCTGCTGTTGTAGAACGCGGCGTTGGGACGCTTGTTGGCGTGGACCGTCATCCATAGCCCGGCCCAGTTGCTGACGTCGCGCGTCTTGATCATGGCGCGGAAGCGCACTCGCTGGCCGAGATAGCGCTGCGCCGATATGACCTGCGTCAGCGCCGCAAAACTGCGGTCGTCACCCTGGACGTAGCGCAGGAACTTGGCGCCCTTGCCGCTCGACGTATCGACGTTGTCGATGCCGGCCTGGTAGGAGCTAACGCGCTCCCCGGAAATGAACCAAGGCGGCGGCAGCTTGCCCACCGATTCCGCCGCCGCCACCCACAGCGAGGTGGCGGCCAGCGCCGCTGCAATCACAAACAATGGTTTCATAGAACCGGCGCCGATGGCAGCACTCCACGTCCCGGCTGCACGTCCACCGGCACGTCCATACCCACCACGTCCAGCGACAGCTGGTCGATCCACACCTGCCCTTTGCCCGAGTCGATCACACCGAAATATAAGCCGACCGCATCTTCCGGAATATCAAGCGTCACGCTGCGCAGTTGCCAATCTGTGGTGCCGGCGATGGGCTTGTCCTGGCTGTTATAAAACGCCGAGCTGGACTCCCCGCTGCGGTCGGCACGCATCCACAGCCCCGCCCAGTTGCTGACGTCCCGCGTCTTGACCATCGCCTGGAAGCGAACCCGCTTGCCTTTGTAATTCTCAGCGGAGATCTTCTGCATCAGCGTACCGAATCCGCCGGCGTCACCGTCGACGAAACGGATGTAGCGCGCAGCTTTGCCGCTGACGCTTTCACTGCGATCTTCGCCGATTTCATAGGACTTCTGCGTACCGCCGCTGAGCATCCAGGCGCCCGACGCGGCGAAGGATGCCGAGCAAGAGGCGGCAAGCAGCAGTGCAATCGCTATTTTGAGTTTCATCTTCATTCTCCAAGGTCATGACGGTGCGTCATGCAGCTACTTTGCCACTGGAGAACTCACCGTGGCGAGCCATGCGACAAGCGCTGCCGGATGCGGATAAACGCAGATTTGGGCGGATGAGCGCAGGACCAACATTGCGAGGATTATAACGTGCGACCATAGTGTATGAATCGAACCGTCATGTTTATTCAAGCAGCGCCGCTATCGCCAGCGGCGTGCTGCTGGTGACGACCTGTCCCGCTTCGGGCAGCGCCGCGAAGCGATAGGCGAACACCCGAAAGCCCTGCACCACATCGCCCTCGAAGGCCGGCCCTTCTTTCGCCGCCAGCGCGCTGACGGCGCCGCCGGCAGCCTGGAACTGCAGCTGCGCCGCATCGTTCTTCGAATAGGTGAATTGCACCCCCACGCAGCGCTTGCCCGTGGCATCGCCGCCGTGGCGCAGATAGGCCAGCAACTGCTCGCAGGCCACGCGCAAGTCCGCCGCCGCGTACACGCCGTCCGGCCGCGTGACAATCGACACCCACGGCCCGGCCTTGAACTGGCCGGCCTTGCGGTTGATGACCAGCTCCGCGTTGTCGTCATACGCGGCCTTGGAAAACGGCAGCACCGCGCGTCCCAGGGCATCAAGCGCCAAGGACACTTGCGCGGTCTTGCTGTTCAGCGCCAGCCGCAGCCCGTCCATCGACACGCTCTTGTCGCGCGGCCGTAGGCGGAAGTGATTTTGCAAAAACTGCTTCGGCTTGCCGTATTTTTCAAACCAGATCATCTGGCGATAGACGTCGCGATAGGCGATCCAGTCCGACTCCTCTTGGGCGCTGACGCAGGCCGGGAGCAAGGCTAAACTGAGGAGGAACGCGGCGCGCAGCATGTCAGAACCGGTACGCCAGGCCGCTCGAGATGGTGAAGAAATTGCGGCGCTCCACCACCGGGCTGGCCGCCGCCTCGCCGCCCAGACGCGTGGCCGATGCGGAACTGGATAGCAGCCACTTGCTGCTCAAGGCCACATTCCAATGGACGCCAACGCCGGCCGAGGCCAGTCCGCCGGAAGGCGTGTAGTCGCGCGCGCCGCCTGCGGCACGCGACACCTCGAAACGCTCGCGCATCACCGCATCGGCGGCCAGCGACACGCCGGCCGACACCGACAAGGTATGATGCGGCGCCAGATCGCTCCAGCTCCTCTGCATTCCCACTTCGCCGCGCCAGCCGCCCGCGCTGCGGTCATACATGAAGCTGGACCCAAGCCGCGTGTTGTAGCCAAGGTAGTAGTCGAAGTAGCCGCCCGCATCCACCGAGCCATCAATGGCGTGCGAGCCGCGCAAGCGCCGGCTTTCGTGCGGATCGCGGGAATTGCTGGCCGCCAGCAGCGGCCCATATGCCACCGGGCCTCCGTTCGACAGGTGCATGCCCACCACGCCGTTGGCCGACACAAAGATCCCGTTGCTCCACTCCACCTGCAGCAAAGGCCGCAGCGACAGCCGGCGCGCCTCTCCCGCCTCGGCTGCACTGCGGCTGGTCAAGGCCATCCCCACATACATGTCGCGGCTCCCGTCCGGCATCATCGCAATGTCGTTGTCTTCGGCGACCGCCAGCCCGCACAGCGGCAGCAGCAAAATGGAGAATAGCCTGTTCATGTGTTCCTTAAAAACCGACGCGGACGCCGAGCGAGAATTTATCCATCGAAGCGTTCAGCCCTTCCAGCCTTAGTTTGTGCGTGTGTTCCAACTCGAGCTGCAGCGCAATATCTTTACTGACCATGTACGACGCGCCTAGTCCAAGGTAAACGCCGTTCTTCTTCACCGTCGCATCCGGTGGTGCATCCTTGCCGATGATGCCGGCCTTCAGCCGTCCCTGCGCCACACCCAGCTTGCCGTACAGCGCCCAGTCCTCGCTCAAGCGCCAGGTATTGCGCGCCGCCAGGTAGGTCATGCCGGTGCGGACCTTGATCTGGTAGCCCGGATCGAGATCGAACTTCTGCGTGTTGCCGATGCCGCGATAACCGGCCTCCAGCGCCCACGACGGCGACAGCACATAGCCCACGAACAGGCCCGCCGCGACGCCGCTCCGTTTGGCCTCGCTGTCATGCTCCACGCCGCCGCTGCCGGTGTAACGGATGTGGCCTTTGTCGGCGGCGCTGAAGCCGGCGCCGATGTAGAGGTCTTCAGCATGCGCCAACGAGCTTGCGGCAAGGGCGATCAGGGTGCTGCACAAGAATTTGTTCATGTCGGATATCCGGTTGAAGTAGGAGCCTCCATGTTAGGGATGCGCCCGGCCGCAATCCGCCGCCAACTGTCGTTGAATTGTCCTCAATTTGTAGGCCGCATTTGTATAAAAAGTGTACGCAGTTGTACTTGATTGTCGAAATCACCACTTTCGCCGCCCGCTCCACTACAATGGCGCTCAAACGGGAGATGCGATGCAGCGTGTAATGCTGGTGGAAGACGATGCGCGGCTGGCCGCGCTGGTCAAGGAATACCTCGACGGCTACGACTACCGGGTCGATGTGGTCAGCCGGGGCGACCTGGCGCTGGACCGCTTCCGCGATACGCAGCCCGATATCGTGATACTCGACCTGACCCTGCCCGGCATCGACGGCCTGGTGGTGTGCCGCCAGCTGCGCCAGTTGTCCGCCGTGCCTATCCTGATCCTGACTGCGCGCGAGGACAGCTTCGACGAAGTCTCCGGCCTGGAGCAAGGCGCCGACGACTACGTCAACAAGCCGGTGCAGCCGCGCGTGCTGCTGGCCCGCCTGCGCGCCCTGCAACGGCGCGGCGCCAGCATCGCCGGCAGCGACATCATCATCGGCCAGCTGCGCATCTCGCGCGAGAACCGCGCCGTCTACTGGCGCGCGCAGGAAGTGCTGATGAACAGCGCCGAATTCAAGCTATTCCTGATCCTGGCCGACGCCTCCGGCAAGGTCATGTCGCGCAACGACATCCTGGTGAAAATGCGCGGCATCGAGTTCGACGGACTCGATCGCAGCATCGACAACTGCATCTCGCGCCTGCGCCGCAAGTTCGGCGACGGCGGCGCGGAGCGCATCAAAACCGTCTGGGGCGAAGGCTATCTGTTCAGCCCATCGGCGTGGGAATGAATCGTCTCTTCCGGCGCTTTGCGGTGCTGGTGCTGCTGGCGATCACACTGGCCAGCTGCGCCATCTATGCCACCTTTCTGCTGCTGTTCGGCGATCCATTGGAACAGATCGCACGCCGCCAGGCCGCCGGCCAGATCTTCCTGCTCGAGCAGTACATCGACCAGGCGCCCGCCGATGAATGGCTACCGCGCCTGAACAAGGTGCGCGAAGTATCGGACGTCACGCTGGAACTGCAACCGCTGCAAACAGCGCTGGGCGCACTGCCGGCCCGCCGGCGCGACGCGCTGCTGCGCGGCGAGGTGGTGATGGACATCGCCGGCAAGGCCTATTACCGCCGCGTCGACACCAACGGCGCGCGCTACATCGGCAGCGAGGACGACGTGATCCACGCCCAGCAGCTGCCGGTCGATATCGGCGAGGCACTGGGCATGGAGGCGATACGCTTTGCGGTGATCGCGCTGTTCCTGCTGGTGCCGATCGGCTGGTGGTCGCGCGCGCACTGGCGCGGCCTGCAGGCGCTGTCCAAGGTGGCCGATGATTTCGGCCGGGGCGACCTGGCCGCGCGCGCCGACATCGCCCCCGGCGCCAGCATCGCTCCGCTGGCGGCGCGCATCAACGACATGGCCGGGCGCATCGGCGCACTGCTGGAGGCGCGCAAGCATTTGCTGCATTCGGTATCGCACGAACTGCGCACGCCCATCGCGCGGCTGGAGTTCGGCATGGAGCTGCTGCGCGAACGCCACGCCGCCGACGATCCGGCGCTACTCAAGCGCCTGGCCGCCATGGAGACCGATGTCGATGAACTCAAGGAGCTGGTCAACGAGCTGCTTAGCCTGACGCAGCTCGATCACGCGCAGGCCATGCCGATGCAGCCGTTCGACGTCGCGCCGCTGCTGCGCGCTTGCCATCCGCCCGGCGCGCAGCACTTCAGCGCCAGCATCGCCGGCGACCTGGGACAGCTGCAAGGCGACGCCCGCCTGCTGGCGCGCGCCATCAACAACCTGCTGGGCAACGCCGCCAAGTACGCGCGCAGCCGCATCGCGCTGACGGCGACGCGCGGCGAACGCCTGCATATTGTGGTGGAAGACGATGGCCCCGGCATTCCGGAGGAAGCGCGCGAGCAGGTGTTCGAACCGTTCTACCGGCTGGCGCGCGAAGCGGATCACGCGGCCGGCGGCTACGGCTTGGGATTGGCCATCAGCGCCAAGGCGATCCGCCTGCACGGCGGCGCCATCACCGTCGACGCCTCGCCGCTGGGCGGCGCACGCTTTACTGTCGTGCTGTAGCAGCCATCCACGCCAGGATGTCGGCGAAGATCTGCTCGCGATTGAGTTCGTTGAAGTTTTCGTGAAAATTCTGCGGATAGCGCCGGTAGGTCAACAGCGGCGCCGGCACGGACTTCAACATGGCTTCGGCCGCATCGGCGTCGGCCAGCTGGTCGGCGCCGGCCACCACCGCGAACAACGGCTGGCGCCACGCCGGCATGCGCGCCGCCAATCCTTGCTGCGCCTTGGTCAGCGCGTTGCCGAAGCGGACCGTGATTTCGGTGGCGCGGATGCCGTCACGCTCATCGTCGTGATGGCGCGCGGTGATGGCGCCGTCGTGCGTAAGCTGGTCGGTCAGCGACGCCAGCGGCACTTTCATGCGCGGCGCCAGCGCACCGAGCACGCCGGCCAGCGCCATCAGCACCGGCGACACCTTGATCGCATTGACGTAGTACGGCGAGGACAGGATGTAGCCACGCACCGCAGCCTCGCCGGCAAAGCGGCTCAGCGCCAGATGGGTGGCGATCAGCGCGCCCATCGAGTGGCCCATTACGTACACCGGCAAGCCCGGGTACTGCTGCTTCACCCACTGCAGGAACAGCAGGCTGTCGTCGAGGAAGACATCGAAAGCGGGAATGTCGACGCGGCGCAGGTCCTGGTGGCCGCACAAGTCGTAGGCCACGGTGGCGATGCCGTGCCGACGGAAATACAGCGCCGGGGTGAGGTAGTCGCCGCCGTGCGCCATGCCGCCGTGGATGGCGAGGATCACCGCGCTTGGCGCATCCGGCGCCCACACGTGGACCCGGCGCTGCACGCCATTCGCAGCAGTGAATGCGGTGAGCCGGTCCTCGGAAAAACGCATCAGGCGGTGATGCTGAGGTTGATCCCCATCTCGACCAGGGTGGTCATGTCGGCCAGCGAGAAGTCCAGCGCCGGCGTGGCCGCGCCCTGCTCGCAGGGGAACGACACGCGCAGCTCGGCTTCGACGTCGGAACGTTCGAAGTGGATGCCGCGCGCCTTGCATTCGCCCAGGTAAAAGCGGATCTGCTTGAGCAGTTCGGTCGGGCTCTGCTCCGTGCCGATGGCGACGTAAAAGCCGGAATCGATGCGCACCCGGCCGTCGGGCTTGACGTCGCCCTTTTCCCAGTCGCCATGCGGCTCGGTGGGCAGGCCGTCGCGGATGTCCGCCAGGCCGACGGAATCGCCGTGTAGCTTCAGTGTTGCAATATTCATGGTCACCCTTTATTGGTCTCCAAACCGCTAGAAGGTTACATCATAGAAATATCAATGTCTAGCAATATAGCCTATTAAACAATGCCGTAGCGGCTACGGTAGGCAGCCACGGCATCCTTGTACTGGGCCAGTTGCGGATCGGCGCCGGCGCCGTTCAGGAAGCCGAACAGGTCGTCCAGATTGCCGATCGAGATCACCGGTATGCCATATTTCTCGGTCACTTCCTGCACCGCCGACAAGTCTGACAGTTGTCCATCCTTGCCGGCGCGCTCCATGCGGTCGAGCGCGATCAGCACGGCGCACGGCTCGGCGCCGGCGGCGCGGATCATCTCCACCGATTCGCGCACCGAGGTGCCGGCCGAGATCACGTCGTCGATGATGACGACCTTGCCCTGCAGCTTGGCGCCGACGATGGTGCCGCCTTCGCCGTGGTCCTTGGCTTCCTTGCGGTTGAAGGCGAACGAGGTGTTGCGGCCCTTGGCCGACAGCGCCACGGCGGTGGCCGACGCCAGCGTGATGCCCTTGTAGGCCGGGCCGAACAGCATGTCGAACTCGACGCCGGAATCGAGCAGTGTTTGCGCGTAAAAGTGCGCGGTCTGCGCCAGCGTGGCGCCGTCATGGAACAGGCCGGCGTTGAAGAAGTACGGCGACTGGCGGCCGGCCTTGGTGGTGAACTCGCCGAAGCGCAGCACACCCGCATCGACCGAAAACGCGATAAATTCCTGACGTAAGCTGTTCATAGTGCCTCATTTCTTTAAAGTGCCGGTATTTTACCGCTACACTAGCGCATTCCGAATTTTTTGCCCTTCATTCCTATGCCAAAAATCATTTCCGCCAACCTCAACGGCATCCGCTCCGCCTCCTCCAAAGGCTTCTTCACCTGGCTGGCCAAGCAGGACGCCGACTTCGTCTGCGTGCAGGAACTGAAGGCGCAGGCGCCGGACATGACGCCCGAATTCCTCAATCCGGGCGGCTACCACGGCCACTTCCACTACGCCGAGAAAAAAGGCTATTCCGGCACCGGCGTCTACAGCAAGATCGAACCGGACCGCGTGGTGATCGGCTTCGGCTCGCCCGAGTTCGACGCGGAAGGCCGCTACGTGCAGTGCGACTTCGGCAAGCTGACCGTGATTTCCGTGTACTGCCCGTCCGGCTCGTCCGGCCCGGAACGCCAGGAAGCCAAATTCCGCTTCATGGACCTGTTCCTGCCGCACCTGCAGCAACTGCACGCGCAGGGCCGCGAAGTGGTCATCTGCGGCGACTGGAACATCGCCCACAAGGAAATCGACCTGAAGAACTGGAAGGGCAACAAGAAAAACTCCGGCTTCCTGCCCGAAGAGCGCGAGTGGATGACCCGCATCTTCGACGAAGTCGGCTATGTCGACGTGCATCGCGGCCTCGACCCGCGCGAAGAGCAGTACACCTGGTGGAGCAACCGCGGCCAGGCCTACGCCAAGAACGTCGGCTGGCGTATCGATTACCACGTGGCAACCCCCGGCATCGCCGCCAAAGCCACCGCCGTGGCCATCTACAAAGATGAAAAATTCTCGGACCACGCACCGCTGACGATTGAGTACGGCACGATGTAAGCGCCCACTTCGCCGCCTCCGCCAGACGGTGGCGGAGGAGCGTTGTTTAGCGGCACAAATTAACAAAGTTGAACTTTACTAAATGGAAATGAGTGTGTTTCATTGTTATCATTAGCGCTTGACTAAAGATAAGCTGGAACCGCCATGACCGCCCCCGTACTGAAGACCGTCACCGTCTCGTCCAATACCACCATCGTTCTGCACTTTGACCGCGCGGTGTCGGCCGGCGACGCCAATCTCGTGATCAGCGACGGCTACGGCCAGACCTATAGCGGCAGCAGCGGCCTGAGCACCCGCATCGTCGGCGCCACCGACAAACATGTGATCGCTGCGGACGACGGCCAGGTCAGCTACAACGGCATGGACGTCACCATCACCCTGACCAGCCCGCTCAAGAACGGCCTGAACTACAGCGTGACCATGGACAGCGACGCGGTGGTCGATTCCGCCAACGAGAGCGCCGGCAACGACGCGATCAGCTCGCCGAAATTCTTCAATTTCGTGGCCTCCGGCAGCGCCCCCACCATCGCCACGCCAAGCGCGGTGGTCGGCGCCACCCTGCACTTCACCGATACCGGCAGCAACGCCAGCGACTATCTCACCGCCACGCTGGACCAGACCATCACCGGCACCTACACCGGCACCTTAGGCACCAACGACTTCGTCCAGGTATCGCTGGACAACGGCGCCAGCTGGCACAAGGCCAGCGTGAACACGGGCAGCAAGACCTGGAGTTACAGCGAGCATGTCGATGAAGACAATCTGGTCGAAGGCGAAGGCGGGACGTATGGCGTGCTGCTGGCGCGCGTCAGCAACAACGCCGGCGGCAGCAGCGCCAGCGCCAGCCACGGGTACACGTACAACAACGATCCGATCGAAATCTTTATCAACGGCGAGGCCATCCGGTTTTCCGCCGACACCGGCAGTAGCGACCACGACCTGATCACCAAGACTGCCGCCCAGGCCATCAACGGCACCTACAGCAGTTTCCTGGCCAGCGGTCAGACCGTGCAGGTATCGGTCAACGGCGGCACCACCTGGGTCAATACCATTGCCGGCGATGGCATGTGGCACACCAACGGCACCGTCGCCCTGGTCAGCGGCAGCCACAGCGTCATGGCCCGCGTCATCGACACGGCGGGCAACACCAGCCAGACGGCCTACGCCGACTACGAACTCGACACCACCGGCCTGACCCTGGCCAGCCGCGTGCTCAAGCTGGCCGAAGGCAGCGACAACGGCGTCTCGACCACCGATGGCGTCACCTCCGACGCCACTGCCGTCTCGCTGAACGTGGCCGGCCTGCACGGCGTGCACGCCGGCGATACGATCCAGATCGTCGACACCAGCAATGGCTCGGCGGTGGTGGGCAGCTATGTGGTCCAGGCGGACGACTTGTATTACGGCGACGACTATTTCAGCGACCACCCGTTTTTGTCGCAGCCAACCACCTTGAAAAATATCCCCCTCGATTCGCTGACCCAGGGCACCCACGTGCTGGCCGCGCGCATCGTCGACGTGGCCGGCAATATCGGCACCGCCAGCGCCACCACCAGCGTCAAGTACGACACGGTGGCGCCGGTGGTTTCCACTTCGGCCCCGGTGGAAGGCGCCACTTCGGTCAACAACGAACTGACCAAGCTGACCTTTACCTTCAACGAAAATGTGTTGATTGAGAACGGCAGCGTCGTCTATATCACCGACGATCAGAATCCCGGCAACTCGCAGATACTGGAGCTGTCGAGCAGCGCAGTCAGCGGCAAGGTTCTGACCATCAACCTGCAAACCGCACTGACCCACGGCACCAGCTACACCGTGTCGGGCCTGAACGTGTTCGACCTGGCCGGCAACGACGCCTTCTCCGGCGGCGGCGAGATGCTGCACTTCACCACCGACGGCGCCTACGATGGCGGCGGCAGCGGCGGCGGCGGCTCGACACCGGCAACACCGACCGTATCCATCGCCGATACCTATCCGTCCTCGGACAGCTCACTGAGCGATGATGGCAACACCAGCGACAGCCTGGTACGCGTCGAGGGCCTCGATTCCTTCGGCACCTGGGAATACCGATGGAACCCGTCCGACGACTGGCAAGAGGGTAGCGGCTCCAGCTTCATGCTGCCGGACGGCGACTATGCGATGGACGTGATCGAGGTCCGGCAAACCGTCAACGGCGTTACCAGCAATGTCGGCAGCATCAGCCACACGGTGACGATCGACACCCAAGCATCGACCGCCGTGGTGGTGGGCAGCAATAGCTTCAGCTACGGCAGCAATAGCATCAGCGGCGTGGTGGGCGACGTCACCGACTTCGGCAACGACATCGTGGAAATTACCCTCGACCATGGGCAGACCTGGCTGAAGGCCACCACGACCTATGTGGGCCCGGATGGGGCAACCTGGACCCTGAGCGGCATAGCAGACGTTCTGCAGGCCGAATACGGTCTGCGCTTGTCCGACCAGGCCGGCAACATCACGCCGTTCGCCGACCAGGACAACACCAATCCGGTCTATTACCTGACCAACCAGGACAACGGCTACAACCACCCCAACGACGAATACACCACCGTCTTCGGCGGCAACGGCAGCGACGTCATCACGGTAGGGGCGCACGCCATTGTTTTTGGCAACAACCCCGGCGGGGCGGGCGATTCGGTCACTACCGCCAATGACGCAATCGTGACGGTGGGGGCCAATTCCACGGTGACCACCGGCGCCGGCAGCAACGTGGTGACCGCCGGCCACACCGCCAGCATCACCACCGGCCTCGGCGCCGACATCATCCTCGTCAGTTCCCTAGGCGGCAGCGGTTTCGTGCACGCCGGCGCGGGCAATGACACGGTGACCGTGACCAGCGTCGCCACGCTGTCGCTGGTCGATGCCAATATCACCGGCGTCGAACACCTGCACTTCGGCGGCAGCGGCGCCAACAACCTGACGATCAGCACGTTTGCCAGCGTGCGCAATGCAAGCGACAGCGGCGTGCTGACCATTACCGCGATCGGATCAACGTCGCAGGTACACTTGGACACAACTGCGTGGAATTTCCAGGGGCTCAACAGCGACGGCTACAACGTTTACACCTCCAGCAGCAACGAGATTCTGCTGATCGGCGAGTCCATCACCGTCGGCGGCCTGGTGGCGTAACGCTCAGGCCTGCAGGCTGCGGCGCGAGCGGAACTCGCGCCAATCGCCACTGAGCGGATCGATGAAGCTGACGGCGCGCGCCAGCAGTTGCAAGGGCTGCGAGACGTCGTCCTGCTTGCACGGCAGCGCCACCGGATAGAAGGCGTCGTTGAGGATCGGGATGCCGAGCGCAGACAGGTGCACGCGCAGTTGGTGCTGGCGCCCCGTGTGCGGATACAGGCGATACAAGGCCAGCACGCCGCGCTGCTCGATCACGTCGATCAGCGTTTCCGAATTCGGCTCGCCCTGCTCTTCCTTCATGACGAAGAATTTATCACCCTCGACCATGCGGCTGCGATAGGTGAACGGGAAGCTCACACCCTCCAGACGCGGCGCCAGCGCTTCATATTCCTTGCCGACCACGCGCTTCTGGAACATCGACTGATACACGCCACGGCTGGCGGCGTTGCGCGAGAAAATCACCACGCCGGCGGTCTCGCGGTCCAGCCGATGGATCGGCACCAGGTCTACTTCACCCAGCGCTTTGCGCAGGCGCACCAGCAGCGTCTGGTGCAAAAAGCGGCCGGTCGGAATCACCGGCAGGAAGTGCGGCTTGTCAACCACCACCAGGTGTTGGTCCAGGTACAGGATCTGTTCCTGGAACGGGATCGGCGTCTCGGCCTCCAGCTCGCGGTAGTAGAAGATGCGCAGGCCGCGCTTGAAGGGGCTGTGCGGCGCCAGCACCTTGCCGTCGCCGTCCACCACTTCATTGCGCGCCATGCGCTGGCGCCACGAGGCTTCCGCCACGTCGGGAAAGCGCGCCAGCAGAAAAGTGATCAGGTCCGGCCACTGCCCTTCCGGCAGATACAGATAGCTGGGCGCGACACCGTCGCGCATCGGCAAGGGGAAACGGGATACCGCAGACGACATATCAGGAACGTGGCAGCGCCAGCGAATGGTAGGGCGGCAGCTTGTTGGCATCCAGGCCCTTGGCGCGGGCGAACACCGGCAGCACCAGGTGCATCTGCTTGTTCATTTCATTGATGCGGTTCTTGCCGGTCGGGTGGGTCGACAGGAAGGGCATCGGTTGCGCCTTATTGACGGCGCCCATCTTCTCCCACAGCGCGATGCCGGCGCGCGGGTCGAAGCCGGCGCGCGCGGCCAGGTCCATGCCGACCAAATCGGCCTCGGTTTCGTCGCTGCGCGAGTAGCTCAGCGACGCCACCTTGGCGGCGCCGCCGCCCACCGCGTCGCCCAAGCGCGGATCGAGTCCGAAGTAGGCGGCGCCGGCGGCACCGGCGATGCGCGCCACCAGCGAGGTGGCGGTGTTCTTGCCGGCCTGCTCGCGCGCGTGCTCGCGCAGCGCGTGGGCGATTTCGTGGCCCATCACCATGGCCACTTCATCGTCGGTCAGATTCAGCTTGGTCAGGATGCCGTTGTAGAAGGCGATGCGGCCGCCCGGCATGCAGAAGGCATTGACGGTCGGCGAATTGAGCAGGTTGACTTCCCACTGCCATTTGGCGGCGTCCGGATTCCAGCGCGCGGTGTAGGGGATCAGGCGCTTGGCGATGGCGCGCAGGCGGATCAGCTGCGGATTGCGCTCGGTCGCCACGGCGTCCTTCTTGTGCGCCTCGTTCAGCATCTGGTTGTATTGCAGCTTCGACTGCTGGTCGAACTGGGCCGCGTCGCCGCCAAGGCCGCGCAGGCGCGACATGCTGGTGACGGGAATGCCGTCGTTCTGGGCGTGCAGCGACAACGCGCTGGTGCACAGCACCAGCGCCAACAGAACACTCTTCAATTTAAGCTTTTTCATTTCTACTATTCCATGGTGCGATTTTGGGCAGCATCATCATGGCCGGAAACGCCAGGATAAAGCACACGATAAAGAACCAGAACCAACCAGTTTCAGCAACAATATACCCCACCGAAGAATTAATGAATGTGCGCGGCACCGCAGCCAGGCTGGAAAACAGCGCATATTGGGTGGCGGTGTAGCGCGGATCGGTGGCGCGCGACATGAAGGCCACCAGCGCCGCCGAGCCCAGCCCCAGGCTGGCGAAAGCTTCGAAGCCGAAGACGGCGCTCAGCAACAGCCGGTCCGGCCCCACCTGCGCCAGCCAGGCGAAGCCCAGGATGGCGACCGCCTGCAGCACGCCGAATACCCACAGCGCGCGGTTGATGCCCAATTTGATCATCCAGATGCCGCCGACGGCGCCGCCGGCCAGGCTGGCCCACCAGCCGGTGGCGTTGGCGGCCAGGCCGATGTCCTTGGTGGAGAAGCCGATGTCGAGGAAGAACTTGGTCGACAGCGCGGTGGTCATGGTGTCACCGATTTTATACAGCAGCACGAAGGCGATGATGAACAGCGCCTGCTTCAAGCCGTCGCGCCGCACGAATTCCTGGAACGGCAGCACCACCGCCTCCTGCAGGTTCTTCGGCGGTTCGCCGTACACCACCGGCTCTTTCGCCAGCAGCGTGCAGATGAAGCCAGGCAGCATAAAGGCCGCCACGGTCCAGAACACGATGTGCCACGGCTGGCTGTCGGCCATCACCAGCCCCAGTGCGCTCGGAATCAGGCTGGCCGCCTTGTAGGCGTTGACGACGATGGCAGCGCCCAGGCCCTGCTCTTCCTCGGCCAGAATTTCGCGGCGATAGGCGTCGATCACCACGTCCTGGCTGGCCGACAGGAAGGCGATCACAAAGACCGTGACGGCGATCAGCGACAGCTCCAGCTTGGGATCGAGCATGCCCAGCCCGCCGATAAAGACAAACAGCGCCAGCTGCGTCAACGCCATCCAGCCACGACGCCGGCCCAGCGGGCCGATGCTGTAGCGGTCCATCAGCGGCGCCCACAGGAACTTGAAGGTGTAGGGGAACATCGCCAACCCGAACAGGCCGAGCGCCTTGACGTCCAGCCCCGACTTGGCCAGCCAGGCCTGCATCAGATAGATCAGCGTGTAGAGCGGCAGCCCGGAACTGAAGCCCAGGAACAGGATGGAAACGGTGCGTCCGTTGAGGTAGCTATGCCAGGGCCGGGTGTCGCTCATTGAGGTTTATTTTTTTCGTAGTCGGAACACGGCGAGGTCGCCGCGCAGGTTAGGCAGGAAGGATACACGCTTGCCCTCGGCCAGCGCTACACATTCCATCACTTCCAGCCCGCATTCGACCGCCAGGTCGCGGAAATCGGTGATGGTGGCGCAGCGCACGTTGGGCGTGTCATACCATTCGTAGGGCAGCGATTCCGACACCGGCATGCGGCCCTTCAGCAAAGCCACGCGGTGCGGCCAGTAGGCGAAGTTGGGGAAGGAGACGATGGCCTCCTTGCCGACGCGGACGATGTCGCGCAGCAGCGCCTCCACGTGCTGCATCATCTGCAGCGAGGACAGGCACAGCACCGTGTCGAAGCTGTTGTCGCCGAACAGGCCCAGGCCCTTTTCCATGTCCTGCTGCACCACCTGCACGCCGCGCTGGGTGCTGGCCAATACCTTGTCGTCGGCGATTTCGATGCCGTAGCCGCTGCATTGCTTGTCGCTTTGCAGATAGTCCATCATCACGCCGTCGCCGCAGCCGACGTCCAGCACGTGGGCCTGGTTGCCGATCCAGTGGGCGATGAAGGCCAGGTCCGGGCGCGCCGCGCTCAATTCGTTGAAGTTCATACTGTTGCTCCGATCTCTTTCCAGACCTGGCCGTAGTAGGCGCGCACCATGTTCATATAGCGCGCATCTTCCAGCAGGAAGGCGTCGTGGCCGTGCGGCGCGTCGATCTCGGCGTAGGTGACCTGGCGGCGGTTGCTGATCAGCGCTTGCACGATCTCCTGGCTGCGCTCCGGCGAAAAGCGCCAGTCGGTGGTGAACGAGGCCAGGAAGAACTTGGCCCGGGTCCCGGCCAAGGTCTTGGCCAGGTCGCCGTTGTGCAGGCGCGCCGGGTCGAAGTAGTCGAGCGCCTTGGTGATCAGCAGGTAGGTGTTGGCGTCGAAGTATTCGCTGAACTTGTCGCCCTGGTAGCGCAGGTAGGATTCGATCTCGAAGTCGACGCCGAAGCCGAACTTGTAGTCGCCATTTGTCGCCAGACCGTCGGCATCGTCCACGGCGGCACGCAGCTTGCGGCCGAACTTCTCGGCCATGTCGTCGTCCGACAGATAGGTGATATGACCGACCATGCGCGCCACGCGCAGGCCGTTCTTCGGCACCACGCCGTGCGCGTAGAAGTCGCCGCCGTGGTAGTCGGGATCGGACAGGATGGCCTGGCGCGCGACGTCGTTGAAGGCGATGTTCTGCGCCGACAGCTTGGCGGTCGAGGCGATCACCACGCAGTGGCGCAGACGGTCCGGGTACTGGATGGACCAGGACAGCGCCTGCATGCCGCCCAGCGAACCGCCCATGACGGCGGCGAACTGGCGGATGCCCAGCGCATCGGCCAGGCGCGCCTGGGCGCTGACCCAGTCTTCCACCGTCACCACCGGGAAGGCGGCGCCATACGGCTTGCCGGTGGCCGGATTGGCGTGCATCGGGCCGGTCGAGCCGAAGCAGGAGCCGAGGTTGTTGACGCCGATGACGAAGAATTTGTCGGTGTCGAGCGGCTTGCCGGGACCGACCATATTGTCCCACCAGCCGGTGCTTTTCGGCTTGCCTTGGTATTCGCCGGCCACGTGGTGCGAGGCGTTCAGTGCGTGGCAGACCAGCACCGCGTTGGATTTGTCGGCGTTCAGGGTGCCGTAGGTTTCGTACATCAGCATATAGTCGCGCAGCGACGCGCCGCTTTGCAGAACCAGCGGCTCGGCAAAATGCATGGTTTGCGGCTTAACGTATCCCAGGGATGACATTGTTGTTTGCGTTTTTATTGGGGCGGCCCCACGGGCCATCTATCAAGGCGGGACCGCGAATGGTGGGTCCCGCCAGTTCACATCAACTGTAATTGTTCGACCGCGTCTGCAATTACGTTGGGTTCCATCGAGCGCATGATCTTGCGCGTCTGCGGCACGATGCGCGCAAGGTCGCTGTTCAGGATTTCCTGCTTGACCGAGAGCAGTTGGGCCGGATGCATGGAGAATTCCCGCAGCCCCATGCCCAGCAGCAGGCGCGTCAGCTTGACGTCGCCGGCCATTTCGCCGCACACGGCGACGTCGATCCCGGCTTTATGCCCGGCCGCAATCGTCATCGAGATCAATTGCAGCACGGCCGGATGCAGCGGATTGTAAAGGTGTGCGACTTCATAATCAACCCGGTCGATCGCCAGCGTGTACTGGATCAGGTCATTGGTGCCGATCGACAGGAAGTCCATGCGCTTGACGAACATCGGCAGCGCCAGCGCCGCCGCCGGGATTTCGATCATGGCGCCGACGTCGACGCTGTCGTCGAACTTGATGTTTTTCTCGCGCAGTTCGGCCTTGGCCTGCGCCACCATGGCCAGCGACTGGTCGATCTCGAAGGCGTGCGCCAGCATCGGGATCAGGATGCGCACCTTGCCGAAGGCCGAGGCGCGCAGGATGGCGCGCAACTGGGTCAGGAAAATCTGCGGCTCGGCCAGGCAGTAGCGGATCGCCCGCAGGCCCAGCGCCGGGTTGAGCGCGGTCTGCTCGCTCTGGTCGAGCGGCTTGTCGGCGCCGATGTCGAGCGTGCGGATGGTGACCGGGCGGCCCTTCATCGCCACCACGGCCTTCTTGTACTGCTCGAACTGCTCGTCCTCGGACGGGATCTTGCTGTTGCGGCCCATGAACAGGAACTCGGAGCGGAACAGGCCGACGCCGTTGGCGCCGGCCTCCATCGCGGCCGGGCAGTCGTCCGGCAGTTCGATGTTGGCCAGCAGCGTGATCTGGGTGCCGTCCTTGGTGATGGCCGGGGTCTTTTTCAGCTTTTGCAGCTTCTTGCGGGCGCGCGCGGCGGCGTTCTGGCGTTCGCGGTATTGCTCCAGCACCAGCGCGCTCGGATTGGCGATCACCACGCCGGCGTCGCCGTCGATGATCAGCCAGTCGTCCTGCTCGATCAGGGTGGAGGCGCCGGACATGCCGACCGCCGCCGGAATGTCTAGCGACCGGGCGACGATGGCGGTGTGCGAGTTCTGGCCGCCGACGTCGGTGACGAAGCCGATGAAGGAACGGTCGCGGAACTGCAGCATGTCGGCCGGCGAGATGTCGTGGGCGACGATGATCATCTGCGGCTGCGCTTCGTCCTCGCCGCCGCCGGCCTTGGGCAGGATCTGCTCGGTGCCCAACAGGACTTTGAGCACGCGCTCGGCCACCTGCTGGATGTCGGCCTTGCGCTCGCGCAGGTAGAGGTCTTCGATTTCGTCGAACTGCGCCGACAGCTCGTCGATCTGGGTCAGCAGCGCCCATTCAGCGTTGTAGTGGCGCGCGCGGATGATGTCGAGCGGCGCTTCCGAAATCATGGGGTCGGACAAGATCAGGGCATGGACGTCGATGAAGGCGCCCAGCTCCGTCGGCGCGTCCTTCGGCAGCTCGTTCCACAGGGTTTGCAGCTCCTTGTGGACCTGGGCCAGCGCCTGCTGCAGGCGCGCCACTTCGGCCTCGACCTGCTCTTCGGCCACCAGGTAGTGCTTGACGTCCAGCGCGGCCGGCGCCAGCAGGTGGGCGCGGCCGATGGCGATGCCGCGTGAAACCGGGATGCCATGCAAGGTAAACGAGGCCATGGGCTGGCCTGCGGGGAAGCGGGGGCGGTTGCGTTCCGCAGGCATTACTCGCCTTCGCCGAACTTGTCGTTGACCAGGGCGCTCAGGGCGGCGATGCAATCGCCTTCGTCGGCGCCGTCGGCTTCCAGCAGGACTTTGGCGCCCTTGCCGGCGGCCAGCATCATCACCCCCATGATGGACTTGGCGTTGATGCGGCGCGCGTTGCGCGTCAGCCAGACATCGCTTTTGTATTTTGCTGCCAGTTGGGTGAATTTGGCGGAGGCACGCGCATGCAGTCCAAGCTTGTTGATAATTTCAAGTTCTTGCTGAATCATTTTTCTTTTTTCTCAATCAGTGTGCGCATCGCAAAAAAGGCATCAGGCTTCCCCGACGCGGATCCGGTTGTCGACGCGCACTGCTCCACTTTGCGCGCCGGCCAGGGCCATCTCGACCACCACATCCAGCGTGTCGCGGCGGTAGGTGATGGCGCGCAGCAGCATCGGCAAACTGATGCCCGCGATGACCTCCACCCGGCCCGCGTCGGCCAGCCGGTTGCAGCAATTGGCGGGCGTGCCGCCCTTGACGTCGGTGATGACCAGCACGCCGTCGCCGTCGTCGAGACGCTTGATCGCCGCCGCCGCCAGGTCCTGGACCTGGCCGAGATCCTGGTCGGCGATCACGTCGATCGCTTCGAGGTGCTCGGTCGGACCACGGAACACGTGGGCGCAGGCGGCCAGAAAGGCCGCGCCCAGCGGGGCGTGCGTCATCAGCAGTATGCCTACCATATGGTTAAACCGCCAGTGAGTAATGAATAAATTCTTGTCATCGTCCCAGCGCCACCGCCGCCTCGACCGCATCGATGAACGTGGCCGCCACCGGGAAGCCGGCTTGCTGCGTGATCTCCTGGAAGCAGGTCGGGCTGGTGACGTTTACCTCGGTTAAAAAATCACCAATCACGTCTAATCCTACCAGCAACAAGCCGCGGGCGGCCAATATCGGGCCGAGCGCGTGGGCGATTTCATAGTCGCGTTCGGTGAGCGGCTGGGCCACGCCGATGCCGCCGGCCGCCAGATTGCCGCGCACTTCGCCGTTCTGCGGGATGCGCGCCAGCGAATACGGCACCGGCTTGCCGCCGATCACCAGGATGCGCTTGTCGCCCTTGACGATGTCCGGGATGTAGCGCTGCACCATGATGGTTTCCTGGCCGTGGCGGGTCAGCGTTTCGATAATGGAGCCGAGGTTCATGCCGTCCGGCGTGACGCGGAAGATGCCGGCGCCGCCCATGCCGTCCAGCGGCTTGAGGATGATGTCGCCGTGCTGCTTCTGGAAGGCGCGGATGCGCGCTTCGTCGGCCGTCACCAGGGTCGGCGAGGTGAACTGGCTGAACTGGGTGATGGCCAGCTTTTCATTGTGGTCGCGGATCGCCGACGGCTTGTTGAATACCATGGCGCCCTGCTTTTCGGCCAGCTCCAGCAGGTAGGTGCCGTACACGTATTCCATGTCGAACGGCGGGTCCTTGCGCTGGATGATGGCGTCGAATTCGCCGAGCCTGGTTTCGGTCGGCGCGCCGGCGCGATACCAGTCGCTGCTGTCGCCGGTGAGGGCGATTTCCGCCACCCGGGCCGTTACCACGCCCTGCTCCACCGCCATGTCCTTCTGCTCGAAGGCGTAGACAGTATGACCGCGCTTGCCGGCTTCCACCATCATGGCGTAGGTGGAATCCTTATAGGTCTTGAAGCTCGACAGCGGGTCGGCGAGGAAGGCGATTTTCATGAAGCGTCCAGTAGAGATGATGATGGATTTTAGCCGAGATTCGACCACGTCGCTCCCGCGCAGGCGGGAGTCCATGCAACGCCGGCTCAGCATGGGTCCCCGCCTACGCGGGGACGACGTTAATAAACCTCGGGATTCGGATCAGTACGTTCCATTTCCAGCGAGGCCGCCAGCAGCGCCAGGCGCGCCACCACGCCATAGACGTAGAAGCGGTTCGGCGCGGCCGTGCCCGGCTTGGCCTTGAGATCCGGCACCGCGTGCTGCTGGGCGAACGCCAGCGGCACGTACTGCGAGCCCGGCGCGTTGAGGTTCTGGTCGACGCCCTTTTCGGCGTGGACGCGGTAGAAGCCGCCCACCACGTAGCGGTCGATCATGTACACCACCGGTTCGGCCACGGCGCTTTCGATGCTCTCGAAGGTCGGCACGCCTTCCTGGATGATGAAGTCGGTCACTTCCTTGCCGTCCTTGATGACGATCATCTTGTCGCGCTGGGCCTGGGTCAGATCCTTGATTTCGCTGGAATCCTTGATGGTCAGGATGCTGGTGCCGTAGGTGCCGGCGTCCGGCTTGACGATCACGAACGGCTTATGGTCCTTGATGCCGTATTCCTTGTACTTCTTCTTGATCTTGGCCAGCAGCGTGTCGACGTTGGCGGCCAGACATTCGTAGCCCTCGCCGGTGCGGAAGTTGACCGCGTCGCACTTGGCGTGGAAGGGGTTGAGCATCCACGGATCGACGCCGATCAGCTTGCCGAACTTCTTCACCACTTCATCGTAGGCGTTGAGGTGGTTGCTCTTGCGGCGCAGCGCCCAGCCGGCGTGCAGCGGCGGCAGCAGGCTTTGCTCGTGGATGTTTTGCAGGATGTCGGGGATGCCGGCCGACAGGTCGTTGTTGAGCAAGATCGTGCACGGATCGAAATCCTTGAGGCCGACGCGGCGGCCGTTGGGCGAGCGCACCAGCGGCTCGACCACCAGCATATTGCCGTCCGGCAGAGGCAACGGGGTCGGCTGGGTGACCTCCGGCGACAGCGAGCCGAGGCGCACGTGCAGGCCGGTCTGGCGGAAGATCTGCATCAGGCGGGCGATGTTTTGCCAGTAGGTCGGGTGGCGCTGGGTGATTTCCGGGATCAACAGCAGGTTGCGGGCGTCCGGACAATACTTGTCGATCGCCGCCATGGCGGCCTGCACCGACAGCGGCAGCATTTCGGTGGCCAGCATATTGAAGCCGCCGGGGAACAGATTGGTGTCCACCGGCGCCAGCTTGTAGCCGGCGTTCCGCATATCGACCGAGCAATAAAACGGCGGGGTGTGTTCCTGCCATTCGAGGCGGAACCAGCGCTCGATGGCGGGGGTGGCGGCCAGGATTTTTTCTTCGAGGTCGAGCAGGGGTCCGCTCAGGGCCGTGACGAGGTGGGGAACCATGTTTACATCCTTATTACCGTGCGGACTATGCCAAATGAGGGCGAATCCCCTATTTTAAAGCCAGGCAATAAAAAAAGCGCCCCGTGGGGCGCTTTTTGGATGCAACGTTGTTAATGAGGCATGTTATTAAGCGTGGTAGGCGGACTCGCCGTGGGTGGTGATGTCCAGGCCTTCGCGCTCTTCTTCTTCCGGTACGCGCAGGCCGATGACGATGTCGACCAGCTTGTAGGCGATGACCGAAACCACGGCCGACCACAGGATGGTGACGCCGACGCCGGTGGCTTGCACCATCACTTGGGCAGCGATCGAGTAGTCAGGCGATGCCTTGTTGGCAACGTAATCGAAGATGCCCTGGCCGCCCAGCGACGGTGCAGCGAACACACCGGTCAGGATCGCGCCCAGGATGCCGCCGACGCCGTGCACGCCGAACACGTCCAGCGAGTCGTCCGCGCCCAGCAGGCGTTTCAGGCCGTTCACACCCCACAGGCAGATCACGCCGGCCAGCAGGCCGATGATCAGTGCGCCCATCGGGCCGACGAAGCCGCAGGCCGGGGTGATGGCCACCAAGCCAGCCACTGCGCCCGAAGCGCCGCCCAGCATCGATGGTTTGCCTTTGAAGATCCATTCGGCGAAGACCCAGGCCACGGTCGCGGCAGCGGTCGCCAGCAAGGTGTTGATGAAGGCCAGGCCGGCGATGTCGCCGGCTTCCAGCGACGAACCGGCATTGAAACCGAACCAGCCGACCCACAGCAGCGAAGCGCCGATCATGGTCATGGTCACCGAGTGCGGGGCCATCGATTCGCGGCCGTAGCCGACGCGCTTGCCGATCATGAAGGCGCCCACCAGGCCGGCCACGGCGGCATTGATGTGCACCACGGTGCCGCCGGCGAAGTCCAGCGCGCCTTTCTGGAACAGGAAGCCGGCTTTGGCGGTTTCGGTGGCCAGGGTGGCGGCATCCTTGATCGCGTCAGGACCGGTCCAGAACCAGACCATGTGGGCCATCGGCAGGTAGGCGAAGGTGAACCAGATCACGATGAAGGCCAGCACGGCAGTGAACTTGGCGCGCTCGGCGAAGGCGCCGATGATCAGGCCGCAGGTGATGGCCGCGAAGGTGCCCTGGAAGGCGACGAACACGAACTCCGGAATCACCACGCCTTTGCTGAAGGTGGCGGCGTAGGCAAACGCGCCCTTGGCCGGATCCCAGATGTTGTTGAGGAAGGTGCGGTCATGCAGGTTGCCGAAGAAGGCATTGCCTTCGGTGAACGCCAGCGAGTAACCGTAGATGCACCACAGCACGATGATCAGGGCGAACACCATGAACACTTGCATCAGGATCGACAGCATATTCTTGGAGCGGACCAGGCCGCCGTAGAACAGCGCCAGGCCGGGAATCGTCATCAGGATCACCAGCAGGGTCGAGACCATCATCCAGGCGGTGTCGCCCTTTTGCGGCGTCGGCGCAGGCGCGGCGGGAGCGGCTTCGGCCGGCGCCGCTGCAGCTGGCGCAGCGGCAGCAGGGGCGGCGGCAGGCGCTTCAGGGGCGGCGGCTGGCGCGGTGGCGGTGGCGGTGGCCGTTGCAGCAGCGGCAGGTGCTTCCGCCGGCTTGGCGTCTTGGGCGTACACAGGTGCGGCCAGCGCAAACAGGATGGATACCCCAGCTAGCAAGCTTGTTATAGTTTTCTTCATTCTCATCGTCCTCTTAGAGAGCTTCGTTGCCGGTTTCACCGGTACGAATGCGGATCACTTGTTCCAGGTTGTACACGAAGATCTTGCCGTCGCCGATCTTGCCGGTGCGGGCGGCGCCTTCGATCGCCTCGATCGCCTGCTCGACGATGGAATCATCCACGGCCGCTTCGATCTTGGTCTTGGGCAGGAAGTCGACGACATACTCGGCACCGCGATACAGCTCGGTGTGGCCCTTCTGACGGCCGAAGCCTTTGACTTCGGTCACGGTGATGCCCTGCACGTTAATCGCCGAGAGCGCTTCACGCACCTCGTCAAGCTTGAACGGCTTGATAATGGCGGTAATCATTTTCATACTGGCCTCGCTTAGAAGATTTTGGAAATGGTCAGGACGGCGCCGGTTTTACCCAGGTCTTTCCCTTTTCCGGTGTAGGCGTTCGTGTTTGCAGAGACCGCCGCCAAGGAAACACTCACTACGCCGAAATCTTTGGTGACGCCGATCTTGTAATCGTTATAGCTGGCGGCGTCGTTGTTCTTCACGTTCTGGCGACCCAGATGCAGGTTGACGATGTAGCCGTCGGCGATTTCCTGGTTGATCTGGGCGTCGAAGTAACCCGAGTTCTTGCTGTCGGCGAAGCCGAACAGGTTGGTGGTCGAGCGCGAGTATTTGATCAAGAACGGACCGGCGCTGAGCTGGCCGTAGAGTTCGAAGGTGTTGGCGCTTGGGTTCAGCTTGTTCGACGGGTAGTAGTAGTACAGGCCGCCGACGTCGTAGCTGATGGCATCGGAAATGGCGCCGCGCTTGCCGGCGTAGATGTCCCATTCCACCGAGCCGTCGCCGCCGCCGTCCTTGACCCACTTGATGTTGGTCAGCCAGGTGCCGGCGTAGAAGCCGGTCGGGTTGTTCACGTAATCCGCGCCGCCTTGCAGGGCTGGCTTCAGGCGAGTTTGCGAGATACCGCGGTAACGGTAATCGCTGACGAAGGCCACGTTGTAGCTGACTTCGTTATCGGGTTTGGCTTCAGGAGCGGGTGCCGCTTCCTGGGCCTGCGCCATGGACGCGAATGCTAAGGTCAACGCAGCGATCAGGGTAAGGTTCTTGGCCATTTTCATAATTGTTTTCCTAGAGTTGAACTTCATTAGCAGTTGCGGTTTAAAATTCTGTCATAGCCTTCTTTAGCAGAATGTGTGCCAGCTAATGTTGTCCGGCCGTCAGGTGCCGTATCATGGTTGACAACGGGCGGCATCGCCCCAAAGTGAGAATTGTCACGAGCGTGAAGAGGGATGTCGGCGCTTTCGCACCAGATTAACGCCGACCCGCACCGTAATGGTGCAATGATGGACTAACCAGATCAAGGAATATTATGGATAAGAACAATTTTTTCAACGATTTGCAAAACAAGATCAGCCAGGCCATCGAAAACTCACCAGCAAAGGACATTGAGAAGAACGTCAAGTCCATGATGACGCAGGGTTTCGCCAAACTGGACCTGGTGACGCGCGAGGAATTCGACATCCAGACCCAAGTCCTGGCCAAGACCCGCGCCAAGCTGGAAGCGTTGGAAACCCGCCTGGCCGAGCTGGAAGGCAAGATTAAGCAATAAGCAATCACAGCGCGAGCAGGTTTGTTCTCGCGCAAAGTGGCATGGCTGGATGGGGGCTACGCTGGCGGCTGGTCCCCCGTCCTTTCCTGCCTCGCCACTACGCCCAGCCATGTCACTCGCCGTACTCAAAAGCCGCGCCCTGGCCGGCATGGAGGCGCAGGAAGTCAGCGTCGAGGTACACCTGGCGAACGGCTTGCCGGCCTTCACCATCGTCGGCCTGGCCGATACGGAAGTGAAGGAAGCCAAAGACCGCGTGCGCGCCGCCATCCAGAACGGCGGCTTCGAATTTCCCGCCCAACGCATCACCGTCAACCTGGCGCCGGCCGACCTGCCCAAGGAGTCTGGCCGCTTCGACCTGCCGATCGCGCTCGGCATCCTGGCCGCTTCCAGACAAATCCCCTCGCGCCGCCTGCATCAGTACGAATTTGCCGGCGAGCTGTCCCTGTCCGGCGAACTGCGGCCGATACGCGGTGCGCTGGCGATGTCGCTGGCAACGCGGCGCGACGGCGGCTGCCTGGCCTTCATCCTGCCGCTGGCCAATGCCGACGAAGCGGCGCTGGTCTCCAGCGCCGCCATCTACCCGGCCCACTCGCTGCTGCAGGTGTGCCACCACTTCTCCGGCAAGTCGGTCGACACCATGCTGTCGCGCCACCAAGCGGCGCCGCTGGCTGCGCCCCCCGAGTATCCCGACTTCGCCGACGTCAAGGGACAGGTCTTCGTCAAGCGTGCGCTGGAGGTGGCGGCGGCCGGCACCCATTCGATCCTGCTGGTCGGTCCGCCCGGCTCCGGCAAGACCATGCTGGCCTCGCGCTTTGCCGGCCTGCTGCCGGCAATGAGCGATGAAGAGGCGCTGGAAGCGGCGGCCGTGCAGTCGCTGACCGGCAGCTTCCGCATCGAGCACTGGAAGCAGCGGCCGTTCCGCGCGCCGCACCACACTTCCTCCGGCGCCGCGCTGGTCGGCGGCGGCAGCGTGCCGCGTCCCGGCGAGATTTCCCTGGCCCATCGCGGCGTGCTGTTCCTGGACGAATTGCCGGAGTTCGACCGGCGCGTGCTCGACGTGCTGCGCGAGCCGATGGAATCGGGCCGCATCACCATCTCGCGCGCGGCGCGCCAGGCCGACTTCCCGGCGCACTTCCAATTGATCGCCGCCATGAACCCCTGCCCTTGCGGCTACTTCGGCCACCCGAGCGTCGGCTGCCGCTGCGCGCCGGACGTGCGGCTGCGCTACATCAACCGCATCTCCGGCCCGCTGCTGGACCGGATCGACATGCAAATGGAAGTCGGCTCGGTCCATCCCGACATCCTGGCCGCCGGGGCCGATGGCGAAACGTCCGCCGTGATCGCCGCCCGCGTCCAGGCGGCCGCCAACCGCCAACTCCAGCGCCAGGGCAAACGCAACCAGTACCTCGCTCCGCGCGAGATCGACCACTACTGCAAGCTCGACCGGCCAGGCAAGGCGCAGCTCAAGCACAGCATGGAGAAATTCAAATGGTCGGGCCGCGCCTATCACCGCATCCTGCGCGTGGCCCGCACCATCGCCGACCTGGCCGGCGCCACCACCATCGCGCTGCCGCACATCAAAGAGGCAATCCAATACCGCCGCGCGCTCGCCGAATAAACTGCACCAATATAAAGTCATCAACATACCAAGTCCGGTGCGCTTGCTGATATATTGCTTTGAGCTTATTGATGCCAGGACCACCATGACCCGCTTGCCCCTCTACCTCGCCGCCGCAGCCACCGCAGCAGCCACCGTCGCGCTGGCCGGCTGTGCTTCGACGCCGCCGGCGGCCACCGACTTCACCATCAACTCCGGCGCGCCGCGCGCGCCCGAGCAACTGGCCGTGACGTTTGAAAAAGTCGACCTCGCGCTGCGTGTCGATCCGGCCACCAAAAGCCTCCGCGGCGACGCCGCCCTCACCTTCCTGCTGAAGGAGCCGCTGCGCCGCATCGCCGTCGAACTGGACCGCAACCTGCCGGTCGACAGCGCCAGCGTGGACGGCGTCGCGCTCGCGCCGTCGGCCATCAGCAACCCGGAAGGCCGCCTCTACCTGACGCTGCCGACGCCGCTGCCGGCCGGCGCCCGCACCACCGTGCGCATCCAGTACCACGGCCAGCCGACCATTGCCAAGCGCGCGCCATGGGACGGCGGTTTCACCTGGAGCCAGACCGCCGACGGCCAGCCCTGGATCGCCACCACCGTCGAAGGCGAAGGCTGCGACCTGTTCTGGCCCTGCATCGACCATCCCACCGGCAAGCCGCAGCTGATCGACCTGCACATCACGGTGCCGGCGCCGCTGGTGGTGGCCGGCAACGGCGTCGCCACCGGCATGGAAGAAAAGGACGGCTGGCGCACCTACCACTGGCGCGCCAAACATCCCAGCACCTACGGCGTGGCCCTCAACATCGGCCCCTACGAGATGCTGTCGGCCGATTACGCCAGCCGCTACGGCAACACCATCGCGCTGCGCATGTGGTACCTGAAAGGCCACGACAAGCAAGCGCAAGGCCTGTTCAGCGAATTCACGCCGATGCTTGATTTCTTCGAGAGCCGCATCGGCCCCTATCCGTTCGGCGACGAAAAAATGGGCGTGGTCGAAACGCCGCACCTGGGCATGGAACACCAAACCATCAACGCCTACGGCAACGGCTACGTCAAAGCGCCCCTGGGCTACGACTGGCTGCTGCACCA
The DNA here is from genome assembly GCA_041874725.1 of Duganella sp. BuS-21. Taxonomy (GTDB): domain Bacteria; phylum Pseudomonadota; class Gammaproteobacteria; order Burkholderiales; family Burkholderiaceae_D; genus Rugamonas. Next base: position 1,295,661 of record CP097466.1, on the reverse strand, counting down.
CGAACTGTCGCACGAATGGTTCGGCAACCAGCTCACCAACGCCGACTGGGACGACATGTGGCTGCATGAAGGCTTCGGCTCCTACATGCAGCCGCTCTACATGGAAGCGCTGCGCGGCGAAATGGAATTCCAGTGGCTGCTGTTCGATTTCCGCAAGCAGCTGAGCAACAAGGCGCCCGTGGTCAGCGGCAAGAGCCTGCGCATCCAGGACGTCTACGCAGCGGAGCGCGGCGGCCCGGCGCTGGACATCTACGTCAAGGGTGCGCTGATCCTGCACACGCTGCGCGACCTGATCGGCGACGACGCCTTCTTCACCGCCACGCGCCGCATGGTCTACGGCACCGCCACGCCGGCGCCGGGCAACTTTCAGCCGCGCTGGGGCAGCACCAAGGAATTCATCCAGTTCGCCAACGAGGCCAGCGGCCGCGACCTGACCTGGTTCTTCGACGCCTACCTGTATCACGCCGCCCTGCCGGAACTGGTGGCCGAACGCAGCGCCGACCAACTCACGCTGCGCTGGCAGTTGAAGGACGGCGGCGCCTTCCCGATGCCGGTCGAGGTACGCATCAACGGCCGCACCGAGCGCCTGGCCATGCGCGACGGCCACGGCGAACTGCCGCTGCCGCCGAACGCCATGGTGACCATCGATCCCCAGTCGCGCGTGCTGCGCCAGCAACACCACATCGATGAATGGAAAGCCATCGAAGACCAGAAAAAGAAAGCCCAGAAATGATGCGCACCCTGCCGCCGACCATCCTGCTGGCACTCATCCTGTCCGCCTGCAGCCCGAAATACGACTGGCGCGACTTCCGCAGCAGCGACGCGCCCTATGCCGTGCTATTCCCCGGCAAGCCGGACACGCAGACGCGCAGCATCAAGCTCGACCAACTGGAGGTGAACATGACCATGAGCGCCGCCGACATCGACGGCGTGGTATTCGCCGTCGGCAGCGTGCAGCTGGCCGACGCCGCGCAAGCGCCGGCCGCCGTCGAAGCCATGAAAACCGCGATGGTGAAAAACATCAACGCCAGCATCACCAGCAGCAAGACGCTGCCCAACGGCGCGCAGGAAGTCGACGCCAGCGGCAGCGGCGGCGCCAATGGTCGCCCGATGCGCATGCTGGGCCGCTTCCTGGCCAAGGACAAACGCGTCTACCAGGTGGTGGTGGTCGGCCCGGCGCAGGAAATCAGCGCCGAACCGGTCGACACCTTCCTGACTTCCTTTAAATTGAATTAAAAACGCCGGCGACGCTTAGGCGCGGCTTAATTGATGTGCGTCACCGCTCAGACAGGCTGTCCAGAGGCTTGTAAAGTGCACGGCATAGGCATAGAGTTTTACAAACAGACCATTCATCAATAAAACCAAGAAAGAACGCTTATGTTAATCGCCTTCAAATCCAAATCCAGCCCTGAAGTCCTGATGTATCAGGAACACGCACAACGCATACTGGACCTGCTGCACAAAAATCCCACCCGTGGCGTCATCACCGCCACCGAAGCTGCGCAAGCGCTGACCATCCTGGAGCAGGAAGTGGCCGAGAGCAAGCTGCATCCGCAAGCCACCATCGAGCACGACGTCCACGCGCACGAACAGGAAGAAGGGGAAACCAAGGAGCACGCCGAAGCCCAGCGCGTCGACTTCTCGGCGCGCGCCTACCCGCTGCTGGAAATGCTGCGCACCGCCAAGGCCGAAAACCAGCCCATCATGTGGGGCGTCTGATCGCGCGCCGGCGCTAGTCGCCGGCCAGCGAGGCCTTCAGCGGCAAATCGATGGTGAAGCGCGTGCCGACGCCGACGGCGCTGTCGACGCGTATGCTGCCATCCAGCAGCGAGGTCACGATATTGTAGGTGATGCTCAAGCCCAGGCCATTGCCGCCCTGCCCCAGCTTGGTGGTGAAAAAGGGATCGAAGATGCGCGCCTGATGTTCGATCTGGATGCCCTTGCCGTCATCCTGGAACACGATGCGCACCCGCTCCGATCCCAGCCGCACGGCCCACATGCGGATCTCGCCGCCGTTGCGGTCTTCAAACGCATGCAGCAAGGCGTTGTTAATCAGATTGATGATGACCTGGCTATACGGTCCGGGGAAGCTGTCCATCTCGATATCGTCCGGCATCTCCACCACGATCTGATGCCCGGCCTTGCGCACCTGGTTCTTCATCGTCATCACGATTTCCTGGCTGGCCTGCGACAGATTGAAGCGGCGCCGCTTGGCGCTGGCCTGGTCCACCGCCACCTGCTTGAAGCTGTTCACCAGCTCGGCCGCGTTGCGCAGGCTGCGCATCAGCAAGGTGGACGCTTCGCGCGCGGCATCGATAAAGCTTTGCAGGTCCGAGCGGCGCAAGGTGCTGGCCTTGTTCAGCCCCTCGATTTCGGTGGTCTTGTCCTCCAGCGTGCTGGCGATCACCAGGCTGTTGCCGATCGGCGTATTCAATTCATGGGCAACGCCGGCCACCAGCGATCCCAGCGCCGCCAGCTTCTCGCGCTCCACCAACTGCTGCTGGGTATCCTGCAACTGGCGATACGAATCGGCATTGGCGAACGCCACCGCCACATACGACGCCAGCGTGGTCAGCATGTCGAGGTCGATGCGGTGATAGGCGTGGGCGCGGTAGCTGTGCACCGTGATCACGCCGCGCACCTGGCCGCTCACCGAGATCGGCACATAGATCAGCGAACGCGGTTCGGTCGGCAGCGTGCCATCCTCCAGCGTGCCCATGTCCTCGGCGCCGGACACCAGGTCCAGGCTGGCGATGTAGCGGTGGTACTCCTGCTCCAGGTCGTTGATGAACACTTCCTGCGCATGGTTGATGCACCACACGGCCAGCTGGTTCGGCTCGCGCATGCTGCGCGTGTACGGCGTGTAGCGCTTGCCGCGCTCCATCGCGAACGGATATTCGATCAGCTCCTGCTCGGCGCGGTAGATGCCAATGCCGAACACGCTGGCGTCCATCAGCGCATGCACCTGCTGGTATAGCAGGGACATGATGGCCTCGCTGTCAAGGTTGGCCGTGATGCGCCGGCCGATCTCGGACAGCAGTGCGATATTCCGATGCGCCGCCTCGACGTTTTCCTTCTCGCGCTCGATGGACTCCTTCTGCTGCACCAGCTCGCGCGTGCGGGTGCCGACCTCCTGCTCCAGCTCCTGCTTCTGGCGCATCAGCAAGCGGATGCGGATGCGGAACAGCAGATAGGCGCCGCCCAGCACCAGCGCCACCATCAGCAGGCGGAACCACCAGGTCTTCCACACCGGCGGCGCAATCGTCAGCGCCAGCGACACCGGCTCGCTACTCCACACGCCATCCTTGTTGGCCGCTTTCACGCGGAACACATAACGGCCCGGGTCGAGGTTGGTGTAGGTGGCGAAGCGCTTGCCGGCATCGGTCGTCACCCAGTTCGGATCAAAGCCCTCCAGCTGGTAGGCATAGCGGTTGCGCTGCGGATCGGCGTAATGCATGCCCGCGAACTCGAACGAAAACACCGCATCGCGATACGACAGCGCCAGCGCCCTGGCCTGGTCGATCGGCCCTCGCGCCAGCACATCCGGCCGCGCCGCCCCGCCCAGAATCGATTGGTTGAAAATGGAAAAATCGGTGATCGACACCGGCGGCGCATACGGATTGTCATGGATGGCGGCCGGCTGGAACGCCGTCACGCCCTCCAGGCCGCCGAAGTACAGCGTACCGTCCGCCGCGCGGTAGCCCGAGCCGATGAAATAGGAGCCATCGATCAGCCCATCCTTGGAGGTGTAGTTCTTAAAACTGCCGTTGGCCGGATTAAACAGGGAAACGCCGGCCGTGCTGCTGATCCACAAGCGCCCCTGATCGTCGCCCAGGATCGCGCCGACGGGATCGGGCGAACGACCGTTGGCCGGCGCATAAAAGCGGAAATGCAGCTTGCCATCCTTGCCCATGGTCGCCATGCACAGGCCGGCCGCCGTGCCGATCCAGATGCGTTCCTGCGCATCCTGATACAGATAATGCACGCGGTTGTGGCTCAGACTGTCGGACTGGCTCGGATCGTGGCGGTAATGCTGGAACTTGCCGGTGGCCGGATCGAAGCGATCCAGGCCGTTCTCGGTGCCGGCCCACAGATTGCCGCGCCGATCTTCCAGCAGCGCATAGACGCGGCCGGACAGGCGGTCGGGATCGGCCGTATCGACGCGGTAGGTCTGCATGGCCAGCGTCTGCGGATCGATGCGATGCAAGCCCTGGCGGGTGCCGACCCAGATGGTGCCGTCGCGCCCCACCATCATGCGTTGCACCGAGCGCGCGGCCGGTTCGTCGCCCAGCCACATCGGCGTATAGCGGCCGCTGGCCGGATCGCGCCATGACAAGCCGCTGATGGTGCCTACCCATAGACGGCCTTGCAGATCGGGCGCCAGCGCCATCAGCTGGTCGGCCGGCAGCGAACCGGGATGCGGCTCTTCGTTGGACTGAAACTCGACCTTGCCCAGCGCAGGATCGAGCAGCGCCAGGCCGGTGCCGGTGCCCAGCCAGATCTTGCCGTCCGGCGCACCGGCAATCGCCCGCACCTTGCTGCTGCCGATGCTGGGCAGCACGCCGGCGCGCTCGGTATAACGTTCAAAACCGCCGCTGTTGAGGTCGACGCGATCGACGCCTGCGTACCAGTTGCCGATCCAGAGCGTGCCGGTGCGGTCCTGGTAGAGCGCGGCGATCTGGTTGTCGCTGATGCCGTAGCGGTTCAGCGTGTCGCGTTCATAACGGTAAAAGCGCCCGCTGGCCGGATCGCGCCGCCGCAGGCCGTCGGTGAAGGTGCCCAGCCACAGCGTGCCGTCGCGGTCATGTAGCAGCTTGTTCACGCGCAGCCCGGCCAGTTCGTCCGGCACCGCAACCGCCATCGGCTCCGCCGACAAACCGTTCAAGCGCCATGCCTGCAGCCCGCGTATGGCGCCGCTCCACAGCACGCCGTCCGCGCCGATCGACAGCGCCATGATGTGATTTTCCAGCCGGCGATTCTGGTTGCCGAAGTGACGGAACTCCTTGCTGCCGGCAGGCAGCAACTCCAATCCGCGCCCCGTGCCCAGCCACAGATTGCCGTGCTTGTCGAGCGCGAGCGCGTTGACCTGATCGTCGTTGAGGCTGTTGGCATCGGCGTCGGCATGACGCAGGATCTGCACGCGGGCGCTGGCGGTATCCAGATGCTGCAAGCCTGCGCTGGTGGCCAGCCACAAGCCCTGGCGGCCGTCGCCGACGATGGCCAACACGGAAATCTTCGACAACACATGGGCAAAACCCTGGGTCGCCGGATCGTAGCGGTCGAGCCCGCCCTTGTTGCCGACCCACAGCCGCCCGGCGCCATCCTCGTACAAAGCCTGGACATAATTATCTTGCAGGCTGAGGGGGCTGGCGGGATCGTTCTTGAAAGTGGTGACACGATAGCCGTCATAACGGTTCAGGCCGGCCTGGGTGCCGAGCCACATATAGCCGTGTTGATCCTGGAGGATGCTGGCTACCGACTCCTGCGTCAGGCCTTGTTCGACGCCGAGGCGCTCAAAGCGCAGCGACAGGGGCGCCGCCTGTGCCGGTGCGCACAACGCCATCAACAGCAGAGTCCAAACAAGAACAACACGCATAGGGTCGCATCTCCGATATGCAAGCCATTTTAATGCACAAAAGCAAAAAACCCCAGTCTGGCACAGAGCGCGATCTTGAGCGCGTTCCGGCTGGACTGGGGTTTTTCTAAATAACTAGCTTGACGATAACCTACTTTCACACTGGTTGCAGCACTATCATCGGCGTAGAGTCGTTTCACGGTCCTGTTCGGGATGGGAAGGGGTGGGACCGACTTACTATGGTCATCAAGCTTTGACTTGTATGCTCTGGCGCCACCGATTGGGCGCCACAGCGAATCTGGGAGAAGTAAAGCGGCGCGTCAGCGTCGTCCCCGCAAACGCGGGGATCTCATTTAGTTTATTGGGTAGCACCACTCATCATCAGAGTAAATGCGTATAACCGTCAAGGTTATAGGGACAAGCCTTACGGGCAATTAGTACTGGTTAGCTTAATGCATTACTGCACTTCCACACCCAGCCTATCAACGTCCTGGTCTCGAACGACCCTTTAAAGAGCTCAAGGCTCTGGGAAATCTCATCTCAAGGCAAGTTTCCCGCTTAGATGCTTTCAGCGGTTATCTCTTCCGAACTTAGCTACCCGGCAATGCCACTGGCGTGACAACCGGTACACCAGAGGTTCGTCCACTCCGGTCCTCTCGTACTAGGAGCAGCCCCCTTCAAATTTCCAACGCCCACGGCAGATAGGGACCAAACTGTCTCACGACGTTTTAAACCCAGCTCACGTACCACTTTAAATGGCGAACAGCCATACCCTTGGGACCGGCTACAGCCCCAGGATGTGATGAGCCGACATCGAGGTGCCAAACTCCCCCGTCGATATGAACTCTTGGGAGGAATCAGCCTGTTATCCCCAGAGTACCTTTTATCCGTTGAGCGATGGCCCTTCCATACAGAACCACCGGATCACTATGTCCTACTTTCGTACCTGCTCGACTTGTCGGTCTCGCAGTTAAGCACGCTTATGCCATTGCACTATCATCACGATGTCCGACCGTAATTAGCGTACCTTCGAACTCCTCCGTTACACTTTAGGAGGAGACCGCCCCAGTCAAACTGCCTACCATGCACTGTCCCCGATCCGGATAACGGACCAAGGTTAGAACCTCAAACAAACCAGGGTGGTATTTCAAGGTTGGCTCCATAGAGACTGGCGTCCCTACTTCAAAGCCTCCCACCTATCCTACACAGATTGGTTCAAAGTCCAATGCAAAGCTACAGTAAAGGTTCATGGGGTCTTTCCGTCTAGCCGCGGGTAGATTGCATCATCACAAACATTTCAACTTCGCTGAGTCTCGGGAGGAGACAGTGTGGCCATCGTTACGCCATTCGTGCAGGTCGGAACTTACCCGACAAGGAATTTCGCTACCTTAGGACCGTTATAGTTACGGCCGCCGTTTACTGGGACTTCAATCAAGAGCTTGCACCCCATCATTTAATCTTCCAGCACCGGGCAGGCGTCACACCCTATACGTCCACTTTCGTGTTTGCAGAGTGCTGTGTTTTTATTAAACAGTCGCAGCCACCATTTTATTGCAACCTTTTCGCCCTATCACAGTAAAGTGACCAAGCTACCGAGGCGTACCTTTTCCCGAAGTTACGGTACCAATTTGCCGAGTTCCTTCTCCCGAGTTCTCTCAAGCGCCTTAGAATACTCATCTCGCCCACCTGTGTCGGTTTGCGGTACGGTCTCGTATGACTGAAGCTTAGAGGCTTTTCTTGGAACCACTTCCGATTGCTACGTGTACAAGTACACTCGTCCCGCTCCCTTGAATTACGCGCCCGGATTTGCCTAAGCGCCTTCTATGAAGCAGAAACTGACTATTCCAACAGTCAGACAACCTTCCGCGATCCGTCCCCCCATCGCATCATACGACGGTGCAGGAATATTAACCTGCTTCCCATCAGCTACGCATCTCTGCCTCGCCTTAGGGGCCGACTCACCCTGCTCCGATGAACGTTGAACAGGAAACCTTGGGCTTACGGCGTGGGGGCTTTTCACCCCCATTATCGCTACTCATGTCAGCATTCGCACTTCTGATACCTCCAGCATCCTTTACAAGACACCTTCGCAGGCTTACAGAACGCTCTCCTACCATATGCTTACGCATATCCGCAGCTTCGGTGACTGGCTTAGCCCCGTTACATCTTCCGCGCAGGACGACTCGATCAGTGAGCTATTACGCTTTCTTTAAATGATGGCTGCTTCTAAGCCAACATCCTGACTGTTTTAGCCTTCCCACTTCGTTTTCCACTTAGCCAATCTTTGGGACCTTAGCTGGCGGTCTGGGTTGTTTCCCTCTTGACGCCGGACGTTAGCACCCGACGTCTGTCTCCCAAGCTCGCACTCATCGGTATTCGGAGTTTGCAATGGTTTGGTAAGTCGCGATGACCCCCTAGCCATAACAGTGCTCTACCCCCGATGGTGATACTTGAGGCACTACCTAAATAGTTTTCGGAGAGAACCAGCTATTTCCAAGTTTGTTTAGCCTTTCACCCCTACCCACAGCTCATCCCCTAATTTTTCAACATTAGTGGGTTCGGACCTCCAGTGCGTGTTACCGCACCTTCATCCTGGCCATGAGTAGATCACTTGGTTTCGGGTCTACACCCAGCGACTATCGCCCTGTTCGGACTCGATTTCTCTACGGCTTCCCTATGCGGTTAACCTTGCCACTGAATGTAAGTCGCTGACCCATTATACAAAAGGTACGCAGTCACGGAACAAGTCCGCTCCTACTGTTTGTATGCACACGGTTTCAGGATCTATTTCACTCCCCTCCCGGGGTTCTTTTCGCCTTTCCCTCACGGTACTGGTTCACTATCGGTCGATTACGAGTATTTAGCCTTGGAGGATGGTCCCCCCATATTCAGACAGGATTTCTCGTGTCCCGCCCTACTTGTCGCACGCTTAGTACCACCGGTCTGATTTCATGTACGGGGCTATCACCCGCTGTGGCTGCCATTTCCAGAGCATTCCATTATCAGTCCGACTATCACGTGCAGGCTCTTCCCATTTCGCTCGCCACTACTTTGGGAATCTCGGTTGATTTCTTTTCCTGCAGCTACTTAGATGTTTCAGTTCGCCGCGTTCGCTTCGCAACCCTATGTATTCAGGTTGCGATGACCTAAAAGGCCGGGTTTCCCCATTCGGAAATCTGCGGATCAAAGCTTGTTTGCTAGCTCCCCGCAGCTTATCGCAAGCTACTACGTCCTTCATCGCCTGTAATCGCCAAGGCATCCACCATGTGCACTTATTCACTTGTCCCTATAACCTTGACGGCTATAAGTCTAAGCATTTACTACTTTGTGATGATGAGTTTTACTACCCAAGCATGTATCTGTCGATACACACTTAATAAAACTTTACTTCTTCCAGATTGTTAAAGAACGTTACAGCAGATAAGTGTGAGCGCTTAGTAGTGGTTCCGAAGAACCTGCAAACTCTAGAAAGGAGGTGATCCAGCCGCACCTTCCGATACGGCTACCTTGTTACGACTTCACCCCAGTCACGAATCCTACCGTGGTAAGCGCCCTCCTTGCGGTTAAGCTACCTACTTCTGGTAAAACCCGCTCCCATGGTGTGACGGGCGGTGTGTACAAGACCCGGGAACGTATTCACCGCGACATGCTGATCCGCGATTACTAGCGATTCCAACTTCATGCAGTCGAGTTGCAGACTACAATCCGGACTACGATACACTTTCTGCGATTAGCTCCCCCTCGCGGGTTGGCGGCGCTCTGTATGTACCATTGTATGACGTGTGAAGCCCTACCCATAAGGGCCATGAGGACTTGACGTCATCCCCACCTTCCTCCGGTTTGTCACCGGCAGTCTCATTAGAGTGCTCTTTCGTAGCAACTAATGACAAGGGTTGCGCTCGTTGCGGGACTTAACCCAACATCTCACGACACGAGCTGACGACAGCCATGCAGCACCTGTGTACTGGTTCTCTTTCGAGCACTCCCCAATCTCTCAGGGATTCCAGCCATGTCAAGGGTAGGTAAGGTTTTTCGCGTTGCATCGAATTAATCCACATCATCCACCGCTTGTGCGGGTCCCCGTCAATTCCTTTGAGTTTTAATCTTGCGACCGTACTCCCCAGGCGGTCTACTTCACGCGTTAGCTGCGTTACCAAGTCAATTAAGACCCGACAACTAGTAGACATCGTTTAGGGCGTGGACTACCAGGGTATCTAATCCTGTTTGCTCCCCACGCTTTCGTGCATGAGCGTCAGTTTTGACCCAGGGGGCTGCCTTCGCCATCGGTGTTCCTCCACATATCTACGCATTTCACTGCTACACGTGGAATTCTACCCCCTCTGCCAAACTCTAGCCTTGCAGTCTCCATTGCCATTCCCAGGTTGAGCCCGGGGATTTCACAACAGACTTACAAAACCGCCTGCGCACGCTTTACGCCCAGTAATTCCGATTAACGCTTGCACCCTACGTATTACCGCGGCTGCTGGCACGTAGTTAGCCGGTGCTTATTCTTCAGGTACCGTCATGAGCCACGGGTATTATCCGTAACCTTTTCTTCCCTGACAAAAGAGCTTTACAACCCGAAGGCCTTCTTCACTCACGCGGCATTGCTGGATCAGGCTTGCGCCCATTGTCCAAAATTCCCCACTGCTGCCTCCCGTAGGAGTCTGGACCGTGTCTCAGTTCCAGTGTGGCTGGTCGTCCTCTCAGACCAGCTACTGATCGATGCCTTGGTAGGCTTTTACCCTACCAACTAGCTAATCAGATATCGGCCGCTCCAGGAGCATGAGGTTCTTGCGAATCCCCCACTTTCATCCTTGGATCGTATGCGGTATTAGCGTAACTTTCGCTACGTTATCCCCCACTCTTGGGTACGTTCCGATATATTACTCACCCGTTCGCCACTCGCCGCCAGGTTGCCCCGCGCTGCCGTTCGACTTGCATGTGTAAGGCATGCCGCCAGCGTTCAATCTGAGCCAGGATCAAACTCTTTAGTTTAATCTCTGTTTAGTGACCACTGCTGGCCACTGGTTCGCTCTTCTCAAAAATACTGACAGTATTTCTACTGAATATTTCTTTGTTGAGCATTTAATGCTTTTTGTTGCAGCACTAAACGCCCACACTTATCAACTGTAAATTTTTAAAGATCATCTTGTATTGCTAGCTGAAGAAGCGTTTTGTTCATCAGCGAAGAGGCAAGATTATGAAGTGTTTCAAACATTTCGTCAAGCTCTTCTTTTTTCTCACTTGCTTCGCATTTGCATGCGTTGTTTCGTGAGGGACAGAATCATACCAAGCGGAATCTAATTTGGCAAGGCCTGAATTTTCAAGCTGAATTTCAAGCTGAATTTCTCAGGCGTTGTTGATCACCACATCGACGCGCTTGTGTACGTCTTCGGCGAAGGCCAGGAACGCGCGCATTTCCTCCGGCTGGCTCACGTCCAGCGCATACCATTCGGCCGAGCCGCCGGCCTTGCGAATTTCCGTCACCAACGCATGCAGCTTGCTGGAGCGGCGTGCGCCCAGCACCACATGGTGTCCTTCGCCGGCCAGCTGGCGCGCGGTCGCCGGACCGCTGCCCCGGCTGGCGCCGGCAATCAGAATAACTTTGCGATGGGTTTGATGCATGATGCCGTCCTTTCAACGCCATTAACACGAGGCTGCATCTTACGGAATTAGCGCTATGCTGCGAATGCACATGCCTATGTAGTTCTTGCCTAATCCTATGGATCGGCACAGCAAGCGTAGCGAAGCGGGCGGGAATCATGGATCATTCCTATTCCTCACCACAATCAACAAGGAGTGAAGCGTGGAACGCATGATCGCCCTGCACTACCAGTTGGCACGTACCGACGGCTATACCGAAACGCTGGTCGACGACGTGCGCCTGACACGCTCGACGCAAAGCGCCACCAAGTCGCCCGCCATGTACGATCCCTGCATCGCCATCGCACTGCAGGGCCGCAAACGCACCTACTTCGGCAACGACATCCTGCAGTTCGATGCCGACCACTACCTGGTGGTGGCCGTGCCGATGCCGTTCACCGCCACCACCGAAGCGTCGGAAGAACATCCTTTCCTGGGTATTTCGATCCGCGTCGACCGCACCACCTTGGCCGACCTGATGTTCGCCATCGATCAAACCGACAACGAAGTGCCGGCCATGCCCAAAGGAATGATGACCACACGTATGGATGAACGCCTGCGCGACACCGTGCAGCGTCTGCTTGAAACACTGAATTCGCCACTGGAGGCGCGCGTGCTGGGGCCGGGCATCGTGCGTGAGATCTGCTATCGCGTGCTGATGGGCGAGCAAGGCGCCGCCATGCGCGCGGCGCTGACCAGCCAGGGCCAGTTCGGCCGCATCGCCAAGGCCTTGCGCCGCATCCACGCCGACTACGCGGCCGACATCGATGTCGGCATGCTGGCTGCGGAAGCCAATATGAGCGTGCCGGCCTTCCACGTCCACTTCAAATCGGTGACGCACTGCTCGCCGATTCAATACCTGAAATCGGCGCGGCTGCATCAGGCGCGGCTGCTGATGGCGCGCAGCGACATCAGCGCGCAATCGGCCTCGGCGCAGGTGGGTTATGAAAGCCCGTCGCAGTTCAGCCGCGAGTTCAAGCGCTACTTCGGCCGCAGCCCGAGCGAGGAAGTACACGCCATGCGCCGCTTCCTGACCGTGCAGCCGGCCGAGCCGTCAAGATTGCTATAACGCGCCGCCGCTGTCCAAGTTAGATTTCAGAAAACGCGTACTCGTGCTGTCCATCGCGGATCGTCAAGGTGCGCTTACCCGCCTTGTCGCCGGCGAGAAACTCCAGGCCCCACAGCGCCGCGTTGGTGGTCACGAACGAGGTCGTACCGTCCTCGTTGTTGCGCACGCCCATCGGCGAACGCCACTCGCCAAAATCAAACGTCAGCTGCCGGCCCTGGCGGCGCACCGTCAGCTCGCCCAGCTCGGTGCTGCGATAGCGCTGCGCCAGCCTGGCTGCGGCGGCCGCGTCCGGCCTGGAGCGATGCAGCTCCGCCTTCAGTTCGGCAGCATCACGCTGCGCCGCCTGGCGCACGCCGTCGGCCGCCTCCGGCTTGCCGTCATAAACAATCTCCATCAGGCGGCGCAGCATCGGCCGCAGCAACATGCCACCCTGGTCGGAATTGGTCAACAGCACAGCACCGATGCCGCTGTCGGGCAGCAGGTAGATATTGCTCTTGTAGCCGAACATGCTGCCGCCGTGATACACAGCCGGCACGCCCCAAGCGGTTTCCACCGTCAAGCCCATGCCATAGCTGCGGTTCTCGCCTTCCGACACCTGCGGGACGCGGCGTGCCAGCAAAGCCTGGGCCGAGACCAGCTGACGGCCATCGGGCAGCTTGCCCTGGTTGGCTTCCAGTTGCACATAGCGGATCAAATCGTGCGCCGAAGTCCAGATGCCGCCGGCCGGCCGGTGTGGCACCACCGAGTAATTGAGCGCCATCGGCAGCACTTCGATTTTCCCGGTGAGTCCGGTCGCATGCGGGCTCGCATGGTTCGAGCGCAGCGCGCGCGCCATGTCGAAGGTGCTGGCATTCATGCCCAGCGGCGTCAGGATGCGTTGTTGCATGGCTTCGTCATATGCCAGGCCGAGCGGCTGGTCCGGGTAGGCGATGTGGCCGCCGATATAACCGGCGGCCGAAGCCATCAGATTATTGTATTGGAAGACCTCGCCGAAGCCGCTGGTCGGGTTGTTGGTGGCCAGCAGTTTCAGGGAATCTTCGGGCGTGGCGTTCTTGTGTTCAAAAATCCATTCCAGATCCTGCCGTGGCAGGCCGGTGCAGGCGCACACCAGGTGCTTGACCAGTACCTTGGCGGTGGTCTCGGCGCTGCCGAGTTTGAATGCGGGATAGACCTGCACCACCGGCTGCTCCCACTGCAGCTTGCCTTCGTCGACCAGGGTCGACAGCATCAGCGTACTCATGCCCTTGGTGTTGGAGGCCGCCATGAACAGCGTGTCGCCATCGACCGCCGCCGGTTTGCCCGCCTCGCGCACGCCGAGCCCTCCTTCAAACACGATCTTGCCGTGATCCATCAGCGCATAGGAGAGGCCGGGGATGCCCAGCGTTTTCATGGCGTCGAGCAGGAAGGCGCGCATGGCCTGCTGGCGCACCGCATCCAGCGGCCGTGGCGTGCGGCCGGCGAAGGATTCACGCACATAGTCCTTCGGCTGCACGCTTTGCAAGGCCAGCAGGTACGCGGCCTCACGCTTGCTCAGCGTTTGCTCGCTGCCGTCGACCAGCAGCACCGTCCACTTTTTACCGTTGAGCAATGCGCGCGCCTCGACCCAGCGCTTTTCAGCAGGCGTGCTCTCGTAATCCGTGCCGGTATGTTCCTGCCAGCCGTTGCCGGCCTCCCGTTTGGTCGATAGCCGGATGGTGCGCTTGAAGCCAGGCTGATATCTTTGCCATGCGCGCGCCGTCGCCGCTTCCGCGCTGCCCGCACCGACCTCCACCAGCACCAGCCGCGAATCGCCTTCCGGTGCGGTCAGGATCAACATGCCCTCCTCGCGCTGAACCAGCCAGTCACGGGCGCCGTTGATGCTGTTGGCACCGGCAATCAGCGGCGTGTCGGCATCCAGCTTGCCGCTTTGATCCTGGGCGAGCGCAGAACTGGCCAGCACCAGCCCGAAGGCCAGAGGAAGAAACGAGCGAGCGTGCATGATGAAATCCCTCATGATGGAAATGACAGTTATCATATTATCACGTGAATCGACGTCAAGATTGCTTTAAAGATAATGAGAAGGTACTATGCGCGCAGGGCAGCATTGCAATATAAACAAATGCTGCGTTCCGTCGTACCACTTTCATCCGGAGTCTCCATGCGATTCAAGCTCAGCGCTGTCGTACTCGGCCTGCTGGCCGCCGCCCCTGCTTTTGCCCAATCCAACTTCCAGCCAGGCGTCTACCTGTCGACCGATATCGGCCGCGCCTCGATCTCATCCAAATATGTCGACGACAGCGGCGACGCCACTTTGAGCGCCGCCATCGGCTATCAATACACGCCCGCGCTCGGCTTTGAAGTCTATACGCGCGGACTGAGCCTCAATCCCTTCCGTGGCGCCTTCGCCGAGGCCGGCTACTATCCGGACTCCCACTACGGCATTGCCGTGCTGGGCACCGCCCGCCTGGACCAGCATTTTTCCTTGTACGGCCGCGCCGGCATCGGCCGCACCAATATGCGCGCCAACCGCAACGCGCTGGGCGACCGCGATGAGACCGATCCTATCGTCGGCGTCGGCGCCGGCTATCACTTCAACCGCAACTGGTCGCTCAATCTCGAAGGCAGCTATCTGACCAAGACCGAAGTCACGCTGCTCACCTTTGGCGTGCGCTATCAGTTCTGATCGGACGCTATGCCAGGATAGAGCTGCGCCAGCGTAGCGCTGCTCATGCTGCGCATCAAAACCTGCAACGCCGGCGCCGCTTCACCACGGCGCGCGGCCTGCCACAGGACGGGCAACGCAGCCTCCTCGCGCGCCACCGCCTGCTCCACCGCGCTTTGCCAGAACGCCGGCGCCTCGCTTTCCACAAAGCCGCCGCGCCCACGCCCGAAATGCGCCACCGTCAGATAACGCAGAATACCGGCCACCACCAGCGAGCGCATGAAGGCGTCGCTGAACTGCATGGTGGGCTGTTTGCGGTCGGTGCCGGCATTGAAGCCCCAGGCAGCGCCGGCGAACGTCAGCGCACCCACCACACCGCCGAGCAAAGCGCCGCCGCCCAGGGTCAGACCGCCCGCCATCAGGTCGGCCGACAAACCGGTGGCCGCACCGGAAATCATCGCGCCCAACAGGCCGGCCTGCGCCTTGTCGATAGGCGCGCGCACGGCAAAATAATCGCGCACCTGCGCATTGATCGTGGCGGCCTGCGCAGGATCGAGCTGATGCAGAATCAATAGCTCGCGCGTCAGTTCCGTCACGCCCTGGTTAAGGCGGGCGGCCAGCTCACTCATCGCCCGATCCTGGCGCTGCTGCGCTGCGCTTTTGCCGATGCCCACCGCTTTCAACGCCGTCTTCAACAAGCTGCCGTCCGACTCGGGCATGGCGACGCTGTCGTGCGCGGCGCTCTGCAACTGCGTTGCCAGCAACTGCATCGCCTGCGCGTAGCGCGCGGCGTTGCGCGCCTCCCATGCCGCGAACAGGCGCGCATAGGCCGGCCGCAACGCGGCCTCGAGTTGCTTGCCGATGGCGTCATAGAACACGCGCTCATGCACCCAGCAACGGCCGAACGCATCGAGTGCCAGCACCTCGCGCACCACCGCATACTGGCGCAGGTGATCGCGCCAACGCAGCTGCTGCGCCAGGTCCGCCTGCGGCCGCGCCGGCCCGGTCTGGTTGAGCAGGACCACCACCGGTTTGCCCAGCCATTCCAGGATTTTCATCTCGGCCGGCACATAGCCGGCATCGCGCGGATCTTCGGCCGCGTTCACCAGATACAGCACCACATCGGCGTCGTCGCGTGCGGCGCGCAAGGCTTGCTGGCTGAGCCAGAACGGCCGGTCGCGATAACGGTCCAGCACTTCGCGCAGGAACCAGCCGATCGGATTGCCGGCGTGCGCCAGGCGCTGTTGCAGCCGCACGGAATCGCCGAAGCCCGGCGTATCCCATAGCTGCAGACGATCGCCTTCGGGCGTGGTCAGCAGCGTGTGCGATTCGGAACGGATGGTCACGTGCGCAGCGTCGCGCACTTCGCCGACATCGATGCCGGTCAGCGTGCGCGCCAGCGTGGTCTTGCCGTTGTTGGTGTGCGAGATCAGCGCCAGTTGAATCGTGCTGCTCATTGCGGCTCCAGCAAGTTCACCACGCTGGCGGTGGCCTGATGGAAGCGGCAGAACTCCTGCCACAAGGCCACGCGTTCAGCCAGGCGCTCGGCGCCCATGCGTTCCAGATAGGCCGACTCGTCAAGCAGCACCGTGAAGCCGGACGGCGCCGCCTTTACCATTTGGTCGAGAAACGCGCCGTGATTTTCCTGTTCCGGCGTGGCGGTCAGATTGAACAGCGCGGCCGTGATGGTGGCCTCGCCCTGCAGATCCTGCGGCGCTTCGCCATAGGCGACCGACGGCCGCAGCATCAGCCGGCCCTGCTCCCCGAGCAGCTTGACGGCCACCGCCTCCATGCCGCGATGACGTCGTTCATCGACGGTAAAACTATACGGCAGCACGCGCAGCGTTCCGCCTTTCGCCATGCCCATGGTGTCGTTAAGCTTGCGGAAATATGGCTGCTCCAGATCGAGCGCGACATGGCGCGACAAGCGCACAGCACGCCAATGCGCGAAGGCCGCCAGCAGCAGCCGCGGCGCCACCACCAGCAACAGGATGGTGGCCGCATACAGATGCACCCAGCGCGCGCCGGCGGCGGGCGTGATGGTCGGGAAGCGCAGCGCTTCGATTTCCGCCAGCGTGAATCCCTGAAGGTGGAACAGCGCGACGGCCGGCGCGAACAAAGCCGACAACAAGCCGTGGACCTGCACCGCATCCAGAAAAGTGCTCTCCCATCCGGCCGCGTATTGCGACAGCAGGCCACGCGCATACAGCGAAGCCAGTGCACCGACAGCAAATGCGGCGGCGCTCAGATGCACCGCGCGCCCAAGTCGCGCGGCATGCAGTTTGGCGCTCAGCTCCGACCATTCACGCAGGAAGTTCAGCACCGCCGCCGACAGCACGGACGGCAATTTGCGCGGCGCCTTCCAGCGGCGAGGCAAGCGCGGTTTCGATGGAATGAACAGCCAGACCAGCAGGCCCAGATAGACCAGCAGGTTCCAGCCGATAATCAGCAACAGTGGCGCCGACAGCAAATCGACGCGGTGCGGATCGGTAATGCGGTCCAGTCCGGCACCAAGCAGCAGGGCGATCAACGGCAAAGCCCACGCGAGAGGCTGCAAGGGCGAGCGCTGTTTCAGAAAGGAGGCAAAGGAGGAGTGGCGTTCGGCCAGGCGCTTGAGTAATTGTTCAGCGCGCTGCTGCAGGAAGTCGTCGCCGGTGGCTTCGGTTTTGCGGTCGGCGGCTCGCCACTGAGCCAGTTCGCGCGCGCTGCGGCTGGCATACATGCGATCGTCGTCGCTGAGCATTTCTTTTTGTTGATCGGCGGTCTCGATGGCACGGACCAGCACTACGTCTCTCGCGGTGTTTTCGTTCATACAACGAGTATAGACGCAAAAAAGCCCCGACCGGATTTCTCCAGAAGGGGCTTTTTCTAAATAACTAGCTTGACGATAACCTACTTTCACACTGGTTGCAGCACTATCATCGGCGTAGAGTCGTTTCACGGTCCTGTTCGGGATGGGAAGGGGTGGGACCGACTTACTATGGTCATCAAGCTTTGACTTGTATGCTCTGGCGCCACCGATTGGGCGCCACAGCGAATCTGGGAGAAGTAAAGCGGCGCGTCAGCGTCGTCCCCGCAAACGCGGGGATCTCATTTAGTTTATTGGGTAGCACCACTCATCATCAGAGTAAATGCGTATAACCGTCAAGGTTATAGGGACAAGCCTTACGGGCAATTAGTACTGGTTAGCTTAATGCATTACTGCACTTCCACACCCAGCCTATCAACGTCCTGGTCTCGAACGACCCTTTAAAGAGCTCAAGGCTCTGGGAAATCTCATCTCAAGGCAAGTTTCCCGCTTAGATGCTTTCAGCGGTTATCTCTTCCGAACTTAGCTACCCGGCAATGCCACTGGCGTGACAACCGGTACACCAGAGGTTCGTCCACTCCGGTCCTCTCGTACTAGGAGCAGCCCCCTTCAAATTTCCAACGCCCACGGCAGATAGGGACCAAACTGTCTCACGACGTTTTAAACCCAGCTCACGTACCACTTTAAATGGCGAACAGCCATACCCTTGGGACCGGCTACAGCCCCAGGATGTGATGAGCCGACATCGAGGTGCCAAACTCCCCCGTCGATATGAACTCTTGGGAGGAATCAGCCTGTTATCCCCAGAGTACCTTTTATCCGTTGAGCGATGGCCCTTCCATACAGAACCACCGGATCACTATGTCCTACTTTCGTACCTGCTCGACTTGTCGGTCTCGCAGTTAAGCACGCTTATGCCATTGCACTATCATCACGATGTCCGACCGTAATTAGCGTACCTTCGAACTCCTCCGTTACACTTTAGGAGGAGACCGCCCCAGTCAAACTGCCTACCATGCACTGTCCCCGATCCGGATAACGGACCAAGGTTAGAACCTCAAACAAACCAGGGTGGTATTTCAAGGTTGGCTCCATAGAGACTGGCGTCCCTACTTCAAAGCCTCCCACCTATCCTACACAGATTGGTTCAAAGTCCAATGCAAAGCTACAGTAAAGGTTCATGGGGTCTTTCCGTCTAGCCGCGGGTAGATTGCATCATCACAAACATTTCAACTTCGCTGAGTCTCGGGAGGAGACAGTGTGGCCATCGTTACGCCATTCGTGCAGGTCGGAACTTACCCGACAAGGAATTTCGCTACCTTAGGACCGTTATAGTTACGGCCGCCGTTTACTGGGACTTCAATCAAGAGCTTGCACCCCATCATTTAATCTTCCAGCACCGGGCAGGCGTCACACCCTATACGTCCACTTTCGTGTTTGCAGAGTGCTGTGTTTTTATTAAACAGTCGCAGCCACCATTTTATTGCAACCTTTTCGCCCTATCACAGTAAAGTGACCAAGCTACCGAGGCGTACCTTTTCCCGAAGTTACGGTACCAATTTGCCGAGTTCCTTCTCCCGAGTTCTCTCAAGCGCCTTAGAATACTCATCTCGCCCACCTGTGTCGGTTTGCGGTACGGTCTCGTATGACTGAAGCTTAGAGGCTTTTCTTGGAACCACTTCCGATTGCTACGTGTACAAGTACACTCGTCCCACTCCCTTGAATTACGCACCCGGATTTGCCTAAGTGCCTTCTATGAAGCAGAAACTGCCTATTCCAACAGGCAGACAACCTTCCGCGATCCGTCCCCCCATCGCATCATACGACGGTGCAGGAATATTAACCTGCTTCCCATCAGCTACGCATCTCTGCCTCGCCTTAGGGGCCGACTCACCCTGCTCCGATGAACGTTGAACAGGAAACCTTGGGCTTACGGCGTGGGGGCTTTTCACCCCCATTATCGCTACTCATGTCAGCATTCGCACTTCTGATACCTCCAGCATCCTTTACAAGACACCTTCGCAGGCTTACAGAACGCTCTCCTACCATATGCTTACGCATATCCGCAGCTTCGGTGACTGGCTTAGCCCCGTTACATCTTCCGCGCAGGACGACTCGATCAGTGAGCTATTACGCTTTCTTTAAATGATGGCTGCTTCTAAGCCAACATCCTGACTGTTTTAGCCTTCCCACTTCGTTTTCCACTTAGCCAATCTTTGGGACCTTAGCTGGCGGTCTGGGTTGTTTCCCTCTTGACGCCGGACGTTAGCACCCGACGTCTGTCTCCCAAGCTCGCACTCATCGGTATTCGGAGTTTGCAATGGTTTGGTAAGTCGCGATGACCCCCTAGCCATAACAGTGCTCTACCCCCGATGGTGATACTTGAGGCACTACCTAAATAGTTTTCGGAGAGAACCAGCTATTTCCAAGTTTGTTTAGCCTTTCACCCCTACCCACAGCTCATCCCCTAATTTTTCAACATTAGTGGGTTCGGACCTCCAGTGCGTGTTACCGCACCTTCATCCTGGCCATGAGTAGATCACTTGGTTTCGGGTCTACACCCAGCGACTATCGCCCTGTTCGGACTCGATTTCTCTACGGCTTCCCTATGCGGTTAACCTTGCCACTGAATGTAAGTCGCTGACCCATTATACAAAAGGTACGCAGTCACGGAACAAGTCCGCTCCTACTGTTTGTATGCACACGGTTTCAGGATCTATTTCACTCCCCTCCCGGGGTTCTTTTCGCCTTTCCCTCACGGTACTGGTTCACTATCGGTCGATTACGAGTATTTAGCCTTGGAGGATGGTCCCCCCATATTCAGACAGGATTTCTCGTGTCCCGCCCTACTTGTCGCACGCTTAGTACCACCGGTCTGATTTCATGTACGGGGCTATCACCCGCTGTGGCTGCCATTTCCAGAGCATTCCATTATCAGTCCGACTATCACGTGCAGGCTCTTCCCATTTCGCTCGCCACTACTTTGGGAATCTCGGTTGATTTCTTTTCCTGCAGCTACTTAGATGTTTCAGTTCGCCGCGTTCGCTTCGCAACCCTATGTATTCAGGTTGCGATGACCTAAAAGGCCGGGTTTCCCCATTCGGAAATCTGCGGATCAAAGCTTGTTTGCTAGCTCCCCGCAGCTTATCGCAAGCTACTACGTCCTTCATCGCCTGTAATCGCCAAGGCATCCACCATGTGCACTTATTCACTTGTCCCTATAACCTTGACGGCTATAAGTCTAAGCATTTACTACTTTGTGATGATGAGTTTTACTACCCAAGCATGTATCTGTCGATACACGCTTAATAAAACTTTACTTCTTCCAGATTGTTAAAGAACGATACTGCTTTTACCTAAGCATCTGTGCTTACGTAAAAACAGGTATTGGTGGAGGATGACGGGATCGAACCGACGACCCCCTGCTTGCAAAGCAGGTGCTCTCCCAGCTGAGCTAATCCCCCAATATGGTGCAACTGGTAGGGCTGGTTGGACTCGAACCAACGACCCCCGCGTTATCAACACGGTGCTCTAACCAGCTGAGCTACAGCCCCAATATTTGCTGTTCTTTTATTGTCTACAGTCGATAAGTGTGAGCGCTTGAAATGTTCCGAAGAACCTGCAAACTCTAGAAAGGAGGTGATCCAGCCGCACCTTCCGATACGGCTACCTTGTTACGACTTCACCCCAGTCACGAATCCTACCGTGGTAAGCGCCCTCCTTGCGGTTAAGCTACCTACTTCTGGTAAAACCCGCTCCCATGGTGTGACGGGCGGTGTGTACAAGACCCGGGAACGTATTCACCGCGACATGCTGATCCGCGATTACTAGCGATTCCAACTTCATGCAGTCGAGTTGCAGACTACAATCCGGACTACGATACACTTTCTGCGATTAGCTCCCCCTCGCGGGTTGGCGGCGCTCTGTATGTACCATTGTATGACGTGTGAAGCCCTACCCATAAGGGCCATGAGGACTTGACGTCATCCCCACCTTCCTCCGGTTTGTCACCGGCAGTCTCATTAGAGTGCTCTTTCGTAGCAACTAATGACAAGGGTTGCGCTCGTTGCGGGACTTAACCCAACATCTCACGACACGAGCTGACGACAGCCATGCAGCACCTGTGTACTGGTTCTCTTTCGAGCACTCCCCAATCTCTCAGGGATTCCAGCCATGTCAAGGGTAGGTAAGGTTTTTCGCGTTGCATCGAATTAATCCACATCATCCACCGCTTGTGCGGGTCCCCGTCAATTCCTTTGAGTTTTAATCTTGCGACCGTACTCCCCAGGCGGTCTACTTCACGCGTTAGCTGCGTTACCAAGTCAATTAAGACCCGACAACTAGTAGACATCGTTTAGGGCGTGGACTACCAGGGTATCTAATCCTGTTTGCTCCCCACGCTTTCGTGCATGAGCGTCAGTTTTGACCCAGGGGGCTGCCTTCGCCATCGGTGTTCCTCCACATATCTACGCATTTCACTGCTACACGTGGAATTCTACCCCCCTCTGCCAAACTCTAGCCTTGCAGTCTCCATTGCCATTCCCAGGTTGAGCCCGGGGATTTCACAACAGACTTACAAAACCGCCTGCGCACGCTTTACGCCCAGTAATTCCGATTAACGCTTGCACCCTACGTATTACCGCGGCTGCTGGCACGTAGTTAGCCGGTGCTTATTCTTCAGGTACCGTCATGAGCCACGGGTATTATCCGTAACCTTTTCTTCCCTGACAAAAGAGCTTTACAACCCGAAGGCCTTCTTCACTCACGCGGCATTGCTGGATCAGGCTTGCGCCCATTGTCCAAAATTCCCCACTGCTGCCTCCCGTAGGAGTCTGGACCGTGTCTCAGTTCCAGTGTGGCTGGTCGTCCTCTCAGACCAGCTACTGATCGATGCCTTGGTAGGCTTTTACCCTACCAACTAGCTAATCAGATATCGGCCGCTCCAGGAGCATGAGGTTCTTGCGAATCCCCCACTTTCATCCTTGGATCGTATGCGGTATTAGCGTAACTTTCGCTACGTTATCCCCCACTCTTGGGTACGTTCCGATATATTACTCACCCGTTCGCCACTCGCCACCAGGTTGCCCCGTGCTGCCGTTCGACTTGCATGTGTAAGGCATGCCGCCAGCGTTCAATCTGAGCCAGGATCAAACTCTTTAGTTTAATCTCTGTTTAGTGACCACTGCTGATCACTGGTTCGCTCTTACTCAAAATACTGACAGTATTTCTACTGAATATTTATTGCTTGAGCATTTAATGCTTTTTGTTGCAGCATCAAACGCCCACATTTATCGACTGTAAATTTTTAAAGATCATTCTGTGTTGCAGCTGAAGAAGCGTTTTGTTCTTCAGCGAAGAGGCAAGATTATGAGGCGTTTCGAACATTCCGTCAAGCCCTACTTCTCTTCTTTCTTTTCTCGCTAACTTCACATTGTCATGTGTGGTCTTGCGAGGGACAGAATCATAACAAGGGCTGCCGCGTCTGGCAAGGGTAGAATATTAAATTCTTCGATTCACCACACTGCCCATGTCCATCACCCCTACTCAGAACGCTGCGCTGTCCGCCGAACTCGACCGCGCTATTAATAACAAGACCAAGCCGCTGGGCAGCCTGGGCGTGCTGGAGACGCTGGCCCGCCAGATCGGCCTGATCCAGAACACCCGCGACATCGCGCTGCATCAGCCCTCCATATTAGTGTTCGCCGCCGACCATGGCATCGTCGCCGAAGGCGTCTCCGCCTATCCGCAGGACGTGACCTGGCAGATGGTGGAGAACTTCCTCGCCGGCGGCGCCGCCATCAATGTGTTCGCGGCGCAGAATAACTGCGCGCTGCGCGTCATCGACGCCGGCGTCAATCACGACTTCGGCCCGCGCGACGGCCTGACCGACCGCAAGCTGGCCCAAGGCACCCGCAACTTCGCACACGAACCGGCCATGAGCCGCGACCTGTGCCAAACCGCGCTGGACGCCGGCATGGCGCTGGCCGCCGAACTGGATGGCAATGTGGTGGGCTTCGGCGAAATGGGCATCGGTAACACCACCGCCGCCGCCGCGCTGATGCACAAGCTGACCGGCATCCCGGTGGCGCAGTGCGTGGGCGCCGGCACCGGCTTGTCGGCCGAAGGCGTGCTGCACAAGCAGCGCGTGATCGAGGCGGCCGTCGCCAAACACGCCGACGCCACCGAGCCGCTCGAGGTGCTGGCCACCTTCGGCGGACTGGAAATCGCCATGATGGCCGGCGCCATGCTGAAAGCCGCCGAACTGCGCAAGGTCTTGCTGATCGATGGCTTCATCGTCACCAGCGCCTTGCTGGTGGCGGCGCGCATGCAGCCGGCCATTCTCGATTACTGCGTGTTTGCCCACTGCTCCAACGAAAGCGGCCACCAGCAAATGCTGGCAGCACTGGGCGCGACGCCGCTGTTGAATCTAGGCCTGCGCCTGGGCGAAGGCACCGGCTGCGCGCTGGCGCTGCCGCTGCTGCATGCGGCCGTCAACTTCCTGAACCAGATGGCGACCTTCGAATCGGCGCAGGTCAGCGAAAAGTCGGAATGATGCATCAACTCCGCCTGTTCTTCACCGCGCTGCAGTTCTTCACCCGCCTGCCGATACCGGGCTGGGTGGGCTTTGATCCTGCGTGGCTGAACCAGGCGTCGCGCTACTTCCCGCTGGTGGGCGTGGTAGTGGCGCTGATGACCGCTGCCGCCTACGCGCTGGCGGTGCAAGTCCTGCCGCCGCCGGTAGCAGCCATCATCTCCACCGCCATCGGCATCTACGCCACCGGCGCGTTTCATGAAGACGGCTTTGCCGACATGTGCGACGGCTTCGGCGGCGGCATGACGCCGGAGCGCGTGCTGGAGATCATGAAGGATTCACACATCGGCGCCTATGGTGCGATCGGCACCATCTGCATGTTGGCGCTGAAGCTGACCACCCTGGCCATGCTGCCGCCGCTGGCCGCCATCGGCGCGCTGCTGGTGGCGCATCCACTATCGCGCCTGATGGCTACGTCGCTGATCTGGCGCCTCGACTATGCGCGCGCCGAGGGCAAGGCCAAGCCGCTGGCGCAGAAGATGAGCGGGACCGAGCTCCTGCTCGCAGCCATTTGCGCCGCCCTGCCCGTGCCGCTGGTGCTTGCGCTGAATTGGCTGCCGCCCACCGCGCTGCTTGCCGGCGTGCCGGCCGCCGCCATCGCCACCTTTTGGCTGGCGCGCAAATGCGTGCGCCGCATCGGCGGCTACACCGGCGATTGCCTGGGCGCCGTACAGCAAGTGGCCGAAGTGATGTTCTACCTGTGCGCGCTGGCCAGCCTGCGATGAAACTAGTACTTGTTCGCCATCCGCAGCCGCTGGTCGCGCCGGGCATCTGTTACGGCAGCACCGACCTGGCGGTGGCGCCCGAACAGCTGGAACAGACATGGGCAGCGCTGCGCCTGCCGGCCGACCTGCCCGTCTATTCCAGCCCCTTGCGCCGCTGCGCCGAACTGGCGGCACGGCTATCACCATCGCCCCGCTACGATGCGCGCCTGGCCGAGATGCACTTCGGCGCCTGGGAAATGCAGCCATGGGACGCCATCCCCCGCGCCGCCATCGACGCCTGGGCCGCCGACATGGTCCACTACCGTCCCGGCAACGGCGAGAGCGTGCTGCAGATGGCCGAACGGATCACCGCTTTTTACGGGGAACTGGACGGCGACGCCATCATCGTTTGCCACGCTGGCGCCATGCGCCTGCTGACCGCCCGCCACGCCGGACTGGCGCCCGCAGACATGGCTCTGCAAGCCGCGCAAGCCGCCCATCAAATCCCCTACGGCTCCACCTTGACCCTTTAAACCCGTATAATGTGCGGGTTTTGGTGCTCGCGCGTCTGTCCAGACGCGTAGTTAAACGGGAAACACGAAGCCGCTCGCCGGCCAACGTGTGCTGCCCCCGCAACGGTTAGCAAGTGTCGCAGTTAAACGCGACAAATCGCCTCTGACAACCACTGTGCCTCGGCATGGGAAGGTTAGGCGGTTCCACTTGTAAGCCCGGATACCGGCCAAATCAGGTGGAAGCGGGTGCACCCCGCTTCTGTTCACAATTGGCCTACGGGGACGTCGGCCGGTTGCTACTAACAGAAAAACTATCATGACCCTCCGTATCTCCCGTCCTGCGGCAATGACGTCGCTGGCGCTCGCCATGGCATCCTGCTATGCGCATGCCGAACCCGCACCAGCTCCTGCAGCTGCACCGGCCGACACCGTGGTGGTTACCGCCACCCGCACGCCGCAACCGCTCGCCAACGTCATCAGCGACACCGTCACCATCGCCGCCGAACAGATTTCGGAATCCGGCGCCGTCTCCATCGTCGACCTGCTGCAACGCCAGCGCGGCATCGAGATCGCCCGCAACGGCGGCGCCGGCACCTCGTCCAGCGTCTACCTGCGCGGCTCCAACAGCAACCAGACCCTGGTCCTGGTCGACGGCGCGCGCATCGGCTCCTCGACCACCGGCGCGGCCAACTGGAGCGCCATTCCGCTGACCGCCATCGACCATATCGAAATCGTCTACGGCCCACTGAGCTCCTTGTACGGCGCCGACGCCATCGGCGGCGTGATCCAGATCTTCACCAAAAAAGGCAAAGGCGCACCGTCGGTCACGGCCTTCGTCGGCTATGGCAGCGACAATACGCGCGAAACCGATGCCACTGTGTCTGGCGCCACCGGCGGTGAGCACAGCTTCAGCTACGCCATCAGCGCCGGCAAGGAAAAGTCGGACGGCTTCTCGGCGACCCGTCCAGGCAGTACCTCGTACAACGCCGACCGCGACGCCTACGACAAGGACAACGCCTCCGGCCAATTCAGCCTGCAACTGGCGCCAGGCTACGAAGCCGGCGCGCTGTTCTTGTACAGCAAACTCGATTCGCAGTACGACGGCGGCGCCTCGGCATTCGACGTCCGCAGCAGCAACAAGCTGCAAACGGCCGCCGTTTACGGCAAGGCCAGGTTGGTGCAAGGCGTCGACACCCTGTTGCAATACTCGCAGAGCAAGGACAATAGCGAAAACTGGAGCAGCAGCTCGCCCGCTTTCGGCTACTCGCGCATCGACTCCAAGCAGACCGACATCACCCTGCAAAACGACGTGCGCATCGGCGAAGACGTGCTGCAAGTGCTGTACGACCACCGCAAGGAAGAAGTGGACACCAACGGCTTCACGCTGGTGGACCCGACCCGCACCACCAATTCCTGGGCCGCTTCGTACAACGCCCGCCGTGGCGCCAACCTGCTGAACGCCGCCGTGCGCCGCGACAAATCGGTCTACGGCAGCAAGACCACCGGCTCGGCGGGCTACGGCTACGACATCACCTCGCAGCTGCGCGCCACCGCCAGCTACGGCACCAGCTTCCGCGCACCGACCTACAACGAGTTGTACTACCCTGGCTACGGCAACGCGGCCAACAAACCGGAAGTGGGCAAGAACGCGGAGATCGGCCTGCGCTGGGATGACGGCGTCAATGCCCTCAGCGCCAGCTACTATCACAATAAGCTGACCGACCTGCTGGTCAACACCACGCCATGCCCATACCCCGGCTACGCCTACGGCTGCGCCTACAACGTCAGCAAGGCGCTGCTGGAAGGCGTGACCATCGCCGGCGCCACCAAGCTGGCCGGCGTTAACCTGACCGCCAGCATCGACCTGCAAGACCCGCAAGACGAAACCACCAACAAGCGTCTGGCGCGCCGTTCTAAAAAACACGGCAACGTGACAGCGGACTACAGCATCCGCTCGTTCAAGCTGGGTGCGGAGCTGACCTTCTCCGGCGATCGTTTCGACGATGCGGCCAACAAGAACCGCCTGGGCGGCTATGGCCTGGTGAACCTGTACGCGACCTACGCCATCAGTTCCGACTGGTCGGCGCTGGTCCGCTGGAACAACGTCGCCGACAAACAGTACGACCTGGCCCGCAACTATGCGACGCCTGGCTCGAACGTGTTTGCCGGCATCCGTTACGGCTACAAATAATGGTGTAACCTGCTCGTCATTCCCGCGCATGCGGGAATCCATAGACAGCTTTCACAGCAACTTTCTATGGATTCCTGCTGACGCAGGAACGACAAACCGGCAGTTTTTTTGAAAGCAGTGCATGCATTCTTTCTCCCGCAATCTGCGACAACGCGCCGCCATCACACTGGCCGGCCTGCTGCTGTTCGCGTTTGCCAGCCTGGTTTTCTCGGGCATGACCGGTTCGGTCTCGATTCCCCTTTCCGATATCCCCCCTGCGCTCAACGAGCTGCTGCACGG
Source organism: Duganella sp. BuS-21 (assembly GCA_041874725.1). Classification (GTDB taxonomy): domain Bacteria; phylum Pseudomonadota; class Gammaproteobacteria; order Burkholderiales; family Burkholderiaceae_D; genus Rugamonas. The sequence continues at coordinate 1,267,643 of CP097466.1, read as the reverse complement.
CCAATCTTCGACGCTGGCCGCCACCCTGCTGGACCTGCGCGTCAGCCGCGCCGTCTCCGCCTTCGTCACCGGCGCCGCGCTGTCGCTGGCCGGCGTGATGATGCAGGCGCTGTTGCGCAACCCTCTGGCCGATCCATATGTGCTTGGCCTGTCGGCCGGCGCCTCCGTCGGCGCGCTGGCCGCACTGCTGTTCATGTGCGCCGCCTGGATGGTCGATGCCGCCGCTTTCGGCGGCGCGGTGGCCGTCTCCATGATGCTGTATGTGCTGGCCCGGCGCGACCTGCGCGGCGGCACGGCGGCCGAAGGCGGCACTTCGCTGTTGCTGCTGACCGGCGCCATCCTGTCCTCCGCCTGCATGGCGCTGGTGACGCTGATGCTGTCCATCGCCCCCGAGAGTCGCCTGCGTAGCATGGTGTTCTGGATGATCGGCGATCTGTCCGGCACCCAGGTGCGCTGGCTGCCGTGGATCGTGCTGTTCGCCGCACTGGCGTTTGCGCTGCGCAGCGCCCGCGCCATGAACGTGATGGCGCTGCACGCCGAAGCCGCCGCCACGCTGGGCATCCGCGTCGGCGCGCTGCGCAAGGGCCTGTTCTTCGTATCGGGCCTGCTGACCGCAAGCGCCGTCACCAGCGCCGGCAGCATCGGCTTCGTTGGGTTGATTGTGCCGCACGCCTGCCGCTTCGCGGTCGGTCCCGACCACCGCATCCTGATTCCGGCCGCCACGCTGGCCGGCGGCACCTTCCTGCTGCTGGCCGACACGCTGGCCCGCACCGCCATCGCGCCGCAACAGCTGCCGGTGGGCGTGGTGACCGCGCTGATCGGCGCGCCGGTGTTCCTGTACCAACTACACCGCTTGCGTAAATGACGATGATCGGCACACACAAACTGTATCTGAGCGTCGGCCAGCGCCAGCTGGTGTCGGACCTGGACTGGCAAGTGAACGCCGGCGAATGCTGGAGCATCATCGGCCGCAACGGCGCCGGCAAGAGCACGCTGATGCGCGCCCTGGCCGGACTGCGCGCACCGGAAGCCGGGCATGTGACGCTGAGTGGCCGCGCGCTTTCCGACTGGCCGCTGGCCGAGCTGGCGCGTCAGCGCGCCTTCCTGGCGCAAAGCCGCAGCGACGCCTTCGCTTATAGCGTGATCGAAACCGTGCTGTCGGCACGCCATCCCTATCACGACAACCGCTACTGGGAAGACAGCGACGACCATGCGATCGCCGTCAAATCGCTGGAAGCGATGGAGGTGGCCGACCTGTCCGCGCGCGACGTGCGCACCTTGTCCGGCGGCGAGCGCCAGCGCGTGGCCATCGCCGCCATGCTGGCCCAGGATACGCCGCTGCTGCTGCTCGACGAACCGGCCAACGCGCTGGACCTGGCGCACCAGGTCAGCGTGATGAGCATCCTGGCGCGCCTGTGCCGCGAGCAGGGCAAAACCGCCGTCATGATCGGCCACGACCTGACGCTGGCGCACAGCGTCTCCACCCATGCGCTGCTGCTGAAGGGCGACGGCCGCTGGCTGGCCGGCAGCAAGGCCGACGTGATGCAGGCCGGTATCCTCAGCGATTATCTCGGCCACCCGATTGAAGTCATCCAGCACGGCAAGCGCAGCATCTTTATCCCCAACCAGGAAAATTAATGAGCGACGATATCAACCAACGTCACCGCGTGCGCATGGAGCGCAAGAAGGCCATCATCGACGCCAAGATCGCCGCTGCCGACAAGCAGATCGGCATCATCATCGTCAACACCGGCAACGGCAAGGGAAAAAGCTCCAGCGGCTTCGGCATGGCGATCCGCGCCATGGGCCACGGCATGAAGGTGGGCGTGGTGCAGTTCATCAAGGGTGCGATGCAAACCGGCGAGGAACGCTTCCTGCGCCGCTTCCCGGAAGAGATCAGCTTCCACGCCATGGGCGAAGGCTACACCTGGGAGACCCAGAACCGCGAGCGCGACATCGCCAAGGCGCAGCTGGCGTGGGGACAGGCCAAGCTGTTTTTGGCCGATCCGGAAATCGGACTGGTGGTGTTCGATGAGCTGAACATCGCACTGAAGTACAAATACCTGGACGTGGAAACCGTCATCAACGACCTGCTGGCGCGTCCGCCCATGCAGCACGTGGTGATCACCGGCCGTGGCGCTCCGCCGGAATTGATCGAGATCGCCGATACCGTCACGGAAATGGAAGTGGTCAAGCACGCCTTCAAAGCCGGCATCGGCGCGCAAGCGGGGACCGAATGGTAAAAGCGCTGCTGGTTGCCGCCGTCTCCTCGGGACAAGGCAAGACCACCGTCACCGCCGCGCTGGCGCGCAAGCTGGTCCGCCTGGGCAAGCGCGTGCGCGTGTTCAAATGCGGTCCGGACTTCATCGATCCGATGCTGCTGGAACGCGCCAGCGGCGCGCCGGTACGCTCGCTCGACCTGTGGATGGTCGGCAAAGAGCTATGTAGCCAACAATTGGCGCAAGCGGCGGCCGAAGCGGACGTGATCCTGATCGAAGGCGTGATGGGACTGTACGACGGCACGCCCTCCTCCGCCGACCTGGCGCGCGAGTTCGGCGTGCCGGTAATGGCGGTGATCGACGCCTCCGCCATGGCGCAAACCGCCGGCGCGCTGGTGCACGGCCTGCGCGACTACGGCCCGGTGGAGATGGCCGGCGTGATCGCCAACCGCGTCGCCAGCGAAGGCCATACGAAGATGGTGGCCTCCTCGCTGCGCGACATTCCACTGTTCGCCACCTTGCCGCGCCAGGCCAGGTCGCTGCCCGAACGTCATCTCGGGCTGGTGCTGCCGGATGAAGTACAGGATATCGATGCGCTGCTGGACCAACTGGCCGACCAGTTGGTGTTCGACCAGGAAGCCTGGGACCAGCTGCGCGACGTGCACATCGACACGCCGCCACCAGCCACTGCGCAGGAAGCGCTGCTGGCCGGTAAGACCATCGCCATCGCGCGCGATCCGGCTTTCATGTTCCTCTATCCGGCCAACCTCGATACGCTGCGCGCACTCGGTGCGACGCTGAAGTTCTTCTCGCCGCTGGCCGATGAAGCCGTGCCGGCCGACGCCGACGCGGTGTACCTGCCCGGCGGCTATCCCGAGCTGCACGCGGAAGCGCTGTCGCAAGCCGCCAACTGGACCGCCTCGATCCGCGCCGCCCACGTCGGCGGCATGCCCATCGTGGCCGAATGCGGCGGCATGATGGCGCTGGCAGATACCTTGTCCGACAAAGCCGGCGCGGTGTGGCACATGGCAGGGCTGCTGCCGGGCGCCGTCTCCATGCAGGCGCGCCTGGCCGGTCTCGGTTCGCAGGGGCTGCCGACGGCGCAGGGCGTCCTGCGCGGCCACACCTTCCACTACTCCAAACTGGCGACCACGGTGGATCCGGCCGCGTACACCATCAAGCATCCCTCCGCTATACAGGGCGAGGCCTGGTATCGCGCGGGGTCGTTATCGGCGTCGTATTTCCACGCCTACTTTGCATCCAATCCGGCGGCAAGCGCCGCCCTGTTCTTGAGGAGTGCGACATGACACGTACACTGGTTCTGGGCGGCGCCCGCTCAGGCAAAAGCGCCTACGCCGAACGCCTGGCCGCCGACTCGGGCAAGGAAGTGGTCTACATCGCCACCGCCACGCCGGGCGACGAGGAGATGGCGGCGCGCATCGCGCATCACCGCGCCGGCCGGCCGCACGAATGGATCACGGTCGAAGAGCCGCTGGCACTGGGCAACCAGCTGCTGCGCTGGTCCTCGCCGGAACGCCTGATCATGGTCGACTGCCTGACGCTGTGGCTCAGCAACCTGCTGTTCAGCGGCGACCAGGAATATCCGGAGGTCGGCGAGATCGTGCTGCCGGCGCTGTTCCACGAGCAGCAGGATATGCTCGCCAGCGCACTGACCAAATGTACCAGCGACGTGGTGCTGGTGTCGAACGAAGTGGGCCTCGGCATCATGCCGATGGGCGCCGTCTCGCGCTGCTTCATGGATGAACAGGGACGCCTGAACCAGTCGGTCGCCGCCATCTGCGACCGCGCGGTGTTGGTCGCCGCCGGCTTGCCGTTGGTATTAAAAGGCGCGCCGTGCTGAGTGGTCTAAGCTTCTCCGCCATCGCCATGCTGATGGCGACCGGCGTGCTGCTGGACCTGTGGTGGGGCGAAGTACGTCGGTGGCATCCACTGGTCGGCTTCGGCAACCTGGCGATTGCGCTGGAACGCCGCCTGAACCGGGGCCGCCTGCGTTTCGCGCGCGGCGTGCTGGCGTGGATGCTGGCCGTGTTGCCGCTGACCGCCCTCGCCGCAGTGCTGATCTGGTCCATGCCACTGCTGGTCCCGGCGGCAGCGGCGGCGCTGCATGCACTCATGCTGTACTTCTGTCTCGGCCTGCGCAGCCTGCGCGACCACAACCTGCCCATCGCCGACGCGCTGGCGCAAAACGATTTACCGAATGCCCGCCTGCTGACCTCCCGCATCGTCAGCCGCGACACCACCAGCGCCAGCGAAATCGAACTGACCAAGGCCAGCGCCGAATCGCTGCTGGAAAACGGCAACGACGCCGTCTTCGGCACGCTGTTCTGGTTCATGATCGCCGGCGGTCCCGGCGCGGTGTTGTTCCGCATGGCGAACACGCTGGACGCGATGTGGGGTTACCGCACGCCGCGCCTGCTGCAATTCGGCTGCGCGGCGGCGCGCATTGATGATGCGCTCAACTATCTGCCGGCACGCCTGACCGCACTGTCTTACGTATTGCTGGCGCCCGGCCTCGAAGGCAAACGCCGCGCATGGCAATGCTGGCGCGCGCAAGCGCCGGCATGGGACAGCCCGAACGCCGGTCCCGTGATGTCCAGTGGCGCCGGTGCGCTCGGCGTGCAGCTGGGCGGCGCCGCCATCTACCATGGCGAAATCGAACAGCGGCCGATGCTGGGCGCAGGCCGTCCGGCCACCGGTGCGGATATCAACCGCGCGTGGCGGCTGGTGACGCGTACCACCGCGCTCTGGATCTCCGTGGCCTGCGCCGTCGCGGCATTCATGGAGATAGCACATGCTTGAACACGGCGGCAATCTGCGCGATGCGGCGAAGCGCTTCGGCCGCGACGACTGGATCGATCTCTCGACCGGCATCAACCCGCACTGGTATCCAGCGCCAGCGCTGGATGGCAAGGCGTGGCACCGACTGCCGGAGCCCGATCCCGCCCTGTTGACGGCGGCGCAAGCCTTCTACGGCGCGCCACACATGCTGCCGGTGGCCGGCACGCAGGCCGCGATACAGGCACTGCCTCGCTTGCGCAAGCCCTCACGCGTGACCGTCAGCGCTCCCTCGTATGCGGAGCACGCACACCACTGGGCCGGCCACGGCCACACGATGACGCTCACGCCATACGGCCAGCTGGAACAAGCCGTCGCGCACAACGATGTGGTGGTGGTGGTCAACCCGAACAATCCCACCGGCGCGATAGTGCCGGCGGCGCAGCTGCTGCAATGGGCCGACCAGCTGGCCGCACGCGGCGGCTGGCTGGTGGTGGACGAAGCCTTCGGCGACACGGCGCAGCACAACAGCGTGGCGGCGCACACGGCGCGTCCTGGCCTGATCGTCCTGCGCTCGGTCGGCAAGTTCTTCGGCCTGGCCGGCATCCGGCTCGGCTTTGTCGCCGCGTGCTCGGACCTGCTGCGCGAACTGGCCGACCAACTCGGACCATGGACCATCAGCGGTCCGGCGCAGCAGATCGCCTTGTCCGCGCTGACCGACCGCGCGTGGCAGACCAGCACCCGCACGCAATTGCAGGCAAGCGGCGAACGCCTGCACACCCTGTTGGCCGGGCACGGCATCACGTCCAGCGGCACGCCGCTGTTTCAGTGGTGGGCCGAACCGCAAGCGGAACAATTCTGGCAGCACATGGCGGAACGCGGCATCTGGGTACGACTCTTTACGCAGGCCGCACGCGGCATCCGCCTTGGCCTGCCGCCGGACGAAGCAAGCTGGCAGCGCCTGCACACAGCACTCACGCAATGGACCAACAAATGAAAAATATAATCACCGCCGCAGCCTTGCTGGCGGCAGTCACCGCAGCCACCGTAGCCGGCGCCGCCCCCATCACCGTGCGCGACGACGACGGCAACGTCGTCACACTGCAAAAGCCAGCCCAGCGAGTCATCGCCATGGCGCCGCACGTGACGGAACTGCTGTTCACGGCCGGCGCCGGCGACAAGATCGTCGGCGCGGTCACCTACAGCGACTACCCGGAAGCCGCAAAAAAAATCCCGCGCGTCGGCGACAACCGCCTGATCGACCTCGAACGCGTGGCCGCCATGAAGCCCGACCTGATCGTCATCTGGCTGCACGGCGGATTCGAACGCCAGATCGATGCCCTGCGCAAGCTCGGCATCCCGCTCTACCACAGCGAACCGACCAAGCTGGAAGGCATCGCCGAAAACGTTGAACGCCTGGGCCAGTTGATGGGCACCGAAACCGTCGCCAACGCCGCCGCCGCCGACATCCGCCAGCAATTCGCCAGCATGGCGAAACAGTATTCTGCCCGTCCGCCGGTGCGCCTGTTCTATCAAGTGTGGGACAAGCCGCTATACACGCTGAACGGCAAGTCCATCGTCAGCGACGCGATCCGCCTGTGCGGGGGCGTGAATATCTTCGCCGACCAGAAGGTCACCGCGCCGATCATCAGCATGGAAGCGGTGCTGCAGGCGAATCCCGAAGCCATCTTCGGCACCAGCGAAAAAGACTACGGCAGCGTCGACCTGTGGAAGCCTTACGGCACGCTGCTGGCGGTGCAGAACGAGAACCTGTTCCGCCTGCAGGGCGACCTGCTGAACCGCGCCGGTCCGCGCATGGTGGTCGGCACCAAGGCCCTGTGCGAGAAAATCGAAGAAGCCCGCCAGCACCGCAAGAACTGATATGTCATTCCCCTACACTACCCTCATGGTGCAAGGCACCACCTCGGACGCCGGCAAAAGCACCATCGTTGCCGCCCTGTGCCGCCTGCTCAAACGGCAGGGCGTGCGCGTGGTCCCGTTCAAGCCGCAGAACATGGCGCTCAACAGCGCCGTCACCGCCGACGGCGGCGAGATCGGCCGCGCCCAGGCGCTGCAGGCCATCGCCGCCGGCGTGCCGCCGCATACCGATATGAACCCGGTCCTGCTCAAGCCATCGAGCGACATCGGCGCGCAAGTCATCATTCACGGCAAGGTGCGCGCCGAGATGAATGCGAAGGACTACCACCAGTACAAGACCATCGCCATGCAAGCGGTGCTGGAATCGCATGAACGGCTGCTGAACCAGTACGACTGCGTGGTGGTGGAAGGTGCCGGCAGCCCGGCCGAAATCAACCTGCGCGACCGCGACATCGCCAACATGGGCTTCGCCGAAAAAGTCGATTGCCCGGTGGTGCTGGTGGCGGACATCGACCGTGGCGGCGTGTTCGCCCACATCGTCGGCACGCTGTCATGCCTGTCGGAGAGCGAGCGCGCACGCACCATCGGCTTCGTCATCAATCGCTTCCGGGGCGACATCAAGCTGCTGGAACCGGGCCTGGAATGGCTGGAACAGCAGACCGGCAAGCCGGTGCTGGCGGTGCTGCCCTACCTGCACGGCCTGTTCCTCGACGCCGAGGACGCGGTGCAGCCGGTGCAAGCCTCGCGCGGCGCCTTCCGCGTGGTGGTTCCCAGCCTGCCGCGCATGAGCAACCACACCGACTTCGACGCGCTGCGCGCGCATCCCGACGTCGATCTGCACTTCGTGCGCCAGGGCGAGCCGATACCTGCGGCCGACCTGATCATCCTCCCCGGCAGCAAGAATACGCGCGGCGACCTGGAATGGCTGCGCGCCGAAGGCTGGCCGCAACAGATCGCGCGCCACCTGCGCTACGGCGGCAAGGTAATCGGCGTATGCGGCGGCTTCCAGATGCTGGGCCAAAGCGTGACCGACCCGCTGGGCATGGAAGGCCAGGCCGGCGCATCGCCAGCCCTCGGCCTGCTCGATATGTGCACCGAAATGAGCCCGGACAAGCGCCTGATGCAAGTGCAGGGCGTTTGCGCCTTCGATCCCGACCAGGCGCCGGTGATCGGCTACGAAATTCACATGGGCGTATCCACCGGCGGCGCGCTCGCCAAGCCGGCCTTCATCATCGACGGCCGTCCCGAAGGCGCCATGTCGGCGGACGGCCAGATCCTCGGCACCTACCTGCATGGCCTGTTCGATACGCCGCAAGCCATCAGCGCCCTGCTGCGCTGGGCCGGCCTGAATTCGTACAATACGGTCGACACCTCCGCCCTGCGCGAAGCCAGCCTGGATCGCATCGCCGACGCCACCCAGCCGCTGCTGGACGCGCTGATCGCACTCAAGCAGCAACAAGCATCAGCATGAGCCGGCACGCCTACCCGGACGCCGAAATCGCCGGCGTCTACCGCGCTATCCGCGAACGCCGCGACGTGCGCCACTTCAAGCGCGGCCCGCTTGAACCGGGCCAGCTGGAACGCTTCCTCGGCGCCGCCCACAACGGTCCAAGTGTGGGCTACATGCAGCCTTGGCGCTTCGTGCGCATCAGCGACGCCGCGCTGCGCGCCAGCATCCACCAGCACGTGAACGAAGAACGCATCAAGACCGCCGAAGCGCTGGGCCAGCGCGCGGAGGAGTTCATGCGCCTCAAGGTGGAAGGCATACTGGAATGTGCGGAAGTGCTGGTGGTCGGCCTGGTCGATCAGCGCGATCGCTACGTCTTCGGCCGCCGCACCATGCCGGAGATGGACCTGGCCTCGGCCGCCTGCGCGCTGCAGAACTTCTGGCTGGCCGCGCGCGCGGAAGGGATAGGCGCAGGCTGGGTGTCGATGTTCGACCCTCAGCGGCTGCGCGACATCGTCGGCATGCCGGAAGGCAGCCAGCCTATCGCCGTGTTATGCGTGGGCCAGGTCCACGAGTTCACCACCGCGCCCATGCTGGAGCTGGAAAAGTGGGACCAGCGCCGCCCGTTCGATGAGATCCTGTTCGAAAACCGCTGGGACCAGCCGGCCTAGCTTCCCTGGCACTCCTCGATACGTCGGTTGCCCGGTCCCGGCAGCACGCGCAGGCTGCGTTCCGTGGCCGCCGTGAATTCGTGCTTGAGCACCGTATCGACAAAGCGCCAGTCGCAGCGCACCTGCTCGTGGCTGGCGGTGACGATCATGTATCCGCGCTTGCTGGTCTGCGCGTAGTACAGCGGTTCGATCAAGTCCACCATCATGCCCGCCACGTCCTCCGGATCGCGGTCTGGATACTTGCCCTCCATGCCGGGCGACGACACCGACGCCGTCGCAAACTCGACGCCGGCCTGCCGGCCCTGCGCATCGCGCAGATCGCTGGCCCAGGCGTTATGCGTATCGCCGGCCAACACCACCAGGTTCTTGCGGTGTTTCTGCATCATCTCGAACACCTGCTCGCGGTCGGCCTGGTAGCCGTCCCACGAGTCCAGGTAGCACGGCAAGGTCGGCGCCGACAGCCAGCCCTGCTCTTTCGGCGTAACGCAGGACGGATCGGCGGCGGCGCGTTTCTTCAATGCGGAATAAGCGGTGCTGCTGCATTCGCCCATCACCACGGCGGTGGGAAACTCCATGCGCGCCATGAGCACCTGCTGGCCCAGCATCTGCCAGCGCGCGCTCGAGCGGCTTACCTGCCCTTCCAGCCAAGCCATCTGCTCGCGGCCCAGCATCTGCCGGCGCGACGAGCACACATCCTGTTTGTACTTCTCCGCGTCGAACTGCCTACGCTCGTCGTAATAGGAAGACAGCATCAATTGCTGGTCGCGGCCGATCAGGCGCGTATCCAGCATGTGCAGCGCAACGATGCCGCCGAAATCGAAGGAGCGATAGATCTTGTCCGGCGACGCCATGTCCGGCACGCGGATCGGCATCCACTCGTGATATGCGGCCACCGCCGCCAGCTTGCGCAGCGCGAACGGGCCGTCGCTGCCCGGCTTGTGGTCGATGGAACCATCGCGCCAGGTGTCGTCGGCGATTTCGTGATCGTCCCACACGGTGATGAAGGGCATGGCCGCATGCACGGCCTGCAGATCGGGATCGGAACGGTACTGCGCATAGCGGCGGCGATAGTCCTCAATATGCAGCAGCACGCCGCGCGGTTCCGACACGCGGCCCAGCGCCTCGGCATTGCCGCTGGCATAACCGGTGCTGTCGTATTCGTAGAGGTAGTCGCCGATATGCAGCGCGGCGTCGATGCCATCCTGGCGCGCGGCGTCGGCGTAGACGTTGAAGTACCCGGCCGGATAGTTCGAACAGGAGAACACCGCCAGCCGCACTTGCCTGGCATCGCCGCGCGCCAGCGTCTTGGTGCGGCCGACCACCGATTTCTCGCCATCCACCGCAAACTGGTAGTAATACACATGCCCCGGCAGCAGCCCGGCGGGATCGACCTTGACGGTGTAGTCCTGCCGCGCGGAGGCGGCCACGCTGCCGTGCGCGATCACCTGCCGCATGGCCGCATCGGTCGCCATCTGCCAGCGCACCATGATGTCGCCGGCGTCGCCGCTTCCTTGCGGCGGCGTCACCCGCGTCCACAGGATCACGCGGTCAGCCAAAGGATCGCCGCTGGCCACGCCGTGGCGGAAGCCCGCCGTCGTCGCCGTCGCGCTGTCGCCCATGCCGCCAGCGGTACTGGTGCAACCGGCCACGCCCAGCAGCGCGGTCGACGCGGCCATGCGACGAATAAAGGTGCGGCGTCCTTCCATGGTGCTCTCCCTCTTGCCATAGCGATGAGCGCAACTTACGCCCGATACATGACGCGCCTGTGACCATTCGGTTTATTTTGTGTGACAATCGCACTATGAATGCCGACGCCGCCAAACGCTACCTGCCATGGGTAGTCGCCACCACCCTGTTCATGGAACAGCTGGATTCCACCGTGGTCAACACCGCCATCCCTGCGATGGCGGCCAGCCTGCAGGTCACGCCACTGAGCCTGAAGGCGGTTGTCACCAGCTATATCCTCAGCCTCGCCGTTTCGATTCCGATCAGCGGCTGGATGGCCGACCGCTTCGGCACGCGCCGCGTGTTCATGACGGCCATCGCCATCTTCACCATCGCTTCCGTGTTGTGCGGGCTGGCGGTCAATCCGCCGATGCTGGTGGCGGCGCGGCTGCTGCAGGGATTCGGCGCGGCGATGATGATGCCGGTCGGGCGCATCGCCATCATCCGCACCTTCCCCAAACACGAACTGCTGGCGGCCATGAACTTCGTCATCATCCCGGCGCTGATCGGCCCGTTGCTCGGCCCCACCGTGGGTGGCCTGATCGTGCACTGGCTGACCTGGCGCGACATCTTCTTCATCAATGTGCCGGTGGGACTGGCGGCCATCTTCCTCGCCCACCGCTACATGCCGGACTACCACGGCGACGCGCCCCGGCCGCTGGACCTGATCGGCTTTGTGCTGTTCGGCACCGGCGTGGCGCTGCTCTCATGGCTGCTGGAGGTGTTCGGTGAACACAAGCTCGATGTGACCTCGGCCTCGGTGCTGCTGTTGATTTCGATAGCACTGCTGGCGGCGTATGTGTGGCACGCCAAGGACGCACCCTTCCCGCTGTTGCGGCTATCGCTGTTCAAGATCCGCACCTTCCGCGTGTCGGTGCTGGGCGGTTTCGTTACGCGCATCGGCGTCGGCGGCCTGCCCTTCTTGCTGCCGCTGCTGTACCAGCTAGGCCTCGGCCTGCCGGCCTGGCAATCGGGCCTGTTGATGATGCCGTCCGCCGCAGCGGCCATGGGCATGAAAGTGATATCGTCGCGGGTGCTGGCGCGCTTCGGCTACCGCCAGGTGCTGACCGTGAATACGCTGCTGATCGGCGCCACCATCAGCATGTTCGCGCTGGTGCAGCAAGGCACGCCGCTGTACGTGATCGTGGCAATCAGCCTGTGCCTGGGCTTTTTCAATTCGCTGCAGTTCTCCAGCATGAACAGCATCGCCTACGCGGACGTGGACAACAGCAATTCCAGCATGGCCAGCACCATGGCCAGCTCGATGCAGCAGTTGTCGATGAGTTTCGGCCTCGCCGCCGGCTCTCTGGTCACGGGCTGGTTCCTCGGCGATCTGCCGCAGTCGAACCGCGTGGCGCTGACCTCTGCGCTGCACTACGCCTTCATCACGCTGGCGGTACTGACCGTGCTGTCCGCGCTCACCTTCCGCACCTTGCGCCGGACCGACGGCGAAACCATCAGCCAGGCTAAACGCCCGGACGAACCAGTAGCCGATTGACGTAGGGATCGAACGCCAACGGCCCGTCATAGCGCTCCGGCGTATAGCGATAGGCATAGCTGGGCAGCAGCGAATACTGGATCTGCAACATCAGACGCGGATGCAAGGAGGGCGCTGTGCCCTTGTGGATGCCGGCCGTGTCCACCGCAAAGCAGAAGCCGCGCTTGCCGACGGCGGTCAGCAGCATATCGGCGCCGTGCGCGCCGGTGATTTCGCTGTCGCTATAAAACCGCAGGCGCACCGGCGCCCGCGTCAGATGGCTGCCGTGCAAATACACATGCGGCCCGGCGCCGTCATCCACGTCGGTCAGGTAGACCAGCACTTTCAGATAGCGCCAATCTTCGGAGTCGCGGTGGAAGGCCTGCAAGGCGCTGTTGTCGCCCGTCACCGGGAACGACCAGCGCAGGCCCAGCGCGGATATGGTCGGCTTGCAATCCATATAGCGCGCCGCCAGGCCCAGCAGTTCGGGACTGTTGGCCAGCGCCAGAATGTGCGGGCAGGAAATCACGTCGCGCAGATGGTAATCGGCCACGCGCACCGCTTCCTTGCGCTGCGCCAGCGTGAAGCCGGGACGGTTGTGGTCGCGGTCGATCAGCAATTTATCGCTGAGCCAGGCGCGGATGTCGTCGCATTGCGCACTATTCAGCAACTTGCCGAGCGGCGCATAGCCGCTGCGGCGCAAATCGAACAGGGCCGCCTCCTCGGCGGGCGTGGCCGCGGTCAGCTCCCGGCCCGAGCCCTGACGCAACCGCAGCGCGGCGCTCAGCGCGCGCACCACCATCCGGCGCAGCGACGGGCGCGTCACCAGCCTCTGGCTGTAATACATCAGGCTACGGAGCGGGGCAAAACGGCGGCCGGGCTTCAGCTGCGCATATTCCATTGGCTTTCCTCCCAGAGTCACCTCTGAGAAGGTAACAATCCGGGAGTCGGTCCGCTTTGATATCGCCTAAACCTTGGTGCGGCGGCGTGCGATTGCGCCGACCAGCGCCAGGCCGGCGAACAGCATGGCGTAGGTCGATGGCTCCGGCACGGCGGCCAGCACCTTGGTGTAGGTGCCGTCGAAAGCGTAGGTAGCGCCCTGGCCGTTGATATGGGTTGCGCCCAGCAACACCAGGAAGCCGGCGTCGGCCGAATAGTCGCCGAGCAGGCGGAAAGCGTAGGCGCCGGCGCCAGCTTCGTTGAAAGTCAGCGTTTTGCCATCAGTCACGACGCCGAGCGCGCCAAAGGTCAGCGCCGAGCCGCCCAGCAGCACCGACGAATCGCCGCTCAGCGTCAGGCTGGCAAAGGTCTGGCCATCGGCGCCGGCATTGCTCAGCCGCAGGGTGCCACCGTTGAGAATCAGGGCGCTGTCGGCGGACAGGCGTTGCGCGCCGTCCAGCGTCAGGATGCCGCCGCTCAGTTGGGTGGCGCCGCTGTAGCTGCTCACCCCGGAGAAGCGCACGTCGCCGCTCTGCACTTCCACCTTGCTGAAGTTGGAGATCGCGTCGGCGTAGCTGAAGCTGTTGCCTGCGCCGGGCGCAAACACCAAGGTATTCTGGACGCCGTTGCCGCCGTTGATGCTGCCGCTGATCGTCCCGCCGGTGATGGTCACGCTGTTGACGCCGCTACCCAGTTCGATCGCCTTGCCGCTGCTGGAACCATTGACGATGCCGCCGGTCACGATCACCGTATTGTCGGCGACAGTCTTGATGGCCGCGTTGAGGCTGCCGCCGCCGATGATGCTGGCGCCGGCGTTGTTGTAGATGGTCACCACATGGCCGCTGGCCGCGCCCACGGTAACGATGGCCGAATCGCTCTGGCCGTAGATCACGCCGCCGCTCTGGTTGGTGATGGTGGCATCGGCGTACAAGCCTTGGCGCGTGCCGGCCAGCGGGCCGCTTTCGATGTCGATGCCGGCCAGGGTGATGCCGCGTCCGACGGCGCTGATATTGCCCGCGCTGACCAGGCCTTCAATGGTGCCGGAATTGATGATGGCGCCGCCGCCCACGCTGATGCCCTCGCTGAAAGCCAGGCTGCCGGCAGTGCCGACCGCATTCAGCGAACGGATGATGCCGGTATTGGTAATATGGGCGATACCGTCCGCATCGATGCCGTCGCCGTCGCCGGTGCCGCCAAAGCCACTGATCAGACCGTTGTTGACGATGGTGGCAGTCTGCCTGGCGTTGACGCCGTCCAGGTTGATGCCGGAGCCGTTCAGGCCGCGAATCTCGCCGCCGGCGCTGTTGGTCACGCTGATGGTGAAGTTGGTCGCCGCATCGGCCTGCTCGCCGGTGATGCCGTGGCGGCCGCCTTCGATCCAGCCGCCGGCCAGATTGAAAATTTGTACGCCGGTATTCTTTTGCGCATCGACACCGTCGCTGCCGCTGCCATTGACCTGGTCGACGATGTTTGAGCGAATCTTGCCGCTGTTATTCACCACGCCATTGAGGCCGGGACGGACGGCGTCGGCATCGGTGGTTTTCAGCAGTCCGGTGCTGAAATTGTTGACGGCGTTGGCGCCGGTCACGGCGTTGAAGTCCACCGCCTGGGCGCCGCCTGCGCTGGCATTCAGCGAAATCAGGGAGCCGTAGTTGTTCAGCACCACGGTGGCGTCGGCCTTGTTGATCTGGATGACATCGGCATCGGCGGCCTGCAGCAGCGCGGTGCTGTTGAGCGTGCTGCCATTGTTGATGACCAGGTTCTTCGCGCCGACATTGTCGCGGATCACGCGGCCGGTGCCGGTTTGCTTGATGGTGCCCAGGTTGTTCAGCGTGGTGTTGCTACCGCCAATGGTCACCGCGATGGCGCTGACGCCGCTCACGCTCAGGTTGCCGCTGGCGGTGACATTGCCGGTCTGGCCGACATTCAGGGTCTGCGCGCTAGAGCTGGCGCTATTGATGGTGAAGTCCGCTGCGCTGGCTGCGCCCATGGACGCTGCCAGCAACAGGAATTGAATGGCGGAAGATGATTTCGGCAGTGCGATCGGCATGGTGGTGTCCCTTTGTCGTTATGAGCAAACAATTAATATCCCATAAACGTATGACAAGCTTGTGACACCACCATGACACTACATCAGATCAGAACGCGGTCAGCGCCTTGCCGAACTTGATCAGCCACAGGCGGCTTGGACGCTCCGAATCCGCACCGCGCGCCACGCGGATGCTATTGGCGGCATTGCAGCCGGCCGCAGTGCTGGTGATGATCACACCGTTGGCGTCGATATTGCACTTGGTGACGTCAGCGTCGTCGACCGACTTGCCGTTGGCGTCGAACACCTTGGTCTTCAGGCCGAAGTCATTGTCATTGGCCAGCGCCAGGGTGTTGGCGTCAACGATGGTCAAGCCTTCCGCTTTCTCGGCCAGCCAGCCGATGGCGTTCAAGTCCAGCAGCAAGGTTTTCTTCAGCGTGGTGACCGCTTTCCAGTCGGCGCCGTTGACCGCCACGCCGCCCATGCTGCTCTTCTCCAGGTCGGAGCTGGCGGCGTTGAACGCGGTGGCCGAAATGTCGGTGGCCGAACCAATCTCGATCAGCATCAGCTTGTTAAACACCTTGCCGCTAGGCGCGGCGCCCTGTTCGATCACGATGAACTTGCCGTTACCCAGCGCGACCACATCGCCCAGCTTGGCGTTGCCGGTACGGCCGTCCTGATAATCGGCGCCATCCAGCGGGTAGGCATACATCTTGCCGGCCTTGCCGGTGGTCGGGTCGAACTCGGTCCAGCGGGTGAAGCGCGCAAAGCGTTCGATCTGCTCGCTCTTGCCGGTGACGGAATATGGCGCGCTGCCATCGCTCAGCGGGCTTTGCAGGAAGCCGTGCAGCTTGTCGCTGGTGGTATCCAGCGCCAGACCTTCCATGCCGCGATTGGCGCGACGTTTCAGGAAGATCTCCGGCAGGCCGGTGCCCGGCGCGTACTTGTTCAGAATGACGCCGGTGGCCGGATCGATCTTCACGATGAAAGGACCGTACTCGTCCGATACCCATAGCACGTTGCGGTTCTTATCGACGACGATGGCTTCTGTATCGATGCCGTTGGCGTCAAATGTGGCCTTGCTGTTGGCGTCGTATTTCATCGCATCCATCACCGGCACTTCAGCCGAATTACCCACCGCGCCAGGAGGCACAGCCAGGCCGCTGGCTTTCACCGTGGCCGAGGCCTTGATCGGCGTAGACGAAGCCAACACCGCACCGGATTTGCCGACGGTAATTACGCCAAACGCCGGCGCAAAGCTCGGCGACGGGAAAATCTTGGCGCCGATGACGCCGGTGCCGGTCAGCGCCGGCAGGTTGGGGCCGTCGCCGTTCGGGCCGCGATCGGTCAGGCCGTAGAACTCCAGGTCGCCATTGGCATTGGTGCCCTTGAAAGCGATCGACGAACCGTAGGATGGCAGGAAACCTTGCGGGAAATCTTCCTTCACCTTGGCATTCGTGCCTTCGTAGGGAATGTAATAGCTGGCGGCGGCCTGCACCTGGTAGCGCGTCACCGTCACCGACACAGCGCCCAGCGGCGTGGTCTGGTTGAAGGTTTCGTTGACCGGCGTGCCGACCTTGGAAGCCAGCGTATCCTCGAAGTGCTCGCGCACCAGCGCGCGGCGGCTGTCGTCGACGCTGCGGGCCGCGTACTTGGCGCCGGCAGCGGCAAGGTTGGCGCCGAGGGCGGTGTTGAAGACATCGGCGGCGGTGTTGAAGTCGGCGGTTTTGGTGGCCAGCGCGGTTTTGACGTCGGCATTGAGCTTGATGCCGTTCGACGGATCGCTGTCATCGTCCAGCAGTTGCAGGGCCAGCAGGCGGTTGACCACTTTGCTGTCCTTGACGTCGGTGACGCCGGCCAGCTGCAGCGGCGTGATGGTGGCGGCGCAAGCGGCGCTGCCCAGTGCAATGCCGCCAACGCTGAAGCTGACGGTGTCGCCAGCATAGCAGGTGAATTCGCCCTTGGCGCTGGTGCTGGCCTTGGCGGCGGTGCCGGCCACATAGTCCAGGTTTTCCACCGCGCCGTCCAGGAAGACACCGGTCATCGGCGTCTTGACCACTTCGGGCGCGCTATCACTACCGCCGCAACCGGCCAGGACGGAAAATACGGCGAGCGACACCAAGGAGAATTTTTTCATGCTGACTTGTCCCTAATATTTGAAAAGGGACAAGCTTAACGAGGCGGCGTGACATGCCGATGACAAAGCAAAAAAGCCCCTACCGGATTTCTCCAGAAGGGGCTTTTTCTAAATAACTAGCTTGACGATAACCTACTTTCACACTGGTTGCAGCACTATCATCGGCGTAGAGTCGTTTCACGGTCCTGTTCGGGATGGGAAGGGGTGGGACCGACTTACTATGGTCATCAAGCTTTGACTTGTATGCTCTGGCGCCACCGATTGGGCGCCACAGCGAATCTGGGAGAAGTAAAGCGGCGCGTCAGCGTCGTCCCCGCGAACGCGGGGATCTCATTTAGTTTATTGGGTAGCACACTCATCATCAGAGTAAATGCATATAACCGTCAAGGTTATAGGGACAAGCCTTACGGGCAATTAGTACTGGTTAGCTTAATGCATTACTGCACTTCCACACCCAGCCTATCAACGTCCTGGTCTCGAACGACCCTTCAAAGAGCTCAAGGCTCTGGGAAATCTCATCTCAAGGCAAGTTTCCCGCTTAGATGCTTTCAGCGGTTATCTCTTCCGAACTTAGCTACCCGGCAATGCCACTGGCGTGACAACCGGTACACCAGAGGTTCGTCCACTCCGGTCCTCTCGTACTAGGAGCAGCCCCCTTCAAATTTCCAACGCCCACGGCAGATAGGGACCAAACTGTCTCACGACGTTTTAAACCCAGCTCACGTACCACTTTAAATGGCGAACAGCCATACCCTTGGGACCGGCTACAGCCCCAGGATGTGATGAGCCGACATCGAGGTGCCAAACTCCCCGTCGATATGAACTCTTGGGAGGAATCAGCCTGTTATCCCCAGAGTACCTTTTATCCGTTGAGCGATGGCCCTTCCATACAGAACCACCGGATCACTATGTCCTACTTTCGTACCTGCTCGACTTGTCGGTCTCGCAGTTAAGCACGCTTATGCCATTGCACTATCATCACGATGTCCGACCGTAATTAGCGTACCTTCGAACTCCTCCGTTACACTTTAGGAGGAGACCGCCCCAGTCAAACTGCCTACCATGCACTGTCCCCGATCCGGATAACGGACCAAGGTTAGAACCTCAAACAAACCAGGGTGGTATTTCAAGGTTGGCTCCATAGAGACTGGCGTCCCTACTTCAAAGCCTCCCACCTATCCTACACAGATTGGTTCAAAGTCCAATGCAAAGCTACAGTAAAGGTTCATGGGGTCTTTCCGTCTAGCCGCGGGTAGATTGCATCATCACAAACATTTCAACTTCGCTGAGTCTCGGGAGGAGACAGTGTGGCCATCGTTACGCCATTCGTGCAGGTCGGAACTTACCCGACAAGGAATTTCGCTACCTTAGGACCGTTATAGTTACGGCCGCCGTTTACTGGGACTTCAATCAAGAGCTTGCACCCCATCATTTAATCTTCCAGCACCGGGCAGGCGTCACACCCTATACGTCCACTTTCGTGTTTGCAGAGTGCTGTGTTTTTATTAAACAGTCGCAGCCACCATTTTATTGCAACCTTTTCGCCCTATCACAGTAAAGTGACCAAGCTACCGAGGCGTACCTTTTCCCGAAGTTACGGTACCAATTTGCCGAGTTCCTTCTCCCGAGTTCTCTCAAGCGCCTTAGAATACTCATCTCGCCCACCTGTGTCGGTTTGCGGTACGGTCTCGTATGACTGAAGCTTAGAGGCTTTTCTTGGAACCACTTCCGATTGCTACGTGTACAAGTACACTCGTCCCACTCCCTTGAATTACGCGCCCGGATTTGCCTAAGCGCCTTCTATGAAGCAGAAACTGACTATTCCAACAGTCAGACAACCTTCCGCGATCCGTCCCCCCATCGCATCATACGACGGTGCAGGAATATTAACCTGCTTCCCATCAGCTACGCATCTCTGCCTCGCCTTAGGGGCCGACTCACCCTGCTCCGATGAACGTTGAACAGGAAACCTTGGGCTTACGGCGTGGGGGCTTTTCACCCCCATTATCGCTACTCATGTCAGCATTCGCACTTCTGATACCTCCAGCATCCTTTACAAGACACCTTCGCAGGCTTACAGAACGCTCTCCTACCATATGCTTACGCATATCCGCAGCTTCGGTGACTGGCTTAGCCCCGTTACATCTTCCGCGCAGGACGACTCGATCAGTGAGCTATTACGCTTTCTTTAAATGATGGCTGCTTCTAAGCCAACATCCTGACTGTTTTAGCCTTCCCACTTCGTTTTCCACTTAGCCAATCTTTGGGACCTTAGCTGGCGGTCTGGGTTGTTTCCCTCTTGACGCCGGACGTTAGCACCCGACGTCTGTCTCCCAAGCTCGCACTCATCGGTATTCGGAGTTTGCAATGGTTTGGTAAGTCGCGATGACCCCCTAGCCATAACAGTGCTCTACCCCCGATGGTGATACTTGAGGCACTACCTAAATAGTTTTCGGAGAGAACCAGCTATTTCCAAGTTTGTTTAGCCTTTCACCCCTACCCACAGCTCATCCCCTAATTTTTCAACATTAGTGGGTTCGGACCTCCAGTGCGTGTTACCGCACCTTCATCCTGGCCATGAGTAGATCACTTGGTTTCGGGTCTACACCCAGCGACTATCGCCCTGTTCGGACTCGATTTCTCTACGGCTTCCCTATGCGGTTAACCTTGCCACTGAATGTAAGTCGCTGACCCATTATACAAAAGGTACGCAGTCACGGAACAAGTCCGCTCCTACTGTTTGTATGCACACGGTTTCAGGATCTATTTCACTCCCCTCCCGGGGTTCTTTTCGCCTTTCCCTCACGGTACTGGTTCACTATCGGTCGATTACGAGTATTTAGCCTTGGAGGATGGTCCCCCCATATTCAGACAGGATTTCTCGTGTCCCGCCCTACTTGTCGCACGCTTAGTACCACCGGTCTGATTTCATGTACGGGGCTATCACCCGCTGTGGCTGCCATTTCCAGAGCATTCCATTATCAGTCCGACTATCACGTGCAGGCTCTTCCCATTTCGCTCGCCACTACTTTGGGAATCTCGGTTGATTTCTTTTCCTGCAGCTACTTAGATGTTTCAGTTCGCCGCGTTCGCTTCGCAACCCTATGTATTCAGGTTGCGATGACCTAAAAGGCCGGGTTTCCCCATTCGGAAATCTGCGGATCAAAGCTTGTTTGCTAGCTCCCCGCAGCTTATCGCAAGCTACTACGTCCTTCATCGCCTGTAATCGCCAAGGCATCCACCATGTGCACTTATTCACTTGTCCCTATAACCTTGACGGCTATAAGTCTAAGCATTTACTACTTTGTGATGATGAGTTTTACTACCCAAGCATGTATCTGTCGATACACGCTTAATAAAACTTTACTTCTTCCAGATTGTTAAAGAACGTTACAGCAGATAAGTGTGAGCGCTTAGTAGTGGTTCCGAGGAACCCTGCAAACTCTAGAAAGGAGGTGATCCAGCCGCACCTTCCGATACGGCTACCTTGTTACGACTTCACCCCAGTCACGAATCCTACCGTGGTAAGCGCCCTCCTTGCGGTTAAGCTACCTACTTCTGGTAAAACCCGCTCCCATGGTGTGACGGGCGGTGTGTACAAGACCCGGGAACGTATTCACCGCGACATGCTGATCCGCGATTACTAGCGATTCCAACTTCATGCAGTCGAGTTGCAGACTACAATCCGGACTACGATACACTTTCTGCGATTAGCTCCCCCTCGCGGGTTGGCGGCGCTCTGTATGTACCATTGTATGACGTGTGAAGCCCTACCCATAAGGGCCATGAGGACTTGACGTCATCCCCACCTTCCTCCGGTTTGTCACCGGCAGTCTCATTAGAGTGCTCTTTCGTAGCAACTAATGACAAGGGTTGCGCTCGTTGCGGGACTTAACCCAACATCTCACGACACGAGCTGACGACAGCCATGCAGCACCTGTGTACTGGTTCTCTTTCGAGCACTCCCCAATCTCTCAGGGATTCCAGCCATGTCAAGGGTAGGTAAGGTTTTTCGCGTTGCATCGAATTAATCCACATCATCCACCGCTTGTGCGGGTCCCCGTCAATTCCTTTGAGTTTTAATCTTGCGACCGTACTCCCCAGGCGGTCTACTTCACGCGTTAGCTGCGTTACCAAGTCAATTAAGACCCGACAACTAGTAGACATCGTTTAGGGCGTGGACTACCAGGGTATCTAATCCTGTTTGCTCCCCACGCTTTCGTGCATGAGCGTCAGTTTTGACCCAGGGGGCTGCCTTCGCCATCGGTGTTCCTCCACATATCTACGCATTTCACTGCTACACGTGGAATTCTACCCCCTCTGCCAAACTCTAGCCTTGCAGTCTCCATTGCCATTCCCAGGTTGAGCCCGGGGATTTCACAACAGACTTACAAAACCGCCTGCGCACGCTTTACGCCCAGTAATTCCGATTAACGCTTGCACCCTACGTATTACCGCGGCTGCTGGCACGTAGTTAGCCGGTGCTTATTCTTCAGGTACCGTCATGAGCCACGGGTATTATCCGTAACCTTTTCTTCCCTGACAAAAGAGCTTTACAACCCGAAGGCCTTCTTCACTCACGCGGCATTGCTGGATCAGGCTTGCGCCCATTGTCCAAAATTCCCCACTGCTGCCTCCCGTAGGAGTCTGGACCGTGTCTCAGTTCCAGTGTGGCTGGTCGTCCTCTCAGACCAGCTACTGATCGATGCCTTGGTAGGCTTTTACCCTACCAACTAGCTAATCAGATATCGGCCGCTCCAGAAGCATGAGGTTCTTGCGAATCCCCCACTTTCATCCTTGGATCGTATGCGGTATTAGCGTAACTTTCGCTACGTTATCCCCCACTCTTGGGTACGTTCCGATATATTACTCACCCGTTCGCCACTCGCCGCCAGGTTGCCCCGCGCTGCCGTTCGACTTGCATGTGTAAGGCATGCCGCCAGCGTTCAATCTGAGCCAGGATCAAACTCTTTAGTTTAATCTCTGTTTAGTGACCACTGCTGATCACTGGTTCGCTCTTCTCAAAAATACTGACAGTATTTCTACTGAATATTTCTTTGTTGAGCATTTAATGCTTTTTGTTGCAGCACTAAACGCCCACACTTATCAACTGTAAATTTTTAAAGATCATCAATTCTGTATTACTGCTGAAGAAGCGTTTTGTTCTCAGCGAAGAAGGAAGAGTATGAAGCGTTTTCAGCATTTCGTCAACCTTCTTTTTCACCCCGCTTAACGCTGCATTTGCATGCTGTGTCTTGCGAGGGACCGAATCATATCAAAGACCCTCGAAGTTTGGCAAGCGCTTTTCGAGGAAAGCCTTCATCCCTTCTTTCTGGGCGGGCGTGCCGAACGCGGCCTGGAACAAACGGCGCTCATAAGTAACGCCCTCCGACAGCGTGGTTTCAAAGGCACGGTTGACCGAATCCTTGATCTGCATGGCCACCGAGGTCGACATCGAGGCGATCTGCGTGGCGATGGCCAGCACTTCTTCGATCAGCTTGTCCGCCTGGATCACGCGCGACACCAGGCCGATGCGTTCCGCCTCGGCGGCGTCGATCATGCGCGCGGTCAGCAGCATGTCCATGGCCTTGGCCTTGCCGATGGCGCGCGGCAGGCGCTGGGTGCCGCCGGCGCCCGGCACCACGCCGACCTTGATCTCCGGCTGGCCGAACTTGGCGTTGTCGGCCGCCACCAGAAAGTCGCACATCATGGCCAGCTCGCAGCCGCCGCCCAGCGCGAAGCCGGCCACGGCGCCGATCACCGGCTTGCGCACGCGCAGCACATGCTCCCAGTTGCGGCCGATATAGTTGTCGCGATAGGTATCCGGATAGGTGTAGTCCGCCATGGCGGCGATGTCGGCGCCGGCGGCGAAGGCCTTCTCGCTGCCGGTCAGCACGATGCAGCCGATGGCCGGATCGGCGTCGTACTTATATAGCGCTTCGCCTAGCTCGTTCATCATGCGGTCGTTCAGCGCATTCAGGGCTTTCGGGCGGTTCAGGCGGATCAGTGCAACTTTGCCGTGCACTTCGACGATCAGGTCTTCGTATTGCATGTGTTCCTCCAGATGGAATATTTTACCGGGCGATTGTAGCGCCTAAGCCAGGCGCTGGTATGATTGAAATTCGGCAATTAGCACGCAGAGCATCCCATACTTACCTCTTTCCGCAACGCGCTGGCCGGTGACGAACTGCTGCGCAACGGCGATTTCCGCCGCTATTGGTCCAGCGCCATCCTCAACGGTTTCGGCAGCTATGTCAGCGCGCTGGCGCTTCCACTGTGCGCGGTGCTCTTATTAAAAGCCTCGCCGGCGCAGATGGGCATGATGGGCGCCATGGCGGCCCTGCCGTTCGCCCTGCTGGCCCTGCCGGCCGGCGTGATCCTCGACCGCAACCGCAAGCTGCCCATCCTGCTGGCGAGCAAAGCCATCCAGGCGGTGACCCTGGCCAGCATTCCGCTGATGTGGTGGCTGGGCCTGCTGTCAGTGCAGTGGCTGTACGTGGTGTCCTTCATTTCCGGCGGCTGCGGCGTGGTCGGCGGCGGCGCCGAGGTGGTGTTCCTGACCAACCTGATCGGCCGCGACAAGCTGACCGACGCCCAGTCCAAGTTCGCCGCCACCGATTCCGCCTCGCGGCTGCTGGCGCCGGGCCTGGCCGGTGTGCTGATCCAATGGCTGACCGCGCCCTACGCGGTGATCCTCAACGCCTGCAGTTTCCTGGTGTCGATCGCGCTGCTGCGCAATGTGAGCGCCACCGATCCCAAGCCGCCGCCGTCGAACAAGCACCCGCTGCGCGATATCCAGGATGGTTTCCGCTTCATCTGGAGCATACCGCTGCTGCGCACGCTGGCCTGGGCCTCGGGCCTGTGGCATATGCTGTTCTACGGCTTTGCCGCGCTGCACGTGATTTTCGCCACCCGCGAGCTAGGCATGAGCGCCGGCATGCTGGGCGTGGCGCAGATGATAGGCGGCATCGGCGTATTGGTCAGTTCACTGCTGCTGAAGCCGCTGTCGCAGCGCTACGGCACCACCGGCACCATGCTGATCGGCGTTGGCCTGTGCACCTTCGCCTATACGGTCACGCCGCTGATTCCGGCCCAGCTATTCGGCTACCCGCTGGCCAGCGCCAGCGCCTGCGCCGGCATGTCGTTTTTCCTCGACTGCGGCGTGATGCTGTTCCTGATGCCCTACACCACCATGCGCCAGAAGGTCACGCCGGACGAATACCTGGGCCGCATGATTTCGACCATGCGCTTCCTGACGGTGGCGATTGCGCCGCTCGGCGCGCTGGCGGCCGGCTACCTGGGCGAGCACTTCAGCGTGCGCACCGGCCTGGCCTGCGTGGCGGCCGGCAGCATCGGGCTGATGCTGCTGCTGGCGCTATCGCCAGCCGTGCGCCAGAAAAGCTAAGTAGACAGTAGGCTGGCTCCAGTCTATTTCCCGTCTATTTTCTGTCCATTACCCGTCCATTACCCGTCCATTACCCGGAGTCCGCCATGTTCAAATCCATCCTGTTCCCCACCGACGGTTCCGACCTGTCGGACAAAGCCACCGCCATTGCCGTCGAATTCGCCCGCCTGCACCAGGCGCGCATTACCGCCGTGGCGGTAATCCAGCCCATGCTGCTGCCCACCCTGGGCGACGGCGGCGCCGTGCTGGAAGCCGGCGAGTACGAAACGCAGATGCAGGACGCCGCGCGCGCCCACATCGCCAAGGTGGCGGCCGCGGCCGCTGCAGGCGGCATTCCGTTCACGGGAGTGATCGCGATGTCGGCCAAGCCGGCCGATGAAATCATCAGCGCGGCCGAGAAGTACGGCGCCGACCTGATCATGATGGCCTCGCACGGCCGCACCGGCCTGAGCAAGCTGTTGATGGGCAGCGAAACGCAAAGCGTGCTATCGCACACCACCCTGCCCGTGCTGGTATTGCGTTAAAACTTTTTAGGCATCAGCACCCATACGCTGCCGCGCTGCTTCATGCGGCCGGCATTTTCCGCCGCTTCCGCACCGAAGCCAAAGAAGTAGTCGACGCGGATGGCGCCACGGATGGCGCCGCCCGTGTCCTGCGCCATCACCAGCCGCTGCATAGGAATATCGCTGTTCGGCTGGGTGGTAGCCAGGAACACCGGCGCGCCTTGCGGCAACTGGGTGGCGTCGATGGCGACCGAGCGCTGCGGCGTCAGCGGCACGCCCAGCGAGCCTTTCGGCCCGACTTTCGGGTCCGGCAGGCGTTCTTCGCGGAAGAACACATAACTCGGGTTCACATTGAACAGCTCCTGCATGCGCGTCGGATGGCCGGCGATCCACGCCTTGATGCCCTGCGCCGAAGCCTGCTCCAGCGTCAGCTCGCCCTTCTCCACCAGGTATTTCCCGATCGACTTGTAGGGATGGCCGTTCTGGTCGGCATACGCCACGCGCACGGTTTCGCCGGTTTCGCTCAGCTGCACACGGCCCGAACCCTGCACCTGCAGGAAGAACGACTCCACCGGATCATCCACCCACAGCAGCTCCTTGCCGCTGAAATTGGCCGCTTCGATGTCGGCGCGGGTGGAATAAGGCACGACCTTCTTGCCCGCCAGCTTGCCGCGCAGGCGCATATTCTTCAGCTCGGGATAGACGCTGCCCAGGTCGATGGTGAGCATGTCGTCCGGTACTTTATAGAGCGGCGTCTGGTACGCGCCACCCTTTTTGCGCGAGCCGTGCAGCAACGGCTCGTAATAGCCGGTGACCAGGCCTTCGGCGGCGCCGTCCGGTGCGATGACCTGCTGCGGCTCGAAGAAGGTTTCGAAGAAGGTGCGGATGGCGCGTTCGTCGCTGGCGTTGACGCTGCGGCCGATGGTACAGACCTCCTTCCAGGTCGGCTGCTTGACCAGTACCGAGCACGAGGAGCTGAACGCCGGCCAGGCCGCGCGCAGGTCGTCCTTGTCCCAGCCCGGCAGCGCGGCAAAAGTGGCCGCCACCATGTGCAGGGCGGCCGGCTTGGGCGGCTGGACCGGCGCCGTCGGCGCCGTCGGCGCCGTCGGCGCAGGCGTGGCAGGCTGTGACGGCGCCGGTTGCGCTGGTACAGGCGCTTTGTCCGGCGGCAGCGGCGTGGTGGTGCAGGCGGCCAGCGCAAGCGCGAACGCAACGGCGCCTGTCGGAACGAGTAGACTACGGCGTGGAGATAACATAAAGGCTGAGTATGTGGATATTAATGGTGGAAGCGGGCGTGGCGTTCTTTTTGCTGGTCTTCATCGTCTGGTGGACCATGAAGGGCAAGAAATAATAAGCACAGCGAATTAGTGCAGCGTGCGCGGCAGCGACAGCACGAATTCCGGAATCTTGACCTCGAACTGGTGACCGTCTTCGGCCACACAGAAGTATTCGCCCACCATGGAGCCCTGCTGGGTTTGCAGCGCGGCGCCGCTGGTGTACTCGAACTGCTCGCCCGGCTGCAGCAGCGGCTGGTGGCCGACCACGCCTAGTCCGCGCACTTGCTCGACGTGATTGTTGGCGTCCGTGATGACCCAATGGCGCGAAATCAGCTGCGCGGCCACCGTGCCGGTGTTTTTGATCGTGATCGAGTACGTAAACACGAAATTCGTGCGCTCCGGGTCCGACTGTTCCGGCAGATACTGGGTTCTGACCGACACGGTAAATTCATAATTCGACATCAACATTCCTCTAAAATGCAAGCTTGACGATGGTGATTGTACTTTGCTATCGCCAAACGCCCATTGCACCGCAAATCGGCCCCGTATGCAAGGACGACGCGCCTGAAAACGGGCGCAAGCAGGCGGACCAGCGTAAAATAGCGCATCTTTTTCTACGCTAGCCCTACGCCATGACCACCTACCGCATCGCTCCCAGCATCCTCTCCGCCGACTTCGCCCGCCTGGGTGAAGAGGTCCGCAACGTCGTTACCGCCGGCGCCGACATCATCCACTTTGACGTGATGGACAACCATTATGTTCCCAACCTGACCATCGGCCCGCTGGTGTGCCAGGCGATCCGCCCGCACGTGGATGTGCCGATCGATGTACACCTGATGGTCAAACCGGTGGACCGCATCATCCCCGACTTCGCCAAGGCCGGCGCCAACATCATCACCTTCCACCCGGAAGCGTCGGACCACATCGACCGCTCGCTGCAACTGATCCGCGACCACGGCTGCAAGGCCGGCCTGGTGTTCAATCCGGCCACCCCGCTGAGCTACCTGGAACACGTGATGGACAAGATCGACATGATCCTGATCATGTCGGTCAATCCGGGCTTCGGCGGCCAGTCCTTCATTCCGCAAGCGCTGAAGAAAATCGCCGCAGCGCGCCGCCTGATCGACGACTCCGGCCGCGACATCCTGCTGGAAGTGGACGGCGGCATCAAGATCGACAACATCGCCGCCGCCGCCGCCGCCGGCGCCGACACCTTTGTCGCCGGTTCGGCCATCTTCGGCCAGCCGGACTACAAGGCCGTGATCGACGCCATGCGCGCCAACCTGGCCAAGGTATAAGCCGATGAGCGTACTGGCAGGCGTGCGCGCCGCGATCATCGACCTTGACGGCACCATGCTGGACACGATTCCCGACTTCCACGTCGCGATCAACGGCATGCGCGCGGAGCTGGGCCTGGGTCCGATCACGCAGGAGCAAATCGCCCTGATGGTCGGCAAAGGTTCGGAAAACCTGATCCGCTCCGTGCTGGCGCTGGACTGGGACGCGGACCGTATCGAGGCCGCGTTCGCGCCAGCGATGGACGCCTACCAGCGCCACTACCTGAGCATCAACGGCCAGCACAGCGCCCTGTACCCGAACGTGATCGCAGGTCTGACCGCGCTCAAGGCCCAGGGCCTGCGCCTGGCCTGCGTGACCAACAAGCCGATCGCCTTCACCACGCCGCTGCTCAAGCTCAAAGGCCTGGACGGTTTCTTCGAGGTGGTCTACGGCGGCGACTCGCTGCCGCGCAAGAAACCGGACCCGCTGCCGCTGCAAACCGTGTGCGCCGATTTCGGCCTGCAACCGGCGCAGGTGGTGGCCATCGGCGACTCCTCGAACGACGCACAAGCCGCGCGGGCTGCGGGTTGTCCGGTGCTGACGGTGCCATATGGTTATAACCACGGAGAGTCTATACACGAAACCGATTCCGATGGTATAGTAACCACGCTGCTAGAAGCGGCTAGCCTGATCCGTTCGCGTACAAACCATTAGCGATACAATTGACCGAAATGTCTCTCACCAAAAAACACACCGTCAACCAAACAGGCTCGATTGAGGCCTGGCTTTGGCGACGCTGGCAATCCTGGCATCACTAAGCCGAATTGATTGCTGTCGTCCGCATTTTCATGCGCGACAGGTTTTTTGAACACACCACCGCCGGCACTCCCTCATTCCGGCGGCATGGAGAGCAGACATGACCGAACTCGAATTCAAATCGTTGGCCAACGACGGCTACAACCGCATCCCACTGATCGCGGAAGCCTTCGCCGACCTCGAAACCCCGCTGACCCTGTACCTGAAACTGGCGCAAACCCAGAACGCCGGCAAGAACACCTTCCTGCTGGAGTCGGTGGTGGGCGGCGAGCGTTTCGGCCGCTTCTCCTTCATCGGCCTGCCGGCCACCACGCTGCTGCGCACCTTCGGCAACCGCACGGAAATCGTCAAGAACGGCGCCGTGATCGAAACCCACGAAGGCAATCCGCTCGACTTCATCGAGACTTACCAGCAGCGTTTCAAGGTCGCCGTGCGTCCCGGCATGCCGCGTTTCTGCGGCGGCCTGGCCGGCTACTTCGGCTACGACACCGTGCGCCACATCGAAAAAACGCTGGCCCACACGCAGCCGAAGGATGACCTGAACCTGCCCGACATCCAGCTAATGGTGACCGAGGAACTGGCCGTCATCGATAACCTGAGCGGCAAGCTGTATCTGATCGTCTACGCCGACACCACGCAGCCGGAGTCGTATTCGAAAGCGCGCCAGCGCCTGAAAGACCTGCGCGTGATGCTGCGCCGTGGCGTTGAAGCGCCGGTCACCAGCGCCTCGGTGCGCACGGAGGCGGTGCGCGAGTTCCCGAAAGACGAATATCTGAAAGCGGTCGCCAAGGCCCACGAATACGTGATGGCCGGCGACTTGATGCAGGTGCAGATCGGCCAACGCATCCGCAAGCCCTACGTCGATTCGCCTTTGAGCCTGTACCGCGCCCTGCGTTCGCTGAACCCGTCGCCGTATATGTACTTCTACAATTTCGGCGACATGCAGATCGTCGGCGCCTCGCCGGAGATTTTGGTGCGTAACGAAACGCTCCCTGACGGCGAGAAGAAGGTCACGCTGCGCCCGATCGCCGGCACCCGTCCGCGCGGCGCCACGCCGGAACGCGACGTGGAACTGGCCAAGGAACTGCTGGCCGACCAGAAGGAAATCGCCGAACACGTGATGCTGATCGACCTGGCGCGCAATGACCTGGGCCGCATCTCCGAAATCGGCAGCGTCAAAGTCACCGACCGCCTGGTCATCGAAAAATACTCGCATGTGCAGCACATCGTCTCCAACGTCGAGGGCAAGCTGAAAGACGGCCTGACCAACCTGGATGTGCTGCGCGCCACCTTCCCGGCCGGCACGCTGACCGGTGCGCCGAAAGTACGCGCCATGGAAGTCATCGACGAACTGGAAATCTCCAAGCGCGGCATCTACGGCGGCGCCTGCGGCTACCTGTCGTTCGGCGGCGAGATGGACGTGGCGATTGCGATCCGCACCGGCGTGATCAAGGACGGCAACCTGTACGTGCAGGCCGCCGCCGGCATCGTCGCCGACTCCATCGCCGAGATGGAATGGCAGGAAACTGAACACAAGGCGCGCGCCGTGCTGCGCGCCGCCGAGCAAGTGCAAGATGGCCTGGATGGGGAGTACTAATATGCTGCTGATGATCGACAACTACGACTCCTTCACCTACAACATCGTGCAGTACTTCGGCGAACTGGGTGAAGACGTGCGCGTTTTCCGCAACGATGAAATCACCATCGCGGAGATCGAAGCGCTCAATCCAGACCACATCTGCATTTCGCCGGGACCGAAAGACCCGTCGCAGGCAGGCATTTCGATCGCCGTGCTCAAACACTTCGCCGGCAAGAAGCCGATCCTGGGCGTGTGCCTCGGCCACCAGGCCATCGGCGAAGCGTTCGGCGGCAAAGTCATTCGCGCCAAGCAGGTCATGCATGGCAAAACTTCTTTAATCGCGCATACGGGCGTGGGCGTCTTCAAGGACCTCCCGTCTCCCTTCACAGTGATCCGATATCACTCGTTGGCCATCGAGCGCAGCTCGCTGCCGTCCTGCCTGGAGGTGACGGCATGGACCGACGACGGTGAAATCATGGGCGTGCGGCATAAGGAATACGACATCGAGGGCGTGCAGTTCCACCCCGAGTCCATCCTGTCCGAACACGGCC
The DNA here is from genome assembly GCA_041874725.1 of Duganella sp. BuS-21. Classification (GTDB taxonomy): domain Bacteria; phylum Pseudomonadota; class Gammaproteobacteria; order Burkholderiales; family Burkholderiaceae_D; genus Rugamonas. The sequence goes on along the minus strand of CP097466.1, from coordinate 1,236,916 downwards.
ACCAACTGTTGAAGAACTTTCTCGTACGCTGATTAAGGAATTGCCATGCCTATCACCCATCAAGAAGCACTGCTGCGCTGCATCGAACACCGCGAGATTTTCCACGACGAGATGCTGCACCTGTTCCGCCAGATCATGTCGGGCGAAATGTCGCCGACCATGGTCGCGGCCCTGACCATGGGCCTGCGCGTGAAGAAAGAAACCATCGGCGAAATCGCCGCCGCCGCCACCGTCATGCGCGAATTCTCCACCAAGGTGCCGATGGCCGACACCACCGGCCTGCTCGACATCGTCGGCACCGGCGGCGACGGCGCCCACACCTTCAATATCTCCACCACGGCGATGTTCGTGGCCGCAGCGGCCGGCGCGCGCGTGGCCAAGCACGGCGGCCGCAGCGTGTCGTCGTCGTCGGGCAGCGCGGACGTGATCGAATCGCTGGGCGCCAACATCAACCTGAAGCCGGAGCAGATTGCGCAATCGATCGCGCAGACCGGCATCGGCTTCATGTTCGCGCCGAACCACCACGCGGCCATGAAGCACGTGGCGCCGGTGCGCCGCGAGCTGGGCGTGCGCTCCATCTTCAACATCCTGGGACCGCTGACCAACCCGGCCGGTGCGCCGAATATCCTGATGGGCGTGTTCCATGCGGATTTGGTCGGTATCCAGGTGCGCGTGCTGCAGCGCCTCGGCGCGCAGCACGCCATCGTGGTGTATGGCAAAGACAATATGGACGAAGTCTCGCTGGGCGCCTCCACCATGGTCGGCGAACTGATAGACGGCGAAATCCGCGAGTATGAAATCCATCCAGAGGATTTCGGCATGCAGATGATCGCCAGCCGCAACCTGCGCGTAGCCGACGCCACCGAATCGAAGGCGCGCATGATGGAAGCGCTGCGCGGCGAGCCGGGTGCGGCGTACGACATCGTCTCGCTGAATGCCGGCACGGCGCTGTACGCGGCCGGCGTGGCCAGCTCGATCGAGGATGGCTTGAAGCGCGCCCGCGCTGCGATCCATTCCGGTGACGCACTGCGCAAGATCGAGCAGTTCGTCACAGTAACGCAGACCCTCGGCCGCTAACCGCCGTCGTTCCCGCGCAAGCGGGAACCCATAGGCCGCATGGATTCCCGCTTGCGCGGGAACGACGGCGGCGCGCAAAGGATAACGAAATGTTTGGAATTCACGACCTGACGCTGTTCATCATCTCGGGCCTGCTGTTGAATGTCATGCCCGGTCCCGACAACCTGCTGATTATGACCCGCAGCGCCACGCAAGGCTGGCGCGCCGGTTCGGCCGCCGCGCTGGGCATCGGCGCCGGCACCATGGTGCATGTGCTGGCGGCAGCGCTGGGCCTGTCGGCCCTGCTGTCGACCTCCGCCACCGCCTTCACGGTGGTGAAATGGGTGGGCGCCGCCTACATCGTCTACATGGGCATCGGCATGCTGCGCGCGCAGCGGCGCGAGGAAGGCGATGCGAGCGCGAGTGCCGACGCAGCTGCACTCGCGCAAGCGGCCAAGCCGCTGGCCTGGCGCAAGATCTTCTTCCAGGGCTTCCTGACCAATGTACTGAATCCCAAGGTGGCGCTGTTTTTCCTGGCGTTCGTGCCGCAGTTTATTGGAGCCGACTCCACCAGCAAGCCGCTGGCCTTCATCATCCTGGGCACTATTTTTAATTTCAATGGCATGCTGTATTGCCATGGCCTGGCCATCTTCACCGCCTTTGCCAGCGCGCGCTTGAACATCAAGCCGCTGGTGTCGCTGTGGCTGAACCGCACCATGGGCGGCTTGTTCCTGGCCCTCGGCGTGCGCCTCGCCCTTTCGGAGCAACGTTAATGTCTGACATCCTGAACAAAATCCTGGCGGTGAAAGCCGACGAAGTGGCCGCCGCCAAGAAGTACCGCAGCTTGACCAGCTTGCGCGACGAGGTGGAATCCAACGCCGAACTGCGCGCCGGCCTGCGCGGCTTTGAAGCCAGCCTGCGCGCCAAGATCGCCGCCGGCAAGGCCGGCGTCATCACCGAAATCAAAAAGGCCTCGCCGTCCAAAGGCGTGCTGCGCGCGGACTTCCGTCCTGCCGACATCGCCGCGAGCTACGAATCCAACGGCTCCGCGTGCCTGTCGGTGCTGACCGACGAACAGTTCTTCCAGGGCTCCGTGACCTACCTGCAGCAGGCGCGCGGCGCCTGTGCGCTGCCGGTGCTGCGCAAGGACTTCATGGTCGACATTTACCAGATCTACGAGGCGCGCGCGATGGGTGCCGATGCGATCCTGCTCATCGTCTCCGCGCTCGATCACGGCCTGATGGCGGAAATGGAAGCCGTGGCCCACGAATTGGGCATGGACGTGCTGGTGGAAACCCACGACGGCGACGAGCTGACCGCCGCCCTTAAGCTGAATACCAAACTAGTTGGCGTCAACAACCGCAATCTGCGCACCTTCGAGGTGTCGCTGGAAAATACGCTGGTCCTGCTGGACCGCATGCCGCCGGAGAAGATGGTCATCACCGAATCCGGCATCCTGACCCCGGCCGACGTGAAACGCATGCGCGACGCCAATGTCCACGCTTTTCTGGTGGGCGAAGCTTTCATGCGCGCCCAGGACCCGGGCGCCGAACTGGCCCGCCTGTTCGACTAAGCTCGCAATTCCGTGCGCGCCGGCAGCGTCATGCCGGCATCCGGCGCGATCTCGTAACGATCGCGTCCACTTTCCTTAGCGCAATACAATGCCTTGTCCGCCCGGATCAGAACGCCTTCCAGGCTTTCGTCCGCGCTGGATTGGCACGCCACGCCGAAACTGACGGTGTACGGCGGCACGTCCGTGCGCGGCGCGCGCAAGGCGGACTGGATGCGTTCGGTGACATGCAGCGCACGGTCCAATCCGGTGGCCGGCAGCAGCACGACAAACTCCTCACCGCCGAAACGGGCCACATGATCCGATGCGCGCAGCGCTTTGGAAATAACCTGCGCAACGTCGATTAATACCCGGTCGCCAACGGCGTGGCCATGGCCGTCGTTAATCTTTTTAAAGTAATCGATATCGATACTCAGCATCGTCATGCAGGTGCCTTCGCGACGCATCAAAGCGTGTTCCTTGGCATAAATATCTGCAAATCCGCGACGATTTAAAATTTCCGTCAAAGGATCGAGCGTGGAGCGCAGTTCCAAAGTGGTTTGCAGGCGGCGCGTGCATACCGTCATAAAACCGACGGTCATCAGCAATATCATGAAATGGCCGACAGCCAGATAGATACTGGGGAACGGACCGGCGATCATCAGATTAACATTTGCGCTGCCATATATCACAGCCAATAATCCCCGCGTTAAAACGACTGCAGACTGGATAATCATTAAAGCGCCGAAAAACTGCGAACTGAAATGGGTATCACCGTATTTCCAGATCAAAAAAACCTGCCTGGAATAAAATACGAACGCAAGGATAGAAAAAGTGGCGACCCTCGCACTGAAGCTCGGCACCACCAACAGCCAGAATATAATTCCGGCCACCGCCATGCCCCACACCAGATTGAATATCCACCAGGAGGGGCGTACACCATAAAACCGCTCGGTGCCGATCATGGTTAATCCCACGCCCCAGATCAGGAAGGAATTAGCACAAATAGGGATGATCGGCGATAGGTCACGCAGGCTGAACAACACCGCACCCAGCACCAGCAATATCAGGCCCAATGCCCAATCGCGCAAGCCTTGAATCTCCTTGGGGAAATTCAGATGGGCGGAATAGAGGACCACGCTCATCGCTGCGGCCATCAGCGTGCCCATCACTACAACGGTAAGAGGATCGAGCAAAGTCACTATATGCGCCAGAATTGAGCTTTTACATGCTAAAAATTGGCATAAGTGTAGCGCAAAAAAAAGCCGCGCCATAGGGGCACGGCTAAATAATTGATAATTAATTATCTGCTGGCACTTGGCCGCAGCGGACCGGCCGGCTTTCTGGCCGAGGAATCCAGCGCCAAGGTAATTCCCGGAACGCGGTCGCCTTGCAAGGTGAGAAAGACGGTCATCAACTCGTCGCGCCGGAAGGCGTGGACTTCCACCGTATCGCCTACAGCGTAACGTGACAGTAGACTATCCAGATTGGTGGCGGTAACGCGCAGGCCATCGACGGCAATCAGAATGTCGCCGGCCGATAATCCAGCTTGATGGGCAGCGCCATTTTCATGGACCACCGACAGCTTGCAGTCATTGCCATCGCGGCCGAGATTGACATCGAAACTCGGCTTGGCCGATCGACGCTCGTCGGCATATTTAACGCCGAACGGTGCCAGCAATTTAGCCAAAGGCAAATCTTCCGTGCCACGGATATATTTATCGAAAAATGCCTTGAAGCGGCCACCGCTGATTTCATCAAATAAGGCTTCGGCTTCGACAGGCGTTACACCACGACCACCGCCATTATAAAAGTCGCTGCCATAACGTTGCCACAACGCACGCATCACGTCGTCCAGCGATTTCTTGCCCCCGGTCTTGGCGCGGATGCTTAAATCCAGCGCCAGACCGATTAAAGAACCTTTGGTGTAGTAGCTGATAATGGCATTTGGCGCGTTTTCATCCTGGCGATAATATTTACCCCAGGCGTCGAAACTTGAATCGGCGACGCTTTGCTTGGTGCGGCCGCTGCCGCGCAATACGTTGCCGACGGTTTTACCCAGTAATTTAAAATACGCCGGCTCGGCAATGACGCCGGCACGCACCAGCATTAAATCATCGTAATAACTGGTGAACCCTTCAAACAGCCACAGGAGCGGCGAATAATTCTCGACCTGAAGATTATAAGGAGCAAAGGCAGCCGGCTTGATGCGCTTCACATTCCAGGTGTGGAAATATTCATGGCTGCACAGGCCGAGGTATTGCAGGTAGCCATCACTGATCTCCGTGCTCTTGGCGGAAGTGGTCGGCAGGTCGCCACGGTTGCAGATCAGCGCGGTCGAGGCGCGATGCTCCAGGCCGCCGTAGCCGTCGCCCACCGCCATGGTCATAAAGACATAGCGGTCCATCGGCGCTTTTTTGGTCTTTGGTTCAAAGAAGGCGATCTGGGTTTCGCAGATTTTTTTCAGGTCGGCGCTCAGGCGGGCCAGGTCCAGGTTCGGCACGCGGCCGGTGATGACGATGTCGTGCGGTACGCCGTGGGCCTTGAAGGTAGCCAGCGCAAAGTCGCCCTGCTCCACCGGGTGGTCGATCAGCTCATCGTAATTCGACGCGATATAGCTGCCAAAACCATAACGTTTCGCTTTCAGCTCCGGCAGCGAGGTAGCCACGCGCCAGTTCTGCGCCGCTTCGTCGGCCGGGCGCTGGATGTCCACCACGTGCGGCCGCTCCTCCTGTCCGAGCACGCGCAGGAAAACGCTGGTGCCGTTGAAGAAACCATGATGCTGGTCCAGATGCGCGGCGCGCACCGACAAGTCCCAGGCGTAGACTTCGTAGTGGACAGTCAGCGGCGCGCTGCGGTCGGCCAGCGGTGCAGCCTGCCACGAGTGTTTATCGAGCTTGCTCAGTTCCACCGGCTGGCCCCGGGATTCGGCGCGGATGCGCACAATATTGCGGGAAAACTCGCGGATCATGTAGCTGCCGGGTATCCACGCCGGCAGCGCGAAAATCTGGCCCGTTTCGGCCGGCGCGGCCACCGTGACCGACACATGGAACAGGTGTGCGGCCAGATCATGGCCGGCGATGGTATAGGCTATGGAAGGGAGAGTTTTACTCGGTTTTTTCATCATAAATCCTGTTATAGATCGCCCGGCGTGTCGATGTCGCGCACCACGCCGTCATCATCAACCGCCACTTCGCTGACCGTGTGGCTTTTTAAAATCGCGCGCGCCCCCTGGTCGCCTTCCACCGCCAGCAGCAACGGCAGGTGATAAGAACTGAAGGCGACCGGATTGCCGCGCCGCCCTTCGAACACCGGCGCGGCGATGCGTGCGCCGCGCTCTATTGTAGCGACCAGGGCGCGCATGGTGTCGGGGCGCACGCGCGGCATGTCGCCCAGGCCGATCAGCCACCCTTCTGCGCCCCTGGTGTGTTCAATCGCGGTGAGGAGGGATTCAGCCATCCCCAGGTCCGCATCGACGCAGACGCGCACTTCGCAACCGAGGCGGCCCAGCAGCGCGGCGACCTTGTCGTCGCCTTCGCGCACCACGGCCACCACGCGTGGCAGCACGGCCAGCATATTCCTGGCACTGGCGGCAACGACGATGTCGCCGTCCGCCATGGTTTGCAGCAGTTTGTTTTGTACGCCGGACGGGTCGAAGCGTCGACCGCGACCGGCTGCCAGCAGGATGCCGGTTAAAGCCATCCGCTTGATTACGCCTGGGCGCTGGCCAGGTCGAACGGCAGTTTGCGCAGGCGCTTGCCGGTCAACTTGAACAGGGCGTTGGCGAAGGCCGGCGCCAGCGGCGGCAGGCCCGGTTCGCCCATGCCGGTAGGCGGATCGTTCGACGGCACGATGTGGACGTCGATCTTCGGCATGTCGGTCATGCGCGCCACCGTGTAGTCGCTGAAGTTCTGTTGCTCCACCACGCCGTCCTTCAGCGTGATGGCGGCGCCCGGCAGGGTCATGCCGAGGCCCATCAGTGCCGCGCCCTGGATCTGCGCTTCGATGGTCAAGGGATTGACCGCCGTGTTGCAGTGGACGCCGGCAGTGACCTTGAGCAGCTTGGGCTGGCCGTTCTTGATCGACGCCACCACAACGTAAGCGATCACGGTGTTGAACGAATCATGCACGGCCAGTCCATAAGCCTGGCCTTTCGGCAAAGCCTTCTTGCCGTAGCCGGATTTGGCCACGGCCAGGTCCAGCGCGGCCATGTGGCGCTTGCCCTCCTCGCCCATCAGCTTCCTGCGGTAGGCCACCGGATCCATCTTGGCCGCGTGCGCGGCTTCGTCGATCAGGGTTTCCATCACAAAGGCGGTGTGGGTCGAGCCGACGGAGCGCCACCACAACACCGGCACATTGGCCTTGACGTTGTGTACGCTCAAGTTCAACGGCACGTCGTATGGCTTGCCCATGCCTTCCACCATGGTCGAATCCACGCCGTCCTTCATCATCACCGCCTCGAACGGCGTGCCGGTAATGATGGACTGGCCGACGATCACATGATCCCAGGCCACGATCTCGCCCTTGGCATCGATGCCGATGTCGGCGCGGTGCACGTGCGACGGACGGTAGTAGCCGCCCTTGATGTCGTCCTCGCGGCTCCAGACGACTTTAATCGGCTCCTTGTGGCCAGCGGCCTGCCACACCTTGGCGATGTTGACCGCTTCCACCAGATAGTCGGAAGTCGGCACTGCGCGGCGGCCGAAACCGCCGCCGGCCATCATCGTATTCAGCGTCACCTGTTCCGGCTTCAAACCGGCGGTGGCGGCGATAGCGCCCTGGTCCACAGTCTGGAACTGTGAACCGGCCCACACGGTGCAACCGTCCTTGCGCAGGTCGACCACGCAGTTCAGCGGCTCCATCGGCGCGTGCGCCAGATACGGGAACTCATAGACGGCGGAGATTTTCTTCGCCGCGCCGGCCAACTTCGAGATATCGGCCTTGCGCGCGGGATTGCCCGGCTTTTGCGCCAGCGCCTTGTACTCGCCCAGCTGCTTGTCGCTGCTGACTTTCTCGACGCCGCTGGTGTCCCAATCAATGGCCAACGCTTCGCGGCCGCTCTTCGCTGGCCAGTAACCGTCGGCGATCACCACCACGCCACTGCCGCCACGGTCGGTCTTCACTTCCAGCACGTCGATCACGCCCTTGATGGCCTTGGCCTTGCTGGCGTCGAACTTGGCCACCTTGGCGCCGAACACCGGCGGACGCGCCACCACCGCAACCTTGCTGTCGGGCGCCTTGAAGTCCATGCCGAACTGCTGCTTGCCGGTGGACTTGGCGCGCGCGTCAAGACGCTTGACCGGCTTGCCAATGAGAGTGAAGTCCTTCGGATCCTTCAGCTTGACGGTGGCGGGCACCGGCTGCTTCATGGCCGCATCGGCCAGCGAACCGTACGTGGCACGCTGCCCCGCAGGTCCGATCAGCGTGCTCTTGACGGTCTTGATCTGGTCGGCCGGCACCTGCCACTGTTCGGCCGCCGCCGCTACCAGCATCATGCGCGCCCTGGCGCCGATTTCGCGGTACTGGATGAAGGAATGCGCCACGCTGCCCGAGCCGCCGGTGATCTGGATGCCGAACAGCGGATCCTTGTACTGATCACCTGCCGGCGCCAACGCGCCGTCCACCAGCGACCAATCGGCCTCCAGCTCTTCGGCGATCAGCATCGGCAGCGAAGTCTGCACACCCTGGCCGAATTCCAGTCGGTTGACCTGCACCGTCACCCGGTTGTCCGGCGTAATCCGCAGGAAAGCGTTGGGCTGATGCACCGTCGCCGGCGGCTGCTGCGCGTTGGCGAAGCGGCCGGCGCCGGGCAGGAAGAAGCCCAGTACCAGGCCACCGCCGGCCACTGCACCGGTTTTCATGAAGCTGCGGCGCGACAGGCCGGAGTCCGACGACGAAGCGCTCATCGTCATGCCTTGATTAATCCATTCGATACGCATGGTGTTTTCCTCAGGCGATGGATTTGGCGGCGTCTTTGATGGCGGACCGAATGCGCTGATAGGTGCCGCATCGGCAGATATTGCCGCTCATGGCGTTGTCGATATCGGCATCCGAAGGATTTTTATTCGTGCGCAGCAGCGCCGTGGCGCTCATGATCTGGCCGCTCTGGCAGTAGCCGCATTGCGGCACATCGATCTTGACCCAGGCATCCTGCACGGCCTTGCCGACCTTGTCGGTTTCCATGGCTTCGATGGTGGTGATCTTCTGCCCGGCGACGGCCGAAATCGGCGTCACGCAGGAGCGGGTCGGCTGGCCGTCCAGGTGCACGGTGCAGGCGCCGCACAGCGCCATGCCGCAGCCGAACTTGGTGCCTGTCATATTCAGGTTATCCCGCAGGGCCCACAGGATAGGCGTCGATGGATCGGCGTCCACCTGTACATCTTTACCATTGACGTTCAAAGTGATCATGCATGTCTCCCTGGTTTGGCTACGATTGTTATTGCTTAACCTTGCTGAACTTCTCTTCCAGCGTCTTGGTGTCGATCGCACCCGGAACGCGCGACCCGTCGGCGAAGAAAATCGCCGGCGTGCCCTGCACGCCCAGCTTGCGGCCCAGCGCCAGCACTTCATCGTTCGGCGACTCGCACGACGCGGCCGCCGCCGGTGCGGCTTTACCGCCGATCATCCAGTCGTCCCAAGCCTTGCCGCGATCCGCCGAGCACCAGATGTTCTTCGACTTGGCGAACGAATCGTCCGACAGGATGTTATACATGAAGGTGTAGATGGTGACGTTGTCGATTTCCTTGAGCGTGGTCTGGCGCAGGCGCTTGCAATAGCCGCAGTTCGGATCTTCGAACACCGCGATCACGCGCGAACCGTCGCCCTTGACGGTCTTGATGGATTTGTCCAGCGGCAGATCGGAGAACTTGATCTTCGAAATTTCCTCGATGCGCTCGCGCGTCAGGTCGGCGCCGGTGCTGAGGTTGAAGATATGGCCGTTGATCAGATAGGTGGCGGTTTTGTCGGTGTAGAGGATGTCGCTGCCGATGCGCACTTCATACAGGCCGCTGTACGGCGTTTCCTTGATCGAATCGACCTTGACGTTCACCCCCAGGCGCGGCTCGATCAGCTTCTTGATGGCTTCCGTGCTGGGCGGCGTTTGTGCGCCGACGCAGGACGCCATCAGCACGGACAAGGACAACAACGCGAACTTACTCTTTCTCATGACTTCTCCGGTAACTGCTGTTTCAACTGCCGATTACTTGCCCATCGCGTGGGAGATGAGGCGGCGCTTCAGCACAGGTAATTTATTCAACAAGTTTAATCCCAAATTGCGCGCCACGCGCAGGGGCCCGATATCGGTCTCGAACAAGCGCGCCAGGCCGTCGGTGGTCAGCTGCATCAGCAGCACGTCCTCCTTGCGCGCGCGTTCGTAGCGGGCCAGCACGCGGTCGTCGCCGATGCCGCGCTGCGGCTCGCGCTCGGACAACGTCTTGACCAGCTGCGCCACATCGGCAAAGCCGAGGTTCATGCCATGGCCGGCCAGCGGATGGATCACGTGGGCGGCGTCGCCGATCAGGGCCACGCGCGGCGCGATCATGCTGTGCGGACGGACCAGACGCAATGGGAAGTCGCACACCAGCTCCGGCTGCAGCGGCGTCAGCGCACCCAGTTTCTCCTGCGCGTAGACGGCCAGGCGGGCGGCGATCTGCGCGGCCGATTCGGTGCGCAGCGTATCGGCCAGCTGTTCCGGCGCGGACCACACCAGCGACACCATGTTGCCGGGCAGCGGCAGCAGCGCCACGATGCCTTCGGCGCCGGTGAACCACTGGTAGGCGGCGCCGTGGTGCGGCAGTTCGGATGCGAAGTTGGACACCACGGCGCACTGGTTGTAGCTACGATAATCGAGGCCGATGTCGCACTGGCCGCGCACCCAGGACTGGGCGCCGTCGGCACCGACCACCAGCGCGGCCTTGATGCTGGTGCCGTCGTCGAGGTGGACGCTGGCGCTGTCGTCGGCGCGCAGCAGGCCGGTGGCGCGGCCGCTGACCAGTTTCACGTTCTGGGCGAAGCGCAGCGCGGCGTCGAGCGCCTGGTTCAGGTTGCGGTCTTCCAGGATCCAGGTCAGCGCATTGGTGTGGGCGCCGTAGGCGTCGAAGGCCAGCGCGCCGGCGTGCGGGCCGTCGCCCTGGACGATCATCGCATCGACCGGCGCCACGCGGGCGTGATCCAGCGCATCCCAGACCCGCAGGGACGACAACAGATGATGTGCGGTGTGATTGAGCGCGTAGACGCGCGCATCCCATCCCGTCTCGCCGGCCTGCTGCTGTAGCGAAGACGGCGGCGGCCCGAGCAAAGTGACACTCAGGCCGGCCTGGGCCAGGCCCAGCGCAGCGGTCTTGGCAATTGCGCCATTGCCAACGATGCAAATATCACTTTCGATCACGCGCAGCGCAGCGGGAGAGGTGGGCTTATTCATCCGTCCATTATAGCGTTTGTAGGAAACAGAATTTGCCCCTTGCGCTTTTTCCGGCAGATGCTATAATTCTGCTCCTTGGCCTGGTAGCTCAGTTGGTAGAGCAGAGGATTGAAAATCCTTGTGTCGGTGGTTCGATTCCGCCCCGGGCCACCAAAAACATTCCTAACAAAACGCCGATCCATGTAGATCGGCGTTTTTGTTTTGGGATGCCGCAGTCCTCGGCTCCAGTCTATTTCCGGTGCTATCCCGCTATTATTTGATCGTAACCTTCGCCAAAATTCATGGCCTCACACGGTGTTGAGTTTCGCTAGCTCATGAGGCCGTGTAACAGTTACCCGAACGATCAGACCAATAGGATATCGATCGACATTCGACCACTCCACATTTTGCTTGCGCTTCCGCAATCTGGCTCGGTTAGCACTATCTGAAATCATCAAGACGACAATAGCGTGTCGCAATGACAGAGCTCATTCTTAACGTATTTATCGAGTGCTATGGTAGCTTACCGCACTCTGATAAACGGCATACAATATGGCCATCCAGTCCTTTCGGTGCAAGCAGACCAAAAAGCTGCTCGAAGGAAAGGCCGTGCCGCAGTTCGCTAACTTTCGAACCAGCCAGCGAACGGGCCGCAAGACGTTGAAATCACGGACTATCACTAACTGATCGAAGCTGCGAAATGATGAAGAATGAAATGCGGCCCATCCATCCCGGTGAGATTTTACGGGAGGAGTTTCTTGCCCCGTTGGGGATGACGCCACACGCGCTATCAAAGGCACTTCACGTCACGCCGTCGCGTGTCCATGACATCGTCAACGAAAGGCGTGGCATTACCGCAGATACCGCGCTGCGGCTAGCTCGCTACTTCGGTGGCGACCCACAGTCTTGGCTCAACCTACAACAAGCCTACGATCTGAAAGTGGCCTCCAGACAAGCAATGCACAAAATCATCGATGAGATCGAGCCGCGCAATGCCGGTGGCAACAGCCAGGTATTGGCGGCGTGAGCGGCTAGCGCGCCCGGCGGCAGTCTGGCTTAAAACCGATAGACGACACCGCCATACACCGAGAACCCATCCCCCGGATAGAAGTTGGCGGAGTCCAGTCCCCTGGCGTTATCGATCGTGTTGGCGGCGGAGGCATAGTGTTTATCGCCCAGATTGCGCAGATCGAGGTAGGCTTTCCACTTCTTGCCCGGCTCCTCATAGCCCAGCTTGGCAGCCCAGATCACGGCCGACGGCGCTTTCAGGCTGTTGGCATAGTCGACGTAGTAGCCCGACAGCGCGCGGGTGCTGATGCCCGCATATAATCCTCCGGCCCGCTGCAACAGCAACTCGCCCTGATACACCCGGCGCGGCAAGCTTGGCAGTTCGTTCGTGCCGTAGCGCGCATCGCCACGGTAGTAGAAATCGCTGAAGGTGTAAGCCTGGCGGTAGCTCAGGCGATCCCCGGCGCCGCTTTCCCACAGCTTGGACGTCAGCGCCGCTTCGATCCCTTGATGGATGGTCTTGCTGGCGTTGGCATTGGCAATCAGTGCGTCCACACCCGCACTGGCCTGCCGCACCACCGTCGACAGCAATTCATCGTGAACATAGGAACGGTAGACGGACAACGTCCCTTCATGGTTGTAGTTCCCGGCGCGCAGACCCAGTTCCGCCGTGTTGGCCTTCTGCGGCTTCAGCGGGCGGATATAGGGAACGCCGGTACTGCCCATCTGCCACGTCACCGGCGGATCGATCGACCGCGATACGTTGCCAAACACCGCCAGCTCGGGCGTGGCCTGATAGCGGAAGCCGAGGCGCGGCGCGATGGCGTGTTCGTTGTAGCGCACGGCGCGCGGGAATTTCTCGGTCGTGGTAAGGATGGTGCGGTCGATGTGCGCATCGCGGTCCACCTCGATGAACGACAAGCCGGTCGACACGGTGAACTGTTCGCTCCAACGCAACTCATTGGCGAACGACAGCACCGTGTCGCGCGATCCCGAGTAGACGGCGTACTGACGTTCGTTCGAGCGCACGGCGGTCACGATGTTCTGGTTGTACGCCGTAACATCGCCCTTCAGCAGGCGCGTATCGCTGAAGGCGATGGTGGTGTCGCTCGGTTTGCCGAACCAGGTGTCGCCGGTGCGCAGGTAGCGCAGCGACACGGAAGCGTCGGTCGAACGCCAATCCTGCGGCGTGGTCGAATAGCGCCAGCCGTTGTCCAGCGGGTAGTTGTTGTAGGCGAGGCCCAGTTCCAGCTTGGCGCGCTCGTCCAGCGTGAACGTGGTCTTGCTGGTGATCAGCGTGGTGCCCTTTTTCCGCCGCGCGCTGGTGGTCGCGTTGCTCTGCTGCGGATCGGCCTCCAGCTGAGCCAAGGTGATCGTGCTGCCGTTGCGCAGTTCCTCGTTGCGATGGCGTATGGTCAAGCGCGTCTGCACGCGGTCGCTGAAACGGTGGCCAAAATTGGCGACATACTCATTGCCGCTGTTGGGCGTATCGCGTTGAAAACCATCGCGCTCGTTGCGGAAGTAAGCGAGGTAATAGTCGGTGTTGTTGTCGGCCGACACGCCACCGGTACTGAGCGCGTATTTACGATAGCCGAAGCTGCCGGCTTCCACGCCGACCGCACTGCCCGGCGAGGAGCGGCCGGTGTGCGTGACGAAGTTGATGGCGCCGCCAAGCGACAGCGCCGCATACGAGAACGCGTTGGCACCGTTCAGGATCTCGGTGTAATCGAGCCCGTTCAGGGTCAGCAGGTCTTCCTGCGTGCCGCCGGGGCCGGTGATCGGCAGGCCGTCGTAGAGGTACTTGATGCCGAGCGAATAGCCCTGATAGAAGGCATTCAACCCCGAGCCACGGATGGAAATCTTGTTGGCGCCGTTGCCGCTGGTGGCGGCGGCAAACACGCCGGGCTGGTAGGCCAGCACATCTTCCGCATTGGCCGCGCGGCCGCGCTCGACGTCGGCGTTGTTCACGATGCTGACGGTTCCTGCAATCTCGTCGAGCCGGGCTTTGGCCTTGTCGGACGCGCTTTGCGACTTACCTGCGACCACGACCGTGGCCCCAACCAGCGTTTCGTCTGCGGCGGCTACGGCCGAGGCCGAGGCGGCGGCGTCCGCCGCTTGCGTCACGCCGGCCGCCAGCCACAAGGCGGCGCCGACGCTATATTTTATTTTCTTCACTTGATTCACTTGTCTTGTTCTCCGGACGGTGGTGCAAAATGTGCCAGGAAGAAGTTACAACCTACAGACAAGCGAAACAAACAATAAAAACTTCGATCTAAAGCAGAGTGACTCTCATATCGACAGGCGCTAAATGCGTAAGGCCCCCACTTCCTTCAGCGCCAGGTCCGCCATGGCGCGAATGCCGTCGTAGGATTTGGCTGAAGCGATAAACCTGCCGTTGTGGCAGAAGCCGGCATCGGCCACGCCGGTGACGGCGGCCAGCTCGGCATCGCGCAGTCCCGCCCAGGCTTCGGGCAAGTCGGCCCGTGCGATGAAATTCTCCGTGCTGGTGGGCACGGTGTGCAGCATGTAGCGCTGCTCGGCGAGGTTGTGGCTGATGACGAACAGCACCTTGGGCATTTCCTTGCGGACCACCTGGCCCCACGGCAGCGCGCCGTTCTCCAAGAACAGCAGCTTGCCGTCCGCCAGCGCTTCCGACTGACGGACTTGCTCGACCGCCAGCATCGCGCCCAGCCGGTACCTTACCGCGTTGACCAGAACATTGGTCAGCATCGCCATCGCCATGCGGAACTGGTCGAGGCGGTAGGTGTCGGCCGCCTCGCCATAGCCCAGCCTCTGCTCATCGAGCCAGTTGGTATTGAAGCCCGAGACCACGGCCGACAGCCCATAGCCGCCGGGCGCGCTTTTCGCCGCGCCGACATCGGACAAATCCAGGTATTGCACGATGTCGGCGTCGATGGCGTAGGCAATGTCCCGCGCCTTGTCTTCCGAGAGCTGATGCCCGGCAAGGGATGCCGCCAGCGCACCGACGCAGCGCGCACCGTACTCCCGCCATACCAAGCCCGCGCTGGCGTAAGGAACGCCGGTCTGCCGCACGACATCGAAACCCTTCTGATGATGATCGAAACGGCCCGCAGCCGGATCATAAACGCCGCCAACGTCGATCGCGAAGTCGGCCGCCTCGATCACCGCAGGGTCGCGCGTCCGAACCAGTTCGGCATCCGGGAACAAGATAAACAGCACCGCACAAGCCCACGCATCGTCCGCGTGGAACTTGCCGCTGTGAGTAACTATGACCATGGTGAATCCAATCGTTGAAGCTGAAAGGACGAATACTAGCGCAGCTCAGCTTGCAGCGCTGCCTGCCGCCGCATCAGCCAGGCGAACAGCAAGCCGCCGGCATACATCAGCACGCCGTACAGGGCGCCCGGCACGGCCATCTGGTCCTGCTGCAGCACGGTGCTGGCGATGACCATGGCCAGCGTGGCGTTCTGCACCGAGGTCTCGATGCCGAGCGTGACCGACTGCTGGCGCGACAGGCGCGCGAGCCGGGCCATGCCAAAGCCGACCGCCAGCATCAGCAGGTTCAGCGCAATGGCGAACGGCGCCAGCGTGGCGAAATTATCGCGCAGCGCCGCCCAATTCTTTAACACCGCGCCCAGCACGATCACCACAAACAGCACCGTGGCGATCCTGGTCGCCACCGGCTCGATGCGCAAGGCGTGCGCGGTCCAGAACCGGCGCACGATCATGCCCAGCGCCACTGGCAGGCCCAGCATCACGAAGATCTGCCCCATCATCATGCCCACCGGCGCACGCACGGTCTGGCTGGCGCCGGCGAAATGGTCGAGCGCGAACGACACGATCAACGGCAGGGTGAAAATGGTGAGCACGCTGGCCACGGCGGTAAAGCTCAACGCCAGCGCCACGTCGCCGCGCGCCAGATAGGTCAGCAGATTGGAGGTGGTGCCGGTGGGACTGGCCGCCAGAATCATGAAGCCGACCGCGAACACACCGGCCATGCCGCTCACTTTGATCATCGCGAAGCACACCAGCGGCAGCAGGACGAAGTGGCACAGCACGCCCACCAGCAGGGCGCGCGGCTGGCGCACGATGCGCGCAAAGTCGGCCGGCGTCAGGCCCAGCCCCAGCGAGAACATGATCAGCGCCAGCGACAGTGGCAGCAGCACCGATGAAAGCAGATCTCCTTGCACGCGTTCCTCCAATGAATAGTTGAATGACAATCAATCATACTGTGTTTTAGTACCGCAACTTAATTATTAATCAAGTGCTTGAAAATCCTTGCGGCGGTGGACGCCATGCTATGCTTTTTCATTGCTTTAATCATCGAAGGAAAACATGACCCGCCCGCTCCCGATTCTGCTGTGCGCCCTGCTGTGCGCCGCCCTGCCCGCCTTGGCCCAAACGAAGAGCCCGGCCACGCCGGAAAAGATGAACCAGCTGTACGCCGAGTATTGGGAAGACTACCTGCGCGACAATCCGATCGCCGCCACCTTCAACGGCGACCAGCGCTACAACAACCGCTTCGGCGCCGTCACCTCGGCCGAGCAGCGCGCGCAAAGCCGCGCGCTGGCGGAAAAATACCTGGCGCGCAGCGCCCAGTTCGATCCCGCGCCGCTGCCGCCGGAAGACCGCATCAGCTATGACCTGCTGCGCTACCGCCTGCAGGAAGTGCTGAACGGCCTGCGCTTCCCGACCGACCTGGCGCCGGTGGACCAGTTCTCCGGCCTGCACCTGACGCTGGCCCAACTCGGCTCCGGCACCTCGGCGCAACCGTTCCAGACCGTGCAGGATTACGACAACTGGCTGCAGCGCGCCGCCGGCTACGCCCCGGCGGTCGACGCCATGATGGTCGATATGCGCACCGGCATCGCCCAGGGCGTGGTGATGCCGAAGGCGCTGATCAGCCGCGTGCTGCCGCAGCTGGAAAACGTCGGCACCGGCGACCTGGAAAAAAGCACCTACATGGGCCCGGTCAAGAAATTCCCGGCCTCCTTCAGCGACGCCGACAAGACGCGCCTGACCGACGCCTATGGCAAGCTGGTGCGCGAACAGCTGGCGCCCGCCAACCGCAAGCTGCTGGCCTTCATGCGCGACACCTACCTGCCGGCCGGCCGCGACACCGCCGGCATCGGCGCCCTGCCCGGCGGCCAGGACTGGTACGCCTTTCTGGCGCGCCGCTCGACCACCACCGCGCTGACGCCGGCGCAGATCCACGACATCGGCCTGCGCGAAGTGGCGCGCATCCGTGCGCAGTTCGAGGAAGCCAAGGTCAAGGTCGGCTTCAAAGGCACGCTCAAGGAATTCTTCACCTATCTGAACACCGCACCCGAGCTGCGCTTCAAGTCGCGCGACGAAATCCAGGCCGCATATGAAGCCATGCGTCCGCGCGTGGAAGCCAAGGTCGGCCTGCTGTTCGCCAGTGTGCCGAAGGCGCCGTTCGAGATCCGTCCGGTCGAGGCCTTCCGCGAAGTGAGCGCCGCGCCGGCGTCCTACCAGCGTGGCTCGGTGGATGGCAAGCGTCCAGGCGTGTTCTACTTCAACGCCTACAAGCCGGAAACGCGCACGCGCTTCACCACCACCGCCTTCTTCCTGCACGAAGCGATTCCGGGCCACCACTTCGAGCGCAGCCTGGCGCAGGAAACCACCGGCCTGCCCGCCTTCCGCCGCTTCGGCAGCAGCATCGCCTTCTCCGAAGGCTGGGGACTGTACAGCGAAATGCTGGGCCAGGAGATCGGCATGTACGACGATCCGTGGCAGTGGGTCGGTCGCCTGACGGCGGAAATCTGGCGCGGCGTGCGCCTGGTGGTCGATACCGGCATCCATTCGAAAGGCTGGACGCGCGAGCAGGCCATCGCCTACTTCAAGGACAACGTGCCGCAGGACGAGGTGACGGCGGTGCAGGAAGTCGAGCGCTACATCGCGGTGCCGGGCCAGGCTTTGAGCTACAAGATCGGTGAACTCAAGCTGCGCGAACTGCGTGCGCGTGCGGAAAAAGCGCTGGGCAAAGACTTCGACCTGCGCGCCTTCCACAACGAAGTGCTGTCGCACGGATCGGTGCCGCTGGATGTGCTGGACGCAGCGGTGGAACGCTGGATCGGCGCTCAGAAGCAAGGCTGAGTCACCAAAAAACCACGCCGCCGCTTTTGTTTGTGCATCGCACAATTTTTGTGTCCAGGGCTGGCCCACATCATCTAGAATGCTTGTATTTTCATCATGAGATGGGCAAGCTATGAAACGGGTAATCTTCAATCAAAAAGGTGGCGTGGGTAAATCGACCATTGCGGTCAACCTGGCGGCCATCGCTGCCAGTCAGGGCAAACGCACCCTCTTGATCGACATCGACCCGCAGTGCAATTCCAGCCGCTATCTGCTGGGCGCGGCGGCGCAAGAGGCGGTGCCGACGCTGGGCGCCTACTTTGAGCAAGTGCTCAGCTTCAGCATGTTTGCCCAGCCGGCCAGCTACTACGTCCATGCGACGCCGTTTGAAAACCTGTCCGTCATCGTCTCCCATCCCGAACTGGGCGACCTGCAGTCCAAGCTGGAATCGCGCAACAAGATCTACAAGCTGCGCGACCTGCTGCGGGAACTGGCCAAGGAATACGACGAAATCTTCGTCGACACCCCGCCCGCCTATAACTTCTTCAGCCAGTCCGCCCTGATTGCGGCCGACAGCTGCCTGATCCCCTTCGACTGCGACGACTTTTCGCGCCAAGCCTTGTACACCCTGATCAACAACGTCAAGGAGATCAAGGCCGACCACAATGCCGACCTGGTCATTGAAGGCATCGTGGTCAACCAGTTCCAGCCGCGCGCCCTGCTGCCGCAACGCATGGTCGATCAACTCAAGCAAGAAGGCTTGCCGGTGTTCGACAACAAGCTATCGAGTTCGATCCGCATCCGCGAATCGCACGAGCGCAACCTGCCGATGATCCACCTCGACCGCAACCACAAGCTGAGCCAGGAATATCTGGCGCTGTACGGCGAACTGCAACCAGCTTAAGGGGGCGTCGAAAAACCTGGAGTTCGTCGTTCCCGCGGAAGCGGGAACCCATGCCGAGCCAGCAAACATGCGATCTATGGATTCCCGCGTGCGCGGCGGTCCGCCGATGCGAAATGACGGTTTTTCGAGGTGCCCTTAAGCGGCACGGCGCGGAACCGGCTGTAGAATGGGCCGCACGATTACCGCTCAGGAGCCGCCTTGTCCAAACTACCGCCGCTGCTTGTCTTGCTCTTCGCCGCTGCTACCACCTCCGCCGCCGAGCGCCACATTCCCTTCTGGCCGAACCCCGTGCCGGATGCCATCCACGCCGCAGTGGACGGCCAGGCCGCGCTGGAAAGCGTGCGCACGCTGGGCCGCTTCCATCGCGTCCACGGTTCGCCCGGCTACGCGGCGGCCGCGCAGTGGATGCAGGAGCAGGCGCGCGCCGCCGGCATGCGCGACGCCACGGTCGAACACTTCCCCGCCGACGGCAGCACGCAGTACGCGCACTTCCGCAGCTATCTCGGTTGGGATGCGCAGGATGCGCGGCTCGACGAAGTGTCGCCGCAGGTGCGGCCCGTGGCCCGCTTCCCGGAACTGCCGGTCGCGCTGGCCGACTACAGCCAGGACGCCGACGTCAAGGCGCAGCTGGTCAGCGTAGGCGCAGGCGCCACCGCCAAAGACTACGAGGGCAAGGACGTCAAGGGCAAGCTGGTATTGGCCAGCGGCCCGCTGGCGTTGGTGCACCGGCTGGCGGTGGAGGAACGCGGCGCGCTCGGTATCCTGTCCGATTATCCGAACCAGACCAGCGCCTGGTCCGGCGACGATACGGACCTGGTGCGCTGGGGCCATCTGTCGCCCTACCAGAAGCAGAACCGCTTCGCCTTCATGCTGTCCAAACGCCAGGCCAATGGCTACCGTGCGCGCCTGTCCGCCGGCGCAGCGATCACGCTGCATGCGCAGGTACGCGCCAGCATGAAGCCCGCCAGCTTCGACGTGGTCACCGCCACCATTCCCGGCGCCGATCCCGATGCCGGCGAAGTGATACTGACCGCGCACCTGTGCCACCAGTCGGCCGGGGCCAACGACAACGCCTCCGGCAGCGCCGCCATCCTGCAAGTGGCGCGCGCGCTCAACCAGGCCATCCAGTCCGGCGCCATCGCCCGCCCGCGTCTGAGCATCCGCTTCCTGTGGACGCCGGAGATCGCCGGTTCCCAAGCGTGGCTGGCACGCCATCCCGAACTCAAGGGCCGCATCGTCGGCGGCATCCACATGGACATGGTGGGCGCACTGCTGGGTACCACGCACAGCACCTTCCACCTGTCGCGCACCGCGCAAACACTGCCGCATGTACTCAACGATATCGGCCAGGCCTTCTTCGACCAGGTCAGCACCGCCTCGGCGCGCTACGCGGAGCGCGGCGGCGATGGCTACGCCGGCTTCGTCACGCCGGGCGCCTCGCGCGACCTGTTCCTCGGCGACGTGCGCAATGTAGAACTGGGCAGCGATCATGAAGTGTTCCAGTCCGCCGGCTGGGGCGTACCGATGCTGTACTTCCACGACTGGCCGGACGTCACCATCCACACCAACAAGGACCAGCCGGAAAACCTGGACGCCACCAAGCTGGGACGCGTGACCTATCTCGGCGCCGGCATCGCCTACACGCTGGCGGCGCTGCCGGAGGCGGAGGCGCCGCGCCTGTTGGCGCTCAACCGCTATCAGGGCGAGCAGCAGCTGGCGCAGGCGCGCCTGCGCGCGGCGCTGGACGACGATACGCGCGACGGCGCGCTGGCCGTGCGCGAAACGCTGGCGATGAATGCCGCCAGCCTGCAATCGGTGGCGCGGCGCTGGCCCTCGACCGCCGCCGCGACGCGCGTGCTGACGGAACAAATCAAGACGCAGCAAGCGGCCCTGCCGCTGCCGGTGAAAGGGAACCAGCGCGATACGCGCGTGCCGCTGCCGTCACCGGCCATACAAGGCCCGCTAGGCGTCTACTACTACGATCACGTGGAAGCAATGGAGAAAGCGCGCGGCCTCACCGCCGCGCCGCTGCCGGCCTACGATGGCGACACCGGCCTGCTGCTGTACGAAGCCATGAACCTGGCCGATGGCCGCCGCAGCGTCGGCGAGATCCACGACATCCTCAGCGGCCGTTATGCGCCGGTGCCGCAGGCGCTGCTGGCCGCCCACTTCGAACGGCTGGCGGCGGCAGGCATCCTGCGCTGGCAGTGATGGCCGCCACGGATTACCACATCAGGTCATCAGGGATCTTGAAGTCGGCGTACGGATCGTCTTCCACCACTTCGGTGGTGGACTGCTTGACGCGCACCACGATGTCCGGATTGCGCTGGGCGATCTTGTCGGCGAACACGCGCGGCACCAACTCGTAGCTGCCGCCGTCGCCGACGATCACCAGGCGTCCGGCCACCAGATGCTCGCGCACGGCGGCGCTCACGTAGATGCGCTCGATCTTGGTGCCGAAGGTGAAGTTGTAGGCGATGTCGCCGTTGTGGCCCTTGCTCTGCTTATTCTGCTGCACCATCTGCGTGATCTGCGCGGCGATGGCCTTCTGCTGCGCGGCGGCGTCGCGCTGGGCGTTGGCCAGGCGTGCCTTCTCGGCATTCACGCGCTGCAGTTCCAGTGCGGCCAGGCGCGCCTCGTCCACGGTCTCCGTGCCGCTGCGGCGCTCTTCTTTTTTCTGCTTGCTCTTGTTCTGATTGGCGACTTTGACTTTGTTCTTGTCGACCAAACCGGCTTTTAACAACTGATCTGCCAGTCCCATGTTGCCACTCCTTATAAACGAAGGCGACAGCATACCATTCCGCTGGACAGTACCGGGCATCTGCGCTATCGTTATTTTTTAAGCAACGGTGACTTGTATGAAACTAGCTAGCACTTTCTTCGCTTGCCTCCTGGTCGCTGGCGCTGCGCAGACGGCCGACACCGCGCCCATCCCGGTCGAGCAATTCTTCAAAAAGCCCGCAGTGACCGGCGCCAGCATCTCGCCCGACGGCAGGCACGTCGCGCTGCGCATGACCTCACCGGCGGGACGCAGCATGTTGAACGTGGTCGACGCCGACGCACGTACGCAGAAAATCATCGCCAGTTACCGCAACGCCGACGTCGACATGTTCTACTGGCAGAGCGACCAGCGGCTCATCTACAGCATCGTCAATGTCGATCACGGCGGCGACATGGGCGATCCCGGCCTGTATGCGGTCGACCGCGACGGCAAGCGTTTCAAGCCCTTGTCGCGCACCATCGAACGCCAGCGCTCCTTTGCCGACGGCTATCGCGCCGCTCGCAATTACCTGTCCGCGCCCACCATCAACGGTTTCCCGTACCGGAAATCCGAAGCCATGTTCGTGATCGCCAACTACGACGACGAAAACTCTCTGGCGCTCATCGGCACGCACGGCGGCAGGGTTATTCCCGTGCACGCGCCACGCAGGACCTACCGCTGGCTGTCCGATCCCAACGGCGACATTCGTGTCGCCGTATCCCGCATCAACGGCAAGGACGTCATGCACTTCAAGGACGAGAGAGGCTGGCGCCAACTGGCCTCGTTCGATCCCGACTCCGCCGGCCGCCTGCAACCATTGCTGTATGACGACGGCAAGCTGTATGTGCGGGCCTTCAACGGCAAGAACGAATCGGCCATCTATCTGTACGACGTGGACACCAACAAGCTGGGCGAACAACCGGTGATCACGGTGCCCGGCTACGACGCTGAAGGATACTTCATCGTCAATGACGTCAAGACGCTCGGCTTTCGCGTCGATACGGATTCCGAAACCACCGTCTGGTTCGACGACTCCATGAAAGCGCTCCAGCGCGAAGTCGATGCCCTGCTGCCCGGCGACGTCAACATCATCAGCTACGGCGCGCACAGCGAAACACCGCATGTGCTGATCGATAGCTACAACGACACCCAGAGTCATCTCTACCTGCTGTTCAACCGCGACACCAAGAAGGTACTGAACCTCGGCGCAGCGCGCCCCGGCCTCGATGCTGCCCGGATGTCACGCATGGCCATGGTGCGCTACCCGGCGCGCGACGGCCTGCAAATTCCCACCTATCTCACCCTGCCGGTCAGCGGACCGAAAAAATCCTTGCCCACCATCGTGCTGGTAAGCGATCCGCAATGGCAGCGCACCGACCGTTGGCAATGGAATGCCGAAGTGCAGTTCCTGGCCTCGCGCGGCTACGCCGTGCTGCAGCCGCAGACACGCGGCATGTCGGGCTTCGGCCGCGCGCACGAAGCGGCGGGCGCCAAGCAATGGGGCCTGGCGATGCAGGACGATATCGCCGATGCGGTCAAATGGTCGGTGACGCAGGGCCACACCGATCCGGCGCGCGTCTGCATTGCCGGCACGGGCTACGGCGGCTATGCGGCCATGATGGGATTGATCCGCGACCCGGCGCTGTTCAAGTGTGGCGTCAGCTGGTCGGGCATCACCGACATCACGTCCATGTTCAGCCGCGACTGGAAAGATACGGCGGGATCTCTCGCGCTGTCGCAGCTGCGCGCGATGGTGGGCGATCCCAAGGCTGACGCGGAGCAGTTCAAAGCCACCTCGCCGCTGCACAACGCCGCCCGCATCAAACAGCCGGTGCTGCTCGCCTACGGCAAGGAAGACGGCCGCGTGCCGTTCAGCGACGGCCGCAAGTTTTACCAGGCGCTATCCGCGACCAATCCGCAAGTGGAGTGGCTGGAATACACGCCGAGCGTGGAAGACTGGAAGACCCAGGGCAATAGCATCGATCTGTGGCGACGCATCGAAGCCTTCCTCGGCAAGCATCTCGGCGCGGCTACACCTGGTTCTTGAAGAACTTCTCCGGCGAGATGCGGATGGCGGCGCCGGTCGGGCAGGCGCGCACGCAGGACGGGCCGCCTTTAAGATCCTTGCACAGGTCGCACTTGACGGCCTTCTTCTGCACCGCCGGATCGTAATCGGCCTGACGCTCGCCTGGCGTGGCGCCAAGGCCGAACAGCAGCCACGATAAACCGCCGCCGCGCTTGGGCGGCTTGTCCACCGCCATCTGAATCACGCCATACGGGCAATTGCGCTCGCAGTTGCCGCAGCCGATGCAGGCGTCACTGATGAACACTTCCCCTTGCAGCGAACGGCCGATGGCGTCCGGTGGGCAGTCTTTCATACAGTGCGGGTTCTCGCAATGGCGGCAGGCGGTCGGCAGGTGGATGTTGGCGAAGGTCGGCCCCAGCGCGCGCTTTAAACGCGAAGTGCCGTTGTGCGTCTCCGCGCACGCCGTCTCGCAGTTATTACACTGGATGCACATGGTCTCGTTGATCAGCAGGACGTCGGAGGCCTCGCCCACGCCCTGGCCCAGCAGGAACTGCATCAACTCGCCGTCGCGGCTCTTGGTGTGCTCCAGCAGCACGTTCTGCTCGGTGCGCGAGATCACCTGGTCCTCGACCGACTTGCGCCAGCTTGGATTGGCAATCAGCTGATCGCGCACCGTTTCCGCATCCAGCACCAGCGCTTCCGTCAGCACCGTAGCGGTCACCGTGGCGCTGCGCGGCGCATCGCGCAGCAGCGCCATCTCGCCGACGTAATTGCCGGCGGCGACATACGACAGGACACGTTCGCCACCGCGCACATCGTCCTTGCGCGACACCGTCACCGAACCGCGACGGATCAGATACATGCCGTCCGCGCGGTCGCCTTCCTTGAACAGCACCTGCTTGGCCTCGTAGCGTTTCACCGTCACGCCGCCGGCCACCAGCGCATCGATGGCGGTGCGCGACAGCATATTGCCCAGGTAGTTGTAGATCGCGTTGCGCACGAAGACCATGTCCATGCGCTTGCGCACATCGTCCACCGAAGCGATCAGCTTGAGCATGGTGCGGCGCGGCGTCTCCATCAGCACGCAACCCTGGCCGGCGCGGATGGTGGCGGTACGGCGGCGGCCGGAGATCAGGCCCATCTCGCCGAAGTACTGGCCCTTGTCGAGTTTAATCTGGCGCACCTTGCCGTCGTTGCCGGTCAGCTCGATCTCCACCACGCCATCCAAAATCGAATAGAAGGTGTTGGTGTAGTCGAACTTGCGGAAGATGATGTCGCCCTTCTTCGGCGTCAGCAGGGTCGAGTCGAGCATGAACTCGCGCAGCTGCAGCGTGGTCACCTGGTTAAACAGCGGCACGCTGGCCTTGATCTCGTCGATCACCTGCGACACCACCATGTTCGGACGCCACGGTGCCAGCTTCCCGCGCAGCAGGTCCTCGTCCACCGGCTGCACCGGCTTGCCGACGATGGTCTGCACCACCTCGTAGCCCTGGTTCATGGCCTGTTTGATCAGCGGGTAGCCGCCCAGCGCACCGACGATGTACAGGCCCGGCACGTTGGACTCGTAGGAATCCGACAGCGCCGGCGTGGAGGCAGGATTCGCGTTCGGGAACACCACGCCGAAACTTTCGATCAGCTTGCGCGGCGGCGTCGCGCCGAGGCGCGCGATCACGCGGTGCGCATGCACCGATTCCTCGCCGTGCTTGCCGTTGAAGACGAACAGCAGCGGCGTATCATCCGCCGTTTCGATGTACTTGGTGGAAGCGCTATAGCGCACCTTGATCTTGCCGCTGCGTTCAGCGGCCATGATCAGCACCCGGTTGCCTTCCTTGCAGGTGGCGAATTCCTCCTGGCGGTTCAGGATATAAACCGTATTCTTCTCGGCCAGCGCCAGCGCGTTCTCGATGCCGGCGTCGCCCGCGCCCACCACCACGATGGTCTCGCCCGAGTATTCGTCCGGATCGGACAGCGTGTACTGCACCTGCGGCAGGTCTTCGCCCGGCACGCCCAGCTTGCGGATATTTCCTTGCAGGCCGATGGCCAGGATCACCGCCTTCGAACGCCACGTCAGCGCACCGCCGCCGTTGCTTTGGGTGGTCAGCGTGAAGACGCCAGTGTCGACGTCGCGCACGATGGCGCTAACGCGTTGGCCGTTCACCACGTTGACGTCCTGGCTGCCCATCTCCTCGTTCCAGGTCGAGAGCAGCATCTCGCGCTTGCCAGCGCCGAAACTCAGGTCGCTGCGCAGCGGCAGGATGCCCGGTTCGGCCATCACGTGCTTGCCCTTCTGGTACTGGTAGATGGTGTCGGACAGGTGCGGCTGCGCTTCCAGCAGCACGTGGCGCACGCCCAGCGCCTTGGCGCGGGCGGCGGCCGACAGGCCGGCCGGCCCGGAGCCGACGATAACGATCTCGTACAGTTCAGTAGCGTCCATGATTAATTCGCCTGCAGTGAAATGGTGCGCGACAGGCCTTGCAGGCCTTGCGCAAATACGTCCGGCTTGAATGCGTCTTCGTTCGCCAGCGACGCGCGCAGCGCGGTCAGCTTGCGGTTCATCTCGGCCGCGCCGGCCGGCCCGCCCAGCGCGCCCTCGCGCGCCAGCGCGGACGACACGCTGGAAATCGCCATGTAAGCCTGTTCGGCGCCGGCATAGTCGGAAAACTGCTGGCGTTTGGCTTCATCGATCAGGCCCGCCAGCACCGCGCGTTGCAAGGCCGGCGTGAAGCGCTGCTGTTCCAGCTTGCCGATATAGCGCTGAATACTGGCAGACAGCCCGGCGGCCAGCACCAATGGGTCGGCGCCGCGACCGGCATCGCCGGGATTGCCCGACACCGCCAGGTGCAGCTTCGCCACCTGGTCGCTGAACGCATTCGCGCCGGATGGATCGGTGGCGCGTACGATGGCGCGCAGCATCAGCAGATTGCTGTCGTTCAGGCGCATGCGGCCCGGTCCGACGCCGAGGCGCGGGGTCCACTTCTTCTCGCTCATCGGGTGATGGCAGGAGTGGCAATCGAACAGCGCCAGTTCCGGGAACAGGCCGTCGCGGCCGCGTTTCGGATCGGTCAGCGCATCGAGCTGGTTCTTCGACGCCAGCGCCTGGCCGATGGCCCACAGGCGCACGCTGTCGTAGTCGCCCTTGCGCTTGCGCCAGTCGTCATCGACCTTGTAGTGCGCCGGCGCCAGCTGGGCGAAGGTGTCCAGCTCGAAACTCAGGCGCGGGTGGCCTGCGCCCATCAAGCGGTGCGAGACGAAACGGCTGCTGTCGCCGACGTGGCAGGACAGGCACAACTTCGCCTGCTCCACCGGCTTCTCGGTCGGGTACATGCCCTTGGCGACGTTGTCGGCATGGGTGGCGCCGGGTGCTGTGTGCGAGCGTATCCATTTATCGGCCGGGCCGTGGCAGGCTTCGCAGCCCACGCCGTCCGTCACCATATGACGCTCGCCGCGCTGCGCCGGCGGCGGCGTATGCGCGTGACAGTCCAGGCATTCCTGCGCATTCTCGGCGCCCTGCTTGAGTCCCAGCTTGGCGGCGATGGAGCGCGACTGGGCGTTCAGCAGGATGGCGTAGGCCTTGGCGTGCTTGTCCAGCCGCAGCCAGGTGGTGTACTCGTCCTGCTGCACATTGGAGCCGGTCCATGGGGCGACGGCGCCGTGGCAGGTACTGCTGGCGCAGTTAACCGTGCCCACCGACTGGTGCGGCGAAGCGTTGGGAAGCAAAGGCGTGGTGGACGAACTGGCGGCCAGCACCAGCCCGCAGGCCAGCATCAGGCAGGCGGACAGCATCCTTTTCATTTCTTTCCTTTCTGGGTGCGCGGCACATAGTCGCCGGGCACACCCTGGTCGCTCACAGTCCATACCTGTGAATCCGGCCGCAAATACAGTTTCGCCATCTCGGCGGCGTTGAACGGACGCGAACCGATGCGGCCGAATACGGCAATCTGGCCGCCCGTTTCATCGACCGCGCGGTCGCGGTCCAGACCTTTGGACAGCGCCAGCGCCGGCGTGCGCGTGCGGCTCCAGGCGATCAACTGCGGCTTCGGTTCCGGCGAGAAGCCGTAGAAGCGCGGCTGCGTATCGGGTGCGGTCAGCTGCAGCACCTTGAGTCCATTGGCGCCGTCCGCGACGTAGCCGAACAGCGAAGCATTGGTGGAACCGACGATGATGTCGCGTGCGTCGTTCAACTGGCCATCGGCGTCGAACATCTGGTACACCTTGGGTGCCGCCGGCTTCTCGATATCGATGATGGCCAGGCCCTGCTTGCCCGCCGCCACATAGGCGTAGGTTCGCGCCAGGTAGACCTTGCGCGCATCGGCCAGCGCCACGCCGCCCGGCAGCAGCACCGGCTTGGCCGGCAGCGTCGCGTCGATCACGCGCAGGCCGCTCTTGTCGGTCACGAACAGGTAGCGGAACTGCAGCGCCGAAGCGCGCGCACCGTTCAGCGCCACGGTCGCCAGGTGACGCGGCTTGAGCGGGTCGTCCAGGTCAACGATCACCATGCCGGCATCGGCGGCGATGTAGGCGATATGCCCGCCCAGCACGATGTGCTGCGCGCCGTTCAGCAGGCCGTTGGGATTCCATGTCAGTGCGCGCTTGAGGAAGTTGTTGCGCGCCTCGCCGTCGGCCAGCGTGTCGACGTTTACCAGGATCAGGCCTTCCTGCGCATCGCTGATGACGGCGTAGTGATAGATCGGATGGAAAGCCTGCTCCTGATTGGTCACCCGCATCAAGTCGCCCATATTGCGTGTCGGCGCGATCGGCTGGTTGGTCGGCAGTGCCATGCAGGTCGCGTCCTTCGACTTCACCTGCGTGTTCTGGCCCAGCGGCGAATAAGGCGCAGTGACGATGCGCTGCGAGATGCCTTTGTTGGCGATGCTGGCCACGTCGTACACGCGCAAGCCACCCTTGCCTTCCGCCGTGAACAAATACTCGCCGCGCAACTGCAGGCAGTTGGCCGCGCCGTCGGTTGGATGCGAGTGCGTTTCGGTCAGCTCCATCTTGCGGTCTTTGTGCTGCTCGTACCAGTCAGGATAAGCGTAGCGCTGCAGATAGCTGCCTTTCACCGCCTGCGGCTCGTCCCACTCGGTGACGGTAGCCGCTTCCACGTGGCCGGCCTCGCCGATCCAGGCGTTGTAGCCGACGAAGTTGACGAAGTTGGTCCCTTGCAGCAGCAACTGCGCCATGATGGCGTTGTTATCGTTGGCCTTGGAGACGTGGCAGTCGGAGCAGGTTTTGGTCTCTTCCTTGCGCTCCGTGTGCGGATAGTGCGGCGCGAACGCCTGCGACGAGAAACCGCTGGCGGCAATCGGCGGTTGCTGGATATAGATCTTCTCGCGGTTGGCGTTCACCGACGACAGCACCAGCGCGGAGCTGGAACGCACCGGCGTAATCTTCGAGCCCTTGACCGGGCCGGCCACGCCCAGCTGGAACATGTCGTCGCGCGCCACCTGCGGGTTATAGGAAGCGTAGTTGCGCGATTCGCCGCCCTCGTAGTGCAGGCGTTCCGTCTTCCAGTTGGCCTGGATCGGCAAATGGCAACCGGCGCAGCTGGTGGTCCAGGACAGGTGGCAGCTGTGGCAGCTCATCTTGTCGTTGTCGTGCGCCAGCTTGCCGACGCCCGGTCCCCACTTGCCCTGCTGGCCTTCGGGCCCGGCGCTCATCAACTTGGCGCGCGCAGCCTTCTCGTTGTAGTGCGGATTGGCCGGATTGACGGAATCCTTCACCAGGCTGACTTCCCATTCCTTCTTCGGATCGGTGGCGGCGCGCTGGAACAAGCGGCCTTCGCGCCACTCGAAGCGCTGGCGGCCGTCCTGCGTTTTCAGCAGCGACATGTCCATGCCGCCCGGCTTGGCGGCAGGGCCGCTGGTGCGCAAGGTCGGATACTTGGAGGCGCTGCCGTGGCAGTCGATGCAATCGACCTCGATCGCCGCCGCCACTTCGCCATAGATGTGACCATTGCCGTGCGCATCCTGCGAGAAGTGGCAGTCCACGCACTGCATGCCCTTCTCCATGTGGATAGAAGCCAGGTGCACGGTTTTCTTGAACTTGTCCGGATCGTTGTCGTCGATGATGTTGCCGGTCTTGTCCAGCAGCGCGCCCTTGCGGTCACGCTTGTAGATGGCGCGGAAGTTCCAGCCGTGGCCGTGATAGTCGGCGAACTGCGTGTCCTTCAGAGTCGGATTCAGCTTGGAGACGTTCTTCAGGAATTCCGGATCGCTCCAGTTGCCGCGTATCGCCGCTTCTTCCGGGTTGCGCGCCTGGATGGTGCGGATCTCGGCGTCGGTCGGATACTTCTGCTTCTTCGGCCACATCGACGGCGCATCCGATTCGTAGTCCCACATGGTGTAGCCGTAGAACGAGTTCACGAAGATGTTCGGCTGGTGCATATGGCAGGTCATGCACTGCGACGACGGAATCGCGCGCGTGAATTCGTGCTTGATCGGATGGCCGGAACGGTTCTTCGGTATGGTCGGATCGGCGGTCTGGCTCATGCCGCTGTTGCCGGCCGCCGCGTAAGGACCGGAGTGCAGCGGATCGCGGTCGTTGGCGTAGATGGTGTGGCAGGATGTGCAGCCGGAAGAACGGTAATCGCCCGGCTGCTCATTGGTGCCGAGGAACCATAGGTGCGGATCGTTCAACCGCGTCTTGGTGATGTTGATGGCCGGGACGGCGATGCGTCCGCCGGTACCGGGACCGCGGTTCGACTGGTGGATGTCCGGACGGCCCGGCTCATCGAGCTTCTGCAGCGTGCCAGAGCCGTTCGGCAAACCGACCTCCGGGAACTGGCTGCCGATCACGCGGCCGCCGCGCTCGAACACGCGGAACACGTCGGCCGGGGCGATGGTTTCCCACGCCGGCAACGGATACAGGCGATCCAGGATGCCCTTTTCCACAAACAGCTGCTGGTCCACGCGCAAGGGATTGACGATGGCCGCCGCCGCGCCTTCCGGCGTGTAGGACTCGCCCAGGATGTAGCGTTTGTACGGCAAGATGCCGTTGTTGTAGCTGGCGCCGCCCCACAGCATGGCGGACGTCGCCATCAGGCTGCGTTCCTGCGCCTGGATGATGGGCAGGTGGCAGGCGCCGCAAGCGTCGCGCGCCACGCGCAGGTCGCCCGGATTGATGAAGCGGACGTAGGCCGGATGTTCCTGATTCAGCTTGGCGTAGGAGCCTTGCGGATTGGCCGACGACGGATACTGCCAATATTTCTCGTTGCGCGGCAGGATGTGCGCGGCGTCTTGCGCGGAGCGGTAAGCCGGGCTATCCGGCTTACCTTCGCCGACCACGGAGGCATTGCCGCCATGGCAGTCGGTACAGCCCAGCACCACGCCGGGATTGGCGTGCATGGTGTGGCGGTCGGTCGTGGTGTGGCAGCTCAGGCATCCCGAAGTTTTGGCATCGGCCTGCTGCTCGGTTTGCGCGGCGGGTGCTGCCGGCGCCATGATGTACTGGCGCAGGCTGACGACCGCCGTGGAATTGGCGCTCACCAGCGAGACCGCCGCTGCGGCCATCAGCAGCAGCGCCAGTGCGAGGATGTGTTTAAACGCCTTCATGTCAGAAACTCAGTACCATGTTGAATAAAACGGAATACAGCGTGCCCTGCTTCTCGCCATACAGGGCTTTGAGCGCTTTGCCGGGCCGCAGGGCGGCGACGGAGCTGTTGATGATTACGTTCTGGTTGTAGAAAGGCCGCCAGTGCATGCCGGCCGAGAAATCGATGCCCATCTCTTTCGAGGGCAATGCCTGCGCGCGCAGCACTTCCAACACGCGGGTGTCCATGAAGCGCAAATACGATACGTTGCCGAATACGCGCAGTTCCGGCGCCAGGTCCAGATCCGCGCCGACGCCGATCAAGGCCAGGCCGGGATTGACGAAGTTGGACTGACCCTCGTCCTTGGACGAACGCAGCGACGGCAGGATGCCATTGCGGCCCGACAGCGCCACCCCGCCGCCGCCGATCAGCGGCAGGTTCTGGCGGATCGAGAAGCTGGTGTCCGAACCGGCGATCTGCGGGTTTTCCATGATGGCGTCGTAGCCGGTGGACTTGTTGTCGTAGGGGTCTTTGTCGCCGGAAGCCAGCACCAGCGAGGCGCGCGCGCGTATCCAGCTGAAGTCGCGCGAGAGTTCGCTGGCGTGGAAGCCGGCGCGGATTTTCTGCGATGTGTGCGCCAGCGGATCGTGCTCATTGTGGCCCAGCGCCAGGTAGGTCGATGTGGCCAGGTTCCAAGCGCCGATATGGCCGTCGCCGCTGTAGCCGAGATAGGTGACGTGGTAGCGGTGCGAACGCAGGTCGCCGAGGAAAGCCGGGCGTACCAGGAAACCGTTGGTGTCGTAGGCCTTCTCGGTTTCCGAGTTGCGGTTGTGGACCACGCTGGCCTGTGAGGTAAAACCGATGAACGGCCAATCCTGTCGATACAGGTTGGCCAGATAGATCTGGTCGTGGCGCAGGCCTTTACCGACGGCGTTCAAGCCGCTGTTGCTGTCTTTCTCAAAGCGCGCAAAGGCGGCGATGTTGTACTGCCAGCGATTATTGTCGCGGTTGCCGAACAGACGTACGCCGAACGGCGAGTCCTGGAACAGGAAACCACGGAAGTCGTTGGTGAACGGCTGCACGCCCACGCGCAGGCTGTCGAAATCGTAGCGGTCGGAGACGTTGCGCAGGTGAATATCGGCGAACAGCTCCTGAACGCCGACGAAATTGTCATTGCGGCGCTTGCCCAGCGAAGGGTCGATGCGCAACGCACCGGCTTCCTCCACCATCACGCGGTTGAAGTTGAACACCGGGACAAAGCGAAACTCATAGTCCGGCGGACGGAAGGTGGTGTCGCCTTTGCTCAGGCCCAGGTTCAGGATCAGGTTCTGCACCATGATCGTTTGCTGGCCACGGCCGAAAATGTCGTTGGCGCCGGGCGCGATGCCGATCTGGCCGGACACCGGCGTCGGCAGGCGGCGCAGTTCCAGCAGCGAGTCCGAGACCACGCCGAGGTTGAAGAACAGGTCCGGCGCGTATTGCTGCAGCACCGGCAGATCGGCCTTCAAGGCGTTCTGGTTATACGGGTCGTACCATGGAAATTTGAAACCCAGGGTTTGCATCAGACGCCAGCGGTCCGGCACGGAGATCGACTCGCGCGGCAAGTGCGCTTGCGGCGGCGGTACTTGCAGGGGATCGATAGTCGGCACCACGGCAAGTTGCGGCACGCCGGCGGTCGCGCCGGGACGTGCTGGCGTGATGCCGGGCCGGCCGGCGCCATCGTCGTCCGCACTAGCTGCGGCGGCTACCGCCGCGCCGGCGGCAGCATTGAACACTTCGATGGTCATTTCATCGTATTCGGCCGGCGCCATTTGTACCCAGCCGGCGCGCTGGCCGTCCACGGCGACCTTGTACCAGTCGCCGCGCTGTTCAAGAATGGCGACCACAGCGCCGCGCGACAACTCGGCCAGCGGCAGCGCGCGAACCGACGGCTCGGCGCGCACCGGCACCGTGACGGCCAGCACCTGCAGCTGCTGGAGAGGTGCTGCCTGCGCGGCGGCGGCGACCAGCACTGTAGTCGCGCCGAGAGCGAGCGTGGTTCTATATGCCATCGCACACGCTCTGCTCTGTACTATTGTTGAACGGCGCCTGCGGGCACTGCGCATAGCGCAGGTGACGGCCCAGCGGCGCCAGCGTATCGGCGCGGCGTGCAGCCGGCGCGTGGCCGATGCCGGTCTTGAGCGCGGTCGCCGCGCGCGACACGCCCAGCATGCCGATCATGTCATCCTGATCGACGCCGTCGCCGGACACGCCGATCGCGCCGATCAAGGTCGCGCCGCGATAAATCGGGAAGCCGCCAGGGAAAGTCTGCATGCCATTTTCCAGCCCAATGGGATTGCCGGTGCAGCTGCGGTTGGCCGATGCCGGCGCCAAGATTGCACCCACCAGGGATGGATACACCAGATCCAGCTGCAGGCCGACGTTGAACGGACTCCAGGTGGCGGCAGGCTTGGACAACGGCCCGGCAGGATTGCCATCTATCCCATCCGGGAAATTGGGTCGCGCGATATTGCCGATCGCGCGCGCCGAAAACGCCACGCCGTCGCTGAACGCGGCCCCATTGGCAAACAAGCTGCGCGAACCAGCCATGTAGCCATCGATGCCGAACAAAGCACCCTGCTTGAGCGAGCCATTGAAGTAGCCCAGCTGCGGCAAGGCCGACAACGATGCCGACGCCCCGGCGGACGAGAAGAACGCCGCCGTGCGCGCCTTTTGCAAGGACACGTCCACGCCGAACACCGGACCATCGCCGCTGCGCGCCAGGCCCAATACATGGCCGCCCGCATCCACGATGGACACCGTCACCTCGGCCGCCGAACCTACCGGTATGCGGATCTGCGCGCGCGCCTGCGCCGCCACGCCCAAGGCCTGCGACAACAATTCCTGCACCTCGGCCGCGCTCATGCCGGCGCCGCCGGAAGCCACCGGCGTCGGCGACAGCGAAGCGCTGGCCGGATAGCGATTGCCCTGCGCCGCGTTGACCAGTATCTGTGTGCTGCCCTGCGCGACGAAGCCGGAAGCCGGTTCGCCGAATGCCACGCCGGCCAGGATGGCCGCACCGTCGTAGTAACCGTCCACCGCCAACAGGCCGCCGGCAGGACCGGCAGCCAGGTCACCGATACGCTTGGCCGTCACCGGCACCGGTGAGGAAGCCGCGTTAGCGTAGGTCAGGGTCACGCCACCGGCAGTGATGCGGTCGGCTCGGATGCAATCCGGCGCGGCAAAGCCGCTTTGCGCCGACAAGGCGATGCGTTCGTCGAGGTCCGCACCGCTGGTGGTCGGGTTGGGATCGAGGCCGTACACGCCATCCGCGATCACGCCGACGCCGCCGACCACGCGGCCGTTTTTATACAAGGGGAAGCCGCCCGGATCGGCCGATAGTCCCAGCGGCGAGCGCTTCGGCCCGACGCCGACGCCGGCGCCACGCTGAACCAGATCGCCGCAAGGCAGTTGGCTGAACTGCACGCCGAACAGCGGACCGCCTGCGGTCTGCGCGATGCCGGGCACGAAATGCTCCTGCACGATGAAGCTGGCGGTGCGGGTGCTGAAGGCGTTGCCGGACGAGGACAGGTAGGCGCCTGTCAATGCTTTGGCCACGGCCGCCAGGTCGGAGCCGATCAAGCCGCTCAGGCCATCGAGGCCTTGCGGGCTGTCGGCGCTGTTCTTGCCGCTGCCGCTGAGGATATTCACGGTCGTGCCGGCGCCGGTCATGCGGTACACGGCCAGCACGTTGCCGGCGCGGTCCACCACGGCCAGGGTGGCCTTGGCGCCCAATTTGGACGCGGCCTCCGCGCCTTGCGCCAGCACCAGCTCCACTTCGGCAGCAGTGATCGACTGCGGGGTGGCGGCGGGGGTAAAGCAGCTGCTGTTGGTCGGCGCGACAGGGGGTACCACAGTGCTGCCGCCACCGCTGCATGCTGCCAACAACGCCACCATCACCCCGAACAAAAGGGTCTGACCCAGGGCCAGGGATAGTGGCTTCGCCTTTTCCCCCGCGCTCATGGCTTCATCGCCTTCGCCGGTTTCGCCGCCGTGTGAAGATCCGGCATGTGATAACCGTGGCACATCGCGCAATCCGACTTCACCTTGCCGACCACCGGCTCCGTGCCGCCGTGACAATCGCGGCACTCTTTAATGGTCGGCATCAGCACGTCGCTGGACTTGCTCGACTTGGCCGCCAGATGGCAATCGGCGCAAGGCGCCTGCCGGTGCGCGGCATGATCGAATCCAGCCTTCGGCATCCAAGGATGCGACGGCGTAACCGGCGCGATCTTCCACTGCGGCAGATCCGCACCCGGCGTCCCCGCCTTGCCCGGACCCGGCACGCGGCTCACTTCATGACAGGTGATGCACGAAGTCTTCTCAAACAACTCAGTCGCGGCAGCGGCGGCGCGTGCGCGCGCATCGCCTGGGCCTTGCACAAAACTGGCGGGCGCACGCTCCGGCATGCCGGGACGTACCGTGAACACCGGCCCGCTGGCCGGCGGCGTATCGATGGCAACCTTGCTGCCATTAACGTAGCCGTAGAACTCGCGCAGCGTGGACAGCACCTCGGACGGCGCACCATGCGGCACCTGCCGTTGCGACAGCGCCGGCTCAAACGCCAGCGCGTGGCAGGACTGGCAGTCGCGCTGCATGCTCACCCGCTCGAAACCAACGCCGCTCTGGGTCGGACGATGGCAGCTTGCGCATTCCAGCCTGGTCTTGCCCTCCGGCCCGGCGATGCCGCCCACGGCCAGGTGTTTATCGTGCGGGAACTTGAGCGTGTTGGCCTGGCCAATCGCCTGGCTACCTTGGCGTAGTCGCACGAAAGTGGTCTCGGAAGCGGCAACCTGCACGCGGAATTGCGGGTGCGCCTTGGCGAAGTCCTTGACGTCGGCCACCTGCGTGCCGGGCAACTTGCTTTCCAGGTCCGCATGGCAGGACGCGCAACCGGCGCCGATGTAGCGACGATTCTGCGATACCAGTCCCTCCGGCCCCTGATGGTCACGGTGGCAGGTGGCGCAGCGCGTTTCGTGCAGGGCCGGCATCGAGGCGACTTTGTCGGCCACGTGATTGCCGATGCCGCGATGGCACGCGAGGCAGTCCTTGTCCTGCACCTGCTGGAACGGCTTGGAGTGGCAGGACTTGCAGTCCAGTCCAAAAGGCTGGTGCGATGACGACAGCGTGCCGGGATTCCATTGCGCGTCCAGTCCCAGCGCCGTCGGCGAAGCCCGCACATAGGCGTGGTTGAGCACCGGCGCCTGCGCCGGCGTCTTGCGCAGCTTAACGGCCGTCTCCTCCACCGGATGGAAGACGTCCGGCCATACCGATGCCAGCACCGGCAACACCAGGGCGCCCAGCAGCACCAGCACGAACAGTAGCCATGACATGCCCCGCCGTCCGACCAGCGGACGTTGAAGCGCATCGATCTCCTTCTGGAGCTTATCGTTGTTACGAGATTGCATAAGCGATTACCAGTAGAAGAAAACCGAGACGATGTGCGCGGTCAGCGCGACCAGCAGTGCGATCGACATCGGTACATGGAACAGGAGCCAGATTTCCGTCAGCGTGCGCAGTCGGACGAAGGAGCGGATGCGTTTGAGCTGTTGCAGGCGACGGAATTGCAGGGTGTAGATTTCGTTCGCGTTGGGGTCGGCCTGGTCGCCCACTTCACGCAGCCGCTTCAGCACGCGCGTGGTGGCGCATTGACGGTTGCGGCCAGTCAGGCGCTGGCGGCGTTTATTGAAGATCGCGCAGGCGGCCGATTCCTCCACCAGCGCCAGCAGCATCGGCGGGCGGCCTTGCGCCAGCATGCGGCAGCGGTCGTCGAGGTCGCGCAGGTCTTGCGCGATCTGGTCCAGCGTGCGGCCGTCGAGCAGGTCGCCCATCAGCGACGGGTGGTATAGATAAAGCACCACGCCCCAGATACCGCTGATGATGACGGCCATGGTGAGGGCGTAGGCGAAGGTGTGGATGTTCCAGCCGAATTCAAAGCCGCTGTGCAGCGTCGCCACCACCGCCAGCGCGAGGCCGAGGTAGACGTGGGCCGACAGCCAGCCGCGCAGTGTGCCCATGCGCGAAGCATAGGCGCGCTTGCGCACGCCGAGCAGCAGCAAGAACAAGATCAGCAGCGCGCCCAAGGTGCCAAGCACGTAACCGAGGATGGTGCCGCCGCCGGGTTTGATCGGCGGGTTGTCGGCGGCGTACAGCGCGATGCACGCCGCCAGCAGGACTATGGCCCACTTGGCGTAGCGAAAGCGCTGGAATGACATGAAATTCTCTTGCAACATAAATGCGACTTCTGGCGGTGGGCTGGTGTCTGATTATTTAACTATGATTACAAATAGTTAACTATGTTCTTGCAGTTTAACACTATTAAACTTGGGAAATTTTTAGATATGTTCATTTGGGGCGTATACGCAACTGTATCGACGCATCGCCTGGTTTCGCGGACTGTGGCGTCGATTCCAGATCGCCCGGCGCGGCGATGGCGTTGCCGGATTTGGAGATGCGGGCGGTGATGATCAGCTTGTCGAACTGCGACAGTTTCACGTCGGGCATCATGCCCATGCTGTCGTCCAGCGTAAATCGCAGCGGCAGGTCGCGCACCTGCTTGCGCAGCACGGCGAGCGGGAAGCGCGGGCCGTCGGCGGCTTTGGCGACGATGAAGACGGTGTCGGTGTCCGAGACCTGGTCGCGCAGCGCGGGATCGAGTTCGAGGCTGCCGCTGACGGCGGCAGCGCCAGCGGCAGCCGGGGCCGGGGCAGTCGCTGATGCCGGGCCTACGCTTGGCGCGCCAAGGTGGGCCAGGTTGTCGCGCGCCATTTGGGCGAATTCCGAGCCGGGGGCGGCGTTGGCCAGGGCGGCTTGCCAGCGCAGCGCGGCGGTAGCGTGGTCCTGGCGGCTGAAGGCGGCGTCGCCGGACAGAATCAAGGCTTTGACGTTTTTAGGGTCGGCCGCCAGGGCGCGCGCCAGCAGGCGTTCCGGCTCGCCGTCCAGTTTCTGGTTCTGCGTCATGGCCAGTACGTCGGCGTAGTCGGCCAGAATCTGGGCGTCGTCAGGGATCAGCGCGACCAGGCGCGCGTAGGCGCCGCTGGCGGCGACGAAGCGGCCCATGGCGCTGTAGGAGCGGGCCAGCAGCGCCCAGCCGTTCGGGTCCTGCGGCTCGCGCGCCATGCGCTCGGCGAGTTTGGCGACCATCGCTTCCGCTTCGGTGCTGGTG
This sequence comes from Duganella sp. BuS-21, assembly GCA_041874725.1. Taxonomy (GTDB): domain Bacteria; phylum Pseudomonadota; class Gammaproteobacteria; order Burkholderiales; family Burkholderiaceae_D; genus Rugamonas. Next base: position 1,198,404 of record CP097466.1, on the reverse strand, counting down.
TGCGGATCGAGGCCCTGCCCGGTCACCGCAGGCGCGGCGTCGGGCGTGACCAGAGCTCGCGGCGTGCCGAGAGTGGCGTACAGACCTGCCGCACCGGCGACCAGCGCGACCGACACCACGGCAGCCTGCCAGCGCAAGGCCGGCGACGCTGCTGCGGCAGGCCGCGTGGCCGGATGCACATCTTCGGTGACGCGCTGTTCGAGCTCGCGGCGGGCGGCGGCGTAGGCCTCGGGATCGATGCTGCCCTGCTCGCGGTCCGCATCCAGTTCGCGCAACTGGTCGCGCAGCACGGCCAGGTTCAGTTGATCGGCCTGCGGCGAGGCGGTCATGTCGCGGCGCGACAGCAAGGGACGCAAAAGCAGCCACAGGACCGGCGCGCACATCACAGCGGCGGCGAATACGAAGCCGTTCATGGCTGCTCCTTGTCGTTATCGAGCAGCGCGCGAGCGCGTTGCAATTGTTGTTCGGACGGCTGCACTCCGGCGACGCGGGTCCGCGCCGCGCGCAAGCGCGAAATCAGCAACAACGCGCCGGCCGCCACCAACAGAAAAGGCCCGAACCACAGCAACCAGGTACTGCTCTTCACCGGCGGCCGATACAGCACGAAATCGCCATAACGCTGCACCATAAAATCCAGCACCTCCTGCTCCGACTTGCCCTGCGCCAGCTGCTCGCGCACCTCGCGCCGCAAATCCGACGCCAAACCGGCGTGCGAATCGGCGATGGTCTGGTTCTGGCACACCAGGCAGCGCAGCTCTTCCTCCAGCGCCGCCGCGCGTTTGTCCAGATCCTCGCTGGCTTGCGCACCGCAGGCCAACACCATCAGCAAAGCGGCAATCCACTTAACCATTGCCGCTCTCCTTGTTCAACTTTTCAATCAGCGGCACGATGGTGCGAGTCATCACCTCCGGCGTCAAAATGCCGATCTGCTTGTGGCGGATCACGCCGCGCTTGTCGATCACAAAAGTCTCCGGCACGCCATACACGCCATAGTCGATGCCAACCCGGCCATCCTGGTCGAACGCCGACACCATATAAGGATCGCCAGCCTGCCGAAGGTTGGCGATGGCGTCGTCGCGCCCGTCCTTGTAATTCAGCCCAACGATGGGCGCCAGCTTCATGCGCGCCATTTCCATCAGCAGCGGATGCTCCTGGCGGCAAGCCACACACCACGAAGCCCACACATTCAATATCCATACCTGCCCCGCCATATCGGCCGTGCCGATGCGGCGCTCGGGCAAATGCAGCTGCGTCAGCGCGAACGCCGGCGCCGGCTTGCCGATCAATGGCGACGGCACCTCGCGCGGATTCAACCGCAGGCCCACCCACAGGAATCCCAGCAGCGCAATGAATACGCCCAGCGGTACGATGAAGCGCTTCATGCCTTGCCCTTCTTCAGGCGGTAGCGTTTGTCCAGCGCCGCCAGCAAGCCGCCGAACGCGATCAGCAAGGCGCCAGCCCAGATCCACGCGACGAACGGCTTGTGCTGAATACGCACGATCCAGTTGCCCGGCTTGACCTCTTCACCAAGCGCCAGATACAGATCGCGCGACAAGCCGCGATTGATCGCGGCTTCCGTCATCGGCATGCCGCCGGACGCGAACTGGCGCTTCTCCGGCAGCAGCGTGGCGATATGCTTGCCGTCACGCGTCACATCGAAGGTGCCGCGCACCGCCGTGTAATTCGGACCCTGCACGTTCTGCAAACCGACAAACCGGAAGTCGTAGCCGCCCACGTGATGGATGTCGCCGCTCTGCATCGGCACATCATGCGAAATCTCGCGTCCCTTCACCAGCGTCACGCCGATCACGAACACGCCGATGCCGGCGTGTGCAATCAGCATGCCCCAGTAGCTGCCCGGCAGCGTCGACAGCCGATGACTCAAGCGCGTGCGGTTGTCTTCAAACACGCGCAGGCGTTGCAGCAGGTGCCAGACGGAGGCCAGCAAAATCCACGCGGCCAAGGTCAGGCCCATCACCAGAAGCGGCGAGGCGCCCACCGCGACAGCGGCGGCGATCGCGCACAGCAAGGCGGCCACGCCCACCCAGCGCAGACTGCGCACATCCTTGAAGCCGGCCTGCTTCCAGCGCAGGAACGGGCCGGCGGCCAGCAACAGCAGCATCGGCGCCATCAGCGGTACAAACACGGTTTCGAAGTACGGCGGCCCGACCGAGATCTTACCCATGTCCAGCGCATCGAGGAACAGCGGGTACAGCGTGCCGAGCAGCACAGTGCCGGCGGCAGCCACCAGCAGCAGGTTATTCATCAGCAGCAGCGACTCGCGCGAGAACACGGCGAAGCGCCCGCCCACGCCCACCTGCGGCGCGCGCCACGCGTATAGCAACAACGAGCCGCCGACCACGATGGCCAGGAACACCAGGATGAACAGGCCGCGTGCGGGATCGGTGGCGAAGGCATGCACCGACGTCAGCACGCCCGAACGCACCAGGAAAGTACCTAGCAGCGACAGCGCGAACGCCATGATCGCCAGCAGCACGGTCCAGTTCTTGAAGCTGCCGCGCTTTTCCGTCACCGACAGCGAGTGGATCAGCGCCGTGCCGACCAGCCAAGGCATGAAGGAGGCGTTTTCCACTGCGTCCCAGAACCACCAGCCGCCCCAACCCAATTCGTAATACGCCCAAAAGCTGCCGAGGAATATCCCCAAGGTCATGAACGTCCACGCTACCAGCGTCCATGGACGCGACCAGCGCGCCCACGCGGCATCAAGCTGGCCGCCGATCAGCGCGGCGATGGCGAACGCGAACGCCACCGAGAAGCCGACGTAGCCCATGTACAGCAGCGGCGGATGCGCGATCATGCCGATATCCTGCAGCAGCGGGTTCAAATCGCGCCCTTCGACGGCGGCCGGCAGCAGGCGCTCGAACGGATTCGAAGTCCACAGCGTGAAGGCCAGGAAGCCGACGCTGATCAGGCCCATCACGCCCAGCACGCGCGCCACCATTTCGGCCGGCAGTTGCCGGCTCAGCGCCGCCACGGCGGCGGTCCATACCACCAGGATCTGGATCCACAACAGCAGCGAACCTTCGTGGCCGCCCCACACGGCGGAAATGCGGTAGTGCAGCGGCAGCAGCGTGTTCGAATGCGAGGCTACGTACAGCACCGAGAAGTCGTTGACCACGAACGCCTGCATCAGGCACAGGAAGGCGAACGTCACCAGCCAGAACTGCGCATAGGCGGCCGGCCGCGCCAGCGCCATCCAGCGCGCGGCGGCTGGCGTGGGCTTGCCCAGCGACGCGGCCAGTGGCACCACGCCCTGCAGCAGCGCGACACAAAACGCCACCATCAGCGCGAAGGAACCCAGTTCAGCGATCATTTCTTTTCCTTGGCCTCGGCGGCCTCTTTGAGTGCGCGCGCGGCATCCGGCGGCATATAGTTTTCGTCGTGCTTGGCCAGTACTTCGGTGGCGATGAAGAAGCCCTTCTCATCCAGCTTGCCCTGCACCACCGCGCCTTTGCCTTCCTTGAACAGGTCCGGCAGGATGCCGCTGTAGCGCACCGGCACGCGCTGCGCCAGGTCGGTGATGAAGAAGTCGACGGTGACGCCGTCGCCGTCCCGGCGCAAACTGCCCTTCTCCACCAGGCCGCCCATGCGCAGACTGCGCGTACGGTCATGGCTAGCCAGCACTTCGGTCGGCGTCACCGAGAACACCAGGTTTTTCTGGAAGGCGGACGAGATCAGCCAGGCCGCCAGCGCCAGCAGGGCCAGGCCCGCCGCCACCAGCGCCAGGCGCTTTTGTCTAGGTTTCATCGTGATCCTGTTGATGTTTCAGCTGCTCCAGCGCAGCGCGCCGGCGCAGCCGCAGGGCCACGCTTTCGCAGACCGGCAGCAGCAACGCCGCGCCGATCGAACCCCATACGTAGACGGCGTAGCCGCCCATATGCAGCCATTCGCTCATGCAGCTTCCTTTAACCACGGGCTGCGCCGCTCGCGTTCAAGGATGATGCTGCGCACCCGCGACAACGCTGCGGCGAAGGTGTAAGCCCAGGCGCCCAGCGTCACCAGCAGCATCCCGGTCAGCATCACGGCGGCCATGCTGGGCGCGGCGGTCAGGCTGACGGAGGCGCCCTGGTGCAGCGTGTTCCACCATTTGACGGAGAAGTAGATGATCGGGATGTTGACCACGCCCACCAGCGCCAGCACGGCGCCGGCGCGATCGGCGCGGCGCGGATCGGTGATGGCCGATTGCAGCGTCATGAAGCCGATGTAGAGGAACAGCAGTATCAGTTCGGAGGTCAGACGCGCGTCCCACACCCACCAGGCGCCCCACGTCGGCTTGCCCCATAGGGCGCCGGTCCACAGCGCCAGCACGGTGAACATGGCGCCGGTCGGCGCCAGCGCGCTGGCCATCATCGAGGACAAGCGTGTGTTCAGCACCAGCCCCAGGCCGGCCCAGAAAGCCATCGCCAGATAGATCACCATGGACATCCAGGCGGCGGGAACGTGGACGTAGATGATGCGGTAGGAGTCGCCCTGCTGCCAGTCGGTCGGCGCGTGTACCAGGCCGACGTACAAACCGGCGGCCGTCAGCAATACCGCCAATGCGGCGAACCAGGGAACCAGTTTGCCTGCCAACGGATAGAAGTACTGCGGGGATGCGTAGCTGAACAGCAGACGGTTAAGCTGGATTTTCATGAGGATGACATTGTATCAACCCCTATCACTCCAGTGCAATGCGCAAAGCCGCCGCTGTGGCCCATGGAGCCAGCGCCACAGCGCCCGCCAGCAGGCCGCCCAGTAAAAATAAATGGGATTGTGGATCTGACGCCACAGCCGCGCCGGCGCCGAAAATCAGTACGGGGACGTACAGTGGCAAAACCAACAACGCAATCAGCACGCCGCCGCCGCGCAGGCCGAGCGTGAGTGCCGCGCCGATGGCACCGATCAGGCTGAGGATGGGGGTGCCGAGCAGCAGGCTGGCCATCAGCACGCCCATTTGTTCGGCGGACAGGCCGAATTGCAGTGCGAGCAACGGCGAGAGCAGGATCAGCGGCACGCCGGTGCTGAGCCAGTGCGCGAGGATTTTGCCGGCCACCAGTAGCGTGATTGGCTCGGGCGACAGCAGCATTTGTTCGAGCGTGCCGTCGGCGTAGTCCTGCGCGAACAGGCGGCCCAGCGCCAGCATGGAGGCCAGCAGCGCGGCGATCCACAACATGCCGGGGCCGATGGCGCGCAACATGGCCGGCTCGGGACCGAGGCCCAACGGCGCCAGTGCGGCGACGATCACGAAGAAGAATAGCGACGACAGCACGTCCGCGCGGTTGCGCAGCGCCAGCAGCAGATCGCGGCGCAGAATGCCGAGCAAGGCGGTCAGCATGCGCGGTCCAGGTTTAGTTCCAGCGCCTGCGCGGGATGCAGCGGCAGGTCGGTGTGCGTGGTGTAGACCAGCATGCCGCCACGGGCGAAATGCTGATCGAGCGCGCCGCACAGAACGGCGACCGCATCCTGGTCCAGCGCATTGAAAGGTTCATCGAGTATCCACAGCGGCGCGGCTTCGCCCTCGGCGCCGTGCAAGCGCGCCAGCGCCAGACGCTTGCGCTGCCCTTGCGACAGCGCGCGCGCCGGCAGTTGCGCGGCGCGGCCCAATCCCAACGCGGCCAGCGAACGCTCGGCATCTGCGCGCTCCAGCAGCCGTCCGTTCAGGCGCGCGGCGTAGACCAGGTTTTCCCATGCCAGCAGCTCGTCCTTCACCGCCGCCGCATGGCCCAGATAAATCATCCGGCTATGATATTCGTCGCGGCAGGCGGCAAGCGCACGCCCCTGCCAGCGCACCTCGCCCGACTCGGCTTGCGCCAGGCCGGCCAGGGTGCGCAGCAAGGTCGTCTTGCCGCTGCCGTTGGCGCCGCGCACGCGCAGCGCCTGCCCCGCCGCCAGCGACAACGACAAGCCTTTGAACAGGCGGCGTTCTCCGCGAACGCAGCATAGATCGTGAGCCTGTAACGTCATCGCAGGGCAGCAGTCTTATTTTCGCTTGGCCGCGCTGGCGTCACGCGCGGCGCGGAACTCGGCGTCCTTGGACCAGTTAGGCCACGCCTTCGAGTCGGCCAGATCGCGGCCCAGCGAATACAACATGCCCAGGTCGTGCGACATGCCGGCGAAGCTCCAGTCGGCGCTCCACTCGTCGGACGGCTGATGGTAGTTGTTGGCGGTGTAAGCCTCCTCCGCCTTGCGGCCGGCTGCCTCGCCACCGTCGACCAGATCTTTACCCGAGCCATACGAGATGGCCGGCACGCCGCGCTTGGCGAACGGGAAGTGGTCCGAGCGGAAGAAGTGGCCCGCTTCCGGCAGCGGATCCGGCGTGTAAGCCAGGTTGTACTGCTTGGCCTTGGCGATCAGCTGATCCAGCAGATCCAGCTTGGCGCTGCCCGAAATGGTGAAGTTGCGGGCGATGCCGGTCGCGCTCAGCGCATCCATATTGATCACGCCCACGGTGGTCGCCAGCGGATACACCGGATTGGCCGAATAGTACTCCGAACCGAGCAAGCCTTTTTCTTCGGCCGTCACCGCCAGGAACACCACGCTGCGCGCAGGCGCAGGCGCCTTGCCATAAGCACGCGCCAGTTCCAGCAGGGCGGCGATGCCGGTGCCGTTGTCGATCGCGCCGTTGTAGATTTTGTCGCCCTTGGCGTCCGGCAGGCCGACACCCAGATGGTCCCAGTGGCCGCTGTAGATCACGGTTTCGTCAGGCTTTTTGGCGCCGACCACGCGTGCCACCACGTTCTTCGACGTGATCACCTGCGCGTCGACCGCATAGTTGGCCGACAGGGTTACGCCCTTGAGCAGCGCCGGCTTGAAGTCGCGCGTCTGCGCCTGCTTCTTCAGCGCGTCGAAATCGAGGCCGCCGCGCTTGAACAGATCGACCGCCAGGTCGCGCTGGATCCACGCTTCCATCGGCGCGTGCGCCTCGGTCGGCTTCTTGCGCACGATGTCGTACATGACGTTGGTGTTGGAATTCTTCACCGTCGCCCAGCCATAGGAAGCCGGCGCGGTTTCGTGCACGATGATGGTGCCCAGCGCGCCGCGACGCGCCATTTCTTCATACTTGTAGGTCCAGCGGCCGTAGTAGGTCATGGCCTTGCCGCCGAATTCACCGGCGCCGGTTTCGAAGTCCGGATCATTGATCAGCACCACGGCCAGCTTGCCCTTCAGGTCCTGGCCCTTGAAGTCGTCCCACTTGCGCTCCGGCGCGGTCACGCCATAGCCGACGAACACCAGCGGCGCGTTCTTGAAGTCGACCAGCTTGGAACCGTTCATCGACGCGCGCACGGCCAGGTCATCGCCCTGCTTGAGTTCCTGCGTGGTCTTGCCGTCGTTGACGCTCAGCTTGACCGGGCCCTTGATTTCAAAGCGGCCCAGCGGCACGTCCTGGGTCCAGGCGCGCTGGCCAGATTGACCTTTAATCAGGTCACCACCCGGCTGCAGACCGGCGGCCTTGAACTGGGCGATCAGGTAATCGACGGTTTTCACTTCGCCGGCGGTGTTCGGGCCACGGCCTTCGAATTCGTCGGAGGACAGGACTTTCACATCCTGGGACAGACGTTTTGCGTCGAACTCAGGACCGTTTGCCGCCTGCGCGGCGACCGCCGAAAACGCCGCGATCAGCGACATTACAAGCATGGTTTTTTTCAAGCTACTCTCCCTTGGTTACATAAAAAACGGTCAGCGTATGCCGACCATGCCGCGAACGGACGCGTTCAGCTTGACCGGGTCGTAGCCGTAGCCGTCCTTGAACACGATTTCCACGTTTTCGACATCGGCGATGCGCCGTGTCGGATCACCCTTGAGCACCACCAGGTCGGCGTGCTTGCCGGGCGCGATGCTGCCGATGCTGTCCTGCCGGCCCAGGTACTGCGCGCCGTTCAGCGTGGCGATGCGGATCGCCTCGACCGGTGTGAAGCCCGCCTCCACCAGCAACTGCACTTCGCGCTGATCGCCGAAGCCGGGCAAGGTACCGCCGTTGCCGGTCGGGTCGGGACCGGCGATCAGCAGGCCGCCGGCGCGCACGAAGGCCAGTTCGAAGGCCATCTCTTTTTTCAACAACGCTTCCTGGCGCGCGGCGTAGCCCGGCACGGCGGCCGTCAGCGCGCGCGCCTCCAGATGGCTGCGCAGCGCCTCCGGCGACATCATCGCCATCTGCTTGCGCGACAACAGCGGGCGTGTCGGCACGAAGGCCTCGAACACCGGCAGCGTGGAAGTGATGGCGACCTTGCGCGCCACCAGCTCGGCGATCAGCGAACGCACTTCCGGGCTGTCGATCTCGCGCTTCTCCCACGACGCGGCCACCGCGCCGCCGGCCGGGCATTCATCGGGCTTGCGGTCGGCGACGAAGCCGGTGTCGGTGAACACCGGGCCGTGTTCCAGGTTGTCGATGCCGAGTGCTGCGGCCTGGCGGTAATCGACGGCGCACAGGTGGCCGGTCACTTTCAGGCCGTGCTTGTGGGCCTGGTCGATGGCCGCGCCCAGCACCGCGCCGGAGATCTTCATGTAGGCCTTGAACGAAGTCGCGCCTTCGCCGGCCCAGAAGTCGACGGTCTTGCGCGCGTGTTCGCTCTCGGTCAGCATCGCCATCTGCGGGAAGAAGCTGTCCTTGCCTTCGAGGTAAGGGCCGGTGACGTCGATGTGCGGGCCGGGGATCTTGAATTCGTCGATCTGGCGGCGGATATTCAGATCGGTGTACGGCTCAACGCTACCGGTGGTGCGCATGGTGGTGACGCCGGCCGCCAGGTACATGCGCGGCGCGCTGAAGGCGATCTCGGTGACGAACACGCCGGGCGGCGGCGTCTTGCCGTCTTCGTCGCGGTTGATCGACTCCACGTACATCAGGTGGTTGTGCATGCCGACCAGGCCGGGGATCACGCTGCGGCCGCTCAGGTCGATCACATGCGCGCCCTTGGGCGGCACGCTGTGCGCGTCGGAAATCGATGCGATGCGGCCGTTGCGCAGCACGATGGTGCGGTCTTCCTGCGCGGGAGCGCCGGTGCCGTCGATCACGCGCACATGCGTGAGGGCGATCAGCGGCTGGTCGTACTGGATGAACTTGCGTACTTCGGCGGACGGCGTCTGCGCCATCGCAGCGGCGCTGAAAACCAGGGCCACACCGGCCAGCTTGCTCTGAAGTCGCATTCATTCCCCTTGTATTGACCGGACATACTGCCACGAATCAACCTTGCCGACAATGCCATAAGTAATTACCAAATGCGCAACTATTTCCTGTAGGATATTAACTTTCTACAAGGAGAATGCATGCCCCGCTTTTTTGCCGCTCTGCTGAGCCTGATTCTGATCGCCGGTCTGCCGGCCACCGCCGCCGCCGCAACCGACGCCGCCCCCAAGCTGAGCGCCGAACAATTGCTGGCTACACTGACCTTCCGCGAAGGAAAAATCCAGCTGCCGGGTCAGATCGCCACGCTGGACCTTCCGTCCCACTTTCGCTATCTCGATCCGGCCGACACCGGCAAGCTGCTGAGCGAGGGCTGGGGCAATCCACCGGGCGCGAAAACGCTGGGCATGATCGTGCCGGCCGACGTCAATCCACTCAGTTCAGCCGGTTGGGGCGTGGTGGTCACCTATGACAAGGACGGCCACGTCAAGGACGACGATGCCGACAAGATCAACTACACCGACCTGCTCAAGGACATGCAGGAAGGCATGGAAGAAAACAACAAGGCGCGCAAGGAGCAAGGTTATGCGCCGATGACCCTGGTGGGATGGGCCGAACAACCGAGCTACAACAAAGGCCAGCACAAGCTGTACTGGGCCAAGGAGCTGCGTACCGAGGGCGACCAATACAATGGCTTGAACTACAACATCCGCGTGCTTGGCCGCGAAGGCGTGCTGGTGCTCAACGCGGTAGCCGGTATGGACCAGATCGCACAGGTACGGCAAGAAATGAAGAACGTAACGGCCTTCACCGATTTCACGCCGGGCAACCGCTACACCGACTTCAACGCCAGCACCGACAAGGTGGCAGAGTACGGCCTCGCCGCGCTGGTGGCCGGCGGCGTCGCGGCCAAGCTGGGCTTCTTCGGCAAGATCTTTGCGCTACTGCTGGCATTTAAGAAAATCATCCTGATCGGCGTTGCCGCCGTGGGTAGCTGGGTCTACAAGCTGCTGGGCCGCAAGAAGGCGGAAAAAGCCGAGCAGGCGGTACAAGTCCAAGCGGCAGGCACCGTCGATCTGAGCAAGCCGGAGTAATCCATGGGTAAGCTGATCATCTGGCTGCTGGCGGCCGGCAAAATGGGCAAGCTGCTGATGACTTGCGGCACCATGCTGCTATCGGTGATCGCCTACAGCTGGATCTACGGCTGGCGCTACGCGGCCGGCTTCGTGGCGCTGATCTTCGTCCACGAGATGGGCCACTACGCTGCAGCGCGCCAGCGCGGCCTGGACGTCGGCGCGCCGACGTTCATTCCGTTTGTCGGCGCCTGGATCGAGCTCAAGGAGCTGCCGCACGATGTGGAGACCGAAGCCTACATCGGCTTTGCCGGGCCGCTGGCCGGCACGCTGGCGTCGGTGGCCTGTTACTTTGTCGCACGCGATCACGACAGCAACCTGTTGATGGCCCTGGCCTACGCCGGTTGCATGCTCAACCTGTTCAATCTGATTCCGATCTCGCCGCTGGACGGTGGACGCATCACGGCCATCATCTCGCCCAAGGTCTGGCTGGCGGGGGTGCCGCTGCTGGCAGCGCTGTTCTTCTACCATCCGAGTCCGATGCTGATCCTGGTGGCCGTGCTGGCCTATCCGCAACTGAAGGAAGCACTCTGGGGCAATCCTGCCAAGCCCGCCACGTACTACGAGGTGCCGCGCGACACCCGCATCAACTACGGCGTGCTGTACCTCGGTCTGGTTGTCTTCCTTGCCATGATGAGCTACAGCATCCACAGCATGCTGGCGTTATGAGGATTATGGGCTTACCATAATTATGGCTGCCCATAATCTGGATTAATTCCATGAGCCAATACTTTCCACGTACCGAGCTTGCCGCGCAAATGGCGGGGCAACTGCTCCATCCCGGCGTGCTCGACGAGGGCCTGCGCTCGGGCCTGTTCATCGCCGGTCAGCGCCGGTCAGCGCCGGACCGGCAAAACCACCTTTCTGCAACGCGACCTGATTCCAGCGCTGGAACAACTGGGCGCGCTCGTGATCTATGTCGACTTGTGGAGCGACCTCAAGGCCAATACCAGTCCAAACGAGATGTCGTGCTGGTGGTCGATGAAGTTCAGCAAGCTATCACCACCGACGAAGGCAACGAACTTCTGCTGGCATTGAAGGACCACGTCCTGGCGCGATTGCGGGAATCCGGCGCAGCACCAATGCCGTCACGCGAGGCGGCGATCAATGCGTTCCAGGCGCTGGGTCATCGACCGGAAGAGCTTCTGCGGGCGTTGCGCCAGCTACAAACCGCAGACGCGCCGACCGATACCGCGCTGGCCATCATCGCCATGACGCTGCGCTCCACCGCCGCCGACGTCGAATTGGCCAAGCTGGAACAGCTCGGCGCCCTGGCCACGGCCGTCTTTGTACGCATTGCAGCAACCACAGGTGAGGCTACCGGCGTCTTTTCCGGCGTAGGCGCCGTCGCTTACACCATGGCGGTCGGCCGGGAAGTAAAAATTGAACACATACAGCCGGTGGTCAACGAACTGATGGCCGCCAACCTTATCATGCGGCGCAGTCACGGGCACTACGCCATCGCCGCCCCGTTCGTGCAGCAAGCCTGGCAGGAAAAGCAGTCGCTGCTCCGAATAGATGGCTCGGTGAGCTAACGTACAGTTCGGCGCACGAGGTGCGGCGACACTGACAGCTCACCGTACGCGGAGGCTGGCGATGCCGGAAGGTCCATCGATTGTTATTTTGCGCGAGCAGGCGGAGGGCTTCGCCGGCCGCACCATCGCCCGCGCCAGCGGCAATAGCAAGGGCATCGACTTTGCCGCGCTCGAAGGACAGCCTATCGTGGCGCTGCGCAGCTGGGGCAAGCACTTCCTGATCCAGCTGCCGCAACTGGCCCTGCGCATCCATCTGCTGATGTTCGGCAGTTACCGCATCAACCAACGCAAGGACGCCGAGCCGCGCCTGAGCTTGCAGTTCGACGATGGCGATGAATTCAATTTCTACACCTGCTCGGTCAAGCCGCTGCCGCCGGACCTCGACGCCACCTACGACTGGCGCGGCGACGTGATGTCCGACCTGTGGGAACCGAGGCTGGCGCTGAAGAAGCTGCGCGCGGCGCCGGATACGCTGGTGTGCGACGCCCTGCTCGATCAGGACATCTTTGCCGGGGTCGGCAACATCATCAAGAACGAGGTGCTGTTCCGCATCCGCGTCCATCCACTATCGACGGTGGGCGCGCTGCCGGCCGCCAAGCTGCGCGAACTGGCGGCGCAGGCGCGCGAGTACAGTTTCGATTTCCTCACATGGAAGCAGGCCTTGGTGCTCAAGCAGCACTGGCTGGCGCACACCAAACGCATCTGCCCGCGCTGCGACATTCCCTTCCACAAGGCCCACCTGGGCAAGACGCACCGGCGCAGCTTCTTCTGCGTGCAGTGCCAGAAGCAGTACCCGCCGGCGATGAACACTACACCCGCCCGGTCAGGTATGGCCGCCACCACGATAGCTTCCGAAAAATCGGACAGTTCGATCAGCTTGCCGAACACCGCGTCCAGCAGGAATAGCGGGAAGTAGCGCTTGATGAAGCCGACCATCTTGTCCATGAAGATGCCGCTGAACACCGGCGCTACCGCGCCCGGCTCGGTCAGGCCTGTTGCGCGAGGGCGTCGCGCCCCAGCAAGGACAATGCTGCGCTAAGGCTGGCGCGTCACCGGGCACCACAGGAAGGGACGCGGCTCGGCGCCCACCGCCGCACTGTGCGAGCCGCAGGCGGCGGCGTCGAGTTGCAGGCCGTATTGCTGCAGGCGCTGTGCCGCCGCCGCGATGGTGGCGCGGTCCTGCGCGGCCAGGTCGACGCGGTGTTGCGGCGGCAGCTCGAAAGTGCAACCGCCCGCCGGCAGTCGACGCAGCTCCACTTGCAGCCGCACGCGCTGCATCAGGCTGTCCAGCTTGTCGCAGCCGGCCGCATCGTCGGTCAAGCCCAGCCACTGCGCCACCGCCAGCTTACGCAAGCGCGTGCCGTCGCGGTCGTTGCGGGCGGCGCTCAGCAGCAGATAATGCGGGCCTGCGCGTTCGGCGATGGCCGCCAGTTGGCGCGCGCGCCAGGCCGGCGATTCCGGCATGCCGGTGCCCAGCGCGACCACCCGCACCGCCGGCGGCAGGAAGGTCGCCATCCAGCCCGATGGCGGATCGGGCTGAGCAAAGAAGACGATGCTGTCGGCCGGTTTGGCGATCGGCGGCAACTCGGCAGTGAAGGACTGGTCGGCCCATGCCGCGTGGCCCCAGTTGGCCATCGGGAACACGCCGAGGGCCAGCACGGCCAGCACCAGGGCAACCAGGCGCTGCGCCTGCGGCGCGATGTAGCGCCATGCCAGCCAGATCGCCAGCGGCGCCAGCAACTCCAGCGGCACCAGGTAGCGGTAGATGCTGAACATACGCATCCACACCAGATAGGCCAGCGCCACGAACAGCAACAGGAAGCCGCTGCGTGGCGCCAGCGTTGGCGTTGGCGTTGGCGTTGGCGTCAGGCTGGCGCGCCAGCGGCGCAGCAGCCACACCGCCGCCGCCAGCAGCGACAGATACAGCACCGGCCACACCGCCAGCTTGAGCGGAATCTCCGACACGCGGCGCGTGTTAACCATGAAGATAAACGGCCACAGCAGATTTTCCACCACGCCTTGCGGACGGAAGAAGACGTCGATCACGCCCTGCTCCGGCGCCAGCGGACTGCGGAAGATGTTGTTAAATTGCGGGAACACCGGGTTGCCGAAGCTCTGCCACATCTTGAGGAACCACCAGCCGCCGCTGACGGCCATGCCGCCCAGCACGCCGATGCCGAACAGCAGCGACAGCCGCAGGCGCTGCCACCAAGGCAGCGGCACGCTCAGCAAGGTCGCGCACAGCGCCACCGCATACAGCGCGTTGGTCAGCTTGAGTCCCGCACCCAACCCCATCGCCACGCCCGCCGCCAGCAGCACCCGCAGGGCCGGCAGCAGCGACCATGCCGGCGACGTCGGCGCGCTCCGTTGCGCCAACGTGTCCCAGCCGCGCAGCACCAGGTATAGCGAGGCCAGCACCGGCAGCGCGCTCAGGTTGTCGCCCATCGTATTGCCCAGCTCGCTGAGAAAGCCCGGCGCGCACAGGCCGGCGGCGGCCAGCAGCAACACCAGCCGGCGCGGCGCGGCAACGCCCAACAGCTGGCGCGCGATACCGTACAACAGCACAAACGCCAGTCCGTGCAAGGCCCCCAGCACGAAACCGACCGCGCGCGGCGGCAGCCACTGGTTCAGATAGTAATACGGCAGATCCAGCGTCGGGTTGAAATAGCTCTGGAAGCCGGCCGGCGACAGGTCGAAACCGATGCGGCCATTCAGCAGCGCGTGAACGTTGTACAGGTGGTAGTTGCGCATGTCCCAGCCGTCGTCCTGGCCGCTGGCCACCGACAACCAGCCCAGCAGCGCCGGCACCAGCAGCATGGCCCACCAGCCGGCGTGCCGATGGTTGAGCAAAGCGGTACGGCGCGCCAGCCAGGCGCAGGGTGCCGCCAGAAGTGCGTCGAGGCGATCAATCATCGGCGGACGCGCCCGGCCCAGGCTGGGCCAGGTAGGCAAACCGCTTCTGCTCGGTGCGGCCCTTGGTGACCGCGTCCAGCACGATGCCGCACACCAGCAGGATCACGCCCAGCAACATCAGCGCGGCGCACAGCGTGGCGGTCGGCAGGCGCGGCACCAGGCCGGTCTCCAGATAGGTCTGCACGATGGGCTCGGCCAGGGCCAGCGACAGCAGCGCGCTCAGCGCCGCAAAGATCGAATAAAACGCCAGCGGCCGCTCGGACTTGAACAGCCGCAAGATGGTGCCGAGGATGCGAAAACCATCGCGATACGTATTGAGCTTGCTGACCGAGCCTTCCGGACGCGCCTTGTATACGGTCGGCACCTCGGCCACCGGCATGCGCAGGGCCAGCGCGTGCACCGTCAGTTCGGTCTCGATCTCGAAGCCGGCCGAGTGCGCCGCGAACGACTTGACGTAGCGGCGCGAGAACACGCGGTAGCCGGACAGGATGTCGGTAAAGGTGCGGCCGAAAATCGACGACACGAAGCCGGTCAGCATGGCGTTGCCGAAACGGTGGCCCGGGCGATAAGCTGCCTGCTCGATGCTGATGCGGTTGCCGACCACCATGTCCAGTCCTTCCTCCACCAGTCGCGCCACCAGTTGCGGCGCCACGCTGGCATCGTAGGTATCGTCGCCGTCGACCATCACATAGGCATCGGCCTCGATGTCGGCGAACATGCGCCGCACCACGCTGCCCTTGCCCTGCGCCGGCACGTGACGCACGATGGCGCCGGCCTCGCGCGCAATCAGCACGGTGTCGTCGGTCGAGTTATTGTCGAACACATAGACTTGCGCCTGCGGCAAATAGGTCTGGAAATCGCGCACGATGGCGGCAATCGTCAACGCCTCGTTGTAACAAGGCACCAGAATGGCAACGCGCGTGGTGCGGGGTAGGGTCATGATGCGAAAAGGAGGATGGTGGCAGGCAAAGGCGCTATTATAGTTCCAACCGACAAGCAATTATTAGAAAAGTAATGCGGTGGAGGAGACATGACGGAACTGCACGCTTCGCTCAAAAGCGAAGGCAAGTTGTCGCTCAACTGGAGCTATCTCAACGCGATCGCCAATGGTATCTCGGCGATCGATCTGGGGGCGCTGGCCTTGCGCAACCTGCACGATGCGCGCCAGTTTGTGCGCGAGTATGGCTTTGACCTCGACCAGCCGGCCGCTGCCGCACTGATCCGTCGCGCCCATGTGGAAGCGGTGGCCTTCATCCGCTGCTCCTTCCTGACGCCGGAGCAGGCCGGCCTGATCCCGGCCGAGGTGGCCGAGCCGGACGACCCGCTGCAACTGCTGGTGTTCGCCTCCCTGCGCGGCCAGCACGTGGACGCGCGGCGCATGTGGTCGTGCGCGGTGCTGAAGGTGATGCATGGGATCTTCTACATCGACAACAACCTCAAGCTGCGCCACTTCCACGCCATCCGCGCCCAGGTGTTCGGCACGCTGGACGAAGTGATCCGCCACGACGGCGATCAACATTTCCTCACCGACGGCGAAGTCTGCCTGCCGCTGCTGCACTACGACCGCAAGGACAACAAGGGCCGCAACAGCATCCTGCTCAAGCTGCTGCAAAAAGCCGCCTACCTGGCGGCCGACATCTTCGACCACCTGGGCGTGCGACTGGTGTTCGCCACCCGCTGCGAATGCCTGCTGGCGCTGCGCACGCTGCAGCGCGCGCATTTGCTGTCCGTCACCAACGTCGACGCCGAGCGCACCCGCAACACCCTGCTCGACCTGGACGCGGCCAAGCAGGTGTTCTGCAAGTACCGGGCGCAGCTGGAGCACAGCAAGGATTATCCGCTTGACCTGCTGCGCGCCATGGACGCCGAACTGGCCGAGATCGCGCAGCCGCAAACGCGCTGCGACAATCCGCACAGCGGTGTCGGCTTCAACAGCATACAGGTGACGGTGCGCAAGATGATCCACGTGCAGCAACTCGACGCCGCGCCCGAGCTGGACTACGACGTCGGCTTTTTTTTCGAGTACGAAATCCAGCTGATGGACGAAGCCAGCTACCAGCGCAGCCTGAGCGGGCCGGCCAGCCACGAAGCCTACAAGAAGCGCCAGATCGACACCGCCCGCACCCGCGTCTTCGGGCGCGACCTGGTGCGCTGGATCGACGCCCAGCCCGCAGGCTGAACGGTGCGCCGCCGGCGGCGGCCTTGCCTTACCATCGGCAACCATGCGCATCCCGACTCTCCTGATGGTGGCAACGCTGCTGGCCGCAAGTTGCGCGGCAGCCCAGACCGCGCCCAGCGTCACGCTGCAGGCCACGCGCGATCCGGTGGACAAGTCCTACCGCAAGATGATCGCCGGCATGGACCTGTTCGAGCGCCATCGCGCGCTGGCGCCGCAGGCCACCTTGCGCTTCCAGCTGCTGCCGCGCCGGCCGGACACGCAGCTCGACGGCATCACCCTGCGCGTGGCCGGCGACACCGTCTCGCTGCCGGTGCCGGTGGCGCCCGATCACAGCTTCACGCTGGAACGCCACCAGCAGGCCTGGAAGGAAGACGCGGCCCTGATCGCCAGCCGCAAAACCAGCACCCTGACCTGGCGCGCCCAGGTCCGCAGTCCGAATACGCCGGAAGGCAAACGCCGCCTGGGCGACCTGCGGCTCGAATGCCTGGTCGGCGTCGAGGCCGGTTTGCTGTCGAATAATTCCCGGCTATTCGCCTGGCTCGGCGAGCTATTCACCAGCCCGGAGAGCGTATGCAATGCGCCCGATGGCAACTACCTGTTCTTTGCCGAGCGCCCTCTATTGGGCGTGACGCTGTACGACGGCCACCGCAGCGCCAACCTGCGGCCCACCATGCTCCATGCGGGCGGCACGCAGACGGCGGCCACGCTGCCGTATTGCGACTGTCAGGTGCTGCTCGACCGCAGCTATTACGCACCGATCTGGGACCGCAGCTGGTCCGACGACACCCTGCTGGAATTTGAATCGCCAGGCTCCTTGTAATTGCCCTCACCTTGGATCATCATCAAACCATGAACACTCTTCCCTACTCCCTGCGCCTGGCTGCCGCCAGCCTGTTGATCCTCACCGCCTGTGCCGGTGCGCGTGCGCCTGAGCCGACCACGGACACGGCCGGCCTATGGCAAAAAATCCAGAGCACCAACACCCGCCTCGCTTGCGACAACAACAGCCAATGCCACAGCATCGGCGTCGGTTCCAAGGCATGCGGCGGGCCGGAAAACTACCTCGCCTGGTCCAGCAAGAACAGCGACGGCGCGCAGTTGAAGGCGCTGGCGGAACAACATTCCGCCGCCCGCCGCGCCGAGGACAAGCGGCTAGGCATGATGTCCACCTGCTCCATCGTCAGTGATCCCGGCGCCAGCTGCCGCGCCGGCATATGCACCCTCAATCCGCGCTCGCCCTTCGGTTCCGGCGGCCAGCCCAACGCCCAATAAAAAGGTACTCCACGGGTGCTCACAATGAATACTCGTTGGCTACTCAAGCGCCATCCTTAAATAGCACCCCGAACGAAAGGGTCACCCCGCGGGGTCTGACCCTGGCCGCAGCGCCGTGCGGGTTGGCTTGGTGCTGCGTGCTTGTAAACCGGCAAGCAACCTCGAGCCCACCATGCCCAAGCTGATCCCATAAAAAAACCCGCGTCAGACTGCACGCGGGTTTTTTGTGGCTGAGGCTATCTTAATCAGAATGCCAGCGCTTCCTTCGCGCGGGAGTTCTGGAACATCGGCAGCGGATCGGTGGTATCAACATCGATCACGGTGGTGCCTTGCTTGACGCCGCTCAGCAGGTAGTTCACCGCGCCGACATAGCGCTTGCCTACCGCCAGGCCCGACCAGCTTAAGCCCACGCTGGCGGTGCCGCCAACCGTTGCCGAGCTCGGTGCTGCAACCTTGAAGTTGCCGCCTGTCGAGCTCGAATTCACCAGCCAGCTCGACAGCGCGTAGGTCGCCGAACCGCCGCGCGGTGCGTAACCGATCACGCACACCTTGTAATCGCCGGCAGCCGGATTGACCAGTTGCGCCGATTCGTTGGCGGTGTCGCCGCCGCTGCTGGCCACCACGGTCGTGCCTTTGATGACCACCAGATCGAGGTCGCTCAGGCCCGACGTCGCGCCCTGCACTTCGTCGTCATACAGCGAGAAGCGTGCGGTCAGCGTGCCACTTGGGATGGTCACGTTATGCAGGTTGACGCCGGCCGAACCACCGGCCGCGCACTGCGCATTGGCGGTCGACAGGCTGCTGCCCTGCACCACGGTGCGGGTTTCCTTGGTAGCAGGAACCAGGCCGCCCTTGACGATGCCCATGGTGCCGGCAAAGCCGGTGCCCACGGTGACCACCTTGGCGCCGCTGGTCGCCTCGCTGTACACGCTTGCCACGGCCGCCAGCGCGCTGCCGCGCAGGGTCAGCGGGCTGCGCACCACGTGGGTGCCGTCGGTCCAGGTCAGCTTGCCGTACACCCAGGTATCGATCGGCGCGTCGGTACGCGTGACCTTGACCGTGAAGGTGCCCTTGGCGTTTGGCGCCAGCACCAGCTGCGACGGCGAGACCACCACCGAGTAGCCGGGCACGGCCGCTGCGGCGTTGTAGGTCGCGGTGTTGGCGCCGACGTTGGTTACGGTACGGGTCAAGGTCAGCGAACCGAGCACATTACCGGCGGTCAGCGAAGCCAGGTTCAGGTTCTGCGCCGCGATCGAGCCGCCGATGCTGTTGCACTGCGCGGTCGTGTAGATCAGGCCCTGGCCGCACAGGAAGCGTGCGTAGTCGACCGGTGCGATGTCGTACACCAGGCCGGGATCGGCGGCGGTGCTCGGCGCGATGTGGCCGGCGCCCTGCGCCCATGGCAGCGTGCCGGTGTTCTTGGCGGTCGCGTCCCACGCCACGCCGGTGGTCAGGCCGTCGGTGTAGGTGTCGTAGGCGGTGGTCATCAGCGCCGACTTGATGGCGGCCGGGGTCCAGTCCGGGTGACGCTGCTTGAGCAGCGCCGCCACGCCCGCCACGTGTGGCGAAGCCATCGAGGTGCCGGTGTAGAACGCCCAGTCGGTCACCGGCGCCACGCCGCCTGCTGCTACGGCGTTGCGCTGGTCCTTGCTCAGGCCGGCGGTCACGGCGGCCAGGATGTCGGTGCCGGGTGCGGTCAGGTCAGGCTTCAGGATGTTGGCGCTGGCCACGTTCGGGCCGCGCGACGACGAACCGTTCATGATCGGCGCCTTGACGCTGGTGTCGAGGGTGGCGCGCAGATTGGCCAACGCGCCCTTGGCCGATGCATTGGCCAGCACGTAGTCCTTGACGATCTTGCCGTTTTCCTTGGTGATGTGGATGGTCGAAATGGTGTGCGCCTGGGTCAGCGTGGTGGTCGCGCCGCCTTCCACGTTGGCGATGATCACGCCCACCGCGCCGGCGGTCGCACCGTTGGCGCTCTTGTTGACCAGCACGTTGTTGCCGCGATCGCAGACCAGCACCTTGCCGCTCACCTTGGCAGGATCAAGCAATGCCGACAGGCCGTCGGCAGCGCCGAAACACTGCGCCAGCTGGGCCGGATTGGCGCCCGGCAGGCCGGCGGCCGACGACAGGATCAGCGGCGCCGACGGGGTGTTGGCGTTGCTCGACACACCGGTCACGCTGGCGCCGTTGTTCAGCACGGCATCGGCCAGGTAGATGCGGTTGTGGGTCGAGTTGCCGACCGTGGTCAGCCATGGGCTGATGTGGGCCACGGGCGCCGGCGCCGTGGCGGTCGGGCCGGAGTTGCCGGCCGATGCCGCCACGAACACGCCGGCCGCTGCCGCGCCGAAGAAGGCTTGCTCGGTCGCTTCATTGAACTGGCCGCCGCCACTGCTCGGGCCGATCGAGAAGTTGATGACGTTGACGCCGTCCTTGACCGCCTGGTTGATCGCGGCCACGCTGTTGGCGGTGGCGCAGCCGTTCTTGGCGGTCACGCCGTCGGTCCAGCACACCTTGTAGGCGGCGATGCGGGCGCGTGGCGCCACGCCGGCGGTGCGGCCCAGATTCAGGCCGCCCGTCAGCACCGCCGTATTGGCGTTGCCGCCGGCGGTGCTTGAGGTGTGGCTGCCGTGGCCGCCGGAACCTTCGGTGCCGGCCACCGAGTCGCGCGCCGAGTTGAATTCGGTCCAGTGCAGCGTTTGCGCGGACGGCTTGTAGTAGCGCGCGCCGATCAGCTTGTTGTTGCAGTTGGCCACGCTGAAGCCTTCGCCGCTGTCGCAGCCGCCCTTCCAGCTGGCCGGCGGCGCGCCGTAGGCCAGGGTCGAGCCGCTGTGGCTCGGGTTGCCGCTGTCGTCCACGCGGTCGGCGTAGCTGGCATTTTCCGGCCAGATGCCGCCGTCGACGATGCCGATCACGATGTCTTCGCCGGAGGCGCCCTTGCCGCCGAGCTGCTCCCACAGGCCGCCGGCCTTGTCCAGGCCGATGAACGAATTCACGTAGCTGTCGTCGAGCTGCATGATGGAGTCGGCGGTCACCGCCGCCACGCCGCTGTTTTTCTTCAGCGCGCGCACTTCATCGTCGGTCAGCAAGGCGGCGAAGCCGTTGAACACCACGTCGTACTTGTGGGTCACTTCGGCATTGGCGACGGTGCTGATGACGTCGTTTTGTTTGCTGTCCAGGTAGCTGATGTAGGCCTGCACGTCGGAGGCGTCCACATTCAGGCGCTGGCCTTGCTGCGGCATGGTGGCGGCCAGGCCGCTGACCTGACCGGTGTAGGTGGCGGCCGGCTTGTCGACCAGCTGCACAATGTAGGAACGGCGCTCCGCTTCAGCGTGCACACTGGCGCTCATGGCCGCCAGCATCAGCAGCACGGCGGTGGAGACAGGACGAAGTTTGAGTTTCATGGTGTGGTCTCCCCGCTTAAACGTTGTTGTTTTTCTTGGCGCGACGGCGCGCTACCAGGCTCATGACCGCCAGACCCATGCCCATCATGGCGTAGGTGGTCGGCTCCGGCACCGGCGCCAGGGTCAGGTTGTCGAACGCGAACTGGGCCTGGTTGCCGTAGGGGTTGAGGCAATCGTTGCCGTCGAAGATGCAGGAGCTGATGGTGACGTTGCTGAACAGCGCGTTGCCGAACTTGCCTTGCAGGTTGGCCGTGACGAACGGCGAAGCGCCGCCCACCAGCTCAGGGAAATCGAAAGCGTAGCTGACCGTGCCGCCGCCGGTCTTGGTGGCGCTGACTGTCAATTGGCCATAGGAATAGCTCGGCAGATTGTCCACCGGCGCCAGGAACGCGAAGTCCACGCTGCCCAGGCTGAAGGCCTTGTTGTCGCCGCGCGAAATTTTCACGCTGCCATCGTTCACGCCGAGGTAGTAGAAGCTGTTGTTGCCGGTCGGGCAGGCGGCGATCTGGCACAGGAAGGGATCGTTGCCGTTGCCGATGGCGCCGGCAAAACCGGTGCCGTCCGGACCGGCGGCCGGGGTGTCGATGACCTGGAAATGATAGGCGCCGGCGTCGAAGGTTTCGAGGCCGTTGTAGATATTCGGGTCGAGGGTGTCAAAGTCGATGGTGTCGGCCATGGCGGGCGCGGCGCCCATCAGTGCCAGCGCGCCAACGGCGGCGGCCAGCATTTTTTTCAGGCCCGGCGTAGTCGGTGCCTGGAATAGCATGAAGTCGTTCATTTCTCTGCCTTGTGGTGAAGGAATGGAGCCATGGCCCGCCCGGTCGATCCGCCTGACTGGACCCTGATTACTTTTCTTTAAAAGTAACATTCAATATATCCAAAGCCATTGATCCATGTAATGAAATGGTAACGTTTATTATTTATTTATCTTTTCAAAAACCAAATTTAATCTTGCTTGCACTATGAGAGTGAGATCGATCCGTATCACTCAAATGGGTGAAAACAACCAGCTTTACGTTGTAATTATGCAAAAATTTCTACAGATAGGCGTAAAAAAGGCCAGCACTGGAGGCTGGCCTGGCACGGCGCTCTAGGAGGCCGATTAAAATATTGTCATTGCTTCCCTTACGGCAACACAGCGTTCGTCCTCGTGTTTTGTTGCCAAAAGGGAACGTAGAGTTCCCGTCGACAAATTTGGAAATTTAATAATTGCCGCCTCCAGACGACGCACGCTGGCCGGCGTGCAAGTCGCCGGCAGCATGGCCGCGCCATAGGCGCGCATGTACACCGGCCCGGCCACCTTATCGAGCTGGCCCAGGCCATCGAGGCGCTGCGCCGCGCTTTGTTCGCTGAGCGCAGCCTGCCCGGCCGGATACATGCTGTGCATGGCCGTGCGCACCCGCGAGAACGGCAGCTTGGTCTGCAGGTCGCCGATGGTCGCCAGCCACTCGGCCTTCACCTTGGCATCGGGCCGAACGACGGCGGCGGCGATGGCGGCCTGCTGGCCGCTGTCCGACGGATCGCGCAGCTGCTCGGCTGCCAGCAAGTCCGCGCTGCCCGGATAGGCAAGGCGGTTCAGGCGGCCGATGATCTGCCAGCGCACATCCTGGCCGACGTTCAGGCCCGGCACCACCAGTGTGCCGTCGAGGATGGCGGCCAGCTGCGCCAGCGCCGCCGGGCTGTTGGCCACATCCAGATACACCGAGAACCAGCGGCGCTGGAAGTTGGTGTCCGGCGCCGCCTGCATGGCGGTGAACGCCATCTGCTCCAGGCGCGCGCCGACCTTGGCCTTGTAGACCGCCGCCGCCGGTCCCATGGCGTCGAGATAATCGACCGAGGCGCGCAGCTTGCCGGCGATATCGCCCAGCAGCGTGTAATCGCGCTCGGCCGGCGCGTTGGCCAGCGCCGTTTCCAGGAAGGCGTCCAGCGGCAGCTTGGCCGCGCGCACGCCGTCCCACAGGCTCTGCCACAGCATCGAGCGCAGCAGCGGATCGTCCACCTTGCCGAGGCTGGCGCGCGCGGTGGCGAACGATTTTTTGTCCAGCTGCACCTGTGCGAAGCCCCAGTCCTGGTAGTTCGGATACACCAGGTCCGGGCAGGCCGCGCCTTTCAATTGCGGCACGGCGGTGGCCGCGCCCTTGTAGGTGACGGCCACGTTCTTGCTCAGCGCCAGACCTTGCGCACCGAGCTGGAACAGCGCCACCTGCACGCGCTGCTCGCGCAGCGTCGGCAACGCCGGCACCGATGCGCCCTGGCGCAGCGTGAAGGAAGTCACCTTGCCGCCGGCGCAGCTGAAGTCGGCGGCGATGCTGTTCACGCCCGCCTCGTACAACCACTCGCGGGTCCAGCCGCTCAGGTCGCGGCCGGCGGCCTGGCCCAGGCTGCCGATGAAATCGTCGAGCGTGGCATTCTGGTAGGCATACTTGACCAGGTAGTTGTGCACGCCCCGGCGGAACACGTCCTCGCCCAGCAGATGGCGCAACTGCTTGAGCGTGGACGCGCCTTTCGAGTAGGTGATGGCGTCGATGTTGTCGAAGGCGTTGGCGGTCGACGGCACCGGCGTTTCAATCGCGTGCGTGGTCACGCGCTGGTCCTGCACGTAGGCGGCCTGCTTGCCGCCCAGGTAAAAACTTTGCCAGGCGTCGCGGAACTCGGTGGCCTCGGCGGTGGCGAGCGTGCCCATGAAGGAGGCGAAACTCTCGTTCAGCCACAAGCCGTTCCACCACTTCATGGTCACCAGGTCGCCGAACCACTGGTGCGCCATCTCATGCATGATGACGCCGGCCAGCGATTGCTTCTGCGCCGTCGTCATCTCATCCTTGTGCAGGAAGCTGCCTTCGCCGAAGGTGATCGCCGCCGCGTTCTCCATCGCGCCGTACAGGAAGTCCGGCACCAGCAGCTGGTCGTATTTTTCAAACTGATAGGGAATGCCGAAGTACTGATCGAAGAAGGTCAGGCCCTGTTTGGTGTACTTGAACCAGTCCTGCGGCGACACCTGCGCCGCCACCGACTGGCGCGCGAACAGACGCATCGGATACTTGCCGCTGTTGTCCTCCCACACCTTGTACGGACCGGCATGCAGGGAGAAGTTGTAAGGGCTCAATTTCTTGGTGCGCGGGAAGGTCCATTTCCTGGTGCCGTCGATCTCCTGCACGCCGCTCTCGCGCATGGTGGTCGAAACCACCCAATCGGCCGGGGTGGAGACGGTGACCTGGTAGCTGCCCTTCAGGTCCGGCTGGTCGAACACGGCGAACATCTGGTGCGCCGCCGCCGGCTCGAAGTGCGAGTAGGTATACACGCGGCCGTCTACCGGATCGACCATGCGGTGCAAGCCTTCGCCATTGGTGCTGTGCAGGCGCGTGTAAGCGATGGTCACGCTATTGCGTCCGGCCACCAGGTCTTGCGCGGCCAGGGTGATGAACCAGCGGTTGTATTGCGGCGAGACGGCCTTGCCGTTGACGGTGAGGCTGGTGATGGTGGCCTGGTCGAGATCGATGGTCAGCGCCTGTGCGGCGTCCTTCAGGTCGAAGCTCAGCGTGGTGGTCGCGCTGAAGGATTCCTTGCCGGTCAGGCTGAAATCCAGCGTGTAGTCGACATTGGCGACGCGTGCCGCGCGGGCGGCGGCATCGGCTTGCGACAGGTAGGCGTTTTCGGCGCGTGGTGCGCTGGCGTCCGCAGCGCTTGCATGCGCACCGGCCACAGCCAGCGTTACCGCCGCCGCAATGACGAATTTTTTCATGGGATCCTTGAAAGATACCGTCGCTCCCGCGCAGGCGGGAACCCATCCGCAGCATGGATTCCCGCTTGCGCGGGAACGACGCGGTGGCGGTTGTTACTTCTTGGTGTAGGTATCGAGCCAGTCGATCACGGTGTGATGCCACAGCACCGAATTGGCCGGCTTCAGCACCCAGTGATTCTCATCCGGGAAGAACAGGAACTTGCTAGGAATGCCCTGGCGCTGCAGCGCCGTGAACGTGCCCAGGCCTTGCGCGGTCGGGATGCGGTAATCGAGGTCGCCCTGCACCACCAGCATCGGCGTCTTCCAGTTCTTCACTTTCAGCGCCGGGTTGAACTTCTCGTGCTGCGCCGGCACGTCGTAGTACGGACCGCCGTTTTCCCACTCGGTGAACCAGATCTCT
Source organism: Duganella sp. BuS-21 (assembly GCA_041874725.1). GTDB lineage: Bacteria > Pseudomonadota > Gammaproteobacteria > Burkholderiales > Burkholderiaceae_D > Rugamonas. Next base: position 1,172,711 of record CP097466.1, on the reverse strand, counting down.
TCGGTCGAGTAAGCCATGCCGCGCGTGTCGAACACGCCGTCGTGGTTGACGATGCACTTGAAGGCGTCCGGCCAATTGCCGGCGATCCAGTTCATCATGAAGCCGCCGTACGAAGCGCCCAGCGCGCAGCTGTTCTCGCGGTCCAGCCACGGGAATTTCTGCACTGCGGCCGCCAGGCCTTTTTGCAGGTCTTCCAGCGGCTTGCCGCCCCAGTCGCCGCTGATGGAATCGGTAAACTTCTGGCCGTAGCCGGTCGAACCGTGGAAGTCGATGAACACGGTCGCATAACCGGCGCCCGCGTACACCTGCGGATTCCAGCGATAGCTCCACGAGTTGCCGAAGCTGCCCTGCGGGCCGCCGTGCACCAGGAAGGCCACCGGATACTTCTGGCCCGGTTGCGCGTTCCACGGCTTCATCACGTGGCCGTACACCGTCTCGCCGTTGGCGCCGGCAAACGAGAACTGCTCGTACTCGCCGAACTTGACGTCGGCCAGCGCGGCTTGGTTCAGGCGGGTCAGCTGTTCAGCCTTCTCGCCAGAGGTGCCCAGCTTGAACTTGTACAGCTGCGCGCCCGAGGCCAGGTTGGCTTGCGCCATCACCACGGTGTCCTTGACGACGTCGAAGGCGCTGACATAACCCTTGCCGCTCAGCGCGCTCACCTTGCCGCTGGCGGCGTCGATGGCGAACAGGCGGTGCTGGCCGATATCATCGGCGGTGGCCAGGATGGTCTTGCTGTCCGGGGCCCAGCGGAAGTCCGCGATGGAGCGGTCCCAGTTGTCGGCCACGGTGCGCTTCCTGCCGCTGGCGACGTCGATCAGCACCAGGTGGAAGCGGTCGGCCTCGAAGGTCGGTTTGTCCATGGCCACGTAGGCCAGGGTCTTGCCGTCCGGCGAATAGATGGCCTTGGTGTCCCAGGCCTGGTTGTCTGCGGTCAGGTTGTTCGGCTCGCCACCGGTGGCCGCCACGGTGTAGATGTCGAAGTTGGTCGACCAGGCTTCGGTGCGGCCGGCGATGCGGGCCGAGAAGGCCACGGTCTTGCCATCCGGGCTGAAGTGATACTCATCGTGGTCGCCGAACGGCTTGGACGGCACGTCGCCGTCGAGCTTGCCGCTCAGGCTGACCGGCTGAGCGCTGACCTTGCCGCTGGCGTCGATCGGCGCCGAGTACAGCACATTGTTGCGGCCATCGGCCCAGGTATCCCAGTGGCGCACGAACAGCTTGTCGTAGACCTTGCCGCTGGCCTTGTTCTTGGCCTGCTCGTCGAGGCGCTGCTTGCTGCACGCCAGGTCGGCGCAATCGCGATACACGGCCATGCTGAACAGCAAACGGTCGCCCTGCGGCGACAGGCGGAAGTTGTCGACGTCGAGCGGCAGGTCGGTGACCTTGACGGCCTCGCCGCCACCCAGCGGCAGGCGCCACACCTGCGACGAACCGGAACGGCCCGAGAGGAAATAGATGGCGTCGCCGTTGGGCGACCATGCCGGATCGGTGGCGCTGGCGGCGGCCTGGGTCAGACGCTGCGGCACCGCGTTCGGATGGCGCAGATCCAGCAGCCACAGCTGGGTGTTGCCACGGTTCTTGTCCAGGTCGGTGGCGCGCACGGTGTACACCACGCGGCTGGCGTCCGGCGACAGCGCCGGACTGCCGACGCGCTCCATCTTCACCATGTCTTCAACGGTAAAGCCGCGCGGCGCGGCCATTGCGCTGGAGGCCATCGCGGCGCCCAGCAGCAGCAGGGGGAATCTCATTCGGGGATCTCCGATGTTATAAGAAAGTTACCGGCTGGTGGCCGGGTATCGAACATCATACCAAGAGAGACGGGGGCGGCGGAAGTTGTTACGTTGCTGTTACTTACGGCGCTTCAGTGGACCTTATTTGGCCGAGCGCGCCTGGCGGATCGCCTCCCAATAGCCATCGATCTGCGCCTGATGCCGCTGGTAGAACGCCTTGTTGACGATCAAATACATGGGCGTGACGATCAGCGGCGTCGGCAGCATCTCGATCTCGCCCTTGTACTTGCGGCCGATGATCTGCTCGCCCTCGCCCTGCTGCGTGACCACCGCCGCCACCCGGTTCTGCGCCAGCATGGCGAACGCCTGCTCGGGGCTGGAGGCGCTGTCGTCGATCACCACATTGAGCTGGCGCAGCAGCGCCACGTGCAGCAGGCCGGGCTGGGTGCCCACCGGCTGCCGGCCCAGGTTGACGAACTGCTTGCCGTCCCACTCCACGGTGCCGCCGCGCCGGCGCGACACGGAAAAATTCAGCTCGCCGACGGCGCGGCTGGCATCGGCCTGCGCATCCTTCATCGGAAACGCGCTATACGAGGTGCGGTCCTCGATGAATGCCGCCAGCATCGCGTGCACCTGGCCGGTACGCACCTGCTCCATGCACTGGAAGCGCGGCGCCACCACGGTCTGGATCTGCACCGGCGCCAGGCGCGAGGCGCGGCGCAGCACTTCCTGCGCCTGGCCGGAGCCGTCGGGATTGGTCATCGGCGGGAAAGGATGGTCGAAGACGCACATCGTCAACGCCAGCGGCGTGGCCAGCGCCGATAGCGGAACACACAGCAGCAGCGACATCAGCATCCGGCGCACGGCGGCTTCCTTTCATGGTTGACAACGCTGATTTTATCGCGCCGCACAAAAAAGTTCTTGACTTATTTAAGACGACCGGTCATATTATAGTCATGGGCAAAGCAAACGTCAAACAGCAAATCGTCACCACCAGCTTGCAACTGCTGCACAGCAAGGGCTTTAACGCCACCAGTGTGCAGGATATTACCGATGCAGCCGGGGTACCGAAAGGCTCGTTCTACAACCACTTCACCAGCAAGGAAGCGCTGGGGCTGGAAGTTGTACAACATTATATCGACAGCGTGGGCCAGCTGACGGCCGTGCTGAAGGACCGCTCGTTGGCGCCGCTGCAACGCCTGCAACAGTATTTTGCGCACATGATCGACGCCAACGCCGCCAATGAATTCAACCATGGCTGCCTGCTGGGCAATTTCAGCACCGAACTGTCGAACCAGATTCCGGCCGTGCGCAGCGCCATGCGCGAGGCCTTTGGCGGCTCGACCGGCGTGCTGGCCGCGGTGATTGCCGAAGGTCAACAGGACGGTAGCATCCATGCCGGCGTGCCGGCCCAGGAACTGGCCGGCTTCGTCAACGACGCCTGGCAAGGCGCCGTGCTGCGCGCCAAGGCCGAGCACAGCCGCGAACCGCTGGAGCGTTTCACCCGTCTCGTATTGGGCCGCATCCTGGCCTGATTTTTTTCGGCCGTTTTTAAGACGACCGGTCATATTGCAGTTAAATTGATAACAATCAAGCCGAAAGGAAACATCATGAACTTCAAAGACTCCATCGTCCTCGTTACCGGCGCCAACCGTGGTTTAGGCAAAGCCTTGGCGCAGGCCGCCGTCGCCGCCGGCGCACGCAAAGTCTACGCCGCCGCCCGCAACCCGGACACGGTGGACATCGCCGGCGTCACGCCGATCAAGCTGGATGTGACCAACGCGGCCGACATCGCGGCGGCGGTGCAGGCGATCCCGGACCTGACTATTCTCGTGAACAACGCCGGCATCTCCACCGGCAGCGGCGTCACCACGCCGGACGCGCTGACGGCCGCGCGCGCGGAGTTGGAAACCAACTTCTTCGCGCCGCTGGCCTTGAGCCACGCCTTCGCCCCGGTACTGGGCCGCAACGGCGGCGGCGCCATCATCAACGTACTGTCGGCGCTGACCTGGATCAGCCTGCCGAGCACCGGCACCTACAGCGCCTCCAAGGCGGCGGCCTGGGCACTGACCAACGGCCTGCGCGGCGAACTGCGCGCGCAAAACACGCACGTGCTGGGCGCGCACATGGGCTATATGGACACCGACATGACGGCCGGCATCGACGCCCCGAAATCGGCCCCGGCCGACATCGCCGCCGCGATTGTGAACGCGCTGCAAGCGAACGAAGACGAAGTGCTGACCGACGCCATCTCGCAGCAAGTCAAAGCCGGCTTCTCCGCCCCGCGCGCCGCCTACCTCGGCGAACCCCGCTAACCAGCTCGAGCTTCGGGGTCAGTTCCGACATTCGGACATTTCGTTCGCGAAATGTCCGATTGTCGGAACTGACCCCGATCAAAGTAGCGATAGAGATAATTGTCGGCGCATGCAATAAATCGCGTATTTTCAGGCGCCGAAAGAAGGCATACTGGTTGACTTAGCCAAATGAAAAAGCGCACGTTGCAGCCGGCTTGACGTGCGCGCAAGTCGTTTTCCCCGCCGGTAATGCTTCGCTTTGTATTGCCTCACAACTAGTTGTGAACAATTGTAACCAGGCGTTGTATGAGCCTGTCATGCACGCTAAGGTAGAAGTCTTACCTCGGGGCGTGCGGGCTCCTCTGCGATGACCTCCGCGCAGCCGAAGTCTCACGGAATACGGGAAACGCTATGCTTACTGCCACCTACGTCTTGTTGACGCTGTCGATAGAACAAAAAAAGGAACGCCACTTTATTTCGCGTCTGCTGCATTACGTGCAGTCGATCGCGCGCCGTCCACAGGAAATCGATCCTGTGTTCATCGAGTCCCAACTCAAAGAGTTGACCAGCTTTGCCGAAGCGCGCCACCAGCGCAAGGTCGAGGCCTGCCTGATGCCTGCCGTACGCGCCGCCGAACCCAATTGCGCGCCGCTCATGAACGACCTTGAGTCGCTGAGCAAGCGTGGCAGCGCCATGCTCAAGGCCGTCTACCGCTGCCTGCACCGCGCCATGCGCCGCAGCGCCTCGCAGGGACGCTTCCTGTGCAAGACAATCGACCTGTATTGCAACAACCTGCTCAAGCGCCTCGACAAGGAAGAACAGGAATTGCTGCCGCTGGCGCAGCGCGTCATTTCCAGCGACGAGTGGTTCGAGATCGGCAGCAAGTTCCTGGCACAGGATGACGACGATGCGGCATCGCGTCCAGAACTACGCCCCAGCCGCGCCTATCCGCATCAAAGCCAAGGTCATAGTTTTAGCCGCCACGCCTCGGTCTAGCGCGAGGCGCCGGCCTCCTGCAGCATCCGACTCAGCAGGTACAGGCGCGGCAGCACCGAGTCGAGCGTGATGTACTCGTCGTTGCCGTGCACGCCTTCGCCGCCCAGCCCGAAGGACTCCAGCACGATGGCCTTGCCGGAGCGGCTGGCGTAGCCGGCGTCCGTGCCGCCGCCCGAGCCCGGATAGAGTGCCAACTCGCGCCCGATCTCGGCGTAGATCCCCTGTGCCTTCGCCGCCCAGGCACGGCCCGCTGCCGTCGCCAGATACGGCGGCCGCCCCGCCTTCAGCTCGACCGTGGTGACCGTATCGGATACCAGCGGCGTGGCCACCTTTTCGCGCAAGGCCTGCTGCAGGCGCTGCACGCCGTCGGGCGCGCTCAGGCGCACATCGCCGAGCGCGGTGGCGCTGGCCGGGATCTGGTTGGTCACCATGCCAACGTTGGCGCGGGTCCAGTTCAGCTGCGTGCCCGGCACTTCGATGTCCTTGGTCTGCAACAGTTGATGCGACAGCTCGATCAGCGCGTTGCGACCGGCCTTGGCCGCCACCCCGGCGTGCGCGGCACGGCCCTGCACCGTCATGGTGGCGGTGGCGATGCCGCTGGCGCTGAGCAGGATGCCATCGAGTGGCGCGCCGTGCGGCTCGCACGAAAACACGAAGTCATGCTCGCCGGCCTGCATAGCGATCCAGTCGCCGGAAGCGCGCGAGCCGATCTCCTCGTCCGAATTGAACACCACCGTCAGTTGCGCGTAATCGCGCCAGCCGGCGCTGCGCAGCAGGGCCAGCGTATGCAGGATCAAGGCGATGCCGCTCTTGTCGTCGGCGATGCCGGGACCATACACCCGCTTGCCGTCCACGCGGTAGGGCTGGGTCGCCAGGATGCCGGGCTGGTACACCGTGTCCATATGCGCCATCAACATCAGCTTGCGGACGCCCGTGCCCTTGAAGCGCGCGGTGACGATGCCGTCCTTGCGCTCGACCGCCGCGCCCAGCTCTTTCAGCCGGCGCTCGGCATAGTCGCCCATGCGCGCCAAACCGGCGGCGTCGCTGCTGCCCGATTCGATCAGCACCAGCTCCTTGAGCGTGGCCAGCAGCGGCGCCTCGTGGCGGCGCGCGGCGTCCAGCAACGCCTCGTCGGGGGCGGCGACACAGGCCCCGGAATTTGCAGCCAGTGCCACACCCAGCATCACTGCGAGTAGTAATTTATTCATCTTTCCCCTTATTAAATGCGCCACAATGGTGCGGGAATTCGCCGCATTTGACCACTGTTGTTTTGATTTTGCCGCGCATGACTCTAATGCTTGCCTAAGCCAAAACGGGCGGCTAATATCGGCCATATGCAGACCCATTCCGCCATCGACCTTGCACCGCTCGCTGTGCACCCGCTGCCGGGGAAGAAGGCATCATGAACCACGGCGCCAGGATATTGCATCTCCGTGGCGCCGCCGGCATGGACGCCATCTATCGCAAAATCAGCTGGCGCTTGCTGCCGCTGCTGATGCTGTGCTACGCGGCCGCTTATCTGGACCGCGTCAACGTCGGCTACGCCAAGCTGCAGATGGGCGCCAGCCTCGATTTCAGCGAACATATTTACGTCATCGGCGCGGCCGTCTTCTTCATCGGCTACTGCCTGTGCGCACTCCCCGCCAATCTGCTGCTTGAAAAAATCGGCGCGCGCAAAACCCTGCTGCGCATCATGCTGGGCTGGGGCGCAACCAGCGCCGCCTGCGCCTTCGTGCGCGAGCCGCTGGAATTCTACGTGCTGCGCTTCCTGCTCGGCGTGTTCGAGGCCGGCTTCTTCCCCGGCGTGATTCTCTACCTGACCTGGTGGTATCCGGCCGCGCGGCGCGCGCGCGTATTCGCCGTCTTCGCCTCCGCCGTGTTGTTGGCGGGCGTGCTGGCCGGCCCGCTGTGCGGCGCCACGCTGCGCCACCTGCGCGAATACGGCGTGCTCGATGGCTGGCAATGGATGCTGGTGACGCAAGGCCTGCCCGCCGTGCTGCTCGGCGTGTTCGCCGGGTTTTACCTCGACGACAAGCCGGACGACGCGCGCTGGCTGTCGTCCTTTGAACAGCAGATGGTCGAACAGGACCTCGAACGCGACGAAGACGCGCTGCGCCCCGCCGGCGCGCCGGCGGACGAGGACAAGCAAGAACACGCGCCGCCCTCGCCGCTGTCCACCATCTGGTCGCTGCTGCGCCAGCCGTCCTTCGCCCTGCTGGCCGTGGCAACCCTGTTGCTGACCGGCGCCGGCTACGCGCTGGCGCACCGCGCGCCGCAGCTGATGCAGCACTGGGGCGCGGGCCAGCACCTGGAGCCGGGCCTGCTGACCGCCATTCCCAACCTGGTCGGCGCCATCGGCATGGTCCTGATCTGCTACGACTCCGACCGCCGCCGCGAACGGCGCGGCCACTTCATCGCCAGCATGGTGCTGACCGCCGGCGGCCTGGCGCTGGCCATGGCCGCCGACGACCTGCTGGCCTGGTCGCTGACCGGCCTGACGCTGGCAACGCTGGGCATGGCCGCCGCCCTGCCGCTGCTGTTCGCGATCCTGACCGGCATGCTCGACCGCCGCCGCGCCGCCACCGGCATCGCGCTGGTGACCAGCATCGGCCTGCTGGGCGGCGCCGCCGCGCCGGCCTTCAGCGAGCGCATGCTGCAATGGGGCGGCAGCGCCGGCATGCTGGCCGCGCTGACCGTGCTGTCGCTGGCGGCCGGCGCCATCCTGCTGTGGGCGCTCAAGCTGGCGCCGCGCCGTGGCGGCCCCGATGCCGGCCATGGCCAATCCGACAAGATGGCGCGTAACTAGGTGGTCCGCAACTAACGGTTGGGCTAGAATCTGGGACACGCCGCGATCCGGCGCCCCAGTTCACCCAACCTACAAGCGAACCTACCGATGCGTTTTGTATTGCCTCTCCTTGCCGCCGCCGTCGCGGCCAGCGCCACGGCTGCCACGTCAGCGCCAACGCCCATCACCCTCGACCAGGCCATGGCCAATCCCGACTGGATCGGCAACCCGGTGGAATCCGCCTGGTGGGGCTGGGATAGCCGTCAGGTCTACTTCAAGCAAAAACGCAGCGGTTCCGCAGTGCGCGACACCTGGCAAATCGCCGGCGCCGCCGCCAGGCGGGTCGAAGAAAAACAACTGGCCAACCTCGATAGCGCGGAGCTGGTCTACAACCGCGAACGCACGCGCGCCATCGTGCTGCGCAACGGCGACCTGTTCGAGCGCGACCTGAAGACCGGCGCCCTGACGCAAATCGTGCGCGGCACCACTCCGGCCTCCGACCCGCAATATGCGGCCGACGGCAACCACGTGCAGTTCCGCTCGGGCAGCGACTGGTTCAGCTGGAGCCGCAGCGAGCGCCTGGTGTCGCCGGTGGCCCTGCTGCGTACCGCCAAGGATCCGGACGCCGCGCCGGACGCCGACTTCCGCCGCGACATGCAGCTGCGCCTGATGTCCACGCTGGCGCGCCTCAAGCAGGAAAAGGATGAAACCCGCGACCAGCGCAACGCCGAACGCGCCGCCGACACCACCCGCGCGCCGCAGCCGGTCTACCTGGGCGACAAAGTCAGCATCGAAACCAGCTCGCTGTCGCCGGACGGCCGCTACCTGCTGGTGGTCACCGCCGTCAAGGACGGCGACAAGCGCCGCGTCGGCAAGATGCCGAAGTACGTCACCGAATCGGGCTACGAAGAAACCGACGATGAGCGCAAGCGCGTGAGCGAAGCCGGCCCGCTGCAGCAGCAATTGAAACTGATCGAAGTCGCCACCCGCAAAGTCACCGAGCTGTCGCTGGACGACCTGCCCGGCATCAAGACCGATCCGCTGGCCGAGATGCGCGCCGCGCAAAAGCTCGACGCCCTGAAAGGCAACCGCGCCGTGCGCTTTGAAGGCCGCGAAGAATCGATCCGCTGGAGCGCCAACGGCGCCCGCGTGGCCGTGATGGCGCAAGCCATCGACAACAAGGACCGCTGGATCGCCAGCGTCGACCTGGGCGCCGCCAAACTCAAGCCGCTGCACCGCCTGAGCGACGCTGCCTGGGTCAACAACCGTGGCAACGACTTCGGCTGGCAGCCGGACAACAGCACGCTGTGGTTCGAATCGGAAGAAAGCGGCTACGCGCACCTGTACCTGCAAACCGCCGACGGCAAAGCGCGCGCGCTGACCTCGGGCAAGTGGGAAGAATCGAACGTCACCTGGTCGGGCGACGGCCAGACCGCCTACTTCATGTGCAACCCGAAACTGCCGGGCACCTATGAAGTCTGCTCCACCAACACCAGGGACGGCGCGCTGAAAGAGCTGACCTCCCTGGGCGGCGTGGAAAGCTTCTCGCTGTCGCCGGACGGCCGCAAGCTGCTGGTGCGCTACTCCACCGCCTACCTGCCAACGCAGATCGGCACCGTCGCCAGCACCGGCGGCGCCGTCACCCACCTGACCGACACCCGCAGCGCCGAGTTCAAGGCGCGCGAGTGGGTCCAGCCGGAGCTCGTCGCCGTGCCATCGACCCACGGCGCCGATCCGGTCTGGGCCAAGCTATACCGTCCCGCCACGCTGGAACCGGGCAAGAAATATCCGGTCGTGATGTTCGTGCACGGCGCCGGCTACCTGCAAAACGTCACCAAGCGCTATCCGGTCTATTTCCGCGAACAGATGTTCCACAACCTGCTGGTGGAAAAAGGCTACATCGTGCTGGACATGGACTACCGCGCCTCGCTGGGCTACGGCCGCAACTGGCGCACCGCCATCTACCGCCAGATGGGCCACCCGGAACTGGAAGACTACATCGACGGCCTGAACTGGATGGTCGCCAATCACCAGGGCGACGCCAAGAATGTCGGCATCTACGGCGGCAGCTACGGCGGCTTCATGACCTTCATGGCGCTGCTGCGTGCACCGGAACAGTTCAAGGCCGGCGCGGCGCTGCGTCCCGTCACCGACTGGACCACCTACAACCACGAGTACACCGCCAACATCCTGAACTCGCCGGAACTGGACCCGCAAGCCTACAAGGTATCGTCGCCGATCGAGTACGCCGACAAACTGAAAGGCCATATCCTGATCGCCCATGGCATGATCGACGATAACGTGTTCTACCAGGATTCGGTGCGCATGGCTCAGCGCTTCATCGAACTGAAGAAGGACAACTGGGAACTGGCCTCGTATCCGCTGGAGCGCCACGGCTTCGTCCATCCGGAAGCGTGGTACGACGAATACCGCCGCATCTACCAGCTGTTTGAACGCACCCTGAAACAATCAACAGGAGAGTTATGAAAAAGCTTGCCGCCTCGCTGATACTGGCGACCTTGTTCACCGCCGCCCACGCCGAACCGAAACACCCGGCCTGGTCGCGCAGTTCCAATGTGTATGAAGTCAACCTGCGCCAGTACAGCAAGGAAGGCACGCTGAACGCTTTCAGCGCCGGCCTGCCGCGCCTCAAGGCCATGGGTGTGGACATCATCTGGCTGATGCCGATCCACCCGATCGGCCAGAAGAACATGAAAGGCACGCTGGGCAGCTATTACGCGGTGAAGGACTACAACGCCGTCAATCCGGAATTCGGCAACCTCGACGACGTGCGCAAGCTGGTCAAGCAGGCGCACGCGCTGGGCATGCACGTGATCCTCGACTGGGTCGGCAACCACACGGCCTGGGACCATCCATGGGCCGAGCAGCATCCGGACTGGTACAAGAAAAACGACAAGGGTGAAATCGCCGCCGTCAGCTTCAAGAACGGCGCCGGCGAAACCGAGGAGTGGGCCGACGTCATCGGCCTCGATTACGGCAACAAGGACCTGTGGCCGGCCATGACGGCGGCGATGGCGTTCTGGGTCAAGGACGTGGGCGTGGACGGCTTCCGCGCCGATGCCGCCAGCATGGTGCCAACCGAATTCTGGAACCAGGCGCGCATCCAGCTGGACAAGATCAAGCCGGTGTTCATGCTGGCCGAAGCGGACGCCGCCGACCTGCACGACAAGGCCTTCGACGCCAGCTACGACTGGACGCTGAACGGCATCATGAAGAAAATCGGCAAGGGCCAGGCCGGCGCCGCCGAACTGCGCGCCTATGTCAGCAGCCCCGCCAAGACCTACCCGCGCGACGCCTACCGCCTGCAATTCACCAGCAACCACGACATCAACTCTTGGGAGGGCACGGACAATGAACTGTACGGCCCGGCGCGCGGCGCCATGGCGGTGCTGAGCTACACCCTGCCCGGCATCCCGCTGATCTACAACGGCCAGGAAGCCAAGCTGGATAAGAAGCTGGCCTTCTTCGAGAAAGATCCCATCGACTGGAGCAACGAGGAACTGGTGGGCTTCTACGCCGGCCTGAACGCGCTGAAGAAGCAGCATCCGGCGCTGTCGAACGGCACGGCCGGCGGCGCGGCGCAATTGCTGGACGTGGGCAACGAACAGCTGTTCGCCTTCAAGCGCCAGCAAGGCGCGGACCATGTGCGCGTCATCGTCAACCCCACCGGCCAGCTGCAGAAATACAAACTGGCCGGCGACGAAGGCCAGGCCTACCTCAAGCCATGGCGCTGGCGCATTGTGGTGCCGACCACGCCCACGCCCACGCCCACGCCATGACCGGCCCACGCGGCATCGCCGGCGCCTCGCTGATGTGCGCCACCCTGCTGGCCGATGCCGCGCCGCTGGAGCACGCCGGCATCTGCAACGCTTCGGCCGCCGTCGCCGTCGGCGCCAACCGCTTTTTGGTGGCCGACGACGAAGACAACATCCTGCGCCTGTACGACAGCGAGCGCTCCGGCGCCGAGCTGGAACGCTACGACCTGTCGGCCATGCTGCAACTGGCCGGCCAGAAGGAAAAATGGGAAGTCGATATCGAAGGCGCGGCGCAGATCGGCCAGCGCGTCTACTGGATTGGCTCGCACGGCACCAACGCCGACGGCGAGGCGCGGCCCAAGCGGCGACAGATCTTCGCCACCGACCTCGGCGAAGCGCAAGGCAGGCTCACCGTCACTTGGGCGGGGCGCTACACCGGCCTGCTGGAGGCCATGAACGCCGTGCCCGGCATCGGCCGCAACACGCTGCTTGATGCATCGAAAAGAGTGCCGGAAAAGGATAACGGCCTGAGCATCGAGGCGCTGGCGGCGTCGCCGGACGGCCATCTGCTGATCGGCTTTCGCGGCCCGCTGATCGACGGCAAGGCGCTCATCATGACGCTGGAAAATCCGGCCACGCTCACCAGCCGTGCGCCGGCGCCGCGCTTTGCCGCACCGATCACACTGCAGCTGGGCGGCAAGGGCATCCGCAGCATCGAATACGCACCCGCGCTGAATGCCTACCTGATCGTAGCCGGGCCGAATGGCGGCGCCGGCGACTTCAAGCTCTACGCCTGGTCGGGCCAGGCATCGGCCGCGCCCGAGGCACTGGCCTTCACCCTGCCTGCCGGCGTGCGGCCGGAAGCGATGTTCGCACGGGCCGACGGTGTACGCTACACGCTGCTCAGCGACGACGGCGACGAATTCTGCAAAGACAAGAAAACGCCGGCCGCCCGCAAGAAATTCCGCAGCTACACCATCAGCATCAAGCCCTGAGGCTTACTCGGTGGCGAGGCGCTTGCCGAGGCGGTACAGATACTCCTGACCGTCGTACAGTGACTTCACGCGGATGTGCTCATTCAAGCCATGCGCGCCGCTGCCTTCAGGGCCATGGAACATGCCGCTGATGCCGTAGGTCCAGATGCCGGCGTTGTTCAGGAAGCGGCCATCGGTGCCGCCGGTCGACATAGTCGGAATCACCGGCACGCCGGGCCACATATCGTTGCTGATCTCCTCCACCGCCTTGAGCAGCGCCGGCGTCATCGGCGGCATCGCGCCGTCCACGCCGTCGCCCACGCGGGCAATCTTGATCTTGTCGTTGGCCACCACGCGCTGCAGGGTCGCCTGCACTTCGGCGATCGGCTCGCCCGGCAGGATGCGGCAATTGACGGTGGCGCGGGCGCGTTGCGGCAAGGCGTTGTCGGCGTGGCCAGCATCGACCTTGGTCGCCACGCACGTGGTGCGCACGGTGGAATTGTGCACCGGGCTCACGGCGTACAAGCGATCGAGCGCGGCCTGGTCCGGCGGATCTTGCAGGATCGCTTTCATGTCCGCCGCCACCTGGCCTTTTTCCACCGTGGACATGCGCTCGTAGAACGCGCGCGTCACCGGCGACAGCTTGAACGGGAACGAGAACTGGCCCAGGCGCGACAAGCCTTCGGACAATTGGTAGATCGCGTTGTCCTTCGGCGGCGCCGAGCTGTGGCCGCCCGGATTGGTCACTTCCAGCTGGAAGCTCTGGTAAATCTTCTCGCCGGCCTGGATGCCGTGGCGCACCGGCTTGCCATCCTTGTCCAGCAGGCCGCCGCCGCCTTCGTTCAACACGATTTGCGCATCGATCAGCGCGCGGTGGTGGTTGACCAGGTACTCGGCGCCATCGAACTTGGACGGCACCAGCTCTTCGTCACAGGTCAGCGCCATGACGATGTCGCGCTTGAGCGGCAGCTTTTCTTTCTTGTACAGGAGCATATTGTTGACGAAGGACGCCGCCATGGCCTTGTCGTCGGACGCGCCGCGCGCGTAGAACATGCCGTTTTCCTCGACCAGCTTGAACGGATCGCGCTCCCAGTCCTCGCGATTGGCCTCGACCACATCGATATGGGCCAGCAACAGCAGCGGCTTCTTGCTGCCGTCGCCCTTCAGGCGCGCGACCAGGTTGCCTTTTTTCGGACCGCCGGGCGGCACGATGATCTGCAGCTCGCTATCCTTGAAACCGCCGGCTTTCAGGCGCTTGGCCATGCGTTCCGCCGCCACGGTGCAGGAGCCGACCGAGTTGGTGGTATTGGTCTCCACCAACTCCTGATAAATCGCCCGCATCTGCTTTTGCACCGGCGTCAACTCCGCGCCGTGCGCAGCGCCCGCCACTGCCAGTCCCGCCAACAACCAAGTTGCCTTCTTCATATCGTCCTTGTTATGATGAGATTGCACAATCGGTCAAATTTATACCTCGACCATATTGCTGTCAATAAAATGGATTCAGGGACTTGCCAAACTGTGGAAGTGGTCGCTATAATTGCGGCCCTTGGCCTGGTAGCTCAGTTGGTAGAGCAGAGGATTGAAAATCCTTGTGTCGGTGGTTCGATTCCGCCCCGGGCCACCAAGAATACTTTAGAGAGAACGCCAACCCATGCAGGTTGGCGTTTTTGTTTGTGGCGCACAAAGTCAGCATGACCGGTCTATTTCCAGTATCGTTGTGAAAGCAAGCATTGTCCGACGACGGAGTCTTGAGCATGGAAGAAGCGCCGCGCATCATTATCATCGCAGGCCCGAACGGCGCCGGAAAGACCACGTTCGCACGTGAGTTTCTCCCGGGTGAAGCGGCCTGCCCAGTGTTCGTCAACGCCGACCTGATCGCGGCGGGGATAGCACCGTTTGCACCGGAAACGGCCTCGCTTCAAGCCGGACGCTTGATGCTGCAAGAATTGGCGCGTCACTTTGCCGCGCGCACCAGTTTCGCATTTGAGACTACGCTTTCTGGTCGCGGCTATCTGCGCCTGATTAGGGAATGGCAAAATGCAGGCTATCGCGTCAAGCTCATTTTTCTGCAATTGGCAAGCGCCGACGAGGCGATCGCACGTGTAGCCCAAAGGGTCAAACAAGGCGGTCACGACATCCCTGAAGATGTGATACGACGCCGTTTCGCCGCAGGCATGAACAATTTCGAACGACTCTATGCGCCCGTCGTGGACGCCTGGGCCTTATATGACAATGCCGGGTCCGACCCGGCACTTATCGACTGGAGCGAACGGCCATGAACAAGCAACCCATCGAACAAGCTTTCGATCGCGATCTGCGTCTGTCCAAGGTCGCGATGCAACGGGCTGCGCAGCGTGCACGTGATTTGGCCAACGCCACCGGCACGTCCATCGTCGTCAGTCATGATGGCGTTATCGAACACTTGAAACCAGGAACTCGGGATCTTCAGACGCAAAAATAGGCACGATGATTGAAAATCCTTGTGTCGGTGGTTCGATTCCGCCCCGGGCCACCAAGAATGCTTCAAGAAGAACGCCAACCCATGCAGGTTGGCGTTTTTGCTTAAACGACGCAAAGTCCTTGCGTCGGTCCATTTGCGGTACGGAGATCAAAAACTTAAGGCTTCAAAACAGAACGCTGCCCTCTACCACGGCTTTGCAATCGCATGCTGTTGGTGAATGTGATTAGAGAACGCACTATCTGTCCGATGGCAAATGTCCGAAAAGAAGCGACCACAATCTCGCACTATGCGGCAATCCAAATGCGCGGCACCGCCGGTGTTCACGTTCCAACTATGCGCAGGCATTGTGAAGCCGTGAGCGAAGCTATGGCGAAGCGCAAGGATTTCATCCAAGCGGCTTCGACTCAGTAATGCATTGCTGAACACGGTGGAACCGAACTTCGCGCCTGTCCAACTCGACCATGGATCAAACCCGGTATAGGTCATCAAGAATTCACGGCTGTTGAAACTGTTGGGAGTGTTAAGCTTCTTAGCCGCCGCTTTCATCCGATCCTGAAGCAATTCATGCAGTGAAGAAAAGCTTGAATCTGCAGTCTTGGTCGTGACCGCAAAGTATTCGCCGGCAACGCCTTTTACGTAGACCTCCCATGCAGCTACCTGCGTTGCTAAGGCGGCGTGAAGAAGAAGCGTCTTGGTCGCAGAGTCACTCTTCTTCCTGATACCTCCTGCAACACTGCTCAACGAATCCGAGCGAAGTAGCAGAGTATCAAATTTTGCCTTTGATGCCGATGACATTAGAGAAACTCAATAAGCTTGCCCAAGGCATCTTTGTATCCTTTTAGAGGGCCCACATTAACTTGGATTCGCTCCCCGTTGATGTTCTTGGGGCCAGCTTTAAGACGGTGAATTGGAGTTCCAGTTAGGGAGACGACAACTGAAACGCCGTGATAATCGGGGAAGTCGACAAAACGATCAGCAACCGCAACTTTAGGGTAGGCAAAGATGGTTCGGTGTTTCTTGAAAATTCGTTCAATTGTGCTGTGAATGGCCTTATTCGCTGCTTGGAACGCCTTGCTCGGTTCTCCGTCAAAAAGAGTAACGCGATTGGAGATAAAAGTGTGCAGCCTTGGTAGTTTGATACCTTCTTCTTTTGCACGCTTAAAGAAGCTCAATCGCGCAAAGCTGGCAATATAGTCATCGCCTTGGCCATAAAGCAGCGCTATGATGTTCTCAATTCCCCGACGCGAGCTTTCGTCCGCCGTAAATGGAATGACTAAATTATCGGCAGCAGCTACTGCAAGTTGTGTATAGATGGCAAAACTAGGGTTACAATCGATAAAGAATACGCAGTCATTCTCCCTAGCCTCCCTAATTGCATCCTGCAAGTCTTTAATCCAACTTATTACTTTTTTCCATGCGGTTACCGGCACTGAGAGTTGTGCCGTCTGACGCACAGCCTCTCCTAGCACTTCAACTAAGTTGTCACCGCAAACCAGAGAAAGGTTTGTGGGTATTTTGTCGTTGTAATCATTCACCGAGATTGCATAACGTGCTGCATCCTCAATTTGAATGAACGGGGAACTGAGCCGTTGTTCGAGATAGCCCCCCACGCTCACCCGATCAGGACCGGGCTTCAAGAATTTCTTAATGATCTTTCCGCCCTCTGCTTGCCCACCGAGTATCATTTCAGAGGTGTTTGCCTGTGGACAGAGGTCAATCACTATAACGTCAACATCTGGATTACGATGAGCGTATTCGCATGCCGCGACGAAGCAGAGGAAGCTTTTTCCCACACCACCTTTATTGTTCCAAAATGCATAAGAAGACATGTGAGATCTCGATCAAAATTGCGCTTGTGACTAAGTTATGCATAAGCAATATTTCCCACTATAACATGGGTACGTAGGGCGGTTTCAAGAACCAACTGCAACACTGAGTTAATGAACAGCGATGGCTGGGTTATTTAGTTGTTCCATATGCGCAGTATAGACGGCCAGCGGCGATGCGAAGCCGAAACGAGCGCGGGGGCGCTGATTGAGTTCGAGCGCGATGGCATCGAGTTCGTCCTGCGAGTAGATCGACAGGTCCGATCCTTTGGGCATGTACTGGCGTAACAAGCCGTTTGTATTTTCGTTGGAGCCACGCTGCCATGGGCTGTGCGGGTCTGCGAAATAGATCTGCACGCCAGTGCGCTCGGTCAGGGTTTTATGGCTGTGCATTTCACGGCCCTGGTCATACGTCATGGTCTTGCGCATGGCGGCGGGTTCCCGGTTGAGCACAGCGGCAAAGCTGTCGACTACGGCTTTAGTGGTGGCGTTGTCCATCCTGGCCAGCACCACGAAGCCGGTGGCGCGCTCGACCAGGGTGCCGACCGACGAACGGTTGCCAGCCCCCTTGATCAAGTCGCCCTCCCAGTGGCCTGGGATGAGCCGGTCCTCGACCTCTGGCGGCCTGATATGGATGCTTTGCATGTCCACGATCTGGTTGCGGCGGTCGACGCCCTGGCTGCGAGGCTTGCGCACCTGATTGTGATGACGCAAGCAGGCGATTAGCTCTCGCTTGAGTTCGCCGCGCGGATGCAGATAGATGGCGTTATAGATGGTCTCGTGGGAGACTGTTTCGGCGGAATCGTTGGGCCACATGGATTTGAGCCTGCCAGCAATTTGCTGGGGCGACCAGCGTAGGTTGAGAAGATGGCGCACAACGATGAACAGCATGCTGTGAACATGTAGCTTGGGGGCTTTACGAGGCTTGACGCGCTGCGCAAGGGCCTGCATCTGAGCGTGGTTGGCATCATACACGCCAGCGGCGCCGGCGCGCTTGAGTTCGCGGCTGATCGTGCTGGCCGAACGGCCAAGGCGTTTAGCAATGGATCGGATGCTGCACTGGTCGTCGCGCATAAGCATGACGACCGCGCGGTCTTGTGGAGTCAGGTGAAAATAGTTTCTCGGCATTGCAGCACCTTACAGCAAGGAGGTGTTGCACTTGGTTCTTGAGAACGCCTAGCCTTACTCGACAAGCGCAACAGATTAAACTGCAATGGAAACACTTAAGCCCGAAATCGCTTATGCGGCGCTGGCCAGATACCCAAATCAACTGGGGATCGGACCTGGGTAATCGTTGTTATGACGACGGCTGGTCAGTCAAGCTTCACTACCAAGTCCGTGCCAAAATTCACTTGAGCGACGTCGCAGGCCATAGCGATGATCTGGCCGATAGTCTGCTTGCTATGGTTTGTGCTCATCCACCAACCAGAAGCCAGCTTGACAGAACACTCGCGGACCAAGTCAGGCCTCTCTCGATACAGATCATTGGCTTCACGCGCGAGGTAGCGCCGGGTACGACCATGGCGTGGTAACCCAGCGAAGCGTTCTGCAAAAGATGGGTCGTTATGGACGAAAAAGTCGAACACCTGACGCAGCGTGTCGATGGCATTCCGAGCAGGATGAAAGACCCCTTTAAAAGTAAAACCTGTCTGGCCTGAAGACAGGCCACCAGATCGTTGAGCCGAGACTGTCTTCGAAGTGATTGGCGACAGATCAGTTGTCCGCATCTGGGTCTCTGGTTCGGCTACAAGGAGCGGCGCCAACGTTGTTGCCACCCTAGCTTGCGGAATACGCGGCGCGGAGTTAAAAACGCTTGCTTTCAAAAATGCGGCGACCATGTCGGGACCGGGCTTAAAACCGCATAGGCTCTCAACGCGGTCTGCGACGATCTCCAATAACATATCGTCATCCTCGGCTATGAGCTGGCTCCAAGCCTTGGGAAGGACCGCGAGCATCTGGCGGTCCTTCGAGACATTGCGGTAGTCGTCACGGGCAGCCTGCATCGCTGCCCCCGAAGTGACCGCCGAATGCAGCAAATATCGTTCCAGTCGTTCGACGCATTCCGTCACGTCACGATCAACTATATCCAGTTTGTACACCCTACGTTCACCATAATCACCTTGCTCGCCGGGTAAGAAAAAGTTCCACTCGCGGCCGTCGGTGAGGATCGCCATAGGCACGCCAATGTGGAAAGCGTACTCAAAGAGCTGTCGCTCAGCTCCGTCACTTTGACCGATCTGCTTGACCTCAATGAAGGCGATGGGCTTGGACGGAGGGCTGCACAGAGCAAAATCGACTCGGCGGCCACCGAGCGCATATTCCGGCCATACGGCATCCGTATCGTAAGCAGGCCAGCCAAGAGCATTGAGTAGCCTAAGCACAATCCCCTGTGATACTGACGCCTCGTTGGGGAATCGCCCTGCCTTAATTCCGGCGCGGATCGCCTCGATCTCCTGCACTATCGCCATGGGCTCGTCTCCTTTATTGATCGAGCTCATTCTACCAGTGGCAGGGTCGGCAGGGTCGGCAGGGTCGGCAGGGTCGATCCATGCTTGAAGCATGGATCGACCCATTAAAGTCCATCACAACGACCATTCGACCGTAGGTATGCAGAATGGCCGGTCGCGCGGACCGACTAATCAGTGCGGTTCGGCGCCATCATCGGCGGCCTCGTCGAACAGCCGGTCCAACTTCAGGTCATAGAATCGCACCTTGTTGATTTGCAATTCCGCGATCGACACCTTGGCCTTGTACTGGTCGTCCTGGCGGTGCAAGACTCCCGCCTCGTCCAACGCCCGGGCAACCATGCGCGCATCCAAGCCGCCGCACGCGGCACGAAACTGGTCGTCGGTCAGCAGCACGCGGTCGTGGTGCAGGATACCGTGGCAGTTGCTGGGCGGCCGATCCATGCTACGAGGACTGCCCGTGACCAACATCTGTCCGTGGAAGCGCTGGATGTAATCGCGTATGACCACGATCGCCTGCGCCTCTTCCGACTGGTACGCCTGCCCGCCGAGCCATGTATCGCGCACCGCGCGCACTGCTGCCATCACCTCCTCCTCTGTGTGCGGCAGTATTCCTTCGGCCGCCGCCCACTTGCCCGCCAGCGCGGCCAGTCCGAAGCGGCGCATTGCGCGGCGATGCTGCGACTTCAGCTTGAAGCCGTTAGTGACCGCTTCCTCGCACAACAGGTCGCGCAGCGCGTCAACCTCAGACACTATCGTCGAGCTGGTCACGGCAGGGTCGCCGCCGAAGCGCGTAAGGACCATCCGAGCGAAAGCCGGTCCGGCAGTGCCGAAGTACTTGTCGCAGTCATTCTTGAGCGCGTCCACGACGACCGTGTCACCGCACGGCAGCAGTTCGTCGATCGGGACGTCTAACATGCGAGCCGCCTCGCCCTCTTTAATCTGACGCCGGTCCTCCACCTTGACGTGCTCCGCCATCGACACTTCGCCCGTCGATATTACCGACACATTCCATGCTCGCTGCTCGCCCATACTGTAGCCAGCCCCCATGCGCGGCTTCGTCTGACCACTGAACAGGCCGTACAGCGACACGGCTGTACCCCGGCGGAGATTGAGTTCATCCAAGATGAGCACTTTCCCGTTGGCGTGTTGGCGCCGACCGAAAACTGACCCAGCAATAGCTGTTGTGCCGACTGAAAACTGACCCAGGTGTTCTACTACTCCTGCCTAATTATTAGGCGGGAGAAATAATAGGTGATCACCATGGAAATGTTAGGCAAGGTTCGACGGATGCATCTGCGCGACAAGCTGTCGCTGCACGAAATCTCGAAGCGCACAGGGTTAGCCCGCAACACGCTGCGCAAATGGCTCAGGAAGCCCGAAGCCGAGGTGGTGGCGCCGCCGCGCTACCGGCGCGGCGAGGTCGCCAACAAACTGACTCCGTACCACGCCACGCTGGAGCAAGCCCTCAAGTCCGACTCCCACCGTATCAAGCAAAACCGCCGTACCAGCAAAGCCTTGTTTGTGCAGATCCAGGCCGAAGGCTACACCGGCAGCTACAGCCGCGTCACCGATTTCACCCGCGAATGGCGCGGCCGCGAAGGCAACGCCCCGCGCGCCTTCGTGCCGCTCAGCTTCGAACAGGGCGAGGCCTTCCAGTTCGACTGGAGCGAGGAAGGCCTGGTCGTCGGTGGCATCTACCGGCGCATGCAGGTGTCGCACCTGAAGCTGTGTGCCAGCCGCGCCTTCTGGCTGGTCGCCTACCCCAGTCAGGGCCACGAGATGCTGTTCGACGCCCACACCCGCTCGTTCGCCGCGCTCGGCGGCGTGCCGCGCCGGGGCATCTACGACAACATGAAGACGGCGGTCGACAAGGTTAACAAGGGCAAGGGGCGGATCGTCAACGCGCGCTTCGCGGTCATGTGCGCCCACTACCTGTTCGATGCCGACTTCTGCAACGTAGCTTCGGGCTGGGAAAAAGGCGTGGTCGAGAAGAACGTGCAGGACAGCCGCCGACGCATCTGGATCGACGCGCAGACCCGTCAGTTCCGATCCTTCGCCGAGTTGAACGCCTGGCTGGGGCAGCGCTGCCGCGCGCTGTGGAGCGAGTTGCGCCATCCGGAGTACCCGGCGCTGAGCGTGGCCGACGTGCTCGAGCAGGAGCAGTCGCAGATGATGCCGATGCCCACGCCGTTCGACGGCTACGTTGAAAAGCCGGCGCGGATATCGTCCACCTGCCTGGTGACGGTGAGCCGCAACCGCTATTCGGTGCCGTGCGAACACGCCGGCCAGATGGTCAGCGCGCGGCTGTATCCAGACCGCGTCTGCATCGTCGCCGGCGACGCCGTCGTCGCCAACCATGAGCGCATGACCGAGCGCGGCCTGGTCCGCTACGACTGGGAGCACTACATCCCGCTGGTGCAGCGCAAACCGGGCGCGCTACGCAACGGCGCCCCCTTCGCCGACCTGCCGGCGCCGCTGATGCACCTCAAACAGGGCCTGATGCGCCACGCCGGCGGCGACAGGGTGATGGCGCAGGTTCTGGCCGTCGTACCCACTGCGGGGCTGGCGGCGGTACTGGTGGCGGTCGAACTGGTGGTCGAATCCGGCGCCTTGAGCGCCGAGCACGTCGAGAACGTGCTGGCACGCCTCAATGCCGGGCCGGTTCCGGCATCAGCGGAGACCAGCCTGCAGCTGACGGAGGCACCGGCGGCCAACACCGGCCGCTACGACAGCCTGCGCGTCGATGGCGGTGTTGACGCCTTGATGGGAGCCGACCATGCGTGACGTCACCATCCAACTCAAGGAGCTGCGCCTGCACGGCATGGCCGGCGCCTGGACCGACCTGAGCGGGCAAGGCGGCAGCGCGCTTGCGACCTCCCAGTGGCTGGTCGAGCATTTGCTGCAGGCCGAGCACACCGACCGGGCCATGCGCTCGGTCAGCCATCAGATGTCGGCCGCCAAATTCCCCCTGCACCGGGACTTGGCCGGCTTCGATTTCACCTCGTCCAAGGTCGATCAAGCCTTGGTGCGGCAACTGGCCACACTGGAGTTCACCGACACGGCACAGAATGTCGTGCTCATTGGCGGCCCTGGCACCGGCAAAACCCATCTCGCGACCGCAATGGCCGTGTCGGGCATAACCGCCAAGGGCAAGCGGGTGCGGTTTTACTCCACCGTCGACCTGGTCAACGTGCTGGAGCGCGAAAAGCGCGACGGCAAGGCGGGCAGGCTGGCGTTGTCGCTGCTGCGCATGGACCTGGTCATCCTGGATGAACTTGGGTATCTGCCCTTCAGCCAGGCCGGCGGCGCCTTGTTGTTCCACCTGCTGTCGAAGCTGTACGAGCACACCAGCGTCGTCATCACCACAAACCTGAACTTCGCTGAATGGTCGAGCGTGTTCGGCGACGCCAAGATGACCACGGCGCTGCTCGACCGGCTCACCCATCACTGCCACATCGTGGAGACGGGGAACGAGTCGTACCGCTTTCAGCACAGCAGCATGGCGGCCAAAGGGCGGATCAAGGCAAGGGAGCAGAAGCGCAAGGCCGGCGATGCCGCTCTTGGCGACGATGCTGCGGGAGGAAAGCCAGATAAACAAAAATAACGGAATAAATCGTTTATATCATTAACTACTGCAATCACGAAGAAGGGGAATTCGCTCCGGGCTACGCCCTCCGCGAATTCCCCTTCTTTATTTGGTACACTTATCCACAGCTGCTACTCAAAACGCAGCGCCCCGCCCTGGGTTATTTTTCGATCGGCACGGTGGGTCAGTAGTAAGCGTCAGCTCAGCGACGTCTTGAGTGCGATGGAAATTTGATTGATGATGGCGTCACACCGCTGGGAAGCGGCGTCATCTCAGAGGGCTGCTGGCAAGTTGCAGTTCCAAGGCAAGAATTCATCAACCCGGTTGACGGGATGATCGGCGATATGCGTCAGCACGTGACGCAACCAGGCTTCGGGGTCGACACCGTTCAGCTTGGCCGTGCCGATCAGCGAGTAGATCGCCGCCGCGCGTTCGCCGCCGCTGTCGGCGCCGGCAAACAGATAGTTGCGGCGTCCAATGGCCACGCCACGCAAAGCGCGTTCGGCTGCCGAGTTATCAATCTCGACGGCGCCGTCTTCGCAGTAGCGCAGCAACGCTGGCCAGAGTTTGATCGCGTACAGGATCGCCGCCGCCGTGTCTGACTTGCGCGAGAGCGTGTCAAGCGTGGTGCGCAGCCAGCGTTCCAAGTCGTCGAGCAGCGGGCGCGAGCGGGTTCGCCGAACTTCTCTTCGTTGGTCGGGCGGCTTACCCCGGATCTCGGCCTCGATCACATAGAGCTCGGCGATTCGGCGTAGTGCCTCGGTGGTCAGCGGCGTCGGTCGCGCCGCATGCAGATCGTGGAATTTGCGCCGCGCGTGCGCCCAACAGGCCGCTTCTTGGATCGTGCCAGCTTCGAACAAAGCGTTGAAGCCGGCGTAGGCATCGGCTTGCAGCACGCCCGCGAACTTGGCCAGGTGCGTTTGCGGATGGATGCCTTTGCGGTCAGGCGTATAGGCAAACCAGACCGCCGGCGGCGAGGTGTCGCCCGAAGGCCGGTCGTCACGCACATAGGTCCACAAGCGCGCCGTCTTGGTTTTGCCATTGCCCGGCGCCAGCACTGGAATCGGGGTATCGTCGGCATGCAGCTTCGATGCGGCCAGCACATGGCGTCGAATGGCGTCAACCAGCGGGCGCAGCAACGCGCTGCTGGCTCCGACCCAGCTCGCCAGCAGCGCACGGTCAAGATCAACGCCCTCGCGAGCGTAGATGACGGATTGGCGATACAGCGGCAGATGATCGGCGAACTTGGCCACCAGGATGTGCGCCAGCAGACCAGGGCCGGCGATGCCGCGCTCGATCGGCCGGCTTGGCGCTGGCGCCTGGATGATGGCGTCGCAGCAGGAGCACGCCAGCTTGGGGCGCACATGGCGGATCACGCGCAAGCTGGCCGGCACGAACTCCAGTTGCTCGGCCACGTCTTCGCCCAGTGGCCGCAGGCCGCCACCGCAGGCAGGGCAAGCCTCGGCCGTCGGCGCATACACCTTCTCGTCGCGCGGAAGATGATCGGGCAAAGGTCGGCGCACCGACTTCTTGCGCGGCGCCTGGTCGGCCGCCGGCATCTCGCGTGCCGCCTCGGCCTCGTCGGCCTGCAGGTCTTCCAGTTGCAATTCCAGCTGCTCGATTTGGTGGTCCAGCTTTTCCGACTTGCGGCCAAACTGCATGCGCCGCAATTTGGCGATCTGCAGCTTGAGGTGTTCGATCTCCACGGCACGCGTGTTCAGTTGCTCGCGCAAGCCTTCCATCACCTCGTCTTGGGCGAGCAGCAGCGCCTTCAAGGCGGCGATGTCGTTGGGCAGGTTGGCGGAACTGAGCATGCGCCAAGTTTTACGCGAGGCTTGCAACGTTTACAAGGCCGACGTGGGTTTCCAGGTCCGTTCTGGCCGCCGCCAGTCTATGCCCTCAAGCAGCATCGCCAACTGCGCCTGCGTCAACGCCACAGAACCGTTGCTGGCCTGCGGCCAGATGAAGCGACCGCGTTCAAGCCGCTTGGCCAATAAGCACAGGCCATCGCCGCTCCACCACAGCAATTTGATGAGGTCGCCGCGCCGGCCACGAAACACAAACACGTGGCCGCTGAACGGATCTTCCTCCAGCGCCGTCTGCACTTTAGCAGCCAGGCCATTGAAGCCAGAGCGCATGTCGGTGGTGCCGGCGGCAAGCCACACTTTGGTGCCGGCGGGCAGGCCGATCATCGCAGCACCCGATCCAATACTTGGGCCAGCGTGGCCGCGTTGGGCTGGCCTTCGATGCGGACACGGACTTCGCCCAGCTCTAGCACGATGGTGCCGCCAGCGTCGCCATCGGCAACGGGGTTGGTCGGCGCGGGCGCCGACGGTGCCAGCACCACCGGTAACAAGCCGTCGGCGCGCATCAACGCCGGCACACCGAGGCGTCCTTGCTGATACAGCCGGCGCCAGCTGAACACCTGGTTGGCGTTGACGCCGTGTTCGCGCGCGATGCGCGCGACCGAGGCACCCGGTTCGAGCGATAGCGCCACCAAGGCGCGCTTGAACTCCAGCGGATGCTGGCGATAGTGGCCGCGTGCGTTCTTTGAAATGATCGGTTGAAAATTTGTGTCCATAATCAGAATTTGTGGGCACAAATACTGTGCCAAAATTCGATCATGAATGACGGTGCTCAGGCAGTCCAGACGGCGCTAGGAAGACGCTTACGGTCAGTATTGGGTCGGCGCCAACACAGCTACGCCTACTTACACAAAAAAGGACCAACTAAGCGGCAACTGACATCGTTACACGACCATGTCATCAAGCTGTCAAGATGATTTGATATTCTTTGAAATGTCGTAGCTTTTGCGATATCATAATTCAATAATTACTGAATCATGGAATTGATGCACATGGAAACCAAAGAAGTTTTAGCCGCGTTGGCGGCCATAGCCCAAGAGAGCCGGTTAGCCATATTCAGGCTATTGGTTCAACTCGGCCCGGACGGAATGGCAGCCACCAAGATCGCCGAGCAGCTTGACATCGCACCTTCTTCGCTGTCGTTTCACTTGAAAGAGCTTACGCACGCCAAGCTCATCACTTTCCGCAACGAAGGACGTTTCGTGATTTATTCAGCCGATGTCGTCGCCATGAACGGGCTGATCGGCTACCTGACCGAAAACTGCTGCGGCGGAATTCCTTGCGGCCCTGTGAACTGCGGCACCACCCCATCCCCTACCTGATCTGGAGAAATTCACATGCAAGAGAAAGTCTACAACGTCCTATTCCTCTGTACCGGCAACTCGGCGCGCAGCATCATGGCCGAAGCGCTGGTGACAACGATGGGCAAGGGCCGCTTCAAGGGCTTCTCGGCCGGCAGCCACCCGAACGGCGCAGTCAATCCCTTCGCCCTGGAGCAGATCGCGGGCACCGGCTATCCGGTCAATGACCTGCGCAGCAAAAGCTGGGACGAGTTCGGCGCCGAGGATGCGCCCCAAATGGATTTCATTTTTACCGTGTGCGACAACGCCGCCGGTGAAACCTGTCCATACTGGCCTGGCCACCCGTTGTCGGCGCACTGGGGCTTTGAAGATCCTGCTGCAGTGGTCGGTACCGACGAAGAAAAGCGTGCGGCCTTCCATAAGATCTTCCGCCAGATCATGACGCGCATGAATATTTTCGTCAGCCTACCGTTGGCCATGCTGGAAAAGAACGCCATCCAGCGCGAAATCCAGGCGATCGGCGCCACCTCCGTTTAACCCTTTCACATTCATCATGAACATCCTGTTTCTCTGCACCGGCAACTCGTGCCGTTCCGTCCTTTCCGAGGCCACCTTCAACCATCTGGCGCCAGCTGGGCTGAAGGCCATCAGCGCCGGTAGCCAGCCCGCCGGCAAGCTGCATCCCCTCGCCGTGGCGCTCCTGCACAGCAAGGGCATCTCCACCGAGGGCTACTACAGCAAGTCGTGGGACGACCTGTCGGTGACGCCCGATATCGTGGTGACCGTCTGCAGCAGCGCTGCCGGCGAAACCTGCCCAGCCTACTTGGGACCGGTGCTGCGCACGCACTGGGGTGTTGACGACCCGGGTCACGTGGTTGGCACCGAGGAAGAGATCAACACCGCGTTCGAGCGAACCTACCGCATCATCCGGGCCCGGATCGAGGCCTTCCTGGCGCTACCGCTCGAAGAGCTGCGAAAGGATCCAGCCCGCCTGAAGCAAGAGCTCGACAGCATTGGCGGTATCGAGCCATGAGTTTCGCGCGACGCATTGTGGCCGAGGGACTGGGCACGGCGATGCTACTGGCGGTGGTGGTCGGCTCGGGCATCATGGCCGAGCGGCTGGCGGGAGGCAACGTGGCGATCGCGCTGCTGGCGAACACGGTCGCCACCGGCGCCGGCCTGATCGCGCTGATCCTGATGTTCGGCACGATCTCCGGCGCGCACTTCAACCCTGTCGTCACGCTGTCGGAGGCTGTGCAGGGCAATCTGCCCGGCCGAGAGGTGCTGCCCTACATCGCCATCCAGGTCGCGGGCGCCTTCGTTGGCGTGGCGGCAGCGCACGGGATGTTCGGAGAGCCGCTGTTCTTCGCGTCGGAGCACGCCAGGACCGGCGCTGCACAGTGGTGGAGCGAGTGCGTGGCGACGTTCGGCCTGATCGCCGTGATCATCGGCTGCTCGCGCAGCCGGCCGGCCGTCACTCCGTTCGCGGTAGCGGCCTACATCACGGCAGCATACTGGTTCACCTCGTCCACATCGTTCGCCAATCCTGCTGTAACCCTGGCCCGCAGCGCGACCAACACATTCGCTGGCATACGCCCCATTGACGCGCCGGGATTCATCATAGCCCAGCTGGTAGGCGCGGCCGCTGCGACGGCCGTGTTCTGCTGGCTGTATCCGGCGGTCCCCGCTAACGCGACGGTGGCCGGAACCGTGCTTCCGGGCGACTTCGCGGCCCGGCCCGAGCAGTAATAAGGAACCCGCATGTCTATTCCAAATCTTCCTAACATCAAGGCCGATCTGCTCGACATTCCCACGATCGGAAAACTGGCCCCCGTAGGTGACTTAAGCCATCCACCGCGCATACTGATGCTCTACGGATCGCTGCGTGAGCGCTCTTTCAGCCGCTTCCTGATCGAAGAAGCTGCTCGCATCCTGGAGCACCTTGGCGCGGAGGTCAAAATCTTCAATCCGATGGAGCTGCCCATGGCCGGCAGCGTGCCGGAGGACCATCCAAAGGTGGTCGAGCTGCGCGAGCTGTGTATGTGGTCCGAAGGACAGGTTTGGTGCAGCCCGGAGCGCCACGGCGCTATCACGGCCGTAATGAAAAACCAAATCGACTGGATCCCGCTGGAGATGGGCGCGATCCGCCCAAGCCAGGGCCGCACGCTCGCCGTGATGCAGGTCTGCGGCGGCTCGCAGTCGTTCAATGTGGTGAACACGTTGCGTCTTCTGGGGCGCTGGATGCGCATGTTCACGATCCCGAATCAGTCATCGGTGCCAATGGCGTACAAGGAGTTTGATGAAGCCGGCCGAATGCGCCAGTCAGGCTACTATGACCGAGTCGTAGACGTCATGGAGGAGCTGTTCAAGGTGACGCTGCTGATGCGCGGCCGGAGCGATTATCTAACCGATCGCTATAGCGAACGAAATGAGCAACACATGAAAGCGATTACTGGAACCATCAAGAAAATTTAGTCCTCCAGCAAATCCCGATGGCACGGTCTTTTACCGATCACAGATGAAAATTTCAGCGATTCACTTTGACTATTGCGCCCGCCTTTTTTTCGGAGAACTCCGGACAAAATCGGCAACGAAGACGCTGTGTTTCGTTGGTCCTGCGCCGGTCCCTTGTCCGTAAGTGGGCCGTGATCCCGCGAACAACACGTCCGTGCGTAATCGTGGCGAAGCACATAGACTTGGATAGGGACAATCGACACAGTAAAGACAAGGATGTCCTGCTCACTCAGCTTTGGCAATGGGAGTCCATAGTCCACCTTGATGTTGACGTGCAGATGCTGGAAAATGAACGCAATGCGCCCGGTCCACGTCTTGAAAATCCTTGTGTCGGTGGTTCGATTCCGCCCCGGGCCACCAAGCATACTTTAGAGAGAACGCCAAGCCATGCAGGTTGGCGTTTTTGTTTGCCGAACAGGCGTCACTTTCCTGGCGCATCCAGGTAGAAGATGGCGTACACCTTGGCACCGGATTTTTCGGTCGGTTTGTCAATCTGGATCTGCGCGCAGTCCTCCGCCACCAAGCTGCGCCAGTTGGCGATGCCGGCATTCGCGAACACTGAATTGACCTTGCACGCCAGGCTCATGTCGAGCGCCAGGCGGGCGTTGCGCTGCTCTGGCTTGGCGTAATTGACGCCGCGGATCTCGATGCCGAAAGCGCTCATCCACGGCTCCCACAAGCCCAGCTCCACACCTTGCACGATGCGCCCCAACATGACATCCAGCGACTGGCCCTTTTTCACGACTGCACGCAGCAATTGCAGCGACGGCGCCGTGCGCATGTCGGTGCTTTGCTTGCCCGCACCGGCGGCGGCGATGGCTGCCAATTCCTTCGAAAAGGCGGCGTCACGTTCGGTGTAGTCACGCATACGGTTGTAGAACTCTGCGTTCAGGAAGGGGTTTCCCACCGGCCCGGCTGGCGCCTCGGTTGGCGGTTTGGCAGGAGGCTGTTTTTTGTTGGTCATGGCAAAGCCTTTGGAGTGTAAGGGCGCAGTGTATCACCCCACGCCCTGGCGTTTTTGTTTGCGTTCTTCAGTTAGTTGATCCCCCGGCGCTGAAGCGCCTCGTAAAATCCCTGCAAGCGCGTGCTTGTGCTCTACTTGCAGGTCGAAGTAGTATAGTTATGTCACCGTTTTCCAACCACCACCTGGAGCATGTAATGGGACTTCTCGATCAACTGGCAGGACAAGTTATCGGTTCACTGGGCGCACAGAAGCAGGATCCTGTGTCGCAAAGCGATTTACTTGGGGGCGTGATGAACTTGATCAACAGCGCTGGCGGCGTGCAAGGGTTGTTGCAGCAGTTGCAATCCAGTGGCATCGCCGATCAAGTGCTGTCATGGATAAGTACCGGCGAGAACCAACCGGTGTCCGGAAACCAGATCTCGGATGCCTTGGGCGCGGAACAGATCACGCAGATCGCCCAGCACGCCGGCGTTGAACCCGAACACGCGGCGACCGGACTGGCCCAGTTGCTGCCTCAAATCATCGACAAACTCACACCGGATGGCCAGGTGCCGCAAAACGAGTTGCTGGCGCAAGGCCTGAACCTTCTGCGCGGAAAACTTTTCGGCTGATACTTTCAGCGTTGCCACCCCTTGGTTCACGCGAGTTGTTCGGCTGCTGCATCGAACGTCTGGCCGGTGATGCGGAACTGTACGCAGCCGATGTGTGTTGCCAATCGTCTGTCGGCGGCGCAGTCGAACGCATCGCCGCAGCCCTCGGCTGGCTGGCCAGACAACAAGTCGCCGTGATTAATATCAGCCTGGTCGGCCCGCCGAACCTGATGCTTGAGCGCGCGGTTGCTGCGCTGGTGCGGCGGGCCATGTGCTGGTGGCCGCAGTGGGCAACGACGGCCCGGCCGCCGCGCTGCTGTATCCGGCCAGCTATGCGGGCGTGGTCGGGTTGAGCGGCGTGCCGGTGAACGGTGCCAGCAATGAGATCGGACGCAGCGTAGTCGGGGCCGCGTTTCGCAATGATCCATCCGCCTTCCGCGATTGAAAAAATATTTTTGCGGCCATGGATTAACTGGCGACGCCCGAACGTTCTCCTTTTAAGCACCGCAGATTGCCTGCGCTAATCAACAAAGGCAACGAACATGCAAGCCATCTACCTCGCCAAGCAACTGACCCTAGTCGCCACCATCGGCCTGGCATTTTCAGCCCACGCCCAATTGCTCCGCGGCCGTGGCGTCCCATCGGCGGCATGATCGGCGGCAGGGCCGGCCTGGGCCTGAGACGAGCGGTGGAGCGGGCGCAATCGGTAGCGCCGGGCAGGCTGCCGGCAGCGCAGCGCAAGCCACGCGCCAGGGTGCGCGCACGCAGGCGCAAACCACCCTCTCCTTCGCCCAGGCAAGCGGTGCGAGTGCCCAAGACAGAAATAGTTGACAGATTCTTAATTCACATAATAAACTAATGTTGCATATATAGAATACACTGAGAGAGATCGCTTGGACGACGTTAAGGCCCCCAGCTTGCGCAACTTGAATTTCCCGCGCCCCATCGACTTGAGCAGCGGGTCCGCCACTGTCAGCGTAAGCGCCATCGCATTTGATGAATTGACCGGGTCCGGTGTGGACCACGCCGTCGTCTACTTCGACCGCATGGTGGGCTTCAGCACTGGCGCCGGGTTTAACTTCCACATCGGCGGCATCTACGGCGGGGCCGATACCTTCACCGACGACACGCCGCTAACGGCAAGCACCAACTTCATCCTCACCGACGCGACTGCGGCAGGCATCTATAACATTCACCATGTGGTGGTGGAAGACGTCGTCGGCAACAAAGCAAGCTATTCCGCTCTGCAGCTCAAGGCTCTGGGCATCAGCACCACCATGATCGTCACCGGCAACACTGCGGACGACACCATTGCTCCACAACTGCTGGAACTGGACCTGCCCACCACGGTCGATCTGTCGGCGGGCCCGCGAACCGTATCCGTTTCCGCCTACGCAAAGGACAACACCTTCGGCTCCGGCATTTACGACATCACCGTTTTCTTCGACCGCGAAATCACCCTCAGCCACGGCACCGCTTCCGGCTTCCAGATCGGCAACCTGAGCGAGACCAGCCGCGACAAGGACACCTTCGTCGATGACACGCCCTGGACGGCCAGCACTAGCCTGACGATCACCGATGCGACAGCGCCGGGCGTCTACAATATCAGCAAGGTAGCGATTCGGGATTTGGCCGGCAACCAGGTCATCTACAATACCGATGAACTCAAAGAGATGGGCATCAATACCAGCTTGACCGTCACCGGCTCCGTCGCGGATCCCGTCGCGCCCACCCTGCTGAAATTGAACCTGCCCACGGTGGTGGACTTGACAGCGGGGACGCAAACCGTGGCCATTTCCGGCGAAGCCACGGACAACGCCGGTGGTTCCGGCGTGAATTGGCTCACCGTGATCTTCGATAACGACCTCGTCTTCAATTACGGCGCAGGGAGCAGCGTCTGGATAGGCGGCCCGAAGTATGCTTGGACAGACAACTTCAACGACAGCACGCCAAATAAGGCCAGCGACACATTCACGCTCTCCACCAAGACAACGCCGGGTCTGTATACCATCCGCGAGGTGTGGGTAGACGACTTCACGGGCAACCGGGCCGCCTACACCACCGAGCAGCTCAAAGCCCTGGGCATCAACACCACCTTGACGGTGCGCGACAAATCCAGCTTGCCCGCAACTGCATCGCTGGCGCCGACCGTCAACGAGCAGGGCGTGACGCTGTCGCTGGCATCGGCCGACTGGTCGCCCTCCGGCTCCAACACGGTGGCGCTGACCCTCAAGTACGACGCCAACGCCGTGCACTACGACAGCCTGTCGATCGTCAATGGCGCCAGCTCCATTCTGTCGAGCAGCGTCAGCGAGACCAACGGCGTCGGCAAACTGACCATCTACGGCGCCTTCAGCACCTCCGCCGACGCCCAGACCGCCATGCAACTGCTGCTGAAGCCCATCAGCGCCACCGGCACGCTGAGCTATTCCCTCGACTCGTTCGCCGTCAACGGCAAGCCGCAAACCTTGGGAAGCAGCGCGTCAGGCAACCTCTACCACGGCAGCAGCGGTGCGGACCTGATCGCCCATGCGGAAGGGCTGAGCCACATCGATAGCGGCACCGGGATCGACGTCGCCGCATTTTCCAACAACGCCAACGCCTACACGATCTTGAAAACAGCGGACGGCTACACCGTCGGCAGCAATCGGGGCGACCTGACAACGCTGACACATGTGGAGCGCCTGCGCTTCGACGACGCCACCCTGTCCATCGACGGCGATGGTGCGGACGGCCAGATTTACCGCCTCTACCAGGCGGCGTTCGGCCGGCAACCGGACAAACCGGGGATCGGCTATTGGATGGCGCAGATGGATCGCGGCACCTCCCTCGGCCAGGCAGCCAACGCCTTTGTCACCAGCAAGGAATTCAGCGACTTGTACGGCGCCGACACCGGCTCCCAGGCGTTCCTGACGGCGTTGTATCAAAACGTGCTGCACCGCGCACCCGACGCCGCCGGCTACAATTACTGGATCGATGTGCTGGGACACGCCGACCGCGCCAGCGTGCTGGTCGCGTTCAGCGAGAGCAGCGAAAATGTCGCGCAAGTGGTCGGCGCAATCGAGCACGGCTTCGCTTACACGCCCTGGGCCTGAGCCCGCTTGGCTTCGCATTCCTAAATTTACTACATACTCACCAAGAGAAATCGCTTGAACGACCTTACCGCGCCCACCCTGCTGAAGCTGAATCTACCCACCACGATCGACCTGTCAGCCCGGCCACAACGCGTCTCCTTTTCCGCCGAGGCCGAAGACAACCTCGGCGGCTCGGGCGTGCGCGGTCTGATCATCAATTTTGACCGCGACCTCAGCACCAGCACCGGGCCAACAACTTTCGTCTCGATCGGCAGTCTGTATAATTTCGACGATAGTTTCCTAGACGACACCCCCACCACGGCAAGCAGAAGTTACACCATCACCACGGCGACAGCCCCAGGCGTGTACAACGTGAACAGCGTGTGGGTGACGGATCTAGCTGGCAACAGCATCATGTATCACCGGGATCAACTCACGGACCTCGGCATCCCTACCAGCATGACCGTCACGGGCAGTGTCGCCGATACCGTCGCGCCCACACTGGTGAGGCTCAACCTGCCCACCACGGTGGACTTGGCAACCGGACCGCAAGACCTGTCCATTTTCGCGGAGGCTAGAGATAACACCGGCGGTTCCGGCGTGTTTGAAATCACCATTTACTTCGATAACGACCTCATTTTCGACTACGGCGCTTCTGGCTACTTCTGGATCGGCGGCTCTGTCAGTTATGTGAGAGACAGCTTCAACGACGATACGCCCACCACGGCAAGCAACACGGCTACGCTCACCGCCCCGACGGCGCCTCGTGTATACACCATCACCAAAGTATCGGTTCAAGATGTCACCGGCAACACGGCCATCTACACCACCGAGCAGCTCCAAGCCCTCGGCATCAACACCACCATGACGGTGCGTGATAAAACCAGCGTGCCCGCCACGGCGTCGCTGACGCCGACCGTGAGCGAGCAGGGCGTGACGCTGTCGCTTGACTCGCTCGACTGGTCGCCCTCCGGTTCCAACACGGTGGCGCTCACCCTGAACTACGACGCCAACGCCGCACACTACAACGGCCTGTCGGTCACCAATAGCGCCACCTCTTTCCTCTCCAGCAACGTCAGCGAGACCGGCGGCGTCGCTACACTGACCATCTACGGCGCTTTCACCACGGCCGCCGAAGCCAAGAGCGCCCTGAATTTGCTGCTGACGCCGACCAGCGCCACCGGTACGGTGAGCTATTTCCTCGATTCGTTCGCAGTCAACGGCAAAGAGCAAGCGATGGGAACCAGTGCATCGGGCAAGCTCTATCACGGCGCCGCCGGCGCCGACCTGATCGCGTCTGCGGACGGGCTGAGCCACGTCGATGGAGGTTCCGGGATCGATACAGCTGTGTTTTCCAGCACCACCGACTCCTACAAAATCTCGAAAACAGCAGGCGGCTATACTGTCGACAACAACAACGACCATCTAACAGCGCTCACGCATGTGGAGCGCCTCCGCTTCACCGACTACTCCCTGTCCATCGACGGCGACGGCGCGGACGGCCAGATTTACCGCCTCTACCAGGCGGCCTTCGACCGCGAACCGGACAGGGCTGGGATCGGTTACTGGATGGCGCAGATGGATCATGGCGCCTCCCTCATCCAGATCGCCAACGCCTTTGCCACCGGTAAGGAATTCAGCGACTTGTATGGCGCCAATACGGATTCCAAGGCATTCCTGACGGCCCTGTATCAAAACGTCCTGCACCGCGCGCCTGACGCCGCCGGCTACGACTACTGGCTCGACGTGCTGGAGCACGCCTACCGCGCCGACGTGCTGGTCGCGTTCAGTGAGAGCAGCGAAAATGTCGCGCAGGTGGTCGGCGCGATCGAGAGCGGTTTCATCTATACGCCCTGGGTGTAGCCGGGCGAACCGCGCGAGCAGGCGGGCCGTAAATCCTTATGCCTGACGGCCGACTTCCGCCGCACGGTGTACCGTCCCGAACCTCAGCGTGAAGCGGGTGCCGTCCGTGCCGCTCGTCACTTCCACCTGCCCGCTGTGCAGCTGCATGATGGAGCGCACGATCGCCAGCCCCAGCCCGCCCGAGTCGGCCCCGTTGCCGCGCGCCGGGTCGCAACGGTAGAAGCGTTCGAACAGGTGCGGCAGGTGCTGCGGGCCGATCGGCTCCCCCATGTTGTGCACCGAAATTTCCGCGCCAAGCGCGCCCACGCCGCCGGCTATCGTCACGCAACTATTCGGCGCGCCATGCCGCAGCGCGTTGGCCACCAGGTTGGCCATGGCCCGCTGCACCAGCGCACGGTCGGCCTGCAGGGCGCCGCTGGCATGCACCGCGAACACGATGCCGCGCTCCTCGGCCATGCCCTCGAAATAATCGACCAGTTGCGCGGCCAGCGCCGCCAGGTCGATGGTGTCGCGCGCGACGCCCGCGCCGGCATGCTCGGAGCGCGCCAGGAACAACATGCTGTCGATCATGCGCGCCAGCCGCTCGTATTCTTCCTGGTTCGATGCCAGCAGATTTTCGTACTCCGCCACCGAACGCACCTTGCGCAAGGTCTGCTGGGTATGGCCCATCAGGTTGCTCAAGGGCGTGCGCATCTCATGCGCCAGGTCTTCCGAGAAGCGTGACAACTGCGCGAAGCCGCCCGCCAACCTGGCCAGCATCTGGTCCAGCGCGCCGCTCAGGCCGCGCAGCTCGCGCAAGTCGGTGTCCGCCGCGCTGAGGCGGCTATCCAGGCTGCGTACATCGATCGCGGCGGCGCGCCCGGCCAGCCGGCGCACCGGCAACAGGCTGCGTTCACTGATCAGCCACCCGAGCGAAAACGACAAGGCCGCGCCCAGCGCGAGGGCGATCCACAAGGTCGTGCGATAGGTGGCCAATATCTGGTTGCGCTCGGCCAGCATCTTGCCCGCCACCAGCCTGAAGCGGCGGCCGTCCTGCGCCACATCGACCCAGGCCAGCCGCGTTGCCTGGCCTTGCTCCGCGTCGGCGACGCGGATCGCGTCGCTGGCCGCCAGCACCGGCAGCGGCAGCCGGTCCGGATTGATCTCAATGATGGGACGCCCCTCGGCGTCGATCATCCACAGCACGCTGTCCCGGTTGCCCAGCATGTTGCCGTACAACTGCGACCGGCTGCGCAAGGCTGCGATGCTGCCGCTATCGTCGACCAGCGCGCGCATGCGGTCGACGCGGCCGACCAGCGCGGCATCATCGCGCGCGGCAATCTCCCGCTCCAGGGACTGGTACAGGTAAATCCCGATCGCGCCCAGCACCACGCAACTGGCCAGCGCAAACAATGCGGCCAGGCGCAGGCTGATCGAACGCGGCCACAGCGTCATGGCGAATCGCCCAGCACATAGCCCATGCCGCGCACGGTATGAATCAGTTTGACCGGATACGGGTCATCGATCTTGGCGCGCAAGCGGCGCACCGCGACATCCACCACATTGGTGTCACTGTCGAAGTTCATCTGCCACACCTGGGAGGCAATGTAGCTACGCGACAGGACTTCATCGGCGCGGCTGATCAGCAAGTGGAGCAAGGCGAACTCCTGGTTCGTCAGCGTGATCCGCTCGGCCTGGCGCGTGACGCGGCGGCGCAGCACATCGACCTGGAGATCCGCCACCTGGAAGATTTCCATCTCGCGCGGCGGACCCCGGCGCAACAGGGTGCGGACGCGGGCCAGCAGCTCGGCATACGAGAACGGCTTGACCAGATAGTCATCGGCGCCCAGCTCCAGCCCCTTCACCTTGTCTTCGACGGCGTCGCGCGCGGTGAGGAACATGACCGACGTCGCTCCTCTGCTGCGCACCAGCTTGAGCAGCTCCCAGCCATCGAGACCCGGCAGCATCACGTCGAGAATGATCAGATCGAAGGCGAATTCGTCGATCATGTAGCGGCCGTCGAAGCCGTTGAGCGCCGTCTCGACCACGTAGCCCGATTCGCGCAGCCCCTTCTGCAGGTAATCCGCTGTCTTGCTTTCATCTTCCACGATCAGTATGCGCATGCCGCCCCCTTCGGCATCCATCTTACCGCGCGCTGGGCGGCGCATTACAAAACTGTAATGTGCTCGCAATCGAACTGACGCCGGCGCCTCGTTACGATGGCCTCCTGACGAATCAACCAGAAGGATGAACCACGATGACCTACCACTCAAGGCCCCTGCTTGCGCTGGCGCTGGCCGCCGCCATGGCCCCGGCCAGCGCAGCGGCCCCGCTCCAGGTGACGCGGCCCGATATCACGCTGGAGGGCGCCATGCGCCTGCTGGAGGCGACGATGGAGGCCTGCCATGCCGGCGGCAAAACACTGGCCGCCGCCGTGGTCGACCGCAGTGGCAACCTGGTCGCGCTGCAGCGCGACGACAACGTCGGGCCGCACAACACCCTCGCCGCCCAGCGCAAGGCCTACACCGCACTGTCGACGAAAAGCGCGACCGGCACGCTGGCCGACAACGCCCGCGCCAACACGCCAACCAACAACCTGAACACCGTCAGCGAATTGCTGTTGCTCGGCGGCGGCGTCCCGGTGAGCGCCGGAACGGCAATCATCGGCGCCATCGGCGTGGCCGGTGCCGGCGGCCCCGGCATCGATGAGTCGTGTGCCCTCAGCGCCATCGCGCGCGTCTTCCCCCCTCGGTCCAATTAAACAGGAGCAAGCCATGCATCGCATGAAACAATTTATTCTCGCCTTGGCCTTCGATAGCCTGTGCCACGTCGCCAGCGCCGCGAGCAATCCGCTCAGCGTCCACGTCTTGAATCTGCAGGACGGCCTGCCCTCGTCCGAGGTGGTGGTCACGCTTGAAAAACTGAGCGATGACCGCTGGTTGTTGATCAACACTGCTTCGACCGATGCGCAGGGCCGCATTGCAGCCCTCTTTCCAGCGAACGCCAAGTTCGAGGCCGGCACGTATCGCGTTACCTTCAAGACCGGAAAATGGTTTGCGGAACACAAACAAACATCATTTTTCCCGGAAATCCCGGTGATCTTCGCGGCGGACGGCAGCGTGCCGCATTACCACGTTCCCCTGCTCCTGAGTCCATACGGCTATTCGACCTATCGGGGCAACTGACTCAGCCGACGAACCGCAATTGAACCGCTTTAATCTTCAAAACGGGTCAATACACAATAGACACGCACAACCATTCCAGATAACCTAGTTTTCAGCAGTTCAATATCGGTTCAATTTACAGGCAGCGCATGCTGCGCTTGACCAACCCTACAGGAGCTCGAAATGAAAAAACTTATCATGGCAGTGGCATGCAGTTTGTCCTTTGGCATTGCTGGCGCGGCGGATATCGTCGATACCGCGAAATCGGCCGGCAGCTTCAATACCCTGGTGACGGCGGTGCAAGCGGCCGGCCTGGTCGATACGCTGAAGGGCCCGGGTCCGTTCACCGTGTTTGCGCCTACCGACGCGGCCTTCGCCAAAATCCCGAAAGCCAAACTCGATGCACTGCTGAAGGATAAAGCGGCGCTGACCAAGGTGTTGACCTACCACGTGGTGTCCGGCAAGGTCATGGCGGCCGACGTCAAGCCGGGCATGGTGCCGACCGTCGAAGGTGGCAAGCTGACGGTCAAGGCTGCCGATGGCAAAGTCATGGTCGACAACGCCCACGTCACCAAGACCGATATCGCCGCCGACAACGGCGTGATCCATGTCATCGATACGGTGCTGATGCCGAAGATGTAATCACTGGCGCGCTGGCCGCAGGCCAGCGCTTCAGGCCTGTGCGGCGATGATGCGCTGAGCCAGTGCCTGCCCGCTCAGCCATGCGGTTTCGACCGTTCCGCCGTTGAGCCAATCGCCACACACACCCAAGCCTTGCGCTGGCTCCCACAGGCAACCCTCGCTGCGCACCTGCGGCGTGCTGGCGTAACGCCAGCGATGTGCGCTCCAGCGCTGCGGCGCCGGGCCGCCCAATTCGGCGAACGCTGCCAGCAGCAGCGCGGCGACCTCGTCGCCATCACGTTCGATATGCTGCTCGCTCCAAGCTGCGCTGGCATGCAGCAGCCAGCTCTCGCGGCCGGCGCGGCCGGGCTTGGAACTGTCGCGCGCCACCCAGCGCAGTGGGCCTTGGTTGACGAAGGCGGCCTCGAAGTCCAGCACCAGCGGCGCGTCATAATCAAGCATCAACGACCAGCAGCCCGCCATCCTGACCTGCTCCGCCAGCGCCGCTTGCTGCGGTGCCACCTTACGCAACAGCGGCGCTGCTTGAGGGGCTGGCACCGCCAGCACCACGATGTCGTAAGCCTCCCCCAGCGCATGGCCATCTTGCACCAGCAGCGACCAGCCGACAGCTTCGCGCTGCAAACCGCTAATCGTTACCTTGGTGGACAAGGCCAGCGATGATGCCAGCCATGCCGCCACCGACGACATGCGCGGGGCACCGACAAAGCGTTCGGTGGCGCTGTCCGCATCGACACTGCCAGCGGCGCTGTCGCCGCCGAAGCTACGCACCTGCGCCTGCCACTTCGCCGCCACGCCGGCCACCTCCCAGCGCGCCACTTCGGCACGAAACGCCGGCGCGCGTGCGGTGAAGTACTGGGCGCCGTGATCGCATTGCCAGCCGTCGCCACGGCGGGTGCTCATGCGTCCGCCCGGGCCGCGACTTTTATCAAAAAGGCTGACCTGGAAGCCGGCGCCTTGCAGGGTGCTGGCACAAGCGCTACCGGCAATGCCGGCGCCAATCACGGCGATATGGGGAGTACGGTTCATGCGATAACAACCTGTAGTGAGTAGCAGCGCCTAGCGCCAGCCCTGCAGCCAGCGCGCCGTGTCCTGCAGTTCGCGCCAGTGCAGATGAAAACTGCGGCCGCTGATCACGGCCTCGATGGTGATGGTGTGGACTGGCGCACCGGGCGTTTCCGGTTCGACCAGAGCGGTCACCATGAAGTGCTTCTCCTTGTTCACCGGTATGGTCGCGGTCCATTTGCTGCGCAGCAGCTTGGCCGGCTGTACCCGCGTTTTAGTCGGCGGCATCGGCTTACACGCCGGCCGGCAGTGGCAGCGCCTCGGCCCGCGCCAGCCGTTCCAGCGCCTCCTCCAGCAACACCCGCGCAGAGCCTGCGGCGTTCGCCAGTTGCTGGTGCAACAGCTCGTCGTTGGCGTCGCGCGCCGCGCATTGCTGGCTGTAGCGTTCGAAGCTGTTGAGCATCAGCAGGATCTCCGACAGGTGGCGCGGACATTCGCAATAAATGCTGCTGCTGGCCGCCGACAGCGCGGTCAGCGCCTGGTCGTCGAAACGGCGTGCGGCAGGCGCGGCCTGACGCACGGCGGTCAGCTGCGCCTGCGGTTCGTGCGCCAGCGCCGACTGGCACAGCAGCACGATCTCGGCCGGGTCCGCCGGCGCGCGAGCCACCAGGCAGCCCTGCGTGCGCAACTGGCGAATCGTGGCGCTGGCGCAGAAGCGGTACAGCACCACCACCGCGATGTCGAGCTGCTGGCGCAGCGCGCAAATGGCCGGCGCCACACTGTCATCAAGCTCCGACATTTCGATCAACACCAATTGCGCGCCCGAGCCGGCCACGGCGGCCGGCGCCAACTCCAGTTGCTGGAAATTGGCGACGATGTCGAGCGCCAGCAACTCCCGTCCACCGGCACTCAGCCGCCGCGCCAGCGCCGCGCCCATCAAGGCCACCCGCAGCGGTTGCGCCGGTGCGCCCGCTACCGGGCCGGCCGTCATGCGCGCCAACTGCTCCAGCGGCAACTGCGCCAGCGCGCCGATCGGATGGCCCTGATCGACCAGTTGTTTGATCAGACGCAGCCGGCGCACCTGGAGGTCCGAATACAGGCGCTGGCCGCGCTCGCTGCGGCCGGTGTCGGAAAGGGCATAGCGCCGCTCCCACACGCGCAGCGTTTCCACCGGCAGGCCGGCCAGCCTGGCGGCCACGCCGCTGCGGTATTGGGCGCGCTGCTCATACAGTTCTGGCAAGTGAGGTAGGGGCATAATTGAACCGAAAATGAACCGTTAGAACTATCATTATATCGCCCACATCGGCAGATAATCGACCTACCCGCAAATATTCCAGGACAATAGCGGTTCACCCTACTGTCCGCCATTCCGGACGCCATCGGCTATGTCGGCAAGCTGGAAGCCGGCCAGCGCCAGCAGCCTGCACAATGGATCTACCAGGGCGACCAGATGACCGCCTTCACCAATGAAGAGGAAGAACAGGCCAAGGGCTTCCTCAACGGCGGCAAGATGAAACTGTTCCCGCAGGACGGCCTGACCGCCGCCGGCGCCAATTTCGTCGAAACCAAGCCTTGAAGCGAAAACGTGGTGGAGGACCGCGAGCTGATCTCCGGCCAGAATCCGCAATCGGCCAAAGCGGTCGCGCTGGCCATGCTGAACAAGCTGCGCTGATCGATACTCAATCCGGTATGAGGAAAGCAGGAAAATTCATTAGACCACGGTAGCGTATCGGCCTACTGTCGCAACAACGGCTCCCCGTTCTACGAGAAAAAATAATGAAGAGACTGCTTTCCACCCTGTGCCTGCTCGCCAGCGCGCAACTGTGCCTGGCCGCCGCCTCGGCGCCCGTCAAGCTCAACGTCGACGCCACCAAGGTTGAGGGGCCGATGACCCCGATCTGGGCCTGGTTCGGCTACGACGAACCCAACTACACCACCGCGCCCAACGGCAAGAAGCTGCTCAGCGATATCGCCGCGCTCAGCCCGGTGCCGGTGTACGTGCGCGCCCACAACCTGATGACCTCCGGCGACGGCAGCTACGCCCTCAAATGGGGCTCGACCGGCATGTACAGCGAGGACAAGGACGGCAAGCCGGTCTACAACTGGACCATCGTCGACCAGATCTTCGACACCTACGTCGAGCGCAAGATGAAGCCGCTGGCGCAGATCGGCTTCATGCCGCAGGCGCTGTCGCAGCGCCCGCAACCGTACCAGCACCAATGGAAGCCCGGCACGCCCTACCAGGACATCATGACCGGCTGGGCCACGCCGCCCAACGACTACGACAAGTGGTCCGAGCTGATCTACCAATGGGTCAAGCACAGCGTGGCCCGCTACGGCCGGCAGGAGGTGGAGAGCTGGTACTGGGAAGTGTGGAATGAGCCGGACGGCTTCTACCTGATCGCGCCCGACACCAAGCTTGAATACTTCAAGATGTACGACTACGCCGCCGACGCCGTCAAGCGCGCGCTACCGACCGCACGCATGGGCGGCCCGCACACGGCCGGCGCCGGCCGCTTCATGGACGACTTCCTGCAACACGTCCTGCACGGCAAAAACTACGCCACCGGCAAGACCGGTTCGCCGCTGGACTTCGTCGCCTTCCACGCCAAGGGTGCGCCCAAGGTGGTCGACGGCGTGGTGCGCATGGGCATGGACACCCATTTCAAGCGCCTCGACGAAGGCTTCGCCATCGTCGCCAACTATCCCGAGCTGAAAGGCGTGCCCGTCATCATCGGCGAGTCCGATCCGGAAGGCTGCGCCGCCTGCGGCATGCAGACCAATCCGGAGAACGCCTACCGCAACGGCACCCTGTACTCCAGCTATACCGCCGCGTCGATTGCGCGCGAATACGAGCTCGCCGGCAAGCGCGGCGTCAACCTGATCGGCGCCGTCAACTGGTCGTTCGAGTTTGAAGACCAGCCCTGGTTCGCCGGCTTCCGCGACCTCGCCACCAACGGCGTCAACAAGCCGGTGCTGAACGTGTTCCGCATGTTCGGCATGATGCGCGGCGAGCGCGTGGCGGTCGGCGGCGAGCGCGCCTACGATGCCGCACGCATCATGGCGCAAGGCGTGCGCGGCGCGCAGACCGACATCAACGCCCTGGCCAGCCGCGACCCGCACAGCATTGCCGTCATGGTGTGGAACTATCACGACGACGATGTGATCGACGCCGGCGCCCCGGTCGAACTGCAGATCGCCGGCATACCGGCCGGGCAGGTGCGGCTGCGCCATTTCCGGGTCGACAACGACACCAGCAATTCCTACAGCGCCTGGAAACGGATGGGCTCACCGGCCAGGCCGAGCGCCGCCCAGATCGCCGAACTGCAGCAAGCGAGCGAACTGGCGCAGCTGGGCCGGCCGGCCACGCTGGCCACGCCGGACGGCAAAGCCACCGTGAAGATGCAGCTGCCGCGCCAGGCGGTGTCGCTCATCGTCATCGACTATTGAAGCCTGCACATCGGCGCAGCCCACCGCCTGTTGCACCAAAGCCGCAGTTCGTCGCAGCCGAGGGCAGTCTGTCGCGGCAATCGGACTGGATGATGCAAAATTGCTATGCTAGACCCTCATACATCAACCATGAGGTCTCCATGATCCGCTACGCCCTGCCCGCCCTGCTGCTTGCCAGTGTTCTGCCGGCCCAAGCCCAATCTCCCGCCGCCGACGTGCCGCTGATCGAGCGCGCCAAGATCTTCGGCAATCCCAGCAAGACCGGCGCCAAGCTCAGCCCGGATGGCAAGTGGCTGTCGTGGATCGCGCCGCGCGACGGCGTGCTCAACGTGTGGGTGGCGCCGGCCGCCGACCTGTCCAAGGCCCGTGCGCTGACCGAGGAGAAAGCCCGCCCGCTACGCAACAGCTTCTGGTCGCCCGATTCGAAATACGTGCTGTTCATCCAGGACAAGGGCGGCGATGAAAACTTCCTGCTGTACGGCGTGGACGTGGTCAGCGGCAAGCAGACCAATTACACGCCGTTTGAAAAAACCCGCGCCGCCGTGCTGCACATCAGCAGCAAGATCAAGGACCGCATCCTGGTCGGCGTCAACAACCGCGACCCGCGCTGGCACGACGTCTACAGCCTCGACCTGGCCAGCGGCAAGCTGACCCTGGTGCAGCAGAACGACGGCTACGGCGGCTACCTGGCCGACGACCAGCTCAAGCTGCGCATCGCCGAAAAACCGCGCAGCGACGGCGGCACCAGCTACTTCCGCATGAGCGACGGCAAGATCGAAGCCACGCCTATCGTCGAAGTCGGCCTGGACGATTCCCAGACCACCAGCCCGTGGGCCTTCACGGTGGACGGCAACACCCTGTACTGGACCGATTCGCGCAACCGCAACACTGCCGCACTGGTGGCTCAGGATGTCGCCACCGGCAAGACCACCGTGGTGGCCGAGGACGCGCGCGCCGACATCGGCGACACCCTGTTCGACAAGCGCACCGGCCGCGTGCAGGCCTACAGCGTCGAATACCTGAAGCAGGAATACATTGCGCTGACCGACGACCTGAAGGCCGACCTCGCCTTCCTCAAGCAAAACACCAAGGGCAAGTTCACCGTCACCTCGCGCACCGAGGCCGACGACAAGTGGCTGGTGGCGGTCGATCCGGTGACCGCACCGGCCTCGACCTGGCTGTACGACCGCAAGGCCAAAAAGCTGACCCAGCTCTACGTCAGCCGGCCGGAACTGGAAGGCGCGCCGCTGGCGGCCATGCATCCGCAGGAGATCAAGACGCGCGACGGCCTGACGCTGGTGTCCTACCTGACCCTGCCGAAATCGGTGGACGCGGGCGGCAGCGGCAAGGCCGCCAAGCCGGTGCCGATGGTGCTGCTGGTGCACGGCGGCCCGTGGGCGCGCGACAGCTTCGGCTACAACAGCTACCACCAGTGGCTGGCCAATCGCGGCTACGCCGTGCTGTCGGTGAACTTCCGCGGCTCGACCGGCTTCGGCAAGAACTTCATCTCGGCCGGCGACCTGCAATGGGGCCGCAAGATGCACGACGACTTGCTGGACGCGGTGCAATGGGCGGTCAAGAGCGGCGTCACCAACGCCGACCAGGTCGCCATCATGGGCGGTTCCTACGGCGGCTACGCCACGCTGGCCGGCATGGCCTTCACGCCCACC
Source organism: Duganella sp. BuS-21 (assembly GCA_041874725.1). Classification (GTDB taxonomy): domain Bacteria; phylum Pseudomonadota; class Gammaproteobacteria; order Burkholderiales; family Burkholderiaceae_D; genus Rugamonas. The sequence goes on along the minus strand of CP097466.1, from coordinate 1,127,737 downwards.
AGCTTCGCCTGCGGGGTCGACATCGTCGGCCCGTCCAACCTGTTCACCTTGCTGCAGACGATACCGGCGTATTGGGAAGCGGGCAAGCAGCAGTTCTACAAGCGCATGGGCGATCCGACCACGGACGACGGCAAGGCGCTGCTGAAGGAACGCTCGCCGCTCAACTTCGCCGCCAACATCCAGCGTCCGCTGCTGATCGGCCAGGGCGCCAACGACCCGCGTGTCAACGTGCGTGAATCGGAGCAGATCGTCGATGCGATGGCGGCCAAGAACATACCGGTGACTTACGTGGTGTTCCCCGACGAAGGCCACGGCTTCGCGCGTCCGGTCAACAACATCGCCTTCAACGCGGTGACGGAAAACTTCCTGGCCAAATGCCTGGGCGGCCGTGCCGAACCGATAGGCGGCGCCCTGAAAGCCTCCACCGCCCAAGTCAAGCACGGCGCCGAGTTCGCGCCGGGTCTGGTGGAAGCGTTGAAGTAAGCGTGGCAGTGAAGCTGGCTCAGGCCTGATCGGCCCGGGCCAGCGAGGCGCGCAGGATCATCGTTACCGGATAGTTGCGGGTGACGGGGCGCTGCAGGCCGTAGCAGCGGTTGAGCAGTTCGCTGACGCCGTTCTGCGTCATCTCGCGCCACGGCATGTGTACCGTGCTCAGGCGCGGGGCCGAGAATTCGGCGCTCGGCGTATCGTCGTAGCCGATCACCGACAGCTCGTGCGGCACGCGGATGCCGGCCTCCTGCAGGTAGGACAGCGCACCGGCCGCCATTTCATCGTTGGCGCAGAACATGGCCGTGCAGCGTCGGCCCGACTCCACCAGCTCCTTGGCCGCCGACCAGCCGCCGGCCGGCGAAAAATCCTTTTCCACCATCCACATCGTGCCGGTGTCGACGCCGCCCGCCGCCAGCGCGCGCTTGAAGGCTTCCACCCGCTCGACGTTGTCGGGCAGGCTGGCCGGCCCCGACACCAGCGCGATGTCGCGGTGGCCGTGCTCCAGCAGGGTGCGCGCGGCGATGGTGCCGCCCAGCGTGTGATCGACCGTGAAGCATTGCCCGGCGATGCTGTCGAAAGCGTGGTTGAGCACCACCATCGGCGTCGGCCTCGGCCCCAGCGCGGCGATGTCTTCCTCCAGCAGCACATTGCTCATCAGGATCAAGCCGTCGCAGCCGCGCTCGACCAGGAAGGCCAGCCCTTCGATCGCCTGCTGGCGCGCGCCGCCCAGGCCGGCGCCGAAGGCCACCACCATGTGCAGCCCCGCCGCCCGCAATTCGGTATCGATGATCTGCAGGATCGGCGTATAGAAGGTGCCGCTCAGCACAGGGATGTAGACGCCGATCATCTTGCTGTTGCCGGACAACAGGGTGCGCGCAGCATGCGACGGCCGGAAGCCCAGCTCGTCGATGGCGGCCCGCACCTTGACCAGCGTCGCCGGCGACACGGAACCCTTGCCGCTGACCACGCGCGACGCCGTGCCCAGTCCCACGCCCGCCAGGCGGGCCACGTCTTTAATGGTCGCCACGTTGTTTTTTCACGTAAGTCATGATGTTGAGGAAAGTATCGGTCCAATAAAGCTGCCGGTTCGCAGCCAGATACTGTACCAGTTCCTCGTGCGCCTGTGCGCTGGTGCTCAGGTAATCGCCGCCGACGCCATGGAAGGTGAAGTTGACCATGGTGCCCTGCTGGCCCGCCTGCTTGACCATGGCGATCAGCTGCTGTCCGCTCAGTCCCTCCGGCGCCGCCACCCCTACCGCATACGGATCGAGCGAGCGCATCGACGGCGTGACGGCCGCGCCGCTGACCTTGATGGCGGCCACGCTGTCGCGCAGCAGCGGCAGATACGGCACGCCGGCCGCCAGCAGGTCGCCGCACGGCGCCGTGTAGCTGCGCTCGCGCTTGCCGTCGATGGCGTACAGCATGGTGTTGGCCAGCAGCACCTGGTCGCGCATCTGCGCCGCCGTGGTGGTGTCGAGGTCGCGCTGCGGCTGCACCCAGTCGTGCCCCGGCGCCTTGCGCGAACATTGGTGGAACAGGCTGTGGTTGCCCAGCTCGTGCCCCCTGGCCGCCGCGCGGCGCCAGCCGTCCATGCGCTGGTCCACGGCCGGATTCGACATTTGCAGGTAGAAGCTGCCCTTCAGGCCGTATTTGTCCAGGGTCGGAATGGCAACGTCGAGCTGTGAGTCGAGCGCGTCGTCATAGGCCAGGCTGACGGCGGCGCGCGCGCCTTGCGGCCAGGGGAAACCCGGCTCGGCGGCGGCCAGGTGCGGCGCCATCAACATCGCTGCCAGGGTAAAGCAGGTACCTAGTGTCATCCGGGGCCTCTCGTTTGGAAACGTTCCCAGATCATGGCACCGGCCTCCCCCTCTGTCAACGCCGGAGCGGAATTGGAAACGTTGCCAATTAGCGTCACTTCGGCCGGTTTACGGCCCAATAACTAGCAATCTGCTGCGCTGCGAATTGACTTTGATTTTTGATGAATGCTATATTCAGTCCATTATTGGAAAGCTTTCCAACTAGTTTTCCAAGCGGTAGGCAGTTGGCGTTGTTTACAAAAACACAGGAGATAACATGCATTATCCAAAGGCACGACAAACATTAATGAGCCTGGCGGTCGCCAGCGCCTGCGCCGCCGCGTCGCTCCCGGCGCTGGCCCAGGAAATTCAAGCCAAGGCCGGGGAAGACGTTCCGGTCCAAAGCGTGGTCGTCACCGGCCTGCGCGCATCGCTGTTGTCGTCGATGAACCTGAAGCGCAACTCGGACGGTATCGTCGACGGCATCGTCGCCGAGGACATCGGCAAATTCCCGGACACCAACCTGGCCGAGTCGCTGCAGCGCATCTCGGGCGTGTCGATCGACCGTTCGATCGGCGAAGGCTCGAAAATCACCGTGCGCGGCGTCGGTCCCGACTTCAACCTGGTGCTGCTGAACGGCCGCCAGATGCCGACCTCCAACCTGGGCGATCTGAATGGCCGCGCCTTCGACTTCGCCAACCTGGCATCGGAAGCGATCTCCCAGCTGCAGGTGTTCAAGACCAGCCGTGCCGAAGCGCCAACCGGCGGCATCGGCGCCACCGTCAACGTCATGACCGCGCGTCCGTTCGACCGTCCTGGCATGCATTCGAGCGTCGGCGTCAAGGGCGTCTACGACACCTCCAACGGCAACCTGCCGGGCGACGTCAAGGCCAGCAGCTCGGTCACGCCTGAAGTGTCGGGCATCTACTCGAACACCTTCGCCGACAACACCTTCGGCGTGGCGATCTCGGGCAGCTACCAGGAACGCAACCTGGGCTACAACACCGCCGCCGTCTCCAACGGCTGGAAAGGTCCGTTCCGTGGCGACGAAAACAGCTGGGGTACCATCCCGCAAGGCAATACCGGCATCACCAACCGTCCAGGCCCAAGCGACCTGTATTCGGTGCCGCAAAACCTGAACTACAACTTCAACGGCGTTCAGCGCCAACGCACCAATGCCCAACTGACCCTGCAATACAAGCCGGTCAGCACCCTGGTCACCACCCTGGACTACACCTACTCCGAAAACAAGATCCAGACCAAGCGCAACGACCTGTCGGCCTGGTTCAACTTCGGCCCGTCGACCAGCTCGTGGACCAAGGGCCCGGTCTCCAGCCCGCTGGTGTACACCGAGCAGATCGCCAACGGCGCCAGCGACATCGCCATGGGCGCAGCGGACTTTGCGACCAAGACGCAGAACAAGTCGGTCGGCTTCAACGCCGTATGGAAACCGACCCCCGACCTGCGCTTCGAGCTCGACACGCACCGCTCGACCGCCACCTCCGGCGCCGACAGCCCGTTTGGTTCGAGCAATACCCTGGGCACCGCCAGCTTCAGCCGCGGCGACACCAGCGTCGACTTCAGCAAGGACTTCCCGGTGCTGAGCATCGCGGGCGCGGACTTCACCCGGGCCGGCCAGCAAGTGACCGGTTCGGTGTTCACCAACGGCTATATGCGCGGCGAGGTCGACCAGACTCAGGTCAAGGGCGCGTGGAAAGTGCTGGAAGCCTCGGAGCTGAAATTCGGCGCCACCGCGACCAAGGTCGACAACCGCTCGGCCTTCTCCAACAACCAGCGCGACACCTGGGGCGGCGCCACCAAGCCGTCCGACTACCCAAGCAGCGTCTGGCATCCTGAGACCGTGCGCGGCTACTTCGACCAGATCGACGGCAGCGGCAGCCCCAACCTGTTCAACAACTTCTACACCTTCAACTTCGATCAGGTGCGCAAGCTGGCGGCGGCCGCCTCCGGCCTGCCGGAACTGTACCTGCCGAAGAAGACCTTCGACAACGATGCCCGCACCGAGGAAAAATCCAAGGCCGCCTTCGTCCAGTTCAACACCGACTGGGACACCAAGTTCCCGATCCGTACCTCGATCGGCGGCCGCTACGAAACCACCGACGTGGTCTCGACCGCACTGGTGCCGGCTGCGGTGGACATCCGCTGGGTGGCGCAGAACGAATTGCCGATCACCTTCGGCGCGCCGACCTTCACCACCTTGACCGGCAAATACCACCACTTCCTGCCTAGCTTCGACTCCGACATCGAGTTGACGCAGCAGCAAAAAGTGCGCTTCAGCTACGGCGAGACCATCGGCCGTCCGCGCTACGACCAGATCCAGGGCGGCACTACCTTGAACTCGCTGGTGCGTACCGACGGCGGCACCGGCTCGGCCGGCAACCCGGCGTTGAAACCGGTCAAGTCGAAGAACATCGACCTCTCATGGGAATGGTATTACGGTCAGCAGAACTTCTTCTCGGTCGGCTACTTCCACAAGAACCTGGAGAATTACGCCGGCCAGTCGCAAGTCAACGCCACCCCGTTCAACCTGCACACCCCGGTCGGCGGCGCGCTGTGGAACGAAGCGCTGGCCAACGGTTGCCCGGGCGCCGACACCACCTGCATCCGCAACTACATCTTCCGCAACCGCGCCACCGCCCCCGGCGTGACGCGCGGCCAGGACGACGCGGCCGGCAACGCCACCGGCACCATCATCGGCCAGCCAGGCGATCCGGTGGCCAACTTCCGCATCACCTCCTTCTCCAACCAGAAGAAGGCCAGCATCAAGGGCGTGGAGTTGAACCTGCAGCACATGTTCGGCAACAGCGGCTTCGGCATCTCGACCAACTACACTTACGTCGATTCCAACCTGAAGTACAACAACGCCAAGCTGGGCGAGCAATTCGCACTGGTCGGCCTGTCGAACTCGTCGAACGTGGTCGGCATCTACGAAGACAAGAAATGGACCGCGCGCCTGGCCTACAACTGGCGCGGCGAGTTCCTGTCGTCGACCTTCGACGGTTCCGGTCCGAATCCGCAATACGTCGAGTCGTATGGTCAGGTCGACCTGAGCATCGGGTACAACTTCAGCGACAAGCTCAGCTTCCAGCTGGAAGCGATCAACCTGACCGACGAAATCCAGCGCGTGCATAGCCGCACCAAGCAGCAGCTGGAATCGGTGACGCAGGGCGGTCCGCGTTACATGTTAGGCGCGCGCTACAAGTTCTGATGCCGTAAAAACGTTGTAAGAACGCCACGAAAAGGCCGCTGTTCCGTCAGCGGCCTTTTTTCGGTTAAACTTTGTGTAACCCATTACGTAATAAAATAAAAACCATGTTGAGACGCATCGTAATCGTAGGCGGCGGTTCTGCCGGCTGGATGACTGCCGGCCTGATCGCGGCAGAGCATCGCAGCCTGCAGGTCACGCTGATCGAGTCGCCGGACGTGGCGCCGATCGGCGTCGGCGAAGGGACCTGGCCCAGCATGCGCGACACGCTGCGCCGCATCGGCGTGTCCGAATCGGACTTCTTCCGCGAGTGCGACGCTTCCTTCAAGCAGGGCTCGCGCTTCAACCGCTGGGTCGACGGCGGCGACGCCGACTGCTATTTCCATCCGTTCTCGCTGCCGCAAGGCTACGGTGACGTCAACCTGCCCGAGCACTGGCAGGCCCGGCATCCACAGATTCCGTTCGCCGACCTGGTCAGTTACCAGCACCACCTGTGCGTGAACGGGCGCGCGCCCAAGCAGGTGGTGACACCGGAATACGCCGCCGTGGCCAATTACGGCTACCACCTGGACGCCGGCAAGTTCGGCGTGTTCCTGCGCAAGCACTGCCTGGAGCAGCTCGGCGTCCACTACGTGCCGGACCATGTGGATGCGATCAACAGTCACGCCGACGGCGATATCGCCTCGCTGCAGACGCGCCAACACGGTGCGCTCGAAGGTGAACTATTCATCGATTGCACCGGCATGCAGTCCCTGCTGCTGGGCAAGCACTACGGCATCCAGCTGATCCCGCAGCAGCACGTGCTGTACAACGACTCGGCGCTGGCGGTGCAGATCCCTTATCCGGACGAACACTACCCGATCGCCTCGCAGACCTCCTCCACCGCCCAAAGCGCGGGCTGGATCTGGGACATCGGCCTGCCGAGCCGGCGCGGCGTCGGCCACGTCTACGCCAGTACCTATATCAGCGACGACCAGGCCGAAGCGGAACTGCGCGCCTACATCATCCAGACCGGCGGCCCGGCCGACATTCCGCAGCCGCGCAAGCTGAGCTTCCAGCCCGGCTACCGTGAGCAATTCTGGCACCGCAACTGCGTGGCTATCGGCTTGTCGGCAGGCTTCATCGAACCGCTGGAAGCGTCCGCACTGGCCATCGTTGAAATGTCGGCCGCCATGGTCAGCGACGACCTGCCGGCCTCGCGCGCAGCGATGGACATCGTCGCCAAACGCTTCAACCAAGCCTTCACCTACCGCTGGGAACGGGTGATCGATTTCCTCAAGCTGCACTACGTGCTGAGCCGCCGCCGCGACACCGCCTACTGGCGCGACAACACCGCGTCCGAAGCCGTGCCGGAACGCCTGCGCGAGCTGCTGACCCTGTGGCAACACCGCGCGCCTTCGCGCAGCGACTTCTACCGCATCGAGGAAGTATTCCCTTCGGCCAGCTACCAATACATCCTGTACGGCATGGGCTTCCGCAGCGACTTCAGCCGCGCCCCCAAGCCGCAGGAGGCCGCCATGGCCGACAACTATTTCCAGGAAGCTGCAGCAATCACCCGGAAAATGCTGGGGGCCTTGCCCGACAACCGCGCCCTCATCAACCACATCAAGCTTCACGGCTTGCAAAAAATCTAGAACGAGAGACAGAGATGCCTAAACCAGTTTTACTGAACAACCTCGAACACCGCGACGTGCGCGTCATCACCCGCCGTGGCGCGGAATTCGGCGACCGCGTCATGGCGGCCCCGACCTTCCCGGCCGAGTTCCGCGACGTCCAGGCCTGCTACCCGATCGTGTTCCGCAAGACCGTGGACGGCCTCGGCTTCGAATCGATCGCCCTGTTCGGCCTGCAGGAAGGCGAGAACTTGTTCCTTCACGGCGACCGCTGGGAAGCGCCCTACCTGCCGATGATGGTCGAGCGCCAGCCTTTCCTGATCGGCCTCAGCGGCGAAGAGCTGATGATCAACATCGACATCAACCACCCGCGCGTCAGCCTCACCGAGGGCGAGCAAGTGTTCAAGCCGCACGGCGGCAACACCGAATTCCTGGAACGCAGCAACTCGCTGCTGTTCACCATCCACAACGGCCTGCAGGCCGTGCCGGGCTTCCTGGCCGCGCTGCTGGAGCACGAGCTGCTGGAAAGCTTCGTGCTGGAAGTGGAACTGAACGACGGCTCGCAGAACCAGCTGGTCGGCCTGTACACCATCAACGAAGACCGCCTGCAGGCGTTGGGCGAGGACGCCGTCGTCAAGCTGCACCGCGCCGGCTATTTGCAGTCGATCTATCTGGTGCTGGCCTCGTTGTCGAACTTCCGCATGCTCATCGATCGCAAGAACGCCACGCTCCATGCCTGAAGCCATCCGCGAAGTCGGCGGCCTCGGGCCGCTGGACCTGACCGACGATCTCCTTACCGCCACCACGCCGCTGGTGCTGCGCGGCCTGGCGTCGAACTGGCCGATGGTGCAAGCCGCGCGCGCGTCCGACCGCGCCGGCCTCGACTACCTGCGCGGCCACTACCAGGGCGCTACCATCGGCGCCATGCTGGGGCCGCCGGAGGCGAATGGCCGCTTCTTCTACAACCACGACCTGAGCGGCTTCAACTTCCGCCCCGTGCACGTCAAGCTGAGCGGCGTGCTGGACGAGATCGAAGCCAAGCGCGACATGGACCCGGCGCCCACCGTGTATGTCGGCTCGACCACCATCGACACCTGCCTGCCGGGCTTTCGCCAGCACAACGACCTCGACCTGGGCCAACGCGACGCCCTGGCCAGCATCTGGATCGGCAACCGCAGCCGCATCGCCGCCCACTACGACCTGCCGGACAACCTGGCGGTGGTGGCGGCCGGCCACCGGCGCTTCACGCTGTTCCCGCCGGACCAGCTGCAAAACCTGTACGTCGGCCCGGTCGATTTCACCCCGGCCGGCCAGGCCGTCAGCCTGGTTGATTTCCTCAACCCGGATTTCGTGCAATTTCCGAAATTCGAAACAGCGCTCCAGCACGCGCAGACCGCCGAGCTGGGACCGGGCGACGCCCTGTTCATCCCCAGCATGTGGTGGCACCACATCGAGGCGCTCGATCCGTTCAACGTGCTGGTCAACTACTGGTGGCGCCAGTCGCCGGAGTACATGGATACGCCGACCAACGCCCTGATGGCGGCCTTCCTCACCATGCGCGACCTGCCGAAGGAACAGCGCAAGGCCTGGCAGGAAATCTTCCGCCACTACATTTTCGAGGCCGACGAGGCCACCGCCGCACACATTCCGCCAACGGCGCGCGGCGTGCTGGCGCCGCTGTCGGACGAAGGCGCCCGCGCCCTGCGTACACAACTGCTCAAAAGACTAAACCGCTAAGGAGACCCACAATATGCGTGACCCGAACAATCGCAAACCCATCCGCCGCGTCGTCATCTGCGGCGGCGGTACCGCCGGCTGGATGACGGCGGCCGGCATTTCCAAAGTGCTCGGCAAACTGCTCGACATCAAGCTGATCGAATCGGAAGAAATCGGCACCGTGGGCGTGGGCGAAGCGACCATCCCGACGCTGATGAACTTCCACAACGTGCTGGAAATCAACGAGCAGGAATTCATGGCCGAGACCCAGGCCACCTTCAAGCTCGGCATCAGCTTCGAAGCCTGGCGCAACGTCAAGCAAGACTACATCCACTCGTTCGGCGTCACCGGCACCGACCACTGGACCGCCGGCTTCCAGCACTTCTGGCACAAGGGCGTGGAGCGCGGTGTGGCCGGCGACTACGGCGACTACTGCCTGGAGCTGAAGGCGTCGATGGAAAACCGCTTCGCCCACCTGCCCAACAACGGCATGAACTACGCCTACCACCTGGACGCCAGCCGCTACGCCAAATACCTGCGCCGCCTGAGCGAGCCGCGCGGCGTGCAGCGCCTGGAAGGCAAGATCGTGCGCTACACCAAGCACGACAACGGCGACGTGCGCTCGGTGGTGCTGGAATCGGGCGTGGAAATCGAAGGCGACCTGTTCATCGACTGCACCGGCTTCCGCGCGCTGCTGATCGGCGACGCCATGCAGGAAGAGGTGGAGGACTGGTCGGAGTGGCTGTTCTGCGACCGCGCCATCGCGGTGCAAACCTCGTCGGTGGGCGATGCCGTGCCGCTGACGCGCTCCATGGCGCACCAGGCCGGCTGGCAGTGGCGCATTCCGCTGCAGCACCGCGTCGGCAACGGCATCGTGTATTCGAGCCGCCACCTGGACGAAGAGACGGCGCACAAGCAGTTGCTGGCCAACGTCGAAGGCAAGACCCTGATCACGCCGCGCGTCATCAAATTCAAGCCCTGCCAGCGCCGCAATACCTGGAAGGGCAATGTGGTGGCGATCGGCCTGTCGAGCGGTTTCCTGGAGCCGATCGAGTCGACCAGCATCCACCTGATCCAGCGCAGCGTGATCCGCCTGATGCAATCGTTCCCGGCCGACGGCATTCAGCAGGCCGAGATCGACGAATACAACGAGCAGTGCAACCGCGAGATCGACCACATCCGCGACTTCATCATCCTGCACTACCACGTCAACAACCGCACCGACTCGCAGTTCTGGATCGATGCGCGCGAGATGAGCATCCCGGCCTCGCTCAAGCACCGCATCGACCTGTTCAAGGAAACCGGGCGCGTGTTCCGCATCCCGAACGAACTGTTCGCGGAAAACTCGTGGATCCAGGTGATGCTGGGCCAGGGCATCATGCCGAAGTCGCACCACCAGACGGCCGACCTGATGGGCGACGAGGAGCTGAAAGCCTTCCTCGGCGGCATCAAGGGCCGCATCGACCGCACGGTGGTGCAGCTGCCGACGCATCAGGCCTACGTCCAGCGCTATTGCGGCCGCCCGGACGCCGGCGCCAAGGCGGCCTAAGAGCAATCCCGTGGTTCCCGCACACGCGGGAACCCATGCCGAAGCTGCACACACGCGGTCTATGGATTCCCGCATGCGCGGGAATGACGGTGTTTCGAGGTGCTAACAAGGGCCCTACGCCGCACTCCCGTTCCACAGATAGCGCGTCAGATCGACAGCTGCATGGTCGCCGAGCAGCTGCACACCCTCGGCGCGCAGTTGCACGCCCTGCAGCGGCAACAGCGGCAGCAATTCTCCGCGCGCGTTGACGATGCGGTGCAGCGGCAGGCCGATGCCACCGCTGCGCTTGATATAGCCGGGCAGAGCCCGCACAAAGCTGTCGGCCGCGCCGATGGCGATGGTGATGTCGCGATAGCGCACCACCCGCCCCGGCGGCACCGTCGGCAGAAACTCCAGGAATTTCTGATACGGCGATTCCGGCAGCGCCGGATATTTATCGGCGATCAGCTCGATACGCTCGCCCGACCGCAGTGCGCCGCCGGTTTCAATTACCCCCAGCACGCCGCGCCTGCGCAGCAGCGTGGACAGCTCGTGGCCGACGGCGGCAATGCGCTGGCACGGCTCGCAAAACATGGTCAGACGGATCTCGACGCCGGACGCCGTCACGATGGCAGCACCGGGCTGGAACAGCGCCGCTTCAGCGCACGCAATGACGATATTTTCCAGCAGCGCACCTGGCGCGATGCGCAGCGCATCAAGCTCGCCGGCCAGGGTCACCAGCACCTGGCGCGGACTGAGACGGCTGGCGTGCACGTCGCCGAGCAGACCATAGCCCGCCACGCAGGCCACGGACTCGCCGGCGCCAACCGCTTGCATCGGTTTGCCGCGCGCCGGCTTCAGGTACAAGCGCTCTATCGAGCCGAAAGTGCCGGTCGCGCGCAAGCGCTTACTTCCCGGCTACCACCACGCCGCACGCCACGCGCTTGCCGGCGTTGCCGGTCGGCTGGGTCACGAAATCGTCGGCATCGGCATGCACGATGATGCCGCGCCCGATGATGCTGTTGGCCACGCCGCTCTCCAGCGTGATCTGGCTGGTCGGCACGCTCAGCCGCAGCGAGGCCTTGCCGCTGGCGTCGGCCGTGATGTTGCCGAAGTCGCCGCCATGACGCGCACCGTGCTCGGGCCCGCCGTGCTGCAGGCCGGCCGGATTGAAGTGGCCGCCGGCGCTGGTGCCGTCGGGCGCGCTGCAATCGCCTTTCTCATGCAAATGGAAACCGTGCACGCCCGGCGACAGGCCGGCGATGTCCGCATCGATCTGCAATTTGCCGTCCTGTTGCGTGAAGCGCACGCTGCCGGCGGTGGCGCTGCCCTGGGTCGGTTTCAGCACCACGTCGGCCGTCAACGGCGCCGCCTGCGCCACGCCCAAGGTCATCCATGCCAGGCTGGCAGCCAGCACGCGCGTTGTAGTCGAAATACGTTTCATCACACGCTCCATTTAAAAAGTAGGTGAAAAGCCATTGTCACACCCTTGTGCCAGTCGCGCCACACTCCAGAAAAATATTTAGCATTTTCTTATTTTTTAAGTAGTAATATTACAGATCCATCCAGTCTGCAGAAACTGGAGGCTAAATCACTACACAACACGGAGACACGTATGAAACTCAACTGTAGTTTAGTTTCAGGGCTAAAACTCGCCCTGGCCACCGGCACCCTTGCCGTGCTGGCAGCTTGCGGCGGCAGCGACACCGCCGTCGAGACACCGGCCGGCAAGTCGCTCGGCAACCGCATCCAGGGTGGACCCGCCGCCGCCATCGCCGCCGCCCCGGTCGCGGCCGGCAACCTCCGCATGCACTTCCACCGCACCCAGGGCGACGCCACCCAGTGGGGCGTGTATTCCTGGGACGGCCCGGTCAACCCGAGCCCGGCCTGGATCAGCGGCCGCTTCATGATGACGCAGAGCGACAGCTTCGGCGGCTACGTCGACATCCCGGTCGACACCGGTAAATCGGCGATCTGGTTCCTGGTCACCGACGGCAGCGGCAATAAAAACTGCGGCAACGACCAGTCCGCCGCCTTCAGCGGCAACATCGCCAGCGCCGGCCAGGAAGTCTGGCTGCTGGAAGGTGATTGCACCGTCTACAACAGCCAGCCGGCCATCAGCTTCGGCAACCTCAACAGCGCGAACGCCCACTGGCTCAGCGCCTCCACCCTGGCCTGGCCCGGCGTGCCGAGCAGCGGTGCCAGCTACAAGCTGTACTACGCCGCCAATGGCGGCCTCGGCTCGGGCGTCGATGGCATCAGCGGCGCCGACGGCAGCATCGCGCTCACCAGCGCGGCCGCCCTGCCCCCAGCCTTGCAGCAAAAGTACCCGCACCTGGCCGGCGCCACCGCGCTCGCCATGTCGGACGCCGACAGCAACGGCATCGCCGCCAAGGCCAGCCACCAGTTCGCCATCGCCCAGTTCGATGCGGCGGGCAAGCTGGTGCAGGTGACTTCGCTGCAGACCGGCGGCATGCTCGACAGCGTGTTTGCCGACGCGGCCCGCAACGCCACGCTGGGCCTGAGCTATGCGCGCAACGGCGCACCGACCTTCCGCGTGTGGGCGCCAACCGCCAAGTCGGTCAGCCTCAACCTGTACCCGGACGCCGACAGCGCCGCCACCGCCACGCGCGCCATGAGCAAGGATGCCGCCAGCGGCGTGTGGAGCTACACGGCGCCGGACGCCAGCTGGGTCAACCGCTACTACTACACCTACAACGTACAGGTGCTGTCGCGCTGGGCCAACAACACCCTGGTCAACAACACGGTGACCGATCCGTATTCGCTGAGCCTGAGCGCCAACAGCCAGCGCAGCTTTGTCGCCAACCTCGACAGCCGCGAGCTCAAGCCGGACGGCTGGGACCACCACCCGCTGCCGCGCCTCGCGCATGCCACCGACATCTCGTTGTACGAGCTGCACATCCGCGATTTCAGCGTCAACGACAACAGCGTGCCGCCGGCCCATCGCGGCAAATACCTGGCCTTCACCGATGACAACTCGAGTGGCATGCGCCACTTGAGCGACATGCAAAAGGCCGGCCTGAGCCACATCCACCTGCTGCCGGCGTTCGACATCGCCAGCATCAACGAAACCGGCTGCAGCACGCCGGCGGTGCCGAACGCGGCCGCCAACGGCACCGAGCAGCAAGCCGCCGTCGAAGCGTCGCGCGGAACAGACTGCTTCAACTGGGGCTACGATCCGGTGCACTACACGGCGCCGGAAGGCAGCTACTCGTCCAACGCCGCCGACGGCGCGGTGCGCGTGCGTGAATTCCGCGCCATGGTGCAAGGCTTGCACAAGCAAGGCCTGCGGGTGGTGATGGACGTGGTCTACAACCACACCAGCAGCTCGCAGCAGGGACCGCTGTCGGTGCTCGACAAGATCGTGCCGGCCTACTACTACCGGCTGAACGCCAGCGGCGGCATCACCAACGACAGCTGCTGCGCCGACACCGCCGCAGAAAACGTCATGATGGCCAAGCTGATGATCGACTCCACCAGCACCTGGGCGCGCGACTACCGGGTCGATGGCTTCCGCTTCGACATCATGGGCTTCACGCCGCTGGCGGTGATGCAGCAATTGCAAACGGCGGTCAACCAGGCCGCCGGGCGCGACATCTACCTGTACGGCGAAGCCTGGAATTTCGGCGCCGTGGCCAACGACATCCGCTTCGTGCAGGCGCGCCAGGCCAATATGTACGGCAGCGGCATCGGCTCGTTCAATGACCGCATCCGCGACACCATGCGCGGCGGCGGTTGCTGCGACAGCGGCGACGCCCTGCTCACCCAGCAAGGCCTGATCAACGGCGTCTACTACGACCCCAACGGCCGCTCGACGCAGACCAAGGACGACCTGCTGCGCCTTGGCGACCTGGCCAAGGTGGCGCTGTCCGGCACCTTGCGCGACTACCGCTTCACCGACCGTTTCGGCGTGCAGCGCAAAAACTCGGAGATCGACTACTTCGGCCAGCAGGCCGGCTTCGCGGCGCAGCCGTCGGAGACCATCAACTATGTCGAGGCGCACGACAACCAGACCTTGTTCGACCTCAACGCCTACAAACTGCCGCCGAACACCAGCGCAGCGGACCGCGTGCGCGTACAGAACCTGGGCGCCGCGTTCACCGTGCTGTCGCAGGGCCTGCCCTTCCTGCACGCGGGCCAGGAAATCCTGCGTTCGAAGTCGATGGACCGCGACAGTTATGACGCCGGCGACTGGTTCAACAAGCTGGACTACAGCTACCAGTCGAACAACTTCGGCGTCGGCCTGCCGCTGGCGGCGGTCAACCAGGCCAACTGGCCGCTGATGGCGCCGATCCTGGCCAATCCGCTGATCAAGCCGGACAGCCGCGCCATCATCACCGCGCGCAACGCCATGCACGAGCTGCTGGCGATCCGCCAGGACAGCAGCCTGTTCCGCCTGCGCACGGCGCAGGACGTCAGCGAACGCCTGCGCTTCCACAACACCGGACCGGCGCAGGTGCCGGGCGTGATCGTGATGAGCATCGACGGGCGTGGCTATGCGGACGCAAAGTACAAGTCGGTGGTGACGCTGTTCAACGTGACCAAGACGGCGCAGACGGTGGTGGTGCCGGAACTGGCCGGCCGCAAGCTGGCCGGGCACAAGCTGCAGCGCAAGCTCGATGGCGCCAGCTACGCCAGCGCCAGCGGCAGCTTCACCATCCCGCCGCGCACCACGGCGGTGCTGGTGGAGAAGGATGACTAGCCGCCACCCCGCACGGCCACGCAGGGTCGGACCCACGGGGTCCGCCCCTTAATTAGCAAAGCTGGCGTCGAGGCAAAAGCACGCGGGGTAGGTGTGACGATGTGTGAGTTTTCCAGCTAAGCAACAATGCTATGCTGCGGCTCCCACATCTCCCCCAGCCGCCATGCCCGACGACGACTATAGCGACAACTCCTCCACCACTGGCGAACTGGTCATCGGCGACGCCATCAACGGCAAGCTCGACTACAGCTACGATCAGGACATGATCAAGGTCTGGCTGCAGGCGGGCGTGAGCTATGCGTTCTCACTGGCCGACAGCAATCCCTACATCAACGTCGCTGGAAACATGGGCCTGCTTCTCAGCGACGCCAACGCCCTCCTGGCTCAGGCCGAGGGTTTCGATCTCCGCGCCGGACCGGCGTTCGAGTTTACGCCCGCCACCAGCGGCCAATACTACCTGAGCGTACATTTCTGGTACGGCGCCACCGGCGGCTATACCCTGAGCGGGGCCATCAAGCCGCCCGATCCGATCGCCAGCAACATCCACACCACCGGCGTGCTGACGGTAGGCGAAGCCTTGCGCGGCGAGTTTGAAGTGGCGGGCGACTCGGACTGGTACAAGATCCACGTCGAAGCGGGCCAGCACTACGGTTTCAACCTGCCGAAGGATGGCGCCACCACTTCGGTCACCGGCTTCCAGCTCTACGACGCCAGCGGCAAGGCCCTGGACAGCACCATACTTGAACCGGCCACGGCTGGCGATTACTTCGTCGCCGTCAGCGGCTACGCACCCGGTGTCTATAACTTGAAAGCGACGCTGCTCAACGACGACTATTCGCAGAACCAAGCCTCACCAGGCGTGCTGCGGCCAGGTGATTCGATCAGCGGCGAAATCCAGTACGCCGCCGACAGCGACCGCTTCATCATCGAAGTCGAGGCCGGGAAGATCTACACGCTGCAACTGACCGGCAGCGCAATCGACCTGCGTACGCTGGAATGCGAGCTCTATGACGAGGCCGGTAAAGTCATCGACCGCCTCGGCGAGCAGTACTACAACGGCGACCCGCGCACTTTCGGATTCACCGCCGCCGCCAGCGGCACCTATTCGGTGCTGGTCAACTCCAGCAACGCCAGCCTGACGCTGCACCGCGCTTACACACTGAGCGCCAGCGCCGGCGTGGTTGATGATTTCGGCAACACGCCGGACAAGGCCACGGCGGTGGCCCTCGGCGCCACCATCCACGGCGTCAACACCTATAAGGGCGACGCCGACGTGGTCAAGCTGCTGCTGTTGGCCGGCACCACGTACGCGCTGCAGCTGCGTCCCGACGCCGGTGAAACCCAGCTACTGAGCAGTCTCAACCTATCCGGCGCCGATGGCGTCAAGCTGGGCAACATCAACGGCGGCGGCTCGGAGTACACCTACACGCCATCGACCACCGGCTACTACTACGCCAGCATCAGCGCCAACGGCGCCGCGCACTATCAGCTCACGCCGGTCGAGGCCGTCGACGACTGGGGCGCCAACAGCGCCAAGGCCGGCCGCCTGGCGCTCGGCGCCAGCGTCACCGGTACCCTGGAGACAGGCGGCGGCGACCGCGACTGGTTCGCGCTCGAGATGGGTGCCGGCGACACCTATGCGATCGCGTTGCAGAAGGCGCCGACCGATACTGCGCCAGCGTCCGGCTACCTGGAACAGACGATTAAGCTCAACATTCTCAATGCGCAGGGCCAGGTGCTATCCACCGTCACCAGCAGCACCGGCGGTTCAGCATCCTTGCTGGCCTACACCGCAGAGCAGGCCGGCACTTACTACGTGGAGATCGCCTCCACCTACGGCTATCCAACCAACTTCAAATACCAGCTGAGCGCCAGCGGCGTCCCCCGCGACCTCGTCGGCGACACGGCCGCCGACGCCGCGCTTCTGGCCGACAGCGTGCCTGCCAAAGGCGTACTGGAGGTCAGCAGCGATGCCGATATGTACCAGGTAAGCGTGACCGCCGGGCATACCTATGCGATCCAGTTCAGCGCCAGCGCGCTGCAGGCCGGCCAATGGCCGGACGTCAATCTGACCGCGTCCGACAGCGGCGGCACTGTCTACCTGCGCAGGGTGAGCGGCAACAGCGGCACCAGTGGCGGCGAATCACTGCTCTACACCGCCAGCAAGGACGGTGAGCTGTACCTCAAGGTAAACGAGCGCTACGGCAATCCGGCGGTCGGCTACCAGTTGAGCGCGACCTCGCTGGGCGCCGACGACTACGTCGGCAACCGCAACACCACGGCGGTGCTGCCCATCGGCGGCGCGCTGCGCGGCATGCTCGGCTATGCGGACGACATCGACATGGTCAAGCTGACGCTGACGGCGGGGCAGTCCTATCAGTTCGATCTATTGGACAAGGGCGACGGCCAGGGTACCTTACCCGGCAACAGTGCGGGCCTGAAGCTGTACGCTGCCAATGGCGCCCAGATCTACGACGGCTTGGGACGCAGCGGCACGACACTGGGCTATACCGCCACAGAAAGCGGCGACTATTACCTCGCGGTCGGCGCGCCGTCCGCCAGCATCTACGCCATCGGCAGTTACGCGCTGCAGGCAACAACGATCAGCTCGGCCCCGCAGCTACAGGGATCGGCGTCCAGCGCCCCCGGCCTGCATCTGGTCAGCGACAACATCGTGCTCGATTTCAACCAGCAGGTGCGCGTCGTCAATGACAGCGGCATCAAGCTGTTCGACGCAAGCGGCCAGCAATTGGGCGTTGGCTGGTTTTCGTCCGACAATCCACTGACCGCCCACCTGTCGATCAATCCATCGTTTACCCTCGCGCCCGGCGAAACCTACAAGCTCAACATCGCGGCTGGCGCGATTGTCGACGCGGCCGGCCACCAGTTCGCCGGCCTGCAGGGCTACACCTTCACCACCGCGCCGGTGGCAGCGGCCGCCACCGATGGCGCCGACCTCCTCGTAGGCGCGCACAACGGCGCCACGCTGCACGGCGGCGCCGGCATCGACACCGTGCTCTACAAAGAAGACGACTTTTTCTTCCGCATCCTGCGCAACGGCAGCCAGACGGAAGTGAAATTCCCGTTCGGCCCGACTCCGGGCACCGATCTGCTGGACGGCGTTGAGCGCCTGTTATTCAGGGACAGCGCCTACGCGCTCGACATCGACGGCAATGGCGGCCAGGCCTACCGGCTCTACCAGGCCGCCTTCAACCGCACGCCTGACAGCGCGGGCCTCGGCTATTGGATCAACGCCATGGACCACGGCGTCAGCCTGCACCAGGCGGCCAAGGACTTCATCGCCAGCACGGAGTTCAGCAACCGCTACGGCAGTGCGCCGAACGACGACGCTTTCCTCACGCTGCTCTATAACAACGTGCTGCACCGCGATCCCGACGCCGCCGGCAAGGATTACTGGCTCGGCGCCATGCACGACGGCGTCAGCCGCGCCGGCGTGCTGGCCTCGTTCAGCGAAAGCGCCGAGAACCAGGCCGCCCTGATCGGCAAGATCGGCAACGGCTTCGAGTACACCGTCTACGGAGGCTAGTGACGGTGGCCGGACAAAGCCGTATAGTGAAACTGTTGTCCAACCCATTGGAGTAACCATGAAAAAATTGTTCGTAGCCAGCCTGATGCTTTCCCTTTGCGGGGCCGTGTTCGCAGCCGAACCGACCGCGCAGCAGAGCAAGATGAAAACCTGTAACGTCGACGCCGCCGGCAAGAAAGGCGACGAGCGCAAGGCCTTCATGAAGGAGTGCCTGACTGCCAAGCCGGCCGCAGCGCCGAAGATGACGCAGCAGGACAAGATGAAGCAATGTAATGCGGACGCCACCGGCAAAAAAGGCGATGAGCGCAAGGCCTTCATGAAGGAATGCCTGAGCAACAAGCCCGCCGGCTGAAGCATCTCGCCGTCGACAGCGCCGCCCAAGGGCGGCGTTTTTCATGAACGGCAATATTTCCCATGGCACATGACTTGCTTAAACACTTTGTTTTAGCGAAAACGAGCGATGAGCACTTACCAAGTAGCCAACGCTGGCATGTTCCTACCCCATATGCCCGACGTTGCCCGCTGCGAACTATCCCTGCGGGAATTGAACCAAATGTGGCGACTGATCGAGTCGTCCGCCAAAATGAATTGCCCTGCCGAAGCGCGTCTGCTGTTGCCGGCCATGGTGGCCACGCGCACCGGTTTCGCGCATCTGGAACAGGCGCTGGTCGCCAATCTGGTGCAGGAGAAGGTGCGCCAGGTGCTGGCCGAACTCGGCACCCAGGCGCGCTACGCCATCGACATCCTGGTGCGCAACCTGTTCGAACGCACCGCCGATGTCGGCTTCCTCGCCACCGACGTCGAGCTGTGCCGCTTCGTGGCCGGCCTCGACGACAGCTTACCGGCCCGCGACGCCGCGCGCCGGCGCCTGTCCGACTACCGCGACAAGTACACCGTCTACGACGAGATCGTGCTGCTCGACACGGCCGGCCACGTGCTGGTGCAGGCCGACCCGGCCACGCCGCTGACGCATAGCCGAGATCCGCTGCTGGCGCAGACGCTGGATGCCGACGGCTATCTGGAAACCTTCCGCGCCACCGACCTGCGCCCCGGCAAATCGCGCGCGCTGGTGTACTCGCACCGCATGCTGCATCCAGACACCGGCGCCCCGGCCGGCGTGCTGTGCCTGTGCTTCAACTTCGAGCAGGAGATGGACGCCATCTTCGCCGCCTACCGCGACCCGTCGCAACGCGCCAACATGCTGCTGCTCGACGCCCAGGATGGCGTCATCAGCAGCGCCGATCCGCTCTGGATACCGGCCGGCGCGCGGGTGCCGGTCAACCCCGGCGGCGAACCGCGCCTGCTGATGTTCGGCGGCCGCGAGTACCTGGTGCGCACCTTCGCTTCGGCCGGCTACCAGGGCTATCCCGGCCCGGCCGGCTGGAAGGCGCAGCTGATGGTGCCGGTCGACCTGGCCTTCCGCGCCGGCGACGACCAAGCGCTGGCCGAGGTCGAGCCGGCGCTGATGCAGGGCCTGCTCTCGCACGCGCAAGCGTTCAGCCCGGCGCTGCACGAGCTGATGAATTCCGTCACGCGCACCACCCGCACCATCGAGCGCATCGTCTGGAACGGCAAGGTCACCAGCGCCGCCAACGATGGCGGCCAAGGCGGAACCAACAAACTCAATACCGTGCTCGACCAGATCACCGAAACGGGCGAGCGCAGCGACGCCCTGTTCTCGCACTCGATCCGCGACCTGTACCAGACCGTGCTGGCCTCCAGCCTGAGCGAAGCGGGACTGACCTCGCAGTTGCTGGTCGACATGCTCGACCGCAATCTGTACGAGCGCGCCAACGACTGCCGCTGGTGGGCGCTGTCGGCCCAGTTGCGGCGCGGGCTGGCGCAGCCGTCGGCACAGCAGCATGCGGACATCGCCGCCGTGCTGCGCCACATCAACCGCCTGTACACGGTGTACGCGCGCCTGTTCGTCTATGACCGCAGCGGCCGCATCATCGCCAGTAGCGGCGACCAGCAGGCGGTGGGCACCAGCGTAGCCGCCGAGACGCTGGCCCGGGTGCTGGCCCTGCGCAGCGAACTCGATCACTATCCGCAGCCGTTCGCGCCGTCGCCGCTGTACCACGGCCGCCACACCTTCATCTACCACGCGGCGATCCGCCATCCGGAGCAAACCGCCAACGTGATGGGCGGCATCGGCATCGTATTCGACGCCGAGCCCGAGCTGCGCAATATGCTCAACAGCGGCGTGGCCGGCCGCCTCAATCTGCGCGCCTGCTTCGTCACGCCGGATGGCCGCGTGCTGGCCAGCACCGACGCCGCCTGCGCGCCGGGAGACCTGCTGCAACTGGGCGACGGCCTGTTCGAACAAACCGCCAGCGCCGCCGGCAGCGACGCGCCGAGCGTCACGCGCATCCTGCGTCACGACGGCCAGTACGTGATCGCCGCCTGCACCCGCGCCGCCGGCTACCGCGAATTCCGCGCCGCCGACGGCGTCGAGCAGCCGGTGATCGCCGTACTGCTGCAAGCCTTCGGACCGCTGCGCGACAGCCTGCCGGCGCCGGCCGGCGTGCGCATCGAGCGGCTGCGCGACAGCGGCCCGGACTACGCCATCTTCAGCGCCGGCGGCGCGCTGATGGCGCTGCGCGCTTCCCACATCCAGGAAGCGGTACCGTTCGCCAAGGTGCAGCGCACCAGCAGCAGCAGCGGCGCCGGCGCAGCGGCGGCGGCCCGCCTCGGCATGCTGGACGTGGCCCTGGCCGGCGGCCACCAGCATTTCGTCTGGGTGTTCGACCTGGCGCAGTTGACGGTGGGCCGCGCCGCCGTGGCCGGCGACAACAGCCAGGTGATGCTGGTGCGCCAGGGCCAGGCCACCATCGGCCTGCTGGTCGACGAGCTGCATGCGGTGCAGCAATTCGACGCCGCCGACCTGACCGCCTCGCCGCTGGGCGGCGGCGAGGACGCCCTGGCGCCGCGCCTGATCCAGGCCAACGGCGGCCGCTTGCTGATCCAGGAGCTCGATGTCGAGCGCCTGTTCGCGCGTCTGCGCGGCGCAAGCTCGTAGTCCGGGCGCAACACAGCCCCGGATTTGCGCCGTTCGTCGTAAACTTGTCGGCGCATGAGAATAAGTTCAGTAAAATTAATATTGTAGGATTTGTTAACTTTACCGAGGAATTCTCATGCGCCGTACCGCTGTCGCCGTCCTGATCCCTGCCCTGTTCGCCATCCATGCCCACGCGGCCGAATCCACCCGCACGCTGCCCGGCTTCATCGCCATCAACGCCAAGGGCGCCTTCGCCATGAAGGTCGAGGTCGGCAAGACGCAGTCGGTGGTGGTCAGCGGCGAGGACAAGTTCGTCGCCGCCCTCAAGACCGAGGTAGTCGACAACGAGTTGCAGCTCATTCTGCCGGAAAAACAATTCAATAACAGCAAGGGCGCGCCGACCATCACCATCACCATGCCCTCGCTGAGCCGGGTCAAGGTGGAAGGCGCCGGCGAAACCCTGCTCCACAAGGTCAACTCCGACCGCCTGGACATCAGCTACCTGGGCGCCGGCCACCTGGCCGCCGACGGCAAGGTCAAATACCTGCGCCTGAACGCCAAGGGCGTGGGCGAAGTCGATACCAGCAAGCTGCGCGCCGAGCGGGTCGACGTCCAGTTCGAGGGCGTGGGCAATGTCAGCGTCTACGCTTCGGAACTGCTGAACGCGGTGGCCAAGGGCATCGGCGGCCTGACCTATTACGGCAAGCCGAAAACCGTCAACAAGGACGTCTCCGGCATCGGCAACGTGCGCGCCGGCGATTGAGGTATTTAATTGCCTCAGTGACACAAGAAGCGATTGCGGGTACTATCGGTGCCATAAGAACATAACGCATCTGGAGGTTTTTTCTCGTGGCTGTGGCAAACGACATAGCGCACTGGCGCGCGCAGATCTTCGCCAAGCTGCTGCTGGTCGTGTTCCTGCTCGGACTATTCACGGCGGTGCCCAGCGTGCTGCTGGCCGTCAGCGAAGGCATGTGGTCGATCGCCGTCGTCGACAGCCTGGCGCTGATATGGATAGGGGTGATCTGGCGCTGGCGCAGCCTGGCCTACACGGCGCGCGTGGTGAACTTCCTGGCGGTGGCCTTCGTGGTCGGCCTGGCGCTGCTGCTCAAGGTGGGGCCGGTCAGCCAGATCTACCTGATGGCGGTGCCGGTGCTGGCGGCGCTGCTGCTCGGCCTGCGCCCGGCGCTGTGGACCCTGGCCCTGGCCGGCCTGGCCGTCATGGTGCTGGGCTTCGAGGACAACGCCAGCCTGCACCTGGAAGGCCTGCCCGACTACGGCTTCCTGAAGGCCGCCATCATTTCGATCAACTTCATGTTCATGACGGCCGTGCTGACGCTGTCGTGCGCGGTGCTGCTGCAGCACCTGGAGCGCTCGCTCGGCAAGCTGTCCGAGCTCAACGCCGAACTGCGCCTGACCGCCGCCGCCGTGGCGCGCCTCAACGACATGGTGCTGATCGCCGAAGTCGACAAGGACGCCACCGCCCCGGAAACCGCGCAGCACATCATCTTCGTCAACGAGGCGTTCGAGCGCCGCACCGGCTACACGCGCGCCGAGGTGCTGGGCCAGAACCTGCGCATGCTGCGCGGGCCGGACACCGAGTCGTCCGTGATCGACGAGATTGAACGCCACATGGCGCGCAGCCAGCCGGTGCGCGCCGAGCTGCTCAACTACACCAAGGGCGGCGAGGCCTACTGGGTCGAGACCGAACTGGTGCCGTTTGCCGACGAAGGCGGCGTCAACACCCACTGGGTGGCGGTCGAGCGCGACATCACCGAGCGCAAAAAATCGCAGGACGACATCCACCGCCTGGCCTTCTTCGACGTGCTCACCGGCCTGCCCAACCGCCGCCTGCTGATGGACCGCATCGACAAGCTGCTGGCCAGCTCGGAGCGCGGCGGCACTTACAGCGCGGTGATGTTCATCGACCTCGATCGCTTCAAGACCATCAACGACGCGCGCGGCCACGCCATCGGCGACGCCCTGCTGCGCAACGCCGCCGCCCGCCTGAGCAACTTGATGCGCAAGGCCGACACCGTGGCGCGCATCGGCGGCGACGAATTCGTGGTGCTGCTCGGCCACCTGTCGCACGAGCTGCCCGGCGCCACCCATGCGGCACAAACAGTGGCCGAAAAAATCCGCCACGCCATCGGCCAGGATTTCGAGATCGAGGGACAGAGCTACACGTCCACCGCCAGCATCGGCGTGACCATGCTGCCCAAGACCGGCGCGGCCGATGGCCAGGGTCAGAGCCAGAGCGCGCACGACCTGCTGCGCGAAGCCGACACCGCCATGTACCGCGCCAAGTCCGACGGCCGCAACGGCGTGGCCTTCTTCGAAGCGGCGATGCAGGCCGACGTCGAGCGGCGCCTGACCATCGAACGCGACCTGGCCGCCGCGCTGGCCGCCGGCGACCTGCAGATGCACGTGCAGGCGCAGGTGGACCGCGACGGCCGCGCCGTCGGCGGCGAATTGCTGATGCGCTGGCCGCAGGCCGGCGGCGGCATGGTGCCGCCGAACGTCTTCATTCCGGTGGCCGAGGAATCGGGGCTGATCGTGGAGTTGGGAGCCTGGGCCCTGCGCCAGGCCTGCGAGGCCGTGCTGCGGCTGCGGGCGGCGGGGCTGGAGATGCCGCTGTCGGTCAACGTCAGCCCGACCCAATTCCGCCAAGCCGACTTTGTCGAGCAGGTGCAGCGCACGCTGGCCGACACCGGCGCCCCGGCACACTTGCTGGTGCTGGAGGTGACCGAGGGACTGTTGATCGACAAGATGGACGACACCATCGCCCGCATGCACCAGCTGACCGCGCTGGGCCTGCGTTTCTCGATCGACGATTTCGGCACCGGCTATTCCAGCATGGCCTATCTGAAAAAAATGCCGCTGTATGAGCTGAAGATCGACCGCAGCTTCATCATGGACACGCCGGAAGACGCCAACAGCAAGGCGCTGGTGCAATCCATCCTGGCGATGGCGGGCCACCTCGGCCTGCGCGTGGTGGCCGAAGGCGTGGAGACGCAGGCCCAGGCCGATTTCCTGATCGCCCACGACTGCAATTGCATGCAGGGCTATCTGTACGCCCGGCCGATGCCGCTGGCGGCCATGATCGCGCAGCTGGCCGGCAGCGCCGCCGTAGCGACGGCGGCCGGCTAACTACTTAGTTCACCACCGTCACGCGCTTGCCGCTGACATTGCGCTGCGACGGATTGCCGTAGACGGTCACGCCGCCGGAGCCGTTGGTGTTGGCCACCAGCGACTGCGTTACGGTGGCGGCGATGCTGCCCGAGCCATTGCTGCTCAGGTCCGCGCTCTGGCTGCTCAGGCCGGCAAGGTCGGCGCTGCCGGAACCGTTCAGGCGCACCGTCATATGGCGCACGTTGCCGCTGGCGTTGGCGCCACCGGAGCCACGCAAATCCAGGTGGAGCGAATCGCCGTTGATCTGGCCCAGGTCCAGTCGTCCGGAACCGTTCAGGCGCGCCACGGTGGCGCCGCTACGCAGGCCGGCAGCATTCAGCCCGCCGGAACCGTTCAGGCGCGCGTCCAGGCGCTCCACGCTACCGTGCAGGCGCACCGACCGCGAACCGTTGAGCGATAGCTCCAGCGGACCGCCATTCAAGCCATTGACCGACAGCGAGCCGGAACCGTTGGCGGCCAGCTGGCGCAGCGACGGCGTGGTATAGGTCACGCGCAGCGGATTCACGGTGCGCACATTCCCTTCGACCCACACGCGCAGCGTGCCGCCGCTGGCATCGGTGCGCAGCAGCGGCAAGATATTGCTGTCGCCCTCCACCTGCAGTGTGGCGGCCTGGCCGACACGGATCTCGACCTGCATCGGGCCGTTGATATCGACACCGTCGAGCGTGGCGATCTGGCGGTTCTCGACGGCGTTCTGACCGTTGCCCTGCACCGCATCGGCGCTGAAGGCGGACTTGAAGTTGACGCTGCCGTCGCCGTTGTCCGGCACCACGATCACGGCGCAGCCGGCGAGGATGGAAAAGGCGGCGACGGTGGCGAGAGCGATGGAAGTGCGGCGCATGATGGCTGTCCTGTAAGTTATCGTGGCGCCACTATAGCCAGCAGCGCCGGTGCTCAACGGGGCCTTGCGACGAACGGTAGAAAATCGTGGATGAAACGCGCAAACGCCGGTGCTACCATAGCGGGATGAAAACATCCGACCTGCACGATTTACGCGAACGCACGCGCCAATTCGCCCTCGAGCGAAACTGGGCGCCCTACCACACGCCGAAAAATCTGGTCATGGCCATGTCGGTGGAAGTCGCCGAAGTGGCGGAACACTTCCAATGGCTGCCCACCGGCGCCGGTGACGAACTTGATGCCCCGACGCGCGCCGCCGTGCGCCACGAGCTGGCCGACGTGCTGCTCTACCTGGTGCAACTGGCCGACAAGCTGGATGTCGACCTGCACGACGCCGCCGTCGAAAAAATGACCGTCAACGCCATCAAATACCCGCCGGGACCAGGCTCCGCGCTTACCTGACCTTGGGCGGCATCAAAACGGACTGCTTGAGATTTTTACAAGCCCAGCGCCTTGCGGATTTGCGCGGAGACGATGGCCCATGACGGCGAGCTGGCGGCCACTTCGTCGTAGTGGCTGCCGCCGGGCAGCACCAGCACCTCGGCGGCATCGCCGGCGGCTTGCGCGCGGCGCGCGTAGTCCTGGCCCACGCGCGGCGGCGAGATGGTGTCGTGTTCGCCGTGGATCAACACCGTGCGCACGCCGGCCGGCAGCAGTTCGGCCGGCGAGGTGTCGCTGAAGATGTCGGGACGCGCGGCGCTGGCCACGCCGGCCAGTTGCGCCATGTCGCGGTCGCAGCTGGTCTTGATCAGCGCCTGCTCGTTGCGCAGGTCGGCCAGGCCGCCAAGGCTGATCACCACCGGCACCGGCAGCGCATCGGCCACGTACAAGGCACTGCTGCGCGGCAGCCTGGCGCGCGAACCGGCCCACTGCGCCAGGTGTCCGCCGGCCGAATGGCCGACCAGCACGATGCGCGACAGATCGAGCTTGTGTTCGGGCGCCAGCGTGCGCAGGCGGTCCATGGCGCTGGCCACGTCGTGGTACATGCCGGGGTAGCCGCCGCCCTCCTCATCGTAGCGGCGGTACTCCACGTTCCACACCGCGACGCCTTGGGCGGCCAGGTCGCCGGCCATATTGCGCATCTGCGTGATGCCGCCGAACTCCTTGGTCCAGCAACCGCCGTGGATGATCACGGCCACCGGGAACAAACCTTCGCCGGCCGGCTGGAACAGCTCCGCGAACTGCGACGGCGCGGCGCCGTAGGCCACATGCCGGGTTGGCGCCGGCCCGCTCAGGGCCAGGTAATCCTGCAAGGTCATGGGCGCGGCTGTCGCGACGACAGCGCCGCCCACACCACCGGCCATGGCCGCAGCCAGCAAAGTCCTGCGCATTTTCTTCAGCATGCATCACTCCTTGATCGATCCCGCATGCTACACCACAAAGCGAAGGGGTTGACGTTGCCGGCCGGTCTAAAAACGTGCGGCACCAGCAAAACCCGCACACCGCTGCGGCCCAGGGTCGGGGTGAGAATCGACAGCAAACCAAAAAAAAGCCGCCCCCGAAAGGGCGGCCCAAACTAAACGCCCCCGCTTAGAACTTGTAGTTGGCCCGTGCGTAGTAGTAGCCGCCGTTGATACCGAACGGCGAGAACGTCGCCAGCACGTGGACCGCCGCGTTGTCACCCGCTGCGCGCTGGTCGGCCAGCAGCGCAGGATTGACGCCGTTAGGATAGATGTTGAACAGGTTGTTCGCACCCACCGCCACCGACCACGCGTTGCTGATCTTGTAGCCCACTTCCAGATCGGTGATGGCCTTCGGTTTGATCTCCGTCAGGTGATACACCGAGCCGTCTTCGCTGCCGTACTCCGACGCCTTGCCATAGATCGCTTCACGCAGGTTGACGGTCCAGTTGCCGATCTTCCACAACGCGCCCAGGTTGACGCGCATCTTCGGCGAAGCCGTTTCCAGGTCCGAAATCGCGGTCTTGTCGAGCAGCGTTTGCGGCAGCAACTGCGCCGGCGCCTGGTTGATCTTGGTGACTTCGACCTTGTTGTAGTTGGCCGCGATCGACCAGTCCACCTTGCCGCCGGTGCCGTAGTTGGAATTCACCGTGGTGACGAACTCCAGGCCCCGGCTGCGGGTGTTGACCGCATTCGAGAAGATGTTGATACCGGTCTGGCTGACGGTGCTATCGAGGACATTGCCGTTGGCCTTGATCGCCGCGATCACGGCCGGCGAGTTGGTGCCGCCGCCCGAACCGTACAAGGCGCCCGAACCGACGATGCGGTCGCGGATCGAGATCTGGTACACGTCCATCGTCACGGCCACGTTGCTGACCGGGTTGAGCACCAGGCCCATGCTGAAGTTGGTCGAACGCTCAGGCTTCAAACCATCCACGCCCACCAGCTTGGCGCCGGCCGAATTCGGCGCCAGCTGCACGAAGGCCGAGGTCGGGCCGACGTTGGTGGCCGAGTAGTAGGACTCGGCCAGGGTCGGCGCGCGGAAGCCGTTGGAGAAGGTGCCGCGCAGCGCCACCACCGGCGAGAAGTCATAGCGGCTGGTCAGCTTGCCGACCTTGGCGTTGCCGAAATCGCTGAAGTGCTCATAGCGGCCGGCCAGGTCGACCGTCAGGTCGGTGATCGGGCTGCCGGCGAAGTCGATGTAGGCCGCCTGGTTGGTGCGGCGATGGCTGCCGGCGTCGGTCAGCGAGAAGCCAGGATAGGACTGCGAACCTTCCTTGTAGCGCGAAGCGGCGTCGCCGGCTTCGATCTCGTACTTGTCGATGCGGTGCTCGATACCGCCGGCGATGTTCAGCGGCTTGCTCCAGCCGATGTCGAACTCCTTGCTCGCCTCCAGCGTGGTGGTGAACTGGCTGGCGATGAAGGTGCCGGCCTTGAACACGGTCGGCGTGTAGCCGGTGTCGTTGAACAGCGAGACGTTGCCCGAGTCTTCGACGCCGATGCGCGACTTGTCGCGGCCGTAGGTGGTGCTCAGGTCCAGGTTCCAGCCGGCGGCCTTGCCTTTGAGGCCGGCGGTCAGGCCCATGTCTTCCTCGCGGATGGTTTCCTTCGGCGAGAAGCCGGTCGGATAGATCTTCGGCAGACGGCTCGGCAGGCGATAGTTCTCGAACGCGCGCGCTTCCTTGCGGCCGGCGGTGGCGATCGCGTACAGCTGCGTGTCCGGCGAGATGTCCCAGCCGAAGTTGGCGGCGAAGATACTCAGGTGGTACTGCGCGTCGCCAGAAATGTGGTTGACGTGCGGGTAGCCGGGCTGCTGGAACATGCCGGGATAAGCGGCCTGGTTGGCCGGCGTGATCACGCGCGGGTCGATGCCGCCACGGTCGCTGTAGCCGTGATACTTCGATTCGGCCGTCAGGCTCAGGAAGGCGTCCGCGAACGGCTCGGTGCCGATGTTGGCCGAGGCGCCCAGGGTGCGGCCGCCGCCGTCGACGTAGCCGCCGGCGTTGGCGGTGGCGGTGCCGCCGTGGTTGTTCGATTTCAGGATGATGTTGACCACGCCGGCGATCGCGTCCGAGCCGTATTGCGCGGCCGCGCCGTCCTGCAGCACTTCAATGTGGTCGATGGCCGAAACGGGAATGAAGTTCAGGTCGGCCGCTGCGCCGCCCTGGTATGGTCCGCCCAGCACCGCCAGATTCGAGGTGCCGTGACGGCGCTTGCCGTTGATCAGGACCAGGGTGTTGTTCGGGCTCAGGCCGCGCAGGCGGGCCGACAGCGTCAGGTTGGCGGTGTCGCCGCCGAAGGCCTGCGCCGTAAACGACGGCAGATTCTGCGCCAGCGCCTGGATCAGGTCCGGCTGGCCGGTGCGCTGCAGCGATGCGGCGTCGAGCACCTGGATCGGCGATGCGCTGTTTTCCACCTTGATGCCGCTGGTGCGCGTACCCGTCACGATCACCGCGCCGACGTTGGGCGTGGCGCCCGCGTCGGCCGCTGCGGCAACGTCATCTTCAGCAAAAACACCGAATGCCAGCGTGGACAACACGGCTGCGACGCCGATCTTTAGTGTGGCCTTATGCATATTTATATTCCCCGTTTTTGAATGAAAAAAGTTAAGACCTGAAGCACGAACAAATTATTTTTTAGCGGCGACCACCTCGATCTCCACCAGCCAGCCCGGATTGCTCAATCCCGCCACCTGCACCACGGCGCGCGCCGGCAGGTTGAGCTGGGGGCTTGGTTGGGCGGTGGCGCCGAAGTACTGGGTATAAGCCTCCATGAAGCCCTTGGTATCGGCCTTGCCGCCCTTGGCCGGATCGCCGACCAGGAACACCTGCATCTTCACCACGTCCGACATGTCCAGCTTCATGCCCTGCAGGATTTCCTTGATCTTCTTGAGCACCGTCTCGGTCTGGGTCTTGGTGTCGCCGAAGGCTTCCAGCGTGTCGCCCGCCACGTCCTTGTTGACCACCGCCGGCACCTGGCCGCTGATGAAGTGGATGGTGGCCGTCGGCGGAATCGTCACCGCCAGCGCGATCGGGAAGTCCGACCCCGGAATCTTGTGGCGCACGATGTCGGCCTTGGGTGCGGCGTGGGCGCTACCGAAGGCGGCGCAGATCGACAGGGCGGCAAGTGCTTTTTTCATGGTCATGGTCTCTCTCAATGTTTTCAGTGTTGTTTCAATGTTTATTCGACATCATGGAATTGCCGAACGGGTCGACGCCCAGCGTGGTCCGCAGCGAGCCCACGTCCGCCTCGCTCAAGCCATCGGCCTTGTTGCCCCAGTTCGAGCGCACGAACGTCAGCACGGTGGCGATATCGCGGTCGCTCAGCGAGTCGCTGAAGTCCGGCATGCCGCCGCGTCCCTTGAGCAGGACGGCGGCCACCTCGGTGCCCTTGCCCTGCACGAATTTGCTGCCGGCCAGCGCCGGGAAGGCGCCCGGGATGCCTTTGCCGCTGGCCATGTGGCAGGCCGCGCAGTTTTTCTGGAACAGCGTCTTGCCGTCGATGGCCGGCTCTTGCGCCCGCAGGGGCGAACTGGCCGCCGCCGCGAACCCCGCCACCACCACCATCGCCGCCTTGATCAATACGACTTTCATGCACTGGCCCTTTCATGGATCTTGGCGATCTGCTGCCACGCCGATTCGATGGCGCCGGCCTGCCAGCCGGTCAGGTAGCTCAGGTGCTCGCCGGCCAGCAGCACGCGGCCCTCGCCCTCCACCAGCGTCGGGTAGGCGGCGGCGCGGGTCTTGTCGGTCCACTCGGCCCAGCCGCCCAGGTTGTACTGCACGCGGTGCCAGGCCACCGAGAACGCCGTCTCGAAGCTCTCCTTGTACTGCGGGAAGATCTTCTGTCCGGCCTCCAGCGCGAACTGCGCGCGCTCCTGCGGCGACAAGGCGCTGATTTCAATTGCCTGCGTCTGATACTGGTAATAGCCGAGCAGCACGCCCTTCTTCTTCTGGAAGCCGTACGACGGCACGGAAATGGTGTTGATGCCTTTCAGGTCGGTCATGATGTGACCACCGTAGATATGGTCGTCCTCTTCCCAGAAGCGGCGCTTCATCTGCAGGCCGATCTTGCCCACCGGCGCATACGCCACGGAAGCCACGGCCTGCTTGAATTTGTCCGAAAAATCGGTGTCGAGCTGACGCAGCACCGACAGGGGAATGGTGCACAGGCAGTAGTCGGCCTTGATGGTGCCGAGCTGGTTGGTGCCGGTGTCCTTGTAGGTCACCGTCACGCCCTTGCCGTCCTGGCGCAGGGTCTGCACTTCCGCCTTGTAGCGGATGTTCTTGCCGACGCGTTTTTCAAACGCCTTCGGAATCGCGTCCATGCCGCCGACCGGCTGGAACATGGTGGCCTGCATCGGAAAGTCATGCACGGCGGTGTAGACATTGCCCAGCTTCGAGGCCAACAGGTCCTTGAAGCCCAGCGGATCGGACGGCGTGCCCGGTCCCGGCGACAGGCCGGCGCCCGGATTGACCGCGAAACCACGGCCGCTGCGGCCCTTGTATTGCAGTTCACCCGGCGTCAGCGCGCCTTCGCGCGCCAGGTAGTCGAGCAGCAGGCGCTGGTCGTCGGCGGTGAGTTCCTGGTCCAGCGCATGGCTCTTGACCGACTTGGCCAGCAGCTCGGCCACGTGGCCGCGCATGTCGGCCTTGATCTCCTTGACGCGCATGCGCTTGCCGGCGAACGGCCCGGCGTTCTCGGAGTAGACATAGGCATGGTCGTTATCGTTGACCATCACCTCCAGCGGCACCTCGAACAGCTTGGTGTAGTGCAGCGTCGACTGATGGTGCAGCGGAATGCGCCATGGGCCATGGTTGATGTAGTGGCCGTCGTCGAAGGCGCAGGTCTGCTTCTCGCCACCGAGTTCGGTCAGGCTGAAGCCCTTGCGGGCGGTCTGGCAGCGGCCGCCGGCAAAGGCGCGCGCTTCCAGGATCTGCACCTTGTAGCCCAGCTTCTCCAGCTCGAAGGCGGCGGTCAGTCCGGCCAGTCCGGCGCCCAGGATCAGCACCTTCTTGCCCTTGCCGCTGCCGCTCAGGGCCGGCGGCGCGGAGGCGGTGGACTCGATGCCCATGCCCCATGCGCTCATGGTATTCAACAGCAAGCCCGTGCCGCCGACAGCCGCCGCGCGATACAGGAAGTCCCTCCTCGTAAATGAGATAAACGATTTATATGGTTTTACCGTTTTACTATCCATCTGCTTCCTCACCAGTCTGCTGAAAGATCCTTGGGCGACTTGCGATCCCATAGTTCCTGTCTAGCAATTGGCGTGCCACGGCATGGCTGGAAAATAAAGAAGTTTCGGCGCTCAGTGCTTCCCTTACGAAACCGGATAAACAATATAAAACAATGTTTGTTCGCGCATGCCCACGCCGCCGTTCAGGCACACAAAAATGCGTGTGCGGACGGCGGCGGTGAACAAACTTTATTTGAAGTGCGGTCAGGCGACCAGGCTGCGCGGGTTCTGCGTAGTGCTACGTAGCGCCGTTGCCGCAAGCGCCATTTGGGTGCGTGGCAGGTGCGCGATCTCGGCCGCCGACAGGTGCTGGTGCGCCGTGCTGGCGTCGGCCAGGTGGCAGGCGTGGAACTGCAGCGGCGCGGCGGGATCGAGGAAGTAGATCGTGTCCAGATTGGACGGGTCGTAGGCCACCCGCACCGGCCACGGGCCGCGCGTGCGCGCACGCTCGAACCAACGCTCGTCGATGGCGCGCGCGCAGCAATAAAGACTGTCGAACAGCGCGATGCCCTGGCTGGTGACGGTGGCCTGGGTCACCGGCATCAGGCTGCAGCGGATCAGGTGCTCGGGATAGATCTTCAAGCCGCCGCCGCGATGCTCGCGGCCCCAGTCCCACAACTGCAGCGGGGTGGCGCCGCTGGCGTGGGCGGATTGCTGCCGGCTGTTGTAGTACAAGATGCAGTCGATCACGATGCGGGTGAATTGCTCGATATCGAGCACGCCGTCGAGCCGCCCCGGCGCACCGGGCAGCGCCGGCGCCAGCAGGCGAAAGCGCTTTTCCAGCACCGCGCGCCAGTCGTCCGGGCCGTTGTCCACCGCCACGCAGCGCAGGTTGAAGTTGTTGAGCAGCGTGTCGCCGCTCCAGCCCAGCGTCAGCGCCGCGTTGGCGAACAGCGCTTCGGGCAGATGGCGGCAGGGCCACTGCTCGGCCTCGATGCGGCGGCCGAACTGCTGGCTGAAGCGCTGCTTGTCGGCGCTGCAATTGGCCAGCGCCAGCATGCCGTGCGTCCACTGCACCTCGCCCAGGGCCACGTAGACGCCGCACACCATGCGGCTGAAGCAATCGGTCACCAGGTAGACCAGCGGCCGGCCGATGGCCTGGTTGCGGTCCGCACGCGACACCAGCTGCACCTCGGCGCGCACCGCGTCCAGATAGAAGCCGGCGCCGGGACGGCCCGGCGGCAGCGCGCCCTCGGGCAGCGCCGGCGGCGCGGCCTGCAGCGACGCCGGCAGCACGCTGGGCGCGCGGCGGCCCACTTCCGGCGGCCGGTCGTCGTCATGGTCCAGCCAATAATTGAATTGACCGAAGGTCGGCAAGGCCTGCACCGCAGCCGGCATGCTCAGCACACGGCCGGAGTCCGGCTCGATGCGGCGCTCGACAAAGAAATCGCCCAGCATTTGCTGGTAGGCGCCCAGGCGCGAGAACTTGGCGTTGGCGGCCGCGTAGCGGGCCGTGGCGACGCGGAAGGTGCGGCGGATGTCCTCGTCCGCGTTCAGGCCCGCGCCGGCGTCAGCGACGTTTTTACGCGGCCTGCCGCGCTTCACGCCGTCCGAGGACTGGCGCACCTTGCCGCGCGCGCCGGAATTGCTGTAATCGGGCAGCAGCGCGTTGGGCGTCTGTCCGCGCTGCCAGTAGCGGCGCAGGTAGCGGTAAATGGTCGGATGCGACACCTGGTGCCGCGCCGTGGCCTGCGCCACCAGCTGGCCGCGCAGGCGCGGCTCGTAGATCTGCGGTTCCTGCGCCACCAGGCCTTCGATGATCTCCCAGGCCCGCGCGCGCAGTTGCAGATGTTTAGCTGGCAGCAGCTCCTGGCTGACTACCATCAGATAGGGATCGGCCGGCAGCACGCTGGCGCGGCCGGCACGAATGTCGGCGAGCACCGCCGGCAGCTGGATCAGCTCCACATCGACCGAAGAGGTCGCCACGTCGAAGGCATAGGCGTGGTTTTGGTCGGGAGCGATCCACAGAATGCGGACAGTGCGCGGCGACGGATCCGTATATTGCAACAAATCGTTCCGCAGCAGCATTTACCGCTCCTGGAAATGAGCCACAGTGAAAGGCCGCGTATCGACATGAATGGCATGCCGGTCTGCGGGAGGAACCGCGCGTGCTGCCTGCGGCGTAATCGCGTCAACCAAGGTCGTCCACAGCTTCCTGAATGAAGTCATTGCCAAGCTCCCATGCCCAACGTCTCCAGGTTAAGGCGCTTCGTTGCCGCCTTTTATCACGATGTGCTATCACATATGCAATAAACGGGCCAGCGGCCTTCTACTATGACAACAATAGTCACGTGTCACTATTTGATCTTTCTCAAGCTTTGTTTTGGTGCAATGCAGCACAGGAACTGTGCAGTCGCGCAGGTGCAACGCCTCCAAATGAAAACGGGGCCTTGCGGCCCCGTGGTGTACTGTATTCCTACTGAGTTAGTATTTCTTCGACTTCGGCTTGGCGCCCGGCGCCGGCTTCTTCGGCGGCGTGTGCTTGACCGACTCCGGCGGCATGCGGTCGATCTGGCTGATCTTCAGCTGCGCGCCGCCGACCCAGACCTTGCCCAGGCTCTTGAACATATCGTCCGGCATGCCGTCCGGCAGTTCCAGCATGGTGTGCTTGTCGAAGATCTCGATGCGGCCGATGTACTTGGCTTCCAGGCCGGTCTCGTTGGCGATGGCGCCGACGATGTTGGCCGGGGTGATCTCGTTCTCGCGACCGACTTCCACGCGGAAGGCCGACATCGGTACCGACACCTTGCCCGGCTTTTCCTTTTTCTTCTTGGCCGGGACATCGCTGTCGCTATCGACAGCGGCCGCGCGCACGGTCTGGTCCAGCGACGAAGCGACCGGCTTGGCCGCACGTTCCTGCGGCTCCGCACGGGCTGGCGCGTCGGCACGCACCGGTTTCTCGGCGCGCGCCGGCTTGGCGAACGACTGCGCCGGCGCCGGGGCTGGTGCGCCCTGGCCGTCGACGCTGATGCGCAGCGCCTGGCCGGCCACGCGGATGCCGGCCATCAGGTCCAGCGCATCCTTGCTCAGGGTATCCGGCATGTCGAGCACGGCGTAGTCGTCGTAGATCTCGATGCGGCCGATGTTCTTGGAATCGATGCCGCCTTCGTTGGCGATGGCGCCGACGATATTGCCCGGCTTGACGCCGTGCTGGTAGCCGACTTCAATACGGTAGGTGCGCATGCCCGGTTCCGATTCGCGCACGATGCGCTCCTTCTTCGGGAAATTGCGCTCTGGACGGTCACCACGGTCGAAACGGTCGCCGCGCTCCGGGCGGTCGCCGCGGTCGAAGCGGTCGCTGCGTTCAGGACGGTCGAAGCCGGCGCCGGCGCGGGCCGGACGTTCTTCCCACTGCGTGACCTGCTTCTTGTCCAGCAGCAGCGGCACATCGCCACGGGCCAGCTTGGCCAGCGCGGCGGCAATTTCCACCGCTGGCACGTTCTGCTCCTGCTCGAAGGCCTCGATCAGCGCCTGGAACTGCTCCAGGCCACCTTCGGCCAGGGTGTCGGTAATCTGCTGCTTGAACTTGGCGATACGCACGTCGTTGACGGCCTGGATGGTCGGCAGTTCGAGCTGGCCGATCGGCTGGCGGGTCGACCGTTCGATCATCTTCAGCAAGCCTTTTTCGCGCGGCGTGATGAACAGGATGGCTTCGCCGCTGCGGCCGGCGCGGCCGGTGCGGCCGATGCGGTGGGTGTAGCTTTCCGGATCGTGCGGCACGTCGTAGTTGACCACGTGCGAGATGCGCTCCACGTCCAGGCCGCGGGCGGCGACGTCGGTCGCCACCAGGATGTCGATCTTGCCTTCCTTCAGCTGGGCAATGGTGCGCTCGCGCTGGGCTTGCTGGATGTCGCCGTTGATGGCGGCGGCCGAGAAGCCGCGCGCCTGCAGCTTCTGCGCCAGTTCCTCGGTGCCGAGCTTGGTGCGCGAGAAGACGATCATGCCGTCGAAGTTCTCGGCTTCCAGAATGCGGGTCAGCGCGTCGAGCTTGTGCATGCCCGACACCAGCCAGTAGCGCTGGCGGATGTTTTCGTTGGTGCCGGTCTTGGCGGCAACCGTCACTTCCTTCGGCTGGCGCAGGTAGGTATTGGCGATGCGGCGGATGGCCGACGGCATGGTGGCCGAGAACAGCGTGGTCTGGCGCGACTCAGGGGTTTCCTGCAGGATGCGCTCGACGTCGTCGATGAAGCCCATGCGCAGCATTTCGTCGGCTTCGTCCAGCACCAGGGTCTTCAGCTTGGACAGGTCGAGCGAACCCTTGTCCAGGTGATCGATCACGCGGCCCGGGGTGCCGACCACCACGTGGACGCCGCGGCGCAGGGCCGACAGTTGCGGACCGTAGCTCTGGCCGCCGTAGATCGGCAGCACGTGGAAGCCCGGGATATGCTTGGCGTAGGTCTGGAACGCCTCGGCGACCTGGATCGCCAGTTCGCGGGTCGGCGCCAGCACCAGCGCCTGCGGCGTGGTCTGTTTGATATCGAGGCGCGCCAGGATAGGCAGCGCGAAAGCGGCGGTCTTGCCGGTGCCGGTCTGGGCCTGGCCCAGCACGTCCTGGTTATTCAGCAGCAGGGGAATGGTCGCGGCCTGGATCGGCGAAGGCGACTCGTAACCGACGTCGCTCAACGCCTTCAGCAGCGG
This sequence comes from Duganella sp. BuS-21, assembly GCA_041874725.1. Classification (GTDB taxonomy): domain Bacteria; phylum Pseudomonadota; class Gammaproteobacteria; order Burkholderiales; family Burkholderiaceae_D; genus Rugamonas. Next base: position 1,090,735 of record CP097466.1, on the reverse strand, counting down.
AGCGCCAAGATCAAGGTCGGAAAAAAGGGTAATAGGGGAAACTGGGGTGTCAGACATGGCGTCACTCAAAAAAATTGTTCGAATCGCCGAATTGCGAAAGAAATTTGTGCATAGTTTACCCTGTCTGGGCCGAACCAGCTGTTTTTTGCAATAATTAGGCTCAACTTGCACGCTTTTCGGGAGAAATTAGCCATGCGCACCCTGCTTATCACCGCCCTGCTTGCAGGCTCAGCCTCTGCCGCCACCTACGGCCCCCAGCTCGAAGGTTTCGCCTACCCGCACCCGCTCCACAAGTACAGTTTCGCCTCGCAAGGGCTGAACCTGCAGATGGCCTACATGGACGTGGCGCCGGCCGGTGCGGCCAACGGCAAGACGGTGCTGCTCCTGCACGGCAAAAACTTCTGCGGCGCGACCTGGGAACAGACCATCACGGCGCTGAGCCTGGCCGGCTACCGCGTCGTCGCCCCGGACCAGATCGGCTTTTGCGCCTCCACCAAACCCGAGCACTATCAATACACCTTCCAGCAACTGGCCGCCAACACCGACGGACTGTTGAAACACATCGGCGTCAAGCAGGCCATCGTGATCGGCCACTCGACCGGCGGCATGCTGGCCACGCGCTACGCGCTGAGCTACCCGGACGCGGTGGCGCGGCTGGTGCTGGTCAACCCGATCGGGCTGGAGGACTGGAAGGCACTGGGCGTGCCGTCGCAAAGCGTGGACCAGTGGTATGCGCGCGAACTCAAGCTCAGCGCCGACAGCGTGCGCGCATATGAACGCGCCACCTACTACAGCGGCAACTGGAAGCCGGAATATGAGAAATGGGTCGACATGCTGGCCGGCCTCAACAACGGTCCCGGCAAAAAAGTCGTGGCGTGGAACTCGGCGCTGATCTACGACATGATTTTCACGCAGCCGGTGGTGTACGAATTCCCGCTGCTGAAAGTACCGACCACGCTGCTGATCGGCGACGCCGACACCACGGCCATCGGCAAGGACGTCGCTCCGCCGGAAGTGAAAGTGAAGATCGGCCGCTACGACGTGCTGGGCAAGGAGACCGCGAAGAAGATACCGGGCGCGCGGCTGGTGGAATTAAAAGGCATGGGGCACGCGCCCCAGATGGAAGACCCGACGGCCTTCCATCGCACGCTGCTGGAGGAATTGAACCGCTGAAGTGCAAAACCAACGGTGTCGTCATTCCCGCGAATGCGGGAATCCATGAGGCGCATGCCCGACGAGCTCAGCATGGATCCCGGCTTTCGCCGGGACGACATCGCTTAGCTTAACGGCATGGGAAATTGAAATCCATCTTTCCTCTTGCGCCAGGCAACTACACTTACTTGCTGGCTGCCGGCGCTGCCGCTGCCGGTGCTGGCGTCGACGCTGCGGCCGATGCCGAAGCCGATGCGCTGGCTTTGTGAGCCTTTTTGTGTGCGGCTTTCTTGACCACCGGCGCCGAAGCGGCCGGTGCCGAAGCTGCTGGCGTCGAGGCGGCGGCCGAGGCGGAAGCCGAAGCGACTGGCGCTTGAGCGAATGCGGCGGTTGCGAACAGGCCGGCGATCAGAGTGGCGATTACTTTGGTCATGATAGTGTTCCTTTTCGGGGTTCGGCGTCGGGATAATTCCCGTCTCGCATGAGCAAAAAACGCGGTCTCGAATGGATGAGTTGACGGACATTACAAATGCTTACAATCAAGGTTTCACGTCGTCCTTGAGCGCCACCAGGGCCATCTTTTCCACCAGCCCCGGCGCGATCAGTTTCATCCAGCGGCCCAGCCTGCCTTTGGCCGACATCACCACCTCGCGCTTGCGCCTCTCCATGCCGTCGATGATCAGCGACGCGCACTCCTCCACCGGCATCGCCTTGTCTTCCTTCAGGCTGCTGCTGCCCAGAGCGCCGCCGGCGGCGTTGAAGCCGCCCATGGCGAACTTGGTGGCGCTGTAGGCCGTGCGTCCCGGCGCGCCCGCCTGCGCGCACTGCGCCGCCAGCACCAGCGCCACTTGCGCACCATGCCTGCGCGCCAGTTGCCGCGCGACTTACGCGCCGATGCCGTCCGATGCGCCGGTGGTGATGATGGTTTTCATAGGTCTCCTCTATTGGTCGATTTACAGTAAGATTACCGCCTTCCGTACCAAACCATGGAGTAAATATGCGTCTTCCAGTTATCGCCCTCGCCGCCGGCCTGGCCTTGCAGGCCCACGCCCGGCAACCGATCGTCGCCGAAGCGCCGCTGCGCGCCCACCTGTCCTTCCTGGCCGACGATCTGCTCGAAGGCCGCGGCACCGGCCAGCGCGGCGGCGACCTGACCGTGCGCTACCTGGAGACGCAGGCGGCGGTGCTCGGCCTCAAGCCGCTGGCCGACGGCAGCTACCGCCAGCTGGTCAAGGCCGAAGGCAGCAAGCTGCTGCCCGGCAGCTCCGTGCGCGTCAGCGCCGACAACGGCAAGGAGCTGACGCCGGCCATCGGCACCGAGATCCTGATCGGCACCATGGGCGGCAAGGAAGACATCACGGTCGATGCGCCGGTGGTGTTCGTCGGCTACGGCGCCGTCGCCCCGGAAGAAAAGTGGGACGACTACAAGGGCGTCGACATGAAGGGCAAGCTGCTGGTGATGATGGTGAACGATCCGCAGCCGACCGCCGCCGAGCCGAACCGCTTCGCCGGCAAGGCCTACACCTATTACGGCCGCTGGATGTACAAGTATGAAGAAGCGGTGCGCCAGGGCGCGGCCGGCGTGCTGCTGATCCACACCACGCCGTCCGCCTCCTACGGCTGGAGCGTGCCCGCCACCAGCTTCGCGCACGAGCGCTTCCACCTGGCCGGCAGCGGCAATCCGCTGGAAGGCTGGCTGCAGGAAGACACCGCGCGCGCCCTGTTCGCCGCCGGCGGCTTCGACCTCGACCAGCTGCGCGCCGACGCCGAACGCAGCGATTTCCGCCCGGTCGACCTCAAGCTCAAGCTGCGCGCCGAGGTGAAGAGCAAGATCCGCCAGATCGAGCAGTACAACGTGGTCGGCATCGTGCCCGGCACCGACGCCAAGCTGAAATCGGAAGCCGTGGTCTACTCGGCGCACTGGGACCACCTGGGCATCGACGACAGCAAGCAGGGCGACAATATCTGGAACGGCGCCATCGACAACGGTTCCGGCGTGGCCGCCCTGCTGGCCATGGCGCAGGAGGCGGTCAAGCATCCGGCCAAGCGCAGCCAGGTGTTCCTGTGGCCGGCCGGCGAGGAGACCGGCTTCCTCGGCAGCATCGCCTATATCCGCAACCCGGCCTGGCCGCTGGACAAAACCTCGGCCGACCTCAACCTCGACTCCATGAACTTCGTCGGCAAGACGCGCGACATCGGCGTCGCCGGCGCCGAGCGCAGCAGCCTGTACGCGGCGGCCGAGGTGGTGGCCAAGCAGATGGGCCTGAAGCTGGCGCCGGCCATTCCCGACCTGTCGGGCGCCTATTTCCGCGCCGACCACTTCAGCTTCGCCAAGGCCGGCGTGCCGGCGTTTAACGTCGGCTCGGCCGTGTTCTCGGGCGACGGCTACTTCGACTTCACCGACAACCAGGAGCGCAACCGCGCCCGCCTGGTGGCCTTCAAGCAGGATTACCACCAGCCGAGCGACCAATACCACGCCGACTGGGACCTGTCGGGCATGGTGCAGCAAGCCCAGTTCACGCTCAACCTGGGCTACCACGTGGCCAACGCACCGACCATGCAAACGTGGAAGGCAGGCGACGCCTTCGGCAAGGTCAAACGTTAATTACACGGTTGCCGGGCATGTCCGCCTATAATTCGGGCAGGCATGCTCAGGTGATCGAATGAAATCAATTTTCGGATGGCTTATCGTTTTAACCACATTGATGACGGCCGCGCCGGCATCCGCGGCCAACGTTAACTTCAACGGCGGCGCTGTCGCCAACTGCCCGCTGAGCGCCAGTACCTATAACTGCACCGGCAGTTTCGCCATCGGCCCCACCGACGTCGTCGTCATCGCCGGCGGCTACACGGTGGTCATGACCAGCTTTGCGCCCAGCTACAACCAGGGCCTGACGATCAGCGCCACCGGCGCGCTGCAAACCAGCGGCAACCTCGACTTGTCGGGCATCAATCCGGCCAGCGTCAGCACCGGCGGCAGCACCCTCACGGCGGGCGGCAGCTTCAAGCTGGGCTCCAGCGTCACCATCAACGGCTCGATCGTTGCGGCCAGCATCAGCACCAACTCGGGCGTCACCATCACCGGCTCGGTGAATGTGAGCGGGCTGGCGGACCTGGGCTCGGCCATCAAGGTCAACGGCAACGTCACCGCCAACGCGGTCCAGACCAATTCGCCCGGCACCATCGGCGGCGCCATCACCGCCACCACCACCGTGGCCATGGGCTCGGGCCTGACGGTGGGCGGCAACGTCAGCGGCACCACCATCACCTCGACCTCGCCGGTGACGGTCAACGGCAACGTCACGGCCAGCACCTCGTTCACGCTGGCCTCCGGCAGCACGGTGAACGGCAACGTCACCTCGCCGGTGGTGACGCTGAGCCCTTCCAGCTCCACGGTCAAGGGCAATATCACCGCCAGCACCTCGCTCGACATCGGCAGCGGCAACACCGTCACCGGCACCGTCAAGGGCGGTTCGCTGACCATGCGCGCCTCGGGAGCGGTGATTAACGGCAGTGTCACCATGACCGGCGACGTCGACATGGGATCGGGCACCACCATCAACGGCGACCTGTCGGCGCGCAACGTCAACACGCACTCGAGCAACGCCACCGTCAACGGCAACGCGGCGGTCAACGCCATCTACCTGGACTGGGGCGCGGCCGTCACCAAGACCATCACCTGCACCGGTCCCGGCGCCGTGGGCTGCAGCTGCGTGACCAAGGCCGACTCCAGCTACAACCCGACCTGCGGTTCGCCGCCGCCCAGTTTGCCGCACCACTTCCAGATCAGCCACAGCGGCACCGCCCTGACCTGCCAGCCGCAGACCGTGACGGTGACCGCCTGCGCCAACGCCGCCTGCACCGCGCCGCACTACACCGGCAACGTCGAGGCCACGCTGCAGCCGGGCGGGAAGGCGTTTGCCATCAGCGGTGGCGTCAACACCGCCGCCACGGTGGAGAACAAAACGCCGGGCATCTCCACCCTGTCGGCCAGCGGCGCCACCAACGCCAGCACCTGCATTAACAGCGGCAACGGCGCAGCCTGCGCGATGGATTTCAAGACCACCGGCCTAAAGGTCAGCGGCACCAATCACATCTCGATGAAGCCGGGTGTGCTGGTGACGGTCGAAGCGCTGACCGCCTCGGCCGGCAACCAGAGTTGCGTGCCGCTGGTGGCTAGCCAGACGGTCGATGTCGACATGTCCTGCAAGTTCAGCAATCCCGCCAGTGCGAGAACCGATGCGCCTGTGAAGATGGGGACGCGCAGCGCCACCTGCGGCCAGGGCGTGGACGGCAGCGCGGTCAGCGTGCCGTTCACCTTCAACGCCGCAGGGCTAGCCACGGTCGCGCTGGAATATGCGGAAGTGGGATTGGTCGGATTGAACGCCAGCATCACCAAGCCCAGTTACACCGCCAGCGGCAGCGGCTCCTTCATGGCCGCGCCGGCCACGCTGCTGTTGAAAGCGACCAGCGCGGCGGGCACCATCATCGGCCCTACCGCTTTGAGCGCCGCGCCAACCGCCTTCTTCGCCAAGGCCAGCGAGAATTTCACCCTTAGCGTGATCGCGCGTAACTACGCGGGCGTCGACACTGTCAACTTCGGCAAGGAAAGCGCGCCGCCTGCCTTCAACATGACGTTTACCGTCAATCCTGGCGAGGCCACGCTCACCAACGGTTTGCCGACGTTTGGGGCATTCAGCTACTCCACGCTGCACAAGGCGCCGAGCGCCTCGGCCAGTTTCAGCGACGTCGGCGCCATCAAGCTGACGCCGGCGCTGGTGGGAGACTATTACCTGAACCACCAGATCGCGGCCTTCAAGCCAGCTGTCGAGTCGCAGTTCATCGGCCGCTTCATTCCCGACCACTTCGACACCGTGCTGGTGCCGAACACCGAGATCACCGGCACCCTTGGGCGCAGCATGGATTGTGTGGTCAACGGTACGCCGCTGGCCGATGGCGTCAATCCCTGCTATGCCGCCACCGCCAGCGGCACCGTCATCAGGACCGGTAGCTTTATCAATTCAGTCCAGCCCTTCTATGTGAAAGTGCTGGCCTACAACGGCGCGAGCACGCCGGCCCTGACCACCAACTACGCGGGCGCGTTGTCCAGACGGGTCACCCTGAGCGCCCACCAGGCCAAAGGCAGTCTCGCCGCCGCCAATGGCACGCTGGCGTGGAGTGACAAAACCGCCGGAGCGACCACGTTTACTTTCCCGATCGACTCGACCACAAAAATCGGTACCGCCACCGGTACGCTGACCGCTGCCAACCTGCCCTCCTTCACGCTGCCATCGGCCTACCCCACGCCACCCGACTTGATTCCGGTTCTAATCTACCTGCGGGCGACCGACACCGATGGGGCCACCTCCAAACGCAGCATCGCCAGCGACTCGGTGGAGGCGGCGTTGACCGTGGTCAGCGGCCGTCTGTTGGTAGCCAACGCCCACGGTTCACCGACCGCGCCGTTGCCCGTGTCCGTCAGCGCCCAGTACTACGTGCCAGGCGGTTACGTCTTCAATCCGCAGGTAGAGGGCACCAGCAGCGACGCCGTCAGCGTGAAGTTCGGCTACGCGAACTGCCAGAACAAATTGAAAAAGCCCGACGGCAGCTGCGCAACCGTTGACCTGGCCAATACCACAGCCAAGCTGACCGTGACCAAGGGCAAGGGAAGCTTCCGCCTGGCCGCGCCGGTGCCGACATTGACCGGCATCGGTTCGGCCGAGGTCCACCTGAACAAACCCAACACGCCGCTGAGCGACCTGATCCCCGGCCTGCCGTCCACCAGCGGCCGTGCAACCTTCGGCGTCTACCGTTCCGGCCCGGTGATATACACGCGCGAAGTGTATTAAGCCGCGCTGCAAGGCGACGCGTTTCGGGTTACGATGGCCGCTTTGCGAATCTCAAACCCAAGGACACCATGGAAACCAACGCACAGTGGATCGATATTGAAACAGCCGATGGCAGCTTCGGCGCCTACCTGTCGCTGCCACGCGGCGGCAAGGGCCCGGCCATCGTGCTGCTGCAGGAAATCTTCGGCGTCAACCAGCACATCCGCAACGTCGCCGACCAGTACGCAGCCGACGGCTACGTGGTGCTGGCGCCGGACCTGTTCTGGCGCGAAGGCGCCCGCATCGAACTCGGTTACGACGACGCCAGCTGGAAGCGCGCCGTGGAACTGATGCAGGCCACCGACTTCGCGAAGGCCCAAGCCGACATCGCCGCCACCATCAAGGTGCTGCGCGGCCTGGACGGCGCGGCCGGCCAGAAGCTCGCTTCGATCGGCTACTGCTTCGGCGGCCGCCTGTCCTTCCACACCGCCGCCAACGGCCTGGTCGACGCCGCCGTGTGCTACTACGGCGGCGGCATCCAGAACGCGCTGCAGCGCGTGCCGGAAATCAAGGTGCCGATGGTGATGCACTTCGGCGCCGCCGACAGCCACATCCCGCTCGACGCCGTGAAGAGCATCGCCGAAGCCTTCGACAACAATGAAGAAGTCGAGATCCACGTCTACGACGGCGCCGAGCACGGCTTCAACTGCAACCACCGCAGCGCCTACAACCAGCGCGCCGCCGCTCAGGCGCACGGCAACTCGCTGCTGTTCCTCGGCGAGCAGCTGTAGTCAACCCCGTCATTCCCGCGCACGCGGGAATCCATAGGCCGCTTGTTTGCCGGTTCGGCATGGATTCCCGCTTGCGCGGGAATGACGGCGGGACCGCACGCTAAGTCCGCAGCAAGGCGCGCAGTTGCGCCACCGTCAGCGGCTGCGCATCGGCCGCACGGTCGCGCAGCTGCGTCAGGATGCGCACGATGGCTTCCGGCGTGCGCGCCGCGCTGAAGTACCAGCCCTGCACGCGGTCGGCGCCGCGCTGCGCCAGCCACTGCAGGTCGGCCTCCTCCTCCAGTCCTTCGCACAGCAGCTCGGCCTTGAACAGTTCCGCGATGCCCTGGATCAGATGGAACAAGCCGGCCACCTTCTCGCTGCTGGCCACGCCGTTGACAAACTGCCGGTCCACCTTGAGCCGGTCGAACGGGAAACTGCTGATCGCATCGAGATTGGAATAACCGGTGCCGAAATCATCGACCGCGATGCGCGCACCGAGCGCGCGGAACTCCGCCACGCGCGGCGCCACCAGCTCCACCGTTTCCAGCAGCTGGCTCTCGGTCACCTCGAACTCCAGCATGTGGCCCGGAATGTCGTAATGCGTCAGTAGCCGCGTGAGGTCGCCGATCACTTGCGGGTGCAGCAGCGAGCGGCGCGAAAAATTCAGCGACACCGGCACCACCGGCAACCCGGCGTCGAGCCAGGCGCGCATGTCGCGGCAGACCTGCGCCAGCACCAGCATGTCGAGCTGGTAGATCTTGTCGGTGCTTTCGGCCAGCGGAATGAAACTATTGGGGAACACCATGCCGCGCGCCGGATGCTGCCAGCGCACCAGCGCCTCCAGCCCGATCAGGATGCCGCGCGTGTAATCGACCTGCGGCTGGTAGTGCGCCGCCAGCACGCCGTGCCGGCCCTCGCCATCGAGTGCGCCCTGCAGCTCGAACACCATGTGCGAGCGCGTCAGCAGTTCGGCGCCGTATTCCTTGACCGTGGTGCGCTGCAGATGGCCGGCGATGGACGACGACGCCGTGTCGGCCGCATCCAGCAGCGCCACCGCCGAACCGCTGTACGGCGTGTCGTGATGCTCGATGCCGACCCGCGCATGCAGCACATGGGCGCCGCCCTGGCCCAGCGGAAGCGGCCGGCTGATCACCTCGCGCAGCTGATCCAGCAAGGCGGCGTGTTCTTCGCGCTCGCCGAACAGGGCGAAGGCATAACGGTCGCCGCCCAGATGACCGACCAGGTTTTCCGCGCCGGCCCACACGGCCAGACGCTCGCCCATTTCACGCAGCACCAGGTCGCCTTGCGCCCGGCCGAAGGCCTCGTTGAGGCGGCGGAAGTTGGCCAGGTCGACAAAGCCCACCGCCACGTGCGGGCGCGCGGTCTGCTCCAGGCCCAGCTGCAGGTGGTGCAGGAACACATGACGGTTGGACATGCCGGTCACTTCATCGCAATAGCGCAGCTCCAGCGTATCGACCACCAGCCGAGCCATGCCCTGCAACATCATCACCTGTTCCGGATCGAGACGGCGCGAGCGCGCGCCCATCACCCACAGGGTACCCAACAGATAGCCGCGCGCACCGAGCAGCGGCACGGCGGCGTAGTGATGGTAATGGGGGGCGTGCGTGACCAGCGGATTGTGCTGGAAGCGCGGGTCGGCGCGGGCGTCCTCCACCTCGAAGAAATCGGCTTCGGTGGCGGCGCCCACGACCCAGGTGCAAAACGACCCCGAGCGCGGCACGTGGCGCGCTTCCATGCCCACCCGCGACGGCAGCCAGATCTGCGATTGGTACACGATGCTGATGCCGCCGATGTCCGCCCCCACCGACTTGATCGCCAACGAGGTGATCAAGTCCAGCTTGGGGTCGGATTCATCGAGCGTAATGGCATAGCGGGACAGTTCAGCCAGGCGTCGTTGCTCGGCCTCTGGCTCCTGTAAGGTGCTGCTTTCCATGCGCGCTCCCTGCAAAGGCTAGCTCCCATGGTGACATAAAAATGTGCTTATTGCATCTATTTTCCCTGTGCTTTCAGACGCCGTAGCTGCAATGTCACGCCGGCCAGGAACAGCAGGAACATCACGCCGGTAATGGCCTTCAGTTCAGGCGCCTCGTGCCCCGGCAACAGCGGCGCCCCCAGCGGCAGGCGGGTGCTGGTTTCGGTCACGGCCGGAATCATGTGGAAGAAAAACGTCAGCGAATAGCTGATGACGGCGACCTTGGCCGAGGCCGCGCCGAGCTTGCGCTGGTCGGCCAGCCAGGCCACGCCCAGCACCAGCAAGGTCACGATGCCCAGCACGTGCGGCTTGCCGAAACCGCCATGCTGGAAAATGCCGAAGCCGGTCAGGCAGGTCAGGACCGTGGTCCAGATATAAACCCTGCCGAGCGTGCTGGGGCCGACGATGCCCTTGTCGCGCGCGAAGGCGGTCAGCGCCGCCGCCACCGCGACCAGGCTGATCAGGGTGTGGATCACTCCGAGGGTGGTAAGTCCGTAGATCATGGCGCATCCTTTCGTAAAAGATGCGCTGATCGTACACACTATCGGCAGCGCGGTCTTACCACTAAAGGGCTATTGCGGACTGCGATAGAATGGCGGGATCATTAACGAGGATCGCATCATGGCCCGCCTGAAACTGGACTTCCCGGACGAGTTGTTTATTTTTTCCACGCAGCTGACGGTGCGCGTCACCGACATCAACGGCGCCAACCACCTCGGCAACGACTCGATGATATCGATGATTTCGGAAGCGCGGGCGCGCTTCCTGTACGAACACGGCGTGCCGGAGACGGGCCAGGACGGCACCGGCATCATTGTCACCGACCTCGCCACCACCTACCGCGCCGAAGCCCATGCGCGCGACCAGCTGGTGTTCGAGGTCGGCGTGATGGACTTCAACCAGTACGGCGGCGACATCATCTTCCGCATCACCCGCCCGCGCGACGCCAGGCTGGTGGCCATGGCCAAGTACGGCTTCGTTTTCTTCAACTACAAAAGCAGCCAGGTCACGCCGATGCCGCCGGAGTTCCTGGCCAAGTTCCCCAAGGTGAACCGGCTCGATTAAAGATTAGCGCTTGGCCACCTTCGGCACGATCGATTTATTGAACCAATCGTCCAGCATCTGCTTCTCGTAGCGCAGCGGATCGCTGTCGAAATAGCCGCCCAGGCGGCCCTGCTGGTAGTTCATATTGGACAGCTGCTCCTCGCCGCTGCGCAGCACCTGGCCATCCTGCTCCAGCGTGTACTTCAGTTGCATGCGCGGCCAGTCGGCGCCGCCGTTCATGACGCGGATGTCGTCGGCGGCGCGGCGCGGATACAGGCGCCCGGCCAGATCGATATCGAGCACTTCAATCTTGAGCTGCTGCCCGGACGGCAGTTTCTTGTCCAGCGACTTGAAATAGTCGGTGAAATCCTTGAGCGTGCGGTCGCGGTCGATCACGCCGCGCGGCACATCGCTGAAATCTTCCGGCTTGACGTACGACACCGAAACTTGCGCCATCACGGCGCTGGAAGCCAGCAACGCCGCGACGGCGGCCAGCACGGTTTGTTTGAACAGGCGCATGATGCGTCTCCTTCAGTGAGATTCATATATCCAACATAGCCAATATAGACCTATTCGCCGGGCTGCGCCCGCGCTGAATAAGTTTGTTACCAATCGGCTTGCAGGAAGCTTGTCACAGTCCTGTCATACCTTATCGATAATATTGCGCCCGGCCACCCACTACACAAGGTAACCCTCCATGACCGAGCAATTAGATTCATCCCGTCGCAGCCTCCTCAAATTCCTGTCCGGCGCACCGCTGCTGCCGCTGGCCGGCGGCAGCGCCACCGCCGCCTTGCTGGCCGCCTGCGGCGGCGGCGATGCCTCCACCCCACCGGCTCAGCTGATGTCGGTGAGCTTCTCCGGCATGGCCGCGCCATCGCTGGCCGACGCGCCGAAAATGGCCACCACCACCGTGGCCTCGGCCATGCAGGCGCTGTACTCGGACGGCAAGAGCGTGCCGTACAACCTGGCTTACCAGACCTTCTTCATCACCGGCGCCCAAGTGCCGAACGGTAGCGGCGGCACCACCCTGGCCGGCGGCTATTGGGACATCAACAACAAGCCCATCCTCGACAAGACCGATGCCAACTCGCGCCAGTTCTTCTCCGACGCGCCGGACGGCACCTCGCTGCTGAAGCTGGCCTCGACCACCGTGCCCAACATCAAGGGCAACGCCGTGTTCGCCGTGGTGCAGTTCGAATACACCAGCCGCAACGTCAAGGGTGACTCGGTGTACGGCATGTTGCCGTCGCCGATCGCCATCCTGACCCTGGACCAGGACAAGACCACCGGCGCGCTGACGCTGGTGAAGTACCACAACGTCGATACCAGCCCGGCCAACGGCCTGTGGATCACCTGCGGCGCCAGCCGCTCGCCGTGGAACACCCACCTGTCGAGCGAAGAGTACGAGCCGGATGCGACCGTCATCGCCAGCAACACCCAGTTCGCCAACTTCAGCACCAACCTGTACGGCGACGCCGCCAAGGCCAATCCCTACCACTACGGCCACATGCCGGAGATCACGGTCAACCCGGACGGCACCGGCAGCTGCAAGAAGCACTACTGCATGGGCCGCATCTCGCACGAGCTGGTGCAGGTGATGCCGGACGAACGCACCGCGCTGATGGGCGACGACGCCACCAACGGCGGCCTGTTCATGTTCGTGGCCGACAAGGCCAAGGACCTGTCGAGCGGCACCCTGTACGTGGCCAAGTGGAACCAGACCAGCACCGACAACGGCGGCTCGGCCACGCTGTCGTGGATCAAGCTGGGCAGCGCCACCTCGGCCGAGATCAAGGCCCTGGCCGACAAGCTGAAAGCGGCCGACATCATGGACGTGAAAACCGCCGATCCGGCCGACGCCTCGTACACCAAGATCCCGTTCAACGGCAAGTTCAACTGGATCAAGATCATGCCGGGCATGGAGCAGGCCGCCGCCTTCCTGGAAACCCACCGCTATGCCGCGTTCAAGGGCGGCAGCATGGGCTTCACCAAGATGGAAGGCACCACCGTCAACGCCAAGGACAAGATCGCCTACTCGGCCATCGCCGCCATCGGTTCGGCCATGACCAACGGTTCGGGCGGCATCGCGATCAAGGGCCCGAGCGCCGGCGCCGTGTACGCGCTGAACATGAAGGCCGGCCAGATCGACCTGGGCGGCGCCGCCATCAACAGCGAATGGGTGCCGGTCGACATGGCCGCCGTGCCGGCGTTGGTCAGCGAAGACCTGAAGACGGCCGACGCGCTGGGCAACCTGGCCAATCCGGACAAAGTCGCCAACCCGGACAACATCAAGTTCTCGGAAAAGCTGCGCACCCTGTTCGTGGGTGAGGACAGCGGCACCCACGTCAACAACTTCCTGTGGGCCTACAACGTCGACACCAAGGCGCTGACGCGCATCCTGTCGACGCCGTCGGGCGCCGAATCGACCGGCCTGCACGCGGTGGACGACATCAACGGCTTCGCCTACATTATGAGCAACTTCCAGCACCCGGGCGACTGGGAAGCGGCGCTGCATTCGAAGGTGCAGACCACGCTGGACCCGCTGATCCGCGCCAACTACCGCGACCGCTACGGCGCGGCGGTCGGCTACATCACCGGCTTCCCGGCGCTGAGCTTCTAACCGTTTTCCTCCTTAGGGAATTCACAACCCGCGAGCGCTCCGGCGCTGCGCGGGTTTTTTTATGAACGGCTGACCAGGTGTAAAAGCGCGCGGCACCGGCGAAACCCGCACACCGCTGCGGCCAGGGTCGGACCCCGTACGGGGTCCGACCCTTTTGCTCGGGGTACACCCCTACCGTGCGGCGCGTGCCGCCCGATCAGGCCGATAATGCGCCCATGCCTATTCAAGGAGAGCGATCATGCTGAAAAGCACAGCATCGGCAGCGGCCGTTTTGGCGTGCATGATGTCGTTGAGTATCGGCGGCTGCGGCGGCAGCTCAGGCGGCGGCTCCGCCGTCGTTGTGACGCCGCCCAGGACCGACCCGCCCACGCCCGCCGGCCCCACCGTGCTGGCTTCCGGCCTGCAAATCCCGTGGTCGGTCGCGTTTTACGGCAGTACGCCGCTGGTCAGCGAACGCGGCACGGCGCGCATCCAGGCCGTGGACAGCAACGGCGCACTGACCACCATCGCCACCATTGCCGGCGTCAACGGCACCGGCGAAGGCGGCCTGCTCGGCATCGCCGTGCGCGACACTTTCCTGTACGCCTACTTCAGCGCCGGCGCCGAGAACCGCATCGCGCGCTACCCGCTCAGCGGCTCGGGTTCCGCCACGCGACTGGGCGCCGCGCAGGCGCTGCTCGGCGGCATCCCCTCCGGCAGCAACCACAACGGCGGGCGCATCGCCTTCGGCCCCGACGGCATGCTGTACGCCGCCACCGGCGATGCCGGCAGCGCCAGCCGCTCGCAGAATCTGGACTCGCTCGGCGGCAAGATTCTGCGCATGACGGCGGACGGCCGCGTGCCTTCGGACAACCCTTTCCCCGGCTCCTACGTCTACAGCTACGGCCACCGCAACGTCCAGGGCCTGGCCTGGGCTGCGGACGGCAGCATGTACGCCTCCGAGTTCGGCCAGAACACCTGGGACGAACTGAACCAGATCAAGCCGGGCGCCAACTACGGCTGGCCCGATGTCGAGGGCAAGGCCGGCAACAGCAAGTACACCGATCCGCTGCAGCAATGGGCCACCGCCGACGCCAGCCCGAGCGGCATCGCCATCAGCGGCGCCAACCTCTACATCGCCAACCTGCGCGGTGAGCGGCTGCGCAAGGTGCCGCTGGCCGCCACCGGCACCGCCACCGAATTCTATGTCCGCGAATATGGCCGCCTGCGCGACGTGGTGGCGGCGCCCGGCGGACGCCTCTACCTGCTCACCAACAACACCGACGGCCGCGGCACGCCCAAGTCCGGCGACGACCGGCTGCTGAGCCTACCCCTGCCATAAGCAAAACAACACTGGCGTTCAAAAAACTTTGTTTAATGATAGCAATATTGCTAAAAACGAAGTATTGTTATCGGCGCGCAGATGGGACCAACCGGCCAGCATCGCGCCGTCAAAAGTTTGCTTGGCGTACAATAATTTCACACCAAGTGTTGTGCATAGCAGCAGGAATTTTTATTGCCTGTTGTTAATGGCTGTGGGTCGGTCTACAATCGGAAAATTCACCCTGTCGTGTCATTTTGCGGAACTCGTTCATATGTCTTTTTTGTCCTCTGCTGCGCCCAAGTTAGCACCGTGGAAAGTTCTGTTGGTCGACGACGAACCAGACATTCATGACATCACCAAACTGACTCTGAGCCGCTTCCGTCTCGACGGCCGCGCGCTGACCTTCTTGCACGCCTACAGCGGCGCCGAAGCCAAGGAAGTGCTGGCGCGCGAGACCGATATCGCGCTGGTGTTCCTCGACGTGGTGATGGAGAAGGAAGACAGCGGCCTGGAAGTGGCGCGCTGGATGCGCGAAGACCTCGACAACCAGTTCACCCGCATCGTGCTGCGCACCGGCCAGCCGGGCCAGGCGCCGGAAGAACGCGTGATCGTCAACTACGACATCAACGACTACAAGGAAAAGACCGAGCTCGACCGCACCAAGCTGTTCACCACCACCTTCGCCGCGCTGCGCGCCTACCGCGACATCATGAAGGTGGAGGAGGCCCACCGCGCGCAGGTCAACTACCGCGAAGGCCTGGAGCGCGTGATCGCCGCCTCGGCCCACATCTTCCAGCAACGCAACCTGAAAGACTTCGCCAACGGCTTGCTGCAGCAAGTCGTGGCGCTGCTGCGCCTGGAACACAGCATGCTGCTGCGCCTGCGCGGCGCCACCGCCATCAGCGGCGAACACGAATATGAAATCCTGGCCCAGATCGGCGACGAGGAAGGCAGCCTGCTGACTGCGGACGTGATCGCCCAGCTCGACGCCGCCAAGAGCAACAAGATCTCGCGCGTGGAAGGCGACACCTATATCGGCTACTTCCCCAACAACAGCGGCAAGGCTTCGCTGCTGGTGCTCAAGGGCGTGGCGGAAATTTCGGAAATCGACACCAAGCTGCTGGAAGTGTTCTGCTCGGGCGTGGCGATCGCCTTCGACAACATCCTGCTGAATCAGGAAATCACCGACACCCAGGCCGAACTGATCCTGCGCCTCGGCGACGTGGTGGAGTCGCGCTCGAACGAGGCCGGCAACCATGTGCGCCGCATGTCGGAAGTGTGCCACCTGCTGGCGAAGGCCTCCGGCATGCCGGAAGACGAAGTGGCCGTGCTGCGCCACGCCGCGCCGATGCACGACATCGGCAAGATCGCCACGCCGGACGCCGTGCTGCTGAAGCCGGGCAAGCTCGATGCGGCCGAATGGGAAATCATGAAGCAGCACCCGACGGTCGGCCTGTCCATCCTCGATGGTTCGCAGCGCCCGATCCTGAAGGCGGCCGCCGTGATCGCCCACCAGCACCACGAGAAATTCGACGGCAGCGGCTATCCGCAAGGCTTGAAGGGCGAACAGATCCACCTGTACGCGCGCATCGTCGCCGTCGCCGACGTGTTCGACGCCTTGATGCACAAGCGCTGCTACAAGGAAGCGTGGCCGATCGCCAAGGTCATCGAACACCTGCGCGAAGTCGCCGGCCACCATCTGGACCCGGTGTATGTGGACCTGCTGATCAAGAACATCGATCAGGCCATGGCCATCAACGAGCGTCTGCCGGATTAAGCGCATAAGCATATTAGCAATTGTTCGTAGGAACTACATTTCCTAGCTCGTAAGATCATAGTCTGTCTTCAGACCAGGATCTTACGATGCACAAACATGTACTCCCACCACTGATGCTGCTGGCCGCCTTGCCGGCCGCGCTGCCCACCGTACACGCTCAGGAAACCGCCGCCATCGACGAAGTCACCATCGTCGGCTCGCGCGCCCGCAACCGCACCGTGTTCGACAGCGCCGTGCCGATCGACCGTTTTGGCGCGCGCGAGGTGGAAAACGCCCTGTCCAGCGGCGAAGTGGGCGCCGCCCTGCAGGCGCTGGCGCCGTCCATCAACTTCCCGCGCATCGAATCGAGCGGCGCTGCCGACTCCGTGCGCGGGGTGCAGCTGCGCGGCCTGGCGCCGGACCAGGTACTGGTGCTGATCAACGGCAAACGCCGCCACGCCAGCGCCGTGCTGGACACCGAGAGCAGCTTTGCCGGCACCGTGCCGGTCGACGTCAACGCGCTTGCGCCGGGCGCCATCGACCACATTGAAATCCTGCGCGACGGCGCCGGCGCGCAATACGGCAGCGACGCCGTGGCCGGCGTCATCAACATCGTGCTCAAGCAGCAGCGCACGGGCGGCTCGGCCTCGGTCAGCTACGGCGCCAACCACACCGACTTCGAGCCGACCAGGGAAAAGAAAACCGACGGCCAGACCAAAATCGTCAACGCCGACTACGGCATTCCGCTGGGCGACGCCGGCTTCTTCCGCTTCGGCGCCGAGAGCCGCAGCCGCCATCCGACCCAGCGCGCCGGCTTCAGCGACGCCGGCTGGACCTCGTGGAATGCCACCCCAGCCGACCTGGCGCTGGACGGCAAGGTGGTCTTCAAATCCGGCGATGCGCAGTCGCACAACAACTACCTGTTCTACAACGCCCTGCTGCCGCTGAGCGAGGGCGTGGACGCCTACTCCTTCGCCACCGCCAACCAGCGCCAGTCGGACGGCAGCGCCTATTTCCGCTATCCGGGCGATCCGTCCAACGTCGCGGCGCTGTACCCGAACGGCTACCGCCCGGTGACGCACGGCGACGCCAGCGACCTCAGCGTGGTGGCCGGCTTGCGCGTGAGCAGCGGCGCATGGCACTGGGATCTCAGCGCACGCCACGGCAGCAACATCTTCCATTACGACTTGAGCAACTCGGCCAACGCCTCGCTGGGCGCGCAAAGCCCGACCAGCTTCCACCTCGCCACCTTCGACTATCGCCAGAACGCGGTCAACGCCGACGTCACGCGCGCGCTGGACTTCGGCGTGCCGGTCAACCTGGCGCTGGGCGTGGAAGTCATCCGCGAGACCTACACCAGCTCGCCGGGCGACGCCGCCTCCTACGCCGCTGGCGCAGTGACCGATGCGCCGCCGGGCGCGCAAGCCGGCCCCGGCCTGCGCCCGCAAGATGCGTTCGACGGCAGCCGCAATATCAGCTCGGTCTACGCCGACATCGAAAGCGACATCACCAAACAGCTGCTGGTGGGCGCGGCCGCGCGCTACTCGGACTACAGCGACTTCGGCAGCGCCAGCACCGGCAAGCTGTCGGCGCGCTACAAGTTCACCGAACAATTCCTGCTGCGCGGCTCGCTGTCGAACAGCTTCCGTGCGCCGGCGCTGGTGCAGACCGGCTTCCGCTTCTCCACACTCAACTTCAACAGCGACGGCAGCGCCTTGCAGGCCGCCTCGCTGCTGCCGGCCAGCGATCCGCTGGCGCGCGCCTTCGGCGCCCAGGCCTTGAAACCTGAAAAGTCGACCAACCTGTCGCTGGGCCTGGCGTGGAAACCGGCGCGCAACACCAGCTTCACGCTGGACGGCTACCGCATCAAGATCAAGGACCGCATCACCCGCACCAGCGACTTGCAAAGCGACGCCGCCACCGCCTACCTGGCCGGCATCGGCCGCAGCGACATCCAGTCCGTGGCCTACCTGGCCAACCTGCTGGACACCACCACCACCGGCCTGGACGCCGTGCTGAACCACGACCTGGCGGTCGCCGGCGGCAAGCTGAATCTGAGCGCGGCGCTTAACCTGAACAAGACCCGCATCGATCAGGTGCACCAAAGCTCGGCGGCGCTGGCCAGGATAGACCCCGAGCTGACCGTGCTGACCGACACCAGCCTGTTCCGCATCCGCAATGCCTCGCCCGAGAACAAGCTGGTGCTGAGCGCCGACTGGCAAGCCGCGCAATGGAGCCTGCTGGCGCGCGCCACCCGCTTCGGTCCGCTGAAAGACTTCTCCTATGATGAAGACGCCGAAATCATCGACGGCGTGCACGCGCAGCGCTTCGGCGCCGTCTGGACGCTGGACCTGGAAGCGCAGTACAAGCTGACCAGGCAGCTGACGCTGGCCGTGGGCGCGGACAACCTGCTCGACCGCTATCCGCAGCGCGTGCGCGAGACCAACAACGCCACCTATGGCGGCGCCCTGCCCTACAACTTTATCAACCCGATCGGCGTCAACGGCGCATACTTCTACGGCCGCCTGCGCTACACCTTCTAAAGGACACCATGAAAAAACTGATTACCGCGCTCGCCCTCGGCGCCGCGCTGGCCGCCCCGGCCTTGGCCCAGCATGCGCTGGTCTTGCAGACCGATTTCGGCACCTCCGACGGCGCCGTCTCCGCGATGCGCGGCGTGGCCTACGGCGTCGACGCCAAATTGACCGTGGCCGACCTGACCCACAACATTCCCGACTACGACATCTGGGTCGGCGGCTACCGCTTGTTCCAGACCGCGAACTACTGGCCGGAAGGCACGGTGTTTGTCTCGGTGATCGATCCGGGCGTGGGCACCGCGCGCAAATCGGTGGTGCTGAAGACCAAGGGCGGCCGTTACTTCGTCGGTCCGGACAACGGCCAGTTCACCCTGATCGCCGAGCGCGACGGCGTGGCCGAGCTGCGCGAGATCGACGAATCGGTCAACCGCCTGGCCGGCTCCGGCGAGTCCTACACCTTCCATGGCCGCGATGTGTACGCCTACGTCGGCGCGCGCCTGGCCTCGGGCGCCATCGGCTACGAGCAGGTCGGCCCGGTGCTGCCGGTCGATTCCGTGGTCAAGATTCCGTATCAAAAGGCGGTACGCAGCGGCGACACCATACGCGGCATCATCCCGGTGCTGGACGTCAAGTACGGCAACGTCTGGACCAATGTGCCGAAGTCGCTGTTTGAAGAATTGAAGATCGGCCTGCACGACAAGGTGCAAGTGCGCATCCTGCACAAGGGCAAAGAGGTCAACAAGGTGGTGGCGCCGTTCGAGCACACTTTTGGCGGCGTGGCGAAAGGCAAGCCGCTGGTCTACCTGAACAGCCTGCTCGACGTGGCGCTGGCCACCAGCCAGGGCAACTATGCCGCCAAGTACAAGATCGATTCGGGCGTGGATTGGGAAGTGGAAATCAGCAAAGCCAGGAAGTAATCTGGCGTTGACGATTCAGCGTTCATTCTGCTGCTGTTTCACCAGCCGCTCAGTGCTTGAGCGCAGCGACTTGAGCGCCTGGGTCACATATTCCAGCAGCTTCTCGTCCTCCGCGCGCTGCGCATCGAAGGGCGCGGCGGGCGGCAGGTAGGCGCCGGAGGCTTCGGCCTCGACCGAGGCCTGCTGCTCGGCGTAGGCACTGCGGCCCTCCGAATAGGCATCGGCGGTTTCCGCCTCGGCCGCAGGAACGCCGGCGTCCGACGGCACGGCGCTGACGTCCGGCAGGCCGCTGTCGGACGCGGTCTTCAATACGCCGGCCGCCTGTTTCAGCTGGGCGGCCAGGGTTTTCAATTGCTGCAATACCGCCTTGGCGTCCTTGCCGCCAAACAGCAGCAACATGCGCCGCAGCGCTTCAATCTGCTTCTTGATCTCGATCACGCGGTCGCGCGCCTGGGCCTTCTGGTCCTGGTCGGCGCGCATGGACAAGCCATCGACCGTCGCAGCGTTCTTCTTGGCAATATCGAGCTGTTTTTGCAGCAGGTCTTGATAAGCGTCGCTATGAAAGCCGGCGCTGGAGGAGGATGGTATGGCAAACATAGGAAAGTCTCACTAGAGGCTGGTCTATCTATACAGGCGACGTGACCAGCGCTTTCGTTAAACTTACTTGCGTTTGATCTTGGGGAAGCGCAACTTGTAGTGCAGGCCCATGCCGGGCGCGCTGACTACTTTGACCGTGCCGCCCAGCGCGCCCGTCACCAGGTTGAACAGGATGTGGGCGCCCAGCCCGCTGCCGCCCGAACCGCGCTTGGTGGTGAAGAAGGGGTCGAACAGCTGGCCCAGCGTGCTGCTGTCCATGCCGGCGCCGTCGTCGCTGTAGTCGAAGTCGACGAAATCACCGTCCACCTTGCCGCTGATGGTGATCTTGCCCGACTGCCCCTCCTCGAAGCCGTGTACCAGCGAGTTGACCACCATATTGGTGACGATCTGCGAAATCGCGCCGGGGAAGCTGGCCATGTTGATGTGCTCTTCGCAGTTGATCTCGATCTGGATCGGCTTGCCCTTGAGCTTGGGCTGCAGCGACAGCAGCACCTCATCCAGGTACTTGCGCAGGTTGAAGCTGCGGATATCGTCCGAGGACTGGTCCACCGCCACCTGCTTGAAGCTGCGCACCAGGGCCGCCGCGCGCTGGGTGTTGGTGGTCATGATCTTCAGCGATTGGTCGATGATGTCGAAGAACTGCTTCAGGCCGTCCTCGTCCAGCACGCCGCTGGCCATGTCTTCGCGCGTCAGCTTGAGTTCTTCCACCAGGTGACTGGTGGCCGTCACGCAAATACCCAGCGGCGTGTTGATCTCGTGCGCCACGCCGGCCACCAGCCGGCCCAGCGAGGCCAGCTTTTCCTGTCGCACCAGTTCGCCCTGCGCGTCCTTGAGCGAGGTCAGCGCGCTTTCCAGCGCGGCGTTCTGCTCTTCCAGCTGTTCCTTGGACATGCGGATCTGGCGGTCGGCCTGCATGCGTGCGATGGCCACCGCCACGTGGCTGGCCATGAAGGCCAGGATGTCGAGGTCGGCCTGGGTGTATTGCACCGTGTCGTCGTAGCTTTGCACGATGATCACGCCGTAGGCCTGGTCGCCCAGCAGCATGGGCGCGCCCATCCAGCTGGCGATGCCGACGTGACCCAGCGGGTGCTCCATCTCACCGCTGTCGACCAGCGCGCGGAAGCCGTCGCGGTCGAGCAGCATGGCCTGCTTGCGCTGCAGCACATAGGACGACATGCCGACGCCATAGTCGAAGCGCTTGACCGGCGCGTGCTCGTCCTTCTCGTCGACAAAATACGGGATGCTGATTTCCTTGGTGTCGGGGTGGTACAACGCCATCAGGAAATTCTTGGCCGGCACCAGCTCGCTGATGATCTGGTGCAGGCGCAAATTGAGACGGCTGCCGCCGGTGGCCGTGGCCGACAGGTTGGCCAACTCGTACAGGCCGCGCTGGATGTTTTCGGCGCGGCGGCGCTCGGCCACCTCGTGCTGCAGCTGGGCCGTGCGTTCCAGCACCGCGCGTTCCAGCCGATCCATGCTCTGCAAACCTTGCAGCGCGCTCGACACGTGGTTGGCGATCAGCGCGAACAGCGCCTGGTCTTCGTCGCTGAAGGTGTGTTCCTTGTCGTAACTCTGGATCACCACGGCGCCCAGCGCCTGGTGGCTCTGGTCCAGCAGCGGGCAACCCATCCAGTGTTCGGCCACCGTGCCGATGCCGAAGCCGGCATTGGCTTCGCGCTTGGAGTGGTGCTCGGCGGCCGTCATGACAATGGTTGCGCGGCTCAGGATCACGGCCGCCGTCGGCGATTCGCCGGCCACCAGCTCGAACAATTCCTCACGGTCCGGCGCCTCGTCGACCTCGTCGACGTAGTACACGAAACGCACCATATTGGCCGGGCGCTCGTGGTCGCTGAGGGCGACGAAGAAGTTGGCGGCATACATGATGCGGCCCAGTGCCGAATGCACGGCCTGCAGGAATTCGCTGATATCGGTGCAGCTGCTGGATTTGCGCCCGATTTCAAGCAGCACGGTTTGAACGGCTTCCAGCCGGGTGAGGCGACTTTCCATCAGATTTCCTAGGTTGTGACCGCGATTACGACCATGAGGTACATGCGCATAGGAAATACTAGCAGGTAGTGCGCCCTCCGGGCCAGCGCCTTAAGGTTTTTTATAAGCGTTTTCGATCCACGCCGAGGCCGAGGTGGCGCTCAGTTTGAAGGTGGGCGCCACGCGCACGCGGGCCAGCTCTTCGCCGTATTGGTCGAAGGCGCTCAGGGTGGCGTAGGGATCGTCCTCGTCGGGCGTGATGTCGAGGCACACCTTGACCGGGCCGTCGTCGGTGCCGACCGTCACATTCTTGTGCAGCTGGGCGTGCAACTGCTGCTCGTGGCGGCGGATCACTTCGTTGGCGGTCTTGACCAGGGTGTTGAAGGCGTTGACGTCCAGCGGCTTGGGATTCTTCTTGTCGCGGCCCATGGTCCACGGCCCCACCAGCGCCGGCTCCGGTTCACCGTCCTTGATCATGGCCACGGCCCAGCCGTCGTCGTCGTCGTTTTTGATCACGCGGGCGGTCCAGCCGTTGCCTTGCCACAGGCGGTGTTCCTGTACCAGGGCGTTCTCATCCGCGTCGGGGTAATCGTTACTCATACTTATGGTCGTTTCGAAAGGAAAGTGGGGGTGGAATAATAAGCCCCTCGCAGCGTAACAACAATAGGAACCCGGCACCATGCGCAAGATTTTCCCCATACTGCTCGCCGCCGCCTGCGGCGCCGCCCACGCCCAAAGCGCGGTGCAGATTTACGGCCGCCTCAACCTCGCGCTGGAAAGCCTGCAAAACGACGGCGCGCGCGTCACGCGCCTGAGCAACAACCGCTCGGTGCTGGGCTTTCGCGGCAGCGAAGATGTGGGCGGCGGCATCCGCATCCTGTTCCAGATCGAAGGCACGCTGTCGCCCGACACCGGCGCCGGCAGCCCGGCCGCGCGCGACACCCGCATCGGCATCCAGGGCGCGGCCGGCACGCTGTTCGCCGGCAACTGGGTCACCCCCTACAACGGCGCCACCGCCGGCCTCGATCCTTATTATCCGACCACCGCCGGCTACATGAGCATCATGGGCAACGGCGCGGCGGCCAGCGTCAACAACACCAGCGACACCGCCTCCTTCGACCGCCGCCAGCAGAACAGCGTGCACTACTGGAGCCCGGCCTGGAACGGCCTGCAGCTGCGCCTGGCCCACGGCCTGAGCGAAGAGCGACCGGCCGGCGGCGCCAAGCCTTCCTTGAGCTCGGGCGCGCTGGTCTACGAACGCGGCCCGTGGTACGCCAGCGCCGCCTACGAACGCCACCGCGCCTATCAAGGACCGGGCCTGGACGACAGCGCCGCCCGGCTGGGCGCGGCCTACCGCTTCGGCGACACCCGCGTGGCCTTGGTGGCCGAGCGTTTGCGCTATGCAACGGCGGCCGGCACGCTGACGCGCAACGACGCCTTCGTCGCCGTCACCCACCAGATCGGCCGCCATGCCTTCAAGGCCAGCGCCGGCCGCGCCGGCGACGGCAGCGGCAGCGCGCCGGACGGCGCCACCATCGGCTTCGCCCGCCAGGGTAGGGACACCGGCGCCCGCCACTACACGGCGGGCTACGACTACACCCTGTCCCCGCGCAGCGCCGTGTACGCCTACTACAGCCAGCTGTCGAACCAAGGCAACGGCGTCGTGGACTTCGCCATCAACAGCCTGGGCGCCCGGCCCGGCGCCACGCTCAAGGGCGTGGCCCTGGGGCTGCGCCATAACTTTTGACACATACCAAGGTTAAAAGACACACTTACCGATGAAACGTTCTAAATTCCAATTGGTATTGCAAATAGGTCATTACTATTATTAATTTGGAATTACCCATTTCCCGATAAAAATAGAGGAGCGTTATGAGCATCGCAAAAATCCTGCTGGGCCTCGGCCTGGCCGGCGCCGTCTTCGGCGCCCATGCCGCCGTGACCGCCACCGCCACCGCCGGTTCGACCTCCAGCAATCCCGGGCCGGGGCTGGTGACCAATACCTTCGACGGCATGACCTTGCCGACCGGCTTCGCCAACTACGACAGCGCGTTCGTGCTGATCGCCGCACCGGGCAACTCCGGCTACGCCGCCGCGCCGCCGGGCGACCTGACCGATTTCTTCTCGGTCGGCACCACGCACGGCCAGGTGCCCTCGTCCAGCGTCACCTTTGGCGGCTCAGGGGTCAGCTACTTCGGCTTCTACATGGGATCGCCGGACATTTATAACACCGTGACCGTGTACGCCGGCGCCGACGAACTGACCTTGAACGGCGTGCAGATGGCGGCCCTGGCCGGCCACCTCGGCAACGGCGACCAGGGCGTGGGCTTCTACATGAACTTCGTGGGCGACGCGCCGATCTCCAAGGTGACCTTCGCCTCCAGCCAGGATGCGTTCGAGTCGGACAACCACGCCTACATCGCGGCCGTACCGGAACCGGAAACCTACGCCATGCTGCTGGCCGGCCTGGGCCTGGTGGGCGCCATCGCGCGCCGCCGCCGGCACAGCTAGGCCGCATCACGCCAGCGCGAAAGCCCGCAACATGCGGTAATGCCGTTAAGTTAAGCTGAAAATAGGCTTCGTCATTCCCGCGAATGCGGGAAACCATGAGGCGCATGCCCTGCTAACTCAGCATGGATCCCGGCTTTCGCCGGGACGACATCGCTTAACTTAACGGCATTACGCAACATGCGGGCTTTTTTTGGTTCTTGGCGGATTACAGGGAAAAGTGGCTACGCTACGGGCCTGCGAGCAATGCAATTAAAAGCACCCCGACCGAAAGAGTCATACCCGCAGGGTCTGACCCTGGCCGCAGCGGTGTGCGGGTCTGACTGGTGCCGCGTGCCTTTAAAGCGACAAGCAACGTCAAGCCCAGCTTCCCCCGCTAAGCGCGATGCACCCCTTTTTATGTTCGGATGTTGCGACCTCAGCAGGTCATGCAGGGGCGCCGCTCGGTGATCGGCGGTTTCAGCGGCGTGACGCGCGGATCGATGGCCGGCTCCGGCATCTGGTAGCTGAACGGCGTGATGATAATCGGCGGTATCGTCGGAGGCGCCGAAGGGGGGCCTTTCGGGCCGCCGCCGGACAGGCGCTGGGCGCTACGCTGGCGCCGCGTGGTGTTGCATACCGAAGGGATCGATTGCCCTTCGCTGATTGCTAGCCAAGCCATGTTAATGCCCTCCAGAAGGAAGTGAGAGGTTCAGTTTAGACCAACATATCTTTAAATCAAGGTCGAATACGGCTGTTCGTCGCGGCCCTGATGCGTTCCATCCTGCCAATCCGCCGGTCTGTCGCAATCCGATGGCTGGCGCGGGGCGTCACCGGTACAGTTCAACCATGCCAAACGGCATTAACAAGTAACGACAATACCGCTGACACACACTACACGAGGTAACGCCATGAACACCAAAGCCAAAAAACTGATCTTCGCCGCCGTGATCTTCCTGATGGTGGTGGCTATCTGCCAATCGACGTTTGGCGACGGCATGTCCGTCAACATCGATGGCGATGAAATCGACGGCCCGCTGGGCGCGTTGCTGGCGGTGGTGTTCGGCGGCGCAGGCATGCTGCTGGCCGGCGTGGTCCTGACCTGCGTGGCGATCTTCCTGTGCATCCTGTTCGCCAGCCTCGGCATCCTGGCCGTGTTCGGCGTCGGCCTGGCGGCCGTGATCGCCATGACGGCGGTGTCGCCGCTGTTGCTGCCGCTGCTGATCCCGTTCGGCCTCTACTGGTTCTTCGTCAGCCGTCCACGCAAGCAACGCCTGCATGCGACGATGCAACAACCAGTGTAACGTTTCAACCGGAAGCGGCCGGGACTTGAAGCCCCGGCCGATCCGCCTCGACATCCATCAGTTCCACCCGGTTGCGCCCGCCACGCTTGGCGCAATACAAAGCCTGATCGGCGCGGATCAGGGCCGGGTCGCCAGCGGGCGTCTTGCCGCCCATCGCCGCGATGCCGATGCTGACCGTAATCGCCAGCGGCCGGCCGTCATCGAGCAGCATCGGCGTCTGCTCCACCTTCAGCCGCAGGCGCTCGGCAAACACCGCCGCCGCATCCAGTTCTGTCCCCGGCAACAACACCGCAAACTCTTCGCCGCCTATGCGGCCCAGCATGTCGATCTTGCGCTGGCCTTCGCGCATCAGCTCGGCCAGCTGGCGCAGCACGGCGTCGCCGGCCGCGTGGCCGTGCTCGTCGTTGATGCGCTTGAAGTGGTCTATGTCGAGCAGCAACACCGCCGCGCCGGCGCCGATGTCGCGCTGCAGCCGCCCCTGCTCTTCGTACAGGCGGCGCATGAATTCGCGCCGGTTCGGCAAGCCGGTCAGGAAGTCCGTGGTGGCCAGCACGCGCAGCTCGTCGTCCATGCGGCGCCGTTCGGTGATGTCGAGCGTCGAGACGATCACGAAGTCGAGACTGTGGGTATGGCCCGGCATCACCAGCAGGGTCAGTTCGTTCAGGCGGGCCACGCCGTCGAGCCGCTCGAAGCTGCCTTCGCAGGCGAAGAAGTGGCGCCCCTGCGCCAGCGCCGTCACGGCCTGGGCGAAGTTCGGCATGGCGGCGGCGTCGAAGTTCTGTGCCAGCGTCAGCTCGGTCAAGTCCTTGCGGCCGGGCGGCGCCGCCACCTGCTCCAGCGCGGCGGCGTTGACGTCGAGGATGCGCACCAGCGACGCCAGCCGCCGCAGCTGGCTGGGATTGGCCTGCAGATAGGCTTCCAGGTCGTCGATGCCGGAGCTTTCGAATTCCGCCAGCGCGTTGCGCACCGCCGACCAGTCCTGCTCCCACAGCGCCACCGGCGCGTGGTCGTACAGGCTGCGGAAGCGCGCTTCGCCGGCGCGCAGCGCCACCGCCGCCTGCGCCTGCTCGATGGCGATGCCGGCCACCCGCGCGCCCTGTTCGATCAGGGCGATGTTGGCCATGCTGGGCAGGCGCGCGTCGCGGTGGTAGATGGCGAAAGTGCCGAGCACCGCGCCGTTGGTGCTGATGATGGGATCGGACCAGCACGACCTCAGCCCGGCCTGCAGGGCCAGGTCGCGGTATTCGGCCCACGACGGCGCGCTGCGGATATCCTCCACGATCACGCGGCTGCGCGTGAGGATGGCCTGGCCGCAGGCGCCCAGCCCGCTGCGGATCGGCTTGCCGTGCAAGGCGGCGTTGAAGAAGACCGGCAGGCTGGGCGCCGCTCCCACCAGCAGATGCTCGCCGCTGTCATCGAGCAGCAGGATGCTGCACAACATGTCCTCGTTGGCCGCTTCCACACTCAGCACCACGCTCTCCAGGATGGTTTGCAGCGGCGCGCCGGTGGCCAGCAGCTCCAGCACGTGGCGGCGCGCCTGCTCGCGCTGTTCGATGCTGGTGCGCTCGGTGATGTCGCGGAAGGACCAGAGCCGCGCCGGCGCGCTGCCCATCTGCAGCGCGCGGGTGTGCTTCTCGATCACGCGGCCGTCCTTCAGTTGCAGCACCTCGTGCTCCTCCTCCAGCGCCGCGCCGCGCTGCACGCCGGGCAGCACCAGCTGCGCCGGCGCGTCCAGCCGCAGGCCGCATTCGGGATGGCGCAGCTGCGCGCACATATGGCGCATCAGCACGGCGCCGTCGCCCTGCCAGTCCAGCTGCTCGGGCACGTTCCACAGCTCGCGGAAACGGCGGTTGGAGTTGAGCACCGCGCCTTTCAGGTCGTCGACCAGGACGCCGTCGACGGTGGAGTCCAGGATGCTGCGCAACATCGCCTGGCTGCGCTGCGCGCTGTCGGCCAGCACCATCAGCGCGTGCTGGCCTTCCTTCAGTTCTTCGGCCAGCACGTGGCTGCGCTGCTGCCCTTGCCGCGCCTGCCGGCGGCCGCGCGCCAGCAGCCAGGTCAGCCCGGCCAGCAGCACGCTGAGCGCCGCGCCGAAGCCGGCGATCTGCTGCGCCTTGTCGCTGCGCACGGACGGTGCCGGCAGCATGGATATGCGCAGCGTCCAGCGGTGGCTGGCGATGCTGATCTGCTGGCGCGTGGAGCGCAGGCCGTCGCCGAGATTCGCCTGCGGCGCGCTGTCGTACATCAGCGCCTCCGGCGCCACGGCGTCGCCGTCGTAGATCTCCACGTCCAGCGCGGCCGCGCGCGGCCCACCCAGTCCCGCCATCAGGTCGCCGACGCGGAACGGCGCGTACACCCAGCCGTTGATGGCGGCGCGGCGCTGCGCCAGCATGGCGATCGGCTGCGGATGGTTGTACACCGGCAGCACGATCAGGAAACCGGCCTGCTCCGGCGTGCCGGCGATTTCCTGCACCAGCTTGATGCTGGCGCTCATGGCCGGCAGGCCGGAGTCGCGCGCCTGTTCCAGCGCGGCGCGCCGGCGCCCCTCCGAAGCGGGATCGAAGCCGAACGCCAGGCGGTTGTTGTCGTTGAACGGTTCGAGGTAGATGATGGGCGAGTACCAGTCGCGCTGGCCCGGCGGGAACACGCGGTAGTCGGGATGGCCGCCGCGCCGCACGATGGCCTGATGCGCCTCGACCTGGTGCGCCCCCACCAGTTGCATGTAGCCGACCCCGTGCACCCCGGGGAAATGGCGGTTCAGGTCCTGGCCGGCGAGGTAGGTCTGGAATTCGTCGCGGTCCACCCACTGGGAGCTGGCGAACAGCCCCTGCACGCCGTACAGCACCTGCACATAGGTTTGCATGCGCTGGTCGAGATTGTTGACCAGTTCGCGCACGCGGCCGTCGAAATCGGCCTGCGCATCCTGCTCGGCGTCATCGTCGGCGCTGTGCCACAACACCGCCGTCACACCCAGGCAGCCGCTGAGCACCAGTGCCGGCAGGACGCCCGGTGAGAGCAAGTCCTGCAGCAGGCGGCGCAGCCGTAGCTGGATGTCGGAGGGCATCTACACCTCGGCGCCGACGAACTGCTGGTAGCCCCGGGCGCGCAAGGCGCACGCCGGACAGGTGCCGCAGCCGTAGCCCCAATCGTGCAGCGTGCCGCGCTCGCCCAGGTAGCAGGTGTGGGTGCCGTCGCGGATCAGGTCCACCAGGCGCTGGCCGCCCAGTTCCATGGCCAGTTCCCAGGTCTGTTTTTTATCGCGCCACATCAGCGGCGTTTCCAGTTTGAGGCGCGTGTCCATGCCGAGGTTGAGCGCCACCTGCAGCGCCTTCATGGTGTCGTCGCGGCAGTCCGGATAGCCGGAGAAATCGGTCTCGCACATGCCGCCCACCAGCACCGTCAGGCCGCGGCGATACGCGACCGTGGCGGCCACCGTCATGAACAGCAGGTTGCGGCCGGGGACGAAGGTGTTGGGCAGGCCGTTGGCCTGGGTTTCGATGGCGATGTCGTGGGTCATGGCGGTGTGCGAAATGGCCGAGATCAGCGACAGGTCGATCATGTGGTCTTCGCCCAGCTTGGCGTTCCACTCGGCCGACTGGCCGCGCAGGTTCTCCAGCAGCGCCGGGCGCACGCTCAGTTCGACGGCGTGGCGCTGGCCGTAATCGAAGCCGATGGTTTCGACGCGCGCGTAATGTTTCAGCGCCCAGGCCAGGCAAGTGGTGGAGTCCTGGCCTCCGCTAAACAGGACCAGGGCGGAATCGGTAGGCAGCATAGTTCTTTCCAGATGAAGCAATATTATTAGTACGCCATCTTTCTGAGCAATCCGGTAACATGCGCATTAGCGTACATTCAGCGTACACCTTATGGAGTCTCATGTTACCGGCATCACCAGCAAAAAAACGGGCAGGATCACGAATTTTGGCACAAGTTGTGACAAAAGGGTCGGCCTGCCTCGGCGCGGCCGTACTGGCGATGGCGGCGCAGGCGGCCGATGGCTTCAAGTACGAGGTCCGCATCGACGCGCCCGGCGACGTCCGCGAACTGCTGGAGAAAAACCTGGACGTGGTGCGCTTTCGCGGCAACGACCGCATCGACCGCGAACAGCTGCAACGGCTGGTGCGGGTGGCGCCCGAACAGATCCGCACGCTGGTGGCGACCGACGGCTATTATTCGCCGCTGGTGAGCGCGCAGCTGGACCGCGAGACCGGCACGCCGCTGGTCAACATCAAGGTCACGCCGGGTGAACCGGTGCGGGTGGGCGAAGTCGATCTGCAGTTGCAGGGCTTTGCCGCCCATCCCGGGCAGCCGCCCGACCAGCAGTTCGACGTGAATGCGCTGAAGGCCGGATGGCCGCTGAAAAAAGGCGCGGTGTTCCGCCAGGACGCCTGGGAAAGCGCCAAGCGCGGCATCCTGCGCTCGGTGGTGCAGACCCGCTATCCGCGCGCGCAGCTGGTGGAAAGCCAGGCCACGGTGGACCCGGAATCGCACATTGCCCTGCTGCGGGTGGTGATCGACAGCGGCCCGGAGATGCGCTTCGGCGAGCTGCGCATCGAGGGCCTGCAACGCTATCCGGCATCGGTGGTGCGCAATCTGAATGAAATCGATCCTGGCGACGACTACAGCGAGGCGGCGCTGCAATCGTATCAATCGCGCCTGCAGGACACCGGCTACTTCGCCAGCGTGGACGTAAGCGCCGACATGAGCGCCATCCTCAACGAGCAGCTGGAAGCCGCCGGCATGACGCCGGAGCAGAACGCGGCCACCGCCATGGCGCCGTTGCCGCTGCTGGTGCGCGTGGTGGAGAACAAGCGCAAGAACGTCAGCGCCGGTGTCGGTTATTCGACCAATACCGGCAACCGCGCCTCGCTGACCTATGACGACCTGTCGGTGTTCGGCCTGCGCCTGAAAAGCGCGCTGACGCTGGAGACCAAAAAGCAGACCGCCACCGGCAGCTTCTATTTCCCGGTAACGCCGGAAGGCTACAACGACAGCATCGGTGCGTCCTTCGAGCGCAGCGACATTTCCGGCGAAGTCACCGCCGTCACCAGCGTCGCCGCCAAGCGCGCGTGGGGCACGCCGCTCCAGGAGCGCAATATCAGCCTGGAGCTGCTGACCGAGTCCAAGTCCGTGGGCGGCATCCCGTCCAGCCGGAGCACGAGTTTACCGCTGACCTACGGCGTCACCTGGCGCAAGCTGGATAACCTGCTGTTCCCGACCAAGGGCTACGCATTGAATGCGCAACTGGGCGGCGCGCTGCTGCCGATCCTGACCGACGAGGCCTTCGTGCGCGGCTATCTGCGCGGCGTGGCCTACCTGCCATTGGGCGTGAGTTCCAACGCGATCTTCCGTGGCGAGGCCGGTGCGCTGGCCTCGCGCGAAAAAAACGGCGTGCCGGCCGTGTACCTGTTCCGCGCCGGCGGCGACCAGTCGGTGCGCGGCTATGCGTATCAGGAGCTGGGGGTGCCGGTCGACGGCGCCATCACCGGTGGCCGCTACCTGGCCACGGCCAGCGCCGAATATCAGTATTGGTTCAAGCCGCAGTATGGCGCGGCGGTTTTCTACGACGCGGGCAATGCCGGCGACAGTTTCAGCGCCCTGCACCCGAAATCGGGCTACGGCATCGGCGCGCGCTGGAAGAGTCCTGTGGGGCCGATCAACGTCGATGCGGCGTATGGACACGCGGTCCGTAAATATCGTTTGCACTTCTCGCTGGGATTCACTTTCTGATGGCTGACCAAGACCACACTCCACAAGCCGAAGCCGAAGCCGAAGCCGAAGCCGAAGCCGGTAAGCCGCCGCCGGCACGCCGCCGTTGGCCGCGCCGCGTGGCGATCGGCCTGGCCGCCGTGGCGTTGCTGCTGTTCGGCGCATTCTGGCTGCTGGGCCGCGAGTCCACTTTGCAGCAGTTGGTGCAGCGGGTGGCCGCCGCCAGCGGCGGACAGATTGCCGTCAGCGGCGTGAGCGGCTCGCTGTATCACCGCATGCACATCGATAAGCTGGTCTACCGCAGCAAGGACAGCGTGGTGACGGCGGAGCAGATCGACATCAACTGGTCGCCGCTGCAGTATTTTTCCGAAGGGCTGACCATCAGCGAGCTGCATGCACGCAGCCTGCTGGTGCAGAGTATCGGGCCGTCGGAGCCGGCGAAGATGCCGGAGTCGCTGGCCTCGCCGATTAGGCTCAGCATCGCCGACGGACGGCTGGACAAGCTGACGCTCACCGGAGCCGACGCCGGCGGCAAAGTAAGCAGCACGGTGATCGAACGCCTGCGCTTCCAGCTTGACGGCGATCGCAGCGCATGGCAGCTGCGACAAGTCTCGGCGCACACCGCGTTCGGCGACGTTACGGCGGAAGGCAGCATCGCCGGCGTCAAACCATTTGCGCTGCAAGCCAAGGCCTCGCTGGTCTACGGCGCGGCGGGCCCGAATCCAGCGCGGCTGGCCCTGCAAGCAGGCGGCGACCTGGCGCTGCTTAAACTAAAGTCGCAAGGCGCAGCCAATGGCGCCAGCGGCGAAGCCACGCTGGCGCTGGCGCCGTTCGACGCCATCATCCTGCGCGCCATCGACCTGACCGGCCGCGATCTCGATCCCGCCAGCTTCGACGCCGCCTGGCCGCAAGCGAAGTTCAACCTCAAACTGTCCGCCACCATCACCAAAGAGCAAAAACTCGCCGGCCAGTTCGCCCTGTTCAACCAGGGCAAGGCCGCGCCACTCGACCAGAACGGCCTGCCGCTGCAAACCTTCAGCGGGCGCCTGGACGGCACCCTCACCGCCGCCCTGCTGGACAACGTCCTGCTCGACTTCGGCCCGGCCGGCAAATTCACCGGCGGCGGCAAGGTCCAGCGCAGCGGCCCGGACGCCGCCATCGACGCCGCCAACTTCAAGCTGCACACCGACCGCTTCGACCTGAAGAACATCCACACCAGCATCAACAAAACCACAGTCGCCGGCGACATCGCCGTCACCAGCACGCCGAAGCAGCAAGCGCTGAACGCCACCCTGGCCGAAAAAGGCTTGCGCCTGGACCTGCAAGCCACCCTGGCCGACGCCATGCTGCAACTGCACCAGGCGCGCCTGCTGGCAAAGAAAGGCAGCATCACCGCCACCGGCCAGGCCAGCCTGAAAGACAAGCAGCCCTTCAGCGCCAAACTGACCCTCGACCACTTCGATCCCTCCGCGCTCGGCCCGCGCTACCCGATCGCGGACCTGAACGCGGACATCAAGGCCAACGGCGCGCTGGCGCCGGCATGGCAAGTGGCGGCCGGCTTCCAGATCAAGGCCAGCAAGTTGATGGGACAAACGCTGACCGGCAATGGCAAGCTGAATGCCGACGCCCGCCACATCAGCGGCGTCGACGCCCACCTGGCCATGGCGCAGAACACCGCCGACATCAGCGGCAGCTTTGGCGCAGCGGGCGAGCAGTTGCGCTGGAAGGTCGATGCGAAACAGCTGTCCGCCGTCAGCGGCGATTTGCTGGGCGCGATCGCCGCCAGCGGCGTGGTCACCGGCAGCATGGAAGCGCCGCGCAGCAGCTTTGAAGCCGACGCGCGCGGCCTGGCCCTGGCCTCGGCCAAGCGGCCTGGCGATAGCCTGATCCATGCCGCCGGCGATGTGGCGGTCATCAAGGGCACGCCGGAATTGAAACTGAACGGCACCATACAGCGCCTGAATCCAGCCAGCTTCGGCGCCGCGCAGGCGGGCGCCATCAACGCCAGCTTCAGCGGCGACGCCCACCTGGCCGCCGACTGGCGCGCGGGCGTGAACCTGACCTTGCAGCCGTCGACCTTCGCCAATGCGCCGCTGTCCGGTTACGCCAAACTGACGGCGGCCAAGGGCAGCATCAGCAACGCCGATGTCGATCTGCGGCTGGCGACCAACAGCCTGCAGGCCAAGGGCAGTTTCGGCAGCGCGCTCGACAAACTGGAATGGAAGCTCGACGCGCCGCAGTTGGGCGCACTCGGACCGCAGTTCGGCGGCATGCTGCGCGCCAGCGGCACGCTGTCCGGCACCAGCGCCCGCCCCGCCGTCGCGATGACGCTCGACGGCAGCAAGATCCGCACACCGGGCCAGCAGGAAATCGGCGCCATCAAAGGCGGCGCCACGCTCGGCAACACCATCGCCATGGCGAACGTAACGCCGGCGCGCGGCAAAGCATCGGACGTGATGGCCGACGTGCCGCTGGTCAGCGACATCGAGATCACGCGCTACGTATCGCCGTCCATCTCGCTGGACAAGGCGCGCCTGCAGACCAGCGGCACGCGCTCGGCACACATCATCCAGCTCAGCGCCAGCAATCCCGACTTCGACGCCGCCCTGCGGGTTAAAGGCGGCTGGGCCAACGACACCTGGACCGGCGCCATCGACACCCTGCAAAACAAAGGCCGCTTCGCCTTCACCCTCACCGCCCCGGCGCCGCTGAAACTGATGGCGCCCGACGACAGCGGCGTCGCCGGCCTGCTCAAGCCCGAGCAGATCGCGCTGGGCGCCGCCACCATCCAGCTGCCATCGGGCTCCGTGCGCATCGACTACCTGGAAAAATCCGGCGCCGCCTGGCGCAGCAAAGGCCAAGCCGCCGGCGTGCCGGCCAACTACCTCGCCCAGCTCTCCGAAGCCTGGCGCGACAACGTGCGCAGCAACATGACCATCGGCGCCGAATGGGGCCTGAACCTGCAAGCGGCCACCCGCACGCTGGCCGGCATGGTCCACGTCTACCGCGAACAGGGCGACCTCACCATCATCGGCGCCGACCTGCCGCAGGCGCTCGGCCTGCGCACGCTCGACGCCCGCGCCGACGTCACCGACGGCACGCTGCGCGTTCAGCTCAACATCGACGGCAGCCGCGCCGGCCAGGCCAAACTAGACGGCAGCGCGCAACTGATCGACGGCCGCCTGGCCGACGACAGCGCCTTCCACTTCACCGGCAGCGCCAACATGGGCTCCCTGGCCTGGCTGGCGCCGCTGGCTGGTCAACCGGGCCTGGAAATCGACGGCACGCTGAAGATGGCCGTCGGCGGCACCGGCACCATCGGCGCGCCGCAACTGAACGGCGACATCAGCGGCGACAAGCTGAGCGTCAACTGGCTGGATCAGGGCATCAAGCTGCGTAACGGCCAGCTGCAAGCCCACCTGACCGGCGACCAGCTGCAACTGCAAAAACTGGCCTTCGACGGCGCCCAGGGCCGCGCCCAGGCCGATGGCTGGATACGCTACGCCGCCAACGAGGCGACCATGCAGCTCAAGCTCAGCGCCGACAAGCTGGAGATGCTGTCGCGCCCCGACCGCATCCTGGTCATCAGCGGCACCAGCAGCCTGACGCGCGACGCCAAGCACTTCCAGCTGGACGGCAAATTCCGCGCCGACCGCGCCAACATCGAACTGGCCGGCGCCGACACGCCGACCCTGAGCGACGACGTGGTCATCGTCGGCAAGGGCAAGGCGCCGGTCAAGACGGCGCAAGGCATGCCGCTGAATATCGACGTCGAGGCGGACCTCGGCGATAACTTCACGCTCAAAGGCAAAGGGCTGGAGGCGGAACTGGCCGGCACGCTGCGCATCCGCGTCGCCGACCGCCGACCGCCGCGCGTCAACGGCAGCATCCGCGTGGTCAGCGGCACCTACGCGGCCTATGGCCAGAAGCTGGCGATCGAACGCGGCGTCATCAACTTCACCGGCGCCTACGACAATCCGGGCCTGAACATCCTGGCCGTGCGCCGCCGTCCCGAAGGCGAGGCGCTCAGCGAGACCAATGTGGAAGCAGGCGTGGAAGTACGCGGCACGGCGCTGGCGCCGCAGGCCAAGCTGGTGTCGACGCCGGCCGTCTCCGACAGCGACAAGCTGGCCTGGCTGGTGCTGGGCCACGGCATCGAGAACACGGCCGGCAACGACATGGCCTTGCTCGGCACCGCCGCCGGCGCGCTGTTCGGCGGCGCCGGCCAGGGCAAGCTGGCCAACGCGCTGGGCGTCGATGAATTGGGCGTGGGACAGGCGGCCGGCAGCTCGACCGCCGGTGCGGCCACCGGCTTGCAGAACACCGTGGTCACGGTCGGCAAGCGCATCTCGTCGCGCGCCTACCTGAGTTTCGAACAGGGTGCCGGCACCGCCACCAGCCTGGTCAAGCTCAAATACAAGCTCAATCCGCGCATCACCCTGCAATTCCAGACCGGCACCAACAACGCGCTCGACATCCTCTACAACTGGGCGTTCGACTAACTCGGATGATGGTCCGGCACCGGATCGTCCTGCGCCGGATGCGGCACGTTCGGCGGTGCGGGATCGTCCACGGGGACAACGGGATCGGGTGCGCGGTGGAAAAGTTTCATGGTGGGCTCTCCTGTCGAAGAGCCCATTCTACGCCGTTGCGTTTTTCACGTATTTCTCCAGCCAGGCATTGGTCTCGTACAGCATCTGCATGATCGATTCGCGCGCGCGGTAGGCGTGCGATTCATTGGGCAGCATCACCAGCCGCGCCGTGCCGCCCAAGCCCTTGATGGCCTGGAACATGCGCTCGCTTTGCAGCGGGAAGGTACCGGAATTGCTGTCCTCCGCGCCGTGGATCAACAGCATGGCGTCCTTGATCTTGTCGGCGTTATTGAACGGCGACATGGCCTGATAGACTTGCGGCGCCTGCCAGTACGGCCGCTCCTCGGACTGGAAACCAAACGGCGTCAAGGTGCGGTTGTAGGCGCCGCTGCGCGCGATCCCGGCGCGGAACAAGCGTGTATGCGCCAGCAGGTTGCCGGTCATGAATGCGCCATACGAATGCCCGCCGATGGCGAGGCGATGGCGGTCGGCCACGCCGCGCCGCACCACCTCCTCCACCGCTGCCTCGGCCGACGCCACCAGCTGCGGCAGATAGGCATCGTTGGGTTCATCCTCGCCGCTGCCAACGATGGGGAAGGATGGATTGTCCAGCACCGCATAGCCCATCGCCAGGAACACCGCCGGTCCCCAGTAGCTGACCGCATTGAAGCGGTACGGCGAACCGGTCATCTGGCTGGCCGCACCGGCCGACTTGAACTCCTGCGGATAAGCCCACATCAGCATCGGCAACGGGCCGTCGCGCGCTGCATCGTAGGCGGGCGGCAGCATCAGCGTGGCGGTCATCTCCACACCGTCCGCGCGCGGGTAGCGGATCTGCTCCTTGATCACATCCTTCAACTGCGGCGTCGGATGCGGATAGCTGGTCAGCGCCGTCAACTGCTCGCCTTCCGGCCGGGTCAGGTCGCGCAGGTAGTAATTGGGCCGCTCGGTCGGCGACTCGCGCGTGGTGAGCAGCAGCGTGCCGTCATCGTTGAGCACCGCCGCCACATTTTCGAAATACGGCGCGGCGCTCTGGAACAGGCGCTCCTTCTGGCGCGTGGTCAGGCTCAGGCGGTCGAGGAAGGGACGGTCGCCTTCCGGCGTGGCGCCGGCGCCGTCCAGCAGCACGGTGGTGCCGGGACCGATCAGCAGGCGCGCGAAGCCGTTGACGTCGGCGCGCATCACCGGCGAACCGGGGCTGCTGTAGCGGTCCTCGTAAGAGCCGGCGTAAATCAGTTCCGGCGGCGAGGACAAATGGGCCGGCGCAATCATCCACTGCTTGTAGTCGCGCGTCTTGTGCCAGCGTTCATTGATCAGGGCGACGTCGTCGCGTCCCCAGGCGATGCCGGCGTAGCGCATGGTCAGGCGCGCCAGCACCAGCGGCGGCTCGCGGAACGGCGCCGCGTGCAGCAGCACCAGGTCGCGGATGCCGTCGATCACCGCGCGCGCGGGGTCGCCGCCGTCCTGCGCCTCGGTCCACACCAGGCTGGCCGGCACATCGGCGCGCCACGACACATGGCGCACGCCGGCCGACACCGCGTCGTTCCCCGGCGGCAGGCCCTCTTCCAGCGGCAGGTCGGCCACCAGGTGCAGCACCTCGCCGTGCAGGTCGCGCACTTCCACCCGCTCGCCGAAACTCGACGCCGGCACGATGTAGGAATACGGCCGCGTGATGCTTTGCGTGAGCAGATGTTCGCCGCCCGGCGCGATCGAGGTGCGCGAGTATTGCCCCGGCGCGCCGACCAGGCGCGTCTTGCCCTGCAGGTCGACGATCGCCATCTGCACCGTGACGTAGTATTCGAACAGGCGCGCGTCGTCCTCGTTCTTCAATAAATCCTGATAGGTGCGCAGCTGGCGCACATGGCCGTCGGCCGTGCTGTCCTGCTCTATCGGCCCGGTGGGAATACCGTCCGACACGGGCGCCTTGCCGATGCCGTCCGGACGCCAGTGCACCAGCAACCCGCTGCTGTCGGGCAGCCAGTTGAAGCCGCGCGTGAGCACCGCCGACAAAGGCTGCGGCGACAGCTTGCGCGCCTTGCGCTCGGCGATATCGAGCAGCCACAACTCCACCCGGCCTTCACCCCCTTCACCCCCTTCACCCACTTGCTCGCCCTGCAGCGCCACGTGGGTGAAGGCGAGGTGGCGTTGGTCCGGCGACCAGCTCAGGTCCGCCAGCCGCAGGTCGCGCGGCAGGCCGCGCAGGCGGCTCTCCTTGCGCGTGCCGACGTTCAGCAACGACAGGTCAGTGCCGAACGAAAAACGCGACGAGGAACAGGTGCGCGGATTGATGCGCAGGCCGGCCAGTTTCAATTCCGGCTGCGCCACTTCGGCGATGCCGGGCAGCGGCGGCGTTTGCACCACGGCGACCAGGTTGCGTTGGGGGCTCAGGCTCAGCGCCGGTGCACGCGGCGCATCGACGATGGCTTGCAGCGCGGCCGGCGGCAGGCGGTAACCGCCTTGCTGGGCGCCGGCTTGCGGCGAGGCAGCCATCAGGCCGAGATTCAGAGGCAGCACGGGTAACGGTTTGTTCATGGATGTCCTTTCGGTCCAGAAGCGAGGGCTGCTGCGGTTCAGTTTGCTTATGCTATCCGCTATTGTCAATCGGTGCCGTACAATCACGTTTTCAGATTTCGCTTTTGGACAGATTATGGAAATGACCACCCTCGTACTCCTGCTGCTGGTGCCGCTGGCCGTATGGCGCATCTATTCGCGCCTGCGGATACTGCTGGGCCGCACCAAGTCGGAACCGTGGCGCCACTACGCCACGCTGGCGGTGATGGCGGTGATGGTGCTGGGCGTGGCCATCCACAATATCGGCAACTGGGTGGCGCTGGCGGCGCTGCTGGCCGGCGCCGTGGTGGGCGCCCTGCTCGGCCAGCGCAGTTTCAAGCTGACGCGCCTGGAGAACCGTCCGGACGGCTTCTTCTACACCCAGAACCGCAAGCTCGGCCTGCTGGTCATCATGCTGTTCATCAGCCGCCTGATCTTCCGCCTGTTCGAGGCTTATCTGCACATGCACAACGGCCTGCCGCTCGATCCCGACTACGTGGGCAATCCGATTTCGGCCTGGCTGTTTGGCCTGCTGGGCGGCTTCTACGGCCTGTACGCCTGGCGCCTGATCGCGTGGCGCCGCACGCAAAAACCGGTGCCGCGTCCGGTTGATATTTTCGACATCAAATAAAGCGACAGTGCTATCTTAAGTACGCCGTGTGCAGGTGATTGGTGGTATTCTAAAATCTATCCGCACGGCAACAAGATTGCGCTGCTATGAACACCTCAATTTACGACAAGACCGCCAAAGGCAGGGAGGAAATTGCGACACGCAAGTTCCAGCTTGCGTCGCGTCTGCGTGCCTTGCTGGTGTTGGTGGACGGCCATCGGGCCGAGGAGGAACTGCTGCGCAATGTGGCGGGACTGGGCCTGACAGCCAGCGCCTTGCAGGAGCTACTGGAGCAGGGTTATATCCTGCTGGCCGCCAGCTATGCTTCGCTGCCGGAACAGGAAGCTGGGCCTGAAATCACCGTGCCGGCGCCAACACCGCAGGCGGACCAGGTGCAGCAATTCCGCTCGGTGTACGACTTCTATAACAAAACCATCAAAAGCACCATGGGCCTGCGCGGCTTCCCGCTGCAAATGAAGGTGGAAAAAGCCGCCTCGGTGGACGAGCTGCGCCAGCTGCGCAATCCCTACGTGGAGGCCGTGCAAAAAGCAAAGGGCCGCGATACCGCGACCCTCCTTGCCCAACAACTGGATCAACTGCTACAAACCTAAGCGGCGGCCTTCCCGGCTTCCGGCTTGCGCCGCTGTAGCACGAAGATCGGCGCCGCCCATTCAGTGTCCTTCTTCTTTTTACTCGTGATGAGCGTCAGTTCCGAAGGATCGTAGACATCGGTGTTGTGGGTCAGCGGCGTCGTCATCAGGTACTGGGCGTCGGTGTTCTTCAGGAACTCGCCGACCAGCTGGATGTTGCGGATATCCAGGTGGGCAAACGGTTCGTCGATGAACACGAAGCCGCCGGAACCGTCTTCCGACTTCAGCAAGCCAATCAGCAGCACCAGCGATTTCATCACCTGCTGGCCGCCAGACGCTTCGCCGTCGTTCATGCCGATCACACCTTTGCCGTCGAACTTGAAGCGCACGTGCAGGCCGGCCTGCGACAGCTGCACATCGTCGTTCTCCAGCTTGACCGGGTCGGCATGCACCTCGATGCCGGCCAGCTGGCCCAGCTCCTTGATGTTGGCCGCGTAGGTCTTGATGGTGTAGCGCAGACGCTCGATGTAGGCGCCGCGCGCATTGCCGGTGGCCTCGATGGCGCGGTTGTTCTGGTAGCGGCGCTCCTCGGTTTCCGACTGGCGCGAGTGCAGCTGGTCGTTCAGGCGCTGATACTGGTCGATCACGGTGGCGTCCAGTTCCCAGTCGCTGCGCGCCAGGCTGGCTTCCAGGCTGTGCACGCGCAGCGTGACCTGGTGCGCGTTCTGGTGTTCCTTGACCAGCGCGGCGCGGCGCGCGGGACGACGCCAGCCTTGCGGCAGGTGACGCCAGCTCTTGCGCAGGGCCAGCAAGGCCCTGGCGTGATCGCTGCGCTGCTCCAGCTGACGCTTGTGGTTCAGGCGCATGCCGGCTTCCGCTTCCGACAGGGCGAAGCGGGCGTTCTGCCAGGTGGTGTCGGCGCGGGTGCGCGTGACCACGGCGGTCTTGATCAGGTTCTGCAGCTCGCCCAGGCGCGCGCCCACTTCGGTGCGCTCGGCGCGCAGCGGCACGGCGTTGCGCGCCGCTTCGTCGAACTCCTCGGCGCGGGCCGCCAGTTCCTTGGCGGCGTCGACGCCGGCCAGACGGGTTTTCAGCGAACTGATTTCGGTGGCCAGCTTGGACACCATCAGCGTCAGCTGGTCTTCCTGCGCTTCCAGCGCCGGCAGCGATTTCTGGATCGCTTCCATGCGCTGGGTGCGGCCGGCGGAACCGAAGCGGTAGCGCGAGGCTTCCACAAACAGCGAGCGGCCGCCGCGACGTTCGCGGTGGTAGGCTTCCGGCGTGATCCACTCTTCGTGGCTGCCCATCTTGGCGCCCTGGTCGACGCTGTCCACGCGGGTGATGCGCGACAGCTGTTCCACCAGCCATGCCGGCACCTTGGCCGAGAACTTCACCACCGACATCAGCGTGTCGTCTTGCACCGTCGGCGCATGCACCAGGTCCGGCACGATGAAGTGGCGATAGCGTTCCTTCTCCGCCAGGCGGTAGGCCGCTGCGGCGTCGGACGATTTATCCAGCAGCACCACGGAGGCATAGCCACCCAGCACGCCTTCGATCGCGCCCTGCCATTTCGGGTCCGTCACTTCGACGATATCGGACAGCATGGCGTGGCTGATGCCGGCGTCGTTCAGCGCGCGGCGCATGGTGCGCTGCACTTCCGGCTCCGGCATGGCGGTCTTGCCCTGCAGCGCCGAGATGGTCGACAGTTCGCCGGCGATCTTGGCCGCCACCGCATCGCGCGCGGTGCGCTGGCGCGCCAGTTCGATTTCCTTTTCCTGCAGCGTCTTGGCCACTTCGGCCAGGTCCGAACCGGAGTCCGAGGCCAGCTTTTCCAGGCGCGCTTTCTGTTCCAGCAGGCTTTCCAGCGGCTTCAGTTTGCCGTTGACGTGCGTCAGGCGGGTTTGCAGCGAGGTCGATTCCTGCTCCAGCACCGTCTCGTGGCTTTGCGCGTCCGACAGCGCCTTGGCCTGCGCCGCCAGCATATTGCGCTTGTCGGCCAGTTGGGCGTCGGCCTGCATCAGCGGCTTGCGCGCTTCGCGCAGCTGGCGACTCAGGTTGGCGTGCTTCTCGCGCGCCTCGTGGTACTCCAGCGACGGCAGCACTTCTTCCTGCAGGTTGCGTCGTTCCTTGTTCAGGTCTTCCCACTGGTGGTAGTTGGCCACGCGCAGGCGCAGGCCTTCCAGGTTGGTGCGGGAAGCTTCCAGCTCGGTCTCGAAGCGCTTCAGCTCCGTTTCGGTGTCGCGCTGGTGGCGCTTGGCTTCGTCGTAGGCGTCCAGCACTTCCTTGTCGCCGAAGACCTGGAACACCAGGTCCAGCAACTGGCGCGGCGCGTATTCGCACAGCTTGTCGGTCTCGCCCTGCTCCAGGGCCAGCACCTTGGCCATGGCCGGCGACAGGCCGGCGTTGGCCAGGCGCTTGCGGTAGTTTTCCACGCCGAGCCAATCGCTGCCGGCTTCGCCGATGTCTTCGATCTGCACGTTACCGGGACGCATAAGGTACTGGCGTTTCCAGTCGCCGCCGTTCTTCTGGATCTGGCAGAACAACGTGACTTCGTCGTCGCTGAAGAAGCCGGAGCTGCGGAACGGCCGGTTGGACAACTGGCGCCCCATCGGCTTGTTGTCCACCACGGCGCGCAGCCAGGCGGTTTGCTGGCCGCTGTGGCGCGCGTAGTGTTTATACGTGCGGCCCATCGAGCAATCGAGGCCGAACAGCGTGCGCAAGGCGTCCAGCAAGGTGGTCTTGCCGGAGCCGTTCTGGCCCGCGATGGTGATGATCTTGGCGTCCAGCGGAATGTTCTTGATGCGTTGCCAGTAATCCCAGTGGACCAGTTCTAGCGATTTGATGTGAAACATGGCTTAGTCCTTGGCTGGAGTTTCGTCGCCCTCTGGGAGGTCGATCGGTGCAGGCGGCGGCGCGTCGAAGGCGGGCAGGATTTCTTCCTCCGGCTCGTCGTTGGCGGCGATCGGCGGCGCGCTGCGCGGCACCGGGATGATCTGCGCCGGCGCGCGCTTGAAGACGTCGGCCAGCGCGCCGTTGACGATGCGCTCTTTCAGCACGTCGGTATCCATCAGCAGGTCCAGCAGCGGGCCTTCGACGATGATGTCGCCGCGGCGCTCGATGAAGCCCAGCTTGGACAGGATGCCGAGGTTCATGTCGAGACGGGTCTTCTTGCCAAGCTTGTCGCCGAAGTCCGCCAGCAGCGCCTTGTAGGCGATGCCGATCGAGGTGTCTTCCGCGCGCGGCAGCGGCTTGTCGACGCCGAACATGTCGTTCTGGTCGTCCTCCGCGTGCTGGTGGGTCTCCTGGCGCTCGCGCTTGGGCAAGATGATCTGCGCCCACAGCACCACCAGCAGGGCCACGCCGTCGCGCGACAGGCCGAAGTTATTGTTTTGCCAGATATCCTTGGCGCCGAAGATCTTCGGCTCGATGGCGCGGTGCAGGGCCAGCGTCACGTGATCGGCATACACGTTGTCGAGCAGCTTGAGGCCGACGGCCAGCAGGCGGGCGTCGACTTCGGTGCGGAACTGTTCGTCCGACAGCACGCGCTTGACCAGTTTATCGTCGCGGCGCAGGGTCTGGTGCGACAGCAGGCGCGCGATCAGGATTTGGGAATCGTCATTCATCAGACTTGTCGCCTTCCGGATTCAAAGACAGTGAGAGGGAGGCTAGGGACATGGCGGCTACTTCGAGATCGGGCAGCTGCACCATTTCGTCCTGCGGCGAGAAGGTCACCGGCAGGCGCGCCAGTTCGGCGGTGGCGCCTTGCAGGCGCGCTTCGTCGGCGTCGCCCAGCAGCGGCAGCAGCGAGGCGCGGTACGAGGCCACGGCGAAACTCGCCGGCAGCAGCGATTCGTGCGCCTGGATCTGTTTCGGCCCTTCGTCGGCGATGCTGGGGAAGTTCCCCAGCGCGGCGAAGTCGGACAGGCGCGCCAGCCACTCGTCCAGCTCCTGCTGCATGGCGGGGCCTTCGCTGATGGTGGTCGGGGCGTCGGTGCCGGTGGGCAGGCCGTTGGAGACGATGGTGTTTGCGCGGTCGGCCATTAATTCTGTTTCTGCTACGTCGATCATTTCTGCGGGGGTGATGAACAGCGGGACCACCGGGTGGTCGATGGCGTCCACCGCCAGCGAGGCCAGGTCGTCGTGCTCCAGCAGCCAGCGCTTGATGTCGGTGGTGGACAGGC
Organism: Duganella sp. BuS-21; assembly: GCA_041874725.1. GTDB lineage: Bacteria > Pseudomonadota > Gammaproteobacteria > Burkholderiales > Burkholderiaceae_D > Rugamonas. The sequence goes on along the minus strand of CP097466.1, from coordinate 1,046,206 downwards.
CGGATTGGCCAAGGTGCACGCGCTGGCGCTCGATCTGGTTGAGCGCGCGCGAGAACATGCCCTGCATGTTCAGCAGCGCCGACTGCGCGCGGCCGATGGCCTGCGCCGCCTTGTGGGTGGCGCTGTCGGCGTTTTCGTCGGTGGTGATGGCGCGCAGGATCTCCGAGCCCTTCTCGACCCAGTCGCAAGCCATGTGCCACTTGGCCTGCGAGGCGCGCAGGCGGAATTCGGAACCGGAGGCGATGGCGTCCGAGAATTCCTCGGTCAGCTCCACCAGGCGGCCCAGCAGGTGGTTCAGCTGGTCGACCGTGACGCCGCCCATCACCTGGGCGCCGGCCACCTGCGACAGCAGGAAGCCCATGTCGGCGCCGTCTTCTTCCTTGCCCAGCGCCAGCAGGCCGTCGATGGCCGACAGCACGTTGCGCGCCATCGGCGTAACGCGGTACACGGCTTGCTGCGCGTCCCAGGCCAGCAGCTGGTTGGAGCGCAGGCGCATCAGCACCGTCTCCAGCGATTCGGGCAGCAGGTAGCCGAGGCGGGTGTTGATGTCGCTACGGGTGAAGCTGGTGGCGGCCGTATCGGCGGCCAGCTCGCGCAGCACCAGCAGGCGGACCAGCACGCCGTCGAAACCGCCGTGGAACAGGGCCGTAAACACCTGCAGCAGCGGCTGCGCGCGCTTCAGGTGGTAGACCTGCTCGATTTCATCGGCGGATATGTGCGGCTGGAAGTGGGCCTGCAGGCTGTCTTGTACCTGCGGGTCCGGTGCGGCTTCACTAATTATAGGTTCGATCATTCTTTGCCATTCTGTACTCCGCTGAATTAGTAAAAATGAAACAACTCGTCATTTTTTCGCGGGGGCGTCAGTATAGCAGGAGCCTACTTTTTCACGACCTTTTCCAGCGTCTGGTCGACGAAGTCGCCATCGGCGTCGTTAAAGCGCACCCGCACCGGGTACCAGTCCATCGACGGCGCCAGCCACAGATCGACCTGCTGGCCCGGCGCATCGGGCGGCGGCGCCTTCACCAGATGGACTGCGTTCACCTCGGCGCCGGCGATCTGCAGCGTCTCGCCCTTGACTACCTTGAAGCTCCACACCTCGGCGTCCTTGCGGCCGGCCACGAACAACTGCCATTCGCTGCCCGGCTTGAACTTGTCCGGCGCGGCGCGCGCCATCGACGCCAGCTGCCACTGCGCGCTGCTGCGGTCCTGCTCTCCCCCCAGAATGGGATAAGTGGTGGCGCTTTCAGTGAACGCAATGGCCTTGGCATCGCGCTTGAAGCTGGTGGTGTAGGGTTCCTTGCGGATGCGCTTCTCGTGGAAGGTGACCGGCGCCAGGCCGTATTCGTCCACGCCGCCCTCGCTGTGATTTTCCACCACCTTGCCGAAGACGGCGGCACGGCTTTCGGTGGCGATGGAATACTTGCCGTCGCCGGCACGCCACTGCACGGTCGCCACGCCGTTCAGCGCCAGGCCGCTTTGCTTGACCTTCAGGTTGTAGCTCAGGTCCGCCGACGGCGGCGGATTGGTCGAGCGCTTGACGCTCGGATGCTCGGCTTCCGCAGCTTGAACGGTTGCGGCCAGCATCATGGCGGCGCATAGGGTGGTGAACTTCTTCATTTATCGGTCAATTTAATAGTGGAGACAGTCTGCGTGGTCAGCGCACCGCTGGCCTCCGTGTTGCGGATCTGGACCGGGTACCAGTTCATGCCCGGCGCCAGCCAGATGTCCAGTTTCGACGAATAGCTGCCCGGCTTGGGCGGACGGCTCAGGTGCCACGTCACCAGCTTGCCCGTCTTGGTCTCGATTTCTTCTTCGCCCACCAGCTGGAAGCGGAACATGGTGGCTTCCTTTTCCTCGCCCACCTGGATGTCGATGTCGCCGCCGAACTGATTCAAATCGGCGCGGCCGATGCCGCCGAGCTGGAACGGCACCGTGGCCTTGTCCTGCGCGCCTATCAGCAACGGGTAGCTGCGCTCCGACGACGAGAAGCTGATGGTGCCGGCGTCGCGATTGAAATGGGTCGCGGTTTCCGGGCGGCGCGCACGCTTTTCGGTGACGGTGACGGGGGCGATGCCGTAGTCGTCGATCTCGCCCTCGCTGCGCAACACCAGCAGGTTGATGCGCGTGACCAGCAGACTCACGCCTGCTTCCACCGAAGCCTTGTAGCGGCTGCCGTCAGTATGCCACGTCATGGTCGCGGCACCCGTCCATTTGGTGCCGTCGGCGTCGACCCGGTCGACCGTCATGTCGAAGGTGGCCGATGGCGGCAGGCTGACCTTGTAGCGGCGCCCGGCCTGGCGCGGCGCCGCCTCCGGCGCGGCCACGGCCGGCGTTTCGCCCTGCGCCATCGCCGGTGGCGGCGTGCCGGTTTGCGCCTGCTGGGCCCCGGCCTGCTGCACCTGGTTCAGCGCTGCGCCGACTTCCGACGCCACCTGGTCCACCACGGACGGATCGCCTGCACCGCCAGCCGCCGTCGCCGTCGCCACGATAGCTGCCGGCCTTGCGGCCACCGGCTCCAGCACCGACTGCGGCTTGCGGCGGGCGGCCGGCCGGCGCGGCGCGGCGGCCAGCGGCTGCACCTCCTCCACCGCCTTGCTCTCGACCCGCTTGGGCAACGCCAGCCGTAACTGGGCGCTCATCAGCGACGGCGGCAGCTCGGAAGCGCGATGCGTCTGCGCGCTCAAGCGCCCTCCTACCCAGTCGATGGCGGCATAGTGCAGCGCCAGCGTAGCGGCGCACAACACCAGGACACGCCGCTGGCGGGCGAGGAAGGAAGCAATCGTCATGGCCGCTAGTGTAAACGGGATCGGCGATATCGGCGCAACCGCTGTGGAATGTTGTCAAAACCTTTTGAATGCATAACGAATATCTGCTACGCTAACCCCACATCCCACAGGAGACTCTCATGCCGCAACCACAAATGCCGAACATCCCCGGCGCTGGAGTGATGAACGACACTCTGGACTTCGTCAAGAACCTGTGGGGCAGCATGAGCGTGCCGGGTCTGACCGCGCCCACCCTGTCGGTGGAGGAGCTGGACAAGAAAATCAACGACCTCAAAGCCGTCGAATCCTGGCTCAACCTGAATATGAGCATGCTGCGCGGGACCATCCAGGCGCTGGAAGTCCAGCGCGGCACCATCGCCACGTTGAAATCGGTGGGCGCCAGCCTGGCCTCGGCCGTCAACACCGGCGTGAACGACAAGTCGATCTTCGACGCCAATCCCTACGCCTCGGCCTTCTTCCACCACGCCCGCGAGGCCGACAAGAGCAAGGCCGCACCGCCGCCGCCTGCGCCGGAAGCCAAGGCGGCGCCTGAGCCGGAGCCCAAGCCCGACGCGCCCAAGCCGGCCGCCGGCGCTGCCGCCGCCCAGCCGAACGCCTGGTGGAATATGCTGCAGGACCAGTTCAAGCAGGCCGTGTCGACCGCCATGGCGTCCGAGTCCATGATGACCGACGCCGCCGTCAAGTTTGCGGCAGCCGCCGCCGGCACCGCCGCGAAACCAGCGGCAACGGCGGCGACATCGCCGGCAGCGTCCAACACCCCGCCGGTCAAGAAGCCGGCCGCCAAAAAGCCGGCCGCGAAAAAAGCCGCAGCCAAGCCGGACCCGCAAAAACCGTAACGGAAACTACGCCAGCCGCTGGATGCGGATGGCGTCGATCTGGCCGTCGGCCTGACGCTGCACTTTCTCGATATCGATCAGGCCCTCGTCCTCAAGCTGCCTGGCGCTGTCGTGCGCGAACTGGAAACTGTCCATCGTATCTCCCTTGGCGGCGACCGGACGTATCCAGGCCACGCTGCCCACCTTCATTTTTTTATACACTTCCCTGGCGATGTCGCGCATATTTTTTGTGCCCTTAATTTGCCCTCAATATTGACAGCGAATCAAGCGCAGACGGGGCTGCGCCGAAATCAGTGTAATCATTTGGCGTGGTTGAAACAAGCGCGCTGTTGCGTGGCGCCGTCAATTTTCGTATCTGCCGGGGTACTGCTCAGCCGCCGCTCCAGCGCGGCTCCGGCACCGGGCCGTTGGCGGCCTCGTACTCGCTGGCGGCAGCGGCGGCCACCGCGCCGGACACCGGCGCCAGAAGCGCCAGCTGCTCCATCAGCTGCGCAAAGCGCTGCTGTCCGGGCGCGATGGCGTCGACATGCATCAGCACCGTAATGGCCTCGTCGGCCAGCGGCTTGTCGTAGCCCATTTCCTGCAAATGGGAGATCAGGATCTGTGCCGAATTGAAGAGGATGCGCATATTGTGCGGCAGCTTCTTGCGCGCGTCGCGCATCCACACCACCGCTTCCGGCAGTTTGCCGGTCTTCCACAGCAGCACGCCCTTATTCATCAGGTCAGCCGCTTCCTGGCGCGAACTCTTGATCAGCTCCTGGCCCTCTTCGGTCATGCGCGCCTTGTCGAAGATCTTCTGCACGTCCTCCAGCAGCGGCACGTTGTCGTGGTTGTTGCGGGCGACGTAGCACAGCAGGTTGGCCGGCGCTTCCTTGACGCCGACCGCGAACAGCAGGGTCGCCATGTCGAGGCAGGTGTCGGTGTCCGGGCGCTGGCGGTCTTCGTCGGCCAGCATGGCTTCCAGCTCGTCGCCGGACTTGCGCGCGCGGCGGAAATCGCCGCTCTCGTGATACACCAGGCCTTCGGTGATCTTGGCGCGCAGCGTCACCTGGTCGCCGCCGAACTGGTGGACCGCCGCGTTGAGCAGGCGGATGGCTTCCTTGGTATCGTTCTTCTGGCCGCACACGCGCGCCAGGCCGAGGTAGGCGTCCACGGTTTTACGCACCGAGAATTCGCCGATCTCGATGCACTTGCGGAAGGCCTTTTCCGCCACCGGGATGTTTTCCAGCTTGAGCGCGGCCTGGCCCAGCGCGCGCTGGCGCGGCACCGAGTTGGGCGACAGCTTGGCGGCTTTTTGCAGCACGTCGAAGGCTTCCTCGGTCTTGCCTTGCAGCTGGAACGATTCGGCCAATTGGTCGAAGGCGTCGATGTAGAAACGGTTGTCGGCGATCACGGCCTGGAACATCAGGCGCGCCGCATCGAGGTCGCCGTTGGTCATGCGGATTTTACCGAGGCCGCAGCGCGCCCAGTTGTACTCGCGCTCCTGCAGCACATCCTCGTAGACCACGCCGGCGCGATCGGGATCGCCGCTCTTGAGCAGCAGCGTGGCGCGCATGCGCTGCAGGTCGATGGCGTGCAGCGGGTGATGGGCGATCTGCTCTTCACACAGCTTGGCCGCGCGCAGGTAATCCTTGTCGGCGAAGGCCTGGTCGATTTCGCGAAAGACCTGCTTGCGCACCCACACGCGGTTCAGGCGCGTGAGCAACACGCCTTCGGTGATCGGCTTGATGATGTAGGCGTCCGGCTGGTGCTCGGCCGCACCCATCACCGACTCCACGCTCTTTTCGGCGGACACCATCAGCCACACGCTGGAAGGCAGCATCAGGTTGCGGATGCGCGCTTCCTCCAGCACCTGCTGGCCGTTCTTGCCGTCGCCGAGGTTGTAGTCGCACAGCACCACGTCGTAGCGGGTTTTCGACAACAGCACCATGGCTTCGCCGCCGCTGGAGGCCTGGTCGATATGCTTGGCGCCGAGGTTGCGCAGCGATTCGCGCAGCAGCTGGCGGATGCCGACGAAGTCGTCGATGATCAGGTAGCGCTTTTCCGCCCAGTCGATGCCGCTGGCGGCGGGATTGGCGGACGTGCTCACGATGTCCAGGGCTCCGCTCATGGTCATGGCAGGCGCAATACGAAGCAGCCGCCGCCCAGCGCGCCGCCGTTTTCCAGCACGATGCCGCCCCGGCGCTGGCGATGCTTGTGCATCTTCGCCACTTCGCTGGAGAAGTACAGGCCCAAGCCGCTGCTGTTGCTGAGGAAGTCGATGCGCGCGCGTTGCGGGTCCATGGCGCTGATGCCCGCCTCGAGCAGCGCGGCCGGGAAGCCGCTGCCGTTGTCCTCGACCCGCAGTTCCAGGTAGTCGCCGTCGATGCTGATGGCCAGGCGCACGCGGTCGCGCGTATAGCGGATGGCGTTGTTGATGGCGTGCACCAGTACACCGATGACCAGGTCTTCGTCCAGCGTCCAGATGGCGTGCTGCGGATATTCGACATCCAGGGTGATGCCGCGCGATTGCAGCAGCATGCGGGCCTGGCCTGAGACCTGCTCCACCAGTTCGCGCACGCTGCGCGGAGCGGGGTCGAACGGGTAGCCGGGCTTGCCGACGTCCTTGTAGAGCGCCAGCAGCTGGATCAGGTTGTCGTTGAGGCGTTTGGTCTGGTACAGCATGTGCGACATCTGGCCGTACTGCGGATCGCTGCTGGAGGAATGGCTGGAAAGCAGGTTCTCCAGCGTGCCACTGAGGACGCTGATGGAATTCTTCATATCATGCACGGTCGATGCCAGGAACATGAACAGTTCCGGCGAGCCTTCGTGCTGGGGCGCTTCTTGTTCATCCATTGCGGGGCTTCTCCATCGACGGATCGATTATAGCCTGTAGGCCCGTGGGCCGCCAATGCGGGGCGTGTGCGTGAACGCAACAGGCTTATTGGCTGCGGCGACGTTGTTTGAGCAGGAAGCGGCCGGGGTCGAGGGCGTCGACCAGCGTTGCTTCCAGCGGTGGCGGCGTGCTTTCGAGTCGGGACACCAGCAGTTCGGCCATCAGCGGCGCCCAGATCAGGCCTCGGGAGGCGTAGCCCAGCAGGCAGTGCAGGCCAGGATGGCGCGGCACTTCATTGAGGAATTCGATGCGGCCGCTATGCTCGTAGTCGGGCAGTGCGCCGGCCAGCGGCAGGCGGTCCGGCGCAGCGCAGCGGAAGCCGACGCGGCCCGCCAGCGGCGCGCTGTGGGCCAGCGCGGCAACGGCGTCGCCGGGGATGATCTCGGCCAGGCGCGTGAGGTTTTCCAGCTGGCTCTCGGCGCGCAGGGAGGGATCGCTGTGGTTGTCGTAGGTGGCGCCGGCGCAGACGATGCCGTGCGACGGCGGCGTGACATAGGCTTCGCGGCAGAGCACCAGCGGCAGCAAGGGCGGCGGCTGCGCGGCGTCCAGCGACAGGTGCGTGACCTGGCCGCGCAGGGAGGACAGCGGCAACGCCGCCGCTTGCGCAAGCCCACCGGCGCTGGCGCCGCAAGCGACGATGACGGTCGGCGCTGCAGCGATGGATGCGCCGGCCGCGCCATGCACGTGCCACTCGCCGTCAATGCGCTGCAAGCTCAGTGCTTCGGTATTGAACACACGCTGCAAGCGGTCACCGCATGCAGCCAGCATCGCTTCACACAGCGAGGACGGCCGCACCCAACCGCCCTGCTCGAACAGCCAGCCGCCATGCGGCGTGGCCGCGCCGATCAAGGTGCTGGCTTCCTGCGCGTTGGCCCAGCGGGCAAACTCGGTCGGGTAGTTCCATGTCGCCAGCGCTTCCTGCTGCACGATCGCATGGCGTTCGTCGCGCGCCAGTTGCAGCACGCCGCACGCCTGACCTTCAAACGCGCTTCCAACGCCGCCAAGGCGATGCCACTCGCGCAGCGCGAACAGATAAGCCGCGCGGCTCAGGCGCGTGGGAATGTTGTCGTCCTTGGACAGCAAAGGCATGAAGATGCCCGCCAGGTTGCCCGACGCCTCTTGCGCCGGCTGCGCATGGCGCTCGATCAGCGTCACCTGCCAGCCGCGCGCGCACAAACGATGTGCTGCCGAAGCGCCGGCCAGCCCCGCACCGATCACCACCGCGCGCCGATCCGGCTGCGACGCCATCGCTCTCGCCATCGCCGGCTGCTGCCTGCGGCCGCGATAGACCGCTGCAATGTCCGGCGCGCGCGTCACCGCACCGCCTGTCGCGCCGCCCGCCGCGTCGTCCGCGAGCCGGCAGGCGAATCCTGCCGCCGTCAACGCCCACACCAGCGCTTCGTCGGCCGCGCGCGCGCGCAGTACGGCGCCTTGTACTGCAAGCCTTGCGAACGTGCGCGCCAACGCCGGCGTGGCGTCGGCTGCGATGTGGAATTGGTCTACGAGCGCCGTAATCTGCATTAGCGTGGCATCGACGGCGCCGATTAGCAGGTCGAGTGTGATGTCTTCATTGAGGATCACGCGATGGAAGCCGGGCACATTCAGCGGCCACGCGGCGCGCAGCCCGGCGTCGGCAATCGCCTCGGCCGGCGGCAAGGACGCCGCCATGGCGATGTAGTGCAAACGTCCGCCCTGTGCGCGCGCCGCCGCAAAGCGCTCTTCACTGAACGCCGTGTCGAGCACCACGCGCGTATTCACTTGCGCTTCTTCCTGCAAAAACAATCGGGAGCATGATCATCCACCATGCCGATACCCTGCATATACGCGTAAATAATCGTCGAGCCGACAAACTTGAAGCCCAGCTTGGCCAGATCCTTGGAGATCCGGTCCGACAGCTCCGTCTTGGCCGGACGCGGCTCCTTGCCGCGCACCAGCGGCTTGCCGCCGACATACGACCAAAGCAGCTGATCCAGGCCGCCGCCGCCCTCCACCAGGCGCAGATAAGCCTGCGCATTGCTGATCGCCGCCGCCACCTTCAAGCGATTGCGCACGATGCCGGCATTGGCCAGCAACTCCGCCACCTTCTCCGGCCCATACGCCGCGATCTTCTTCGCATCCCACTGGTCGAATGCCGCGCGGTAGTTCTCACGCTTGTTGAGGATGGTCTCCCAACTCAAGCCGGCCTGCGCGCCTTCGAGATTGAGCATCTCGAACAAGCGGCGCTCGTCGTGGCACGGCACGCCCCACTCGGTGTCGTGATAGTCCAGATACAGGGGGTTGGCCGGATTGGCCCAGCTGCAGCGTGTCTTTTCCATCGGCTTAACCCAGTTCCAGGTCGCTGGACAAACCGATGCGGCGACGCTCGCCGCCCAGCACCAGCGGGCCGCTCAAATTACTCACCACGCGCACTTCGCCATCGACTACGGCCTGGTCGAGCCGCTGCATCAAGCGCGGGAACACACCATCGGCGCGCGTGGCCGCAGTGCTATACAGCGCCGCCCACGCATCGCGGCCGGAACGCTTGGCGATATACAGGCCCTGGTCGGCCAGCTCCACCACCTGCGACCAGGACAACAGGCGCGGTTGCTCCGGCAGGAAGGGGAAGCACGCGAAGCCGATCGAACAGGTCTTGGACAACCGGCCGCCGTCCGGCAGTTCGAAGTCACGCTCGGCCACCGCGCGGCGCATGCGCTCGGCCACGCCGGCCGCCTCGTCGCGATGGGTGGCGCGCGCCAGCACCAGGAATTCCTCGCCGCCCCAGCGAATCACATAATCCGATTCGCGGAACACTTCGCGCAGGCGTTCCTGCATTTGCACCAGGATCGAATCGCCGGCGGCGTGGCCATAGCGGTCGTTCACTTCCTTGAAGTGATCCAGGTCGACCATGAAGAACACCAGATCCTTCGGGGTCTGCATATCGCATTCGGTCAGCTCGCGGTGCTGGCCGGCCTCGTAGCCGCGCAAGCTCATGGCCACGTCGGCGTCGACGTTCTGCAGGAAGAAGCGGCGGTTGCGCAAGCCGGTCAGCTGGTCGGTCAGGCTGACTTCCTCCAGCGCCTTGTAGGCCTGCTCCAGTTCCACATTCTTTTCCAGCAGTTGCGCCTGGGTCGCCGCCACCTGCTGGTAGGCGCGCGCGTTGTCGAGCGCGATGGCGCCGTAGGCGCACAGGGTGCGGAAAATCAGGCGTTCGCGCTCGCCGTAGGAACGCGCCTGCAGCGACTGCACCGTCATCGCGCCCAGCACCCGCGTGCCGACGCGCAGCGGCGCAAACAACAGGCTTAGTGTCGGCAAGGTGCCGGGGATCAGGTTGGGCGTGATGCCCTGCTCATCGAGCTCGATCAGGATTTCGCGCTGTTCGCGCACGCAGCGCGCCGAGTTGGCGCCGGAGGTGGCCAGCGGAATGCGGATCGGCAGCAGCGCCTTGCCCGCCTCCACGCCGAAGGCGCACACCAGCGTTTCGCCGTCCGGCTCCAGCAGGAAGATCGAGAAGTGGGTGGCGTCCAGCAGGCCGTGCACGTGGCGGTCCAGCGCGCGGAACACCGCCGCCGCATCCAGGTGCGCGGTGATCTCCTGGCCGATGGCGCTCAAGTGCTCCAGCGTGGCGCTGGTCTGTTGCAGCACTTCGGCGCGCTGCGCCTCGGCCGCCGCCAGTTGACGATGATGTTCGCCCTCGGTCTGCGCGCGCTCGGTCTGGTACTGCACCTGCATGGCGATGGCGCGGTTGGTGGCTTCCTTGCTGTGGGTCTGGTCGCGCGCGGCGTTGGCGCGCAGCGCGATGGTATAGGCCCGTTGATAGTCGCCGATGGCGGCATACTCGCGCGCCGCCGCGTCGAGCAGCGCGCCCGGCACGGTGTAGCCTTCGATGGTGGCGGCGATCTCCAGCGCCAGCTGCAGGTAATGCAGCACGGCGTTGGGCGCCATCAGCGGCGTCGGCGCCGGCAAGTCGTGGCGCGCGTGGATGTCGGCCAGCACGTTAAGCGCGGCGATCTGGCTCGAGGCGTCGCCGTGGTCGCGCGCCAGCGCCAGCGCGCCCTGGGCGGCCGCCAGCGCCTCGTCAGGACGCGCCAGGTGCGACAGCGCGTGCGCCTGCCCGCGCCGTGCGCTGCTCTGGAAATCGCTCTGACACAAGGCGTCGCCGCGCGCGGCCAGGCGCGTGAAGCTGTCCAGCGCCGCCACGTGGTTGCCCAGGTCCAGCGCCAGGTCGCCCTGGTACTCCAGCGCCACCGCGTAGGCGCGTGATCCGGACAGCGGCGCCAGCGTGTTGAGCGCCTCGCGCAGCAGGCTTTGCGCGGCGTCGCGCTGGCCCAGCTGGCGCAGCGTTTCGGCGGTCTGCATCAGGCACATGCCGATGCTCAGCGGCCAGCCGGTCGGACGCGCCAGGTCCAGCCCGCGCTGCATCCAGTCCAGCGCCGCTTCGTGCGCGTTCAGGCTGGTGAAGCCGTTGCCGATGTTGGTGGCGACGATGATGGCGCGGCGGATCTGGCCGGTGGCCAGCGCCGTTTCAAAGCTCAGCATCAGGTGGCCGATGGCGCGGCCGTATTCGCTGCGCTGGAACGCGCAGGTGCCGAAGAAATCGCTGATCCAGCCGGCCGCGATCGCCGGGGTATGACTCAGGTCGGCGCCGAAGCGGCCCTGCCAGCGCTGCTGCGCGGCCTGCCAGTCGCCGAAGGCATCGCAAATGCCGGAGGCGGCGTCGATGACGTCGATGCGCAGCGGGTCCTGCGCCGTGCGGGCGGCGGCGGCGGCCTGGCGCAGCCAGCTGTCGCCGGCGGCGCTGTCGCCACGGTCGTTGGCCACCCAGGCCAGGGTCCAGCAAGCGTCGGCGCGGCAGGCGGCCACCGCCACGGCGGACGCCACCGGCGCGGCCTGCTCGCACAGCTGCAGCGCCTGTTCAAGATGGTATTGGGCGGTGTCGAGTTCGCCGCGCAGCCACTCCTGCTCGGCGCCGATCAGGCGCAGGCGGGCGCGTTGCAGCGCCATCTCGGCGGTGGGCAACAGTGCCAGCAGCGCGACCACCTCGGCGGACAATTGCGCGGCGCGCGCAGGGTCGCGCTGGCGCAAATGCCAGGCCAGCGCTGTCAGCAGCCGGGGCCGTTCCGGGCCTTGCACTTCAAGCAATATTGCATTCCATTGCGCCAACTCGTCGTCGAGCGCGAACATGTCCACCAAGTGACTTTCCTCTACTGTGTTGCAGCAGCGCGCCACGCGCCGCTACCGCATTATTCCACAGTTTGCAGATCGGGCCGGCAGCCCCCTCTAAGTGCCTGATATCAAAGTATTTTAAGTTCCCAGTAGAAACTTGTTTAATGGAAGCAACACCCACCGCCGCATTGCCAATGGCTGTTCTGGCAATGCCGGCGACGGCGTCACAGACGGGATCAGGTGCCGGCCGGCCGGTTGATCTGCACCAGGCGGGTCCGCATTCCCTCGGTGGCGGCCGGACCCGGCGCGAACATATAGTCCTCGTCGTTGATGGCCAGGCCGCTGTTGGCGTCCACCAGCACCTGGTCGGCCGGCTTGCCGGTCTCGCGGCTCACCACCAGCAGGCTGGCCCCTTCCGGCGCCAGGTGGTCGTTGCCCCAGGCGACGAAGGCCAGCAGCACCGGCTTGAAGTCGCGCCCGGCCTTGGTCAGCAAGTATTCATAGCGCGGCGGCCGCGCGCTGTACTGGCGGCGCTCCATCAGACCGCCCTCGACCAGTCCGGCCAGGCGCCGCGTCAGCATATTCGGGGCGATCTTCAGGCTTTTTTCGAACTCGTCGAAGCGCGTCAGTCCATACAAGGCGTCGCGCAGGATCAGGATGCTCCACCACTCGCCTACTTTACCCAGGCTGCGAGCGATCGGACACGGCATGCTGCCAAAGTCGGTATGTTTCATTTTTCTACTCCTTAAAGGGTGCTCGGGGGGGGGGTTACTTGCAAGTTAGATGCAATAAAGTGTGACTTTTTTATGTGATGCAAGCTGCGTGACAATGTGTGTATATTTGAGCGTCAATTTGGTCTCCTCTTTTGTCCTGCGGTTTGACATATTTCTCCTATGAAAGCTCGCGGTTTTTCGCGCTTTTCAGACTGGCTTCACTGCGGCGCTAAACGGCCCCGAAATCTCTCCAATCATCACTTTGTTTCCACACGTAAATTTCCGTGTAGAATGTGAACATTCGCGAGAGTGTTCTTTCAGGATAAAATTCTTCCTGTAGATTAACTTTCGCGGCTGGTGGTCACCTCAACGACGTAACCACCTAACCAGATTGCCGCGCACCTCAAAAACGTGTGTAAATATGAAAACTTTCACTCAAATCATCGCTATCACGCTGTGCAGCCTGCCACTGCTGGCCAATGCCGCCGGCAAGTCCGCCAGCGCCGCCATGCAGGTGAGCTTTGAGGTCAAGGAATCCTGCACCGTCCAGACCGCCGACAAAGCCGCCAAAGCCGCTCCAGCGGTCGCCTGCCAGCTCAAGACTCCTTACCAGCTGCAGCGCGCCACCGCGCCCGCCGCCGCCGTCACCGACACAAAAGCCGGCGCCATCCGCCAGGAAGCCGCTCCCGGCGAGTGGACTCTGTATTTCTGATCCAAGTCCCGCTCAAGTCAGCGCTGTCGTTCCCGCGCAGGCGGGAACCCATATTGAGCTTGTCCCGCAACTGCCGCATGGATTCCCGCTTTCGCGGGAATGACGGCGGTATTCAAAACTGTACGGTCGCCGTAATCGTGTCCTTGTAGTCCCCCGGCGACGGCGTGGTTTGCGACGGCACCCTGCCGAACACCTTCACCGTCGCGCTGTTGCCGTCTCCGGTCCCCGTTACCACCACCGTACCGCTGTTGCCATCGCCCCAGTTCGTCCCATCGAGCGTGTTGGAGAGCTGATAGGACACGGTTTCCGCATTGCTCAGCTTTTTCATCTTGCGCGCCGTCGTCGAGCCGGCATTGTCGCCATACGACAGCAAAATCCGGTAGGCCGTGCTGTTGCTGCAGCGGATGCTTATGTTCGCGGTCGAGCGCAAGGCGCTGGTCAACAGGCTGGCGTCCGGGAAGGTCAGCGCGCCGACGCCGATGTTGCAATCGTTGATCACCCGGCCGCGCACCTGGAACGGAATCGCCGCCGTCGGCCCCAGCGCGCAAGCCTGCGTCGGGCCGATAAAGAAGATGTACTGCATCAGCGCGCTGCCGCTGCCGAAATTCGAGGTCAGCGTCAGGTCGTCCGCGCCCACCACGTTGGCCGCCAGGGTGGCGTCGGCGGTCAGTTTGCCGTACAGCGGAATCACCTGCGACAGCGCACCGGTGCCGCCGGTCTTGGTCATGGAAAAGGTGATCGGCGTGGACGCCGTGCTGGTGCCGACCCAGCCGCCCCAGATCTTGGACGCCGCATAGCTGCCGTCGGTATAGATGTTGTAGTTGGCCTTGAGCGCGCCGTTGCCGATCTGCCGCGGCGCCGTCACCGTGGCGGAGGAATTGCTGCCGGCGCCCAGGTACAGGCACACCGTCACGTTGGGCGTCAGCAGATTGGTGAGGAAGTTGGTCCAGGTGCAGGTAACGGTCATGTTGACCGAACTGGCGAAGACGTCGCTGGCGGAAATCGAGCTCACGCTGGGGAACACGATATCGCTGGGGGTGATGGTGCAGTTGTCGGCGCGCGCCTGGCCGGCCAGCAGCGCCAGCAGCAAACCCAGCAACATGGTCCAGCGGCGCGCCATCATTGCACGCTCCGGCAGCTGTACGGGCCCAGCGTCGGCATCGCCTCGCCCTTCAGCGCGTCATAGGGAAACTCGATCACGCACGGCTTGCCGTCCAGCTCCAGCCGCAGATGGTTGAGCGGCTGCAGATGGTCGATAAAGGCCACGCCGTCGTAGCCGACCACGGTGCTGGCGCCGCTTTCCACGTGCAGCACGGAGACGCCGGCCGCCAGCGGCTTGCCGGCGCCGTCATGCAGGATCACGCTGGCGGCGGCGTAGGTCTCCACCGGGAAGCGCACCAGCACGCCCGAGCCGCGCGCCGGCACCACGCTGCGGCCGGTGCTGGCGATGCGCGCATCGAGCGGCAGCTTGCTGGGATCGATGCCGACCTGGTTGCTCAGGTAGGGATTGAGGTTGGGCACCAGCAGATAGCCGGCGCTGCTGGTCTTGCCGATCACCTGGTTTTCCTGCAGCACCGGGACGCCGCCGACGCCGTCGGTCGAGACCAGCGCGAAGCCGCCGCCGACCTGGCGCGCCGCGTGCACGCTGCCGTCCATCATCACCAGCGCGCCGATGACATCGAGCGAGGTGTTGCGCTGGCCGCCGGTCTCCTGCATCAGCGCGCTGACCTGGCCGTAGTTGCCCAGATACGTGGCCTGCGCCGCGCGCAAGGTGGCGCCGTTGTTGTTAAGCGCCTGCAGGCCCCAGCCGAAGCCGCCGCCATAGCCGGCCGAGCGCCCGATCGTGCTGGTGGTGCTGCGCGCGTCGTTCTGACGGCTGCGGCTGACGCTGGCGGAAATGCGGTCGCCGAAGCTGCCGCTGACGCTGAAGAACACGCCGCGCGCCTTGTCGTCGCGGGCGTCGCGGAAAGCGCTCACGCTGAAGAACAAGCCCCAGCCCAGGCTGGCCGAATACGACAGCGCGCGCACACGCGCCGGCGGCACCAGCGGCGAACGCAGGTTGATCATGCTCAGGCCCAGGCCGTGCCCGGCGAACAGCGACAGGTTCAGCGTCACGCGGTCGCTGGCGCGCACGCCGGCGGCGCCGTCCAGCGTGCCGAGGTCGCTGTAGCCGGCGCTGGCGCGCAGCGACTGCAGGTCGACGCTGAAGCGCGGGCTCAGGTACTGGTAGCCGAGCGTGGCCTGGCCGCCGCGCCGGCTGGCGCCGTTGCCGTCGCCGCCGCTGCCGGCCAGCGAAGCGCTGACCACGCCGGCCTGGCCCAGCCGCCACAGCAGGCCGCCGCCACCGTTGATCAGGCCGTTGCCGCTCTCGCCGTGCGCCTCCACTGTCAGGCTGTCGCCGAGACCGTGGCGCAGCGAGCCGCTGGCCACCGGCGTGCGCGCATAGCCGAAGGAATCGGTGGTGTAGCGCCGCCGCAGCACGCCCAGCTCGAACGAATAATCGCTCAGGCCTTCGGCCAGCATGCGGGTGTCGACGTACAGCGGCAAGGTGGTGCTGATGGCGCGCCCGGCCGGATCGCGCGTGACCAGCGTGGCCAGGCCGGCGCCGTTGATGCCGGCCACCTGGTTGATGATGAAGGGGCCGGACGGCACCGCCGTCTCCACCTGGCGCACGCCGTTGATGTAGAGCGTGACCGCGCTCGGCACCACGGCCGAGCCGGACAGCGCGGCGGCCGGGAAGGTCAGCAGATCGGGCCGCAGGTCGAAGCTGCGCTTCCACTGCACGCCGCCCATGCGCAGCGAGCGCGACCAAGGGAGCGAGGCGGAAATCAGGTCGCCCACGGTCCAGGTTTCCAGCGTGTCGGGATCGGCGTGGACCCAGGCCGTATCGAAGCGCACATACTGGCGCAGCTGGCGGCTGAGGTTGACGGTGCCGGTGCTGGTCAGCACGCCGTTGGCGTTGAAGTAGCGCAGCTCGTGGCTGATGACGCTGCTGCGGTTGCGGCCCAGCACGCTGAAGGCGTCGTAGTTGAGCACCGCGCCCGGCGTCACCGTGGCGGTGTCGGGCTTGCGCACGCTGCGCCCGGACAAGGCCAGCGGTGCGCGCAGGGCGTCGTCGATGCGCAGCGCAATGCTCTGGCGCGCCGCGTCGTAGGCGTAGCTCAGGCCCTTGATGCCGTCGAGGTCGAACTGCTCCAGCTGCGCCACGCCGAACAGCTTGGGCTCGAGCTCAAGATCGCGCAGGTTCTGCACGGAACTGCGCAGCCCCGAGCTCTTGCCCCGGGTAAAACGCAGTATCAGGCCGGTCGATTCGCCGTTCAAGACTACCTCCAGAAAAAGCTCTTCCTCTTGCGGTGGCGGTGGCGGCGCCGGCGGCGTCTGCGCCAGCACGCCACTCATGAATAACCATGTCCAACACCATAGGCAGAACCAGCGCCGCGCCATCCCGGCTTAGTCCACCCTGGACACGGTACTGGCGCTCGACGGCCGGGCATTGATGTTGGCTTTCACCGCCAATGTCCCGTTCAGATCGGCATCGCCAGACGTGGGCAAGCGCCATTCGCGCACCTTTCCCGCCAGCACATACCCGAACAAGCCCGGCGCAATCACAAACTGCTGCCCGGCGGCGTTGCTCAGTTCCAGCGCGCCGATCTGTGCGCGCTGGGTGCCGCTATTACGGACCCGCAATATCCAACCACCTTCCTTGCGGTACACCGCCCAGGCCAGCGCCGGCGCCGCGCGCTCGTCCGCCGGCAGCACGAACATCGGCACCGAATAGCGCAAACGGATGTCGACGCCGCTGCCCGGCGTGTTCTCTTCCTTGGGAATTTCATCGATCAGGATGCGGTAGCACAACTCGCCGACCGGCAGCTGGTCGCTGCGCCGCACCAGCCGTATCACCTGACTGGTCTTCGGCGCGATCTGGATGATCGGCGGGCTGGCCACCACGTCCTGGGTCGGCGTCAGCACGTCGTCGCCGTCCTTCTGCTCCCACTGGTAGACCCGCACCTGCCCATACACCGGCGTCTCGCCCAGGTTTTGCATCTGGATGCCGGCCGCGCCCTGTCCGGCGCGCAGGTTGATCATCACCGGCGAAATCTGCAGATTTGCAGCAAGCGCCGGCCACGCCAGCACTTGTGCGATCATCAGTCCTGCGATTCGTGCGCGTGCACCAGTCATCCAGCCTCCAACGTTGCCCTCGCTCAACTCGATTCCATTATTAGTGATCTGAAAAAATCATGCTTTTGGTGGAAGAGACAACTATTTTGCAAGCGTAGAAAACTATCAAAAATATTTACAGGATAGGAGTAATAAACAACAACAGGAAGTGATAAAATTTTATTGACCAGCCGCCGGGGACGCCATGCCGACTACCCTAGAACACAACCGTGCCAAAATTCTCATCGTGGATGACTCCGCGTTTGAGCAACGCATGCTGGTCGACCTGCTCAGCGAGCAGCCGTACAAGGTGTCGGTCGCCTTCAACGGACTGCAGGGCTACCAGTTGGCCGTGGCCAACCGGCCGGACCTGATCCTGCTCGACGTGCGCATGCCGAATATGGACGGTTACACGGCCTGCCGCCTGCTCAAGGCCAATCCGGTCACCCAGGACATCCCGGTGATCTTTCTCAGCGGCGCCGACGCCGACGACGACCGCATCCTCGGCCTGTCGATCGGTGGCGTCGACTACGTCTCCAAACCCTTTTCGCCCGGCGAACTGGCGGCGCGCATCCAGGTACACCTGAACCTGGCCAGGCGCCAGCAACAGGCGCCGACCACCGGGGCCGACGATGAGCAACAGCTGGAAGCCGAAAGCGATCCGGACGCGGTGCTGGTCAACGCCGTCAAGCGCCTGATCGCCGACAACCTGGCGGCGCTGCCGGGGCTGGCGGAAATCGCCCGCAACGTCGGCACCTACCGGGAAAAATTGTCGCAGGTGTTCCGCGAACAGACCGGTACGACGGTGTTCGGCTTCATCCGCGAGGAGCGCATCCGTCGCGGCGAGGAATTATTGAAGGAGACCGATATCGACGTGCAGGACATCGCGCTGCTGATCGGTTTCAACAACGCCGGCAATTTCGCCACCGCCTTCCGCGAACGCATGGGCGTGACGCCCACCGCCTACCGCCACGCCATCCACAAGAAAGCCTAGTGGGGCGAGCTTGGTTGAGGTCGCGCCGGCACTGCGCCGGCAGTCAACTTACGAGAGATACAATTCTTTATGACAAGGAAATCTGTAAATCCGCGATATTGATCGGTTTCACCAGGTGGGCGGCAAAGCCGGCCTCGCGGCTGCGCGTCTTGTCGTGCTCCTGGCCGTAACCGGACAGGGCCACCAGCTTGAGGCCGGGACCGTCGGGCAGCTTGCGCAGATGGTCGGCCAGTTCAAAGCCGTCCATGCCGGGCAGGCCGATGTCGAGGATGGCCACCTGCGGCATGCCGACGGCGGCCAGCGCGATCGCCTGGGCCGGATCGTAGGCCACGGTGGGCTGATAGCCGAGCGCGCCGAGCAGGTCGGCCAGCGAGTCGGCCGCGTCCTGGTTGTCGTCCACCACCAGCACGCGCAGGCCGGCGCCTTGCTCCGGCGGCGCAGTGTTGGTGTACACCACCGGCACCGGCGCCTCGCCCACCACCGAATCCGGCAGGGTGATGGTGAAGGTGCTGCCGCGCCCTTCGCCGGCACTGTAGGCGCTGACTGCGCCGCCGTGCATCTGCACCAGGTTGCGCACCAGCGCCAGCCCGATGCCGAGGCCGCCCTTGGCACGGTCCAGCTGGCGGTTGCCCTGCACGAACAGATCGAAGATATGCGGCAGCAGCGATGGTGCGATGCCGTTGCCGTCGTCGGTGACCTGGATCTGCACCGTGTCGCCCTTGATGCGCGTGCCCAGCGTGACGTGGCCGCCTGCCGGCGTGTAGCGCGCCGCGTTGCTCAGCAGGTTGGACACCACTTGCGCCAACCGCGCCGGATCGCCGTGCCAGCGCACGGTGGGCACATCGACCAGCAGGCGATGCTGCTTCTGCTCCAGCAGCGGACTGGCCATTTCGATGGCCTTGTTGAGCACATCGGCCAGCGCCACGGTTTCCTTGCGCAGCTCGACCTTGCCGCTGGCGATGCGCGAGACGTCGAGCAGGTCGTCCACCAGCCGCACCAGATGGTCGACCTGGCGCTCGATCACGGCCTGCTCCTGCATGGTGTCGCCGCCGGCGCCGCGCAGCTTCATCAGCTTGAGCGCGGTAACGATGGGCGCCAGCGGATTGCGCAGCTCGTGGCCGAGCATGGCCAGGAATTCATCCTTGATGCGCGAACTCAGGTTCAGGTCGACGTTCAGGCGTTCGCTCTCGGCCATGGCCTCGGCCAGCGCGCGGTCGCTTTGCAGGCGGCTCAAGGCGCCGCACACGGTGGCCGTGTAGTGTTCCAGGAACTGGCGATAGGCGTCGTCCATCGGCAGGCGCGGCGAGACGTCGAAGGCCAGCGCCAGCTCGGCGCACAGCTGCAGCTCGGCGCCGCGTATCACCAATACCTCGCCCGTGCCGCCAACGCTGCCTGGTCGGGCCAGCGCCGTCTCACCCTGCAGCAGGCGGATGCCGAGCAGGTCGCCGGGATTGTCGCCGACCGACAGCTGCACCACGCCGTCCACGTCCTGCTCGCAGCGACAGTCCAGCAGGCGGCGGCTCAACAGGTCAAGCGCGTGGCGACGGCGCTCGGCCAGTACCTGCGCGGTGGTTTCAGTGCACACCACCAGCACGCCGCCGACTTCATCCAGTTCGTTGAACACGGGGGTGTAGGTATAGCTCCAGAACACGTCTTCGATGCGGCCGTTGCGGAAGATGGGCACCAGCTTGTTCTCATACCAGCGTGCCTCGCCGCCGCTGCGCACAGCGTCGATCTGCGGGCCGATGATGGGCCAGGTCTCGGGCCAGCACGCGCGCCCGGCCTGCCCCAGCGCGGCCGGATGCTTGCCAAGGCCGAAGCACGGCACATAGGCGTCGTTATAAATCTGCGTCAGCTGCTCGCCCCACCACAGGAACATCGGGTTCACCGCGTGCATCACCACGCTGACGGCGCCGCGCAGCGAGGCCGGCCAGCCGGCGATGGCGCCCAGTGGCGTGTCTTCCCAGCGGTGCGCCTGTACCATGTCGCGCATGGGGGTGCCGCTGCCGATGAAGCGTGGCGAACTCGGGCACGGCGTGACAGACTGGGCCAGCATAGCGATTTTCCAAAATTGAAAGTCAGATACTATCAACTGTACCGTACGGCGGCGCACAATAGGTGACTGTCCCGCAGGAAATCTCTGTACGCTTGACATTCCGCGCACATCTGGCAAATTGTCGCCATAGATCAAGAAAGGGTTGCGCCATGCATGCGCGTCACATGTTATCCGCCATCGCCATGTTGGGCGTGGCCGCGCATTCCCAGGCATGTCAGCTCAGCATGGCGCTGGAGCAGTGGCCGCCCTACCTGTACAGCCAGCCCAACGCCGCGCCGGCGGGGCTCGATTGGGAACTGGCCCAGGCCATTTTCAAGGAAGCGGGCTGCACGCTGGATGTGCGGCCGGAACTCCCGACCGCGCGCCGCCAGCGCATCTTCGAGCAAGGCAAGCTGGACCTGATGCTGTCCGCCTCGCACACCGCCGAACGGCGCCGCTATGCGCGTTTCAGCATCGCCTACCGGCATGAGATCGTCGGCGTCTTCTCGCGCAGCAGCGCGCAGCGTCGCTACCAGAACGTGAACAGCTTCGACGTGCTGATCAAGGATCAGCTGTCGCTGCTCGCACCCAAAGTGGGCTGGTACGGCGCCGGCTATGCGCGCGCACAGCCGGGGCTGGCCGCGCAAGGCAAGCTCAGCACCTTTACCAATTTTCAGCAGGGATTGCGCATGCTGGACGCCGGCCGGGCAGACCTGATCCTCGGCGACAGCGGCGCCCTGCGCCACGAGGCCAAGGTGCAAGGCATCGCGATCAGTGCGCTGCCGCTGGTGGCGCTGCGCGCGCCGGTACACCTGATGCTGAACAAAACCAGCACCACCCAGGCCGAACTCGACCGCATCAACGCCGCCATCACCCGCCTCGAACACCAGGGCGTGCTGGGCGCGATCCGCAGCCGCTACGGCGAGCCGTAGCCAGCGGCTCAATGTTCGCGCCACTGGTCGAGATTGTGCGGCTCGGCCACCGGGGTGCGATTGCGTTCGGCGCGGAAGCGGGCCGAGGCGGCATACACCGCGCGCCGCACCCGCATGATGGCGCCGAGCGGCCGATGCGCGGCAATGCAGTGCCAGGGATTGAACTGCATGCCATCGTCGACCAGCACCGACAGGCCGTGCGTCCAGCCGGCTTGCGCGGGAGCGCTCAGGCGCGCCACCGTCACCCAATCGCTGGTCCATTCCACTGTAGGGTCTTCGACCGGCATGGCGGACAGGTCGGTGCACAGCTGCACGCGCAACTCCCACTCGGCGCTGTGCTCGGTCATGAAATCGACCACGGCGCCGCGCACGCCGTTGGGCTTGTGTTCCAGGTCGACCGGCCGGTCCTTGAGCGCGCGCAGCGCCGGCGATGCCGGCACCAGCGACAGCTTGGCCATGTGGCGGCCATACAGGATCGGCACCACGGTAAAGAACGTCTCGCCGAGGATATTGGTTTCGGCGTGGCCGCCCAGGCCTTTCAGCGTGGCGCTCTCGCCGCCGACCGCTTCCACCACCTTTTCCACGCCGCGCAAGGCGGCCGATAGCGCCTTCTTCAGGCCAGGCGCCTTGTCGGTGGTGGCGGCGAGCAGCTTGACGCTGCCGAGGAATTTCTTGGCCGTGGGCGCCTGGAAGGTGGGGCCGTTGACCATCACGAAGTCCTGCGTGACATCGCCCTCGCCGTCCTCCAGGCGTTCGCCGGGCACGCCGACCAGCTTGATCGCCATGCCGCGCGGGGTCGAGACTTTATCGTCCAGCATGTCGCCGGGCGTCGTCGAGAGCCGCATCACCACCGGCCAGGCGGCGCCGGCATGGCTGAACAGCCCTTGCGCGTAGTCGGGCGGCAGGTTGTCGAGCACGCGCAACTGGCCGCGCAGGATGCCGTGGCTCTTGGCGTGCACGCCGCGATGGGCGTGGCCGGTGTCGTCGTCGACGGTGGCGGCGATGTGCTGCATGGCCTCGATCAGGCCGGCGACCGTTTCGGCCTCGTCTTCTTCCGGGACTTCATACGACGGCTCGTAAGGCAGGGGTTGGTGCAAATGGCGGGTAGGGAAATCCATGGGGCGTCCTTGTTGGGTGGCTCGCCCCATCATCCCCCGGCCCACTCCGCGCGTCTGTGGTGTGACGCACTCACACGCGCTGCGCCATCCAGATCACCGCCATTGCCGCCGACAGCAGCGCGGCCGTTTGCCGCACGCGCCGGTAGGATGGCCGGCGGGCCAGCAGCATCAGCAAGGGCGCGGCCAGTAGCATGATCAAGCTCTGCATCGTTTCGATGCCGAGGTTGAACGCCAGCACGCTGGCCACCAGCCGCCCGCCATTCAGTTGCAGCGCGCGGATGGCCGAGGCGAACGCCAGCCCGTGCACCAGGCCGAAGCCGAAAGCGATCCAGACTTCGCGACGCGGGAAGATCGGCCGCCAGGCATGTACTGCCGAAAACAGGATCGACAGCGCAATCGCACATTCCACCGGCTGTTCCGGCAGCTGGATGGTGCCCAGCGCGCCCAGCATCAAGGTCACCGAGTGGCCCAGCGTGAAGGCGGTGACCACTTTCAGCAGGTAGACCAGCAGGTGGCGCGCGCCGCCGTAGCCGGCCCACTTGCCATCCTTGACCAGCAAAGCGGCCGGCAGCAACAGCGTCAGCAGAAACAACAGATGATCGGCGCCTTCGGCGATATGGTCCATGCCCAGTCGGAACACGTCGCCAACACCGCTCCACCAGCGTGGATCGGCGCCGCTCACCTCCAGGCTGCGCTGGCCGTAGTGCAGCGTGCCCAGCACGCGCGATGGCGCATCCGGCGCGCTGCGCAGGGCCACCACGGTCAGATGGCTGGGCACCTGGTGGGCGATGGCGTCGTCGCCAAAAGTGAAGCGGTCCAGCGGCGCGCCGGCTGGCGGCCGCAGCGTCATGGTCGCCAGCAGATCGGCCGGTTGTTGCGACCACATCCAGCGCAGGCGCTCCACCTTGACTATCCAGGCGCGCCCGTCCGGCGCCACCGGGCGGATGTGGGCGGCGAGATAGGCGGCCATGTCGGCATCGCCCTGCGCACCGCTCTTCGGCAAGCCGCCGGGCAGCGCCAGCTTCAGCTCATCCAGCGGCAGCACCAGCTCGGCGCGGATGAAGTCCTGCCCGCTGTCCAGCAGGACTTCCGACTGCGGCGAGGGGTGCGCCCACGCCGCAGTCCACACGCCTGCCCACAGCAGGACGCCGGCCGCGATCAGGCGCTTAGAAACTGCCGCCATAGTCGTTGGTCTTGTCGCGCCAGATAGCGTGGTAGTGGACGTCGGTGCCGTACACGACACCCTGCTGCACCACGAACTCGATCCACACGCGCGGACCGTCGATGCGGATATAGGAGCGCTGTGCTTCCAGCGGCGACGCCAGCGCATTCGGATAGGCGCTGAAGTCGGCCTTCACGCCGTTCTGCCCCACGCCATAGCCGACATAGGTGGCGGCCAGCGCATCGTCCGCCAGATAGGCGCCCAGCAAGGTGGCGGCGACATCGGAGGCTTGCGTGTTGACCCACGCTTCAATCGCCGTCCGCACATAGGTCTGTTGCTTCGCGTTCATGGCCGAATATGGCAGGCCACGGCCGCTGGCCGGATACACCAGCGATTTGAAGTTGCCATCGCTGTTGCCGGAAGCGCCCATGATCACATCGGTAAAGGTGCCGGCCAATTTGGCCGCTGCCGCACTGGCGCTGTCGGCGTAGATCGCTTCGGCCAGGTTGTAGACGGCGGCGCGCTGCTTTTCCATCGGCGCGTGCTGCTTGCCGGCGCTGCCGGCGTTGGCCTTGACGCTCAGCGTGCCGTCGGCGCCCACCGTCCAGTTGGGCGGCTCGACGCCGACGAAGTTCGGCGTCGCGCTGACCTTGCCGGTGTTGTAGGTGATGTTATACGCCAGATGGTGGCCGGCGATCTGCAAGATCCACGGCGAGGTGGAAGAAGGCGTGCCGACGAAGGCGATCGAATACAGGTCGGTGCCGTAGTCCAGCGCAAAGCCGGTGCCGCCAGCCCCCGCACCGCCGCCCGGCGCGGCACCGGCGCCATCGGTCGGCGGCGTGAAGATAGCGTCCGTTGGCGGCGTCAACGCGCCGTCAGCCGGCGGCGCGCCCCCACCGCCTACGCCACCACCTGCTCCGCCACCTGCACCGCCGCCGCTCGCCATGCCGCCCGCCAGCACCTGGTCCGCCGCGCGCAGCTCGTTCAACAGCGTGATGCCATTGGCGCTGAGCGCCTTGGCGATGACGGTGTTGGCCGCCGCCAGCTGGACCGCGCTCAAGCTAGTGGCATTCAACCGCAGGCCATGGCGCGAACCCGGCAGGTTGGTCCACTGGTTGGCATTCGCCAGCGCATAATCGAACAGCACGGTGGTCGACGACGTGGCGGAAGTCGCCACCGTCTTCTGATCCGCCGCCAACGTCGCCAGGAAGGCGTTGGCCGCGTTCACCACGGCCGGCGTATTGGCGCCGGCGCTGACCATATTGACCGTCAGCGCCACGCTGGAGCTGGTGGCCGTGCCGGCGGTGTTGCTGACCACCACCTTGTAAGTGCCCGCGCTGCTGGCGTTGGCGGTGTTGATTTTGTAGATGCGCTCGGTCGCGCCGGCAAGCGCCACGTCATTGCGATACCACTGATACGAGAGACTGACGCCATTCACCGCCACCCACAAAGTGGCGCCGGCGCCGGCGTTGACGGCCTGCGCCACCGGCTGCACATTGATGGCCGGCGCCGATACCGACGACGACACCGCAATCACGGCCGCCGAGCTGGTAGTGGCGCCGGCAGTGTTGGTGACCGCCACGGTATAGCTGCCCGCCGCCGATGCCGCGTAACTTGGACGGGTAGCACCGTCGATGGCGCTGCCGTCCTTGTACCACTGATAGCCCATTTCCAGGCCGTCCGCCGTCACCGACAGGGTCTGGCTGGTGCCGGTGAGTATGGTTGCGCCGGAAGGCTGGGCCGTGATCACCGGCGCGCTGATGACCGTGATCACGGCATTCGCGCTGGTAACGGCGCCGGCCGAGGAGGTCAGCACCGCATAATAGGTGCCTGCTTCGGTGGCGGTGTAGTTGGCGGCGGTGGCGCCGGCAATGGCGGTGCCGCCCAGATACCACTGATAGCTCAGGCCGCTGCCGTCGGCCACCACCGACAGCACGCTGTTGGAACCGGCGCCAATGGACGCGGAAGCCGGCTGCAGGCTGATGGCAAGGCCGCTGGCGCTGCTGGCGGACGTGGTCGAGGTGGTGGAATCGGAACTGCCGCTGCAGCCGAACAGCAGCAGCGACAGGGAAGTGGCGTAGACGGCAAGCGCCCGGTTCGAGATGTGCGTCATGCGCTTTCTCCAAATGTGAGGAAAGCGAACTGTAGCCAAGCCACAAGGGAAAAACCCACCCGGCGTTGCCGTTTTGCCCAGATTTACGTCCTTTAACAAGCTGCGTACCGGTGAATTTTCCTCGATGACCATCCCGCCGGTGGTGGGCGGCGACCTGCACGGCTGCCTGACCGGAATCAGCGCCGGTAACTGCGCTCCGTGTAGCCCGTCGTTGCAAACCAGTTGCGGGCGGCGGCTTCGGGATCGAAGCTGGCTGCGGGCGCGCTGACATTGACGGCATCGCCTTCGACAAACTGCGCGGCCTTGAATTCGGCGCTGGCCTGGTAGCCGAAGAAGCGGTTGCCGCTCCAGCGGATATCGTCGTGGCGCAACGCCGGGTTCATCACGCGGAACAAGGTGCCGGCGTTGCCGCCGTGATAAAACACATTGTTGCGGATATCGCCGGCGTTCATGCTGCCCATGCCAGTGTTTTCGGCCGCCGGCGATACCAGTCCCGGCTGTGTGTTCAGCAGCAGGTTGCCGCGCACGATGGCGCTTTGCGAGCCGGCAAACACAATCACGCGCCGGCCATCGTTGATGCTCAGGTTATTCTCCACCACCGAGCCGGATGATTGCGCCGGATGGCCGAGGCCATCGTCGCCGCAACCGCAGAACAGCATGAAGCCGCCTTCGTTGTCGTGGCTGTAGTTGGCGACGACTTGTGTGTCGCGGGTGCCGAGGTCGGCGTCGAAGGCCATGCCGTCACCCGGCTCCCACGGCTGCTGGTAGCGCACATGGTGGATTTCGTTGTACTGGAAGCGCGCACCGTCGGTGTTGATGGCCCAGGCGCCGGCGCTGTTGCCGGCGGCGCGCAGCCAGATATCGTGCATCAGATTCGCCTCGACCAGCGGCTTGCTCGCCGTGCGCACCACTATGCCGTCGCCGCCGATGTCGTGGATGTGGTTGTTGCGGAACACGATGTTGGTGGACGGTGTGTAATCGTCGGCCGCCGCCGCGCTCAGCGCCACTTCCTTGTTCTTGTACGGCGCATAATCGCCACACGGCGCACCGCCGACGCGGCACATCCACGCAGAGCGCGTCGACAGGCCGATGGCGTCCACGTGGAAAATCTCGCTGTTCTCCACCAGCACATCGTCAAAGCGCGTCTTGCGCTGATTGACACCGTGACGCGTGATATTGAACAGGATGCCGCCGGTCTCCTTGTAGACATGCTCGCTGCCCGGCGCATCTTTCAGGTAACCGCGCACATGGTGCACATAGACATCGCGCACGCGATAGTGGCTGCCGACGCCAAAGTCCTCCAGCTGGACCAGCAGGCCAACACGCGCACCTTCGGTGAGACCGTCGTTGGTCAGCTCCAGCCCTTCGATCTCCCAATGCTGAAGGTTACGCAAATGAATCGCCGCCCGTGCCACTTTACCGCCATCGCCATCGCTGCGGCATAGCGAACGGTAGGGACTGATGCCGTGCGCCGTGCGCGCCGCCCGCGTGATGGCTTGATCGGGATCGGACACCGCCTCGCGGCAGCCGGCGGCTATCACCGCCCTGCCCGCCGCATGGTCGCCAAAGCTGCCCACCACAATCGGGCGGCCCGCCACGCCGGAACTGCCGGCCTGCGGCACAAAACTGCCGTGGCAGGTCACGCCGCGCCTGAACAAAATTCGCGTGCCCGGCGCAAAGCGCATGGCGTTCAATTGCGCAAGGCCGCCCACCACCGGTGCGGCACTGGCGCCGGAACAATCGACCTGCACCACAGGTGGTTCGGCAGCGCTGGCAGCGCCGAATTTGAATGCAGCGATCAAAACTACGCAGCGCAATTTGCTCATGGCATCGACCCATCATAGAGATTAAGTTAACGATACCACACAACAGCTCAAGCCCTGCGAAATTTTCAGATTGTATAAAATATCCAAAATAGGTATGATCGCTGCACTGACCCTCCATCCAACGCAGCCCGAAGGAAACACCATGAGCGACAACATTTTCACCGGCACCATTCCAGCCCTGATGACGCCCTGCACCGCAGAGCGCACGCCCGATTTCGACGCCCTGGTCAAAAAAGGCCGTGAACTGATTGATGCCGGCATGAGCGCCGTGGTGTATTGCGGTTCGATGGGCGACTGGCCGCTGCTGACCGAAGCGCAGCGCCAGGAAGGCGTTGCCCGCCTGGTGGCCGCCGGCGTACCGACCATCGTCGGCACCGGCGCGGTCAACTCGAAGGAAGCGGTATCGCACGCCGCGCATGCCGCCACGATCGGCGCCCAGGGTCTGATGGTGATTCCACGCCTGCTGTCGCGCGGCTCGTCGCCGGCGGCGCAAAAGGCGCATTTCTCGGCCATCCTGGATGCGGCGCCCGGCTTGCCGGCGGTGATCTACAACAGCCCCTATTACGGCTTCGCCACGCGCGCCGACCTGTTCTTCGAACTGCGTGCCCAGCATCCCAACCTGATCGGTTTCAAGGAATTCGGCGGCGCGGCCGACCTGCGTTACGCGGCCGAGCACATTACCAGCCAGGACGACCAGGTCACGCTGATGGTCGGTGTGGACACGCAGGTGTTCCATGGCTTCGTCAACTGCGGCGCAACCGGCGCCATCACCGGTATCGGCAACGCCCTGCCGCGCGAAGTGCTGCAGCTGGTTGCCCTGTCGCGCAAGGCCGCCGCCGGTGATGCCCTGGCCCGCCGTCAGGCGCGTGAGCTGGAAGCGGCACTGCTGGTGCTGTCCTCGTTCGACGAAGGCACAGACCTGGTGCTGTTCTACAAATACCTGATGGTGCTGAATGGCGACACGGAATACACGCTGCACTTCAACGCCGCCGACGCGCTCAGCGCCAGCCAGCGCGTCTATGCGGAAACCCAGTACGCATTGTTCCGCAGCTGGTACGCCAACTGGTCGAAAGAAGTGAACGCGTGAAAAGTATGGGCTTTGCAGTGACCACCGTCGCCGAGCAGGCGGCGGACGCCCTGCGCCGCCAGATCATGTCGGGCGAACTGCCGGAAGGCTTTTCGCTACGGCAGGACGCCCTCGCAGCCGAGTTCGGCATCAGCCGGATTCCGGTGCGCGAGGCGCTGGTGCAGCTCGAGGGTGAAGGACTGGTGAAGATTATCGCGCACAAGGGCGCGGTCGTATCCGGGCTGTCGATCGACGAAATCAGCGAACTGTTCATGCTGCGCAGCCTGCTGGAGCCGCTGCTGCTGAAAAAATCCGCGCCCAAGCTAACGCCGCAAGACTACGCGGAACTGGACGCCATCCTGGCCGAATACAAGGTGGAATTGCACGCCCAGCATACCACCCGCTGGGGCGAGCTGAACACGCGCCTGCACGAGCTGCTGCTGTCGCGCGCAGAGCAACCGCGCACTGCCGCGATCGTCGCCACGCTACTGCAGCAAACCGACCGCTACACCCGCATGCAACTATCGTTAAGCGCCGACAGCATCCGCCAGGCGCAGCAGGAACACGAAATGCTGGTTCAGCTATGCCGCAGCGGCGACGTGCGCGGTGCTGCAGCGCTGCTCAAGCGCCACATCGAGCATGCCAGCAAAGACCTCGAACAATTCATCCTGTCCCAGCGACGCGCTTCACTATAGTTTTGTCGATCCCAGCGGGGCTTGGCTGAACGCGGCTTGGATCTTCCGCGGTGCTCACGATGAATACTCGTTGGCGACTCGACAGTCGTCCTGAAAAGCACCCCTAACGAAAGGGTCAGACCCTGCAGGGTCTGACCCTGGCCGCAGCGGTGTGCGGGTTTGGGTTGGTACCGCGTGCTTTTAAAGCGACAAGCAACGTCAAGCCCGCCTTCCTCCGCTAACCGTGATGAAACAAAAAAAGCCCGCCTAAGGCGTAATGCCGTTAAGTTAAGCGATGTCCTCCCGGCGAAAGCCGGGACCCATGCTGAGTTAGCCGGACAAGCGCCTCATGGATTCCCGCATTCGCGGGAATGACGAAGCCTATTTTCAGCTTAACGTAACGGCATTACCGCCTAAGGCGGGCTTGCACTAACTATTTACCTACTCAACGACTCAGGCGAACTGCTTGAAGTCCGGTTTGCGTTTCTGGAAGAAGGCCATGAAGGCTTCTTTGGCTTCCGGGGCGGTCAGCATGTTGCCGAAGTGGGTGTTTTCGGCGGCGATGGCGTCGGCCACTGGCGCGGTGCGGGCGGCTTTCATCAGTTGCTTGGTGGTGCGGATCGAGCTCGCCGGCAAAGCGACCAGCTTGGCGGCCTGGCCTTCGGCAAACGCGCGCAGCTCTTCCACCGGCAGCACTTTCGAAATCAGGCCCATCTCCAGCGCTTCCTGCGCGCCGAAGGCTTCGCCCAGCATCAGCTTTTCAGCCGCGCGCGGGTAGCCGGCGATTTGCGTCAGCAGCAGGCTGGAACCGAATTCAGGGCACAGGCCCAGCTGCACGAACGGCATCGAGAACTTGGCGTTGTCGGCGGCGTAGACCAGGTCGCAGTGCATCAGCAGCGTGGTGCCGATGCCGACCGCGTTGCCGGACACGGCGGCTACCACCGGCTTGGTCGAGCCGCTCAGCGCCATCATGAATTTGTACACGGAACGGTCTTCGATGGCGCCGCCGGCTGGCGCGGTTTTCATGAAGTCTTCCAGGTCGTTGCCGGCCGTGAAGATCTCCGGCTTGCCGACGATCAGGATGGCGCGCACTGCGGCCTCGCCTTCGGCGTCGGTCAGGGCGTCGGCCATGGTCTGGTACATGGCGGCGGTGATCGCGTTCTTGCGTTCCGGGCGGTTGAATTCCAGGGTCAGGATGCCGTCCGTAATGCTGCTCAAAATTTCCATGCTTGTCTCCAAATTGAAAGGGCGCTGGGTAACAACCTCAGCGCCCTTTTTTATTGCAATGTCGTAATTACACGCGTTCGATGATGCCTGCTGCGCCCATGCCCGCGCCTACGCACATGGTGACCATGCCGTATTTCAGGTTGTTGCGACGCAGTGCGTGCACCACGGTGGCGGCACGGATTGCGCCGGTTGCGCCCAGCGGGTGGCCCAGGGCGATTGCGCCGCCCATCGGGTTCACTTTCGCTGGGTCCAGGCCCAGGTCGCCGATGACGGCCAACGCCTGTGCTGCAAACGCTTCGTTCAGCTCGATCCAGTCCAGTTGGTCCTGGGTGATGCCGGCGGCTTTGCACGCCTCTGGAATCGCGAACTTCGGACCGATGCCCATGATTTCCGGTGGCACGCCTTTAACCGCGAACGACGAGAACTTGGCCAACGGCGTCAGGTTGTGCTCGCGCAGGAACTTTTCGGAGACCACCAGCAGCGCGCCGGCGCCGTCGGACATCTGCGAGCTGTTGCCGGCGGTGACCGAACCTTTGGCCGCGAACACCGGCTTCAGCTTGCCCAGGGTTTCCATGCTGGTCTCCGGACGCGCGCCTTCGTCGGTATCGACGGTGCGATGCTTGACCTTGATCTCGCCGGTCGCCAGGTCTGGCGTGCGGGTGATGATCTCGACCGGCGTGGTCTCGTCCTTGAAGAAACCGGCTTGCTGCGCGGCGATGGCGCGGCGGTGCGACTCCACCGAGAACGCGTCCTGCGCTTCACGCGAGACTTTCCACTGTTCCGCCACTTTCTCGGCGGTCAGGCCCATGCCGTATGCCATGCCGACGTTTTCGTCGGTGAACATATTCAGGTTCATCGATGGGTGGTGGCCCATCATTGGAACCATCGACATCGACTCCACGCCGCCTGCCAGCATGGCATCGCATTCGCCAACGCGGATACGGTCAGCCGCCATGGCCAAGGCGGTGATGCCCGAAGCGCAGTAACGGTTGATGGTCACGCCGCCAACGGTCTTCGGCAGGCCGGCCAACAGCACCGCTTGACGGGCGATGTTGAAGCCCTGTTCCGCTTCCGGGAACGAGCAGCCGATGATGGCGTCGGTGATCAGGGCCGGATCCAGGCCGGGCGCTTGCGCCAGGGCCGATTGGATCACGCGCACCAGCAGATCGTCCGGGCGGGTTTTATTGAACATGCCGCGCGGCGCTTTGCCGATAGGGGTACGGGTAGCGGCGACGATGTATGCGTCTTGAACTTGTTTGCTCATTGTCTTTTCCTTAGTTGCGGACTGGCTTACCGGTTTGCAGCATGCCCATGATGCGTTCCTGGGTCTTCGGATGGTTCAGCAGCTCCAGGAAAGCCTTGCGTTCCATATCCAGCAGCCACTGCTCGCTCACGAAGGAGCCTTGGTCGATGTCGCCACCGCTGACGATCTGCGCGATCATGTCGCCCAGTTTGAAATCGTGCGCCGAGATGAAGCCGCCGTCGCGCATATTGACCAGTTGCGCTTTGATGGTGCCCCAGCCGTAACGGCCGGTCACCTGGATCGGCGCCTTCAGCGGCGCGCGGTAGCCCTTGTCGAACATGGCGCGTGCTTCGGTCTTCGCCACGTGCAGCAGTTCGTACGGGTTGAACACGATCACGTCGTCTTCTTTCAGGTAACCCATGGCCTGTGCTTCCAGCGCCGATTTCGAGACGTTGGCGGTGGCCGCGTTGGTGAAGCCGGTTTTCAGGAATTGCAGGATGTCGGTGCCCTTGGCTTCCTTGGCGGCGCGCGCCGCCGCTTCTTTCAGGCCGCCGCCGGCAGGAATCAGGCCCACGCCCACTTCCACCAGACCGATGTACGACTCGATCGACGCGACGCGCTTCGATGCGTGCAGGGCCATTTCGCAGCCGCCGCCCAGCGCCAGGCCAGCAACCGCAGCCACCACCGGCACGTTCGAGTATTTCATCGCCATGAAGGTGTCTTGCAGTTCCTTGATGATCGGGTCGACTGCTTTGGCGCCGCCGCTCATGAAGGCTGGCAGTGCCGATTGCAGGTCGGCGCCGGCCGAGAAGGCGCCGCCGTCGGCCGCGTCCGCGCTCCAGATCACCAGGCCCTTGAAATTCTTCTCCGCTTCGGCCAGTGCTTTACGGAAGCCGGCGATCACGCCCGGGCTGATCACGTGCAGCTTGGTCTTCAGCGAGATGACCAGCACGTCGTCGCCCGAGTGCCACAGGCGCACGTCGTCGTCTTCATGCACGGTGGTGCCGGCTTTGCGGCCATCCAGTTCACCCGAACCCAGTACCGGGGCGCGGAATTCCTGGCGCTGGTACACGGCCAGTTCCGAACGTGGCACGAACGATTGCGATACCGCCGACCACGAACCCTCAGGGGTGTGGACGCCGCCTTTTTCAGCGACCGGACCTTCGAACACCCAGGCCGGCAGCGGTGCGTTGCACAGTGCGTGGCCGGCGTCGATGTCTTCCTTGACCCACTGGGCCACCTGGGTCCAGCCGGAGGCTTGCCAGGTTTCGAACGGACCGGTGGTCCAGCCGAAGCCCCAACGCATGGCGAAATCGATGTCGCGGGCGTTGTCGGCCACGGTGTCGAGGTGTACGGCGATGTAGTGGAAAGCGTCGCGGAAGATCGCCCACAGGAATTGCGCTTGTGGGTTGGTCGATTCGCGCATGGCCTTCATCTTCTTGACCGGATCCTTTTCTTTCAGGATGCGGGCGACGATGTCGGCTGCCTTGGCGCCGCCGGCGACGTATTCACCGGTGGCGAAGTCCAGGCGTTGGATTTCCTTGCCTACTTTTTTGTAGAAGCCGGCGCCGGTCTTCTGGCCCAGCGCGCCCTTCTCTACCAGCTTGGCCAGTACCGCCGGGGTTTTGTAGACGGCTGCGAACGGATCGTTCGGCAGGTAGTCCTGCATGGTTTTGATCACATGGCCCATGGTGTCCAGGCCGACCACGTCCGCAGTGCGGAAGGTGCCCGACTTGGCGCGGCCCAGCTTGGCGCCGGTCAGGTCATCGACCACGTCCACCGACAGGCCGAATTTCTCGGCTTCGTGCACGATGGCCAGGATGCCGAACACACCCACGCGGTTGGCGATGAAGTTCGGGGTGTCTTTGGCGCGGACCACGCCCTTGCCCAGGGTCGAGGTCAGGAAGCCTTCCAGCTGATCGCTGATTTCCGGCTTGGTGAACTCGGTCGGGATGATTTCAACCAGGTGCATATAGCGCGGCGGGTTGAAGAAGTGTACGCCGCAGTAGCGCGATTTCAGATCCGCGTCGAAGCCTTCCGACAGCTTGGTGATCGACAGGCCCGAGGTGTTCGAGGCGAAGATGGCGTTAGGCGCAATGTGCGGCGCGACCTTTTTGTACAGGTCGTGTTTCCAGTCCATGCGCTCGGCGATGGCTTCGATGATCAGGTCGCACTCGGCCAGTTTGGCCAGGTCGTCTTCGTAGTTGGCCACTTCGATCAGGGCCGCGTGGTCCTTGTTGCCCAGCGGTGCCGGCGACAGTTTTTTCAGGCCTTCGATGGCTTTCAGGACGATAGCATTTTTCGCGCTACCGCCGGAGCCTTGCTCCGGCTTGCCTGGCAAGTCGAACAGGACGACTGGCACTTTGGCGTTGATGCAATGGGCGGCGATTTGCGCGCCCATTACGCCGGCGCCCAGCACGGCTACTTTTTTAACGATGAAGTTGGTCATGGGTTTCCTCTATATCCTGGTAAAAAGCACTTAGAACAGGTCGGCGTCGAGCGCCATCAGGTTGGCGGAGCCCGAGCGCGCCTGACGGATCAGGGTGGCGGTTTCCGGCTGCAGGCGGGCGAAGTAGAAACGCGCAGTCGCCAGCTTGGACTTGTAGAAGGTATCGGTGCTGTCTTGTTTTTCCAGCGCGATCTTCGCCATTTGCGCGAAGAAGTAGCTGTACACCAGGTGACCGACCACGCGCAGGTAAGGCACGGCGGCGGCGCCCACTTCGTCGGCGTTCTGGAAGGCCTTCATGCCGATTTCCATGGTCAGCTTGGTGACTTTGTCGCCCAGCTCGCCCAGTGGGGTGATGAATTCGCTCAGGTTTTCGTCCAGACCGTTTTCTTCCACGAACGATTTGATCTTCTCACCGAACTTGCGCAGCTTGGCGCCGTTGTCGCCCAGGATCTTGCGACCCAGCAGGTCCAGCGACTGGATGGTGTTGGTGCCTTCGTAGATCAGGTTGATACGGGCGTCGCGCACGTACTGCTCCATGCCCCATTCCGCGATGTAGCCGTGGCCGCCGAACACTTGCATGGCTTCCGAGGTGGCGATCCAGGCGTTGTCGGTGATGAAGGCCTTGACGATCGGGGTCAGCAGCGCGACTTCGTCGGCGGCTTCCTTGCGTACATCTTCGTCCGGGTGGTGCAGTTCGCGGTCGATCTGCAGCGCCACGTACGAGGTGAAAGCGCGCGCGCCTTCAGCGTAGGCTTTGCCGGTCAGCAGCATGCGGCGCACGTCCGGGTGCACGATGATCGGGTCGGCTGGCTTTTCAGGATTTTTCGGGCCGGTCAGCGAGCGCATCTGGATGCGGTCCTTGGCGTAGATCAGCGCGTTCTGGTAAGCGACTTCGGTCAGGCCCAGCGACTGCATGCCCACGCCCAGGCGGGCCGCGTTCATGAACACGAACATGGCGTTCAGGCCTTTGTTCGGCTGGCCGATGATCCAGCCACGGGCGCCGTCCAGATTCATCTGGCAGGTCGAGTTGCCGTGGATGCCCATTTTTTCTTCAATGGCGCCGCAGGTGATCGGGTTGCGTTCGCCGACCGAACCGTCTGCCTTCGGCAGGTACTTCGGTACCAGGAACAGCGAAATGCCTTTCGAGCCTTCCGGTGCGTCAGGTACGCGTGCCAGCACCAGGTGCAGAATGTTTTCTGCCATGTCGTGTTCGCCGGCCGAGATGAAGATCTTGTTACCGGTGATCAGCCACGAGCCGTCGTCCTGTGGCAGCGCTTTCGAGCGCAGCATGCCCAGATCGGTGCCGCAGTGCGGTTCGGTCAGGCACATGGTGCCGGTCCATTCGCCGGACACCAGTTTCGGCAGGTAGACTTCTTTCTGGTGCGGCGTGCCGTGTTCTTTCAGGCACTCGTAGGCGCCGTGCGACAGGCCAGGGTACATGGTCCAGGCCTGGTTGGCCGAGTTCAGCATCTCGTAGAACGAGTTGTTCATGACGACCGGCAGGCCCTGGCCGCCGTATTCAGGATCGCAAGCCAGCGCTGCCCAGCCGCCTTCAACGTACTGCTTGTACGCTTCCTTGAAGCCTTTAGGCGTGGTCACGGTATGGGTCGCGGCGTCGTGCTTGCAGCCTTCGCGGTCGCCCGAGTGGTTCAGCGGGAACAGCACTTCCGAGGTGAACTTGCCGCCCTCTTCCAGCACCTGGTTGATGATGTCGGCATCGATTTCGCTATAGTCCGGCAGCGTTTTCAGCTCATCTTCCACTTTCAGCAGCTCGTGCAGAACGAATTGCATATCCCGGATTGGCGCGACGTATTGACCCATGGTTTTCTCCTGATGACTACTTTTGTGTTTGAATGAATTCGTTTGTTAATTTAGCTGCGCCAGCACCGCTGCCGGCGACTGCGGATTGCGATACGTTTCGACCAGGCGCTCGAAGCCCTTGCCCGCCCGCTCCAGGCTGCCCGGAATGCGCAGGAAGCGCGCATCGTGGTGCAGGGCCAGGATCAGGCCGTACATCTCGTAGACCAGCTGCTGCGGGTCGGTGTCGGCTTTCAGATCGCCACATTCGACCGACTGCTTCACGCAGCGCAGCAGCGCGCCCTGCCAGGCGCCGACCATCGCCATCAGCTCTTCGCGGATCGGACCTGGACGGTCGTCGTATTCGACCGCGCCGCTGATGTAGATGCAGCCCGAGGCCACCTCCACGCTGACGCGTTTGACCCAGCGCGCAAACATGGCCTTGAGGCGGGCGATGCCGCGCGGCTCTTTGACGCTGGGGAAGAACACTTCCTGCTCGAAACGATGGTGATACAGCTTCAGCACTTCCAACTGCAAATCTTCCCGCGACCCGAAATGCGCGAACACGCCGGATTTGCTCATGTTCATCTTATCTGCGAGCAATCCGATGGTCAGGCCTTCCAGACCGTCGCGACTGGCCAGATCAAGGGCCATGTCGAGGATTGCAGCGCGGGTTAGCTCGCCTTTGCGCATAAATTTAGTTGAGGTATTAATAAGATTGCATCCCAAAGTAAATGGATCATTGGAGAGAAAGGAATATTCTGCTCCACTTAAATTTACTCTGTGTGAAAAGAATTGCGAACGCTCGTACTATTATCCACTTGAGGGTGAATGTCAAACAGTACCGTTAGAGGTGGCGTTCTATTGCTGCGTCGCAGCATCGATGCGTTAATGCAGGTCGGAAACTTCTTTACATTTTGCCCAACTGGCGGCGGTCGCGCTTGGTCGGACGGCCCTTGAAATCGGCGCTCGGCTCGCGGAACATGCGGCGGTTTTCCGCCACGGCGGCGCGGCGCGCCACGCTGACCTCGGTTTCCTCGTACAGGCTGCGGGCGATCGGCGCGGCGGCGCGCACGTCCGACAGGCCCATCACATCCACTTCCCAGCGGTCCGAGCCGTTGTCGATTTCCAGCAGGTCGCCGATGCGCACCGCGCGCGCCGGCTTGACGCGGTCGCCATTGACGGTGACCTTGCCGCGATCCACCGCATCCGTCGCCAGCGAGCGGGTCTTGAAGAAGCGCGCCGCCCACAGCCATTTGTCCAGTCGTACACCTTCGCTCACGCGTATTTCCCCACAGCGAACACCCGCATGATTAACTTGTAAAACACAAACGCGATCTCGTAGCCGATGCGGCGCACATGACCGACGTGTTCGAAGTCATCATAAGTGATGACCTTGCCGTCGGCAACCGCCTGTTCGATATGCCGGCGCAGGCTTTGCGCAAACGCCGCATCCTTGATGACCACGTTGGCTTCCTGGTTCAAGAACAGGCTCAGGCCGTCCACATTGCTGGAGCCGACCGTGGCCCAGTCATCGTCGATCACCGCCACCTTGGCGTGCAGCTGCGTCTTGTGATATTCCACCACTTTGACGCCGGCCGCAAGCAGCTTCGGGTAGAACGAGTGCGCCACCGCATCCTGCAGCCAGATTTCGCCGACGCCGATCAAGAGCACCACCTCGACGCCGCGCTCGGCGGCCGACGCCAGCGCCTGGCGGAACTTGCGGCCCGGCGCGAAGTAGGGATTGGCCAGCAACACGGTCTTGCGCGCGCGGCCCAGCGCCTGCAGGTAGGCGCGCTGGATGGTCCTGCGGTTGCGCAGGTTGTCGCGCACCACGAAGCCGGCCTGCACGGCGTGGCTGGCGGCGATCTTCTCCACCTTGCGCATGTCGCGGTACAAGCCGATGCGCTTCATGATGCTGAGCTTGCCGAGGCGGCGCCATTGCGTCACCGCCTCGGTCTGGATATCGGCCACCAGCGGGCCGCGCACCTGCACCGCGAAATCCCAGCGCGGCGCCGACAGCGCCTTGCTGTGATCGTAGTCGCAGAACATGTCATCGTTGATGTTGATGCCGCCGACAAAGGCCAGCTGGCGGTCCACCACGCAGATCTTGCGGTGCGTGCGCGTGACGCCGCGCCGGAACCACGGATTGAACATACGGTGCTCGACGCCGGCGGCGGCCAGCTGCGCGTGCATGCTGTTGACCTGGCGGCGGCCGGTGCCCCACCAATCGGTGATCGCGCGCACCTGCACGCCGCGCTGGGCGGCGCCCATCAGCGCGGCCAGCACTTTCCGGCCGGTGTCGTCGCCGGCGAAGATATAGGTCTCGAAATAGACTTCGTACTGCGCGCTCTCGATCGCCTCGATCAGCGCAGGGAAATAATCGGTGCCGGTGTGAAGCAGCTTGACTTCGTTATCGGCTAAGAAATTGACAGAGGTGCGCATAGTAAGTGCTTCATGACAGCGTCAGCGAGGCGACGATGGGAGCGTGGTCCGAGAGCTTGGCCCACAGGCTACCATGCATGACCTGCGCCGTCTCCACCTTGAAGCCGCGCACATAAATGCGGTCCAGGCGGAAGAACGGCAGGCCGGCAGGGAAGGTGCGGGCCGGCGCCACGCTGGCCTTGCGGCGCAGCTTGCGCAGGATCTCGTCAAGCGCCGAGTTGCCCTCGATTTCATCGAATGCCTCGCGCACGCCGAGGGCGTTGCGCAGTTCCGCGCTCAAGGTGTTGCGCCAGTCGTTGAAATCGCCGGCGATCACCACCGGCTCGCCGTTGGGTGCGGTTTCCTGCACCGCCGAGATCAGCGCCTGCGTCTGGCGCCGGCGGCCGCTCTCGAACAGGCCGAGGTGCACCACGTAGCAATGCACCGGCCCGTGCGGCGTGTGCAACACGCAGTGCAGGATGCCGCGCTGCTCGTAGGCGTGGTCGGACACGTCGCGGTTGACCTGGCTGGCGATCGGGAAAGCACTGAGCAGCGCGTTGCCGTGGTGGCCGTGGTCGTACACCGCGTTCATGCCGTAGGCGGCATGCAGATGGCGCGACTCGCCGGCGAAATATTCATGCTGCGCTGCAGCGGGCCAATGCCGGTGGCCGAGGTGCTCAGCCCCGTATTTGGCGGCTTTCAGGTCGTGTTTGCCCTGTACCTCTTGCAAAAAAACCACATCGGCGTCGAACATGCCGATCGCCTGTTTCAGCGCCAGCACGCGCGGTTCGGCGCGGATGGCGGACACGCCCTTGTGGATATTGTAGGTAGCGACTCGAATTTTCATGCCGACCATTTTACTCCCGAGATCGCCCATCCCGATGTACGGCTGCGCACATAGCGTGAGTCGCTGGATGCCGCCATCTATCGATGCTCAGGCCAGTCGCTTGATGGTACGCTTATT
Organism: Duganella sp. BuS-21; assembly: GCA_041874725.1. GTDB lineage: Bacteria > Pseudomonadota > Gammaproteobacteria > Burkholderiales > Burkholderiaceae_D > Rugamonas. The sequence goes on along the minus strand of CP097466.1, from coordinate 1,006,960 downwards.
CGTCGTATCAGCATGTCCCATCAAGAGATGCTCAACACTAATGTCTTCATTGAGCTCATCCCAATGAAGACCTTGTCCGTTGCCGCTGAAAATATAATGCAAACGCTGCTCGGGTGTGGCGTTCTGCAAACGCGGGAAGAAGTTCAGCGGCACGCCCAACCTGCGGCCATCAATGAGATGTACCCACATGTAATCGTCATCGAAAGACAGTTTCGAAGCAAATGCGTTATTCATTGAAGTAGTCCTTCCAACTGTACACAAATAGCCCGCGCTGTTGGCGCACCAGCCGGACAAGCTCACGCAAGGTTTGCGCAGGAATGTCCCGCGACCTCGCCACCTTTACCTCCGGTTCCAGCCAGATTTTGGCCTCACCGCCCTGTCCGCGCACATGGACATGCATGGGCTCGCGCGGCTCGCCCTCGCTCGAAAAGAAGAACAGCGCATAACCTTTGTAGCGCAAGATGACAGGCATGGCAAGCGGCGTACAGAGTTGAAATCAACTCCGATGCTAGGCCGCATTTGCCAGCTGCCGATGGAGCCGGATCAAACTAGCGCAGCTGCCGGGGGAGCTGCAGGATGGCTTCGGCGTTGGAGGAGGAGAAGCATCGGTCGGCGGCCTCCAGGTAGGGCAGCCAGACGTAATGCAGGTGTTCGCGCGGGCTGAGCGTGATGGCGATGTCGCGCGGCACTTCGACGCTGAAGACGTGCTCGGTGTTTTCCGTCACGCCCGGCGCGTAGCGGTGGCGCCAGACCGGGTAGATGGTGTAGACGTTGGCCAGCCGCCAGTCGCGCAGGGCGATGCGCTCACCGTCGGCGACAATGCCGGTTTCTTCGAACAGCTCGCGCGCGGCCGTCACCAGCAGCGGCTCGTCGACCGCGTCCAGCGAGCCGGTCACCGACTGCCAGAAGCCCGGCTTGTCGGCGCGCTCGATCAGCAGCACTTGCAGGTCGGCCGTGTGGATCACCACCAGCACCGATTCAGGAATCTTGTAGGGCTTCATAGGTCCGATAAAAGAAAAGGCGCCGAGGCGCCTTTTCCATTGCTACATTAGCCGGCCACTTTAGGCTCGGCGGTACGCAGGCGGATGTGCAGCTCTTTGAGCTGCTTCTCGTCCACTTCCGACGGCGCGTGGGTCAGCAGATCCTGCGCGCGCTGGGTTTTCGGGAAGGCGATCACGTCGCGGATCGAATCGGACTTGGTCATCAGGGTCACGATACGGTCCAGGCCGAATGCCAGGCCGCCATGCGGCGGCGCGCCGTATTGCAGCGCGTCGAGCAGGAAGCCGAACTTCAGGCGGGCTTCGTCGGCGTCGATCTTCAGCGCGCGGAACACTTTCGACTGCACGTCTTCGCGGTGGATACGGATCGAACCGCCGCCCAGTTCCCAGCCGTTCAGCACCATGTCGTAGGCCTTGGCGATGCAGGCGCCCGGATTGGTTTCCAGCCAGTCTTCATGACCGTCTTTCGGCGCGGTGAACGGGTGGTGGGTCGCGGTCCAGCGATCCGCCTCTTCGTCGTATTCGAACATCGGGAAGTCGATCACCCACAGCGGCGCCCAGACGTCGTCGAACAGGCCGGCGGCCTTGCCGAATTCCGAGTGGCCGATCTTCACGCGCAGCGCGCCGATGGCGTCGTTGACGACCTTGGCCTTGTCCGCACCGAAGAAGATCAGGTCGCCGTCTTCGGCGCCGGTCAGTTCCAGGATGGTGGCCAGGGTGGCGTCGTCGATCGATTTGACGATCGGCGATTGCAGGCCGTCGCGGCCTTTGGCCTTCTCGTTGACCTTGATGTAAGCCAGGCCGCGTGCGCCGTAGATGGCGACGAACTGGGTGTAGGCATCGATTTCCGAACGCGGCATCGAACCGCCTTTCGGTACGCGCAGGCCGACCACGCGGCCGTTCGGCAGGTTGGCGGCGCTGTTGAAGATCTTGAACTCGACGTTCTTGACCACTTCGGTCAGTTCGGTGAACTGCAGCTTGACGCGCATGTCCGGCTTGTCCGAACCGTAGCTGCCCATGGCTTCCGAGAAGTTCATCACCGGGAATGGGTTAGGCAGGTCGACGTCCATGGTGTTCTTGAACGTTTTGCGGATCATGTCTTCGAACAGGTCGCGGATTTCCTGTTCGGTCAGGAACGAGGTTTCGCAGTCGATCTGGGTGAATTCCGGCTGGCGGTCGGCGCGCAGGTCTTCGTCGCGGAAGCACTTGGTGATCTGGTAGTAGCGGTCGAAGTTGGCCACCATCAGCAGCTGCTTGAACAGCTGCGGCGACTGCGGCAGCGCGAAGAAGCTGCCGGCGTTGACGCGCGACGGCACCAGGTAGTCGCGCGCGCCTTCCGGGGTCGACTTGGTCAGCATCGGGGTTTCGATGTCGATGAAACCCAGGTCGTCGAGGTACTTGCGCACTTCCATGGTGACCTTGTAGCGCAGGCGCAGGTTGTTCTGCATCTGCGGGCGACGCAGGTCCAGCACGCGGTGCGTCAGGCGGGTGGTTTCCGACAGATTGTCGTCGTCCAGCTGGAACGGCACGGCCACGGAGGCGTTCAACACTTCCAGTTGCGAGCACACCACTTCGATCTTGCCCGATTTCAGGTTGTTGTTGACGGTGCCGGCCAGGCGATCCTTGACCACACCGGTCACGCGCAGGCAGAACTCGTTGCGCACGGCTTCGGCGGCTTTGAACACTTCTGCCTGTTCCGGATTGCATACCACTTGCACCAGGCCTTCGCGGTCGCGCAGGTCGATGAAGATCACACCGCCGTGATCGCGGCGACGATGTACCCAGCCGCACAGGCTGACGGTTTGGCCAAGCAGCGCTTCAGTGGTGAGGCCGCAGTAATGAGTACGCATTGAGGACATGTTTATTTCTCGGTTCAGGTTAGTGTTACTCAGTTAATCTTGGTTTCTTGGAGGATGACTTTGGGCGCATCTTCAGGCGCCACCACCCCCATCGAAACAATGTACTTCAGGGCCGCGTCGACACTCATGTCGAGTTCGACCACATCCTTCTTGGCCAGCATCAGGAAAAAGCCCGAGGTCGGATTCGGCGTGGTCGGCACGTACACGCTGACGAACTCGCCGACCAGGTGGTTCTTCACGTCGCCGCCCGGGGCGCCGGTCAGGAAGGCGATGGTCCACGAATTCTGGTGCGGGTAGGGAATCAGCACCGCCTTGCGGAAGGCATTGCCGGACGACGAGAACAGCGTGTCCGACACCTGCTTGACACTCGAATACAGCGAGCTGACCACCGGAATGCGGGTCAGCAGTTTTTCCCACAGCTTGACCACGTAGTTGCCGACCAGGTTGTTGGTCAGCAGGCCGGTCAGGAACACGATGAGGATGGTCAGCAACGTGCCCAGGCCCGGGATATCGAAGCCCACCAGGGTGCGCGGCTGCCAGCGCTCCGGCACGAACAGCAGCGACTGGTCCATGGTGCTGATGACCAGATTCAGCACCCAGGCGGTAATCGCCAGGGGCACCAGAATCAGCAGGCCGGTAATGAAGTATTTACGCATCGAATTCCTAGGGTGGTGGATGGGTCGCTTTCAGTTGTCGCTGGAACCGCCCGATGGCGTGGGCTTGGGGGCGGCCGAAGGCGCGGCGTCGCTCTTGGCCGGAGCGGTCGTGGTGCCGGTCGCCGGCGGCGTGCCGCCACGGAAATCGGTCACATACCAACCCGAGCCCTTGAGCTGGAAGCCGGCGGCGGTTACTTGCTTTTTAAACGACTCCTTGCCGCACTCGGGGCAAACAGTCAGCTGCGGGTCGGACATCTTCTGCAAAACATCCTTGGCAAAACCACATGCCTCGCAGCGGTACGCATAGATCGGCATCAATTACTCCGCAAAAATCATCAAAACCCTGAATTATAAAGCCTTTTGCCGGCACCCTGCCTGTTTCCCGAAACCCACAGCCTTGGAGTAATCGATTTCATAGCAAAAATCTATTCGCATATTGTTGTAGCGCATGATTTAATGCTGCCTGTAATGCGTAGATTTCCCAACCCCTGAATCGCGCCTGGTTTTGCTGTCCTCGACCGACGACGCGCCAACTCTTTGATTCTTTGGGAAATATCATGAAAAAATACGTGTACGCCGCGCTCCTGAGCGCCACCCTCGCCGCGCCCACCATGGCCGCCAACAAATTCGCCGCGCAAACGCCGGAAGAACCGCTGCACCGCCGCGCCATCGTGCTGTGCGTGGCCGTGGTGGTGGGTCTGCACGCCTGCCGGCGCCGGCCGCGGCCCCGTAACGGCACGCGCGACATGTCGAAACATATCTAAGTTTGTGCGGCCGCACAGATCAGCGCGGCCAAGCTCCGTATAACGTCGTACGACCCTACAAAGAGGAGGTCAACATGATCAGGAAAATTCTGTTTGGCGCAGCCCTGGCGGCGTCCGCCGGTATGGTGACCGTCCCTGCCTCGGCTGCCGTGATCGTGGCGCCGAACCGCCGCGACGACCATCCCAACAATCGGCGCCGCGATTAAATTCTAGCGCCGCCGCCAGATCATCCAGCGCTCCTTGCCCGCAAAAATCGGGATCGAGTCGCTGGGCGCCTGGTCGACGATACACTCGAAGTCGGCCTGCAGCAGCGCGTCGAGCTGCACGCGGGCGATGCCGAACGGCGGCCCCTTGGATGCGTCGTCAAAGAAAAAATAACCTGCCAGCAGCGCGCCGGGCGCCAACAACTGCGCCCAGCGCGCCGCCACTTGCGGCCACATGGCGCGCGGCATGGCGCACAGAAAAGCCCGCTCGTAGATCAATTGCAGCGGCGCCGCCGGCTGCCACGCAAAGAAATCCGCCTCGACCACGCGCGCCGCGTGCGCACCCGCCGCCGCCCTGGCCTGCGCCACTGCGGCCGGCGAGAAATCGATGGCGCTCGCATCCCAACCCAATCCGGCCAGCCAGGCCAGCTCGTAGGCCGCGCCGCAGCCCGGAATCAGTGTGGTCAGCGGACCGCTGGCGGCGGCGAAGTCGCGCAGCGCTTGTGGCACGCCGCCTTGGTCCCAAGGCGTGAAGTGGCGCTGGAAGCGCTCATCCCAGAACGCCGGCGACAATGGATCGCGCTGCTGGAAATCCGCCATGGCTGTTACAGCAGGTGGTGGTAGCGCAGATACAGCTGGAACGCCGCCACGCCCAGCCCGACCGCGCTGGCGACGTAGATCACCAAGGCCAGCAGGCGATTGGTGCGCTGCTGTTCGCTGATCAAGACCTTGAGTAACTCGCTGTTGTCGGACGGCCGTTCCGCATGGCGCTCCAGCGCCTGATGGACCAGGCGCGGCAGTTGCGGGAAGATGTGCGCATAGCGCGGCGCTTCCGCCTTCAGGCGCTGCATGAAGCCGGTCACGCCGACCTGCTCGGCCATCCAGTTTTCCAGATACGGCTTGGCGGTCTTCCACAGGTCCAGGTCGGGGTCGAGCTGGCGGCCCAGGCCTTCGATATTCAGCAGGGTCTTTTGCAGCAGCACCAGCTGCGGCTGCACTTCCACGTTGAAACGGCGCGAGGTCTGGAACAGGCGCAGCAGAATCTGGCCGAAGGAGATGTCTTTCAGCGGCCGGTCGAAGATCGGTTCGCAGCAGGCGCGCACGGCCGATTCCAGCTCGTCCACGCGGGTCTCTTTCGGCGCCCAGCCGGACTCGATATGGGCCTCGGCCACACGCTTGTAGTCGCGGCGGAAGAAGGCCAGGAAGTTCTGCGACAGGTAATCCTTGTCGAAATCGTTGAGCGTGCCGACGATGCCGAAGTCGAGTGCGATGTAGCGGCCGAACGTTTCCGGCTCCACCGACACCAGGATGTTCCCCGGGTGCATATCAGCGTGGAAGAAACCGTCGCGGAACACCTGGGTGAAGAAGATCTCCACACCATCGCTGGACAGTTTTTTCAAGTCCACGCCGGCCGCTTCCAGGCGGTCGATCTGCGACACCGGAATGCCGTTCATGCGCTCCATGACGATCACGCTGGACGAGCAAAAGTCCCAATGCATCTCCGGCACCAGCAGCAGCTTGGAATCGGCGAAGTTGCGGCGCAGCTGGCTGGCGTTGGCCGCTTCGCGCATCAGGTCCAGCTCGTCGTGCAGGTATTTGTCGAACTCGGCCACCACCTCGCGCGGCTTGAGGCGCTTGCTGTCGGCCCACAGGTTGCTGATCCAGTCGGCGGCGATGTGCATCAGCGCGACGTCGTCGTCGATCGACTTCTTCATGCCCGGACGCAGCACCTTGACCGCCACCTGGCGGCCGTCCTTCAACGTCGCGAAGTGTACCTGCGCGATCGAGGCCGAGGCCACCGGCGTGCGCTCGAAGGCGGCAAACAGCTGGTCCGGATGGGCGCCCAGCGACTTGCGGATCTGCGCGATGGCCAGGTCGGAATCGAACGGCGGTACGCGGTCCTGCAGGCGCGCCAGCTCGACCACCAGGTCGGCGGGAATCAAGTCGCTACGGGTCGACAGCACCTGGCCGAACTTGACGAAGATCGGTCCCAGCTCCTCCAGCGCCATGCGCAGGCGTACCCCGCGCGGGGCCGACAGGTCGCGCCAGAAAAACACCGTATCGATCAGCTTGGTAATGCGCGGTTTTTTCAAACCGGAGATGGCAATTTCGTCGAGGCCGTAACGCACCGATACCCGCAGGATTTTCAGCAGGCGCAAGAATTTCAGCATCATTTATTGGGATCCCAGTTTCTGTTCCAGCTTTTGTTCCAATTTCGCCAGGCGCTTGGCGGCGCGCTCGACGTCGTCGCGCAGGCGCGTCACGTCGGCCGAGTAGGTTTCCACGGTGTGAGGGCGTACCAGCACCTGTTTTTCGTCGAGCAGGAACTCGGCGAGGTTTTCGGCCAGCTTCTGGTGGCCGTTTCGGATAGCGGCAAACGCGGCCTTGGCGCCGGAGACGGTGCGCACGGCGGCGATCGGGCCGATCAATTTTTCCAGGTCATGCTCGGCTTCCCAGCGCAGCGATTTGCTGAGGTTGGAGATGGCGTTGGCGAATTCGGCGTCGCCCTCGATCTGCACATAGGAAAAGGCGCGCTCACGGTGTTGCGCGATCAGCGGCAGGTCCGACAGCTTGACGCGGATAGTAACGCGGGCGGCGTCCTCGGCCGGCGCCGCTTCCAGATAGCCGTCAGCCGTCACGCGCAGGCGCAGCGCGACCGAGCCGGCGTCGATGCAGGCGATCTTGCCGGCATGGCGTTGCAACTCCTGACGCGCCCACGGCTCCTGCGCCAGCAAATGGTTAATGGCGGCACTAACCGGCGCCGCGGAGAAACTACCGGGATTCAATGAAATCATGTTCTAGCCGTTCAAAACAAAACCGCCCGGGAATACGGGCGGTTTCGATCTTACCAGTTAAGCCGGCTTGCACCCCGAACCGGTGCGCCGCTGCCGGGGGCCGGCCTATAGGCCGGCGGGGCTTAGCCCCTGCCCGGTCCTTGGGTCAGACCCCTGTGTGGCCCTGCGGGGTCACGCCAACTGCTGAATACCACCCAGCAGCCAACCGCTCGCACCGTTAATCGGTTTCACCAAGTTCCACACCTCGTGATACGGCTCGGCCAAGGCATCCGGTGCAGGCTTGATCATGCCGGTGAACTTGACGCTCGCCAGGTACTCGGTGTCGCTGGTTTCGATGCCCAGCAGCTCGGCATCAATGCTGACCACATCGGTGAAATCGGCCTGGGTACGCTCGCTGATCTGCAGCTTCATCTCGGCAAACACTTCCGGCGTGGTGAATTCGCGGATATCGGCCACATCGCCTTTATCCCACGCCGCTTGCAGGCGAATGAAATTGCTCTTCGCCACACGCAGGAAGCTCACCGCGTCGAAATCGGCCGGCACGCCCCAAGGGGTGTGGGCGACCGGCGCAGCTTGCTGCACCGGCGCCGATTGCAGGCGCGAACCGATTTCCGGCGTGGCCGCACCAGCTTGCGGCGGCATCGAATACACATTCTGATTACCGCCGAACGCAGCCGGCGCAGCCGCTGGCTGTGACTTGCTGCGGATCAGGCGGAAGATGAAGAACACCACGCCGGCCAGCAGGGCCAACATGATGATCGAACCGATCGCGCCGCCCAATGCACCGCCGAGGCCGAAGTGCGAGAACAAGGCGCCCAGGCCCAGGCCCAGCAGCGCGCCGCCGAGGATACCCTTCCACATGCTCGGCTTAGGAGCCGGTGCTTGCGGCGCATTCGGCGCCTGCGCAGGCGCAGCCTGACGCGGCGCGGCTTGCGGCGCTTGCTGGGCGGGCATGCGGTTGACGTTCTGCGACTGACGGCCGATCGAGCGGCCGCCGCCGGCAGGACGCGCGGTCGCTTCGGCCAGCATCGACATGGCGGAGATGGCGATTACCGCGCCGATCAGGATTTTTTTCATGTTCATGGTTACTCCAGTCATTACATTTTGATACCGGTGTGTAAAGCGGCCACACCTGCCGTCAGGTTGTAATACGTTACGCGTTCCAGCCCCGCCTCTTCCATCATCGCCTTCAGCGTGTCCTGGTCCGGATGCATGCGGATCGATTCGGCCAGATAGCGGTAACTCTCGGCGTCGTTGGCGATCTTCTCGCCCATCCAGGGCAAAATCTTGAACGAATACACATCATACGGTTTCTGCAACGGCGCCGCCACTTTGGAGAACTCCAGCACCAGCAGCTTGCCGCCGGGCTTGAGCACGCGGTGCATTTCCTTCAGCGCCTGGTCCTTGTGCGTCATGTTGCGCAAGCCGAAGGCCACGCTGACGCGGTCGAAATAATTGTCAGGGAACGGCAGCTTTTCGGCATCGCACAATAATGTGGGGGTCAACAGGCCGCGATTCAAGAGGCGATCGCGGCCCACGCGCAGCATCGATTCATTGATGTCGGTGAGCCAGACCTCGCCGGTGGGGCCGGCCTGCTTGGCGAACACCTTGGCCAGATCGCCCGTGCCGCCGGCGATATCGAGGCACTTGAAACCCGGGCGCACGGCCGCGTTGGCGATGGTGAAGGTCTTCCACAGGCGGTGCAGGCCGGCCGACATGACGTCATTCATGATGTCGTACTTGGCGGCGACGGAATGGAAAACCTTGGCAACTTCGCGAACTTTATCTTCTTCCGCGACGGTCTTGTAACCGAAGTGAGTGGTATTGGTCATGGTATGCAGGCCTGTTAAGTTTGCCAGCATTATACAAGCTGACAGCCTTGCAGGCCTCTGAGAGACATGGCAAATTTGACAACCAAGTCGGGCATGGGAGTTTCCGACTTGAAAAATGTTGCAGCGCCTTTATCTCTTTTGACCGTTACCACACCGTCCATGACTAGCTAGACCCGTCAGGCACTAGATGCGATGTCGGAATATCTTCGCAGCGACGGGCTTGCGCGACCAACAGTGACAAGAAAATTCCACCTTAACCAAGTAATGCCGTTAAGTTAAGCTGAAAATAGGCTTCGTCATTCCCGCGAATGCGGGAATCCATGAGGCGCATGCCCGGCTAACTCAGCATGGATCCCGGCTTTCGCCGGGACGACATCGCTTAACTTAACGGCTTTACCTTAACCAAGGCTTTTTTGACGCTACCGGCACGCAAGTTCGCCTCAGCCTTCCCTTCGAAGTCGTTCATGTGAGTTAAGTCGAATTTCTGGCCGCTGAGAATGAAGGGGGCGCGCATCAAGGTCTATTAGAGAGCAAAGACGCACGGCTATAGTTGAAATTACAATTCGGCAAGTGGCTATATGATAAGAGCGGAAACCCTAATTTTTCTATGTCCGCAAAACACCCTCGGTTTTACGCTTTCCGCTCTTTCACACTTAGCAATGAACGCAGTTACTGCTGAAGTACCACGTGCCTTAATGCAGCAGTTGGTTGACAGAGCAGCGAGCTGAACTGGTCACTGCGACGGCAGATGCCTCCATTCCAATCCAAGCATAGCGCGCTTAGCGAAGCCCTTCCACACTCCCAGATTGAGTTTAGCCGTGCCGTCAGCTGGTAACTGTGGTAGTTCCAGGTAGGACTGCAACGGCTGCTGCTTCAGGTGCACGCCGAGGAAGGCGGTCACGAAGTGCTGGTTGATGTTGTTGATGCGGCGGCTGTCCCACACCGGCTCGGAATAGGATTGGAAATCGTCGGGATTGCTCCAGTGTGCCGGCGATGGCGGATTCGGCGCCGAGTTGTGGCGGCCGCCGACGTAGGTCAGCAGTTGGCGGTCGGCGTTGACGGCGCCTTCGAACAGTTTGAGCACGCCGTCCTGGTAACCGGCCACGTCGTCCTGGTCGCCGGTGATGAACAGGGTTGGGGTGCGCACGCCGGCCAGTCCGGCGGCATCCCACACTTTTTGCTCACCGCCCCACGGCGCGAAGGCCACCACGGCCTTGATGCGCGGATCGCGCGCCGATTCGTATTGCTGGTTGCCCTGCTGGTTGATCGCCAGCTTGCCGCCGGGGACAAACGCCGCCGCCGAAGCGCTGATGCCGGCGCCGACCGTGTTCAGCGCACCGTAGCCGCCCATCGAATAACCGACCAGCGCGACATTGTTCGCATCCACCACCCCGGCCAGAAAGTGGCCGCTGCGCGGCTTAGCCCATGCCGTCACGGTATCCAGCACGAACAGGTCGTCCAGGCGGCGGTTCAGCAGCGTGCTGGGAAAGCCCGCCTTGTCGGCGCGCGTGGACTCGGGGTGGTCGATGGCGACCACCACGTAGCCTTTGGACGCGAGGTTCTCGGTCAGATAACTCATTTGCAGCCGCGAGCCGGGATAGCCGTGCGAGACGATCACCAGCGGATAGCGCACGCCAACCGGCGCAGCATCGCGCGCGGCGCGGCCGTTGAACTGGAACGGCGTATTCGGGCGCTTGGGATCATTCGGGCCGGAGCCCAGAACATCGGTATAAACCGTATGTTCCTTTTGTCCCGCCGCCAGCCGCGCCGGATACCACACCTCCAGCGTCAGCTTGCGCGTGTAGCGTGGATCGGGCGTGCCTGCGCTGGCCTTCAGGATATCGAGTTGGTCCTTGTGCTCGGCGACCAGCGTGCGCACGCCCACTTGCAGCGGACCGCGCGCCGCCAGCTCCGGCGCATCCGGACGCGCATCGCCAAAGTATTCCTGCGCGCCACCCAGCGGCGCTGCGGACAGCGCCGCAACCAGTACCAACATCCTGCCGAACATGCTTTCTCCTATAAACCCAAATGCCCACGCAAGGTGCCGCCCTCGTAGGCGGTGCGGAACAAGCCGCGCCGCTGTAGTTCGGGTATCACCAGCGTGAGGAAATCATCCAATCCGCCCGGCAGCGCCGGCGCCATGAAGTTGAAGCCGTCCGCCGCGCCCTGTTCAAACCATTGCTGCATTTGATCCGCCACCACCTCCGCCGTGCCGACCACCGTAAAGTGACCGCGCCCGCCGGCGATGCGTTCGTACAGCTGGCGTATCGTCAAATTCTCGCCCTGCGCCAGATCGGTCAGCAACTGCTGGCGGCTGCGCTGGCCGTCCTCGGTCTGCGGCAACTCCGGCAGCGGACCATCGAGCGGATAGGCCGACAGATCGAAGTTGCCGATCATGCGGCCCAGCAGCGCCAGGCCGGCCTTCGGCTCGATCAGCGCCTGCAACTCGGCGAACTTCGCATCGGCTTCCGCCTGCGTGCGTCCGACCACTGCGAACAATCCCGGCATGATCTTCACGGAATCCCGGCTGCGGCCTTTCGCCGCCACGCGATCCTTGATATCGCGGTAGAAGGCCTGCGCCTTGGCCAGCGTGGGCTGGGCAGTGAACACCACCTCCGCAGTTCCCGCCGCCAGATCGCGGCCGGTCTCGGAGCCGCCGGCCTGCACCACCACCGGCCGCCCCTGCGGACTGCGCACCACGTTCAACGGCCCCGCCACGCCGAAATGCTCGCCGCGATGATTCAGCTTGTGCAGCTTGGCCGGATCGTATGGCAGCGAACCGCCTTTGTCGCCCAGCAGCGCATCGGGGTCCCAACTATTCCACAGTCCTGTGACAACTTGATGAAATTCCCGCGCCCGCGCATAGCGGTCGGCGTGCGCCACGTGCTGCTGGCGGCCGAAATTGGCCGCTTCCGCCGCGTTGTCGGAGGTGACCAGGTTCCACCCTGCCCGCCCATCCGACAACAGGTCCAGCGACGCGAACTGCCGCGCCACCGTGTACGGCTCGTTGTAGGTGGTGGTGGCGGTGCCGATCAAGCCGATATGCTCGGTCGATGCGGCCAGCGCCGACAGCAGCGTCAAGGGCTCCAGCGACGGCGCACCGGTCAGCGCCAAGCTGTCGGCAAAAAACACCGCATCCAGGCAGGAACGCTCCGCCGCGCGCACCTGCTCGCGGAATACCTTGAAAGGATTCGACAGCAGGTCCGTCTCCGGATGCCGCCACGCCGCAACGTGGTGGCCGTAACGCATCATGAATGCGGCGATACTCAACTTGCGCGACATCAGAACTCCTTGCGCGCGGTGATGCCGAAGTAACGCTCATCGTCACGCGGCACGCCACGGGTGACGTAGCCGGTCGACGTGACCAGGTTGGTGGCGTAAGACTTGTTCGCCAGGTTCTTGCCCACCAGCGCCACGCGCCAGCCGCCTAGCGGCGACGACAGCGCTACGCCGGCATTGATCACGCCATACGCGCCCTGGATCGCATCGACCGACTGGAACAGGTCGTACTGGGTCTTGGCCTGCCAGCTGTAATCGGCCGACAGGTCGACGATCAAGCCACTCTCCAGCGGCAGCGCGTAATTGGCGCGGGTGAAGGACTTCCACTTCGGCGAGAACGGCAATGGCTTGCCATTCAGGTTGCACGACGCGGCGGCGGCCGGCGGGCAGTTGAAGCTGTCGATGGTGGCGTCGGTGTAGGCCAGCGATGCGCTCAAGGTCAGCGCGCGCGTTGGACGGGCGTTCAGGTCCAGCTCCACGCCCTTGGTCGACACATCGCCGGCGTTGATCAGGCGCGTCACCACGGCGCCGGCCACGGTGTCGTAGAAATTGGCCTGGTAGTTGGCGTACTTGGTGTTGAACACGGCCAGGTTGGCGGTCAGCTTGCGGTCGAAGGCGCTGGCTTTCAGGCCCAGTTCAAACGCATCCGAGGTTTCCGGTTTCAGCGCCAGCGTATCGCGGTTCAGCATGTTGAAGAACACGTTGTAGGCCGGTCCCTTGTAGCCGCGCGAGTAAGTGGCGTAGGTATTCACGTCGCGCGAGATGTCGTATTGCAGTCCCACGCGGCCGGAGAAACCGTCCTCGCTGGTGGAGCCGGCATTTTGCACCGCAGGCTGCACGCCAGGGAAGGCTACGGTCTGGGTCGAGGTGCGCGCGTGGTCGTAGGACAGCTCGTCCTTGGTCCAGCGCGCGCCGGCGATGGCGCGCCATACCGGCGAGAAGTTCAGCGTGCTCTCGCCGAACAGCGAGTAGCTATCGCTCTTCACGCCATAGTCCGCGCGGCCGGAATTGATGGCCGCGCCGTTGTTGACGATGCGCTGGTAGGTCTCGCGGTCCTTGCCGTGCAGGTAGAAGGCGCCGGCCACGTACTCGGCAAACTCGCCCTTCGGCGAAGCCAGGCGCAACTCCTGCGAGGCCTGGCTGAATTCCACCGTGCCGATGTCGCGCGTGGCCGGGAAAGCCGCCGTGATGCGCGACACTTCCGCCGCGTTGCCGATGGCCGAGGTGCTGGTGTACTGGGTGTTGTCCCAGTCGCGCACGGCCGTGATGGAGGTCAGCGTGTAGCCGTTGAAACGGTAGTCCACCTGCGCCGACAGGCCCTTGTTCTTGTCGCGGATATCGCTAGGAATGTCGGCGTTGACCTGGCGGTTCTCCGGGCCGGCGACCACCGGCGCGATGCCGGCGTTGAAGGCGGGAGCGGTCGATTTGTAGGCAGTGAAGCTCGGCGATGCCTTCGAGCGCACGTAGTCGGCGATCAGCGCGATATCCAGATCCTTGTTCGGCGTGATGTCGACGCGGGTGCGCACGCCTTTGCGGTCGTAGCCATTCAGCTTGACGCCGCCGGCGTGCACGTTATCGATGTTGCCGTTGAAGTCCGCATACAGGCCGGTGACGGAGGCGCTTACTACGCCAGGCTGAATCGTACCGGACACACCGGCGCGCACGCGCTTCTCATTGCCCTCGTACCAGGACGCATCGACGAAGCCCGTGGTCTGTTCGGACGATTTTCGGCCGATCACATTCAGCACGCCGGACGATGCGTTCTTGCCGAACAGCGTGCCCTGCGGACCGCGCAGGATTTCAATGTGCTCGATGTCCAGCAGGTCCAGCGTGGCCTGGCCCGGACGCGCATACACCACACCGTCGATCACAGTCGATACGGTCGGCTCCACGCCCGGCGAGGTGGAAATGGTACCGATACCGCGCACGAAGATGGTCGTATCCTTGTTGCCGCCCTGCTGGCGGAAGGTCACGCTCGGCACTTCCTGCACGATGGTGTCGATGCTGCTGCGGTTGGCCTGGTTCAGCGTATCGCCATCCAGCACCGATACCGCCACCGGCACGGACTGCAGCGAAGCGTTGCGACGCGTGGCGCTGACCGTCACGCTGGGCACGGAGGCGCTGTCGTCGCGGTCCTTGATGGGCCTAGCATCGCTCTCCTCCGCGCCCGCATATGCCGTCGACACCAGCAAAGCGCCGATGGTCAGCGCGCCAAAAATTTTCTTATTGCTCTTCATGCTGTGATCCCTTGATTTGAAAGCGCCCTTTGCGCCATATACGGAAAACCTGCTTTGATCGGCGAAGAACCAGCTTAGTGTGCGAGAAGTGGTTCGCTACAATAAAAGTGGTACCGGTACCCTTTTTTTAGTGTCGCGGCGGGCTGGATCGAAGTCAAAGAATTAAAAAAATCATCGATATGTTATTTCGGAATAAGCGCAAATGAGCGAACCAACAGCACCAAGAAAACGACGTGGATCGGGCCGCGCCACCATCCACGACGTGGCCCGCCTGGCGGAGGTCGGATCGATCACGGTGTCGCGCTACTTCACCGAGCCGGGACGCGTGGCGGCCGCGCGCAGTGCGCGCATCGCGGCGGCGGTGAAGGAGTTGGGCTACGTGCCCAACCTGGCGGCCAGCGGCCTGGCGTCCGCACATGGACGTGTGGTGGGCATGGTGATCCCGAACATCTCCGGGCCGATCTTCGCCCACACCATCCAGACCTTCAGCGATACCTTGAACCGCCACGGCTACCAGCTGCTGCTGGCCTCCAGCTATTTCTCGGCCAAGCAGGAAGAGAACGCGGTGCGCGCCTTCCTCGGCTGGAAGCCGGCCGCGCTGGCGGTGGTGGGCCGCTTCCACAACCGCGCCACAGAGAAGCTGCTGTCCACCGCCGGCATCCCCGTGGTCGAAACCTGGGACTACCAGCCGCGCCGCAAGCCTATACAGGTCGGCTACTCCAACAACGCGGTGGGCGAGCAGGCGGCGCGCTACTTGTACGCCAAGGGCTACCGCCGCATCGCCTTTGTTCTGAACAGCCTGAAAGGCGACTTGAGCGCGGTGGACCGTAGCGACGGTTACGCGTCGGTGATGCGCGACCATGGCCTGGAGCCGATCATTTACGCGCCCACGGCGGAAGCGCCGTTCGACGCCGGCAAGCAGGCGATTAAAGCGTTGGCCTTGTCGCCGGCGCGGCGCGCGCGGCCGGCCGAAGCCATCATCTTCGCCAACGACAATCTGGCGGCGGGCGCTTTGCTGGCGGGCCAGCGGGCCGGCCTGAAGATCCCGCAGCAATGCGCGATCGTAGGCTTTGGCGACTACGCGTTTTCGCCGCTGCTGCTGCCCAGCCTGACCACCATCCGTCCACCGGGCCGCGAAATCGGCGAGATCGCCGCGCTGCGCATATTGGAACAACTGGGCGTGCTGCCCGCATCGACACAGGACTCGCGTCTGAACCTGCTGGCCTGCGAATTGATAGAGCGCGAAAGCGCATAAGGACTCACTGATGAAAAAATGGATTTACATACTGTTAGCGCTTCCGCTGCTGTCGCAAGCAACGGAGATCAAGATCGGCTTTCAGAAAAGCGCCGGCTTGCTGAGCATGATGAAGACGCAGGGCGTGTCGCTGCCGGGGCATACGATCAAGTGGATCGAATTCCCGGCCGGCCCGCAGATGCTGGAGGCGCTCAACGCCGGCAGCATCGATTTCGGCAGCACGGGCGCACCGCCGCCGGTGTTTGCGCAGGCCGGCGGCGTGGACTTGCTGTACGTGGGAGCGGAGCCGGCGCCGGTGAACAGCGAAGCGCTGTTCGTGCCCAAGGATTCGCCGGTGCGCACAGTGGCCGATTTGAAGGGCAAGCGGGTGGCGTTCCAGAAGGGCTCCGGCTCGCACTTCCTGCTGGCTTCCGCCTTGCAGAAAGCGGGCTTGAAGTTCAGCGACATCACGCCGATCTATCTGTCGCCATCCGATGCGCGGGCGGCGTTTGTCAGCGGCGGCATTGATGCGTGGGTGGTGTGGGATCCCTACTTCGCCTCGGCGCAGAAGGCCTATCAGGTGCGCGTGCTGAGCGACTACACCGGACTGCCGCAAGCCAATGGCTTCTACCTCGCCTCGCGCAAATTCGTGGAACAGTCGCCGCAACTGGTTTCGAGCTTGCTTGAGCAGGTGCGGCTGACCGGCCAATGGGCCAGCGCGCATCAAAAAGAAGTGAGCGCCCTGCTGGCGCAGCAGACCGGCGTACCGGCGGACATCATCGCCACCTGGATGCAACGCACGCGCTTCGGCGCCACGCCGGTGACGCCGGACATCGCCGCCAACCAGCAGCGCGTGGCCGACCTGTTCTACCAGCAGAAGCTGATCCCCAAAGCCGTCAACATCGCCAGCCGCGTCTGGACCTGGCAACCGAAGTAGAGGTTTGTATGTGATGCGCGATCAGGTGACGCCGTGAGGCTTAGTGCTTGCAGCCGCCGCTGCCGCAACCGCCACCACCGTGCTGATGCGTGGTCGACGGGCCGGTGAGCGAGACGCCGGTTTCGCGGCCGCTGTCGCCTTCGAAGCCGGAGGCGTGCAGGCGGTCCATATAGGTCGTCCACAGCACATCTTTCTGGCTGCCCAGCTTGTACAGGTATTCCCAGGTGAAGATGCCGGTGTTGTGACCGTCCGAGAAGGTCGGCTGCACCGCGTAGTTGCCTACCGGCTCGATGCCGGCGATGCCCACTTCACGCTTGCCGACCTGTAGCACTTCCTGCCCCGGACCATGTCCCATCACCTCGGCCGACGGCGAATACACGCGCATCAGTTCGAATGGAATCGAAAACGACTGGCCATCATTGAATTCCACGTCCAACACCCTGGATTTGTTGTGGACCGTCAGAGCGGTTGGGACAGGTTTGCTGCTCATAATGCTTTCACTTTCTCGACGATGGCTGCGTGCAATGCCGGCAACAGCGCGCTGCGCTCAGCCAGCACTTCCGCCGACGAAGAACGCTGAGCCGTCGCCCAGGTCGGGTTCGGGAAGTGCGCATCGTCGCGGTAACGCGGGATAACGTGCCAATGCACGTGCGGCGTCATATTACCAAAACTGGCCAGATTGATCTTTTCCGGCGCCATCACCTCGCGCTGCGCCGACTCCACCGCCCACACCACCTCCATCACGCGCACGCGCTCGGCCGGCGACAGGTCAGTCATTTCCTTGACGTGCGCATTCCACACCACCCGCGTAAAGCCCGGATACTCCGCCTCGTCCACGGCGATCACCGACAGCTGGTGATCGCCCCAGATCCGCGCCGTGCCCGGCGCCGTCAGCAAATTGCACAGATCGCAGGCCATTTACACCAGCACCCGCTCGATGCCGCCTTCATTGGCGCGCTTCACATACTCAGGCATCCAGTTCTCGCCCAGCAGATGCTTGGCGATCTCCACCACGATGTAATCGGCGGTGGTGCCGGCATCTTCGCTGTAGCGCGACACGCCGCCCAGGCAGGCCGGGCAGCTCGTCAGAATCTTGACTTCGCCGTCGAAGCCATCGGCACGCAGCTTGTCGGCGCCCTTGATAACTTCCTCTTCCTTGCGGAAGCGCACCTGCGTCGAAATGTCCGGACGCGCCACCATCAGCGTGCCCGAGTCGCCGCAGCAGCGGTCGTTCTTCTCGATCTTGACGTTGTCGTGCGTCTGGATCAGCGAGTTGACGGTCTTGGTCGCCTCCTGCAGCTTCATCGGCGTATGGCATGGCTCGTGGTACATATAGCGCGTACCGGTCACGCCTTCCAGCCTGACCTGTTTCTCGTTCAGATATTCATGGATGTCCATGATGCGGCAGCCAGGGAAGATCTTGTCGAACTCGTAGGTGGCCAGTTGGTCGTAGCAAGTGCCGCACGAGACCAGCACGGTCTTGATGTCCAGATAGTTGAGCGTGTTCGCCATGCGGTGGAACAGCACGCGGTTGTCCGTCATCATCTTGTCGGCCTTGTCGTACTGGCCGGCGCCGCGTTGCGGATAACCGCAGCACAGATAGCCCGGCGGCAGCACGGTCTGCACGCCCACTTCCCACAGCATGGCCTGGGTCGCCAGGCCAACCTGCGAGAACAAACGCTCCGAACCGCAGCCCGGGAAGTAGAACACCGCTTCCGTATCGGCCGTGGTGGTCTTCGGATTGCGGATGATCGGGATGACCTTGTCGTCCTCGATATCGAGCAGCGCGCGCGCGGTTTTCTTCGGCAGGTTGCCCGGCATCTTCTTGTTGATGAAGTGGATCACCTGCTCGCGCACCTTCGGCTTGCCCACGCTCGGCGGCGGCGCCTTGGTCTGCTTCTTGGCGAATTTCTTCAGCAAGTCATTGCCCAGGCGCTGCGCCTTGTAGCCGAGACCGACCATCGCCGCGCGGGTGGCGTTGATGGTGGCAGGGTCGGTGGCGTTCAGGTAGAACATGGCCGCCGCCTTGCCCGGATTGAAGGAGCGCTTGTCCATCTTGCGCAGCAGGTTGCGCATATTCATCGACACGTCGCCGAAGTCGATGTTGACCGGACAGGGTGTCACGCACTTGTGACAGACCGTGCAGTGATCCGCCACGTCCTCGAATTCTTCCCAGTGCTTGATCGAGATGCCGCGACGGGTCTGCTCTTCGTACAGGAAGGCTTCGATCAGCGACGACGTCGCCAGGATCTTGTCGCGCGGCGAGTACAGCAGATTGGCGCGCGGCACATGCGTAGAGCAAACGGGTTTGCACTTGCCGCAACGCAGGCAGTCCTTGACGCTGTTGGCGATTTCGCCGATATCGCTCTGCTGCATGATCAGCGATTCATGCCCCATCAGGCCGAACGACGGCGTGTAGGCGTTGCGCAGATCGGCTTCCAGGCCGTCCAGATTCAACAGCTTGCCCTTGTTGAAGCGGCCTTCCGGATCGACGCGCAGCTTGTATTCGCGGAACGGGCCGATTTCATCCTCGTTCAGGAACTCCAGCTTGGTGATGCCGATGCCGTGCTCGCCCGAGATCACGCCGTTCAGCGAACGGGCCAGGGTCATGATGCGCGCCACGGCCTTGTGCGCCAGTTGCAGCATTTCGTAATGATCCGAGTTGACCGGCAAGTTGGTGTGCACATTGCCGTCGCCGGCGTGCATGTGCAGCGCCACGAATACGCGGCCGCGCAGCACGCGCTTGTGGATGGCGGTCGCTTCGTCCAGGATCAGCTTGTAAGCGGCGCCGTTGAAGATCTGACGCAGCTGGGCGCGGATTTCCTGTTTCCACGTGACGCGGATGGTACGGTCCTGCACCACGTCGAACAGGGTGGCGTCCGGCTGGGTTTTCAGGCGTTCTTCAAACACCGGCAGCAAGCGGTCCATGCCGTGCGATGCCAGCGCGGCGGTGATGGCCGTCAATGGCTTATCGAGCTCGGCCAGCAGATAGGTCCAGCGCGCATGGACTTGCGTCAGCAGCGCTTCGGCCTGTTGCTGACGGTCGCCCAGCATTTCGGCGTCGCCCACGCTGTCGTCGGCGTCGTCGCTCTTGCCGATCGGCAGATTGCCGGCGGCGAAGAAAGCCTGCAGCTCATCGACCAGTTGCAGCTTGTTCTTGATCGACAGTTCGATGTTGATGCGCTCGATGCCGTCGGTGTACTCGCCCATGCGGTTGAGCGGAATCACCACGTCTTCGTTGATCTTGAAGGCGTTGGTGTGCTTGGCGATGGCGGCGGTGCGGGCGCGGTCGAGCCAGAATTTCTTGCGCGTTTCCGGGCTGACAGCGACAAAGCCCTCGCCCACGCGGGTATTGGCGATGCGCACCACTTCCGAGGCGGCTTGCGCCACGGCGTTTTCATCGTCGCCGACGATGTCGCCGAACAGCGCCATCTTCGGCAGCACGCCGCGTTTCGATTTGGTGGCGTAGCCGACCGCACGCAGGTAGCGCTCGTCCAGGTGCTCCAGACCGGCCAGGCGCAGCGAAGCGAACTGTTCGCCCTTGGCCGGCAGGCCGTCCAGGTAATCCTTGATTTCCACGATCGACGGAATCGCATCGCGTGCCTGGCCGAAGAACTCCAGGCAGACGGTGCGGGTGAACTTCGGCATCTTGTGCAGAATCCAGCGGCCCGAGGTGATCAGGCCGTCGCACCCCTCTTTCTGGATGCCCGGCAGGCCGGACAGGAACTTGTCGGTCACGTCCTTGCCCAGGCCTTCCTTGCGGAACTTGCGGCCTGCGATTTCCAGGATCTCGGTCTTGAACGGTGCGCCCTTGGACTCGCCCTTGGCGGTCGGATGGGTCCACTCCAGCTTGAAGCGGGCCAGCGGCGTGTCGTGGATCTTGGACAGGTTGTGATCGAGGCGCGTGACTTCCAGCCAGTCGCCCTGCGGATCGACCATGCGCCACGAGGCCAGGTTGTCCAGCGCCGTGCCCCACAGCACGGCCTTCTTGCCGCCCGCATTCATGGCGATATTGCCGCCGATGCAGGAAGCGTGGGCCGAGGTCGGATCGACCGCGAACACGAAGCCGGCCTTCTCGGCCGCTTCGGAAACTTTATTGGTGATAACGCCGGCGCCGGTGTAGATGGTGGCGTACTCGCGGTCCAAGCCCGGCAGCACTTTCATCTCCACCGCGCCCATGTTCAGCAGCTTCTCGGTGTTGATGACGGCCGACATCGGCGTCAGCGGAATGGCGCCGCCGGTGTAGCCGGTGCCGCCGCCGCGCGGGATGATGGTCAGCCCGAGTTCGATACAGCCCTTGACCAGGCCGGCCATTTCTTCTTCCGTGTCCGGGGTCAGCACCACGAACGGATATTCGACGCGCCAGTCGGTGGCGTCGGTCACGTGCGAGATGCGCTTCATGCCGTCGAAGCAGACATTGTGCTTGTCGGTGTAGCGGCCGAGGATCTTGGTGGTGCGTTTGCGCAAGTCGTAGACCTGCTTGAATTCTTCGCCGAAGTCGGCCACGGCCTTGCTGGCCGCGCGCAGCAGCTTGGCCACGTTGGCGCTGCGCAGGCGCGCCGCTTCGTCGGCCTCGGCGCCGCTGTCGTCCACGGTCAGGCGGCGCTTGTCCACCTCGCCCAGACGGTGATGCAGCGCGTTGATCAGTTCCTGGCGGCGCTTCGGGTTATCCAGCAGGTCGTCCTGCAAATAAGGATTGCGGCGCACGGCCCAGATATCGCCCAGCACCTCGTACAACATGCGCGCCGAACGGCCGGTCTGGCGGGCGCCGCGCAGCACGTCCAGCAAACTCCACGATTCCTCGCCCAGCAGCCGGATGACGATCTCGCGATCGGAAAACGACGTGTAGTTATAAGGAATTTCCCGCAGGCGCGTGGCCTCCGGACCGTGAGGCGTTTCCGCCAGCAGAGCTTGAATTTGTGCAGGGGCGTTCATTATGCAGGGACTTTAGACAGACACCGGGAGGGTCATTCTAGCCTATTGCGGCGCACCACGCGGGAACAGCCTTAGGTATTCAAGGGACTCTGCAAAATCGTAAAACCGGGCGAATATTCGAAAATCCCCTGATCAGACAGCAATATCCTGCTCAACAGGCGTGCCAAATTGAATTAAATTTACACATAAGCTTATGCGGCAATAGTATCACTTGCACCAAATTAGCTCATCAACTGCCCGATCCGGCGCCACACGCCGTCCGGCACGTACAACAGCAGCGAGGTCATGCTGAGGTAGCGCAGGAATTTCCCGATCGCCATATAGCCGAGGCTGGGCCAGAACGGCAGCTTGAGCCAGCCGCCCAGCGTGCACAGCGGATCGCCTACGCCCGGCAGCCAGGCCAACAGCATGGTCTTGGCGCCATAGCGCTCCAGCCAGTGGAACCAGCGGCTCTTGCGCTCCTTGGAAAAGCTCTGCTTGGCCTGCCAGCCGATGTAGTAGTCGATGGCGCCGCCCAGGGTATTGCCGATGGTGGCGACAAAGATGGCGCTCCAGAACATGGCCGGATTGGCCTTGATCACGGCAAACACCGCCGGTTCCGAGCCCAGTGGCACCAAGGTGGCCGAGACCAGGGCGATGACGAAGACCGACGTCAGGCCCACCGCCGGCGCGGCCAGCACCAGCAGCAGCCAGCTAATTGCGGATTCGATCATCGTTAAGTGCGCGGGAGAGGAAAGCAGCCATTATAATGATTCCCACACCGCACGATTGAACAGTCCGATCCGAGCCCACCCGCCAGGATCTGCGCCCCTGCTCCACCCGGTCACCCGCCGGATAGTTAGCATCGAAGCCCCTCCGAACCACTTTGCTTGCATACCATGACGACCGACTATCTGAAGAAAATCCTGACCGCCCGCGTCTACGACGTGGCTGATGAAACCCCGCTGGAACTCGCGCCGACCCTGTCGCAGCGTTTCGAGAACCGAATTTACTTCAAGCGCGAGGACATGCAGAGCGTGTTCAGCTTCAAGATTCGCGGCGCCTACAACAAGATGGCCCACTTGAGCGACGCCCAACGCAAGCGCGGCGTGATTTGCGCCTCGGCCGGCAACCACGCCCAGGGCGTGGCGCTGTCGGCCGCCAAGCTCGGCTGCCGCGCGCTGATCGTCATGCCGACCACCACGCCGCAGGTCAAGATCGACGCCGTCAAGGCGCGCGGCGGCGCCGACGTCGAAGTGGTGCTGCACGGCGAGTCCTACACCGACGCCTACAACCACGCCCTGACCCTGGAAAAGGAACAGGCGCTGACCTTCGTCCACCCGTTCGACGATCCGGACGTGATCGCCGGCCAGGGCACCATCGGCATGGAAATCCTGCGCCAGCACTCGGGCCCGATCCACGCCATCTTCGTTGCCATCGGCGGCGGCGGCCTGATCTCCGGCGTGGCCGCCTACGTCAAGGCGATCCGCCCCGACATCAAAATCATCGGCGTGCAGACCTTCGATTCAGACGCCATGGCGCGCAGCATCAAGGCCGGCGAACGCGTGACGCTGACCGATGTCGGCCTGTTCTCGGACGGCACCGCCGTGCGCCTGGTGGGCGAGGAAACCTTCCGTCTGACGCAGCAGTACGTGGACGACATCATCATCGTCGATACCGACGCCATCAGCGCCGCCATCAAGGATGTGTTCACCGACACCCGCAGCATTCTGGAACCGGCCGGCGCGCTGGCCATCGCCGGCGCCAAGGCCTATATCGAACGCGCCGCGCTGACCAAGGATCCGATCAAGAACGAAACCCTGATCACCATCGCCTGTGGCGCCAATATGAACTTCGACCGCCTGCGCTTTGTGGCCGAACGCGCCGAGCTCGGCGAAGCGCGCGAAGCGCTGTTCGCGGTGACCCTGCCGGAACAGCGCGGCAGCTTCAAGCGCCTGTGCCAGCTGGTGGGCGGACGCAATGTCACCGAGTTCACCTACCGCATCAGCGACAAGGACGACGCCCATGTGTTCTGCGGCGTGCAGATCGCCGACCGCAACGAGTCCGGCGCGCTGACCCGCCGCTTCGAGGAGCACGGCTTCAAGGCGCTCGACCTGACCCACGACGAGCTGGCCAAGACCCACTTGCGCCATCTGGTGGGCGGCAAGAGCGCGCTGGCCGACAACGAGCTGCTGTACCGCTTCGAGTTCCCCGAGCGTCCGGGCGCGCTGATGCGCTTCCTCGATTCGATGGCGCCGAACTGGAATATCTCGCTGTGCCACTACCGCAGCCAGGGCGGCGACGTCGGCCGCATCGTGATCGGCCTGCAGGTGCCGCCGGAAGAAATGGGCGACTTCGCCCAGTTCCTGGCGACGCTGGGCTACCGTTACTGGGATGAAAGCCAGAACCCGGTCTACAAGCTGTTTTTGGGCTAAACCCCGCGACCTTAAGTGACGGACCAAGCTCCGTCGCTTAGGGGTCGGACCCGCAGGGTCCGACCCCACCACGCTTGAGGGGTACAATTCGCTTTACCGCAAACAAAACACCAGCATATGACCAACTCCGCCGACCAGTCCCCGCTGGGGAAAACCTCCGCCTACCGCACCGATTACGCGCCGGAACTGCTGTTCCCGATTCCGCGCCAGGGCAAGCGCGACGAGCTGGGCCTGACGGGCACCATGCCCTTCTTCGGCGTCGACATCTGGAACGCCTACGAGATTTCATGGTTGAACCAGCGCGGCAAGCCGCAGGTCGCGATCGCCCGCATCACTTTCCCGGCCGATAGCCCCAACATCATCGAGTCCAAGTCCTTCAAACTGTACCTGAACTCCTTCAACCAGACCCGCCTCGACAGCGTGGTGGCCCTGAAGGCGCTGCTGCAGCAAGACCTGTCGGCCGCCGCCGGCGCCAACGTCCACCTCATCCTCACCCAGCCGGAGGAATTCGGCATGGTCGAAATGGGCGAACTGGACGGCCTGCTGCTGGACCGCCTGGACATCGAAATCGACCACTACAGTCCGTCGCCGGAGCTGCTGAAAGCTGCGCTGGACGAAGAGCCGGTGGAAGAAAAACTGCTGTCGCACCTGCTGAAGTCGAACTGCCTGGTCACCGGCCAGCCGGACTGGGCCAGCGTGCAGATCCATTACAGCGGTCCGCAGATCGACCAGGAAAGCCTGCTGCGCTACCTGATCGGCTTCCGCGAGCACAACGAATTCCATGAGCAGTGCGTCGAGCGCATCTTTGTCGACATCCTGCGCCAGTGCCAGCCGCAGCAACTGGCCGTGTACGCGCGCTACACCCGCCGTGGCGGCCTCGACATCAACCCCTGGCGCAGCAACTTCAGCACGGCACAGAAACCGGCCAACCTGCGTGGCGCACGTCAATAACTGTAATAATTTTTTCAATCAAAGCGCGAAAAACCGGCGTATCATAGGCAGGCAATCGTGGTGTCTCACGTCCCACGGCCAGCCCGGCCGATAAACGCATAAAAAAACGGAAAAACGGCCCGGTTCCCAAGCAAATACCGGTGTTTTCGACGAATACGGTGCGGAAATAGCGATTCCTGTCTAGAATGCATTTTTAGCAGCGCACCGTCCAACGCCAATACAACGGTGGCAAAGCGATTTCATGTTACACGGCGCAGAAACAAGCCTATAATTCCGCTCGCGTGCCACCCTTGTGCGTTGCAACATTTGACGTCGTACTATGAACAACCTTAGCAAAATACTCTCTCTGGAAAATGTGCAGCTGGACCTGGAAGTCTCCAGTAAAAAGCGCGCATTCGAGCAAGCAGGCCTGATCTTCGAAAACAACTGCGGCATCGCCCGCTCCACCGTCTCGGACAACCTGTTCGCGCGCGAGCGCCTCGGTTCGACCGGACTGGGGCACGGTGTTGCCGTGCCGCACGGCCGCATCAAGGGTATGAAGAGCCTGAAATCGCCGCTGGCGGCCTTCGTGCGCCTGGCCGAGCCGATTCCGTTCGAGTCGCCGGACGGCAAACCGGTCAACCTGCTGTTCTTCCTCCTGATTCCGGATCACGTCACCCAGCAGCATCTGGAGATCCTGTCCGAAATCGCCGAGATGTTCTCCGACGACGCCTTCCGCACCGCGCTGAGCACGGACCCGGAACCGAAATCGGTGCATTCACGCATCATCAACTGGCAGCCCAGCCTGCAAGCCGCTGGCTGACGTCGGACAATAGGTTAAACTAAGGACAGTTCAACCTATACGATAAAGACGCCCCATGCTGCAAACTCCGCTGACGATACAAAGACTGTACGACGACAATCGCGAAAGTTTGCAGCTCGGCTGGTTCGCCGGCTTCCCCGGCGGCGAGCGCCTGATTTCCGGCGACGTCGCCTCGGCCGCCGACCAGGTCGGCCACCTGAACACCATCCACCCGGGCCGCATCCAGGTCTTCGGACATCAGGAAATCAATTACTACCAGCGCCTCAAGTCGCTCACACGCGCCCACGTCATCGGCGAGCTGATCGCGGGCGGTCCGCCGGCGCTGATCATCGCGCAGGGGCTGGAGACGCCGCCCGACATCCTCGCCATCTGCGACGAAAAGAACATCCCGCTGTTTTCCACGCCGCTGCCGGCGGCGCAGGTGATCGACTTCCTGCGCGTCTACCTGTCCAAGAAGCTGGCGCAACGCATCATCATGCACGGCGTGTTCATGGACGTGCTGGGCGTGGGCGTGCTGATCACCGGCGACTCCGGCCTCGGCAAGAGCGAGCTGGGCCTGGAACTGATTTCACGCTCGCACGGCCTGGTGGCCGATGATGCGGTGGAATTCTCGCGTATCGCGCCGAACATGATCGAAGGCCGTTGCCCGGCGCTGCTGCAGAACCTGCTGGAAGTACGCGGCCTGGGCCTGCTCGACATCAAGGCCATCTTCGGCGAGACGGCGGTGCGCCGCAAGATGCGCCTGAAGCTGATCGTGCACCTGGTGCGGCGTGGCGCCGCCGATGAGGAAGTGGAGCGCCTGCCGTTCCAGTTCCCGACCGAGGACGTGCTGGGCCTGCCGATCCGCAAGGTGGTGATCCCGGTGGCGGCCGGCCGCAACATCGCAGTGCTGCTGGAAGCGGCGGTGCGCAACACCATCCTGCAACTGCGCGGCATCGACACCTTACAAGAGTTCATGGAAAGGCAACGCCAAGCGATGAGCGGGGACTAGCCCCGCCCATCGCCTCAGTGTTGCTAAGGAGCTGCGCCTTGCAAGGCGCAGCCGTTCCGCAGGCGTGGAGCTGCGCTCCACGAATTCCCTGCTTCACCAACGCCAAGCGATGAGCGGGGACTAGCCCCGCCCATCGCCTCAGTGTTGCTAAGGAGCTGCGCCCTGCAAGGCGCAGCCGTTCCGCAGGCGTGGAGCTGCGCTCCACGAATTCCCTGCTTCACCAACGCCAAGCAATGTGTGGCGACTAGTCCTCGATGGTATGATCTCCCCTATGCGCATCGTACTTATCACAGGTATCTCCGGCTCCGGCAAATCCGTCGCACTGAATGTCCTCGAAGATTCGGGACATTACTGCGTCGATAACCTGCCGCCCGCCCTGCTTTCCAGCCTGGTCAAGACCCTGACGGAGGAAGGCCTGCAGGCTTTGGCGGTGGCGGTCGACGCCCGCAGCGCCGAGTCGCTGGCCTCGCTGCCGGCCGACGTTCAGCGCCTGCGCGCCGAGGGCCACGACGTCAAGGTGATGTTCCTCACGGCCAACACCCACTCGCTGGTGGCGCGCTTCTCGGAAACACGACGCAGCCATCCGTTGTCGCACGAACTGCGGCCGGGGCAAAACCCGGCGGCGCGACGCACCCTGATCGAATGCATCCTGGAAGAGCGCGAGCGGCTCTCGGCCATCGAAAACCTCGGCCACGTGATCGACACCTCCGAGCTTAGCGCCAACAAGCTGCGTGCCTGGGTCAAGGACCTGGTGATGACCGAGCATGCGCCGTTGACGCTGTTCTTCGAATCATTCGCCTTCAAGTTGGGCGTGCCGATGGACGCCGACTTCGTATTCGACGTGCGGGCGCTGCCGAATCCCTACTACGACCTGACCCTGCGTCCGCTGACGGGCCGCGATGCGCCGGTGATCGAGTTCCTCGACGCCCAGGCCAGCGCCGGCGAGCTGCTGAACGATATCCGCGCCTTCGTGGAGAAGTGGCTGCCGTCCTTCAAGGGCGACAACCGCAGTTACCTGACGGTGGCGTTAGGCTGCACCGGTGGCCAGCACCGCTCGGTCTACATGGCCGAAAAACTCGCCGCCTACTTCAGCCCCAACGAGCGCGTCGTCCTGCGCCACCGCGAGCAGTAAGCACGACCTCCGTCAAACCACGTCGTAGCGGCTACACTACGATGGTGGGATGACAGAGATCATCCAATCCAAGACGTTCAGCAAATGGCTTGCCAAACTGCGTGACTTGCAATCCAAGGCTGTGATCATCGAACGTATTGTACTTTTGCAATGCGGTGATGCGGGAGACAGCAAATCAGTAGCTGACGGTATCAGCGAAATGCGTATCCATTCGGGCCCCGGTTACCGCATCTATTATCTTCAACAAGGAATGACTATCATCGTTTTACTCTGCGCGGGGAACAAGAGCTCTCAAGCGAGAGATATTCGCCAAGCTGAACGAATGGCACGCAAGTGGAGGTTAGATCATGGCTGAAGAGTTTATTCCTTTTGATCCTGCAGAAGCCCTGGATAGCAAAGAAGTAATCGGAATTTTCTTGGCGAAAGCACTTGAGTCAGGCGACGACAACTACATTGCCCTCGCCCGCAGTATCGCCGCACGCGCGAAAAAAATACACCATTTGACAGAGCCGATAGAGTTACCACCCGAAACTCTTCGCAAGGCAACCCAAGCCTCTTAGTTCAAGCTGCTTACTTTCAAGCCAAGTGCCGTAACGGGTGAGCGTAGGCCGGCCAGACTGGTTGGAACATGGCTTGCACCATTTCTTCCGTGACGGCTTCCAGTGTGGCCGGTTGCCATTGTGGCGCGTTGTCCTTGTCGATGACCAGCGCGCGCACGCCTTCGATGACTTCGCCATGTTCAAAGTTGCGGCGCACCAGCGCGCGTTCCATGCGCAGGCAGTCCGCGACGTCGAGCGCGGCGCCGCGCCTGATCAGTTCGTGGGTGACGCACATCATCAACGGCGAACGGGTGGCCATCAGTTCCAGCGTTTTGGTGGCGAAGGCGCTGCTATCGGTCTTCAACGAGGCGACGATGGCGGGCACCGAGCCGGCGCTGAAGTGGCGGTCGATGGCGTCGCGCCCGGCGGCCAACGCACTGGCGCCGGCATCATGCGCGGCGGCGTAGGCGGCCAGCGCAGCGGCAAGCTGCGCGCCCGGCGTTGATGCCAACAACGCGTCCAGCGCGGCGCGCTCCGCCAGCGGCGCGTAGTGGTCGGCCAGACCGGCGTAGAGAGCATCGGCGGCATTGATGGTGACGCCGGTAACGCCCAGGTAGTAGCCCAGCGCACCCGGTGCGCGCGACAGGAAATAGCTGCCGCCCACGTCCGGGAATAAGCCGATGTTCACTTCCGGCATGGCCATCTTGGTTTTGTCGGTGACGATGCGCAGGCGCGCCCCAGGACCGGCTTGGGCGATGCCCATGCCGCCGCCCATCACCACCCCGTCCATCAGCGCAATGTAGGGTTTGGGATAGAAATGCACCAGATGATTGAGCGCATATTCCTCGGTGAAGAAATCCTCCACCAGCGCGCTGCCGGCCTGCGGCGAGGCACGGCCCGCTTCGTAGAAGAAGCGGATATCGCCGCCGGCGCAGAAGGCCTTTTCGCTGCTGCTGCGGATGACCACGGCTTCTACCGCCGTGTCGTCGCGCCACGCCAGCAGCGCCTGCGTAATCGCCCGCACCATGTCCAGCGACAGGGAGTTGAGGGCCTTGGGCCGGTCCAGGACGATCAGGCCGGTGCCGTTGCTAATGCTGGTGTGGATGTATGCGCTCATGCCGCCAATTCTACTTCAGATGCTCGAGCGGATTGGGCACGTCCAGCGAACCGCCCATGCGCGGCTGCCACAGCATCTTGCCGGCCGGCGGTGGCGCCTTGCCCTGGTGACGGTTGTAAATCGCGGTCACCTCGCGGCTGCCCACCGGCTCCTGCTCGAAGCCGGTGCGTTGGGCGATGCCGGACGGATCGGCCGATGCCGCCACCGTGAACGCCACCAGCTGATCCAGCCGCGCATCGCGCACGTCCAGGATGGAGGCGATGAACACCAGCGGCGTGGCCGCATACACCTGGTAATGCAGCGCCTTGACGCCGCGCGCCATCTCGGCCGGCAGCGAACCGTCGGCCTCCATCTGTCCCAGCGCGTGCTCGATCACCTTGCGGCCCCAGTCCAGATAGCCCGCCTCGCCGGTCACGCCACCCACCGCCGTCACCGCCAGTCCTTCCCAGTAATAATGATTGTTGCGCACGCCCTTCTTGGCATCCGAGTGCGCCATGGTGGCGTCGGCCAGCTGCTTGAACCAGCCTTCGATCTGCGCGCGCTGCGCCGGCGTGGCGTGTTGCTTGATGCGTGCATAGTTCAGCGCCATGCCGCTCAGGGTCCACTTGCGCACGTAATAGGCCTGCTCGCTCGACAGCCTGCCCAGCATGGCTTTCTGGCCGGCCCAGTCGGCCAGCCATGTCAGCGCGCAGGCGGCGTCCTCACGCTTGCCGGCGTTGGCGTCGCGCGCGACTTGCGACAGGAAGTCTTCGATCGGCTTGGTGTTGGCGATGTTGCGCGCCCGCAGCACGGGATCGACCACCGAGCGGTTCTTGTCCGAGTAGTAGCTGTTGGCGTCGATGTCGCGGCGCGCCGGCGGCGTCGCCTCGCAGGCGTGGGCCAAGTTCAATGCCAATGCCAGCGCCGCTGCGGTACACAATGATTTCATGGAACTCCCAATGCAAGTTAAACGTTTAACTTCTCGACTGCAAAAAAGGGCGCCCTCTTGCGCCCTTCGTTTGATGTGCCGGGGCCGTTGTTATAGGGCGGCGGCAGCGGGTTCGTAGCTATCCGGGATATGCTTGATGGCATCGTGCCCGTGCGATTGAACTTTGTTCTTGTACTTCATGACCTGCCGATCCAGCTTGTCGATCAGGGTATCGATGGCGGCGTACAGGTCTTGCGACAGGCTTTCCACGTAGACGGTTTTACCCGACAGGCGCAGGTTGATTTCAGCCTTCTGGCGTTTATCTTTCTCTTTAAGGTTATCTACGGTCAGGATGACAGCAATATCAATCACTTGATCAAAGTGGCGGGTGACACGCTCCAGTTTATTCTGCACGTACTCGCGAATAGCCGAGGTCACTTCGAGATGATGTCCACTGATGGTGAGATTCATACACACTCCTAAAGATAATGTCGCTTCTAACGGTTAGTGCGATGCCCCTTGCTACCGGGCGCGCAGGAACCAAGTAACTACAAAGATTTACGGAGGCTGACTGGTGGGATTTTGAGCGCTTCGCGATATTTGGCAACAGTTCGCCGCGCAATCACCATGCCTTGCTCTCCCAGCATGTCCGCAATCTTACTGTCGGATAAAGGATTTTTCGGGTCTTCTGCTCCTGTCAGTTGCACGATCAATGCCCGTATCGCCGTCGAACTTGCTTCACCCCCCGCTTCGGTGGCGACATGGCTACCAAAGAAATATTTCAACTCAAACATGCCATGCGGGGTCAGCATATATTTTTGAGTTGTTACCCGAGAAATAGTACTCTCGTGTAAACCCAGTGTATCAGCAATTTCGCGAAGCACAAGGGGCCGCATGGCAACCGCGCCATGCGAGAAAAAGTTCTTTTGTCGTTCTACTATCGCTTGTGCCACCCGCAGGATCGTATCGAAGCGCTGGCGCATATTCTTGATCAGCCATTTGGCCTCCTGCAATTGCGCGCCCATGGCGCCCTCGCCTTTACCCTGCTTGAGCAGGTTGGCGTACATGGCGTTCACGCGCAGGCGCGGCATGACGTCGTTGTTCAAGCTGACCTGCCAGCCGTTGCGCGATTTCTTCACGATCACGTCCGGCACCACATAGTCCGACACGTCGGAGGCGAAGGCCGCGCCCGGATGCGGATTGCACTGGCGGATCACTGCCTGCGCTTCACGCAAGTCTTCGTCGTCGCACAGCAGGGTCTTTTTCAGCTTGTTGAAATCGCGCTGCGCGAACCAGGTCAGGTGGTTCTCGACGATGACCAGCGCCATGCGCCGCGTCACCATCGGCACGCCCGGCAAGCGCTTGATTTGCAGCGCCAGGCATTCGGACGCGTTGCGCGCGCCCACGCCCATCGGATCGAAGCTTTGCAGCAGGCTCAAGGCCGTATGCAGTTCCTCGATCTCCACCTCCAGTTCTTCCGGCAGGCGCGCGTGGATTTCTTCCAGCGCCTCCTCCAGGTAGCCGTTCTCGTCGAGCGCGTCGATGATCAGTTCGACCAGCGCGCGGTCGCGCATTTCGAGCACCGTCACGCGCATCTGTTCCATCAGGTGCTCACGCAGCGTGCAGTGATGGGCTTCGAGTTGCGGACGCGATTCCTCGTCGTCGCTGTTCTTGCTGCGGCCGGCGTCGCCCCAGTCCATGTCGGCTTCGGCGGTGGTGCTTTCGGTGTCGGCGGCCGGGCCCTCGTAGGCGTCGGCCTCGACGGCAGGTGCTTCGTTGGGCGGACCTTCGGGCGGCGCTTCGCCGACCGGCGCCTGCTGGTTGATGGCGCCGTCGGACAGCAGGCGCAGCGAGTGGTCGAGCGGATCGTCGAGACGTTCCAGCAGCGGGTTATCGGTCAGCAGCTGTTCGAGTTCCTGGTGCAGCTCCAGCGTCGACAGTTGCAGCAGCCGGATCGACTGCTGCAACTGTGGCGTCAACGCTAAGTGCTGCGACGTGCGCAGTTGCAAAGACTGTTTCATTAAGGGTTACATGCGGAAATGTTCACCCAGGTAGACACGACGCACCGATTCGTTGGCGATGATGTCGTCCGGACGGCCGGAGGCCAGCACCGTTCCCTGGTTGATGATATATGCGCGGTCGCAGATGCCCAGCGTCTCGCGCACATTGTGATCGGTAATGAGGACGCCGATGCCGCGTTCCTTGAGGAAGCGCACGATGCGCTGGATCTCAATCACGGCAATCGGGTCGACCCCGGCGAATGGTTCATCGAGCAGCACAAAGCGCGGATTGGTGGCCAGGGCGCGCGCAATCTCCACCCGGCGGCGTTCGCCCCCGGAGAGCGACAGCGCCTGGTTCTCGCGCAGCTTTTCGATTTGCAAATCGGCCAACAGGGTATTCAGCCGTTCATCAATGGCAGCCTTGGATAAAGGCTTGCCGTCCACTTTCTGAATTTCGAGGACGGCGCGGATATTCTCTTCCACGGTCAGCTTGCGGAACACCGACGCTTCCTGTGGCAGGTAGGACAGACCGAGCGAAGCGCGGCGGTGGATCGGCAGCGAGGAGATGTCGGTGCCGCTGATGTCGATGCTGCCGGCGTCCGACGGCACCAGGCCGACAATCATGTAGAACGAGGTGGTCTTGCCGGCGCCGTTGGGGCCGAGCAGGCCCACCACTTCGCCGCACTCGACCTGCAGGGACACGTCATGCACCACCTGGCGCTTGCCGTAGGTTTTTTGCAGGCCTTTGACGATCAGGGTGCTACCGCAGTTTGCTTCCATCTTATTTCCCCGGCGCAGGCTGCGTGGTCGGTGCGACGGGTGCGGCCGGTGCGGCCAGCTTGGCCGACGGCTGGATCACCATGGTGCTGCGGCCGGCGCCGGGCTTGCTCTCGCCGGTGGCGGTATTCTTCACGGCGAAGAATTCCTTGCGGCTGTCGTAGGAAATGAATTCGCCGTCGACCTGGCTGGCCGGCTTGCCGGCTTCCAGCTTCTTGATCTGGGCCTTGGCGTACAGCTTCACCAGCTCGGTCTTGTTGTCGTATTCGATGCGGTCGGCCTGGCCTTCGACCCACTGGTCGCCGGCGCCGTCCATCTTCTGGCGGAAGGTGGCCTGCACGCCCGGGCCGCTGGTCAGCACCACGAACTGGTAACCTTCCGGGTCTTCGGTCACCACCGCCTTGGGCGATTTCATCAGCAGCGTGCCGCGCGTCAGCACCACGTTGCCGGTGAAAGTCTTGACCTGCTTGACGTCATCGGCGTCGAGCTGGTCGAAGGTGATCTGGGTCGGCTTGCTGGAATCGGCCTTCTCGGCCTGGGCAACGCAAGCCAGCAGCATCAGCGCCGCCGACAGGATTAATCGCTTCATTTTCATGTGTTGTTCCTTCATTGTCCCGCGCGTGGCGGTATCGTCATCGTTCCGCGCCCGCCCAGTGCAATCTGGCGGGTAGCGTTGTTGGCTTTCATGCCGGTGCCGCTGGCGGTGGCCTGGCCGGCCTGCATCTCCACTTTGGCATCGGTTTCCATGCGTTCTTCGTCCGGGTACACGGTCAGCGTGCTGGTCTGCAAGCGCAGTCCCTGCGCCTGCGGCGTGGCCGGCCGCATCACGTCCACATTACCATTCAGGCGGACGCGCGTATTGCCCTGATCGACATACGCGGTCTGCGCGTGGATATCCATCGGCGGCTGGCCGCTCGACAGGCCGTGCACGAAGGGCTTGTCGATCAGCGAAGAATCATCGATCGGGCGATGGGTCAGCTTGTCGCCGGAAATAATGTAGGAAGGCTGGCCTTCCTTGTTCATGCGTACCGTGCTGAAACGGTCGATGATGTAGTCCGGCTCGTCGCGGAAACGGTCGGCCTGCGCCTCCTGCCCGGACTGGTTGACCACCTGCACCAGCCAGAAACTGCCGGCGGCCACAAACACGCCGACCATGATGATCATGGTCAGCTGCCAGCGGTGCGCTGTTCTTTTACGCATGTTTGCCCCCATCAAACCAGGAACTGCGCCATCACGCGCTGGTACAGGCCCTGGGCGTGCAGCACCAGCTCGCACACCTCGCGTACCGCGCCGCGGCCGCCATGGGCGACGGTGGTGTGGTGGGCGCGCTCCAGCACTTCCTTGCGGCCGTTGGGCACGGCGACGGCGAAGCCGACGCGCGACAAAATCGGCAGATCGACCACGTCGTCGCCGATGAAACCAACCTGCTCGGCCGTGAGGCCGGTCTTTTCCAGCAGCGCGTTGAACGGCGTCAGCTTGTCGTGGCCGCCCTGGTGTACATGGCTGATGCCCAGATCGGCCGCGCGCTTGATCACCTGCGGCGAAGTGCGCGCGCTGATGATGGCGGTCTGGATGCCGGCTTCCTGG
Source organism: Duganella sp. BuS-21 (assembly GCA_041874725.1). GTDB lineage: Bacteria > Pseudomonadota > Gammaproteobacteria > Burkholderiales > Burkholderiaceae_D > Rugamonas. The sequence goes on along the minus strand of CP097466.1, from coordinate 972,014 downwards.
ATCAACTTGATGCCCAGGCCATCCTGCACGTTGAAGGTCTTCAGGGCCTCGCCATCGGCGCCGTAATGCAGGCTGCCGTCGGTGAGCACGCCGTCGACGTCGAAAATCATCAGCTTGACGCGCGCGGCGCGTTCCACATAGGTCATCATCGCATCACTCATCAGATTACTTTGGCGCGGGTCAGGTCATGAATGTGCAGCGCGCCGACCAGCTTGCCATCGGCATCGGTCACCAGCATCTGGTTGATGCGGAACTGCTCCATCACGGCCACGGCGTCGACCGCCAGCTTTTCCGGCGAAATGCTGCGCGGATTGGCGTGCATCACGTCCTTGATGACGACCTTGCTGAAATCCTGGACCTTTTCGATCATGCGGCGCAGGTCGCCGTCGGTGAACACGCCGATCGGCTTGTCGTCGGCATCGACGATGGCGGTCATGCCCATGCCCTTCTGGGTGATTTCCAGCAGGGCGTCGGTCAGCTTGACGTCGGCCGGCACCTTCGGCACGGCGTCGCCGCTGCGCATCACGTCGCGCACGTGGGTCAGCAAGCGGCGGCCCAGCGCGCCGCCCGGGTGCGAGCGGGCGAAATCTTCTTCCTTGAAGCCGCGCAAGTCCAGCAGCGCCACGGCCAGAGCGTCGCCCAACGCCAGCGTGACGGTGGTCGAAGTGGTCGGCGCCAGGTTCATCGGGCAGGCCTCCTTGGCCACGGCCACGTTCAGGTGGACGTCGGCGATGCTGGCCAGGCTGGAGCCCGGCTTGCCGGTGATCGCAATGACTTTGCTGCCCATGCGCTTGACGACCGGCAGGATGGTCATCAGTTCCGCGCTTTCGCCGGAATAGGAAATGGCGATGAAGGCATCGTCGGCGGTCACCATGCCGAGGTCGCCGTGGGCCGCTTCGGCCGGGTGCACGAACAGCGCCGGGGTGCCGGTCGAGGCCAGGGTGGCGGCGATCTTGCGGCCGATATGGCCGGACTTGCCGATGCCGGACACCACCACCCGGCCGCTGCAATTGAGCAGCAGCGAGATGGCCTGCACCACGCTATCGTCGTTTTCCAGACGGACGTTCAGGGCATGAATGGCATCTGCTTCGTTTTGCAGGGTGTCGCGGGCAAGGCGCAGTGCCGTTTTTGCATCAAAAGCTTTCAGCATTGTTTTTTCATGGGTTACACTCATGCCCAAGTATAGCCGAATTGAGAAAGCAAAAAACTTGCCAGTCAAAACATAACGTGCTCGCCACCCCACAAACAACGAACTTTACTGACTGGCGATGTTGACATGACGTTTTCCCCCTTGGAACTCACCCTCTTGCTGCTGGGCAGCGCCGTGCTCGGCGTGGTGGCCTTCCGCATGATGCATCTGCCGCCGATGCTCGGCTATCTGGCCGTCGGCATCCTGATCGGCCCCCACGCGCTGGGCCTGGCCGAGCAAAGCGAAACCACCCACGGCCTGGCCGAATTCGGCGTGGTGTTCCTGATGTTCTCCATCGGCCTGGAATTTTCCCTCCCCAAACTCAAGGCCATGAGCCGCATCGTATTCGGGCTGGGCATGGCGCAGGTAGTGCTCACCATCGTCGCCACCATGATCTTTGGCTGGACCATCGCCACCCAGCTGCCGCCGGCGCTGCGCATCAGTTGGCAGGCCTCGTTCGCGCTGGGCGGGGCGCTGGCCATGTCGTCGACCGCCATCGTGGTCAAGATGCTGACCGAGCGGCTGGAGCTTGAAAGCGAGCACGGCCGCAAAATCATCGGCATCCTGCTATTCCAGGATCTGGCGGTGGTGCCGCTGCTGATCCTGATCCCGTCGCTGGGCGAAGCGCCGGACAAGCTGATGGAAACGCTGGCCTGGGCCGGCCTGAAGGCCGTGATCGTACTGGCGCTGCTGCTGGCGGCCGGCCACAAGCTGATGCGCGGCTGGTTCACCATCGTGGTCAAGCGCCGCTCGCAGGAACTGTTCATGCTCAACCTGCTGCTGGTGACCCTGGGCGCGGCCTGGATCACCGAGCGCGCCGGCCTGTCGCTGGCCCTGGGTGCCTTCGTGGCCGGCATGCTGATTTCCGAGACCGAATACCGCCATCAGGTGGAAGAAGACATCAAGCCCTTCCGCGACGTGCTGCTGGGGCTGTTCTTCATCACCATCGGCATGCTGCTCAACATTACGCTGGTGGCGGCCAACTGGTGGCTGGTGCTGCTGCTGTTGTGCGCGCCGGTGCTGATGAAATTCGCCCTGATCGCCGGGCTGGCCAAGCTATTCGGCGCCTCGGACGGCGTCTCCATGCGCACCGGCCTGGCGCTGGCGCAGGCCGGCGAGTTCGGCTTCGTGCTGCTCAACCTCGCGGCCGGTCACAACCTGATGGATTCCTACGTGGTGCAGGTGGTGCTGGCGTCGATGGTGCTATCGATGCTGCTGGCGCCGTTCATCATCGCGCAGTCGGACAACATCGTCATGAAATTCTCCAGCAACGAATGGATGATGCAATCGCTGCAGCTGACCAAGATCGCCAGCCGCACCATGTCCACCAACAAGCACGTGATCGTGTGCGGCTTCGGCCGCAGCGGCCAGAGCCTGGCCACCCTGCTGAGCGAGGAAAAGATCGACTACCACGCGCTGGACCTCGATCCGGAGCGGGTGCAGGAAGCGCAGGCGGCCGGCGCCAGCGTCTCCTACGGCGACGCGGCGCGGCGTGAAAGCCTGGTGGCGGCCGGCATCTACCGCGCCAGCGCCATCGTCATCACCTACGCCGACACGCGCTCGGCGCTGCGGGTGCTGCACCAGGTGCACGAACTGACGCCGTCGCTGCCGGTGATCGTGCGCTCGCATGACGACACCGATCTGGACCAATTGAAAAAAGCCGGCGCGGCGGAAGTGGTGCCGGAGCTGCTCGAAGGCAGCCTGATGCTGGCCTCGCACGCGCTGGTAATGCTGGGCGTGCCGTTGCGGCGCGTGGTGCACCGGGTGCAGGCGGCGCGCGAAGAGCGCTACGCCTCCTTGCGCGGCTACTTCCACGGCATGAGCGACGTCGACGAAGAAGCGGACATGCAGCGCCTGCATTCGGTCACGCTGACCGGCAACGCGCCGTGCGTGGGCCGTTCGCTGGGCGCGCTGGACGTAGCGGCCTCGGGCGCCGAAGTGGCCAGCATCCGGCGCGGCAAAAGCGGCGTGGAAGTCACGCCCGACACGACCCTGGAAGCCGGCGACGTAGTAGTACTGCGCGGCGGCGCCGACGCCGTCCACCGCGCCGAACAGCGCCTGACGCGCTAAAACTTCGGGGTCAAACTTCGGGGTCAGTTCCGACATTCGGACATTTCGCTCGCGAAATGTCCGAATGTCGGAACTGACCCCGAAGTTTTAGCGGGTGCTGACGACGCGGTTGCGGCCGTGGTCCTTGGCGTAGTACAGCAGCTCGTCGGCGCGCTCGATCAGGGCGCGGGCGATGGCTGCCGGCTCGCCTTCGGCCGTGCCCACCTCCAGGCAGGCCACGCCGATCGATACCGTCACCGACAGCTGTAATTCCAGCGACAGCGCGATCATGCTGCCCGCCACGCTGGCGCGGATGCGCTCGGCCACGAAGGCGGCGCTTTCCAGATTGGCGTCGATCAGCAGCACCACGAATTCCTCGCCGCCGAACCGCGCCAGCGCATCCGAGGTGCGCAATTCGTTCTTGATGCGTCCCGCTACCTCGCGCAGCACCTCGTCGCCACCGCCATGGCCGACCGTGTCGTTGACGCGCTTGAAGTGGTCGATGTCGATGTACATGAAAGAGATCGGATACTGCTGGCGGCGCGCGCGGGCGATTTCCTCCAGCAGCCGGCGGTCGATGTAGCGCCGGTTGTAGACGCCGGTCAGCGAATCGGTCAGCCCGATGTATTTCAGCATTTCGTTGCTGATCACGTTTTCCAGGCAGATCGCGATGATCGATGCCATGTGCTCGATGAAGTCAGTGCCCAGGCTGGGCGTGAAGCGCGTCGGGTCGCAGCTGCCGAGGTTCAGGCTGCCGATGATGCGCTTGTTGCGCAGCAGCGGCACCTGCGCCACGCTTTGCAGCCCGGCCGGCGCATTCGGGAACGACGCGGCATGGCGCTGGCGCTCGTACATGCCCAGCAGCGGCCGGGGCACCGGCGAATAAGCGTTGCGGCGCCCCAGGTCGAAGCCCAGGTCGTCCAGCGTTTCGACAAAAATCAGGCCGGGGAAGTCTGCAAACACCACATCGAGCTTGAGCATGACGGTGCGGATGTCGGCGTCTTCGTCGATCAGGGTCAGGGTCACGCTATCGAGTTCGGAGATAACCGGCAACACGCGGAAGATGGTGCCCACCAGATCGGGGAAATTGCCGGCGCTGACGATGTCCAGGTCGAACGCCTGGTGGCGGGTCATGATGGAGTGATTGCGCTCGGCCTGCTCCAGCAGGTAAGCCATCCGCGCCCGCAACGCCCGGTTCTCGGCCGCCAGATCATGCGCCGGCTCGGCGTGATCCGTGGAAACCGGAGATTTACCTGGTGCGATCTGCGTCATAGTGGCCCTTTCTTGCGTATTCCCACATTACGCCAAGTCGGCCCGGTTGGGAATGCCCGGTTTGCTTAAAACGCCAGTGTAACCGCGATTTCCTGCCCAACGCGCACGCGCTGGTCGTCGCCGGCGATCAGGATGCTGTTCATGCCGAAGCACAAAGCGCCTTCCAGTTCCGGCTTGGCGCGGTAGCTTTGCATGATGTCCAGCGGGTCGGGGCCGAATTCGCCGGTGGCCTGGTCGACCGACGGCATCGGACAACGCGGGCACGGTTTGACCGGTTTGAGGACCACCTCGCCGAGCTGGAACGATTCGGCATAGTCTTCTTCGAACGCTTCGATGCCGTCGATCACCAGGTTCGGGCGGAAGCGGTTCATCGGCAGCGCTTGGCGGCCGGCGGCCACCAGTTTCTGATTCAGGTCGTCCAGCGAGGCGGCGCCGGCCACCAGAATCGGGTAGCCGTCAGAAAACATGGTGGTCGCCTGCAAGCCGTCGGTCCACTTGGTGCTCACCAGCCGTTGCGCGTTGGCGTGGAAGCGCGCCAGGCGGCATGGCACGCCGATGGCCTTGGTGAACCATTCGGCGGTCAGGGCATCGCAGTCGTAAGCCAGCACGGTGTCGTCCCAGACCTGGGTGACCAGGGTCGGCGCCGTTTCCGGGTCCGGCAGGCCTAGCGGAATTTCCAGGCGCAGCATGCCGGGTGCCTGCAGCTCCAGCGTATCGCCCTTCAAGACCGGCTTGATCAGCGCCATGCGGGGATACTCGCGCTGGGTCAGGCAGTTGCCGTTGCTGTCCACCACCATCCATTCACGATCATAAATCTGCGCCGACATCAGGCCCTGCTGGGTCAGCGTGGCCTCCTCCAGCGAGAGGCCGGCGCAGGACTTGATCGGGTAGAGCGTGATGGCGGACAAGGTGGGCATGTTTACTCCTCGACAGGGGCGGCCGGCTTGGCCTTGGGCGGACGTGGAGTGCGTGCGGCGGCAGGCTTGCGGGCTGGCTTGTCGGCGGCCGGCTTGTCGGCCGCTTGCTGGTCTGCGGCCGGTTTGTCTGCAACCGGCTGGTCGGCGGCAGGCTTGGCTTTCGGCTTGCCGCGCGTTGACTTGGCAGGCTTGTCGGCTTGCGGCGCCGCGTCGGCGACCGGTGCCGGTGCCGGTGCGGCTTCCGGCTTGCCTTCAGGCTTGGCGGCATGCTGGCGGCCGGCGTTTTGCTTGGCCGGACGACGTCCCGAGCGTTCGCCACGAGCAGCAGCAGACGACGACGCGGCTGGCGCATCGTTGCGATCGGCGGCTGGCACGCTCGCTGGCGACACGGCGACGCTGTCAGACGCGCTGGCCGACGACACGGTGGCGGCAGCCAGCGCGGAACCGGACGCTGCGTCGGCCGGGCCACGGCCCTTCTTGGCCTCGTTCTTCACCTTGCGTGCTGGCGGCTTGGGGCCGTTCCTTTTCTTCTGCTGCTGCGGCTGTTCGCCGGCGACCTGCGGCGCCGCTGGCGCAACTTCCACCGGCGCGGCCTCTTCCGCTACGGCCGGCGTACGCTCGGCGACGGCTTGCGCCGCCTCGGCATACACGTCGACAGCCACTTCGGTGTCGGACGATCCCTGACCGCCACGGCGCTGCGCCTGACGTTCGGCGAAGCGTTCAGCGGCGCTACGGCCGCGGTTACGGCTGCGACGCGATTCCTGCTGGCCGTCTTCGGCCGGCACGCCAGCGCCCTCCACCGCCGCTGCATCGCCCTGCGGCGCCACTGCGGACGGCACGCCATTGCCACGATAAACGTAAGCACCGGACTTTTCATCTCGGCCGAATTCCAGATGGCCGCGCGCCTTGCATTCCTCGATCAGATTGCCGAAAGTGCGGAAGCCGTAGTACGACTCGCTGAAATCCGGCTTGCGGCGCTTGATCGCTTCCTTCAGCACCGACGCCCAGATCTTGCCGCTGTCGCCGCGTTCCAGCACCAGCGCCTCGAAGGTATCGACGGCGATTTCCACCGCTTGTGAGCGACGCTTCTCCATCTCTTCGCGGCGGGTGCGCTCCTCTTCCGGCGAACGCTTGACCGGCGTCTTGTCCGGGCTGGCCTCGCGGCGCACGCGGCGGCTCTCGCGCACCAGGTCGTCGTAGAAAATGAATTCATCGCAGTTGGCCACCAGCAGATCGGAAGTCGATTGCTTGACGCCCACGCCGATCACCTTCTTGGCGTTCTCGCGCAGCTTCGACACCAGCGGCGAAAAATCGGAATCGCCGGAGATGATGACGAAGGTGTCGACGTGCGACTTGGTGTAGCACAGATCGAGCGCATCGACCACCATGCGGATGTCGGCGGAATTCTTGCCCGACTGGCGCACGTGCGGAATTTCGATCAGCTCGAAATTGGCTTCGTGCATCGGGGCTTTGAAGGACTTGTAGCGATCCCAGTCGCAATAAGCTTTCTTGACCACAATACTGCCCTTGAGCAGCAGGCGCTCCAGCACAGGCTTGATATCGAATTTGTCGTAGTTTGCGTCGCGTACGCCGAGCGCCACGTTCTCAAAATCGCAGAACAGCGCCATGCTGACGTTTTCGTTGGAAGAAGCCATGAAGATTATTTTCTAGAGTAGGGTAAGGCGGGCAATCCGACGATTATACCCAACTGGCGCAGCCCGACCGCTACCGCTGGACATCCTGCAATCAACAGTGCTGTTGATTTCCCAACAGCTGTGCTGCCCAGCCAGCAGCAGCGGCATCTCAAAATTTCCTAATAAACCATATAAAACAATCACTTGCATCAGATCCAGAAACTGGCACAACGCTTGCAAACAGTAAGGTTTTGCCAGTACCACTTTTTGGAGATCATCATGCAAACTTCCCTGTCGCGCCGCCTGGCAGCCATCGCCACCGTCGGCGCCGTTCTTTTGGGAACCCCCACCGCGCAGGCCCATCACGCCTTTGCCGCCGAATTCGACGCCAAGCAGCCGCTGGACCTGCAAGGCACCATCACCAAGGCCAAATGGGTCAATCCCCATAGCTGGCTGTATTTCGACGTGACCGGCCCGGACGGCAAGGTCACCAACTGGGGCGTGGAGTTCGGCGCGCCGAATTCGCTGTCCAACAAAGGCCTGAGCAAAAGCGACCTGAAAGTCGGCCAGCCGGTGCGCATTCGCGGCTTCCGCTCGAAAAACGGCGAGCCCTTCGGCTACAGCGTCTACGTCACCCTGGCCGACGGCCGCGTGATCCAGACCGGCGGTGCACAGGATGCACCAACCACCGAGGCGCCGCGTCCATGATCCGCAAGCTGACCACACTCGCACTACTGGCCTTGCTGGCCGGCCAAGCCTTCGCCGCCGACAAAATCCCGCGCCTGGCCAACGGCAAGCCGGACTTCTCCGGCATCTGGCAAACCACCAGCGCCGCCGACTACGATCTCGAACCGCACGCCGCCCGCTTCGACGCCCCGCCCGGCGCCGGCATCGTCGTTGGCGACGTCATCCCCTACCTGCCCGAAGCGCTGGAGCAAAAGAAAAAGAACTTCGCCAACCGCCAGAAAGACGATCCGCGCCTGAAAGGCTGGACCCTCGGCGTGCCGCGCGGCGTCTATTACCCGGAACCGTTCCAGATCTTCCAGCGCCAGCGCGACCTGACGCTGGTGCATCAGTTCGGCCACTCGGTGCGCACCATCCATACCAACGGCACCACCCACCCGGGCGGCGACCGCAACCAGTTCTGGCTCGGCGACTCGCGCGCCAAGTGGCAAGGAGACACCCTGGTGGTGGACGTGGCCGACTTCAACGACGAAACCTGGCTGGACCGCTCCGGCAACTTCCACAGCGAATCCTTCCACGTGGTGGAGCGCTGGAAATACCTCGACGCCAACACCATCGAATACAGCGCGCGCCTGGAAGACCCGCAGGTGTACAGCAAGCCGTGGGACATCAGCGTGATCCTGCACCGCCACCGCGAAAAGAATTTCCAGCTGATCGAGGACTACCGCTACACGCTGGACTACGAACAACACTACCCGCCTAAACCGCCGGCCGCCAAATGAAAACTACCGCAAGCATCCTGACCGCATTGCTGGCGCTGACGCTGCCGGCCCATGCGCAGCGCTCCCCTGCCAAGCCATTGAAGAGCACCGACCGCATCGGCTTCGAACCCACCTACAACCAGATCGCCTCCGGCAAATGGCCGGGCAAGCGTCTGCCCGACGGCCAGCCCGACGTCGAAGGCCACTGGTCCAACACCGTCGCCAATCACAACAACTGGACCGATCCGCAAGGCGGCATTCCCGGCGACCCGGCGCCGCCGCGCAAGCCGCTCGGTCCGCGCGCAGAACGCGCACCGAGCCGGGTGACCGATCCGGCCGACGGCCAGGTGCCGTTCCAGCCCTGGGCCAAAGCCGCGCAGCAAGACTTCCTGAAGAACTTCCACAACCCCACCGCGCCGCACTACATCGAACCGCTGGCGCGCTGCGCGCCGGCCGGCGTGCCCAAGTCCTTCATCTGGCACGGCTACGAGATCCGCCAGTATCCGGGCTACCTGGTGTTCCTGTTCAACTCCGGCACCCGCATCATCCACCTGGACGGCAAGCCGCACCTGCCGGCCAACATCAAGCTCTGGAACGCCGACTCGCGCGGCCACTGGGAAGGCAACACGCTGGTGGTGGACGTGACCAACAACAACAGCAAAGCCCTGTTCGGCCGCACCGGCGAGTTTGCCAGCGAAAACGTCCACATCACCGAGCGTTACATCTTCTCGGCGGACGGCAAGCGCTACAACTACGTCGCCACCTTCACCGACCCGAGCGTCTACACCCGGCCATGGACCGCCACCATTCCGGCCAAGCGCCGCACCGAGCAGGACGCGGTCGACGGCTGGCACTACGAAGTGGCGGAAAACAAGTCCGGCAAGCAGACCGTGATCGAGCGCGATGAACGCATCTGCACTGAAAACAATATCGGCTTTGGCCATGTCGCGGTCACCCCGCCCGCGCGTTGATTAAGTCAAGTATTCCACTTTGAAAGCCATCATGAATCGCCCAGCTCACCGCCGCACCATCATCGCCACGCTGCTGACCATCGCCTTCGGCAGCGTCCACGCCCAGGAAGGCGCCAGCGCCGCCGCCACCCTTGCCGCCGACGCGGCCACCACCGGCATCGTCGACAGCATCGTGGTGCTCGGCTCCACCCGCCACGACGCCACCGTGCTCACCAGCTCTTCGCCGATCGACGTCATCACACCACAGCAGCTCAAGGAGAGCGGCGCGGTCAGCCTGAACCAGGCGCTGTCGCGGCTGCATCCGTCGTTCAACTTCCCGCAGGGCCAGAATGCGGTCAAGGGCCAGGGTGTGCGCTCGGCGTCGCTGCGCGGCGTCAGTCCGGCGTACACGCTGGTGCTGGTCAACGGCAAGCGCCGCAACACCTCGGCGCAGTTGTCCGGCACCGATCCGTGGCCGGCCTCCACCGTGGTCGACCTGAACACGATTCCACTCAGCGCCGTGCAGCGCATCGAAGTGCTGCGCGACGGCGCCGCCGCCCAGTACGGCTCGGACGCGATTGCCGGCGTGATCAACATCGTGCTGCGCGAGAACGGCAGCGGCGGCGAAGTGAACCTGCACGGCGGCGGCTACAGCGACGGCGGCGGCCACACCACCGCCATCAACGGCTGGACCGGCGTCAAGCTGGGACAGGATGGCTACGCCAACTTCAGCATCGACCGCCTGAAAAACACCAACGTCGACCGCAGCGAAGCGGACTGGCGCCAGCTGTTCCCCAACGGCGATGCCCGCAACAGCAGCTTCGACAAGAAGTACGGCCAGTGGGGCCAGTCCTCGCGCGACAACTGGAGCGGCTTGATCAACGCCGAGCTGGCGCTGAGCGCCAAGGTCGTCGCTTACGGCTGGGTCAACTACTCGGACAAGTCGGCCAACAACTGGGTCAATCCCGAGCGCGTGGTGAAAGCCATCACCAGCAACACCACGGTGACCGACGGCACCAAACTGGGCGAGAACGATGTGCTGGGCCTCTACCCCAACGGCTACCAGCCGTGGATGCAGTACCACGCCAAGGACGCGGCAGCGGCCGGCGGCGTGCGCTTCGACGGCGACAGCGCCGGCAAGCTCGACGTGGCCTTCAGCTACGGCGCCAACGAAACCGCGCGCGACACCTATAACACCGCCAATCCATCCTACGGCGCGGCCAGCCGGACGCACTTTTATCTCGGTTCCTGGAAAAGCGACGCCACCAGCCTGACAGCCGACTATCTCAACACCATCGCCATCGACGGCCTGCAGGACGGCCTGAGCGTCTCGGCCGGCGTGCTGGGTCGCCACGAGCGCTGGCGCACCGGCGACCTGGGCGATGCCGCCGGCTACACCGGCGGCCCGCTGGCCGGCCAGACCGTCGGCTCGCTGTATCCGGGCACGCCGTATGCCACCGACACCACCCGCATTCCCGTCAGCGGCTCGTCCACCTCCGGCATCAAGCCGCAGGACGCCAGCGAAATCACGCGCAACGTGGTGGGCGGCTATGCCGGCTTTGACGCCCGCCTCAACCCGCAATGGCTGGTGGGCGCCACCGGCCGTTACGAGCACTATTCCGACTTCGGCGGCACCAGCAACTTCAAGCTGACCAGCCGCTACGACTTCACGCCGGCGATTGCGCTGCGCGGCACCGTCAGCTCCGGCTTCCACGCACCGAGCCTGGCCGCGCTGGGCTTCCAGAGCACCGGCACCACCAGCAACTGGTCCAATTCCGGCACCGGCGCGCTGACGCCGGGCCAGACGCGCCAGTTCCGACCGGACGATCCGGCCGGCGCCGCCTTCGGCGCGCGTGCGCTGGCGCCGGAAAAATCGCGCACCTATTCGCTGGGCGCGGTGTGGCGCCCGGATGCGGTCAGCTCGCTGACGGTGGACGCCTACCGGCTCAAGGTCAAGGACGTGATCATCGCCACCGAAACGCTGCAGGGCGCCACCGTCACCGCCGCCTTCAATGCGGCCGGCCTGCCCGGCTTCACGCAGGCGTCCTACTACACCAACGGCTGGGATAGCCGCACCGACGGCATCGACATCATCGGCAAGCGCCATTTCAGCGCCGGCGCGGGCCAGCTGGAAGTCAGCGCGGCCGCCAGCCTGATCAACACCAGCGTCTCCAATGTGCAGCGCTACGTGGGCATCGGCGGCGCCTCCATCCTGGCGGTCGGCAACGCCAAGGTGCGCGACGCCGAAAGCGGCACGCCGAAGAACAAGGTAGTGCTGGGCGCGCGTTACAACCTCGGCGACTGGGTGCTGGACGGCAGCGCCACGCGCTACGGCCGCTACCGCTACAACGTCGGCGATGTGGCCGGCGTGGCGGCGGCCAACGGCAATATCGATCAGGTGTTCTCGCCCGAAACCTATGTCGACTTCGGCGTGGTGTACGCCATCAGCAAGCGCTGGAAAGTGGACTTGAATGTGCAGAACGCCTTCAACCGCTACCCGGACAAATACCTGACCGCCAACCGCGCCAGCGGCATCAACCCGTACTCGTTCATTGCACCGAACGGTGCGGCCGGCCGCTTTGTGTACGCCGGCTTGAGCTACAAACTGTGAGGGCCATGCAGATGCAAGATCGTCGTCAATTCCTCCGCAGCGCGGCCGGCCTCGGCGCGCTGGGCCTGGGCGCCGGCCTGCCGGCGCTGGCCGCCGCTGCCACCGGCAAGGGTAAGGGAACGTCATCGCGCGTGCTGGTCGACTGGCACGCGCACTTCGTCACCAAGGCTGAAATCGACTTCCTGCGCCAGCGCAGCGCCGCACCGCGCGTGTTCGATGGTGTGGACGGCGTGAGTGTGATGGAAAATCTCGCCACCGCGTCTTTCGCCGCAGGCAAGCCGTCGCCGTTCAGCGCCTCCGATATCGAAGCGCGCATTCGTCACATGGACCAACTAGGCATAGGCCGCCAGTTGCTCACCCACACGGTGGCGCTCGGCTTCGACGCCACGCTGCCGCTGGAGGAGCTGCGGCCGCTGTTCCGCGCCGTCAACGACGAGCTGGCCAGTGTGGTGAAACGCTATCCCGGCCGCTTCCTGGCCGTGGCCGCGCTGCCGGCCGCCGATCCGCAGTGGGCGGCGCAAGAGCTGCGCCGCGCGCACACGGAACTGGGACTGATCGGCGGCTCGCTGCCGCTGAACGCTTTCGCCACGCTGGAAGGCGCGCGCAGCTTGGCGCCGCTGTTCGCGCAAGGACAGAAGCTGGGCAGCCACTTCTTCATCCACCGCGCACCGGCCAGCGCGCTGGTGCCTGGCCAGCCGCCGCTGGTGACGCCGAGCGATACCGAGTACGCGCGCTGGAGCATCATCAGCAACAGCCACCTGGCCAACGGCGCCATCACGCTGGGACTGACCGATTTCCTCGATCCGTACCCGGATGTATCGGTGGAAGTGATTATGCTGGGTGGATTCCTGCCCTACTTGATCGACACCATCGTGCCGGCCGCGCACAAGGCCGGCGTGGCCGATCCGCTGGCGCGCCTGCGCCGGCTGTATCTGGATCCAGGCCCGTACTCGCGCAACGGCGAATGGGTCAAGCTGGCGATCGACAAGCTGGGTGCGGACCGCATCCTGTTCGGCACCGACTACGGTGTCGGCGGCGGCGACCGTGGCGACTCCGGTCCCGGCCTCGCCACGCTGGATAAAGTGCTGACGCCGCAACAGCGTCAGCTCATCTACATCGACAACAGCCGTCAGCTGCTGGCCCGCAAGGGCGTCAAGGTTTAACGGCGGCGGTCAGCGGAGCGGGCCATTTCGGCTGCTCCGCGTTCGGATACCAGTAAGTGATATGGCAGCGCTCGCACGCCGCATCGATCTTCTCGCCGGCCGCCAGCAAACGCTGCGGGTGTTTGGCGTCGATCGCGGCAACCGCTTCGCGCGCCGCCGCCTGCAACTCCTGCGCACGCGCGGCAAACAGCTTGCGGTCTGCATCGATCTTCTTCTGCACGTCCGCCGCGCTCAGGATGCCCGGCACGTGCGCATCCTCCAGCTGGTTGGTGTGGCTGACCACGCGTCCCTTGATCAGCAACAGGTTGGCCGCCTCGGCCAGCGTGACCGCGTGATGGCGTACCGCCAGCCATTCCGCATCGGTGCGCGGCTGGTGTTCGACGATGCCTTGCGCGGTGGTCTCGCTGCTGACCGCTTCCCAGACGGCGTCGGCAGCCGGATCGACCACCGAGGCCATCACCTCCTGTATCGAGGCGTCGGGACGGAATTGCGTCGGCGGTTCGCCGGAGCTGCAGGCAGCCAGCAGGAATGGGAGCAAGTAGTAGGGCAGGTAGCGCAGCTTCATGTCAGACATACCCGATGGCGCGGCCGAACAGGCCGACGCTGAACCACAGCGACAGCGACAACACCGCGCTGGCGCCGGCAAACAGCGGCTTGGGCTGTGCCGAGGTGGTAGCCTTGCGGTACAGCGTGAATTGCACCACCAGGGCCAACGCCAGCAGGATCATCTTGGGTACGAAGGCGCTGTTGTAGAAATAGCGCACGGGGCCGGACAGGAACAGGATGGTGCCGGTCAATACGGTCAGCGTCAGTCCGCCCCACACCAGCGGTGCGACCGCGCTGGCCACCAGCGGCGACGCTTGGCGCCGCAGGCCGATATTCAGCAAGCGCAGGTTAACCAGCAGCAGCGCAGCCAGGAAAGTCACCAGCCCCAGCACGTGCAGCACTTCCGTCACTTCGATCACCAGATGATTGGCGGCGCGCAGTTGCGCGATTGGATAGCTCTCTTGCAGCCATCCGAGGAATTGAACAAAGCTCATAGATTTAATAGTAAGGAATGGAACGGCCGAAGATGGTGGTGAGGGTCCAGAAACTGAGCGAGATCCAGCCGGCGCGCGCGGCGCCGCTCGGCAGCACGGCCTGATGCGCCCACTGTGCGGCGCGGTGGCCCCACTTCAGCTCGAAGTACAAGGCGTTCAGGCAGGCCACCACCATGCAGCCGACCTTGAGCCAGAACGGCAGGTTGCTGTACAGGGTCTCCGCCTCGGCCCAGAACAGCAGGCCGCCGGTGATGAAGGTCAGCGCGAAGCCGCCGAAGATGTAATAGCGCAGCTGGTCGAGCAGGTCGGCCAGCGGTATGCGCTTCAGCAGCAGGCCGGTGAGCCGCAAGTCGGTCAGCAGGATCAGGCCGAAGGACAAGGCCAGGCCCAGCAGGTGCAAGGCCTCCAGCAACGGGAACGCATACAGCGATTCGCGCAGCGCGGTGCTGCTTTCGGTCTCCTGGATGGCGTGGAAGATATCGAACAAGGTCATGGTTTCACCGGCGCGGCGATGCGCGTGATCGTGCCGCCTTGCGCCTCATAGTCCTCCGAGCCGGTGGCGCCCGCCACCTTGTAGCCTTTGGCCGCCAGCAGGTCGCCCACCGCGCCGGCGCGGTGGGCATGGTTGGACACGGTGATGATGGTGCGGTCCTTGGGAATATAGGCCAGCTGCTGTTCCACATCCTTGGCCTGGATGCTCAGGTAGACCGGGAAGCCGCCTTTGGCGGTCACCTCGTCCGGGCGGCGCACGTCGAGCACCAGCACCTGTCCGGGCTGGGCCAGCAAGGCCTCCACCTCGGCGCGCGGCAGTTGTTTGACGGTGTGCTTCCAGGCCTGCTGGGCGTGGGCGGAGGCGCTGGCGAACAGGCCGACTGCAATCGTGGCGATGGCGATATTCTTCATATTGGCTTTCACAAAGTAGGAATTACTGCAGCAGTTCGCTGCCGGATGCGGTGCCGGCTTCAAAGCCGATCAGGCCGAAGCGCTTGAGCTGGGTGCGCAGGATGTTGCGGCTGATGCCCAATACCCGCGCTGTGTGGACCTGGTTGCGGTTGCTGGCGTTGTAGGCCGTGCGCACCAGGATTTCTTCCACGCTGTCGAACAGCTCCGGCTGGTCGGCCTCGATCATGCGGCTGAACACGGAGGTCAGCTGCTGCTGGAAGCTGCCGAAGGCGGGGGCAGTGTGGAGGTTCTGGTGTTCATGCTGGCGGCGATGCGAGATGCCGGTGAGCTTCAAATCCTCCGCCTGTATCAGGTCGCCGCTGCTGACAATGAGCGCGAAGTGAATCACATTCTCCAGCTCGCGGATATTGCCCGGCCATTCATACGACAACAGCGCCGCGCTGGCCTGGGCCGACAGCGCCACATTGCTGCGCTTGAGCTTTGCGCTGTAGACGCCGATGAAGTGGCGCGCCAACGGCAGGATGTCGCCGGCGCGCTCGCTCAACGGCGGCAGTTGTACCGACGCCACACCGAGGCGGTAATACA
This sequence comes from Duganella sp. BuS-21, assembly GCA_041874725.1. Taxonomy (GTDB): domain Bacteria; phylum Pseudomonadota; class Gammaproteobacteria; order Burkholderiales; family Burkholderiaceae_D; genus Rugamonas. The sequence continues at coordinate 956,256 of CP097466.1, read as the reverse complement.
GGTCCGAGCGGAAGCGCCCGGCCTCGATCGCCTTGTGCAGGTCGACATTGGTGGCGGCCACCAGCCGCACGTTCAGCGGTATCGGCCGGCGCGCGCCCAGCCGCACCACCTGCCGCTCCTGCAACACGCGCAGCAGCTTGACCTGCAGCGCCAGCGACAGGTCGCCGATTTCATCGAGGAACAGGGTGCCGCCGTTGGCGGCCTCGAACCATCCCGAGCGCGCCTGCGTGGCGCCGGTGAAGGCGCCCGCCTCATGGCCGAACAACTCGGCGTCGATCAGCGTTTCGCTGAAGGCGCCGCAGTTGACGGCCACGAACGGCCCCTGGCGTCCGCTCTGATCATGGATATGGCGCGCGATTAATTCCTTGCCGGTGCCGGTTTCGCCGATGATGAGCGTGGTGGCGTCGCTGCGGGCGATACGCTCCACCTGCTGCAGCAGCTCCGACGAGCGCGGGTCGTGAAACAGCATGGCCTTGGCGCGGATCGACAAAATCATGGCCGACTGGTCAGGAAAGGTAAGCAATTTCTCCACAGCGCGTTCCGTCTTGAGTAAACATCCCGCCACGTTAAAGGGATTTTGTTGCCCCGCCCACGAATCATTCCGAACAAAGAAATGCAGTTTCTGGATAAGGATGGGCCAGCTGTTGTATGGCACAATGTTTTTCTTGGCGATACAGAGAGTTTTCCTTGAGCACACGCACCCGATACCTGTTCATCCACCAGAACTTCCCCGGACAGTTCAAGCACCTGGCCCCGGCTCTGGCCGCACAAGGCCACGAAGTCATCGGCCTCGGCATGAACGAGCCGGCCGTGCCCCTACCCGGCGTGCGCTACTTCCGTCACGACGTCAATCACGCCGCCCACGGACCGCGTCCGCCGGCGCAACTCAAGGACTTGTACGGCAAGGTGCTGCGCGGCGAGTCGGCGGCGGCGCGGCTGGAATGGCTGAAGGAACAGGGTTTCGAGCCGGACGTGGTGTTCGTCCATCCCGGCTGGGGCGAAGCGCTGTACGTGCGCGACGTCTTTCCCAAGGCCAGGCTGCTGATCTACGCCGAGTACTACTACGGCGCCGAAGGCGGCGATGCCTTCTTCGACCCGGAATTCTCCCAGCCCAGCAGCGCCGGCCTGCAGCGCCTGCGGCTGCGCAACACGCATTTGCTGCACGCCATGTCGGTGGCCGACGGCGCGCTGTCGCCGACCGCATTCCAGCGCGACCGCCATCCCGCCTGGTTCCGCGACCGCATCACCGTGGTCCACGACGGCATCGACACCCAGCGTTTCCGCCCCGATCCCAAAGCCTATGTGCAGCTGCAGTCGGCCGGCGTGACCCTGCGTCCCGGCGATGAAGTGATTGTGTTTGTGGCGCGCCAGCTGGAACCGTATCGCGGCTATCACACCTTCATGCGCGCGCTGCCGGCGCTGATGCAGCAGCGGCCCAATGCGCGCGTGGTGATTGTCGGCGGCGATGGCGTCAGCTACGGCGCAGCGCCGCCGCAAGGCAAGAGCTGGAAGCAGATTTTCCTGGATGAGGTGAAGGACCAGATCGACATGCGCCGCATCCACTTCGTCGGCAAGGTGCCGCACACGGTGCTGACGCAGCTGATGCAGGTGGCGGCGGTGTACACCTACCTCACCTACCCGTTCGTACTGTCATGGTCGCTGATGGAGGCGATGAGCTGCGGCTGCCTGATCGTGGCGTCGAAGACGGCGCCGGTGGAGGAAGTGATCGAGCACGGCCGCAACGGCCTGCTGGTCGACTTCTTCGACCCGCAAGCCTTGGCCGCCACGGTGGCCGACGCGCTGGCGCGCCGCGCAGAACTGCAACACCTGCGCGACGCCGCCCGCCAGACCATCGTCGAGCGCTACGACATGCAGCAGCACTGCATGCCGGCGCTGCTGCGCTTCGTTCAGCCGGCCAGGGAGTGACTCCGAATCCCGGCATCACATGAACACATAATCCCCCAACTTGGTGTCCGGGGTGCCGGTGAGTGTCACCAGCTCGGTCAGTTCGTTGGCCGACACCAACGCATCATCGCCGCTCGAAACGAACCAATACAGCGTGGTAGCGGTGGTGGTCGATAGTGCGAACAGCGCGGTATACCCTGTCATGTAGGGGAGAATGGCCGAGCCGATGATGGCCGCCGCGTTCGCCGTGCTGGCTGTCGCCATCGTCTCCGTGAACAGCACCAGGCTGTTGAGAAGGTCAAAATCGGCCGCGCCGGTGTGCACCGCGCTGCCATAATAAGACACGTCCAGGGCCAGCGCGATGTGATCCGTGCCGGAAACGAAGTCGGTGATGGTCTTGCTGCCGGTCACGCTGGAGATTACGAACAGGTCGGCATCGGCGCCGCCGATCAGCGTGTCGTTGCCGGCGCCGCCATCCAGCGTATCCGCGCCGGCGCCGCCGGCCAGCTTGTTGGCGGCGGCGTTGCCGAGGATGTTGTTGCCCAGTCCGTTACCCGTCACATTCACGGCCAGCGTCGCCGGCGAGGTCACCCGTAGGTCTTCCACCTCGTTGTCCATCACATAGCTGCCGGCTGTCGCCAAGCTCAACCTGATCTGGTCGTGACCGCCGCCGCTGAGTTCGACGTTGCGCTCGCCGAGATTGTCGACCACATAAATATCGTCGCCAGCGCCGCCGGCCAGCGTGTCGGCCCCAGGACCGCCATCCAGCATGTCGTCCCCTGAAGTGCCGGCCACGCTGTCGTTGCCGGCGCCGAAGGTGTTGGCCTGCAGCTGGGCCAGCGTCAGTTTCTCGCCGCCGAAGTAGAAGGTCTCCACCCCACGCACCGTGTGCACCGTGCCGTCGCGGCCGGTCAGCACGACGTCGGTGGCGTTGGCTCGGGAGACGGCGTAATTGGCGCGCGCGCCCAGGTTGTAGAAGATGTCGTTGCCGGCGCCGCCATCGATGGTGTCGTTGCCGCCGCTGGCCTCGATCGAGTCGTCGCCGACACCGCCCAGCATGCTGTCGTTGCCGCCGTTGCCGACCAGGAGGTCGTTGCCGGCGCCGCCGTCCAGCTTGACGCTGCTGGCGCTGCCGGAGAACAGGCGGTTGTTGCCGTCGTTGCCGTTGCCGCTGAAGGCGCCGCTGCCGTTGAACACCATGTCTTCCAGGTTGGCCGACAGGGTGTAGGAGGCGGCGGCGACAAACACCGTCTCGAAGCCTTCGTTGGCGTTTTCCTTGATGATGTCGCCACTCTCGCCGACCATATACTGATCATCGCTGACGCCGCCCACCAGCGTGTCATTGCCGGCGCCGCCGTTCAGCGTATCGTTGCCGATGCCGCCGCTCAGGTTGTTGGCACCGCCATTGCCCCACAGGTAGTTGTCGAGTTCGTTGCCGATGACGTTGATCGCGAGCGTGTTGTCCGTGCTCACGATAGCGTATTCGACGGAGTAAGCCAGCGTATAGGTAGCGGCCGAGCTGAATTCCAGCCGGACGCCGTCGACGCCGTAACCTGCGCCCTCCGCCACCACATCGCCCAGCGACGACAGGATGTAGAAGTCGTTACCAGCGCCGCCGTACATCAGGTCGTCGCCGGCGCCGCCATTCATGAAGTTATCCTCGGTTCCGCCGAATATCGTATCGCTGCCGGGACCGACGCTATACATCAACAGCTGATCCAGCGTTTTGTAGTTGCCGTTGAAGTTGAAGAACTCGACGTTGCGCACCACGATGCTGTCGCCATTGGCAAAGCGAATCTTGGTGTCGGAGTTATTCAGGCGCTCGACGTTGTAATAGCCGCGGTCGCCCAGCACGCCCAGCAGATCGGTGCCGGTGCCGCCATCGACCGTATCCTTGCCATACAGTGCGTAGAGCATATCGTCGCCCGCACCACCTTGCAGGCTGTCATTTCCGTAGCCACCGATCACGTAGTCATTACCGGCGCCGCCGTCGAGCTTGGAGCCCCCATCGCCGCCGCCCAGCAGGTTGTCCTCTGCATTGCCGGTGCCGGAAAACGCGCCGTTGCCCTTGTACAGCAGGGATTCCACATTGGCGCCCAGGGTGTAACTGTTGAGCAGCGTCTCCACCGTATCGAGGCCCTCGTTCGCCAGTTCGGTGACGGTGTCGCCGCTGTCGTTCACGATGTAGACGTCGTCGCCCAGGCCGCCGGCCAATTTATCGGCGCCGGCGCCACCATCCAGCGTGTCGTCGCCGAGGCCGCCGTTCAGGGTGTTGGCGGCGGCGTTGCCGACCAGCTTGTTGTCGAGCGCGTTGCCGGTGAGGTTGATGGCGACCGAGGCCGCCGCCTTGATCACGGCGTTTTCCACATTGTCCGCCAGTACATAGGTGGCGGCGGCGGTCAAGGCCACCTGCACCGTGTCCTTGCCGGCGTCCACGCCTTCGAGAATGACACTAGCCTTGTCGCTGATCACGTAGGTGTCGTCGCCGCCGTAGCCCTCCAGCGTGTCGACGCCAGCGCCGCCGTTGAGCACGTCTACACCATCGGTGCCGACCAGATGGTCGTTGCCCGGGCTGGCCAGGTTGTACTGCAACTCGTCGATGCTGGCGACGCCATCGATGAACGTCACGGTCTCAACATTGCGCAGCGTGACCGCATTGCCGGCGAGGTCGGTAATGCGGGTGTCGGTGGCGGTGGTGCGCACCACCGTCACCTGCTCGCGCACCATCTGGAGCACGGCCTCGTCCTGGCCGGTGCCGCCATCCAGGGTGTCGTTGCCGCCCTGGCCGAGCAGGGTGTCGTCGCCGGCGCCGCCGAGCAGCAGGTCGTTGCCGCTGCCGCCGCTCACTTGGTCGGCGCCGTCGCCGCCATCGAGCTTGTTGGCGCCATTGCCGCCCGTGATGACGTTGGCTTGCGCATTGCCGGTGCCACTGAAGGCGCCGCCGCCGACGTAGGTCAGCACCTCGACGTTGGCTGTCAAGGTATAGCTGGCCAGCGTGGTCTTCACGGTGTCGTAGCCTTCCTCCACGCCTTCGGTGACCAGGTCAGCATCGCCGAGGAGATAGAGATCGTCACCGGCGCCGCCCAGCAGCTTGTCGCTGCCGGCGCCGCCGTCGAGCGTATCGTTGCCGGCGCCACCGGCCAGCGTGTTGACGGCCAGGTTGCCGGTCAACAGGTTGTCGCCGTCGTTGCCGGTCAGGTTGACGGCGGCGGTTGAGGTGACGATGACGTTTTCAAGATTGTCGGCCAGCTTGAAGGTGATGGCGGTGGTCACGCCCACCCGTGCCGTATCGGTGCCGGCGCCGCCATCTTCTTCGACCACGTCGCCGGCGTTGTCGATCATATAGGTATCGTCGCCGCCGCCGCCGCGCAGGGTGTCGGCGCCGGCGCCGCCATCGAGCGTATCGTTGTCTTCGGCGCCGATCATCAGGTCGGCGCCCGGGCTGGCCACATTCACCAGCAGGTCTGCCAGGAAGCGCGTCTCATCGGCAAACGCCACCCATTCGACATTGGTGTGCAAGGTCAGTACATTGCCGGCCTTGTCGGTCAGCAGAACGTCGGCGCTGTTGGGACGCGTGATCTTGTAATCGGCCACATTGCCCAGGACTTGCACGGTGTCGTCGCCGCCGCCGCCGTCGAGCGTGTCCTTGCCGCTGCCGGACAGCAGCAGGTCATCGCCGATCCCACCTTGCAGGCTATCGTTGCCATTGCCACCGTACAGCGTGTCGTTGCCTGCGCCGCCGTCAAGCTTGGCGCCGCCGTTCCCCCCTCGGATCACGTTGTCCAGCGCATTGCCGGTGCCGGCGAAGGCCATCGTGCCGGTGTACTCGAGCCGCTCGACGTTGGCCGTCAAGGCATAGCTGGCCATCGACACGCGCACGCTGTCGTCGCCTTCGTCCTGCAACTCGGTGACGACGTCGCCGGCCTCGCCCACCACGTAGACATCGTCGCCGCCGCCGCCGATTAGCTTGTCATTGCCGGCGCCGCCGTCGAGGGTGTCGTCGCCCCAGTCGCCGCTCAGCGTATTGGCGGCGGCATTGCCGGTGATCCGATTGTCCCAGCCATTGCCGTTGACGTTGACCGTCACCGTTGCCGCCGCCGTCACGGTGGCGTTTTCCACCAGATCCGCCATGGTGTAGGTGCCGGTCGCAGTCAGCGCCAGCTGCACCGTGTCGATGCCGTCGTCGCTCTCCAGCACCAGATCGCCGAAGTTGTCGATCACATAGGTGTCGTTGCCAAGCCCGCCCATCATGGTGTCGGCGCCGGCCAGGCCGTTGATCAAGTCATTGCCGCTGGAACCGGTGAGCACGTCATCGTAAGCGCTGACGACGTTGAACTGCACCTCGGCCGGCATCTTGTCGCCATCGGCAAAGCGGAATACTTCGACGTTGCGCACCGTGAGCACATTGCCGGCCTTGTCGGTCAATACCGTGTCGGTGGCGCTGGTGCGGCTGACGGCGTAGTCGGCAAACGCGCCGCCGAGGAGCAGGACGTCATAGTCGGCGCCGCCGTCCACGGTGTCCTTGCCGGTGCCGCCCTGCAAGGTATCATCGCCCAGGCCGCCTTGCAGGCTGTCGTTGCCATGGCCGCCGTACAGCGTGTCGCTGCCAGCGCCACCGTCCAGCTTGGCGCCGCCATTGCCGCCGCGGATCACGTTGGCCAGCGTATTGCCGGTGCCGGTGAAGGCCGTCGTGCCAGTGTACTCGAGCCGCTCGACGTTGACCGTCAAGGCATAGCTGGCCGCCGACACGCGCACGCTGTCGTCGCCTTCGTCCTGCAACTCGCTGACGACGTCACCAGCCTCGCCCACCACGTAAACATCGTCACCGCCGCCGCCGATCAGTTTGTCGTTGCCGGCGCCACCGTCGAGGGTGTCGTTGCCCCAGTCGCCGCGCAAGGTATTGGCGGCGGCATTGCCGGTGATCCAATTGTCCCAGCCATTGCCATTGACATTGACCGCCACCGTTGCCGCCGCCGTCACGGTGGCGTTGTCCACCAGATCGGCCATGGTGTAGGTGCCGGCCGCAGTCAGCGCCAGTTGCAAGGTGTCGACGGCGCCGTCGTCGCTCTCCAGCACCAGATCGCCGAAGTTGTCGATTACATAGGTGTCGTTGCCAAGCCCGCCCATCATGGTGTCGGCGCCGGCCAGGCCGTTGATCAAGTCATCGCCGCTGCCGCCGGTGAGCGTGTCGTTGAAAGCGCTGGCAACGTTGTACTGCACTTGCTCCAGCGACTCGTCGCCATCGGCAAAGCGGAACACTTCGACGTTGCGCACCGTGACCGCGTTGCCGGACTTGTCGGCAAGGACGGTATCGATGGCGCTGGCGCGGGTGACGGTGTAGCCGGCGAAATTGCCGGCCAACGTGAGCGTATCTTGGTCGACGCCGCCATCGACGGTGTCCTTGCCGGCGGTGCCGGTGAAGGTGTCGTCGCCAAGGCCCCCGAGCAGGCTGTCGGCGCCGCCACCGCCGACCAGCAGGTCCGCGCCGGCGCCGCCGTCCAGCTTGTTGCCGCCGTTGCCGCCGACCAGGGTGTTGTCATCCTTGTTGCCGTTGCCGGTGAAGGCGGCAACTCCGGTGTAGCGCAGTTCTTCGAGGTTGGCGCCCAGCGTGTAGCTGGCCAGCGTGGTGCGCACCGTATCGTGGCCTTCCCACAAATTCTCGGCGATGACGTCGCCTGCGTTGTCGACGATATAAACGTCGTCATCTAGGCCGCCCAGCAGTTTGTCGGCGCCGGCGCCGCCGTCGAGCGTATCGTTGCCGCCGCCGCCGCTCAGGTTGTTGGCGGCGGCGTTGCCGGTCAGCGCGTTGTCGAGATCGTTGCCGGTGAGGCTGACCGCCAGCGTGGCGGCCGCCGTGACGGTGGCGTTTTCCACATTGTCGCCCAGCTGGTAGGTGCCGACGGCGGTGAAGGCCACTTGCACCAAATCTTTGCCGCCAGCGCCGAGTTCCTCCACCACGTCGGCCGCGTTGTCGACCACATACAGGTCGTCCCCCTTGCCACCGGCCAGGGTGTCGACGCCATGGCCACCGTCGAGCCTGTCGGCGCCGTCGGTGCCGGTCAGGCTATCATTGCCGACGCTGGCCACGTTGAATTGCAGGTCGGCCAGCAGCTTGCTGCCATCGCTGAAGACGATCGTTTCCACGCCACGCAGCGTCAGCTGGTTGCCGGCCTTGTCGGCCAGCACCGTGTCGGTGGCGTTCGGGCGGCTGAAGCCGTAGTCGGCAAACTTGCCGAGGCCTTGCTGCACATCGTTGCCCTCGCCGCCATCGATGGTGTCCTTGCCGAAGGCGCCGGTGAAGGTATCGTTGCCGAGGCCGCCCACCAGGCTGTCGTTGCCGCTGCCGCCAGTCAGGCTGTCATGGCCGGCGCCGCCGTCGAGCTTGCCGCCGCCGTTGCCGCCGGTGATGACGTTGTCGAGCAGGTTGCCGGTGGCGCTGAAGGCCACAAGGCCGGTGTAGACCAGGTTCTCCAGATTGGCGCCCAGCGTGTAGCTGGCCAGTGCGGTGCTGACCTTGTCCGTGCCTTCGTTCAGGAGTTCGGTGATGACGTCGCTGGCATTGTCGACCGTATAGCTGTCGTTGCCGGCGCCGCCAATCAGCTTGTCGGCGCCGGCGCCGCCATCTAGCGTATCGTTACCGCCGCCGCCGGTCAGGGTGTTGGCGGCGGCGTTGCCGGTCAAGGTGTTGTTGCCGTCGTTGCCGGTCAGGTTGACCGCGACGGTGGCCGCCGACGTCACCGTCGCGTGCTCGACGTTGTCGGCCAGCTTGTAGGTGCCTGCCGCAGTCAGCGCCACTTGCGCCAGGTCATCGCCTGCATCGAGATGCTCAATGATGACGTCACCCACGTTATCGATCACGTAGGTGTCGTTGCCTTCGCCGCCGCTGAGCGTGTCCGCGCCCAGGCCGCCGTTGAGCGTGTCGGCGCCCACGCCACCGGACAGCTTGTCGTTGCCGATGCTGGCGATATTGGATTGCAGCTCATCCAATGTTTTCTCGACGCTGCCGGCAAATCCGAACTTCTCCACGCCGCGCACCATCAAGACATTGCCGGCCGCGTCGGTCAGCGCCGTGTCAGTGGCACTGGGGCGGGTGATGGTGTAGTCGGCGTAGCTGCCCAGGCCGCGCAGCACATCGGCTCCGTCGCCGCCGTCGATGGTGTCCCTGGCGGCGGCGCCGACGAAAGTGTCGTTGCCAAGACCGCCCAGCAGGCTGTCGTTGCCGCTGCCGCCGGTCAGGCTGTCGTTGCCTGCGCCTCCGTCGAGTATGTTGCCGGAATTGCCGCCGACGATGGCGTTATCGAGCGCATTCCCGGTGGCGGAGAATGCGGCCGTGCCGGTATACACCAGAGTCTCGACGTTGGCCGCCAGCGTGTAGCTGGCCAGCGGGGTGCGCACCGTGTCGCTGCCCTCATTCAGCGCTTCGGTCACCACGTCGCCCGCGTTGTCCACAATGTAGAGGTCGTCGCCGGTGCCGCCGATGAGCTTGTCCACGCCAACACCACCGTCCAGCGTGTCGTTGCCCAGGCCGCCGGTCAGCGTGTTGGCGGCGCCGTTGCCGGTGAGAACATTATCCAGTGCATTGCCCGTCAGGCCGACGGCGATGTTCGCCGCCGACGTCACCTTCGCGTTTTCCACGTTGGCCGCCAGCGTGTGGACGCCGGCCGCAGAATAGGCGACATTGACCTGGTCCACGCCCTCGCCGACTTTTTCGACCACGACGTCGCCACCCACATTGACGATGTAAGTGTCGTCGCCCACGCCACCGGCCAGCTGGTCCACGCCGGCGCTGCCCTTGAGGGTGTCGTTGCCCGATGCGATGGTATTGCTGGTGAACGATTCGTGGAAGCCAAACCCGTCGACGACGCTGGCGACGACCGTGATCGGTTTGCCGACCTGGGCCGCCGTCAGCGAGAAGCTGGCGCCTTTGGCGCCAGCAATGTTGACGCCGCCAGCCTGCCATTGATAAGTGATGACGCCCATGCCATCGGCATCGGCAAGCGTATTGGCCGCAGTCAGCACCTGGCCTTCGATGGCCGTGCCGCTGATGGTGACGGAGCCTGTAGGCGCGTGCACCAGCTCGGCAGTGTACGCCTCGGCCGCGCTGATTTTATCGGACAGGACGACATAATCGTTGCCCTGCGCGCCATCGCCAACGATGCCGACAATAGCGCCTATGGTGAGGTTGCCGCTCTGAAGTTGATCGACCCAGAATGTCAGCCCCGACTCGTCGGCGGGGTGGTCAAACAGACTCATATAAACAGTATCGACCATCTCGGCAAAGGAGAGGCCTGCAAATGCCGAAGTGAATTCAGGCGTAGCGGAAAAGAGGGTCCTGATGGTGTCGATGTTCACCACATTTTGCGTCAGCGCGTATGTCCAATATGCTAAGCCGGCAGGATCGGCGGGGCGGCCGAAATATTCAACATAGAGTTTTTGTACTTCGCGCGCGTAGCTCGGCATTTTTGCGGTGATCCCTAGGTTTATGATATCCGCAGGAATTCTTAGTTTTTTTAAGAAATATCAACTATTTCCATTAAGAATTTCGGCATGATTTTTTATTAATGCGGGATGCTATCACATTGCCAAAAGGAAAATTCTCTCCATTCTCCACGCAGAGGCGACCGGGCAAAAAAAAATCCGCGATAAATCGCGGATTTTCGTGGAGCGGTTAAAACTTAGACGTTGAACAGGAAATTCAGCACATCGCCATCCTTGACCACGTATTCCTTGCCCTCGGCGCGCATCTTGCCGACTTCTTTCGCGCCAGCCTCGCCCTTGTACTGGATATAGTCGTCGTAGGCGATGGTCTGGGCGCGGATGAAGCCGCGCTCGAAGTCGGTGTGGATCACGCCCGCCGCTTGCGGGGCGGTGTCGCCGATGTGGATGGTCCAGGCGCGCACTTCCTTCACGCCGGCGGTGAAGTAAGTTTGCAGGCCCAGCAGCTTGTAGGCGGCGCGGATCAGACGGTCCAGGCCCGGCTCCTGCATGCCCATGTCGGCCAGGAAGGCGGTCTTGTCGGCGTCGTCCAGGTCGGCGATTTCCGCTTCGATCGAGGCGCAGATGGCGACGATCGGCGCGTTCTGGCTAGCGGCGTAGGCGGTCAGCTGGTCCAGCAGCGGGTTGTTGGTGAAGCCGGTGTCGGACACGTTGGCCACGTACATGGCCGGCTTGGCGGTGATCAGGCACAGCGGCTTGATCAGGGCCATTTCGTCGGCGTCCAGGCCCATGGCGCGCACCGGCTTGGCTTCATTCAGGTGCGGCACGATGCGCTCCATGATGGCCAGCAGCTTGGCGGCGTCCTTGTCGCCGGAACGGGCTTTCTTGTTCTCGCGGTGGATGGCTTTTTCCACGGTGCCGAGGTCGGCCAGCGCCAGCTCGGTCTGGATCACTTCGATATCGTCCAGCGGGCTGACCTTGCCGGCCACGTGGATCACGTTGTCGTCTTCAAAGCAGCGCACCACGTTGACGATGGCGTCGGTTTCGCGGATGTGCGACAGAAACTGGTTGCCCAGGCCTTCGCCCTGCGACGCACCGGCCACCAGGCCGGCGATGTCAACGAATTCGACGATGGCGTTCACCATGCGCTCAGGTTTGACGATGTCGGCCAGCGCGCCCATGCGCGGGTCCGGCACTTCGACCACGCCGACGTTCGGCTCGATGGTGCAGAACGGATAATTCTCGGCCGGGATGCCGGCCTTGGTCAGGGCGTTGAACAGGGTGGACTTGCCGACGTTAGGCAGGCCGACGATGCCGCATTGGAGACTCATGAAAAACCTTTACAGTATGGATGTGCTGCTATTTACAGCGTGAAGGGGTCCATTGTACCTTTGTTGGCCTCACACTTCAAAAAACAGGAGCCAGCATGAGCATGCGCGACGCCACCCGCGAGCAGTTCCGCCACTTCCTCGCCATCCCCACGCGGTGGATGGACAACGATATTTATGGCCACGTCAACAATGTTGTCTATTACTCGTATTTCGACACGGCGGTGAACCAGTTCCTGATCGAACGCGGCGTGCTTGATATCCACCAGGGCGAGGTGGTGGGCTTCGTGGTGGACAGCGGCTGCGCCTACTTCAGCCCGATCGCGTTTCCGGACCTGGTGCACGCCGGCATCCGCGTGGCCAAGCTGGGCAACTCCAGCGTGCGCTACGAGATCGCCCTGTTCCGCAACGACGACACCCTGCCCGCCGCCGCCGGCCACTTCGTCCACGTCTACGTCGAGCGCAGCAGCAACCGCTCGGTGCCGATCCCGGCCAATGTGCGGGCCATCCTGATCACCCTTGAATGACTTGTTTGGTGCTAGACTCTTTTTTGGCTATCGCCCGAACAACTCTTCTTCAGGTCAGGAAATCTTTATGCCCATGTCCCGTCTGCGTACTTCCGTTCTGATCGCCAGCCTGATGCTGGCCGGTGCTTACACTTTGCCGGTACAGGCGGCGCCCGCCGTGACTGCGGCCAAGGCCACGCAGGCGCAGAAGCAGTTGGCGAAGCTGGCGGCGGCGTTCCATACGGCGCGCTGCAAATTCGATCCGCTGCTGTTCGGTACCGCCAATGGCGACAGCCGTTACAACGATCAGATCGGCCTGGCGATTTCGCCCAAGGTGCGCGCCGCGCAGTTCACGCAGTACCGCGCGCTGCAAAAGCAACTGATGACGGTGCGACGCGACCAGCTCGGCGACCAGGACCAGCTGACCTACGATCTGCTGTCCTATGAACTGAACAACGCGATGCAGATGGAGTCCTTCCCCGACCACCTGCTGCCGCTGAACCAGATGGACAACGTGCCCAGCACCCTGGCCAACTACGCCAACGGCGCCGGCTCGCAGCCGCTGAAGACGGTCAAGCAGTACCAGGCCTACCTGAACCGCCTGAACCAGTTGCCGGCGTGGATAGATCAGGCCATCGCCAACATGAAGGCAGGCATGCGCACCGGCGTGGTGCTGCCGAAGACGATCACGGTGGCGATGCTGCCGCAGCTCCAGAACCTGCGCGCGGCCACGCCGGAAGCCAGCATCTACTACTCGCCGGCGACGCGCTTCCCCGCCGACTTCTCCGACGCCGATAAAAAGAAGCTCGCTGCCGCCTACCTGAAAACGGTGGACAGCAAAATCGCGCCGGCCCTGACCCGCCTGGTCGATTTCCTGGAACGTCAATACCTGCCGGCCGGCCGCGCCAGCAGCGGCTTCAGCGCCCTGCCGAACGGCGCGGCCTGGTACTCCGCGCACATCCGCGACAGCACCAACCTGCCGCTGACGCCGGACGCCGTGCACGCGCTGGGGCTGAAGGAAGTGGCGCGCATCCAGCAGCAGTTCACCGAACTCGCGCCCAAGCTCGGCTATGACGGTCCGGCCAAGCAGCTGCCACAATGGGTGAGCGCGCAGGCCAGCTACAACATCTTCACCACCGACGAGCAGGTGCTGGACGCCTACCGCGCCATCTATGCGCAAGTGCAGACCAAGCTGCCGGCCTATTTCAGCCTGGTGCCGAAAGCCAAGCTGGAGCTGGTGCTGGAACCGGAGCTGACGCGCGCCACCGCCTCGGACCACTACACGCCGTCGGCGGCGGACGGTTCGTATCCGGGCGTGTTCTGGCCCGTGGTGAACGATCCCAAAACCTATAGCCGGGTCGACATGGTCAGCCTGTTCCTGCATGAAGGCATACCGGGCCACCATCTGCACGCAGCGCTGCTGAAGGAAATCGCGTTGCCCGACTTCCGCAAGTTCAGCACCGAAAATCCGAACAGCGCGGCGTTCACCGAAGGCTGGGCCTTGTACTCGGAAACGCTGGGCAAGGAATTGGGCTTGTATGAGGATCCGGTGGCCTACTACGGCCACCTGAATGCCGAGATGCTGCGCGCCGCGCGGCTGGTGGTCGATACCGGCATCCACGCAAAGGGCTGGACGCGCGAGCAGGCCATCAGCTATCTGATGGACGTGCTGGGCTGGAGCGAGCCGCGCGCGCGCAACCAAATCGAGCGCTACATGGTGCTGCCGGCGCAGGCGCTGAGTTACAAGGTCGGCTCGCTGAAGATCCTGGAACTGCGCGCCCGCGCGCAACAGGCGTTGGGCGACAAGTTCAGCTACCAGAAATTCCACGAAGTGGTGATCGGCGATGGCACGCTGCCGATGCCGATCCTGGAGCAGCGCGTCGACCGCTGGATCGCCAGCTCAAACTGAGTTGACGGGCGTTGACGCTTCCGATTGTGGCAATGTTGCAAATATGATAGCTTGCAGGATTGCCACAAGGGAGCCGTTCCATGGAATTCCTTTTGTTTGTGCTGGGCCTGTTTACGCTGAGTGTCGCCTGGCGTGCGCGCAGCGATGCGCGCCAGTCGAAGAAGGTTGCGGATGAACTGAAACGCGAGCTGGCCGCGCTGCGCGAAGACTTGGTCAGGCAGCGCTTCGGGCAGGATGCGCCGGCCAAGGCGCCGGCAGCCGACGTCGCGCCGGTGCAGCCCGAGCGGCCGAAGCCGCCGATGACGGCGCCCATCATTTCCGCCATGGCTGCTATGCCGGTGCCAAGCGCGCCGCCTGCGCCGACGCCGACTGCGCCCACCGAGCCGGCCAGGCCAATCAGCCCAGCGGTCACGCCGGCCGCCGAAACGCCGCCTCCGCGCCGGCCCGCACCTGGGTCCCAGCCGCCACGCTGGCTGCTGGCCGCCAAGGCCTGGCTGTTCGGCGGCAACCTGGTTGCCAAGCTGGGCCTGCTGATCCTGTTCATCGGCGTCAGCTTCCTGCTCAAGTACACCGCCGCGCGCGTCAGCGTGCCGATCGAATTCCGCCTGGCCGGGATCGTGCTGGCCGACATCGCCCTGCTGGCCTGGGCCTGGCGCATCCGATTGAGCCGGCCCAGCATCAGCCTGCCGGTGCAAGGGGCGGCGCTGGCCGTGCTGATGCTGGTCACCTTCGGCGCCTTCCGTCTCTACCACCTGATCCCCGGCGGCATGGCGTTCGCCCTGCTGCTCGTGCTGACCGTCTTCACCTGCGTGCTGGCGGTACTTCAGGACGCCATGTGGCTGGCCATCTTCGGCATCGTCGGCGGCTTCGCCACGCCCATCCTCGCCTCGAGCGGCGGCGGCAGTCACATCGGCCTGTTCACCTATTACGCCGTGCTCAACGCCGGCGTGCTCGCGCTCGCGCTGCAGCGCTCGTGGCGCTTGCTGAACCTGCTCGGCTTCGCCTTCACCTTCATCATCGGCACCGCCTGGGGCGTGCTGCGCTACACGCCGGAAAACTATCTGTCGGTGCAGCTGTTCCTGCTGCTGTTCTTCGGGTTCTACGTTTCGATACCGCTGGCCTACGCGCGCCAGCAAGCCGTCAAGCTGAAAACCTATGTCGATGGCACGCTGGTGTTCGGCACGCCGATGCTGGGCTTCGGCCTCCAGTTCAGCCTGGCGCGCGATACACCGTTCGGCGTGGCGTTTTCCGCACTGGCGCTGGGCCTGTTCTACATCGGCCTGGCGACCGCCTTGCGCCGCAAGCCGGCGCTGGCCTTGCTGTCCGACGCCTTCCTCGCGCTGGGCGTGGTGTTCGGCACGCTGGCCATCCCGTTCGCGCTCGACGGCCGCTGGACCTCGGCCGCATGGGCACTGGAAGGTGCCGGCATTGTCTGGATCGGGCTGCGGCAACAGCAGAAGATGGCATGGCTGTTCGGGCTGCTGGTGCAGGCCGGCGCGTGGTTGTCGTTCCTGGGCACCGTCAGCGGGCTGTCGCCGCAAACCGCCGTCGAATCGAATCTGTGGCTGGGCTTTATCCTGCTCGCCATTACCGCCTTCCTGATGGCGACGCGTTTCCGGGCGCAAGACAATCAGGACAAGCTGTTTGCCGTGCTGGCCTCGCTGTTCCTGGCGTTTGCCAGCGTGTGGCTGATCGCCGGCGCCTGGACCGAAATCTTCCTGCGCACGGACGGCGCCGCCCAAGCCAACCTGCTGACCATCAGCGCGCTGGCGGCGGCCGTTGCGCTGTACGCCATCGCCCGCAACATGGCGTGGCGCCTGGCCGGCGTGCTGGCACTGGCCGCGCAAGGCGTGGCGGGCGTCATGCTGGCCGTCCTGGCGCTGCAACAATGGAATTGGAGCGAGGTGTCGCCGTCGCTGTTCGACAAGCCGGTGCTGGGCGCCTTCCTGATCTGCGCCGGCGCCCTGTTCAGCGGCTGGGCGCTGATGCGCAACGGCGGCGCCACGCCGGGCAACACCACCTATGGCCTGTCGCGCCTGATGACGTTGTGGGCCAGCCTGTGGTGGTATGGCGTCGTCATGCCGGACGTGGCGCGCTGGCTGGCCGTACGCTACCAGCTATGGTCCGGCGTCGAGTGGCATGCCGACGCCCTGCTGAGCATGTCCTGCTACGGCATGCTGGTTGCCGCCAGCGCGCTGCTGGTGGCATGGCTGGCGCGCCGGCTGCAATGGCCTGCGCTGCGCACGCTGGCGACGCCGGTCTGGTTTGCGCTGACGGCCGCCACGCTGATGCTGCTGGCCGCTACCTATCTCGACAATCAACTGCCGCGCGCGGCCGCCTGGCTGGCATACGCGGCGCTGTGGCTGGCGGGCGAATGGCTGATGCGCGCCTGGCAAAACCATGGCTGGACGCTCGGTACGGTGCCGCTGCGGCTGCTCCACATGGTCCGCACCGGCGGCCTGTGGCTGATGATCTGGCCGGTGGCTGCGCACTGGATAACGCGCTGGCTGCACGGCGACGGTACCCTTGAAAACTGGGACACCAGCGCCAGCTGGGCGCGCTTCATTCCGGCCTGGCTGATGATGGCGGCCATCGGCTGGCTGATGCAGCGCAGCCGCGCCGGCGGCTGGCCGGTGTCGCCGCTGGCCGAGTGGTACCAGCGCCGCCTGATCCCGCTCGCCTGCGGCTGGGCGCTGCTGCTGGTGGCGGTGTGGAATCTGACGCAGAATGGCGCCATGGCGCCGCTGCCCTACGTTCCGCTGGTCAATCCGCTCGACCTGACGACCTGCTTCGCCCTGCTGCTGGCGTGGAGCTGCTATCGCCTGCAACACGCCGCCAGCGCTGCGCACTCGCCGCGCCTGCTGCTGGGCTTTGCGCTCACGGCTTATGCCTGGTTCAACCTGGCCTTGCTGCGCGCCGTCTCCAACTACATGGCGATACCGTATCGCTTTGACGACCTGTTCGCCTCGCAGTTCGTGCAGGCCATGCTGTCGCTGGTATGGAGCGTGAGCGCACTGCTGCTGATGCGCTATGCGGCGCGGCGCGCGCTGCGTCCGGTGTGGATAGGCGGCGCGGCCTTGCTGGCATTGGTGGTGGCCAAGCTGTTCCTGGTCGATTTGTCGAACGTCGGCGGCGTCGAGCGCATCGTCTCTTTCCTCGGCGTCGGCGCGCTGATGGTGGGCATAGGTTATATCGCGCCGTTCCCGGCGCAAAAGGAGCATGCATGAAGAAAGTAATGATCGCCGCGTGGACCATGTCCACATGGGCCGCCGCCGCGCCCAGCGATGCGCCGCAGGACTACACCCACGTGCTGCCGCTGACGGCCGGCGCGCAGCAAGGCGTGCTGCAAGTGCGCCTGCCGAAGGAAGTCTATCTGCACGCGCGCTCGCCCATGCTGAACGACTTGCGCGTGTTCGACGCCAGCGGCGCGGCATTGCCGTTCGCGCTGCGCTCGCCGCCGGCGGAATCGCAGCTCAGTCACCGCGATCTGGCGCTGAAAATCTTCCCCTTGATGAGCAAGGGCGGCCCTGCCTCGCAACTGAATCTGGACGTCAACGCCACCGCCGACGGCCGCCTGCTATCGGTCAAGGTCAAGCCCGACCTTGGCGAGGACGCCGCGCATCCGCCGCGCCTGTCCGGACTGGTGCTGGACCTCGGCAAGGAAGCCACGCAGATCGGCGCCCTGCGCTTCACCCTGCCGCCGGACCAGCGCGAATACAGCGCACAAGTCTGGCTCGAAGTCAGCAGCGACATGAAGCGCTGGGAAACCATCGGCGCGGCCGAACTAAACTGGCTGGTTAATCGCGACGCGCAGACACTGGTCAACGACCGGCTCGACTTTGCGCCGCGCGATTTCCGCTACGCCCGCCTGAGCTGGCGCAACGGCACGCCGCTGCAATTTGCCGCCATCACGGCCGAACAGCCGACCCGCACCGAGACTGCGCCGGCCGGTGATCAGCTGCTGCTGGCGCCGGTGGCGGGCCGCCAGCCGGAAGACCTGATGTACAACGTCCCGGTGGGCATCGCCCCGAACAAAGTCGGGCTGCAATTCGGCGAGGCCAATGTGGTGCTGGCAGCCAAGCTGGGCGTCTACCGCGAGGTGCCGCCGCGCCATGTCGGGCAGGCCGGCTGGCGTTTCGATCCCTTGCTCAACGCTACCTTCTACCGCATTACGCAAGGCCAACAGGTGCGCGGTTCCGGCGACCTGGACGTGTCGCCCGTGCATGCGGCGCAATGGGTGCTGCGGACCGCCAAGCCGGCCGCCGTCAAGCCGCAGCTGCGCCTGAACTGGCAGCCCGGCACGCTGGTCTGGCTGGGCAATGGCAACGGGCCTTACCAGCTGGCCGTGGGACGTCCGCGCGCGGCGCCGGCGGCCAGCAGCATCGAGCAGGTGGCGCCGGGCTTTACGGAAGCCGAGCTGCAAAAACTGGAATACGCCACCGTCGGGCCGGTGCGCGCGCAGGAAGGCAGCGCCGGCCGCGACAGCGCCGCCGATCAGGCGGCGACCGCCTCGGCACAGCAGCGGCTGATGGCCTTGTGGGGCGTGCTGCTGCTGGGCGTGGCGGTGCTGGGCTTTATGGTTTGGCGGCTGGTGCGCTCATCACGTTCATCACCGCCAGCGTCATAGCCTGGGCGGCGGTTTTGATCGACGGCTCCGGCACCGGCGCATAGTACGGCGAGTGGTTGAAGGCGATCGGCTTGCCGCCCTTCTCCGCCGCCGCCAACGCTTGCGGGTCGTACACGCCGGTGAAGAAGAACATGCCCGGCACGCCCTGCATCACGTATTGCGAGAAGTCCTCGCTGGCCGTCATGGCCGGCATGCGCGAGACGTTGGCGTCGCCGAAGGCTTGTTTGAGCACGCCTTCGGTGCGGCTCACCAGCGCATCGTTGTTGTCGATGGCGACGCCGCCGGGAATCAGCTCGACGTCCGGCGCCGGCGCGTCGGCCATGGCGGCGGAGGCGTTGGCGATGCGACGCACGCCGGCCAGGATTTTTTCGCGCACGGCCGGGCTGTAGGTGCGGATGGTGCCGCGCACTTTCACCAAATCCGGAATGATGTTGCCGACCGTGCCGCCGTTGATGGCGCCGATGGTGACCACGCCGAATTCCTTCGGATCTTTTTCGCGGCTGATCACGGTCTGCACATCCACCACGAAGCGCGCCGCGATGGTGATCGGGTCGAGCGCCTTGTCCGGCGCCGAGCCGTGGCCGCCGCGTCCCTTGAAGGTGATTTCAATCGCGTCCGAGTTCGACGACACCGCGCCGCTGTTGTAGCCGATGGTGCCGTAGGCCAGCGGCCACGAATGCAGCGCGAAGGCGTAGTCCGGCTTGCCGAAGCGCTTGAACAGGCCGTCCGCCAGCATGGCCTTGGCGCCGGCGACGGTTTCCTCGGCCGGCTGGCCGATGAACATCAGCGTGCCTTTCCACTGCGATTTCAGGGTCACCAGCGCGCGCGCCGCGCCGAGCCAGGCCGTCATGTGGACGTCGTGACCGCAGCTGTGGGAGGCGCCGTTCTTGCTGGCGTAGGGCAGGCCGGATTTTTCATCCATCGGCAGGCCGTCCAGTTCGGTGCGCACCAGCACCAGCGGGCCGGGACCGTTTTTGTAGATGGCGACCACGCCGGTCTTGCCGACTTTTTCCGTGACGTCAAAACCGATCTTGCGCATTTCCGCCGCCAGCTTGGCGGCCGTGCGGACTTCCTCGAAGGCGATTTCAGGGTTCGCGTGCAGATCCTTGTATATCACTTCCAATTGCGGATAGATACCGTTGATGACGGCGCCGGCGTCCTGCGCCTGTGCGCCGGTGGTGACGGCGGCCAATAGTGCGACGATCGGTAAGAATTTCATCGGTGGACGTTCCTTTCAGTCGGTGTGCAACTTGGTGGTGGCGGCGGGGAACTCGCCTTTGACGATCTGCGGCAAATGCAGCAGGGATTTTTCAATGCAGCGTTCGATCAGCTCCTGGTCTTCGCGGCGCGGGCGGTGCAGCACGAAGTCAGCCACCTGCTGCGCCAGGTTCAAGGTGCGTGGATGGCCGATGCCCAGGCGCAGCCGCCAGTAGTCCTGTGTGCCGAGCGCGGCGGTGATGTCTTTCAGGCCGTTATGGCCGCCCGAGGAGCCGCCTTTTTTCAGGCGCACGGTGCCGGGCATCAGGTCCAACTCGTCGTGTACGACCAGCACCTCGTCGGCGTTGATCTTGAAGAAGCGGCACAGCGCGCCGACCGATTGGCCGG
Source organism: Duganella sp. BuS-21 (assembly GCA_041874725.1). GTDB lineage: Bacteria > Pseudomonadota > Gammaproteobacteria > Burkholderiales > Burkholderiaceae_D > Rugamonas. The sequence continues at coordinate 935,940 of CP097466.1, read as the reverse complement.
AGCGGTTCATATACGTCAACGGCTCCAGCAGATACACTTCCTGGCCGGCGATGGAGGCCTTGGCGAACATGGCGTTGTACTTGGATTCGCGCTGCAGGCGCGCGCCGACGTCGTTGGCGAGATTGTCCACCAGCCAGAAGCCGGCATTGTGGCGGGTTGGTTCGTATTCAGGGCCGGGATTGCCGAGGCCGACGATGAGACGGATAGCCATAAAAATGCTCAGTCAAATAAAAAGTCATTATGACGAAAAAAAACCCCTGCCGCACTGAGCGCGATCTTGAGCGCGTTCAGGCAGCAGGGGTTTTTTTAAGGAGGCTAAGAATTACTTCTTGGCTTCTTCAGCGGTTGCAGCAGCTTCAGCAGCAACGTGGCCAGCTGGTACCGATGCGGTAGCGATGGTCAGGTTGTTGCCGTGGGTGACAGCGCTCACGCCTTTTGGCAGGGTCAGGTCAGCAACGTGAACCGAGTGGCCAACGTCAACGTTGGTCAGGTCGACGGTGATGAATTCTGGCAGGTCTGCTGGCAGGCATTCGATTTCGATTTCGTTGGCAACGTGGCTGATGGTTGCGCCGTGCAGCTTAACAGCTGGCGAAACTTCAGCGTTGGCGAAGTGCAGCGCCACTTTCATGTGGATCTTTTTGTTGGCATCAACGCGCTGGAAGTCAGCGTGCAGAACCAGTTGTTTGAACGCGTGCATCTGGAAGTCGCGCAGCAGCACTTTTTGTGCTTGGCCGTCGATTTCCAGGTCCAGGATCGACGAGTGGAACGCTTCTTTTTTCAGCGCGTGGTACAGGGCGTTGTGGTCCAGGGCGATGTTCACTGCTGGCTCGGTACCGCCGTAGATGATGCCAGGGGTTTGGCCCGAATTGCGCAGGCGGCGGCTCGCTCCGGAACCTTGCAATTCGCGTTTGAATGCAACTACTTTCATGTGATACTCCAATATATAACAGGGCTTGCGCCCCGTGTTATGAAGCGCCCCGCGACCAGGCGCGCTTCGGGAAAAACGGCGCGCCCGGTTAAAAACCGGGCGCGCCGTTCAAAAATTCTGATCGTTGATCGAGGCTTAGTCGATAAACAGGGAGATCACGGAATCGCCCTTGATGATGCGTTTGAAGGTCTCCGCCAGCAGCGGTGCGCAGGTCAGTTGACGGATCTTGGCGCAGCCCTTGGCGGCGTCCGACAGCGGAATCGTATCGGTCACCACCAGCTCGTCCAGCGACGAGTTGTTGATGCGGTCGATCGCCGGACCGGACAACACAGCGTGGGTGCAATACGCCACCACTTTCTTGGCGCCGCGCTCTTTCAGCACTTCCGCCGCCTTGACCAGGGTGCCTGCGGTGTCGACCATGTCATCCATGATCACGCAGTTACGGCCTTCAACTTCACCGATGATGTTCATCACTTCGGACACGTTGGCCTTCGGACGACGCTTGTCGATGATGGCCAGGTCGCAGCCCAGGCGTTTGGCCAGGGCGCGCGCACGCACCACACCGCCGACGTCCGGGGACACCACCAGCAGGTCTTCGTTGTGCTTTTTCTGCAGGTCGCCCAGCAGGATAGGCGAGGCGTAAATATTGTCGACCGGGATATCGAAGAAGCCCTGGATCTGGTCTGCGTGCAGATCCATGATCAGGACGCGCTCGACGCCGGCTTCTTCCAGCATGTTGGCGACGACTTTGGCCGAAATCGCAACGCGCGCCGAACGTGGGCGGCGGTCTTGACGGGCGTAACCAAAGTAAGGGATGGCGGCGGTGATACGGCCGGCCGAGGCGCGCTTCAGGGCGTCAACCATCAGGATCAGTTCCATCAGATTGTCGTTGGTCGGAGCGCAGGTCGATTGCAGGACGAACACGTCTTTACCGCGGACGTTTTCGTTAATCTCGACCATTACCTCGCCGTCCGAGAATTTCGAAACGTTTGCCTTGCCGAGAGGGATGCCGAGATTTTTTGCGACTCCTTCTGCCAACGCAGGATTAGCGTTGCCGGTAAAAACCATCAGGTTTTCGTAAGCCATGGGAGTCCCAGAGATGTCGTAGAAATTTTGAAAGACGCCAGCGGAACCCGCATGGCACTGAACTAAGTAGAATGAGGCGCATCGTGCGCCTCACTTTTTGCTTTACCTGGCCGGAGACTAACGCCTCGACGGATCCAGATACAAACGAATGGCAGGGGAACAAGGATTCGAACCTTGGTATGCTGGAATCAAAATCCAGTGCCTTAACCAGCTTGGCGATTCCCCTACGCAACTGACTGCTTGTCGTTACAGGCCAGTATTGTACTAGCCTTTTTCACGCTTCGCAAATTCTTTTTTGCCGCCTCACAACTTCGCGATGATCGGATGCTGTTTCAACGCTTTGGCTTTCCAGGCTGTCCACTTGGACGGTACTTTTGCAAGTACCGCGTCGGCGTCCGCCTCGCTTGCTACCGCACTGAACACACATGCACCGGAGCCAGTCATCCTGGCATCACCGTAAGCACTGAGCCATTCTACCGCTTCTGCTACCGGCGGGAATAACTTCGTTGCTACCTGTTGCAAGTCGTTCTTTCCAAACCCTGATGTTTTAGAGTGGCTGGAAAAGTCCGCTATATTAACGGCAGGTGTGTCCCTTGTCAAATGTTCTGAGCCAAAAATTGCAGCGGTGGGCACCATCACGCCCGGCTCGATGACGACATACCAACATTCCGGCGCGTTCACCGGCTGCAACGCCTCCCCTACGCCTTCGGCAAAGGCGGTCTCGCCAAAGATGAAGAACGGGATGTCGGCGCCCAGCGGCAGGCCCAGGTCCATCAGTTCCTGCTTGCTCAATCCGGCGTTCCACAGCTTGTTCAACGCCATCAAGGCGGTGGCCGCATCGGACGAGCCACCGCCGACGCCGCCGCCCATCGGCAACACCTTGTCGATGGCGATATCGACACCGCGCGGCAGCGCACCGCTGCGCCGCAGTACTTCAGCCTGCAGCAGCCTGGCCGCACGGATAATCAGGTCGCTCTCTGCCGGCACGCCGGGCAGGTCGGTCACGCGGCGCAGCGCCTGGTCGTCGCGCAGCGTGAAGTGCAGCGTGTCGCCGTGGTCGATCAGCTGGAACACGGTCTGCAGCAGGTGGTAGCCGTCGGCGCGGCGGCCGTTCACGTGCAGGAATAAATTGAGCTTGGCCGGAGCCGGGCAGTCGAGAAGTTCGTTCATGCCGGCATTTTACTGCGCGGCAGGATCGATGACGATGCGGATCGCCATGTCGTCCACGGCCTGGCCCAGCGCGATGCGGGTGACGTCGATGCGCTTGGGTTGCGGCACAGAAGCGTTGTCATCTTGCCAGCTCATGTACTCCAGCTTCCAGCCGTCGCGCGTGACGACGTTGTCGTTGGCCGGCGAGGCGACAAAGCGCTTGCCCTCGCTGTCGACCGCGTAGCCTTGCAGCCAGTCGCGCAGGCCGGACACCGGCAGCGTCCAGCCCAGCGTCTGCTGGGTCAGCGTGTCGAGGTCGGGCGCGGTGCGCGGCGCCTTGCCGCTTTCCTTCAGCGTGGCCGAAGCCGGCGTGACGTTGATGATGGCCACGGTCTGGCCGGTCGGCGAGATCAGGCTGACGTCGGTGTTGGACTTGGTCTGCTGCCAGGTGAACTTGCCGTTCAGCGATTCCTTCTTGCCGTCGCGGCTGTAGTTGATGGCGATGCGGCCGGCCAGGTCGACGCTGTCGCGGTACGACGCCACGGCGGCGGACGAACGCGGCGCGGAGGATATGGTGGCGCAGCCGCTCAGCGCAACAACAGAAGCGGCAACGGCGAGCAGGAATGGGCGTGCGAGCGTATATCGGGTCATTTATAAACTTTGCTTGAGGCGCGCCAGCGTGCTTTTCAGCGCGTCGTTTTTCGGATCCTTGGCCTGGGCTTCCTTCCACATCTTTTGCGCGCCGGCCAGGTCGCCCTTGGCGTGTAACACCTCACCCAGGTGCACGGCAATCTCGGGATCGTTGCGCAGCGCGTAGGCACGGCGCAGGAAGGATTCGGCCTCGCTCAGATTACCCATGCGGAACTGCACCCAGCCCATGCTGTCCATGATGAAGGGATCGCCCGGCGCCATCTGCATGGCCTTGTCGATCAGCGCGTGGGCTTCCGGCAGGCGCTCGTTGCGCTCGGCCAGCGAGTAGCCCAGCGCGTTGTACGCGTGCTGGTTGTCCGGCGCGGCAATCATCACCTGGCGCAGAGATTTTTCCATCAACTCCAACTGGCCGAGCTTTTCCGCCACCAGCGCGAAGTCGTACAGCAGGTCGGGATTGTCCGGATAGCGCTTGATGGCGTTTTCCAGCACCACATAGGCGGCGCGGTGATCGCCGGCGTCGCGCAGCAGTTGTGCATCCGTTTGAAATACCTGCGCCTGGTCGGCCGGATCGGTCGGCTTGAGCTCCGCCAGTTGCTGGCGGGCCTGGTCGACATTGCCTTTGCGGGCCAACAGCACCGACATTTTCATGCGCGCGGCCAGGTAGATTTTTTCGTCGCCGCCCTCGATCTTTTCCAGCCAGCTGTAGGCCTGGTCGACGTCGCCGCGCTGCTCGGCGATTTGCGACAGTATCATCAGCGCCTTGGCCGGATCGCGCTCGTCGTTCGGATGGTCTTCCAGCGCGCCGACAAAGCGGCTGAAATACTTCTCGGCTTCCGGCAGGTCGTTGTTCTGCATGCCCATCACACCGAGCGCGTACAGGGTGGCGATATTGTCCGGCTGGTCTTTCAGCAGGATCAGGAATTGTTTGCGGGCCTCGTCGAACTGCTTGTTGTCGACCAGGATGCGGGCGTAGGCAGCGCGCACCTCGCGTGCGTTCGGGTATTTTTCCAGAAAGCCGGTCAGCATCTGCATGGCCGCTTCGATGTCGCCCGACACCTGCGCCGTGGTCAGGATGGCCAGTTCCGAATCGGGCTTGATGGCCATGGCCTTGGCGGCCTCCTCGCGGGCGCGGGCCAGGTCGTTGAGGCCGAATGCGCCTTGCGCCAGGATCAGGTGCGCTTCCAGCGTGCCTTCGTACGGCATCAGCACGCGCTCCTCCAGCTTGAAGGCGGCAGACTTGTCCTTGGCGCGCAGCAGGAACTGCTGCATCTGGAACATGGCCAGCGGCCGTGCCGCCGGCGGCGCATCCTTCAGACGCTGCTCGAACACGACTTCGGCTTCATCAAGGCTATCGGCCACCACGGCGAAGCCGAGGAAGTACTGGGTCGCCTCGTCCGAGTCCGGCGCGAGGCTGCGCCACAGGCGGACGGCGGACAGCGCCTCGCCGTTCTGCCTGGCGGTGAGCGCCATTTCGACGGCGCGCCGCGCCAGGCGCGGATCGCGGGTTTGCTGCGCCAGCGCCATCATGGTGATGTAAGGCCCCTGCCACTGGCCCTGCTTGAATTCCAATTCCGCCTTGGTGAGGCGGAACAGCAGGTCGCCGGTCAGTTCGGTATTCGGCAGCACCTCCGGGACCGGCGCCGGCGCCTCGGCCACAGGGGTGGCCTCGACCTCGGCCGGCGGCGTGGCGACGGACTCGGCCGGCTTTTGCGGCGCTACGGCGCACGCGGACATCAAGGCGGAGAGAGTTACAATGGCGAAAGCGTTTTTCAAGAGAAATCCTGGCAGGTCAGCAAAGTCAGTCAGATTTTACGCCGTTCGCAACATGCGCGGAGTTTGACTAGTGTAACCAAATATTCCGTTAGAGCCACATCGATGCCAGAATTACCAGAAGTTGAAGTCACCCGGCGCGGTGTAGCGCCCCATATCGAAGGCCGTATCGTGCGCGCGGTGGTGCTGCGCCGCGAGGGGCTGCGCTGGCCCTTCCCGCCCGCCCTGCCCGAGCTGCTGGCCGGCCGGCTGGTGCTGGGCACCGGCCGCCGCGGTAAATACTTGCTGATACATTTCGAGCACGGCACACTGATCATCCACCTCGGCATGTCCGGCCATCTGCGGGTGCTGGCGCCCGGCCTGGAAGCGGAAAAACACGACCATTTCGATCTCCAAGTCGAGGGCGCGGACGGGCTAGGCCCGCAGGTGCTGCGCATGAAAGACCCGCGCCGCTTCGGCGCCGTGCTGTGGCATGACGCCGCCGACGGCGAACTGGAACATCACGTGCTGCTGCGCGGACTGGGCGTGGAGCCGCTGGAACCGGGATTCAGCGGCAAATTGCTGTACGATCAAACCCGGCAGCGCAGCGCGCCGGTCAAGCAGGTGCTGCTGGCGGGCGATATCGTGGTTGGCGTGGGCAATATCTATGCGTCGGAAAGTTTGTTTCGCGCGGGCATCAACCCGAAGACGCCGGCCAAGCGCATCAGCCTGGCCCGCTATGAGAAACTGGCGCAGGCCGTGCGCGAGATCCTGGCCGAAGCCATTGTGCAGGGCGGCAGCACGCTGCGCGACTTTATTAGCGTCAACGGGCAGTCCGGGTATTTCCAGCAGACCTATTTCGTCTATGATCGAACCGGCGTGCCCTGCCGCGTCTGCGCGGCCCCGGTACGGCAGATCAAGCAGGGGCAGCGCTCCACGTTCTATTGTGTGAATTGCCAAAAATAAGGGCCGGCAGATGATGGTCAGGGATTTCGAACAATACAGCGCCTGGCGGCAAGGCGTGGTCACCGCGCTGCGTAACTACCAGGCGTGGGTGGCCGGCGCGTCCCTGACCGACGCCGCCACCGAGCAGCGCATCGTGCGCAACCTGGCGCGACTGGAGGACGACAAGCTGTCGGTGGCCTTCGTGGCCGAGTTCTCGCGCGGCAAATCGGAACTGATCAATGCGATTTTCTTTGCCGACTACGGCCAGCGCATCCTGCCGTCCGCCGCCGGCCGCACCACCATGTGCCCGACCGAGCTGCTATGGGACCCGGGCCATGCGCCGTCGATCCGCCTGCTGCCGATCGAAACGCGGGCCGAGAACCTGTCCACCGGCGACTACCGCGACCAGCCGGCCGCCTGGAGCGTACTACCGCTGAACCTCGATGCCGGTGCGGAAATGCACGAAGCCTTCAAGCAGGTCAGCAAGACGCGTTACGTGGCGGTCGAGGAAGCCAAGCGCTACGGCCTGTACGACGAGGACGATCCCGACATGCCGGTGACGCTGGACGAACACGGCCGGGTGGAGATTTCGTTCTGGCGCCACGCCATCATCAACTTCCCGCACCCGCTGCTCAAGCAGGGGCTGGTGATCCTCGACACGCCGGGCCTGAACGCCATCGGCACCGAGCCGGAACTGACGCTGAACCTGATTCCGAACGCGCACGCGGTGCTGTTCATTCTGGCCGCCGACACCGGCGTGACCAAGAGCGACATCGAAGTCTGGCGCAACCACATCGGCGCCGGCGCCGGCCGGCTGGTGGTGCTGAACAAGATCGACAGCATGTGGGACGAGTTGCGCAGCGAGGACGACATCAACGCCGAAATCGAGCGCCAGCAGGCCAGCGTGGCCCATGTGCTGGCGCTGGAGCCAAGCCAGGTGTTTCCGGTGTCGGCGCAGAAAGCGCTGGTGGGCAAGATCAACCAGGACGTGGCTCTGCAGGCGCGCAGCCGCCTGCACGCACTGGAAGGCGCGCTGTTCAACGAACTGATTCCGGCCAAGAAGGAGATCGTGCGCAAGCAGCTCAGCGATGAACTGCAGGCGCTGAGCACGGCGCAGCTGGGCATGCTGAATACGCGCATACGCGGCATCGTCGAGCAACTGCACGAGCTGAAAAGCCTGCGCGGCAAAAACCAGAGCGTGGTGGCGCACATGATGCGCCGCATCGACGTGGAAAAAAAGGAATTCGACGCCAGCCTGTTCAAGCTGCAGGCCACGCGCGCGGTGTTTACGCGCCTGTCGACCGAGCTATACACCTGCATGGGCATGGACATCGTGCGCGACGATATCGACCTGGTGCGCGAGCAGATGCAGCGCAGCCGCTTCTTCACCGGCGTGCGCGAAGCGGTGCGCGGCTATTTCGAGCGCACCCGCGCCAACCTCGATGCGGCGGAAGGCAAGACCCTCGAGATCACCGAGATGATGGGCGTGATGTACCGCCGCTTCTCCAGCGAGCATGGGCTGACGCTGGCGCTGCCGCTGCCGTTCTCGCTGGCGGCCTACCGCGACGAGCTGGCCAGCATCGAGGCCATCTACGCCAAGACCTTCGGCACGGCGACGCTGCTGACCACCAGCCGCGTGACCTTGATGGAGAAGTTCTTCGACACCATCGCCTCGCGCGTGCGCGGCTGCTTCAAGTCGGCCAACAACGATGCCGAGGCGTGGCTGAAGGTGATCATGGCGCCGCTGGAGGCGCAGATCCGCCAGCACAAGGATCAGTTGAAACACCGGCTGGGATCGATCCAGCGCATCCACGATGCGACCGACAGCCTGGAACAGAAGATCGACGCGTTCGAGCGCAGCCAGCAGGAGCTGGAGGCGCAGAAGGCGCGTCTGAACGAATTGGCCGGTGCCATCAGCATCGCCATCAACGCGGAGTTTGTGGCGCTGGACGCCGCTGCCTGAATTTAGGAAAAGAATGAAAGTTGTAGCAGTAGAGAATTTTGCCGATCCCAGTTTCTCGGCCGACCTGATCGGCTGGCAAAAAGTCCACGGGCGCCATGTGCTGCCGTGGCAGAACACCCGCGATGCGTATCGGATCTGGCTGTCGGAAATCATGCTGCAGCAGACGCAGGTATCCGCCGTGCTTGGCTACTACGCGCGCTTCCTTGAACGCTTCCCTACCCTGCGCGATCTCGCCGCCGCGCCGGTGGAAGATGTCATGGCGCAGTGGAGCGGCCTGGGCTACTACACGCGGGCGCGCAACCTGCACAAGTGCGCGCAGCGCGTGGTGGCCGAGTACGACGGCGTGTTCCCGTCCGATCCCTTGCTGCTGGCGGAGTTGCCGGGCATCGGCCGTTCGACAGCGGCGGCGATCGCGGCGTTCTCCAGCGGCCGGCGTGCCGCCATCATGGACGGCAACGTCAAGCGCGTGTTCGCGCGCGTGTTCGGCATCGACACCTATCCGGGCGAGAGGAAGACCGAGGAAGCCATGTGGCGGCGCGCGGAAGCGCTGCTGCCGGAAGTTGGCATTGAATCGTACACGCAAGGCTTGATGGACATGGGTGCGACGCTATGCACGCGCAGCAGCCCGTCCTGCGAGCGCTGCCCGATGCAACCGCGCTGCGTGGCCTTTGCCACCAGCCGCACCAAGGATTTACCGGTGCGCAAGCCAAAGAAGGTGTCGCCCGAGAAGCATGCTGTGATGCTGGTGGTGGTCGACGGCGGTCAGGTGCTGCTGGAGCAGCGTCCGCCAAGCGGCATCTGGGGCGGACTGTTGTCGCTGCCGGAGCTCGAGGGCCATGTGGCGGCGGAAGATGACGAAGTGGAACCGGCCGATCACGATGCGCTGCTGCGCGCTGTGGGCAAGTTCGGTGAGGTGGAATCGTATGAGCGGCTGTCGACGGTGACGCATGTGTTCACGCACTACAAACTGCACATTGCGCCGCACCGGGTGACGCTGGCGCGACGGCTGGCTTTAGCTGCCGAGTCCGGCCACGTCTGGCTGGACGCCGCCGACATCGCCAACGCCGCGCTGCCGGCGCCGGTGAAAAAACTGCTGCTGGAACTGGTTGGCGACCGCAGCGCCGCGCAGCAGCGCATGTTCTAGAGGTATTTGATCGCGGCGATAAATATTGCCGCAACGCTGATCTGCGAGCCGAACATCCACTTCAGCAGCATGGTGTTTGAACGCTCGACTTTCGTTTCGATTCGGGCAAATCCGGTGTCCATCTTGCTGGAGAGCTCGGCATGCACCAAGTCAGTCTTGTTGTTGAGCTCGGCATGCACCAAGTCGATGTTGTTGTTGAGCTCGGCGCGCACGAGGTCAATCTTGGCGTGGACTTTTGAAAATTCAGTGCCGACGTGGGCAAAGCCCGTAGCGACTTGGGCAAAGCCCGTAGCGACTTGAGCGAAGCCTGTATCGGTTTTGGCAAAGCCGACGCCGATTTCCTCACGCAGTGCGGCAAATTCGTCCTTGCGGACATAGGTCGACTGGATGACGGCAACGTCCGTCTCCAAGGTGCTGACTCGCTCGTTGATTTGCTGGTCCATGGCGGCCTCCTGTTACCCATCATCTACCGCACGATAGCGCAGGTCAAGCTGAGCAATGGAGATGCCGATTGAGGCAGATCAAAGCTCGTCGAGCGAGAACAGGCGGCGGTGTTCGCGGATGGCGTAGCGGTCGGTCATGCCGGCGATGTAATCGGCGATCTTGCGCGCCTGCTTGTTGAGGTCGCCCGAATTGTCCTGGTAATCGGGCGGCAGCAGCACCGGATCGGTCATGAAGGCGTCGAACAATTCGCGCACGATGCGGCTGGCCTTCACGCGCATGCGGTTGACCTTGTAGTGACGGTAGAGATTCGCGTACAGGAAACGCTTGAGCTCGGTGGCATCCTTGCGCATGCCGTCCGAGAAGCGGATCAGCGGCGGCGCCGCACGGACGTCGTCGACATGCTTGGGCGCGGCGTCGGCGATGCGGGCGCTGGAGGTGACGATCAGGTCGTCCGCCAGCGCGGTGATCAGCCGGCGCAGGGTTTCATAGATCGCCCGGCGGCCCGACAGGCCGGGGAAGGTCTGCTGCACATCGCGCCACAGGCGGGCGAAGAAATCCACCTGCTCCAGCTGTTCGATGGTGATCAGGCCGGAGCGCAGGCCGTCATCGATGTCATGGCTGTTGTAGGCGATCTCGTCCGCGAGATTGGTCAGCTGCGCTTCCAGCGACGGCTGGCTACGGTCGATGAAGCGCTGCGCCACCGGCCCCAGCACCTTGGCATTGTTCAGCGAACAGTGCTTGAGGATGCCCTCGCGCGTCTCGAACATCAGGTTCAGGCCGTCGTAGGCGCCGTAGTGTTCTTCCAGCTCGTCGACCACGCGCAGGCTTTGCAGGTTGTGCTCGAAGCCGCCGTGGTCCTTCATGCATTCGTTCAGCACGTCCTGCCCCACATGGCCGAACGGCGTATGGCCCAGGTCGTGCGCCAGCGAAATGGCTTCCACCAGATCCTCGTTCAGGCGCAGGTTGCGCGCCAGCGAGCGGCCGATCTGCGCCACCTCCAGGCTGTGCGTCAGCCGGGTGCGGAACAGATCGCCTTCATGATTGAGGAATACCTGGGTCTTGTACTCCAGCCGGCGGAAGGCCGAGGAGTGAATGATGCGGTCGCGGTCGCGCTGGAACTGGCTGCGCGAGGCATGCGCGGTTTCCGGATAGAGCCGCCCCGCCCCGCCCTCCGAATGGGCGGCGTAGGGCGCGAGGAATTCTTCCGGCAACATGGTCTTAAACGCAGGCCGCCAGCGTCGCCAGCAGCAATTCCTGCGGCGCGTTGGTAATCTTCGGCGAACCCAGCGGATTCATCAGAATGAACTTGATGGCGCCGCCCTCGTTCTTCTTGTCCACTTCCATCGCTTCCAGCCAACGGTCCACGCCGAGGTCGGGCGCCTTGACCGGCAGGCCGGCGGCGGCGATCAGCGTGCGCACGCGCTCGACCGTGGCCGCATCGATCAGGCCCATGCGTTGCGACAGGTCGGCCGCCATCACCATGCCGCAGCCGACGGCTTCGCCGTGCAGCCAGGCGCCGTAGCCCATGCCGGCCTCGATGGCGTGGCCGAAGGTGTGGCCGAAGTTGAGGATGGCGCGCAGGCCGCCCTCGCGCTCATCCTGGCGCACCACGTCGGCCTTGATTTCGCACGAACGAGCGATGGCGTAAGCCAAAGAGCCCTTGTCGCGTGCCATCAGTTTTTCGATATGGGCTTCGATCCATTCGAAGAACGCCAGGTCGATCACGGCGCCGTACTTGATCACCTCGGCCAGGCCGGCCGACAGCTCGCGCGCCGGCAGGGTTTCCAGGGTCGAGGTATCGGCGATCACCGCGCGCGGCTGGTAGAAGGCGCCGATCATGTTCTTGCCCAGCGGATGGTTGATGCCGGTCTTGCCGCCCACCGAGGAGTCGACCTGCGACAGCAGCGTGGTCGGCACCTGGATGAAGTCGATGCCGCGCATATAGCTGGCCGCCGCATAGCCGGTCAGGTCGCCGATCACGCCGCCACCCAGGGCGATCAGCGTGGTCTTGCGGTCGGCCTTGGTTTCCAGCAGGGTGTCGAAGATCTGCATCAGGCTGGTCCAGTTCTTGAACGCTTCGCCGTCCGGCAGGATCACGGTGATTACTTGCTTGCCGGCATCACGCAAGCCGGCCTCGATGCGTTCGAGATACAACGGCGCCACGGTGGTGTTGCTGATGATGGCGACCTTGGCGCCATGCACGTGGCGCGCCAGCAGCGCGCCGTCGTCAAGCAGCGACGGGCCGATGGAAATCGGGTAGCTGCGCTCGCCCAGGTCTACGTTCAGGAGGATGTTGGATTGATCGTTCATCGATGGTTCGGCGTGAGTGACGCAGTTGGGCGCGGCTTCGCAAGCGAGGGCGTCCAGCTTGGTCAAAATGGTCTGAACCATCGATTGTACGTTAGGACGGCCGGTATCGATGATCAAATCGGCAATTTCCATGTACAGGGGATCACGCACGGCCATCAATTCGTCGAGCTTTTTGCGCGGATCGGCGGTTTGCAGCAGCGGACGGTTCTTGTCGTGCGCGGTGCGTTGCAGGATGCTGTTGACGGTGGCGCGCAGGTAGATCACGGTGCCGCGCGCCTTGAGGTAGGCGCGGTTGTCGGCGTGGAGGATGGCGCCGCCGCCGGTGGCCAGCACCAGGCCGGACTGGCCGGTCAGCTCGCGGATGACGTCGGCTTCGCGCCGGCGGAAGCTGGCCTCGCCTTCGATTTCAAAGATCCACGGGATCGAGGCGCCGGTGCGCGCCTCGATCTCATGGTCGGAATCAACAAACTTCAGCCCCAGCTTGCGCGCCAGGATGCGGCCGATGGTGGTTTTCCCAGCCCCCATCAGGCCGACTAAATACACGTTTTGCTGCATTCAACATCCAAGTTAGAAGGTGTTACTGCACTCCGGCACCACCCCGTATGGACTTTTCACGCCCGGCGGGCTGATGGTCTGGGTAGCGTAATCGGTGCTTAATCCCATCAAGTGTACCAGAGCGGTGTAGCTGGACTCGGTGCCGCTGGCCTGGCCGCGTATCGTCAGGTTCACATCGAGCCAGTAAACCCGGTCTTTCGGGTAGATCAGCGAGACCATGGCGCGGCCGCTGGCATCGGTGGTGACATTCGGCGTGACCTGGACGGGGATGCCGGGATCGAGCGCCTTGTTGAGGTTGTAGTCCTCGCCCGGATCGAGGATGCCGTTGTTGTTGACGTCCTCGTTGTTGCAGCCAATGCGCACGGCGGGCGCCCACGGACCGGTCGGCAGCGTGTACTGCAGGTAGCCCTTGAAGTATTGCACCGGCAGCACCGAGGCGGTCAGCTTGATGCCGGGCACGGCGTTGCCGGCGGCGTCGGTGACGATCACCGCATAGTCCATCTGGTAGGTCGCGCTGTCCGGCACGCCGACCGAGTTGCCGGTGCCGGCGCTGATGAACAGCGACTTCGCCCCCACCGTCAGCCTGGCGATGGCCGACGGACCCGAGCCGCCGATCAGTTTGGCCTGGATCTGCACGCCGTCGGTGGCGGTGGCGGCGGTGCCGGCGATGAAGCTGGTGGTGGCGACGCCGTCGGAACCGGTGGTGACCACCGCCGGCTGGGTCAGGGTGCCGCCGCTGGCGTCGCTGATGATGGAGAAGGCCACGGTGGCGTTTTTGACCAGGTTGTTCTGCGCCGTGCCGTCGCGCACGATGGCGCGCAGCGTGGTTTGCTGGCTGTTGCTGCCGGGCGTGTTGACGCCCACCACGGCCGGATCGGCCTGCACCGAAATGGTGGTCTGCGCCGTCACCGGGGCCACGAACTCCAGATCGGTCTGGGTGGTCTGGCCGCCGGCGTTGGCGGTCAGGGTGGCCACGCCGGGGCTGGTGGCGTCGATATAGGCCGAGGCGGCGCCGCCCGACAACGGCAGCGCCGCGCCCAGCACCGTGGTGCAACTGGCGTTGCTGTAGATGGTGCCGCGCGAGCTGCTGATGGTGACGCTGGTGCCCGGCGCGTTCACCACCGACACCTGCTGGCAACCGCCGATGGCGGCCGTGGCCTGCGGATTGCCGATGCCGTCGAGCACGCGCATGGCAAAGGTCGAGGAATTGATGGCGATGCTGGTCGACGCGATTTCACCCATCGAACGCACGGTGATGACGTCGGCCGAGCCGCCGCTGGCGGCGTAGGTCAGCACCAGCTGGCCGCCGGCGTTGGTCACCGCCGCGCCGCCGCCCTTGACGGTCAGCGAGTTGGCGTTGGAGCTGAAGGTGACCGGCTTGCCAACCAGCGCGTTGCCGGCCGAGTCCACCAGCTTGACGGTGATGTCGGCGCTGGCGCCGGCGTTGATGGTCGGCGCCGCATTGATGGACAGGCGGTTGCCGCTGACGTTGACGGTGGTGGTCACCGGCGCCGCGCCCGGCACGGTGGCCGTGATCTTGATGGCGCGCGAAGTCTGGTCGCCGCCGGTGCCGAGTTTTTCCGTGACGATGCCCTGCGCGTTGGTGGTGCGGTTGGTCAGCGTCAGGCTGCCGGAATCGGACTTCAGGTCCACCACCACATTCGGCATGACGGTGTTGTTGGCGTCGCGCACCAAGGCGGTGACGGTGACTTCATTGCCGGCGGTGCCGGCCGAGGCCAGGGTGCCGGAATCGGTGGTCAGCGACAGCACCGGGACGGCGGTCACCACGTCGATCTTGATCGCCGCCGAGGTGGCCGAGCCGACGTTGGCCGTCACGGTGATGCTGCGCGGCGTGCTGTCGCCCTTGACGCTGAGTTTTTCCAGCACCCGGCCGGCGGTGTCGCTGACGCGATTGGTGCTGCTGATGCTGCCGGAACTGGTGGTGAAGTTAACGGTTTCATTGGGCAGCGCGTTGCCGCCGGCGTCCTTGACGATGGCCGTCAGCGTCACTTCGGTGCCGTCCAGACCGGACGAGGCGATGGTGGTCGCGCTGGCGGTCAGCGTCACGCTGGCCACCTTGGAAGGCGCCACGCCGGAACCGTTGGTGCCGGGCGAACCGCCACCGCCACCGCACGCGGAAAACAGGCCGGCACAGGCCAGGGCGGTCAGCCATGCAGAGAATTTTTTCATGAAACGTCCATCCCAGTCTAGGTGGTTCAAAGTCTGTTGAATCAAAGTCTGTTGCATCAGCGCGTCGTCGACAGGCGCTCGGCCACGATCTTCGGCGTGATGAAGACCAGCAGCTCGGTCTTGTCGTTGGTGCGGGTATTGCTGCGGAACAGGTAGCCGAGGATGGGGATGTCGCCCAGCAGCGGCACCTTGTCGGTGGTGCTGCGCTCGGTCTGCTGGTAGATGCCGCCCAGGACCACCGTGCCGCCGTTGTCGACCATCACCTGCGTCTTGACGTGCTTGGTGTCGATGGCGAAGCCCGAGCGGGTCTCCTGTCCCACGCTGTCCTTGTTGACGTCGACGTCGATGACGACGTTGCCGTCCGGCGTGATCTGCGGCGTTACTTCCAGCCGCAGGTTGGCCTTGCGGAACATGATCGAGGTGGCGCCGCTGCTGGTGGCCACCTGGTACGGCAGTTCGATACCCTGCTCGATCAGCGCCATCGACTTGTCGGCGGTGATCACGCGCGGGCTGGAGATGATCTTGCCGGTGCCGTCTTCCTCCAGCGCCGACAGCTCCAGGTTGAGGAAGCGGTTGGCGGCCGACGAGAACAGGCTGATCGCCAGGTTGCCGGCCTGGGCGCCGTTGATGCTGGAGGCCGGCAGGTTGACGAACTGGGTGTTGTTGTAGGTGGAGTCGGTCAGCTTGACCTGGCCGGTCACCTCGCCGATGCCGGTCATGTTGCCGGCGATGCCGAGACGGGTGTTGCCGTTGCCGAGCTGGTAGCCGGCGTCGCCGCCGCGGATGGTGCGCAGGTCGGTGAAACCGAGCTTGGCGCCGAGGTTGCGGGTGAAGGTGTCGCTGGCCTCGACGATGCGGGCCTCGATCAGCACTTGCTTGGTGGCGACGTCGGTTTTGGAGATGAGCTTGCGCACGTCCTCCAGCTTGGACGCCACGTCGGTGACGAACAGCTGGTTGGTGCGCGGCTCGATGATGGCGCTGCCGCGCTTGGACAGGATGCGGTTCTTGGTATCGCTGCCCTCCAGCCCGAACACGGTCTTGAAGGCTTCCGCCTTCTGGTAGTTGAGCTGGAAGATTTCCGACTTCAGCGGTTCCAGGTCGGCGATCTGCGCGCGCTGTTCCAGTTCGAGTTTTTCCTTGGTCAGCAATTCCTCTTTGGGCGCGATCCAGATCACCGAGCCGTTCTTGCGCATGTCCAGGCCCTTGGCCTGCAGGATCACGTCCAGCGCCTGGTCCCACGGCACTTCCTTCAGGCGCAGGGTCAGGTTGCCGCTGACGCTGTCGCTGGTGATGATGTTCAGGCCCGAGATATCGGCAATGGCCTGCAGCGCCGCCCGCACTTCCACGTTCTGGAAATTGAAGGATAGCTTCTCGCCGCGATAGCCTTGCGAACCCTGGGTCAGTTTGTTCGGGTCTTCCTTGATCGGCTTGACGTCGATCACCAGCTGGGTATCGCTCTGGTACACGGTCTGTTCCCACAGGCCGCGCGCCTCGATCACCAGGCGCGTGTTCTCACCTTGCGGCACGGTGGTGACCAGCGCCACCGGCGTGCCGAAGTCGCCGACGTCGAGCCGGCGGCGCAGGTTTTCCGGCACCCCGGTCTTGAGAAAGTCGACCATCACACCGGTCGGCGTCTGCCGCACGTCGACCGCCACCTGGTTGTTCGGCAGGTTCACCACCACGCGGCCTTCGCCGTTGGCGCCGCGCCGGAAATCGAGGTCGCGCAACATCTGGCGCGCGGCCGGCGCCGCTGGTGCGGGCGTCTTGGCGGCAGGCAAGCCGCTGGCGTCGACCGCCGTGGCCAGTCCGCCGGAACCGTCGATGGTCAGGATCACGGACTTGCCGTCGATGGCGGTGGCGTAGTTGAGCGTGCGCTTGAGGTTGAACACCAGGCGCGAACGTTCACCGGCTTGCACCACGTTGACGCCGCGCAGCTCACCCTGGTTCAGTTCCAGCACGGTCTTGCCGGTGGCGTTGACGGTGGCGCCGAAATCGAGGGCGATGCGCGGCGGGTTGGTGATGGCGAAATTGATCGGCAGCTTGTCGGGTGCGTTCCTCAGGCCGATCTTGACGATCAGGTTGGCGCCCTGCTGGTTGGCGCTGATCGATTCGATGGCGTTGACCGCCGTGGCGGCAGCCGGCGTTTCGACAGTCTGCGCCTGGGCCACGCAGGCG
This sequence comes from Duganella sp. BuS-21, assembly GCA_041874725.1. Taxonomy (GTDB): domain Bacteria; phylum Pseudomonadota; class Gammaproteobacteria; order Burkholderiales; family Burkholderiaceae_D; genus Rugamonas. Next base: position 918,651 of record CP097466.1, on the reverse strand, counting down.
AATTGCAAGGCCAGCGCCCAAGTGGCGGCGGCCAGGGCGTGCCGGGCCGTGTGTTGAGCGTTCATTTGGTGGTCTCCTTGCTTTCCTGCAGTTCCAACCTGGACAGGCGCTCGACCCAGTCGCCGGTGGCATCCTGGACGATTTCCTTGAGGCTGACGGTGGTGTCGTCGATGCGGGTGATGCGACCGAAATTCTGGCCCAGGTGCTGGCCCACCACCACCTGATGCACGGCACGGTCGACTTGCAGCACGGCGTAGATCACGCCTTTCTTCTCGATGGTGCCGACCATCTGGATGGTGTCGAGCGGATAGGTTTCCAGCAATTCCTTGCGGCGCTCGGTGTCGGGACGGAGGCCGCTGACGCCGCCGGCGGCGGCCAGCTTGGCCAGCTCGGCCAGCAGCTTGTTGGGATTGAACGGATCCTGCTCGTCCTTGTGGGCGTAGGCAAAGGGAATGAAAGTCTTGGGCGCGGCCAGCGGCGGCACCTGCACCTTGGTCTGGGCGTCGACCTCCTTCATCCAGGTGCGCACTTCCTGCACGTCGCTGTCGCCGCAACCGGCCAGCAACAGCATCAACAACAGCGGCAACAAGCTATCGGTCAGCATCTTCATGATTTTTTCGCCGCCTTCTTCTTGTCGGCGGCGGCCTTGCGCTGCGCCGCCACTTCGTCCGGATCGAGGTAGCGGAAGGTCTTGGCCACCGCCTCCAGCGTCAGCCCGCCTTCCTTGCTGGTGCTCAGCTGCAGGTTGTTGAGCGTGACGATGCGCGGCAGGTTGGCGATGTCGCCGGTGAAAGCGCCGATGTCGTGATAGCTGCCGCTGATCTTGATGTCGATCGGCAGCTCGGCGTAGTAATCCTTGACCACCACCTGCTGCGGCTTGAACAGCTCGAACTGCAGGCCGCGCCCGGCGCCGGCCTGGTTGATGTCGGTCAGCAGCGCGGCCATCTCGGCTTTGCTCGGCAACTGCTTCTGCAGGCGGTCCACATATTGGTCGACCTGTGCCTTTTGCGCGCGCAGCGCATCGAGGTTGATCGCCTGCGCGGTCTTGAACTTGTACTCGTCGCGCAGCTTGAGCTCGACCTGGGCGCCGGCTTCCTGTTCCTCGAACTGCGAGCTCCAGTAAGCGAAATAGCCGACCGCGCACACCGCCGCCGTGACGCCCAGCGCGCACAGCACGCGCGGCGCCAGCGGCCACTGCCCCGGATGGCGGCCGTTGAGGTCGCGGAACTGGTCGGCGAACTGCGCGAACAGCAGTTTGAGATTCAGATTGGGATTCGCCTTGGCCATTGCAGGGGGCTCCTAGGCGCTGGCCGGCAACAGGCCGCCGGCTGGTGTGGAACCGGGCGCGGCGGGCAATTTGCCTTTGGCGCCCTGTTCCGGTTTGTCCTTGTCGCGCGGACGCTTGATGAAGACGTTGAGGTTGAACTCCACCACCTTGCGCACGGTCTTGCCCTGTCCCAGCCCGGTCGACTTGACCTCCACCAGGTCGGGCCGCTCCAGCCACGGCGACACGCCGGCCAGGTTGCGCAGGAACTCGGAGACCCGCTCCTGCGACTGCGCATAACCGTTGACGGCCACTTTCTGGCCGTCCTGCTTGAAGGCTTTCAGGTACACGCCCGGCGGCGTTTGCAGTACCAGTTCGTCGAGCAGGTACACCGGCTGGTTGCGGTCGCCCTGCAAATCCTCGACCGCCTGCTGGCGCGCTTTCAACGCTTCGATTTCCTGCTTCAGCGTGGCGATCTCGGCGATCTTTTTATCGAGGCCGACGATGGAAGTTTTCAGCACCTGGTTGCGCTCTTCCTGAATCGAGATGGCGCGCGCGTTGTAGCCGCCCACCAGCAGCACGATGCCGATGCCCACCACGCCGCCCAGCGCCAGCATGGCGAAGAAGGCTTGCTTCTTTTGCTTGCGCCTGGCCTCGCGGTGCGGCAGCAGGTTAATCCGTATCATCAGTCGAACCTCCGCAAGGCCAGGCCGCAGGCGACCAGGTAGGCCGGTGCGTCGAGCCGCAGCTGCGCTTCGCGCACGGCGGCGCCGATCTGCATGCCCTTGAACGGCGAGATCACGGCGCTGGAAATGCGCGTGCGGCTGGCCACCAGTTCCAGCAGGCCGGGGATCAGGGCGCAGCCGCCGGCCAGGAACAGCTGGTCGACCCGCGTGTAGGGCGTGGAAGTGTAGAAAAACTGGATCGCGCGCGTGACTTCCAGCGCCGCGCTTTCGAGGAACGGCATCAACAGTTCGGCCTGGAAGTTTTCCGGCAGGTCGCCGGTTTTCTTGCGCGCCTCGGCTTCGTCGAAGGACAGGCCGTAGCTGCGCACAATGTCCTGGGTCAGCGTGTTGCCGCCGAAAGGCTGCTCGCGTTCGTAGACGGTGACGCCGTCCAGCATCACGGAAATATGGGTCACTTGCGCGCCGATCTGGAACAGCGCGATCACCTGGCCGGCGCCGGCTTCCGGCAGCTGCGCGGTGACGCGGTCCAGCGCGGCGCGGGCGGCGTAGGATTCGATGTCCATCACGGTGGCCTTGAGACCGGACGCTTCGGCGATGGCCACCCGGTCCTCGACTTTTTCGCGGCGCGAGGCGGCCAGCATGACTTCGATGTCCTCGGCCGAGTTGGCGGCCGGGCCGATGACGTCGAAGTCCAGGCTCACTTCATCGAGCGCGAACGGGATGTACTGGCTGGCCTCGGATTCGACCTGCACTTCCAGCTGGTCTTCCGGCAGGCCGGCGGGCAGGATGATTTTCTTGGTGATGACGGAGGCCGGCGGCATGCCCAGCGCGGCGTGCCTGGCGCGGGTGCCGCTTTTCTTCCAGACCCGGCGCACCGCTTCCACCACCTGGTCCATGTTTTCGATATTGCCGTCGGTGACGGCATTGCGCGGCAGCGGTTCGGCGGCGTAGCGCTCCAGCCGGATCTCGCCCTTGGCGCCCTGCGCCAGTTCCACCAGGCGCACGCTGGAAGTGCTGATGTCGATACCCACCAACGGCGGGCTGCCCTGGCCCAGCAGGGCCTTCAAATCGATCATACGAGTCCTCCGGCGCCATGGCTGGCGCCTGTCTTGCAGCTGATCCGAACACACTGTCGAACTGTTTGCATAAAAAGAAACTCGTTATAAAACCAGCGTTTAGATTACTTATATCAGCCTGTACATTAAAACGGGTCTATTTAAGTGTAAAGATATTTCTACTGTGCACAATTGACGCGGTGTGAGGGTTTCGCCACACTTATTTTTCCCTGCGTGACCAACAAAACAACTGAGTTGTTTTGTTGGTCATGCGGAAATATTCCTGCCATAGGGAACGCCGGGCCACTGGCTTATAATGGTCCGCACATTCAACAGAAAGATCGCACTGCATGGCTGCTTCCAATTCGACACCTCCACCTTCGAAACCGTCGGAAAAAACGGACAAAAAACCGGGCAAGGGCCGGCGCCTGCTGCTGATGGCCGGCCTGTCGGTGGCCGGACTGGGGCTGACCGGCGTGCTGCTGGTGGTGTTCGGCCTGGCGATGGCCTACCCCAACCTGCCCGAGCTCGACACGCTGACCGACTACCGACCCAAGATGCCGCTGCGGATTTTCTCGGCCGATAACGTGCTGATCGGCGAGTTCGGCGAAGAGCGCCGCAACCTGGCGCGCATCAAGGACATCCCCGACGTCATGAAGAAAGCCGTGCTGGCGATCGAGGACGACCGCTTCTACGAGCACGGCGGCGTCGACTACACCGGCATCCTGCGCGCGGCCGTGCACAACGCCGTCGGCGGCGGCGGCCGCCAGGGCGCTTCGACCATCACCCAGCAGGTGGCGCGCAACTTCTTCCTGTCGAGCGAGCAGACCATCAAGCGCAAGGTCTACGAAATGCTGCTGGCCTGGAAGATCGAAAAGAACCTGAGCAAGGACCAGATTCTCGAGGTCTATATGAACCAGATCTACCTGGGCCAGCGCGCCTACGGTTTTTCGTCGGCCGCCCAAATCTATTTCGGCAAAAACCTGCGCGACATTAGCGTGGCCGAGGCGGCCATGCTGGCCGGCCTGCCGAAAGCGCCGTCGGCCTACAACCCAGTGGTCAATCCGAAGCGCGCACGCACGCGCCAGCAGTACATCCTGCAGCGCATGCACCAGCTCGGCTACATCAGCGACAAGCAGTTCGACACCGCCAAGGCCGAAGAACTCAAGGTCAAGACCGACAGCAGCGAGTTCGGCGTGCACGCCGAATACGTGGCCGAGCTGGCCCGCCAGCTGGTGTACGAGCAGTTCAAGGAAGACACCTACACCCGCGGTCTGAACGTGTTCACCACCATCACCAAGGCCGACCAGGACGCCGCCTACCTGGCGCTGCGCAAGGGCGTGATGGACTACGAGCGCCGCCACGCCTATCGCGGGCCGGAAGCCTATATCGACATCCCGGGCAAGAAAGAGGAAGCCGACGAAGCCATCGAGACCGTGCTGGCCGAACATCCGGACAACGACGACATCATCGCCGCCGTGGTGCTGGCCGCCACGCCGCAGCTGATCACCGCCGTTACCGCCTCGGGCGAGGAAATCAAGATCAGCGGCAGCGGCCTGGAGATGGGCCGCTCGTGGCTGGGCGACAAGAACCCGCCGAACAAGCGCATCCGCCGTGGCGCCGTGATCCGCGTCATGCAGGAGGGTAAGGACTGGCTGGTGGCGCAGATGCCGGAAATCGAATCGGCCTTCGTTGCGGCCAGCACCACCGACGGCGCCATCAAGGCCATGGTGGGCGGCTTCGACTACAACCGCAATAAGTTCAACCACGTGACCCAGGCCTGGCGTCAGCCGGGCTCGTCGTTCAAGCCCTTCATTTATTCGGCTTCGCTGGAGCGCGGGCTGTCGCCGGCCACCGTCATCAACGACGCGCCGATCTCGTTCGACGCCGGCCAGACCGGCGGCCAGGCGTGGGAACCGAAGAACTACGACGGCAAGTACGAAGGCCCGATGACCATGCGCAAGGGCCTGACCAAGTCCAAGAACATGATCTCGATCCGCATCCTGCACCGCATCGGCGCCAAGTACGGCCAGGAATACGCGACCCGCTTCGGCTTCGACGCCGACAAGAACCCGCCCTACCTGACCCTGGCGCTGGGCGCCGGCAACGTGACGCCGTTGCAGATGGCCGGCGCCTACGCAGTATTCGCCAACGGCGGCTACAAGGTCACGCCCTACCTGATCTCCAAGGTGACCGACGCCGACGGCAAGATCCTGTCGCAGGCGCACCCGGACGTGGCGGGCGACGAGAAGAACCGCGTGATCGACGAGCGCAACGCCTTCCTGATGGACAGCATGATGAAGGATGTGGTGCGCTTCGGCACCGCGGCCAAGGCCAATGTGCTGGGCCGGCGCGACATCGCCGGCAAGACCGGCACCACCAACGATTCGATCGACGCCTGGTTCGCCGGCTACCAGGCCAAGCTGGTGGGCATCGCCTGGATCGGCTACGACCAGCCGAAAAACCTGGGCAACCGCGAAACCGGCGGCGGCCTGGCGTTGCCGATCTGGATCGGCTACATGCAGAAGGCGTTGAAGAACATCCCGATCGAGGAACGGGCGGTGCCGGACGGCGTGATGCTGGTGGGGGATGAATACTACTACGCGGAAAATCCGCCGGGCGCCGGGATCAACAACCTCGACGCGCCGGGTCACGGCACCCCGGCCGAGGAAAAGGCCAAGGACGCCGTGAAGAACGAGCTGTTCTAGTGTTGTCGTTGCCGCGCAGGCGGGAACCTATGCAACGCTGGCGGCACACGCGCAGCATGGATTCCCGCCTACGCGGGCATGACGTCAGCCGAGCTTGACCTTGGCGCCGCCCTGGGCCGAGACCATCTCGGACAGGGAGGCGTACAGCTCGGTGTTGTCACGGCCGTTGATCCACTGGCCGTCGATCTGCTTGTAGTGGTAGCCGCCCGAACGCGAGGCCACCCACAACTCCTTCATGGCGGCCTGGCTGTTGATGATGATCTTGCTGCCGTTGTCGAGAAACTCGACTTCCAGCACATTGCCGCTGCGGCTGCACTCGACGTCGACCACGTCTTCGTCGTTCAACCGGTCCAGTTCGGCCTCGATGGCGTTGAGGGTGGCTTCCGCCTGCGCCAGGAATTCTGATTCGCCCATGCTACACTCCAGTATCTAATCTCAAATAAACCATGATTTTATCGTGAAGTCCTCTCTCCGTTTGATTATCCTGAGCGTATTGCTGAGCGGCTGCGGCCAACCCGGCCCGCTGTACCTGCCCAAGCCTCCAGCGGCCAAGCCTGCCAAGAGCGGGAATGCCCCTGTCCCCACCTCCGAAACCGCTGCTCCTCAACAATAATTCATCCTTATGTCGCAATTTTCGTATCAAGACGGCGTGCTGCACGCTGAAGGCGTCGCGCTGAGCGCCATCGCCGAACAATTCGGCACGCCGACCTATGTGTATTCCAAGGCCGCGCTGCTGAACAACTTCGCTTCCTACGCCAACGCCTGCCAGGGTCGCGACGCGCTGGTGTGCTACGCCATGAAGGCCAACTCCAACCTGGCCATCCTCGACTTGCTGGCACGCCAGGGCGCGGGCTTCGACATCGTCTCCGGCGGCGAGCTGCTGCGCGTGCTGGCGGCCGGCGGCGACCCGCGCAAGGTGATCTTCTCGGGCGTGGGCAAGAGCGTGGAAGAAATGCGGCTGGGGCTATCGCACGACATCCTGTGCTTCAACGTCGAATCGATCCCCGAGCTGCACCGCCTGAACGACGTGGCCGGCGCCATGGGCAAGAAAGCGCGCATCTCGTTGCGCGTGAACCCGAACGTCGATCCCAAGACCCACCCGTACATCGCCACCGGTCTCAAGGCCAGCAAGTTCGGCGTGGCCTTCGACGACGCGCTGGCCACCTACCGCACCGCCGCCAGCCTGCCGCACCTGGACGTGGCCGGCATCGACTGCCACATCGGCTCGCAACTGCTGGACGACGCGCCGCTGCTGGAAGCGCTGGACCGCCTGATCGAGCTGATCGACGCGCTGGGCGCGGAGGGCATCGCGCTGCACCACCTGGACATGGGCGGCGGCATCGGCATCGACTACCGCGAGGCTGGCGAGTCCGAGCCGGTGCCGGTCGGCACCTACCTGGCCCGCGTGTTCGCGCGCATCGACGCCTGGCGCGCGGAACGTCATGACGGCAAGCCGATCAAGGTCATCTTCGAACCGGGCCGTTCGATCGTCGGCGACACCGGCGTACTGCTGACCAAGGTGGAGTTCCTCAAGCACGGCGAAGAAAAGAACTTCTGCATCGTCGACGCCGCGATGAACGACATGGCGCGTCCGGCGCTGTACCAGGCCTGGATGGACATGCAGCCGGTGGTGCAAGGCAAAGCCGGCGCGGCATACGACGTGGTCGGCCCGATCTGCGAATCGGGCGACTGGCTGGCGCGCGACCGCACGCTGGCGGTGGCAGCCGGCGACCTGCTGGTGATGCACACGGCCGGCGCCTACGGCATGACCATGGCCTCCAACTACAACACCCGTGGCCGCGCAGCCGAGGTGATCGTCGACGGCGCCGTGTCGCACCTGGTGCGCCAGCGCGAAAATCCAGCCGACTTGTACGCGCTGGAGTCAGTGATCAAGTAAGCCCGCAAAAAAGCCGCCCGCTCCCCGCTGGCGGCTTTGTTCTTCCGGGCTTGGCAACGCTCCTTACCGTGATGAAGCTTTTTTATTGTGCAGCTGGCTTGCGCAACGCCCACCAGATCCGCATCAGCAGCAACACACCGACGATGGTGCCGAAGATGAGCGGTTGGGTGAAGTTGTGCTTGCCCGCTTTCATCCACCAGAAGTGCAGTATGGCCAACGGGGCGATCACGTAAATCAGGCGGTGCAGCCATTGCCAGCGCTTGCCGCCCAGGCGCTTGATCATGCCGTTGGTGCTGGTCAGCGCCAGCGGGATCAGCAGCACGAAGGCGATGAAGCCTACCGTGATGAAGGGCCGCTTCAGGACATCCTTCCACATCGCCTGCAGATCGAAGAAGTGATCGAACCAGAGGAAGGTGGTGAAGTGCAGCAGGCCGTAGAAGAAGGTGTACAGGCCCAGCATGCGGCGCAGCTTGATCAGCCAGTTCCAGCCGCTCAGCTTGCGCAGCGGCGTCACCGCCAGCGTGATGCACAGGAAGTACAAGGTCCAGTCGCCGGTGCCGCGCGTGATGAACTCCAGCGGATCGACCAACTGGTCGGTCACCGTCAGGTACACCATGCGTAGCAAGGGCACGAGCGCCAGCGCGAAGACGGCACGCTTCAGCCAGCTAAGCTGTTGGGCGCTCAGCATCAGTAGAACTTCTTCAGGTCCATGCCGGCGTACAGCGAGGCGACGTCGTTGTAGCCGTTGAACATCAAGGTCTTGCGCTTGCGCGCCAGGAAGCCGTCTTCGCCGATGCGGCGTTCGGAGGCCTGCGACCAGCGCGGGTGGTCTACATCCGGATTCACGTTCGAATAGAAGCCGTACTCACTCGGCGCCGACAGGTTCCACGAGGTGCGCGGCTGGTCTTTCACGAAACGGATTTTCACGATCGACTTGGCCGACTTGAAGCCATATTTCCACGGCAGCACCATGCGTACCGGCGCGCCGTTCTGGTTCGGCAGCACGTCGCCGTACATGCCGAAGGTCAGCAGCGCCAGCGGATGGTTGGCTTCGTCGATGCGCAGGCCCTCGGTGTACGGCCATTGCAGCACGCGGCTGCCGACGCCCGGCATCTGCTTCTTGTCGGCCAGGGTGATGAATTCCACATACTTGGCGTTACCGGTCGGCTCGACCTTCTTGATGATCTCGGAGAACGAATAGCCGATCCACGGAATCACCATCGACCAGCCCTCCACGCAGCGCAGGCGGTAGACGCGCTCTTCCAGCGGCGCCAGCTTGAGCAGCGCATCGATGTCAAGCGTCATCGGTTTCTTGACTTCGCCTTCGATGGTGACCGTCCACGGCCGCGTTTTCAGCGTGCCGGCGTTCATGGCCGGCTCGCTCTTGTCGGTGCCGAATTCGTAGTAGTTGTTGTAGGTGGAGGCGTCTTTGAACGGCGTCTGCTTGTCGAGCGCCGAGTAGGCCGGGTTGAGTTTGGCAGGCAGCTTGGCGCCGGTTTGCGCAAAGGCTACGCGGTTGGCCATCTCCAGCAGCGCCGCGCTGCCGACCGCGCCCAGGGCGATCTGCTTCATGAAGCTGCGGCGCGACTCGTACACCTCGCGTGGCGTGATTTCCGAGGAATATGGCAGGTCGATGCCATTGGCACTGCGCTTGATCAGCATGTCGGCTCCAGAAGATTGGTCTAAGGCTGAACCTTACACCAATCTCCGGGCACGAATATTAAACTTCCGTTTACAACTTATGTTACAACTTACCGTAGGAATGCAAACCGGACAGGAACATGTTCACGCCCAGGAAGGCAAACGTGGTCACCAGCAGGCCCACCAGCGCCCACCAGGCCGCCGGACGGCCGCGCAGGCCGTTCATCAGGCGCATGTGCAGCCAGGCCGCATAGTTGAGCCAGACGATCAGCGCCCAGGTTTCCTTCGGATCCCACGACCAGTAGCCGCCCCACGCTTCGGCCGCCCACAGCGCGCCCAGGATGGTGGCGATGGTAAAGAAGGCGAAGCCGGCCGAGATGGCTTTGTACATCACGTCGTCCAGCACTTCTTCCGACGGCAGGCGGTCCTTCAGGTAGCCCGAGGTTTTCAGCAGGTAGGCCGAGGCCACCATGGCCGCCAGCGCGAAGTTGCCGTAGCCGATAAAGTTGGCCGGCACGTGGATTTTCATCCACCAGCTTTGCAGCGCCGGCAGCAGCGGCTGGATGTCGGCCGCGTTGCGCGAGGTGGTGTACCACATCAGGAAACCGATGGCCGCCGAGATGATCAGCATTACGAACGGGCCCATCTGGCGGGTGGCGTAGCGCTGCTCGAAGTACAGGTAGAACATGGCGGTGATCAGCGAGAACAGGATGAACACTTCGTACAGGTTCGATACCGGGATGTGGCCGACGTCGGCGCCGATCAGGTAGGACTCGAACCAGCGCACCATCATCGCGGTCCAGCCCAGCACCACTCCGGCCCAGGCCAGCTTGGAAGCGATGCTCGATGCCGCAACCGAGCGGCCGGCAAAGCCGATCCAGTAGAACACGGTGGAAATCACGAACATCACGCTCATCCACAGCACCGCCGATTGACTCGACAGCATCATGCGCAGCCAGAATTTCTTGCTGCCGTTGTCGAGTTGGCCGGCGTACATGAAGATGGCCCACAGCGACAGCAAGGCGATCAGCGGCATCAGCCAGCGCACCGGCTTCCAGTGCCAGCCCAGCGCGGCAAAGGTCGGCGCGGCCAGCAGCAGGATGGCCTGCTCGTAGACGTCCATGAAGTGGCCGTAGCGGTGCAGGCCGTAGACCGAGCCGGCCAGGAGGGCCAGCGCGAACAGCCAGTCGGTGACGGTCAGGCGCTTGAAGTAGCCGGGCGCCTGCTGATAGGTTTGCTGGGATTGGGTCAGTTCCATAGTTTCTCCTGCTTAAGCCGATTGTGGCAGCTTTTCTTTCAGTGTGGCGAATTCACGCTCGAAGTCCAAGGTTTTGCGCTGGGTGCTCATGGCCATCAGGGCCGCGCTGGCGCCTCCGGCCTCGGCCTCGTCCTTGATCCAGATCCACAGGCGGCGTTCGCGGATGTAGAACATGGCGAACACGCCCAGCACCAGGAACAGGCAGCCGAGGTAGACCACGTTCTTGCCCGGCGAGCGGGTCACCTGGAACACCGAGGCCTGCACGTGGGTGTAGTCTTCCAGTTGCAGATAGACCGGGGCGCCGTAGAAGAATGCGTCCGACAAGGCGTTGGTGGCCAGTTGCAGGAAGCGCGCATGGCTTTCGTCCTCGCTCACCGGGGCCAGGCCATCCTTGGCGCGGGCCGCCTGCCACAGGTCCCACAGGCTGCCGTTGAGGATCTTCATGACCACGTCGGCGGCCTTTTCCTGCTCGGCCGCCGGGATCTTCTCCAGAAATTGCGAAATGGCCACGAAGCCGGCCGATTTCTCGCTGCCGGCGAAGATCGACAAGCTCTTCTCGGCCGAGGCCTGCAACTGGGTGCGCAAGGCGTCGCCCTTGGCCGATTGCGGCGTGGCGCGCTCGGCGTAGCGCTGGGCGGCGGCCGTGCGCAGGGCCGGGTCTTGCAGCGCGGCGCGCAGGCGCATCCATTCGGTCACGCCGTGGGCGTCGTCGGCCGGAATGCGCAGGTAGCTGAAATTGTCCGACGGGTTGGCGCGCATGCCGGCCAGGAACACGGTGGCGCCGTCCACCGTCACCGGCTGCATGTAGTTCTGGTATTCGCGCGCCTGGCCGGTCTTGTCGCGCAACTTGTAGCTGACGCTCGGGCCGACGTTCTTCAGGTCTTTGTTGTTGGCGTTCTTGCCGGCCGAGCCCATGTGCTGGCCCAGTTCTTCCTGCAGGCTCTTGCCCTTCTTGACCGCGCGCGGATCGTCGGTGGGGCCGACGTTTTCCACGTTGAAGGGGCGGAAGCCCGACCACTCGACGGTGTAGGCCTCATTCAGCGGCGTGGTGGCGCCGACTTCGCCGGCCAGCTCGAAGCGCTGGCTGTCGCTGCCGGCCATCGGGAAGCCGGTCATCCTGAGCTTGCTGCCGCCGTCTTCAAAGCTGGACTGGTAGATCGCCACGCCCTTGAAGATCAGCGGCTTGTTGACCTCGATGGTGGCCTTGACCGTTGCGCCGGTCTGGCTGTCGCGCACCTCGACATCGCTGGCGAACAGCTTGGGCATGCCGGTGCTGTAGAAGTCGATGGTGAATTTTTTCAGGTGGATGGTGAACGGCAGTTCCTGGATCAACACGCCGTCGGGACGGCTCAGGATGGCGGTGTTGCTGTTCTGCCCTTCAGGAATCATGGTATTCCCACGGAAGGTGGGATTGCTGGTGCTGAGGCGATGCTGCGCCGGGATCTGCGCGATCAGGCCGCTGCCGCTGAACGGCGTCTTGCCCAGAAACCATTCCTGCAGACGGATCGGGATATCCGAATCAAGCAGGCCGCCCAGGCAGATGATGACAATCGCCGAGTGGGCGAAGATGTAGCCGAACTTGTTGGCCGCGCCCTGCTTGGCGGCCACCAGCGTGCCGTGCTCCTTCTCCACCAGCTTGACCTGGTAGCCGGCGTCCTTCAGGCGCGCCGCACTCTGCTGCGCCAGCGCGGCGCGCGCCAGCGGCGAACGCCATTGCATCTTGTGGTGGAAGTTCAGCAGCGACTGCTCGCGCACGTTCTCGCGCCAGCTGCGCATGTCCTTCATCATCTTGGGCGCGTTGCGCACGATGCACAGCGTGGTCGAGGTCACCAGCGCGCCCATCAGCAGCAGGAACCACCAGGCCGAGTAGACGCCGTACAGACCGATCTTGCGGAACACCTCGTACCAGAACGGGCCGAACTGGTTGATGTAGTTGGTGCTGGCCTCGCCCTGCTTCATCACGGTGCCGATCACGGCGGCGATGGCGATCATCGCCAGCAGGGCGATGGCAAAGCGCATGGAGGAAATCAGTTCAACGACTTCACCGACGAGGGGACGACGCGTGTTCAGCTGGATGCCGGTGGTGCTGGGGCTACTCATGCGGACTCGGATTCTCAAAAATATAGTGGCAGCGGCAGCATACCAACAAAAAGGGCAGCCCGCACCTGCAGCCGCCCTCTTCTTTCAATCGCTCACTGGCACTGAATTTATTTCAGGCCCGCCACGTAATCGGCAACGGCCTTCATTTCCTCGTCGGACATGCGCTTGGCGATGGTGGCCATCTCCGCGCTCTTGCGGGTGCCGCCCTTGAACAGGCCGAGCTGGGCGACCGTGTAGTCCTGGTGCTGGCCCGACAGACGTGGATATTGCACCGGCATGCCGCCGCCGGTGGCGCCGTGACAGCTGGCGCAGGCCGGTACGTTCTTTTCAGCGATGCCGCCGCGATAGATCTTCTTGCCCAGTTCGATCGACTCCTTGTTCTTGGCTGCGCCCGGCTTGGGCGCCTGCGTCACCAGCCAGGCCGCCACATTGTGCTTTTCCTCGTCGGTCAGCATCTTGGCGTAGGTGGTCATTACCGGCTGCTGGCGGTCGGCGGTGGTGAAGTTCACCAGTTGCTTGTACAGATAGCCTTCGTGCTGGCCCGCCAGCCTTGGATTGACGGCGATGGTGGAGTTGCCACCGGCACCGTGACAGGACACGCAGGCCGGCAGACCGCGGGCGTTGTCGCCATCGGTGTACAGCGAGGCGCCTTTGGCGGGATCGATCTTCGCAGCGGCTGGCTGGGCCGGCTTCTTGTCTTCAGCGGAAGCGGTGGCCGACACGGCCAACAATGCGACAAACAGGGATTTTACTAACGGTGAAAACACACTATTCATTAAAGCACCCTAGAAGGAGTCTAAAAAGTTATGCACCAAAGTGTCCCGCGGCAAGCACCAAACCGTGCATAGAAGCACTCGGTAACCACTCATTGTACAATAGCTTAAAAAAATTCCCGCTTTAAACTGTTGCTTTTTCCCCAATCTCCATGTCCAAACTCTGGCAAGCCCGTTTTTTCACGACCGTAAACCAATTACGCGAACTCCCCGACACCCAGGTGCCGGAGATCGCGTTTGCAGGTCGCTCCAATGCCGGTAAATCGACCGCCATCAATATTTTATGTAATCAGAAAGGCTTGGCGTTCGCCTCCAAGACACCTGGCCGTACCCAGCACATCAACTTCTTCTCCATCGGTGGCGCGCACGTGGCGCAGCACCGCAAGGACCCGACCATCGTCGACGAAATCCAGTGCATGCTGGTGGACTTGCCCGGCTACGGCTATGCCGAAGTGTCGGGCTCGGCCAAGCTGCACTGGCAGCGCCTGCTGGGCGACTATGTCCAGCGCCGCGACCAGCTGGCCGCGCTGATCCTGATCATGGACTCGCGCCGCCCGTTCACCGACCTCGACGTGCAGATGCTGGAATGGTTCGCCCCGACCGGCAAGCCGATCCATTGCATCCTGACCAAAACCGACAAGCTGAACCGCAACGAATCGATCAACGTGCTGCGCCAGGCGAAAGCCAAGCTGGAAAGCTACGTCGATGAAGACGGTGTAGGCTTCCCGTTCACGGTGCAATTGTTCTCCGCCATGAAGCGCGTGGGCATCGATGAAGCCAACGACAAAATCCTGGAACTGGCCGGCCTGATCGAAGACGAGGCTGACGAGGCTGACAACACTCCGGCCGCCGACGTAGGAAGTGAAACGAATGAGTAAGCACGCCACGCACGCCGCGCAATTCCCGGCGATCCGCATGCGCCGCATGCGCCGCGATCCGTTTTCGCGCGCGCTGATGCGCGAAAACATCGTCACCCCGGCCGACCTGATCTACCCGGTCTTCATCCTGGAGGGCACGCACCAGCGTGAAGCGGTGGCGTCGATGCCGGGCGTGGAGCGGGTCTCGGTGGATCTGCTGCTGAAGGTGGCGGAAGAATGCGTGGCGCTGGGCATCCCGGTGCTGGCGCTGTTCCCGGTGATCGATGTGGCGAAGAAAACCCCGGACGGCATCGAGGCGACCAATCCGGAAGGCCTGGTGCCGCGCGCGGTGCGCACCTTGAAACAAGCCTTCCCCGAGCTGGGCGTGCTGACCGACATCGCGCTCGATCCGTACACCAGCCACGGCCAGGACGGCCTGATCGACGACCATGGCTACGTCATCAACGACATCACCACCGACATGCTGATCCGCCAGGCCCTGTGCCATGCGCAAGCGGGCGTGGACGTGGTGGCGCCGTCGGACATGATGGACGGCCGTATCGGTGCGATCCGCGCGGCGCTGGAAGCGGCCGGCCACATCCATACGCGCATCATGGCCTACTCGGCCAAATACGCGTCGGCGTTCTACGGGCCGTTCCGCGACGCGGTCGGCTCGGCCGCCAACCTGGGCAAGGGCGACAAGAACCAGTACCAGATGGACCCGGCCAACGGCGACGAAGCCCTGCGTGAAGTCGGCCTGGACCTGGCCGAAGGCGCGGACATGGTGATGGTCAAGCCGGGCATGCCCTACCTCGACATCGTGCGCCGCGTGAAGGATGAGTTCAAGGTGCCGACCTTCGCCTACCAGGTCAGCGGTGAATACGCGATGATCAAGGCGGCCGCGCAAAACGGCTGGCTCGACCATGACAAGGTGATGATGGAATCGCTGCTGGCCTTCAAGCGCGCCGGCGCCGACGGCGTGCTGACCTACTTCGCGCTCGACGCGGCGCGCTGGCTCAAAGCGAAGACCTGAACGTCATTCCCGCGCAAGTGGGAATCCATGCTGAGTATGGGCTCCCGCTTGCGCCGGAGCGACGACCAGGTTTAGCGCGACCCGCCCCGGGTGTATTCGGGGAACATTTCCTTGAGCAGGAAGGCCATCAATTCTTTTTCGTCTTCCGGACGCGCGCTCAGCGTCACGACCCGGCCCAGGCGGCGCGATTCCCATTGGAAATCGCCCTGCTTTTCCTTGCGGATGATCTTGATCATTTCCTTGGCCACCGCCGTTTCGATGTCCTGCTCGGCGCCCTGCTCCACATGTATCTGCTGCAGCCAGTTGCGCTTGAAGTTGGTGTTCCAGCCACGGAATTTCACCTCGGCGCTACGGAAGCTCTTGTTGACCTGGAATACCCCGCCGGTATCGTCCTTGTCGGCGCCGCTGCTCTGGCCGGCGCCGTTGGAGCGCGCGATGTTGGCCTTGGCGATGCGGTTGGCGCGCTCGGCGTCGCTCTCCACCGGGGCCGGCGGCGCCGGTTGCGGGTTCTGCGATTCGCGCGCGGCGCGGCGCTTGGCAATCATTTCCGACATATCCTGCTCGGGCGGCGGCGTCATCGTGGCCTGCACCGGCGGCACATAGGTTTCCAGCTTGGGCCGCACGGCCTGCGGCGTGTCCTTCGACACCACCTGCTTGCGCGGCGGCGGTTTGGCGGCCGAGGCCGGTTGAGGCTTGGTGACCGGCTTGTTGGGGACTTTCTTCTCAGGCAAAGGCGCGATGTAGACCATCTGGCCGCCCTTGGGCGGCGCCGACTTGGTCGGCGCCGGCGACGGCACCAGCAGGTAGTACAGCACGCCCAGCAAGTGCAGGCCGATCGAGATGCCGATACCGATGTGCTTGTTTTTCGACTTGCGTTCCCAAACGGCGTAGCCATCCTGCGCCGACGGCAGGCGCTGGCCGCAGGTTTCGCAGTATGCGGAATTTGCTGTAAGAATGTGGGAGTCGTGATGCAAGATGCAGACCTTGGGAAGCGCTGAATTCGTCAAAATGGGGCAATAGTGCCAGAGTCCCGCTATTTTGGGAACCGATGCCACCGCATGATACCAGCACCAGGGTATTCACTTTACAAGTTCCCCGTCTTGATGGGTGTTACCGTATGTATCCGCCCCCTTGCGGCGGCGCCCGGCGCGACGCGGATGATGCGCCATCTGGGCCACCATCATGGCCACGCAACGGTCCGCATCAAGCACCTGCCGCGACCGCATCAGCGGCCTGGGCAGCGCGTAGGTGTAGTAATGCGCGCCCTCGACCGGGTAGCCCAGCGCCCACAGATTCGATAGCGCCTCCCCCTGGCGGTCGAGCGGCTGGCCATCGCGGTTGATGTCGATGCCGCCGGGATGGAATACGCCGTTGTAATACGGCCGAAACAGACCGCGTTTTAACGTATTACGGATCAGTAATGATGTGTCGGTTTCGGGGAAGAATCCGTCCAATCTTGCAATAACGATCACGTCGACCGGCTGGTTTTCCACGCCGCCGGCAAATTTGCTGCTCAGCACATAGGTCGAGTCGTTTTCATCGATTTCAATGCGGCTGCCGGGGCCGGAGCGGATCGCCACCACGCCGGCGTCCAGCAAGGCCAGCAACTCCTGGTTGCGCCGCAGCGGCGGCCCGAAGGCGGCGCGGTTGATGGCCGGGTGGTAGACGTTGAGGAATTTTCGGTGCGAGCCCGGCGTCAACCCGCCGTGCTCGATGGCCGCCTGCAAGGTGGCGCGCACGTCGCGCAGCACATCGGTGGCGGCCTTGGCCGGACTGGCAAGATTGCCTAGCCGCGCCTGCGCCAGATCGTCGCGCAGCCAGTCGCGGAAGTAGGCGCTGAATTCGGCCAGCGAGGCGAATCGCCGGTCCTGCAAGGGAAACAGCAAGGTGGCGAACAGCGCGTCCGCGTCGATGGCGACGGCGCCCGGTGTGGCGTGATAGACCTCGGCCATCTCGCGTTTGAGCAGGGGCAGCAGCTCGCGGTCGAAATCGAGCTGCGGGCTGCCGCGCGTCATCAGCGCCTGGCGCCGCAGCGCCGCCACCGCCTCCGGCGTGAACCAGCGCGGCTGGTGGCGGCCGTCCACCCCCTTCTGGTTGACGCCGCGCGCCGCATACGGCAGACAGTTGCGCGAACACACCGTCAACTGCGGTTCGCGGCCCGAGGGCTGGTAGCGCAGCCCGTCACCGTCCGAAATGAATGCGCCGCCCCGCCCCACCGTCAGGTCGGCGATGACGTCGTGCGCGCTCAGGCCCAGGCCCTGGATCGCCACCCGGGCGCCGGCGCCGATGCGCGACAGCTGCTCCACCGGATAGACCCGGCGCACGAAGGCCAGCTTGCTGTTGTAGCGCGCGTGGTCCTGGGCAAACTTGGCCAGCCAGGCATCCAGGTCGCTGGGCAGGTTGGCGCCGTGGCCGGTGGTCAGGAACACGAAGTCGCTGCAGACGATGTAGCCGGTCTCCAGCTCGACCACGAAGCCGCCGTCCGGCTGGCGCCGCAGGTCCACCGCGCGCAGGCGGTGGTGGGTGAGCGAGACGCCGGCCGGCAGCGCCGCCGCGACCTGCTGGAACACCCAGGCCAGGTATTCGCCCAGCAGGCTGCGCGGCAGGTAATCGCCGTCGGTGAGGTGGTAGCCGCCCTGGCCGCCCAGGCGGTAGTAGCGCTCGCCTACGCGCCGGTAGCCCATCTGCCGCGCCCAGGCCGTCAGCGAGGGCGTGGCACACACCGGGGCGTGGCGCACGGCGCTGGGGGCCGGAAACAGGGTGACCTGGCTGGCCAGGGTGTTGATCAGCAAATGCTGCGGCTGGCGCGCCGCGTGCACGCCGGCGCCACAGTCGCCGGGATCGATGAGGGTGATGTCGAGCAGGAGCTGGCGGGCCGCGGCCACGGCGGCCAGGCGTTCAAAAACGCTGAGCCCGCGCGGGCCCATGCCGATGATGGTGATACTGGTGCGTTTCATCTGATCGCCTCTTTATCATGAACAACTTACTCATGATAAAGAGGTCACTTCAGATCAACTTGTGACGGCTCAATGCTTGTTCACGGCCTTCAGCGGCACCGGCTCGCGATGGTGAGGGACGGCGGGGATCGCCTTGTCGGCGTCGATTTCGGCGTCCAGCATCGGGCCGGTGCCGCTGTACTTGTCGAGGAACAAGTAAATCACGGGCGTGATGTACAGCGTGATCACTTGCGAGAAGATCAGGCCGCCCACCACCGCCAGGCCCAGCGGCTGGCGCAGCTCCGCGCCGGCGCCGAGGCCGAGGGCGATCGGCAGGGCGCCCATCAGCGCCGCCATGGTGGTCATCATGATCGGGCGGAAGCGCAGGATGCAGGCCTCGCGGATCGCCTGCTCCGGCGTCATGCCCTGGTTGCGCTGCGCGTGCAGCGCGAAGTCAATCATCATGATGGCGTTCTTCTTGACGATACCGATCAGCATCAGGATGCCGATGATGGCGATCATGGTCAGGTCCAGGTTGAACAGGCGCAGCGTGATCAGCGCGCCCACCGCCGCCGACGGCAGGCCGGCCAGGATGGTCAACGGGTGGATGTAGCTCTCGTACAACACGCCCAGCAACACGTAGATCACGCCCAGCGCGGCCAGGATCAGGATCAACTGGCTGCCCTGCGAACTCTGGAACACCGCCGCGTCGCCGCCGTAGTTGGTGATGATGGACGGCGGCAGGTGCATGTCGGCGGCCCAGGCGTCGATCTTGTTGGTGGCGGTGCCCAGCGGCACGTCCGGCGCCAGGTTGAACGACAGCGTGATCGCCTGCAGCTGGCCCTGGTGGTTGACGGCGGTCGGGCCGATGGTGCGCTCCACGCTGGCAAAGCTGGACAGCTGGACCAGTTGGCCGGTCTTGTTGCGCACCGAAATCTTGGTCAGCGCGCTGTCGAATTGGCGGTCGGCGTCGGCCGCTTCCAGAATCACGTAATAGCTGGCGGCCGGCGAGTAGATGGTCGATACCTGGCGCTCGCCGAAGGCCAGGTAGAGCGCGGTGCGGATGTCGCTGATCGCCACGCCGAGGCTGTTGGCCTTGTCGCGGTCGATCTTCAGCGAGGCTTGCAGGCCCTTGTTCTGCGAATCGCTGGTGACGTCGCGGAAGTCCGAATCGGCGCGCATGCGGTCCATGTATTTCTCGGCCCACTCATTGAGCGCGCCGGGGCTGACCGATTGCAGCGTGTACTGGTAGCGGCTCTTGGACTGGCGGCCGCCGAGTTGCAAGTTCTGCACCGGGCTCAGGTAGACGGAGATGCCGGGCACCTGCTTGGTGGCCTTGCGCAGGCTGTCGAGCACCTGCGGCATTTTCTGGCGCTCGCTGCGCGGCTTGAGCACCATGAACATGCGGCCGGTGTTGCCGCCGCCGACAAAGGAAGTGACGTCCTGCACGTTGGGGTCGGCCTTGATGATGGCGGCCACCTTTTCCTGCAGCTCCAGCAGCGCGGCCGAGGAAATGTCTTCCGAGGCCTCGGTGTTGACGCGGATCTGGCCCAGGTCTTCCTCCGGGAAGAAGCCTTTCGGAATCGTGATGTACAGCACCACCGTCAGCACGAAGGTGCCCAGCGCGGCCAGCAGCACGATGAAGCGGAAGCGCAACGCGGTATCGAGCGTGCGGGCGTAGAAGTTGCGCAGCGCGCCGAAACCGGCTTCAAACCAGCGGCCGATGAAATTGCCTTTGTCGTGTTCAGGGTCGATGGCGTCGGCCGGCAGCAGGCGGCTGGCCAACATCGGCACCAGCATCAGCGACACCGCCGCCGACACCAGCACCGACAGCGCCACCACCACGGCGAATTCGTGGAACATCAGGCCGATCACGCCCGGCATGAAGAAGATCGGGATGAACACCGCCACCAGCGAGACGGAAATCGAGATGATGGTGAAGCCCATTTCCTTGGCGCCCACCAGCGAGGCCTCCAGCGGCCGCTTGCCCATCTCGATGTGGCGCACGATGTTTTCCAGCACCACGATGGCGTCATCGACCACCAGGCCCACGGCCAGCGTGATGCCGAGCAGCGAGACGTTGTCGAGCGAGTAGCCAAAGGCGTACAGCAGCGCCAGCGCGCCGAGCAGCGAGATCGGCATGGTGATGGCCGGAATGAAGGTGGCGGCGGCACGGCGCAGGAACAGGAAGATCACCATCACCACCAGGCCCACTGTCAGCAGCAGGGTCAGGTTGACGTCGTGGATCGCTTCGCGGATCGACACCGAGCGGTCGTTGACCAGGTTGATGTTGATCGAGGCCGGCAGCTGGGCCTTGAACTGCGGCAGCAGGCGGCGTACGCCGTCCACCACCTGCACGGTGTTGGCGTCCGGCTGGCGCTGCACCAGCAGCACGATGGAGCGCTCGCCGTTGTAGCTGCCGGCGGCCTTGGTCGACTGGAAGCTGTCCTGCACGTCGGCCACGTCGCGCAGGCGCACCGATTCACCGTTGCGCTGGGCGATGATCAGGTTGGCGTAGTCGGAAGCCTTCATCAGCTGGGCGTTGCCGGTGATGGTCAGGGTCTGGCTGGGGCCGTCGAGAATACCGAGCGGGGTGTTGGCGTTGGCCGATTTGATCGCCTGCTGCAACTCGTCCAGCGTGAGGTTGCGCGCGTTCATCAGGTCCGACTTGGCGCGGATGCGCACCGCGAATCGTTTCTGGCCGTTGACCGATACCTGGGCTACGCCCGGCAGGGTCGAGAGGCTGGGGGCGATCAGGTTTTCCGCGTAGTCGTTCAGTTCCGACAGGGTCAGCGACGGCGAATTCATGGTCATGAACAGCACCGGCGCATCGGCCGGGTTGACCTTGCGGTAGGACGGCAGGTCGGTCATCTCGACCGGCAACTGGCGCTGGGCGCGCAGCAGCGCCGCCTGCACGTCCACCGCCGCTTCGTTGACGTTGACGCTGGGGTCGAACTCCAGGGTCAGCGAGGAATTGCCGAGCGTGTTGGTGGAAGTGATCAGCGCCAGGCCGGCGATGGTGGAGAACTGCTTCTCCAGCGGCAGCGCCACCGAGGACGCCATGGTGTCGGGCGAAGCGCCCGGCAGGTCGGCCGAGACATTGATGACCGGCGTGTTATAGCTGGGCAGCGCCGCCACCGGGATGTAGAAGTACGACAGCACGCCGGCCAGGATCAGCGAGGCCGACAGCAGCACCACCATCACGGGACGGCGGATGCACAATTCGGAAAGGTTCATCGATTAGCCTTTCTGCTTGCTACCATCGGCGGTGGCGATGCGCACCTTGCCGCCCGGCCGCAGGTTCTGCTTGCCGTCAACGATGACCTGTTCATCACCATTGAGCCCGGTCACGGCGGCGCTTTCGCCAAACGCATGCAGGCGCTTGATATTCACCACCTTGGCCGATTGGTCCTTGTCGACCGCATAGACGAAGGTGCCGCGGGTGTTGCTAATGATAGCGTTTTGCGGGATCACCGTCGCATCTTTGATGACGTGCGAAATGAGCTGGGTGTTGACGTACTGGCCCGGCCACAAGCTGGTGTCCTTGTTGTCGAACTGGGCTTTCACGCGGATCACGCCGGCCACCGGATCGACGGTGTTGTCGATGAAGCTGAGCTTGCCGTTCACGGCCAGCGTCGCGTTGTCCAGCTTGACCTGCACCGGCACCGCGCCTTCGCGCTGGGCCGCCATCAGGCCGGCCAGCGCGGTTTCCGGCAGCGTGAAGGCGACCGTGATCGGATCGAGTTGGGTGACCGAAGTGAGCAAGGTGCTCATCTGTACCAGGCTGCCCTGGTAGACGTTGATGGCGCCGACGCGGCCCGTCATCGGCGCGCGGATCGCGGTGTAGCTGGCGTCCACGCTGGCGGAGCGGGCGGCGGCGATGTCGGCGTTGAGCAGCGCGCGGGCCGAGTCGACCTGGCTCTTCAGCGTGTCGACGGCGTTCTGGGCGATGAACTTCTGCTCCAGCAGTTCCTGTGCGCGCTTGTACTGGCGCTCGTAGTCGGCCAGTGCGGCGCGGTCGCGTTCGACCTGGGCCTGGGCCTTGTCCACGTTGGCGCGCTCGCTGCGGTCGTCCAGTGTGAACATCAGTTCACCGGATTTAACAAACTGCCCTTCCTTGATGTGTACCTTGGCGATGGTGGCGGTGGTCTGCGGGTGCAGGTCGACGGTGCTGACCGGCGTGACGGTGCCATTCGCCTGCAGTACCACCGGCACATCCTGGCGTTTCGGGGCGATGATGCTGACCGTGGTCGGGCCTTGCGGGCCGCCGTTCATCTTGCCGCCGGCGGCCGGCGCCTCGCCGTGGGGCATCAGATACCAAACGCCGCCGCCGATCACCAGAACCGCGCCTACCAGGAGTGCTAAGGAAGATTTTTTCATTTTTCTAGTAATAATGTATCGGAAACATTGTCGCCCCGAATAAGGCGAAATATTGTCGCATAGTATCTACGAGAAAAACTGCAGCAGTATTACCGCCGGACAGTTTTTCTGCGCATATTGCTTAGTGGCCGGTGTAGTACTCGGGCACCACCAGCGTCACTTCCAGGCCGCCATCCTGATGGTTGGACAAGGTGACGTTGGCGCCGTGCTGCTCGGCGATGTTGCGGGCGATGGTCAGCCCCAGTCCGGTGCCGCCCGAGGCGCGCGAGCGCGAGGTTTCGATGCGGTAAAACGGTTCGAACACGCGCGCCATCTGGTCCGGCGCGATACCGGGGCCGCCGTCGCGGATGCTGATGCGCGCCGCGCCGGCCATGCGCTCGACAGTGACATGGGCGTAATGGCCGTACTTGACGGCGTTGTCGATCAAGTTGACGAGGCAGCGGCGGATCGCCATCGGCCGGCCCATCAGCGCCATCGCCGCGCGGCCGCGCAGGTCGACCTGCTGGCCGACGTCGGTGGCGTCGCTGCAGACGCTGTCGAGCAGCGCGTCAAGGTCGAGCGCCTGCATCGATTCGGTGGAGTCCATGCTGCGCGCCAGGTCCAGCCCTTCCTTGACCATTTCCTGCATGGCCGAGAGGTCGTCGACCAGGCGCTGCTTGAGCTCGGCGTCGCCGACCTTTTCCAGGCGCAGGCGCAGGCGCGTGAGCGGCGTTTGCAAATCGTGGGTGATGGCGGCCAGCATCTGGGTGCGCTGGGTGATGTGCTGGCGGATGCGCGCCTGCATGGCGTTGAAGGCGGCGCTGGCCTGGCGGATTTCGGCCGCGCCGCTGAGCACCACCGGCGGGTGGTTGATGTCGTTGCCCAGGTCCTTGGCGGCCTGTGCCAGGCGCTTGAGCGGACGGATGGTCATGCGCGCCACCAGATAGGCCAGGAAGGCGATGCTGAGCAGGAAAGGCAGCAGCGACAACAGCTCGCTCTGGCCGGCCGGCGGCGGCTGGCGCGGCGGCAGCACGGACAGCTTGAGCATCTGGCCGTCGTGCAGTTGTACGTTCATGGTTTCGCAGGTGCCGCGCCACTGGGCCGAGGCGAACATGCTGGTGGTCTGGCGCGGCAGGTCGCAGGCGGCCGGGTGCTCTGCTAGTGGACCCAGCTTGTAGCGCTCGCCCAGGCGTTGTTGCAGCTGGGTTGAAAATTCGGTCGGCGACAGGCGCTGCGCTTGCGGCGTGTCGCTCATTTCCAGGCGCACCGTGCCACGGCTGGCGACCGCCAGGAAGGTCGGACGCGCGCTTTCCGGCATGACGTCGGCGGTGGTGATCAGTTGTTCGGCCCGTTCCAGCGCGTGGAAGTCGCGGTAGCGCTCCAGCGCGCGCGTGCGTTCGTTGACGGCCAGCCACTGGGTCAGCGCCGCCGAAGCGACGATGCCCAGCAACAGCACCAGGAACACGCGCCCGGTCATGGAGCCGAAGAAGACTTTCACGCCTGCGGCTCCACGGTCACCTGGCCGGCCAGCACGTAGCCGCCGTTGCGCACGGTCTTGATGATTTGTGGCATGCGCGCATCTTCGCCGAGTTTCTGGCGCAGGCGGCTGATCTGAATGTCGATCGAGCGGTCGAAGGGATCGGCGTCGCGGCCTTGGGTGAGGTTCAGCAGTTGGTCGCGGTTCAGCACGCGGTTCGGGTGTTCCAGGAAGACCTTGAGCAGGCGGAACTCCGCACCCGACAGCATGATGACGATGCCGTCCGGATTGAGCAGGTGGCGCGCGGTCAGGTCCAGCGTCCAGCCCGAAAATTTCATCTGCTGCGCCTTGTCGGCACCGCTGCCGACCGGCATGGCGTTGCTGCGTCGCAGGACGCTGCGGATGCGCGCCAGCAGCTCGCGCGGCTCGAAGGGCTTGGGCAGGTAATCGTCGGCGCCCATTTCCAGGCCGAGGATGCGGTCCAGCGGTTCGTTGCGGGCGGTCAGCATGATGACCGGCAGGGTCGAGTGGGCGCGCAGCTTGCGGCACAGGGTCAGGCCGTCGTCGCCGGGCAGGTTGAGATCGAGCACCACCAGCTCGGGCTTGCCCTCGTCCAGCTGCTTCCACATGCCGGCGCCGTCGGCCGCGCACAGGGCGCGATAGCCGTTCGATTCGAGGTAGTCTGCGAGCAGGGTGCGGATGTCGCGATCGTCGTCGACGATTAATATAGTAGATGTCGGTTCCATGCGCCCATTATCCATGCAAGACCATCCGGCTATTGTATCGTCTTGTATAAGGCTGTAGGGGCTGCTGGCCGGCGAAACATCTGGATACAAAAACTTCGGCCGGCGCAACGTCACAGCAACCTTGGAACGCCAACATGGTATCAAGCGCGGAAACGCGGCGATGAATAAACTCTCAACCATGAAGGAACGACCATGAACATCTTACGCAAAAGCATACTGATCGGTTTCACCGTACTGGGCATGGCCGCAGCGCATGCACAGGATAGCCAGCAACGCGACCACCATCCAAACAAGGAACAGATGCAGGCCCGCATGGCCGACATGTACGCCAAGCGCCAGGCGCGGCTGCATGATCTGCTGAAGCTGAGCACGCAGCAGGAAGCTGCGTGGGCCAACTACCAGGCGGCCATCAAGCCGGCCTTCGACGGCAAGCGCATGGAGCACAAACGCGGCGAGAAGCTGACCGCTCCGCAACGCCTGACGTTAGCGCTGGAGATGACCAAGAAGCGCGAAGCGATGCTGGAAACCCGCCTGCAGGCCGTGACCGCGTTTTACGGCCAACTGAGCCCGGCGCAGCAAACGCTGTTCGATGAGCACGGCATGCGCGGTCACGGCGGCAAGTGGGGCCAGCGTGGCCGTCACGGCCACTTCGGCCACGGCGGCGAGCGCAGCTGATTAGTGGAGCGCGCCCAGGGATGCGGTGAACTTCGCCGCATCCTGATAGCCGATCACGCGCGCGTTGGGGATCTCCTTGCCCTGCTTGTCGAACAGGATGATGCCCGGCGGGCCGAACAGGCCGAAGCGTTTCAGCATGGCCTTGTCGTCGGCATCGTTGGCGGTCACGTCCACTTGCAGCAGCACGCTGTCAGCCAGCTTGGCGCGCACTTGCGGATCGACGAAAGTCAGCTTTTCCATTTCTTTGCAGGACACGCACCAGTCGGCGTAGAAGTCCAGCATGGCGGTCTTGCCGCTGGTCTGGGCCAGCACGGCGTCCAGCTGCTGCACGGTCTTGATGCGCTGGAAAGCCAGCGGCGCTTCGTGCGCGGCCTTGGCGCCGGCCAGATGCGACAGCGGCGCCAACGGATCGCGTCCGCCGCTGACCACGCCCACCAGTTGCGCCACGCCCAGCACGGCAACGATCACGCCGACCGGCTTGGCCACCCACTGGCCGGAATTCAGCAGCAGGTATATGCCATAACCGACCAGCAACGCGGCCCAGCCCATCATCTGCACGGCGCCCGGCAGCACCGGCGACACCAGCCACCAGCCCACCGCCAGCATCAGCACGCCAAAGAAGCGCTTCACGGAATCCATCCACATGCCGGCCTTCGGCAGCAGCGTGCCGGCCGATATGCCCAC
Organism: Duganella sp. BuS-21; assembly: GCA_041874725.1. Classification (GTDB taxonomy): domain Bacteria; phylum Pseudomonadota; class Gammaproteobacteria; order Burkholderiales; family Burkholderiaceae_D; genus Rugamonas. The sequence continues at coordinate 892,502 of CP097466.1, read as the reverse complement.
CAGGATCAGCGGCACGCTCATGCCGACCGCCATGGCGAACAGCGCGCTGCCGCCGATGACAATGTCGCGCGACTGGCTGATGTAGACCAGCGCGGCGGCCAGCGGCGCGGCCACGCAAGGGCCGACGATCAAGGCGGAAATCGCGCCCATCACGAATACGCCGGCCAGCTTGCCGGAGGACTGACGGTTGGAGACGGTGCTCAGTTTGTTTTGCAGCGCGGCCGGCACCTGCAGTTCGTAGAAGCCGAACATTGACAGCGACAGCAAGGCCATCAGCAGGGCGAAGGCGCCCAGCACCCATGGATTTTGCAACGCGCTGGCCAAGCCTTCGCCGGCCAGTCCTGCCGCCACGCCCAGCGCGGTGTAGACCAGGGCCATGCCGAGCGCATAGGTGACCGACAGGATCAGGCCGCGACTGCGGCTGCTGCCCGCGCCCTCACCCACGATGATGGACGACAGGATAGGCACCATCGGCAGCACGCAAGGCGTGAACGACAGGCCCAGCCCCAGCAAAGCGAACAGCGGCAGGATCACCAGCAGTTTGCCGCTTTTCAACGCCGCTTCCAGGCGGCCGGATTCGCTGGCGGGCGCGGCGACGACTGGCGCTGCGGCTGGCGCCGGTGGCGTGGTGTCGGTGGCGGTTGGCGTCGGCACGGTGTAGATGTTGACGCCCGGCGTGACGGCGGCCGGCCTGCCTTCGCCGACGACGGCTTGCGCGGCGGCGGTTGATGACGCGGCTGCGGTGACCGCGGTGGCGGCGGCCGTGGCTGTTGTGGCGGCGGCTGGCAACGGCACCGAGCCGCTACCGGTCAGCGACGCCTTGTAATCCTGCGGCGCATAGCACAGCCCTTTTTCCGAGCAGCCCTGGCCGCTTACCTGCAAGGTGAAGGGACCGTTGACGTCCACCGGTATCGTGATGGTCAGGCCCTTGCGATACGTCTCCACATCCTTGGCGAAGGTCTCGTCGTAATGCACCTTGCCCGGCGGGATCTGCGGCACGCCCAGCTTGGCGCCGACGGCGCTGAACTTGAAGCGCTCGCGGTACATATAATAGCCGTCGGCGATCTGGAAATTCACGGCCACGGTATGCCCGTCGACCATGCGCGCCGAGAACTTGAAGGCCTCGGACGGATCGAGGAAGTCCTCGGCGCGGGCGGGCTGCAGCAAGAGCGCGATCAACGCCAGCAGGGGCGCGATCAGGCCGGCAAATCGGGTGTAGGGAGCGAATCGGGACATGAAAAATCTTCTCTCGGAGGGAGTGGTCGTTGAAGCAACAGCATAGTACACCGCGCGCGCTTTTCCCGCCTGAGCACGGCCTTAAAAGCTTGTTTCATGCGAAACTCGGCTTTTTCACGCCACTGGAGTCCCGCATGTCTTCCTTCCGTCCCCTGCTGTTGTCCGCTCTCGCCCTGAGCGCCCTCCCCGCGCTGGCGCAAGCGCCGGCCAAGGCCCTGAACGCCATCTCGGCCAAGGATCTGCTGGAGCACATCCAAACGCTGGCGTCCGACGAATTCGAAGGCCGCGCGCCAGGCACGGCCGGCGAGACCAAAACCGTGGCCTACATCCAGCAGGAATTCAAGAAGCTGGGCCTGAAGCCGGGCAACCCGGACGGCAGCTGGGTGCAAGCGGTGCCGATGCGCGGTCAAAGGCCGACGCCGAGCTTCAGCTACACCATCGGCGGCCAGAAAGTGGCGTTGAGTTTCCCGAATGACTATGTTGCCCATTCGACCAGCCAGCCGACCAGCGTCAACGTCAACAACTCGGACATCGTGTTTGTCGGCTATGGCGTGCAGGCGCCGGAATACGGTTGGGACGATTACAAAGGCGTCGACGTGCGCGGCAAGACCATCCTGATGTTGATCAACGACCCGGCCGTGGTCGATCCGAGCAATCCCGAGCAGCTGGACCCTGCCATGTTCAAGGGCAAGGCCATGACCTACTACGGCCGCTGGACCTACAAATACGAAATCGCCGCCAAGCTGGGCGCGGCGGCGGCCATGATCATTCATGAAACAAAGCCGGCCGCCTATCCGTGGGACGTGGTGCGCAGCGGTGGCGTGGCAGAACACTTCAGCCTGTTGCGCAACGGCGATGATCCGGACGCGCCGACGGTGCCGGGCTGGATCCAGCTGGACCAAGCCAAGGCCATGATGGCCGCCGCCGGCTATGATTTCGACACGCTGAAAAAGCAGGCGTTGACCAAGGAATTCAAACCGGTCAGCCTGAAAGGCACGGCCGATTTTAAAATCGAGAATAACGCCCGCACCGTGAATTCGAAAAACGTGGTGGCGAAAATCGAAGGCAGCGATCCCAAGCTGAAAAATGAATATGTGATTTACAGCGCCCACTGGGATCATCTGGGCATCGACGAGCAATTGCCCGGTGAGCGCAGCAAACAGATTTATCACGGTGCGCTGGATAATGCTTCCGGCGTTGCCGCGTTAATGGAACTGGCAAAAGCCTATAAAGCGCTGCCAAAGGCACCGAAGCGCACGATACTGTTTATCGCAACGACTGCGGAAGAAAAAGGCCTGCTAGGCGCGAAATATTATGCCGCTCATCCGCTCTACCCGCTCAAGCAAACCATCGCCAATATTAATATCGACGGTATCAACGCCTGGGGTAAAACGGCGCAAATCGAAAACGTCACGTCGGGACATACAAGCATCGATGGTTTGCTGGAAAAATACGCAAAAGGTCAAGGTCGTCTGATGGAACAAGACAGCCGGTCCGAATTGGGCAGTTTCTACCGCGCCGACCAATTGGAATTTGCGCGTGCCGGCGTGCCGGTTTTATATACCAAAGCTCGCAGCCGTTATCTTGATAAACCTGAAAACTATGCGGAAGAAGTAGTCGACAACTACTTCACGCACGACTACCACCAACCAACGGATGGTTTCCGCAACGACTGGGACTTCAGCGGCGGCGTACAAGATATTCAACTGCTATTCCAGGTCGGCCTCGATATCGCCCAAGGCGTCACACCGACCTGGAACGCCGGCTCCGAATTCAAAGCCGGCGGCGACAAGCGCCTGAAATAGACTCAAAAATGGTTTGTATATGCCAAATTCTGGCATGTACTTTCTTAGGCTTGCGCCATTTCCCCCGCGCGCCGCACCGCTGTTACACGGCGAGAGGCGCGTTTGCGCCACCAGATGATGACGCCGGTTACGCTCAGCATCGCCACCACCACGCCCATGAAGGAAATCAGGATGCGTCCCGGTAGCCCTAATATGCGACCGGAATGCAGGGGGAATTGCGCCTGCACGAAGATGTCGGCCGCCGTTCCTTTCCATGGCAAACGTTCGCCCAGCAATTTGCCCGCGCCGTCGTAATATAAATACGCCGGACCTACGCCGCCCGCGCCATGGTCGTCGCCTGGTTGGTAAAAGCTGATGCCATAGACATCAAATGCGCTGGTATAAAATACGCTGCCGACCGGTTCTTTCCATTCCCGTTGTGTTGCTTCCTGGGCCGCTGTTTGAATAACGGCCGCATAGTCCACTTTGGGCGCATATGGCTTGTGGATCGCCGCCATAGGACGCGTATCGAATGGCGTAGGCGTTACCTTGGATATCTTGCTCATTACCGGGTAAAACACTTCGTTGTACAGATTTAACGAAAATGCAGTGAAAGCCAAAATAAACAATAATATCCACGTCCATAAACTGAAAGCGCGATGCAAATCGAAATTCAGTTTGTTGCTCCCGCTTTTCCAACGGATTTTCCAGGCCGGCTTCCAACGCTGCAGCCACGGCTTGCTGGCGCCTTCCCGGCGTCGGCGTAATGGCAAGGTGAGGTAAAAACCGACGAAACTGTCGATTACCCAGATAATGGCAATGCCGCCCATCAGCCATAATCCCCAGCGGTCGATCCCCCACATCTCTGGAATATGCAGGGTGTAATGCAAGCGATACAGGAACGAGACCAAGGTTTCCTTGGTGATCGGCCAGACCGCGCCCCATTCCCGTTTGCCCAGCTCCGCACCACTGACCGGATCGACAAATACCTGGTTAAACCCCGGCGCATATAATTTCTGCGTCGCCGGATTCACGCGCGGGGAAACGCCAAAGGCGAGCGATTCGCCCGGCATCACCTGCAGCGGCATGAACGACACGCTCACCTGCGGATAGCGCGCCTCCAGTTGTTTGGCCAGCGCCAAGGTCGGCAACGGCTTGCCCGGCGTGTGGGCTTCCATCAGATGCGGGTTGAGCACGTCGTCCAGCTCGTGATCCCACGAAATGATGGCGCCGGTAATACCGCTGATAAACAGGAAGCCGGCCGTCAGCAGGCCGAGATAGCGGTGGATCAGTGTCCAGAAGGCGCGCATGTCTGTCTCCGTTTAGAACTTGTACTTCAGCGTCAGCGAGGTGCTGCGTGGCGCCGCGTAGGTGATGGCGCCATACGCGGCAAACATGCCGAAGTGCTGCTTGTCGAAGGCGTTCTTGACGTTCAGTTGGGCCGACAGCTTGTCGCTGATGTCATAGCGCACCATCAGATCGACCAGGGCGAAGGCTTTCTGCTCGATCAGGCCGCCGTTGGCCGCCAGCGCCGCCGCCGGAGCGTTCGGATCGGCCGTGTAGCTGCGGCTTTCGAAGTTGACGCCGCCACCCACGGTCAACTTGCTGAGGTCGCCCGGCAGGTTGTAGGTGGTGAACACGCGGAGCAGCTTGCGCGGGTAGATGCTGTTGATGTCGGTTCCTGCCGCGTCCTTGGCGCGGAACAGGCTGTAGCCGGCGCTGGCATTCCAGCCGCGCGCCAGTTCACCCGAGACTTCCGCTTCGAAGCCACGGCTGGTCGCACCGTCGGAAGCGAAGTAATAGTCCTGCGGAATGCCGCTGCCGTTGGTGACCGTGCCGCCGGACTGGCCCAGGTTGTCCTGCTTGATGTGGAACAGACCCAGCGCTGCATTCACTTTGCCATCCAGGAATTCACCCTTGATGCCGACTTCGCTGCTCTTGCCTTCCACCGGGTCCAGCGTCTTGCCGCCCTTGTCCTTCAGGTTTTGCGGCTGGAAGATGCTGGTGTAGCTGGCATAGGCCGAGTAAGTCTGGTTGATGTCGTAGACCAGGCCGGCATATGGCGTGATTTCCTTGTCGTTCTTCAGTTCATACGCGGCCGTCCACTGGCCGTGGCCGGTTTTCTTGTAGTTGGACACGCGGGCGCCGACGATCAGCTTGAGTGGATCGCTGAGCGAGAAGCGCGCCACGCCGTACAGGGCTTCCTGCTTGGTTTCGCTTTCTTCATAGAAGCTCGGTGCGCCCCACACCGGCTCGGGATAGGTGGCCGGATTGTAGGTGTTGAAGTTGCCCACGTCGGTGGCGGTGCCGGCGCGGCTGTTGGAGGTGAAGTCCGCCTTCGAGTACAGATAGCCGAACGCCGCTTCATGCTTGCGGCCGCCCAGCTCGAACGGGCCGCTCAGTTGCAGGTTGGCGTTGTCCTGCTTGGTCTGGGTGATGTAGGAGCCGGCGAACGCGGACATGCCCAGGCCGCTAGCCTGGTCAGGCACGCCCGACAGGTACAGCAAGTGCGAATCGCCCCGGCGGTCGCCATGGGCGGCGCTGGCGCGCAGCGTCCAGCCATTGTCGAAGCTGTGGTCGAGGTTGACGAAGGCGTTGTTGTACGAGGTTTCCCAGCGCGTCCAGCCGGCGGCCGAGGTCTTGGAGACGTCCCAGTTGGTCAGCGCGCCGTTGGTGTACCAGAACGGCAGGCCGCCCCACATCGAACTGGTGGGATCGGTTTCCTGGCGGCTGAAGCCCACGGCCAGCACGGTCTTCGGCGTCAGGTCCGCCTCCACGGTGGCGTAGATGGTTTTGCTCTTGCTGGTCAGCAGCTTGACCCAGCTGTCGCCCTCGCTGTATTCGCCGACCACGCGGCCGCGCACCGAGCCGTCCTGGCTCAACGGGGTCGACAGGTCGATCTGGCCACGACGTTCATTCCAACGGCCGATGCCCACCTCGGCGCTACCGGTGAATTCCTTGGCGCTGGCGCGCTTGCGCACCAGGTTAATGGCGGCCGACGGGTTGCCGGCGCCGGTCATCAGGCCGGTGGCGCCGCGCACCACTTCCACACGCTCGTACAGCGCCAGGCTGCTGGCCACTTCGCCCGAGCTCCACGACTGCTCCCAGGTGGTCGGCACGCCGTCGATCTGGATGTTGTCGATGTCGAAGCCGCGCGCGGTGAAGCCGGCACGGTTGGTTTCATACTGGTTGACGGAGACGCCGATGACGTTGTTGACGACGTCGGTGACGGTCTGCAGGCCCTGGTCTTCGATGCGCTGCTGCGTCACCACGGTGACCGACTGCGGCGTGTCGCGCAGCGACAGGTCGAGCGGCGTGCCGCCCTTGGCCTTGGCGGCCGTGTAGCTGGCGTCGAGCTTTTGCGCCGAGACCTGCACCGACGGCAACACCGCCGTGTTCTGGTCAGCGTCGCCGCTTTGCGCCTGCGCCAGCAACGGCATGGCCAGACTGACCAGTGCGGCCAAATGCGTCATCTTCAATTGCTTATCCATCAGTTCCCCAGTGTTGATACTTTTAACGAAATAGGAATGATAACGATTCTCATTCCAAAGTCAACAGCGCCGGATGTAAAGGCAGGAAAAAGCGGACGAAAAAGAAAGAGCCTTTACGAATTAGCGGGAAACGCGGCTTGGCCACGGGCCGGCCAAGCTCCTCCAAGCGGCCATGCTTCATCTATGGCCGGCGGATATTGCCGTAGTACCTCACGGGGTGCGGGTTGGATGGTGCCGCGTGTTTTTAAAGCGACAGGCAACGTCAAGCCCATCATGCCAAAAAAAAAGCCAGGCTAGGCCTGGCTTTTCAGTACTGCTGACAACGGCTGATTACTCAGCGGTTGGTGCATCTTCGATGGCGGTGACTTCTGGACGGTCCAGCAGCTCAACGTAAGCCATTGGAGCGTTGTCGCCAACGCGGAAACCCATTTTCAGGATGCGCAGGTAGCCGCCGTTACGTGCAGCGTAACGTGGGCCCAGTTCCGAGAACAGTTTGCCTACGATTTCGCGGTCACGCAGACGGGCGAATGCCAGACGCTTGTTTGCCAGGGTGTCGGTCTTGCCCAGGGTCAGGATCGGCTCAACAACGCGACGCAGCTCTTTAGCTTTCGGCAGCGTGGTCTTGATGGCTTCATGACGCAGCAGCGAAACGGTCATGTTGCGCAGCATTGCCAGACGGTGGGACGAGGTACGGTTCAGTTTACGGAGGCCGTGACGGTGACGCATGGTACTTCCTTTCGATGTTTATATCCGAGTTCTTCGATCGCTGCCGCCAAGGCGACAGCGCGGACCGGTTTTTAGTGATTGACGCCCCAGCAACATGCCAGGGCGGTACTGCATCCGTCATCCCCGCGCAGGCGGAGATCCATGCCGAGCATGCTCAGTATGGATCTCCCGCTTGCGCGGGAGCGACGGTTCAAAAATTACTTCTCCAGGCCAGCAGGCGGCCAGTTTTCCAGCTTCATGCCCAGGGTCAGACCACGGGAAGCCAGGACTTCCTTGATCTCGTTCAGGGACTTGCGGCCCAGATTCGGCGTCTTCAGCAGTTCGTTTTCCGAACGCTGGATCAGGTCGCCGATGTAGTAGATGTTTTCTGCTTTCAGGCAGTTGGCCGAACGCACGGTCAGTTCCAGGTCGTCGACTGGACGCAGCAGGATAGGATCGACCAGCGGTGCGCGCGAAGGAGCTTCAGCAGCAGCTTCGGTGCCTTCCAGGGCGGCGAACACGTTCAGTTGATCGACCAGCACGCGGGCCGATTGGCGGATCGCTTCTTCCGGCGAAATCACGCCGTTGGTTTCGATGTTGATGATCAGCTTGTCCAGGTCGGTACGCTGTTCAACACGCGCCGATTCCACGAAGTACGACACACGGCGCACTGGCGAGAACGAGGCGTCCAGAATGATGCGGCCGATGGTCTTGTTGGTGTCTTCCGACAGGCGACGCACGTTGCCTGGTACATAGCCACGGCCTTTTTCGACCTTGATCTGCATGTCCAGTTTGCCGCCGGCGGTCAGGTGGGCGATCACGTGGTCCGGGTTGATCAATTCCACATCGTGTGGCAGATCGATATCCGAAGCCAGGACGGCGCCTTCGCCTTCCTTTTTCAGGGTCAGGGTGACGGAGTCACGGTTGTGCACTTTGAACACAACGCCCTTCAGGTTCAGCAACAGGTCGACCACGTCTTCTTGCACGCCGTCCAGGGACGAGTACTCGTGCACCACGCCGGCGATCGTCACTTCGGTCGGCGCGTAGCCGACCATCGACGACAGCAGCACGCGACGCAGCGCGTTGCCCAGGGTGTGGCCGTAGCCGCGCTCGAATGGCTCCATCACGACTTTAGCGTGACCGGCGCCCAGAGCTTCTACATCGATAATACGTGGTTTCAACAAACTGTTTTGCATGAAATGTCCTTTTCAATACCCTCGGCGCGTTAAGCCGATAAGGCTGATGGCATTAGTGAAAACGCCCGCTCTAGTGAGCGGGCGGGCTTACGACAAATTGGGTCCCCGCCTGCGCGGGGATGACGGTTACACCGTCAATTAACGCGAGTACAGTTCGACGATCAGCGATTCGTTGACGTCGTTGGCGATCTCGTTGCGCTCTGGCAGGGACTTGAAGGTGCCTTCCATTTTCTTGGCATCAACCGACACCCAGGCTGGCATGCCGCCTTGTTCGGCCAGCGACAGCGCTTCAACGATACGCACTTGTTTCTTGGCTTTTTCGCGCACGGCGATGACGTCGCCGACTTTGACCGAGTACGAAGCGATGTTCACCACTTGGCCGTTCACGGTGAAGGCTTTGTGCGAGACCAGCTGACGTGCTTCAGCGCGGGTCGAACCGAAGCCCATACGGTAGGCGACGTTGTCCAGACGGGCTTCCAGCAGTTTCAGCAGGGTTTCGCCGGTGTTGCCTTTGCGACGGTCGGCTTCTGCGAAGTAGCGACGGAACTGACGTTCCAGTACGCCGTACATGCGTTTAACTTTTTGCTTTTCGCGCAGCTGGTTGCCGTAGTCCGAGGTGCGGGCGCCCGACTTAACGCCGTGCTGACCTGGTTTGACGTCCAGTTTGCATTTGCTGTCCAGCGAGCGACGTGCGCTCTTCAGGAACAGATCCGTGCCTTCACGGCGGGAGAGTTTTGCTTTAGGTCCGATATAACGTGCCACGGTACTTCCTTTTTAAAATGATGACGTTCCAACCACACGCGTGGTTGAACGCTAGTCTGGTCTGCGGGTGAGCCAGACGTGGCTTAAGTCCGCCGCAAGCGACAGACGACAATAGCCGGGCAGTATAACCGTTACCGGTTGCCTGCACCAGCTGAATTGTGTAACAGCGCAACCGCGAAGTCCGAAAACTTCGCCGGCCAGGCTATTAGATACGACGACGCTTTGGAGGGCGGCAGCCGTTGTGTGGCACTGGCGTCACGTCCTGGATCTCGGTGATCTTGATGCCCAGGTTGTTCAGCGCGCGCACAGCCGATTCACGGCCTGGGCCTGGGCCCTTGATACGCACTTCCAGGTTCTTCACGCCGCATTCGATCGCGACTTTACCAGCGGCTTCAGCAGCAACCTGCGCTGCGAACGGGGTCGATTTACGCGAACCCTTGAAGCCAGCACCACCGGAGGTCGCCCACGACAGAGCGTTGCCCTGACGGTCGGTGATGGTGATGATGGTATTGTTGAAGGAAGCGTGAACGTGTGCGATACCTTCGGCAACGTTCTTCTTGACCTTCTTGCGTACGCGCGCTGCTGCTGCGCTGCTTTGTTGCTTAGCCATGTGATTTCCCTAGATTATTTCTTGAGCGATTGAGCGGCTTTGCGCGGGCCCTTGCGGGTACGTGCATTGGTGCGGGTGCGCTGGCCGCGGACCGGCAGGCCCTTACGGTGACGCATGCCGCGGTAGCAACCCAGATCCATCAAACGCTTGATGTTCATGGACAGTTCGCGACGCAGATCGCCTTCGACGATGAATTTTGCTACTTCATCGCGCAGCTTTTCCAGTTCGCTGTCGTCCAGGTCTTTGACCTTTTTAGTGGTCGCAATACCCGTCTGCGCGCAGATGAACTTTGCGCGTGGGCGGCCTACACCGTAGATGGCCGTCAGGCCGATAACGGTGTGCTGATGATTTGGGATATTAACCCCTGCAATACGTGCCATTCGTTATTCCTCGATAAATAACGGTTATTAACCTTGACGCTGCTTGTGACGTGGTTCGACGCAGATTACGCGAACAACGCCCTTGCGCTTGATGATCTTGCAGTTGCGGCAGATCCGCTTGACTGAGGCGTTAACTTTCATGTTGAACTCTCTTCTAAAAGGTTCGATTATCTAAATTTACTTGGTCCGGAACACGATGCGGGCACGGGACAGGTCGTAAGGTGTCAGTTCGACCGTCACCTTATCGCCAGGCAGGATGCGGATATAGTTCATCCGCATTTTACCTGAAATATGCCCGAGCACCACGTGTCCGTTTTCCAGCTTTACTCGAAATGTTGCATTAGGGAGATTTTCTAAGATCTCACCCTGCATCTGTATGACGTCGTCTTTTGCCATTCGGTATGTTGAAACCGCGCTTATCGCGTCGGAATTCCGCCTTTGAAGTTTGCTTTGCGCAGCAGTGATTCATATTGCTGCGACATAACGTAGTTTTGTACTTGCGCCATGAAATCCATGGTAACAACCACAATAATCAACAGAGAAGTACCGCCAAAATAGAATGGTACTTTCCACTCGGCTACCATGAATTCCGGCAACAAACACACCAAAGTGATGTAGAGAGCGCCAGCCAGTGTCAAGCGTGTCAGGATCTTGTCGATGTAACGGGCAGTCTGCTCACCGGGACGAATCCCTGGCACAAAGGCCCCGCTCTTCTTCAAGTTGTCCGCTGTTTCCTTGCTGTTGAAGACCAGCGCTGTATAGAAGAAACAGAAAAACACGATCGCAACGGCATACAACAGTGCGTGGATGGGCTCACCGGGCCCCATCGATGCTGCCAAATCTTTCAAGAACCGGACGACCGGGTTGGCCGTATCGGCGCCCGTCGTAAACCAGCTCACGATCGTTGCCGGGAACAAGATAATCGACGAAGCGAAGATCGGTGGGATCACGCCGGCCATATTCAACTTCAATGGCAGGTGGGACGTCTGTCCACCGTAAATCTTGTTACCAACCTGGCGTTTCGCGTAGTTGACCAGAATTTTGCGTTGGCCACGTTCCACGAATACCACCAGGAACGTCACCGCCACCACCAGGATCATGATGATGATCGCCGACAGCGCACCAATCGAACCGTTGCTCACCGACTGGCCGAGGCCACCCAGCGCGCCCGGCAGACCGGCAGCGATACCTGCGAAAATGATGATCGAGATACCGTTACCGAGACCACGCTCGGTAATTTGCTCGCCCAACCACATCACGAACATGGTGCCGGTCAACAGCGTAACGACCGTCACGAAACGGAAAGCATAGCCTGGATCCAGCACCAGACCTGCCTGCGACTCTAAAGCAACTGCAATACCGAGCGCCTGGAACGTCGCCAGCACCACCGTGAAATAACGGGTGTACTGGGTGATCTTGCGTCGGCCTGCTTCGCCTTCCTTCTTCAACGCTTCCATCTGCGGCGACACGATCGACACCAACTGCATGATGATCGAGGCCGAGATGTACGGCGTGATGCCCAGCGCAAAGACTGTGAAGCGCGCGAGCGCGCCACCGCTGAACATGTTCAACATGCCCAGGATGCCGCCCTCTTGCGACTTGAACAGCGCGGCCAATTGTACCGGATCGATCCCGGGAACCGGGATGTGAGCGCCGATACGATAAACCACCAGTGCGCCAAGCAGGAACCAGAGCCGGCCCCAAGGGAAACCAGCTGCTGCACTTTTTGCCAATTGTGGATTAGTCGCCAATTTTCGCTCCGATCAAGCTGTGTGCGGGGCTCAGGCTACCGAGCCGCCGGCTGCTTCGATGGCCGCTTTCGCGCCAGCGGTCACTTTCAGGCCTTTGAGGTTCACCGCTTTGGTGATCTCGCCGGACAGAATGACGCGCACGTCGCGTGCCAGCACGCCCAGTACGCCAGCTTGTTTCAGCACCAGGATGTCGACATCGCCGACCGCCAGGTGGTTCAGGTCGGACAGACGCACTTCAGCTTTGAAGGTGGCGTTGAGCGACTTGAAACCGCGCTTAGGCAGACGACGTTGCAGAGGCATCTGACCGCCTTCGAAGCCGACTTTGTGGAAGCCGCCCGAACGCGATTTCTGACCCTTGTGGCCACGACCTGCGGTTTTACCCAGGCCAGAGCCGATACCGCGGCCGACGCGACGCTTGTAGTGCTTGGCGCCATCGGCTGGTTGAATGGTATTCAGTTCCATGATTTCTCCGTGAGTAAGCCCGAGGGCTTACGCAACTACTTTAACGAGATACGACACTTTGTTGATCATGCCGCGTACGGATGGGGTGTCTTGCAGCTCGGCAACCGAGTTGACGCGACGCAGGCCCAGACCGCGAACGGTGGCACGGTGATCTTGACGAGTGCCAATCAGGCCCTTGACCAGTTGTACTTTGACGGTTTTCGTAGTCATGTCGTTCACCTTAACCCAGGATCTCTTCTACCGACTTGCCGCGTTTAGCAGCGATGTCGGAAGGAGTGCTCAGTTTAGCCAGGCCGTCCAGCGTGGCGCGAACCAGGTTGTACGGGTTGCTCGAACCGGTCGATTTCGCGACCACGTCGGTAACACCCATGACTTCGAAGATTGCGCGCATCGCGCCGCCTGCAATAACGCCGGTACCTGGTTTAGCAGGCGACATCATTACTTTCGAGGCGCCGTGGCGACCCAGGACGGTGTGGTGCAGCGTGCCGTTTTTCAAAGGTACTTTGATCAGGTTGCGACGGGCTTCTTCCATTGCCTTCTGCACACCAACCGGTACCTCTTTCGACTTGCCCTTGCCCATGCCGATGCGGCCATCGCCGTCACCAACCACGGTCAGCGCGGCGAAACCCATGATACGACCACCCTTGACCACTTTGGTCACGCGGTTGATCGCGATCATTTTTTCGCGCATGCCGTCGTCCGGCTTGTCGCTTGCCATTTTTGCTTGCATTTTTGCCATGATCGTTCCTTAGAACTTCAGACCGGCTTCACGCGCGGCTTCTGCCAGCGCCTTCACACGGCCGTGATAACGGAAACCGGAACGGTCGAAGGCGACTTCGGTGATACCGGCTTTCAGTGCTTTTTCTGCTACGCGCTTGCCCACCAGTGCGGCGGCAGCGGCGTTGCCACCCTTGCCCGATTGGCCGGCCAGTTCAGCGCGTACTTCCGCTTCAACGGTCGATGCCGAAACCAGTACTTTGGCTTCCGGGCTGATCAGGTTCGCATAAATGTGCAGGTTAGTGCGGTGGACCGACAGGCGGTTCACTTTCAGTTGTGCGATCTTGATCCGGGTTTGACGTCCGCGACGCAGACGAGATTCTTTTTTATCCATCGTCAGCCCCTAATTACTTCTTCTTGGTTTCTTTGATCTTAACCACTTCGTCCGAATAACGGACGCCCTTGCCTTTGTAAGGCTCCGGAGCGCGGTAAGCACGAACTTCTGCAGCAACCTGACCCACCTTTTGACGATCGATGCCTTTGATGACGATCTCGGTCGGGGTGGCGGTGGTCACGGTCACGCCTTCTGGCATGGCGTGGACCACCGGGTGCGAGAAACCCAGGGCCAGATTCAGCTTGTCGCCGGCGGCCTGGGCTTTGTAGCCCACACCCACCAGGTTCAGCTTTTTCTCGAAGCCCTTGGTCACACCGTTGACCATGTTGTTGACCAGTGCGCGCAGCGTACCGGACATGGCGTTCGCTTCGCGGCTGTCGTCGGACGGCTCAAAGCTCAGGGTACCAGCGTTGTTTTCAACTTTTACCTGGCCGTTCAGGGCCTGGGTCAAGACGCCCAGCGGGCCCTTGACGGTGATCGCTGCTGCGGAGATGGCGACTTCAGCGCCAGCTGGCACAGCGATAGGCATTTTAGCTACTCGGGACATGTGTAACTCCTTATGCGACGTAGCAAATAACTTCGCCGCCGACACCGGTAGCGCGTGCTTTGCGGTCAGTCATGACGCCTTGCGGAGTCGACACGATCGCCACACCCAAGCCATTCATCACAGTAGGGATCTCGTCTTTGCCCTTGTAGACGCGCAGGCCTGGACGGGACACGCGCTCGAGGCGCTCAATGACGGGACGGCCAACATAATACTTCAAACCGATTTTCAGTTCCGCTTTGCCACCAGCTTCGGCTACGGCGAAATCTTCAATGTAACCCTCGTCCTTGAGGACGTTGGCAATCGCAATTTTGACTTTCGACGATGGCATGGCCACGGTCGTTTTTTGCACGCCCTGGGCGTTACGAATGCGGGTCAGCATATCGGCGATAGGATCGCTCATACTCATTGCATATTCTCCTATTACCAGCTTGCTTTAGTCATACCCGGGATCTCACCACGCATGGCGAATTCACGGAGCTTGATACGGCCCAGACCGAATTTACGGAAAGTGCCGCGTGGACGACCGGTGATGGCGCAGCGGTTACGCTGGCGGGTCGGAGCCGAGTTACGCGGCAGCGTCTGCAGTTTCAGGCGCGCTTCGTAACGTTCTTCTTCCGATTTCGACTGGTCATCAATGATGGCCTTGAGCGCGGCGCGTTTGCCGGCGAATTTATTCGCCAGGGCTACGCGTTTTGCTTCACGGTTAATCAGTGCGAGTTTTGCCATGATCTCTTAGTTCCTGAACGGGAATTTGAAGGCGGCGAGCAGAGCTTTCGCTTCGTCGTCGGTCTTAGCGGTGGTGGTGATCGAAATATTCATACCACGCAGCGCATCGATCTTGTCGTACTCGATCTCAGGGAAGATGATCTGCTCTTTAACACCGATGTTGTAGTTGCCGCGACCATCGAACGAGCGACCATTCACACCGCGGAAGTCACGCACGCGTGGCAGGGCCACGGTGATGAAGCGGTCGAGGAACTCGTACATACGGGCGCCGCGCAGGGTGACCATGGTACCGATCGGGTAGCCTTCACGGATTTTGAAACCCGCAATTGCCTTACGCGATTTGGTGGTCACCGGCTTCTGGCCAGCGATCTTGGTCAGGTCGCCGACAGCGTGCTCGAGCACTTTCTTGTCAGCAATCGCTTCACCAACACCCATGTTCAGGGTGATCTTGGTCAGACGCGGAACTTCCATCACCGACTTGTAACCGAATTTCTCGGTCAGGTCAGCGACGACTTTTTCTTTATAGAATTCTTGGAGACGTGCCATGATTTCTTAAGCCTTCACTACTTCGCCGGACGATTTAAAGACGCGGACTTTTTTGCCGTCGACATCTTTGAAACCTACGCGGTCTGCCTTGCCAGTCGTTGCATTGAACAATGCAACGTTGGACACGTGAATCGGCATAGTCTTGTCGACGATACCACCTTGAACGCCAGTCATTGGGTTAGGCTTGGTCGCTTTTTTAGCGACGTTGACGCCTTCAACCACTACGTGTTCTGCGTCTACGCGACGCGAAACGACGCCGCGTTTGCCCTTGTCTTTACCGGCCAGAACGATGACTTCGTCGTTTTTACGAATCTTATCCATTGCTGACTCCTTACAGAACTTCAGGTGCCAGGGACACGATCTTCATGAACTTTTCAGTGCGCAGTTCGCGCGTCACTGGTCCGAAGATACGGGTACCGATCGGTTCCAGCTTGGCGTTCAACAGTACGGCGGCATTGCCGTCGAACTTCACCAGGGAACCGTCTTGGCGGCGTACACCTTTAGCGGTGCGCACAACCACGGCGTTATAAATTTCACCTTTTTTGACACGACCACGTGGCGCAGCAACCTTGATGGTTACCTTGATCACGTCGCCAATGCCAGCATAACGGCGCTTGGAGCCGCCCAATACCTTGATGCACATCACTTCCTTGGCACCGGTATTGTCGGCCACTTCGAGCCGGCTTTCAGTTTGAATCATAGTATTCTCTTTCCCAACTTAAGCCGAAGAATCCACACAATGCGGACCTGCGGTCAGTCTTGGTCCCGCCAGAGCGCTCATGAAGAGCCCACTGTTTGGGTGCTTGACCTTCGTACTGCACTGACCGCACGGTTCAGCGTCTGTGGCCAGACACTTTGCGGCGTTACATGAACGAAGCCCGCAAGTATTGCATACCTTTTGCGGGCTTGCAAGAACTAATTGAAAATCGCCCCCGATCCGTGGACCGGGGGCGACGCCTTCAATTAAACGATTTGTGCGGCTTGCACCACACGAGTCACGGTCCATGCCTTCGTTTTGGAGATCGGGCGACCTTCCACGATTTCCACCGTGTCACCGGCTTTCACCTGGTTGGTCTCGTCGTGCGCATGGTACTTGGCGCTGCGGACGATGATCTTGCCATACAGAGGGTGTTTCACGTGACGTTCGATCAGAACGGTAACGGTCTTGTCCATCTTGTCGGACACAACTTTACCGATCAGCGTACGCTTCAGCTTTACTTGCTCGGTCATTTTGCTTCCTTCGTGTTCAATACCGTTTTTACGCGTGCGATATCGCGACGTACCTTCTTGAGCTGCGAGGTGTTGCTCAGCTGCTGCGTAGCGGTTTGCATACGCAGGCCGAACTGGGCCTTCAACAGGTCATTCAGCTCTTTTTGCAGAGCTGCCTGGTCTTTGCCGCGGAGTTCAGATGCTTTCATATTTCACTCCTGTTATTGACCAACTTGACGGACCACGAAAGTGGTCGCCAGTGGCAGTTTGGCAGCGGCCAGGCGGAATGCTTCGCGCGCCAGTTCTTCGGCGACGCCGTCCATTTCGTACAGGACTTTGCCCGGACGGATTTCAGCGACGTAGTACTCCGGATTACCTTTACCGTTACCCATACGAACTTCAGCTGGCTTGTTCGAAATCGGCTTGTCCGGGAAAACGCGGATCCAGATACGACCGCCACGTTTGATGTGACGGGTCATGGCGCGACGTGCGGCTTCGATCTGACGTGCCGTGATACGACCACGGACTACCGCTTTCAGACCGAATTCACCGAACGACACCGAAGTGCCGGCGCTGTGCGAAATGCCGGTGTTACGGCCTTTCTGCTCTTTACGATACTTTCTGCGTGCTGGTTGCAGCATGATTATTCTCCTGCTTTCTCGGCCGGTTTAGCGGCAGCACGGCGGGCGCCGCCTGGACCCGCTGGGCGCGGACGGCCAGCTGGTTTGCCGTCGTCACGACGTGGGCCACGGGGCTTTTTCTCGTCCGGCGGGGTATCGATGACTGGTGCATCGCCGTTAGGCGCGCGGTCACCTTTGTATACCCATACCTTGACACCGATAATGCCGTAGGTGGTCGAAGCTTCGCTGGTGCCGTAGTCGATATCGGCGCGCAGGGTGTGCAGTGGCACACGGCCTTCGCGATACCACTCTTTACGAGCGATTTCGATACCGTTCAGACGACCCGACGACATGATCTTGATGCCCAGGGCGCCCAGACGCATGGCGTTCTGCATCGCGCGTTTCATGGCGCGGCGGAACATGATGCGTTTTTCGAGCTGTTGAGCGATCGAGTCGGCGATCAGCTGCGAATCGATCTCTGGCTTGCGGATCTCTTCGATGTTGACGTGTACCGGCACACCCATGATCTTGGTCAGCGCGGCCTTCAGTACTTCGATGTCCTCGCCTTTTTTACCAATGACCACGCCTGGACGCGAGCTGTAGATCGTGAAGCGCGCGTTCTTGGCTGGACGCTCGATGACGATGCGGCCGACCGAAGCGTTCTTCAGCTTGGCTTTCAGGTAGGTACGTGCTTTCAAGTCTTCGTTCAGCATGGCGGCAAAGTTGCCATTGCCAGCATACCAACGCGAAGCCCAGTTACGGGTAACCGCAAGGCGGAAACCAGTTGGATGAATTTTCTGACCCATCTTGGCTCCTTAGTTGCCTACGGTCACATAAATGTGACACGATTGTTTCGAAATACGATCGCCACGACCTTTTGCACGCGCGGTGAAGCGCTTCAGGATCGGGCCCTTTTCAACGTAGATCGTTTTCACGAACAGTTCGTCGATATCGGCGCCATCATTGTGCTCGGCGTTGGCGATTGCCGACTCCAGCACTTTCTTGATGATGGTCGCGCCTTTTTTCGGGCTGAACTGCAGAATGTTGAGTGCTGCATCAACTTTCTTGCCACGGATCAGGTCAGCAACCAGGCGGCCTTTTTGGTCCGACAGGCGCACACCTTTGAGGATAGCTTTGGTTTCCATTATTTCTTCGCCTTCTTGTCAGCGGCATGGCCTTTGAACGTGCGGGTCAGCGCGAATTCGCCGAGCTTGTGACCTACCATGTTCTCGGAGACGTACACTGGCACGTGCAGCTTGCCGTTGTGAACAGCGATCGTCAGGCCGATGAAGTCAGGCATGATGGTCGAGCGACGGGACCAGGTTTTAATTGGCTTTTTGTCTTTGGTCGCTTGCGCGGCTTCGACTTTTTTCACCAGGTGGGCGTCACAGAACGGCCCTTTTTTCAATGAACGAGTCATGATTTATCCTTATTTCTTGCCGCGGCGCGAGACGATCATCGAAGAAGTACGCTTGTTGCTGCGAGTCTTCTTGCCCTTGGTCTGTTGGCCCCATGGCGAAACAGGGTGACGACCAGCTGCCGTTTTACCTTCACCACCACCGTGCGGGTGATCGACCGGGTTCATGACCACACCGCGAACGGTAGGACGAACACCGCGCCAGCGCATCGCACCAGCTTTACCGATCTTGCGCAGGCTGTGTTCGGCATTGCCGACTTCACCCACGGTTGCACGGCACTCGATGTGCACGCGACGTACTTCACCCGAGCGCAGACGCACTTGAGCATAGGTACCGTCACGCGCCATCAGGACTACGCCGGCGCCGGCGGTACGGGCCATCTGGGCACCCTTACCTGGCAGCATTTCAACGCAGTTCATGACGGTACCGACTGGAATGTTGCGGATCGGCAGGCAGTTGCCCGACTTGATCGGCGCTTCCGAACCGGTCATCACGGCGTCGCCCACAGCCATGCCCTTGGTGGCGATGATGTAGGTACGGGCGCCGTCGGCGTAGCACAGCAGCGCGATGTGCGCCGTGCGGTTTGGATCGTATTCGATACGTTCCACTTTCGCCGGGATGCCATCCTTGCTGTTGCGCTTGAAGTCGATCAAGCGATAGTGCTGCTTGTGACCGCCGCCGATGTGACGGGTGGTGATGTGACCGTTGTTGTTACGGCCAGCAGTCTTCGATTTTTTCTCAACCAGGGCTGCGAACGGACGACCTTTGAACAGGTCCTTGTTCACAACTTTCACCATGCCGCGACGGCCTGGGGAGGTTGGCTTCATCTTAACGAGTGCCATTATTTAGCCTCCTCGGTGAAATTGATTTCCTGGCCTGGCTTCAGGCACACGAAAGCACGCTTGGTGTGGTTGCGACGGCCGATGTGGGCGCCGGAACGCTTCTGCTTACCTTCGCGGTTCACGGTTTGCACCGATTCCACTTGCACTTTGAACAGCAGTTCAACGGCAGCCTTGATTTCTGGCTTGGTCGCGTCGGTGGTGACACGGAACACGATCTGCTCGTTCTTTTCCGCGACCATGGTGGCCTTCTCGGAAATCACTGGAGCTACCAGCACCTTCAGCAGGCGCTCTTCGCTAAATTTCAATGCGCTCATGCCAGCATCTCCTCAATCTTCGCCAGCGCGGCCTTGGTCACCAGGATCTTTTTGTAGAAGACCAGCGACATCGGATCGGCGTGACGTGGCTCGACAACCAGCACGTTCGGCAGGTTGCGGGAAGCCAGTTCCAGGTTTTCGTTGGCGGTGTCGGTGATGATCAGAACCGAGTCAAAACCCAGGCCGGTCAGCTTTTGCGACAGCAGCTTGGTTTTTGGAGCTTCGATCGACAGATCTTCGATCACGACCAGACGGTCTTCACGGGCCAGCTGCGACAGAATCGAGCACAGACCAGCGCGGTACATCTTCTTGTTCACTTTGTGGGTGAAGTTCTCGTCAGGCGAGTTCGGGAAGATGCGACCACCGCCGCGCCACAGTGGCGACGACGACATACCAGCACGAGCGCGGCCGGTGCCTTTTTGGCGCCATGGCTTCTTGGTCGTGTGGTGGACTTCTTCACGGTCTTTTTGTTTACGGTTGCCGCTGCGAGCATTGGCTTGGTAAGCAACGACGATCTGGTGGATCAGGGCTTCGTTGTAGTCGCGACCGAAGACGGTATCGGCGGCTGCTACGTTAGAGGCGGCTTGACCTTGAGCGTTCAAGAGCTTGAGTTCCATCGTTTAAGCTCCCTTCTTTGCTTTAACTTTGACAGCAGGCGAAACCACTACCTGGCCGTTTTTGGCGCCAGGGATCGCACCTTTGACCAGCAGCAGCTGACGGTCGGCGTCGATACGGGCGATTTCGAGGTTCTGCACGGTCGTGGTGACATCACCCATGTGACCGGTCATGCGTTTACCAGGGAACACGCGGCCTGGATCTTGCGCCATACCGATCGAACCTGGGACGTTGTGCGAACGCGAGTTACCGTGGGTGGCACGACCCGAAGCGAAGTTGTGACGCTTGATGGTACCGGCGTAGCCTTTACCGATCGAAACACCTTGAACGTCGATCTTCTGACCGACTTCGAACAGGGAAACGGCAACAACGTCGCCAGCTTTCAGTTCGGCAGCTTTGGCGGCGTCAACGATAAACTCTTTCAACAGAGTACCGGCTTCAACACCTGCTTTAGCGTGGTGACCAGCAACGGCTTTGGTCACGCGGGAGGCGCGACGTTGACCGAATGCGACCTGAACTGCAGTGTAACCATCAGTTTCAGGGGTTTTGATTTGCGCAACACGGTTGTTCGATACGTCGACCACGGTGACTGGGATCGAATCCCCGTCATCGGTGAAGATGCGCATCATACCAACCTTGCGACCGAGGAGGCCAAGGCTCATTTTTTCTCCAATTCCCACCTACGATTGGGCGGGGATATGTTGAACTACTAAAATTAGTACGGACCAATAAAAAGTCGAATCCATACCGAAGCCGGCTAGTGTATCGTGATTTGGGGGTTGACGCAACAACTTAGTACGAGGTATGTCAGCTTTTTCGCGCGCCAAACGACAACGCCCGCCCGCCCGCGCCAAAACCAGCCGCCATGCGGGCTGGCGCGTTAATCAAGCGCGTGGTTTTCTTGCCGAATGCTTAACCCGCAAGACGTCGATGTGGTCCGGCAAAACGCGATAGATGACCAGATAGTGGGCGTGCGCCACCAACTCTCTGGTGCCTGACCGCACACCGGTGCGGCCCATTTGAGGGTGGGCCGCCAGCAGCTGCACCTGGGATGAAATCTGCGCCAACAGTTTGTCAGCATTTGCCGGGCTATAGGCGGCAACGTGACGTGCAATACGGGCGAGATCGCCGATCGCCAGTTCGCTCCAGCGTAGCTGACGACGGCTGGGATCCACTATTTTGTCTTGATGGCGGCCCGGATCCGGCGCATGGCCTCCTCATGGGGAACCATCGGCGACGGATCGTCGATGGCTTGCTGCACCTCCGCTTTCAGCCATTCGTCGTAGGCCAGTTCGCCGCGCTCGGCGTCTACAGCGAATGAGTGGACGCCTAATTCCTGCAAGCGCAGTTCGACGGCCAACAAGGCGTCAAAGACAGCGGCGGCCCTCCCCTCTATGTCGAGCAACGCACGGTCCCCAACTTGATCGTGGACATAAATAACCCAGCCCTTCGGCGCGGATGCCGCCGATACACTGAACTCACTGCCCGCATCCGCCAACCTGGCGAGCACGTCAGGTGCTATGGTCTGCGTTTTCATGTGCCCCCCCCCCCTCCCTTATCAGTACGAATCTAGCATACGCCGCAACGGGAGGCTTGAGGTTCCTCAAAAATCAAGCTGCGGGGACGGTTGCTGATTCATCCATCTTGCCAATGCCATACCAGTCGACCTTGCGGGTGGCGATCATGACGGCGCCGAGGGCGGTGAATAGGAGCAGCGTGCCGAGCACCAGGGCGTTGTTCTCCGAGCTGAGCAGGCCGTACAGGGCCGAATACAGCAGCACCAGCCCGGCGCCGAAGCCGGCGGCGCGGGCGCGGCTGCGCAGCACCGCGCTCAGGTAAAAGGTGATCAGGGCGATGCAGGCCGCGCTGGCGATCAGGTACGACACCAGAAAGTCGAGATGCTCGGACAGGCTGACCAGCAGTAGAAAGAACATGATCAGCGCCAGCCCGACTAATAAGTACTGGATCGGGTGGATCGGCAGCGCCTTGAGGATCTCGAACACGAAGAAGGCGGCAAACGTCAGCGCCACGAACAGCAAGCCGTATTTGGTGGCGCGGTCGGCCTGGGCGTAGACGTTGACCGGTTCGATGAAGCCCATGCCGAAGCTGTCGAGCCTGGCCCGCGCTTCGGCCGCCTGCGCCGGCGCCGCGCCGTCCATGGCCTGCAACTGCTGCTGGGCGCTGCTGGCCATGGCCGAAATGCGCCAGCTGGCCTTGAAGCCGCTGTCGTCGATGCTGCGCGACTCCGGCAGGAAGGAACCGGCAAACTGCGGATGCGGCCAGTTCGATTCAATCGTGACCACGTTGTTGGCGCCGACCGGGACAAAATTCTGCCGCTCGGTGCCGGACAGGTACAGGGTGAAGCCGAACGGGAGCGAGCCGCCGGCTGCTTTCAGGTCGGCCAGCTCCAGCGGCACATGCATGCCACTGGTATAAGCCGGCAGCCGTGCGCCGTGCTCGAAGCGATGGCTCTGCCCCGCCACCAGCATGTTCGGAATATCGCGGATGCCGCGCACGTCCGTCACCGCCAGTGCGATATAGGGCTTGCCCATCGCCAGCTGCGAGGCGCCGCTCTCGCGCGCGAAGTCGGCCGCCGGCGGCACGCTGAAGTCGCCCGCGACGCTGTGGCCGCCTTTGAACATCAGCACCTGGTGAATGCCGCGATAACGCCGCTCGGCATTGATGCGGCCGGCAATCCGTAGCGCATTGGGAAACACCAGCTTGCGATGCGTGACCGTGCGCAGCTTGTCGCCGTCCTTGATTTCCTCGGTATAGGGCAGCACCAGCACCGGGCCGATCACGGTTTGCTCGCGCACGGAGTCATTGGCGATGCTTTCCACGGCCTGCTGGTGAAAGCGCATGCGTTCGTCGATGGTGCCGTCGATCATGATCAACGGCAGCCCGATCAGCAGCATCAGCGCGACGATGATCAGGCATTTATAAAGCAGCTTCTTTTGCATGGCGATTCCTCTGATTGAAAGTGCAACCAGTCTAGAAAAGCAATGTGTGTTCTTGATGCGTTCTGTGTGTAGTCAAAGAATCAATGGCAAAGGCAGGCGCAGCTCGGCGCGACAGCCGCCCTGCTCCGCATTGCCGACGCTGACCGTGCCGCCGTGCAGCGCGGCAACCTCGCGCACGAACGGCAAGCCCAGGCCGGTGCTCTTGCTGCCGCCGGGGCGCGGCAGCGAATAGAAGCGCTCGAACAGGCGCTCCTGCGCGTAGACGGGAATGCCGGGGCCGCGATCGGTCAGGCTCACCGCCGCGCAGCCGTCAGCGACCTGCAGCGCCAGCAGCAACTCGCTGCCCACCGGCGCGAAACCGATGGCGTTGTCGAGCAGGTTGCCGAGGGCTTGGCGCAGCAACAGCGCGTCGCCGCGCACTTGCACCGGCGACTCCGGCACATTGATCCGCAGCGACAAGGAACGCGCATCGCGCGGGCCGGCGGCGTCGGCCACCACTTGCTTGAGCAACACGCCCAGCGTCACCGTCTCGGCGGCTTCCAGCCCCTGCTGCTGTTCGACGCGCACCAGCGCCAGCAGCTTGTCGATCAACTGCTTCTGACGCGCGTTCTGGCTCAGGATGGTATCGAGGAAGTGGCGGAACTCCTGCGGCGGCATGTCCTCGGACAGCAGCTCGGCCGAGCCCTGGATGGCGGCGATCGGGCTTTTCAATTCATGCGCCAGCGTGTGCATCAGTTGCTCGGCGTACTCCTTGCCTTCAAGCCGCGTGCGCATGGCGTGCAGCGCGTTCGCCAGCGTGCCGATCTCGTTGTTGCCGAGCGACGGCGGCACCGCTTTGCGGCCGGCCTCCACTTCCGACACGTAGTGCATCAGCTGTCGCAGCGAGCGCGCCAGCCACCAGGCGAAGCCCAGCCCGATCAGCAGCGACAGCACCAGCAGCAGCACGCCGGCGCGCAGGATGCTCTGCTGGCTGCGCTCGACGAAGGCCTGCACGCTGGCATTCGGCTTAGCCACGGTCAGCACGCCGATCAGCTTGCCGTTGGCCAGGATGGGCGCGGCCACGTGCATGACGGTGCTGGCCTCGTCGTCGGGATGGGCGCGGGTGCTACGTGCGCCGTACTTGCCGCGCAACGTCAGGTAGACGTCGTTCCAGCGCGAGTAGTCCTTGCCGGCGTCGCGGCCGTCGCTGTCGAACCGCACGATGCCGTTGGCGTCGGTGATGTAGAGGCGGTAGTCGAGGCGCTCGCGGTCGATGCCGCTGACGTTGGCGCGGATCGGGCCGTGTAAGGCTGACTGCACGCGCTCCAGCACGCCCGACGACAGCAAGGTGCCGGCCTGCATGTCGCCGGCCACCACCGCCGCCAGCATGTGCGCCGTGCCCACCAGCGTGTCTTCCTGGGTGGCGCGCACGCCGGGCTTGACCTCCGCCATGAACACGTTCAACAGGAACCATGCGGCCAGGCCGACCACCAGGAAGTAGCCGAGCAGGATGCGCAGGCCGATCTTCATGCGGACAGGCTGTAACCCATGCCGCGATGGGTGAGGATGGGATCGGCATCGGCGTCGATCAGGCGCAGCTTGGCGCGCAGCGACTTGATGTGGGCGTCGACGGTGCGCTCCAGCGTGTCCGGGGCGTCGGTCCAGACGCGGTCCATCAGCCGGGCGCGCGAGAGCACGTGGGATGGATGTTCCAACAGCGTCTTCAGTAATAGGTATTCGTAACGCGTCAGGTCGAGCGGTTGGCCGCGGAACAGGATGCGGGCTTGCGGCGCGCGGTGCTCGAAAGCCGGGGGATCGGCTGCGGCGGCAAGCGTGGCGGGCGCGGCGGCCGGCGTCATGCGGCGCAGAATGACGCGGATGCGCGCCACCAGTTCGCGTGGCGAGAACGGCTTGCTCACATAATCGTCGGCGCCGATCTCCAGCCCGACGATGCGGTCGATCTCGTCGCTGCGCGCGGTCAGGAACATGATGGGCGCATCGGAAAACTGGCGCAGGCGGCGGCACACTTCCAGTCCGCTCATATCGGGCAGGCCGACGTCCAGCACCACCAGCAGCGGCGCCGGCGCCGCGCGCATGGCCGCCAGCGCCTGCTCGCCCAAGGTCACATGCAGCGGCGTGAAACCGTCGGTGCGCAAGGCGTAGGCGATGCTGTCGGCAATCGCCTGCTCGTCTTCAACAATCAGGATGGTCTTGGGAGGATTCTGCATCGGGCCATTGTAGCGTGTCCCAATGCAAACAGGGCCGGCCGACCGCATTGCTGCGGTGGGCCGGCCCCAAGGCTCAGCTAGTCAAACAGATCAGAATGTGTAGCTTGCGCCCAGGCCGATCGTGCGGAACTGCGGCTGGTAGCCATCACGCCACTGTACCGGCGCATCTTGCTCGAAGATGTTGTTGATGTACAGGTTCAGCTTGATGTGATTGATGCCGCTGAAGGTCAGGTTGTAGTCGACCGTGGTGTTGCTGCCGGTACGACCGCAAGTGTCCAGGTAGGCGGCTGCCACTTTCTGGGTCACGCAGTAGTTCGGCGAGGCTTCGTCGTTGTTGCTGTAGCCGCTGCGGTAATTGACCGTCGCACCGTGGTCCCAGGCGCCGTTCTTGAGCGACATGCGGAACTTGGCGTTCAGGCGCGACTGGCCCAGGTAGCCACTGGAGAAGGTGTTGTTACCGGCGGCGTACATGCCTGCGGTGTTCGGGCCGTAGGCGCCGTCCGCGACCGAGTAGGTCTGGTACTTCAGCAGGTAAGCGCCTTCCAGCTTCAGGCGGACTTGGCCCAGCTCGGTGTTGAAGCGGCCCGATGCGTCGAAGTCGAAACCGGACACGCGGGTGCGGCCGCTGTTGACGTACGGGTTGTACGCCAGGCCCAGTTTGCCGACGCCGCCAAAGTTGGTGGTGGTGCCAGGCGCGTACTTGTTGGCCAGCGCGATGAACTCGGCATCGGTTGCGGCGTTGTCCACACGCACCAGCTGACCGGCCGGCAGGTTGGCTTCACCCTTGAGGATGTCGGTGGTGGCGCGGGTGCCGATTTCGTTGCGGCGCTCGATGAAGAAGTAGTCGATCGCGGCGGTCCAGTTCTTGACTGGCTCGATCACGAAGCCGGCGGTCAGCGAACGCGAGGTTTCTGGCTTCAGGTCCGGGTTGGACGCCACGAAGCTAGGCAGCGAACCGACGCAATCGTTGAGGCGGTAGGTGTTGGCCAGCGCCTTGTCGCCTGCGGTCGCGGTCGGCGAGTTCTGCACCAGGTTGTTCAGCTGGTTGGCGATCGGGCAGCGGCGTGGATCTTCCACCGAGGTGGCGACCGAGCTGCGGCCCAGGCCGTTGCCCGACTCGACGATATTCGGTGCGCGGAAGCCGCCGGCGGCGGTAGCGCGCAGCAACAGGCTGTCGGTCACGGTGTAGCGCAGGCCCAGCTTTGGCGACAGGTGGGCTTCGCTGCCGGTCGATTTGTCGGCGCGCAGCGCGGCGCTCAGTTCCACCTTTTTCACCACAGGAATGGTGGCTTCGGCGAACACGGCGTAGTGATCGACCGAGTCTTTCACCTGCAGGCCGAAGATGCCGACCAGCTCGCCGTTCAGCACATTGTCCGAGCTCTTCATTTCATAGGCTTCGCGGCGGATGTCGGTGCCGACGGCGATCGACAGCGGACCGGCCGGCAGTTGCATCAGTTCGCCCGACACGGTGGCGTCGAAGAAGCTGACTTTCGATTGGCCGACGGTGGTGCGGACCGGGAACATTTTCTCCAGCAGCGCCGGGTCGTTCTGTTGGCCGAACTTGTAGGCGCCGGTGACGATGGCGTTGGTGTAGCCGGCGGCGCTGACGGCGCGCGTGGCTTTGGAGGCGTTCGACTCCATGTGGCCGATGGCCGATTTCCAGTCGAAGCCGGCCACTTCACCGGTCAGGTTCAGCATGGCGCGGTACTGGTCGGATTCGGTACGGTTAAAGTTGAAGCCGTTGCCGGTGTCCATCAAGCGAGCGCGGTATTCCACCGGCACCGCGTACGGATTGTTCGGGTGACCGACCGGCAGCTTAGGATACGAGAACGGGCCGACCATCTTGCCGCCGTAGACGTTGTACCAGATGCTGGTCGAGCTGGTAGTGCCGCCGTTGTTGGTACTCAGCGGCGCCACGATGTAGTCGTTGGCGGCGCTGGCGTAGGTCAGCTCGAAGTTGGCGTCGATCGCCTTGCCGATGCGGAAGTGCGTGTTGCTGGCCATCGCGTAGCGCTTGGCATCGGTGGTCTGGCCCGTGTACGGCAGCACGTCGAGCTTGCACTGCTTGTCCAGCGGATCGATGTTTTCCGGGGCGCAGCCTGGCGCAGCAACGATGTTGGTGCTGTTCAGGAAGTAGTTGCCGGTAGGCGAATACGAGCTCTTGTTGTCCCAGGTCGAACGGCCCGGGGTCAGGCGGTGCCAGGCCGGCACGTGGCCGCGCAGGTCGCCGGTGGTGTAGCCGTCGCTCTTGTAGGCTTCATAGGTCAGGTAGGTGTTGAAACCGTTTTCGTCGATGTCGCCGTAGCCGACGATGCCCGAGACGCTGCGGTTGCGCAGGTCGCGGAAGCCGTCCGCTTCGCGGTAGTTCGTGCTCAGCTTGGCGCCCTGGAAGTCCTTCAGCAGGATGATGTTGATCACGCCGGCAATCGCGTCGGAACCATAGATGGCCGAAGCGCCGTCTTTCAGGATCTCGATGCGGTCGATGGCCGAGGCCGGGATCGCGTCCAGGTTGGTGAAGCTCTGCTGGGCGCCGTCGGACAGGCCGTATTGCGCAATGCGGCGGCCGTTGACCAGCACCAGCGTGGCGACCTTGCTCAGGCCGCGCATCGAGGCGGCCGAGGAACCGGTGGCGAAACTGCCCGAGCTGCTGTTGGACGAGCTGATGTCGGTGCCCATGGCGGCCGACGAGCTGAGGATGCCCAGCGCGGTGGTTTCGCCGGTGCGCTCGATATCTTCGCGGCCCAGGACCTGGATCGAACCGGCGGCTTCAGCGGCGGTGCGCTTGATGCTGGAACCGGTGATTTCAACGCGTTGGATTTTTTCTTCTACCGCTTGCTGTGCGGAGGCTTGGTGGGCGAATGCCATGGCGAGCGCCAACGACAGCGCGCTCTGTTTAAAGAACTGCTCTTGTTTCAAAACCTACTCCCTGAGATGCTATTCCTGTAACTCGCTTCTTAGCGGGGCTGTCTATCTGCAGCCCTCACTTTTAACGTCGAGGCAGAAATTTCGCACAACATGGACGGTGACACAAAGGGAAAAGTCACGTTTTTTATGGCAATTACAACTTTTTGCCGTATTTTTGTTGTTTTCTGGCGAAAAAAACAGGCCGCCGGAATGGCGCGGCCTGTGCAAGTGTAGGGGCGGCACGACCCGCCCCTCCCCCTCTCAGTACTGCAGAGACTGTAAAAAGCTTGCGGCGGCTAGCGGTTCAGCCGGTTCAGCAGCTGGGCCCGCAACATGCGCGCGCCGGCCTCGTCCAATGGCGCCAGCACGCCGCGCGCACCGTGCGCGACGTGGCGCGCCTCGCCGCCGTCACTCTCGAACACGTAGTGACGGAAGATCTCCTGCCACGCCGCGCGCTGGGCCGGCGGCAAGTCGCGCATGGTCATCAGGCCCAGCAGCAGCGCGTTGAACGGCGTATCCATCCAGGCCGGCGACTGCCGCCACCAGTAATTGATCAACATATTGAACGCCTCCAGCCCCTCCACGTGGTGCCACCACATGCTGGGAATGAACAGCGCATCGCCCGCTTCCAGCGTGGCCGACTGCGCGTGCGCCAGCGCCTCGGCAAACAACGGAAAACGCGCCAGGTCCGGCTGCGCCAGATCGACCATGCTGACCGACTGCCCGGCCGGCGTGAAATCGAGCGGGCCGACATACAAATTCTTCAGCTGCTCCGGCGGGAACAGGGTAAAGCGGCGCCGCCCGGCCGCCACGCAGGCCAGGTTGTCCGGCACATCGTAATGGGCCGGGATGCGGGTGCGGTTGCCGATCCAGAGGCTGGCCAGCGGGTCGCGCTCGCCGAAGTCGAGATCGTTCTCGGCGCGCATGCCGGGCAGGCAGGTGTCGACCGTGGTCGAGCCCACGTACAAGGTCGGCGGCTGCGGATCGTCGAGGTGGGCGGCCAGGGCGTCGAGCACCCGGTCGAAGCGCACCATCTGCGAGCTGAAATTGAAACCGCTCAGGTCATCGTTGTAAAAAATACGGCCATCCGTGCCGGGCGGACTGTGGCTGGCCAGCACGGTGGCGTCGCGGTGGAAGCGGCGCAGGTAGGCGTCCGCTACGCGCGGCGAACGGCGGGCGGCGCGCACCAGGGGCCAGTGGGCCACCAGGCCGCGCAACACCAGCGGCACCGGCGAGGCCAGGATCTCGTCGGGCAGCGTCTGGCCGCACTCGCACGTGATCTCTGCTATGGCTGCTACGTTCGGCGGCATGAATTCTCTCAAGAAAACAGGCCGTCGCCTCGGCGACGGCCTGCGGTACTGCACCTACATTACATTAGAACTTGTAGCGTGCACCGATCATGTAACGCGGACCGGCTTGCGTCACGTTCAGGGTCGAGCGCTCGGTACGTCCGAACTGGCGCTGGGTCGAATTGGTCAAGTTGATCGCCTCGACCTGGAAGCTCAGGTTAGGCGTGTAATTGTAACCAATGCTGACGTCGGTCTGACCATACTTGTCGGTGTACACCGGCGCCGCACGGCCGCCGCCGTCAACCGTCGAGGCCAGGAAGCTGTCGCGCCAGTTGTAGGCCACGCGCACCGACCACTTGGCATCTTCATAGATACCCACCAGGTTGGCCGAATTGCTCAGGCCCAGAATCGCGAACTGGTCGTTGGTGTTGCCGTTGTCGTACTTGGTTGGCGAGCTGACGTAGGTGTAGTTGGCCTGGACGCCGAAACCGCTGCGGCCAAACATGTGCTGCACGTTGATCTCGGCGCCCTTGACGGTGGCCGCCTTCTGGTTGGCGTAGGTGGTGGTCAGGAAGTTGACCAGCGGATCGGTCGGCAAGCCGGTGATGTCGCCGTTCAGATTGCCGTCGGCCTTGACGCCGGTCTTCTTCACGCCAGGCTGGCCGTCGAAGTTGCCCAGAATGTAGTTACGGATGCAATTGGTGTCCGCCACCGAGCAACCGCCTGCCGCCAGCGCCTGTTTGTAATAGGCGCCGCCCACCGGGGTGTGCAGGTTGTACAGGTTTTGCGACACCAGCGTCTGGCCCGCATAGTTGTCCATCTTCTTGTGGAAGGCCGCCAGCGAGAACACGCTTTGCTGGTCGTAATACCATTCCCACGACAAGTCCAGATTCTTCGACTTGACCGGTTTCAGCGCAGGATTGCCAACCGATGCGGTGCCGCCGGTGAAGTAGTTGACGATGGTGCCGAGCGACAGGCCGCCCTGCAGCTGGTCGTAACGCGGACGGCCGATGGTGGCGCCGGCGCTGGCGCGCACCTTCATGTCGGGACGGACGTCGAAGTCGAGGTTCAGGCTCGGCAGCACGTTGGTATAGGAGGCGTCCTTGGTGCTGTACGAGTTGCCGGCGAAAGTGATCGGCAATTCATTCTGCGAACCCCATACCACGGCGGTACCAGGCAACACCTGGGCCACCGAGGTGACCTTGGTGCGTTCGACGCGTACGCCGACGGACGAATGGAATGGAATGGCGGTATCCCAGTCGGTACCGAAGGACAGGTAGCCGGAACTCGATTTTTCGTTCAGCTCGCGGTCGGTGTCGGCGCTGGCGAAGTTCGGCAGGTAGCCGGCCGCATTGCCGGTGGCCTTGGCGGTCACGGCGCGCAGGGTGGCGAAGTCGAAGGTGTACAGCGAACCGAACAGTTCAGGCGCGCCGTGGCCGTCCAGCTGCTTGAAGTAGGAACCCAGCGGATTCGCCTGGAAGATGCTTGCAGGGTAATCCGACGGCTTGGTGGCGCCGCCCCAGGTGTTGTTCTGCACGTTGGAGTAGGTCGAACGGCTGGTCGAGTCGGTGTAGCCGACGCCGAAGTTCAGGTCCGACGCTTCCAGCAGCTTCAGGCTACCTTTGGCCTGGGCCTGATTGATGGTGGCTTTCTGCCAGCTGTTGTGGAACCAGGAACCGGCGGCCTGGATCGGCTGCGCGGCCAGGTTGGCGGCCGGCATGCTCAGCACCGGCAATTCCTTGGTGAAGTCGATCTTGGTGACGCCGCGGCTGAAGCTGGCGTTGGACAGGTTGTTTTCGCTGCCGAACGGGCTGTCGGCACCGGACTCGGCGCTCGAATGGTGCAGGTCGAACTCCAGTTTCAGTTCGGCCGACGCTTTCCACACGGCGTTGAAGCCGATCGACTCGTTCTTGGTCTTGGTGGCGTAATCGCCACCCACCACCGAGATGTCTTGCGGCGTCTGGTAGGTTTCCTGGTAGGTCAGCGGCGACTGCACCGGACCGCCCGGCCAGGTGCTGGTCGAGGTCGGGGTCTGGCCGAACCACACGCTCAGCTCATTGCGGCGGGTGTGGATCTTCTGTTCCGAATAGGTCAGGTCCAGGGTGGTGGTCAGTTCCTTGACCGGACGGAATTGCAGCACCAATTGGCCGTTGGTACGCTCACGCTCGATGGCGTTGACGCTGTAGCCGAAGTTCTGCGGAATCGAATACAGGTCGGTCGGGCCCGGACGGTTGGTGATGTTTTGCGAGCCTGGCTGGCCCGGTTGCGGCAGGGTGGCGCCGGCAGTGGTGTCCGAACCGCGATATGGACCTTGGTAGCCGTTGGCCAGGCCGGCGCGGTTGAAGCCGGAATCACGTTTCTGGTGGCTGGCGCTGACGGCGACACCGAAGCGGCCGTCGGCGCTGGTGTTGCTGTAGATGCCAGAGATTTCAGGGGTGACGCTGTCGCCCTTGAGCATGCCCGGCAGGTGGTCGTTCGAGGTGTCTTTCAGCGCCTTGACGCCGACGCTGGCGCGCAGGCCAGGGTTGTCCAGCGGACGCGCGGTCATCACATTGATGGTGGCGCCGATGCCGCCGGTCGGGCTGTCGGCACGGCCGGTCTTGTAGACCTGCAGTTGCGAGATCGACTCCGACGCCAGGTTGGAGAAGTCGAACGAACGGCCGGACAGGTCGCTCAGGTCGGTGGTCGGCATCTGGCGGCCGTTCAGCAGCACCAGGTTGAAGTCCGGGCCCAGGCCGCGCACGGTGACTTTTTGGCCTTCGCCGTTGCTGCGGTCGATCGACACGCCGGAAATACGCTGCAGGGACTCGGCCAGGTTGGTGTCCGGGAACTTACCGATATCATCGGCCACAATCCCGTCGACGATGCCGTCGGCATTGCGTTTCATGTTCAGCGTGGATTGCATACTGGCGCGGATACCGGTCACCACCACGGTTGGGGCGCTGGTCGTGCTATCGGTGGTACTGCTGTCCTGGGCATGGGCGCCGCCGAATGCAGCGCAGGCGCCGGCAACTGCCAGACTGATCAGACGGCGCTGTCGCGGCGCCTTTGAAAACGTTTTCATAGAAGTACGCACTTCATCTCCTTATTTTATGATTTATTCCGGCGAGCGATTTGCCGGACGTGATTCCTACACAAACTGACTGCTGGGTAGTTCTGATGCGGGTGCCGCAGAATATGGTGACGGTGTGATGCCCGTCTGGGATGCATGTTCGATCCAGCGCCATGACTGAATCGACAAGTTGAGGATATGAGAAAAGGTGGCCTTTCGTCAATCGGTCGAACAAACTACGCACCGATTCCGCGCATAGCTGTTGTAATGACGCACCACTACGGCCCAAACCACGCCGCTAAGTCATTGATAGTCGATGTGACAAGCTTGGTGTATGATCTTTGCACGCCCCATTTTGGAATTCCGGACCATGATCGTCGCTGGCGACCAGCAATTACTCAAGCAAATCAACCGCATGGCATTGGTACGCCAGCTCTGTAGCGAACCGGGCCTGTCGCGCGCTGCGCTGGCCGAGGCCGTCGGCCTGACCAAATCCACCGTCAGCCTGCTGGTACGCGAGCTGCTGGACGAGGGCTGGCTGGCGGAAAACGACATCCGCGTCACCGGCGCGCTGGGCCGCCGCGCCACGCCGCTGCAGCTCGACCGCGAGCGCCTGGCGCTGCTGGGGGCCGACCTCGGCATCGGCATGGCGCGCATCGTCGCCACCAACCTGCTGGGCGAAGTGCTGGCCGAGCAGGAACTGCCCTATCTCGACGCGGCCGACACGGCCGGCTGCATCGCGCTGATGGCGCAAGGCCTGGAAGAGCTGTCCACCTGCGCCGCGCTGGCCGGGCGCACGGTGCGCGGCATCGGCGTGGGCCTGCACGGCGTGGTCGACGACGCCACCGGCGTGCTGCACCACGCGCCCCACCTGGGCTGGCGCAACGTCGACGTCGCCAGCCAGTTGCGCGCACACTTCGACGGCACGCCGCTGGCCGAGCTGCCGCTGTTCATCCAGAACGAGGCCAACGTGGCGGCGCTGGCCGAGCTGGAGTTTTCCGGCGAGCACGGCGCCGATCCGCTGATCTACCTCAGTCTCAACTATGGCGTCGGTGCCGGCATCATCGTCAACGGCCGCCTGCTGACTGGCCTGTACGGCTTTGCCGGCGAGGTGGGCCACACCATTTTGCAACAGGGCGGACCGGTCTGCTCCTGCGGCCGGCGCGGCTGCGCCGACGCCCTGATCGGCCTGCAGGCGCTGCTCGACGAGGTTTACGGCCGGCAGCAGCATCCGGCCACGCCCGAACAGCTGGAACAGCTGTTTTCCGAAGCCGAGGCGGGCGACGCCCATGCCGCGCAGGCGGTGGAGACGGCCGGCCGCAATCTCGGCGTACTGCTGAACAATCTGTGGGTGGCGTTCGACCCGATGTGCATCGTCATCGGCGGCGCCGCCCTGCGCCTGGGCGACCGCCTGATCGGGCCGGGCCGGCAGGTGCTCGACGACTGCGCCCGCGCCACGCAGCTGCAGGCGCCGACCGTGCGCACGCCGCGCTTCGGCCACAACGTCATCGCCATCGGCGGCGCCGCCATGGCGCGCCACTACCTGATGCGCCCCTTCGTGGACCAGGGCCCGGCGCGGCGCGGCAACGCCAAGCTGTCCGAGCTGCCGCCCTCGGTGGCGGCCGGGCTGATGGCCTGGAACTAAAAAAATGGGGCCGGACGTTTGCACGTCCGGCCCCATCCTCAGCCGGCAGCCGTGGCTGCCAACTTAAAATTGATTACTGCAGTTTGATTTCGACATCAACGCCAGCTGGCAGGTCCAGCTTCATCAGTGCGTCAACGGTCTTGTCGGTTGGGTCGACGATGTCCATCAGGCGCTGGTGGGTGCGGATTTCGAACTGGTCGCGCGAGGTCTTGTTGACGTGTGGCGAACGCAGAACGTCGAAACGCTGGATGCGGGTTGGCAGTGGGACTGGGCCTTTGACAACGGCGCCGGTGCGCTTAGCGGTGTCAACGATTTCCAGTGCGGACTGGTCGATCAGCTTGTAATCGAAAGCTTTCAGACGGATGCGGATTTTTTGGTTTGGTGCGGACATGATAATTCCTCAAAAGAGCGAACTGGCAACTTTGTAGCGCCAGCAATTTTAAAAAGAACGAATTTTGCAAAACAAGGCCGACATGGTATCACACCATGCCGGCCCTGTTTCAATCCAAGCTAAAAATTAGGCCAGGATTTTTGCTACAACACCGGCGCCGACGGTACGACCGCCTTCGCGGATGGCGAAGCGCAGACCTTCTTCCATCGCGATCGGGTTGATCAGCTTAACAGTGATCGACACGTTGTCGCCTGGCATAACCATTTCTTTGTCCGCTGGCAGTTCGATCGAACCGGTCACGTCGGTGGTACGGAAGTAGAACTGTGGACGATAGTTGTTGAAGAACGGGGTGTGACGGCCGCCTTCGTCTTTCGACAGAACATAGATCTCGCCGGTGAAGTGGTTGTGCGGCTTGATCGAGCCTGGCTTCGCCAGCACTTGACCACGTTGCACGTCTTCACGCTTGGTGCCGCGCAGCAGCAGACCAACGTTGTCGCCTGCCTGACCTTGGTCCAGCAGTTTGCGGAACATTTCCACGCCGGTGCAGGTGGTTTTGACGGTGTCGATGATGCCGACGATTTCGATCTCTTCGCCGACTTTGACGATACCGCGCTCAACACGACCGGTCACCACGGTGCCGCGACCCGAGATCGAGAACACGTCTTCCACTGGCATCAGGAAGGCGCCGTCCACTGCGCGCTCTGGCGTAGGGATGTAGCTGTCCAGTGCGTCGGCCAGTTGCATGATTGCCTGTTCGCCCAGCGGACCGGTGTCGCCGTCCAGTGCTTTACGTGCCGAACCTTTGATGATCGGCAGGTCGTCGCCTGGGAACTCGTATTTCGAAAGCAACTCACGCACTTCCATTTCAACCAGTTCCAGCAGCTCTTCGTCATCCACCAGATCGCATTTGTTCAGGAACACGACGATGTATGGAACGCCAACCTGGCGCGCCAGCAGGATGTGTTCGCGGGTCTGTGGCATTGGGCCGTCAGCTGCGGAGCACACCAGGATCGCGCCGTCCATCTGCGCGGCACCGGTAATCATGTTTTTGATGTAGTCGGCGTGGCCTGGGCAGTCTACGTGAGCGTAGTGACGGGCAGCGGTTTCGTACTCAACGTGAGCGGTGTTGATGGTAATGCCGCGTGCTTTTTCTTCTGGTGCAGCATCGATCTGGTCGTAAGCTTTCGCTTCGCCGCCGAATTTCTTCGACAGAACGGTAGCGATTGCAGCGGTCAGGGTGGTTTTGCCGTGGTCGACGTGACCGATGGTGCCTACGTTGACGTGCGGTTTAGTCCGCTCGAACTTTTCTTTTGCCATTTTGATTCTTCCTTAGAACAATGTTTTAAATATGCGGCCGGATGATCTACCCGGCCGCAAAAATACCAGATTACTTGGCTTTCGCGGTAACGATAGCGTCGATAACGTGCTTAGGCGCCTCGGAGTAGTGCTTGAACTCCATGGTGTAGGTCGCACGACCTTGCGTTGCAGAACGCAGGGTGGTCGAGTAACCGAACATTTCCGACAGCGGTACTTCGGCTTTGATGATCTTGCCGCCGCCGCCTGGGATTTCGTCCATGCCCTGCACCATGCCACGACGGGACGACAGATCGCCCATCACGGTACCGGCGTAGTCTTCCGGGGTTTCCACTTCCACAGCCATCATTGGTTCCAGGATGACTGGGCTGGCGCGTTTGCACGCTTCCTTGAATGCCATCGAACCGGCCATGCGGAATGCATTTTCGTTCGAGTCAACATCGTGGTACGAACCGAAGGTCAGGGTGACTTTGACGTCCACCACTGGGTAGCCCGCCAGAACACCGTTGCTCAGGGTTTCGCGCACACCTTTTTCAACCGCAGGGATGAATTCGCGTGGAATCACACCGCCTTTGATCGCGTCGATGAACTCGAAGCCTTTGCCTTGTTCCTGTGGTTCCAGGGTCACCACGGCGTGACCGTACTGACCACGACCGCCCGACTGCTTAACGAACTTGCCTTCCACATCGGAGACCGATTTGCGGACGGTTTCGCGGTAGGCAACCTGTGGTTTGCCCACGGTCGCTTCCACGCCGAATTCGCGCTTCATGCGGTCAACGATAATTTCCAGGTGCAGCTCGCCCATACCACCGATGATGGTCTGGCCCGACTCTTCGTCGGTTTTCACGCGGAACGACGGATCTTCCTGCGCCAGACGGTTCAGTGCCAGACCCATTTTCTCTTGGTCGGCCTTGGTCTTTGGTTCTACCGCCTGTTGAATCACCGGCTCTGGGAACACCATGCGTTCCAGGATGATGATCGACGATGGATCGCACAGGGTTTCGCCGGTGGTCACGTCTTTCAGACCCACCGCAGCGGCGATGTCGCCGGCGCGCACTTCTTTGATCTCTTCGCGCTGGTTGGCGTGCATCTGCAGAATACGACCCAGACGCTCTTTACGACCTTTGACCGAGTTGTACACGGTGTCGCCCGAATTGATGGCGCCCGAGTACACGCGGAAGAAGGCCAGCTGGCCGACGAACGGGTCGGTCATGATCTTGAATGCCAGTGCCGAGAACTTCTCTTCGTCCGACGCCTTGCGGGTGGTCGGCGCTTCGTCTTCGTCGGTGCCTTTAACGTCGGCGATGTCGACCGGCGATGGCAGGTACTCGATCACGGCGTCCAACATGGCCTGTACGCCCTTGTTTTTGAAGGCGGTACCGCACAGCATCGGAACGATTTCGGAAGCGATGGTGCGATCGCGCAGCGCTTTCTTGATCTCGGCTTCGGTCAGGTCGCCTTCTTCCAGGTACTTGTTCATCAGCTCTTCGGTCGCTTCAGCAGCGGCTTCCACCATCTTCTCGCGCCACTCGGCGGCCGAATCGGCCAGCTCTGCAGGGATGTCGACGTAGTCGAATTTCATGCCTTGCGAGGCGTCGTCCCACAGGATCGCCTTCATCTTGACCAGATCGATCACGCCTTTGAAGTTGTCTTCGGCGCCGATCGGGATCTGGATCAGGACTGGGTTGGCCTTCAGGCGTGCGCGCATTTGCTCGTACACTTTGAAGAAGTTGGCGCCGGTGCGGTCCATCTTGTTGACGAAGGCCAGACGTGGCACTTTGTACTTGTTGGCCTGACGCCATACGGTTTCCGACTGTGGCTGGACGCCGCCGACTGCGCAGTAAACCATGCAAGCGCCATCCAGCACGCGCATCGAGCGTTCAACTTCAATGGTGAAGTCAACGTGGCCCGGGGTGTCGATGATGTTGATGTGGTGTTCTGGGAAGTTGTTCGCCATACCTTTCCAGAAGCAGGTCGTCGCTGCCGAGGTAATGGTGATACCGCGTTCCTGCTCCTGCTCCATCCAGTCCATGGTGGCGGCGCCATCGTGAACTTCACCGATCTTGTGGTTCACGCCCGTGTAGAACAGAACGCGTTCGGTGGTGGTGGTCTTACCTGCATCGATGTGAGCGGAGATACCGATGTTGCGGTAGCGCTCGATGGGGGTCTTGCGGGCCATAATTATTCCTAAATCTTTTAATGGACAAAACCGAGCGCCATTTTTGCTGACAAAAATGAGCCCGGCCTCGAACAACAGATAACAGCCAGCGCACGCAGGCGCCGGCCGATTTGATTAGAAGCGGAAGTGCGAGAACGCCTTGTTCGCTTCAGCCATGCGGTGAACTTCGTCACGCTTCTTCATAGCACCGCCACGACCTTCAGCGGCTTCCAGCAGTTCGCCGGCCAGACGCTGTGGCATGGATTTTTCGCTGCGCTTGTTGGCAGCTTCACGCAGCCAACGCATGGACAGAGCCATACGACGCACTGGGCGGACTTCAACCGGCACCTGGTAGTTTGCACCACCAACTCGACGGGATTTCACTTCAACCAGCGGCTTGGCGTTGTTGATCGCGGTAGCGAACACTTCCAATGGATCTTTGCCCGATTTCTGGGTGATGTGCTCGAATGCACCGTAGATGATGTTTTCTGCGACCGATTTTTTACCGGACAGCATCAGAACGTTCACGAACTTGGCGACATCGGTGTTGCCGAATTTTGGATCCGGCAGGATCTCGCGCTTGGGTACTTCACGACGACGTGGCATGTCAATTCCTTCCTATCTTCAGTTGAGTGCCTTGCGGACACTCGCGGCGGCCATCATAGCCAACCACTTACTCGGTCTCGCGACCGGCTCAACTCAAATTAAATTAAATTACTTCTTAGCCTGTTTAGCACGCTTCGCGCCGTACTTCGAGCGAGCTTGCTTACGGTCTTTAACGCCCTGGGTATCCAGTGCACCGCGAACCAT
This sequence comes from Duganella sp. BuS-21, assembly GCA_041874725.1. Classification (GTDB taxonomy): domain Bacteria; phylum Pseudomonadota; class Gammaproteobacteria; order Burkholderiales; family Burkholderiaceae_D; genus Rugamonas. The sequence continues at coordinate 853,447 of CP097466.1, read as the reverse complement.
GTGGTAACGAACACCCGGCAAGTCTTTTACACGACCGCCGCGCAGCAGTACAACGCTGTGCTCTTGCAGGTTGTGGCCTTCACCGCCGATGTACGAGATGACCTCGAAACCGTTGGTCAGACGCACTTTGGCAACTTTACGCAGTGCCGAGTTAGGCTTCTTAGGAGTGGTGGTGTACACACGGGTGCACACGCCACGTTTTTGCGGGCTGTTTTCCAGCGCCGGCGATTTGCTTTTCACGACCAATTTGGTGCGTGGCTGGCGAATCAGTTGATTGATGGTTGGCATCGTTCTAAACCCAACTAAATAACAACATTAACAACCCGGACAGAGTGCCGGGGACAAAAAACCTTCTCTCATTCACAGCCACACCGGAGGCGCAAGCAGCCACTCGCTTGGAGCGGCCTGTTTCGGCGTATACAATGTGCAGAATAAATTGAGAACTCGCGAGTATAGACGTGATGACCAGCTCAGTCAATCAATTTCGCGGCGGAATGCGGCTTGCAGGGCCGCAGCGACGAGGGCCCTGCATGCCTTTAAAAGTTTCAGCATGACAGGAATCACTGGATAATAGCACCAATCACTATTTTGCTAGCCTCCATGAAATCCCTGCTGCGCCCCGCCCCACTGTTCGTGCTTGTCAGCTACTGGCTGTTGTCCCTGGTGCCGTGCGTGCCGCTGTTGCTTGGAAGGCAAGTGCCGGAACTCGGCCATGTGCTGGCGCTGACGGCGCTGACCTGGCTGGCCGTGTGGAGCGTGTTCGGCCGGCCGGCGTGGTTTAACTGGCTGCTGCTGCCGGCCTTCCTGGCGCTGCCGACCGAGCTGTATCTGTTCTTTTATTATGGTCAGGGCATCTCCACCCACCACCTGGGCATCATTGCCGAGACCAGCCCCAAGGAGGCGATGGAGTTCCTCGGCCGTAAAGTCTGGCTGATGGCGGCGCTGCTGCTGGGCGTGGTGGCGTGGTGGATTGGCGTGCAGATCGCCGCCCGGCGCAGCCCGGTGCTGAGCTGGCGCGGCAAGGCGCGCTGGGCCACGGTCGCGGTGCTCGCCGTGCTGGCAGCGCTGTGGGCCTATGGCCAGGAATTCGGCGTGCGCGCCAAGCCGGCGGTGGTGGCGGTGGCAAAGGCCAGCCGCCCGGCGCCCGCATCGTCGCCATCCGCGCCGGCCGACGCCGACGCGGCCTCGGACAGCGACGAATCGATCCCGGAAGCCGAATCGGTGGAAGCCAGCAATCCCGACCACGCCGCCATCGCCGGCGCCGGCCGCACCGGCTGGCAGCTCGGCGCCCTGCCCTGGCGCCTCCGTTCGCCGCTGAGCTTTGGCGAGCTGGCCTCATCCTGGCCGTTCGGCCTGACCGCGCGCGGCATCGACTTCTACAAGGAGCGCAAGTATCTGGCCGAGCTGGGTCAGCGCAGCAGCAGCTTCACCTTCCACGCGCACCAGCAGGAACCGGGCGACACGCCGGAAATCATCATCATGGTGATCGGCGAATCGTCGCGCTACGACCGCTGGGGCATCAACGGCTACCGGCGCGACACCACGCCGCTGCTCAAGCAGGAAACCAACCTGGTCACGCTGCCCGATGTCATCACCTCGGTGTCGGCGACGCGTTTGTCGGTGCCGGTCATCATTTCGCGCAAGCCGGCCACGCAGGCGTTGAAAGACGGCTTCTACGAAAAATCCTTCCTCACCGCGTACAAGGAGGCCGGCTTCAAAACCTTCTGGCTGTCGAACCAGATCTCCTTCGGCCAGTTCGACACCCCGGTCTCGGTGTTCGCTAAGGAAGCCAACGTGATCCAGTTCATGAACCTGGGCGGCTTCACCAACAACTCCAACTTCGACCAGATCCTGCTTGAACCGCTGCAGCACGCGATCGCCGACCCAGCGCAGAAAAAACTGATCGTGCTGCACACGCTGGGCAACCACTGGAACTACAGCCAGCGCCACCCCAGGGAGTTCGACAAATGGCAGCCCTCGCTGTTCGGCGTCGACCAGCCGGTGTACACGGACCTGAAGATCAAGCCGCAGTTGAACAACAGCTACGACAACTCCATCCTGTACACCGACTGGTTCCTGTCGCAGGTGATCAAGCAGCTCAAGGACACGCAGCAGCTGACCTCCATGGTCTACGTGGCCGACCACGGCCAGACGCTATACGACGGCAGCTGCACGCTGGCCTTCCACGGCCACAACACGCAGCACGAATTTCACGTCCCAGCCATGGTCTGGTACTCGGATGCATACAAGGAGCGCCATCCGGACAAGGTCAAGCAACTGCTGCGCCACCGCAAAGCGCGGCTGGCCACCGAGAACATGTTCCACACGCTGCTCGACCTGGGCGACATCCGCTACGCCGATCAAAAGCTCGAGTGGAGCTTCCTCAGCAAGCAGTTCAAGCAGCACAAGCGCTACGTCGACAGCTACGGCTGGGCCAACTACGACAACGCCAGCTTCAAGGGCGACTGCCGCGAAGTGGTGGACAAGGGCCAACCACTCAAACAGGAGAAGTAATGGGCATACGCATCGCGGCGGCACAAGCGGCATCGGTGGCGGGCGACCTCTCCGCCAATATTGCAACCCACCTGCGCTTCATCGCCGCCGCGCATGCCGAGGGCGTGCAGCTGCTGCTGTTCCCCGAGCTATCGCTGTGCGGCTATGAGTTACCGCTGCTGCGCGCATGCGCGCTGTCAGCGGATGATGAACGACTGGCGCCGCTGCGCGTAGCGGCGATGGCCGCCAACATGACGATGATGATGGGCGCACCGGTGATCGACGACGGCGCAGCGCTGCCGTGCATCGCCAGCATCAGCTTTGCGGCGGACGGCGGCATCAGCATCTACCGCAAGCAGCACCTGCACGGTGCCGAGAACCAGCACGCACTGCCCGGTCCCGCCGGCGCCTGCGTGCGCGTGCTGCAAGGCCGGCGCTACGCGGAAGCCATCTGCGCCGACACCACCCACGCCGAACACGCCGGCGCCGCAGCACAAGCCGGCGCATCGCTCTACATCGCCGGCGTGCTGATCTCCGAAGGCGGCTACGACAACGACGCCGCCCTGCTGGGCGGCTACGCGGAACAACACAACATGGGCGTGCTGATGGCCAACCACGCCGCACCCTCAGGTAGCTATGCAACGGCGGGCAAGAGCGCCTTCTGGGCGCCCGGCGGCGCGCTGATGGCGCAAGCGCCGGGACCGGGCGATTATCTGGTGATCGCCGAAGAAAGCGACGGCTGGCAAGGCCGCGTCATACCGCTCAGCGATTAGTTATTCACGCGTGTCGTAGGATTACTCACGATCAGTCGAGGTGGATGCGGAGATCGGTCGCACGCGCAGACTGTTTGTCATTTTTTCCCAAAGCGCCAAGACTTCTGGATCCGACAAGCTTGAGTTCACAGGGCTACCAGGCTTGCCATTCCCGGTATTTAACTCAAATGTTAGAAAAGGAAGATAGACGTCATGCTTGTTATTCAAAGACTCCCACATGAAATCATGAAGCACACTGCCGTTGTGCTCATCTACCCGTTCCATAAACTCTTCACCAGGAATACCATTCAGCGCCCTCGGACCTTTGCGTAGTGTGTGAAATCGGCTTCTGTATTCAATTTTGACGCTGTTCTCAGCGTCGCGTTGCAGCAATGACTTTGTGGGCACTATGCCTGCAGTCGTGCTAAGCGCAATAGCGAGATCTGGATGGTCTTTTAACCCCACAAACATCGCTGTGTATTCAGACTGGTCGGCATCCAAAGGCTCTACCAACAAAGCGCGCTTGAAGCAAAAACCTGCTTGGGTCGGAATCTCGTCGGCGCCCCGTACACGAAGTTGCCCGATTATTTTTTGAAGCTCATCAACATCCGTATCAAAACGAATTTTGGAGTAGAAACGATAGGTGACATCTTGAATACGAACGTACGCACGAATCGCGACCACTTGGCTCTCTGTCCTGACTCCTCTTGGGAACATCTCCAGCCACTTTCGATTGAAAACAAATATGCGGCCTTGAAGATGGTCGTTCTTCAACTCGCGAATCTGCTCCAGTGACACTCCGCCTTTTTCATTTCTTTCGTCATTAAGTTCAGTTTCCTCTTTTGTGCTTCGGGCGAAGAATTTCTCATCTGACTCAATCCAGGAAGAGATATCCCATCCAGAAAGCGAAGCTCCTCTATATGAGACTATGGCGTTCTGGGGTATATCAATCAAGAACCTGCCAACACATACAGTCTTCATCTTCTCCATACGACGCTCCATATCTATTCTTTGGTCGGGCCCTTTACAGCCGAGTACAAATACGCAGCAAATAGCCGCGCGCACTAAATAGAAAATCCGCTGAGAAGAAGTGTTCATACGTCTTGCATCAACTTAACGATTAAATGTCGCGTCAAAGCAAGCATGTCTGAGCTACTGTAACTTCCCTGATGGGAGTAGCCTTGCGTTGCGAATTTTTGCTTTACTTTTCCGTTCGGACCAGTGCCCGATTGACGAGGGACAGTTCCGTCTCCAGGTACATCTTGAACGGACGGCATCGCATCGACAAAAACGCCGGCGCTTACCTCGATACGCCTACCACCATTGGTCAGATAACGGTCGAACTTTGCAGCTCGCAACGCAGACTCAGTAAGGTTTGACACCCTTGTGGATAGTTTCCAGCGAAAGGACCCGAAGGAGAGTTTAGTAGGGTCCGCTCCATAGAATACAAAAGTCTTTGGATGATATTTGTCATTCAAGATCTCCATATGGAATTTCCTTGCTTGTTTAACAGAATCTGTGATCCGCTGTTCGACATTTCCTTTGTATTTGTTTGCCGGATCAGCAAGCGCTGGATCAATCATGCGATACCACGAGACGAAATCCAAATAATGGGCATAGGGATCCTGACCGCACAGATTCGTGAACACCGGCCCGTTCTGAGCGTCTATTGTCTGTACAAACAACCAGGGCTTGGGATACAAATGATTAGGTAGCAGTTCCAACGGGCCCGCCGCTGTCGCTAGGACAGGTATGGTTTCGGCAAGGGTTAAGCCCGCAATTTCAGCGAATTTTTCGGTTCCTGCATTTTCCAACATGGAGTTACTTGGACTGCTTGTTTCTGTGCCGCAGGCGAGTCGCCGAAAACACACAGGAGCACCAAGCGCGGGCATCACACCGTGTATGACGCCGGCGATTTTTTTCGGGATTTTCTGTGCACACGCCCTCGCTACCAGTCCCCCCATTGAATGCGTCACTAGAAGAACTGCGTCGCACTCTCTCCTTTTATCTTTCCAGTACGCGATGATATTTTCGATCCTGCTCTGCAGTGACTTCGCAGACACTTCGTTCGATTTCAACCAGTTGTAACCGAAACCGTAGACTGGATAACTGAATTGCGCGAACTTCTTCATTTCCTCATTGGTGAGCGGCGAGCAAACCCCGTCAGCCGTTGCGCCCCATCTTGCCCTGTCATAGCCATTGATATGAATCCATTCGTCTACTAAAAATGAATTGGTGCCCACAAATCGAAAGGTTCGATTTAAACTTCTCTGCAATGTCACTAACAGAAGTCCATAGCTATCGGCGTGAATTTCACCCCAACCTCGCTGCTTTGCGACGTCTTCATCCCATACAAAGCCGTCTGTCGCGAGTCCGCGAGGAATCGGGCCGTTGGGGTCCACTTCGAGTGTGTCGCCGTCGAGGATTTTTTGGCGGGTACTGGCGTCCCTGGCCTTCCACCTGCCGGCCTCGTCCAATCCCTCACTTGCTCCGTTTGGTGGACGCCATGCCGCTTCTCCAGGATTGAGAATTTCGTTTTGTTCATCCTGAGGGTTCACGTGAGCACGCAGGTTGCTTCCCATGATTCCAGCGATCACAATCACCGGCATGACCTTCGTCGGAGGCACGCTAACGGCGCCTCTTGTATTGTTCGTCTTGGGCGAAAGTTGGGATACTGCGCGCAGATTACCTTCATGCTCTTCGTATGAAGGAATCGGTCGCGTCGGCTCGGCTTTGGTGGGTGAGGTGGCCATGGAAAGTCTCCCGCCTGACTACGATTCTTCGGGATAGATAAGCACATCAAGATCGCCAAACTCTTGCGCCGTCGCTAGTTCAGTTCGTCCCTGACCGTCCGTCGTCCCTTCAATTGTTCGGCCATCAGGTAGTGTCAGCTTGTACCGCCTTCCCGTGACTGGCTCTCCAGTCTGGGAGTGATACAGAACGACGCGTTCGTCGGTATCTATGGAAGTGCTCGGAAATTTAATCTCACCGACATCACCATCACCGCCCTTCGCATGCAAGAACTTGGACGATTTGATGACGTGATCGCCTTTGCTTTGCTGCGTGATGGTTCCACCTCCGTAGTTCACTTGAGCACCTTTACTTACGAGCTTGATCTCTGGGGATCGGAGTTCCAGGCTTTGACCCGCAGTGATACAAATCTTTCCGGTGGCAGTGAGATTGATATCGCCGCGATGCGCCTGCAGCAGTACGTTGCCACTTGCGGCAATGAGCTTCATTCCTAGCGTGTGAGCGAAGACGCTGATTCCTCTCACGGCTCGGATCATCATGTTCTTTCCTGAAGAGAGATTCGTATCAGCGGCGCTAAGGACGTCCACCTTGGACTGGGCGCCAATCAAAATATTTTTCTCACTTGTAAAGATCATTCCTTGTGCAGCATTCGCAGCCAGAATCGCGCTTCTGGAACCAGCTTTCCAATTTTTGAGTTTGTCTATCAGCTCAGATAGACAAGAAGCCTCAGTGTCGTCGGCAGAGTGGGTTTGCGCGACCGATGCCAACTGAACGGCGATGCTGTTAAGTAGCTCTGCAATGCCGACCAAGTCCTCGCGCTCCAAATGTTCACCTTGCGTCGCGGGCGTCGATAGCAGTATTCCATTGCTAGCTCGTATGGCGATGGATTCACTACTGGTGAGCTCCGCACCCTCACCACGTGCTCTTCCCGCACCATTGATTCTTGAGGATGTGATAAACCCTAAGTTGAGCTGGGTATCCGCATGGTCGGTCGCCAGTTGGGTGCTAATTTCTGCCTGCGTGTCGTCAAATCTCAGCTGACTTCCACGCGCCCCTTGAATTTCCCGGCTACGTATTCCAGAGAGATATCGGCTTCCCGGAAGACCATCTGCACCGCCCAACGCTGCTGGAGAAGCTTCCTGATTGTAAAGTTGACCGACAATGATAGGTTTATCGGGATCGCCGCCAAGGAACGAAACGAGTACCTCGGTACCGACGCGAGGCAATCCAATAGTGCCGCATTGCTGCTGGCTACCTGGCCCATTGCCCGCCCAGTTGGAAGCCACGCGCACCCAGGCGGAATCGGTTTGGGTATCCGATGCGCCTGAGCCGGCGGCTTGTTCGTGATCGACGGGGCGGGTGCCCGGGAAGCGGATTTTTACGCGGCCCATCCAGCGGCTGCGGGTGAACAGGCGCTCCACGCGCAGAGCCAGCGCTTGGGGCAGGTTGTTCTGCGCCGTTACCTGCAAGGCCGTGACGACGAAGTCGCGATCCTCCGGCGGATGTTCGTCCACTTCCGGATGCTCGGCCAGCGTGAAGTATTCGCCGGCGCACAGGTCGCGCACGCTGCCTTCGCCGTGGAAGCATTTGGATTCGTAGTCGTGGCGGCGCATGCTTACCTGCCCCAGGCGGCACAGGTCTTCGTTGTCGTCGCCTGCGTGCGGCATCAGGACTTGGTAGTCGTCCAGCGTGGCAGCCAGCTCGTTGCCGCTGGGGCCCTGGTCGACGTCGCTGCGGAGTTCCGCCATCATGAAGTCGCGGCCCTGGACGTTGCGGTAGTCCCAGCTGTGCCGCGTCACCACGCCCGGCTGCAGGCTGCGCACCGCGCTCCATGCGGTGATGGTGTCCCGCTCTTCGGTAGCGGCGTCGCGGTGGTAGCGGATGGTGCCGGCGGCGTTTTCGCGCAGGCTGTCAGCGCGGTTGAACAGCACCATAATGTGCATCGGCCCTTCGCTTTCGCCGTCGGCGCGGAAGTACCAGCCGATGCCGCGCCGCTTGAGCAGACGGCGGATGAAGTGCGCGTCCGATTCGTTGTGCTGCATGGTGAATTCGCGCTTGGGGTATGCGCGGATGTGGAAGGCTTCGTCCGTTTCGTGCCTGAAGCAGATGCCGAGGATGGGGCTTTTGTGTCGCCATTCGTTGAGGATGCGCTGGACGATCTCCACTTCGTCCATGTTGCGGAACACGCGCGTGTTGGTGCGTTTTTCCAGTATCGCCAGCGCGTCGCGCAGCACCAGCTGGTAGCTGGCCAGGCCGCCGTCGCTGTCGCCGGAGCTAGCCTCGGTGACGATGCCGCACACGCTGCGCAGGTCGCCCCGGTCGGTGACGAATTGCAGCGCCGCCGGCACGGCGATCATTTCCTTCAGCGCCAGGTGGACGCTGGCCGAGACGCACAGCACGCGGTATTCAATGCCGCCGCAGATGGTCTCCGAGCCGAACACGCGCTGCGGCAGCAGCATATCGTCGTTGATGCCGCCCGGCAGATCGAGCCGCAGGCGCAGCGGCCGGGTGCTGGTCACCAGTTCCTTGGCGAGGCTCATGAAGCCGAAGAAGTCGGAGTCGCTTTCCACAATCTCTCCCATTCGCTACATTGGATTGCGCCGGCATGCCGCAAGCCTCCAATGATGTCACTGTGATCTCCTTAGTATTTGATTTAGGGCAATAGACACGCTTTAACGGCATCCGAATGCTAGCCTAGCAAGTTGCGCAGTGCGCCCTCCAGTCGTGGATAAGTAAAACTGAAGTCGCCGGCGAGCAGTCGGGCCGGCGCCACACGCTGGCCTTCCAGCAGCAGGTCCGCCTGCTCGCCCAGTAGCAGCCGCATGGGCCAGCCAGGCGTCGGCAGACCATACGGACGATGCAGCACCGTCGCCGCCACCCGGCTGAATTGCGCCTGCGAGACCGTCTCGGGCGCGGTGAAGTTGTAGCTGCCCGCGCCTTCGTTGCGGCACAGATGGGCGATGCCGCCGATCAGGTCATCCACATGGATCCACGACAGCCACTGCTTGCCGCCACTCAGCGGCCCGCCCAGTCCCAGCTTAATCGGCAGCAGCATCATCGGCAGCGCGCCCTGCGTGCCCAGCACCAGGCCAAAGCGCATGCACGCAACGCGCACGCCATGCCTTCCGGCGGCGTGGGCGGACTCCTCCCACTCGCGACACAGCTCCGACATGAACATCGGCTGCGGGCCGGCCTGCTCGGTCAACTCCGTTGCATCTCCTTGTTGTTGAATGCCGTAATAGCCGATCGCCGACGCCGATAGCAACATGGCCGGCTTATGTTCGGCAGCGGCGATCCAGTCGACCAGCTTGCGCGTCAGGCCGATGCGGCTTTGCCGCAAGACCGCGCGCCGGGCCGCGCTCCAGCGCCAGCCGAGGATGCGCGCGCCCGCCAGATTGATCACGACATCGATGCGGCGCGATGACGCCAGCTCCGCCATGCTGGCGATGCACTCGACGCGCCCATCGAACAACCACACCGCCTGCTTCACCTGCCTGGTCAGCACAGTGACGCGATGACCGTCTCGCAGCAACGCCCGCACCAGGCGCTGGCCGATAAAGCCGGTGCCACCGGTGACAAGGAAGCTGCGCTCACCATCGGCAAAGCGCACTGCTGGACCGGCAGCGTCACATTGCGCCCTGCGGCCGCGCGCGCGCGCCGCCCACGCGTCGCGCAAACCCGACAGGACGACACCAACACCGCATAGCGGCAAGTGGGTATTCATAGTGTGAGCACCTTTCTATTTTTGATCAGCAGATCCAGCTTGCACAGCCACAGCAAAGGCGGCAGCATCAACGCACTGCGGCCATGTCTATCCATACATTGATCCAGCAGTGCGCGCTCAGGGCTTCCAGGCTCACGTTCATGTGGGCTACCTCCGTCTGTAATTTCTGTCGAAACAGAAATACTTGATCAAATTTTTATTCGCTACCAAGCATACGGGCGACTTTGCCGCCCATTTTCAGGAAGCGCTGCATGGTGGCGGGCGGGAGATGCCTGTAGTCGTCATAGGTCGTGCCCAGCATTTCCAGGAACGCCAGCACCTGGTCCATCTTGACCTTGGTGGCGTGCTCCAGCTGCGGATCGCTTTCGGCCTCCACGGCGCAAGCGCGCAAGACCGTCAGGGTCGGATCGATCTCGCGCTTCTTGCGCTCTTCCACGATGACCCGGAAGACTTCCCACACGTCCTGCAGGGCGAGGAAGTGGTCGCGACGGTCGCCGGCCACATGACTGATCCGCACCAGCCCCCAACTTTGCAGCTCTTTCAGGCTGTTGCTGACATTGGAGCGCGCCACGTTCAGCGTCTCGGCGATCTCCTCGGCGTGCAGCGGCTGGTTGGCCAGGAACAGCAAGGCATGAATCTGCGCCACGGTGCGATTAACACCCCAGCGCGCGCCCATCTCGCCCCAGTGGAGGATGTATTTTTGAACGGTGGGCGTGAGATGCATGAATTTCTCTAATTTCTGTCAGTACAGAAATAATAGGCCGCCTTTCCGCTGGCGTCAACGCCAACATAAACGAACTCAAGTGAGCGAAATCAGGGTGCGGTCCGCAGGATGGGCCATGTAGTCGCTGAGCCAGGCGTGGATGCGGTCGGCTTTGCTGGTGATGGCGGGAGCGAAGCCGCGTTCGGCCAGGAGGGTGATGCCGTTGGTGTGCTGGAGCAGGCCGGGCGCGAGTTGCCATTGCCCGCCGGTACGCCGCACGCACCACGGTTCCAGGCAGTCCGACAGCAGCGACGCCAGCACCAGATGGTGCGAGGCCACCACCACCCGCCCCTGCTGCGCCAGCGTGTGCAGCACCGCCGCTGCCGCCGATACCGATTCCAGGTAATTCGTGCCACGGAAAATCTCGTCGATGATGAAGATCGCCGGCCGCTGCGCCGACAGCGCCAGCAACTCCTGCCCGCGCCGCAATTCGGCCATGTAGAAGCTTTCGCCGGCACCCAGCGCATCTTCGTTCTGCATGCTGGCATACACGGGCAGCAGCGGCGTCACCGCGCGCCTGGCGTAGCAAAATCCGAAGGCCCGCGCCGTGACAAGGCTCAGCCCCACCGTGCGCAGCAAGGTGCTCTTGCCGACGCCGTTCTGGCCGGAGATGAACACGCCCTTGCGCGCCATGCCGAAGTCCAGCGCCGCCGCATCGGCCAACAGCGGATGCACAACCTGCTCCAACTCCACCGCATCGCCCTGCTCCGCCCAGCAATACACGTCGGCCTTTGCCAGGTGACGTGCCAGCGCCAGGTCCGCATCCAGCATCGCCACGCGCTCGAAGCTGCCGCGCAGGAAGTCGATATTCTCGCGCACCACGTCGCGGCTGCGGAAGTGGTGGCGCACATTGGCCAGCCATAGCCAGTCGGCATACTCGCTCACGCCCGGCATGCGCGACGCCAGCGAACGGCTGATGCGGCGATTCAGCTTGCCGGCCTGCGCGGCGTCGTTGGCAAAGCGCGGATCGATCTCGCCCAGCAGCGTATGCGCGCGCAGCATCAGCTGCATGCTGGCGAGGATGCGCTCCCACGCCTGCACCGTTTCGTGAAAGCGCGCCTGGATGCCGCACAGCGCCAGCCACGCGACCAGCGCCACGCCCCACAACGGCAGCCAGCCCGCTATCAGCGCCACGCCGGCCGATGCCAGGAACACCACCGGCAGCCAGGCCAGCGCCGGCAACCAGCGCGGCGCGCGTGGCAGTTCGGGGCCATACAAGGTTTCACTGATTTCGCGGTCGGCCTGGCGCAGATCCTTGCTGGCGGTTTGCAGGCGCAGACGCGCGTCGTCGTCGGCCATCAAGCCGCGCACGCGCGACGCCGACGAGGGCAACGCAGACGCATCGTCCGCCGCGTACAGGCGCCGGTGCAGCTCTTGCTGCCCGAAGATGCTGGTCTCGCGCGCCAGCTCGGCACTGTAGGCCGGCAGCAGCATGTCGTCCCAGGTTTGCTGGTCCATCACAGCGTCGGCGCCGGACAGCATGCGGCGGTAGAGGGCTACGTCACTCGGCACAAAGGGGTAATCGTTCATGCCGCCCCACGTTGCGACGATTGACAATTTTTCAAGTCCGGCCCGGACAACGCGGACAGGGCGGACGTTGAACGGACAGCGGACATCGGCAGGAATTCTATAAAAATCAATGACTTAATGTATGGCACGCTTTCTGCATGATGTTGCACGTTTCCTCACAACCGAGCGCCCCATGATCCGCGACACCTCCTCCCAAGACGCCGTTATCGCTGCGCCCAAAGGCCAGGCCACCAAACGCCGCCTCATCATCGCCGCCGGCGCCGTTGCGCTGCTGGCCGCCGGCTGGTCGCTGATGCACACCTGGCGCGGCAGCGACCATTCGGTCAACGGCTCGCGCCTGCGCATCGCCGAAGTCGGACGCGGCACCCTGATCCGCGACGCAGCCGTCAACGGCCGCGTGGTCGCCGCCGTCAGCCCGACCTTGTACGCGCCGTCGCTGGCCACCGTCACCCTGAAGGCCCACGCCGGCGACACGGTCAAGAAAGGCGACATCCTCGCCGTGCTGGAATCGCCCGACCTGTCGGACGCCCTGAAACGCGAACAAGCCGCCTACGCCCAGATCGAAGCCGACGTTTCGCGCCAGCGCATCCTGGCCCGCAAGCAGAAACTGCTGGCCCAGCGCGACGCCGACACCGCCGAAATCGAACGGGTCTCGGCCCAGCGCACCATGGAGCGCTACGACGCCGTCGCCAACGAGGGCGCGGTCGCCAAGATCGAATACCAGCGCGCCAAGGACGCCGTCAACTCCGCCGTGATCCGCTCCAAGCACGCCAAGGAAGCGGCGGTGCTGGAGAACGACAACGTGGCGCTGGAACTGGAATCGAAGATCAAGCAGCTGGACCAGCAACGCAGCACCCTCTCCAACGCCCAGCGCCGCGTCGACGAGCTGACGGTGCGCGCGCCGGTCGACGGCTTTATCGGCACGCTGTCGGTGGCCGACCGCAGCGTGGTCCCCGCCAACACGCCGCTCATGACCCTGGTCGACCTGTCGCGCCTTGAAGTCGAGCTGGAAGTGCCGGAAACCTACGTCTCCGACATCGGCCTGGGCATGACGGCGGAAGTCAACTACGGCACCGGCACCACCACCGCCAAGCTGTCGGCGCTGTCGCCGGAAGTGGTGAAGAACCAGGTGCTGGCGCGCGTGCGCTTCAACGGCGAACAGCCGGCCGGCCTGCGCCAGAACCAGCGCGTCACCGCGCGCCTGCTGATCGATGAGAAGCCGAACGTCCTGATAGTGCAGCGCGGTCCCTTCGTCGAATCCGAAGGTGGACGCTTCGCCTACGTGGTCCGCGACGGCATCGCCATCCGCACCCCGATCAAGCTAGGCGCCACCAGCGTCTCCGCCGTGGAAATCCTCGGCGGCCTGAAACCAGGCGACAAGATCGTTGTCGCCGGTACCGAAACCTTTGAAAACGCCGAACGCATTTCGATCAACAACTAACTTTACCCACGAGGACCACCATGCTGCGCATGAAAAACCTGAGCAAAGTCTATCGCACCCACATGATCGAAACCCACGCGCTGCGCGGTTTCGAGATCGACGTCAAGCAAGGCGAATTCGTCACCGTCACCGGTCCTTCGGGCTCCGGCAAAACCAGCTTCCTCAACATCGCCGGCCTGCTGGAGGAATTCACCGACGGCGAGTATGTCCTCGACGGCATCAACGTCAAGGGCATGGACGACAACGCCCGCTCGCGCCTGCGCAATGAAAAACTGGGCTTCATCTTCCAGGGTTTCAACCTGATTCCCGACCTGTCGCTGTTCGATAACGTCGACGTGCCGCTGCGCTATCGCGGCTTCAACGCCGCCGAGCGCAAGGAGCGCATCGAGGACGCGCTGTCCAAGGTCGGCCTGGCCTCGCGCATGAAACACTACCCGGCCGAACTGTCCGGCGGCCAGCAGCAGCGCGTGGCGATCGCGCGCGCGCTGGCCGGCTCGCCCAAGCTGCTGCTGGCCGATGAACCGACCGGCAACCTCGATACGCAAATGGCGCGCGGCGTGATGGAGCTGCTGGAAGAAATCAACGCCCAGGGCACCACCATCCTGATGGTGACCCACGATCCCGAACTGGCCGTGCGCACCCAGCGCAACGTCCACATCATCGACGGCCAGGTGTCGGACCTGGTGCGCAAGTCGCCGTCGCTGTCCAATGTCGCGTAAGGGGCGCAGCATGTTCCAATACTACTTCCTCCTCGGCCTGCGCAGCCTGCGCCGCAATCCGGCGCTGACCGCGCTGATGGTGCTGACGCTGGCCATCGGCGTGGCCGCCAGCGTGTCCACGCTGACCATCCTGCATGTGATGTCGGGCGACCCGATGCCGCACAAGAGCGACCGCCTGTTCGTGCCGCTGATCGACAACGGCGCGGCCGACAACTACAAGCCGGGCGACGAACCGGACGACCGCCAGCTCAGCTACCGCGACGCCATGAACCTTGTGAACAGCAAAGCCGGCGAACGCCGCACCATGATCTTCGGCATCTCGCTGGCGCTGGAACCGGCGCGCAAGGACATCAGCGCCTTCAATGCTTCCGGCCTGGCCGCCTACGGCGACTTCTTCAACATGTTTGAAGCGCCGTTCCTGCACGGCCAGGGCTGGAGTCCGGCCGACGACAAGAGCGGCGCCGACGTGGTGGTGCTGAGCCGTAAACTGGCGGCCAAGCTGTATGGCGACACCGACCCGGTCGGCCAGCGCATGACGCTGGCCGGCTTCCAATACCAGATCGTCGGCGTGATCGACAACTGGAAGGTGGTGCCGCGCTTCCACCGCATCATCGGCAGCGAAGGCCCGTTCAGTGAAGAGACCGAGATGTACATCCCGTTCAGCAACGCCGTGCGCCACGAAATGCAGCGCAACGGCAGCACCAGCTGCTACGAGGATATCGCCCCCGGCTACCAGGCCTTCCTCGATTCGGAATGCACCTGGATCCAGGGCTGGATTGAAACCCGCAGCGCCGCCGACCGCGCCGAACTGCAAAGCTTCCTCGACAGCTACGCCATCGAGCAGCGCAAGCTGGGTCGCCTGAAGCGCGCCGCGCCGAACAAGCTGTACGATGTGCGCGAGTGGCTCGACTACATGAAGGTGGTCGGCAACGACAACAAGCTGTCGGCCTGGCTGGCGTTCGGTTTCCTGGCCCTGTGCCTGGTCAACACCATCGGCCTGCTGCTGGCGAAGTTCTCGGTGCGCGCCGCCGAAGTCGGCATCCGCCGCGCGCTGGGCGCCTCGCGCCGCGAGATCTTCACCCAGTTTCTGATCGAGACCACGGTGGTCGGCCTGGTCGGCGGTGCGCTCGGCCTGCTGCTGGCCTTCGGTGCGCTGGCGCTGATCGCCATGCAGTCCAAGGCGCTGACGCTGGTCGCGCATATGGACTGGGTGATGCTGCTGACCACCTTCCTGCTGGCCGTGCTGTCGGCCATCCTGGCCGGCCTGCTGCCAACCTGGCGCGCCTGCCAGGTGACGCCGGCGCTGCAACTCAAATCCCAATAAGCGAGCACCATCATGGAAATCCGTCCTATCCTGTCTGCGCTGCTGCGTAGTAAAACCGGCCCGGTGCTGGTGGCGATCCAGGTCGCCCTCAGCCTCGCCATCCTGGCCAACGCCCTGCACATTGTGCACGAACGCCAGGCCGTGTCGGCCCGCTCTTCCGGGCTGGAACGCGAAGAAGACATCTTCGTGCTGTCGGTGCGCCACCTCAAGCAAGGCGGCCACGAAGACCAGTTGGCCACGCAGCGCAGGGACACGGCCGCGCTGCGCGCGGTGCCCGGCGTGCTGTCGGTGGCGAACACCAGCCAGATGCCGCTGTCACGTTCCGGCAACTACACCGGCATGGCGTCCGACCGCAAGCAGACCCGCTCCACCGTGCAGTCGACGCTGTACACGGTCGGCGATCCGCTGGTGAAAACCTGGGGCCTGAAGCTGGTCGAGGGACGCGACTTCAATCCCGGTGAGATCCCGGAGATCGATACTCACACCAGCGAGGACTTCCCCAACGTGGCGCTGGTCACGCGCACCCTGGCGGAGAAAATGTGGCCGGGCCAAACCAGCTGGGTCGGCAAGACGCTGTACTTCGGCACCGGCGACAAGGCACGCAGCTCGCAGGTGATCGGCGTGGTGGAAAGGCTGCAAACACCGGGCGCGCAAATCGGCGACAGCGGCGAATACTCGACCATCTCGCCGGCCCGCCTGACCGGCGAAGAAGTGGTCAGCTACACCGTGCGCGCCGAGCCGGGGCAACTGGACCGCGCGATGAAGGAGACGGCGGAAGCGATCCGCGCCGCCTCGTCGATGCCGGTGGTCACCCGCGCCAAGAGCATGATCGAATTCCGCAGCGACCGCTATCGCTCGGACAACGCGCTGGCGTGGATGCTGGTGACGGTGAGCGTGCTGCTGTTGCTGATCACCGCCAGCGGCATCGTCGGCATGGCCAGCTTGTGGGTCACGCAGCGCCGCAAGCAGATCGGCGTGCGCCGCGCCCTGGGTGCGCGCCGCATCGATATCCTGCGCTACTTCATCACCGAGAACTTCATGATCACCAGCGCCGGCGTCACGGCCGGTGTGCTGCTGGCGCTGGGCCTGAACCAGCTGTTGGTGAGCAAGCTGGAGATGCCGCGCCTGCCGCCCGAATACCTGATCGGCGGCGCCGCAATCTTCTGGGCGCTGGGCATCCTGGCGGTGTACGGACCGGCGTGGCGGGCGGCCAGCATCTCGCCGGCGACGGCCACGCGCAGCGCCTGATCGATCATGAATGCAGTCCCCGGCATGCCGCGACAATGTTATGCTTGCGGCATGCCTACCGTACTGATTATTGACGACAACGCGGCCGTGTCCGTGGCCCTCGACGTGCTGTTTTCGCTGCACGATATCGCCGCGCTGCGCGCCGCCTCACCGGAAGCCGGACTGGCCATGCTGGAGCAGCACAGCGTGGACCTGGTCATCCAGGACATGAACTTCAGCGCCGACACCACCTCGGGCGAGGAAGGCACGGCGCTGTTCGGCGCCATCCGCGACCGCTATCCCGACCTGCCGGTGATCCTGCTCACCGCCTGGACCCACCTGAACGCGGCGGTGGACCTGATCAAGGCCGGCGCCGCCGACTACCTGGCCAAGCCGTGGGACGACCACAAGCTGATCGCCACCGTCAACAACCTGATCGAACTGGGACAGGCCAAGCGCGCCTTGCAGCAGCGCGTGCAAGGCGAGTTGCGCCAGCGCCGCGAACTGGAACGCGGCCATGACCTGCGCGGCATGGTGTTCCAGGACCCGGCCACCGAACGTGTGATCCACCTGGCCTGCCAGGTCGCGCGCGCCGACGTGCCGGTGCTGATCTCCGGTCCCAACGGCACCGGCAAGGAACGCATCGCGGAAATCATCCAGGCCAATTCGGCGGTGCGCAACGGCCCCTTCGTGGTGCTCAACTGCGGCGCGATCCCGTCCGAATTGATCGAGGCCGAATTGTTCGGCGCCGACGCCGGCGCCTACACCGGCGCCTCCAAGGCGCGCGAAGGCAAATTCGAAGCGGCCGACGGCGGCACCCTGTTCCTCGACGAAATCGGCAACCTGCCGCTGGCAGGGCAAATGAAGCTGCTGCGCGTGCTGGAGACGGGACGCTTCGAGCGGCTCGGCTCCAACCGCGAGCGGCAGGTCATGGTGCGCGTGATCAGCGCCACCAACGCCGACCTGCAGGCCATGATCCGCGCCGGCACCTTCCGCGAGGATTTGTTCTACCGCCTGAACGTGATCGAACTGCGTTTGCCGCCGCTGGCGGCGCGGCCGATGGACATCATGCCGCTGGCGATGAACTTCCTCGGCGCCGAGAAACAACTGCATCCCGACGCGCAGGCGGCGCTGCTGGCACACCCATGGCCCGGCAATGTGCGCGAACTGAAGAACGTCATGCTGCGCGCAGGGCTGCTGGCCAGCGGCGACATCATCAAGGTAAGCGATCTTGGTCTGCCTGCCGCACCGTCCGGCCACGGCGGCTTTGGCGGCTCGGTCAACGGCGCCGAGGAAGCCAGCCGCGAACCGGACCGCGACGCCATCAGCCTGGCGCTGAGCCGCGCCGGCGGCGTGGTGGCGCAGGCGGCGGCGGAACTCGGGCTGTCGCGCCAGGCGCTGTACCGCCGCATGGAGCGGCTCGGCATCGTCCGGCCCTGATGAGCGACGACCAACGCCACCAGGCCAGGCAACGCAAGGGCTTTCGCCTGTCCCTGCTCACGCGCTGGACGGCGCTGGTGGGCACGCTGCTTACCATCGGCATCCTCATCGCGCTGGCGATGGATCACTTCTTCCCAAACCATCCAGGGTTGGTGATCGCGGTGTGCCTGCTGTGCGTGCTGCCGATCTCCATCATCACGATCCGCGCGGAACTGGAGCGCATGCTATCGCTGTTCCGCGCGCTGACCGGCACCGTCACCAGCTACAAGGACGGCGATTTTTCCTTCAGCCTGCACTGGCCGCAGAACGATGAGCTGAGCGACCTGGTGATCGCCCACAACGCGCTGGGCGACGTGCTGCGCCAGCAGCGCCTGGACCTGGTGCAACGCGAACTGCTGCTCGACACCATGGTGCAGAACACGCCGGTGGCGATGCTGCTGGTGAGCGAGTCCGGCCCCATCGTCTACGCCAACGTGGCGGCGCGCCAGCTGCTCAACCAGGGCCGCAAGCTGGAAGGCCATAAACTGGACGACATCCTGCGCCACGCCTCTCCGGCGCTGCTGGAAGCGCTGGCGCGTGGCGGCGACGGCCTGTTCACCACCAAGGACAAGGAAGACGAGGAAGAGGTCTACCACCTGGCACGCCGCAGCTTCAACCTCAACGGCCGCAAACACGAACTGCTGCTGCTGCGCCAGCTGACCATGGAGCTGCGCCGGCAGGAGGTGCAGACGTGGAAAAAAGTCATCCGCGTGATCAGCCACGAATTGAACAACTCCCTGGCGCCATTGACCTCGTTGGCCCATTCCGGCGCGGAGCTGGTGCGGCGCGGGCAAACCGAACGCCTGCCGCAAATCCTCGCCACCATCGAAGAGCGCACGCGCCATTTGGAAAGCTTCATCCTCGGCTACGCGCGCTTCGCCAAGCTGCCGACGCCGCGCCTGGAGGCGCAGCAATGGCAAGCCTTCCTGGCGCAGCTGGGCGAGCAGGTCATCTTTAGACAGATCGGCGAAGCGCCGGCAGAGCCCTGCGCCTTCGACCCGGCGCAACTGGAGCAGGCGCTCTTGAACCTGCTGAAGAACGCCCATGAATCGGGCTCGCCGGCCGACCAGGTCAGCCTCGAGGTACGGCGCCTGCACGAAGGCGTGCGCATCGACGTGCAGGACCGTGGTCCCGGCATGAGCGACACGGTGCTGACCAACGCCCTGGTGCCGTTCTACTCGACAAAGCGCAGCGGCACGGGCCTGGGCCTGGCGCTGGCGCGCGAGATCGCCGAAGCCCACGGCGGCCGCATCACCCTCACCAACCGCGAAGGCGGCGGGTTGACGGTCACCCTGCTGCTGCCGCTACAAAGCTGACCGGCACGCGGCCCTTTTACCCCGCACGGCGGCGACCGAGGGTCGGCCCCCAGCGGGGTCCGACCCTTTCACGCTTAGGGGTGCAGCGACGCTCAATCCACAGCCGGCTGGTAAACTACCGGCATGAGCACATCCCCCACCCGCTTCGACCAACCCGGCCACCCGCCCGCCACCATCACCGAATTCCAGGGCGTGCGCAGCCTGCACCTCGGCACCTCCTGGGTGCAGGGCGCCATGCGCATCGCCAAGCCCGACAACATCGAGCTCGAATACGTCCAGATGATGATGATGTGGATGCTGTTCCACGACCAGCCGCAGCACATCGTGCAGCTCGGCCTGGGCAGCGCCGCGCTGACCAAATTCTGCTACCGCCGCCTGCCGCCATCGCGCGTAACGGCCATCGAACTCAATCCCAACGTGATCGCCATGTGCCAGGCGCAGTTCGGCCTGCCGGCCAACGACGCGCGCCTGAACGTGCGCGAAATGAACGCCATGGATTTCGTGCTGGACCCGGCCAACCGCAACACGGTCGACATCCTGCAGGTGGACCTGTACGACGAAGAAGCGCGCGGTCCGGTGCTGGACTCGCCCGAGTTCTACCAGGGCTGCGCCGATGTGCTGCGCGACGGCGGCATCATGACCACCAACGTCTTCGGCGACGATTTCAGCAACTACGACAAGAATTTGCAGACCATGGAGCTGGCGTTCGACGCGGTGGTATGGTTACCGGAAGTACATGACGCCAACATCGTCGTCATCGCCTTCAAGCACTCACCTTCACTCGATTTCAGCATGCTGTATGAGCGCGCCGGCGAGATAAAAAAGACATTGAATCTTCCAGCGAAGAACTGGGTAAACGGCCTGAAAGGCTGGATGCGCGACCATCAATAGCCCGCTGCGTTTTTCGCATATGAATATGAGCGTGCATCATACCGATGCGTGCGCGCCACACTTTCGTGCGGCTTTGCACCATATCCGTTCCGGGCCGCCGGCCACTTTACGATACATTGGGTTACAAAGCACGAAATATTAGTAAATGTGCATATTCCGCAACATTGTGGTGCATGGCGCGTTGTCGCTCTTCGCCCGCTACCCGTAGTATTTTCTCATCGGCCCTACCCCGCTGGCCGTCTTCACAATACCAAGAGAGAAAATCAATGCAAAGAGCACCTCAATTCAAACGCACCTTGCTGGCCAGCGCTATCCTGCTGCTGGCTGGGCAAAGCGCTTGGGCGCAATCGTCTACCGACAGCAGCGCCAAAGCCGAAGATCAACAAACCGTGGTGGTCCTGGGCTCGCGCTCGGTCGCCAAAACCGCGCTGGACACCTCGTCGCCGGTGGGCCTGATCGGCCTGAAAGACCTGCAGACCGCCGGCCCGCTGGAGCTGGGCAAGCTGCTGCAAACGCTGGACCCGTCGTTCAACTTCTCCACCACCTTCATCAGCGACGGCACCGACTCGATCCGTCCGGCCACCCTGCGTTCGCTGGGCCCTGACCAGGTGCTGGTGCTGATCAACGGCAAGCGCCGTCACCAGCAGGCGCTGGTCAACGTGCAGCAGACCATAGGCCGTGGCTCGGCCGGTACCGACATCAACGCCATTCCGCTGGCCGCCATCCACCACATCGAAGTGCTGCGCGACGGCGCCGCCGCACAATACGGCTCGGATGCGATCGCCGGCGTGATCAACATCGTGCTGAAATCGAACATCGGCGAGACCTCCGTGAGCGGCCAGTACGGCACCACCTCCGAAGGCGACGGCGACCTGTACTCGGCCAGCGTCAATCGCGGCTTCGCCCTGGGCGAAAACGGCGGCTACCTGAACCTGACGGCTGAAGCCCGCAAGCGCGGCGAAACCAACCGCGCCGGCCCGGACTCGCTGCGCACCAATCCAGCGCGCGTGACCCAGCACATCGGCGACAGCAACACCCGCGACGCCTACCTGTGGTGGAACGGCGCACTGCCGATCGATGCCAAGAGCGAGTTCTATGCCTTCGGCGGCGTCTCCAAGCGCAAGAGCGACTCCTTCGGCTTCTTCCGTTCGGCCGGCGACGACCGCACCGTGCCGGCCGTGTATCCGAACGGCTTCCTGCCGGCGATCCGCACCGACATCAAGGATGCTTCCTTCGCCTTCGGCTACCGCCGCGACCTGACCGACACCTGGAAGGCCGACATCAGCATCAACTACGGCGCCAGCGAACTGGCCTTCCACGAATCGGACAGCTTGAACGTCTCCTACTGGTACGAGCCGAAACCGGGCGGCGGCATCTACGCCGAATCGGCGCGCGAAGCCGACACCGGCACGCTGAAGTTCAACCAGCTGACCTTTAACGCCGACGTCAAAGGCCCGCTGCAGCTGGGCGGCACCGAAGTGTCCCTGGCCACCGGCTTCGAATACCGCCAGGACAACTACCAGATCATCGCCGGCGATCCGATCTCCTACCAGTACGGCCGCACCAACAACCCGGCCATCATCATCAAGACGCCTAGCGGCGCAACCGCCAGTGCAGGTATCCAGGGCTTCCCTGGCTACACCCCCGGCACCGCAGTGGACTCGGGCCGTCACAACATCGCCCTGTTCCTCGACGCCGAAACCAAGCCTGTGCAGGCACTGACCCTGGCCGGCGCGGTACGCTACGAGAAGTACTCGGACTTCGGCGACACCGTCACCGGCAAGTTGAGCGCCCGCTTCGACCCGACCAAGGAAGTAGGCTTCCGCGCCAGCGCCTCGACCGGCTTCCGCGCACCGAGCGTGCAGCAGGAGTTCTACAGCTCCGTGTCGACCAACCTGAATAACGGCGTGCTGACCGAAACCCTGACCGCGCGTCAGGGCAGCGCCGTGACCCAGGCTTTCGGCATCGCACCGCTGAAGGAGGAAACCTCGACCGGCGCCAGCGCCGGCGTGGTGTTCCGTCCAGCGAAGAACGCCTCGCTGACCGTCGACGCCTACCAGATCAAGATCAAGGACCGCATCGTGTTCTCGAGCGAGATCGCACCGGAAGCAGGCGGCGGCCCGATCGCCAACATCCTGAAGCCGCTGGGCGTGGGCCAGGCGCAGTTCTTCACCAATGCGGTCGACACCCGTACCCGTGGCCTGGACATCGTCGCCGAGCACACCACCAAGTTCGATGCCTCGACCCTGGTGCTGTCGGGCCAACTGGGCTTCAACAAGACCGAAGTGACCAAGCGTCATTCGACTTCTTCGGTGCTGAGCGGCGAGAAGCTGTTCGACCGCGCCCAGGTGACCCTGATCGAACGCGGCCAGCCACGCAAGCACCACGTGGTGGCTGCCGACTACTCGGTCGGCCCATGGAACCTGAACGCACGCGCCAACTACCACGGCGAAGTGTATGCCGAGAGCTTCAGCCCTCTGCAGAAGTGGGATGCGCGCTGGCTGGTGGACACCACGGTGCGCTATGCCTTCAGCAAGCGCACCTTCCTGGGCGTAGGCGTGAACAACCTGTTCAACCAGGTGCCTAACGAGTGGACCAACGGCGGCGACTTCCCGAAACTGGGCTTCACCCGCTGCTGGGAAACCTGCCCTATCGGCGTGAACGGCCGCTCGTTCTACGTGCGTGCTGATACGGCGTTTTAATCGGGTCTGAAAGGTTGGCGGCGTAGGCCGCAAGGTGGATCAACGCCGCCAACTGTTTAACCAGTTCCTCCATCTGCTCGGCCGGCACCTGTGCGTAGCCGAGCATCAATCCCTTCCATCCCGAATCTCCTTGCTTATCGTGCATATCGTGCATATCGTACGTATCGTGCGTGCTGAGCGCGTTGACGGCGATGCCGCGTTCCTGCGCCTGCCCTACTATCGTCACGTCATCGATGCGCGCGTCGTTGAAGCGCAGCGACAGATGCATGCCTGCCGAGCCGCCGTGCACCGTCGCGATCGATCCCAGATGCTTCTGCAGCGCCGCCACCAGCGCGTCGCGCCGCTGCCGGTACAGGCGGCGCATGCGGCGCAGATGCAGCAGGAATTGCCCGCTTTGCAGGAACTCCGCCAACGCCAGCTGCTCGGCCACGCGGCCGCGCGGGAAGGACTGCTCGCGCATCTGTGCGAACGGTTCGGCCAGTGCGGCCGGCACCACCACGAAGCCGATGCGCAGCGAGGGGAACATGGTCTTGCTAAAGGTACCCAGGTAGACCACTGGCGCGTCCGGCGCCAGGCCCTGCATGGCGTGCAGCGGTGCGCCGTCATGGCGGAATTCGCTGTCGTAGTCGTCTTCGATGATCAATGCGCCGGCGCTGCGTGCAGCGTCGATCAGCGCCAGACGGCGGCGCAGGCTCAGGACGCTGCCTACCGGGTATTGGTGCGAGGGCGTGGTGTAGATCAAGCGCGGCGGACGTAGCAGCCAGTCGGCCGGCTGCGGCGCCATGCCGTCGTCGTCGACCTCGATGCCGGAGACTACCAGGCCGGCGCCGCGGGCCGCCGCCATGGCGCCGCCGTAACCGGGGTTTTCGATCCAGATGGTGTCACCGTCGTCCGCCAAGGCGCGCATGCAGAGATCCAGGCTGCTCTGCGTGCCGTCGGTGATGAAGACCTGGCCGGCCTCGCAGGCGACGCCGCGCGAGGCGCGCAAATGGTCGGCAATCGCGGTGCGTAGTTGCAGCTCGCCGGCGGTGTCGCCGTAGTTGAGCTGGGCCACCGTCATGGCGCGCAAAGCGCGCTCCAGCATGCGGCGCCACAGCGTCATCGGGAAGTGCTCCAGCGCGGGTACGCCCGGCACGAAGGCGCCCATGCGGTCGGCCGGTCCCGGCAACGGGCGCAGATTGCGCATGCGCTGCGACAGGCCCGGCATCGCCACCGCAGCAGGTGCCGGCGCCCTGCGCGAAGCGGTCGGCATCGGCGCGACCACGGTGCCGCGCCGGTCGGTGATCACGAATCCTTCTCCTGCCAACTGCTCGTACGCATACAGCACCGTATTGCGCGCCACGCCGAGTTCCTCGGCCAGCGCGCGCGAGGCGGCCAGGCGCGTGCCGGCCGCCAGCGTGCCGCTGCGGATCGCCGCACGCAAGCACTCGTGCAGCATACGCTGACGCGGCCAGCCATGCTGGCCATGCTGTTCCGTATAACCGTCGATCAACAGCGAAAAATCCATTCGTGGCTCCATGAAATTAGCAATCCGTGGATCTATTGATAGAGCCAGCATTTCATTATATTGCGTTTTTAAGAAAGGAATCCATGTCCCCTACCGACCGCACGCGCGTCCGCCGCGTCGCCAGCAACGCCCACTATGACAGCGCCACCCTGCACGCCATCGTCGATGACGCCTACCTGTGCCACATCGCTTTCAGCGACAGCAAGGGCGCGCACTGCATACCAACCGCCTGTTGGCGCGAAGGCGACTACCTGTACATCCATGGCTCCAACGGCAGCCGCATGGTCAAGCACTTGCTGGAGAACGATTGCTGCGTCACGATCACGCACGTGGACGGCCTGGTGCTGGCGCGGTCGGCGTTCAACCATTCGATGAACTACCGCTCGGCCATGATCTACGGCCGCTTCGATGCAGTGCAAGGCAATGCGGCGCGCAACGCGATGGTAGCCTTCATGGAAAAGCTCGCGCCGGGCCGCCAGGTCGAGATTCGTCCCGGCTCCGACAAGGAATACGCCGCCACCACGGTGCTGCGCATCCCGCTGGCCGAAGCGGCCTGCAAGCTCCGCTCCGGCGGCGTCGAGGATGATCAGGAAGACCTGTCCTGGCCCGTGTGGGCCGGCGTCCTGCCATGGACCCGCGCAGCGCTCCCACCGCAGCCGGACGCCGCCTGCAAAATGCCGGCACCGCCATATGTGCTGGCTTGGTCGAAATGTAGTTCAGCTACATAGTATTAATCTAGTGTGTAGTACAAATACAACTTTAAACATCGTCATAGCGCTGCAAGGGCAGGTTTACGGGTTTTGACGAAGTAAAACAGTAAACTTTGTTTGACTGCTATTCTAGTTTTAATACAAGATGAGTCTCAAGCGTCGCAAGAACGCCTAAACCGACTACACCCTGGAGACTACAATGCAGCTCAATCAACAAGAGCGCGGCCTGCGTGCCGCGCTCCCGCTCAGCCCTGTCGCCGCCGCCTGCGCGGTACTGATTTCCGCCCTGTCCGCGCCGGTCCACGCGCAAACGGCCAGCGCTCCGCAAGCCGCCGATGCGCCAACCACCGTGGTGGTGGCCGGCATCCGTCGCGGGATTGAAGACGCGATCTCGGTCAAGAAGGACGCCACCTCCATCGTTGAAACCATCTCCGCCGAAGACATCGGCAAACTGCCGGACGTCTCGATCGCCGAATCGATCGCGCGCCTGCCAGGCCTGGCCGCGCAACGCGTCGCCGGCCGCGCACAGGTGATCTCGATTCGCGGCCTGTCGCCGGACTTCGCCACCACGCTGCTGAACGGCCGCGAACAGGTCAGCACCGGCGACAACCGCAGCGTCGAATTCGACCAGTATCCATCCGAGCTGCTGAGCGCCGTCACCATCTACAAAACGCCGGACGCGGGCCTGATCGGCCAGGGCCTGTCCGGCACCATCGACATGCAGACCGTGCGTCCGCTGGCCTTCAGCGGTCGCAACTTCTCGCTGAACGTGCGCGGCGAGAAAAACTCGCTCGGCAAAATCGCCAACGCCAAGGACACCGGCCACCGCGTCAGCGCCAGCTACATCGACCAGTTTGCGAACCGCACGGTCGGCATCGCGCTGGGCCTGGCCCACCTCGAATCGCCCATCCTCGACAACGAGACCGGCACCTACGAGCCGTTCAACCAGAGCGCCGTATCGGGCGTACCGGCCGGCACCTACGTCACCGCCGGCGTCAAGTCGCTGGCGAAAAGCGGCGTACTGAAACGCACCGGCTTGATCGGCGTGCTGGAATACCGTCCATCGAAAATGTGGACCAGCACCGTCGACATCTTCGCGTCGGAATTCAAGCAGGTCGACACCAACAACCAGTTCGAAGTGAACCTGGGCGGCTACAACGGCAGCAACAACCCTGTCGGCTTCAACTACAACAGCGTCAACATCGCCAACGGCACGCTGCTGGGCGGCACCGCCACCGGCGCCTACCCGCTGGTGCGCGGCCAGTACAACAACCGCAAGGACCAGATCCGCACCGCCGGCTGGGCCAACCGCTTCAACTTCGGCAGCTGGTCGCTGCTGGCCGACGCCAACTACTCGCAGGCCAAGCGCGACGAGACCTACCTCGAAAACAATCTGCAGCTGCAGACCGCCACCGGCGGCGCCTTCAACGACACGCTGATGACCGTCGGCTGGAAGCCGGGCGACTTCGCCACCATCGCCGGCAAACTGAATTACAGCGATCCGAGCAAACTGTTCACCGGTAACTCGATCTACGGCTACGGCAGCACCTATGCGCCGCACCTGGTCGACACCATGAAGAGCTTCAAGCTGGTGGCCACGCTGCCGCTGCCGGATGCGATGGAGAGCTACCTGCACAGCCTCGACGTCGGCGTCAATCACAGCAACCGCACCAAGACCAAGCGCCAGCCTTCGGGCCAGCTGTTCGCCAAGGGCAATCCGACCATCTCCAGCGACCTGCTGTACGCGCCGGTGGACCTGGGCTTCGCCGGTTCAGGCGTAGTCCCATCGTGGAACGTACCGGCCGTGATCGCCAAGTACTTCGATCCGATCAACTACGACCTGGCCAACAACGCCGGCACCATCAGCCGCGCATGGGACGTCACCGAGAAGATCACCACCAGCTTCGCCCGCGCCAATATCGACTCCGACCTGGGCGGCGTGACGCTGCGCGGCAACGTCGGCGCGCAGCTGGTGCACACCGACCAGTCGTCCGACTCGCTGTATGCGGATGCCGGCGGCGTGGCCCATCCTACGCACGACGGCAAGAGCTACAACGACGTGCTGCCTAGCCTGAACCTGGCCTTCGGCCTGGCCAACGACCAGACCCTGCGCGTCTCGCTGGCCAAGCAGATCGCCCGTCCGCGCGTGGACCAGCTGAACGCCGGCTTCAACTTCACCGTCGACAGCGGCACCCGCCTGCCAAGCGGCAGCGGCGGCAACACCAAGCTCGATCCATGGCGTGCCAAGGCCTTTGACGTATCGTGGGAAAAGTACTTCGCCAAGAAGGGCTACGTAGCGCTGGCGGGCTTCTATAAAAAGCTCGACACCTACATCTACACTTTCTCGGAAACGCGCGACTTCTCGCAGTTCACGGCCGGCACCAACGCCATCACCAACATGGGCCAGTACACCACTTCGTACAACGGCAAGGGCGGCACGCTGAAGGGCGCAGAGCTGTCGGTATCGGTACCGTTTGACATGCTGACGCCTGCGTTGAGCGGCTTCGGCGTGTTGGCCAGCACCTCGTACACCGAGAGCGCGATCGACATCAAAGAAGTCAATTCGACCATCGGCAAGATCCAGCTGCCAGGCTTGTCGCGCAACGTCACCAACGTGACGCTGTACTACGAGAAGTCGGGCTTCTCGACCCGCGTGAGCGCCCGCAAGCGTTCGGACTACGTGGGCGAGATCGGCAACTTCGCCGGCGACCGCCAGCTGCGTTACGTGGTGGGCGATCAGCCGATCGACTTCCAGATCGGTTATACCTTCAATGAAGGAACGTACAAAGGTCTGGGCGTGCTGCTGCAGGTGAACAACCTGACCAACGAAGCCTATGAGACCTATGCGAACAGCAAGGATCGTCAGCTGGAGTATGCAAAGTACGGACGCACTGTCCTGTTTGGGCTGAACTACAAGTTCTAAAGTCCGGCCAAGGACGCCGGCCCGAAGTCTGGGCCGGCTTTAGCCCTGCAACTGGCTTGCAGGGCTTTTTTCAGGTACATCACGGATTGCCGCTGCGGCCGATGCAGCCGCAGCTCCACGGGGTGCTCACAATGCATGCTCGTTGACGGCTCAACAGTCTCCCTTAAAAGCACCCCGAACGAAAGGGTCAGACCCTGCGGGGTCTGACCCTGGCCGCAGCGGTGTGCGGGTTGGGTTGGTGCCGCGTACTTTTAAAGCGACAAGCAACGTCGAGCCCCATCATGCCTAAGCTATTCCCGTCAATCCTTGATGAACCTTTTTTCAGCGCCTTGTTCACGATACCAGAGGCCCAGCATGCAAAAGGCAAACAGCAGCGTGAACGGAGTGGTCGGCATCGGCCGCTCCGCTGCGTTGGCCTTTGTGCCTGCCGCTGTCGTCACCGGCACCGCACGTGCCGCGTACTGCGCCGTAGCCTCACGCCGCAAGGCACGCTGCCACGCAGGCCAGTCGCTCGGCGCGTAGACATACTCCCTTCCCGGCGCCATCCCTTCGGCCGCCAGCTTCACCCACCCAGCCTTGTGCGGCCAGAATGCCGCGCACACCGCATCCGCCTTGTCCGCGCGCGCCTGCATGAACAGCGGCGACTGGCCTTCCGCCGTCAGCGCGATACCTGCCTTCACTCCCTGCGCGCAAACTTCGGTGCGCAATCCCGGTAGCGGCATCGGATCGTTCACCTTCCACGCCGTCTTCAACTCGCTATCCAACGCAATGCGGTCCATGGCGGCCTGCCACCACAGCGTAAGCTGTCGCGGCTCGCTGATCGCATGCTTGTGCCAATCCGCCACGCCGATCCACACCACGCGGCCCTGCCCAACACTGCGCTGCCACATCCAAGGGCGCTTCCTGCTGTCGCTGGCCAACACGGACCAGGAACCGCCCGCGTTATCGGCCGGATTCAGGCCTGCCGGCGGCATGGCCATGCTCGCGCCGAACTGCCGCATGTCTTCCTTCTCGGTGGTCGGCGACTGCGGCTGCAGCGACAAGCCGAAGTCGCGCCGCCAGACGCCGGTATCGGCCGCGCTGGCGCCGAGGATTACCAGCGGCACGCCACGCCCGGCCTGCGCCAGCAGCGCGGCACGCGCGGACGGGCTCAGATGCTCTACGTAGGCGGCGTCCAAAAACATCGCATTCGGTGCGGACAACGGCTCGCGCGCGGTCTCGCTGCGCGTGATGGCCTTACCCAGCGTGACACTCCAGTCCAGGATCGCGCCGCCATCGGACAACAGCTGATTCAAGGTGCGCGCGTCGAACGACGGCGCATCGAAGCGGCCTTGTATCTGCAAAGGCACCGGCTCATTCACCTGTAGCGGCACCGGACCTTGTGCGATGGTCTTGCCAGCGGCGTCCAACAGGCGCGCCTGCAGCACCATGGCCTCCGCCACCGGCGGCAACCATTGCACCGACAACTGCGTGGCCGGCGACGGCCCGGATTCGGCCAGCACCTGCTTGTTCTCTGCCAGCAGCTGCAAGCGCCAATTGGCCTGTGCAGGCGCTCGCCGCACGGACAGCGTGAAGATGCGGCCGAGCGACATCGCGCGCGGGAAGTCCAGCCACAACAAATCCGCAGCGGCCGGCTGCCATTGCAGCGCACGCGCGGGCAGATCGCGCCACTCCGCCTCGCGCGCGCCGTCGCCGTTCAGGGCGATGGAGGTCGCGGCGGGAATCGCCATGCGCTCGGCGTCGCCTATGCGGCCGGTTGCGGTGTTCACGTCCAGCGCGCCGGCATCGGGCGCGGACATGCGGATGTCGGCCAGCGTCAGCGCCAATGCGGCGCCGGCTGCTCCGGCCAGTGCGGCGTTAAGCCACTGTTTCTTGCAACCGTATAGCGCCGCGCTGAGCGCACCTGTCGCTGCCGCCGCGAGCGGCGGCGCGATGGCCGCGAAATCGATGAATATCATCATTTGACCTGCTCCTTGCCGTTCCACGCGCGGCCGAATGGCGTATCCGCCGAAGGGTGCGCCTGCAGCAGCACCGGCGCATCCGCCAGCGTACCGCGCAACCAGGCCCGCAATTCGCCACGGCATGGCACGCAGCCATCCTGCACATCCTGCACCGCGCGCTGCGCGCCGAGCTTCTGTTCCTGGTCGCTGATGCGCGCGCCGATGGTGTCGCGCGCAGCCTTGCTCCACAGCGCCGGCAACGCACCGTCCTGCGACAGTGCCTGCACCAGTTCACGCACTTCGGCCGGCACCGTGTCGCTGGCCGCGCCTTGTGCGCGCTTGTAGCTCATGGCGCCGACGACGTCACCGGTCATGCGCTTCTCTTCCTTCAGCGCCGGCGGCACGAAGGCCGTGCGGTGCAGGTAGACGCGCTCCGCCGATTGCAGTTCCTTGATCGCTTCCAGCGCCTTGTACTCGGGCGGCAGTGCGGGCTTCGGTGAGATGGCGCGCAGGGACTTTTCCGCGTCCCACATGGCGGACAATGCACGTTTCAATATGGCCTTGGTCTGCGGGTCGAAGATGGTGGCGTTGTCCTCCATGTCGTGGGCGTGGCCGAAGGCTTTCATGACGGAGATTTCGCTGCCCGGCCTTTCGGCGCCGCCGTGATTCTCTTCATGGCCGTGTTCCTCTTCGCCGAACAGGCTCGATTCCTCGCCGAGGAACTGGCCGTAGCGCAGGCGCAGCTTGGCCTGGTCGGAGGCGATGATTTCGCTGCGGTTGCGCAGCGTCGCCTGCGGCATGTCCGGATGCGCTTTCAGGTCGGCTACCAGTTGTTCGGTGTCGATGATGATCTGGCGTTGGCTGCGCAGGTTTTCCGGCTTGGCCATGGTTGGCAACGCGGTCGATTCCAGGCTTTCGGCTTCGGCACCGGGCAGGCGCAGCGTGTAAGTCGGCGATTGCGCGGTGTGCGGACTCGGTGCGTTGTCGGTGGCGCGGACGAAGAAGTAGAGTTCATCGCCGGGCTCCATGCCGAGTTCCGCCAGCGTCCACTGTTTTTTCCAGTTGCGCGATTTGGGATCGGTCGACTGCGGCAGCGGAACTTCCTTGTCGCTGAAACGGATGTTTTCGCCGCTGCCGCGTGCAAGCGTCATGTGCAGGCTGGCGCGAACGATCGCGTAATCGTCTTTTGCGCTGACCGAGAGTTGTACGGTCTTGGCGTCCTTGGCCAGCATGTGGATCAGTTCCGTCGGTTCGACGATGGTGACTTGCGGCGCCTGGTCTGGCGTGACGCGGATGTTGTAGCGGCTGGAGGCCGTGCCGCGCGCGCGCCAGAACAGCGAGTCTTCAACGCGGATTTTTGCGCAGTCGGCGGTAACGGGGAGCATCTGGCCATCGCCCAGTTCCACTGCGGCCTGTGCGCCCTTCGGGTTGTTGATGCACCAGCGGACTTCCGAGTATTGCGGGATCTGGATGTCGCGGGCGCCGGTTTCGAATGGCGCTACGCCGGTGTAGGCCGGCGGCGTGACGCGCAGGTGGATTTCGCCGTCGACGATCGGCTTGTTGGATTGTGCTGCTGGTGGCGGCGCGGCGGCTGCGGCTTGCTTGCCTTGCCAGGCGACGGCGCTGCCGGCGGCCAGCAGGCTCAGTGCAAGCGGAAGGATGGCAAATCGCGTGCGGGTGCGGGCGATACTCTGGTAGTCGGCATCGGTGAGTACGTCGGCAAGGCGGACTTGCAGGCGTTGTTGCTGGAGTTTGGCGATCGGTGTCCGTGCCTCTTCGGCCAGCAGGGTGCTGCTGTCTTCCAATTGCGGGATGGCGGCGTTTAGCCAGGACGTCCATTGCTGGCCGATGCGGCGGCGCCAGCGGAAAGCATCTGCAACGATCCAGGCGGCGCTGATGGCGGTAGCTGCGGCCAAGGCCGGACGGGCGGCGGGGAGCAGGTAGGTGGCCAGCGCGAGCGGCGCGAGTACGGCCAGCCATTGCGGTGCGCGGCGGCGCAGAATGGCGCTCCAGAGGCGGCCGCACAGGTAATCAGTGGCGGCGGGCATGGGTGAGTATCCGTTCGATCATGAAGAGGGCCAGCAGGGCCAGGGCGAGCCAGGTGGCAGGTTTGGCGTCGGTGATGGCGGACGGCGTGTTGCGGGCGGCGGCGAAGGTTTGCGATGCCGTGGCGTAGGTTGGTGCGGGCGCGGCGGCCAGCAGTTGCCAGGCTTCGTAGAGCGCGCGGGCGGCGTCGGCGTCGCGCGGCGGAAAGGTGTCGGAGGTCCAGAGGCGGCCACGCGGGGAGTCGGCGTATTTCAGCGTGATGCCGTTGATAGTCAGCGTCGAGACCTTGGCCAGTTCGGGGAAAGCGGCGGGCATGGCGGCGATCCACCAGTGCGGCGCACGCCAGTTCGCGGGCGGCACGGTGTCCGGCGTGTCCCAGACAATCAGCGTGGTGCCGGCGCTCGGCTCGGCGGCGAGCGTGTGGCGGACGGCGGCAGTACCGGCGCTGTCGAAAGCAGCGAACAGCGAGCGCCAGGCGCCACTACGCGCAGCCGGCGCGCCCAAAGCGACGTCGCGCACGACCGGCGTGACCTTCTTGGCGGCGGCGGGCGGCGGCTGGGTGCGGAGTGCTAGTTGGTGGCTGAATTGCGGCACGCGGGGCGGCATGGCTATTTGGTCGGCGCGGGCGACGATCAGCAGTTTGGCGGTCGGGCGCCAATCGCGTTCGTTCTGGCGCAGCCATTGCAGCACGTCCGCAGGCAAGTCCATGCGGCGCGCCACGCCGAAGCCGGCGGCGGCGATTTCCTTTTCTGCCCACGCTTTGTCCGCGCCAATATCCACCAGCACCGTGTCGCCGCGCCATGGGAAGATGGTGGCGGCCAGCCAGGCGATCAGCGCCAGCAGCAGCAGGCAGCGCAGCACCAGCAGCACCTTGTCGCGCCATTGCCAGACGCGCAGCTGCTCCGGCGTTGCCGCCGGCAGGAAGCGCGCCGTCGCCAACGGCTCGGCTTTCAGGCGCTGGCGCTTCTGGCGATGCCACCACACCGGCAGCAGCAACACCGGCAGCGCCAGCCACCACATAGGATAGGAACTCAAGATCATTTTGCCCGCGCTCCCGCCAGCTGCAGCCAGCTACGCAAGACGCCGCTCAAAGGCTGCTCGATGCGCGCCTCGTAGTGGACGATGTTGTTTTGACGGCAGTTGCCCGCCACGCTATCAAAGTGCGCGCGGCTTTGCTGCTTGTAGGTTTCACGGTCGGCATTGCTCATGCGATGCAGACCGTCGGCTTGTTCCGGATCGCGATACGCGGAGCCGGATTTGAAACTGGCGTCCACTTCCGCCTGCGTGCGCAGCGTCAGCAAACGCACGTCGTGGCGCATATTGCGCAGCCGTAGCAAGGCTTCGCTCAGCGGCGACGGCCAGTCCAGAAAATCGCTGGCAGCGAAGATCATGCTCGGCGAGCGTGCGAAGTGCAGATTGGCGCGCAGTACATCGGCGGCCGGCAGTTGGCCGCGCGGCTCGGCTTTCGACAGGGCGGCCAGCACGCGCTGCAACTGGCGCGGCCCGCGCGAAGCTTGCATGAAATCGACTTTAGCGTCGCTGCAAACCACCAGGCCGAAGGCATCGCCCTGGCGCTGGGCGATGGCGGCCACGCAGGCCAGCACCGTGCGCGCGAACCAGAGCTTGTCGATGCCGTTGATCTCGCGGCTGGGCTCCGCCATCGACGCCGTGGCATCCAGCACCAGCCAGGTCGCTACATGGCTGTCGCGCTCCGCCTCGCGGACGAAGTAGCGGTCGGCGCGGGCCAGCAGCTTCCAGTCCACACGACGCCACTCATCGCCGGGCGAGTAGGCCCGGTATTCCGAGAACTCGACGCCGGCACCGCGCTCGCGGCCGGCGTGAATGCCGTGGCCAAGCCCCGCCAGCACATGGCGGATCACCAGTTCCAGATCCTTGGTCCGGGCCATCATGGCCGTCATGGCGCCGGCCGGCGACGCGCCATTGGACGCACCAACGGCGGCGTCTTTGGACGACTTTGCGGTAGTCTGCATCGGCTGCTTATTCAGGGCGGATATACTCGCGCAGCGCCTGCAGGATGTCGGCAATCGCCACGCCATCCGCTTCCGCCTCGAAGTTGCGTATCACGCGGTGCGCCAGCACCGGCAGCAGCATCTCGCCGATATCCTCACGCGTGACGGCCAAGCGACCCTGCATCAGCGCGCGCGCCTTGGACGCCAGCACCAACGCCTGGCCGGCGCGCGGACCGGCCCCCCAGCCGATATGCTTCTTCACCGCCGGCACCGTAGTCAGCGCCGGACGCGTGGCGCGCACCAGGCGCGTGGCATACGCCACCAGATGATCGCCGATCTCGATATCGCGCACCAGCTGCTGCAGGCGCAGCAGCGTCGCCACGTCCATCACCGGCTCGGCGTCTTTCAGGCCGGCGTTGGTGGTGGCGGAGACCATGGCGATCTCCTCTTCCTCGCTCGGGTACACCACGTCGATACGCAACAGGAAACGGTCCAGCTGCGCTTCCGGCAGCGGATAGGTGCCCGCCTGCTCGATCGGATTCTGCGTCGCCAGCACAAAGAAAGGCTTGGGCAGCTTGTGCGTCTGGCCGGCGAAGGTCACCGAACGTTCCTGCATCGCTTCCAGCAGCGCCGACTGCGTCTTCGGCGGTGCGCGGTTGATCTCATCGGCCAGCAGCACCTGCGTGAACACCGGCCCTTGCTGGAAGCGGAACTCGCGCTTGCGCGTCGCATGATCTTCTTCCAGGATCTCGGTGCCGACGATATCGGAAGGCATCAGGTCCGGCGTGAACTGCACACGATGGAAGTCCAGCTCGGTGGCCTGCGACAGCGACTTCACCAGCAGCGTCTTGCCCAGTCCCGGCACGCCTTCCACCAGCGCGTGGCCGCCGGCCAGCAGGCAGATAATCAGTGAATCGATCACATTCTCCTGACCGATAATCACGCGCGACATGCTGGCCTTCAGCGCCTTCACCTTGGCCGTCAACGCACCGATTTCTTGTTCGCTCCAGGCGATTGCACCATCAGCCATAATAACTACGCTCCCAACGCATATTGAATGATATTGACCGCAAAGCGGGTATTGTCGACCGCGAGAAAACGCTTGTTGCGGAAGTCATAGTCCCACTCGCAGCCGTAGTCCTTGTTGCTGTACAAAAGCCGCACGCGGCCGCCCACCTCGACCGCCTTCAGGTAATCGTGCACCAGATCGTCGCCCCAGCCGTTCAGCTCCACGCCGGTATTCGGCGGTCCATCCTCGAACTTGAAGAAGCTTGAATAAATCGGATGGTTGTTGGGGATCTTGTGCAGCGCTTTCGGCCCGAAGATACGGGCGATTTCAGCCTCGAACGATTTCGCGAACAGCCCGTCGATGTCGTGATTGCAGTCGTCCACGAACAGGAAGCCGCCGCCCTTGATGTAGCGCTCCAGATTCTTGCGTTCGGCCGCCGTGAACTGCACCAGCTTGTGGCCGGCGAAATAGCAGAACGGCGCCTCCAGCATCTTCGGATCGGACAGCGCGACGATGCGCTCAACGGGATCGACCCGCAAGGTCGTATATTCGACCAGCGAATTGAGCACGTTGCTGGGCATGCGAACATCCACATCCCAGTCGCCCGACTCGTAAGTCAGGCGCGTGAAATAGAAATCGTAAGAAGCCACCCGTTTATCCTTATTTTCCCGTCATTCCCGCGCAGGCGGGAATCCATACGCCGCCTGCATTCAGCCACAGCATGGATTCCCGCTTTCGCGGGAATGACGGGGTATTTTTTACACCGCGTCCGACAGCGACGTGAAGTTGAAGTCGCGTACCTTCATCGCCGGAATCAGCATCTGGTAGCGCACTTCGTCGCCGCCGATGCGCACCGGCTTGCCCAGTTCATCGATATTGTTCAGCATCGTCACCGGGCTTTCGTTGAAGCGGAAGTTCTTCACCGGATGCTTGATCTTGCCGTTCTCGATGTAGAAAGTGCCATCGCGGGTCAAACCGGTGAGCAGCAGCGATTGCGGGTCCACCATGCGGATATACCAGGTGCGCGTCACCAGGATGCCCTTCTTGGTCGAAGCGATCAGCTCCTCGGTGCTCTTGCCGCCGCCGGCCATGATCATATTGCCGTGACGGCCGGTGGCGCGCTGGCCCTGCTTCTCGGCCCAGAAGCGCGTGTAGTCAAGCGCAGCGACTTTGCCACCCTTGATCACGTCCTGGCGCTCGCGCGCCAGCATGGCCTGGTTATCCCACGGCAGCACCGGCACTTCCTCGTTCCACGGGTCGGCCCAGATATTGACCTGTTCATCGAACAGCTTCTCGCCCAGGCGATTGCCGCCGCCCTTCTTCGACAGGAAGCTGCGGCCCTCGTCGGCCTGGCGCGCATCGAAGGCGCCGAACATGCGACCGATGATCTCCGACGTCGCCGCCGGTTCCAGGATCACGGTGTAACGGCCCGGCTCCAGCGCCTTGGCCTCGACCGATTTCACCGCCTTCTCGATGGCGATCTCGGACGCTTCGCGCGCATCGAACTTGCGCGCATCGTTGGCGGAGCGCGTCACCCAGCCGGAGCCGCGACCGTCCTCGGTGCGGGTGGTCACCGTGAAACCGAGATTGCTCAAGGTCTGGTAGCCGAACACGCCGTTCGAGTTGGCCACGGTTTCAAAACCGGTGGTGTCGCTGAAGAAGCCGGCGGCAATCAGGCCCTGCTTCTTGGCCGAGTTGATGCTGGCCGCAGCCACTTCCGCGCGATACTCTGGATCGATGGCGGCGGTGGCCGCGCTGTAGGTGTTGGACGGCTTGAAATCCTGCTGCTTGATCGCCGCCAGGAATTCCGGATTCTCCGGCGCCAGGCGCGCCACATCTTCCGCGCGACGCACCACTTTTTCCAGCGACTTTTCATCGAACTCGTTGATGCTCGCCGTACCCTGCTTCTTGCCGAAAGCGACGCTCACGGTCAGCTGGGTGTTCTCGATCATGCCCGCCGTAGAGACCTCGTTGCGAGCATAGCGGATATTGCCATTGCGGCTGCCGTTGATCTGTACCCGGCACTCGTCGGCCTTGGACAGCGACATCACCTTGTCGCAAATCCGCTTGGCTTCTTCCTGTGACAGCATCTTCATGTTTTATCCAATCTTGCGGGCGGTGTTGATCACGTTGATGCCGCTGAAGCGCGTCGTCGGCGAACCGTGCGACACCGCGCTGACCTGGCTAGGCTGGCCCTTGCCGTCGAAGAAGGAACCGCCCATGCGCCAGTCGCGTTCATCGCACAGCGCCGTGCAGGCGTTCCAGAATTCCTGCGTGTTCGATTGGTAGGCCACATCTTCCAGCTGGTTGACGATCTTGCCGTTCTTGATTTCAAAGTACAACTGGCCGCCGAACTGGAAATTGTAGCGCTGCTGGTCGATCGAATACGAACCACGACCCAGGATGTAAATGCCCTTCTTGATGTCCTTGACCATCTCGTCCGGCGTCAACTTCTTCTTGCCCGCTTCCAGCGACACGTTGGGCATGCGCTGGAACTGCACGCTGCTCCAGCTGTCCGC
The DNA here is from genome assembly GCA_041874725.1 of Duganella sp. BuS-21. Lineage (GTDB taxonomy): Bacteria > Pseudomonadota > Gammaproteobacteria > Burkholderiales > Burkholderiaceae_D > Rugamonas. Next base: position 815,711 of record CP097466.1, on the reverse strand, counting down.
ATACGAGCAGCCGTGCGACTCCTTCTCGCCGATCATGGCCGCCTGGTCGCGCGTGGCCTGGTAGTTCACCAGTACGCCGTTGCGGATCAGATCCCAGCGCTTGGCGGCCACGCCTTCATCGTCGTAGGCCACCAGGCCGAGCGAGGCCGGCGTGGTCTTGTCGGCGACGATGTTGACCAGGTCCGAACCGTATTTGAAGTTCTTGGTCTTCCACTTGTCCAGCGTGGCGAAGCTGGTGCCGGCGTAATTGGCCTCGTAGCCCAACACGCGATCGAGTTCAGTGGCGTGGCCGACCGACTCGTGGATGGTCAGGAACAGGTGTTCCGGCGACAGCACCAGATCGTACTTGCCCGGCTCCACCGTTTTCGCGGTCAGCTTCTCGCGCGCCTGCCGGCCCGCCGCGCGCGCATCTTCGATCAGGTCGTAAGCGCCCTTGTACAGCGTAGTCACGCCGCCGGCCGCCTTGATGCGGTGCTCTGGTTTGCAGTCGAAGAATTCATAGCCCATGCTTGCCGGCGACGACAGGCCGTCCCGCGTGCGGAACTTGTTGGTCGACTTGTCCACCGCCGTGGCGGTGAACGGCGACCACAGACGATGGATGTCCTGGTCGATGTAGGAACCGTCGGTCGATGCGAAGTACTTCTGCTGGTTCACCTGGAACAGCATGGAGCGCATGAAGTTCGCGCCCGCGTCCATGCCGGCCTTGTTGGCCGCGATCAGCAGCTCGGCCTTTTCGGCGATCGGCACGGCGCGCCAGTCCTTCTTGAACGGCGTGGCCCATGCCACCTCGCCTACGCCCTTCACCGGCGCCAGCACCACCGGCTCGCTTTGCAGGCGCGAGTTGGCCTTGGCGATGGCCACCGCCTGGCGCGCGGCGTCCGCCACCGAGTCCAGGGTCATCACGTTGGTCGAGCAGAAACCGTAGGCGCCGCCGGCGATCACGCGCACGCCCACGCCCGACGATTCGGTATTGACGATATCTTCCACGTTCAGATCACGCGTGGTGATGAACTGGTTCAGGTAGCGGCCGATGCGCACGTCGCAATACGTGGCACCGGCCTTGGTGGCCGCGTTCATGGCGGCGTCGGCCAGCGACTTCTTGAACTGCACTGCCATGGGGTTGAGCAGCTCTTCGGCTGCGATGGCGTTGCCGAAGACCGGCACCAGCAGGCTGCTGCCATACATGGCGCCTACTTTTAGAAATGAACGACGTTCCACAGAATTCTCCTACGGCCAAAAAGCGTCGTCCTCGCGCAAGCGGGGACCCATACCGCGCCGGCCACGATGCTCGGCATGGATTCCCGCTTGCGCGGGAACGACGACGGGGATTGCTTTACACCGCGTCCGACAACGACGTGAAGTTGAAGTCGCGGACCTTCATGGCCGGAACCAGCAACTGGAACTGCGACTCGTCACCCGACAGAATTTCCGGCTTGCCGATTTCGTCGATATTGTTCAGCATCGTCACCGGGCTTTCGTTGAAGCGGAAGTTCTTGATCGGATGCTTGATCTTGCCGTTCTCGATGTAGAAGGTGCCGTCGCGGGTCAAGCCGGTGAGCAGCAGCGATTGCGGATCCACCATGCGGATGTACCAGGTGCGGGTGACCAGGATGCCTTTCTTGGTGTTGGCGATCAGCTCTTCGGTCGACTTGTTGGTACCGGCCATGATGATGTTGCCCGGCGAGCCGATGGCGCGCTGGTTCATCTTTTTGGCCCAGTATGGCGAGTAGCCGAGCGACGCGATCTTGCCGTTCTTGATGATGTCCTGGCGTTCGCGCGCCAGCATGGTCTGCGCGTCGAACGGCAGCACCGCCACATCCTTGTCCCAAGGGTCGGTCCAGATGTTGACCTGCTCGTCGAACAGCTTCTCGCCCATGCGGTTGCCGCCGCCTTTTTTCGACAGGAAGCTGCGGCCTTCATCGGCCGAACGCGCGTCGAAGGCGTTGAACATATAGGCCAGCACGTCCGAGGTGGCGGCCGGCTCCAGGATCACGGTGTAGCGGCCCGGCTCCAGCGCCTTGGCATCGACCGAACGCAGCGCCTTCTCGATGGCCACGTCGGAAGCAGAGCGCGCATCGAACTTGCTGGCGTCGCCTACGCTGCGCTTGACCCAGCCCGAACCACGGCCGTCTTCGGTGCGCACCGTCAGCGTGAAGTCCAGGCCCGTATCCTTCTGGTAGCCAAACACGCCATTGGAGTTGGCGATGGAAGTGAACGTGGTGCCGTCGGTGAAGAAGCCGGCCGCCACCAGCTTGTTCTTCTTGCTGTTCTCGATGCTGTAGGCCGCCACCTGCGCGCGGAATTCAGGATCGATGTCGGCGGTCTTCTGGAAGAAGGTCTCGCTGGCCTTGTACTCTTGCTTGGTCGGCGTCGGCATGAACTCCGGATTTTCCGGCGCCAGGCGGGCCAGGTCTTCCGCGCGGCGCACGGCTTTTTCCAGCGACTTCTCATCGAACTCGTTGACGGTGGCGGTGCCCTGCTTTTTGCCGAAAGCGACGGCGACCACCAGCTGCGTATCTTCAATCAGGCCGGCGGTCGACACGGCGTTGCGCGCATAGCGGATATTGCCCTTGCGGCTGCCGGTGATGTTCACTTCGCACTGGTCGGCCTTGGTCAGCGACAGCACTTTATCGCTGATGCGCTTGGTCTCTTCTTGACTCAGGAATTTCATCTTTTCTCTCTCCAGGGCTTAGCCGATTTTGCGGGCGGTGTTGATAACGTTGATGCCGTTGAAGCGCGTGGTGGACGCGCCGTGCGACACGATGGACACTTGCGGCGGCTGCCCCTTGCCGTCGAAGAAGGAACCGCCCATGCGCCAATCGCGCTCGTCGCAAATGCCCACGCAGGCGTTCCAGAACTCCTGGGTGTTGGATTGGTAAGCCACGTCCTCCAGCTGCTGGCCGATCTTGCCGTTCTTGATTTCGTAGAACAGCTGGCCGCCGAACTGGAAGTTGTAGCGCTGCTGATCGATCGAGAAGGAACCGTCGCCGACGATGTAGATACCCTTCTTGACGTCCTTGATCATTTCGTCCGGCGTCATCTTCTTCTTGCCGGCCTTGAGCGAGACGTTCGGCATGCGCTGGAACTGCACGTTGGCCCAGTTGTCCGCATACGAGCAGCCGTGCGATTCCTTCTCGCCGATGATGTGGGCCTGGTCGCGCGTGGCCTGATAGTTGACCAGGATGCCGTCCTTGATGATGTCCCAGTTCTTGCACTTGACGCCTTCGTCGTCGTAGCCGACCGCGCCCAGCGAACCGGGACGGGTCTTGTCGGCTTCGATGTTGACGATGTCCGAACCGTACTTGAATTTCTTGGTCTGCCATTTATCGAGCGTGGCGAAGCTGGTGCCGGCGTAGTTGGCCTCGTAGCCCAGCACGCGATCGAGTTCGGTCGGGTGGCCGACGGATTCGTGGATGGTCAGCCACAGGTGTTCCGGCGTCAGCACCAGATCATATTTGCCCGGTTCGACCGACTTGGCTTTCAGCTTGGCCTTGGCCTGCTTGCCGGCCAGGCGCGCATCTTCGATCAAATCGTAGGACTTGGTGTACAGCGTGGTCACGCCGCCGGCCGCCTGCAGCTTGTGCTCGGGACGCGCGTCCAGGTATTCGTAACCCATGCCGACCGGCGCCGACAGGCCCTGGCGGGTGCGGAACTTGTTTTCTTTCTGGTCCACGGCGGTGGCGAAGAACGGCATCCACAGGCGATGGATGTCCTGGTCGATGTAGGAGCCGTCGGTGGAAGCGAAGTACTTCTGCTGGTTCACCTGGAACAGCAAGGACTGCATGAAGCTGGCGCCGCCGTCCATGCCGGCCTTGTTGGCGGCGATCAGCAGCTCGGCCTTTTCCTTGATGGCGACGGTGCGCCAGTCCTTGGTGATCGGCGTGGCCCACGAGACTTCGCCCACGCCCTTGACCGGCGCCAGGATCAGCGGTTCGGTTTGCAGCTTGGCGTTGGCCTTGGCGATGGCGACGGCCTGGCGCGCGGCGCCGGCCACGCCGTCCGGCGTCATGTCGTTGGTGGCGGCAAAACCGTAGGCGCCGCCGGCGATTACGCGCACGCCGACACCGGCCGATTCCGTGTTGACCACGTTCTCGACGTTGAGGTCGCGCGTGGTGAGGAACTGGTTCAGGTAGCGGCCGATGCGCACGTCGCAGTACGACGCGCCGGCCTGGGTGGCGGCCGACATCGCGGTGTCCGCCAGGGCCTTCTTGAATTTCACATCGACCGGCTTGAGCAGTTCTTCGGCGGCGATTGCGCGCCCGAACGAGGGCAGCAGCATCGTGCCCATAGCCAGACTACTGATATTGAGGAATGCACGTCGTTCCATATTCTCTCCAACGTTGTTGTGGGCCAGCCGCCCAAGTGGTTCTGCTTTTTATTTGCTCTTATTGCTCTATCTAAAATGATAGTGCTTGTTACTTTACGTTACATCAGAATAATTTTTGCCGCTTCGTGCTGATTGCAAAATGTATGCCATCTACTAATGTTGTGCAAGTGTCTGTTTTAAGTGTCCAAAGTGTCCGCCCCGGTGTCCGCCGAGTGTCCGCAGGGCGTCCGCGCACTGTGCGGGTGCGCGGACTTTCATTTCGCTTGACCTGTTGACAAGCTTGCCCGATGATCGCGCAGGGCGCGCGGATGCGTCGCTCCGATCCAACACTTCAGGAGACTGTGCATGAAACGATACGTACTGGCCGCACTGGCCACCACGATGCTGTTCGGCGCGACCGGCGCCGCACTGGCCGACGATGCGCTGAAAGCGGCGATCGCCGCGCCAACGCGCACGCCGGACAATGTGAAACGCGACGTCTATCGTCACCCGTATGAAACGCTGAACTTCTTCGGCATCAAGCCGAACATGACGGTGGTGGAACTGGCGCCGGGCGGCGGCTGGTACACGGAGATTCTGGCACCCTATCTGCGCAACAACGGCAAGCTGATCACCGGTGGCAGCGACCTGGCCTCGCCGAACGAGAATGAGCGCAAGTCGGCCGAGCGCTGGCTGGCGCGCCTCAGCGCCAAGCCGGAGGCGTACAACAAGGTGGCGATCGGCGTGTTCTCGCCGGGCCGCAAATACGAATTGGCGCCGCCGAACAGCGTCGACATGGTGGTCACCTTCCGCAACATCCACAACTGGATTCCGCTGGGTCCGGAGAAGATGAAGGAATTGTTCGGCAGCCTGTACACGGTGCTGAAACCGGGCGGCGTGCTGGGGATAGAAGAACATCGACTGCCGGCGTCGAAGACGCAGGATGCGGAGGCCAGCAGCGGCTATATGCACGAGCAGTATGTGATCAAGCTGGCGGAAGCGGCGGGCTTCAAGCTGGCCGCGAAGTCGGAGGTGAATGCCAACCCGAAGGACACGGCCGATCACAAGAACGGCGTGTGGGCACTGCCGCCGACGCTGACCAACAAGGATGAGGACAAGGCCAAGTATCAGGCCATCGGCGAGAGCGATCGGATGACGCTCAAGTTCGTCAAACCCTGACCCCGCACGGCGCTCAGTCGCGGGGTCTGTCCCCTTCGGGGACAGACCCCTCTCACGTAGTGCGGGTTAGAAGCGCGTAAATTTGGTTTTGTCCGGAGTCGCTTCGGCGATCAACCCGAGATTGCGCGCCGGCGTCCGTCGCGCCACCACCCTCGGCCCCTCCTCCACCACATACTGCTTGAACACCGCCATCAAGCGCCGCAGCTGCTAGACCTGCGCACTCATCTCTTCCGCCGTCGCCGCCGTGATCTCCTGCACCAGCTCCGAGGTCTTGCGGATATCCGGCGCCAACTGATCGAACATCGCGCCGGCCTGCTCCGCCAGCTTCACGTTGTCGGCCGCCACCACCGCGAAACCCTTGCCATGCTCGCCCGCGCGCGCCGCCTCCAGCGCCGCCTGGGTGGCGATGCCGTCGGTGATCTTGGCGTTCTCGGTGTTCTGCGCGATCGACGCCGTCATCTGCTCGATCGAGGCGCTGGTTTCCTCCACGCCGGCCGCCTGCTCGCTCGACGCCTGCGACAGCGACTGCGCCGTGGCGCTCACTTCCTGCGAAGCGCCAGACAGGCTGCGCGCCAGCCAGAACGCCAGCACGCAACCGAATAGCGCGATCACCAAGTCCACCGCCAGGATCATCCGCTTGGCGGAGTCGGTCACCTCGGTCATGGCGGCCGACTGGCGCTGCGTTTCGGCCGCGTTCACCTTCAGCAGCTTGCGGAACGCGGTGGCGATGGCTTCGTCGGCGCCCTTGATGTTCTGGTCCATCTCCAGCGCCGTCATGCCTTTCTCGCGCGTGGCTTCCAGCTCGACTGAACATGGCATGTCACCTTTGAGGAGATTGATTCACAATCATTGTGAACCTATATTCCGCCTAAAACTCACGAATACTCACGAATACTCACGAATACTCACGGGCGCGAATGCGGCAGCCATTGCTTTTGCAGGCGCGCGAAACTGCCGTCCTGCTTCATCTGCTCCAACGCCCGGCGCCACCTGCAGCGGCGAGCGATCGGCCACGCGGCGCTGGATCTCCTTCACCACCTCGGCGCAAAAGCCGGTGGCCACGCCTTGCGCAGGAAGTACAGCGGCGCGATGTCCGCGCCCAGGATGTGCAAGGGGCCACGGCACAGGGAATCCAGCGCATTAAACATCCTCGGAACCTGCGTCCCTAAAACTTGATGAAGTTCGCCTCATCCGGGTCGTTCATGTCAGGCATGCGGCGGGCGGCGGCGTTGGCGCTCAAGCGCGACGGTTTGGCCGGCCTGCGCTGGCTCGTCGCAATCAGCGGCTTGTGCGCGGCGCCGGCCAGCTTGAAGAAGGACATGGCCTGCTGCAGCTGCTCGGCCTGGGCGCTCATCTCTTCCGCCGTCGCCGCCAGTTCCTCCGAGCTGGAGGCGTTCTGCTGCGTGGTCTGGCTCAGCTGCGTCACCGCCGCATTGATCTGGCCGACGCCGGCCGACTGCTCTTCCGAGGCCGCCGTGATCTCCTGCACCAGGTTGGAGGTGCGGCGGATGTTCGGCACCATCTCGTTGAGCAGCTGGCCGGCTTTTTCCGCCAGCTGCACACTGCTCGACGCCACCTGTTCGATTTCCTGCGCCGCCACCTGGCTGCGTTCGGCCAGCTTGCGCACCTCGGCCGCCACCACCGCGAAGCCCTTGCCATGCTCACCGGCGCGCGCCGCTTCGATCGCCGCGTTCAGCGCCAGCAGATTGGTCTGGTAGGCGATGTCGTCGATAATGCTGATCTTCTTGGCGATCTGCTGCATCGCCGCCACGGTCGACCTGACCGCCTCGCCGCCCTCGGCCGCTTCCAGCGCCGCCTTGCTGGCGATGCCGTCGGTGACCTTGGCGTTTTCCGTGTTCTGCGAAATCGATGCCGTCATCTCTTCGACCGAAGCACTGGTCTGCTCGGTGCCAGCCGCCTGCTCGCTGGCCGCCTGCGACAGCGACTGCGCCGTGGCGCTGACTTCTTCGGACGCCGACGCCAGCGACTCGGCGCCGTTGTTCACTTCCTGCACCACGTTCGACAGCTTGTCGATCATGCTCTTCATGGCCGCCAGCAGGCTGGTGGTGTCGCCGGCCTTGAGCTGCACGTCGGCGCGCAGGTCGCCGTCGGCCACCAGGCGCACGATGTCGGCCGCGTAGGCCGGATCACCGCCCAGCTGTTTCATGATGTCGCGCAGGATCAGCAGGCCCAACACCACCAGCACCACCAGCGCCGCGCCAGACGCAGTGTACATGCTGGAGAAAGCGGTGGTCGAGGCGGCGTCGGCCTGCTTGACGGCGTCGTCGCCGTACTTGACGTTCAAATCCACCAGCTTGTCCAGATTGGTCTCAACCTCGTGAAAGGCGGCGCGGTTATCGCCCAAGGTCGCATGCAGCGCGGTGAACAGTTCCTTGCGTTTGCCCGGCTCGGCGTTCTGGATCTGCGTCAGCAGGTTGCCGAAATCGGCGTCCTTGCGCTTCCAGGTATCCCACGCGCCGACGAAGACCTTCCACAGCGCTTCTTCTTCCTTGGTTTGCGGCAGCGCATCGTAGATCTTCCAGGCGACGTCGATCTGGCCGAATATCTCGGCACGGCGCTTGATCTGCTGGGCGATTTCCGCCGTGTTCTCCGGCGTCATGGCGTTGGCGTCGGCCGCGCGGTTGGCGGAGCGGATGCCGGTCTTGCCTTCGTTGATGTTCATCAGCGCCTGCACCGACGGCATGCGGTTCTTGCCGATTTCGGCCAGCATCTCGCCTTGCTGTTTCAGGCCCTGGAAGGCGATCAGCACCACCAGCAACAACGCCAGCACAGCGACGCCGATCAGCGTCAGGAGCTTGGTCCGAACTGTAATGTTTGCAAACATGATGCCTCCTAGGGGATGTGCGCTACGAATTCCTGCAGGTGCAAGGTCGATACCAGGTGCTGCACGTCGAGCAGCAGCACGAAGCGGCCGCCCACCTTGCCGATGCCCTTGAGCAGATCGGCCTTCACGGCGCCGAAGCGCGGCGCCGGCTCGATGTCGGCGCCCGGGATGTCGAGCACCGCGTTGACCGCGTCCACCAGGACGCCGATGACCAACGGTCCATCCTCGCCCGCCACCTCCACCACGATGATGCAGGTGCGCTTGGTGATGGGCGACGGTTGGCGGTCAAGCCGCCGCGCCAGGTCCAGCACCGGCACCGCCGCGCCGCGCAGATTGATCACGCCGCTGATCGCGGCCGGCATCTGCGGCACCACCGTCACGCCGGCGTACTCCAGGATTTCGCGCACCGCCAGGATGCCCATGGCGAACATCTCCCGGCCCAGCATCAAGCTGAGGTACTGCGCCTGGGCCTGGCCCTGCCCCGGTCCCTCTACGGGCGTGGGCGGATCGGCCACGGTCAAGCTGCTCATGGTGCTAGCCGTCTAGAATTTGACGAAGTGCGACTCGTCCGGCTCGCCGACTTCCTTCATGCGACGACTGCTCGCCATGCCGCCCGAAAGGCGCGGCGGCTTGCGTGCCGGCGAAGACGCAACGCGCACCATATGCGAGGCGCCGGCCAGCTTGAAGAAGGACATGGCCTGCTGCAACTGCTCGGCCTGGCCGCTCATTTCTTCCGCTGTCGCCGCCAGTTCCTCGGAGCTGGAAGCGTTCTGCTGGGTGGTCTGGCTCAGCTGCGTCACCGCCGCGTTGATCTGGCCGACGCCGGCCGACTGCTCTTCCGACGCCGCCGTGATCTCCTGCACCAGGTTGGAGGTGCGGCGGATATTCGGCACCATCTCGTTGAGCAGCTTGCCGGCTTTTTCGGCCAGTTCCACGCTGCTCGACGCCACCTGTTCGATCTCCTGCGCCGCCACCTGGCTGCGCTCGGCCAGCTTGCGCACCTCGGCCGCCACCACCGCGAAGCCCTTGCCATGCTCGCCGGCGCGCGCCGCTTCGATGGCCGCGTTCAACGCCAGCAGATTGGTCTGATAGGCGATGTCGTCGATGATGCTGATCTTCTTGGCGATCTGCTGCATCGCCGCCACGGTGGACTTGACCGCCTCGCCGCCCTCGGCCGCTTCCAGCGCCGCCTTGCTGGCGATGCCGTCGGTGACCTTGGCGTTTTCGGTGTTTTGCGAGATCGACGCCGTCATCTGCTCGACCGAAGCGCTGGTCTGCTCGGTGCCGGCGGCCTGCTCGCTGGCCGCCTGCGACAGCGACTGCGCCGTGGCGCTCACCTCTTCCGACGCCGACGCCAGCGCTTCGGCGCCGTTGTTCACTTCCTGTACCACGTGCGACAGTTTCTCGATCATGCTCTTCATGGCCGCCAGCAGGCTGGTGGTGTCGCCGGCCTTGACGTCCACCTCGATGCGCAGGTCGCCGTCGGCCACCTGGCGCACGATGTCGGCGGCGTAGGAGGGATCGCCGCCGAGCTGCTTCATGATGCCGTTCAGGATGAACAGGCCGATCACCACCAGCAGCGCCAGCGCCACGCCGGACGCCAGGTACATATTCTTCATGGCGGCGGACGACGCCGTGTCGGCGCTTTTTACGGCGTCCTCGCCATACTGGGTGTTCAAGTCCACCAGCTTGTTGAGACTTTCTTCCGCTTCGCGGAACGAGGGTCGGCTTTCCTTGATCGCATTGTGCAAAACGACGAACAGTTCCTTGCGCTTGGCCGCATCGGCGCGGGCGATCTGGCCGGCGATTTCGGTAATCTGCGCATCGAACTGCTTCCAGGTGTCCCATTGTTTGGCGAAGCTCTTCCACAGGGCGGCTTCCTCCGCCGTCTGCGGCAGCGCATCGTAGATCTTCCAAGCCTTGTCGATCGCCGCCCACGCCTCCTGCTTGCGCTTGACCTCATGGGTGACGCCATCGGCTTCCTCCACATACATGCCCATGGCGTCGATGGCGCGGCTGGCGGAGCGCAACGCGGTCTGCCCTTCGCTGATGGCCAGCAGCGCCTGCACCGACGGCATGCGGTTGTCACCGATCTCGGACAGCATCTCGCCCTGCTTCTTCATGCCGGCAAAGGCGATCAGCACCACGGTCACCAGCGCGGCAACTGCCACCGCAAGCAAAATTAAAATCTTCGATCGTACCTGCAATGTCGATAACATCTCTGTTTCCCCTCTAGCTTTGGTTATGTTTATGTTTACTCTACGCCGGCCAGCGCGCGCAATCGACGCCGGTCCTGCCTGATCCACCCCACCAGCTCTTCGGCCGGCATGGGCTTGGCCAGTAAATACCCCTGCGCCATGTCGCAACCGAGGTCGCGCAACAGCTTCCAGTCTTCCACCGTTTCCACCCCTTCGGCCACGGTGGCCACGCCCAGGCTCTGCCCCAGGTCGAGCGCGCTTTTCAGCACCATCAGGCGGTTGGGCCACTGCGCCGCGCCGTTGACGAAGGCGCGGTCGATCTTCAGTTCCGTGAACGGGCAGCGCGCGAACTGCTGCATCGACGAATAGCCGATGCCGAAATCGTCCATCGCCAGGCCGTAGCCGGCCAGCCGCAGGCGGCCCATATTGGTCAGCGCCTGCGACAGCTGGCGCATCACGCTGGTCTCGGTCACTTCCCACACCAGCGAGGCCGGCGCCACGCCGGAAGCGGCCACGCGCGCCATCAGGCGGTCGATGAAACCACGGTCGGCCAGGTTGTCGGCCGACAGGTTGACCGACACCGTCAGCGGCGGCAGGCCGTGCTGCTGCCAGCCCAGGATGCGTTCAAGCACCTGCTGCACCAGCTCCAGCGTGAAGTCGGCCATCAGGGGATGGCCCTCCAGCGTGTCGATGAAGTGCGCCGGCGACAGCGTGCCGCGCTGCGGGTGCTTCCAGCGCGCCAGCGCCTCCACCCCTTTCAGGTGGCCGTTCTGCATGGCGATCTTGGGCTGGAAGTACGGCACGAACTCGCGCCGCGTCAGGGCCTGCGCCAGTTCCTCCAGCGTCGCCTGCGGCAACGGCGGCGCCGCGGCCGGCGCGCAACCACCGGGGCGGTCGGCGCCCTTGCACAGCAATTGCGTCAGCGACTCCAGCTGCACCGGCTTAAGCAAGGTGCCGAGCAGACCGAAGTCGTCGTCCTCGCAGGCCATGTTCTCGATAATCTCCAGCAGGCGCGGATCGCGCGCGCTGATCACGATCAGGTTTTCCGCCAGCCGGCGTTCACGCAGCTGGCAGGTCAGCTCGATGCCGTCCATGCCCGGCATTTCCAGATCGGTCAGCACCAGGTAGATCGGTTTTTCCGCACACGTCTCCAGCACGCGCAGCGCCTCGTTGCCGTCGCCCGCTTCGAGGATCTGGCCGAAGTTCAGCTGCCGCAGCAGGCCCACCAGGTAGCCGCGCTGGACCACGCTGTCCTCCACCACCAGCACGCGGCGGCCGTTCCAGCAGGGCGCGGCGGCAGTGGTAGTGGCGCTGGCGGCGCTGGTGGGGAGAGTATTCATCATCAATACTGCAGCTGTTGCAGGATTTCGCGGTAGATGGCGTTCAGCGGCACCGACTTCTCGACGCCGCCGCGCTTGACCGCCTCCTTCGGCATGCCGTACACCACGCAGCTGGCCTCGTCCTGCGCCACGGTGCGGGCGCCGGCCTTGAGCATTTCCAGCAGGCCGGCCGCGCCGTCGTCGCCCATGCCGGTCATGATCACGCCCAGCGCATTGGCGCCGGCCGCGCGCGCGGCGGAGCGGAACAGCACATCGACCGAAGGCCGGTGGCGGTTCACCAGCGGCCCGTCCACCACCTCGACGAAATACTGGGCGCCGGTGCGGCGCAGCAGCATGTGCTTGCCGCCGGGCGCGATCAGCACCTGGCCCTGCAGCACGCGGTCGTTGTTGGCCGCTTCCTTGACGCGCACCTGGCACACGCTGTCGAGCCGCGCGGCAAAGGCGGCGGTGAATTTTTCCGGCATGTGCTGCACCACCACGATGCCGGGCGCCACGCGCGGCAGCGCGGTCAGCACTTCCTCCAGCGCCTGCGTGCCGCCGGTGGAGGTGCCGATCGCCACCACGCGCTCGGTGGTGGCGGTCATCGGCCGGGGATCTGCTGCGGCCGGCGGCAGAATCGCGTCCGCATTCAGCTTGGCGGTCACCGGCGGCGGCGGCGGACGGTTGGCCAGCTTGCCGACATGGGCGCCGGCGGCGGCGCGCACGGCCGACACCAGTTCGTCGGCGCTGTCGTGCAGGAACTGCTTGAGGTCCAGGCGCGGCTTGGTGATGATGGCCACCGCGCCGGCGGTCAGCGCCTCCACCGAGGTCTGCGCGCCCTTCTCGGTCAGGGTCGAGCAGATCACCACCGGTGTCGGATGTTCGGCCATCAGCTTGCGCAGGAAGGTGATGCCGTCCATCTTCGGCATTTCCACATCGAGCACGATCACGTCCGGCCACTGCACCTTCATGCGCTCCATGGCCAGCAGCGGGTTGGCCACCGCGTGGGTGACGGTGATGCCGGGGGCCGCGTTCAGCAGGCCGCTCAGCACCTGCCGCACCACGGCCGAGTCGTCGACGATCATGACCTTGATTCCGCTCATGCCTGGTTTCCTGTCCCTGTGCTGCTCCACGCCGGTTCCGGTGGAACCTGGCGGCTCAACACCTCGCCGCTGCGGATGGTGAAAATCAATTGACGGTGTCCTTCGCCGAACAGGCTCTCGGACACCACTTGTACGCCGTGCTGCTGCAACATGCTGCGCGCGTAATCGCCGTTCTGGGCGCCGATGTCGCGCACCTTGCCGCTGCGCGGGAACATGGCGCCGCCGCCGAAGATCTTGCCCTGGCACTGCGCCAGCGGCACGCCGTGCTGCGCCATGCCTTCCACCATCAGGCGCATGGCGTCGGCGCCGTACATGCCCGGCTTGTCGGACGGGCGGTCCTGCTTGCGGCGGCCGTGGCCGGGCAACAGGAAATGCGACATGGCGCCGATGCGCGTCGCCGGGTGCCACAGCGTGATCGAGACGCAGGAGCCGAGCAGCGTGCGCACGCGGTACTGCGCATCGCCGACGAAAAATTCGCCCGGCATCAGAAAGATATCGATCAGCTTGGCGGCAGTCATGGCTTGCGATAAATCGAGGGCGCCACGGCGGTCACGCTGTCGTTGATGTCGTTCAGCGTTTCCGAATGACCGATCAGGAAATAGCCGCCCGGGCGCAGCTGCGCCAGCAGGCGCGCCACCACCTGGCGCTTGGTCTCCAGGCTGAAGTAAATCATCACATTGCGCAGGAAGATCACGTCGAAGCTGCCGATCTTGGGCAGCGGCGCGTTCAGGTTCAAGTGCTGGAACTGCACGCGCTGGCGCAGCCCGCGCTCGATCAGCAGGGTGCCGGCTTCGCTGCCCTGCCCCTTCAGGCAGAAACGCTTCAGGTAGGCCTGCGGCATGTGGGCCGCGCGTTCCATCGGATAGTGGCCACGGCGCGCGCTGTGCAGCACGCGGGTGCTGATGTCGGTGCCCAGCACCTCCCACGCGGCATCCTCGCCCATGGCGTCGGCCAGCACCATGGCGATGCTGTACGGCTCTTCGCCGCTGGAACTGGCGGCGCTCCACACGCGCAGTCCGCGGTTCTTGGCCGCCGCCTCCTGCGCCAGGTCGCGCAGCAGCGCGAAGTGCTTGGGTTCGCGGAAGAAGTAGGTCTCGTTGGTGGTCAGCAGGTCGACCGCCATCTGCAGCTCGGCCGGCTGCGCGCGGCTCTCCAGCAGGCGCAGGTAGTCGCCGTAGCTGTCGAGTTGGTAGTGCGCCAGGCGCTTGGCCAGGCGGCCGCTGACCAGCGCCTGCTTGCCGTTGGCCATGGTGATGCCCGCCGCATCGTAGATGAAGCGCTGGAACTGCGAAAACTCGCGCTGGGTGATCATGGTTACCGGCATGGTGCACCGCCCGTCATGCTGCCGCGGTGGCGGCGGTAGCGACAATCGCGGCGGAAGCCGTGCTGCGCGCCATGTCGACGATTTCCTCGCTCGAGAGCACGCGCTCGATGTCGAGCAGGATCACGAAGCGGCCACGGTTGTTCTCGATGCGCTTGCCCATGCCGGCGATGAAGTCGGGACGGATGCGGGTGCCGAACGAGGGCGGCGGCTCGATGTCGGCGGCGGCGATTTCCACCACCGCGTTGACCGCGTCCACCAGCATGCCGAGCACCTGCTTGCTGTCGCTGTCCTCGCCCTTGGTTTCGACGATGACGATGCAGCTGCGCTTGCCGATCACGCTGGGTGCGCGGCCGAAGCGGGCCGACAGGTCCATCACCGGCACCACCGCGCCGCGCAGGTTGATCACGCCGCGCACGCAGGCCGGCATCATCGGCACGCTGGCCAGGCTGCCGTACTCGATGATCTCCTTGATGTGCAGGATGCCCACCGCGTACTGTTCCTCGCCCAGCATGAAGGTCAGGAACTGGCTGGGCAGCGCGCTCCCGCTCTGCAGCGCGACGATGGCACTGCTGCCATATGTGACTACATTCGTGACTACATTCGTGACTACATTCGTGACTACATTGGCCTCGTTTGCGGCACTCATTTCATCCTCTCCGGTTTATGCTGCCAGGGCGACGACGCCCTTGCCGCCCACGGTGTGCATCAGCGCCGACACGTCCAGGATCAGCGCCACTTCGCCACTGCCGAGAATGGTCGAACCGCTGATGCATTTGACTTCGCTGAACATCGGGCTGAGCGGCTTGATCACGGTCTGGAATTCGCCCAGCAGGGTGTCGACCACCAGGCCGGCGCGGTGGTTGCCGAACTTGAGCACCACGATGCTCTCGCGCCGCGTGGCCGCGCCCTCGATGCGGAACAGCGCGCGCAGGCGCACCAGCGGCAGCACCTGGCCGCGCAGATTGGTGTAGTCCTGGCCCGGCTCGGTGGCGTACTCGATGCATTCCTCGATCATGTCGAGCGGGATGACGAACACCGACGATCCCACCTGCACCAGGAAGCCGTCGATGATGGCCAGGGTCAGCGGCAGGCGCACGGTGACGGTGGTGCCCTGCCCTTCGCGGCTGCCGACGTCGACGCTGCCGCGCAGCGCCGTGATGTTGCGCTTGACCACGTCCATGCCGACGCCGCGCCCGGATAGGTTGGTGATCTTCTCGGCGGTGGAAAAACCGGCTTCGAAAATCAGGTTGTAGATTTCGCTGTCGCTCAGCTTGCGGTCGGCGTCCACCAGCCCGCGCTCGACCGCCTTGGCCAGGATCTTTTCCTTGCGCAGCCCACCGCCGTCGTCGCTCACCTCGATCACGATGCTGCCCGATTCGTGGAAGGCGTTCAGCTTGATCATGCCCTTGGCCGGCTTGCCGGCGGCCACCCGCACTTCAGCCGGCTCGATGCCGTGGTCCATGGCGTTGCGCACCAGGTGCATCAGCGGATCGCCGATCTTTTCCACCACGGTCTTGTCGAGTTCCGAATCCTCGCCGTCGACGATCAGGCCGATGTCCTTGCCGAGTTCGCGCGCGACGTCGTGCACCACGCGCTGGAAGCGGTTGAAGGTGGCGCCGATCTTGACCATGCGCAGCTCCAGCGCGGCGTCGCGCACGTCCTCCACCAGCCCGGTCAGGGTCGACGTGCATTCGAGCAGCTCGACGTTCTGGATATGCTGGCCGATCATGCTGGCGCGCGCGCCGGCGATGATCAGTTCGCCCACCAGGTCGATCAGGCGATCGAGCTTGTCGGAATCCACACGGATCGAGCGGCTCTCCTGCGCCTTCTGGTCGCTGACCTGCTTCTGCTTGGCCAGTGCCGCCTCCACCACCACCGGCGGCACGTTGCCGGCGCCGACCAGAATGCAGCCCAGCTGCTGCGGCGGCGCGTCCTCGGCGCGGTTGTCGGGATTGGACTGCTGCTGCAGCGCGTCGTCGAGCTCCTGCTGGGTCACGCTGCCGCAACGCACCAGGATCTCGCCCAGGCGGGCGTCGCGTTCCGGCAGGGTGCGGATCAGATTCACATACTCGGACACCTTGCTGTGCGGCGGCAGGATGCGGATCTCGCAGTCGTCCTGCACGAACTCGAACACACCGGCGATGGCGTCGCGGTCGGCGTTGCTGTCGAAGGCGATTTCAAAACCGAGGTAACACAGTTCGGCGTCCATCTCGTCGGCCGCCGGCAGCGCGTCGGGCAGCGTGGCGATGCCGACGATGCGGCCCAGCTTGGACAGGTAGCGCAGGAAGGCGATCGGGTCCATGCCGTTCTGCAGCACTTCGCGGCCGAAGCGCAGCGAGATGTGCCAGAAGTCGTTGCGCCGTTGATCGAGGCGCTCGGCGTCGATGCGGTGTACGCCCGGCTCCTGCTGCGCCTGCAGCAGCGGCACGCCGGGGATGGCCGCATGGGCCGAAGCGGCGTCGCCGTCCATGTGGCGGCGCAGCTGTTGCTGCAGCATCTCGCCTTCGGGCGCGGTGTCGGGGTCTTGCTCGGTCTGGCCGGCGGCCAGGCCGTCGGTCAGGCCGGACAGGTAGTCGCAACAGGACAGCAGCAGCACCACCATTTCATCGTTGAGCACCACGCTGCCGTCGCGCACCTTGTCGAGCAGGCTCTCGACCACGTGGGTGAAGCCGACGATGTGGTCCAGGCTGAACAGGCCGGCCGAGCCCTTGATGGTATGGGCGGCGCGGAAGATGGCGTTGATCGCCTCGCCCTGGTCGCCGGCCAGGTCGACGTTGAGCAGCGCGTTCTCCATCTCTTCAAGCAGCTCGCGGCTTTCGGCGATAAATGTCTGTAGCGCTTCGTCCAGGTTCATGGCTCTTCCCTTGTCAGGCGTGGATCAGCACGGCGTCGCCGAAGAAGGCGCCGAGATCGAGCATCTCAAAGATGTCCAGCACAGCCGGGCTATGCTGCAGCAGGCGCAGCTCGCGCTGGTCGGCGGCGGCGGCCTGCTTGGCCAGCATCAGCACCTGCAGGCCGGCGGTATCGAGTTCGGTCACGCCGGACAGATCGATTTCCAGCACGCGCGTCTTGCGCAGCGCCTCCAGTACGGTGACTTTCAGGTCGGCGGCGCGATAGATGTTCAGCTCGCCGTCGATGGAAATACGTGTGACATCATCGGCCATGGCGGTCTCCGTGGACTCGGTTGATCAGGGCAGGACCAGCTTGGCGACAGCGCCCAGCAGCACTTCCGGCTTGAACGGCTTGACCACCCACGCCTTGGCGCCGGCCGCCTTGCCCTCTTCCTTCTTGCTCTCCTGCGATTCGGTGGTGAGCATGATCACCGGCGTGAACTTGTAGTTGGGCAGCTGCTTGAATTGGCGCACGAAGGTGATGCCGTCCATATTGGGCATGTTGACGTCGCACACCACCAGATGGATTTTCTGGCCGGTGCACTTGGACAGGGCATCGACGCCGTCGCGGCCTTCGATCACGTCGTAGCCGGCGCCCTTGAGCGCGATGCCGACCACTTGTCGCAAGGAGGCCGAATCGTCGACCACCATAATGGTTTTTGCCATAACTTAACTACCTCTAGAAAAAAGTGATCTCATCGGCTTGCGCGGCGGCCGGCGCGGCCAGCCTGGCGCCGCCGTGCACCGCATGCTCTTCCGCCATGGCATAGGTCTTCTGCAGCTCGTGCAGCAGACGGTCGGGATCGAGCGGTTCGAGTCCGCCGCCGGACGCGTAGAGGTCGCGGTTCTCGCGCAACAGCGCCGGCAGGCGCTCCATGTTTTCGCGCACGTGCGCCATCACCTGGCTGACGCGGTCCTGGAACTGCAGCTGCACCAGCGCCTCGCCCACCTCGCCCTGGATGCCGATACTCTCCTGCTTGAGCAACTCGGACGACTGCACCAGCGTGTCGGTCATCTGGCGGAATTCATGGAGCACGCCTTCGATCATGCCTTCGGCCGACTGCATCGATTTGCCTTCCGCCTCGCTCGACTGGTCGGCCAGTTGGCTGGCGGCCAGGATGGCGCTGCTGATCAGGCCGACGCGGTTGGTGATTTCCTTGCCGGTGTCGGCCGAGCGCATCGACAACTGGCGCACCTCTTGCGCCACCACCGCGAAGCCGCGTCCCGCCGGGCCGGCGCGCGCCGCCTCGATGGCCGCGTTCAGCGCCAGCAGATTGGTTTGCGCGGCGATGCTGGCCACGCCTTCGGCCATGCCGCGCAGTTCGCGCGTGAAGCGTTCGAGGTCCTTGATCTGCGCCAGCATGGCCTGCTTCGACGACATTGCCGATTTCATCGACGTCACCACCGAGCCGAGTTGCTGTTCGCTGTGCGCGAACAATTCGGTCATCGAGCTGCCGCCCTGCTTGTTGGCGCTGGAGACATGCACCGCGTTGTCGAGCTTGTCGACGATGCTGGAAAAGCGCGACGCCAGGTCGGACACCGCCTCCTCCATCTGCGTGCGCGAGTTTTCGATATGCCGGCACCACACCGGCAGCACGGCGTCGCCGAAGCGTTCGCGCGCGGCCAGGTAGTCGTCGATCATGGCGTTGTCGCCGGTGGCGCCGGAAGTGCCGAAACCCACGCTGGACGGGCGCGCCAGCCAGGCGGCGGCGCCGAGCAGCAGCGCCGCCCAGATCAGGGTGTACCCCCCCCACGCGCTCCAGCCGGCAACCACGGTGCCCAAGGCACCGGCGCCGGCCAAGGCCAACGGCACTAGCATTTTGCTATGTAGATTCACTGGATGCCACCTCGTTATCGTTCTCATGTCCCCAACAAACTCCGCTCGTTCAGTGCGGCGAAAGGTAAAACCATTGTATCTGTAGTTTCACGCTTGAGCGCCGCAAAATGGCACGGCAAGGCAATTACATGAAGTTAATGTAGCTGTATTCCGCCAGCGGCGAGCCTTGCCGGCAAAGGGCTGCCTTGTTTTCAACGAGATGCATCTTGCCCGCCGTTTGTTGCGCAACTGCATCACATGCGCCGTGGACACCGCCCGCCGAAGGGCGAACTTCCCTCCTGGGCACGGTCGAATTGCCAAGATTGCGCAGAACGCAATCCACGCTAGGCCGGCAGCGTTCCGGCCGGTCCGCGCAGGGCCGGCTGCACCGCTTCCAGCTTGAAGATGCTGACTGCGCCGGCCAGCAGGGCGGCCTGCTCCTGCATCGAGCCGGCGGCGGCGGCCGCCTGTTCCACCAGCGCCGCGTTCTGCTGCGTCACATGGTCCATCTGCGCGATGGCCAGGTTGATTTGCTCGATGCCGTGGGTCTGTTCGATGCTGGCGTTGCTGATCTCGGCCATGATGGCGGTCACCCGGTGGATGCTGCCCACCACCTCCTCCATGGTGCTGCCGGCGCGGCCCACCAGGCGCGTGCCCGTTTCCACCTTGCCGACCGAATCGTCGATCAGCGTTTTGATTTCCTTGGCGGCGCTGGCCGAGCGCTGCGCCAGGCTGCGCACCTCGGAAGCCACCACCGCGAAGCCGCGCCCCTGCTCGCCGGCGCGCGCCGCTTCCACCGCCGCGTTCAAGGCCAGGATATTGGTCTGGAAGGCGATGCCATCGATGACGCCGATGATGTCGACGATCTTCTTCGACGAGGCATCGATCGAGGCCATGGTCTGCACCACGTCGGCCACTTCAGCGCCGCCGCGCTGCGCCACCTCGGCGGCCTTGGCCGCCAGCTGCTTGGCCTGGCGCGCGTTCTCGGCGTTCTGCTTGACGGTGCCGGTCAGCTGCTCCATCGAGGCGGCGGTTTCCTCCAGCGAGCTGGCCTGCTGCTCGGTGCGCGAGGACAGGTCCAGGTTGCCGGCGGCGATTTCCGAGGAGGCGGTGCTGATGGTGTCGGTGCCGCTGCGCACGTCGCCGACGATGCGCACCAGGCTGGACGACATGCGGTTGAGCGCATGCAGCAGCTTGCCCGGCTCATCCTTGCTGTAGTCGCTGGGCGCACGGTGGCTGTGATCGACCAGGTCGCCCTCGGCCACGCACTGGGCCAGCGCCACCGCCTCGTTGATGGGGCGGGTGATGCCGCTGGTGAGCCACCACGAGAAGCTGACGCCGAAGCCCACCACCAGCACCGCCAGCAGGGCCAGTTGGTTGCGACTGCTCTCGGCCACCGCTTCGATGCGCACGGCGGCGGCGTCGATCTCCTTGCGCTGATGGTCGAGGATGCGCTGCAGCATGCCCTCGTAGACCTTGGACGACGGCAGGTAGACCTGCTCCAGCAGGCGCGTGGCTTCGGCGGCGTCGCCGGCGGCCTTGGCCTTCATCAGGCCGTCGCGCGAGCTGACGTAGATCTTGCGGGTTGCCACCAGCTGTTCCATCAGCTGCTTGTCGCCGTCGCCGGACAGCGCTTCGATTTTCTTGATCAGGCCCTGCGAGAAGGCGGTGGCGGTCTTGGCTTCCTCGGCAAAGAAGGTGGCCAGCGACGGGTCGGCGCTCCTGGCCACGGCGGTGGTGCGGCGGATGCCGGCGTACACCATGCGGTACCAATCCGAGATCAGGCGCTCCTTGGCCAGCGGCAGCGCCATCATGGCGCGGGTCGATTCGGCCACGCCTTGCAGGCGGTAGATGCCGAGGCCGGTATTCAGGATCAGGATGGCCAGGATGACTGCAAAGCCGAACGCCATGCGCCTGCCTATGCTGAGATCAGAGATTTTCATGCCAGTCTCCTGTATCGAATTGTTCTTCTAAATTGTTCTTCTATAGTAACGCCAAACCAGGATGAAACGACTAGACTGGGCCGCAGCTTGAGCGCGATTCCAACACTTCTTCAACTACTTTAAATTTAAAATATATTTTAATTTGCATTCTAATTTGCAACAAATATTGCACCGCCCCGTGTGAAAACGTTTACACTTCGCCATTCGTTTTGTACGGCCGTTTACATAGCGGGATTTTAAATACAACATTGTCCGTTCGGCCAACCGCACTCCTAAATCACTGAGTCATGAGCAACACATTCCTAGAACATCGCGCGAAATACCGCGAAGCCGTTTCACGCCGCTACGGCGTCACCCCAGAACTGTACGATGAAGCGTCGCGCCTGCTGGCGCCGCTGGCCGCGCCCTTCAGCATGCGCAAGGGCGAGTATATGCAGCGCATCGGCACGCCGGCGCAATATGTGCACTGGCTGCATAGCGGCGTGGCACGCACCGGGTTCATCACCGAGGCCGGCAACGAAGTCACGCTGCACTTCCAGACCGACGGCGAGCCGGTGGCCGCGCACGACGACCTGCTGCGTTCGCGCGACGCCCATCCGGCGCTGAACTTCGTGGTGGCCGAGACCGCCATCCACGGCTACCGCCTGGACTGGTCCGAAGTCAATGCGCTGTATGCGCAGCACAGCCACCTGCGCGACTACTACCTGGCGGCCGCCCAGCGCAGCATTCTCGACCAGAGCCGCCGCCTGTACCTGAACGCCTCGCCGGCGCAGGGCCGCCTGAACGCCTTCCGCCGCGAGTACCCGGGGCTGGAGCAGCGCATCTCGCAGAAAGTGGTGGCGTCCTTCCTCGGCATCACGCCGCAGTACATGTCGCAGTTGCTGCGCCAGGACGGCAGCAAATAACCGCAGCGACGTAAAAAAAGACGCCCGAGGCGTAATGCCGTTAAGTTAAGCGATGTCGTCCCGGCGAAAGCCGGGATCCATGCTGAGTTAGCCGGGCATGCGCCTCATGGATTCCCGCATGCGCGGGAATGACGAAGCCTATTTTCAGCTTAACTTAACGGCATTACGCCCGAGGCGTCTTTTTTTGGTCCGGCATGAAGGACTGCTTACTTCTTCATGCTGGTGATCTTGTTGTTGGCGTCGACGAAGGCGACCTTCGGCACATAGGTCTCGATTTCCTGGTCCGTCATCGGGCCGTAGGTGCAGATGATCAGCAGGTCGCCCAGCTGCGCCTTGCGGGCGGCTGCGCCGTTGAGCGAAATCTCGCCGCTGCCGCGCTTGCCTGGAATGGCGTAGGTGGCAAAGCGTTCGCCGTTGTTCACGTTATACAGCTCGATCTGCTCGTTGACCTTGATGTCGACCGCTTCCAGCAGGTCGACGTCGATGCCGCACGAACCTTCATAGTGCAGATCGGCCTGGGTCACCGTCACGCGGTGCAGCTTGGAGCGCAGCATAATACGTTGCATAGTCTAGTTCATCCTCGATAGTAATCATTCAAACTTTGCATCCTGTCCACGCAAAGGCAGCGACGCGAGGCGGGCATTGTATCACCCCCTATTTCACCGGGGCAAAGCTGAGATCGCGGAAGTCGTAGCTGAAGTCGGTCTCGGTGGACACCGGCGCCATCTTCATGCGCTCGATGCTGCCGTCCGGATTGAGGGCGAAGCTGACGTAGGCGTCGGCGTTGAAGTTGCGTTCCTTCCAGCGCACGATGAAGGTGTCGTGCTGGAAGTGCTCAAGCTCCCCGCTCAGGTCCGGCGTGCGCTCGAAGCGCAGGATGCGCTTGCCGCCCTCTTCGCGGATGCTGGCCTTGCCGTACCACGCATCCTCGTATTCGCCGTCATACGACGCCAGCGGCAGCGAAGGCTGGGAGCCGGCCGCGCGCGCGGTGTGCGCCTTGCCCTGGCGCTCCAGCTCTTCCTTGTGCATGGCCGCTTCCTGCTCCGCGTACAGCGTGATCCAGTCGCTCGGCGCCACCTTCAGGTACCGGTCCAGGATGCGGTAGTACAGCGCGGCCATGGCCGGGCTGTTCTCGGCGTTGGTCAGGATGGCGATGCCCAGCTTCTCCTCGGGCACCATCAGCACCGTCGAATAAAAGCCCTGCAGCGCGCCGCCGTGCATGGCCAGCTTGCGACCCCGGTAGTCGCGCAGCTGGAAACCCAGGCCGTAGCCGTAGAAGTTCGGCTTGGTGGCCGCCAGCGCCGGCTTCGGTTCGCGGATGCGCATCGGCGTCTGCTCGGTCCACATCTCGGCCGCCTGCCTTGCGCTGAACAGCTGCGCGCCGTGGTCCATCTTGCCCTGGTTGAGCAGCACCGTCATCCAGCGCGCGATGTCCTCGGCATTGGTATTGATGCCGACCGCGCCCGCCGCATTCGGCACCGGCATCGGCTTGACCACGGCGATGCGGTCGTTGATCTTGCTGTGCGGCGCCGCGTAGTCGCTGGTGGCCAGCATCTCGGCCACGCTGGTCTTGGTGCCGGTCATGCCCAGCGGCGTGAGGATGCGTTCCTGCATCGCCTCGCCCCACGGCTTGCCGGCCTTCTCGGCGATGATCTTGCCGGCCACGATGTAGAGCAGGTTGTCGTAGGCGTAGCTGGCGCGGAAGCTGGTGGCCGGCTTGACATGGCGCAGGCGGGCGATGATGTCGTCGGTGCTGAAGGTGGTGCTCGGCCACCACAGCAAGTCGCCGGCGCCGAGACCCAGGCCGCTGCGGTGCGTCAGCAGGTCGCGCACCGTCATCTGGCCGGTGACGTAAGAGTCGTACATCTGGAAGCCCGGCAGGTGCTTGGTGACCGGATCGTCCCAGGCCAGCTTGCCTTCGTCGACCAGCATGGCCAGGCCGGCGGCCGTGAAGGCCTTGGAGTTGGAGGCGATTTCAAACAGCGTCTTGCCGTCCACCGGCGCCGGCTCGCCCAGCTTGCGCACGCCGTAGCCCTTGGCCGCGACCACCTTGCCATCCTTGACGATGGCGATCGCCATGCCCGGCACGCCGAAGGTTTTCAGCGCGCGGTTGACGTCCGCGTCGAGATTGAAGGCCGGTGCGGCGGCGGCAGGCGTAGCGGCATTGGCCGGCGCAACAAAAACAGCCAGCGTCAAGACGCCGGCTGCAACAGTACGGTACAGGTTCATGGTTTTTTGAAGGCTTTGTCTACGGCGGCTTGCGTCAACGGGTGGTAGTGCGAACGGGTCTTGGCGTACAGCGATTTCGCCCAGTCCTTCTGGTTCGGGTTTTTCAGCAGGGCGCTATACAGCGGCACCACGAACAGCTTGCGGCCCACGCTGGCGAGGAATTTACCCAGCGGCTCGCGCACGTTGTAGCCGGCCTTGATCGAGGAACGGTAGAAGCGGAAGGCGATTTCATTGTTGCCGCTCTTGCCCAGCGCGAAAGCCTGGTCCAGCTCCTGCAGTTGCGCGGCGCTGGCCTTGCCGTCGATGTCGTTCAGGAAGTGCATCCACTCCAGCGCGATCCAATTCTTGCCGTTCAGCTCCGCCGTCGGCAGCTCGCCTTTCAGCCATGCGCTGCGCTGCGCGTCCAGCGCGGCCGGGCGCGGCGAGGCCGCGCGCTTGGCGTTGGCCGGAATGCCGGCGCTGTACAGCCATTCGTCGAGCTCCGAGGCGGCCATGTATTCAGGATGGGCGTCGAGCAGGTTCTTCTTCAGGTAGTCCACGAATTCGTCGGTGGTGGCCGACTTGAAGGCGTGCGACTCGAACCAGCCGCGCAGGAAGGGATCGAACACCTCGCGCCCGGCGCGCTGCTCCAGCGTGCGCAGCAACCAGGCGCCCTTCGGATAAATCAGGCTGCCGTCCGAGTACGCCGACGGGTCGTTGTCGGCGCCGCGCGTGGCCAGCACCTGCTTGGCCGCCGGGATGGTGGCCAGCGACGCCAGCGCCTCTTCCTGCTCGACCTGCAGGTTCATCTCGGCCACTTCTTCGCCGTACAGCTTCTCGACGATGCGGGTGGTGACGTAGGTGGTAAAGCCTTCGTTGAGCCACATGTATTTCCACGAGGCGTTGGTCACCAGGTTGCCGGACCACGAGTGCGCCAGTTCATGCGCGATCAGGTCGACCAGGCTGCGGTCGCCGGCGATCATGGTCGGCGTGAGGAAGGTCAGGCGCGGGTTCTCCATGCCGCCGTACGGGAAGGACGGCGGCAACACGATCATGTCGTACCTGTCCCAGCGATACGGGCCATACAGGCCTTCGGCGGCGCTGATCATCTTTTCGGTGTCGGCCAGCTCGTAGGCGGCCGCTTCGATGCGCGCCGGTTCGGCGTAGACCGCCGAACGCGGACCGAGGTTGCGCACTTCGATTTCGCCGATGGCGATGGCCAGCAGGTAGGAAGGAATCGGCTGCGTCATCTTGAACTTCCAGCCGCCGGCGCCGCTGGCCTTCTGGTCGTTCTCGGCGCTCATCAGCACGCGCAGGCCGGCCGGCGCGTCGACGCGGGCGCTGTAGGTGAAGCGCACCGCCGGCGTGTCCTGCACCGGCGCCCACGAACGGGCGTTGATGTCCTGCGACTGGCTGAACATGAACGGACGCTTGCCGGACATGGTCTGCTCGGGCGCCATCCATTGCAGCGCGGCGGCCGACGGCGCGGTGCGGTAATAGACACGCACCTTCGGCGGCTGGAACGGCAAGGCGATGCGCAGCGCGCGGCCCTTTTCCGTGTTTTTCACATCCAGCCTGTCGAGCATGAAGGAGACGGCGCTCCAGCGGCCGTTCGGATTCAGCACCTGCACCTTGGCGATGTTCAGTTCATTCGTATCCAGCACCAGCGTACGGGCGGATTGGTCGATCCAGTTCAAGCTCAGTTCGGCGTAGCCGGACAGGGTCTTCTGGCCGAAGTCCGCCTTCAGGTCGAGGTGCAGGTCGGTGGTGCGCACCTGGTCGTAGCGGGCGTAGCTGAGCGGATCGGCGTGTGCGGCGAGCGCCATGCATGCGGACAGCACCAGCGCGGATATGGTCTTCTTGATCATGTAATACTTTCAATATTTGTCTGAAGCGCGGAGCAGAATACCATAGGCATGTTTCGGGCATGTGTTAAGATACCGCCCGTTATTGGGGAGTAGTCGGCTTGCGCCTCCCCGGCGCAAGAACCTGTGTCAACATAATCGGTCCGCAGACCGTGGTGCAGGTGGCTTAGGGCTAGAGGCTCAAGGCTGGACGAGACCATGAACGATGCGCGGCCGGAAGGGCCGGTGCCGCGCTTCGTTCATTGGTTTTTCGTATCCGGCCCGCTCACCACCTACATACCATGGAAGCTTTCCTCGTCTCTACCGGCATCGTCGCCCTCGCTGAAATCGGCGACAAAACCCAGCTGCTCGCCTTCGTTCTCGCCGCCAGGTTCCGCCGTCCCCTACCCATCGTTGCCGGCATCTTCGTCGCCACCATCGCCAACCACGCCTTTGCCGCCGCCATCGGCGCCTGGATCACCAGCCTGATGGGACCTGAGCTGCTGCGTTGGGTGCTGGGCGGATCGTTCCTGGCCATGGCGGCGTGGACCCTGGTGCCCGATAAACTCGATGAGGAAGACACGCCGCTGGCGCGCTACGGCGTGTTCCTCACCACACTGATTGCCTTCTTCATCGCCGAGATGGGCGACAAGACGCAGGTTGCCACCGTGGCGCTGGCGGCGCGCTACCACGGCATCGTCGCCGTGGTAGCCGGCACCACGCTGGGCATGATGCTGGCCAACGTCCCTGCCGTGTACTTCGGCGACAGGATCGCCAACCGCGTCTCGCTCAAGCTGGTGCACGGCATCGCCGCGCTGATCTTCGCGGCGCTGGGCGTGGCGACGCTGTCAGGCGCCGGGGCCTCCCTGGGCCTCTGACGCGGCCAACGCCGGCGTCGCCGGCAGCAGCAACTCCACCTGCCGCGTGCCGCCGCTGTCGACCAGCTCAATCAGCTGGTCGTCCTGCGCCACGCCGTCCACCGTCAGCGACGGCGTGGCTCGGGCCTGCTTCACCACCCGGATCACGTAGGACGTGCTCAGGTAGCGGTAGGTCAGCGTGAAGCTGGTCCAGCCCTGCGGCATGCGCGGCTCCATCCGCAGATGATGCGCCGTGCGCGTGAGGCCCAGCAGCGACTCGATGATCAAGCGGTACATCCAGCCCGAAGAGCCGGTGTACCAGCTCCAGCCGCCGCGCCCCACGTGCGGCGCCACCGCGTAGACGTCGGCCGTCACCACATACGGTTCCACCTTGTACACCGCCGTACCCTCGGCGCTGCGGCCGTGCATGACCGGATTGATCATGCGCGCCAGTTCCCATGCGCGTTCGCTGTCGCCGAGGCGGGCGAAGGCCATGGCGGTCCAGATGGCGGCGTGGGTGTACTGCCCGCCGTTCTCGCGCACGCCCGGCACGTAGCCACGGATATAGCCCGGATTCGGCCCGGCCTTGTCGAACGGCGGATCGAGCAATTGGATAATGCCCGAATCGCGCCGCACCAGGCGCTGGTTGACCTGCTCCATCGCCCCGCGCACCCGCACCGGATCGGCGGAGCCGGACAGCACGCCCCAGCTTTGCGAAATCGAATCGATCTGGCATTCCTCGTTGGTGTGCGAACCGAGCGGCGTGCCGTCGTCGAAGTAGGCGCGCCGATACCATTCGCCGTCCCACGCATTCTGCTCGACGTTGGCGGCGATGCGAAGCGCATGCTCGCGGCACTCGGCCGCGAACTCACCGTCCTGGCGCAGGTCGGCCACCTCGGCGAAGCGCTTCAGCACCTCGCACAGGAAGAAGGCCAGCCACACGCTCTCGCCCTTGCCATGCTCCCCCACCTTGTCCATGCCGTCGTTCCAGTCGCAAGAACCCATCAGCGGCAAGCCGTGCTGGCCGAAACGCAGGCCGTTGCGGATGGCGCGCACGCAGTGGTCGTACAGCGAACCCTGCTCGCCCGAGCGCGCCGGCATGTCGTAATACGAATCCTCTTCCGGCTTGACCGCGCGGCCCTCCAGATAAGGCGCGGTGTCGTCGAGCACACTGAGGTCGCCGGTGGTGGCGACGTAGCGCCACGCGCCCAGCGGCAGCCACAGATAATCGTCCGAGCAGTGTGTGCGCACGCCGCGATCCGACGGCGGGTGCCACCAGTGCTGGACGTCGCCTTCCAGGAACTGGTGGGCGGCGCACAGCATCAGCTGGTCGCGCAGCAGTTGCGGCTGGGTGTGCACGGTCGCCATCGCATCCTGCAGCTGGTCGCGGAAGCCGAAGGCGCCGCCGGACTGGTAGTAGCCGCTACGGGCCCAGATGCGGCAGGCGATGGTCTGGTACATCAGCCAGCCGTTGGCGATGACATCGAGCTCCGGTTCCGGCGTTTCGATGCGCACCGCGTTCAGGGTCTGGTCCCACTGCGCGTGTACGGCGGCCAGCGCTTCCTGCGCGGCGCCGGCGGTGCGGTACTTCTGCACCAGGCTGCTGGCGTCGGCGTTGCGGCGCCCGCCCACGCCCAGCACGAACACGATCTCGCGTTCCTGGCCCGGCAGCAGCTCGAACGGCGCCTGGATCGCGGCGCAGGCGTCGAGGCCCGCGCCGTTCTTGCCGGACAGTCGGGTGCGGCGCAGCGCCGCCGGCGAGGCCAGCGAACCGTTGCGGCCGACGAACTCGGTGCGGTCGCCGCTGACGGTGCGTACCGTCGCATCGCAATTGAAGAAGGCCACACGGCCGCTGAACTCCGTGTTGTAGGCGTTCTTGGCGAACAGCGCGCCGCTGACCGGATCGGCCTCGGTGATGATGTGCATGCCGGACTTGGAACGCATATCGCCCAGCACCCACTCCACATAGCCGAACACGGAGAGGCGGCGCGCCACTTCCGAGTCGTTGCGGACCTTGATCACGGTGTACTTGATCGGCGCGTCGACCGCCACGAAGGTGGTCATCTCGCTGTGGATGCCGGCCTCCATGTGTTCGAACACGCTGTAGCCGAAGCCGTGGCGCGTGATGTACGCGCCGTTGCCGCGCGCCGGCAAGGCGGTCGGCGACCAGAACTGGCCGCTCTGTTCATCGCGCAAATAGAAGGCTTCGCCGCTGGCGTCGCTGACCGGGTCGTTGTGCCACGGCGTGAGGCGGTATTCGTGGGCGTTCTCGTGCCAGGTGTAGGCCTGGCCGCTTTCCGAGATCACCGTGCCGAACTGCGGATTGGCCAGCACGTTGGACCACGGCGCCGGCGTGCGCTGGGTGTCGCTGGTGGTGATCACGTATTCGCGGCCATCCGGCGTGAAGCCGCCGATGCCGTTTTCCAGCACCAGGCCGCGCGCCGGATGCGTGACCGGAC
Source organism: Duganella sp. BuS-21 (assembly GCA_041874725.1). GTDB lineage: Bacteria > Pseudomonadota > Gammaproteobacteria > Burkholderiales > Burkholderiaceae_D > Rugamonas. Next base: position 786,514 of record CP097466.1, on the reverse strand, counting down.
CGGCCTTGGCATACTCGCCACGGCTGTCGGCGATCAGCGGCGGCATGCGCATGGCCGGCGCGGCGGGACGCTTGATTTGCTCGGCCAGCGTGCCGCGCGCGTCGCTGATGATGACGCGCGCCACCGATTGCAGCAGCACCCGGTCCTCGTTGGCGATCTGGTCGGCCAGGCGCACGAAGATGCCGCCCGGCCGGTCGATCGCCTGGGCGTCGATGCCGGAGGCGATCAGGCCCATGATCTGCTCGTGCAGCGCCTGGCGGTAGCCGGATTGATCCTCGTACCAGATCACCAGGTCCACCACCAGCCCTTTCAGACGCCAGTAGGCGTGCGCCTGCACCATCTGGCGCGCCAGTTCGATGTTCTCCGGATCCTTGATCTGCAACAGCACGATCGGCAGGTCGCCGGAAATGGCGTAGGCCCACAGTCCGGACTGGCCGCGCTGGTTCTTGATCAGCGTGCCGGCGTCGGCGCGCAGCGCGGCGTTCGGATAGATCACCGAGTTGGCCAGGCGGCCGTACAGCTGGGCGTCGGCTTCGCTGGCGTTCAGCTGGCGCAGCACCACCTGGCTGTGGGTCCACGCCAGTTCGAACACGCGGTCGGCCAGGTGGCGGTCCTGATATTTGTCGATCAGGTGCAGCGCCGCTTCGCGCTGCTCGGTCATGCCGGTGACGATATCGACCGTCGCAAACTGGTCCGGCTGCAGCGTGATGGTGTAGCGGATCGCCACCACCGGATCGAGCACCGAGCCTTCGGCACCGCTCAGCGGCCCCGGATCCAGCATGGCGCTCGGCGCGGCGGCCGTGTTGCCGCGGCCGATAAAGCGCGAGCGGTCGGTTTCGAACGACACCTTGCCGACCGGCGCGTCGTGCACCATCATCGAGTGCATCAGCCACGGCATGATCTCGTTCTGGCCGCGCGGACGGCGCGTGCACAGGATGGCGTTTTCGTCGCGCAGGATTTCGGTCTGCACGAACAGCTTGCTGAACGCCGGATGGGCGTTGTCGGCGGCGGCCGGCGCCATCACCACTTCGGCGAAGCTGGTCACCTCGATGGTGCGCACGCGGTCGCTCTTATTGGTGATGCGGGTGCGGCGCAGCTCGATATCGTCCTCGGGCGAGACCACGATTTCCGTGTACAGGTCGATATTGCGGTCGGAGCGGCGGAACTCGGCGCGGCCTTCCGAGAAGATCACTTCAAACTTGCGCGGCTCGGCCAGCGTCGGCTGGTAGGTGGTGGACCAGAACTCGCCGTCCTCGACGTCGCGCACGTAGCAGAAGTTGCCGTAGTTGTCGCGCGTGCCGTCCTCGCGCCAGCGGCTGACGGCCAGGTCGCGCCAGCGGCTGTAGCTGCCGCCGGCGTTGGTGACCATCACGTGATAGCGGCCGTTGGACAGCAGCTGGGTTTCCGGCACCGGCGTCGAATGCTGGGTCAATATGCGCATCGGCATCGACTGATCGGGCGCGCTGGCGCGGATCGACGCCAGCTCGGTGGTGTTGGAATAGAAGGCGCCGGCCTGCGGGCTGCGTTCCTGCAGCACCAGCAAGGTCGATTGCAGCAGCGGGTCGGACTCGAAGCGGCGCTGCATCGGCCGGTCGTGCAGCAGATAGCTGAGCGACAGCAGGCCCATGCCCTGGTGGTGGACCATGAACGAGCGGATCACCGCATGGCTTTGGCCGCGCGGCAGGCGCGAGGGGGTGTAGTCGACCGCTTCGTAGAAGCCGTAGCGGCCCATGAAGCCGAGTTCCGCCATCTTCTGCAGGTTGGCGCAGGAGGCTTCCGGCTGCACCATCAGGCCCATCATGCTGGCGTACGGTGCGATCACCAGGTCGTCGGCCAGGCCGCGCTTGAGGCCCAGTCCCGGCACGCCGAAGGCCCGGTATTGGTAATTCAGGGCGGCGTCCACCGTGTTGTAGCCGGATTCCGAAATCCCCCACGGCACGTTGCGGCGCTTGCCGTAGTCGATCTGGGCGTCGATCACCGACGAGTAGGTCTGATCCAGCAGCGTGCTCGGATAGTTGGGCATGACCAGCAGCGGCATCAGGTACTCGAACATCGAGCCGCTCCACGACAGCAGCACCGGCTTGCCGGAAACGATGCACAGCTGGCGGCCCAGCGCGAACCAGTGCTCCTGCGGCAGCTGGCCCTGGGCGATGGCGACAAAGCTGGCCAGCCGCACTTCCGACGCCAGCAGGTCGTAATAGCTGGCGTCCAGGCGGCGGTCGGTGACGTTGTAGCCGATCGCCAGCAGGTTGGTGACCGGGTTGTAGAGGAAGCCGTATTCCATCTGCGCGAAGGCGCAGCAGCGCTGCGCCAGATCGGCCAGGGCGCGCATCCGTTCGTGCGCGGCGGTGCTGCCCTGCTCGACCAGCTGCGCCAGTTGCTGCTGGCGTTCGCGTTCGGCCGGCGCCAGGTCGCTGGCGGCGACCGAGGCGGTGGCCGTGGCGCCGGCCAGGCCGGCCAGCTCGCGCAGGGTCGGCATGCGCGTCATGCTGGTGTCCAGCACCACGTCGGCCGACAGCGCGGCCCACGGCGTCAGCGCGGCCAGGTCGTCCAGCGCGGCGCGGCATTGCGTCGCCAGCGCGGTGCACCACGAGGCGCCGGCGTCGCTGTGGGCGGCGGCCTGCGGCTGTAGCGCTTCGGCGGCGGCGGCCACACGCAGCAGCCAGGCGTGCAGCTGCTGCAGGCTGGCGCTATCGGGCGCCGGCGTCAACAAGGCCAGCAGGTTGGCGACCTCGATGGTGTCGTTGTCGGTGCCGTCGGCCAGCGTCTCGCGCAGCACGCGGGCGGTGGCGGCGACGCCGTCGACGATCTGCGGACCGAGCACCGGCGCGTCGTACAGGCCGGTCAGGCCGGGCTGCATGGTCAGCAGGTGGCCGGCCAGATTGCCGCTGTCGACGGTCGAGATGTAGACCGGATGCAGCGGCTTCAGGGTCAGCGTGTCGTACCAGTTGTAGAAGTGGCCGTGGTGGCGTTCCAGCTGGTCCATGCTATCGAGCGTGTTGGCGGTGCGCGCCATCATCTGCGCCACGGTGATGTAGCCGAAGTCGCAGGCCGTCAGGTTGGCCAGCAGGGCCAGGCCGATATTGGTCGGCGAGGTACGGTGCGCCACCACCTGCACCGGATGTTCCTGCATATTATCGGGCGGCAGCCAGTTGTCTTCGGGACCGACGAAGTGGTCGAAATAGGCCCAGGTGCGGCGCGCCAGATTGTGCAGGAAGGTATGCTGGTCGGGCGTGAGCTGCGCGTCCTTGCGGGCGATCGGACGGCTGATCCAGTCGGCCACCGCCGGTGCCACCAGCCAGGCCAGCAGGAACAGCGCGGCCGGCGGCAAGCTGGCCGGGCGCCAGCCCAGCAGCGCGCCGCCGACGAACAGTGCCAGCACCGGCGAGATCCACATGGTGCGCCAGGTGCTGGCGGCGCCGTCGGCCTGGCGCGCCAGTGCCGAGGCACGCCATTCCAGCAGGTGGCGATGCGACACCAGCGAGCGCCACAGGCTGCGCAAGATGGCGTCCATGCTGAACCAGGCTTCGTACGGCAGGAACACCAGCATCAGGATGGCGTGCGAGAAGTGCATGCCGCCGCGCCGCAGCGAGGCGCGCACGTGCTGGCTCCACAGGGTGTCGCGCGGGCGGCGGCACAGGTCGTATACAAGGCTGACCAGGGGCGGCAGGAAGATCACCGTCAGCACGGCGCCGGTCCACATCCAGGGATCGGGCAGCCAGCGCCACGCGGTGATCAGCGACAGCACCAGCGCCGGCGCGGTCAGGCTGCGGCGCAGGTTGTCGAACAGCTTCCAGCGCGACAGCAGCGACAGCGGATTTTTTTCGCGCTTGCCGCCGTGGCGCGGCACGCGCCCGGCCAGCCAGCCGATCAGTTGCCAGTCGCCGCGGATCCAGCGCTGGCGGCGGCCGACGTCTTCGCTGTAGCGTGCCGGATAGGCTTCGTACAGCTGGCCGTCGCTCAGCAGGCCGGCGCGCAGGTAGCAGCCTTCCAGCAGATCGTGGCTGAGGATTTTGTTTTCGGGCAGGCGGCCGCCCAGCACTTGTTCGAAGACGTCGACATCGTAGATGCCTTTGCCGATGAAGGAGCCTTCGAAGAACACGTCCTGGTAGACGTCGGACACGGTGCGGGTGTAGGGGTCGATGCCGGGCTCGCCGCCGCACAGTTTCTCGTAGCGCGAAGCGTTCTCGCTTGGCAGCGCCACCGCGACGCGCGGCTGCAGGATGCCGTAGCCGTCCACCACGCGGCCGCGCGCCAGATCCACGCGGGCGCGGTTGAGCGGGTGCTGCATGGTGGCGACGAATTGGGCGGCGGCGTCGCGCGGCAATTGGGTGTCGGTGTCGAGCGTGATGACGTAGCGGATGCTTTCCAGCTGGCTGGTGTCGCCCACCACCACCGAGAATTTGTCGCGTGCGCCGCCGCGCAGGTAGCGGTTGAGGTGTTCCAGCTTGCCGCGCTTGCGTTCGTAGCCCATCCACACGCCTTCCTGCGGATTCCACAGGCGCGGACGGTGCAGCAGCAGGAACGGCGATTGCGGCTGGGTGTCGGCGTATTTTTGGTTCAGGTGCGCGACCTTGTGCTTCATGTGCGCGACCAGCGCATCGTCGGCCGGCAGCGTCTCGGCGCGGGCGTCGGCGAAGTCGGTCAGCAGGCAGAACATCAGGTTGGGATCGCGGTTGGCGAGGAAGCGCACTTCCATCTGCTCGAACAGGGCGTCGATGTTTTCCTTGCTGTAGACCAGCGTCGGCACCACCACCATGGCGCGCGCGTCGGCCGGTATGCCTTCCTTGAAGTCCATGCGCGGCAAAGGCTTGGGGACGGTGACCAGGGTGGCGACCCAGTTCACCAGGCTGAGCGCCAGTTGACTGCTGCCCAGCAGCGCCAGCAGCCCCAGCGCGATCAGCACGAAGCCGTGGGCGCCGTCGTTGGCCGCGTGCTCCAGCAGCAGCGCGGTGGCCACCAGCGAGATGGCGGCGATGGCGCCGAGGTAGGAGGTCAGCGGCGAGGCGCGCGAGGTCTGTTGCAGCGCCTCCAGCCACGGCCGGCGCATGCCGCTCTGTTTTTCCAGCAGCGGCAAGCCGCCGCCGATCAGGTAGAAGCCGACGTGGCCGTGGCGCGCGTCGCCCTGGCCGTGGTGGTCGAGCGCCAGCTGCAAGGCTTGCTGCGCCACTTCCACTTCCGAAAAGCGCGAGCGCTTGGCGATCTTCTCGATCGCGTGACGGTACTGGTCGCGCGTGGCGAATTCCATTTTGCCGTAGACGTCGGCCGGGTCCTGGCGCAGGGTCTGCTCGACCACGCTCATGGTCTCGACGAACTCCTGCCAGTCCATGGTGCCCAAGAAGCGCAGGCTGCCGATGCTGTTGGCGATCGAGACCTGCTCCGCCGCCTGCTGCTGGATCTCGGCCTGGATCTGCTGTTCGATGGTCTGGCCGGTTTCGGCCAGGCGGTGGGTGATCCAGGTCAGCGCCATGGTCAGCGACGGGCTTTGTCCCTGCAGGCGGCGCGCCAGTTCGGCCACAAAGGCGCTGGTGATGGGCGGATTGGAACGCGCCATGTCGGCCACCATCAGTATCAGGCCGCTCGGATTTTTATCGGCCACCTCGGTCATCTGGTCGGCCCAGGTGGTGGCGAGATCGCGCTGGATGCGGTTCTCGGCCACGCGCGCGGCCACGCGGCGCAGGTTTTCAATCAGGGCCAGGCGCAGCATGATGGGAATCGCCCACAGCTCGCCCAGCTTGAGCGTGGCCACTTCCTGATAGGCATCGACGAAGCGGCACAACGATTCGGGATCGACCCGGCCATCGCCGTGCGAGATGATTTCCAATGCAATCTTGTAGACGCGCGGACAGCCTTCCGGCGCCCCCTTGCCCAGGCGCGGCAGCTCTTTGCTGTAGTCCTTCGGCAGGTGGCGGCGGGCGATGCGGATCTGCTCTTCGATCAGGTAGAAATTATCGAGCAGCCATTCCGAAGCCGGCGTGATCTGGCGCCCGGCCTTGGCGGCGGCGGTCAGCCCGTCGCAGGTGGCGTCGATGACGGCAGCGTTTTCGGACAAACGCGACAGCAGGCGGTCGCGCGCGCTGCGATTGCTCAGTTCATGATGCTTGGCGAGTGTTTTGCCGTGCGCCGCCATTTGTGCGGCGCTGAACAACTCTGCCCGCAAGGGTAGGTCTTCATCGTCTTCGTCGGACAGGGACGCGCCGGTGGGAGCTTCTCGAAAGCCCAGGGATAACTCGGGCAGCAGGGGATTGGACTTGTTCAACTTGGGACCTCGCTCGGCGTCTGCGAATGGAAAATGATGTGCCAAGCAATGGTACGGTGGCGCACGGATCGCTACTGTACGTTGGCGTACACAAGCAGGAGGCGAGAAAAAAATGGGCCGCGTCTGCGGCCCATCAACGAGGACATGCGATAAGGATGGCTACGCCGCCAGCGCCAATCCGCCGCTGAGGCTGTAAGCCTGCTGATAGCCAAGCCGGCGCAGGCACTGCGCGGCCTTCATGCTGCGGTTGCCGCTGCGGCAGAAGAACACCAGCGGCGTTTGCTCGGCCTGCAGCCATGCGCTGGCGTGCTCGGCCAGGCGGCTCAGCGGCACGCTGATCGCCGCGCGGCCGTCCGCCGCCGCCAGCGCCGTCAGCGCGGCCAAGGGCGCGACGGTGGCGGCGAACTCGTAGGCCTCGCGCACATCGACCAGGCGCGCGTCCGGATGGGCTTGCAGGAATTCCGACAGCGCGTTGCTGTTGAGTTGCGCGTCGGCAGCGAGGGTGGCCACCGGCTCAGCGATGGTGCAGAACTGGTTCAGCTCATCGCGGGTGGGACAGAGCAGCGTTTGCGCGCTGCTGACCGCGTGCAGCGCCTGCCACGCCGGGCGCGCGCTGAACGCGAAGCGCACCGCCGCCGCCGGCAGCGATTGCGACTGCGGCGTGCCGAGCAAATAGGCGCGCAGCTCATCGCCGGCGCCGCAATGCACGCACGCCAGCACCTGCGCACCAAGCGCAATGGCGGCCGCGCGCGCGCCGTTATCCAGCGTCACGCCGCCGGCGTTCTGTGGCCAGCCGTACTGGTCCACTTCGAGTTGGCGGTTGAAGTGACGGCCCAGCGCTTCGATCAGCATGGCCCGGCCGGCGTTGGGCAAGGTGCTGACGATGGCCTGCACCTGGTAATTCTGGCAGCGCACATACGCTTCGATGCGGGCCACGTGGTCCGGCAAAGGATCGATGACGATGCAGCTGCGGCTGGCGGCGTCCAGCACCATCCAGCTGCAGGCGCCCTCCACGCCCAGTTGCAGCAGGCCGTCGTGCGGCACGGCGGTGCGTGCGGACGGAATCAGGCAACTGGCGCGCAGCGCGGCGCCGCAGCGTTCGATGCGGGCGCAGGCGGCGGCGATGGTGGCTTCATCGGCCAGCGGGCCGAAGGACATGCGGATGGCGCCGGCGCTGCGCCACAGCGGCAAGCCCATGGCGTCCAGCACATAGCTCGGCGTGGCCTTGGCCGACGAGCAGGCGCTGCCGGCGCTGACGCGCACTTCGGCGGCATCGAACACGTCCATCAGCTCGCGGCTGGAGAGGCCGGGCACGGAAAAATTCAGCGTGGTCGGCAAGGCCTTGTCGAAGGGGTTGTTGAACACCACGCCGGGCAAGGCCGCGCGCAGGCTGTCGGCCAGGCGCGCGCGGAAGCCATACAGCTCGCCCGAGGTGCGGAAGGTGTCGCCGCGCTCCAGCGCGCTCAGCACGGCGCCGAACGCGGCGATGCCGGCCATGTTCTCGGTGCCCGAGCGCTGGCCGCCCTCCTGGCCGCCGCCCATGATCAGCGGCGTGAACGGCGCTCCGGCGCGCACGTACAACATGCCCACGCCCTTGGGCGCGTACAGCTTGTGGCCGGAGAACGGCGCGTAATCGATGCGGGTGGACGCCAGATCGAGCTGCAGCTTGCCCAGCGCCTGCACGCAGTCGACCATCCACAGCGCGGCGCTGCCGGTATCCGCCAGCACGGCGGCGATGCCGTCCAGGTCGCTGACCACACCGGTTTCATTGTTGGCCGCCATGGTGCAGACCATGGCCGCCTGCGGTGCAAGCGCGCGCAGCGCGGCCAGGTCGTGGACGCCATCCTGGTCGACCGGCAACTTGTACAGGGTCAGGTTCAGGCCCAGCAGGCGGTTCCAGTGTGCCAGGCTTTCCGGCACGGCCTTGTGCTCGGTGGCACCATAGACCAGCAGCGTGCCGATGGCGGCGCCGGCGTCGCGCCGTTCGCGCAGGCTCACCAGGGCCGACAGCACGGAGGTCTGGATGCCTTCGGTGGCGCCGCTGTTGAACATCAGGCGGCCGGCGCCGACGCCGAGCAGGCGCACGGCGCCGGCGCGCGCCTCGTCCAGGATGGCACGGGCTTTCAAACCGGTGGCGTGGGTGCTGCTGGGATTGCCGTAGCGCTGGGCCATGGCGTCGATGGCCGCTGCCAGCGCGGCGGGCAGCACAACGCTGGTGGCGTTGCTGTCGAGATAGATTTCAGTAGTCATCCGTATAGCTTACGCACTGAATCCGAAATAGTCGTGCTAAAGTTTCGCCTCAAAGCACTATCTTCAGATAATTTATACCACCAAACACGGAATAACAGCATGAACCGACTTGACCACTATGATTTTGCCATCCTGGACGCCCTGCAACGCGACGGCACGCTGTCCGTGGCCCAGCTGAGCGAGCAGATCGGCCTGTCCTCCACGCCCTGCTGGAAACGGCTGCGGCGGCTGGAAGAGGAAGGCTATATCGAGCACCGCGTCGCCATCATCAACCGCCGCAAGGTAGGCTTGCCGGTCACGGTGTTCGTCAGCATCCGCATCAATCAGCATGATGAAGCCTGGTTCGCCCGCTTTGCCGACGCCGTGGCGGCGCTGCCGGAGGTACAGGAATTCCATCGCATGAGCGGCGACGTGGATTACCTGTTAAAGGTGGTTACGAGCGATATCGAAGGTTATGACCGCTTTTACAAGAAATTGATCAAATCCGTACAGCTCAACGGGGTTTCCTCGGCGTTCTCGATGGAACAGATCAAAATCACCACCTCCTTGCCGCTGGGACTGGTATCGCACCAATCGATGCGATAATGCATCTTTTAAATACTTGATTAAAAACATGCGCGCCTTCTTTGCCAGCTGGCTGCCCAGCGCCGCCACCGCCAGCCGCCGCGAACAATTGCGCGCCGCCATAGGCGCGCTGCTTGGCATTATGCTCACCGCCCTGCTCAGCCAGGCACTGCTGCAATCGACCCACGCCGCCATCTTCCTGGTGGCGCCGATCGGCGCCTCTTCGGTGCTGCTGTTCGCGCTGCCGGCCAGCCCGCTGGCGCAGCCGTGGTCGGCCATCGGCGGCAACCTCATCAGCGGTGTGGTGGGCGTGGCCTGCGTGCGCTGGCTAGGTCACAGCCTGCCGCTGCCGCTGCTGGCCGGGCTGGCCTGCGGCGCGGCGATTGCCGCCATGTTCATCATGCGCTGCCTGCATCCGCCCGGCGGCGCGGTGGCGCTGACCACGGTGATCGGCGGCACGGCGGTGCATGCGGCCGGCTTTGAATTCGTGCTGATGACGGTGCTGGCCGACAGCGTGCTGCTGGTGCTGATGGCCATCACCTACAACAACCTGACCGGACGCAGTTATCCGCACGTGCAGCAGAACGCGCACGCCAACCTGCACGCCACCAAAGACACCGTACCGACGGTGCGGCTGGGCTTCAAGCCGGAAGACCTGGACGCCGTGCTGCAGCAGCACAACCAGGTGCTCGACATCAGCCGCGACGACCTGGAATCGCTGTTCATGCAGACCGAGCAGCGGGCTTACCAGCGCCGCTTCGGCATCATCGCCTGCGCCGACATCATGTCGCGCGACATCGTCAGCGCCGAGTTCGGCACCGGGCTGGAACAGGCGTGGCAGCAGATGCGCGCGCACCAGATCGCCGCACTGCCGGTGCTGAACCGTGCGCGGCGCGTGATCGGCATCGTCACCCAGACCGATTTCCTCGAGCATGGCGGGCTGGACGACTACCGCAGCATCCGTCAGCAACTGCAGCGCTTCCTGCGCAAGAGCGGCGTCAGCCATACGGAAAAGGCGGAGGTGGTGGGCCAGATCATGACCCAGCATCCGACCACCGCGCGGATCGACACGCCGATTGTGGACCTGGTGCCGCTGATGGCGGACTCCGGCTTCCACCACATCCCCATCGTCGATCAAGAGCTGCGATTTGTCGGCATCGTCACGCAATCGGACCTGGTGGCGGCGTTGTACGAAAGCCGCTTCGCGGAAGCGGCGGCGTAGCGAAGGGCTTGAGGTTGCCTACCGCTCTAAAAGCGCGCGGCACCAATACAAGCGGCACACCGCAGACGCCCAGGGTCGGGGTACTCTTCAGGACGCGTGACAACGCCAACCACCGCGCTACCGTTGTACCCCGCATAGACCCGCCAGCAACATTGCGTATGTCACGCTGATACAAAATTTGTTCCGCGCTCGTCCATTGATGGCTTATGCTAACGGCCAACTTTGTTACACCAGGGACCATCAGACATGACGCATCGCCGCACCATCATCGCCCCACTGGCCGCCGCCATCGCGCTGGCGTTCGCCCCGCTGGCCGCCGCCGCCACCGCACCCGCGCAAAAAGCCAGTGCCGTCGCCGCCGCCGCTTCCCAGAAACAGCTGCTGGCCATGGCCGACCAATACTACGACGCCGTCGCCCGCTTCGAACCGATCGGCGCCACCGAGAACGGCGACAACCGCTTCGACGATCAACTGGGCCTGAGCATCGCCCCCGCCAAGCGCGCCGCGCAGTTCAAGCTGTACCGCCAGTTCGCCCAGCGCCTGCAAGCCATCCCGCGCGAGCAGCTGCTGACGCCGGACCGCATCAACTACGACATCCTGCAATACGAGCTCAAGGGCCTGATCGCCATGCAGCGCTTCCCCGAGCACCTGCTGCCGATCAACCAGATGGACAGCATTCCGGTCACGCTGGCGAACTACGCCGGCGGCGAAGCGTCGCAGCCGATCGGCACCGTCAAGGAATACGAAGCGTACCTGAGCCGCCTGCAGCAGATGCCGGCCTGGATCGACCAGGCCATCGCCAATATGCGCGCCGGCATCAAGCAAGGCGTGACGCAGCCGCAGGCGATCATGGTGGCGGCCCTGCCGCAGTTCCAGAAGCTGGTGAGCGCGACGCCGGACGCGAGCATTTACTACACGCCGATCAATAAGCTGCCGGACTCGTTCTCCGCCGCCGACAAGCAGCGCCTGAGCGCGGCCTACCGCAAGACCATCAACGACAAGGTCATGCCGGCGCTGGTGCGCCTGGCCGGCTTCCTGGAAAAAGAATACGTGCCGGCCTGCCGCACTTCGACCGGTCTCAGCGCCGTGCCGAACGGCGCCGCCTGGTATCAGGCGCGCGTCGCCAACGCCACCACCACCACGCTCGAACCGGAGCAAATCCACGCCATCGGCCTGAAGGAAGTGGCGCGCATCCAGGCCCAGTTTGAAGTGCTGGGTCCGAAGCTCGGCTACACCGGCCCGGCCGCCGGCTTGCCGGTATGGGTGGCGGCGCAAGCCAAGTTCTACCCGTTCAAGACCGAAGATGAAGTGCAGGCGGTCTACCACCAGCTGAACGACCGGCTCGACACCAAGCTGCCGCAGATGTTCACCCTGCTGCCGAAGGCCAAGCTGGACCTGCGCCTGGAACCGGAGCTGAGCCGCGCCACCGCTTCCGACCACTACACCGCGCCGGCCGGCGACGGCTCGCGCCCGGGCGTGTTCTGGTCGGTGGTCAACGACCCGGCCAAGTACGGCAACACCGGCATGACCACCTTGTTCCTGCACGAAGGCAAACCGGGCCACCACTTCCACATCGCCCTGATGCAGGAACTGAACCTGCCTAACTTCCGCAAGTTCGGCGGCAACAACGCCTTCACTGAAGGTTGGGCGCTGTATTCGGAAACGCTGGGCAAGGAAATGGGCTTGTTTGAAGATCCGGCCCAGTACTTCGGCCATCTGAACGACGAACTGCTGCGTGCCGTGCGCCTGGTGGTCGACACCGGCATGCACGCCAAGGGCTGGACCCGCGAACAAAGCATCCAGTACATGAAGGACACGCTGGGCTACGACGTGGTGGCCAAGAGCGAGACCGAGCGCTACATGGCGTGGCCGGGTCAGGCGCTGGGCTACAAGGTCGGATCGCTGAAGATCCAGGAACTGCGCGCGCGCGCTGAAAAAGCGCTGGGCGGCAAGTTCAGCCTGCCGGCCTTCCACGCGGTGGTGCTGGGCGACGGCACGGTGCCGCTGGCCCTGCTGGAACAGAAGGTCGATCACTGGATCGCCTCGCAGCCGTAGTCTGAAAAAGGCGGGCCGCCCGGCCCGCCTCCATTTCCTTACTTATTTCGCGTATTGCTTGATGCGCGCTATCACCTCCCCCAGCAGCGCGGTGATCTGCTTGGCGTGGTTGGCGAAGACGATCTGCTGGCGCCCCACCGAGACCGGCTTGCCATCGGCATAAAAACGGAGCTCCAGCCAGAAGGAGCACTTCTTCACGTCATATGCGTTCAATTCGCAGGTAACCTGCTGGAACGGGAAGGTCTCCTGCAAGTAGTCCTGCTCGGCGTGCTTGGTGATGAACACGCCCTTCTTTTGAGGTGGAGATATTGCTGACGGGCCGGCAGTTAATGGTCAGGGATACCGGCGTCGGTATTCCCGACGATATATTGCCCCATGTATTTGAACCGTTTTATAGCACCGGCGGCACCGGCATGGGATTGACTTTCTGCCATAAAGTCATCACCGCGTTTGGCGGCAATATTCAATGCGAATCACAGGCCGGAAAATATACGCGATTCGCCCTGTCATTTCCGCAGCGGTTTAATTACCCGGCCAATTGATTTAAATCGTCGCCGCTGACTTTTTCCAGATCGGTTTCATCGCCCAAAACATAAATCTTTTGTCCGCGTAAAACCTCCAGAATAAACGGCTGCTGTTCGCGCAAGCGGCGTTTGAAATCGGGGATGGAATAAAGGTTGGGATTGATTTTGCGGCGCAATAAACGTTCGGCGACCGGCAGGCGGGATAATAGCTCGCCATAGCTGGTGTTATCGCCGATCAGCAATAATTCAACGGCCGTATCCATACCCTCTTGTTCCTTGGCGGTGGCGCCATAAACAAAGGCCACATTCAACACATGCTGTAGTGGCGCCAGCGCGGAGTTCAGCACGCTGACCAGGCCGAAGGTTTTCTTCACCAGCCCGCTCAACTCACCGAACACGATGCAATCCTGGTTCGGCTTAAAGCGGCGCACATTGCCGATCCGCTCCGACACGATCACGCCCGACTCATGCAGCCGCTTCAACTCGCGCTGCGCCGAAGCGCTGCCCAGACCGGTCAGACGCATGATCTCATTCAGGTGGAAACCCTGGTTGACACGTACAAACAGCAAGCCCAGCAGTTTTTGCTGGGCGGGAGTGAAGAGGGCTTGAGCAATCATGAGCCAAATCTTAGCATGAACGAACTATTTGCTGGCGTGTAAAAGTAAGGGATTCGCATGCCACGCCACGCGATGCCCGCCCTCGACTCACAACAGTTCCACACCAAAAATCAGGGTCAGCTCTGTCATTTGGACAAACGGGAACTAAATTCTGCTCTCTAAGTTCCGAAGGGTACCTGAAATGTCCAAATGACAGAGCTGACCCTGAATTGGTTAAGAATAATTTTATAAGGGGAATAAAAAACGGCACCCGAAGGTGCCGTTCTTGTTGAGGCTTTAAATTACGCTTCGTCGCTGTGCGGAGCCGTTTCGGTGGCTTCGATGTCGGCGCCGGAGATGGCGGCTTTTTCAGCTGCCAGCAGAGCTTGACGCTCTTCGACTTCCCACTGCTCTTTCTCTTTGCGAGCGCGGTGGAAGGCCAGACCGGTACCGCCTGGAATCAGACGACCAACGATGACGTTTTCTTTCAGACCACGCAGACCATCGCGTTTGCCCATGATCGCAGCTTCGGTCAGAACCCGGGTGGTTTCCTGGAACGATGCGGCCGAGATAAACGAATCGGTCGACAGCGATGCCTTGGTAATACCCAGCAGGACGTTTTCGTAGGTTGCAGGAATCTTATTCTCCGCATTCACACGATCATTTTCATCCAGCAGTTCCGAACGCTCAACCTGCTCGCCAACGATGTAGTTGGTGTCGCCGGCATTAACGATCTGAACACGACGCAGCATCTGACGCACAATCACTTCAATGTGCTTGTCATTAATCTTTACGCCTTGCAGACGATAAACGTCTTGCACTTCGTCGACGATGTAACGGGCCAGCGCTTCGATACCCAGCAGGCGCAGAATGTCTTGCGGATCGGCCGGGCCGTCGACAATCATCTCACCTTTATTCACTACCTGGCCGTCGTGAACCAGCACTTGCTTGTCCTTGGTAATCAGGAACTCGTGCTTGTTGCCGTCCATGTCGGTGATTTCCAGACGCTGTTTACCTTTGGTTTCTTTACCGAAGGCAACAGTACCGGTCACTTCCGCCAGCATGCCCGCGTCTTTCGGCGAACGTGCTTCGAACAGCTCGGCGACGCGCGGCAGACCACCGGTAATATCACGGGTCTTCTGCGATTCGGTCGGGATACGTGCCAGCACTTCACCCACCGATACCGACTGGCCGTCTTTCACCATGATCAGCGCGCCAACCTGGAAGCCGATCGCCACGGCGTGTTCGGTGCCGGCGATCTTCACTTCGTTGCCGTCTTCGTTCAGCAGCTTGACCTGTGGGCGCAGGGTCTTGGTCAGCGAACCACGACGCTTCGCATCGATCACCACCAAGGTTGCCAGACCCGTTACTTCGTCCACCTGACGGGCCACGGTCACGCCTTCTTCGACGTTCTCGAAACGCACCGTACCGGCATACTCGGTAATAATCGGACGGGTCAGCGGATCCCAGGTCGCCAGGGCCGTACCGGCCTTGATGACCAGACCGTCTTTGACGATCAGGGTCGCACCGTACGGTACTTTATCACGCTCACGCTCACGGCCGTGGTCGTCGGTGATCAGCACTTCGCCCGAACGGGAAATGACGATTTGCGCGCCCTTGCCGTTGGTGACGTAACGCATGGTCGAGGTGAAACGGATGGTACCGTTCGACTTCGCTTCCACCGACGATGCCACTGCCGCACGCGATGCCGCACCACCAATGTGGAAGGTACGCATGGTCAGCTGGGTACCCGGCTCACCAATCGACTGTGCTGCCACCACACCGACCGCTTCGCCGGCGTTGACCAGCATGCCGCGGCCGAGGTCGCGACCGTAGCACTTGGCGCACAGGCCGAAGCGCGTGTCGCAAGTCAGCGGCGTACGCACCTTGACTTCGTCGATGCCCAGACGTTCGATCTCTTCGACCATGTCTTCGTCCATCAGGGTACCCGCTTCGTACAGGGTTTCCTGATTTTCCGGATTGACGACGTCGTTGACGACCACGCGGCCGAGGATACGGTCGCGCAGCGCTTCGATCACTTCACCGCCTTCGACCATCGCCTTCATCAGCGCGCCGTTGGTGGTGCCGCAATCGTCGGCGATCACGACCAGATCCTGGGTCACGTCGACCAGACGACGGGTCAGGTAACCGGAGTTTGCCGTTTTCAGCGCCGTATCCGCCAGACCTTTACGCGCGCCGTGGGTCGAGATGAAGTACTGCAACACGTTCAGACCTTCGCGGAAGTTCGCGGTAATCGGCGTTTCGATAATCGAACCGTCCGGTTTCGCCATCAGACCACGCATACCCGCCAGCTGGCGAATCTGGGCGGCCGAACCACGTGCGCCCGAGTCGGCCATCATGTAAATCGCGTTGAACGATTCCTGCGTCGACTTGGTGCCGTCACGCTTGATGACGTCTTCCACTTTCAGCTGGTCCATCATGGCCTTGCCGACTTCATCCGAGGTTTTGCCCCAGATGTCGACCACCTTGTTGTAACGCTCGCCGGCGGTCACCAGACCCGAAGCGTACTGCTGCTCGATCTGTTTGACTTCGGACTCTGCAGCCGAAATCAGGGTGACTTTTTGCGGCGGTACCAGCATGTCGTCGACGCAGATCGAAATACCGGCGCGGGTTGCCAGACGGAAGCCCGACTGCATCAGTTGGTCAGCAAACACAACCGTCGCGCGCAGACCGCACTTACGGAAGGAGGTGTTGATCAGCTTGGAAATTTCTTTCTTTTTCAGCGCGCGATTCAGCACCGAGAAAGGCAGACCTTTCGGCAGGATTTCCGACAAGATGGCGCGACCGATGGTGGTCTCGTAACGCGTCACGGTACGCACGAATTCGCCGGTCACCGGATCTTTTGGATTCTCAACGATACGCACGGTAATGCGGGTCGTCAGTTCCACTTCCTTGTTGTCGTAGGCACGAATGACTTCCGACACGTCCTGGAACAACATACCTTCGTTTTTCGCATTGATCGCTTCGCGGGTCGCGTAGTACAGACCCAGCACGATATCCTGCGAAGGAACGATCGATGGTTCGCCGTTCGATGGGAACAGAATGTTGTTCGACGCCAGCATCAAGGTGCGGGCTTCCATCTGTGCTTCAATCGACAGCGGCACGTGCACTGCCATCTGGTCACCGTCGAAGTCGGCATTGAATGCCGCGCAGACCAGTGGGTGCAGTTGGATGGCTTTACCTTCAATCAGGACCGGCTCGAAAGCCTGAATGCCCAGACGGTGCAGGGTTGGTGCACGGTTCAGCATGATCGGGTGTTCGCGGATCACGTCTTCCAGGATGTCCCAAACCACAGGCTCTTGAATCTCAACCAGTTTCTTGGCAGCCTTGATCGTGGTCGCCAGACCCATCAGTTCCAGCTTGTTGAAGATGAATGGCTTGAACAGTTCCAGCGCCATCAGCTTCGGCAGACCGCACTGGTGCAGTTTCAGCTGTGGACCCACCACGATGACCGAACGGCCCGAGTAGTCGACGCGCTTACCCAGCAAGTTTTGACGGAAACGGCCACCCTTACCTTTGATCATCTCGGCCAGCGATTTCAGCGGACGCTTGTTGGCGCCGGTCATCGCTTTGCCGCGACGGCCGTTGTCCAGCAGCGAGTCGACTGCTTCTTGCAGCATGCGCTTTTCGTTGCGCGTGATGATCTCTGGAGCGCGCAGCTCCATCAAACGCTTCAGACGGTTGTTACGGTTGATCACGCGGCGATACAGATCGTTCAGATCCGAGGTCGCGAAACGACCGCCGTCCAGTGGTACCAGTGGACGCAGTTCCGGTGGCAGCACCGGCAGCACTTCCATGATCATCCACTCAGGCTTGATGCCCGAACGCTGGAACGCTTCCAGCACTTTCAGACGCTTGGCGTATTTCTTGATCTTGGCTTCGGACTTCGATTCCTTCAGTTCCACGCGCAGGGTCTCGGCATCGCGGTGGATGTCGATCGAGCGCAGCAGTTCGCGGATACCTTCCGCGCCCATGAAGGCGGTGAAGTCGTCGCCGTACTCTTCGTACTTGGCGGCGTAGTCGTCTTCCGACATGATCTGGCACTTCTTCAGCGGGGTCATGCCTGGATCGGTCACGACGTAGGCTTCGAAGTACAGCACGCGTTCGATATCGCGCAGGGTCATGTCGAGGACCATGCCCAGACGCGACGGCAGCGATTTCAGGAACCAGATGTGCGCGGTTGGCGACGCCAGTTCGATGTGGCCCATGCGCTCACGACGCACTTTGGCCAGGGTGACTTCAACGCCGCATTTTTCGCAGATGACACCGCGGTGTTTCAGGCGTTTGTACTTGCCGCACAGGCATTCGTAGTCTTTGATCGGGCCAAAGATCTTGGCGCAGAACAGACCGTCGCGCTCAGGCTTGAAGGTACGGTAGTTGATGGTTTCCGGCTTTTTGACTTCGCCGTAGGACCACGAACGGATTTTTTCAGGCGAAGCCAGACCGATTTTGATCGCGTCAAAGGTCTCGTTCGTCTGTACTTGCTTGAATAGATCGAGCAGTGCTTTCATGTATCACTCCAGGTAGTGATTAAATTCTTAATGCCGTCGTCCCCGCGAAGGCGGGGACCCATGCCGAGCGTGCATCACGATTGCTCGAGCTCCGCATGGGGCCCCGCTTGCGCGAGGGCGACGGCGGCCAGTGTCTTAGTTGCGTTCCAGGTCGATATCGATACCCAGGGAACGGATCTCTTTCACCAGCACGTTGAACGATTCAGGCATACCGGCGTCGATCACGTGGTCACCTTTGACCAGGTTTTCGTACACTTTGGTACGGCCGTTCACGTCATCCGACTTAACGGTCAACATTTCTTGCAGCACATACGATGCGCCGTATGCTTCCAGTGCCCACACCTCCATCTCACCGAAGCGCTGGCCGCCGAACTGGGCTTTACCGCCCAGTGGCTGCTGCGTGACCAGCGAGTATGGACCGGTCGAACGCGCGTGCATCTTGTCGTCGACCAAGTGGTGCAGTTTCAGCATGTGCATCACGCCCACGGTGACCTTGCGCTCGAACGCTTCGCCGGTGCGGCCGTCGTACATGGTGACCTGGTTCTTCGACGGCGTCATGCCCAGCTTGGCAGCGACGTCATCCGGGTAGGCCAGGTCCAGCATGCGGCGGATTTCCGACTCGTGCGCGCCGTCGAACACCGGCGTGGCGAACGGCACACCTTTTTTCAGGTTGTGCGCCAGGCTCATGATCTCAACGTCGTCGAAGTTGTCCAGGTCTTCCGGACGGCCCGACTCGTTGTACACGGTGGTCAGATACTTGCGCATCTCGTCCACCTTGATCTGCTGCGCCAGCATTTCGCCGATGCGGATGCCCAGGCCTTTGGCGGCCCAACCCAAGTGGGTTTCCAGGATCTGACCGACGTTCATACGCGACGGCACACCCAGCGGGTTCAGCACCACGTCGGCCGGCGTACCGTCGGCCATGTAGGGCATGTCTTCCACCGGCACGATACGCGAGACCACACCTTTGTTACCGTGGCGACCCGCCATCTTGTCGCCCGACTGCAGGCGGCGCTTGACGGCCAGGTAGACCTTGACCATCTTCTGCACGCCAGGTTGCAGTTCATCGCCCTGGGTCAGTTTCTTGCGCTTCTCTTCGAAGGCCAGGTCGAACTGGTGACGCTTCTCGTTGATCGATTCCTTGATCGCTTCCAGCGAGGTAGCAGCGGCGTCGTCCGCAGGGCGGATGTCGAACCAGTGGTACTTGTCCAGATCGGCCAGGTATTCCTTGGTGATCTTGGCGCCTTTGGCCAGCTTCTTCGGACCGCCGTTGACCACCAGGCCAATCAGCATTTTTTCCAGACGCTGGAAGGCATCGCCTTCCACAATACGCATCTGGTCGTTCAGGTCCAGGCGGAAGCGTTTCAGTTCATCGTCGATGATCTGCTGGGCGCGTTTGTCGCGCACGATGCCTTCGCGGGTGAACACCTGGACGTCGATCACGGTGCCGACCATGCCCGAAGGCACGCGCAGCGAGGTGTCTTTCACGTCCGATGCTTTTTCACCGAAGATGGCGCGCAGCAGCTTCTCTTCCGGAGTCAGCTGGGTTTCGCCTTTCGGCGTCACTTTACCCACCAGGGTGTCGCCGGCTTGCACTTCAGCACCGATGTAGACGATGCCCGATTCATCCAGACGCGCCAGCTGGTTTTCAGCCAGGTTCGAGATGTCGCGGGTGATTTCTTCCGCGCCCAGTTTGGTGTCGCGCGCAACGACCGACAGCTCTTCGATGTGAATCGAGGTGTAGCGGTCGTCTTTCACGACGTTTTCCGAGATCAGGATCGAATCTTCGAAGTTCAGACCATTCCATGGCATGAAGGCCACGGTCATGTTCTGGCCCAGCGCCAGTTCACCCAGGTCGGTCGATGCGCCGTCGGCGATCACGTCGCGCTTGGCGACGCGGTCACCCACTTTGACGATAGGACGCTGGTTGATGTTGGTGTTCTGGTTGGAACGGGTGTACTTGATCAGGTTGTAGATGTCGACGCCGACTTCGCCAGCGGTAGCTTCATCGTCGTTAACCCGGATCACGACGCGGCCGGCATCGATGTAATCGACGATACCGCCACGCAGGGCTTGCACGGTGGTGCCCGAGTCGACCGCAACCGTGCGTTCGATACCGGTACCGACCAGCGCCTTTTCAGGACGCAAGCAAGGCACAGCCTGACGTTGCATGTTGGCGCCCATCAGTGCACGGTTCGCATCATCGTGTTCCAGGAATGGAATCAGCGACGCTGCGACGGACACGATCTGACCTGGCGCCACGTCCATGTACTGCACGCGCTCCGGCGATACCAGAATGGTTTCACCGGCTTCACGCGACGACACCAGTTCGTCCACCAGCTGACCCTGTTCATTCACTTTGGCGTTGGCCTGGGCGATGATGTAGCGGCCTTCTTCGATGGCCGACAGGTAGTCGATCTGGTCGGTAACTTTCGAACCTTCCACCTTGCGGTATGGGGTTTCCAGGAAGCCGTATTCGTTCAGGCGGGCGTACAGTGCCAGCGAGTTGATCAGGCCGATGTTCGGGCCTTCAGGCGTTTCGATCGGGCATACGCGGCCGTAGTGGGTCGGGTGCACGTCGCGCACCTCGAAGCCGGCGCGTTCGCGGGTCAGACCGCCAGGGCCCAGGGCCGAAACACGACGCTTGTGGGTGATTTCCGACAGCGGGTTGGTCTGGTCCATAAACTGCGACAGCTGCGACGAACCGAAGAACTCGCGGATGGCTGCCGAGATCGGCTTGGAGTTGATCAGGTCGTGCGGCATCAGGTTGTCGGCTTCCGCCTGGCCCAGACGCTCTTTCACGGCACGTTCAACACGCACCAGGCCGGCGCGGAATTGGTTCTCGGCCAGTTCGCCGACGCAACGTACACGACGGTTACCCAGGTGATCGATATCGTCGACTTCGCCGCGGCCATTGCGCAGTTCCACCAGGATCTTGATCACGGCCAGCACGTCTTCGTTCGACAGCGTCATGGCGCCGGTCAGTTCATCACGGCCGATGCGGCGGTTGAACTTCATGCGGCCCACGGCCGACAGGTCGTAGCGATCCGGGCTGTAGAACAGGCCGTTGAACAGCGCTTCCACCGATTCTTCGGTCGGCGGTTCGCCAGGACGCATCATGCGGTAGATCGCGATCCGCGCGGCCATCTGGTCGGCGGTGTCGTCGATGCGCAGGGTTTGCGAGATGTAGCCGCCCTGGTCCAGATCGTTGGTGTACAGGGTCTGGATGTCGGCGACGTTGCTGTCGCGCAGGCGGTTCAGCACTTCATCGGTCAGCTCATCGTTGGCGTTGGCGATGACTTCGCCGGTGTCCGCGTCCACGATGTTCTTGGCCAGCACGCGGCCGACCAGGTAGTCTTCCGGTACCGAGATGTGTTTCAGGCCGGCGGCGTCGATGTCGCGTACATGCTTGGCATTGATACGCTTGTCTTTCATCACCAGGGTCTTGCCGGTCTTCGGATCGACGATGTCGAAGCGCGCGACTTCGCCGCGCAGGCGTTCGGCCACGAATTCCATCTCGGCGCCTTCGGAGCGCAGGTGGAAGTTGTCGAACACGAAGAAGTTCGCCAGGATCTGTTCCGGCGACATGCCGATGGCCTTCAGCAGGATGCTGACTGGCATCTTGCGGCGGCGGTCGACGCGGAAGTACAGGATGTCTTTCGGGTCGAACTCGAAGTCCAGCCACGAGCCGCGGTAAGGAATGATGCGGGCCGAGAACAGCAGTTTGCCGGACGAGTGGGTCTTGCCGCGGTCGTGTTCAAAGAACACACCAGGGGAGCGATGCAGCTGCGAAACGATAACGCGCTCGGTACCGTTGATGACGAACGAACCGGTGGAGGTCATCAGGGGCAGTTCGCCCATGTAGACTTCCTGTTCCTTCATCTCTTTAACGACCGGCTTGGTCGGCGATTCCTTGTCCAGGATCACCAGGCGTACCTTGGCGCGCAGCGGCGACGCGAACGTCAGGCCACGCAGTTGGCATTCCTTGACGTCAAAGGCAGGATCGCCCAGCACGTACGACAGGAATTCGAGACGCGCAAAACCATTGTGCGAAACGATAGGGAAAATCGAGGTAAAGGCCGACTGCAGGCCATCGTTCTTGCGCGTCGACGGTGCGATGTCTTCTTGCAGGAAGCTGTGGTAGGACTCGAGCTGGGTAGCCAGCAGGAACGGAACGTTGTGAACGTTGGCGCGCTTCGCGAATGATTTGCGAATGCGTTTCTTCTCAGTAAATGAGTAGTGCATGGACACTCCGTGAGTGACAGAAAGGGAAAAAATTTCAGGTTTTGCCTGTATTCCAGCAAGAACCGGGCTGTCTGTCACACAGACGAAACCTGAAACTTCTACCATTTCCAGCTGATTCAATTGGAACTGCAACGTCGGGAAAACGCTACAAATACGACACAGACGACAAAGGAGCCAAAGCCGAATGTTTCCCCTCTTTCAAGGAGAAACATTCTCAGCTTTGGCTCGTGGCGCTAAGTACTAGCCTTAGCTACCGGTACCACTGATTACTTCAGTTCGGCCTTGGCGCCAGCTTCTTCCAGCTTTTTCTTAGCGGCTTCAGCGTCAGCTTTCGACAGAGCTTCTTTAACGGTTTTTGGTGCGCCATCAACCACGTCTTTGGCTTCTTTCAGGCCCAGACCGGTGATTTCGCGAACTGCTTTAATCACGCCAACTTTGTTCGCGCCGATTTCGGTCAGAACAACGTTGAATTCGGTTTGCTCTTCAGCCACTGCAGCAGCAGCGCCGCCAGCAGCTGGTGCCGACATGGCAGCAGCCGATACGCCGAATTTTTCTTCGAACAGTTTGACCAGTTCGTTCAGTTCCAGGACCGACAGTTCGCTCACTGCGTTCAGGATGTCTTCTTTGCTAATTGCCATTTGAAACTCCAATAATTTTTTGATTCGTTAATACATCAGAATGCTACTTGATAAAAAACCCGCTCCGGCGCCAGGGCCGGAACGCAGCGGCCTATTAGGCTGCTGGGGCTTCTTCTGCTGCAACTTCTGCAACAGGAGCGCCTTCGGATTTTTTCGCTGCCAGAGCAGCCAGACCACGTGCAAAGCCCGAAACCGGAGCCAGCATAACGCCCAACAACTGCGAAAGCAGAACTTCACGGCTAGGAATGCTCGCCAACGCGGCAACAGCGGCTTTATCCAGCTGTTTGCCTGCGAAGTTACCGGCAGTGATGACCAGCTTGTCGTTGGTTTTAGCGAAGTCGTTGATGACTTTAGCTGCTGCAACGGCATCGTCCGAGATCGAGTAGATCAACGGACCGGTCATGCTGTCTGCCAGGGCGGCAAATTGCGTGCCTTCGACGGCGCGACGAGCGAGGGTGTTTTTCAACACTCGCAGGTACACGCCTTGAGCGCGCGCTTTGGCACGGAGTTGCGTCAAGTGAGCAACCTGGATGCCACGATACTCGGCCACGACGATAGTTTGCGCAGTTGCTACTTTTGCGGAAACTTCGGCGACGACGGCCTTTTTGTCATTCAGATTGAGACCCACGGTCAATCTCCTTAAATGATTGCCGGCGAAATTGCCGGCCATCGGTTCGAACAACGGCGTCCGAGGTTAGGAGTCCAATGGACTGCAAAACTTGATCGGGAACACCATCTGCGTTGGGTGAGACATTCAATTAACCGGATGCCTGCCTGATGCATCTGGCCCAACGGTCTTTGATTGCGGCTGCTGCCGAAACAGCAGCCATCCCAAAGAACTGCCCCATGTCCGAAGACACGAGGACTTAATACTTATCTAGCGGTGCCAGGGGCCAACACGCTGCGCGTGTCAGCACCTGGAACACCGGAAGTTATTACTTAAGCTGCCAGGGTGGTCTGGTCAACACGGACGCCAGCGCCCATGGTCGACGACAGCGACACTTTACGCAGGTACACGCCTTTCGACGATGCCGGCTTGGCTTTGTTCAGCGCGTCGATCAGGGCAACCAGGTTGCTCTTCAGATCTGCGTCAGCAAACGATTTGCGGCCGATGGTCGCGTGGATGATACCGGCTTTGTCGGTACGGTACTGAACTTGACCGGCTTTCGCGTTTTTCACGGCGGTAGCGACGTCAGGAGTAACAGTGCCAACCTTCGGGTTAGGCATCAGGCCGCGTGGGCCCAGGATCTGACCCAGGGTACCAACGATACGCATGGTGTCTGGCGAAGCGATGACGATATCGAAAGGCATGTCGCCGGCTTTGACGCGCTCGGCCAGGTCTTCCATACCAACCACGTCAGCACCAGCGGCTTTCGCTTGTTCAGCTTTCTCGCCCGAAGCGAACACGGCCACGCGTACGGTTTTGCCGGTGCCGGCTGGCAGCACGACGGAACCGCGAACGACCTGGTCCGATTTCTTAGGATCCACACCCAGTTGTACCGACACGTCGATCGATTCATTGAACTTGGCGGTGGCCAGTTCTTTGATCAGAACAACAGCGTTGTCGAACGAGTAGTTCTTGGTGCTATCAACTTTAGCTTTGATAGCTTTTGCGCGTTTGGACAGTTTTGCCATGATTACAGACCTTCCACCGTGATGCCCATCGAACGTGCGGAACCAGCGATGGTGCGTACAGCAGCATCCAGGTCGGCAGCGGTCAGATCAGGGGTTTTCAATTTAGCGATTTCTTCAGCTTGAGCACGGGTCAGCTTACCGACTTTGTCGGTATGTGGCTTCGGCGAACCTTTGGTGATGCCCGAGTGTTTCTTGATCAGGAAGGTTGCTGGCGGGGTCTTCATCACGAAGGTGAAGGACTTGTCAGCGAACGCAGTGATCACGACTGGAATCGGCATGCCTGGTTCCATCCCTTGGGTCTGCGCGTTGAACGCTTTGCAGAATTCCATGATGTTCAGACCGCGTTGACCCAGAGCTGGACCGATCGGTGGGGATGGGTTTGCTTTACCAGCTGGCACTTGCAGCTTGATAAAACCAATGATTTTCTTTGCCATGATGGCTCCTATCTTGGATATGAGTAGTAGCGCCCCACCATGCGTGTTCTGCAGGGCGGGGCTCCTCTTTTGCCGGATGCGCTAGGGTGTTGACACCGTCGCCCGTTCTGGCGAACGGTGCTGCTTATACTTTTTCGACCTGGCCGAATTCGAGCTCGACTGGCGTTGCGCGGCCAAAAATCGTGACCGAGACGCGCACTTTCGATTTCTCGTAGTTGACTTCCTCGACGTTGCCGTTGAAGTCGGTGAACGGGCCGTCCTTGATGCGGACTTGCTCGCCCACTTCGTACAGCACTTTCGGCCGTGGTTTCTCGACGCCTTCCTGCATCTGCTGCATGATCTTGTCGATCTCGCGCGCTGGAATCGGGGTCGGCTTGTTCGATTTACCGCCGATGAAACCCGTCACTTTGCTGGTGTTTTTCACCAAGTGCCAGGTTTCGTCGGTCATTTCCATCTCCACCAGCACGTAGCCAGGGAAGAAACGACGTTCGGTCACCGACTTCTGGCCGTTGCGGACTTCAACCACTTCTTCGGTCGGCACCAGGATCTGGCCAAACTGTTCTTGCATGCCGGCGCGTTCGACGCGCTCGGTCAGCGCACGCTGCACGCTTTTTTCCATGCCGGAATACGCATGCACAACATACCAGCGCTTATTGCTCACCGGTACGCTGATTGGCGCTGTGTCAACAGCTTGCTCCGGGGCGCCGGCCGCAGGAGCCTCGCCCTGAGCGTCATCTTGCACATTTTCGCTCATTATTTTCGTATTTCCAGAATGATGTCGTACAACAAAAATTCCAAGGTCTTGTCCGTGCCCCAGAGGAACAACGCCATCACCAGCACGAAGGCAAAGACGATGCCGGTGATCTGGGTCGCTTCGCGACGCGTCGGCCAGACGACTTTTTTCGTCTCGCGAACGGCTTCTTTGGCAAAATTCAGGAAATCACGGCCAGTCGACGAAGTCCACAAGATCAAAACGGCAAAAGCCAAACCAGCCACAAGTGCGCCCGCGCGCACCAGAGCTGGTTTGTCCGACAGGTAGTAGAAACCTATCACGCCTGCGATGGCAATGGCGATGGCCAGTGCAACCTTAATCTTGTCATTCGACGTGCTGACGGTCTGCACGGATTGATTAGACATTTATATTTACTTTCGGTGCCCTGCACCATATTCGGTGGCAGGGGCGGAGGGCCTCGAACCCCCAACCTTCGGTTTTGGAGACCGACGCTCTGCCAATTGAGCTACGCCCCTACATAAAACTACAAAGGATCCGGATTATACCACCCGGACACCCGGGTGGCAATCTCACATCCTATTAGGCCAGGATCTTGGCAACGACGCCTGCGCCTACGGTACGGCCACCTTCGCGGATCGCGAAGCGCAGACCTTCTTCCATCGCGATCGGGTTGATCAGCTTAACAGTGATCGACACGTTGTCGCCTGGCATAACCATTTCTTTGTCCGCTGGCAGTTCGATCGAACCGGTCACGTCGGTGGTACGGAAGTAGAACTGTGGACGATAGTTGTTGAAGAACGGGGTGTGACGGCCGCCTTCATCTTTCGACAGAACATAGATCTCGCCGGTGAAGTGGTTGTGCGGCTTGATCGAGCCTGGCTTTGCCAGCACTTGACCACGTTGCACGTCTTCACGCTTGGTGCCGCGCAGCAGCAGACCAACGTTGTCGCCTGCCTGACCTTGGTCCAGCAGTTTGCGGAACATTTCCACGCCGGTGCAGGTGGTTTTGACGGTGTCGATGATGCCGACGATTTCGATCTCTTCGCCGACTTTGACGATACCGCGCTCAACACGACCGGTCACCACGGTGCCGCGACCCGAGATCGAGAACACGTCTTCCACTGGCATCAGGAAGGCGCCGTCCACTGCGCGCTCTGGCGTAGGGATGTAGCTGTCCAGTGCGTCGGCCAGTTGCATGATTGCCTGTTCGCCCAGCGGACCGGTGTCGCCGTCCAGTGCTTTACGTGCCGAACCTTTGATGATCGGCAGGTCGTCGCCTGGGAACTCGTATTTCGAAAGCAACTCACGCACTTCCATTTCAACCAGTTCCAGCAGCTCTTCGTCATCCACCAGATCGCATTTGTTCAGGAACACGACGATGTATGGAACGCCAACCTGGCGCGCCAGCAGGATGTGTTCGCGGGTCTGTGGCATTGGGCCGTCAGCTGCGGAGCACACCAGGATCGCGCCGTCCATCTGCGCGGCACCGGTAATCATGTTTTTGATGTAGTCGGCGTGGCCTGGGCAGTCTACGTGAGCGTAGTGACGGGCAGCGGTTTCGTACTCAACGTGAGCGGTGTTGATGGTAATGCCGCGTGCTTTTTCTTCTGGTGCAGCGTCGATCTGGTCGTAAGCCTTAGCTTCGCCGCCGAATTTTTTCGACAGAACGGTTGCGATCGCAGCGGTCAGGGTGGTCTTGCCGTGGTCCACGTGGCCGATGGTGCCGACGTTAACGTGCGGCTTGGTCCGCTCGAATTTCTCTTTTGCCATTTTAGACTCCTAACGATTTTGTGTGATTGGCAGGGAACCCTGCCCAACTGTCTTTGATAGTGCTACCGTACTGCCGTGCTGCGTATTCTGGTGCCCTTTACGTGGATTGAACACGTGGCCTCTCCCTTACCAAGGGAGTGCTCTACCACTGAGCTAAAAGGGCTTATTGGATACAACGGGGTACTACGCTTACTGCCGCGATCTTACTGCCGCGATACTTGCGTATCTGATTGCAACAACACTGAACAACACTGGAGCGGGTGAAGGGAATCGAACCCTCGTCGTAAGCTTGGAAGGCTTCTGCTCTACCATTGAGCTACACCCGCGAGGTATTGGTTCAATTCATTTCACTTGCTGCGCCACTCAGTCTTTTTGCAAAAACTTGGTGGAGGGGACTGGATTCGAACCAGTGTACTCTGAGAGAACGGATTTACAGTCCGTCGCCTTTAACCACTCGGCCACCCCTCCGCGAGGAACCGCAGAGTATGAAGCAATTTTTACGACCTGTCAAGCATGCTTTTAACATCTTGTCGATGCTGCTCTGATAGTTCGTCTGCTTCGGGGCGAGATTTTAAACGTACCGGCTGCGATTGTGCAAGTGTTGTTTTTAGGTTGAATGTTTTCCTATACAATCTTCCGACCCGATCAGACTCCTGGAGCCCTGCGTTTGAATAATCGAAGCGGTCGTTGGCACACCGTCGTGCTCGCCAACCTGGCCCTGTGGGCCGCCTATTTGGCGGCCGGGCGTCTCGGACTCTTGCTGGCGCTGCCGCCCGGCTACGCCTCCCCCATCTTCCTACCCGCCGGTATCGCCCTGGCCGCCTGCGTGGTGGGCGGCCACCGCCTGCTGCCGGCCGTAGCACTCGGCTCGCTGGCGGTGAACCTGGTCATGCCCGCGCTCAGCCCGACCGGCATCACCGGCTTGGCCCTGCTGGGCGCCTGCGCGCCGGCCGTCGGCGCCGCGTTGCAGGCCTGGGCCGGCAGCACCCTGTTCCGCCGCTATATCGATCCGGCCATCGGCTCGGGGCGCGACGTCGTGCGTTTCATCCTGCTGGCGGTCAGCATCACGGTGGTGTCGAGCACCATATCGATCGCCAGCATGCTGGCCCTCGGCATCCTGCACGGCGACTTCGCGGCGATCGACTGGCTGGCCTGGTGGATGGGCGACACCATCGGCATCCTGCTGGCGGCGCCGCTGACCTGGATCGTCATCGGCCGCCCGCGCGCGCTGTGGGCGCGTCGCCGCACCCTGGTCGGCCTGCCACTGCTGCTGTCGGCGGCCGCCTTCATCGCCATCTACCTGCAGGCCGACCGTTGGGAAAACAGCCAGCAGCTGCAAACCTTCCGCCTCAAGGCGCAGCAGACCGGCGATTTGCTACAGGCGCAGTTCAGCGAACACGAGCGTTTCATCTACGCGATGGCCAAGGCGCTCAACGATCCGCGCCGCTCGATCAACGCCGACGATTTCGGCAATCTGGCGCATGGCTACCTCGATCAGCGTCCCGAGCTGCTGTCGATGGGCTGGCTGATGCCGGTGGCCGGCGCCGAGCGCAACGCCTTCGAAGCGTGGGCGCGGCAACAGGTGGCGTCCAACTTCAGCATCCGTGAGCGCACCCCGACTAGCCAGGCCATGCGCACGGCCGCCGAACGCGAACGCTACTTCGTGGTTACCTTTGTCGAGCCGACCGCGGCGCGCGATTACGTCGGACTGGACTTCCTGTCCGAAGAGCGCCGCCGCGCTGCGCTCGAACGCGCCATCCAGTCCGGCCAGCCGACCGCCACCGCGCCGCTGCAGTTCGGCCGTACCCTGCCCGGCACCGGCCTGTTGCTGCTGCAAACCGTCCACCCGAGCAACAACCACCGGCAGGCGGTGGGCGCGCTGCTGATCGCCATGCAGTTCGAGGCCTACCTCAACCAGGCGCTCAAGCGCTCCGAATTCCCGCACTTCCTGCTGCGCTTCGAAGACACCGACGACGACGGCCCGCGCCGCGTGGTGCAGGACACGCTGCGGCGTCCGCTGCACGCCGGCGACTACCAGCGCCAGCTGCACTTCGGCGGCCGCATCTATGAACTGAGCCTGGCGCCGACGCCGGCCTACCTGCAACAGCAGCGCGGCTGGCAAAGCTGGACCGTGCTGACCTGCGGTCTGCTGCTGACCGGCCTGCTGGGCGCCTTGATGATGCTGATCAGCGGCGAGCGCGCGCGCATCCAGGCCGAAGTGAAGGACAGCACCTCGCGCCTGCGCCAACGCGAAGCGCGCCTGCAAGCCATCCTCAACAAGGCGGCCGACGCCATCCTCACCATCGACAGCAACGGCGCGCTGATGTCGGCCAACGCTGCCGCCGGCCGCCTGTTCGGCTACCTGCCGGACAACATGAGCGCGCTGCCGCTGGACAAGCTGATCCCGGTCGGCGTCGGCGAAGCGGCCGGCCTCGATGCGGCCGGCCTGCTGCGCATGATCGCCTGCGGCGTCACCCACGAATACGAACTGCCGGGCTGGCGCAGCGACGGCAGCGAATTCCCGCTGGCGATGTCGGTATCGGAAGTGGAACTACCGGACGAGCACTTGTTCGTCGCCATCCTGCACGACCTCACCGAGCAGCACCTGGCGCAGGAGCGCATCCACCGCCTGGCCCACCACGACACGCTGACCGGGCTGGCCAACCGCCTCTCGCTCAATCTGCGCCTGGAGCAGCTGCTGGCGCAAACGCGGCGCAGCGGCGGCCACGCGGCCGTGCTGTTCATCGACCTCGACCACTTCAAGAAAATCAACGACACCCACGGCCACGCCACCGGCGACCTGCTGCTGGTGGCGGTGGCGCAGCGGCTGCAGGAACTGCTGCGCGAAGTCGACACCATCGCCCGCCTGGGCGGCGACGAATTCATCGTCGTCACCGACGGCGCGGTGACGCCGGACGAGGCCTCCAACATCGCGGTGCGCATCGTCGACGCCCTGAGCGCGCCCTACCACCTGCAAGGCAAGACCGTGCACAGCGGCGCCAGCGTGGGCGTGGCCATGTTCCCGGACGACGGCGAGGACGCTGGCACCCTGATGCGCCACGCCGACACCGCCATGTACGCGGCCAAGAGCCAGGGACGCGGCAACTTCCAGTTCTTCTCGGCAGAGATGAACAGCGCCACGCACGAGCGCCTGATGCTGGAAAACCGCCTGTGGCAGGCGTTGGAGCAGAACGAATTCGAGCTGTATCTGCAGCCGCAGATCGAGCTGGCGACGCAGCGCATCATCGGCGCCGAAGCGCTGCTGCGCTGGCACCATCCTGAGCTGGGCATGGTGGGGCCGGACCGCTTCATTCCGATCGCCGAGGAATCGGGGCTGATCCTGCCGCTCGGCGACTGGGTCCTGCAGCGCGCCTGCACGCTGCTGCACTCGTGGCGGGTGCCGGCGCTGGCGCACCTGCGGCTGGCGGTGAACCTGTCGGCACGCCAATGCCACGGTCCCGGCCTGCTGCCGCACCTGGACCGCCTGCTGCACAGCCATGGCATCCACCCGGCCTTGCTGGAGCTGGAGATCACGGAATCGGCGGCGATGCAGGATCCGGAACGCAGCCGCGCGCTGCTGATCGAACTGCGTTCGCGCGGCATCAAGGTGGCGATCGACGACTTCGGCACCGGCTACTCGTCGCTGAGCTATTTAAAGTTGTTTGACATCGACCGCATCAAGATCGACCGCGGATTCGTGAAAGACATCGAAAGCGATCCGGACGACGCGGTGATTGTGGCCGCCACCATCGCGCTGGCGCATTCGCTGGGGCTGGAAGTGATTGCGGAAGGTGTGGAAACGGCAGCGCAGCGCGACTTCCTGCGCGCCAAGCAATGCGACGAAGCGCAAGGCTACCTGTTCGCCCGCCCGATGCCGGTAGCCCAGTTCGAAGCGATGGTGCGCAGCGCCGCCGATGTAACGGCCTAAACCTTCGGGGTCAGTTCCGACATTCGGACATTTCGCGCGCGAAATGTCCGAATGTCGGAACTGACCCCGAATGCTTAGTCCGGCGTGCGGCCCACGCTCGGGTCGCGCTCGATCATGTCGAGCAGGGCGGCCACCACTTCCGGATCGAACTGCTTGCCGGCGCGGTCCCTGATGTAGGACACCGCTTCCGTGTGCGGCCACGGCTCCTTGTACGGACGCTCGTGCAACAGCGAGTCGAACACGTCGATCACCGCCACAATGCGCGCCGCGATCGGAATCTGGCGCGCCTTGAGCTGGTTCGGGTAGCCGTTGCCATCCCAGTGCTCATGATGACCGCCGGCGATTTCCGCGCCGTAGGTCAGGTAGCTGACGCCGTCGACCATCCTGGCCGCACGCTCCAGTATCGATTTCCCCACCGCCGCGTGCTGCTGCATCTCGGCGCGTTCTTCCGGCGTGTGGATGCCCGGCTTGAGCAGGATGTGGTCCGGCGTCGCCACCTTGCCGACGTCGTGCAGGATCGAGGCCAGGCCGATCATCTCCAGCAGCTGCGGCGTGATCTCGTCCGGATAGGCGCCGCGCTCGTGCAGACGCTGCGTCAGCGTCGACGACAGCAGTTGCACGCGCCGCACATGACCGCCGGTGCCGGCGTCGCGGAACTCGGCCAGGTCGGCCAGCGCCACCACCGTCGCTTCCTGCGCCTTGCGCAGCTGGCCGAACATGTAGAGGTTGTCGAACGCGGCCGCGATGCGCTGGCAGAACACTTCCAGCAAATCGCGCTGGATCTGCGCCAGCGGCCACGGCGGCGTCACCGAAATGGCCACCTCGCGGTTTTCCTGGGTGTGGATGAACAGCACATTGGCCGGATGCTCGAACTGCGATTTCTTTTCCGCAAACGCCTTGGCGATGGTCGGCCACAACGGGTGCGCGGTCGGCATCAGCTCGGCGTCGTTGAGCGCGGCGTAATGCCCGGTGGCCGCCACCACGGTGGTGACGCCGGTGTCGCCCTGCATCAGGCACAGCACGCCGTCCGAGCCGACGTCGAGAATGGCGCTGACCTGGTTCAATACGCCCGAGGCGAACTCGCGCAGCGAATGGATCTGGTACAGATTGGTGGCGCCGGCCAGGATCTTGCCCAGGCCGATGCGGCTGCGCTCGAGCATGTTCAGGCTCTCGTAGGCGCGCAGCGCCGAGATCACCGTGGTGAACAGCTTCTGCGTGGTCAGCTCGGTCTTGGCCTTGTAGTCGTTGATGTCGTATTCGATGATGACGCGCTGCTCGGGCGCCTGGCCCGGCTGGCCGGTGCGCAGCACCACGCGCACGATGGCATTGTGCAGCTCTTCGCGGATGCGGCGCGCCAGCAGCAGCCCGGCGTCGTCGGTTTCCATCACCACGTCCAGCAACACCAGCGCGATGTCCGGCGTGTCGCGCAGGATGTCGTAGGCCTCGCGCCCGCTATAGGCCGAGAACAGCTCCAGCTCGCGTCCCTTGAAGCTGACGTTGCGCAGCGCCAGCCGCGTGACGGCGTGGACGTCGACATCGTCGTCCACAATCAGCACGCGCCACAAGCGCTGGTCCGGCGCCCCGAGACCGTCGGCTGGAAGCTCCTCTTCGTCTTCGTCTATCAGCCAATTGTCGTCTGCGGCGTTTGATTCGGTCATGCGCGATCTCCTGTTGTTACCTTAGGATAATCAGATTCCCCCCCTGTGACAACTCTTATCGAAGATGCGCCATGTCACTAGTTGTTGACCGGTGACGCCCCGCCTTCGGCGCCGGCCACGGCGGTGCGGCTGGCGCCGCCGCAAGCGCCGGGATTGGCGCCCGCATCCAGGTTCTGGTAGCGGATTTCATACTTGCCGCTGGCCAGCTTGTCGACCAGCAGCTTGTCGTGCGCCTGCACGTAGGCGTAGCGCACATTGGCGCGGCGCTCCATGTCGTAGACCTTGATGAACACGGCCGACGCATTGCCCGCATTGTCGAGCGTGAGCTGCATATCGTCGCCGCGATTGCCGACCGGGAAGCCTTCCATATAGCCGGAACGCGCCGGCCATGGCTCGCCGTTGGGCGCCATCAGGGTCTGGGTCGGCGTCTCGCTGTCGCACTCGGCGCCGGCGCCCGGCACCACCACCTGCGACATCGTCATCACCTTGATCGGCGCCAGCTTCACGCTGTGCGCCTCGCTCAAGCGTGCGGTGGCCCAGGCGTCGCGCATTTCGGCGCGGGCCTCGGCGCGGGCATCGCTCTGCGCACGCGGCAGGCCGTCGGCCGTGGCCGTGGCGGCGTTGGCATTGATGCCGTTCTTGTTGCCCCATGCGGTGCTCAACATGGTCAGCACCACTTTCTGTTCGGCCACCATGGTGGCGCCGCCCACCCAGCCCAGCGCCAGGCAGCCCGCCAGCGCGGCCCACCAACGCCAGTCGCGGCGGCGCGGACGCGCACGCACGGTCTCGTTCACATGTTCAGGATGCCAGTCGCGCTCGTGCTTGTGCTTGTCGCCGCGTTGCCCGTGGCCGTGGCCGTGGCCGTCTTCGTTGCGGGTGCTTTCCAGCCACTCGATTTCCCACTCCTCGGACGCGATCCACTCATCGTGTTCCTTGCGGCGATGGGGATCGGACAGCGTCTCGTAGGCGCTGTTGAGGATGGCCATGATGCGCGCAGCCTTCTCGTCACCCGGATTTTTATCAGGGTGGTATTTTTGGCTGAGCGCCTTGTACGCTGCACGAATGACTTCCTGCGGCGCCATGCGCGCCACTTTCAGGTTGTCATAGTGTGTGTGAATCTTGGCCATAGGTGGAAATCGACGCAGAATCAGTCATCATAGCCCATCTTAGCGCATGCAACCGCAGGAGCAGGCAAGGAATGGCCTTGCTTTTCTCATCACTGTGCTTTTCTGTCTACAACACCTTGCCTATAGCCGGTGGCTGCGGTCCTGCATCAGCAGGGCCGGCGGCAGCTCGACGCCCTTGCCCAGCGCCAGCACCTTGAACAGCTCGCCCATTTCGGCCGGCGACACCAGCTTTTGCATGGCGCGCGCCTGCGGCAGATAGGCCATGGCATCGGCCGGATCGGTGCGCAGCAGCAGCTCGCCGATGCCGGCGCCCAGCAGGAAGCCCGACTGGTTGAGATAGCCCAGCACCTCGGCGCCGGCGTCCTGCGCCGCCAGCGCCATGGCCGTGAAGTCGACGTGGGCGGTGATGTCCTGCAGGCCCGGATAGTAGAACGGGTCAGGATGGGCGTGATGGCGGTAGTGGCACATCAAGGTGCCGGTGGCGCGCTGGTCGAAATAATATTCATGCGCCGGGAAGCCGTAGTCGAACAGGAAGGCGGCGTTGGCGCGACCGTTGAGCAGCATGCGGCTCAACGTCGCCATGAAGCCGCAGGCGACGCCGTGCAGCTCGGTCACATAACCGACCGGCAGCAACTCGTGCCCGGGAATCTGGCGCGCGATCTGCGCCAGCAGCTCAGCGCCGGCAGCGACTTCCAGGTACTGGAAGCGGCCGTCGGCCACCGTTACCTGCAGCTCCTGCCAGCCGGCCGGGTTGCGGATCACCAGGTGCACCGGCATGGCGTCCAGCACTTCGTTGCCGAACACCACGCCGTCGAAGGCCTCGGGGAAGGCGTCCAGCCACTCCACTTGCGGGAAGTCGCGCAGCTTTTCCTGCTGCCGTCCGCGCAGTTCGCCGGACAGCTCAACGATGCTGTAACGCTCAACGTGAACGCCGGCGGCGGCCAGCTCGGTCAGGATGTCGAACGCCAGCTTGCCGGTGCCGGCCCCGAATTCGAGGAGGTTCGGCGCGCTTTGGGCGATAATAGCGGCTGCAACCTGGGCCAGCGCCGCGCCAAACAGCGGCGACAGCTCGGGGGCGGTAGTAAAATCGCCATCTTTTCCCAGCTTGGCGGAGCCGCCGCTGTAATAGCCCAGACCGGGCGCATACAGCGCCAGCTCCATGTAACGGGCGAAGGAAATAGCACCATGATGGCGCTCGATGTCGGCGGCGATCAGGTTCTGCAAGGCATGGGACGCGGCCAGCGCGTCGCGAGAAGGTACGGGTAAGGACATCCCGGCATTATATCCAGTTCAACATGATGACAGCACAGGACAACTCAACTCCGGGCCAACGCGTGGCCCTGGTCACCGGCGCCGGACGGCGCATCGGCCGCGCCATCGCGCTCGGCCTGGCGCGCGCCGGCTGGGACGTGGTGGTGCATTACCGCGCCTCCGCCGCCGAAGCGGCCGAGGTGGCCGGCGAGATCATCGCCCTCGGCCGCCGCGCCGTCGCCCTGCAATGCGAGCTGGCCGACGAGGCGGCCGTGCGCCAGTTGCTGCCGCGCGCCGTGGCCGCGCTGGGCGCGGTGCACTGCGTGGTCAACAACGCCTCGCTGTTCGACTACGACAGCGCCGACGACTTCACCGCCGCCCGGCTGGATGCCCATATGCGCGCCAACGTCGCCGCCCCCATCCTGCTGGCGCAGGCCCTGCACGCGGCCACGCCGGCCGGCGCCCAGGCCTGCGTTATCAATCTGCTCGACCAGAAGCTGTACAATCTCAATCCTGATTTTTTGTCGTACACCCTGTCCAAGGCTGCGCTGCACACCGCCACCACCATGCTGGCGCAGCAACTGGCGCCGACCGTGCGGGTGGTCGGCATCGCGCCGGGCATCACCATGGTGTCCGGCGACCAGACCGACGCCGGTTTCGCCAACGCGCACCAGCAAACGCCGCTGGGCCGTTCCAGCACACCAGACGACATAGCCGACAGCGTGGTCTACGCCGCGTCGGCGCGCGCCCTGACCGGCACTACGCTGCTGGTCGACGGCGGCCAGCATTTGCTGCCGTTGCCGCGCGACGTGATGTTCCTGGCTAAATAATTTAATTCGAAAGAAGGTTCTTCCATGCTGTCCGCCCTGATACACCCGCAACTGAACGACTGCCGCCGCCTGTTCCTGCGTAACTACGAAGTGATGATCAACATCGGCGTCTACGAGTTCGAGAAAAAGGGTGAGCAGCGTTTGCTGATCAACGTCGACCTGTACATCCCGCTGGCGGTGTCGTCGCCGCAGCACGACCAGTTGGAAGAAGTGGTGGACTACGACTTCATGCGCAACACCATCGCCAAGCTGATGGCGCGCGGCCACGTGCAGCTGCAGGAAACCCTGTGCGACGACATCGTGCGCGAAATGCTGTCGCACCCAAGCGTGCGCGCCGCGCGCGTCTCGACCATGAAGCCGGACGTCTATCCCGACTGCGAAGGCGTGGGCGTGGAAGTATTCAAAATCAAGGAAGCAGCATGAACGCCGTCATCGACAACCTCAGCGTCAAGAGCATGGAGAAGATCGCCCACGAGAACAACAAGCTGCACAAGCGCCTGTGCCGCCTGGTGGGCCAGGCCATCGGCGACTTCAATATGATTGAAGACGGCGACAAGGTGATGGTCTGCCTGTCCGGCGGCAAGGACTCGTACGCCCTGCTCGACATCCTGATGACCTTGCGCGAACGCGCGCCGATCAACTTCGAGATCGTCGCCGTCAACCTGGATCAGAAGCAGCCGAACTTCCCGGCCGACATCCTGCCGGCCTACCTGGACAAGCTGGGCGTGCCTTACCACATTGAAAACCAGGACACCTACAGCATCGTCAAGCGCCTGATCCCGGAAGGCAAGACCACCTGCTCGCTGTGCTCGCGCCTGCGGCGCGGCATCCTGTACCGCGTGGCCGATGAACTGGGTTGCAACAAGATCGCCCTGGGCCACCACCGCGACGACATCCTGGAAACCTTCTTCCTGAACATGTTCTTCGGCGGGAAAATCAAGGGCATGCCGGCCAAGCTGGTATCGGACGACGGCAAGCACATGGTGATCCGCCCGCTGGCCTATGTGAAGGAAGAGGACACCGAGCGCTACGCCGCCGTGAAAGGCTTCCCGATCATCCCGTGCGACCTGTGCGGTTCGCAGGAAAACCTGCAGCGCAAGCAGATCAAGGCCATGTTGCGCGACTGGGAAAAGAAACACCCGGGCCGCGTGGAAAACATCTACTCGTCACTGTCGACGGTGGTGCCGTCGCACCTGATGGACCGCGACCTGTTCGGCTTCCAGGACATCAAGGCCGACGGCATCGCCAACCCGGCCGGCGACATCGCCTTCGACGAAGAACCCTGCGCCACCCCGGCCACCGTGCCGGGCATCATCCCGCTGCAGCGCGGGGAGTAAGGCTGCCACCGCCCTCCGCCCCGCACAGACTCCGATCACCCGGCAGCAGGCCGACGCACGGCCGCTAATGTCGGGCATCTCGCTGTAAAAAATTGATCACGGAATTGCGGGGATCGATTGGGGGGGGACGTTGCTTGTCGCTTTACAAGCGCGCGGCACCGACCCAACCCGCACACCGCTGCGGCCAGGGTCAGACCCTGCGGGGTGACCCTTTCATTAGGGGTTGCTATTAAAGACAACGGTGAGTCGCCAACAAAAATTAAATGTCTCAGTACTTCTGCGCGGTACGCAGCACCGGGTAGAGGTTGAAACGCTCGTCCCATGACGCGTGGCGCTTGGCAAAAAACTCCAGGCGCTTGTGTGGACTCTTGTTGAATTCCGCGTCGGTGTCGAGCTTCTTGCGGAACTCCTCGCGCAGCGCCGGATTGGCTTCCAGCTGATCGCGCGCCACCTCTTCGGCCACGTAGTCCTCCATGTACTCCTTCTGCTCAAAGGCGTTGTTGAAACCACCCCACGCCAGCAGGCCGTCGCCGCCGCGCGGCTCCAGCATGGTCATCACCAGGCGTGCCTTCGGCTGCGCGATCGGCACGAACAAGGCGCCCTTGGCCACGGCGCGGCGCTCGCGCGCCCAATCGCCTTCCACCGTCAGCGCCATGTGGCCTTCGAACGACTGCGCGCCGAACTTGGCCTTGGTCGCGCGGAAGGTCTCCACCTCGGCCGACATCTGGTCGGCGTTGATCACCTTGAAGCTGATGCCGTGCTGTTTCAGCTTGGCGCCGACCCAGCCCGCATCGGCCACCGGCACGATGTAGCCGCCCAGCGGCGCCGCCACTTTGAAGTCCGGCACGATCTCGTCGCGTAGCGGCACGGTCCACATCTGCGGCTTGCTCTCGTCGTAGCGGGTCCACAGGCCGCCCGAGATTTCCGAGTGCTCGCGGGTGTAGGCATAGCCCGGGAACTCGATGGTCTTGGCGTTATAGGTAGTGCGATAGCTGAGCGGGAACTCGCTGCCGCCCATGGCGCTGGCGCGCGCATCCGCTTCCTGCGTCAGCTTCTGCCATTCCTTGCCGTGCTGCGCCACCTGCGACAGCAGCGAGACGATGGTGTTGCGCGTGATGCGCACACGGGTCGGATAGTCTTTCCACGAATGGGTTTCCACCAGCATGGCGAAGCGGTTACGCATCGGGAAATAACCGGTCGAAAAGCGCGGCGTCGACATCGCATCGATAAAGCCGGAAGTCGGATCGTCTTCCTTGGCGAAGGAAATGTAGAACTGGCGCGGGTCGGAGCCCTGCGCCTTCAGGTCCGCCATTACCTTGGTCTGCAGCGCCGTGCCGGCCACTTTCAGCGCTTCGTCGCCGCCGTGCACCGGCTCCACCTGGATCGAGATATCGGGCTGGAACTTGGCGCCGTCGGTCACGTGCAGGTCGACGTAGGCCAGCGGATCCCAGGCGTTCACCAGCGCCAGCATGGCCTGCATCTCCGGGGCGTCGGCTTTCACGTAGTCGCGATTCAGGTTGTAGTTCTGGGCCGTGGTGCGCCAGCCCATTTCCACCGGGCCGCGCTGGTTGGGACGATTGTTCTTGCCGAAGCGCTCATGGCCGTCGACGTTGAACACCGGGACGAACAACAGCACCTGCTTGTCCAGCGCACCGGGCGCCGCCTTGTTCTCCAGCGCCTCGCGCAGCGCCAGGAAGCCGGCGTCCTTGCCGTCGATTTCGCCGGCGTGGATGCCGCCTTGGATCAGCAATACCGGCAGGCCTTTCTTCTTCGCCTGCTCCGCCGTCAGCGCACCGCTGCGCGAGACCGCCAGCGCCAACATCGGCCGGCCTTCCGGCGTGCGGCCGAATTCAAAGCAACGCACCTGTTTCGGATAGGCCTTCTGGAACTGCGTACACAGCGCGATCACTTCGTCGTAACGGCCGGTGGCCTGGAAGCCGGAGCGCTCGGAAACGGTGGTCAGGGATGCTGCCAGCGCGCCGCCGGCGGTGGTGGCGGTGGCGGTGGCGGCAAACGCAAGCAGTATGGCAGAACGGATCATGTAGGACTTCCAGCGAAGGTTGAGGGACCGATGCCTGTACCGGCATCGGATACGCTGGAAATTATAGTCCGCTTTACGCTTTAGGCCCTAGCGCCCGAGGATGGAGATTTCCTTTACCTGCGGCCGCACCAGCTGCATGGCGCCGGATGGCGTGCGGTTGCGTAGCGGCGTGACCGGGCACACGCCGTTGGCGCGATAGCTGAGCGCCGTCGCCAGCAAGCTCTCGGACGGATCGCCGACCTCGCGCGCCAGGTCGTCGACGGCGGCGCAGGTGGGCTTGAAGCCGTCCGCATAGTCGCCGAAGCCCTTGTCGTTCACGCCCTGCAGCTGGATCGCGAAATAGGTGGTGCCGCAATTCGGCGCCGGCACGAAGGCATACGGTTTGCCGCAGGTCTCGCCGCCGATCAGGTTCACTTCGATGTCGATCCCGCGCAAGCCGTTGATGACGGACTCGCTGGCCGAACAGGTACCGGGCGTGGTCAATACCGTCACGCGCTTGAGGCCCAGGTAGGGCAGCACCGTGCCCTTCTTCAGCAACGCCGGCGCCAGGCCGGCGGCGGTGGTGGGGAAGCGGCTCGGCGTGCGGTCGTTCAGCTTATCGTTGGCGATCAGCCTCTCGAAGCTCTTGCCGCTGGTCGCCTCCGGGCCCGCGATCATGTAGGCCAGCTCGCCGGCGACGCTCAGCAAGCCGCCGCCGTTGTAGCGCATGTCCAGCACCAGGTCTTGCACGCCGGCCGATTTAAAGGTGGTGATGGCGCTGACCAGCGCCGCCTCCGAGACCGCATTGTGGTCGTAGAACTGCATATAGCCCACCGCGCCGCTGGCGGTCGGAATGACTTTGACGTCCTGCACCGGCGCCATGGCCAGGTTCTGGGACGTCAGCGACACCGGCAGCGTGGCGCCGGCGCGCTGCACCACCAGCTTGTGCGTCTCGCCGGCGCCGACCGGGAACAGGCCCGCGTTCAACGCGGCGGTACCGGCGACGGAATCGTCGGTGATGGCGACGCCGTCGACCGTCAGCAGCGTATCGCCCCGGCGCAGGCCGGCCAGTGCGGCCGGCGATCCCGGCTCCACCAGCGCGATCGCCCACATGCGCTTGGCGTTGGCATCGGTATTGCGCTGCCAGGTGATGCCGTAGGTGAGTTCCACGCCGTTGTTGCTCATGGCGTCCCAGGTCGCCGTTGGATAGGTGAAGTGGAAGCGGTCCTTGGCGCGGCCGGAGGCGGTGATCTGCGGTGTCTTCAGCACGTCGAAGTAGGCCAGCGCGGTTTTGTAGTCCGCCATGTGCAGATTGGTCGGCACTTCGCTGTACCACAGATAGGTTTCGTTGATGAAGGCGCGCAGCCAGCGCTGCTCTTCCTGCAGCGTGCCCTGGACGTCGGTGTATGGCAGGCCGTTCGGCTGCAAGCCGGTGCGCGGTGCTTCGCAATGGTTGAGCAGGTTAAGCCAGTCGGCGCGCACCGGCGGCGGATCGTCCGGTATGGTCTCCGGCGGCGTCACCACGGGTGGCGTCACGACAGGTGGCGTAATGACAGGCGGCGTCACCACGGGTTGCTGTGCTGGTGGGCTGGAACCGCCGCCGCACGCGGCAAGCAGCACGGCGACAGTCATCGCGGAACACCGCTGAGGAAGAGATTTCATTAACAAACGCCTTAACCTGGGGCCCCGATTTTATCAGGCCTGCAGATCCGCATCATCCCTCAGCAGCGCGGCCAGCCATTCGGCAAACACGCGCAGCCGCGGCGACGACATGCGGCCCTGCGGATACAGCAGCGAGATCGGCATCGCGGTGGGCGGCGTCGCGGCCAGCACCTCCACCAGCGCGCCGCTAGCCAGGTGTTGCCGCACCTGATAGCGCGCCACCTGCGCCAGTCCCATGCCCTGCAGCGCGCAGCTGACATTGGCGTCGGCGTCGCTGACGGCGATGGCGCCCTGCACCTCCGTGGTCACCACGCTGCCATCGACCACGAAATCCCAGTCGTAAGGGCGGCCGGTGCGGCCCGAGAAATGCAGCACGCCGCGATGGCCGCGCAAATCGCTCCATGTCTGCGGCACGCCGTGCCGCGCCAGATACTCGGGCGACGCACAAGTCAGACAACGCATACTGCCCAACGAACGGCCGATCATGGCCGAATCCTGCAGCACGCCCACGCGCAGCGAACAATCGAGGCCCTCCTCGGTCAGGTCGCGCACCTGCTCGTTCAGGCTGACCACCAGCTCCATCTCGGGATAGGCGCGGCAAAATGCAGCGATGTGCGGCACCACCACGCTGCGCCCGAACGTACCGGGCAGCTCCACCCGCAGCTTGCCGCGCGGCTGGCCGCCTGCGGCGCCATGTGGATCGCGATACCGGCCCTCGGCATCCTCCACCGCCTGCAGGATCTCCTGGCACTTGCGGAAGTAGTCGGCGCCGTCCGGCGTCAGCGACAGGCGGCGCGTGGTCCGCTGCAGCAGCTGGGTGCCGAGGAAGGCCTCCAGCTTCTGAATGGTGGCCGTCAGCGCGGCGCGCGGCAGGTCCAGCGTCTCGGCGGCCTTGGTAAAGCTGTTGGCTTCGACGATGCGGACGAAGGTCTGCATGGCTTTCAGTCTGTCCATTGTTCACATAATATGAAAAGTATAGGTGCATTATGCCCTGATTATCTTAGCCCGGCTTTTGCCTACACTCTGTTCATCGCACACTCACTGGAGCAACAGCATGAACAACAAAGATATCGGCGCCGGCATGGTCACCCTGCTGGCCACGGCGACAGGCCTGATCGTCGCCAGCCTGTACTACGCGCAAACACTGGTCGGCCCGATCAGCGCCTCCACCGGCCTCTCGCCGGCGGCGGCGGGGCTGATCGTCACCCTCACGCAGATCGGCTACTGTATCGGCCTGCTGTTCATCGTGCCGCTGGGCGACCTGCTGGAAAACCGCCGCCTGATCTTCACCGGCCTGCTGTTCACATCGGCCATGCTGGTGCTGGCCGCGATCAGCAGCAGCGCATGGATGTTCCTGACCGCCGCGCTGGGCATCGGCCTGGGTTCGGTAGCGGCGCAGATCATCGTGCCGTTCGCCGCCCACCTGTCGGCGGAAGCCACGCGCGGCGCCACGGTCGGCAAAGTGGTGAGCGGGCTGCTGCTGGGGATCATGCTGTCGCGCCCTGCGGCCAGCCTGATCGCGGACGCCACCAACTGGCACGTCGTCTTCGGCGGCGCCGCCGTGGTGGTGCTGATCGTCGCCTTCGTGCTGCGCGCCAAACTGCCGCAGCGCGCACCGAGCCACAGCATCACCTATCCCAGGCTGCTCGGCTCCTTGTGGCAGCTGTTCCTGCACACGCCGCTGCTGCGCCGCCGCGCCGCCTACCATGCGGGCCTGTTCGGTTCCTTCAGCTTGTTCTGGACCGTGGCGCCGCTGATGCTGGCCGGCCCCAGCTTCCACCTGTCGCAAACCGGCATCGCCATCTTCGCGCTGGTCGGCATGGCGGGCGCGGTGGCCTCCCCTATCGCCGGCAAACTGGCGGACGCCGGCCACACGCTGACGGCAACTGCCGTGGCGCTGACGCTGGGTGTGATTGGATTCATCCTGCCGCTGATCGTGCCGGGATCGCGCGACGTGGCGCTGGCGGTGCTGGTGATCGCATCGATCGTGCTGGACATGGGTGTGGCGGCCAACCTGGTACTGGGCCAGCGCGCCATCTTCACGCTCGGTGCGGAAGTGCGCAGCCGCCTGAATGGCGTCTACTTCGCGTTGTTCTTTGCCGGCGGCGCACTGGGATCGGCGCTGGGTGGCTGGATGTTCGCCACCCACGGCTGGCACGCCGCGCTGCTGACCGGAGCGGCCTTCAACGGCGCGGCGCTGCTGTACTGGGTGACCGAATACCTCGGCCGCACCAGCCAGCGCAAGGCGCTCGCTTAACTGCCGAAGTGGTAATTCAGCTCGACCCAGCCCTGGCGGCCGGTCGGGTTGTAGTTACCGACCGGGTAGTACGGCCACCCGGCGCTGGCGTCGGTCTTCACCTTGTTGAACAGGTTATTCACCGCGACGGACAAGGTGGTGCGCTGGTTCAAGCGATATACCACGCTGGCGTTGACCAGGGTGGTCGGCGTCAGGTAAGCGTCGCCGGCGGCGTTTGGGGTTTTGCCGTAACGCTGCAGGAACAAGGTGCTCGACCACTGCGCCACGTTCCAGGTCACGCTGGCGTTCAGCTTATCGCGCCAATCGTAATTGGTCAGATCCGCCAGATCGTCGTTCAAGCTATCGCCGGCGAACTGGCGCGAATGCTTGTTCAAGGTCTTCGAGTAATTGGCCTTGGTGATCACATTGCCATAGGCGGCGCTGCGCAGCACGTACTTGGCCGAGACATCGATGCCGTCCACATTGGTGGCGGCCGCATTGATCGGATTGACCAGGATCTGCTTGATCTCGCCCGGCTTGTTCAGCGCATTGTCCGGATAGCGAACGATGCGCGCGATGGTATCGGCGCAGGTCGGCG
Organism: Duganella sp. BuS-21; assembly: GCA_041874725.1. GTDB lineage: Bacteria > Pseudomonadota > Gammaproteobacteria > Burkholderiales > Burkholderiaceae_D > Rugamonas. Next base: position 742,410 of record CP097466.1, on the reverse strand, counting down.
AGGTCAGGTCGCCCTTGATGCGGCAAACTGCCTCATCGCGCAGCAGGGTATCGGCGCTCAGGTTGGTGACCAGGTCACCGATCTTGATGTTCCAATAGTCCAGCGTCACATCGAAGTCCGCGCTTGGCGACCACACCACACCGAAGCCACGCGAGCGGCCCTTCTCGGAACGCAGGTCCTTGCTGCCGGTCTGCACATAATCAGCGCCTGGCGAGTAATTGGCGAAATCGCAGTCGGCCACCTGCTGGCCGGCCTTGGCGCAGCGATAGTAATCGGTGGTGGACGAATAGTAGCCGGTGCCGCGCGCCTTGTAGATATAGTTCATGTCCGGGGCGCGGAAACTGGTGGCGTAATTACCGCGTACCAGCAGCTGCGACACGGGACGCCACTCGACGCCGCCGTTGTAGGTGAACTTGCCGTCGTTGCGGCCGGCGAAGCTGTAGCGGTCATAGCGTCCGGCCAGCGTGGCGTTGACGGACGCGATCACCGGGATATTGGTCTCCACGCCGGCGGCATAGCGCTCGCGGGTGCCGGCGGTGACGTCGGCGCCGGTGGCGGCGTTGAAATAGCCCTGGTTGATGCGGCCATCCGGCGCATTCGAAAAGCCCTGCTTGCCCAGCTCCGCAACCGCCGCCACCTTGACCGGGCCGGCAGGCAGCGTGAAGGCGTCGCCGTTGGCGGTCAGGCTCAGGGTATTGGTCCAGGACTTGTCGTTGCTGACGGAGTTATCGGTGATGGTATCGAACTCCTGCGGCGTCAAGCGCCTGGTCAGGCGGGCCGGATCGGGTGCATAGATCGCCACGCCGTTCTTGTCCACGCCCAGTTGCTGGCCGAGGAAGAAGCTATCGATATTCGCCCGCGCACGCGGGCGATGGTCCTGGCTCTTGTACAGCGATGCGGTGTAGCCGGCTTCATAATTCCAGGAGGTGCCGGGAATCAGGCCACGCGCGCCGAACGACAGGGAACTGGCCTGATCGTCCCAATAGCGGTTGTAGCGCTGCACGCCGCCGATTTCCTCCGGCGAGATGTAACGGTTCCAGGCCTCGTAGGCGCTGGTGTTCTGGTTCCAGAAATAGGCATCGGTCAGCGAGCGCGAAGTCCACGACGGACCGCGCGTATTCTGGGTGCTGCGATTCTGGCCGAACAGCGCCTCGGCGAACAGCGTGGTGGTCGGCGACAGCTCGTAATTGGCGCTGCCGAAGACATTCTGGCTGCTGTTCTTGGTCTGCGTGGTCCAATAGGTCGGACCGACTTTCGGGCTGGCGCAATAGCTGCCTGCTTTGGCGGTGTACTTAACGGTGCTGCCGCCGAACAGATCGCCGAGCGACGAGCAGGTGTCGCCGAGATCGACGTACTTACCGGTGCTGACGTTCTTGCGGCCGAGGATGGAGGTGGGCGCCACGCCATCCTTGCTGGCCATGAAATCGCGGTCGGCGCTCCACAGCGGATCGCGTTCGAGCAGCTCGACGCTGAACAGCGTATTGAGCTGATCGAAAGACTTCCCGCCGGTGAACTGCAAACGCTGATCGCCGCCGCCGCCGCGCGAAGTGCCGCCGGCTTTCACATTGATGTCATAACCATCGGCCTGTTTTTTCAGGATGATGTTGACCACGCCGGCGACGGCATCGGAGCCGTAGACGGCGGACGCGCCGCCGCTCAGGATCTCGATGCGTTCAACGACGCTCGAAGGAATGTTGGCGAGGTTGGTGAAGTTAACCGTGCCCTCGTAGGCGATCGGAAAATCGGCCATGCGGCGGCCGTTCAGCAGCACCAGCGTATGGTTCGGGCCGAGGCCGCGCAGGCTGATGGCGTTGGCCGACGGAGTAAAGGTATTGCCGTAATCGGCGCCCTGCACGAAGCCGCTGTTCTGGGTCTGATTGGTGACCGCATCGAAGACGTTGCGGTAGCCCTGCTTGGTGATGTCATCGCCGGTGATGACGGTAACAGCCGAAGGGCCTTCAGTACCGGCGCGCGGGATACGCGAGCCGGTGATCACGACGGCCGGCGGCGTGGTAGTCGCCACCGGTTCCTGAGTCTGCGCCTGCGCCGAGATCGGGCCGGCAGCGCCGCACAGCAGTGCGATCGCACCGGCCGCCAGCGGATTCAATTTCAATTGTATTTTCATTGAAGTGGTCCAAGTTTGAAAAGGCTGCCACCTTAACAAGCCCGACCGCAATACTGAACGAATGTTTCCGCACAAGCTTATGCACTATTTCGGTGCGCCCCACATTCGGGGTCAGCTCTGTCATTTGGACAAGCGCGCATAAAATTTGAGCAATATCAACGCGCTTTGAAAAATTGGCGCTACCTGAATTCATTGCGAGAGCGCAATAGCGTGGGGCGTTTATGGCCTTAAGCTCGCGATATGACTCGACCTCTACGAATCGAATACAGCGGCGCCCTCTACCACGTCACTGCACGTGGCGACAGGCGAGGTGCTATTTACCGGTCTGACAGTGACCGCCTGGTATGGCTCGCCATGCTCGGGGAGACGTGCTCGCGCTTCAACTTCATGGTTCATGCCTACTGCCAGATGACCAACCACTACCACATACTCGTGGAAACAGTAGACGGTCGCCTGAGTGGCGGCATGCGTTACCTCAATGGAAACTATTCGCAGTATTTCAACCGCACGCACGACTTGGTCGGGCATGTCTACCAAGGACGCTACACGGCAATCCTCTGCCAGGGTGACGTCTATTTGCAGGAACTGGCCCGTTATATCGAGCTCAATCCCGTGCGGGCCAAGTTAAGGTCCTTCCCGGAGGAATGGCCATGGAGCAGCCACCGCGCGAAAGTTGGATTCGGCGATGCACCAACGTGGCTGCAGTCAGACCTAGTGCTGGCCCATTTCGCCAACACTCGGCATGCTGCGCAGCTGGCCTATCAGCAGTTTGTTTTATCAGGCATTGGTGGACCCAATCCACTTGTCCCGGTGAAAAATCAAATGCTCCTGGGCGACGACAAGTTTTGCCAGCGTTTCGCTGGTAGCGAGGTACCTGGCGACCCGGCCGAAATAGCGCGCACTCAACGACGGGCGATTGCTCATCCACTACCAAATTACTTCACGCAATATCGGGACCCGAAGGAGGCGATGGCGCGAGCCTACCTGTCTTTGGGATATCCCATGCCAGAGATTGCCCGCTTTGCGCGGGTTTCAGTAAAAACAGTTAGCCGCGCCGTAGCTAACTTTCTCCAGCGGGATCTTGAGAAAAATCAAAAGTGATAGCTGCTTGTCCAAATGACAGAGCTGACCCTGAATTGGGGGAGCGAATTGGGGGCGAAAAAAAAACCGAGGGGCTAGCCTCGGTTTTCTGACGATCAGGCCGCGTGTGTTGCGGCGGCGGGCTTGTCGAAGGTGGCCAGCAGGGTGGCTTCCTTCTGCTTCGCCGCCTTCAGGTGGCGCTCTTTTACATGGCCGTAGCCGCGGATGTCTTCCGGGATGCTGGCGATGGCCACCGCTTGCGGCAGGTTGTCGGCTGTTAGCTTAGGCAGCAGGCCGCCCACCGTCTGACAGTACTCGGCGATCAGCGCGCGCTCCATCTTGCGCTCTTCCGTGTAGCCGAAAACATCCAGCGCCGTGCCGCGCAAGCCTTTGAATTTGGCCAGCACGCCGAACGCTTTCATCATCCATGGACCGAATTCCTTCTTGATCAGGTGACCTTGCGCGTCGTGCTTGGCCAGCAGCGGCGGCGCCAGGTGGAATTTCAGCTTGATGTCGCCGTCGAACATGCCGGCGATTTTTTGCTGTAAGGCGCCGTCCGTGTACAGCCGCGCGACTTCGTATTCGTCCTTGTACGCCATCAGCTTGTAGTAGTAGCGCGCTACCGCCTCGCTCAGGCGAGTGCTCTTGCCCAGCTTGGCCTCTTCCGCACGGACCCGGTCGACAAACGATTTATACTGTTTAGCATAATTCGCGTCCTGATATGCCGTCAACAGCTCCACGCGCTTGGCGATGATGTCATCCAGCGTTTGGATGCGCTTGAATTCGATCACTTTCGCCGGCGCGGTCAGCTTCGTTACCGATGCCAGATCGTGTGCCGCCGTGCGGCCCCAGTTGAACGCAGCCTTGTTGAACGCTACCGAGACGCCGTTCAGTTCAATCGCTTTCACCAGCGCCGCTTCGCTCAGCGGGACGTGGCCTTTCTGGAAGGCGTAGCCCAGCATGAACATATTGGTGGCGATGGAGTCGCCCATCAGCGCCGTGGCGATCTGGCCGGCATCGACGAAGTCGACCATCTCGGTGCCGCAGGCGCGGATGATTTCGCCGCGCGAGCTGGCGTCAGGGAATTGCCAGTCCGGGTTTTTCACGAAGGCGGCCGTCGAGGAGCCGGTCGAGTTGATCATGGCGTGCGTGCGTCCCTCACCCATGCGCGACAAGGCGTCGCGCGAGGCGGTGACGATCAAATCGCAGCCGATCACCAGGTCGGCGCTGCCGGTGCCGACACGGGTCGAGTGCAAATCGCTCTGGCGATTCGCCAGGCGCACGTGCGACATGACCGGACCGCCCTTTTGCGCCAGGCCGCTCATGTCGAGCACAATCGCGCCCTTGCCGGCAACGTGCGCGGCCACCGCCAGGATCTGGCCGACCGTCACCACGCCGGTACCGCCGATGCCGGTGATGAGGATGCCGAACGGCGTTTCGGTTGATGGCAGCACCGGCGACGGCAGCTCCACCACAGGGCCTTCGCCCACGGCGGCTTTCTTCGGTTTCTTCAACGCGCCGCCTTCCACCGTCACAAAGCTCGGGCAGAAACCGGTGGTGCAGGAGAAGTCCTTGTTGCACGAGGATTGGTTGATCTGGCGCTTGCGCCCCAGGTCCGTTTCCAGCGGCTCCACCGACAGGCAGTTGGACTGCACCGAACAGTCGCCGCAGCCTTCGCACACGGCTTCGTTGATGACCGCGCGCTTGGCTGGATCCGGATACTCATTGCGCTTCCGGCGGCGGCGCTTCTCGGACGCACAGGTCTGATCGTAGATCATGGCCGACACGCCCGGCTTGTCGCGCAGTTCGCGCTGCACGTCCATCAATTCGCTGCGATGGCGCACGGTGACGCCTTCCGCCCATTTGTAATCGGCCGGGTATTTGTCCGGCTCGTCGGTGACGACGATGATCGGCGTCACGCCCTCGGCTGCGATCTGGCGCGAGATCATGCCCGGATCGAGCGGACCGTCGAACTGCTGGCCGCCGGTCATCGCCACCGCGTCGTTGAACAAAATCTTGTAGGTGATGTTGACCTTGGCCGCCACCGCCGCGCGGATCGCCAGTATGCCCGAGTGGAAGTAAGTGCCGTCGCCAAGGTTGGTGAACACGTGCTTCTCGTTGGTGAACGGCGCCTGCCCTACCCACGTCACGCCTTCCGCGCCCATGTGGGTGAAGGTGGAGGTTTCGCGGTCCATCCACAGCACCATGTAGTGGCAGCCGATGCCGGCCAGCGCGCGCGAACCTTCCGGCACCTTGGTCGAGGAGTTGTGCGGGCAGCCGGAGCAGAAGAACGGCGTGCGGTCGGTCTGCGGATTGCCTTTGGCCGGCAGGGTTTTCAGCGCCAGTTCTTTCGCTTCCAGAAAGGCGATGCGCTCCTGCACACGCTTGGCCACCGGATGGTCCTTGCAGTAGTGCGCGATGCGCGAGGCGATGGCGCGCGCGATCTGCGCCGGATTCAGTTCATAGGTGGCCGGCAGCAGCCAGTCGCCGTGGCCGGTCTTGCCCTTGTTGCTCCATTCGCCGGTGTCGTCGAACTTGCCGACCACGCGCGGACGCTGGCCGTCCGGCAGGTTGTACAGCTCTTCCTTCAGCGCGTATTCGAGGATCTGGCGCTTCTCTTCCACCACCAGGATTTCGTCCAGCCCTTTGGCGAATTCGTGTACGCCGTCCGCTTCCAGCGGCCAGGTCATGCCGATTTTGTACAGGCGGATGCCGATGTCGGCGGCGGCCTGCTCGTCGATGCCCAGGTCGGCCAGCGCCTGGCGCGTGTCGAGATACGATTTGCCGGCGGTGATGATACCGATCTTCGGTTTCGGCGAATCCCAGATGATCTTGTTCAGCTTATTCGCGCGGCAGTAAGCCAGCGCGGCGTACCACTTATAGCTGTTCATGCGGACTTCCATGTCCAGCACCGCGTCCGGCCAGCGGATATTCAGGCCGCCTTCCGGCAGCTCGAAGTCGGTCGGCAGCTCGATCTGCACGCGCTCCGGATCGAAGTCCACCACGGCGCCCGATTCGATGATGTCGGTGACGCATTTCATCGATACCCACAGGCCGGTGTAACGACTCATGGCCCAGGCATGCAGGCCGTAGTCGATGTATTCCTGCACCGACGATGGGTACAGCACCGGAATGCCGCAGGCGTTCAGGATGTGGTCCGACTGGTGCGCGGTGGAGGAGGACTTGGCCGCGTGGTCGTCGCCCGCCAATACCAGCACACCGCCGTTCTTCGCCGAGCCGGCGTTGTTGGCATGCTTGAAGACGTCGCCGCAGCGGTCGACGCCGGGGCCTTTGCCGTACCACATGGAGAACACGCCGTCGTATTTGGCGTCCTGGAACAGGTTGGTCTGCTGCGTGCCCCAGACGGCGGTGGCCGCGAGGTCTTCGTTCATCCCGGGATGGAATTTGACGTGGTGCGCGTCGAGGTGCTTCTTGGCCTTCATGGCCGTCATGTCGACGCTGGTGACGGGCGAACCGCGATAACCGGTGATGTAGCCTGCGGTGTTGAGGCCCGCTTTCACATCGCGCTCGCGCTGCATCATCGGCAGGCGGATCAGGGCCTGGGTGCCGGTCATGAAGGCGCGGCCGCGTTCCAGGGTCCATTTGTCGTCAAGGGTGATCTCGTCCGGGGATAGGGACGGATCTAGTTGCAGGCCCTTTTGAGGTGCATTCATTTTGTCTCCAATATTCTGCCGGCGCTCCGTCTATGTGCTTTGCTGCCGGCGTTGCTGTGTTTATGCTGCGGTGTCCTTCAGGACGCCGCGTTTGATCTGGTCCAGTTCTATCGACTCGAACAGTGCACGGAAGTTGCCTTCGCCGAAGCCCTGGTCTCCCTTGCGCTGGATGATTTCGAAGAAGATCGGACCAATGACGTTTTGCGTGAAAATCTGTAGCAGCAGTTCGCGTTCGCTGTCGTTGCTGTGGCCATCGATGAGGATGCGCAGGCGACGTAGTTCTTCCAGTTGCTCGCCGTGGTTCGGCAAGCGGCGGTTCACCAGTTCGTAGTAGGTCTCGATGGTGTCCTGGAAGGCGATGTCGGCCTGCTTCATGGCTGCCACCGAAGCGTAGATGTCGTCCGTGCCGAGCGCGATGTGCTGGATGCCTTCGCCGTGGTACTGGTCCAGGTATTCGGCGATCTGCGATTTGTCGTCCGACGATTCATTGATCGGAATGCGCACCTTGCCGCACGGGGAAGTCATGGCTTTCGACTTCAGGCCGGTGAGCTTGCCCTCGATGTCGAAATAGCGCACTTCGCGGAAGTTGAACATCTTCTCGTAGAAGTCCGCCCATTCCTTCATGCGGCCGCGATGGACGTTGTTGGTCAGGTGGTCGATATAGGTCAGGCCGTGGCCGACCGGATTGGCCGGTGCGCCCGGTATGGCGACGAAGTCGACGTCGTAGATGCTGATGTCGCCGATCGCACCTTGGGAACCGGCGTTCTTGCCGCGCCAGCGGTCCACCAGGTAGATCAGGGAATCGCCCACGCCCTTGATGGCGGGGATGTTCAGCTCCATCGGGCCGGTCTTGTTGTCGAAGCCCCAGGCGCCCTTCTCCAGCGCCGACTTGTAGGCCAGCGCGGAATCCTGCACGCGGATGCCGATCGCGCACACGGACGGGCCGTGGTGACGTGCGAAACGCTGAGCGAACGAGTCCTGCTCGGCGTTGATGATGAAATTGATCTCGCCCTGGCGATACAGGGTGACATCCTTGTGGCGATGGCGGGCGATGGCGGTAAAGCCCATGCTCTCGAACAGCGCCCCCAAGGCTTGGGGATCCGGAGCGGCGTACTCGACGAACTCGAAGCCGTCGGTACCCATAGGGTTCTCCCATGGCTGGAATTTCATACACGTCTCCTTGATAGGAATAGGGCACAGTATAGACCTGCACCGGCGGCATAAAATTGCAAACAATTCCCATGCACGGTCAATTTGAGCAATAATATTGCCCTCAACACGGAAAAACTGAGGCATTTATGACCAAAATCGCGCTAGACAAAACCGACCGCAAAATTCTGTCCATTTTGCAGTCCGATGGCCGGCTGTCGAACCAGGACGTGGCCGAGCTGGTTGCCCTGTCGCCGTCGCCCTGCCTGCGCCGTATCAAGCGGCTGGAGGAGGCGGGTGTGATCCGCCAATACGTGGCGCTGCTGGACCCGGACAAGATCGGCCTGGGCCTGCTGGCCTATGTCAACGTGCGTCTGGAGAAGCACAGCGAAGCGGCCGCGCATAGCAACGCCCGCGCGCTGGGTGCGCCGAACGCGCCGCCGTCGCCGCGCGCCGACTTCGCCGAATCGGTGGCGCAGTGGCCGGAAGTGGTGGCTTGCTACGCGATGACCGGAGAAATGGACTACTTGCTGCGCGTGCACGTGGAAGACATGGACCACTTCTCGCGCTTCATGATGGCGACGCTGCTGCGCCACCCGGCGGTGCTGGACGTGAAATCGTCGTTCGCCCTGCAGCGCGTCAAGGACACCACGGCGCTGCCGCTGGTGTAACTACTTGCGGCGGAACAGGCGGTCCAGCCATTTGCTGGCGATGCGCTTGTTGGCTTTGTAGGTGTAGTCCAGCACCGCGATTTGTTCGTGCAGCGCTTCCTGCAGCATGCTGGCCGGATCGGCCGGCAGCAGCTTGAGGTAGGCGTCGGCCTCGCCGTAGTCGCGATGGATTTCCATGCCGGCTTTTTTCGCAATGTGCATCATGGTTTTGTTCGACGCCAGGCAGTGCATGTAGAGCGTATCGATGTCGTTGTTGCGGCAATGGATGGCGGCGCGTTCGAACAGCCTGGAACCCATGCCCATGCCGCGCGCCGATTTGCTGACCGAGAGGCCGAACTCCGCCACGCGGTCCTTTTCGGTGACGCTGTTTTTTTCCTCGCGCGGCGCAAACGCCAGGTGGCCCACCGCCACCAGCTTGAACAGGCGGTTGTACACGCCAAACACCATGTCGCGCGAGAAGTCGATGCGATTGACGTAGCTGATGACCTGCTGGTCCGGCAGCACCGTGCCGAAGCGCAGCAGACGGTCGCTGTTCTCCAGGTCGAGGAAGTGCCGGAGCATGCGGCGGCGGTCGCGCTCGCGCAGCTCTTTCACCAGCACCAGTGGACTCATTCCGCTTCCCCGTCTTCCGTCGAATCTTCCTTCAGGACGTTCTTCACGGCCTTCACGCGCGCGCTGTGCACGCGCTCCGGTATGCGCTGCGGATTGTCGACGCAGGATTGCGCGATCTCGCCGGCGTTGACGCCGCGCGCCGCCGCCAGCGCCGCTTCCAGGTGCGCCAATTGCGGGAACGGCGCGTCGGCATAGCTGGCGTTGGGACCGGTGCGGCCGCGCGAATCGCACTCGGTCGCCAGCAGCATCTGCGTGAAGCGCGCCGGCTTGCGGAAGGCGTCGCAGCGTTCGAACAAAGTCACGATGGTGTTGGCGCGCAGTTGCAGCGCACGGCCGATGTTGCCGTGTTCGCGCGCGGTCATCACGGCCAGGTCGCGGCATTCGGTCGGCACCTTGAGACGCTTGCTCACCTGCTCCACCAGCTTGACGCCCATGCCTTCGTGGCCGTGGTGAGCGGGCCAGTTTTCGGACGGCGTAACGCCCTTGCCCAGGTCGTGCACCAGGCAGGCGAAGCGCGTCGGCAGCTCGCGCTCCAGCGCGGCCGCGCAGTCGATCACTTGCAGCACGTGGATGCCGGTGTCGATTTCGGGATGCCATTTCTCCGGCTGCGGCACGCCCCACAGCACGTCGAGTTCCGGCAGGATGCGCGCCAGCGCGCCGCAATCGCGCAGCACGTCGAACATGCGTGACGGCTTTTGCTCCATCAGCCCGCGCGACAGTTCCTGCCACACGCGTTCCGGCACCAGCGCATCGACTTCGCCCTGCTCCACCATCTGCCGCATCAGCGCATTGGTTTCCGGCGCCACGCGGAAATCAGCGAAGCGCGCCGCGAAGCGCGCCACGCGCAGGATGCGCACCGGGTCTTCGGCGAAGGCATCGGAGACGTGGCGGAAGATGCGCTGCTCGATGTCGCGCCGGCCGCCGTAAGGGTCGGTCAGGGTGCCGTCGGCGGCGCGGGCGATGGCGTTGATGGTGAGGTCGCGCCGCACCAGGTCTTCTTCCAGCGTGACGTCGGGCGAGGTGTGGAATACAAAACCCTTGTAGCCGGGCGCGGTCTTGCGCTCGGTGCGGGCCAGCGCATATTCCTCCTGCGTTGTCGGATGCAGGAATACCGGGAAGTCCTTGCCTACCGGGCGGAAGCCCTTGGCGATCATGTCGTCCGGCGTGGCGCCGACGACGACATGATCATGATCCTTGACCGGCAGGCCAAGCAGCGCATCGCGTACCGCGCCGCCGACTACGTATGTCTGCATGATTTAGTCCGGCATTTCCGCATCGTGCTTGGGCGCGGTTTCGGTTTCGGCCAGCGCTTCCTCGACCCAGCGCGCCACGGCGGGATGGGCCAGCACGCGCTGGCAGTAGGCGTCCAGCGCCGGCGCCAGCGATACGCCGTAGGTGCGGAAGCGCATCACCACCGGTGCGTAGTAAGCGTCGGCGATCGAAAATTCGCCGAACAGGAACTGGTGATGACCAAAGCGCGACAGGCACTCTTCCCAGATTTCGCTGATGCGGCCAATGTCGGCCTGGGTGCCAGGCGTGCGCCCCTTGCCGGGGAAGCTGGCGCGAATGTTCATCGACATCGAGGTGCGCAGGTCGCCGAAGCCGGCGTGCATCTCGGCGCACACGGAACGGGCGATGGCGCGCGCCGCCACGTCCTGCGGCCACAGATGCAGTTCCTGGAACTGCTCGGCCAGATATTCGCAAATCGCCAGGCTGTCCCAGATGGTCATTTCCTCGCCGGCCAGCAGCACCGGCACGCGGCCCGAGGCCGAGTAGCTGCAGATGCGGTTGGCGGTGTCGTCCTGGTCCAGCAGCACGCGCACTTCCTGGAACGGAATGCCGAAGGCGGTCATCGCCACCCAGGGGCGCATCGACCACGAAGAGTAGTTCTTGTTGCCGATGACGAGCGTCAGGCCCGGCGAGCGCGCGGCGGCCAGGGTTTGCGACAGGCTGGGATCGAGTTGGGTGGTCTGCATGATGTGATGCTTCCTGTGTGGTTTAGCGAGGAACGAAGCTGGTCTCTTGCTCTTCCTGTTCGGTGTAGCCTTTGGGCGCCACGTTGCCGAGGCGCGCCTTCAGCGATTGCGGACGGCCTTCAAACAGCGCTGCGTAGTAGGTGGTGTTCGACATCACGTTCTTGACGTAGGTACGGGTCTCAAAATACGGAATCGATTCAATGAACACGGTGCTGTCCATCGGCTTGTTCAGCGTGGCGCGCCACGAGCGCAGGCGTCCCGGCCCGGCGTTGTAGGCAGCGGTGGCCAGCACCTGCGAGCCATCCATATTCCCCAGCACCATGTTGAGGTAGTTGGTGCCCAGCAGGATGTTGGTGCGCACGTCGCTCAGCATGTCCTGCGCGAAGTCGGCCAGGCCGATTTTCTTGGCGACCCAGCGGCCGGTGGACGGCATTACCTGCATCAGGCCCGACGCGCCGGCGTGCGACTGCGCATCCATGATGAAGCGCGACTCTTGCCGTATCAGGCCATAGACCCAGGCTTTGTCCAGGCCCAGCGTCTGCGTGGCCGGGTGCATCACGTCGTTGTGCGGCGACGGGAAGCGCTGCGTGTAGTCGACCTGGATGCGGGTGCGCTCCGAGGTATTCACCATGCGGTCGAGGATATGATTCTGGCGCGCGAATTCGGCGGCGGCCAGGTGTTCGCGTTCGTTCAGGTTGCGCAGGCCCCAGTTCCATTCGCGCGTGCCTTCAAAGCGCAGGCGCATGCTGAAGAACTTCAGCGCGCGCTGGAAGTTGGGGTTGGCGGCCATGGGCACGATCTCCGCTTGCGTGATCGGCGCGCCGGCGGTTGGAATGGAAATCAGCTTGCCGGTTTCTTCCAGCGCCAGCTGGCCGTAGTAGTTCGACTGGTCGGAGATGCTGCGGAACAGCTGCAGCGCTTCGCCGGTCGGCTGGCTGCTGATGCCGTCGCGCGCCATCAGCGCGCGGCCCAGCCAGTAGACCCAGGTCGGCTCGCTGCGCAGCGCCGCCGGCATGGCGCGGATATTGTTCTCGACCTGGCGCCAGTCGCCGTTGCGCAGCGCGATGCGGGTCTTCCACTGCGCCTGGTCGATGGACAACTGGGCGCCGTTGGCGCGCTTCCAATAGTCGGTGGTGTCCGGCGCCAGCGAGTACGAGGCTTGCAGCGCGATCGCGGCCCAGCCTTGCTGCAGCTCCTGCGCCGTCATTTTCGGCGCCGCCTTGTTCAGCGCCAGCGTCGCCAGCTTGGTGCTGGTCTTGGCCAACCGGCCAATGGCGACAATGTAGATCTGGTGTTCCAGCTTGCCGGCGCCGATGCCTTTGGCCACCGCCACCGCCGGCAGGTCGACCGCCTGCACGGCCTTCTTTTCCGCGCCGTCGAGCAGCGTGACGATGCGACGCGCCTGCCCGGTGGCGTTGTACTCGCCGGACAGGCGCAGTTGCGCGTACAGGTCTTCGACGTTGAACTGGCCGGCCTGGTACAAGGTGGCGATCAGCGTGGCGCAAGGCTCGCCGTAGGCATTCGGCGCGGTGAGCAAGGCGCGCGCTTCGTCCGCCACCTTCTGGCCTTTGAGCGCGCGCGAAATCAGCGCGTAGCATTTGACCTGGGTGTCGTCGTTCAGCACGAACAGCGGCAGCTGCTCGTCGAAGGTGGCCCAGTCGCGCTTGCGGCCCAGTTCCAGCAGCCAGTCGTTGCGCAAGCGGTCGACGATGGCCTGGCCTTCGTAGCGCTTGAAGAATTCGCGGATTTCCGCCTGCGAGGCGTCCTTCAAATGCGATTTGAGCCGATAATAATCGACGTAGGATGGAATCGAGTAATTGGGCAGCCGGGCGGCGTAGAAATCCGCCTTGGAAGCGTCGTCCTGACGGACAGCATCGCGCAGCAGCAGGAAGGAATTATCTTCTGTGCGGCTATCGGCGTCGTCGGCGTGCGCAAAGGTTGCGAGGTTGGCGAAAGCAACGACGAGGGCGCCGGCTATCCATTTCGAAGCAGAAATCAATGTGCAACTCTCTTAAGACTTGAATCAATATGACCAGCATTCCCAGCACGCCTAGAATACCATGCAGCGATGCCGATTCACCAGCGCGGAAGGCGGATTTAAGGAAGCAGTTGCTGACCGCACGGCGCGCGATCGACGGCGCCGCGCGCGCCGCCTGGGACCGCGCGATCGGCGATCAGGTGCTGGCATGGTGGAAGGCTGAACAGCCGGCCGCGCTGGGGGTCTACTGGCCGCTGCGCGACGAGCCTGACCTGCACCCGGCCTACGCCGAACTGGCGCGCCTTGGCGCGCGTCTGCTGCTGCCGGTGGTGGTGCTAAAGGATGCGGCCCTGGAGTTCGCCGAGTGGCTTCCCGGCGAGGCGATGGTGAAGGATCAGATGGGCGTGGCGGTGCCGGCCGACCTGCGTTTGCAGGCGGCGTATCCGCCGGCGCTGCTGGTGCCCTGCCTGGGCTTCAATGCGGACGGATACCGACTGGGCTACGGCGGCGGCTTTTACGACCGCACGCTGGCGCGCCACACGCCGCGCCCGCAGACACTGGGGATCGCCTACCAATGCCTGCAAGTGCCGTTCGGCGCCGACGTCCACGATGTGGCGCTGGACCGCATCATCACCGAAGTTTAAGTCAGTCGCTGCCACAGCGCGGTGGTCGCGGCGGCCTGGTTCATGCTGTAGAAGTGCAGGCCGGGCGCGCCGCCTTTGAGCAGGCGTTCGCACAGCGCCGTCACCACGTCCAGGCCGAAGGCCTTGATCGAGGCGCTGTCGTCGCCGAAGCTGGCCAGCTTCAATCGCACCCAGCGCGGGATCTCGGCGCCGCACATGTCCGAGAAGCGCATCAGCTGGGTGGTGTTCGTGATCGGCATGATGCCGGCCACGATAGGCACGTCGATGCCCAGCTTGCGCGTTTGCTCGACGAACTGGAAGTAGGCGTCGGCATTGTAGAAATACTGGGTGATGGCGGCATTGGCGCCGGCCTTGATCTTGCGTTCGAACGCCAGCAAATCATCCTGCGGCGATTTGGCCTGCGGGTGCACTTCCGGATAGGCCGCCACTTCGATGTGGAACCAGTCGCCGGTTTCCTGGCGGATGAATTCCACCAGCTCGTTCGCATAACGGAATTCACCGGCCGCGCCGTAGCCGCTCGGCAGGTCGCCGCGCAATGCGACGATGCGCTTGATGTCGTGCGACTTGAACTCGGCCAGGATCTCGCGGATCGACTCGCGCGTGCCGCCCACGCAGGACAGGTGCGGCGCGGCGTCTTCGCCGGCGTTGAGGATTTCCACCACGGTGTCCAGCGTGCCGCGCTGCGTGCTGCCGCCGGCGCCGAAGGTCACCGAAAAATACTTGGGTTTGAGCTCGGACAGCTTGGCGCGCGTGACGCGCAGCTTTTCCGCGCCTTCCGCCGTTTTCGGCGGGAAGAATTCGATACTGAAGTTAGGAGTGTCCATCTGGGTTCTTCAAAAGTAAGGTCGACAAAGCCCAGGAAATAATGCTGTACAACACGGCGCCACCGACGGCCGACAGGAAGCTGTCGACATGGAAGCCATCCACCCATTGCGCCACCAGCCAGAACATGAAGCCGTTGACGATGAAGATGAACAGGCCCAGCGACAACAAGGTCACGGGCAGCGTCAGGAGCAAAAGGACGGGACGTATCAGCGTATTGACCAGGCCCAGTACAAGAGCCGCGACGAGGGCTGCGCCTATGCTTGTGACATCGACGGAATGCATGAGGTAAGGCACTGCCAGCAAGGCAATTGCATTGATTAACCAGGTAAGGACCAGACGCATAAGAAGTTCTCGCTGCAAAAATCGTCGCTCCCGCGCACGCGGGAGCCCATGCTGAGCATGCATCCCCGCTTACGCGGGGACGACGGTGGTGTTAGTAACGGTAGTGATCTGGCTTGTACGGACCTTCCTGGGTCACGCCGATGTAGTCGGCCTGTTCCTGGGTCAGCACGGTCAGTTGCGCATTCAGTTTCTTCAACTGCAGGCGCGCCACTTTTTCGTCCAGATGCTTAGGCAGCACGTACACGCCGACCGGGTACTTGGCGGTGTTGGCGTACAGCTCGATCTGGGCGATGGTCTGGTTGGCGAACGACGACGACATCACGTACGACGGGTGACCCGTGCCGCAACCCAGGTTAACCAGGCGGCCTTCGGCCAGCAGGATGATGCGCTTGCCCGATGGGAAGATGACGTGATCGACCTGTGGCTTGATGTTTTCCCAGGTGTACTTCTTCAGCGCGGCAACATCGATCTCGTTGTCGAAGTGGCCGATGTTGCAGACGATGGCCTGGTCTTTCATGGCCAGCATGTGCTGTTCGGTCAGGATGTGATAGTTGCCGGTGCAGGTGACGAAGATGTCGCCGTGTTCGGCGGCGTAATCCATGGTCACCACGCGGTAGCCTTCCATCGCCGCTTGCAGGGCGCAGATCGGATCGATCTCGGTGACCCAGACTTGTGCCGACAGGGCGCGCATGGCCTGGGCCGAGCCCTTGCCGACGTCACCGTAACCGGCGATCACGGCAACCTTACCGGCGATCATCACGTCGGTGGCGCGCTTGATGCCGTCGACCAGCGATTCGCGGCAACCGTACAGGTTATCGAACTTCGACTTGGTGACGGAATCGTTGACGTTGATGGCCGGGAAGGCCAGCTTGCCGTCCTTGTGCATCTGGTACAGGCGGTGCACGCCGGTGGTGGTTTCCTCGGTCACGCCCAGGATGTGCGGCAGACGCTTGGAGTACCAGCTTGGGTCTTTGGCCAGGTGGGTCTTGATGGCGTTGAACAGGCAGATCTCTTCTTCCGAGCCGGGCGCGGCCAGCACCGAGATATCTTTCTCGGCGCGCGCACCCAGGTGCAGCAGCAGGGTGGCGTCGCCGCCGTCGTCCAGGATCATGTTCGAGTACACGGCGTTGCCCGATGCGTCGGCAGGCCATTCGAAGATGCGGTGGGTGTAGTCCCAGTATTCGTCCAGGGTTTCGCCCTTGATGGCGAACACCGGCGTGCCGGCGGCGGCGATGGCGGCGGCGGCGTGGTCCTGGGTCGAGTAGATGTTGCACGACGCCCAACGCACGTCGGCGCCCAGCGCTTCCAGCGTCTGGATCAGTACGGCGGTCTGGATGGTCATGTGCAGCGAACCGGTAATGCGTGCGCCTTTCAGCGGCTGGGCGGCAGCGAATTCCTCGCGGATCGCCATCAGGCCAGGCATTTCGGTTTCAGCGATCTTGATTTCTTTGTTGCCCCACGGTGCCAGGGAGATATCGGCGACCAGGTAGTCTTGAGCGGTTTTGAGTACGGCGTTCATCACGCCCTCCTTTCATGTGTTGAAAAAAGTAACGTGAGCGCGGTTTGGATCTCCGAGCCTGGCGAATCAAGTTCGTCGCAGCGCTCCTCGGAGCATGCATTTTAGCATCGTTAAGCTTGGATGGCGACAACAATCCCACCACTTGCGCCAGCGCAGAAGCGCGCCGCCGGCACGCTGGGTTTGGCTCGGTAGTATCGCCAAGATTGCCGTCGCCGTCTCCTCTGGCAGTGCCGCATTGGCCGGCCTCGTATTCTGGAAGAACAGCGACTATACTTTTCTATGGCCGATGTTCACTTCTGCCAGCGCCCTGCTCGCCATCATATCCAAGCAGCTATCCGTCGCGGAAAAGCTCAAATCTCATGCTGCGTCCGTGACCGAATTGAGCGACCTGCTGCTCACCAAGCAGTTGCGCGTCAATGCGCAAGCGGCGGTGAATCAGACCCTCGACGTTCAATGAAGGAATCACGATGATCCGCAAAAAAGACGATCCCAGCCGTTACGAGCCGCCGAACCCCATCCCGCCTCCGCCCAAACGGCCAACTTAGCGGGAGCGGAAATGACAACGCCCCGGAGTCCGGGGCGTTGTACTGTGGTGCGGAGTGACTACTTCAGGCCGGCGGCGTCGCGCAGGATGGCGGCCTTGTCGGTGCGCTCCCAGGTGAATTCCGGCTCTTCGCGGCCGAAGTGGCCGTAGGCGGCGGTCTTGGCGTAGATCGGACGCAGCAGGTCCAGCATCAGCACGATGCCTTTCGGACGCAGGTCGAAGTGCGCCATCACCAGTTCGGCGATCTTCTCGTCCGGGATCACGCCCGTGCCTTCGGTGTAGACCGTGATGTTGATCGGACGCGCCACGCCGATGGCGTACGACACCTGCACCTGGCACTGGCGCGCCAGGCCGGCCGCCACCACGTTCTTGGCCACGTAGCGCGCCGCGTAGGCCGCCGAACGGTCGACCTTCGTTGGATCCTTGCCCGAGAACGCGCCGCCGCCGTGCGGCGAGGCGCCGCCGTAGGTGTCGACGATGATCTTGCGGCCGGTCAGGCCGCAGTCGCCCTGCGGGCCGCCGATGACGAAACGACCGGTCGGGTTGACCAGGTATTTGGTGTCCTGCAGCCACTCCTTCGGCAGCACCGGCTTGATGATCTCTTCGATCACCGCTTCTTCGATCTGCTTGTGCAGCATTTCCGGCGCGTGCTGGGTCGACAGCACCACGGTGTCGACCGCCACCGGACGGCCGTTGACGTAGCGCAGGGTAACTTGCGATTTGGCATCTGGACGCAGCCATGGCAGGCGGCCGTCCTTGCGCAGCTGCGACTGGCGCTCGACCAGGCGGTGCGCGTAGTGGATTGCCGCTGGCATCAGCTCGGCGGTTTCGTCGCAAGCGTAGCCGAACATCAGGCCCTGGTCGCCGGCGCCCTGGTCCAGGTCGATGCCGGCGCCTTCGTCCACGCCCTGGGCGATGTCGGGCGACTGCTTGTCGTAGGCCACCAGCACCGCGCAACCACGATAGTCGATACCGTAGTCGGTGTTGTCGTAACCGATGCGCTTGATGGTTTCGCGCGCAACTTGAATATAATCAACGTTGGCGTGGGTGGTGATTTCACCTGCCAGCACCACCAGGCCGGTGTTGCACAGCGTTTCGGCGGCAACACGGGCTTTCGGGTCCTGGGCCAGAATCGCGTCGAGGATGGCGTCGGAAATCTGGTCGGCTACCTTGTCGGGGTGACCTTCCGAGACGGATTCAGAGGTGAAGAGGTAATCATTAGACATCGCAAGCTCCTGATATGGTTTGAAAAACGGTCGCATACCGGCACGGCTTGCGACGCTTTAGCGACATTTATATACCGCGACGCAAGTTGTCATTAACTCAGCGGTTACTACTTATCGTGTTATTTTACGCTTTTTTAAAAAAACTTGCTCCTAACACAGGCACAAACTCTCCATGCTGGTTCCCATTTTCCGCTTCCTGTCGATTTTTCCCTTGCCATTCCTGCACGCCGCCGGCGCGGCCTTGGGCTGGCTGGTGTATTGGGCCTCGCCGTCCTACCGCCGCCGCATGCGCGACAATATGCGCCAGGCCGGCGTGGCGCAACACCTCAACGCCGCTGTGGCGGAAGCCGGTAAAAGCATCATCGAACTGCCCTTCATCTGGTGCGCCGATCCGGCCCGCGTGTCGCGCCACGCCAGCCTGGAAAACTGGGCACTGGTGCAAACCGAACTCGACGCCGGTCGCGGGATTGTGTTCATGACGCCACACTTGGGCTGCTTCGAGATCGTGGCCCAGGAAATCGCCCTGCGCACCGAGCTGATGGTGATGTACCGCCCGCCGAAAAAGCAGGCACTCAGGCCGCTGATCGAAGGTGCGCGCGCGCGCAACAACCTGCTGCTGGCGCCGGCCACCATGTCCGGCGTGCGCATGCTGGCCAAGTTCCTCAAGAAAGGCCGGCCGGTCGGCGTGCTGCCCGACCAGGTGCCGCAGGAAGGCGAAGGCGTGTGGGCCACCTTTTTCGGCCGCCCGGCCTACACCATGACGCTGCCGGCCAAGCTGGCGCAACTGGGCGACGCCACCGTCATCATCACTTACGCCGAGCGCCTCCCGGGTGGGCGCGGCTATGTGGTACGCTTCGTGCCCTTTGACGGTTCGCTGGACGGCGACAGCGCCGCGCAGGCGCAAGCCATCAACAGCGCCATGGAGCGCCTGATCGCCCGCAGCCCGTCGCAATACTACTGGAGCTATAACCGCTACAAGGTGCCGCACGGAATTGACGCGCCGACGGCCGCCAGGGCGGGAGAATCAACATGAAAGTGATGCTGGGATTAATGTGGCTGCTGCACTGGCTGCCGCTGCCGCTGCTGGGCCGCTTCGGCGACGCCATCGGCAGCCTGCTGTTCATGACGCTGCGCTCGCGCCGCCACATTGCGCTGACCAATCTGCGCCTGTGCATGCCGGAACTGACCGAAGCCGAGCGGGTCGATATCGCGCACCGCCATTTCCAGTCCTATTCACGCAGCGTGTGGGAACGCGCCGTGCTGTGGTGGGCGCCGGAAGCGCGCCTGAAGCGCCTGATCACCATCGATCCGGACGGCGAAATTCCAGTGGCCACCATGACCGGCAAGCCGACCATCCTGCTATGCCCGCACTTCGTGTGCCTGGACGTGGCCGGCGCCGCCATCGCCATGGAAGCCAGCGCCTCCTCGATGTATGTGACGCAAAAGAACGCCGCCTTCGACCAGGTGCTGCGCGCCGGCCGCGCCCGCTTCAAGCCGGTCAAGCTGTTCACGCGCCAGGACGGTATCAAGCCCATCCTGCGCGCGCTGCGCGACAAGCTGCCCTACTTCATGTTGCCGGACATGGACTTCGGCGAGAAGGACGCCGAATTCGTGCCCTTTTTCGGCATCCAGGCCGCCACGCTGACGGCCACCGCGCGCATCGCCGCCACCACCGGCGCGCAGGTGATGCCGGTGATCGCCACCTTCCTGCCCGGTTACCGTGGCTGGCGTGTGAAATTCTATCCGGTGTGGGACAATTATCCCGGCGACGATATGGTGGCCGCCACCCGCCGCATGAACCAGTTCATCGAAGACCGCGTGCGCGAGGCGCCGGCCGAGTATTTCTGGACCCACAAACGCTTCAAGACGCGCCCGAACGGCGAGCCTTCGCTGTACCGCAAACTGTAGAGCACCGCCCATGAAACTGAAATTCACCAAAATGCACGGCGCCGGCAATGACTTCGTCGTGATCGACGGCGTCACCCAGCACATCGACTTCACGCCGGCCCAGTGGCAGCTGTTGGGCGACCGCCGCTTCGGCGTGGGCGCCGACCAGATCCTGCTGGTCGAGAAACCGACCGAGGCCGGCTGCGATTTCCGCTACCGCATCTTCAACGCCGACGGCGGCGAGGTCGAGCAGTGCGGCAACGGCTCGCGCGCCTTCGTCAAGTTTGTGGCGGAAAAAGGCCTGACCGATAAAACCAGCATCAGCGTGCAGACCAAGGCCGGCGTGATCGCGCCGCGCCTGGAAGCGGACGGCAGCATCACGGTGGACATGGGCGCGCCGATCCTGGAACCGGGCCGCGTGCCGTTCGATGCCGAAGGCCTGCAGGGCCAGTCGCAAGGCCGCGACACGCTGTGGCCGCTGGTGCTGGAACTGGGCGGCGCGCGCGAAAGCGTGCTGATTTCGGCGGTGTCGATGGGCAACCCGCACGCGGTGCAGGTGGTGGAGGATGTGGAGACGGCACCGGTGGAACTGACCGGCCCGCTGATCGAGCATCATGTACGCTTCCCGAACCGCGTCAACGCCGGCTTCATGCAGATCATCAACCGCCAGCATGTGAAGCTGCGCGTATTCGAGCGCGGCGTCGGCGAAACCCTGGCCTGCGGCACCGGCGCCTGCGCGGCGGCCGTGGCCGGCATCCGCCGTGGCTTGCTCGACAGCCCGGTGCGCGTCGATGCGCGCGGCGGCCAGTTGTCGATCGGCTGGGATGGCGAAGGTCAGCCGGTCTGGCTGACCGGCCCGGCGGTAACGGTGTTTGAAGGCGAAATAGAAATCTAAGCTGCCAGCAGGTCGTCGCCGCCGACATGCGGCAGCCAGGTCTTGAGACGGTACAAGCGCTGGCGGTAATTGCCTTCCAGCCCATCCGGCCCGCTGTCGATCGATTCGAACAGCCGCACGATGCGGTCCAGCGCCTGCCGCTCGCGCGCCGTGCGCAGCAGCACCAGACGGCGCTTGCTGCGGCCGTAACTGGCGCGGATATCGACCACCAGGCAATGGCCCTGGTCGGCCGCCGTGACATCCAGCAGCAGGGCTTCCGCCCGGCTCAGGCCGAACAGCGCGGCCAGCTCCAGCCGCGCCGCCAGCAAAGGCTGGCTTTCCAACAATTCCCGCGTCAGACAGGTCACGATGCTGGCCACCCAGCCCGCCTCTTTCGGCGTAGCAGCGACCCGCGCCAAGGCCGTTTCCGCCTCGGCGCATCCCTGCGCCGCCGCTTTCTGCAGCCAGTAGGCGGCGCGCACATCGCTGTGCTCGTCGGTGCGGCGGTTGCGCCAGGCATACATGCCGCACTCCAGCTGGGCGGCGACATGGCCCATCTCGGCGGCGCGCTCCAGATAGCTTTGCGCCTCGGCCACGCAGCGTTGCGAAAATTCCGGCTTCAGATAAATGCGCGACAGCGCAAACCAGGCGTCCGCCAGTCCCTGTTCGCCCGCCAACGTCAACCAGCGGATGGCGCGCTTGAAATTGACGGCGGCGATGCCGCTGCTCTGGCGCCTGCCCTCGCCATCCATGCGCGCGAACCACAGGCCCAGCGCCAGCTGGGCGTTGCGGTCGCCGCCGTAGGCCGCCAGTTCGCAGCATTGATGGCGGCTGCCGTCGTCGTCGTCCGTTGACGGCAACAGCTCGGCGTAGCGCGCCAGCAACAGCACCTGGGGCGGGCCGGGCAGCCAGTCGCAGGCGCGCGCCGCCTCGGCGTCGGCCGGCGCGGCGGCCAGCAGCCGTTGCAGCAGCGGCATGGCCTGCGCCAGGAACAGCATGTGGTCCTGGCGCCACAACTGATCGAGCCGCGCGTAATCTTCCGCAGGAATAATGTTGTCGGCACGCCACGCTGGCGGCGACGGACGGCGTGCCGCCAGAGGACGGGTGTGGCGTTGTACCGGCGCCACGGAATTCAGCGGGCGGCCATCGGCCTGGTGCGCCAGCAGCCATTGCGCCTCCGGCAAGCCGGCGCGCGCGGCCGCCTCCAGCGCCTGCTGGGCCTTGTGGCGCAGTGCCGAGGACTCGTTGGCGGCGGGTTGTTGCAGCACCAGTTGTGCCAGCACCAAGCCGGCCTGCTTGATGCCGGCGTCGTAGGCGCGCTCGTACCACGGCAGCACGTCGGGCAGGCAGTTGCGGGCGGTTTCAAACGGGATATGGCTGCCGATCAGGCGCCACGCCTCCTCGCGCTCCTGCTGGGCGGCGCGGCCCAGCCAGTGCAGGGCGGTCGGCATATTGCGGGGCAAGCCGGCGCCGCCGAACAAGTACAACTTGCCCAGCGCCAGTTGGCAATCCGCGTCTCCGGCGCGGGCGCCGCGTATGATCCCTAACTCTTCTCGATTGGCCATCGTCTCTTCATGAATGCGATTCATCGAAAGCGGGTGGGCCGCGTTGCTGTCTGCGACGCCTTATGAAGCTAAGTGTAGCGTGCGATCCACGCCACACCCTAAACAATATGCGCCGTCGCTTGATCTGCCACAAACGCCGCCCCCCACTCCCGCCTGTACGCTAGAGCTGTTTTGATGCCCGAATGAAAGCAAATCAGGCATGAAACGGGTCAAATAACGCGCCTGACAAGCGTTTCAAAAATACAACAAGAAGCCCGGCTTGTACGGCTTTCGACCAAAACAAGCCGTCACAATCGACCATTCCAGCACAAACCAGGCACCGAACCATTAAGGTTCCAGCAACCGGCGGTCAAGCAGCAGCGGGGATGCGATTCACACTTATAAAGGAAATAACAAATGAAGAAATCTTTGTTGGCTCTGGCTCTGATGGGCAGTTTCTCCGCCGCCTACGCACAGTCGTCTGTGGTCATTTACGGCACTCTGGATGCCGGCGTATCGCGCCGCACCGATACCGACATCACCGCCGTAGGCAAGCGCGACAACAACAAACTCGGTTTCCGTGGCGTCGAAGACCTCGGCAGCGGCCTGAAGGCCCTGTTCCAGTTGGAAATCCGCTATGAGCCCGACACCGGCGTCATCGAAAGCACCGTGCGTCCCCTGTTCCAGGGCCAGAGCCGGGTGGGTCTGCAAGGCGACTTCGGCACCATCCGCCTGGGCCGTGGCCTGACCGCCTTCCAGGAAACCAGCACCGCCTACGAACCCTGGTCGGGCATGCCCGCCGTGGCCGGCTACCAGACCGACCTGCAAGTGGCGGGCTACACCTCCGATCCGATGAGCGTGGCCGGCAATTCGCTGAACCGCTTCTCCAACGCGGTGTTCTACAACACGCCGGTATTGGGCGGCATCTTCCAGCTGAACCTGACGGTGGCCACCAAAGAGGCCAACAACAATCCGGTCATCATCGGCCGCGGCACGGCCGCCGCGCCGCAGTTCCCGGCCAACAGCATGGCGCCGGTCCATCCGTATTCGATCAGCGGCACCGCCACCCAGGGCCCGTTCTCGGCCTACGCGGCGTATGAGCGCAACGCCGTGTCCACCAAGCTGTGGTCGGTCGGCGCCTCGTTCAAGGCCACCAAGGACTTGAAACTGATGGGTTCCTACCAGCATCAGGACCAGAACTACAGCCTGCCGATCAATCCCGACACCAAAGCCTGGCTGGTGGGCGCCAACTACACGGTCGGCCCGGGCCTGATCCGCGCCGGTATCGGCCGCAAGACGCCGGACAACGCGCTCAACAGCCCGCTGATCGCCAAGACCCGGCAATTTTCGCTCGGCTACGACTACAACCTGTCGCCGCGCACCTATCTGTACGTGGACGGCACCCGCAAGAAGCTGACGCCGGCCGCCACCTTCAATTACTACAGCATGGGTATCCATCACAACTTCTAAGCGGCGCAGTCGGCAAGAACTGCCAGCGTGAGTTGGGGAATGACGGGCATGGGACACCATGTCCGTTTTTTTTCGTTTAAAATTGCACACCACCACCGCCTAGCAAAGTACCTCGATGACCGCCCCTCTGGATTCCACCCTCGTTGCACAATTCCTGACCGACAACCCGCAGTTCTTCGCCGAGCACGCGGACCTGCTGGGCGAGATCAAGCTGGCCAGCCCGCTGACAGGACGCGCCGTCTCGCTGCAGGAGCGCCAGATGGAAGTGTTGCGCGACAAATACAAAGCGCTGGAACTGCGCATGAGCAACCTGATGCGCCTGGCATCGGAAAACGAAGCCATCGCCAACAAGTTCCACCGCTGGACCCAGGTGCTGCTGCAATCGGAAGACGTGGGCTCGATGCCGTTCTCCGTGGTCAACGGCCTGAAGACCGCCTTCGAAGTGCCGCAAGTGACGCTGCGCATCTGGGGCACGGCGCCGGACTACCTGGACGAATGGTTCGTCAAGGGCGTGTCGGAAGACGCGCGCATCTTCGCCAACAGCCTGCTGGCCCCGTACTGCGGCGCCAACAAGGACTTCGAAGCGGTGCGCTGGCTGGACGATGCTTCGGCCGTGGTATCGACCGTCATCATCCCGCTGCGCAAGCCGGGCGACAAGCAAGCCTTCGGCCTGCTGATCATGGGTTCGCAGGACGCCAAGCGCTTCACCTCGCTGATGGCGACCGACTTCCTGGTACACATCGGCGAAACCTCCAGCACCGCGCTGGCCTGGCTGCTGGCCTGAAGCCTGCCCCATGAGCGACGCTCCGGACCCCAAGCTGGCCTGGATCGACGCTTACCTGGCCCACCTGGCCGGCGTGCGCCGGCTGTCTCCCCACACCGTCGCCGCCTACGCGCGCGACCTGCAGGAACTGGCCGGGCTGTCCGGCGCGGTCGAGTGGACCGCGCTCGACCACCACGCCATCCGCCGCCTGACCGCCAAACTGCACGCCCAGCAGCTCGATCCACGTTCGATCGCGCGCAAGCTGTCGAGCTGGCGCGGCTTTTTCAACTGGCTGGGCGAGCACACGCCGCTGGCCGCCAACCCGGTGCAGGGCGTGCGTGCGCCCAAACGCGCCAAGACGCTGCCGCGCGCGCTGTCGGTCGACGATGCCGTGCAGCTGGTCGCCCCGCCCCGTCCGGTCGCCGGCGCCTCGCCCGAGCCGGCCGAGCTGTGCAACCGCGCCATGTTCGAACTGTTGTATTCCAGCGGCCTGCGGGTATCGGAACTGGCCGGCCTCGACGTCACGCCCGGCAAGGACAGCCTGGGCTGGGTGGAAGCCGGCAACCGCGACGTCACCGTCACCGGCAAGGGCAACAAGCGGCGCACGGTGCCGGTCGGTGCGGCAGCCCTGGCGGCGCTGCAAGCCTGGCTGGCGGTGCGCCCGGCGCCGGCCGACGGCGGCAACGCCCTGTTCCTGAGCACGCGCGGCACCCGCGTCTCGCCGCGTGTGATCCAGCAGCGGCTGCAGGCCCACGGCGTGGCCAACGGCGCGCCGGTGCACGTGCACCCGCATATGCTGCGCCACTCCTTCGCCTCGCACGTGCTGCAATCGTCGGGCGACTTGCGGGCGGTGCAGGAAATGCTGGGCCACTCCAGCATCAGCTCGACCCAGGTGTATACCGCGCTCGACTTCCAACACCTGGCCGAGGTGTACGACAAAGCCCACCCACGCGCCAAGCTGAAGTAGTTTTTCCGCAGCGCGTGCTGATATCGCTCAATCAGGCGAATTGCAAGCCCAGGAAAATTTCCGGCATAATCGCCCGATTGCATCCACGCATTTTGAAAATACAAACAACATGGCCATGATTCCCACCACCATCCTCACCGGCTTCCTCGGCGCCGGCAAAACCACGCTGCTCAACCGCATCCTGCAGGAACAGCACGGCATGCGCATAGCCGTCATCGAGAATGAATTCGGCCAGGAAAACATCGACAACGAAATCCTGGTGCAGGACACCGGCGAACAGATCGTGGAAATGAACAACGGCTGCATCTGCTGCACCGTGCGCGGCGACTTGATCGTGGCGCTGAGCAACCTGGCGCAAAAGCGCGAAGCCGGCGACATCCAGTTCGACCGCGTGGTGATCGAGACCACCGGCCTGGCCAACCCCGGCCCGGTGGCGCAGACCTTCTTCGTCGACGAGGAAGTGGGTGCCCACTACATGCTGGACGCCGTGGTCACTGTGGTGGACGCCCGCCACGCCATGGAGCAACTGGACCAGCACGAAGAAGCCCAGCGCCAGGTCGGTTTCGCCGACAAGCTGCTACTGTCCAAGGCCGATCTGGTGACCGAGGAACAGCTGGCGGCACTGACCGCCCGCCTGGCCCGCATCAATCCGCGCGCCCCGGTCAGCAAGTCCGATTTCGGCCGCGCCCCGATCACCGAGGTGCTGGACCTGAAGGGCTTCAACCTGAACGACAAGCTGGAACTCGACCCCGACTTCCTGCTGACCGAGCAGACCCACGACGAAGGCCACGTGCACGACGAGCACTGCGGCCATGACCACGGTCACGATCACGAGCACCATGACCACCACGGTCACGACCACCATCACGGCCACCACAGCGACGACATCGCCGCTTTCGTCTTCAAAAGCCAGCGTCCATTCGACACCGCCAAGCTCGACGAATTCCTCGGCGGCCTGGTCAATGTCTACGGTCCTCGCATGCTGCGCTACAAAGGCGTATTGTTCATGCAGGACGCCGACCGCAAGGTAGTATTCCAGGGCGTGCACCAAATCATGGGCAGCGACCTCGGCGCGAAATGGGGAGAAAACGACGTTCGTGGCAGCAAAATGGTATTTATAGGCAAAAATCTTCCTAAAGACATCTTTATTAGCGGTTTAGAACAATGTCTGGTATAAACTATCCGGGCCACAAACCGGGCTGATTAATGTTACAACTCTGTCGTATCGAAGGTAAGCGAAGTTATGACCAAAACTAATAAATCGACCCCAGCAGCCGCTGACCGCGTCCTGACCGAAGAAGAAATTCTGAAGATGGATGACAAGGATTACATGAATCCGGCGCAAATGGCCTTCTTCAAGGCCAAGCTGCAAGCCCTGGAAAAAGAGCTGCTGAAAAACGCCGGCGAAACCACCGAACACCTGCGCGAAACCGTGCTGGTGCCGGACCCGGCCGACCGCGCCACCATCGAGGAAGAGCACGCGCTGGAACTGCGCACGCGCGACCGCGAGCGCAAGCTGCTGAAGAAAGTTCAGCAGTCGATCGCCGCCATCGATGGCAACGACTACGGCTGGTGCGAAGAGACCGGCGAGCCGATCGGCATTCCGCGCCTGATCGCCCGTCCGACCGCCACGCTGTCGCTGGAAGCCCAGCAACGCCGCGAACTGAAGCAGAAGCTGTACGGCGATTAATTCCCGCCGTTCCCATCAAGAAGCACGCGCCTCACGCCGCGTGCTTTTTTTATGCGGAAAGCAGCTACACTAGGCGGCTATGGGCTTGTTCTCTCTCTTCAAGAAAACTGAGTTGCTGCCGCCGCTGACCGACGACGAGCAGGCGCGGCTGGCCGCCAACAGCGAGGCCGAACGCCTGAGCCAGCAGGCGCGCCAGCGCGAAATCGCCCGCGCCACCGCCATGAAGATCGACGCCATCGAATCGGCGATGGCGGCCGACATCTTCAGCCAGGGCGAACCGGCGTGGGGCAGCCAACGCCCGGCCCGTCCGCCGCGCGCCAGCAGCGCCGCCCAGCCGCCCGACGACGTCCCGACCACCATGCTGCTGAGCGACGAGGAACTGCCGCTGGCCAGCGCCGACGACAGCACGCCGCTGGTCGAGGAAATCGCCATCCTGTACGCCAACGGCCAGGCCGCCGTGGCCCAGCAGATGCTGGTCGACGCCGTGGCCGGCTCCAAGCACAATAGCGACCGCAGCGCCTGGTGGATGCTGTTCGACCTGTACCAGGTCAGCGGCCAGCAGGACGCCTTCGACAACCTGTCGATCGACTACGCCAGCACCTATGAAACCTCGCCGCCGCCGTGGCACGCGCCGGCCGGGCTGTCCGCCCACTCGCCGGACTGGGCCGGGCTGACGCCGACCGAATCGTTCGCCGGCGTGCTCGACCAGCACATCGCCCCACAGCTGGAGCGCCTGCGCCAGCTGGCCGCCGGCCATCCCGTATTGCGGCTGGAACTGATCCGCGTAACGGCGGTGGCGGCCGATGGCGCCGCCCTGCTGCTGGAAACGCTGCGCCAGCTGCAACAGCAGCAGCGCGAGCTGATCTTGGTGGGCGCGGCCGCGCTCAGTGCGCAGATCCGCAGCAACCTCGCCATTGGCCGCCGCGACGAGGGCGAAGCCGTGTGGCTGCTGCTGCTGGAACTGTTGCAGCTGCAAAACCGCGAAAAGGAATTCGAGCAGATCGGCATGGACTACTGCGTCACCTTTGAAGTGTCGCCGCCCTCGTTCACGCCGCCGCACCAGGTGGCCATGGCGCCGGCGCAACAGGTTTCGGCCTCGCCCGACCGCTTCATGTTGCCGCCGATCATAGAACATCAACTTGGCGCCCTGCTGCCGGCGATACAACAGTATGCTGAGCAATATCCGACCCTGGTGTTCGACTGCTCGCGCCTGACCCGCATCGACTACGCCAGCGCGATACAGCTGCATGCGGTGCTGCAACCCTGGGCCGGCGAGGGGCGCAAGCTGGCTTTGCGCGACGTCAACCACCTGGTCGCTGCCCTGCTCAGGCTGCTGGGCTATGCCGGCCTGGCGCGGATTTATCCCCACAAGTATTAACTTGCAATTCTAGTTCCCGGCCCCACTTTTTGGTCTTGAAGCAGCCCGCATCATTACTTTGAGGTAACTATGGAACAATTTCACGGCACCACCATTCTGTGCGTGCGCCGCGGCAAGGAAGTCGCGCTGGGCGGCGATGGCCAGGTCACGCTCGGCAACATTGTCATGAAGGGCACGGCCCGCAAGGTGCGCAAGGTGTATCAGGGCAAGGTGCTGGTCGGCTTCGCCGGTGGCACCGCCGACGCCTTCACCCTGCTCGACCGCTTTGAAGGCAAGCTGGATAAGCACCAGGGCAACCTGCTGCGCGCCTCGGTCGAGCTGGCCAAGGACTGGCGCACCGACCGCGTGCTGCGCCGCCTGGAAGCCATGCTGCTGGTGGCCGACAGCGAATCGACGCTGGTAATCACCGGCAATGGCGACGTGCTGGAACCGGAAGATGGCGTCGGCGCCATCGGCTCGGGCGGCACCTACGCGCAGTCGGCGGCCAAGGCCCTGGTCGAGAACACGGAACTGTCGGCGGCGGAAGTCGTCAAAAAATCACTGACCATCGCCGGGCAGCTGTGCATCTACACCAATCTGAATCACATCATTGAAACACTGGATCCAGCATGAATATGACCCCGCATGAAATCGTCGGCGAGCTCGACAAACACGTGGTTGGCCAGGGCAAGGCCAAGAAAGCGGTCGCCATCGCGCTGCGCAACCGCTGGCGCCGCCAGCAGGTGGAAGAGCCGCTGCGGCATGAGATCACGCCGAAGAACATCCTGATGATCGGCCCGACCGGCGTCGGCAAGACCGAGATCGCGCGCCGCCTGGCCAAGCTGGCGGACGCGCCCTTCATCAAGATCGAAGCCACCAAGTTCACCGAGGTCGGCTATGTGGGCCGCGACGTCGACACCATCATCCGCGACCTGGTCGACATCGGCGTCAAGCAGACCCGCCTGGCCGAGATGGCCAAGGTGCGCACCCGCGCCGAAGATGCGGCCGAAGACCGCGTGCTCGACATCCTGCTGCCGCCGGCGCGCGACTTCGGCTTCACGCCGTCGGCCGGCACCGAGGCGCCGAAGGACGACGCCACCCGCCAGACCTTCCGCAAGCGCCTGCGCCAGGGCGAGCTGGACGACAAGGAAATCGAGATCGAGCTGGCCGACGCCGGCCCGCAGATGGAAATCATGGCGCCGCCCGGCATGGAGGAAATGACCGAGCAGATCAAGTCCATGTTCTCCGGCATCGGCGCGCAGCGCAAGAAGGCGCGCAAGGTCAAGATCAAGGAAGCCATGAAATTCCTGGTCGACGAGGAAGCGGCCAAGCTCATCAACGAAGACGAGATGAAGCAGAAAGCCATTCAGAACGTCGAGCAAAACGGCATCGTGTTCCTGGATGAGATCGACAAGATCGCCTCGCGCTCGGAAGTGGGCGGCGCCGACGTCTCGCGCGCCGGCGTGCAGCGCGACCTGCTGCCGCTGGTGGAAGGCACGACCGTCAACACCAAGTACGGCATGATCAAGACCGACCACATCCTGTTCATCGCCTCGGGCGCCTTCCACCTGGCCAAGCCGTCGGACCTGATCCCCGAGCTGCAAGGCCGCTTCCCGATCCGGGTCGAGCTCGAGTCGCTGTCGATCGCCGATTTCGAACGCATCCTCACCAGCACCGACGCCTGCCTGACCAAGCAATATGAAGCCTTGCTGGCGACCGAAGACGTGAAGCTGGAATTTGCGCAGGAAGGCATCACGCGCCTGGCGGAAATCGCCTACTCGGTCAACGAACGGACCGAAAACATCGGCGCGCGCCGGCTGTACACGGTGATGGAAAAGCTGCTGGAAGAATTGTCGTTCACGGCCACCGAAGACACCGGCAAGACCGTGGTGATCGATGCGGCGTATGTGAATGCACGCCTGGATGCGCTGGCGGTCAACGAAGACCTGTCGCGCTACGTGCTCTAAAGTAGCAACCCTCAGCGGGCGCCGGTCGTGGCGCCCGCTCTCAGGTTAAAAGTTGTAGCGCAAGCCGGTACCCAGCGTTGGCCTGGTATTTTTTTCATAGGCGTTGAGGTGGACCGGCATGTAGCTCAGGTCGACCGTCAGCGACAGATTCGGGTTGAGACGGTAGGCCAGGCCCACGCCCGCCGTGACGCCGCCACGGTCATAACTGCTGTCGCCGCCGGCATAGCGGGAGCGGGTGGTGGCGTGCGCATAGTTGCCGCCCAGCCGGCTGGTCAGCGTCCAGTTCTCGTTCAGCGGCAGCGCCGAAGCCCAGTTGACGCCGATGCCATTGGCGCGCAGCCGGTTTCCGCCCGAATAACTGTAATCCCCCCACTGGAACACTCTGGACTCGGTACCCAGCGTGAACACCATCAATTCCACCGCATACACCTTCTCGGCGCCGAGCTTGTAGCCGGCGTAGGCGCGCAGCAAGCTGGTGTTGTTGCTGAACTGGGTGCCGGCGTCCGCGCCCACATAGACCGGCGATGGTTCGGCGCCGACGGCGCTGCCGCAGCCGGCGGCAATCAACGTGGCCATCGCCACTTTCAACATCGTGTTGGACATCTCGTCTCCGTAAGGTAGTTCAGGGCGCCGTCTCTACTGCGAGAGACAGCGCAAGCAGTGTCCCCCACTTCGCGCGGATGTACTAATTGATTATTCCAGGGAGAGGTTTTCACACCGACGAGTATCGTGATACGATACCTTTTGTTTTTTTACTAAGGCGCAAAATGAGCTCACCGGAACTACTGCTGCAGGTGCTGCGGACCCAGATGCGGGCTGCCGGCGTGACCTACAAAATGCTGGCCGAGCGCATTGCCATGAGTGAATCGAGCGTCAAGCGCATGTTCGGCCAGCAGGACATGTCGCTGTCGCGGCTGGCGCAGATCTGCAAGGCGGCCGGGGTGCCGATGGAAGACGTGCTGCGCGGCGCGGCCGACGCCACACCACAGGCGGACCGCCTCACGCTGACGCAGGAAAAATCGCTGCTGGCCAATCCCAAGCTGCTGCTGATGGCGATCAGCTGCCTCGGGCACTGGACGCTGGAGCAGGTGCTGGAAACCTACGCGCTGACGGAACCGGAATGCATCGTCCTGCTGGCCGAGCTGGACCGGCTGGGCCTGATTGAACTGAAGCCGCTGAACCGCTACCGGCTGCGCGTCTCGAACGCCTTCCGCTGGCTGCCGGACGGCCCGGTGCAACAATTCTTCCGCGAACACGTGGTGGACGATTACTTCAGCGGCAGCTTCGACGGCGCCGGCGAAACGCTGCTCTGTCTGCCGGCGCGGCTATCGCTGCCGAGCGCGCAAGAGCTGGTGGGACGGGTGCAGCAACTGGCGGGCGAGCTGGCGCGGCTGCACCAGGGCGACCGCCGCCTGGGAGCGCACGAGCGCGACGGCTTCACCCTGCTGGTCGGCTTCCGCTCCTGGGAATTCGCCGCCTTCACCGCCCTGCGCCGTAAATAATTCGGCTCTTAATCCAAATGCCGTTAAGTTAAGTGATGTCGTCCCGGCAAAAGCCGGGATCCATACTGAGCTAGCCGGCATGCGCCTCATGGATTCCCGCTTTCGCGGGAATGACGAAACGTACTCAGCTTAACTTGACGGCATTAGGCTCTAATCCTGGCGTTACCAGATCGGGCCGAGGAACAGGTAGGCGCTGCTCTTGCCGCCCTTGGTGGTGCCGGTGCCGAAATAGAGCGGACCGAAGCGCGTGTCGACCGCGATGAAGCCGCTGGCAGCCTGCTTGAGCTTGCCCCAGCTGAGCGGATCGGTCGGGCTGTAGGCGGCGCCCGCTTCGAGCGAAAAGCCGAGCCGCACGTCGCCGCCCAGCGCGGCCGGCATGGCGCCGATGCTGCGCGCCATCACCACCCGGCCCAGCACCGTGCGGCTGCCCACCACCGATTCCGGCGTGGTACCCGACAGCCGCAGGAAGCCGCCCAGGTTGTTGTCCCCGGCGCCGCCCTGGCTGCGCGCCCATTCCGCGTACACGTGACCGGCCCAACGGCCGGTGTGGAAGGCTTCCAGCGCCTGCAGGCTTTGCCGCGTCGGCACCGGCGCGCTGTTCTTGGATTTTTCCACCGCACGCTGCCACTCCAGGCTGAACAAGGTGCCGCGCGTCGGGAAGGCGATGGTGTCCAGCGTGTCCACATTGAAGCTCAGCGCCTGCACCGTCTGCAAGGCGCGCAGGTTGGTCAGGTCTTCCGGAATACTCAGATGCTGATTGCTGACCTGCCGCCCCACCGAATAACGCACGTCGCCCCAACGTCCCAGTTGCCGCCCCACCCCCACCGAGGCGGCCGTGTAGTCATAGGCATAGCGCACCTGGCGGAAGCCGCTCGAGTTGAAGATGTCGCTTGAGCCGGACGCGTACTCCAGCGCCGGCGCCACATACCACTGCGAGCCCGGTCCCAGCGGCTGCCAGAACTGCATGCCCAGCGCGCGCTGGGTGCCGACGCTGCCGATGGTGCGCAACTCGGCACCCCAGTCGTTGAGCGACGACAGCACATGCATGGCCTTGAACTGGAAGGCGCTGTTCTCGCTGAAGTCGCTATTCAGCTCGAGCCCCACGCGCAGGCGGCTGTGCGCCCATTCGGCCTCGGTAGGCTTGATTAATACGCTGCGGCCGTTTTCATCGTCGCGCACTTCCGTCTCCACGCGCGACAGGTCGCCGCGTCCGAACAACTGGTTGCCGGCGGCGGTGGCCTGTTCGCTGGTGACCATCTGGCCCAGCTTCAGGCCGCTCTGCACTTCCAGCTCCCGGGGATTGATGCGGCCGCTGGCCGCCACTTCCAGCCGGGTCAATTTCACGGACTGGTCGATAGACACCGGTGCCGAGGAGCGGTTCACCTCGTACAAGGCGTACTGCGATTCCGGCAAGGCCAATCCCACCAGCCTGGCGCTCATGGCGCGCACCGCCGCCTCGCCCTCTTTCATGGCGCGGTCGTGGCGACCGAAGTCGAGGAAGCCGATGCCGCCGAGGTCGGGCTGCAGCAATACGTCATTCGGCCGCAACTCCTTGAGCGAGCGCTGGACGTTCTGCTCGGTGAGGATCTGCAGCATCTGCTGCGCCACGCTGACCGCGCTCACCAGTTCCTTCTCCTGCGCCAGCGGCGTGCCGACATTGACGGCGATGATGATGTCCGCGCCCATCTCGCGCGCCACGTCCACCGGCAGGTTGCGTACCAGGCCGCCGTCCACCAGCAGGCGCTGGTTCACGCGCACCGGTGCGAACACGCCCGGCACGGCCAGCGATGCGCGCATCGCCAGGAACAGTGGCGTGTCGGTCAACTCCACCAGTTCGCCGGTGACCAGGTCGGAAGCGACGGAACGGAACGGCAGCTGCAGCAGGTTGGCCGGCTTGTCGCGCGCGCCCGGCGGCAGCACGCGGGTCAGCGCCAGTTCCAGCGCTTCGTTGCCGGCGGCGGCCGGCGGCAGCGAGACGCCGTCCAGGTGCGCGCCGAATTCGATCCGCGACGGCAGCAGCAGGTCTTCCTCGCGGCGCCGCGCCACCAGCTGGTCGCGCGGCGGACGGTCCGCCACCACGGCGTTCCAGTCGGTGCGGCGCACCAGTTGTTCCAATTGTTCGACCGAACTGCCGGCCGCATACGCGCCGCCGACCACGCTGCCCATGCTGGTGCCGACCACGATGTCGACCGGGATGCGCAGCTCCTGCAAGGCGCGCAGCACGCCGATGTGGGCGAAGCCGCGCGCGCCGCCGCCGGACAGCACCAGCGCTACTTTGGGACGCGGCTTGACGGCGGCATCCGCGACCACCGACGCGGCATCGGGCTGCAGCGCCGCCGGCGCCGGCGCGGCGCACGCGATGGACAAGAAAAAGCCGCAGCATAAAGCTGCGGCCAGACTACGCATATAAGCCATAGGCCATCCTATTGACGGTCATTGGAGGGAATTGGTGGAATGCCCATCGGAGCGATGCCGCGTTGCGGCGGTTGCGCATTCTGCGTGTTTTGCTGCGCTTGGCCGGAAGATTGCATCACCGGCGCCGGCAGCGTTGGTTGTTGCTGCGGCTGTTGCTGCGGCGGCGGCTGTACCACCGGCGGCGGCGCGGCGGGCAACGGCGTCAGTTGGCCCGGCATGGTGGCCGGGCCGCTGGAAGCGCCGGCATCGCTCGGCAGGTCCACGCGTTTGATCACGCCGCCCTCCGACAGGATCACGTGCCGCGCATGGACTTCCTTGACGATCACGCCCGGCACCACTTCCTTGCCGACGGCCAGCGCCACGGACGGCTTGTCGTCGACCGAGATGATGGCCGCGCTGTCGCTGCCGCGTGCGGCGACCACGCCTTTCAGATGGTAGTTGCTGACGGCGGCCACGCTCACCTGGCCACCGAACAAGCCCTTGGCCGCATCGAGGTTGATGCCCATCGGCGGCGGTGGCGGCGGCGCGGCGATGGCGCGCTGCGGTGGCTTGAACAACTGCAGTCCCCAATAAGCCAGCGATGCCGACAACAGCACCACGGCGAGAACAGTAACGATTAAGGGCAAACGCTTCATTGTGTCTTTCCTGACGATCAGCGTACCAGCTGATTGATTTCGATAATAGGCATCAGCACCGCCAGCACGATCAGCAGCACCACCACGCCCATGGCCAGGATCAGTGCCGGCTCCAGCAGGCCGGCGATGGTCAGCGTGCGGCGTTCCAGATCGGCTTCCTGCGCGGCGGCCGCGCGGTCCAGCATGGCCGGCAGCTCGCCGGTGATTTCGCCCGCGCGGATCATATGGATCAACATGGGCGGGAAATGCTTCTGCGCCGACAGCGCGCGCGCCAGGCTCACGCCTTCGCGCACAGCGTCGCTGGCCTCTTCCACCAGCTCGCGCATGGCGACGTTGTTGAGCGTATCGCGGCTGGTTTCCAGCGCACGCAGGATCGGCACGCCGGAGCCGGTGGTGATCGCCAGCGTGCTGGCGAAGCGCGCGGTATTCAGGCTGCGTTCGAACTTGCCGTACAACGGTGCGGTCAGCAGCCAGGTGTGCCAGCGCCGCTTGAGCACAGGGTTTTGCAGCGCGCGCCGCCACATGAACCAGGCGCCGACCAGGGCGATGCCGACCACGATGCCGTAACTGCGCACGAAGTCCGACACCGCCAGCATCAGCACCGTCAGGAACGGCAGCTTCTGCTTGGTGTTGGCGAACACCGAAACGATCTGCGGCACCACATAGGTCAGCAGGAAGATCACGATGGAGAACGCCACCACGGTAACGATGGCAGGATAGGTGAAGGCCAGCCGCACCTTCTGGATCAGCGCATTGCGACGCTCGATGTAGTCGGCAAGGCGCGACAGCACGCGCGACAACTGGCCGATCTGCTCACCGGATGCCACCAGCGCGCGATAAATCTCGGCGAAGTCGCGCGGATGGCGTCCCAGCACGGCGGACAGCGAATCGCCGCCGATCACCTCCGAGCGCACCGAGGCGATCAGGTCGCGCAGGTAGGGACGTTCGGCCTGCTCCAGCAAGGCGGTGAATGCCTGCTCCAGCGGCAGGCCGGCTTCCAGCAAACTGGCCAGCTGGCGCGTGAACAGCGCCAGCTCGGTCGAGGTCAGGCGTTCGCCCAGGCCACGGCTTTTGGCCATGCCGGAGGAGTCGACTTGCGCGGCGATGGCGTCCACCTTCAGCGGCACCAACCCCTGCGAGCGCAGCTCGGCGCGCGCGGAACGCGGGCTGTCCGAATTCAGGACACCCTTCTTGGTGGCGCCGCCGGCGTCGACGGCTTCATAACGGAATGCGGGCATAGTCTCTTACTTAGTCCTCTAGTCCTTGGTCACGCGCATCAACTCGGCCTGCGTGGTGGTGCCGCTGGCCAGCCAGCGCTCGCCGTCGTCGCGCATGGTCTGCATGCCGTCGCCGATGGCGGCGGCCTTGATTTCTGCTTCCGAGGCGCGGTTGTGGATCTGCGCGCGGATCTGCTGCGTGGTCTCCAAAAATTCGTAGACGCCCACACGGCCCTGGTAGCCGGTCTGGCCGCAATGCTCGCAGCCGACCGCGTGCCACAACTTGCCGTCGTAGGTTTTGCAGCTCGGGCACAGCTTGCGCACCAGGCGCTGCGCCAACACCCCCAGCAACGTGGACGACAGCAGGAACGGTTCGATGCCCATATCCAGCAGGCGGGTGACGGCGGCGGCGGCGTCGTTGGTGTGCAGCGTCGCCAGCACCAGGTGGCCGGTCAACGAGGCCTGCACCGCGATCTGCGCGGTTTCCAGGTCGCGGATCTCGCCGATCATGATGACGTCCGGGTCCTGGCGCAGGATGGCGCGCAGGGCCTTGGCGAAGGTCATGTCGATGCGCGGGTTGACCTGGGTCTGGCCCACGCCCGGCAGGTCGTACTCGATCGGATCTTCCACCGTCATGATGTTGGTGGTGGAGGCGTTCAGCAGCGACAGCGCGGCGTATAGCGTGGTGGTTTTACCGGAGCCGGTGGGACCGGTCACCAGCACGATGCCGTGCGGCTGGTTGATCAGCGCGTCGAACTTCGGCAGCATCACTTCGCTCATGCCGAGGTGGTTCAGGTCGAGGCGTCCGGCTTCCTTGTCCAGCAATCGCAGCACGGCGCGTTCGCCGTGGCCGGTCGGCAGCGTCGAGACGCGCACGTCCACCGGCTTGCCGCCGATGCGCAGCGTGATGCGGCCATCCTGCGGCAAACGCTTTTCCGCGATGTCCAGCTGCGCCATGATCTTGATACGCGAGATCAGCGAACCATGGATGGCCTTGCGCGGACGGACGATGTCGCGCAGCGTGCCGTCGACGCGGAAGCGCACCACCGAGGTCTGTTCGAACGGTTCGATGTGGATGTCGGAGGCGCTGTCGCGCAGCGCCTGCGTCAACAATGCGTTGATCATGCGGATCACCGGCGCGTCGTCCGACGATTCCAGCAGGTCTTCGATGGCCGGCACGTCCTGCAGCAGCTTGGTCAGATCGAGGTCGGCGTCGAATTCCTCGGCCACCATGGAGGCGTTGCCGCCCGAGCTGGCGTAGGCCGTGGCGATGGCGGCTTCCAGGTCGGCGCGCGTCATCTGCTTGAGCTGGATACGGCCGAAACGGCGCGACACTTCAGCGATGGCGGCCGGCGCGGTGGCGCCGCACATCAGCACATCGACGGTGTTTTCGGCATCGTCGCTGTGCTGGGCCAGCACCACGAAGTCGCGGGCGAAGGCGTAAGGGAGAAGATTGCTCATATCGCTGTGATCACTGTTGCGGCGCTGGCTGCAGGTTGGACGCGCCGCCCGGAATGCGCAACGGCAGCGGCGCCGGCGGCACCGGCGCGGCGACCGGACCACCGGTGACCGGCGCACCGTTCTCCAGCTTCGGCAGGATAGGCTGGCCCAGGTCCTTCACCAGAATGGTGTCCGGCGGTTTGATGGCTTCCTGCTGCGTGCGCATGTAGTCGTAACGGTCGGTGGCCAGGCTGACGCTTTGCTCCTTGTTGCGGATCACGACCGGGCGCAGGAACACCATCAGGTTGGTCTTCTTGCGGGTGCGCGACTGCGACTTGAACAGGTTGCCCAGTATCGGGATGTCGCCCAGGCCGCGCACCTTGTCGGTGCCGTCGCCCTCGGTGTCTTCAATCAGGCCGCCCAGCACGATGATCTGGCCGTCATCGGCGATCACGTTGTTTTCGATGACGCGGTTGTTCAGGGTGATGCCGGAAGCGGCGGTCAGCGTCGATTTGTCCACGCTCGACGTCTCGTGGTAAATCGCCATCTTGATGGTGCCGCCCTCGGAAATCTGCGGACGCACTTTCAGCGTCAGGCCGACGTCCTTGCGGTCGATGGTCTGGAACGGATTGCTGTTGGTGCCGGAGGTGGTGGTGTACTGGCCGGTCAGGATGGGCACGTTCTGGCCGACGCGGATGGTGGCCAGTTCGTTGTCCAGCGTGACCATGTTCGGCGTCGACAGGATGTTGGCGTTGCCGTCCGATTCCAGCGAGTGCGCCAGTGCGCCCAGTCCCAGCGCGCCGCCAATTTGTTTGAAGATGCCGATCGACAGGCCGTTGTTCGGGATGCCGGCGCCGTTGTTGGCGTAGATCGACGTCAGCGCGCTGTCGGTGCCGCTGGTGGTGAACGACTGCACGCCGCCGATGCGGTATTTGCTATTGGCGTCGCCCGAGGCGCCGACCCACTGCACGCCGAACTCCGAAGCCTTGTCGGACGTGACTTCCACGATCAGCGATTCGATGTAGACCTGCGCGCGGCGCACGTCCAGCTGGTCGATCACCGCGCGCATATTGCGATACACCGATTCCGGCGCCGTGATGATCAGGGTGTTGGTAGAGGCGTCGGCCTGGATGAAGCCGGCGCCGCCGGCCCCGCCACTGCCCTGCTGCTGGCTGTTCGAGCCGCTCAGCAAAGGATTGCTAGGGCCGCTCGTGCCGCCGCCGGACGAATTGCCGCTGCCGCTGGTGCTATTGCTGCCGAAGCCACCGCTGTTGCCGCTATTGCCGCCGGTATTCTGGCTACCGGTACCCGTGCCGCTGCTGGTGCCCTGCTGCGCCACCTCGCCGGAGACCACTGAACGCAGGGTCTGCGCCAGCTTCACCGCTTCGGCGTTCTTCAGGTAGACCACGTGCACATTGCCCAGTTGCTGCGTCGGCTGATCAAGCTTGGCGATCAGCGACTTGGCCAGGTTGGAGCGCGCCGCCGACGGCGCGCGCAGCACCAGCGAGTTGGTGCGCGGGTCGGCCAGCACGGTGGTCTTGCCACCGTCGGCGCTAGCGCCGGCGTCCATCAACTTGTTGATCATGGTCGCCAGGTCGCTGGCGATGGCGTAGCGCACCGGGATCACGTCCAGGTCGGCCACGGCCGGCGCGTCGAGCGCAGCGACGATTTTAGCCAGGCGCTTGATGTTGTCGGCGTAGTCGGTCACCACCACGGTGTTGTTGCCCGGGTTGGCGTTGATGGTGTTGTTCGGCGAGATCAAAGGCCGCAGCACGGTCACCACGTTGGCGGCCGATTCGTAATTCAGGCGGAAGATCTGGCTGACGATCTGGTCGCCCTTGGCCTGCGGCGCATCCACCTGGGTCGGACTGGCCTGCAGCTTGGCGTCCGCTTCCGGCACCACCTTGGCGAAGCCGTCGCCGCTGACCACCGCGTAGCCTTGCAGGCGCAGCGCGGAGGTCAGCAGGCTGAATGCCTGCGACTTGGTGACCGGTTTTTCCGACACCACGGTCAGCGTGCCTTTGACACGCGGATCGATCACGAAGGTGATGTTGGTGTAGTGCCCCACCGCCTTGATGACCGACTCGATATCGGCGCCGACAAAGTTCAGCGCGGCGTCGTCGGCGGCGGCATGCGCCAACGCTGGCAGCAGCAACGCGGCGGTCGGTGCGGCGGCGCTGACCGCGCAGCACAGCATCGCACCTGCGCTCAGGCGGCGCAGCGCAGGAAGACGGGATGGGCTAACGAACTGGTTTTTCATAGTCTGAACTTTATCTTTAATGGAACTCTAAAGCGATCACGTTACGGTCACTACCTGGCTTGCGCTGGCCCAGCAAATTCAACAGATTGGCCAACGTCTCATCGTATCCTTGTGCTGCCTCGGCCTGACCGGAAAACTGCAGGCGGCCGTTGTTCAAGCTTCCGCGCCCGCTCAACAGCAGCGGTCCTTTGACGGAACTGAGCGCCAACTGCGCCTGCTGGCCGTGCCAGTCCAGCGTCAGCGTGTAGCTGCCCAGCGGGCGGATCGACGACAGGCGCGAGGCCATGTCGCTCATCTCCAGCGTGGTGCGGCCTTCGACGCCGACCTGGCGGTTGAGCAACGCCAGTTCCAGGCCGCTCCACGACAAGCGCATGCTGCCGCTGGGCGCCATGGTGTTGAGCGGTGCGCCCAGGCCGGACAGGCCTTCGGCCGGCAACAGCAGCGCCGACGGACTCAGTTGCCAGTGCGACCAGCCGCCCCGGAAGGTCAGCGGCTGCGCCAACGCCTGCGGGTTCTCCAGCTGCATATCGACCATGCCGACCAGCGCCAGCGGCGAAATCTTCCAGCTGAAGCGGCCCGGCAGCAGCGGCGTCACCGGGCCGTTATTGCCCGCCGCGCCGCCGACAAAGGCCGAACCGCGCCACAGCGTACCCTGCGCATCCCCCAGCGTCAAACGGCCGCCGGTGCGCTGCTCGACGATGGAACCGAGCCACGTTGCCGGGAAAAACACCAGCAGCGTCGCGGCCATCGTCAGCGCGATGGTCAGCAACCATAGCACGGCGCGCTTCATCGGGCTCCCTGGCGCAGCGTCAGGCTGGCGTTGACCACGCCCGGCGCATCCTGTGCGGTGAAACTGGCTTCGGTGACGGCGATGCGGCTTTCAATGCGGATCGCATCCAGCCACGCCACCAGGCCGGCGTACTGCACGCCGTTGAACTGCAGCTTTGCGTAGTCGCCGGTGACGTTGAGCGACTGCGCCGTGAGGCCGCGCGCGGCCAGGCCGGCGCTGAGGTTATCGCGCGTCATCGGCGTCGGGGCGATATTGTTCTGGCCTTGCAGCGCCTGCGCCTCGCGCGCCATGTTCTGCATTGCGGCAGCCTGCTGGTTCAGCTCCGGCAGCGTCTTCTGCAGCGTGGCGCGGCCCGACAGCGCCGGGTCGACCAGCACGCCGTAGAACAGGCCCAGGCCGACCACGATGCCGCCGATGCGCAGCAGCTTGCGTTCCTGCTCGGTGCGCACCTGCCAGAAGGCGTCGGCGCGCAGGCGCAGTTCCTGGAATGGATTCGTCTTGCTCATGATTTTCCTCCGGCGACGGGAATGATCTTCCAGCTGCCCGGCGTTGATTCCTGCATGTCCAGACTGCGGCCGGCCAGCGCGGCGCGCAACTGCGCCGCCGCCGCCGCATCCACGGTGTTGGGCTTGACCTTGACCACCAGCGCGCGGTCCTTGTATTCCAGCGTGGCGATGATGTCGCGGCGCGGCAGCGCGCCCA
The DNA here is from genome assembly GCA_041874725.1 of Duganella sp. BuS-21. Classification (GTDB taxonomy): domain Bacteria; phylum Pseudomonadota; class Gammaproteobacteria; order Burkholderiales; family Burkholderiaceae_D; genus Rugamonas. The sequence continues at coordinate 700,565 of CP097466.1, read as the reverse complement.
GCGCTTCGCCAAAGGCGGCGCTCAGGGTGACGAATTCGTCGGCGCCGGTCTGGCCGCTATTGGCCTTGGCCAGGCGCACGTTGCGCGCCATCTGGTCCATCGGCGCGGCCACCAGCGGTTCTTTCGGATACACCGACTTGAAGGTCTGGGTCATGGACTGGGTCACCACCTTGGCCTGGTTCTTCAGGCGCATCCACTCGATATTCATGCCCACCACGTTGACCAGCAGCGCCAGCACGGCGATGCGCAGCGGCCAGCGCCAGCGCTGCCATGCGCGCGCGGAGGAGCCGCTGGCGCCCAGCGCCGGGGCCAGATCGAGGCCGGCGCCGCGCGCCGCCGCCACCCAGTGCGCCCAGTGGTCTTCTTCCATTGTGAGCTGCGACACCTCGACCGCCAGCGGCGCGAACTGCGCCATTTGCGCCGTTTGCAGGTACAGCGTAACCGGTTGATCGCCGGCCAGCGCGCGCAAGGTCTGCAGCGCCGCCAGCGGTTGCGCCGGCAGCGTCAGGCCCAGGCCTTCGTGCTGCGACTGGCGCATGACGAGGTCATAGCCGGCGTCGCCCTGCAGCAGCGTGGCCGAGACGCCGCCCGGCTGGAACGGCAGGCACAGTTGCGACGGCACGGCCGACACGGCGTGCGCGCCTTGCGCCAGCAGCGCCTTGACCAGCACGTCCAGCCAGGCGCGCTGCACCACGGCCACGGTGCGCAGGCCTGCGCTGTCTTCGGCGGTGGCGGCCAGCACGCAGTCGGCCGGATCGCCCAGCACATGTTCTTCCACCAGCGCCGGCAGCGCGGCCTTGAGTTTGGCGGCCGACAGCGGCGGCGCCTTGACGCGCACCAGCGTGGTGTCCGAGGCGGCCAGCAGCAGCACCACGCGGCGCGCGGCGGCCACCATATCCGTCAGGTTCCCCAGCGGCGCAGCGCCCTGCTGCAGCAGATTGCCGCCGTCGCCCACCAGCGCGAACGGGCAGCTCTGGGCGGCGCCGCTGTCGATGCTGGCCTTGGCCGGATAGCGGATAAATAGTGTAGTCAAAGGATCTCGCTTTCGTTCATCGCTGTTTTAGTATTCCCGTATCCATACCACCTGCGTGCCCTGGTTTGGCGGCCGCCTCAGCAGCGACTGCGTTTCCAGCGTCGCCCGGTCCAGCCTCACCCGGCTATACGCCAGGAAGTATTCGCTGTGCACGCCCCACACCGCCTTGATCGTTTTGCCGCTCATCTGCGACTGCCCGATGAACTTTGAACTATCGCTGTAGTAGGCCGTCTTGCGCGAGCTGACCATCGCCGCCGCATCCGACAGCGACAGCTCCGGCACCAGTGCTGACAGCAGTTCGGCCGGCGCGGTGTTCACGTTCAGCTTGGTGCCGCTTGCCGGCAGTATGATGACATAGTCGCGCAGCTGTTCAATGGCCTGCGGCGTAAAGCCGCTCACCGCCAGCAAATCCTCCACCCGCACCAGGCCGATGGGCTGATTGGCGGCGCTGGTGGTGGTCGCGGCAAGCTGCGTTCCGTCCGGCGATCGCGCCGCAGGCGGCGCGGCGTTCTTCACCAGCTCCGCCACGGCGACCGCCAGGCCGGAATCGAGCCGCAGATTGGTCAGCAGGCGCGCGAACACCTCCACCTCGGCGGCACCCGCCTGCCCGCTTAGCGCCAGGTTGGCGAGATTGTAGCGTCCCTGCGCATCCATCATGCGGCCGGACAGGGTGGCGTTGAAGTTCTCGCCCTGCAGGCGCTCCCGCTCGACATAATCATCCAGCCGCGTCTCCTCCAGCGGCGTGGCCCACACGCCGTCCAATTGCGTGTAGTTCGGAAAGCTCGCAAAGTCCTGATTCAAAATCAGCCGGCTCAGGTCCAGCGCGCCGCGCAGGATCCAGCGCGTTTGCAGTTGCAGGCGCTGGTTCTCCATCGAGCGTACCTGTACCTGCTGCTGCCAGAACAAGCTGGTGACGATGGTCACCGCCAAGGTGGTCAGCAACAGCGCCGTCACCACGGCCACGCCTTGTTGCCGCTTCAGCTTCACAGTGCCCCCAGCAGGAAGGACTTCACCATCGGGATTTCCAGGCCCTGCTGCGTCATCGACACTTCCAGGCCGGTAGGCAGAACGGTCACGCCGGGCGCCCCGGCAGTCAGGGCGCCGGCCGCCGGCCGCCAGCCGCCGGCATTGCTGACCACACTCACACCACTGTTGGCGGTCGGGACCCAGAAGCGCATCACCATATTCTGCACGCCGGCCTGCAACGCCACGGCGGCGGCGGGATCGGTGTCGCTGAGGGCCGCCTGCCATAGGCCGTCGAGCTGCGTCAGCTCGCGCGTGGAGGCCGACTCGCGCCGCGTCAGCACGCCGTCCACCACGCGGTAGGACACCACCTGAAGGCGCGTCGGCTGGTTCTCGCCCAGTACCATGCGCACCAGTGTGATGCGGTTGTCTTCCGCCTGCAGGAAGGCGCGATTGCGCAGCAGCGGGCCGTCTGCCATATTCTCGCAATCGCTCTGCATTTGCGCGAAGGCTAGCTGCAAGCCGCGCGATTGGTCCATGCCTGCCGTCAGCGTCTCGCGCGAACGCACGATGCTATCGAGCCCGCGCCAGCCCAGCACTGCGATGATGGCCAGAATCGAAATGGCCAGCAGCAGCTCGATCAGCGTAAAGCCGCGCGCACGGGACGTCATGGGCTCAGCACCAGTTGGACCAGCTTGATGATGCGGCGCTCTGGATGCGCGGCCTCGAACACGCTGACCTCCACCCGGCGGAAGCGCGGATTCGGGCTGGCGATAACCTCTTCTTCGCACACCAGCTGCAAATCGCCCTGCGGGCAATCGTAGGTCTGCTTGCCGATCGGCGGGAACACCTTGGACAGGCGCATTTGCACCAGCCGGTTCTCGGCCGACCAGGTGGCCATCATATTGGCGCGCAGGCCGTCGCTGTTGGAGGTGAGGCTGCCGACCGCGCGCAGCGAAGCGATCAACGCAGTGGCGACAATCATCAGCGCCACCAGCACTTCCAGCATGGTGAAGCCACGATTAAACGAGGTGAGTGATTTGAACGATGGCCGCATGCTATTCCACCGTGAAGTGACCGATGCCGTCGGCGCGGATGGCAACGCTGCCACCGTCGCTGCCGGTCATGGTCAGCACAAAGGGTTTGTCGACCGGCTCGCGGCCGAAGATGATGCGCAGCGTCGCTTCCGGCAACGCCGGCGTGGGGTCCAGCATCAGGGTCAGGGGCGCGTTCTTGAATTCGCGCTCGCGCAGCAGATCGTCCTGCGTCACCTGCTCCCATTGCTTGTTATCGTTGCGGATCATGAAGCGGTAGTTTTCCGCGCCGGCCTCGAAGGCGATCTGGCGGTTGCGGACGATGGCTTCATCGCGCGCCAACTGCAGCAGCAAAGCGATGCGCTTGGCGTCCTGCTGCATGGACTGCTTCTGGCCCGGCATCGCATTCAGCGACACCAGCCCCAAGGTGATGCCCAGGATGACCATCACCACCAGCAGTTCGATCAGCGTGAAGCCACGCTCGCGGTGCATGATGAACGATCAGTTATCCCAGGAGCCGATGTCGGCGTCATCGCCGGTGCCGCCTGGTTGACCATCGGCGCCGTAGGAGAACACGTCGATCTCGCCCTTGATGCCCGGCGACAGATACTGGTACTGATTGCCCCACGGGTCCTTCGGCATTTTCTCGACATAACCGCCGGCCTTCCAGCCGTTGGCGGCCGGGCCACCGGTCGGTTTCTCGATCAGCGATTGCAGGCCCTGTTCGGTGGTCGGGTAGCGCTGGTTATCGAGCTTGTACAGCTTGAGCGCCTGCATGATGGTCGCGATATCGACCTTGGCGGCGGCGACCTTGGATTCGCCGGTGCGGCTGATCAGCTTGGGCACCACCAGCGCGGCCAGCACGCCCATGATGACCACCACCACCATGATTTCGATCAGCGTAAAGCCGCGTTGCAGGCGATGGGCTGGGCGGCGGAAATTAAGCTTTTTCATAATTTGATAACACAAATAAAAATGAGTGCAGAGTATAAGGCGGAATCACGGCCGTTGCGATGCCAGGTCGCGATTTAGCCGTGATTTATCCTCTTTGGCGCTTAAACAGCTCTTAATATGACAGTTTCTTTACAAGACCTTACGCTTTAATGGTGTTTTTTGGCGCTGCCTTCGATGCGTGCGCGGGCGCCCTCGTTGCTGCCGCCGTAGGCCTCGGCCACCGGCGCCGCGCTCTTGTTCACCTTGGGCGCCTCGCCCACGAACGGCGCGATGCCCAGTGCGGCGTCGATCTCCTGCGGATAGATCAGGAAACCGCGCGTCATCACCGCCGACACCTTGCGCACATCTTCGATGTTCTTGGTCGGATCGCCGTCCACCAACACGATATCGGCCAGCTTGCCCGGCGCGATGCTGCCGCGATCATTCGAGGTGCGGGTGTAGCGCGCGCCGTTGCGGGTGGCCACCTGCAGCGCCTGCGCCGGCGTCAGCCCGGCCTTGACCAGCAGCGCCAGCTCCGAATGCAGGGTAAAGCCGGGAATATCGTCGGTGCCGGCCACGATCGGCACGCCGGCCTTGTACATGATGCCGACGAACTGCACCATCTTGGCGTAGGACTTCTCGTAGCGCTTGAGCTGCGCGTCGCCGTCGATCTTCATGGTGCCGACCTTGAAGCCGCGCGCCACATCCGGCGGCATGTGCGAAGCCACCGATGCGTAAGGCTCGTTGACGTCGCCGTCGCGCTGCTTGAGGAAGGCGAAGGTGGCCAGCGTCGGGTCGATGGAGATCTGCTTCTTCGCCAGGTAGGCCACGAAGTCCTTCACCGGCTTGGAATTGAAGTCCAGGTCCGCCACCTTCTCGGCCGGCAGCACGAAGCGGTTCAGGTTGCGCGTTTCGGTATCCGGCTTGACCAGGAAGTTCAGCAGCACCTGGTTGATGTGCTGGATCTCGTCATAGCCGGCGTCCAGCGCTTCCTGCGCGCGCAGGCCGGCCGGAATGTGGCCGGAAACGCGCATGCCACGGCTGTGCGCATAGGCGATGGTGTCCTTCAGAATGGCTTTCGGAAAGGAGTTATAAATCTTCAGCTGCGGATAGCCGCGCTCTGCGTACCAGTCGATGGCGTCCTTGGCTTCCTTCAGATCCTTGATGACGTAACCGAGATTGGCGCTGTACGGGCTCTCGCCCTCCAGGAAACCGGCCGGCACCACCTGCGGCGCCAGCAGCTTGCCGGCGGCGGTTTCGTCCATCATCGCCTGCAACTGCTTGTTGTCGTTGCCCATGTCGCGCACGCTGGTGACGCCGGCCGCCATGTCCAGCGCGCCGGCCCAGCGGTCGACGTGGCCGTGCAGGTCGAACAAACCTGGCAGCACGATGCGGCCGGCGGCGTCGATCACATTGTCGGCCTCGCGCACCGGCGCACCGGCCGGTTGCACGGAGGTGATGCGGCCGCGCAGCACATAGATATCGGACGGTTGGCCGACGACGGCCTTCTCGCTGTCGAAGATGCGGGCGTTGCGTACCACGGTCAGGCCGTTGAGCGGGTGCTGCAGCTTGGCGGCGGCATCGGTCAGCATCTGCTGCTCGGCGGCTTTTTGTAGCTTGGCCAGTTCCGGCGCCACGGCCTGCCAGCCCTCTTCCAGCATATTGCCGAAGCCGGGGATGATCACGGCGAACAGGCGCGGCGCATCGCCGCTGGTGGCCCAGTAGAACGACGGCGACAGGCCAACGCCGGTTTGCGCCAGCAGGCGCACGGTCTGTTTCTGGCCGGCGGCGCTGGTGACTTCCACGCGGTTCAGCTCACGCTGCGACAGCGTGCCCGATGGCAGCAGGGCCAGTTTGCCGTCCGGATTTTTCGCCAGCGCCGAAATGGCGATCGACTCCACCTCGAAAGAACTGTTCAGCGGCAGATAGGCGGCCGCGCCGCTGACGGTCTTCTCGCCCTGTTCGGTGGTCGACTTCCACTGCGCCTGGTCGCCCTTGCGGCTGAACTGCTCGTCCACCACCGCGCCGAAGGTCGAATTGCCCTTGACCGCGTATTCGGTGATGGTGCCGTCCGCGCCCACACGGAACTGCTCCACCAGGTCCGGGCCGCGGCCATTGTCCTTATAGCCGAAGGTCACCTTGGTCAGGCCGTCGTCCTGGCGCTCGACGATTTGCTGGCCGATCTGCTTGTTGGCGATCTCGGAAATGATCAGGTATTTGGTGGTGGTGGCGGCTTGCGCACCAAAGGCGGCGGCCAGCGCGAGCGGTAGGACGGCGAGGCGTTTCATCAGCAAGTTCATTCTCCCTGTGGTTGTTGTGTGTTGGCGCATACCGGGCACGCGTCGTTGCGGCCCACGCCGATGCTGGTCCATTCCATGTGCAGGCCGTCGAGCATCATCAAGCGCCCGGCCAGCGAACCGCCCACGCCCATCAGCAGCTTGAGCGCTTCGGCCGCCTGCATGGCGCCGACCACGCCCACCAGCGGCGCGAACACGCCCATGGTGGAACAGGCCACGTCCTCGAAGTTCTGATCCTGCGGGAACAGGCAGGAGTAGCAAGGCTGTTCGCCGCTGCGCGGATCGAACACGCTGATCTGCCCGTCGAAGCGGATCACGGCGCCCGACACCAGCGGCTTGCGCGCGGCCACGCAGGCGCGGTTGACGGCGTGCCGGGTGGCGAAGTTGTCGGTGCAGTCCAGCACCACGTCGGCGGCGGCGACCAGTTCGGCCAGGCGCGCGTCGTCCACCCGCTCATTGAGCGCGGTGACGGTGATCTCGGGATTGATCTGCGCCAGCGTCAGGCGGGCCGATTCGGCCTTGGGCTGGCCCACCCGTTCGGTTGTGTGGGCGATCTGGCGCTGCAGGTTGGTCAGGTCGACCGTGTCGTTGTCGACCAGCGTGATGTGGCCGACGCCGGCCGACGCCAGGTACATGGCGGCCGGCGAACCGAGGCCGCCCGCGCCGATCACCAGCGCGCGCGCGGCCAGCAGCTTTTGCTGGCCCTCGATGCCGATTTCGTCGAGCAGGATGTGGCGCGAATAGCGCAGCAATTGTGAGTCGTTCATCGTCTCTGTGCGGCGTTGGCGCACGCGCTGTTATTTTGCTTTCGGCTTGGCCAGCGGTTGCGGTTGCGGCGGCGTATCCGGCTTGGTCTCGCCGACATCGTTGGCCGGCTTGACTTCCGCCTTCGACAGCTGCACCGGCAAGCCTTTGAAATGGTTCAGCGCCTGCGCCAGCTGGAAGTCGTCCTTGGAGCCGAATTCCACCGGCTTGGTTTTCTTCGCCAGCACGGCCAGGCTTTGCTCGGCTTCCAGCGGATCGCGTTTCAGTTCGCCCTCAGGGTCCTTGTCGTTGCCCAGGTGTTTTTGCAGGTCCGCTTCGCGCACGCGCAGACGGTTCAAGCCATCGCCTTCGGCCGTTTCATCGACCAGCAGGTCCGGCGTGATGCCGCGCGCCTGGATCGCGCGATTCTTCGGCGTGTAGTAGCGTGCCGTGGTCAGCTTGACGGCAGTATCGGCGGTCAGCTGGCGCAGCGTCTGCACCGAGCCCTTGCCGAAGGTCTGCTGTCCGATGACGGTGGCGCGCTTGTAGTCCTGCAGCGCGCCGGCGACGATCTCGGAAGCGGAGGCGGAACCGCCGTTCACCAGCACCACCATCGGCACGTCTTTCAGCGCGGCCGGCAGCTTGCCCAGCGGGTCGGACTTGGCGCGCGGCGCGTAGAATTCCTGGCGGCCGTAGAAGGTCTCCTTGGAGGCCAGTAGTTGGCCGTTGGTCGAGACGATCACCGCATCCTTCGGCAGGAAGGCCGCCGACACGCCGATCGCGCCCGGCACCACGCCGCCCGGATCGTTGCGCAGATCCAGCACCAGGCCCTTGATGTGCGGGTCTTGCTGGTACAGGGCGGTGATCTTCTTCGCCATGTCGTCCACGGTCGGTTCCTGGAACTGCGAGATGCGCACCCACGCATAACCAGGCTCGATGATCTTGGCCTTCACGCTTTGCACGCGGATCTCTTCGCGCGTGATGTTGAACACCAGCGGCTTGTCCTCGTCCTTGCGGCTGATGGTGACGCTGACCTTGGAATGCACTTCGCCGCGCATCTTCTTCACCGATTCATCGAGCGACATGCCCTTGATCAGGGTGCCGTCGATGCGGGTGATGACATCGCCGGCCTTGATGCCGGCCTTGAAGGCGGGCGTGTCCTCGATCGGCGACACCACCTTGATGTAGCCCTCTTCCAGGCCGACTTCCACGCCGATGCCGACGAATTTGCCGGCCACCGTCTCGCGCATTTCGCGGAAGGCTTTCTTATCGAGATAGACCGAGTGCGGGTCCAGCGAGGACACCATGCCGGAGATGGCTTCGGTCAGCAGCTTCTTGTCGTCGACGTTTTCGACGTAATCGGTCTTGATCAATCCGAACACGTCGGACAGCTGGCGCAGTTCTTCCAGCGGCAACGGCGCCCCGGTGACTTTTTGCGCGATGGCGGAAAACTGGAACGAGGCGGCAACACCAGCCACCATACCGAGGCCGATGAGGCCGATGTTCTTGACTTTGTTGCCCATTTTTTCCGCAAACCCTAAAACTTGACCCAGCCAGCCGGATCGAATGCCGCGCCCTGATGGCGAAGTTCAAAGTATAGCCCCGATTCCTCATTGCCGCCGCTGTTACCCGCGCTGGCAATCGGGTCGCCGGCCTTGACGAGGTCGCCGGCCCGTTTCAGCAGCGACTGGTTATTGCCGTAGATGCTCATATATTGGCCGCCGTGGTCGACGATGATCAGGTTGCCGAAGCCGCGCAACCAGTCGGCGAACACCACCCGGCCGCCGGCCACCGAGTGCACGTCGGCGCCTTCGGCGGTGCGGATGAACACGCCTTTCCAGCTCGGACCGTCGCCGCGCTTGGAGCCGAACTTGGCGGCCACCTTGCCGCTGACCGGCGCGCGCAGCTGGCCTTTCAGGCTGGAGAAGGCGCCGGCCGACGCGGCGGGCGCCAGCGCGATGTCGGCGGCCTTGGCCGGCGGCGCGATCGGTTCCTGCGGTGCGACGGCGACCGGCACACCGGCCCCTGTGCCGGAAGTCGTGCCGGACCCCGCGCCTGCGTTCACGCCCGCATTCGGGCCGGCGCCCGGCGCCGTGTTTGCCCCCGGCCGGCCGGCGGCCACTTTCGGCTCGTCGGCATCGATCACATCGGCCGGATTGGGCACGGCCGGCTTGATGGCGCCGGATTTGACGTTATTGTTATTGGCCTTGGCCAGGCGCTGGCGCTCCGCCTCGGCGGCCTTCGCCCTGGCCAGCGCGCGCGCATCGGCGTCCGCCTTGGCCTTGGCGGCGGCGCGGGCGGCGGCCAGCTGGTCCTGGCGCTTCTTCTCGGCGGCGGCGGCAATCGCCTGCTCGGCGATCAGCTTGTTCAGCTTGTCGACCAGCCCGGCCATGCGCTGCTCGTCGCGCTCGATATTGCCGGCTTCCTTGCGCTGGGCCACCAGTTTCTTCGACAAGGTGGTCAGCAAGGCGGCGCGACGCGCCTTCTCCTGCTCCAGCTTGGCTTTCTGTTGCAATTGTTCGCCGGCGATTTCTTCCAGCTCATCCTTGGCGTTCTGCGCCTCTTCCTGATTGACCTCGACCGCCTTCAGGTTGGCGCGCAGCGATTCCAGCAGCCGCGCCTGCGCCTGCGAAACATAGGCCATCATCTGCAAATCGCGGTTAATGCGGTTCGGGTTGTCCCCCGACAGCAGCAATTTGATGCGGTCCTCGTTCCCGGCCACGTACTGCTCGCGCAGCAACTTGGCCAGCTGCTGCTTCTGCTGGGCGACCGTGGCCGCCAGCTTGTCATGCACCGACGACAGCTGTTGCAGCTTGATATTGGTATCGCCCTGCTCCTGCTGCAGGTCGCGCAGCGCGCGGTTGGCGTCGGAAATCGCCTGCTCCGACTCGGCCAGGGTATCGGCCGCGTCGTCCTTGGCGCTTTCCGTCTTGCTGATGTCTTTCTTGAGCGTGGACAGTTTCTGCTGCAAGCCGACGCGCTCAGCCTCGGCCACCGCTTTCTGCTTGCTGCGCTCGGTCGCCTTGGCGAACGGCGCAGCCTGCACGCCGGTGGTCCACATCATCAGCAATAACGCTGTCGCGGCGCTTAACTTCTGGAACGGGGAAGGAGACAAATTACTTGGCCTTGCCCTGGTTCGCCACTGCAGCTTGCGCAGCGGCAATAGCGTCGGCGTCGCCGAGGTAGTAGTGGCGGATCGGCTTCAGGTCGGCGTCCAGCTCGTACACCAGCGGCGTGCCGTTCGGAATGTTCAGGCCGACGATGTCGCTGTCGCTGATGCCGTCGAGCATCTTGATGACGGCGCGCAGGCTGTTGCCGTGGGCCGAAATCAGGATTTTCTTGCCGGCGCGGATGGCCGGGGCGATTTCCTCGTCCCAGGCCGGCATCACACGGGCCACGGTGTCCTTCAGGCACTCGGTCAGCGGAATCTGCTCTGTCGACAGGCCGGCGTAGCGCGGATCGTTGAACGAGGCGCGGTCGTCGCTCTGTTCCAGGGCCGGCGGCGGCGTGTCGTAGCTGCGGCGCCAAACGAGCACTTGCTCGTCGCCATACTTGGCGGCGGTCTCGCCCTTGTCCAGGCCCTGCAGGGCGCCGTAATGACGCTCGTTGAGGCGCCAATCATTCTTGATCGGCAGGTACATCATGTCCATTTCGTCCAGCGCCAGCCACAGCGTGCGCACGGCGCGCTTCAGCACCGAGGTGTAGGCCAGGTCGAAGGTGTAACCGCCTTCCTTCAGCAACTGGCCGGCCAGCTTGGCCTCTTTGATGCCTTTTTCGGTCAGATCGACGTCGGTCCAGCCGGTGAAACGGTTCGACAGGTTCCAGGTGGATTCGCCGTGGCGCATGAAAACGATTTTGTACATGTGGACTATCTTTTCAGGAAAAGTTGGAAAACCGGTGCTTTGAGAACTATTACAGCTTCTATTTTATAATGCGCAGATTAAGTTCAACCATTGGATTCCTGTGAAATTCTTCATTGATAATATTTTTCTGATCGCCATCGTGCTGGTTTCCGGCGGCGCACTGCTGTGGCCGACCCTGACCGTACGCGGCAAACGCGGCACGCCGCAAGACATCACCCTGTTGATTAATCGCGGCAAAACCACGATTGTGGATGTACGCGACGCCAAGGAATACGCCGCAGGCCACCTGCCGGAAGCCAAAAACATCCCGCTGGCCGACCTCGACAAGCGCATCTCGGAGCTGGACAAGTTCAAGAGCCGCAGCCTGATCGTGGTGGGCAAGAGCGACGCGCGCGGCTCGGCCGCCGCAGCCAAACTGGGCAAAGCCGGCTTTGCCGACGTGGTCAACCTGGCGGGAGGCATTGCTGCATGGCAAAAAGCCGGCCTGCCGCTGGCCAAATAACAGGAGGAGAACGAGATGACCGCCGAAGTGATCATGTACACCACCGCCGTCTGCCCTTATTGCATCCGCGCCGAACGTCTGCTGGAAGCCAAGGGCGTGACCGGCCTGAAGAAGATACGCGTGGATCTGGACCCGGAACAGCGCATCACTATGATGCAAAAGACCGGTCGTCGCACCGTGCCGCAAATCTACATCGGCGACACCCACGTGGGGGGCTTCGACGATTTGTATGCGCTGGACCAGGCGGGCGGACTCGCCCCCTTGTTAAATGCTTAACAGACCCCAAATACAACGTGCGGCAGGTGGAAAGCCCTTTGAAACCATAATGGTTTTGATACAATTGCCTTCGCGTGTGATTTGAGCTGTCTTCTAGCCATACCAAGCAAACATATCCAGAGCGGCCCGTGCCGCTCGTTTTCACCATAACGAAAGCGTTCCATGTCTGAAGAAAACCTGCAACCAGTATTCCAAATCCAACGCGTCTACCTGAAAGACCTGTCGCTGGAACAACCGAATTCGCCGTCGATCTTCCTGGAGCAGGAAGCCCCGACCATAGAAGTCGCCCTGGACGTTGGCGCCGAGCCACTGGCCGACGGCATCTTCGAATCGACCGTCACCATCACCGTGACCGCCAAAGTCAAAGACAAAGTCGCGTTCCTGGTAGAAGGCAAGCAAGCCGGTATCTTCGAAGCCCGCAACATTCCAGCCGAACAGCTGGATCCATTGCTGGGCATCGGCTGCCCGAACATCGTTTACCCATATCTGCGCGCCAACATCGCCGACGTGATCACCCGTGCCGGCTTCCCGCCAGTGCATCTGGCCGAGATCAACTTCGAAGTGTTCTACCAGCAGCGTCAGCAAGCCATCGCTGAAGCGGCCGCAGCTGCCCCGGCAGCCGACGCGACGCACTAAGCAGCAATCGAGCAGTCATCGAGCAGCACTACGCCGCCGGGCGCTCGTCCGGCGGCAGTTTCCCCTCTCAAGGTACACCATGACATTTCCCCGTTTAATCGCTGCGCTGACCATGACGCTGGCCGCTGCCGCCAGTCAGGCCTACGATTTCAAAACGGTAGGCGCCGCGCCCGTGATCTTGTACGACGCGCCGTCGACCAAGGGGGGCAAGCTGTTTGTCGTACCGCGCGGCGCGCCACTGGAAGTGGTGCTGGCCTACGGCGAATGGCTGAAGGTGCGCGACGTCAACGGCGAACTAGCCTGGACCGAGGCCAAGGGCTTGAGCGCCAAGCGCAACGTCATCGTGCGCAGCGCCAACCTGAAAGTACGCACCACCCCGGACGACAGCGCCACCCCGGTCTTCACCGCCGACAAAGGCGTGCTGCTGGAACTGAACGAATCGGTGGCCGGCGGCTGGATCAAGGTGCGTCATCGCGACGGCCTGGTCGGTTACGTCAAGAATTCCGAAGTCTGGGGCATATAATTGCCGTAACGGCGCCTCCCACGCGCCGAATGAGATCCCATGCAAGAAAACACTAGCAAACAGACGGGCGCAGCCCGCAAGGTGAGCGTGCTCGGCGCAGGCGCCTGGGGCACGGCCGTGGCCATGGCGCTGGCCCAGCGTCACGACGTGCTGCTGTGGGGCCGCAACGCCGCCGCTCTGCAGGCGATGGCCGTGGCGCGCGAAAACAGCTACCTGCCCGGCTACGCCTTCCCGGACCGGCTGCAAGTGGCGGTCGATTTCGACGCCGCGCTGGCCCATGTGGCCGAACCCGGCAGCCTGCTGATCGCGGCCTGCCCGGTGGCGGGCCTGCGTCCGTTGCTGCTGCAGTTGAAGGCCCAGGGCCGCGCGATTCCGAACCTGGTGTGGCTGTGCAAGGGCTTTGAATACGAAACCGGCCTGCTGCCGCACCAGATCGTGCGTGAAGTGCTGGGCGACGCGGTGGCCGGCGGTGCGCTGTCCGGCCCATCGTTTGCGCAGGAAGTGGCCAAAGGCCTGCCGTGTGCGCTGACCATCGCCTCCGAGTCGGCAGCGTTGCGCGCCTGCGTGGTGGAAACCGTGCATGGCGGCAATGTGCGCGTGTATTCGAGCGAAGACCTGGTGGGTGTGGAAGTAGGCGGCGCGGTGAAAAACGTGCTGGCCATCGCCACCGGCGCGGCCGACGGCCTGGGCCTGGGCCTGAACGCGCGCGCGGCGCTGATCACGCGCGGGCTGGCGGAAATCACGCGCCTGGGCGTGGCCCTGGGCGGCCAGACCGAAACCTTCATGGGCCTGACCGGCATGGGCGACTTGATTCTGACCTGCACCGGCGACCTGTCGCGCAACCGTCGCGTAGGGCTGGGACTGGCGCAAGGCAAGGCGCTGGATGTCATCGTGCAGGAGCTGGGCCATGTGGCCGAAGGCGTGCCTTGCGCCAAGGCGGTGCGCGAACTGTCGGCGCGTCTCGGAGTAGAAATGCCAATCACCAATGCCGTAGCCGGCGTGCTGTTCGACGGCGACCAGCCGCAAGCGATGGTCGCCCGCCTGCTCTCCCGCGACCCGCGCGGCGAGCATTGATTCAGCATGGATTCCCGCTTGCGCGGGAATGACATCGCTCCCGTTCCGTCGTTCCCGCGCAGGCGGCAACCCATACACAGCTTACTCTTCTACGGGCTCTTCCTTCGCTGCGCGCATCCACGTTACCAGCGGATAGGCGTCCTTGAGGCCGGCCGCCAGGGTCGGCACCAGCAGCTCCGGCTTGTTGAGCTGCAGATCGATCTCGGTCCAGACGAAGAAACTCTTCAGCTTGATGTATTCGATGTGCTCATGCTCCGGATCGAAGCCTTTCGGCGGGCGCATCAGCTTGCCTTCGTCCTGGATGTCGCCATAGGTCGCCACCAATTTCTTGTTCTTCAGCACTTTTTTGAAGCCGGCCGCGTCGTCCACCATGTGCTGGCGCAGCGCTTTCAGGCGGTGCGGCGGCGGCATGTATTCGCCGGCGCCAAACAACAGCTTGCCGCTGCCGTCGATCTGCATGTAGTAGGTGGGACCGCCGGCCTTGCTCGGACGGCGCATGTCGTTCGGCGCCACCGCCGCCGAGAAGCGCGTCTTGTACGGACTCTTGTCGTGCGCAAAGCGCACGTCGCGGTTGATGCGGAACATCGCCTTCTTCGGATTGCTGAACTTCACCTGCGGATCGAACTTGCCCAGCTCGGCAATCATCTGCGTCACCACTTCCAGGAATTCTTCGCGCAGGATGTCGTAGCGCGGCTTGTTCATGATGAACCACGGACGGTTGTTATTGTCCGCCAGCTCACGCAGGTATTGGGTCAGGTCGCGCAGATGCATTGATGTCCTTATTTCGGGTTGGCCGGCCGCTTGCCGACCGTGATGTCCAGCGTCGCTTCTTTGTTTTTCCGCAGGACCGTCATTTTAGCTTTTCCGCCAGGAACCAGCTGGGCGATGAGGTTGAGCATGCTGTTGGTGTCGGCCACCGGCTTGCCGTCCACCGACAGCAAAATGTCGCCCGGCTTGATGCCGCCCTTGTCGGCCGGCCCGTTGCGCACCACGCCAGCGATGATGGCGCCGCTCTGCCGCGTCAACCCGAAGCTGGCCGCCAGTTCCGGCGTGATCTCCTGACTTTCCACGCCGATCCAGCCGCGCACCACATGGCCCGATTTGATGATGGCTTCCATCACCGACTTGGCCGTGGTCACCGGGATCGCAAAGCCGATGCCGACCGAGCCGCCGGTCTGCGAATAAATCGCCGAATTAATGCCCAGCAGGTTGCCGCTGGCGTCCACCAAGGCCCCGCCCGAGTTGCCGAAGTTGATGGCGGCGTCGGTCTGGATGAAGTTTTCGAAATGGTTGATGTGCAGATTGTTGCGGCCCAACGCGGAGATGATGCCCATGGTCACCGTCTGGCCCACGCCGAAGGGGTTGCCGATGGCCAGCACCACGTCGCCGACCTGCGCCTGCTCGGCCTGGCCCAGCACAATCACCGGCAGCTTTTCCAGGGAAATCTTGATGACGGCCAGGTCGGTTTCCGGATCGGTGCCGACCAGCTTGGCGGCCGCCTTGCGGCCGTCGGCCAGCACCACCTCGATTTCGTCGGCCGCCTCCACCACGTGGTTGTTGGTGAGGATGTAGCCCTGCCCGGAGACGATCACGCCCGAACCGAGGCTCGATTCGTCCTCGCCGTCGTCGTCGCGGTCGCCGAAGAATTTCTTGAAGAAGGGGTCGCGCATCAGCGGATGCTTGCCGCGCTTGGGTTTCTTGCTGGTGAGGATGTTGACCACGGCCGGCATGGCGCGCGCCGCCGCCGCCCGGTAGGAGCCGCCCGCCGACAGCGGCGGCTTGGACGGCGCCGCCTCCAGCATGGCGGCCGGATGCTCGACGCTGCCCATTTGCTGCACGCGCACCGGCGCCGCCCGCTCCGGGCCCACCGCCGTGTAGACGAAATACAGTGCCAATACGACGGTCACCGTTTGCGCAAACAATAACCAGAGTCGTCGCATCACAGTCCAGCCAACCGCCGGGGCGGCCGCATCCTTTTATTTTTTGAGGGAATCGCGGATCTCGCGCAGCAGCACGATGTCTTCCGGGATCGGCGCCGGCGGCTCGGCCGCCGCGGCGGCAGCGTCGCGTTTCAGGCCCAGGTTCCGCGCCTTGTTCATCAAGCGCACCATCTGAAAGATGACAAACGCCAGGATGATAAAGTTCAACAGGATCGTGGCGAAATTGCCGTAGGCCAGCACCGCGCCGAGCTTTTTCGCTTCCACCAGGCTGAGGCCGTTGGGCTGGCCGTTGAGCGGAAGATAATAGCTGGCGAAGTCCAGGCCGCCGAACAATTTGCTGATCGGCGGCATGATGACATCGGCCACCAGCGAATCGACAATCTTGCCGAAGGCGCCGCCGATGATCACACCGACCGCTAGATCGACCACATTACCCTTCATCGCGAATTCTTTGAATTCCTGCATCATTGTCATATTATTATCCTCGCTGTGTGGTCAATTGTGAACAAAACTGCGCTTGGATCATACTATTTTTTCAATTGGATTCCAAACACGCTTGTCGTTTACGCATTTGCAAGCCGAATTACGCTATAAATTGACCTACATCAATTTCTGCTCACCGCCCTACCTTCTATCATCGCCACGCGAGCGGTGCGCAGACCTGCTGACAATTGGGCATCGGGCATCGGGCATCGGGCATCGGGCAAGCTTGGTGTTTTAATTTGCATCATGCATACCTTATAATGTAAGGTTGCTGGATTTCGTGCTTTTTCCAGTTGTCAGCTTTCAGGTTTGTACACAGTTCTCAAGATTTTGTTCGCACTTTGACTGATTGGGGTTTGTATGGGTAACGAAAAGCAGGTCGATTCAGGCCGTCGTGGTTTGCTTGTAGCAACAGGCGCAGCCGGCGGTGTCGTAGGTCTTTGCACCGCAGGCGCATTAGTAAGCACCTTCCAGCCTTCCGAGCGCGCGAAAGCGGCCGGTGCGCCGGTCGAAGTAGATATCTCCGCACTCAATCCCGGTGAAATGAAAACCGTGGAATGGCGCGGCAAGCCGGTCTGGATCCTCAAGCGCACCCCTGAAATGGTGGCGTCGCTGAAGAAAACCGACGGCAAAGTGGCCGACGCTGAATCCAAGCGCAATCCCGACGAATTCACCCCGGAATACGCCCGCAACGAATGGCGCTCGCGCAAGCCCGAGCTGCTGGTCGCGGTCGGCATCTGTACCCACCTGGGCTGCTCGCCCTCGTCCAAATTCACCCCCGGCCCGCAGCCATCGCTGCCGGACGACTGGGAAGGCGGCTTCCTCTGCCCTTGCCATGGCTCCACCTTCGACATGGCCGGCCGCGTGTTCAAGAACAAGCCGGCGCCGGACAATCTGCAGGTTCCCCGCTATATGTTTCTGAGCGACACCAGGCTGGTGATTGGTAAAGACGAGAAAGGCGAGGCATAACCATGGGCTTCAAGGAGACGAAATTCCCGGCCGATGCACCGGCCGCACAAAAAGCACTGGGCTGGGTGGACGACCGCTTCCCGCTCACCAAGCTGTGGAATGATCAATGGGGCAAATACTACGCGCCTAAAAACTTCAATTTCTGGTACATCTTCGGCTCGCTGGCCATGTTGGTGCTGGTGCTGCAGATCGTCACCGGCATCTTCCTGACCATGCACTACAAGCCGGACGCCAACCTGGCCTTCGGCTCGGTCGAATACATCATGCGCGAAGTGCCGTGGGGCTGGCTGGTGCGCTATATGCACTCGACCGGCGCTTCCGCCTTCTTCATCATCGTCTACCTGCACATGACGCGCGGCCTGCTGTACGGCTCGTACCGCAAACCGCGCGAACTGATCTGGCTGTTCGGTTTCGCCATCTTCCTGTGCCTGATGGCCGAAGCGTTCTTCGGTTACCTGCTGCCTTGGGGCCAGATGTCGTACTGGGGCGCACAGGTGATCGTCAACCTGTTCGGCGCCATTCCGCTGATCGGCCCTGACCTGTCGCTGTGGATCCGCGGCGACTACGTGGTGTCCGACGCCACCCTGAACCGCTTCTTCGCCTTCCACGTGATCGCCATTCCGCTGGTGCTGCTGGGCCTGGTGGCCGCGCACTTGATCGCGCTGCATGAAGTCGGCTCCAGCAATCCGGACGGCATCGAAGTCAAGGATAACCTGGGCCCGGACGGCCACCCGGTCGACTCCATCCCGTCGCACCCGTACTACACGGTACACGACCTGTTCGGCGTGTCGGTGTTCCTGACCATCTTCAGCGCGGTGGTGTTCTTCGCGCCGGAAATGGGCGGCTACTTCCTGGAGTACAACAACTTCCTGCCGGGCGACTCGCTGAAAACCCCGCTGCACATCGCCCCGACCTGGTACTTCACCGCCTTCTACTCGGTGCTGCGCGCCACCACGGCCGACTTCATGTGGGTGCTGATGTTCTTCGTGGCCGCCTACGTGGTGTTCATCTGGCTCAAGTCGCGCCTGTCGACCGCCGTCAAGACCGTGATCGCGGTGGTGGCGCTGGTGGCCATCATCGGCATGCTGCCGCAGATCCTCGACGCCAAGTTCTGGGGCGTGGTGTTCTTCGGTTCCTCGGTGGTGATTCTGGCCTTCCTGCCTTGGCTGGACAAGTCGCCGGTGAAGTCGATCCGCTACCGCCCGGACTGGCACAAATATGTGTACGCCGTGTTCTTCCTGTCGTTCCTGACCCTGGGCTACCTCGGTACCCTGGCGCCGACCGACGGCCGCACCCTGGTTTCGCAAGTGTGCACCCTGCTGTACTTTAGCTTCTTCCTGTTCATGCCATGGTGGAGCGCCATGGGCACGTTCAAGAAGGTTCCGGACCGCGTGGTATTCCACGGCCATTGATAAAGTACTCAAAAGGACAACACATGAACTTCCCGAAACGATTGCTTGCTATCTTGGCATTATTGCCCGGCCTGACGCTGGCCAACGAGGGCGGAGTCGCCCTCGACAAGGCTCCGGACCGCTCGAATAACATGGCGGCCCTGCAGCACGGCGCCAAACTGTTCGTCAATTACTGCCTGAACTGTCATAATGCGTCCTCCATGCGCTACAACCGCCTGAAAGACCTGGGCTTGAGCGAGGAGCAGATCAAGGCCAATCTGCTGTTTACCGGTGACAAGGTCGGCGAAATGATGACCACCACCATGAAACCGCAGGATGCGAAAACCTGGTTTGGCGTGGTGCCACCGGACTTGTCGGTGATCCAGCGCGCGAAAGCGTCTGGCGCCGGCACCGGCAGCGATTATCTGTACACGTATTTGCGCAGCTTCTACAAGGACGACACCCGTCCGACCGGCTGGAACAACCGTCTGGTCGAAAACGTGGCGATGCCGCACGTGCTGTGGGAACTGCAAGGCGTACAGAAAATCACCATGGAAGAGGTGGCCGATCCGCATGAGCATGAGCATGGCAAAATGACGCACCAATTTGCCGGCTATGCGCAGGTCACGCCGGGCAAGCTGGATAAACTGGCCTACGATACTGCCGTGGCCGACCTGGTCGGCTACATGGAGTGGATGGCGGAGCCTGCAGCGCAGACCCGCAAAAAACTGGGCGTGGTGGTCGTGTTGTTCATGACCTGCTTCGCCTTCCTGGCATGGCGCTTGAATGCGTCATTCTGGAAAGAAGTGAAATAATCGAGAGCGCCGGCTTGATCGGCGCTTGTTTTGCGATGCCCGCGTTTGGCGGGCGATCGATCCGGGTGAGCCGTTCGCGGTCTCGCCCTCTTTGTTCTTCTAAGGAACTACAAAAATGATGGTTCTCTACTCGGGTACGACCTGCCCATTCTCGCAACGCTGCCGTCTGGTCCTGTTTGAAAAAGGCATGGACTTTGAAGTGCGCGATGTCGACTTGTTCAACAAGCCGGAAGATATCTCGACCATGAATCCATATGGTCAGGTGCCGATTCTGGTGGAACGCGAATTGATTTTGTACGAATCGAACATCATCAATGAATACATCGACGAACGCTTCCCGCATCCGCAGCTGATGCCGGCCGATCCGCTGATGCGCGCGCGCGCCCGCCTGATGCTGTTCAACTTTGAAAAAGAACTGTTCGTGCACGTGCATACGCTGGAAAGCGAACGCGCCAAGGGCAACGACAAGAGCCACGACAAGGCGCGCGCGGAAATCCGCGACCGCCTGACCACGCTGGCGCCGCTGTTCCTGAAGAACAAGTACATGCTGGGCGACGAGTTCTCGATGCTGGACGTGGCGGTGGCCCCGCTGCTGTGGCGTCTGGACCACTACGGCATCGAACTGTCGAAGACCGCCGCGCCGCTGATGAAGTACGCCGAGCGCATCTTCTCGCGTCCGGCCTACATCGAAGCGCTGACGCCGTCGGAAAAGGTCATGCGCCGTTAATCGGAGCGTGGCTGTTTAGTTGAAGTACTGCGGCGCGTTTGCCGGCCTTAGCGGGCGGCGCGTCGTGTTTTACCGCAGTCTGGAATCCCATGTCTGAAATCTCAACCAAGCCCTACCTGCTGCGCGCCATCTACGAATGGTGTACGGACAGCGGCTACACCCCCTATCTGGCCGTCAAGGTCGACGCCGGCACCACGGTGCCGATGGAATACGTGAAAAAGGGCGAAATCGTGCTCAACATCAGCTTCGGCGCCACCTCCGGGCTGAAGATGGACAACGACAGCATCCGCTTCCACGCCCGTTTCGGCGGCGTCTCGCGCGAGATCTACATCCCGGTCAACAACGTGATGGCGATCTACGCCAACGAAAACGGCCAGGGCATGGCGTTCGAACCGCAAGCGGCGGGCGCGGCATCCGCGCCGGCGCCGGACGCGGCGGACGAAGCCCCGACCGCACCGGTGCTGTCGGCGGTACCGGCGCCAGCACCTTTGGGCGAGGTCAAAACCGAGGCGCCAGGCGCTCCCGGCGACGACACCGACCCACCCAAAAAGGGCGGCCGCCCTACCCTTACGCGGATTAAATAGCGTATAATTTGCCCCGTAAAAGTCACGCCGACTTAGCTCATTTGGTAGAGCAGTTGATTTGTAATCATCAGGTGGCCAGTTCGAAACCGGCAGTCGGCACCAGTAATATCAAGGGCTTACAGAGATGTAAGCCCTTTTTATTTAGGCGAGTGTCAACCAACTGTCAACCGCGTCAACGGGTTCAGCATTTTGGCTTCCTGAAGGTGTCCAGGACTGAGGTGGGCGTAGATCATGGTGGTTTGCAGGCTGGAGTGGCCCAGCACTTTTTGCAGCGTCAGGATGTTCCCGCCGTTCATCATGAAGTGGCTTGCGAACGTGTGGCGCAGGACGTGTGTGAGCTGACCAGGTAGTAGCTCGATACCTGATTCCTTTACGGCCATTCGGAACGCTCCGACTGAGCTTTTGAAAATTCTTCCCGAAGCATCCCTACTTTCAGCCTTATGGAATTCTCGTATCTCGTCGGCAAGCGCGTCGTCGATGGGGACCGATCTATTCTTGTCGGTCTTCGTTTGCGTGAAATGAATCATACCGCTATGCAGCTGAGTGATACGCAGCGATTCGCCCTCATTCCATCGCGCGGCCGACGCCAGGCAAAGCTTCGTAATGAGAAGCGCATCTCGATCCTTGCGCGCCTCCAGCGCGGCCAGCAACGCACGAATTTCGTCGTCGTTGAGGTAGGACAGTTCACGCTCCGCAATCTTAAATTGGCGAAGCCGAGCCAGCGGATTATTCTCTGTCCAGAAACCAAGGCGGATCAGCTCGTTGAACACTGCGCGCAGGTAGGCGTGCTCGCGATTGATCGTGTTCGCTGTTACCCCTTCAGCTAACCGGGTCGAACGGTAGGCTGCAAAATGCTCGGATTTCAGGTGCTCGGCGACGGGATTGCCAAGCGCTTCGCAAACCCGAAGAAGGGTGCCGTAGGTGCGGGTATGGCGCAACTGGACACCGTGATGCGACTGCCATAGCTCGATTAGCTCGGATAGCTTGGTGAGATTCTTCTTGGGTTTCACCCAGCCGTCGTTCTGCACGACCTGAGTCTTCGCCCAAGCCTCAAACTGAAGTGCTTCAGCCTTCGTCGCCAATGTCTTGCGGATGCGTTTGTGCCCACGTCCACCAGGTTGGATATCTACAAGCCAACCCCCTTCTGATTTCTTGATGGTCATCTTACTGCTCGCCATCCTCAAGATACGACGGCGTTTTAAGCTTCACCAGCTCGGCAACGAGTTCAGCATCCTCGACACCAGCCAGCGCCTGCTGTTCGGCATTGCGTCCTATCTCCAGCTCCAGCAACTGAATTTTTTGTGTGTGTGAAATCCCGTATTCAATATCCTCATCCGCACTCTCCTTGCTCTCCAAAACACGCTGCTGCCAAGCCCGCATCGTAGTAGCCATTTCCCAATATCCTTCCGCACCCTTCCTACGCGCGCGTCGTCGTTCGGGGAAGCTGGCGGCCCCATCGCTGTCCACGTGACCGTGCTTGGCATCGGTAATTCCGGTGGCGAGCCAGAAGGCGAATTTGGGCCAGCGCTCGCACACCGCCGCGATCATGTCGCAAGTCGGCCGCTGCCGACCATGCCAAAAACTCTTCCAGCTATTTGCAGAGATTTGAGTCAGTTTTTCCAGCTCGGCAAAACGACCTCGTTCATCGGTCGTTTTCTCGATCACAGACTTGAGTCGTTCTTGAATCGTATCCATTGGCTCGTCCTCAGTTAGAAATATCTCGCATCGTAACAAAAATACACAGAAGCGTATTAAAAAATGTTGACACTGTGCATTACTGTGTTTATATTGCCGAACATCAGTCAAATATACACAGCCCGGTGCATGGAGTGCTCTTATGTTGAACAAGTCGCAAGAAATTGAAGCCGTCAGCCAGGTGGCAATGCCCGCCCAGTTCTCTGCGCCCGTAGGCCTGATGACTTTGGAAAAATTCGCCGAGGCTGTCGGGTTGCCGCCTGGCGTGGTACTCGGCCACCTCAATCGGGGGATACTGCCAACCGTCACACTCGGTCGTCGCCGTCTAATCAATGTGGTGGCGCTCCAGCGTGAACTCGGCCGCAAGGAGTTTGCGCTGTGACCCAAGAATTCCGTGACAAATCACATAAATCCGAATCGCGCCCCAAGTCGCTTGCCGAGCGGCTTCAGTGGATGGCCGACAACTTGCCCGGCTTCCGTGAAGAGCTTGATCTGGTTGACCAAGCTCAACGCAGTGCAACGCAACCAAGTCGCATTCCAGCACAGCAGGATGTATCCAGCCTGACGGGAGAGCACGCATGAGGCCCGTTCGCCATTCGCTCCTGAAGAAAATTCGAAAAGATGCAGAGTCCGCATACGCAAGTGCATCTGGTGGCACCGCGCGCGCACGTTTCGTTAAGTCGCAAATTTATGGCAGCGGCAAGCATCAGGACGCATGCGCCGACCGTACCGCCAGCGCGCCAGCGCTGCCGGAACGGATCGGCGCTGCGGCCGAACCTGTAGGGTTAGTGCCGCATTTTGCGCAGGTATGCAGCGCATCAGATACCCCCATTAATAACATGGGGGAAAACTTAGCGAACGCCGACGTTGCTGATGATGTGGACACCTGGGCGAGCATATCCGAAGAGGACCTGGGCGAAGTGTCGTTGATGATGACGGACTCCGGCAAGATCAAGACGGTGATGGTTCGTAGGCCATCTGAAACTCAGGCATGCATCATTGACTGGATCAATTTCACTGTGTTGGAAGACACGTTCTTCAAGACCGCTCGTCAGACACTGGTCGCCGATGATCAGATCATTGAAGAAGCAAGTCGCCAGTTCGAAAAAATCTTCGGCTTCGGCATTACCGAAAAGCGTGATCGGGGCATGAACTTCTACCGCGAGTCATGGGTACTTGGCGATGGTATGGGTTTCGTGTGCTTCGGAGGGCAACGCGCAACTATGCTCGTCACCTTGTCCGGCCAAGGTTGTCAGAACGCCGTTGCGGGCTGGGAAAAACGGCTGTTCCACTTCTTGACCAAAGTGGCGATGCGCCCCTCGGTCTCTCGTATCGATCTGGCCCATGACGACATCGAAGGTGCTTACCTGTCCGTGGACTGGGCCTACGATCAATACGCGCTTGGCGGCTATACGCAAAAGGCTGGCGGTCGCCCGCCAAATATCGAACGCATCGGCAATTGGACCAAACCTACTGGCAAAGGAAGGACTTTGACCATCGGTCTGCGTTCTTCTAGCAAATTCTGCCGCTTCTACGAGAAGGGTCGTAAGGAAGGAGACAAGTCCAGTCCTTGGTGCCGTTGCGAAGTCGAATTCAAGAACACAAACACGATCATTCAGTTCGACGTGCTTCTGAACCCAACAGATTTTTTCGCCGCCGCCTATCCATGCTTTTCAAATTTCGTTCAGGTCGAAACGCCACAACGCATGGAAGTGAAAGTCAAGACGGCGCAGATCACGGTCGATGCCTGCATTGAAGTGACCAAGCATCAGTTCGGCAAATACATCCGTGTTTTCCGCGAGCTGTGGGGCGACAAGAAAGCCCTTGATCTGATTTGCAATGAGGCAGACGACTACTGGCCAAAGCGTATGAAGCCGCTCACAAGCGATGCTACGTCCGGCCCTACGCCTGTGCACAAGCAAGCTCCTGTGCCTATTCCCTCCTTCATGCAGTTTATTACCACCGTCCCATGTTTCGGCCTCAATGGGGAAAACGGTTTTGCGTAGGCCATTCAAATCAGGAACCACAAAATGAAATTCACTTCGACGATCAAAGTTACCGGCATGAAGTTCTCCAAAGGGACCATGGACAACGGCCAGGCATTCGACAGTACGAAGGTATTTGTTGAAACCGAACTGGACAGCAGCAAGGATACGGCTATGGGTACTGCCTGCGCCGAGTATGGCTTGGGCAAGGCCGAGGAGTACCAGAAATACAAACACCTGGCTGACTCGTTCCCATTCATGGCGCTCGCCGATATGGAAATCGTGACGAACGGTAAAACGCAAAAAACGGTCATCCACTCGCTGCGGCCTGTGGAAGCTGCAAAGCCAGCTGCCTCGGGTGGCAAGCATGCAGGCGCATAAGGCCGAGTTCAAATTCATCGTTCAAGACAAAGAGTCGGCGTTGTTTCTGATGCCGGTGGAAGGCGATGTTGGGTTCACGCCTTGGGCGCATGAAGCCGGACGCTTCGATGGGATTGCGGAGGCCACTGACACCGCAGTACTGAATTGCCACGAAGGTTTTTTCGTGACACAGGTTGTGTGTGCAGGCGCAAGCGAGCAGTACAGGCCCGGCTGTATCCGGGTTCTTTAATCAATTGAAACTGAAATGAATATAGGTTCTGTGGTCAACCTCGTGAGCTGCCAGCCCCGTACAGATGGGGGCTCAGCAGTCGCTCCGTGCGGCGTCGACGCAAACGGCATCAGCTATCAGCCGCAGGTCATTCAGGCCTATGTAATCGATGCCGCCAATGCTTCGAAAATTGACGCGATCACGGAACCCTTCGATTACACGCAAGCCGTTGGCCTATTCGGCTTTGCGTTCAGCATTGTCTTGAGTGCTTGGCTCGCCGCCAAGTTTTCGGGAACAATCCTCGGCCTAATACGCCGAGGCTAACCTCAACTTCCTTGAAAGGGAAAAGCAATATGAAAAACAAAATCGCTCTGGCCGTCGCTGCCATGTCCGTCGCTGCAACCTCGGCTGTTCAAGCGGCTACGCCACTCGACTTGTCCGGCGTAACTGGCGCGTTTACCGCGTCGGATGTGGTGACGCCGGTGATCGCGATCGCTGGCACGTTGGCGACCGTCTATGTCGCCATCAAGGCCGCGAAAATCGTCCTGGGCATGCTGCGCGGCCGTTAATCCATTTCGGCTGGTTAGCAAGGTGAGGCGGCCCGACGGGTCGCCTTTTTTCTTGGTATTACCAAGGATTTGGAGGTTGATATGACTGCTGGTGAATTGTGGTACGTCGTGATTTTTTCTTGGGGCATGCTCACCGCATGGGCTGTCATTCAAGGCTTTGAGGGGGGCGAGAAATGATCAAACGCGTTCTCTGTGGATTCCTTTTGTTCGCCATCGTCGTGCAGGTCAACGCGCAGTCTCTGCCGGCGCGCATTGGGCAGCAGATTGCAGCAGTGGTAAAGAATAAGGTTGGGCTTCGCGGCTTTGCTGCGAATGATCCGCGGTACGGAGCGACGGTCGCGGCGGTGGGTACTGCCGTGGTGGAGATTGGGACGGCGGTCGCCGTCGCTGGGACTGCTCCCGCATGGGGAACGGTGCTGGCGAGTGCGGCCATTGCCGGTGCGGTCGGCTATGGTCTTCAGGCGCTGTCGAACTGGCTATTCAACAAGGATGGGACCGTTACTATTCCCGCATCAGGTTCAGCGCCGCCGGTTGCTGGCGCGGGGAACTGTTTCCGCAACGCTCAGGGCGGTGCCTGCTACAACTCCGTGAGCGACGTGCTTACAGGTGGCTCCGGCGCTCCTGCTGGCTATACGAACCAGTATGGGACGTACACGTTTTCGCTTGGCTTCGTCACCTGTGAACCGCTTCCTGGTTTGTGTCAGATGCCTATTAACGGGCTGGTCGCGCGGGCTGACAACAGTTCAGGTTCGTTCATCCTTACCACGAAGTCTGCATATGTGATTGTGGTTCAAGGCGTTGGCCTTCCTCTCGTGAATGCCGATGTCATGGCCGGTAGCACTCCAGCGCAGACAGTGCCCGTTGCACAGGCGCTCGGCATGATTTCGGATTCGGATAAAGCAAAGCCTCTGCCCGATCAGGTCATTGCTGACTTGGCCGACGCGGCGTGGAGGCAAGCGGCGAGCCAACCCGGATATGCCGGTGTTCCGTATTCGCTTACTGACCCTGTTACGCAGGCTGATGTGGGGGCGGCCCGCGCCGCGAATCCTTCGGTTCCGCAGGCGACTGTCGGTGATTTGGCCGAGCCAGTTTCTTCATCCAATCCGCTCGGTCAGAGTGCGCCTTCTACGTCACCATCTACGAATCCGGCCTCTAGCTCGCCCCAAGTCAATTTGGGTGACGATCCGGGTATTGGCTTCCCTACGCTGGAAGCCACGCCTACCGCGCAGCAGATCATCGACCCGCTGGCCGGACTCGCGCCCTCGTTGAAGAACTGGGCTGTCCCTGCCCACGTTGCCGAATGCCCTCGCCCCGCTTTCGATCTATTCAATAAGCACATCGTCATGGACCAGCAATGTGCTCTGTTTGATGCCAACCGAGCCACTCTGTACAACGCGATGCTGGTTGTGTGGGCGCTGATAGCCCTGTTCATTGTCTTGTCTGCGTGAGGTAGCCTATGTTCGGAATTCTCGTCTCTGCTTTCAACCTGATTCTCGGCTGGCTGGTACGTAGCGTACTGGTCAAGTTCGTTGTGTTCTTCGCGCTGTACTTCGTGACGACGCAGTTTGTTGGCGTCATCGCGTCTTGGTTGCCAACAGGCTCAATCCTCACCAGTGCGTTCGGCGGCGTTAGCGCGGCCACATGGTATTTCCTCGATCTGTTCGCGTTGTCCGTGGGCCTTCCAGCGGTCATATCCGCGTGCTTGACGCGATTCATCATCCGTCGCTTACCTGTGATTGGATAAGGCCATGCTGACCATTCTGGCGCTCGTGGCGCGTAGATTTAACAGACGGCTTGTTCTGGCCTTCGCTGGCGGCGTGCTCACGGGTGCGCTCGTTCTGTCCTTGCTGCTTGCGAATCATCTTCGGGGCGCGTGCAGCCCGCTCGGCGTCGCCGGGCTTGTCCTCTGTAAGGTGAACTGATGCCTATTAATGCGTACACCGGTCTTATGGGCAGCGGCAAGTCTTACGAGTGCGTGAGCTCGGTGATTATGCAAGCGATCACGAAGGGTCGCCGCGTCGTTACCAACGTCGACGGGATCGACGGCGACGCGATCCGCGCTTACATCCATGAAAAAAACGGCATCGATCTTGAGCGGCTGGGGACTGTCGTGCATTGCAAGAACGACGATGTGGCAAAGTCCGACTTTCTGCCGCACGGGGCGGATGTGGACACCTTGGTCAAGCCTGGCGATATTGTCTGCATCGACGAGGCGTGGCGCTTTTGGGGGAGCGACTCCAAGATACTCAAGGAGCACGCCATCTTTTTCCGCGAGCATCGGCACTACGTCGATCCGGTCACGAAGGTGTCGTGCGATCTGGTCCTTATGGTG
The DNA here is from genome assembly GCA_041874725.1 of Duganella sp. BuS-21. Lineage (GTDB taxonomy): Bacteria > Pseudomonadota > Gammaproteobacteria > Burkholderiales > Burkholderiaceae_D > Rugamonas. The sequence goes on along the minus strand of CP097466.1, from coordinate 672,608 downwards.
CAGGACATCAGTGACTTACACCGCACTCTCAAAGTCGTTGTCGAGCTGTCGTTCCGCACCACGAAGATCAAGAGCCTTGGGCTGAACAAAATCTATAGGGTTGAGATGTGGGAGGGGTGGAAGCAGCACATTAAGAGCCGTGTGAAGGTTGAAAACAAGAAGTACGATCCGGCCATTTTTCCCTTGTACAGCAGCTACGACGGCGGCAAGGGCAAAGAAGTCACGGTAGATGATCGTCAGAACATTCTCAAGAATCCAATGCTGTGGGGGTTGATCGCTGCGCTCCTGGTCCTCGGATCGCTGTCCTTTTGGGCGGTCGGTAAGTTCTTCAAAGGTCCGCAGGAAAAGCCGAAAGCCGAAGCCAAGGGGGCGGTGGCCTCCGGCCCAGTCGCGCCCGCTGGCGTGCCATTTGCGGCGGCTTCTACCGTTTCACGTTCCGAGTTCTCAGACGAGTGGCGCGTCGCCGGTGACATTCGCATCGGTACTGTGCGTTACGTTGTGCTCGCGTCCGCTTCTGGCCGCGTTCGCTATGAGCATCCTAGCGTCTTTAACAATGAGGGCGGGGCCATCGTCGGGACGCTGGATGGCCGCAAGGTCACAGTGTTTTCAGGAGCTGGCGCGGCCCAGTCTCTGCAGCCAGGCATGGTCCCTATGCCCATCAACAATGAGGTGAAAAAATGAAACGCCTGTTAGTCGCTCTGGCGTTCGTCGCGCCGCTGGTCTACGCAGCCCCGCCCGCCAAGGTGGCAAACCCCGTCGACGCCGTGTCGTTCAGCCTTGCCAATGTGAAGCTGGGCGAGCTGGTCACGCTTGCGTACCGCGATGCGTTCAAGACGCCTTATGTCCTGTCGCCCGAGGTGGCCGGTGACCAGCGCATCGTCTCGCTACGGATTGGTGGCGACTCTGCCGGCAAGGGCAAGGCCGACTTCATCAAGTTCTTGGACATGATGGGGGTCGTTATCGAGAAGCGCGGTGGGATCGAGTTCCTGACTATCGCCAAGCCCACCGAGGTTGAGCACGAGCCGTATGTCTACCGTCCCCGCTACCGTGACGTGAACTACCTGACCGACCTGCTTAAGCCGCTGTTCAAGGGCCAGTTCGTCAATCAGCGCGGCGTCCAGGCGGCGCCCGGCGCTGGCATAGATGCCTCCAAGCAGGTGCCGCCCGGCTCCGCCGCTGCCATGATAGACAAAAACGCGGATTTGTTGGTGTTCAACGGCGAGCGTTCGGAGATCGTTAAGCTGTCTAAGCTGCTGCCCCAATTGGATGTCGCAACAGGGGAAGTCTTGGCGCGAGCGGCGCTCTACGAGGTCACGAGCACGAAGGATGCCGGGTCTGCCTGGCAGCTCGCGGCATCCATTTTATCGAGCAAATTATCGATTTCGATTGGCACTGGCGCTCAGGTGCTGGACCATGCCGTTCGTATCAAGACCGCTGGCATTGACGCTGTTCTGTCTGCACTGGCGACTGACAGCCGTTTCAAGGTCGTTTCCTCGCCCTCAATCCGGGTCCGGTCGGGTTCCTCCGCTCGCTTCTCGGTCGGGCAAGAAGTTCCGGTCCTCGGCGCTGTCAGCTATCCCGGTAGTGGCCAGCAGCCCATCCAGTCGGTCGAATATAGGCCATCTGGCGTCATTTTTGAACTGACACCGCAGGTGCGGGATGCGACGGTGGATTGTTCGTTGTCGCAACAGGTCAGCAATTTTGTGAACACGACGACCGGAGTGAACAATAGCCCGACGCTAATTAAGCGCGAGCTGAAGACCGATGTTAGCCTGGCAGACGGTGACGTGATCGTGTTGGGTGGCATGACCGAGACAAAGGACAGCGGCGGCACTACTGGACTGTCCTTCTTGCCCGCCTTCATGCGTAGCAAAACGGAATCAAATAGTAGAAGCGAGATCATCTTGGTCCTTCAACTGACGCGCATCTAAATTGGCGTCGGAGGGGCGTGTGTGAAAGCACGAGTGTCGTTCCAAATTCCTTGGTATTACCAAGGAATTGCCCGCGCTTGAGGGCGCGTCACATAGAAAATGTTACGTTACGTTATCTTTGTTATGTTACGTTACGCTATCTTCGTTTCGTAGGGTGCGCCATGAGAAGCCTCAGACAATATCGAATGCAATTCGCTACCGTTGCCGCACTCGTTGCCCTTGTTGTAATTTCGGTCGCTGCGAGAAGTGCAGAGACTCCACCTGGTCAGGAGTCATCTAAGCCTGCGTCCGATCAAGCAGGCAATACGAAGCCTACTGCCAAAACGCCTGGTGTTCGAGATCACCTGCAATTACAGCCCGTTACTTCAGATCAATTTAAAGCGGCCGCCAAGCCAAGCAAAAAGTCATCGACGCCGGGGGTGAGGGATCACTTGAACTTGCAACCGTTGACGTCGGATGATTTTAAGGCGGCCGGAAAGACAGATCGGAAGGCTGTTGCGCCGTCGCCTCCAGCCAAATAGTGAGCCGCGTCCGATCCGGGTTTGCAGCATTCGTCGTGCCGAACAGTTCTTGAGCTGGCATATCGAAAAAAGGGCGATTTGAGGCCCGCGAGGGCTGGAGCGAAGCGGAACCCTTTTGCCTCACGGTGGCATGCAGGAGCGTTTTGGCCGGTCGTCCCGGCCAGCGACGATGCCATCCGACCATTGGCTGTTGCTAGCCCGCTAAGCTATGCAATCTTGCATGTCGAGTTTCCGTGTGGCACTATATTGTTTTGGCAATATTGGGGAATTCATGAAATTGAAAGCGCAGCGGGGTAATGCAGAACTCTTTGCACTCATAGTTTTGATTTTGGTGGTTGTTGTTGGCTTCTGGGTGAAGGCAAAAGTTACCGGTTTTGCCACCGCTATAAATGTTGACTTCGATACGGCTGGATCGGTCCTGCTGCGCCTGGCTGGTGTGGTCATAGTTGCCGGATTGGCAATTTGGCAGCGCCTCTTCTTGCGCTCACTAGCGTTTTTACCCTTGGGACTTCTAATCGCGTTTGCACCAGCGCTTGACTACTGGTCCGTGCATTCGTTAGATATCAGCTACTACTCTAGCGCAGAGCCAGCTTGGTACGGCAACTACTGGATTCAGGTTCTAGGTGCGATTGGGCTTCTTGTGGCCGGCTACTTTGGTCAAAAATGGATTGATGAAAATACCTAGCCTTAGCAGTCAACCGATTGTCAACGCTGTTGTTAGACAGTGTGTGTGCAGAGTTAGCGACTTGTGCGTAAGCTATTGATTCTGTTACGCAATGTCACCTAATGTTGTTGCAGCAAAGGAATTTGTAATCATCAGGTGGCCAGTTCGAAACCGGCAGTCGGCACCAAATTGAAAAGCCCAGCCCTCATCGGCTGGGCTTTTTGTTTTCCGTGACCAGAGATGCGCTTGCTCGGAAGCCCCACGCTCCGATATTGCACAAGATACAGATGGCGAGCTTTCGGTAGGCTGACGTATGGCCGACAGAAAAATCATCGATAAGGTATTACCTATGCCGAAAAAGCGCGGCAACTGACTACTGCGGCACGAAGTCTGGATCAATGCGCACGGCGAAGTCACTCACTACTGCTTGAGTTGCTGCGCAACGACAACCTCGCCCTGTTCCGTGCCATTGAAGAGCAACCGGATTCATTGCGTCGTTGGCCCAGCGGCTAGGTCGCAGACAGGACGCGGTTCGATGCGATATCAATCCACTGGCCAAGCTCGGCATCGTGACGATCACGCCGGAGCAAGACCGCGAAAAAGTCCGTCTCACCGCACAAAAATTCAAATTCGAAGCAGAGATCGTTTAACGCGAGGGGGAGCGTGACGTTTTCTATGGAGAACCGCGCACCCATCAACAGGATAAATGGCTGAAAACTACAAGATTGCTATACTCGTCCATGAAAGTAACATCCGGCGCCCCAACCACGCGCTGTTCTGGATGATCTGAACTCTCACCCAACTCCGTGAGCATCTGATTTCGCCGTGCTGTGCGCAGCGCGGCTCATGGAGTGGGATCATGAAGTCGAGAGCAAATTACCTGTTTGCGGACGCTGTTGAGCAGGCCATCGTTATGGATGAACTGAGCGGGGTGGCCATCGCCTGGGCATTCCTGGAGGCCCAGCACGTGCCGAAGGACGTTATCCTGCGCGTGTTGTCCGGCAAGTCGCGCCGGCACACGGACACGCCCTCGGCAAGGGCGATCAGCATGTGCCGGTCGAACTAAGTGCGATTTATTCCCGCTTGTCCTTCCGGCGATCCCGGTGCTGACGCCGGAATTCTGGACTACCGAGCACACGCAGCGTAACTGCTTGCGGTATGCCTTTTTCCTTCATGTAGTCCATGGCGGGGCTGGTGCCCTCCTGCTTCGCAAGCCAGAGAGCGTTGTCCACGGCGATCGCCGTGCTGGGGAACTGTCGTCGGTCGGAATTGGTCATATGTGCACACACCTGTCGTTGTCCGCATGATAGGCCAGATGCCGCCAGGGCCGACGTCCGTTACGCCTGCGCACGATCCTTGGGCTACACTGAGGCTCCACCTTTCGCCACGGAGCCCCGACATGAACCGCAAGACCGCCGCCGATTTCGATCCGGAAGTTCTCAAGCTGTTCGATCAGTACGTCCACGGCCGCATCAGCCGGCGCGATTTTTTGTCCTCGGCCACGCGCTATGCGGTCGGTGGCGTCACTGCCGCCAGCCTGCTCACCGCCCTGAGCCCGAGCTTTGCCGCGCCGCTGGTTCCGCCCGAGGACAAGCGCCTCAAGGCCCGCTTTGTCGAGCTCCCCTCGCCGGAAGGCAATGGCACCGTGCGCGGCTATCTGGTTTCGCCCAGGGACGCCAAGGGCAAGCTGCCGCTGGTACTGGTGGTGCACGAGAATCGCGGCCTGAATCCCCATATCGAAGATGTCGCCCGCCGCCTGGCCCTGGATGGCTTTATCGCCTTCGCGCCCGACGCCTTGCATACGCTGGGCGGCTACCCCGGCGACGAGGACCAGGCGCGCGCCCTGTTCGGCAAGCTGGACCAGGCCAAGTGCCGCGCCGATTTCGTCGCCGCAGCGCGTTGGCTGCAACAGCAGCCGGACGGCAACGGCAAGCTGGGCGTGGTCGGTTTCTGCTACGGCGGCGGCATCTCCAATTACCTGGCGACGCAGCTGCCGGATCTGCTGGCGGCCGTGCCCTTCTACGGCGCCCAGCCCAAGGCCGAGGACATACCACGCATCAAGGCCCATCTGCTGATCCACGATGCTGAAAAAGACGAGCGCATCCGAGCCGGCTGGCCAGCCTACGAAAAAGCGTTGAAGCAAGCCGGCGTGCAGTACCAGTACCACGTCTATCCCGGCGTCGAGCACGGCTTCAACAACGACACCACGCCGCGCTACGACGCCGCCGCCGCCAAGCTCGCCTGGCAGCGCACTGCGGAGTTCCTGCACGCGCGCCTCGGCTAAGGCGCCGCGTTGTACTTCCGGGTCAGCGATTCGATGGCTTGGGCGCCGTGCGCGCCCAGCCAGTTCCAGATGGCTTCGACCTGCTCGCGGTTGCGCTGGTAGAAGGCGCGGTTGGCGCCCAGCCAGACATAGGACACGCCGAGCGGCTTGTCGAGCCGGGTCAGGGCCTTGCCGTGCTGCGCGGCAAGGTAGGGGTCCAGCGCCGAGGCCGTCATCACGGCCACGGTAAAGCCGTCGACGCGCTGCAGGCGCAGCTTGTCGAAGTTACTTTCGGAGCTGACGCTGCCGTCATCCACCTGCAAGCCGTCGGCCTTGAGCTGGGACGCCAGCATGGTGCCCTGGTTGGCGGCCAATACATGGGTCTTGAAATACTGCAAGGGATCGGTGGCGGGCGACAGCCGGTCCTCCACGCGCACGAAGACGATAGACATGCTGCGCAAGGCACGTCGCGTGTCGAGCTCGCCGCCGGCCATGGCCACCACGTAGTCCGCGTGGGCGTCGCCCGGCGTGTAGGTCGGCGCGATGTCGATCGCCCCGCTGGCCAGCGCCATTCTCACCCGCGCCGCCGGCAGGCGCACGAACACCGCTGGGCAGCCGCCGCTTTGGACGGCGTCCCGGAACAGCTCGACCAGCACGCCCGGCCGCGATGGCACCACGGCGCCGTTGCCGACGTAGTACGGCAGGCGCTCCCGATCGGAATAGCCAACGCGCACCGGCGTGCACGGCCCGGCGGCCTGCGCTACCGCGCTCACAAGTAAGAAAAGGCTGACCCAGTATTTCATCGTCTATCTCATCAATAAACCGAGTATAACGCGGCTTATTGATAACGCAACATCAGGCGTTGCCATTCCGGGTCGTCGCGCGCATAGACGTTGAAGTTGTCGCTCAGGTGACGCTTCCTGTCCTCCCCCAACGGGCGGCCCGACGCAGGCCGCTTTCCGCCTTCAGCTGCCGCCGCCTGCGTGGCAGGTGGCTCAGCTTGAAGTCAGGACTTGGCGAACGCCAGGAAGTCGGCGTTGAACTTGTCCTTGTGCGTATCGGTCAAACCATGTGGCGCGCCTGGGTAGACGAGCAGCTTCGCACCCTTCACGATCTTGGCCGAGGCGATGCCGGCGGCCTTGATCGGCACGATCTGGTCATCGTCGCCGTGGATGATCAGGGTCGGCTTGTCGAATTTCTTCAGGTCGTCGCGGAAGTCGGTTTCCGAGAACGCCTTGATCGAGTCATAAGTGTTCTTGAAGCCGCCCTGCATGCCCTGCGCATACCAGGCCTGGATGATGCCTTGCGAAGGCTTGGCGCCGGGACGGTTGTAGTTATAGAACGGGCCGGAGGCGATATCAAGATACAGCTGGCCGCGATCGGCGAGCTGGCCCTTGCGGATGCCGTCGAACACTTCCAGCGGCAGGCCGTCCGGATTGTCGGCGGTCTTCAGCATCAGCGGCGGCACCGCCGAGATCAGGCCCAGCTTGGCGATGCGCTTGGTGCCGTGACGACCCACATAGCGCGCCACTTCGCCACCGCCGGTCGAGAAGCCGGCCAGGATGATGTTTTTCAGGTCCAGCGCCTCGATCAGCTGCGCCAGGTCGTCGGCATAGTGATCCATGTCGTTGCCTTCCCATGGCTGGCTCGAACGGCCGTGGCCGCGACGGTCATGGGTGATGACGCGGAAGCCATTGTCAGCCAGGAAGAACGCTGCCGATTCCCAGCTGTCCGCATTCAGCGGCCAGCCGTGGCTCAGGATGACCGGCTGGCCGCCGCGTGGGCCCCAATCCTTGTAGTAGATCTCGACGCCGTCGCGGGTGGTGATGGTGCTGGCGGTTTTGCTGACCGGGCCGGTTTTGGCAACGGCGGCCTGCGCTTCGGCGGAAGTGCCCAGGGCGGCCAGCGGCAGGGCCACGGCGGCAGCAGCAGCGCCGACGGAATTGAACAGCGCGCCACGGCGGGACAGGTTGACGGTGTGGTTAGCGTTGTTGGCAGTGTTAGCGTTCATGATCTTCTTCCTTTTAGTCGATGTATGGATAACCAGTGTTGTGCTACAGTCATTTTGTTCTGCAGCTGCGATGGAATGAATCTTAGACCTCGCACAACCTTTGCGGAACAGACAACACTGCAAGACCACTTTGCAAAAACGCAGCCCCACACTCAACCATGGCCACAGGCAACGACTTCGACTGGAACGACATCCCGCTGATCCTGGCGCTGGCCCGTAGCGGCAGCATGAGCGCCACCGGCCGCCAGTTGGGCGTGGACGCCTCCACCATCAGCCGCCGCATCGCCGCCGCCGAGAAGGCGCTCCAGCTGCGCTTGTTTATCCGCGACAACAATGGTTACAAGCTGACCGACGCCGGCCAGGTCTTCGTCGCGCACGGCGACGCCGTCTACGGCAATGTGCAGAGCATGTTGCAGGCCTCGTCGCAGGAAGCCGGCGCCACGGCCGGCCCGGTCAACATCACCTCCATCGATTTCCTGTTCGACTACTGGCTGCTGGAGCACGTGCCGGCCCTGCTGGCCCAGCACCCGCAGCTGCAGCTGACGCTGCAGGCGGAAAACCAGAACCTCTCCTTCACCCGCCGCGAGGCCGACTTCGCGCTACGTTTGGGCAAGCCGGGCGAGGATGCGGCGCTGGTGATGCGCAAACTGGGCGATATGGGCTTTGCCGTCTACGGCCACGCCTGCTTCGCCGACACGCCACGCGCCTGCTGGGGCACGCAGCCGTGGATCGCCTACGACGACTCGCTGGCCGGCACCGGCGAGATGCAGTGGCTGGCGGCGATGGCGCCGCAACCGCAGCGCGTGCTCAAGGTGAACAGTCTCAGCACCATGGTGCGCGCCTGCCGCGCCGGTGTCGGCATGGCGCTCCTGCCCTGCATCATGGGCGAGCAGGAAGGCTTGCAGCGCATCGGCGACCGCGTCGAGGTGCAACGCGACATCTGGCTGCTCAGCCACCGCGACGCCGGCTCAATCGCCCGCTTTAAAACCGTCTCCGCCTGGCTGGCGCAGGTCTACGCCAGCAACCAGCAGCTGCTGTGCGGCACGGCTTCCCACCCTTAATTCGCAGTCTATCCCCCGTTTTTTGCAGTTCGTCACATCCCGGTGGATGGACGGCTAGCCCTTGTCTATAGTTCACTCAACGCAACGAACTAACCACCCACAAGGAGCTCAAAATGAACATCGCAAAAAACATGGAAGCCATCTTCGTCGCCGCCATCGTCGTCGCCAGCGCTACCACCTTCGCCACCGCAGCCGTCAACCAACCAGCAGCAGCCATCACCCCGGTGATCGCAGTGAAAGCCGAAGCAACCGTGATGCCGACCGTAACGGTCACCGCGAAACGCCTGACCGCCGCTGAAAAAGCAGCCCTGTAATTCACTCGAAACAAACGGAGCGCATGATGAAAAAATTGATGAAGGCTGCGATGCTGGCGGCGGTACTGGGCAGCGGCGCACACGCCGCGCTGGCCGCCGATACGATCAGCGAAAACCGCAGCGTCGATGCGCGCGCCGTGAAGATCGAACTCGATGGCGTCATCAGCCTGAAGCTCAAGCAAGGCGCAACGGCCTCGCTGACCATCTACGGCGAAGCCGACGCGGTCAAGAAAGTGGTGGTCGAACAAAACGGCGAAACGCTGCACATCGGCACCGAGAAAATGAACGGCATCCACTTCGGTAACAAGCGCGAACTGCGCGCCGAACTGACGCTGCCAAACCTGCGCCAACTGACTTCGGGCGGCGTGGGCGCCACGGAAGTAAGCGGATTTAAAGGCGACAATCTGCGCCTGGCTTTGGACGGTGCAGGTTCCGTCAAGGTCGACTCGCAGTATCGCAACATCGACGTGCGTCTCGGCGGCGTGGGCGGCATCACCGTCAACGGCGGCAACAGCGACAACGTCGAACTGAACCTGAATGGTGCTGGCCGCATCGAGATGATAGGCCAGACCAAACAGTTAAACGCCCGCCTTGGTGGCGTCGGCAGTCTGGATGCGCAGCAGCTGCGCGCCGACACGATCGACGTCAACATGAGCGGCTTGGGCAGCGCGGCGGTCTACGCCAAGACCAGCGCCAACCTGAAACTCACGGGCATGGGTTCGGCCAAGGTCTACGGCAACCCGACCAATCGTAACGCCAGTTCACGCGGCATGGGCAGCATCAACTGGCAGTAAGGAATGCGCCGGCCTGCGTGGCCGGGCTACAGTAAACACATGGGTGTGTTTTTACCGTCCAAAAGGAAGATCTCCTTTCGGACGGTTTTTTTATTTCAGGTAGCGTGCATCGTGACCAAGCACGATGCGCATGTCGGCCGAAGCGCGCTTACCGGGGAGCGGTTGCAGCGGCAGGTTCAAGCGCCGGCCCAGTGTCTGCGCCATGTCTTTCTGCTCGCCGCTGTATTCGATGCGGCTTTGCGGCACCACGAACGGCCGCACATTCGACAGGCGCACCGTCTTCAGGCCGTCCACCTCCAGCGCGCGCGCCAGCCGCGCGGCAGCGCCGGCGACGCCGTTGCCGTTGCTGATCTCCAGCCGCACCACCGTCAGCGGCACCACTGCAGCATCTTCCTCATCACGTGCCGACGCTGCGGCCAGTGCCGGAATCCGCAGCACCTCCACCAGCGCAGCGCTGATACGCCGCACCTGCGTGCGCGGCATTTCCTCGACGAGCGCTTGTTTGAGCGTGGCGTGATCCTGCCGCACGTCGTGCTTGCGCAGCGACGCCGCCTGCAAATACATGGCCGCCGCGCGCTCGCGCTCCCCGGCCACCGCCAGCGCCGCCGCCAGGCTCTCCCAGCGTGCCGGCTCCAGCGGATCGCGCAGGCAGGCCTGCTCCAGCGGCGTAATGAGGTCTTCGGCTGGTTGCTCCATCTTCACGCCGCTGCATGCGGTCAGCAGCAGGCAGGTGGCGAGCAGCGTTTTCTTCATCGTGGTCTCCTAGTGGGTGAGCTGCATCATGCGGTAGACCTGGATGCCGGCGGGGCCGATCAGCACCAGCATCAAGGTCGGGAAGATGCAGAAGATCAGCGGAAACAACAACTTCAGCGCGATCTTGGCGGCGGCCTCCTCGGCCAGCACGCTGCGCTTGCCGCGCAAATTGTCGGAATGGATGCGCAGCGAGTCGCCCATGCTGGTGCCGAAGCGCTCCGACTGGATCAACATCGCCACCAGCGTATCGACGTCTTCCACGCCACTGCGCAAGGCCAGGTTGCGCAAGGCGCGCTCCTTGGTAAAGCCGGCGCGCATTTCCATCAGCGCCAGTTGCAGTTCCTGCGCCAGCGCCATGCTCTTGATGTGGATCTCTCCCGCCACCTTGGTCAGCGCACGCTCAAGGCTCAGGCCCGCCTCCACGCACACCGTCAGCAGATCCAGCGCGTCCGGGAAGTTTTCGAAGATGTCGCGGCAGCGCACAGCGGCCTTGTGCGACAGTACCGCGTTGGGCAGGTAGTAGCCGATGCCGGCCACCAGCAACAACAAATACAAGAAGCTTTTCTGCGGCGCGGCCCCGGCGAAGGCGCCGCACAGCGCGACGATGGCAGGCAGGCCAAGCGCCAGCAGAGTCTTGGCGGCGAAGTAAATCGACGGCGCCGAGGCGCTGCGCCAGCCGGCGTTCATGAAGCGCGTGCGCAGCGGCGAACGCTCCCACCCTTCTTCCGGCAGCGACAGGCGCGAGAAAGGTTGCGCCGCCTGCGCCACCTTCTCGACCCAGCCCGTGCCCACCGGATCGGCTACCTCCTCGGCCGGCTCGACCACCACCTCGTTCAGGCGTTCGCGCAGCGCCACCGGCGAAAACACCAGCAGCGCCGCCACCGCCACGCCGGCGGCCACCAGAAACACCACCGCCAGGAACAGCACCTGCGATCCATTCATACCGCCCTCCTTTCACACGCGGATGCGTATCAGCTTGCGCATCCACAGCACGCCAAACGCCGCAACAGCCAATGCGTACCACATCAGACTTATCCCGAGGGGATCGGTCCACAGCACGCGCACATAGCCGGGATTCGCCACCGTCATCAGCAGCATCACACACAGCGGCAGCAATCCCAGTATCCAGGCCGACATCCTGCCCTCGGCCGACATCACCCGCACCTGCGCCAACAGCTTGAGACGTGCGCGTATCAGGCGGCTAATGTTGCCGAACACCTCGGCCAGGTTGCCGCCGGATTCGCGCTGGATCAGCACCGCGATCACCAGATAGCGCAAATCCGTCAGCGGCACCCGCAACGCCAGGTTGTGCAGGGCTTCGTTCATCGGCACGCCGTAGTTGATCTCCTCGTAGGAGAATTTGAATTCGCCCGCGATGGGTTCCGGCATTTCCTCGCCCACCATCTGCATCACATTGGCGAAGGAGTGGCCGGCACGCAGGGCGCGGCCCAGGAAGTCCGCCGCTTCGGGCAACTGCTCCTCCAGCTTGCGCAGGCGGGCGCCGCGCACGCGCAGCAGCAGCAACCAAGGCGCGCCGGTGGCCAGCACCGCTGCCGCTACGCCGGCAAGGAAGGGTATGTGCAGCATCTGCGGCAGCACCAGCCCGCACACCAGCATCGCCAGCGAGCCGCCGATGAACTGGGCCACCGACCAGCGCACGCCGGCCTGCAACAGCAAGCGGTCCAGCAACGCCAGCCGGCCAAAACGGCGCAGCTGTTTCTCCAGCAACGGCGAGCGGCTGTAGGTGCGACGCTTGAGGATGTCGACACGTTCGCCGGCACCGTTGCCATTGGCGGCCATCAGGCGCAATCGCTTGGCGATGCGCCGCGCCGCGCCGCCGTGCGCGCCGGACCACCACAGCCAGGCGCCTTCCACCATCAGGATCACGGCGGCGAACAGCAGCACGGCAAAGGCGGAGAAGATCGCGTCCATGGCGGCTACTCGTAGATCTTGTCCGGATCGAACACCGAATCCGGCACGGCCACGCCGAACATGCGCAAACGATCGGCGAAGCGCGGCCGCACGCCGGTAGCGTAAAAGCGCCCCTGTACCGCGCCCTGCGCGTCCACGCCCTTTTGCTCGAAGCGGAATATCTCGTGCATGGCGATCACTTCGCCTTCCATGCCGGTGACTTCCTGCAGGCTGACCAGCTTGCGCGTGCCGTCGGTCAGGCGCGACACCTGCATCACCACCGTCACGGCGGAGCATATCTGCTGGCGCGTGGCGCGCGGCGTCAGGTTCACGCCGGCCATGCCGACCATGTTCTCCAGCCGCGACAGGGCATCGCGCGGCGTGTTGGAGTGGATGGTGGCCAGCGAGCCTTCGTGGCCGGTGTTCATCGCCTGCAGCATGTCCAGCGCCTCCGGCCCGCGCACCTCGCCGAGGATGATGCGGTCGGGCCGCATGCGCAGCGCGTTGCGCACCAGCGAGCGCTGATTCACCTCGCCCTTGCCCTCGATGTTGGGCGGCCGCGTTTCCAGCCGCACCACGTGCGGCTGGCGCAGCGCCAGCTCGGCGGCATCCTCGATGGTGACGATGCGCTCATGCGCGGGGATGAAGCCGGACAGCACGTTCAACATGGTGGTCTTGCCTGAACCGGTGCCGCCGGAGATCAGGATGTTGATCTTGGCTTGCCCCAGTGCCTGTAGCACCTGCACCATGGGTGGCGTCAGGCTGCGGTAGTCCAGCAGGTTGTCGATGCTGAGCGGGTTGACCGAGAAGCGCCGTATCGACAGGATGGGGCCATCGATCGCCAGCGGCGGAATGATGGCGTTCACGCGCGAGCCGTCGGGCAGGCGCGCATCGACCATCGGGCTCGATTCATCCACCCGCCGGCCCACGCGCGAGACGATCTTCTCGATGATCTTCATCAGGTGCGCGTTGTCGTTGAAGGTGATGGCGGTCAGTTCCAGCTTGCCGGCGCGCTCCACGTACACCTTGGCGGCGGTGTTGACCAGGATATCGGACACGCCGGGATCGGCCAGCAGCGGCTCCAGCGGGCCGAAGCCCAGCATCTCGTGCTGGATGTCGAGTACCAGGTTGTGGCGCTCGTGCTGGTTCAGCACAATGCGCTCCTCCTCGATGATGCGCTGGACCAGCAGCGCCAGCTCATGCTTGAACTGCTCAGGCGTCAGGCGCTTCAGGCGCTCAAGGTCGATGCGGTCCAGGATGGTCTGGTGCATGCTCTTTTTCAGTTCCTGATAGGCCGCCGCCGCCAGTCCCGGTGGACCATTGGCGCCGTGGCGGCCATCATCGGCAAGTGACAGGCGTTCGCGCAGGCTCATTTTTATCCTCCATCGTTGCGGCCGAAGATACGGTCGAACAGTCCCTTGCTCTCCGGGACGCGCCGGGCCGCCACCAGTTCCACCAACTCCGCCAGGCTGCGCGCCACCGCGCTGCTGCGCGACAGCTGCAGCAGGGGGATGCCTTGGTTGACCGAGTCGGTGGCCGACAGATAATCGTTGGGCACCGTGTGCACCACGTCCGCACCCAGCGCCTGTTCCAGGTCCATCAGACGCAGCTTGCCGCCCTTCTCGTAGCGATTGACGATCAGGCGCGTGCGCTCGCTGGGATAGCCCAGCGAGCGGAAGATATCGAGCAGGCGACGGCCGTCGCGGATATCCGGCAAGGCCAGTTGCAGCACCGGGTAGATGGTGTCCGCCTGGTCCAGCGCGCGCAGCGAGATGGCGTCGATCTGGCGGCCTACGTCCAACACCACGAAGTCGTAATGCTGGCGCGCGATGCGCAGGATCAGGTCCATATGCTCCGGCTTCATGTCGACGGTGCGGTTGGGATCATCGGCGGCCGCCAGCACGCCGAAGTTGGAGGCCACGTGCACCAGGCAGGAATCGAGGAAGGCGCCGTCCATGCGACTGATCTGCGCGCAGATGTCGGACAGCGTCATCGCCGGCTTCTGGTCGGAGACGTACAGCGTGGCATCGCCGAACTGGCCGTGCAAGTCGATCAGCAGCACCTTGCGGTCGGCCAGCGCCGCCAGCGCATAGCCGAAATTGGTCGACAGAAAGGTGGCGCCGCTGCCGCCCTTGCAAGAGATGAAGGCCAGCACCTTGCCTTCGCGGACGGGACTCAGTCCGGCCGCCACCTCGATGCGGTCCATGGCCTCGTGGAAGGCGCGGTGCACCAACGGCAGCTGCAGCACCTCGCGCATGCCGGCGCGCATGGCGCGGATCAGCAGGTCCTGCTGCGGATCGCGCGTCAGCAGCATGAAGGAAGCGCCCGGATACTGCTTGCATAGGCGGTCCACCATTTCGCCCTCGTCGTCGGCGATGTCGCTGGCATCCAGTATCACCAGCTCCGGGCTTTCCGGCAGCTGGCGTTCGACCGCGTCACGCAGGCCGTTGCGCGACGCCACCAGCTGCACCGCCGGCATGCGCGCAGATCCTTGCGCGGCGAGTTCGGCGTGCAGCAGGCTGTCCTTGCTGATCATGAGCGCTTTCATTTTGCGCCTCCCATCAACGACGACTGCTGCGGTTCGCCGCCGGCTTTTTGATAGCGCTCGTAGGCGGAGCGCGCGCTGCGGCCGTCCATGCCGGATACCGGATTGGTGTTGCGCGCAGCCTCGGGATGCATGATCTGCTGCGCCAGCACCATGCGCGTGTCGACGCCAAAGCGGGCGTCCCACTGGGGCGTGGTCTGGACCAGGACGGGAGCGCAGGCGGTCAGCGTGCCTGCCGCCAGCAGGAGCAAAATATTTCGCATGATATTTTCCAGTCTATTTTCGTTCCGCACCGTCCGCCGGCTCACCTTCCATGCGGCCGCCGAGGAATAATCTGGCGCGGCTGGGCGTGGTAACGCTGTCGGTCGGCAGTTTGTAGTTGGCCGGTAGCGGTTGCACCAGGTGGGGAGTGACGACAAACAGCAGCTCGGTGCGGTCCTGCTGAAAGTCTGTGCTGCGGAACAGCGCGCCCAGCACCGGCAGTTCGCCCAGGATGGGCAGGCCGTTGATGCTGGAGCTGTGGTTGTTTTTAATCAGGCCGCCGATGGCGAAGCTTTGACCGTCGTACAGTTCCACCGTGGTGGAGGCGCGGCGCGTGGTAATCAGCGGCAGCACCGAGGCGCCGGACATGCCGGCCGCCGAAATCCCGATGCCTTCGCGCGAGATTTCCGATACTTCCGGTGCCACGCGCAGGTTGATGCGGCCACCGGCCAGCACGGTCGGCGTGAAGCGCAGGCCGACGCCGAATTCCTTCTCCTCCAGCGTGACCTTGTTGTTGTCCTGCGCGACCGGCACGAAGATGCGCCCGCCCGCGAGGAAGCTGCCTTCCTGGCCGCTGATCGCCATCACTGTCGGCTCGGCCAGCACGCGCACCAGGCCATCCTGCTTGCTGGCGGCGATGCTGGCGCGGTTGCCGATGCTGAGCAGGCTTTTCAAGCTGCCGCTGACGAAGTTGGACGACAGCGTGCTGGCCCAGCTGCCGCCGCCGAAGTTGAAGGTGACGCCCGCCTCCAGCTTGTCCAGCAAGGATTTGGAGACCTCGGCGATTTTCACCTCCAGCATCACCTGCTGCGGTGCGCCGATGTTGAGGAAGTTGACGATGCGTGCGCTGGCCTGCGTGGATGATGCGGATTGTGTGGTCTGCGCCGCCGATGCGCCGCCCGTAGCGGCAGCCGCGCCCTTGCCGCCGCTATCGAGCGGTTGCGCGGCGCGGCGCACGAACGCGCCGGCAAGTTCCAGCACGCGTGCGGCGGTGGGCGCGTCATCGACGGTGCCGCTGATGACCAGCGTGTCGCCAGCTGCGCTCACGTGGATGTGCTTCTGTTCGGGCATCAAGGCGGCCAACGCCTGTTGCAGCGCACTCGGGTCGATGCCGACCACCACCTCCACCACGTTGCACAAGCCGCTGCGGCCCTGCAAGATCATATTGCTGCTGCCGATGTCCACGCCCACCACGTACAGGGTATCGGGCGCCACCAGCATGGCCTGCAACACGGCCGGATTGCCGACGCTGCGCGCCTGCAGCGCTTCCGGCATCCGCACCAAGGTGGACTTCCCGAGCTGCAGCTGCAAGCTGCCCGGCTGCGCCGCCTGGCCGCTGCAGCGCAGGCCAGCGCTGTCGCCTGCAACCAGTGGCGTTGGCAGCACCGTCGGCGCAGCGCTCAACGCCAGGGTCGGCGTCAGCGTCAACGCTGCGAGCAGCGCCTTGGTTTGGTGGCGGGGATCCATGGCGCGCTCACAGGCATTCTTGTGTGCGACGCGCGCCCGCTATCACGCCGATGCAGGACCGCGCAGGCGGCGCGGCGGCGGCAAGCTGCGCGCGCACTCGCGGCGGCGCAGGCGTCGGCTCGGCCGCCGGCACGGCCGGCGTAGCCGCAGCCTCGTGCGCGCCGAGCAGCGTCCCTTTGGTGGCGCCGTCGGTGATGCCAGGCCGAGGATCGACCTGATTACGCAGCACCAGCGACAAGGTGCCCACGCTGCGCGCCAGGTCCAGGTTCTCGGCCTGCTCCGGCGTCACCTCCAGCGTCACCGCATTCACCACGCGCGGCTTGGTCTCATCGCGCCCCACTTCCTGCGCCACGGCCAGCACCAGGATCCGCTCCAGCACAATCTTGGAAATCGCCCGGTCGTTGGATTGCGTATTGACGATGATGTCGACAAAATTCCCCGGCAGCGCAAAGCCGGCCACGCCCACCACATCGTTGACGCGCACGGTGATGGCGCGCTTGCCCTCGGCGATCAGTGCCGACAGTCCTCCCAGCGTGCCGGCCGGCGCCAGCTTGGCTTCGCTCAGCGGCTCGTCGCGCAGCACGCTGGTTTTCAGCACGCGGCCGACCAGCTTGCTGCCGTCGCGCAGCGCGCCGCGCGGCAGGCTCTCGGCCGGCCAGTCGATCTGCTTGAGCATCTCCGTCGTCAGACGCTGACCGAGGTTGACGTCGGTCGCCGCCACCACGATCTTGTTCGACGAAGCGGGCGTCTGCCGCAGCAGCCAGCGCGAAGCCAGCGCCACCGCCGCCAGTCCGAACACGACGGCCAATGCCATCATCGACAGAGCACGACGGTTCTTCATGCTAATCGCTGCTCAACGTCAGCGCCGGCGAACATGCTGCTCCAGGCCTGATCCAGCGCCGCCACCGACATGCGCGCCGGCTCGCCCATGAAGCCGGCGAAATCGGCCACGCGAGCAACGATCTCGCGCGGATAGCAAGCCAGCAGCGGCAGGCCCGCGCCGGCGTGCAGTTCATCGAGCAGGTAGCGCAACGCCGCCTCGTCATATGCCACGCCGGTGCTCAGGCACTGCTGGCGCACCAGGGTGCGGTAGTTGGCGGCGTTCAGTGCGCCCACCGGAATCTTGTAACCGACGCGGCGCAGCGCGGCGTCATCGAGCAGCGACGATGGCGGCAGGCTGCTGACGAACACCAGCCGCATGCGGCAAGGCGCCTGGAAGTGATAGCCGCCGGTCAGCGACAAGTCGCTGTGCTCGAGCTCCTGCGCCTGGGCAAAGCGGTTCAGCAGCTCGGCGGCGGACATGCGCTGGCGCCCGAGATCGTCGACGATCAGCAGGCCGTTGTTGGCCTTCAGCTGCGGCGGCGCGCGATAGCAGCCGTTGGCCGCATCCGGCTGCAGGTCCAGCATGTCCGCATCGAGGGAGGCGTCGAGCACCACCACCGGTCGCTGGCACAGCACCCAGCGCGGATCGTTGCTGCGCCGCTCGGGCACCTGGCGCACCTGGCGCGGCATGGGTGCGCGGTGCAGCGCGGGGTCGTACACCTGCACGATATCCTGCCCCACCACCACCGCATGCGGCACCGCCACCAGCCCTGTCAACAGCGTTCCAAGCCGGCGTGCCAGCGCCGACTTGCCGCTGCCCGAGGGACCGTACAGCAGCATGCTGCGGCCGGCGTGCATGGCAGCGCCGAGCATGCGCTGCACCGGCGCCGCCAGGAAGTCGTCGGTAAATTCCACCGCCAGTTCATCGGCGCTCGGCAGCGTCGCCGGCGCGGCCTGGCGTTCCACCATGGCCCGCCACGCTTCCAGCCGCACCGGCGCGGGACCGGTGTACGGGCAGCGTTCCAGCCAGCTGGCGGCGCGCTGCTTGCCGGCGCCGGTCAACTGGTACTGCACGTCGATGTCGGATTCGCCGCGCCACGCCACTTCGGCCACATGTTCGGCCACCATAAAATCGAGCACCTCGCGCAGCACGTTGATCGATAGGTGCAGCCGGGTAGTCAGTACCGGCAGGTGGCTGCGGCCGTTGAGGTACAGTGCCTTGGCGATCAGTTCGACGATGAGCTGTTGCTGCAGGCCGGTATCGCGTACCGATTTCGGTTGCGGCGGCAGCAGCGCTTCCGGCTCGGCGTCGAGCAGCTGCGTGTAGGGGGATGGTGGTTCAAGGGCTAGCATCGTTATCTCCGCAAGGAAAATAATTTCGGTGTGGAATCAAGTTTAGCCAGACGTTCCAACGGGACATTGACTTGCAGCAAGCACAGATCAATGATGCTTCCAAACGACAACACCAAGCGTGCCGAGCGCGATCGCCACGCCATACGGAATGCCGCCCACGCTGGCGGTACGCGACAGCGGCACCGGCAGTAGCGGCATGCCCAGCAGACGCAACAACAGCGGCTTGCCGATCCGGCACAGATTGCGGACGCCGTCGCGCCAGCGGCCGCTGAACGACAGCATCAGCAGCGCCATCACGCCGCCCACCAACGTCGATAGCGCGGCGATCTCCAGCGCTTGCCACGGTCCGGCAAACGCGCCGACCATCGCCATCAGCTTGACGTCGCCTGCGGCCATGCCGCGCAGCAGATACAGCGGCAGGAATAAAGAAAAGCCGGCGCAAGCGCCGGCCAGCCACTGCGACAACGGCGCCCCCGGTGGGCCGCTCAACAGGTGCAAGATCAGCGCCAGCATCAAGCCACTCAGGATCAGCACATTGGGGATCTTGCGCAGCGCCAGATCGGTCAGCGCCGCCTGCGCCACCAGGCAAATCAACATGAGTTCAATCGCGTTCCACATCACGGTATCTCCCGAAAAAGAGCTTTCCGGCGCCTAGGTCGCCGGAAAGCCCTGCCGTCGCCTAGGGCGTTGGCGCTGCCGGGTTGATCTTGCTGGCGATGGCGGCGAAAGCGTCCCGCAATGCCGGTCCCAGCAAACCGAAGGCGGCCACCACGGCGGCCACCATGGTGGCGGCGATCAAGCCATACTCAATTGCCGTGATACCGTCTTCGTCGCGCCCAAATTGCTTGGCAGCTGTAATAATCGCGTTCATCTCGTGCTCCTTGAAGGGTTGGTAAAGAAAGGGCCTCTGACGCCTGCTTGCCGCGCCATTGACTTCACTATACGGACCACAGTTTTTGGAGAGTTGACGCTGCACAAGTTTTCCGTGTGGAATCTTTTGGCGCCAGATCCAGCGGGTTGTCGGAAAAAGGTCGCATTCTGTCGGTGTAAGAGTTTTTTTTCGCACACAAGAATTGCCTCGATTGCAAAAAGCTATTATCCTGCTTAGCTGTTCTTTGGGAAGGCAAATGGACTCCTTACTGAAACACATGGTGGACATGACCGGTCACCGCGATCACACGATGCTCGACATCTCCGTGATTTCGGCGGTGCAGGAGCTTGCCCGCGCCGATCAGGTCCGTGTGTTGACCCTGGCCACCGTCCGAGGAAAGATTTTCGTTCGGCCACGCGCCGTGATCAACGCCGGCGAAGCTGCGCGCATGGTCGACACCTCTTATCAGCACCATCCCGGCGATCCGATAGCGACCTATCCGGCGCTGGCGCATTGCATCGCCCGTCACGAATCGAGCGCCGACCTCGCCAACGAGGCCGACGAGCACACCCTGTGGCTGCCGATCTGGCTGGGCGACAAGGCCGACACCTGTCTGGAAGTCGTCAACCCGACGCCGTACACCAAGGAAACCATCCATGTGATCGGCGCGATTGTCAGCGTCTACCGCAATTTCCAGAATCTGCTCGACTACAGCGAGCGCGACTCGCTGACCGGCCTGCTGAACCGCAAGACCTTCGACGACCAGCTATCCAAGATGCTGGCCTCCTGCACCGAGCAGGACGCCCTGACGCTGCCGGGCGAGCCCGAGCGCCGCCATCACAGCGAAGAAGAGAAGCAATGGCTGGCCGTGGTCGACGTCGACCACTTCAAGCACGTCAACGACCGCTTCGGCCACCTGTACGGCGACGAAGTGCTGATCCTGATCGCCAACCTGCTGACGTCCTCGTTCCGCGCGCAAGACCGGGTGTTCCGCTTCGGCGGCGAGGAATTCGTGGTGCTGCTGCGTTCGGCCACCTTGGACAACGCCAAGAAAATCATCGAACGCTTCCGCATGAACGTGGCCGCGCATGATTTCCCGCAAGTGGGCAAGGTGACGGTGAGTGTGGGCTTTGTCAGCATCAGCGCGCTGGAGGCGCCGGTGATCATCCTGGGCCATGCCGACCAGGCGCTGTACTATGCCAAGAGCCACGGCCGCAACCTGGTCTGCCACTATGACGAGCTGCTCAACGGCGGCCTGCTGCAGACCATCGAATCCAACGATACGGCGGAATTTTTCTAGGCCGAAACGGTCAGGAAGCGCATCGGATCGACATTCCACTTGGATGGCGATTCGTGGCCGACGATCTTGTCGCCGCCGCCAAAGCCCACCGCACGCGACAAATCCACCGTTTCCGGCTTGATGTAGACATTCTTCTTAGTATGGAAGAACACGTTCACCTTGGGCGCCAGCAGATTGGTCTCGTGTGGCTCCACCACCACACCGAGGCGGCCCGACTCCAGCATCACCATGGTGCCCACCGGGTAAATCCCCACACAACGCATGAATTCCTGCGCGTACTGGGGGTTGAAGTGGAATTTGCTCCATTCATAGATCTTGCGCAGCGCCGCCGCCGCCGACATGCCCTTGTGATAGCAGCGATCGGCCGTAATCGCGTCGTACACGTCGACAATCGCCGCCATCTGCGCCAATTCGCTTATTTCATCGTTGGCCTGCTTGCCGGGATAGCCGCTGCCGTCGCGCCGCTCGTGGTGATGCAAGGTAATATCGAGCGGAATCGGTCCGATCTCCGGCGATTGCAGCAGGATGTTGTAGCCATCTTCAGGATGTTTTTTGATGACGGCGAATTCTTCGTCGGTCAGCGGACCCGGTTTGTTGAGGATATGATCCGGCACCAGCGCCTTGCCGGTATCGTGCAGCAGCCCGCCGAGGCCGGCCTGATGGGTGATATCGGCCGGCATATTGCGCGAGCGGCAGAACGCCACCAGCAGCGTACACACGCTAACCGAGTGCAAAAAGGTGTAATCGTCCTTGTTCTTGATGCGCAGCAGGCCCACCAGCGCGCCCGGATTGCGCAAGATCGATTCGGTGATGTTTTGCACCACCGGCTGCACATGGTCGAGTTCGATGGCCTTGCCGAGGCGCGCGTCCTGCATGACCGTGCGCACCAGCGTCGACGCCTGGTGGCGGATCTGCACTGCGCGCTGCATTTCCTCGCCCAGCGAAACGCGCGGCTGGACCGGCGCCTTGGCCACCATCTCCACGATTTCGCGCTCGGTGGCCGCTTGCGCTTCCGCCAGCGTGGGCGCATCCTGCAGGTCCAGGCCCTTGGCGCTGTCGATGACCACGTCGTGGATGCCGGCGTTGATGATCTTGCGGATTTCGTCGTGGCTGGTCAGCAGGAAACGATTGCGAACGAAGGGATGGGTCATCCAGTCGCAACTGAGGTCATGAATATACATGCCTACCTTCAGCTGGGATGAGTCGACTTTCTTTAACATACGGGCACCCATCAAATAAGGAGGCACTGAACTGCGCTAGCATAAGTATAACAAACAGTTTCCTCCCGGGATTAAATTTACCATCGCAAGCTTTGTTTTGAATATGGAATTACGTCAACTCCGATATTTTGTGGCAATCGTCGACCACGGCTCGCTATCGCGCGCGGCGCTGATCCTGCACGTGGCCCAGCCTGCCCTCACCCAGCAGCTGCGCCAGCTGGAGGAGGAATTGGGCGTGCAACTGCTGCACCGTAGCGCCCAAGGCGTACTCAGCACCGACGCCGGCAAGGTGTTCTATGAGCACGCGCAAGCCATCCTCAAGCAGGTGGTCGATGCGCGTTCCGCCGTGGCGCAGTCGGCCGCACGCCCCAGCGGCAGCGTCACCCTGGGGCTGCCGCACAGCATCTCCGGCGCCTTGGCCCTGCCCCTGCTGACGGCCACCCGCGCCCGCTATCCGGAAATCACCCTGCAGCTGACCGAGGAACTCACCGGCAACCTGAGCGACCAGCTCAAGTCCGGCCGCGTCAATCTGGCGGTACTGTTCGACGACGGCCAGCTCAGCCAGTTTGCCACCACCGCGCTGGCGGACGAAGAACTGCACTTTATCTGTCGCGCCGATGCGGCTTACGCCCAAGGTGAGCAATCACTTACGCTGGCCCGGGCACTGGCCACCACGCTGATCCTGCCCGGCCTGCAGCACGGCGTGCGGCCGCGCATCGAGAGCGTGGCGCGCGAAGCCGGCCTCAACCTCGGCAATGTGATCGAGATCAACTCCATCGCCATCCTCAAGTCCGCCCTGTTGGCGGACATGGGCGCCACCATCCTGCCCTCCGCCCCCGTCCTGGACGAACTGCAGCGCGGCACGCTGCGCGCCCAGCGCATCCACGGCCCGTCAATTTCGCGCACGGTGGTGCTGTGTGCTTCACGCAACATCCCGCTGACCAATGCAGCAGCGGCGATCAGCCGGCTGGTGCGGCAAGTCAGCGACGCTTTGTGCGCGGACGGCAGTTGGCCGGGTGCGACACCGATATAAGTTTTTCTTATACCCCTATCGGCAAACGCTATTTCCGTATACGTCAACCAGCACCCATACTGGTCATAGAACCGCTAACCATGCGGTGATATGGCTTGAGCCTGGCCCGCCCACCCGGCGTTCCCCCAGTTCAAGCGCGATTCCATTACAAAAAAACGGAGACAGCCATGCCAGACGGCACCAGCCCACTCACGTCCGTGAGTCTCGACGACAAGTACACTTCCACCAAAGGCAGCATCTTCCTGTCCGGCATCCAGGCCCTCGTGCGCCTGCCGATGATGCAGCGCGTGCGCGATGAGGCCGCCGGCCTGAACACCGCCGGCTTCATCTCCGGCTACCGCGGCTCGCCGCTGGGCGGCCTCGACGAAAACCTGTGGAAGGCCAAGCCGCACCTGGAAAACCACCACGTGCAATTCGTGCCGGGCGTGAACGAGGATCTGGCGGCCACCGCCGTCTGGGGTTCGCAGCAGGTCGACCTGATCGGCGACAGCAAGTACGACGGCGTGTTCGCCATGTGGTACGGCAAAGGCCCGGGCGTCGACCGTTGCGGCGACGTCTTCAAGCACATGAACCACGCCGGCACCGCCAAGCATGGCGGCGTGCTGCTGGTGGCCGGCGACGACCACGGCGCCTACTCGTCCACCCTGCCGCACCAGTCGGACCACATCTTCGCGGCCTGCATGGTGCCGGTGCTGTACCCCTGCAACGTGCAGGAATACCTGGACCTGGGCGTCCACGGCTGGGCCATGTCGCGCTTCTCCGGTTGCGCGGTGGCCTTCAAGGCGCTGGCCGACACGGTGGAATCGTCGGCCTCGATCGACGCCGACCCCTTCCGCGTCGAAACCAAAATTCCAAAGGACTTCGTCATGCCCGAAGGCGGCCTGAATGCACGCCTGTCCAGCATTCCGCTGGGCCAGCAAGCGCGCAATCAGGAAGCGCTGATGCAGGACTATAAAATCTACGCCGCGCTGGCCTATGCGCGCGAGAACAAGCTCAATCACACCACCATCGATTCGCCGGACGCCAAACTGGGCATCATCGCCTCCGGCAAATCCTACCTGGACGTGCTGGAAGCGCTGGAAGAACTGGGTATCGACGAAGCCATGGCCGCCACGATCGGCCTGCGCCTGTTCAAGGTCGCCATGCCATGGCCGCTGGAACCGGACAGCGTGCGCGAATTCGCGCAGGGCCTGGACGAGATCCTGGTGGTGGAAGAAAAACGCCAGTTCGTCGAATACCAGCTGAAGGAACAGCTGTACAACTGGCGCGACGACGTGCGTCCGCGCGTGATCGGCAAGTTCGACGACAAGGGCGAGTGGGTGGCGCCGCGCGGCGAATGGCTGCTGCCGCCGAAGGCCGACTTCTCGGTCTCGCAGGTGGCGCGCGTGATCGCCGGCCGCGTGGCCCGCTACATCAGCGACGCCCATATCCAGGACCAGATCAAGGCCCGCCTGAGCTTCCTCGACGCCAAGGACGCGGTGCTGAAGAAAGCCATCAGCACGCCGTTCCGTCCGGCCTTCTACTGCTCTGGATGCCCGCACAACACCTCGACCAAGGTGCCGGATGGTTCCTTCGCGCTGGCCGGCATCGGCTGCCACGTGATGGCCACCTCGATCTACCCGGAGTACAACAAGCTGACCACCCACATGGGCGGCGAAGGCGCGCCGTGGATTGGCCAGGCCGCGTTCTCCAAGGTTCCGCACGTGTTCCAGAACCTGGGCGACGGCACCTACTTCCACTCCGGTTACCTGGCGATCCGCGCGGCGGTGGCGGCCAAGGTCAACATCACCTACAAGATCCTGTACAACGACGCCGTCGCCATGACCGGCGGCCAGCCGGTGGACGGCCAGACCTCGGTGCCGATGATTGCGCAGCAAATGGCCGCAGAGGGTGTGAAACGTATCGCGCTGGTGACCGAAGACCTGAGCCGCTACACCGACCGTAGCGCGCTGCCGTCCATCGTCTCGCTGCACGACCGCAAGGACATGGACGCCGTCCAGCGCGAGCTGCGCGAACTGCCCGGCGCCTCGGTGCTGATCTACGACCAGACCTGCGCCGCCGAAAAGCGTCGCCGCCGCAAGAAAAATGAATTCCCCGATCCGGCCAAGCGCATGGTCATCAACGAAGCCGTGTGCGAAGGCTGCGGCGACTGCGGCATTCAGTCCAACTGCGTCTCCATCCTGCCGAAGGAAACGGAATTCGGCCGCAAGCGCACCATCGACCAATCGTCGTGCAACAAGGATTACTCGTGTACCAAAGGCTTCTGCCCGAGCTTCGTGACGGTGGAAGGCGGCACGCTGAAAAAATCCAAGGCCGGCGCCACCCAAAGTGACGACGGCTGGGCCGAACTGCCGGCGCCGATGCTGCCGTCGTGCGAACAGCCGTACAACATCCTGATCAACGGCATCGGCGGCACCGGCGTGATTACCGTCGGCGCGCTGATGGGCATGGCCGCGCACCTGGAAGGCAAAGGCGCTTCGGTGCTGGACATGACCGGCATGTCGCAGAAAAACGGCTCGGTCACTTCGCACGTGAAGATCGCCCGCACCCCGGCGGACCTGCGCGCGCAGCGCATCGCCACCGGCGAAGCGGACGTGATCCTCGGCTGCGACATGCTGACCGCCGGCGCCGCCGATGCGGTATCGAAGATGCGCGCCGGCCGCACGCTGGCCATCGTCAACCTGCACGAGCAGCCGCCCGGCACCTTCGCGCAGAACGCCGACTGGGAATACCCGACCGCCGACGTGCGCGCATTGATCGAGGAATCGGTGGGCGCCGGCGCGGCCGACTTCATCGACGCCACCAAGCTGGCCACCGCGCTGATGGGCGACTCGATCGCCGCCAACCTGTTCATGCTCGGTTACGCATGGCAGCGCGGCCGCATTCCGTTGAAAGAAGAATCGCTGCTGCGCGCGATTGAACTGAACGGCGTGGCGGTTGCGTCCAACAAGAAAAGCTTCCTGTGGGGCCGCCGCGCAGCGGTCGATCTCAAGCGCGTGGAGCGCACCGCCACGCCGGCGCAAGCCATCGTGGTGCAGATGCCGCAAAGCCTGGACACCGTCATCAATCAACGCGTCGAGTTCCTGACCGCCTACCAGAACGCCGCCTACGCCGGCGTCTACACGGACCTGGTGTCGCAGGTGCGCGCCAGGGAAAGCGCGCTTGGCCTGGGCAACAAGCTGTCCACCGCTGTCGCCAAGTACTACTTCAAGCTGATGGCCTATAAGGATGAATACGAAGTCGCGCGCCTGTACACCGACGGCCGCTTCGTCGAACAGCTGCAGCAGCAGTTCGAGGGTAACTTCAGCGTCAAATTCAATCTGGCGCCGCCGCTGTTCGCCAAGAAGGACGCCAAGGGCCACTTGGTGAAAGCGGAATTCGGTTCGTGGATGTGGAGCGCATTCAAGCTGCTGGCCAGGTTCAAGGGCCTGCGCGGCGGCGCCTTCGACATCTTCGGCTACACCGAGGAGCGCAAGATGGAGCGCGCCCTGATCGCCGAGTACCGCGACATGGTCAGCGCCCTGGTCGCGCAGCTGAACGCGGACAACCACGCCACGGCCGTCGAGCTGGCGGCGCTGCCGGAGAAAGTGCGCGGCTTCGGCCATGTGAAGGAGGCCGCAGTCGCCACCTTCCGTACCGAAAAAGCTCGCCTGCTGGCGCAGTTTTCGCAACAGCGCGCCGCCTGACCGTCGCTCCTGCGAAAGCGGGAGCCTATAGAACGCACACTCAGCATGGATCCCCGCTTTCGCGGGGACGACGCGTTAAAGTGAACGTCATATAATCGACAAAAAATCGACAAAAAATCGACAAAAAAATTATCAGGGACACCAATGAACGATCTCTCAGCTCCGAAAATCGCCGCCGTGCCGGACCAGCCGCGCCTTGCCAACAAAGTGCGCTTCGTCACGGCCGCGTCGCTGTTCGACGGCCATGACGCCTCGATCAACATCATGCGCCGCATTCTGCAATCGAACGGCGTGGAAGTGGTCCACCTCGGCCACAACCGCTCGGTGGACGAAGTGGTCACCGCCGCGCTGGCGGAAGACGTGCAAGGCATCGCCATCTCCAGCTACCAGGGCGGCCACGTTGAATACTTCAAATACATGATCGACCTGCTGCGCCAGCGCGGCGGCGCGCACATCAAGGTGTTCGGCGGCGGCGGCGGCGTCATCGTCCCGCACGAAATCGAAGAACTGCACGCCTATGGCGTCACCAAAATCTTCAGCCCGGAAGACGGCCAACGCATGGGCCTCGTCGGCATGATCCAGTGGATGGTGCAGCAGTGCGATATCGACCTGTCGCAATACTCGCCGACCGCGCTGGCGCCGCTACACGAGGGCGACGTGGCCTCGCGCCACCGCCCGCTGGCGCAACTGATCACCGCCTTGGAAAACGACAAGGCCGCGCCTGCGCTGCGCGCCGAACTGATGGCGGCCGCCGCCGACCTGCCGGTGCCCACGCTGGGCATCACCGGCACCGGCGGCGCCGGTAAATCCTCGCTGACCGATGAACTGATCCGCCGCATCCGCCTGGACCAGGCCGACACATTGAACATCGCCGTGATCTCGATCGACCCGTCGCGCCGCAAATCCGGCGGCGCGTTGCTGGGTGACCGTATCCGCATGAATGCCATCAATCCGTGGGCCGGCCAAGGTCAGCTGCAAACCCGCGTCTTCATGCGCTCCCTCGCCACGCGCGAAGCCGGTTCCGAGATTTCGCAGGCGCTGCCCGACGTCATCGCCGCCTGCAAGGTGGCCGGCTTCGACCTGGTGATCGTCGAAACCTCCGGCATCGGCCAGGGCGACGCCGCCATCGTGCCGCACGTCGACGTGTCCATGTACGTGATGACGCCGGAATTCGGCGCCGCCTCGCAGCTGGAAAAAATCGACATGCTCGATTTCGCCGACTTCATCGCCATCAACAAATTCGACCGCAAGGGATCGCAGGACGCGCTGCGCGACGTCGCCAAGCAGTACCAGCGCAACCGTGAACTGTGGACCAAGCGTCCGGAAGAAATGCCGGTCTACGGCACGCAAGCCTCGCGCTTCAACGACGACGGCGTCACCGCGCTGTATCAAGGCCTGCTGCCACGCCTGGTGCAACTGGGCCTGCGCGCCGAGCAAGGCAAGCTGATTGCGGCCGACGTGCGCCACTCCAGCGGCAAGCACGTGATCGTGCCGCCGGCCCGCTCGCGCTATCTGGCGGAAATCGCCGACACCGTGCGCGGCTACCACCGCTACACGCGCAAGCAGGTCACGTTGGCGCGCGAACGGCAGCAACTGAGCGAATCGAAACGCATGCTGGCCATCGCCCACAAGAGCGCGGACTTCGCGCTTGAGCTAAATGAGCTGATTTCCGAACGCGACGCCGAAATGGATAGCGGCGCCAAAAAGCTGCTGGCCCAATGGCCCGACATGCAAGCCGCCTACGCCGGCGACGACTACGTGGTGAAGATCCGCGACAAGGAAATCCGCACGCGCCTGGTGCAGCACACGCTGTCCGGCACGCGCATCCGCAAGGTATCGCTGCCGCGTTATGAAGACCACGGTGAAATCCTGCGCTTCCTGATGCTGGAAAACGTGCCGGGCTCCTTCCCTTTCACGGCCGGTGTGTTCGCCTTCAAGCGCGAAGGCGAAGACCCGACCCGCATGTTCGCCGGCGAAGGCGACGCCTTCCGCACCAACCGCCGCTTCAAGCTGGTCTCCACCGGCATGGACGCCAAGCGCCTATCGACCGCCTTCGACTCGGTGACGCTGTACGGCGCCGACCCGGCGCTGCGTCCTGACATCTACGGCAAGGTCGGCAACTCGGGCGTCTCCATCGCCACGCTGGACGACATGAAGGTGCTGTACGACGGCTTCAACCTGTGCAGCCCAAGTACCTCGGTGTCGATGACCATCAACGGCCCGGCGCCGACCATTCTGGCGATGTTCATGAACACCGCCGTCGACCAGCAGATCGAGAAATTCGCCGAAGAGAACAAGCGCCAGCCTAGCGCCGATGAAGCGGCCAAGATCAAGACATGGGTGCTGCAGAACGTGCGCGGCACCGTGCAGGCGGACATCCTGAAGGAAGACCAGGGCCAGAACACCTGCATCTTCTCGACCGAGTTTTCGTTGAAAGTGATGGGCGACATCCAGGAATACTTCGTCCACCACCAGGTGCGCAATTTCTACTCGGTGTCGATCTCCGGCTACCACATCGCCGAAGCGGGCGCGAATCCGATCTCGCAGCTGGCGTTCACGCTGTCGAACGGCTTCACCTTCGTCGAAGCCTACCTGGAGCGCGGCATGCACATCGATGATTTCGCGCCCAACCTGTCGTTCTTCTTCTCGAACGGCATGGACCCGGAATACACGGTGCTGGGCCGCGTGGCGCGCCGCATCTGGGCCGTGGCCATGCGCGACAAATACGGCGCCAACGACCGCTCGCAAAAGCTCAAGTACCACGTGCAGACCTCGGGCCGTTCGCTGCACGCGCAGGAGATCGACTTCAACGATATCCGTACCACGCTGCAGGCGCTGATCGCCATCTACGACAACTGCAACTCGCTGCACACCAACGCCTACGACGAAGCCATCACCACGCCGACCGACGAATCGGTGCGCCGCGCGCTGGCGATCCAGCTGATCATCAACCGCGAGTGGGGCCTGGCCAAGAACGAGAATCCGAACCAGGGCTCCTTCATCATGGACGAGCTGACCGACATGGTGGAAGAGGCGGTGCTGCAGGAATTCGAACGCATCGCCGAACGCGGCGGCGTGCTGGGTGCGATGGAAACCGGCTACCAGCGCGGCAAGATCCAGGAAGAGTCGATGCTGTACGAGCACCAGAAGCACGACGGCACGCTGCCCATCGTCGGCGTCAACACCTTCCGCAATCCGAAGGGCGTGGAAGCGCCGCAGCAGATCGAACTGGCGCGGTCCACCGACGACGAAAAGCAGTCGCAGCTCAAGCGCCTGGAAGACTTCCACGCCCGCCATGCGGACAGCGCGCCGCAAGCGCTGGCAGCCTTGCAGCAAGCCGCCATCGACAACGCCAATGTGTTTGAAAAGCTGATGGACGCCGTGCGCGTCTGCTCGCTCGGCCAGATCACCACCGCACTGTTTGAGGTGGGCGGTCAGTATCGCCGTAACATGTAGCAGTCCCTTGGGCAGGAGGTAAATCAACGTTTACCTCCTTCTCCTACCGCCGCCTCAGCGCTACGCCGACTAAATACGTCGGGAGGCGATCATGGTCAACATACAAATTTCTCTGCCGGAAGATCTTGTGCGCGACGCCGAGGAAATGGGACTACTCAAGTCGGATGCCATAGCAGAGATCCTGCGTGCCGAAGTCCGCAAGCTGGCAAGCGAATGTCTACTACGGATCGCTGACAAGCTTGCCGCTGCTGGCGACGTACCAATGACGCCAAAGGAAGTACAGGAGGAAATGCGCGACTCCCAAAGCTATTGCGCCATCCTGCTGCATGACAATAATCGCAACAAATACGCAGATCAACTCAAGGCAGCCGTCTCATTCCACGTCCCCAACGATGCGTCGGGCGTGACTTAGGGAATTCGTTGCAATTCAGGTCAGCGTGCGCACGATCAAGAAGCGTGGCAGGTTTCCGCTCGGTAGAAATTGAAGTTGCCAAAGTTGAGGAATTCGGTGTTGGCGTTGAAGCGGTAAATGATTTCGCGCCGCTTCTCGTCAAAACTGAGCAAGCCGCCGTTGCGCTTGGCCGTTTGCTCCTTGAAGACCGCCGTCGGAAACGGCTCCTTGCCACCCAGCGTGATCAACAAGGTATCGTTGTCGGCGCGGCGCCAGGTGCTCTGGGTGTAAAACCCAAATCCACCACGGAATTCCAGTGTGCCGTTCGGCTGCAACAGCATGCACATGGTGGGGAATTCCGTTCCCGTATTTTCCAGCACCACCGGCGGCGGCACGGCGCGCTGCGTGCTGACGCACCCGCCGACCAACAACGCTATTGCGACACAACCGAGGGTTGATTTCATGGAATAAGCTTGAGTAGTAGAAACATTCACTTTACCTTATCAGCGCGCGCCCAGCGGGAAAGTGCGGTTCCGCACCTTCCTCAGCCAAATCACCCCACAGGACCGACGGTCGCGCCCTCCAGCAGCATCGGCTGCCACAGTTCCTGCAGCTCGCCGGCCGGGGTGCCGTCCACCAGCGACAGCAGCATGGCGATCATGCGGGCGCCGGCTTTGCGTGGATCGGGCTGGTCGATCGTGGTGACATTGGCGCCGGACAGGGTGTCGGCCATATTGCCCCAGACGATGACGGAAATCTCCTTGCCGATCGCCACGCCCGCATCCAGCAAGGCGCGCATCGCGCCGACGCCGGACAGGTGATTGTCGATGATGATCGCCGTTGGCCGTGGCGAGCAGGCCAGCAACTGTTGCATCGCCTGGTAGCCGCTGCGGCGGTCCAGCGTGTTGTCGATCAGGTAGCGCGTATCCACGCCCAACCCGGCATCCGCCATCGAGCGCAGAAAGCTATTCTTGCGCTGCCGCGCAAAGTTCAACTCCAGCGGCGCGCTGATCAGGGCTACGCGCTGATGGCCCAGGCCCAGCAGGCGCTCCATCGCCATGCGGATACCGGCTTCGTTGTCGTAGTCGAACCACGCATACGGCGCGTTGAGCTCCGTGCGGCCATGGGCGACAAAGGGAAATTTGGCCTTGCTCAGAAACGCGATGCGCTCGTCGTGTACCTGCGTGCGCCCCACCACCAGGCCATCCACCCGCCGTCCGCGCACGATCTGCTGGTACGACGGCTGCTCCGCCGCCGGCGATACCGGCGCGATGATCAGGTTCTTGGAAACCGCCTCCAACGCGGCCGACATCCCGGCCATCACCTCCAGAAACATCGAGTCGCCCAGGTCCGCCGGCTGTAGCGGATAGATGATGCCGAAGACGTTGGTGCGCCCCAGCGCCAGCGAGCGCGCCATCGGGTTGGGCTGATAGCCGACCTCCTGGGCCGCCTTCAGCACCCGCTCGCGGGTCCGTGCATTCACCTCAGGGTAACCGTTTAACGCCCGGCTCACCGTGGTCTTGGACATGCCAAGGTGATTTGCAAGATGAGCGAGGTTCATAACCGAATGTTCAATGTTGACTGCTGATTATAGCGTTTGGGTCGAATTCCCCGCCACCGCCATCGACCGCCCTTTTAAAGAAATACAACATAAACAGCCCAATGGTGATCGGCACCAAGGTCAGAAAACGGCCACTCAAGTTCCAAGCCGGTTTAGTTCACTACCGTCCCTCTTCGCGCAAGGCGCAGTTAGCCTTGCCTTTTTTGTTTTTCTGGCCTAATCTGCAATAGACTGCATGACACGATCCTGCATCATCATGTCCAGAATTTTGTACCCAGGGATAATAAAGTGGCCACGCTGCTCTCCATCAACGCATTGCAGGCATCCGTTGCACAGGCTGAAAGGCAGGTGCAAAAGGACCAGGTGCGCGTGAGCCAGGATGCCGACCGGCTGGACGCCAGCCGCGATCAGTTGGCGACGGACAAGCAGAAGCTGGCGGACAACCAGCGTGTAAGCAATCAGGCCACGCAGGCGGCCGAGAAACCGGCGCCTGCGGTCAACCTCAACCGCGCCATCGAAAATCCGCCGCGCGCCGAGCAAAAACTGCCGGCGGAACTGCAGCCGCCCAAGCCGCAGGTCAACACACTCGGGCAAACCATCGGCCAGTTCATCAACACCACCGCCTAATACTCGTCATTCCCGAGCAAGCGGGAATCCATAGGCCACCCGCTTCAGCATGGGTTCCCGCCTACGCGGGAACGACGGGTTGTTTCGTCACCAGCGCTTCCCACCACTTGGTTTCAGCATGCGGCTGGACGATATCCATGGCCAGGCCGATTTCCGGCGTGGCGATCGGCAGCCGGCGCTCCTCCGCCAACTGGGTGATGCGGTCGAACGGGTCGTGCCAGGCGTGCAGCGACAAATCGAAGGTGCCGTTGTGAATCGGTAGCAGTACCTTGCCCTGCAAGTCGATGTGGGCCTGCAGCGACTCCTCCGGCTGCATGTGTACATCCGGCCACTGTGGATCGTAGGCTCCGGTCTCCACCATGGTCAGGTCGAATGGCCCGTAACGGCGGCCGATTTCCTTAAAACCGTCGAAATACCCACTATCTCCACTGAAAAACATGCGAACATCGCGGTCTTCGATCACAAACGAGGCCCACAGCGTCTTGTTGCGGTCGCCCAGCCCACGGCCCGAGAAATGCTGCGCCGGCGTCGCCACCAGCTTCACGCCAGCCACGAAGGCGCTCTGCCACCAGCTCAGCTGCTGCACCTTGGATTTCGGGATGCCCCAGGCGATCAGCCGGTCGCCCACGCCGAGCGGCGTGATGAAATGCTCGGTCTTGGCGGCCAGCTTCATCACGGC
Organism: Duganella sp. BuS-21; assembly: GCA_041874725.1. Taxonomy (GTDB): domain Bacteria; phylum Pseudomonadota; class Gammaproteobacteria; order Burkholderiales; family Burkholderiaceae_D; genus Rugamonas. The sequence goes on along the minus strand of CP097466.1, from coordinate 639,113 downwards.
GGCGTAATCCAGATGGTCGTAATGGTCGTGCGACAGAATGATGCACTTGATCGGCGGCAGATCGTCGATGCTGATCGGCGGCGCGTGAAAACGCTGCGGACCGGCCCACTGCACCGGTGAGGCGCGCTCCGAAAACACCGGATCGGTCAGCCAGAAATGGCCGTTGAGCTTGAGCAGCACCGTCGAGTGGCCGAGGCGGAACAGGCTGCGATCCGGAGCATCCATTAACTGCTGCTGCGTGATCGCGTGAACGGGGATCGGCAACGCAGGCACCGTGTCCTTCGGCTTGTCGAAAGCAAAACGCAGCATGATGCCCAGCGTTTTGAACAAGCCCATCTTGTGCATCTGGACCGGATTGCGGAAGCGGCCGTCGCGCGTGCGCGGCGCGCTCGGCACGGACAAGCCGTCCAGCCCATCCACGGAAGATGTAACAGTCATCATGATTCTCCTGCGAGGTTATGTATCCTCTCCGTAAAGACGAACCAGATGAGCGAATATTGTAGCCTGATGAAAAATTTAGGCGAAGGCCACCGCATAAATCGGCGGCAAGGTGGTGGAAATGGTCTGCCACTGGCCGCCGCCGTCTTCCGACAGCCAGGCGCCGCCCGTCGTCGAGCCCATCAACAACACCTGGCCGTCATCGCTCACCGCCAAGCCGTGCCGATACACCAGGTCGTAACAATGTTGATGTGGCAAGCCGCCGCGCCAAGCCGTGAAATGCTGGCCGCCGTCGGTGGTGCGGGTCACCGCCAGCGAAGCCTGAGACGGAATGCGCTTGCTGTCCGCCTCGGCCGGCACAAACCACGCCGTCTCGCCATCCTGCGGATGCACCGCCGTCACAAAGCCGAAATTCGACACCGGCGCGGCCGGCACCACTTCCGTCCAGTTGGCGCCGTTGTCCACGCTGCGCCAGATGCCATTGTGATGCTGGCACCACAACTTGTCCGGCTCGCCGGCGCAGCGCACGATGCGGTGCGGGTCCTGGATGGTTTCCGTCTCCACCAGCTCGGGCGGCATGTAGTTGGCCTTCATGCCCTTGGCGCGCAAACGCCAGCTGGCGCCGCCATCCTCGGTCAGCCAGGCGCCGCCGCAGGAAATCCCCACCAGCACCGACTTGCTGTCGCGCGGATCGACGCAGATGCTGTGGATGCCGGGCACGTCATAGCCGCCGCCCATCCATTGCGCGCGTTCGGGCACGTTCCACAGTCCCTCCACCAGCTGCCAGCTGTCGCCGCGATCGGCCGAGCGGAACAGGCCGCCCGGCAAGGTGCCGGCCCACAGCACGCCCGGCTCATCCGGCCCGCCCGCCGCCAGCGACCAGATCAGCTTCACGCGCCACTCGACCGCATCGCTGCTGTCGGCAGGCTTGGCCGGGAAGGCGGGCGCCGCCACTTCCACCCAGTCCTTGCTGCCGGCGTCGCGCCGGTGCAGCTTGGCGCCGAAGTGGCCGAGATTGAGCGCCGCGTACAACGTGCCGTCGCGCCGGTCCGGCAGCACCATCGACACCGGATCGCCGAGGAAGTGCTGCTGATCGAGCAGCCAAGCCTCGTGCGTGGGAATCACTTCAAACAAACCTTTGCGGGTCGCGATATAGGCGCGATCGGACATATCAGCCTCCTGACAGTGCTTGCAGAATATAGACCTGGGAATGGGGAGCGAGCGCGTCGTCCAGCCGCCGGGGATCGCGGGCGCGCTGGCCGTCGATAAAAATCACCACGTTCTCACGCAGATGGCCCTGCTCGTCGAGCACATAGCCGCGCAGGCGGGGATGCTTGTCGAAACAGCCGTCGAGCGCGCTGCGCAGATCAGCCGCAGCGGTATCGACCTGCGGTACGGTCATGAAGCGGCCCAGCTGTTGGGTGAATATCAATGTCGCCATCTTCGGATTCTATGCCGATTGCGGATAAAATGAAAACGTCTCAACCATTGGAGTCGAGCATGACGATTACGCCGCAACAATTGGAATTGCTGATGCAGGAAGTGGAGAAAGAAGACCCGATCGACTTCGCCGACCTGCCCTTCGACGAGCACGATTTGCGCGCGCTGATCTCCAACCATTTGTGCGAAATGGCGGACGCCATGGAAAGCTTCAGCGACGAGGACAAGCACCTGACCTTGATGGCCGTAGCGGCCAAGCTGGTGCTGGAAAACATGGTGCTCAACATCCAGCTGCTGAGACGGCACGGCGTGCCGCTCAGCGATACCACCGAGGCGCTGTTGCAGCGCCTCCGCAAACGCGATTAATCAAACTTAATTAATCAAACTTAATTAATCAAACTTAATTAATCAAGCGTAATTAATCAGCTTTAGGGAAATCCAGCGGCGTCACGTTCACCCGATTGACCAGGTTGGTGAAAGTGATAGCGCTGATCGCCAACATGGCATCGACGATTTGCGCGTCGCTGTAGCCAGCCTGCTTCACCGCTAGCAATACCTGGGCCGGCACATCGCCCTTGGTGCTCACCAGTGTGCGGGCAAACGTCGCCAGCGCATCGCTGCGCTCGTCGCCCGAGGGCACCGCGTTGCAAGCCGGCGACATCATCGTCTTCCCGCACGGCGACGCGCACCGGCTGCACATCGGCGATCCGGCACAGCCCACGCCCTCGCACAGCACGCCGGGACTGCTGCGCTATGACGACAACCAGGGCGATGGTCCGCAAACCGACGCCGGGCCTGTTCGGCGTGCTGGCCGAGCGGCGCCTTCAGCCGGCCGTCAACGCCATGCTGGCGCGCCTTCACGCGCTACTACGGCGTCGGCCCGGGCGCCTACCGCAAGCGTGGCGAATCTGCCACCGCGTGACAATTGGTGATTTTTACATTAGTTTACATGTGTAAAAATCTCATACTTACAATAAACATACAGCGCCATGGCCAATATCGTTATCAATCTCAGCAGCAATCTTGTGAATCTACTCGACAACGCCGGCGGCGGCACCACGCTGGGCGAGGATATCGGCGAGTTCTTCCGGGCCGACTACGCCTTCTCCAACTACTACGAGAACTACAGCAGCTACGCGCTGAACGGTAGCAACCTGAGCGTGAGTTTCGCCGACGGCGCTATGCTGCAATACGGCGGCCTGGTATTGCCCAACCTCGGCGCCCCCAGCGGCGTCGCCGGCGTCAGCCACATGGAAGAATATGTGCCCTCGGCCTACCGCCTGACGATGGATGGCCAGCTGAGCTACGACTACACCACGGCCGGCGGTCTGCAGCTGTCCAGCAACGGCGGCAACATCTACTCGGCCACCATCCAGACCCTGCTGCCCGCCAGCAGCCCGTACTACGATGCCACGCTCGGCAATGCCAGCATGACCGTGCAAGGCAACGTCACGGTGACGGGCGACGGCAAAATCGGCGGCGTGGTGACGTCGATTACCGGCCATGCCGACCGCACCCTGCTGTCGAGCACCCTGACCGGCAACTTCTACCTGGACGGCGACTACACCTCCATCGGCGAGGGCTGGACCACCATGTCGGTGCAAGGCATCGCCAGCAGCTATGTGCAGCGCTACTCCGACGGCAGCAGCGTCGTCATGAACAAGCTGGGCGCGCCGGTCACCGGCAACACCAGCGTCATCAGCGCGCTGCTGGCCGACGGCAACAACTTCGCCGGCAACGACGTCGTCAACATCAACTTGGGCGGCGCGCCCAGCGTCGACCTGGTCATTTCCAGCGACGACGGCAACGACAACGTTACGCTCAAAGGCGGCGGCGGCCATCTGCATGCAAACACCGGCAACGGCAACGACATCATCATCCTGGCCGACAGCGGCCACCGCGTGGAAGGCGGCGCCGGCAACGACACCGTTATCTTTGCCGGTTCGGCGGCGGACTACACCATCGTCCGCAACGGCGGCAGCTACAGCGTGTCGCTGAACGGCGGCGGCGCCAACACCTTGAGCGGGGTCGAGCGCCTGCAGTTCGGCGACACCATGGTGGGCTTGGATATCAACGGCCTCGGCGGCCAGGCTTACCGGCTGTACCAGGCCGCCTTCAACCGCGTGCCGGACCAGGCCGGCCTCGGTTACTGGATCGATGCGATGGACAAGGGCGTGAGCCTGATCGACGTCGCCGGCAGCTTCATGGGGAGCAAGGAGTTCGCCGACCAGTACGGCGTCAACCAGAGCAACGCCCAGTTCCTCAACAGCCTGTATCAGAACGTGCTGCACCGCGCCGGCGACACGGCCGGCTTCGACTGGTGGCTGGGACATCTGGACAAGGGCGACGTCTCGCGCGCGCAAGTGCTGGCCGGTTTCGGCGAGAGCACGGAAAACCAGGCAGCCCTGATCGGCGTCATCGGCAACGGCTTCGCCTACACCGAGTTCATCGGCTAAACAGCTAGGCCATGCTGGCGGCCGGCGCCTCGATCACCAGGTCGGACGTGGCGATCGCCACGCAGGGCAGGATGTAGCCTTCGCGTTTTTCGTCCAGGCTGAGGCCCGGCCAGTCCATCTTGTAGCGCACCGCACCGCTGGTGGACAGGCAGATGCAGGTGCGACAGCTGCCGTTGCGGCAAGAGCTGGGCAAGCGGATACCGGCCCGGCCGGCCGCCTCCAGCACCGTCTCCGGCGCCGTCGCCTCGAAACTCCATCCCTGCCCCGCCAGTGTAATGTTCATCGATCCATGCCGCTTGTAGAAAGCGACATGATATCAATGCAGCTGCAAACGCGCCTTGTTTGCAGCCTTGACCTGTGCCGGCTGGCGTTTCACGCCCGCGCCGGCCACCTGCTGCAGCTTGAACACCGCCATCGCCTGCGACACGCAACGCGCCTGCTGCGCCAGATTGCCGGCCGCAGCCGCCGCCTGCTCCACCAGCGCCGCATTCTGCTGCGTGATGTCGTCGATCTTGATCACCGCCTGGTTCACCTGGCCGATACCGTCGCTCTGCTCGCGCGTGGAGTTGGAAATCTCGCCCATCACCTTGGACACGCGGGAGACCGAGTCGATCACCTCCGTCATGGTCAAGCCGGCGCTGTTGGTCAGCGTAGTCCCCGCCTGCACTTTCAGGATCGAGGTATCGATCAAGGCCTTGATCTCCTTGGCCGCCGTGGCCGAGCGCTGCGCCAGGCCGCGCACCTCGGTCGCCACCACCGCAAAGCCGCGCCCCTGCTCACCGGCGCGCGCCGCTTCCACCGCCGCATTCAGCGCCAGGATGTTGGTCTGGAAGGCGATGCCGTCGATCAGGCCGATAATGTCCAGGATCTTGTTGGAGGAAGCGCTGATATCGCCCATGGTGGTCACCACCTGCGACACGATGGTGCCGCCCTGCGCCGCTACTTCGCGCGCACGCTCGGCCAGCTGGTTGGCGCTGGCCACATTGCTTGCGCTCTGCTGCACGGTGGCGGTCAACTGCTCCATGCTCGATGCGGTCTGCTGAAGGCTGGATGCCTGCGATTCGGTGCGGCCCGACAAATCCATATTGCCATCCGCGATTTCATCGGTGGCCACCGATATCTCGTCGAAGTTGGCGCGCACGTCGCCGATGATGCTGTGCAGGTTGATATTGGTCTGCCGCAGCGCCGCCAGCAGCTGGCCCACTTCATCGTCGCGCTGGATGTCGATCGACGAGGTCAGGTCGCCGCCGGCCATCATGCGCGCACAGCGCGTGGCCTGCCGCAGCGGCAGCGCGACGTTCACGTACAGGTTGCGGCCGAAGGCCAGCATGCCCACCAATGCCACGATGGCCGCAGCGCCAAGCCAGTTATGCGCCTCGGCCACGGTGGTGTCATCCATCAGCAGCAGCGACAGCGCCAGCACACCCAGCACGCCCACCAGCAGCGTGGTGGCGGCGGCGATTTGCGCGGGTAGCGAAGCGCGCGTCATTGCGCGCAGCCGTGCGGCGATGCCGGTCGATACCGCGCGGCCTTTTTCAATCCGCAGATTGCGTGAGTTGCCGGCCTTGATCTCGCGGTACACCGCATCGGCCGCGCGCACCTGCTCGCGCGATGGCTTGGTGCGCACCGACAGGTAGCCGACCGGCTTGCCGTTCTCGATGACGGGCGTGACGTTGGCCAGCACCCAGTAATAGTCGCCGTTCTTGCAGCGGTTCTTCACCATCCCGGTCCACGGCATGCCGCTCTTGATGGTGGCCCACAGATCGGCGAACGCTTCCACCGGCATGTCGGGATGGCGCACGATGTTCTGCGGCGCACCGATCAACTCTTCCTCCGTGAATCCACTGACTTCTAAAAAGTAGGGATTGGCGTAGTTGATATTGCCTTGCAAATCGGTGGTGGAGACGATGGTCTTGCCATCGTCCATGACGTATTCGTTCTGTGTGACGGGGCTATTTACTCGCATGACCGCTCCTTACGTTGGGATCTCCCAAAGAATAGAAGCATTTCCGATGCTGGATATTCACCAATTGTCGCAACGCCGCATTTTTCAGCGGCGATACAACACAAATTAATCGGGCTTGAAGTTCTGCCCGAGCGACATTGGTTTGTTCAGCAAGATTGTCTGCGGATTGCGGCAGATAAGCACTAGCACCACGATAGTGGCAAGATAGGGCAACATCGACAGGAACTCCGACGGTATCGCCAGTCCCAGGCCCTGGCCGTGGAACTGCAGCACCGTCACCCCGCCGAACAGATAAGCGCCCACCAGCACGCCGCGCGGCTTCCAGGTCGCGAACACCACCTGCGCCAGCGCGATCCAGCCACGCCCCGCCGTCATGCCCTCGACCCACATCGGCGTCAGCGCCAGCGACAGGTACGCGCCACCCAGCCCTGCCAGCGCGCCGCCGAACAGCACCGTGCCATAACGCAGCCCGATCACCGGAAAGCCGATCGCATGGGCGCTGTGCGGCGACTCGCCCACCGCGCGGATCACCAGGCCGAGGCGCGTATGCGCCAGCGCCCAGCCGATCACCACGACGAGTGCAATCGAAAAGAACACCATGCCGTCGAAACCGAAAATGATCGGCATGCGTTCCACCGTTTGTCCCACATAGCCGCGACCGACGAAGGCCGATACGCCGATGCCGAATAAAGTCAGCGCCAGTCCGGTGGCCACCTGGTTGGTTTGCAACGTCAGCACCAGAAAGCCGAACACCAGCGACATCAACATGCCGGCCGCCATTGCCGCCAGCAGGCCCAGTGTCATGCTGCCAGTGGTGAGCGTGACACCGAAGCCGGTCACGGCGCCCACCAGCATCATGCCCTCCATGCCCAGATTAAGCACGCCGGAACGCTCGGTCACCAGCTCGCCCATCGAGGCCACCACCAGCGGCGTGGCCGCGCCGGCGGTGCTGGCGAGGAAGGCGATCAACAAGTCAGAACTCATCATGCATACACTCCTTGCTTGTGCGGCTTGATCCGATAGTGGATGAACAGGTCGGCGGCCAGCAGGTAAAACAGCAGCAGTCCCTGGAAGATGCCGGTAATGGCGGACGGCGTCTGCAACTCGATCTGCGCCGTCTCACCGCCGATGTACAGCAGCGACATCAGCAACGCCGACAGCACCACGCCCAATGGATGCAAGCGCCCCACGTAGGCGACGATGATCGCGGCGAAGCCGTAGCCGGGCGACACCGACGGCTGCAACTGCCCCAGCGGCCCGGCCACCTCGCCGACGCCGGCCAGTCCCGCCAGCGCGCCGCTGACCATGAACGCCAGCCACACATTGCGCGGTTCGCTAAAGCCCGCATACAGCGCGGCGGCCGGCGCCATGCCGCTGACCTGCATGCGGTAGCCGGCAAAGGTATGGCGGCAGAAGAACCAGGCCGCCGCCGCCATCAGCAGCGACAGGATGAAGGCCGCGTTCACGCGCAGGTTCTCGACCAGCAGCGGCAAGGTGGCCGACTCGCCGAACATCTTCGACTGCGGGAAATTGAAACCATCGGGATCGCGCATCGGTCCGTGCACCAGGTAACTGAGCAGGTGATAAGCGACATACACCAGCATCAGGCTCACCAGGATCTCGCTGGTATTGAAGCGCGTGCGCAGCAGCGCCGGTATCGCCGCCCACAGCATGCCGCCGAGCGCACCGGCCAGCAGCATCAGGGGCAGCACCCACCAGGCTTCCACGCCGTCGAAGTACAGCGCCACCGCGCTGGCCGTGATGGCGCCGACCGTGAGTTGGCCGTCGGCGCCGATGTTGTTGACGTTGGCGCGGAAGCCGATCGCCAGCCCGACGCCGCACAGGATCAGCGGCGTCGCCTTCAGCAGCAGCTCACCCACCCCATAGGCCGTGGTCCACGGCTTGACGAAGTAGACGTAGAACGCGTGCAGCGGCTCCTGGCCAATGAAGAAGAACAGCATGGAGCCGGTGATCAGCATGGCCGCCGCCGCGATCAGCGGTGACGCCAGCATCATGCGGCGCGAAGGTTCGGGTCGTCGTTCAAGCCGTGACATGGTCTGCTCCCTGGTGATCGAAATCGCCGCTCATCCACACGCCGATCTGGTTGACGCTGGTGGCCTCCGCCGGCACCGCGCGCGACAGGCGACCGTCGGCCAGCACGGCGATGCGGTCGCTCATCATGAACAATTCGTCGAGCTCCTCGGACAGCACCAGCACCGCCACGCCCTGGTCGCGCATGTCGATGATGGCCTGGCGTATCAGCACGGCCGCGCCGATGTCCACGCCCCATGTCGGCTGCGCGAACACCATCACCTTCGGCGCCAGCAAGATCTCGCGGCCGACGATGAATTTCTGCAGATTGCCGCCCGAGAGGCTGGCCGCCGCCGACTGCGCGCCGCCGCACTTGACCTTGAAACGCTCGATCACCTGTTGCGCAAAGGCGCGCACCGCGCCACCCTGCACCAGTCCCCGCTTCACCATGCCGGTGTTGGCGGCGGCCACGTAGCCGGTCAGCAGCGCATTGTCGGCCAGCGACAGATCCGGCACCGCACCGCGCCCGAGGCGCTCCTCCGGCACGAAGCCAAGGCCAAGCTGGCGCCGTTGCGCGGCGTCGAGTGCGCCCACGTCCTGCGCGCCGAGACGTATTGTGCCCTCACGCCTATGCAGTGCGCGCTCGCCGGAAATCACTTTCAACAACTCCTGCTGGCCATTGCCGGAAATGCCGGCGATGCCGATGATTTCTCCGCTGCGCAGCGACAGGCTGATGTCTTTCAGGCGCGTGCCGAACGGGTCGTCGCTCTGCACATTCAGCTGCTCCAGCGCCAGCAGCACCGCGCCCGGCGCGCGCGGATTGTGTACACATTCGGGCAGCTCGCGGCCGATCATCAGTTCCGCCAGCGACCTGGCGCTTTCCTGTTTCGGCAAGGCGGTGCCGGACACGCGCCCGCCGCGCAGCACCGTGGCCTTGTCGCACAGGGCCTGGATCTCATCGAGCTTGTGGCTGATATAGAGAATGCTCACGCCCTCCGCCGCCAGCCGCCGCAGCGACTCGAACAGCTTGAGCACCGCATCGGGCGTCAGCACCGAAGTCGGTTCGTCCATGATCAGCAGCTTGGGCGACTGCAGCAGGCAGCGCACGATCTCCACCCGCTGGCGCTCGCCCACCGACATGCTGTGCACCAGCCGTTCCGGATCGAGCGGCAAACCATATTGTTCGGAGACGGCGCGGATACGCGGCGCCAATGCGGCCGGCGTGACCTTGTCGTCCAGCGCCAGCGCGATGTTTTCGGCCACCGTCAGCGTCTCGAACAGGGCGAAATGCTGGAACACCATGCCGATGCCCAGCTTGCGCGCATCGTGCGGCGAGTGGATGTGGACCTGGCGGCCTTCCCACATGACCTGGCCTTCGTCCGGCTTGACCACGCCGTAGATGATCTTCATCAGCGTGCTTTTGCCGGCGCCGTTTTCGCCCAGCACGGCGTGGATCTCGCCGGGCATGACCGTCAGGTTGACGCCGGCGTTGGCCACCACCGAGGGATAGATCTTGGAAACGCCCAGCATCTGCAAGCGCGGTTCAGTCATCGACGTCTTCCCTTCATCGTATACAAAGTGAGATGCGAATATGGACGCAAGTAGCGTGCCACATTCATGCACCTTTCAATGCGCCGTTTTGGTGTCATTCTCCCCAAAAATGTGCACAAAACTTGAAAACAAAGTGCTTTCGTACACAATTAAGGCACCGATTTTGTACACGGGCTAGCACGCTTCCTGCTTAACAGAGGCAAGCAATCAACCCATGGAGAATCCAGCAATGCCCGACCAGCGCAAAGCCGATCAAGCAGTCAAACGCGGTACCACCGCCGTCGATATGCGCATCTACAAAGCCGTCGTCAACGCCGTCATGAGCCACCGGCTGCCGCCCGGCACCCACCTCGGCGAGGCCGATTTCTGCGAGCTGTATCAGGTCAGCCGCACCACCGTGCGCAAGGCGCTGCAACGGCTGGCGCACGACCACATCATCGAACTGCGGCCCAATCGCGGCGCCGTCATCGCCTCGCCCACGCCCAAGGAAGCGCGTGAAATCTTCGCCGCACGGCGCGCCATCGAGCGCGAGATCGTGCCGCTCGTCATACAGAACGCCACGCCCGATTCGATCCGCCAGATCCGCGCCGCCCTTAAGGCCGAAGACGCGGCCCGCCGCAGCGGCGACCGCGCCGGTTGGATACGATTGGGCGGCGAGTTCCACCTGCTGCTGGCGCAACTGGCCGGCAACCACGTGCTGCAGCGCTTCATGGCGGAGCTGGTGTCGCGCTGCTCGCTGATCATCGCCCTCTACGAGGCGCCCGGCAGCGCCATGTGCGAGAACGACGAACACCAGGATCTGGCCACCCTCATCGAGCAGGGCAAGGTGAAGGAAGCCAGCCACCTGATCGAGCATCACCTGCTGGAAATCGAAGCGCGTTTGCGGCTGGCGGAGCAGGACAAGAAAGTGAATCTGGCCGAAGTGTTGTCCGGATTCTGAATAGTTGGCCCGCTAATTGCTAGAGAGGTAGACGAGATTGAATCCAATTGCTAAAACGATTGGATACAAAAAAGTGCTGTCCTACCTTGTCCTACCTCTTACTACAACAACTTGAAGGAGCCTTTATGTCGCACGTGTCACACCTCGTCCGCTGCACCGCCGCACTCGCCGTCTTCGCCACCTGCTCCGCGCAGGCAGCCGAATGGAGTGACACCTACCTGGGCTACCGCTACGGCACCGACTTCGCCGAGCCGTTCAACAAGAACGACATCACCAAGAATATCGTCAACGTCAGCCACGTCTCCGGCTACAAGTACGGCAAGAACGTCTTCAACGTCGACCTGCTGATGTCGTCCAACCTCGATCCGTCGGCCGCCGGTTCCAACAGCGGCGCGCACGAGGCTTACGCGCTGTACCGCAACACCCTGGACTTCGGCAAGATCAACGGCACGAAATATGAATTCGGCCCGGTGCGCGGCGTCGGCGCCACCGTCGGTTTCGACTACAACAGCAAGACCGACGCCGGCTACAACTCCAAGAAACGCATGGTGGTGGCCGGCCCGACGCTGATGCTGGACGTGCCGGGCTTCCTGGACGTCAGCGTGCTGGCGATGTGGGAGTCGAACGCGCCTTACAGCACCTTCACCAACCAGGCCACGCCACGCTACCGCTACAAGACCCACGCCATGCTCGGCGCCGCATGGGGCATCCCGTTCACCGCCGGCATTCCGCTGCAGTTCAACGGCTTCCTCAACTTCATCAGCGCCAAGGGCAAGAACGAATTCGGCGGCGCCACCGCGCCGGAAACCAATATCGACGCCCAGATCATGTACGACATCAGCGAAAACATCGGCACGCCGAAGAACACCTTCAAGATCGGCGTGGCTTACCAATACTGGCGCAACAAGTTCGGCAACCCTACCACCAAGAGCAACCCTGGCGCCACCGCCCGCACGCCGATGGTGCGCGCCGAGTACCACTTCTAACCAGCTTCCCTACGCAAAGGAAATCGCATGATGAATCGCCGCACCGTATTGGCCAGCCTGGCCGCAACCGCAGCAACCATCGCCAGCCTGGCCGCAGCGCCTTCTTTCGCCGCCGATCCACTGAAGATCGGTTTCGTCTACGTCGGCCCGGTCGGCGACGCCGGCTGGACCTACGCGCACGACCAAGCCCGCCTGGCGCTGGAAAAGGCACTGGGCGCGCAAGTGAAAACCAGTTACGTGGAAAACGTGCCGGAAGGCGCGGACGCCGAGCGCGTCATCCGCAAGCTGGTGGCGGAAGGGAACAAGCTGATATTCACCACCTCGTTCGGCTACATGAACGCGACCGAGAAAGTGGCCAAGTCCACGCCCGGCGTGACCTTCCTGCACGCCACCGGCTTCAAGCACGGCAAGAACTACGGCACCTACGAGTCGCGCCTGTATGAAGGCGCCTACCTGAACGGCATCCTGGCCGGCAAGATGACCAAGTCGAACACGCTGGGCTTCATCGCCTCCTTCCCTGTTCCCGAGGTGATCCGCAACATCAACGCCTACACGCTCGGTGCGCAAAGCGTCAATCCGAAGATCAAGACCAAGGTGATCTGGGTGAACTCGTGGTACGACCCGGCAAAAGAACGCCAGGCGGCGGAAACCCTGGTGGCGCAAGGCGCGGATGTGATGGCGCAGAACACCGACTCGCCGGCCACGCTGCAAGTGGCGCAGGAAAAAGGCGTGTACGCCTTCGGCTGGGATTCGGACATGGCCAAGTTCGCCCCCAAGGCGCACCTGACCGCCGCCACCAACGACTGGTCCGGCTACTACATCAACACCGCCAAGGCGGTGCTGGCGGGCAGCTGGAAATCCAGCGAGTATCGCGGCGGTTTGAAGGAAGGCATGGTCAAGATGTCCAAGGTGAATGCCGTGGTGCCGGCCGATGTCGCCAAGCTGTTTGATGAGAAGAAGGCCGCGCTCACCGCCGGCACCTTCGATCCCTTCACCGGTCCGATCAAGGACCAATCGGGCGCCATCAAATACGCAGCCGGCGTCAAGGTGCCGGAAAAGGAACTGCTGTCGATGAACTTCTACGTGCAGGGCGTGGACGGCACAATTCCGAAGTAAGCATGGACCCGGTCCTCTACAACGACTGGCATCCGGTCGCGCTATCCAACCAGGTTGCGGCTGGCGCCATGCTGGCCACCGACCTGCTGGAGACGCGCCTGGTGCTATGGCGCGACAGCGGCGGCGTGCTGCACGCCTGGGAGGACCGTTGTCCGCATCGCGGCACGCGGCTGTCCATGGGTGCGCTGCAGGACGACACGCTGCGTTGCGCCTACCACGGCTGGGCCTTCGGCAAGGAGGGGCGCTGCATCCACATCCCCGCCCTGCCGCAGGCGCCGACCAAGGCGCAGGTGGCGGTGTACCACGTGGTCGAGCAGTACGGCATGGCATGGGTGTGCCTCGGCACGCCGGCGCATGCCGGGCCGCCGGCCTTTCCGGAATTCGCCGACGACCAGCTGCGCAAGGTCTGGTGCGGCCATTACGACGTGCAGGCCAGCGCGCCGCGCATCGTCGAGAACTTCCTCGACATGGCGCATTTCGCCTTCGTCCACGAAGGCATATTGGGCGACAAGCAGCAGCCGGTGGTGCCCGACTACACCGTCGAGACCTTCGACGATCCCGACTACGGCAGCGGCGTCTGGGCCAAACAATGCTATGCCTTCCAGCCGCAAGCCAGCCGCTCCGCCACCGGCGGCAGCGACATCGAATACACCTACCGCGTGGTGCGTCCACTGACCACCATTCTGACCAAGCATCCACCGGGCGCGATCCGCGAAGCGATCGCCCTGTTCTCGCAGCCGCTGACGGAAACCAGCACGCGCGTGTGGATCATCATGGCGCTGAACGATTTCACCTCCAGCGATGACGCCATGCGCGAGTTCCAGGACACCATCTTCCTGCAGGATAAGCCGATCCTGGAAAGCCAGCATCCGGCACGCCTGCCGCTGATACCCGGCGCGGAAGTGTCGGTGGCGTGCGACCGCATGTCGCTGGCCTATCGCAGTTACCTCAAGCAGCAGAATCTGCACTACGGAGTTTTACGATGAGCGCAACCGCGCAAGACCACGCTTTTCTCACGCAAGTACTGGCGCTGGCGCAGCGCTCGCGCGACGCAGGCCATCACCCGTTCGCCGCCATGGTGGTGGCGGCCGACGGCACGGTGATCTCGCAAGCCATGAACGCCTCCAGCAGCGACCGCACGGCCCATGCGGAGATGAACGCGCTGCGCCAGGCCTCGCAGCAGCACGGCCCCGCCGAACTGGCAAGCGCCACCTTGTACGCCAACGCCGAACCGTGCGCCATGTGCAGCGGCGGCACCTACTGGAGCGGTGTCGGGCGCGTGGTGTACGCCATGTCCGAGGCCAGCCTGCTGGCACTGACCGGCAGCGATCCGGAGAACCCGACACTGTCGCTGCCTTGCCGCACGGTGTTCGCCGCCGGCCAGCGCCCGACCGAAGTCATCGGCCCATTGCGCGAAGACGAAGCGCGCGTGGCGCACAAGGATTTTTGGCACAAATGAAGTGTGATCGGGCGTATCATCACGATACATCTCTGCGGGAGGTATCGTGGCGTTTTGCACAAGATTGCAATGGCGGCGGCCGGGGCTGAATTGCGCTTCGTTGGCGCTGGCTTGCGCCGCGTTGCTGACTGCCTGCGGTGGCGGTGGCGGTGGCGGCGGTGCGGCGCCGCCCACCTCGCCGCCGGTGGTCCCGCCGGTGGTGGTCCCGCCAGTTGCCGGCTCCTTCGCCGACAGCACCGTCTACTCCAGCGCCGCCAACGCCGCGCTGGCGACGCCGAACGAGAACACCGCCGTCATCGCCAGCCGCATCCAGCTCAACGGCCAACCGTTCAACTACACCGCCACCACCGGCCACCTGACCGCCGTTGACGCCAAAACCGGCAGGCCCACCGTCTCGTTCTTCTACGTCGCCTACACCGTGGCCGGCGCCGCCGCCGCCAAGCGCCCGCTCACCTTCTTCTACAACGGCGGCCCCGGCTCGGCATCGACCTATCTGCATCTCGGCTCCTTCGGCCCGCGCCGCCTGGTCAGCACCATCCCCAACGCCACCATTCCGCCGGTGCAGCTGGTGGACAATCAGGAGACGCTGCTGCCGCAGTCCGACCTGGTGTTCGTGGACGCGGTGGGCACCGGCTACACACAGGCCATCGCCCCCAACACCAACGCCGACTTCTGGGGCGTGGACGCGGATGCCGCCGCCTTCCGCGACTTCGTCCAGCGCTACGTCGCCGTCAACCAGCGCGAGGCCTCGCCCAAGCTCCTGTACGGCGAATCCTACGGCGCGCCGCGCACGGCGGTGCTGGCCAATCTGCTGGAGACGGCCGGCGTCCAGATCGACGGCCTGGTCCTGCAATCAGCCATCATGGACTACAACAGCAACTGCGGCGTGCTCGATCCCGGCGCCGTCAGCTGCGAAGGCTATATCCCGACCTATCTGCTCACCAGCGCCTATCACCAGCGTGCGGCGGCCATCTCGCCGGACGCCGCGCGCAACTTCGCCACCGGCGCCTACCGCAGCGCCATCGCCGCCTACCTGGCCAGCCAGGTGGCGCCGCCGCCGGCCGTCATCAACCAGCTGTCCGAGCTGACCGGCATGGGCACCCTGGCCTGGCAGCAGCATTTCAATATGCAACCGGGCTACTACCAGCAGAACGCCGTCAGCGGCCAGCTGCTGGGCCGCTACGACGCCCGCGTGATCGCCGCCAAGGGCAGCGCGCTGGCGCGCGACGGCGATCCGTCACTGGCGGTGGTGAACGCCTCGTTCTCCAGCAGCATCGTCAGCTATCTGGCCGGCGAGCTGCACTACACGGCCGGCTCGGCCTACACGCCCTTTGTCGACATCATCAACCGCTGGAACTTCAGCCACGACGGCAGGCAGCTGCCGGACACCATCCCCGACCTGGCCGCCGCCATGACGCTGAACCCGGCCATGAAGGTGCTGGCCGTGAGCGGCTACCACGACCTGGCCACGCCGCACCACCAGACCGAACTCGACCTGGCAAGGCTGGATGACAAGCAGGCAATTGTGCTGAAATACTATGCTAGCGGTCACATGACGTATCTAGACGACAGCGCGCGTCGAACGCAGCAAACAGATTTGATTAATTTCATGAACAGCGTCACAGTGTCACACTAAGCCAAGCATCTGCAGATGCGGGGGAGACAACCATGAAGCTTTTGCAATTAGCCATGCTAAGCGCCGCAGCAAGCATTGCGGTCATGTCGCATGCCGGCGCACAGACGCCGAACACGGACCCGGCCACGCCAGCGCCCGCCGCCGTGCGTTCCGCCCCGGCCCATCCCGAACCGTACCTGCCGCCGGCGCTGCGCAAGCCGCTGCCCGACTACACCTCCGGCCCGGTGCTGCTGCGCTATCAGGCCATGCAGAAATTGAAGAAGCGCTTTGAAGAAGCCGACCAGGACAACAGCGGCATGCTGACGCGCGACGAAGCGCGCCAGGCCGGCCTCGGTTTTATCGAGAAAAACTTCGACCACATCGACACCAACCAGCGCGGCAAAGTCACGTTCGACGACCTGAAGAATTACCTGATCCAGCGGCGCGAGGAATCGCGCTCGCGCTGAAAAGCCGTCATTCCTGCGGCAGCAGGAATCCATGCCGCATCACTGAGCATGCGACTTATGGATTCCCGCCTACGCGGAGAATGAGGGCTTTTCGCGCTGACTACGCCCTATTGCACCGGCGGCGCATCGCGGCGCGGCAGCGTCAGGCTGAACACCGAACCTTCACCGGGCTTGCTTTCCAGCGTCAGGCTGCCCTCGTGCACCTCGGCCAGCTGGCGCGAGATGTACAGGCCCAGCCCCAGACCCGCAGGGCCGTCGCTGCCGACGCCGCGCTCGTACGGCTCGAAGATCTTGGCGTGATGCTCCGGCGCGATGCCGGAACCGCAATCGCGCACATCCACGCGCGCCCATTCCTGGTCCACCGTCAAGGTCACGCTCACCGGCCGCTGGCAGCCGTAGCGCAGCGCGTTGGTCAGCAGGTTGACGACGATCTGCTCGATGCGGAACTCGTCCCACCAGCCGCTGACCGGCGTGGCCGCGTCCAGCGTGATGGTGGCGCCGGCCGTGATGGCCTGCGGCGTCAGATCCTGCACCACGCGCCGCAGCAGGCCCGACAACTCCACCCAGCCCGGCCGCAGCGACAGCTTGCCACTGCGCATGCGCGACACGTCGAGCATATCGTCGATCAGGCGGATGATGCTCTGGATCTGGCGGTCGTCGCGCGCCACCATGCGCTGCAGCTGATCGGGGCCGAAGGCCGCCATATTGCCGCGCTCCAGTTGCATCTTGCGCAACTGGGTTTCCAGGTACAGCGTGTTGAGCGGCGTGCGCATCTCGTGCGACACCATGGACATGAATTCGTCGCGCATCACCAGCGCGTGCTGCAGCTTGGCCTGGGTGGCTTCCTGCTCCTTGCGCGCCGCCTCCAGCGCCTCGACCTGGCGCCGCATCGCCTCGCGCGCCTGGTACAGCGCCACGAATACTTGCACCTTGCCCTTCACCGCGCGCGGGTCGAGCGGCTTGTACAGGATGTCGACCGCGCCGGCCTCGTAACCCTTGAAGGAATAATTGAGCTCCTTGCCCGCCGCCGTCACGAACACGATCGGAATCTGCCGGGTCTTGTCGGTGCCGCGCATCAGTTCGGCCAGTTCAAAGCCGTCCATGCCCGGCATCTGCACGTCGAGTATCGCCATGGCGAAGTCGTGCTGCAGCAGCAGGGCCAGCGCGTCCTCGCCCGAGCCGGCCTGGTAGATTTCACGCCCGGGAGCCCGGATCAGGGCCTCCAGCGCTTGCAGGTTTTCCGGCAGATCGTCGACGATCAGCAGCTTGGTGGGGGATGCGTCTTGCATTAATTATTCTCCAGCATCATCAGCAATTTTTGTACTTCATCCAGCGATAAGATCAGGTCCGGCGTGCGCAGGCGGATCGCCTCCAGCGGCATGGTCGGCACCTCGGCTTCCTGCGGCGACTGCACCACGGTCAGGCCGCCCGCCGCACCGATGGCCGCCATCCCGGCGGCGCCGTCGTGGTTGGCGCCGGTCAGCAGGATGCCGACCAGGGCCGGACCGTAGACGTCGGCCGCGGATTCCATCAAATAATCAATTGCGGGCCGGGCAAAATGCAATGGCGCCTCGCAACTGAGGGAAAAACTGCGGTCGTGCTCTACCGAGAGATGGTAGCCCGAACCGGCGAAATACAGCGTCCCGGATGATACCGCCTGCTTGTCCTGCGCCTCGTGCACCGGCAGCCGCATGCGCTGCTGGAACACCTGGGCCAGCTGGCTTTGCCGCCCCTCGGGGATGTGCAGCACGGCCACCACGGCGCGGCCGTAACCGGCCGGCAATCCCGGCAACAGCTGCAGCAACGCGCCGACGCCGCCGGCCGAAGCGCCGATCACCACCGCCTCGAACGCGCGGCCGGCCAGTGCCGCCTGGATGCGGGCGATATCCATGTGCTTCAGCGCTTGCGGAACAGGCGTTCGCGCTTGATCACAGGCTCGAAGCGCGGCGCGTACACCGAAAAATCGAGGCTTTCCTTGCTGCCGAGGCCGAGGAAACCGCGATGGCAGAGCGACTCGTGAAACAGGCCGAAGGCGCGCTCCTGCAGTTTTTTCTTAAAATAAATCATCACGTTACGGCAACTGATCAGATGGGTTTCCGCAAACACGGCATCGGTCGCCAGGCTGTGATCGGCAAACGTGACGTTTTCACACAGCGAGCTGTCGAACAACGCGGCATTGTACGCCGCCGTGTAGTAGTCCGAGAAGCTGCGCTTGCCGCCTGCGGCCTGGTAGTTCTCAGTGTACTCGCGCATGGCGTCGAGCGGGAACACCCCCTTGCGCGCCTTCTCCAGCGATTGCGGGTTGATGTCGGTGGCGTAAATCATGCTGCGCTCGAGCAAGCCCTCCTCCTTGAGCAGGATGGCCATCGAATACACTTCCTCGCCGGTGCTGCAGCCGGCGATCCAGATCTTCAACGACGGATAGGTGCTCAGCACCGGCATCACGTGTTCACGCAGGCCGGCGAAATAAGTCGGGTCGCGGAACATCGAGGTGACCGGAATGGTCAGGTACTGCAGCAGCTGGCTGAACGCGGCCGGCTCGTGGATGACGCGCGCCTGCAGCGCCGAAATGCTGTCGCACGCCATTTCCTTGAGCGCATGCTGCACCCGGCGCTTCTGCGAGGCGCCGGTGTAGTCGCGGAAATCGTAGCTGTACTTCATGTAGATGGCTTCCATCAGCATCTTCAGCTCGATGTCGGTATCGCTGTGCTGCATCATCATCTCCGCTCGGCGTTCGGCATCCATACGCGCAGCAGCGAGTACAGGCGCGACAGGTCGATCGGCTTGGCCAGGTAATCACTGGCGCCGGCCGCCAGGCATTGCTCCTGATCGTCCTTCATGGCCTTGGCGGTGATGGCGATCACCGGCAGGCGGGCGAAGCGCGGGTCGGCGCGCAGGCGGCGCGTGGCTTCCAGGCCGTCCATGCCGGGCATCATCACGTCCATCAGCACCAGGTCGATGTCGGGCACGGCGTCGAGTTTTTCCAGCGCTTCAAAGCCGTTGCGGCCCACTTCCACCAGCGCGCCTTTTTGTTCCAGCGCGCTGGTCAGGGCGAAGATGTTGCGCACATCGTCGTCCACCAGCAGGATGCGGCGGCCTTCGAACACGCGGTCGCGCGAGCGCACGGTCTTCAGCATGCGCTGGCGTTCGCTCGACAGGTCGGCCTCCACCTTGTGCAGGAACAGCGTCACTTCATCGAGCAGGCGCTCCGGCGAACGCGCGCCCTTGATGATGATCGAGCGCGAATACTTCTGCAGGTCGGCCTCTTCGGCGCGCGACAGGTTGC
The DNA here is from genome assembly GCA_041874725.1 of Duganella sp. BuS-21. Taxonomy (GTDB): domain Bacteria; phylum Pseudomonadota; class Gammaproteobacteria; order Burkholderiales; family Burkholderiaceae_D; genus Rugamonas. The sequence continues at coordinate 619,362 of CP097466.1, read as the reverse complement.
GGCCGGTGTAGACGATCACCGGCGGGAACGCCGCCAGCGATTCGCCGGCCATGCGCTGCAGCAGCTCGTTGCCCTGCATGTCGGGCAGCTTGAGGTCGATGATCATGCAGTCGTAGATGGTGGTGCGCAGCAGCGCCAGCGCTTCTTCGCCGCTGCCGACGGCGACGATCTCCACGTCCTCGTCGGAAATCAGCTGGACCACGCTGTCGCGCTGGCGGTCGTCGTCTTCCACCAGCAGCACGCGCTTGATCTTCTGCGTCAGCTTGGTCTCGATGCGGCGGAACACTTCCATCAGTTGTTCGCGCGTGGTCGGCTTGAGCGCGAAGCCGATCGCGCCCAGGTGCAGCGCGGCCTCGCCGTTGTCGCTGCCCGAGACCACGTGCACCGGGATGTGGCGGGTCTGTGCATCGTCCTTCAGCAGCTGCAGCACCGACAGGCCGGAGCGGTCCGGCAGGCGGATGTCGAGCATGATGGCGTCCGGCCGGTATTCGCGCGCCAGCGCCAGGCCTTCGTCGGCGTCGAAGGCGACCAGGCAGTGGTATTTCTTTTCATGCGCCAGTTCGTACAGGATGCGGGCGAAGGCGGCATCGTCTTCCACCACCAGCACCAGGCGGCCGCGTGATGGCTCGCTGGCCGAGAACAGCGCGCGGTCGTCGTCGAAGGCGCGCGGCAAGGAAGGCGCCGGCGATGGCGTCGGCGTCGGCGCATGCAGATCCGGCAGCGCCAGTGCGCCGGTGCTGGCGGCCACCAGCACCGGCGCACTGGCGCTGCCGGCGCGTGGTCCGGTATCCGGCGCGGTCCAGGCGGTCGGCAGGGTCAGGGTGAAGCAGCTGCCCTTGCCCGGTTCGCTCAACAGCGTGATTTCGCCACCCAGGAGCTGCGCCAGGTCGCGCGAAATCGACAGGCCCAGGCCGGTGCCGCCGTACTTGCGGCTGGTGGTGCCGTCGGCCTGCTGGAAGGCGTTGAAAATGCCCTGCTGGTCTTCGGCGCGAATGCCGATGCCGGTGTCCTGCACCGAGAAGGCCAGCGCAGCGTTGCCGCGCGCCTGCACCGACAGCGTGATCTGGCCGGTGCTGGTGAACTTGAGCGCGTTCGACAGCAGGTTCTTCAGGATCTGCTCCAGGCGCTGGCGATCGGTGACGATCTGTTGCGCGGCGCCTTCTTGCAGCTGCAGCTGGAAGGCCAGCTTCTTCTGCTGCGCCAGCGGCTCGAACACCATGGCCATGCCTTCGACCACGTGCCGGGCCGACAGCTGCTCCGGCACCAGGTCCAGCTTGCCGGCCTCGACCTTCGAGATATCGAGGATGTCGTTGATCAGGTTCAGCAAATCATTGCCGGCCGAGTAGATCGTGTTGGCGAAACGCACCTGCTCATCATTCAGGTTGCCCTGGGCGTTTTCCGACAGCAGCTTGGCCAGGATCAGCGAGCTGTTGAGCGGCGTGCGCAGCTCATGCGACATATTCGCCAGGAATTGCGACTTGTACTGGCTGGCGCGCTCCAGGTCGCGCGCGCGCTCTTCCAGGTCGCCCTGCGCCTTCTGCAGCTCGGCGTTTTTCTGATCGAGCGCCTGGCCTTGCTCGGACAGCTGTTCGTTGGTCTGTTCCAATTCCGCCTTCTGGTTTTCCAGGCTCACCTGCGACTCTTCCAGCACGCGCGATTGTTCTTCCAGTTCCTCGTTGGCGGTGCGCAGTTCTTCCTGCTGCACTTGTAGCTCCTCGTTGAGCTGCTGGGTTTCGGCCAGCACTTCCTGCAGGCGCTGGCGCGACGAGCTGGCTTCGATGGCGCTGCCGATATTGCCTTTCACCAGCGCCAGCAGATCGACATCGCGCGACTCGATCGGGCGCAGCAGGCCCAGTTCAACCACGCCATTGATGTCGCCGTCGGTATCGACCGGCACCACCAGCACGCTGGCCGGGGCGGCGCTGCCGAGGCCGGAGCTGACCTGAATGTAGTCGGCCGGCACCGGCTCCAGGCGCAGGATGCGGCGCTGCAAGGCCGCCTGCGCCACCAGGCTCTCCGTACTCTTGAATTGCTGATCGCGTTGTTCCCACTGGTCGCTGAAACCGTAAGAGGCCACGCGCCGGAAACTACCGTCCGGGCCGCGCACGTACAGCGCGCCGACCACCACGCCGATGTAGCGCGCCAGGAATTGCAGCAATGCCGCCGACAGCTGCGGCAAGGCCAGCTGGCCGATGCCTTGCTGCGCCAGCTCGCTCTGGCCGGTACGCAGCCAGGCCTGTTGCTGTAGCAAGGTCGAGTGTTCGGAATGTTCCGCCAGCGCCTTGGTGTAGACGCGCGACAAGCCGGTCAGCTCGCGGCGGCCAAACCAGGCCAGGATGCCGCCCACGCCCAGCGTCAGCAGCAGATACGCCACCGCCACCCAGGTGGTGACGGTGCGGGCGTCGTCATTGCGCTCCTGGCGCATGCGCAGTTCGGCGCTGACGAAGGCCTCGAGCTGGCGACGAATTTCATCGAACTGTATCTTGCCACGCCCCGTCTTGACCGTGCCGGTGACGTCGCCGTTGGCGGCGCGCAGCCGGATCATTTCCTGGGCATACTGGTCCCATTGCTGCTGCTGAAACTGGATGGTGCGCAGGCGGTCGACCTGGATAGGATTGTCCTCGACCAGTTTCATCAAGCCGGCGATATTGGCCGCCACCTTGGGCTTGGCCACCACATACGGTTGCAGGAACGACTCGTCGCCGGCCAGCAGATAGCCGCGCATGCCGGTCTCCATGTCGACCATTTCCTTGCCGATCTGGTTGGCGTTGCCGATCACGCGTTCGCTGTGCTCGACCCAGTTCATGGTGGTGATCAGGTAGGCCAGCATCACCACGAACACCCCGGCACTCACCACCCCGGCGGCCAGTGGCAAGGTAATGTTGCGGACTAGGATACGACGAAAGCCGCGTTCGTCGAGCGTAGCGGTATTGGGCATGATGCGGGTCAAGGTAGCTTGAGAAGCAAGAAGTTTAGCTCAAATACAAGCTTAAAAAGACCACCAAGCCAACTGTGCGTGCAGGAAATAACAGATTCTCACGCAAATTCCTGAAGATTGCCTCCAGAATAACTATCCACCACCTCTCCGGCTTGAATCACGACCACCATCCATGAGTCATCGCCGGAGCGGCCGGGCACTAGTTGACCGACTAATTCGGCTACTCTGTCGCAAAGCGCCTTGTCAGGCGAATATTCCAGGGAAACCAGCAGAAAGTTTCCATCCTCTTGAATTACCAGGATTACGCGCATAAGCGCGATTAAAAAGATCATATCGATCTTTCGCCAGCTGCGCCTCACGCTTTTTCAGTTGCACCTCCAGATCACGGATCTTTCTTAAGATCTGCTCACAGGGATCCATACCGACGCCCTTGGTCTTTGATTGAGAACGAATCCAGACCAAGGAAGACCATGCCAGGACGGCTTGAAATAAATCGAGTATTCCGTCCGGCATTCACACATGTAATAAGCCGTTTTTTTCTCGCCATACCAGATCACCCCGTCGGCGCGGACGGTGGTGCGGTTGAGGATGCGGCGGGTGTTGGGCGTGATCGGCGTTGCCTTGTGGGCCACGTGCAGCTTATCCGCCACCACCACGTGGCCCGGCAACCAATGGTGGCGCTAGGTGGCGCCGTCACGCGCTGCAGCTCGGCATGCGCGCTGCAGGTCGGTAAACAGCCTATCGCCGCGCACGGCGCACCGCAGACGCCGGCCGCGCTGACGGAACACAACTGCCTGCTGTTCGCCTACGGCGCCAGGCGCGCGAGCTGGCGCCTGCGCAACAGCGATCTGGCGACCGAGGTGGAAGTGAGCGGCAGCCTGCAGGTCAACAATGCGGAAATGCTGCGCCAGGCCGCGCTGGGCGGGCTGGGCCTTGCAAAACAGCAATTAGAGCTTGTAGTTCAAGCCCAGCAGCATCTGACGGCCGTAGGTGGTGTAACGCTCAGGCGCGTAAGAGCCGCCGGTGAAGGCGCTGCCCTGGCGGGTCTGGTAAGGCGAGTTGTTCAGGTTATTCACCTGGAACAGGAACGACAAGCCCTTGTACGTCCCCTCTTCGATCGCATAGCCGAGCTGCAGGTCGATCTGGCGCTCGGCCAGGATCTCGCTGAAGGCGCGCTGTGCGAACAGGCCGGTCACCTCGCCGCGATACGCCGAACGGTAGCGGCGGCTGGCGCGCGCCGAGAAGCCGCTCTGCTCGTAGTACACGCTGAAGTTGGACACCACGCCGGACAGACCCGGCAACTTTTCCTTGGTGCCCGGACCGTTCGGATGGATCGAGCTCTCGGTGCCGGACATGCTGCCGGTGACGCCAAAGCCGTCCAGCTTATCCCACAGCAGGCCGGCGTCCAGCGCGCCCGACAATTCCACCCCCTTGACCATGCCGCCGGTGCCGTTGGCCGGACGGTTCAGCGTGCCGATGTCCTGGATCGGCACCACCGCCGACGGATTCGGGAAGCCGGCAAAGCTGAACGCGGTCTGCTGGTTGTAGATGTAGCTTTGCAGCTTCTTGTACCAGAGCGCGCCGGCGATGTAGCTGCGCTTGCCCATGTACTTCTCCACCGACAGGTCATAGGAATTGGCGCGCCATGGCTCCAGGTTCGGATTGCCGCCGCTGCCGTTCCACATGCGGGTGGTGGCGTCGACGCCGCCCGAGATACCGGCACGCATGTCCGACATCTGCGGACGCGCCACCGTCTTGGCCGCGCCGAAGCGCAGATTGGTGGTGCTCAGGTATTTGTCGAGATCGAAATTCAGGTTCACGCTCGGCAGCACGTCGGTGTAGCTGGCGCCGCCGCTGATGGTGCCCAGCGTGCCGCCGTTGACGGTGGCGCCGCGCGATTTCTGGTCGACGTTGACGGCCTGCACGCCGAGATTACCGCGCAGCGGGATCGTGCCGAGGTCGGCGTCCAGGCCGACGCGGGCGTAGGCGGTGGTGACTTTCTCGGTCACGCCCCAGTCCTGCAGCGCCTGGTCGTTCGGGCGGGCCGGCTGCATGTCGTAGTACTTGTGCAGCGCGCCCAGCACGTCATAGCTCATCACCGATGGAATGCCGGCGAACGACAGCGAGCTCGATGGCTGCAACAGGTCCGGCGACACGGTGGTCGGGGCGCGGCCGTTTTTCAGGAACCAGTAGTTGTTGGTGTCGGCGTGGGTCTTCTCGCGCTTGCTGAAGTTGACGCCGCCCTCGATGTTGCGGAAGACGCCGTCCAGCTCCTTCTTGGCCGACACCTTGGCCGAGCTCAGCTTGTCTTCAACGATCGGATGGTGCATGTCCGCATCCTTGCCCCAGCCGCCGACGTCGGTCAGCTTGATGATTTTCGGATCGGCGAAATTCAAGCTCGGCGTGAAGGTCGGCAGGCCGCTGGCGGTCGGAATGTGGAACTGGAAATTGTTGTCGGTGATGCCGGAGTTGGCCGGGCCGAGGCCGGCGTAGGTTTCCAGCACTTCCTCGCGCCGCTTGGCGCTCGAGTGCGACAGATCGCCAATCAGGGTCCAGCCGTCTTGCTTGAAGGTGTTGTTCCAGCCGAGCGCGCTCAGCTTGTCCTTGCGCTGGTTGTAGTCGTTGCGCACGATCGGTTCCAGGTTGATCAGCGCACCGCCGACCAGCACGCGCGTGCCGCCGACGTCCTGCACTTGCGGATTGTTGTAGCGGATCGGATTGTCCTGATTCGAGTTCCACATCATGCCGCGCATGGTGGTGTTCTGCTTGAACTCGGAATAGTACAAGTCCAGCGTGCTACGGAATTCCTTGGACGGACGGTACTCGAGCACACCCATCAGGCCGTCACGCTTTTGCTCGCGCGAGGAGGCCGTCACTTCGGCACCGTTCAGCGTCACCACATCGGCCATATTGGCCGGCAGGTTGCGGTTGGTGCCCCACCACCACGATTTGTATTCCTGCTGCTGGCCCGGCGAATCCAGGTGGGCGTAGCCGACCGCGATGCCCAGCGTGTTGTTGAGGAACTGGTCCACATACGAGGCGCTCAGGCGGTTGCCGTTGGCCGAGGTGTTGGAGTTGAGCTTGCCGTTGGAATTGTGCTCGCCGCGCGCGTTGAACACCACGGTGCGCTGGCGCAGGTCGAGCGGACGCACGGTCTGCAGATCGACGGTGCCCGACAGGCCGCCGGCGGCCAGTGAGGCGTCCGGCGTCTTGTAGACCACCACGCCGCTCATCAGTTCGGACGGGTACTGGTCGTATTCGGCGCCACGGTTGTTGCTGGTCGAGACTTGCTCGCGGCCGTTCAGCAGCGTGGTGGAAAAGTCCGGCGCCAGGCCGCGGATCGAAATCGACTGCGCGCGGCCCTCGACCCGCTGCGCGGTCAGGCCGGCCAGGCGGGCGATCGATTCGGCGATGGAAACATCGGGCAGCTTGCCGATGTCTTCGGCGGTCACCGCTTCGACGATGGCATCGGAATCGCGCTTGATCGCCATCGAGGTTTCGATACTGCGGCGGATACCGGTCACCACCACTTCCTGCACCGGCGCTTCGTCGGCCTTGCCGGCTTGCGGTCCGCCGGCCTGCTGGGCGTGGACCGGGCTGGCGGCAAAGGCCATGGCGGCGCAGGCGGCCGCGATGGGGGTCATCCTGATTGCATACGTTTGCTTGTTCATTGTCATCTCACTCTTATAGTTTTAACGGAAGGGCTGTGGTGCGGTGCTGCTGGTCATCCAGTCCTGCAACGGCTGATGCACTTCGTACGGCTGGCTGCCGAAGGACTTGAAAAGGGTCGATATCGCTGAGCGATGCGGCGGTGAAGTCGGTCTTGGCCACGGAAGCGCCGGCAGCGTTGGTGACCATGCCCCAGGTGCCGCTGCCTTGGCCGCCGCTGTTGCTCACCACTTTCCAGCTCCACGCGGTGCTTGCCCAACCGTATTTGGCGTAGGTGTCGAACGTAGCGCGGGTGATCTGGCCGACCAGGTCCAGGCCCTGGCCGGTCCACGGCTGCATCTCGCCGATGAAGAAAGCGGAATCGAGATTGCGCAGGCGGCGGTCCCATTCGCATACGCCACTGCTGTTGCTACCTGAGCTGCCGCCGGCGCAGGTCAGCCAATCCTTGTGCACCGGCAGGCCGATCTGGCTCCAGCCGAACAGGCCCGGATAGAAATGCATTTCAAAGGCAACGTTGCTCATACCTTGCTCGGACGGCTTGCCGTAGGCGCTGATGCCGCTGTTATGACCGGGCAGGATCACCACATGATTCGGATCGACGGCACGGATGGCCGTGTACAGCGTCTTCACCACGGCGGCCAGGTTGGCGGCGTCGGTGCCCCACGGTTCGTTAAGCACGCTGTAGCCGGCCACGCCGACGCGATCCTTGTAGCGCGCCGCCACCTGCTGCCACAGCCACACGGTGCGCTGCTGGAATTCCGGCGTGCTCCAGTACAGATTCTTGCCGGCGCATCCACTGTGCTGCTCCCAGCCCTGGCTGCCGACCGCGCCGTGCAGATCAAGGGTCACATACATGCCGCGCTTTTCGGCCTGGGCGATGGCGTCGACCGATGTTACCGGCGTCGGCTTGATGGCGACCACCAACGGCGGCGTCACCACTACTGGCGGCGGCGCGGATGGCGTACTACCGCCGCCACTGCCGCAGCCGGCCAGCAACATCAAGCCGGTCCACCAAATCGAGCGTAAAGACATCCTCAACCTCCCCTATGTGGAAGCGCTTCCAAACATCTGTAGAAAAAACTGCACGAGGCAGCACCGGTTTATTTCCAGGTAAAGGTGGCGACGCTGGCCGCCGGCAAGGTGTAATCGAAACTGCGCTGACCGACGCGCACGGCAAAGCTGCGCGGCTGTTTGGCCGAGTTCACCACCAGCAGCGCCACCGAACCGTCGTCGGCGTTGCGGAAAGCGACTGTGTCGAGCTGGTCGTAGCCGCTGGTGGACGCGATGCGGCGCGCGCCTTGCCGCACGAAGCGGCTGGCGTGGGCCAGCGCGTAATACTCCTCGTTGCGGGTGACTTTGCCGTCGCGCGAGTCGATGGTGACCACGCCACGGCATTCCTTGCAACCACCCAGGTAAGGGCCGTCGTTTTCATCGAGCGCCAGATTCCACAGCAGCACACCCTTGGCCCAGCCGCGCGTGGTGCCGATCACCAGCACGCGCGCGAAATACTGCAAATTGTCCGACCAGACCGGTGCCCATTTGCCGCCAGAGCATTCGGTGAAATAGGTTTCCTTGTCCGGCCAGCGGTCGTGCAACGCCGATTGCACACGCACGTCGCCGGCGTAGCAGTGCCAGGCCACGCCGGCCACATATTTGCTGGCGACCGGATCGTTCAGCACGACGGCCGGCGAACCAGGTTCATCCCAGTTGTGGTCCCAATCGAAGATCTTGGTGCGAGGATGCTCTTTCGCCAGCACCGGGCCGAGATGGCCGCCGATGAAGGCGGCGCGCTTGGCCGGGTCGACGCGCATGCCGGGATAATCCTTGGGCTCGAAATGCGGTTCGTTCTGCAAGGTCAGCGCGTAGATCGGCACGCCCTCCTTCTGATACGCGCTGACGTAGCGCGACAGGTAGTTGGCGAACGACACGAACGCTTCCGGCTTCAGCGTGCCCTGGATCAGGCTGTCGGTGGACTTCATCCAGCCCGGCGCGCTCCATGGCGAGGCCATCACCTGCAGCTTCGGATTGATGGCCAGCGCGGCCTTGGTAATCGGCAGCACATCGGCGCGGTTGGGGTCGATGGAGAAATGCTTGAGCTCGGGGTCGGTCTGGCCCGGCGGCATATCGTCAAAGCTGTAGTGGTGGCGCGAGAAATCGGATGCGCCGATGGTCAGGCGGGTAAAGCTGAAGCCGACGCCGGGCGCTTTGCCGAACAGCTCGTTGAGCAGGGCGGCGCGCTGCTGCTCGTTCATCTTGGTCTGCATCAGCCAGGCGGAAGCGTCGGTGATGGCGGCGCCGAAGCCGGTCATTTCCTGGAAGCGCTGCTTGGGATCGACTTCGATAATCGTGGCGGCCTTGGCGCCGGGCTTGAAGCTGGCGTCGGCGTTGCGGGCCAGCAGTTGGGCTTTGTCGCCGGTGGTGATCCAGGCCTGCACAGTCTGCGCGTGGGAAGCGCCGGCGTACGCCAGCAGCGCGGCCGCCAGCAGAGTCGAAAGGTGTTTGAACGACGACGGGCGCAACGCCACATCGCCCGGCAATACAGGGCAGGCTGTCAACATGTTGTCTCCTCATGCAGGCGGATCGTGGTCCGCCCGTCTATCGGTAATTCACTTATGAAATGAATGGAAGCGTTTCCATTTGTTGAAAGAACTATAGCACCGCAAAATCTTTCATGTCAACGAAACTGAAACTGGTGTGGGTTTTTTGTCGGCGCGTTCGCCAGAAATAACAAAGCCGCCTTGCGGCGGCCTGTAGCACCTTAGCGCTAACGTTAGCGCGGCAGCGCCGACAGTTCCAGGTTGTAGCGCTTGCCGGTGATGAGGACGTTCGACAGTTTCAGTCCGTGGATGTTGTGGATGAACCAGGGCTGGTTGCTATTGAACGGGTCACCGAAGTCGCTGTCGCTGATGGTGACGTTGGTGATCGGCAGGATCGCAGGTTTCCCGGGGCCGTTGTAGCTGGAGGCCAAGGGACCGAGTAGCACAAAGGCCTGGTAGCACGAGTGCCGTGTGCCGCCGACCTGCACGTTTTCGGCGCGGATGCCGCTGATGTGCACTTCCGATACCTGCGGCGGACGGATGCGCATGACGTCGTCCGACGGCGCGTAGTCGCAATCGAACACGATCACCGCGCCGCCACCCGATGACGCCACATCCGGCGCCACCTCGGCGTTCTGCAGGCGGCCGCTGAACATGGGCTGGGTCTTCACGCCGTTGGACAGCGTCAGCTTGCGCGCATAGAAGTGGCGTAGGTAGCCGCCGCGATTCATATTGGTTTTCAACCGGATCGCCGTCCACAGCGGATTGCTGCTCCAGTGGACGTTGCGGAACTCGATGTTCTGCACGTAGACGTTCTCGATGCCGGCCGCCATTTCGCTACCCAGCGTGACGCCGCCATGACCGCTGTTCATCACGCAATCCTGGATCACGATGTTGCGGCTGGGGCCGAACTGCGTGTCGAGGTTTTTGCCGGCCTTGATGGCGATGCAGTCGTCGCCGGTGTTGAAGGTGCAGCCTTCGATCAACACGTGGTCGCAGCAGTCGGGATCGAAGCCGTCGCTATTAGGACCAAGGCTGTTCATGCGCACATTGCGGAACCAGACGTTGCGGCAGTTGACCGGATGATGCAGCCAGAACGGCGCGCCCTGCACTTCATAACCTTGCAGCAGCACGTTGCTGCAGCCGATCAGCTGAATCATGCACGGCCGCAGGAAATGGCCGATGCCGAACACGCGCCGCGCCATCGGCACGCCGGCCTCCGACAGCGCTGGCAAGAAATATTGATCGGAACGCCAGGCTGCGCGGCCGCCTTCGATCTGCCGCCGCAGTGCTGGATCGAGAGACGGCGCTAGCGCATCGAGCGTGGCCGGGTTGCGCGGATTGATCACACCCTGGTGATCGCTGGCCGGCGCATCGTCCGGCTTGCGCCCGGTCCATCCCCACCAGCAATCTTTGCTGTCCTTGAAGGGCACGCCGCCCATGCCGTCGAGCACGCTTCCTTCGTCGCCGGTCAGCGCGATGTTGTCCTGGCCGAAGGCGTAGACCATCGGCGAATAATTCAGGCAGTCGTTGCTCTGCCAGCGCGAGATCACCAGCTTGCCGTTGGGGCCGCAATCGATGTCACCGTCGCGCGCATAGTCGGCAGGATTGTTGTTGAAGTAGAGATGCGCGCCGGCCTCCAGATGCACGTGTACATTGGAGCGCAGCACCATCGGCCCGCAGCACAGCCAGTTGCCGGCCGGGATCAGCACCCTGCCGCCGCCCGCCGCGTGGCATGCTGCAATCGCGGCCTTGATCGCAAGGTAGGAGTCAGGCGATCCCGCCAGCGGTGCGCTGACCAGCCCCTTCTTCTGGTACGCGATAAAGCCTTCGGTCTCGCCCGTCTTGCATGGTGTGGCGCCATAAGTCGTGATGGCGAAATCCTGTGCGCGGAAGTGAATCGGACGCGAGCAGCGCGCAACAATGGCGGCGGCCTCGGCCCACGGATCGCGCACGGCGGCCACGGCGGCGCTCACGCCCAGCGGCAGGCCGGCGCCAGCGATCATGCCCGCTCCGGCGCGCACGAGATCGCGACGACGCGGATTAAGAACTGGTTCACGCAAAATAACTCCTCATGGCAGTAATGCCGTTACGTTAAGCTGAAAATAGGCTTCGTCATTCCCGCGAATGCGGGAATCCATGAGGCGCATGCCAGGCTAACTCAGCATGGATCCCGGCTTTCGCCGGGACGACATCGCTTAACTTAACGGCATTATCCTCATGGCAGCGGTTGGAATCCTTCGGCCCGGACCACCCAGCGGCCATCCTGCGGGAAGCCGGGGGTGGGACGTTGCGGTGCGCCATCCCAGCCTCCCGCCATCATGGCGACGGCGGCCAGCAGCGCGCTATTGCCGGGCAGGTAGACCGGCAGGTCGGTGTTTGGATTATGCCCGGCCACCGTGTAGCCGTTGTTCGGGCCGTCGGTCTTGAGCAGCACGTCCACCGCCTGCTGCGGCGCGTCGAGGCGGGCAGCGGTCATGGCGATCATCGGATAGTCCCAGCCCCAGATCTTGGCCTTGAAGTCCCAATCGGCGAGCACCGCGTCCAGCGTGCGGCGCATCACGGCGCGGTCCACGCCGGCGCCCGGCAACTGCCCCAGCGCCATCAGGAACGATGGATGGTCATGGCGGCTGGCCGGCTTGTCCCAGGTATCGGGCGTCGATTCGAGCGCCACGTACTTGCCGTCCTTCTGCGGCAAGGCCGACAGTTGCAGGCGCTTCTTCTCCCAGTCCGCATCCGGCGGCAGGCCGAGGCGCGCGCGCCATTGCTGCGCCAGCGCCAGGCCGGTGGCCCAGTAGCTGAGCTCATAGCCGGGATTCATGCTGGTGCTCTGGTCATAGATTTCCTGTGCAATCCACAGCGGCGGACCCAGCACATAACGCTGACCGTCCCAGTGCAGCATGGACGCCATGGTGTCGGCCGTGGCGAACACCAGCTCGCGGTAGCGCTCCAGCGTCTGCTGGTCCGGCGCGCCACGGTACAGCAATTCGGCCAGGTGAATCACATGCGGCTGGTTCCAGACGATAAGCGGATTGCCGCCGGGGCTTTCGCGCCCTTGCGGACTGGTCATCTTGGGCCAGCGTGCGCCCGTCAGTCCGCGCGAGGCGGCGATCTCGCGCGCCACCGGCAGCATTTTCTGATACCAGCGCAGCGCGTTCTCCAGCTGCTGCGGCCGGCCCCACAGCGCAAAGTGCGCGGTGTGCCACCAGATCATCTCCGTGTGGTTCTTGCCATACCAGGTGGTGGTGGTGAGGCCGCTTTCCTGCGGCGGGAAGTCGCCGCCGAACTGGATCGCCGTCAGGTATTGCGACAACACCACGCGGCGTTCCAGCTCGGCCGCGCGCGGATCGCTGCTGCCGGTGAAGTCCATGGCCGCGCCGCTGCGCCAGAACGCCGGCCAGTGCGCGGCGCTTTGCGCCAGCACCGTGGCGGTATCGGCCGTCTTGCCGATGCGCCCAGGCGCGTAGCTCAGCGTGAAGTCCAGCGTCTGCCCCTTGGCCGGCGCCAGATGGAAAGCGTGCGGCTCCGGCGTTGTGATCGCCATGCCCTGCGAGCTGTACAGCACGGCGCTGTAGCGCGCCGCATCGCGCGTGTGCTCCAGCGCCAGTGTGTGCAAATTCTGCACCGTTACGCGCGTGCTGTGCGAGGCCGGCTCGCTCCAGTCGAGCGGCGGATTGTATTTCACGCCCATGTCGTAACCGCGCGGCAACGCCAGCCGCACCAGCAGCTTGCCGTTCGCCAGCAGCGGCGAGCTGATACGCACCGCCAGCGTGTCCCGGCCAGGACTCACGGTCGTCATCACGCTGACCGCTTGGCCGTCGATGGTGTAGCGGCTGGTCAGCACGCCCTTCCACATGTCCAGCGTCTGATCGATATTGCGGATGTCTTCCGGCGCCAGCGCCGAGCCGTCGCCGCGCCGCAGGCCAAGCTGTCCCAACGGCCACACGTGCGGATTGGTGCGCAGCCAGGTCGCGGCCGCGCCTTCCATGATGGTGGGATAAGCGACAGTTTGCCCGTGCGCCTGGTAGTCGCGGTTGGCGTCGCTTAGTTTGTAGCCCTGCGGATTGGGATCTTCATGCCAGGACCAGCGCGCCTGCGTTTCCAGTGCGATGCCCTTGGCGCCGTAATGCGCGGGGAAGGTCTGCAGCCCGGTGACATCGGCGGTAAAACAGAACTGGCCGTTGCCCACGCTGAACGGCGCCCATGGATCGATCGCGGCCAGCCGGGGATTGTGCCGCTCGACCAGTGCCTGCCGGTCGATGGGCGCGGCGGCCAGCGCGGCGCCGCCAACAACCAGGGTGATCAGCGCAATAGCGCGCTTCATATATGTCTTCATAACGATGTCTTCATAACGCTCATCAAACGCTCAAGAACGGTGATCATACCCACCAAACGCAACAGTTTTTGGGGCCAATTAATCAACTTGATGACTATAGCTGAATTAGTCAAATGGTTGACCGAATTCGGATTGACGCTCGGCCCAGTAGCTCCCTACCATCGGCTAAGCCGCCTGGCGGTGATAACCAAAAGAGGAGACACCATAATGAGAACCAAAACGACCGCGATAAGCAATGCTGTGCTTTTGCTGATGGCCGGCATCGCCGGTGCCGCCAGCGCGCAAGAAGAGGCCCCAGCGCCTGCCAACCCTGAAGAAAACCGTGTCGTCATCACCGGCACGCGCCTGGCCAACCGCGGCTTCCTGGCGCCGACCCCGGTGAACGTGGTCGACGCCCAGGAACTCAAGGTATCGGGCACGCAGAATCTGGAAAACCTGCTCAACGACACACCGCAATTCACCGCCAACCAGTTGAACAGCCCGACCGCCAACACGGTCCAGGCCGGCCAGCCATCGGGCACCTCGACGCTGAACCTGCGCAACCTGGGCGCGACGCGCAACCTGGTACTGGTCAACGGCCGCCGCTTCGCCATCACCGGCCCCGATTTCACCACCGACATCAACACCATTCCGACCGCGCTGGTCAAACGCATCGAAACCGTGACCGGCGGTTCGTCCGCCGTGTACGGTTCGGACGCGATTTCCGGCGTGGTCAACTTCATCCTGCGCGACAATTTCGAAGGCGCGGAAATCAGCGTGCAGGGCAACTGGGACCAGCCGACCCACACCCCGACCAAGAGCATCGACCTGACCGTCGGCGGCAACTTCGACAACAAGAAGGGCAACGCGGTCCTGTCCATCAACTTCCAGGACCGCCAGGGCATGACGCGCGGCGACCTCGGCGGCTACGCCATCCCGTCGCTGGGCGATGGCTGCGTCACCTCCGCCTCATGGTCGGCCACCGGTCCCGGCACGCCGCTGAGCGTGCCGTCGGGCCAGAGCTGTTTGTCGGCCGGCGGCAGGCCGGGCCTGGTCTACAGCGGCTCCTCGACCGTGCCGACCGGCCGCATCGGCAATCTGCCGCTGTACGGCTCGTCCGGCTCCAACGCCGCCCTCGACGCCGCCATGGCGGCGGCCGGGCTGCAAAACATCACAACGCTGGGCGCGGTGTTCGATTCCACCGGCAAGGTGATCCGTCCCTACACCACGGCCGACGCCTACGACCTCGGCCCGCTGTCGTATGTGATGACGCCGCAGAAGCGCTGGGTGGCCAACGGCTTTGCGCACTACAACTTCAACGAATACGCCACCGGCTACACCGAGGTCCACTTCAGCAACAACACGGCCAATGTGCAGATCGCCCCGGCCGGCGCCGGCGCCAATTTCCTGGTCAACACCAACAACCCGTACCTGAGCCCGCAGATGCAGGAAGTGCTGCGTCAGCTGGACCTGAAGGAAAGCGGCACCAGCCGCATCACCAACGGTTCGCAGACCTTGTCGACCACCGCCGGCGATGGCCTGGCCATCGTCAACCTGAACCGCCGCCTGACCGACATCGGCACCCGCTTCGCCGCCACCGACCACTCGACCTTCCGCATCGCGCTGGGCCTGAAGGGCAAGCTGAACGACGTATCGGAGAAATACCTCACCGACCTCAAGTACGATATGTACTACACCAACAGCCGCACCACGGAGTCGCAGTTCCAGTCCGGTTCGATTTCGCTGAGTCGCTATCAGAACGCCATCCTGTCGCAGGGCGGCGCGGCGCCGGTGCTCAATCCCTTCGGCCAGAACATCACTCCTGCGGCGGCCGGCGCGGTGGCGATCAACTCCAACTCCGCCATCACCGCCGAACAGCAAGGCCTGGCGGCCAACCTCACCGGCAAGCTGTTCGAACTGCCGGCCGGCCCGGTCGACTTCTCCACCGGCGTCGAGCATCGCCATGCCTACAGCCGCTACTCGCCGGACGCCTACCTGTCCTCGGGCGACGTGTCGGGCTGGAACGCGGCGCGCGCCACCCAAGGTGAATCGACCGTCAAGGAAATCTTCGGCGAAGCCCGCGTGCCGCTGCTGTCAGATGCACCGTTCGCCAAGAACCTGAGCCTGAGCGGCGCCTTCCGCCGTTCCGACTACGACATCGAATCGGTGGGCACGGTGTGGACCAACTCGGTCGGCACCGAATGGACGCCGGTCGAAAGCCTGACCTTCCGCGCGCAGAAACAAAAATCGATCCGCGCGCCGAACGTGGGCGAACTGTTCGGCGGCCAAGGCACCAACGGCCCGACCGCCACCGACCCATGCTCCAGCCGCCAACCGGCCAGCCAGCAAACCGCCGCCGTGCGCGCACTGTGCGTGGCCACCGGCGTACCGACCAACCTGGTGTTCGACCAGGCGGTGCAGCCGACCAACTTCATCACCCAGATCGTCGGCGGCAATCCGGGCCTGAAGGCGGAAACCTCGCACACCACTACCGTCGGCGCCGTATTCGCACCGCGTGCCGTGCCTGGCCTGCAACTGAGCGTGGACTACTACAAGATCACCCTCGACGATGCCATCTCGACGCTGGGCGGCGGCGGCATCCAGTCGGTGCTGAACCTGTGCTACAACACCATCCAGAACGCCAACAGCGTGTACTGCAAGGCCATCAACCGCGATCCACTGACCGGCCAGATCGCCGCGCCGACCTATGTGATGACCACGGCGGCCAACATCGGCGGCATCAAGACCCAGGGCTACGACCTGTCCGGCCACTACGGCTTCCGCACCGGCTGGGGCCTGATGGGCGCCGACACGCGCTGGAACATCGACAGCAACTGGACCTATGTGAAAGAGCTGACCTTCACGCCGATCCAGGATCTGCCCAACATCACCAACCAGTGCGTAGGCAGCTTCGGCCAGACCTGCGGCCAGCCGGTGCCGAAGTGGAAAGGCACGGCGCGCCTGACCATGAACTCGGGCAAGCTGATGCTGTCGGCACGCGCGCGCTTCATCGGCAAGCTGACGGTGGACAATTACGTGCTGCCGCTGGGCCAGGGCACTACCCCGCCGGCGCTGGAGACGCTGACCAATCCGAAGATCAAGGCCTACACCTACCTGGACCTGACGGCTGGCTACGACTTCACCAAGATGGTCAGCCTGACCGCCGGCATCCGCAACGTGCTGGATAAAGACCCACCGGTGCTCGGTTCGTCGCAACTGCCGGCGAATAACACCATCGCCGCGACCTACGATCCGCTGGGCCGCAATCTGTTCTTCAGCCTGAACGTCAAGCTGTGAACGGACGCGATCTCCAACGCCGGCGCGTGACGCTGGCACTGGGCGCGGGCTTGCTGGGGCCGTGGCTGGCCCCGGCCGGCGCTGCAGCAGCCAGGGCTGCGAAGTGCGTGCCTTCCGTCACTTGGGCGGACACGCTGCGGCACGAGCTGGACGCCATGGCGGCGCAGCTCACGCAGACCCTGAAGCCGTGGCCGGTGCCGGCGCGCGTGTTCACGCCCGAGCAGCACGGCTGGAAGCCGGCGACGGACTTACTGGCCACGGCGCCGATCCAGCAGGCCATCGAAGCCTGCGCGGCAGCCGGCGGCGGCACGGTGCGCCTGGCCACGGGCGACTACCTGAGCGGCACCATCGTCTTGCGCTCCGGCGTCATGCTGGAAGTGGCCGCAGGCGCGCGTCTGCTGGCCAGCACCACCCTGCGCGACTACCCCGAACACATCGCCCGCCGTCCCACGGTCCAGGACAGCAATATGGGCATGAACCAGTCGCTGATCTTTGCCGAGGGCTGCGAGCGCATCGGCATCAGCGGCAAGGGCCTGATCGACGGACGCGGCACCAAGGAAAACTTTCCCGGCGAGGAAACGGTCGGCTCCACGCCTGGCCGGCCCTTCATCATCCGCGTGATCGATTGCAAGCAGGTGGTGATCAAAGACATCCACCTCAAGGACTCGCCGTGCTGGATGCAGAACTACCTCAACTGCGACGATCTGCTGATCGATGGCATCCACGTCGAGAACCAGGTCAACCACAACAACGACGGCCTCGACATCGACAGCTGCCGCCGCGTCATCGTGCGCAACAGCTTCATCAACGCGCAGGACGACGCCATGTGCTTCAAGGGCGCCGGGCAGCGCACGGCAGAGCACATCCTGATCGAAAACTGCCAGTTCTACAGCACCTGCAACGCACTCAAGTTCGGCACCGATTCACAGGGCGACTTCCGCAATGTGCTGGTGCGTAACGTGGTGCTGGGCGGGCCGGCGGCGGACATGCGGGCGATCAGCCGGCGCAAGGCCGACGGCGGCATCTCCTGGGAAATCGTCGACGGCGGCACGCTGGAGCGCGTGCTGGTGCATGACGCGCGCATCGTGCGCGCGGAAAGTCCGCTGTTCCTGCGTCTAGGGGATCGCGGCCGCGTGCGGCCGGAGCAGAAGCGTCCGGGTCCGGGCGTGCTGCGCTACATCGTGTACGACCGCATCAGCGGCGACGACAACGGCATGCGCGGCTCCTTCTTCACCGGCGTGCCCAACGCGCACATCGAGCACGTTCTGCTACGCGATGTGGACCTGATCATGACGGCGGCAACCGAGCCGGCGGTGGCGCCGGCCGATGTGCCGGAAGCGCCGGCCGAGTATCCCGATCCGCACATGTTCTCGAAAGTGATGCCGGCCTACGGCTTGTGGGCGCGGCACACCAAACACCTGACCTTGCAGCGGGTGCGCTTCCGTAGCACCGGCAAGGACGCGCGGCCGGAAGTGCTGGCCGACGTCTGCCGTCAGTAAGTCAGTAAGTCAGTAAGTCAGTGAGTCAGTGAGTCAGTGAGCGAGGCGGAACCAGTCGACGTCGATATAGCCGGCCGCGTCGTTCTTCACGTAGGTGAAGACGGCGGGCCGGCTGCCTTTCCACCATGAGAACTTCGCCAGTTGCGTCCTCGGGCCGAGATTCGTGTACGGCCCTTTTTCATTGAGTGCGTAGGAAAACTGCACGGTCTGGTCTTCCTTGACCACGGCGCGCAAGATCACGGCCGGCGCATCGATCTTCGCGCCGCGCGTTTCCTCGCCGGCGTTCGAATAGGCGATGTAATTCTCGCCGCCGTCGCGCACCACGCCGGCCCACGGCACCTTCACACCGAACATACTCAGGCCGGCGCGCTGCGTATCGGCCATGCCGCCCAGTTCCAGGCGGGTGGTGATGTCGGATTGCGGCCCTTGCAAGATCTGCGTCAACGTATTGCGCGCGCCGACCAGGTAGCTGGACTTGCTCGCTTCCATGCGCATGAAACCGGGACGTTTGCTCAGGCTCCAGCGCGTGTTGTCCGGATTATGATTCCATGACCACTGCAAGCCCAGCTTGTTGGATGAGAATTCATCGCTGTCCTGCAGCTTGAAGTCCGGTGATTTTTCCGTGGTATCCGGCGTGGCGTGCTTGAGCACCGGCGTGGTGGCGTCACCCATGATAGGCCAGTCGTCTTTCCACACCACCGGCTGCAGGTGCGCAATGCGGCCGAAAGCACCGGTGCTGTTGAAGTGAATGAACCAGCCCTGCCCCGACGGCGTCTCCACATAGCCGCCCTGGTGCGGCCCCTTCAGGCCATTGCCCGGCTTGAGCGCGAGATGGGTTTCATACGGCCCGTCGATGGTGCGCGAGCGCAGCACCGCCTGCGGACCCGTCTCGACGCCGCCGATCGGCGCGAACACATAGTAGTAGCCGTTGCGCTTGTAGACTTTGGGGCCTTCGAAGATGGGCAGGTTGACCTTGTCTTCGATGATGGTCTTGCCGGCGTCGTACAGCGTCTTGCCGTCCGGGCTCATGGCGTGCAGGATGCCGGGTCCGGCGCCGACCTTGGAGTGGATCAGGTAGGCCTTGCCGTCGTCGTCCCAGAACGGGCACGGATCTTCATAGCCGGCGCCGGCCAGCACCATCACTGGCTCGGACCAGGGCCCGGCGGGATCGCTGGAGGAGCTCATGAAAATGCCCTCCCCCGGCGTGGCCCAGTACACGTAGAACAACTTGTTATGGAAACGGATCGACGGCGCCCACACACCGCCGGCGTAACGCAAGCCATCGCCGACCGGCTTGGACACGCTATCGGTCAACGGAAACGGCGGGACCATATCGTAGGAAGGATGAAAGCCCAGCTTGGGCAGCACGTGGCCGAGGATTTTCCAGTTCACCAGATCCTTGGACGTGAGAATCGGAATGCCCGGCGAAAAATGGAAGCTGGACGCCACCATGAAATAATCGTTCCCCACGCGGATGACATCGGGATCGGAGTAATCGGCATAGATCACAGGATTGCTATATTCCGCCGCCCCCACCGAAGCACACGCCAACGCCAGCGCCACCACCAGATTCCGCATTTTCACTCGCCGTCTCCACCGTTCAGATAGCTAACAAGTAGACCATGGCCGCGAATGTGCAAGCAATCAAGATACTGATTTTGTTAGGTAGTTATTGTCTTAATTATGTTAGTCTTTGCACCACACCTTGGCCCCAACCCGCTAACGTTTGGAGAGTACATTGAAACAGGAAGCAAGCGCGCAACGCAACTGCCCGGTTTGTCAAACACCCTGCCAAGCGGGCCTACAACCCTGGCACTTCGTCTGCCCGGCTTGCAAATATGAAGGCACCTCGCTGGAACCCACTATCAACGTGCAGGCGATGCACGATGTGGTGGACGAGGAAGAACGAGAACGCGGCCTGCGCGCGATCCGCACCGAAAATTTCCGGGACCTGATCTCGCTGATCCGTCCCATGACCAAGCCGACCGGGCGCAAGCTGCTTGAAGTCGGCTGCGCCCACGGCTGGTTTCTTGAAGAGGTCGGCACGGAGTTTCAAAGCCTGGGCATCGAGCCGGACGACCAGGTCCGCAACGCCACGCTGAAAAAGGGACTGCACGTCGTGGGTGGTTATTTCCCCGATGCGCTGAGTCCGGAAGATAAATTCGACGTCATCGTGTTCAACGACGTGATCGAGCACATCCCTTCCATCAAGGACGCCCTCGATGCCTGCAATGCGCGCATGAACAAGGGCGGCATACTGGTACTCAACCTGCCGAACAGTCGCGGCTTCTTCTATTTATTGTCCAAGCTATTGGCCCGGGTCGGATGGAGCAGTCCATTCCGACGGCTCTGGCAGGAAAACCTGCCTTCCCCGCACGTCCACTACTTCGCTCCTGATAATTTGACCCGGCTGGTGCAGCAAACAGGGTTGGTCCACGAGAAAACCGTGGAGCTGCCATCGGTGCGCGTGAAAGGGCTATGGGACCGTCTGAGTTGCGCACGCAATGTGAGCACAGTGAATTTGCTGGTCCAGTACTTCGGCATTCTCACCGTGGCGCCCGTCCTTCGACTTTTCCCAAGCGATATCAGCGTTGGCGTCTACCGGAAGACCTGACAAAGGCCCGCAACACCGGAAAAGCTGTCGGCGTTTTGATTTTCGTCAAAAATGTTGCAGAAAAGTTTAAGCGATTTTTCCACACGCGGCGTTGCTAGCGCGTGCGATTCTACGCTGCGGCGCAGCATTCGCTTTTCAGGTAAGTGCTTGATTTCACTGCGATTTGTGGTGCGGCTGGCGGGGATCGAACCCACGACCCTTGGCTTCGGAGGCCAAAAATAGTGGCTGTACCTAAAGCCACTATATCGATTCCTTCCTTTATTGGCACAATTTTGGCACACTGATGCCTCAAGTCAACTAAATCATCTACACATGCCGACGATCCGAAAAAAAGGCGAGGGTCAATACCACGTACAAATTCGTAAGCGCGGGTATCCAACGCAAACGAAAACTTTCACCAAAGAGGCGGATGCAAAGCGGTGGGCCACGATCATTGAATCGGAAATGGAGCGAGGCGTATTTGTGTCTCGGTCCGAGGCCGAAGCAACCCTCGTCAGGGATGTGCTCCAACGTTTCGCAGACGAGGTGCTTCCAACAAAGCGAAGCGAGCAGTCAGATAAATCACGCATTAAAACATTGATAGAAGCGTTTGGTGATTATCGCCTAGCAAGCTTAAATTCAACTCAAGTCGCTGCGTTCCGAGACCAGCGGCTGCAAGTCGTCGGCCCACAGTCTGTCATTCATGAAATCAACTTGCTAAACCGAGCATTAAAGAGCGCGTCTATGGACTGGGGCATTGCTCTACCTGGAGGCCTTCCTACCGCTCAGGTGCGCAAACCGACGAAGCCTCGAGGTCGAGAACGGCGGGTTACGCAAGCAGAATTAACAAAGATCCTAACCGCCACTGAATCGACGGAACTGCGAACGATCATCGCACTAGCAGTTGAAACTGGGATGCGCAGGAGTGAATTGGCCTCGCTTGCTTGGGAGGAAGTAGACTTGAAAAAACAGACAGCACACATACCCATGACAAAGATTGATGTACCTCGTACTGTACCTCTTTCAAAGGCAGCTATTAAAGCGCTCAAAGAGTTCGGAGTAAAGAGTGAGGGTAGAGTGTTTGCATTACAGGCTGAGTCAATAAGCCAAGCATTCGAACGCGCATGTGAACCCCATCGGGCCAATATCAAGGACGTTCGATTCCATGATCTACGCCATGAAGCTACCAGTCGTTTGTTTGAAAAAGGCATTAACGTTATGGAGGTTGCAGCGATTACCGGCCACAGGACTCTCGACATGCTTAAACGCTATACCCATTTGCGAGCTGAAGATCTTGCCCGCAAGCTTCGCTAGTTCGAAGTATACCAAGGGAGAAATTTTTCGTACTGTTTCGGAAGAAGGCTATATTGCCCCCAAGTCGTGGTCATACAACGGGGTACACCTTCTCCCTTGTCGCTCACAATCCCATAGAACAACAATACTCGTCCCACAGACTCGCTGTCAATTTTCTTTCTTTCATCAAATCGGGGATAGGTATAGATCTTTAGCTCAGGAAAATTTTCCACCTTTAGATAAATGATGTTTCTATGGGATAACCTCGAAAATCCTACAATTTTTCCAAAGTATAGGTTACCACGCTCTGGAAGCTCACTATCAATCAAGCGAGTAACATCATAAAGTATGCTTCGCAAATGTAAGGCATATTGGCTATCTGGGAAATAAAATGCCCGATGAATATTCTTATCAAAATTTCTGCAAATTGCTAAGACACTAGATATTTTTGTAGGAAGAAGCACCGTTCTTCCTATATGACGACCTAACGGCATCTCAGTCATAGGCCCATCAGGATCAACGATTTGAGTTTGCCGAAACTCAAGATCGGCATCGTCGTCGTCTCGTATTTCGGGTGGGTTCTCCGCCCACCCCCCAATTAATACGAGATTTTCGTTCTGAATAGCCCGACGAGCTTCTTCCTCACTATGATATTGCAGCCCAGCTGCTCTAGATACCCTAAGTGAACAGTAGATTGCTTTATACGTTCCTTTATGCCGAAAGTGTGCCGTACGCTCGTTTGTAAAGATTTCAGCAATTTCCGGGGCTCTACTTAACGGCGTTGAACATTCTGGACAAAAAACGGAACCTTTCATGTCAGAGCGATATTCTTCCGGCGTGATTTTTTCCCCGTTCGCTCTCAAATAGTCACTAGAGTCCTTTGAAAAGGTCCAGTTCTCCAAAAAATATGCGAATGCAATTCGATGCTGCTTTTCATCCATAGTGGAACTAGCCTTATTCAGTCTCAAGCGACCTTGCGGCGAGATAACTCTGCCTCTTCTAAGTCATACGTAAAATCGAACACAACCTGAACGGGCAGGACTGGCTTACGATTTTCGTTATAGCTATCAACATCATTTTTCAGTTGCTTGCAGTCACCTAGAATTTGCTGCCTACGTTGTTGGAATGCAAGCTTCATGTGCTCTGGTGACGCGGTTCTTACATCGTCCCAAAGCACAAACTGCTCTGTACCTTTAGTGTAAGCCGCCGCGTGCTTAGTTCTAACCCGACGCCCTTGCTCATCGCGGACATATTCATCCCTTAAAGCACGAGACAACTCTTCGGCGCATTGACTTACTATTGCTGAGGGATGCGGTGCCCATTTGCCAACACGTATCGCCCATTGAGCGACATCTCTCATCGTTGCAGGCCATTTTTCTCCCGCTTCTTGATAGAGCTGGACAAGTTGCTGCAAACGTTCACTTTTCGTAGCCATTGCATCTCCCAATTTCGATTACGAGACTTCAATCATCCTACCAAAACCATCTGTTAAAGCTGAACCAACAACAAATTCACGAACTTTTTCTAATTTCTTCCTATGAAAGCTCCAAGGAAGTAGCCTTCTATTTTGCAACTGCCCCACAACGATGCCAGGATGAACGCGCATCCGTCGCGCAAAACCTACAATAGACTCATCGCTAAACATAGGACTTACTCTCGCGATAAAACCTTCTAAATCCGCACGAGGAATCAAAGACTCCGCAGCAGCTTCATTTGCTCGAATCTCGTTAGCAGGCTTTTCTTCATCGCTCTGAATATCAATATCTAGGATAGGTTCAGTCATGCCTTCACGATGAACAATATGATCTAATTCATGGAAAAGCGTATGCCAAAAATTGTCTACCCTATCGAATCGCAGAGACATTGCAATTACTGGACTTGATTTGTCTAACCAAAAACATGCACCATCAATCTTGCACCCTGGCAGACTCTCTAGGACAACAAAACGAATTCCAGCGTTTCCAAGTATGGATGCCACCGAACGAGCACCATCAACAAATTCGGTCAGTTCTTTAAGATCTTCAAAAACTTGTTTTAGTTTAGATTCAGAGAATTTTTGAGCGGGAGCAGCTCTTGAAAGTGCTCTAGCCCTAAAGAGCCAAGCTATCTGTAGTGTAGACGTATCATCGTATGATTGCTTCTTAGCGGCGTGAGAGAAAGCAGGAGTCTCATCTATCGACGAAATTCCGAAAAATGCCAATAGTTGAGCTTCCAATATATCGATATTTTTAGATGCTTCTATCCATCCTCGTTTGACCATCTCCCTGACGGGGAACTTACTATGAAGTTTTGCCTTCCGTTCAATTGAGTTCTCCCCGGAGGAACGTACTTTAGATAGTTGATACTGACTTTCCAAATTCATCCAAAGTTCTGGACCAGTGCCGAGTGCCTGTCCCAGCGCAACCGCTGTCTCAGGCGTAACAATACGTTTACCACTCATAACTTCGCTTACCAAGCGAGTATCTTTGCCAATAATTTCCGCAAACTCAGCTTGAGTCCATCCTCTGGCCTCAAGCTCATCTTTTAAGAACTCCCCTGGCGGGAATACCTCGGCTGCGATTCGTGCACCCATTTTGGTCTCCAAATTCAATGATAGTCTTCGATAGAAATGATCAGGACAGACTTGCCGTCGCTTTGCTTCTTCAGCTCAAGAATCAAACGCCACTGATCATTCAGCCGCATCGAGTACTGTCCAGCACGGTCACCCTGGAGCTTCTCAAAATGCAGCGATTTCATTGCATAGAACGCCCGCTCATCTACGGCTCCCCGGATGAGTTGCAAGCGCTTCCTGTATGCCGTTACGATGGGCCTTGAAAAACCGCCCGTGAAGGTTGGGTCAGTTTCCAGTCGATCGTACACATGGTCTTTAAAGTCTATGTCCATGCACTGTATATATTAGCAGTTGTTGTCTGTTTTTACAAATTTACACATAGCGTAAAGATGCACTTTTCGTTGTTGCAAGACTACAGCAACTTTCGGTAGGTTGCAAGTCAACATGAATTTTTTTGCGAGCTAGCGCTATGTGGTGTGTCACTGAATGCCATAGCATATGAGGCAGCGGGCATATGACGGTCCGTGAAGACGGCTGTCTTTCGTTTCGTCCCCCGCGAAATTTCGATCTGCTGAGACTAAAAAACAGGTGACAGCCAAGCACGAGGGGCGTGATCCTGTATCCCATTCAAGTAACAATTGGCTGAGTCGCGAGGAGGCGAAAGAGATAAAATAAATACTTTTGGGAAATCAAATTTTATCTTGGTAATTCAGGGAGCCGTTAATGAGCAAAGCCGA
The DNA here is from genome assembly GCA_041874725.1 of Duganella sp. BuS-21. GTDB lineage: Bacteria > Pseudomonadota > Gammaproteobacteria > Burkholderiales > Burkholderiaceae_D > Rugamonas. The sequence continues at coordinate 593,933 of CP097466.1, read as the reverse complement.
GTCCGCATACCTTAAACACCATGCTAGATTGCAAGACGTTATCGCGGCTATCCAGGTGATGGGAACATATCGCTACTCAGCACGTTCCATAGAATCGTGGTCGGCGCTTTTAGGGGAGAAGCCCCAAAGTGCACTCACATGGTTAATGGTATTCAATGATCACCCCGAGTTCTTCCGTGCAGGCATCGACGAAGATGATTTACACACCCTTGCAATCCGCCGTGCACAGCCTCGGCTCTACGATACAAAAAACCACACTGCTATATCTCCCGAAGCCTTCGCTGCGCTTCCCAAGGATGGTAAATCGCACATTTCACGCACTCCGCTAAGCTCTGGTCAGATAGCTTCGTTAGTCGAGATCGCCGTCAAGTTGCATGCGGAAGCGGTAACGAGGAAACGCGAATCTCGCTGGTGGGTAAATATCGCCATCCCAGCCGTCAGCTCGCTGCTGGGCGCGGTTCTGGGTGCCTACGTGTCGCACAAATAGGATCAATGCTTGACGCTAAGCGACTACCAGGGGAATTAAAGGGTAAATGTGCAATCGCCAATCGACTTCGCAGGGCGGAAATCATGTTGGAAACTGAGTTGCCTTTGATGGATTATGAGACGACCGAGCAAACTCTTCATATCATCCGAGACTTGATAACTCACGCACCGGAAGCAGACAAGGCCAAGCTACAAGAGCTTCTTCAACTGGAACAAGAGCGCGTTGACCGGCACAACGATTACATCAAGAAGCATGGACCACTGCCATCACTACGTGAACTTGGAGAGCTAGCGAGAGCGCATCGGAATCGTACTGAGTAGTGACATAGCGGAGTTGCAAGCTCCGATTTGGGATGCCCGAAATGTCCAGCAACCAGACATAGTTGTCCGTCCCCCCAGACAAATTTTTCACAGGAATCAGCACTTAAAGCAACGGTCGAATTACCACGACCGTGTTTTGTAGCTAAAAAGCTGGCACAATTTTGGCACAGTGACAGTGCAAACCTTTGCACTTTTCTGCACAATAACGCAATGTATTGCACAGCCTAAGTAATTGATTTTACTGGGGATTGGTGGTGCGGCTGGCGGGGATCGAACCCACGACCCTTGGCTTCGGAGGCCAATACTCTATCCACTGAGCTACAGCCGCGACAGGGGGATACACGAATGTGTGCCGTAGCATACCGTTTTTATCGCACCCCGTCCATCCGCCAGTGTCGTTTTAAACAAGTTTGCGTTTCCTTCGCGGCATTCTTGTGTCTATAATCATTCGTTTGGTGAATGTTTTACAAGGTAGCTGCTTTCCCGTCTTTGCGCCACCCGGCTAGAAATTTGTCAGTTAAGGAAATCATGAGCGACGCACACAACGAACACGAATCCGCCATCAGAACGCCAAAACAACTGGTTGCAGCCGTTGTCGGCTTCTTCGCAGTGACGATCATCGGCATCATCCTGCTGGTCCAGTTTGTCACCACCGATAAGTTGACCGGGGCCGGCTCCAACAGCCAGGCGCCGGAAGAGATCGCCTCCCGCATCGCCCCGGTCGCCAACGATGGCTACACGCTGAAGGACGCCAACGCGCCGAAAGTGTTGCAAACCGGCGAAGCCATCTACAACTCCACCTGCGTCGCCTGCCATGGCGCCGGCGTAGCGGGCGCACCGAAGTTCGGCGACCCGGCCGCCTGGAGCGCACGTCTGGCCCAAGGCTACGACACCGTCGTCAAGCACGCCCTGGAAGGCTTGCGCGCCATGCCGGCCAAAGGCGGTAATCCGGATCTGGACGACGTGGAAGTGGCGCGTGCCGTGGTTTACCTGGCCAACGCTTCGGGCGGCAAGTTCAAGGAACCGGCAGTGCCGGCGCCGGCCGCAGCGCCAGCAGCCGCCGAGCCACCGAAATAATCGGTCTCGGCCCCAAGTAAAAACCGGCCTGCGCGGCCGGTTTTTTTATTTGCAGAGCCCGTAAGCTTTGCGGTCGTCGAAGTAACGGTAGGTGAAGGTGCGCATCGGATATTTGTTCAGGCCGATCTCGAAGGCGGGCGGCATGACGTCGAAGCGCGCCGGCAGTTTCTCGGTCACGCGCAGGCGCACGCGCCAGATGGTTTCCTCGCCTGTGGCGCCGGCGATCAACATATCGGGAACTTTCGGAATGGCTTCGACGATTTCGGCCGGCGAATTGGTGGTGCGCTGGTAGAAGGTCACCAGCTGCGCCTTGGCCAGCACCGGCCCCTTGGGCGCAGTCACGTTGAAGTCGCGGCTAAGGAACAAGGCGCGCTCGCCGCGCGGCACCAGGTAGACAAAGGTGAACTCCGCGCCACCGCCCGGCAGCGTCACCGGCGGCGTGGTCGACACGCTGATCCCGCGCGGCAACTCATAGCGCGAACCATCCTGCCAGCTGGCACACTCCGGCGTGGCCGCCATGTACACATCGACAGGGGTATAGGACTCGCCGCAGGCACTGAGCAGCAGTGGCAGCAGTGGCAACACGAGGAAAGCGGAGTAACGCAGGCGCATGGCAGTCGGAGTTCTTAAAATCGGAAGCCCGTAGTTTACTCTGAAATGAAAAAAGGCCGCATTGCTGCGGCCCTTGGTTGCTGTGTCAGCGCATTACCACATGATCACGCGGTCTTTTGGCGCCAGGTACATCTTGTCGCCTTGCTTGATGCCGAAGGCGTCGTAGAAGCCCGGCTGGTTGCGCATGGTGCCGTTGGCGCGGTACTGGCCTGGCGAGTGCGGGTCGGTCTTGATCTGCTGGATCTGCGCCGCTTCACGCATCTTCATGCGCCATACCTGCGCGAAGCCCATGTAGAAGCGCTGGTCGCCGCTCAGGCCGTCGATCACCGGGGCTTTCTTGCCCTTCAGCGACAGCTTGTAGGCCTTGTACGCAATCGCGACGCCGCTGTTGTCGGCAATATTCTCGCCCAAGGTCAGTTCGCCGTTGACGTGGTAGCCAGGCAGCGGGCTGAACTGGTTGTACTGCTCCACCAGCATCTTGGTCTTGGCCGCGAAGTTCTTGTGGTCGTCCTTGGTCCACCAGTCGCGTAGGTTGCCGTCGCCGTCGTACTGGGCACCCTGGTCGTCGAAGCCGTGGCTGATTTCGTGGCCGATCACGCCGCCGATGGCGCCGTAGTTGACCGCGTCATCCGCGTCTGCGTTGAAGAACGGCGCCTGCAGGATCGCCGCCGGGAACACGATTTCGTTCATCTCCGGGTTGTAGTAGGCGTTCACGGTTTGCGGCGTCATGCCCCACTCGTCGCGGTCGATCGGTTTGCCCAGCTTGTTCAGTTCCTTGTTGTAGTCGAACTGGTGCGAGCGGATCACGTTGCCTACCAGATCGTCCTTGCTGATGCTCAGCTTGGAGTAGTCGCGCCACTTGTTCGGGTAGCCGATCTTGTAGGTGAATTTGGCCAGCTTGGCTTGCGCCTGCTTCTTGGTGACCGGGGTCATCCAGTCCAGCTTGTCGATGCTGGTCTTGTACGACGCCAGCAGGTTCTTCACCAGCGCTTCCATGCGCGCCTTGCGCTCGGCCGGGAAGTGCTCGCCCACGTACAGCTTGCCGACGGCCTCGCCCAGCGCGCCTTCGGTCACGGTGACGCCGCGCTTCCAGCGTGGACGCTGTTCGGTCACGCCGCTCAGCACCGTGCCGTAGAAGGCGAAGTTTTCATCCACGAAGGCCTTGCTCAGGTACGGCGCGTGCGCGCGTACCAGCTGCCATTGGAAGTAGGCTTTCAGGGTGTCCAGCGGCGTGCTTTCCAGCAGTGCGGTCATGCCCTTCAGGTAACTCGGCTGGCTGACGATGACATAGCTGGCCTTGCCGGCCACGCCGGCGTCGGTCAGATAAGCGTTCCAGTCGTAGCCTGGCGCCATGTCGGCCAGCTTGGTGATGTCGACCTTGTTGTAGGCCTTGATCGGGTCGCGCAGTTCGACCTTGGTCCATTGCAGCTTGGCCAGTTCTTTTTCAAACGCGATGACGGCGCGCGCGGTGGCGGCGCCTTGCGCATCGCCGGCCAGCGTCAGCATCTTGCCGACGTGCTGCTCATACTTGGCCAGCGTGTCGGCCAGCTTGGCGTCGTCGGCTTTCAGGTAGTAGTCGCGGTCGGGCAGGCCCAGGCCGTCCTGGTAGATGTCGGCCACGTACTTGGTCGAATCCTTGTTGTCCTGGTGGATGCCGTAGTTGTACGGTGCGCTCACGCCGATCTGGTTGAAGTGCGAGATCAGGGCCGGCAACTGTTTCTTGTCGCTCAGTGCGGCGATCTTGGCCAGTTCCGCGTTCAGCGGCGTCAGGCCCAGTTGCTCCAACTTGGCTTCGTCCATGAAGCTGGCGTAGAAATCGCCGATGCGTTGCGCTTCAGGGCCGCCGGCCTGTTTGCTGGCGGCGCCTTCGATGATGGCGCGCAGCTGCGGCTGGATATCGTCGCGCAGTTTGGCGAAACTGCCCCAGCTCGATTTGTCGGCCGGGATTTCAGTCGTGGCCAGCCACTTGCCGTTCATGTGGCTGAACAGGTCGTCCTGCACGCGCACGGCCGGGTCGATGTAGTCGACGGCGATGCCGGAAGCAGGCTTGCTTGCTACTTTGGCGCTGGCGGGCGCGGCGCTTTTGGCGCTGTCCGCAGCACCGGCCAAACCTGCGATCAGGCTCAGCATCAATGCACTTACGAGATGACGTTTCAAGAGGATTTCCTTCTAGTTTAATGGAAGGCCCATTGCTCAAATGGGCGAGGCACTACTGTACTACATCACCACATGATTACCACATGAGGACGCGGTCTTTGGGCGCAAGATACATCTTGTCGCCCGGTTTCACGCCGAAGGCTTCATAGAAGCCCGGCTGGTTGCGCACCGTGCCGTTGGCGCGGAACTGGTCCGGCGAGTGCGGGTCGCTCTTCAGATACACGAGCTGCTGCGCGTCGCGGATCTTGCTGCGCCATACCTGGCCGAAGCCCATGTAGAAGCGCTGCTCGCCGCTCAGGCCGTCGATCACCGGCGCCGGCTTGCCGCCCAGCGACAGCAGATAAGCCTTGTAGGCGATCGCCATGCCGCTGTTGTCGGCAATGTTCTCGCCCAGGGTCAGCTCGCCGTTGACGAAGTAGCCCTTTACCGGACTGTAGCCGTTGTACTGCTTGACCAGCATCTTGGTCTTGGCCGCGAAGTTCTTGTGGTCGGACTTGGTCCACCAGTCGCGCAGGTTGCCGTCGCCGTCGTACTGCGCGCCCTGGTCGTCGAAGCCGTGGCTGATCTCATGGCCGATCACCGCGCCGATGGCGCCGTAGTTGACCGCGTCGTCGGCGTCCGCGTCAAAGAACGGCGGCTGCAGGATCACGGCCGGGAACACGATCTCGTTCAGCTCCGGGTTGTAATAGGCGTTCACGGTTTGCGGCGTCATGCCCCACTCGTCGCGGTCGATCGGCTTGCCCAGCTTGCTGACTTCCTTGGCGTACTCAAACGCGCGTGAGCGCTGCACATTACCGGCCAGGTCATCCTTGGCCACCGCCAGCGCGCTGTAGTCGCGCCATTTGTTCGGATAGCCGATCTTGGTGGTGAACTTGGCCAGCTTGGCTTGCGCCTGCTGCTTGGTTTCCGGGCTCATCCAATCCAGCGTCTCGATGCTTTGGCCGAACGCGGCCAGCAGGTTCTTCACCAGCGCTTCCATGCGTGCTTTGCGCGCGGCCGGGAAGTGCTGTTCGACGTAGAGCTTGCCCAGCGCTTCGCCGAGACCGGCGTCGGTGGCGTTGACGGCGCGCTTCCAACGCGGTTCCTGTTCGTTGACGCCGCTCAGCACCTTGCCGTAGAAGGCAAAGTTCTCCTGCGCGAAATCCTTGGCCAGGTAAGGCGCGTTGGCGTGCAGCACCTGCCACTGGAAGTAAGCCTTCCAGGTCGCCAACGGCGTCTTGTTCAGCAGCTTGTCGATGCCGGTGATGAAACTCGGCTGGCTGACGATCACGTAGTCGACCTTGCCGCCGATGCCAGTGTCGTTCAGCCAGGTGGTCCAGTCGAAGCCCGGCGCCAGTTTCGGCAGCTTGGCCAAGGGCACCTTGTTGTAGGCCTTGACCGGATCGCGCAGCGCAACCTTGGTCCACTGCAGCTTGGCGATCTGCGTTTCCAGCGCCACGATGGCCTTGGCGTCGGCTGCCGCGTTGGTGTTGCCGGCCAGGGTCAGCATTTTGGCCACGTGCTGTTCGTACTGCGCCAGCGTGTCGGCCAGTTTTTTATCCGACTTCTTCAGGTAGTAATCGCGGTCCGGCAAGCTCAGGCCGTCCTGGAACAGGTCGGCCACGTACTTGGTCGAGTCCTTATTGTCCTGGTGGATGGCAAAGCTGAACGGTGCGGTGTAGCCGTAGCGGCTGAAGTGGGCCATCAGGCCCGGGATCAGCTTCTTGTCACTGAGCGCGGCCACGCGGTCGAAGTCGGCTTTCAGCGGCGCCAGGCGCACTTGTTCCAGCTTGGCTTCGTCCATGTAACTGGCGAAAAAATCACCGATGCGCTGGGCGTCGGTTCCAGGCTTTTTGTTGGGGTCGGCGGCGGCCGCTTCGATGATGGCGCGCAGTTGCGGCTTGGTGTCGTCGTCCAGTTTTTCAAACGAGCCCCAGCTCGATTTGTCGGACGGGATGTCGGTCTTGGCCAGCCATTTGCCGTTCAGGTTGAGGAAGAAATTATCCTGCGGACGGACGGCGCTATCGATGCTGCCGATATCCACGCCCGAGGTTTTCGGTTCTGCATGCACGCCCGCCGAGGCCAGCAACGCCAGCATCAGGGCGCTTACGAGGTAAGCTTTCAAGTCACGATCTCCGGTTGTATAGGCGAGTCAGGGAACAATAGCAAAAAAGCCACGCGGAGTGGCTTTTTTAGGGGAGATAAACGCTTACCAGATAATCACGCGCTGTTCCGGCGCAACATACAGCTTGTCGCCCGGTTTCACGTCGAAGGCTTCGTAGAAGCCGGGCTGGTTGACCACCGGGCCGTTGGTGCGGAAGCGGCCCGGCGAGTGCGGATCGGTCTTGATCTGCACCAGTTGCTGTTCTTCGCGCATCTTCACGCGCCAGATCTGGCCGAAGCCCATGAAGAAGCGCTGGTCGCCGGTGAAGCCGTCGATCACCGGCGCGGTCTTGCCGGCCATGGCGATCTTGTAGGCCTTGTAGGCGATGGCCGAACCGCTGTTGTCGCCGATATTCTCGCCCAGGGTCAGCGCGCCGTTGACGGTGTAGCCCGGCATCGGGCTGTAGCTGTTGTACTGCTTGACCAGGGCGTCGGCCTTGGCCTTGAAGTTGGCGCGGTCTTCCTTGGTCCACCAGTCGCGCAGGTTGCCGTCGCCGTCGGACTGGCTGCCGCCGTCATCAAAGCCGTGGCCGATCTCGTGGCCGATGACCGAGCCGATGGCGCCGTAGTTGACCGCGTCGTCGGCGCGCGCGTCGAAGAACGGCGGTTGCAGGATGGCGGCCGGGAACACGATCTCGTTCATGGTCGAGCTGTAGTAGGCGTTGATCGTTTGCGGCGTCATGTTCCACTCTTCGCGGTCGATCGGCTTGCCCAGCTTGGCGACCATGCGCTGGTGCTTGTAGTGCTCGGCGCGCAACACATTGCCCAGCAAATCGTTCTTGACGATGGCCAGCGTACTGTAGTCGCGCCACTTGCTCGGATAGCCGATCTTCGGACGGAACTTGGCCAGCTTGGCCTGTGCTTCCACCTTGGTCGCCGGGCTCATCCAGTCCAGCTTGTCGATGCTGACCTTGTAGGCGGCCAAGACGTTCTTCACCAGCTCATCCATGCGCGCCTTGCGCTCGGGCGGGAAGTATTCCGCCACGTACAGCTTGCCCAGTGCTTCGCCCAGGCTGGCTTCCACCAGGCCCACGGCCGACTTCCAGCGCGGCGGCTTGACGGCCACGCCGGTCAGCTCCTTGCCGTAAAAATCGAAGTTGGCGTCGGCGAAATCTTTCGACAGATAAGGTGCGGCCTGGCGCAGCAGTTGCCATTCCAGGTAGGACTTCCAGGTCGCCAGGTCGGTCTTGTCCAGCACGGCGGTGAAGCCGGTCAGGTAGCTTGGCTGGTTGACGATGACGTAGTCGGTCTTGTTGGCGACGCCGGTGGCGGCCAGCGCATGGCCCCAGTCGAAACCCGGCGCCAGTTCGGCCAGCTGCTTGATCGGCATCTTGTTGTAGCGCTTGACCGGATCGCGGTTCTCGACCTTGGTCCATTGCACTTCAGCCAGCGCGGTTTCCAGCGCGACGATTTTCTTGGCGTTGGCGGCAGCGTTGCCGTCGCCGGACAGGGCCAGGATTTTGCCGACGTGCAGCTCATACTTGGCCAGCGCGCTGGCCATCTTGGCGTCGTCTTTTTTCAGGTAGTAGTCGCGGTCCGGCAGGCCCAGGCCGCTCTGGCCGAGGTAGACCGCGTAACGGGTGGATTCGCGCGCATCCTGGCGCACGCTGACGCCGAAGGGCGTGGCCACGCCGATCTGGGCCAGATGGGCGAACAGCATCGGCAAGCCCTTCTTGTCCTTGAGCGCGCGGATGCGGTTCAGTTCGCCGGTAACGGGACGGATGCCCAGCGCGTTGAGCTTGTCCTCGTTCATGAAGCTGGCGTACAGGTCGGCGATTTTCTGCGGCTCGCTGCCGGTCTTGGCCTTCTCCGCTTCGGCCTTCTCGATCAGGCCGCGCAGCTGCGGCAGCGTGTCGTCGCGCAGCTTGGCGAAGGTGCCCCAGCTTGATTTGTCGCCAGGGATTTCGGTGGTTTTGAGCCAGTTGCCGTTCAGGTAAGTGAAGAAATCATCCTGCGGACGCACGCTGGTGTCCATATTGGGAATGTCGATGCCCGAGATCGGCTCGGCCGCAGTGGCGAAGGCGGTCATCAGGCTCAGGGTCAATGCGGTCAGCAGGCGTGGTTTCACAGCGTGTCCTTATGGTTGGAACTTGGTCTAAGCGGGAATTTTACCGCCCTGCCGTCACCGCAAGCTGCTTTTTACTTTACGATACAAGGACTGAATCCAGGGCTCAGCCGCCACCGCCAGGAAGGTTGACGTTGACGCCGCCGGCGCCCACGCCGACACCCATGCCATTGCCGCCCATGCCGCCGCGTCCACCCTTGCCGCCGCGATGCTCGCCGCCCTCTTCCTTGCGTTCCGGACGGGGGCTGCTGCCGCCGTTGTCCTGCACGCGCAACAACTGTTCGCTGACCAGGCGCACCACGGCCTGGCGCTGCCCTTCGGTCAGGGCGTCATTGACGCTCAGCCACCACTCGCGCAATTGCTTCTCTTCGGCCGCGCCCTGGGTGGTTTCCTCATCCATGAGTTTGCCAAGCTCGCGCAGTTCGGCGTTGGCGTCCTTGGCGCCGGCCAGCGCGGCCGCCTGCAGCCGGTCGCGACGGACCTTGCGGTCGGCCAGCAGCTTGCGGGTGCGCGACTCGGTCTGCGACCACAGGGTTTGCTGGTTGGCGTTCAGGTTCAGCGATTTTTTCAGCTCGGCCGCCATCGGCAGATAATCCTCGGCGTGCATCTCGGCCACCGGCACGGCGATGGCCGACGTCATCAGGGCCGACAAAGCCAGCGCCGCAGTGATGCGGCGCAAGGCGAACGAAGGGGGGAAGGACAAGAATCGCATGGCTGCTCCGTAGATAATCACTAGATAAAAAAAAGCCAGCGCTTGGGGCGCTGGCGAAAAACCACTTCAGGGTAGAGAGAAATACAAGCTCAGTGTAGGACGCGAATTTGCCGCTTACAGGTCTTCTTACAAATACTTACTGTCGTGAACGCCGAGGATACACCGCATACAAACCAGCAAACTTAGCGTTTCACCAAGCGGGCATTGGCGCGCTTTGAAAGTCAACGGCAAGCGTTGTAAAACCTCGTAAAGGTATAAATCATTTCGTGACGGCTACTACGTTTGCCAGAAATCAGGTTTATACTCGTTTCATGCAAGCTGCACATCCGCAGCGGGCTAGCTTAGACAGGTGAAACATGGGCAAGAAACTAAAGAATTCCGGTCTGATCGGACTGGGCGTGGTGGCAGGTGTCGCGATCTCGCTACAATTCTCCGCCATGGCGCAAAAGCCGATGGACCCGCCGCTACCGCTGGAAGAACTGCGCCAGCTGGCCGATGTGTTCGGACTCATCAAGTCCGATTACGTCGAACCCGTGGAAGACAAGAAGCTGCTGACCGAGGCCATTTCCGGCATGGTGGCATCGCTCGATCCGCATTCCGCCTACCTGGACAAGAAAGCCTACGCCGAGCTGCGCGAAGGCTCGCAGGGCAAGTTCGTCGGCCTGGGCATTGAAATCGGCCAGAACGAAGACGGCTACATCAAGATCGTCGCGCCGATCGAGGATTCGCCGGCCTGGCGCGCGGGCATCAAACCGGGCGACCTGATCAGCCGCCTCGACAGCACGCCGGTCAAAGGCATGTCGCTGGACGACTCGATCAAGAAAATGCGCGGCGAGCCGAACAGCAAAGTCAGCCTGACCGTGCTGCGCAAGGGCGAGGCCGAGCCGCTGGTGTTCAACATCACGCGCGAGGAAATCCACCAGAAAAGCGTGAAGGGCAAGCTGGTCGAGCCGGGCTACGCCTGGGTGCGCATCTCGCAATTCCAGGAACCGACCGTCGACGACATGACGGCCAAGATCGTCGAACTGTACAAGCAAGACCCGAACATCAAGGGTCTGGTGCTGGACTTGCGCAACGATCCGGGCGGCGTGCTGCAGGGCGCCATCGGCGTGGCGGCGGCTTTCCTGCCCAAGGATGCGCCTATCGTCTCGACCAACGGCCAGTTGCCGGATCAGAAACAGATCTTCTACGGCCGTCCCGAATACTACGCGCTGCGCAACGAAAGCGACGCGCTGGCCAAGCTGCCAGCCGCCATCAAGCGGGTGCCGATGGTAGTGCTGGTCAACACCGGTTCAGCCTCGGCATCGGAAATCGTCGCCGGCGCGCTGCAGGATTACAAGCGGGCCGAGATCATCGGCACGCAAACCTTCGGCAAGGGCTCGGTGCAAACCATCCGCCAGCTGACGGCCGACACCGCCGTCAAGCTGACCACGGCGCGCTACTACACGCCGAACGGCCGCTCGATCCAGGCCAAGGGCATCACGCCGGACGTGCAGGTGGATGAATACGCCGACGGCGACGGCCTGAACGCGCTGCGCACGCGCGAAGCCGACCTGGCCAAGCACCTGAGCAACGACCGCGAGCAGGAAGGCGAGAAATCCAAGCGTGACGAGCTGGAAGAACAGCTGCGCATCGTGGCGCTGGAGAAAAAACGCACGCCGCTGGAATACGGCAGCGGCGAAGACTTCCAGCTGCAACAGGCGCTGAACCACCTCAAAGGCTTGCCGGTGCAACTGGCCAAGCCGGCCACCACGATCGTCTCGGTCGATACCGGCATGAAGAAAGATCTGGCGAAAAAATAAGCTTTTCGCTGTAACGGACTCAGCGGCGCCCAAGGGCGCCGCTTTTATTTAAGCGGCTTTTTCGCCTATTGTGCGGTCATTGTGTAGAATTTGCCTCATTACTGGCTACAGCCATTGCCAAATTTGAAAGTTTAATCATGAAACAAGCCGTCATCAGCGGTACCGGCCTCTACACGCCGTCGCAGTCGATCTCCAACGAAGAACTGGTCGAGTGCTTCAATGCCTACGTTGAACTGTTCAACGCCGACAACGCCGGCGCCATTGCCGAAGGCACAGTCACTGCGCTGGAGCCGTCCAGCGTCGCCTTCATCGAGAAGGCCTCGGGCATCAAGTCGCGCTATGTGATGGAGAAGGCCGGCATTCTGGACCCGAAGCGCATGGTGTCGCATATTCCTGAACGCGCGGACGAGGAACTGTCGCTGCAGGCCGAGATCTGCGTGGCCGCCGCCCAGCAGGCCATGGACCGCGCAGGCAAAACCGCCGCCGATATCGACATGGTGCTAGTGGCGTGCTCGAACATGCAGCGCGGCTATCCGGCCATGGCGGTGGAAGTGCAAGGCGCACTGGGCATCGACGGCTACGGCTTCGACATGAACGTGGCCTGCTCCTCGGCCACCTTTGGCATCCAGCAGGCGGTGGCGGCGGTGCAAAGCGGCCAGGCGCGCGCGGTGCTGGTGCTGAATCCGGAAATCACCTCAGGCCACCTGAACTGGCGCGACCGCGACAGCCACTTCATCTTCGGCGATGCCTGCACGGCGATCGTGATCGAAGCGGCCGACACAGCCAAGGGCGCGCACCGCTGGGAAATCCTCGACACCAAGCTGAAAACCAGCTTCTCCAACAACATCCGCAACAACTTCGGCTTCCTCAACCGCTTCGACGAAGCCGGCGTCGGCCAGGCCGACAAGCTGTTCCGCCAGCAGGGCCGCAAGGTGTTCAAGGACGTGTGCCCGATGGCCGCCGAAATGATCAAGGACACGGTCACCAACGCCGGCCTGGAAGTGCCGCAGATCAGCCGCTTCTGGCTGCATCAGGCCAACCTGAACATGAACCTGCTGATCAGCCGCATGGTGCTGGGCCGCGACGCCGAACCGGGCGAAGCGCCGGTGATCCTGGACGAATACGCCAACACCTCGTCGGCCGGTTCCGTGATCGCCTTCCACAAGCACTCCGAAGACATGGCCCCGGGCCAACTGGGCGTCATCTGCTCCTTCGGCGCCGGCTACTCGATCGGCTGCGTGGTGGTCAAGCGCATTTAAGCGACGAAACGCAGATCCTTCAGGCCGATGGTCGGAAGGATGGCGCGCAGGTAGGGTTCCAGGAAGTCCGGCTGGCGCGCGCGGTCGCCGGTGCGGGGGCCGCCGGAGCTGATGGCGATGTAGACCGGACGGTCGGCCAGCGTGCCGATCTTGCCTTCGGGCGTGGCGATGACCACCGCGTCCGCCGCCTTCAGTTCCTCGATCAGCAGATCCGACCACGCCAGCGACGACGGGCCTTGTGCATGCGCCGCGCCGCCCGGCAAACGCGCCAGGGTGTTGGAGTACAGGCTGTCCACGTGCGGCTGCAGCGATGCACTTCCGTCGACACCAGGTCGTCCACATACAGGAAGCGGCCGTACACCGTGTTCTCCTGGTAGCGATAGCCGGCCAGCGCCACCGCTTCCTCTTTATCCCATACCGCCATCGTAGGCCGACAATGGCATAATCCCCAGAGCCATAAAATGAATTTTGGAGTAGGCCATGGATTTTCTGCAGCTGGACACCAGCGCCGCCGAGCCGCTGTACCGCCAGATCTACACCCGCTTGCGCAGCGCCATCGCGGAGGGCCTGCTGCAGCCCGGCGACCGCATCCCCGCCGCGCGCGCACTGGCGCTGGAATTGGGCCTGGCGCGCGGCACCGTGGAATCAGCCTACGCCCTGCTGACGGCGGAAGGCTACGTGGAAGCGCGCGGCCAAGCCGGCACCGTGGTGACGGCGGCATTGGCGCAGCGGGCGCCGGTTTCACCGGCAGCAGCCGCCAAGCCTGCGACAAGGCCCGCACCGGCGCACGACAACCTGGGCGAGGCCGCCTCCTCCACCAGGCCGTTCCAGATGGGCATACCGGCATTGGACGCGTTCCCGCGCAAGGTCTGGGCGCGGCTGGCGGCACGGGCGGTGCGTGCCACCCAGCCGCAGGACATGATCTATCCGCCATGGGCCGGCCTGCCCGACCTGCGCATCGCCATTGCCGCGTATTTGAAGCTGTCGCGCGGGATAGACTGCACGCCGTCGCAGGTGTTCATCACCAACGGCTACCGCAACAGCATGGAACTGGTCACGCGCGCCCTGCTCAAGCCGGGCGACGGCGTGTGGGTCGAAGATCCCGGCTATCCGCCCACCAGCGAGTTGCTCAAGCAAGCCGGCATGAAGGCGCAGCCGGTATCGGTGGACAGCGAAGGCCTGATGGTCTCGCACGGCATCGCCACCGCGCCGCGCGCCAAGGCAGCCATCGTCACATCCGCGCACCAAAGCCCGCTGTGCGTATCGCTGTCGCTGCCGCGCCGCCTGGCCTTGCTGGATTGGGCGTCCCAAGCCGGCGCCTGGATCGTGGAGGACGACTACGACGGCGAATACCGCTACGTCAGCCGCCCGCTGCCGGCGCTGCAAAGCCTGGACCGCGACGGCCGCGTGCTATATTCCGGCACCTTCAGCAAGGTGCTGTTCCCGGCGATACGGCTGGCCTACCTGGTGGTGCCGCCGGGGCAAGTGGAGCGCTTCGAGGACGTCACCCGCATCCTCTCCGCCAGCGGGCCGACGCTGATGCAGGCCATCGTGACCGACTTCATGAACGAAGGCCATTTCGCCCGCCACATCCAGCGCATGCGTCGGCTGTACGCCGAGCGTCGCCAGATCACGGCCGACGGCCTGACGGCGGTGCTGGGCAAGCCTATGCAGGTCGAGCCGCAACCGGGCGGCATGCACCTGGTGCTGCGCATGAAGGGCTACCACACCGACCGCGCACTGACGGCGCGCATGCGCGCGAACGGCATGTCGGCGCTGGCACTGTCCGAGCGCGGCGTGCTGCCGCATCCCGGCTCCGCGCTGCTGCTGGCCTTCACCAACGTCGACACGCCGGCGCGCGCGCACGAGCTGGGCCGGCGCATCCTGAAAATCATGGCCTAGTCCAAATCACCATTCATGGCTCTTCTGCCATAGTCCATGTGAGCGCACAATGATTCCATCGTAACCCACCAAGGAAATCATCATGAGCAAGCGTCTGGAAGTATTCAAATTGGCCCCGAACGCCTACAAAGGCTTTGGCGCGGTGAAGGATTATGTGACCTCGGCCCTGCCGGTTGAGCTGCTGGAACTGGTCAACCTGCGCGTTTCGCAGATCAACGGCTGCGCCTACTGCATCGACATGCACACGCGCAGCCTGCTGAAGAGCGGCGTACGCATCGACAAGGTAGCGCTGGTGCCGGTATGGGAAGAAGCGACCGCCCTGTTCAGCGACAAGGAACGCGCCGCGCTGGCGTGGGCGGAAGTGGTCACCCGCGTCGAACAAAGCAAGGTGCCGGACGCCGACTATCAACATGCCTCGGCCGTGCTGAGCGAACAGGAACTGGCCGACGTCACGGTCGCCGTGGCGCTGATGAACGCCTTCAACCGCTTCGGCGTGGCCCTGCGCATGCAGCCGGCGGCCTTGGCGCTTTAAGGAAGACGCTTTAAGGAAAATCAAGGGGCGAGTGTGCTACGCTGAGGGTTTCCCGTAGATTTTTTGCCAAGGAGCCCCCCACGCATGCCCCATAACATCAGCCTGATCACCACTATCGCCGCCGCACTGGGAGCCGGTCTCCTGTTCGGCTATCTTGCAACGCGCCTCAGACTACCGGCGCTGGTGGGTTATCTCGCTGCGGGCATCATCATCGGCCCGGCCACGCCGGGCTTCGTGGCGGATACCGCACTGGCCGGCCAGTTGGCCGAAATCGGCGTGATGCTGATGATGTTCGGCGTCGGCCTGCACTTCTCCCTCGACGACCTGTGGGCCGTGCGCAAAGTGGCGCTGCCCGGTGCTGTACTGCAGATCGCCGTCGCCACCGCCCTCGGCATGGTGCTGGCCCACTACTGGGGCTGGACCATCGGCGGCGGGCTGGTATTCGGCCTGGCGCTGTCGGTGGCCAGCACCGTGGTGCTGCTGCGCGCGCTGGAGGAGCGCGGCATACTGGATAGCTTCAACGGCCGCATCGCGGTCGGCTGGCTGGTGGTGGAAGACCTGGTCACCGTGCTGGTGCTGGTGCTGCTGCCGGCGCTGGCCGGCTCGCTCGGCGGCATCGCCGTCGACGGCCACGGCGCACCGATCGCACCGGAAGACGTCAACCTGTGGAAAACCCTGGCCATCACGCTGGGCCAGGTCGGCGCCTTCATCGTGCTGATGCTGGTGGTTGGCCGCAAGCTGTTCCCCTGGATGCTATGGCAGGTGGCGCGCACCGGTTCGCGCGAGCTGTTCACGTTGTGCGTGATCGCCGCCGCCGTCGGCATCGCCTACGCCTCCACCCACTACTTCGGCGTGTCGTTTGCGCTGGGCTCCTTCTTTGCCGGCATGGTGCTGCGCGAATCCGAATTGGCGCACCGCGCCGCCGAGGAATCGCTGCCGCTGCGTGATGCGTTTGCGGTGCTGTTCTTCGTTTCGGTCGGCATGCTGTTCGAGCCTTCCATCCTGGTCGAGCAGCCGCTCAAACTGCTGGCGGTGGTGGCGATTATCGTGATCGGCAAATCGGTGGCGGCCTTCCTGCTGGTACTGGTGCTGCGCTACCCGGCCAAGACCGCGCTGATGGTGTCCGCCAGCCTGGCGCAGATCGGCGAGTTCTCCTTCATCCTGGCGGCGCTCGGCCTGTCGCTCAAGCTGATGCCGGTGGAAGGCCAGAGCCTGATCCTGGCCGGCGCCATCATCTCCATCGCGCTCAATCCCGTGGTGTTCCGCGTGACCAAGCCGCTGGAGCGCTGGCTCGGTAAAAACACCGCGCTGGCCGCAAAATTCGAACGTCCCGCCGATCCGCTGGCCGAGCTGCCGATCTCGGTGCCGCACGAGCACCTGCGCGGACAGGTGGTGCTGGTCGGCTATGGCCGCGTGGGCCGCCGCATCGCGGCAGCGCTGAAAGAGAAGGGCATCCCCTTCGTGGTGGCGGAGCAGAACCGCGAAGTGGTCGACCAGTTGCGCAGGGACGGCATCAATGCGGTGGCCGGCAACGCCGGCGAGCCGGCGGTGCTGATCCAGGCGCACATCGCCCATGCGGCGATGCTGGTGATCGCCACGCCGGATACCTTCCACGTGCGCGCCATGATCGAAACGGCGCGCGCGCTCAACCCGAACATCAAGACGGTGGTGCGCACCCACAGCGATGAAGAAGCGGAACTGCTGCGCAACGAGCGCGCCGGCGAAATCTTCATGGGCGAGCAGGAACTGGCCAAGGGCATGACGGCGTACGTGCTGTCCGGCCTAGCGCAGAAACAGGACAAGCACCACTAGGCTGTTACAAACGGGACGCCAGCTCCGCGCCTTCCTTGATGGCGCGCTTGGCGTCCAGTTCCGCCGCCAGCGCGGCGCCGCCGATTTTGTGGAAGCGCGGCCCCGCGCCGGCGGCGTTGGCTTTCACTTCGTCCTCGCTTGGCATCAACTCCGCCAAGCTGTCCTGCCCCGCGCAGATCACCACATTGTCGACCGACAGCAAACGCTGCTCGCCGCCGACCGTGATATGCAGACCCTGGTCGTCGATGCGATCGTACTGTACGCCGCCCATCATCACCACGCCGTTGCGCGCCAACACCGCACGGTGCACCCAGCCCGAGGTCTTGCCCAAGCCAGCCCCCAGGCGCGAGGCCTTGCGCTGCAGCAGATACAGCTGGCGCACCGGCTCCGGCGGCGAAGCCGGCACCAGGCCGCCCGGCGTATCGCCCTTGAAGCTCACACCCCATTCCTTGGCCCAGACATCCAGCGCCAGCGGCAGTGGATGCTTGTGGTCGTGCAGCAGGAACTCGCCCATGTCGAAGCCGATGCCACCAGCGCCGATGATCGCCACGCGCTTGCCCACCGGCGCCTTGTCGCGCAGGACGTCGATGTACGACAGCACCTTCGGATGCTTGATGCCTTCAATCGGCGGCATGCGCACCTTGATGCCGGTGGCGACAATGACATCGTCATAGCCTTCGGCCAGCAACTGCTCGCGCGATACGCGCACGCCGAGTCTCAGCTTCACGCCGGTCAGCTCGATCTTGCGCGCAAAGTAGCGGATGGTCTCGGCGAATTCCTCCTTGCCCGGCACCTGCATGGCGATCTTGAATTGGCCGCCCACGCTGTCGGCGGAATCGAACAGGGTCACATCGTGGCCGCATTCCGCCGCCACCGTAGCCGCCGACAAGCCGGCCGGCCCGGCGCCCACCACCGCCACGCGGCGCGGCTTGGCGGTCGGCGCGTACACCAGCTCCGTCTCATGGCAGGCGCGCGGATTCACCAGGCAGCTGGCGCGCTGGTTGGAGAAGGTGTGATCCAGGCAGGCCTGGTTGCAGCCGATGCAGGTGTTGATTTCATCGGTGCGGCCCTCTGCGGCCTTGATCACGAAGTGCGAATCGGCCAGGAACGGCCGCGCCATCGAAATCATGTCCGCCTCGCCGCGCTGCAGGATGCCTTCCGCTTCGGCCGGCATGTTGATGCGGTTGGAGGCCACCACCGGTATCGTCACTTCCAGGCGCAAACGGCCGGCCAGGCTGGCGAAGGCGCCGCGCGGCACCGAGGTGACGATGGTCGGCACGCGCGCCTCATGCCAGCCGTAGCCGGTGTTCAGAATGGTCACGCCGGCTTGCTGCAAGGCCTTGGCGACGGCCACCACGTCTTCCCAGGTATTGCCGCCTTCCACCAGGTCGAGCAGCGAGTGGCGGTACATGATGATGAAATCATTGCCCACTTCGGCGCGGATGCGCTTGACGATTTCCAGCGCCAGGCGCATGCGGTTCTCGATGCTGCCGCCCCAGCGGTCGGTGCGCAGATTGGTGCGCGCGCACAGGAACTGATTGAGCAGATAGCCTTCGCTGCCCATCACCTCGACGCCGTCGTAGCCGGCTTCGCGCGCCAGTTTGGCGCAGCGGGCGTAATCGCGGATGGTCTTTTCAATCCCGGCCTCGCTCAGCGCGCGCGGCTTGAACGGCGAGATCGGCGACTTCTTCGCCGACGCCGACACCACGAAAGGCTGATAGCCGTAGCGGCCCGAGTGCAGGATCTGCATCAGGATCTTGCCGCCCTCTGCGTGCACCGCCTTGGTCACGCGCCGGTGATTGGGCACATCGCCCTTGAAATTGAGCGTGCCGCCGAAGGGCAGCAGCCATCCGGAGCGGTTCGGCGAGATGCCGCCGGTGACGATCAGGCCGACGCCGCCCCGCGCGCGCTCACGATAGAATGCGGCCAGCTTGCCGTAGTTGTAGAAGCGGTCTTCCAGCCCGGTGTGCATCGATCCCATGATGACGCGGTTGCGCAGCGTGGTGTATCCCAGGTCGAGCGGGGCCAGAAGGTGGGGGTAGGGTGGTGTTTTCATAATGCCCGCATTAAATCCCATTTCTTTAGATATGGGCTTCTAAAGTCCGTGCGTGCTGCGCTTGTATTCTGCCACCCTTTACCGTAGGCTGGGCAAATGATGCGATTCCTTCTGTTTTTGTTGTTAGGTGTGACCGCCCAGCCGGGGATGGCGCAAGCACCTAAGCTTGAATTGCCCAAGCTGGAGGTCTCGGTCAACCGCGTGGATCAGGACAACCACCACATGTATGAAGTGGATGCCACCGGCACCGTGGCGGCGCCGCTGCCGAAGGTATGGCGCATCCTCACCGGCTACGAGCGGATGGCGGAATTCGTGCCCGATATGGAGTCGTGCAGGGTGTTGTCGCGCAATGGCAATGAAGTCATCATTGAACAATTCGGCGTGGCCCGGCTTCTGTTCATGTCCAAGACCATCCACCTGATCGTGCGCGCGATCGAGCAGCCGATGTCCGCCATCGACATCTCGCTGATCTCCGGCGACATGAAGCACTACGAATCGCGCTGGGAATTGATCCCGGTGCCCGAAACCGGCGGCACCAAGATTATCTACAAGGGCCGCATCATGCCCAACTTCTATGTGCCCGGCATCCTCGGCTCGAAAATGATCCGCAGCGATATCGAGCGCATGATGAGCGCCGTGCTGGCGCGTCTCGATCGCCGCGATGCGCCCAAGGTGGAAGCTATTCCCCAGCCCTGACCGTCATTCCGCCCATTGGGCGAGTGACTTCCCGCGAAAGCGGGAATCCATATTTCGCGTGCAGGGAGGCGCTGCATGGATTCCCGCGTGTGCGGGAACGACGGGGGGTCAAGCCAGATACGCATCCTTCGAACGCAGCTCGGCGAAGTTTTCCAGGCTGCCGATCTTGACCAGCACCGGGTTCAGGCTCAATTGCGCCTGCATGGCGCGCCAGGCGAACTGCCATTCCTGTTCCTGCGCTTCGCCCACGGTCTTGGTGAAGGCCTGGCCCAGCGCCGCGCGCGTGCCGTATTCGATGGCGCCGTCGATGCCCGCCCAGCTAGGCAGGGCGCGCTGCACCGCGCGGTGCAGGCGCTCGCCGAATTCCTCGGTGTTGTGGACGATCAGGCAGGCGTCGGCCGAGAACAACTCGAACAGTTTGGGATCCCAAGCCTGCGAAAAACTCAGCGTCAGGCAGTTGGAGGCGGGACGCAGGATGAACTGGCCCTGGCTCAGCGCCAGTTCCAGGTCTTCGCGCACGCCGTAGCGGTACAGGGTGGGCGGGCGTTGGTAGTCGTGCATGGTGTTCTCACATAAAAAGTTTAACGCTTGCGGCGGACATGGCGCTGGGATCGCATCCACGCCGACGCAATAAATATTTCGCGCAGCAACGAGATGAAGCTGCCGACCAGGCACAGGACCGACACCACGAAGGTGCCGGCCACGTATTTGTCCAGGCCGATGTTGGTGATATCGCCCAGGAACAGCATCGCCACGATCACGCACACGAACAGCCCGCAGGCGGTCGACAGCGCGATCGACATGTTGATCAGGTGGGAGCGGCGGTACAGCACATCAAGTTCATTCAGATACGGGTCGCTATAGGCGATGTCGAGCCGGTCTTCCAGCACGCGCGAGCGGTCGATGATGCGCGCCAGGCGGTTGGTCAGCACGATCAGGTTGGTGCACACGCCAGATAGCAGGAACACCGGCGCGATCGCCAGCTGGATGATGTGACCGATGTCGCCGATCTGGAAAGTCATGAGTGCCATGGATGTTGTTCTTGTCGATCAGTTCACAGTGTAGCAGCCCGCGTCCCCCCGGGCCGGTTTTCAGGCGAAGCCGCGGGTGCGCTTGAACTGCTCGGTGGCCCCCACCAGCGCCCGCGCGATGCCGGTTTCCATGGCGCCGTGACCGGCGTCGGGAATCATCTTCAGCACCGATCCGGGCCAGGCCTGGTGCAGGCGCCAGGCCGACACCGGCGGGCAGATCACGTCGTAGCGGCCCTGCACGATCACCACCGGCAGGTGGGCGATGCGGTCGACGTTGCGCAGCAGCTGGTCTTCGCTGAAGAAGCCGAGGTTGACCATGTAGTGCGATTCCAGCCGGCCCACGCCCAGGTCCAGCGCGTCCGACGGCGGATCTTCGGCCTGCGGCAGCAGGAACACGCGACGGCCTTCGAAGCGGCTCCAGGCGCGCACCGCCGGCCAATGCACGGCCGGGTCGTCGCTCATGATGCGCTTGACATAGGCTTGCAGCAGGTTGCCGCGCTCCGCTTCCGGGATCGGTGCGATGAAGTCGGCGTGCACCTCGGGATGGAACCACTGCGCGCCATCGAGGAACCAATCGACTTCGGCCTGGGTGCAGAGGAAGATGCCGCGCAATACGAAGCCGAGGCAGCGTTCGGGATGGGCCTGGCCGTAGGCCAGCGCCAGGGTCGAGCCCCAGGAACCGCCGAACACCAGCCATTGCTCGATGCCGAACAGCACGCGCAGGCGTTCGATGTCCTCGATTAGCAGCGCGGTGGTGTTGTTGCGGCACTCGCCCACCGGCACCGACTTGCCGGCGCCGCGCTGGTCGAACAAAATCACCCGGTACTGTTCCGGATCGAAGAAGCGGCGATGCTGCGGCGACAGGCCGGCGCCGGGGCCGCCATGCAGGAAGATCACCGGGATGCCGTCGGGATTGCCGACCTCTTCCCAGTAAATGGTGTGCAGCTCATCGACCGCCAGCATGCCGTGCTGGCTCGGAGTAATCGGCGGGAACAGGGGCGAGGTGGCGTCGAACATGGCTATCCTTAGGCGTTGATAGCAGATTGTACGAAAAAAAAGCCGGGATCGCGAACGAGCCCGGCCTTGTGTAGCGGCGTTGCCGCGTTGGACCGACTTAGGACATGTGCTGGCCGCCGTTGATGGCGATGTTGGAGCCGGTCACGAAGGCCGCCTCGTCCGACGACAGGTAGGCCACCAGGCCCGCCACTTCTTCCGGTTTGCCCAGGCGCCCCATCGGAATTTGCGGCACGATCTTGGTGTCGAGCACCTCCTGCGGGATCTCCATCACCATCTTGGTGCCGATGTAGCCCGGCGAGATGGTGTTGACGGTCACGCCCTTGCGCGCCACTTCCAGCGCCAGCGCCTTGGTGAAGCCGTGCATGCCGGCCTTGGCGGCCGAGTAGTTGGTCTGGCCGAACGCGCCCTTCTGACCGTTCACCGACGAAATATTGATGATGCGGCCCCAGCCACGTTCCACCATGCCGTCGCACACCGGCTTGGTCATGTTGAACACGGAGTCCAGGTTGGTGGACATCACGGCGTCCCAGTTCGGCTTGTCCATCTTCTTGAAGGTCATGTCGCGGGTAATGCCGGCGTTATTCACCAGCACGTCCACCGGACCGATTTCCTTCTGGATGGCGGCGATGCACTGCTGCGCCGAATCGTAATCGGCCACGTCGCACGGATAGGCGCGGAAGTTGTAGCCCTGGTCACGGGTGGTGGCCAGCCATTGCTCAACTTTGGGATTGCCAGGGGAATACGTGGTGACCACACAATAGCCTAATGCCGACAGCTTGAAACAAATCGCTTCGCCCAGACCACCCATGCCACCGGTTACTAATGCAACTCTTGCCATTTTCGTCCCCTCTTATTTAAACAAACACCAAAACTACTTGAGATCCGTCGTTCCCGCGCAAGCGGGAACCCATGCCGAGCCAGCAATCAAGCGCCCCATGGATTTCCGCCTGGGCGGCGGTCCGCCGATGCGGAATGACGCTTTTCGAGTCACTCCAAAATTCGACTACGCGCGCTCGATCGCCAGCGCCACGCCCATGCCGCCGCCGATGCACAGCGAGGCCAGGCCTTTTTTCGCGTCGCGACGGATCATTTCGTGGATCAGGGTCACCAGCACGCGGGCACCGGATGCACCGATCGGGTGGCCGATCGCGATCGCGCCGCCATTGACGTTGATCTTGCTCGTATCCCAGCCCATCTCCTTGTTGACGGCCACCGCTTGCGCGGCGAAGGCTTCGTTAATTTCCAGCAGGTCCAGATCGTCCGGGGTCCAGCCGGCCTTTTTCAGGCACAGCTTGGTGGCCGAGACCGGCCCCATGCCCATGAAGGCGGGGTCCAGGCCGGACGAAGCGTAGGCCTTGATCTTGGCCAGCACCGGCAGGCCCAGTTCCTTGGCCTTGGTGGCCGACATCATGATCACGGCGGCGGCGCCGTCGTTCAGGCCGGAGGCGTTGCCGGCGGTGACCGTGCCGTCCTTGGCGAAGGCCGGACGCAGACCGGCCAGGCCCTCCAGGGTCGAGCCTGGCTTGACGTATTCATCGGTGTCGAAAACGAAGCTGCCTTTCTTCTGCACGATTTCCAGCGGCAGGATCTCATCCTTGAACTTGCCGGCTTTTTGCGCGGCTTCCGCTTTCAGCTGCGATTGCAGGGCGAACTCGTCCTGCTCGGCGCGCGAGATGTCGTATTTCTTCGCGACATTCTCGGCGGTGGTGCCCATGTGGTACTGGTTGTAGGCGTCCCACAGGCCGTCCACGATCATGCTGTCGACGGCTTTGAAGTCGCCCATGCGGAAACCGTCGCGCGAGCCGGGAATCACGTGCGGCGAGGCGCTCATGTTTTCCTGGCCGCCGGCGATGACGATCTGGGCGTCGCCGGCCTTGATGGCTTGCGCCGCCAGATGGGTGGCCTTCAGGCCGGAGCCGCACACATGGTTGATGGTGAAACCGGGAATGGTGTTCGGCAAGCCCGACTTGATAACCGCCTGGCGCGCCGGATTCTGGCCGACGCCGGCGGTCAGCACCTGGCCCAGGATCGCTTCGCTGATCAGGTTCGGATCGATGCCGGTCTTGGCCAGCAGGCCCTTGATCACATGCGCGCCGAGCTCGGAGGCTGGGGTCTTCGCCAGGCTACCGCCGAATTTGCCGACACCAGTACGGCCAGCGGCCACGATAACTACATCATCCATTTGATTCTCCAATGCGCCGGCCGGACCGGCTAAGTTGAGCAACAACGCGAACTTTTATCATACGCCGTCCACAAATAAGGCGTGGCAGGTTTCGATGGTGCGCCGCCGCGAGACGCAAGCACCGGGCACCAATCGTATGCGCAGCTTTCTGCACTGACTTTGATGCACATCAAGCCCTAACGCTTATATTTTGAAGAAATAGCAACTATTTGTCACGATAATAATTTGATACCATCCAGCGAGGCGGCGCACTGCTCCCGTATCACGTTGACGAAGTCGAGCACGTAAGCCTTGTGTTTCTGCGCCTCCGGGACCGAGACGAACAAATCGCTCCACAAGCCCTGCTCGCCCACGGGCCGTGCAATCACGTAGTCATAGTCCACATAATTCTTGATCGCCCAGTTCGGCAGTGCAGCAATTCCGCGCCGGCTGGCCACCAATTGCAGGACGGCGACGGTCAATTCCGCAGTGCGCCGCTGGAAATCGACGCCGGCCGGCTGCAGCACTTCGCGGATCAAATCGATACGCTCGGCCGGGACCGGGTAGGTGATCAGCGTTTCGCCCTGGAAGTCGGCGGCCTGCAGGCGGCGCTGCGCTGCCAGCCGGTGTTTTTGCGCCATCACCACCAGGATTTCGAAACGGAACAGGGGAAAGGTGGCGAATTCCGGGCCGTAGGGCGAGCCGATTACCAGGTCGGCCTCGCCGCTGCGCAGCAGGTCCGCCGGTTCGCTATGGAAGCCCGAGACCAGGTCGATTTCAACTTCGGGCCAGCGTTTGCGGAACTCATCCATGACCGGCATCAGCCAGTCGAAACAGGTGTGGCACTCCAGCGCCACCCGCAATTGCCCGCTATCTCCCTGCATCAGGCGCGCAACTTCGCGTTCTGCGGTTTCAATTTCCGGCAACAGAAGGTCGGCCAGCTTGAGCAGCCGGGCGCCGGTGGCGGTAAAGCCTATCGGCACCGATTTGCGCTCAAAAAGCGGTCCGCCGTAGCGATCTTCCAGTAACTTGATTTGATGGGACAGGGCCGACTGGGTCAGGTTGAGCAGCTGCGCAGCGCGCACCAGGCTGCCGGCCGAACGAAGCGCACTCAGGGTGCGTAAATGACGTATCTCTAGCATGGTCTATTAGTTATTTTCATGTGATACCGCAAAATCTTTCGTTTTGATTATAGACCGGTTTGCCGCACACTTTATCCCACCAATATTAAATGCGGATGACAGCACCATGACCAATAGTAACAAAAAGATACAGACTCACATTCCCGGCTTTCCACGCATCGGCGCGGCACGCGAACTGAAATTTGCGCTGGAACGTCACTGGCGCGGCGAGCAGGACGAAGCGCAACTGGAAAGTACGGGCCGCGAACTGCGCGCCCGCCATTGGGCCTTGCAACGCGAGGCCGGGCTCGACTTCGTGACGGTGGGCGATTTTGCGTTCTACGACCAGGTCGCCAACCATATCCAGTTGCTGGGCTGCGAGCCGGCGCGCTACGGCTTCACGCCGGCGCAGTCGCAGCTGAGCCGCTACTTCACGATGGCGCGCGGCCGCAGCGGCGTGGCGGCCCAGGCGGATGGTGCGCACCAAGCAGGCTGTGGCTGCGGCCAGCCGCAGCAAGGCGGCGCCCTGCACGCCGCCGCCGCGCTGGAAATGACCAAATGGTTCGACACCAACTACCACTATCTGGTGCCGGAATTCAGCGCCGACACCGTGTTCGCCCTGTCCTGCGAGCGCCTGTTCGACGAAGTAGCGGAGGCCCAGGCCCTCGGCCACGCCGTCAAGGCCACGCTGATCGGTCCCCTCACCTTCCTATGGCTGGGCAAGTCCAAGGGCGCCGTGGATTTCGACCGCCTCTCCCTGCTGGACCAGTTGCTGCCGGTCTACGGCCAGGTACTGGACCGCCTGAAAGCGCTGGGCGTCGAGTGGGTCCAGATCGACGAACCGATCCTCGGCCTCGACTTGCCGGCCCCGTGGCGCAGCGCCTTTGAAAACAGCTACTGGCAACTGAACCAGGTTGGCGTGCCGCTGCTGCTGGCGACCTACTTCTCGCCGCTGGAAGAAAACCTCAGCCTGGCCTGCCGCCTGCCGGTGGCCGGCCTGCACGTGGACGGCGTGCGCGCCGCGCACGAGCTGACCAGCATCGCCGACTGGCTGCCGGTGCACAAAGTACTATCGGTCGGCATCGTCGATGGCCGCAACATCTGGCGCACCGACCTCGACGCCGCCCTGGCCGTGCTGGCCCCCATCGCCGACAAGCGCGCCGGCAAGCTGTGGCTGTCCTCCTCCTGCTCACTGCTGCACGCGCCGTTCACGCTGGCCGCCGAAACCGCGCTCGCCCCGGAAATCCGCTCCTGGCTGGCCTTCGCCACCGAAAAACTCGATGAGCTCTACCTGCTCAAGCGCGCCCTGCACGGTGAATACGACGCCGGCACCACCGACGCGCTGGCCGTGTCGCGCGCCGCCATCGCCAGCCGCCGCGCCAGCCCGCGCGTGCATCAGGCCGCCGTTGCCGCGCGCCTGCAGGCCTTGCCGGCCGACGCCGGCCAGCGCCGCGCCGGCTTCGCCCAGCGCCAGGCCGAGCAGCGCGCCCGCTTCCAGCTGCCGGCCTTCCCCACCACCACCATCGGCTCCTTCCCGCAAACGCCGGCCATCCGCAGCGCCCGCGCCAGCTTCAAGCGGGGCGAACTGAGCCTGGCCGACTACGAAGCCGCGATGCGCGCCGAAATCGCCGACGCCGTGCAGCGCCAGGAAGCGCTGGGCCTGGACGTGCTGGTCCACGGCGAAGCCGAACGCAACGACATGGTCGAATATTTCGGCGAGCAGTTGGACGGCTTCGTCTTCACGCAATTGGGCTGGGTGCAATCCTACGGTTCGCGTTGCGTCAAGCCGCCCATCATCTACGGCGACGTCAGCCGCCCGAAAGCCATGACGGTGGACTGGACCGTGCATGCGCAAAGCCTGACCGCCAAGCCGATGAAAGGCATGCTGACGGGTCCCATCACCATCCTGCAATGGTCTTTCGTGCGCGACGACCAGCCGCGTGCGCGCACCGCGCTGCAGATCGCGCTGGCCATCCGCGACGAGGTGGCGGACCTGGAGCAGGCCGGCATCGGCATCATCCAGATCGACGAACCGGCCGTGCGCGAAGGCCTGCCGCTGCGGCGCGGCCGCTGGGATGACTACCTGGACTGGGCCACGCACGCCTTCCGCGTCTCGGCCAGCGCGGTGGCGGACGCCACCCAGATCCACACCCACATGTGCTACGCCGAGTTCAACGACATCCTGCCGCAGATCGCCGCCATGGACGCCGACGTCATCACCATCGAGACCAGCCGCTCGGACATGGAACTGCTGAACGGCTTCGGCCAGTTCCGCTACCCGAACGAAATCGGTCCCGGCGTCTACGACATCCACTCGCCGCGCGTGCCGGACCAGCAGGAAATGGTGCGCCTGCTGCAGAAGGCCAGCGCGGTGATTCCGCCGGCCAACCTGTGGGTCAATCCCGACTGCGGCCTGAAGACGCGCGGCTGGGCCGAGACCGAAACGGCGCTGCGCAATATGGTGGCGGCGGCCAGGCAGTTACGGGCGATCTATTAATCAGCGTCGTTTCCGCAATCAGCGTCATTCCCGCCCAATCACCGTCATTCCCGCGCAGGCGGGAATCCATACGCCGCCTCCGCCGGCCCATGATTATGGGTTCCCGCTTGCGCGGGAACGACGTTCCGGCGACATTTTTACAGTAGAATGCTGTTGCCCGCGCATGCGCGCGCGGATAACCACTGATACTGTCGCCCATGTCCAAGAGCCTGTTTCAAAAGCCCATAGAAATCAAGATTTCCACCGTCGTCGCCGTGTCCGCCATTCTGGCGACGTCCGACAGCGTCGCCCTCGATGCCGCGCTGGCCAAAATGACCGGCGGCACGCCCGACTTCTTTGAAGACGACCTGGCCGTGATCGACGTCGCCGCGCTGCCGGACGATTGCGCCGCCATCGACTGGGGCGGCCTGATCGCCCTGCTGAAAAAATACCGCCTCAATCCGGTCGCCGTGCGCAACGCGCCGCTGTCCATGGCGGCCGACATCGCCGCCCACGGCCTGAGCCTGGAAACCGCCGCCGCCAAACCGCGCGACGAAGCCGAGCAAGCGCCTGCAGCCAAGCCAGCGCCTGCGTCTGCTCCTGCGTCTGCGTCTGCTCCTGCTCCGGCCTCGGCCCCCGCAATCGCCGCCGCCCAGGCCCAGCCGCCCGCCGCCGCACCGCACGGCACCGAAGTCATGATCATCGACACCCCGGTACGCGCCGGCCAGCGCATCTACGCGCGCGGCTGCGACCTGGTGGTGACCGCCGTGGTCAACAACGGCGCCGAAATCATCGCCGACGGCAGCATCCACGTGTACAACACGCTCAACGGCCGCGCCCTGGCCGGCGCCTCGGGCAATGCCCAGGCCCGTATTTTCGCCCTCAACATGGCGCCGGAACTGGTCTCCATCGCCGGCGTCTACAGCACGTTTGAAGACGGTTTCCCACAGGAATATGCGCGCTCGCCGACGCAAATTCGCTTGGTCGGCGACCGAATCGATATACTATCTGTCAATACTGCCAACCGCGCTTAAGCACAGCACTCTGAAAAGGATTATTCGTGGCAAGAATCATTGTTGTAACGTCCGGCAAGGGCGGTGTAGGTAAAACGACGTCCAGCGCCAGCTTCTCCACCGGCCTGGCCATGCGCGGCCACAAGACCGCCGTCATCGACTTCGACGTCGGCCTGCGTAACCTGGACCTGATCATGGGTTGCGAACGCCGCGTGGTGTACGACCTGATCAATGTGATCAATAAAGAGGCCAGCCTGACCCAGGCGCTGATCAAGGACAAGCATTGCGACAACCTGTTCATCCTGCCGGCTTCGCAGACGCGCGACAAAGACGCGCTGTCCGAAGACGGCGTGGAAGTCGTGCTGCACGAACTGATCAACATGGGCTTCGAGTTCATCATCTGCGATTCGCCGGCCGGCATCGAGCACGGCGCGCTGATGGCGCTGACCTTCGCCGACGAAGCCATCATCGTCACCAACCCGGAAGTCTCGTCGGTGCGTGACTCGGACCGCATCCTCGGCATCATCCAGGCCAAGTCGCGCCGCGCCCAGACCGGCGGCGAGCCGGTCAAGGAACACCTGCTGATCACCCGCTACTCGCCGAAACGCGTGGAAGCGGACGAAATGCTGTCCTACGAAGATGTGCAAGAGATTTTGCGCATTCCACTGATCGGCATCATTCCGGAATCGGAATCGGTGCTGCATGCTTCGAACCAGGGTAATCCTGCGATTCACTTCAAGGGCACCGATGTTGCGGAAGCCTACGAAGACGTGGTCTCGCGCTTCCTCGGCCAGGAACTGCCGTTGCGCTTTACCAATTATGAAAAGCCAGGCCTGCTGCAGCGTATCTTTGGGAGCAAGTAACCATGGCACTGCTTTCTTTCCTGTTTCCGACTAAACCGAAAACCGCGACCGCGGCAAAGGAACGGCTGCAGATCATCATCGCGCGCGAGCGCAGCGGCCGCGCCGGCCCGGACTTCCTGCCGGCGCTGCACAAGGAACTGATCGAGGTGATTTCCAAATACACCAAGGTCAACGCCGACGACATCAAGATCTCGCTCGACCGCCAGGGCAACCTGGAAGTGCTGGACGTCAACGTGGTGCTGCCGGACGCGTAATCACGCGGGCTGGTGCACGCCGGCCAACACCAACTCCTGCGCCACCTTGGCGCAGGCTTCCACGTGCTGGTAGCCGATCTGGCGGAAGGCGAAAAAGCCGATTCCCGCCGAGGCCATCTGTCCGGCCAGCGGCACCAGCTTGGTGGCCTGACGGGCCACCAGCTTGAACCCGGTGCGCCGCAACACCTGCATCACCACTTCCCGTGTCACCAGTTTTCCCACCAACATACCGCCCACGCCGATCGCCGCTTCGTAAGCGATCAGGCGGAATTTCGGCTTCAGGCGTTCAATTTGCTGTTCGGAAAGACCGAATTCCTGATTGATATCGTCAATTAACAACGCAAACAGGCGCAAATCGGACACCACATCGAGGCCCGGAATCGGCACCGCCGCCACCCCGGCCGACACCATCGCGCGGCGCCGCACCAGCTGCCGGCAGCGCTCCCGCACAGCGGCAATGTCACGTTCCGAGGCCGGCACCAGCGTCCAATTTGTGTCTTTTTTGTTGCCCATGAGACCTCCTCGCCCCCGTTGGGCATTCTTGCTATTTTTCAACTTCTGCATTGAAATCGGTGTTTTTCCAGTGTACCTTGTAACGGCAGCATAGGCGCGCACGCAGAGTTAAATGCTTGCCACACCCACAACTATAGTGTCCATATAAAAAATAAATTAGCTGTTTTGCTAATGATTTTGTGAATCTCTGTTATATTCGGAGTGACTTCTCCTTAACATTTTCCAGCAGGCAGCAGTATGAGAATCGCCGTACTCGACAACGACCGCAGCCAGGCGGAATTAATCTGCCAGGTCCTGACCTCGGCCGGCCACATCTGTCACAGTTTCCAGACGTCAAGAGACGTGCTGGCACAGTTGCGCAAGGACAGCTATGACATGCTGATCCTGGACTGGCAGGTGGTCGACATGAGCGGCACCGAAGTCCTGCGACGCGCCAAAGAAAAGCTGCCCGACAACGCGCCGGTGCTGTTCCTCACCACCAGCTCCGGCGAGGACGACATCGTGGCCGGCCTGGCCGCCGGCGCCGACGATTACATGATCAAGCCGCTGCGCCGCAGCGAGATGGTGGCCCGCGTGCAAGCGCTGCTGCGCCGCGCCTACCCGGCCCAGAACGGCGCCGAGCAATTGCAATTCGGACAATATATCTTCGAAACGCGGCCCGGCCGCTTGCTGATGGACGGCATCGTGCTGGATGTCACGCACAAAGAGTTCTATCTGGCCCTGTTATTTTTCCGCAACATCGGCCGACCGCTGTCGCGCGCGTATATTCATGAAGCGGTCTGGATCCGCGAAACCGCCATCCCCTCGCGCACCATGGACACCCACGTCTCGCGCGTGCGCAACAAACTGCAACTCAAACCGGAAAACGGCTTCCGCCTGGTGCCGGTCTACAGCTACGGCTACCGCCTGGAAAAGCTGGGCGCCTGATGACGATGATGACTGCTATAGCTTTAGGCAGTCCGCCGGGCAACACCAGGGTAGTCACGGTATAATGACCGCATAATTATCGTCTGGACCCGAAATGCAGCTGCTTGCCGTCGGCCTCAATCACACCACCGCACCGGTCTCGCTACGCGAGCAGCTGGCGTTTGCCCCTGAGCAGTTGGGTCAGGCGGTGGTGGCGGCGCGCTCGTGGTTCGAACGGATCGACCATCGCGGCTCCGACGAAGCGGCCATCCTCTCGACCTGCAACCGCACCGAGTTGTACGCCGCCAGCCATGTGCCCGACCCGCTCGACGCCGGCGCCCATTTCCTGGCCGATTTCCACAAGCTCAACTACGCCGAACTGCGCCCGCACCTGTACATGCTGCCGCAGCACGACGCCGTGCGCCACACCTTCCGCGTCGCCTCCGGGCTCGATTCCATGGTGCTGGGCGAAACCCAGATCCTCGGCCAGATCAAGGACGCCATCCGCACCGCCGATGAAGCGGGCGGCCTCGGCACCTATCTGCACCAGCTGTTCCAGCGCTCGTTCTCGGTCGCCAAGGAAGTGCGCAGCTCGACCGAAATCGGCGCCCACAGCGTCTCGATGGCGGCCGCCGCCGTGCGCCTGTCGCAGCGCATCTTCGACAAGATCGCCGAACAGAACGTGCTGTTCATCGGCGCCGGCGAGATGATCGAATTGTGCGCCACCCACTTCGCGGCGCAGAATCCCAAGTCCATCACCATCGCCAACCGCACGCTCGATCGCGGCGAGGAATTGGCGCACCGCTTCGGCGGCCGCGCCATCCGCCTGGCCGAGCTGCAAGACCGGCTGCACCAGTACGACATCGTGATTTCCTGCACCGCCTCCTCGCTGCCGCTGATCGGCCTCGGGATGGTGGAGCGCGCCATCAAGGCCCGTCGCCACAAGCCGATGTTCATGGTCGACCTGGCCGTGCCGCGCGATATCGAACCGGAAGTGGCGCGCCTCAACGACATCTTCCTGTACACCGTGGACGACCTCGGCAAAGTGGTGCAGGCCGGCATGGAAAACCGCCAGGCCGCCGTGGCCCAGGCCGAAGCCATCATTGAAACCCGGGTGCAATCCTTTATGCACTGGATCGACGACCGCGCCGTGGTGCCGGTGATCCAAAGCCTGCAGGAAAACGGCGAAGCGCTGCGCCAGCTGGAACTCGAACGCGCACGCAAAATGCTGGCCCGGGGCGATGACATCGACGCCGTGCTGGAAGCCCTGTCCAAGGGCCTGACCGCGAAATTCATGCACGGGCCGCAGCAGGCGCTGCACCGTGCGCAGGGCGAAGAACGCGCCCATCTGGCCGAACTGCTGCCACAGATGTTCCGCGGCCGCCGTTAGCGGCCAGCATCCCGTTTTACTCTCTTCCGCCGCCATCCGCGCGGCATCCGTTTCACCTTTCCAGAATACGCTATGAAACCATCCATGCTGGGCAAGCTCGATCAACTGGCGAACCGCCTGGTCGAACTCGATGAATTGCTGATGTCCGAGGGCGCCACCGATAACCTGGACAGCTACCGCAAGATGACCCGCGAGCACGCCGAGATCGGCCCGCTGGTGGCCGTCTACAAGTCCTACCAGGAAGCGCAGGGCGACATCGGCGCCGCCGAAGAGATGCTGTCCGATCCCGATATGAAGGATTTCGCGCAGGAAGAAATCGAAGCGGCCAAGGGCCGCACCGCGCAACTCGACCTGGAGCTGCAGAAAATGCTGCTGCCGAAGGACGCCAACGACGAGCGCAACATCTTCCTCGAAATCCGCGCCGGCACCGGCGGCGACGAGTCGGCCCTGTTCGCCGGCGACCTGCTGCGCATGTACAGCCGTTTCGCCGAGCGCAACCGCTGGCAGGTGGAGATGGTGTCGGAATCCTCGTCCGACCTGGGCGGCTACCGCGAGGTGATCGTGCGCCTGGTCGGCAACGGCGTCTACTCGAAGCTGAAGTTCGAATCGGGCGGCCACCGCGTGCAGCGCGTGCCGGCCACTGAAACCCAGGGCCGCATCCACACCTCGGCCTGCACGGTGGCGGTGATGCCGGAGGCCGACGAAGTCGAGGACGTCAACATCAATCCGTCCGAGCTGCGCATCGACACCTACCGCGCCTCGGGCGCCGGCGGCCAGCACATCAACAAGACCGATTCGGCCGTGCGCATCACCCACCTGCCGACCGGCATCGTGGTCGAGTGCCAGGACGACCGCTCGCAGCACAAGAACAAGGCGCAGGCCATGAAGGTGCTGGCCACCCGCATCAAGGACGTGCAGCTGCGCGAGGCCCAGGCCAAGGAAGCGGCCACCCGCAAGAGCCTGATCGGCTCGGGCGACCGCAGCGAACGGATCCGCACCTACAATTACCCGCAAGGCCGCATGACCGACCACCGCATCAACCTGACCTTGTACAAGCTGGACTTCATCATGGACGGCGACCTGACCGAGATGACCAACGCGCTGATCGCCGAGCACCAGGCCGAGCTGCTGGCGGCGCTCGGCGATTAAGCCAAGGCCGAAGGGGTCTGTCCCCTGCGGGGACAGACCCCGGGCATACGCCGATGGTTGACATTAAGAGCCGTCTAAGGCCAGGCTGACAACATTGTGCGAAAATTGCCGCTCTCACCCCCAACGGATCACCACATGATACATACCCGCTCCCTGCTGCTGTCCATCGCCCTCGCCGCCTTCGGCCTGATCGGCGTCGCCCTGTACCTGCAGCATGGCCTCGACATGCTGCCCTGCCCTTACTGCGTGATCCAACGCTATCTGTTCATCGCCATCGGCATCTGCGCGCTGATCGGCGCCTACACCAGCAAGCCCAGGGCGCTGGCCAGCGTCGGCCTGCTGGCGGCGCTGGGCGGCCTGGCCGCAGCCGGCAAGCATTTGTGGATCCTCGCCCATCCGGGCCTGTCCTGCGGCATCGACCCGGTCGAGACCTTCCTCAACAAGGTGCCCACCGCCACCTACCTGCCCTTCCTGTTCAAGGCCGACGGCCTGTGCGAAGACGCCACCGCGCCGTGGTTCGGCCTGTCGATTCCGCAGTGGTCGTTCCTGTGGTTCGGCCTGTTCACTTTGGCGCTGGCCTGGCTGCTGATCCGCCGCGCGCGCGCATGATCGCCGACATTAGCGCCATCGTCGCGGGCGTGACCATCGGCGCGCTGCAACGGCAATCGCTGCTCGACGCGCTGGACTACCGCGTGCTGCTGTGCCACGCGCTGGACCTGAACCGCATCGCCCTGATCACCCAATCCGAACGCGCGCTGGATGCGCAGGAAGCGCAGCGCTTTGCCGCGCTGGTGCAGCGCCGCCTCGATGGCGAACCGGTCGCCTATCTCGTCGGCCAGCGCGAATTTTTCGGCCTGCCGTTTGAAGTCAGCGGCGCCGTGCTGATCCCGCGTCCCGACACCGAACTGCTGGTCGAGTTGACGCTGGAGCGCCTGCCGGCGCAAGGCCGCGTACTGGACATGGGCACCGGCAGCGGCGCCATCGCGGTCGCGCTGGCGCATACCCGCAAAGACGCCGACGTCACCGCGCTCGACGTCAGCGCCGACGCCCTGGCCGTCGCCGGCCGCAACGCCGAAGCCAACGGCGCGCGCGTGCGCTTCCTGCAAGGCGACTGGTACGCCGCGCTACCAGACGCAGCAGCGTTCGACGTCATCGCCTCCAATCCGCCCTACATCGCCAGCGGCGACCGCCACCTGTCCGAAGGCGACCTGCGCTACGAACCGGTGGGCGCATTGACCGACCACGCCGACGGCCTGTCGGCGCTGCGCACCATCATTGCCGGTGCGCCGGCGCACCTCAAATCGCAGGGCTGGCTGTTGATGGAGCACGGCTACGACCAGTCGGCGCAAGTGCGCGCGCTGCTGTCGGACGCCGGCTACACCGAGGTGCAAAGCTGGCGCGACCTGGCCGGCATCGAACGCGTCAGCGGCGGCAGAGTCCCTAACTGAGTTATAGCCTGATCTGCAGCCGCCGCCGCAAGGCCGACAGCAACTGCGCGGCCGGCGCCGGCTTGTACAGCACCTCGACAAAATATTCGGGCCGCAGCGGCGGCGTCAGCGCATGCAGCAGCACCGGCGGCGCCGCGCCGCGCGGCCACATCTCCCACACGCTCTCGTCGGCGCACAGGATCAGCGCAGGATCACGGTCGCCCGGCTCGTACTGCACGTCGAACTCCGCGCTCTCCAGCACCTCGCTCACGTAGTCCTGCATCGCCTGGTGCGGCTCCAGCAGCAAAATCGCGTGGCCGCTGCCGAACGGCTCCGGCCAATCGAAATGCGGCGTCGGCGGCATGGCGTCCTGCTCCTCGGCCAGCGGCGCACGCAAGGAAAAGCGCAGCGCGTCGCCGCTCTGCTCCAACACGCCGCCCATGGCGCGCACCAGGTGCGCCGCCAGCATCACGCCCGGCAGGATGTGCGCGTCCGCCAGCGACGCCGTGACCTCGCTCCACGGCCCATCGGGCGCGCCGGCCTGAAACGCCAGCTCCACCGCGCCGGGCAGGCGACGCGCGCGCAGCGCGAGTTGGCCGTCGCTGCGCTCGCGCACCCGCGCCAGCACCTGCGTCAGACGGCGCGCATCGAGCATGGCCAGCGCCGGCAGTTCGGCGCCATCGTGCGTGACATGCCGCATCATCGCGTGCAGATAGGCCGCCGCCACGGCCAACTCCGGCGGCTGCAGCGCATAGCGCGCGCATTCCTGCAAATCGGACAGCCATTCCAGCTGGCGCCGCGCCTCGGCCTCCATCGCCGCCAGGTCGGCCCAGCCGGAAGCGGCGCTGGTGGCGATGCGCGCCAACGGCGCGCGCAGGTCGTGGTTGAGCGCCGCCAGCAGGCTGGCGCGGATGCGCTGCGCTTCCCGCTCGCCGCGTTTCACGAACGCGACTCCGAAGACCCGCCATGCGCGCGCATGGCCTGGCGGTAAGCGGTGGGGGTGGCCTCGACGTGCTCGCGGAAGGCGGTGGCGAAGTTGGCGGCGCTGCGAAAGCCGGTCCGCTCGGCGATCTGCTGCACGCTCATGTCGGTGTCGGCCAGCAGCTGCCGGCCGCGCCGTATGCGTGCCTGGCCCAGGTAGGCGAACACCGTCATCCCGGCATGGCGGCGGAAGGCCTGCGACAAGCGCTTTTCATACGTGCCAAGCGCGCGCGCGATGCCGGCCAGGGTCAGCGTCGCCGCCAGGTTGGCGTCGATCAGACGCACGGCGGCGGCGGCCACCACCTCGTCAGGATCGTGGTGCGGGGCGACCTCGGGCGCGAGGGCCGGCACCATCGACACCGGCACGGCGACGCGGCGCAAGCCGGCCAGCTCCAGGTGGATGCGCACCCGCATGAACACTTCGGCCGGGTGGTAGGGTTTGGTGATGAAGTCGACGCCGCCCATGGCCAGGCCGGCCACGCGCTCCTCCGGATCGTCGAGCGCGCTGAGGAAAATCACCGGGATGGCCCGCGTGGCCGGATTGGCCTTCAGCAGGCGGCAGGCGGCAAAGCCGTCCACGCCCGGCATGCGCACGTCCAGCAAGATCAGGTCCGGCGGCGTCGCCAGCGCCGCCTGGTACCCGGCCATGCCGTCGCCGGCGCCCGCCACGTGGCACAGCTGGCGTCGCAGCAAATCGGTCAGCAAGCGCAACTCCTCCCGGTCGTCGTCGACGATCAGGATGTCGGGCCTGGCTTGCTCGCTTGTCGTCAGGGCAAATATGGCGCACTCCCGCAAAGGACACTACGCCCGATTATGCCTGTGCTTGCTTGCGCTCTACTGAATTTCTCCTTGTCCAAAACCCGGTTCACTCGGATCAGAATGGCATGCTACAAGCCGGCGATCAAACTCAGGCCGCCGGCGCCGTATTGGCTGCCGACCAGCGTCACATCGGTGGTCAGCAGCGCCACCAGGTCGGCCCGGCTATGGTGCTCCAGATAACCGTCCCACTGCGCCAGCGAGGCCGCCGCCGGCGCCTGACCCAGCGTGTGCTGATACATCAGCGTGATGAAGGCCGCATCGTCCAGCTGGCCGAAGCGCGCGGTGAATTCGGCCGAATCGACAAAGCCGGCGGCCAGCGCGCTGCCCTCCAGGCCGGTGTCGAGCCAGTATTTGAAACCGGCGAAATCGCCGGCCCGCCCCAGCGTTAGGTGGTACAGCATGCCGAGTTCCTCCAAGGTGGCGGCGGCGGTTTGGGTCAAGCCCAGGTCCAGCGCAACGCCGTTAAATTCGCCGCGCTCGATCTGCACGATGGTGTCGCGCGCGCCGTCCGGCTCGCCGATCATCACCTCGCCGCCGCTGCTCAGCGCCAGGCCGTAGCCGCCGGCCGCGCCGCCGTACACCACGGTGTCGACGCCATCGCCGCCCACCAGCCGATCGTCGCCGGCGCCGCCCTGCAGGCGGTCGTTGCCGGAAGCGGCGATCCAGCCCTGCTCCTCCAGCACCAGTTGACCGCCCAGCGCATAGCCATTGGCGCCCAGCCACGCGGTCTGGTGCGCGGCGCTGAGCGCAATCTCGGCCAGCACGCCGGCGCGCGCCCCGGCGCTGCCGCCGGCTGCGGCATCGAGCCGCGCCAGCCAGGGCGCCAGCGCCGCTACATCGGGCGTCGCGCCCAGCGTGTTTTCCAGCAGGCGCACCACGAAGTCGTGGTTGTTGAGCGCGGACAGGCCGTCGGTCACGGCTTCCGGCTGGTCGAGGAACTCCCGCGCCAGCCATTGCGTCTCCATGACGCCGTGCTGCGTCCAGAAATTCAGGCCGGGCAGGTCCGGCGCGCGGCCGAACGCGGCGTGGTACAGCAGCGACAGCTTCTGCAGTTGCGCAGCGGCGGCGTCGGTGAAGGCCAGCGTGGCGGCGTCGCCGTTCATTTCCAACGCCGTCAGCGTTTCCATCGGCGTGGCGCCGGCCAGCGCCATTTGATGCAGGCCGATCACTTTGCCGTCCTTCAGGTAGAACTGCCACTGGCCGGTGTCGCTGCGGCCGCCCTGCAGCACGTCGTTGCCGGCGCCGCCTGCCAGCACATCGCCGCCGCCGCCGGCGGCCAGGTGATCGCGGCCATCGCCGCCGTCCAGGTGGTCGTTGCCGGCTGCCGTGGCCAGCACGTCGTCGCCGCCGTTGCCGTACAAGGTATCGTTGTCGGCGCCAACGGAGAGCACAATGTGCTGCGCCTCGCCATCGCCGATGAAGAAGTTCTTGCCGGCGCCGCCCTGCACCGTCGCCGCGCCGATGATGGCGGCGAAATCGAGGTCGTCAAGCTGCAACCCTATGCCCTGCGGCAGCGAACGGGCATCGATCACCAGGCCGATGGCGGTTTCGGCTGCTGCTGCTGCTGCGGAGGAGGAGGAGGAGGCGGCGGCGGCGGCGATGTCGTGCTGGGCGCCGGGGCCGCCGGTGGCCGCCACCGTCTCGCCGTCGATCATCACCCAGACCTCGCCCGCCGTACCGGCGCCGGCGGCGCCGGATATCTTCAGCGTGGCGTGCTGCAGCTGCGTGGCGGGGTCGAGGCTGTCGAGGAACATCCGCCCCTGCGCCTCCATGGCCGCGCGCGTGGCCTGCCCGGCCACAGTGTGGTCGTCGATGCGGCCGATCAAATCCATCAGCGCCATGCCGCCGCTCAGCAGCGAAGCCGGCCCCGATGCCTCGAAGCCCACGCCCAGCGGCAGGCTGACCACCAGGCTGGTGGCCGGCCCCTGCGCGCTGGCGGCCAGGCCGAGCGGAATGTCGGCCAGCGTGGCGTGGGCGGTGCTGCTGTCTTCCGGCCGGCTGGCGGTGATCAGCGGCACCGTCACCGTGCGCGTGGCCAGGCCGGTGCGCGCATCGATGCCGGTCGCGGTGTGGATCTCCACCCCGTCCACCATGGACGGCACGCCGGGGACCACCGGCGGATTGGTGTCCACGCTTACCACCAGCGGCGTGGCGGCCACGTTGGCATTGCCGGCGGCGTCGTTGAACAAGGCGCCGCCGACGCCGACGGTGATCGGCGTAGTGCTGTTGGCCGGCGGCGTGACGATCACCGTGTAGCTGGTGCCGCTGCCGCTGAAGCCGGTGACGACGCCGCCGGTGACCACCAGGTTGCCCTGGGTCAGCACGGCCGGATCGCTCAGCGTCAGCACGATGCTGGCGCTGCCGCCCTGGCCCACGGCGCCGCCGCCGTTGCTGATGGCCACCGTCGGCGCGCTGGTGTCGAGTGCATAGCTCGCCGCATAGGCGCTGCTAGCGTTGCCGGCCGCATCGACCACGCGCACCTGCAGGATGCCGGCGCCGGACAAGGTGGCGCTGTGGCTCCAGCTGGTATCGCCGACCGAGGTGGCGACGTTGTGCCAGGTGGCGCCGTTGTCCAGCGAGATCTGCACCACGTCGCCGGCCGCCAGCGGCGCGCTCAGGTTGCCGTCCAGCTGTTGCAGCGCGACGTTGGTGATCAGGTCGCCGCCGATGCCGCTGTCGCTGAGGAAACTCACCGCGCCGGCGGACGCCGTTGGCGCCACGGTGTCGATCAGCAGCCCCGGCAGCGCGCCGCCGGCGCCGGTGTTGCCGGCCGCGTCCGCGTACGCGCCGTTGACGGCGATGGTGGCCGAGCCGCTGGCCACGCCCGCCGTCGGCGTGAAGCTGGCGGTATAGACCTTGGGATCGGCGGTCGCCTGCAGGTCCGTCAGCGTGCCGCCGGTGGCGGTCACCATGCCCAGGTTAAAGCCTACCGGCGCTTCGGTGAAGGTGAAGGTGATCAGCGCCGGCGCCGCGCCGCCGGCCGTGCCGACGTTGCTGCTGACGCTCACGCCCGGCACGGCCTGGTCCAGCACATAAGCGCTCACGCTCTCGGCGCTGTGGTTGCCGGCGGCGTCGGCCACGCGCACGCGCATCACGCCGCTGCCGCTCAGCACATGCGCCAGGCTCCAGGTGGTGACCTGGCCCGCCGTGGAGACGGTGGCCGTGCTCCAGCTGGCGCCATCGTCGAACGACACCTGCACCGTCTCGCCGGCCGCCGGCGCGGCCGAC
The DNA here is from genome assembly GCA_041874725.1 of Duganella sp. BuS-21. GTDB lineage: Bacteria > Pseudomonadota > Gammaproteobacteria > Burkholderiales > Burkholderiaceae_D > Rugamonas. The sequence goes on along the minus strand of CP097466.1, from coordinate 553,953 downwards.
AGCGTGCCGCTGACCGTCTGCGACGCCGTGCTGGTCACCAGGTCGCTGGCGCTGCTGCCGGTATCGACCGAGAAGCGCGGCGCGCCGAGCGCCGCCGACAACGGCGCCAGCGTGTCGAAGCTGAGCGTGGGCGGCGTTCCGCCCCCGCCGCCGTTGCCGGCGGCGTCGCTGTAGACGCTGGGCGCCACGCTGATGACGGCGCTGGCGGCGGCCACCCCCGGCGTGGGGGTGAACACGGCGGTGTACACCAGCGGATTGGCGCTGACGCCAAAGCTGCCCAGGGTGCCGCCGCTGACGGCGACGTCGCCCAGCGCGAAGCCGGCCGGCGCCTCGCTGAAGGTGAAGGTGATCACCGCCGTCTCGCCCGCCTTCAGCGTGACCGCGTTGCTGGTGATAACCAGGGTCGGCGCCAGCGTATCGGCAACGATGCTGACGCCGGCGCCCGCCAGGCTGGGGTTACCGGCGGCATCGGCGAACTGGCCGGCCGCCAGCGTGATGCCGGCCGTGCCGTTGTAATTGGGCGATGGTGTGAACACCGTGGTGTAGACCAGCGGATTGGCGGTGGCCGTCACGCCCGAGATGGTGCCGTTGACCAGCGTCAGGCTGGCGTCGGTGAAGCCCTGCGGCGCCTCGGTGAAGGTGAAGCTCACCGTGGCGCTCTCGCCAGCCTTCAGGCCGCTGCGGTTGGACGTCATGCTCACGCCCGGCGCGACGCTGTCGAGCACGTACGGCGTGGCGCTGGCGGCGCCGTGGTTGCCGGCGGCGTCGGTCACGCGCACCTGCAGCACGCCGCCGCCGCTCAGCACCAGCGGCGCCAGCGCCCAGCCGTTGGCGCCGACGGTGGCGACGGCCGGCAGCCAGCTGGCGCCGTTGTCGAGCGAGACCTCGACCACTTCACCGGCCTGCAGGTTGGCGCTCAGCGTGCCGCTGATGTCTTGCAAGGCGGCGCTGGTCACCAGGTCGCCGCTGGCGCCGGTGTCGTTCGAGAACAGCACGCTGGCGCCGCCGGTGCTGGGCGCCAGCGTGCTGTAGCTGATCGGCGTGATCGCCGCCGCCAGCCCGGCGTTGCCGGCCGCATCGAGGAAGCTGCCGCCGCCGACCGTGATGGTGCCGCTGCCCGAGGCCAGGCCCAGCGTGGGCGTGAACAGCGCCGTGTACACCAGCGGGTTGGCGGTCAGGCCGAAACCGCTCAGGGTGCCGCCGCCGACCACGATGTCGCCCAGCGAGAAGCCCAGCGGCGCTTCGCTGAAGGCGAAGGTGATGGCGGCCGATTCGCCGATCTTCAAGTTGGCGGCGTTGCTGGTGATGGTCAGCAGCGGCGGCGCGGTGTCGATGCTGATCAGCGGCGAGCTGGCCGCCGCGCCGAAGTTGCCGGCGGCATCCATATACATTCCCGGCGCCAGCGTCACGCCGGCGGCGGCACCGCCCAGCGCAGCCGATGGCGTCAGCAGCACCGTGTAGACCAGCGGATTGGCGGTGGCGGTAAAACCGCTCAGGGTGCCGTTGACGGCCACCAGGTCGGCTACCGTAAAGCCGCTCGGCGCCTCGCTGAAGGTAAAAGTCAGCGTGGCCGCTTCCCCGGCCTTGAGCGAGGTCGCGCTGCTGGAGACCGTCATGGACGGCGCCACCAGGTCCAGCACATAGCCGGCCGAGAAGGCCGGGCCGCTGTTGCCGGCGGCGTCGGCGACGCGCACCTGCAAGGTGCCGCTGCCGCTTAGCGACTGCGGCGTCAGCGCCCAGCTGCTGGGGCCGGTCACCACCGCGTTAAGCCAGGTGGCGCCGTTGTTCAGCGATACCAGCACCTGCTCGCCGGCCGCCAGCGGCGCATCGAGCGTGCCGCTGATGATCTGCGTGGCGGCGTTGGTGGTCAGGTCATTGCCGCCGGGGCCGTGGTCGGCCGAGAAAGTGACCGAGGCGCCGGCGGTGGTAGGCGCCAGCGTATCGACCGCGATCGGCGCGCTGCTGACATTGACGCCGTTGTTGCCGGCGGCATCCACATACGCGGCACCGCCCACGCTGATCACCGCGCTGGCGCCGGCGGTGCCGGCGGCCGGCGTGAAAGTAGCGTTGTACACCAGCGGATTGGCGGTGGCCGCCAGCGCGCTCAGCGTGCCGTTGCTGGCCGTGATGTCGCCCAGCGCAAACGCGCCCGGCGCGTCGCTGAAGGTGAAGCTGATGGTGGCGGTCTCGCCGGCCTTGAGCGCGCTGGTGCTGCTCAGGATCGACAAGGTCGGCGCCAAGGTATCGAGGCTGATGGCGGGCACGCCGCCGCCGGCGCCGCTGTTGCCGGCGGCGTCGGTGTACAGACCATGCCCCAACGTCACGCCGGCGCTGCCGTTCAGGCCAGGCGTGGGCGTCAGCACCACGGTGTACACCAGCGGATTGGCGGTGACGGTAAAGCCGCTCAGGGTGCCGCCGGTGGCGATCAGGTCGCCCAGCGCGAAGCCGGCCGGCGCCTCGCTGAAGGTAAAGCTGATCAGCGCGCTTTGCCCGGCCTTGAGGGCGGCGCTGTCGCTGCTGATCGCCACCGTCGGCGCGGTGGTATCGAGCACATAGTTGTGGACCACCACGGCGCCATGGTTGCCGTTGGCGTCGTTCACGCGCACCTGCAGCGTGCCGTTCGCATTCAGGGTCTGGCCGGCCAGCGACCACGAGGCGCCGCCGACCGTGGAACTGGCGTTCACCCAGCTGACCCCGTTGTTGAGCGACACCTGCACCACATCGCCCGCCGCCAGCACGCCGCCGCCCAGCACGCCGGCGATGGTTTGCGCGGCGGTGCGGGTGACCAGGTCGGTGCCGCTGGGGCCGGTGTCGGCCGAGAACAGCAGGCTAGCGCTGGCCACCACCGGCGCCAGCGTGTCGATGCTGATGGTCGGCCCGGCGCCAGCGCCGCCGCCGTTGCCGGCCAGGTCGGCGTAGGCGCCGGCCGCCACGGTGATGCCAACGTTGCCGGCCGCCACGTTGGCCGCCGGCGTCAGCACCGCCGTGTACACCAACGGATTGGCGCTCTGCATCAGCGGGCCCAGCGTGCCGTTGCTGACGATGATGTCGCCCAGGCTGAAGGCGGCCGGCGTTTCGCTGAAGGTGAAACTGATCACGGCCGTGCCGGCGCTGTTGAGCGTGGACGCGCTGCTGCCGATACTCAGCGTCGGCGCCAGCGTATCGACGCTCAGCGCCACCATGGCGCCGCCCACGCCGGCGTTGCCCAAGGTGTCGGTAAAGCTGCCGCTGGCGACGCTGATCGTGCCGAGTCCGTTGGCAACGCCGGCGTTAGCGGTGAACACCCCGGTGTACACCAGCGGATCGGCCGTGGCGGTGAAGCCGCTCAGCGTACCGCCGCCGACCGTGATGTCACCGAAGCCGAAGCCGGTCGGCGCGGTGCTGAACTTGAAGCTGATGTTGGCGGTATCGCCGGCCTTGAGCGCGGCGACGTCGCTGAGGATGGCCACGCCCGGCGCCACCGTCGCATACGTGATGCTGGGCACGGCGCCGCCGCCGCCGGCGTTGCCGGCCAGGTCGGTGTAGGCGCCGGGCGCCACCGAGATCGCGCCCACGCCGGCGGCCTGGCCGGCGGTCGGCGTAAACACCGCCGTGTACACCAGCGGATTGGCGCTGGCGGCGAAGCCGCTCAGCGTGCCGCCGCTGACACTGATGCCGCCGGCGTTGAAGCCGAGCGGCGCTTCGCTGAAGGTGAAGGTGATCACCGGCGCATCGGCGCTGTTGAGCACCGCCTTGCTGCTGCTGATGACCAGTGTCGGCTGGCTCTGGTCGAGCGTGTAGGCGGCGCTGTAGGCCGCGCCGTGGTTACCGGCGGCGTCGCTGACGCGCACCTGCACGCTGTGGCCGGCGCCGGTGCTCAGGGTCTGCCCGGCCAGCGACCAGCCGGGCGCGCCCACCGTGGCGCTGGCGCTGGTCCAGCTGACACCGTTGTTGAGCGAGACTTCCACCGTCTCGCCGCTTTGCAGGTTGGCGCTCAGCGTGCCGCTCAGGTTCTGGGCGGCGAGATTGGTCACCAGGTCGGCCGCGCCGCTGTCGGCGGAAAACACCACGCTGGCGCCGCTGGTGGCGGGCGCCGTGGTGTCGATGCTGATGGCGGCCGAGGCGGCGCCGCCGCCGGCGTTGCCGGCCTTGTCGGTGTAAGCGCCGGCCGTGACCACCACGGCATCGCCGACCCCGTCCCGGCCCGCCAGCGGCGTGTAGGTGGCGCTGTAGACCAGCGGATTGGCGGTGGCGGTCAGCCCGCTGAGCGTGCCGTCGGCGGCGCTGACGTCGCTTAAATCAAAGCCGGAAGGCGCTTCGCTGAAGGTGAAGCTGATGGTGGCCGTCTCGCCGGCCTTGAGCGCGCCGGCGTTGCTGACGATAGCGACCGTCGGCGCCGTGGTGTCGAGCACATAGGCGGCCGAGTAGGCGGCGCCGTGGTTGCCGGCGGCGTCGCTGACGCGCACCTTGAGCGTGTCGCTGGCGGTCAGGGTCTGGCCGGCCAGGCTCCAGGCGCCGGCGATGCTGGTGGCGGTGCTCCAGCTGGCGCCGTTGTCCAGCGATACCTCCACATACTCGCCCGCGCCCAGTGCGGCGGCCAGGGTGCCGCTGATGGTCTGGGCGCCGACGTTGGTCACCAGATCGGTGCTACTGACGCCGCTATCGGCCAGGAACTGCACCGAACCGGCCGCGATGGTGGCCGTCGGCGCCAGGGTATCGATGCTGACGGACGGCGTCGGCGCGGCGCTGGCCGCATTGCCAGCCGCGTCGGTAAAGGCGCCGCCGGCGATGGTGATGCCGGCGTTGATGTTCTGGATGCCGGCGGTCGGCGTGAACAGGGCCGTGTACACCAGTGGATTGCCGTTGCTGACGGCCAGTCCGCTCAGCGCACCGCCGGTGACGACGACATCGGCGGCGCTGAAGCCGAGCGGCGTTTCGCTGAAGGTGAAGGTGACGGTGGCCGTCTCGCCGGCCTTGACGGCGCCGACATTGCTGGTGATGAGCACCGACGGCGCCAGCGTGTCGATGCTGATGGCCGGCGCGCTGGCGCCGCCGCCGTTGTTGCCGAAGGCGTCGGTATAGGCGCTGGCGGCGACGCTCACCGCCGCTGCGCCGCTGGCCAGGTTGGCGTCCGGCGTGAACAGCGCGGTGTACACCAGCGGATTGGCGGTGACGCCGAAGCCGCTCAGCGTGCCGTTGCTGTAGTTGATGTCGCTGGCGTCAAAGCCGGTCGGCGGCGTGCTGAAGGTAAAGGTCAGCGTGGTGCTGTCGCCGGCCCGCAGCGCGCTGTCGCTGCTGGTGATAAGCAGCGTCGGCGACGCCGTGTTGAGGGTGATCGGCAGCGCCGCGCTGGCCTGGCCGTTGTTGCCGGCGGCGTCGATATAGCCGTTCGCCTTGACCTGGACGGTGGCCACCACGCCGGTCTGGCCGGCGCTCGGCATGAAGCTGGCGGTGTACACCAGCGGATCGGCCGTAACTGCCAGCGCGCTGACCGTGCCGCCGCTGACCGTCAGCGACGAGGTCGAGAAATTGGACGGCGCTTCGCTGAAGCTGAAGGTCAAGCTGGCCGGCTGGCCGGCGCGCAGCGCCGACAGGTCGCTGCTCAGCACCACCGTCGGCGCCGTGTTATCGAAGACGTAGGGCGCGCTGTAGGCCGGGCCGTGGTTGCCGGCGGCGTCGTTGACGCGCACCTGCAGCGTGCCGCTGGCGCTGAGCGTGCGCCCGCTGAGCGACCAGCCGCTGCCGCCCACGCCGGCGCTGGCGTTGACCCAGCTGGCGCCGTTGTCGAGCGAAACCTGCACCACTTCGCCGGCCAGCAGCGCCGCATTCAGCGTACCGCTGACGGTTTGTGCGGCGGTCTTGGTCACCAGGTCCGTATTGCTGATGCCGGTGTCGGCCGAGAAGGCCACGCTGGCCGCGCTGGTGGTCGGCGCCTGCGTGTCGATGCTGATCGAGGGCGTCGGCGCGGTCGTGCCGGCGTTGCCGGCCAGGTCGGTGTAGCCGGCGCCGGCCACGCTGATGCTGGCCGTGCCGCCGTTGATGCCGCTGTTGGGCGTGAACAGCGCCGTGTACACCAGCGGATTGACGGTGGCGCTGAAGCCGCTCAGCACACCGCCGCTGACGCTGACGTCGCCGGCCACAAAGCCCTGCGGCGCTTCGCTGAAGGTGAAGGTGATGACGGCGCTGTCACCGTCCTTGAGGGCGGCGTCGTTGGTGGTGATGGCCAGCGTCGGCGCCTTGGTGTCGACCAGCACCACCGGCGTGACGCCGCCGCCGCCCTGGTTGCCGAAGCCGTCGGTGTAACTGCCGCCGGTGACGGTGATCGAGGCCGCCGCGCTGACATTGGCCCCCGGCGTGAACACGGCGCTGTAGACGCCGCCGCCGACGTTGGTCAGGCCGCTGATGGCGCCGCCGGTGGCGACGATGTCGGCGGCGCTGAAGCCGCTCGGCGGGCTGCTGAAGGTGAAGCTGATGTTGGCCGTCTCGCCGCTCTTCAGCGCAGCCGTGTCGCTGGTGATCAACACGCTCGGGCCGAGCGTGTTGATGGTGATGGTGGACGAACTGGCGCCGCCGCCGTTGTTACCGGCAATGTCGGTATAGCTGCCGGCGCCCAGCGTCACCCCGCCCAGCAGGCCGAGCAGGCCGGCGTTCGGCGTGAACTCCACCGTGTACACGCGCGGATTGGCGCTGGCCGTCAGGTTGGCCAGCGTGCCGCCGGTGGGGTTCAGGTCGCCCAGCACCAGGCCGTCCGGGGCTTCGCTGAAGGTCAGCGTGATGACGGCGCTTTCGCCACTCTTCAAGGTGCTGACGCTGCTGCTCATCGACGCCGTCGGTCCGGTGGTGTCGAGCACGTAGGCGGAGCCGACGGCGGCGCCGGCGTTGCCGGCCGCGTCCACCACCCGCACCTGCAGCGTATTGCTGCCGGCCAGCGTCTGGCCGGCCAGGCTCCACGCCGTGCCGCCGGCGGTCGCGCTGAACCAGGTGCTGCCGTTGTTGAGCGAGACCTCGACATGCTCGTCCGATTGCAACGGATTGTTCAGCGTGCCGCTGATGGTTTGTGCCGCCGTTTTGGTGATCAGGTCGGTGTTGCTGGCGCCGGTATCGTTCGAGAACCAGGCCGAGGCCGAGCTGGTGACCGGGGCCGTCGTGTCGAGCGCGTAACTGGCGCTGAGCGGCGTGCTGCTGCCGCCGGCGTTGGTCACGCGCACCTGCAGGGTGCCGGCCCCGCTCAGGGTCTGGCCGGCCAGGCTCCAGCTGGTGGCGCCGACACTGGCGCTGGCGCTGGTCCAGCTGACGCCGTTGTCCAGCGACACCTCCACCGTTTCGCCGCTCGCCAGTCCGGCGCTGAGCGTGCCGCTGATGGTTTGCGCGGCGGTTTTCGTGATCAGGTCGGTATTGCTGATGCCGGTGTCGGCGGAGAAGGCGACGCTCAGCGCGGTGGTGCCGCTCGGCGTGGCCGACACCACCGTGGTGGCGCTGTTGCTGACGATGACGCTGCCGTCGTTGACGGCGATGGTGAAGGTGGTGGTGGCGCTCAGCCCGGCCGTACTCTGGAACACCAGCGATTGCAGGGCGGCCTGCGCCGCCGCCGGCGCCACCGCCGATAAGGTATAGCTGACGCCGCCGTCGGTGGTGACGAAGCCCGACGCGCTCAGCGAGGCCGGCGTGAAGCCGCCCTTGGCCGCGCTGTCCGGCGTGATGGTGACGATCACCGTGGCGCCGACATCGGGATCGTTCAGGCTCACGCTGGAGAACGGCCGCACCGTGCCGCCGGCCGTCACCGTCTGCGCAGCGGCGGTACCGCCCAGCACCGGCGCGTCGTTGACCGAGGTGGCGGTGATCACGGTGCTGGTGTTGGGCGTGCCGGCCAGGCCGTTGGCATCGGTCGCGTTAAGCGTGAAGGCGGTGGCGATGCCGACGCCGACGGCGGCCTGGTTGGCGCTCGGCGTGAAGCTCAGCGCCTTGAGCTGGGTGGTCAGCGCGGCCGGGGTGGCGGCGCTCAGCGTATAGCTGCCGCCGCCGCCGGACAGGCCGGTCCCGCTCAGCGTGCCGTTGGCAGCATTGAAGGTGATCGTCATGCTGACGTTGTCGCCGTTGACGTCGGCCACCGTGACGCCGCTGAACGGCTTGACGGTGGCGTTGTCGTTGACGCCGGCCGTGGCCGTGCCGCTGATGGTGGGCGCGCTGTTGGCGGTGTTGGTGACGGCCACGCCGACGCCATTAACGGCGGTGTTGGCGTTGCCGATCACGCTGTTCCAGTCATCGGCCAGCGACAGCACGTAGTTGGTGCCGCCGGCCGAGCTGGTGCCGTTCTTGTTCAGCAGCGCCTCGACGGCGGCGATGTCGGCGCCGGACAGCGTGACCGAGAAGCCGGTGGCGCCGTTCACCTCCACATTGCCGGTGGTGCCGAGCGTGCGCGAGACGCCACCCTCGCCCTTGAGCGTGAGCTTGGCGACCGTGATGTCGTTGGCGGCCCCGGCCACGCCGACCAGGTTGGCGCCGGTCACCGTCAGCACATGGGTGGCGGCGTTGTAGCTGGCCGCGCTGACGCTCGGCAGTTGCACGCTGGAGACCGTGATGGCGTTGCCGGTGAGGTCGACGCCGTTGCTGAGATTGCTGTTCCAGTTGGCCGCCGCCGAAATATTGAAGGTGGTGCCGTCGACGCTGGCGCCGCCGTTGTTGTTGAGCAGGCCGTTCACGGCCAGCTTGTCGGCCGCGTTCAGGGTGATCGAGGCCGCCGTGCTGCTGGACGCGCTCGCCACCGGCGAGGTCAAGGTGTAGCTGGCGCCGTTGGCGCCGGTGATGGTCAGCTTGGACGGATCGATGGCGTCGCCGGCGTGGATGCCCACCGCCGCCAGGTTCAGCACGCCGGTGTTGGCGTTGTAGGCGGCCGAGGTGATGCTGTGGGCCACGCGCCCGTTGGCGACGGTGATGTCGTTGATGCCGATTTCGAAGCCCAGCGGATTGACGATGCGCACGCCGTAGATGCCTTTGAAGTCCGCCATCGACGCGAAGTTCAGCAGCCCGTACTCGTTGATGACCAGGCTCAGCAGAGACACGCCGACGCCGGTCGGCTGGTAATTGGCGTCCAGCGCGTACACCGTGTAGACCACGGTGCCCAGCAGGTTGCCGACCAGGTTGCCGCTGCCGAGGTTCATGCTGATCATGTCGAACACGCCGCTGTCGGCGCGCAGGTCGACATAGCTGACCGGCGACAGCAGCGAGCCGTTGACGGTCAGGCGGTCGTCGTTGACAGGTATCCCGAGCAGGCTGGTGCCATTGGCGTTCACCACCACCACGCCGCCGCCGTTGCTGCTGCGCGCGTACAGGTCGAGGCCGGTGCCGAGCAGGTTATTGACCTGGACCACCGCGCCCGCCGCCAGGCCGGTGGCGTTGAGCAGCGTGACGTCGCTGCTGGTGTTGAAGGTCAGCGTGCCGCTGACGCCGCCGTTGACCAGCGCCAGCGTGTGGTCGTAGGCCTGCTGGTCTTGCACCGCCAGCACGCTGGCGGCCTCGATGGCGCCGGTGCTGCGTTCCAGCGTCCAGTTGGCGCCCGGCCCGCCGCCGGTGAGGTCGGTCGAGGCGGCGACGTCGGCGCCGCTGGCCAGCGCCAGCGCGTCGATGAAGGCCTTGCCACCGGCGCCCTGCGCCACATCGCAGCCGTACAGCAGCAGGTCACCGTCATTGCCCAGCGCCGCGCCCCACTCCTGCAGCGCCTCCGCGTAGCGCGCCATGCCGGCGGCGTCGAGCACCGTATTGCCCAGCTGCAGGCTGCCCTCGGCGCCGTGCGACACGATCTGGATGCTGTCGAGATCGGCATACTTGCGCAACACGGTGGCGATCTGTTCCACGCCGTCGCGCCATGAAACCAGTTTAACCAGAAGTACATCGTCCGCAATGCCGGAAGTCAATGCGTCGGCGTCAAGGACACCCGCATCAACGAAGAGTACAGAGCGATAGATATGGCTTTGCCTATTCATCTTACTTCTCCGCATCACTGTCGGCGATAACCGATTATGAGTAGCTTTAAATCGATTACAAAATTTTCCCGTTTGCCAAACGATTTGTCCGGTGTGGCAAAAGCCCAGGCTGTCTGGCGCGCCGGGGAGGCGCGGCGATTTTGTTAAAATGCTCTTTTTGCCGCCGTCCGGCGAGTTCGGCCAATTTCGGTTAATCTCAGCACCAATAATTTATTTGCTGCACCAGAAAGGATTTCAAATTGCCAACTCTTTTGACACGACGCCTGGCCTTGCTTGCCGATGAAAAGCACCGCGACGTGCTGGCTGGCGGCTTGCGCGGCATCGAACGGGAGACCTTGCGCGTCGATCGCGCCGGTCATCTGGCGCACACGCCGCATCCGCTGGCGCTGGGTTCGGCCCTGACGCATCCGCAAATCACCACCGATTACGCCGAGACCCTGCTGGAGTTCATTACGCCGGCCGAAAAAGACATCGCCGACACCGTAGCCAAGCTCGACGGCATCCACCGCTACGCCTACAGCAAGCTCGGCGACGAACTGCTGTGGAGCCAGTCCATGCCGTGCCAGCTGCCGCCGGAAGAAGCGATTGAAATCGCCTACTACGGCAGCTCCAATCTGGGCACGCTGAAGCACGTCTACCGGCGCGGCCTGGCGCTGCGCTACGGCAAGGCCATGCAGTGCATCGCCGGCATCCACTACAACTACTCGCTGGACGAACGCCTGTGGCGCGTGCTGGCAGAAAATGAAGTAAGCGGCAAGCGCCTGACGCCGCGCTCGTTCCAGTCGGAAGCCTACCTGGCGACGATCCGCAACTTCCGCCGCTACAGCTGGCTGCTGATGTATCTGTTCGGCGCCTCGCCGGTGCTGTCGAGCGGCTTCCTGCGCGGCCGCCAGCACAAGCTCGACACGCTGTCCGACGACACGCTCTACCTGCCCTACGCCACCAGCCTGCGCATGAGCGACCTCGGTTACCAGAACGATGCGCAATCGGGCCTGAGCCCGCATGAGAACTGCCTCGACAGCTATGTGGCGGCGATGACCAGGGCCGTCAACCAGCCCTACGAGCCGTACGCGAAACTCGGCACCAAGCGCGACGGTGTATGGATACAGCTCAGCACCAACGTGCTGCAGATCGAAAACGAGTACTACTCGACCATCCGTCCGAAGCGCGTGATTCAGACCGGCGAACGGCCGATCCAGGCGCTGTGCGCGCGCGGCGTGCAATACATCGAAGTGCGCTGCATGGACGTCGACCCGTTCGAGCCGGTCGGCATCAGCGTGGCGACCGGCCGCTTCCTGGACGCCTTCCTGCTGTTCTGCGCACTGGAGGAAAGCGCCACCATCACGCCGGAGCAAGGCGCGATCCATACCGAGAACTTCGCGCGCACCGTCAAGGAAGGCCGCCGTCCGGGCCTGACGCTGCACAACGGCGAAGGCGAAGTGCCGCTGCCGGTATGGGGTGCGGAGCTGCTGGAACGCATCCGCCCGGTGGCCGAACTGCTCGACTCCCTGCGCGGCGACACGGTCCACGCCGATGCATTGAAAGCGCAAGCGGTCAAGCTGGCCGATACTGAACTGACACCATCGGCCAAAGTGCTGGCGGCGCTGCGCGCCAACGGCAAATCGTTCGGCGCCTTCGCGCTGGCGCAAAGCGAAAAACACGCGGCCTACTTCCGCAGCCACCCGCCGACGGCCGACGAAGCGGCCCACTTCGACCAGCTGGCGGCGGTGTCGCTGGCCGAGCAGGCCGAGATGGAAGCGGCGCCGCAAGCCAACTTCGACGACTTCGTGGCGGCCTACCGCGCCAGCAACCTGTGCAAATCCAGCGTGGACTGTGACTGACACGCATGCTCACCTTCTATAACGAACAGCACGCGCAACACCGTGGCCGCCACGAGATTTTTCGTGGCGAGATGGTGCCCTGCTTTGAAAAGCCGGAGCGTGCCGATTCGGTATTGGCGGAACTGGGCCGGCGCGGCCTGGGCAGGATCGTCACGCCGCACGGCGTGCCCTTGATGTCGCTGGAGCGCATCCACACGCCGCGCTATCTGCATTTTTTGCGCAACGCCTGGAGCGAGTGGCTGGCGCTGGACCCGGCCAATGCGCAGAAGGATGCGTTTCCCGCCGTGTGGCCGGTGCGCACGCTGCGCGACGACATCGAGCCGGAGAACTTCTGCGCAAAACTGGGACTGTATTCGATGGACAGCGGCACACCGCTGACGGCCGGCACCTGGGTGGCGGCCAAGACCGGCGCCGACTGCGCGGTGAACGCCGCCCACGCCCTGCGGCTGGGTGAGCGCGGCACGTTTGTGTTGAGCCGTCCGCCGGGCCATCATGCTGGCGCGGATTTTTTCGGCGGCTACTGCTTCCTGAACAATGCGGCGCTGGCGGCGCAGCATTTGCTGGACGACGGCGCGCGCAAGGTGGCGATCATCGATATCGACTACCACCATGGGAATGGCACGCAGAGCATTTTCTACAACCGGGATGATGTGCTGTTCGTGTCGATTCATGCGGACCCGCGCAACGAGTATCCGTTCTATCTGGGGAATGCGGATGAACGCGGCGAGGGAGCGGGCGCGGGATTCAATCTGAACCTGCCGCTGGCGGCGGGCAGCAGCGCGCAGAAATGGTTCACGGCGCTGGAGACGGCCTGCATCCGCATCGGCAGTTTTGCGCCGGATGCGGTGGTGGTGTCGCTGGGGGTCGATACGTTTGCGGGAGATCCGCTGTCGAAGTTCAGCCTGCAAAGCGCCGACTACCTGAAGGTAGGCGAGCGCCTGGCGTGGCTCAACGTGCCGACCACCTTCATTTTCGAAGGTGGCTACGCGGTGAAAGAACTCGGGGTGAACGTGGTGAACGTCCTGGAAGGTTTCGAGACGGCGCTCTAGCGCCCTATCAACCCGTACGGGGTCCGACCCCTTTTGCCTGTGGGGTTAGTAGACATCACGGCGGTAGCGGCCGGTGTCCGCCAGACGCTCCACCCCATCCCCCCCGAGGATATCTCGCAGCGCTTCATCCACACCGCCGGCCATGCCCTGCAAACTTCCGCAGACGTAGACCGCCGCCCCATCATCGATCCACGCGCGCAGCTTAGCGGCGCGTTCGCGCATCGCGTCCTGCACGTAACCACCACCGGTCACATCGCGCGAGTACACCAGGTCCAGCTCCGGCAGGCATCCCCGCGCACGCCAGCCCTGGATCTCCTCCGCGCAAACAGCATCATGCGCCTGCTGACGCTCACCAAAGATCAGCCAATTGCGCTGCGCACCTTCCAGCACGCGCGCACGCAGATGCGAGCGCAAGCCCGCAATCCCCGAACCATTGCCGATATAAATTGCCGGCGCCGGCTCTGGATACGCATCGAACGACGGGTTGGCAATCAACCGCACGCGCACTTCATCGCCAACCGCCGCTTGCGCCGTTAGCCAGCCGGAAGCCAACCCACCATCGACCTGCCGCACCACCAGCTGCATGACGCCATCCTGCGGCACCGAGGCCAGCGAATAACGGCGCGGCGCCACGTCCTTGCCGTAGTGTCCGGGCCAGATATCCACCAGCGCACCCGGACGCCAACCATCGCCGACCGCACCGGACAAAGTGATCTCGTACAGCGGCGCACCGATGCTGCCGGGATTGAGCAGCGTGCGGCCGCTCACGCGCCAACTCGCATAATCGCTGTCGTCCGCCGCTGCGGTAAGCGCAACTTCCACCGCATCGCTGCCCATCAAGCCGCGCAACGCACTGCCCCAGCGCGCCAACGCACCGCTGTCGCCGTTGTCCACCTCGATCATCGGATGCAGCGGCTGCGCGCCGAGATAACTCAAGCGCTGATCCAGCGTGCGGCCAAAGCCGCAGAACTCGGCGTAGTTGCGGTCGCCGAGCGCCAGCACCGCATACTGCATATGCTTCAACTCCTCTGCAGCGGCGGCCAGCAAACGACTGAAGCGGCGCGCGCTGTCGGGCGGCTCGCCCTCGCCAAAGCTGCTGGCGACAAACAGCGCACGCCGATACTTGCCCAACTGCGGCGGCGTGAGTTTTTCCAGCGACTGCACGTGCACCGCTACGCCGGCCCTCTGCAAGGCGGCCGCGCTTTGCAGCGCCAGCCGCTCGGCTTGGCCGGTCTGGCTGGCATACGCCATCAACACCGGATCATCCTGATTCCCGCCCGGCGCGGCAGCCGCGAACTGTGCGCGCTCGGCCCGTGCAATGCGCTTCTGCTTGCGACGGTTCAGATACAACATCCACCCGGTGATGCCAAAGCCCGGCAGCGCCAGCGCCGCAATGAACACGATCAGTTGGCCCGCCACGCCAAAGTAGGTGCCGATGTGGAGCGGATAGATGGTCGACTGCAAACGCGCACCCAACGGCTTCTCCGTGTACAGCTCATGCTTCAACAGCGCACCGGTTTGCTGGTTGATGGTCATGCTGCTGCGCGCACGCAGATGGGTCGCATCCTTGGCCACCCACAGAATCTGCAGCGGCGCTCCGGCGCGTTCGGGCGGCCGCACCAGGGCCATCTGCCAATCGGGCGCATTCTTGCGGAAGGTTTCCCAGCTCAGGCTCAGGTCGGGCGCTTCGGCCTTGGGCGACTTGGCGGTCTTCGGCTTGGACCCGGCGGCCTCGCGCGGCGGACGCAAGGTGCCCATCCAGCCGTCCGCCATGTCGCGGATCGGATCGAAGGCCCAGTACACGCCGGACGCAGTGAACATCAGGAACACCAGCATCACCCACGTCCCCGCCACCGAGTGCAAGCCCCACAGGAACGAGCGGCCCTGCATGCGCGGATCGAAGGTGAGCCAGGTGCGCCAGTCCCACACGCGGCGCGGCCAACGCAGATACAGTCCGCTCAACGCCAGGCCCATCAGGCAGAACGCCAGCGTGCCGCTGACCATCTTGCCCGGATCGCGCGGCAGCAACAGGAAGCGGTGCAGCTGCTCCACCCACTCGAAGAAGTCTTCGCCGGCCAGCTCCGGCATCAGCGCGCCGCTGTAGGGATGGAAGTAGATGATTTCGCCCTTGCGCTGCCCCGGCGCCGGCGCCAGGCCCACGCGCGCGCTGACGCCGGGCGTGTCGTAGAAGGTGAGGCTGAGGATGCGCGCGTCAGGCCGGGCGGCTTTGGCCGCCAACATGATCTGCTGCGGTCCCAGCACCGGCGCATTTTGCACCGGGACATTGCGCACGCCGGGATTGAGCACGTCCAGCAGCTGCTCGCGGAACGCGAGGGTGGCGCCGGTCAGGCCGATCACCATCAGGACCGTTCCGGCGGTGATGCCGACAAACCAATGCAACTGGAACCAGAGCTTTTTCATGATACCGACATAGGAAGAGATACCGGCATTCTATAGACAATGAGAATCATTATCAATTAAGCGCATAGATTGGTACTTTTGGTTACTGTACAAATTTGACGCAATACCGCAAAAATCACCGATTTTCCAGTGTTTATTCCATTTGTTGTATATTTACAGTAACCATAAGTAAACATTGACCGTGATCGCGCCCAAGTGGTTTGATGCATTGCCGCATTTCAAATCACTAGGGAGAGCACTACCGATGTTGAAGCAAACCGTCATATCCGCCTCGCTCCGCAGCATCTTTTCTGTCGGCCTGGGTTTGTTGTCCACCAACGCCATGGCGCAGGACAGCCAAGTCATACAACGCGTGGAAATCACCGGCTCGTCGATCAAACGCATCAATCAGGAAGGCGCACTGCCGGTGCAGTCGCTGAGCCGCGCCGAGATCGAGCAGACCGGCGTCACCAACGTGGCCGATCTGGTCGCGCTGTTGCCTGCCATGCAGGGCTTCATCACCTCGTCGGCCTCCGTCAATGGCGGCGGCGGCGGTGTGCAGACGGCCTCGGTCCACGCCATCGGCACCGCTTATACCCTGGTGCTGCTGAACGGCCGCCGCATGGCGCCTTACGGCACCGGCAGCGCGGTCAACCTGGCCAGCATTCCCCTGTCCGCCGTGGAGCGCGTGGAAATCCTGACCGACGGCGCATCCACCCTGTACGGTTCCGACGCGATTGCCGGCGTGATCAACTTCATCCTGAAGAAAAATCACCAGGACCTGACCATCGACGGCACCTTGACCTCGCCGGAAAAATCGGGTGGCCGTAGCAGCAACTTCTCGATCTCCAAGGGCTTCGGCGACCTGGACAAGGACGGCTACAACCTGATGCTGGCCTACAGCCACGACGAGCAAAAGAGCCTGAACGCCAACCAGCGCGAGTTTTCCAAGTCCGGTATCCGCCGCTTCGAGCAAGGCGGCAAGCAGTACGCCATCTCGCAGACCAGCGGCAACTCCAATCCGGCCAACGTGGAAGTGGTCACCGCCAACGCCGACAAGCTGTTCTCGGCCGATTTCCTCACCAACGGCCAGTGCACGGCGGCCAATACTTTCGTCAACGGCAACGCCTGCCGCTACGATTACGCCGCCACCGTCCAGCTGATGCCGGAACTGAAGCGCGACAGCGTGTTCGCCAACGGCACCCTGCGTCTCAACACGGACACCAATCTGTTCAGCGAACTGGTGATGTCCAAGTTCAGCAACACCGCCCGCTACGCGCCGGCGGCCCAGCCGCTGACGGTGTTCAGCACCGATCCGGAAACCGGCGTGAAGAGCGTCAACGCGGCCTATATGGGCGCCTACAACAAAACCGTGGTGCCGCTGCTGTCGAAGGTGGGCATCAATGCGGCCGACGCCACCGACGCCTTCCTGTACTACCGTGGCGCCGATGCCGGCGGCCGCACCGACGAATACCGCACCGACGCCATCCACTTCGTGGCCGGCGCCGATAGCCGCGTGGCCGGCTGGGACGTCAACGCCGCCTACACCCACTCGCAGAACAAGCAGATCGACACCGCCGTCGCCGGCTACCTGAGCGGCAACGCCTTCGAAGAGCTGGTGCGCTCCGGCGCCTACAACCCGTTCGTGGTCAACCCGAACGGCGCTTCGGTGCTGGCGCCGGCCGTGCTGCACCAGGTGCTGGGCACCACCCATTCCAAGATCGACGTGGCCAATGTGCGCGGTTCGCGCGAAGTGTTCACGCTGCCGGGCGGCGCCGCCTCGCTGGGCCTGGGCGCCGACTTCACGCGCCAGTCCTACCAGGACGACCCGTCCGCCATCTCGAAAGGTCCCGGCCCCGGCAATCCTGGCTGGACCGACGTCACCATCGGCGGCGGCACCGGCTCGCAGGCACTGGACGCCTCGCGCAAGAGCTGGGGCAGCTTTGCCGAACTGCTGATGCCGGTGATGAAAAACCTGGAATTGACCGGCGCACTGCGCTACGACAGCTACGATGCGGTGGAGAAGCACAACACCAGTTACGACATCAACGGCGTGCCGAGCAAGGCCGGCACCGTGGGTGAGGACGTGGCCAAGGCCACCTACAAGCTGTCGGCGCGCTACACGCCGGTGCAGTCGGTCATGCTGCGCGGTTCCTACGGCACCGGCTTCAAGGCGCCGACCATGAACGACGTCGCCGATCCGCTCAAGAACGGCGGCTCGTCCGAATTCTTCGCCTGCCCGATCACCAAGGCCGGCGACCCGCGCCTGATCTACTGCAAGGCGGGCGAGTCGGAGTACGGTCTGCTCACCAGCGGCAACGCCACCAAGGGCAACGGTTCGCTGCAGGCGGAGCGCTCCAAGCAATCCTCGCTCGGCCTGCGCTGGGAAGCCACCAGTGCGCTGTCGGTCGGCGTCGACCTGTGGGACGTGAAGCTGCGCAACCAGATCCGCACCTTGTCGCAGGAACAGATCTTCACCAATCCGGTGCTGGCCGACAAATACATCTCGGTCTATTACGATCCTATCCAGAAGAGCAAGGTGCTGGTGGCGACCCTGAGCCCGGTCAACCTGGCCAGCTCGCACTATCGCGGCATCGACTTCGACAGCACCTACAAAACCGGCACGCCGCTCGGCAAGCTGGCGGTGAACTGGTCCGGCACCTACATGCTGAAGGCCGAGCAGGACGTGCCGGGCAGCGGCGTTGAACAATCGATCGGCCGTTTCGATTCCTACAACGATGTGGTGTTCCGCCTGATCAGCCGCGTGAATTTCTCGCTCAAGAGCTCGGAAAAGCTGAGCAACACGCTGACCGTCAACTACCGCTCCGGCTACCACGATGCCGCCGGTCCGGTGGTTGCAGTCAACGCCGACGGCACCCTGGGCGACGCCGTGAAAATGAAGCGCGATGTCAGCGACTACACCACCGTCGACTATCAGGCCAAGCTGAACTTCATCAAAAACCTGACCCTGACTCTGGGTGTGCGCAACCTGCTGGCCGAGGAACCACCGCTGTCGATCCGCAACAGCGGCGGCGGCAACCAGGTCGGCTACGACGGCCGCTACACCGATCCGCTCGGCCGCACCTTCTACGTGACGGCCGCCTACAAGTTCTAATCCAGTCCAACGGGGGGCTGGCTGCCCATAGCCGGCCTTTTTGCCGGACGTTGACTGTCACAAAAGCTGAGATCGCCAGGAAGCTGAATCAATGACTTAGCCGAAAAAGTCTCATTAAAGATGAGACTGAATCGCGCAATAGTTGAGATTTTGGGGTGTTCACGCCAGAAAAGTTGAGATTTTCGGGTTGCTAGCTCTACCTTAGGCGGCTCACGAGTTTCAAATCGGTAACACCGTGTGGGGCTGGTAACCCATAACTGGCCTTTTTACCGGGGACTGCTTGCAGCTCCCGGTTTTTTTTCGCTTAGCTTCGCAAAACGAGGGACGCTACCTGCGATCGGAAACCACTCAGCCCCTTACGCGGAGAGGCAATCAACTAGCGGCCTGGACAAATACTCTATGCTGCTATCCGACTGGCTAAAGGCCGAGACAACCAATCCCAGTAAGCAGCGGCGCAATTTGAAGCAGCTCCATCTTGACCTGAAAGAGTTGGGTTATAAAGGGTCATACGACCGCGCGGCCACATTTGTAAGACAGTGGAAGGCGGGAGATTGGAGTGGGTCAATTCTGCGTGCAAGGTAAGCGTCAGCTCAGCGACGTCTTGAGTGCGATGGAAATTTGATTGATGATGGCGTCACACCGCTGGGAAGCGGCGTAATCTCAGAGGGCTGCTGGCAAGTTGCAGTTCCAAGGCAAGAATTCATCAACCCGGTTGACGGGATGATCGGCGATATGCGTCAGCACGTGACGCAACCAGGCTTCGGGGTCGACACCGTTCAGCTTGGCCTTGCCGATCAGCGAATAGATCGCGGCTGCGCGCTCGCCGCCGCTGTCGGCCCCGGCAAACAGATAGTTGCGGCGTCCAATGGCCACGCCACGCAAGGCGCATTCGGCTGCGGAGTTATCAATCTCCACGGCGCCGTCTTCGACATAGCGCAGCAGTGCCGGCCACAGTTTCAGCGCGTACAGGATCGCCGCCGCCGTGTCGGACTTGCGCGAGAGCATGTCAAGCGTGGTGCGCAGCCAGCGTTCCAGGTCATCGAGCAGTGGACGCGAGCGGGCTTGCCGAACCTGCCGCCGTTCGTCGGGCGGCTTGCCCCGGATCTCGACCTCGATCACATAGAGCTCGGCGATTCGGCGCAGTGCCTCCGTGGTCAGCGGCGTCGGTCACGCCGCATGCAGATCGTGGAATTTGCGCCGCGCGTGCGCCCAACAGGCCGCTTCGTGGACCGTGCTGTCTTCGAACAAGGCGTTGAAGCCGGAGTAGGCATCGGCTTGCAGCACGCCCTCGAACTTGGCGAGGTGTGTTCGTGGATGAATGCCTTTGCGGTCGGGTGTGTAGGCAAACCAGACCGCCGGCGGCGAGGTGTCGCCCGAAGGCCGGTCGTCACGCACATAGGTCCACAAGCGCGCCGTCTTGGTTTTGCCATTGCCTGGCGCCAGCACTGGAATCGGGGTATCGTCGGCATGCAGCTTCGATGCGGCCAGCACATGGCATCGAACCGCATCAACCAGCGGACGCAGCAACGCGCTGGCGGCGCCCACCCAGCTCGCCAGCAGCGCGCGGTCAAGGTCGACGCCTACGCAGGCGTAGATGACGGATTGACGATACAGCGGCAGATGATCGGCGAACTTGGCCACCAGGATGTGCGCCAGCAGACCAGGGCCGGCTATGCCGCGTTCGATCGGTCGGCTCGGAGCCGGCGCCTGGACGATTGCGTCACAGCAGGCGCACGCCAGCTTGGGGCGTACATGGCGGATCACACGGAAGCTGGCCGGCACGAACTCCAGCTGTTCGGCCACGTCCTCGCCCAGCGGGCGCAGGCCGCCTCCACAGGCCGGGCAGGCATGGCCCGTCGGCGCATAGACCTTCTCGTCGCGCGGCAGATGATCGGGCAATGGCCGGCGCACCGACTTCTTGCGCGGCGCCTGGTCGGCCGCCGGCATCTCGCGCGCCGCCTCGGCCTCGTCGGCCTGCAGGTCTTCCAGTTGTAATTCCAACTGTTCGATCTGATGGTCCAGCTTTTCAGACTTGCGGCCAAACTGCATGCGCCGCAATTTGGCGATCTGCAGCTTGAGATGTTCGATCTCCACGGCACGCGTGTTCAGTTGCTCGCGCAAGCCTTCCACCACCTCGTCTTGGGCGAGCAGCAGCGCCTTCAAGGCGGCGACGTCGTTGGGCAGGTCGGCTGGGCTGAGCATGCGCCAAGTTTACGCGAGCCCTGCAACGTTTACAAGGCCGACGTTGGTTTCCAGGTCCGTTCCGGCCGCCGCCAGTCTATGCCTTCAAGTAGCATCGACAGCTGCGCCTGCGTCAGCGCCACCGAACCGTTGCTGGCCTGTGGCCAGATGAAGCGACCGCGCTCAAGCCGCTTGGCCAACAAGCACAGGCCATCGCCGCTCCACCACAATAATTTGATCAGGTCGCCGCGTCGGCCACGAAACACAAACACGTGGTCGCTGAACGGATCTTCCTCCAGCGCCGTTTGCACGTTGGCAGCCAGGCCATTGAAGCCGGAGCGCATGTCGGTGGTGCCGGCGGAAAGTCTCACCTTGGTGCCGGCGGGCAGGCCGATCATCCCAATACCCGATCCAAAACTTGGGCCAGCGTGGCCGCGTTGGGCTGGCCTTCGATGCGGACACGGACTTCGCCCAGCTCTAACACGATGGTGCCGCCGGCGTCGCATCGGCATCGGTGTTGTTTGGTGCGGGTGCGGGTGCGGGTGCGGGTGCGGGCGCCGACGGCGCCAGCACCACCGGCAACAAGCCATCGGCGCGCGTCAACGCCGGCACACCGAGGCGGCCTTGCTGATACAGACGGCGCCAGCTGAACACCTGGTTGGCGTTGACGCCGTGGTCGCGCGCGATAATGCCACCAAGGCGCGTTTGAACTCCAGCGGATGCTGGCGATAGTGGCCGCGTGCGTTCTTTGAAATGATCGGTTGAAAATTTGTGTCCATAATCAGAATTTGTGGGCACAAATGTGCCAAGATTCGATCATGGAGGATGCTGGTCAGGCAGTCCAGACGGCGCTGGGAAGACGCTTACCGTGCAAGCGAACAGTCAGTATCTACTCAGCATTAGCGCACAATGAAGAAAGCCCATCAAAGGCGGGCAACCAGCAAGCGAGAGACCAGTAAATAAAAACACTGCCTATCAATCCCCAAGAATCTCGTTTAAATCGCTCACGACATCCTCTATCGTCAACTCAGGATTAAGTCGAAGCAAATTCCCCTCATTGATTTCCAGTGATTCAAAGGCTTCTTTTAACGCCTCCAGATCAATAGATTTCTCATAATACGATTCTGCCCAGCTATGGTAAACCTCAACTCCACCCGCCAAAAAATTCAAATAACTATAATATTTAGAACTTGCCGGAATCGAATTCCAGATCATATCATTTTTAGCTCTCCAAAAATAGAAAGTCGCTTCTTTTAAGTTAAATGCTTTTTCGATTTTAAAAGAATTGAATTCATTTGGGACCTTTTCCAGAAGATCATAAACATCTTCATCGAAGTTCGCGTCTAAGACCTTTCCGACAACTCCTTCTGGTGAAAAAATTATGAAATACTCACTTCCAGAACCGTCACGCATTGAGGCCATTGATTCTTTATCCGCCGAATTCCATGCAGAATTAAATGAAAAATAACGAAAATTCCAGTCTGGCATAATTATCGCATCAAGCAATGCGAGACCCTTTGCTCTCTTCAAAACATCAGAAATCGATGGGAGATCATTAATTTTATGTATTTCGTACATTTTTCACCTCAATTATCTGATTTTTCACGATTTTCTTTCCTTGAAAGAATTTGAAGATTACTACTGCAGTTTGTCCCGCCACAGCTCTTAGCGTCAATGTGATCGAACTGCCATTCGTTAGGATCCGGAGTTACCCCACGTTGACTTTTTTGTGGTTGAGTAAGAATGGTTCCACTCTTATCTGATCTAACAACTCCACCATTAGCTTTGCGATTGAGCGCCAGAGCTTCCTGTTTTTGCCTTAAAGTAAATTCTCTGCCTGCCCCAGAATTTGCTGGGTTAGCTATCGATGAATAATCAACTCTACCTGCCCAACTATTCCCAATTACAAATGCTTCACCTTGAGCGGCCCTTGATCCCGGAACAATGACCTGCGGAATGGCTTCCACTTGCGCTGGCATCCTCCCACCAAACGCCGCTTGAGCAACAAATGCGGTACCTACTCCGGTTCCCAAAAGATATCCGCCCGAAGTCTTGTCGGCGGTTCCATCTGTTACGTCAGGATAACCTCGCGATTGCGAAGCGTTTGACACTCCTTGGAAAAAACCATTTTTGAAGTTGGACCACCAAGTTGATGTGTTTGCCGCAGGAATATTCGCGCCCGTTACCGAATTTGGGCTTTTGGCATCCTTAACAAAGGAACCATGATTATCAATTTTCAACCCAAGCGCTTTTAACCCTGCTGTCAGCATTTTCGTAGCGACTAGCTTAACGTTCCCATCTCCATCACTAACCTCAGTTGTGGCCTCTTTGGCACAAATTCTAGTCCCGGTTTGTTCCGTTCCCGTAGCGCAGAACCCAGTCGGGTCCGTCATGTTGGTCGGATTATTCATCACGTAGCTATAGCGATTATAACTCTGCCCATTCAGCGGATCCTGAATCAATGGATCACCCGACAGGAATTTCGCGCTCATAGGGTCATACACCCGGCCATTCATGTGAACCAAGTCCAGCAGGTCCAGCATTTCATGGCCGGTAAAGCCGCGATTATCTACCACTCCGTCAATAGCGTCGCTGGTGGAGGAATTGTCTACAGCACTACGTCGCTTGCCCCACGCATCGTACTCTAGCTTTCCCCCCTCGCGGAACTGACCTTGCTCGTTAGTGATCGCTACGACGCTGCCCAGGTTGTCCGTGTAAGTCCAGCTCATCTCGGTCGACATTGCCCCCGGGCGATCAATCTCGACACCAAGACCATTCGGCCAGTAAGTCTTGACCGTGACGGCCGTGCCTTTTATTTCCACCTCCTGCGCACCAGCATAGATGACCTGAGTGCCATCGCCACGAGCCTGCCAAGTACGCTGATACTCCGGTCCATATACGAACTGGCTCGTGTAGACGCCCTTCGTGATGGTCTTTGGCATGTCGAACGTAGTCCAAGTCGCCGTGCGGCCAGCGCCATTGGTCTGGTTGCCATTAAGGTCGTATTGGAAGCTTGTAGTGTCCGTACCAAAACCTAGCAACGCATGCGGCCGTTTGACGCCAGCACCTGACTGGAGGTAATTGTAGTTACCCACCCCGGTCTTGCTCTTCAAATTGCCGATGTCGTCGTACGTGAAATCCTGCACCTGCGTGCCGAGAGTGCTCTTTTTCAAACGATTAAGATCGTCGTACTCAAAGCGTTCGTCAAACCCGCCGGTGTCCCAGTTCAGCGAGCGCATTCTAACGCTGCCAATCTTGTCGTACTCGTAGCCCTCCGACACGCGTAAGCTATTATCGGCACCGGCCAATGTGCCCCCGTCGAGTCGACCGGAGTCGGAATTGAAGTCACGCTTTTGAATCAAACCATTGCCCAGCGCGATTTTTACCGGACGGTCGGCCGCGTCTTGTAGCTGAACTTCCGACAACGCTATCCCGTTGTGCTCAATACGGGACTGGTAGCCTGGGCTGTTATAACGCATATCAAACACCTTGGCAGCATCGGTATTACGGCGATAGGTCTGCCTCACCACACGACTCCAGGCGTCGTAATCGCTATTGCTCGTGTAAGGCCCGTCGCTGAGCAACTGAGTTGTCAGGGTCGGACGCCCCAGCGCATCATAGTTGTGTGTACGACTGTAGGTCTTGTTGGTAGGCGTACCGATATAAGCCTCGACCAGCTTTCCTAGCTTGGAAGACTTGGCACCATTCGCATCCTTGGTTGCATAGACCCAATAACTGTTCATCTCGGGCTCGAGTCGAGACGTCATTCGATCCAATAAGTCATAACCCATTGCTACGAATTTTCCGCCTTTGACCAGCTCTGGATTGCTCTGCTTATACGTGCGTCCCAGGGGATCGATGTCGTAATGAATCAACCCCAAGTCTGGATCATCGAGGTCAGTCTTACGACCCAAACGGTCATATGTCACCTTAATCAAATTGCCCAACGGATCTGTGGTCTGCTTCAGATTTCCAAATGGGTCATAGTCAAACTTTGTCAGTTTGTTGTTCGCATCCAGTACCTGCACCACTTTCCCGATGACGTTGCGTGTGTCTTTGCGTTTCTGTCCAAGCGGATTGGTAAGCGTTGTGTCGAACCCACTGTACTTCGTTGTGCTTGTAAGGTCGGCCCCGCCAGTGTCATGCGTCGTGCTGCTCTTAATGCGATTGAGTTCGTCATATCCGTAACGGATAGACAATGTTCCAGTGGCGCCATAGCCTGGCTGATCGGTTTCTTGCAGCCGGCCAAGGCTATCGTAGCGCTGTTCAGCTATCGTGACAGTGCCATCGAACCCCCAGGTCTGCTTACGCAGAGCGTGTCCTACGCTATCGCTATACACCATGCGCGGTGCGCCCATACGACCAGCGACATCGTCGGGGTCGCTGCTAATTTTGTGATGGTACGCTTCGGTAATTTGAATTACAGCCGATCCAAGCGGACAGTCGTTTTCGCAGTTCTTCAAATAGCTGCGCTTCTCGTTGCCATCATGGGAACGCTCGGCCCTGACGCGGCCAAAGCCGTCAACCGTCCAAATGGTATTGAGACCATCACGCGCATTCAATGTCAGCAACGCACCGGTGCCGCCGTCAAAGGTCCGTTCCTCTGATTCATCAAGCGCGTTTCGGATGGTCAACGGGAACCGTCCGAACGTATCGAATGTCACATCGGCGGAGGTACGGGTGACGTCCACGCCCTGCACAGGGTCACGCCATGTTTGAGTCTTCTTGCTAACCAAGCCCTGAGCGGTCATGCCCGGCTTCGGAGTGCGATCCAAGGTGGTCAGCACCCGTAATTGTGGAAAATCAGGTTCTATCGTCTCCGTGTAAGGGCGGCCTTGTGCATCATAACTATACGCTGTAGTGCGGGTCAGGCTGCCAGTAGCATTCGTTTGCGTAATCTCCACGCGTGTCGGCAGGCCAAGTAGCCAGCTTTCGCCGCTGACTGGCTGATAGGTGTTGACCGTACGATTGGTTAGCTGCACCACACTTCCCGCTGCGTGCTGCACTTCCTGCTCGCTTAGATTTCCCCAGCCGTCGTTGTATTGATTGGTGACGGTTACGGTGCCCAGGTCGCTGCCATCCAGATCGCGACGAACGACCACACTCTTACTGGTGTACGGGAAATAGGTCAGCTGACCGCTTGGATGAGCAAATTGTTTGAAATCCAAGGAATTGGTTGTCTTCGACAACAGTACCCCAGCCGTCGTAGCGACACTGGTGTCGCGCATCATCCCTTTTTTCGGCCATACATGGCTATACGAAGTCGTAGTAACAATTCCGGTTTTCTCATCCTGGGATACGACCTCGCCGTATCCCAAAGCACCACGGCCGGCAACGTCCGTGACCGGATCGAAGTAGCGATAGCTCGTGGCATACTGGCCAGCAACACCATTTGCTTGCATTAAGCGGCTGACTACTTTGCCCGCTCCCAGCGCCACACGCTGAGGGTAGCTCGTCGTCAGGTCTGTCGCCCCCCTGCGACTTACTACACTGTCGGTCTGGCATTGAACTCCTTGTGCAGCGCATGTAACCGTGCCGGTCAAGCTCTCCGCGCCACGTGCCAACCCATCGCTATACACAACGTTCGATTTCGCCCCCAACCCATTAGTCACCTGGTGAATACGGTCCAATGCCTGCCCATCGACAGCAACATCCACGGGTTCAAACACTTCCCATCGCCCATCTTCCTGCCAAACGCCGTTCGACAATTTACCAGCATGATAGTAAACCGCCTGCGTACGTCCAGTGCCCAGCAAATCCATGAAATACACCTGGTCGTAGGCCGTCGTGTCGCCACCCGGCCCAGTCAACATCAAGCCAGCCCAAGGCGTGCAGGTGGTCCTTACATCAGCAGGCGCTTCACCCATCCCCGTCAGACGACACATTTGCAGCGGCCCGACCGGAACCGGAACCAACTTCACCCCGTCAGTTCCCGTGCCGCGTAACGTTTCTTGCATAAGTACAGATGGCGCTCCATCGCCGACAAAATTAGCGACTGCCTGCGTTACCTTGTATTGCTCGTCGCTGTGCTGAGGCAGCTTGCCACAATCGAGCTCGCGCCCGGTGGAAAGGCAAAGCGTGGCATCAGCACGCGTGGCTGAGTTGAATTTATTGATCTCAACGAACCCAAACATCAAATTGCTGTAACCCGATCCGCTGAAATCAGCGACTGCGCCACCAATCGGCGCATCGAACCGGTATGGTGCAGGGTCGCAGCGGGTGTAGCTCCCCCCTCCGACGGTGCCGCCATATTCGCAGTAAGGCGCTGGATATTCTTCATGCAACGCGTATGAGCGCACGCCGCCTAACTGCGGAGTGCCAGGTTTTCGGAAGTCGGTGACCGTAATCGCCGGGGTCAAATTGACCCACATAGGGTTGCCGATTGGCTCACCATTGTCGGCCATCCCTTGCGGCCGGAAATATGGCAATGCCCAACGTACATCGGCATGCTTGCCGATACCAACAAAGTCGATCGACTGGTTGAAGCTCACAAACGTCTGCAATGTGTCCGATACGCTGTTCCGCCGATCCTCTTCGTTGTACGGTAATACCGCATAAGGAGGAGCGCGGTCCTCTAGCTTTTCATTTTGAAGGTAGAGCCAGGCCTTTGCCTCGGTCGCCGAGATGTCTCCGTAAATAGCCGAACGCCCATCGCCGACCACGTCGACGACATATGCGCCCGCCCCTGGCACATTGGCGCCCGTTGACGGGCGATCCGTGGCAGACGCACAGGTAAACGTAATGAGCTGGCTGGTAAGACCGCTAACGCCGTTACCGAGCGGCGAAATACATATTTTGGAGCCCGCACTTTCCGTGGCTACCAATAGGTCCGGTGCGCCATCACCGTTGAAATCGCCCAAGTCCAGTACGACGAATTTCTCACTCGTATTCAATTGGTACTGATACTGATCGAATCCGCTGCCGTTGTTATGGAAGTATCGATACTGCGTCCGCATTGTTCCTGGTTGCAAAGGACTAGCGGCGATTGCCAGATTTTCATCGTATCCCGTAATAAACGGTAGTGCGACGCGACGCTCCAACACGTCAGTCAGGCCATGGTTCTCCATGTCCTGGAATGCAAAGAAATCCGGATGATTCGCAGATCGTCCCACACTGCTGTTCGAATGCGTCGTCAATAAAGGAGCACCAGGCCAGTTACCACGGCTCGTAAACCCGGGCGTCTTGCTTGGGTGCGGCTTGCCCCAATCAAAGACGGTAGGCGGCATGACTTCCGTAGCGCCTGTGGCGGCATTGAACGCGCTCACTGCCACTTGCTTCATCATGCTGCGGCCACTGGTTGGACTGATCTCATAAGTCAGCACGTAGTCACGCACCAGAGCGCCGGCGGCCGGTTCGCCAGACATATCAACGCCGGCGTAAGTCTTGATATGAGAGAGACGCTGACGCAGATCATGCCTGGTTCCGTCAATGTATCGAGTCCAGGAATCGGGTCTGTCCTCATAGCTGAACTTCACCATAGCATGCGGCTGTAACCCGTTAGCACCGTAACGTATGGCATCGACCACGTGCTCACCGGTCGCTTCGCTCTGAGAATAATGGAAGGTGATGGAATTACCGCTTCGGTCAAGGATCTTATCGACCGCCCACGATTGTGCATCAGGGCGAACAAGCGGCTGCGCAAGTCGCACGCCATCAACCAGCGTAACGTACCCCAACACCCTGGCCTTGGCGGTAGAGCTTGGATCGCCAAAGGTCATCGTTCTGCCATCTTTGTGTTCGACCTTGAACGTACGCCCAGCACCACTGCCCAGCGCACTAACACGCATAAAGCTGTCGATCTCGGTGCGATAAACCGCGCCATCGGCCCAGTAGGCGTCATCCGACATCACCGCATTGCTGACCAGTACCAAGCGCTCGCCATCGATACACAGGCGGTCGCCCTTATCGAAGTTGATGCGACCATTGACGGCATCTTGTGCGATAGTTTTGCCGCAGCGGTGGATGCTGGACAGGCCGCTCAGGCTCCAGCCCAAGCCGACGATACCGTTGGTGCCGGAACTATTGTAGTTCAACGCCAGCGCAGGCTGCAGACCGGCTGTGCCGGGCGGCGTCACCAAATCAATTGAATAAGTCGCCTCGCCACCCGAACCCACCCCGAGAGTTCCCGGCAGAGTTCCGGCATCGCTGTAGGACAACGCATCCAGGTTGATATTGAACGGCAAGGGTTTGCTTGACGTCGTTGTGTCCAATACAGACACACTAACGGTGGTAGTCTGCCCCAGCTGTACACCGCCGCCGTCGAAGGCCTTGGCCTGGATACTGTAGGTGCCGATCGCTGCCCCACTCCATGCAGCGCTCCAACGATTCCAACCATCGTTGGCGTTCATGCCGGTTGCAACCAGATTCCCCCCAGCATAAAACTTCACACTCTTAATCTTGCTCACGGCCCCAGATACATCAGCGACCAGAGCGATCGGCACGCCAAGGGCGGAAGTGCTGCCGGCGATGGGAGCCGCCAGCACGGCCGTGGTGGTTGCCGTCGCACTGACCGTGATCAGGCTCTTGGCCGAATAGACAGTGGAATTCCCCTGGCGGACTCGCGCATGGATACGGTATTGCGCCGCGCGGTTGGCCACCGAGGCCTTGGTCAATGAATACACGCCGGGACTTTCAAGCACCGCTGCGGTCCAGACGTCGTCGACGCTGAACGCCACCTCGTCGAACGGGGCGGTAGCTCCGGTGATCACCGCGCGCATATAGACCGATGCAGGCCCGACGTACGTATCGCCGGTGACAGGAGTGGCGATACCAATACGCATCGCGCCAGGCACAGTGCAGTTGTTGCTTGCGCAAGGCAGAACAACGGTTGCCGTGCCGCTGTAGGCCTTCGCACTCACGTACAGCGCCCGCCCGGCATACTCGGCTGTATAAGGACTCAGGTCGATATTGAAGTGATGGCTGGTGCTGGCTGTCGAGCACGAGCTCTTCACCGCCGCATCATCGGTTTCCGTGGAGACGTTGGCCAAACCCGAGGTCAGCAACCGCCCACCGGTCGCGACCGTCGGCGCGTCAAGGAACAGGTCGAAATTCAGGAACTGCGCCGTACTCGGTTGGCACACCCAGCCAATCAACTGCGGCTTCTTGTCTTTGTCCAGCCGCACTCCCGACAACGTGCCGAGCAAGGTGCTGTTGGTGACGTTGACCACGATCGGATCGGTGTCAATGGTTCCGCTGGCGGAATCGATAACGCGAAGCTTGAATTGGTAGAGTCCGGCCGCCAACGACACCGATGGCGACCACGTATACGCTGCAGCAGTCGTGTTTACCGACGTGGCCAAGGTATAGCCGACGGTATCGCCTGCGTCCTTGTACAGTTCCAACCTTTTCAGGGTTCCGGTGGAAGTCGTAGCCGAGGCTTTCGCCGAAAAGACGATCGAGGCCGTCGCAGAGCCGGATACCCGTACATTGTTGGGCTCGGCGGTCACTGAACCCGTCGGTCCGGCGCCAGCCGTGACGGTAATCGACACCAGCTCGGTAGGCGCGCCAAACAGTGTGTCGCCATCCTGCATTTGCCACTGCATGGTGTAGGTTCCCGCCTTGCTTGGCGCGGTGATGGGGATCGTGAATGTGGCAGTGTTGCCGAAAGCGGTGGACGCCGGCACACGCACCAGAGCGGTGTCGACCCAGGTACGGTCCCCTTTCGGACTTTGCGCCCCAAGTTTGTGGGTTGAGGTCGTCGTCCATGTCGTCGTGCCGAGATTTCGCAGCACCACCGTTATGCTGGCAGTCTCTCCTGCGCGCATTGATGTCGGCACCGTTTGCGACACCACCTCGGCAGCGTTACCCGTGACGGCCTGCACTACCTTGACGGGAACGTCCACGCTGGAGTACGGCACGTTGCCGCCGTTGTACGCCCGCAGGCTCAGCACGTGGTTGCCAGCCGTGAGCGCAACGCTTTTGCTATACGAGGCCGTCGTCACCGATGCACCCGGCGCGCCGTTGTCCACCAGTTCGATTTTTGAAACGGTGCCGCCACTTGCGCTGCCCGTGACTGTAACCGGCGCGGTCGTGGTGGTTGTGTAATAGCTGGCCCCCGCCACCGGCGCAGTGATTTTAACGTCCAGCGGCGGAAATCCCGCAATCACAGTGATCGTGACAGAAGCACTATCGGTGGGCATTCCTCCTGGATCATATGCGCGCAGGCTCAGCACATGGTTACCGGACGACAGCGCAACACTTTTGCTAAATGAAGCGGTTGTACCCGACGTCTTCATCACGCCATTGTCTATCAACTCTATTTTTGAAACAGTTGTGCCACTAGCGCTGCCAGTCACCGTTACCGAAACCGTCGATGTCGTAGCTGTAGATAAGGTATAGAGAGTTGTACCCGACACCGGCGCAGTCAGAGATACATTCAGTGGTGGATAGCCTTCGATCACGGTCACCGTTACTGCCTGACTCAGTGTAGGCGTGCTTCCGCCGTTATATGCCGCCAACCGTAGCACGTGTACGCCCGGTGTCAGCAAAACGTTCTTGCTATAGGACCCGGTCGTAACTGATGTCCCAGGCATGCCGTTATCGAGCACTTCAATTTTTGAAATCGTTCCACCGCTTGCGCTGCCGGTTACCAGCACCGACGCGGTTGTCGAGCCGGAGGTATAGTATGTGCCGCCAGTTGCCGGCGCCGTCATGGACACAGCTATCGGCGGATAGCCGTCAATGATAGTTAGCGTAATATACGCATCACCCTTTGCATCACCGCTATCCGTTATCAGAAGCTTCAGATTGTACGTGCCCGGAGCGAACGCCTTGCTCATGGAGATGGTGGAAGTGGTGACCGACTTGATGAGCGAAGTGCCATCGTAAAGTGCCAGCGACTTGATCGTCCGGCCGCCGTTAACTACTGCGGTCCCGCTAATCGTTACCGACACCGTCGCGCCCGGGGAATACACCGTGGTGGTGGTTGGCGCGGTGAAGCTCACCGTCGGATCGGGTATGATCGCCGTCACCGTAGTGTTGGCGATTGTGCTGTAGCCATATGCACCATCATTGTCTTGTGCACGCAGTTGGAGTTTGTGAGAATTCGCACCCAGTTGAATTGTCTTGTTGATGCTATTGCCCGTTACTCCATCAACGACAGCTCCATTATCGAGTATATCGACCCTGGCGACAGTGCCGCCAGCGTCATTAGCAGTACCGATGATCGACACTGCGGCAGTTGTGCCGTACGGCACCGTATATGAACTGTCGGGCAAAGTAGTGAATGTCACGGTCGGTATCGCTGCGTTCTGCGTTACCGTGACGGTGTAATGCGGGCTGTCGCCGTAGCTACCTTGATAGGTGTACGCACGTACATAAATATCATGCGCTCCCACACCAAAATTACCGGTCATATTGTAGAAATTCCGTTGAACGTTAACCGGATTTTCTCCGTCGCCGCTCATCTGAAAAGGGAAGTCCATCGAATTCAGGACAGAAGAACCTTCGCGCAATTCAACTCGGTTTACCATATCGCCGGCGGAAAGCCCGGAGGCTTGGACGTATCCATTAATTCCGGAGCTCAATGTCTGCCCGGTCGCAATCACGCCACTTGTTTTGGTAAGCGCAAGACTGCTAAACGTCACAGCACTTCCTGTGCTAGTGACGCTAATGCTGGCAGTGTCGGTCCCCGGGGCGGAACCAGAATTATCCGTAGCTCGCAGTAGTATGGTGTGCGATCCACTGGTCATGGAAACAGTCTGATTAATGCTTCCGGTGAACGGTGTCGATACGGGATTTCCATCGACAAATAGCTCTAGTTTAGTCAGCGTATAACCTGGGGCTGCACTGCCCGTACCCGTTATCTGAACATTCGCAGAACTCGCCCCGGAGGGCAGAATAATCACTGCACCGTTGGCAGGTTTGGTCAATGCTACCGACGGTGACGGCCCATCAATATAAATCTTGATGGCGTTGCTGAGACTCACTTGCCCTCGGCTGTCCGTAGACTGCAACTGGTAATTGTGCGTACCAATTTCCGTAAACGTTAGCGTCTCATTGAAACTGCTGACTGATGTGGACTCCTTGATTATTTTGGATCCTTCAACCAGTCTTAACGACTGCAACGTGGCGCCGGTACCTGCCGTCGCCGTGCCTGTAAAAGCAACAATCGCGAGACCATTTGGATAATGCCGTCCATCGCCCGTGGAGGACAAGGAGACCGTCGGCGCTGGAATCGGAATTACGGGAACGGAAGTTACGGGCGAGGCAGTACCAAATGCGACGCCGTTGTGGAACATTTGCCAGCGGAAGTTATAATTTCCTGCGCTCGCGGGCGCAGTGACGTTGAAGGTGAACATCATCTGCCCGCCCGGAGGGACGCCCGCCGCGTCGACCTTTGTGATACCCCATACGGCATCACCAATCGAACCCAACCAGTAAGAACCAGAGGCCCAAGAGGTAGTACCGGTGTTTGTCATTACGACCTGACCAGTATAAGTGCCGCCGACAACAACTTGAGATGGCAGATACCACGAGACATAGCCCGCACCGTCCCTTGCGGTCCCTGCGACAGTAACCGTATAGGCAGGAGAGTAGCCGACCCTGCCAGCGTCGGTGTACGTCTTCACCTGCAATGTATGGGTTCCCGGCCCCAGTGCCGCCGGCAGGTTGAACCCGCGGTTCACATTGATTGCGGACTCACCGTCATTTCCCATTTGCCGGGTCCAATCGGTGGAGCTATGACTAATTGCCCCTTCAATCAGCTCGGCTGACATGATCGTTTGCGTCGGCCAGACATCGTCCGTGGCGACAACAATACCGCCCACTGTCACCCGAAGCAACCCATCCGAACCGACTGTGCCGCTGGACGGCGGCGGCACCATCTGCGAGAACACCGCCCCCCCATTGGTTTGAGCGAAACTCGGCGGATTAGCGCCTAGCAGAAGCAGCGCGGCAACTCCAACCACCCGCCACATAGTGCGGGCAAAAGCCAAGCCGCAACAACGTTGAAGAGTTTGCAGTGACGCGAATGCAACCAAGGAGGAGTGGAAGAGGTGGATTGCGGCCGTATTTTTTTGCATCTTTGTTTTTCTGGTCAGCGTTGGCGTTGGTCGGCAGATCGAAATACAGGACCTAGGCCCATGTTCATAGAATGCCAACAAACATTATCCAACGGGAAAGTTTCCAGAAAATTCACACAATGTCACAGCTCGCAAGATTTAGTATTTCAAAACAACAGTTTTCACTGGCGCGGCCCGCGACCACGGTCAACGATCGTCGTTCTAACTTCAAATTCGATGGTTTCCAGTTGGCCCCGCACCTTTTTTTTCTGGCGCGTCAAATGTACGCCTCCTAGGGCGGGCTGCCTGGACAGCGCCTCAAGGAACTCGACAAGCGCCTCATGATTCCTTGCTTCGCCGCGCAGCGACAACGCCAGGTCCAATTTTGCTGGATTAAATTCCAGTAACTCAATGTCTGCCGAGCCGGCGTGCTCTATCGCCAGAAAAATGACATCCCAGGAAAACGCGCGTTCCATTCTCAGCGCCGCCCAACGCTTCAGATCTTCCAGTTCGGATGGCTTTAATTTGGGTGGTGCCGGCACAACTTGCGATGCCCGCAGCGCTTCATAGCGCTGCGCTGTTCGTACCAGCTGTTGATGCTGAAGCGAGGCTTCGACAGAGATCCAGGCAGCGCAACCCAACAGAGCAAGGCAGCAACAAATGACCGGTGCCACAAAGCGCGGTCTTGGCTTCAAATAGTCCGAGAGATTCTTCAATCATGACTCCAGCGGTCGCTCGGCAAGATCGCCAGTTCAATATCCGGTAGTCCGGCCAAAGCAACGCCATCGGGTTTGCCCCCCTCTGGCGCCCAGAGACCGACCTGTGGCGCCATGCCCGATACCGCTTGCACCCGCGTGACCAGGCGCGTACCTGCAATCGAGCAGGCTGTGACGGGTTCAATATCGATACTGTGCAAACAGCGGCCGGAAAAGCTGAGGGCTGTTAGCCGTTTCGCTTCGCTGAGCAACAGCGTGCTTTGTTTGGTTCGCGACGGCGGCCGGTGCCGCCAATACGCCGCTGCGGACACAGGCAAGACCGAGCCTAGACGTAGGCCCGCAGCCTGCACTATCGCCAGCAACCGACCAATCCAGTCCGTTCGCACCGCATAGCCCAAACCAGCCGCACGATGGCTCCTGAACGCGGTCTGCAAAGTCCAGGAATCCGAAATCTCGATCCCTTGTTGTTCAAAGCACGCCACCGCGTACCCATGCATCTCCGCCGGGGAGCTCAACTGCTCCTGCCACGGCAACACGGCCAGCATGGCCACGCTGTCGGATACCAGAATGTCAATGCGACTACCTTTGCGCAAGGTGGCGCCTTGCGCCTCCAGCATTGCCGCCAGCGACGATAACAGATCGGCGTCAGCTGAAACAACCCGCGCGACTTCGGGAATATCCAGGTCGGCGGCACCACAACGCAGCCAGCAGCATCCGGGAAACAAGCCTACGTGCAGGGTTTCAGGCCACAAACGTAACACGGTTCACCTCCTGTAACGTGGTATGGCCGGAGCGCACAAGGTCGAGCGCCACGTCGCGCAGAAAGCGTGTTCCTTCTTTACGCGCCTGCTCCTTCAATGCGCGAATCGATGCACGCGCAACGATCATCTCGCGGATCTCGTCGGTGAGACGCAGAACCTCCGCTATCGCTCGACGCCCTTTATATCCGGTGTTGCGGCACTGCCCACAACCACGGCCGGCATGAAAGTGGTAGGTCTCCGGATCGCGGATACCTGACTCCAACAATAACGTTGCATCAACCTCGACCGGAGCATTGCAATGCGGGCAGTTCTGCCGCAACAAACGTTGCGCCACCACCCCGGTCAGCGACGATACAAAATTGTACGGATCGACGCCCATGTGCATGAAGCGTCCGATCACGTCAAACGTGTTATTCGCATGAACAGACGTAAATACCATGTGGCCGGTCAACGCCGATTGCACGGCGATCTGTGCCGTCTCGGGATCGCGTATTTCACCAACCAGTATCTTGTCAGGATCGTGACGCAAAATCGAACGCAAACCGACTGCAAACGTCAGCCCTTTCTTCTCGTTCACCGGGATTTGCAGCACGCCGGGTAATTGATACTCGACCGGGTCTTCAATCGTGATGAACTTGTCCTCTCCGTGATTGATCTCCGTAAGCGCGGCATACAAGGTGGTGGTCTTGCCGCTGCCGGTCGGGCCCGTCACCAACATCATGCCGTAAGGTTCGGCAGCGAGCCGGCGCAGAAGTTGGATGGTCTGGCTGTCGAACCCCAACGAATCCAGCGTCAAGCGCTGGACGCTGTCGATCAGGGCTTTCTTGTCGAGCACGCGCAACACTGCATCTTCGCCATGGATACTGGGCATGATGGATACGCGGATATCGATGTCGCGGCCCTTCGCGGCGACGCGGAACCGGCCATCCTGCGGAATGCGTTTCTCGCCAATATCGAGCTCGGCCAGCACCTTGATACGCGCGATCGCCTGCTCGGCCAGCGCCGGGTTATTGACGGTTGCGATACGATTGAGTACGCCGTCTATCCTAAACTTGATGACCAGTCCTTGAGGCAGCGACTCTAGATGGATATCGCTGGCCTCGAAGCGCAGCGCATCGAATACCGTTGAATTGATCAGGCGAACCGCCGGGCTTGCCTCGCCCTGAATCGATGTCAGTGTAAGGTCGAAACTGGCGTCGCGCGCCGGGTCGACGGTCTCGTCGATACCTACCGCATCCGCCACCGCGCTGAAACCCGACTCGTGCAACTCGAGCTTCTCCTGCACCGCCACCGGATCGGCAAAGTAGATTTCAGTGACTGGGAAACGCGCCAGCCAACCTCCAACATGGGGATCCAAAGGCAAACCCAACGCGGCAACCAGCTTGCCGTCATCACCCATACCGAGGACCAGCAGGCGGTTCGCCATCTCGGCATAGCTGGCGAGTTCAAATGCAGGGATCAGTGCCGCAACCTTGTCTGCGCCCAGCACCGGATAGGATAGCAACTCCGCGACGGCCGCCAATGCGGCCTCACGCTGCAAATCAGTCTCATCGGTTAACTGCGATAGCCAGGCCGCTTTGGGTAAGGCCTGTCGGCGCACTTCAGAAATCAGTTTTATGTTCAGCATGCGCTACTCATACAATATTGGCCAAGTCGAAAATGGGGCTATACAACATCAGCACGATGGCGCCGACAATCAACCCAATGCCAAGCATAAGCGCCGGCTCGATCAATCGCCCTGCCGTGTCGATCCATATCGCCGTTTCCTGGTCATAGAAATCAGCAATACGTTCCATCATCTCGTCGAGATTCCCGGACGACTCTCCTGCGAGAAGCAAGCGCTGAGCGATCTCGGTGCTCAGATTGCATTCGATCATGACAGCCGACATCGGCCTACCCTCGCTGACAGCCAGCACTGCCTTCTGCAGATCAGGCTGCATAGCGATAGGCAAGGACGCCTGCGTCATTCGCATCGCCGCCAGAACGCTGATGCCGCTACTGAGCAACATCCCCAAGGTGCGGTACAAACGCGCCAACTGCAGTATCCAGACCCTTTCGCCGATCCACGGCATAACCAGAACCCGCCGGTGCAGCGCATTGCGCACCCCAGGGTGCACAAGCAAGGTCACCACTGCGGCACAGAACAGGAAGAGCATGGACCACGCAATGGAAGTGTTCTCGCGAACAAAGCTGCCCCATAGCTGCACAAATCCGGGATCTCCCCGATGCGAGGAACCGGCGTCGTCATACACCGCGCTGAAGCGCGGCAGCACGTACAGCATCAGAAAGGCAATCACGAGGAAACCGACACTCAGCAGGATCGCCGGATAGGTTGCGGCGGCGGCGACCTTTCCCCGTATTTCATCGACTTGGCGCTGATACTGCATAAACCGGCGTATGGCCGACCGGACGGTGCCTGTGGTTTCACTGGCGCGAACCATCGCGACATACAGTGTTGGAAAAACCGAAGGCAGACCTGCCATGGCGTCGGATAACTGATGCCCGTGTTGCAGACCCTGCAACAACGTGTCGTAGACCGCACGGTGGCGGCCCCGCTTGTCGTTCCTCCCGAGCACGTCGATCGCATCGACCACGGTCTGCCCCGCTTCCAGCAGCGAATACAGTTGCTGGTTAAAGATGGAGAGGTCGAACGCCTTCTGCGACGAGCGCCGCTTGAGCCCGGCGCGCGCGACACGCAAATCCAGCACCCGCGCGCCGGACGCCGCCAGTACCCTGCGCGCCTCCTCCAGACTGGAGGCATCAACGTCTACCGTCTCCACTTGCATGCTTTTGTTGAGTATCTTGCCCCTGAATTGCACTATCTGCCTCTCTGCCTGTATTCAGTTGGTGATGTCAGCGTCTTCGCCAGCGCCGCCCGCTTGGCCATCGCCGCCAAGTGACAATACTTCAAAATCGCGGCCGTTCGTTCCCGGCATACGATACACATAAGGACGATCCCAGGGGTCGAGCGGCAAGTTCTTTTTCAGGTAGGCGCCATGCCACATGGGCTCATCCGGCGGCTCAACGAACAGGGCGGACAGCCCCGTTTCACTATTCGGATAGTGACCGGTATCCAATCGAAACTGCTCGAGCGCCTTGTCAAAAGATTCAATCTGCGCCCGTGCAATTTGCGCCTTGGACCGGCTGATCTGATTGAAATACCTCGGCGCCACAAAGGCAGCCAGCAATCCGATGATGACGATCACCACCAACAACTCTAGCAGTGTGAATCCCTTTTGTTCGCCAGACCGGCGACGCTCCTGCCCTGCCATCGGCGCGCCCCTCATGGCAATGTCGCCGGCGGAACCACCGGCACTGGCTGATAGACAAACTGCCAGCCGGAGTAGGCCTTTGCATCTTTGAAGCTCGCCAATTCTGGTGGAAAGCCGTCCTTCTTGATCGGTTCCTGGTTCGACAGTGAATAGACGCCGATCAGGTCGTCACCAGAATACACCAGCCCCCAGTCTTTGCTGCCGGTGATCGGGTCGCGCCACAACTGACGCAGATGGCGTTGCGGCCGCGTGGTCCGTCCAG
The DNA here is from genome assembly GCA_041874725.1 of Duganella sp. BuS-21. Classification (GTDB taxonomy): domain Bacteria; phylum Pseudomonadota; class Gammaproteobacteria; order Burkholderiales; family Burkholderiaceae_D; genus Rugamonas. Next base: position 515,396 of record CP097466.1, on the reverse strand, counting down.
TGTCATTGATCAAGCGCCCCAGGCCTTCCATCTTCTGCGGATAGGTTTTCGCCGTGCCAGGCGAATTCTCGTAGTAGCTGCGGATGGCGTTGCGATACGCCAGACCGACCATCATCAGTTCGGCTTCCTTTTCCCTGCGCAAAGTCATCTGGGTGTTCTCCATGGCCCGTACCGAAATAATCGAAACCATCGCCACCAGAAACATCACAATGACATAGCTAAATCCATATTGCCGGTGCATCGCTACCAATCCCTCAGCCAAGTACCGTCGCGTCCAGTGTTTGGGGCGGCGCTGTGCACATTGGCGACGGCGCCTAGCGCGGGGTCCTCGGCCGGCACCACCACCCAGCTGAACGCACTCTGGGTAAATGGGTCCACCGGAATGGCGCGCAGATACTTCTCCTTCACAAGATCCTTCAACTCGTTGGGATAGCGGTTCCTGTCGGCATAATATTTGTCGATGGCATCCCGCATAATGAACAAATCTTCTCGCAGTACATCTTCCTTGGTGCGGTCTACGTTGCCGAAATAGCGCGGCACGGCAAGGGTCAGTATCATGGCGACGATCGCCAAGGTGACTAGCAGTTCGATCATGGTAAATCCACGGTTACGCATTTCACCACTCCCGATACGGCACGCCGTTCAATCCTGTCCTAGCAGACAAGGAATACACATCGAAGACGTCGTCCCCCACAGCCGGATTGTCCGGCTCCGAAGCAAAGCTGCGCACGCCCCAAGTCTGGATCGCGGTCGCAGTGGCATCGGCCGCAAAAGGGTCGCGTGGAATACGCCGCAAGAAATACAGTTTGGGTCCAGTTTTGTTTGCCAGATCCTCCACGCCACCGACCAGCTCAGTCAAGCTGGGCGGATAGCCGCTCAGTTCCAACTTGGTTGCGATATGCCCAGTCGCCACGGCGTGCTTGTATGCGTCGATCGCTTGCCGGATATCGCGCAAGGCGGTCCGCAGTTCACGCTCTTTCTGGCGCTTGACGGTGGTTTCGACGAACGGCACCGCCACGCTGGCGAGCAAGCCGATAATAGCGGCGGCCGCCAGTAGCTCCAGCAAACTGAAGCCGGTGTTGCGATGACGGATCGCAGACGACGACGTCGCCATGGTCAACGCTCCACCAACATGCGATGCACCTGTGGCAAGGCTGGACGGCTGATCGCGCGCTGGCTGCCAACCGGAGTCATGCTGATCAAGCTGATAGTCGCCCCTTGCGAGGGTGTCAGCGCTCTGGCCGTCACTGTGATAATGCGTCCTCCGCCCTTAACACCGGACTGGTCGCCGGCGCTGGCGCCGACCGAAGCCCGTCCGCCCGGATTGTCGATAGCCTGGCTAAAACTGGCCTTGCCGGCTTTGCTGAAATAGTCTCCTTCCTGCACTGATACGATCTCGAATTCTGCAGGATTGAATCCCAATTGCAACGAGACGGCACGCAGCAATTCCGGACTGTCCATATCCAGCGTCAGCGTCACGACATCGCCCACCTTGGCCTGCGCCGGGCCGGCCCAGACGAATTTCGGTGCATCGGGTGCGCTTGCGGGGGCCGCTGCGGTCGGCGGCGCGGCGGCGGCACTAGCCACAGGACCACCTGGCGTGACAGGTGGAGCTGTTTTAGCCGCAGCAACGCCGGCGACGGCGTCGAAATTGCGTAGCTGCAAAGGACGGCTATGCAAGCTGGCTTCGGTGCCAGACCAGAACGATTCCGATGCGGCATCCTTGCGACGGATATTGCGTATCAAATGAGGCGTGATCGACAATACAATCTCGGTTTTCTGGCGATTGTCGTTTTGGCTGCCGAACAGCCTGCCCAGGATGGGCAACTCGCCCACCAGCGGTATCCGGTTCGCCGAAGAGCGGTCCTCGTCGCTGATCAGGCCGCCCAGCACCTGGGTCTCGCCGTCCCGCAGGCGCAATGCGCTATTGAAATTGCGGGTACCGATCTGGTAGGCGGAAGAACCGTTGTTGGTCTTGATACTGGAGACCAGCGAGCTGACCTCCAACGCAACTTTCAAGCCGATTTCGTCACGCAGATGGATATCCGGCTCTACTTCCAATTTAAGGCCGACGTCCAGGTACTGGATGTTTTCAGTAACGAAGGTGCCGCTGCTGGTCGTGGTTACGACCGGCACTTTGTCGCCGATCAGGATTTTGGCCTTTTCACGGTCGCGCACACGTATGCGTGGGTTCGCAAGCAGATTGGCATCGCCATCGGTTTTCTGCAGGTTGATCGTCGCGCTCGGCATGCTGATACCGAGCGTGTCCAGATTCAGTGCTTTCAAATCGCTGTATTTCATTGCCGAGCTGCCGCCAGTTCCCGTGCCGGGCAAAGTCCCATTATTGGTGAGCGGCGCAATGGTGAGTTGATTCGGCCATTGCACTCCCAGGTTCAGCAGTCGCGAGCGATTGATTTCCAATACCTCGACATCCAGCATCACTTCAGGCTCTTCCAGGTCATGCAACGCGATCAGCTTTTCGGCCAAGATGATGGTTTCGGGATTCTCGCGCAGCACCAGCATGTTGTACTTATCATCGACGAATACGTCCTTGATTTTCAATACGGTCTTTAGAAGATTGGCCGCCTGCTTCGCTTCCACGTTGGAAAGGTAGAACGCTTTGACGATCAGGTCCTGGTACTCCCTGTTCTTCGCTGGCGTATTCGGATAGATCAACACACTGCTGGCATTCAGGATTTTCTTGTCCAACTGGCCGGTCGACAGAATCACGTCGATCGCATCGTCCAACGTGGTCTGTTTGAGAAAGACAGTCGTGCGCTGGTCGCCTTTGACCTCACGGTCGAATATGAAGTTAATCCCCGTCGTGCGCGACAGCGCATCGAACACCATCTTGATACTGGCGTCGCGGAATTCTAGGTTGATCGGCTTTTTGTACATCGCGCCGAGACTAGGAACAATCAGCAGCTCTTGCGCCTGCAACGTTTCTATCTCGCGCTTGAGCGCGCGGGCAGCAGCGTGGTTAGGCGCATTCTTTAGCGCTCGCGCAAGGAGTTCATTGGCTTGTCCAAGATCGCCGCGCTTGAACGCTTCGTCTGCTTGAGTCGCCTCATCGTTCGCGCGAGTGATCCGCTCCAGCTTTTCAAGTCCCGCCTGCGCGCGCGCGTTGTCGCGGTCATAGTTCAGGATGGCGCGATAGGCGCGCTCCGCTTGAGAAAATTTTTCATCGAGCGAAGCATTGTTGGCTTCCTCCAGCAATTTTCCGGTGGCCAGTTCACGCACGCGCAACCAGTCCTTGCGGAACTCGTGATCGCTCGGTTTCATCTCGGTCGCTTCCGCGAGTTGTTTGACCGCTGCGGCATAGTCGCGTCGTTCCATGGACCTCATGCCTTCGCGATGCTTCAAGTCCGCAGCGCAGCCGGCCAGCAGCACACAGAGCAATAACATCGCATGGGAAATACAAAAACGGGTTGTCATCAATTGGCGCATGGTTCAGTTATCACGGACGGGGAACACCAAAGCCTGCTTCTGGCCGGTGGGTATATGTTCAAAATCCATCTGACTGGCGCTAACGCCTGTCACTTTGTAAGTGCCTTCAAGCACCTCTCCCGGGCGAGCGACGATGGTCTCGTCCCCTCGCGCCAGATATACGAGGAGATCGGCGCCATCCTTGAGGCTGCCGACAAAACGAAACGGCAGCGGAGGCGCGCCAGGCGGAGACTCCGGGGTGGTTGGCGCGAGTGCTGCCGGGACTACGCTGACAGACGCGACTGCCGGTGGTGGCGGCGCCTGCCAGCCCCGGGGGGAAAATGGATCAGTGTCGGGCGATTCGCCCTCTTCGGCTATATCGCCAGGAATCACGGGGGCTGGAAGGCTATCCTCCCGTTGAGAGGATGGAGGCGCTGCGATCGGTAGCGCCTCCTCGTCAATCGGATAGAACACCGCAACCAGCGTGGCGGTCAGAGCCGCAAGCAACACCGTCCAGCGTACGCGTGCCGCCTTATCCATGGCCATCCTTATGGAAAAAAGCAGAAAACGACAGATCGCAGCTCAAGGCAGCAGCCGGGATGTCATCCCGCGAACAGCTAATTTCGTCTAACGTGGTGTGCGGTAAGTTCATGGCCATTTGATCGATAAATCGTCGGATCAATGGATATTTGGCTGCGGTTGAGAACGTCACGCGGTAGCGCAAATAAGGCGTGCTCGCTCCCGCTTCTAGGCGATATGAAACTTCATCAAACGGTATACCGACGCCAACAGCAATCTGATTGACCCTATCCACCAACTCCGCGCTGGAAAATACCGGCAAATCGGGAACCGCGACTTCGCGGCTCTTGTCCGGAGTGACTGAAACTGGCTTGCGGCGGGTTTCAGCGACGAGCCGTTGCAAATTGCTCACTGCCTCGTTTGTCTCTTGCCATTGCTGGAAATAGACGAATGCACTTACCAGCAACGTCAACAGCGACGTGATCACAGCGCAGAGCACCAAAGGCTGCGCACGCCACAAGCGTCCAAGGTGGAACGAGTAAAAGGAAAAGATCGGTGACTTCATCATCAACACCAAACTGCCAGCAACATTTCCTTTGAAGGAACTCACCGATGACTGCAGTAAAAATACAGTTAAAAAGAAATTAATAAAACCATTGCAATCTTACACAGCGATGTGACACCGTGCAACATTGAGGGAGGATAAACAACACCAAAATTGCATAAGTATCCCGAATGAAGCGGGCACGCTAGCTGCCGCTGCGCAGCTTCGGGATCTGTTCGTTTACTGGCCGGATTGCCCCTTGTTCGTTTGCTTGATGGATTGACCCGCTCAGTTTGACCCTCCCGCCATACCCTCGCGAACGCCGCGACCCTGTCGTAAGACCCCTCAAAACCCAATTCCCTTAGGTCCTCGTGGATCTGCTTTAAGGTGCGTCGCTGCTTCCTTGAACGAGCTGCTTCGGTCTTGAGCATGGCTGAAAGTTGGAACGCATATTTGTCGATCACGCTGCGTGAGCGCCGCGCGGCATAGGCCGGCTCGGTGATTTCCGCGCGCAGATAGCGCCGGACAGTGTTTCTAGAGATGCGCAAGCGTCGGGCTATCTCTCGAAGGGGGACCTGGTCTCGGATATGCCAGCGTCGAATAATGCTTAGTAGTGCCACGTCGATCTGCGGCCAAACCCGCACGCTTCGAGATTTCCTAGCTGCAGGGCTTTCGTCAATATGTACCCAGCATCGGCGCACAATGAAGAAAGCCCACCAAAGGCGGGCTCTCGCATGCTGGTTGCCTACTAACGTAAGTCGACTAGAACCTGATAAAGCAGGGGAAGAGGACTTACAGACACTGAACGGTATCGTACCGAGTACCGCTGTTCGTTTGCTCGCTGAATTGACCCTGTCAATTTGACCCTCTCTCCAGACCCTCGCGAATGCCGCGACGCGGTCGTAAGATCCCTCAAACCCCAGTTCCTTCAGGTCTTCGTGTATCTGTTTTAGAGTACGTCGTTGCTTGCGACTCTTGCTGGCCTCTGTTTTGAGCAAGGCCGCGAGTTGGAAGGCGTATTTGTCGATGGCGCTGGCGCCGCGCCTTTCAGGGTAGGCGGGCTCCACCATCTCCGCACGGAGATAGCGCCTGACGGTGTTTCTGGAGATGCCTAAGCGTCTGGCGATCTCTCTCAATGGGACCTGGTCACGAATGTGCCAGCGTCGAATAATTCCTAGTAGCTCCACGTCGATCACTCCATTTCCCCGCTCAATGTCATGAGTAGGATTGTGTCTTATACGTGGGTCAGATTCGCATGCAAATTATGGGGGGAAGTGGGTCAATTTTCGATGCAAATCTACACTCTGACCAAATCAACTTTCAGGCGTATATTGAGCCCACTTCATACGGAAAAAGCAGATTGATCGCATGCGATTCAATCTCATCTTTAGTGAGACAAATCTCATCTTTACTGACACTAATCTCATCTTTAGTGAAACTTTAAGCCGGAGACCTCCATCGGTCTCCGGTTTTTTTTATTTCAAAAATAGCTTGCTATTAAATAGCGTGCTATGTATTATGTGTTCATTGGCGCTGCAAACAGCGCAAGGTGTAGTAAATTAGATAAGCAAGTCGTCGCCGTACTCACACACTGAAACTCCACTGAAAGGAAATATCATGTCGATCGAAAAAGTCCTGTACACCGCAAACGCAAAAACCACCGGCGGCCGTGAAGGCCAATCCGCATCGTCGGATGGTCATCTGTCCGTCAAGCTGAGCACCCCGAAAGAACTGGGCGGCGCCGGCGGCGAAGGCACCAATCCTGAGCAGCTGTTCGCATCGGGCTACGCCGCCTGCTTCATCGGCGCGATGAAATTCGTTGGCGGCCGCGACAAGATCGCCGTGCCTGCGGACCTGTCGGTGGAAACCTCGGTCGGCATCGGCCCGATCCCTACCGGTTTCGGCATCGAAGTCGAGCACAAAATCTCGCTGCCTGGCCTGGACCGCGAAACCGCTGAAAAGCTGGTCGCCGCAGCCCACATCGTGTGCCCTTACTCGAACGCCACCCGTGGCAACATCGACGTCACGCTGACCATCGTTTAATTCACATACAATCATTGCTTTGATCACGACTGAGAGTAGCAATGATTGAGTGGCATTGGCTGGCTTTTGACGATATACCGCGCGCCGACTGGTACGAAGTGCTACGCCAGCGGCAAGCGGTATTCATTCTTGAACAAACCTGTTTGTATCCCGACATCGACGGTTGCGATCCGCTCTGCCATCACCTGATGGGCTGGCGCGAGGTCGACGGCCAGCGCACGCTCGTCGCCTATCTGCGCTGCGTGCCGCCAGGCGTGAAGTTCGACGAGATGTCGCTGGGCCGCGTGCTGACCACGCCGGCCGGACGCGGCACCGGCATCGGCCGCGAACTGCTGGCCAAGGCGATTCCGCTGGCCGAGCAGCTGCATCCGGGCTGGGGCATCCGCATCGGCGCGCAGGCGCATCTGGAAAAATTCTACGGCAGCTTCGGTTTCAAGACCGTGACCGATCCTTACGACGAAGACGGCATCATGCACGTCGATATGGTGCGGTAATATCGTTCGTTAACCTGGTTCGTTAAAACGTCAGGATGAAGCGCGCGCCGGCGCCGACCGGGCGCGCGTAACGCACTGTGCCGCCATTGGCATGTGCCAGGTGGCGCACCATCGCCAGTCCTATGCCCCTGCCCTGCTTCTTGGTGGAAAAGAACGGCGTGAAGATATGCGCCGCCAGGGCTTCCGGCACGCCGGGACCATTGTCCGACACTTCAATACGCAGCCTGCCGCCCCGGCTCAGGCGCGCGCTCACCTGCGCCTGCGTGCCCGCTTCCGCCGCGTTCTTCAGCAGGTTGATGAGGGCTTGTTCCAGCTGGCCGGGATCGATCATCACTTCCAGCGATGCCGGCTCCACCGAGAAGGCCAGCTTGCCCTGCCACTGCGGTTCCAGCAGCGCCGCCAGGCGGTCAAACAATTCTTCCAGCAACACTCGCTGCACCTGCGCTTGCGGCACGGTCGACAGGCTGCGGTAGCTGCCGACGAAGTCCACCAGGCTGGCGGCGCGGCGGGCGATGGCGTCCAGCGCCGTGTTCAGGTCCGTATGGATATCGACCGGCAGCGTGCCGCTGGCTTCTTCCAGCAGCGTGCATGAGGTGCGTGAGAGCGAGGCGACCGGCGTCAGGGAATTCATGATTTCGTGGGTGAGCACCTGCACCAGCTCGCGCCAGGCGTTGAGGGCTTCCGCTTCCAGTTCGCTTTCCACCGGCATCAGCGCGGCCAGGCGCTGGGCCGAGCCTTGCATGGTCAGCGCGGAAACGGCGACCAACGCGCGTTCGGCGCCGCGTTCGGTGTCGAAGCTCACCAGCTTGCGCTGGCCGCTGGCCTGCATCGCCAGCAGTTGATGCAGCTGCTGCGGCGCGCTGGCGCGGCCGGGGGCCAGCAGCCGACGCGCGCTGGCGTTCAGCGGTGCGACCGCGCCCGCACCACTGGCGTGTTCGATGCTGAATAACGCAATCGGCACGTGTTCGAGACAGGCTTCCAGCGCCAGCATGGCGTCGGCCAGTTCGCGTTGCGGTGTGACCGGGTGCGAAGCGCTTTCCATGTGCGGCGCGGGCAGCGACAGCCGCCGCAGGCAGCGCCACAGCAAGGCGGCGGGCGCCAGCGCGAGCAAGCAGCACAGGACGATGCGGCGCGGTTCGGGCGACAGCACATCCGCTGCGACGGCCAACGCCGCCAGTCCGGCCGCACCGGCCGCCACACCCCACTTGAGCGCGCGTTCAGATGCCATGCTTGCCCAGCTTGCGGTACAAGGCCGCGCGGCTGATACCCAGCGTTTTCGCCGCGTGGCTGATATTGCCGTTGAACTGCACCAGCGTCGCCGTGATGGCCGCACGCTCGATGGCGTCCAGCGTCAGATCGCCGCTCGCAGCGACCGGCATGGCGATAGCCGGCGCCAAGGTGACGACCGACGCCTCGGCCCCGGCAGCGGCTGGCGCCACTGTATTCCCGCCCGCGAGGCCGAAATCGTTGATCGCATATTCCAGGCCCTGACCGAGGATCACGGCCCGCTCGCAGGCATGCCGCAGCGCGCGCACATTGCCCGGCCAATCGTGGCGCATCAATGCATCGGCAGCGGACGCACTCATATTGCGCAACGGCCGCTGATACTGCTCTTCATACACGCGCAGGTAATGACGCAGCAGCAGCGGCACATCCTCGCGCCGCTCGCGCAAGGGTGGAACGCGGATCACGATGGTATTCAGCCGAAACAGCAAATCGGCGCGGAACACCGAGGGATCGAACAGCCGCGCTTCATCGAGATTGGTGGCGCTGATGATGCGCACATCGATGGACTCCGGCTTGTCGGCGCCGATCGGCGTCACCTCGCGCCGCTCCAGCGCCGTCAACAGCTTGGCCTGCGCGGCCAAAGGCATGTTGCCGATTTCGTCGAGGAACAGCGAACCGCCGCGCGCCGCCTGGAAGCGCCCGGCCCTGTCGGCTTTCGCATCGGTGAACGAACCTTTGCGATGCCCGAACAACTCGCTCTCGAAAGTCGATTCGGGCAAGGCGCCCATGTCCACCGCCAGCAGCGTGCCCGCCGCGCGGCGCGACGCCGCGTGGATGGCCCGTGCCACTAGCTCCTTGCCGACGCCGTTCTCGCCCAGCACCATCACATTGGCCTCGGTTGGCGCCACGCTGGCGATCAGGCCTTTCAACTCCTGCATGGCGCGCGAATCGCCCATCAACTCGGGCGAGCCAGGCGCGCCGCCGCGCACCGCCTCGCGCCGCGCCAGCGCCTGGTCCACTGCCGCGATCAGGCGCGCATTGTCCCAAGGCTTGGTGATGAAATCTCCCGCACCGCGCTTCAGCGCCTCCACCGCCAGCGGCACGTCGGCATAAGCCGTCATCGCAATCACCGCAGGAGGCCGCGCCTGCGCGCGCAACTGGTCCAGCAACGCCAGGCCCTCCGCGCCATTGATGCGGCCCGGCGTGAAATTCAGGTCCAGCAGCACCACATCCGGCACGGCACGCGCCAGCAGCGCGGGCAGGCCTGCGGGATCGCTCAGCGTGGCGACCTGGCCATAGCGGCGGCGCAGCAGCAGTTGCGCGGCGGTGGCGACATCAGGGTCGTCGTCGAGGATCAGGAGATAGGCGGACATGCGGCCATTCTAGCAGCCGTCCGGGCGCTGTAAACGACCACCTGCGGCGCCTGTTCGCTAGTGAACAGCGCCGGGTGTCCGGAAATGAACACTACGCCGCCCACAGCGCCTGAAAACCGCGTTTTCGGCATGGCACAGCGTTTGCAGTAAGCCCCGTATGCATATGAAAAAAAATTTCGGGACCGTCCCACCGCACAATGGCTCCGGCATGGATGCGGTGGTGCCGCGCCGTCGCGGCAAGCGCATCGCCATCATTGCGGCGGTGCTGGTGGCACTGGCTGCCGCCGTCGCCGCGCTGTGGTCATGGGTGCCGCGCGGCCTGCAGATCGACGGCGCCGACCTGCGCACCGGTCAGGCCGCGCGCGGCGTGTTCGTGGATGAAGTGATTGTGCGCGCCAGCGCCGAACCGCTCAACTCCGTCATTCTCGACGCCGTGGAATCGGGACGGGTGGAAGAAGTCTTCGCCAGCGACGGCGCGCTGGTGACACAAGGCCAGCTGCTGTTCCGCATCTCCAACCCGCAGCGCAACCTGGAACTGCTGGCGCGGCAGTCGGAGCACGCGGTCAGCATCTTCAACCTGTCCAACCTGCGCGTATCGCAGCAGGCCAGCGCCAGCGAGCACCAGCGCCGCCTGGACGACCTGCAGTTCGCGCTCGACCAGACCAGCAAGCAGCATGCGCGCAACGTCAAGCTGGCGGCGCAAGGCTATATCTCCAGCGTCGCGCTGGAGGAATCGGCCGACCGGCTGGCGCAGCAGCAGCGCGCCCTCACGCAGGAACAGCAATCGCGCGCCGCCGAGCTGCGTGTGCGCGACGACGCCGAGCAGCAGCTGGAGGGCGCCATCCACGGCTTGAACTCAGGCCTGAAACTGGTGTCGGCCACGGTGGACGCGCTGGCCGTGCGCGCGCCGGTGGCGGGACGGCTGACCAATTTCCGCCTGCAGGTGGGCGAATCCATCGCTACCGGCAAGAACATCGGCCGCATCGACGACCCGGCCCGCTTCAAGCTCTCCGCCAGCGTGGACGAGTATTACCTGAACCGCATGGCCGTCGGCCGCCGCGCCAAAGTGCAGCAGGACGGCCGCAGCTACGCCGCCGACATCGGCACCATCTACCCGCAGATCAAAGCAGGCCGCTTCACCGTCGAAATGGTGTTCACGCAGGGACAGCCGCCGGTGCTCAATCCCGGCCAGAGCCTGGACGCGCGTATCACGCTCGGCGAACCGGCCAGCGCGCTACTGCTGCCGAACGGCGCCTTCATCAACGACAGCGGCGGCGCCTGGGTCTATGTGCTCGACGCGGCCGGCCGCAACGCCGAGCGCCGCACGGTGCGCATCGGCCGCCGCAACAACAGCCAGATCGAAGTGCTGGACGGCCTGGCCGCCGGCGAGAAAGTCATCCTGTCCAGCTATGCGGCCTATGGAAATTCACCACGTCTGCAAATTACGCAGTAACCTCTCAATACACTAGCCAAGGTACATTCACATGCTCAAACTCGTCGGCGTCAGCAAAATCCACCAAGCGGGAGAAATCCAGACCACGGCGCTGGACCGCATCGACCTGCACATCGAAGCGGGCGAATATGTCGCCATCACCGGCCCTTCCGGCTGCGGCAAGTCGACCATGCTCGGCATCCTCGGCCTGCTGGACGTGCCGACGCGCGGCGAGTACTGGTTCGAAGGCCAGAACGTGGCCGGCTGGAGCGAGGCGCAGCTGAACAAGCTGCGGCGCGGACGCATCGGCTTCATCTTCCAGAGCTTCAACCTGATCGAAGAGCTGACCGTGTTCGAGAACGTGGAACTGGCGCTCGAATACAACGGCACGCCGGCGCGCGAACGGCGCGAGCGCGTGACGGCGATGCTGAACAAACTGGGTGTGGGCCACCGCGCCAGCCACCGCCCGTCGCAGCTCTCGGGCGGCCAGCAGCAGCGCGTGGCGATCGCGCGCGCACTGGTCTCCGGCCCCGCCGTGCTGCTAGCCGATGAACCGACCGGTAACCTGGACAGCGCCCACGGCGATGAAGTCATGCGCCTGCTGCGCGAGATCAATGCCGAAGGCACGACGGTGGTGATGGTCACCCACTCGCCCGACCACGCGGCACAAGCCTCGCGCACCTTGAATCTGCTGGACGGCCGCGTCATGGTCGATGCCTTGCAGGCGGCATAATGCTGCGGGACTTGCGCCTCGGCTGGCGCCTGCTGCTGCGCCACCCGCTCAACAGCGCCGTCGAACTGCTCGGCCTTGCGGCCGGCTTTGCCGTGTGCTTCGTGCTGCTGGCGTTCGTGCAGTATTCGTTCAGCTACGACCGCGATGTGCCGCAGCGCGAGCGCGTGTACGTCATCAAGCACCGCCTCAACTTCATCCCGCAACCGCAATGGATGGAGTACACGCCGTTCGCACTGCGCGGCGTTGCCCTGCAAAGCGGACTGCCGCTGCAAGTAAGCGCGTGGTGGCCGCGCACGGCAACGCTGGAGCAAAATGGCGTGGCGCGTGAGGTAGATGTCACGGCAGTCGATCCGGCGTTCGAAAGCATCGCCAGCCTGCGCACCACGCAAGGCGATCTGCAACAGGCACTGACCATGCCGGACGGCCTGGCGCTGACGCCGCAGGCGGCGCTACAGCTGTTCGGCCGCACCGACGCCATGGGTCGTACCGTCGTCATCAACGGCCAGACGCTGCAAGTGCGCGCCATGCTGCCGGAACGACCATCCAACAGCACCATACAATTCGGCGCGCTGGTCGGCGTCGGCAGCGCGCTGTGGCCCGAGAAGGAGCGGCAGGAAGCGCTATCGAACTGGATGGGCATCGCCGGCCGCATTTACGTGAAGACCGACCTTCCGCCGCAGCAGCTGCAGGCGGCACTGCAAAACGTCATCGATCAGGCACCGTGGGACAGCATGGCGACGCCGGAAATGAAGACGTCGCTGGGCGGACGCAAGATGGTCGACATCGGCCTCGGCGCGCTGGCCGACGCCTATTTCGATCGCAGCGTGGCCAACACCATGGGCACCGGACCACGCGGCGACATGCGCCTGGTGCTGGCGCTCGGCGCGGCCGGCGTGCTGATCCTGCTGCTGGCGGTGGTCAACTACCTCAACCTGGCGACGGTGCGCACCTTGCGCCGCCAGCGCGAGATCGCCGTGCGCCGCGTGATGGGCGCCTCCGCGCGCCAGCTGCTGGCGCAGTTCATGACCGAAGCGATGCTGCTGTCGGTGGCCGCCGCCGCGCTGGGCGTGCTGCTGGCGTGGCTGCTGCTGCCGCTGGCGTCCGTCCTGCTGCAGCGGCAACTGGAAGGCGTGCTGACGCCGCTGGCGGTGGCGGCCTGCCTGGCCTTCGGCGCGCTGGTGGGCGCGGCGGCCGGTGCTTATCCGGGCTGGCTGGCGCGCGGCGTCGACATGCGCGCCACGCTGGCGCAACGCAGCGGTGAAACCGCCGGTGGTGCATGGCTGCGGCGCGCGCTGACCACCGTCCAGTTCAGCGTTGCCATCAGCATGGGCAGCGTGGCGCTGGCCATGCTGTGGCAGACCCAGTTTGCCGCCAGCGCATCGCCGGGTTTCGATCCGTCGCCGCTGCTGGTGGTGGAGATGCAGCAGGACATTAACCAACCGGCCGCGCGCGCCCTGCGCGACGCCATCGCCCAACTGCCCGGCGTAGCGGGCGTGGCCGACAGCAGCAGCGTGCCGGGTCGCGACGACCATACAGGTACCCGCTCCAGCAGCACGTTCAAGCGGATCGACGGCAGCAACGTGGCGATGCCGATGCAAATGGTGGGCAAAGACTTTTTCCAGGTCTACGGCGTGAAGCCGCTGGCGGGCCGCATGTTCCAAACCGACGGCGAAGAGAGCGCGGTGCTGAACCAGGCGGCGGTACGGGCGCTGGGCTGGGCATCCGCGCAGGAGGCTCTGGGTCAGCGCGTCAACGGTAGAAATCTGCGCGTGGTGGGCGTGGCGCCAGAGCTGCGCTGGCACACGCTGCGCGAGCCGGCGGCGCCCTTGATGTATGTGCTGTCGGAGAACAGCCGCCTGCTCACCGTAAGGCTCAGTGACGTCGGCAGCGCGGGCGCCAGCGTGGAGCAGGCGATTGCCAGCGCGTGGCTGCGCTACTTCCCCACGCAGGCGCCGGTGATCCGGCACGCCGCCGGCTACTACGCGCAGGCCTATGCGGACGACGTGCGGGTGGCCGGCCTGCTGGCCTGCGCCACGGCGGTGGTGCTGATGCTGGCGGCGTTCGGCATCTATGTGCTGGCGGCGCACAGCGTGCAGCGGCGCGCGCGCGAGATCGTGTTGCGCAAGCTGCACGGTGCGGGCAGCGCGGCGATTGCGGCGCTGGTCGGGCGCGAGTTCCTGCTGCTGACGATGGCGGCGGCCCTGATCGCGCTGCCGCCGGCCTGGCTGGCGATCGCGCACTATCTGGCGCCGTTCGCCGAGCGCACGCCGCTCGGCGCCTGGGCGCCGCCGGCGGCGCTGGCCTTCGCCCTGCTGGTGGCGGCGACGGCCACCGCGCGCCATACGTGGTCGGCGATGCGCATGTCCCCGGTGCAAGCGCTGCGCGCATGAAAAAAGGCAGCCCGCAGGCTGCCTCTTTATCAATACCGTCTGCTTAGTTCACGGTCAGCAGTTCGATGTCGAACACCAGTGTGGAGTTGGCCGGGATGGCGCTCGTCGCCGTCGAGCCGTAACCCTGGTCAGGCGGGATGATTACCGTACGCTTGCCACCCACTTGCATGCCGGTCAAGCCGGTGCTGAAGCCGGCCACCACGCCGGTACCCACGGTGACGGCGAGTGCGGTTCCGCCGACGTTGCTGTCGAATTGCGTACCCTTGCGGTTGACGCGGGTGCCGTCATACAGCCAGCCGGTATAACGCACGGTGACGGCTTTGCCGACTGTCGCCGTGGCGCCGGTGCCGACCACGACTTCGGTGATGGTGGTCACGGTCGGCGGCGGCACGCTAGGAATCGCAACGGCCTTGGTGACATTGACCATCGTGAACTCATACACCAGCGGCGAATTGGCCGGGACAGCGGCATAGGTGATGTTGTTGATGGTGACCGCAGCGCGTGAATTCGCGCCGAAAGCCAGGGCGGCCGGCAGCACGGCGAGGCGCTTGCCGCCCGGCTGCATGCCAAGCAGGGCCTGATCCCAGCCGGAAGCCGGGGTGCTGATCGTCGGCAGCACGCCGACGCCGACGGTGCCGGTGACCGGCACGCCGGTATCGATGGTGCTGTCCATCTTGGCGCCTTTGAGGTCGGCCTTGGTGGCGTCATACAGCCAGCCGACGGCTTGCACGGTCACGGTGTCGCCGGTCGCTGCGGTCAGGCCGGTGCCGGTTTCGAGGGTGGTCAGCTTGTAGTCCGGTTGCGGCACGACCACGACGGTCGGAGTCTTGGCGCCGCCGCCGCAGGCGGTCAACACCGCTGCGCAGGCCGCAACGGCGATAAATTGCAACATCGATTTCATTGTTTACCTTTGATGAGTATGCGTATTCGGTAGTCCCGGCGCAGAAGTTTAGCAGACGGCGCCGCTTCCACTCCGGGCACTACATTCAGTTACATTTATTTGTATTCAAATTTCCACTTGCGTGCCAAGTTCGATCACGCGGTTCGGTGGGATCTGGTAGTAGTCCGCAGCGCCGCGCGCATTGCGCGACATGGCCACGAACAGGTGCTCGCGCCAGGTCGACATGCCGGAACCCGGCGCCGAAATCACCGTCTGGCGGGCAATGAAGAACGAGGTCTCCATCATCTCGAACGGCAGGCCGAGGCACTCACAGAGGGCGAGCGCGCGCGGAATGTCCGGTTCGTCCTTGAAGCCGTAATAGACGTTGAGCTGGTAGCACTGGTGGCCCAGGTCCGTCACCTTGACCTGCTCGGCCTCCGGCACCCACGGCTCCTCGACCACGTGCACGGTGAAGAACACCACGCGCTCGTGCAGCACCTTGTTGTGCGACAGGTTGTGCAGCAGCGCGTGCGGCACGCCGTCGCTTTCGCCGCGCAGGAACACGGCGGTGCCGTACACCCGGGTCGGCGGCGCCACGAACAGCGAGGACAGGAAGTCTTCCAGCGGAATCGCATGTTTTTGCAGATTTTCAAACACCAATTCGCGGCCGCGCTTCCAGGTCAGCATCACGGTGAACAGCACGGCGCCCAGCAGCAGCGGGAACCAGCCGCCATGGAACAGCTTCAGGGTGCTGGCCGAGAACAGCGCTACGTCAAGCGCCAGGAAGAAGCCGGTGGCGGCGAAGCACAGCACCAGCGGCAGGTGCCAGCGGTAGCGGATCACAAAGAAGGTCAGCACGGTGGTGGCCAGCATGGTGGCGGTCACCGCGATGCCGTAGGCGCCGGCCAGCTTGTCGGAGGAACCGAAGCCCACCACCGCCAGCAGCACCACGCCCAGTTGCAGCCAGTTGACCGCCGGGATGTAGATCTGGCCGATCTCGGTGGCCGAGGTGTGCAGGATGCGCATGCGCGGCAGCAGGCCCAGTGCGATGGCCTGCTTGGTCATCGAGAAGGTGCCGGAGATGGTGGCCTGCGAGGCGATCACCGCCGCCAGCGTGGATAGCACCACCAGCGGGTACACGCTCCAGTCGCCCAGCTGATGGAAGAAGGGATTGTCCACCGATTCCGGACGCGTGAGCAGCAGCGCGCCCTGGCCCAGGTAGTTCAGCGCCAGCGCCGGGAACACGATCATGAACCATGCGGCGCGGATCGGCTTCTTGCCGAAGTGGCCCATGTCGGCATACAGCGCCTCGGCGCCGGTCAGCGACAGCACCACCGCGCCCAGCGCGACGAAGGCGATCATGCGGTTTTCGTACATGAAGCGCAGCGCGTGGAAAGGACTGAGCGCGGCCAGGATTTGCGGCGCTTCGATGATGTTGACCACGCCCATGACCGACAGCGCGACAAACCACACCACCATGATCGGGCCGAAGAAGCGGCCGATGCCGGCGGTGCCGTGGCGCTGCATGGCGTACAGGGTAATCAGCACGATGATGGTGAGCGGAACGATGTACTGCTCCAGTCCCGGCGCGGCCACTTCCAGGCCCTCGATCGCGCCCAGCACCGAGATGGCCGGCGTGATCACGCTGTCGCCGTAGAACATGGTGGCGCCGAACACGCCCAGCAGCATCAGCGGATAGTGCCAGCCTTGCGCGACCTTGCTCACGGAGTTGAGCGCCAATGCCATCAGCGCCATGATGCCGCCCTCGCCGCGGTTATCCGCGCGCAGCACCAGGCTGACGTATTTCAGCGACACGATGATGGTCAGCCCCCAGAAAATCAGGGAGATGATGCCCAGCAGATTACCCTCGCTCAGCGCCAGGCCATGCTCGGGATCGAAGACGGTTTTGAGGGTGTAGAGAGGGCTGGTACCAATGTCGCCATAGACTATGCCGACAGCCGCCAGCGTGAGTGCCGCGAGACTGCTTTTCTTGTGTTGCTCGGTCAAGATTGCACCTGTTGTTGTTTTGGTGCATTGCACAATAGGATAAGACTATGCAAAAGGCAAGGAGATTTTGGCATACGCAGGCGTTCCAAATGGTCAATAGTGAGAGTGTACGCCGCCGCGAACGCCAGCGCGAGCGCAGTTCGGGACGATCAGCGATAATGATCGACCTTCCCTTACTTTTCCGCGTTGCGCCCCATGAATTCAGGTATTTTATTTGCGACGCTGGCGTTTCTGTGCTGGGGCTTGTTTCCCCTGTACTTCCACGCCATCAACGAGGTGCCGCCGCAGGAAATCCTGGCGCACCGCATGCTGTGGTCGCTGTTGTTCCTGGTGCTGGTGCTGAGCGTGCGCCAGCAGTGGAAATGGCTGCCCAAGGTGCTGCAGCAGCCGCGCGTGCTGGCCAGCTTTGTCGCCAGCGCCCTGCTGCTGACGGCCAACTGGGGCGTCTACATCTGGTCGGTGAACAACGGCCACGTGATCGACGCCAGCCTCGGCTACTTCATCAATCCGCTGGTCAATGTGCTGCTCGGCGTGCTGGTGCTGAAGGAACATTTGCGGCGCGGCCAGTGGCTGGCGATCGCGGTGGCGGCCGGCGGCGTGGCCTGGCTGACGTGGCAGGCCGGGCAACTGCCATGGATTGCCTTAATTTTAGGCATCACCTTCGGCGGCTACGGCTTGCTGCGCAAGACGGCGGCGCTGGCCGCGCTCGAAGGCTTGTCGCTGGAAACCATGATTCTGTTCCCGCTGGCGCTCGCGTATGTGTTCTGGCTGAGCTATCACGGCCAGAACACCTTCCTCAACACGCCGCACGACAGCACCCGCTGGCTGCTGGCGGCGGCCGGGCCGATCACCGCGATTCCGCTGCTGATGTTCGCGGCCGGCGCGCGCAAGATTCCGATGGCGGTGCTGGGTCTGCTGCAATACCTGTCGCCCACCATGCAGGCGCTGCTCGGGGTGTGGGTGTTCCACGAAGCCTTCCCGGCCGAGCGCCTGACCGGCTTCCTGATCATCTGGGCGGCGCTGCTGCTGTACGTGGCCGAGGGGCTGTGGGCGAGCAAACGCGCTAAATAGTGGGAAGATGACGCGATTTATCGTATCCTGTCGTCCTTCCCTGCATTTCACCTTCACTGAGATTCTCAATGGCAAATTACGTCTATACCATGAACCGCGTGGGCAAAATCGTCCCGCCCAAGCGCCAGATTCTGAAAGATATTTCGCTGTCCTTCTTCCCGGGCGCGAAGATCGGCGTGCTGGGCCTGAACGGCTCCGGTAAGTCGACCTTGCTGAAAATTATGGCCGGCATCGACACCGATATCCAGGGCGAAGCCCGTCCGATGCCGGGCCTGAACATCGGCTACCTGCCGCAGGAACCGCAGCTGGACCCGGAAAAAACCGTGCGCCAGGAAGTCGAATCGGGCCTGGGCGAAGCGTTTGAAGCGCAAGCCAAGCTGGACGCCGTGTACGCCGCCTACGCCGAGGAAGACGCCGACTTCGACGCCCTGGCCGCCGAACAGGCGCGCCTGGAAGCGATTATTTCGTCGTCCGACGGCGGCAACCTGAACCTGCAACTGGAAATGGCCGCAGACGCACTGCGCCTGCCGCCATGGGACGCCAAGGTCGGCATCCTGTCCGGCGGTGAAAAGCGCCGCGTGGCGCTGTGCAAGCTGCTGCTGTCCAAGCCGGACATGCTGCTGCTCGACGAACCGACCAATCACCTGGATGCGGAATCGGTCGAATGGCTGGAGCAGTTCCTGCTGCGCTTCCCGGGCACCGTGGTCGGCATCACCCACGATCGCTACTTCCTCGACAACGCCGCCGAATGGATCCTGGAACTGGACCGTGGCCATGGCATTCCATGGAAAGGCAACTACTCATCGTGGCTGGACCAGAAGCAGGACCGCCTGAAGCAGGAAGAAGCCACCGAATCGGCGCGCCAGCGCGCGCTGCAGAAAGAACTGGAATGGTCGCGTCAGAATCCGAAGGCGCGCCAGGCCAAGTCGAAAGCCCGCCTGGCCCGCTTCAACGAGCTGAGCGAGTACGAATACCAGAAGCGCAACGAGACCCAGGAGATCTTCATTCCTGTGGCCGAGCGTCTGGGTAACGAAGTGATCGAATTCAAGAACGTGTCCAAGGGCTTCGGCGATCGCCTGCTGCTCGACAACGTCTCGTTCACGATTCCGCCGGGCGCCATCGTCGGCATCATCGGCCCGAACGGCGCCGGTAAATCGACGCTGTTCAAAATGATCGCCGGCATCGACCAGCCGGACAGCGGCGAAGTGCTGATCGGCCAGACCGCTCGCGTGTCGCTGGTCGACCAGAACCGCGACAAGCTGCAGGATGCCAAGACCGTGTTCGAAGACGTTTCAGGCGGCGCCGACATCCTCAGCGTGGGCCGTTTCGAAATGCCATCGCGCGCCTACCTGGGCCGTTTCAACTTCAAGGGCGGCGATCAGCAGAAGATCGTCGGCAACCTGTCCGGTGGTGAACGCGGTCGCCTGCATCTGGCGAAGACGCTGCTCAAGGGCGGCAACGTGCTGCTGCTCGATGAACCGTCGAACGATCTGGACATCGAAACCTTGCGCGCGCTGGAAGATGCGCTGCTGGAGTTCGCCGGTTCCGTGATGGTGATCTCGCACGATCGCTGGTTCCTGGACCGCATCGCCACCCACATCCTGGCGTTCGAAGGCAATTCGCAAGTCACCTTCTTCGACGGCAACTACCAAGAGTACGAAGCCGACAAGAAGAAACGCCTGGGTGAAGAAGGCGCCAAGCCTAAGCGTATTCGCTACAAGCCGCTGACGAACTAATCACGTCACCAATGAGAAGGGCCTGCATGAGCAGCAATGCCGTTAAGTTAAGCGATGTCGTCCCGGCGAAAGCCGGGATCCATGCTGAGTTAGCCGGGCATGCGCCTCATGGATTCCCGCATTCGCGGGAATGACGAAGCCTATTTTTAGCTTAACTTAACGGTATTACTGCTTAAGCAGGCCCTTTTTTTCACGGGGAAAGGTTTTGGCATAATGGGCACGCGGCACCGCCCCAACCCGCACACCGCTGCGGCCAGGGTCAGACCCCGAGGGGTCTGACCCTTTCGTTAGGGGTGCTGTTATGGACGACCCCGTTGAACCGCGATCGACCCGGAGCTACAACGGCATCGTCCACTGGCTGCCTTTCCCGGTAACCCATGAAGAACTATGCCGCGCGCTTAGAAGTTATAGCGCAGGCCGGCGGTGATGGCGCCGGCTTTGCGGCCGGTGTCGATGTCGTTCTTGCCGTAGTTTTCATACTCCAGCGAGACCTTGACGTTTTTGTTGATGGCGTACTCGCCGCCCACCGAGGCGTACAACGCCGTCTTGTTCTCCTCGCCGCTGGCAGAGGCGATGCCCGAGGTGCTCACTTCGTTGTGGTTGCGCGCCACGCCCAGCTTGCCGAACACGGCGAAGTCCTGCGCTACCGGCCAGGTGCCTTTGCCGGCCACGTAGTAGGAGTGGGCGTCGGTGTTGATGCCGCCGGCTGCGGCGCCGCGAGTGTAGTTGTAGCTACGCTTGCCGAAGTCGGTATAACCAGCTTCTACCGCCCAGGTGCTGTCGATGTTGTAACCACCATAGACCTTGCCGGCAGCTTTGGTGCCGCTCTGCTTGTCGCCACTGACGGCGCCGGCGCCAACGCTGTCGAAATCATAACGGCTGCCGACCACACCGGCACCGATGTAGGCGGTGCCGGCGGCGTCTTGCGTGTTTTGAGCATAAGCGGAAGTACCGCCCAGGGCGGCTGCGGAAGCGACTAAAGCGAACAGAATTTTCTTCATGATTTTGATCTTTCAGCAAAAGGTTGATACGAGACTTGCTTGGGATCGCAGTTACTAGTGAATTGCGATGGATCCAAGATAGCACTCCGAACAACCCTCGTCACTTCCGAATTAGTAAGAAGTGTGACGAGATGTAAGCCAAACGATCATTGGTAAATTTCAAGATATGCCAAACTTAAAGTAAGCTTAAAATGCCTCCCAATCCGTTACCGATTCTTTAACAGCAGCCTTGGGCGCGGCCGCGCGGGGCAATTTCACCATCGGTTTGGGCGCCACCCGTGACGCCGGACGCGGCTTGGGCGGCGAGGCCAGCGCGGCGGGCGCCTGCTCCACACGGAACACGCTGACCAGTTCGGCCAGCTTGCGCGCCTGGTCCTGCATCGCTTCCGACGCCGCCGCCGATTCCTCCACCAACGCCGCATTCTGCTGGGTCACCTGGTCCATCTGCACGATGGCCTGATTGATCTGCTCGATGCCGGTGGTCTGTTCGCTGCTGGCGGCCTGGATGTCGGCCATGATGTCGGTCACGCGCTGGATGCTGGAGACGATCTCGCGCATGGTCACGCCGGCCTCGTCCACCTGACGCGCACCGGCGCCGACCTTGCTGACCGACTCGTCGATCAGCTGCTTGATTTCCTTGGCCGCCGTTGCCGAGCGCTGCGCCAGCGTGCGTACTTCCGACGCCACCACCGCAAAGCCGCGTCCCTGCTCGCCGGCGCGCGCCGCCTCCACCGCAGCGTTCAGCGCCAGGATGTTGGTCTGGAAGGCGATGCCGTCGATCACGCCGATAATGTCGGAGATCTTGCCGGACGACGCGTTGATCGCGCTCATGGTGCCGATCACCTCGTCCACCACCGCACCGCCCTTCTGCGCCACGCTGGACGCCGAGCGCGCCAATGCATTGGCCTGGCGCGCGTTGTCGGCATTGGCCTTGACGGTGGACGTCAGCTCTTCCATGGAAGAGGCGGTTTCCTCCAGCGCGCCGGCCTGCTCCTCGGTACGTGCCGACAAGTCCTGCGTGCCGGCGGCAATCTGTGCCGATGCGGTGGCGATCGTATCGGTGCCGCTGCGCACCTGGCCGACGATGCCGCCCAGGCTGTCACGCATGTGTTTCATGGCGAACAGCACACTGCGGTCGTCGTTGCGCCGCAGGTCGACACTCACGGTCAGGTCGCCATCGGCGATCTTGCCGGCCAGCCTGGCGACCTCGCCCGGCTCACCGCCGAGCTGGCGCATCAGCGCGCGGGTGATCAGCGCACCGAGCGCCAGTCCGGCGGCCAGGGTGGCCAACACCAGGCCGACCATCAGCATGAAGCTGAAGCGATAGAGCTCGCCGGTAGACCTGGCCTTTTCGGCGGCGCGCGATTCCTTCAGATCGGTCATCACGTCCAGCAGTTTGTCGAGACGGTCGGCCTGGGCGCGCGCTGCCAGTTGCGCGCGGTTGGCCTCGTCGCTGCGCTGCGCCAGCGGTTCGCCCTGCGCGCTATCGAGCGCGGCCGTGATCAGGCGTTCATAATCCTTGGCCGGCTGGACATATTCATCGAGCAGTTTCTGGCCCTCCGCCGAAACGAACAGCGGCCGCGCCTTGGCCAGGTAATCGTTCATGGCGACCAGATAGCCTTGCACGTCGCCACGGATCTTGCTGCGCTCTTCCGCCGTCTGCGCCGCCAGGAAGGTGGTGCGCGACCGGCCCGCGTAGATCAGGTTGATATTGGCGTCCTTGATGTGGGAGAGTCCGACCAGGTCTTCGCGGTGCATCGCATCCGCTGCGCTGTTGAGCTGGTTCATGCTGACGATGCCGATGCAGGCGACGATCACGCCCATCACCGAAATGCTGCTGAATCCGAGTAAGAGTTTGGTACCGACTTTCATCTTGCTAAACATAGGTCCTCCCGTGGTGAGGAAATACCATAGCAGCACACGCGCGCTTGACTGTTGCTTTATCAACCGTGCGCGGCCCGGCCTACAAAATCTGTCGGAAAGTGAGATTGATGCGCGGCCCGCGCGGCGTGCGCTCCTTGTTGATGCCGTGCAGCCAATGCTGCTGGAACGCGCCCGCCATCAACAGCAGGCAGCCGTCGCCCAGCGCCAGCTTGACGGTCTTCGGCAGCCGTCGGTGCTTGAGGATGAAGGTGCGCGGCGCGCCGAAGCTGACCGAGGCGACCGCCGGTTCCGGCCCCAGCTCGCGCTCGTCGTCGGCATGGAAGCCCATGCTGTCGCGCTCGTCGCGGTAGTAGTTGAGCAGCACGCTGTTGAAGCGCCGTCCGGTGGCCGTCTCGACGGCCTGCTTGATGTGCAGCTGCAGCGCCGTGAACGGCTGCGGGTGGAAGGTCTTGCCCGAGTATCGATAGCTGGCTTCGCCATGCCATGCCGACAGGCGCGGTTGCATGTGCAATTTTCCCCACACCTGGATCTGCTCCGCGCGCC
Organism: Duganella sp. BuS-21; assembly: GCA_041874725.1. Classification (GTDB taxonomy): domain Bacteria; phylum Pseudomonadota; class Gammaproteobacteria; order Burkholderiales; family Burkholderiaceae_D; genus Rugamonas. Next base: position 492,093 of record CP097466.1, on the reverse strand, counting down.
AGTCGGTCTCCGACAGCAGGCGCTGCATGACGACGTCCGGCGCCAGATCGAGCGCCAACCGCTGCTGGAACCACAGCTCGCCGTCCTCGATGGGGATGGGCGTGAGGTCGGTATCGTCGGCAAATAAGTCCATGCGCGGTATGATACCGGCAACACGCAAACGAGGAGTCACCGCATGAAAAAACGCCAGTTCCTGGGCACGGCCGCGCTGGCCGGTTTTTCCGCCGCCATCAGCCTGCCGGCACGCGCTGCCGCTGGTGCCGCCGGCCCGACTTTGCTGACCGTCACCGGTGCCATCGGCACCGGCAATCGCGGCAAGCTCGATCCGGTGCGCGATCAGTTGATGTTCAAGCAAAAGCTGAGTTTCGACAAGGCGCACGCCTTCGATTACGCCGCGCTGTCGGCCCTGCCGGCGCTCACCATCAAGCCGACCCTGGAGTACGACGGCAAGCAGCACACGCTGCGCGGTCCCTTGTTGCTGGATGTGGTGAAGGCGGCCGGCGCCAAACCGGGCGCCAATGCCAAGCTGGTGCTGCGCGCGCTCGACGGCTTTGCCGCCACCGTGACAGTGGCGCAGGCGAAGGCGCACCGGTTTATCGTGGCGACCCACCTGGATGGCGCGCCGATGGCGCTGGGCGGCCTGGGGCCGCTGTGGGCCGTGTACGACGCGGACCAGATCCCGGAGATGGCAAGCAAACCGGTCGCGGACCGGTTTGGCCAGTGCCCCTGGGGCCTGTATCACATCGAAGTGCAGGCGTAAAGTTTAGGCTGAAGACTTAAGCGTAAGCTTCCGCCAGGCTCATCACGCGCGGTGCGACGGTGATGCCGATGCCGTTGAAGAGCGCGTTGATGGCGGCCATATTGGCTTCCAGCTCTTCCGCTTTCCAGCCCTGGAACAAGTCGGTGCCGTCTTTCTGGAAGTGCAGATCGAGCACCTTGCCGCGATCCTTGTGGGTGTAGCCGCCGCTGTAGGTTTGCTTGAAGCCCAGTGCGGCCAGTTGCGCCAGCACTTCGCTCGGCGGATGATCCGGATCGGTGGCGATGAAGACACCGAAGGTCTTGCCCGGTGGTTTGGCGGCGATATCGACGTCGTAAATGCCAGGCGCTTTCGTGACGGTCGTACTTTTCAGAAATAACATGTTCTTACCCCTACTATCAATTTGGCGCCGGTTTAGCTTGCCGCTTAAGTTCTTATAGAAAACATTCTAAGAATCAAGCTTATTGCTAATTCAGAGGTTTGTCGACTGATCCCGTACTTATTTTGTGAATTCGTACCATTACAACTGCAAAGCAATGTCCGGGACAAAGCCAGCGTCATCTTAAAATATAGTTGTTAAGTAGTAATTTGCAAGGAGTTACGCACCGAAGCGCTACTTCTGATGCTTTCTGCGCGCCAGGTCCATGGTCGGCGCGACGAGCGCCCGATACAACGCTCCGGTCTCCTCATCCCATGCGTCGACCGCCTGCTGCTGGCGCGCCACGGTCGCCAGGTCGCCGCGCGCGATCGGGCCGCTCAGCGCGGCGGCGGCGCCGAGGCGGAATACATTGGCCATCGACTCGCTGGCCAACGGCTGGGCCAGTTCGCGCGCCACCGCCTCGGGAATGCCGGCGGCCTGATAAGCGCGCAAGGCGGCGTCCAGCACCGTCACCAGATAATTACTGGCAAACACCGCGGCCGAGTGGTACACGGTTTTGGCGGCGGCCTCGATCCGCACCGGCCGCGCGCCGATGGCTTCCAGCGCCGGCGTGAGCACGGCCAGCGCCGCTTCATCGCCCTCGATGCCGCAGAAGGTGCCTGAAAAATGTGCAGCCACGGCGGCCGGATCGGCAAAGCTGCGGATCGGATGCACGCTGGCCACCAGCGCCCCGGCGTCACGCGCCGCCTGCAGGCGGTCCGACGCCAGTGCGCCGCTGCAATGGAACACGATGCTGCCCTGCAGCTGCACGGTGCGGGCCAGCGCCTCGCAGGCGGGCACAATCTGGTCGTCGCCCACCGCCAGCAGATGCACGGCGGCCGGCTGAAGTTGCTCGCAGGCCGACGCCACGCTGCCGGCACCGATGAAGTCGACGGCCTGTTGCGCCGAAGCGGCCGAACGCGTCAATACCTGGCGTAGCTCAAACCCGCCCTGGCCGGCCAGCAAACGTCCGAGCACGCGGCCGACATGGCCGGCGCCGATCAGGTTCAAGGTCGCCGGCATCAAAAACCTGATCCAGGTTGCTTGAGGAACTCCACCTCGGCCGGGGTCGACGCCCGCTCCAGAATGGCGTTGCGATGTGGGAAGCGGCCGAAGCGGCGGATCACCTCGCGATGCCGCTTGGCGTAGTCGAACATGCCGTCCAGACCTTCGATGGTGGCCGGAGCGGCTGCGCTGGCGCGCGCGGCATCGGCCATGCGGCTGAACAGCGCCACGGATTGCTCCTGCATCGCCATGTCTTCCGCGTGTTCCAGCGGCAGGTAGACGAAAGCGCGCTGCAATGGCGGCAGTTGCTGGTCTTCGCCGGCCTCGATCATGTCCAGCGCGGCCTGCAAGGCGAGATGGTCGCCGGCAAACGACAGCGGCGTGCCGCGATACACATTGCGGCAGAACTGGTCGAGCAGCAGGATGCGCGCCAGCGCCGCCGCCGGCCCTTCCGCCGCCCAGCGCTGCAGGCCGCCTTCCAGTGCCTGCGCGATCTCCTCGCCGAAGCGCTGCTCGATCTCGCGGTCGAAGGCCGCGTCCTTTTGAAACCAACTGCGGCGCGGCGCATCGGCCGCCTGGCCTGCGGACGGCTGGAACCAGAAATCGAATACGGCCTGGGCTTGTGGGTTCATATCAATTGCGCGCATGGGTAAGTTGGAAACTGTGGATGCCGTCAAATTCGGCTAACTCCGCCGATAACACCGCCATCGGTGCCCCACTGCGCTTGCTCAGGGCAATGGCGACGAAGCGCCATTCCTGCATGCCGCCGTCGCTGCCTATCATCAGCGAGCCGCCGGCGATTTCATAGCCGCGCTGCAGCGCCATGGCCCTGAGCGCGGGCTCCTGCGGCTTGTAGCCGGCCTTGAAGCGCATGGTAATGGCGATGGCGTGCCGCGACGGCAGCCAGGCTTCCACCCGGGTCAGGAAGATCATCGAGCCGGCGCACAGCATGGCCAGCCCGATCGCGCCCAGGTAAAAGCCGACGCCGACCATCACGCCGATCACCGACGAGGCCCAGATCGAGGCCGCCGTGGTCAGGCCGCTGATATTGAAGCCCTCGCGCATGATGACGCCGGCGCCCAGGAAGCCGATGCCCGTGACGATGCCCTGAACGATGCGGGTGGGATCCGAATTCACCAGGTATTGCGACACGTGGCCGCCAAACCAGTGCGCCGGGTAGCCGCCGATCACGGTCAGCGCGGCCGAGGCCATGCACACCAGGCCGTAGGTGCGCATGCCGGCGGCGCGGCCGTGGTAGGAGCGCTCGTAGCCCACCAGCAGCCCCAGCCCCAGCGCGCCCAGCAAGTTCAACAAAATCACCGCATTGGTGGCGATTTCGTCATGGGACCAATACGCTTGCAGGAATTCAATGGCAGGCATGGTGAGCTCTTTCTTATTTTTTGACGAGTTGCTTTTCGAAGGCGATATCGAGTTTGCTCATGCGTTTCGGTGCCTCCGGCGCGATGGTTTTGACGAAGGCGACGAAATCGTCGAGTTCCATCGGTGGGCACAGCGGCGGATTGCCGGCGCCTTCGGACAGGAAAAAGTGGCCGCTGCCGGTGACCGACATCGAATATTTCTCGTTGCCGGTGCGGCGCTTCAGGCGATCTACCGCCGTGGTGGCTCGGGTTGCACGTCCGCTCATAGGTTCTCCGTCCGGGTTGTCAGCCAATCCAGCGCGGCGCCGGACAGCAGCGGCGACAGGCGCTTGCGCACCGTCGCGTGGTAATCATTGAGCCAGCGCTTCTCGTCGTCGCGCAACAGCAAGGGGGCTATGCAGCGCGTGTCGATCGGGCACAGCGTCAGCGTTTCGAAGCTCAGGAATTCGCCGAATTCGGTCTGGCCGGCGGCGCGGTTCAGCACCAGGTTTTCGATGCGGATGCCCCAGCGGCCGGGCCGGTACAGGCCCGGCTCGATCGAGGTGATCATGCCCGGCTCCATGGCCGTGTGCGGCTCCGGCATGCTGGACGGCGAGATCGATTGCGGGCCTTCGTGCACATTCAGGAAATAGCCGACGCCATGGCCGGTGCCGTGGCCGAAGTCCAGCCCCTCGGCCCACAGCGGCGCGCGGGCGATGGCGTCCAGCATCGGCGACCTGGTGCCACGCGGGAAACGAGCCGCCGACAAGGCGATCATGCCCTTGAGCACCAGGGTGAAGTCGCGGCGCTGTTCGTCGTTGATGCTGCCGACCGCCACCACGCGCGTGATGTCGGTGGTGCCGCCCAGGTATTGGCCGCCGGAATCGATCAGCAGCAGGCCGTCGCCCTCGATGACGGCGTGGCGCGCCTCGGTGGCGCGGTAATGCATGATCGCGCCGTTGGCGCCGAAACCGGCGATGGTGGCAAAACTCGGGCTGACGAAGCCGGGCCGGCGGGCGCGGGCGGCGGTGATCTGGCGGTCGATCTCGACTTCGGTCAGCGCTGCGCGTGCCGGATTGGCCAGGGTCTGTTCCAGCCAGGCGAAGAATTCGCACAGGGCGGCGCCGTCCTGTTCCATGGCGGCGCGTACGTGGATCGCGTCCGGTTCGCTCTTGCGCGACTTGGCCAGGGTGGTCGGATTGATCGCTTCAACCACCTTGAGCTTGGCCGGCAGCCACTGGCGGGTACCGTAGGTGACGCGGCGCGGGTCGAGCAGCACCGTAGCGTCGGCCGGCAAGGCGCCCAGGGCGGCGGCGGCCGAGGCGTAGGGGGCGACGTCGATGCCTTCCTCGGCCAGGGCGGCGCGCAGTTCCGGGGCGATCTTGCCGTCGGCCACATATAAAGTGGCGCGGGTTGGGGTGACCAGGGCATGGGCCAGGAAAACCGGGTTGAAATTGACGTCGGCGCCGCGCAGGTTGAACAGGTAGGCGATGTCGTCCAGCGTGGAAATCAGGTGGCGGTTGGCGCCGGCCTGCTGCATGGCGCTGCGCAAATCAGCCAGCTTGCCGCTGCGGCTTTTCGAGGCGTAAGGCGGCAGATGTTCGTACACCGGCGCAGCCGGCAGCAAGGGGCGGTCTTGCCAGACGTGCTCCAGCAGGTCGAGATCAGTGCGCAGCCTGACGTTTTTGGCGTCCAGCGCGGTTTGCAGCAGACGGGCGATGGCCAGGCCGAGCACGGCGCCGTCCACCGCCAGCGCCTGGCCTGCTCTTAGATGACTTGCCAGCCAGTCAACATATTGCACGCTGGCGCCGGAGCTCAGCTTCATCAACTGGATGCCGGTGCCGGCCAGCTGCTGTTCGGCCTGGGTCCAATAGCGGGCGTCGGTCCAGACGCCGGCGCATTCCGGCGTGACGATCAGGGTGCCGACCGAGCCGGTGAAACCCGAAGCCCATTCGCGGCCCTGCCAGCGTTCGGGCAAATATTCGGACAGATGCGGATCGGCCGACGGAATCATCAGCGCATCGATCTGTTGCTGTCGCATTGCCGCCCGCAACAAATCGATGCGTTCGGCGCCTTGGGAAGAGTCTGGAGTATTCATGGAAAAGTTCAAAATAGCTTGTTGCCATGATACCCCGATTAGCGGACCTACCGCTAAACACATGTGGAATCGCAATCATAAATGGCCCAGCTTGTTGTGCAATCAAGCGGGACTATATTATGCAAGTTTTTCGAATCTCGAAGTCTGGCGGGGATTCAGCCCCATCCTGCAATCAGGATAAAATTTACTTGCAGCATTATATACAGGCAAAGCGATCGAAGGATATTGATCAGCCCGGTTATTATCTTCATTTACTCAGAGCCAGCAAAGAACCATGCTGGTCCGTCATAGCAACTGAAACTGGCGGTTGACATTCGTATTTAAACAAGGAAATGCGCACGTTATTGACCACGAGAATTATCACGAATGAAAATGTTCAATCAGCCAACGCCGGGTGAGTTTATTGCGGAAATGTACTTGCAAGCGAATAGCCTTAACGCTCGACAATTTGCCGCACAATTGGGTGTGTTAAACGACCAAACGAGAATAACTCCTGAAATGGCGGAGCGGCTCTCAAAAGTCGTGGGCAGGTCGGTGGGCTCGTGGATCCTATTGCAGGAAATCCAGGACCGCTGGCAGGAGAGGCTGCGCAATGCCGCGTAGCGCGCTGTTTTTTGGTGAGTTCGCGCCAATAATTGGCATAGCTAGGTAAGACCCCGCAGGGGTCTGACCCTGGCCGCAGCGGTGTGCGGGTTGGGTTGGTGCAGCGCGCTTTTAAAGCGACAAGCAACGTCATTCCCACCTTACCCCGCTAACCGCGATCAACCAAAAAATTGGCGCTAAGCCTGATAATGCCGTAATGAGGTCCAAGTAGAGTATGCGGATGCATAATACGCTCCAGCCCGGGATATAAAAGCATAGGAATCAAGGACGCCACACAACCCGCCACGCACGTATCTGGATTTAATAAGCGGTCGTTTCCACCATGCCGATAAACTGTCCAAGCCATTCGCTTAATTACATCAGCAAGAAGCAACGCGATTATCGAGCAAGCGCATAAAAGTCGCCGCAGCATGCGCGCGATCCGACTGCCTCGCCGAACCAGCTGCCACTCGGTACACCAATAAACGCCACGCTTTACCAGCGACGGAAATTATTCATTTTCACCATGCCGTCGATAATCCCAGTCAATTCTCGAGCATGTAGCCCTTGGGGCAAATAAACCACCTTTGGGCCTCCAAGCGCGTCATTTGATTGGGTGTCAGATCCTTGGCCCAGATCGCAGTGTGCAAGGCCTGCGTCAAACTGACTTGGTTTCAATCCGACATATTTTGCAACGCACCATAGAAAAGTCGCTCAATTGTCGTCGAAAAGACAACCTTCCCTCGCGCGGCAAGCTAATATCATTAAACAAAAAGAATCAGCAACAGGAGACACTGGTGCAATCAGAATTCGATACTTTTCCTCGCCGCTTACTTGCTCATGGCCAAGTCAGGCCGGGAAAACCTGCGTTCCGCGAAAAGTATCTGGGCATCTGGCAAAGCTGGAGCTGGTCCCAGGTCAACGAGGAAGTGCGCGCGCTGGCCTGCGGCCTGGCGGCGCTCGGCTTCGAACGCGGCATGCATCTCGCCATCATCGGCGATAACCGGCCGCGTCTGTACTGGTCGATGCTGGCCGCCCAATGCCTGGGCGGCGTGCCGGTTCCGCTGTACCAGGACGCCCCCGCCGCCGACATGGCCTACGTGCTGGAAAACGCCGAAATCCACTACGCCATCGTCGAAGACCAGGAACAGGTCGACAAGTTGCTCGAATTGCAATCGCTCTATCCCCACGTGCGCCACATCGCCTACGATGACGAACGCGGCATGCGCCACTATCGCCAGCAAGGCTTGCTGTCGTTCGCACAACTGCAGGAAATGGGACGCGCCTGGGATCTGGCACATCCGGGCTTCTTCGACGCCGCCATCGCCGCCGGCCAAGGCAGCGACAACGCCATCATCCTGTACACCTCCGGCACCACCGGCAAGCCCAAGGGCGTGTGCCAGACCCACACCGCATTGCTGGCGGCCGGCGACGGCGGTGTCGGCTTTGAACGGTTGACCGACGCCGAAGACATCCTGTCCTACCTGCCCATGGCCTGGGTCGGCGACTGCCTGTTTTCTTTTGCCCAGGCCATGAGCGCCGGTTTCACCGTCAACTGCCCGGAATCCGGCGAAACCGTGATGACCGACATGCGCGAAATCGGTCCCACCTATTATTTCGCCCCGCCGCGCGTGTTCGAGAACATGCTGACCACAGTAATGATCCGGATGGAGGACGCCGGTGCCATCAAACGCCGCATGTTCCACTACTTCATGGGCGTGGCGCGCCGTTGCGGTGCTCAAATATTAGACAACAAGCCGGTGCCGGCGACCGACCGGCTGGCATATGCCGTCGGCAAGATGCTGGTCTACGGCCCGCTGAAGAACGTGCTGGGCATGTCGCGCATCCGTGTCGCCTACACGGCCGGCGCCGCCATCGGCCCGGATCTGTTCCGCTTCTACCGCTCAATTGGCGTCAACTTGAAGCAATTTTACGGATCGACCGAAACCTGCGCCTACATCTGTCTGCAGCCGGACGGCCAGATCAAGTTCGACAGCGTCGGCCTGCCGGCGCCCGGCGTCGAGGTCAAGCTGGCCCCCAATGGCGAGGTGCTGGTGAAATCGCCAACCTTGATGGACTGCTATTACAAGCGCCCCGACGCCACCGCCGAGGCGATCGACGCGCAAGGCTACTTCCACACCGGCGACGCCGGCCTGTTCGACCACGAAGGCCACCTGAAGATCATCGACCGCGCGGCCGACGTCGGCCGCATGAACAGCGGCGCCATCTTCGCGCCCAACTATGTGGAGAACAAGCTCAAGTTCTTCCCCTTCATCAAGGAGGCAGTGGTGTTCGGTCATGAGCGCGACCAGGTGTGCGCTTTCATCAATATTGACCTGGAGGCGGTCGGCAACTGGGCCGAGCGCCGCAGCATCGCCTATTCGGGCTACACTGACCTGGCCGCGCATCCGGTCGTGTATGGACTGGTGCGCGACTGCATCGAACAGGTCAACGCCGACCTGGCGGCCGAACCGGCGATGAGCGACACGCAGATCCACCGCTACCTGGTGCTGCACAAGGAGCTCGATCCCGACGACGACGAACTGACGCGCACCCGCAAAGTGCGCCGCAAGTTCATCGGCGAAAAGTACGCGGTGCTGATCGACGCGCTGTACGGCGGCAAGAGTTCTCAATACATCGAAACGCAGGTCAAGTTCGAGGATGGCCGCAGCGGCGTGGTCGCGGCGGACTTGAAGATCGAGTCGTGCAAGACCTACCCTGCCGTGCAGGCAGCGGCATGACGGAGCGGACCACCATGCAAATGAACGAGCCAGAGACGCACTTCAGCAGAAACCAGGAGCCGGCCCGCCGCGCCGCCGGTCCGGTGATCCTCGACCTGAAGAACATCTCGCTGTCGTTCGGCGGCGTGAAGGCGCTGACCGATATCTCGTTCGACGTACGCCAGCACGAAATCCGCGCCATCATCGGACCCAACGGCGCCGGCAAGAGCTCCATGCTCAACGTGATCAACGGCGTGTATCGCCCGCAGCAGGGGCAGATCATCTATCGCGGCGACGTGCGCAAAAACATGGACTGCCACGCCGCCGCCAAATCCGGCATCGCACGCACCTTCCAGAACATCGCGCTGTTCAAGGGCATGACGGTGCTCGACAACATCATGACCGGGCGTAACCTGAAGATGACATCGAACTTCCTGATGCAGGCCCTGTACTGGGGACCGGCGCGACGCGAGGAAATCGCCCATCGCATCAAGGCCGAGGAAATCATCGACTTCCTGGAAATCCAGGCCATCCGTAAAACGCCGGTGGGCCGCCTGCCCTACGGCCTGCAAAAGCGCGTGGAACTGGGCCGGGCGCTGGCCGCCGAGCCGGAAATCCTGCTGCTCGACGAGCCGATGGCAGGCATGAACGTCGAGGAAAAACAGGACATGTGCCGCTTCATCCTCGACGTCAACGACCAATTCGGTACCACCATCGTGCTGATCGAGCATGACATGGGCGTGGTGATGGATATCTCCGACCGCGTGGTGGTGCTGGACTACGGCCGGAAAATCGGCGACGGCACGCCCGACCAAGTACGCAACAACAAGGATGTGATCAATGCTTACCTGGGAGTGAGCTGAGAATGAACTTTTTTTTCGAGGTGTTGATCGGTGGCCTGCTGTCCGGCGTGATGTATGCGCTGGTGGCGATCGGCTTCGTGCTGATTTACAAAGCCTCCGGCGTCTTCAATTTTGCCCAGGGCGCGATGGTGTACTTCGCCGCGCTCACCTGCGTGGGCGTGATGGACAAGCTGGGCGTATCGCTGTGGATCGCGCTGCCGATCACGGTGGCGGTGATGATCGTGCTAGGCCTGGCGATCGAGCGCGTGGTGCTGCGGCCCCTGGTCAATCAGCCGGAGATCACGCTGTTCATGGCCACCATCGGGCTGGCCTTCTTTATCGAGGGCCTGGCGCAACTGATGTTCGGCGCGCAGGTGCGCAGACTGGAGCTGCCGATCGAGGACGTGCCATCGCAGTACCTGATGGACCACTACAACATCCTGGTGTCGCAGTTCGACATCATGGCGGCACTGGTGTGCGGCCTGCTGGTTACCACGCTGGCCCTGCTGTTCTCGAAAACCAAAGTGGGCCGCGCCCTGCGCGCCGTGGCGGACGACCATCAGGCGGCGCTGGCGGTCGGCATTCCGCTGCAGCGCATCTGGGCCGTGCTGTGGGCGGTGGCCGGGCTGGTGGCGCTGGTGGCGGGCCTGCTGTGGGGCGCGCGCAATGGCGTGCAGTTCGCCCTGACTTTCGTCGCGCTGAAGGCGCTGCCGGTGCTGATCCTGGGCGGCTTCACCTCCATGCCGGGCGCCATCGTCGGCGGGCTGATTATCGGCGCCTCGGAAAAACTGGCGGAGGTCTACATCGGTCCCATCGTCGGCGGCGGCATCGAGGGCTGGTTCCCTTATGTGCTGGCGCTGTTGTTCCTGCTGGTGCGGCCCGAAGGACTGTTCGGCGAAAAAATCATCCGGAGAATTTGAGCCATGCTATATCGCGAAGCCGGACAATTCAAAACCAGCTATCAGGCCGACGGCCAGATCTTCCCCATCCTGCAAGACCGCCTGGCGCTGCTGGCATTGCTGGTGATTGCGGCGGTGATCGTGCCGCTGGCCGCATCGCCGTACGCGCTGTCGGCGATCCTGATTCCCTTCCTGATTTTTTCGCTGGCGGCGCTCGGCCTCAACATCCTCACCGGCTACGCCGGCCAGCTCTCGCTCGGCACCGCCGCCTTCATGGCGGTGGGCGCGTTCGCCTCGTACAACTTCATCCTGCGCATCCCCGGCCTGCCGGTACTGCTGGCCTTTGTGCTGGGCGGCTTGAGCGCGGCGCTGGTGGGCATCGCCTTCGGCCTGCCGTCGCTGCGCATCCGCGGCTTTTACCTGGCCGCCGCCACGCTGGCCACGCAGTTCTTCGTGGTCTGGTGCCTGACCAAGATTCCCTACCTGACCAACTACAGCAGCTCCGGCGTCATCACGGCGCAGCCCATCGTCATCCTCGGCTACGCCTTCGACACGCCTGACCGCAAATACCTGCTGGTGCTGGCCGTGGTGGCGGTGATGGCGCTGCTGGCCAAGAACATGGTGCGCTCCAACGTCGGCCGCTCCTGGATGGCAGTGCGCGACATGGACGTGGCGGCCGAAGTAATCGGCTTCCGCCTGATGCGCACCAAGCTGCTGGCGTTCGCGGTCAGCTCGTTCTACTGCGGCGTGGCCGGCGCGCTGTACGCATATGCCTACCTCGGCACGGTGGAGCCGGAAGCATACAACCTCGATCTGTCGTTCCGCATCCTGTTCATGATTATCATCGGCGGCGTCGGTTCCATCCTCGGTTCCTTCCTCGGCGCCGCCTTCATTGTGTTGCTGCCGGTGCTGCTGAACGTGATCGCGCACAGCCTCGCACTGCCGACCAGCGTCGCCTCCAACCTGGAGCTGATGGTGTTCGGCGCACTGATTATATTTTTCCTGATCGTTGAGCCTCACGGCCTGGCGCGCTTGTGGCAAATAGGTAAAGAGAAGTTGCGTCTGTGGCCGTTCCCCCATTAAAAAATCAGAGGAGACACATATGAACCACTTTGCATCCGTCGTCGTCGCCATCACACTCGCGGCCAGCGGCGCCGCCATCGCCCAGCCTGCGGAGCAGTACATCGCCCTGCCCTCTTACCGCGTCGGCCCTTACGCGGCGGGCGGTTCCGGCTTCTACGGCGGCATCATCGACTACTTCAACCTGGTCAACCTGGCCGGCGGTGTGAACGGCGTGAAAATCGCGTGGGAAGAGTGCGAGACCGAATACAACCCGTCGCGCGGCGTCGAATGCTACGAGCGCCTGAAAACCCGCAACGGCGGCGCCACCCTGGTCGAGCCGCTGTCGACCGGCGTGGCTTACGGCATCCTGGATCGCCTGGCGGTCGACAAGATCCCGATGACGATGATCGGCTACGGCCGCTCCGATGCGGCCAACGGCAAGGTCTTTCCCTACGTCTTCCCGCTGATTACCAGCTACTGGAACCAGGCCGCCGCCATGATCAAGTACCTCGGCGACAAGGAAGGCGGCATCGAAAAACTGAAAGGCAAGAAGATCGTCCACCTGTACCACGACTCGGCGTTCGGCAAGGAACCCTTGCCGGTGCTGGAGGCGCTCGCGAAGCAGCATGGCTTTGAGCTGATCAAGATCCCGGTCACGCCGCCGGGCAGCGAGCAGCAATCGCAATGGCTGCAAATCCGTCAGGCGCGGCCCGACCATGTGATCCTGTGGGGCTGGGGCTCGATGAATGCGGTCGCCATCAAGACCGCGCAACGCAACGGTTTCCCGCGCGAGAAAATCCTCGGCGTGTGGTGGGCCGGATCGGAAGAAGATACCGTACCTACGGGCGATGCGGCCAAGGGCTATAGCGCGATGACCTTCAACACGCCGGGCAATTATCCGGTGCTCGATGAGATCCGCAAGAAACTCTACGATGCCGGCAAGGGCAACCTGGCCGACGCCAACCGCGTCGGCAGCGTGTATCACATGCGCGGCGTGAGCGCGGCCATCCTGTGGGTTGAAGCCATGCGTACCGCCCAGGACAAGTTTGGCAAGGGCAAGCGCGTGAGCGGGGAACAGATGCGCTGGGGCCTGGAGAACCTGAACGTGGACGAGGCGCGCCAGAAAGCCATCGGCGCCTTCGGCATGCTGCCGGTGGTGAAGACCAGCTGCGACGACCATGAAGGCTCGGGCGCGGTGAAAGTGCAGCAGTGGGATGGCAAGAAGTGGAACGCCGTCACGCCGAACTGGATCGTCGGCGACAAGGCGCTGACCCGCAAGCTGCTGGAGGAAAGCTCCGCAGCGTATGCGGCCGAGAAGAAAATCACGCCGGCCTGCGCGAAATGACGACGGCCGCGCCCTACCTTTCGGTCAACAATGTCGAGGTCATCTACGACCACGTCATCCTGGTGCTGAAAGGCGTATCGCTGCAAGTCCCGCAGGGGAAGATCGTCGCCCTGCTGGGCGCCAACGGCGCCGGCAAGTCGACCACGCTGAAGACCATCTCCACCCTGCTGCGCGGCGAACGCGGCGACGTCACCAAGGGCGAGGTCCAGTTCAAGGGCGAACGCATCGACCAGCTGACGCCCAATGAATTGGTGAAGCGCGGCCTGTCGCAGGTGATGGAAGGCCGTCACTGCTTCGCCCACCTCACCATCGAGGAAAACCTGCTGACCGGCGCCTACACGCGCAGCGCCTCGCGCGTGGAGCTGAAAGAGTCGCTGGAACAGGTCTACCACTACTTCCCGCGCCTGAAGGAGCGGCGCGGCAGCCAGGCCGGCTACACCTCCGGCGGCGAGCAGCAAATGTGCGCCATCGGCCGGGCACTGATGGCCAAGCCGTCCATGATCTTGCTGGACGAGCCATCGATGGGCATCGCGCCGCAAATCGTCGATGAGATCTTCGGCATCGTCAAGGACTTGAACAGCAAGGAGAACGTCTCCTTCCTGCTGGCCGAACAAAACACCAGCATCGCCCTGCGCTACGCGGACTTCGGCTACATCCTCGAAAACGGCCGCGTGGTGATGGAAGGCGCGGCGGCCGAGCTGTCGTGCAACGAAGATGTCAAGGAGTTCTACCTCGGCGTCTCCGGCGTGGGGCGCAAGAGCTTCCGCGACATGAAATTCTACCGGCGCCGCAAGCGCTGGCTTGCATAAGGACTTCAATGAATCTCACCAAGGCCAAGACCTTTTGCCGCAAACGGCCCGGCGCCACCGAAGACATCCAATGGGAATCAAACCTGGTGTTCTCGATCCTCGAAATACAAGGACTTTGAACATGGCCGATACTTTCGACAATCTGGAAACGCGCCCGCCGGAACAGCGCGAACGCGAACTGATGGCACGCCTGCCGCAGCTGGTATCGCGCGCCAAGGCGGCGGCCGGATGGTCGCGCATCCTCAAGGATATCAACGCCGCCGACATCAACAGCCGCGCCGCGCTGGCCACGCTGCCGGTCACGCGCAAATCGGACCTGCACGCGCTTCAGCAGCAGCAAACACCGTTCGGCGGCCTGAATACCACGCCGCTGGGCCAACTGTCGCGCGTATTCATGTCGCCCGGCCCCATCTTCGATCCCGAAGGACGCGGCGCCGATTGGTGGCGCTTCGCGCGTCCCATGCATGCGGCGGGCGTGCGCGCCGGCGGCTTGATGCAGAACTGCTTCTCGTATCACTTCACGCCGGCGGCCTTCATGGTCGAAGGCGGCGCCGCGCGCATCGGCTGCGCGGTGATCCCGGCCGGCAGCGGCCAGACCGAGATGCAGGTGCAGGCCATCCACGCGCTGCGGCCCGACACCTACGTCGGCACGCCATCGTTCCTGAAGATCATCATCGAGAAGGCGCAGGAGATGGGCGCCGACATCGGCAGCATCAAGCGCGCGCTGGTGAGCGCCGAAGCGCTGCCCGAGTCGCTGCGCACCTGGCTGGCCGAACATGGCGTGCCGAATGTGCTGCAGGTGTACGCCTCCGCCGACATCGGCAGCATCGCCTACGAAACGCGCAGCGGCGAGGTGCGCGATCCCGGCATGCTGGTGGACGAGGAAGTGATACTGGAAATCGTCCGTCCCGGCAGCGGCGAGCCTGTACCTGCGGGCGAAGTGGGCGAAGTGGTGCTCACCGTCTTCAATCCCGACTATCCGCTGATACGCTTCGCCACCGGCGACCTGTCGGCGATACTCACCGATACCCCACCTTCGCCCTGCGGCCGCACCAACATCCGCATCAAGGGCTGGCTGGGACGCGCCGACCAGACCACCAAGATACGCGGCATGTTCGTCCATCCATCGCAGGTGCACGAGATCACCGGGCGTCATCCACAGATCGTGAAGGCACGTCTGATCGTATCAGGCCAGATCGCGCAGGAGACGATGACCCTGCATTGCGAGGTTGCCGATGCGGACAATGTGGACGGCGCTGCCATTGTCGACTCGATCCGCAAACTCACCAAGCTACGCGCCGAGGTGCTGTTTGTCCCGGTAGGCAGCCTGCCCAACGACGGCAAAGTCATCGACGATGTGCGCGACTACCAATAAATTGAGGGATAATGTCGTCCTTCACTTTTTTTAGATAAGAAGATCATGCAAGACTTCCACCACAACCGCGCCCGTGCGCTGCTGGAAAACGCCGAAGAACTGTACACCAAGCAGGACGTCGACCGCGCCGTCACCGCCATGGCCGATACGCTCAACGCCCGCTACGATCAACCGGACAGCGAGGAATTCCCGCTGGTGCTGGGCGTGATGGGCGGCGCCGTGGTCTTCACCGGCAACCTGCTACCGCAACTGAGCTTCCCGCTCGAATTCGACTACATTCACGTCAGCCGCTACGGCGACGAGGACAAGGGCGGCGAAATAGTGTGGAAAGTGGTACCGCGCTCGAACGTCAGCGGCCGCACGGTCATCGTATTGGACGACATCCTCGACGAAGGCGAAACGCTGGCCCACGTCAAGCAACGCCTGCTGGACATGGGCGCCAAGGAAGTGATCCTGGCCGTGTTCGCGGACAAGGCGATCGGCAAGGTCAAGCCGGTGCAGGCCGACATCGTCGGCATCACCATCCCCAACCGCTTCGTGGTCGGATTCGGCATGGACGCCTACGGCTACTGGCGCAACCTGCCCGGCCTGTGGGCTATTCGCACCGAGAGCTGAGCACCACCTTGCCGTAAGGGCTGGACCCGAGGTGGTCCAGCGCCGCATCCACCTGGTCGAACCGGTACACCGCATCGACGATGGGATGGATATCGTGCTCCAGCATGAAGCGGTTCATGCGCTCGAACATGGCGCGTGAGCCGGTTTCCACGCCGCGCACGTTGAGGTTCTTGTTCATCACCGTGTAGATATCGAGCGGATTGGTCTGCTCCTGTACCACGCCGATGATGGCGACCGTGCCTTCATAGGCCGCCGCGCGCGCCGAACGGCGCAGCGAATCGCTCAACCCCATATCCAGCACCAGCCGCGCGCCTGCGCCGCCGGTCAGCGCCAGCACCTGCTGATCCCATTCCGGCGTGGCCGCCGTGTTGATGGTGGCCCAGGCGCCGCTGCGCAGCAGCTTGTCCTCCGAGCGTGAAACCACGATCACGCGCGCGCCCAGCGCCTGCGCGAACTGCATCGCAAACACCGCCACGCCGCCGGTGGTTTGCACCACCACCGTATCGCCTTCCCGCACCACGCCCAGCTCTGCCACCGCGTGCCACGCGGTCAGTGCGGCCACCGGCAGTGTGGCGGCTTCGATGACGCTCAAATGCGGCGGCGCGGCCACCAGGTCGTTTTCGTGCGCATCGAAATACTCCGTCAACACCGCAGGCGAGCGCGCCATGTCGTGCGCGGTCAGCGGCCCGTCGATCCAATCCGGTAAAACCGTCGAGCAGACGCGGTCACCCACCTTGAAGCGCGTGACGGCATCGCCAATGGCCTCAACCACGCCGGCGGCGTCGGTCATCGGCACGCGGTCGACCGCCGCAGCGCGATAGCGATTGCCACGGATGACATACACATCGCGGAAATTTAGTCCGATGGCGCACACGGCAACCCGTACACCATGGGCCGGCAGCGGCGTGGCACTGGTCAACGCCCGCCGCAAGCCCCCCTGGCCGTCGGTACGATATTCGATGTAGTTCATGGCTTCCTCCTGAAAAGCCCAGTATCGATCTACGCTAAAAATTCCACAATCCGCTTAAAATGCAAAGGCTTGTTGATCTGAACGCAACGGAAGGGATGGCATGGACATGCTGAAGGAGATGGCGATCTTCGCCCAGGTGGTGGATAGTGGCGGCTTTTCGGCGGCGGCGCGGCATCTGGGCGTGACCACGTCGGCGGTCAGCCGCCATGTGGGACGGCTGGAGACGCATCTCGGCGGGCGGCTGCTATTGCGCACCACGCGTTCCCTGTCGCTGACGGAGCTGGGCGAGCAGGTCCACGCCGCTTGCGCACGCATGCTGAGCACCGCGCGCGAAGTGCACGCCATGGCCGGCAGCTATAGCGCGCGTCCCAACGGCGTGATCCGCGTCAGCGCGCCGGTGGTGTTCGGCCAGACCTGGCTGGCGCCGCGCCTGCCGGGTTTTCTCGGTACGTACCCGGAAGTGGATGTGCGGCTGACGCTGAACGACCGCACGATCGACCTGGCCGAGGATGGCATCGACCTCGCCATCCGCATCGCCCGCGAGCTGTCGCCGGGACTGGCGGCGCGGCCCTTGTGCGCCATGCGCTATGTTCTGGTGGCCGCACCTGCCTATCTGGCGCAGCACGGCGCACCCGCCACGCCTGCTGAACTGGCGGCGCACCATTGCTGCTATCTGGGCTATGGCCGCTTCGGCCCTGACTGGAGTTTGCGGCGCGGCGATGAGCAGGTCAGCGTCAGCATCGCCTCGCGCCTGACCATCAACAACAGCGCGGCGATCGTGGCGCTGGCCGAAACCGGCGGCGCCATCGGCCTGGTGCCCGATTTTGCGGCTGCGGCAGCACTCGCGGCCGGCCGTCTGCAGCCGGTGCTGGCCGACTGGGAGTTCGGCGAGCCCTACACCGGCAGCATCCACGCGGTCTACACGCCGGGCCGCCACCTCGCGCTCAAGGTGCGCGCGCTGATCGACTACCTGGTGCAGGCAGCGTGAGGCTTACAGCGCCAGGCGGGCGCGGGCGGCGTCGTATTCGCGCTTGAGACGTTCGACCATCTCGCCGGCCGATGGAATGTCATCCATCAGACCCACGCCCTGGCCGGCGCCCCAGATGTCGCGCCAGGCCTTGGCGCTGGCGGAACCGAAGTTCATCGCGGTTTTGTCCGCAGTTGGCAGCGCGTCCGGATCCAGGCCGGCGGCGACGATGGATTTTTTCAGGTAGTTGCCGTGCACGCCGGTGAACAGATTGGAGTAGATGATATCGGCGGCCGTCGATTCGACGATGGCTTCGCGGTAACCGTCGCTGACGTTCGATTCCTTGGTCGCCAGCCAGCGCGAGCCGATGTACGCGAAGTCCGCGCCCATGGCCTGCGCCGCCAGGATGGCGTCGCCGGTGGCGATGGAGCCGGACAGCGCAATCGGGCCTTTGAAGAACTTGCGCACCTCGCCCACCAGCGCGAATGGCGACAGCGTGCCGGCATGGCCGCCGGCGCCGCTGGCCACCAGGATCAGGCCGTCGACGCCGGCTTCCAGCGCTTTTTCAGCGTGACGGATCGACACCACGTCGTGCAGCACGATGCCGCCGTAGCTGTGGATCGCGTCCAGCATTTCTTTCGGCGGCGCGCGCAGCGAGGAAATGATGATCGGGATCTGGTGTTTCACGCACACTTCCACGTCGTGCGCCAGGCGGTCGTTCGACTGGTGCACGATCTGGTTGACCGCGATCGGACCGACCTTCTTGTCCGGGTTGGCGGCCTGGAATTCGGCCAGTTCCTTTTGCAGGTCGGTCAGCCATACATCCAGCAGCTCGGCCGGACGCGCGTTCAGCGCCGGGAAGGAGCCGACGATGCCGGCCTTGCACTGCGCCGCCACCAGCGCAGGGCCGCTGGCAATGAACATCGGCGAAGCGATGACTGGAAGGGAGAGGTTTTGCAACACTGCAGGCAGGGTCATGGCGGGCTCGCGGACGTGAGTTGATCGATGCAAACGATTATAGAACGAAAATAGTACGATCGTGCCTAAACTAGGGCGCTTCCTCTATATTTACTCGTTGAGTAAGTACTCACCTTCGACGCGGGCGGCCGAACTGCGTACCAGCTGGGCAACGGCCCAACGGCCCAGCTCTTCCGGCGATTGCTTCAGATAGTTGCTGTTTGCCGCCGCGAATACCGGCATCGAAGTCAGCAGCACCGGCACATCGGCCAGCGCGATCCGCTGGCGCTCCAACAACAGGAACTTGAGCAACACTTTCAGGGCGTTTTGCGCATTGCGCACCGGGTCGGCGGACAGGTATTCGAGCCGCGAACGGGCACGTGCCAGCGCACCGGCGACATCGGTAAACGGTGCGCCGTGGCCGGGGATGACCACGTTCACGTCCAGCCCGGCGATCAGGTCCAGCGTGGCGCGCTCCTCGGCGAAGCCGGATTTACCGTCGAGCTCGGGGAAGATGACGCCGAAGCCGTTTTCCCACAGGGCGTCGGCGGACACCAACACTTTTTCTTGCGGACAGTAAAAGATCAGCGCATGTGGATCGTGACCGGGCGCGGCCAGCGCCTGCCATTCCATGTCGGCCAACTGCAACACATCGCCGGGGGCGATGGTGGCGTCGAAGGTAAAGCGGTCGCAGCGCTGGCCGGTGGCCTTGAAACTCAGTGCCTCCACATCCCAATGCCGCACTTTTTCCGCTTCCGCCACGGGTATCGAGGTCTGGCCGCCGTAATGCGCCTGCAGGATGGCGTTGCCGCCGCAGTGGTCGGAATGCAGGTGGGTATTGATGATCTGGTCGAGGTGGCGGCCGCGCAGCGCGTGGCGCACCAGCTCCAGCGTATGCTGCGCGTGGCTGACGTAGCCGGTATCGATGACGGCCGTATCGTGCCGGCCCAGCAGCATGACGTTGTTGGACGACAGCCAACCGCGTTCAAACACCTGGATCGATTCGGGCAGCGCGTTCATTCTTCCTCGTCAAAGTGCACCGTCAGGCGGCGCTGGGGCAATTCGGCCCAGACGCCGCGCTTGAAGTCGTCATCGGCCTTGCTCCAGGCAATGATTTCCGGAATGGTACGCAGGCAACCCATGCAATAGCGGCGTTCTGTATCCATTTTGCACAGACTGACGCAGGGCGAGGGCACCGGGGATGGAATTATGTTGGTTGCTTCACTCATGACGACATTATGCCGCGAACGCGCTTGACTTGGGTTCGGGATTGCGTAGACTACCATCCATATAGATGGCTAATAGATGCCAATCGGATGGAGACATATGGCCAAGCAAGAAATAAAGCTGAAGATCGCTGAATCAGAAAAAATCACCATCAATCTGGGCCCGATCGACTTGGGGCAGATCGACCTGCTGGTGCAGGAAGGGTTTTACTCGAACCGCACCGATCTGATACGCACCGCGATCCGCAACCAGCTGAACCAGCACGCCGAGGTGGTCAAGCAGACCGTGGCGCGCAAAAGCCTGGTCCTGGGCATGCAGCACTACTCGCGCGCCGACCTGGAAGCCATCCAGGCGGCGGGCCAGCGCTTGCAGATACAGGTACTGGGGTTGGCCAGCATTGCCAGCGACGTCTCCGTCGAACTGGCGCTGGCGACCATTGAATCCATTTTTGTCCTCGGCTCGCTGCATGCCAGCGCTGTCCTCAAGACTGCCTTGGCAACACGCATCCACTAAGGAGTGCCATGAAGCTCAATTTTTTAACGCAAATGCGCGAAGCTGCCCAGCAAATCATCAGCAAAGGCATCCCACTGCAACGCGGTGCACCCAAGGCCCCGGCCATGAGGGATATTAATCCACCGCCGCCAAGCGCGGCGCCATCCACGCCTGAGCCGAAGCCGGCGCCGGAGCCAGCGCGACCGCAAGCAGCACCGCCCGCGGCCACGCCGAATCCCGCGACCCATCCGGCCGAGTACGCGCAGGATATTCTCAACCGCATGGGCATCAGCGTCGATTTGCAGGCCAATCTGGACCGCGCCATCGATTTCGGCACGCTGCTGAACCCGTCGCCGGCGCAGCCGCTGCCCGAGGGCGCGCAGTTCGTCAGCGGCAGCTACGTCAACCATGCGGGCAGCCGCAACTACAAGCTGTACATCCCGGCCAGCTACCACGGCCAGGCCATGCCGCTGCTGGTGATGCTGCACGGCTGCACCCAGAATCCAGACGATTTCGCGGCCGGCACGCAGATGAACCAGGTGGCCGAGGAGATGGGCTGCTTCGTGGTCTACCCGGAGCAGACCGCCAACGCCAACCACTCCAAATGCTGGAACTGGTTCAACGCCATCGACCAGCAGCGCGGACAGGGCGAGCCATCCATCATTGCCGGCATCGCGCAGCAGATCATCGACGAGTATCCGGTCAACGAACGCCAGGTGTACATAGCGGGGCTGTCGGCGGGCGGGGCGATGGCGGTGATCGTCGGCACGCTGTATCCCGAGCTGTTTGCGGCGGTGGGCGTGCATTCGGGCCTGCCGTTCGCCTCGGCGCAGGATCTGCCGTCGGCGCTGTCGGCCATGAAGCGCGGCATGCAGGGTGCGGCCAAGGCCGGCAACGGCTCGCAACCGATCATCGTGTTCCATGGCGACAGCGACACCACGGTGAATCCGGTGAATGGCGAGCAGGTGATGGCGCAGCGGCTGCACAACCATCGCGGCGCGCGGCCATCGGTGCAGTCGGGGGCGGTGCCGAACGGCTACCGTTACACGCAGACCACCCACACCCGGCAGGATGGCACGCCGCTGGGCGAACACTGGGTGGTACATGGCGCCGGCCACGCCTGGTCGGGCGGCAGCGCCTCCGGCAGCTATACCGATGCCAAGGGACCGGACGCCAGCCGCGAAATGCTGCGCTTTTTCCGCACGGTGAGCTGATCAGGTCACCGCAATGCGTGCGAACAGGCTGGCTACGGCGAGCACATTGGCCATCACGAGTCCGGCCACCCACAAGGTCAGCCGGTCCAGGCGGGTGGAAATGTGCTGCCCGAAACGATCCAGCCGGTCGGTGACGTGATGATCTGAACGCTCCAGCCGGTCGGTGACGTGATGATCTGAACGCTCCAGCCGGTCGATGATGTGCTGCTCGAAACGCTCCTGTCGCTCCGCCATGCGCTGCTCAAAACGTTCTCGCGCTTCTCTTTCTTCACGCTGGATGGTGTCGATCCTTTCGCGCAGCGCGGCAAACTCCTGCATCATGGCCTGATGCTGAGCGGCCTGCGTACGCTGCAGGGAAAGGATGGCTTCAGTGACGTTATCCATCTGCGTCTCCAGCCGCACGATGCGGACGATAGGTTCATCGTCTGCCGCGCCACTTTGTTTGTCAAGCGAGGTCGGGTTCACTAGCGCGCTCCTTGCGAAGGTTTTATTCGCTATTGTCAGGCGCGGAGGAAGGCAACGTTTGAGGATGATCAATGATGTGCTGCCTCAGGCAGTCGGGGCACCAGCAACTGGCGCCGGCGGCGGCGGGGACGGCCACGGCGGGCGGCAGGTAAGTGCACCAGCAGGGCTGCGCGGGGGCCGACGAATCGGCGTCCGTCATGCCGCACGAGAACGCCGCGCCGCAGCGGGAACAGGTACTCATGGCTTCATCCCGTTATGTCGATGGCAATCATGACCGACGAGCCTAACTGAGCTTCCGGGAAAATACAACCGGAAGGCCCTATAATGCGTACTTGATGCGCTCGCAGGCTGTAAAATTGCGCCCAAAATCTTTCTACCGGACTCGCCATGACCCAACTGACCAACTTGAACTTAGGCATGAATGACGATTTGACCGCGGTCTCTCCGCAGATCAAGGCGCAGATTTTGGCTGAGGCTCTTCCTTACATCCGTAATTACCACGGCAAAACCATCGTCATCAAATACGGCGGCAACGCCATGACCGACGAACGCCTGAAACACGGCTTCGCGCGCGATGTCATTTTGCTCAAGCTGGTCGGCATGAATCCGGTGGTCGTACACGGCGGCGGTCCGCAGATCGACAACGCGCTGAAGAAAATCGGCAAGCAAGGCACCTTTGTGCAAGGCATGCGCATTACCGACGAAGAAACCATGGAAGTGGTGGAGTGGGTGCTGGGCGGCGAAGTCCAGCAGGACATCGTGATGCTGATCAACCACTACGGCGGCCAGGCGGTCGGCCTGACCGGCAAGGATGGCGGCCTGATCCGCGCCCGCAAGATGGCCATGCCGGACAAGGAAAATCCGGGCCAGACGCTCGACATCGGCTTCGTCGGCGAAATCGAAGCGATCAACCCGGCCGTGGTCAAGGCGCTGCAGGACGACGCCTTCATTCCGATCATCTCGCCGATCGGCTTCGGCCAGGACGGCCAGGCCTACAACATCAACGCCGACGTCGTCGCCGGCAAGATCGCGGAAATCCTGAAAGCCGAAAAGTTGATCATGATGACCAACATCGCCGGCGTGCAGGACAAGCAGGGCAATCTGGTGACCGACCTGTCAGCCCGTGAAATCGACGAAATGTTCGCCGATGGCACCATCTCGGGCGGCATGCTGCCTAAAATTTCATCAGCCCTGGACGCCGCCAAGTCCGGCGTGAACACGGTGCACATCATCGATGGTCGCATCGAGCACTCTTTGTTGCTGGAAGTCTTGACCGAACAGGCATTTGGCACTATGATCCGGTCTCACTGAAAAAAAGGCGGTCTCGCCGGACTTCGGTGAACCGCCACATTTGTATGCCCTTTTAGCTCAGTGGTAGAGCACTCCCTTGGTAAGGGAGAGGCCACGTGTTCAATCCACGTAAAGGGCACCATCTCTTCTGTTGTGCCCTCCCCCCAAAAAATCTAGTATATCCGCTCCACGCTCAGCCCGCGTTTGCGCAGCAGTTCCGGCACGCTGGTTTTTCCGACCAGATGCAGCACGCCGATCGCCGCCACACTGTTGTTTTCACGCGCCATCAAGTTGACCACACTGTCGGCCAGCGTCGGATTGCGTCCTTCCAGCAGCACCTGCTGCACGAAGCGGCCTGAAAACGTATCGTCCTGCTCCGCCTTGCGCGCCAGCGCGTCCAGCGCCTGCACGTCGGCTTTGCGCCAGGCGTCGGCGATCTCGCGCGCCTGGCCGGCCTGCTCCTTGTCCTCGATGCCGGCGATGGCCTCCTGCAGGAACTGCAGCTGTTCGGCCGGCGTCATCCTGTCGAACAGCGCCATCTGGCTGTCGGCCGATTCCAGCTCGACGATTTTCTGGCCGGCGGCGTGCGCCTGTTTCGACAAGTGCGCATCCACCGCCAGCGACGCTTCATAGCCCTGCGTGGCGAATTCGCTCACGGTCAGCAGGCTGGCCAGCAGCCAGGGCTTCATGCTCGCCACCGCGTCCGCGTCGATGTTGTACTGCCGGAGCAAACGATCAAGGCGCTGGCGCAGGGCCGGCGGCATGGCCGCCGCAGCCTTGTTGCTCAAACCGTGGCGCTGCACCGCGCGCGCCAGCTTTTGCGGATCGCCCAGCGGATCGATCTCCAGCGCCAGCACCGGCGCCTGTTTCAGCAAGCCGGCCAGGCGCGGCTCCAGCGGATAGAAATCCCTGGCGCCCACGTGAATGGTGCCGAACAGATAAATGGTCTGCCCACCCTGCTGCTGCACCTTGAACAAGGCGCCGCGATTTTGCGCCGGCGCCTGTTCGGCGGCGCCAGGGCTTCCCACCACAAAAAAGAACAAACTAAAGAACATCAATATAATCTGGCGCTGCATGATTTCCTTTATTGGTAGGTATGACGTTAATGCCGTTAAGTTAAGCGATGTCGTCCCGGCGAAAGCCGGGATCCATGCTGAGTTAGCCGGGCATGCGCCTCATGGATTCCCGCATGCGCGGGAATGACGAAGCCTATTTTCAGCTTAACTTAACGGCATTAAGGTATGACGTGAATATTACTCGCTCCTCGCCCGTGTGGCTGTTTGATCTCGATAACACGCTGCACAACGCCTCGCACGCCATCTTCCCCGCGATCATGGCCGGCATGAACAGCTACCTGGCACGCCTGCTGGGAGACGGCCTCACGCCCGCCGGCGAAGACCTGGTCAACGCCACGCGCACCATGTACTGGCAACGCTATGGCGCCACCACGCTGGGCGTGGTCAAGCATCACGGCGTGACGGCCGCGCACTTCCTCGAAGAGACCCACCGCTTCGACGACCTGCCGTCCATGATCCGCGCCGAGCGCGGACTGCGCCAGCTGCTGCGCCGCCTGCCCGGCCGCAAGATCCTGCTGACCAACGCGCCACACCGCTATTCGACGCAGGTGTTGCGCCATCTCGGGCTGCAGCGCCAGTTCCAGCACCACGTCTCGGTTGAAGCGATGACCGTACACCGCCACATGCGGCCCAAGCCGTCCAAGCTGATGCTGCACAAGCTGCTGCGCCGCCACCAGCTCACGGCCGGCCGCTGCATCCTGGTCGAAGACACGCTGGCCAACCTGCGCAGCGCGCGTGAAATCGGCATGCGCACGGCGTGGGTCACGCAATACCTGACGGTCGGCGACACGGCCGGCCTGGCCCATCCGCAAAAGCGCTTAATTCGCCCCGCTTACGTCGATGTCAAAGTAAAATCTGTCAGGAACCTGGCGGCGCGTGTGCACCACCTGCGTTGACGAGAACCTATTCATTTAACCTGCGAGACCATATGGCAAGCACACCGCCGGGCCAGCGCCGTTTGCACATCCTGCAGGCGCTGGCGGAGATGCTGGAACAGCCCAAGGGCGACAAGATCACCACCGCCGCCCTGGCGCGCAAGCTGGAGTTTTCCGAGGCCGCGCTGTACCGGCATTTCGCCAGCAAGGCGCAGATGTTCGAGGGTCTGATCGAATTCATCGAGACCACCGTCTTCGGCCTGATCAACCAGATCGCCGAACGCCAGGATGATGGTTTGGCGCAGGCGCGCGCCATCGTCGCCATGCTGCTGAACTTCGCCAGCCAGAATCCCGGCATGACGCGGGTGCTGATCGGCGATGCGCTGGTGAATGAAGACGAACGCCTGCAACTGCGCATGAACCAGTTCTACGACCGCGTGGAGCTGGCGCTGAAACAGGCTTTGCGCGTGGCGGTCGGCGAAGGCCGCGCGCACGAAGCCGACGTGGCGGCGCGCGCCGGCATGCTGGCCAGCTTCGTCATCGGCCGCTGGCATCGTTACGCCAAAAGCGGCTTCAAAAACAATCCGGCGCAGGACGCGGCGGTGCAAATCACCCTGCTGTTATCGTAAAAATGACCACCGAAGTATTCGCCCTGCTGGACGACGCCAGCCCGGAAGCCACGCAGGCAGGCAGCCGTTCCCGCCTCTACACCGGCCACACCGCCACGCTGCGCTGCGAGGATATCGCCGCGTGGCCGCAGGTGCTGGAACAGATGCAGGCGGCGCTGGCGCGCGGCGAATACGCGGTCAGCGTGTGCAGCTATGAATTGGGCGAGCAGCTGCTGGCGCTGGCCCCTGCCCAGGTTCCCACGGCGCGCAGCGTGCCGCTGGCGCAGATCCTGCTGTTCAACTGCTGCACGCTGCTGACGGCCGCCGAAGTGGCCGACTGGCTGGCGGCGCGCTCGTTCCCGATCGAGCGCCCGGCCGGCATCGCCAACATCCGCGCCAATATCGACCAGGATGCGTTCAGCGCGGCGCTGGCGCGCATCCACGACTACATCGCGGCCGGCGACACCTACCAGGTCAACTACACCTACCGGCTGCGCTTCGACGCCTTCGGCGGTATACACGCCTTGTACGCGCGCCTGCGCGGCCGCCAACCGGTGCCTTACGGCGCCCTGATCGGCCTGGAAGACGGCGGCGCCGTGCTATCGCTGTCGCCCGAGCTGTTCGTGCGCCACGCCGGCGGCGTGCTGACCGCGCGGCCGATGAAAGGCACGGCGCCCGCCGCGCCGTCCACACAGCAGGCCGAAAACATCCTGCGCGCCACCAACCTGGCGGCCGATCCGAAAAACCGCGCCGAAAATTTAATGATCGTCGACCTGCTGCGCAACGACATCGCGCGCGTGGCCGTCACCGGCAGTGTGGAGGTGCCGGCGCTGTTCGAGGTGCACCGCTACGCCAGCGTGCTGCAGATGACCTCGACCATCACCGCGCAACTGCGCGCAGACGCCACGCTGGCCGCCATCTTCGACGCGCTCTACCCCTGCGGCTCCATCACCGGCGCGCCGAAACGCCGCACCATGGAAATCATCCGCGAGCTCGAGCCGGATGCGCGCGGCATCTACACCGGCGCCATCGGCTGGTTCGATCCGCGCCAGGATGGCCGGGTGGGCGACTTCTGCATGTCGGTGCCGATCCGCACGCTGACCTTGCAACCGCAAGGCGCGGACGGCGTGCGCGCCGGCGAAATGGGTGTGGGCGCCGGCATCGTCTTCGACAGCGACGCGCTCGACGAATACGCCGAGTGCAAGCTCAAGGCGCGCTTCCTCACCGGCCTGC
This sequence comes from Duganella sp. BuS-21, assembly GCA_041874725.1. GTDB lineage: Bacteria > Pseudomonadota > Gammaproteobacteria > Burkholderiales > Burkholderiaceae_D > Rugamonas. The sequence goes on along the minus strand of CP097466.1, from coordinate 464,834 downwards.
AAAACGACTTCGATATTTTCGAGACCATGTACGGCACGCCGGGCGGCGGCATACGCCACCGCGAGCGGCATCTGAAACGCCTGGCGGCATCGGCCGTCTACTTCGGCTTCCCGTGGGACGAGCAGGCGGCCAAGGCCTATATGGACGCCGCCAGCGCCATGCTGGAGCCGGAACACACGGCCTACCGGGTGCGGCTGGCGCTCAATCCAGCCGGCGCGTTCTCGGTGCAGCACGCGCCGCTATCGCCGCTGGTCGAACCGGTACGCGTGCTGCTGGCCGACGACGCCACCAGCAGCGACGACCTGTTCCTGCGCCACAAAACCAGCATCCGCGCGCGCTACGACGCCGCCTGGCGCGACGCCGAAGCGCAAGGCGCGTTCGACACCCTGTTCTTCAACCAGCGCGGGGAATTGACGGAAGGTGGACGCAGCAGCGTGTTCGTGCAAGTGGACGGCCGTTGGCTCACGCCGCCGCTGGACAGCGGCGTGCTGCCTGGCGTGATGCGCGGCGTGCTGCTGGAGGATCCGGACTGGAACGCCAGCGTCGCCGTCATCACGCGCGCCATGCTGGAGGCGGCAGAAGACCTGGTCATCTGCAACGCACTGCGCGGCGCCGTGCGCGCCACGTTGACAGGTCGATGACTATTCAGGGCCGTTGACGAATCAGGTGAGCACGAAGCGCTTGCGGTAGGCGCCCGGTGTGGTGGCGGTCAGCCGGCGGAAATGATGGCGCAGCGACTCTTCGGAACCGAAGCCGGCGCGCTCGGCGATCTGGGTCAGCGGCACATCCGGCTGCTCCAGCATGTCCTTGACGATGGCCACCCGTTCGCGGATCAGCCACTCCACCGGGCCGTAGCCGGTAGCCTGCTGAAACTGGCGCTGCAGGGTGCGCGGGCTCATGGCGGCGCGTTCGGCCATGCTGGCCACGGTGTGTGGGAGCGCGGGATGGCTGCGCAGCCAGTCCATCAGTTTCGACAGCCGGCCCTGCTCGCCCTGCGCCATGGGGCGCGGCACAAACTGCGCCTGCCCGCCCTCGCGGTGCGGCGCCACCACCAGCCGCTGCGCCACCAGGTTGCCGACCTTGGCGCCGTGGTCGCGCCGCACCAGGTGCAGCAGCATGTCCAGCCCGGCGGCCGAACCGGCGGCGGTGATCACTTGTCCGTTATCCACATACAGATCATCGGGCTGCACGGCGATCTGTGGATAACGCTGTGCCAACCGTTCGGCGTAACGCCAGTGCGTGGTGGCGCGCTGGCCGTCCAGCACGCCGGCGGCTGCCAGCACGAACACACCCGAGCAGATTGAGCACAGGCGCGCGCCGCGCGCGTGGGCGGCGCGTATCCAGTCCAGCAATTGGGGCGGCGGCAGTTCGTCGGCATCGCGCCAGCCGGGGATGATGATGGTGTCGGCCAGCGCCAGCAGCTCCGGCGCGTAAGGCGCCTGCACGATGATGCCGCCGGCGGCGCGGATCGGCCCCTCTTCCACTGCACAAACGGCAAAGTCGTACCAGTCCACGCCCAGCTCAGGACGTTCCAGGGCGAACAGTTCGACCGTGCAGCCGAACTCGAATGTGCACAGGCGATCGTAAGCCAGCGCCACCACCAGATGTTGTTTCATGGCGCAATCTTACCGCATTCTGGCTTGTGCGCCACTTCTGGCTGTGGCGGCGGCGGCGCACAATGACGTCATTGCCCACCACCCAAGGAGCTCAGCATGTCCCACGTTACCGCCATCCCCGCCGCCGCCAGCGCCGACGCCCTGGCCCACTTTGAAGCCAGCTTCCGCTACGAAACCGATTGCTGGGACGTGCACGATGCCCTCGCCGGCGGCAAGCAGGATTTCGTGTTGCTGGATGTACGCGGCACGGAGAAATACGCGGCCGGCCACGTGCCGGGCGCGCTGGACCTGGCGCACCGCAAGATCATCGGCTCGAAGATCGCCGAGTTCGCGGCCGAGACGCTATTCGTGGTGTATTGCGCCGGGCCGCACTGCAACGGCGCGGCCCGCGCCGCCGTGCGGCTGGCGCAGCTGGGCCGCCCGGTCAAGGTGATGCCGGGCGGTATTACCGGCTGGATCGATGAAGGATTCGACTTGGCGCGGGCTTAGGAACCCAGCGCCTTTTCGACGGCGCTGACCAGCTGCTTATCGTTCGGCGTGGTCTTGCTGCCGAAGTTGGTCACCACATTGCCCTGGCGGTCGATCAGGTATTTGTGGAAGTTCCACGCCGGCGCCTTGCCGGTGGCCTTGATCAGGGTGGCGAACAGCGGATTAGGTTCCTTGCCCGACACCACCGACTTGGCGAACATCGGGAACTTCACGCCATAGGTGTTGAAGCAGAAATCGGCGATTTCCTTGCTGGAGCCCGGCTCCTGCTGGCCGAAGTCGTTGGAGGGGAAGCCCAGCACCACAAAACCCTTGCTGCCGTATTTGGCGTACAGGCCTTCCAGTCCTTCGTACTGGTTGGTGAAGCCGCAGTAGCTGGCGGTGTTCACCACCAGGATCACCTTGCCGGCGTACTGGCACAAGTCCTGCGGCGCTTCGTCCTGCAGGCGCTTGAAGGTTTGCTTGAGGATGGCCGGGCAGCTGGCCGGCGCAGCGGCAGCCGCCGGCGCGGCTGCCGTAACGGCCGGCGCTTGCGCCAACGCGGAAGCGCTGGCCAGCATGGTCAGCGAAGAAACAAGGCACAGCTGGGCGAAGGATTTGGACATAGTGGTCGGCCGGAAATGATGAAATTAAATTCATTCTAGTCCAATTTAGTGCCCCTCGCACGATTGACCCAGATTAAGCACAGATCACAAAAGCGTCCTATCGTCATACCAGTGGGACGCAGGAGGTGCTATGCGTATTTTCTGGCTGTTAATGTTGCTGGCCGGCGCGGTCCAGGCGCAGGTGGCGTCGTTGCCGGCGATGCGCGCGGGCCAGGTCAGCGTCTCCGGCCTGTCCTCCGGCGCCTACATGGCGGTGCAGTTCGAGGTGGCGTTCGTCTACCGGCGCAACCTCAATGCCGAACACGCCATGCCCACCGACAGTTACGGCAACAGTTGCCAGTCGCTGCGCTCGCCCTACATCAACTACTGCAACTACGGCGCCGCCGGCGAATTGCTGAGCTGGATCTACGGCCCCCTGGACGCGCGCAACACCGGCGCGCTGCGCGGTCGCTTCATCGCTTTCGACCAGTCGGAATTCATCTCCCTGCCCGGCTGGCACGGCCTGGCGGATTTCGGCTACCTCTACATCCCGCAGGCCTGCGGCGTCAATGCGGGAGCGGGCTGCAGGCTGCATGTGGTATTCCACGGCTGCCAGCAAAATCCCGACAGCATCGGCGCCGACTTCGTGCGCCACGCCGGCTACAACGCCTGGGCCGACAACAACCGTTTGCTGCTGCTGTATCCACAGACCGCCGCCACCTTCACCAATCCGAATGCGTGCTGGGACTGGTTCGCCCACGACGATACGCGCTACGCCCAAAAAACAGGCCGCCAGATGGCGGCCGTCAAGCGCATGGTGGACCGGCTGACCGGCGCTACGCCACCGTGAAGGAGGACAGGTCGGGATGCGGCGGCGGGTAGTTGAGCTCCATGCCCTCCAGCGTTTCCAGCAGCAGGCTGGCGATCACCAGATTGCGATGGGTTTTCGAATTGGCCGGCACCACGTACCACGGCGCGTGCGGCACATTGGTCTCGCGGATCGCCTTTTCGTAGGCGCGCAGGTAGTCGTCCCATTTCCCGCGCTGTTTGACGTCTTCCGGGTTGAACTTCCACTGCTTGTCCGGATCGTCCAGCCGCTCCTGCAAGCGCTCGCGCTGCTCCTCCTTGGAGATGTGCAGGAACACCTTGACGATCACCGTGCCGGTTTCCGCCAGCATGCGCTCGAAATCGCGAATCTGCGAGTAGCGGCGCCTGCACTCGTCGTCGTCGATCCAGCCCTGCACCCGGGTGATCAGCACATCCTCGTAATGACTGCGGTTGAAGATGGCGATCTCGCCCTTCACCGGCACATGCTGGTGCACGCGCCACAGGTAGTCGTGCGCCAGTTCGTTGTCGGTCGGGCCCTTGAAGGCCACCGCGCGCAGGCCCATGGGGCTGATGCGACTGAACAGCGCGCGCACCGTGCCGTCCTTGCCCGAAGTGTCCATACCCTGCAAAACCAGCAGCACCTTTTTCTGGTGCTGCGCATACAGCTTGTCCTGCAGCGCGGCGATGCGGTCGATCAGCGCGGCAGTGCGCTCAAGATCAAGCGCTTTACCGCGCGACTTACCGAGCTTGGGATTAGCGGCGCGGCTGGAGAACGTGGCGTCGTCCGCCTCCTCCTCGCGCAGTTTGAGTTTAGCGGAGGCGCGGAAGCGCTGGCGGGCGTCATGTGTCATCGCTTCAGGATATCACCTGGCGGCCAACTGTGCAGCGCGATAGCCCCACCACGCGGCCTCCTCGAAGACCGAGAAGCCCGACAGGTCGGCGTGGGCGAACAGGATGGGACCGTCCACCTCGCGCAGCGCCTTCATGCCGGCGTTGCTGCGGAAGTTAGGCCACGGGACCGCCATCGCATGGCCGCGCAGCGTGATGTCGACCCGTTCGACGCAGGACGCGAACTGCGCGCCGTAGGCCGTCTTCAGGTCGGCGCTGGCCAGCGCCAGCAGCTCCTCCGGCTTGGCCGACGCCATCCAGCCGCGCGCGCTGCTGGCCTTGCGGTCCGACAGCGCCACGTAGGCGCTGAACACGGTCTTTTCCGGCGGCCGCACGCGGATATCCTGGTGGGTGGAGACCACGAAGCCCAGCCCCGGCTCGCCGTACACCACGTTATCCCAGGACAGCGGTTGCGGATAGGCGCCGCCCTGCAGCTCCTCGGGGAAACGCTTGAGCAGGAAGTTCGCCACCATCCACGGCGCGTATTCCGGCACGTGTTTGGCGGGGTCGAAACCGTAGGCGGCGATGTTCTCCACCACCCGTGCCGCCACATAGGTCGGCATGGCGCAGATGGCTTTGCGCGCGCGCACCCGATAGGTGGACGGCTTGCCGTTCTCCAGCTTGAAGCACAGTGCCTCGACGCCGTCCGCCGTTTTCTTCAGCGACAGCGCCGTTCCCGCCATGCGCTTGATCGCCGCCGCGCGCTCCATGCCGGAGGCCAGCGGCTGCAGGCCGCCCGGCCATGTCAGCCAGGCGCCGTCGCCGGCATTCGCTGCCTGTCCCCAGCGGCTGCAGTAGTAGTGCAGGCCGGCCCATGCCGACACCTTGTCATAGCGCGTGCCGTAGTCGTCGCGGCAGCAGTAGTTCAGATACCAGTGCAGGGTCGGCGACTTGTAGCCTTGCTGGTCCATCCACTGCTTGAGGGTGATGCGGTCCAGCGCCTGCCACTGCGGATCTTCCGACGACATCACGGTCGGGAACACGAACACGCGCCGGCCGTCCGCGCCATGCATGTCGCGCAACCGGTGCACCTCATCGAAAAAGCGCTTGTGCTCATCGAGCTCCCACTGCGGCACGCCTTCGGTGGGAATGAAGCCTTCCTGCCAATGGCCGTTGTACAGCAGGCGCTCTTCCGGCGCGTGCAGGATAAAGCGCTCGTCGTAGTACGGCTTCTCGGCCATCGCATCTTTTTGAATGATGCCGAGGTCCGCCAGGATCTCGCGCACGTGCGTGGATTCCGGCGACGGCAGCGGCAGATAGTGACCGCCGGTCGGATACGCGTATTCGTCGAAGGCGCCGCCGGCGGCATTCCCGTAGGGCTGAGGGCCGTCGATCATCAGCACGTCGGTCTTGCCCAGCTTTTTCAGCTTCCACGCGGCCGTCAGTCCCGAGATGCCGGAGCCGAGAATGGCGATGTCGGTGTGGATAAGCTGCGACGGCGGCGGCAAGGCGCCGCGCGACGCATGGTCGCGCAGGAAGTGGCCCTCGTCGCGGCCGACGTAGTGCAGATTCGGTGTGATCTCCTGCCAGCGCTGGAACGCCAGCCCGCTGCCGGCGGCGGCCAGCCCCGAGGCGCCGGCCCAGACCAGGAATGAGCGGCGCAGCATCAGCGGATCACCCGGCGCCAGTCCTGCTCGAATTCATGCACGAGCGACTGGGTGTTGAGACGGTTAGGCGCCATCGGCAGCGGCTTCATATCGGGCGGGAAAATGAACATCTCGCGCGTGGTGTCGGCGTTCAGGTAGCGCATCGGCAGGCGGTAGCTGGTGGGCGGCGTGTAGTTGGCCTGCGGCGTCGCCAGGATGAAGCCCCACTCGCCGAACGACGGTACGTAGGCGTGGAACGGATAGGTTTTCAAACCCACCTCGCGCAAGGTGGCGTCGATGGTCCAGTAGGCGTGCGGTGCGAAGAACGGCGACGTCGATTGCACCACCATCAAGCCGTTGGCCGCCAGGTGCTTGCGCACCATGCCGTAGAACGGCACCGAGTACAGCTTGCCCAGCGCGAAGCTGGAGGGATCGGGGAAATCGACGATCACCGCATCGAACATATCGTCGTTGTGCTGCAGCCAGATGGCGGCGTCGGCGTTCACCACGCGCACCCGCTTATCCTTGAGCGAGCCGTGATTGAGCTTGACCAGTTCTTCGCGCTGCATGAAAGCGCCGGTCATGGCCGGGTCCAGGTCCACCAGCGTGACGTGCTCGATGTTCGGATAACGCAGGATCTCGCGCAGCGCCAGACCGTCGCCGCCGCCCAGCACCAGCACGCGCCGCGCCCACGGCATGGGCTGCAGCACCGGATGCACCAGCGCCTCGTGATAACGGTATTCGTCACGCGAGGAGAATTGCAGGTTGCCGTTGATGTACAGGCGCGTGTCATCCTTCCAGCGCGTGATGACCAGTCGCTGGTACGGCGTGGTGGTGGCATAGACGATTTCATCGCCGAACAGGCCGTGTTCGCCCCAGTAAGTGAGCTTGTCGGCGAAGGCGAAGCCGAATACCAGCACGCACAGCACCGCGCAGGCGCGCAGCATGCGGCCGGCGACGTTTTTCAGCTCTGTGGAAAAGACCTTGATTGTCCACAGGGCGACGCCGACATTCAGCATCCCGAACAGAAAACCGGTGCGCACCAGCCCCAGATACGGCGCCAGCACCAGCGGGAACAGCAGCGACACCGCCAGCGCGCCCAAGTAGTCGAAGGTCAGCACCTTGCTGACCAGCTCATTGAATTCCGTCTTGCGCTCGTTCAGCGCGCGCATCACCAGCGGCACCTCCATGCCGACGAAGGCGCCGATCAGGAACACCATGGTGTACAACAGCGTGCGGAACGGCGCCGGCATCCAGGAAAACGTCAGGAACAGCAGCGCCGCCGACAGGCCGCCGACCAGGCCGACCGCCAGTTCGATGTCGACGAAGCGCGCCAGCACGTCCTCGTCGCGCACATACTTGGAGAAGTGCGCGCCCACGCCCATGGCAAACAGGTAGCATCCGATAATCGTGGAGAACTGCAGCACCGAATCGCCCAGCAGATAGCTCGACAGCGCGCCGGCAATCAGCTCATACGCCAGCCCGCAGGACGCCACCACGAAGACGGACAAGATCAGAATCTTTTTGGTCATTTACGTTCGTTTGCATTATTATCAAGTAATCACTTTACCTGAAGGTGCGCCGTGCCCGCCATCCTAAACTATCTGATTCACCTGCTATTGGCCGCCGTGCTGCTGGCGGTGTTCTTCAAAGCCTACAGCTGGATGACACCATACGACGAGGTCAGGCTGATCCGCGAGGGCAATCAGGCGGCGGCGCTATCGCTGGGCGGGGCGCTGATAGGTTTTTCCATCACCATCGGTTCGGCGCTGATGCATACTGCCGATTACCGCGAATTCTTCGCCTGGGCCTTCGGCGCCATGGTGGTACAGGGGCTGGCCTACGCCATCACCACCCGTGTGTTGAACATGGCGAAAGACCAGATCGAAGCGAACAACACTGCGTTTGGCGGCCTGCTCTCCGCCATCGCCATTTCCATCGGCGTGATCAACGGCGCCTGCATCTCCTAATTCAAGCGAGGACCATCATGGGTATCGGCAGCTTTATCAAGAAGCAGTTTATCGACGTACTGCAATGGAACGAGGACACGGACGGCGTGCTGGCCTGGCGCTATCCGATGGCCGACCAGGAGATCCAGAACGGCGGTCAACTGGTGGTGCGCGAATCGCAGGTGGCGCTGTTCGTCAACGAGGGCCAGATCGCCGACGTGTTCGGCCCCGGCACCCACACGCTGACCACGCAAACCCTGCCGGTACTGACCAACCTGAAAAATTGGGACAAGCTGTTTGATTCGCCGTTCAAGTCGGACGTGTACTTTTTCAGCACCCGTATCCAGACCGGCCGCAAATGGGGCACGCCGCAGCCGATCACCATCCGCGACAAGGATTTCGACATGGTGCGCGTGCGCGCCTTCGGCATGTACTCGTACCGCGTAACCAATGCGCGCGCCTTCTTCACGGAGATCAGCGGCACCCGCGAGACCTACACCCGCGACGAGGTGGAAGACCAGCTGCGCGGCATCCTGATGGCGACCATGGCCAGTTCGCTGGGCGCCTCGCAAGTGCCCTTCCTCGACATGGCGGCCAACCAGGCCCTGATGGCGCAGCAGGTCAAGGGCGACCTGACCACCGCGTTTGCCCGCTACGGCATCGCGCTCGATGAATTCAACGTCGCCAGCGTCAGCCTGCCGGAGGAACTGCAGGCGGCGCTCGACGAACGCATCTCGGCCGGCATGAAGGGCGGCCTGAGCGCCGACAAAATGGCCGGCTTCACCAAATACCAGGTAGCCAGTTCGATTCCGCTGGCGGCGGGCAATGAAGGCGGCCTGGCGGGCATCGGCGCGGGTTTGGGCGCCGGCCTGTCGGTCGGCCAGGTGATCGGCCAGAGCATGGGCGCGGCGCTGGCGCCGCAGGCCGCCGCTCCGGCTTCGGCACCCGCTGAAGAGCCGATCGAAGCGCGCCTGGAAAAACTCAAGGGCCTGCTCGACAAGGGCCTGATCTCGGCCGCCGACTACGACAGCGCCAAAGCCGAACTCCTGAAAAAACTGATCGGCTAAGCGCGTGCAGATCGTTTCCTGTCCCAGCTGCGGCGCGGAGGTCAAATTCCGCTCGCACGCCTCGGTCATGGCTGTCTGCGAGTATTGCAGCACCCGTGTGCTCAAGGATGCGGACGCGGTCAAGGACCTGGGCAAGATGTCGTCCGTGCTGGAGGACTACTCGCCGATCCAGATCGGCACCTCCGGTGTGCTGGGCGGACGGCCGTTCACGGTGGTGGGCCGCATCCAGCTGCGTTATTCGGCCGGCATGTGGAACGAGTGGTTTTTGTTTTTCGACGACGGCAAAACCTCGTGGCTGGGCGATTCGTCCGGCATGTACACCATCACCGCCGAATACCAGGGCGAGGCGCAACTGCCCTCCTTTGAAGAACTGACGCCGGGACGGACTTACCCGATCAACGGTGCGCCCTACCTGGCGGCCGAGATCCGCGTCGCCGATTGCGTCGGCGGCCAGGGCGAGCTGCCGTTCAAGGTGGGCGACGGCTATCAGGCGCGGGTGGCCGACTTCCGGCGCGGCGCGGAATTCATCACGCTCGATTATTCGGACTCGCCGCGCCCCGTCATCTACACCGGCCTGGCGGTGACGCTGGACAGCCTGCAATGCCAGCTGCTGCGCGACGACGACACCATCCAGCGCGCCGCCGGCCGTTATCGCGGCAAGCTCGATGCGCTTGATTGTCCGGCGTGCGGCAGCCCGATCAAATACCTGCCGGGCGTGACGGCCAACCTGGTGTGCCCGGCGTGCGCCACGCAAATCGACGCCGCCAGCCCGAAAGCGCAGGTGGTGGCGGCGGGCGAACGCGTGGCGGCCGTGCCGCTGACGCTGGAACTGGGCGCCACGGCCAGGATCAACAACCAGGAATTCACCATCATCGGCATGATGCGCCGCGCCGACGATGAAGGCACGCAGTGGAACGAATACCTGATGTACGGCCCGCGCTCGGGCTTCTCGTGGCTGGTGGAGACCGACGAAGGCTGGTCCGGCGCCAACGTATTGGCCGAATGGCCGCTCACCTACCGACCGGGCGCGCCGACGGCGCTTGTGGATAAAGTCCAGTTTTCCCGCCTGTACGATTACGGTTCGGTGGTCACCTACGCGGTGGGCGCCTTCAACTGGCGCGTTGCCGTCGGCGACCGCACCCAGGTCGAGGAATTCCAGGCCGGTCAGCTGCGGCTGGCGGCTGAGACCAGCGAACATGAAATGACGTGGTCGCGCTCGTCGCCGGTGTCGGCCGACCAGCTGGCGCTGTGGTTTGGCGCGGCCTTCAAGGGCCGGCTGAAGTCGCCGTCGAAGTCCAAGCCGTTCGCCAACAACCGCTACCGCAACACCGCCAAGTACATCATCTGGTTCATGCTGGCGGTGAACGCGATTCCCTTGCTGTCCAATTTTTCCGAGACCTGGTTCCTGAGCGCGGTCGGCGCGCTGGCCATCTACCTGCCGGCCATCTTTCTCGATAACAATGACAAAGCATGAGTAAATATTTCATCTACGCGATCATCGTCACGCTGCTGACCTCAGGCAGCAGTTGGCTGCGCATGGGTGCTGGCGGCGGCGGCGGTAGCGGCTATCGCGGCAGCACCTGGAGTTCGCACACGGGCGGCGGCGGTGGCAGCTGGGGCGGCGGTTCCGGCGGCGGCGGTCACAAATGAAGCGCGAAGCCATTCCGGTCCTTTGCGCGACGTCGGTCGCGGTGCACGCGCCTTCCGGCACTCACGTGCTGGCCGACCTGAGCGGCATTGCCGCCGAAAAATTGTGCGATTGCGGCGCGCTGGAAGCGCTATTGCGCAGCGCCGCCGAAGCGGCCGAGGCGCGCGTCCTGTTCAGCCACTTCCACGCCTTCGGCGAAGGCCAGGGCGTGACCGGCGTAGTGCTGCTGGCCGAATCCCACATCACCATCCACACCTGGCCGGAATGCGGCTTCGCCGCCGCCGACATCTTTATGTGCGGCAAAGCGCAACCGGAGTTAGCGCTCGCTCTCATCGAAAGCGCTTTACAGCCTCAGACAACGCATATTCACACCGCGCGGCGCGGGCCGCCATAAGGAGCCATCATGGGATTGTCCACCGTGGGGCAGATCGCACTTCCCGTCACCAGCGCAGACCGCGCGGAACAGTTTTACGGCGAAGCACTAGGCTTGCCCAAGCTGTTCCGCTTCGGCGACCTGGTGTTTTTCGACTGCGGCGGCGTGCGGCTGATGCTGGAAGGCGGCAAAGACAAGATCGACGCCGGCACCGGCGTCTGCCACTACTTCAAGGTCGAACAGATTGAGGCCGTGGCCGCCGACCTGCAAGCCAAGGGCGTCAAGTTTGAACGCGAACCGCACCTGGTCGCCAAGATGCCCGACCACGAACTATGGATGGGCTTCTTCCGCGACCCGGACAGTCATCTGCTGGCGGTGATGGAAGAAAAACGCTGATCCATCACGCGGCGGCTTGTTCCGCTGCCAGCGCGTTTTCTTTTTCGTGCGCGGCAACGGTGGCCGGACGGCTGTTGAAGCGCTCCACATACTGTTCGATGATGGGCAGCTTGGGGATGATGCCGAACATCAGCATCCAGCCGAAGGCCGTTCCCCACAGCACATCCAGCGCGCTGAATTGTTCGCCCAGCAGGTAGGGGCCTTTGGACAACTGTTCCACCAGCGTGCTGAACATGGTGTCGAAGTCGCCGTAGTGGCAGGCGGTTTTGTCGGCCGGCTTGTTCTTCATCCACTGGTCGACGATGGCCGGTTCGAAGCAGCTGCCGTAGAAGGCCATCCAGCGCAGGTAAGGGCCGCGCAGCGGGTCGCCCAGCGCGGGGGCCAGCTTGGCTTCCGGGAACAGGTCGGCCAGGTACAGGTAGATGGCCACTTGCTCGGTCACCACGGCGTCGCCATGACGGATGGCGGGCACCTTGCCCATCGGGTTGATCGCCAGATATTCGGATGCGCGGGTCTCGCCTTTTTTCATGTTCAGCACGTGCAGCTCGTAGGGCGCGTGCAGTTCTTCGAGCAGCGTCAGCACGCCGGTCGCGCGCGAGTGGGGGCAGTAGTACAAGGTCAGTTGCTGGTTCATGCGTTTCTCCTGTCGGGGGATGAAAAACTCACGATAACTCTTGCTAAGATGGCGGTCTTGTAAAAACGCGTATACATCATGACAACGCTGCAAAGTGTACCTCGTCCTACCCGTGGTGTGGTCAATCCGGTGGCCGGCGAAAAGAAATTCCGCCTGGAGCGCTACCGGCCCGACGCCGACCTCGCGCCGTTCATCGAGCACTTCTGGCTGGTGGCGTGGTCGCTACCGGAAGGCGTGGTGCACGTGATGCACGATGCTTTTCTCGAATGTATGGGAAACAATCCACGAGCTGGGGACATCGTCCCGCAATCCGGCGGGATACGCAAAATTAGCTGGGTTCGGCCAGGTATCGACAAATCGAGCGGCGTCAGGGTAATCTATTTCACACGCAACGCGGAACAAGAAATTGATCTTCTGGCGATTTATGCCAGGGCAGTCACAGGCAACCAGCACGCTGCTCAATTGAAGGAGCTTCGTCGTGACTACGAAAAAATCTTTACCTTTAAGCGATGAGGAATTGGAAGCGTTCGAGGCGAAACGCGATCTTTTTGCAGAACTAAAACAGGCAGCAAAATATCTTCACGCCGGGCTGGGCCACGTAGTTTAGGATATGCACACCATGATCGACATCGATGTTGAATCGCTACGCCTTATCGGCTTAACCAACACCATCACCAGCCAGTTACACCTTCTGCACGACGCACCGCCTGAAGCGCGCCTGGTACCCATCACTGAAATCCAGCGCGAATGGCTGACCGTCCATGACGGCCAACAAGTGGCGAAGTGGAAAGTGATGCAACGCGCGGCCACCGCCCGCTCGAAACAAAAGGCCAGCGAACGTCGTCCGGAAGCCATGGGCTGTCAAAGCTCCGGCGAGCGGCCACGTTTCACGACGGGCCTGTGAGCAATGCAGTTGTACTTCCCTGGGTGCTTACGATGAGTACTCGTTGGCGACTCGACAGTCGTCCTTAATAGCACCCCGAACGAAAGGGTAAGACCCGCAGGGTCTGACCCTGGCCGCAGCGGTGTGCGGGTTTGACTGGTGCCGCGTGCTTTTAATGCGACAAGCAACGTCAAGCCCGTCTTCCCCCGCTAAGCGCGATGAACCATAAAAAAAGGCAGCCGAGGCTGCCTTTTTTGCGGGTGCTGCTGTTGCGTTGCTTAGTGCTTCGCGCGCAGTTTGGCGATGGCTGCCAGCTGACCGATGGCCGCTGCCAGTTCCGCTTGTGCTTTCGCGTAGTCGATGCCGGCGGTGTTGTTGGCCAGCGCTTCTTCGGCACGTTTCTTGGCAGCGGCCGCTTTGGCCTCGTCCAGATCCGCACCGCGAATCGCGGTATCTGCCAGCACCGTCACCGCGCCAGGCTGCACTTCCAGCAGGCCGCCGGCGACGAAGACGAATTCTTCTTCAGCCTGGCCTGGAACCTTGATGCGCACCGCGCCCGGACGGATGCGGGTGATCAAAGGCGTGTGCTTCGGGTAGATACCCAGCTCGCCCTGCTCACCCGGCAACGCGACGAATTCGGCTTCGCCAGAGTAGATCAACTCCTCTGCCGAGACCACGTCAACGTGAATAGTGTTTGCCATGTGTGTCCTATCGGGTAGAACGGCCCCGCCTTACAGCAGGGCCGAACAACTCAAACAATTAGTTGAGCTTCTTGGCTTTTTCGATGGCTTCTTCGATCGTGCCCACCATGTAGAACGCTTGTTCCGGCAGGTGATCGAGCTCGCCCGACGCGATCATCTTGAAGCCTTTGATCGTGTCTTTCAGCGAAACGTATTTACCAGGCGCGCCGGTGAATACTTCAGCAACGTGGAACGGCTGCGACAGGAAACGCTGCATCTTACGGGCGCGAGCCACCAGCAGTTTGTCTTCCGGCGCCAGTTCGTCCATACCCAGAATCGCGATAATGTCACGCAGTTCCTTGTAGCGCTGCAGGGTGCCCTGCACAGCGCGCGCGGTGTCGTAGTGCTCTTGACCAACGACCAGCGGATCCAGCTGACGCGAGGTCGAATCCAGTGGGTCCACCGCAGGGTAGATACCCAGCGAGGCGATGTCACGCGACAGCACCACGGTCGAATCCAGGTGACCGAAGGTGGTCGCTGGCGACGGGTCGGTCAAGTCATCCGCTGGAACGTAGACGGCCTGGATCGAGGTGATCGAACCGGTTTTGGTCGAGGTGATGCGCTCTTGCAGACGGCCCATTTCTTCGGCCAGCGTAGGCTGGTAACCCACTGCGGAAGGCATACGGCCCAGCAGTGCGGAAACTTCGGTACCGGCCAGGGTGAAGCGGTAGATATTGTCCACGAAGAACAGAACGTCTTTGCCTTCGTCACGGAACGCTTCCGCCATGGTCAGACCGGTCAGCGCAACGCGCAGACGGTTGCCTGGTGGTTCATTCATCTGACCGTAGACCATCGCGACTTTGGAGTTCTCCGGGTTTTCCAGATCCACGACTTTGGCGTCGGCCATTTCGTGGTAGAAGTCGTTACCTTCGCGGGTACGCTCGCCCACACCGGCAAACACGGACAGACCCGAGTGTGCTTTAGCGATGTTGTTGATCAGTTCCATCATGTTCACGGTCTTGCCTACACCTGCACCGCCGAACAGACCGACTTTACCGCCTTTGGCGAACGGGCACACCAGGTCAATCACCTTGATACCGGTTTCCAGCAGGTCCTGCGATGGCGACAGCTCGTCGTAGGCAGGAGGAGCGCGGTGGATCGAAGCGATCTGGTCGTGAGCGACCGGGCCGCATTCGTCGATCGGGTTGCCCAGCACGTCCATGATGCGACCCAGGGTCGCTTTACCGACTGGCACCATGATCGGCTTGCCGGTGTTCTGGATCATCATGCCGCGACGCAGGCCGTCCGACGAACCCAGTGCAATGGTACGCACAATGCCGTCACCCAGTTGTTGTTGTACTTCCAGCGTCAGCTCGGAGCCTTCCATCTTCAAGGCATCAAATACCTTAGGCATTGCGTTGCGTGGAAACTCAACGTCAACCACCGCGCCGATACACTGAACGATTTTGCCATCAGCCATGTTCGTTCCTTCAAATATAGTTAAATTCGTTTAAACCGCTGCCGCACCGGCGACGATTTCGGAGAGTTCTTTGGTAATCGCGGCTTGGCGGGTCTTGTTGTAGATCAGCTTCAGTTCGCCGATCACACTACCTGCGTTGTCGCTTGCCGCCTTCATCGCCACCATCCGCGCCGATTGCTCGGACGCCAGGTTTTCCGCCACCGACTGGTACACCAGCGCTTCTACATAGCGCTCCAGCAGTTCATCGATGACAGTTGCCGCGTCTGGCTCGTAGATGTAATCCCAGTTGTGATTACCTGCATCAGCCTGTTTCTTCGCAGCCGGCAGCGGCAGCAATTGCTCCACTACCGGTTCCTGTTTCATCGTGTTGATGAACTTGGTGTAGCACAGGTAAACCGCATCGACTTCGCCATTCTGGAACTTTTCCAGCATCACTTTGACGGGGCCGATCAGTTTTTCCAGGTGCGGGGTGTCGCCGATCTGGGTTACTTGCGCAACCACCGGCACGCCGACGCGATTCAGGAAACCCAAACCTTTATTACCAATCGCCACTGCAGCAATCTTGTTGCCAGCGGCGTCCAGCTCACGCGTTTTGTTCGTCACCAGACGCAGCACGTTGGTGTTCATACCGCCGCACAGACCCTTGTCGGTCGTGACAACGATGAAACCTACGGCTTTCGCCTCGTCCTTGGCTTCATCGGCCAGGAACGGGTGCGTATACTCTGGATTTGCGTTCGCCAGATTAGCAGCGATGTTACGAATCTTTTCACTGTAGGGACGGGCGGCGCGCATGCGATCCTGCGCTTTGCGCATTTTCGATGCGGCGACCATTTCCATCGCCTTGGTGATCTTCTTCGTATTTTCTACGCTTTTGATCTTGCCACGTATCTCTTTGCCTACTGCCATGAGTCCTTACTCCTTCTGCGCTGAAGGCGATCCCGGAAGATCGCCCCTACACTTAAAATGCGCCGGATTTCTTGAAGTCGGCAACGGCGGCGGACAGCGCAGCTTCGCCATCCTTGTCCAGTTGCTTCGACGATTCAATCTTCGACAGCAGGTCAGCTTGTTTGGTCTTCAGGTACGCATGCAGGCCGGCTTCGAACGACAGCACTTTCTTGACTTCGACATCATCCAGGAAGCCCTTGTTCACTGCGAACAGCGAGGCGGCCATCAGGGAGATCGACAGTGGCGAATACTGTTTCTGTTTCAGCAGTTCGGTCACGCGGGCACCACGGTCCAGCTGCTTGCGGGTCGATTCGTCCAGGTCCGAAGCGAACTGCGCGAACGCAGCCAGTTCACGGTACTGGGCCAAGTCGGTTCGGATACCGCCGGACAGGTTTTTGATGACCTTGGTCTGCGCAGCACCACCGACGCGCGACACCGAGATACCGGCGTTGATCGCAGGACGGATGCCCGAGTTGAACAGCGAGGTTTCCAGGAAGATCTGACCGTCGGTGATCGAAATCACGTTGGTTGGCACGAACGCGGAAACGTCGCCAGCCTGGGTTTCGATGATCGGCAGTGCGGTCAGCGAACCGGTCTTGCCGGTAACGGCGCCGTTGGTGAAGGCGGACACGTAGTCGGCGTTCACGCGGGCTGCACGTTCCAGCAGACGGCTGTGCAGGTAGAACACGTCGCCTGGGTAGGCTTCGCGGCCTGGTGGGCGGCGCAGCAGCAGAGAAATCTGACGGTAGGCAACGGCTTGCTTCGACAAGTCATCGTACACGATCAGGGCGTCTTCGCCGCGATCGCGGAAGTATTCGCCCATGGTGCAACCGGAGTAGGCCGAAATGTACTGCATGGCAGCCGATTCCGACGCCGACGCGGCAACCACGATGGTGTACTCGAGCGCGCCGTGCTCTTCCAGCGAGCGCACGATGTTCTTGATGGTCGAAGCTTTTTGGCCGATTGCAACGTAGATGCAAGTCATGCCCTGGCCTTTTTGGTTGATGATCGCATCAACCGCAACAGCCGATTTACCGGTTTGACGGTCGCCAATGATCAGCTCGCGCTGGCCACGGCCGATCGGTACCATCGCGTCGATCGATTTCAGACCGGTCTGCATCGGCTGCGAGACGGACTCACGGGCGATAACGCCTGGAGCGATCTTTTCGATAGGCGAGGTCAGCTTGGCATCGACTGCGCCTTTGCCGTCGATCGGCTGGCCCAGCGCATTGACCACGCGGCCTTTCAGTTCAGGACCGACTGGAACTTCCAGAATGCGACCGGTGGTTTTGACCGTGTCGCCTTCGGAGATGTGCTCGTAAGCACCCAGAATCACGGCGCCGACCGAGTCGCGCTCCAGATTCATCGCCAGGCCGAAGGTGTTGCCTGGGAATTCCAGCATCTCGCCCTGCATCACGTCCGACAGGCCGTGGATACGGACGATACCGTCGGCGACGGAAATAACCGTGCCTTGGTTACGTACTTCAGCGCCACCATCAAGGCCTTCGATACGGCTCTTGATCAGCTCGCTGATTTCAGATGGGTTGAGTTGCATACTAACTCCTAAAAGTGTTTCTCTCAGCTTGCGCGAGATGAAGAATCTGTTCTAAGCCGGTCGCCGAGCTTGAACTCAGGCGACCAGTGCAACACGCATTTGCTGCAGCTTGGCGCGCACCGAAGTGTCCAGCACTTCGTCGCCGACCACTACGCGCACGCCACCGATCAGGGCTGGGTCCACGGTCACTACCGGGTTCAGCTTGCGGCTGAATTTCTTTTCCAGCGTGGCGATCAGGGTGCTCACTTGCGCAGCGTCCAGGTCGAATGCGCTGGTGATGACCGCGTCTGCGGCGCCTTCCGCAGCGTTTTTCAACGCCAGGAATTGCGCGCCGATTTCCGGCAGCAGACTGATACGGCCGTTTTCCACCAGCATCGCCAGGAAGTTTTCCACTTCCTGGTTGACCGGGGATTTCACCAGCGCCTTGAAGGCGGAGACGATATCGCTGTCCGACGCTTTCGGGTTGCGGGCAAATGCTTGCACCTCGGGGTGGGCACCGATCTGGGCCAGTTCGGCCACCAGTTCGGACCACGCCGCGAGGTTGAACGATTCCTTACCTGCTTGGGCTACGCGGAACAAAGCTTCCGCGTAGGGACGGGCGACGGTTGCGTTTTCTGCCATGATTACAGCTCGACAGCCAGGCGCGACAACAGTTCGGCGTGGGCCGAGGCGTTGACTTCGCGCTTGAGGATTTGCTCGGCGCCCTTCACAGCGAGGTCAGCCACCTGAGCGCGCAGCGCTTCGCGCGCCTTGGCCAGTTGCTGCTCGGCTTCGGCCTTGGCTTGCGCAATGATGCGGTCCGCTTCAGCTTGTGCATTCGCTTTGATTTCTTCCGCGACCAGCTGCGCGCGCTTTTCAGCGTCGGCAACACGTTGCGAAGCTTCTTCGCGTGCACCGGCCAGTGCTTCCGTGGCGCGCTTTTCAGCGACGACCATGGCTTGCTGGCCCTGGTCGGCCGCAGCCAGACCGTCAGCGATACGCTTGGCACGCTCATCCAACGCTGCATTCAGCGATGGAAATACGAACTTCATCGAGACCCAGACCAACACCGCGAAGGTGATCATCTGACCGATGAGAGACATATTGATGTCCATACCTTTGCTCCTAACTAAAAGTTTCTCCTAGGGTGGAGCAGATTACTGAGCAGCGGCCAGAACAGCAGCCAGGAATGGGTTGCTGAAGGTGTACAGCAGAGCAACACCAACGCCGATCATCGAGATCGCATCCAGCAGACCAGCGATAACGAACAGCTTGGTTTGCAGTTGTGGCATCAGTTCTGGTTGACGTGCCGACGCTTCCAGGAATTTACCGCCCAAAATGGCGAAACCCAGAGCGGTGCCGATAGCGGCCAGGCCGATGATGATAGCGGCTGCCAGAACGGTCATGCTTTGTACTTGTGCGATCAGAGCTTGCATTGAAATTTCTCCTAAGATTTAAAAAAGACTACAGATACTAAAAAGTTAAAACGAAAGTTGCTTAGTGCTTCTCAACCGCAATGGCCAGATACACAACCGTCAACGCCATAAACACAAACGCTTGCAGGGTCACCACCAGGATGTGGAAGATAACCCAAGGACCACCCAGCAGCCACTGCGCCCACCATGGCAACAGAGCGATCAGAATGAACAGCAGTTCGCCGGCGTACATATTGCCGAACAAACGCAGCGACAGCGACAGTGGCTTAGCCAGCAACTCGATCAATTGGAACGCCAGGTTGATCGGCGCCAGGATGATGGCCATGAAACCATGCGCGTGGAACGGCGCGGTCAACAGCTCTTTACCCCAGCCGCCCATCCCTTTGGCTTTGATCGAGAAACCAATAATGCACAGCATGACGCCGAACGACATGCCGAAAGTGTGGTTGACGTCGGCGGTCGGCACGACGCGCAGCTTGTGGACGCCGACATAGCCGAGCAGCTTAGGCAGCAGGTCGACCGGCAGGAAATCCATGGCATTCATCAGCCAGACCCAGCAGAAAATCGTGATCGCCAGCGGTGCGATGACCTTGCTCTTGGCGTGGAAAGCCGAATTGACCACTTCGTTGACCAGTTCCATCACGGCTTCGACGAAGTTTTGCAGCTTGCCCGGCACGCCGGCGGTGGCGCGGCGCGACGCCATATAGAACACGCCGAGGAAAACCAGGCCCAGAATGGCCGAAACCCAGAACGTGTCCAGGTTAAAGGTGCCGTCGGCCGATTTCAGGTGGCTTAAGTGGTGCTGAATGTACTCGATATTGGTGGGCGCTTCGTGCCCGACGTTTTCAGTGGTCATAAAAGTATAAGATTTTGGTGATTAAATTGCGAGCAGTGAAAACCAGTACGCCAAGGTTGCCACCGCGAAACCCAAGATCAGCCATAACCATGAGGCCGACTGAAACAACGCTAGTGCCACGACAAACAGCACTACCGTGATAAATATTTTTGTCACTTCGGCGCGCACATGGGCGCGAAACGCTTGTTTGGCGTCATTTGTTCCGCCCGCAACAATCATCGCGTACATCAGGCTCCCGATGACTGCGATTGCTCCGCCATAGGCGGCCGACCAAGCTTTGTTTACTCCGCCGAGGTTCCAGGCGAGCAAGGCGAACCCAGTCGCAATGGCGAACTGGAGGGCGACGACACGAAACACCGGCTTCGAAATGCTCGTCGAACTAGTCATTGCCGAGCTCCTTAAAAACCGATTAAAACCAAAAGACGCGTGATTATATGTGTCTTTCATGTATCACGTCAAACATGCTGCACCGCAGCAGAGCATTTGGTGCACGAATGAGACGCTTTTAGAAACATTTCCGCTGTCGTTGCACCAAGTTGGAATCAGTTAGACGTTTTCCCGATTCGGGGTCAGCTCTGACATTCGGACACGAGCCCAGCCGTAATGAGCACTACGGCTGGGCTCGTGTCCGAATGTCAGAGCTGACCCCGAATTTTGGTGGAAATTCAGGCGCGCAGGCGGGCCAGGACGCCGTCGAGGATGTCGAGGTCGGCGAAGTCGATGATCATTTGACCGCGTCCTTTGGTGCCCATCTTGAACACCACCGGCGTGGCCAGTTTGTCGGACAGCTCTTCTTCCAGGCGCGTGATGTCGCCGGACTTTTCCTTGGCCCGCGCTTCCTTCGGCGCCGACTTCAGTTCCTCCACGGTTTTGCTGACCAGCTTCTCGGTTTCACGTACCGATAACCTTTTGGCAACCACCATATTGGCGAGGTTGATCTGGGTGGCGGCGTCGACCGCCAACAGCGCGCGGGCGTGGCCCATGTCGATATCGCCGGCCATCAGCATGGTTTGCACCGGGCTGGCCAGATTCATCAGGCGCAGCAGGTTGGAGACGGCGCTGCGCGAACGGCCAACGGCCGTGGCCGCCTGTTCATGCGTGAAGCTGAAGTCGGTGATCAGGCGGTGGATGCCCTGTGCCTCTTCCAGCGGATTGAGATCCTCGCGCTGCATGTTTTCGATCAGCGCCATCGCGGCGGCAGCCTGGTCGTCTACATCGCGCACCAAAACCGGGAGCACTTCCAGCCCGGCCAGTTGCGCGGCGCGGAAACGGCGCTCGCCGGCGATGATCTCGTATTTGTCCTTGCCGACCGGGCGCACCAGGATCGGTTGCATGATGCCCTGGCTCTTGATCGATGCAGCCAGCTCCTGCAGACCGCCCTCGTCCATGCGGGTACGCGGCTGGTATTTACCGGCCTGCATTTGGGTGACGTTCAGTTCGGACGGCGTGTTGGCGTCCGGGGTGGTGATGTCGCCGTCGCCGCCGAGCAGCGCTTCCAGGCCGCGACCCAGGCCTTTGAGTTTTTTGGTTGCCATGTGATTGCCTTACATTTTCTTGATGCGCTTGACCATCTCGGCGCCGAAGGCGATGTACGCCTGGGCTCCCTTGGAGGTCGGATCGAAGGTCACGCCCGGCACGCCATACGACGGCGCTTCGGCCAGACGCACATTGCGCGGGATGATGGTCTTGAAGACTTTGTCGCCGAAGTGCTGTTCCAGCTGTGCCGACACCTGTTGCGACAAGGTCATGCGCGGATCGAACATCACGCGCAGCAAGCCGATGATCTTCAGGTCCGGGTTCAGGTTGGCGTGCACCTTCTTGATGGTGTTGACCAGGTCGGACAGCCCTTCCAGCGCGTAGTACTCGCACTGCATCGGGATGATCACGCCATGCGCGGCGCACAGGCCGTTCAGCGTCAGCATCGACAGCGCCGGTGGGCAGTCGATCAGAATGAAATCGTAGTCTTTATCCACAGCCGCCAACGCATCCTTCAGGCGGCGCTCGCGGTTGTCCAGCTCCACCATCTCGACTTCGGCGCCGGCCAGCTCGCGGTTCGATGGCAGCACGTCGAAGTGGCCCGGCTCGGAGCGCTGGCGCGCGGTGGCCACGTCGGAACTGCCGAGCAGCACTTCATAGGTCGATGCAGGCAGACCTGCCTTGTTGATGCCCGCGCCCATCGTGGCGTTGCCCTGCGGGTCCAGGTCGACCAGCAATACGCGCTGGTCCAGTTTCGCCAAACCGGCTGCGAGGTTGACCGTCGTGGTGGTCTTGCCTACGCCGCCTTTTTGATTTGCTACGCAAAAAATTTTCGCCATGTATTTCTTATGTGTATTGTTGCTTTTGATTTATACGGTATAAACGATATAAACGATTTATACTATTTATATGATATAAACCATTTATACCGTATAAACTGTTTACTCTGTTTCGGCGTTAGCTTCAGCTTTGATGAAAACCAGATGGCGTTCCG
This sequence comes from Duganella sp. BuS-21, assembly GCA_041874725.1. Taxonomy (GTDB): domain Bacteria; phylum Pseudomonadota; class Gammaproteobacteria; order Burkholderiales; family Burkholderiaceae_D; genus Rugamonas. Next base: position 442,495 of record CP097466.1, on the reverse strand, counting down.
CATCCAGCCCGGGCACCGCCAAAGGCTGCAATTCCTGCACTTTCCATGGTGCTGGCAGTCGCTCTCGCTCTTCTGCCGGCGCCGTGCCTTTCAAGGCGATGAATTGACCGCCCTCTTGCAGCAGATGCCCGGACCAGTTGACGAAGTCCGACAGATCCGCGAATGCCCGGGAGGTGATGACGTCGAACTTGGTCTTCACTTCCAGCTCCTGCACCTTCTTGGTGTACACCGTCACATTAGCCAGGCCCAGTTCCGCCTTCACCTGGTTGAGGAAGGCGGTCTTCTTGTGCACCGTGTCGATCATCGACACTTTCATGTCCGGGCGGCTGATGGCCAGCACCATGCCCGGCAATCCGCCCCCTGCTCCCACATCCAGCACATTGGCCGCGTCCTTGAAGGCGGCCACGGCAGTCAGTGAGTCGAGCAGGTGCAGCTTCACCATTTCCATGGGGTCGCGCACCGAGGTCAGGTTGTACACCGAATTCCATTTGTTGAGCATAGCCAGGTAGTCCAGCAGCTGTTCCACCTGTGTCTCGCTCAGCGCCAATTGCAGCTGTTTGATGCCTTTGCTTAAAACGTCCGCTACTGCAGCACGGTCATACACTTTCATGCTGCCTCATCTTTCTGAACGAATCCACCGAATCCTGCCTTCTTCAAATGCACCAGCAGCAGCGAAATCGCCGCCGGCGTCACGCCCGAAATGCGCGATGCCTGGCCCAGCGTTTCCGGACGCTGCGCGTGCAGTTTCTGGCGCACTTCCACCGACAAGGCGGTGATGTCCAGGTAGCCGAAACCTTCCGGCAATTTCAGGTTTTCGTAGTGTTCATGGCGCTCGACTTCCTTGGTCTGGCGGTCGATATAGCCGGAGTATTTGAGCTGGATTTCCAGCTGTTCTTTCACCGCCGCATCGCTCTCGCCGGGACCGGCCAGCTCGCGGCCGTCGATCCCTTTCAGCGTCATCAACTTGTCGTACGCCACGCCGGGACGGCGCAGCAGATCGGCCAGCGAATACTCGCGCTCGATGGCCTGGCCAATCACGCGCTCCGATTCAGCCGCTTCCAGAATGCGTGGATTCACCCACGTGGAACGCAGACGCTCCAGCTCGCGCGCAACGGCTTCGCGCTTGCGCTCGAAGGCTTCCCACTGCACGTCGCCAACCACACCCAGCTTGCGGCCGGCTTCGGTCAGGCGCATGTCGGCGTTGTCTTCACGCAGACTCAGGCGATACTCGGCGCGGCTGGTGAACATGCGGTACGGCTCCATCACGCCTTGCGTGACGAGGTCATCCACCATCACGCCCAGGTAGGCTTCCGAACGCGCAGGTGTCCAGGCTTCGTGGCCCTGGGTTTGCAGCGCGGCGTTGACGCCGGCCAGCAGGCCCTGTGCCGCCGCCTCTTCGTAACCCGTGGTGCCGTTGATCTGGCCGGCGAAGAACAAGCCGCCGATGGCCTTGGTTTCCAGCGAGGCTTTCAGGCCGCGCGGGTCGAAATAATCGTATTCGATGGCGTAGCCGGGACGCAGGATGTGGGCGTTTTCCATGCCCTTCATCGAGCGTACCAGTTCAATTTGCACGTCGAACGGCAAGCTGGTCGAGATACCGTTTGGATAGAATTCGTGCGTGGTCAAGCCTTCCGGCTCCAGGAAAATCTGGTGCGATTCCTTGGACGAGAAGCGGTGAATCTTGTCTTCAATCGACGGGCAGTAACGCGGGCCGACACCTTCGATCACGCCGGTGTACATCGGGCTGCGGTCCAGACCGCCACGAATGATGTCATGGGTTTTCTGATTGGTATGGGTCACCCAGCATGGCATCTGGGCCGGATGCATGGAGGCGTTGCCCATCACCGAAAACACCGGCACCGGATCCAGGTCGCCCGGCTGCTCGGTCATCAGCGAGAAGTCGATGCTGCGGCCGTCGATGCGCGGCGGCGTGCCGGTCTTCAGGCGGCCTTGCGGCAGCTTCAGTTCCTTCAGGCGCGCGGACAGCGACAGCGCTGGCGGATCGCCTGCGCGGCCGCCCGAGTAGTTGTTCAGGCCGACGTGGATCTTCCCATCGAGGAAGGTACCGGCGGTCAGCACCACGGCTGGCGCCAGGAACTTCAGGCCGATCTGGGTGACGGCACCAACTACGCGCTCGCCCTCCACCATCAGATCGTCGACGGCCTGCTGGAATAGCCATAGATTGGCTTGGTTTTCCAGGCGCGAACGGATCGCCGCCTTGTACAGGATGCGGTCGGCTTGGGCGCGGGTCGCGCGCACGGCAGGGCCCTTGGAGGAATTCAGGATGCGGAACTGGATGCCCGACTCATCGGTGGCGATGGCCATGGCGCCGCCCAGCGCATCGACTTCCTTGACCAGATGGCCTTTGCCGATACCGCCGATGGAGGGATTGCACGACATCTGGCCCAGCGTCTCAATGTTGTGGGTGAGCAGCAGCGTCTTCTGGCCCATGCGGGCGGAAGCCAGGGCGGCCTCGGTACCGGCGTGACCACCGCCGACAACGATGACGTCGAATTTAGTAGGAAATAACATGGTGGAATGCTTTAAAGCGAAGGGATCAAGGTCAAATTATAGAGTCTTTTTGATGCTGCGACTTTTTTAGGCAAAAATATAGTTAGGGATGTTCCACGTGAAACAATGAAAAAGGGACACCGAAGTGCCCCTTTCTGAATGTTCCACGTGAAACAATATCACCAACGCAACCATGCATCGTAGCCAGTCTTGACGATCAACACAGACACCACGAACAGGAACAGGATGCGCACGAAACCGCTACCGTGCTTCATCGCCAGGCGCGAGCCGATCAAGGAACCGGCGATTTGGCACACCGCCATCATCAGGCCCAGCTGCCAGATCAAATGGCCGCTGTAGCCGAACCAGACCAGCGCCGCGAAGTTGCAGGCCACGTTGACGATCTTGGCCACAGCCGAGGCACCGAGGAAGTCGAAGCCGAACACCCGCACGAACAGGAACACCAGGAAGCTGCCGGTGCCAGGGCCGAAGAAGCCGTCATAGAAACCGATGGCGGCGCCGACCACCAGCGCCAGCGACTGTTCCTTGGTGCCGGTGTGGATGGGCGCATGCACGCTGCCGAAGTCCTTCTTGGCGAAGGTGTAGATGGCCACCGCCAGCAACACTACCGGCAGCGCCAGGCGCATGAAGTCGGCCGATACCTTGGTCACGGTGTAAGCGCCAAGGAAGGCGAACACCAGCGCCGCTAGCGCGGCGGGCGTCGCCACCGACCAGGCGATGGCAACGCGGCGGGCGTAGCTCACCGCCGCCACACTGGTGCCGAAGATACTGGCCAGCTTGTTGGTGCCGATCAGTGTGGCCGGCGCCATATTGGGGAAGACCGTGAACATGGTCGGCAGTTGGATCAGCCCTCCTCCGCCCACCACCGCATCGATCAATCCTGCGGAGAACGCCGCCAAACCGAGTATCCAGAAATCCACCATGACGCCCTCTTCCTCAACTTGCAAAGGCTCTATTGTACGGAAGAAATGTGTGCGGACCGATGCCGATCCAGCATGGCTTGGGGTAAGCTAGGTGCTTCAATTCTCGATTGAACGGACGCCGTCATGACCGATTTTGACTTCAGCACCGTGGCCCATATCGTCTCCGAATTGGGGGCCGCTGCACGGCTGGGACCACACATCGCGCGGCGTTTTCCCCATACCAGACGGGCCCTGCTGGTCACCGATCCCGGCTTCCTGCGGACCGGTCTGGTGGATGCGCCGGCGGCCAGTCTGCGCACGGCCGGGCTGGCGGTGGAGATCTATTCGCGCGTGGTGGCCGATCCGCCTGAAGTGGTGGTGCTGGAGGCTGTCGAGGCTGCGCGGGCATTTGGCACCGACATCGTCATCGGGCTGGGAGGCGGCAGTTCCATGGATGTCGCCAAGCTGATTGCGGTGCTGGCCGCCAGCGACCAGCCACTCAGCACCATCTATGGCATCGGCAATGTGAGAGGTACTCGGCTGCCCTTGGTGCAGATCCCGACCACCGCCGGCACCGGTTCGGAGGTCACCAATATCGCCATCGTCACCACCGGCGAGACCAGCAAGATGGGCGTCGTGGCGCCGCAACTCTATGCCGATCTTGCATTGCTCGACGCGGAACTGACCCTGGGACTGCCGCCGCAAGTGACGGCCGCTACCGGCATCGATGCGATGGTGCACGCGATCGAGGCCTATACCAGCAAGCATAAGAAGAACCCGTTGTCGGATATGTTTGCGCGCAAGGCGCTTGGTCTGCTGTCGGGCAACCTGATCGCGGCTTGCGAGAATGGACGGAATCTGGCGGCGCGGCAGGCCATGCTGTTGGGGGCGATGCTGGCTGGCCAGGCTTTTTCCAATGCGCCGGTGGCGGCCGTGCATGCGCTGGCTTATCCGATCGGTGGGATTTTTCACGTGCCACATGGGCTGTCGAACTCACTGGTGTTGCCGCATGTGCTGCGTTTTAATGCACCCGAGGCGGCGGCGATGTATGCGGAGTTGGCGGAAATCGTGGTGCCGGCGGCTACCGGCAGCGTCGAGGCGAGGGCGGAGGCGTTGGCTGTTGCGATGCAGCAAATTGCTACGCTGACAGGGATAGAGCGGACGCTGCAGCAGGTCGGGATCACGGAGGCGGATCTGGATCGCTTGGCTGATGATGCCATGCGACAGACCCGCTTACTCGGCAATAACCCCCGCCTCGTGACCCGGGGGGATGCGCGCGCTATCTACGCTGCCGCGTTTTGATTATTACCCGGCACGGCGCTCAGCAGGGGTCTGACCCTAAGGGACCCCGATTTGCCGGGTTCCGCTGCGCCGCTCAATCAGGCACTGTTATCGTTGTCCCGCTCACAGCAATGGTGTTGGGGGACGTGGGGTTGCTCACAAAGGTCGGAACGTTGGCGATGGTGATAGGGCTGGTGTTGTCGGCGCGCGTGATGGTTCGCACCACTTGCGACGGCGGTAGCGGTGTGGCGGTGCTGCGCAGATTGGCCAGCATCACATCCAAGGCGCGGAACAGGTACACATGCAAGGGCACGATGTTGGCCGGCAAGGCGTTGCTGAACGAGTCGAAGTGATTGGCGTTGGTCACTTCGATATAGCGCAGCTTGCTTGCGCCGCCCTCCACTGTCGCATTCAACCCCACATATGCGCGCGAGGCGAAATTCACCGGGATTAAAGTATCGCTGCGGCCGTGCACGATGATGGCCGGTTTGCCGCGCAGATTGCCTGTCGCCGCCACCTCCGCGACGCCCGCTTTGACCCGCGCGCTTTGTGCTGCCAGCGCCCCCGTCAGCGCCGCGCCACTCACCGCATCCACACCCGTCGCCAGCGAACGCAGGCACAGGAAGGCGTCCAGCGATTGGTCCGCTAGCTGCGAGCTGGGCGATACGCCGGCGACGTACGCCTTGGCGCCTCCCACCGAATCCTCGTAGACCACGCTGCCGAGAATTCCGTTTTGCGTTGCGAAGCTGCTGGCCTTTTGCGCGGCCGTGAACGGCACCGGTGCGGCGGTCGCGTCGGTCGGTGCGAAACTCAGGCCGCAGACCTTGTCCGTCACGGCGAACTTGCCATAGGCGTAGGCGTAGGTCGCGGCCACCAGCACATTGGTGCCCGCGTGCGCGGCTTGCAGAACGTCCGAGTCCGCCAGCCAGCCGTAAGCCCTGAGCCGGGCCTTGGCGTCGTTCTGTTGCGCCGTCAGGTCGCCGCCGGATAGCAGGCCCTTGGCGACCAGCGCCGTGCAGCGGCCAGGCGCACCTGCCGTCGCGGCAATGCATGGCTGGTACAGCGCAGCATAGGTCGAGTAGTCGAACAGCGACTTGCCCTGCCCGCTCACCGCCGCCAAGCCCTGCCGCACCGTGTAGCCGCCGCTCTTGGGCTGGATTTGCGGTTCGGTGGCGGCCACGCCGGAGATCAGGCCCTTGGTGTCCTGCTCCGCCGCCAGCAAGGCTGAACCGGCACCGTTGGAGATGCTGGAGGCGATGGTGACCGTATTTTTCGGCGTCAGCGCCACCACGTGGTTTTTGTTATCCCTGGCCAGCACGCCATACTTTTCGTTCAGCACGTAGAACGCGAACTCCACCGCCTGCAAGGTGGTCTTGCCCCAATCCTTTTCCGGGTTCTGCTGCGAATGCGCGTGCTTGAATGCGATGCGGCCAGGATATGCGGCGGCAAAGGCCGCACGCTCGGCGTCGCTCAGAACCGGCGTGAAGATGCTGTTCTTGCCCGCCGCTGTGCGCGTGGCGCGCACGCCGTTCTGCAGGTTCACGCTATCGTCGTCAAATGTGTAGAGCCCGGTGCCGCTACCCTTGTCGCTGTACGCGACGGCGCAGTTGTTTTTCAAACCCCACTCGCCGGCGCTGCCGATGGCGCCGTAAATGCCGCGCGAACCGCTGGAGGTGCCGGTAACGATGCAGGGATACTTGGGATCGAATCCGGCAGGCACTTGCACCAGCAGGGTCACGTTCTGGTTGCCGCTGCCGTCGTCGGCGTAGGCCACGTATTCGGTGCCGGCGATCTTGCCCTCGCCCGCCCCTGCCACGCCCCGGGCGTCGACGTTGGGCCCGTACAGCGTGCCGTAGCCGCTGTTGGCGGCGATGTCGAGCACTGCGCGGTAGTTGCCGTGGAGGGCGTTGCGCCGCAGTTCGGCGGCGGTGGGATTGGCCGGGTCGGCATAGGCCGGAGCAGCGGCCGCCAGTCCGGTCTTGCCCAGGCCGGCGGTCAGCAGGTCGTCGCTGACGCCGTCGTAGGTTTTGCTGCTGATGTCGCCGAGATAGCCCGGCTTGAGGTTCAGGTCTTCCGGCTCCTCATGTTCGTTCGAGCCGCAGGCGGTGGCTGAGAGGCTGGCCAAAGCCAGCACCAAAGTTTTGATTTGCATAGTGTCCTCACGCGGATTTCTTGCCGTTGTGGCCGAACCAGGCGATCGCCTCGCCGATGATCCCGCGCCGGAACAACAGCACACAAATAATGAAGATCAGGCCGACAACCATGTTGACCGCTTCGCCTATGGTGTTAAACCAGCCGATGCCGGTGACCTCGGCCAGCAGCGTGCCCCAGTCGCCGAGTTTGTTTTCCAGCGCGATAATAATGATCGCACCGAGCATCGGACCGGCCAGCGTACCCATGCCGCCGACCAGCGTCATCAGGATAACCAAACCGGACATCGTCCAATGGACATCGGTCAAGGTTTCGAAACCCAGCACCAACGTCTTGCTGGCGCCGGCCAGCGCCGCCAGCGAAGCGGACAGCACAAAGGCCAGCAGCTTGTAGCGGTCGACGTCGTAGCCGAGCGAGATGGCGCGCGGCTCGTTTTCCTTGATCGCCTTCAGCACCTGGCCGAACGGCGAATGCACGATGCGCACGATCAGCGCGAAGGCCAGCACACAGATACCCAGCAGCACGAAGTACAAGGTGGTGTCGTTGGCCAGATCGATCAGGCCCAGAAACTTCCCACGTGGAACACCCTGCAAGCCATCCTCGCCGCCGGTAAAGTCCCCTGCCCGCAGCGCGCCGAAGTACACCATCTGCGCCAGCGCCAGCGTAATCATGGAGAAGTAGATGCCCTGGCGGCGGATCGCCAGCGCGCCCATCACCAGCCCGATCACGGCGCCGGCCGCGACCCCGGCCAGCAGGCCCAACTCGGTCGGCCAGCCCCAGTGTTTCAGCGCGTTGCCGGCCACGTAGCCGGACATGCCGAAGAACGCCGCGTGGCCGAACGACAGCAAACCGGTAAAGCCGATCAGCAAATTGAAGGCGCAGGCGAACAGCGCGAAGCACAGCAGCTTGGACAGGAACACCGGATAGCCGACGAAGGGCGCGGCCAGCGCGATGGCGAGGGCGATGAGGTAGCCGATATTCTTGTTCATTATTTTTCCTTACCAAACAGGCCGGCCGGGCGCAGCAGCAAGACCACCACCATCACCAGGAACACCACGGTGGACGAAAATTCCGGGTAGAACACCTTGGTCAGGCCTTCGATCACGCCCAGCCCCAGGCCGGTGAGGATCGACCCCATGATCGACCCCATGCCACCGATCACTACAACGGCGAACACGACGATAATCAGGTTCTGGCCCATGAGGGGCTGCACCTGGATGATCGGGGCCGCCAGCACCCCTGCAAAGCCCGCCAAAGCGACGCCGAAGCCATAGGTCAGCGTCACCATCAGCGGCACGTTGATGCCGAAGGCTTCCACCAGCTTGGGATTCTCGGTGCCGGCGCGCAAATAGGCCCCGAGTTTGGTCTTCTCGATCACGTACCAGGTCGACAGGCACACCACCAGCGAGGCCAGCACCACCCAGCCGCGGTAGTTCGGCATCACCATGAAGCCGAGGTCGGTCGCGCCGGCCAGCGCTTCGGGCACCTGGAACGGCTGGCCGGAGACGCCGTAGAAGGAGCGGAACACGCCCTCCACCAGCAAGGTGATGCCGAAGGTCAGCAGCAGGCCGTATAGATGGTCCAGCTTGTACAGGTGGCGCAGCATGGTCCTCTCGATGAGGATGCCGAAGGCGCCCACCACCAGCGGCGCCAGGATCAGCACCGCCCAGTAATTGAGGCCGAGATATTCGATGCCCATCCACGCCAGGAACGCGCCCATCATGTACAGCGCGCCATGGGAGAAGTTAATCACATTGAGCAAGCCGAAGATGACCGCCAGGCCGAGCGACAGCATCGCGTAGAACGAGCCGTTGACGAGGCCCAGCAGCAGCTGGCTCAGAACGAAGGGCAAGGGATAGCCGAAGATTTCCATGGGAATCCACAATCAGAGTATCAAGGGAAAGGCGGGCGCCGTGAGCCGGCGCCCGTCCTGTGTACAACTCAGCTTATTTCCACAGGCTGCACTTGGTTTCCGCCTTGGTGGCGTAAGCCTGGTCGCCCGGGATGGTGGCCACGACCTTGTAGTAGTCCCACGGATACTTCGATTCCGCAGGCTTCTTCACTTCCATCAGATACATGTCGTGCACCATGCGGCCGTCCGGACGCACCGTGCCGTTCTTGGCGAACATATCGTTGATCTTGTTTGCCTTGAAGTAGGCCATCACCTTGTCGGCGTCGTCGGTGCCGATCGCCTTCACCGCTTTCAGGTAGTTGCCGGCGGCGGAAAAGTCGGCCGCCTGCAGCATCGACGGTTCCTTCTTCATTTTCTCGAAGTAGCGCTTCGACCAGGCGCGGGTTTCAGGATTGGCGTCCCAGTACCAGCCGTCGGTCAGGTACATGCCCTGCGTCAGGTTCAGGCCCAGCGAATGGACGTCGTTGATGAAAATCAGCAGGCCGGCCAGCTTCATCTTCTTGGTGACACCAAACTCGTTGGCGGCCTTGATCGAGTTGATCGCATCGCCGCCGGCATTGGCCAGGCCCAGGATCTGCGCACCCGACGATTGCGCCTGCAACAGGAAGGACGAGAAGTCCGACGCCGACAGCGGATGCTTGACCGCACCCAGCACCTTGCCGCCGCCCGTCTTGACCACCTCCGCCGTGTCCTTCTCCAGCGACTGGCCGAAGGCATAGTCGGCGGTCATGAAGTACCAATTCTTGCCGCCCTGCCTGACGATGGCGCCGCCGGTGCCGCGCGCCAGCGCGATGGTGTCGTAGGCGTAATGCACGGTGTAGGGTGTGCATTCCTCGTTGGTCAGGCGGGCCGAGCCGGCGCCGATCGAGATGAAGACTTTTTTCTTTTCCGCCGCGATCTTGGCCATGGCCAGGTTGGCGCCGGAGTTGGTACCGCCGATCAGCAGGTCGACGCCCTGCTGGTCGAACCATTCACGTGCCTTGGAGGCGGCGATGTCGGCCTTGTTCTGGTGGTCGGCGGAAATAAACTCGATCTTCTTGCCGTTGATGTTGCCGCCGGCGTCGGCGATCGCCATCTTGATGGCTTCGGCGCCGCCGGCGCCATCGATGTCGGTGTACAAGCCGGACATGTCGGTGATGAAACCGATCTTGATCGTGTCGTTGGAAATCTGCGCCTGCGCGGCAAACGATGCACACATGGCCAATGCTGCAAGGGTGATGGTTTTGATTTTCATTACTCGTCTCCTACCAAGGTTATCGTTCTCAAACACCCAGAAGCTCGGTCAACACCGGCATCTTGGCGCTCAACTCAGATGCAACAAAGGTCTCCACGATCTGACCGTGTTCCATCACATAAAACCGGTCGGCCAGCGGTGCGGCAAACCGGAAATTCTGTTCCACCATGACGATGGTGTAGCCCTTGGACTTCAAGGTGGTGATCATGCGCGCCAGGCCCTGCACGATCACCGGCGCCAGGCCTTCGGAAATTTCGTCGAGCAGCAGCAGGCGCGCGCCGGTGCGCAGGATGCGCGCCACCGCCAGCATCTGCTGCTCGCCGCCCGACAGGCGGGTGCCCTGGCTGTGTTTGCGTTCTTCCAGATTGGGAAACATGGCGTAGATTTCCGCCACCGACATGCCCTTGTCCGCGCCGTTCAGGTGCGGCGGCAGCATCAGGTTTTCCTCGGTCGACAGCGAGGAAAAAATGCCGCGCTCCTCCGGGCAGTAACCGATGCCGAGGTGGGCGATTTTATGCGTCGGCAAGCCGATCGCTTCAGCGCCGTTGACCTTGATCGAGCCCTTGCGCGCGCCGGTCAGGCCCATGATGGCGCGCAGCGTGGTGGTGCGGCCGGCGCCGTTGCGCCCCAGCAGCGTCACCACCTCGCCCGGCTGCACCGTCATGTTGACGTTGTGCAAAATGTGCGACTCGCCATACCACGCTTGCAGCTTGGAGATTTCCAGTGCGGCCGTCATCAGTGCGCTCCTTCCAGCACGGCGGCTTCGGTGCCCATATAGGCTTCCATCACCTGCGGGTTGGTCGAGACCTGCGCATACGTGCCTTCGGCCAGCATGGCGCCGCGCTGCAAGACCGAGATTTTGTCGCAGATGCCGGATACCACTTTCATATTGTGTTCGACCATCAGGATCGTGCGGCCGGCCGAGACTTTCTTGATCAATTCAGTCACGCGGTGGACGTCCTCGTGGCCCATGCCCTGCGTTGGCTCATCGAGCAGCATCAGCTCCGGCTCCATCGCCAGGGTGGTGGCGATTTCCAGCGCGCGCTTGCGGCCGTAAGGCATGTCGACCGTGACGGTGTCGGCAAACTCGGTCAGATCCACCTCGGCCAGCAGTTGCATGGCGCGGTCGTTCAGCTTGTCGAGCGCGCGCTCGCTCTGCCAGAAGTTAAAACTGCTGCCGAGCTGGCGCTGCAAGCCGATGCGGACATTCTGCAGCACGGTCAGGTGGGGAAACACGGCGGAAATCTGGAACGAGCGGATCACGCCCATGCGGGCGATCTGCGCCGGCTTGGCGGAGGTGATGTCTTTGCCATTGAACAGGATCTGGCCCGAGGTCGGCACCAGGAACTTGGTCAGCAAATTGAAGCATGTGGTTTTTCCGGCCCCGTTGGGACCGATCAGCGCGTGGATGTGGCCGCGCTGCACTCTAAGATTTACGTCATTGACCGCGCTAAAACCCTTGAATTCCTTGGTCAAATGCTTTGTTTCCAAGATAACGTCGGACATCCTGTCTCCTTGTTATTCTTACCAAAGTACAAAAGCTTTTTAGATCATACACATTAACAAATTAGGCAACAATACAGTATAACTACCGTCTCTTTTTGATCTGCCTCTACACACTGCGGATCAGTTGTGCTGCTTTTTCCGCGATCATGATGGTCGGCGAGTTGGTGTTGCCGGAAGTGATAAAAGGCATGACGGATGCGTCCACAACACGCAGTCCGGCCACCCCCTTCACCCGCAAATGGCTGTCGACCACGGCCGCCGCATCGTCCACCCGGCCCATCTTGCAGGTGCCGACAGGATGGAAAATCGTGGTGCCGATGGCGCCCGCCGCGTCTGCCAATTCCTCCTCGGTGCGGTAGTGGACGCCGGGCTTGTACTCTTCCGGCGCGTACTGTTGCAGCGCCGGCGCCGCGACGATTGTGCGCGTCAAGGTCAAGGCCTCGGCGGCGACCTTGCGGTCTTCCGGCGTGCTCAAATACATCGGTGAAATTTTGGGCGGCGCATACGGATCGGCGCTGGCGATGCGCACATGGCCGCGCGAGGTCGGCCGCAGATTGCAGACGCTGGCCGTGAAGGCAGGAAAAACGTGCAAGGGCTCGCCGAACTTTTCCAGCGACAAAGGCTGCACGTGATATTGCAGATTCGGCGTCGCCTGGCTGGCGCTGGAGCGCGCGAAGGCGCCCAGTTGCGACGGCGCCATCGACATCGGCCCGCTCTGGAACATCGCATACTCGAGGCCGATCTTCATCTTGCCGAACCAGTTCGATGCCATCGTATTCAAGGTGCGCGCATTCTTGCCGACCTTGTAGACCATGCGCAATTGCAAATGATCCTGCAGGTTTTCACCCACGCCGGGCAGGTCGACCAGCGGCTTGATGCCGAGCTCTTCTAAGCGCGCCGCCGCGCCGATGCCGGAGCATAGCAAAATTTGCGGACTGCCAACGGCGCCTGCCGCCAACAGGGTTTCTTTCTCGGCGATGGCGGAAAACACGGTGCCGCCGCCGGTGAAAATCACGCCTTTGCACAGCGGTCCGCGCTCGCTCATTTCGATCTGCAAACGTTCCACGTGGCAGCCCGTCATCACGGTCAGGTTGGGCCGCCGCGCAGCCGGTTTCAGAAACGCCTTGGCGGTATTCCAGCGGATGCCGCGCCGCTGATTCACGTCGAAATAGCTGGAGCCGGCGTTGTCGCCGCGATTGAAATCATCGACCTTATCGATGCCGACCTGCTCGGCAGCATCGCGGAAAGCGTCCAGGATCTGCCACGACAAGCGTTGTTTTTCCACCCGCCACATACCGCCGGCGCCGTGGAATTCCGAGGCGCCGCCGTGGTAATCCTCGCTTTTTTTAAACAAGGGCAGCACCGACTCCCAGCGCCAGCTATGGTCGCCGGTGAGATCGGCCCAGCGGTCGTAATCGCCGGCCTGGCCGCGCATGTAGATCATGCCGTTGATGGAGGAGCTGCCGCCGAGAACTTTGCCGCGCGGGTAGAGCAGACTGCGCCCGCCGAGGCCAGGATCGGCTTCGGTGCGGAACTTCCAATCGGTGCGGGGATTGTCAATGCAGTGTAAATAGCCGACCGGGATGTGTATCCACACATAATCGTCGCGCCCGCCTGCTTCGATGAGTAGAACTTCTTTGTCACGGTCGGCGCTGAGCCGGTTGGCCAGTACACAGCCAGCAGAGCCGGCGCCGATGATGATGTAATCATAACTACCTGCTGATTCCAAAAACAGTCTCCTCCAAAAACTTACGTTGCGCTGATCTCCGCCAGCAAAGTCTCCACCAGCTTCGCCGCCGGCATCGGCCGCGCGCGCGCCACGCCGGTGCCGCACCAGAGCGACATCAGTTCGGTCTCGCCACGCTTGGCCGCTTCTGCACGGATAGGCGAAGTTAAAGCATTTTGAACAGGATATGGCGGTATTTGGCGTTCGATAGACGCCATTTCCCGCATGAAGCGATTATCGAGGCCGCGTGCATAGCGGCCGGAAAAAGCCCGTGTGAGCCGGGTCGGCTGATCACCAGCGTTCAGCAATCGCTGCTTGTAGCCGACCGAAAGGGTGGCCTCATCGTTCACCAGAAAAGCCGTGCCCATCTGCACCGCCTGGGCGCCGCCATCGAGCGCCCGCCTGATATCGGCGCCATCCATGATGCCGCCGGCGGCAATCACAGGAATGTTGACGGCCGCAACAACGGTCGGCAGCATTTCGAAAGTGCCCAATGTCGCGTCTTCCTGCGGACCAATGAAGGTGCCGCGATGGCCGCCCGACTCCACGCCGGAGGCAATCACCGCATCGACGCCCCGGCTTTCCCAAGCCAACGCTTCATCGGCATGGGTAATCGTGCCGATCACAAAAATTCCGGCCTCATGCAAGCGCTGGATTTGCTGCGCGCTGAGTATGCCGAAGGTAAAACTCGCCACAACAGGGCGTAGTTCAATCAACGTTTCAAACTGGGCGGAGAAATCCTCACACCACTTGGCCGGCGTCGGCAACTCGGCCCAGCCCAGTTCGGACCAGAATGGTTTCAACCATTGTTTGGCCTGCTCCACGTCTTCCGCAGATGGTGAAGGCGTGTCTTGAACAAAAAAATTCAGGCAAAAAGGCCGGTCGGTCAGCGCCCGGATCTGGGCCGTTTGCGCGCGGATCACATCCGGCGAGAGCAGCGAACAGGCGAGCGAACCGAGCGCGCCGGCATTGGAAACCGCCGCCACCTGGGCAGGCGTATTGAATCCACCGGCCGTCGGCCCCTGGATGATGGGATGCGGAAAAACGGATGCTAACGTCATCGATTCCCCCTCTTTACCCCTGTGGATAACCATATGGATATCCACAGGTGCCGAATGTGAGTAAACAAACGAATTTTTGGGACCTCTTTTTTTATCCCAAAACAGTTCTTTGCTCATACAAGGTTTACGAGCGCGCTTATAAAGCTCGTAAACGCCTGATTTTAATCCAAAAGATGCACTTATCCACAGAAAAGTGTCGATGTTAACAACTATCACTATTTTTATATCTACATCTTTAGAGTAAACCATAAACCCAAAAACCACAGGCGTAAGCGTCTGAAAGCTCGTTCCTCGCAGAAACCCGATATACTGAATTGGCAAACAGACAGCCTCAGCTGGAGCCGTTTTGTCCTCCCAACCCAAGAAACCCCGGTCGCCTGCCTACCTGCGGTTTAGGCGACGTTTGATCACCGGCCTTTTTTTGATGGCCTCGCTAGCCATTGCTGTCGTCGTTAGCCAATTCCGTGCTTCCTACGTGGAACGCGAACTTTCCGTGCAATCCCAGACCGAGCATTACGTCAAAGCGATGGAAGCGCACGTGATTTACTCGATTCAATCGGTGGATTTGTCGCTGATCAGCTTCGCCAACGCCATCAAAGTATTGCCTCCCAAGCAAACCTATTCACCGGAAACCATTGCGGATCTGCTGTCCTCACGTGGTTCAAGCTTCAATAGCGACTACTGGATCACATTTGTCGATGCCAAAGGCAATGCGGTCGCCACTTCCACCGGCCGCACCATCATGGGCACGCCGTATGCCGACCGCGATTACTTCAAAGCGCATCTCGGCGACTCACAGAAAAACAAACTCTTCATTGGAGAACCTTCTGTCGGCAGAGTCAGCAAGAAAAAGCTGTTTTTCGTCAGTCGCCGGGTAGAAACGACGAAAGGTGAATTCCTCGGGGTTGTGGTGGCGCCCTTGAGCATTGATCGCTACGTCAACGTATTTGAAAATTCGCGATTCAATTCGGACATCTCCATCACCTTGGTCCATGGCGGCGGCAAGATCATTGCCCGCGTACCGAATTTCGAGCAGGCATTTGCCAGGGATCTCGGTCCCACCGCCTTGTTCGACAACATACGACGGAGCAATACCGGCACCTATAAAACCATCAGCAACATCGACGGCTTGACGCGCGTTTTCAGTTACCGCGTGATTGATGGCTTACCGCTGATCATGGTTGTCGGCAGCAACGACACCGAATCCACCCGCTTGCTGAAGCAAAACTCGTTGACCGCCGGTGCCGGACTGGCGATGTTGCTACTGCTGATGCTGGGCGCTGGTCATTTTTCCCTGCGAACCTACACCCGCCAGGAAGAACGCGAACAACGGTACCGCGCCCTGTACAGCGCCAGCAAGGAAATGGAAAGCCAGCTGCTGGCCAATGAAGAATCCCTGAAACTCACCGCCCTGCTATTCCAGAACAGCGGCGAAAGCATGATGGTGACGGATGCGAACGGCAAAATCCTGACCATGAATGCCGCGTTTTCCATGCTCAGCAACTACACGGAAAAAGAATTGGTGGGCCACTACGCCTATGAGCTGGCTTCCACGCGCAATACCCAGGAGTTTTTCAACCGCATGTTCGCCTGCGTGGCCGACACCGGTTACTGGAAAGGCGAATTGTGGGCACGAAGCAAAGACGGAGAGGAATACCTGGTCTCCATGCTGGTCAACACCGTCTACGATGAGCAGGGAGATCCCTTCCGTTACGTCGCTTTGCTCAGCGACATCACGCAAAAGAAAGCTTCCGAAGAATTGATCTGGCGCCAAGCCAACTTCGACGCCCTCACCGGCCTGCCGAACCGGCGCATGTTCAACGAGCATCTGCGCCTGGAGATGAAAAAAACCGATCGATCGCACCTGCCGATGGCACTGGTGTTTGTCGATCTGGACCACTTCAAAGAAATCAACGACACCTTGGGGCATGACAAAGGCGACGTGCTGCTCAAGGAAGTGGCAACCAGGCTATCAAGTTCGGTTCGCAGCACCGATATCGTGGCACGCTTGGGTGGCGATGAATTTACCGTCATCCTCAGCGAACTGCGCAATGCCGGCGACGTGGTGAGGACCGCGCAGGAAATTCTCAAGAAAATGAGCTCTCCCTTCCATCTCGGCGAGAACATTGCCCATATTTCGGGCAGCATCGGCATCACCCTGTACCCGGAAGACGGCGCGGATGCTGAAACTTTAATCAAAAATGCCGACCAGGCCATGTATGCGGCCAAACAGCAGGGGCGCAACCGTTTCAACTACTTCGCGCCGTTCATGCAGGAAGCCACCCGCGTGCGTATCACCCTGGTCAACGAACTGCGCGAAGCGGTGCAACGTGACCAATTGCGCATCATGTATCAGCCGATCATCGATCTTTCCAACGGCGCCATCGTCAAGGCGGAAGCATTGGTCCGCTGGCAGCATCCGGTTCGTGGATTGCTGAATCCGGCCGAATTCATCAGCGTGGCGGAAAGCAGCGGCATGATTATCGGCATCGGCGACTGGGTGTTCCGCCAGGCCGCTCGGGAAGTGCAGAAACTCCAGGCCCTGAGTTCGCCCAATTTCCAGGTCAGCGTCAACAAATCGGCCTGGCAGTTCCGTGACGACGGCAGCAACTACCAGCAATGGCTGAGTTTTCTGCAGGAACTCAGGCTTAACCCCCACAGCATCGTCATCGAAGTGACGGAAAGCTTGCTGCAGGAGACGGCCAGCGCCAATTCCGACCGCGTACTGGCATTCCAGCATGCGCATATGCAACTTTCACTGGACGATTTCGGCTCTGGCCAGTGCTCGATTGCGTTTTTAAAGCGCTTCGGCATCGACTACATCAAGATCGATCCGGCTTTTGTTGCACTCAACGGGGACGGACTGCTCATTTGTCAGGCAATTATTGCCATGGCGCACAAGTTGGGGATCAAAGTGATCGCGGAAGGGATAGAAACACCGCAACAACTGACGGCCTTGACGGTCGCCGGATGTGATTTTGGACAGGGATACCTGTTCTCCAAGCCCATTTCGGGCGAAGAATTGGAGAAACAACTACAAAAACAGTGCTCGCCTGTGAATAAGCTACTGGATATCCACAGGACGACTTGTGACTAAGCAAGCCTTTTGACCACAGGCCGATATTTTATCCAAAAACTGTTCCTGAACTGATACAAGCTTTATGCAGTACGTTGTTTACGCCGTAAACAGATGATTTATAAACGTATACACGAGTTATCCACAGCAAAGTGCTCGTTTACTATTACCACTATTTTTATATAAACCTTTTGTAAACAACTTAAACCACAACAGCAAAGAAGCCCCGGACGGAATAGGAGCCTTGTTCGTCATCTGAAAGCGCTCCAGTCCATAAAAAACGCCTTAAAATTCACTTTTTTTCGCTACGCGCTGTGGAAAACGCGATCAATCTCCACAGGCGACTACTCAAAATTGAAGGAAAAGCATGCGTTTAGGCATCATCAGCGCCTTGGCTGAAGAACAGCATGGGCTGATAGAAGCCCTTGAGAGCCCCTCCAGCACGATTTACGGCATGAGGCAGTACACGGCCGGGAAACTCTGGGAAATCGACGCTGTGTGCGTTCTGTCGCGTATAGGCAAGGTTGCTGCAGCGATGACAGCTGCGATTCTTGTGGAAAAGTACGGAGTTACCCACATCGTCTTCACCGGGGTTGCCGGAAGCGGGGACAGAAACGTCAAAGTCGGCGATATCGTGGTGGCTGACACGCTGATCCAGCACGATTTCGATGCCAGCCCGCTGTTTCCGAAGTTTGAAATTCCGCTGACCGGGCTGTCAAGCTTCGCTACCGATGTCGAGTTGACGGAAAGATTGGCTGACGCTGCCGGGCAAGTCACGCGTGTCCATCGGGGCTTGATTGCCAGCGGTGATCAATTTATAGGCAAATTGACGCAAATTCAGGCGTTGAAGACGGCTTTGCCTGAATTATTGGCAGTGGAGATGGAAGGTGCAGCGGTGGCGCAAGTGTGTTTTGAACTGGGAATACCGTTCGCGGTGATCAGGACGATCTCGGACAACGCCAACGACGAAGCCGCCGTGGATTTCATGCATTTCATCAAAACCGTGGCCTCGCGCTACGCTTTTGATGTGATTCGCAACTTCTGTAAAACGGGTTACGATGGAAGAGCCGTCGATCGCCGCTGACGTACGTTGCTATTTTTACCCCATACAAAAGGGTCGGACCCCGTCGGGGTCCGACCCTGAGCCGCAGCGGTGTGCGGGTTGGGGTGGTGCTTCTTGGTTTTAAACCTGCAAGCAGCATCAACCCCGTTTTACGACGCTTGTAGCGTCATCAGGCTGGCGTTGCCGCCCGCTGCCGTCGTATTCACGCACAGAGCGCGCTCAGCAAGCAAACGCCACAGGGGGATGGCGTTGTCCTCGTTGGTCGTGATTAAGCCCACCAGAGCGCCGCTACGGGCCGCCAGGGGGCCATGCAGCTGCCTCGCCAGCATCGATTCCACCAGCGCGATCTGGAATTCGCTGGTTTCGAGGCTGGAAACAGTCTGAATGTGCTTTTTCACCGCAGTCGGCAGGTCCGCCGGCAGCAGCTTGCCCGTTTCTGCCGTGACCAATGCGGTATTGCCGGTCGCCAGCGTCGCCGCAAGCTGGTTCAGCAAGCCGCCCAAGGTGCTCGCCGCACAAGCCACCGCGCCACGGGATACCAGCGCCAGCGTATTGCGCTCGCCGGTAGGACCCGGCAACGTGGTTGAACTGCCCAGCAGCGTAGAATGGCCATATTGCTCCGCCAGGCTGACGAGGCTCTCATAGCCTTTGGTTTTCGACCAGGCGGTCAGCGCATCCAGGCCAGGCGTGGCGTGACGATCAGCCGCAGCCGCCGTGATGGCGCCGCGTTGCAGGCGTTTCAGGTAGAGCGGACCGCCGGCTTTCGGGCCGGTGCCGGATTTGCCTTCGCCGCCGAACGGTTGCACGCCCACGACCGCGCCGACGATGTTGCGGTTGACGTAAATATTGCCCACATGCGCGCTGCTGCTGATGTAGTCGATGGTTTCATCGATGCGCGAATGCACGCCCAGCGTCAGGCCGAAGCCGCTGGCATTGATTTGCCCGATAACTTTCGGCAAATCGGCGCGCTTGTAGCGGATCACGTGCATCACCGGGCCGAACACTTCCTGGGTCAGCTCGGCCAGCGAGCGGATTTCCAGCACGGTCGGCGGCACGAAGGTGCCGGCGCCGGCGGCATTGGCCGGCAGGTCGAGCGAGAAGTAGTCCACCGCCGTGCCTTTCAGCTTGTTGATGTGCGCCAGCAGGTTTTGCTGCGCTTCCGCATCAATCACCGGGCCGATATCGGTCACCAGGCGGTCCGGCGTGCCGACGTTCAGTTCCAGCATAGCGCCTTTGAGCATTTTGATGGTCTTGTCGGCAATGTCTTCCTGCAGGAACAACACGCGCAATGCCGAGCAACGCTGGCCGGCGCTGTCGAAGGCCGAGGAAATCGCATCCTGCACCACCTGCTCCGGCAGCGCCGAGGAGTCGACGATCATGGCGTTCTGGCCACCGGTTTCGGCGATCAGCGGAATGTCGGCGTTTTCCGCCACGGCGCGCTTGGCCAGGGTGCGGTTGATCAGCTGCGCCACTTCGGTCGAGCCGGTGAAGATGACGCCTTTGACGCGGCTGTCGGCCGTCAGTGCAGCGCCCACCACGTCGCCGCGGCCCGGCAGGAATTGCAGCGCGGCGCGCGGGATGCCCGCTTGGTGCAGCAGCTCCACCGCGCGGTGCGCAATCAGCGGTGTTTGCTCGGCCGGTTTTGCCAGCACCACATTGCCTGCGGCCAGCGATGCCGCCACCTGGCCGGTGAAGATCGCCAACGGGAAGTTCCACGGGCTGATGCAGGTAACCGGACCGAGCGCCAAGGTATTCGCCGCGCCGCTGACTTCCGCCGCGTAGTAGCGCAGGAAGTCGACTGCTTCGCGTAACTCGGCGATGGCGTTCGGCAGCGATTTGCCCGCTTCGCGGATCGCCAGCGTCATCAGCTCCATGGCGTTGGCTTCGAACAGGTCGGCCGCCTTGACCAGTGCGGCGGCGCGCACCGATGGTTCGGTGGTCTGCCAGTCCATGGCGAACATGCTGGCGCTGGTTAGCGCGGTTTCGACGTCGGTGGCGCTGGCTTCCACCAGCTGGCCGACGATGTCGGTGCGCTGCGCCGGGTTGGTGACATTCTGCACCGGCTGGCCGACGCTGATTTCACCGGCCAGCAGCGGTCCGGCGTGCCAGCTGCGCGGCGCGGCCAGCGCGGCGGCGATCTCGCGCAGCACGTCTTCGTTGGCGAGGTCGAAACCTGCCGAGTTTTTACGCTCGGCGCCAAACATTTCCAGCGGCAGCGCGATGCCCGGATGCGGCAAGCCGCCTTGCTCGCGGGCGCTTTGCACCGGATCTTTCAACAGCGAGTCGATCGGGATCGATTCATCGACGATCTGGTTCACAAACGACGAGTTGGCGCCATTTTCCAGCAGGCGGCGCACCAGGTAGGCCAGCAGCGTTTCGTGGGTGCCGACCGGCGCATAGATGCGGCAGGCCTTGTCCAGGTTGTCCTTGCCCACCACTTGGTCGTACAGCGATTCGCCCATGCCGTGCAGGCACTGGAATTCGTAGTCGGTGACGCCGTCGCGCTTGGCCCAGGTGTAGATGGTCGACAGTGTTTGCGCATTATGGGTGGCGAACTGCGGATAGATCACGTCCGTGGCGGCCAGCAGTTTCTGGGCGCACAACAAGTAGGACACATCGGTGTAGACCTTGCGGGTGTAGACCGGGTAACCGCTCATGCCGTCCACCTGGGCGCGCTTGATTTCCGCATCCCAGTAAGCGCCTTTGACCAGGCGCACCATGAATTTGCGGCCGCTGCGCTTGGCCAGGTCGATCAGATAGTCGATCACGAACGGGCAGCGCTTCTGATAGCCCTGCACCACGAAGCCGATGCCCTCGAAACCGGCCAGCGCCGGATCGGCCGCCAGCGCTTCCATCAGGTCCAGCGACAGTTCCAGGCGGTCGGCCTCTTCCGCATCGATGTTCAGGCCGATGTTGTAGTGCTTGGCCAGCAGCACCAGTTCACGCACGCGCGGCAGCAGTTCTTCCATCACGCGGGCGCGCTGGGCGCGGCTGTAGCGCGGGTGCAGCGCCGACAGTTTTACCGAAATACCGGGGCCGTTGCGGATGCCGCGACCGTTCGAGGCCTTGCCGATGGCGTGGATCGCGGTTTCGTAGGAGGCATAGTATTTTTTGGCGTCGGCTTCGGTCAGCGCGGCTTCGCCCAGCATGTCGTAGGAATAGCGATAGCCGCGCGCCTCGTTGGCCTGGCCGTTCTTGATCGCTTCATCGATAGTCTGGCCGGTGACGAACTGGTTGCCCAACATGCGCATCGCCAGGTCCACGCCCTTGCGGATCAGCGGCTCGCCGCCCTTGGAAATCAGCTTGGTCAGGGCCGAACCCAAACCGGTTTCGCTGTTGGTGGACACCAGCTTGCCGGTGATCAGCAGACCCCAGGTGGCGGCATTGACGAACAGCGATGGCGATTCGCCCAAATGCTTGCGCCAGTCGCCCTTGCTGATTTTGTCGGCAATCAGGCGGTCGGCGGTGGCGTTGTCGGGAATACGCAACAGTGCTTCAGCCAGGCACATCAGCGCCACACCCTCGTCCGAGGACAGCGAAAACTCATGCATCAGTGCATCCACGCCGGACGCGCGGGTACGCTCCACGCGCACCGAACTGACCAGTTTATGGGCCAGTTGCTGGGCTTGTTGAATGCTGGCGGCGTCATGATTTTTCAGCGTCTCGAGCAGCCAGTGAACGGCGCTGACTTCGTCCTTGCGATAGGCCGCCGTGACTGCTGCGCGTAGGGGAATCGGGTCGCGCAGTACTTCAGCCTGCAGGGCGGCGAATGGAGTGAAACCGGTGGTGCTTGCTGCTTGCATGGGGAACTCTCAGAAAGAAATTTATCGAGCCGGTCCACGTACAAAAACACGCTCGTTCGGCTATGCCGGCGAGCGTGAATCAGGGTGAACTGCTAATGATTCGATTGTAGTGGGATTTCTTCCTGATTAATTCTGATATTACGAGGGACTAGCAATAGATAGTTTTTAGTGAGACAATTTAACCAAATAATATTTATTTGGGAGTTCCCGGAAATGTTAGACAAGATCAGCAAAAAAATCTTGATGGAATTGCAGAGCGATGGCCGTATCTCCAATGTGGAGCTGGCTGCGCGGGTAAACCTGTCGCCCGCCGCTTGCCTGGAACGCGTGCGCAAACTGCACGAATCCGGGTACATCATGGGATACACGGCGCAACTGAATCCGCAGTTGCTCGACGTCTCCCTGCTCGTCTTTATCGAAGTGGTGCTCGATCGCACCACGCCGGAAGTGTTCGACGCTTTCAAGCACAGCGTGCAGGTGATTCCGGAAGTGCTGGAATGCCACATGGTTGCCGGCGGCTTCGACTATCTGGTCAAAGCGCGCGTCAAGGACATGGCCGCCTATCGCGAATTCCTCGGTAAAACCCTGCTGCAGAAAGGCGTGCGCGAGACGCACACCTACGCCGTCATGGAAGAAGTGAAGAATACCACCAAGTTACCGATAAAATAATACCAAAGAAATAAATTAGCGGCCGCTCGAGGCGCCTGTTGTTAAAACGGGGGACAGATGAAGCATTTGCAGCATAAGTTGGTGCAACGTGGATTGTGGATGTTGGGGGCGACGGCAGGCGGTACTTGTCTCGCTTATTTATCTAAGCTGTTGGGCGCCGACGTCGTCACGGCCGCGATTCCGGCCGCGCTCGGCGGCGCCGTCCTGGCCTGGTGGGCCGCCGGCCGCGACCGCGACGAAGGCGGCGTGCGCCATTTTGCCCACACCGTCGGCGAGGAAATCGACGCCATCATGATCGGCGCGGCGGAAACCTCCTACTTCGTCGATTCGGTGAAGAAGAAGATCGAACTCGACGTCACCACGGCCGGCAACATCGTCCAGAGCTCCAGCCAGAACGCCCACACCACCGAGCGCATCGCCGACAATGCCGAGCGCGCCGCCAAAATCGCCGCCCAGGTGCGCGGCGAAACCGTGGCCGGCCGCACCGAGGCCGACAGCGGCCTGCAGCGCATCCGCACCGCGCGCGAAGAAGCGCAAACGGCGGCCGCCGTGATGACGGCGCTGCAAGTCAATTCCCGCAAGATCTACGGCTTCACCGAGGCCATCAGCGAAATTTCCGCGCGCACCAACCTGCTGGCGCTGAACGCCGCCATCGAGGCCGCGCGCGCCGGCGAACAGGGCCGTGGCTTTGCCGTGGTCGCCAGCGAGGTGCGCCAGCTGGCGCTGCGCACCAAGGAAGCCACCGACGAAATCAGCACCATGGTGCGCGAGATTAACCAGCAGGCGGAAAAGGCCGCCAACGGCATGACGTCGCTGGCGATCAAGGTCAGCGAAGCGGCCGGCAATGTGGAGACGGTACACGGGCTGCTCGGCAATATCGAGCGTTCGTCGGGCGTGTCGGAAGAGCAGATCGGCGAAATCGCCCGCGCCTCGCGCGAGCACGTCGCCACCACCGGCGACATCGCCCAGGCCATCGCCAGCATCCGCGACAGCTTGTTATCCACAGAGAAGGAATTGCCGCGCGCGGCCAAGTCGGCCATGGCGTTGGCGGAACGGGCCGAGGTCATCACCGGCGCGCTGGGCGAATCGGATATTCAAACCTCGCACGACGAAATCCGCGAAGCGGCGCAGCGTGCGGCGGCGGAAGTGGGCAAGATTTTTGAACAGGCTATCGCCTCTGGCAAGATTTCAAACGATGCCCTGTGGGACCGCAAGTACGTGCCGATTCCGAACACCGATCCGCCCAAGCACAAGACCAAATTCGATGATTTCACCGACCGCGTGCTGCCGGCGTTGCAGGAAGGTTTGCTGCAAGCCCTGCCGCAACTGGCTTACGCCGGCGCTGTGGATAACAACGGCTATTTCCCCACCCACAACAAGAAGTTTTCCCAGCCGCTGACGGGCAATTACGACGTCGATATCGTCAACAACCGCACCAAGCGGATTTTCAGCGACCGCACCGGTAAGCGCTGCGGCTCGAACACCAAGCCCTTCCTGCTGCAAACCTACAAGCGCGACACCGGCGAGGTGATGCACGACTTGTCGGCGCCGATTTATGTGAACGGCAAGCACTGGGGCGGTTTCCGCATCGGCTACCGCTCCAGCAGCAAACACTGAACACTAGGGGGCGTCGAAAAACCTGGAATTCGTCGTTCCGCCGATGCGGAATGACGGTTTTTCGAGGTGCCCACTAGTTAGCGCGAGGAAGCCGGCGGGGTCGGCGGATTGGCCACTCTGCTCTGGGTTACGCTATTCATTTTTTCCAGATGCAGGCGCAGCCACTTGTGGGCCGGGCTGCGCGCATCGCGCTCGTGCCACAGCATGTCCAGGTGGACCGCCGGCAGCTGGAACGGCAATTCCTTGTGGATCAGTGCATCGGTCATGCCGGTGGCGGCGATCAGGTGGCGCGGCAGTACGGTGATCAGGTCCGAATTGGCCACCACGCGACCGGCCGTGAAGAACTGGTTCACCGTCAGCAAAATGCGGCGCTCGCGTTGCAACTGGGCCAGCGCTTCGTCGACCAGGCCGTGCGCCCGGCCCGAGAAACTCACCAGCAGATGGTTGGCGGCGCAGTAATTCTCCAGGTTCAGCTCGACCTTGGACAGCGGATGATCGCGCCGCATCACGCACACATACTTACCCGAATACAAGCGCTCATGGCGGATCGGCGAGCCGGTCTCGTACGACAGCTGCGCCGCCACGCCCGGGAAGAAACCCACCGCCAGATCGATATCGCCGCGCAACAGCATCGGACGCGGCTCGCGCGTGGTCAGCGGCACCATCCGCACGTTCACGCCTGGCGCTTCGCTTTCGATCGAGCGCATCAGCGACGGCAGCCACATGGCGGCGGTGGCGTCGGCCATGGCCATGCGGAACGTGGCGTGGGCGGCCGAGACGTCAAAGGTTTCCGGCGCCACCGCCGCTTCCAGGCTGGCCAGCGCGCTGCGCACGGACGGCCACAGCGATTCCGCGCGCGGGGTCGGCTTGACACCGTAGGCGGTGCGGATCAGCAACTCGTCGCCCAGGCTCTCGCGCAGCCGCTTGATGGCATTGGAAACGGCAGGCTGGGTCATGGCCAGGTGGCCGGCGGCGCGTGTCAGATTTTGCTCTGTCATCACGGCGTCGAAAACGCGCAGCAAGTTCAGGTCCAGCGTCAGGAAGCTCATGGTGGCTCGGGAGAGTTAGAGTAGGTGTGGAAGTAATAACGATAGCACAGTCCATTCACCAAACGCATAATTGTTATGGGAGAAGTAAATTGGATACTTATGTTGCGCCGCACTATAGTTACGTCAGATTCTAAGGCTACCGTCTGACCATGTCCATCATCATTTCCGCAGTACAAGATTTTTCATTGCTTGCCGCGATTAAGCTGGCTTTGCTTATCGCCGTCGGCGGTGGCTTGCTAGTGTTGTTCCGGCCGCTGCTGCGCGGCTGTGCGCGTGCCGCCGTGCTAGTGGTGAAGCCGAAATTGAGCAAAGAGCAGCGTCTGCAGCGTCGCCAGATGCGCGACGCCGTGCTGCTCAAGCGTATGCTGAACCGCAGCGATTGCGACCCGAGCCATGCCGCCGACCTGCGCGCCATGGCTGCGCGTGCCTGAATATCAGTTGGTAAATACGGCGCGGTAGCTCCTACCGCGCCGCAGCATTACTTCTCGCCGAGCAAAGCCGTTTTCAGGGAACCGTCCACCGGCTTATCACCCAGCCAGATACGCAGCACGGCGTTGTAGAACGCCTGGTCCGGCATCAAATCTCCCAGTTTCTTGCCATTCAGATAGCACTGCGTGCCCTCGTTCGGAGTCCAGTCCAGCGACAGCTGGTCGCCCTTTTTCAGCGCCGGCGTCTGCGCGAACACTTCACCGAACTTCATGATTTGCGGCAGGATCTTGTTGCGCTCTTCCTTGCTGGTGTTGGCGTTCAGGCCTTCCATGAAGGCCTTGCCGAAATCATCCGACGGCACCTCGCGCAGCATGGTGATGGCCACGCGGCGCGGACCCGGCACCGCCAGCACGTCCGGCACGGTGGTTTTCTTCTCGCTCAGGTAGAGACCGGCGGCGTAGACCTTGAAAATGACCTTGGTGCGCACGCCGGCGCCGTTCAGCTTGAGCTGCTGCCCGCCCACGGTGATGCTGTCGTCGTATTTGACGCCGGCCACGTCGACGGCGGCGAACGCGGGCATGACGGGCAGGGCCGCCAGCATGGCGGCGGCCAACAGGGTACGCAGGATGGTTCTACGATTCATGGAAAGTCTCCGATGTGGTTGTCATTGGACTATACCACCGTGGAGACGCGGCGGCGCAGATGGCCGCACGGTCATGCTTTTATTGCGGTCAGGCCTTGGTGGCCTGCAACAGTTCGAACTTGGCGAACAGCTGGTCTTTGGTTTCGCGCACTTCCGGATTGAACGGAATGCAGCTGACCGGGCACACTTGCTGGCACTGCGGTTCGTCGAAGTGGCCGACGCACTCGGTGCACTTGTCCGGATTGATTTCGTAAATTTCCGCACCCATATAGATCGCGTCGTTCGGGCACTCGGGCTCGCATACGTCGCAATTGATACAGTCGTCGGTAATCATTAAGGCCATGATAGAACTCGCTTATTCGGTCCGGGTGGCGGCAATTTTCTTCTGCAACCAGCGGTCAACCGATGGGAACACAAACTTGGACACATCCCCGCCCAGCATGGCGATTTCGCGCACGATGGTGCCGGAGATGAATTGATACTGGTCGGACGGCGTCAGGAACATGGTCTCGACGTCCGGCAGCAGGTAGCGGTTCATGCCCGCCATCTGGAACTCGTACTCAAAGTCGGACACGGCGCGCAGGCCGCGCACGATGACGCGGGCGTCGTTGGCGCGCACAAAATCCTTCAGCAGACCGGAAAAACTCTCGACCCGCACATTGGGATAGTGGCCCAGCACTTCATTGGCAATTTCCAGGCGTTCATCCAGCGAAAAGAACGGCTTTTTGTTCTTGCTGTCGGCGACGCCGACCACCAGCGTGTCGAACAGGCCCGATGCGCGACGCACCAGATCTTCATGGCCGCGCGTGAGCGGATCGAAGGTTCCCGGATAAACAGCTACTACCATTGCGGCTCCCTGCAGTGCACCAATATAGAACGCGCATTATGCCTGAAAAACGCCTGTTGCCTTAAAGTTGCCTTAATTTGGCGCAGTTTTAGCAGCAAATACGGTTAGTCAGGCGGTAATGCCGTTACCTTAAGCTGAAAATAGGCTACGTCATTCCCGCGCATGCGGGAATCCATGAGGCGCATGCCCGGCTAACTCAGCATGGATCCAGGCTTTCGCCGGGACGACATCGCTTAACTTAACGGCATTAGTTAGTCAGGCGCTGTATTTTAGTAAATGATAGAACACCATCCCGGCTTTGTCAGCCCGGACCACTTCCCAGCCGGCCATCCATTCCGGCGCTTCACCTTCGGTGAATTCCAGCGCCATGCCGGACTCCGCGTACACCAGGCCGCCGGCCGCCAGCAGGCGCACACACAGCGGCAACGCGCTTTCCAGCAAACCTTGCTGGTATGGCGGATCGAGGAAGATCAGGTCGAACTGCTGGCCGCGTGCGGCCGCCGATTGCGCCGTGGCCAGCGCATCGGCGCGCGTCAGCTGCACATTGTCGGCTTTCAGTTTGGCCTTGATCTCGTCCAGCTGGCGGATCACCTGGGTGTTGGAATCGATCATGATGACCGACTGCGCACCACGGCTGGCCGCTTCAAAGCCCAGCGCGCCGCTGCCGGCAAACAGGTCGAGCACGCGCGCGTTGGCCCAGTTGGCGTCGCGCTGGTGGTTGATCCAATTGAACGCGGTTTCGCGCACGCGATCCGGCGTCGGACGCAAGCCGAGCGCGCTGAGCACCGGCAGCGGTGTGCGTTTCCACTGGCCGCCGATGATGCGCACCTGGTTGGCGTGCTGGGGACCGTGGACCGGGACTTTGGCGGGTTTGGCAGGTTTGCTGAGCGGCTTCTTCGGCATGTGGCTGTGTTCTAAGTCATTGATTCAACAGGCCATGATACCACAACGGCGCCTGCCGCCAGGCTAGCGCGGGGCCGCCGCCAGGTTGTTGAAATCGCCGATCCAGCCCTGCATGCGCTGCTGGGCGTGGGCTTTCTGGGCCGGCGTGGCGATCTGGATCACGGTCAGCACCAGCTGGATATTCCCCGTTTCCGCCGCGTCGAAAAAGGCCTTGCGCTCCGAATGCTCGAGGCGGTCGAAGCTGTCCTTGATCAGCTTGTGCAGCACCGCCATGGTGGCGTCCTTGCTCAGTTTCTCGTGCTGAATCTTGCGCACGGCAAGCAGGATATTGTTCTGGCGGCGCTGGCGTTCCTCCAGCCAGATTGTATTGTCCAGCGGCCGGGCGTCCGAGGCCTTGCGGATTACGGCTTCCTGTTCCGAGGTGAAATTGCCGAACCATAGCTCGAACTGCTCCATCGATTTCTTGTAGCGGAACTTTTGCTGCGCTTCGCGATCGCCCTTCATATTCTTCTTGCGGAAGTCGGCGTTGTTGGAAGCGAACTTGCGTTCCAGGGTGGTGATCTGGTCCGGCTCCAGCTTACGGGCCAGGTCGGCCAGTTCCGGCAGCGCCTTGAACAGCAGCAGCTGGGTGCGGTTTTTGATCTCGTCGAAATCGTTTTGCAGATCGGCCTGACTCGGTCCAGCGGCCAGCTGGCGCTGGGCGTTCTGCAGGATCTGCACGTAATCGCGCAGCTGGGTCTTGCGGTGCCAGTGGAACAGCTCGTCAATATCCTCCTTGACGGCGCTTTTTTGATCGCTGGTCAGGTCGATGTAGCCGTCGATCCACCAATACAGCAGGGTGTCGCCATTGTTATAGGCCAGGCGCAGGGAACTGCAGCCCGCCAGCAAGGCAAACAGGGCAATTAGAAACAGGCTGGGCAGCGACCTGCGGCCCGAGTTCGGCATGTTAGACTTTGACATTTATGCACTCTCATTATTTGGCACCTCTATGAACGTCGTTATCCTCGCCGCCGGCATGGGCAAACGCATGCAATCCGCGCTGCCTAAAGTTTTACATCCATTGGCGGGCAAGCCATTGTTACAACATGTGCTGGACACGGCACGCAGCCTGTCCGCCGGCCAATTATGCGTGATTTACGGACATGGCGGCGCAGCCGTGCAAGCCCTGCTGTCGAAGCAGCCGGTGCCGGTCGCCACGGCGCTGCAGGAACAGCAGCTCGGCACCGGCCACGCCGTCATGCAAGCGCTGCCGGAACTGGACGACAGCGTCCCTACCCTGATCCTGTATGGCGACGTGCCGCTGACCACCGCCGCCTCGCTGCAGGCGCTGATCAACGCCGCCGGCAGCGACAAGCTGGGCATCCTGACCGTGGTGCAGGATGATCCGACCGGCCTCGGCCGCATCGTCCGCGAGGGCGGGGAAATCAAGCGCATCGTCGAGCAAAAAGACGCCAACGAGGCCGAACGCGCGATCAAGGAAATCAACAGCGGCATCCTGGTGGTGCCGACCGTCAAGCTCAAGCAATGGCTGGGCGCGATCAGGAACGACAACGCACAAGGCGAGTATTACCTCACCGATATCGTCGCCCTGGCCGTGGCGGACGGCGTGCAGGTGGTGTCGGCCCAGCCATCGGACGTCTGGGAAGTGGCGGGCGTCAACAGCAAGGTGCAGCTGGCCGAGCTGGAGCGCATCCACCAGCGCCACATCGCCAACCAGTTGCTGGAACGCGGCGTGACGCTGATGGATCCGTCGCGCATCGACGTCCGTGGCGAGCTGATCTGCGGCCGCGACGTCACCATCGACGTCGGCTGCGTGTTCGAAGGCAAGGTCGAACTGGGCGATGGCGTGCATATCGCCGCCCACAACGTGATCATCAACGCCCGCATCCTGGCCGGCGCACAGATCAAGCCGTTTTGCCATATCGAGGAAGCGGTGGTCGGCGAAGTCTCGTTGATCGGCCCTTACGCGCGTTTGCGTCCGGGCACGGTGCTGGCCGAGGATGTTCATGTGGGTAACTTCGTGGAAATCAAAAACGGCCAGGTCGCCGCCCACAGCAAAGCCAACCACCTGGCCTACATCGGCGACGCCACCATCGGTTCGCGCGTCAACGTCGGCGCCGGCGTCATCACCTGCAACTACGATGGCGCCAACAAGTTCCGCACCGTCATCGAAGACGACGCCTTCATCGGTAGCGACAGCCAACTGGTGGCCCCGGTCACCGTCGGCAAGGGCGCGACCATCGGCGCCGGCACCACTCTCACCAAGGATGCGCCGGCCGGCAAGCTGACGGTGTCGCGTCCGCGTCAGGTCACCATTGAAAACTGGACCCGTCCGGTGAAGGTCAAGAAGTAAGCGGATTTATTTCCACCCAGATGGCGCCTTCGGGCGCCATTTTTTTTGTGGATAAATATGTGTGCAAGTCGTGGGCAAGCGTGGGACAAGCAAGCTATTCAGCGATGAAATACCTGCGGCCATACCGCGTCGCGTCCTGTTGCCTTTATTTTCAGCAAATGTGTATAACTTTGTGGGTAAGTAATTGCGTAAGTGCTGGATAACCCTGAATAAGTGGCGCATAACTTATCCAGCGTCGCATCGCTTGTGTATAAAGCTGTGGGAAAGCGGTGAAAGAAGGTGGGATAAGCCAGGGATAACCAAGGCTTGCCCGGCGCCGCAATTGGCACGCATCCACCGTGTGGAAAAGCCTGTGGCTAACCATGTGCAAATCATGTGTGAATGTGTGTGATAAGCGGTGGAATAACTCTGTATAACTTGCTCACACCGCAATGCGCGTCTCAAATTTACTGCGGAAAGTAGAGAAGTAAGCCTTCACATTCCGCACATTGGTCTGGCTGGTGAACACCCGGTGCGCCAGCGCGTGATAGGCCGGCATATCCGCCACCTGCACCACCAGCACAAAGTCCGGCCCCGGCGCGACGCGGTAGCATTGCAGCACCGCTGCCTCGCCGGCCACCACGGCTTCAAACTCGGTCATGCGTTCGACGGCCTGGACATCGAGTGAAATTTCCACCACCGCCGTCAGGCTGGGTCCAACCTTCTCCGGCGCCACGATGGCGACCTCACGCTCGATCACGCCCGTCTCGCGCAGATATTTGACGCGACGCAAGCATGTGGGCGGCGAAACATGCACGGCGGCCGCCAATTCCGCATTGGTTTGCGATGCGTCAACTTGCAACGCGTTAAGTATGCGACGATCTATTTCATCCATGTCATTAATTTGAAATAATATTTCACTAAGTGAGGATGGTGAAATTTTATACCAAATTCAATATAAGTTAGAAAGCATATTTCATGGAGGCTGCTCTACTATAGTTTTTATATTAACTGAAGAGGTTTCCTTATGTGCGGCATCGTCGGCGCTGTAGCGCAACGCAATATCACTCCCATCCTGCTGGAAGGCCTGAAGCGCCTGGAATACCGTGGCTACGACTCCTGCGGCGTGGCCCTACACGTGGATGGCCAGTTGCAGCGCTCGCGCAGTACCTCGCGCGTGGCCGATCTGGAAAAGCAGATCCAGGAAGCGCACCTCCAAGGTTTCACCGGCATCGCCCACACCCGCTGGGCCACGCACGGCGCCCCGGCGTCGCACAACGCCCACCCGCACTTCTCGCCGACCACCGAACAGGCGCGCATCGCGCTGGTGCACAACGGCATCATTGAAAACCACGACGAACTGCGCGCCGAACTGACCGCGCTGGGCTACGTCTTCCAGAGCCAGACCGACACCGAAGTCATCGCCCACCTGGTCGACCACATGTACACCGGCGACCTGTTCGACACCGTCCAGCAAGCCGTCAAGCGCCTGACCGGCGCCTACGCCATCGCCGTATTCAGCCGCGAAGAGCCGCACCGCGTGGTCGCCGCGCGCCAGGGCTCGCCGCTGATCGTCGGCCTGGGCCAGGGCGAAAACTTCGTCGCCTCGGACGCGATGGCGCTGGCCGGCACCACCGACCAGATCATCTATCTGGATGAAGGCGACGTGGTCGACCTGCAACTGGGCCGCGTATGGGTCGTCGACAGCGACGGCAAGCCGGTTCAGCGTGAAGTGAAAACCGTGCAGGCACACACCGGCGCGGCCGAGCTGGGCCCGTATCGCCACTATATGCAGAAAGAAATATTCGAACAACCGCGCGTCATCGGCGACACCCTGGAAGGCGTCACCGGCATCATGCCCGAGCTGTTCGGCGACGGCGCCTACAACGTCTTCAAGCAAATCGACCGCGTGCTGATCCTGGCCTGCGGCACCAGCTATTACTCGGGCCTGACCGCCAAATACTGGATCGAATCGGTGGCCAAGATCCCTGTCAACGTCGAAATCGCCAGCGAATACCGCTACCGCGACAGCGTGCCGCACCCGAACACCCTGGTGGTGACCATCTCGCAAAGCGGCGAAACGGCCGACACCCTGGCGGCCTTGAAGCACGCGCGCAGCCTGGGCATGGAGCACACGCTGACCATTTGCAACGTCGCCACCAGCGCCATGGTGCGCGAATGCAAGCTGGCCTATATCACCCGTGCCGGCGTGGAAGTGGGCGTGGCCTCGACCAAGGCCTTCACCACCCAGCTGGCCGCGCTGTTCCTGCTGACCTTGTCGCTGGCGCAAGTCAACGGCCGCCTGAGCGACGAGCAAGAAGCCGAGCACCTGAAAGCCATGCGCCACCTGCCGGTGGCGATATCGGCGGTGCTGGCGCTGGAGCCGCAAATCATCGCCTGGGCGGAAGATTTCGCGCGCAAGGAAAACGCCCTGTTCCTGGGCCGTGGCATGCACTACCCGATCGCGCTCGAAGGCGCGCTCAAGCTCAAAGAGATTTCCTACATCCACGCCGAAGCGTATCCGGCGGGCGAGCTGAAGCACGGCCCGCTGGCGCTGGTGACCGACGAAATGCCGGTCGTCACCATCGCCCCGAACGACGCGCTGATTGAAAAGCTGAAATCGAATATGCAGGAAGTACGCGCGCGCGGCGGCCAACTGTACGTCTTCGCCGACGTCGACTCGCGCATCACCTCGGGCGAAGGCCTGCACGTGATCCGCCTGCCGGAACACTACGGCCTGCTGTCGCCGATCCTGCACGTGGTCTCGCTGCAACTGCTGGCCTACCACTCGGCCCTGGCACGCGGCACCGATGTCGACAAGCCACGCAATCTGGCCAAGTCGGTGACGGTGGAGTAAGCAGCACTAAAAGCCACAAACTGCCTTGAATTGACAATAGTAATGGATTTTTTGAGGGGCCAGTGGATGAAATTGACAATTTTCTCGTAATTATGGATGTTTTCGACAATTCCCATAGATTCGGATTTTTGCACCGATTTTACCCAGAACTTCAGGGGGCTGCAGCCAGCGTAGCTGTGACTATTTCCCATTGGGAGAGTCACAGCTTGGTTTTTTCGCAGTGTAGCGTGATTAGTCGCTGGATGCGCCGTTGAAGTTGCGTTAACGGGTAGCACTGCCACACTGTTTGGCTGCGACCGCTAGCATTTCTTTCTCACGCGGTGTACCGCTGTTCCATACAATTAAAGTCTGGCACATGCAATTAAAGTCTGGGACATACAATTAAAGTCTGAGACATCAAGGTCTATGGAATCTTGGCCGGGAGATTGTTGAATCGAAGATTTGATAAGGATCGAAATGGGGCAGGCAAAAATAAGACGGAATGAAGGTTTTTCACAACAACTTATCGACAGATGGGAGGCCGACGACTGCGTTAATTTAGCAGTTGCGTTAAGGCCTCGGTCGAGGAAATTGCAGGTCGTTTCGGTGCCATCGAGTTCGAAACTAGCGGTGATGTCCACCGTCAAGTAATCGAAAATATGCGACGTTCGTCGGCAGAGATTTATGACGAGGAGTATAAGAAGGCTTTAAGTATTATTCGCGATTATCGAACCGAACAGAAGACAGCGTAGGACTCATTGAAGACAAACTGAACGGGCTCAATTTTATCCAACACTGACCGCGCATATAATTCCAAGCTCACCTGTCTGGGGCTAGCCTCGTCACGACTTAAGTTGCTCGGATCGAGGCAACAGCTCAAGTGCCGGGATCGACCGCGAGGCCACCTGAACTGGTGAACATGCTTGAAGTGATCTACGAGATTTATGACGAGTTGGGCATTGCGCACGTAAAACAGGTTTTGTAGGCCCTCTGATCGCTACAGCGGATGGTCTTGCGAAAGTGCCGGCGGCCTCAGCAAATGTGCCTTCTGTCCAGGACCCTTTTTGCTTTGCCGGTCGAGGTCCGCTCCACCCCTCCGGAGCCAAGAAGCGTGACGCGCACGGTGACGCCAACGTGGTTCTTGACCAGATGCTTCAACTCTCGCGACAGGGTGCCGATGGTCTCGGCCGAGACTTCCGCCTCACGTAGCTCTCCCAGCAATTCCAGGGAGTCCAGACCATCGCAACGTGAAGTCCAGGCTTGGTACCCTGCTGGGCCTGAAAAGCTTCGCTTCCGCTGCGATCACAATCCGTGGCGTCGAGCTTATACATCGCATTCGCAAAGGGCAGTTTGATTTGCGTGCTCTGGCAACTCAGGGGCAAACCACGCCTGCAATCTGGGCAGCTGCCCTGGCAGCATGAATTCCACTGAAACATGAGCGAATTCATGCGTCCTCATCGATAATTTGCACCAGAGCCGTCGAAGGCACGTGTTTGTCCCAGCCGAATCGCCGAGCGTTGGCCATTAGGTCCAGACCTTTGGCCCAGACTGTCTATAGCTCAGTCCTCAACAGGGCAGAGGCATGGGCCCCGTCTAGAAGCGCCAGCTAGAAATCACCATATATCTAGTTTTTCCAGCAAGCTTATCTTAGTTTGCAACCCCAACATTTCCGGCAACAACGGCCTCGATGCGCTGCACATCCTCTGGTACGGTCGAAGTTTCATGCGAGTCGTAGCGCTTGAGCGCGGCATGGAACGGACAGCCGGCAAACCGGGCATCGTCCTTGTACGTTGCCGCAAAGTGGGCCGGAAACGCCTTGTCGCGTTCGTGGATGCTTTCGCGCACGGCCTGGCGCTGCCCGGCATCCATGGCCTCGCGCTCTTCTACGTAGCTGCGCGACGGATCGTCCTCAAACGTTGCCTGATGCCAGAACACCAGACCCATGAGCTTGGGTAGCACGTCCGCAGCCATTGGGAGCGGCGGATCGATTTGCATCGTTTCGAGCGTCGTAGGCAGCGACAAACTGCGCAGCAGTTGATGACCCAGCCAGTGCATCTGCTTTGGGAAGAAGCGGACGACGAATTGCTCGTAGATCGCCGAGGCGATCAGATTACCGCGCTCCGGCTTCGGTCGCGGCGTCGCCTCCACTGTTTCACAAAACTGAATCAGGCCGTCGAAGCTCTCCGGGTAGCCATGCAAGGCAACGCCGCCTTCGGCCGTGAACAACTTCGACATTTCTCCCCAGAACTTGTGTGCGGCGATCTGTTCCTTCTCGGAGATGCCGGGCAGCCCCATGCGCAAGCGCAGGCGATGCATCGTCACCGCAGTAAAGGCGCAGACATAAATGTAGTCCTCATTATAGGAAAACGTGCCCGGATACTTGCCGGCCCAGTAAGCATGCAGCTTATTGATGCCGTCCACGGATTTCCGGGTGCGCTCGTCGTGCGGACCGTACCACCACCAGAGTGCATTCGCATTTTGCGTCTGCTCGACGCGGGAGTTGGCGCGCTCGACGACCTTGCCTCCGTCCTCGCGCCAGACCGCCGTCGAACCCCATTCGGTGACAACGAAGTTAGGAAACGTCAGGGCGTAGATAAGATTTTGCATGAAGTCGTCAGCGCCATAGCAGCTGCCCAGTTGCCAGATACGGACGTAATCCTTGTGAGGGTCGAGCGATTCGATCTCGGCCTGGATCCACTTGTTTGGTTGCGTGCTCATTGATGATCTCCGGGTTGGTTCAGATAGTCAGTAGCGCTTCCAACGGAAACGCCAACGCGTTCGTAAGTGAACGCGTCCGTACAATTATGCGCGGGCACGGTTCGATTTTCAACATAAATGTACGTATTCGTATAGTTATAGCGTGGCGCATCAAATCTTGGTAATGCCTGGCGGGCAAGTTCTCAGAACGGGTAGGGACGCGGGCCATGCTGGACCGAAACCCAGTGATCGGTCGTCAGTTCGGCAATGATCCAGTCACTATTGAACCGCCCAAGCCCGCTGTTTTTCTCACCCCCGAACATGTTGTTCGGATCGTCGTTGGGCGTAATGTCATTCACATGCGTCATGCCCGCCTCGATCCGCCGTGCGAAGCGCACGCCCCGCGCCTCATCTTTCGTGAACACTGCGCTCGACAGGCCGAATTCGGTCTGGTTTGCGAACAGCAGCGCCTGCTCTTCGTCGGCCGCCTTGATGACCGGCGCAATCGGAGCAAAGTGCTCCGCCTGGGCCAGCTCTGAATCGTTGGGTACGTCGACGAACACCTGCGGCGGCAGGACCTGTCCCTGCGCGGGTGCGCCGAATACCTGGCGCTGCCCGGCCGCCCTCGCCGCTTCGATACGCTCCTGCGCAAACTGCAGCTGGCGCCTGTTGATCAGTGGCCCGATCACCGTGTCCGGATCGTTCGGATCCCCTGCTTTCAACATTCGTACGCGCTTGAGGAAGGCGTCGACGAAGCTGTCGTGCACCTTCTCATCGACGATGATCCGGTTCGTGCTCATGCATATCTGGCCCTGGTGGAGGAAACGGCCGACGACAGCGGCGTGCGCAGCACGCTCGACATCGGCGTCATCGAGCACGACCAGAGGTGCGTTGCCGCCCAACTCCAGGCCGAGGCGCTTAAGCGTGGGGCCGGTCATTGCGAGCATCCCGATGTGGCGCCCTACCCGGGTCGATCCGGTAAAGGAAATGAACTTCGGCACCGGGTGAAGCGTGAACGCGTCGCCGATATCCGGGATTTCACCGATGACCACGTTGAGCAAGCCCGGCGGCAAGCCCGCAGCTTCGTAGATACTGGCCAGCAGCAGCCCGCCTGTGACGGGCGTATCGTCTGCCGGCTTGAGCACGACTGCATTGCCCAGGGCAAGTGCGGGGCCGATCGAGCGGTTGGACAGGTGCATCGGCCAGTTCCAGGGACTGATCACCCCGACCACCCCCAGAGGCTCGCGATAGACCCGGCTTTCCTTGCCAGGCACGTCGACCGGCAGAATGCGCCCTGTGACCCTGCCCGGGAAGCTTGCGGCTACCAGCATCGACGCGTGCACTGCGCCGACTTCCATCTCGGCTTTCATCCGCGTACTGCCGGATTCCCTGATCAGCCAATTGACCAGCAATGTGCGGTTCGCATGCACGAGCCCCGCGGCGCGCAGCATGACTGCGGCCCGGTCCGCGGGCAAGGCCGTGGCCCATGCGCGTTGTGCCTGCTGCGCCGCGCGGTAGGCCTCGTCGAGATCGTCTGCGTTGGCCAAAGCGATGGTAGCAAGTACGGCCCCATCGTAAGGGTTCGTATCGACCAGGGCCTTGTGCGCGCGGCCGTCGCGCCATATTCCGGTGATGTACTGCCCGGTAAAATTCGTATTGATGTTCATGTCAGAATTCACTCTTTTTCGTTGTAGACTTAATAAGATTGGACAAGGTCGCCACCGCACGCATCAGGAGTTCCGCTTGCTGCTCCGCCCCGAGTTGCGCCGCCCTGCCCGCTACCGCCAACGCGGCCATGCAGACCGAAGCAGGTGTTCTGCCATCGCAACAGATCGACAGCACGACCTGCGTCATTTCCCTGCGTTCCCGGGCCTGCCGCGCCGCAGGGGGCATCCGGCACAGACTGTCCGCGAGCTGACGCATCCGCGCCCCCCTGTAAAGGAGGTCCCGCTCCCAGAGGGTTGGCAGGAGCGCGGTGTACGTCAGCCAGGCGCAGCCGATACCGGCAAGCATGGCCGCTGCCTGGCGGGCCGCTTCGGCCGTCGCCGGCGGCAGGTCCAATCCTGGTTGGGCGACGAGCAGGAAGGTCATGTTGATGTCGATGGCCATCCTGGCGGTCGCCGGTCTCGCCATCAGGAAGGCGCCGCCAGCCAGAAAAGGGGCGAGCGCCAGTATTAAGGACGGCAGGCCTGCAAGGTGGGGCGTGACCAGCACGCGAAAGCCGAGCCCGGCGACCGCTCCGATTGCCGAACCCTGCATGACGCCCTTCAGTGCGTCCCGCGCACGTTCGTGACTGGAAAACAGTGAAGCGAAAATAGCGGCTGTCATGACGGCAATCGGTCCCTCGGGCCAGCCGGTCGCCAGCCACAAGAGAGCGGCCATGCCGAGCGCGGCGGCTGGCCGCGCGGCCGCACGCATCATCGCCGCATGCCGCGCCAATGCTGCGCCGGCGAATCCTGCGCTTCCCGGGAAATCGGCTTCCCCCTGCATGGCCGGTTGATCAACGAGACTCGACGTGGCGAGTATCTCGAGCACGACCTCCAGCCTGCTGCGAACCGCGCCGAGCGTGCGGCGCGCCGCCAAGGAGCCCGCCGCATTGTCTTCCAGGGAGCGCTCGAACCTTGCCACGTCCCTGGCCAGGACGGCCGCTTTCTGCCGGGCCGGACCGGTGCGCCGTGTGGCGGCCGGCTGCCTGCTCCAGCTCGCGCAGCGTTCTTCTAGGGTCCGTAGCGCCAGCGCGATCGCTCCGCTGCCGCCAGGTTTCAGGAACACTGCCGAAACGAGCGCCGACACACCAATTCCCATCAGGGTGCAGGCAACCCTGGCGCCAGCCTGGAACAGGCTGAAATCGCCTTCTGCATAGCCGAACAGGGCGACGATCGAGGCCGTGTATCCCGCCAGCACCGCAGCGTAGCTCCTGAAATGCCTGAGCGCAGCACCGGCTGCAGCACACAGCATCAACCAGGCCGCCAGTGCCGCGAGCAGGATGACCCGGTCATGCGCGAATGCCAGCGCGGCAGCCGCGCCGACAACGGCGCCCGCTGCTGTTCCCAGCAGCCTCGCGGCACACCGCTCGATGAACAGTCCGCGCGTTGGCTGCGCGACCAGCCAGATCGTCATCGCCGCCCACCATGGGTGCGGCAGGGCCAGCCCCACCGCCACGCTCAATGCAAGCAGGGCCGCAGTAGTGGTATGCGCCGCGAAGACCGCCGGCATCGTGTTCCACTTGCCAAATGGCTTAAGGAGAAAGGAAGAAAGCACTGCGGGACCTTTCATGGATTTGGTTCGCCCGCAACTTGGCGGCGTCCGATGCCACTTGCACCGGATAGGCCGTATTATGACATTTTTTTCTTCTAGTATAAAAAAAGTTGTCTTATTGTGAGAATTTTGTTGATGGTAACCGAATGATCAGGATATGATGCGTTCACCTACTGACTATTTCGATGGAGACAATATGAAATTCGCAAGCTTCCGCCACGGCGGCAAGGAGACCTTCGGCGTGGTTGATGGAAACGCTGTGATCGACCTCGGAGACGCCGGGCTGGGTCGTGACCTGCTCGAATTCCTCGCCTGCGGCCATCATGTGACGCAGAAGCATCTGGAGGCCAGTGCCGTACGTGTGCCACTCGAGCAGCTTGAGTACCTGCCAGTTATCGCCGACCCGCAAAAAATCCTTTGCGTGGGCATCAATTACCTGTCGCATGTAAAGGAAACGGGTCGCGAGATCCCGAAATTTCCCATGATTTTCACGCGCTTTGCCGACTCACAGACCGGGCACGGCCAGCCCATCGTGCGTCCCAATGCTTCGCACAAACTCGACTTCGAGGGAGAACTCGCCGTCGTTATCGGCAAGAAAGCCCGCCACGTCAAGGCAGAGGACGCCCTCGGCTACATCGCAGGGTATTCTTGCTACAACGACGGAAGCGTGCGCGACTGGCAGAAGCATTCGATCCAGTTCATTCCAGGCAAAAATTTCCCCTCGACCGGCGGCTTCGGTCCATGGCTGGTAACTCCCGATGAAGTCGGCGATCCGTCCGCGCTCACACTCGTGACGCGCCTGAACGGGAACGTGGTGCAGGAAGCCAGGACCGACGACCTGATTTTCCCGATTGCCGAACTGATCGAATACTGCAGTACCTTCACCGAACTCAATCCAGGGGACGTCATCATCACCGGCACGACCGGCGGCGTCGGCGCCTTCCGCGAGCCGCCTCTGTGGATGCAGCCGGGCGATGTCGTCGAAGTAGAAATTTCACGGATCGGCACGCTGGTCAATCACGTCATCCAGGAATCGTAAGAGCGCATTTCCCCGCTTACATACAGAGTCAACAAGGACCGGATATGGAGACTACAGATATTCTCATCGTCGGCGCGGGCCCGACAGGGCTCACGCTGGCCAACCTGCTTGGCCAGAACGGCATCAGGACCATCATCATCGACCGCAAGGAGTCGACCGTCGCCGAACCACGCGCCGTGTCGATCGACGACGAATCCTTGCGCACCATGCAGGCGATCGGCCTGGCGCCCGAGGTGCTGCGCGACGTCGTCTCCGGCTACGGCGTGCATTACCTCACGAAGCCCGGCGGCCGCTGCTTCGGCAAAGTTGTACCGACGGTCAGCGATTACGGCTTCCCGCGCCGGAATGCCTTTCGCCAGCCGCTTTTCGAAGCCACTCTGCGCAAGGGCCTGGAACGCTTCGCGAACGTCAGCATGCGCTTCAACCACAACCTGGAGTCGTTCGCCGACACTGCCGCAGGCGTCACTGCCACGATCGGACAGGGCGCCGGTGGCACCCTCACCGTCCGGGCGCGCTATTTGATCGCCTGCGACGGCGGCCGGAGCCCGGTGCGCGAAATGCTGGGCGTCCCAATGTCCGGCACGACCTTCAAGTCGCGCTGGATCGTGATCGATACCGAGGATGACGACGATGCGTTCTGGCAGACGCGCGTCTATTGCAATGCGCGCCGCCCGATCGTCGAAGTCCCCGGACCGCATAGGACGCGCCGCTTTGAGATCATGATCCATCCCGGCGAAGACGCGGAAGCGATGATGCAGCCGGCGCAGATCCAGGCCTTCCTGCGACCCTTCCGCGGCGACAAGCCGACCAATATCGTGCGCCAGGTCGTGTATACCTTCCATGCGCGGATGGCCGAGCGCTGGCGACAGGGGAACATCTTTCTCGCCGGCGACGCCGCGCACCTAACCCCGCCGTATGCCGGACAGGGCATGAACAGCGGCATCCGGGACGCGCACAACCTCGGCTGGAAACTGGCGCGGGTAATCCAGGGCAAGCTTCCCGACAGCGCGCTCGACTCCTATGAGGCCGAACGCCGCGGCCATGCGTGGTCGCTGATCCGCCTCGCGCTCAATCTGGGCGAAGTCATGGCGCCACGCACACGCTTGCATGGATGGGCGATCAGCGGCTTCTTCACGCTGGCGGCGTATATCCCTCCGCTGCGCGACTATTTCCTGCAAATGCGGTTCAAGCCGAAGCCGCGCTACACCAAGGGCCTGTTGAGCGGGTTGAAGGATGGCGCACCCGCGAGCCTGCGGGGAACCATGATGCCCCAGCCGACTGTCAGCCGTGGCGACGGCCCTGCCCTGCGGCTTGATGACCTGATCGGCGACGGCTTCGCACTCGTCGCTTACGGCAAGGACATGCTCGATCGCATGGCCAGCCTGCAGCACGGTTTGTGGAAGCACCTCGATGCAAGACGCGTCGTGATCGTGCCGGCGTCCGCTGGACACGAGGCAGCCGCGGCGATTGGCCTGAACGACGCGGGCGTTGTCGTCTGGGTGGACCACGGCCAAGGCCTTGCGCCGCTCTTCGAGCGGATCGGCGGGGACATTGTCCTGCTGCGCCCGGACCGCTATGTCGCCGGCACCTTCCCCATCGAGGGCGAGGAGGCATTCGCTAGCGACTACCTCGCCCAACTCGGCATCGGTCCTTCCAAGGGCGATGCACCGGACAACCCACAGCAATTCGAACACGCAACCTTGCGTGCCTAGGAGTGACCATGTCAACAATGCAAATTGCCAGCCCAGCCCACCTGTATTACCTGCACATCAGCAGCGAGAATCCGGCGAAACTCGCCGCCTTCTACCGCGACCACATGTCGATGGGAGAAACCGTACACGGTGAAAGCCATGTCCTCCAGGGCGGCGCCCGCGCGGCGATCATCAGCCCCGGGCCTGCGGCCCAACTGGTCAGTCCCGCGTATGCACTCAGGGACCAGCTTGCCCTCGATGCCCTGCGCGAACGCCTGCAGGCAAACGAGGTGCCGATGACGCCTCTCGAGAGCCCGCTGTACCTGCCTGGTGCCTTCGTGATCGATGATCCGCAGGGGCGCAAGACCGCCTGGGGCTTGCCCAACCGGCCCCTCATCGAGGACCAAGAGCCCGCCCGACTCCAGCATGCCGTGTTCCAGACGACCGAACTCGATGCCG
The DNA here is from genome assembly GCA_041874725.1 of Duganella sp. BuS-21. Lineage (GTDB taxonomy): Bacteria > Pseudomonadota > Gammaproteobacteria > Burkholderiales > Burkholderiaceae_D > Rugamonas. The sequence continues at coordinate 399,779 of CP097466.1, read as the reverse complement.
TGGTCGACTTTTACGTCAGCAAGATCGGCTTCACGGTCTCCGATGAAGTGGTCAACGAAGAAGATGGGCGCATCATGGTGGTATTCCTGCGTTCGGACGACGAACACCATTCGCTGGCTTTCTTCCGCGGTTCGCGCAATGAATGGGATCACCATTGCTACGAGACCAGGGAATGGAATAACATTCGGGACTGGGGCGACAAATTTGCCAAACTGCGGATTCCGATCTTTTTCGGACCGGGCCGGCACGGGCCGGGCAACAACCTCTTCTTCATGATTACCGACCCGGACGGAAACCGTCTCGAGATTTCCGCCGAAATCGAGCGGGTGGCCGCCGAAGTCAGTCCCGGCATCTGGCCGCATAATGAATACACCCTCAATTCGTGGGGCAGGGCCTGGATTCGCACCTGAAGACCCGCAGGCCTTGATAACATGACAGTCTTGAAAATATGGCCACTGATCGTTCACTGAGCGTACTGAAACTCTTCACCTTGGAATGCCCGGTGTGGACCGCGGAGGAGATTGCAAAAACGCTCGACGTGTCGATGAGCACCGCTTACCGCTACGTGCTGGCCCTCGAGGATGTCGGCCTCATCACCACGGCCGGCGCCGGCCGCTACATCCTCGGTCCGGCCATTATCCAGCTCGACCGGCAGCTGCAACTGACCGACCCCCTGCTGGGGGCCGCGCGGCCGGTCATGGAGAAAATCCGGCAGTTCGCGCCGGCCGGCTCGGTAGTCCTGCTGTGCCGTTCCTTCGGCGAGAGCGTCCTGTGCATGCACCAGGTGTACACCGCCGGCCCGCAGTCAACGATCAGCTACGAACGCGGCCGTCCCATGCCGATGTTCAAAGGCGCGTCCTCGCGCATCATCCTAGCGCACCAGCCCTCGCGTCACCTCAAGAAGATGTATGAGGCACATGCCGATGAAATCCGTCAGAACGGCGATGGTGGCACCTGGGACGAATTTCGTGGCGCCATGGCGAAATTGCGCAAGGCCGGCCATGCCGTGTCGTTCGGCGAGGTCGACCCTGACCGTATCGGGGTCGCTGCCGCGCTGCTCGACGACGCCCGCTATCCGATCGGCAGTCTCAGTTACGTTGTCCCGGCAAGCGTAGACCAGTCCTCCCTGCCACTACTGAGCAGCGTCCTCGCTACCGCTGCCCGCGAAGTGGCCAGCCTGCTGGGCGACGGCCCGTGCGCCGCCTCGCCGGAAGCACCTCTTGCGGCCGCAAACGGCTGAGCCCCGGCCTTTCTCGTTCCGTCCCTTCGCGTAGTTGCGCCGTCTCGCGCGCCCCAACCCGTGGGCCTGCACGTCCCGACCGACAGCAGGTCGCATACGGAATAGTCACGGCACGCTCAGTCAAGTTTTCCGGATCGCCCTGTTCTATCCTCGTTTCGACTGCCGACCCAGAGCGGATAACCAACGGAGGAGACGATGAAAAACGAACTGAAGAAGTTACTGAACGAAGCCGAATGGCAGGGAAAGATTTTTAATGGCGCATGGATCGATGGCGTCGCTACGCATCCTGTACGCGAACCAGGCAGCGGCGCCCAACTGACCAGCGTCGGCTGGGCGCAGCCATCCTACATTGCCGACAGCGCCGCTGCGGCCGTCAAAGCACAGCGTGAATGGGCCGCCCTTCCCTATCAACGGCGGGCCGCGGTGCTGCGCCGTGCCGCCGAACTCCTGCTGGCGAACCGGGAGGAAATCGTCGACTGGATCGTCCGCGAAACCGGCGCCATAGCGCCCTTCGCCGAATTCCAGATCGAGAATGCATACACCGTCCTGGAAGAAGCAGCTTCGATGCCGAGCCAGAGCAGCGGGATGATGCTGCCGGGCGACGCTGGCCGCCTGAGTTTCGCGCGGCGCCAGCCGCACGGCGTCGTCGGCGTGATCTCTCCCTTCAACGTACCGCTGGTGCTGTCGATGCGTTCGGTGGCGCCGGCGCTTGCCACTGGCAACACCGTCATCCTCAAGCCCGATCCGCACACCCCGATCACCGGCGGCTACCTCATCGCGCGCCTGTTCCATGAAGCGGGACTGCCCGCAGGATGCCTGCATGTGCTGCCCGGCGGCGCCGATGTCGGCGAAGCCCTGGTCAGTAACCCGCAGGTCCCGATGATTTCCTTCACTGGCTCCACGCCGGTCGGGCGGCGCATCGGCGAGGCAGCCAGCCGGATGCTGAAAAAAGTAACGCTCGAACTGGGCGGCAAGAACCGTCTGATCGTGCTGGAAGACGCCGACATCGACCGCGCCGTCTCCTGCGCGGCCTGGGGAGGCTTCCTTCACCAGGGCCAGATCTGCATGGGCACCGGCCTCGTCCTCGTGCATGAGTCGATCGTCCAGGAATTCACGCGCCGCCTTGCCGCCAAGGCCGACAGCTTGGTAGTGGGCAATCCGGCCGGACGCAATGTCGCACTCGGCCCCCTCATCAACGAGCGCCAGCGCGACAATGTCGCTGCGATTGTCCGCGACAGCCTCGCACAAGGGTGCAGGCTGGAGGCGGGTGGCTCGTACGATGGCCTGTTCTTCCGCCCAACCGTGCTGAGCCAGGTAAAACCGGGTAGCCGCGCATTCGAGGAGGAAGTCTTCGGGCCGGTGCTGTCGGTAACGAGCTTCGCTGACGACGAGGAAGCGATCGCGCTGGCCGCGCAGACCGAATACGGCCTGTCGCTCGGGATCATCACGCCGTCGATTGGCCGGGCGCTGGAAATCGGCAACCGGGTTCCGACCGGGCTGCTGCACATTAACGACCAGACCGTGGCTGACGAAGGCGTCAACCCGTTCGGCGGCCGTGGCCAGTCGGGGAACGGCGGCCGTCACGGCGGGCACGCTAACTGGGACGAATTCACGCAATGGCAGTGGGTAACGATCAAGGATCAGGCCCCGCAATACCCGATCTGAGGAGAACGAGATGACAACGACACTCCCCAAAAAATGGATCGCCAGGCGTATTGCCGAACTTGACCCGGACAAGGATTACGACGAGATCTGGAAACTGACCTCGGCCTACCGCCCGAACGACTTCTTCATGAATCTCGTGTATGCGGTCACCTTCCCGCATTTCTTCGTCCGTGAGCATGACGCACGCCCGCTGTTCGATCATGGCAAAGGAAAAATCCTGACCCGGCCCGATGCGCGCTCGGACGACACGTCCTGGAAAATGCAGGTGTGGTGGCACTACGGGTCCGAACACGAACAGACGCGTCGGAATGTCGAGTCGATCAACCGGCTGCACGCACACTATGCAAAGCAGTTCCCGGAAAGCTTCAGAGAACACGGCAGTTACATGTACACGCTGTGCTACGAGTGCGCCGGCATGCATCGGCTGTTCCTGCGCATCGGCTTGCCCGGCTACACGGAGAAGGAGAAGCTGGCCGCGGTCAATTATTGGCGCCGCATGACAGGACTGTTCCGCAATGCGGCCACTAACGAACAGATCGACGGCTTCCCCGAGGATTTCGATGGCGTGATGGCCTACATGGACCGTTATGAACTCGAGGGCATGACGGAAGCGCCTCACGAAATGGGCCGTATCGGCGCCCGGGCGATCCTGCGCCAGTTCGAGCATCGCTATTTTCCGGGTTGGCTGCACCCTGTCGTGCGTGCCTGGATCATCAGCCTGTATCCGTCTAACCTGCTGCACGCCTACGAACTCAAGGCGCCGCCGCGGCCGGTCGTGGCGCTGTTTCGCCGCGTCACCGCAATGCTGTTCGCGTTCGGCGAAAGGTTTGCTCCCGACCCGACAGACACCTTCCAGGAACGGCGTCAGGCCAGGCTCGCAAAGCAGCGCGGGAATGCGCGGCCTGAGCCCGCCGTCGAGCCGCCGGAACACGAAGCGGCGCGCCAGGCCGGCTGCCCGCACTTCCAGCGCACGCACGAAGACCAGTAAGACGTTTCAGTCGTTAATCACATCAAGCCGCCACGTAGATGGCGGCCATTCCTCACCGGAGACACTATGAGCAAGACCCTGTTTTTCGCCGTTGCGTGCTGCGCCGCCAATCTCGCCCATGCACAGATCCCGCCGACAGTCGGCCAGCCGCAAGGCATCAATCTCGGAGGCACCAGCTTCTACGACGGTATCACGGGAACCGAACCGGGATGGGCCTACCTGATGACCGTGCGCCGCGCCAGCGCCGATGCGGTCAAGGACAACAGCGGCGAGAATGTGCCGTTTTTTAACCGGCCGAAAATCAAGGCAACCACGGTCATCAACCAGTTCTCGTACACGTCGGCCACGCGGATCGGCAAGGGCACGCTTGGCTTTAACATGCTCATTCCCACCACGCACCTGGATAGCAGTTTCGGCCAACCGGGCGCGGTCCTGCAGGGAGAAGGAACGGCATTGGGCGACATTATCGCAGGCCCCGTGCTGCAGTTCGACATGGTGCCGGGCCCGACCGGCCACCCCATGTTCGTCCACCGGCTGGAATTCGACGTCATCTTCCCGACCGGCCGCTACCGGCAAAACGCTGATCTCAACCAGGGGACCGGGCACTACTCCTTTAATCCGTACTGGGCGGCGACCCTGTTCCTGGGGCCGAAATGGGAAGCAAGCTGGCGCCTGCACTACCTCTACAACTTCAAGAACACAGATCCGGCCTCCAGTGTCCCGAACAGCTGGCAGGGCCTGCCCGTGACGAGTACGCAGGCGGGCCAGGCTGCGTGGGTTAATTTCGCAGCCTCCTACGGGTTGACGGACGCGCTGAATGTCGGGATCAACGGTTATTACTTCAAGCAGGTATCTGACAGCAAGGCGAACGGCAGCAATATCCCTGGCGCACGTGAGCAAGTCCTAGGCATCGGGCCTGGACTGATCCTGAAAGTGAAACGGGCGGACGGCAAGAACGACGCGCTCTGGATCAATACGTACAAGGAATTCGAGGTGCGCAACCGTGCGCGCAACGACCTCGTCCTGCAAGCCCGCTACGTGTATACCTTTTAACGCCAGGCTTGCCTGACAAGCAGGCACGGGCCGATGCACGCCGGGTCGGCCCGCCTGATTATCCCAAGAATAGAGTGCATCGACATGAAGTTGAATAACCTCGGTATCGGACAACAGCTTTCCCTCGCTTTCGGTTTTGTACTGTGCATGATGGTGGTCCTAAATGTCACGGGAGGCTATCTGGTTGAAAAGAACAAGCTGGCGCTCAGGAACAATATCGAGTCACTGAACCTTCAGAAGGACGCGGTCAGGGAATTGAAAAGCGCCCTGCTAGACCAGGCGCTCCACGCGATGGGCCAGGATGACGCCGGGCTGCGCCGGTTGCAAGAAGCACGGCAACAAATTCAGCGAGTCAGCTACCCCACATCGGAGTCGGCCATGATCCGCGACCTGCTCGCTCCCGGCGGGAGGGGGGCCGGAACCGGATTGGCTGACGTAGCGATCGTCGCAGGGATCGACCGTCTCGAGCGTCAGCTTGCGTCACGCTCGCGCGATCAACTCGATGCCGCATCCGCTGCTGACGACCGCGTCTCGCGTCTCCTTTTTATGATCAGCGCAATTGCACTGGCGCTGATCGTGGCAGTCGCCTGGCGTATCATCCGTGGCATCGTACAGCCGCTGCGCGGTGCAATGAGGCTGGCCGACCGTGTCGCGCAAGGCGACCTCACCGGCGATATTCGTAGCAGCGGCAGAAACGAAGCAAGCGTCCTCGTCGCCGGCCTCAAACGAATGAACGACAATCTAGTCGGGATTGTTGGCGAGGTGCGCGCCGGCACTCACAACATGTCGATGACTGCGCAGGAAATGGCCCGAGGCAACAGCGATCTGTCGGCCAGGACCGAAACCCAGGCGGCTGCACTCGAGGAAGCGGCAACCTCCATAGAAGAACTGGTTTCTTCGGTCCTGAGCAATGCCGACAATGCCGGCCGCGCGACCGGGCTGGCGCTGTCAGCTTGCGCAGTAGCCTCGGCCGGCGGCGACGCAATGTTGCAAGTGGAGCAGACTATGGCGTCGATCAGCGAAAGTTCGAGGAAAGTTGTTGAAATCATTGCAGTCATCGACAGCATCGCGTTCCAGACCAACTTGCTCGCGCTCAATGCGTCGGTCGAGGCGGCACGCGCAGGCGCCGAAGGCCGCGGGTTCGCGGTTGTCGCCGCGGAGGTGCGTGCGCTTGCGATGCGCTCAGCCGATGCGGCCAAGCGGATCAACCTGCTCATCTCCGATACCGTCGGCAGAGTCGAACACGGTACTGTGCTCGTCGATAAGGCGGGACGGACAATTAGCGATGCCCTTACCTCGGTGCAGAGCGTCACAGACCTGATCACGCACATCGCCACGTCCAGCCGCGAACAGAGCGCGGGTATCGAGTCGATCAGCCAGACCATGGCGACCCTCGACGAGATCACGCAGCAGAACGCGGCGCTGGTAGAGGAAGCGGCCGCCGCCGCCCAAGGGCTGTGGGGTCAGGCAGAGAGCCTGTCGCGCGCAGTCAGCGTGTTTGTGCTGCCGGTGCCGGCCGCGCGGGCCGACGTCCTGGCACTGGCATGAAACTCGTGCGGAAAAGGCGCTTTCCTGCAAGTGCGTACGCCGGAACCATGTCCCAAGGGGGTCAGGATGACAGGGCGCGGCGGTATTCGCGCGGCGTCATGCCATAGGTCTCCTTGAACAGGCGGCTGAAATGCGCGGCATTGCTGAATCCCCGGTTAAAGGCGATATCGGTGATGCTGTGCTGGTGGAGTGCCGTATTTCTCAAGTCGCGAAAACTGTGTTCGAGCCGGCTCTTCCATATGTATTCGGAGACGGTCATCCTGGCCTCGTCCTGGAACAGGCGGTGGATTTGACGGGTACTACAAGCGAACGCTTGCGCAATGGAGCCGACGCCCAGCTTTTCCTCGCCGAGATTGAGTTCGATGAACTCAAGTATCTGGTCTTTCAGGCTGGGAGCAGCCGGTTTGTTGCTCGACGCTGCTTCCTCGACCGACGAATGGATCATCTGCGCAATCGACCCGGTCACCGTTGCTCCCGAGCGGTGGCTCATCTTCTGGCATTCGAGGAACGACACCGAGATCAGGTCGCGTACGGTGCATTCGATCCCGCTGCGCCCGAACGAGCGTCCAGGCATTGTTTCCAGCATGGCGCGCAGCTCGCCGGCGGCGCCGCCCGGCAGCAGCAGGACCAGGTTCTCGCTTTGTCCGGTGCTGATCACCGAGAACGCACGGGATGGATCATAGACATTCCAGTCCCCTGGAAACAGCGAGGACTTGCGGCCATCCTGCTGGAAGCAACTCTTGCCACGGGTCTGCAGCACCACCATTGTCGAGCTTGCCATGCCCGCGCTTTCCTGTGCAGTCCGGACGTAGCGGTAGGACGAACTGACAACACGGCAAATTCCGGCATCGCCGAGACTGCCATGTTCGATACATCCCTTAAATTGCTGAACATTATCCGGCTCGAAGCGAACACCTGTCGTGTCACACTCGTCCGGCGTACACGCCACATAGCTGCTGAGCCACCTCTTCCAGATACCCTTGAGCTCATCCTGCTTCACGCCATCGGTCGTGACAACGGTTAACTGTCCCATGTCTCTCCTCCAGGCCTGCCCGGCCTGAAGCGCTCTTCAGTACCAGCCAAGCTGATTATATTTTCTCAATTTATGAGAATTTTTTTAATCCTGCGCGGAGCGTGCGCGGATGTCAAGCGCAAGCTGTGGGCGTGGGACCGCGGCGGCGAATCCGTTGCATTCGCGCAGCGCAGCGCCCGCGACGCCGGTCGGTCGCCGCAGGCGTTTGGGCGTCAATTGAACGCTTGCGTTCAGATTTCCCGCGCGTGGCCACGAACATTCGATACAATGATGCCAAGATTTTTTGACCAGGGAATGAGAAATGCGCGTTAAATCGGAGGCAAGGCGGCTCGCTTACGTCCATGCTGCAGGCGCCATGTTTCTGCAGCATGGTTATGCCGATGTTTCGATGGAAGGGATCGCCGCCGCGGTAGGCGGATCGAAGGTGACTCTCTACGGCTACTTCGCCTCGAAGGAAGAACTGTTCGAGGCATTCGTTGTCGAAATCGGGCGCGGCAAAGCCCAGCAGCTCGAAGAAATCAAGGCCATGCGCGACGACCCGGGAGCGACCCTACTGGCACTCGGCCTTGCCTACCTGCGGCTCGTGACGGCCCCGGACATTGTCGCGCTCGACCGTCTCATCATCAGCGAGGCAGTCCGCTTCCCCGAACTGACGCGCATTTTCTATGAACATGGCCCGAGACAGGTCGTCACGACGATGGGCCGCGTACTCGGCGGGCTTCGACTCGCGCAAGGCTTGAGCGCTCCTTCGGTCCGGCTCCTTGCATTACAGTTCAAGGCACTGTGCGAAGCCACGATTCGCGACCGCCAGCTATGGTGCCTCGATCCGGTGCCGGGCAGCAAGCTACTGCGATCGTCCGTCGATGCGGCTGTCGCCTTGTTTCTCAATGGTTGCACGGGCCTCTCGCCTGAGCAGGCTGCACGGCGCCTCCCGCATGCGGCGGCCACGCCGGAAGCCTGATTCGTGCCAGCGGGGTTCAACATTATCGCAGGAACAGCGATGGTTCACTGGCCATGCGCGCCCGTTCGTACGATTCGATCTGGCTGCGCAAGGTCACCGTCAAGTCGATTTCGTCCAGCCCTTCCAGCAGCGGCTCTGGTGCAAATTATGGATGAGGGAGGCACTAATCCATTGATGTGCTTGCGGCATTCATGCTGCTAGGACAGCTGCCCAGATTTTGGACGGATTTTGCCCCTGAGTTGCCAGAGCACGTAGGTCAAATTGCCCTTTGCGGATGCGATGCATGAGCTCGACGCCACGGATAGTAATGGCAGCGGAAGCGAAGCTCTTCATGCCCAGCATAGTGCCAAGCCTGGACTTCACGTTGCGATGGTCCTGCTCTATTGGATTGTTCAGATATTTTGACGAGCGAAGCTTCGTCAAATTAGGGAGTCGGCCCTGCTTTTGAAGTTCGCGGACGGCCCGGTGGGAGGCAGCGTAAACGTCGAGTGTGATAGTCTCGGGAGACCTACGCTGTGAACGCACGGCTTTGCGAAAGAACGCTTTTGCTAAGGCGACGTTGCGCGGCGGGCTGAGCCGGAAGTCGACGGTCTTGCCGGAAGCATCGACGGCCCGATAGAGACAAGCCTATCGGCCGCGGATCCTTAGGTAGGTCTCGTCTGCTCGCCAAGAGATGCCAGCCGGCGTTGCGAAGCGGCTCCAGCGTTTGTCGAACTCCGGTGCATACCGCTGAACCCAGCGAAGGATTTTCGTGTGGGAGATCGAAAGGCCGCGCTCGGCAATCATCTCGACCAGGTCCCGGTACGAGAGCTTGTATCACAGGTAACTGGCGTTGCCTGTCGCGGTTCATGTCAAATCCGGCTCATGATAAGTAACGCCGTGAAACACCAAATTACTGGACTCCGGGATCACGAAACTTCTCGACTGTCTCAAACTCCAGGTTATAGACGCTACCATCACGCTTTTCCGCTCTGCGAATATATACATTCTGCACAACGTCGCGGGTCTGTGGGTCAATTGTCACAGGGCCGCGTACACTAGTCCAGGACTGACCCTTCATGGCGTCGAGCAGCTTGGTACCCTCGCTATTCCCCCCCGTTTTTTTGAGGGCGGCGTATAACAGATGCATGCCGTCATATGCGCCAACTGCCTGATAATTTGGTCGCATACCGGGATTTGCCTTCGTGAACGCGGCTACAAAGGCTCTGTTCTCTGCCGATGTATGAGCAGCGGAGTAATGATGACTACTTACCACGCCCAGAGCCGCGTCCCCGATGCTTGGCAACAGGTCGTCGTCAAGGATATCGCCGGTTCCGATCAGGCGTATCCCCGCCCCTGCAAGGCCACGATCGGCGAACTGCTTCATAACGGCAGCACCCTCGCCCGACGGAACGAAGACGAACAATGCATCAGGTTTCGCGTCCTTGACTCGCGCTAAAAAGGGCGAATAGTCAGGATTACGCAACGGCACACGCAACGCCGCAGTAACCTTACCACCGGCGGCAGTGAATTCTTTAACGAAGACTTTTTCGGAGTCAATTCCAGGGCCGTAATCCGACACGAGGGTGATGACCGATTTGATCCCATTCTTCGCGGCCCAGTGGGCCATAGGGGCAGTCACCTGTGGAAGAGTCATACTCGTGCGAACAATGTAGGGGGAGCGCTGCGGAATGATTGAGGTGGCGGCATTCGTGACAATCATTGGCACCTTTGCTTGAGTCGCAACGGGTGCAGCCGCCAGGGCCAGCGGCGTAAGCCCGAAGCCGGCCAGCACCTGAACCTTGTCTCGGGCAACTAGTTCCTGGGCAAGCCGTTTGGTGACGTCGGGCGAGATGCCGCCGTCATCCTTGAGAATGATTTCGATCTGCCTCCCTGCCACCGTTGAGCCGTTTTGTTGTATAAACAGTTTGACCGCAGCATCAGCCTGACGGCCGGTGGAGGCAAAAGGACCGGACATCGGCAGGATCAGGCCGACTTTCAACGGTTCAGCAGCGGGCGCCAGGACTGGTGCAGTGCTGGCGCAGAGCAAGGTGACGCCAATGACTATGTGGCGGCGAGTGCTGTTCAAGTATTTCAAGGTATATCTCCTCTATGTTATGGTGCGCTCGAGGGCGCTCGTGAAAACCGGTGCAACTTGATGAAACCTTCGATTTGAAGACCGTTAACTAACCGCCACGAGGCGATCTAATTTTTCGGTATCTGCCAGCAAGCTCGCGCTGTCCGAGTCATGCACTATGCGGCCGCGGTCCAGCACGATCCCACGCGAGGTCAGTGACAGCGCCAGGCGCGCATGCTGCTCGACCACGATCACTGACATGCCCTCCTCCGCCACCAGCTTGCGGATGACGCGCACCAGCTCCTGCACGATAATCGGCGCGAGACCCTCCATCGGCTCGTCTAGCAACAGGATGCGCGGATTTGTCATCAGGGCGCGAGCGATGGCCAGCATCTGCTGCTCGCCACCCGACAGCTGGTTGCCCATGTTTGCGCGCCGCTCATGCAGGCGCGGGAAGATCTCGTAGATCTTGGCGAGGTTCCAGAGACCGGGACGGGCGACGACGGTCAGGTGCTCCTCGACGGTCAGCGATGGGAACATGTGGCGTTCCTGTGGCACCCAGCCCAGGCCCGAACGCGAACGTTTATAGGTCGGCACGCGCGCGATGTCGGCCCCGCCCCAGCGGATCGAACCCTTGTGCAGGCGCGTCAGGCCTATCAGCGTCACCAGCAGGCTGGTCTTGCCGACGCCATTGCGGCCCAATAGCGCCAGGCTGTCGCCCTCGTTCATCGTGAACGACACGTCCTCCAGGACGATCGATTCGCCGTAGCCGGCGGTGACCTTGTCCAATGCCAGCAATTCAGCCATGTTCGGCCTCCCCCAGATACACTTCTTTTACGCGCGGGTCGGCGGCAATCTCTTCCGGCGTCCCTTCGGTCAGCACCTTGCCGCCCACCAGCACCGTGATGCGGTCGGCAAAGCGGAACACCAGGCCCATGTCGTGTTCGATGAAGACTACAGTCACGTCGCGCGGCAGGCCAGCGATCACTTCGAACAGTTCCTTGCTCTCGGCGGAGGGGATGCCCGCCGCCGGTTCGTCCAGCAGCAGGATCTCCGGTTTCGTCGCCAGCGCCAGCGCGATCTCGACCAGGCGCTGCTTGCCGTAGGCCATGCTGCGCGTGATGGAGTTCGCCTCCTTCGTCAGCTTCAGCGTGGCCAGTAGTTCCATCGCTTCCGCCACCACCTCGTCATGTTTCTCGACCGTCTTCCACCACACCTTTTGCAGGCCGCGGCGTTCGCAGATCGCTAGCACGACGGACTCGAGTACCGTCATGCCAGCGAACAGCGTGTTGATCTGGAAGGTGCGCGTCATGCCGAGCTTGACGCGCTGGTGCTGCGACAGCTTCGTAATGTTCTCGCCGCCGAGGTAGACCGCGCCGCTTGTCGGCGCGAAGCCGCCGGTCAGTAGGTTGATGAAAGTGGTCTTGCCGGCGCCATTCGGGCCGATCAGCGCATGGCGCGCGCCCGGTTCGAAGTTGAGCGAGATGTCGGTATTCGCCTTGAAGCCGCCCCACTGTTTCGAGAGGCCTTCGGTACGCAGGGTATTCGTCATGCTACCTCCTTACGTTTGAAACGGGCCGTGATCTTCTCTGCGCCGCCCATGATGCCGCCGCGTGCGAACAGCACGATCAGTACCAGGAACAGGCCGATGTAGAACTGCCAGTAGGCTGGATCGAGACCGGAGATCTTGTCCTGCGCCACCATGAACACGGCCGCGCCGATCAGCGCCCCGTACATTCGTCCGGTACCGCCCAGCACCAGCATGATCACGAGTTCCGCCGAGCGCGGAAATCCGAGTACGTCCAGGCCCACGAATTGGGTTGTCTGTGCCAGCAGCGCTCCCGCCACGCCGGCCACGACCGCGCCGATCGTGAAGATGGCTTTCAGGCGGAGGTTGACGTTGGCGCCGATCGCCGGCATGCGCCGGCCGCCGTCCCGAATACCGCGCAGCGATAAGCCGAAAGGAGAATTGACCAGCCGGCGCAGCGCCACGAACAGGATGAACAGCACGCCGAAGCTGTACCAGAAAGCGGTCTTGCCGAACAGGTCGAATTCGAACACCCCGAACAGCTTCCCGGTAGCCATCCCCGACAGGCCGTCGACGCCGCCGGTGATAAAGGCAGCCTTGTTCGCGGCCTCGAACAGCATCAGGCCGACGCCGAGCGTGACCATCAGGCGCGTCAGATCCTGGCCGCGCACGACGAGGTAACTCACGATGTAGCCGACGATACCGGCAACGAGTGCGGCCGCCAGTATCCCGGAAACCGGTTCACCCCATCCGTGCACCGACAGCAGGCCGGCCGTATAGGCGCCGAGCCCGAAGAAGGCCGCATGGCCGAGCGACACGATGCCCGCATAGCCCAGGATTAGATCGAGCGACAGCGCGAACAGCCCGACGATCATGATCTGGCTGATCAGGACCAGGTAGTCCGGGAAGAGGAAGTACGAGGCCACCGACAGCAGCCAGAACACGATCTCGAGCGGCTTCCAGCGGTCGTTCGGCAGGCGCAGGGCGGACGTGTCCATGGCGGTCAGCGCTTCAGGTTGAGGGGCGCCTGCGGCGTTCTTGGCTTTCAAAGCCCAGGTGGAATAAGCGTTCATGCTTTCCTCCGTACGAGGCCATACGGGAACAGGATCAACAGGACGACCATCAGCGTGTAGATCACGAAGGCGCCCACTTCCGGCACATAGTATTTGCCGGCGACATCGAACACGCCGAGGATCAGGCCCGCGATCAGCGGCCCCTTGATGGAACCGGCGCCACCCACGGCCACGGCCAGCAGAAAGTAGACCATGTACTTGACGGGGAAGCTCGGGTCCAGGCCCAGCACGTCGATGCCCAGGCCGGCGCCGAGACCGGCCAAGCCGGAGCCGAGGGCGAAGGTCAGGCTGAAGACGCGGCTGACGTTGATGCCCAGGCCTGCCGCGGCGGTCTGGTTGTCGACCGAAGCGCGGATCTGGGCGCCGAAACGGGTACGCTCGATCAGCAGGTACAGCGCCAGCGTGACCAGCACCACGACCGCAATCAGGAACAGGCGGTAGGTACCGAGGTCCAGGCCCAGCACGTGCACCTGGCCGCGCAGCCAGTCCGGCAGATTGACCGGCTGCTGGGTCGGGCCGAAGAGAAAAGTAGCGCCCGCCACGGCCATGAAGGTCAGGCCGATCGAGAACAGCACCTGGTCGAGGTGCGTCGCCTGGTAGAGCTGGCGGTACAGGGTGCGCTCGAGCACCAGGCCGATCACGGCGGCGGCGATGAAGGCCAGCGGCAAGGTCGCCAAGAAAGGCATGCCCATTTTTTGCAGCAGGGTCACGCAGACATAGCCGCCGACCATCGCAAAGGCGCCGTGCGCCAGGTTAATGAAGTTCATCAGGCCCATCGTCACCGAGAGGCCGACGCTGATCAGGAAGAGCAGGCTGCCATAGGCGATGCCGTCGAAGAGCACGCCGATGCAGTTGCCAATGAGGTTACCGATCATGGCCGCCTCCCGTATGTGGTGTCATGTTGTCTCCTGTTTTGGTTTCATATGGACTAAGCCGGCATGGCTGCGCATTGCTAATGCCAGCGCGCGGACTACGGCGAAACGATCAACGTTCCAGTCGAATTGGCCGTAGAAGTGGTGACGCAAGCCGGCCATGAAACCGTTTTGAGCCAGACCCGCGCCAACAGTCCCGCTTGCATCCAGCGACACCGCCGACGCGCCCTTGTTGTCCATCCGGCCATGCGCCTTATAGATGAAGGTGCGCTTCGACATCGTATAGGTCAGGCGAGCGACGAACATGTTGACGTCGTTTCCGAGTTCTTGGTGTCGCGACGCGCCACCTGGGCGTCGACGACGAACGCGCCGATCGGGTGGCTGACGCGGAGGTAGTACAGGTCGGAGTCGGAGCGGCTGGTACGGGCGTTCGTCTCGCGGTCGACCACGCCCGTGCCCAGCTTGGTTGGGCCGAACATCACATAGCCGTTGACCGTAGTGCGGATGGCGGTGTTGGCGTTGCTGGTCAGTCCGCCGGCCTCGCCGACATTGCCGTTCAAGCGGTCGTAGGAGGCGTTCAGGCCCCAGGCTTCCGTCTCGTAGCCGACCAGGCCAGTGTGCTGGCGGCAGGCCTGCGAGTTGTCCGCCACTTCGCCGGCGCTGTTGGTTGCGGCAGGGCCGCCGGCCGCCGAGGCATCGCGTCCGAAGCTGTAGGTCGCGCCCAGCACGAAGCTGCCGAAATTGCCCATGTAGCCGATCGCATTGTCGCTGCGCGCGTTCGACAGGTAGGGATCGATGCTGCCGATGGCGAACAGGTTCGGCCCTAGCACGTCGGACTTCAGGGCCGAGATATAGGTCATGTTCAGCTGGCGGCCGATCGTGATCGTACCCCAGGCACCCTTGATGCCAACGTTGGCCTGGCGTCCAAACAGGCGGCCGCCCTGCTGCTGGGTGCCGGTGTCGAGGGCAAGACCGTTTTCCAGCACGAAGAAGGCTTGCAGGCCGCCACCGAGTTCCTCGGTGCCGCGGAAGCCGATGCGCGACGGGAAGGAGCTGGTCAGCGATGGGATCCTGGTGATCGAATCACCGGCCGCATTCACGTTGGTGAGGTGCGCAAAGGCGCTGTCGACGATACCGTAAATTTGAACGGCGGTCTGGACCTGCGCCGGGGGGCCGACGAAGGAGCAGATTAACGCGGCAGCGCTACAAATTATTTTGTTCATGTTTTTGTCTCCATTTTGTAGTTGATGCGTTCGATGCCGCGCTGAAAACTTCCGCTGACGACACGAACTGTTCGAGTACGCTATTCGGCGGCAAAGAGCCATGGTTCAAGTTCCTTGCGCCTGAGCTCGTAGGCTTCAATTTGGGCCTGCAATTTCATGGTCAAGTCGATTTCGTCCAATCCCTCAAGCAGAACGCTTTTCCAGTAGGGGCTGAAACTGAACTTCAATGCCTTGTCGCCCTCAATCGTTACGGTTTCATCCTCAAGGTCTATACTCAACCGCACACCCGGTGCAGCGAGCACGTCCGCAAACAATGCGTCTACGTGTGCCGCCGGAAGCACGATCGGCAGGAGGCCGTTTTTGATGACGTTAATGAAAAAGATGTCGCCGAAGCTGGGGGCGATGATTGCCCGGATACCATAGTCTCTGAGTGCCCACGGTGCGTGTTCGCGGCTTGATCCGCATCCGAAGTTGTCTCGGGCGAGGAGAATGGATGCATCGCGATACGGCTCCTGATTCAGAGTGAATGCCTGGTTACGCGGGCGCGCGGTACAATCCGCGCCGGGTTCGCCGTAGTCCAGATATCGCCATTCGTCAAACAGGTTGTCTCCGAAGCCCGTTCGGCGAATCGACTTCATGAACTGTTTGGGCAGGATCGCGTCGGTGTCGACATTCGCCCGATCAATGGGTGCCACGACGCCTGTGAAAGAGATGAATGGTCTCATGCAATGCTCACAAAATGGCCTGCGATTGCGGCTGCAGCCGCCATTCCTGGACTGACCAGATGCGTACGTCCACCGGGTCCCTGACGGCCTTCGAAATTGCGGTTCGAAGTTGAGGCACAACGTTCCCCGGGACTGAGCCGGTCTTCGTTCATGCCCAGGCACATCGAACAGCCAGGTTCCCGCCATTCGAATCCCGCGCTTTTGAAGATGAGATCAAGACCTTCCTGTTCAGCCTGTGCCTTGACGAGTCCTGAGCCGGGAACCACCAATGCCAGCCGAACGCTGGACGCGACTTGCCTTCCGCGTACGATGTCGGCCGCTTCCCGTAGATCCTCTATCCGCCCATTGGTACATGAGCCAATGAAAACTTTGTCGACCGCGATGTCCCCAATCCTTGTTCCCGGAGAGAGGTCCATGTATGCGAGAGCCTTCTGGAGGCTTGCTCTGCGTACCGGATCGGGCTCCAACGCCGGATCAGGAATATGACCGTCAACTGGCAGTACCATGTCAGGTGAATTGCCCCAGGTAACCAACGGAACGATGCGCGTTGCATCGATATGCACCTCGCGGTCGTAGCAGGCCCCCTCGTCGCTATGCAGAGAACTCCAATACGCGGTGGCAGAGAGCCATGCTTCCCCAGATGGCACAAAGGGACGGCCATGAAGGTAGCGGATCGTGGTCTCGTCGACTGCAACCAGCCCAAAACGCGCACCTGCTTCCACAGCCATATTGCACAGGGTCATGCGCCCTTCCATGCTCAAGCTTGCAACTGCCGCACCAGCGAATTCAATTGCATAACCGCTGGCACCACCGCTGCCAATATGGCCGATCATGGCTAGTGCCATATCCTTTGCGACGCAGGACTTTGGTAGTGGGCCTTCAAAGACCACACGCATCGTTCGTGGGCGTGTGACCCAAAGACACTGTGTCGCCAGCGCATGCTCCACTTCCGATGTCCCTACTCCCCAGGCCAAGGCACCGAACGCACCATGGGTGGAGGTATGCGAATCACCGCAAATGACTGTCATCCCCGGCAAGGTCGCTCCCTGTTCCGCACCCATGACATGCACAATGCCTTGCCGACGATCTGCCAGGCCAAACAGGCGGATTCCGAACTGACGACAGTTTGCCTCGAGCGCTGCCACCTGTCGCACTGCCATCTCGTCGCGCATCGGGATACTCCGAGACGTTGTCGGCACATTGTGGTCGGCGGTCGCCAGCACCGTATCGCTCCGGCGTACTGTGCGGTTCGCTTCACGCAGTCCCTCAAACGCCTGCGGACTTGTCACTTCGTATACAAGCTGGCGATCGATATAAACTAGGGCAGGCCCATCTTCTGGCTCATGTACGACGTGCCTGCACCAGAGTTTTTCGAACAGGGTCAGGGACGGCATATCTCCTCCGCCGATGAACTTCCGCCGCTGGGCTCTTCTGCATATTCTTCGCGCCACAAACCCAGTGCCTTTTGCGCCGCTCGATCCGAAAAGCTGAACAGTACCGTATCCGTACTAGCATGGTGAGCAACGTAAGCCCATGAAGGGGTAACAAAAACGTCGCCCTGCCTCCACTCGATCCGCGTCTCGCCTATCATCGTGTAACCGCTTCCGTCCTTTACACAGTACACAGTGGCGTCGGTAGAGCGATAACGTGCGCCGTCGAAACCAGCCTTGAGCTTTTGGATAAACGCAGCCATCGTCGGCATTGGATACGCACCGTTGATAGGGTTGGTGTACTGCAGCTTAATGCCGTGCCAACGATCCCAGTTCCCCTGCTTTTCCAATTGGTTCAGTGCGGCCAGTGTGCGAGCATATGGATAGTGAAAAACCGGAGAGGATTGTCCTGCCGGCGTATATTCAAGGGGCACCAAGTTGCAACCGAAGCGTGCTAAAGCGTCACCTTCCGGACGCGTAACGGCTTGCGTGTCGCCGTCGGGATAAGATTGGGCAAAGCTCGCATCGAACATGTTAACGATCGGAACGTCGAGCCCGTCGAGCCAGATTACCGGGACGTCTCCCGCATTACCATGGTCGTGAAATGTCCACGACGGCGTGAGGATGAAGTCACCAGGCTGCATTGAAATGCGCTCTCCGTCGACTGCGGTATACCCGCCTTCGCCTTCGATGACGAAACGCAGCGCGGCGGCGGCATGCCGGTGGCTCGGGGCGATTTCGCCAGGCATGATCAACTGCAAGCCAGCGTAGAGGCTCTGTGTGATTTGCGAATGGCCGCGCAGACCGGGATTCTCCAGTATCAGCACGCGCCGTTCCGCCTCCTTGGCAGTGATCAGAACGCCGGCCTCGAGAAGCAGATCCCGCATTTGCGCATAGGACCATTTTGCCGGGACTGAGCGTGGCTGAGGTTTCGGCGTAACCAGTTTCGACATGACCGCCCAGAGGGGAGCGGTATCGACACTGTCCAGACGTTCAAAAAGCATTGCGCGGCGCGATGCCAGATCGTCGTTCATATCACCTCCCGACTGGCTGGGGTGCGGCACGCACTTCCACGCGCATCTGTCCAATACCGTCCATCTGCGCCAGCATGCTGTCCCCAGGCTGGATCGAGCCGACGCCCTCCGGTGTACCGGTAATAATCACGTCCCCCGGGTGAAGGGTATAGAACGACGAGGCAAAGGCGATCAGCTGTTCGACACCCAGGATAAGATCGGACGTGTTCGACTGTTGTCGTACCTCGCCGTTTACCTGAATCGAAAAACCAAGTGTGCCGGGATTGGAAAGCTCGTCGGTGGTGACGAGCCAAGGCCCTAATACAGTATAAGAGTCGGGCGACTTGCGGAAGCTGCGCTCTTCTGGTCCGCGAATGGTGATATCAAGACCGATACAATAGCCTGCGACATAGGAAAGGGCCTCCTCTTCCCGCACGTTCGACGCCGTGCGTCCAATGACGACCGCGAGCTCAACTTCATGGTCATTGCGCCGGTCGAGCTTGATGAGCGCTACACCATCAGCCGCACCAACGAGAGAGCTTGGCGCCTTAAGAAACAGCCCGGCGCGTTGGATATGGTTGATCTGGTTGTCATGGTGCAGCGCGGGACTATCGAGCACTTCTTTCAAATGCTTTTGGTAGTTGACCGGTGCGGCGATGATCTTACCCGGATTTGCAACAGGGCTCAGCAGCGTAAGGTCCGCATCGGCGACGATTGGCGCATCGGCAGCAATTTCAAAAATACGCGCGCGCACGGCGTCGAGGTGGGCGATCAGCAGGTCATGCTGGGGCAGTGGGTATTGGCAAGTCGGCAGTACGGCAAGCGCTGGAGTAACGTCGCGCACCTTGTCTCCGTCTAGGATTCCAAGACGGTTGTCTCCAAATCGGCAGATCTTCATGATGTTGCTATCCTTTCGCAAAATATGGGGAGTACGTTAGATGCCGTTGTACAACCACGCCATGCTGTCTAGAGTCTGGCTTTCCGTACGCGCCTGCAGGAACTGATTGCGCAGTTCACGGTTAACACCGGCAGCGTGATAGAACTCGCCATACAGGCGTGCACTCATCTGCACTTTGCCGGTACGCATGTACCGTCGGTCCTGGTAGCGTACGAATGCATCGGCGATACTCGTGTCGGACCGCCCCATTTCCTCAGCCAGAACGACAGCGTCTTCCATTGCCATGCATGCGCCTTGCGCCATGTATTGCAACATGGGGTGGGCAGCATCGCCGAGCAGGGTTACGTTGCCCGAAGACCAGTTCTTGATCGGATCGCGATCACATAGAACCCACATGCGCCATGAATCAATCTTTTGTAGTAGAGCTTTAACCGGTGGGGCGGCGTCACGGAAACGGAATTTAAGTTCTTCCGGATCGCCATGTGTATCCCAGCCTTCGACGTACTTATCGCTGTGAAAAACAGCGACTAGGTTAAAGAGTTCACCGTTTCGTAATGGATACTGAACCAAATGGGTCTTCGCACCAGCCCAGAGGGTCATGCTGTTTGAACGCAGATCTTCAGGAACATCGGCGGTTGGCAATACGGCTCGATATGCGATGTGACCGGAAACCCGCGGCGCACCGTCACCGATAAGTTGCGAGCGAACCGCGGACCACAAACCGTCCGCGCCTATCAGCGCGGAGCCAGTGTGGTCGCCCTGATCGGAATGTACGATGACGGAGTCACCGAGGTCGGTATAACCTCGCACCTTCACGCCGGTGATAACCTCAAGCCCTGGGAGACCAGCACAGGCGTCGACAAAAATACGGTGCAGGTCGGCACGATGGATCAGCGCATACGGATGGGTAAATCGCTTGAGGAAGGCATCATCCAAGGGAATGGACGTCACTTCCTCACCAGTAATGCCATCCATCATCTTCAGCGTCTGTGGCAATGAGGCCTTAGCCAGCACCGCCGCGGTGAGTCCGAGACGTTCGAAGATGTAGAACGCATTGGGTCCAATCTGTATGCCTGCACCGATTTCCTTGATCTCCGGTGCCTGCTCAAACAGCCGTACTTGGCGCCCTTGCCTGCAGAGACACAAAGCGGTAGCGAATCCGCCTATACCCCCGCCAGCGATCAAGATAGGCAGTTCTTGTTTGTTTTCCACAATCAGGTCTCCTAGTTAAGCAGTTATAGCGTTGCGCCAGTGTAGGGACGGCGCGACCATCAAACAAGACGATGCCACTGATATCCTGAATCAATGTTTTTGATATTCAAATGTTGCTTGTTTTTTCCGGATCAATGAATCGCCTACCAGTGCTATGATTAATCAAAATTTTTGATGGGTTTATCGATGGAAAATATTGATATAAAAATGCTGACTGTGTTCGATGAGATGTACCGAAGTAAAAGCGTTTCACGGACCGCTGAGAAGCTCGACTTGGGTCAGCCAGCGATCAGCATGGTGTTAGCGAAATTCCGCCGTCACTACGGCGATCCGCTGTTCGTTCGTACTGGCGATGGAATGGAGCCTACTCCTCTTGCTGATGCCATCATCGGCCCGATCCGGCAGGCCCTGACGACCCTGCATCTTACTCTACAGCATCGTGCCTCGTTCGAGCCCATCGGGTCTGATCGAATGTTTGCGCTCTGTATGACTGACATTGGACAGCGAGTGATAATGCCGAAACTGCTGACCCATCTGCGGTCCGCAGCACCATCGGTGCGTATTGACTTGAGCTATGTATCTGAACGTACGCCGAAAGATCTCGAGTCGGGTGAAGTCGACTTAGCGGTCGGATTTCTTTCAGGATTGGATGCTGGTTTTTTTCAGCAGGGGTTATTCAGTGAACGTTTCGTATGCATGGTCAGCACCCGCCACCGGCGGTTGAGCGGGACAAGTTTGACGGTCGCGCAATTCGAATCCGAGTCGCACCTGGTCGTAGCGACCCAGGGTACCGGACACGGCATCATTGACAAAACGCTGCAGGACCTAGGAATCACGCGCAAGATTGGGTTGAGGATTCCTAATTTTTTGGGAGTGGTCTCGAACATCATCGATACCGAATACCTTGCGATCGTGCCCTACCGTTTTGGCGAAACTATCGTCACTACTAACGCTACCAAGTTACTTGAGCTGCCTTTTGAAGTGCCTCCTTACCGGGTGATGCAACATTGGCACAGCCGATATGCACTCGACCCGGGCCTCGTTTGGCTACGTAAAACGGTCTCAGAACTGTTCCGGGAATCGTAAACTGCCGCGTCATAAACGGGATGTTCGAGCCGATCGGCAGGTAGTCCACCACCATTCCCGGCTGCTCGCTGCCCTCTACGTGGCTGTTGATTTGCAGTGAAATCTGACCCAGTTTGCCGCATATTTTGCAAACCGAACTGACCCACGTTTAAGACACAATCCTGCTCATCACATTGAGCGGGGAATTGGAGTGATCGACGTGGCATTACTAGGCATTATTCGACGCTGGCACATTCGCGACCAGGTCCCATTGAGAGAGATAACCCGGCGCTTGGGCATCTCCAGAAACACCGTCCGGCGCCACCTGCGCTCCGGAACCATAGAGCCAGCCTACGCTGAGCGGCGATCCACCCGCGCCATCGACAAATACGCGCTCCAGCTTTCAGCGCTCCTCAAGACCGAGGCGGCCAAGTCGCGCAAGCAGCGGCGCACGCTGAAACAGATCCGCGAGGACTTAAAAGAATTGGGGTTCGAGGGGTCTTACGACAGGGTCGCTGCGTTCGCGAGGACTTGGAGGGAGGGTCAAACTGAGAGGGTCAATCCGGCCAGCAAACGAACAGCTTCTACCAGCGGGCGTATGAGCTGCCATCTTTCTTCAAGGCGATTAGCCTCTTCAGAGTCCGCAATGGGAGGAGTGCAAAGTCGCGAAGGTAGAGTTAATTGGCCCCAAGCAGCACCTTCCGCCGACGCCAACTCCTCTAATTGTGCAAGCGAGAATTGTTGAGGACGCGAAGCCTTCCTCGCCATTGCTGGCGTACTGACCCACAGTGCAAACATGCGCTTCTGAAAGCTATGTGTAATACGCAGCATAGCCTTGGGGTCTGTGCCGGTACGCAATACCAGGCCAACTGATGGCGCAGCGCCGATTATGGGGATGAAGTCAGACATTTAATTCTGCACCATGATCAGTGGTTGGTTGAGTGCAATGCTATGTGTCAGCGATACGCGTATCAAATTGCGCCACGCGCAGTAGCGGAACATGTCTAAAGTAACATTCTCATCCTGCGCAATTGCGTGGGCGGCAGCGGTAATGATGGTGCCCAACGTCATGCTTTTAGAGTACTGAGCGAAAAAAGCGGTGAGAAATTGGGAAATCAGCACTTCGTCAGGTCGGTAGCGCTGGAGAAACCAGGCACGTATGAAGCGAAGATTTTCAAGCAGGGTTTTCGAAAACTTTGTCGTGTCGACTAGCGTCCATTCGATGCCAATTTCTTGGCACCACAACTTTTCAACTGCAAGCCTCTGACGAATTTCTGGGGCATTTGCCTCGTCTGCAGACTTTATGCTCGCGGCTCGGTAGGACGTCTTACCATCAATGTCCTCGGTAATGAGGAAATCGATAGTGAAAGGCTCTGGGTAGGAGCCTTTGTATTTATGCCGAACACCTAGTTGCGCGCACAATTCCAGGGTCCTCGGGATGTTTAGTGCGTATTCCGGTCAACGTGACCGCTGATTCCGGCCTATCGTGACCGCTGCGCATTCGATGATGTTACGCGTTCAAATTGTAATGGCTGCGGTCACGATAGGTCGATATTTCTCTCCTTTCTGCTGGATTTAGGTCGTTGGGCACGCAGTGAGTCGCCGGTCAGGGTGAAGCGATGATTGCGCTGCATGATGCGGTCGAGGATAGCGTCGGCGATGGTGGCGTCGCCGATCCAGGCATGCCAGTGTTCGACCGGCAGCTGGCTGGTGATGATCGTCGCCTTGTTGCCGGCCCGGTCGTCAATGACCTCCAACAGATCCGAACGCGTCGTGCTGTCGATGGCACCCATGCCCCAATCATCGAGCACCAACACTTCGGTCTTCGCCATCTGGAGCAGCCATTTTCCGAATGCCCCGCTGCCGTGCCGGATGCGCAGTTCTTCCTGCAAGCGGGGTACACGCTGATAGATCGCGCTGTAGCCACGCCGGCAGGCGTACTGCGCCAGTGCACAAGCCAACCACGACTTGCCGGCGCCGGTTGGCCCGGTAATCAGGACGCTGTGGCCAGCGCTGACCCACTCACCTAGCGCCAGGCTCATCACCTCGCGGCGGTCGATGCCGCGACCTGCGCGCGCATCAATGTCCTCGATCGCAGCCTGCCCGTACTTGAGGTGCGCGTTCTTCAGCAGTCGCACCAGCTTGCGGTCGTTGCGTGCGTGGACCTCGCGGTCGATCAACAGCGCCACGCGCTCCTCGAAGCTCAATGCAGCCATGCCGGGTTGTGCCAGTTGTTCTTCAAGGCCGGCCGCCAGGCCGTCCAGCTTCAGCGAGCGCAGTTGCGCCAGGGTGGTGTGCATCATCATCTCGTCGTTCCTCATTGGTAGTAGCCAGGGCCACGGACGTGGACATGGTCTGGGCTGACCCACTCACCGGCGGCGGCCGGTTTGCTTTGATCGCGGTTGTTTTTCAGGATGTCGTTCACATGGCGGTACTGGCAGGCGCCGATCTGCAGGGCCAGCATGCAGGCTGCCTCCAGCCGAACCTTGCCGTAGCGCTTGGCCAGCGACAGCAAGCCAAGGCAGGCACGGTAGCCGTGTTCTGGATGTTTGTTCTCCGCCATCAGCCGCGTCACTGCTTCGGCGGTCGCCGGCCCGATACTCGCGCCCCAATGAATGAGGCGGGTCGGCGTCCACTCCATGTGCGCACGATGCGCGGCCGGCATGTGGGCGGTGACCGTGGTGAATCCGCCCTGGCGGCTATTGCGGGCATGGCTGGCCACGCGCTGGCCGCAATGCATCAGTTCCACCACCGCCGCCGTAATGCGCGCTTCTATCGTCTGCCCGACCAGCGCGTGCGGTACGCTGTAGCGGTGGCGTTCGACCTCGACGTGATAGTCGATATGCACCTTGACGGTCTTGAAGTGGGCCATTTCGTAACGCTGCAGCGGCAACGGCAGCAAGGCCGGTGCGTCGATTTCGGCGAAGGTGCTGGCGCGGCTGCCGGGCAGTTTTTGGAACAGCTTCTCATTGAGGCGTGTGAGCAACGGCACCATAGCCTGATTGACCTCGTGCACATTGGCGAACTGCTGATGGCGCAGGCGCACCATGATCCAGCGCTCGACGATTTGCACTGCTGATTCGGCTTTGGCCTTGTCCTGCGGATGGCGTGGACGTGCTGGCAGAATGGAGGTGCCGTAGTGCCGCACGAAGTCGAGCACAGTGTCGTTGCTGCGTGGCTCGTAGCGGTTGGCGTCGGCGATCATCGCCTTCGGATTGTCCGGCACGATGAGTTGCGGCACACCACCGATAAAGGCCAGCGCGCGCGCCGTAGATTCGAGCCAATCGGCCATCGTCTCGCGCGGCGTGGCGCAGGCATAGGTGTAGCTTGACGCTCCCAGCGCAGCCACGAAAATGTGCGCACGCGTGCCGTCGGTGAGCGCTATCGTCGGGCCGGCGTAGTCGATGAACAGCTTCTCGCCGGCGCGGTGGACTTGGCGCATTGAACGCTTAAGTTGCTTGGCGAAGCGGCGGTAATTTTCACAGAACTGGGAGTCGCTGTAGGTCTGGACATCCGCGTAGTCGGCACGGTGTTCTTCCCACAGTAGCATCAACGTCATACCCTTGCGGCGCAGTTCCTGATGCAGGCGGCCATAGTCTGGCTGTACGTGGTCGCGTGGCTGCTCTGGAGCGGCCAGGAGACGTCGTTCGAGGGCGCCTTCGTCGGCGCCTTGCACGGACGTCCAATCCAGGCCGGCGGCAACGGCCAAGCCAACATACTTGGTGACGACGCCCTTCGAAATCCCCAGCGCGGTGGCGATCTGTTGGTGCGACATCTTGGCGTCCAACTTCAAACGCAATACGTCTTTTATCTTACGCATATTGATCCTTGGTACCGGCACGCTATCTCCAGACAAAAAGCTGGCAGCGTAACCGGTCGGTTGCTATATGCGTAACATCATTTCGGTACTGTACGACACCATTCTGGCATCATGACCGCTGATTCCGGTATCGTGACCGTCGATTCCGGTGGCCGCCGAAATCGGTCACGATAGACCGGAATGGGTGGTCACGATGGACCGGAATGAGCGGTCACGATAGACCGGAATCACTGGTCACGATGGGCCGGAATACCCATTTAGGATGGGAAACTGTTCTTGAATGTCGAGTATGCGTTGCCTACGCTCAAGGAGGAAAAAATAGGTGGCCTCAAGCTCCGATAGAAGATCATAGTTGCGACTGACGTTGATGCCTGTCACGCATGTTGATGTACCGCGGGACGGGACATCGGAGGTCTTGAGCCAAGGTTTGTAGTCAATGCCTTGGCCAATGCCTTTTCCTCGCCGGACCCTAGAGCGAAGGAAAGGTGGGTAAAGTTGGATGTCTGGTCTCCAAAACATCCATCAATTATAGACAAATGTCGAAAAAATCCGTAACTATTGTCAATTAACGACTGCGCGCTACATGTATTGAGCGAAGTCTTTGTGAGGCTTCAAGTGAAGAAACGAGGATCGTAAATCCAACGCTGCACTGTCGCCGCAGCAATGGATACCAGGTCCTGGTGCTGCGGATTGATCAGTACATTGTATTCATCAGGCACGCTCACCGATGGCACCAGTAACAACGCCGAACTGCCGGAAGCCACCCAGGCATCGCCGGCGGTGTGGCTGGTCATGCCGGACGGAACGGCGTCCCAGCCGCCTGGCAGCGGGTCGAGCACCTTGCGCCTGGCCCAGACATCGTCAGGAACGTCGATCCGCACCAGAAAACGATTGAAGGGCAGGCCACCGCCGCGTATGTGCAGCACCGTTTCAATCGTCGCTAGCGCAATATTGGTGGCGCTATAGATGAGCGGCGTTCCGACGCTATTCCAGCGTCCACCGGTCATCTTGGCGCCGGTGCCGCTAAGGTCATTGGCGGTATAGCTTGGCGCTTCGACGGCAATGCGCCACAAGGGCATGGTCACGCGTAGGCCCCGCTCTGGCTCATGGAGAGTAATTCAGCCACAAGCTTTTGTCCCTCGAAAGTGTCCATGTAGCTCGCTGGCGTCGCACCAGCAAGCGCTGGGAGTGGCTTAGCCAGCCAGTCCGCGAGCCAACGTGCCGCATCGAAACCGGTTGGATCGCCGGACTCCTCCACCATAGTTTGCACTTTGCCGATCAACGAGGCGACGCCCAAGACCCGCTCCGATTCGTCTTTCGACAATACTGTCGCATTCTTTTCCTTGCGGCTGATGGTAGCGCGGGACAGGCCTAGGCTGCCAAGCAGCAGTTCTTTACTCATGCCCATCGTTGACGAAAGCTCAGCGATTATCGAGGCCGAAATACCCTTCCGTATTGCGGCAATGCGCGTGTGAGCATCAATTCGATAGAGGCTCGGGCCAAGGAGCAAATCGATGTCGATCTTGACCGTTTCGCTGGCAGCAGCCTGAGCCGCTTTAACTTTTGAACCTGACATGATTGTCTCCTTTGAGACTAAAGTATAGCTCAAATGATTGGATACTATCCGGCAGATCGTCCCTGCGGCAAGTGAGGGCGGTGCCGCATGCTGCGCTAGCGTACCGCGCCGCCATAGCATCCTCCGGTTCCCCCGTATTATTGCGTTGTCGTCACTGGACTATTCCGCCGTCGGTGCTGCTCGCTGGACTAGCTTATGGATAGAATGGTTCATCCCCAGCACCAGGAGCCAGCATGACCACGACCACCGAATCCCGTCCGCCATTGCCACCCTTCGACCGCGCATCCGCGCTGTTGAAAGTTCGGCTCGCCGAAGATGGCTGGAATTCCCGTAATCCCGAAAAAGTCAGCCTGGCCTATACGCCGGACAGCAGCTGGCGTAACCGCGCCGAGTTCGCCACCGGCCGCGCCGAAATCGTCCAGTTCCTGTCACGCAAATGGGCCAAGGAGCTCGACTATCGACTGATCAAGGAGTTGTGGGCGTTCGACGGCAACCGCATCGCCGTGCGCTATGCCTACGAGTGGCACGACGATTCCGGCAACTGGTTCCGTTCCTACGGCAACGAGAACTGGGAATTCGACGAGCAAGGTTTGATGCAGCGGCGCTTCGCCTGCATCAACGACATGCCCATCCAGGAAACCGACCGCAAATTCCACTGGCCGCTCGGCCGACGCCCTGACGACCATCCTGGCCTGACGGAGCTCGGTTGCTAATGCCCCACCCGGCCTGGCGAATAAGGCGGCTCAGTTAATCGCCGCTTCCTCGGGCCGCAGCGTCAGCACGCGCACGCCGTTGCGTGTAACCGCCACCGTGTGCTCGAACTGGGCCGACAGTTGGCCGTCGCTGGTCACCACCGTCCAGCCGTCCTCTTCGGTGTGCACTTCGCGGCGGCCCTGGTTGAGCATGGGCTCGATGGTGAACACCATGCCTTCGCGCAGGATCAGCCCGGTTTTCGGCCGGCCCCAGTGCAGCACCTGCGGCGCTTCGTGCATTTCGCGGCCGATGCCGTGGCCGCAATATTCGCGCACCACCGAGTAGCCGTGACGCTGGGCGTGGCGCTGGATTGCGTAGCCGATGTCGCCCAGCTGCGCGCCCGGGCGCACCGCCTGGATGCCCTTCCACATGGCTTCATAAGTCACTTGCACCAGCCGTTGCGCCGCCGGCGCCACCGCGCCCACCAGATAGGTTTTGCTGGAATCGGCGATGTAGCCGTTTTTCTCCAGCGTGATGTCGAAATTGACGATATCGCCGTCCTGCAGGATATCGTCCGGCGACGGCACGCCGTGGCACACCACCTGGTTGCGCGAGGAATTCAGCGCGTAGGCGTAGCCGTATTGGCCTTTGCTGGCCGGACGTGCATTGAGCGCGTTGACGATGTAGCCGTCGACCAGGTCGTTGACCTCCATGGTCGACATGCCGATCAGGCTGAGCTGGTCGAGGCGGCCGAAGACGCCGGCCAGCAGCTTGCCGGCCTCCGCCATCAGGGCGATTTCCTCGGGCCGCTTGGTCATGCCGCTACCGCCCGCAAGGCCGGCGATTCCACCCCGGCGGCGCGCAGCTCGCGCACCACGATTTCATTGAACGACAAGGTCGGGTTCAGCTCGCTCAGCATGCCGATCTTGATCCAGAACGCCGCCTGCGCGTTGATCGAGCGGCAAGCCACCGCGCTGGCCTTGCGGATCTGGTCGTGCAGATCTTCATCGATGTTGACGATGCCCATAACTACTCCTATATACGAAACGTATACGAAGTATATATTCGTTCCGCCGGGCCGCGCAAGCGGCGTTATTCAGGGATCGGCTTGATCACCAGGAAGTGATAGGCCAGCGCGCCGGCGAAGGCGATGCCGGCGCCGGTCAGCAGGGCCGGCACGAAGGACCAGCTTTGCGCGATGTAGCCGGTCAGAATGGGTGCCAGGGCGCCGCCGAGGAAGCCGCCGAAGTTCTGGATCGCGCCCAGCGAGGCGATGCGGCTGGGCGGCGCCGCCACCGTGGCCAGCGACCAGGCGCAGGCCGAGGAGGCGTTGGCCAGGAAAATCACCATCGCGATGCAGGCCACGGCCAGCACATTGCTTTCGACCAGCGCCGCCGGGATGGTGAACGCCACCATGCCCAGCATGGTCAGCACCACCGCGTTGCGGCGGCCGGCGATCGGCGACGCCGCGCTCTTGACGATGCGGTCGGAGGCCCAGCCGGCCACCAGTGCGCCGGCAAAGCCGCAGGCGAAGGGAATGGCGGCGGCGATGCCGGCGTAGGCCAGGTCCATGTGGCGCTCGGCCCGCAGATAGCCTGGCAGCCAGGTCAGGTATACCCAGTTCAGGTACACCGAGCCGAAGAAGCCCAGCATCATGCCCCACGTCGTGCGGTGGCGGAACAGGGCGCGCCAGGCGGCAAAGCTGGCTGGCGGCGCGGCCTCAGCGCTGTCGTTCAGCTCCAGATAGGCGCGTTCGTCGGCGCTCATCTGGGCGCGCACCGGGTCGCGGTACAGTGTCACCCACGCCAGCGCCGCCACCAGGCCCAACGCGCCGGTGACGAAAAAGGCCCAGTGCCAGCTGGTGGCGAGGATCAGCGGCGGCAGGCACAGCGGCGCCAGCGCCATGCCCAGCGGCGAGGCCGAATTGAAGATGCCGGTCGGCGTGCCGCGCGCGCGCGGCGGGAACCAGTTGCTGACCGCCCGCGCCGCCGCCGGAAAGTGCGGCGCCTCGCCTATCCCCAGCGCAATGCGCGCCAGCACGAAATAGCCGAAGGTGGCGGCCAGGCCGCCGGCCGCCTGCGCCAGCGACCACAGCACCAGCCCGGCGAACAGCAGCCAGCGCGGGCCGATGCGGTCGACCAGCGCGCCCACCGGCAGCTGACACAGCGCGTAGCTCCACGAAAAGGCCGACAGCAGCAGCCCCATCTGGCCGAGCGAGAGGCCGAGGTCGGCACGGATGAATTCGTTGGCCACGGCCAGGGTGGCGCGGTCCAGGTAGTTGATCACGCCACACACCACCAGCAGCACCAGCGTCAGGGTTTGTCTACGACGAATACGGATAGGGGGCTGCACGTGGTCACCAGGGAAAGGGAAAATGAGGGCGAGTATAAGTGCACTTGGCGCCGAAGACGACAATTTCGGTTTTTAGCTGACGATCATCACATCTGGCGGAAATGGTGCAGGTAGTTGCGGCTGACCGGCAGCACGGCGTCGTGCCGGCGTAAATGGAGGTCGGCGGTTTCATTCACGCCGCGCACCACTTCGCGTACGCAGGACAGGTTGACGATCACCGAGCGGTGCGTCTGCACGAAGCGCGCAGGATCGAGTTCCGCGCTCAGTTCGCGAATGCTTTTGCGGATCAGCGCTTCGCCCTCCTCCCACGCCACCAGCGTGTATTTGTCGTCGGCCCGCAGGAAGTGCACCTGCTCCACCGGAATCAGGCGCACGCTGGAACCGACCGACGCCTTGATCCACTGCAGCCACGCCCGTGGCTGGGCGCGCTGCGCCAGATGGCCGGCCAGTTGATCCAGCACCGCATGCAGCGCGTCGGCGTCCGGCTTGCGCGCGCGCAGGCGCTGCACCGTGTCGGCCAGGCGCGTGCTGTCGACCGGCTTCACCAGATAATCGATGGCGCCCTGTTCGAACGCCTGCACCGCATACTGCTCGTAGGCGGTGACGAACACCACGTGCGCACGCCGCCCCAGCGCACGCGCCGTCTCGATGCCGTTCAGGCCAGGCATGTGGATATCCAAAAACACGATGTCAGGCTGGTGCTGCTCGAACAGCGCCAGCGTTTCCGGTCCGTTGCGGGCGTCGTCGATCAGCCGCAGCTCGGGCCACAGTTGCGCCAGGTGGCTGCGCAAGCGTTCGCGCAGCAGTGGTTCGTCGTCGGCGATGAGGGCGGTGGTCATGTCGGTGTCCCTGGATGAAAATGGAGTTCCACGCGCACGCCCTGCGGTGCTTGCTCGTGTACGTCGAGATGCGCGCCGGCGCCGTAGAAACCCTGCAGGCGCGTGCGCAAATTGGACAGGCCGGTGCCCGGCTGTGCAGTTTCGGCCATGCCGACGCCGGTATCGCTGACCCACAGCACCACCTTGCCGCTGGCGGCATCGGCCGCGCCGTCCACTTCGATGCGGCCGCCGGTCATGCTTGGATCGATGCCGTGGCGCACCGCGTTCTCCACCAGCGTCAGCAGTGCCATGGCGGGGAAACGCATGGGGCACAGCGCCGGCAGGCTGGCGACGTCGAATTGCAGCCGGTCCGGCATGCGCAGATGCATCAACTCCAGATAGGTGCGCACCAGTTGCAGCTCGGTGCCCAGGGTGGCGTCGGCGTCGTGCAGGCGCGGCATGGCGGCGCGCAGGTAGGCGATCAAATGACGCAGCACCGGCCCGGCGTTCGGCGAGCCGGAAGTCACCAGCGCCTCCACGTTGGCCAGCGTGTTGAACAGGAAGTGCGGCTCGATTTGCGCCTGCAGCAGGCGCAGGCGCGCATCGAGCAGTTCGCGTTCGAGCGCGTTTTTTTCCAGTTCCACCTGCAGGCGGTCGGCGCGCTCGCGCTCCTTGCGTTCGCCGCGCATCGACAGCATGGACATCACGGTGCCGAAGATCAGCGCCAGCACCACCATCATCATGTAGCCGCTCAGCTTTTCCACGCTGCGCAGATAGCTGAAGACGTTGGCGCCCTGCATGATGACCGCCGTCGCCAGCGAGGCCAGCGGCGACGTCACCACGATCGCCAGCAGCCGCGCCGCGCGCCGCGACAACCAGCGCGGCCGCAGCGGACCCGCCGCCGAATACGCCATCAGCAGGCAGACGGCAATGAAGCCGATGTGGCCAATCACGATATGAAACGCCGTGCGCGACGCTTTGTGCAACAACCACGACAGGATCAGCACGAACAGCGTGACGATCAGCGCCTGGCGCCGCGTCGGCAGCAGCGTGCGGTAGGAAAATGGTGGTGCGGGAGCGGTGGGCGCGGCAGTCATCGGCCCACAATAACCGCAATGTCGCCGTCGTTCAAGCCCCGGAAACCGTGGTTCATCGCATCGAAGCCGGCACTGTCTTGAGACAGTGGGGGGCGTCTGGCTATTGTGAGTCCGATACAACAAACGGAGCAAACGATATGAGCAAGTCCGCCTACGCACTGAATGCCTCGGCCACGCTGTGGTTCGTGGCCACGCTGGCTGGCCAGCTGATCTTCGGCGCCTACGTGGTGGCGCTGTACGGCGGCGCCGCCATGCACGGCAACCTGAACGGCTGGAACGCGGTGATGCCGCACGGTTATGTCGCCGGCGACCCTGCGGGCAACACCGCCATCGCCGTCCACCTGTTGCTGGCGGCCGTCATCATGCTGGGCGGCGGGCTGCAGCTGGTGCCGCAAGTACGGGCGAAGGCGCCGCTGTTTCATCGCTGGAACGGACGGGTGTACCTGACCGGCGCGGTGGTGGCCAGTGTGAGCGGCTTGTACATGTTGTGGTTTCGCGGCACCGTCGGCGACACGACGCAGCACCTGGGCACCACCCTGAACGCGCTGCTGGTGCTGCTGTGCGCGTATCAGGCGTTACGCCATGCGCTGGCGCGGCGCTTCGATGCCCACCGCCGCTGGGCGCTGCGGTTGTTCCTGTGTGTCGGCGGCGTGTGGTTCTTCCGCATCGGATTGATGTTCTGGATCGCCCTCAACGGCGGCCCTGCCGGTTTCGATCCTGCCACCTTCACCGGCCCGTTCCTGAGCTTCCTGGCGTTTGCGCAATATCTGCTGCCGCTGGCGGTGCTGGAACTCTATCTGCTCAGCCGCAAACAAGGCGGCGCGGCCGCGCGCGCAGCCATGGCCGCGCTGCTGGCGCTGGCGACCGGCGTGAGCGGCGTTGGCACGGCGGTCGCCACGTTGGGCATGTGGCTGCCGCGTATGTAAAAACATATTCCTCGCGGATTCACCGATGGGGCGGGGGGCTCACGATGCATCCTCGTTGGCGACTCAGCAGTCGTCCTTAAAAGCACCCCTAGCGCCAGGGTCAGACCCCTCGGGGTGACCCTGGCCGCAGCGGTGTGCGGGTTGGGGCGGCCGCGTGCTTTTAAATCGACAAACAAGGTCAAGTCCAGCATACCGCGATGAACCAAAAAAAAACCCCGCCGGTAAGGGCGGGGCCTGGCAACCGGAACCGGTGCTTAGAACTTGATGTTGGCGGTCAGGCTGCCCGAGCGTGGCGTGCCCGGAGTGTAACGATAGCCCGACTTGTTGATCGCTTGCACGTATTCCTTGTCGGCCAGGTTGTAGACGTTCAGGCGCAGGTCGATGTGCTTGTTGATCGGGTAGGCCGCCATGGCGTCGAACACCCAGTACGAGTTGGCGTACTTCGGTGTGCCGACGGCGCCGTCGGTGCCGCGCGCCAGCTTGTCGCTGAAGCGTGCGCCGCCGCCGATCTGCAGGCCGAACGGCAGGGTGTACGAGGTCCACGCGGTGAACGCTTGCTTCGGCGTGTAGGTCAGCTGGTTGTCGCCGCTGGCGGTGATCACGCGGCCGGCGTTGACGCTGGTCGACTGATGGGTGTAGCCGGCGCTGACCAGCCACTTCGAGATGATCTCGCCGGTCACGCCCAGTTCGATACCCTGCACGCGCTTCTTGCCGGTCTGGTAGTACAGCGCATCAACCGGGTCCTGCTCCACTTCGTTTTTCACCTCGGTGCGGAAGAAGGCAGCCGACAGCGACAGCTTCTGGCCCAGCAAGTCCCATTTGGTGCCCAGCTCGTAGTTGGTGGTTTCCTGTGGATCGAACTTCGGATTCGATGCGCTGCTGGCCGAGGTGCTCAGCGCGAAGTTGCCGCTGCCCGGTGGCGCTTTCGACGACGCTACCAGCGCGTAGACGCTGCTGTTGGCGGTCGGCTTGTACAGGGCCGACAATTTGCCGTTGACCAGGTTGTCCGACGCTTCGATGGCGCTGCCGACCAGGGTGCCGACCGGAATCGTCTGCGGCGTGGTGACGGCCTGCACGGTGATCGCGTTGTAGGTGGTGTTGTAGTGGTCGACACGCACGCCGCCGTTGAAGATCCACTGCTCGCCGAACTTGATGGTGTCGAACAGGTACACGCTTTGGGTGTTGGTGCTGCCCTCGGTGCGGCCGCCATTGCGCTTCAGGTTGACCTGGGCGCTGGTGATCGGCGTGTGCGGATTCGGGAAGTAGATGCTGGTCGCCGGCAGGCCGGCGGTGGCGGCCGGCGCCGTGTTGGCATACGTGTAGTTGGTTTGCTTCTCGTTGGTCAGCTCGACGCCGCCGACCACGGTGTGCTTCAGCGCGCCGGTGATGAAGTCGGCGGTCACGGTGGTCTGGTTGGTCAGGATTTCGTTCAGCTGATCCTTGGTGGTCAGGTTGGTGCGCAGCATGGTCCAGTCCGACGGATTGGTCGCGGCGGTGTTGGCGGCCAGGTTGGTGTTGCTGGACATGAACGAGGTCAGCAGGTAGTCCTGCTTGGTCTTGCCGTAGCGGCTGGTGTTGACCAGCTTGGCGCCGCCGGTGAAGTCGTGCTCGACCTTGACGGTGGCCATGTCGGCCTTGACGATGTCGTGGTCCAGCGCCGAACCGTAGAAGTTCTTCGGATTGACGGTGGCGGCGCCGGCCATGAAGGCGAAGCTCTTGGCCGGAACGGCCGGACGGGTCGGGGTGGCGGCCACGGCGGCGATGTCGGCCGGCGGGGTCCAGCCCGGCAGGCCGATGGTCAGCACGCCGCCGTCGGGAATATTGTCCTGCTTGACGTGGAAGTAGTTCAGGTAGACCCGGGTCGGCGAGTTCAGGCCGAACGCCAGCGATGGCGCCACGCCCCAGCGCTTGGCCTTGACCACGTCGCGGCCCGGGTTTTCGCTATCCTGGTCCAGCAGGTTGAGGCGGAAGGCGGTGCCCGAATCGGCGTTGATCACGGTGTTGATGTCGGCCGTGGCGCGGCGTTGCTTGCCGCTGCCCAGCGTGACGGAGCCCTGGTAGGCGTTTTCCAGCTGTGGCTGTTTGCTGACCAGGTTGATCGAACCGGTCGGCGACGAGCGGCCGTTGTCGGTGCCGGCCGGGCCCTTGAGCACGTCGATCTGTTCGATGTTGAAGGTGTCGCGCGAGATCGAGCCGATGTCGCGCACGCCGTCCACATAGATGCTGCTGGAGGCGTCGAAGCCGCGCATGTAG
Organism: Duganella sp. BuS-21; assembly: GCA_041874725.1. Classification (GTDB taxonomy): domain Bacteria; phylum Pseudomonadota; class Gammaproteobacteria; order Burkholderiales; family Burkholderiaceae_D; genus Rugamonas. Next base: position 364,661 of record CP097466.1, on the reverse strand, counting down.
ATGGCGTCGCCGGTGTTGGTGTTGCCGTTTTCGCCCAGGAAGAAGGCGCCCACGCCGGGGGTGTTGCGCAGCGCTTCGCTGAGGGTGATGGCGCCTTGCTGTTCGATCAGTTCTTTCTTGATGACGGTCAGGCTTTGGGCGGTGTCGACCAGTTTTTCGGTGTACTTGGCGGACGAAGCACGTTCGGCTTTGAAGTCGTTCTCGCGGCTGGCGTTGACTTGCACTTCCTGCAAGGTGGTCGGCTTGGACTGCTCGGCGGCGTCCGGCAAAGCCGCTTCGGCGGCGTGGGCTGCCACCGGCAGCAGCATTGCGGTGAGCGCTGCACTTACATGTTGGTTCAAGCGCGATTGAGCGTGTTTGCGACTTTTAATCATTGCCATGTGCTTCTTTCTGTTGAAAAGAGACGGCTGGCGACGATCTGAAACAGTGTTCCTGATGCGTCTGGCTTGCCGGTTAGAAGTAAAAATAGTGGGAAATATTGTAACAATAAATCGCGCAAACGTAAATGCGAATTATTATCAATATGATTTATGAACCGGCGGCAGGGGCAACTGCGGGGAAATCGCGGGGAAATTGTAGTGAAGTTGGCACTCAGGACTGCTCGCGTTCGAGCCAGGCGCGGGCGTGGCTGAGGGTCTGTTCGAGCTCGGCGCGGACCGCGTGGAAGTGTTCGTCGAGTTCGTCTTCGCGCTGACCGTTGATGGCTTCCTCGGCGGCCATGGTGGCCTGGATCAGGCGCTTGGCGCCCAGCACGCCGACCGCGCCGCGCAGCACGTGGAAGGCGCGGGCGGCGTCGCGCAGCCGGCCTTCGCGCAGCGCCACGCCGGCCTCGTCGAGCGGCTCCATACCGCCGTCGATGGCGCCGCGCACCATCTTGAACATGGCGGCGCGGCCCTTGGCGTCCTTGCCCATCACGCGCATCAGGCCGTCCATATTGAAGATGGCCGCCTCGCCCGCCGGAACGGGCGAGCTGACCAGCTTGGGCGGCGGCAGCATGGGCGCCGCCGCAGGCAGCGCGGCGGCGGCCATCGCCGCCAGCAGATCGTGCTGTTGGTCATGCTGGTGGGCGGGCGGCGCCGACCTTGGCGCCGGCGCCGCGTGCTTCGGCAGGTGGCGGCGCAGCACGGCCAGCATTTCCTCCACCTCGATCGGCTTGGGAATGAAGTCGGTGATGCCGGCCTCGCGGCTGCGTTCGCGCTCGGACTCCAGCACGCCGGCCGTCATGGCGATGATCGGCAGCGCCAGCTTGAGTTCCTGGCGCAGGATGCGGGTGGCGGTAAAGCCGTCCATGACCGGCATTTGCATGTCCATCAGCACCATGTCGTACTCGGCCGGGCGCTGGCGCAGGATGTCCACCGCTTCGCGGCCGTCGGCGGCGATGTCGAGCGTGGCGCCGGCGTGTTCGAGGATGCCGCGCGCCACCGCCTGGTTCAGCAGATTGTCTTCCACCAGCAGGAAATGAATATCGGCCAGGGTGCCGACGATGCCCTGCTCGGTCACCGCCTGCGGATCGGCCTCGCCCTGCACGACCAGCGCCTGGTGCAGCGCGTCGAACAGGTTGGAGCTGGTGATCGGCTTGACCAGCACCACGTCCGCCTCCGGCGCGCTGGAGATTTCTTCGATGCGGTCGCGGGCGAAGGCGTTCAGCATCACCACGATGGGTTGCGGCCGTCCCGCCGCCGCCGCGCGGATGCCCTTGGCGGTGGCCAGCCCGTCCATGCCGGGCATGTGCCAGTCGGCCAGCACCACGTCGTAGGGCTGCTGGTGTTCCAGGCTCTGGCGGTAGCGCCGCAGCGCCGCTTCGCCGGAATCGACCTCGTCGGCTTGCCAGCCCCAGGCCCGGATCAGGCGCGCCACCAGTTCGCGGCTGGTGCGGCTATCGTCGGCCACCAGCAGGCGCAACTGGCCCAGCGCCGGCTTGCGCCGTTCGTCGGTCTGGTCGGCCTGGATCTCGAACGGCAGGTTGAACCAGAACGACGAGCCCTGCCCCGGCCGGCTGTTGACGGCGATCTGTCCCCCCATCAGCTCGACCAGGCGCTTGGTGATCGCCAGCCCCAGGCCGGTGCCGCCGAAGCGGCGGGTGATGCTCTGGTCGCCCTGCGAAAAGGCGTTGAACAGCTGGCCCAGCTGGGATTCGGTCATGCCCATGCCGGTATCGCGCACCTCGAAGCGCAGCAGTGCGCTGCCGTCGTCGCGCGCGCCCAGCTGCACGCTGACCACCACCTCGCCCTGCTCGGTGAACTTGATGGCGTTGCCGGCCAGGTTGATCAGGATCTGCTGCAGGCGCATGGAATCGCCGCGCAGGCGGTTGGGCACGGCCGGATCGACGCTGATGGCCAGCTCCAGTTCCTTGTCGCCGGCATTCATCGTCATCATGGTGCCCAGCGAGTCCATTACATCGTTGAGCGCAAAGTCCACCGGCGACAAGTCCAGCTTGCGCGCCTCGATCTTGGAAAAGTCCAGCACGTCGTTGAGGATGCCCAGCAGCGACTGGCCGGAGACGCGCACCATGTTCAGGTACTTGCGCTGCTGCGGCATCAGCTGCGTGTTGCCGAGCAGGTAGACCATGCCCAGCACGGCGTTCATCGGCGTGCGGATTTCGTGGCTCATATTGGCCACGAAATCGCTCTTGGCGCGGTTGGCGGCCTGCGCGCGGTCGCGTTCGCGTTCCAGCTCCAGCGCGCGCGTTTCCACCTCCTGCTGCAGGCGGTGGCGTTCGGTGATGTCGGAAATCACGGCCAGCACCTTGGTGCCCTGGTCGGTGCGCACCGCGCTCAGGTTGACTTCGATCGGGAATTCGCTGCCGTCGCGCCGGCGGCCATACAGCACCTTGCCCTGCCCCATGCGCACCGGCTCGGCGCTCAGGCGGTCGGCGAAGAAGCGGTGGCGGTGCACCGCGTGCTGCGCGCGCAGCCGCTCCGGCACCAGCGCTTCCAGCTGCTGGCCCAACACCTCGTCGCGCTCATAGCCGAAGCAGCGCTCGCCTTCGCGGTTGAAGGTTTCGATGCGGCCGTCCACGCCCACCACCACGATGGTGTTGGGCGCGAACTCGACCAGGCTTTGCAGCCGGGCATCGGCCGCCAGCCGTTCATGCATCAAGTCGTTGAAAGCCGAGGTGAGCTGGCCGACTTCATCGCGCGCGTGTACCGGCAGCGGCGTGAAGCGGGCCGGATCGGCGCGCAGTGCCACGATGGCGTTGCGCAGCTTGATCAGCGGCGCCATCAGCCGCAGCGTCAGCGCGCTGATGAGCAGCGCGGTCAGCACGGCGGCGATGCCGCTCCAGATCAGCACCCGCTTGAGCACGCCTTCGAACGGTTCGAAGGCTTCCTCGGTGGGCAGCGAGGTGGCCAGCAGCCAGTCCACCGACTTCAGTTGCTTGTAGCTGTTGAGCGCGCGTTCGCCGGTGCTGGTGGTGCCGACCACGGTGCCCTCGAAGCCCTGTTCCAGCGCGCGCGTGGTGGCCGGGTTGGCGTTGGGCGCGCGCGGCTTGAGCAGGCGGGTGATATCGGGATGCAGCACGTAGACCGGGGTCTCGCTGCGGGTCAGGGCGAAATAATAGCCGCTGCGGCCGACCTTGGCCGTGCGCAGGTGGCCGAGCAGGTTGTCCTTGTACAGGCGCAGCACGCCGATCAGCACGCACACCACTTCGCCTTTGTCGTTGAGCACCGGCGCCACCATCTGCACGATGGGCTGCTTGTTGGCGCGGCCGATCAGCGGCTCGGTGATCATCGGCTTGCGGGTGCGCATCACCGTTTTGAAGTAGGCGCGGTCGGAAGCGTCGATGCCGACGCGGCCCGGCACCAGCGGCAGGTCGGAAATGACCTTGCCCTGCGGGCTCAGCACCAGCAGGTCGTCGAACAGGGCCAGCACGGCACGGTTCTGGTAATACTCGCGGAGTTTTTCGGCGGACTCGCCGAGGTTGGCCGGCTGGTTGCGGGCCGACAGCGCGATGATATCGAGCAGCATGGTCAGCTTGTCGTCGAGTTCCTCAGCAGTGCGGGTGACCAGCGCGGTTTGCTGCGTGAACATCACCCGCTTGTAATCTTCCTGCATGCGCTGGGTTTGCACCAGCGTCACCAGTCCTATCATCAGGACCGAGGTGATGCTGGTAGCGAGTGCGACTTTAGCCTTGATGCCGAGTGGCTTCATATCATCCTTGGATGTACCGATGCGTGATCGATTCTCCTATCAATGGCTGGCCTTGGCAAGCGGCTTGCAATGCGCTTGCAACCGGCTTTTTCACTTTACCGCTGCGCGGCGGCGATCAGCACTTCCGCGACCTTGGCCGGCTGCGACACCATCGGCACGTGGCTGCTTGGCAGCGTGGTGGTGGTGGCGTTGATTTTCTTGGCGAAGGCTTGCTGCAGGCCTGGATCGATCATGCGGTCCTGGCTTGCAACGATGTAGTAATTCGCCTTGTTTTTCCAGGCGGCCACGGTGGTCGGTTCGCCGAAGGCTTTCAGGGCGATCGGGCCTTGGGTGGCGTTGATCAGCGCGGCGGTGGCCGGCGCCACGTCCTGCGCAAAGTTCTTGGCGACCGAGTCGGCCGGCAGCCAGCCGTAGCCGGTGGCGTCCGCCTGGATGGTGGCGATGCCGGCTGGCGTCGGGTAATCCTTGCCCAGGTTGCCGGTGGCTTCCCCTTCCGATGGTGCGAATGCCGCCACGTAGACCAGCGCCTTGATCTTGTCGCTGGTGCCGGCCTCGGTGATCACGGTACCGCCCCAGGAGTGGCCGGCCAGCACGACTTTGCCGGTTTGCGCATCGACCACGCGCTGGGTGGCGGCGACGTCGTCGGCCAGCGAACTCAGCGGGTTCTGCACGGCCACTACTTTGTAACCTTTGGCTTGCAGGATAGGAATCACCTTGTCCCAGCTCGAACCGTCGGCGAAGGCGCCGTGCACCAGAACGATGGTGGTGTCGTTGGCAGGAGCGGCGGCGTGGGCGAAAGCGGTGGCGGCCAGCAGTGCGGAAGCGATGATCGTGCGTTTCATGCTAATTCCTTTCAAGGTTGCGTGCTATTGGTTAGTGCGCTAAGTGTTGGTCTTTAAAAAACGCCACTTGTTTAAGTCGCGTCCATGCGTAGTAATATAGCGCGCAATTTATTAGTGCGCAAGCTAATTTTAAAATTTTTTGCACGTGGCAGATACCGCTTTGAATTTAAACGGCTGCGGCGTCTGCTTGAGGTTGAGCTGGCGCTGGCAGGAACGTCCGATTGGTGTGTTTTTCCACCTCCTTGACGAAGTACGTCACCAAGCCCGAGGCGTCCCGCATTACACGCGCGCGCTCGTCATCTGAGGCATTGGCGAGACCCATGAAAATGGCGTATTTCGAAGGACCGTCCTTCTCGTAGCCATCGATCTTTTCATCGTCGCAAAACCGTTTCACAAGGGCTTTTAGTCCGTCCTCAAGCGCCTGCACATGCTGGCCAGCTAACAGACGCTGGCTATAAGTTTCCGCGATTACATCCGGAGTTCCGTTCTTCAAGACGTAGACCAAGTCGCCGGCGTCTTTGTTCGTATTGCGCGAGTCGAACGCGAGCGCTTTGAGCACAATGAATGCGACCTCATCGGCGAAGCGAATCGTCTCCCGCGATTTGCCCTGCTTGTTCGGCAAATCCACGATGATGTCCTTTTCTTTGTACCAGTCGATGGCGAAGGTGTGTCGGCGTGCAGAATCTTGCACGCCGACACACCTTCGCCATCGAGGGATTCAAGTCGTTGAGCCGGTTCTGCTTCATCGGTATGCTGTAAGAATTCAACCACTAGAGGTCGCTGTTACGGATTTCCACGGCGAGTTCGATGGAGGGCATATTGTCTGGGGGGAAGAGTTCCACCAAAGCGTCAATACCACGATGGCGGTCCGCATAGCTATCGGGCACATCATGTTCCACCCTACCCAGCCTGAATCCGGTCGCCTCAGTTAGAGATGACAAGAACTGATCGAGCAAATTAGATTCCTTCGCATCCATAGGCGTCTGGTCCAAAAATATAAATCTGAATGATGCCTAAATTTGGCAAATGGAGTATTTTTGCTGAACAGCTAAAATCGGTCGAATTCCAAATTTGGTATTTTTTGCATTTTAGCTCGCCAGAAAAAAGGAGCAAACACCAAATTTAAAATGTGTTTTATTGTTCAGTAAGACTTGGGTCAGGAACCGAGGTTGTGGTTCAGTTTGCCGAGGTTGCGCATCAGCGAGGCGACCTCCTCGTTATCGATGGAGCAATGGCCGGCGAAGTCCTGGCTGACCTTGAGTGCGGCGGCGCGCAGCTCCTGGCCGGCCGGGGTCAGCGTCAGCACGCGGTTGCGCTCGTCGCGTGGATCGCGGCTGCGGATCAGGTAGCCTTCCGCCTCCAGCCGCTTGACCACCGGCGTCACCGAGCCGGAATCCTGCTGCAGGCGCTCGGCCACGTCCTTGATGCCCAGCCCGTCCTGCTCCCACAGCACCACCATCACCAGATATTGTGGATAAGTCAGCTTGAGGGCGGTCAGCAGCGGCTTGTAGGTCTGGGTCATCTTCAGCGAGGTGCTGTAAATCAGATAGCACAGGTGCTGGTCGAGGGTGGGAGGCTTGGGCAGGGTCATGGCGCTAGCCTAACAAAATATGCTCAGGTGCGCGAATACTTGATTGTATGAGTGCGGAATAGACGTCAATACGCACGCAATCGACTACACTGGCTGCATGATACGAGAACTTCCTGCGCTGCTCATTCCCGGCGCCACCATCGAGGTGCTGAAAGCCAGTTGCGCTTCCTGCAGCATGCACCAGCTGTGCCTGCCGATGGGGCTCGACAACAACGACATGGAGCGGCTCGACGAGATCATCGGCCGCCGCCGCAAGGTGGCGCGCGGCGCCACGCTGTTCCGCATCGGCGACAGCTTCCAGAACCTGTACGCGATCCGCCTCGGCCACTTCAAGACCTATCAGGTCAACCGCGCCGGCGCGGAACAGATCACCGGCTTCCAGATGGCCGGCGAGCTGCTGGGCATGGACGCCATCAGCGCCGACCAGCACCATTGCTCCGCCATCGCGCTGGAAGACAGCGAAGTGTGCGAGATTCCGTTTGGCACGCTGCAACAGCTGCTGGGGGAAATGCCGACCCTGCTGCGCCACTTTCACCGCATGATGAGCCAGGAAATCACGCGCGAGCAAAGCGTGATGCTGTTGTTGGGGAATATGCAGGCGACCCAGCGTTTCGCCGCCTTCCTGGTCAACCTGTCGTCGCGCTACGAGGCGCGCGGCTACTCGCCGAACACCTTCCAGTTGCGCATGTCGCGCGAGGAAATCGGCAACTATCTGGGCCTGACCATCGAAAGCATCAGCCGCCTGTTGTCCAAGTTCAAGAAGGAAGGCCTGGTGCGCGTCAGCAACCGCGAGATCGAACTGCTCAACCCGCCCCTGCTCAAGGCCATCACCGCCGGCACCGAAACCTGCGCTTGATCCGCCTGACTTAATCCGGCAACAGCGCAATGCCGCGCTGCGCCGGCCAGCTCCAGGCGCCGGCCAGGCGCCAATCGCGTTTCTTCCCTTCCACCAGCACGATCCAGCGGCTGCGTTCGAGCAGCGGCAGGCTGGCGCTGAACGTGCCGTCCTGGTCCGGCACCAGGATCAGCTTGATATCCTTCTCCGGCAGCGTGGCGTGCGACAGATGCAGCAGCAGCGGGCCGCTATCCTTGCGGTTGATGCGTCCGCTCAGGGTGCCGCTGGCGGCGTCGTAGCCGAGCGCCACCGACAGCCCCAGTTGCGACGCCACATGGTCGCGCCGCAAATCCTGGTTGATGGCCTTGCCTTGCTTGTAGTAGTCGCCCACCACCAGCGCATCGGGCGCCGAGACGGCCAGATAACCGGCGTAGATGCTGGCCGTCACCACGATCGCCGGGCCGGCCATCAACAGCCACGGCCAGCGTTGCTTCCACCATGGCACGACCGGCATAGTCAGCGTGTTCATGAGCATTCTCCTTAGCGCGGCACGATGAAGACCGCAGATTCTTTCACATGCAGCGACGGATCGTCGACTGCGCTCAGGGTGATGTCGATCTTGTTCGAGCCCGGCTTGCCGGCGCCGTGCGCAGTGCGCAGGCGGATCGGATAGCCCTTGGTCTCGGTGGCCTCCACCATCACCTGGTCGGCGGTCACCTGCGCCAGGGTCGGCATGCCGCTCACGGCGATCTTGTACACATGCGCCTGTTCGGCCGTGTTCATGATCTGCAGGCGGTAGACGTTTTCGATCATGCCGTCCTCCACCTCGCGGCCCATGGAGCCGCGATCGCGGATCACGTCCAGCTTGAGCGGCGTGCGCAGGGTCAGCGCGCCGGCAGTGGCGAGCATGATCAGGCCGAGCACGGCGCTGTAGATCTTCACGCGCGGGCGCAAGGTGCGGCGGCGGATCGCGGTCGGGGTCAGGTGGTCTTCCATGGCGCGCTCGGTGCTGTAGCGGATCAGGCCGCGCGCCTGGCCGGTCTTGTCCATCACGCCGTTGCAGGCGTCGACGCAGGCGGCGCAGCCGATGCATTCATATTGCAGGCCCTTGCGGATATCGATGCCGGTCGGGCATACCTGCACGCATAGCGAGCAGTCGATGCACGAGCCGCCATTGCCATTGCCGTTCTTCGACAGCGGGCCGCGCGGCTCGCCGCGTTTGGCGTCGTAGGTGATGATCAGGGTGTCGCGGTCGAACATCGAGCTCTGGAAGCGCGCATACGGGCACATGTACTTGCACACCTGCTCGCGCAGCCAGCCGGCGTTGCCATAGGTGGCAACGCTGTAGAACACCACCCAGAACCATTCCCACGGGCCGAAGGTCAGCGTCGCCACTTCGCCCATCAACTGCGTGATCGGCGTGAAGTAGCCGACAAAGGTGAAGCCGGTCCACAGCGCCACCGCGCCCCAGGCCAGGTGCTTGGCGCTCTTCTTGCCGAACTTGCGCAGCGAGGCCGGCTGGCGGTCGAGCGCGATACGGGCGCTGCGCTTGCCTTCGATCTTGCGTTCTATCCACAGGAAGATTTCGGTGTACACCGTTTGCGGGCAGGCGAAGCCGCACCACACGCGCCCCGCCACCGCCGTCGCCAGGAACAGCAGGTAGGCGCTGATGATCAGCAGCGCCGCCAGGTAGATGAAGTCCTGCGGCCACAGCACCAGGCCAACGATGTAGAACTTGCGCGCGCCCAGATCGAACAGCAGCGCTTGCCGGCCGTTCCACTGCAGCCACGGCGTGCAGTAGAAGGCCAGCTGCGTCAGCCAGACGAATAGCCAGCGCAGGCGCGCATAACGGCCGTCCGTCTCGCGCGGATAAATTTCCTCGCGGGCGGCGTACATCTTGATCACTTGTGGCTGCGGCTGGTTCATTGTTCGGCGACTGCTTCAGCGGGCACTGGTTGACGGACGTCGTTCATATTGGTGCTGTTCGACAGACTCCACACATAGGCGGCCAGCACGTGTACCTTGGCCTCGCCGAGGAAATCGTCGAACGGCGGCATGGTGGTGGTGCGGCCCTTGGTGATGGTTTCCTTGATGGTCTCGGCGCTGCCGCCGAACAGCCAGATCTTGTCGCTCAGGTTGGGCGCACCCAATGCCGGGTTGCCCTTGCCGCCGGCGCCATGGCAGGCCAGGCAGGCGCCGAACTTCTCTTTGCCGAACACGGCCTTGATCGGATCGGCGGTCGAGCCGGACAGGGTCAGCACGTAATGGGCGACGTTTTCCACATCCTTGTCGCCGCCCAGCGCCGCCCCCATCGGCGGCATGGCGCCGACGCGGCCGTGCAGGATGGTTTCCTTGATGGTGTCCGGCGTGCCGCCGAACAGCCAGTCGTTGTCGGTCAGGTTGGGGAAGCCCTTGTTGCCGCGCGCGTCGGAGCCGTGGCATTGCGCGCAGTAGGTCAGGAACAACCGTTCGCCGATGGCGTGCGCCTGCGGATCGGCCGCCACGGTTTTCAGGTCCTGCTTCTGGTACTTGGCGAACAGCGGGCCGAACTCGGCGTCGGCCTGTTTCAGCTCGCCCTTGTATTCGGCGCTGGACGTCCAGCCCAGCTTGCCGGCGTAAGTGCCCAGGCCCGGATATAGGAACAGGTAGGCCAGCGCGAACACGATGGTGATGTAGAACAGCCACATCCACCAGCGCGGCATCGGTGTGTTCAGCTCGGTCAGGTCTTCGTCCCAGACGTGGCCGGTGGTGCCGGTCTGGCCGTCGGCGGTCTTGGCCAGCTTGACCTTGGCTTGCGAGTACAGCAGCACGCCGCAGCCGAACACGCCGAGCAGGGTCAGGACCACGATGTACCAGTCCCAGAAGCCGTTGGTGAAATCAGCCATGATGCTGCTCCTCGTCGTCGGCGAACGGCAGTTGCGCGGCCGTGGCGAAATCGTCTTCCCTGTGGCGCACATAGGCCCACCACAGGATGCCGGCAAAGGTGATGAACGAGATCACGGTCATCACGCTGCTGGCGTTGTCAAACAGGGTATCGAGTGCCATGTCAGTTCCTCGTCTTGATCAGGGTGCCCAGGCCTTGCAGGTAGGCGACCAGGGCGTCTTCTTCGGTCTTGTCCTTGAGCTGTTCCGGCGCGGCGGCGACTTCGGCCTCGCTGTACGGCACGCCCAGGCGGCGCAGCGCGTTCATCTTCGGTATCACGTCGGCCGGCGCCAGCGTGGTCTTGGCCAGCCATGGGTAGTTCGGCATATTCGATTCCGGCACCACGTCGCGCGGATTCTGCAGGTGGGTGCGATGCCATTCGTCGCTGTAGCGTCCGCCCACGCGCGCCAGGTCGGGACCGGTGCGCTTGGAACCCCACTGGAACGGGCGGTCGTAGACGAATTCACCGGCCACCGAGTAGTGGCCGTAGCGTTCGGTCTCGGCGCGGAACGGCCGCACCATCTGCGAGTGGCAGTTGTAGCAGCCTTCGCGCACATAGATGTCGCGGCCGACCAGGCGCAGCGGCGAGTACGGCTTGAGGCCGGCCACCGGTTCCGTGGTCGACTTCTGGAAGAACAGCGGGGCGATCTCCACCGCGCCGCCGACACTGACCACCAGCGTCACCAGCGCGATCAGCAGCCAGGGGTTTTTCTCGATCCATTCATGGGTGAATTTCATACTGTGCTCCGATCTCAGGCGTGGGCCGCATGCACGGCCGGGATGCGCGCCACGGCGGTGTCGCGGTCACGCAAGGTCATCCAGGTGTTGTAGGCCATCACGCACATGCCGCTCAGGTACAGGAAACCGCCGGTGAAGCGCACCACGTAATACGGGTAGGTGGCTTTCACGCTTTCGGCAAAGGTGTAGGTCAGCGTGCCGTCGGGATTGACCGCGCGCCACATCAGGCCCTGCATCACGCCGGCGATCCACATGGCGGCGATGTAGAGCACGATGCCGATGGTGGCGACCCAGAAGTGCAGGTCGATCAGCTTGGTGCTGTACATCTTCTGCTGGCCGGCCAGGCGCGGCAGCAGGTAGTAGATCGAGCCCATGGTGATGAAGCCGACCCAGCCCAGCGCGCCGCCGTGCACGTGGGCGATGGTCCAGTCGGTGTAATGCGAGAGCGCGTTGATGGTCTTGATCGACATCATCGGGCCTTCGAAAGTGGCGATGCCGTAGAACGACAGCGAAACGATCATGAACTTCAGGATCGGATCGGTGCGTAGTTTGTGCCAGGCGCCCGACAAGGTCATCATGCCGTTGATCATGCCGCCCCAGCTCGGCGCCAGCAGCACCAGCGAGAACACCATGCCGATCGATTGCGTCCAGTCCGGCAGCGCGGTGTAATGCAGGTGGTGCGGGCCGGCCCACATATAGGTGAAGATCAGCGCCCAGAAGTGCACGATCGACAGGCGGTACGAGTACACCGGACGCTCGGCCTGCTTGGGAATGAAGTAGTACACCATGCCGAGGTAGCCGGCGGTGAGGATGAAGCCCACCGCGTTGTGGCCGTACCACCATTGGATCATGGCGTCCTGCACGCCGGCATAGGCCGAGTAGGACTTGAACAGCGAGGCCGGCATGCTGGCGCCGTTGACCACGTGCAGGATGGTGACGGCGATGATGTAGGCCGCGAAGAACCAGTTGGCGACGTAGATGTGCTTGACGCGGCGCTTGAGCAGCGTGCCGAAGAACACCACCGCATACGCGATCCACACCAGCGCGATCAGAATGGCGATCGGCCACTCCAGCTCGGCATACTCCTTGCCGCGCGTGTAGCCCATCGGCAGTGTGACGACGGCGCTGATGATCACGGCCTGCCAGCCCCAGAAGGTGAAGGCGGCCAGCTTGTCCGAGTACAGCTGTACCTGGCAGGTGCGCTGCACCACGTAATAGGATGTGGCGAACAAGCCGCAGATGCCGAACGCAAAAATCACCGCATTGGTGTGCAGCGGACGCAGGCGGCCGTAGGTCAGCCACGGTATGTCCAGGTTCAGCGCCGGCCAGGCCAGTTGGGCGGCGATGATCACCCCCACCAGCATGCCGACCACGCCCCAGACTACCGTCGCCACGGCGAACTGCTTGACGATCTTGTAGTTGTAATGTTGATCCAATTGGATTCTCCCGAAACACTTTGATGATGTAGATCAAAGGTTACTTTCAGGCACCTCAAAAAACTTTGATGTGGATCAAAATCTACGGGATGAACGTCATTCCGGCGGAAGCCGGAATCCATGCTGACGTTGATCGAACGTTCTATGGATTCCGGCCTTCGCCGGAATGACGGGCTGGTCATTGTCTTGCAGGATGCGCAGCGCGGGGCCGACCAGGTCGTCGAACTGGCCATCGTCGGCGGCACGGAAGAAAATCCACAGCGCGGCGAACACCAAGGCCACGCTGAGGGGAATCAGCAGATACAGCGCTTCCATCATGAACTCCTGCGCAATCTGAGCGCATTGACCACCACCACGGCCGAACTGAGCGCCATGCCGACGCCGGACAGCCAAGGGTTGAGCAGGCCGAAGGCGGCCGCAGGGATCGCCACCAGGTTGTACACCGTGGCCCAGGCCAGATTCTGGCGGATGATGCGCATGGTGCGCGCGGCGGTGCGGGCGCTGTCGGCCACCGCGCTCAGGCGGCCGTTGAACAGCACCGCGTCTGCGTGGGCCTGCGCCAGCGCGGCGCCGCCGCCCATGGCGAAGGAGACGTCGGCCGCGCCCAGCACGGCGGCGTCATTGATGCCGTCGCCCACCATCGCCACCACGCAGCCGCGCCGTTGCAGCTGCTGGACGAAATCGAGCTTGTCGGCCGGCAGGTAGCCGCCGACCGTGGTTTCGATGCCGAGCTGGTCGCCCACGCGGCGTGCGAGGATGGCGTCGTCACCGCTGACCAGCACCATGGTCTTGCCGCGCTGCTGGAAGTAGTCGACCGTGGCCTGCGCATCGGGCCGCAGGCCGTCGTGCAGATGGAAGCAGGCCAGCCACTGTCCTTCCGCGCCGAGGTAGACCGGCGTGACGCCGTCGGCCATGTCGCGCGCCGGCGCTTCGCCGCTGAGGCCGGCGACGAATTGTGCGCTGCCCAGCCGGTAGCGGCGGTTGTGGACGATGCCTTCCAGGCCGCCGCCCGGCGTTTCCACCAGCGCGCTGGCGTTCCAGTCCTGGCGCCAAGCTTCGTTGGCGGCGCTGACGATGGCGCGCGCCAGCGGATGGGCGCTGCCGGCTTCCATGGCGGCGGCGATCTGCAGGCAGAACTCGGCGCGCATGCCGCTCAGCGCCTGCGTCTGTTGCAGCAGCGGGCGGCCCCAGGTCAGCGTGCCGGTTTTGTCGAGCACGATGTGGGTGGCGCGGTGCAGCGTCTCCAGCGTTTGCGGGCCGGTGATCAACACGCCCTGGCGCAGTAGGCTGTCGGTGGCGGCGGCCAGTGCGGTTGGCGTCGCCAGCGACAGCGCGCAGGGACAGGACACCACCAGCACGGCGATGGCGATCGGCCAGGCGCGCGCGGCGTCGCCGTCGAGCAGGAACCAGAAGCCGAAGGTCGCCAGCGCAAGCAGCAGCAGCGCGGCGACGAACCAGGCGGCCACGCGGTCGGCCCATTGCGCGATGTGCGGCTTGTCGGCGCCGGCGCGGTGGATCAGTTTGATCAGGTCGGACAAGGTGCTGTCCTGCGCGCACCGCGTAACGCGGGCGAGGATGGCGTTGCCGGCGTTGATGGCGCCACCCGGAATGGCGTCGCCGGCTTGCTTGGGCAGCGCCGCGCTCTCGCCGCTCAGCAGCGACAGGTCGAGCGCTGTGTGGCCTTCGATGATGACGCAGTCGGCGGCCACCGCTTCGCCGGGCTTGATCAGTATGACGTTGTCCACAGCCAGCGCGGCCGCGCGCACCACGGTGGCGGCGCGACTGGCCGGATAGTTTTCCAGCAGCGAAGCCGATGCCGGCAGCGCGTGCTGCAATCGCTCCAGTGCGGCGCCGGCCTTGCGGCGCGCGCGCAGTTCCAGGTAGCGGCTGCACAGCAACAGGAAGATGAACATGGTCACCGAGTCGAACCACACAGCGCCCTGGCCGCTGACGGTGGCGACCGCGCTGGCGCCGAAAGCGGCGGCGATGCCGAGCGCCACCGGCACGTCCATGCCGAGCGCGCGTGCGCGCAGGCTGGCCCAGGCGCCGCGCCAGAATGGCTGCGCCGAGTAGCAGATCGCCGGTAGCGTCAGCAACAGACTGGCCCAGCGCATCAGCGCGGCCATGCTGTCGTCCAGCGTGCCGTCTTCGGCCAGGTAGGCCGGGGCGACATACATCATCACCTGCATCATCGACAGGCCGGCGACGAACAGCTGGCGGCCCAATGTCTTGGCGGCGCGCTGCTGCTGGTCGGCGTGGCGGCCGGTGTCGTAGGGATAGGCGGCGTAGCCGATGGCGTGCAGCGCGCCCAGGATGTCGCCCGGCGTGCAGCTATATGTATTCCAGCGTACATAGAGCTTTTCGGTGGCGACGTTGAGCTGTGCGCTGTCGACGCCGGACAGGCGCATCAGGCGCTGTTCGATCAGCCACACGCAGGCGGCGCAGCGGATGCCTTCCACCGTAAAGGTGGCTTCGCGGCTGTCTTCATCGAGGGCGAAGCGCGGATCGGCGTTGTCGTAGAGTTGCAGTTCGGGCGGCAGCTGCTGCGCTCCCTCGGCGCTGGCGGCGTAGGCGGTGCGGTCGCGGTAGTAGTGTTCCTGGCCCATGTCGACTATGGTTTGCGCCACCGCCGCGCAGCCGGGGCAGCACATGGTGTGCTCGAGGTGGTCGATCAGGACCGTCCAGGCGATGTGGCGTACGTCGTGCGGCAAGGGCTGGCCGCAGTGGTAGCACGCGGCGGGCGTACCGCTTAGGCGTGTGGTGTGAGGCATAGCATCTCTATCCATGCGGGCGCGAGGTTGCCCGTTACGCCCGTCACGCCCGCAGCGCGTGCCAGGCCGAGCACGCCGAAGCTCAGCACCAGCAGGCCGGCGCCGATCCGCATCGGGCGGCGCTGCATGGTCTGCGCCACGCGTGCGCCCAGCAGGCCGAGGGCGGTCAGCATCGGCAGCGTGCCGAGGCCGAAGGCCAGCATCATGGCGGCGCCGTCGGCTGCCGAGCCGCTCAGCAGGGCGGTGGTCAGGGCGCTGTAGACCATGCCGCATGGGAGCCAGCCCCACAGCGCGCCCAGCGCCAGCGACTTGGCCGGGGTGTCGGCCGGTAGCAGGGAGCGCGTCGCCGGCGCAATGCGGCGCCATAGCAGGCGGCCGCCCTGCTCCAGCCGCGCCAGGCCGCGCCAGGCGTTCATCAGGTACAGGCCGAGCGCCACCAGCATCAGATTGGCCAGCCAGTAGAAGCCGAGTTGTACGTCGGCCAGCGCCGCCATGCTGCGGGCGCCGCCGGCCAAGCCGCCCGCCAGTGCGCCGGCCAGCATGTAGCTGCCGATGCGGCCGGTGTTGTAGGCCAGCACCAGCAGCGCGTCATTCCCGTTCGAACGGGAATCCATGCTGACGATGCGTACCGGCGTTCTATGGGTTGCTGCCTGCGCAGGAACGACGGAGATGGCGGTCACGATGCCGCCGCACATGCCCGCGCAGTGGATGCTGCCGGCCAGGCCGACCACAAACACGGGCAATAGCTGTGCGGTGTTCATGAGCTGCTCAGATCGTTTTCGAGTAGCGCAGCGGTTGCAAGGCTTGCGGCTGGCTGAGATAGCGGTCGAACACCATGCAGATATTGCGGATCAGCAGACGGCCTTTCGGCGTCACTGAAATCCAGTCATCTTCGATGGTCAGCAAGCCGTCGTCCTCGAACGCCTTGAGCTGCGCCAGTTCCCTGGCGAAGTACAGCCGGAACTGGACCGGGAAACCCTGCTCGATTGACGAAATCGACAATTCGAAATTGCACATCAGTTTTTGAATCACGATGCGTCGCAGCAGGTCGTCGTTATCGAGCTTGATGCCGCGCGTGACCGGCAGCACGCCGCTTTCCAGTTTTTGGTAGTACGCCTCCAGCGTCTTCTCGTTCTGGCTATAGGTCGCACCGACCGCGCTGATGGCCGATACGCCGCAAGAGATCAGCTCCGACTCGGCGCGCGTGGAATAGCCCTGGAAGTTGCGTTGCAAACGGCCCTGGCGCTGGGCCACCGCCAGTTCGTCGTCCGGCTTGGCGAAATGGTCCATGCCGATGTAAATGTAGCCGGCGTCGCACAGGCGCTGGATGCAGATTGACAGCAGCTCCAGCTTCGCCGCCGGCGATGGCATGTCCGCCTCGGCGATGCGGCGCTGCGGTTTGAAGAGGTGCGGCAGGTGGGCGTAGTTGTACAGCGCGATGCGGTCCGGGGCGGCGTCGATCACCTTGTCCAGCGTTTGCGTCATGCTGGCCATGGTCTGCTTGGGCAGGCCGTAGATCAGGTCGATGCTGATGGAGCGGAAACCGGCGGCGCGCGCCGCGGCCATCACCGCGCGCGTTTCCGCTTCGGGCTGGATGCGGTTGACGGCCTTCTGCACCTCGGTATCGAAATCCTGCACGCCCAGGCTGATGCGGTTGAAGCCTTGCGCGCGCAGCTTGTGTACGCGCTCCACGCTGACCGTGCGCGGGTCGATTTCGATGGCATACTCGCCCTGCTGGTCGGAAGCGAAATCGAAGTTGGCGTGCAGGTGCGCCATCAGGTCGCCCATCTGCCTGTCGCTCAAATAGGTCGGCGTGCCGCCGCCGAAGTGCAGCTGCCCGATCTGGCCCATGCCGTCGAACAGGCGGCCCTGCATGTCGATCTCCTGCTTCAGGTAGCCGAGGTAGACGGCGGCCTTGCCGTGGTCCTTGGTGACGATCTTGTTGCAGCCGCAGTAGTAGCAGACCGTGTCGCAGAACGGAATGTGAATGTATAACGACAGCGGCCGGCGGCTGCGGCGCATGCGCAGGCCGGCCACCGCTTCCAGGAATTGGCCGTAGCCGAAATCGCTCTGGAAACGGTCGGCGGTCGGGTACGAGGTATAGCGCGGTCCCGACTGGCTCAACCTGCCGATGATGCCAGCATCGAATTCAACGGGTGGGAAAGGCGTGTTCATGATGGTTTATGCGGCGAGGCGTTTGACATTCAGAGGCGCACGGCGCGCACTGCGGGCCGGGCCGAACTTGAACAGGCTGACCGCCTGCGTCAGGCCGCCCGCTTCCATCGCCAGGCTGGCGGTGGCGGCGGCCGCTTCTTCGACCAGCGCGGCGTTCTGCTGCGTGACCTGGTCCATGTGGGCGATGGCCGAGTTGACCTGATCGACGCCGATGCTCTGCTCGTGCGAAGCGACCGAGATTTCCTTCATGATGGCGGTCACCTGCTGCACCGAGGCCACCACTTCCTTCATGGTGGCGCCGGCGCGGTCGACCTGCACCATGCCGGCGCTGACCTTGCCGACCGAAACGTTGATCAGGTTCTTGATGTCCTTGGCGGCGGTGGCGCTGCGCTGGGCCAGGTTGCGCACCTCGCTGGCCACCACGGCGAAGCCGCGTCCCTGTTCGCCGGCGCGGGCCGCTTCCACGGCGGCGTTCAGCGCCAGGATGTTGGTCTGGAAGGCGATGCCTTCGATCAGGCCGATGATGTCGACGATCTTGCGCGAGGAACTATTTATTTCGTCCATGGTGGCGATGACGTCGGCCACGATCTCGCCGCCCTGCACCGCCACCTGCGACGCGCTTTGCGCCAGCTTGTTGGCCTGCTCGGAATTGTCGGCGTTCTGCTTCACGGTCGAGGAGAACTGTTCGACGCTCGATGCGGTTTCCTCCAGGCTGGCGGCCTGCGCTTCGGTGCGGCCGGACAGGTCGGCATTGCCGGCGGCGATCTGGCGGGTGGCCACGGCCATGGTTTCCACGTTGACGCGCACGTCGCGGATGGTGGCGATCAGGTTGCTGTTCATTTGCTGCAGGGCACGCAGCAGTTGGCCCACTTCGTCGGTGGCGTCGGTCTCGAAGGACGACGACAGGTCGCCGGCGGCGATCGAGCGGGCACCTTGCAGGGCGCGGTCGAGCGGTTGCAGCACGGAGACGCGCAGCGTGTACCACAGGAACACGTTGATCAACAGGCCGAGGAAGGTGGCGGCGAAGATGGCGTAGTTGTGCGCGCTGTCGCCGTTCAGCAGCACGGCGGCGCATACCAGCACTTGCAGCACGTTGACCGCGCTGGTGGCCAGCCAGATGCGCATGCCGAGCGAGACATGGCTCAGGCGCGACAGCAGCGAGCCGACGCCGGCCCGGATGACCTGGCCGTTCTTGATGCGGATGCCGTGATTGGCTTCGGTGCGGATGGCGCGGTAGGCCTGGTCGGCCTTGGCGATCTGGTGGCGTTCGGGTTTCACGCGCACCGACATGTAGCCGATGGTGCGGCCGTTTTCGCGGATCGGCGTGATGTTGGCGCGCACCCAGTAGAAATCGCCGTTCTTGCAGCGGTTCTTGACGATGCCGGTCCATGGCGTGCCGGCCCTGATGGAGGCCCACAGGTCGGCGAAGGCCTCGGCCGGCATGTCCGGGTGGCGCAGGATGTTCTGCGGCGCGCCGATCAACTCATTTTCCGTGAAGCCGCTGATTTCTGTGAAGTACGGGTTCACATAGGTGATATTGCCGTCCAAATCAGTTTTCGAAACGATGGCCTGGTCGTCCAGGACTTCCACTTCGCGATTGGTGACAGGTTGATTGTTGCGCATGACATAACTCCGGCTGGTTTTATTGCTGTATCGCAATAGGCCTGGCCAGTTTACGTAGTACGCCGGTCGATTTTATTGATGTAGATCAAAATTCCCCGGATTGGGCCAGTGTATGGCCTATCCGGGAGAGCAAAGCTTGTCCGATTAGCCAGACTTCTTCACCAGGCGCACGAGTTTGCTGACCACGGTGACCGCCACCAGCGCCAGTGCGCCGGCAATCACGCCGGTGACCGCGTCCAGCACCGTTGGAACGATGGCGCCCAGCACCGGGCCGGAGGCTTCGGCGGCGTGGTGGATCAGCTCGTGCGCAAACGGCAGGCCGTGGGTGAGGATGCCGCCGCCGACCATGAACATGGCCACCGTGCCGACCACGCCCAGCAATTTCATCAGTTTCGGCGCGGCCGTCAGCAGCACGCGGCCCAGCGCACGCACGGCGGCGCCGCCGCGCTGGCTCAGGTAGAGGCCGGCGTCATCCATCTTGACGATGGCCGCCACCAGGCCGTACACGCCCACCGTCATTACCAGCGCGATGCCGACTACTACCGCCACCTGTTGCGAAAACGGCGCGGTCGCCACCGTGCCCAGCGAGATCACGATGATCTCGGCCGACAGGATGAAGTCGGTGCGGATGGCGCCCTTGATCTTTTCTTTCTCCAACGCCATCAGGTCGACGTCGGGATTGGCCAGTGCTTCGTGCAATGCCTGTTTGTGGTGGTCGTCTTCCGCACTATGCATAAAACTGTGGGCGATTTTCTCGAAACCTTCAAAGCACAGGTACAGGCCGCCGACCATCAGCAGCGGCGTGATGGCCCACGGCGCGAACGCGCTGATCGCCAGTGCGGACGGCACCAGGATGGCCTTGTTCTTCAGCGAACCGACCGCCACCGCCCACACCACAGGCAGTTCGCGTTCGGCGCGCACGCCGGACACTTGTTGCGCGTTCAGGGCCAGGTCGTCGCCGAGTACCCCGGCGGTTTTCTTCGCGGCCACTTTGCTCATCGCGGCGACGTCGTCGAGGATGGTGGCGATATCGTCGATCAGGGCTAACAGGCTGGAACCGGCCATTTGGGGAAACTCCATGTGTGGTTTGATCAGCAATATTAACCCAAGCGGGATGTCCGGCGATACCGCTACAATGGTGATCGCCTTAGTGATCGCCTCAGTGATTGCTTAGTAATCGATTATTTGAATGGACTTGCCATGAGTTTCGCCACCTGGTTCACCTTCTTCGTTGCCGCCTGCATCATTGCCGTATCGCCCGGTTCGGGCGCGGTGCTGTCGATGTCGCACGGCCTGTCGTATGGCGTGCGGCGCGCCAGCGCCACCATTTTCGGCTTGCAGACCGGCTTGCTGCTGGTGTTTTTCATTGCAGGTGCGGGCGTCGGTTCGCTGCTGCTGGCCTCGGAAGTGGCGTTCAACGTGGTGAAGACGGTCGGCGCGCTGTACCTGATCTACCTGGGCCTGAGCCAGTGGCGGGCCAAGGTCAGCATCAGCCAGCAACAGCAGGCGGCGGTCGACGTACCGACCGTGAAAAAACGCTTCCTCACCGGTT
The DNA here is from genome assembly GCA_041874725.1 of Duganella sp. BuS-21. Lineage (GTDB taxonomy): Bacteria > Pseudomonadota > Gammaproteobacteria > Burkholderiales > Burkholderiaceae_D > Rugamonas. Next base: position 344,026 of record CP097466.1, on the reverse strand, counting down.
TCCTGACCAACGCCACCAATCCGAAGGGCATCATCTTCATGGTGGCGGTGCTGCCGCAGTTCATTACCGATCAGGCGCCGCTGTTGCCGCAACTGTTGATCCTGGCGGTGACTATGTGCTGCATCGATCTGGTGGTGATGCATAGTTATGCCTTCCTGGCCTCGTCGATGCAGCGCTTTTTCCGCGATGCGGGCGCCGTCAAAAAGCAGAACCGCGTGTTCGGCGGCCTGTTGATGGCGGTCGGTGCGGCGCTGTTCTTCGTCAAGCGCGGCAGCGCTGCGGCGTGAATTGCAAGCATTTGTAACCCGTGTATTCGAACTTGCTGGCGCGGCGTTAAATCAAGGATAACCACAGGAGACGCAGCCATGAGCCGCAAAATCATCCATACCGTCGTGCTGGCCGCTTTTGCCAGCTTTAGTGCGTTGGCCCTGGCCGAGGATCCTCCGGCGATGGTCGGACGCATCTCCAGCGTGCAGGGGCAAGTCACGCTGGTGGGCGACGGCGAGCCCATGGGCGCCTCCCTGAATTTCCCGGTAACGGCTGCCAACCACATCAACACCGCCTCCGGTGCGCGCACCGAATTCCGCGTCGGCTCGACGGCGGTGCGGGTCGATAGCGATTCCGATCTGGAAATCGTCGGCATGGACGACGACCTGCTGCGCCTGCGCCTGAATTACGGCAGCGTCAGCATCCGCGTGCGCAGCCCCGAACTGCTGCGTGATTTCGAACTGAGCACGCCACAGGCGCGCATCACCATGATCGAACCCGGCGTGCTGCGGGTGGACGTGGACCGCACGCCCGATACCAGCCAGATCAGCGTGCTGGGCGGCGCCGCGCGGGTGGAAGGCGCCGGTTCGTCGGTGGTGGTGAGCAATGGCCGCCATGTGGACGTCAGCGCCGAAGATGTGCGCACCAGCGTGGCGCGGCGCGACGGTTTCGACGTCTGGGCCGAGGACCGCGACCGGCTCGACAGCGCTACCACGACCACCCGCTATGTCTCCAGCGGCATGACCGGCTACGAGGAACTGGACCGCAACGGCAGCTGGACCGAGAGCGTCGAATACGGCCCGTTGTGGACGCCGCGCAATGTGGCGATGGACTGGGCGCCTTACCGCGACGGCCGCTGGGTATTCCTGGCGCCGTGGGGCTGGACCTGGGTGGACAACGCGCCGTGGGCTTACGCGCCTTCGCACTATGGGCGCTGGGTGATGGTGAATCGCCGATGGGGCTGGGCGCCGGGACGTCCTGCGGGACGGCCGGTATGGGCGCCGGCGCTGGTGGGCTGGGTCGGCGGCAATGGCGGCGGTAGTCATTCCGGGCCTGGACTGGGCTGGTATCCGCTGTCGCCGCGTGACCGTTTCGTCCCCGGCTATCGCGTATCGTCGGATTACGAACGGCGCGTGACGTGGACGCACAATGGCAAGCCATTCCAGCAGCGGAACGACTGGAATGGTCATCGTGACGGCATGACGGTGCTGCCGCGCGAGCAGTTCGAGGGGCGTCGCAACGTGGTGGTGAATCGCGGCGCATCGGTCATTCCGCCGACCAATTTCGTCCGGAATGTGGCGGTAGTGACGCCGCCGCAGCCGCCGCGCGCGCCGTTGACGACCAATCGTGGCGGTGACCGCGATCACGATGGTATTCCGGATCGTTTCGACCGCAATGATGGCCGCAACGACAGGAACGATCGTAACGATCGCAACGACAGGAACGACAGGAACGACCGCAATGAACGTCCTGGCCGCGTAATCACGGCGCCGTCGCAGCCGGTGCAGGTGCCGGCGCAGCCGCCGCGTGGCCAGACCAGCACCCTGGCGCCGAATCAGTTCGGCCGTCCGGACACGCCGCCGCAGACCATCAATCCGAACGACATCCGCGTCGACGTGCGGCCGCGATTCAATCCGCAGCAACCGCAATTACCGCGCGAGCGCACCGACCGTGGCGGCGACGACAACCAGCGCCGTTTCCGTCCGCACGACGAGCCGCGTCAGCCGCAGCCGCAAATCCAGGTGCAGCCGCCGCAACAGCAGCCGCCGCAAATCCAGGCGCAACCGCAGATCCAGCCGCCGCGCCAATTCACGCCGCCACCTGTGCAGCAAGCGCCGGCCCAAGCACCGCGTCAAGTCGCGCCACCGCCGCAAGCACAGCCGCCGGCCCAGCGTGACAACCGCGCCGAGCCATCAGACCGCCGCCGCGACGATAATCGTGACAACCGCGACCGCCGCCAGCAAAACCAGCAGTAATCCATTCGGGGTCAGTTCCGACATTCGGACATTTCGCTAGTGAAATGTCCGAATGTCGGAACTGACCCCGATGTCATTGTTGGGCTTTCAGGCGCAGGCGGGCGCGCCATTCTCCCAGGGCCGACAAGGCGCCCTGGAATTCGCGTTCGATCAAGTCGGCTTCGGCAGGTGTTACCTTGCCGTCCAGGAGCGCGCTGGAGACGGCTTCCGCTACCGCCCCCACCTGGCTCATGACTTTGCAGACGGTCTGCGATAGATCGTCCTCGCCGATCGCTTCCGGCATCGGTACCACGAAGGCTGCCATGCCGTGCCGCGTCAGCAGCGCGTGCAGCGGCAGGTGGGCCTCGCTCACCCCCGCCTTGTGGCACAAGTCCACCACCGTTGAAACCTCTTCAAACGACGGATAGTGCGAGGCGATCGTCGGTGCCAGCTTGTTGCGCAGGACGTTGACCGAAATCCCCATCGCCTGCGCCAGCGCGTCGATGCCGCCGGGATACGCGCGCGCCACCTTGTACAGCGCGTCGTGTTGATTCATGTCCAAGTATTTGCGTGTCATGGTGAAGCGTGCCTTTTATTACCGATGCAACCGATCTTGCGCGGCGCTATGCTGTTTTTCATTCAACTTCTTTGTGAAAAAACATCATGAAGTCATTTCGATCCGCGCTGCTTTTGATGGTTTGTCTTGCGTTCGCAAGCAAGGTGCCGGCGGAAGCGCGTCCGGCTTCACATTCTGGCACATCGTCGTCGTTTAAAAGTGGATTTTCTTCACAAAAGAACAACTCCACCGCGCACCGCCAGCCGTCCGCGCCGCCCGCCAATCGTCAGAGCGGCCCCGGCGCTTTCGGCAAGCAGGCCGGCTCGCCGGCCTCGGCCCAGCCGTCGCGCAATACTTCGGCGATGTCGCGCGATGTCGACCGCAGCGCCGCCCATGACCGCGCGCTGCAGACCTACGATCAGCGCCGCGCCGCCGACAACGCCCGCCCTTTGCCGCCGCGGAACGACACCTTGCGCCAGCCGCAGCAGGCGCAGCGTCCGTCTCCCGGCTATCAGGCGCCGCCGTATCCGGCGCCGGCACCGGTGTACCAACAGCCGTCGTCCGGCAACGGCATGATGGCCGGCGTGATCGGTTTCATGCTGGGCCGTGCGATGAGCCAGAGTCACCAGCCGGTGATCTATCCGACCACCAGCGGCAACCAGCCGGCACCGGCGACCGCGCCGGCCGACACCGGCGCTGCGACTGGCGCGGCGGCGGCCGGCAGCCCGGACGGTACGGGGATGGTGGGCGGCATGCCAGGCCTGGGTACGCCGGCACCGGTCGCCGCCCCGGCAGCGCCAACGCCGCCCGAGCCGTCGTTCATGGCCAGCGTGCTGCGCCTGTTTGCCTGGCTGTCCGTGCTGAGTTTGCTGGGCTGGGCGGCCGTGTATTCGGTGCGCAAGTTCCGCCGACTGCGCGCCGGACCGAATTATTCGTTTGAAAGGAATTGATGATGGGCTGGACCGATGCTTACAACTACCTGCGCAATGGCGCCGCCAAGCTGGCCGGCAACGAGGCGCCGCGCACCGATACCGATCTGCCGCTGGGCGCGCGCATCGGCAGCGTGGTCGGCATCCAGCAGTCGCCGCTGCTGCGCGCGGTCAGCAACGGTTCGCTGATCGCGCTGCCGGATGCCGACGATACGCGCATCGTGGCCGTCTCGCAGATCCGACTCAAGCAGTCGGGCGGGCTGTATCGCTACTACCTGGAAACCGGCGACCGCGACGACAAGGAGAAATTCCTCCAGGTCTACCAGAACGCCAGCGGCGAGGTCAGCGAGGTGATGTATTGCAGCCAGCTGGCGCGTGTGATTCCGGAAACGGCGGAGGACCAGGATGCCTATACCGGCCGCGCCGGCGCCGGCCTGGGCGACCGCAGCTACACGCTGTGGCGCGAGCAGCTGGCCGATCTGGGCCTGGATCTGGAGCTGGCGTTCGGCACCCGGGACGGCGTCGATTATTGGCGCGACGCCGGCGATCCGGAGGTGGCCTACGTGCCGCCCTTCACCGGCACCGAAACGCGGCTGGACGACGCCATGGGCAACACCGGCCTGCGCCAGGAGATGTATTTCATGCCGTATGTGCGCGAACTGCGCAGCGGCGGCCACGAATATTTGCTGATCACGACGGAAATCATCCACAGCGTGAACGGCGACCACGGGAAACGCGGGATCCATGTCGACTTCGTCATTGGCATCCCGGTGGAGCAGCAACGCATCGTTATCCAATGATGCGCAACTTTGATTGAGGAAGACTGACATGAGCAACTTGAATGGCTGGGGCCTGACCGCGCGACTGATTACCAAGCATTTCGGCGCGCTCGGCAATCGCGTGTCCGAAGCGATCGCCAACTTCGACCCGGAAACCGCCACCGAGGCCGACCGCGACCGCCTGGCCGACAACCTGCGCAGCGTCGCCCAGAAACTGGCCGCTGCCCGCGCCGCCTTCGACAAGGAAGCCAGCGACGTGGTCCAGCTGCGCCAGCTGATCGCCACCGACGAGCAGGCCGCCGGCACCCTGGCCGAGCGCCTGGCCACCGGCAAGATCTCGGAAGCGACCATCACCCTGTTCTGCGACGAACTGGAAGGCAACAAGGCGCGCCTGCCGCAGGAGCTGCAGGAGGAAGCCGACGCCAAGCAGTATATGAACGAGCTGCAAACCATCGTCGATGCGCTGTCCAAGCAGCTGTCCGAGTTCGATGCGCAGGCGAAGAAGGCGTTGCAAGCCCTGTCCTCGGCCCGCGCCCAGCAGGATCTGCAGCAGCTGCGCGCCGAGCGCCAGGCCCAGCTGACCGGTTTGCAGGGCATGCGCGGCCAGTCGAGCGCCCTCAGCGCCCTGACCCGCCGCGCCGAAGCGATCCGCACCGACGCCGAGGGCTTGCGCATCGTCACCGATATCGGCCAGAAGCCTTTGGACCAGGCCGCCGAGCTGGAGGCGATCCGCAAATCGGTGAGCCAGCCGGCGCTGGGCAACGAGTCGGCGCTGGCGCGCTTGCAGCGCCTGTCCGGCCAGGCCAGCGAGCCGCTGGCGCTGGCAAAGTCCTGATCGGGCTACAATATAGGCCGGCGGCATCGCGTTGATGCCGCCGGTTTTATATTTTTAGATTGGAATGATTATGCAAGCGATCCCGCCATCAGAGTCCCTCATCGAGTACCCGAGCGACTTCCCGATCAAGGTCATGGGGCCGACTCATATCGATTTCGCCCCGGCCATCATTGTGGTGGTGCAAAAGCATGACAAGGAATTCCATGAGGGCAAAATGGAAGTGCGTCCGTCGGGCAAGGGTAATTACACGGGCCTGACTTGCACCGTGCGCGCGATCAGCCGCGAGCAGCTCGACGCGCTGTACACCGAGCTGTCGGCGCACCCGATGGTCAAGATCGTCATGTAAGGTGCTGGCGCTGGAAGGCGGCGATCTCTTCCAGCAGCCACTCGCGGAACGCCGCCACCTGCGGCTTGCCGGCCGCGCCGGGCGGCGAGACGAAGTAATACTCATCCGGGCTGGGCGTGGCGATGTCGAACAGCCGCAGCAACTGCCCGGAGGCGATCTCCTGCATCGCCACCACGTGCCGCACCAGCGCCACGCCGTTGCCATCGGCAGCGGAACGAATCAGCATCGATAAATCCTCAAACAGCAAGCCGCCCGACGGCTCCGGCAGGTTGACTCCGGCCGCGTGCAGCCACGGCGTCCAGCGCTCCACCGAGCGCAGCAGCGCGTGCCCGGCCAGGTCGTTCGGTACGGCCGGTAGCTTGCCGCCGCGATAGTGGGGACTCACTACAGGGTAGTAGACGTCGCCCATCAGCCGCACCGCCACCATGCCCGGATAGTTGCCGCGTCCAAAGCGGATACCCACGTCCACCCCCTCGCGCGCCAGATCCTGCATGTGGCCGCTCGACTGCAGTACCACCTCGATATCCGGATAGCGCTCGATGAAACGCCCGAGCCGGGGCGCCAGCCAGCGCGCCGCAAACGAGGGTATCGAGGTGATGGTGAGCCGCTGGTGGATGCTGGCCGCGCGCATGGCGTCGGTGGCGGCGCCGATGTCGGCGAAGGCCTTGCCCAGGAACTGGGCGAACTTCAGGCCGTCGTTAGTTATTTTCACCTGGCGGCCATTGCGCACGAATAGTTGCCGGCCCAATTCCTGTTCCAAGCCACGCACTTGATGGCTGATGGCGCCGTGCGTCAGGTGCAACTCCTCCGCCGCGCGCGAGAAATTCTCGTGCCGGGCCGCCGCCTCGAAGGCGCGCAGAGCGGAAAAATTAGGCAGCCGGCGAGCCATTCTGTGGATAACTTTGTGAATAAAACTAACAAGAATTGCGAAAATATACCGTTATACAGGGACTTAGACAAGGTTTACTATGTGAATAAATCTACCCAAGCCGGAGCCGCCATGTCGTTTGAACTATACGTCGATAGCCTTTTCACCAGCCCTTACGCCTTGTCGGCTTTTGTCGCGCTGACCGAGAAAGGTCTGCCGTTCACCGTCAAGACCGTGGATCTGGCCAGCGGCGCGCAGAAGCAGGCCGCCTTCGCCGATCGCGCCACCACCGCGCGGGTGCCGGCGTTGGTGGACGGCGATTTTGTGTTGACCGAGTCCAGCGCCATCACCGAATACCTGGAGGAATGCTTTCCGCCGCCGACGTACGTGGCGCTGTATCCGCAGGAGCGCCGCCAGCGCGCGGTGGCGCGCCAGCTCCAGGCCTGGGTGCGCAGCGACCTGCTGCCGGTGCGCGCCGAACGCGACACCGAGACGGTGTTTTTCGGCAAGCCGAGTGCGTCGCTGAGTCCGGCCGCCCAGGACGCCGCCGCCAAGCTGGTATATGTGGCCGAACGGCTGGTGCAAGGTCCGCAGCACCTGTTCGGCGACTGGTCGATTGCCGATGTCGATCTGGCCATCATGCTCAGCCGCCTGGTGCGCAACGGCGATCCGGTGCCGGCCAAGGTCAAGGACTACGTGGAATTCCAGTGGCAGCGCGCTTCCGTGCAGCAATGGCTGGAGCGCCACCAGCCGGGATAACGTCGCTCCCGCAGCAGCGGGAGCCCATACTTGGCATGGATTCCCGCCTACGCGGGAACGACGGATAGCGCGGTGCTTTATAATGGCGGCATGACGTCTCCTACCTTCCCCGAGATCAAGCATCTCGGCAAAGCCGACTACGACAGCACTTTCGCCGCCATGCGGGCCTTCACCGACGCCCGCACGCCGGACACGCGCGACGAACTCTGGATCGTCGAGCATGCGCCCGTCTACACGCTGGGCCTGGGCGCGGACCGTGGCCATTTGCTGGCCGGCGCCTCGGAGATTCCGGTGGTGCAGACCGACCGCGGCGGCGAAGTCACCTACCACGGCCCCGGCCAGGTGGTGATTTACCTGCTGATGGACCTGCGCCGCAACAAGCCGGGCGGCAAGCTGTTCGCGCGCCAGTTTGTGCATAAAATCGAGCAAGCCATCATCAATGTCCTGCAGGCGTATAATCTTGACGGTGAGCGCGTGGAAGGCGCACCGGGCATCTACATGGCCGGCGGCGATCACCAAGGCGCCAAGATTGCCGCGCTGGGCTTGAAGGTACGCGGCAATGGCTGCACCTACCACGGGCTGTCGCTGAATGTGGCGATGGATCTGGCCCCGTTTTCCTGGATTAATCCTTGCGGCTATGCCGGACTGGAAACAGTCGACATGCGTACTGTTGGCGCAACGGCAATGCTGTCCGATGTACAACAGCAGCTCGCCGACGAACTGATCCGCGTACTGGCACCAAACGAATAAACTGACTATGACTTCCGACACCACGACCGTAGCGTACAACCCGAGCGAAAAGCAAAAAGGCGCCAGCAAGACTTCGCGCATCCCGATCAAGATCGTGCCGATCGAGCAGGTCGAGCGCCTGAAGAAGCCGGACTGGATCCGCGTGAAAGCCGGCTCGCCGAATACCCGTTTCTACGAAATCAAGGAAACGCTGCGCGAGAACAAGCTGGTCACCGTGTGCGAAGAAGCGAGCTGCCCGAATATCGGCGAATGCTTCGGCAAGGGTACGGCCACCTTCATGATCATGGGCGACAAGTGTACCCGCCGCTGCCCGTTCTGCGACGTCGGCCACGGCCGTCCGGATCCGCTGGACAAGGATGAGCCGACCAACCTGTCGCACACCATCGCCAAGCTGCGCCTGAGCTACGTCGTGATCACCTCGGTGGACCGCGACGACCTGCGCGACGGCGGCGCCCAGCACTTTGTCGAGTGCATCTCCAACACCCGCGCGTTGTCGCCGAAGACCCAGATCGAAGTGCTGGTGCCGGACTTCCGCGGCCGCCTGGAAAAAGCGCTGGCGATCTTCGCCGACGGCCTGCCGGACGTGATGAACCACAACCTGGAAACCGTGCCGCGCCTGTACAAGGAAGCGCGTCCGGGCTCGGACTATATGCACTCGCTGAAGCTGCTGAAGGACTTCAAGGCCATGTATCCGGGCGTGAAGACCAAGTCGGGCATCATGGTCGGCCTGGGCGAGACCGACGAAGAAATCCTGCAAGTGATGCGCGACATGCGCGAGCACGACATCGACATGCTGACCATCGGCCAATACCTGGCGCCGTCGAACAGCCACCTGCCGGTGCGCCGCTACGTGCATCCGGACGTGTTTAAGATGTTCGAGGAAGAAGCCTACAAGATGGGCTTCAAACACGCCGCCGTCGGCGCCATGGTGCGCTCGTCGTATCATGCGGACGAGCAAGCACACAACGTACTGGCCGCAGGCTAAAACAAAAGGCTCCGCAAGGAGTAATGCCGTTAAGTTAAGCTGAAAATAGGCTTCGTCATTCCCGCGAATGCGGGAATCCATGAGGCGCATGCCCTGCTAACTCAGCATGGATCCCGGCTTTCGCCGGGACGACATCGCTTAACTTAACGGCATTACTCCGCAAGGAGCCTTTTTTTATGCGTCCAGGCCTTTGAGCAGGACTTCGGCGACGGTTTGGTTCATGTCCTGGCCGCGCTCGGTGGCGAGGGCGTGCAGGCGTTTGACCAGCTCGTCGTTTAGTTTGACGGCGAATGGCACCAGGCCCAGCGCCTGGTCGCGCTTGCGTTGTTCGCGTTTGTCGATCACGGCACTATTGGCGTTGCCGAAGCCGGCGCCTGGTGCGCCCATCTTGCCCATTAATTTCTTGGCGTCGGCCTTGGCCAACTCTGTTTTTTTCATGCTGAGATCCTCTATAAAGAAGCCATTCTACCCGGTCAGTAGATTTGCATGTCGAATGCACGTTCGGCAAACCAGATCACCGCCACCAGCGCGATCAGGCTCGAACCCGCTGTCAGCAGCCCGCGATAGAAACGCGTCGTGCGCAGCACATATGCCAGCGGCAGAAACGCTGCGACGATGCAGAGCTGCCCTATTTCCACGCCGAGGTTGAAGCCGAGCAGGCTGCTTAGCAGCGCGCCTTGCGGCAAGCCGAGATCGATCAGCACGCTGGCAAAACCAAAACCGTGGATCAGGCCGAAGCCGAACGCCGCCCATGGCCGCCGGCCGCGAAACAGCGGGTAGATGTTGTTCACCGCCGCCAGCACCACCGACGCCGCAATGGCCGACTCCACCAGCCGCGACGGCAGCGACACCAGCGACAGGCTGGCCAGGCTCAGCGTGAGCGAGTGCGCCAGGGTGAATGCCGTCACGACTTTCAGCACATCGATGAAGGCGCCGCGCAGATTGTTGGCCGGCGCCGCCAGCAGTACGGCAGGCAGTAGCAGCGACAGCAGGAACAGGATGTGGTCGTAGCCTATCCAGATATGCCACACGCCATCTTTCACGTACGCGGCGAATTGTTGCAGCTTGTCCGGCGTTGCCAGCGACAGGCGTTGCTGCGCATGGGCCGGATCGAAGATCGCGGTGGAGGTGACGCCGCTGTGCGTCAAGCGCAGCAAGCCTTTGTGCTGCGGATCGAGATCGGCAAACAGCCGGTAGCCGATCTCCACCATCGTCACCGGCGCGGCGCACATGGCGTCGAAGCGCAGCGCGGTGTAGGCGCCGTCGGTGTGGTGATCAATCATTTGCGCGCCGGGCGTGATGCGGCAGGCCGCGCCATCTGCGGCGATGCGCAAGTGCTCCAGAGCGTACGCCGCAATGGCGGCGTGACGCGCGCGGATCTCGTCCCACGTCAGCTGGCCATCGCCATCCTGGTCGAGGCCGATGGCGTAGTCCAGGTCGCGCAGTGCGATGTCCCATTGGCCGCTTATGCGCTGGTCTTGCACATCGAGCGAGAGATAGCTGTCGCTGGGCTTGTGCGCTTGTGCCGGCAGTGCGGCGCAGCACAGCAGCAAAACAAATACTAGCCGCCGCATCATATGCCCGCCTGGATTCGACGGACCAGGCGCGCCGCCACCACATCCTCCGTGCCATGCGCGGCGACCCATTCCATCACCGGTTTGGCGGCGCCGGCATCGCGCGCCTGCAAAGCCGCTTGCAAGTAGATGCGGATATCGGCCGTTTCTTTTTGCACCGCCCAGTTTTTGCGTGCCAGTGCGAGTGCGCTGACGGCATCGCCACGCAGCAGCAATTCAAAGCGTGCCTGTTCGCGCTGGTGCACGGTGTCGCCACGTTGGGCTGCGGCGTCGAAGCGGGCCGCCAGCTCCTTCACGTCGGCTTGCATGGCGTTGCGCTGGCCGGACTGCTGCAAGGCCAGCGCCCGGCGCAGCAGCAGCGCATCAATCCGGTCCTGGCCGCGCAGCAGTGTCAGCACATCGGCGCTGCGCGATTGTTCCAGCAGGAGGTCGGCGTATGCGCCTTGCAGATAGCTGTCGCGTGGATCGAGCTCGAGCGCCAAGTGGAAGCGCGCCTCGGCCGCCGCGCCATCCCCGCGCCGTTGCGCCATCTCCGCCAGCAGCGTCAGCGCCCACACTTTCAGCTCGACCGGCGCGTTGGCGTTGCGCGTCAGCGTCAGGTCCAGCAGTTGTTCGCTGCGTTCGGCCTTGCCCGTCATCGCGCCGATATTGGCGATGCAGCTAATCGTCACCAGCTCGACCGACAAACCGGACACACGCGCACAACTGGCGGTGGCGGCAGTGTAGTCGCCCTGCACGCTTTGCACGGTGGCCTGGGTCAGCCACGCTTGCGCGTTGCGCGGGTCGGCGGCCAGCACCGCTTTCAGATCGGCCAGGGCCGGCGCGAAATGGTGGGTGCTTTGCAGCAGCGTGGCGCGCAGCAGGCGCACCTCCGCCGGTGGCGTGGCTTGGGTCCACCACGGCGCCAGCGCCGCCTGGGCGTAGCCGAGGTAGCGCGGATCGGTTTCGCTGCGGCCAAGTGCGATGAAGCGGCGCGCAGCCGTGGTCGCCAGCGCCAGGTTGTTCGGCGTGGCTTTTAGCTGGCTGCGCAAGCGGCGTAGTTCCTGCTGCAGCGGGTCGCCCCGGCGTGGCACGGTTTCCACTACTTGCCCGCCGCTGGCCGGAATATAAGGTGCGGCCTGCGCCAGGGCAGCGATGCAACATGCCAGCGCGAAAATCAGTTTGTGCATGATGTACTCGAAAAAAATGTCACGGCTTTCCGGCAGCCACTGGGTTGTCAAAGCACCCGGGGTGCTGACGATGAATACTCGTTGGCGACTCAACAGTCGTGCTTAACAGTACCCCGAACGAAAGGGTCAGACCCCTGCGGGGTCTGACCCTGGCCGCAGCGGTGTGCGGGTTGGGTTGGTGCGGCGTGCCTTTAAAGCTACGTGCAACGTCAAGCCCAAGCTATTCCCGTAACCTTGCGTCCGCTGGTGCTTACTTCAACATCACCGGCTCGCTGTCTTCCGGCGCGGTGGCTACCACGGTGTCGGTCGCTTGCGGTTCGGTGGTGGTTTCGTTGCCGTCGCCTATGAATGCCAGTACGGCAGTGACAAAGCTGTCGACCATGGATACCGGCGGCGTCACCGGCGGCGGCGTGGTCGGCGTATCGTCATGATGATTGCTGCTGCCGCACGCGCTCAAGACCAGCAGGAGGAGGATGCCCAGGTATCTCATGGCGCCCCCCGCATGGCTTGGGCCGTCGAGGCGCTTTGCGGCGAACCTGGGAGCGGCGTTTTCAGGTACGGGAAGCTGGCGGTGAAGTAGCTGTCGTCGAGGTAGGCGCCGTCGGTGAAGTGCAGGCCGCCAGCGGGAGCGTCGGCAGGCGCGCAGCCCAGGTTCAGCGTGCACAGATTGCCCATCACCACGCGCAGCGCGATATCGACCACGTCGTCGCCGGGACGGCGGCCGTTCGGGAAGCCGGCATTGTCGCCGCCGATCACACCGAGGCGATTCTGTTTGCCCATGGCCGCTGCCGGCGTGGTGGTGTTCAGGCGCAGCATTTCCGAAGCGGTGACCGTGGCGGGCTGGTTCAGGCCTTTCACGCCGGTCAGGAAGGTCGCCACCAGATCGTTGCGCGGGAAGTTGGTCGGCGCCTTGGCGCCGGCGCTGCCGTACAGGATTTCAATCAGCGCGGGCAGCGTTGGATTGGTGACGTAGGTGGCGAACTGCGCGTCGCCGCTAGGCTTGCTGGCGTTGAAGGTGTCCTTGTCCTTCAGGCCGATCACCACTTCGTTTACCAACGGCATGCCCAGGCGCGATACCTGGGTCCAGGCACCGCCTTCTTTCGACGGCGAGCTGGTGTTTGGCGTTGGATTCAGCAGGCGGCCCTGGCGCACGCTGGCCGTGGTCCAACCGCCGATCACCGGATCGGTGCCGGTACTGGCGGTCAGGCACGAGGCGGCCACTTCCAGCTCGATCGCAGTGACGTTCTTGTCGGCCAGGTCGTCGCGCGCGGCCCGTTCCGCATTGGCGGCAAACTCGGTGGCGGGTGCTTTGATGTTCACCAGGTCAAACGTCTCGCCGAGGTTGACGGCGAACGGATCTTTGCGCTGGCCGACGAACACGCGCGCCGGCGTGCTGCAACCGGGAATGTTGACGTTGTAGACGTGCGCCGCCGCATAGCTGGCGTAGTTAGGAATCGACTTGTTGCCGATATTGTCGAGCGGCTTGTCGAAGGTGGCGGAGCCGTCGCCGGCGTTGGTGACGGCGGCCTTGGTGCCGGTGCGGCGGTCGCCGCGCACCACGTTGATGGTGTAGGTTTCGCGCACGTTGGCGCCGGCCGCGTTGGGCGCGGCGATGGCGCCGCCGTTGATTACGAGCGGAATCGACACTTGCTTGCCTCCTACGTTCAGCTTGGTGTCCTTGTTGGTGTTATTGAAGCGGAACTGGAACGTCAGGTCTTCCTTGGCGTCGCCGTTGTTGTCGATGTGGATCTCGTACAGCGCGTTCGGGTCCATGGTGAAGTAGTTCGGGCCGCCGTAGGCATCCTGCAGTGGCACATAGTCGGCGATCAGGGTGACGAAGTTGGCGCGGCCGCCTTCGTAACTGCGGAACATATAGAAGTCGGTGCCATCGACCTTGGGGCTTTGCGTAATGAACGGTGCTTCGCGATGGCTGGACGCCAGCGCCGCCGGCAAACAGACGCCGGCCAGCGCGCCTGCAACGGCAAGGCGTACTGCGTGATTGATCATGGTTTGCATCTCGCTTCCTCCGAATGAGTTGACCTTCTGTGGGTACTGCAGGCTGGTATACGTGCTGCGTGGTGCGTCAGATTCAGATTTAATAAGATTAATTTTTAGAGATGAATTTAGAACTGATGTGTCAGGGTCAGACGCAGCGTGCGCGGTTCGACAGGATGAAAGTGCACGTCGTTGACGCCCTCGGCCGGTTCGCCCGCCAGGCGCGAGGCGTAGTAGTAGTCGATGTCGCTGGCGCGACGGTTGAACAGGTTAAAGCCGTCCAGCGTGAGCCGGGTGTTACGGCTGAGCTGGTAGCCGATGCGGCCATAGGCCAGCATGGTGGAGGCTGAGCGCACGCTATTGTCTTCGACCAGTGGACGCTGGCCGAAGTAGCGCAACTCAAGGCCGCCGAACCAGCGGCCGAGGTCTTTCACCGTCATGCCGAATGAGACCACTTTGTTCAGCGCTTCCGGCACATAGTTGCCCGCCGGATCGTCCTGGCGGTAACGCGCGCGTGAGGCGGACAGGTCGAGGTCGAACAGCAGCCATGGCGCGGCGATATAGTGGTTGTTCCATTCGATGCCGCTGCGGCGGCTGGCGCGGCTGGCTTCGGTCTGGCCGCTGTCGCCGGCGTACACCAGTTCCGAGTCGATCTCGAGTCCCCATACTGCGAGCGAGCTTTGCAGGCCGGGCAGCCATTCGCTGCGCACGCCCAGCTCGGCACCGCGCGTGCCCACCAGCGGCGGCGCAGGATCGGGCCCGGTGACGCCGCGCCCATCGTTGCTATGGAAACCGGCGCCGTAGTTAATGAAGTATTCGGTCTCCTTCCACGGCCCGAAGATCAGCGACAGTTTGGGCGAGAACTTGTGTGCGTTGGCGCGCTCGTCGTTGACTTTGAAGCCGTAGGCGTCGTAGCGCAGCCCGGCGATGCTGCGCAAGGATGGCATCCAGTAGCTGGTGTTTTCCGCGTACAGGCCAAGGCTGGTTTCATCGACGCGGTCCTCGCGCACGGTGCCGATGCGTTGGTGTTCCTTGCTGGCGTACAGGCCGATGGGGGCAAGATGGTCGTAGCGCGTTTGCAGGCCGAGTTTGTTGCGCATCTCGATCCCGCCGACGTTGCCGAGCCAGGCGCGGCTGACACTGCCGCCGCCCATGGTGCGGCGCTCGCTTTGCTGGAACTGGTCGCCGTTGACAGGATCGTTCAGCAGGTAAGTGAAGTTGCTGTACAAGTCCAGGCTCGAGCGCAGTAGGTAGGCCGAGGCTTCGGTGATCTGCTCGCTATCGCGCAGATGCATCTGCCACGCCAGGCTGGTGCGGCTGGCGTTGCCGCCATCGCTGGGATCGAGGCTGCCGAAGCGGTCGAGCTGGCTCGACTCCACCGCGCGCAGCGGCACCTGGTCGGTGGCGTTCCAGCGGTTGCGGTAGGCCATGGCGGTGATGCTGTAGCCGTCCTGGGCGTCGCCACGGCTGTAGCGCAATGTGCCGCTGAACTTGCGCACTTGCTCCGGGACTTGCCATGGACCGTCGTTGCGGCTGAGTTCCAGCCCGTACAGCAGGGTGCCGCCGGCTGCGGCAAGGGAGTCGGCCAGCACACCGCGCCGGTAGCCGTCGCCGCCCACGGTCAGGCTGGCGATGCCTTGCTTGAGCTGGTCCTGCAGGCCGAAGTGCGCGGCGCCGGCCGAGGAAAAGTCGCCCTCGTCGGCGAAATAAGCACCCTTCTTGTAGTCGATGCGCTGCACCAGTTCCGGGATCAGGAAGTTGAGATCGGAATAGCCTTGGCCGTGGGCGTGGCTGCGCATATTGACGGGAATACCGTCGACCCAGGTGGCGAAGTCGGTGCCATGGTCGAGGTTGAAGCCGCGCAGGAAGTACTGGTTGGCCTTGCCGTCGCCGCTGTGCTGGGTGACGATCATGCCGGGTACGAACTCCAGCAGTTCGCCGGTGCGCAGTGCCGGGCGGTTGGCGATTAGGCTGGCGGTGACCGTGCCCTGGCTGGCGGCGTCGCTGCTGCCGACGGCGTTGTCATAGTGTCCGAGCACGACCACGCTGGCCAGCGCCGCGTCGTTGCCTTCGGCAGCGGCCATGGCGGCGCCATGCAAAGTGCTGGCCAGTAGTGCGGCGATGGTGGATCTGCTCTTCATAGTGTCTCCGGGCCGTCTTGTCGATTGCTTCAAGTTGTCAGCCATATACGGACTGAAAGACGGGGCGGATTCAATTTTCTTTCGTGCGCGGACGGGAATGTGATAATTTGCTCAAGCTTGAGGTCTAACCTCCTACTCATAAGGCGTGCAGTGGCCGACTCCTCTTCCCTCGATCCCCAGCAACTCCGCACCTGGCTGCAAGGCGCCGCCCGGCGTGACGCCACTGCCTTCCGTTCGCTTTATGATGCGACCTCAGCGAAACTGTTTGGCTTCGCGCTGCGTATATTAGGTAAGCGCGAACTGGCTGAAGAGGTATTGCAGGAAAGTTTCGTCGCGATCTGGCACAACGCCGGCAGCTATCAAAGCCATTTGGCCGCACCGATGACGTGGATGACCACCGTGGTGCGCAACAAGGCTTACGATCTGCTCCGCCGCAGCGACAGTGCCGCCGAAATCGATAGCGACCAATTTGACGCCGACATCATGAACGCCTTGCACGACCCCGCCGCCACGCCCATCGAGGCGCTTGAACTGAGCCAGGACGCCAAGGCTCTGGCCCGCTGCATGTCCGCGCTGGAAGGCCTGCATCGCCAGGTATTGGGACTGGCGTTCTTCCACGAGCTGTCGCATAGCGAAGTGGCGCAACAGCTGGCGCTGCCGATCGGCACCGTCAAAACCTGGATACGCCGCAGCCTGGAGCGCCTGAAGACCTGCCTGACGAAAGGCGAGCGCCCATGAATATCCGCGACAACGCGCCCCTGCGCGACAAACTGGCCGCCGAGTATGTGCTGGGCACGCTGAAAGGCGGCGCCCGTCGCCGCTTCGAAGGCTATATGCACAACGACGCCGCGCTGCGCATGCTGACCGTCGAATGGCAAGACCGGCTGGTGCCGATGGCGGAATTCGCCACCGCGCAGCCGCCGCGCAAGCAGGTGTGGGACAGCATCGAGCGCCGCCTGAATCTGCGGCCGGCGCGCGCCGGCTGGCTGGAGTCGCTGAACTTCTGGCGTTCGCTGGGCGTGCTGTCGAGCGCCGTGGCGGCCCTGCTGGTGGTGGTGATCGGTCTGCGCCTGCTCGATACGCCGCAACTCGATTACATCGCCACGCTGACCGATGAAAAATCGCAGACCGCCCTGGTGTTGACCGGCGACGCCGGCCGCCAAGCGCTGACCGTGCGCCTGGTCGGCAACGCGCCGGTGGCCAGCGACAAGACGCTGCAGCTATGGGCCGTGCCGAAGCAAGGCAATCCGCGTTCGCTGGGCCTGCTGGCCGACAAGGGCGAGGTCAAACTGGCGCTGACCAGCAGCGCCGTGGGTGACGACGTGGCGTTGCTGGCGGTTTCACTGGAGCCGAAAGGCGGCTCGCCCGATCCGAAAGGCCCGACCGGCCCTATACTCTACAAAGGCGCGTGGGTACGCGTAATGTGACAAGAGTAAGGGGATAGCATGAATGCAGAAAAATTTAACGTCGATTATTTCAACACCTTCGGCAAGGGCACCTTGCCGGACCATCTGGGCATCGCCATCACCTCGGTGAAGGAAAACGAAATCGTCGCCGAGTTTGCCGTCAGCGGCAAGCACCTGGCGCCGAACGGTTTCCTGCATGCCGGCAGCGTGGTCACGCTGGCCGACACGGCTTGCGGCTACGCCTGTTTCTCGCACCTGCCCGACGGCGCGCAGAATTTCACCACCATCGAGCTGAAATCGAACCACCTCGGCACCGCGCGCGAGGGCACGGTGGTGGCCACCGCCAGCGCCGTGCACCTGGGCCGCACCACCCAGGTTTGGGACGCCACCGTCATCAATAAAGATACTGGCAAAACAATAGCGTTGTTTCGCTGCACCCAAATGATTCTCTATCCCAAGTAAAATGAGGGCAATTTGATACTCATCTGATAAATTGCAGTCAAGCCCAGCCCCCGCTGAATTGTTTTTATCGCGTTTCTTCCTCAAGGACTAACATGAAAAAATTCATCAAGCGGGTTGGCTGCAGCCTGCTCTTTGCCTCGTCACTGGCGATGGCGCAAACGCCGTACACCGACGATGCCACCTACCAGGGCCTGGGCGGCAAGGAAGGCATCAAGAAGATCGTCGACACCTTCGTCACCTTGGTGCTGGCCGATCCGCGCATCAAGGACAACTTCACCGATTTCGATATTCCGCAGATTAACGCGCGCCTGCAGGAGCAGTTCTGCGAATTCGCCGGCGGTCCCTGCAAGTACACCGGCAAATACCGCGACAAGACCATGGATGGTGTCGGCACCGTGCGCGACATGAAGACCGTGCACCAGGACCTGAAGATCACCAACGCCATGTTCAATGCGCTGACCGAGGACTTGCAGCTCGCGATGGAACAGCACAAGGTACCAAGCAGCGTTGCCCTCAAGCTGGTCGCCAAGTTGGCACCCATGCAGCGCGACATCGTCACCAAATAACGGGAGCAGAATAATGAACAAGATCATTCCCGCTGTGATGGCGGTATTGGTGGGCGGCGCCGCGTCCGCCCAATCGACGCCCGACATGGGCAAATTGCTGGCCACCGGCGGCGTAGTGCAGGTGGAAGGCGCGGGCGGTGGCGGCATCACGCCGTGGGCGCTGATCAGCGGCTACGGCACCCGCGATAGCTGGGGCGCGAACGCGCATTACACCTACATCAACACCCAGGACTACAAGCTGGGCAGCTACGGTGTGGCGATCGGCATTGCCGACCGCTTGGAACTGTCGTTCGCCAACCAGGAATTCAAGGGCAGCCTGGCGCCGCTCGACAAGCTCAACATCAAGCAGGACATCGTCGGCCTCAAGTACAAGGTGCTGGGCGACGCCGTCTACGAACAGGATGTGTGGCTGCCGCAGGTGGCCATCGGCATCATGTACAAGAAAAACAAGGGTGTGCGCGGGCTGGAAGCGCTCGGTGTGACCAACGTCAAGCAGCTCGGCGCCAAGAACGACAGCGGCTATGACTACTATGTCTCGGCCACCAAGATCTATCTGGAGCAGAGCCTGCTGCTGAACGCCACCCTGCGCGCCACCCGCGCCAATCAGATGGGCTTGCTGGGCTTCGGCGGCGACCGCAACGACAGCACGCGCCTGATGCCGGAGTTCTCGGCCGCCTACCTGATCAACCGCCAGTTGGCGCTCGGCGCCGAATATCGCCGCAAGCCGCACAACCTGGGCGTGGACGACGAGAAGGCGTATTACGACGCCTTCCTGGCCTGGTTCCCGACCAAGCACGTCTCGGTGACGGCGGCGTATGCCAATCTGGGCGACATCACCATTTTCAATCCGAAGAAGCAGAAAGGGCTGTACCTCTCGGTGCAGGCCGGCTTCTAAGGATGGCGGGGTTGACGTAGCCTGCCGCAATCAAAGCGTGCGGCACCTGCACAACCCGCACACCGCTGCGGCTCAGGGTCGGACCCGGTACGGGGTGCGACCCTTCCGTGTGGGGTGCCAATCAATAGGATTTGTAGGGCAGAAACTTGCCGCTGAGGACCACCTGCACGCGGTCGCCCTTGGGATCGGCTGCGCGCTGGATATCCATCGAGAAGTCGATCGCGCTCATGATGCCGTCGCCGAATTCCTCGTGGATCAATTCCTTGATGGCGGTGCCGTAGACGCTGACGATTTCATACCAGCGGTAGATCAGCGGATCGGTCGGCACGGCGCTCGGCAGCGAACCTTTGTAGGGCACGATCTGCAGCCAGGCGGCTTCCTCGTCGGTGAGGTCGAACAGTTCTTGCGCCTTGTCGGCCTGCTCGCGGTTGAAAGTCATCTGGCCGAGCAGCGCGGCCGTCGTCCATTCCTTGCTCTGGCCAAATTGCTGGGCGAGGTCGGCCCAGCGCATCTGCTTGGCGACCTTGGTGGAGATGATTTTTTGCGTAACGAGCTGGCGATCCATGGCGGCTTCCTTGAAGTTGAGGAGAGCCATAGACCATGCAAGCACCGTGCCAGTCAGCTCTTGAGCGAGGCTTCCAGCAGCTTGTGCAGTGCCGGAAAGTCCGGTGCGCCGAGGTAGCGCTTGAGGATCTTGCCATCCTTGCCGATGACGAAAGTGGTCGGCGTCATGGCGACGTCGCCGTAGGCCTTGGCGGCCGAGCCGTCCACGTCCAGCGCCACCTTGAACGGCAACTGCCGCGTTTCGGCGTAGTTCATCACGTAATTGGGCGGATCGTAGCTCATCGCCACGGCGACGAATTCCAGGCCCTGCGCCTTGAACTTGTTGTAGGTATCGACCATCTGCGGCATTTCGGCCACGCAGGTGGTGCACGACGTGGCCCAGAAATTGACCATCACCACCTTGCCCCGCAGGTTTTCAGGCGCGATCTTCTCGCCCTTGATGCTGAGGAAGGTGACTTCCGGCGCCACCTCGCGCTTGGCCAGCGCGGTGTAGCCGCCGAAACCGATGGCGGCCAGCACCACGGCGGCGATCACCGGTTTGATCCAGGCGCGGGAGGCGTCGCTCATTGGCTTGGGGCCGAGCTGCCCGTATTCGCAGGCTTGGATTGATACGATTTCCACTCGTCTTCCGAGATGTATTCAAACACCTTGACGACCTTGGTCACGCCGCTGACGCCGCGTGCGATGTCGGCGCCGATCTGGCCTTCGCGCTGGGTCACGCGACCCTGGAGGTAAACCACGCCGCGCTCGGTCACCACCTGGTAGGAGTTGGCCGAAATGTCCTTGGCGTCGACCAGGCTGGCCTTCACCTTGGTGGTGATGATGGTGTCGCTGGAACGCGAGGTGTAGCTGGCCGGGCCGGCGATTTCCAGTTCGTTGATGACGTCGATCACGCCTTCCACGCCGCGGATTTCGCGTTCGATGGCGGCTTTCATGGCTTCGTCGCGCACTTCGCCGGTGACCAGGGCGCGGCGGTTGAAGCTGTTGATGTTGACGTGGGCGGCGTCGCCGCCCACATTGTTGACCTTGATCGCGCTCTTGACTTCAATCGCCCGGTCTTCCGTCTGCGCGCCGAAAGTGCGGCGGTCGGAAGCGGCCAGGGTACCGGAAATCGCACCGCCCGCAACCAGCGCGACGCAGCCCGACAAGGAGGCCAGCATGGCGCCGCACAGCACGCTCAGGGCCAGCGGACGTTGTACCTTCTTCCAGATAGCGCTGGAATTATTCATTCACATCTCCTCCGAACAGCGCGACGTCGATGCCGTCGCAAATGCAGTGTATGGTGACCAGATGGACTTCCTGGATGCGGGCGGTACGATCGTGCGGTACGCAGATATGGACGTCGGCGTCGGTCAGCATCTTGCCGATGGCGCCGCCGCCTTTGCCGGTCATGGCCACCACGCGCATTTCGCGCTCCAGCGCCGCTTCAATCGCCGCCATCACGTTGCCGGAGTTGCCCGAGGTGGAGAACGCCAGCAGGATGTCGCCGGCCTGGCCGAACGCTTGCACCTGCTTGGAGAAGATCTCGCGGTAGCTGTAGTCGTTGGCCACGGCCGTCAGGATCGAGGTGTCGGTGGTCAGGGCAATTGCCGGCAGCGGGAAACGTTCGCGCTCGAAGCGGCCCACCAGCTCGGCCGCAAAGTGTTGCGAGTCGGCGGCCGAACCGCCATTGCCGCAGACCAGGATCTTGTTGCCGTTGGACAGCGCCGAGAACATCATCTCGATCGCCTGCGCGATATGCGGGGCGAGGACGGTGGCGGATTGGATTTTGAGTTCGGCACTTTCGTGGAAGTGCGAGAGGATGCGTTGATTATTCATAGTGTGCTGATTATAGTGCAGTCGTCCGGCAGACCGGACAAGCGCTGTTAAAAATGCTTACATCTCCAGCACATTTTGCACCCAGGACAACTTTTCGCCGTCGATGGCGACCAGGTCGAAGCGGCACGGTGGCGGAATTTTGTGGCGTAAAAGATAATATTGTGCAGCGCGCAGCAGGCGCTGCTGCTTGGCCGGGGTGACGCTGTAGACGGCGCCGCCGAACTTGCTGCTGGCGCGCTGGCGGACTTCCGCGAACACCAGCATCGGCCCTTCCATCAAAATCAGGTCGATTTCTCCGGCCTTGCACAGGAAATTGCGCTCCAGCAGCGTCAAGCCCTGGGCCACGAGGTGGGCCAGGGCCCGGTCCTCGCCCAGCCGGCCGAGCCGCTGCTGTAGGGTGCGCGGCATGGCGTCCTCATGGGTGCAGTACCGGCTGCGCCGCGCCGTTTTTGTAGATGGCCGATTGCTCGACCCGCTCGAAACTGGCCGGGCCACGGCCGAAATCGATGGTCAGCTTGCCGGTCACGCCGTCCAGGTGGAAGCGGCCGGCCGGATGGCGGCCGATTTCGCGCGCGATGCGGAAAGCGTCGATGCCGAGCGCGTACAGGCGGGCCATGTCGGCGCTGCCGGGGCCGCTGTGCATGTCCTGCGGGTAGACCATCACCGCCGGATGGTCGCGCTGCACTTGCCACGGCAGGTCCAGCAGGCGCACGCCGTCCAGGTCCTGGGTCGGGAAGGTGCTGCTGCGGCCGGGATTCAGGGCCGAAGTGCCGTAGATCGGCAGAGCGTTGAATTGCTCGGTGGGCGCGGCCGGCGGCGGTGGCAGCGCGTCGGCGGTGCTGAAGGTCGGGTTGTCCGGCTCGGTGCTCAGGGTGCTGGCCAGGGCCATGCGCAGCTGGCGGGTCTGGTCCGGGCCCATGGCCGAGAACAGCAGCGCGGGCCGCTGCTGGCGCAGACTGGCGCGCAGCTGCACCAGTTCGGGATCGCTGAGGTAGCCGTCCGGCGCGTTCAGCTCAACCGTGCGCAACTGGCGGCCCTGCTTCTGCCACTGGGCGGCAAAGGCCGAGGCCACGCGGCGCTGCCAGGCGGAACCGGTGACCAATACCAGCGCGGCGCCGTCCGGCTGCTCGGCGGCGGCCCACACGGCGGCCTGACGCGCCTCTTCTTCGATCGACAGGCCGATCGCCAGCAGGTTCGGCGGCAGCGGCATGGCGCCCGGCTGGCCGTGGCCTTCCGGATAATTCAGGGCGATGGTGGGCTTGCTGACCAGCGCGCTGCCGGCGACGGTGGCCACCGCCGTGCGCGACAGCGGGCCGACCACGATATCCTGGTCTTGCAGGGCGCGGGCGTAGACGGCCAGGATATCCTGCGGCACATCGCCGGTTTCCAGCACGGTGACGGTGATGTTCTCCCGGTCGCGCTCCCAGCCGGCCATGAAGCCGGCGCGCACGGCATCGGCGGCCGTGCCCAGGGTTTCCGAGCGCAGCGGCAGCAGCAGGCCGATGCGGATCGGCGCGGTGGATGGCGTGCCGCCGTCGTCGGCTGCGCGGGTAACGGCCGGCGGCTCGGCGCGCGGCGGCAACTGGCTGCGGTCTTCGGGGACTGCGCCGGGCAGGGTGATGGCGTACACTTCGGCCGCCGGCTGCGGCGGTTCAGGCGGCGGTTGGGGCAAAGGCGGCGGCAGCGGCGCAGCCACCACACGCGGTGGTGGACTTGTTTTTGCCGGCTGGGGCGAGCACAATCCCCCCGGCGCGTCGCAAAACGGCGTGCTGCATGCACTCAGCACTGCGGCAGCCATGCACAGCAGCGTCAACCTCACACTTTTCATCCTACCCCCAATGAGCGACCTCGACTCCATTACCATCGCCAGCCTGCCCGTCTTGGGCGAAACGGCGCACCAGAGCTATCCTAGCGCAACCTTGTACGTCGTGGCGACCCCGATCGGCAATGTGGCCGATATTAGCCTGCGCGCGCTGCACGTATTGAGCTTGGTCAATGCTGTGGCATGCGAGGACACCAGAAATACCGCCACCTTGATGAACCGCTTCGGCCTGCACAAGCCATTGATTGCCGCGCATCAGCACAATGAGCGCGAGGCGGCCGAGACCTTGATTGCCCGTCTGCAGGCGGGTGAGCGCATCGCCCTGGTGTCGGACGCCGGCACGCCGGCCGTGTCCGATCCGGGCGCGCGCATCGTCGATGCGGTGCGCGCGGCCGGCTTGCGGGTGCTGCCGCTGCCGGGCGCGTCGGCAGCGGTAACGGCCTTGTCGGCCAGCGGGCTGGTGAACGATCAGTTCTACTTCGTCGGTTTTTTGCCGGCCAAGGCCAAACAGCGCGAGAATTTCCTCGGCACGCTGCGTGCGGTTACCGCGACCTTGGTGTTCTACGAAGCGCCGCACCGGATACTGGATTGTGCTGCGGCGCTGGCGGCCGCCTTCGAGCCGACCCGCCAGGTGGTGTTCGCGCGCGAGCTGACCAAGATGTTTGAAGAAATCCACCGTTGCCCGCTGTCCGAGGCCGAAGCCTGGATCAAGGCCGATGCGCATCGGGAAAAAGGCGAATTCGTGGTGCTGCTGGAAGGCGCCGCGCCGGCCGATGATGAAAATGAGGTCGAGGTCGATCGCCTGCTGCAGATTCTGCTGGCCGAGCTGCCTGTTAAACAGGCCGCCGGGCTGGCCGCGCAAATCAGCGGCCGCAAGAAAAACGCCCTGTACGACCGCGCGCTGGTGCTGAAGGACAGCGCTTAGAATTTGCAGCCGTGGTCTTTTTTGTCGAGCAGCCAGATCAGCGGCGATAGCAGGCCGGCGCCGGTGTTCTTGCAATCGGGGCGCTTGGCGGCGTCGATCTTCTTCGCCAGTTCGCCGGCGGCGGGCTCCGCATAGAGCGGATGGGCTTCCAGCTGGGCCGTCAGGGTGCCGGTCTTGGCGGGATCTTTTTCCTTTGCCAGCTTGCGCGCGGTTTTCAGCGCTTGGTTCATGTCGAATTGTTTGGGCTGCTGGTCTGGGTACAGCGGATCGGGAGCCGGCGCGGGCGTCGAAGCTTGCGCCGCCACGGCCGGCTGCTCCAATGCCGGGGAGACGGTAATCGCCGCCGAGCGCGTGGCTACCGGCGCTGGTGCGCGGCGCTGGCGTGGCGCCGGCTGGTCGGACAGTGGAGGCGGTGGCGCCACCTTGGCGATTGTCACCGGCGGCTTGGGCGGCTGCAGCCAGACCGTCATCACCTTGGCGCCCGGCGGCGGCGCGGGCGCATCGGCCGGCAGCCGGTAGGCAAACAGCAGCAGTGCATGCAGCGCCAGCGACACGGCGATACCGGCCGCGACACCCGGGCGCGGGCGCCGGTCGGGCGTATCAAATGAAAAATTGGCACTCATGATTTTTAGATACTAGCATCGAAATAGCGGAGGCACTTGACGGTCTTCCTGCCAGACTGTATTATCTTGCTTC
The DNA here is from genome assembly GCA_041874725.1 of Duganella sp. BuS-21. Classification (GTDB taxonomy): domain Bacteria; phylum Pseudomonadota; class Gammaproteobacteria; order Burkholderiales; family Burkholderiaceae_D; genus Rugamonas. The sequence goes on along the minus strand of CP097466.1, from coordinate 318,964 downwards.
TTCGGAGTGTAGCGCAGCCCGGTAGCGCACCTGGTTTGGGACCAGGGGGTCCAAGGTTCGAATCCTTGTACTCCGACCAAAATTTAAAAACCCTGTTTGATGGCAACGTCAAACAGGGTTTTTTCCATTTCATTCCCGATTTTGGCCCCTTCGTCGCAAGCGCCGTCCGCGTGCGTTGCCGACGTTAGAATGGCTGCATGAATACCATCCGGTTCCACCATCGACCAGGAACAAGCATGCCGACTGCATTAATCGTCGAAGACGAACCGCTGCTGATGGCGGAGCTGCGCGACCAGCTGCAAGCCCTGTGGCCGGAGCTGGAACTGGCCGGCCATGCGGAAAACGGCGTGGAAGCGGTATCGATGCTCGAAGTGCTGCGGCCGGACGTGGTCTTCCTCGACATCCAGATCCCTGGCCTGAGCGGCATGGAAGCGGCGCGGCACGTGGGCGAGGCCACGCAGATCGTGTTCGTCACCGCTTACGCCGAACATGCGGTGCAGGCGTTTGAAGCGGGCGCGGTGGACTACATCGTCAAGCCGGTCACGGCGGCGCGGCTGCTGCAAACGGTCAAACGCCTGAAGACGCGCAGCGCGGCGCCGGTGCCGGAAGGCGTATGGCGGCAGCTGGCGCCGGCGCCGGTGCAGCACCTGAAATGGATCAAGGCGTCAGCCGGCAACACGGTGCGGCTGGTGATGGTGCGCGACGTACAGTACTTCCAGTCGGACGGCAAATACACGCGCGTGGTCGCGCACGACGGCGAAGCGCTGATACGGCTGCCGCTCAAGACGTTGATCGAGCAGCTGGACCCGGCGCAGTTCACGCAAATCCACCGTGGCGCCATCGTCAACCTGGAAGCGGTCGACCGCATCGACCGCGACGGCACGGCCATGGAAATCCACCTCAAAGGCCGCTCCGAAAAACTCACCGTCAGCGAAGCCTACACGCGCCAGTTCCGGCAAATGTAAATCAGGCTGTACATTCGGGGTCAGTTCCGACATTCGGACATTTCGCGCGCGAAATGTCCGAATGTCGGAACTGACCCCGAATCTGACCCCGCGAATCTGACCCCGAATCTCAGGCGGCGCGTTTGGCGGCGATGGCGTTGCCGGCGCGGCTGGCGCCTTTGCGGTTGAGGAATTGCGAGATGAACTGGCCGGCGTCCACCACGATATCGAGGTCGATACCGGTGGCTATGCCCAGGCCCTGCATCATGTACAGCACGTCCTCGGTGGCGACGTTGCCGGTCGCGCCCTTGGCATACGGGCAGCCGCCCAGGCCCGATACCGACGAGTGGTAAATCGCAATGCCCAGCTCAAGGCTGGCGTAGATGTTGGCCAGCGCCTGGCCATAGGTGTCGTGGAAGTGGCCGGACAGGCCGTCCACGCGAAACGCGCCGATCGCGCGCTCCATCACCGCCTGCGTCTTGCGCGGCGTGGCCACGCCGATGGTGTCGGCGATGTCGATTTCGTCGCAGCCCAGGTCGCGCATGCGGCCCACCACGTCCGCCACCGCGTCCAGTGGCACCTCGCCCTGGTACGGGCAGCCGAAGGCGCAGCTGATGCTGCCGCGCAGGCGGATACCCTGCTCTTTCGCCGCTTTCGCCACGCCTTCAAAACGGGCGATCGACTCGGCGATCGAGCAGTTGATGTTCTTTTGCGAGAACGCTTCCGAGGCCGAACCGAAGATCACCACTTCATCCGCGCGCGCCGCCATCGCCGCTTCAAAGCCCACCATATTGGGCGTCAGCGCGGAATAGATCACGCCCGGCTTGCGCGTGATGGCCGCCATCACCTCGGCGCTGGTGGCCATCTGCGGCACCCACTTCGGCGACACGAAGGCCGCCGCTTCGATGTTCTGGAAGCCGGCGCTGCTCAGACGGTTCACCAGCTCGATCTTGATCTCGGCCGGGACGTTTTCCTTTTCGTTCTGCAGGCCGTCGCGCGGGCCGACTTCAACGATTTTGACTTGCTTCGGTAAGCTGCTCATTTCAGTATCCTAAAGTGCGGTCGACCACGCCGGCGACTTGCGCGCCCGCTTCGGTCTTGCGGATGTTGGCGGCGATCTGCTGCACGCTCTCGCGGCGCAAGGTCAGCGCGGAGATGTGCGGCGTGATGGTGATGCGCGGCTCCTGCCAGAACGGATGCTGCGCCGGCAGCGGTTCGTTGCGGAACACGTCCAGTGTGGCGGCGGCGATGTGGCCGGATTTGATCAGCGCCACCAGGTCCGGCTCCGCGATATGCGCGCCGCGCGCCACGTTGATGACGTACGAACCTTCCGGCAGCTTGCACATGTTCTTGCGGTCCATGATGTTGCTGGTATCGGCCGTCAGCGGCAGCATGCAGACCAGCACGCGGCTGCCGCGCAGGAAGGTATCCAGGCCATCGGCGCCGCTGAAGCACTGCACGCCCGGCATGCTTTTCTCGGTGCGGCTCCAGGCGCGCAACGGGAAGCCGAACGGCGCCAGCGCTTCCAGCACGCGCGTGCCCAGCACACCCATGCCCAGCACGCCGACGGAAAAATCTTCCTTGTGATGCTGCGGCAGCGGCGCCCACGTGCCGGCGCGTGCCTGCGTCTCATACTCGTTGAAACGGCGGAAGTAGCGCAGCACCGAGTACGTGACGTATTCCGCCATCTGGATCGCCATGCCGGCGTCTTCCAGGCGGATGACGGGAATGTGGTGTGGCAGCGCGTCGCCGAACTTGAGCAGCGCGTCGACGCCGGCGCCGGTGACGAAGATGGCCTTGACCGTCGCCAGCTCCGGCAGCATGGCTTCCGGCGGCGACCAGACCACGGCGTAGTCGCAGGCCTGGCATTTTTCGCCGGCGTGCCAGATTTCGATCTCGGCCTCCGGCAGGTATTTGCCGAAGTCCTTGATCCACGGTTCCGTCTTGCCGTCGGCGCGGTGTAGCAGTATGCGCATGGTGATGCTCCTTACGCCGTCTTGAACGCCAGCAGTGGTGCGCCGTCCGCCACCTGGTCGCCCACGCCGTAGAGGATGTCGTCGATCACGCCGTCATGCGGCGCGGCGATGGTGTGCTCCATCTTCATCGCTTCCATGATGACCAGCGCTTCGCCTTTCTTGACTTCCTGGCCTTTGCTGGCAAGGACGGCGACGACTTTGCCCGGCATCGGCGCGGTGAGGCGGCCGCCTTCGGTTTCGGTTTCGCCGGCGTGGGCCATCGGGTCGTTCCAGGCGAACTGGTAGTGCGCGCCGTTGCTGAAGACATGGAAGACGTCGCCGTCGCGCAGCACGGTGCCGTGCGCCGCCTGCTCGCCCAGCTTGATGCTGTAGTTGTCGCCATTCTGCGCCGCCACGCTCAGCGCTTGCGGCGCATCGCCGCCGGCGCTGAACAGCCAGTCTTCAGCGCGATACCTCACATAGGTGTCGTAGGCCGTGTGCTCGTCGGCGAAGGACAGCTTGCGCGCGTAGGACTGGTTCATGCGCCAGCCGGTCGCCAGGCCCCACGGATCGGCGACGTTGGCGCCGGATTGCGCGGCGGCGCGCTGCTGCTCGTGCGTCACCAGCGCGGCGGCGGCGAGTGCCAGCGCACTTGTCGGCGCGGGCTGCGCGGACGGGAACAGCGTGTCGTGATTGCGTTCGATCAGGCCCGTGTCCAGATCGGCGGTGGAGAAGGCCTGGCCTTCGACCAGGCGTTTCAGGAAGGCGATGTTGCTGGCGAGGCCGACGATCTGGTATTGCGACAGCGCCTGCGCCATGCGGGCCAGCGCCTGCTTGCGGTCCGCGCCCCAGACAATCAACTTGGCGATCATCGGATCGTAGAACGGCGAGATGGCGTCGCCCTCGCGCACGCCGGAGTCGATGCGCACGCCGGCCGGCATGGCGCCGGCAGCGCCGCCCAGCTCAAACGTGACGGCGCTAGGCGTGCCGAGATGGCGCAGCGTGCCGATCGACGGCAGGAAGCCCTTCTCCGGATTCTCCGCGTAGATGCGCGCTTCGATCGAGTGGCCGTTGATGGCCAGTTCGTGCTGCTGCTTGGGCAGCGCTTCGCCGGCGGCCACGCGCAACTGCCATTCCACCAGGTCGGTCCCGGTGATCATTTCGGTCACTGGATGCTCCACCTGCAGGCGGGTGTTCATCTCCATGAAGTAGAAGCTGCCGTCCTGGTTGGCGATGAATTCCACCGTGCCGGCGCCTACGTAGCCTACCGCGCGCGCGGCGGCCACGGCGGCGTCGCCCATGGCCTTGCGGCGCTCCTCGATCATGTTCGGCGCCGGCGCTTCTTCCAGCACCTTCTGGTGACGGCGCTGCACCGAGCAATCGCGCTCGAACAGGTAGATGCAATTGCCGAGCGTATCGGCAAACACCTGGATTTCAATGTGGCGCGGACGCTGGAGGTATTTCTCCGCCAGCACCTTGTCGTCGCCGAAAGAACTGATCGCCTCGCGCTTGCACGACGCCAGCGCATCCTTGAACTGCGCCGAGTTCTCGATCACGCGCATGCCCTTGCCACCGCCGCCGGCCGACGCCTTCAGCAGCAGCGGATAGCCGATGCTGTCGGCTTGGGCGTGCAGGAAGTCGGCATCCTGCTGCTCGCCGTGATAGCCCGGCACCAGCGGCACATTAGCCTTTTCCATCAGCTGCTTGGCGGCCGACTTGGAGCCCATGGCGCGCATGGCCGATGCCGGCGGGCCAATGAATACCAGGCCCGCTTCGGCGCAGGCGTCGGCAAATTCGGCGTTCTCGGACAGGAAGCCGTAGCCGGGGTGGATAGCTTGCGCACCGGTGGCCTTGGCTACGGCGATGATCTTGTCGCCGCACAGGTAGCTTTCCTTGGCGGCGGCGGGGCCGATCAGCACCGCTTCGTCGCATACGGCGACGTGCTTGGCGTTGGCGTCGGCCTCGGAGTACACGGCCACGGTCTTGATGCCCATGCGGCGCGCGGTAGCGGCCACACGGCAAGCGATTTCACCACGGTTGGCGATCAGAATTTTTGTAAACATCGTCTCTCTCTTTGCAGCTTATTTTGTAAATTCGCTGGAAGTTTTTTTATGATCGTGTCGTCCGTCGTTCCCGCCTACGCGGGAGTGACGGTTAGCAGCCGCACTTTTCCTTTGGTGCGGAGTCCAGTACGGCGCCGCGCGTTTTCAAGCCCAGTTTTGCCAGCAGCGCGCGATCGTCGTTCGCTTCCGGGTTATCGGTGGTCAGCAGTTTGTCGCCGTAGAAGATCGAATTGGCGCCGGCCATGAAGCACATCGCCTGCACCGCTTCGCCCAGCTCGCGGCGACCGGCCGACAGACGCACGCGCGCCTTCGGCATGGTGATGCGCGCCACGGCGATGGTGCGCACGAACTCCAGTGGGTCGAGGCGATCCTGGCCGAACAGCGGCGTGCCTTCCACCTGCACCAAATGGTTGATCGGCACCGATTCCGGATACGGATTCAAATTCGCCAGTTGCGCGATCAGGCCGGCGCGCTGCTCGCGCGATTCGCCCATGCCGACGATGCCGCCGCAGCAAACCTTCAGGCCTGCTTCACGCACGTGACCCAGCGTATCCAGGCGGTCCTGGTATTCGCGGGTGGAGATGACGTTGTCGTAGAACTCCGGCGCGGTGTCCAGGTTGTGGTTGTAGTAATCGAGGCCGGCGTTTTTCAGGCGCTGCGCCTGGTGCTCTTCCAGCATGCCCAGGGTGGCGCAGGTTTCCAGGCCCAGGGCTTTCACCGAGCGCACCATCTCTTCCACCTTGTCCATGTCGCGGTCTTTCGGGCTGCGCCAGGCGGCGCCCATGCAGAAGCGGGTGGCGCCGTTGTCCTTGGCCTGCTGGGCCGCGTCCAGCACGGTGTCGAGGTCCAGGATTTTCTTGGCTTCGACGCCGGTGTCGTAGCGCGCGGCCTGCGGGCAGTAGCCGCAGTCCTCTTCGCAGCCGCCGGTCTTGATCGACAACAGCGTCGCCAGTTCGACGTCGCCATCCGGGAAGTTGGCGCGCTGGGTCTCGTGCGCCTTGAACATCAGGTCATTGAACGGCAGGTCGAACAATGCCAGCACTTCTTCGCGCGGCCAGGTGGCCGCAGGCGGCAGGGTGATGGCAGCCGTTGGACGGTGCAGGGAAACGACCTTTGGTTCTTGCAGGGTGCTCTCGGACATCTTGATTCCTTCTTCGTTCAAATTGCGTTTGGCAGCGGCCAGTTGGGCAGCTGCGTAAAATCGATATAGTCGGCCGCCGCTTCGGCGCTTGGCTCTTCAAGGCGCGGCACGCGGCCCAGGTAGGGCGCGGGGATGCGCTGTTCCAGCGCGATCACGTTGTCGTCGGCAAAGGCCATGTCGGCCTGCGTCTCGTTCGCCACCCAGCCGGCCAGTTTCAGGCCGCGCGCCAGGATGGCTTCCACCGTCAGCAGCGCATGGCTGATGCAGCCCAGCCGCAGGCCCACCACCAGCACCACCGGCAGCGCCAGTTGTTCCGCCAGGTCGGCGGTGTCGAATACGTCGTTCAGCGGCACGCGGAAACCGCCCACGCCCTCCACCACTACCGCATCCGATGCGGCGTTGATTTCGACGTAGGCCGCCAGGATCGGCACCGGCGAAATCGTGATGCCTTCCAGCTCGGCGGCGATGTGCGGCGCGGCCGGTTCCTTGAACAGGAATGGCGTAGTAATCGACTGCGGCAGGTGGACATTGCCGGCGGCGGCCAACTGGTCGCAGTCTTCGTTGTGCCATTGACCGTCGCGCAGTTCGGCGCCGGCGGCCACCGGCTTCATGCCGCAGGCGCGCACGCCGCTTTGCACCAGCGCGTGCAGCATGGCCGACGAGATCAGCGTCTTGCCGATTTCGGTATCGGTGCCGGTAACGAAGCAGTGGAAGCGCGGCGCAATACCGCTGGCTGCTGCTGCCGGCTGCGTTTGTGGAGCGACTGCTAAAACGGGATCGTCCAGAGTCATTTCAGGTCCCTTTCCAAGGCATTGAGCGCGCCTATCAATTTTGCGACTTCCATGCTGCTATGTCCGGCGGACAGCGTGACGCGCAAGCGCGCGGTTCCCGGCGCCACGGTGGGCGGGCGGATGGCGCCGACCCACAGGCCCTGCTGGTAGAGGGCGGCGCCGGCGCGCATGGTTTCGGCATTATCGCCGATCACGACAGGCTGGATCGCAGTCGTCGAGGGCAGGCGTCGCCAGCGTTCCAGCCGCAGGCCGTCGTCCAATTGTGCCACCAATGTCTGCAAGTGTGCGCGCCGTGTGGCGCCTTCATCGCCTTCCAGCAGATCGAGGCTGGTCAGCAGGGCGTGGGCCATGGCCGGCGGCGCGGCGGTGGTGAAGATGTAGGGACGCGATTTCTGGATCAGCGTTTCGATCACCGCTTCATGCGCGGCGACGAACGCGCCGGCCACGCCGGCCGCCTTGCCGAGAGTGCCCATGTAGACCAGATACGGCGAGCGCAGGCTGAAGTGCTCCAGCGCGCCGTGACCTTTTTCGCCCAGCGTGCCGAAGCCGTGGGCGTCGTCCACCACCAGCCAGGCGTTGTGCTGTTCGCACAGTGCCAGCAGTTGCGGCAACGGCGCCAGGTTGCCGTCCATGCTGAAGACGCTGTCGGTGACGACGATCTTGGTGGCGGCCTGGCTGCCGGCCAGCAGCTTGGCCAGTGCTTCCAGATCGGCGTGCGGGTAGATGTGCGCTTTCACGCGGGCCAGGCGTACGCCGTCGATCAGTGAGGCGTGGTTCAGCTCTTCCGAGAAGATCTCGGCTTCCTTGTCGCCGGCGGCCAGGCCGGTAATGACGGCCAGGTTGGCCATGTAGCCGGTGCTGAAGCTGATGGCGCGCGGCGCTTCCAGATGGGCGCCGACGAATTCCGCCAGGCGTTCTTCCAGCATGGCGTGCGCGCGCACGTGGCCGCTGATCAGGTGCGAGGCGCCGCTGCCGACGCCGTAGATTGCCGCGCCTTCCTGCAGCGCGAGCTTGATCTTGCGGTGGTTGGCCAGGCCCAGATAGTCGTTGCTGCAGAAGGCCAGCAGTTCGCGGCCTTCTACGCTCACGCGAGGACCGCAGGGCGAATCGACCGTGCGGCGTTTGCGGATCAGCTGTTTGTCGTCCAGCGCTTGCAGCTGTTGCTGGAGTTTTTTGATCAGGTCCATGGTCAGCCCGCCATCACTTTGTCGAACACGGCCAGCGTGTTGGCGGCCAGGCCGTCGATTTCCTCATCGCTGAGGATGTACGGCGGCATCATGTAGACGGTGGCGCCGATGGGACGCATCAGCAGCTCATGCTCGGTGGCGATGGCGAAGAAGCGGCGCGAAAAGTCCTTCGGCGCGTCGATGGCGTCGAAGGCCCAGATCATGCCGCGCTGGCGGAAGTTGCGCACCTGCTGGTGCCGCGCCAACGGTTGCAGCGCCTTGGTCAGGCGTTCGGCCTTCACGCGGTTGGCGTTCAGTACATCGTCTTCTTCGAAGATCTGCAGCGTCGCCAGGGCGGCGCGGCAGGCCAGCGGATTGCCGGTGTACGAGTGCGAGTGCAGGAAGCCTCGCGTCACATCGTTGCTGTAGAAGGCCTGGTAGATGTCATCGCGCGTCATCACCAGCGACAGCGGCAGGTAGCCGCCGCTGATGCCCTTGGACAGGCACAGGAAGTCGGGCCACACGGCGGCTTGTTCGCAGGCGAAGAAGGTGCCGGTGCGGCCGCAGCCGACGGCGATTTCGTCGAGGATCAGGTGCACATGGTGCTGGTCGCACAGGGCGCGCACCAGTTGCAGGTAGAGCGGATCGTGCATCGCCATGCCGGTGGCGCATTGCACCAGCGGCTCGATGATGATGGCGGCGATCTGGTCGGCGCGTTGGTTGAACAGGCGCTCGACATCGGCGGCGGCGCGGCGTGCCACGTCCTGCGCGGTTTCGCCTTCGGCGGCCTGGCGCGCATCGGGCGACATCACGGTCTGCGAGGCGCGCAGCAGCGGGCCGTAGGCGTCCTTGAACAGCGCCACATCGGTCACGGCCAGCGCGCCGATGGTCTCGCCGTGGTAGCTGCCCTTGAGGCAGACGAATTCCTGCTTGTCCGCGTGGCCGTTGTTGCGCCACGAGTGGAAGCTCATCTTGAGCGCGATTTCTACGGCGGAGGCGCCGTCGCTGGCGTAGAAGCTGTGGCCCAGCACATGGCCGGTCAGCGCCGACAGTTTTTCGGACAGTTCAATCACCGGCTCGTGCGTAAAGCCGGCGAGCATGGCGTGTTCCAGCGTATCCAACTGGTCTTTCAGCGCCGCGTTGATGCGCGGGTTGGCATGGCCGAACAGGTTCACCCACCACGAGCTGATGGCGTCGAGGTAGCGACGGCCTTCATGGTCGTACAGCCACGCGCCCTTGCCCCGGCTGACCGGGATCAAAGGTACGGTTTCATGATGCTGCATCTGGGTGCACGGATGCCATACGCTGCGCAAGCTGCGTGCTACCCAGTCGCTTTGTTTGTTCAATTCCAAAACTGCTCCATTAATTCAACCAGGCGGGCTTGCGCTTCTCCAGAAACGACGCCACGCCTTCGCGCCCCTGATCGGAGGCGCGGATTTGCGCGATGCGCTCGGCGGTATCGGCCAGCAGCGCATCGTTGACGGTTTGCCCGACCACCTCGCGCACCAGCACTTTGGCATGCTGCACGGCGTTCGGGCTGTTGTTGACCAGCGCCTTGACGATCTCCGCCACCTTGACGTCGAGCGCCTCGGCGGAAACCACTTCGTGCGCGAAGCCGATGCGCAGCGCTTCCTGCGCGCCGAAACGTTCGGCCGTCAGAAAGTAGCGGCGCGCGGCGTTCTCGCCCATGGCCTTGATCACATATGGCGAAATGGTGGCCGGGATCAGTCCCAGCTTCACTTCGCTCAAACAGAAATTGGCCTCTTCGACCGCGACGATGATGTCGCACGCGGCCACCAGGCCCATGCCGCCGGCGTAGCAATCGCCCTGCACCTTGGCCACCACGGGCTTGGGACACAGGTAGATCGTGCGCAGCATCTCCGCCAGTTGCAGAGCGTCGGCATGGTTTTCGGCGTGCGTGTAGCCCGCCATTTTTTTCATCCAGTTCAAATCGGCGCCGGCGCAGAACGCCGGGCCGTTGGCCGCCAGCACGATGGCGCGCAGGCCGGCATCTTCGCCGAGTTCACTGAAGGCCTGCTTAATTTCGGCGATGGTGATTTCATTGAAGGCGTTGCGCACGTCCGGACGGTTCAGCGTGACGGTGGCGGTGCGGCCTTCGCGTTCGATGGTGAGGGTGGTGTAGGTCAAGGTGGAGGTCATCATTGCTCCTTACATGCGGAAGACGCCGAACTTGGTGTCTTCGATTTCCGCATTCAGCGCGGCGGACAGGCCCAGGCCCAGCACCATGCGTGTATCGGCCGGATCGATCACGCCGTCGTCCCACAGGCGCGCGGTGGCATAGTAGGGATGGCCCTGATGCTCGTACTGCTCCTTGATCGGTTGCTTGAACGCGGCTTCCTCTTCGGCCGACCATGAACCGCCCTTGCCTTCAATGCCATCGCGCTTGACGGTGGCCAGCACGCTAGCCGCCTGGTCGCCGCCCATCACCGAAATGCGGGCGTTAGGCCACATCCACATGAAGCGCGGCGAGAAGGCGCGGCCGCACATGCCGTAGTTGCCGGCGCCGAAGCTGCCGCCTATGATGACGGTGAACTTCGGCACGGCGGCGGTGGCGACAGCCGTTACCATCTTGGCGCCGTTGCGGGCGATGCCTTCGTTTTCGTATTTGCGGCCGACCATGAAGCCGGTGATATTTTGCAGGAACACCAGCGGGATCTTGCGCTGCGCGCACAGCTCGATGAAGTGCGTGCCCTTCAGCGCGGACTCGGAGAACAGGATGCCATTGTTGGCGATGATGCCGACTTTCATGCCGAAGATGTGGGCGAAGCCGCACACCAGCGTGGTGCCGTAGCGCGCCTTGAATTCATCGAACTCGCTGGCGTCGACGATGCGGGCGATCACTTCGCGCACATCGAAGGGCTTGCGGGTATCGACCGGGATCACGCCATACAGCTCCTTGGCCGGATGCAGCGGTTCCACGGCCTGGCGCAAGGCGCCCTGCTGCGGCTTGGTGCGGTTGAGATTCGAGACGATGGTGCGCGCCAGCGACAGCGCGTGCAGGTCGTTCTGCGCCAGATGGTCGACCACGCCGGAAAGGCGCGTATGCACATCGCCGCCGCCCAGGTCTTCCGCCGTCACCACTTCGCCGGTGGCGGCCTTCACCAGCGGCGGGCCGCCCAGGAAAATGGTGCCCTGTTCCTTGACGATGATGGACTCGTCGCTCATGGCCGGCACGTAGGCGCCGCCGGCGGTGCAGGAACCCATCACCACGGCGATCTGCGGAATGCCCTTGGCCGACAGGTTGGCCTGGTTGTAGAAGATGCGGCCGAAGTGGTCGCGGTCAGGGAACACGTCGTCCTGGTTCGGCAGGTTGGCGCCGCCGGAATCGACCAGGTAGACGCAGGGCAGCTTGTTCTGGTCGGCGATCTCCTGCGCCCGCAGGTGCTTCTTCACCGTCATTGGATAGTAGGTGCCGCCCTTGACGGTGGCGTCGTTACAGACGATCACGCACTCCTGGCCGGCCACGCGGCCGATGCCGGTGATGATGCCGGCGGCCGGCGCGGCGTCGTCGTACATGCCGTAGGCGGCCATTTGCGACAGTTCCAGGAAAGGCGTGCCGGGATCGAGCAGCATCTGCACGCGGTCGCGCGGCAGCAGTTTTCCGCGCGCCACGTGCTTGGCGGACGCCGCCTCGCCGCCGCCGAGGGCGATCTTGGCGATCTTGTCGCGCAAATCATCGACAACGGCCTGCATGGCGGCGGCGTTGGCCTTGAAGTCCTCGCTACGAGGGTTGAGCTTGCTTTCGATCTGCGGCATTGCTTTTCCTTTTTTCACAGGGTCAGCTCTGTCATTTGGACATTTTGGAACTAATCGATTTCAAATTAGTTCCCGAATGTCCAAATGACAGAGCTGACCCCGAATTAATCATTTATTCTGGAAAACTACCGTCAACGTAAAACCAGCGCGGGCCTCCTTCTGCTGGTTCGCGTACAAACACACTGATCTCGTGCAGGCGCTGGGCCCGGCCATTGATCTTGAACCGGGCGACAAACTCCACCGTATCCGTGGTCAGATCGGCATCAGCATCCGCTGGTTCTGCTTTACGTTGACGTAAACGTAAAGCAGATTTTACCTCAAGTCCCAGCCATTGCACCTTTTCCTCTTCGCTCATGATGGGCTCGGTTGGGCGGGTGCTGGCGTGCCAGGTGGTCAGCAGGTAGGGCTCGTTGCGCTGGCCGTAGGCGGTGTAACGCGAGCGCATCAGCGCTTCGGCGGTGGGCGGGATGGCCGCGCCGTCGATGTAGGGGCCGCAACATGTGGCAAGCGAGGTGCCGCCGCAGGGGCAGCCGGCGGGCGCGGTGGACTTCTTGGACATGGTTGAAAACAGTCTGGGCTGGTGGTGCGAACCCCGCATTATCCGCCAAATAAGCGCCGCTCGCCGGGCTCGCGTTATGCTATAGGTATAAATATTGTTTGTGCACACCTCGCTATGCGTACACCGTTTAACGCATCGCTATTACACTAGAGGCGTGAGGAGAATTGAATGAGCCAGACCAGTTTTGAATTCAAGGCGGACGCCAACGACAGTTCGCCGTTGTACATGCAAATTGCCCGCAAATTAAGCGACGATGTGCTGAACGGCCGTTACCAGGTCGATCAGGCGCTGCCGTCCGAGCGGACCTTGTCGGAGCTGTTGAACGTTTCGCGGGTCACCGCGCGCAAGGCAATCGATCAGTTGGTGGACCAGGGACTGGTGGTGCGCCGTCGCGGATCGGGCAATTATATTGCGCCCCGCATCGAGCAGCCGCTGTCCAACCTCACCAGTTTTTCGGAGCAATTGCAGCAGCGTGGCCACATTCCCGGTTCGCGCTGGCTCAAGCGCGCGGTGGTGACGCCGACGCCGGAGGAACAGCTGAGCCTGGGCCTGTCGCCGTATTCCAAGGTGGCCCGGCTGGAGCGCCTGCGCCTGGCCGATGATGTGGTGATGGCCTATGAGGTATCGGTGCTGCCGCAGACGGTGCTGAACGACCCCAACGCCGTCGGCAATTCGCTGTACCAGTATCTCGACAGCATCGGCAGATCGCCGGCGCGCGCGCTGCAGCACATCCGCGCCATGAACGCCTCGGCCGACCTGGCGCAGCAGCTGGGGGTGCCGGAGGGCCAGGCGCTGCTGTACATCACCCGGATCGCCTATCTGGAATCGGGCGAGGCGATGGAGCTGACCCATTCCTATTGCCACAGCGACCACTACGACTTTGTGGCCGAAATGCGCCGCGCCACCTGATCCATGCTCAAGACCGAGACGCCGAGTACGCAACATACGGAACTGGACCTCTATCCGGTAGAGGACCTGGTTGCCGCCTTGGTCGACGACCAGGCGCAGGCGGTGCAGGCCGTAAAGGCGGCCTCGGCCAGCATCAGCGCGGCGGTGCAGGCGATGGCGCCGCGCATCGCGGCCGGTGGGCGGCTGATCTATGTGGGCGCCGGCACCTCGGGACGGCTGGGCATCCTTGACAGTGTTGAGCTGTATCCGACCTTCTCCTGGCCGCACCAACGGGCCGTGGCCTTGCTGGCCGGCGGTCTGGGTGCGATGTTCGAAGCGGTTGAAGGTGCGGAGGATGACCGCAACAAGGGCGCCGCCGACCTGCGGCTGCTTTATCCCACCTACAACGATGTCGTGCTGCTGGTGGCCGCCTCCGGCACCACGCCCTATGTGCTGGGTGCGATGCAGGCGGCGCGCACGGTGGGCTCGCTGACGGTGAGCATCGCCAACAACGCCGCCACGCCACTGCTGGCCGGCGCGGACATCGGCATCTGCCTCGACACCGGCCCGGAAGTCATCTCCGGCAGCACGCGCCTGAAGGCCGGCACGGCGCAGAAAATCGTGTTGAATACGTTGTCGAGCGCCGTCATGGTGCGGCTGAACAAAGTCTACGGCAATCTGATGGTCGATCTGCAGGCGACCAACGTCAAGCTGACCGAGCGCACCATCCGCCTCACCATGCACGCCACCGGCGCCGACGCCGGCACGGCACGCGTCGCGCTGGAACAATGCCAATACCAGGTCAAAGTCGCCATCGTCATGCTGCTCAAACAACAAACGGTAGAGAACGCGCAAGCCCTGCTTGAGCGCACCCACGGCAACGTCCGCGACGCGCTGAAATAAGTTGCCCGACTCTGGAGTTCATATGCAACAACGTAGTGCCTGGAGTTGGGTGCCCAGTGTGTCGTTTGGACAGGGCGTGCCGTATGTGGCGGTGATGATGTTGTCGACCGTGATGTACAAGAACCTCGGCATTTCCAATGCCGACCTGGCGTTTTATACGGCGTGGCTGTATCTGCCTTGGGTGGTCAAGCCGCTATGGTCGCCCATCGTGGAGATGTTCGGCACCAAGCGGCGCTGGACGGTGTGGATGCAGCTGGTCGGCGGCGCCGGCCTGGCCGCCATTGCGCTGACCTTGCACGCGCCGGATTTCTTCCGCTGGACCCTGGTGATCTTCTGGCTGATGGCCTTCAGCTCCGCCACCCACGATATCGCTTCCGACGGCTTTTACATGCTGGGCCTGCCCACCCAGCGGCAGCAGGCCGCTTTCGTCGGCGTGCGCAGTGCGTTCTACAAGCTGGCCATGATCGGCGGCCAAGGCGGGCTGGTGTACATCGCCGGCGAGTTGATCAAGTCGACCGGCGATCCGGCGCATGCCTGGTCGGTGGTGTTCGCCTTGATGGCGGTCGCGTTCCTGGCGCTGTGCGGCTATCACCAGTTGATCCTGCCGCGCCCGGATGCCGACCGCCGCCATAGCAGCGGCGGCGCGCTGTGGCAGGATTTTGTCCATACTTTCCGCAGTTTTTTCCAGAAGCCCGGCATTCTGGCCACGCTCGGTTTCCTGCTGCTGTACCGTCTGGGTGAGGCACAGCTGTTGAAAATGGCTGCGCCCTTCCTGCTCGATCCGCGCGACAAGGGCGGCCTGGGCTTGACCACGTCGGAATTCGGCCTGGTCTACGGCACCATCGGCGTGTGCGCGCTGGTGGCCGGTGGACTAGCCGGCGGCGTGGTGGTGTCGCGCTTCGGCCTCAAGCGTGCGCTGCTGCCGATGGTGTTCATCATGCACGTGCCCGACCTGGTGTTCGTCTACCTGGCTTCGGCGCTGCCGAGTAAGCTGGTGCTGATCTCGGCCTGTCTGGCGGTGGAGCAGTTCGGCTACGGTTTCGGCTTCGCCGCCTTCATGCTGTACATGGTGCTGGTGGCCGATGGCGAGCACAAGACCGCCCATTACGCCATCTGCACCGGTTTCATGGCCCTCGGCATGATGTTGCCTGGCATGGTCAGCGGCTGGATACAGCAACAGCTCGGCTACCAGACCTTCTTCCTCTGGGCCTGCATTTCCACCCTGCCCGCGTTCGCCATGACCGCCCTGGTGCGGATACCGGAGAAATTCGGCCGAGCATAAGCGGCAAGACAGCCATTACAATACGATCTCAACTGAAGTGGAGAGTGGTTTTGGTTTTTAATGCGAAGAAGCGGCTGACCTTGTCGGCCGGCGTAGCGGCTGGTGTGGCGGCGCTGCTTGAAGGATGTTCCAGTACGCCGACGGCGCCGGTGCCCGCATCGGCTCCGGGCGCCGGTGCATCGCCATCCCGTCCGCCTGAACCGGCGCGGCCGGGCACGTCCGCGCCGCCGGCCGCCGCCGATCCGAACACGCCGCCGCCCGCGCCGCGCGAATTCCGCGCCGCCTGGGTCTCAACCGTCGCGAATATCGACTGGCCGAGCCGCAGCAACCTGACCATGGCCAAGCAGCAAACCGAAGCGCTGGCCATACTCGACCGCGCCAAGGCGCTGAACCTGAACGCCATCGTGCTGCAGGTGCGGCCGAGCGCCGACGCGATCTATCCGTCCGAGCTGGAGCCGTGGTCGGAATTCCTCACCGGCCAGCAGGGCCGCGCGCCGGCGCAGCCGTGGGATCCGCTGCAGTTCTGGATCGAGCAGGCGCACGCGCGCGGGCTGGAGCTGCATGCCTGGTTCAATCCCTATCGCGCGCGCCATGCCACGGCCAAGTCGCCGCTGGCCGCCAACCACATCGGCCGCACGCAACCGGACGTGGTCAAGTCCTATGGCCGCTACCTGTGGATGGACCCGGGCGAATCCGCCGCCTCGCAGCGCACGCTGGACGTGGTGCTCGACGTGGTGCGCCGCTACGACATCGACGGCGTGCACATCGACGATTACTTCTATCCCTATCCGATCGATACGCCGAATGCGGCCGGGCCGGAAGGCGTGGCGCTCGATGGCGGCGTCGGCACGCGCCAGGAGCTGGAGTTCCCGGACCAACGCTCGTGGCAGAACTACCTGCTCAACGGCGGCACGCTGGACCGCGCGCACTGGCGCCGCCAGAACGTCAATTCGCTGATCGAGGCGATGTACCTCGGCATCCGCCGCGAAAAGAGCTGGGTGCGATTCGGCATCAGCCCCTTCGGCATTGGCCGCCCGGACCGGCGTCCGGCCGGCATCATTGGCTTCAGCCAGTACGACAAGCTGTATGCGGACGCCGAACTGTGGCTGGCCAACGGCTGGCTCGATTACCTGGCGCCGCAGCTGTATTGGCCGGTGTCGCAAGCGCCGCAAGCCTTCGACGTGCTGCTCGACTATTGGCTGGCGCAGAACACGCGCGCACGCCACGTCTGGCCTGGCTTGTACACCAGCCGCATCGACAACAGCCTCAAGGCCTTCGCGCCGGAGGAAATCGTCAAGCAGATCGGCGTCACGCGCAGCCGCGCCGGCGTGCGCGGCCACCTGCACTTCTCCATCGCGGCGCTGATGGAAAACCGCAAAGGCATCGCCGATCAATTGAAATCGCAGATGTACCAGACCGCCGCGCTGACGCCGGCCACGCCGTGGCTGGGCGCGGAAGCGCCGGCCGCACCGCAGGCGGCGGCGCGGCGCGACAGCAATGGCGTGGCCCTGCGCCTGTCCCCCAATACGGGCAGGCCGGTGGCGCACTATGCGATCTGGTCGCGCTACGGCGCCGAGTGGCGCTTCGCGGTGGCGCCGGCCTCGCGTCCGGTGCTGCTGCTGGCCGATGACGCGGCCGGCGGCGCGGCGCAATTGGTGGTGGTCAGCGCGGTCGACCGCCTTGGCAATGAAAGTGAACGCATCCACATCTATAACATTAATAACGTCAATTCACGGAGTTGAAGATGAGCGATCTCGGTCTGGGCATCGATGCAGGAGGCACGCAAACCCGTTGGGCGCTGGCTGACGCGGGTGGCGCCATTGTGGCCGAGGGCAGCGTGGCCGGCATGTCGGCCACGCAGATGGGCAGCACCGCCGGCCGCGATGCGGTGCGCGGCATCTTCGCCATGCTGGCGACGCAGGTGCTGGCCGCCGGCGCTCCGGTGCGCGTGTGCGCGGGCCTTACCGGTTTCGATGGCGTCGGCACCCATGCCACGCAGATGCTGGCCGAGATGCTGAAACTTCCGCCGTCGGCCATCGGCATGCGCAACGACGTGGAGATCGCCTACCTGGACAGCTTTGCGCCGGGCGAGGGCTATCTGGTTTACGCCGGCACCGGCTCGATCGCCGCGTGGATCGACGGCGCTGGCCAGTTCCATCGCGCCGGCGGGCGTGGCGTCACACTTGATGACGGCGGCGGCGGTTTCTGGATCGCGCGCGAAGCCATGCGCCATATCTGGCGGGCGGAGGACGAGCAGCCCGGCGTCTGGCAGCAATCGGCCATGGCGCGCACGGTGTTTGCGCAGATCGGCGGCAGTGACTGGTCGCTGTCGCGCCAGTTCATCTACGGGCAGGATCGCGGCGCCATCGGGCAGCTGGCGCTGGCCGTCGCCGCCAGCGCGGATACCGATCCAGTAGCGCGCAATATTCTGGAACGCGCCGGCAACGAGTTGGCGCGGATTGCGCTGGCGCTGGTGGGCCGCTATGGCGCGCGGCCGATTGCACTGGGCGGCCGCGCCGCACAACTGCATCCGCTGATCGCGCAGAGCATGCGCGCCGGACTGCCTGCCGAGTTGTCGATGACGCAGCGGCATACATTGGCGCACCACGCGGCGGCGCGGATTGCTCTACACTCCCCTCATTGAATCGATCGCCGAGACCACCCATGAAGATTGTTCCCCTCCTCGCCATCGCCATGGCGGCCGCGCTCACCGGTTGCGCCACGGTGCCGCCGCCGGCGCAGCCGCGCCTGGACCACACGCTGTCTGCGCGCGGGCAGAGTGAGCGCATCAAGTATGTGATCCTGCATTACACGGTGAGCGACCTGCCGCGTTCCATCAAGACCTTGTCCACCGGCGACGTCAGCGCGCACTATCTGCTGACGGATACGGAGCAGCCTTTCTTCTACACGCTGGTGGATGAAGCGCGCCAATCGAACCATGCCGGCATCAGCAGCTGGAAGATTTACAACCAGCTCAATTCCGCGTCGATTGGTATCGAGATCGTGAATCCGGGCTTCAAGGAAACGGAGCAGGGGCGCGTGTATGCGCCGTTCCCGCAGGCGCAGATCGATCAGCTGATTGTGCTGTTGAAGGACATCGTCAAGCGCCGCAATATCGCGCCGGGGAATATCCTCGGCCACAACGACATCGCACCGCAGCGCAAGCAGGACCCTGGTCCGCTGTTCCCGTGGAAGCAGCTGGCCGACGCCGGCCTGATTACGTGGCCGGAAGCTAGCCGCGTCCTGGCGCGCGTGCCGGGCTTTATGGAGCAGCTGCCGGATCTGCCTTGGTTCCAGCGCAAGCTGGCGGAGGTGGGCTACGCGGTGCCGCAGAACGGTGAACTCGATCAGGCCACGCGCAACGTGATCTCGGTGTTCCAGACCAAGTACCGCCCCTCGCAATACGACGGCACGCCGGATGCGGAGACGGCGGCGCTGCTCGATGTGCTGACCAGCCCTGTGCCCGTCGTACCAAGTGTTCCCATCACGCCAGCGGCACCGCCCGAAGCACGATGAGCGCTCCGGCCGTCCCCTGTGAAGCGATCCCCGGCCATCCTGATTTCCGCCGGCTGGACAGCATCGCAGGCATCGCGGTCGACCTGCGCTACGCCACGGCCGACAACTTCGTCGGCCGCGATCTTTACTCCCCGCTCGATTGTCATTGGCTGCACAGGGACGCCGCCGCCGCGCTGGCGCAGGCTGTCGCATGGCTGACCGCGCGCAAGCCCGAATACAAGCTGCTGGTGCTGGACGCGCTGCGTCCCCAACGCGTGCAGGAGCAGCTGTGGGACGCGCTGCAAGGCACCGACCTGCTGAGCTACATCGCCGACCCGGAACGCGGCTCTATCCATTCCTTCGGCATGGCGCTCGACCTCACGCTGCTGGACGCGCACGGCCGTGAGCTGGACATGGGCACCGGCTTCGACGACTTGAGTGAACGCTCGCATCCCGCGCTGGAAGCCGCGCTGCTGGCGCGCGGAGAACTCAGTGCCCAGCACATCGAAAACCGCCGCTGGCTGCGTGACGCCATGCGGCACAACGGCTGGCAAGGCATCAACAGCGAATGGTGGCATTTCGATTGCGGCGACCGTCAGCATGTGCGCCAGCATTACACGCGCGTGCTCTAGTCCTCCAGCTGCGACAGGATCGTGTGCGCGGCCTTGAGGCGTTCCTCGATCGGATAATTCCGGTTCGCCAGGATCACGATGCCGATTTTCTTGGACGGCACAAACGCGACGTAGCTGCTAAAGCCGCCGGTGGCACCGGTCTTGTTGTACCAGGTGCTATCGGCGCCCGGCTTCGGCGGCGTCAGCAGCTTGGCGGGATTAGGCTGGCGGCTCATGGTGCTGGAGTTCCCTGCGCGCAGCGCATCCAGCGACACCGGATAAGCGTATTGTTCCCAGCCCAGTCCCTGCGTCATGGGGCCGATCTGGAAGTAGCCGATGTGCGTGCCCTCGATCGCGCGCCGCAAGGTGACATCCAGCTGGCTCGGATCGATATTCGCCTGCACGTAGCGGATCATGTCGGCGGTGTTCGACCGCACGCCGTAGGTGGACACGTAAAACAACGCTTCGTTCATGCGGCGCGGCTTGCCGCTATCCGAGTAGCCCCACGCGTAGTTGGCCATCGCGCTTTCCGGTATGCGCAGATACGTGGTGCTCATGCCAAGTTTCGGCAGGATCTGCTTTTCCAGCACCTCGGCCGGATCGGCCTTCAGCGCCAGGCCGCCCAGGTGGCCGAACATGCCGAGGCTAGGATTCGAATACTGGCGTATCACGCCTGGCGCCGCCGTGGGCTGGAACTTGCCATAGTAATCAAGCATGCCCTGTTCGCTGTTCTCCACGTTGTCCGGGAACTGCTGCGGCAGGCCGCCGGCGGTGTAGGTACCGTAGTGCAGCACTGTGGCCATATCGAGCGCGCTGCCTTTCAGCTTGGGCAGGTAGCGGCTAGGATGATCGGCCAGCGACAGCTTGCCCTGCACCACCGCGTAAGACACCAGCGTGGCGGCGAAGGTCTTGCTGACCGAGCCCAGTTCGAACAGCGTCGCCTGGCTGACCGGCGTGCCGCTCTCCTTCGACGCCAGGCCGTAGTTGAAGAAGGCGGCTTTGCCGTTGACGGTGACGCCGACGGCGATGCCCGGCACGTCGTACTGCTTGAGGATGGGTTGGATCGCCTGATCGACCACGGTTTGCAGATCTGCGGCGACGACGACGGGCGTGCAGCAGCACGCTGCGATGGCCAAGGCCATGCGGCTTAATGTAGACAAGGTTGCTCCTGGTTGGTGGTGGGTGGTGGTGGTTGGTGGTGGTTTGCTACAGTGTGTCGAGCTGCGTGGCGACATCACGCAGGAAGGTTTGTTTGGCGCGTGGTCCGGCGTAGTCTTGCTGTCGGTGGTCGAGCGTCATGCGGGCGAATACGATGGTTCGCGTGCCCTTGGTGGCCCAGCCGACGTACCAACCGTATTGTCGCTCCGGGTCGTCGCTGCCGTTGGAGAGCACCGGTGACGCAGTGCCGGTCTTGCCGTGGATGGTCCAGCCGTTGCCCAGCGTTTGCGGATGCAGGATGCGGCTGGTCATCTCATATGCCTTGGCCGATATCGGCAACTGGCGGTTGACCAGCTTGCGCAGGAAGTCGGTTTGCTCGTCCGCTGAAATCTGCAAGGAGGAGCCGATCCACGATTGGGTAAGGCCGTTGTGCGCGCCGGCGTCGCCGGAGAGATCGGCATTGCCGTAGCCGAAATTGCGAATGTAGCGCTGAAAGCGTGCCTCGCCGATTTGCGTGGTGACCTGCTGCGCGTACCAGACGGTGGAGTTTTTGATCCAGGTGGATGGATCGGTGTCGGCACGCCAGTCCTCACGCGTCGAGTCGGTGTAGCTAGTTTTGAACGGCATCAACGGCGCGTGCTCGTCGATCAGGATGCCGCTGTCGTAGCCCATCAAACTGACCACGATGTTGAAGGTGGACGCCGGCGTGGCACGGTGACCGCATTGGCCTTCGTGGCGCAGGCGCTGTCCGCTGGCGGCGTCCACCAGCGTGGTGCAGGATAGCGGCGCAGTGCTTTGCGAGGCCAGCGTCGGCTGCAAGGCGAGACTGGCTGCCAGCACGGCGCACAGGCCGGCCAGTGCGGCGATGCGCGTCCACGGTCCACGTGGCGTTCCGGCCGGGCTGCGGATCAGCGCAATGCGCGCGGCCAGCGTAGTTGGCGTGAGGTTGCCGAAGGCGAGTGCGATAGGTATCGACATCGTGGTCTGCTGCAGTTTCAGTTGCGCGACCAGGGCGGCGGCATAGGCCTTGCGTTGGCTGGCTGCGCGGCCGCGCAGCACTTCGCGGTCGCAGCCCAGTTCCTGCGCCCATGACAGTTGCAGGCGCAGGAGGCGCACGAAGGGATTAAACCAGAGCAGGGTTTGCAGCAGGATGCCGGCGCTGGTCCATTGCAGGTCGTGGCGGCGCCAGTGCGTCAGCTCGTGTTCGACGACCATCTGGCGCTGGTCCTGGTCGAAGCCGCGCAGGTGCAGCGGCAGCAGCAGGCGTGGGCGGAACAGGCCAAACAGCATCGGCGAGATGGGCGCGTCGACTTCGATCAGGTCCATCGGCTGGTCATCGGTTTTGTCGCCGGCAGCGGCCAGGGCGTGCAGCGCGCGCCGGGTGCGCAGCAGCTGGATCAAGGTGTAGCCGAGGCCTGCCGCGTACAGCAGCAGCCAGCCTTGCGCGGCGGTGGCGAGATAGTCGCTCGTGCTGGTTTCCGCGATCGCCTGCGTGGCGGGCTTGGCGTCGGCGTCGATTACGGCGGTGGCGCTTGCAGCATGCGCGGAGAATTCTTCGATGTCGATGGGCGGCAGCACGCGCAGGCGCTCGCCCTGCGGCAGCAGGATCAGCAGGAAAGCCGCGAAGATGGTGACCTGGGCCAGCAGCCACACCGAACGCTGCGCGGCGACGCCAGGCAGCCAGCGCCGGCACAGCGTCATCGCCGCCCATACGCCGAATCCGGCGGCCAGGCAGCCGCCGCTGGCCAATGCAAAGCGGTAGGCCAGCAGGTCGATGCCTGTGTAGAAGGTGCTAAGGATAACCAAGGGATGCTCCACTGCGACTGTTGCCACTATTGTGCGACAACTGTCGCAATCGAGTCAAGCAGCGATGTGAGTATTTTTAGCGGTCCACCGTTTGCATGCGTTCCTTGCTGTAGCGCGGGCCGGCCACGTGCTGCATGGCGTCTTCCAGCGCAGCCTTGTCCGCCGCGCTGAGCATGATGTCGGCTGCGGCAGCGTTCTGTTCCAGATTGCTGCGGCGGCGCGTGCCGGGAATCGGCACGATGTCTACACCCTGCTGCATCACCCATGCCAGCGCGATCTGGCCGGGGGCGACGCCGCGCGCGGCTGCCAGGTCGCGCACAGCTTGTGCGGCCTGCATATTGGCGTCGAAGTTCGCGCCTTGCATGCGCGGGTCCTGGTGGCGGAAGTCGGTGGGCGGATATTCTTCCGCGCGTTTCGCCGTGCCGGCCAGGAAGCCGCGTCCGAGCGGGCTGAATGGGACCAGGCCGATGCCGAGCTCGCGCAGCACGGGAATGATATCGTCCTCCAGATTGCGTTCCCACAGCGAGTATTCGCTCTGCAAAACGCTGATGGGATGCACGGCATGGGCGCGGCGGATATTCGCCACGCCGGCCTCGGACAAGCCGAGGTAGCGCACCTTGCCTTCGCTAACCAGTTCGCCCATCACGCCCACCACTTCCTCGATCGGCACGTTGGGATCGATGCGGTGCTGGTAAAGCAGGTCGATGTAATCGGTATCGAGCCGGCGCAGCGAACCTTCGACCCTGGCGCGGATCTGCGTCGGATCGCTGGTGACGCCGACATTGGCGCCATTGCGGATATCAAAGCCAAACTTGGTCGCCAACACCACCTCGCCGCGACGGCCTTTGAAGGCGCGGCCCAGCAACTCCTCGTTGGTGTACGGCCCATAGACCTCGGCCGTGTCGAAGAAATTGACACCCAACTCCAGCGCGCGATGCAGCGTGGCGACAGCCTCCGTTTCATCCGCCGGCCCATAGGCAAAGCTCATGCCCATGCAACCCAGGCCTTGGGCGGAAACGGTTAATCCTTGCTTACCTAAACTACGTTGCTGCATGGTGTGCTCCTTGTCAGTTTCCGCTGCGGGCCACCCAGTCGACCAGCGCGTCGAGTACGGCGCGGCCGGCGCCGTTGGCGACGTGCTCGTCGTTGAGGATGGCGACCACGATGCAGGCTTGCTTGTTGGCGTCCTGGACGTAGCCGGCAATTGCGATCACGCCTTTCAGGCTACCAGTTTTCAGGCGCGCGCGTTGGGCGGCAGGGCTGTCTGTCAGGCGGCGGCGCAGGGTGCCGTCGGTGGCGGCGATCGGCAGGCTGGCCAGGAATTCCGGCATCCACAGGCTTTTCAGGCCCGCTTGCAGCACGCCGGCCAGTTGCGCCGGCGTGGCGCGTTCGGTGCGCGACAGGCCGGAGCCGTTGTCCAGCACCAGGCCGTTGCCGTCGATGTTGTGCTGCTGCAGCCAGGCGCGGATGGTGGTTTCGGCGCGCATGGCGGTGCTGGCTTGCGCGCCGTCGGCGGCCAGTGGGCGGCTGCCCAGCGCGGGATCGGTTTCCAGGCTGCCAAGGCTGAGGAAAATGGTGCGCGCCAGCGTGTTGTCGGATTGTTTGTTGGTGTCGCGCAGGACTTCGGGCAGCGTGCGGGAAACGTGTTCGGCCAGCAGGCGGGTGAGCGGTGCGATCGGCGCTGGCGTTGCGGCGTTCGGGAGTATCGCTTCGCGCACTTCGCCGCTCAGGCTACCGCCCTGTTTGCGCCATTCCGCCAGCAGCAGGCGGGCCAGGTAATCCTGGCTATCGAGGACGTTGATGCTGGTCGATTTCACGCAGTCCTTGGGGAAGCTGCCGTGCAGGACGACTTCGATGCGCTCGCCCTTGCGCGTGTAGTCCGGCGAGCGCCAGCCGTTTTCCCAGGCGGCGCAGGGCGCGTCGCTCAGCTTCATCTCCGAACGGATGCCGACCTTGTCCAGCTCCGGCATCATCACCAGCGAGAGCTTGTCGCCGGTCGAGCGTAGCTCGACTTTCAGCAGATTGGTGTTGAGCAGCGCCGCGTTCGGGATGACGTTGTAGTAGGCCCAGGGATATTCATCAAACGGCGGCTGCCCGGCATCCGGCCGCGAGGGCTGGAACAGCAGGCGGTCCACCACGATATCGCCCTTGATCTTGCGGATGCCCTGGTTGCGCAGCGCTTCCAGCATGTGCGACAGCGCATCCTCGTTGAAATCGGCATCGGCGCCGCCACGCAGTATCAGGTCGCCCTGCAGGACGCCGTTGACCACTTCCGCGCTGCTGCGGAATTCGGTGCGGCCGCGGAATACCGGGCCAAGCAACTCCAGCGCCGTCATCGCCGTGAACAGCTTCATGGTCGAGGCCGGCTGCATGCTGAGTTGCGCATTGTGCGCGACCAGCGTGGCGTCGCCGCGTATGACGACGATGCCGGCCGCTTCCGGCGGTATGCCGGAAGATTGCATCAGCCGCGCCACCGGTTCCGGCAGTTCCGCCGCCTGCACGCCAGCCGCCAGCAGCGCGCCAAGCAGCGAACCAGCAACCAGGCGGCGCAACAACTTAGTAGAAGAAGACATAGGAAATCGCAATCGCAGCAATCACGCCGGCGAAGTCGGCGATCAGGCCGCAGGAGATCGCGTAGCGCGTCTTGCGGATGCCGACCGAGCCGAAATACAGCGCGACGATGTAGAAGGTGGTATCGGCCGAACCCTGGAACACGCAAGCCAGGCGACCGACGAAGGAATCGACGCCGTAGGTTTGCATGGTGTCGATCATCATGGCCTTGGCGGCGCTGCCGCTCAGTGGCTTCATCAGCGCGGTCGGCAGCGCCGGCACGAAGTCGGTGTTCACGCCCAGGAAGCTGAACAGCCAGCTGAAGCCCTGCACCACAAAGCCCAGCAGGCCGGCGTTGCGCACCACGCTGATCGCCACCAGCATGCCGACCAAATACGGAATCACGGTGATGGAGGTCTGGATGCCGCCCTTGGCGCCTTCGATAAAGGCTTCGTAGACGTTCACCTTCTTGCGCAACGCGCCGATGATGAAACCGCCGATCACCGCAATCAGCACGAAATTGCTGAACACCTTGGAGACGACCTCGATTTCCGGCTTGGTCAAATACTGCGTGAAGTACCAGATCACCAGCGCGATGAAGGCGGTGATGCCGCCCAGCCAGCCCACGACCACGCGGTTGAACAGGTTGATGCGCTGGCGGATCGAGACGGCGATGATGCCGGTCATGGTCGCCACATAGGTCGCCACCATGCAGGGAATGAAGATGTCGGACGGATCGGCCGCACCGAGGATCGAGCGCTGCGCCATGATGGCCAGCGGGATCAAGGTCAGGCCCGAGGTGTGCAGCACCAGGAACATGATCTGCGCATCGGTCGGTTCGTCCTTGTTGGGATTGAGCGTTTGCAGGCTTTCCATGGCCTTCAGGCCGAACGGCGTGGCGGCGTTGTCCAGGCCCAGCAGGTTGGCCGAGAAGTTCATCACCATGTGGCCGGTGGCCGGGTGGTTCGACGGCACGCCGGGGAAGATGCGCGAGAAGAACGGCGCGATCAGCTTGGCCAGCAGGTCGATGGCGCCGGCTTTCTCGCCGATGTTCATGATGCCGAGCCACAGCGTCATCACACCGGCCAGCGGCAGGGCGATGTCCATCACGCCGGTGCGGGCGGAGTCGAACGTGCCGTCGATGATGCGCTTGAAGATTTCCGTGTCGCCCATGAACAGGAACTGCGCCAACGCGGCCAGGAATCCCACCAGGAAGAAGCCAGACCAGATGTAATTGAGCGACATTTTTCTAGAGTGCAGTAATTGATTTGCAAAGTATAGCGGGTAAGCAAGGCGAAAAAGTTATAAGCTGCCGCTTTACCGTGTGAGGCGCCATGCAAAGGATGCTGAAAATTTGTGCAACGGCAGTGCTGGCGGTGGCCGCCGTCGCCCCCGCGCACGCGGGAGCCGATGCTGAGCCCAAAGTGCTGCACGCCTTCCTCAGCACCGGCGAAACCGCGCTCGACCCGGCCGTAGCTTCCGACGTCGCCAGCCTCAGCCTGTTGGAAAACCTGTTCGACCCCTTGCTGCGCTACGACTACCTGGCCCGTCCGGTCAAGCTGATGCCCAACACGCTGACCGCCATGCCGACGGTGGACGATGGCGGCAAGCGCTACACCTTCCAGCTGCGCCAGGACATTTATTTCACGCCGGATCCCGCCTTCACCACCGCGCGCCGGCAGGTCACGGCGGAAGATTACGTCTACAGCTTCAAGCGCCTGTATCAGCCGGCGTTGAAGTCGCCGTGGCTGTACCTGTTCGACGGTGTGGCGGAGCTGGTCGCCGTCGACAAATTCACCCTGCGCATCGTGCTCAAAAAGCCCGATCCCAATTTCCTGTTCTACCTGGCGATGCCGGCCACCGGCGTGGTGGCGCGCGAGGTGGTGGAAACGCACGGCGCGCAGGTCGGCAATCACCCGGTCGGCACCGGCCCGTTCAAGATCGGTACGTGGAAACACAGCGACCAGATCATCCTGCTGGCCAACCGCGACTTCCGGCCCATGGAGTTCGCCGGCAAGCGCCTGCCGATCGTCGATCGCATCGACATCAAGATCGTCGAGGAATACCAGTCGCGCGTGCTCGGCTTTTTGAATGGCGAATTCGATTTCCTGGAACAGCTGCCGGAGTCGATGAAGGAAATAGTGCTCACCGAGGATGCGAAGCTCAAGCCGGAACTGGCCGCGAAAGGCATCGTCCTCGCGCCGTTCCCGGTGCTGCAGACCTATTACATGTGGATGAATATGGACGATCCGCTGATCGGCGGCTACAGCAGGGAAAAGGTGGCCCTGCGCCGCGCCATTGCCCTGGCCTACAACCGCGCCGAGGACGTGGCGACCATGAAGAAAGGCCTGGCCCTGCCGGCGCTCACGCCGCTGCCGCCGAATGTGTTGGGCTACAACCCGAATTTCCGCAGCCCGGTCGCTTACGACCCGACGCTGGCCAACGCCCTGCTGGACCGCTACGGCTATCGCAAGGACCAACAGGGCTACCGCACGCAGCCGGACGGCAAGGCGCTGGTGCTGGTGATGCACAGCGAGTCCTCCACCGTCGGTCGCTTGCGGGACGAGCTGTGGCGCAAGCAGCTGAACGCCATCGGACTGCACGTACGCTTCAAGAGCGACAAGAAGACCGAAATCATCAAGGCCTCGCGCCTGGGCGCGGTGATGATGTTCGAAACCAACTGGGTGGCCGATTTCCCCGACGGCGATAATTTCTATCAATTGCTGTACGGCCCGAACGCCGGACGCGCCAATTACGCGCGTTTCAACCTTCCTGCCTACAATGCGCGCTACGAGCAAACGCGCCAGATGGGAGAATCGCCGCAGCGCACGGCCCTGTATGATGAGCTCGCGCAAATTATTCACGCTTACACGCCATGGGTGCTGTTGACGCATCCCATTTCCGCCGATTTACAGCAGCCCTGGCTGAAAAATTATCGGCGCCACCCGGTGGAATTCACCAACTGGCGCTATCTGGACGTAGACGCACATACCGCACACTGAGCTGTGCATAGAATGGCAATATGAACCTACTCAACCGCAGGGCACTGGCCTATGTGGCCGCTCATCCCATGGATTTCACGGTGCAATGCCTGAAGGGCTTTCGCGCCAATCAAGGCTTGCTGTTGGCGGGCGCGGTGGCGTATTACTCGCTGCTGTCCATCCTGCCGCTGCTGATGCTGGTGGTGGTGGCCTTGTCGCACGTGATCGACCAGCAGGAATTGCTGACCACCGTGGGTCGCTATCTGAACTGGATCGTGCCGGGGCAGTCCAAGCCCATCGTCAACGAAATCGCCCAGTTCCTCACCCACCGCGATCTGGTGGGCGGCGTGCTGGTGATCTCCATGCTGTTCTTCAGTTCACTGGCCTTCACGGTACTGGAAAATGCCATGTGCGTGATCTTCAAGCATCGCGTCGAGATCCGCCGCCGCCATTTCATGGTCTCGGCCATCATGCCCTACTGCTACATCCTGTCGCTGGGAGCCGGCATGTTGCTGGTGACGCTGGTGGCCGGCAGCCTGAAAGTGATGGGCGAGGAGAGCGTGCGCTTGTTCGGCTACGACTGGTCGCTGAACGGCGTCTCGGGCGCCTTGCTGTACTTGCTGGGCTTTGTCGGTGAGGTGCTGGTGTTGACCTCGATCTACCTGGTGATGCCGGTGGGCCGGCTGTCGCTGTCGCATGCGCTGATCGGCGGCGTGACGGCGGCGCTGCTGTGGGAAGTGGCACGGCGCATCTTGATCTGGTACTTTTCCACCCTGTCGCAGGTAAACGTGGTGTACGGCTCGATGACGACCGCCATCATCGTCATGTTCAGCCTGGAAATCGGCGCCACGCTATTGTTGCTGGGCGCGCAAGTCATTTCCGAATTCGAACGCGTCGGCCGTGAGCGCCCGGGGCGCGCGCCGCAGCCGCTGACAACCGAAGCAACACAAATAAAATAATTTGTGCGTCGCACAAAGAACTGTGTTACACTACGTTCGTGGTTGAGGTTTGCGTGCAAACAGTCCCACATCCGGCCGATGC
Source organism: Duganella sp. BuS-21 (assembly GCA_041874725.1). Classification (GTDB taxonomy): domain Bacteria; phylum Pseudomonadota; class Gammaproteobacteria; order Burkholderiales; family Burkholderiaceae_D; genus Rugamonas. Next base: position 289,853 of record CP097466.1, on the reverse strand, counting down.
GCCGCGCCATGAGTTGTGTAAGTTCGCTGGCGCAGTTGACGCAGAAACCGGAGTTGTAATCCCGAAGACATTAGTCGATTTACACGTTGGGGGCACTATGCAGATAGCATGGGCGCCCGAGACGCCGCCTCACTTGGCAGATAGCCAGGGAGACCGGTACGATTGAGAAATAGGTAATACATTGGAACGAAGCCCGTTGAGATACGGGCTTTTTTTTCGTCCGCGTTTTCGTGGGGATTTTGCGTCGCCGAAGGTGACCGTGGTGCTGGACAAGGCCACCGCCACGCGCCCGCTGGTGGAGCAGAGCGGCTATTTTGTTTTGCAGGTGCCGAACGTGGGGCAGCTGGAGCTGACTTATAACCTCGGCCACGCCAGCCTGGCCGATACGCCGGATAAACTGAAGAAGTTTGGCGTGGAGTTGTTCCAGGTCGACGGTTATGACGTGCCGCTGGTGGCCGGCTGCTCGGCGTGGCTGATCTGCAAAGTGCTACCCGAGCCGCGCAATGAGCAGGTGTATGACCTGTTCATCGGCGAAGTGGTGGCGGCCTATGCGGACGAGCGCGTGTTCCGCGACGGCCACTGGCACTTCGAAAGCGCCGACCCGCGCTTCCGCAGCCTGCACTACATCGCCGGCGGCACCTTCTACGCCATCGGCGAACCGGCCGCAGTCAACGAAAAATTCACCTAAACCCCGTCATTCCCGCGTAAGCGGGTATCCATAGAATGTCTGCGTAACATCAGCGCCAGAATTGACCAGCGAGTTTATTTTCTCCGTTTATTGGAGGAGAAAATGGAAAAATTGAGCTATGTCTATATCTTGGCAAGCGAAATGTACGGCACTTTGTACACAGGTGTGACGTCTGATTTGATCAAGCGGGTCTGGCAACACCGTGAGGGCTTGGTTGACGGGTTTACCAAGCAATACGGCGTAAAGCAGCTCGTTTGGTTCGAGCAGCACACCGACATCTATGCCGCCATCACTCGGGAAAAACAGATCAAAAAGTGGCGGCGCGACTGGAAGGTTGAGTTGATACAGAAAACAAATCCCTTGTGGAGGGATTTGTTTAAAGATATCTGTGCTTGATGCCGGTTATGGGTTCCCGCTTGCGCGGGAACGACCGGCTAGAGGGCGCGGGCGATCAGGATCTTCTGGATGTCGCTGGTGCCTTCGTAGATCTGGCACACGCGGGCGTCGCGGTAGATGCGTTCTACCGGGAAGTCGCTGACGTAGCCATAGCCGCCGTGGATCTGGATCGCGTCCGAGCAGACCTTCTCCGCCATCTCGGAGGCGAACAGCTTGGCCATTGCCGCCTCTTTCAAACATGGCAGGCCGGCGTCCTTCATCGATGCGGCGTGCAGGATCAACTGGCGTGCCGCTTCAATTTGCATCGCCATCTCCGCCAGCTTGAATTGCACCGATTGATGCTCGAAGATCGGTTTGCCGAAGCTTTCGCGCTCGCGCGCATAGCTCAGCGCCGCTTCGTACGCGGAGCGCGCCATGCCCACCGATTGCGAGGCGATGCCGATGCGGCCTCCCTCCAGGCCGGACAAGGCGATCTTGTAGCCCTGGCCTTCCTCGCCGATCAAATTCTCCGCCGGGATGCGGCAGTTTTCGAACAGGATCTGCGCGGTGTCGGATGAGTGCTGGCCCATCTTCTGCTCGATGCCGGCGACGATGTAGCCCGGCGTGGCGGTCGGCACCCAGAACGCGCTGATGCCCTTCTTGCCGGCCGCCTTGTCGGTCACCGCCATGACGATCGCCACATCGGCGTGCTTGCCGCTGGTGATGAACTGCTTCACGCCGTTCAGCACATAGTGGTCGCCGTCGCGCGTGGCGGTGGTGCGCAGGGCGGCGGCGTCGCTGCCGGTGTGTGGCTCGGTGAGGCAGAACGCGCCCAGCATCTCACCTTGCGCCAGTGGCCGCAGCCATTGCGCCTTTTGCTGCGCGTTCGCATACATCATGCCGATGCTGCATACCGGGCAGTTGTTCACCGAGATGACGGTCGAGGTGCCGCCATCGCCCGCCGCGATTTCTTCCAGCACCAGCGCCAAGGACACGTAGTCCATGCCCGCGCCGCCCAGTTCTTCCGGCACGGCGACGCCGAAGGCGCCCAGCGCGGCCAGTTCCTTGAGTTCCTCTTTCGGGAAATGGTGTTCTTTGTCCCAGCGGGCCGCGTTGGGGGCGAGACGCTCCTGCGCAAAAGCGCGCAGGGCGTCGCGGATCATTTCGTGTTCCTGGCTCAGTATCATGTCGTCTCTTCTATTCTCTTTTTTTACCAGCCGATGGTTGTGCCATCGTAGTTGCGATACACCGCCAGCTCGGACGCGGGTAGCGCCGCCAGCGTATTGCGGATGCCTGCCGCGCTTTCTTCCACCGAGATGTCCGCACCTTCGCCGCCCATGTCGGTGCGCACCCAGCCCGGATGGAAGGCCACGCAGGTGGCGCCCTGTTTTCCGAACGTCAGCGCCGTGTCGATCAGCACCGAATTCAGCGCCGCCTTGCTGGCGCGGTACAGCGAGCCAGCCGACGAACTGCGCTCGCTCAGCGATCCCATACGCGAGGACAGCACGGCCAGCTTGCCGTCGCCACGTGAAGCGCACACCATCGGCGCCAGCACCGGCAGCAGGCGCATGGCCGCCAGCACGTTGGTATGCATCACCGCGTTGAAGTCCACCTCCGTCGGGAAGCCGTCGTGACGCGGGCCGTACACGCCGGCGTTGAGGATGGCCACATCCAGCTCTTCGCCATCGAGCTTCCAGCCGATGCCGGCCACCGCTTCCACATTGGTCACGTCCAGCTTGTGCGGCTCGGCGCCCAGCGCCGCCAGCGCGTCGCAGTCTTCCTGCTTGCGTGCGGTGGCGATCACGCGCCAGCCGTCGGCGCGGTACTGTTTTACCAGCGCCAGGCCGATGCCGCGCGAGGCGCCGATGATGAGTGCAGTCGGCATGCTTACACCAGTTCCACGGCCATGGCGGTGGCTTCGCCGCCGCCGATGCAGAGCGCCGCCACGCCCTTCTTGCCGCCGGTGCGTTTCAAGGCGCCCAGCAGGGTGACGATGATGCGCGCGCCCGATGCGCCGATCGGATGGCCCAGCGCGCAGGCGCCGCCGTGGATGTTGACCTTCTCGTGCGGGATGTCGAGGTCGCGCATGGCGGCCATCGGCACGGCGGCGAAGGCTTCGTTGATCTCGAACAGGTCGACGTCCTTGCTGCTCCAGCCGATTTTCTTGTACAGCTTTTCGACCGCACCGATCGGCGCGGTGGTGAACAGGTTCGGTTCCTGGGCGAAGCTGGCGTGGCCGTGGATGCGGGCGATCGGCGTCAGGCCCAGTTCCTTGGCCTTCGATTCGCGCATCATCACCAGCGCGGCGGCGCCGTCGTTGATCGACGAGGACGAGGCGGCAGTGATGGTGCCGTCTTTCTTGAAAGCGGCGCGCAGGCTCGGGATCTTCTCCACTTTGGCTTTCAGCGGGCCTTCATCCTTGTCGATGACGGTGTCGCCGGCGCGCGAACTCACGGTGACCGGCGCGATTTCCCACTTGAAGTAGCCTTCGCTGGTGGCCACTTGCGCGCGCTTCACTGATTCGATGGCGAAGTTGTCCTGCGCTTCGCGGGTGAATTCGTACTTGGCCGAGCATTCTTCGGCAAAAGTGCCCATGGAGCGGCCTTCGCCGGTTTTCTCGTTGCGCGAGTAGGCGTCTTCCAGGCCGTCGTACATCATGTGGTCGAACATCATGCCGTGGCCGATGCGGTAGCCGCCGCGTGCTTTCGGAATCAGGTAAGGCGCGTTGGTCATGGACTCCATGCCGCCGGCGATGACCACGTCGGCGCTGCCGGCGATCAGCTGGTCGTGCGCGAAGATCGCGGCCTGCATGGCCGAGCCGCACATCTTGGACAGGGTGACGGCGCCGGTGGATGTCGGCAGGCCGGCTTTCAACAGCGCCTGGCGCGCAGGCGCCTGGCCTTGGCCTGCCATCAGGCAGTTGCCGAAGTAGACGTGTTCCACCAGCTTGCCATCGATGCCGGAGCGTTCGACGGCGGCCTGGATCGCGACCGCACCCAGGTCGTGGGCGGACTTGGAGGAGAAGTCGCCCTGGAAGGCGCCCATGGGGGTGCGGGCTGCACCGACGATTACGATAGGATCATTCATTTTCTAAGGTCTCCATAAAGGGTGGCGTAGTCACCGCCGGAATAGTGGATAGCTCCTTGTGAAAGAAGCGGATGTGTTGCGGATACGGGTAGACATCTTCGATCAGACCCTGCTCGATGCGCTGCTTGCGCGCTTGCCAGTACTCCGGCGTGAGCAGGTCCGCGTGGTGCTTGAGAAAATATTTTCGGATCTTCGGATTCCCCAGCAGGAAGCTGCCGAACTGCTCGGGGAAGACATCGTGCCGGCCGACCGGATACCACGGCTCGGACGCCATTTCCTCTTCTTCGTTGCGCGGCTGGGGAATGGCGCGGAACTGGCAGTCGGTGATGTATTCGATTTCGTCGTAGTCGTAGAACACCACGCGCTGGTGCCGCGTGACGCCGAAATTCTTGTACAGCATATCCCCGGGGAAGATGTTGGCGGCCACCAGCTCCTTGATGGCGTTGCCGTATTCGAGCAGGCCGTGCTCCAGTTGCGCTTCGTCCTGGTCCTTTTCCGTCAGCCAGATATTCAGCGGCACCATGCGGCGCTCGATGTACAGGTGCTTGATGACGATCTGTTCGCCGTCCTCTTCCACCTGCGAGGGCGCGAACTGCTTCAGCTCCGCCAGCAGTTCCTGCTTGAAGCGGCTGCGCGGGAAGGCGACGTTGGAGTATTCCAGCGTGTCGGCCATGCGGCCCACGCGGTCGTGGTGTTTCACCAGCAGGTACTTCTGCTTGATCAGCGCGCGCGTGGTTTCCTTCGGCGGCGGATAGAAATCCTTGATCAACTTGAACACATACGGGAACGACGGCAGCGCGAACACCAGCATCACCAGGCCGCGTATGCCGGGCGCGATTTCGAACAGGTCGGACGAATGCTTGAGGTGCTGCAGGAAGTCGCGGTAGAACAGCGCCTTGCCCTGCTTCTGCAGGCCGAGGATGGTGTAGATCTCGCTGCGCGGTTTGCGCGGCATCAGCGCGCGCAGGAACTGCACGTAGGCCGACGGCACTTCCATGTCGACCAGGAAGTAGGCGCGCGTGAACGAGAACAGGATGGCGATCTGCTCCGGGTCGCACAGCACCGTGTCGAGTATCAGCTCGCCGTGGCGGTTGTGCAGGATCGGTACCACGAACGGAACCACGCGGTTGCCGTTGATGATCTGGCCGACGATGTAGGCGCCCTTGTTGCGGAAGAACAGGCTCGATAGCACCTGGATCTGGTGATTCGGTTCGATGCGCGCCGCGCCGTACAGGGCGGTCAGGCGCTGCTCCACCTGTTCGGCGTCGCGCGCCAGGTTGGCGAAGTTCGCGTCCAGCGCGAAGTCGCCGACGATGCGCTTGAGCGTGGCGTGCATGCCGTCCGCCGCCGGGTAGTAGACGCGGTAGGTCGGGCGTGCTTCGGTGGTTTCGATGTACTCGGTGGAGACCACCGGGCGCACGAAGATGAATTCGTTGTGGAAGTAGCTGCGGTGCAGGATCTTGCAGCAGACCGAGTTGAAAAAGGTTTCGGCCAGTTCCGGCTGCTTGTGGTCGGACAGCATGCCGATGTAGTGCAGCTTGAGTTCGCGCCACACTTCATCGGTCAGGTCGGCCGGTTCATATTCGTCTTCCAGCTGCTGCACGCATTCCTGCACGCGCTGGTCGTAGAAATCGATGCGCGCGCGCGCGGCTTGTTGTCCATGCGCCCAGTCGCCTCCCTCGAAGTGCTGCTTGGCCTGCTGGCTGGTTGCGCGGAACAAGCGGTAGTGCTTGTCGAAACCGTCGCGGATGGTGCGCGCGATGTCGAACGCGATCTGCGAACGCAGCAGCTTGGGGAAGGCGGCCTGGGTCATATTGGTCCCGTCAGCGTCGTACCCGCGCGGGCGGGTACCCATAGTGAGCTGGCTCAGCATGGGCCCCCGCTTGCGCGAGGGCGACGCTGCAGCTTATTTTGTTTCCGCGAACAGTTCGCGGCCGATCAGCATGCGGCGGATTTCGCTGGTGCCGGCGCCGATTTCGTACAGCTTGGCGTCGCGCCACAGGCGGCCGACCGGATACTCGTTGATGTAGCCGTTGCCGCCCAGGGTCTGGATCGCTTCGCCGGCCATCCAGGTCGCCTTCTCGGCGCTGTACAGGATGGCGCCGGCGGCGTCCTTGCGCAGGTTGCGCACCTGCTCCGGCGAAGTGGCGCGGTCGCAGGCCTGGCCGACCGCGTAGACATAGGCCTTGGACGCCATCATGGTCGAGTACATGTCGGCGATCTTGCCCTGCATCAGCTGGAACTCGCCGATGGCCTGGCCGAACTGCTTGCGGTCGTGGATGTAAGGCACGACCACGTCCATGCAGGCCTGCATGATGCCCAGCGGGCCCCCGGACAGCACGGTGCGCTCGAAGTCCAGGCCCGACATCAACACGTTGACGCCCTTGCCCAGGCCGCCCAGCACGTTCTCGACCGGCACTTCGCAATCTTCAAATACCAGCTCGCCGGTGTGGGAGCCGCGCATGCCCAGCTTGTCCAGCTTTTGCGCGATCGAGAAGCCCTTGGCGCCTTTTTCAATCAGGAAGGCGGTCATGCCTTTCGGACCGGCTTCGAGGTCGGTCTTGGCGTAGACCACCAGCACATCGGCGTCGGGGCCGTTGGTGATCCACATCTTGGTGCCGTTGAGGACGTAGTGGTCGCCCTTGAGTTCGGCGCGCAGCTTCATGCTCACCACGTCGGAGCCGGCGTTCGGCTCGGACATGGCCAGGGCGCCGATGTATTCGCCGGAAATCAGCTTCGGCAGGTATTTTTGTTTTTGCGCGTCGGTGCCGTTGCGCTTGATCTGGTTGACGCACAGGTTCGAGTGGGCGCCGTACGACAGGCCGACCGAGGCCGAGGCGCGCGAGATTTCCTCCATCGCCACGATATGGGCCAGGTAGCCCATGTTGGCGCCGCCGTATTCTTCCGGCACGGTGATGCCCAGCACGCCCAGCTCGCCCATTTTGCGCCACAGGTCCATGGGGAACTGGTCGCTGCGGTCGATTTCGGCGGCGCGCGGCGCGATCTCGGCGGCGGCGAACTGCTGCACGGCTTCGCGCAGCGCGGCGATGTCTTCGCCATGGTCAAAGGTCAGGCCTGGGAGATGGAGCATGTCATCCTCGATTCTTGTGTTTTGTCTGGAGCGCCCATGATACGCCGATGTGACGTTAACGTAAACGTCAAGTGGGCGTCAAATAAGCGTCAAATAAGCGTCAAGCAGGGGCGGTTTGCGCCGCCATCATGCGTTTGCATTCGTCTTCGTGGGCCTGGAGCTCGGCCAGCGACATTTCGATGTCTTCGCGCTGCTGTTCCAGCGTTTCGCGGTGCTGCGCCAGCACCGTCAGGAAACGTTGCATCTGGGCGGTGGAATCCTTGGGCGTTTCGTACATGTCGACCAGGCTCTTGATTTCCGCCAGCGACAGGCCCAGGCGCTTGCCGCGCAGGGTCAGCTTGAGGCGGGTGCGGTCGCGCCCGGTGTAAACGCGGTTGCGGCCGCCCGCGCCTTCGCGTGACGGACTCAGCAAGCCCTGGTCTTCGTAAAAGCGGATGGCGCGCGCCGTGATGTCGAATTCACGGGCCAGTTCGGTAATGGTATAGGTGGACATTTTTGTGATGAATTTCCGTTTACGTCAACGTCAAAGTATTGTAGCGCGAATCCCACCAATCAAACGTAGAGTCGGTGGCAGAAGGTGACCGGAGGGCGTGCAAAATGGTATCGTGCTACGTGCTCTCCCTTTTGGGCGAGATGATGGCCGAAGGCGATCTGCTGCCGAATAAAATTTACCGTACATTTTCGCTGACGTTTGTTCTGCCGGAAGATAAAATGTAAATTTTCAAATCCCATAACGTCACAAATAAGCCCAGCTTCGCAGAAACTGACTTTCATGACGCAACGTGAAATAGTGCAATGATGAATTCTTCCAATGAACGCGAAAGCTTTAGCCAGCGCCTGCAACAGGCTTTAAAAAATGCCCACTACTCGCCAGACAGCCCGACCCGGCTGGCGCGCGAGTTTAATATCCGCTTCGACGGTCGGCCGATTACTGTCCACGCAGCCCGTAAATGGCTGGTGGGAGAGGCCATTCCGACCCAGGAGAAACTGCGCATGATCGCGCAATGGTTGGGCGTGCCTGCTGAATGGTTGCGTTTCGGCGGCCCGGAAGAAGGTGCTCCGAGCACCGACAGCGGCGCCAGCCCGTCGCGTTTTGAATCGGCCGACGTCAAGCTGATTGCCGATCTGCAGCGCCTGGACGAACATCATCGCCAGATCGCGCGCGAATTTATCCGCATGCTGGTACGGGTTAACTACCAGAAGTAGTTATTTTTACGTAGTACTACTGAGGATATGCAACTATCTAGTCGCTGTTCCGGGCCGTATTTTCGTGAAACAAGATTCACGTTTTCCACGTTTTGTTTGGACCAGGGCGCGCCATCGGCAGCGCCCTTTTTATTTTCGCTATCTTTACGATTTGTCATAGTTTCGCTTCCGATTTCAGGCACAATAGGACAGGCCTATTTTTCGGGAGTCATGCTTTGAGCCGTCTGATGAAAAGCAATTACAGCAACGCCGCGCAGCTGAAAGATTTGATGACCGCCCCGCCCATGAGTGCCGCCCAGCATGCCGAAGTGATGCGCAAACGCATCGCGCAACGCCGCATGGTGGAAGAAGCCCGTGAACTGAAGCGCGCCAGCAGTTCTTATTTCGACAAGCGTTGAGCTAGGCCTGGCCGGCGTCCGTGCCGGCGGCACCCTTCATGCCCGCCCAGCGTGGCGCCAGTGTGTGCTCGATCCCGAACAGGTCGATCACGCGAGCCACGGTGTGGTCCACCATCTCTGAAATACTCTGCGGCTTGTGATAGAAGCTCGGCAGCGGCGGGAAAATAATCCCGCCCATTTCCGTGACCGCCGTCATATTGCGCAAATGCGCGAGATTGAACGGGGTTTCCCTGACCATCAGCACCAGCCGGCGGCGCTCCTTGAGCACCACGTCGGCCGCGCGCGCGATCAGGTTGTCGGACAGGCCGTGGGCCACCGACGCCAGGGTTTTCATGGAGCAGGGAGCGATAATCATGCCGTCGCTCTGGAACGAGCCGCTGGCGATGGCGGCGCCGACGTCGCGCACCTTGTGCACCACGTGGGCCAGCGCTTCCACCTCACGCCGCTGCAAGCCGGTTTCCTGGTGCAGGGTGAGGACGGCGGCTTCGGAGACGATCAGATGGGTCTCGATGCCACTTGAGTGTTGCAAATGTTGCAGCAGACGCACGCCATACACCGCGCCGGTGGCGCCGGTGATGGCAATAACAATGCGTCCAGGACGATCAGGCATCCAGCAGGGCTTTCAATTCGCCCGACTCAAACATTTCGTTCATGATGTCCGAACCGCCGATGAACTCGCCCTTGACGTAGAGCTGAGGAATGGTCGGCCAGTTCGAGTAATCCTTGATGCCCTGACGGACTTCCGGATCTTCCAGCACGTTCACGGTGGCAATGTTCTCAACGCCGCAAGCTTTCAAGATCTGGATGGCGCGGCCGGAAAAGCCGCATTGCGGGAACTGGGCGGTGCCCTTCATGAACAGCACCACCGGGGTATTGCTCACGGTTTCTTTGATCCAGGTTTGTACGTCGCTCATAGCTGCCTCTAGGTGTAAAGATGTGGAATACCGGCATTTTATAAGAAATGCGCCTGCCCCGTGTTTGACAAGCGAAAAAATGCGCGTATAGTCGCTATATCGATACACGATATAGCGAATACCGATACATGTCCGATCCCGCCCGTTTTCTGCCCCTGTCCGAGGCCACGTTCTACGTGATGCTGGCGCTGAGCCAGCAGCCGCTGCACGGCTACGCCATCATGCAGCAGGCCGAAGCCTTGAGCGCCGGCAGTGTGGTGCTGGGGCCGGGCACCTTGTACGGCATCTTCGGTACACTGGAAAAACAGGCCTTGATCGTCAAGGTGGCGGAGGAGGAGCGGCGCAAAATCTACGCGCTGACCGAGCTGGGCAAGCTGGTGCTGGCCGAGCAGGTGCGGCGGCTGGAAATCATGGTCAATAGTGCGGCGCGGCTGAAGGAGAGCAAATGAAAAAGTTCAGGCAGTGGTGGTCGTGGCAGGATCAGGAACATGGCGCCTGGCTGCAGTCCATGGCGGCGCAGGGCTGGCACCTGCGGGCGGTGAACTGGCTCGATATCTACACCTTCGAGCGCGGTGCCCCGGCCGAGATGGCCTATCGCTGGGACTTGCACGTCAATAACTTTGAGCCGCAGTACCGCCGGCTGCTGGAGGACGCCGGCTGGGAGTATGTCGCCGCGCACGGTGGCTGGCATTGCTGGCGCCAGCCGATCGTGAACCGACGGGTGCCGGAAATCTTCTCCGACCCCGCCGACCGGCTGCGCCGTTACCGCCGCCTGCTGATTCCCTGCCTGGCGTTGGTGGTGGCGCAATTGCTGCTGCTGGGCCAGTGGGCCGACTGGGGCCGCGCACCGCTGGCCTTGAGCGTGCTGAACTGGGTGTCGCTGGGCGTCGGCGCCATGGCCGCCTACAGCGCGCTGCAACTGGGGCGGCGCATCGCCGCCCTCAAGGCCGCTTAGCTACCGCTTAGCTGCCGCTTATTTGCCGCCTTAGCCGCGCAACTTGGCGAAGGCGGCGGCCATGCTGCCGGCCGCCGCAGGTTCGCGGGTTTGCTGTTTCTGCTGCTGGCCGATGGCGCGACGGTCGTTGCGATCACCGCGTTGCTGCGGCTGCGATCCGGCTTGCGGCGCGCTATCGGTCAGGCGCATGGTCAGGGCGATGCGCTTGCGCTTCTCGTCCACTTCCAGCACTTTCACCTTCACCACCTGGCCGGCTTTCACCACCGAGTGCGGATCTTTCACGAAGGTATTCGACAGCGCCGAGATATGCACCAGGCCATCCTGATGCACGCCGATGTCGACGAACGCGCCGAAAGCTGCCACGTTGGTGACCACGCCTTCCAGGATCATGTCCGGACGCAGGTCGCGGATTTCCTCCACGCCTTCCTTGAAGGTGGCGGTGGTGAATTCCGGACGCGGATCGCGGCCCGGCTTTTCCAGCTCTTTCAGGATGTCGGTGATGGTCGGCACGCCGAACTTGTCGTCGGCATACTTGGCCGGCTGCAAGGTCTTGATCAGCGCCGTTTCACCGATCACGGCTTTGATGTCCTTCTTGATGTCGCCGAGAATCTTCTCCACCAGTGGATACGATTCCGGGTGCACCGCCGACGCGTCCAGCGGATTGTCGCCGCCGATCACGCGCAGGAAGCCGGCCGCCTGTTCGAAGGTCTTGTCGCCCAGGCGCGGCACCGATTTCAGCGCCGCGCGCGAGGCGAAAGCGCCCTTCACGTCGCGGTAGCTCACGATGGCCTGCGCCACCGAGGACGACAGGCCCGATACACGCGCCAGCAGCGGCGCCGAGGCGGTGTTCACATCGACGCCGACCGCATTCACGCAATCCTCGACCACCGCGTCCAGGGTGCGCGCCAGCTGGGTCTGCGAGACGTCGTGCTGGTATTGGCCGACGCCGATCGATTTCGGATCGATCTTCACCAGTTCCGCCAGCGGGTCTTGCAGGCGGCGGGCGATCGACACCGCGCCGCGCAGCGAGACGTCCATGTCCGGCAGTTCCTTGGACGCGAACTCGGAGGCCGAGTACACCGACGCGCCCGCTTCGGAGACGACGATCTTGCTCATATTTTGATCAGGAAAGCGTTTGAGCAGGTCTTGCGCCAGCTTGTCGGTTTCGCGCGAGGCGGTGCCGTTGCCGATCGAAATCAGCGACACATTGTGCTTGGCGGCCAGCTTGCCCAGGGTGTGCAGCGAACCTTCCCAGTCGTTCTTCGGCTGGTGCGGGTAGATCACGGCGGTATCGACCACCTTGCCGGTGGCGTCGACCACAGCCACTTTGACGCCAGTGCGCAGGCCAGGGTCCAGGCCCATGGTGGCGCGCTGGCCGGCCGGGGCCGCCAGCAGCAAGGCTTTCAAGTTGGTCGCGAATACATTGATGGCTTCCAGCTCGGATTTTTCGCGCAGCGCTCCCATCAGTTCGGTGTCCAGGTGCATGAAACTCTTGACGCGCCAGGTCCAGCGGGCGGTGTCGGTCAGCCATTTGTCGGCCGGGCGGCCGGCGGCCTTGATGCCGAAACGGGCCGAGATGCGGCTTTCGCACGGATTGTGCGGCGCGTCCCACTTTGGTTTCTCCGGCTCGGAGTCGAGGCGCAGGGCGACGTCGAGGATGCCTTCGCGGCGGCCGCGCATCAGCGCCAGGGCGCGGTGCGAGGGCACGGTGGACAGCGGCTCGGAATAATCGAAGTAATCGGCGAACTTTTCGCCCTCTTCTTGCTTTCCTTCAATAACTTTCGATTCAACAATGCCATGCTCTTGCACATATTCACGCAGCGACTGCAGCAGGGTGGCGTCTTCGGCAAAGCGTTCCATCAGGATCTGGCGGGCGCCGTCCAGTGCGGCCTTGGTATCGGCCACGCCCGGATTGTTGCCGTCGGCGGTGGTGAAAGCTCCCCTTAGATACTTGCCGGCTTCGGTTTCCGGGTTGAGTTCCGGATTCTCCAGCAGGCCGTCGGCCAGCGGCGCCAGGCCGGCTTCGATGGCGATCTGGGCCTTGGTACGGCGTTTTTGCTTGTACGGAAGATATAAGTCTTCCAGCCGGGTCTTGTCTTCTGCGTGCATGACTGCATCTAACAACTCTGGAGTCATCTTGTTTTGCTCGGTGATCGATGCCACGATACTGGCGCGGCGGTCTTCCAGCTCGCGCAGGTAGCGCAGGCGCTCTTCGAGCAGACGCAGTTGGATGTCATCCAGGCCGCCGGTCGCCTCTTTACGATAGCGGGCGATGAAGGGAACGGTGGCGCCTTCGTCCAACAGGGCGATGGCGGCGGCAACCTGGGCTGGTTTGGCAACAAGTTCCAGGGCGAGACGTTGTTCAATGGAAGGCAGCATGGTGTGATTCCTAGACAGACAAGCCCGGAATAATACGACATCGGTACAAAGTTGCCAGTCTTGACAGCCCAAAAGGACTGTGAACGTGAGCAAGCCCACTTTGTCAGGCAGGTTTTATGTCAATTTACATGAACACGAACGCTTCAATGGCGGATAATATTGCCTGTTGCCGTTTTTGAACCATCTTTGAACAACAATGCGACCTATGGATCTTACCCGCGACGACGCCCCTGCCGCCCCTGCTGCTCCAGCACCGGCCCCAACGCGCCTTGCGCCGCCCGCGAATCAATTGTCGTACGCCGTCGCCACCTGGCTGCAGCGTGTGGATGCGGCAGCGCATCCGAAAGCGAAGCTGACGCCGCCGCCGCTGGAAAACGACCCGAAGCAGACCCAATACAAACTGATTTATGTGATGGCACCGACCAGCGGCGGCCGTCACGTGGCGCTGTGCCTGTACAAAGCCCGGCTGCGCCCGAACGGCGACGTGGCGGCGGCCAGTCCGGTGAGCGAGGTGTTTTCGCTGCTGTCGACGCCGCCAAGCTTCATGACGCCCAACGACGAAGACCTGATCCGCTTCTTCGTGGCCATGCGCAGCGGCCAGAATTCCCAGACCGGTTCGGCCACCGAGCCGCGCGGCAAGATCGGCGCGGCCCTGCTGAATATGCTGGCAGAGCAAGATAAGCTGCTTTGGGCTAACTCTTGGGCCGACGTCGGCAATGGCCTGGTCTATCCGCTCAAGGGCGGCGTGTTGCGTGAAGCCAACCTGGCCTGGCGCGAAGAGGGCAAGGGCTTGCGCCTGGGCTGGCAGGTGGCGCCGCCGCCGGGTGCCAAGCACGTCGGCGCCGACCAGGTCGACTACATGCTGCCGACCGATCCGCCGTGGTACATCGACAACCTGTCGTGCGGCGTGCTGCAGCTGAACCAGGGCGGCACCGAGATCGCGCTGGCCGACCTGCAGGCGCTGGTGGCGCAGGCGCCGCTGCTGACCAATAACGACAAGATGCGCGTCTCGCAATTGCTGCTGGCGCATGGCCTGCAGGGACTGATGCCGCTGCCGCAGCCGCTGCCGCAACGGATCCGTGACGACGTCAAGCCGCGTCCGGTGCTGACGCTGGACGCCGCCATGCTGGCCGACGGCTCGCTGCAACGCTGGAACGATTTCGCCGTGTTGTCCTTCGACTACGACGGCGAGCGCGTCTCCTTCGATCCGTCGCAGCGCGTGGTGCGCCAGAAGGGCGAAGTGACCGAGATCATCCAGCGCGACAGCGGCGCCGAGGACGATGCGCTGGCGCTGCTCAACGAGCGCCACTTCGTCGCGCCAAGCACGCTGCCGCTGAGCGCCGTCAAGGGCGGCCTGTTGCTGCCGACCCAGGCCGAGTGGATCCGCTTTGCCCGCGACGGCATCAATGCACTGAAAGAAGCCGGCTGGAAAATCGAAAAAACCACCAAATACCGCTACGACACGCTGGACGTCGGCGGCTGGTACGCGGAAGTGGTGGAAGACGAGGCCGACGGCGGCCGCGCCTGGTTCGATCTGGAGCTGGGCATCATGGTCAACCAGGAACGGGTGCCGCTGCTGCCGCTGCTGGTTCAGCTGATCCGCAACGCCCCCCTCGATTTCAATCCGAAAGCCATCGCCAGCCACGGCGCGCAAGACCAGATGCTGGCCACGCTGGCCGACGGCACCCGCGTCGCCCTGCCATGGGCCCGCGTGCGCCCCATCCTGAGTACCCTGGGCGAGTTGTATTTCAGCGACAAGATCAAGAATTCGCTGCACATGGCCACGCTCGACGCGGCGCGCCTGGACGAGCTGTCGCGCAACGTGGACATGACGTGGATCGGCGGCGACGAGCTGCGTGACATGGGCGCGCGCCTGAACCAGTTCGGCGCCGTCAAGCGTGTCGCCACCCCGGCCGGCCTGCAGGCCACCCTGCGTGACTATCAAACCGATGGTCTCTCGTGGATGCAGTTCCTGCGCGAATACGGCCTTGCCGGCATCCTGGCCGATGACATGGGCCTGGGCAAGACCGTGCAAACGCTAGCCCACATCCTGGTGGAAAAGGAAGCCGGCCGCCTGACCGCGCCGGCCCTGGTCATCGCGCCAACCAGCTTGATGGGCAACTGGCAGGAAGAAGCGGCGCGTTTCGCTCCCGGCCTGAAGGTGCTGCTGCTGCAAGGCAAGGACCGCATGGGCCAGTTCGACCAGATCGACGAAGCCGACCTGGTGCTCACCACCTACGCCCTGCTGCCGCGCGACGAGGAAAAATTGCGCGAGCACGATTTCCACCTGGTGATCCTGGACGAATCGCACTACATCAAGAACACCCGCTCCAAGGCGGCCCAGAGCGCCGGCCTGCTGCGCGCCCGCCATCGCCTGTGCCTGTCCGGCACGCCGCTGGAAAATCACCTGGGCGAGCTGTGGTCGCAATTCCACTTCTTGCTGCCGGGCCTGCTCGGCGACGAGAAGGGCTTCAACAGCGTGTTCCGCCACCCGATCGAACGCGCCGACGACCCGCTGCGCCGGGCGCTGCTGAACCGCCGCATCAAGCCTTTCCTGCTGCGCCGTACCAAGGACAACGTGGCGAAAGAGCTGCCGCCGAAGACCGAAATGGTGCGCAAGGTGGAACTGACCGGCGCCCAGCGCGACCTGTACGAAACCGTGCGCCTGGCCATGGACCAGAAAGTGCGCGAGGAAATCGACCGCAAGGGCGTGGCGCGCAGCCAGATCGTCATCCTGGAAGCGCTGCTCAAGCTGCGCCAGGTCTGCTGCGACCCGCGTCTGGTCAAGTCCACCACCAAGAAACAGCAGGCCGCCGGTTCCGCCAAGCTGACCGACCTGATGCAGATGGTCGAGGATCTGCTGGAAGAAAAACGCAAGATCCTGGTGTTCTCGCAGTTCACCAGCATGCTCGAGCTGATCCAGGAAGAACTGGAAGCGCGCGATATCCCGTACGCCCTGCTCACCGGCGATACCAAGGACCGTAGCGCGCAAGTGGCGGCGTTCCAGCAGGGCGCCGTGCCGATCTTCCTGATTTCGCTGAAGGCCGGCGGCGTCGGTCTCAACCTGACGGCGGCCGATACGGTGATCCACTACGATCCGTGGTGGAACCCGGCGGCGGAAAACCAGGCCACCGACCGCGCCTGGCGCATCGGCCAGGACAAGCCGGTATTCGTCTACAAGCTGATCGCCAAGGGCACGCTGGAAGAGAAGATCCAGGTCCTGCAACAAAAGAAATCCGACCTGGCGCAATCGATCCTGGCCGAAGGCGAATCGCAGAAGATGGCGCTTACGCAGGAAGACCTGCAACAGATCTTCGCCCCCCTGGTCGAATAGGAGTTTGTCATGAAGCAGACCATAGCGGAGCTGCAGGCGGCCTTGCGCGCATCGCAGGCCAACGAGGCCCGCTACCGGCTGCTGCTCGATCACAGCAGCGAAGTCAGCTGGATGGCCGATTGCGCCAGCCTCAAGCTGACGTGGCTGAGCCCGGCCGCAGAACGCCATTTCGGCCACACGCTGGACACCGCGCAGGTGCTGGCGGCCGGCCTGCTCAAGGATGTGCCGGCGCGGCTGGCGCGTCACGCCAAGGGCGACCCGAGCCGCCTTCGCCTGCTGCGCGAAGCCGAGCTGGTCGATAGCAGCGGCCATGCGGTGCCGGTGGAAATCGAATCGACGCTGATCCTCGACGCCGCCGGCGTGCCGGTCTCGGTGGTGGGCCTGGTGCGCGACCTCAGCGCCCGGCGCGAGCTGGCGCAGCAGCAGAAAAAATTCGCCTCCATGCTGTCGCATGAGTTCCGCACGCCGCTGTCGACCATCGACGGCGCCGTGCAGCGTCTGGAAATGACGGGCGCGCATCACGACGAAGGCACCCGCAAGCGTTACCGCAAGATTCAGAGCGCCGTCGACCGCATGCTGGCCATGCTGGACGAATACTTGTCGCCCGATCGCATGGCCAGCATCGGCCGCGAGCGCCAGCCAAACGAGATCGACCCCGCCACGCTGTTGCAGACCATCGCCGAGACGGCCCGTCAGCGGCGCCCGCAGATCAGCGTGCAGATCCAGGACTTGCCGCAATGGGTGCGTTGCGACCCGGCGGGTATGCGCGTCTGTCTGGAAATATTGGTCGACAATGCCATAAAGTACACAGATGATGATATTCGGATAGAATTGCTGGGCAGGATAGCAACAAAAGGTGGCGTCGAATTCCTGGTGCGCGATCACGGCGCGGGCATACCGGAAACGGAGTTGCCGAGGGTGTTCGACAAAGCCTACAGAGGCAGCAACGCCGCTGGCGTGGCGGGTTCCGGGCTGGGCTTGTACATGGCGCGCGCGATTGCGGACGTGCACGGCGGCACTGTCAGTGCCCGGAATGTTTCTGAAAGCGGCACGGAATTTCGGATTTGGCTGCCAGTAGCGGCGAATGCCGGGAAAAACCTTGCGAAAGGGGAAACCAACAGTGATAATTCTTTGGACGCAAGCTCATAGCAGGACGGGCCTGAGCACGCTTGCGTACTAACCGATCGAATGGCGCATCAATGACGCAAATACTCATCGTGGAAGACAATCTGGAGTACGCCGAAGAAATGGCGGAATTTCTGACTGAACTTGAACACGAAGTGCACATCACCAATAACGCCAGCGATATGTGGTCTGCCCTCAGTCAAGGCAATGTGGGCGTGGTCGTGCTCGACCTCGGACTGCCGGATGAGGACGGCTTCAATGTCATTCCGCGCATGCGCCAGCTGTATCCGCAGATCGGCTTGCTGGTCCTGACGGGCCGCGTCGCCTTCGACAACCGCATTCTTGGTTTGCGCCTGGGCGCCGACCACTATTTGACCAAGCCTATCAAGTTTCCGGAGTTGGCGGCGCACATCGAGGCGCTCGACCGGCGCGTGGGGCCGCAGGAAACCATCCCGGCGCCGAGCAAGTGGACCTTGAAGGTCAGCGCGCGCCAGCTGGAGCTGCAGGGCATGGCGATCACCCTGACCGAGAAAGAATGCAACTTCCTGCATTTGCTGACCATTAATACCCGGCCGGTGCCGCGTCAGGTCATTGTGGCTGGTATCGGCGGCGACGATCCGGATGCCGGACGCCGGGTGGACATGCTGGTGTACCGCCTGCGCAAGAAAGCGCGCACCGGCCTGGGCCAGGATCTGCCGCTGCGCAGCGCCTATGGCGAGGGCTACAGCCTGTCTGCCAGCTTCAACCTTTCCTGATTTTTTACCCCCAGGCGACAGAGGGGTCGGACCCCGTACGGGGTCCGACCCCGGCGGTTCGCGCCGTGCGGGGTAAAATGGGGACGGAGTCACGCCATTCTGAGCCTTCGCGGAATTTAATGGGGACGGAGTGCGTTTGGCGGGGTAGAATCCGGGTTCCAGCCACCCCTTACACCCCAGTTTATGGCACGCCTGCCCCGTTTAATCGTTCCCAATCAACCTCACCACGTCATCCAGACCGGCGCCAATCAGCAGAATGTCTTCCTGGACGCGGACGACTATCAAGCCTTTCTTGGCTGGCTACGCAGCGCCGCCAAAACCTATAAAGTCGCCGTCCATACCTATTGTTTGATGCCGAATCACCTGCATTTGCTGCTCACGCCGTCCGATGAGACCGGCCTGGGCCAGATGATGCAGTGGATAGGCCGCTATTACGTCCCTTACTTCAATCAAAAGTATGTCCGTAGTGGAACTTTGTGGAACGGACGCTACAAAACCTCGCTGATCGATGCCGACGCCTACTTCATGTTGTGCAGCCGATATATCGAATTCAACCCGGTGCGCAACGGCATGGTGGCGCGCGCCGAGGATTATCCTTGGTCCAGTTATTGCCACCACGCCGGCATCCGCCCGGACGGGCTGGTCACCGACCACGCCAAGGTCTGGGAGCTCGGCAACACGCCGTTCCAGCGCGAAGCGGCCTATAGCGCGCTGTCCGAGCCGTCCCTGACGCCGCAGGAAATCACTTTAATCAGCAATGCCCTGCTCAAAGGCTGGCCGTTGGGCTCGCAACAGTTCCAGACCACGCTGCAAAGCCGCATCAAACGCCAGGTATTGCCGGCGAAACGCGGCCGCCCCTTCAAAATAAAGCCTGTCGTCGTATAGCCGTCCACTCTGTCCCCAATTAAATAAGTAAGCATCTGAGGAAAATTTAATCCGACTCCGACCCTAATTGTTATTGTTGAAGTTTACGCTGCATTGCACTAACCTTGACTTTCGAGCCAATTAGTCCGGAGTTTAGCCATGCAAGCCCAAGGTCTTTACGATCCTTCCAATGAACACGATGCCTGTGGCGTCGGTTTCGTCGCCCACATCAAGGGCAACAAGAGTCACTCGATTGTGGAACAGGGTCTGCTGATCTTGAAGAACCTCGATCACCGGGGCGCCGTCGGCGCCGATCCGCTGATGGGCGACGGCGCCGGTATCCTGATCCAGATTCCGGACCAGTACTACCGCGACGAAATGGCCAAGCAAGGCGTGGAACTGCCGCCGCCAGGCGAATACGGCGTCGGCATGGTGTTCCTGCCGAAGGAAAACGCTTCGCGCATCGCCTGCGAACAGGAAATCGAGCGCGCCGTGCGCGCCGAAGGCCAGATCGTGCTGGGCTGGCGCAATGTGCCGGTCGACCTCGACATGCCGATGTCGCCGACCGTGCGCGCCAAAGAGCCGGTGATCCGCCAGATCTTCATCGGCCGTGGCGCCGACATCATGGTGACCGACGCGCTGGAACGTAAGCTGTACGTGATCCGCAAATCGTCGGGCCACGCCATCCAGGCGCTGAAACTTATCCACGGCAAGGAATTCTTCGTGGCCTCGCTGTCGGCCCGTACCATCGTCTACAAAGGCCTGCTGCTGGCCGACCAGGTGGGCGTGTACTATAAAGACCTGCAAGACGCGCGCTGCATCTCGGCGCTGGCGCTGGTGCACCAGCGGTTCTCGACCAACACCTTCCCGGAATGGCCGCTGGCCCACCCGTACCGCCTGCTGGCGCACAACGGCGAGATCAATACCGTCAAAGGCAACTTCAACTGGATGCGCGCCCGCGAAGGCGTGATGAAGTCGGCCGTGCTGGGCGACGACCTGCAAAAGCTGTTCCCGCTGATCTATGAAGGCCAGTCGGACACCGCCTGCTTCGACAACGCGCTGGAACTGCTGTTGATGGCAGGCTATCCGATCGCCCAGGCGATGATGATGATGGTGCCGGAAGCCTGGGAAAATCACGGCACGATGGACGACAATCGCCGCGCCTTCTACGAATATCACGCTGCCATGATGGAACCATGGGACGGCCCGGCCGCCATGGCCTTCACCGACGGCCGTTACATCGGCGGCACGCTGGACCGTAACGGTCTGCGTCCTGCGCGTTACATCGTGACCGACGACGATCTGGTGGTGATGGCATCGGAATCGGGCGTATTGCCGATTCCCGAGTCGAAAATCATCCAGAAATGGCGTCTGCAACCGGGCAAGATGTTCCTGATCGATCTGGAAGCCGGCCGCATCATCGACGACAAAGAGCTGAAAGACACCTACGCCAACGCCAAGCCGTACAAGGCATGGATCAACGCGGTGCGCATCAAGCTCAACGAAATCAAGCTGAGCGAAAGCCAGCTGGCGCACAACCGCGCCAAGGACAAAACCCCGGCCCAGGGCGAAAAAGCCGTGCCGTCGCTGCTGGACCGCCAGCAAGCCTTCGGCTATACCCAGGAAGACCTGAAGTTCCTGATGGCGCCGATGGCCGCCTCCGGCGAAGAAGCCACCGGCTCGATGGGCAACGACTCGCCGCTGGCCGTCATGTCCAACAAGCTGAAGCCGCTGTATTCCTACTTCAAGCAGCTGTTCGCCCAGGTGACCAACCCGCCGATTGACCCGATCCGCGAAGCGATGGTGATGTCGCTGGTGTCGTTCATCGGTCCTAAGCCTAACCTGCTGGACACCAACAACGTCAACCCGCCGATGCGCCTCGAAGTGTCGCAACCTATCCTGGGCTTCGACGACATGGAGCGCCTGCGCAACATCAGCCAGCACACCGGCGGCAAGTTCAAGTCCTATGAACTGGGCATCTGCTACCCGCTGGCCTGGGGCAAGGAAGGCGTCGAAGCCTGCCTGGCCTCGCTGTGCGCGGAAGCCGTCGATGCGGTCAAGTCCGGCCACAACATCCTGATCGTTTCGGACCGTTCGGTCGGCCCTGAGCGCGTGGCGATTCCAGCGCTGCTGGCCACCTCCACCATACACCAGCACCTGGTGTCGAAGGGCCTGCGCGCCTCGACCGGCCTGGTGGTGGAAACCGGCTCGGCCCGCGAAACCCACCACTTCGCCCTGCTGGCCGGCTACGGCGCGGAAGCGATCCATCCTTACCTGGCGATGGAAACGCTGGCCGAAATGGCTGCCGGCATGCCGGGCGATATGTCGGCCGAGAAAGCTATCTACAACTTCACCAAGGCAATCGGCAAGGGCCTGATGAAGGTCATGTCCAAGATGGGCATCTCGACCTATATGTCCTACTGCGGCGCACAGATCTTCGAGGCGATCGGCCTGAACAAGTCGCTGGTCGACAAGTACTTCAAAGGCACCTCGTCCAACGTGGAAGGCATCGGCGTGTTTGAAGTGGCGGAAGAAGCGCTGCGCCTGCACAACCTGGCCTTCGGCAGCGATCCCGTGCTGGAAAACCATTTGGACGCCGGCGGCGAGTACGCCTTCCGCGTGCGTGGCGAAGACCACCTGTGGACCCCGGACGCGATCGCCAAGCTGCAGCACTCGACCCGTTCGAATAACTTCTCCAGCTATAAAGAGTACGCGCAGATCATCAACGACCAGAGCAAGCGTCACCTGACCCTGCGCGGCCTGTTCGAGTTCAAGATCGATCCGACCAAGGCGATTCCGCTGGATGAAGTCGAGCCGGCCAAGGAGATCGTCAAGCGTTTCGCCACCGGCGCCATGTCGATGGGTTCGATTTCGACCGAAGCCCACGCCACGCTGGCGGTCGCCATGAACCGTATCGGCGGCAAGTCCAACACCGGTGAAGGCGGCGAAGATCCATCGCGCTACACCATGGAGCTGAAAGGCATCAAGATCAAGCAAGGCGAGACCATGGCGTCGGTCATGGGCAAAGAGCAGATGGTGGTCGATATTCCGCTGCAGGAAGGCGATTCGCTGCGCTCGCGCATCAAGCAGGTGGCATCGGGCCGTTTCGGCGTGACCGCCGCCTACCTGAACTCGGCCGACCAGATCCAGATCAAGATGGCCCAGGGTGCGAAACCTGGCGAAGGCGGCCAGTTGCCGGGCCACAAGGTGTCCGAATACATCGCCACGCTGCGCTTCTCGGTGCCGGGCGTAGGCCTGATTTCGCCGCCGCCGCACCACGATATTTATTCGATTGAAGATCTGGCGCAACTGATCCACGATCTGAAGAACGCCAACCCGCGCGCTTCGATCTCGGTCAAGCTGGTCTCGGAAGTGGGTATCGGCACCGTCGCCGCAGGTGTGACCAAGGCCAAGGCCGACCACGTGGTGGTGGCGGGCCATGACGGCGGCACCGGCGCTTCGCCGCTGTCCTCGGTCAAGCACGCCGGCACCCCTTGGGAGCTGGGCCTGGCGGAAACGCAACAAACCCTGGTGCTGAACGGCCTGCGCAGCCGGATTCGGGTACAAGCGGATGGCCAGATGCGTACCGGTCGCGACGTCGTCATCGCCGCCATGCTGGGCGCCGACGAAATCGGCTTCGCCACCGCGCCGCTGGTGGTGGAAGGCTGCATCATGATGCGTAAATGCCATCTGAACACCTGCCCGGTCGGCGTTGCCACCCAGGATCCGGTGCTGCGCGCCAAGTTCTCCGGCAAGCCTGAGTATGTGGTCAACTACTTCTTCTTCGTCGCCGAAGAAGCGCGTCAGCTGATGGCGCAACTGGGCATCCGCACCTACGATGAGCTGATCGGCCGCGTCGACCTGCTGGACAAATCCAAGGCGATTACGCACTGGAAAGCCAAGGGCCTGGACTTCAGCAACATCTTCTACCAGCCGGAAGTACCGAACGGCGACTTCATCTACCACACGATGGAACAGGACCACGGCCTGGACAAGGCACTGGATCACAAGCTGATCGCGCAGGCGAAAGCGGCGCTGGAAAAAGGCGAGCGCGTGTCCTTCATCTCGCCGGTGAAGAACTTGAACCGCACCGTCGGCACCATGCTGTCGGGCGAAGTGGCCAAGCGTTACGGTCACGCCGGCCTGCCGGACGACACCATCCACATCCAGCTGCAAGGTACGGCCGGGCAGTCGGCCTGCGCCTTCCTGGCGCACGGCATCACCATCGACCTGGTGGGCGAGGGCAACGATTACGTCGGCAAGGGCTTGTCGGGCGGCCGCATCATCGTGCGTCCGAACACCGAGTTCCGTGGCTGGGCGGTGAACAACATCATCATCGGCAACACCGTGCTGTACGGCGCGATTGCCGGCGAAGCCTTCTTCAACGGCGTGGCCGGCGAGCGTTTCGCCGTGCGTAACTCGGGCGCCACCGCCATCGTCGAAGGCACCGGCGACCACGGTTGCGAATACATGACCGGCGGCACCGTTGTGGTGCTGGGCAACACCGGCCGTAACTTCGCGGCGGGCATGTCGGGCGGTATCGCCTATGTGTACGACCCGGACGGCGATTTCGAAACGCGCTGCAACACCGCGATGGTGTCGCTGGAGCCGGTGCTGGCCGCCAAGGAACAGTCGGTCGACAGCGCTACCTACCACGTGCAGCACAAGGAGCATGGCCGCGAAGCCGATGAGGTGATCCTGAAGCGTTTGATCGAGCGTCACTTCAAGCACACCGGCAGCACGCGCGCGCGCCTGTTGCTCGATAACTGGGCGGACAGCCGAGGCAAGTTCGTGAAGGTATTCCCGAGCGAATACAAACGCGCACTGGCCGAGATGGCCGAAGACGTGGCGAACGAAGCCGCATCCGTCCAGCCTATCGCTGCCTAAATCAACGCCGCAGTACCGTCATTCCCGCGCAGGCGGGAATCGATGCTGAGTATGGATCCCCGCTTGTGCGGGGACGACGGCGGAACAAAAGATAACTAAGGAAATATCGTGGGTAAAATCACCGGCTTCATGGAATTCCAGCGTCAGGAAGAAGGCTATCTGCCGCCAGCGACGCGCCTGAAAAACTACGCGGAATTCGTCATTCCGCTGACCAACGAGCAAGCCAAGGTACAGGGCGCGCGCTGCATGGATTGCGGCATCCCGTTCTGCAACAACGGCTGCCCGGTCAACAACATCATCCCGGACTGGAACGACCTGGTGTATCGCGGCAACTACCGCGAAGCGCTGGACACCCTGCACTCGACCAACAACTTCCCGGAATTCACGGGCCGCATCTGCCCTGCGCCGTGCGAGTCCGCCTGTACCCTGGGCATCAGCGAAGATCCGGTTGGCATCAAGTCGATCGAACACAAGATCATCGACGAAGGCTGGGAACACGGCTGGGTGATTCCCCAGCCGGCCGCCAAGCAGAGCGGCAAGAAAGTCGCCGTGGTCGGTTCCGGTCCTGCCGGCCTGGCTGCGGCCCAGCAGCTGGCGCGCGCCGGCCACGCCGTCACCGTCTTTGAAAAGTCGGACCGCGTCGGCGGCCTGCTGCGCTACGGCATTCCGGACTTCAAGATGGAAAAGTCGCACATCGACCGTCGCGTCAAGCAGATGGAAGCCGAAGGCGTGGTGTTCCGCACCAGCGTGTTGATCGGCAAGGACTTCCCGGCCAACGTCAACAACTGGGCCAAGGAAACCATCTTCCCTGAAGACTTGCAAAAAGACTACGACGCCGTGGTGCTGGCCGGCGGCTCCGAAGCGCCGCGCGACCTGCCGGTGCCGGGTCGCGAGCTGAAGGGCGTGCACTTCGCCATGGACTTCCTGCCGCAGCAAAACAAGGTCAACGCCGGCGACAAGCTGAAAGACCAGATCAAAGCCACCGGCAAGCACGTGGTGGTGATCGGCGGCGGCGATACCGGTTCCGACTGCGTCGGCACCTCCAACCGTCACGGCGCGGCCTCGGTGACCCAGTTCGAACTGATGCCTATGCCGCCTGAGCAAGAGAACAAGCCGCTGGTCTGGCCTTACTGGCCGACCAAGCTGCGCACCTCGTCCTCGCACGAAGAAGGTTGCGAGCGCGACTGGGCGGTGGCCACCAAGCGCCTGGAAGGCAAGGGCGGCAAGGTCGAGAAGCTGATCGCCTGCCGTGTGGAATGGAAAGACGGCAAGATGGCTGAAGTGCCGAACTCGGAATTCGAAATGAAAGCCGACCTGGTGTTCCTGGCCATGGGCTTTGTGTCGCCGGTCGCCACCATTCTGGACGCTTTCGCCGTCGAGAAAGATGCACGCGGCAACGCCAAGGCCACCACGGACGGCGAAGGCTGTTACAAGACTTCCGCAGCCAAGGTCTTTGCCGCCGGCGACATGCGCCGCGGCCAGTCCCTGGTGGTGTGGGCGATCCGCGAAGGCCGCCAATGCGCGCGCGCGGTCGATGAGTTCCTGATGGGCAGTTCCGAGCTGCCGCGCTAACTTAGCGCGGCAATCGGGCACGGCCCGGCTTCCCTGCCGGATATGGATGGGCGATCCCCGACCGTATCCGGTTTTTTTACCGTTTACGATGCTGCATCGCACAAATGTAACAATTAGTGCTGGGTGTAAATTGCTGACTTTGGGTTCAGTAGTGTTGTATTATCTGCCACTTACCCGGGCCTACCAGGTGCCTGCCAGCAGAGATTGCCCTTTCTGCACTACAATACGGCATTCCAAAAAATGAGTTCAGTCGTGGCTAATTTAGTCGAAATCCGTGATTTACACTTCACCTATGGCAAGCGCGCGATCCTGTCCGGCTTGAACATGGACTTCCCACGTGGGAAAGTGATTGCGATCATGGGTGGCTCCGGTAGCGGCAAGACCACCGTGTTGCGCCTGATCGGCGGCCAATTGCGTCCGCAAAAAGGCCGGGTCCAGGTGCAGGGCCAGATCGTCCACAAGCTGAATACCGCCGGCTTGTATCTGTTGCGTCGCAAAATGGGCATGCTGTTCCAGCATGGCGCCCTGTTTACCGATTTGACCGTCTTTGAAAACGTCGCCTTCCCGTTGCGCGAGCATACCGACCTGTCGGAAGAGCTGATCCGCAACTTGGTGCTGATGAAGCTGCAGGCCGTGGGCCTGCGCAACGCCGCCAGGCTGAAGCCCGGAGAAATCTCCGGCGGCATGGCGCGCCGCGTGGCGCTGGCCCGTTCGATCGCGCTGGACCCGGAACTGATTATGTATGACGAGCCGTTCGCCGGCCTGGACCCGATCTCGATGGGCGTGACCGCCAACCTGATCCGCAACCTGAATTCGGCGCTCGGGTCGACCACGGTGCTGGTGTCGCACGACGTCAAGGAAAGCTTCGCCATCGCCGACTACGTGTATTTCCTGTCGCAAGGCAAAATCGTCGCGAGCGGTACGCCGGCCGAGATGCTGGTGTCGACCGATCCGTATGTGAAGCAATTCGTCAACGCGGAGGCGGACGGCCCGGTGCCGTTCCACTATCCAGGCAAGTCCCTGGCCGATGACCTGGGCCTTGGAGTGCAAGTATGAGTGTAAAGAATTGGTTGTCCAGCCTGGGTGCGCCGCTGCGCGATTACGTCGAGAGCATCGGCCTCGGCGCGCGCACCTTCGTCACCATGCTGGGCCTGTCGCCCGGCTTGCTGAAGCGCCCGCGCCTGCTGGTCGAGCAGCTGCATTTCATCGGCAACTACTCGATGCTGATCATTACCCTGTCCGGCCTGTTCGTCGGCATGGTGTTGGGCCTGCAGGGCTATTACACGCTGAATAAATACGGCGCCGAGCAATCGCTGGGCCTGCTGGTGGCGCTGGGCCTGACGCGCGAACTGGGGCCGGTGATCACCGCGCTGCTGTTTGCCGGCCGCGCCGGCACCTCGCTGACCGCTGAAATCGGCCTGATGAAGGCCGGCGAACAGCTGTCGGCCATGGAAATGATGGCCGTCAACCCGATCCAGCGCGTGCTGGCGCCGCGCTTCTGGGCCGGCGCGCTGTCGGTGCCGCTGCTGGCGTCGGTGTTCAGCGCCGTAGGCGTGCTGGGCGGCTGGCTGGTGGGCGTGCAGCTGATCGGCATCGACGACGGCGCCTTCTGGTCGCAGATGCAAGGCGGCGTGGATATCTGGAAGGATATCTTCAACGGCTTCGCCAAGAGCGTGGTGTTCGGCATCGCCATCACTTTCATCGCCCTGTACCAGGGCTACGAAGCGCAACCGACGCCGGAAGATGTGGCCCGCGCCACCACCCGCACAGTCGTGATTTCATCGCTGATGATCTGGTGGCTGGATTTCATGATGACGGCGCTGATGTTCAGCAAGTAATTCAGGTCAAACTGCAAAGATTAAGAAACTGAGGAAGAATAATATGCAACGCAAATCTCTGGATGTCTGGGTCGGGCTGTTCATCGTGGTCGGTGTGGCCGCACTGATGTTCCTGGCGCTCAAGGCCGGCAATATGGGCGCGCTGTCCTTCGGCAAAACCTATGCGATCACCGCCAAGTTCGACAACATCGGCAGCCTGCGCGCGCAAGCGGCGGTCAAGGCTTCCGGCGTGGTCGTCGGCCGTGTGGGAGAGATCAAGTTTGATGACAAGAGCTATCAGGCGCTGGTAACCTTGAATATGGAAGAGAATTACAAATTCCCTAAAGACAGCTCGGCCAAGATCCTGACCGCCGGCCTTCTGGGCGAACAGTACGTCGGCATCGAAGCCGGCGGCGACACCAACAACCTGGCTGCTGGCGACAAGATCGCCCGCACCCAATCGGCAACCGTGCTGGAGGACCTGATTAACCAGTTCATCTATAGCAAGGCCGCAGAAGGAAAGGACGAGAAATGAGTCGTACCGTGAGCCCTACCACCGCATTCCGCCAAGCCGCGCTGGCGCTCGGCGTCACTGTCATGCTGGCTGGCTGCGCCGCCGGCCCGAACCCGCGCGACCCTTACGAGGGCTTCAACCGCGCCATGTTCGAGTTCAACGACACGGTCGACACCTACGCCCTGAAGCCGGTGGCCACCGCCTATAAGAACGTCACCCCGCAGTTCGTGCAAACCGGCGTCGGCAATTTCTTCGGTAACCTGGGCGATGCCTGGACCGCCATCAACAACTTGCTGCAAGGTAAAGGCGAAGCCGGCATGTCGGACGTCGCCCGCTTTGCGCTGAATTCGACGCTGGGCGTGGTCGGCCTGTTCGACATCGCGACCGAAGCCGGTCTGCCGAAACACAAGGAAGACTTCGGCCAGACCCTGGGCGTGTGGGGCGTATCGTCCGGCCCGTACGTGGTGCTGCCGCTGCTGGGCCCGTCCACCGTGCGCGATACGGCGGCGCTGCCGGCCGATATCGCCGGCGACATCTGGCGCTACAAGGATCCGACCAATGTGCGCAACATCGGCACCGCCCTGCGCATCGTCGATACCCGCGCCGGCCTGCTGGACGCTTCGAGCCTGTTCGAGGACGCCGCGCTGGACCGCTATGAATTCCTGCGCGACGGCTACTTGCAGCGCCGCGAAAGCCAGATCCACCCGGACGGCGACGGCCCATCGAGCAAGCCTAAAAAAGATGACAGCGCAGAAACTTCGGCACCCGTGTCATCCGAATCGCCGGCAAAAGAGTTAAACTCCGGCACACCGGCTGCAAAACCTGACAGCCAGTGAACCGAAGAACCACTCATAAGGCTAGAACCAGATGAAATTGATTAAACAACTGATCGCTTTAGCAACTGTCGCCCTGGCGTTCAACGCCCACGCCGCCGCCCCCGCCAACGAGGCGCCGGACGCGCTGGTCAAGCGCATCAGCCAGGATGTGATCGACACGGCCAAGGCCGACAAGTCGATCCAGGCCGGCGACACCAAGAAGGTCATCGACCTGGTCGAAACCAAGATCCTGCCGTACGTGGACTTCCAGCGCATGACGTCGCTGGCCGCCGGCCGCTTCTGGCGCGACGCCACGCCTGAGCAGCAGAAGGCCCTGACCGAACAGTTCCGCTCGCTGCTGGTGTTCACCTACTCGGGCGCGCTGTCGCAGATCAAGAACGAGACCGTGGAATTCAAGCCGCTGCGCGCCGATCCGGCCGACACCGAAGTGGAAGTGCGTTCCCAGGTCAACATGAGCCGTGGCGAACCGATCCCGCTCAACTACCGCGTCGCCAAGGGGCCGCAAGGCTGGAAGATTTACGACATCAACGTGCTGGGCGCGTGGCTGGTCGAGACCTACAAGGGCACCTTCGCCTCCGAGATCAACAAGGGCGGCATCGACGGCCTGATCAAGGCGCTGACCGAGAAGAACAAAAAGCTCGCCAGCAAGCCACTGAACACGAAAGCACCGAAGTAAATCATGAACGCCGTTACCGAACCCATCGACAACCTGCAGTCGCTCACGTCCCTGACCGTGGTTAACGCCACTGCGGCGCTGGAGCGCGGCCTTGCCGCCATCAAGGCCGGCCAGACCGTGTTCGACCTGCGCCATGTGTTGACGGTGGATTCGGTGGCGGTGTCGGTGATGCTGGCGTGGCAACGCGCCGCCCAGGCCTCAGGCGTCCAGCTGCAACTGAAAAACCTGCCGCCGGCGCTGCAAAGCCTGACCAAGCTGTACGGCGTGTGCTCGCTGCTGTTCCCATCCGACGTCAAGCTCGACCAGGATGGCGCCGCGCCGCGCATCGCCGGCCACGACGAATTCGCGCCGGTCAAGGCGCCGGAATCGTTCTTCACCAAAAAAACCGCAGTTGCCGGCGACTCCGCCGAGCATCATTGACCCCCGCCGCCCAGCTGTAAATCCCCGGTCCGGCTCGGACCGCCTGAATTTCCCCTATAATTGAACGTTGCCGCAGCCCTAGCGCCGCGGCCTCCCGCAGCACCGTCCCGCGCGCCGCGCCGGGCGCCGCAACCTTATAGATAAGTCAAGAATGACAGCGATCCAAATTAGTCATGTCGAGAAGCGCTACAAGTCGCTCCAGGCGCTGGGCGGCGTCTCCCTCTCCATTGAAGAGGGCGAGTTCTTCGGCCTGCTGGGGCCGAACGGCGCCGGCAAGACCACCCTGATTTCCATCATCGCCGGCCTGATCCGTCCAGATGCGGGTACGGTCAAGATCCACGGCCACGACGTCGTCAGCGATTTCCGCGCCGCGCGCAAGAAGCTGGGCGTGGTGCCGCAGGAGCTGGTGTTCGATCCCTTCTTCACGGTGCGCGAAACGCTGCGCCTGCAGTCGGGCTATTTCGGCCTGAAGAACAATGACGCCTGGATCGACGAGGTGATGCACAACCTCGACCTGACCAACAAGGCCGACACCAATATGCGCGCGCTGTCCGGCGGCATGAAGCGTCGCGTGCTGGTGGCGCAGGCGCTGGTGCACAAGCCGCCCGTGATCGTGCTCGATGAGCCGACCGCCGGGGTCGACGTCGAACTGCGCCAGACCCTGTGGAAATTCATCTCGCGCCTGAACCGCGAAGGCCACACCGTGGTGCTGACCACCCACTACCTGGAAGAAGCGCAAGCCATGTGCAAGCGCGTGGCCATGCTCAAACTGGGCCAGGTGGTGGCGCTGGATTCCATGGCCTCGCTGATCCGCCGCATCTCCGGTTCGCAGCTGATCGTCAACATGACGCACGGCGACTTGCCGGACGACCTGCAATCGCTGGTCACGCATCCGGACACCTCGGAGCATGGCAAGAAGTACAGCCTGCGCATCAACGAATACGCCGAAGTCGAACAGATACTGAAACGCCTGCGCGAATCGGGCGCCATCATCGACGAAATGCAATTGCAACAAGCGGATCTGGAAGATATCTTCTTGCAGATCATGGACAAGGGTACCGTATGAACTTCATTTCCGCCGGCTTCCGCACCCTGGTCTTCAAGGAGACCTTGCGCTTCTGGAAAGTCGCCACGCAAACCATCGGCGCGCCGATCCTGACGGCCATGCTGTACCTGCTGATCTTCGGCCATGTGCTGGAAGGCCGCGTCAACGTCTACGAGGGCGTGAACTACACCTCGTTCCTGATACCTGGCCTGGTGATGATGAGCGTGTTGCAGAACTCCTTCGCCAACTCCTCGTCCTCGCTGATCCAGTCCAAGATCACCGGCAACCTGGTGTTCGTGCTGCTGACGCCCTTGTCGCACTGGGAGATCTTCTCGGCCTACGTGATCGCCGCCATGGTGCGCGGCATCGTGGTCGGCTGCGGCGTGTTCTTCGTCACCGCCTGGTTCGCCCACCTGTCGTTCGCGGCGCCGCTGTGGATTATCGTGTTCGCGCTGCTGGGCGCCGCCATCCTCGGCACCATGGGCCTGATCGCCGGCATCTGGGCCGAGAAGTTCGACCAGCTGGCCGCCTTCCAGAACTTTCTGATCGTGCCGCTGACCTTCCTGGCTGGCGTGTTCTACTCGATCCACTCGCTGCCGCCGGTATGGCAGGCGGTATCGCATTTGAATCCGTTCTTCTACATGATCGACGGCTTCCGTTACGGCTTCTTCGGCCAGTCCGACGTCAACCCGCTGATGAGCGTGGCCATTGTTTCGGCCTTCCTCGTGGTGCTGGCGTTCCTGGCGATTCGTTTGCTGCGCTCGGGTTATCGCCTGCGCCACTAATTTAGGACTTATCATGGCTACTACTCCAGAACTCATCCACGGCTACATCTCGGCCGGCCTCGCATGCACCCACCTCGAAGTGGAGGGCGACGGCCAGCACTTCCAGGCGATTATTGTGTCGCCTGCGTTTGCGGGCAAGCGTCCGATCCAGCGCCACCAGCTGGTGTACGCCGCGCTGGGCGACCGCATGCGTGAAGAGATCCACGCGCTGTCGATGAAAACCCTCACCCCTGAAGAATATCAAGGATAAGCATGGACAAGCTTCTGATTCAAGGCGGTAACCGCCTGCAAGGCGACATCACCATCTCGGGCGCGAAGAACGCGGCCCTGCCTATCTTGTGCGCGGGCCTGCTGACCGCCGGCGACGTCGAGCTGTCCAACGTGCCGCACCTGCACGACGTGTCCACGATCCTGAAGCTGCTGGGCCAGACCGGCCTGAAAGTCACGCAGGACGGCGACAAGGTCACCCTCAACGGCAGCGCCATCGACAAGCTGGAAGCGCCGTATGAACTGGTGAAGACCATGCGCGCTTCGATCCTGGTGCTGGGGCCGCTGCTGGCGCGCTTCGGCCAGGCCAAGGTGTCGCTGCCGGGCGGCTGCGCCATCGGTTCGCGTCCGGTCGACCAGCACATCAAGGGCTTGCAGGCGCTGGGCGCCGACATCACCGTGGAAGGCGGCTACATCTACGCCAAGTGCGCCAAGCTGAAAGGCGCGCGCATCGTCACCGACATGATCACCGTCACCGGCACCGAGAACCTGCTGATGGCGGCGACGCTGGCCGAAGGCGAGACCGTGCTGGAAAACGCCGCCTGCGAACCGGAAGTGACCGACCTGGCCAATCTGCTGGTGGCCATGGGCGCCAAGATCGAAGGCATAGGCACTAATCGGCTGGTGATCCAGGGCGTCGCCG
The DNA here is from genome assembly GCA_041874725.1 of Duganella sp. BuS-21. Classification (GTDB taxonomy): domain Bacteria; phylum Pseudomonadota; class Gammaproteobacteria; order Burkholderiales; family Burkholderiaceae_D; genus Rugamonas. The sequence goes on along the minus strand of CP097466.1, from coordinate 257,220 downwards.
AACTGCATGGCGCCAAGCACGCCGTGATCTCGGACCGCATCGAAGCGGCGACCTTCCTGTGCGCCGTGGCGGCCACCGGCGGCGACATCACCATCCGCAACACGCGCGTCGATATCATGGACGCCGCGCTGGACAAGCTGCGCGAGATCGGCCTGCAGCTGACCATCGGCGACACCTGGATCCGCGCGCAGATGGACAAGCGTCCAAATCCTGTGACCTTCCGCACCACCGAATACCCGGGCTTCCCGACCGACATGCAGGCGCAGTTCATGGCGGTGAACACCATCGCCGCCGGCGCCAGCCGCGTGACGGAAACCATTTTTGAAAACCGCTTCATGCACGTCCAGGAGATGAACCGCCTGGGCGCGCAAATTGAAACCGATGGCAACACCGCCTTTATCAAAGGCGTGGAACAGCTGGTTGGCGCGCCTGTGATGGCGACCGACCTGCGCGCCTCCGCTTCGCTGGTGATCGCCGGCCTGGCAGCGCGCGGTGAAACCTTGATCGACCGCATCTATCACCTGGACCGCGGCTACGATCAGATGGAAGTCAAACTCTCCGCCGTAGGCGCCAACATCCAGCGAATCAAATAAGCTAGCAGCGTCGTTCCCGCGCAAGCGGGAACCTATGCTGAGCATCCGAAGTATGGATTCCCGCCTGCGCGGGAATGACGGAACGGAAGCGAATTTAGGAAATATTTATGAGTGCATTCCAAGCCGACTCCCAGCAGCTGATTCTTGCGCTGTCGAAGGGCCGCATTTTCGACGACACCTTGCCGCTGCTTGAAGCAGCGGGCATCACCGTCACCGAGAATCCGGAAACTTCGCGCAAGCTGATCCTGCCCACCAACGACCCTAATGTGCGCGTGCTGATCGTGCGCGCCACCGACGTGCCGACCTATGTGCAGCATGGCGCGGCGGACTTCGGCGTGGCCGGCAAGGATGTGCTGATGGAGCATGGCGGCGAAGGACTGTACCAGCCGATCGACCTGCGCATCGCCGAGTGCCGCATGTCGGTCGCGGTGCGCAACGGCTTCGATTACGAGACCGCCGTGCGCCAGGGCGCGCGCCTGCGCGTGGCCACCAAGTTCGTCGAGACCGCGCGCGCGCACTTCGCCAAAAAGGGCGTGCACGTCGATCTGATCAAGCTGTATGGCTCGATGGAGCTGGCGCCGCTGGTCGGCCTGTCGGACGCCATCGTCGACGTGGTCAGCACCGGCGGCACACTGCGCGCCAACGACCTGAAAGAGGTCGAGGCCATCATGGATATTTCGTCGCGCCTGATCGTGAACCAGGCCGCGCTGAAGATGAAACGCGAGCGCCTGCAACCGATTATCGAAGCATTTGAACGCGCATCCAAAAAATGATTACCAAGCTCGATTCCAGCCAGGCCGATTTCAAGCAGCGCCTGGACACTCTGCTGGCGTTTGAAGCCAGCACCGACGACGCCATCGAAAGTGCGGTCGGCAAAATCCTCGCCGACGTGAAAGCGCGCGGCGACGCCGCCGTGCTCGAATACACCAACCGCTTTGATCGCCTGCCGAATGGCGGCGCGTCCAGCATGGCCGCGCTGGATGTCTCGCAGGAAGAACTGCAAGCCGCGTTGGCTGCGATTCCCGAAGCCCAGCGCAAGGCGCTTGAAGTGGCGGCACACCGCGTGCGTGTGTTCCACGAGCGCCAGAAGCAGGAACTGAACGGCTTCACCTACACCGAAGCCGATGGCACGGTGCTGGGCCAGCGCGTCACGCCGCTGGACCGCGTCGGCATCTACGTCCCGGGCGGCAAGGCCGCCTATCCATCGTCGGTGCTGATGAATGCGATTCCGGCGCACGTGGCCGGCGTGGAAGAAATCATCATGGTGGTGCCAACGCCGGACGGCGTGAAGAACCAGATGGTGTTCGCCGCCGCCGCGATTGCCGGCGTGACCCGCGTGATCACCATCGGCGGCGCGCAAGCCGTGGCCGCGCTGGCGTACGGCACCGAAACCATTCAAGCCGTCGACAAGATCGTCGGCCCGGGCAACGCCTATGTGGCCGCCGCCAAGCGCCGCGTGTTCGGCACCGTCGGCATCGACATGATCGCCGGGCCGTCGGAAATCCTGATCGTCTGCGACGGCACCACCGATCCGGACTGGGTCGCCATGGACCTGTTCTCGCAAGCGGAGCACGACGAGCTGGCGCAAGCCATCCTGCTGTGCCCCGACGCCGACTACATCGCCAAGGTGGAAGCGAGCATAGAAAAGCTACTGCCCCAGATGCCGCGCCAGCAAGTGATCCGCACGTCGTTGGCCGACCGCGGCGCGCTGATCAAGGTGCGCGACATGGACGAAGCCTGCGCCATCGCCAATAGCATCGCCGCCGAGCACCTGGAAATTTCCGCCGCCGAGCCGCAGCAATGGGCCGACAAAATCCGTCATGCGGGCGCCATGTTCCTCGGCCGCTTCTCTTCCGAGTCGCTGGGCGACTACTGCTGCGGCCCGAACCACGTGCTGCCGACCTCGCGCACCGCACGCTTTTCGTCGCCGCTGGGCGTGTACGATTTCCAGAAACGCTCGTCGATCATTTACGTCAGCGAAGCCGGCGCGCAAACGCTGGGCAAGGTCGCGGCGGAACTGGCCTACGGCGAAGGACTGCAGGCGCACGCCCGCAGCGCGGAGCTGCGCCTTAAATGACCGAAACGTGGATCAATCAGGTCTTCTGTGAGGATGCGCTGGCCGGCCTGGCGCGCATCCCGGATGGTTCCATCGATCTGATTCTGACCGATCCGCCGTATAACCTCGGCAAGGACTACGGCAACGCCTCGGACCAGCAAACGGTAGACGAATACCTGCGCTGGACCGAGCAGTGGATAGACGCCGCCCTGCCCAAGCTGAAGCCCAACGGCAGCTTGTACATTTTCCTGACCTGGCGTTTTTCGCCGGAGATCTTCGTCATGCTGAAAAAGCGCATGATGATGATGAACGAAATTATCTGGGACCGCCGCGTGCCGTCCATGGGCGGCAGCGTGCGCAGCTTCTCGTCGGTGCACGACACCATCGGCTTTTTCGTGCGCCGCAAGGATTACTACTTCGACCTCGACGCCGTGCGCATCCCGTACGACGCCGAAACCAAGAAGGCCCGCACGCGCTCCATCTTCGTCGGCGCCAAGTGGCTGGAAGTGGGCTACAACCCGAAAGACCTGTGGAGCGTATCGCGCCTGCACCGCGAGCACCCGGAGCGCGCCGACCATCCGACGCAAAAGCCGCTGGAGATCATCGAGCGCATGGTCAAGGCTTCGTGCCCGCCGGACGGCGTGGTGCTGGACCTGTTCATGGGCAGCGGCACCACGGCGGTGGCGGCCCAGCGCTGCGGCCGCAATTTCGTCGGCTTTGAATTGAATCCCGAATACTGCGCCATCATCAATCAACGATTGACGGCGCCGGAAATACCCGTCAAGAAGTCCCGAAGTTCAGTCAACCCATAGGAGCCCAAGTAAGATGTCCCCCATCGAATCGCTGGTTAACAACACCATCCGTCCCGACGTCAAAGCCGTAGCAAGCTATCACGTTGCCGATGCGAGTGGTTACCTTAAACTGGACGCGATGGAGAACCCTTACCACCTGCCGCATCCTCTGCGGGAGGCGCTGGGCCAGCGCCTGGCCGACGTGGCGCTCAACCGCTACCCGGCCGCCGCCTACAGCACCATCAAGCAGCGCATCAAGGACACGCTGGGCGTGCCAGCCGGTTATGACGTCATCCTCGGCAACGGCTCGGATGAACTGATCTCCATCCTGTGCATGGCCTGCGCCATGCAGGACCGCCGCGCAGTTGTTGTGGCGCCGACGCCGTCGTTCGTGATGTACCAGCGCTCGGCGCAATTCGCCGGCATGGACTACGTCGGCGTGCCGCTGAAAGCCGACCTGACGCTGGACCTGCCGGCCATGCTGGCCGCCATCGCCGAATACAAGCCGGCGCTGGTGTTCCTGTCCTACCCGAACAACCCGACCGGCAATCTGTTCGCCGAGGACGACATCGTCGCCATCATCAAGGCGCTCGACAGGAACGGCTGCGGCCTGGCCGTGGTGGACGAGGCCTACCAGCCGTTCGCCCAGCGGACCTTCATGCATCGCCTGCCTGAATTTGCCAATCTGGTGGTGATGCGCACCGTATCGAAGCTGGGACTGGCCGGCATCCGCCTCGGCTACATGTCGGCGGCGCCGCAGTTGCTGGTGGAATTCGACAAAGTGCGGCCTCCTTACAACATCAACGTACTGACCCAGGTTGCGGCCGAATTCGCGCTCGACCATGTGGAGGTGCTGAACCAACAGGCGGCCGCATTGCGTGCCGCACGCGCCGATCTGACGGCAGCATTGGCCCGTATCCCGGGCGTGGAAGTTTTTCCGTCAGCGGCGAATTTTATCTTGATTCGCGTACCGAATTCCGACGATGCAAACGCGAAACTGCTGGCCCACAAGGTTTTAGTAAAAAATGTGAGTAAAATGCATAGTGTGCTGGCGAATTGCCTTCGCATTACCGTGAGCACCCCGGAAGAAAATTCCACCTTCCTCGATGCCTTCGCCGCATCGCAGGCAGCCTGACACCATCACGAGCTTTTCATGAACCGCACCGCAGAAATCATCCGCAACACCAACGAGACGCAAGTCCGCGTTTCCATCAACCTGGACGGCACCGGCAAACAGAAGCTGAATACCGGCGTGCCTTTCCTCGACCATATGCTGGACCAGATCGCCCGCCACGGCCTGTTCGACCTGGAAGTCGAAGCCACCGGCGATATCCACATCGACAACCACCACACGGTGGAAGACGTCGGCATCACGCTGGGCATGGCGGTGGCCAAGGCCATTGGCGACCGCAAAGGCATTGTGCGCTACGGCCATTCCTATGTGCCGCTGGACGAGGCGTTGTCGCGCGTGGTGCTCGATTACTCGGGCCGCCCGGGCATCGAATATCACATCCCGTTCACGCGCGCCATGATCGGCACCTTCGACGTCGACCTGACGCTGGAATTCTTCCGCGGCTTCGTCAACCACGCGCTGCTGACCCTGCATATCGACAACCTGCGCGGCACCAACGCCCACCACCAGTGCGAGACCGTGTTCAAGGCCTTCGGCCGCGCGCTGCGCATGGCGTCCGAGCTGGACCCGCGCGCCGCCGGCACGATTCCATCGACCAAGGGCACTCTGTAACGAGTTGGCAAATACCACCATGAAAAAAATCGTAGTAGTTGATTACGGCATGGGTAATCTGCGCTCGGTCGCGCAGGCCCTGCGCGCCGTCGCGCCGGAAGCCAACGTGCTGATTTCGGGCGAAGTGGCCGACATCCAGTCGGCCGACCGTATCGTGTTGCCCGGCCAGGGCGCCATGCCGGACTGCATGCGCAGCCTGCGCGAATCCGGCGTCCAGGAAGCGTTGCTGGAAGCGTCGCGCAGCAAGCCGCTGATGGGCGTGTGCATCGGCGAGCAGATGCTGTTCGACGGCAGCGAGGAAGGCAATGCCGCCGGCCTGGGCCTGTTGCCAGGCAAGGTGGTACGCTTCCAGCTGGACGGCCAGTTGCAGGAAGACGGTTCACGCTTCAAAGTGCCGCAAATGGGCTGGAACCAAGTGCGGCAAACGGCGTCTCATCCGATGTGGCAGGATATTCCGGACAACGCCTATTTCTACTTCGTGCACAGCTATTTTGCCCAGCCGGAACAGACTGCACACACGGTCGGCCAAACTGTCTACGGTGCGGCGTTCAGTTGCGCCGTCGCGCGTGATAATATTTTTGCTACCCAGTTTCATCCGGAGAAAAGCGCCGCAACCGGACTGCTGTTGTACAAGAACTTTGTTCACTGGAATCCTTGATTTCTCCTTTCTAATCTAAACGACACCATCATGCTGCTCATTCCTGCCATCGACCTCAAAGACGGTCACTGCGTTCGCTTGAAACAAGGCGACATGGAACTCGCCACCGTATTTTCCGAAGATCCGGCCGAGATGGCCCTGCATTGGCTCAAGCAGGGCGCGCGGCGCCTGCACCTGGTCGACCTGAACGGCGCCTTCGCCGGCAAGCCGAAGAACGAGGCCGCCATCAAGTCCATCCTGCAAGCCGTGCAAGACTATGCGGAAGAAAACGACCTGGACGAGATCCCGGTACAACTGGGCGGCGGCATCCGCGACCTCGACACCATCGAGCGCTACCTCGACGCCGGCATCACCTATGTCATCATCGGCACCGCCGCCGTGAAAGAGCCTGGCTTCCTGCATGACGCCTGCGGCGCCTTCCCGGGCCACATCATCGTCGGCCTGGACGCCAAGGACGGCAAGGTTGCCACCGACGGCTGGAGCAAGATGTCCGGCCACGAGGTGATCGACCTGGCCAAGAAATTCGAAGCCTATGGCGTGGAATCGATCATCTACACCGACATCGGCCGCGACGGCATGATGGGCGGCGTCAACATCGAGGCCACCGTCAAGCTGGCGCAAGCGGTCAAGATTCCGGTGATCGCCTCGGGCGGCCTGCACAACCTGGCCGACGTCGAAGCGCTGTGCGCGGTGCAGGACGAAGGCATCGAAGGCGTGATCTGCGGCCGTTCAATTTACGAAGGCACCATCGACCTTGCCTCGGCCCAGCTGCGCGCCGACGAGTTGAGCGGCGACCTGATCGAAGAAGAAGACCAGAGTTAAGAGTAAATCCTATGCTTGCTAAACGCATCATCCCCTGCCTCGACGTGACCGCTGGCCGCGTCGTCAAAGGCGTCAACTTTACCGAGCTGCGCGACGCCGGCGACCCGGTGGAAATCGCCCGTCGCTACGACGAGCAGGGCGCCGATGAGCTGACCTTCCTCGACATCACCGCCACCAGCGACAACCGCGGGCTGATCCTGGACATCATCGAGGCCGTCGCCTCGCAGGTGTTCATTCCGCTGACGGTGGGCGGTGGCGTGCGTGAAGTGGCCGATGTGCGCCGCCTGCTCAACGCCGGCGCCGACAAGGTCAGCATGAATTCTTCGGCGGTGTCGAACCCGCAGCTGGTGTACGACGCTTCGCAAAAGCACGGTTCGCAGTGCATCGTGGTGGCGATCGACGCCAAGCAGGTGTCGCCCGGCAAGTGGGAAGTGTTTACCCACGGCGGCCGCAAGGCCACCGGCATCGACGCCATCGAATGGGCCAAGAAGATGGAACAGCTGGGCGCCGGTGAAATCCTGCTGACCAGCATGGACCGCGACGGCACCAAGTCCGGCTTCGACCTCGGCCTGACGCGCGGCGTGTCGGACGCCATCAACATTCCGGTGATCGCCTCCGGCGGCGTCGGCGGCCTGCAGGACCTGGCCGACGGCGTCAAACTGGGCAAGGCCGACGCGGTACTGGCAGCCAGTATTTTCCACTATGGCCAGCACACGGTGCAGGAAGCCAAGCGCTTCATGGCACTACAGGGCATTCCGATGCGCCTGGACTAAGAGAACAGTATGACAACGATGAATACCCCCGGCATCCAGCCGAAAGCCGCATGGCTGAAGAAAATTAAATGGGATGAGCACGGCCTGGTGCCGGTCATCGCGCAGGAGGCCGGCAGCAACGACGTGCTGATGTTCGCCTGGATGAACCGCGAAGCCCTGGCCAAGACGGTCGAGCTGGGCGAGGCCGTCTACTGGAGCCGGTCGCGCAAGAAGCTGTGGCACAAGGGCGAAGAGTCCGGCCACGTACAGAAGGTGCTGGAAATCCGCCTCGACTGCGACGAGGACGTGGTGCTGATGAAAATCGAGCAGGCCGGCGGCATTGCCTGCCATACCGGCCGCCATTCGTGCTTCTTCCAGAAGTTCGAAGGCGATGCCAACGAAGGCGACTGGCAGAGCACCGAGCCGGTGCTGAAAGACCCCACCGATATCTACAAGGCAGGCAAATGAGCACCATACTTGACCGCCTGGCCGACGTGATCGAAGCGCGCAAGCCGGCCAACGGCGGCGATCCCGCCGCCTCCTACACCGCCAAGCTGTTCGCCAAGGGCGACGACGCCATCCTGAAAAAGATCGGCGAGGAAGCCACCGAGACCGTGATGGCCGCCAAGGATGCGCGCGCCGGCGGCGACAGCGGCAAAGTCTTGTACGAAGTGGCCGACTTGTGGTTCCATACGCTGGTGCTGCTGGCCCAGTTCGACCTCAAGCCGCAGCAGGTGCTCGATGAGCTGGCGCGCCGCGAAGGCGTGTCCGGCATCGAGGAAAAAGCCGCACGTGAAGATTAACTGTAAAGAATAATCGGAGTCCCGAGTGGAAAACTGCATCTTTTGCAAAATCGCCGCAAAGAAAATCCCTTCGACCACGGTCTATGAGGACGAAGATCTGCTGGCGTTCAAGGACATCAACCCGGCCGCGCCGGTGCATCTGCTAGTGATCCCGAAGAAACATTTCGCCACCCTGCAGGACGCCGCCGGCGAGCCTGCGCTGCTGGGCAAGATGTTGGCGCTGGCGCCCCGCCTGGCGGCGGAATTCGGCTGCGCCGTCGACTACGAGAGCGACGGCACGCCGACCGCCGGTTTCAAGACTCTGATCAATAGTGGGCCGGACGGCGGGCAAGAGGTATACCATTTGCACGTGCACGTGATCGGCGGCGCGCATCCATGGCGCGGCCAGCGCTGAATCGGCGCTGAATCCGCCCCCGGGCGACTACATTTACCGTAGGGACTGCGCTTCGCTTATACTGTCGCAGCAGTTTTTGGGAATCAACGAATAATCTGGGGCGCATGCGCTCTGCAAGGGGAATATGATGGGTTCTTTTAGTATTTGGCACTGGCTGATCGTTCTGGTGGTGGTGATGCTGGTTTTCGGCACCAAGAAACTCGGCAACATGGGTTCGGACATCGGCAAAGCCGTCAAGGGCTTCAAGGACGGTATCAAGGGTGACGAGGACAAGCCGGCCGCGCCTGTCGCGCCAAGCACCATTGATGTCGACGCGAAAGAAAAGAAGTAAGTAGCGCCTTCTTATGATCGATCTCGGTCTTACCAAACTAGTTGTCATCGGCGTGGTCGCGCTGATCGTCATTGGTCCTGAAAAGCTGCCCAAGGTAGCGCGCATGGCCGGGACGCTGTACGGCCGCGCCCAGCGCTACCTGAACGAAGTGAAGACCGAAGTCTCGCGCGAGATTGAACTGGAAGAACTGCGCAACCTGAAAAAGGAAGTGCAGGACGCCGCCCAGAACATCAAGTCGGACGTGGAGAACTCGATTTCGCAGAATATGTCCGAGGTCGAGAGCGCCTTCAGCGAGCCGGCGTATTCCGATACCTCATCGTCGGCGTACGACCATCACGGGTCGTTCAGCAACGTCACTGCGGACGACCTGGCGCGCAAGGCGCGTGAGTTCCGCCGCAAGAAACTGGTGCGTAACTCGGCCATTCCCAACTGGTACAAGCAGCGCCACGGCGGCAAGCAGCACGTGACCTCGGGCGCGGCGCGGGTGGCCCGCTTCCGGCCGCGCAGCTCCTCCAATAGCTCCTTCTATTAAATGACGACATCTAATCCGGGCGAAGAGACCTTTATCTCTCACCTGATCGAACTGCGCGACCGCCTGGTCAAGGCCTCGATCGGCATTGCGCTGGTCTGCATCGGCCTGATGATCTGGCCGGGGCCTTCGCGCATCTACGACATCATCGCCGAGCCGATGATCCGTGCGCTGCCGGTGGGCTCGAAGATGATTGCCACCGGCGTGATTTCGCCGTTTCTGGTGCCGATGAAGGTGACCCTGGTGATCGCCATCATCCTGTCGCTGCCCTGGGTGTTGTACCAGCTGTGGGCCTTCGTGGCGCCGGGCCTGTATGCGCATGAGAAGCGCCTGATCGCGCCGCTGGTGATCTCGTCGTCGCTGCTGTTCATGTCGGGTGTGGCGTTCTGCTACTTCCTGGTGTTCGGCCGCGTGTTCCAGTTCATTGCCGAGTTCTCGCCGCAGTCGATTGCGGTGACGCCGGACATTGAGAACTATCTCGATTTCGTGATGTCGATGTGCCTGGCGTTCGGGGCGACGTTTGAAGTGCCGGTGGTGGTGGTGATTCTGGTGCGCATGGGCCTGGTGAGCGTGGCCAAGCTGAAGGAGATCCGTCCTTACGCCGTCGTCGGCGCCTTTGTGATTGCCGCGATTGTGACGCCGCCCGATGCGGTCAGCATGTTTTCGCTGGCGATTCCGATGTGTCTGCTGTTTGAACTGGGCCTGCTGGTGGCCCCGCTGTTCGTGCGCATCTCCACCGCGCCGGAAGAAAACGCCTGATCTAGGGCATCCGGTCCAGTATTCTCACCAGCATGCCGATTGTGACGGCATGCAGGGACAGCGAGATGCCGACCATCCAGAGTACCGTTGTCAGCTTGCGGTCGATATAAGCTTTCAAGCGCTGCTCCAGCGCTTCGAGCTTGGCATTGAAGCTTGCTTCCAGCGCCTCGAGCTTGGCATTGAAGCTTGCTTCCAGCGCTTCGAGCTTGGCATTGACGCCGTTTCCCAGCGCTTCGAGCTTGGCATTGACGCCGTTTCCCAGCGCTTCGAGCTTGGCATTGACGCCGTTTCCCAGCGCTTCGAGCTTGGCGTAGATATCCGCTCGCAACATTTCTATGCGCGCCGTCATGTCGGTTCGAAGAAGGACCAGCTCGCTTGGGGTCACCGTGGCTTCGGCCAGCGCCTGACTCAGCGCCATCGCCTGCGCCTCGGCCTGATCGGCCGGTATGCCGGCCTCGATCAAGTTCCTCACATACTCCAGGGTGTCGAATTTGATAGGCATATTCATGGTACCTCCCCGATTTGATCGTAGCAGAAAACGGCCGCGCTGCGGCCGTTCCCCATCGTATCGAATCATCTGCCCGTCAGTTTGAGCATGCGCAGAACTACTGCGTCATCAGGCCCTTGATCACGCGTACCGGCGCGCTGCCGTAGCTGAGAAATTGCTCGTGGAATTCCTTCAGGTTGAACTTCGCGCCCAACTGCTGCTTGCGCTGCTCGCGCAATTCCATGATCTCGCTGTAGCCGCTGAAGTAGCTGGTCAGCTGCACCGATGACACCTGCACGCGATGCCATTTTTCAACCGCTTCGCTGCGTGTCTGGAAGGCCTGGCGCGTCAGCAGATCGACGGCCTGCTCTTCCGTCATGCCCAGCACGTGCACGCTGTAATCGAGAATGGTGTTGGTCACGCTGCGCAGGTTCCACTTGGAATACATCAGCCACATTTCCGGCTCATTGTCGCCATAGCCGGACTCCAGCATCATGCGCTCGCCATACACTGCCCAGCCCTCGACCATCGCGCCATTGCCGAAGATCGACTTGACGATGGACGGCGAACGGTTGGCATACACCAGCTGCGCATAGTGGCCTGGAATCGCCTCGTGGATGTTCAGGATCTGCAAGATCCAGTGGTTGTATTCGCGCAGGCTGCTTTCGGCGGCTTCCGGCGTGGCGCCATCGAGCGGCGTCACGTTGTAGTAGGTGCGGTCCTGCGGACGATACGGTCCCGGCGCATCGATGCTGGCGCCGGCCACACCGGCCGCGTAGGCTGGCGTGGCGCGTACTTCCAGCGGCTTGTTCGGGTCCAGGGTCAGCAGGTTCTTGCTGATCACCCAGTCCTGCAGCACCGGAATCTGACGCTTGATCTCGTTGACGAAATCCGCGCGCGCCACGTGGCGTGCCGACAGCTTGTCGATCACCATGCCGATCTTGGCAAAGCGGTCGGACGGCTTGGCGGCGCCGGCCATGGTCTTGTCCCACAGCTGGTCGGACAGCTTGTCCATATTCGCCAGCAGCTCTTCGCGCGCCGCCAGCGCTTTTTGATAGGTCTGTTCGGCCGTGCTGCCGGCCTGGATGTCGTAGGCGAACTTCTTTTCATACAAGTCTTTGCCGAGGCGGAAGGTGCGGCGGCCGCGCGTGTCCATCTGCTTGTCCATCTCGGTCAGGAAGGCCACATAGCTATCGACCGCGCTCAGCGCCGCGTTCACGCGCTGGGTGAACTGCTGTTTCTCCACCGTCGTCAGGATGGATGCTTGCGCCGCCTTGTCCACTTCGATCAGCAAGGTCTGCACGCCGGGCGCCTGCTTGATGGCCAGACGGGTGTGCTCGCGCGTCGGATTGACGATGTTGGCGCGCGCCGCCTCGTAGTAGGCGGGAATGCTGGCGATGCGCTTGAGCAGGGTGCGCAGGCGCTGCGGCTGCGCCGCGTATTCGGTAGTCAAAATCAGGTCGAGCGGACCGGCAACGTTGTAGCTGGCGGGATTCCATTCCCACTCGCGCAGCGTGGTCAGACGGAAGCGGTCACCTTCTAGCTTGTTGACCAGCAGCGCCAGGTCGGTGCGCTGTTTGGACGACAGCTGCGCGGTCTTGACCGCGCCGAAGCGCTGCAGCCAGTCGTTGATAAAGGCCAGTTCCTTGGCCTGCTCTTCCTGGTTCGGCACGGTCAGCACGGCAGCGGTGTCGTACTTGCCGGCGTAGATCGCGCTTTCCGAATCGATGCGCCACAGCGCGTTGAGGAACTGGTTGCTCAGGCTGTCGAACTGGCGGTCTTGCCAGCGTTCGGACGCCACCTTCAGCGCCGGCACGGCGGCGACAGCGGCGCCGGTGCTGCCTTTGCCGGAAGGCTTGGCTGCGGCTTTGTTCTTGCCTTTGCCGGCCTTGGTCGATTTAGCGGTGTTGCTGGATTTGGCGGCTTTGCTGCTCTTGGCTTTGCCGCTGCTCGTCTTGGTGGCAGCCGGCTTGTTCGGCGGCGTTGCGGCGCCGGCTGGTGCGGCGGCAAGCGCCGCCATCAGTGCAGCCAGTGCGAGTTTTGTCTTAATCATCATATACGGCCTTGTATCGGAAGCGGAGGAGATTATCACTAATCTGTCCGCTTGAGAGCGTCCGATACAAAGCCGAATTATTTTTTGAGCCCCTCTTGCAGCATCGCTAACATTTCGCTGGACGACATGCGGCCGCTGACATCGCTGCCTTCGAGCAGGCTGTCGGCCAGGTCGCGCTTGTGCTGGTGCAGGTCGACAATGCCCTCCTCGATGGTGTGGCGCGCCACCAGCCGGTAGATGGTCACCGGCCGCAGCTGGCCCATGCGATGGGCGCGGTCCGAGGCCTGGTCTTCCACCGCCGGATTCCACCACGGGTCCATATGGATCACGTAGTCGGCGGCGGTCAGGTTGATGCCGACGCCGCCCGCCTTCAGCGAGATCAGGAACACATCGCCCTGGCCGGCCTGGAAGGCGTCCACGCGCTTCTTGCGGTCGGCCATGGAGGTCGAACCGTCGAGGTACTGGTAGCTCACGCCCTGCTGGTCCAGGTGCGCGCGGATCAGCGCCAGGTGATCGACGAACTGGCTGAACACCAGCACCTTGTGCTTGTTGTCGAGCAGGTTCTCCAGCAGGTGGGCAAAGGCCGCCAGCTTGCTGCTGGTGAGCTGCAGCTCCGGCGCGACCAGGTTCGGGTTGCAGCAGACGCGCCGCAGCTTCATGATCTCGGCCAGGATCTGGATCGATTTCTTCTCGGCCGGGCCTTCGACTTTTTCCAGCTGCTCCAGCGCGGCGCGGCGCAGCGATTCGTACAGCGCCAGTTCGTCGGCCGACAGGTCGACTTCCAGCGTGATCTCGGTGCGCGACGGCAGTTCGGTCAGCACCTGCGACTTGGTGCGGCGCAGGATGAAGGGCTGGATCAAACGGCGCAAACGCTTGCGCGCACCCAGTTCGGCGCGGTGGTCCTGCGGCTTTTCGATCGGCGCGGCGAAGCGCAGGTTGAATTGCTCGATGCTGCCCAGCAGGCCCGGATTGATGAAGCGGAACAGGTTCCACAATTCGCCCAGATGGTTCTCCAGCGGCGTGCCGGTGACGGCGATGCGGAATTCGCCCTTGAGCGCCATCACGGCCTGCGAGCGCTTGGTGGCGGCGTTCTTGATGGCCTGGGCTTCATCGAGCACGATGGTGTTCCACTGCACGCCGGCGAACAGCGCGGACTCCAGTTGCAACAGGCCGTAGCTGGTCACCACCACGTCGTAGGCGTGCAGATTGTTCAGCATGGCGGCGCGGTCGCCGGCACCGAACAGCTGCAGGTTCAGGGTCGGTGCGAAGCGCGCCGCTTCGCTGATCCAGTTCATGCAGACCGAGGTCGGCGCGATCACCAGCGTCGGGCCGTTCGGCGCGCGCGACAGCATCAGCGCCAGCGCCTGCAGGGTTTTACCGAGGCCCATGTCGTCGGCCAGGCAGGCGCCCACGCCCCAATGCGCCAGGCGCGACAGCCAGTTGTAGCCTTCCACCTGATAGTCGCGCAGCTCCGCCTGCAAGGTCGATGGCAGTTGCGGCATGTAGCTTTCCTGCTCCTGCATGCGTGACAGGTGTTCCTTCCACAGCTTGTCGGACTTCAGGCCACCGACGTCGTCGGCCAGGTCCTCCAGCGCGAAGGACGCCAGCGGATGCAGGCGGATGCCGTCCTTGGTGATCTCGCCGTAGGCCGACACTTCCTGCAGGCGGCGGTACAGTTCATCGGTCAGCGCCATGTAGCGGTTCTCGCCCAGTTCGACGAAGCGGCCATGGCTCTTCTCCATCATCTCCAGCAGCGTGCGCAAATCGATTACCTTGCCTTCGTCGACCTGCAGTTCGCCGCTGGCGGCAAACCAGTCCTTGTTGCTCTTGATGGCCAGGCGCAGCTGCTTGGTTTCCACCTTGTTCGTCACGCGGAAGCTCTCGCCTTCCGGCCAGGCGATCACGATGCCGGCCGGGTCCAGTTCCTGCAGTTCCACCAGCAGTTGCAGGCACAGTGCCGGTTGGCCCAGCAGCCATTCGCCGTGATCCTGCTCGGCCGAATCCAGCACCGGGCACTTGGCAATCAGGTCGCGCTCCGCATCGCGTTCGTCGATCAGCTTGCGGCGCGCCTGCACCGGCTTGCCGCCGATGTCGGCGATCACGCTGTCGGCGCCGTCGCCGGGCTTGTAGTAGGCGCCGTTAGTTTGGTGCGGCAGCGGGCGCACCAGGATCTGCATCTTGAGGCCGTGCTGGTAGGGCAGCAGGTGCAGGTGCAGGCGCATGTCGGCCTCCATCTGCTCCATGTCCGGCGCGGCGCCGCCGATTTCCGACTGCACCGTCACCAGCGAGGAGATGGCGCTGATGGCCGACAGCACCTGCTGCTCCGCATGCGATGGCACGTTGAGGCCATCACCGACAATGGCGGCGATGCGGCGGTGTTCTTCCAGGATGTTCACCACGCGCAGGCGCGTCGGCGTTTCCTTGGTGATGACCACCGAGGAGCTGTCGTCCGGTATCGGCGGCTGCAGGCGCAGCTCCAGGTTGCCCGGACTCTTCTTGATCAGCAGTTCAGGCTCGCCGGCCAGCATTTCCACGCGCATGTCCGGCAGGTCGGACCAGTACAGCAGCGGGTGGCCGACCAGGTTGGGCGCGGCGCGCTGCGGATCGATCTCGTAGGTCAGGCCGGTGGACTGGTAGCCGCGATGGGCGACCGTGATCGCCTCGGCCACGCGGATATCCTGCGGCGTCAGGAAGCTGAATTGCTCCGATTCGAAGCGCAGCCGCTTGAGGCCCACCGCGCGGCCCTTGCTCCACAGGCCGCGCACGTCGCGCTTCTGTTCCACCGGCGCGATGTCGGTCAGGCCGTTGCGGTTGTCGTAGGTGAGCAGCCACACCAGGCGCGCACTGCCCGCCGCATCGGCCGTCGCCGGCTGCTGCAGGTTGATCAGCGCGGTGAGCTGGCGCTGCCAGCCTTCCTGGCGTTCGAACCAGGTAGTCAAATCGGGGAAGCCGTAGCGCGAGCGCAGCGCTTGGGCGTGGGTCTGCATCTCGGCGTCGCCCATCTGGCCCAGCAGCGCGGCGGCCTGGCCGGCGATGAACATATAACCGGCGCGTTCGGCGCTTTTCACCAGCTCCTGCAACTGCTCCTTGCGCTCCTGCAGCTGCGGCAGCGAGAGCCAGAAGTACAGCAGGAACTGGAACATCTGCGTTTGCAGGCCCGGCTCCCACGGCAGCGACGACACCGAGTCGACCTGCATCACGCCGGCGCGGATCTGGCGCAGCAGGTCGATCTGCTGGTGCACCGCGCTGTCGTGATTGCGCGGCAGCTTGACGGCGATGTCCAGATACGCTTCGGCCGCCTTCAGGTGGCGCGGATCGCCGCTGCGCAGCGCCGACAGCAGGTACAGGTTACCGCCCATGCCGGTGAACAGCTGCTTGCGTTTGCCGGTATCGCGGCGCAGGGTTTTCAGCGCGGCGTCGAAGCCGACGATGGCGGCGCTGGCGGCGCCGCGCAGCAGCACCACGATGCTGGCCAGGTACTGGCTCTGCGCGCCGGCCGTGCGTTCCAGGTAGCGCTTGGCGTCGTCCAGGCGGCCGCACAGCAACGCGTCTTCGGCCAGCGCCATGCGCAGTTCGGGATTGATGTCGCCGTGGCGGCGCTGCATGTGCATCTCGCAGTATTCGCGCAGCACCGGCGCCGTCAGCGGTTCCTGCAGCGCGTTCTGCATCAGCACCGCCAGCACGTCGTCCTGCAGCAGCGGGTTGACCAGCGCGATCATGCCCGGCTCGAACGGGCGGCCGAAGATGTCGACGATGGGATGCAGCTGCGCCGCCTCGTAGCTGCCAAGGCAGAACGCCAGCACCGCCTGGATCTGCTGCGGCGCCTGGCCGCGCAGGAGGCCCATGCGCAGGCGCGCCATGCCGGCGCGGTAGCTGCGCGGCTCCATGCTGTTCCAGGTCTGGCGCATCGGCACCAGCTCGGCGTAGGCCGCGCACAGGTCTTCCAGCGCGTGCGTACCGATCGAGGCGCGCATCGCCGGCCAGCGCAGCTTGGGATTGCAGACGAAGCCGCGCCCCGTCACCACGCTGATGAAGGCGAGGCGCTCGAGCTTGAGCATGGCCTCGTCCAGCGTGCCCACGGTGTAGTGCTTGCCGTCGTCGTTGTATTCGATGCGCGCGTGGTGCAGGTGGTCGAGGATGGCGGTGCGGCCCATGGGCTCGCCCACCAGCGCGAGCAGCGCCAGGATCATTTTTTCGTTGAAGGGCAGCGCGTCGAATTCCGCCAGCAGCTTGGGATCGGTCATGCGTTATTCAGTTTAAAGATGGTTTGATAGAAACCCAGCTCCGCCTCCAGCGTGCGGACGATGTTCTCGGCCTTGCGGAAACCGTGGCCTTCGCCCTCCAGCTCCACGTATTCGACCGGGATGCCGCGCTTCTTCAGCGCCTCGACCATCATCTGCGATTGCTGCGGCGGCACCACCTTGTCGTCCAGGCCCTGGAAGAAGATCATGGGGCGCGACAGCTTGTCGGTGTGCTTGATCGGCGAACGGGCCTGGTAGATGGCGTCGGCCTGCGCGCGCGGGGCGATCAGGTATTCGGTGTAGTGCGATTCGAACTTGTGCGAATCGTCGTCCAGGCCCTTCAGGTCGGACACGCCGTAGTAGCTGGCGCCGGCCTTGAAGACGTCGTGGAAGGTCAGGGCGCACAGCGTGGTGAGGCCGCCGGCGCTGCTGCCCCGGATAATCAGGCGCTCGCCGTCGGCCAGGCCGCGTTCGACCAGCGCGCGGGCGCCGTAGACGCAGTCCTCGACATCGACCACGCCCCATTGCTGCTTGAGCAGGTCGCGGTAGGCGCGGCCGAAGCCGGTGCTGCCGCCGTAGTTCACGTCCAGCACGCCGAAGCCGCGGCTGGTCCAGAACTGGGTCTTCAGGTTCAGGGTGTTGACGGTCATGCCGGTGGGGCCGCCGTGGCCGATCACGATCACCGGCGGCCTGGCGCCGTCCGGGCCGCGCACCGCGCCGTTGCGCGGCGGGTAGTAGAAGGCGTGCGCGGTGCGGCCGTTGGCGCTGGCGTAGCTGATGCTGTCGGGGATCGACAGGTCGGCTTGGTCCGGCAGCTCGTCGATCGACTGCGCCAGGATTTCCACGCCCTCCTCGGTGAAGTCGATGCGCGCCAGCTCCATCGGGATGGTCGGTCCGCCGGCCAGCATGGCAATGTAGCCGGGAGCCACGCGCAGTTCGCGGATTTCCTCGTAGGGATTGGCGATGCATTCGAGCTTGCCGCTGCCGGGCAGCAGGCGCGCCAGGCGGCTGACGCCCTTGTCGATATAGGTGCAGATGATTTCGCCGGCCGAGCGGAAGCCGTACATGCTGTTGCCGAAGGTCCAGTGCGGCGCGGCGAATTCAGCCTCCATCGGGCACAGGCCCTCGGTGCGCTGGCGGTCGCGGCACAGGCGGTACAGGTTCCACCAGCCGCTGCGGTCGGAGACGAAGTGCAGCAGGTCGTCCGGCGACCATTCCGGCTGGCAGATCGATTCCTCGGCGCCGCCGGCGATGCGTTTGGGCGTGGACAGCGCGCCATCGTCGTTGAAATCGGCAAGCCAGAGCGTGGTGCCCTGCCACGGCATGCGCGGATGGTCCCAGCTCAACCAGGCCAGCGTGCGGCCGTCCGGCGACAGGCGCGGCGAGGAATAAAAGTCGGCACCCTCGGCCAGCACCGTCTCCGTGCCGGTGGTCAGGTCGATGGCACACAGGGTGTTGGCCGGCTGTACGTGTTCGTCCTCGCCATGCAGCTCGCGCACCGCGATCAGGCGCTGGCGCGGGCGGTCGACCACGAAATCGGCAAAGCGCTGGCGGCCGGGCTGGCTGACGGCGGCGGGCGCCGCATCGTCGCCGGCGGTCATGCGATAAATGCAATTGTCCTTGAAGTGCGAGAAGTAGATCGTCTCGCTATCGACCACGTAGGCGCCGCCGCCGTACTCGTGTACGCGGCTGCGGAGGTTGAACGGCGCCGGCGTCAATTCTTCGGTGGTCACGCCGTGGTAGCGCAGCAAGGTGTTCCGGCCCGCCTCCGCCGCCCGTCCGGCCAGCCAGAAGATATCGCTGCCATCGGCCCCGCCCAGCATCAGCGACGCCAAGGGCGTGGCGCCGGCGGCCACGCGCGCGGCGCTGATGGTCGACGGCCAGGCGCCGAACGGTGCGATAGTGGGGGGGGTGGTGGTCATGGGCGGCTCCAGAAAGGGGTCTATGCGCGGGTGCTACGCATGATAGAGAAAGGCTGCAAATTCTTCCAGCAAAAACCGGGGCCGCGGCGGAAAAGCGGCGCGGGATGCGATAATAGCGCCTTTGAATGTCCTGGATTGTCTTCCATGCCACAATTTGCCCCGCTCAAGAACGATACCTTCCTGCGCGCCCTGCTGCGTCAGCCGACCGACTACACGCCCGTGTGGCTGATGCGCCAGGCCGGCAGGTATTTGCCTGAATATCGCGCCACCCGCGCCAAGGCCGGGTCGTTCATGGGCCTGGCCACCAATCCCGACTACGCCACCGAAGTCACGATCCAGCCGCTCGACCGTTTCCCGCTGGACGCCGCCATCCTGTTCTCCGACATTCTGACCGTGCCGCATGCCATGGGCCTGGGCCTGCATTTCGTCGAGGGCGAGGGGCCGAAGTTCGAGCGTCCGCTGCGCACCGAAGCCGACGTGCTGGCGCTGAGCGCCCCACCGCCGGGCTCGCTGGACTATGTGTTCAACGCCGTCACCCAGATCCGCACCGAGCTCAACGGCCGCGTGCCGCTGATCGGCTTCTCCGGCAGCCCATGGACGCTGGCCTGCTATATGGTGGAGGGCGAAGGCTCGCGCGAGTTCCACACCATCAAGAAGATGCTGTACAACCGCCCGGACCTGATGCACCGCATCCTGGAGATCAACGCCGCCTCGGTGGCCGACTACCTGAACGCCCAGATCGACGCCGGCGCCCAGGCCGTGATGATCTTCGACTCGTGGGGCGGCGCGCTGGCCGATGGCGCCTACCAGGAGTTCTCGCTGAAATACATGCAACAAGTGGTATCCCTGCTTAAGCGTGAAAAGGACGGCGTGAAGATCCCCGCCATCGTCTTCACCAAGGGCGGTGGTCACTGGATCGAGCAGATCGCCGATATCGGCGCCGATGCGCTGGGCCTGGACTGGACCGCCAACCTGAGCAAGGCGCGCCAACTGGTGGGCCACAAGGTCGCCCTGCAGGGCAACCTGGACCCGGCCATCCTGTTCGCCAGCCCGGAGCAGATCACCGCCGAGGTGCACAAGGTGCTGGACGCCTTCGGCAAGCCGGATGCCAACGGCAGCGGCCACGTATTCAACCTCGGCCACGGCATTTCGCAGTTCACGCCGCCGGAAAGCGTGGCGGCCATGGTGGCAGCGGTACACCGCTATAGCAAGGCGCAGCGCGCTTCCTGATCGGCGTTCGCCGTAGCCCCCATCAGCCTGAGCGCGTTGATCGCGTGCAGTGCGGATGGGGGTTTTTTGTTGGTGCAAACGGACTAGTCATAGCGACTTATGCACAATTTTTTTAGCTGCGGAAATAATAGGCAGCGATCCTGGCGCCGCCCCGGAGAAGTGCGTAAGTAACTGATTTTAAACATAAATATATGTGGTTCTTCGTGCAACTCTTAGCAGGCCGTAAACTTGGAAACGATGCTTCCCGTGGTTTATTTCTTTATTCTCCACAAAGTTATCCACAAAAACTGTGGATAAAAAATAAAATGACTTAGTAAACCGTGACTTAGCCATAATATTGCTGTTTTCCTTTAAATCTATGTTGCGTTGCACGATTTTCAGGCAAAAATAGCAGGCTTGCCAGGCTACTTATCAAAGCGCAAAGCTTGGTCCGAGCGTAAGTATAAAATTTGGTGTTTTTGTGCTGCGCAATATGCTTGTTCAGCGCCAAAAATAGCTTGATTTCAGCAAAAATAGCATCCTAAATACTTCACTTATGCACAGCTGGCGGCGAGCGACGGCGATTTTGGCTCTCCTACGAGGCATTTTTCAAGTTATTGATTTTAAAGAGAAAAAATTTTGATTTTTTGCCCGGTTTCCGACCATAGCAACATTGACGTCAGCTCTTTCCGGGCATTAAGTTTCCATTGTCCACAAAGTTATCCACAAAAACTGTGGATACATCCAGCATCGGGATTTTCGCAAGGTGCAGCATGAATAATCCACGCCCTTGCATCCTGCAAATAGCGATCGATACGCCGCTGAACGCAGTTTTTGACTATCGCTGGGACGGCCAAGACGATCAACGGCCGCACATCGGCCAGTTGGCGCTGGTGTCTTTTGCGCGGCGCGAGGTGGTCGGCCTGATCGTCGGCATCGCCGACCACACCGATGTGCCGGTGGATAAGTTGAAAGCGGCGCTGGCCGTGCGTGGCCAGCTGTCGCCGCTATCGCCGCAATGGCTGGCGCTGGCCGGCTTTGCCGCCGATTACTACCAGCGTCCGCTCGGCGAAGTGGCGCTGCCGGGCCTGCCCAAGAACCTGCGCGTGCTGACCACGGTGGCGCTGGACCGGGCCATCAAGAAGCTGGCCAAGCTGGAGGTGGCGCACGACTGCACGCCGGCCAACATGCCGGTGCTCAACGCCGAGCAGCAGGAAGCGGCCGATTTCATCGGCGGCGCCCAGGGTTTTACGCCGGCGTTGCTGTACGGCGTGACCGGCAGCGGCAAGACCGAGGTTTATCTGCAAGCCTGCGCCCAGGTGCTGGCGCGCGAGCCGGACGGCCAGATCCTGATCCTGGTGCCGGAAATTAACCTGACGCCGCAATTGGAAGGCAATATCCGCGCGCGCTTCCCCGGCGCGATGCTGGCCACCCTGCACAGCAGCCTGTCCGAAGGCGAGCGCATGCTGCATTGGCTGGCGGCGCACCAGGGCCAGGCGCGCATCGTGCTGGGCACGCGGCTGGCCATCCTGTCCTCGCTGCCGCACCTGAAGCTGATCGTCATCGACGAGGAGCACGATCCTTCCTACAAACAGCAGGAAGGCCTGCGCTATTCCGCGCGCGACCTGGCCGTGTGGCGCGCCTGGCAGCTGCGGATTCCGATCGTGCTGGGCTCGGCCACGCCGTCGCTGGAGAGCTGGCACCACGCGCAGTCGGGCCGTTACCGCAAGCTGGAGCTGCGCGAGCGCGCCGTGCAGAACGCCGTACTGCCGACCGTGAAGCTGATCGACATGGAGCGCGACAAGCCGTCCGACGGCCTGACCGCGCAGTTGGTCGCCGCCATCAAGCTGCGTATCGAGCGCGGCGAGCAGTCGCTGTTGTTCCTGAACCGGCGCGGCTATGCGCCCGTCATTTGCTGCGAGTCCTGCGGCTGGATCAGCGAATGCACGCGCTGCACCTCGTTCATGGTGCTGCACCGGCCCGAACACCGGCTGCGCTGCCACCATTGCAGCCTGGAGCTGCGCATTCCGCGCCATTGCCCGACCTGCGGCAACGTCGACCTGCAGCCGCTGGGACGCGGCACGCAGCGCGTGGAGGAAGGCTTGCAGGCGCTGTTCCCGGAGGCGCGGGTGCTGCGTATCGACGCCGATTCCACCCGCAAGAAGGGCAGCGCGCAGGAGGCGTTCGATAGCGTACACCGGGGCGAGGTCGATATCCTGATCGGCACGCAGATGGTCGCCAAGGGGCACGATTTCAAGAAGCTGACCCTGGTGGGCATCATGAATCCGGATACGGCGCTGTTTTCGCAGGATTATCGTGCCAGCGAGCGGCTGTTCGCGCAGCTGATGCAGGTGGCCGGCCGCGCCGGGCGGGCCGGCATTCCGAGCGAGGTGCTGATTCAGACGCGCTATCCGCAGCATCCGCTGTACGGCGCGGTGGTGCATCACGATTACGATCACTTCGCCTCGGCGCTGCTGGAGGAGCGCGAGCAGGCGGCCTTGCCGCCCTATCTGTTCCAGGCGCTGCTGCGGGCCGAGGCGCGCGAGCTGGCCACGGCGATCGAATTCCTGAATATGGCCAAGGAGTGCATGGAGCATCCTGGCATCACCATTAACGATCCGATCCCGATGAGCATGACGCGCGTGCACAACGTCGACCGCGCACAACTGCTGGTGGAGTCGCCCTCAAGGCCGGCGCTGCAGGCCTTCCTGAAGGAGTGGATGCTTACACTCAAGGAAATGAAGAGCCGTGTGAAATGGTCGCTGGAAGTCGATCCGCTCGATATCTGACCGTCGCCCTCGCGCACGCGGGGGCCATGCCGAGCATGCGTTCCATGGATCTCCGCGTGCGCGAGGATGACGGCGCGGCGCTACTGCAGCAGGTGGCGGCGCGCGGTCGCCACGATCTGTTCGCTCAGCGCGCGGGTGAAGGGCGTGTCCAGGTTCCAGGCATGCCAGTTGAGCGGCACGTCGACGAACTCGCCGGGCGCCAGGTCCACCAGCCGCTCGTCGGCCAGCGCCGCCGACACCTGGGCCAGCGGCATCAGCCCATACGCCAGCGCACCGAATACGCATACGCTGGTGGCCGCCGACAGCGGCAGCGTGTGGTGCGGATAGGCGCCGCGCAGATCCAGCACCTGGTGCAGAAAGCCTGCCATCATGTCACGGTCGCCGACCACGGCCGGCGCCAGCCGCGCCGCCTCGATCAGGAAACCATCGCCGAACCAATGATTGGCGAACGCCTTGCTCGCCACGCACACATAGCGCATGCGGCCCAGCGGCGTCACCTGCGGACCGTTGGCCTGGGCTTCGGCGGCACCGGCCGCCACGCAGCCGAACACGCTGCCCTCGCGCACCAGATGCAGGGCCAGCTCCGGCGTCGCCAGCTGCACATTCAGCTGGCAGCGCGGCGGCGACAGCAGCGGCTGCAAGCTCAGCGGGAACCAGGTGGCCAGACTGGCCGCGTCCACCGCCAACGAAATTTCCGGCATGCTGACCTTGTTGCCCAGGTCGATATCGAGCGACGCTTCCATCAGCTTGACGTTACGGTGATGCGACACCAGCCGCTGGCCCAGGCCGGTCGGGACGGCGGGTTGCCCACGCACGATCAGCAAGCGTCCGGCCGCGTCCTCCAGTGCCTTGATGCGCTGGGAGACGGCCGATTGGCTGATGCCCAGCGCCAGGGCCGCCTTTTCGAAGCTGCCCTGGCTGACCACGGCATCCAGCACGGCCAGCGCCCGATAGTCCAGATTATCCATAAGTCAAGCTTATAAAATTTAGAAACGATAAGCCATACTAATACCGTTCTGTTGCAAAGTAAAACGCGATTCGCAGTTCGGAGTAGACTTGTTTCCCATGAAAACTATTCAAACCGAAGTCGCCGTCATCGGCGCAGGCACGGCCGGCATGACCGGCTATCGCGCCGCCAAGGCCGGCGGCAAGCAAACCCTGCTTATCGAGAGCAATGTGTACGGCACCACCTGCGCGCGGGTCGGCTGCATGCCCAGCAAGTTGTTGATTTCGGCGGCGGACGCGGCGCATATGCTGACGGCGGCCTCCGGCTTCGGCGTGCACGCGGGCGAGGTGCGCATCGACGGCAAGGCCGTGATGGCGCGGGTGCGCAGCGAACGCGACCGTTTTGTCGGCTTCGTGCTTGAAAGCGTCGATGGCTATCCGGCCGCAGACAAGCTGCACGGCCATGCGCGCTTTCTCAGCCCGACCCAATTGCAGATCGACGACCACACCTTGGTGGAGGCGGAGCGCTTCGTCATCGCCACCGGTTCCACGCCCATCGTACCGGACGAATGGCGCGCGGCCGGCCCGCGCGTGATCACCAGCGACGAGGTGTTTTACTGGGACGACCTGCCAAAATCGGTGGCGGTGGCCGGCACCGGCGTGATCGGGCTGGAGCTGGGGCAGGCGCTGCACCGGCTGGGCGTGCGCGTAACCATCTTCGGCCGGGGCGGCAGCGTGGCGCAGTTGAGCGATCCCGAGGTGCTGGACGTGGCGCGTAGCGTGCTGCTCGAGGAGCTCGACGTGCGCTTCAACACCAAGCTGGTGAAAGTCGAGCCGCAAGGCGAGGGCCTGGCCGTCACCAGCGAAGACACCAACGGCGACCGGCACACCGAACACTTCGACTACCTGCTGTCGGCCATCGGCCGCCGCCCGAATGTGCACCAGCTGGGCCTGGAAAACACCGGCCTGCAGCGCGACCACCATGGCATCCCTGTCTATGACAAACAGACCATGCAATGTGGGACATCCGCCATCTTCATCGCCGGCGACGCCAACGACGAACGCCCGCAACTGCCGGAGGCGGCGGATCATGGCCGCATCGCCGGCCACAACGCGGCGCGCTACCCGGACGTGCAGCCGGGCCTGCGTCGCACGCCGCTGGGCATCAGCTTCACCGAACCGCAGATCGCCACCATGGGCGCCAGCTACAGCGACTTGTGCGTGACGCACGCCGGCCGCTTCGCCGTGGGCAAGGTGTCGTTCCATAACCAGGGCCGTAGTCGCGTGATGTTGCAGAACAAGGGCATGCTGCGCGTCTACGCCGAGTATACGACCGGCCGCTTCCTCGGCGCCGAGATGATCGGCCCGCGCGCCGAAAACATCGGCCATCTTTTGTCCTGGGCAGTGCAGGCCGGGCTGACCGTGGACGCCATGCTGGACATGCCGTTCTACCATCCGGTGGTGGAGGAAGGCGTGCGCACCGCCCTGCGCGACCTGGCGCACCACCTGCAGAACGAGCCTGCCCACGACTGTCCTTGCCTCGATTGCACGCCCGGGCCCTGATTCTTATTGTTAAATCAAAGATACAAAAAAGCCGCCCTCGATCCTGGCCGAGCCGCCGTCCGTGCTGCGTAAGCTGAACGCGGCCTAGCTTGAACTGCACACGCCGCCGGACTTCTGCCGCAAGCTCGACAAGATCGCGCTGATGGTGCATGCCGCCGTCGACTTGAGCGTGGCTATCGCCACCGCCAGCATCCTGCACAACCAGGACCAGGCGCCGTACGCCGCGCGCCACAGCGTCAACACGGCCATCGTCGCCAGCTACCGGCCAACCTTAACGGCCCACGGCGCCCTGCGCGACATGTTGCTGGAAGCGCGCACCACGCTCGACACCAACCTGGTGTCGCTGGTGATACGCGAACTCGGCATTTATCCGATCGGCACCTATGTGCGCATGTTGAACGGCGAGGTCGGCGTGGTGACGCGCCGTGGCCTGCAATCGACCACGCCGCATGTGGAATCGGTGATCGGCCCGCGCGGCGCGGCGCTGGATTAGTTGAGCAAGGCGTCCAGCCGGCCTTCCTGGGCCAGTTCGCGCAGCATGCCGATGGTGTCGATGTCGGATTCCACATAGGCCGAGCGGCGGAATTCGTCGTACATGGCGTTGGCCTGGTCGGTGGCGTCGTCGTGGCTGTCCTCGTACTGGAAGCGCACGAACAGGGTGTCCTCGGTCGGCTGTTCAATCGTCATGGTCAGGCTGGACTCGGCGATGTCTTGCTGCGCGGCCACGCGGTAGCGCACGCTGCGCATCGGCTCCAGCTCGACATAATCCTCCACCACCAGGTCGCCGTAGCGCAGGCGGCGGCGGAAGCCGCTCTCGCTGCGCTGGTCGATGCTGCTTTCGTCCAGGTGCGGCACGAACAGCTTGGGCGATTCGGCGCGCAGCACCAGGCCGCGCCAGACTTGCTGCACGCTGAGGGCGTCAATCAGGGGATTGAGCGGGTCGTTGACTTCGATTAAATGTTCAAATTTCATGATTGCAAGCAAGGTAAGGTTAGGCTGGGCAGCGCTGATCTCCGCATGGTAACGCAAATGTCACCCACGCTTTCTGCGGCACGTCAGTGGCGGCCGCGCCGACTGTTACAATGTGGGGCTGTTGTTCCGATTTTCTATCCCTCTGCCGATGTCCACCAACGTTCCCGTGTTCGGCCTCAATTTGCCGCAGAGCCAGGCTGTTACCTACCTGGATGGTCCTTGTCTCGTGCTGGCCGGCGCCGGCTCGGGCAAAACACGCGTGATCACCCAGAAAATCGCCCATTTGATCGAGGATCGCGGCTATGATCCGCGCACCATCGCGGCGCTGACCTTCACCAACAAGGCGGCGCTGGAGATGCAGGAGCGGATCGCCAAGCTGCTCAAGCAGCCCAAGCAGGCCAAGCAGCTGACCGTGTCCACCTTCCACTCGCTGGGGGTGAAGATCCTGCGCCAGGAGTGCAACGCGCTGGGCCTGAAGGACCGTTTTTCCATCATGGATGCCGACGACTGCGGTTCGCTGATCCAGGACATGGCCATCACCACCGACAAGCAGGTGGTACGCCGCATCCAGACCCACATCTCGCTGTGGAAGAACGGCCTGATCGATCCGGGCAAGGCGCTGGACCAGGCCAAGGACGAGGACGAGGCGCAGTCGGCGCGCATCTACGCCAGCTATGTGGCCACGCTGTCGGCCTACCAGGCGGTGGATTTCGACGACCTGATCCGCCTGCCGGTGGAACTGTTCCGCGACCACGATGCCGTGCGCGACAAGTGGCAGCGCCGCCTGCGCTATCTGCTGATGGACGAGTACCAGGACACCAACACCTGCCAGTATGAACTGGTGAAGCTGATGGTGACGGGCATCGGCAAGAAGCCGATGTTCACCGCCGTGGGCGACGACGACCAGGCCATCTACGCCTGGCGCGGCGCGTCGGTGGAAAACCTGAAGACCTTGCAGACCGACTTCCCCGACCTGCAGGTCATCAAGCTGGAGCAGAACTACCGCTCGACCACGCGCATCCTGCAGGCGGCCAACGCGGTGATCGGCAACAATCCCAAACTGTTCGAGAAATCACTGTGGTCGGAGCACGGCCTGGGCGAGCCGATCAATGTGCTGGGCATGGCCAACGATGACCAGGAAGCCGAGCAGATCGCCATCATGATTTCGGCCGACCATTTCCAGCGCAAGAACAAGTGGTCGGACTATGCGATTCTGTATCGCGGCAACCACCAGGCGCGCATCATCGAGCAGGCCTTGCGCAAGGAACGCATTCCGTACACGATTTCCGGCGGCCAGTCCTTCTTCGACAAGGCCGAGATCAAGGACATCATCAGCTACCTGCGCCTGCTGGCCAATACCGACGACGATCCTGCCTTCATCCGCGCCGTGACCACGCCGCGCCGTGGCGTCGGCCAGTCGACGCTGGAAACGCTGGGCACCTTCTCGGGACAGTGGCAGTGCTCGCTGTTCGAGGCCGTGTTCAAGGGCGGCATCGAAGGTCTGCTGCCGGACCGGCAACTGAATCCGCTGCGCGACTTCTGCAACTTCATCAACAACCTCGAAGCGCGCGCCAGCCGGCCGGGGCCGAGCGGCAGCGGCGACAACGCTGCGCAGGTGCTGGACGACATGCTTGAAGCGATCAGCTACGAAAACTTTTTATACGATATGTTCGACGAGCGCGCGGCCCAGAGCAAGTGGCAGAACGTGATGGAGTTCGTCAACTGGTTGAAGGATCGCGGGCGCGGCGGCAAGGACCGCGACGGCGAGGAAAAGAACGTGCTGGAGCTGACCCAGATGGTGGCGCTGATGTCGATGCTGGAAGGCCAGGACGAAGATCCGGATGCGGTGCGCATGTCGACCCTGCACGCGTCCAAGGGGCTGGAGTATCCGCATGTGTTCCTGGTCGGCGTCGAGGAAGGCATCCTGCCGCACAAGGGCGATGCCGATGCGCCGGCCGAGTCGATCGCGGCGCGGGTGCAGGAAGAGCGGCGCCTGATGTACGTCGGCATCACGCGCGCGCAGCGCACGCTGCAGATCACCTGGTGCAAGAAGCGCAAGCGCGGCGGCGAGCAGGTGCATTGCGATCCGTCGCGCTTCATCAAGGAGATGAAGCTGGACGAAGGCACGGCCGTGCCGATGGAATCCGAGGTGATCACGCCCAAGGAGCGGCTGGCACGCATGAAGGAACTATTAGCCACACCGAAGACCTAGGCTGTGCTAGCATCGATTCGGGCCGGCATGGCCCGATACCGATGGAGGTGATGATGCGGACGCAATCTTTTGCTGCTCTCGTTTTGGCCTGTGCGCTGCTGCCGGTGGCGCATGCGGACGATCTGGTCACCAAGCCCGAAGCCGAGGCCATGGTCGGCAAGGCCCTCAAGTATTTGAAGGGTAACGGCAAGGACAAGCTGTATGCCGAGGTCAGCAAGAAAGACGGCCAGTTCGTCGACCGCGATTTGTACCTGACGGTGTACGGCAACGACGGCGTGGTGCGCGCGCACGGCGCCAATGCCAAGATGATCGGCAAAAACCTCATGGAAATCAAGGACGTCGACGGCAAGTACTTCGTCAAGGAGCGGGTCGAGCTGGCCAAGAAAAACAAGCCGTTCTGGCAGGAGTACAAATTCACCAATCCCGTCAGCGGCAAGATCGAGCCCAAGGCCATGTACTGCGTGCCGGAGGACGACATGGTGGTATGCGGCGGGGTCTATCTCAAGTAAGGCGGGTACAATGCCTGCTTTCTGGCAGGAGTAAGACCGTGAGCACGAACGAAGACCGCTTCATCGAGATAGAAATCAAGCTGGCCCACCAGGAGCACCTGGTGGAAACGCTGGGCCAACGCGTCTACGAGCAACAGCAGCAGATCGACAAGCTGGAGCAGATGTGCGCGGTGCTGGTCCAGCGCGTGCGCGAACACGCGCAAGGCAGCGGCGGCGGCCACCTCCCCCACGAGCGCCCGCCGCACTACTGATCAGGCCAACACTGCGCGCAGCGCTTCGACCACCAGCGCGTGGTCTTCGGCCTGGCGCAGGCCTGAGACGGTGACGGTGCCGATGATGCCGGTGTGCTTGAGGGTGATCGGGAAGGCGCCGCCGTTGGCCGCGTATTCTTGCGGATCGAGGTATTTGATTTCATCGAACGCCACGCCGCGATGCTTGTGCTCGATGCCGATGTAGAACGAGCAGCGGCCGAAGCGCGCCACCACATTGTTCTTGCGCCGTATCCAGTCCGCCTGGTCGGCCGAAGCGCCCTGCATCGCGTGGTGGAACAACACCTTGTTGTTGACCGTGATATTGATGGTGATGCTTTTGCCGCCGGCGCGTGCCAGGTCGACCAGCTTCAAACCCAGCGCCAGCGCGGTGTCGCTGTTGAAGGCGGTGAATTGCAATTCCTTTTCCTGCTGCGCCAGCGTGTCCAGCAGTTCTGCGTAGTTTTCCATGCGATTTTCCCTTATTTAATGGCTCAGGCAAGAGTGTAGCCGAGATATACTCCATCCTTCCGCCCTCACTTTTCACCCCATGACCATCGATGTCGCCTCCCTGCTTGTCGCAATGACATTGAACATGCTGGTCGTCGCCGGTGCGTTGCTGGCGGTGATGGGAAAAGTGCAGCAGGCCGCGCGCCGGGCGCAGATCGGCGTCGTGGCGCAGGCCGCCGGCTGGGTGCTGTTGCTGGCTTCCAGCCTGATGGTGCCCGGTTCGTGGAGCGACCGCCTGCTGTCCACCTTGTCGATGGCCGGCATCGCCGGCGGCATGGCTTACAGCGCCGTCGCCTTCGACCTGTGGTGCGGCCGTCTCGCCACCTCGCGCGCGCCGGCCGTGATCGCGGTGGTGATGACGCTGGGCTATGGCATCGGCTTCGACCACTACGCCTTCCGCGTCGGCTGGGCCAACGGCTGGCTGACCCTGCAACTGGCGATGGTGGCGGCGGCGCTGTGCCGCCAGCCGCTGGTGCCGGTCGGCCGCTGGCGCTGGTTGCTGGTGACGTCGCTGCTGGTGCAGATGGCGGTGACCGCGTGTCGCGGCGTACTGGGCGCGTTCTATACCGAGCAGTTCGCCAGCTTTTTCGCGCCGCACCCGGCCAACCTGCTGTTTGCCTTGGCCGCCAACGTGACGGTGGTGATGTCGGTGGTCGGCATCCTGCTGGCGCACCGCGACGAAGCCGCGCGCGAGCTGGAGCGCCTGGCCTGCACCGACGGCGTCACCGGCGCCCTGAACCGGCGTGCGTGGATGGTGGAATCGGTCGAGATTGTGGCCGAGAGCCAGCGTCTGCAACTGCCGCTGTGCGTGATGCTGCTGGACCTCGATCACTTCAAGCAAATCAACGACACCCATGGCCACGAGACGGGCGACAAGGCGCTGCAGCTGTTCGTGCGGGGCATGCACGCGGTCGGCGGCGAGCGCAACCTGATCTGTCGCTACGGCGGCGAAGAATTCTGCGTGCTCAAGCGTGGCGCCGACCTGGCCGCCATCCGCGCCTATGACGACCGGCTGCGGGCTTGGCTGGTGGACGCCGCGCCGCGCCAGCTCGGCGTCACGCTCAGCTACAGCGCCGGCATCGCCGTCCTGCTGGACCAGCACGACACGGTGGAAGCCATGCTGCGCCGCGCCGATTCGCTGCTCTACAGCGCCAAAATGCTGGGCCGCAACCTGACGCTGGATGAAGAAGGCCTGGCGGCGCAAATCCAGTAGCGCCGCATGTCGATTTCCGCTAACCTCGCTCGTCGTAGGCTATAGAGGGCTGTCCTCTGACTTCTTGAGGGAATCGATCATGACCACCAATACCGTACAACTGCACCGCGTGCTCAAGTCCACCGCCGACCGGGTTTACCGCGCCTTCCTCGATCCCGATGCGCTGGCCAAATGGCTGCCGCCGCACGGCTTCATCGGCAAGGTACACGAGATGGATGCGCAAGTCGGCGGCAAGTACCGCATGTCGTTCACCAATCACACCACCGGCGGCAGCCATTCCTTCGGCGGCGAATACCTGGAACTGGTGCCGGGCCAGACGCTGCGCTACAGCGCCCAGTTCGACGATCCCAATCTGCCGGGCCAGATGCAGACCACCGTCACCCTGCGCGACATCTTCTGCGGCGTGGAAATCAAAGTGGTCCAGGAGGGTATCCCGGCCATGATCCCTACCGAAGCCTGCTACCTCGGCTGGCAGGAATCGCTGACCCTGCTGGCGCAGCTGACCGAAGCGGAAATCCGCGAGTAGGCGCGCGGGCCGCCTGCGGTCGGCCGTCCTTGTCGATGCGCGATTGGATGTGCTAGGCCTGGATGAATCTTGGGCCGATGTCGCCGAGTTCCGACTGGCTCAAGGCGGCCGCCTTGAGCGCCAGGCCGGCCGGATTGGCCAAGCCGATCACGCAAGGTCAACCGCAAGGCGGTTGTGGCGTAGTGCGATTTGGAACACAATGCGGTGCCGTTTAATTCTTGGGAGATGTTTGTGGGCAAAGGCAGGTTGGAAGCATTCAGCGATGGCGTCATCGCGATTATCATCACGATCATGGTGCTGGAGCTGAAGGTGCCGCATGGCGCCGACTTCGACGCGCTGCTGCCTTTGCTGCCGGTGTTCCTGAGCTATGTGCTCAGTTTTATCTACGTCGGCATCTACTGGAACAACCACCACCATCTGATCCACGCGGTGACCAAAACCACCGGCGGCGTGCTGTGGGCCAATCTGCACCTGCTGTTCTGGCTGTCGCTGATTCCCTTCGTTACCAGCTGGACCGGCGAACATCATTTCGCGGCCGTGCCGCTGGCCTGCTACGGCTTCGTGCTGTTCATGTCCAGCTTCGCTTACCTGATCCTGGTGCGCTGCCTGGAGGCCAACAACGAGGTGCTGAAGGATGCGCTCGGCAGCGACCGCAAGGGCAAGATCTCGATGCTGCTGTACCTGCTCGGCCTCGGCCTGTCGCTGGTCGTGCCCCTGCTGGGCTTCAGCGTCTACGTGCTGGTGGCGATCATCTGGTTCATCCCCGACCGCCGGATCGAATCGCGCTACAAGGAAAAATAGGCTTTTCACCAAGCAAAGTTTGGAAAACGACAGCGCTTTCCAACCAATTGCAGTGCAGCATGTTTTGCGGATGACTCGGGCACAATTCCCCTGCTATGATCTTCGCCTTCTATGCTGCGCCTAGTCGTGCGTCAGCATTTTTCCCAGTACCTGAGAAAGATACCCATGACCCGTCCCCACATGCTTGTCATCGCCGCCGCGCTCGGCGTGGCGTTTTCGCAAACCGTACTGGCCGCGCCGGCAGCGACGGCGGCGCTCGCCGGCAATCCGCTGGCCACCGTCAGCAGCCTGCCGTTCCACTATCCGGCCTTCGACAAGATCAAGGACGAGCACTTCACGCCGGCCTTCACCGAAGGCATGCGCCAGCAACTGAAGGAAATCCAGGCCATCGCCAACAACAAGGCGGCGCCGAGCTTCGACAACACCATCGTGGCGATGGAAAAGTCCGGCGCGCTGCTGACCCGCGTGCAGACAGTGTTCTACAACCTGCAAGGCGCCAACACCAACGACAAGCTGGACGCGATCGACAGCGCCATGTCGCCCAAGCTGGCCGCGCATAGCGACGCCATCTACCTGAACGCCAGGCTGTGGGCGCGCGTGAAGTCGCTGTACGACAAACGCGACGCGCTGAAGCTGGACGCCGAAGCCAAGCACCTGCTGGAACGCTACCACACCGATTTCGTGCGCGCCGGCGCCCGGCTGTCGCCTGCCGACCAGGAAAAACTGAAGGTCATCAACGGCGACATCGCCACCCTGCAAACCGCCTTCACCCAGAACGTACTGAAGGAAACCAATGCCTCCGGCCTGGTGGTCGACAGCCGCGCCGAGCTGGCCGGCATGAGCGACGCCGCCATCGACGCCGCCGCCGCTGCGGCCAAGGCCAAGGGCATGGACGGCAAATTCCTGGTCGCGGTGGTCAACACCAGCGGCCAGCCGCCGCTGGCCGAGCTGACCAACCGCGCCGTGCGCGAAAAGCTGATGGCGCTGTCGCTGGCGCGCGGCAGCCATGGCGGCGAGTTCGATAGCCGCGAGCTGGTGCTGAAGATCGCCAAGGCGCGCGCCGACAAGGCCGTGCTGCTGGGCTACGCCAACTTCGCCGCCTACTCGCTGGAAGATCAGACCGCGCACGACACCACCGCCGTCAACAAGCTGCTGGGCGAACTGGCCAAGCCGGCCGTCAACAACGCGAAGAAGGAAGCAGCCGATCTGCAGGCCGTGGTCGACGCGGAAAAAGGCGGTTTCCAGATCAGCGCCGGCGACTGGGCCTACTACACCGACAAGGTGCGCGCGCAGCGTTTCGCCTTCGACGAGAACCAGCTCAAGCCCTACTTCGAACTGGATAATGTGCTGGTCAACGGCGTGTTCTACGCCGCCAACAAGCTGTATGGCCTGAGCTTCAAGGAGCGCAAGGATCTGCCGGTGTACAACCCGGACGTGCGCGTGTTCGACGTGTTCGACGCCGACGGCAAGCAGCTGGCCATCTTCCTGGCCGATATGTACGCCCGCTCCAACAAACAGGGCGGCGCATGGATGAACGAGTACATCTCGCAATCGGCGCTGCTGGGCACCAAGTCGGTGGTGGCCAACCACCTGAATATTCCGAAGCCGCCGGCCGGCGAGCCTACGCTGCTGACCTACGATGAAGTGAAGACCGCCTTCCACGAATTCGGCCACGCGCTGCACGGCATGTTCTCCAACGTGAAGTACCCGCGCTTCTCCGGCACCAGCGTGCCGCGCGATTTCGTCGAGTACCCGTCGCAGGTGAACGAGATGTGGGCCGTCTGGCCGGAAGTGCTGGCCAACTACGCCAAGCATTACAAGACCGGTGCGCCGATGCCTCAGGCGCTGCTGGACAAGGTCATCGCGTCGAAGAAATTCAACCAGGGCTTCACCACCACCGAATACCTGGCCGCATCGCTGCTGGACCAGCGCTGGCACCAGCTGACCCCGAGCCAGATCCCGACCGACGTGCTGGGCTTCGAGGCGCAGTCGCTGAAGGACATGGGCGTGGACTTCGCGCCGGTGCCGCCGCGCTACCGCACTACCTACTTCTCGCATAGCTTCTCGGGCGGCTACTCGGCCGGCTACTACGCCTACCTGTGGTCGGAAAAGCTCGACGCCGACACCGTTGAATGGTTCAAGGAAAACGGCGGCCTGCAACGCAAGAACGGCGACTGGTTCCGCGCCAAGCTGCTGTCGCGCGGCGGCACCGACGACGCCATGAATCTGTTCCGCAATTTCCGCGGCCGCGATCCCGTGATCGAACCGCTGCTGGATCGCCGTGGCCTGAAATAATCATATAAATCATATAAATCATATAAATCGTATTCAAGGATACCAAATGATTCGCACCAATGTCATCATCGCCGCCAGTGTGGCGGCAGTTTTCAGCGTCGCCCACGCGGCCGAACCGGCCTCCATGCTGCCGGCCTCGAATCCGTTCTCCAAGGCCAGCACCCTGCCGTTCGCCTACCCGGCCTTCGACAAGATCAAGAACGAAGACTACGCACCAGCGTTTGAAGAAGGCATGCGCCAGCAGGCCGTCGAGATCGAAGCCATCGCCAACAACAAGAAGCCGGCCAGCTTCGACAACACCATCGTGGCGATGGAAAAATCGGGCCAGTTGCTGTCGCGCGTATCTAGCGTGTTCGGCAACCTGTCCGGCGCCAACACCAACGACACCTTCAAGGCGCTGGAGCGCGAGCTGTCGCCGAAACTGGCCGCACACAGCGACGCGATTCGCCTGAACGGCAAGCTGTACGCCCGCATCAAGTCGCTGTACGACAAACGCGACAAGCTGCACCTCGACAGCGAATCGAAGTACCTGCTGGAGCGCTACCACACCGACTTCGTACGCGCCGGCGCGCAGCTGTCGGACGCCGACAAGCAGAAACTGAAAGCCATGAACGGCGAACTGGCCAAGCTGCAAACCACCTTCGCGCAGAACGTGCTGGAAGAAGCCAACGACTCGGCGCTGGTGGTCGACACCCGTGAAGAACTGGCCGGCATGTCGGCCAAGGCGATCGACGCCGCCGCAGCCGCCGCCAAGGCCAAGGGCAAGGAAGGCAAGTTCCTGATCCCGGTGGTGAACACCACCGGCCAGGCCAGCCTGTCCGTGCTGACCAACCGCGCCGTGCGCGAAAAGCTGATGGCGCTGTCGCTGGCGCGCGGCAGCCACGGCGGCAAGTTCGACAACACCCAGGTGGTGCTGTCGATCGCCAAGCTGCGCGCGGAAAAAGCGGCGCTGATGGGCTACCCGAACTTCGCCGCCTACGCGCTGGCCGACCAGACCGCCCACGACACCGATGCCGTCAACAAGATCCTGGCCGAGCTGACCCGCCCGGCCGTCGCCAACGCCAAGAAGGAAGGCGCCGAGATCCAGGCCGTCATCAACAAGGAAAACGGCGGCTTCGAACTGGCCGCGCAGGACTGGTCGCTCTACAGCGACAAGGTCAAGGCCGAGCGTTTCAACTTCGACCAGAACGAACTGCGCCCGTATTTTGAGCTGAACAACGTGCTGACCAACGGCGTGTTCTTTGCCGCCAACAAGGTGTACGGCCTGTCGTTCAAGGAGCGCAAGGACCTGCCGGTGTACAACCCGGACGTGCGCGTGTTCGACGTGTTCGACGCCGACGGCAAGCAGCTGGCCATCTTCATCGCCGACTTTTACGCGCGTTCCAACAAGCGCGGCGGCGCCTGGATGAATGCCTACGTCTCGCAATCGTCGCTGATGGGTACCCGTCCGGTGGTGGCCAACCACCTCAACGTGCCGAAGCCGAACGACGGCGAGCCGACCCTGCTGACCTACGACGAACTGCGCACCCTGTTCCACGAATTCGGCCACGCGCTGCACGGCATGTTCTCGAACGTGAAATACCCGCGCTTCGCCGGCACCCGCGTGCCGCGCGACTACGTCGAATTCCCGTCGCAGGTCAACGAAATGTGGTCGGTGTGGCCTGAAGTGCTGAGCAACTACGCCAAGCACTACCAGACCGGCGCGCCGATGCCTCAGGCACTGCTGGACAAGGTGATCGCGTCGAAGAAATTCAACGAAGGTTTCCGCACCACCGAGTACCTGGCGGCCTCGATCCTGGACCAGAAATGGCACCAGCTGAGCCCATCGCAGATCCCGACCGACGTGCTGGGCTTCGAAGCGGCCGCGCTGAAATCGGCCGGCGTCGACTACGCGCCGGTGCCGCCGCGCTACCGCACCACCTACTTCTCGCACACCTTCGCCGGCGGCTACTCGGCCGGTTACTACGGCTACGTGTGGGCGGAGAAGCTGGATGCCGACGCGGTCGAATGGTTCATCGAAAACGGCGGCCCGCTGCGCAAGAACGGCGACTACTTCCGCAAGATGCTGCTGTCGAAAGGCGGCACCATGGACGCGATGCAAATGTACCGCAACTTCCGCGGCCGCGACGCCAAGATCGAACCGCTGCTGGAACGCCGTGGCTTGACCGAGAAGTAAATTTTAAAGCAGGACCGATAGACATCGGTCCTGTTTTTTTTTCACGCCGAGGCGGGTGTCTAGTCTTCGTCGTGATGTCTCGCCGGAGGAGGCGTGAAGCCGTGCTTGCTCGACCAGGCATCTATGTCTCTGATCACGCCAGGCTTTTCGCCATGAGGACAGTCATGCAGGCATAGCCAAGTGTGGTCGTTCAGTCCAATGACTGGTTTAGGTTTTGGCCTAGCCATGAACTGCGAAAGTTCCGTGCCTTTGTTCATCACTCCTCCATGCAGGCATCTATGTCGTCCTGATAGTTCCTGTTAGGGTATTCAGGCTGATATTCAGGAGGGATAGGCATGGGATAGGCGTGCTTGCGGGTCCAAGCTTTGATGTCGGTAATGAGACCGGGTCTTTCCCCCGCTGGGCACTCATGCAGACAAAGCCAGGTTTTGCCACGCTGTACTTTGCGGGTTCTTTGGCGGCCTGGGCCAGGCTCGCGGGCGGCGGGCCGTCGCCATCGCCGCCGCCATCGTCGATCAGCATCGCGCGCTGGGTGGCGATCAGCTTGGCGCCGCACGCGGTTTTCATGCCGTCCACCGTCGTGCCGATGCCGGCGTAGGTGTGGAATCGAGCCCTTCGGCTATCGGATAGGTGCCCTTGCACTGCGGGCAGATCGTCATGTGGCCCTTTTGCGCCACCGAGCGGCCGTTGGTGGTGAGCAGTTCGTTGCCTTCGAGGACCTTGCCGCCGTGCGAGGTCGGGTCGCCCTTGCAGATCACTGCGCGCTCCATTATTGCCTCCGAGAAGTGAATTCCTTACGGTAATGGAGAGCGCGGTGCGTCGGACTGATCTTGCTCAACACATAAGCTTGTGTTAAGCATCACACCGGCCAGCCGCTTGATTTGTGTAGAATGGCTGTATGGTGCAACTGTGCCCGCTGACTTAATTGAACAAGATATGAACAACCAACTGCACGGCGTCACGCTGGAAGCGATCGTGACGCGCCTGTACGAGTATTATGGCTGGGAGCAACTGGCGCAGCGGATCGATATCAACTGCTTCAGCAGCGATCCGAGCATCAAGTCCAGCCTGAAATTCCTGCGCAAGACGCCGTGGGCCAGGGCGCAGGTGGAAGAACTCTACCTGGCCACCAAATTCTAAACAGGGGACGCATATGGACAGCAATCTGAAAACCTCGCTCAAGACCCTGCACGCCAACCTGGCCCATGCCGGCCCGATCGACGAGGAGCTGCAGGAACTGCTGCGCCAGCTCGACGGCGACATCAAGACCCTGCTCGAACGCGGCGCCGAGCCGCCCGAAGGCGAAACCTCGACCTTCGGCCTGGCCGAGCGCACCCAGGAGCTGTCGGCCAAGTTCGCCGTCAAGCACCCGCAGCTGGAGCCGGCCCTGCGCGAACTGGGCACCATCCTGTCGAACATGGGAATTTAAGCCCAATTCGATGCGACACTGACATCATTTCTTTTAAGTGATTGAATACTAAAAGAAAATTTATGCGGGCGTGAGCGTAGCGGGAGGCTTTCCGGTACAATACGGCCCCATGAATCCCCCAACTAATTTATTTGCGGCCGTCCCGAAACGGTCTGCCCGCGCTCCTGTTGCGCCCTTCCTGCCGATGTCCCGTGAAGAGATGAATGCGCTCGGCTGGGACGAGTGCGACGTCATCCTGGTGACCGGCGACGCCTACATCGACCATCCGAGTTTCGGTATGGCCCTGGTCGGCCGCCTGCTCGAAGCACAAGGCTTCCGCGTCGGCATCATCGCCCAGCCGGACTGGCTGTCGGCCGACGCCTTCCGCGCGCTCGGCAAGCCGCGCCTGTATTACGGCGTCACCGCCGGCAATATGGACTCGATGGTCAACCGCTACACGGCCGACCGCAAGCCGCGCTCGGACGACGCCTACACCCCGGGCGGCGAACCGAACAAGCGTCCCGACCGCGCCGTCACCGTCTACGCCCAACGCTGCCGCGAAGCCTATCCCGGCATCCCGGTGGTGATCGGTTCGATCGAAGCCTCGCTGCGCCGCATCGCCCACTACGATTACTGGTCGGACAAGGTGCGCCGCTCGGTGCTGTTCGAGTCCAAGGCCGACATGCTGATTTTCGGTAACGCCGAGCGCGCGCTGGTCGACCTGACCCGCCGCATGGCCGATGGCGAGAGCATCAAGACGATCCGCGACCTGCGCGGCACCTCCTTCCTGGTGCCGGCCGGCTGGATGCCGGGCGAAGAGTGGGGTGTCCACAACAGCACCCGCGTCGATACGCCGGGCAAGGTCGACAAGCACGTCGACCCTTACCTGATGGTCGAGCCGAATTCGCCGACCTGCGCCACCAGCAACGATCCGAACGCCAAGCCGGCCGAGGAAGCGAATCCGGCCATGGTCGAGCCGACCAAGGCCGCCGCCGCCGCCGGTCCGGTGTCCGCGCCCGATCCATCCCCGGCCCCGGCCCCGTCCGAGTACAAGCCGATCCGCATCATGAGCCGCGAAGAACGCCGCGCCATGGAGCTGGAAAAACACCACAAGACCGTGGTGCGCCTGCCGTCGTTCGAAACCGTCGCCAGCGATCCGGTGATGTATGCGCACGCTTCGCGCGTGTTCCACCTGGAATCGAATCCCGGCAACGCCCGCGCCCTGGTGCAGGGCCATGGCGACCGCGATGTCTGGATGAACCCGCCGCCGCTGCCGCTGGCCATGGACGAGATGGACAACGTCTACGATATGAACTACGCACGCGGCCCGCACCCGAGCTACGGCAACGCCAATATCCCGGCGTGGGAAATGATCCGCTTCTCGGTCAACATCATGCGCGGCTGCTTCGGCGGCTGCACCTTCTGCTCGATCACCGAGCACGAAGGCCGCATCATCCAGAGCCGTTCCGAGCCGT
This sequence comes from Duganella sp. BuS-21, assembly GCA_041874725.1. Classification (GTDB taxonomy): domain Bacteria; phylum Pseudomonadota; class Gammaproteobacteria; order Burkholderiales; family Burkholderiaceae_D; genus Rugamonas. The sequence continues at coordinate 217,434 of CP097466.1, read as the reverse complement.
CCATCCTGCGCGAGATCGAACACATCCGCGACAAGACCAAGGGCTTCACCGGCATCATTTCCGACCTCGGCGGCCCGACCGCGAATATGTATCGCCTGGCCTGCAAGGACAAGGAAATCGAGACCACCTGCCGCCGCCTGTCGTGCGTGTACCCGTCGATCTGCGTCAACCTGGGCACCAACCACAATCCGCTGATCAAGCTGTACCGCCGCGCGCGCGCCATCCCTGGCATCAAGAAGATTTTGATCCAGTCCGGCCTGCGCTACGACCTGGCGGTGCGTTCGCCTGAGTACGTCAAGGAACTGGTGACCCACCACGTGGGCGGCCTGCTGAAGATTGCGCCCGAGCACACCGAGTCCAACGTGCTGAGCAAGATGATGAAGCCGGGCATCGGCGCCTACGACGAGTTCAAGGCCCTGTTCGAGAAGTATTCGCTGGAAGCGGGCAAGAAGCAGTACCTGATTCCCTACTTCATCGCGGCCCACCCCGGCGCCACCGACGAAGACATGCTGAACCTGGCGCTGTGGCTGAAGAAGAACAACTTCCGCCTGGACCAGGTGCAGACCTTCATGCCGACGCCGATGGCCATGGCCAGCGCCATGTACCACTCGCGTCGCAATCCGCTGCACAAGGTGACCGAGGATTCGGAAGAAGTATTCACGCCGCGCAGCCTCAAGCAGCGCCAGGCGCACAAGGCTTTCCTGCGCTACTACGATCCGAAGAACTGGCCTATCCTGCGCGACGCCTTGCGTAATATGGGCCGGGGCGACCTGATCGGCACCGGCGAGCGTCACCTGATTCCGCCGTACACGGCCGGCGAAGAGAACTTCAAGGCCTCGCAGGGCAAGCGCGCGATGCCGATGCTGGCGCCGGGTGCCGACAAGCGCGGCGCCGCCGGACGCAGCCTGCCGATGGCCGGCGCGCGCGGCAAGCCGAACGCGCTGACCGGTTCGCTCACGGCGCGCGCCACGGTTGAGACCAAGTCCAAGCCGTCGATCCTCGACACCATCAAGGTGAAGAAGGCGGCGCCGGCCCCGGTCAAGGGCGGCAATCCCGGCCGCCCTGCAGCGCCGCGTGGCAGAAAATAAGTTCAATTTGAAAAGCACCTTCGGGTGTAATGCCGTTAAGTTAAGCTAAAAATAGGCTTTGTCATTCCCGCGAATGCGGGAATCCATGAGGCGCATGCCCTGCTAACTCAGCATGGATCCCGGCTTTCGCCGGGACGACATCGCTTAACTTAACGGCATTACCTTCGGGTGCTTTTTTTTCGTTCATTCCCCAAAGAAATGTTGTTAAAGTATCCGAAGTGGCTAATTACGTGGATAATTCAGTCCTGCTCGTGCGATGCGTAAGCGCCCTGGCGGGCTACACTGCTATACCGCAGACCCACATTCTGTGAACTGGATGATCATGAAAAATTTTAAATTCTCCTCGCTGCTGTTGGCGCCGCTGTTTGCCGTGCTGGCCGCTTGCGGCGGCGGTGGCGGCGACCAGGCCACCACCCCGGCCACGCCCGCCGTGCCGACCTTGAAGACGATTGCGATCACGGTCTCCACCAGCACCACCATTCCGGTCAGCGTGGTGGCGGACGCGACCGCTGTCGGCACCTATTCCGACGGCACTTCCAAGCCGCTGACGGTGGCCGGCGGTCTGCAGTGGGCCACCAAGAGCGGCAACGCGACGGTGGCGTCGATCGCCACCGCTACCGGCAAGCTCACCGCCGTCGGCGTGGGCACGGAAACCATCACCGCCACCCAGGACAGCGTGGTCGGTTCGCTGGCGATCACCGTCACCGCGCCGTGGACCCAGGTCTCGGCCGGCGGCTTCCAGACCATCGCCCGCCGCGCCGACGGCAAGCTGTACGCCTGGGGCCAGAACAACTGGGGCCAGCTGGGCGACAACAGCAACCTGGGACGCGAATCTCCGGTCGCCGTCAACAACGGCAGCGCCACCACCGCCTGGCGCCAGGTGTCGGTCGGCGAGCAGTTCGCGGTCGGCATCCGCGCCGCCACCGGCAGCAGCACCACCGGCGGCACGCTGTGGTCCTGGGGCCTGAATACCAATGGCCAGCTGGGACAGGGCAATACCACCAACCGTTCCGTGCCTGTGCAGGTCGGCAAGGACGCCACCTGGGTGTCGGTCTCGGCCGGTAAATACCACGTGCTGGCGCTCAAGGCCGACGGCACCCTGTGGGCCTGGGGCCGCAACAGCGAGGGCCAGCTGGGCGATACCTCCCTCTTCGGGCGCCAGGAGCCGGTGCAGGTCGGCGGCAGCGCCAAGACCAATACCGCCGTCTGGATCGCCTTCAGCGCCGGCGGCACCCATTCGATGGGCATCCAGAAGGATGGCAGCCTGTGGACCTGGGGCTCGAACGTCGATGGCCAGCTCGGCAACTCCTCCACCAGCTCGACCCCGGTGCCAACTCCGGCCAAGATCGGCACCGGCGTGTACAACGCGGTCTCGGCCGGCGCCAGCCATTCAATGGCGATCGCCACCAACGGCACGCTGTGGGGCTGGGGCGCCAACGGTTCGAGCCAGCTGGGCAACAACGCCACCGGCGGCACCGTGACCGTGCCGCGCCAGTTCAGCCCGGACAACGACTGGAACATCGTCTCGGCCGGCGGCCTGCATACCCTGGCCATCCGCAAGGACGGTTCGCTGTGGGCCTGGGGCTCGAATGCCGACGGCCAGCTCGGCGACGGCAGCGGTAGCGACGACGCCATCTCGCCCAAGCAGATCGGCACCGAGCGCACCTGGGTGGCGATCAGCGCCGGCGACGGCCACAGCGCGGCCCTTAAGGCCGACAATTCGCTGTGGACCTGGGGCCGCAACGGCAACGGTCAGCTGGGCAACGGCAAGACCGTCACTTCGCCGATTCCGGTGAATATCCCGAATCCGACGCCGAACTAAGCGTTTTTTTCGCCACAGCATCAAAAGAACGGACGGCCAGGCGCTACACTAGCGCCATGACCTTCCGTTCAGCCCTCCTCGCCAAGCTGTGCGCCGTCGCCATCATCGGGTTGGTCGCGGCGCCGGCCATGGCGCTGGAAAAAGTCACCCTCCAACTCAAGCACGCCCACCAGTTCCAGTTCGCCGGCTATTACGCCGCGCAGGAGCTCGGCTATTACCGCGAGGCCGGGCTCGACGTGCGCATCCTCGACGGCCAGGACGGCGATGCGCCGGAGCGCAGCATCCTGGCCGGCAAGGCCGAGTACGGCACGGGCAGCAGCAACCTGTTGCTGGCGCGCCTGTCCGGCAAGCCGGTGGTGGTGCTGGGCGTGATCTTCCAGCATTCGCCGTATGCGCTGGCGATGCGCCAGACCGGCGGCGATCCCGACCTGCGGCGCCTGATCGGCAAGCGCGCGATGATCGGTTCGCTGACCGGGGCGCTGTCCAACGCCGATGAATTGCTGGCCTTCCTGAGCAAGGAAGGCGTGCCGCCCAGCAGCTTCGAGCGCGTCAGCCACAGCTTCAATCCGGTCGACCTGGTGGACGGCAAGGTCGACGCCATGGCGATCTACACCACCAACGAGCCCGACACCTTCGACCGCCTCGGCTTCCCCTACGATATCTACAGCCCGCGCGCGGTCGGTATCGATTTCTACGGCGACAACCTGTTCACCAGCGAGCGCGAGATCGCCAACCATCCGGCGCGGGTGGCCGCCTTCCGCGCCGCCAGCATGCGCGGCTGGCAGTGGGCGATGAGCCACCACGAGGAAGCGGCCGACCTGATCCTCAATAAATATTCGCGCCGCGCCGACCGCCAGCACCTGCTGTACGAGGCGCGGCAGATGGTGCCGCTGGTGCAGCCGGTGCTGGTGGAAATCGGCTATATGAATCCGGACCGCTGGCAGCACATCGCCGATGTCTACGCCAGCCTCGGCCTGCTGCCGAAAAACGCCGGTTTCGACGGGTTCATGTACCGGGTCGACCAGCAGCACGGCGATCTGCTGTGGCTGTACCGCGCGGCGGGCGCGGCGGCGCTGCTGCTGGTGCTGGGCGCGGCCATCCACGTCAGTTTGCTGGCGCGCGAGCGCAAGCGCGCACTGCAGACCATCCGCACCGGCGAGCAGCGCTTCCGCACCATGTTCGAGGCCTCGCCGCTCGGCATCGCGCTGATCGATACGGTCAGCTACGAGTACCGCGACATCAATGCCAGCTATCAGGCCATCCTCGGCCGCTCGCTGCAGGAGCTGCACGCCATCCGCTGGCTGGAGGTCGGCCATCCGGACGACGTGGTGCAGATCAAGGCCCAGATGGCGCTGCTCACCACGCGCCAGATCAGCAGCTTCAAGGCGCTCAGCAGGCTGTTCAAGCCGGACGGCAGCGTGGCCTGGATCGACGTCTCGGTGAACGCCATCGATACCGAGGCCGGCAGCCATCCTCACCATTTGTGCATGATCGAGGACGTCACGGCCAAGCGCCAGAGCGAGGCGCTGATCTGGCAGCAGGCCAATTTCGATACGCTGACCCACCTGCCCAACCGCCGCATGTTCCTCGACCGCCTCGGCCACGACATGCTCAAGAGCCAGCGCGACCAGTCGCGCATCGCCATCCTGTTCATCGACCTCGACCACTTCAAGGAAGTCAACGACACGCTCGGCCACCAGCAGGGCGACGTGCTGCTGGTGGAGGCGGCGCGCCGCATCAGCGCCTGCGTGCGCAAGTCGGACACGGTGGCGCGGCTGGGCGGCGACGAGTTCACCGTGATCTTGTGCGAGCTTGACAGCACCGAGCATGTCGAGCGCATCGCCCAGGAGATCCTGCGCCGCCTGCTGCAGCCGTTCGACCTGGGGCCGGAGCAGGCTTTCGTTTCGGCCAGCATCGGCATCACCCTGTACCCGGACGACGCGCTCGACGTCGACAACCTGCTCAAGCACGCCGACCAGGCCATGTACGCGGCCAAGGGCGCCGGCCGCAACCGCTACAGCTACTTCACGCCGACCCTGCAGGTGGCGGCGCTGAGCCGCATGCGCCTGACCAATGATTTGCGCGGCGCCCTCAAGGGCGAGCAGTTCGAGCTGTACTTCCAGCCCATCGTTCATCTGGCGAGCGGCGCCATCCACAAGGCCGAGGCCCTGATCCGCTGGCGCCATCCGCAGCGCGGCGTGGTCAGTCCGCTGGAATTCATTCCGCTGGCCGAGTCCAGCGGTTTGATCGTCGAGATCGGCGACTGGGTGTTCCGCGAATCGGCGCGCTGGGTGCAGCGCTGGCGCCAGCAGCACGACCCGGCCTTCCAGGTCAGCCTGAACCAGTCGCCGCTGGAATTCCAGCGCGAGGGCGGCTCCTACCAGGGCTGGCTCGATCATTTGCAGTCGCTGGCGCTGCCGGGCCAGTCGCTGGTGGTGGAGATCACCGAGGGCCTGCTGCTGGACGCCAGCAACGCCGTCAGCGACCGCCTGCTGCAACTGCGCGACGCCGGCATCCAGGTGGCGCTGGACGATTTCGGCACCGGCTACTCCTCGCTGTCCTACCTGAAGAAATTCGACATCGACTACCTGAAGATCGACCGCTCCTTCACCCGCAACCTGGCGCCCGACTCCAGCGACATGGCGCTGTCGGAAGCGATCATCGTCATGGCCCACAAGCTGGAGCTGAAAGTGATCGCCGAGGGCGTCGAAACGCCCGAGCAACGCGACCTGCTGGCCGCCGCCGGCTGCGACTACGGCCAGGGCTACCTGTTCGCCAAACCCATGCCCGCCGCCGAATTCGACGTCTTCCTGCGCGGCCGTTAGGCGCGATCTATGCCGATCCGTGTCATCATAGCTAAATCCAATCGAAACTATTGGAACAATCAATTTTGCAAATAGCGCAAAAGCCCTTAAACTGGCGTCTCAATGATTCACAACCCAACGAGGAAACTACAATGTCCCTGATCAATACCCAAATCAAGCCGTTCCAGGCAACTGCATACCACGCCGGTAAATTCATCGACGTCAGCGACGTATCCCTGAAAGGCAAGTGGTCTGTTCTGATGTTCTACCCAGCCGACTTCACTTTCGTGTGCCCAACCGAACTCGAAGATCTGGCCGATTTCCAACCTGAATTCGCCAAACTCGGCGTCGAAGTCTACGGCGTGTCGACCGATACCCACTTCGCGCACAAAGCATGGCACGACACCTCGGACGCGATCAAGAAAGTGAACTACCCACTGATCGGCGACCCAACCGGCAAACTGTCGCGTAATTTCGAAGTCATGATCGAAGAAGAAGGCCTGGCACTGCGCGGCACCTTCGTGATCAATCCAGAAGGTTTCATCAAAGTGCTGGAAGTGCATGACAACGGCATCGGCCGCGACGCATCGGAACTGCTGCGCAAAGTGAAAGCAGCGAAATACGTTGCCGAGCACCCAGGCCAGGTGTGCCCGGCCAAATGGACCGAAGGCGCAGCGACCCTGACCCCTTCGCTGGACCTGGTCGGCAAGATCTAAGTTTAGAAGCAAGTCTTGAACCAGACTGCAGCAAACAAGTAGTTACCGCGATGCCGGACCGGGCGTCCGGCCCGGCATACGCCTAAATATTTGTAAAGGAATACCATCATGTTGGACGCAACCCTGAAAACCCAGTTGAAAGCCTACCTGGAAAAAGTGCTGCACCCACTCGAACTGGTCGCTTCGCTCGACGACAGCGCCAAAGCCAGCGAGATGAAACAACTGCTCCTCGAAATTGCCGAGTTGAGCGACAAGATCACGCTGGTGGAACGCATCGAGGCAGGCGTGCGTACGCCGTCGTTCAGCATCAACCGGGCCGGCAGCGAGATCGGCGTGCGTTTCGCCGCCATCCCGATGGGCCACGAGTTCACCTCGCTGGTGCTGGCGTTGCTGCAAGTGGGCGGCCACACCATCAAATTCGACGCAGCCGTGATCGAGCAAATCCGTAACCTGGATGGCGATTACGAATTCGAAACCTTCATGTCGCTGACCTGCCACAATTGCCCGGATGTGGTGCAGGCGCTGAACGCCATGTCGGTGATTAACCCACGCATCAAGGTCACCACCATCGACGGCGGCCTGTTCGTGAAGGAAGTGGAAGAACGCCAGATCCTGGCCGTGCCGATGATGTTCATGAACGGCCAGCACTTCGGCCAGGGCCGCACCTCGGTCGAGGAAATCCTCGCCAAGCTCGACACCAACGCCAGCGTGCGCCAGGCGGCCGAGCTGAGCAAGAAAGACGTGTTCGACGTGCTGGTGGTCGGCGGTGGCCCGGCCGGCGCGGCGGCGGCCGTGTATGCCGCCCGCAAAGGCATCCGCACCGGCGTGCTGGCCGAGCGTTTCGGCGGCCAGGTGCTCGACACCCTGGCGATCGAGAACTTCATTTCGGTGAAGGAGACCGATGGTCCGAAATTCGCGGTGGCACTGGAACAGCACGTCAAGGAATACGACGTCGACATCATGAACACCCAGCGCGCCAGCAAGCTGGTGCGGGTTGGCCAGCAGATCGAAGTGCAGACCGCCTCCGGCGCCGTGCTGAAAGCCAAGTCGGTGATCCTGGCGACCGGCGCCCGCTGGCGCGAGATCAACGTGCCGGGCGAGAAGGAATACCGCAACCACGGTGTGGCCTACTGCCCGCACTGCGACGGCCCGCTGTTCAAGGGCAAGCGCGTGTCGGTGATCGGCGGCGGCAACTCGGGCGTGGAAGCGGCGATCGACCTGGCCGGCCTGGTCAAGCACGTGACCCTGATCGAGTTCGGCGCGGAACTGCGCGCCGATGCGGTGCTGCAACGCAAGCTGAACAGCCTGCCGAACGTGACCGTGATTACCTCGGCGCAAACCACCGAGATCCACGGCGACGGCAAGATCGTCAACGGCCTGAGCTACACCGACCGCAATACCAGCGTCTCGCACAAGGTGGAACTGGAAGGCGTGTTCGTGCAGATCGGCCTGGTGCCGAACACCGAGTGGCTGAAAGGCACGGTGGCCTTGTCGCGTCATGGCGAGATTGAAGTCGATGCCCGTGGCCAGACCTCGCTGCCGGGCGTGTTCGCCGCCGGCGACGTCACCACGGTGCCGTACAAGCAGATCATCATCGCCACCGGCGAAGGTGCAAAAGCAGCGCTGTCGGCCTTCGACCACCTGATCCGCTCGGACGACGACGAAGTCGTCGCCGAGTCGGCAGACAAGCAGGCGATGACCGCGTAAGCCAAGCCCGTGTCCCAAAGCCCCGACGCTGGTAGCAGCCTCGGGGCTTTTTTTGATTAAAAATTTCGTGAAATCAGAAAAATCCTCGAAATGCTTTATTGACGACCTATATTTTCTGAAATTCCGAAATGACTTACTTGCTCTCGCTTGCTCTCGCTTGCTCTCGCCAAGCGCATGGTGGCGGAAATCCGCTTTCAGCAGGGCCGCCAATAGATACACCAGTAGGCCGGCCGCTGCGACGGCGCCGATCACATCACAACCCGTAAAAATCGATGTTTTATTGAGGAGGCGGGGATGCAGAGAGGGGGCTCTTTTCGGGTTTTACTAAAAATGCCTAATCCGTACTACTCATCGATATTTGCCACTATTTCACTCTAGGAGGCGCTATTTCTTGAACTATTCGCTGCTAAAACGCTCTAAATTTTATAGGCCGCGCGGTTAGCATTTTTTAGTATTTTGTAGCGTTTTTTAGTATTCCGGGACGGCCATTTTAGTAAGGAATAGAGCACTGCAGTACTCATTAGTATGAGTTAGCAGTTTTTAGTAAAAACGCCTTTTCGGAGACCCCTCATGCTCAAGCTCGAATTCCCGCTCCGCGTTCCGTCGGAGCTCATCGATGAATTGGTCGCCTTCACCGGCAGCCCTTGCTCGGGCCTCGATCTGGAACCCTACGTCTGCGACGCGATCCGCGCCTACATGAAGCCCGCCACAGTGCAACCGGTGGCCGCAGCTACGGCCGCTGCCGAAACGGGATATCAATGGAAGCAGCTTTTCCTGCCAGAAGGAACGAGGCTGCGCGCGTGCTTCGACCGCAAGCCCTATTTCGCCATGGTGCGTGGGAATGAAATCAACTGCGATGGATGCGGCATGTCGCCATCAGGATTCGCGAACCTCTTTGGCAGTGGCAACCGCAATGCGTGGAAAGCCATCTGGCTGCGTTTTCCCGGCGTCGAGCAATGGGTGCTCGCAGCGACCTGCCGCGCGCTGCAAGAAACAGCGGTAGCCTACATGTTCGCCGCAGGAAAGGCCGCCCCGCACAACAATGCGAAGCGACGGGGTAAACGGGGTAAACGGGGTAAACGGGGCAAACACCGCAAATACAAGGCAGCGATGCACGACTTTCCAAGTTAGGAAGCGAGGTCGTAGCTGGCTTGCCGGGTGCGCAGGGCCATGGCGTTGCGGTGGCGCGCGCGCAGGCGCGGGTCGGTGATCAGGCGGCCCAGGGTTTCGCCGATCACCATCACCACGCCCAGCAACGGCAGCACCAGCATCAGGCCGGCCACCCCGGCCACCGAGCCGCCGATGAAGATCATCAGCACCGTGATCAGCGGGTGGATGTGCAGGCTGCGCCCCAAGGTCAGCGGCATGAAGACGAAGTCGTCCAGCAGGCGCACCCAGATGAAGACGCTGATCGCCAGGTAGGCCACCGCCGGGTCCGACGGTGCGTCGGTCGAGGCCACCATCACCACCAGCACGCAGCCGACGATCGAGCCCACATACGGCACCCAGGCCAGCACCGCCGCAATCAGCCCCAGTACCAGCGGCGAAGAGACGCCGATCACCCACAGGCCGAAGGCCAGCACCGCCGTGTCGAGCAGGGTCAGCCGGATCAGGCCCTGGAAATAGCGGTGCGCGGTCTGGTCGACTTCATGCAGCAGGCACAGCGTGCGTTCGAAGAAGGCGTTGGGCACGGCACGCGCCAGGAATTTTTTGAAGCGCAGGCCGTCGCGCAAAAAGAAGAAGGTCAGGAACGGCGCCAGCAGCAGCGACGGCAACCAGGCCGCCGTCGAGACCAGGATCTCGGTCAGGTGCGATTGCACGAAGTCGCTGGTGAAGGCGGCCATGCGCTGGTCCACCGTTTCGGCCAGCTGCACTTGCTGCAGGATGGGGAACTGCTGCTCCAGCGTGCGCAGCGTATGGCGCACGAAGTCCAGGCCGCCTTTCAGGTAGGTGCCCAGCAGGTCCTGCCACGAGGTGCTGGGCGCCGAGGAATTCCACAGCACCGCCGTCAGGATGGCCAGCGTCACCAGCAGCAGGAACACGGCGCCCACCATCAGCGTGGCGCTGTTCTGGCTGAAGCCCATGCGGATCAGCCGCTGGGTCGGCGGTTGCAGGATGTAGTACAGCACGATGCCGAGCAGGAAGGGGATGGCCAGGAACAGCATCTGCTGCAGCAGGAACAGCAGCACGCAGGTGGCGGCGATGATGCCGCTCCACACCACGGGTCCGCCGCGTTGTTGGCTCGGCAGCAGGTTCATAGCGCTTCGATCTGCGGCTTGCCGGTCATCCAGTCGCGCAGGCGGCGGCCGATGTGGCGCGCCAGGGCCAGCGAGATCTTGTAGCCGATGACGGGATCGGTTTCCATCAGGCCCATGAAGTCGGCGCGGAAGAACACCGCCAGTTCGCAGTTGTCCAGCGCCCGCGTTTGCGCGTTGCGCGGCGAGTCGTCCAGCAGCGCCAGGTCGCCGAAGAAGGCGCCGCCCGACAGCTCGGCCACCACTTCGCGCCCGGCGCCGAACTGGCGGCTGATGATGACGCGGCCCGACATGACCAGGTACAGGGCCTGGCCTTCCTCGCCTTCGTCAAAGATGATTTCGTCAGCCAGGTAGCGGCGTTCGTGCATCAGGCCGTCGACGATCTTCAGTTCGAGCGGCGTGAGCGAGGAGAACAGGGCCGATTCTTTCAGCCGCAGCAAACGCGGCGACAGCTCGGGCGATTTGAGGAAACCGAAAATCAAGGGAACTCCAGGGCGGGAAAAAGTGCGTGTCTCTCATTGTCGCCGGTTTTGCCCGCGTGATGCCCCGATGCGCCGCGTTTGTTGCTAAGAGTTCACAGTTGCACGGTGTTAACGAGTGGCAGGGCCGGTTCGAGGTGGCTGGTCAGCACGATGCCTTGGCGTGCCAGGCGTTGCGGCGCGGCCAGCTGCTGACGCAGATAGGCCACCGCGTCCACATCGAGGCCGTTGAACGGTTCGTCGATCAGCAGCAGCCGCACCGGCAGGGACAGCGCCAGCGACAGCTGCATTTTCTTGTGCTGGCCCAGCGATAGCGTGGTGACGGGCTGGTCCAGCGTCGGCAGCAGGTGGAAGGCGGACAGCTGGGTATTGAGCAGCTCCGCGTCCATGCCGGCGTAGAGGGCGACGTGCAGGTCCAGCACTTCGCGCACCGTCAGCCACGGCAGTTGCGGCGTGTCGCCGCCGCAGTAGTAGCAGTGCAGGCGGTACACCAGCGGCTGTTCGTGGAGTTCGATGTCGTCCAGCCAGATCTTGCCGCCGTGGGGCGCGAGGGCGCCGCACGCCAGTTTCAGCAAGGTGGTCTTGCCGGCGCCGTTTTCGCCGCGCAGCCAGGTGATGCCGGGGCCCAGGCGCAGGTTGAACCGGCTGAACAGCGGGCGGCTGGCGTATTCGAAGGTGAGCTGTTCGATGCTTAATTCCATAGTTCGCTTCCAATGGCGGTCAGGATGAGGATGGCGCCGATCACCAGGCCGACGCGGCCGCGCACGCTGAGGCGGCGCAGCGCGACGATGGCGACGTGGACAAGGGCGGAGAAGACCAGCCAGACCACGGCCACGGTGTGGCTGTAGCCGTCGGCCGGGCGTCCCAGCGTCAGCGCGGCGAAGCAGGCCAGCACGGACAGCGCCGGCAGCAGCGTGAACAGCATGGCCAGGCGGTACAAGCGCTCGGTGTGCAGCGGCCAGTTGGCGGCTACGGGTCGCAGCAGGGCGATTTGTTCGGCCACGGCCTTGTCGCCGCGATCGGTCAGCAGCATGGACATCAGCGCGGCGCAGGCACCCCACAGCGCCGGCGGCACGATGGCAGGATGCCAGAGCCAGACGCCGATGCTGAGCAGGGCGCCGGCCAGCAGCAGGGTTTGCTGGATGCCGACCACGTTGTCGGCACGCCAGAATGGCAGCCAGAACAGCTGCTGCCAGTAATAGGCATAGGTGGGCAGGGCGGCGGTCGCAGCGTTGGTGCGGGGCGCGTAGGCGCTCGGTGCGCGGCGGGCGCGCGGCGGTTTGCCGGCGGCGGGCCGGCGGTTGCGATGCGCCAGGGTCCAGGTCGAGAGCAGCCACGACAGCAGCAGCGAGGCCAGCGTCAGCAACAGTGCTTGCGGGGCGACCGGCCGCAGCCAGTCGGGCCATTGATACAGCCAGATCGCGGTCGAGATGGCATAGGCGCCGCTCAAGGGGCCGACGATCATGGCGGCCACTGCGGCATCGGCGCCCCACATCCTGCGCGCGCCGATCGGCAGCGGATAGCTCCATTGCAGGACGGCCGCCGGCAGCAAGCGTTTGCGCAGCAGCCACACCGGCGCGCTGCCGAGCAAGACCTGGCCAGCGACCAGGCCCAGTGCCTCCGGCCACGGCCGGGTGGCGGCGAACAGGCCGGGCAAGGCGATCACCGCCAGCAGCCCGAACAAGACCGGGCCGAATCCCAGCAGGATGTATTCAAGTGAACTCTTCAGGCTGGAAACAAATTGCAGCAGCGCGTGCCGTGCCAGCCGGAGACGAAAGTGAAGATAGGAATTTTTCATTGCCAATCAGCTTAGATCGAGATTCTGAGGCGCAAATGAAAAGGGCCCGATGCGAACATCGGGCCCTTCGGAATATTGGCGGAGTGGACGGGACTCGAACCCGCGACCCCCGGCGTGACAGGCCGGTATTCTAACCAACTGAACTACCACTCCATTCGTTTTTATAAGTTCGCTGGTGGGTGCTGAGAGGCTCGAACTCCCGACCTACGCCTTGTAAGGGCGCCGCTCTACCAACTGAGCTAAGCACCCAGAAAACTTATCAGCGTTGTCTCATTTAACTGCTACAACTGCTGAACGAGGCCGTATTCTATAGGAGCCTGATTCGGTTCCGCAAGTGGTTTTCCAAAAATTTTAGAAAATTGTTTTGCCGGGCGGCAGACGGTGTCACTATCCCATCCATGAACGACAATCTTGATTCTTTGTACAAACGCGTCAGCTGGCGGCTGATGCCCTTCCTGTTCCTGTGCTTCGTGGCGGCCTACCTGGACCGGGTCAACGTCGGCTTCGCCAAGTTGCAGATGCAGGCCGATCTGCATTTCAGCGACGCCGTCTACGGCGCCGGCGCCGGCATCTTCTTCATCGGCTACTTCATCTTCGAGGTGCCCTCCAACCTGCTGATGACGCGCGCCGGTGCGCGCCTGTGGATCGCCCGCATCATGATCAGCTGGGGCTTGCTCTCGTCGGCACTGATGTTCACCAACAGCGTGGCCAGCTTCTACGTGCTGCGGTTCTTGCTGGGCGCGGCCGAAGCCGGTTTCTTCCCCGGCATCATCCTGTACCTGACCTACTGGTATCCGGCCCACCGCCGCGCGCGCATGGTGGCCTGGTTCATGAGCGGGGTGGCGGTGGCCGGCGTGGTGGGCGGTCCGCTGTCGGGCTGGATCATGCAAACCTTCGACGGTGCGAACGGCTGGCGCGGCTGGCAGTGGCTGCTCCTGCTCGAAGGCCTGCCGTCGGTGCTGCTCGGTGTCTGCACCTTGTTCTATCTCGACGACGGCATCCGCGCCGCGTCCTGGCTCAGCGAGGCGGACAAGCAAACGCTGGAGCGCGAAATCGCCGCCGACGGCCAGTCGCGCCAGCACATGCCGCTGGCGCAGTTGTTCCGCAGCGGCAGGGTGTGGCTGCTGGCGCTGGTCTACTTCCTGTGCGTGATGGGCTTGTACGGCGTGAGCTTCTGGCTGCCGCAGTTGATCAAGAACAGCGGCGTGAAGGATGTGCTCGACATCGGCCTGCTGTCGGCCGTGCCGTACGGTGTGGCGGCGGTGACCATGGTGCTGGTGGCGCGCCACTCGGACCGCAGCGGCGAGCGCCGCTGGCACACGGCCATCGCCGCGCTGGCTGGCGCGCTGGGCCTGGTCGCCGCCACGCTCTACAGCGACAACACCGTGATCGCGCTGGCCGCGCTGAGCCTGGCCACGGCCGGCATCCTCAGCACCTTCCCGGTGTTCTGGAGCCTGCCCACGGCGCTGCTGGGCGGCGCGGCGGCGGCGGCCGGCATTGCCATGATCAACTCGATCGGCAACCTGGCCGGCTTCGTGGCGCCGTATCTGGTGGGTGCGATCCGCGATGCCACCAGCAGCACGGCCAGCGGCATGTACCTGATCGCCGCCAGCCTGCTGGCCGGTGCGCTGCTGGTGGTCGGCGCCGTGCGCCGCAGCTAGCGCTCGGACTGCTGCTGCGGCAGGGCGTCGAGTATCGCGCGCGTGCCGTCGTGGTACAGGCGGTTGGCGCTGACCGCGCCCAGGTATTTTTCGTAGAGTCGCAGCAAGCTGCCATCGGCGATGATGGAACGCAGCGCATCGGCGTAGCGCTGCTGCACTTCGGGCGGCACTTTCTTCGACACATACAGGCCCACCATCGCGCGCGGCATGTCGGTGACGGTAACGCCGGTCATCTTGCCCAGCAAGCCGAAGCGGCGCTGGTTCAGCAAATGGATGCTGGCCGGCGCCAACGTGCCTTCCGCGCGGCCGGCCTGGATCTTACGGAACACCACGTCGAAGTCGTTCACGTATTCAAGCCGCCCCAGCTTTTGCAGGCGGTCCAGCTGCGCCTGGGTGTCCGGCGCGTAGAACATGCCACGGTTGATATTCAGGCGTGCCTTGCTGTGGTCGACGAACTCGGCCAGGCTGCGGAATTTGCCGGCCTCCTGGTTGACCAGCAGCAGTTCGAATTGGGTGTAGGTGTACGGCAGCCAGGTGCCTTGCAGATCGCGCTCGGGCGTGCGCAGCGCACCGCCCGTCATCTCCAGCTCACCGCTGAGAAATTGTGCATACATGCGGGTGCGCGGATACCAGCGCGGCGTGAGCTTGCAGCCGCTGCGCTTTTCCATTTGCTCAAACATATCGATATTGATGCCGCGGATGACAGCGCCGTCGAGGTAGGAGGAATAGCCGAGGTCGCTGACGCCGACGATGACCGGCGGGCAGGGGCCGGCGTGCGCGTCAGCCCCTGCGAGCGGCAGCCATGCAGCCAACAAAACGGTGGTTAGACGTTTTAGACGTTTGCTCATCGTTTTAGTGTAGCACTGACAACTTGCGCGGTGGCGGATTTCGGTGGATACTGTGTTTATTCACAGTATTATTCCCTCACCATGGCTGAAGCAGAGCGTCGTATCGCCCACCTCGACATGGACGCGTTTTTCGCGTCGGTTGAACTACTGAGCTACCCGCAGCTGCGCGGCCAGCCGGTGGTGATCGGCGGCCGCGGCAACGCCCCCGAGCAGGGCGCCGACGGCGCGCTGGTGTTCAAGCGCCTGCGCGACTATGTCGGCCGGGGCGTCATCACCACCGCTACCTACGAGGCGCGTGCCTTTGGCGTCGGCTCGGCCATGGGCATGATGAAGGCGGCCAAGCTGGCGCCCGACGCCATCCTGCTGCCGGCCAACTTCGACGCCTACCGCCATTACTCGCGCCTGTTCAAGGAAGCCGTGGCCGCCATCGCGCCCGATATCGAAGACCGTGGCATCGACGAAATCTTTATCGACCTGACCGAGGTGCCCGGCGAAACGCGCGCACTGGCGGCGCGCATCAAGCAGGCCGTGTACGACGCCACCGGCCTCAGTTGTTCGATCGGCGTCACGCCCAACAAGCTGCTGTCGAAAATCTGCTCCGACCTGGAAAAACCCAACGGCCTGACGCTGCTCGGTTTCGACGAGATTCCCGCGCGCATCTGGCCGCTCAATGTGCGCAAGGTCAACGGCATCGGCCCCAAGGCCACGGCCAAGCTGGCGGCGCTCGGCATCGACACCGTCGGCCAGCTGGCGCAGGCCGACCAGGGCCTGTTGCAGGATTATTTCGGCGCGCACTACGCCAGCTGGCTGGCGCGGGTGGCGCACGGCGTCGACGAGCGCGCGCTGTCCAGCAGCCGCGAAAGCAAGTCGATCTCGCGCGAAACCACCTTCGAGCGCGACCTGCACGCGCGCCAGGACCGCGCCACCTTATCCACCATCCTGACCACGCTGTGCGAACGCCTGGCGGACGACCTCAAGCGCAAGGACTACGTCAGCCGCACCATCAGCATCAAGCTGCGCTACGATGATTTCCAGATCGTCAGCCGCAACCTCACCCTGCCGGCGCCCGTGGCGGACGCGGCCGCCATCCTGCAGGCGGCGCGCGTATGCCTGAAACGGGTGCCGCTGCAGCGCAAGCTGCGCCTGCTCGGCGTGCGCGCCAGCACGCTCGAGACCCCCGGCGCAACACTTGCTGTGCGGATACCGGTGCAAGGGGATTTATTCGCCTGAAACCGTTGTATATTGGCGCAAGCATCTTTTCGCCGGGAGTCCCCTATGCTGGAGCATCTCAGTATCCAACAGCGCTTCCGCCTGTTGCTTGTGGTGTCGCTCGCCTGCTTCGCCCTGTGCGCGATGATTGTGTACCGCACGCTGGCCGAGATCCGCGTCAACGGCCCCATCTACGATCGCATCATGCAGGGACAGGACCTGGTGGCCGACATCCTGCCGCCGCCGGCCTATCTGGTGGAATCCTATCTGCTGGCGCTGCAGTTGTCGGAGGCCGACGGCGAACACGCGCGACCGCTGCTGCAGCGCCTGCAGGCGGCGCGCCAACTGTACGAGCAGCGCTATCGCTACTGGCAGGACCAGGGGCTGACCGGTGAGCTGGAGGAAAAATTCCTGCGCCAGTCGCATGCGCTGGCGCAGTCCTTCTACGCCACCGCCTTCGACGAGCTGGCACCGGCCCTGCAGGCCGGCGAGGAAGTGCGGGCACGGCGCGCGCTGGCCCGGCTCGGGCCGATCTATGAAAGGCAGCGCCAGGTGATCGAGCAGGTGGTGGCGCTGGCGCGCCAGCGCAATGCCGACGACGAACGCGCGGCGCTGGATCGGGTGCAGACCATGGCGTGGTCGCTGGGCCTGGTGTTTGTGCTGATCGTCGGCGTGTTCGTACTGATCTTCAACACCGTGCGGCGCAGCATCGCCGATCCGATACTCGATGCGCTGAAGATCACCCAGAGCGTGGCCGGCGGCAACTGGAACCAGCAGATCCGCGCCGACGCGCGCGGCGAGGCCGGCCGCCTGCTGCACGCCATCCGCGACATCGTCAAGAACACCCAGGCCGAGATCGTCAAGGCGGAAAAGATGGCGGCGCTGGGCTCGCTGGTGGCCGGCGTCTCGCACGAATTGAACACGCCGGTGGGCAACGGCCTGATGGCGGTCAGCACTCTGAGCGACGACCTGCGCGTATTCCGCGGCAAGATGCAGGACGGCCTGAAGCGCTCGGTGCTGGACGAGTACCTGCAATCGGTGGAAGTGGGCGCCGACCTGGCCACGCGCAACCTGCAGCGCGCCGCCGAGCTGATGACCAGCTTCAAGCAGGTGGCGGCCGACCGCGCCAGTTCGCAGCGGCGCCGCTTCCTGCTGCACCAGGTGGTGCACGAAACGCAGATGACCTTGCAGCCCATGCTCAAGCGCGCCAACTGCCAGGTGGTGCTGGACCTGCCGCAGGCCTTGCAGCTCGACAGTTTTCCGGGGCCGCTGGGGCAGGTGATCACCAACCTGATCGAGAACGCCGCCCGTCATGGGCTCGGCGACGACGGCGGCGTGATCACGCTGAACGCCAGGATGGCCGGCGCCGACAGGGTGACGATTGCCGTGTCCGACCACGGCAAGGGCATCGCGCCCGAGCTGCACAGCCATGTGTTCGAACCGTTCTACACCACCCGGCTGGGACAGGGCGGCAGCGGGCTGGGCTTGCATATTGCCCACAACATTGTGTACCAAATTCTCGGCGGCACCGTCGAGCTCACCAGTGCGGTGGGCCAGGGCGCGCGTTTCGACGTGACGATCCCGCTGGTTGCGCCTTGATAAGCGTGTAAAATGGCGCTCCTTTTGCCATTACTTTTGAAACAAGGCCTGTCAACTTTATGTGGTTCAAGAATCTACAGATTTACCGTCTGCCGGCCCCTTGGGCCTACACCCCCGAACAACTGGAAGCAGCGCTGGCGTCGAACGCCTTCGCCCCGGCCAGCAGCAATGAGTTGCTGCGCCAGGGCTGGGACAAGCCGCGTCCGAACGGCGGCCTGGTTCACGTGGTCAATAAGCAAATGTTGATCTTGCTCGGCACCGAGAAAAAGCTGCTGCCGGCCACCGTCATCAACCAGGTCGCCAAGGCGCGCGCCGCCGAAATGGAAGAAGCCCAGGGCTTCGCGCCGGGCAAGAAAGCCATGAAGGAACTCAAGGAACGCGTGGCCGACGAGCTGCTGCCGCGCGCCTTCTCGATCCGCGGCAACGTCTGGACCTGGATCGACCCGGTCAACGGCTGGCTGGTGGTGGACGCCGCCAGCCCGGCCAAGGCCGACGAAGTCATCAAGCTGCTGCTGAAGGCGGTCGACCGCATGCCGCTGGAAAGCCTGCGCGTGCAGCGCTCGCCGGTGGGCGTGATGACCGAATGGCTGCAGACCGATGAAGCGCCGGCCGGCTTCACGGTCGACATGGATACCGAACTGCGCGCCACTGGCGAGAGCAAGGCCGCCGTGCGCTACGTCAAGCACTCGCTCGACCCGGAAGAAGTGCGCCGCCACATCGCCGCCGGCAAGCAGTGCACCCGCCTGGCCATGACCTGGGACAGCAAAGTGTCGTTCGTGCTGACCGAATCGCTGGCGATCAAGGGTATCAAGCCGCTGGACGTGCTGAGCGAAAACGAGTCGAGCGTGCGCAACGACGACGAGCGTTTCGACGGCGACTTCATGCTGATGACGGGCGAACTGTCCAAGCTGATGGCCGACGTGGTGGAAGCACTGGGCGGCGAAGCCAAGTCCTGAGTTCCCGTCCTTGCCGTTGACTTAAAAATGCCGTGAAGTCGTTGATTTCGCGGCATTTTTTTGTGGCTTGCAGGCAAAAAATTAGCTATTGCCTTGTGGAAATTTAGGCAATGTCTGCTATAGTGAAAAGTCTTAGCAAAAGAGGAACTTCTATGAGCGGGCCGATCGGATTAAGCACCCAAGCAATCGCCAACCTGTCGGTGCAGGAGATCGCCAAGTGGACCGCCGCCGATATCATGGACCTGACCGAAGCGCAGGTGATCGCGCTGCGGCCGACGCAGGTGGCGGTGTTCACCAGCCTGCAACTGGCCGCGCTGGCGCCGCTCAACATGACGGCCATGACCACGCAGGACGTGGCCGCGCTCAAGCCCGCCGTACTGAACGCCGCCGGCGCCGCCTCGCCGGCGCTGATGGGCGCGCTGACCGAAGACCAGATCGGCGCGCTGACCACGGCCCAGGTGGCCGCGCTCGGCACCAAGGCCTTCACCAGCCTGGCGCCAGGCTTCATCACCGCTTTTGAAACGGCCGACATCGCCGCCCTGAGCAGCGCCAATATCGCGGCGCTGGACGTGGCCGACATCGGCATCATGCTGACCCAGCAGTTTGCCGCGCTTGGCAGCCGCCAGATCTCCGCCTTCTCCACCGCCGACATCCAGGCCATCAGCGACGACGGCTTTGCCGCGCTGAGCACGCAGACCATCGCCGCCCTGGCCACCAAACAGATCGGCGCGCTGAGCGCCAGCCAGGCCGTGGCCCTGACCACGCGCCAGGCCGCCGCGCTGAGCGCGCAACAACTGGCCGCCATCGGTTCCGACAACTTCGCCGTGCTGGAAGCCGAAGACCTGGGCGCCATGAAGACCGCCACCCTGGCCGGCCTGTCCACGCGCCAGCTGGCCGCGCTCAGCGCCGACCAGTTGGCCGGCCTGACCAGCGCACAGATTTCCGCGCTCAGCACGCGCCAGGTGGCGGCCCTGAACAGCGACGCCGTGATCCTGCTGCCGACCGCCGACATCGCCGCCTTCAGCACCAGCGTCATCGCGCAGCTGGGCACGGCCATCCTGTCGCAATGGGACAAAGACCAGATCCGCGCGCTGACCACGCAGCAGATCGTGGCCATGAGCAGCGCCCAGTTCGCCGGCCTGACGGAAGACCAGATCACCAACCTGCGCACGGCCCAGCTCAACGTGCTGGGCGCGCGCCAGCTGGCCGGCCTGTCCAGCGACGATATCCTGGCGCTCGACGCCGGCGATTTGCCGTTCCTGAACACCAGCGCGATCGCCGCGCTCAGCACGGCGCAGATCAGCACCCTGGGCGGCGCCGACTTCAGCGCCATCGCCAGCCTGACCACCAACCAGATTGCCGCCCTGCGCACCGCCGCACTGGCGGCGCTGAGCGGCGACCAGAGCGCCTGGCTGACCACGCGCCAGGCCGCCGCGCTCGACAGCGCCCAGGTGCGCGCCTTGTCGACCGCCGCGTTGCAGGCGCTGCCGGGTCGCGACATCACCGTGCTCAAGACCCAGGCCATCGCCGCCCTGTCGACGCAGCAGATGGCGGCGCTGACCAGCGCCCAGCTGGCCGCGTTCAGCACCACCCAATTCTCCGTGCTCAACAGCCGCCAGCTGGCAGCCCTGAACAGCGACACCCTGGCCGGCCTGTCGAGCGCCGACCTGGCGTCGCTGACCACCAGCGCGGTGCCGCTGCTGAATCCGCAACTGCTGTGGGCGTTGAGCACGGCGCAGCTGGCCGGGCTCGGCTCGCGCCACTTGGCGGTGATGAGCAGCGCCCAGATCGGCGCCTTCACCACCGCACAGATCGCCTCGTTGAGCACGCGGCAAATCATTGGCCTGGGCGCGCTGCAAGCGGCCGCCCTCGGCAGCAACGGCGCCGCCGCGCTGGGCAGCGGCGCCCTGCGCGCGCTCGGCACCAACGCCATCGCCGCGCTCAGCTCGTCCCAGCTGTCGGTGCTCGGCAATGACGCCAGCCTGTTCCGCGTGCTGACCACCGCGCAGATCGCGGCGCTGCGCACCAGCACCCTGATCGGCATCACCACCGACCAGATCGTTGCCCTGACCACGGCCCAGGCCGCCGCCCTGAGCAGCAGCCAGACCAGCGCCTTGTCCCTCAAGCTGATCCCGGCGCTGGAAGCGGCCGATTTCGGCGCGCTCAGCACCGGCGTCATCGCCAGCCTGAGCACCGCGCAAATGGCGCTGCTGGAGGCGGACCAGGTGGCCGCGCTGAGCACGCGCCAGGCCAGCGTGCTGAGCGCCAAACAGTTCGCCGCGCTCAACTATCCGGCCCTGCTGGGCATGGAGAGCAACGACCTCGGCGCGCTGTCCACCGCCACCATTGCCGCCATCGCCACCGACACGCTGATCGTAATGGGCACGCAGCAATTGGTCGGCCTGGCGTCGTCCCAGATGAGCGTGCTCAGCGTGGGGCAGTTGAATGCATTGACTTCCGAGCAGATCGCCAACCTGCGTTCGCAGCAGATCGGCGCCCTCGGTTCGCGCCAGGTTGCCGGCCTGAGCCTGGACGCCGTGGCTGCCCTCAACAGCGCCGGGGTGGGCGCCCTGAACACCAGCGCCATCGCCGTGCTCAGCTCGGCCCAACTGAATGCGCTGGACGTCGATGTGCAAGCGCTGAGCACGCAGCAAATCGCCGCGCTGCGCCCGCAAACCCTGACCGGCCTGACCCTCGACGCGGTGGTGGCGCTGAGCACGCGCCAGGTGGCCGCGCTGAACAGCGCCCAGGTGCGCGCGCTGCTGTTGGAAGCAGTGGCGGCGATGGAGGCGGTCGACTTCGCCGCCTTGCGCACCGACGCCATCGTCGGCCTCAGCACGCAGCAAATCGCGGTGCTGAACAGCGACCAATTGCTGGCCATGACACCGGCGCAGTTCGCCGCCCTCAGCAGCCGCCAGATCGCCGCCCTGCCGGGTGACGCGGCGGCCGGCCTGGCCAGCGACAGCCTGGCGGCGTTGGGGCCGGCCGTGCTGGCCGCGCTCTCGCCGGACCTGATGTCCGGCCTGACGCCGGAGCAGCTCACCAGCCTGAGTTCGCAGCAATTCGCCGTCTTCAGCAGCCAGCAGGTCGGAGCCCTGAGCCCGGAACAAGTGGCGCTGCTGAACAGCCGGCAAATCGCCGGCCTCACCACGCGCAGCCTGCCGGGCCTGGCGCCGGACGACATCGCGGCGATCGGCAGCAGCGGCATGCGCGCGCTGAGCACGGCCATGCTGGTGGCGATGAGCGCGGCACAGCTGGCGGCGCTGGGCGGCGACCCGGCCGGCAACCTGTTCGGCACGCTCACCACCACCCAGTTCAGCGTGCTGGACGCGCGCGCCATCGCGGCCCTCAACATCGAGCAGATCGCCGCGCTGAGCACGGCGCAGGCGGCGGTCATGAGCAGCCTGCAATTGAGCGCGTTGGCCAACGAAGACATCGTCGCGCTGGAAACGGCCGACCTGGCGGTGCTGCGCACGGCCACGCTCAGTGCGCTGAGCGCGCGCCAGGCGGCGCTGCTCAGCGCCGACCAGGTGACGGCGCTCACCAGCGCACAAATTTCCTCGCTGACGGCGACCCAATTCTCCGCGCTCAGTGCGGACGGCCTGCAAGGGCTGGAGCTGAACGATATCGCGGTGCTCAACACCGGCGTTATCGCCGGCCTGAGCAATCGCCTGCTGGCCGCGCTCACCACCGATCAGGTGGCGGCGTTCACCACGCGCCAGATCGGCGCACTGAGCGCCAATCAGCTCAATGCGCTGACTACCAACCAGATGTTCAATCTGCGTTCGACCCAGATCGCGTCGCTGAGTTCGACGCAAGTGGCCGGCCTGTCGCTGCGCGAAATCGGCGCCATCAACACCGACAACCTGGTGGCGCTGAAACCGGCCGTGATCGCCGCGCTGAGCGCCGCCCAGCTGGGCGTGCTCGGCAACGATCCCGAGGGCAGCGGCGAGAGCGCCATCTGGGCTCTGAGCACGGCGCAAATCGCCGCGCTGAGCATCGACGCCTTGACCGGCCTGCGCACGCGCCAGGCACATGCGCTGAGTTCGGTACAAGTGGCGGCGTTGAGCAGCGCCCAGCTGGCGGCCCTGCCGAGCGCCGACGTGCGCGTGTTCGATCTGGAAGACATCGTCGCGCTCAAGACCAACACCCTCAAAGGCCTGTCGGCCACGCAATTGGCCGCCCTCACCGGCGCCCAGTTCGGCGTGCTCAGCAGCGCGCAATTCGCCGCGCTCAGCACCAGTGCGCTGGGTGGACTGACCAATGCGCAGGTGGTTGCCATCAGCCAGGTGCAGGCTGCGGCGCTGAGCAGCGCCCAGCTGGCTTCGTTGTCGCTGAATCTGATCGCCAGGCTGGAAGCGGAAGACGTGGCGGCGCTGCAGACGCGCGCCATCGTCGGCCTGAGCACGGCGCAAATGACGGTGCTGACGGCTGGCCAGCTGAACGCGCTGACCGGCGCGCAGATTTCCGTGCTCAACAGCCGCCAGATCGACGCCCTCAGCGATACCAGGATTGCCGGCCTGGCCGGTGTAAGCCTGGCGGCCATGAACACCCAGGTCATCGCCGCCATGCGGACCAGCGTGCTGGCGCGTCTGAACGCCGACCAGCTGCCCTACCTGACCACGCGCCAGATCGTCACCCTGTCCTCGAACCAGATCGCCGCGCTGGCCCCGGCGCAGATCGGCGCGCTGATCGAAGAACAGGTGGCGGCGCTGAGTGCGCGCCAGGTGCCGGCGCTGTCGCTGGCCGCCATCATCGCGCTCGACACCGATGTCGGCGCGCTCAACACGCAGGCGGTGGCGGCCCTGACGGCCGCGCAGATCGGCGCGCTGGGCGTCAACACTGCCGGTGCGGCGGTGCATGTGGACTTGCTGAGCGGCGCGCAGATTGCCGCGATCAACACCACCGCCATGCAATTCCTCAGCGGCGTGCAGCTCAAGGCATTTAGCGCCGAGCAGATCGGCGCGTTCAGCGTCAGGCAGATCGCCGCGCTGTCGCCGACCGTGTTGTACAACCTGAGCGGGACCCAGATCGCGGGCCTGGGCACGGCGCAGGTCGGCGCGCTGTCGACCTTGCAATTGAACAGCCTGAGCATCGGTCAGTTCACCATGCTGCGTGCAGAACAGGTCAAGGCGTTGACGGCCGTACAGCTGGCCAGCCTGCCGCCGGCCAACGTCGGTGCGCTCACCTTGGCCGCGCTGCCGTCGCTGAGCGTGGCGGCGATCGCCGCCCTGAGCGCCGAGCAGTTGAACGCTCTGGGCGGCAAGGGCCTGGGCATCTCGGTGCTGGGCACGGCGCAGATCGCGGCGCTGAGCACCAAGGCCTTCAGCGGCCTGAGCACGGCGCAGGCGGCGGCGTTGACGGTGGAACAGGCGGCGGCCCTGAGCGGTGTGCAGATGGCCGCGCTGCCCCTGACGGTGGTGGGGGCGATGCAGGCGGAAGACATCGGCGCGTTGAAAGTATCGGCCGTGGCGGCGCTGAAAACGCAGCAGTTGCTGGCGCTCAAAGGCAGCCAGATCGCGGCGCTCAGCGTCGAGCAGGTCGCTGGGATGGGCAGCGCTCAGCTGGCGACCCTGTCGGCGACGCAAGTAGCGTATCTGGATCTGGACGACGTGGCGGCCATCAGCCCGACGCTGCTGAATGCGGCGGCCAAGGACGGCAACCTGCTGGCGGCGATGAACACGGCGCAACTGCAGGCGCTGACCGAAGCGCAGTTTGCGGCGCTCAACTCGTCGGCCATCGCGCGCCTGCGGCCGGCGTCGCTGGCGGCGGTTGAAGTGTACGACCTGGTCATGCTGAACCCCAGCGTCATGCGTGCACTGACCGACGAACAACTGCTGGCGCTGACGCCGCAGCAAATCTCGGTGCTGACGCTGGCACAGGTTGCGGCGCTCAGGCCGAGCGACAGCGCCAGCCAGTTCACGGCGGCGCAGATGGCGGCGTTTGCCGGCGCCCAACTGGCGGCGCTGAGCACGGCCATGATCGCCGACCTCAGCGTGGCGAATCTGAAAGCGATCGACGTTGACGACATCGCCAGTTTGGCGGCGCAACAGATCCGCGCGCTGACGCCGTTCCAGATGAAGGCGCTCAGCAACGCCCAGCTGGCGCAGCTGACGACGACGCAAACGCACGTCATGAGCTCGGCGCAATACCATGCGCTGTCGGCCTCGCAGCAAGGGGCCTTCAGCGCCGAACAGAAAGCGGCCATGACCTTCGTCACGCCGCTGGTGCTGGACCTGGACGGCAACGGCGTGCGCACGCTGGGGCTGGAAGCGGGTGTGCAATTCGACCTGGCGGCCAGCGGCACACAGCGCGCGACCGGCTGGGTCGGCGCCGGCGACGGCTTGCTGGCGCTGGACCATAACGGCGACGGCGTGATCAACGACGGCAGCGAACTATTCGGTTCGGCGACCCGCCTGGCCGACGGCCGCACGGCAGGCCATGGCTATGAGGCGCTGGCGTCACTGGACGACAACGCGGACGGCAAGGTTGATGGGCAGGATGCGCGCTTCGGCGAGCTGCGCGTATGGATCGATGCCGACGCCGATGGCATCAGCCAGGGCCGCGAGTTGAAAACGCTGGCCGACTTGCACATCAGCAGCCTCAACCTGGACGTGCAGCGCGGCGACGCGATCGACAACGGCAACCTGATCGGCCTCACTTCGACCTACACGACAGACGATGGCGGATCGCACGCAGCGGCCGACGTCTGGTTTGCGCAAGGCCTGAGCGGCAAGGTCAGCGGCTTGACGCAGGCGCTCTCGACGTTCAAGGGCGATACGGCGGCAACAACGCCGGTCGGCGGCCAACTGACGGCCAGCGTCGCGCGCCTGAGCGACGCGCTACAACAATTCTCGGCCCCGCCACCGGGCGGCGACGCGGTCCACGCCGAGCACGAAAGCCTGCGCCTGAAAGCCCTGCAAGGCAGCGCCGCACCAGGCCTGCTGGCCCTGCCCCGCTAATTGCTCGAACCTAATCAGAACCTAATCAGGGTCAGCTCTGTCATTCGGACAAAAGGGAACTAAATAACTCCCAACTAGTTCCGCAAAACGGGCCAAATGTCCAAATGACAGAGCTGACCCCGAATTCGGGTTACAGCGGCTGGAAGACGCCGGCGGCTTTGTTTTTCTGCACGTTGTCCCAGGCGAAGATCTGGCCGTTCATGGCGACGTAGACGCCCGGCGGCAGGGTCTGCGCTACGCCGGCGGCGAAGCCGAGGTTGAACAGGGCATCCGAGTTGTCGATTTCATACGGGATCATGGCGCCGGTCAAAACGATGGTCCGGCCCAGGCCGGCCGCGCCCAGCACGGCTGCTGTCTGCGGCATGGTGTCGGTGCCGTGGATGATGACGATGGCTTTTTCCACCGCCGCCCGGCACGACGCCAGGATGCGCTCGCGGTCGGCGTCCACCATGTCCAGCGAGTCCATCAACGGCAGTTGTTCCAGGGCGACATCGATGGTCAGGCGGCAGCGCTTCAGCACGTCCGGCACGTGGCTGTCGGCAAAACCCAGGGTGCCGTTCAGTTCGTTGTAGTGTTTGTCGAAGGTGCCGCCGGTGGCGAGGATGCGCAGGGTCATGGTAAGAACTCGGACTGGTAGAAAATGATGTGCATCATAACCTATACGCCGCACTGGAAAACTGGGCGTACTATGTCTACACTGGTTTCTTTGTTCGTTGGCAGACTATGAAAGCGCTCGCTCCCGGTACCGTTATTTTCCACCGCCACCGTGGCTATGGCGTCATCACGACCGTCAATTTATTGACCGGCTGGATTTCCGCCCGCTTCGGCAGCGAGTCGCGCACGCTCGACCTCAACCTGTCCACCGACGAGGTGCAGTTTGCCGACGGCGAGGCCATCCTGTTCCGCCGCGCCCCGCCCGACCGCATGCCCCACGCGCGGCTGATGGCCATGGTGCGCGCCCTGCATCAGGCCGGTTATCAGAAGTTGTACCTGTATTCCTGGCCCAAGCCGTCCGGCCTGCACTGGCGCTGGCATTTGTTTACCGGCCAGCGCGACTGGATGCAGCGCCCCTGGCGCGAGGGCTGGTATGGCTCGGGCGCCGATTACAACAGCAATCCGGTGATGGGCTGGGGCGATGTACCCGGCGCCAGCACCGAGGAGCTGATCCATGCGCTGGCGAAGTTCGATCCGCACGGACTGGCGCAGGCGTTGGGGCGCGACGAAGACCATACCGCCTGGTTTGCCGGTGTGTGCGACGCCTTGTTGCCCGGTTATATGTACAGTTTGGACATGCAGCGTCCCGATGGCGGCCCGCTGATCGACATGCCGCCTGTGCCGGTGATGCCGGTGCGCGCTTCGCTGCAGCCCTATCCGGGACCGGACATCACTTGGCCGCCCGGCTGGGCCGGCCTGTGGAGCAAGGTACATGTGATGCCGGCGCCGCGCATCAATCTGACCGGCTTGCCCGAAGTGCCGGAGCAGACCGACTAGCGCGCCTTGGCGGCGTAGTCGGGATTGTGGATGTTGGCCGGCTTGCCGTCGGCGAAATCTGCCACGTTCTGCAAGGCATGCTGGAAGTACAACTCATAGCTGTCCTGCTCGACGTAGCCCAGGTGTGGCGTCGCCAGCACGGTAGGTATCCGTAAAAGCGGCGAATCTGCCGCCAACGGCTCCGAACAGAACACATCCAGCGCCGCGTAGCCCGGCCGGCCCCGCGTCAAAGCCTGTTCCAGCGCGTCCGGCTGCACCAGTTCGGCCCGGCTGGTGTTGACGAATAGGGCGTCCGGCCGCATGCGGGCCAGGACGTCCGCCGTCACGATGCCGCGCGTGGCGTCGTTCAGC
This sequence comes from Duganella sp. BuS-21, assembly GCA_041874725.1. Lineage (GTDB taxonomy): Bacteria > Pseudomonadota > Gammaproteobacteria > Burkholderiales > Burkholderiaceae_D > Rugamonas. The sequence continues at coordinate 189,688 of CP097466.1, read as the reverse complement.
CGCAAATGCAGGCTCAGCACGTCCGCCTCGGCGAAGAATTCCTCGCGCGAGGCCGCTGCGGTGTAGCCGTCGGCCAGCGCCTTGTTGCGGCTGGCCTCGCTGCCCCAGACCATCACCCGCATGCCGAAGGCACGGCCGTAACCGGCCACGGTCTGGCCGATCTTGCCGTAGCCCCAGATCCCCAGCGTGCGGCCCTTGAGCACGAAGCCCAGCCCGTTCAACTGCGGGTTGACGGAGGCGGTCTGCCACAGTCCGTCCTTCAGGTTGTTCGCATACGGCACGATCTTGCGTGCGGCCGTCATGATCAGCGCCCAGGTCAGTTCGGACGGGGCGGTCGGCGAGCCGACACCTTCGCTGATGGCAATGCCGAGCTCGGTCGCGGCCGCCACATCGACGTGGCCGGCCAGCCGGCCGGTTTGCGAAATCAATTTCAAATTCGGCAATTTCGACAGCAAAGCCCGGTTCAGCGCCGTGCGCTCGCGGATCAGCACCAGCGCATCGAAGGGTGCCAGGCGGATGGCCAGTTGACCCAAGCCGCGCGTAGTACTGTTGAACACTTTTACTTCGTGGTTTGCCAACAGCCCGAAGCACTTCAGGCTTGGGGTTGCATTTTGGTAATCATCGAGTATGGCGATTTTCATGAAAGATAGACGACGTTTTGGTGGATTTCGTAGCGAAATAACAGCTTCCAACGTAAGGCGAATAGCTTACTACTTTAGTCAACCAATTCTCCTACATTTTTGTTTGGAACACTTGTTGAGGGGTGTACAATCGGCCGACAACCAAGGCCCGTCGACCAGATCCGGGCCGCCGCACGACCGCCGTATGACCGCCGACCCATTTCGAATGGACCTCTGAGCGCCTAGCCATAAGCTGACGACGATCCTGCTGCTACGAATCTTAATTAGCATTGGAGGTACCATGAATCAGCCTGTGATGGGTGGCGTCGCACCATTGACCGCCCCAGCTTACATCAAACAGCAAAAGCTTATCAATTGGGTGGCAGAGATCGCCGCCCTGACCAAGCCGGACCGCATTTACTGGTGCGACGGCTCGCAAGAAGAGTACGACCGCCTGTGCGCCGAAATGGTTGCCGCCGGCACCATGAAAAAGCTGAACCAGGAAAAACGTCCGAATTCCTACCTGGCCTGCTCGGACCCGACCGACGTCGCCCGCGTGGAAGATCGCACCTTCATCTGCTCGAAAACCAGGGAAGAAGCCGGCCCGACCAATAACTGGATGGACCCGTCCGAAATGCGCGCCACCCTGCATCCGTTGTTCGACGGCTGCATGACCGGCCGCACCATGTATGTGGTGCCGTTCTCGATGGGCCCGCTGGGCTCGCCGATCGCCCACATCGGCGTGGAACTGTCGGATTCGCCCTACGTGGCCGTCAATATGCGCACCATGACGCGCATGGGCAAGGCCGTCTACGACGTGCTGGGCACCGACGGTGAATTCGTGCCGTGCGTGCACACCGTGGGCGCACCGCTGAAAGCCGGCGAAAAAGACGTGGCATGGCCATGCAATTCCACCAAGTACATCGTGCACTACCCTGAGACCCGCGAAATCTGGTCCTTCGGTTCGGGCTACGGCGGCAACGCCCTGCTGGGCAAGAAGTGCTTCGCGCTGCGCATCGCGTCGAACATGGGCCACCAGGACGCACAGAACGGCGGCGCTGGCTGGCTGGCTGAACACATGCTGATCCTGGGCGTGGAATCGCCGGAAGGCAAGAAGCACTACATCGCGGCGGCCTTCCCTTCGGCCTGCGGCAAGACCAATTTCGCCATGCTGATCCCGCCTGAAAGCTTCAAAGGCTGGAAGATCACCACCATCGGCGACGATATCGCCTGGATCAAGCCGGGCGCCGACGGCCGCCTGTACGCGATCAATCCGGAAGCCGGCTACTTCGGCGTTGCCCCTGGCACCAACGAAAAAACCAATTACAACTGCATGGCCTCGCTGCGCGAGAACACCATCTTCACCAACGTCGCGCTGACCGACGACGGCGATGTCTGGTGGGAAGGCCTGAGCAAGCCGGCGCCGCAGCATCTGATCGATTGGCAGGGCAAGGACTGGACGCCTGAGTCGACCGGCAAGGCGGCCCACCCGAACGCCCGCTTCACCGTGCCGGCGACCCAGAATCCGGTGATCGATCCGGCCTGGGACGATCCGGCCGGCGTGCCGATCTCGGCCTTCATCTTCGGCGGCCGTCGTTCGACCACCGTGCCACTGGTGACCGAAGCGCGCAACTGGGTGGAAGGCGTGTACATGGCTGCCACCATGGGTTCGGAAACCACGGCCGCCGCCGCCGGCCAGATGGGCATCGTGCGGCGCGATCCGTTCGCGATGCTGCCGTTCATCGGCTACAACATGAGCGACTACTTCCAGCACTGGCTGAACCTGGGCGAAAAATTGGGCAAGATCGATGGCGCCACCCTGCCGAAGATCTTCTGCGTCAACTGGTTCCGTACCGACGAGCAGGGCCACTTCGTCTGGCCTGGCTTCGGCGACAATATGCGCGTGCTGAAATGGATGCTGGAACGTATCGAAGGCACGGCCGGCGGTATCGAAAACATCTTCGGCACCACCCCGCGCTTTGGCGACCTGAAGTGGGACGGCATTCCGTTCTCGCCGGAAGAGTTCGAAACCATCACCTCGATCGACAAGGATGCATGGCGCGAAGAGCTGGGCCTGCACGAAGAATTGTTCACCAAGCTGGCCTACCGCCTGCCTGAAGAACTGAAAGCGGTCAAAGCCGACCTCGAGAAGCGCCTGGCAAAATAAGCCGGCCGGAGGAGACAGGAACGGCGCACAGCGGTCAAACGCTGCGCGCCGTTTTTTTTGGTTTAAGAAGCGGTAACTTCTTCCATTACAAAAAAGGTCGTCGGGCCGAATACACTGTCAGTGTTGTTCAGCTCAAACTTCCATTCAATGCTGCTTTCGCTTTCAACTGGCGTCAGCATGATTTCGCGTTGGCGCACGCCAGTTTGGCTAAGGCTCCACATGCGCATTGGAGTCTTGTGCTGTAGCTGGATCGACGCCTTGGCCAATCCCGGACGAATGCGAACCGGCAACGTGCCAACGGCATCCAGGATCTCGCGCTTGTCTCCCTTGAACGTCATGTTGGTGTTCACCGCGTCGGTGGCAAAGATCAACAAAATATTCTTGCTGCTACCGAGCGTGTCGGCGCGATTCAAGGTGCTGGCCGAAAGCAGCGCGGCACTGTCGATGCTTTGAATCTTGAGAGCGTTCAAGTTGACGTTGCTGAGCGAGACGGCGGTAGTCAATGCCTCTGTGCGCGGCGTTTTGATAGTAAAGCGTCGGTTATTCTGATCCAGCAGCAGTTGTTCGGTGTCGCTGTGGAACAGTTTGTTAGCTACGTTGGTCAGGTTGGTAGGGCTGGAAATGATGTTGGCAGTACTCAGCGCCGCTACCCGTTCAGTCAAACTTTGATTAGCCAATCGCGGTTCGAACGTGACGTTGTGCGTTGCTGCAGTTGCGGTTTGCTCTGGGTACTTGAGTTCCAAGGCGGTCAGCAAAGCGAGAGGTCGCAAATCGGCGGGTACGGCATTGCCTGAGTCGTACTTCTGATCGGGTGTGCTCGACGAATAGACTACCGTGGCGCGATTCGGCGATGGTGCTACGTCGCCACGCAGGAACAGAAGTGCGGACAGTGTTTCACCGGCACGCAGCACTGGATCAAGGCCCACGCCGTAGGGGCCAAGCGAACGTTTGCGAGCGGGACCGCTACTGTCGTATTTCAGATCGATAGCGCCTTCCGCGTGCATGCACATGAAGTCCCAGCCCTGCAACGCGGCGACGGCCGGTACCATTGCCGATGCTTCGAAGCGGTATTGATTCCAGAAGACCTGGCCGTACTCGGTCACCGCCAGGGGCATGCCCGCCTGACGTACTGCGGCGAGGCGCATCGCAGGATTTTCATTCATGCTGTTGGCATCCGACATACTTATCTGAGGCATATAAGTATTTGTAACAAATGCCGGCGGCGGTGACAGGTATCCATGGGCGTCAATCAGGTCCAGTGCCGGTGCCGACGCATTGAGTGGCTCTCTCGCTGAGCGCATTTTATTTGCAGTGATACGGTCCCAGTTGTTGTAAGAAGTGACCACCCCCGGATAGCCATTGGTGCGCAGGTAATCCTTCATCCACATCGTGGTGTTGACCTCCAGACCAGCGAGGAAGTCTTGGAAGGTTTTCATGCGAAGCGATAACTCCTTCAGCTTCGGCATATCGATATTGCCGCTAGCCAAATGCTCATCCGAACGCAGCATGCCGACTTGGTCGCCGGTCGTCCACGCCGTGGCTAGCTGGCTATCGGATGAGAATTTCCCCTGGAGGTAGGTATTGAACAGCGCCTTCAATTGCGGCCTATATTCAGTGCGTTTCGTGCCATCGGGATTGTCCTGCTCGGACAGGTAGCTAATCTCGCCTTCATTGACCAACACGACGCCGGCCAACGCTGGATCACTCAAGGTAGATTGCTGCGTATGCGGATTGATGCGGGCATAAATGGAGTAAACTTGGTCCTTCCATGCCTGTCGTGCGACTTCGTCGCTCGGGATCTGTACGCGGAATTTAAGATCTTGATGGGAAACCCAGCGGTTAGCTTCCGTGTCGCCTATAGAACCATTTTCGGACGACATCATATCGATCATCCAATAGATGCCGCGATTCTTCAGTTGCTTCAGCAGGTAGTAAAAGCGGTCAAGCTGAATAGCGTTGTACTGGGTGTTGACACTCACCCCGTGCATCAGCGTCCCCTCAATATAGTGGAAACGCACAAGGTTATAGCCATGTCGCTTGAGTTGTTCGGCATACAGTTCGGCAGTGTCGTGGTCCGGGAAGGAGCCGGTAATGGGACTCCAGGCCAACGATGCACATTGCAGCGGTGCCGGTGTATTGGGCGTGTTCGAAAACGACAGCCGCCCTGACGCTATGTTGATGCGGCCGTAGGAACCCGCTTCGCCCGCCGGTGTCAAGGCACTGAAGTCCAGCGGGCTGCCGGCAACGATCTGAAGATCGTTACTTTTGAGCTCCGGCCAGGCATTGCTGGCCTCTGCCGTATACGCCGCTGCTAGCAGCATGGTCAAACATGTGAGTTTCAGGGTCATGTCCTGCCTTCTTTCGTCATTGTTAAATGATCAAACTATAGACGAAATTACAATAATCTCCAATCAGTTAACTTATTTGATAGTCATCGCTATAAAATTCCGTAGTAATTTCGCACAGGTGTGCTAAAGTTCATCCATGGATACTTTGACAGCAAAAAGCGAGGCGACCTACGCCACCATCATCGACGCCGCGTTGGACATGGCGGCCGCTGACGGCATCGGCAAGTTGTCGCTGGGTGAATTGGCCAAGCGCACCGGCATCAGTAAAAGCGGGGTATTTTCCCGCGTCGGTTCGCTGGAGGCTTTGCAAGCCGCGGTACTCGACGAATATGACCGGCGCTTTGGGGCGGAGATATTCCTGCCATCGCTGCAATTACCCAAGGGCCTGCCGCGCCTGATCGCCCAGGTGAATGCATGGTCTCATCGTGCGGCTGGCGAAGGCTTGCGTAATTCCTGTTTATATAGCGCCGGCGCCTTTGAATTCGACGACCAGAGCGGGCCGTTGCGCGACCGTTTGCAGCAAGGTGTAGACGCATGGCGTGCATCGCTGCGTAAAACCATATTGCAAGCTATCGAATTAGGCCAGCTGCGTCCCGATACCGAGCCCGGTCAATTAGTATTTGAAATATACAGCCTGATCGTGGGATTAATTCACGATACCCGCTTCCTGCGCGACGAACCAGCGCAGCGCCATATGCAGCGTGCTTTCAGCAGATTAATATCGACCTATAAGAGTTTTAACGATCCGGATTAGTACCCAACGCCGCAGGTCCGTCCTGCGGTTTTATTTAAACTAATTTCGCACACCTGTGCGAAATATGGAGATTGCGATGCTGACCTTATTACTGATAATCCCCGCTGCCCTGTATCTGATCCTGCGCAGCGACTTGTGGCAGATTTTGCGCGCGCTGCCAGACACCAACGATGACCTGGTGTATTACTAGGAGCCATGCTGGATGTTGGCCTTTTCGTGCCAATTTATGGCATGAAAAGGCCTGCTTCAGGTTCGATCAAATCGTCATGGATACCGTTGATATGAACCCGGCCCGCTAGTATTTCCCGCGCCATCCGGTTGGCGCTTCCCAGATTAGTCGAGCTGATATAGGCTTGCAAACCGTACGGCGTGTCGTTGGCGATTTCAATTGCTTGCTCTTCATTTTTATAGCTGATAATGGAAAGAACCGGACCGAATATTTCCTCACGTGCTATCGTCATGTTATTGGTGACATTCGTGAATACGGTCGGGAGGATGAAGTAACCGGATTCGAGTCCTCAGGTTTCCCGACTCCGCCCGCGATTAACTCGGCACCTTCATCCATCCCGATTTGAATGTAACGTTGCACGCGTTCGAATTGCTTTTGATTTAGCAGCGGGCCGAGCGTGTTGTCGGGATTACGCGGATCGCCCACTTTAATCGCCGCCACAGCTGCTTTCACCAACGGCTTCACCTGCTCCAGCTTATGTTCCGGCACCAGCAAGCGGCTGCCGGAAATACAAGCCTGTCCATTATTCATGAAGCAGGCTTGCACCGCTGCAGGAATGGCTTTTTTCAAAATCGGCATCGTCGAGAATAATATTGGCGCTTTTCCCGCCCAATTCCAAGGTGATGCGTTTCATCGTATCGACGCCGAGCCGGGCGATACTTTTACCGACCGCAGTCGATCCGGTGAAGGAGATTTTATTAACCTCCGGATGCGCGCTCAGCTCGGCACCCACCACATCGCCACGGCCATTGACGATGTTCACCACGCCTGGCGGCAGCTGTGCTGCGTGGAAATATTCGGTCAGGATCTGGTTCTGGCGCGCGCTCAGTTCGCTTGGCTTGACGACCACCGTGCAGCCGGCGGCGATGGCCGTGGCCACTTTATTGGCGATGAACCACGCGCTGGAATTCCACGGCGTAATGATGCCGACCACGCCCACCGGCTCCAGCACCACCTTGGCGGTATTCATGGTTTTGACGAAGGCGTGCTCCTCCATCTTCTTCACATCCAGAAACATTGCGGGCGTGTAGCGTGAGCGGGCCGAGCTGGTGTTGACCGGGCCGCCATATTCCTCGACCTGCGCGATGGCCGAGTCGCCTGCGCGGGCCAGCACGGCATCGTGCAATCTTTGTAAGATTGCGCCACGCTCGGCTTTGCTGGAGCGCGAGAACGCCGGGAACGCAGCCTTGGCGGCGGCAATCGCGCGTCGCGCGTCCTCCGCGTCGCCCAGCCGCACCTGGCCATCGCGCTGGCCGGTGGTCGGATTGATCAGGTCGAACATTTCCGCGCCGTGCGGCGTGACGAACTGCCCGTTGATATAGATTTGATCGATGGTGTGCATGGTGGCTCCTCGGTAAGTTGATGGAGCCATTCTAGAAATCCGCCGTCCGACGCATCAGTGCGGTTCCTGCAGCATGGTTGCCTGATTCTGCAATCGAGGCTGCAGTTTTAGCATTTCGTCACAATTGGCCTGAGGTTTGCCGTTTCGCCCGTTACAGTGCACGCTCACCATTTTTTTCACAAGATAGGCCAACATGACAACGACTACCCGTATCGGCGCCGCCAGCGCCTTGTTGTTTACCCTGATCCTGGGCGTGGCCCATGCCGATACCGCCGCTCCCGACCTGGAAGCGCGCCGTTCGACCCTGAATAATCTGATCAAAGAGCAGTGGGAATACACCATGCGCAACAGCCCGGAATGGGCTTCGCTGCTGGGCGACAAGCGCTACAACGATAAATGGTCCGACTTTTCGCAGGCCGGGATCGACCAGGACATCAAGGCCAGCGCAGATTTCCTCAAGCGCTTCGAGGCGGTGGACACCACCGGCTTCCCGCTGCAGGAGCAGTTGAACCGCGAACTGATGGTGCGTCAGTTGCGCCAGGGCGTAGAAGGCGCCCGCTTCAAGGATTGGGAGATGCCGCTGGCGCAAAACTCCGGCGTGCATATCGACACGCCGCAAATCGTCTCCGCGCTGCCGTTTGAAACGGTGAAGGATTACGAGGACTACATCAAGCGCCTGCGCACGCTGCCCAAGCTGTTTGACCAGACCCGCGTGCAGATGGATAACGGCGTCAAGGACAAGCTGATGCCGCCGCAGTTCCTGATCCCGAAAATCGTCAAGCAGTGCGAGGACGTGGCGGCCATGAAGCCGGCCGAGTCGCCGTATGCCGAACCGCTGAAACGCTTCCCGAAAGAGTTCTCGGCCGCCGACAAGGCGCGCCTGAGCAAGGAGCTGCTGGCGGCGGTGAAGAACGACGTGGTCCCGGCGTACAAGAAGCTGGCTGTCTACACCAAGACCAAGTACCTGCCGCATGGCCGCAAGGACGTCGGCATGTGGTCGCTGCCTGATGGCGATGCGCGCTATACCTTCAAGGCCCGCTCGTCCACCACCACCGATATGATGCCGGAGCAGATCCACCAACTGGGCCTGTCCGAGGTGGCGCGCATCGAAGGCCAGATGCTGGAGACTGCGAAAAAGCTGGGCTACAGCGATCTGAAGTCCTTCAACAAGGCGCTGGCTGACAATCCTGCGCTACGTCCGAAATCGCGCCAGGAGATCATCGACCTGTATCAGAAATTCACCGACCAGATGTACACCCAACTGACCAACCAGTTCGGCGTGCTACCGAAGGGGAAAGTGGAAATCAAATCGGTGGAGGAGTTCCGCGAGAAGGGCGCTTCCGGCGCCGCCTACATGACCGGCTCGCCGGACGGCAAGCGTCCGGGCCGCGTGATGGTCAACACCGGCGACTTCGAGCACCGCTCCACCATCGGCATCGAAACCACGGCGCTGCATGAAGGCGTGCCTGGCCACCACATGCAGCTGACCATCGCCCAGGAGATCGCCGGCCTGCCGGACTTCCGCCAGCAAGGCGGCTACACGGCCTATGTGGAAGGCTGGGCGCTGTATTCGGAACGCCTGGGCGAAGAGCTGGGCTTCTTCAAGGACCCTTACAGCTACTACGGCCATTTGCAGGATGAGATGCTGCGCGCGATCCGCCTGGTGGTGGACACCGGCCTGCACGCCAAGAAGTGGAACCGCCAGCAGGTGGTCGACTTCTTCCATGACCATTCAGGCATCGAGGAAGTGGAAGTGCAGAGCGAGACCGATCGCTACATCGTGTGGCCGGGCCAGGCGCTGGGCTACAAGATCGGCCAGTTGAAGATTCTTGAACTCCGTGACTACGCCCGCAAGGAACTCGGTGCCGGCTTCGACATCCGCAAGTTCCACGACCAGGTGCTGGGCGCGGGCGCCCTGCCGCTGGACGTGCTGGAAACCCGCATCAAGGATTGGGTAACGGCGGAGAAGAAGCGCGTCGCAGGTCTATCTTCGTAACCCACCAGGCCTTGTTCCTGAAGGTGAAGTCAAGGGCGTGCAATGCGACGACCTTGCCTTCAGCGGCGACGACTTGGCCCGGCTTGGGCAGCGTCTCCTGGCCTACACCGCTGTCGGCCAGCGCGTCGAGCGCCTGCAGCAGCCGCATGTCGTCGCGCTTCATGGCGGTGCATACGCCATACTGGTCGCATACCTGCACCGGGAAGGCGATGAAGCGCACCACGCGGTCCAGCATGTCGTCGTTGCGCAGGTAGTTGAATACCCAGCCGGCGGCGTCGGCCAACTCGCTGGCGCGCGCCACGATGGCCTGGTTTTCGCGCGCGATCTCCTGGCGCATCGAGCGTCCCTCGCCATACAGCATGTCGTCCACGCGCCAGCCCGGGTCTTCATCGACCAGCACGAAGCGGATGTGGCGTTCATGGGCCGCGCCCATGTCCGGATTGATGTTGAAAGTGGCTTCAACGAGTTGGTTGCCGACGCGTTCAACGCTGAAGTGCGATCGTTCGAAGTCCAGGCTGGGCGGGACTTCCTGCGCGTCGAGGAAGACATCGCCGTCGGCGCCGTAGCCGCAGATATCATCGCCGCGCGAGAGGCTGTCGCACAGCTGCAGGTTGGCGTCGACCAGCGCTTCCAGCTCCTTGGTGTAGAACGATCCTGTTGGCACCTGGCTCGCCTGCCGCTTATCCGGCCGCGACAGATGGTCCCTGTAGAAGTTGGTGATGAGGTCCAGCTGCTGCTGCCTCACCGTCCAGGCGATGTCGGCGATCAGCCCGCCGATGGCCAGCACGAACAGCACGACGCCAATCGGCACCACGCGTTTCTTGTTGATCTTCATGGCGGGCCTGTCGCGCTTTACTTCAGCAGCGGCACCAGGTATTTGCCGGTGACGCTGGCCGGATTGGCCGCCACGTCTTCAGGCGAACCGCTGGCGATGATCTTGCCGCCGCCCGCACCGCCTTCCGGCCCCAGGTCGACCACCCAGTCGGCGGTCTTGATCACATCGAGATTGTGCTCGATGATGACCAGCGTGTTGCCCTGGTCGCGCAGACGATGGATCACTTTCATCAGCAGGTCGATATCGTGGAAGTGGAGGCCGGTGGTCGGCTCGTCCAGGATGTACAGCGTGCGGCCGGTGTCGCGCTTGGACAGCTCCAGCGACAGCTTGACGCGCTGCGCCTCGCCGCCCGACAGCGTGGTCGCGCTTTGACCGAGCTTGATGTAGCCGAGGCCCACGTCCAGCAGCGTATGCAGCTTGCGCGCGATCAGCGGCACCGGCTTGAAGAACTCGTGCGCGTCCTCCACCGTCATGTCGAGGATCTCGGTGATGTTCTTGCCCTTGTACTGCACTTCCAGCGTTTCGCGGTTATAGCGCTTGCCGTGGCAGACGTCGCACGGCACGTAGACGTCCGGCAGGAAGTGCATCTCGACCTTGATCACGCCATCGCCCTGGCAGGCTTCGCAGCGGCCACCCTTGACGTTGAACGAGAATCGGCCGGCGCTGTAGCCGCGTTCCTTCGCGGTCGGCACGGTGGCGAACAGGTCGCGGATCGGCGTGAACAGGCCGGTGTAGGTGGCAGGGTTCGAACGCGGCGTGCGGCCGATCGGCGCCTGGTCGACCGAGATCACCTTGTCGAAGTGTTCCAGGCCGCTGATGGTGTCGTGCGGCGCCGGTTCGGTTTGCGAACCATACAGGTGGCGCGACAGGGCCGGGTACAGCGTGTCGTTGATCAGCGTCGATTTGCCGGAACCGGAGACGCCGGTCACGCAGGTCATCAGGCCGACCGGCAGCTTCAGGGTGACCTTCTTCAGGTTGTTGCCGGTGGCGCCGGTGATCACCAGCTGCTTGTCGGGATCGGCCACGTGGCGCTTCTTCGGCACTTCGATTTTCAGCGAGCCGTTGAGGTACTGCGCGGTTAGCGACTTCTTGTTCTTCAGGATGTCCTTGAGCGAGCCGGCGGCGATCACGTCGCCGCCATGCACGCCGGCGCCAGGTCCCATGTCGACGATGTAGTCGGCGGTGCGGATCGCGTCTTCATCGTGCTCCACCACCAGCACGCTGTTGCCGATGTCGCGCAGGTGCTTCAGCGTTTCGATCAGGCGGTCGTTGTCGCGCTGGTGCAGGCCGATGGACGGTTCATCGAGCACGTACATCACGCCGGTCAGGCCGGAGCCGATCTGCGAGGCCAGGCGGATGCGCTGCGCTTCGCCGCCGGACAGGGTGTCGGCGCTGCGGTCCAGCGACAGGTAATCGAGGCCCACATTGTTCAGGAACTGCAGGCGCGAGATGATCTCCTTCACCACGCGGTCGGCGATCTCTTTTTTCGCGCCCTTCAGTTTCAGCTGCTCGAAGAAGGACAGCGTCTCGCGCAATGGCTTCTCGGCGATCTCGTAAATCGCGCGTTCCTGCTTGCCGCTGCCGACCTTGACGTAGCGCGCTTCCACGCGCAGGCGCGCACCATCGCACGATGGACATTTTTTCTCGTTGATGAACTTCGCCAGTTCCTCTTTCACCGCCATTGAATCGGTTTCGCGGTAGCGGCGCGCCAGGTTGGTGACCACGCCTTCGAACGCGTGCTCCTTGACCACGGTGCGGCCGCGCTCATTGATGTAAGTGAACGGAATGTGCTGCTTGCCCGAGCCGTGCAGGATCACTTCCTGCGACGCCTTCGGCAACTGCTCGAACGGCAGGTCCAGGTCGAATTCGTAATAGGCCGCCAGGTTGGACAGCATCTGGAAGTAGAACTGGTTGCGGCGGTCCCACCCTTTCACCGCGCCGGAAGCCAGCGAAAGGTTGGGGAAGGCGACGATGCGCTTCGGATCGAAGAACTCGATATGACCGAGGCCGTCGCACTCCGGGCAGGCGCCCATCGGGTTATTGAACGAGAACAGGCGCGGTTCCAGCTCCTGCAGCGAATAGCCGCACTCATTGCAGGCGAACTTGCTGGAGTAAACGTGCTCCGAGCCGGTATCCATCTCCAGCGCCACGGCGCGGCCGTCGGCCAGGCGCAGCGCGGTCTCGAAGCTCTCGGCCAGGCGCTGCTTGATGTCGGCGCTGACCTTCACGCGGTCGATCACCACGTCGATGGTGTGCTTCTCGGTTTTCTTCAGCTTCGGCAGGTCTTCCACTTCGTAGATCTTGGCGGCATGCGTGCCGCTCTGCACGCGGAAGCGGATGAAGCCCTGCGCCTGCATCGACTCGAACAGGTCCAGGTGCTCGCCCTTGCGGTTGGCCACCACCGGCGCCAGGATCATCAGCTTGGTGTCGGCGGGCAGCGCCAGCACGGCGTCCACCATCTGCGACACGGTCTGCGCGGCCAGCGCGTGGTCCGGGTGGTTGATGCAATACGGCGTGCCGACGCGGGCGTACAACAGGCGCAGGTAATCGTGGATCTCGGTCACGGTGCCGACGGTGGAACGCGGATTGTGCGAGGTGGCTTTCTGCTCGATCGAAATGGCCGGGGACAGGCCCTCGATCAGGTCGACATCCGGCTTCTCCATCAGCTGCAGGAACTGGCGGGCGTAGGCCGACAGCGATTCCACATAGCGGCGCTGACCTTCCGCATACAGCGTGTCGAACGCCAGCGAGGACTTGCCGGAACCGGACAGGCCGGTGATCACGATCAGCTTGTTGCGTGGCAGATCGAGATTGATGTTTTTCAGGTTGTGCGTGCGTGCGCCGCGAATGCGGATCTGTTCCATGGAGTATTTGGCCTTTAGAGTCAACCCGTCACTATAGCCGGGTTTGATTACTTGCGCCGGGCTTGCGCTGGATCGTGCTCGCGCGGCTGTACACTGTATATAATACCAGTATTCCATTGCGCCGTTTCAACTTGATCGCTACGGAAATTTGTAGGCGCTCCGGTGGCTTCGTCTATAATCGTCGTTTAGTTTTTCCATACATTGCCCGTCCCACGGGACGGCCGTCGTTACTCAGGAGTTTCACACATGGCATCAGTCAACAAAGTCATCATCGTCGGCAATCTGGGTCGCGATCCGGAAATTCGCTACATGCCTAGCGGTGACGCGATCGCCAACATTGCAGTGGCGACATCGTACAAATCGAAGGACCGCAACACCGGCGAGCAGAAAGAGCTGACCGAGTGGCACCGCATCTCGTTCTTCGGCCGCCTGGCGGAAATCGTCGGCCAATACCTGAAAAAAGGTTCGTCGGTCTACGTCGAAGGCCGCCTGCAGACCCGTAAATACACGGACAAGGACGGCGTAGAGAAGTACGCAACCGACATCATCGCCGAGCAAATGCAAATGCTGGGTGGCCGTCAAGGCATGGGTGAAGGCGGCGGCATGGACGACAGCGGCGGCTACGAAGCCCCGCCACAGCGCCAGGCACCGGCCCCACGTCCACAAATGGCTGCCCCGGCGCCGGCGCCACGCCCGGCCCCACGTCCAGCACCGAACTTCTCGGACATGGACGACGACATTCCGTTCTAAGCCGGTTCACGGACTAAGTTGTAAAAAAGGCCCCGTAGCTCATTGAAGTTACGGGGCCTTTTTACATTTGAAGCATGACTGAGTATTCTCATCAATCCGGACAGCGATTCTCACGACAAGACGGACACCGAATGGCATTTCAAACCTGACATCTGTTCTCCTAACCGGATATCAAAGTGCATCAGAGCGTAAGCGATGGGAAAGCCCGCTTACGCCCCATAGCCGCCGGTCGTCGTTCCCGCGAAAGCGGGAACCCATAAGTCAGCGACGTGTTGCTTCAGCATAGATTTCCGCTTTCGCGGGAATGACGGGCTCTCATGCCTTCTGGGCTTGGCCGGTAAAAACGATCCAGGACCCGATTCGGGGTCAGCTCTGTCATTCGGACATCCGAACCAATTGTTTGATTTATCTCAATACGTTAATTCCAGCATTTTCACGTATTGATAGAGATCAAAGATCTGAACTGGCTGTCCAAATGACAGAGCTGACCCCGAATTTAGATTTCACTGACATACCAACTGCTCTTTCCAACGTGGTTGAAAAATAAATGGTATCTGTCCCATCGACTAGAAATCTCTTTTTAAATTCAATAGTCCGCTATTGGCCGAGCGCGGCCGATGGCATTCAGGATACCAGCTTGCTCATCTGCAAAACTCACATATTCTCACGCTTGGTGGAAAGGCCCCAGAACGGTCCTCGCGTTAGCAAATTGCTGAGCGAATTGACCGAATCTCTTGGACTGGATTGTGCGGCCGACAATAGCCGGCATGACGCACGCTACCAACAGCCCTATGGTCCGCGTTAATGGTCACGGTCAGGGTAAACTGATCACCCCATTGCAGCTTGTAGTAGATGATTCTAGGCCAGGGTGGAGGTGCGAAGTCAAGCATGATGTGTGCCGTCGTAATTTCCTCAAGTGGAATTCGCGAGACCTCTGCCAGCTTTGCGAGCAGGTTGCGATAGCGCGCCAACATAGGGGCGAACTCGGACGCGGGCGGGTGAATGGACGACGTCAGGAAGTTAAGTAATACCGTGGTCTGACCATACTTCTCTGCCAGCGAACGCAGTTTGCCGATTGCCCAATAACCATCCAGCTCATTGTTCCGGCTGGTGAATGAACCGCACAAACCGTTAGCAATATTCGTAAGGTGCGCCCCTGTAGGCATACGTCAACCTCCGTTCAGCTACTTTGATTGATTCCGTCGAATCGCGAGGGACCGCTTCTGGTTGGTTTCGGTCTGGCGCGTGCCAACAGCATCTGGAAGCCCGTACGCGTAATCGATACTAGATTATAATATAAGCAACATGAGATTCGGGCAATTTGATCGACGCATACACATGAAAAAGAAAATTCGCCTTCTAGCGGTTGTTTTCGTCGTAGCCTTGGCATGCGGGTATGCATTGCTGTCATTGGCCAGGGCACCAAAAGAGATAGCGTGCGGCCTAGGGCCACCTCCTGGCTCCAAAGAGTTTGCAGCCTTTGAGGCCCGGCAGCAGGCAGAAGTGCAACAGACCGGGTACGAAATTGTGTGTGACGGTAACCTTGCCCGGTACGATATCCGTTCCAAGCTTCGTCCGTTTGCTGTGGTGGTTTCGAAGCTGGACTTCCAGCCAGTCGATTTGACAGCCACGCCATTTAACTACTTTTCAATTCTAGGTGCAGTTGCCGAATCAGTATCTGGTATCAAATCGCGTCTGTACCGAAGCTTCAAGATGCCAGACGGCCACACTGTCACGTTATTTGAGCACGATATGTCAGCCGACGGCGTGCATTCGTATCGAAACCCAAAAGATGAACCAGAACGTGTCAATGACTCTCCAGCACGGTTAATAGTACTTCAAACTCCTGGTGGGAAAGCTGTTTCAGTAATTAGTTGGAACGAAGGTCGCCGCATGTATGAGTTGTGGTTGGATGCAAACGTGATTTTAAAAGGAAAGAAACAACAATTTATTGCATTCGCAGCATCTATACCGAAATCCAATCCGGCACGAAAAGACGAACCACCCTACACCCCAGTGTCCATAGGCGATGATGGTACGCCGGTATTCCCGGAACCACCCGAATACATTAAGTAGAGAGTATAGACCATGGCATTCGCAACGGTCTCATAGTGGCCGCATGCGGTCAGCGCAATGCAAGCAGACCATCTATCAATTGTCCAAGCGTCGAATTCTCCATTGATTCCCAAAAAGAAATCGTGGGATTCATTGAGTAGTCTTTACGCAGCATCTCAACCATATCATCAAAGGCGATATCTGCATCAATAATGCCAAAGCTAGGGCCGTAAAAGGCAACCGTTGCAACGTCCTGTGGAACAAATATTGCTGAGCGCCAGCCGAGCTGCTTGTGCAATATCTGCGAGATTTTTTCTGCCAGAATTTGGCGCTCGCCGCCTCCCCACTGAGACATGTCAGCTATGCTTCGGCCCGACTGAATTTGCTTTAATGCCTTGAAAAAGGATAAGTCTGGTCCTAGCCACCGTACCCCGATAAAAAACCACTTCTCGGTCGGTGGAAAATTAGAGAGAAACTCAAGGATATCCATTGTTACTTTGCTCTTTCAGTCGATTCCGTCTGCTAATGGCCGGTTGCGGGCTATCAAGGCCGCTCATTGCCAACCCATGCGAACGGTACTGATCGCAATCTCATAGTTCTGAAAAAGATTGGACTTTCTCAAAAAATACTAAACAAAATAAGTGGTCTGCGTCGACTAGCGCTAGCTCTCTCCGCCGCGCTGCTGTGAAAATGCGAGAGCGATTCACATCATTGTCATCTTCTTCATCCAAATGAATCCAAGCTAGGGACTGTCCGTATGAGTAGTTCAAGAAGTGATATGCGACCGTCGGATCATTGGAGTTTGCGGAATAGACCGACTTAGAGCAGAACTTTGCCAACTCATCCGAGAACACTTCGCGCTCCGCAAAGGCTATTCTTAGATTTTGGCAGTCCACTGAGTCTGGAACTTGATGAATCGGGATGATCGTTTCACTACTAAGTCCTAGTTCAATAGCTATTTCAGCCACGATGCTGTCTGGGTCAACAGTTATGTTACCAGGGCAGTTCCAAATCTCGTACTCACGAACTCGCCTCATCGAAAACCTTTCAGGAAAATGCAGGTGAAACTTTGCAACGCCCGTATATGGCCGTTAGCGAATACGCTTCAAGGAGAAATCGCCAAGCTTCTGACCGCCCATGATGCCTCCAAAGTTGAATTGTCCCTGAATACTGGAGGAATCAGGCTTACCGGACAAGAATAAGTATGCATCACATACATTTGTTCTACCTAGTGTGAGTGAATCGCGATCGAATATGTATGCTAATGGCCCTGTCAACGGGAAAAATTTTTCATCCTGGGTAGTCATTTTCTCAATAACTATCCGACGCCATTCTCCAGCCATACAGGACTCAGTAGCGGGTTCGCTCGTAAATCGGATCGTCGCTTCGACCTTAGTTGTATGCTTTACGTCCTGAAGCTGCAGTAGCCACCTACTACCTACTTCTTGGGCTTGAGCCAACGTCATAAAGCAGGCCACGAATAACCCAGTCACCAGCTTATGAGCGAAAGAGTTTGGCATTGATTTTTTCCATCACGTAAGGTCTGTTATTGGCCGATTTCGGCCCAAGGCAACAGGATACCAGCTTGCTGAATTGAAAATATCACACAGTTCCACGCTTGGGCGAGTAGATCTGACCTCCGCGTCATTTGCTACGCGAGCGGGGCCTGATAGGAGAATCACAGTCCGGCTTGATGAGAATACTCACATGGCTTCTTGTTTTTTGATGTACCACCCCGATACTTACACACCAAACCAACGTAATTAAGCTCGACAATCCCTATTTTAGTGATATTAAACTGTGTATATGGATAATGTGTGCACATTGCAGGTCTTCCTGGAGGGAGCATGGCACGACGCCGCTGCGCTCACTTTGGTGGGGGATGTCGCGCTGGAGACGGTGGAAAAGCTGCTGCGGCCGATGGGCCTGCGCGCCGGCGCGGTGCTCGCGGCCAAGCCCGTCCGCTAGTGAGATCATTGATCCACAGGTCGGCGGCGCTTGCTCAGTACGCCCCGAAGAGTCTGTCCAGGGCGCTCTGGATCTCAAATTGATGTACTCGGGCTGAGCCGACGTTGGATTTCAGCTCGCTTGATGGGATGGCGCCAAGTTGTGGAGTGTCCATGACGTGATCCTCGCCATTGACATCGATGATCGGGAATAGCTCCGGCGGAGGCGTCATCGACGCAAATGCCGACAGTGGACGAAGCGGAACCACTACCCGCGTAGCCAGGCCGCTGATCACATTGCTTTGCACATCAATGAGGAAAGGTATATTGCCGCGATTTTTGCCTGGGTTGGCGAAAATGTCGAAGCGACTCATCAGAAGGCCCGCCACTCTTCAAGCGCCAGGCCTTCTTCCTCCACTTTCCGATTGTAGGCTGCCAGGAAATCGGCGTTCTCCTCGTTCCACTGCTGCTCCTTACGCAATTGAATTTCCTCACGCAAGCGCTGCTCGCAGACCTGGGAGATGTTGATGCCCAAGCTTTTCGCCGCTTGGTAGACATCCATTGACAGCGTGATGTTGGTAGCTTTTTTTGCAGAAGGCTTCAACGAAGTGAGGGAAGGTTTCATGATGATCCAATGCGCATCAGGAATGTAGGGTGTCATGCGCATTATAACCATGTGCGACTGATGGTAGTCGGGCGTTCAAAAAAATCGCTTGCGTGCCAACCTACTAGTTGGTATATTGAGTTGCATGAGCTCCGATACTGCCAACCGCATCCTCGATACCGCCCAGCGCCTGATTGTGACGCGGGGCTTTAACGCGTTCAGTTATGCCGATATTGCGGAAGTGGTCGGTATCAGCAAGCCCAGCATCCATTTTCACTTTGCCACCAAATCCGAGCTGGTGCGGCAGTTGTTGCTGCGCTATCGCGATACGGTGAAGGTCAACCTGGAGCAGCTTTCGGTGCAAGTGCCCGATCCGGTGGCGCAGCTGCGTGCCTACGCCGGTTACTGGGAGCAATGCATCCGCGACGACACGGCGCCGTTCTGCCTGTGCGCGATGCTGGCGTCCGAACTGCTGTCGCTGCCGCCGGATGTAGCGGCCGAAGTAAAAGCGTATTTCGGCGATCTCGCGGCTTGGCTGACCAACACGCTGGAAAAAGGCGCTGCGCAAGGCCGGTTGAGCTTGCCGCGCGGCGCGGCGTTCGAGGCCGAATCGTTCATGGCCAGTGCCCATGGCGCCATGCTGTCGGCGCGCGTGTATGGCGATGCCGATGTTTTCGCCCGCATCGTCGGCGCAGCAATTGACCGGTTGCATAGCAAGTAATTCGTTTCAGGCAGTAATTTTCGGCCATGTGTTCCATGGCCTTTTATTGAATCTCTTAACCTACCAACTAGTAGATCAAAAGGAGTTTTACCATGGCCCATCCTATGTCCGCCGTCGGCGTTGTTCACACGATATTGAGTCTGATTCCCCTGGTGGCCGGCCTGGTCGCCTTCACACGCTACGGCAAGATCGATCCGGCCACCGGCGCCGGCAAGGTGTACTGGATCGGCATGGCCGCTTCGGTGCTGACCGCCTTCGGCCTGTCGAGCACGGGCGGTTTCAATCCGGGCCATGCGCTGGGCTTGATGGCGCTGAGCGTCATGGCGATCGGCACCTTGGCTACCCGCGTCGCCTTCCTCGGCCGCGCCGCCAAGTATGTGCAAGTGGCGCTGATGTCGTTCAGTTTCATGCTGCTGATGGTGCCCGGCACGAACGAGACGCTGAGCCGTCTGCCGGCCGGCCACCCGATCGGCAACGGTCCCGACTCTGCACCAGTGCAGATGGCCCTGGCCGGCGTGTTCGTGCTGTTCGTGCTCGGCACGGTCTACCAGATGGTGCAGCTGCGACGCAGCGCAGCGCGCTAACCGGCAGGTCGTTCGCTATCGCGGCAGCGCCCGCTCCACGTTCACGCGCGCCAGGGCAAACGCCTGGCGCAGCACGTTCAGGTCGCCGATGTGGTTCGACAGCAGCAGCACCAGCTCGGCGTCCAGCATCCTGCTTTGGCCGTCGTCGAGATCGTTGTGCGAGTCACTTAGCATGTCGTAGAAATCCTCGTAGTTGTCGAGGTTCTGGTTGAGGTTCAGTTGCAAGCGCATATCGGTCCTTTAAGCAGTGAGGAAGCGGCCGGAACACAGCGCGTAGAGCGTGCGCGCGGCGAGGGCGGCGATCGCCACCGTCAGTAGCACCAGCAGCAGGAAGGCGATCAGTCGAAGGCCGGTGCCGCCGGCCGCGTTGGCATACATCGTGGCAGCGCAGCTCAGCGCCGCCAGCGGAAAGCCGATGGCCCACCACGCCGGCGAGAACGGCGCCGGCCGCCGTACCAGCCGCCAAGCGACGATGACGAACAAAAACAGTCCGAAATAAAACAGCAGTGCGGCAAACATGTCGATGCGTTGGACCAGGTTGGCGTAGGCGATGAAGCCCACCGCAAATGGCGCCACCAGAATCATTTTCGATGGCCGCATCGGCGCCGCCAGCGGTTCCTGATGGATCAGCCGTGAAAAGATCAGCACGAAGAAAACGATGGCGCTAACGCCGCCCACTGCGGCTGCCAGCAGATTGATCTCGTGCGTCCACTCCGCCTGCAGCGCGGCGCCGGTGACCACGATATCGAGACTGCCGACGCCGGCGATCAACCACGCCGGCGCCACGCTGGCCGGCGCCGCGTTGCCGTTCAGCAGACGCGAGAGCATGACCGCGCTCAGTGTGAGCGTGGCCAACGCGCCGACGCTCCACGCCGCCAACTGGGCGGCCGCGCTGTAGGCGCCAAGCACGCTTGATAGCAGCAGGATGCTGATGCCGATTGTGCCGAAGAAGCTGCCGGCCACAGGATGGTTGAACTCCTGCCGCACGAGCTGCGGATGCTGGATGACTTTGGCAAGATAAGCGGCGGCCAGCACAGTGAACAGCACCAGCGCCGCCACGCCGACGGCGTTCGACACCGCAGCGCCGGCGTCGTAACTGGCGGCGGCCAGTCGCCAGGCCAACGCCAGGCCGGCCACGCTCATCACCGAGCCGAACAAACTGACAGGAAGGTAGCGCAGCGAAGGCCGCGCACGCGCCGCAGGCGCGGCGCCGAGGGGAACAGATTCCATGATGACTCCTTGCATGATTGGATGCAGGGATACTGCCCGAGGCCAAGGCAGTCGTGCGCGTTGTGGCCCAAAATCGCTACTGCTTGTCCCGAAACCGCTCCCGGTAGAGTTTAGGCGTGGTTTGCAGCTGGCGCGAAAAGATCATGCGCATGCGCGTTGGATTGTCGAAGCCGCAGCGGAAGGCGATGGTTTTCAGCGGCACGTCGGTCTCCTCCAGCAGCTTGCGCGCGAAGTCGACGCGCACCTGGTCGACAAACACCGACGGCGTCACGTTTGCGTGCTTGGCAAAGGCGCGCGAGAAGGTGCGGCGGCTGACACCCACTGCGTCCGCGATGTCTTCGATGGTGAGGTCGTCGCCGATGTGATCGGTCACGTATCTCAGCACCCGCGCCACCAGCGAATCCGGGTCCGGCCCCACCGCCAGGTAAGGGCTGTATTGGGACTGGCCACCGTCGCGACGAATGTAGACGATCAACTGCTTGGCGACCTTGACCGCAAGGTCCTGGCCCCAGTCCTCGGCAATCAAGGCCAGGCACAGGTCGATGCCGGCGGTAACGCCGCCGCAGGTGAACAGGTTGCCATCGCGGATAAAGATCTTGTCGGGCCGGACGCGCGCATCGGGGAACTGGCTGGACAGGCGCTCCGCATGGTCCCAGTGAGTGGTGATTTCGCGTCCCTCCAGCAGGCCGGCGTGGCCCAGCAGGAACACGCCGTTGCAGACGGCGCCGACGCGCCGCGCGCCATGGGCACGCTGCCGTAGCCAGTGCGAAAAGTCCGGCTCCGGCCGGTACTCCGGATAGCGCGGCCCGCCGGCAACGAGCAGCAGCTCGCCGTCGACGGGATAGTTGCGGTAGTCGTGGTGCACTTTGAATTCCATGCCGCTGGAGCACATCACCCCGTCCGGCCGTCCGCCGACCAGGGTGATGTCGTAGTGATCTTTCCTGGGCAGGAAGCGGTTGGCTTCCGCAAACACGTCCAGGGGGCCGGCCACATCAAGCGCCTGGACGCCGTCCAATACCACCAAGGTTAGCTTCATCTTGCTCCAGTCCTCGCTTGCTTTACTGGGCAACAAAGTACCATAGACCGGCTTAGCGTGCCTGTAGCACCTCGACCTGACGCTCGGCCAACAGCGGCACGGCGCGTCCGATCACCAGCGACTGGTAATGCTCGGACTGCTTGTGCGCTTCCAGCGCGGCGGCGTCGCTGTAGTGCTCAAGCAGCAGCAACTGATGCTGCAAGTCCACGCCCCGGTACACCTCGTAGCCGAGGCAGCCCGGCTCGGCCAGCGACTTGGGCCGCATTTCCGCGATGATCGCCAACACCTCGCCGAGCTTGCCATCGGCCGGTTGCCAGCGCGCCGCCACCGTCATCACGCCGGCGCTCATGATGCTTCCCCTTTGAGGGCCTTGACCATTTCCTTGGCCAGCGCACCGCCGGAGGCAGGGTTCTGGCCCGTCATCAAACGGCCATCGACCACCACTTTCTCTTGCCACACATCGGCCGAGACGTACTCGGCGCCTTCGGCGCGCAGCGCGGTTTCCAGGTTGAAGGGCACGTCGGCCTGGGCGTAGCCGGCTTCCTCATCGTTGGAGAAGGAAGTCAGCTTGCGGCCGTAGACCAGCGGCGTGCCGTCTTCCAGCTTCACGCCCAAGAAGGCTGCCGGGCCGTGGCAGACGGCGGCGACGATCTTGCCGGCTTCCCACGCGGCCAGCACGGCCTGCTTGACGTCTGGATCGCCGGCGATGTCGACCATCGGGCCCAGGCCGCCGGGGAAGAAGATGGCGTCGTAGTCGCGCACATCGACTTCGGACAGCTTGCGGCTGTGGTTCAGGCGGCGGATCGCGGCGCTGTTGCGGAAGGCGAGCTGCGACGGATCGGTGGCGTCGTAGCCGTCTTCGGGAATCACGCCGCCCAGTGGCGAGGCGTATTCCACGGCGATGCCGGCCTGGTCGAACACCTCGTATGGGTGGGCCACTTCCGGGAAAAAGTAACCGGTGGCGCGTTTGTTCGGACCGATCTCGGCGGCGTTTGTCAAAATAAACAGTACGTGTTTGGTTTTCATGGCGAGCTCCTGATTTATCAAGTTGGCCCTTGCGTTCCGGGCATGTGCTAAATATAGGCCGGTTCGTCGCTCGCCAGTAGATACTGCTAAGATGACGCAATGTCAAATGGAGTAATACAATCATGAGCGATCCATCGCCTATCCTCGACGAATTGCGCGCCATGGCGGTGTTTGCCACGGTGGTGCGCGCCGGTAGTTTCGCGGCAGCCGGACGCTCGCTGGGCCTGACGCGCGCCGTGGTCAGCCATCACATCCGTGCGCTGGAAGCCAAGCTGGGCGTACCACTGGCCCAGCGCAGCACGCGCAGCTTCAGCCTGACGCCGGCCGGCGAGGCTTTCCGCGTCCATTGCGAACGTCTGCTGGACGAAGCGCACGACGGCATTCGTGGCATGGAGCTGCTGCGCGCAGAACCGCGCGGCGAAGTGCGCATCACCTGCTCGCACCACTTCGGCAGCAAGCGCATCATGCCGGCGCTGCTGGAGTTCCGCCGCCGTTACCCGGCCATCCGTTTGCATGTGGCGATGAACGATTCGAATGTCGATCTGGTCCAGCACGGCATCGAGCTGGCGGTGCGCGCCGGGCCGTTGGCCGATTCATCGCTGGTGGCGCGGCGCCTGGTGCGCGAGCCGACCATGTTGTGCGCGGCGCCGGCCTATCTGCGGCGTTATCGCGCGCCGCTGACGGCGGCTGAACTGGCGCAGCATCGCTGGGTGCTGTATCCGCCCACGCAGCGCGCGGCCACGGTGCGGGTCGACGGCAAGGAAATGCAGATCGCCGTCAAAGGCGACGTGGCGACCGACAGCGCGGCTTCGCGCCTGGCCTTCGTGCTGGCCGGCGAAGGCATCGCCCGCCTGCCAGCCTACGACGCCGGCGCGTTGCTAGCCTCCGGCGAGCTGGTGCGCGTGCTGCCCGAAGTGGAAACCGCGCCGCTGGAAATTTTCCTGGTCCACTCCCAACGCATCGGCCCCAGCGCCCGCCTGCTGCGCGACTTTCTGTTGAACGAAACGATTCCAGCCATCTGAGCTGGGAGTCTTTACCTGAATTTACGCGGATTCCGGCTGCTCTTGGCGAGCTGCCAATATATTTCCAAGAGGGAATTTGCTAGCATCTCTCATCCCCTCCCACCGCCTCCGAGAGATCGCCATGCCCCAATTTTCGCGTTGCCTGCTGGCGCTGCCGCTCACTTGCATCGCCGCGCTGTTAAGCGCTTGCGGTAGCAGCAGCGACAGCAGTTCCGATACCGTTCAAGCCGCCGCCCCGCTAGCGACCGCCGCCACCATTCTGCAACTCGACGACGGCACCTTGCCCGCAGACGATGCGCAGCAGTTCGCGCTGCCGTCGTTCCACATGGCGCCGCTGCTGCTCGACGCGCCGGCCGATGCCGCCGCTGGCGATGCCGCGCCAACCACGGTCCATACGCAAACAGTGCCCTCGGGGTTCCGCCGTCTCGATTCCCGCCGACTAACGGTGGACGCGCTGCGCCAGGTGCAGGCCAACCGCAGTCTCAGTGCGGACACCGACACGTCCTCGGCCACGCCGTTGGCCACCGCCACCACGGTGGCGACCTACACACCGGCACAGATCCGCGCCGCCTACGGCTTGCCGACGTTGCCAACCAGCTACACCGGCCTGAGCGCAACCCAGGCCGCCCAGCTCGGCGCCGGCCAGACCATCTACATCGTCGATGCCCAGCACAACCCCAACGTGGCGGCCGAACTGTCGGCCTTCAACACCAAGTTCGGCCTGCCGGCCTGCACCACCAAGACCATCGCCAGCAACGCCAGCCTGCCGCTGGCCACCGCCTCCGGCACCGGCTGCGAACTGGCTATCGTCTACAGCACCTCGACCGGCGGCATGACCAGCACCGCACCCGCTTACGATGCCGGCTGGGCCACCGAAATCGCGCTCGACGTCCAATGGGCGCACGCCACCGCGCCGCTGGCGCGCATCGTGCTGATCGAAGCCAACAGCGCCAGTTACGACAACCTGCTGGGCGGCGTGCGCCTGGCCAACAATATGGGACCGGGCATCGTTTCGATGAGCTTTGGCGGCAGCGAGAGCAGCGGCACCAGCGCCGCCGACAGCGTGTTCTCGGGCGCCAACATGACCTACCTCGCCGCCACCGGCGATTCCGGCGCCGGCGTCGCCTGGCCGTCGGTCTCGGCCAAGGTGTTGGCGGTGGGCGGCACCACGCTGACCTACAGCGGCGGCACCCGTTCCGAAGTGGTGTGGTCCAGCACCGGCGGCGGCGTCAGCCAATATGTGGCGACGCCAGCCTACCAAAGCACGGTCGTTCCCGGCATGGGCACGGCCACTCGCCGCACGGTGGCGGACGTGGCGTTCAACGCCGATCCGAACAGCGGCCAGTACGTGGCGGTCATCGCCTCCGGTAGCAGCACCGTGAAATGGACCAGCGTCGGCGGCACCAGCCTGTCGACACCGCAGTGGGCCGGCCTGATCGCCATCGCCAATGCGCTGCGTGCGGTCAACGGCAAGGCTGCGCTGGCCGCGCCGCACGCCGCGCTGTACACCAATGTCGCCACCGTGGCCGGCACCTACGCCAGCACCTTCGCCGACATCACCAAGGGCAGCCACGGCACGTGCGCGGCATGCGGCGGTGAAACCGGTTACGACCAGGCCACCGGCCTCGGTACGCCGAACGCCAGCGCGCTGCTGTCGACGCTATCTGGCCTGACGGTGCAGACGGCGCCGGTGGTCACGGCCGCCACCATCAGCGGCAAGGCCGGCACGGCGCTCAGCTTCACGGCGTCGGTCACGGCCAGTAATGCGGTCACGTATGCGCTGACCGGTGCACCGTCGGGCATGGGCATCAGTAGCGCCGGCGTGGTGAGCTGGGCTGCGCCGGTGGCCGGCACGTATAGCGTGACGGTCACCGCCAAGGACAGCGTCAACGGCTTGAGCGGGCAGGGCGTGTACAGCGTGGTGATCGCGGCGGCAGGCAGCAGCAGCACGACCAACACCAAGACATCGTCGACGCCGCCGGTGATTACCGCCACCGCGTTGACCGGTGTGGTCGGCAAGGCGCTGAGCGGCACCGTCGGTATCAAGATCAGCAACAGCGGCACGGTGAACATCAGCATCACCGGCGCACCGCTGGGCATGATGTTCGCCGCCAGTGGCATGAATGTGGTGGTGTCGTGGGCCACGCCGGTGGCTGGCAGCTATCAGCTAAAAGTGACTGCCACCGACAGCACAGGAGCCAGCGCCAGTGCAGTGATTCCAGTGACCATCAGCAAGCGTTAGTGTGGAGAGTCGAGTTTGGCATCACTATCCTTGATGCCGAACTCGATCTGCACCGGCAAGTGATCGCTCACGCGACAGGCTTCTCGCCACAACCGCATGCGCATTCCATTAGGTTACCTTCGAATTGATAACTGGCGCGCTTTAGCGCGTCTGAATACATGAATGGTTAGGGCAGGAGCACATAGGTATAACCGGAAAGAAAAGCCGTAGCACAAATGGCCGCTCCAGCCCACACTAAGACAAGCGCTACCGGCACACGGAGAATCGCCAGAATGCCAAGCGAACAAGACACCAGTGTGAGGAAGCCAGCGGCAACGTAACTACCGTGGTGGACGAAAAATAAAACCCACGTGCTTGTTACGTAGCCCACCAATCCCAGGCCAACGATCAGAGCTCCAAGCCAAAGCAAGGTATCCCACGAAAGTATCGCGTCGACGACATTACTCAAGCGTTCACCGGTAGTTCGCTTGTTTTTGACGTTTGATACGGGTTCAAGTCGCATGGAAATCTAACGTCTCAGTTCAGCCGCGCCGGAAGCGTCGGCTGGATTGCCTTGGTCAGCCTTAGCGGCTGCTCGGCAATTCGCTAAATTGCCTTCAAATTTGGGAAAGAACGTCTCGGGTTCGCAAAGTGTCCCTGGCTGCGAAATCCGACATAGGCCCACGATGAGGAAATCGGTGATTGCATTTGTACAGGCCGGGAACTTATCCAAATCAGCCCAATGATCATTTACAAAGGTCTTCATGCGTTCCAGCCCGGAGGTAAAGTAGCGTCGATCCTTTGCTGCCACGGCAGCTTCCATCTTCGGAAGTTCTTCCGAAAGAAAGCGGTTTGAGGCAGCAACATAGTCGATCGGGCCAGCATGGGCGCTGACAGCAAGCGAAGTCAACGTGAGTAGCAAGAAGCGTGATTTCATGGGCTAACGTGTACGATAACAGTCAGCTGAAGCGCGCAGCGCGTAAGCAGTCCGGTTGATTAGTTTGTTAGAGCTTACCATTGCGGCTTCTCCGGTTTTGCAAGCATACATGCAGCAGGAAGCTCTTTCTCGATTTGCGCTAGCCTCTCCTCATACCGAGGACCCAAAACACGAAGCTCACCGTTTGTGCGTTCAACGAGGATCACGATGTTACCGGAGTCACTATTGGCGCCGATATGTTCGCATCTTGAACGGGTGAAGAAATTGCACGAGCAAGACCTTGCCGATGGCTTCGGCGATACCTGGCTGCCGTTCGCGCTCGCTCGAAAATATCCAACGGCGAACCGGGAATGGGGCTGGCAGTATGCCTTTCCATCAACGCGGCGTTCAGTCGACCCGCGCTCCGGTGCGTTCCGCCGGCATCACGCCGATGAAAAGGCGATTCAACGCGCCATGAAACAAGCCACACGCGACGCCGGTATCACCAAGCCTGCCACGCCGCATACCTTGCGGCACTCATTTGCCACCCACCTGCTACAGGCGGGATACGATATCCGAACGGTTCAGGAACTTCTCGGTCACAAAGACCTGAGTACGACAATGATCTACACGCACGTGCTGAACCGAGGCGGAAAAGGGGTGATCAGCCCACTTGATCAGTCCTAGCCGGAGGAACACCAAGGCAAGGGGTGTTATGCGTTT
The DNA here is from genome assembly GCA_041874725.1 of Duganella sp. BuS-21. Taxonomy (GTDB): domain Bacteria; phylum Pseudomonadota; class Gammaproteobacteria; order Burkholderiales; family Burkholderiaceae_D; genus Rugamonas. Next base: position 161,699 of record CP097466.1, on the reverse strand, counting down.
TCCACTTTTGTGAAGTTGTTTTTATTCGTTCTGTTTCGTTTTGACCAACCGTATGCTGTGGTCTATCGCCATCAACGCATAGAGGTTAGTCATGTCGGAAGTCGTTCTCGATCTGCCGGAACAACTGGCAGCAATTCAATCCCACGCTGAGTCCACGGGCCTGCCGTATGCGGGTGGCGTGCCGCCGGCGCTGGCTTGGGAGTTGTTTTCAACCGGCCAGGCGCTGCTGGTCGATGTGCGCACCGCCGAGGAGCGCAAATTCGTCGGCCACGTGCCGAACAGCCTTCATGTGCCTTGGGCCACCGGCACCGCGCTGACCCGCAATCCGCGCTTCGCCCGCGAGCTGGAAGCCAAGATCGGCGGCAAGGAGGCGATCGCCCTGCTGCTGTGCCGCAGCGGCAAGCGTTCCATCTTGGCGGCGGAGGCGGCGACCAAGGCCGGTCTGGTCCATGTCTTCAACGTGCTGGAAGGCTTTGAAGGCGAGATCGACGCCGGCCAGCAGCGCGGCAAGGCCGACGGCTGGCGTTTCCATGGCCTGCCCTGGATACAGGACTGACATCATGGCCACCTTCGACATCCCCGGCGTGGTACAGGCGCTGCACGAGGCGCGTCACAGCTGGCGCCTGACGCAGAGCCGCAACAGCGAAGCCGGCAACCGCGAGTTCCCGTCGCGCGACGCACTCTCTTCCATCCTCGATTGCCTGAAGGGCGTGCTGTTCCCGATGCGCCTCGGTCCGCCCGACCTGCGCCAGGAAAGCGAAAACTTCCATGTCGCCCACGCGCTCGATGCTTCGCTGCACGCACTGCTGCATCAGGTGAAGCGCGAGCTGGCCTATAACGCCGGCCTGCATGGCGAGGCCGGCCGTCCGGTCGAGGAAGAAGCGCTGGCGGCCGTGCGCAGTTTCGCCGCTGCGCTGCCAGGCATTCGCAGCCTGCTCGACAGCGACGTGCTGGCCGCCTACCAGGGCGATCCGGCCGCGCGCAGCGTCGATGAGGTGCTGCTGTGCTATCCCGGCGTGCTGGCCATGATTCATTACCGCCTGGCGCATCAACTGTACGTGCTGGGCCTGCCGCTGCTGGCGCGCATCGTGGCCGAGCTGGCGCATAGCGCCACCGGCATCGACATCCATCCCGGCGCGCAGATCGGCGCCGGTTTCTTCATCGACCACGGCACCGGCGTGGTGATCGGCGAGACCGCCGTCATCGGCGAGCGCGTGCGCGTGTATCAGGCCGTCACCCTGGGCGCCAAGCGTTTCCCGACCGACGCCGAAGGCAATCTGCAAAAAGGCTGGCCGCGCCATCCGGTAGTGGAGGACGACGTGGTGATCTACGCCGGCGCCACCATCCTCGGCCGCATCACGCTGGGCAAGGGCGCTGTCATCGGCGGCAATGTCTGGCTCACGCACGACGTGCCGGCAGGCGGCCGCGTGGCGCAGGCCGAGTCGCGCGAGGGCGCGTTCGCCAACGGCATCGGTGCGTCATGAGCGCGGCCGGTGTGTCGAGCACGCTGGTGCGGAGTTTCGGCGCCGGCGTACGCCAGTTGCGCGAGGCGCAGGGCTGGTCGCAGGAGCGGCTGGCCGAGAATTCCAACCTGAACCGCTCCTACATCGGCGAGATCGAACGCGGCGTGGTGATCGCCTCGCTGCTCACCGTGGAGAAGCTGGCGGCCGCGCTGCAGCTGTCGCCTTCCGAGCTGCTCACACACAGTGAGGCGCAGCGCCCGCCCGGCTGATGGCTATAGCCTGTTGAGTAAACGTTATGCAAACCGCAAACTAGCTTATTCGTTTTTCATATTAACCAATCTGGATCGGAGTCACGATGTCGGCAACTGTAGGTGGTACCACGGCGCTGGGCGATAACGCCGCACGGCAATTAGCAAACGCAACCAAGACCGCTCCGCAGCTGTCGACCATCAGCCCGCGCTGGTTGACGCACCTGCTGCAATGGGTGCCGGTGGAAGCCGGTATCTATCGCTTGAACAAGGTGAAGAATCCGGAATCGATCAAGGTCACCTGCACCGCGCGCCAAGAAGAAAACCAGCTGCCGCGTACCTATGTCGACTACGAAGAAAATCCGCGCGAGTATTTCCTCAACGCCGTCTCCACCGTGCTCGACGTGCATACCCGCGTGTCCGATCTGTACAGCAGCCCGCACGACCAGATCAAGGAACAGCTGCGCCTGACCATCGAGACCATCAAGGAAAACCAGGAATCCGAGCTGATCAACAACCCGGATTACGGCCTGCTGGCGCAAGTAACCGATGAGCAACGCATCTTCCCGCTGACCGGCGCACCGACCCCGGACGACCTGGACGAGCTGCTGACCAAGGTGTGGAAAGAGCCGGCCTTCTTCCTGACCCATCCGCTGGCGATTGCCGCCTTCGGCCGCGAAGCGACGCGTCGCGGCACGCCGCCGCCGACCATCAGCCTGTTCGGCTCGCAGTTCATCACCTGGCGCGGTATTCCGCTGATCCCTTCGGACAAAGTACCGGTCGCCGATGGCAAATCGAAGATCATCCTGTTGCGCGTGGGCGACAAGCGCCAGGGTGTGGTCGGCCTGTTCCAGCCTGGCCTGCCGGGTGAGCAAAGCCCTGGGCTGTCGGTGCGCTTCATGGGCATCAACAACCATGCGATTTCGTCGTATCTGATTTCGCTGTACTGCTCGCTGGCGGTGCTGACCCCGGATGCGCTGGCGGTGCTCGATGACGTTGAAATCGGCAAATACCACGACTATCCAGATACCTACAAATAAGGACGCGCCGTGAGCCTTCCATCTCCCTCGCTGCCGCAGGCAGAGCCGCAGGGCGCGCCGTTCGATCCGGCTGCGCTGGCGCGGTTGGCCAATGAGTTCTTCAGCGCGAAGCCCGGCGCCGGGCCGGCCTTCGGTCCGGCAACGCCGCCTGCTGCGCCGTTCAGTACGCCGCTGGGCGTGCACGGCGTGCAGGCGCCCGGCAACATCGCACCGCCCGGTTCGCCGCTGGTGAGCCCGGCGGGCTTTGGTCCCGGCGTGCCGGGAACGCCGATTCCGCAAGGCCAGGTGCCAGGCACCAACCTGATTCCGGCCTCGCCGACGCAAGTGCTGTCGCTGGGTAATCGTGCGCCAGCCCTGGCGCCGGTGGCACCGGCAGGCAATGGCGTGCCGGATAAGATCTACTCTGCCGTGCCTGCCTACGAACCACGTAGCGGCGGCGCCGTGCTGGGCGTGCCGCAAGCGGCGGGTGCTGGTTCGTCAACGCCGTCTGCCGGCGCATCGCCGTATTATTTCCTGAGCGAGCGTTACGGCCAGCCGGGCAACGGCGTGCCAGGCGCAGACTTTCAGGTACCGGAAGCCAGTCTGTTCCCTGGCGCAGCGCCGGTATCGGCAGCGCGCAACCTGAGCGCACCGCCGGCAACCGGCTTGCCGGCCACGCCGTCCGCTCCCGGTGCGTCTGCCGCACCATCGGCCTCCGACCGTCCGCAATACTATTTTGTAGATGCCGTGGTACTGCCAAGCGGCTACGTCACGCCGGCCAAGCCGCAGCCGCATGGCACGGTGCCACTGGCCGGCGGCGATCGCCATCCACCGTTTGACGTCCACGCCGTGCGGCGCGACTTCCCGATTTTGCAGGAGCGCGTCAACGGCCGTCAGCTGGTATGGTTCGACAACGCCGCCACGACGCACAAGCCGCAGGCGGTGATTGACCGCATCGCCTACTTTTACGAGCACGAAAACTCCAATATCCACCGCGCCGCGCACGAACTGGCGGCGCGCGCCACCGACGCCTACGAAGGTGCGCGCGAACGCGTCAAGCGCTTCATCAATGCGCCGGACGTCAACGAAGTCATCTTCGTTCGCGGCACTACGGAGGCGATCAACCTGGTGGCGAAAAGCTGGGGTGCTCAGCACATCGGCGAAGGCGACGAAATCATCGTCTCCAACCTGGAGCATCACGCCAACATCGTGCCTTGGCAGCAGCTGGCCGCCGCCAAGGGCGCCAAGCTGCGCGTGATCCCGGTGGATGACAGCGGCCAGATCCTGCTCGACGAATACCGCAAGCTGCTCAACGACCGCACCAAGCTGGTGGCTGTCACGCAGGTATCGAATGCGCTGGGCACGGTCACGCCGATCAAGGAAATCGTCGAACTGGCGCACCGTGCCGGCGCCAAGGCGCTGGTCGATGGCGCGCAATCGATCTCGCACATGCGCATCGACGTGCAGGAGCTTGGGGCGGACTTCTTCGTCTTCTCCGGCCACAAGGTGTTCGGCCCGACCGGCATCGGCGTCGTCTGGGGCAAGCGCGAAGTGCTGGAAGACATGCCGCCATGGCAAGGCGGCGGCAACATGATCGCCGACGTCACGTTCGAAAAAACCGTGTTCCAGCCTATCCCCAACAAGTTTGAAGCGGGCACCGGCAACATCGCGGACGCGGTGGGCCTGGGCGCGGCGATCGACTACGTCAACCGCATCGGCATCGAAAACATCGCGCGCTACGAGCACGACCTGCTGGTGTACGGGACGGCGAAGCTGAAGGAAATCAAAGGCGTGCGCCTGATCGGCACGGCGGCGGACAAGGCCAGCGTGATGTCCTTCGTGCTGGAAGGCTACAGCACCGAAGAAGTCGGCAAGGCGCTGAACGAAGAAGGCATCGCCGTGCGCACGGGCCACCACTGCGCGCAACCGATCCTGCGCCGCTTCGGCGTCGAAACCACGGTGCGGCCGTCGCTGGCGTTCTACAACACCTACGACGAAATCGACCGCCTGGTCACCGTGGTCCGCCGGCTGGCCGCACAGCGCCGTACCTAAACGTCGGGATCAGGTGGGGCCATGCGACGCGGCCTCAACCTGACCCGGTTGACCCATGCGGCGGTATCCTGTAGATTGGGAATTCAGCGGGCTGCGTGCTACCGGGGAAACTCGGCATGGGGCGTTCGATTCCCCCTCCGCTTTATCCTCCTTATCCCTGTCCGAATTTAGCGTTTTTACAGGACTCGGCACTATCCCTCTGCTGCTGCGTCAGATTTAAAGCGCCAATGAAGTTGGCTGCTGTTAAATCCGCGTGATCAAAGTGAATACCTCTGCAGTCAACTCCTTTGAAGATTGCACTTCGCAGGTCAGCTTTGGTGAAATCAGCATTCGTGATTTCGGCACTGGTGAAGTCGCAACCATTCAGTTTTGCATTGACGAATTTTGCCCGCCGCAGCTTGGTGCGAACGAACTTGGTCTGTTTTAGCTTGGCGTCAATGAACAATGCTGCGTCTGCCTCGCAATCGACAAACTCGCACTTCTCCAGAGTCGATCTTGAGAAATTACAGTTTTGCAGATTCGCCTTTTCCAGGTTTAACTCTTGAATTTGAAGATCGGTCAGATTGGCGTTGGGCAGAGCGATGGTTTTACATTTTAGTTCCTGTAGGTTCCGCACCGCCTCATACACCCGGAACGAGGCATCCACGCCGCGGTAAAACTTTAGATATGCAATGGCTTTCTTGTTTTGTGCGACCAACTGAACGGTCGCTCCGCGCTTTTCGAACCAGAGCAATACAACGCCTAGCACAGCGATATCTAAAATCATCCCGTGTGCTTCTACCAATACGTTTTCGAAAAAGTCTTTTGAATACAGGCCCACTGTGGTATTCGGAAACACGATCGCGGAAACAAAGTCCCACCCTGCTGTAATTGTGAGGACAAGCGCAGAAAACAGTATAAGTATAACGACAGGCCATTTCATGAATGTCTGCTTGCTTATTTAGTCTTGGGTTCGCGGGTGCGGATGGCGTTGAGTTGTTTGAGTTCTTTGTCGCTGGCGTTGGCTAGCAGGGCTTCATGGGCTTTGCCGAGTTCGATGTAGTGGGCTTGCTCCGGCGTCAGGGCGTTCCCGCGAAAGGCCCAGCTGGTGATGAAGCCGGTCGCCAGGCAGCACAGCAACACCAGTACGGTGTAGATGGCGATCCAGGCGCCGGTCTTAAATTGCAGGATGTTGAGCGCCATGCCAGTCTTGCGCGCCGATTCGGTGGCTACGCCCAGCGCCTGCACCATGTCGTTGACGGCGGCCTGGGTGGCGGCGGTGGCCGCCGCGCTCGCTTGCGCACCGGCGCTGTCGGCGATCTGCCGCGCTTCGGCGCTGATGCGGATCGCTTCGACGATCTTGCCGTCGATCTGGCTCAGGCCGGCATTCGCCAGCCGCACCAGCTTGTCGCAGTTGGCGATCTGCCGCGTGACGTTCGCCACTTCCCCATGAAAGCGCTCCACCTCTTTGGCGTGGGCGTCGAGCTTGTCGTTGAAGAGATCGAGTTCAGCTTGATTCATGGCGCGGTCGGCAAGTGGACGATGCCTCCATCATACATCTTGCCGACGCGCTTGCGTCCGCCTAGCCGATGGTCAGCGTCAGCGTGGTGCCGCTGTAGGTCGGCGTCACGTTGCTGAAGCCGTCTACCGTGATGGTGTTGAACTTGCCCTGCAGGCCACCGGCTGTGATCACGGTCAGCACCTCGCCCGCTTTCGGCTTGTAGCCGTTGACGAACTTGATGCGCAGCGTGCCGCCGCCGATGGTGGCCATGCCGCTCACCGTCAGGCTGCCGGCGCTGCCCGCCGCCGCGCCGCCAAGGTCCAGTTCCAGCGTGGTGCTGCCGCTCAGCTGGGTGTAGCGCGCGCCGAGTTTCAGCGCCGACGGTGCGTTGGCCACCAGCGTGCCGCCGCTCACATACACGTCGCCACCACCCAAGGCGGCCACCGAGTCGGCCTGCAGCGTGCCGGCGGTCAGCTCGGTGCCGCCGGTCCAGCTGTTGGCGCCGGCCAGGGCCAGCGTGCCCGTGCCTTGCTTGACCAGCTTGCCCGCACCGCCGATGTCGTTGCGCCAGCGGTCGAAGGCGTGGAAGCCGCCCTTGGCCGCATCCATTACGATGGCGACGTTGCCGCTGAAGGCGCCGTAGCCGTCGGCCGCCGCGAACAGGTTCAGGCGGCCCCAGCCTTCAGGATCGTCCATCACCGGATAGCCCGAGGCCAGCGCGGTGGTTTTCAGCACCACGCGACGCTGCGCATCGCTCAGGTAAGGCTGGCGCGTTTCCAGCAGCACTTCGGCGCCCTTCGGCACGGCGGCAGCTGCGGTGGTGGCGGCGATCGGCGCGAAGCCGTAGGTGCTGCGGCGCAGGTAGTTAGCCTTGTTGGTCGCGTAATTGGCGAAGCGGTCGTTGGCCGCCGTGCCCGATTGGGCGTAGGCGGCGAAGTTGGCGGCGGTGGTGCCGGTGGCGGCCATCAGCGCCGTGTGCGCCTGCGTGACGGCGGCGGCCTTCTTGGCGGCGTTGGCCGGATCGGCCAGGTTGGCGGCCGCGCTGGCCTGGCCGAGGATGCGGCCGCTCAGAACGTCCAGCGGCGAGTGCATGCCCGCCAGGATGCGCGATTCGCCCAGTTCCAGGCCACGGCTGAGGATTTCCTGGAAGCGTTCCGGCAGCGCGTAGGCCATGGCGACGGCGTCGCGCGTGGCTTCGGCCGAGTGGCCGCTGGTGAAGCCGCCGTCGGTGGCCGGCGTGCTGCTCTTGGCCGGCACCAGGGTCGGCAGCACCACCACGCTGCTGCTCCAGCGGTAGGGACGCGCGTATTTGTAGAAGCGCTTGGCCGGCTCGGTGGAGGCGTTGTTGCCGACCAGGTTGACCAGGTCGACCACGCTGCCGAAGCTGGCGTTGGCGCTGCCACCGACGCCGGTGTTGTTGCCGCTGTCGTTGTACAGCACGCTGGTGGCGTCGGCCGCCACGCTGTTGATGCTGGTGGTCTGCTGGGCGGCGGCGCGCCAGGCGGCGGTCAGCGGGCCCAGGCCTTCGGTCACGCTGTAGCCTTTGCCGCGACGGTCGTCCAGGTAGGCTTGCACGGCCTGCTCGGCGCTGCGGCCGGTGGTGGCCTTGACCACGTAGTCGATATTGGCCTGGTGCACAGCGGCGTTGACCACCTTGCCGTCCGGCGTGCCGTCGCCGGGCACGCCGGTCCAGGTCGAAGCCACCACGGCCGGGAAGCCGTCCACCGCCGGCGCCGTCACGCCGGCGTCGACGATCTCGGTCAGCGGCTTCCAGACGTTGAGGAAGCCGCCCAGGATGCGCACGGCGGCATTGGTGTTCAGGGTGGCGTAGCGGGCGTCGCCGCGCTGGTTGGTGGCGACGGTGTCGACGAAGGCGGTAGCCGATGGCACGGCCACGGCTTCCGCCGCGCCCTGATCGGCCGGCGCCGCCGGGATCATCAGCGGTGCTTCGGAGTTGGAGCCGCCGCAGGCGCTCAGCGCCAGGGCTATGCTCAGGGCCATCATCAGGGGGCGGGCGGGAAGAAGATGCATGTCAGGGTCCGTGGTCAGTTGGAAAAAGGCCACAGGGTAAGGAGCGCATATGACAGCCCGGTGACCTAAATCGCATGGCAGCGCTTCCAGACGAAAATATTATGCTGCTATGCCAAATTGGTATTGCTTAACGACTATGGAGGATTTGCAACTATCAGTTGTTTCTGTATCCACATTGGCTAGTGTCATGAAGCGTACATATGTGGCTATAGTGGCGTTTTGTCCACGGAGACCGCTCATGATCAAGCTCACCATCAATGGAAAGCCGCGCCAGTTCGACGTACCGGGCGATATGCCCCTGCTGTGGGTGCTGCGCGACGAGGCGCACATGACCGGCACCAAGTTCGGCTGCGGCATGGCGCTGTGCGGCGCCTGCACCGTGCACGTCGACGGCGAAGCCACGCGCTCGTGCGTGTTGCCGGTCTCGGCGGTGGCGGGCAAGAAGATCACCACCATCGAGGGCATCGGCGCCACGCCGGCCGGCAAGGCGACCCAGGCCGCCTGGCTGAAGGTGGAGGTGGTGCAGTGCGGCTACTGTCAATCCGGCCAGATCATGTCGGCCGCCGCGCTGCTGGCCAAGAACCAGAAGCCGACCGACGCCGAGATCGACGATGCCATGGCCGGCAATATCTGCCGCTGCGGCACCTATAGCCGCATCCGCGAGGCGATCAAGGATGCCGCCGCCTCGCCAGTGCTGAAAGGAGCATGAGCATGGATACCCCTTACGCTCCGGGCGCCGTGTCGCGCCGCAGTTTCCTGAAAGTGGCTGCCGCAGCCGGCGGTGGCTTGATGGTCGGCTTCTGGCCTGGTACCGGCGAGGCGGCTGCCACCGCCGTCACCGCACCGTCCGACCTGAACGCCTTCATCGCCATCGGCGCCGATGACAGCATCGTGCTCACCATGCCCAAGGTCGAAATGGGCCAGGGCACCTACACCTCGATCCCGATGCTGATCGCAGAAGAGCTGGAAGTGGACATGGACAAGATCCAGCTGCGCCATGCGCCAGCGGACGCCAAGGTCTACGGCGCGCCGTTTGGCGACCAGTTCACCGGCGGTTCGCTGACCATCCGCACCATGTTCGAGCCGATGCGCCAGACCGGCGCCGCCGCGCGCATGGTGTTGATCCAGGCCGCCGCCAACGAATGGCAGGTGGCGCCGGACAGCTGCCGCGCCGAACACGGCGAGGTGCTGCATCCGGCCAGCGGCCGTCGCCTCAAGTACGGCAAGCTGGCGGCCGCCGCGTCCAAGCTGCCGGCGCCACAGAAAGTGGCGCTCAAGGACGCGAAAGATTTCAAGTTGATCGGCAAGCCGCTCAAGCGCCTGGACGCTAAGGGAAAAACCGACGGCACGGCGCAATTCGGCATCGATGCCCAGGTCAAAGGCATGAAGGTAGCGGTGGTGGCGGCCAGCCCGGTCCTCGGCGGCAAGCTCAAATCGGTCAACGACGCCAAGGCGCGCAAGCTGCGCGGCGTGCGCCAGATCGTCAAGCTCGATAACGCGGTGGCCGTGGTGGCTGATAACTACTGGTACGCCAAGCAGGGCCTGGCCGCGCTCGACATCAAATGGGACGACGGCGCCAACGCCAAACTCTCCACCGACGACGTGCGCAAGACCATGGTGGCGGCGCTGCAAAAGCCTGGTCACGTGGCCCGCAACGACGGCGACGCCTTGAAGGCGCTGGCCGCCGACGGCAAGCGTGTCGAGGCGCTGTACATCAATCCCATGCTGGCCCACGCCACCATGGAGCCGATGAACTGCACGGTGCATGTGAAAGGCGACGGCACGGCCGAAATCTGGACCGGCTCGCAAGTGCCGGCGCGCGCGCGCGACGACGCGGCCAAGGCGCTGGGCCTGGCGCCGGAGAAGGTCACGCTGCACAACCATTTGATCGGCGGCGGCTTCGGTCGCAGGCTGTACACGGACTATGTGGTGCAGGCGGCACAGGTGGCCAAGCAGGTCAAGGCGCCGGTCAAGCTGGTGTGGAGCCGCGAGGAAGACATCCAGCATTGCCTGTTCCGTGGTCTGTACGCGCATACGGTATCGGCCTCGCTCGACGCGGCCGGCAAGCCGGTGGCGTTCTCGCACAAGATCGCCGGGCCGTCCAACCTGGCGGCGTTTGCGCCGGGCTGGCTCAAGGACGGTCTCGATATCGACAACGTTGAAGGTTCGGATATCTTCTCCTACGATATCCCCAACATGCGCAGCGAGTACACCCAGGAGGACGGCCCGGTGCCGACCGCCTTCTGGCGCGGCGTCGGCCCCACCCGCAACATGACGGTGCTGGAAAGCTTCATGGACGAACTGGCGCTCAAGGCCGGGCAGGACCCGCTGGCCTACCGTCTGGCGCTGCTGGGCAAGGAGCCGCGCGCGGCGCATGTGCTGAAACTGGCGGCGCAGAAGGCCGGCTGGGGCGAGCCGCTGCCGGCGCGCAGTGGACGCGGCATCGCCCTGATGCGCGCCTGGGGTACCTACCTGGCGCAGGTGGTCGATGTCACGGTCGGCGATGACGGCGAAGTGGCCGTCAAGCGCGTGGTGTGCGCGGTCGATTGCGGCCAGGTGGTCAATCCGGACACGGTGGTGGCGCAGATCCAGAGCGGCATCAACTACGGCCTGACGGCCGGCCTGTTCGGCGCCATCACGGTGAAGGACGGCCGCGTGGAGCAAAGCAATTTCCACGACTACCCGATCCTGCGCATGAGCCAGGCGCCGAAGATCGATGTGGAGCTGGTGCGCAGCAGCGAGGCGCCCGGCGGCATCGGCGAGCCGGGAACAGCCGGTGTCGGCGCGGCGCTGACCAATGCGGTGTTCGCCGCCACCGGCGTGCGCGTGCGCGAACTGCCGCTGCGCGCGGAGCTGCTGAAGAAGGCTTAGGAGCATAGTCGGCGGCAGGCTGCTACAATAGCTTGGTGAAAAAGCTATTGCTCATCCTGCTGCTGACCATCCTGCCGATCCAGTACTCCTGGTCGATGGCGGCCGTCTATTGCCAGCACGAGGACAGCAAGGTCACCCACTTCGGCCACCACGGCCACGAACATCAGGCGCAAGCCGATGATGATGCGGGCAAAACCAAGCCGGGCAAGCTGCATGGCGACTGCGAAGTCTGTCATCACGCGGTACAGCTCTCGGTGCCTGGCGCCGATGCCTTGCTGGCGGTGGCGCCGGCTCCCTCCTATGCGCCGCCGGGCGCGCTGCATTACTACTCCTTTATCGCCGACGGGCCGCCACGGCCCAATTGGATGCTCGTCGCCTGAGCGCGACGAGGCCTGACTTACATTCCATTTCACGTCTCGTCGAATATCCATTCAATCGGAGTATTCGATGTTCAAATTTATTTTGCCGCTATGGTTAGCGGCGTGGTCTGCGTGCGCGCAGGCCGGTATTGAGCCGTCCACGCCACTGACGCTGTCCACAGCGCTGGCGCTGGCCGACGGCGCCAACGCCGATCTGGCGGCGGCGCGGCATGAATTGCTGGCGGAGGACGGCGCAGTGCAGCAGGCCGGCCTGCTGCCCAATCCCTCGCTATCCATGGAGCGCGTCGACCGACGGCGCGACGGTGGCGACGACCGCCGGGAAACCACCGTGTTACTGAGCCAACCGCTGGAGCTGGGCGGCAAGCGCGCCGCGCGCGTGCAGGCGGCGCAACGTGGACGTGAAGGTGCTGCGGCTGCGCTGGCGCAGCGTCGCGCTGAAGTTCGGGCGGAGACGGCGGCCGCATGGTTTGCCGTGCTGGCGGCGCAGGAGCAACTGCGCCTTGCGCAGCAGGCCTCCGAACTGGCGCGGCGCGTGGCGTCGGCAACCGGCAGGCGCGTGGTGGCGGGCAAGGTGTCGCCGGTGGAGGAGACGCGCGCGCAGGTGGCCGCGTCCACGGTGGGGCTGGAGTTGATCCGCGCGCAAAGCACGCTGGCGACTGCGCGTGCGCGGCTGGCGGCGCTGTGGGGCAATCCTTCGCCGCGCTTTGAACAGGTAGCGGGCGAGTTCGAGGCCTTGCCCGAATTGCCGGCGCTGGCAGCGCAGCGCGCCTTGCTGGCGCGGGCGCCCGCCATGCAGGTCGCGCAGGTGGAGCTGGAGCGACGCCAGGCCCTGACGCAGGTCGAACGCTCGCGTCGCGCGCCGGACGTGGCGCTCACCGTCGGCAGCCGGCGTTCGGAGGAATTGGGCCGCTCGCAGGCGGTGATCGGCTTGTCGGTGCCGTTGCCGCTGTTCGATCGCAACCAGGGCGCGCTGCTGGAGGCGGCACGCCGCACCGACAAAGCGCGCGATGGGCTGGCGGCGACGGCGGCGCGACTGGAGACGGAGCTGGTGCAGGCGCGCGAAGACTATGCGTCGGCGCGGGCGCAAGCGCAGACCCTGCGCGATGAAATCCTGCCGGGTGCTCGCAGCGCCTATGAAGCCACCAGCACCGGCTTCGACTACGGCAAGTTCGGCTTCCTCGACGTGCTCGACGCGCAGCGCACGCTGCTGCAGGCGCAATCGCACTATCTCACCACGCTGGCCGACGCGCATCGCGCGCAGGCAGCCATTTCGCGCATACTCGGAGCGGAACATGAATAAGTATCTGAACAAGAAACAGACGATCATCATTGCCGTCATGGTGGCCGTTGCGCTGCTGCTGGCGGCGTTCATCCTCAAGCCGCGCGGCGGCGACGAGCATGGCGAGGAGGGCCACGGCGAAGCCGGGCATACGGAAGCTGCAGCGACCGCGCCGGCCGGCAAGCTGGAGGCCATCGCGCTGACGGCGGCGCAGATCAAGGCCGCCGGCATCGTGCTGGCGACCGCCGCGCCGGCGCAGATCAGCACCATACTCACCCTGCCGGGCGAGATCCGCTTCAACGACGACCGCACCGCCCACGTAGTGCCAAAACTGGCCGGCGTGGTCAGCGCGGTGCATGTGCAACTGGGCCAAAGCGTGGAGCGCGGCCAACTGCTGGCGGTGCTGGCCAGCAGCGCCCTGTCCGAACAACGCAGCGAACTGCTCTCCGCGCAAAAGCGCCTGACGCTGGCCGCCACCACGCTGGAACGTGAGCGCAAGCTATGGCAAGACAAGATCTCCGCCGAACAGGACTACCTGCAAGCCCGCCAGGCGCACAGCGAAGCCGAGCTGGCGCTGTTGAACGCGCGCCAGAAACTCAGCGTGCTCGGCGCCGGCGCCGCAGCCGGCGCGCAACTGAACCAGCTGGAACTGCGCGCACCGTTCGCCGGCGTGGTGATGGAAAAGCACCTGGCGCTGGGTGAAGCCATCAAGGAAGACGCCAACGTCTTCACCATCTCCGACCTGTCCACCGTGTGGGCCGACTTCGCCGTGCCACCGCAAGACCTGAACCGGGTGCGCGTCGGCGACACCGTCACCGTGCGCGCCACCGCCTTCGCCGCGCAGGCCAGCGGGAAAATCACCTACGTCGGCGCACTGCTGGGCGAACAGACCCGCACCGCCAACGCCCGCGTGGCCTTGATCAATCCTGAACGCGCCTGGCGTCCCGGCCTGTTCGTCAATGTCGACGTGCAATCCGGCCTGAGCGCGGCCGGCGTCACCGTGGCGGCGGAAGCCGTGCAAACGGTGGACGGCCAGCCCGCCGTCTTGGTGCGCACCGCCAGCGGCTTCGAGGTGCATCCGGTGACGCTCGGCCGCAGCGACGGCAAGCTCACCGAAATCCTGCAAGGCCTGCCCGCCGGCGCGCAATACGCCGCCGCCAACAGCTACGTGCTGAAGGCGGAGCTGGGCAAGGGCAGTGCAGAACATGCGCATTGAAGCGGGAGACGACCATGTTTGAACGTATCATCCGCTACGCCATCGCGCAGCGCTGGCTGGTCATGCTGCTGGTGGCCGCCATGGCCGCACTGGGCGTGTACAGCTACCAGAAGCTGCCGATCGACGCCGTGCCCGACATCACCAATGTCCAGGTGCAGATCAACACCTCCGCGCCGGCCTACTCGCCGCTGGAAACCGAGCAGCGCGTCACGCTGCCGCTGGAGACCGTGCTGGCCGGCCTGCCGCGCCTTGAGCAAACGCGCTCGCTGTCGCGCTACGGCCTGTCGCAGATCACCGTGGTGTTCAAGGACGGCACCGATATCTACTTCGCCCGCCAGATGGTCAGCGAACGCCTGCAGGAAGCGCGTGCGCGGCTGCCGGACGGGATCACGCCGTCCATGGGTCCGATCTCCACCGGCCTCGGTGAAATTTACCTGTGGACCGTGGAGGCGCTGCCCGGCGCACTGAAAGCCGACGGCACGCCCTACACGCCGACCGACCTGCGCGAGATCCAGGACTGGATCGTCAAGCCGCAGCTGCGCAACGTGGCCGGCGTCACCGAGATCAACTCCATCGGCGGCTATGCCAAGGAATACCACGTGGCGCCGCAGCCGCAGCGCCTGGCCTCCTACGGCCTGACCTTGCGCGACGTGGTGACGGCGCTGGAGCGCAACAACGGCAACGCCGGCGCCGGCTACATCGAACGGCGCGGAGAGCAGCTGCTGGTGCGCGCACCGGGACAGGTGCGTTCTCTGGACGACATCCGCAACATCATCCTGCGTAGCGTGGACGGCGTGCCGGTGCGGGTGCGCGACGTCGCCGAGGTCGACATCGGCCGCGAACTGCGCACCGGCGCCGCCACCGAGAACGGCCGCGAGGTGGTGCTGGGTACCGTGTTCATGCTGATCGGCCAAAACAGCCGCGCCGTGGCGCAGGCGGTGGACAAGCAGATGGCCGCCATCAACCGCAGCCTGCCGAAGGGCGTGGTGGCGATCACCGTCTACGACCGCACGGCGCTGGTGGACAAGGCGATCCGCACGGTCAAGCGCAACCTGCTGGAAGGCGCGGTGCTGGTGATCGCGGTGCTGTTCCTCTTCCTCGGCAATCTGCGCGCCGCGCTGATCACGGCCATGGTGATCCCGCTGGCGATGCTGTTCACCTTCAGCGGCATGGTGGCGTACAAGGTCAGCGCCAATTTGCTGAGCCTCGGCGCGCTGGACTTCGGCATCATCGTCGATGGCGCGGTGGTCATCGTGGAAAGCTGCGTGCGGCGCCTGGCGCATGCGCAGGCCACGTTGGGACGGCCGCTCACGCGCGCGGAGAAATTCGAGGAAGTCTTCGGCGCGGCCAAGGAGGCGCGTAGGCCGCTGCTGTTCGGTCAACTGATCATCATGGTGGTCTATCTGCCGATCTTCGCGCTGAGCGGCGTGGAAGGACGCATGTTCCACCCGATGGCGCTGACGGTGGTGATGGCGTTGGCCGGTGCCATGCTGTTGTCGGTCACCTTCATCCCGGCGGCGGTGGCGCTGTTCATCGGCGACAGCGTAGTGGAGAAGCACACGCCGCGTCTCAGCAACTGGTATGGCGCGTTGCTGGAACGCGCGCTGGCCAATGCGCCGGTGGTGCTGAGCTTTGCCGGCATCGCGGTGGCGTTGTCGGTGCTGCTGGCAACGCGCATGGGCAGCGAGTTCGTACCGTCGCTGAACGAGGGCGACATCGCCATGCAAGCCTTGCGCATCCCCGGCACCAGCCTGACGCAATCGGTGGAGATGCAGAAGCAGATCGAAGTCACGCTGATGCGCAAGTTCCCCGAGATCGAACGCGTGTTCGCACGCACCGGCACGGCGGAAATCGCCTCCGACCCGATGCCGCCGAATATCTCGGACGGCTACATCATGCTCAAGCCGGAAGCGCAGTGGCCCAAGCCTAAGAAGTCTCGCGCCGAGCTGTTGGCGGCGATACAGGGGACGGTGGCGCAACTGCCGGGCAATGCCTACGAGTTTTCACAGCCGATTCAGCTGCGCTTCAACGAATTGATTTCGGGCGTGCGCAGCGATGTGGCGGTCAAGCTGTTCGGCGACGACGCGGAGGTGCTCAATGCGACCTCCGCACGCATTGCGGCGGCGTTGGAGAAAATCGACGGCGCGCAGGAGGTCAAAGTGGAGCAGACCGATGGCCTGCCGGTGCTGACGGTGGACATCGACCGCGAGAAGACGTCGCGCTACGGCTTGAATGTCGGCGACGTGCAGGATGTGATTGCGACCGCCATTGGCGGCAAGGAGGCGGGGGCGATGTTCGAGGGTGACCGCCGCTTCGGCATCGTGGTGCGGCTGCCGGAGGCTTTGCGCAGCGATCTGGATCAGGTCAAGCGCCTGCCCTTACCGTTGCCGGGCGGCGGCAACTTCATTCCGCTGGGTGAGGTGGCGACGTTCAGCATTGCGCCGGGGCCGAACCAGGTCAGCCGGGAGAATGGCAAGCGGCGCGTGGTCATCAGCGCCAATGTACGCGGGCGCGATATCGGTTCGTTCGTGGCCGAGGCGGAGCAGCGGCTGCGGGAGGTGAAGATCCCGGCCGGGTACTGGACCACGTGGGGCGGACAGTTCGAGCAGCTGCAATCTGCTACGCAGCGATTACAGATCGTGGTGCCGGCGGCGTTGGGGTTGGTGATGCTGCTGCTGTTCGCCATGTTCGGGAATGTGAAGGATGGGCTGCTGGTGTTCAGCGGGATACCGTTCGCGCTGACGGGAGGACTGGCGGCGCTGGCCTTGTGCGGCATACCGTTGTCGATATCGGCGGCGGTGGGGTTTATTGCCCTGTCGGGCGTGGCGGTGCTGAATGGGCTGGTGCTGATTACGGCCATCCGCAAACTGCGCGAGGAGGGGTGTAGCGTGGATCAGGCGGTGAGGGAGGGCGCGCTGGCGCGACTGCGGCCGGTGTTGATGACGGCGCTGGTGGCATCGCTGGGGTTCATCCCCATGGCGATCGCCACCGGCACGGGTGCCGAAGTACAGCGACCCCTTGCCACCGTGGTGATCGGGGGAATACTGTCTTCGACGGCGCTGACGTTGTTGATGCTTCCGCTGCTTTACCGTCTCATGCACCTACCCCGCAAGCCTTAGCCTCGACGCCAGCGTCGCCACTTAGGGGTCTGACCCGCAGGGTCAGACCCCACCTGGCAGTGCGGGGTAAAAGCGAATCGCCTGTCCACCACCCGGCGCCAGCTTGAGCTGCAAGACCGTCTTGGCGGTGACGGTCTTGTTCTCGATAACGATATCGAAACGCCGTACCGTGCGATAGTCAGCCTTGTCACCATCGCGATAAATCTCCGCCACATAGCGCTTGCCCGGATCGAGGAAGGTCAATGGCAGCGCCAGCGTGCGCGCATTGCCGTCGGTGACCGAACCAAGATACCAATCATCCGACTTGCGATCCTTGCGCGCAATGGTCGCGTACTCCCCCAACTCCCCGTGCAGCACGCGCGTGTCGCTCCAATCGGTCGGCACGTCCTTGATGAACTTGAACGGTCCCGGATACTTCTCATAGTTCTCGATCAAATCCGCCGCCATCACCACCGGCGAATAAATCACCACAAAGCTCGCCAGCTGCTTGGCCTGCGTCGAATTGATCGGCCGTCCCTTCACACCCTCCAGGCTCAGAATCCCCGGCGTGTAATCCATCGGCCCGCTCAGCATGCGCGTGAAGACCAGATTCACCTCGTGATCCACACTATTGATCGGCGATCCCCATGCATTGAACTCCATGCCCCGCGCACCCTCGCGCGAAATCCAGTTCGGGTACGTGCGCCGCAAGCCCGTATCCTTGATCGGTTCATGCGTATCGATCGCCAGCTTGTAGCGCGCCGCCTCGGTCACCGCCTTCAGGAAATGGCGCGCACCCTCCTGCGAATCGGTATAACCGAAATGCGTGCCGCCATCCGCATCCGCAAACAATGCTGCGCCGGCATCCGTCACATAGCCGGACTTGATGCTGTCCACACCCACCTTGGCATACAGCTGATAACCTGCATCCATCTGCTGCTCATAGCGTGCGATATTGCCGCCGGTCTCGTGATGGCCGATCAGCCGCACGCCCTTCTGTTGCGCATACGCGCTCACCGCCGCCAGATCGAAGTCTGAATACGATTTTGTAAAGCTGAATTGCGAACCGCTGCCCGACCAGTTGCCATCCCATCCCTGGTTCCAGCCCTCCACCAGCACGCCGCGGAAGCCGTTGGCCGCCGCAAAATCGATATAGCGTTTGGTATTGGCCGTGGTGGCGCCATGCTTGGCGCCCGAGCCCCAGGTGCTTTTCTCCAGATGCATCTCCCACCACACGCCGACAAACTTGGACGGATGCACCCACGACACATCACCCAGCTTATTCGGCTCGTTCAAATTCAGCACCAGGTCCGACATATACAGGCCGGCCGCAGTGTCGGCGATTTGCATGGTGCGCCACGGCGTGGTGAAGGCGCCGCGCCGCTGCACAGCCGGACCGAAAGCCGACGGCGTCAAATGCGCGCGCAGCTTCTGGCCGTCGACCTTGCGCAACCACATCGACGCATAATCAACCAACGCCGCCTCGTGAAACGCAATGTGCGTGCCGTCCTTGGTACGGATGGTCAGCGGCGTATTCGCCATGCCGACTTCACTCAACGGCGATTTCTGGATCGCATACTCCAGCGCCGCCTGCTCGCCGGCCTGCTGCCACCATGCCCACGCCTGCGGCGCCACCACGAACTCGGTCAACTCGTCGCTGATGCGCGCCTCCGGCAATTGCGCCTGCTCCGGGAATTCATAGCGAAAGCCGACGCCGTCGTCGAACACGCGGAACACCAGCGCCATGCGGCGGTTGTCCAGCGCCTTCTGCACCAGCTCCAGCCGCAGTTCCTTGTAGTGGTTGCGCACGTAGCGGCGTTCGCCCCACGGTTGTTCCCAGGTGTCGTCATGCTCGCTGACGGCTTGCGAGGCCAGCGAAAAGCCGTTGTCCATCTGCGGCGCGTTGGCCAGCAAAAAGCCCAGGCGCGAGGCCGCGATCAGCGGCTTGCCGTTGCGCTGCACCTCGTAGTTCAGGCGTCCGCCTTCTGCCAATTGCACCGCCACGCTGATGGCGCGGTTCGGTGACGACACGGTGGCCAGCACTTCGGCCGCCGCGCTGGCGTACACGCCCAGCATCATGCAGGCGGCGGAGATCCAGCGGACTTGCAGGGAATTGATATGATGCACAGCTACTCCTTGAATACTATCTGGCCGCGCAGTTGGCCTTGATGAAGGCCTCGTGCGTCGGCATCTGATCTACACACTTGCCGATCACCGAGGCGATGTCGCCCAGGTATTCGGTGATCTCTTGTTCATCCATCAGGTCGGCCATCGGATGATGTCCCGCCACCGGCACGCGTTGGCCGTGCAGCACCTGCAGCCAGCCCACTTCTGCAAACAGTTCGTTGTCGACGCGGACGATGCGCCCGCGCGAGCGCCATAAGTCCATCTTGGCGCGCAGCGTGTCCGGGATCTCCATGGTGCGCACGTAATCCCAGAACGGCGTGTCGTTGCGCTCGGTGGCGTGGTAATGCAGGATGATGAAGTCGCGGATGCGCTCGACCTCGAAATCGCACTGGCGATTGAACTCGGCGATATCGGGCGCGCTGAAGCCTTGGTCGGGGAAGAAGGTGATCAGCCGCGCAATGGTGGACTGAATCATGTGGATGCTGGTGGACTCCAGCGGCTCCAGGAAGCCGGACGAAAGACCCACCGCCACCACGTTCTTGTTCCACACCTGCTTGCGCTTGCCGGCCGTGAAGCGCAACTGCTTGGGCTCCGCCAGCGCGCGGCCATCGAGATTGGCCATCAGGATGGACGCCGCTTCGTCGTCGCTCATGAACTTCGACGCGTACACGTGTCCATTGCCGGTGCGGTGTTGCAGGCCGATGCGCCACTGCCAGCCGGCCGGCCGCGCCGTGGCGCGCGTGTACGGCGTCAAACCGCCACCGAGTTCGCACGGCACCGCATAGGCGCGGTCGCACGGCAGCCAGTGCGACCAGTCTTCGAAGCCGGTGTGCAGCGCCTGTTCGATCAGCAGGCCACGGAAGCCGGAACAGTCGATGAACAATTCGCCGCCGATCAAGTCGCCGTTTTCCATGCGCACCGCCTCGACATGGCCGTCGGAGGTGCGCGTCAGCACGTCCGCCACCTTGCCTTCGATGCGGCGTACGCCGCGTTCCTCGCTGTACTTGCGCAGGTAGCGCGCATACAGGCCGGCGTCGAAGTGGAAGGCGTGGACGATGTCGCCCAGCGGCGAGTTGCCGTGCGAGCGGTCGGCGCGCATGAATTTTCCGGCCTTGGCGGCCCTGCGGTTGATCGAATACTGCTCCAGGTCCGGCGCCTTGCCCGCCTGGTGCATGCGCAGCCAGTACTGGTAGAACGGCAGCGTCGCCAGGTCCTGGCCGAAGATGCCGAAGCCGTGCATGTACTCGTCGCCGATGCGGCCCCAGTCCTTGAACTCGATGGCCAGTTTGAAGGTGGCCTGGGTGTCGCGCACGAATTCGTTCTCGTCGATGCCCAGCACCGCGTTGAACAATTTGATCATCGGGATGGTCGACTCGCCCACGCCCACGGTGCCGATGTCTTCCGACTCCACCAGCGTGATGTTTACCTTGTCGCCCAATACGCGCGACAGCGCCGCCGCCGTCATCCAGCCGGCGGTGCCGCCGCCGACGATCACTACGTTCTTGATGGTCTCCATCTATTCTGCCTTTATCATGATCCTGTAGCTCCACGGCGCCATCTGGAACTGCGTCGTGCTGTCCACGCGCACGGTCTCGCCGGTGCTGAAATCGCGGTAGCTGCCGACGTGCAGATCGTCGCGGAAGCCGGCTTGCACCGGCTGCGCGCTCAGGTTGAACACTGCGAATACCTTGTCCTTGGCGTTCTGCCGCACGAAGCTGAATACCTGCTTCGGCGCGTTGTTCGGCACCTGTTCCATGGTGGCGCCCCATTCTCCATTCCACAGTGCGCTGTTCTGCTTTTTGAGTGCCAGCAGCTTGGTGTACAGCGCGGTGTAGGGCGACGCCTGCCACTGTATCGCATCGCGCTCGAAGAAGGCCAGCCGTTTGCGGTTGCCCGCTTCCTGGCCGTTGTAAATCATCGGCATGCCTTCGCTGACGAAGGAGAACACGATGGCCGCATCCACCGCCGGCCCGAAGATTTCGAACTCGGTGCCGTCCCACGCGTTCTTGTCATGGTTGGTGGTGTACAGCATGCGGTAGGCCTGCTTGGGGTAGAACTTCTGTTTCCAGGCGTAGTAGGTGTAGAGCGAGGTGGGATCGGCCTTGCCTTCGGCGACGGCGCGCAGGCCGTCCCACCAGGTCCAGGCATAGCTGGCGTCGAAGGCTTTCGCGTGCAGGTCACGGCTTTCCCATTCGGCCAGCAGGAACACCGGTTTGACGGCGCGCAGTTCGGCCGCCACGTGCTCCCAGAAGTCGAGCGGCGTCAGGCCGGCGGCATCGACGCGGTAACCGTCTACGCCGATGTCGCGTACCCAGTAGCGCATGGCGTCGGTCATGTAGCGACGCAGGCCGGGCTGCTGGTAATCGAGATCGATGATGTCGTCCCAGTCATACCACGGCGTCGGATGCGGCTGGCCCTTGCGGTCCTTCTCGTACCATTCCGGGTGGCTGGTGCGCAGCACGTTGTCCCACGAGGTGTGGTTGCCGACCCAGTCGAGGATCACGTGCAGGCCTTGCGCGTGCGCGGCGTCGACGAAGTGCTTGAAGTCGGCCAGCGTGCCGAATTCAGGATTGACGCCCAGGTAGTCGCGCACGGCGTACGGGCTGCCTAAAGCGCCCTTGCGCTTGACCTGGCCGATGGGATGGATGGGCATCAGCCAGAGGATGTCGACGCCGAGCGCCTTCAGGCGCGGCAGCTCGCGTTCGGCCGCGCGGAACGTGCCTTCCGCTGTGAACTGGCGGGTGTTGATCTGGTAGATGCTGGCGTTCTTGGTCCAGTCGGCGTGCTGGAACTGGACGTAAGGTTTCGGCTGGTAGGCGTCGGGAGCGGCGGTGGCGGGCGCCAACACCGCTCCTGACAGCAGCAATGCCATCAGGAGCGTCTTCATCAGAACTTGTAGGTCAGGCCAAAGGTGTAGGTACGGCCGTATACCACCTTGTTGGTGATCTGCTTCGGATCGCTGGTGAACTCCTGGAACGGTTCATTGGTCCAGTTATGCCCCTGCACGAACACCGAGGTGCCTTTCAGCCAGCCGCTCTGGAACTCGTAGGACGCCTGCAGGTCGACGATGGTTTCACCCTTGATGAAGGTGAACTGTGAATCGCTGCGGTAGTCCAGGATCTGGCCCACGAAGTCGGAACGGCGGTGCGCGGCCCAGGCCAGTTGCACGCCGTGGTTCTCGTAGTAGACGCGCACGCTGCTGACGTGTTTCGACAGGCCCGGCAGGCCGATCTCGGCGACGGCGTTGTTGAACACCGGGCTGTTCGACGGCGACACGAAACCGCTGGTCGGCAGCCGCACCGAGCTGTCGGTGAACGAGTAGTTGGCGGCGACGCCGAAACCGTCCAGCCAGTCGGTGGCCAGCGAGAACGGCACATTTACCGCCATTTCGTAGCCGTGCATATTGCCGCCCGTGCCGTTTTGCGGCATGGTCAGGAAGCCGATGGTGGAGCCGGCGTAGGGACCGGTGGTCGGCAGCGGCGTGCTGGCACTGGTGTAAGGCTTGAAGTCGAACTGCATCGGCGCGTTGATGATGTAGTTGTCCAGCTTCTTGACGAAGGCGGCGGCGCTGACGTAGCCTTTCTTGCCAAAGTACTTTTCATAGGACAGGTCAAGCGAACGCGCCTGGTACGGTTTCAGCTGCGGGTTGCCGGCGAAGCCGGACAGCGCCGGGGCCAGCGAAGTCGCGTTCTGCACCGAGAAGTCGAGGCCGGCTTTCATGTTGTCCAGGTTGGCGCGCGAAATCTGCTTGCCGGCGCCGAGGCGCAGCTTCTGCTCGTAGCCGAGGTCGAAGGCCACGTTCAGTGATGGCAGCACGTTGGTGTAGCTGGTGCCGTCGCTGCGCACCTTGTACGGGCAGGTCTCGACCGTGATGCCCTTGCAGTTGGCCAGGTCGACCTGGTTGCCGGTCGATTCCTGCTTGGTGTTGACGATCTGCAGGCCGAGGTTGCCGGTGTAAGGCAGCGACCACAGCTTGCCGTCGAGGTCGGCCATGGCGTAGGCGGTGGCCACCTTTTCGCCCACAGTCCAGTCGCGCGCCAGCACGGTCGAATCGACCCAGCGGTTCAGTTCATAGATCGTGCCCAAGGTGCCGGTCGGATCGAAGGAGGCGACCGGGATGCCGGAGGCGCCGGCCATTTCCGTGGCCGTGCCCGGGATGGCGGCGCTGGCGTAGCCGTCGCCGCCCTTGACCGACAGGCGGCCTTCCTGGCCGACGCGCGATTTGTCGCGCTTGGTGAAGTTGAGGCCGAAATGGGCGTTGGTCAGCGGTCCCCATTCCAGCTCCCGGTGCGCGCTCAGGCGGGCAGCCTTGACCGTATCGTCGATGGTCGGCAGGGCCACATAGCCGGCTTGCGGCGTCAGCGGTCCGCCGCCCCAGCCGTCGACGTCGGTCAGCAGCGCCACTTTGCGGTCGGCGTAGCTGATGCTCGGCGTGTACTTGACGTCGGCGAAGTTCTTGCCGTCGAAGCCGGTGTAGGACACCGAAGCCAACTGGCCGGCCGGGGTGTTGCCCGGCTGGCCGGCGGTGGTCTCGTAGTTCGAGATGCGCTTGACGCCGTGCGAGTACGACAGGTCGCCTTCCACGCGCCACTGGTCGTCGAGTTTCAGTTCGTTGTTCCAGCCGATCGAGGTCAGCTTGTCCTTGGCGCCGTACAGGTGGTTGCGCACGTCGGCCTTGTAATTGCTGATGGTGCCGCTAGTGGCGATGCCGTTGGCCACCACCGCGTTGCTGAGCACGCCGTTCGGATCGTACAGGCCGGTGCTGCCGGCCACCGCGCCCTCGATGCCGGTTTTCTTGGTGCTCTCGTCGCCGCGCGAGTAGAACACGTCCAGGGTCGAGCGGAATTTCTGATTGGGCTTGTATTGCAGGGTCAGCGCGGCGCCGTCGCGGTCGCTCTTGCGGCGTGCGGTCTCGGCCAGGAAGCCGGATGGCGCCTTGGCGGTGCCGCCGTTGTAGGCCATGTCGGTGGTGCCGCCGCCCCAGCTGTCGAACTTCAGTTCACCGCCGTTGTCCTGCTTGAACGAGGTCAGGCCGATCGACAGGCCGATCGTGCGGTTGGCGAACTGGTCCACATAGCTGAAGGTGGTGCGGTGGCCGGAACCCAGGTCCGAACCGGAATCGAAGCCGATGCGCTCCTTGCGCGCCGAGGCCGCCAGCACGCGCTGGCCGAAGTCGAGTGGGCGCAGGGTGCGCAGGTCGATGGTCGAGGCCAGGCCCTGGCCCATCAGGCTGGCGTCCGGCGTCTTGTACACCAGTACCGAGCCGGTCAGCTCGGACGGAAACAGGTCGAACTCGGGGCTGCGGGCGTCGCTGGTGGAGGCTTGCTCGCGGCCGTTGAGCAGGGCGCCGTTGAAGCTCGGCGACAGACCGCGCACCGACACTTCCGTGGCCTTGCCGTTGGTCTTGTTGCGCTGGGTGGTCACGCCGGACAGGCGCGAGATCGACTCGGCCACGGTGTTGTCGGGCAGCTTGCCGATGTCTTCGGCGGAGATCGCCTCGACGATGGAGCTGGCGTTCTTCTTGATCGAGATGGCTTGCTCGATGCCGCGGCGGATGCCGGCCACGGTCACGGTGGCCAGCTCGCCGTCGGCCGGAGCCGGAGCGGCTTTGGCGTCTTTCTGCTCGTCAGCGGATTGGGCGGATTGGGCGGTCTGGGCGTGGGCGCTAGCGCCCAGCAGCATCAGTGCGCAGGCGGCAGCCAGCGGGCTGAGCCGGAATGAGGTCATGGTGGTCATACGTCTCCTAAGAATTATTGTGATTGCAGGACGCATGTTGTAACAGCACTAAAACATGGTCAACGACGGCGTGGCCTGCGGCTAAAGGAAGCGTGAAGGTTGATCGCCAAGTCCCTGATTTCGCGGCAGAACCTGCCTTGTGGCGTTTTGCAGACGTCGCCGTAATTTAACTACAAAGCTTGCTACACTTTCAGCATGAAAATACTAATGATAGAAGACGACCTGGCCATCGGCCGCGCCTTGCTGGCGGTGTTCCAGGACGAGGGCCATGCGGTGGTGTGGCTGCGCCTGGCGGACGGCGTGCTGGCGCGTCTGCAGGCCGAAACTTTCGACGCCGTGCTGCTCGACCTCGGCCTGCCGGACGGCGACGGCGCGCAACTGCTGCGGCAACTGCGCGCGCTGGGCCTGAGCCTGCCGGTGCTGATCATGACCGCACGCGACAGCCTGGAAGACCGCCTCAACGGTTTTAACACAGGCGCGGACGATTACCTGATCAAACCGTTCGAAATTCCCGAACTGCTGGTGCGGCTGCGCGCGGTGGTGCGGCGCGCCAACGGCAACGCCAACGGCGGCTGGAGTTTCGGCGAACTGGTGCTGGACGAAGGCCGCATGCTGGTCACGCGCGCCGGCGCACCGGTGGCCTTGTCGCGCACCGAGTTTGCGTTGCTGCTGGCCCTGGTGAAGGAATCGGGCCGGGTGCTCACGCGCGCCGAGCTGGAGCAGGGTGTGCTGCCGCACAGCGAAGGGCAGACGCTGGACGTGCACATCTCCAACCTGCGCAAGAAAATCGGCGAACGGCTGATCCGCACCGTGCGCGGAGTCGGCTACATGGCGCAGCGTCCGCATGAATAAGCTGCCCTCGTCGCTGTTCCGCCGGCTGATGCTGGGCTTCTCGGCCGTGATCGCGTTGGTGGCGCTGGCCGGTTTCACCTATGTCGCGGTGGAAGCCAAGATCACGCAGCGCACCCGCACCGCCAGCGAGAACGCCGCGCACACGCGCGAAGTGCTGCTGCACCTGAGCGAAATTGCCGGCGACCGGGTGCGGGTGCAGCGCGCGGCGGCCACGCTGGAAGCGGTGCGGCGCGACATGTTCCGCGAGCTCGATTATCACTCGCGCGTGCGGCTGCGCGTGTGGCAGCATGGCGCGCTGGTGTACAACTCGCTGCCGGCGCTGCCCGACCTGTTGCCGACGGCGGGCACGGCGGCGGCCGGCAGGGCCAACGCCTGGGTCAGCGCGGTCGAGCGCGATGCGGTCAGCGGGCTGGTGGTCGAGCGCAGCCATGAGGTCGATGATGAATGGATGCTGAGTTTTTCCGGCGTTAGTTTCTTGCTATCGTCGACCATCTTCAGTTTGCCCTTGCTGTTGTTGCCGGCGTGGCTGATTGTCGGCATCGGGCTGCGGCCGTTGCGCTCCATCGCCGAGCAGATCGAAGCGCGCGCGGTGTCGGACCTGACGGCGTTGCCGGCCTCGCCGTACCGGGAATTGTCGCCGCTGGTGGACGCCATCAACCGCCTGATGATGCGGCTCAGCCAGCGCATCGAGCGCGAGCATGAGTTCCTGACCGATGCGGCGCATGAGTTGAAGACGCCGCTGGCGGCGATCCAGATCAATGCGCATCTGTTGTTGAGCCGTAGTGTGGCCGAGCACGCAGAGCGTCATGCCGAGGCGGGGCAGGGCTTGCGTGAAGGTGTGGCGCGGGCCACGCACATGGTGCATCAATTGCTGGCGTTTGAGCGGGCGCGGGCGGAGCCGAGCGCGGAACCGCCGCCGCATACGGAGCTGGGCGGGTTTGTGCGCAGCCGGCTGGCGTCGGCGGTGCCGCTGGCCATGCAGCGCGGGATCGAGATCGAGTTCCAGTCGGAGGCCGAGTGCGGCATGGCCTTGCACGTGGAGAGCATGGCGGCGTTGCTGGATAATTTGATCAGCAATGCGATCAAGTATTCGCCGGAGAATGGGCGGATTGTGGTGGGCTTGCGGGCCGAGGGCGATGGCTGCCGGCTGACCATCGCCGACCAGGGGCCGGGGATAGCGGCGGAATTGCAGCAGAAGGTGTTCGAGCGGTTTTACCGGGTGCCGGGGCAGGAGCAGTTGGGGAGCGGCTTGGGGTTGGCGATCGCCGAGCGCGCGGCCGAGCGTAATGGCGGGACCATCACCCTGTCCCGCGCGGAGGGCGGGGTGGGCCTGCTGGTGAGCGTGTTCCTACCCCGCGCGCTTTAACCTAGCCGCATGCTTGACCGCTTACGGGTCCGACCAGGGTCTGGATAGGGGCTTCGCCCCGCCGGCCCAGTGGGCCGGCCCCGGCGTGGCCGTGCTGGTCAGGCGCTGCCGGCCCGCTCGATCACCAGGATACGCGCCTGGCCGCGCGGGTGGGCGCAATGGGCGTCGCCTTCGGCCGCGAAGAAGATGTCGCCGGCTTGCAGGGTCGCCACGTGTTCGACGCCATCGACGCGATAGTGCATGTCCACCACGCCGTCCATCACGGCAAACACTTCGTCGCCATCGTTGACATGCCAGCGGTAGGGCTGGTCGGTCCAGTGCAGGCGCACGCTGGCGTCGGGAATGGCGGCGATCTGTTCGGCGCCCCAGGCGCGCGTGGCCGTGAACGCGCTGCTGCGCACCACCTTCACCCTTCGTTCCAGTCGTATTCCATCTGGCGCGCGGTGCGCACGGCCAGTTCGCGACCCGCCAGCCGCTCCACCAGGTGGAGCGACATGTCGATGCCGGCCGAGATGCCGCCCGAGGTCACCACGCGGCCGTTGTCGACCCAGCGGCGGTCGCTGCGCACCTCGACCTGGGGCCAGCCCTGGCGCAGTTGGCCCAGGTCTTCCCAGTGGGTGGTGGCTGGCTGACCGTCCAGCAGGCCGGCTTCGGCCAGCAGCAGGGCGCCGGTGCAGACCGAGGCCGTCAGTTCGCTCTTGCGCGCCATGCCGGCGATCCAGGCGATCACGTCCGGCCGGGCCAGTTCGGCGCCGACTACGCCGCCGGGGATGATCAGCACGTCGATCTCACCGCAATCGCTGAAATCGGATTCCGGCCGCAGTTCCAGCCCGGCGCGGGCGACCACCGGCGCGCGGCTGGCGCCGATGGTGCGGACGCGGAAAGGCTGACCTCCAGCCACGCGCGCGGCGCAGGTGAATACTTCGTAAGGTCCGGCAAAGTCCAGCACTTCAACCTTGTCGAATATATAAATGCCTATGGTGCGTGTCATGTGCTGCCTCCGGTTGTGATCACTGCATGGTGCCATCGCCGCGATTGACACAAATGACATTCATGGTTGAATATCTGCCACATGACAACCACACTCTGGCTACTGGTGTATCCCGGCTTCGTGCTGCTGGACGCCACCGGCCCCGCCCAGGTGTTCTGCACCGCCAATGACGAGGCGCGCGACGCCGGCCGTCCCGAACCGTATCGCATCCGCATGGTGTCGCCGTCCGGCGGCGCCGTCGTCTCGACCGCCGGCGTCAGCGTGCTGACCGAAGCGCTGCCGCCGGCGGAAGCACTGGCCGGCGCCACTTTGCTGGTGTCCGGCGGGCGCGGCCTGGAAAACGGTGACAGCCCGGCGCTGGCCCCGGCGGTGCTGGACTGGGTACGGGCCGCCGCCACCGCCGACGGCCTCGCCCGCTGCTGCGCGGTCTGCACCGGCGCTTTCGTGCTGGCGCGCGCCGGCTTGCTGGACGGCCGTCGCGCCGTCACCCACTGGCTGGACGCCGCCGCCCTGCAGGCCCAGCACCCTGCCATCACGGTGCAGGCAGATGCTATTTATGTACGCGACGGCGCCTTTTACACCTCGGCCGGCATTGCCGCCGGCATGGATCTGGCGCTGGCCCTGGTGGAGCAGGACCAGGGCCGCGCCGCCGGGCTGGCGGCGGCCAAGCGGCTGGTGATCTTTTTCAAGCGTCCGGGCGGCCAACGCCAGTTCAGCTCGGAACTGCTGGCGCAGGCCGATCCGCAGGGCTTGCACGGCCGGCTGACCGGCTGGCTGCGCGCGCGCCTGCAGCAGCAGCCGGACGTGGAACAGATGGCGGCCGCCTTCGCCCTGTCGGTGCGCACCCTGCACCGGCGCCTGCAGCAGGAGGCCGGCATTTCTCCGGCCCAGCTGTTGCAGCGGCTGCGCATGGAGGCCGCCTGCGCGCTGCTGGAGCGTCCCGGCATGACGGTCAAGCGTGCCGCCCACCAGAGCGGCTTCGGCAGCGAGTACAATCTGCGGCGCGCATTTGCCGCGCAACTGGGCGTCGCGCCCAGCGACTACCAGGCCCGCTTCGGCTGAATGGAACTGTATGCGTGAATTTGAGACATGGTTGGCCCGGGTATTACTGCTGAACAGCGCGCTGGCGCTGGGCGTTGTGCTGGGCCTGTTGGGCGCGCCGCTGGCCGACGATGCCCGCTACGTCGTGTTCGGCGCCGCCCTGCGGGGTTTCCTGTCGGCGGTGTTCTCGCTCAAGCGTTCCGTGATCGGCCTGTGGGGTGGGGCGCTGTACTATGCTTTGCAACTTGCCAGCTACTATCCGGCGGACGGCAGCTGGCACTTCAGCGTCAAGGCCGGCCTCAGCATCGGCCTGGTGATGCACTTCCACAGCGCCGTTCTGGTGCTTAATATGGTGGCAGCCGCGCTGCTCGCCGCCACCTGCGCCGTGCTCGCCTGGCGCGTCAAATTGCCAAACTGACAGCGATTTACCCCGCTGCTCCGTCATCCGGTTGTCACATGTTTTCGTCAAAATACGAACGTATCCCTATGGGAACACGAACTTAGACGAAATCCAACTTTTTTAATAAATAAACATTCTCCTGTAGAGGTTGCGCCGGCACGACAGGCCGCCTAAAAAGTTAATTTAGGGCAAGTTTCTCAGATATAATTAAAGATCCAAAATAGCGGCCAGACTGCGCTTGTGGGCGGTTGAGTAAGAAAATTCAACAATCAAAAAGTTTACTTAATAGAAGTCTCGCAGCCGTCGTTATGTACTGGATGGCCGCAGCAAAAATAAGAATCTCGCCCGGCGCCGTATCAGGCGGTGAACGGGTTGCTTTCTGTGCATAAAACTAAGTAGTACCTCCAGGAGAAATACAATGGGTTTCGCATCTTCGTTAACGACGTCGCAAATTGCCTCGCTGAGCACCGATCTGATCAGCACTTTGGCCACCGAGGATATCGCGGCCTTCTCGTCCGATCAGCTTGCGGCGTTCACCACCCAGCAAATTCCTGCCTTTACTACCGCCCAGTTAGCAGCCGGTATCACCACCACCCAAGCCCAATATCTGACCACCGCGCAAATGAGCGTGCTGCTGTCGAGCCAGCTCGGCGCGCTGCAGAGCGCCAGCTTCGCGGTGCTCAGCACGGCCGACATCGCGGCCTTGTCGACCGGGGCCATCGCCGGCATCACCACCGGCCAGATCCGCGCGCTGACCACCAACCAGACCGTCGCGCTGACCACCGCGCAGGCCACGCAGCTGAGCAGCAACCAGCTGGTGGCGCTGACCACAAATAGCATCGCCGCCCTGGAAACCTCCGACCTGGTGGCGATTCCGACCT
This sequence comes from Duganella sp. BuS-21, assembly GCA_041874725.1. Taxonomy (GTDB): domain Bacteria; phylum Pseudomonadota; class Gammaproteobacteria; order Burkholderiales; family Burkholderiaceae_D; genus Rugamonas. Next base: position 131,168 of record CP097466.1, on the reverse strand, counting down.
CCGCCCTCGGCCTGCTGAGCACGGCGCAAGTGTCGGCCCTGACCACCGCCCAGATCAATGTCCTGCCGACCGCCGCCCTGGCCGCCCTGAGCACCGGCGCCATCGCCGTGCTGAGCACCGACCAGGCCGTCGCGCTGACCTCGGCCGCCGTCGCCAGCCTGACCACCAGCCAGGTCGCCGCACTGTCGAGCAAGGCGCTGGGCGCCCTCGACACCGCCGACCTGGTCGGCCTGTCCACCAACGATATCGTGGCCCTGAAAACCAGCCAGCTGACCGGCCTGACCACTGCCCAGGTGGCGGCGCTGTCGACCAACCAGGTCGCCGCGTTGGGCACCGGCCAGGTGGCCTCGCTGTCGACCAACCAGGTGGTGGCCCTGACCACCGCCCAGGCCAGCATCCTGAGCAGCAACCAGGCCGCCGCCCTGAGCACCAACGCCGTCGGCGCGCTGGACACGGCCGACCTGGCCGCCATGTCGACCGGCGCCGTCGGCGCGCTGAACGCCAACCAGATCAAGGCGCTCGACTCGAGCCAGATCGTGGCCCTGACCACCGCCCAGGCCGCCACCCTGAACAGCACCCAGGTCGCCGCACTGTCGACCACCCTGGTCAGCGCTTTGGAAACGGCCGACCTGGCCGCGATCCAGGCCGCCGCCCTGGGCGTGCTGAGCACGCTGCAAGTGTCGGCCCTGACCACCGCACAAATCAGCTCGCTGCCGACCGCCTCGCTGGCGGCCCTGAGCACCGCCGCCGTCGGCGCCCTGAGCACCGACCAGGCCGTGGCATTGAGCTCGGCCCACCTCGCCGCCCTCAGCACCGCGCAAGTGGCGGCGCTATCGACCAACGCCGTGGCCGCGCTGCAGACCGCCGACCTGGCCGGCCTGTCGACCAATGACATCGCCGCCCTGCGCACCGCGCAGGTGGCTTCCCTGACCACTGGCCAGATCAGTTCGCTGTCGACCAACCAGGTCGCGGCCCTGACCAGCGCCGGCGTCGCCGCGCTGACCACCAACCAGATCGTCGCCCTGAGCACCGCCCAGGCCAGCATCCTGAGCAGCGCGCAAGCGGCCGCCCTGACCACCAACGCCATCAGCGCGCTGGAAACGGCCGATCTGGCCGCCCTGAGCACCGGCGCCATCGCCGCTCTCAGCGCCAACCAGATCAAGGCCCTCGACACCGACCAGATCGTTGCCCTGACCACCGCCGATGCCGCCACCCTGAGCACCACCCAGGTGGCCGCGCTGTCCGCCAGCGCCGTTGCCGCGCTGGAGACGGCCGACCTGGCCGCGCTGAAAACCAGCGTGATCGCCACCCTGAGCACGGCGCAGGTTGCCGCGCTGACCACCAGCCAGATCAGCTCCCTGCCGACCGCCTCGCTGGTAGCCATCAGCAGCGCCGCCATCGCCGCCCTGACCACCAACCAGATCGTGGCCCTGAGCTCGGCGCAGATTTCGAGCCTGAGCACCGGCCAGATCGCCGCCCTGACCAGCAACAGCATCGGCGCGCTTGAAACCGCCGACCTGGCCGGCCTGAGCACCAACGACATCACCGTGCTGCGCAGCGCGCAACTGGCCGGCCTGTCAACCAACCAGCTGGCCAACCTGTCGACCAACCAGGTGGCGGCCCTGACCACGGCCGCCTTCGCCGGCCTGTCGACCAGCCAGATCACCGGCCTGACCACGGCCCAGGCCAGCATCCTGAGCACCAACCAGGTTGCCGCGCTAGGCAGCAACGCCGTCGCCGCGCTGGAAACCGCCGACTTCGCCGCGCTGTCGACCGGCGCTGTCGCCACCCTGAGCGCCTCACAACTGAAGGCCCTGAGCACCAACCAGGTCGTGGCCCTGACCACCAGCGGCGCTGCCACCCTGAGCAGCGCTCAGGTCGCGGCTCTGACCGCCTCGGCCGTCGCGGCCCTGGAAACGGCCGACCTGGCCGCCATCAAGACCGCCAGCCTGGCCGCCTTCAGCACCGCGCAGGTCGCGGCCCTGACCACTGCACAGATCAACTCGCTGCCGACCGCTTCGCTGGCCGCGCTGAGCACCGCCGGCCTGGCTGCGCTGAGCACCGACCAGACCGTCGCCCTGACGTCGGGCCAGATCGCCAGCCTGAGCACCGCCCAGGTCGCCGCGTTGTCGCTTAGCTCGGTGGCCGCACTGGAAACCGCCGACCTGAGCGGCCTGTCGACCAATGACATCGCATCGCTGCGCAGCGCGCAAGTGGCGGCCTTCACCACCGGCCAGGTGGCGTCGTTGTCGACCACGCAAGTGGCCGCCCTGACCAGCGCCGGCATCGCCGCATTGACCACCAACCAGGTTGTCGCGCTGACCACCGCGCAAGCCAGCATCCTGAGCACCGCGCAGGCCGCCGCCCTGACCACCAACGCCGTTGCCGCGCTGGAAACGTCCGACCTGGCTGCGCTGTCGACCAACGCCATTGCCGCCCTGAGCGCCAACCAGATCAAGGCCCTGGAAACCGATCAGATCGTCGCCCTCGGCACCGCCCAGGCGGCCGCCCTGAGCAGCGCCCAGGTTGCCGCGTTGTCGGCCACCAACGTCGCCGCGCTGGAAACGGCCGACCTGTCGGCCATCAAGACCGCTTCGATCGCTGCCTTCAGCACCGCGCAAGTGGCGGCGCTGACCACCACCCAGATCAACACCCTGGCCACCGCCTCGCTGGCGGCCCTGAGCACGGCCGGCATCGCCGCGCTGAGCACCAACCAGGTGGTGGCGCTGACCTCGGGCCAGATCTCCTCGCTGGGCACGGCGCAAGTGGCGTCCCTGAGCAGCAACAGCATCGGCGCGCTGGAAACCGCCGACCTGACCGGCCTCTCGACCAACCACATCGCCGCCCTGCGCAGCGCCCAACTGGTGGGCCTGACCACCGGTCAGGTGGCGTCGCTGTCGACCAACCAGGTCGTGGCGCTGACCACCGCCGCCGTGGCCGGTCTGAGCAATGACCAGATCGTCGCCCTGACCACCGCGCAAGCCTCGGTCCTGAGCACTTCGCAAGTGGTGGCCCTGAGCAGCAACGCCATCGCCGCGCTGGAAACGGCCGACTTCGCCGCGCTGTCGACCAACGCCGTCGCCGCGCTGACCGCCAACCAGGTGAAAGCCCTGACCACCGCGCAAGTGGTGGCCCTGACCACCGGCGAAGCCTCGGCCCTGAGCACCGCCCAAGTGGCGGCGCTGACCACCAACGCCGTCGCCGCGCTGGAAACCGCCGACCTGGCAGCGATCAAGACCGCCGCCATCGCCGTGCTGAGCACCGCGCAGGTATCGTCGCTGACCACCAGCCAGATCAACAACCTGGCCACCGCCGCCCTGGCCGCGCTGAGCACCGCCGGCATCGGCGCGCTGACCACGCAACAAGTCGTGGCGCTGACCTCGGGTCAGATCGCCTCGATGGGCACCGCACAAGTGGCGGCCCTGACCAGCAACAGCATCGGCGCGCTGGAAACGGCCGACCTGACCGGTCTGTCGACCAACCACATCGCCGCGCTGCGCAGCGCCCAGCTGGTGGGCTTGACCACCGGCCAGGTGGCTTCGCTGTCGACCCAGCAAGTGGTGGCTCTGACCACTGCCGCCGTCGCCGGCCTGAGCACTGCACAAATCGCGGCGCTGACCACGGCGCAAGCCTCGGTGCTGAGCACCGCGCAAGTGGCCGCACTGAGCACCAACGCCATCGCCGCGCTGGAAACGGCCGACTTTGCCGCGCTGTCGACCAATGCCGTCGTCACCCTGAGCGTGAGCCAGATCAAGGCCCTGACCAGCGACCAGGTGGTGGCCCTGACCACCACCGAAGCCGCCGCCCTGAGCAGCGCGCAAGTGGCGGCCCTGTCCGTGAGCGCGGTTGCCGCGCTGGAAACGGCCGACCTGGCAGCCATCAAGACTTCGTCGATCGCCGCCCTGGGCACCGCGCAAGTGGCGGCCCTGACCACCAGCCAGATCAACAGCTTCGCCACCGCATCGCTGGTGGCGCTGAGCACCGCCGGCATCGGCGCCTTGACCACCGCGCAAGTGGTGGCCCTGACGTCGGCCCAAATCGGTTCGCTGAGCACCGGCCAGATCAACGCCCTGACCAGCGGCAGCATCGGCGCGATTGAAACCGCCGACCTGGCCGGCCTGACCACCAACCAGGTCGCCACCCTGCGCAGCGCGCAGCTGAGCGGCCTGTCCACCGGCCAGGTGGCCGCGCTGTCGACCCAGCAAGTGGTGGCGCTGACCACCGCCGCCGTCGCCGGCCTGACCAACACCCAGATCGCCGCCCTGACCACGGCGCAAGCCTCGGTCCTGAGCACCGCGCAAGTGGTGGCACTGAGCACCAGCGCCATCGCCGCGATTGAAACCGCCGACTTCGCCGCACTGTCGACCAACGCCGTCGCCGCCCTGACCGTGGCCCAGGTGAAAGCCCTGACCAGCGACCAGGTCGTGGCCCTGACCACCACCGAAGCGGCCGCCCTGAGCACCGCCCAAGTGGCCGCGCTGACCGCATCCGCCGTCGCCGCGCTGGAAACGGCCGACCTGTCGGCCATCAAGACGGCCGGCATCGCCGCCATGACCACCGCGCAAGTGGCCGCGCTGACCACCGCCCAGATCAACACCCTGGCCACCGCTTCCATCGCCGCGCTGAGCACCGCCGGCATCGCCGCCCTGAGCACCAACCAGGTGGTGGCGCTGACCTCGGGCCAGATCTCCTCGATGGGCACGGCGCAAGTCGCGGCCCTGACCAGCAGCAGCATCGGCGCGCTGGAAACGGCCGACCTGACCGGCCTGAGCACCAACCACATCGCCGCCCTGCGCAGGCCCAGCTGGTGGGCCTGACCACCGGCCAGGTGGCTTCGCTGTCGACCCAGCAAGTGGCTGCGCTGACCACCGCCGCCGCCGCCGGCCTGACCACCGACCAGATCGTCGCCCTGACCACCGCGCAAGCGTCGGTCCTGAGCACCGCGCAAGTGGTGGCCCTGAGCAGCAACGCCATCGCCGCGATTGAAACCGCCGACTTCGCCGCCCTGTCGACCAACGCGGTTGCCGCGCTGACCGTCGGTGAAAGCGCTGACCACCGGCCAGGTTGTGGCCCTGAGCACCGCCGAAGCGGCCGCCCTGAGCACTGCCCAGGTTGCCGCCTTGACCACCGCCGCCGTTGCTGCGCTGGAAACCGCCGACCTGGCCGCGCTCAAGACCGCCGCCATCGCCGTCCTGAGCACCGCCCAGGTATCGTCGCTGACCACCAGCCAGATCAACAACCTGGCGACCTCCGCCCTGGCCGCGCTGAGCACCGCCGGCATCGGCGCGCTGACCACCCAACAAGTGGTGGCGCTGACCTCGGGCCAATTCGCTTCGATGAGCACCGCGCAAGTGGCTGCCCTGACCAGCAACAGCATCGGCGCGATTGAAACGGCCGACCTGACCGGTCTGAGCACCAACCACATCGCCGCGCTGCGCAGCGCCCAACTGGCGGGTCTGACCACCGGCCAGGTGGCTTCGCTGTCGACCCAGCAAGTGGTGGCCCTGACCACCGCCGCCTTCGCCGGCCTCTCCACCGCCCAGATCGTGGCGCTGACCACGGCGCAAGCCTCGGTGCTGAGCACCGCGCAAGTGTCGGCACTGAGCACCGCCGCCATCGCCGCGCTGGAAACGGCCGATTTCGCCGCGCTGTCGACCAATGCGGTCGTCACCCTGAGCGTGAACCAGATCAAGGCCCTGACCAGCGACCAGGTGGTGGCCCTGACCACCACCGAAGCGGCCGCCCTGAACAGCGCCCAGGTGGCGGCCCTGTCCGTGAGCGCGGTTGCCGCGCTGGAAACGGCGACCTGGCCGCGATCAAGACCTCGATCGCCAACCTGGGCACCGCGCAAGTGGCGGCCCTGACCACCAGCCAGATCAATTCGATGGCCACCGCCACCCTGGCCGCCATCAGCAGCGCCGGCATCGGCGCGCTGGGCACCAGCCAGATCGTGGCGCTGACCTCGCAACAGGTGTCGACCCTGAGCACCAACCAGGTAAGCGCACTGGGCAGCAACAGCATCGGCGCCCTGGAAACGGCTGACCTGATCGGCCTGTCGACCAACGCCGTCGCCGCGCTGCGCAGCAACCCTGACCGGCTTGACCACCGGCCAGGTCGCCAGCCTGAGCACCGGCCAGGTCGCCGCGCTGAGCACGGCCGCCATGGCCTCGCTGAGCACCGACCAGATCGTTGCCCTGACTACCGCACAAGCGGCCTCGCTGACCACGGCGCAAGTCGCGGCGCTGGGCACCAACGCGATTGCCGCCATCGAAACCGCCGACTTCGCCGCGCTGTCGAGCACGGCCGTCGCCGGCCTGAGCGTGACCCAGATCAAGGCCTTGACCACCGGTCAAATCGTGGCTCTGAGCACCGCCGAAGCAGCCGCCCTGAGCACCGCGCAAGTGGCGGCGCTGACCACCAACGCCATCGCTGCGCTGGAAACGGCCGACCTGGCAGCCATCAAGACCGCCGCCATCGCCGCCCTCAGCACCGCCCAGGTGGCCGCGCTGGGCACGAGCCAGATCAACACCCTGGCCACCGCTTCCATCGCCGCGCTGAGCACCGCCGGCATCGCCGCCCTGAGCACCAACCAGGTGGTGGCGCTGACCTCGGGCCAGATCGCTTCGATGGGCACGGCCCAGATCGTCGCCCTGAGCAGCAACAGCATCGGCGCGCTGGAAACGGCCGACCTGACCGGCCTCTCGACCAACGCCGTCGCCGCCCTGCGCAGCGCTCAGCTGGTCGGTCTGAGCACCGGCCAGGTGGCCTCGCTGTCGACCGCGCAAGTGGCCGCGCTGAGCACCGCCGGCATCGCTTCGCTGGGCACCAACCAGATCGTCGCCCTGACCACCGCGCAAGCGGCCTCCCTGAGCACCGCGCAAGTGGCGGCGCTGGGCACGGCAGCGATCGCCGCGCTGGAAACCGCCGACTTCGCCGCCTTGTCGACCTCGGCCGTCGCCGGCCTCAGCGTCAACCAGATCAAGGCCCTGACCACCGGTCAGGTAGTGGCCCTGAGCACCGCCGAAGCGGCCGCCCTGAGCACCGCGCAAGTGGCGGCGCTGAGCACCGACGCCATCGCCGCGCTGGAAACGGCCGACCTGGCCGCCATCAAGACCGCCTCGATCGCTGCCCTGGGCACCGCGCAAGTGGCAGCCCTGAGCACCAGCCAGATCAACACCCTGGCGACCGCCTCGCTGGCCGCGATCAGCACCAACGGCATCGCCGCGCTGACCACCAACCAGGTCGTCGCACTGACCTCGGCCCAGATCTCTTCCTTGGCCACCGCGCAAGTCGTGGCCCTGAGCAGCAACAGCATCGGCGCGCTTGAAACGGCCGACCTGGCCGGCCTGTCGACCAATGCTGTCGCCGCCCTGCGCAGCGCCCAGCTGCAAGGCTTGAGCACCGGCCAGGTGGCGTCGCTGTCGACTCAGCAGATTGCCGCGCTGAGCACCGCCGGCTTCGCCTCGCTGAGCACCAACCAGATCGTCGCCCTGACCACGGCGCAGGCGTCGGCCCTGACCACCGCGCAGGTCGCGGCGCTGGGCACCAACGCCATTGCCGCGCTGGAGACGGCCGACTTCGCAGCACTGTCGAGCACCGCCGTCACCGGCCTGACCGTCAACCAGATCAAGGCCCTGACCACCGGCCAGATCGTGGCCCTGACCACCGGCGAAGCCGCCGCGCTGAGCACCGCGCAGGTTGCCGCCCTGACCACCGACGCCATCGCCGCGCTGGAAACGGCCGACCTGTCGGCGCTGAAAACCGCCGCCATCGCCGCGCTGAGCACCGCCCAGGTGGCGGCGCTGGGCACCACCCAGATCAACACCCTGGCCACCGCTGCCTTGGCGGCCATCAGCAGCGCCGGCATCGGCGCCCTGAGCACCAACCAGGTGGTGGCGCTGACCTCGGCCCAGATCGGCGCGCTGACCGGCGCCCAGGTCCTGGCCCTGAGCAGCAACAGCATCGGCGCGATCGAGACGGCCGACCTGGCCGGCCTGTCGACCACCGCGGTTGCCGCGCTGCGCAGCGCCCAGCTGGTCGGCCTGACCACCGGCCAGGTGGCTTCGCTGTCGACCAACCAGGTGGCCGCGCTGAGCACCGCCGGCATGGCCTCGCTGAGCACCAACCAGATCGTCGCGCTGACCACCGCGCAGGCCTCCGCCCTGACCACCGCCCAAGTCGCCGCGCTGGGCACCGATGCGATCGCGGCGATTGAAACCGCCGACTTCGCCGCGCTGTCGAGCACCGCCGTCACCGGCTTGAGCATCAACCAGATCAAGGCGCTGACCACCGGCCAGATCGTGGCCCTGAGCACGGCCGAAGCCGCCGCCCTGAGCACCGCGCAGGTGGCGGCGCTGACCACCAACGCCATTGCGGCGCTGGAAACGGCCGACCTGTCGGCGTTCAAGACCGCCGCCATCGCCGCACTGACCACGGCGCAAGTGGCAGCCCTGAGCACCACGCAGATCAACACCCTGGCCACCGCGTCGCTGGGCGCCATCAGCACCGCCGGCATCGCGGCGCTGACCACCAACCAGATCGTGGCCCTGACCTCGGCCCAGATCGGCGCCCTGGCCACGGCCCAGGTGGTGGCCCTGAGCAGCAACAGCATCGGCGCGCTGGAAACGGCCGACCTGGCCGGCCTGTCGACCAACGCTGTGGCCGCACTGCGCAGCACGCAACTGCTGGGCCTGAGCACCGGCCAGCTGGCGTCGCTGTCGACCAACCAGATCGCCGCGCTGAGCACCGCCGGCGTGGCCTCGCTGAGCACCAACCAGATCGTCGCGCTGACCACCGCGCAGGCATCGGCCCTGACCACCGCGCAGGTTGCGGCGCTGGGCACCAACGCCATCGCGGCGATTGAAACCGCCGACTTCGCCGCGCTGTCGAGCACGGCCGTCACCGGCCTGACCATCGTCCAGATCAAGGCGCTGACCACGGGCCAGATCGTTGCTCTGAGCACCGCCGAAGCGGCCGCGCTGGGCACCGCGCAGGTGGCGGCCCTGACCACCAACGCCATCGCGGCGCTGGAAACGGCCGACCTGGGCGCGTTCAAGACCGCCGCCATCGCTGCGCTGGGCACCGCGCAAGTGGCGGCCCTGAGCACCACGCAACTCAACACCCTGGCCACCGCTTCGGTGGCGGCCATCAGCAGCGCCGGCATCGCCGCCCTCAGCACCGACCAGATCGTTGCCCTGACCTCGAACCAGATCGGCGCGCTGAGCACCCTCCAGACCGTGGCCCTGGGTTCAAACAGCATCGGCGCCATCGAAACGGCCGACCTGGCCGGCCTGACCACCGGCCAGATGGCGGCCCTGCGCAGCGCCCAGCTGCTGGGCCTGACCACCGGCCAGGTCGCTTCGCTGTCGACCAACCAGGTGGCCGCGCTGAGCACCGCCGGCCTGGCCTCGCTGAGCACCAACCAGATCGTCGCCCTGACCACCGCGCAAGCGGCCGGCCTGACCAGCGGCCAACTGGCTGCGCTTGGCACCAACGCGATCGCCGCGCTGGAAACCGCCGACTTCGCCGCGCTGTCGACCAACGCCGTCAGCGGCCTGAGCGTCAACCAGGTCAAGGCGCTGGCCAGCAACCAGGTCGTGGCGCTGACCACCGGCCAGGCTGCGTCGCTGAGCACCGCGCAAGTGGCGGCCCTGAGCACGGCCAGCATCGCTGCGCTGGAAACGGCCGACCTGGCCGCGCTGAAAACCCAGGCCGTCGCCGCGCTGACCACCGCGCAAGTGTCCAGCCTGGGCACCACGCAGATCAACACCCTGGCGACGGCGTCGCTGGCGGCCATCAGCACGGCCGGCATCGCCGCCTTCACCACCGACCAGGTGGTGGCGCTGACCTCGAATCAGATCGCCAGCTTCAGCAGCGGCCAGATCGTGGCCCTGACCAGCAACAGCATCGGCGCGCTGGAAACGGCCGACCTGGCCGGCCTGAGCGCCGCCAACGTCGCCGCGCTGCGCACCGCCCAGCTGGCCGGCCTGGACACCGAACAGGTGGCTGTGCTGTCGACCGCGCAAGTGGCCGCCATCACCACCGCCGGCGTGGCCTCGCTGAGCACGAAACAGATTGCCGCCCTGACCACGCTGCAAGCCAGCGTGCTGAGCACCGCGCAAGCGGCGGCCCTGACCACCAATAGCATTGCCGCACTGGAAACGGCCGACCTGGCCGCCCTGTCGACCAATGCGGTGGCGGCGCTGACGCTGAACCAGGTCAAGGCTTTGACCACGCAGCAGGTGGTAGCCCTGACCACGGCGCAGTCGGCCGGTCTGAGCACCGCGCAAGTGGCGGCGCTGACCACCAACAGCATCGCCGCGCTGGAAACGGCCGACCTGGCCGCGCTGAAAACCCAGGCCATCGTCGCGCTGAGCACCGCGCAGGTCGCCGCGCTGAGCACCAGCCAGGTGAATAGCATGGGCACCAGCACCCTGGCGGCCATCAACACCGCCGGCATCGCCGCGCTGACCGCCGACCAGGTGGTGGCGCTGACCTCGGCGCAGATCGCCTCGCTGAGCACCGGCCAGATCGTCGCCCTGCGCAGCAATAGCATCGCGGCGCTGGAAACGGCCGACCTGAGCGGCTTGAGCACGGCCGACATGAGCGTGCTGCGCACCCAGCAACTGGCCGGTTTCGGTACCGACCAGGTGGCCGCGCTGTCGAGCAACCAGGTGGCCGCCATCAGCACCGCCGGCATCGCCTCGCTGAGCACCAACCAGATCGTCGCTCTGACCACCGCCCAGGCGGCGGCGCTGACGGCCGCCCAGGCCGCCGCGCTGACCACCAACGGCGTGGCCGCCCTGGAAACGGCCGACCTGGCCGCCATGTCGACCGCCGCCATCGCCGCCCTGAGCGCGGCGCAGGTGAAGGCCTTGACCACCGGCCAGATCGTGGCGTTGACCACCAATGCAGCGGCCGCGCTGAGCACCGCGCAAGTGGCGGCCCTGACCACCGCCAGCATCGCGGCGCTGGAAACGGCCGACCTGGCCGCGCTGAAGACGCAAGCGATTGCGATCCTCAGCACCGCCCAGGTCAACGCGCTGGGCACCACCCAGGTCAACACCCTGGGCACCAGCACCCTGGCCGCGCTGAGCACCGGCAGCATCGCCGCCCTGAGCACCAACCAGGTGGTGGCGCTGACCTCGAACCAGATCGCCGCGCTGAGCACCGCGCAGGTAGTGGCGCTGTCGACCAACAGCATCGGCGCCATCGAGACCGCCGACCTCGGCGGCCTGAGCACCAGCGACATGGCGTCGCTGCGCAGCGCCCAGCTGGCCGGCCTGTCGACCACGCAAGTGGCGGCGCTGTCGACCGCGCAGATCGCCGCGCTGAGCACCAGCGCCTTCTCGATCGGCCTCAGCACCAACCAGATCGACGCCCTGACCACGGCGCAAGCCGCATCGCTGAGCACCAGCCAGGTCGCGGCGCTGTCGACCCGCAACCTGGTGGCCCTGTCCACCGAAGCGATCGGCGCGCTGACCCTGAATGAAGTGGCGGCGTTGAGCACCACCCAGCTGTCCGTGCTGACCTCGGCACAGGGCGTGGGCCTGACCTCGGCGCAAGTGGCGTCCCTCAGCACCCAGCAGGTGGCCGGCCTGTCGACCAACGCCCTGGCGGCGCTGGATACGGCCGACCTGGTGGCGCTGACCACCAACGGCATCCGCGCGCTGTCGACCCGCCAGCTGCGTTCGCTGACCACCAATGAAATCGTCTCGCTGACCACCAATCAGATCCACGCCTTGACCACGATACAGATCCACGCGCTGACCACCGACCAGCGCCAGGCGCTGACCGGCGCCCAGCTCGGGGCTCTGATCTCGCTGACCCCGATCGTGCTGGACCTGAACGGTGACGGCGTGCAGACCACCGCGCTGAAAGACGGCGTGCAGTTCGACCTGGCGGCCACCGGCACCAAGCTCAACACCGGCTGGACCGCCGGCGGCGACGGCTTGCTGGCGCTGGACCGCAACGGCGACGGCATCATCAACGATGGCGGCGAGCTGTTCGGTTCCGGCACCACGCTGGCCAACGGTCAACGCGCGGCCGACGGTTATGCCGCCATGGCCGAACTCGACACCAACGGCGACGGCACCATCGACGCCAAGGACGGCAAGTTCGCCGACCTGCGTGTGTGGGTGGACGGCAACGCGGACGGCGTCAGCCAGGCCGCCGAGCTGAAATCGCTGGCCGACCTCGGCATCACCAAGCTCAACCTCGATGTCAAGGCTGGCCTGAGCGGCAACAACGGCAACACCATCGGCGCCAGCTCGACCTACGAGACGGCCGACGGCGCCACCCACGCGGCGGCCGACGTCTGGTTCGCGGTGTCGGCGGTGCAGCAGCTGAGCAGCAATGTCAGCGGCCTGTCGCAAGCGATGGCCAGCTTCAACAGCGCGGCGGCGGCCCAGGCCCCTGCCAAGCTCGAGGTGCCGGGCCAGGGTGTGCGCGGCAGCGTGGCCCAGTTGGCTGCGGCGCTGACCGAGTTCGAGGCCGGCAAGCCGAGCTTGAGCACGGGCCAGGCCGCCACCGATGAGCTCAAGCTGAAGGCGCTGCACGGCGCCAACGGCCAGGGTTACCTGGCGGTGCCCGGCAAGTAAGCTACCGGGTTGAAACGACGAACGGCAGAGCAAACGCTCTGCCGTTCGTGTCTCTGACGTTGGTTTTTACCAAACATGGCCCGTTTTTTGCGTTGCCACACGTAAACAAAAAAATTTAATGCACTTAGGAAAAATGTCGCTTTGTACGTTCAGGACTGCCAGCCTCTACGATTCCTGTGGGCTAATTGACTGAAACTATGTGTAGCCGCATAGCGATTTAAATGTTAACCAGAGGAAATGCCGGATCGTCCTAAAGTTGCCGCAAGGATTGACGTTAACGACTGAAGCGCGTGGTTTCTGTCCACGCAGCAGTCTCGCAAGATTCACCGCAATACCCAATTCAGCTGGAGCCGCAGGGAAAACCCCCGGTCGGCTCCATCATCTGTCCGTATCGAACTGTGCAGTGCCCCAAGGAGAATTGAAATGAGCTTTATCCCCAGCTTAAGCAGCGACCAGATCGCAGCGTTGACGACCGCGACCATTGCCGTACTGTCGACTGCGGACCTCGTAGCACTCAATTCTTCGCAAACCCGGGCCTTGACCACGGATCAGATCGGCGCGCTGAACACCGGCCATATCGCGGCCCTGACCACCAAACAACTGAGCAACGGCCTGACCACGGACCAGATCGTTGCGCTGTCGTCGACCCAGGTCAGCATGTTCAGCTCGGCACAAATCAATGCCCTGTCGACCACCTCGCTGGCCGCGCTTGAGACCGGCGACTTCGCCGTGCTGAAGACGCAGACCATCGCCGGCTTGAGCACCTCGCAACTGGCGGCCCTGACCACGGACCAGATCGTCGCCCTGACGTCGCGCCAGGCCCTGGCCCTGAGCAGCACCCAGGTCAGCAGCCTGACCACCAACGCCATCGTGGCGCTGGAAACGGCCGACTTCGCCGCACTGAAGACCAACGCCATCGCCGGCCTGAGCACCTCGCAAGTGGCGGCGCTGACCACCGATCAGATCACCGCCATGAGCACCGGCCAGGTGAGCGCGCTGAGCACCAACGCCGTCGCCAACGGCCTGACCACCGACCAGATCGTCGCCCTGAGCTCGAGCCAGCTGGCCACCCTCAGCACCGCCCAGTTCAACGCGCTGTCGACCAACAGCGTCGCCGCCATCGAGACGGCCGACCTGGTGGCGCTGAAAACCAATGTGATCGCCTCGCTCAAGACCGCGCAACTGGCGGCCCTGACCACCGACCAGCTGTCCAACCTGACCAGCGCCCAGACCGTGGCCCTGAGCACCGGCAGCATGGCCGCCCTGAGCACCGACCAGGTCGTTGCGCTGACCAGCACCCAGGCCAGCGTACTGAGCTCGGCCCAAGTCGCCGCCCTGAGCACCAATGCCATCGCCGCCATCGAAACCGGCGACCTGGCCGCGATCAAGACCAACGTCATCGCCGCGCTGACCAGCAACCAGGCCAAGGCCCTGACCACCGACCAGATTGTTGCCCTGTCGAGCCAGCAGGTCGCCGCGCTGACCAGCCAGCAGGTCGCCGCCCTGAGCAGCGGCGCCATTGCCGCGATTGAAACCAACGATATCGCCGCCCTGAAAACCGGCGCCATCGCCGCCCTGAGCACCCAGCAGCTGGCCGCCATCACCACCGACCAGATCGGCTCCCTGAGCACCGGCCAGATCGCCGCGCTGAGCACCAACAACCTGGCCAACGGCCTGACCACCGACCAGGTCGTGGCCATGAGCTCGGCCCAGTTGAGCGCCCTGAGCACCGCCCAGTTCGGCGCGCTGTCGACCGGCGCCATCGCCGCCATCGAGACCGCCGACATCGTCGGCCTGAAGACCAGCATCATCGCCTCGCTGAAAACCGCGCAACTGGCATCGCTGACCACCGACCAGCTGGGCGCCCTGAGCACCGGCCAGGTCGCCGCGCTGAGCACCGGCAGCATCGCCGCCCTGACCACCGACCAAGTCGTGGCCCTGCAGTCGCAGCAGTTCGGCGCCATGAGCACCGCCCAGATCGCCGCCTTCAGCACCAACGACATCGCCGCCATCGAAACGGCCGACATCGCCGGCCTGAAATCGTCCGCCATCGCCGCGCTGACCACCAACCAGGCCAAGGCCCTGACCACCGACCAGGTGGTGGCACTGAGCAGCCAGCAAGTCGGCGCGCTGTCGAGCCAGCAGGTTGCAGCCCTGAGCAGCGGCGCCATCGCCGCGATTGAAACGGCCGACATCGGCGCGCTGAAAACCAACGCCGTCGCCGCCCTGAGCACCCAGCAACTGGCCGCCATCACCACCGACCAGATCGGCGCCCTGAGCACCGGCCAGATCGCCGCCCTGAGCACCAACAACCTGGCCAACGGCCTGACCACCGACCAGGTCGTCGCCATGAGCTCGGCCCAGCTGAGCGCGCTGAGCACCGCGCAATTCAGCGCCTTGTCGACCGGCGCCGTCGCCGCCATCGAAACGGCCGACATCGTCGGCCTGAAAACCAGCGTCATCGCTTCGCTGAAGACCGCGCAACTGGTGTCGCTGACCACCGACCAGCTGTCGAGCCTGACCACCGGCCAGATCGCCGCCCTGAGCACCGCCAGTGTTTCGTCGTTGACCACGGACCAGGTCGTCGCCCTGTCGTCGAACCAGTTCGGCGCCCTGAGCACCGCCCAGATCGCCGCCTTCAGCACCAACGACATCGCCGCCATCGAAACGGCCGACATCGCCGGCCTGAAATCGTCCGCCATCGCCGCCCTGAGCACCAACCAGGCCAAGGCTCTGACCACCGACCAGGTTGTCGCCCTAAGCAGCCAGCAAGTCGGCGCGCTGTCGAGCCAGCAAGTCGCAGCCCTGAGCAGCGGCGCGATCGCCGCGATTGAAACGGCCGACATCGGCGCGCTGAAAACCAGCGCCATCGCCGGCCTGAGCACCCAGCAGCTGGCCGCCGTCACCACCGACCAGATCGGCGCCCTGAGCACCGGCCAGATCGCCGCGCTGAGCACCAACGTGCTGGCCAACGGCCTGACCACCGACCAGGTGGTCGCGATGTCGTCGACCCAGCTGACCGCGCTGAGCACCGCGCAGTTTGCCGCCTTGTCGACCAACTCGATCGCCGCCATTGAAACCGCCGATATCGTCGGCCTGAAGACCGCCATCATCGCGTCGCTGAAAACCGGCCAGCTGGCCGCGTTGACCACCGACCAGCTGGGCGCCCTGAGCACCGGCCAGGTCGCCGCGCTGACCACCGGCAGCATCGCCGCCCTGACCACGGATCAAGTGGTGGCCCTGTCGTCGAACCAGTTCGGCGCCCTGAGCACCGCGCAGATCGCCGCCTTCAGCACCAACGACATCGCCGCCATCGAAACGGCCGACATCGGCGGCCTGAAGTCGTCCGCGATTGCCGCCCTGACCACCAACCAGGCCAAGGCCCTGACCACCGACCAGGTGGTGGCAATGAGCAGCCAGCAAATCGGCGCACTGTCGAGCCAGCAGGTCGCTGCCCTGAGCAGCGGCGCCATTGCCGCGATTGAAACGGCCGACATCGGCGCGCTGAAAACCAGCGCCATCGCCGGCCTGAGCACCCAGCAGCTGGCCGCCGTCACCACCGACCAGATCGGCGCGCTGAGCACCGGCCAGGTCGCCGCCCTGAGCACCAATGTGCTGGCCAACGGCCTGACCACCGACCAGGTGGTCGCGCTGTCGTCGGCCCAGCTGACCGCGCTGAGCACCGCGCAGTTCAACGCGCTGTCGACCAACTCGATCGCCGCCATCGAAACGGCCGACATCGTCGGCCTGAAAACCAGCATCATCGCGTCGCTGAAAACCGGCCAGCTGGCCGCGCTGACCACCGACCAGCTGGGCGCCCTGACCACCGGCCAGGTTGCCGCGCTGACCACCGGCAGCATCGCCGCCCTGACCACGGATCAAGTGGTGGCCCTGTCGTCGAACCAGTTCGGCGCCCTGAGCACCGCGCAGATCGCCGCCTTCAGCACCAACGACATCGTCGCGATTGAAACGGCCGACATCGGCGCGCTGAAAACCTCGGCCATCGCCGCCCTGACCAGCAACCAGGCCAAGGCCCTGACCACCGACCAGGTTGTTGCCCTGTCGAGCCAGCAAGTCGCCGCCCTGAGCAGCCAGCAGGTCGCAGCCCTGAGCAGCGGCGCCATCGCCGCCATCGAAACCAACGACATCGGCGCGCTGAAGACCAACGCCGTGGCCGCCCTGAGCACCCAGCAGCTGGCCGCCATCACGACCGACCAGATCGGCTCCCTGAGCACCGGCCAGATCGCCGCGCTGAGCACCAACGTGCTGGCCAACGGCCTGACCACCGACCAGGTCGTCGCGCTGTCGTCCAACCAGCTGACCGCGCTGAGCACCGCGCAGTTCAACGCGCTGTCGACCAACTCGATCGCCGCGATTGAAACCGCCGACATCGTCGGTCTGAAAACCTCGATCATCGCGTCGCTGAAAACCGGCCAGCTGGCCGCGCTGACCACCGACCAGCTGTCGAGCCTGACCACGGGCCAGATCGCTGCGCTGACCACCGGCAGCATCGCCGCCCTGACCACGGATCAAGTGGTGGCCCTGTCGTCGAACCAGTTCGGCGCCCTGAGCACCGCGCAGATCGCCGCCTTCAGCACCAACGATATCGTCGCCATCGAAACGGCCGACATCGGCGCGCTGAAAACCTCGGCCATCGCCGCCCTGACCAGCAACCAGGCCAAGGCCCTGACCACCGACCAGGTTGTTGCCCTGTCGAGCCAGCAGGTCGCCGCCCTGAGCAGCCAGCAGGTCGCCGCCCTGAGCAGTGGTTCGATCGCCGCGATTGAAACCAACGACATCGGCGCGCTGAAAACCAACGCCGTGGCCGCCCTGAGCACCCAGCAACTGGCCGCCATCACGACCGACCAGATCGGCGCCCTGAGCACCGGCCAGATCGCCGCGCTGAGCACCAACGTGCTGGCCAACGGCCTGACCACCGACCAGGTTGTCGCGCTGTCGTCGAACCAGCTGACCGCGCTGAGCACCGCGCAGTTCAATGCGCTGTCGACCAACTCGATCGCCGCGATTGAAACCGCCGATATCGTGGGCCTGAAAACCTCGATCATCGCGTCGCTGAAAACCGGCCAACTGGCCGCGCTGACCACCGACCAGCTGTCGAGCCTGACCACCGGCCAGATCGCTGCTGACCACCGGCAGCATCGCCGCCCTGACCACGGATCAAGTGGTGGCCCTGTCGTCGAACCAGTTCGGCGCCCTGAGCACCGCCCAGATCGCCGCCTTCAGCACCAACGATATCGTCGCCATCGAAACGGCCGACATCGGCGCGCTGAAAACTCGGCCATCGCCGCCCTGACCAGCAACCAGGCCAAGGCCCTGACCACCGACCAGGTTGTTGCCCTGTCGAGCCAGCAAGTCGGCCCTGAGCAGCCAGCAGGTTGCCGCCCTGAGCAGCGGTTCGATTGCCGCGATTGAAACGGCCGACATCGGCGCGCTGAAAACCAACGCCGTCGCCGCTCTGAGCACCCAGCAGCTGGCCGCCATCACCACCGACCAGATCGGCGCCCTGGGCACCGGCCAGATCGCTGCGCTGAGCACCAATGTGCTGGCCAACGGCCTGACCACCGACCAGGTTGTCGCGCTGTCGTCGAACCAGCTGACCGCGCTGAGTACGGGACAATTCGCCGCGCTGTCGACCAACTCGATCGCCGCCATCGAGACCGCCGACATCGTCGGTCTGAAAACCAGCGTGATCGCTTCGCTGAAAACCGGCCAGCTGGCTGCCCTGACCACCGACCAGCTGGGCGCCCTGAGCACCGGCCAGATCGCTGCGCTGAGCACCGGCAGCATCGCCGCCCTGACCACGGACTGGTGGCCCTGTCGTCGAACCAGTTCGGCGCCCTGAGCACCGCGCAGATCGCCGCCTTCAGCACCAACGACATCGCCGATCGAGACGGCCGACATCGGCGGCCTGAAATCGGCTTCGATCGCTGCCCTGAGCACCAACCAGGCCAAGGCCCTGACCACCGACCAGGTGGTTGCTCTGTCGAGCCAGCAGGTTTCGGCCCTGACCAGCCAGCAGGTTGCTGCCTTCAGCAGCGGTTCGATCGCCGCGATTGAAACGGCCGACATCGGCGCGCTGAAAACCAACGCCGTCGCCGCCCTGAGCACCCAGCAGCTGGCCGCCGTCACCACCGACCAGATCGGCGCCCTGAGCACCGGCCAGATCGCTGCGCTGAGCACCAACGTGCTGGCCAACGGCCTGACCACCGACCAGGTCGTCGCGCTGTCGTCCAACCAGCTGACCGCGCTGAGCACCGCGCAGTTCGCCGCCTTGTCGACCAACTCGATCGCCGCCATCGAAACCGCCGACATCGTCGGCCTGAAAACCAGCGTGATCGCTTCGCTGAAAACCGGCCAGCTGGCTGCGTTGACCACCGACCAGCTGTCGAGCCTGACCACCGGCCAGATCAGCGCGCTGACCACGGGCAGCGTCGCCGCCCTGACCACGGATCAAGTGGTGGCCCTGTCGTCGAACCAGTTCGGCGCCCTGAGCACCGCGCAGATCGTCGCCTTCACCACCAACGCGATCGTGGCGATTGAAACGGCCGACATCGGCGGCCTGAAATCGGCCTCGATCGGCGCCCTGACCACCACCCAGGCCAAGGCACTGACCACCGACCAGATCGTCGCCCTGTCGAGCCAGCAAGTCGCCGCCCTGAGCAGCCAGCAGGTCGCCGCCCTGAGCAGCGGTGCCATCGCCGCCATCGAAACCAACGACATCGGCGCGCTGAAAACCAACGCCGTGGCCGCCCTGAGCACCCAGCAGCTGGCCGCCATCACGACCGACCAGATCGGCTCCCTGAGCACCGGCCAGATCGCCGCGCTGAGCACCAACGTGCTGGCCAACGGCCTGACCACCGACCAGGTTGTCGCGCTGTCGTCGAACCAGCTGACCGCGCTGAGCACCGCGCAGTTCGCCGCACTGTCGACCGGCGCCATCGCCGCGATCGAGACCGCCGACATCGTGGGCCTGAAAACCAGCGTGATCGCTTCGCTGAAAACCGCTCAGCTGGCCTCGCTGACCACCGACCAGCTCGGCGCGCTGAGCACCGGCCAGGTTGCTGCATTCACCACCGGCAGCATCGCCGCCCTGACCACGGATCAAGTGGTGGCCCTGTCGTCGAACCAGTTCGGCGCCCTCAGCACCGCGCAGATCGTGGCCTTCACCACCAACGATATCGCCGCGATTGAAACGGCCGATATCGCCGGCCTGAAGTCGGCCTCGATCGCCGCCCTGACCACCACCCAGGCCAAGGCGTTGACCACCGACCAGGTGGTTGCCCTGTCGAGCCAGCAAGTCGCATCGCTGACCAGCCAGCAGGTTGCCGCCCTGAGCAGCGGTTCCATCGCCGCCATCGAAACCAACGACATCGGCGCCCTGAAAACCAACGCCATCGCCGCCCTGAGCACCCAGCAGCTGGCAGCGGTGACCACCGATCAGATCGGCGCCCTGGGCACCGGCCAGATCGCCGCCCTGAGCACCGCCTCGCTGGCGACCGGCCTGACCACCGACCAGGTTGTCGCGCTGTCGTCGAACCAGCTGGGCGCGTTGAGCACCGTACAGTTCAGCGCCCTGAGCACCGGCGCCGTGGCCGCCATCGAGACCGCCGACATCGGCGGCCTGAAAACCAGCATCATCGCTACGCTGAAGACCGCGCAGCTGGTGTCGCTGACCACCGACCAGCTGGGCGCCCTGAGCACCGGCCAGGTCGCTGCGCTGACCACCGGCAGCGTCGCCGCCCTGACCACGGATCAAGTGGTGGCCCTGTCGTCGAACCAGTTCGGCGCCCTGAGCACCGCGCAAGTGGCGTCGTTCACCACCAACGGTATCGCCGCGATTGAAACGGCCGATATCGGCGGCCTGAAAACCTCGTCCATCGTCGCCCTGACGACCGGCCAGGCCAAGGCCCTGACGACCGACCAGATCGTCGCCCTGAGCAGCCAGCAGGTCGCCGCCCTGACCAGCCAGCAGGTTGCCGCGCTGAGCAGCGGTTCGATCGCCGCGATTGAAACCGCCGACCTCGGCGCGCTGAAAACCAGCTCGATCGCCGTGCTGAGCACCCAGCAGCTGGCGGCGCTGACCACCGACCAGATCGGCGTGCTGAGCACCGCACAGATCGTGTCGCTGAGCACCGCTTCGCTGGCTACCGGCCTGACCACCGATCAGGTTGTCGCGCTGTCGTCCAACCAGGTGGGCGCGCTGACCACCGCGCAGATGAACGCCCTGTCGACCGGCGCCATCGCCGCCATCGAAACGGCCGACTTCGGCGCGCTGAAAACCAGCGTCATCGCCGCACTGAAGACCTCGCATATCCAGTCGCTGACGACGGACCAGATCGCTTCCCTGAGCACCGCCCAGGTCGGCGCCCTGACCACCGCCGCACTGTCGAGCGCCTTCAGCACCGACCAGATCGTGGCGCTGACCACCACGGCGGTCAGTGTCCTGAGCACCGCCCAGGTGGCTGCGCTGTCGACCAACTCGATCGCCGCGCTGAGCACGGAAGACATCACCGTGCTGCGCACCTCGGTCCTGGCGGCCCTGCAGACCGCGCAGGTGGTGGCGCTGACCACCGACCAGATCGTGGCGCTGTCGAGCAACCAGGTGGCTGCGCTGTCGAGCAACCAGATCCGTGCGATGAGCACCAACCAGCTGGTGGCCATCGAGACCGCCGACATCATCGCCCTGCGCACCGCCGCGCTGGCCGGCCTGACGTCGGCCCAGCTCTCGACCCTGACCACCGGCCAGGTCTCGGTGCTGACCAGCGCCCAGGTCTGCTCGATCAGCACGCAGCAGGCACAAGGTCTGACCACCGACCAGCTGAACAACATGTCGCCGCTGTACTCGCCAATCGTGCTGGACCTGAATGGTGATGGCATCACCACCCTGGGCCTGTCGGCTGGCGTCAACTTCGACCTGCGCGCCGACGGCACCAAAGTCAACACCGGTTGGGTTGGTGGCGGCGATGGCCTGCTGGCCCTGGATCGCAACGGCGACGGCGTGATCAACGACGGTAGCGAGTTGTTCGGTAATGCAACCGGCCTGAACGGCGGCGGCAAAGCCAGCACCGGTTACCAGGCGTTGGCCGAACTGGACAGCAACGGCGACGGCACGGTCGACGCCAAGGATGGCGCTTACGCCGACCTGCGCGTCTGGGTCGACGGCAACGCCGACGGCGTCAGCCAGCTGGATGAACTGAAGTCGCTGGCCGACCTCGGCATCACCAAGCTGAACCTGAACGCCAAGACGGATGTGTCGGTGCAGAACGGCAACTTCATCGGCATCACCTCGACTTACGAGACTGCTGATGGCGCCAGCCACGCTGCCGCCGACGTCTGGTTCTCGGTCGGTGCGACGAGCAACGTCAGCAGCTCGGTGAGCAAGCTGTCGAACGCGATGTCGAGCTTCAACGCTGCGGCAGCGAGCGCAGCGCAGAACGCGGTCAAGCTGGAAGTGCCGGGCAACACCACCGCCTCGGTGGCGGCCCTGGCCAGCGCGATCGGCAGCTACGACAGCACCAAGCTGACCGCCGCCTCGAACCAGGTCTCGACCGACGAGACGCAGCGCCTCAAAGCACTGCTCAGCGGCAACCACAGCAACGGCATCCTGGCTGTCAAGTAAAGCTGGCCTGGCTTAGGCCGGGATCGCCAAGAACGGCAAGACCTGCGGGTCTTGCCGTTTTTTTTTTGAGCCGTAGAACAACAGGGTAAACAGGCCTGTGTTTCTACAACAGAAAAGGCGCCGATATCGGTTGTGCTGGGTTAGAATCCGAAGGCTGGCACAATAGTGCGCTAATGCAAGCTTTTACCTTCTCGGGCCTATGCAAGATAAATTCCCCCACACCGCGATCCAGTGTCTGACCGCCATCGCCCAGCATCATGGTCTGCAAATCAATCCGGAACGCCTGATCGACGAGAACGCCCTGCGTGCGGAAGAGCCGAGCACCGGCGCCTTGCTGCGCATCGCCGCCGAGATCGGTTTGAAAGCCAAGGCCGACAAGCTGAACTGGACGCGCCTGATGGCGCAAGGCGGCGTGTTCCCGCTGATGGCGCGCCTGGTGGATGGCAATATGGTGATCGTGGTCGGCGTCAAGCCGGGAGAAAATGGCGGCGAGGAGCAGGCCGCCGTGCTGAACCCGGCCGCCGCCAACGCGCAGGTGGTGCTGGTGCCGCGCAGCGAGTTCGAAAAGCGCTGGCTCGGCGACGTCATCTTCGTCAAACGCCAGCACAAGCTGACCGATCCCAACCAGCCTTTCGGCCTGCGCTGGTTCATTCCTGAAATCCTCAAGCAGAAGGCCGCCTTCCGCGACATCTTCATCGCCGCCATCGCCATGCAGCTGCTGGCGCTGGCTTCGCCGATCTTCTTCCAGCTGGTGATCGACAAGGTGCTTACGCACCAGAGCGTCACCACACTGCAGGTGCTCGGCGTGGGCATCGTGATGGCGCTGATCTTCGATTCGACCTTCGGCTTCCTGCGCCAGACGCTGACCCTGGCCGCCTCCAACAAGATCGACATGCGCCTGACGCGGCGCGTCTTCGGCCACCTGCTGTCGCTGCCGATCGACTTCTTTGAAACCACCAGCGCCGGCGTGGTCACGCGCCACATGCAGCAGCTGGAAAAAATCCGCAGCTTCCTGACCGGCCGCCTGTTCATGACCGGCCTGGATCTGATCGCGCTGGTGGTGTTCGTGCCCGTGCTGTTCAGCTACTCGTTCAAGCTGACCCTGATCGTGTTGCTGTTCGCCGGCATGATCGGCGCCATCGTCATGGCCATGGTGCCGACCTTCCAGCGCCGCCTGAACGCGCTGTACGCGGCCGAAGGCCAGCGCCAGGGCATGCTGGTGGAAACCATCCACGGCATGCGCACGGTCAAGGCGCTGGCCATCGAGCCGTCGCAGCGGCGCGTGTGGGACCAGCGCTCGGCGGAAGCGATTACCATGCACTTCCGCGTCGGCCAGATTTCCATCGCCGGCAATTCGGTGACCGACTTCCTCGGCAAGCTGCTGCCGGTGACCATCATCATCGTCGGCGCCTCCGACGTCTTTGCCGGCACCCTGTCGGTCGGCGCGCTGATCGCCTTCCAGATGCTGTCGGGCCGCGTGACCCAGCCCTTGATTTCCATCGTCGGCCTGGTCAACGAATACCAGGAAACCGCGCTGTCGGTGAAGATGCTGGGCGAGGTGATGAACCGCGCGCCGGAAGGCCGCCCCGGCGCCAACGGCCTGCGGCCGACGCTGCAGGGCGAGATCAAGTTCGACAACGTGGTGTTCCGCTACCCGGGGTCGCAGAACATGGCGCTGAACAAGGCCTCCTTCACGATCGAAGAAGGCACGGTGGTGGGCATCGTCGGCCGTTCCGGTTCCGGCAAGACCACCCTGACCAAGCTGATCCAGGGCCTGTACCCGCTGCAGGAGGGCCTGGTGCGCTTCGACGGCATCGACGCCCGCGAGATCGAGCTGTCGCACCTGCGGCGCCAGATCGGCGTGGTGCTGCAGGAGAACTTCCTGTTCCGCGGCACGGTGCGCGACAACCTGTCGGTCACCAAGCCGGACGCCACGTTCGAAGAGCTGGTGGCCGCCGCGCAAGCGGCCGGCGCCGACGAATTCATCGAACGCCTGCCGCAGGGCTACGACACCATCCTGGAAGAGAACGCCACCAACCTGTCCGGCGGGCAGAAGCAGCGCCTGTCGATCGCGCGCACCCTGGTGTCGCGGCCGCGCATCCTGATCCTGGACGAGGCGGCTTCGGCACTCGATCCGGAATCGGAAGCCATCTTCATCAACAACCTGTCGAAGATCGCCGTGGGCCGCACGGTGGTGATGATTTCGCACCGCCTGTCGACCCTGGTCAATTCCGACAAGATCATGGTCATGCAACAGGGCTCCCTGGTCGATTCCGGCCGTCACGAAGAACTGCTCACCCGTAGCGACACCTACCAGCACTTATGGAACCAGCAAACAAGCCACATGTAAACGTCAAGCGCGGCAAGAAGGACGAGACCGAGATCGACTTCCTGCCGGACGCCGACGCCATCGAGCGCGGCCCGCTGCCGAAGTTCGTGCGCATCACCCTGCATGTGATGGTGCTGGCCTTCGTCTGCTTCATCATCTGGGCTTGCGTGTCGCCGGTTGACAAGATCGTGGTTGCTCATGGCAAGCTGGTCAATCCGCTGCCGAACATCGTGGTGCAGCCGCTCGATACCTCCATCATCCAGAGCATCGAGGTACGCGTCGGCCAGATCGTCAAGAAGGGCCAGCTGCTGGCCACCCTCGATCCGACCTTCACCGCCGCCGACGAAACCCAGCTGCGCGTGCGCCTCGATTCGCTCGATACGCAGGCAGCCGGCCTGCGCGCCGAACTGAGCGGCAAGGCTGGCGCCGTGACCAGCAAGGGCAGCACCGACGACGCCCAGTTGCAAGCGCTGCTGTCGACCGAGCGCAAGGCCAATTACGAAGCGCAGAAAACCAAGATGGACCAGAACATCGCGCGCCTGCGCGCCGGCCTGGACACCAACAAGCACGACCAGGTGATCCTGGCCGAGCGCGTGAAGGCGCTGCGCGAAGTGGAAGCCATGCAGGAGCAGCTGATGGCCGAGCAGTTCGGCGCCAAGATGCATTTGCTGGAAGCGCGCGACCGCCGCCTGGGCGTCGAGCGCGACATGGATTTGCAGCGCAACAAGCTGACCGAGATGGGGCGCGAGCTGGCCTCGGCCGAGTCCGAGCGCGCGGCGTTTGAAAAGAGCTGGCGCCAGAAGTCGATGGAAGACCTGCTGGCCGCCAGCCGCGAACGCGACGGCATCAACGAGCAGCTGGCCAAGGCCGACAAGCGGCACAAGATGGTGCAGATGGTGGCGCCGGCCGACGGCGTGGTGCTGGAGATCGGCAAGTTGTCGGTCGGTTCCATCGTGCGCGAAGCCGAGCCGCTGTTCACCATCGTGCCGCTGGGCGCGGAGCTGGAGGCGGAAGTGCAGATCGATTCGCAGGACATCGGCTTCATCAAGCCGGGCCTGGCGGTGCACCTGAAGGTGGACGCTTTCAACTTCCAGGAACACGGCATGTTGGAGGGCAAGATTCGCTTCGTCAGCCAGGATTCCTTCAAGCGCGACAGCGCCGACAAGGGTGGCGGCGGGCTGGACCAGTATTACCTGAGCCGTATTCCCTACACCGGTCAGTTGCGCAAGTTGCGCGCCGGCGCACAGCTGATGCCGGGCATGACGGTGTCGGCGGAAGTGGTGGTCGGCCATCGCACCGTGATGTCCTACCTGTTGTTCCCGCTCACGCGCGCACTGGACGAATCGATCCGCGAGCCGTAAGCGCACTGCAAATACCTGCAACTCGTCGTTCCCGCGCAAGCGGGAATCCATGCCGAAGCGGCAAGCATGCGGCCTATAGATTCCCGCATGCGCGGGAATGACGATTTTTCGAGACGTCCAAGCCCGCAAGAGGAGGTCCCGTGTTCACCATCATCATCGCGAACCACGAACGCCCGCTGCTGCTGAAACGCACGCTGGCCTCGCTGATCGCGCAGACCTGCCAGGACTTCAATGTGATCGTGGTGTCGGATACGCCGGGCTTCCTGCCGCCGTATCCTGAGCTGAGCCGGCTGGCGCAGCGCTTCAACTACGTGCTGCGCGCCATCGGCCCCGCCGGTGCCGGCGCCAGCCGCAACCTCGGCCTGGCGCTGGCCGATGCTGAATACATCTTGTTCCTCGACGACGACGATACCTATCGCGCCGACCATCTCGCCCAGCTCAAGCAGCGCCTGCTGCAGGACAAGCCGGCCTTGCTGTTCTGCGATTTCCTGATCGAGAACGAAGACCGCAGCGAGCATCCGCCGCGTGTCTTGCCGGGCGGCCGCGCGATGGCCATCGGCGACGTCACGGCCGACAGCATCTATGTGCGCAACCGCATCCCGAACAGCTGCATCGCCTATCGCCGCGACGTGCTGCACAGTGTGCGCAACGATACACAACTGGTGATCTACGAGGATTGGGATTTCCTGCTGAACGCCATGCAGGGCCACGGCCTGGCGCACTTCGCGCACCACGGCGTGGTGATCCACAAGAGCGAGCCGACTGCGCCGGAGAATATGCGTTGCGGGAATTCGCACGACGCCCAGATCGTGCCGACCATCCTGGAAATGTACCGCCGGCATCCGGCGCCGACGCTGGCGATCCGCCAGGCGCGGCAAGCCTATATGGCGAACGCCGGCATGGCGCTCGACCTCAGCTATTTTTAGCTAACTCAGCAATTAGCTCAGCAATTAACTCAGCAATTAGCTCAGCAATTAGCTCAGCACGATGCGCGTCGCGCGTTGCACCGTATCGACAATTTTTTCGTGGTCGAACATCGGATCGCGCAGCAATTCGTAGGTTGGCAACAACAAGGACACGGTTTGCGTCAGCGCCTGGCTGATTTTTTCGCGCTGCGGCTGGTCGCGCGGCAGGAACAGGCCGTGCTCCCACACATCGCACGCCATCGACAAGCCTTCCAGGTGGCCACGCAGCTGGGTGCGCTGGTTGCGCTGGTCCTGCTCGGCGTGCACGCGGAAAAAGCTGAGCGCGTCCTTGAGGTAGATGCAATCGCTGGTGGCGAGGATGGTGAGCCAGCTCGCCATGTCCGACACCACGATGTACTGGCGGCCCTGATACACGCCGAACACCGGCCCTGCCGCCGCCTTGCGGAACAGCACCGTGGTTGGTTCGCCGAGCACGTTGCCGGCGCCGCCGCCGGTCAGGTGCGCGCCCAGCGAGCGACCGGCGATCAGGGTGTCGACTTCGGTCAGCGGCTTCAGATGCTCGGGCGATGGAATCGGCTGGCCGTCGGCGGTGATCAGCTGGCGTGCCGAGCTGACGATGCCGACCGTCGGATGCTGCAACATGGCCATCATCATGACGCTGATTTTGCGCGGATGGAACAGGTCGTCGTCCATCAGGAAGTTGACGAAGTCGCCACCGGCCAGCTCGTAGGCGTGCTGGAAGTTGTCCATCGGCGGGCAGCTGTCGATCTTGTAGTAGCGAATGCGTGGATCTGCCGCCACATACGAGGCGAAACGTTCGCGCGTCAGCTGGTCGTCGCTGTTGTCGCTGACGATGATTTCAAGGTTGGGATAGTCCTGCGCCAGCGCGCTGCGCAGGGCCAGTTCGGCGTAGTCGGGACGGTTGTGGGTCGGCAGCAGGATGCTAACCAGCGGCAAGGCGGTCGTCATGGTGTTTTCTCAAGGTTGGAGAGCGCCATTGCGGGCGAACGCTATCATACCGTGCGGTGCTTCAGGGGAAGAACTTTTATTGCGGAGCCAAGCGCCGTCGTTCCTGCGCAAGCAGGAACCCAAATTGCGTTTGCACGGCAAATACCGTATGGATTCCCGCATGCGCGGGAATGACGCTTGAATACCCTGCTTTTCCACAGCTAAATAGCCGAGCGGAGGCACTTGCTTCTGGTTTAAAATATCCCATCAACATCACCGATCACGTAAGGCCTGAGCATGAGCGAGCAGTATACCCAGCAAGAACTCCGCGAACAAATTCGGGCCCTCGTGGCGCGCTATGGTGCGCTGGCCAGCGCGCCGCGCGCCTTCGAGCCTGGCGTGACGCTGGTGCCGCCGGCCGGCAAAGTCGTCGGCGCACCGGAAATGGAACTGATGGTCGAAGCCTCGCTCGATGCCTGGCTGACTACCGGCCGCTTCAACGACCAGTTCGAAGCCAAGCTCGCCAAGTTCATCGGCGTGCAGCACCTGATCACCGTCAATTCGGGCTCGTCGGCCAACCTGGTGGCGTTTTCGACGCTGACCTCGCCACGCCTGGGCGCGCGCGCCATCCAGCCCGGCGATGAAGTGATCGGCGTGGCGGCGGGCTTCCCGACCACCGTCAATCCCATCCTGCAATTCGGCGCCGTACCGGTCTTCGTCGACGTCGAACTGGGCACCTACAACATCGACGCCAGCCTGATCGAAGCGGCCATCAGCCCGAAGACCAAGGCCATCATGCTGGCGCATACGCTGGGCAATCCGTACAACCTGGACGTGATTGTCGCGCTGTGCAAGAAGTACAATCTGTGGTTGATCGAGGACTGCTGCGACGCGCTCGGCGCCACCTACAACGGCAAGATGGTCGGCACCTTCGGCGACATCGGCACCATGAGCTTCTACCCGGCCCACCACATCACCATGGGCGAGGGCGGCGCGGTGTTCACCAACAATCCCGAGCTGAAGATGATCGCCGAGTCGTTCCGCGACTGGGGCCGCGACTGCTATTGCGGACCGGGCAAGGACAACACCTGCGGCAAGCGCTTCTGCTGGAAGCTGGGCCAGCTGCCGGAAGGCTACGATCACAAGTACATCTACAGCCACCTGGGCTACAACCTCAAGATCACCGACATGCAAGCCGCTTGCGGCCTGGCGCAGATCGACCGCGCCGAAGGCTTCGTCCAGGCGCGCAAGGATAACTTCGCCTACCTGTCGGCCGGCCTGCAGGACTGCGCCGAATTCCTGGTGCTGCCGCACGCCACCGAGAATTCCGACCCTTCGTGGTTCGGCTTCCCGCTGACCGTGAAGCCGGAAGCGAACGTTGGCCGGGTTGAACTGTTGACCTACCTGGACGAGCACAAGATCGGCACCCGCCTGCTGTTCGCCGGCAACCTGACCAAGCAGCCTTACATGACGGGCCGCAACTACCGCGTCTCCGGCGAGCTGACCAACACCGACCGCGTCATGCACGACACCTTCTGGATCGGCCTCTACCCTGGCCTGACCAAGGAAATGCTGGACTTCACCATACAGAAAATCCGCACCTTCTTCGCACTCGACTTCTAACGAGGTAAGCACATGAGAGAGATTTCGGCCAACGCGCTCAAGATTGAAGGGCAGCCGATGTTCAAGGTGCTCGACCGTGCCCGCCGCCTGGAGGCGGCCGGCCGCAGCATCATCCACCTGGAAATCGGCGATCCCGACTTCTCCACCCCGGACAACATCGTCGACGCCGCCAAGAAGGCGCTGGACGCCGGCGAACACCACTACACCAGCAGCTGGGGCATCCCGGAATTCCGTCAGGAGATCCGCAAGGTCACCCAGCATTCGCGCGGCTTCCTGCCGGACGAAAACCAGGTGCTGGTGGTGCCGGGTGCGAATATCGGTATCTTCTACGCCATCTTCTGCCTGGCCAACGCCGGCCAGGAAGTGCTGGTGCCCGATCCGGGCTTCCCGACCTATCTGTCGTCGATCAAGATGTGCGGCGCCACGGCGGTGCCGTATCCGCTGCACGACAAGAACCAGTTCCGCATCCGCGCGGCCGACATCGAACCGTTGATCACGCCGCAGACGCGCCTGCTGATCCTGAATTCGCCGCAGAACCCGACCGGCGCCATCACCGAGCGCTGGGCGCTGGAAGAGATCTACGAACTGGCCGTCAAGCACGACCTGTACATCTATTCCGACGAAATCTACGCGCGCATGGTGTATGGCGATTCCGACTTCTTCTCGATTGCCAGTCTGGACAAGTGCCGCGAGCGCGTCATCCTGTCGAACGGTTTCAGCAAGGCTTTCGCCATGACCGGCTGGCGTCTCGGCGTGCTGGTGGCGCCGGACGTGGTGGCCGAACGCATGATGATGCTGCTGCAAACCACTTCGTCCTGCGTGTCGCCGTTCCTGCAGCGCGCCGGCCTGGAAGCCATCACCGGCGACCAGTCGCAGGTGCGGGTGATGATGGACGAATACCGCGCCCGCCGCGACCTGCTGGTGGACGGCCTGCGCGCCATTCCCGGCCTGAAGTGCCACACGCCGGGCGGCGCGTTCTACGCCTTCCCCGACATCCGCGCCTTCGGCATGACGTCCGAAGCGTTTGCCGAGCATATGCTGGAGGAAGCCGGCGTGGCACTGCTGCCCGGCTCCAATTTCGGCGACCAGGGCGAGGGCTTCGTGCGCATCTGCTACGCCTCGTCGCGCGAGAATATCAGCGAGGCGCTGCGCCGCATCGCCGCCGCTTGCGCCAAGCTGACCATTACCGCAGGAGCCTGACCCCATGAATCGCGTTGCCGACTATATCGCCACTTTTGTTTCCGATCACCTGCAGGTCAAAGATGTGTTCATGCTGACCGGCGCCGGCATCATGCACCTGACCGACGCTGTCGCCTGCAATCCCAAGCTGCGCGGCGTGTGCGTGCATCACGAGCAGAGCGCATCGATGGCGCTGGAGGCGTATGCGCGCACCAACGAGAACATGGGCGTGGGCTACTTCACCACCGGCCCCGGCGCCACCAACGCCATCACCGGCCTGGCCGGTGCGTGGCAGGATTCGGTGGCGTGCATGTTCATCTCGGGCCAATCGAAGCGCGCCGAGGCGTCGCACAATGCCGGCGTGCCTGGCCTGCGCCAGTTCGGCGTACAGGAGCTGGACGTGCTGCCGCTGGTGTCGTCGATTTCGAAATACGCGGTGCAGATTCAGGACCCGCAGAAAATCCGCTATGAGCTGGAGAAGGCGGCGTGGATCGCCAGGTCGGGCCGTCCGGGCCCGGTGTGGATCGACGTGCCGATGGATGTGCAGGCGGCCCGCATCGATGCTTCGACGCTGGTCGGCTTTACGCCGGAACCGGCGGACACCGTGCTGCCGACGGCCACCGATGCTGAAATCGTAGAAATCGCGGAGTGGCTGCAGAGCGCAGAGCGTCCGGTCATCATCGCCGGCCGTGGCGTGCGCCTGGCCGGTGCGCGCGACTTGCTGCAGACGCTGGCCACGCGCTGGAATATCCCGGTGGTGACGCCTTACCTCGGCATCGACAACCTGCGTCATGACCTCGACATCTACATCGGCAAGACCGGCGTCAAGGGCGACCGCCCGGCCAACTTCGCCATGCAGAATGCGGATCTGGTGCTGTCCGTGGGCAGCAGCCTGCACGTGTCGGTGATCGGTTACGACTATGGGCAGTTCGGCCGCAGCGCGCGCAAGGTGGTGGTCGATATCGACCTGACCTCGCACCGCAAGAAGACCATCGCCATCGACCGCCTGCTGCAGTCGGACGCCAAGGATTTCCTGACGCGCTTGATCGCTGCGCTGGACCAGGCGTCCTTCGCCGGCACGCCGGCTGCGTGGCTGGCGCGTTGCGTCGAGTGGAAGCGCCGCTATCCGGTGCTGCTGCCGGAGTATGTGGATACGCCGGGCGCGATCAATATCTATTCGTTCATCGATACGCTGTCGCGCATGTCGGGCGAGGGTGACGTGTTTGTGTCGGATGCCGGTTCGGCGTTCTACGCCACCTCGCAGGCGGTGCAGCTGACCAAGGATAATCAGCGCTACCTGCCATCGAGCGCGATGGCGACCATGGGCTATTCGCTGCCGGCCGCGATGGGCGTGTCGGCCGCCACCAACGACGGCCGCGTGCTGGCCGTGACGGGCGATGGTTCGTTCCAGCAGAACTTGCAGGAACTGGCGATGGTGGCGCACTACAACTTCCCGATCAAGCTGTTCGTGTTGAATAACAATGGCTATCTGTCGATTCGTGCTTCGCAGAAGAACTACTTCGAGCGTCGCTTCATTGGCGAGAGCCCGGAGTCGGGCGTGCCGATTCCGGATACGCTGAAGATTTGTGGGGCGTATGGCGTGGCGTGCGAGCGGGTGTCGGATTTGAGCCAGCTGGAGGCGGTGATCGCCCGTGCGCTGGCGCATGACGGCCCGTATGTGGTGGATGTGGTGACGCCCCCGGATCAGCTGATTATTCCAACCGTGTCGTCGCGCGTGAATGCGGATGGCAGCATGTCTTCGCGTCCGCTGGAGGATATGTTCCCGTTCCTCGAACGCGAGGAGTATCTGGGCAATCTGCTGATCGACGAAGTTTAACCCCGCCGGCCGTCGTTCCGCGTCGGCGGACCGCCGTGCAGCGGGAACCCATACTCAGCATGGATTCCCACTTACGCGGGAATGACGGATAGCAGGGCTGCGGCTTCGGATAGGACGCCGTCCAGCGACGTCCATTCGGGCGCGTAGCCCAGCTTGGCGGCATCGCGCCGCAGCGAGTAGTAGTGCGGCTTGGCGCCGGTGCTGTTGACCACGGCGGCGGCGCCAGCCACTTCATATTTCAGGCCGAAGCGCGCCTGCATCGCTTCCAATAGTTCCAGCTTGTCCACCGGCTCCAGCGTATGGCAATCCAGCACGCGGTTGCCGGGCGGTGCGGCCAGCACGCATTCGATCATCTGATAAAAATCCTGCGGGTGCAGGAAGTCGCGGCGCATGGCGTCGGGCGAGGTGCGCAGGGTAGCGCTGTCGCGTATCGCGCGCAGGATGTCGCAGATGAAGAAGCGCGCCGACAGGTCTTGGGTGCGGCTGAAGTAGTTGAACACGCGCAGGTCGGTGATATCGAGTTGCGGCAGCGCGCGGTGACGGCATTCGGCCACCAGCTTGGCGATGGCGTAGAAATCCTGTGGCGCCAGCGCGTTGACCGGGAAGGTGGCCGGTGTGGTGGTGTCGGCCGGTAGCTGGAAGCTGTGGCCGTAGACCGCGCCGCTGGACATGAAGATGTAGCGCCGCTGCGGATGTCGTCGCAGACCGTCCAGCACCATGTCGTCGTAGTGGCGGGTGACGTCGAAGATGGCGTCGCCCATGCCGGCCACGCGCTGTGGATCGCCGGCGCCGATGAAGTTGATGACGGCGTCGTGCGGCACGCTGCCGTAGTCGGCGTAGGTGTACAGCGCACAGCGGTCGAGTAGATGGTGTTCGCGCAGCCAGCGTTCGCTGCCGGCAATGTCGCGCACGTAGAGCTGCAGGCTGGCCGCACCGGCCGCCGCCAGCGACAGCGTCAGATCGCGCGCCAGCGCGCTGCTGGCGCCCAGCAAGGCCACGCTGCCGCCGAACGGCGCGCGCGGCGCCTGGCTCGACGTCATGCCGCCGCCGTGCCGCCGATGGAGGCGCTGTTTTGGTAGGCGGCGATCTGCGCCAGCGTGAAGGCGCGCATGTCGGCGCCTTGCGCGTGGGCGCGGTGCCAGGCCACGATCTGGTCGATCGTGTGGCCCAGATGCCAGCGCGGCTGCCAATGCAGGCGCGCGCGCGCCTTGGAGCAATCGAGCTTCAGGTAGTGCGCTTCGTGCGGCTGCGGCGCACCGTCCAGTTCCCAGCTGGCGCCGTCGCCCCAGCTGTCGCACAGGCGGCTGATGATCCACTCCACCGGACGCGCATCGACATCGTGCGGACCGAAGTTGAAACCTTCGGCAAACGCCGCGCCATGCTCGTACAAATGCTGGGCCAACACCAGATAGCCCGACAGCGGCTCCAGCACGTGCTGCCACGGACGAATCGCATGCGGGCTGCGGATGCGCACCGGCTGGCCGGCTGCGATGGCGCGCACCATGTCGGGAATCAGGCGGTCCTCGGCCCAGTCGCCGCCGCCGATCACATTGCCGGCGCGGCCCGAGGCCAGGGCCACGCCATGCTCGGCATATTTCTCTGGATTGAAATAGGAGTTGCGATAGCCCGACGTCACCAGTTCGGCGCAAGCCTTGCTGTTGCTATACGGGTCGTAGCCGCCCAGCGGCTCGTTCTCGCGATAGCCCCAGTCCCACTCCTTGTTCTCGTAGCACTTGTCGCTGGTGACGTTGACCACCGCCTTGATGCCCGGCGTCGCGCGCACAGCCTCGAACAGGTTGACCAGGCCCATGACGTTGGTCGAATAGGTTTCCACCGGATGCGCATACGAATAGCGCACCAGCGCCTGCGCCGCCATGTGGATCACGATCTCCGGCTGCGCCGCCTTGATGGCCGCAGCCAGCGCCGCGCCGTCGCGGATATCGCCGACGATGGAGGTCATGCCGCCGGCCACACCGGCCGTGGAGAACAGACTAGGCTGGCTCGGCGGCGTCAGCGCGAAGCCGGTGACTTCGGCGCCCATCTGCTGCAACCACAGGCTCAGCCAGCTGCCTTTGAAACCCGTATGGCCGGTCAGGAAAACCCGCTTGCCTTGCCAGAATGCTGCGTTCATTACCAGGCCTTCCATGGCGCCTTGCCGCTGTGCCACAGGTCTTCCAGATGCATCTTGTCGCGCAGGGTGTCCATCGGTTGCCAGAAGCCGTCATGGCGGTAGGCGTCGATCTGGCCTTCGGCGGCCAGGCGCTCCATCGGCTCTTTTTCCCAGGTGGTGCTGTCGTCGGCGATGTAATCGATGACCTTGGGCGAGAGCACGAAATAGCCGCCGTTGACCCAGGCGCCGTCGCCCTGCGGTTTTTCCTTGAAGCTGGTGATGCTCTGGCCGGCGATGTCGATGGCGCCGAAGCGGCCCGGCGGCTGCACGGCCGTCATGGTGGCCAGCTTGCCGTGCGCCTTGTGGAAAGCGATCGAGGCGGCGATATTGAGGTCGGACACGCCGTCGCCGTAGGTGAAGCAGAACGCTTCATCGTTCTCGACGTAGCGGCGGACGCGCTTGAGGCGGCCCCCGGTCAGGGTGTCGGCGCCGGTATCGACCAGCGTGACCTTCCACGGTTCGGCGAAGCGTTCGTGCACTTCCATGCTGTTCTTTTGCAGGTCGAAAGTGACGTCCGACGTGTGCAGAAAATAGTTGGCGAAGAATTCCTTGATGACGTAGCCGCGATAGCCGCAGCAGATCACGAAGTCGTTGATGCCGTGTGCGGAATAGCTCTTCAGGATGTGCCACAACACGGGCTTGCCGCCCACTTCGATCATGGGCTTGGGTTTGACCGTGGTTTCTTCACTGAGCCGCGTGCCCAGGCCACCTGCCAATATGACTGCTTTCATGGATTCCCCGTGGTTGTGATGCGTCGATGCCTGAAGCTATTATCGGCGACATCGGCGTATTTTAAAATGGAAAGCAGAGGCCGATTAGCGCGCCATCCCCGGTGCTTCGTTGAAGATTTCCTCGCATTCGACCGCCGTGTTGGCCACCGGCGCCTCGATGTAGGCCGGCTTGGGACGCGGCGCGGCGGACGGCAGGCCGTCGGCCGAGCTGGCGGCATCGGCGGCATGGTTGCCCAGGTAGCTGTCGAGGAAGCTGGTCATGACGTGGTGCACGCCACGGTCGGCGACATCGCGCAGGTCGGAGGCCAGGTACTGGCCGAAGGAGGCCACGTGGCTGATGATTTCATACGATGGGAAGTAGGCCACATGGGCGTGACGCGCCTCTATCTCGCCGGCGGCGGCGCGCAGCACCGATTTCGAATAGCTCGACGCCACCAGCACGTGTTGGTCGGTGTAGGTGGCCACCAGCGGCACCGGCGACACGGTCAGGATCAGCTTGAGCGATGGATTCAGTTCCTTCAGTGCGGCGATCAGCTGTTCCAGGTCGGCCGTCACTTCGGCGTGGGTCAGGTTGCGGAATTTGTGCACTTCCGGGTTGTACTGGCCGCGCGCGGTGCCGGGGCAGACCGGATACGTGTGGCCGCTTTCAGCGTGATACCAGCATTCGGTCAGGCCCAGCGTCAGCACGAACACGTCCGAGGTGCTGAACATGTGGTTCACGCACACCAGGTGGTAGATGCGGTCATGCTGGGCTTCGGCCAGGGTGGCGAAGCCGTTCGGTACGGCGTTCGGGCGCAGCAGGTCGTACCAGCGGCCGTCTTGCTCGACATAGTCGTGAATGATGGGCATCTGGTTGGTGGCCTGGCGCAGCATTTCCAGGCATTGGCGCGCGGTGTAGATATTGCCGTAGCGGGCCGGGAACAGCTCGTAGCTGGCGGTGTCCACGTTCAGCTGGTACAGCAGCGGATGCGGCTCCTCGGCCTGCAGCGTGGGCACGCCGGCCTGGCGCAGATAGCGCGAAATATGCTGGGCGAAGCAGCTGCCGGCGGTGCTGATGCGGTCGCTCGGGGCGATCTGGAACTTCGGTGCGCCGGCCAGGCGCAGCTCGCGCCACGGCAGGCCGGGCACGCTGCGGCGCCAGAAATGGGGAGCGGACAGATTCGAATAAGGATGCATGGCAGGTTCGCTTATAAAAAGGCGCGCAGTTGGGCGGCGACCAGTTCGCCATAGGCGGCGTTGCCGTGGGTGGCGCCGGCCGACAATTCGTCGCGCAGGCTGCCGTCGGCGGCCATGCTCTCGGGCGGTGCTTCCAGCAGGTCGATGGCCAGGCCGTTGAGCTGCTCGCGCAGGATGCGGTTGGCCAGCAGATAGTATTTGCGGCGGATCGACAGCGGCGTCACTCCGGTGGCGGCCATGGCGTCGCCGAACAGCTCCGGCTTATTGCGGATCTGTTCCTCGGACGACGGCGGCGGCGGCAGCAGGTGTACGATGCGCATCTTCGGCAGCATCACGCGCATGTACGACAGCGTGCCGATGGTGCTGATCTGGAACGGCATGATGTGGCTGCGGATCACTTCGTGCGGCACCGGCTGGAAGCCGGGCTGCATGCCCATGTCCTCATGGCCGGGCAGGACGAAGTCGAAAGGCTTGGGATGCTGGATGATGGACAGCGCCGCGTGGCCGTTGCCGTGCAGCCAGGACACCAGCACGCCTTCGTACTGCTGATCGACCAGCGGCTGGAGCGCGGCGGTGAAGCCTTCGTGGGCGTTCAGCACGCGGCGGCCGCCGCTTTCGCTGTAGTTGACCAGCTGGCCCCAGTCCTGGCTGGCCACCACCAGCGCCGACAGCGCATCGCCGGGCAGCATGCCGGGCTTGACCTTGACCGGCGCGAAGCCGTCGTCGCCCTGGTGAGACCAATTGTCCAGCGAGACGCCGCTGTCGGCCTGTTGGGTTGCTTGCAGCAGGCAGATCGTGTGGCTCATGCCGAGTAGGTAAATCATGGGCTTCCTGTGTGGTTTCAGCGCGGACGGCGGTGCATCCCAGCGATATTAACGTAGCCCCTTGCCGCTAGCCAAGAGAAGGCGTGTCAAAACGGCGCCAGCAGCAATTGGTAGCCCTGGCGCAGCGCTTGCTGGACGGTCTCGTTTTGCTGTGGATCGCCGTGCGCCAGTTGGGCGTGGTGGCGGTTGACCAGTGCCGACAGCGCCTCCAGCCGCGCCGCCAGCAGGGTTCGGTAGCGTGCGTCGTCGGTAAGGAAGTGCTGGCGGGTGTGGGCTTCATACAACAGGTACAGTCGTTCCAGCGCGGGCGCGAGCCGAGTATCCAGTCCGGCGAGGCCGACTGTGTCAGGCGTCGCAGTTGTTTCCGGCGGCGGATGGTATTGCGACAGCGGGTCCGACAGGTAGGCGCACTCGTGGCCGGCCAGCGTCGCCAGCGCGGTGGCGATGCCGCCCAGGTGGCGGTAGCGCCGGCCTTGATAGTGGCCGAAGCTGGCGCCCAGCTGTGCGCGCCGCAGCAACAGGCCGGCCGGCTGGCACAGGGCGTCGCCGGCGCCGCCATCGTGGGCCAGCAGCACGGCGGCCAGCGAGGCGCCGCCCAGGGCGGCCTGCGGCAGCAGCGGTGCGCCGGGCAGGGGCGTGCCATCGGCGGCCAGCGGCTGGCGCCAGCACGCCACCAGGCCGATGCCGGGATAGGTCTGGTAGTAATGCATCATGCGGCTGATCTTGTCGGCGTGCAGGATGTCGCCGGCCGGCGCCACGGCAATGTATTCGCCCAGCGCCAGTGCCAGGCAATGGTCGAGATTGTCGTCCGGGTCCAGCGACGGCGCGCGGTTGTAGCGCAGCTGTGGATAGGCGGCCAGCAGCTTGGCCAGGCGGCGCTGGCGCAGCTGGTTGGCGCCGCTGTCGCTGATGATGATTTCGCAGCGGCCGTAGTGCTGGGCCAGGGCGCTGCGCACGGTTTGTTCGAGGTGGTCGGCGTTGTCGGCGTCGCCGGTGGGGACCAGGATGCTGACCAGCGGCAGGGTGATGTCGGCAGCGGTGCTGATGCCGGCGTCCGGTTGCAGGCTGCCGCGCGCGACTTGCAGGTAGAGCTGTTCCAGTTGGCGCACCAGCGCCGGCGTATCGAACAGCGGCGACTTGTCGCGGTTTTTGGCCAGGCGGCGGCGTAGGCGCGCCAGTTCCTGCGGCCTGGCGGCCAGACGCACGGCCTTGTCCTCGTAGGCGCGGGCGCTGCGCAGCACCAGTTCCGGCAGGCCGATGGCGTGCAGCAGGCTGCCGCCGAGACGGCCCGCATAGCTGTGTCCGGCATGGCTCAGCATCGGCACGCCGGCCCACAGGGCATCGGCCGCCGCTGCGCCGCCGCTGAAGGGCAGGGTGTCGAGGCACAGGTCGGCCAGCGGCAGGCGGGCCAGGTAATCGGCCTGGGGCCGATGGGGCGCGAACACCAGGCGGTCGCTGGCAACGCCGTGGCGCAGGGCGGCCACGCGCAGGTTGTCGCGCACCGCTTCGCCGTCGGCGGCCAGCCACAGCACGCTGTCGGGCACGCGCCTGAGGATGCGCATCCAGGAGGCGAACTGGGCCGGCGCCAGCTTGCGGCTGCTGTTGAAGCTGCAGAACACGAAGCCGTGCTCGGGCAGGCCGCAGGCGGCGCGGCCGGGTGCGGATTCGGACAGGAGCGGCCGACGGCGGTCGTGGATCTGCACGCAATGCGGTAGGTACAGCGGACGCTCGGTGAACATCGGCTGCAAGGCCGGCGGCAGCACGAAGGCATCGGCTAACACATAGTCGACGGCCGGCATGGCGCTGCTGCCGGGATGGCCCAGCCAGCTGATCTGCACCGGCGCGGCCTTTTGGGTCAGGATGCCGGGCCGGCCGTCCGCGCCCAGGCCGTGCAGGTCGACCAGGATATCGATCTCGTGGGCGCGGATGGTTTGCGCGGCTTGCAGGTCGCC
Source organism: Duganella sp. BuS-21 (assembly GCA_041874725.1). Lineage (GTDB taxonomy): Bacteria > Pseudomonadota > Gammaproteobacteria > Burkholderiales > Burkholderiaceae_D > Rugamonas. The sequence goes on along the minus strand of CP097466.1, from coordinate 91,873 downwards.
CATCACCGTCAGGCGGATGTGGTGGTCCATCTGCGGCGCGACGCGGGCGCGCAGGCCGCTGCGGTCTTCCTCGGCCCAGCTGAAACCGTAGATGTCGAAGGTGTCGCGCTGGTGCAGGCCATACAGCTCGGCCGTGAGACGGGCGGCGGCGTGGCTGCTGAAGTCGGAACACAGATAGCCGATGCGCAGTTTGCGGTGCAGGTAGCCGTGTTGGTCCGCCAGCGGCGCCGGGGCCGGCGCGCGGTTGACGGGATGGCGGCGCGCGGCGGCCAGTTGCTCTTCGGGATCGTCGCTGATGCACAGTGTAGACGCGGCCGAGGCGCTATGGCCGAGATCGGCCTCGCCGAGGCCGGGCAAAGGCGCACATACGGGCCAGGCGCACTGCTGCTGGCGCAGGCTGATCCACTGGGCCGCGACCTCGGGCTGTTTGGGATCGAGTAGCAGGCTGCGCGCGCAGGCATCCTCGGCTTCTGGATAATGCCTGCGCAGCGCGGCCACGCGGGCCACGCTGTTGAGGGCCTGGATCTGTTGCGGGCGGCTGGCGGGATGGTCGGGATCGATCTGGGCCAGGGCCGCGCGCCAGGTGGCCAGGGCAGCCTCGTGCTGGCGCAGGCGTTCCTGCAGCGTGCCCAGGGTCATGCGGGCGTCGATGAAATCGGGCTTGATGGCCAGCGCGGCGCGCAGCGACTGTTCGGCCTCCTGTTGCTCATCGGCCTGGATCTGCAGCACGCCGAGGTTGTACCAGGCGGCAAACAGCAGCGGCGACTCGGTGCAGCGCAGCCACAGGTGGTAGAGCTCGGCGGCGCGTTCGTTCTGGCCGGCGTGGCCCATCAGGCTGGCCAGGCCGATCAGCTGCATGATGGGCAGGGTGCCGCGCCGCGCCAGCACAAAGGCGACCTTGGCGGCTTGCGTCAATTCATTGGCGGCAAGGGCCCGGTTCAGTTCCTGCAGTTGCGAGTCATCGCTGGGGAGGCTGGCGGTCATGCTGGTATTGTCGGCTGAATCCGTCTAGGATTCAATCTTCGCACACCAAAGTGAGACAGTATTCATGACCAGACCGTTTGAAATCCTTGGCCTGCAACAGATCGCGGTCGGCGGCGCCTCCAAGGAACCGCTGCGCAGGCTGTGGGTGGACATGCTGGGCTTGACGCCATCGGGCCACTTTGTCAGCGAAAAAGAGAACGTGGACGAGGACATATTAACGCTCGGCAGCGGCCCATTCCAGGTGGAAGTAGACCTGATGCAACCGATCGATCCCACGCGCAGCCCGCGCGTGGACCAGCCGGCGCTGAACCACATCGGGCTGTGGGTGGACGACCTGGTGCTGGCGGTGGAATGGCTGACGGCGCAAGGCATGCGCTTCGCGCCGGGTGGCATCCGCAAGGGAGCGGCAGGGCATGACGTCAGCTTCCTGCATCCCAAGGCCAACGAGCAATTTCCAATCAGCGGCGCCGGCGTGCTGATCGAGCTGGTGCAAGCGCCACCGGAAGTCATCGCCGCCCGTCGCCGACGCACCTAGCATGCGGGGTCAACATTCGGGGTCAGTTCCGACATTCGGACACGAGCTCAGCCGTAGCGGCCGCTACGGCTGAGCTCGTGTCCGAATGTCGGAACTGACCCCGAATGCTTAGTGCGCTTCGGAGGCGTTGAACATGGTTTTGGCGTAGATCAGGCCGAGACCGTAGCCGCCGCCGTGGGCGATCGAGGTGGCGACGGTTTCGTCGTAGGTTTCGCCACGGGCCCAGTCGCGCTGCAGTTCAAGCAGGTATTGCAACGAGGTCATCGGACGGGCGCCGGCTTGTACCATGCGGGTCACGGCGCGTTCGTGCGCTTCGTCGGAGACGTCGCCGCTGGCGTCGGTGATGACGTAGACTTCAAATCCCTGGTCCAGGGCCGACAGCGCCGGGCCGACGATGCAGACCGACGTCCATAAACCCGCCAGCACGATCTTGTCCTTGCCGATGGCGTTCACGCGCTCGGCGATGCGCGGGTCTTCCCAGGTGTTCATGGTGGTGCGGTCGATCGCGACTTCGTTCGGGAACACTTCCTTGATTTCGTTGAAGATCGGGCCGGAGAACGATTTTTCCGCAACCGTGGTCAAAATCGTCGGCACCTTGAATTCCTTCGCCGATTTTGATACCAGCGCGACGTTGTTGCGCAGCTGGACCGGATCGATCGATTTGGTGGCAAACGACATCTGCGATTGGTGGTCGATCAGGATCAGGGCGTGGTTGCTTGGGCTCAGCAGCGTTTGACCTGGTTTGGCGATGGCGGTTGGCATGGTAGTTTCTCCTGTAGATGTTCAAAAATATCGATGTGGTTTTTGGCGCTTCATTCCATGTTTCGCGCTGATGGAATGAAGTATGCGCGGCTAAACAAAAAACAAAAAGCGGAAAAATTTCCGCTCTATGATCGAAATTTTCGAATATGAGAACTAGGCTTTTTGCGCCAGCATCAGCAGGCCGACCAAGTCGAGGTGGCGTTGCGGCGCCTGCGGCAGGCCGGGGGCGTAGCAGTCGAAGCCGGTCTGGGCGCCGCCGGCTTCCAGCGGCACCGAGACGCCCAGCCGGCTGGCACCGTAGCGCATCACCAGGCTGTGGCTCCACAGCAGCGGCAGCGGGATGCTCGAATAGATGAAGGGCAGCGTTTCCGTGTCCGCATGGCGGGTGGCGACGCGGGTGTTGATCGCCAGGCCGTCCGTCGTGCTCAGTTCCAGCTGCAGCGCGTCGTGGTGCGGGTCCGATTTGAGGAACAGGGCCAGCGGGAACATTTCGCTGTGCAGGTCCAGCCGGCTGCCCGGCAGCATGCGCAGGTAGTCGAGCGTCATCAGGCGGTTGGCGATGTGCCCCGGCTCCGCCGGCCCGCTGACGAACTGCCGCAGGTTCAGCGCCGGGATGTACATCACTTCCGTTTTGGCGAACGGCGACAGCAGGTCGAGCCGTGCCAGCGTGGACGCCAAGGGCTCGGCGTTCTGCGCCTTCAACGTGAGCAGGCGCTGCGCCACCAGCGCGCCGATGATGGAGGTGGCGTGCGGCGTGTCGTAGTGGGCGGCGTCGCGGTACATCCAGGCCGGCGCGCGGCCGAGGAACAAACCAGACATCCAGGCCCGCACGTCGATGTAGGGCAGGGCCAGTTCCTGGTAGGCGCGGATCTGCGCGTCGTAGATCGGATTCTGCACCGCCATCGAGAAGTGGTGCTGCTGCGCCAGCACCAGCGGCACGAATACCGCCGATGGATACAGGCGCGCCGCCGTTTTCAGCAGCAGGTGGAAGCACATCAGCCATGATTCCGCGCCACCCGGACGCGGTGCGAAGTGGCCGGCGTCGTTGATGCCGTATTCGTACAGGATGACGTCCGCCGCACGGCCGTCGAAACTCTCATGCAGCCGGCCGATGGCCGACAGCGAGGTGGTGGCGCCCACCGAGATTTGCACGATCTCCGCCTGCGCATAGCCCTCCAGCGCTTCCGCCAGGCCCTGCACGTAGCCGCCCTTGAGCAGGGAGTTGGAACCGCCGATGATCAGGATGCGCATGGTGTTCCGTCCACTTACGCCGGCACGGCGGTGATGATGTAGCGCTGCGCCAGCGCGTCCTGCACCGATAGTTCGGGATCGCTGCCGCTGGCCACGGCCAGCTGGCGCAGGATGGGCAGGAAGGCTTCGCGGCCCGCTTCCTCGCGGATCACCGGTGCGCCGCCGGTCAGGCGGAAGCCCGTCTGCGCCAGCAGTTCCAGCAGCGAGCCGCGCGTGAACTGGCGCAGTTCATCCTTATTCAGCACGCCGTCCGGACGATAGCGGAAGTCGCCCATGTTGAGGCGCACCTGCGCGCTCCAGTGCTGGATGTTGCGCACCGAGAGCACCAGCGTGCCATCGGCCGCCATGCTGCTGCGGATCTTCTCCAGCACCGCCCACGGATCGCGCACGCGTTCCAGCGCGCCGTCCAGCACCCAGCAGTTGGCCTGCGCCAGCTGGCGGTCGCGCTGCTCGTCCGGCGTTTCGATGTCCTGGTGGTAGACGAAGTCGCAGTGCGCGCGCGCCTGTTCGGCGACGATGGCGTCGGTTTCGATGCCGGTGTAGTTGCACACCGCGTTGATCTGCTTGTAGGCCTTGGCGAAGGCGCCGTCGCCGCAGCCCAGCTGCACCACCTTGACCGCGCCGGCCGGCACGAAGGCCAGCAGCTCGGTGTTGATCTGCGTGGCGCTCGGCTTGTCGTAGTGGTAGCCGCCGGTGCGGCGCACCGTGCCTTGCCAGTCGTGACGGATGAAGATGCGCTGCGCCGGGTTGTCGCCGAAGTCGTTGTTGACCCATTCGACGTTGCGCAGCAGGTCGCTCTTGCCGGCCTTGGCCAGCGCGATCATCGGCGGCAGCATCGGTGCGCCATGCTTGACCGGCAGCGGCCACTGGCGCACCACCTCGATATTGGTCAGCATGCAGGCCGGATGCAGGTAGGGCATGCTGTTCGGGCCATTCGAAAAGCCGTTTTCGTCGACCGGCGTGACGTTGCCGACGCCGTACATCTGCGGCTGCAGGTGTTCGTCCAGCGATTCGAGGAAGCCGCGCTTGAGGATCTCGACGTCGGAGTCGAGGAACAGCACGCGGCCCGACAGTGTAAGGTTTTCGATGGCCCAGGCCATGCCCGGACCGTGGTGAATGTTGTAGCCGAACGGCTTGAACGTCACGCCCTGGTATTGCGCGCAGATCGGCGCGATCTGCGCGGCGATCTCCGGCGCCGAGCCGTCGATGATGGTGACCGGATTGTGCGGGTAGTGCTGGCGGAAGGTGGACAGCAGCGAGGCGATGAGGTCGGGCGCGTTGTAGGACACCGCGATCATCGGGATCTGGTCGATAGTATTCATGTCTAGGCTCTTCTTAGATGGCGCCGCGACGCTTTTCATGGCGGCTTCCAGGTTGCGCACCAGGCGCGGAGTGTCGAACAGGGCGCAGCTCATGCGCTGGTCGTTGAGCTGCTGCTTCATGGCGGCCAGGCGCGTCGGGTCGTTGGCCAGGGCGACGGCTTTTTCTTCGTAGTCGGCAAAGCCGGTGGTGATCATGTCCGGCAGGTTCACCGCGCGCAGCAGGCTGCCCGCCATTCGCGAGGCGAAGGTGGGACCGGTGCAGGTCAGCACCGGCAGGCCGGCCCATAGGGCGTCGCTGGCGGTGGTGCCGCCGTTGAACGGGTAGGTGTCGAGAAACAGGTCGGCCACGCGGTAGCGCGCCAGGTAGTCGGCCGGCAGCGCGCGGGTGGCGAAGATCAGGCGCTCGGGATCGATGCCGGCGTCCTTGGCGTGCTGTTTCAGGTTGTCGCCCACCAGCGGCGTATCGGCCACCAGCCACAGGACGGAGCCGGGCACGCGGCGCAGGATGCTCATCCAGTGCGCGAACAGCTCCGGTTTGTATTTGTAGCTGTTGCTGAAGGAGCAGAATACGAAGGCGTTGTCCGGCAGCTTGACCGAGGCGCGCGTCGGCGTGTTGCCGATCAGGCGCTGGCGGTCGTTGATCTGGAAGGTGTCCGGCAGGCGCAGCGGCTTTTCGGTGAAGTCCTGTTCCATCTCCGGCGTGATGAGGAAGTCGTCGGCGATCACGTAGTCCACACCCGGCAGGCCGGTGGTGCCGGGGAAGCCGAGCCACGTCAGCTGCACCGTGGCGGGACGGTAGGCCAGTATCTGCGGGCGCGCGCCGGAGGTGAGGCCGTGCAGGTCGACCAGGATATCGATTTCGTGCGCGCGGATCAAATGCGCCGCCTGTTCGTCGCTCAGCGTGTGGATCGGGATGTAGTGGTCCATGCCGGCCACCACGCGCGCGCGCAGGCCCGAGCCGTCGTCGCGGCTCCAGCTGAAGGCGTAGACCTCGAACTGGCTGCGGTCGTGCAGTCCATACAGCTCGGCGGTGAGGATGGAGACCGCGTGCGAGCACAGGTCCGAGGACAGGTAGGCGATGCGCAGGCGCGGGTGGCCGTAGCTTTCGCCGTTGGTCAGCGGCGCGACATCGGCATTGATCTTGTCCTTGACGAAGCGCAGCGCCGCCTCTTTTTGCAGTTGCGGGTTGTCGGTGAGGCTGAGCATCGCCAGCGCCGAGGCGCCGTCTTCCATCTGCTGGCGGCTGATGTGTTCCAGGCCGGCCCAGGTCGGCCAGTGGCACTGCTTCTGGCGCAGGTGTACCCAGTGCGTCATGACGCCGCCCTGCTGCGGGTCGATGCGCAGGCTGTTGGCCAGCATCTCTTCCGCTTCGGGATACTGCTTCTGGATTTCCAGCAGGCGTCCGAGGTTGTTCAGGGTTTGCACGTACAGGCCGCGTTGCTGCACCTTGTCGATCTTGACGGCCGGGCTGAAGATGGTGCGCCACATGTCCAGCGCTTCCAGCGGACGGCCCATGCGCTCCAGCAGCGTGCCGAGATTCAGGCGACCTTCGATGAAGCGCGACTGCAGGGCGATGGATTTGCGATAGGCTGCTTCGGCGCCCGCTTCGTCATTGGTCGCAGCCAGCAGCGCGGCCAGGTTGAACCAGGCCGCGTAGGCCAGCGGCGAGCGCTTGGTGTGCTCGATCCAGGTGCGATACAGGTCGACGGCTTGCGCCGATTGGCCTTGTAGCGAGAGTGCGGCGGCGGCGTTGAACAATTCCGGAATCGTCATGTTGCCGCGTGCGGCCTGTTTCAGCCATTGCGCGTGGGAGGATGCAGTCATTGAGGCGTCGTTGGTTGGTGGGCTGGACTTATCATACCTGCTTACCCTCAGGGGCGAAAGGCATCCAGCAGTAGTGTGGCCAGGGTGGCGGGGCTGGCCTGGCCGGCGGCGGCTTGCTGCAGCGCCTGCGGCAGCGCGGCGCGCACGGCGTCGTGACTGCGGAAGCGCTCCAGCAGGCCGGTTTCGACCAGGTTCCACAGCCAGGTTTCGGCCTGGCGGCGGCGGCGTTCTTCAAAGGCGCCGGCCTGGCGCATGGTGTCCTTGTAGTGCTGTAGCGTGGTCCAGATTTCTGCGATGCCGGCGCCGGTGCTGGCGCTGGCTTGCAGCACCGGCACCTGCCAGTGCGGCGAGGTTGGTCGCAGCATGTGCATGGCGGCTTTCAGTTGGCCGGCGGCGATGGCGGCTGCGCGCGGGTCGATGTCGGCTTTGTTGTAGACCACGATGTCGGCCAGTTCCAGTATGCCTTTCTTGATGCCTTGCAGTTCGTCGCCGGCGTTGGGCAGTTGCAGCAGCAGGAACACGTCGCACATGCCGGCCACCGTGGTTTCGCTTTGGCCGACGCCCACCGTTTCGACGATGATGACGTCGAAGCCGGCCGCTTCGCAGATCAGCATCGCTTCGCGGCTCTGGTGGCCCACGCCGCCCAGGGCGCCGCGTGCCGGCGAGGGGCGGATGTAGGCTTGCTCCTGTTGCGACAGGCGTTCCATGCGGGTCTTGTCGCCCAGGATGGAGCCGCCGGTCAGCGGCGAGGATGGGTCGATCGCCAGCACCGCCACGCGCAGGCCTTGCTCAAGCAGCAGCATGCCGAAGGCCTCGATGAAGGTCGATTTGCCGACGCCGGGCACGCCGCTGATGCCGATGCGGAAGGCGCCGCCGGTGTGCGGCAGCAGGCGGTCCAGCAGGGCATGGGCGCGCAGGCGGTGCTCGGGACGGGAGGATTCGATCAGCGTGATGGCCTTGGCGAGGGCGCGGCGTTGCCCGGCCAGCAGGGCGGTGGCCAGCGCTTCGTCGTCAGGCTCGATCGCCATCGTCATCAGGTGATGGAGAACATGCCGGCCGTCGCGCCCAGCGATTCGCGAATATGCTCAAGCACTTCGGCTGCGCATTGCGGGATCGGCGTGCCTGGGCCGAAGATGCCTTTTACGCCGGCCTGGTAGAGGAAGCCGTGGTCCTGCGTCGGCACCACGCCGCCGACGAATACAATGATTTCGTGCGCGCCCTGTTCCCGCAAGGCGGCGATCAGTTCCGGCACCAGCGTCTTGTGCCCGGCCGCCAGCGTCGACACGCCCACCGCATGCACATCGTTTTCGATGGCCTGCCGCGCCGCTTCCTGCGGCGTTTGGAACAGCGGTCCGAGATCGACGTCGAAGCCGAGATCCGCAAACGCGGAACCGACCACGCGCGCGCCACGGTCATGTCCATCCTGCCCCAGCTTGGCGACCATGATGCGCGGACGGCGGCCTTGCTCAACCATGAACTGCTCGACATCGGCGCGCAGGCGGGTCCAGTTCTCATCATCGGCCAGGCCCGCGCCATACACGCCGGAGACGCTCGGGCTGGCGGCGCGATGCCGTCCCCAGGCCTGCTCCAGCGCGTCCGAAATCTCGCCGACGGTGGCGCGCAAGCGCGTGGCGCGCACGGTCAGCTCCAGCAGGTTGCCGTGGCCTTCATGCGCCGCCGTGCCCAGCTCCGCCAGCGCCGCGCCAACGGCCTCCTGGTCGCGCGTGGCGCGAATCTCGGCCAGCCGCGCGATCTGCTGTTCGCGCACCGAGGTGTTGTCGATCTCGCGCGCCTCCACCTGATCCTGCACGCCGCTCTGGTACTTGTTGACGCCCACGATGACATCCTTTCCCGAATCGATGCGCGCCTGCTTCACCGCCGCAGCCGCCTCGATCTTCAGCTTGGCCCAGCCGGAACCGACGGCCTGCGTCATACCGCCCATCTGCTCCACTTCCTCGATGATGGCCCAGGCCTGGTCGGCCACATCCTGCGTCAGCTTCTCCATCATGTAGGAGCCGGCCCAGGGATCGATGACGTTGGTGATCTGCGTCTCTTCCTGCAAGATCAGCTGCGTGTTGCGGGCGATGCGGGCGGCGAATTCGGACGGCAGCGCGATCGCCTCGTCCAGCGAATTGGTGTGCAGCGACTGCGTGCCGCCAAACACGGCGGCCATCGCCTCCACCGTGGTGCGCACCACGTTGTTGTAAGGGTCCTGCACGGTCAGCGACCAGCCCGAGGTCTGGCAGTGGGTGCGCAGCATCAGCGACTTTTGCGACTTGGCGCCGAAGTTCTGCATGATGCGGCACCACAGCAGGCGTGCCGCGCGCAGCTTGGCTACTTCCATGTAGAAGTTCATGCCGACGCCGAAGAAGAATGACAACCTTCCTGCAAAATCGTCAACGTCCATGCCCTTGTTGAGCGCCGTGCGCACGTACTCGATGCCGTCCGCCAGGGTCAGGCCGAGTTCCAGCGCCGGCGTGGCGCCGGCTTCCTGCATGTGGTAGCCGGAGATCGATACCGAATTGAACTTCGGCATATGTTGTGCCGTGTAGGCAATGATGTCGGCCACCACGCGCATCGACGGTTCGGGCGGATAAATGTAGGTGTTCCGCACCATGAACTCTTTGAGGATGTCGTTCTGGATGGTACCCGACAGTTGTTCCTGCGCCACACCGGCTTCCTCGGCCGCGACGATGTAACCGGCCAGCACCGGCAGCACGGCGCCGTTCATGGTCATCGACACCGATACCTTGTCGAGCGCGATACCGTCGAACAGGATCTTCATGTCCTCCACCGAATCGACCGCCACGCCGGCCTTGCCGACGTCGCCCTTGACGCGCGGGTGGTCGGAATCGTAGCCGCGATGGGTGGCCAGGTCGAACGCCACCGAGACGCCCTGGCCGCCGCCGGCCAGGGAGCGGCGGTAGAAGGCGTTCGATTCGCTGGCGGTGGAGAAGCCGGCGTACTGGCGGATAGTCCAAGGGCGCGAGGCGTACATGCTGGCCTGCGGCCCGCGTACAAAGGGCGCAAAGCCGGGCAGGGTGTCGGTGTGCGGCAGGCCTTGCAGGTCGGCCGCCGTGTACAGCGCCTTCATGGTGATGCCGTCCGGCTGCCTGGTGTCGAGACGGGCGGCGTCACCGCCGGGCGCGGAACGTGCCGCCGCCGCTTGCCAGTCCGCCAAGGTGGCGGCGGGAGTGGTCGGGGCGGTGCGTTGTTCGGTCATATCGGGCTTTCGGCGAGCGGACGGTTGTGCTGCGATTGTACCTTGCAGCGGCAGGCTTTCCTACCCGTCGCGCAGCAGCTGATAAGGGGGGCTTTTCCGTCGTTGTTTGGCATACCCAAAGGGGGACTGGTATGCTAGAGTGCAGCCTTCTGCCGCTTTGCCAACTGCGATATTCATGCCTGAAAATCACCCCTTCCAGCTGGACCGGTCCCGCTACCCTGGCCTGGCACGCATGGCCGACACCCTGCGCGCGAAGCACCGCTTCGCGGCCGACATTGTCGACCGTGGCGCGGCCTTGTTCGGCGCCGAGTGGGCCGACGAATTCGAACCGGTGCTCAACGCCCTGTTCCCGACCGAGGAAGCGGTGACCGCCGCCGCCAAGGGCTACGCGGTGTTCGCCATGCAGTCGATGCGTCTGCAGGCGGTGTTCGAGCGCGATCGCGAATACAAGGCCAAAACCCACGAGCAGGCGTCGAGCGAAGTGTATTTCAACGAAGCGCACATGATGCAGGAGTACCTGCCAGGGCTGCTGCTGTCGCACTTCCTGTGGCCGCACCACTACCGCCAGATTCAGTTCTTCAACAGCGCCTTCGTGCAGGCCATGCGCGTGGCCGGCGCCACGTCGTTCATGGAAGTCGGCATCGGCACCGGCCTGTATTCCGGCCTGCTGCTGCGTGCCTTGCCGCAGGTGCGCGGCATAGGCCTGGACATCAGCCCATCGTCGCAGCTGTTTACGGAAACACAACTGAAAGCGCTGGGCGTGGCCGACCGCTATCGCACCGAGCTGCGCGACGTCACCGCCGAGCCGCTGAATCCTCCGGCCGACTGGCTGGTGTGCGTGGAAGTGCTGGAGCACCTGGACGATCCGGTGGCCTTCCTGCGCGGCCTGCGCCGCAACATGGCGCCGGGCGCGAAAGCCTTCATCACGGCGGCGCTGAACGCGGCCCATGCCGACCATATCTACCTGTACCGCAACGGCGGCGAAGTGCTGGCCCATTTGATCGAGGCCGGCTTCACGCTGGAGCAATCGTTCATCGGCATGGCCTACAAGCCGTCGGCGCCCGGCGTGCCGGTGCCTGAAGCAGCCGCCTTCATCGTCTACTAGGAAGCCTTATGTCCCAAGCTGCCGTATCGAACACCGAAGTGCTGAGCGGTGAATTCGTCGACCTGCGCCCGCTGCGGCCGGAAGACGCCGCGCTGACGCTGGGCTGGCGCACCGCCCAGCGCGCCCGCTTCCTCAACGCCGGTGCCGCCAGCGTGGAGCAGCAGGCGGCGTGGATCGCCAGCCGTCCCGCATCGGAATACAACTACATCATCGAACTGAAAAACGGCCATCCGGTCGGCATGCTGTCGCTGGTCGGCATCGACCGCGCCAACCGCCACGGCGAGCCGGGTCGCTTCCTGATCGGCGACGAGGCGGCCACGCAGGGCGTGCCGGCCGCCGTCGAGGCCATGAAGCTGCTGTACGAACTGGCTTTCGACCGTCTGGGCCTGCTGCGCGTGTGCGGCATCATCGCCGCCAACAACACGCTGATGATCAAGTGGCAGAAGTACCTGGGCATGAAGGAAGAAGGCCGCTTGCGCCAGCACCTGTGCCAGAAGGACGGCTCGTTCGAGGATGCCGTCTACCTCGGCATGCTGGCCGACGAATACCGCAAGAGCGCACTGCCGCGCATGAAAGTGCTGATCGCGGCCGCCCGCCGCGCCGCCGAATAATTCATTACAAGGACTACCCCATGCTGAACCAAGACGCCATCCACGCCATCATCCTGCAGGCACTGAACAACATCAATGATGAACGCGGCCCGGACGAGCAGCTGACCGTCGGCCTCGAGACCCGTTTGTTCGGCGCCGATGCGGTGCTTGATTCGCTGTCGCTGGTTTCGGTGATCGTCGACGTTGAAGGCGCCGTCTCCGAGCAGGCCGGCCGCGACATCAGCCTGACCGATGACCGCGCCATGAGCCAGGCGGTTTCGCCGTTCACCGATGTGAACTCGCTGACCGCCTATATCGGGCTGCTGCTGTCGGAACAGGCATGAACCCAGGCGGCTCCACCTATGCTGGCAAGCTGGCGCTGATCACCGGCAGCCGGCGCGGTGTGGGCCGCCTGCTGGCCGAACATATCCTGCGCAATGGCGGCCGCGTGGCCGGCTTCGCGCGCGGCGAGTCAACCATCGATCATCCGGACTACCATCACTTCCAGGTCGACATCGGCGATCCGGCCTCGGTGCAGCAGGGCTTTGCGGCGCTGAAGAAGGTGTCGGACGCGGTGCACATCGTGGTCAACAACGCCGCCGTGCTGACCTCGCAGTACGCGATGATCATGCCGCCGGCGCAGGCGCAGGCCATGATCAACACCAACCTGATGGGCGCCTTCATGGTGTCGCGCGAGGCGTCGAAGCTGATGCGCAAGGGGAAGTGGGGCCGCATCATCAACATCGGTTCGATGGCGGTGAGCCTGGAGCCGATCGGCGATTCCGTCTACGCCGCCTGCAAGGCCGGCCTGGCCACGCTGTCGAATGTGATGGCCAAGGAGCTGGCGCCGCTCAACATCACCTGCAATACGCTGTCCATCACCGCGATCAAGACCGACATGCTGGCGCAGCTGCCGGGCGATAAGATCGACGCCGTGATCGCCGGCCTGCCGATTCCGCGCTACGCGGAGCCGGACGACATCTTCAACATCGTCGACTTCCTGGCTTCCGAGCGCAGCTCCTACATCACCGCGCAGACCATCTACATGGGTGGAGTGAACTGACATGGCGAGCGTGGTCGGCAACTGGGGCGGCGGGAATGTCTGGCGCGTGACCAGCGGCGAGTTCTCCTCCAACGCCTATTTTTGCGAGGCGCAGGTGGAAGGCGGCGGCATCCTGATCGACGCCGGCCTGGATGGCGAGACCATCGACGCGGAGCTGAGCGAACATGGCTTGCGTCCGCGCGCGGTGTACTGCACCCACGGCCATTTCGACCACACCGGCAGCGCTTCGCACTTTCAAAAGAAGTACGGCAGCGAAGTGTTCGTGCCCAAGGCCGACGCCAAGTTGATGAAGGCCTCGAACTTCCTGCTGATGGCGATGAAGATCAAGCACAAGGTGGTGCTGCCGGAGGCCACGCTGGTGGAGGCCGGCCACGTCGCCGACATCGCCGGCACGCCGCTGCGCTACCTTCCTGCTCCGGGCCACACGCCGGGTTCCTGCATCATCGAATTCGGCAGCGCGTGGTTCACCGGTGATACTCTGTATGCACGCGGTGTCGGCCTGTCGCACCTGCCGGGCGAGGATCACGCGGTGCTGAAGCAGACCATCCTCGGCTACTGGGACGAGCTGACGCCCGAGCGCACCATTTATCCCGGCCACGGCAACGCGGCCGACGGCTTGTCGGTCCGCACCGGCAACGCCGCATTGTTAAACTTTTTAGGGCTGGCAGCATCGTGAGCACTTCTCCATTTCCATTCCCGGGCATTACCATCTCCGGCGTCGGCCACCATCTGCCGGAACACGCCGAGGACAACGAAACGCTGTGCCGCAACCTGGACGTGACGCCGGAGTGGATCGTCGAGAAGACCGGCATCGAGCAGCGCTATATCGCCGGGCCGGACGAATCGGCGTCGCAGTACGCGGTGCTGGCAGCGCAGCGCGCCATCGAGATGGCCGGCATCAGCATGGACCAGGTGGACCTGATCATCGCCTGCACCTTTTCGGGCGACTACATCTATCCGCCGCTGTCGGCCAAGGTGCAGATGGAGCTGAAGGCGCCCAACGCGCAGATTTTCGATTTGCAGGCCAACTGCACCGGTTTCGTCACCGGCCTGACGGTGGCTTCGGACCGCATGCGGGTGGACCCGTCGGTGCGCAACGCGGTGGTGATCGGCGTGGAGTTCCTGTCGCGTTACATCGACCGATCGGACGTCAACACCGCCATCTACCTGAGCGACGGCGCCGGTGCGGCGGTGTTGAGCCGCAGCGATGATCCGAAAGACGGCATTATTTCATCGGCCTTCCACACCGACAGTTCGAACTACGAATCGGTGCGCATGCGCGGCGGCGGTTCGAGTCACCCGATCATCGGCCGCACCTTCGATGGCGCGTTGGATTATATGGAGATGAACGGCATCGCTACCTGGAAGCAGGCCATCACCCACCTGCCGCGCGTGATCCGCAAGGCGTGCGAGAAGAGCGGCGTGGCGGCGACCGATGTGGATTTCATGCTGTTCCATCAGGCGAACCTGCGCATGATCGAGTACATCGTACGCAAGATGGGCTATACGCTGGAGCAGACCTACACCAACGTGGCGCGCGTGGGTAATACCGGCGCGGCGTCGCTGGCGATCGCCATGAGCGAGGCGGTGGAGAAGAAGCTGGTGAAGGATGGCGATACCGTGGTGCTGGCCGCCGTGGGCGCCGGTTTCAACTTCGGCGCCTCCGTGTGGCGCTGGAAGATGGCCAGGAAGGAGGCATAATCATGTTTAAAGATTTCGATTCGATCCAGGTTGGCGAGACGCAGACGCTGACGAAGCATATTACGGAAGCGGACGTGCGCAAGTTCGTCGAGATAACGGGCGATGATAATCCGCTGCATGTGGACCGTGCTTATGCGGAGACCACGGCGTTCAAGGATATCGTGGTGCATGGCATGCTGGGTGCTTCATTCATTTCGACCGTGATCGGCACCAAGCTGCCAGGCACTGGCGCGCTGTGGGTAGCCCAGAACATGGAGTTTCTGCTGCCGGTGCGGCTGGGCGATGTGCTGACCATCAGCGCAACGGTGTTGAAGAAGCATGAGCGCGAGCGCTTGCTGGAGCTGGATACGCGCATCGTGAATCAGAACCAGCAGGTGATATTGACTGGCTTGGGCAAGGTGAAGGTGCTCGTCACCGCCGAGCCAGAGGCCGCACCGGCTGCCGATGCGCGTCCGCGCGTGGCGATTGTTACCGGCGGCGCCGGCGGCATCGGCAAGGCGATTTGCCAGCGGCTGGCGGCGGATGGTTTCAATGTGGTCGTCAACTATCGCGGCCAGGCTGATCGTGCTGCGCAGATTGTGGCTGCGATTAATGCGGCCGCTGGCGACGGCAAGGGCCGCGCGCTGGCGGTGCAGGCGGATATCGCCACCGAGGCCGGCGCGCAGGCGCTGTACCAGTCGGCGGTGAAGGCCTTTGGCGCGGTGAGTGTGCTGGTGAATAACGCCTCGCCGCGCATCAACCCGAAACCGTTTAGCGCCACCGCGTGGGACGACGTGCAGCAGCAGATGGATGTGCAAGTCAAGGGCGCATTCCTGATGACGGCCGCCGTCATGCCGGAAATGGGCGCGCGCAAATGGGGCCGCATCGTCAACATCACCTCGCAGGTGCTGGACGGCGCGCCGTCCGTCACCTGGACCGGCTACGCCATGGCCAAGGGTGCATTGCAGGTATTCTCCAACTACATGGCGGCCGAACTGGGCCCTCAGGGCATCACGGTGAACTGCGTATCGCCGGGCATGTGCGAGACCACGCTGATCGGCGACATTCCTGAAAAAGCGCAATTGATGATCGCGCGCCAGACGCCGTTGCGCCGCCTGGCCAAGCCGTCCGACGTGGCGGCCGCCGTGGCCTATCTGGTGTCCGACGACGCCGGCTTTGTCACCGGCGACACGGTGGCCGTCAACGGCGGGATGGCGATGCGATGAGCGACAGCACGACGCCGCCGCTTGCTGCGGTAGATCCACGCGCCGCAGCGCTGGCGGTGCTGTCCAAGGCCGACAGCACCATGATGCAGCTCACGCAAGCGGTCACCGCGCTGGAGAAGGAAGAACAGCCGCGCGTGGTGAAGATCGGCGTGTCCTCGTCCGCCACGGTGGACCTGCTGGGCATCTACTTGCGCAAGCACGGCTTGCTGAACGGCGCCCGCATCGAACTGGTGGCCGGTAATTACGATGACCCGATCGGCGACATCGAGCTGTTCGCACAGGCCGGCGTCGAGCAGATCGTGCTGCTGCCGTTCTTCGACAACCTGCTGCCGTCCTTCGAAGCGCAACTGGAAAACCTCGACCCGTCCATTATCGACGCCAAGGAAGCGGAACTGCGCCAGCGCTACCGCATGGTGTTCGGCAAGGCGCGCGCGGTGCCGGCGATCTACCTCGGCACCTTCCATCGCATGGGCGCCGCTGCAGACGCTGGCGGCCAGGACGCGGTGGCGCTGGTGCTGGCGCGCTTCAACGCGGCGCTGCGCCAGGAAGCGGCGGCGCACGCCAACATCCGCATCATCGATACCGAAGACGTGGTGCGCGCGGTGGGGCAGGGTGCGGCCTTCGACACGCGCTTCTACTTCCGCAGCAAGGCGCCCTACACCGGCGTCTACATGAACGAACTGGCACGCCGCATCGCTGCCAACGCGCGCGGCTTCGGCGCGCACTTCTACAAGGTGCTGGCGCTTGATTGCGACAATACCCTGTGGGGCGGCGTGATCGGCGAGGATCTGCTGAACGGCATCAAGCTCGGTCCCTACGACTATCCCGGCAATATCTTCTGGCGCATGCAGCAGGAATTCGCCGCGCTGGAACGGCAGGGCATCGTGCTGGCGCTGGTCACCAAGAACAACCCGGCCGACGTCGACGAAGTGCTGCAAAAGCATCCGGACATGGTGCTGAAGGAAGCGCAACTGGTGGCCAAGAAAGTCAACTGGGAAGACAAGCCATCCAACCTGCGCGCGCTGGCCAAGGAGCTGAATGTGGGCCTGGACAGCATCGTGTTCCTGGACGATTCCTCGTTCGAATGCGAAGCGGTGCGCCAGCAGCTGCCGATGGTGAAGACCGTGCAGGTGCCGGCCACGCTGTCCGACTATCCGCGCGTTGTGGCGGAGATCAAAACGCTGTTCCTGGCCGGCGGCATTTCGGCCGACAGCAAGGGCAAGACCGAACAATACCGCCAGCGTGCCGGCACCGAGGAACTGAAGGCGCAATTCGACAGCCAGGAAGACTATCTGGCGTCGCTGGAGTTGAAGGTGGAATTGACGCGCAACGCCCGCGCCAGCGCAGCGCGCATCAGCGAACTGTCGCAGAAGTCCAACCAGTTCAACCTCACCACCACGCGCTACAGCGTGGCGGAGATCGAGCAGATGATGGACAGCGACGGTGAAAATAAGCATGCTGTTTACTCGCTGGTGGTCGGCGACAAGTTCGGCAACGCCGGCCTGACCGGCGTGGCGGTGCTGCGCTACGAAGGCGCGACCGCCTTCGTCGAGAACTTCCTGATGAGCTGCCGCGTCATCGGGCGCGGCGTCGAAACGGGCATCTGGACCCGCATCGTCGCCGATGCCGTAGCGCGCGGCTGCACCGAACTGCGCGCGGAATACATCCCGAGCGCCAAAAACGCCCAGGTCGCCGATTTTTACGGCCGCCTCGGCATGCCCGCATGCGAAGAAACCAGCGAAGGTGTGCGAAGATACGCCATCGCTGCGGCAGATTTTGCCGCACCCGCCAACCCATGGATAGAGATGACTTATGTTGAATGAAGACGCCCTGAAACAAGTAATGGCCACCATGCTGAACGTGGACGCCGCCACCATCAATGAAGACTCCAGCATGGACAACGTGCCGAACTGGGATTCGCTGCGCCATATGAACCTGGTGCTGGCGCTGGAAGAAGAATTCAAGGTGACCATTCCCGACGAAGACGCCGGCAATATCACCTCCTACAAGTTGATCAAGCTGGTGCTGCAGGACCTGCAGGCGCAAGGCTAAGGCACATCATGGAATGGCTGATCGAACGGTTCCAGAGCGCGCCTGAGCGCATCGCCTTCATTCACGAAGGCCGTGAAGTAAGCTACGGCGGCGTGGTGGGGCTGATAGACAGCTTCCATCAGCGCGTGGTGGATGCCGGCATCGCGCGCGGCGAGACCGTGGTGGTGCTGGGCGACTATTCGCCGGAGGTGTTCTGCATGATCATGGCGCTGTGCCGCAACGGCAGCATCGTGATCCCGCTGACGCGCACTTCGGTGGTGGAGGAGTCGGTGGCGCTGAGCGTCTCGGGTTGCGACTGGTACGTGGAGTTCGATGCCGCCGGCCGCGACGCCGCCATCACCCATCGCGGTCTGAAGACCGACAATGCGCTGCTCAATGAATTCCGCCAGCGCGGCACGCCGGGCATGGTGCTGTTCTCCTCCGGCTCGACCGGCAAGCCGAAAGGCATCCTGCACGACTTTCATCAGGTGGCCGAGAAGTTCCGCAAGCAGCGCGCGCCGGTGGTGGCCATTCCGTTCCTGATGATCGACCACTTCGGCGGCATCAACACCATTCTGGCGATCACCGCCAGCCTCGGTACGGTGGTGACGGTGGCTGATCGCTCGGTGCCGAACATCTGCGCGGCGATCGAGAAGTACAAGGTTGAGCTGCTGCCGGCTACGCCGTCGTTCCTGACATTGATGATGGCGTCGAACCTGCAGCACCAGTACGACCTGTCGTCGCTCAAGCGCATTACTTACGGCACCGAGGTGATGCCGCAGTCGACGCTGGACCGGGTGCGTGCGCAGTTCCCAGGCGTGGACCTGCTGCAGACCTATGGCTTGTCGGAAGTTGGCGTGCTGCGTTCGCAGTCACGCGAGGATGGTTCGCTGTGGGTGCGCGTTGGTGGCGAAGGCTTCCAGACCAAGGTGGTGGATGGCGTGCTGTGGATTAAATCGCAGTTCGCGATGGTCGGCTATTTGAATGCGCCGTCGGAGTTCGATGCGGATGGATGGTTTAATACGCAGGATCAGGTGGAGGTGGATGGCGATTACTTCCGCATCCTCGGCCGCGTGACGGACTTGATCAACGTGGCGGGACAGAAGGTGTATCCGTCGGAAGTCGAGAGCGTGATTCTGGAGATGGACAACGTGCAGGACGTGGCGGTGTTCGGCGAGAAGCACGCCATGCTCGGTAATATCGTGGTCGCCAAGGTGGTGGTCGATACGCCGGAGACGGTGGAGAGCCTGAAGAAACGCATACGCCAGGAATGCCTGGCGCACCTGGCGGCGTTCAAGGTGCCGGCCAAGGTGGTGCTGGCCGAAGGCCCGCTGCACAGCGTGCGGCAGAAGAAAATCCGCCGCCTGTAATTCAGAAGTCGACGGTGGCGCCGTCGGGGAGGTACTTCTTGTAGTGGGCCAGCGCGCCATGGATGGCGGCGTTGCTCATTTCGTAGAGGTTGTCCTCGGCGGTTTCGCCCACCTTCACGGCGCCGAAGCGTTCGTGGAATTGGCAGACCGAGAGGTTTTGCTTGCGCACGTCGAAGTGCGCGCGCTGGAAGCCCAGCTGCAGCGCGAAGTCGTACACCATCAAGGCGGATTCCACGCCGAAGCCGCTCGGTGCGCCGTCGCTTTTTATCCATGATCCCCAGCAGAACGAGTCGCCGCGCTGGTCGTACAGACGCACGGTGCCTACCGGCGTGCCATCGAGCTTGCAGATGATGAAGTAGACCTGGGCGTCGTCGGCCGCGTAGCGCGCCAGCCAGTCGCGCTGGCGTTGCACGTCCGGCGCGGTCGCCGACAGGAACTCGCCTTTCTTTTCATCCGTGCGCAAGGCCAGGATGAACTCCGCATCGGCTACGGTGGCGTCGCGGAACAGCAGCTGCCGTCCGCGTACTGAGCGCGGCTTGCGAAACATGATCAGCCCGCGATTTCCGCCAGCACGGCTTTCACGCCCGCCACCACTTCGGCCGCATCGTCCAGCGTCATGGTCGGCGATACCGGCAGGCTCAGAACTTCGCGGTGAATCGCTTCCGCGATCGGGAAGTCGCCGTCCTTGTAGCCCATCTCCGCATACGCCGGCTGCAAATGTGGCGGTACAGGATAATGCACGATGGTGCCGATCTGTTTTTCCGCCAGCTTCTTGGCCAACAGGTCGCGCTGCGCGTGGCGCACCACGTACAAGTGCCATACCGGTTCCGCCCACGACGGGATTTCCGGCAGCAGCAGGCCGTCGATGCCGGCCAGGTGTTGCTGGTAGTAGGCTGCGATTGCGCGGCGCTGCTGGTTGCCGGCGTCCAGGGTGGTCAGCTTCACCGCCAGCAGGGCTGCTTGCAGTTCGTCCAGGCGCGAGTTGTAGCCGGGGACGTCGTTGTAGTATTTGATCTTCGAACCGTAGTTGCGATAGGTGCGGATGCGTTCCGCCAGCGCGTCGTCGCTGGTGGTCACGGCGCCGCCGTCGCCCAGCGCGCCCAGGTTTTTGCCCGGATAGAAGCTGAAGGCCGCCGCGTCGCCCAATTGGCCGGCGACGCCGCCGTTGTAACGCGCGCCGTGCGCTTGCGCCGCATCTTCGATCAGCTTCAGGCCGCGCCGTTTGGCGATGTCCTTCAGCGGAGCCATATCGGCCGGCTGGCCGTACAGGTGGACGGCGATGATGGCCTTGGTGTTGGCGGTGATGGCCGCTTCCACTAGCGATGGGTCGATGTTGTAAGTGCCTTCCACCGGCTCCACCGGTACCGGCTTGGCGCCGCAGTGGCTCACCGCCAGCCAGGTGGCGATGAAGGTGTTGGACGGGACGATGACTTCATCGCCGGGACCGATGCCGTAGCCCTTGAGGATCAGGAAGATCGCATCGAGGCCGTTGGCCACACCGATGCCGTGCGCGCTGCCGCTGTATTCGGCGAAGCTGGCTTCGAAGGCCGCCGTTTCGGAGCCGAGGATGTACCAGCCGGAGTTCAGCACGCGCTTGAACGCGGCTTCCAGCTCGGCGCCTTGCGCCAGGTTGATTGCTTTCAGGTCGAGGAAGGGGACGCTCATATTGATTCCAATCTGTTTAAAACACCGTGTTCAGTAGACGCAGCAGGTCCGGCAGGTACAGGTCCGGCACGCGCTTGAGCGTGAAGCGGCGGGTGCCGAGGATGTCGAGGAAGCTGTCGCCGTTCAGCCAGTCGGACGAGGCCACGCTATCGAGCTTGAAGTGGTGGAACGGACGGCCTTCAGTGAAGCTGTCCACCGCGCGCGCCGTATAGGTCAGGCAGTCGACCTCGATCAGCACCTTGCCGCCACGGTAGTTCAGGTCCATGCGCACGATGTTGTCGATCGGCGCGCCGCAGCCTTCCAGGCGCGCGTTCAGCGTTTGCAGGAACTGCGCCAGGTCGACGGCGGGACCGTCGACGCTCGGCGTCTTCTGCGGGCGCGAAGCCAGGAAGGCCTGGGCGTCGTCGCGGTAGCCTTCCGCTTCGTAGGTGTTGGCGATGGTCAGCTCGGGGCCGTTCGGGCCCAGGCCGTAGTAGTCGCCGGCCAGCATCGGCTGCACGCGCCTGGCCGTTTCAGGACGTGCCTGGCGGGCGTAATCGGTCAGCTCCACCGGCGTTTGCACCGCCATATTGATGTCCGAGCGCATATTGCCGTCGTCGATCAACAGGTTAGCGCCGAACGGAATGGCGACGTCCGGCGTCAGGATGTCGACGTTGTTGAGGAAGTCGTCCATGTAATGGTTGACCAGGCGCGCGCGTTCGCGCTCCTTGTGCAGCTTGCCCTCCTGGCCGTCGTCGTATTCCATCAGGAATGGATACCAGTGGATGTAGGCATATGGGATGCAGGCGACGTTGATGTGCGGATTGACCTGGGTGAACTTGCGCATCGAGTCAGGCTGCAGGTAGTTGTCGTTGCCGTGATAGACGCAGAAGTTGTCGTTGTAGACGATGGCCGAGGAGTCGATACCATTGCTCTCGTGGTTGATCGCGTACAGCTTCACGCCGGGGAAGATCTGGTTGACGGTTTCCGGCGGCAGCACGGTCACTTCGCGGCCGACCTTTTCCTTGATGTCGCTCTCGAAGCCGGGACGGTCGCCGACGATGAACAGCTTTACCTGCGGCCCGAGCTTGCGCAGGAACGGCAGGTCGTAGTGGTCCTGGTGGATGTGCGACACCACCACCGCATCGACCTCGTACCAGCGCGGATCGACGATCTGCTGCGGGTAGAACACCCAGGCGTTGTCATACGGCTGCGACAGCACGATCGGGTCGAACAAAATCTTCCGTCCGCCCAGCACCACCAGCGCCGAGGCGTGGCCGGGGTAGAACAGGCCGTCGCCGGCGCCAAAGCGTTCGTAAAAGCTGCTCAGTTGAGGATTCATCATGATGCGTTTATTCAGGGTGATGACTGCGTGCCGCGACCGCGAATTCGTCGTAGTCGAAGAAGTAGTCTTTGGGGTCGTAATGGGTCGAGGCCAGCACCAGGCACACGCCGCCGGAGGAGAAGTTCTCTACCTCGCGCCACATCATGTTCGGCACGTACAGGCCGTAGTAGGAGCGGTTCATGTGGATTTTCTTGCGGTTGTAGCCGTCATCCACAATGATGTCGAAGCTGCCCGACATGGCGATGAAGAACTGCTGCAGCTCCAGGTGGCCGTGGCCGGCGCGCGACGAGCCGCCCGGCACGTCGTAGAGGTAGTACACGCGCTTGATGTCGAAGGGGATGTGCTGGCCGCCTTCGATCACGGACAGGTTGCCGCGCGGGTCGTGGAACTTCGGCAGGTCGATCAATCGGCAGTCGTCAAGCGGCATGGCCGTCTCCTTGCTGGTCCAGTTTGGCGTAGCGCTCCAGGTAGCGGTCGCGCGCCTGGCCTACTTGCGGGAACAGGTTGTTCAGGCGCAGGTACACGGCGTCCACCTGCGGGTGCATGGAACGGTACTCGTCGCCGCTCACCACATTGGCGTCCAGCGACACGCGCAGCAGGTCGATGTAGTCCGAGAAGCAATTGCCGAAGAACGGGTTCGAGGCCGGGTTGGAATTCGACTGCAGGCGCGGGTCCTTGCGGAAGTAGGTCAGCTCTTCGTCGATGTAGAACATGGCGCCGTTTTTGGTCAGGTTCAGGTAGGCGATCAGGTCGGCCAGGCCGGTGAGGAAGTCGTGGTTGCCCATCTTGTACAGCTGGTGCAGGCCGACGTTCCACATGGTCGAGCGGCGGAACATCACGGTGGTGAATTCGCCGATGAAGTTTTCCATGCCCAGCGTGACGCGGCGATGCACGTCCAGTCCCGACAGCGTGCCGCTGGCTTCATACGGGCGGCGCGTTTCGATGCGCTCGTTGTCGGAGTTGATCACCTGCGAGGCCGAGAACACCAGCTCCACTTCGGGACGCGGCTGCATCGCCGCCACCATGCGCTCGATGCAGAACGGGTGCAGCAGGTCGTCGTCGAACAGCGGCTTCACATAATCGCCCTTGGCGCCGGCCAGCGCGGCGTTGACGTTCTGCTCGCGGTAGACGCTGGAGCGCTGGTAGATCACGCCGTTGTGGGCGTAGCGGGCGCAGATATCGCGGATCTCCTCGGTCGGGCAATTGTCGCTGACCAGGATCTCGGTGTTCAGATAGGACTGCCCGACCGCCGAGCGCAGGCACATCTCGAAGTGCTGCGGCTTGTAGGACGGGATGATGATGCTGACTTTGGGAAGGCTCATGTAAAAGGTCCGTAGATGTCGATAACTGGTGTCAGGCGGCGACCGCGATCATGATGTACTGCCAAGGCAGCGCATCTTCGACAGCCACCACGGGATCGACGCCGCTGGCGCCGGCCATCATGCGGATGGCGGGCAGGTATTTTTCGCGTGCCGGCTCGTCGACCACGCGCGCGCTGCCGCCGCTGATCTGGAAGCCGCTCTGCTGCAGCATCTCCAGCATCACGCCGCGCGTGAAGATGCGCTTGCGGGACTTCTCGATGCCGCCAGGGCCGTAGCGCAGGTCGCCGGCGTTGACGCGCGCCTGCATGCTCCAGTGCTGGAAGTTGCGCATGGCGACCACGATCTTGCCGCCCGGCGCGATGTTGGTACGGATCTTCTGCAGCAGGCTCCATGGATCGTCGAGCTTCTCCAGTGCCTCGTCCAGCACCCAGCAATCGGCGCCGCGCACGTGGTCCCACAGGTCGGCGCCGGCTTGTTCGATATGGGCGTTGAACACGAAGTCGCAATGCGGACGCGCGGCCTGCGCCGGCGCCGGATCGGACTCGATGCCGGTGTAGTGCGCCAGCGGATTGCGGGCGCGGTAGGCCTTGGCGAAGGAACCGTCGCGGCAGCCCAGCTCCACCACCTTGCGCGCGTTGAGCGGCACCAGGCCAAGCAGGTCGGCATTGAATTCGCTGCCGGTGCTCGGCAGGTCGTAGTGGTAGCCGCCGGTGCGGATCACTGTGCCCTGCCAGTCATGCTTGATGTAGTGGCGCGGTGGCGCGGCGCCGAAGTCGTCGCGCACCCAGTCCACGGTGTGCAGCAAGTGGCTGGCGCCGCCCTGGTGCAGCGCAATCATGGCCGGCAGCAGCGGTGCGCCGTGCTTGATCGGCAGCGGCCACTGGCGCATCACTTCGATGTTGACCAGCATGCAGGCCGGGTGCAGGTAGGGGATGGACTCGGGACCCGGTTCGCGCGGATGGCCCGACTCGTTGACCCACTGGACGTTGCCGACGCCGTACATCTCCGGCTTGAGGTGTTCGTGCAGCGATTCGAGGAAGCCGGCCTTGGTGATCTCGACGTCGGAGTCGAGGAACAGCACTTCGCCCGACAGGCCCAGATGGCCCATGGCCCAGGCCATGCCGGGACCGTGGTGGATGTTGTAGCCGAAGGGGATGAACTCGACATTCTCGTAGCCGTCGGTGATGGCGCGGATCTGCTCCGCCACATCCGGATTCGAACCGTCGATGATGTACACGCGGTTGCTGTAGAACTGGCGCAGGGTGTGCAGCAGCGCTTCGATCAGGTCCGGCGCGTTGTAGGACACGGCGACGATCGGGATCTGGTCGATGCGCACCGGTGCGGCCGGAGTCTCTTCCGACGGATGCACAGCGTGCGCCGGCGCCGCCAGGCGCGGCGCGGCCGGCTTGGCCACCTTCAGCAGCGCGGCTTCCATATTGCGCACGAAGCGCGGGCTGTCGAACAGCGCGCAGGTCAGGCGATTGGCTTGCAGTTGGCGCTTCATGGCGGCGATGCGCTGCGGGTTGTTGGCCAGTTCCACCGCCTTCTCTTCGTAGTCGGCGAAATTGTGGGTGATCAGCTGCGGCAGGTCGACCGCGCGCAGCAGGCTGCCCGCCATACGCGAGGAGAAGGTCTGGCCGGCGCAGGTCAGCAGCGGCAGCCCGGCCCACAGGGCGTCGCTGGCGGTGGTGCCGGCGTTGAACGGGAAGGTGTCGAGGAACAGGTCGGCCAGCTGGTAGCGCGCCAGGTATTCGGCCGGCACCGCGCGGGTGTTGAAGATGATGCGGTTGCGGTCGATGCCGGCCTGCTCGGCGTAGCGGAACAGGTTCTCGCGCACTTCTGGATAATCGGCCACCAGCCACAAGACCGAATTCGGCACGCGGCGCAGGATGTTCATCCATACCTCGAACAGGTCGGGCGTGAACTTGAAGTTGTTGTTGAACGAGCAGAAGACGAAGGCGTCTTCCGGCAGGTTGACCGAGGCGCGCGTCGGCTTGGCGGCGATGGCGCGCTGGCGGTCGTTGATCTGGAAGCAGTCGGGCAGGTACAGCGGCTGCTCGGAGAAGTGCTCGGTCATCTCCGGCGTGATCAGGAATTCGTCGGCGATCACGTAATCGATGCCGGGCAGGCCGGTGCTGCCGGGGAAGCCGAGGTACGTCAGCTGCACCGGCGCCGGGCGGTAGGCCAGGATCTGCGGGCGCGCGCCGAGCGTGAGGCCGTGCAGGTCAACCAGGATATCGATTTCGTGGGCGCGGATGGTGCGCGCGGCCTGCTCGTCGCTCAACTTGTCGATGCGGATGTAGTGGTCCATGGCCTTGACCACGCGCGCGCGGATCGGCGAACCGTCTTCGCGGCTCCAGCTGAAGGCGTACACCTCGAACTTGTTACGGTCGTGCAGTTCATACAATTCGGCCGTCAGGATCGACACCGCGTGCGAGCAGAAGTCCGACGACAGGTAGCCGATGCGCAGGCGCGTGTGGTTGTAGCCGTGGGCGCCGGTGAGCGGGGCGACGGCGGCGTTGATCTTCTCGTTGACGAAGCGCTTGGCGGCGGCCAGCTGCATCGCCGGATCGGCCGAGGCGCTGAGCATGGCCAGCGCCGAGGTGCCTTCCATCATGGTGGCGACCGAGATGTGTTCAAGGCCGGCGTACACCGGCCACTCGCATTGCTTCTGGCGCAGGTGGACCCAGTGGGTCATCACATTGGCCTGCTGCGGATCGGCGCCGAGGCTGACGGCCAGCATGGCTTCCGCTTCCGGGTAGCGCTTCTGGATTTCCAGCAGGCGGCCCAGGTTGTTCAGGGTCTGGATGTAGAGCGTGGTGTTGGTCTTGATGTCCGGTTCGATCGGATCGCTGAGGATCGACTGCCACATATTGAGCGCGTCCTGCGGGCGGCCGGTGCGTTCGAGCAGGGTGCCCAGGTTCAGGCGCGCTTCGACGAAGTGCGGATTCTGCGCGATGGCGCGGCGCAGCACCAGCTCCGCGCCGGGGTCGTCGCCGGCGTTGGACAGCACCACGGCCAGGTTGAAGCAGGCGGCATAGGCCAGCGGCGACGGCGTGTGGTCGATCCAGGCGCGGTACAGCGCGATGGCGGCGGGCAGCTGTCCGCTTTCCTGCAACACCGCCGCAGCGCCGAACAGGTCGCCGATGGAAAGGACGCCCTGGGCAGCCATGCCCATGACGGTGCCCAGCGGGCTGTTATCGACGGGAGCGGGTGCGGCAGGTGCTTGTACGGTCATAGCTGAGCTTGAGATTGAGGCACAAAAGGTAAGCCCTATCATACCTTTTTGTCGCTAGGTAAGGGGCAACTTTTGGCTCAGGAGCAAGAGTGTAAAACGCCGGCTGCTCAAGCGTTAGGCACTACCCCGCTCCCGCTCCCGCCCACGCCCACCCCCCGTCATTCCCGCGAAAGCGGGAATCCATGCTGAGCATCCTGGGCGGGGTTCTATGGATCCCCGCTTTCGCGGGGATGACGAGGGGGGCGGGGGCGGTGCTTAGCGGTTCGGTACGGTGAACCAGCTTGCGCCAGGCTCGGCCGCTGCCGGTTTGCCGTGCAGCGTGGCGGCGTAGCCTTGCAGGCCTTGGGCAGCGCGGTATTGCTTGAGGGCGTCGCTCAGGGCCTGGCCGTTGCCGTCGGCCAGCGTGGCTTGCAGACCCGGCTGCGGCAGGTCCAGCTGTTGCGTTGGCGCCGCAGGGGCCGCACCGTTGACGACGTAACCGCCGATCGCATCGCTCAGGCCGCTCACTTGCTGTTGCAGAGAGGCAGTTGATGTTGCTGCCTGCTTCTGCGCCAGGAACCACACGTCGGCACTTTGATGCATGCTGCCGTCGGTGCTGGTGTAGCTGGAGGTGAGGCCGACAATATTGCCGTTCTGCTGGCTCAGCGCGTTGCTGCCGTGGGTGTTGATCGAGGCGATCTTCAGCTCCGCCAGGGTTTTCAGCTCATCGGTTTGGCTGAGGCCGTCCGAGTTGCCGTCTACCCATACGCGCAGGGCGCTGTAGGCGCTGTCGGCGCTGGTGATCTGGCCGTCGCCGTTGCTGTCCAGCGCTTGCAGGGCAGCGTAGCCGTCAGCCGCCTTGGCGCCGTTGGCCAGCGTGGTGGCGCTGCCGAACAGTTCGCCGCCGTCGTTGATGACGCCGTCGCCGTTGCGGTCCAGGGCCAGCAAACCGTCGTGGGCGTCGACCCAGCCGGTGTTGACCGGCTTGCCTTCAGCCCGGATGTCGAACTGCACGCCGGCCGCGATACTCAGCGTTTGCACACCGTTGCCGTCGAGATCGAGGATCAGCGGTGTCGAGTAGTTGACCGAGCTGGCGTTGAGCGCCATTTTTTGCGCGATCGACATGGCCGCCACCTGGGCGCCACTGAAGATGTCGGCTTGCGCCACGCTCAGTGCGCTCAGGCCGGCGGTGGCCAGGGCCGGCATCTGCACGGCGGTGAACGCCAGCAACTGGTCGTTGGTGAAGACGATCAACTGGCTGGTCTTCAGGCCCGCGACCTGGGCCGTGGTCAGGGCGGCGATCTGGTCGGTCGACAGGTAGCCGATCTGGGCGTTGGTGAGCGCACCCAGCTGGCTGGTGCTTAAGGCGCCCAGCTGAGCCGTGGTGAAGCCGTAGATCTGGGTCGCGTCCAGCGCGCCGATCTGCGAATTTTTCAGCGCCGCCATCTGCGTGGTGGTGAAGGCGCCGGCCTGCGGCGTGGTCAGCGCGGTCAGCTGCGTGATCGACAAGGTCTGGATTTGCGCCGTGGTCAGTGCTTGCAACTGGTCGCTGCCCAGCACGCTCATCTGGTCGATGGTGATGGCGGTGATCTGGCTCAGCTTGATCGAGGCGATCTGCGCGGTAGTCAGCGCCTGCACCTGGCCGTTGGACAGCGCCGACAGTTGCAAGGTGGTCAGGTAGCCGATCTGCGTGGTGCGCAGGCTGGCGATCTGGCTGGTGCTGAAGGCGAACAACTGGTCGGCCGTCATGGCGCCCAGTTGCACGCTGGTCAACGCCTGGATCTGGTTGGTGTTGAGGCCAACCAGCTTGGCGGTGTCGATGCTGGCGATCTGCAAGGTGCCCAGGGCCGCCACACTGGCGGTGGTGAGCACGTCCAGTTGCTGGGTCGACAGCGCGATCACGGCGTTGACGCTGAGCGCCGCCGCCTGCTGCGTGCTCAAGGCCTGCAGCTGGTCGCTGTTGAAGACGCCGATCTGGGTCGCTTCGATGGCGTTGATCTGCGCGGTTTTCAGCGCGCGGACTTGCGACGTGGTCAGCGCCGCGGTCTGGTCGGTGCTCAGGCCGATGAACTGGCCGGCGCTCAGCGCTGCGATGTCCTGGGTGTCGATGGCAACCAGCTGCGCGGTGCTGATGGCGGCGATCTGGTCGGCGCTCAGCACTTGCATCTGCGCGGTGTTGAGGCCGGTCATCTGGCCGGCGCTGATGGCGGCGATCTGGTTGGTGTTCAGGCCGCTCGCCTGCAGCGTGGTCAGGCCGGCGATCTGCACCGTGCGCAGCGACTGGATCTGGTCGCTGGTAAGCGCGTTCAGGTTGTCGATGCTGAAGCCGTAGGCCAGTTGCTGCGTGCTCAGCGCCACCAGGTGGGCGGTGTCGAGCGCGGCGACCTGGTCGCTGTTGAGGCCGTTGATCAACTGGCTGGTGGTGAAGGCCACCAGTTGCGTGGTGCTCAGGGCATTCAGCTGGTCGCTGCTCAGCACGCCAACTTGCGTGGCTTGCAGGGCCGTGATCTGGCGCGTGCTGAGGGCGTTGACGTCGACCGTTTCCAGCGCCGTCACCTGGTCATTGGTCAGCGCGGCGATCTGCTGGGTGGTCAGGGTGGATGCCTGTGCCGTGGTCAGGGCAACGATCTGGTCGGTGGTCAGCGCCTGCACTTGCAAGGTGGTCAGGATCGAGGCCTGGGCGGTGCGCAGGGCGGCGATCTGGTCCGTGGTGAGGGCGGCGATGGCGGCCAGGCTCAGGCCGTTGGCCAGCTGGTTGGTGGTCAGCGCCGTGATGTGGGCGGTGTCCAGCGACACCAACTGGTCGGTGGTGAGGCCGAGGCTGATCTGGTTGGTAGTCAGCGCGGCCAGTTCGGTGGTGGTCAGGCTGTTCAGCTGGTCGCTGCTCAGCACGGCGATCTGGTCGGTGTTCAGGGCCACCATCTGGCGCGTGGTGAACGAGGACAGGTCCTGCGTTTCCAGCGCGACAATCTGGTCGGTCGTGAGCGAGGTGACCTGTTGCGTGGTCAGCGTGGCGGCCTGATGGGTGCCCAGGGCAACGATCTGGTCGGTGGTCAGCGCTTGCAGTTGCACCGTGGTCAAGATAGCCGTTTGCGCGGTGCGCAGGGCGGCGATCTGGTCGGTGGTCATGGCGGCGATGGCGTCGCTGTTCAGGCCGTAGGCGATCTGGTTGCTGGTCAGCGCCACGATGTGGGCGGTGTCCAGCGCCGCCAGCTGGGCGGTGGTGAGGCCGTTGATCAGCTGGCTGGTGGTCAGCGCGACCAGTTCGGCCGTGGTCAGCCCGTTCAGCTGGTCGCTGCTCAACACGGCGATCTGATCGGTGTTCAGGGCCACCATCTGGCGCGTGGTGAACGAGGACAGGTCCTGCGTTTCCAGCGCGACGATCTGGTCGGTCGTGAGCGAGGTGACCTGTTGCGTGGTCAGCGTGGCGGCCTGATGGGTGCCGAGGGCAACGATCTGGTCGGTGGTCAGGGCTTGCAGTTGCACCGTGGTCAAGATAGCCGTTTGCGCGGTGCGCAAGGCGGCGATCTGGTCGGTGGTCAGGGCGGCGATGGCGTCGCTGTTCAGGCCGTAGGCGATCTGGTTGCTGGTCAGCGCCACGATGTGGGCGGTGTCCAGCGCTGCCAGCTGGGCTGTGGTGAGGCCGTTGATCAGCTGGCTGGTGGTGAACGCGACCAGTTCGGCCGTGGTCAGGCCGTTCAGCTGGTCGCTGCTCAGCACGGCGATCTGGTCGGTGTTCAGGGCAACGATCTGGCGCGTGGTGAACGATGCCAGGTCTTGCGTTTCCAGTGCCACGATCTGGTCGGTGGTCAACGAGGTCACTTGCTTGGTGGCCAGGGTGGACGCCTGCAGCGTGGTCAGGGCGGCGATCTGCGCGGTGTTGAGGCCGGCGCTGATCTGGTCCGTGGTCAAGGTGCTGACCTGCGCGGTCGACAGGCTGGCGAACTGGTCGGTCAGCAGCGCTTGCAGCTGGTCGGTGTTGAGCAGATTGAGCTGGGCGGTGGTGAGCGCCGCCAGGTCTTGCGTTTCCAGCACGGCCACCTGGTCGGTGGTCAGGCCGGCCAGTTGCATGCTGTTCAGTGCGCGCGCCTGCTGGGTCACCAGGGCCACGATCTGGTCGGTGGTCAGGGCGCCGAACTGGTCGGAGCTGAGGACGCGGATGGCGTTGGTGCTCAACACGCCGAACTGGTCGGTGTTCAGCGCGCTCAGCTGTTCAGTACGCAGCGAGCTGGCCTGGGCCGTGGTGATGGCGCTGACTTGCGCCGTGCTCAGCTGGCTGAACTGGCTGGCGGTCAGCGAGCCCAGCACCGCCGTGGCCAGCGCCGTGAAGGCGTTGGTGGACAGGGCGTTCAACTGGTCGCTGGTGAGTGCGGCAAACTGGGCGCTGTTGAAGGCGGCCAGCTGGTTGCTGCGCAGGGCGACGAAGTCTTCGGTGGCCAGAGCGCTGATCTGGTCGGTGCTGAGGACGCCGATCTGCGACGTGCTCAGCGTGGTGACCTGGGCCGTGGTCAGGGCGACGATCTGGTCGGTGTTCAGTGCGGCGATCTGGTCGCTGCCCAAGCCGGCGAACTGCGCCGTGGTCAGCACGCTGATGATGTCGGTGTTCAGCGCGGCCACGTTGGCGGTGCCGATGGCAGCGATCTGCGCGGTTTTCAGGACCACGAAGTCGGCCGTTTCCAGCGCGTTCAGCTGGTCGCTGCTGAAGGCGGCCATTTGCGCGGTGCTCAGGGAGATGGCCTGGCTGCTGCTCAGGGCCACCATCTGGTCGGTGGTGATGGCGCCGAACTGCGCCGCGTTCAGCGCGCCGATCTGGCTGCTGGACAGGGTGGCGAAGTTGTCGGTGCTGATGGCGGCGATCTGGGCACTGGTCAGTGCGGCCAGCTGGCGCGTGCCGAGGTTGTCGACCTGGACATACGTCAGCGCGGCGATCTGGTCGGTGGTCAGCGAGGTGGCTTGCGCCGAGGTCAGGGCGTCGATCTGGTCGGTGGTCAGATGTTGCAGCTGGTCCACGGTCAGCGTGATGAGCTGGTTTGTGGTCAGCGCGGCGATCTGCGCGGTTTTCAGTGCGGCCACGTTGTCGGTGGTCAGCGCCTGGAACTGGCTGGTGGACAGCGCCACCAGCTGCGCCGTGCTCAGCACGACGGCCTGGGCGGTGGTCAAAGCGCCCACGTGGGCCAGGTCGAGTTCGCTGATCTGCAGCGTGGTCAGGGCCAGGATCTGGCTGCCGACGAGCGCTGCCAGGTCTTCCAGTTCCATGGCGACCAGTTGGTCCGAGCTGAGCGCGGCGATGTGCGCGCTGGCCAGCTGGCTCGCTTGCGCCGTGGTCAGGGCAATGATCAGGTCGTTGCTGAGGGCGTGAATCTGCGCGGTGGTCAGCGCATTGAGTTGGGCGCTGCCCAGGTTTTGCAGTTGGTCCACGATCAGGGCGTTGAGCTGGTTGCTGCTCAGCGCTTGCAGCTGGTTCGATTTCAGCACGGCCAGGTCGGCGGTTTCCAGCGCCTGGATCTGGTCCGTGCTCAGCGCTGCCAGTTGCTGGGTAGCCAGGGCCTGCGCCTGCAAGGTGGTCAGTGCAGCGATGCGGTCGACCGTCAACGACGTGATCTGGTCGCTGCCGAGGGCCAGGATTTGCGACGTCTTCAGCGCGGCCAGGTCTTCCCACTCGATGGCGCCGAGCTGGGCGGTGGTCAGCAGGGCGATCTGCGCCGTGCTCAGCATGCCGTACTGGGCCGTGCTCAGCTGGATGATCTGGTCGCTGCCGAGCGCTTGCAGCTGGGTGCTGCTCAGGGCGCCAAGCTGGACCAGGCCGAAGCTTTGCAGCTGGTAGTCGAGCAGGGCGTTGAGCTGGTTGGTGTGCAATGCGGCGACCTGCGACGATTTCAACGCCGCCAGGTTGGCCGTGCTCAGGGACTGGATCTGGGCCGAGTCCAGCGCCTGCAGTTGGGCACTGTTGAGCGCCTGGGCCTGGGCGGAGGTCAGCACGCCGATGCGGTCCGGCGCCAGCGCCTGGATCTGGTCGGTGTTGAGGATGGCGATCTGCGCGGTTTTCAGCGCGGCCAGGTCGTCCAGCTCGATGATGCTCAATTGCGTGGTGCTGAGCGCGGCCACTTGCGCCGTCGCCAGCGCGGCATATTGCTGCGTGGTCAGCGCGATGATCTGGTCGGTGTTGAGGGCGCGGATCTGCGCGCTGCTGAAGACATTCAGCTGCGTGCCGGACAGGGCTTGCACCTGGATCTCGGACAGCACGCCGATCTGGGCGCTGTTCAGCGCCGTGACCTGTGCAGTTTTCAGCACGGTGATATCGTCGGCCGACAGCGCTTGCACTTGCGCCGTGCCGAGCGCGGCCACTTGCTGCGTCAGCAGGTTGCCGAATTGAACCGTGGTCAGCGCGGCGATCTGGTCGGTGCTCAGCAGCGCCACTTGCGTGGTGCTGAGGGCGGCGAGCTGCGCGGTTTTCATCGCCGCCAGGTCTTCCAGTTCCAGCACGTGCAGCTGATCGCTGCTCAGTACGCCGACGTTGGTGGTGCTCAGCGCGCCGATCTGGCGCGTGGTCAGGGCGATGATTTGCGCGGTGTTCAAGGCGGCGATCTGGGCTGTTGTCAGGCCGGCGATCTGGGCCGTGGTGAGGGCCTGGATCTGGTCGGTGCTGAGATTGCTCAGGGCGCCCAGCGCGGTCAGTTGCGCGGCGCTCAGGGCGGCGAAGTCTTCGGTGCCGAAGGCGGCCACCTGATCGGAGGTCATCGAGGCCAACTGGCCGGTGGTCAGGGCGGCAACCTGGTTGCTGGTCAAGGCGAAGACCTGGTCGGTGCTCAGCAGTACCAGCTGCTCGGTGCGCAGCGACTGGACCTGGGCGGTTTTCAGCGCCGAGATTTCATCGGTGCTGATGGCGGCCAGCTGGCCGTTGCCGAGGCTGGCGATCTGCGCGGTGGCCAGATTGGCGAACTGTTGCGTGGTCAGCGCGGCGATGTGGGCCGTTTGCAGCGACTGGAATTGCGCCGTGCTCAGCGATGCCAGCTGGGCCGTGCCCATGGCTTGCAATTGCTCGCTACTGATGGCGTTTAGCTGGTTGCTGCCCAGCGCTTGCAACTGCGCGGTCTTCAGCGCGGCCAGGTCCTGGGTTTCCAGCGCCAGCATTTGCGCCGTGCCCAGTGCGGCGACCTGGTTGGTGGCCAGGGTCGATACCTGCAGCGTGGTCAGGCCGGCGATCTGGTCGCTGTTCAGCAGCGCGATCTGGCCGGTTTTCAGTGCGTTCAGCTGCGCGGTCTTCAGCGCGGCCAGGTCGGCGGTTTCCAGCGCGGCCAGCTGGACGGCGCTCAGCGCCTGCAGCTGGATGGTGCTGAGGTTGGCCGCCTGCAAGGTGGTCAAGGCGATGATCTGGTCGCTGCTCAGCGACTGGAATTGCGCGCTGCTCAGGGCGCTCATCTGGGCCGTGCTGAGGGCGCGCAGCTGGTCGGTCAACAGGGCGTCGATCTGGCCGGTGGTCAGGGCCGCCACTTGCGCGGTCTTCAGCGCAACGATGTCGGCGGTGGAGAAGACTTGCAGTTGCGCGCTGCCGACCGCCACCAGTTGCGTGGTGCTGAGGTTGCTGATCTGCAGCGTGCTGAGGGCGGCGGCTTGCGCCGTGCTCAGGTTGGCGATCTGGCTGGTGCCCAGCGCGGCGATCTGCGCCGTGCGCAGGGCCACCAGGTCTTGCGATTCCAGCGCGTTCAGCTGGTCGCTGCCGAGCGCGGCCACTTGCTGCGTGCCGAGGTTGCTTACTTGCAGCGTGGTCAGGGCGGCGATCTGGTCGTTGTCGAGGGCGGCGATCTGGCTGGTTTTCAGCGCGGCGATCTGCTGGGTTTTCAGCACGGACAGGGTGTTGGTGCCCAGGGCTGCCAGTTGGGCGCTGCTCAACAGCTGGATTTGCGTGGTGCTCAGGCTGGCCGCTTGCGCGGTGCTCAACAGTGCCACCTGGGCGGTGGCGAAGGCTTGCAGTTGCGCGCTGCTCAAGGCGTTCAGCTGGTTGCTGCTCAGGGCGTGCACTTGATCGCTGCCAAGGGCGTTGAGGTTCTCGCTGCCGAGGCCGCTCATTTGTGCCGTGGTCAGGGCCGCCAGGTCGCGCGTTTCCATGGCCGCGATCTGGCTGGTTTCCAGCGCCGCCAGCTGGCGCGTGCTCAGGTTGGCGGTTTGCTGCGTGGTCAGGGCGACGATCTGGTCGGTGGTCAGCAGGCTGATCTGATTGGTCGACAACGCGGCCAGCTGCGCGGTCTTCAGCGCGGCAAAGTCTGCCGTTTCCAGCGCTTGCAGCTGGTCGCTGGTGAGCGCGGCGATCTGTTGCGTGCTCAGGTTGGCGGCTTGCAGCGTAGTCAAGGCGGTGATCTGGTCGGTATCCAGCGCGCGCAACTGGGCACTGCTCAGCGCGGCGATCTGGGCCGTGTTCAGCGCTTGCAACTGGGTGGTGGTGAGCGCGTTCAGGTTTTCCGTGGACAGGCCGCTGATCTGTTGCGTGGTCAAGGCGAGCAGGTCGCGCGTTTCAATGGCGACGATCTGCCTGGTGGTCAGCGCGTTCAGCTGGCGGCTGCTCAGGGCGGCCATTTGCTGCGAGTTCAGGGCGACGATCTGGTCGGTGCTCAGCAGTTCGATCTGCGCCGTGCCCAGCGCGGCGATCTGCGCGGTCTTCAGCACGGCGAGGTCGGCCGTTTCCAGCGCTTGCAACTGGTCGCTGGTGAGGGCGGCGATGTGCTGCGTGGTCAGGTTGGATGCCTGCAAGGTGCTCAGTGCGGCGATCTGGGCCGTTTCCAGCGAGCGTAGCTGGCTGCTGCTCAGGGCGGCCAACTGGGCCGTGCTCATTGCTTGCAGCTGGTTGGTGGTCAGGGCGGTCAGCTTGTCGGTGCCGAGGCTGCCGATCTGCGCCGTGCCCATGGCGATCAGGTCGCGGGTTTCCAATGCGACGATCTGGTCCGTGGTCAGGGCGTTCAGCTGGCGGCTGCTCAGGGCAGCTACTTGCTGCGAGTTCAGGGCCACGATCTGGTCGGTGCTCAGTTCCGCGATCTGGGCCGTGCCGAGCGCGCTGATCTGGGCAGTCTTGAGCACGGCGATGTCGCGCGTGCCGAAGGCGGCCAACTGGTCGGTAGTCAGTGCGGCGATGTGCTGAGTCAGCAAGTTGCTGACCTGGAACGTGGTCAGCGCAGCGACCTGGTCGGTGGCGAGCGCGCTCAGCTGGCTGGTGCTCAGGGCCGCCAGTTGGGCCGTGCTCAGCGCTTGTATTTGGGTGCTGCTCAGCGCGTTCAGTTTATCGGTGCCGAGGCCGGCGATTTGGGCGGTTTGCAGGGCGATCAGGTCGCGCGTTTCCAGCGCGGCGATCTGGTCGCTATCGAGCGCGGACAGCTGGCGCGTGCTGAGCGCGGCCACCTGTTGCGAGTTCAGGGCGACGATCTGGGCCGTGGTCAGCTGGCCGATCTGATCGCTGCTGAAGGCGGCGATCTGCGTGCTCTTCAGCGCGGCCAGGTCGGCGCTTTCCAGCGCCTGCACCTGGTCGGTGGTCAACGCGGCAATCTGTTGCGTGCCGAGGTTGGACGCTTGCAGCGTGCTCAGGCCGGCGATCTGCGCCGTGCCGAGTGCGCGGATCTGGGCGCTGGTCAGGGCGGCGGTTTGCTGGGTCTTCAGTGCGGCCAGCAGCGTCAGGTCGAGCGAGGCGATGGCGTCGGTGGTCAGGCTGGCGATCTGTACCGAAGTCAATGCAGCCAGGTCGCCCGATTCCATGGCGTTCAGCTGGTCGGTCGACAGCGCGGCCAGCTGGCGCGTGGCCAGCGATGCCGCTTGTTGCGAACTCAGCGCGACGATTTGCGCGGTGGTGACGGCGGCGATCTGGCTGGTGCTCAGCGCGTTGAGCTGGCTGGTTTTCAGTGCGGCCCAGTCGGCGGTGCTCAGTACGGCGATCTGGGCGGTCAGCAGGTAACCGACCTGCGCAGTGGTGAGGGCGGTCACTTGCGCCGTGGTCAGGGCGTTGAGCTGGGCGCTGCTGAGCACCTGGATCTGGTCCGAACTCAATTGCACGATCTGGTCGGTCTTCAACGCGGCCACCTGGGCCGGCGTCAGCGTGGCGATGCCTTTGGTGCCCAGGCCCAGCAGCTGGCTGGTTTTCAGCGCGGCAAAGTCCTGGGTCTCCATCGCGGCCAGCTGGTCGGTGGTCATGGCGTTCAGTTGCGCCAGCGTCAGTGCGGCGGCCTGGGCCGTGGTCAGGGCGACGATCAGGTTGGTGTTCAGGGAACCGATCTGGTCGGTGGTGAGGGCGATGATCTGGCTGGTGCGCAGCGCGGCGAAGTCGCGCGTTTCCAGCGCGTTGACCTGGTCGGTCGAGAGCGCAGCCAGGTTGGCCGTGCCGAGCACGCCGATCTGTGCCGTGCCCAGTGCCACGATCTGGTCGGTGGTGAGGGCGGCGGCCTGGCTGGTGGTCAGCGCGTTCAGCACGGTCGAGGTCAGGGCCGAGACTTGCGTGGTGGTCAGTGCGGCCACGGCGGCGGTGCTCAAGGCGCCGACCTGTTTCGATTGCAGGGCGGCCAGGTCGCTGCTGGACATGACGACGATCTGGTCGCTGTTCAGCGCGCCGATTTGCAGCGAGCTCAGGGCGGCAACCTGTTGCGAGGTCAGCGCGGCGGCCTGGTCGGTGTCGAGCGCGGCGATGTGGGCCGTGTTGAGGGCGGCGATCTGGCTGGTTTTCAGTGCGGCCAGGTCTTGTGTTTCCATGGCGGCCAGCTGGGCGGTCGACAGCGCAGCGATCTGGCGCGTGGTCAACACGGCGCTTTGCGCGCTGGTGAGCGCGGCGATCTGGCTGGTGCCGAGGGCAGCGATCTGGGCGGTGCTGAAGGCGGCCAGCACGGTCGAGGTCAGGGCCGAGATCTGGCTGGTGGTCAAGGCGGCGACGGCATCGCTGCTCAGGGCCAGGGCTTGCTGCGATTGCAGCGCGGCCAGATCCTGCGTTGCCAAAGCGGCGGCTTGATCGGTGCCGAGCGCGGCGATCTGCTGCGTCTTCAACGCGCCTACCTGCTGCGAGCGCAGGCCGGCGATTTGCGCGGTATTCAGCGCGATCACCTGGTTGCTGCCCATGGCAACGATCTGGGCCGTGGTGAAGGCGGCCAGGTCCTGCGTTTCCAGCGCGTTGACCTGGTCGGTGGTCAGGGCGGCGACCTGGCGCGTGGTCAGGGCGGCGCTTTGCACGGTGGTCAGCGCGACGATCTGGTTGGTGCTCAGCAGCGCGATCTGGCCGGTGGTGAAGGAACTCAGCACGGCGGTGCTGAGCGCGGCGATCTGCGCCGTGGTCAGCGCCGTGACGGCGTTGCTGCTCAGCGCGGCGACTTGCTGCGATTGCAGCGCGGCCAGGGCCGAGGCTTGCATCGCCAGGATCTGGTCGGTCGACAGCGCGGCCACCTGGCGCGTGGTCAGCGCGGTGACTTGCTGCGAGGTCAGGCCGATGATCTGGTCGGTGCCGAGCGCAGTCAGTTGCAGGGTACTCAGCGCGGCGATCTGTGCGGTTTTCAGCGCGGCCAGGTCGGCCGTTTCCAGCGCGGCGATCTGCGCGGTGCTGAGGCTGGCGATCTGCTGCGTGGTCATCGAGCTGGCTTGCGCCGTGGTCAGGGCGGCGATCTGATCGTCGTCCAGTGCGGCCAGTTGTCTGGTGCTCAGCGTGGCGATCTGCGCGGTGGTCAGCGAAGCCAGCTGGTCGGTGCCGAGGGCGGCGATGCCGCTGGTGGTCAAGCCGTTCAGCTGCGCGGTTTTCAGGGCGGCCAGGTCGCGCGTTTCCATCGCGGCCAGCTGATCGGTGGTGAGGGCGGCCAATTGTTGCGAGCTCAGCGCACCGGCTTGCGTGGTGTTCAGGGCGACGATCTGGTCGGTGCTCAAGGCGGCGATGGCGCCGGTGCT
The DNA here is from genome assembly GCA_041874725.1 of Duganella sp. BuS-21. Lineage (GTDB taxonomy): Bacteria > Pseudomonadota > Gammaproteobacteria > Burkholderiales > Burkholderiaceae_D > Rugamonas. The sequence continues at coordinate 53,484 of CP097466.1, read as the reverse complement.
GAGCGCAGCGATCTGCTGCGATTTCAGGCTGGTCAGGGTGGCGGTGCCTAGCGCGGTGGCTTGCAGCGTCGACAGCGCGGCCATCTGCTGGGTGCTCAGGCCGGCGGCCTGGGCGCTGTTCAGTACGGCGATCTGGTCGCTGCTGAGCGCGGCCAATTGCTTGGTTTGCAGGGCGCCTATGTGCAGCGAGGTCAGCGCGGCAACCTGGTCGGTGCCGAGCGCGGCGATGCCGGCCGTGGTGACGGCCGCCACTTGCTGGGTGCGCAGGGCGGCCAGGTCTTGCGTTTCCATCGCGGCCAGCTGGCTGGTGCTGAGCGCAGCGATCTGCTGGGTGCCGAGGTTGGCGGCTTGCGCGGTGGTCAGCGCGACGATCTGGTCGGTGCCGAGGGCGGACAGCTGGGCGGTGCTCAGCACGGCCAGTTGCGCGGTGCGCATGGCGGCCAGGTCGCGTGTTTCGATGGCGGCAATCTGGCTGCTGCTCAGCGCTTGCACTTGCGCGGTTTGCAATGCGGCGACCTGGGCCGAATTGAGGGCGGCGATCTGGTCGGTGCTCAGGGCGCGCACTTGCGCGGTCGGCATGCCGGCGATCTGCGCGGTGCTCAGCGCGGCGATCTGGTCGGTGCTCAGCACGGCGGTGGTGGCGGTGCTGAGGGCTGCCACCTGCTGGCTCTTGAGCGCGGCGAAGTCCTGGGTTTCCAGCGCGGCCAGTTGGCTGCTGGTCATCTGGCTCAGCTGCTGGGTGGTGAGCGCGCCGACTTGCTGGCTGCTCAGGGCAACGATCTGGTCGGTGCTGAGGGTGACGAACTGGCGCGTGCTCAGGGCCGCGATTTGCTGCGTGCCGAGGTTGGCGATCTGGTCGGTACCGAGCGCGGCGATCTGCGCCGTGGTCAGGGCGACGATCTGGGCGGTTTTCAGCGCGCGCAGGTCGCGGGTTTCCATGGCGGCGATTTGTGCGCTGCCGAGGCTGGCGATCTGCTGGGTGGTCAGCGACGACGCCTGCAGGCTGCTCAGGGCGATGATCTGGTCGCTGCCCAGGGCCAGCAGCTGGCTGCTGTTCAGGGTGGCGATTTGCGAAGTCGTCAGCGCGGCCACTTGTTCGGTGGCCAGGGCGGCGATGTTGGCCGTGCTCAGGCCGATCAGCTGGGCCGTTTTCAGGGCGGCCAGGTCTTGCGTTTCGAGCGCGCGCAGCTGGTCGCTGTCGAGCGCCGCCAGTTGTTGCGAACTCAGCGCGCCGGCTTGCGCCGATTTCAGCGCCACCACCTGGTCGGTGGTCAAGGCGCCGACGCCGGCCGTGGTGAGGGCGGCGATCTGCTGGGTTTTCAGCGCGGCGACATCCTGCGTTTCCATTGCGGCGATTTGTGCGGTGCTGAGGACGGCGATGTGCTGGGTCGCCAGGTTGGTCGCTTGCAGCGTGGTCAGGGCGGCGATCTGGTCGCTGCCGAGAGCGATCAACTGCTTGCTGGCCAGCGCGTTCAGCTGCGAGGTCTTCAGCGCGGCGATGTCGGCCGTTTCCATCGCGGCCACCTGGGTGCTGCTCAGGGCCTGCATCTGCACGGTGGTCAGCGCGGCGGCTTGCGCCGTGGTCAGCGCCACCAGCTGGCTGGTGCTGAGGCTGCGGATCTGGGCGGTGGTCAGGCTGGCGATCTGCGCCGTGGTCATGGCGGCGATCTGGTCGGTGTCGAGCGCGGCGACGGCGGCGGTGCTCAGGGCGCCCAATTGCTGGCTCTTGAGGGCGGCCAGGTCTTGCGTTTCCATCGCGGCCAGTTGGCTGCTGGACATCTGGCTTAGTTGCAGCGTGGTCAGTGCGACGGTTTGCGCACTGCTCAGGGCCACGATCTGGTCGCTGCCGAGGGCGGCGAATTGTTTGGTGCTGAGCGCGGCGATCTGCTGGGTGCGCAGCGTCGACAAGCCTTCGGTGCCGATGGCCGCCAGTTGCGCGGTGCTGAGGGCGCTGATCAGGGCGGTGCTGAGGTTGGCGGTCTGCTTGCTGCCGAGCGCAGCCATTTGTGCGGTGCTCAGCGCGTTGAGCTGGCTGACGGCCAGCGCGTTCAACTGCTTGCTGGCCAGGGCGCCGAAGTCCGCCGTTTCGATGGCGGCCACCTGGGTCGTGGTCAGCGAGGCGACCTGGCTGGTTTGCAGCGCGGCGACCTGGTCCGAGTTCAGGGCGACGATCTGGTCGCTGGTGAGCATGCGTAGCAGGGTGGTGTTGATGGACGCCACTTGCGCGCTGCGCAGGGCGGCGATGTCGTCGGTGGCGATCAGGGCGAACTGGGCTGCCGTCAGGAAGTTCAGTTGCGCGGTGGTCAGGGCGGCGAATTGGTCGCTATTGAGGCCGGCGGTAAGCTGGTTGGTTGTCAGGCTGTTCAGCTGCTTGCTGGTCAGGGCTTGGATCTGGCGCGTGTTGAAGCCGTAACCGAGCTGGTTGGTGCTCAGCGTTTGCAGATTGTCGATCGACAGCGCGCGGATCTGGTTGCTGCTGAATGCCCCCAATTGGTTGGTCTTGAACGCCGTCATTTGCGTCGTCGTGAACAAGCCGATGTCCGTCGTCGTCAAACTGACGATTTGCTCGGTGAGTAGACTGGCAATCAGATCGGTGCTTAAACCGGGAATAAAAGTGGGCATATATAAAAATCTCCTGACGGAAATATATAGTACCGCCAAAAGGTCTTATCCAGAGAGGAAAGGGGCAAAAATCCTTTAAATCTTGGTCTGAAAACAATGACTTAGCGTTGATTTGGGGGCCGCATTCCGAGCCCATCTTTGCGTGCAAAATAAGTAATCTGGAAACACTGTAAGATATTGTTCCGCACTAATTCTTTATTTCCCCGGCCATGCTGCACACTCCCGTCACATTCAACGCCGTTATTCGTCCGCAAAAACATGACAATACGATCACTTTCGTGTTCTATCGTGGCGAGTTGCTTCTACGCAACACTATCATGGGCCTACCTGAGGCATCCGAGCTGGCGGCGCTGGAATTGGCGCCGGAACGCATCCATCCGCTGGGATTGTGGGAAGGGCGCTACTACCAGGCGGCCTGGGTCGATACGCCCGTGCTGCCGGGGCCCGAGTTCGCTTATCACGGCCTGCGCGCGCTGTTCGGCACGCTGGACGAAGGCTTCCTCGGGCTGGCCGGGCGCGCCTTCCAGCTGACGGAATGGGCGCGCACGCACCGTTACTGCGGCGTGTGTGCGACCGCCATGAGCTTGATCGAGGGCGAGCGCTGCTACCAGTGCCCGAACTGCGGCCACAGCGCCTATCCGCGCATCTCGCCGGCGATGATGGTGCTGATCCGCAAGGGCGACCAGGTGCTGCTGGCGATGCACACCAACTCGCCGTACAAGCGCTACACCGCGCTGGCCGGCTTCGTCGAGGCTGGCGAATCGGTGGAGGAGGCCATCCACCGCGAGGTGTTCGAGGAGGTCGGCCTGCGCGTGCACAACGTGCAGTACTTCGGCAGCCAGTCGTGGCCGTTCCCGCATTCGTTGATGATCGCCTACACGGCCGACTACCTGGACGGCGAGATCCGTATCGACCCGAGCGAAATCGCCGACGCGCGCTGGTTCGGGCCGGGCGATGCATGGCCGGATTTGCCGATCAAGGTATCGATTGCTGCGCGCCTGGTGGATGCCCACCGGCCCAAGCCATAGCGGGTCAAGTGGCGGCGTTTTCTATATACTGTCGGGCAAATCAAAACAAAGGTGTTTCATCATGTCTCAAGAATTTACGGAAAACGACTGGCGCCGCCTGATCGCCAGCATCGGCGAGGACCCTGATCGTCCTGGCCTGCTGGAAACGCCGGCGCGCGTGAGCAAGGCGTGGCAGCACTGGACTTCGGGCTACGAGCAGAACCCGGTCGACCTGCTGAAGGCGTTTGAAGACGGCGCCGAGCAGTACAACGAATTCATCGTTGTGCGCAACATTCCGGTGTACAGCCATTGCGAACACCACCTGGCGCCGTTCTTCGGCAAGGCCACCATCGGCTACATCCCGAACGGCAAGATCGTCGGCCTGTCCAAGCTGACGCGCCTGGTCGACTGCTTCGCCAAGCGCCTGCAGGTGCAGGAACGCATGACCATGCAAATCGCCAACGCGCTGATGGAAGTGCTGGAGCCGAAGGCCGTGGGCGTGGTGGTGAAATGCCGTCACCTGTGCATGGAAAGCCGTGGCATCCGCACACCGGGCGAAGAAACCGTCAGCTCGGCCATGCTGGGCGAGCTGCAGCCTAACCTGGCGATGCGCACCGAGTTCCTGGCGCTGGCAAGGGACTAAACGCATGGCGGCAATCGCATGGCTGGGCGGCACGCTGGGCGACGCGCAGGCTTTGGCGCGGGCGCAGCAGCGGCCGCTGTTCCTGTACTGGGGCGCGGTGTGGTGCCCGCCGTGCAACCGCGTGAAATCCGAGATCTTCGCGCGTGACGAATTCGTGGCGCGCGCAGCGTCCATGCTGTGCTACCACCTGGATGGCGACATGCCTGGAGCCCAGGCGCTGGCCGCCCAATACCAGCTGCGCAGTTACCCGACGCTGGTCTTGTTGGCACCCGATGGCAGCGAAATCACACGCCTGCCGTGCGAGCTGGACGGTGAGCTGTTTGTCGCCGCGCTCGATGTGGCGCTGGCCGTGGATCGAGCCGGCTCATCGGCAAGCGCAGCGCTGGATGCGGCTCTGTCCGGCGCGCGCGCGCTCTGCGCCGACGAATGGTCATTGCTGAGCCACTACTCCTGGGATACCGACGAAGGCAAGCTGCTGGGTTCGCGCGCACTGGCGCCGACCTTGTCGGCACTGGCTGCTGCCAGCACCGACCGCGCCGCCGCAATGCGCCTGAGCCTGCATGCCCAACTGGCAAGCGGCACGGGTGACGCAGCGGCCTTGCTGGCGCTGCTGGGCGACGCGCAACAGGCGCGCGCCAACATGGACATCTTCAACAACAGCGGCATCAATCTGATCAAGATCGCCAGCCGGCGCGAAGAACTGGCCGCCGCCTTGGGCGCTGTGGCAGCGCAATGGGCCGACGACTTCTGGCTGAGTGCGCCGGACCGACTGATGGCGGTACGTCTGCAAATGCGCCTGGCGCGGCTGCGGGCGCCGACGCAGGGCTTGCAGGCGCTGGTGCGCGAGCGGGTGGACGCGGCGCTGGCCGAATCGACCGATCCTTACGAACGGCACGCGCTGGTCAACACGGCGGTCGGCGCGCTGAACGACGCCGGCCTGCCGGAGCTGGCGGAGCAAGTGTTGCTGGCCGAGCTGGCGCGTTCGCATTCACCGTACTACTTCATGCTGAGTCTGGCGGCCAGCGCCAGGCGCCGCAGCGATATGGCCGCTGTGCTGTCGTGGTATGGCAAGGCGTGGCAGGCATCGACGGGACCGGCGACGCGCCTGCAATGGGGCGTCACCTACCTGAGCAGCCTGATCGACCTCGCACCGCAGGACGCGGCGGCGATCGAGCAAGCGGCGCAAGCGCTGCTGGCCGACATCCACCACGCCGGCGCCGACGCCCACCAGCAGCGCAACCTGAGCCAGCTGCAAAAACTCGCCGCGAAACTGGCCACGATCGCCGCCGGCCCCCAAACCGCCGCCCTCGCCGCCACCCTCTAAAACCCAGGGTCAGCTCTGTCATTCGGACAAATTGGAACTTTTTAGCAAGCCAAAAGTTCCGTAATGTCCGAATGACAGAGCTGACCCCGAAGTTAGTGCGAAGTTAGCGGCGCTGGAATTCGGCGGCGGGTTGCCATTGTGGGTGGTCTTTGGCTTGCGCGGCCTGGTAGCCGGCCTGGAATAACAGGCTGATGTCTTGCAGCGCACCGGCCGTGTTCCAGTTCGCTTGCACCACGTCGTTGACCGTGTGATATTGGTGCGCCGTGTAGTTGAGCAGCTTGCCCGCGCTGCTGCGCAGGTAGATCGTCGGCACCCCCGCACGCGCAAATTCCAGTTGGTCGCCACGGTAGTAGCTGCCGTAGCTGACGTTGCTGTCGGGCTTGACCACGCGCCCCTGCCTGGCCGCAATCCTGGCGACGATGTCGTCCGCCGTCGATTTCCCCATGCCGCTGAGTTCCACATCCCGTGTGCGGCCCCACAGGTTCAGGCCGTCGATGTTGATGTTGAGGATGGTTTTGCTGATCGGGTAGAGCGGGTTGCGCACGTAGTATTGCGCGCCGAGCTGCCCGCGCTCTTCCGCCGTGGTGGCGACAAACACGATGCTGCGTTTCGGCGGCACCGGCAGGTCATGGTAGGCCTTGGCGATCTGCAGCAGCGCCGCCACGCCGCTGGCGTTGTCCACCGCGCCGTGGAAGATCTGCTGCGTGCGCGGTCCCGGCAGGCTTTCGTCGATGCCGAAGTGGTCCCAATGCGCGGTGTAGACGATGACTTCGTCCTTCAGTTGCGGATCGGAGCCCGGAATGCGGCCGACCACGTTGTGCGAGTCCACCGCGCGCGCGGCGTTCACCGCGCTGAGCTTGAGCTTGATGCCCAGCGGTAGCGGCTTGAAGTCGCGCGAGGCCGCTTTCTGCTTGAGTTCCTTGAAGTCCAACCCGGCCGCCTTGAACAGGTCGCAGGCGCGCTCCTGCTGCAGCCAGCCCGCCATCGGCGGCAGCGTCGGCTCGGGCGTTTTGCTGCGCAGCGCGAAGTTTTCGCGGCCCCAGCCGTTGACCACGACGTCATAAGGGTAGCCGGCCGCTTTCGTTTCGTGCACGATCAGCGCCGCCGACGCGCCCCGCTTGGCCGCCATCTCCAGCTTGTAGTTCAAGCGCCCGTACCAGCTGACGGTGTTGCCGCCGAAGATGGCGGCGTCCAGCTGGCGCGGCCGCTTGGGATCAGGCACCGGCGGGTCGTTGATCAGCATGATCAGCGTTTTGCCCTTCAGGTCCGCGCCCTTGTAGTCGTCCCATTTGAATTCCGGCGCCTGCACGCCGTAGCCGACGAAGACCAGTTCCGATGCGCCGATGTCCAGGTTGGGCACGGCGCGCGCGGTCCACGCCACGTAGTCGTCGCCGAATTTGAGTTGCTTGTCGCCATAGCTCAGCGTCGGGTGGCTGGAGATGCCGACCAGCGGCACCGCCTGCAGATAGGTGCCGTCCGGATTGCCCGGCTGCAGCCCCAGCTTTTTGAATTGCTGCTGCAGATATTCGATGGTGAGCTTTTCGCCTTGCGTGCCGGGTGCGCGCCCTTCGAACTCGTCCGAAGCGAGGGTGCCGATCTGTTCCAGCAGCGCTGCGCCGTCGAGCTTGGGCGGTGTCGCCGCTTCGGCCGCGCAGGCGCATAAGGCCAGCAGCACTGTCGACAGGGGGAGTTTCATAGGGGCGAAGAATTGTTAATAATAGACCAGCATTCTGACACATTTTATTGCTCATGGACACTGCCGAGCACGTACCGCCGTTGCCGAGTCCGCCGTTGTTTTGACGCGGAAACCACAGTCCTGAAAGTCATGCGAGACGCTTTAAGGCTTTGAGGGTATGCTGATTTCCATAAGACAATAGGAGACTTCAAGCATGAATAAATTGTCGTTCCAGCAAAAGCTGTGGGTGCCGCTGATTTGCAGCCTGGTGTGCATAACCGCGATTTTTCTTTTCGAAACCATCCAGACGCGCAATGTGCGGATGGAAGAGCGCCAGGCCGATCTGCGCAATATGGATGACATGGCGATCAGCGTGGTCAAGCAGTTCGGCGACCGCGCCGCATCCGGCGCCCTGACCAAGGAAGAGGCGCAGAAGCAGGCCATGGACCTGATCCGCGGCCTGCGCTACGGCAAGGACGGCTACTTCACCATCAGCCGCGGCACACTGTCGGTGATGCATCCGATTAAGCCCGAGAACAATGGCAAGGACCTGGTCGACCTGAAGGATCCGAAAGGAACCTACGTCTACCGCGCCATCGCCGCCACCGGCGCCCTGCCCGAAGGCGGCGGTTTCGTCGGCTATTACTGGTCGCGCCCCGGCTCGACCGAGCCCGTGCCCAAGCTCAGCCGCGTGATGCATTACGAGCCGTGGAACTGGGACCTGACCACCGGCGTGTACACCGACGATATCGACATCGCCTTCCGCGCCTCGCTGCTGAAGTCGGCGGGGATGCTGGCCGTGGTGTGCGTGCTGCTGTCGGTGATCGTCAGCGTCGTCAACAAGAGCCTGCGCCACACTATCGGCGGCGATCCGGAGTATGTTGGCGAGATCACGCAGCAGATCGCCGACGGCGACCTCAGCGTTGAAGTGAAGACCCACGCCTCCGACCGCAGCAGCATCCTGAATTCGGTGAAGGTGATGCAACAGCGCCTGGCCGAGACCATCGGCGAGATCCGCAACAGCGCCGAGACCATCGCCACCGCCTCGGGCGAGATCGCCTCCGGCAATATGGACTTGTCGGCGCGCACCGAGTCTCAGGCCAGCTCGCTGGAGGAGACGGCGGCGTCGATGGAAGAGCTGACCTCGACCGTGAACCAGAACGCGGACAACGCGGTGCAGGCCAACCAGCTGGTGCAATCGGCGTCGCAGGTGGCCGAGCGCGGCGGCAAGGTGGTGTCGCAGGTGGTGCAGACCATGGAGACCATCAACGCCTCGGCCACGCGGATTGTGGACATCATCAGCGTGATCGACGGCATCGCCTTCCAGACCAACATTCTGGCGCTGAACGCGGCGGTGGAAGCGGCGCGCGCGGGCGAGCAGGGACGTGGTTTCGCGGTGGTGGCATCCGAAGTGCGCAATCTGGCGCAACGTTCGGCGGCGGCGGCCAAGGAAATCAAGGAGCTGATCAACGCCTCGGTCGACAGCATCAGCGCCGGCAGCGCGCTGGTGGCGGAGGCGGGCACGACCATGGATCAGGTGGTCACCAGCGTCTCGCGCGTGACGCAGATCATGGCCTCGATCACGGAAGCGTCGAGCGAGCAGAGCACGGGCATCGGCCATGTCAACATGGCGATCACGGAGATGGATTCGGTGACGCAGCAGAATGCTGCGCTGGTGGAGCAGGCGGCGGCGGCGGCCGGCAGCATGCAGGAGCAGGCGGCGATGCTGGCCTCGCTGGTGGCGCGTTTTAAGCTGGGCCACGAGCAGGGCACGGCCCCGAAAGCCCGTCCAGCCGCACGCTCGGCCAGCCGCCAGGTGGCGCTGGCGCGCTAAAATTCAGGGTCAGTTCCGACATTCGGACACGAGCCCAGCCGTAGCGCCCGCTACGGCTGGGCTCGTGTCCGAATGTCGGAACTGACCCCGATTTAGACCCCGAATTATTTGTCGGCGGGCACGGTTTCAACCACCGCCGCTTCGTAGACGAACTGGTCGCCGTCGGCGCGGAATACGCCCATCAGCTCGCCGCCGTCGCCCTTGACGTCGGGGTAGACCGTGCAGGTCTGTGTTTCGACTTGCCACATTTCCTGCCCCGCCCGCAAAGTCCAGACGTTGTCGCCGCCCGAGAGTAGTTCGATTTCCACTTCATCCGCCGGCATTTCCGTCAATTCGATGCGGCGGATGCATTCGGGCAGGCGCTGCATGATGAGCTCGACCCTGCTGTCCTTGCTCCAGAAGTGCTTCTGCGCCCGATGGATGGTCAGCGCGTGATTGCCTACCGGACCGTCCGCATAGTACGACGCGGAGTCGTCCACGCAGGCGGTCAGCAGCAGTGGCATCAGGGCTATCAGGATCTTGCGCATGGAGTTTCCAGTTCGTTGCTGTCGATTTGGAAACGATTATAGCGCCTCAGAAGCGGTAGCCCACCCCAACCGCCAGCATCAGCGGGTCGATCTTGACGCGGCTGGCCTTGGCGCCACCGATCAGCACGTCACTGCGGATCTGCGCTTTTTTCACATCGACGTTGAATGACCATCGCTTGTCGAGGGCGATGTCGGCGCCCGCCTGCAGCGCCAGGCCGACGCTGTCGTGTTCCAGGCTGGCCGCGCCACCCAACATGTGGTTGCTGGAGAAGGTGGTGTAGTTGACGCCGGCGCCCACGTAGGGACGGAAGCCGCCCTCCGGCAGGAAATGGTACTGCACCAGCAGCGTCGGCGGCAGGTGCTTGACGGTGCCGATGTGGGCGCCGTCCAGCGCCACGTCGTGCTGTTGCGGATAGGTCAGCACCAGTTCGGCCGCGATGTTTTTGGTGAAGAAATAGGTGATGTCGAATTCCGGGATGGTCTCGTTGCTGACGCTGATACGGTCGCGCGCGCCCACACCGCCCACCGGGGCGGCCTTGTCCGCCGGCTTCAGGTGCACAGCGCGCACGCGCACCAGCCATGGGGTTTCCTGCGCAAAGGCGCCGCCGCTGAACAGGGCTGCGATGACCATCAATGCGGCTACTGGCTTGCTCATTTCACTTCCTCTTTGTCGTTGGATAATGGCAGGAAGTGTAGGGATTTCACGATGGAAAAACCTTGATACAAGTCAAAATTTCCCGATTAGTAAATGATGGTAGTATGACCAGCGGTCGGTTTTGGCAAACTACAATCAGGAGATCGCACATGGGCAAGCTGAACGTCAACGGTATCGTCAGGGAATATGAGGCGGAGGACGATACGCCGCTGCTGTGGGTGATCCGGGAGCAGCTCGGCATGACCGGCACCAAGTACGGTTGTGGCGTGGCCCAGTGCGGCGCCTGCACCGTGCATATCGACGGCCAGCCGGTGCGCAGCTGCGTGTATCCCGCCGCCGCCGTCACCGCCAATCAGAAGATCACCACCATCGAGGGCCTGTCCAAGGACGGCTCCCATCCCATCCAAAAAGCCTGGGCCGCGCTCGACGTGCCGCAGTGCGGTTTCTGCCAGTCCGGCATGATCATGGCCGCCGCCGCGCTGATCCGCGACAAGCCCAAATGTACCGACGCCGATATCGATGCGGCCATGACCAACATCTGCCGATGCGGCACCTATAACCGCGTGCGCAAGGCCATCCACGTGGCGGTGCGCGGCGGCGATCCCGCCACGGCGGGCCTGGCGATCGAACGCATTGAAGGGAGCAAGGCATGAACTCCCGTCGCGGTTTCCTTAAAATAGCCGGCGGCCTGGTGGTCGCCTTCCACATTCCCTTCGATGCCGCAGCGGCGGACCAGGCGCCTATCGCTAAAGGCGCTGCCGCCGATGCGCCCGAAGTCAACGCCTGGGTGGTGATCAAGCCGGATGACACCATCGTGATCCGCATCGCCCGCTCCGAGATGGGGCAGGGCACGCTGACCGGCCTGGCGCAGCTGGTGGCCGAGGAGCTGGACGCCGACTGGAGCAAGGTGATAACCGAATATCCGTCGCCCGGCCAGAATCTGGCGCGCAAGCGCGTGTGGGGCAGTTTCTCCACCGGCGGCAGCCGGGGCGTGCGCGAGTCGCACGAGTATGTGCGCAAGGGCGGCGCGATGGCGCGCACCATGCTGGTCCAGGCGGCCGCCGATGCGTGGAAGGTGCCGGCCTCCGAGTGCGCGGCCGCAGCGAGCGTGATCACGCACAAGCCTTCCGGCCGCACCATCAGCTACGGCAAGGTGGCCGATGCCGCCGCCAAGCTGACGCCGCCCACCGAAGTGGCGCTGAAGGATCCGAAAGACTGGAAGCTGGCCGGCAAGCGTCTGGCGCGTCTGGATACGGTGGACAAGACCACCGGCGCGCAAATCTACGGCATGGATATCCAGATGCCCGGCCTGCTGAACGCGGCCATCAAGGATTGTCCGGTGTTCGGCGGCACGGTGAAGAGTTTCGACGCTTCCGCCATCGAGAAGCGGCCCGGCATCAAGAAGGTGTTCAAGCTCGGTGACAGCGCCGTGGTGGTGGTGGCCGATACCTGGTGGCGTGCCAAGTCCGCGCTGGAGGCCATGCCGATCGAATGGGACAAGGGTCCGAACGCCAAGCTGTCCAGCAAGGACATCGCCGCCACGCTGAAGGCCGCGCTGGATGCGCCGGATGCGGTGGTGGGCAATTCAAACGGCGACGCCAAGGCGGCCATCAAGGCCTCCGCGCGCAAGATCGAGGCGGTGTATTCGTATCCATGGCAGAACCACGCCACCATGGAGACCATGAACGCGACCGCGATCTGGACTGCGGAGCGCTGCGAGGTGTGGACGCCGACCCAGAACGGCGAGGCCGCGCTGGCGGCGACGGCGGAAGCGGCCGGACTGCCGGCGGCCAAGTGCGATGTCTACAAGATGCACCTGGGCGGTGGCTTTGGTCGTCGCGGCGCCACCCACGATTGGGTGACGCAGGTGGTGAAGATCGCCAAGGAGATGCCCGGCACGCCGGTCAAGTTGATCTGGTCGCGCGAGGAGGATATGCAGCATGGCCGCTATCACCCGATCACGCAGTGCAAGCTGACGGCAGGCCTGGACGTCAAGGGCAATGTGACCGCACTGCATATGCGCATTGCCGGGCAGTCCATCCTGGCGTCGCTGGGATCGACGCTGAAGGACGGCAAGGATCCGGTGGTGTTCCAGGGCTTGAACGCGCCGGGACCGGAGGCGTCCATCGGCTACAGCTTCCCGAACCTGCTGGTGGATCATGCGATGCGCAATCCGCCGGTGCCTGCGGGCTTCTGGCGCGGCGTGAACCTGAACCAGAATGCGATTTACCTGGAGTGCTTCCTGGACGAGGTGGCGCATGCGACCAAGCAGGATCCGCTGGCCTTCCGCCGCAAGCTGATGGCCGAGCATCCGAAGCATCTGGCGGTGCTGAACGCGGTGGCGGAGAAGGCAGGTTGGGGCAAGCCTGCGCCGAAGGGCGTGTATCGCGGCCTGGCGCAGACCATGGGCTTCGGCAGCTATGTCGCCGCGTGCGCCGAGGTGTCGGTGGACCGCAAGACCGGCAAGGTGAAGATCCATCGCATCATCGCGGCCACCGATCCGGGTTATGCGGTGAATCCGCAGCAGATCGAGGCGCAGGTGGAGGGGTCCTTCGTCTACGGCCTGTCGGCCGCGCTGTACGGCGAGTGCACGCTCAAGGATGGCGAGATCGAGCAGCGCAACTTCGATACCTATCAGGTGATGAAGCTTGATGAGATGCCGAAGGTGGAGTCGATCATCATGCCGTCCGGCGGATTCTGGGGCGGTGTGGGCGAGCCGACCATCGCCGTGGCTGCACCGGCGGTGCTGAACGCGATCTTCGCCGCCACCGGCAAGCGCGTGCGCGACCTGCCGTTGAAGAACCACAGCCTGGTGAAGAAGGCCTAGCCATGGCAAGGCGCTGGCGTTGGCGCGGCAGGGCAGCGACAGCGCTGGCTCTTGCCGCGCTGTTGCCTGCTGCCGCCGCCGCCGACGGCATCGCGTCGCCACTGCCCGGCGCAGCCCCGGGCGACCCAGCGCGCGGCCGCGCCATCGTGGCCAATCGCCAGCTCAGCCTCTGCCTGCTGTGCCACACCGGGCCCATTCCTGAAGAACGCTTTCAAGGCAATCTCGCGCCAGACCTGCAAGGCGCCGGCCAACGCTGGACCGCCGCACAACTACGCCTGCGCATCGTGGACGCCAGCCACTTCAACCCTGCCACCATCATGCCCTCCTACTACAAGACCGAAGGCCTGACCCGCGTGGCGGCCGCCTACCAGGGCAAAACCATCCTCACCGCGCAGCAGATCGAAGACGTGATCGCATGGCTGCAAACATTGAAGGAGCCAGTCCAGTGAAGCGCCGCGACCTGCTCGTCGCTGGCGCGGGCATGGCGATGCTGGCGCTGGTCCGCCCCGCATCGGCCACGCCAGCGGAGATGGCGGCCGCCATCAACATCTTCACCGGCGGAGTCAAACCGCAGCCCGGCAAAGTCAAATTCGACATCGCCCAACTGATCGACAACGGCAACGCCGTTCCGCTTACTGTGTCGGTGGAAGGCGCAGCGGAAAACGTGCGCGCCATCGCCATTTTCACCGAACGCAATCCGCAGACCGAGGTGGCGGTGTTCACGCTCGGCCCACGCAGCGGCAAGGCCGAAGTCGCGACCCGGATCCGTTTGGCGACATCGCAACGCCTGATGGCCGTCGCCCGCATGAGCGACGGTAGCTACTGGTCGCACGGCGTGGATGTCATCGTCGCGCTGGCGGCGTGCATAGAAGGCGAGGCTCCCTGATGGCCCGCGCCCTGATCCACATGCCAGCCACCGCAAAGCGCGGCGAAGTAATCGAAATCCGCGCGCTGATCGGCCACCCGATGGAAACCGGCTACCGCGTCGGCGCGGACGGCAGGCTGCTGGCGCGCGACATCATCCGCAGCTTTGTTTGTCGCTACAACGGCGAGCAAGTCTTCGGTGCAGAGCTGCACCAGGCGATATCCGCCCATCCCTACATCGCTTTCTTCACGCAGGCGACGGAGAGCGGCACGCTGGAATTCAAATGGGACGGTGACAACGGCTTTACCCACACCGAAACGATGACTTTGACGGTGAGTGCAACATGAAGCGCCTGCTGCTGGCCTGTCTGCTGCTTGCCAGCGTGGCGCTGGCGGCGGACGAGCGCCGCTCCGGCACGGAGTTCATGAGTCCAGCCATGCAAGCCATGCAGCGCGACGATGCGCAGAACCCGGCCATGCTATGGAGCGCTGCAGGGGAGGCGCAATGGAACGCCATCGCAGGCGGCAGCGCCAAATCCTGCGCCAGCTGCCACGGCGATGCGCGCACCGGCATGCGCGGCGTGGCGGCGCGCTATCCGGCGCTGGATGCGGGCAGCGGGAAGGTGGTCAACCTGAGCCAGCGCATCAACATCTGCCGCGAGCGCAAGCAGCAGGCGGTGTCGTGGAAGCTGGAGAGCGAGGAGCTGCTCGGCATGGAGGCGTATGTGGCGATGCAGTCGCGCGGCATGTTGGTGACCCCATCGCTGGACGCCTCTACGCAAGCGGCGGCGGCACGTGGCAAGCAGCAGTACTTCCAGCGTTTAGGGCAGCTGAATCTATCGTGCGCGCAGTGTCACGATCAGCAATGGGGAAAGCGACTGGCTGGAAGTACCATCCCGCAAGCCCATGCCAGCGCCTACCCGATCTATCGGCTGGAGTGGCAGGGCATGGGGTCACTGCAGCGACGCCTGCGCAACTGCATGAGCGGCGTGCGCGCCGATGTGCCCCATTTCGGCGCGAAGGAACTGGTGGAGCTGGAAGCCTGGCTGGCGGTGCGCGACACGGGAATGAAAATCGAATCACCGGGGGTGCGGCCCTAGCAAGCCGCCAACCCGCACTGCGGCAAAAAGGGGTCTGACCAGGGGCAGGGATAGGGGCTTCGCCCCGCCGGCCCGAGGTCCGGGATAGGGGCTGCGCCCCGCCGGCCCAGTGGGCCGGCCCCCGGTATCCGGTTTGCGGGGTCCACGTCTCAATCAAAGGGAGTAGCGGCCATGTTTAAACGTATGCTAATCATCGCACTCATCACCGCGCCGGGGTTGGCGCGGGCCGCCGAACCATCACCCGGAGCGCGCTTGGCCGCCACCTGCGCCGCCTGCCACGGCACCGCCGGCGCCACTCAAGGCAGCACCCTCCCACCCCTGGCCGGCCAACCCCGGCAAACCCTCTCCGCCGCCCTGCACGCCTTTAAAACCGGCAAGCGCGAAGCCACCATCATGACCCAACTCGCCAAAGGTTACACCGACGAACAAATCGAACAATTGGCAGCCTACTTCGCCGCGCAAAAGGAGCCCGCCAAATGAAGCGCCGCCAATTCATTCAGGCCGGCGCCAGCGCCGCCGGTGCGCTCATCGCCGGCTGCACCACCATCACCGGCCAGGCCAAACCACAAGTAGTGGTCATCGGCGGCGGCTACGGCGGCGCCACCGCCGCCCGCTACATCCGCCTGTGGAGCGGCCACGCCATCGACGTCACCCTGATCGAACCCAACGCCAGCTTCATCTCCTGCCCACTCT
This sequence comes from Duganella sp. BuS-21, assembly GCA_041874725.1. Lineage (GTDB taxonomy): Bacteria > Pseudomonadota > Gammaproteobacteria > Burkholderiales > Burkholderiaceae_D > Rugamonas. The sequence continues at coordinate 37,713 of CP097466.1, read as the reverse complement.
CCAACCTGGTGCTGGGCGGCTCGCGCCAGATCGGCGACCTTACCCTGTCCATCAACGCGCTGAAAGACAAACACGGTGTGCGCATCCTGCGCGACACCGTCACCCGCATCAACGCCGACAAACGCGCGCTGGCGCTGGCCGGTGGCCAGACGCTGCACTACGACCGCCTGATCGTCTCCCCCGGCGTGGACTTCATGTGGGACCAGCTTCCCGGCATGCTCAAACCCGGTGCGCACGAAAACATCCTGCACGCCTGGAAAGCCGGCGCGCAAACCACCGCCCTGCGCGCGCAACTGCAAGCCATGCCGGACGGCGGTATCTTCGCCATGACCATCCCGCCCGCACCCTACCGCTGCCCGCCCGGCCCCTACGAACGCGCATCGCAAGTGGCCTTCTACTTCAGCCGCCACAAAGCAAAATCCAAAGTCCTCATCCTGGACGCCAACGACGACGTGGTCTCCAAGGGCGCGCTGTTCAAGCGCATCTGGAAGGAACGCTACGGGAACATCATCGAATACCGTCCATCCTTCCGCACCGCCGACGTGGATGCCGCCAACCGCACCGCCATCTCCGAACTGGGCGACAAAGTCCAGGCCCAGGTGCTGAACGTAATCCCGCCACAGCGCGCCGGCGGCATCGCCGTGCAAACGGGGCTGGCCAACGCCAACGCGCGCTGGTGCGGCGTGGACTTCCTCAGTTTCGAATCGACGCAGGCGAAGAACATCCATGTGCTGGGCGATGCCATCGCCGTGGCGCCGTTGATGCCCAAGTCCGCCCATATGGCCAACCAGCACGCCAAGGTGTGCGCCGCCGCCGTGGTGGACCTGCTCAACGGCCGCGCACCCTACGCGCAGCCGATGCTGACCAACACCTGCTACAGCTTCGTCTCCGACACGGACGTGATCCACGTCGCCTCCGTCCACGCCTACGACGCCGACAAGAAAACCCTGCTGGTGGTGCCGGGATCGGGCGGCGTGTCGGCGGCCGCCAGCGCGCTGGAAGGGGAGTATGCGATGAACTGGGCCCGCAATATCTGGGCCGATACGCTGGGCTAGCGAGGGATTAGCGGTAGCGCGCCATGATTTGGTCGATGCTGCCATCCTTCAGCAGCGTATCGATCGCCTTGCTGACGTCATCGAACGGGATGGCGGACTTCTGCGAGAACGCGCATTGCGTCTTGTACGACGAGAACAGCAGATCGGCGCGCACCTGCAGGCCGGGATTGATGCGCTGCTGGTAGTTGAGCGTGGCCTCGCTGATCATCGTGTACGGTACTTTGCCGGCCACCATCTGCTGGATGTTCTTGTCCATATTGGCCGCATCCACGCGCTTGAAGCGCTTGCCCAGCACCTGCTCCACGCGCTGGTAGCGATAGCCGACCACCGTGCCGACCGGCTTGTCCTTCAAATCCTTGAGTGAACTCAGATGCGGCGCATCGCTGCGGGCGGCGATCATCTCGGCGTCCGGCAGCATGGGCGGACTCCAGTTGTAGTCGCCGTCGATCCAGAACGGCGTGACGTAGCACATGGCGTCGGCCCGGCCGCTGCTCAGTGCCGGCATGACGTCGGGCGAATCGGCATTCAGGTAGACGGCGCGGCGGCCCAGGCGCTGGGCCAGCAGGTCACCCACGTCCTTGACGATGCCGCCGCTGATGGCGCCATTCTGGAAGCGCACGATCGGCATGGCCTGGTCGAGCGGCGCCAGCATCACCAGCTCACCCGGCCCGGCAAACGCACAGGCGGAGGTCATGCACAAAGCGAGGCTGAGAGGGCGGATGAGAGAGGGCATGCCACATTATAGCCGCCGAATGTTCGGCGACGCACAGGCAGGCCGGTGCGCTGGTGGCATTCTTAGGCCGAAACGCGCCATTACCCCGTAGAGCTTGCTTTTAGGCAAACGGGCGCTGGCATCTTGACAGACATTTTAGACTGAGGCGATCCGTCTCTCATCAGGAGTTCATCATGACCCACACACTCGCCGCCGTATTTGAAACCCGTGCCGAGGCCCATCTGGCCAAGGACGAACTGGTCCACAATGGCTACGATGTCGATAGCATCCAGATCCACGATTCGGGTAGCGTGGCCGGCACCGCGCGCATCAACGACGATGCGTCCATCCTGGGCAACGTCAAGCAACTGTTCAGTGAAATGATCGGCAAGGACCACGCCGACCGCCACGTCTACGCCGAAGCGCTCAACCGTGGCCATACGGTGCTGGCGCTGGACACCACCACCCTGGAGGCGGCCGAGCGGGCCGCCGACATCATCGAAGACTTCAACCCGATCGATATCGACGAACACGAAACCATGTGGCGGGCCAGCGGCTGGGGTGCGGACGCGCTGTTGGGAAGCACGCGCATGCAGCAGAGCAGCATCGGTGCGCAGCAAAGCGCGCCGGAACAACACGGCATCCGTCAGCGTGAAGACGCGGTGGTGTTCGCGCGCTCCGAACAGGCGCCGCTGGTACCTGGCTCGATGCAGCGCGGAGACGTTGTCGGAGGCATGCCGCCGGCAGCGGCCGAAGCGGTGGCCGACATCCAGAACACCGTGCAGCGCAGCGGCATGCGCATCTACCCGCGCAACGCCGGCATCAACCAGGACACCATGAACATCCTGACCGGTAACGAACAAGCCGAAGACGACTACTTCCGCTCGCACTGGGAAAAAACCTACACTGGCGGCACCTACCAGGAATACGACCCGGCCTACCGCTACGGCGAGTCCATGGCCGGCAATCCCGGCTACAAGGACAAGCCGTGGGGCGAGGTGGAGTCCGAGCTGCAAGTCACGTGGGAACGCCGCAACCCGCAGTCGACTTGGGACAAGTTCAAGGACGCGGTGAAAGAGGGCTGGGAGCGCATCACGCGTTAATCACGCCCGCGCACGATCAACGATAATAGCGGCTGCTTAACTTTGCGGTCGCCGTTTTCCCATGCGCTATACCCCAGACGATGTTCGTCGCTGTTTCGACGCGGCCACCTATATGCGTGGCACCAGCTATCACCGCGCCAAGATGGTATTGAACGTGGAATCGGACGGAAAAGTTCTCCGAGGAAAAGTCAGCGGAAGTTATTCCAATTCCTACCGGCAGTCCATCACCTTGCTGTATCAAGGGTCAACCTTGCAATTCGCCGGTGATTGCAACTGCCCGATGGGCTACAACTGCAAGCACGTGGTCGCCGTGCTGTTGGCGGCCTGCGACGCCGGATTGAATCGCGGCGGCGATGACCAGGCAGATGGCTTGCCGTTCCAGATGTCCCAATGGCTGGCCAATCTGTCCTACGAAGCCAGTATCGCGCGCCGGCTGCGTAGCGAAGCCAAGCCGGCCCGCAAAGTCGATTCCAGGGTGATCTATGTGCTGATGCCGCAGCCTGGCAAGCCGCAACTGCGCCTTCACTTGTGCAAGGGCAGAATCGCTGCGGACGGCGTGATCCGCTCGGCCACTACAATCAAGGACATTTACGCCTTCCAGCACAGTCCGCCGGCCTATGCGCGCCCCGAAGAGCAAGGCATGGCGATGATGTTTGTTGGCCTGCTGAACAACATCTGGGGCGCTGCCGCAGCGGAACTGTTGCACGAAGGCGCCGCCCGCTTGCTGGAGATGGCCGTCAATGCCGGCGTGCTGTACTTCGGCGCCGACAGCGACGCGCTGCGTTCAGGCTTGGTGCCGCTAAAAGCCGGGCCGGCCCGGGCCGGGCGCCTGGCATGGCGTGCGGAACAGGAAGGACTGCGCCTGGGGTGGGCATTGGACGACGGCTCGGCGGTCGATCATGTGATTGCCGCCAGACCGCCTTTTTACCTCGCGGACGCGCACCTCGGCCAGCTGGGCTTGCCCCCCGCTTTGGCGGTGCTGCCTTTACCTCAATGGCAGAACATCATTGAGCGGGCGCCGCTATTGGCGCCGTCCCATGCGGCGTCGTTTGCGCAGGAAATGTTTGAGGGCGAATTAACCGAGCTGCTGCCGCTGCCGCAAACGGCGAGCACCTCCCTCAGCGGCTTGCGCCCGACGCCGGTACTGACCCTGCACAGCGCAAGCGGTGTGGAAGGACCGACAGATTTCGGTCTGGTGGAGTTCGAGTACGATGGGCAGCGTGTGAGCGCCGATCCGCGCCAGGAGCTGATCAGGATCAGCAATGCCGGCGTGGAAACCATTGTGCGCCACGTGGAGGATGAGGCCGCCGCGTGGGTGTCGGTGTGCGCGGCCGGTTTTGAACCAGGCCTGGTCGGCGGCCCGCATGGACCGGTGCAACAGGCCTCGGAGCGCGCCTGGCTCGATTTCATCGACCGCGCCTTGCCGTCGCTGCGCGCCCAAGGCTGGCAGATCGAGCTGATGGAAGGCTTCCGTTTCGACCTGGCCGACGTCGACGAGTGGTATGCGCGTGTCGACGATGGCGCCGACAGCGCGGGCAGCGACTGGCTGGAACTGGAGCTCGGCGTGGTGGTCAACGGCGTGTCGGTGCCGCTATTGCCGGTGCTGCTGCAACTGATCCGCCAGGCGCCGCGCGATTTCGCCCCGGCCGCGCTGGAGGCGCGCACCGACGACGAGCCGCTGCTGGCGTCGCTGCCCGACGGTGTGCGGGTGGCGCTGCCCTGGGGCCGCGTCAAGCCCATCCTGCGCACCTTGGGCGAGTTGTACTTCACTGACCGCATCGGCGACACGCTGCGCCTGACGCAGCTCGATGCCGCGCGCCTGGCCGAGCTGGAGACGGATGCGCAGCTGCGTTGGCTGGGCGGCGAACGTTTGCGCGCGCTGGGCCGCAAGCTGGCCGCGTTCGAGCGGGTGCAGATGGTGCCCAGCCCTGCCGGGCTGCAGGCCAGCCTGCGGGAATATCAGGCTGAGGGCCTGGCGTGGATGCAGTTCTTGCGTGAATACGGCCTGGGCGGTATCCTGGCCGACGACATGGGCCTGGGCAAGACCATCCAGACGCTCAGCCACATTCTCACCGAGAAAGAGGCGGGACGTCTGACCACGCCGGCGCTGGTGGTCGCGCCGACCAGCCTGATGGACAACTGGCAGGCCGAAGCGGCACGCTTCACGCCCGGCCTGCGCGTGCTCGTACTGACCGGTGCCGACCGTCAGCAGCGCTACGGCGACATCGCCCGGGCGGACCTGGTGCTGACCTCCTACGCGCTGCTGCCGCGCGACGAAGAGCTGCTGCGGCAGCAGCGCTTCCATCTGTTGATCCTGGACGAATCCCAATACATCAAGAACCACCGCTCGAAGGCGGCGCAGACGGCTGGCCTGCTGCAGGCCTCCCACCGCCTGTGCCTGACCGGCACGCCGGTGCAAAACCATTTGGGCGAGCTATGGGCGCAGTTCCATTTCCTCAGTCCAGGCCTGCTGGGCGACGAAAAAACCTTCAACGCGAACTTCCGCAAGCCGATCGAAAAACAGGGTGATGCCGAACGCAATGCCTTCCTGATCCGTCGCATCAAGCCCTTCCTGCTGCGGCGTACCAAGGACCACGTCGCCAAGGAACTGCCGCCGAAAACGGAAATGGTGCGCATGGTGGAGCTGAACGGCGCCCAGCGCGACCTGTACGAAACCGTGCGCCTGGCGATGGACAAGAAAGTGCGCGACGAGATCGCCCGCAAAGGCGTGGCGCGCAGCCAGATCGTGATCCTGGATGCGCTGCTCAAGCTGCGCCAGGTATGCTGCGACCCGCGCCTGCTGAAAAAAACCGCTGGCGTGCGCAAAGCCGAGGCCGCTTCGGCCAAGCTGCAGGTGCTGATGGAGCTGGTCGAAGAACTGCTGGACGAGGGCCGCAAGTTGCTGGTGTTTTCCCAGTTCACCAGCATGCTGGCGCTGATCGAGGAAGAACTGCGCGCGCGCGAGGTGCCGTATGCCTTGCTGACCGGGGACACGCAGGACCGCGCCGCGCAAGTGCAGGCTTTCCAGGGCGGACAGGTGCCGGTATTCCTGATCAGCCTGAAGGCCGGCGGGGTCGGCCTGAACCTGACTGCGGCCGACACGGTGATTCACTACGACCCGTGGTGGAATCCGGCGGCGGAAAACCAGGCCACGGATCGCGCCTGGCGCATCGGCCAGGACAAGCCGGTATTTGTCTATCGCCTGATCGCCAGGGGAACCCTGGAGGAAAAAATCCAGGAACTGCAGCGCGCCAAGGCGGGACTCGCCGATGCCGTGCTGGCCGGCGGCGAAACGCAGGGTTTGCAGATCACGCCGGAAGATTTGCTTGGTGTGCTGTCGACCGGCATCGGCTAGATCCCGGATAGCCGGGACCAGGCATAGTCCCAGCTTATCCTTTCCTGCTCCAGGCGCACGCCCTGGCCCCACGCATGGCGCCGCAAGCCGTCATACACGGCATGTTCCGCCGGCGTGAGGCCAGGCAGTTCCGCAGCGGCCGACTGCGCGCCTTCGCTGCTCCAGAGGTCGCGGAAGCGATGCAGGGTGGCGTCGTCCATCATGACCGAGTTCAGATGCGGCAACGCCGTGCGCGCCTGATGCAGGATTGCGTAGCCGTGGGTATCGATATCTCCCCAGTACCGGCAGTTTGCCTGCGCGGCCCAAGGCAGTCTCGCCAGCACGTCCACTGCATAACCGAGGCCAATCACTGCTACCGTTCCCGGCAAGTCTTCCAGGGCCAGGCCGGTCTGCAGGTTTTCAACGATCAGCACATGGTCCGGCCGCCAGGGCAGACGCGCCAGCATGTCGATAGGCGCGTTGAGGTCTCCCAGGCCGCCGACCACAGCACGCAGGGCCGGGTCCAGCACGCGGATGCGCAGCGTTGCGGGTGGACGTTTCAGGCCGCACATGGTGTAGGCATCGGCGCCGGCGACACCATCGCCATCGCCGCCCCGGACGGTCGCCAGCATCGATGCCACGATGGCGATGCGCGGCTCCAGCCATTTGCTATCCAGTCCGGCGATCGGCAACTGGCGTGGGTACATGCCAGTTGCCGGATGCGCCAGCAGCCATGCGAGCAAATCCTGTAGCCGCTGCAAGTCAAGCTCCGCATAGTCGGCGAGGACGTCGAACAGGCGCGGCGAAATCGCGGCCAGTGCCGGCCAATGTTGCAGCAGCACGGCACTGCGGCTGACGGCGCGCTGCCAGCGCTCCAGCTCTCCCGCCCAGGCTGCAGCTTGCGCCGCATCGGCCAGCACCAGGGCTTGCGGCAAACGCTGATTGCCCAGCACTTTCCAGCGTCGGTCGACCCATTCCAGTTCGCCCGGGCCATGCGGCGCGCGCCAGCTATCGGCCCAGGCGCGCACCGCCTCCGGCTGGCGTAGGGCTTCCGCCTCTGTCGGCAGCCCCAGCATGATGCGCAGCGGCCAGCTTTGGCTATCGCTTGCGGACAGCCAAAGACGGTGCTGGCCGGCGTAGCGCCGCGTCAGCCACTGCCGGACCTCACTTGGCAGCTTCAAGCGCGGCCTCCAGATGCGCCTGCTCCGGCAGTTTCAATCGCTGCCGTTCGTCGTCGTATTCGATCATCAGCACGCCTGAGATTTTGCGGTCGCGGATATCAACAAAGCACGCGCCGCCGATGAACGGCTCCAGCGTCATCACCGATTTCAGCGGCGTGGCGACGATCATCTGGAAGCCGAAGTTGGCGAAGATGTTCATCGCCAGCGCGGTGAATTCGTTGTCCGCCTTGTCGAAGGCCTCATCGAGCACGACCGGCGCGTACACCGGCAGTGCATGGTCGCTGCCGCCCAGCTGGTAGCGCAAGGCCGCCGCCAGGCAGGTGGTGGCCAGCTTCTGCCGCTGGCCGCCGGATTTGCCGGCACCGCTTTGGTAGACCTCGACTTCATTGCCGTCGGTATCGATCTCGCGGCCGATGAATTCGACGTGCAGGCGCACGTCCAGCACCGCCTCGCGCCAGCGGCGCTTGTCCGGTTCCTGGCTGGCCAGGTCGTCGACCAGCCGGCGCAGGGCGATGAAGCGCGACTCGGCCGATTCGCGGTCTTCGTTCCAGGCGTTGCTGAGGGCATTCTGGATATCCTGCTTGAAGGCGCGCACTTCCGGCAGTTGCCGGTCGCTGGGCTGGATGTACAGATAGGTGCTGAGATCGGCAGTCTGGTTGAAGGCCACCTGGCGCAGGCTGGCGTTGACCAGTTCCATGCGCTCCAGGATGGCCTTGCGGCCATCGTTCAGGTAGGTCGACAGGGCCGCCAGGTTCTGGTGGCTCTGGTTGTGCAGCAGCTCAAAAAAGCGGTGCTCGTGCGCGGGCAGGCCGTCGGTTTCCAGCCGTGCCAGCTTGGCGAAGAAGTCGGAGGCCGCCGCCAAGGTAGCGTCCAGGCCGTCCGAGTCGGCCTTCCATTCGCGGATGAAAACGGCGAAAGCGGCTTCGATGTCGCGCTCGCAGCGTTGGATGTCGGTATTGAGCGCCTCGGCTTGTGCGCTCAGTATCTTGCCGATGGCGCGGTCGGCCTGATCGACTTTGGCGAGCGTGACCTTGTCCGCTAGCTCGGCGTACAGCCGGTCCAGCCCTTGCTGCTGATGCGGCGTTGGCGTAACGATGGAGGGATCGGCCTGCAAGGCCTTGAGCTGGCGGCCGGACTCGTCGATTTTTCCCAGTACGGTGCGGCGTTGCACGTCGGTGTCGCGCACATCGCTTTCTGCACTCAGCACCAGTGCCGTTTGCTGGCCCAGCAACTGCTCGATCTGCTGCAGCGCGTTGTTTCCTTCCTTGAGCGCCTGCAGTTGGCGGTCGATGGCGGCGATGCGGTCCATCGGCGGCAGCACGTCGATCTCTTGCCATTGGAGGTTGACCAGCGTGGTGCAGGCCACGATGCGCGCGCCGCTCGCCTGCAACTGAAGGCGTAGGCTGTCGAGCTCCCTATTGAGCTGATCAAGGCGCTGCTGGAGCTGTTCCTGTTGCTGTCGATACAGCGCCTGCTTGTCGCGGTTGTCGTAGCCGAGCACCCAGTAGCGGCGGTCGTCGACGCTGTGGCGGTCGTCCTTCTCATGACGCGTCTTGCTGTGCTTGATTTGGCCTTCGCACGTCATGGCGCGGTCGGGCGCGGCACGGAAGGCGCGCAGCGAGTCCACGCAATCGTAGTCGTAGCGTTGTTGTAGCTCCGCCTTGAGCCAGCCGGCATGCGCGGCGTCCTTGACGTTGAGCTTGAACGCCAGTGAGCTGGTCTTCATTACCCGCGAAGCATTGCCACCGGCGCCGGCGCTGCCGGTGCGGTAGTACACCAGCCGCTGGCCGAGGTTGACATCGTTCAGGTATTGCGACAGGGCGTTGTAGTGATCGTTGTCCACCAGGATGGACAGCGCGAAACCATGCAGCACGCGCTCGGCCGCGCCGCGCCACGCCGCTTCGTCCGGCTTGACTTCAACCAGCTCGCCGACGAAGGGCAGGGCGCCGTCGGCCACGCCGATGGCGGCAGCGATGCTGTGGCGCAGCTCCAGCATGGCAACCGGAATATTGGACGGCTGGCGGCGCAGCGATGCCAGTTCCGCCGTGACGGCGGCCAGTTTGCCACTGACTTCCGTACGTTCGCGGTCGAGCACGAGTTGCGGTTCGTTGTCGCCGGAATTGGCCTGCCACTGGTCCATCTCCTGGCGTGCCTGGCCCTGCAGCGCGGCGAAGCCTTGCGGGTCTGGACGCAGCGTCCAGCCCAGTTTTTCGCAGGCGTCGGTGGCCTGCTTGCGGCGGCGCAGGCGCTCGTCGCGCTGCGTGCCCAGCGTTTTCTTCTCGCCTTCCAGGTGTTCGATCTGGTCGCCGCCGGCTGCGCGGCGTCGCGCTTCAAGGTCGCGCAGCACGGCAGTGCGGTTGTTCAGGACGTCCTGCTGACGTTGCAGCTGGCCGGCCAGACCATCGGCGTCCACTTCCAGCGCCGCCAGTTGCTCGGCCAGCAGACGCATGCGCAGCCGCTCGCGGTAGCTGTTCATGCCGACCCGCAGTTCCTCCACCGCACCGCGCTCGTTGCGCAGGCGGCGCAGGTCGTCATGGCGGCTGCGCGCCGGCGCCAGTGTCTGCACCTGGCGGCGCGCGGTGACGACGGCCTGGTGCGCCGCGTTCAGCTCGCCGAATTCGTCGACCAGGCGCTCGGCCACGGTGAAGGTTTCCGGCTTGTCCAGCATGAAGTCGCGCAGGAAGGCGTTCAGATCGCCGAGATTCTTGGCCGATTGTGTTTTGTGCAGCAGGCGCAGCGCCATTTCGCTGTCGATGCCGAGCAGGCGGCAGAAACGCTCGCAATACGGACGGAACTCGTCGCGCGCATAGGCTTCCGGCAAGGCTTGCTTGAGTTTACGGACGTCGAAATTGCTGCTGCCGAAATCGCCGATCTCGCGCAAATCGAACGGCCTTTCCAGAATCAGGAAGTAGCGCTTGACGTCGGTATTCGCATTGGCGTTGCCGCGCAACCAGAACAGCTGCACCAGCACCACCTCCTGGCCCTGCGCGTTGCGGTAGTGCAGGGCCAGCGCCGACCAGCTGGTGCCCTGGCGCAGGTAGCGCGTGGTGTACTCGCCGGAGCTGCTGTCGCTCTGCGCCGCCCAGGCGCCGCGCACATAGCTGACCAGGTTGCGGTCGCGGCCGGTGCGGTCGGCCTCGCGCGCGGCGGCGTTGAAGTCGATCCAGCGCGGCGGCACCAGCAGCGCCGAAAAGGCGTCCAGCAGGGTCGACTTGCCGGCGCCGGAGCGGCCGACGATCAGAAAGCCGCGCTCGCTGATCGGCACTTCGTGCAGACCGTTGAAGGTGCCCCAGTTGTAGACCTGCAGGCGGTGCATGCGGAATTGTTCGCGCCCGATCAGCGGCGCGGGATGGCGTTCGGCGTTCAAGCCTCCTCCCCGTCGTCGGTGGACAGCGGCTGCGTGGCGTGCGCGTCGTCGCCGGCGGCCATGCGCAGATAGAGTGCGGTCAGGGTCTGGATTTCTTCGGCCGAGAACAGCAGCTTGAGCGTGGGCGAGATCTCGTAGCGGTCGTCGCTGGCGCGGATCTTTTGCAGGATGTTGTGCTTCTTGACCTTTTCCACCGAGGCGTGCACGCGCTTGGTGAAGCCGGCGCGGTCGGTGCTGGCGGCGCGCTCATACAGCGTCATGTTCTCGACCATCTCTTCGGTCGACACCACCGCGCGCTCGCCGTGTGCTTCCGCCTGCGTCAGGCGCTGGCGCAGGTACAGCACCAGCACCGAATCGATGAAGGTCAGTTGCGCGCGGCGCAGCAGCAGCGGCACTTCCAGGTCGCCGGTATCGGCCTGGCGGGTGAAGGCGACCTGCGCATCGCGGTCGATCACCAGTTCCAGGAACAACTCGGACAAGCGCCGGCGCACCGCCACTTCGTCGCGCAGCAGCACCGGCCACAGCTTGGCATGGCGGCGGCCGTCCAGCGCCGGGCCGGACAGCAGTTGCACCAGGGCGCGGCGGGTATCGAGCGCGAGTTCGCCGCTGTCGTTGTTGAACAGCGCGGTGGTGGGCGGCGCGGTGTCTGTGACCGCGACCGCGTCGGCCGGTGGTGCGAAAGCGTCGTCGTCAGGCAAGTTCATGGGCGCGTTCTTTGGTGAAGTAGACAACGGGGATGCGGGCGCTGCGCGGCTGGTCGTCGCCGCCGGTCCAGCTGACGGTTTCGTGATGCTCGCCGATCACGCCGTGGCGGCTGCCCAGGGCCAGCAGGCCGAGTACGCTGCCCAGTCCCTGCGTTGCCGGATAGGCGCGCAGCACATCGGCCACGCTGGCCTGCGATTGCAGCGCCAGCACCGCGCGCACGTGGACCTGGAGCGAGCGGAAGTCGATTTCCGATTGCGCCACCAGCTCGCTTACGGTGTCCAGCCCGATCGGCGCCGCCTCGCCCTCTTGCATGCCGCCGGGCAGCGCCTGCAACGCGGGATCGTGCAGCAGCCATTGCGACAGCGAGGCGAGCTTGCTGCTGGTCAGGGCCAGCGTGTAGTTCAGCGTGTCGGTGGCCTTGACTTCATCCTTCAGGCGCAGCGCTGCAAGCTGGGCCTGGCGCAGCAGCGCGTTGAGACGGCGCTGCTCCAGGAATTCACGGCTCTCGACAAAATTCTTCAGACTGCGGGCGAACGATTGCAACACGTCGTGGACGGCGCCGCCTTGCTCCAGCAGGGTGCGCGTCAGGCGCAGCAGGAACTTGCGCTCCTTGCTGTCGAGGTGGGCGACGAATTCGCGCGTCATCAACTGGTCCAGCGCTTGCTCCAGCGTGGCTGATTGCTCGGGATCGGTCAACAGCCGCCAGAAGGCCGAGAAGGTGCGGCCGGCTTCGCTGTCGGTGATCAGGTCGATGCCGGCGAACAGCGAATCGAGCACCTCGCCCCGGTTGCCGTCGCTTTCCATGATGCGCGCGCGCAGGTCGCGGTTGAGCTGCTCGAACTGATCGCGCACGCGGCGGAAATCGCCGGCCAGGCCGTCGGCCAGGGTGATGACTTCGCGCGTGCGTTCCAGCGCGGCGGATTGCGGCAGGATGTGCAGCACGCCCTGCTCGATGGCGGCGATCTCGCGCTCGATGCGGTCCTGCTCGGCGCGCAGCCGGCTGATGCGGCGCGCCTTGTCGCTGTCGGTGTCCTCGGCCAGCTTGGCCAGCGCATCGATCACCAGGCCAAGCCGGCTTTCGGTGGCGGCCGAATGGCGTTCGACCTGGCCGGAGATGAAACGGATGGCTTCGATGGTGGAGGTGGACAGTTCGTATTCCTCCTCCGACGCGCCGGGTGGAAAGCGGCGTTCCAGATGGCCTTCGGCCAGCCAGGCGGCAACATAGGCCTGCGCCGTCTGCGGCCAGTGTTCGCCGCGCGCGCGCAACTGCTCCAGTTCGCGGCCGATGCGTTCGTGCAGGATCGAGGCCGGCAAGCTGCGCTCGGCGTCGTACAGGTGGGTCTGCATCAAAGCCAGCGCGGTCGGCCCGCTGGGCGCGGCCAGCAAGCGCCACAACGGCTGCTGGCGCAGGCGCTGGTAAGTAGCGAGGGCTTTGTCGGCTTTCATCCCGCCATTTTACGGCAATCCCGGCACGGACCGGAGCTGTAGCGGGATCGGTATAATTGGCTTTTTCGACTCTTCACTTCGTCCCGCCTATGTCCTCTCCCACCCTGCACCTTGCCGATGACGAAAACGCGCCGCAGTCGCCTGCGCGCAAGCGGTTCAGAAAACTAAGCAAAGAACTGGAAAAGGAGCGCGGACTGCTGGCGGGCTGGTAGGAAACGCTGCCAAAAATCCGGCAGTTGGCCGAGGATGAACTGCCGTCGCTGGCCCACACCTACGATGCGAACCGGCGCAAAATGGTGTTCTTGTTCGACCAGGCTTACAGTCACAAGTCCATAAGTGTGCGCAACCAGGACAAGCTGGCCTGGCTGGTCGTGTCCATCAGCGACGACCTGCCATGCGCGACGATCCGGAGCTGCAGGCAATCGTCGATCAATATGGCCCTGCGGACGAAGACGATTTGAACGAGGAGGAAACTCCCCAACTGATGCCTTGGGAAAAGCCTTTCTACGACCCCGGCACTGCTGCATGGCGAGAGCGCGTGCGAGCTCAGCTGGCAGCCGAAGTGGGCGATCCGGACGACCCGGACGACGAGCCTGCGCCGAAGCCGTCCCGCCCATCCAAACAGGACCTGCGCAGGGCGGCCGAGCAGGAATTGATACAGCAGTCGTCGCGTGAGATTTACCGTAAGCTGGCCAGCGCACTGCACCCGGACCGCGAACCCGACCCCGAAGAGCGCGACCGCAAGACGGCCTTGATGCAAAAGGCGAACGCCGCGTATGAAAAGAACGACCTGCTGGCCTTGCTGGAACTGCAATTGCAGATCGCTCAGATCGACCAGGCCGGCGTGAATGCCCTCAGCGACGAGCGGATCGGCCAGCTTAATACGGTGATGCAACAGCAAGTCAATGCAGTGATGCGCGAGGTCTTCGAGATTGAAGATATGTTGAGAAGAGAGTGGGACCTGTGGCACTCGCGGCGGCTGACGCCGCAGGTGGCGTTGCGCAAGATTCAGGAAGAATTCGAACAAATGCGCACCATGGTGGCCAACAGCGAACGCGATGCCGCAGCATTCCACGACATAAAACAGCTGAAAGCGTGGCTGAAAACCTACCGGATTCCCGCCCCGCGCGAGGATGATTGGGATTACTGAGCGGACTTGCGCTTTCTCAATAAGGCCTGTTTCTTCTCATGACATGATCGACAACCTGCTTAGTGGTGCCGCTAAGTAGCCCCGTCGTTTCCGCGAAGGCGGGAACCCATAGTACGTTTGCCGGCATGCGCATGCACTCCCGCTTTCGCGGCGTTCTGCCAATGTGGAGTGCCACGAAAATTTCGCCTGAACTAAACGGTATGTCGCAACTGCATCGCGTTGAAAGAGCGATTCTGTTCATGTTACGACGCTAGATCACGGGGCTCAAAAATGAGAAAGACATCCCTGATACTCATTGTGGTTTTGGTGGCACTGGCATCTGCGATTTCCGGCATCTTGCTATCAGAATGTGGCGTCATTCATCTAAACAGTAAGAAGACGTTTCGGCTGGAGGAACCCCTTCTTATAGAAGGAGAAAAACAGAATAGTTATTCGTTGTTACCAGCTGGGACGGTGATGTACTACGACAAAAGCTGGGATGAGGGACATAGTACCTATCACGTCTATTTTCATTTTAAAGGCGAGTTTAAATCAGCGCCCACTGGGGGCGATGGCATCAGTCCTATTTGGCTGAGAACCGTAGAGTCGGACGAGTTGCCGAAACTAATGGCGGACTATCCCGTCAGCCGGGATGAACTTTCGACCATACTCAAGGCCAAACGGGCGACGAAGCAAGACCTCTTGCAGATCCTGCGTGAATGGAAGGAATGAGTCTTTCGGGCATCTGAAGCTCATTGACGGAAGAATACGTCGCGCCGAACATTCCTACGCAACGATGACTGGTATTTATGAGCAGGCTTGCGCTTTCTCAACAGGCCATGTTTTCTCCCGTGACATGATCGACAACCTGGGCGGTTCCGACGGTCGGGCGCCCATCTTGCGATGGATGCCACGATGGAAAAACTGCTGCCGTATTACGAACGCGAGTTAAGCATGCTGCGGCGCGCCGGCGCCGAGTTTGCGGGGC
The DNA here is from genome assembly GCA_041874725.1 of Duganella sp. BuS-21. GTDB lineage: Bacteria > Pseudomonadota > Gammaproteobacteria > Burkholderiales > Burkholderiaceae_D > Rugamonas. The sequence goes on along the minus strand of CP097466.1, from coordinate 22,693 downwards.
GCTATCCCAAGCTCGCCGGCAGCCTGCAGATACGCGGCGAAACCTGCGCCGATCCGCACGTGGAGCGCCTGATCCAGGCCTCCGCCTTCCTCAACGCCCGCGTCGCCAAGCAGCTCAACGACGGCTATGCCAACTTCACCGAAGCGCTGCTCGGCATGCTGTACCCGCACTACCTGCGGCCTATGCCCGCCTGTTCGATTGCCCGTATCGACTACAGCAACGCGCGCGTCAACGACATTGGCAGCGTATCCGTGCTGCTGCGTGGTACGGCGCTGAAATCGCTGGGCCAGGGCGCTGCGGCCTGCCGCTTCCGCACCGTCTACGACGCCACCGTGGCGCCGGTCAGCATCAGCGCGGCCTGGTTTGAAACCTACATCCAGACGCCGTCCTCGCTGTCGCTGCCGCCGGACGCCGCTTCTGCCATCTGCATCACCATCGAAAGCGGCGCCGCCGCGCGCTCGCTGGCCGCGCTGCAGCTGCCGTCACTGCGCGTATTCATCGACGGCGAAGCCTCGCTCTGCGCCAACCTGCGCGATGCCCTGTTCATGCGCGCCGCCTGCGCCTGCATCGAGGCGGCGGGAGAGTGGCGCATGCTGGACCGCCTGCCGCTGTTCCCTGTGGGCTTCGCCGACGACGAGGCGCTGCTGCCGGCGGCGCCGTCCGAACTGAGCGCCTACCGCCTGCTGAGCGAATACTTCGCCTTCCCCGAAAAATTCGACTTCTTCGACATCGACCTCGCCGCCCTGATCGTGCAAGCGCCCGAAGACTGCACGCGCCTGACCCTGCGCCTGGCGCTGTCCGACGTGCTACCGGACACCCAGCTGGCGCGCATCCTGCGTAGCCTCTCGGCGGAGAACCTGGTGCTCGGCTGCACTCCCATCATCAACCTGTTCCCGCATTCGGCCACGCCGATCCGCATCACCCACACGCACAGCAGCTACCCGCTGATACCGGATGAAGCAAGCGGTAACACCTGCGAAATCTACAGCATCGACACCGTGCAGCTGGTGCGCAAATCGCGCGACGGCAGCGACGTGACCGAATTCTTCCCCTACTATTCGCTGCGCCACGGCGACGCCGGCGAACGCAAGGGCCGTTACTGGCTCTCCCACCGCGACGAACTGATGACGGACGGTCTTGAACACGCCATCTCGCTGGTGGACCGCGACTTCTCGCCGCTGCGCGTGGAAGACGGCACCGCCTCCGTCCACCTGACCTGCACCAACCGCAACCTGCCGCACGGCCTGCAATACGGACGCGCCGGCGGCGACCTCAGTACCGAAAGCGCCATCGGCAACTTCCCGATCCGCATGCTGCGCCGGCCGACATTAACGCACCGGCTGTCGTCGCAGCACTGGGGCCTGATCGCCCACCTGTCCCTGAACCACCGCACGCTGACGCAGGAAGGCCTGCCCGCGCTGACCACCATGCTGCGCCTGTATGCGCAGCAGGACAGCACCGTCTCGCAGCGCATGATTGAAGGCGTCGCCGCACTGTCTCATCGTGCTGCCACCGCATGGATACGGCAGACGCAAGGGAGTGCTTACCTGCGCGGCATCGAGGTATATGTATCGCTGGACGAAGAAGCCTACGCCGGCACCGGCATTCACGCCTTCGCGCAGGTGCTGGACCATTTATTCGGCCTGCACGTACACCTGAACAGTTTCACGCGCCTGGTTGTGCTGTCCCACGTGAGCGGAAAGGAGTTGCTGCGATGCCCACCTCGCAACGGCGCTTTGATTCTGGCCTGATCGGCACCCTGCTCAACGAACCGCATCGCTTCGAATTCTTTCAGGCGGTACGGCTGATCGAACATTGGCGGCCGGGCAGCGCGCGCTTCCGCAACCGGCTGTCAATGGGCTTCCCGCCCAACCAGCTGGAAAACATCAGCAGCGACGACAGCGGCGTGCGCGTGACGCCGGCCTTCATGGGCATGCTGGGCAGCCAGGGCGTGCTGCCGCTGCACTACTCGGAGCGCATCGGCCTCCATGAAAGGAACAGCAACGACGGCGGCCCGCGCGCCTTCCTTGATATCTTCTCGCACCGGCCGCTATCCCTGTTCTACCAGGCCTGGGCCAGAAACCGGCCGGACGAAAATGAAGGACTGCTGAACGCCCTGACCGCGCTGGCCGGCGCGCACCTGACGCCGGAGCTGATCGAACGCGAAACGCTGGCCTTCTACGCGGCGCAGATCCGCAGCAGAACCGTCTCCGCACCGATGATGGCCGGCGTCTACACCGAATACTTCGGCGTCCCCATCGAGGTGGAGCAACTGGTGGGCGAGTGGCAGGCCTTGCCCGCCGAAGACCAGGCCAGCCTGGGACGCGCCAACGTCAGCCTGCAAGACGGCGTGATGCTGGGCCAACGCCTGTACCGCTGCGACGCCCGCGCGCGCCTGCGCATCGGCCCACTAAATAGCGAAACGTACGAACAATTTCTACCCGGAGGCGACGCCGCACGAAAGCTGGCCGCCATGCTCGACCTGCACTGCGGCGTTGGCATCACCTACGAAGTTCACCTGATCCAGCGCGCCGCCGACATGCAAGGCACCAGCCTCGATGGACAGCACCGGCTGGGCGTGAACGCCCGCCTGCTCAGCAAGCCGGCCACGCGCGACAGAGACGAATTGATGTACCTGCTGCACAGCTAACAGGAGACAACGTGGAAAGCGACAACGACTTCTTCGGCTTCATGAGCCTCGCCAAGGAACTGGTGACCAGCACCCGGCCGCTGCGCCTGCGGCTCGATCTGCCGGGCGGCATCAACGACGACATGCTGCTGCCGCAGCGCGTATTTGGCTCGGAGACCATCTGCGGCGGCATCGAATACCGCGTGCTATGTGTCTCGGCCAGCGTCCACCTGGCGTTGAAGGAAATGATCGCCGTGCCGGCGGCGCTGCAATTCGTCACCGACCGGGGCGACCTGCGCAGTGTGTGTGGCATCGTTACCGAGGCCAGCTCCGGCGACAGCGACGGCGGCTTGGCCAGCTACCAGCTGGTGCTGCGCGACGCGCTGGCGATACTGGAAAAACGCACCAACACGCGCGTGTTCCGCAACATGGACGAAGTGGAGATCGTCCAGCGCATCCTCAACGAATGGCGACACAAAAGCCCCATCCTCGGCATCTGCTTCAGGCACGAAACGGACGAAGCCTTCCACATCCGCGAATACCCCAAGCGCGAATTCACCATGCAGCACAACGAATCGGACGCGCACTTCATCCGGCGCCTGCTCAAGCGGCGCGGCATCGGCTGGTACTTCCGTTCCGACGGCGAAAGCGAAGGGCCGATGCACATTATGGTGCTGTTCAACCGCGCTGACAGCCTGCGCGAAAACGCCGCCGGCACCATCCGCTACCACCGCGACGCCGCCACCGAAGAACGGGACACCATCACCGCATGGAGCGCGGTGCGTAGCCTGCAGCCGGGCGTGGTGACGCGGCACAGCTGGGACTACCGCAACGTCCAGGGCCGCGACTTCATGATGGCGGAACTCCGCAGCGGCATCGATCAGGGCCCCAGCGGCAACGAACTGGCCGCCACGCTGGACGACTACCAAATCCTGACGCCGCACGCTGGCGACGACAACGAAGACCTGTGCCGCCTGGGGCAGGTGAGCATGCGTCGCCACGACTACGAATCCAAATGCTTCCACGGCGAAGGCAGCGTGCGCGACCTGTGCGCCGGCGAATACTTCACGCTGGCCGAGCATCCAGAGGTGGACGAACACGCGCCGGAGGAGCGCGACTTCGTCGTCACAGCGTTGCAAGTCACGGCGCAGAACAACCTGCCGAAGGCGCTGGCCCTGCGCGTGGAACGCCTGTTCACCCGCAGCCGCTGGATGGCCGGCGCGCAGGAGCTGCTGATGCAGCGCGACGTGGCCGACAAAGTGGTCAGTGGACCGCTGCGCATGCACATCCAGTTCACGGCGGTGCGGCGCGGCATACCCATCGTCCCCGCCTACGACCCGCGCACGGACCTGCCGCAAGCGCAAATGCAAAGCGCGATCGTGGTCGGCCCGAAGGGCGAAGAAGTCCACTGCGACCAGATGGGCCGCGTAAAAATCCGCTTCCCCGGCACCCGCCCCGTGGACCACGAACAAGCCGCCGGCTCAGGCGCATCGGATACCCAAACCGATTCCGCTTGGGTACGTGTGGCTTCCAACTGGGCTGGCAATGGGCCAGGACCGCTTAAGCAATGCGGAACCGTCGGTCTCCCGCGTATAGGCACCGAGGTGCTAGTCGCCTTCCTTGGTGGCGATCCAGACAAGCCGGTGATTGTCGCTCAACTTTATAACCAAGATGCCGAGCCTCCAGCCCTGAGCGGCTCGGATGCTCTCCCGAGAGCTCGCTACTTATCCGGAATTAAGAGTCGCGAAATACGAGGCGGTAGAGCCAACCAGCTTCGGTTTGATGACACCAACGGTCAAATCAGCGCCCAGCTATCAAGCGATCACGCGGATAGCGAGTTGAATTTAGGCTTTCTCACGGCTTCCGGAAAAAATGGCAGTAGTTGTCCTCGAGGTGAGGGAGCCGAGCTCATTACAGCGGAGTCGATTTCAGTGCGGGCTGAAAATGGCATATTGCTTGCGGCCAGATTAGATGGTTCTGGCGATCAGTTGGCAAGAGCAGAATTGATAGGCACAGCAGAGCTACTAAATAGTATTGCCGATCAGCTTTCCTCTCTTGCAAAGAGCCACGCCTCGGATGCTGCCGGCAGCCCGCAATTGTCTTCTCTTGTTGAGCGCGTAAGAAATTGGAGCGTTGGTGAAAAACTCGGAATTCTTGTCGGCAGTGCGCCTGATGGGATTCTTCTCGGAAGTGAAAAAAATATAGCCATCGGAGCGCAAACAAACCTCGATCTGGTCTGCTCTAGCGATATACAGCTTTCAGGAGGAAAAAACGTCTTTGTGCGGGCCTTGAAGAGTGTAAGCGTGTTTGCTCACGGCTTAGGAATGAAGCTAGTAGCGGCTAAGGGAAACGTGCTTGTTCAGGCACACAATGGTGATATCGAACTGACGGCAACTGGGAAGATCAAGATCAGTGCCGGCCAAGGGATTGAGATCATGTCGCCAGAAGTGAAGATCGCGGCCAAAGGAGCTCAAGTTAATGTCGGAAATGGTGAGATTACTCAGCAGAGTAAAGGTGTCCACGCGATCAAGTCTTCAAAGTTCACTCATACAACAGGTGGTGGCGGCGATGTAAATGAGATCAAGTTTCCTAGCACGGAAGTTGAAACCGATGAGCGAGTAATCCTCTTTCAGTCACAGACAGGAGAACCGATAGTTGGCCGGCGCTATCGATTGGATCTTCCAGATGGTAGCAGTGTTGAAGGCGTTACGGACGCGGAGGGAAGGACCAGCCTCGCAACTGGCAAGGAGATAGGAGATATCGAAGTAACGATTTTCCCTGAAGACGCTTAACGATCTGGAGCTTACCTCATGACTAAGAATGGCAATTCCGAACCAACTCGTCCCGTGCCGGTCACAACCGACGAGACGGGTAACCTGCTCGCTCGTACAGTAATGACTCCAAAGGCTAACACGACCCGCGCTTCTATCGCGGTCCCGCCAAGCAAGGTAATTCCTGTCATCGTTATCGCTGGGATTATGGGGAGCAATCTAAGGGCCCGTGCGGCTGGACCAAGAAAGAACACAGTGCTGAAACCGGGTGAAGCGGCTTGGCGTCCCCCAAACGGAAAAGTAGCAGGCTACAAAGAGGCGCAAAAATGGAGCCAACGTGATCCCTCAATCCGTCAGCAGATTCTTGATGGGGATACTTTGGAGGTTGACCCTGGTGGCGCGATCAGCGACATACCAGAAACTATTAATGAGAATGCCTGTAGAGCCCGTGGCTGGGGGGAAATCCACGCTGGCAGCTATGGCAGTTTGCTTTCTGTATTGGAGAAAAATCTTAATAGCACTTTCAAGATTTCGCCAGAAAAAGTCGAGATGAAGTCGGCCTGGATCGTCATCAATGACTTTGATCGCAAAGATTGGGGTACCACGCCTGATGGTATCGGCAGCCCCATCTCTGAAGAGGAGTTAAAGAAGTTCTCTGCTTACCAATACCCCGTCTATGGCTTTGGGTATAACTGGCTACAGTCGAATGAAAGATCTGCGGAGCACTTACGGGAGCGGATCGAATCGATCATTGCATATTGGGGAGAAAAACAGCATCAGTGCAGCAAGGTCATGTTAGTCACCCACTCCATGGGGGGGCTAGTGGCGCGCGCTTGTGCAAGAAAAATTCCAGAGAAAATAGTGGGCGTTGTGCATTGTCAACAGCGATTGAAAACTGATACAGTTTTGACGCCCGCAGCGATTTAAAACTGATACACCTCCGTCACCAGCACACGCTGGATTTTATCTCTTTTCATAACCCTTTCAGCCAGCGTTGCCGGCGCTGATACCCTTGACGGTACCGGCCTGTCGCTGGTGCTTGAGCCGGTAGCTTTCACCGGCGATAGGCACGATGTGCGCGTGGTGCAGCAACCGATCCAGCAGCGCTGCCGTCAACGTCGCGTCTTGCGCAAACGTGGCGTCCCATTGGCCGAACGGCAGGTTGCTTGTCACGATCAGGCTACCTTTTTCATACAGCGCCGCGATCACCTGGAAAAACAGGTTGGCCTGCTCACGGTTCATCGGCAGATAGCCAATTTCATCGATGATGAGCAGCCGGTATGTCTTGATGGTTCGATGCATCACCGTCTTCAAACTGTTTTGCGCGTGCGCCGTCGTCAGCGTCAGCAGCAGGTCAGATGCCGTCATGAAGCGCGTCTTGATGCCAGCCTGAGTAGCCTTGTAGCCCAACGCCATCGCCAGGTGGGTCTTGCCCACGCCACTCGGCCCGACCAGCACCACGTTCTCGTTACGCTCAATGAAGCCCAGTCCGGCCAGCTCCTCGATCTGGCTGCGTTTGACGCCCTTGGCGAAGTCATAGTTGAACTGCTCCAGCGTTTTGATCGCAGGGAAACCGGCCAGGCGCGTCATCATGGTTTGCTTGCGTACCGTTCGTCCCGCCATTTCTTCGCGCAGCAACGCCTCCAGGAAGTCGCTGTATGCCATCTCGTCCTTGGCAGCCTGCTGTGCTGCCGCACCGTAGCTTTGCGCCACGAAGGACAGCTTGAGCGCCTCGCACAATTCAGTGATGCGTTCGTGTTGCAGATTCATGCCGGTACTCCCTGCGTAACGTTCATCAGCAGCTGTTCATAGACCGCCAGCGGGTGCTGCGCCGGCGCCACTTCGGCGATACGCTCAATCACGATCGCCGGGCGTGGCGCGGGTGGTTCCGGCGCCGCTGCCTGCGGCCGCGCGGCAGCGATATCACCCCGCCACGGCACTGCCAGCGCCTGTAGGTGGGGGACTTCTTTTGCCATTCGCTCGGCCGGTTTCTGCTGCGTCGTGCCATGCACCCGTTCGTTGGCGACTTCGCGCAGCCAGCGTGCTACCTCAACATTCGCAGTGACGACGTCGAGCTGCAATCCGCTCTGGCCCAGGCGACTTGCCAGCGGCACATAGAACGACCTGCGCAGATAGCCGTTGAAGCGCTCAACCTTGCCCTTGGTCTGGGCCCGGTAGGGCTGGCACAGTTTGATCCTGAAGCCGCTGTGCTTGGCGAAGTCGAGGAAGCCGGCGTGGTAACGGTGAACGCCTTCGCCGTATACGTCGCGCTCGATAACGACCGTCTTCATGTTGTCGTACAGGACCTTGCGCGGCACGCCGCCGAATGCAGCGAAGGCGCGTTCATGGCAGCCGATCAGCGTGGCCACCTTCATGTCGCTGACGAACTCGACATAGCTGGCGCGGCTGTAGCCCATCGTGGCGCAGAACGCGTGCAGCGGCGCGCTGCCTTTGCGGAACTCGACCCAGTCGACCTGCAACTGCTCACCCATCTCGGTTTCGAAGCGCACTACCGGCTCGACCGGCAACGTCGGCCGCAGCGAGCGCATGAACGCGCGCAACTGGCTCAGCCCGCCCTGGTAACCACGCTCGGCGATCTCAAGGTGCAACACGCTCGCAGGTATCCAGTTCGGCTGCGCCGCCGTCTGCCGCTCCCGCAGATAGGCCTCATATGGCGCCAGCTTGCTCGGCCGTTTTACCTTGCGTTCGTATTTCGGTACTGCCTTTAGCGCCAGGTGCCGCCGCACCGTGTTCACCGCGCATCCCACTTCGGCCGCGATCCGCCGCAGACTCAACCCATGCTTGCTCAATAACTGAATTTCCACACACACCTCGTTGGGTTTCAAGGCTGCTCCGCAAAGCAGCCATCTTCTCAAATCGGTGTATCAGTTTTCAATCGCTGCTGTGTATCAGTTTACAACCGCTGCTGACATGCATGGCGTGATGCCTGCATGGGGAGCGCCTGCCTGTTATAGGAGGTTGGCTTGCGGGACTGAATCTAGAAGCCCAAGTAAAGGGATGCTCGATAACTATGCGATGGAAAAATTCGCGGAAATCGCGGGTAGCACCACAGATGAGACTACCCCGGTTCTTGCCCTTTCTCCAGGGCCGTTAGAGTTGTTGCCTAACCACCTTTATCCGAAGTGGCTCTTCGCGCAGATAAATCTTCCGGCAGAGCCATACACCGTGGAGCTTAATTTTCCGGACAAAAATCCTTACAAATTCTATAGAGATTTTGAATGCTGGTATCGCGCAATCAACATACGATTGGCCGATCCGGCGAGAAAATTTCCCGATGTGATAGAAGAGCGAGTTGAGAAAGCTATCGAGCAAGCTGAGAGGTTTCATACGAAGCTGCTCGGTACTTACTACCACCCCAATAGTGCAGCATTCTATTGTGCAGATCCTCATCAACTTTCGTTCGGTAAGTGTCATTGGATTGCCATGGCCAGCACGGCTGTTTCTCCTCCTAAGCTCCAAACTGGAACCATCGATAGCCATACTTTCAGTGGCGCGCGGAACGTGACAATCACGAAAGGGCCCATGTTGTTTTTTGAACCCAGCAGCCAGAATGAAAAGGGTGACGGCACGGTGCCGTCCACATCGGGTGATGGACCGGCTGGGAATATTCCACATGTTTTCCGGACTGCTGGCTATGAACATCAAGGCGCGTATAAGAGCAAGGCGATGCTGGCTTTAACACAGCACCTCATCGTAAAGCTTCTGCAGAGGGCTATATGAAGGCCCGTCGCATAACAATCATTCTTGTCGTTGTTTTGGCAGCGTGTGCACTAGCGAAATTATGGTGGAGGCATCACGAATCGGAGGAAAAAAAAATGAGTGACGCGATTAAGGTATTGCCGATGAAATCTGTATGCGTTGGGCGCTTCGTTTTGGATGTCCCACTGTATGCTGTCGTTAGCTATCGGCCCGCCAGAGTCTCGGGTTGGAATGTGTCAACGACCCAAGAAAGCAATGAGGAGTTTTACGCCCGCGTTCGACAAAAAAAAGGCTCGCTAGACGCCCTAAAAAATGAACGTGGCGGCGCTTCGCTTGAGATTTTTCGTGACGTTAGCAATGAACATGTGAAGGGAAGCATTTTTCTTTTCGATCGAAAGTGGAGCACGCTGATGAGGTCTGGCAAGGAGATCATTTCAGAATCAGTAGCGATAGATGCACTCGCTAGATCAAACGGTGTTAGTTATGAGTTTCAGGCGGAATTTCGAGACCCTTCGAAAATTGATGAACTTGAGAAGATCCTACTTCAACTTCGATCAGTTTCCGAGTCGGAAATTCCTTCGGAATCAGGCTTTTGCTTTGACCACGGACTTATTCTTGATCCTCTAACGATAGAGAGTTACGAATATGTATCTGTGTTTCTAGGAACAGAAGAGCAACCTGACTTAGCGCTTTCCTTGAGCTCTTCCGCCGGGATCAACATCCATAGAACTTTGTTGCAGAGACATGAAAATAGCCCTATACAACGAGAACATCCACTGAACTTCCACGATTTTCATGTCGGCCCGCGCACGATAAATGGCGTAGCGGGAGAAGAGGTGCTTCAGCGCGTGCGGGAAGAAAATGGCACCAAAGCACACGGCTTTATGTGGGAGTCTCTTGCTAGTAACAGCGATGTTTACCTGCCAAGTCTGGTGTTAGAACTTGATACTGGTCTTGGCCGACCAGGTGAGCCTGTCAATTCCAGTTTGTCCGATGCTGAAGCACTGGCTTTGTGGGAAAAAATATCGTCCAGCCTGCGTCGTCGCCCTGTGCGATGACTTGTTTATTTACTTCAGGAGCTTCAAATGCCAAATGTAGTAAGACTCGGCGATCCCACTTCCCATGGCGGTAAAGTTCTCGAGAGCGGTGCGCCCCACTTTACCGTCAGCGGCAAACCGGTTGCGCTAGTCGGAGACAAGTGTATCTGTCCGATCACGGGGCACCAGAACTGCGTAATTGTTAGGGGAAACTTTAAACATCAAATTAATGGTAAGGCCGTCGCCTATGACGGCGACAAGACCAGCTGTGGAGCCGCCCTTATCTCTACGCTAGGAACATTCTCGTCGTCTTGAAGACTTCCTTGGCGCAGAACGATGAGGTAGCATAACCCAGCATTTCCACATTTCGCACCACGGACGAAAGGCTGGCCTCATTGCATTCCCTCTACGTTTTCGACTTCCTCACAACCGTCTCTCTCCAGCTCAAAGAAAAGCTCGAGGGCTTGGACGAAACCATCCTTAACAAAAAATCGCTATCGGAATTGGCGCAATATCAACGGGAGAACGACTCCCAGCATGGAGTGTACGTGATTCATTACGGAGGTGTTCCGAAGTATGTGGGCAAGGCCAACAACGTCAGCGATCGACTCGGCCAGCACTTGACCAAGCTTTCCGGCCGCAAAGGCATCGACCTCGACTTGATCGGCTACAAAACGCTACTGCTCGATAAGAGCATGAGCACAGCCGCAAACGAGGACATTCTCATCTCAATGTTCAAGCAGGAACACCAAGACATGTGGAATGGCGGCGGATTCGGTCCGAAAGATCCGGGTAAGGAACGCGACACCACCAAGCCTGGACCATTTGACCAAGCCTACCCGATCATCGATGAATATCCCATTGAGCTAAAAACGGATGAGAGCGGAGCAATCAAGCTAAGAGACGTGGTCTCGACGATGAAGGAGCAACTGCCTTACGTTTTCCGCTACAACATCCCTGCGGAAGCGCTGGAGCGCACTATTGTTCTCGGCGGCGAAGACAGACGCGCCAGATCGCTGCTGAAAGTGATCGTAAGTTTCTTGGGCAGTGGTTGGAAGGGCGCCATCATTAGCTACGGCATGGTGTTGTATGAAACCTCCAAGCACTACCCGCACGGCGAAGAAATCAATCCTTGAAAGCGTAAACCGTCTAAGCCCTTAGCTGACCGCAAACGCTTTCCGCGATAACCGCCGCCAACCGTACCGGCACCGCGTTGCCCAGCTGACGCATGATTTCCGACCAGGTTCCCTCAAACAGGAACGTATCGGGGAAAGTCTGAATACGGGCCGACTCGCGCACGGTGAAATAGCGTACCGATCCATCCACCCGCCGCAGCATGTTCTCGCCGCCGGGCACGCCATGGTCGCCGGCCTTCAACGCCTTCGCCGGCTCATCCATCGGACTGCCGGTGTGGCCGACATACGTGCGCGCGCCAGGCTGGAAGCGATGCGCCTGCACCTTGCCCGGAAAGCGCTCCGGGTCCGGCAGATCGCAAATGGCATCCCGAACAGTTCGCCAGGCGAGCACGTTGCTGCCGAAGTCCGAATCGATCAGCTTGCGGATCTTGTTCTCAATCCCATCGGGCTTGGAGGGGCGGTGCCGAGCCGCCACTTTATGCCGGTCCCAGTAGTCGCCCGATCCCCATTGCGAGAGCAACAGCGCATCGTTGCTGTGCGTCTCGTCGGGGGCTTGCCACAGCTTGTCCTGGTCCGCGCGGAAGCCGACAAAGAACACGCGCATGCGCTTTTGAGGGACGCCGTAGTTCGCCGCATTCACCAGCTTGAACGTCACGCGATACTCGCTGACGGTGCCAGGCTTCTGCTTCCACTTCCGCAAACGGGCCAGATGATCGCCCCATTGCTCCTTCGGCTTCGCGGTCAGCGAAGGAAACTCCAGCTGCAGCAGAATATAGTCGAAGTAATCGGCGAAGGCGACGCGCGTCAGGCCCTGCACATTCTCAAAGACAAACGCGCGCGGCCGCGCCTCGCGCACGGCGCGTATCGCCTGCGGGAACATGTCCCGCTCGTCCAGGAAGCCGCCATGCTTGCCGCCCATAGAGAAAGGCTGGCAAGGCGGCCCGCCGGTGATCAGGTCGATGCCCTCGTAAGCGCCGTACTTGAAATTCTTGACGTCGCCTTCCGTCACATCCGGCCAATGGCTGATCGGTTCCACTTTGTGCAGCTTGTTGTGGCGGATGGTGTTGCACGCATGCGTGTTCCACTCGACCACCGCGCGGTGCTGCACGTTCTTGCTGGAGAACCCCAACGCCAAGCCGCCCGCGCCGGCGAAAAGCTCAATCGACTCCAGAGCGCGCGGCGCAAGCAGTAGGTGTTCTTCGTGACGCGCGGAGGTGAGGGGCTGCTTGTACATGGTGTTTTGAATATGATCGGATTGAATCAGTGTGGCTCCAACCAGACTCGAGAATCTGTTAGCGCAAAGTCTCCCGGTTGAGCGATGCTGGCCAGGCGGGACTGCAGCAGTATAAAGCAATGCATGACCGCAACCAACCAGCCCAGCCCACGTCGTTCCCGCGAAAGCGGGAACCCATACGAGCGATCCAGATCGCTAGAACAAGACAGCAGTCTCAGAACAGCGGCTGAACAGGATCTTTGCCAATTTTACTGTATTTTTATACAGCATTCAATGCAGCCGGTTTGTCTATTGTCAATACGCTCTTGAATAATCTGCGATAGCTGCGATCTTGCTATGGTCACTCGGAGCGGAGCTCGGAAGAGATGGTCGATTTCATAGATCAGGCAACGAGGAGCGCCCTCATGGCGCGCGTGCGTGGCAAGAACACCCAGCCGGAACTCATCGTGCGCAAGTTGGTCTTCGCCGCCGGCGACCGCTATCGCCTGCATGTGTGCAATCTTCCAGACTCCCTGGACTTGTGTTCCCTTCGCGAAAAAAGGTGATCTTCGTCCACGGTTGCTTTTGGCATCGTCACGACAACTGCAGCCGGTAGTGGATGCCTAAATCCCGCGTCGAGTTCTGGAGTGAAAAACTCAACGGCAATAAAACACGTGACGAACGCAACTTTGCGACCCTAACGCAAGCCGGCTGGCAGGTTCACGTAGTATGGGAGTGCGAACTTAACGACCGCGAAGTGCTGGAGGAAAAATTGCGCGGCTTCCTGGGTTCCGCAGCGGCTCCACTCATTCCATAAGTTTAAAGATCACGCTCATAGGATTGCTGCCTGTATGGCTTTGATACTGAACCTTCCCATGATAAACGAACGGTGCCCCCTTACCGTTTTCAAGCTTGGACTCTCGCACGAACAAATGTATCCCCACGCCGTTTGCTTCGTGCTCAAGGATGTCCTTGCCTTTCTTATTACTTGGTGAACTAGAGTTTTGACTCTGCCAGTGGAAAGTGCCTTCATCGATCCAGTGATCGAGATATCGATGGTCCACAGCCTTTCCCTGCTTGTTGACGGTGACCAGGAGCACTATGGCGTTTTGCTTCGTTAGCGTCACGTGCCCCGCATTCCAATTGCCTATGCTGTAGGTTTCACCGAAGAGTGGCGCAATGTCCTCACGTAAAAATGACTGGCCCACTGCCAGATCAAGCGGACTAATCACAGCTTTCAATCGAGCGAGCGTATGCATTTCGTCTGTGGCCAGCATATCTTCGTAGTCCGGATTGGTGGCTCGCAAAACGTAGCCACCATCCGCAGCCTTCACCACATGGCGAAGCAGATATTGGAAGCCATCACCGTATTCGTCTGGACGTTCTATTGCCATAATCGAACCGGTAATGGCCCCTGCATTGGTTGGCGAAACATGCTCAAGCAGAAGGTAATCTCCATCCTGAACAGGGTGCTTCCCTCCGTTCATGGAATTGCCGGATGCGCGCGCGATGAAGTGTCGTTGCCCATCCAATTGGCCATAATCCGATCCCAGAACTCGATATTCCTCCGCATCTGCGGTCCCGGTTTTGAAATGCCCACAAGCGATCTTGAGATTCGGGAAATAGGGAAGTTCGGTTCCGACGTTGATTTTGGCGTTGCGGTTAAAGGGAAACACGTTATCGGGTACTTCCGCACTCGTGCGCCTGATTTCATATGCTGCCAGCCTATAATCGACAAGCTCTTGAACCATCAACCCGAAAGTGGTCGTGTTGCTGGAGGACAGCTCAAAGGTCGGGTGGAACTCGCCATTCTTGACTCGGAAGTAGGCTTTTTTTTCAGCAGAGCTATTGCCACCGGCCCACGCATTGATCGGGTTGTCCAACCAGTAACGATGCCAGGCTTCACTCGCACCATCTTGTAAGTTGCGCTGGGCCTGAGGTAAATCACCGAGCAGCGCCCGCCGACGTTGCAACACTTGCCACGAGCGGTCTGCGAGTGCTGTTGTGGTTGGCTGAGATTCCCATCCTTCAAGCTCCTGAAAAGCTTCAAGCAGCACCATTTTGAAGCTCTTCGTCATGGCGGTGGTTTCCAACTCACGCAAGAATGCCTGATGTGCTCTTGCGATCTGTTGATCGTCAACATCAAGATCACTCATCGCATCTACCAGCGAGAACCAGTCACCATAGTCTTTCCGCATAGACGGCATGCTGGCACCGGATCGATAAAATTCCGCGAGTGTCGGCCGTCTGCTAAAGCTGTCTCGCAGAGCTGCGTATTCGTTTTTGATGCCATCGCTGTCCAGCGACTTAAGAAACTCAATCAGTTCCAAATCGTAATTGACGAAACAGCCTTCTGGCAGCGATAGTTTGTTCGCTTCTACTTTACGCGCAAAGTCTGCAAGTTTCTTGTAGCCGGAGTCGATCTCGAAAAGGGCCTGGGGCTTGTGCAAAAAGCTTTTATGATTGCCGATGAAATCGAGTACAACCAAATGCGCCTTGCCGTCGCTCTTACGTAAGCCTCGGCCTAGCTGCTGAAGGAATAATATCTTGGACTCGGTTGGCCGCAGCATCATCACCGTATCGATGGCTGGCAAGTCGACGCCCTCGTTGAATAGATCAACGGAAAAAATGATCGCCAAGCGGCCATCACGCAATCGTTCAAGCGCATCCGCGCGGCTTAATTTCGATCCTGCATAGACCGCAGCACACGCGACGCCGGCTTTGTCAAACTGGAACGCCATGAACTCGGCGTGCGCGATGGAGACACAAAACGCGAGGGTACGCGCTTGCTTGCGCCGCTGCCATTCAGCGAGCGCGTGCTTAGCGCGTGCCAGCGTCGCTAATTTATTGGACAACTGCTCGGGATCGAATCGGCCACTACGCCACGGTATCTCAGTATAGTCCACAGAGCTGTCGAAAATGCCGTAGTAATGGAAAGGCACCAAGAGTTTGGAATTAATGCCATCGAACAGCTTACGCGTGAATACCAGGTTATCGTCGCACAGCGACAAGATATTGGATTGGTCGGAACGGTCTGGTGTTGCTGTCAGCCCGAGAAGGAATCGCGGTGAGAAGTATGCCAGCAGGCGACGGTAAGTCACCGCAGCGGCATGGTGGAACTCATCAACGACGATGTAGTCGAAATGATCTGGGGCGAATCGTTCAAGATGTACTTCGCGGCCTAATGTCTGGACCGATGCGCATAATACATCTACCTCGACGTCACGTATTTTTCCTGCATAAAAACCAACTCGCGCATTGGGGCGAATTCTAAGGAAGGTCTCTGCCGCTTGATTTAGGATCTCTTCGCGATGCGCAACGAACAGTATGCGTCGAGCTCCGAGCTGCGCCGCATCGAATGCGGCGAGCCACGTTTTACCCAGCCCGGTGGCCAGTACCACCAGGCCCCGACTGAAACCCTCGTCCCGTGTTTCCCGCAATGCGAACAGCGCCTCGGTTTGTACGGGTGACGGAACCGGAGGCGGGTCTTGTTCCAAGCTTCCCGGCGCAACCGCCATCGGCAGCGGCACTCTGCGAGCTTCATACTGAGCTATCCACGCGTCGGTCAGTGGGGTGCTACGAGGATTGACGAACAACTCCTCAAACCGCGAGCGAGCTTCAAGGAAACCATCGTCGCCAGGGTAGTCAATACGGTAGTTCCATTCAAGACCATTTGTGAGTGCTTGTCTGCTGATATTGCTGGAGCCAATAAATGCAGTGCCGACTAGGCCATCGGCGCCGTTGTGTTGAGCGAATAGGTAGGCTTTGAGGTGAAAACTACTACCGGCGGATTCGTAAACTTTCACTTGTGCGCCTTGCGCTTGAAGCAGCATCAGCAGCCGAAGCGCTTCAGGATCCGTGACGTCAAGATAGTCGCTCGTCAGTACGCGAACACGCGCGGGTTGGCGTTGTAATTCGTCGTCGCCTTTGAGTGCGCTATGCAGGTCTGGAAGTAACAGGCGCAATCCCGTCGTCTTCACGAAGGCGACCGCCAGATCAACATCTGAAGCTTGGTTAATTGCTGTGCTGAGATGAGGTAAGAATGGATCATCACCGCCTGTGATGAGATTGTCTTTTGTCGTATGCGCACGGATGACGAGGGCATTCAACCATTGTTCCGTTCGGCCTGGACGCGCGTCTGCCGACAGCCAGCATTCGATGCTCTCGACATCCGCCAATACACTCAACCATGCACGTAGTTGTGGCTCGTCTACATCGGTGAAATGGCGTCCATCTTGTACGCGCTCGCTTGTCCCAAGCTTGAAGCTTAGATAGAACGCTCCGCCGGGTTTAAGAGCGCTCCAGAGAGCCTGCAGTGCTTGCGGCAATTCTGATTGAGGAACGTGTAATAAACTGGCACAAGCCCAAATTCCGTCGTAGCTTGACTGCTCCTTCACATCGAAAAAGCTGCGTACTTGAACGTCAATGTTTGTGTGTTCTGAGGCTAAACGAACGAGCTCTTCTGATGCGTCGAAAGCGGTAACACGGTATCCCTTGTCGAGAAATGCTTTGGTATCTCTACCGGAGCCACAGCCAGCGTCCAATATCTGCGCACCGGGATGTAGCACGGATAAAAACAGATTATGCAAGATAGACATGTCGATATTGATCGTACTGCTAAAAAAACTAGTTGAGTTTTGATCGTAGTATGCGATGGTCGATGTCATTATTATGATGTCTCGGTCTGCAGATGCGAGGACGAATTGTCGATGCAAGTAGTCTGGGGTGCGTAAACTTATCTTACCTCGAAACATTGTTTAATATAAAAAATGCCAGCTGATTAGGCTGGCATTTTGCATTAGTTACTACTAAGGCCGGAACTTTATAGGTAATCGATCCAGTCTCGTGTCTAAGTTGTTTATTAAACGTCGATATTCCCCGCCCGCAGCGCATTCATCTCAATGAACGCCCGGCGCGGCTCAACATCGTCGCCCATCAGCGTGGTGAAGATCTGGTCCGCTGCAATCGCGTCTTCGATCTGCACCTTCAGCAAGCGGCGCACGGTTGGGTCCATGGTGGTTTCCCACAGTTGGTCCGGGTTCATCTCGCCCAGTCCTTTGTAGCGCTGTTTGGACACCACACGTTCCGCCTCATCACGCAGCCACTGCATCGCCTGGTGGAAGTCGACCACGGCCGATTCCTTGGTGCGCTCGCCTTCGCCGCGGCGCACGTAGGCGCCTTCGCCGATCAGGCCGGTGAAGGTGGCGGCGGCTTCGGCCAGCACGCGGTAGTCGGCGCTTTCCACGAAGTCGGCGTCGATGGTGCTGACTTTGATATTGCCGTGGTGCATACGCTCGATGCGCAGCTGGTGTTGTTCGTTCAGCTCGTCCGAACGCACCGTGACTTTCACCGCGATGTCGTTGATGTTGGCCTGCAGCGCGCGGGCCGACGCTTCCGACGCTTCCTGCGTGCTCATGTCCAGCGTGACGCCGGTCATGATGGCGGTCAGCGCGGCGCGGTCGATCACGCGCGTCAAGCGCGTCATGATGACGTTGGACAGGTTGAACTTGCGCACCAGCTCGCCCAGCGCTTCGCCCTGGATCGGATCGGCGCCTTCGCGCGGGGTCAGCACGGCGCTGCTCAGCGCGACGTTCATCATGTAGCCGGCTTCTTCCGCATCGTCCTTCAGGTAGCGCTCGTCGCGGCCGGCCTTCACTTTGTACAGCGGCGGCTGGGCGATGTAGATGTGGCCGCGTTCCACCAGCTCAGGCATCTGGCGATAGAACAGCGTCAGCAGCAGGGTGCGGATGTGGGCGCCGTCGACGTCCGCATCGGTCATGATGATGATGCGGTGGTAGCGCAGCTTTTCAACATTGAATTCGTCCGGGCCGATCGAGGTGCCCAGCGTGGCGATCAGGGTGGTGATCTGTTCCGACGACAGCATTTTTTCGAAGCGTGCCTTTTCAACGTTCAGCACTTTACCGCGCAATGGCAGGATCGCCTGGAACTTGCGGTCGCGGCCCTGCTTGGCGGAGCCGCCTGCGGAGTCACCCTCGACGATGTACAGTTCGCACAGCGCCGGGTCGCGTTCCTGGCAGTCGGCCAGTTTCGAGGACAGGCCCAGGCCGTCCATCACGCCTTTGCGGCGGGTCAGGTCGCGCGCCTTGCGGGCCGCTTCGCGCGCGCGCGCCGCTTCGACGATCTTGCCGCAGATGATTTTGGCGTCGTTCGGTTTTTCCTGCAGGTAGTCCGACAGCGTCTTGGCGACGATCTCTTCCACCGGGCCGCGTACTTCGGACGACACCAGCTTATCCTTGGTCTGCGACGAGAATTTCGGCTCGGGCACTTTCACCGATAGCACGCAGGTCAGGCCTTCGCGCATGTCGTCGCCGGAGATTTCGACCTTGGCTTTTTTGGCGAAGTCGTGCTCGTCGATGTATTTGTTGATGACGCGGGTCATCGCTGCGCGCAGGCCGGTCAGGTGGGTGCCACCGTCGCGCTGCGGGATGTTGTTGGTGAAGCACAGCACCTGTTCGTTGTAGGCGTCGTTCCACTGCATCGATACGTCGACCGAGATGTTGGTGTTCTGGTCCGACATGCGGTCGCCGGTGGCCTGGAACACGGTCGGGTGCAGCACGGTCTTGGCTTTGTTGATGTATTCGACGAAGCCGCGCGTGCCGCCTTCGAACGCGAACAGTTCTTCCTTGCCGGTGCGCTGGTCGGTCAGTTTAATCTTGACGCCGTTATTCAGGAACGACAGTTCGCGGATGCGCTTGGCCAGGATTTCGTAGTGGAATTCCACGTGGGTGAAGATGGTTTCGTCGGCCCAGAAGTGGACGTCGGTGCCGCGCTTTTCGGTTTCACCGATGACCTTGATCGGCGAGACCAGCACGCCGTCGCGGGTTTCCAGTTCACGGTTCTGCGCCACGCCGCGCACGAATTCCATCTGGTGTACTTTGCCGTCGCGGCGGATGGTCACGCGCAGCAGTTTGGACAGTGCGTTCACGCAGGACACGCCCACGCCGTGCAGGCCGCCCGAGACCTTGTACGAGTTCTGGTCGAACTTGCCGCCGGCGTGCAGTTCGGTCAGCACGATTTCGGCCGCCGAGCGTTTCGGCTCGTGCTTGTCGTCCATCTTCAGGCCGACCGGGATGCCGCGGCCGTTGTCGGTAATCGAGATCGAGTTGTCCGAGTGGATGGTCACGTGGATTTCTGTGCAGTGGCCGGCCAGCGATTCGTCGATCGAGTTGTCCAGCACTTCGAACACCAGGTGGTGCAGGCCGGTGCCGTCCGAGGTGTCGCCGATGTACATGCCGGGACGTTTGCGGACGGCTTCCAGGCCTTCCAGGATCTGGATCGAGGAGGCGCCGTATTCTTCGTTCTTTACCTCTGGGGTTGGAGCTGGGACGGGGACTGCATTCTCTTCGGACATGTGCTGCTTTCTGAATATAACGTATTACGGGACGTCATTCCCGCGCAAGCGGGAATCCATGCTGACTATAGGCACCCGCGTGCGCGAGTGCGACGGTGTTAAATGCGCATCGGCATGACGACGTATTTGAAGTCGGTGTTTTCCGGGATCGAAATCAGCGCCGACGAGTTGGAGTCGCCCAGCGCGACGTTGATCTGGTCGCATTTCAGGTTGTTCAGCACGTCCAGCAGGTAGGTGACGTTGAAGCCGATGTCGACGCTGTCGCCGCCGTAGTCGATTTCCAGTTCCTCGACCGCTTCTTCCTGGTCGGCATTGGTGGAGCTGATCTTCATGCTGCCTGGGGTGATGATGCAGCGCACGCCCTTGAATTTATCGCTGGTCATGATGGCCGCGCGTTGCAGCGAGCGCAGCAGTTCATCGCGGCCGATGGTGAATTCGTTCTTGTAGCCCTTCGGGATCACGCGCGTGTAGTCCGGGAACTTGCCTTCCACCAGCTTCGAAATCAGTTCGATGTCGGCAAAGGTCAGCTTGACCTGGTTGGCGGCGATGTCGAGCTGCACCGGCTCGTCGTTTTCTTCCAGCAGGCGCTGCAGTTCGATGATGGTCTTGCGCGGGATGATGACTTCCTGGCGCGCGAAGGTTTGCTCGGTTTCCACCTGGCAGAAGGCCAGGCGGTGGCCGTCGGTGGCCACGGCGATCACGTTGTTGCCATCCAGCACCAGCAGCAGGCCGTTCAGGTAGTAACGGATGTCCTGCTGGGCCATCGAGAAGTGCACCATGTTGAACAGGTGCTTCAGGGTTTTTTGCGGCAGGGTCACGGTGGCGCTGTAGCTGTCGGCCTGCTGCACGGTCGGGAATTCCTCGGCGGCCAGGGTTTGCAGCGCAAAGCGCGATTTGCCCGATGAAACGGCCAGGCGCTTGTTTTGCAGGGTGATGGTGACGTCGCCCGATTCCGGCAGCGCGCGCAGGATGTCCAGCAGCTTGCGCGCGGCCACGGTGGTGCCGGCGATGTCGGCGCCGGAGCCGATTTCAGCGTTGGTGGTGATCTGGACTTCCGTGTCGGTCGACAGGAAGGATACGCTCTCGCCCTCTTTGCGGATGAGGATATTGGCCAGAATCGGCATAGTGTGCCGACGCTCGACAATACCGCTCACGATCTGCAGTGGCCGGAGTAGCGTATCTCGGGTGGTTTTGACCAATTGCATAGATTATCCTCAGTAAAAATTAACGATATTTTTTAGTACTTTTGCCTTGTGGGCAGCTGGACAGGTTTGCCTGAATCATAATGGCAAAATGGCCCCGCCGCTAGCCTTGCCGTGCCGTCGTCCTCGCGTACGCGGGGACCCATGCTGAGTGTGTATTGGACCGCAGCGGCGGACCGCCCCGCATGCGCCGGAATGACGGCGCATGCTTAGCCTTTCAAGGTTTGTTCCAATACGTGCAATTCGTGGTTGCATTCCGGATTTTTGGTGCGGTCCAGGGCAATCTTACGCACCGCGTGCAGCACGGTGGTGTGGTCGCGGCCGCCGAACAGTTCGCCGATCTCCGGCAGGCTCTTCTGCGTCAATTCCTTGGCCAGGTACATGGCGATCTGGCGCGGGCGGGCGATGTTGGCCGGCCGGCGCTTCGAGTACATGTCTGCCACTTTGATGTTGAAGAAGTCGGCCACCGTTTTCTGGATGTTTTCCACCGAAATCTGGCGGTTCTGCACCGACAGCAAGTCCTTCAGCGCTTCTTTCACGATATCGATCGTGATGTCCTTGCCGTGGAAGCGCGAGTACGCCAGGATCTTGCGCAGCGCGCCTTCCAGCTCGCGCACGTTGGAGCGCAGGTGCTTGGCCACGAAGAAGGCGACGTCGTCGGAGAAGGTCACGCCTTCCTGCTTGGCTTTTTTCAACAGAATCGCCACGCGCATTTCCAGCTCCGGCGGCTCGATCGCCACCGTCAGGCCGGAGTCGAAGCGCGAGATCAGGCGGTCGTCCATGCCGGTGATTTCCTTCGGATAGGTATCCGAGGTGATGATGATCTGCTTCTTGGCCGCAATCAGCGCTTCAAATGCGTAGAAGAATTCTTCCTGCGTGCGGCTTTTGCCGCCGAAGAATTGAATATCATCGATCAACAGCATGTCCAGCGAGTGGTAGTAATGCTTGAAGTCGTCGAAGCCCTTGCGCTGGTAGGCGGTCACCACGTCGCGCACGTACTGTTCGGCGTGGATGTAGCGGATCTTGGCGCCGGGCTGGTCGGCCATCACCTGGTTGCCGATGGCGTGGATCAAGTGGGTCTTACCCAGGCCCACGCCGCCGTAGAAGAACAGCGGGTTGTACGACACGCCCGGATTGTTCGCCACCTGGATGGCGGCGGCGCGCGCCAGCTGGTTGGCCTTACCGGTGACGAAGCTGTCGAAGGTCAGGTCGGTGTTGATGCGGCTTTGCTCGCGACGTGGCGGGGCCGAAGCCGGCATTTCCGGCACCGACGGCACCGGGTCGGACATGGCCATGCGCGCGTTGTTGCTCGGCGCGCCGCCATTGTGGTCCGGCACCGGTGCGGTGGTGGTGGCCTTGCGCGGCATCGACAGGCGCGGGTCGAGCACGAACTGCACTTCGGTCGGCTGTTCCCAGTACTGGCAGGCCAGCGCCGTGATGCGGCTGGCGAACTGGGTCTTCACCCAGTCCAGCTTGAAACGGTTAGGCGCGGCCACGCGCAGCTTGCCCGCCTCGTAATCGAGGGGGATCAGCGGCTTGATCCAAGCACTAAATTGTTGCGGCGTCAGCTCTAGCTCCAGCTGGGCGGAGCAGGTCTGCCAAAAATTTTCCAT